>NZ_JACHGT010000008.1:0-136546 GCF_014202425.1 Phytomonospora endophytica | reverse complement strand
GGACGGCCCGGACGACTCCTACGCCTCACACGGCTCGCATGGCTCCCGCGCCTCACACGACGGACGGCCCGGACAACTCGGACCCCTCGCACGCCTCGCACGCCTCGCACGCCTCGCACGCCTCGCACGCCTCGCACGCCTCGCACGCCTCGCACGCCTCGCACGGTGAACCTGGCTCACCACCCACCAGGGCAACGCAGCCACGCCCCGCGACATGGGTGACACGGCCGAGCGCCTGGCCGGTGCCCAAGCCGAAGAGAGGCGAGTGCACCCCTGCCCGCCGGGTAGCCGATAGCCGGTGCCGGGCCGAACCGGGACTACGCCACACCATGCACGGCCGCGCCGAGTCGGCCATCACGAACCGCAAGCCGCAAGCCGAGCGCAGAGGAGCGAACGGCGGACGCCGAGCGGCAGACGGCAGACGGCAGACGCCGAAGCAAAACCGGATGGCGAGGAACGAACCCGGCCGGCGAACCCCGATTCCAGGCGGCGAGAGACGGACCCGCCCAGCCGCAGACCGGCCCCCACCACGCCGGTCTGACCCGATCGCTCGCGAGCACTGCCCACTGCCGCCACCGCCTGCCCGCGACCACCACCCACCCCAGCCGCCGTCCTGCCACATGCCCGCGCCCGCCAAGCAGGCATCACCTGTAGCCACGAGGCGAAGGCGAGACCCGGGAAGCGGGAGCTGGAGGCGGAAAGCGGACGGCAGGCTGCGCCGCGCGCCCGTCCGGGAGGCGGGTAGCGGACGGCGGGTCCGCACACCGAGCAGTGGTCTCGGCGCCGGGTCCGGGAGACGAGTGGTGAGCGGCCGAAAGCGAGCGGTGGACGGCGGGTCTCGGCGCCGGACCCAGTGGCGCAAGGTGGGCGGCCGGAAGCGGACAGCACGCGGGAGATGGCGCCACGGGCCGATCCGGGCGGCAGGCGACAGGCGGCACCACGGGCCGGTCCAGGCGGCGGGCGGCGGGCGGCGGGCGGCGGGCGGCGGGCGGCGGGCGGCGGGCGGCGGGCGGCGGGCGGCGGGCGGCGGGCGGCGGGAAGTGAACCCGGTCTGCCAGTCCGGGCGGCGGCAGGCGGGAAGCCGGAGGGGGAGCGAACGGCAGGCGGTGGCAAGTCCCAGGCCCAGGCCCGATGGCCTGCCTGGGTCCGGGTGGCAGACCCGAGCGGCGGGCCGGATACGAGTGGCGGGAGGTGGCAACGGGAGGCGCGAGGGTGCCGGTGAATCCGCGTTCGGGTGATGGGAGGCGAGGAAGGAGCGCAGGCGATGGCAGTAGCGGTGGCGGACAGCGGGCAGCCGGTGACGAGCGAACGGGATGGATCGCGGGCGCGGTCGCGGATGGTGGCTCGCGGGTCGCGGGTCGCGGGTCGCGGGTCGCGGGTGACCAGCGAACCGGACGGGTCGCTGAGACAGGCGGCGGGTCCCGATGGCGGGAGTTGGGAGCCGGGAGGCGAACGGCAGGCGGTGGCAAGTCCCGGGCCCAGGTTCGAGGCGAGTCCGGGTCCGAACCTGGCTTCGGGTCGCGCGAGGTGGGAGGCGGAAGCCGGGGAGAAGGACGCAGGCGGTGATAGGCGGCGAACCATGGCGGCAACGGCGGGGGGCAACAGACAGCGGATGACCAGCGGACCGAACGGGTCACGGCGCCGAGGCGTGGGCGACGGATCTCTCGCGGCAGGTCGCGGGCGCGGATGGCGGGTGCCGGATGGCAAGGCGCGGATGGCAGGTCGCAGGTGGCGGGTCGTGGATGGCGGGTCGTGGATGGCGGGTCCTGGGTGGCGGGTCCTGGGTGGCGGGTGGCGGGTCGCGGGTCGCGGGTCGCGGGTCGCGGGTCGCGGGTCGCGGGTGCCGGGTGGCGGGTCGTGGATGGCAGGTCGCGGCTGGCGGCCAGCGGGTCGTGGGTGCCGGTCGTGGGTGCCGGTGGCGGGTGACGGGTGGCGGGTGGCGGGTGACGGGTGACGGGTGGCGGGTCGCGGGTCGCGGGTCGCGGGGAGATGAGAACCGGCAAGCGGAGAGCGGGGAGCAAACGGCTGGCGGCAGCAAGTCCCGGGCCCGGTTTCGAGGCGGGCTCGGATACGGATCGCGAGCGGCGGAAGGCAGGTCCGGGAGGGGGTGGCGGAGACAAGCGTCGGGGCGCGGGAGCCGGGACCCGGCGAGGAGACAGCAGGCGGCGACAGGCGGCGGCAGGCAGTAGCCGTGGCGGCGGGCAGCAGGTGACCAGCGGGCTGGACGCCTCGCGGGCGCGGCAGGCAAGTGGCGGGAGGCGAGACGTGGGCAGCGGCTGACCAGCGAACCGGACGCGTCGCGGGAGCGGGAGGCGAGACATGGGTAGCGGATGGCCAGCGGTCCCGAAGACTCGCGGGCAGCGGCGGCCACGGGCGCGGCCATGGCCGGACGGCGGCCGGCGCTGGCGGTGGTCGCGGGCAGGCGGCAGCGGCAGCAGCAGCAGCAGCAGCAACGGCAGCAGCAACGGCAAGACCCGCGAGCCCCACCCCGCAACCTCCCCCGCCACCCCACCCCGCCGGGGTGAACTCTGCCGCGTAAGGCGTGGTGGTCGACGCAGCCGCCCCGCAACCCAAAACCCACCGCACCCCAGGGAAGGCCAGAACCACACCGCCCAGGCGGCGGAGCCGACCACCACGCCCAGCGGCAAGCGGGCCGAAGGCCCGGAGGCGAAGCCGCGCAGCGGCGCCAGCCGCATCGCGAGCGCAGCGAGCCAACCAGCACAGAACACCCGCCCCGGTGTCCACCATCCGGGGCGGGTGTTCGACCTGCACCCTGTGAGCAGAGTCTGTGGTCGACCGCGTGGGTCTGTCTGTGCGGTGTCGGTCTAGAACGCGGCTTCGTCGAGGTCCATGGCGTCGTAGGTGGCGTTTTCGACGATGGCGCGGTCGGAGATCAGCCTGGGCAGGACTTCGCTGGCGAAGAACCTGGCGGAGGCGACCTTTCCGCGGTAGAAGTCGTCTCCGCGGCCGTCGGCGATGGCCTTGAGGGCGACGTCGGCCTGCTTGGCGAGGAGCCATCCGACGACGACGTCGCCCATGGCGAGCAGGAGTCGTCGGGAGTGCAGTCCGACCTTGTAGAGCGCGCGGGGTTCTTCGCCCTGCGACGCGCCGAGGTGTCCGCCGAGTGCCCCGAGCATGGCCTGGGCGTTCTCCAGGGCTTTGCCGAGGGATTCGCGGACGGGCTTGAGCTCTTCGGGTCCGTCGGTGGCGACGAAGGTCTGGATCTCGCCGGCGACCTTCATGAGCGCGAAGCCCTGGTCCTTGACGATCTTCCGGAACAGGAAGTCGAGGCTCTGGATCGCGGTGGTGCCCTCGTAGAGGGTGTCGATCTTCGAGTCGCGGACGTACTGCTCCAGGGGGTAGTCCTGGAGGAAGCCGCTGCCGCCGAAGGTCTGGAGCGATTCGGAGCTGAGGAGTTCGTAGGCGCGTTCGGAGCCGACGCCCTTGACCAGGGGGAGCAGCAGGTCGTTGACGCGCTGCGCTTCCTTGGACGCTTCCTCGTCGCCGGCGTCTTGGGCCATGAGCTGCTTGTCCTGCCACGTCGCGGTGTACGTGACGAGGGCGCGGAGGCCTTCGGCGTACGCCTTCTGCAGGAGCAGGGAGCGGCGGACGTCGGGGTGGTGGGTGATGGTGACGCGGGGGGCGTCCTTCGACGGGGTGAGCAGGTCGGCGCCCTGGACGCGCTGCTTGGCGTATTCGAGGGCGTTGAGGTACCCGGTCGAGAGAGTCGCGATGGCCTTCGTGCCGACCATCATCCGCGCGTATTCGATGATGAGGAACATCTGCCGGATGCCCTCGTGCTTCTCGCCCATCAGCCAGCCCTTGGCGGGCTCGTTCTCACCGAAGGTGAGTTCGGCGGTGGTGGAGACCTTGAGGCCCATCTTGTGCTCGATGTTGGTGGCGTAGACGCCGTTGCGGGCGCCGAGTTCACCGGTCTCGGGGTCGAAGTGGTACTTCGGCACGACGAAGAGGCTGAGGCCCTTGGTGCCGGGTCCGCCGTGGCCTTCGACGCCGACGGGGCGCGCGAGCACGTAGTGGATGATGTTGTCGGTGAGGTCGTGTTCACCGGAGGTGATGAAGCGCTTGACGCCTTCGAGGTGCCAGGAGCCGTCGGGCTGCAGGTAGGCCTTGGTGCGGCCGGCGCCGACGTCGGAGCCCGCGTCGGGTTCGGTGAGCACCATGGTGGCGCCCCAGCGCTTCTCGGCGAAGAGTTTCGCCCATTCCTTCTGCTCGTCGGTGCCCTCGTGGTGGAGGGTGTGCGCCATGCTCGGCCCGCTGGCGAAGATCCACACGGCGGGGTTGGAGCCCAGGACGAGTTCGGCGAGCGACCAGATCAGCGACCGCGGCGCCCACGTGCCGTTCATCTCGGGGGGCAGGCCGAGGCGCCAGTACTCGGCGTCCATGAAGGTCTCGTAGGACTTGCGGAACGCCTCGGGTACCTCGACGGTGTTGTTCTTGGTGTCGAAGACCGGGGGGTTGCGGTCGGCGTCGGCGAAGGACTCGGCGAGGTCTTCGCGGGCCATGCGGTCCATCTCGCGCAGGATGTCCCGGGCGGTCTCCGCGTCGACGTCGGCGTAAAGGTCCCGGCCCATCATCTCGCTGGCGCCGAACACCTCGAACAGGTTGAACTCGATGTCTCGGAGATTGCTCTTGTAGTGGGACATCCCACGCCTCCTACTCGTCAGTACGTCCGAGTTTATTACTCGCGGGTAACCAACGGCAAGTGGGTCGCCCAGATACATACGGTCAGGTAACGGCGGTAACCCTGTCGGGTTAACGACCCATCGACGTTCGTCACCGTTTGTCGCCGTCGTCGTTGAGAACAGTGAACCGGACATCAAGGTGGGAGGTGCCGAATGTTCAGCACTGTCACGACCTCGGACACGGGCGGTGGGTCGCCCGGCGAACGCGACCGGACCTTACTCGCGCGCATCGTGGGCCGGGTGGGTTACACCGGGCGTCACCGCGCGCGGCCGGCGGTCGCCCGACACTCCTACGGCGAGTTGACGGACATGCCGTACGTGTCCGTCGAGGAGTTGCTCTCGCACGAACGTTAAGACGTCTCAGCGCCTTCGGGCGCCGAGCGAGTCGGCGGGGGGAAGCGCCGACGAAGGGGTGGGATCGCCCACGGGGGTGGCGGGCCCGGGAGGCGTGGGGACGTCGACCGGGCCCAGAGCATTGCCGCCGTTGCCGTCCTGGCGACCGCGTTCGGCGACCGCCCAGCTCGGCGCGGCCTCCTCGGCACCCGGGCGCGGGCCGGTGTACTCGACCAGGACCAGGGCGATGTCGTCGTCGAGCGGTCCGCCGACCCATTCGCGCAGCGCGCTCTCCAGGGAGGCGAGACCGTCGCCGACCGAGCCGTGCCCGAGCAGGCCCCAGGCGCGCTCGGAGATCGGGAAGAACTCCCCGGCACGCCGGGCCTCGGTGAGGCCGTCGGTGTAGAGGAGCAGGCGGTCACCGGGCTCCAGGCGGTGCGAACGCAGCGACACGACCGGCATGAACCCCAGCGGGGGCGCCGCCGAGGGCGGTTCGAGGAGCTGGACGCGGCCGTCGCGCAGGAGCATGGGCGGCGGGTGGCCGCAGTTGACGATCGTCAGCGAACCACCGCGCTCTTCGAGGAGGGCCGCGGTGACGAAGTCCTCGTCGCCGACGGAGCGCGCCACGGCCCGGTCGAGGTCGGCGACGATCGCGCGCAGGTCGGCGCGCTCGAAGGCGACGTGCCGGTAGGACCCGAGGACCGTGCTGGCCAGGCGGACGGCGTCGAGACCGTTGCCGCGCACGTCGCCGATGATCATGCGGGTGCCGTACGGCGTGTCGACGACCTCGTAGAGGTCCCCGCCGATGTCGGCGGCGGTGCTCGCCGAGACGTAGCGGGCGGCGAGGTTGAGGTGGCCGATCTGCGGGCCGAGGGGTCTCAGGACGGCTTCCTGCGCGACCGAGGCGAGCCTGGTCAGCGTGTTCATGCGGTCGAGCTGGCGCTGGCGGGCGACGGCGGTGGCCATCGCGATGCCCGTGGCGACGACGATCGCGGCGATGTCGGTCGCCTCGCCCAGCTCGACGGTGTGGGCGCCGTAGGAGGTCACGCCAAGGCCGAACATCGTGCAGGCGAGGCCGAGGAGGCCGACCGAGCGCCACCCGGCGAAGGCCGCGGCGACGAAGGGCGGCGTGGCCAGCAGGCCGACGACGCGGGGTGCGGGACCGTCGGCGAGTTCGACGGCGGCGATGAGCGCGAGCAGCACGACGGCCGCGCCGATCCCGGCGCGCGCGTCGGGGCGCGTCCAGGATGCGCGTGAGCGGGCGGGGCCGCGCAGGCGGCTTGCTCGTGCCATCGCTGCTTTCGGTCGGGTGCGTGGAGCACGCATATACGGACAATCATGATCGTCGCTGTTCAGCATGACGCGCGTTACGGGGAAAGGGGACCCCTTTCCGGCCGCCTCTTCGGTCCTAATGCGCGAGCCGTACGGATGATGTGGGGGAGGAAGGATCGCACCAGGTGAGGGGTGGTCACGCGGCGGGGTGGAGGTCGTGCGGGTGCACGCGTGGCGGCACGTGCGGACGGCGGGTTCGGGCCGGCGTGGGCGGTGTGGCCGCCCTGTTACGGCCGTCGTCGTCGCGGTCCGAGGAGCTCGGTTTCACGCCGATGCCGACGAGGGGGGTGTTTCGACCATGTGGCGGGCACCGGCGACGGCTTCGACGCGACGTATTCGGTGGCCTACGTCTCGCCGCTCCCGTGCCGGACGTCGACGGTGCGGTCCTCCCGCGCGGTGAGCTGCCGGTCATGGGCGGCGGCCTCGTCGCGCCCGCCGCCGCGTTTCGGCAGGTGTCCGGCGTGGATCCGCCCGGCCGAACCCCCGGTGGTCCGGCTCATGGAACCACCCCTCCGCATCGGCTAGCCTCGCGCTCATGAGTGTCGAGTTCCGCCTGGAGTCCTACGACGGCCCGGCCGCCCAGGAGCTGATCGACGAGGTCCAGCAGGAGTACGTCCGCCGCTACGGCGGCCCCGACGCGACGGTCCTGGCCGCCGCGGACTTCGCGCTGCCCAACGGTGTCTTCTACGTCGCCTACCGCGAGGGCCTGCCCGTCGCGACGGGCGCGTGGCGCGCGCACGGTCCCGCCGACGCGGAGATGAAGCGCCTGTACGTGCGCCCGGCCGCGCGCGGTCTCGGCCTGGCGCGGCGGATGGTCGCGGTGCTTGAGGAGTCGGCGCTCGAAGCCGGCCGCGGCCGGATGATCCTGGAGACCGGCAGCGAGCAGCCCGAGGCGATCCGCCTCTACACCTCACTGGGCTACGCCCCGGTGGAGCCTTTCGGGCTGTACGCCGACGAGGACGGCGCGCTGCATCTCGGCCGGGTCCTGGCCGCCGACGGTGCGGTAACGTCAGCCCGATGAGCGAGCTCCCCGACCGCCGCATCTCCCTGGACATGCCCGCCGATCTGGAGTCGGGCGTCTACGCCAACTTCGTGGCGATCTGGCATGACGCCGAGAGCTTCACCCTCGACTTCGCGACCACCACCAGGCCGCCCCAGCCGCACGAGGACACCAACACCGGGGAGCGCTACCTGAACACCCCGGCGAAGGTCGTCGCCCGCGTGAAGATCCCGCCCTCGCAGGTCTTCGAGATCATGAAGGCCCTCGAACGGCAGCTGACCGCGTGGGAGACCGAAACGGGCTCCAGGCGGGAAACCCCGAGCGAGGACTAGCCGAGGAAACCCTCGACGGCGGCGGTGAACCCGTCGGCGTCGTCGAGCCACGGGAAGTGCCCGGCACCGGCGAGGACGGTGCACTCGGCGTCCGGGAAGAGCCCGGCGATCGCGGCCGCGACGTGCGGTCGCGGTGCTCCGTCGAGTTCACCGGCCAGCACGAGCACCCGCGTGTCCCATTTTCCGGCGACGGCGAGCGCGGCCACCGGGTCGAAGGCCTCCGGCCGGGCGTAGACGGCGCCGGCGTCGGCGTTGCTCTGTTCGTCGTCGAGGGCGCTGTGCGCCTTGGCCGCGTCGTCCCAGCGGCCGTAGAAAAACGGCGTGCCGGTGGCGAAGTCGTCGTCGGTGCCGGTCCCGTCGAGTAGGCGCAGGAAGGCCTCGTGCGCCTCGGGAAACCACTTCTCACCGGCGCGGAGGCCGAAGACCTCGCGGCGCTGTTCGGCGGTGAAGTCGACGCCGAGCGCGCGGGCACGGGCGGTGACCATGACGAGGTTCGCGACCCGTTCGGGGTGCGCGGTGGCGTAGAGCAGCGCGAGGTCCCCGCCCGCCGAGTGGGCCAGGACGTCCACGCGGTCGAGGCCCAGGTGCTCGCGGAGGGCCTCGACGTCGCCGACCTGCCGGTCGGCGCGGTAGCTCGCCGGGTCGGCGGGGATCGCCGAGTCGCCGGTGCCGCGCAGGTCGAACAGGATCAGGGTGCGGTGGCGGGACAGGCCGCCGAGATCGCCGAGGTAGGCCGAGGCGCGCATCGGCCCGCCGGGGACGCAGAGCAAGGGCGGTCCGTCGCCGACGGTGCGGTAGGCGAGCGCGGTCCCGTCGGGGGCGGTGAAGGTCGGCATCGCGACATCATCGTTGATACACGTCGGGGATGCCATCGGAATCCTCGTCGCGTTCCTCGTCGTCGTACATGCGCCCGTAGATGCGGTTGCGCCTGCGCAGCAGGCCCGTGGCGAGCACGGCGGCGATGAGCGAGCCGATCAGCACGGCGGCCTTGACCTCGTACATGAGCGTCTGGTCGTCGAAGGCGAGTTCGGTGATCAGCAGGGAGACCGTGAAGCCGATGCCGCCGAGGACGGCGATGGCGAAGACGTCGCCCCAGCCGAGTTCGGGGTTGAGTCGCGCGCGGGTGAAGCGCGCGGCGAGGTAGGTGCCGAGGAAGATGCCGAGTGCCTTACCGGCGACGAGGCCGACGACGACGCCGAGTGGTTCGGGCCGGGTGAACACCCCGCCGATGGCGTCGGCGGAGACGCTGACGCCCGCCGCGAACAGCGCGAAGAGCGGTACGGCGATGCCCGCCGACAGGGGCCGCAGCACGTGTTCGGTGCGTTCGCCGGGTGATTCGTGCCGGTCGTGCCTCTCGTCGAACTTCGCGCGCAGCAGCAGGCCCATGGCCACGCCGGCGACGGTCGCGTGGACGCCGGAGGTGTAGGTGAGGCCCCAGATGACCAGGCCGAGCGGCACGTAGAACCACCAGCCGCGCACGTGGAAGCGCTGGAGTAGCCAGAACACGACGAGCCCGGCGGCGGCGAGGGCGAGCGCGAGGACGTCGAGGGTGCCGCTGTAGAAGACGGCGATGACGAGGATGGCGAAGAGGTCGTCGACGACGGCGAGGGTCAGCAGGAAGGCGCGCAGGGCGGCGGGGAGGTTGGTGCCGATGACGGCGAGGACGGCGAGCGCGAAGGCGATGTCGGTGGCCATGGGCACGGCCCAGCCGTGCATCTCGCCGCCCGCGCCGCCGACGATCGTCACGTAGAGGACGGCGGGGAGGACGACGCCGCAGATCGCGGCGATGACGGGCAGCGCGGCGGCCGAGGGGGTGCGCAGTTCACCGACGACGAGTTCGCGTTTGAGTTCGATCCCGGCGACGAGGAAGAAGACGGTGAGCAGGCCGTCGGCGGCCCAGTGCCCGACGGACAGGTCGAGGCCGAGGGCGGGGATCCCGAAGTGGAAGTCGCGGACGGTCTCGTAGGACGCCGACCAGGGCGAGTTCGCCCAGACGAGCGCGATGACGGCGGCGATGAGCAGGACCATGCCGCCGACGGTCTCGGTGCGCAGGGCGCGGGTGACGGCGCGCCGCTCGATGAGCGGGAGCAGGCCGAGGAAGCTGCGGCGGTCGTTGCTGGTCATGGTGACTCCGGGGCCGGACGTGGGCGTGGCGAGGTACCGCCGACCAGACTTCCCGGCACTCCAGTCGCGACCGCGGCCGTGCGATGACGGCCGTTGACGTGACGTTGACACCCTACCGGCACGTGATCAGTGTGGTCGTACGTCCCGGTTCGGGCGGGGAAACGAGGTTTCTCGTCTCCCCGCCCGGGGGTTCACAGGGTGGCGAGGTCGATGGTGTCGGCCATCGCGGCCAGGCCCGCGTCGTTGGGGTGGAGCAGGTCGAGGGTGGCGTACTCGGCGCGCATCCTGTCGCCGCCGGGTTCGGCGAGCGCGAGGTCGAAGTCGGCGACGGCGTCGTATTCGCCGCCGGTGCGGATCCAGTCGTTGACGGCGTCGCGGATCGCCTCGGCCTCGGGACTGTCGTAGAAGGAGCCAGCGATCGGGGTGATGGTCGCGCCGATGATCCGCACGCCTTCGGCGTGGGCGGCGGCGATGAGGGCGCGGTGGCCGTCGATGAGCGTCTCGGCGGTCAGGGGGCGGCCGAGCCAGCCGGCGAGGCCGATGTCGTTGACGCCTTCGAGGACGACGACGGTCCGCACGCCCGGCTGGTCGAGGACGTCGTGCTGGAAGCGGTGGAGACCCGACTCACCGGCGGTGGCGCTGTCGTTGAGGAGTTCGTTGCCCGACAGGCCGGTGTTGAGCACGCCGTAGGGGAGGCCGGCGGCGGCGATCCGCTCGGCGAGGCGGTCGGGGTAGCGGCCGTCGGTGCCGGGGGTGGCGCTGACGCCGTCGGTGATGGAGTCGCCGAAGGTCACGACGGACGGCGAGGGGCGTCCGCCGACGTCGACGCGGCTGAGGAAGTAGGAGGCGTGGTTGCGCCCGGTGAAAGCGGCCGCGCGCGGGTCGAAGCGGTGGTCGCCCGCAGCGAGGTAGGAGGTGTCGGCCGAGGACTCGTGGAAGGTCGCGGGGCCGGTCGGGGCGCTGAAGTAGAGGGTGATGCTGAGGCGTTCGAGGGCGGCGACGCGCAGGTAGGCGGCGTCGCCGGTGCGCTCGGTCCCGGCGGGGACGGTGGTCGAGGCGCGGCCGGCGAAGGTGAGCGGGCGCAGTGTCCCCGGCCGGACCGCGCCGTCGGCGCCGGGCTTACCGATGCTCGCGCCGGTGACACGCAGCGGGCCGGTGCCGTAGCGGTTGGAGATGGTGACGCGCACCGAGTCGCCGCCGCGGCTGACCCGCAGCTCTTGGCGCAGCGACTGGCCGTCGAATCCGTCGAGGGACCAGTTCGGGCCCTGCCAGCTCTCGCCCGCCGGGGCCTGCATCGCCCGCGCCCACGTCGCCGACCACGGCCGCTGGTGCGCCGAGGCGGGGGCCGCGACGAGCGCGAGGGCCGCCGCGACGAGCAGGACGAGGAAGGTCTTCTTGGTTGTCATATCGGCAGACTACGAGGACTTGCGGACAGCTTCGGTCCGCAATCAGAGGCGCCGCCGGTCGCTGAAACGGCTGGACTAGCGTGGTCGGCATCCGCCGAACGGAAGGACCCACCGTGAGCGTGCAGACCGGCGACCTCGTCGACGATTTCAGCCTTCCCGACGAGACCGGCACTCCCCGGCGCCTCAGCGAACTGCTCGCCGACGGCCCGGTCGTACTCTTCTTCTACCCCGCGGCGATGACCCGCGGGTGCACCGCCGAGTCGTGCCACTTCCGCGACCTCGCCGCCGAGTTCGGTGAGCTGAAGGCGCAGCGCGTCGGCATCAGCCGCGACTCGGTGGAGAAGCAGAAGGAGTTCTCCGACAAGCACGGTTTCGACTACCCGCTCCTGTCCGACCCCGACGGGACCGTTGCGACCGCCTTCGGTGTCCGCCGCAAGCTCGCGCTGGGGGCCCTGTCGACGAAGCGGATGACCTTCGTCGTCGGGACCGACCGGCGCATCCTCGCGGTGATCCGCAGCGAGGTGAACATGAACGGGCACGCCGACGAGGCGCTGGCGATCCTGCGCGAGGCCGCACAGGGCTGATTCCCGGTTCGCTCCCGCACGGCCCGCCGCACCCGGCGGGCCGTGTTCTCGTGGTAGACCGGGTGGATGGACGACGAAGCGCGGCCGGGATGACCACCGACGATCTCGGCCTGGCCCAGGTCGTCACGATGACCGCGTACGTCGACGTTCACGTGCCGCCGCCCGAGGACCTGCCCGTCGCCGTGTTCGTCTTCGGCACCAAGCAGATCCGGCCGGTCGAGATCGCGGCCGGGCGGCACCTGCGAGGAGCCGCGCCGCTGGTGATCGTCACGGGCGGCGTGAACCGCCACGACGGCCGCGTCGAAGGGCCGTGGATGCGCGACGAGCTGATCGCGCGAGGCGTCGCCGCGTCGGCGATCCGGGTCGAGGAGACCTCGGCGAACACCGAGGAGAACGTGCGGAACGCGCTCGCGCACATCGGTGAGGCGATCGACGGCGGCCTGCGGCTCGCGGCCGTGAGCAAGTGGTACCACCGGCGGGCGATCCACGCGCTGGCGACGCACGCGCCGGGGATCGAGGCCTTCTACGGCATCGGCTACGAGCCGGGCTACGGCGGGACGCCGATCACGCGGGGGACCTGGCCCGACCATTCCGACGGCCGCCCACGCGTGGTGCGGGAGTTCGGCGAGTGCCGCCGCCGGGTCGCCGACGGCGAGTGGCGGGAGGTGGCCGTCGAAGGTGGGGCGTGGCGGGCGTTGAGGGCGTCGCCGGCGTCGCCCACCGGGTAGACATGGTCCATGACCATCACCGCGTTCGGCACCGACGGCTGGCGCTGGCTCCACGAGCCCGCCGCGTGGTCCGCGACCGACGGCGTCGTCGAGGCGACGACGCGGCCGGACTCCGACTTCTGGCGCACCACGCACTACGGCTTCATCCGCGACAACGGCCACGTCCTCGGCCGCGACGTCGAAGGCGACTTCACCCTCACCGCGACGTTCTCCGGCGCCTACCGCGACCTGTACGACCAGGCCGGGGTGATGTTGCGGCTCGACGAGGAGAACTGGGTCAAGACCGGGATCGAGCTCGTCGACGGTGTGCGGCAGCTCAGTGCCGTGGTGACGCGCGGGGTGTCGGACTGGTCGGTGGTGCCGCTGCCGGCCGCTCCGGCGTCGGTGACGCTCGCGGTCGAGCGGAGGGGCGACACCGTGACCGTCCGATATGGACTCGACGGCGGTGAACCCGCGACGATGCTGCGCCTTGCCTACTTCCCGCCGGACGTGGGGGTTCTGGCCGGGGTCATGTGCGCCTCGCCCGACGGTTCGGGCTTCACGGCCCGTTTCGAGGAGGTCGCCTTCAGGTGAGCGCGGCGGCGATGCGCGCGGCCGCGTCGGCGGGCGTCAGCGTCGAGGTGTCGACGACGACGTCGTAGTTCATGCCGATGTGAACGGTCTCGGCCTGTTTCGCCGCCATGCCGGGAATCCGGTCGCCGCGGGCGGCCTCACGGCGTGCGACGACGTCGACCGGGCAGTGCACGCCCACCCACAGCGCCGGGAGTCCGGCGAGCAGTTTCAGCCAGGCCCGCTGCGACTCCCCGCCGTGCAGGAACACCTCGTCGACGATGACCCGCGCGCCTTCGCGGGCCATCGTGACGAGTCCGGCGTCCCATGCCCTGTTGAGCGCGGCGAAACCGGCGCCCGGCTGGACCGAGCCGTCCGCGCCGAAGGCGAGGCCGTCGCCGTCGCCGCCGTCGAGCAGCCACGACGGCCCGGCGTCGATGAGGTCGTCGACGCCGAGCAGCAGCCACGGGTCGGACAGGGACTCCTGAAGCGCGCGGGCCAGCGACGACTTGCCGGAGCTGGAGCCGCCGTTGAGGATGATCAGCCGGTAGGTCACGCGGATACCGTACGGCTCAGTGCCCGGCCTCGACGAAGCCTTTCTGGCGCAGTTCGGCGACCCGGCGCTCCTCGAAGGCGCGGCCGAGGTCTTCCAGGCGGCTCGGCGAGACCGCACCGGCGAGGACGGGCAGGATCTCCTGCTCCTCCTCCTCGACGTGGTCGCGGACGGCGCTGACGAAGTCGTCGAACACCGGCGCGAAGTACTCCGTACCCAGGAGCCGCTGCGCCTGGGCGACCTTCTCGGCGGCCTCGTCGTGGACGTGGTTGCCCTCGTAGACGGGCTCACCCGGCATCAGGGCCGGGAAGACGTGGTTCTCTTCGGCGAGGTTGTGCGCCGAAAGGCGCGCCTCGATCTCGGTGAGCAGCGCGAACGGCTCGTCGCCCTCGGCGGCGCGCACGCGGCGGAAGAGATCTTCGAGCAGGCGGTGGTCGGCGGTGATCGCGGTGACGGCGTCCATGTCGAGCCTCCTGTATCGGGTGAAGATCCCTTACCCGGGAGTCGATGCGGTCAAACCGGTCAGGGCCGCGAAGGGTCGACGGCGGCGAAACTCCCGCCGACGGCGATGTTGTCGTGCATGACGACGCGGTTGGGCACGTCGGTCGGTCCGGTGTTCCACGCGGGCTTGTAGACGCCCCACTTCAGGTAGCCGCGCGGGCCGACGTCGTTGAAGGTGTTGGGGCCCTCCCGGGTCGCGAGGACGTTGACCCAGCCGAGGTTCCTGCTGCTCTGGTGCCAGGCCTCGATCTCACCGTCGGCGTCGTGGTCCCAGACGAAACGGAAGACGAAGTCGTTCCACTGTCCGGTCTTGACCGCGGCGAGGTCGAAGCTCGTCTTGGCGATGGAGCCGGCCGTCGAGCAGGGCGCGGCGTCAGAGTTGACGCGCAGCCGCCACATGCCGCTCGGCTGGACGCTGAGGAAGGCGCTGGGGACTTTCGAGGCCTCGCAGGAGTCGGGCCAGTTGTGCCACTGGAAGACGATGTCCTCGCGGCTGTCGGTGGCCCAGGTACTGGGGATGTAGACGCTGAAGCCGTAGTAGGCGGCGGTTCCGGAGCCGAAGAGCGTCTCGCTCATCGTGATGGTGTGGCTTTCGGCGCGGGTGCCGCCCTTGACCATCGGGTCGCCGTAACGGAGGTTGCTGCGGACGGCGTTACCGCCGGTGCGCGCGAGGTCGGTGACACGGAGGGAGACGCCGGGGCAGCACTGGTTGTCGAGGCCGAGCTTCGGGAAGCCGGAGTCGAGCGTGCCGGTCTCGTAGGTGACGCGGGTCGTGGCGACGGCCGCCGCCGCCGCGGGTTCTTCGGCCACGGCGTGCGGGGTCGTGGCCGCGAACACCGCCGCGGCGGCGAGCGGGACGAGGACGGCGGCGAGTTTCGCGCGGGCGCGCATGCGATGGTCCTTTCGCGACGGATGGGGTCGCGGCGAGTATCGCGGGGGTGGTGCGGGGGCGCCTTGAGCGAAACTTGAGCGGGGTGAGGGCCTTCGCCCCCACCCCGGGATCCACTATCCCCTGCGCCCGTAGGTCAGCCGCCGCAGCAGCCGTTCCGCCGGTCCGGCGTGCCCGCGCCGTTCGAGCGCCCGCGCGCCCAGCACCGTCGCGGCCCACACCGCGACGGCGATGACCAGGCCGGTCACCGTCGGGCTGCCGAAGGCGTCCCCGAGGCCGAGCGTGAACGGCAGGAGCAGCACCAGCCACGCCACCGACTGCGTCAGGTAGCCCGACAGCGAGCGCTTCCCCAGCGCCGACAGCGATGCCACGACCGGCCCGGTTCGCCCGGACCGCATGACGCGCATCGCGATCAGTCCGATGAGGGCGATGTAGCCCGGTCCGGCGAACATCCCGCTGGCTCCGTGCAGCATGAGCATGAGGCTCGCGGCGCCCTCGTCGACGTGCAGCCATCCGGCGCTGAGCATCGCGGCCGGGAAGCCGCCGAGCACGGCGATGCCGAGACCCGCGACGGCCGTCCACTTCAGCAGTCCCTTGTGGCGGGCGGGCTCTTCCAGGACGCGGCGGCGGGCGGCCCACATGCCCAGCCACGCGATCATGATGAACGGCAGGACCGTCAGGGTGTGCGTGGGCCATTCGGCGAGGCGGTCGAGCATCGACGCGACGTACCCGTCGGCGGTCAGCGACGCGATGGGACTGCTGGGCATGGCGGCGGTGCCGTCACCGGACATCGATGTGTACGCGATGACGCCGAGGACGAGCACCTCGACGGCCGAGAACGCCCACAGCGCCAGCGCGATCCGGTGGAACCTGTCGCCCCTGCGCAGGAGCACGAGGGTCATGACGACACCGACGATGCCGTAGGCACCGAGGAAGTCGCCGTAGTAGAGCAGCGTGGCGTGCACGAGGCCGAACACGACGAGCCAGAGGTTGCGGCGCAGGAGGACCGCGCGGACCTGCGCGGGCGTCGCGCCGGAGGCGTCCTGCCGCCGGGCGAGCTGGACGAGCCCGTAGCCGAACATGACCGCGAAGACGGGGTAGCCGCGGGCGTGGACGAGTTCGAAGAGCAGGAAGGTGAGGCCCCGGTCGGCGCCTTCGGGTGCGGGGTCGAAGCCGGGTTCGCCGGCGAAGACGACTCCGGCGACGTTGGCCAGCGCGATCAGGAGCAGCATCGCGCCCCGGGCCAGGTCGGGCGCGAGGGCGCGTTCGGCCCGCTGGACCGGGCCTCTCGCCGGTGCGGTGACGGTGGTCATGTGGCTGCCTCTCCCCGAGGGTTACATTAGTTTCAGAGACAAAGTATCACAGGCAAACAAATGAGGTCTGGCATGATGGTGCCTGATTCACCGGGGGCATACGAGGGAGCCATGACCAGCGAGGACTTCGTTCCGGCGCCGCTGCGCCGACTGTGGGGCATCACCGAGTCCTCACGACTCGGGCGGCCCGCGGCCCTCGACGTCGACCGCGTCGTCCACGCCGCCGTGGCCCTCGCCGACCGAGACGGACTCGACGGCGTCACCCTCCCCAAGGTCGCCAAGACCCTCGGGGTCACGGGCATGTCGCTGTACCGGCACGTCGGCTCGAAGGACGAACTGCTGACGCTGATGGCCGACGTCGGCCTCGGCGCCCCTCCCGACACCGCGGCCGCCGACTGGCGCGCGGGCCTGCGCGACTGGGCGAGGGCCCAGCGCGCGGTCTTCGAACGGCGCCCGTGGCTGGCCCGCGTCCCCGCGTCGGGACCGCCGTCCGGCCCGCATCAGATCGCCTGGATGGAGTCCGCGCTGGCGATCATGGCCGGGACGCGCCTCGACTGGGCGCACAAGATCGGCGTCCTGTCACTGCTCAGCGGCTACGTGGTGCAGACCGTCCGGCAGGCGGGCGAACTCGCCGAAGGCCGCTCCGACGGGCAGGGCCAGGCCGACGCCGAACGCGACTACGGTCGCGCGCTGATGCGCCTGGTCTCGCCCGACCGCTTCCCGGAGACGGCCCGGCTGTTCGCGTCGGCGCTGTTCGAGGCACCGCCGCCGGAGACCCCCGACGGGGACATGGCCGACGCGGACTTCCTGCTGGGCCTGGAGATCATCCTCGACGGCGTGGCCGTGGAGGTCGAGCGGGCCTGACTCACGCGTGGTCGCGCCACGCGAAGGCCGTGATCCGCCAGCCTTCCGGCGTCATCGCGAACTGGAAGGTCTTCGTCCCGCCGCCCTCGAAGGGCTCGCCCTCCAGCACGCCCGACTTGCGGTACTCGCCGATCCGCGTGGCGACCCCGTCGGCGATCACCGTCTCCTCCGAGGTCTCCCACTCGGCGAAGCCCGTGAGGCGGCCGTCGGCGAGCAGGCGCTCGCGGGGTTCGATGAACTCGTCGACGGTGTAGGTCGTGAAGGGCTGCGTGCAGACGACGACGCCGCCGGGGATCATGAGCCGCCGGAGGCGCGCGACGTCGGCGCCGGTGCCGCCGCGATTGTCGAAGGCGCCGAAGAAGTCGGCGGTGAGGTCATCGATCAACTTCTTGGACATGGCGCGACCCTACGCGAAAGTTCTTCAGCCGGGGGCGTCGAAAACCCGGACGCGGCTTCGACCCATGGGCGAAAGGCCGGGCAGGCCGGTCCCGCGAACAAGGAGCACCGCGTTGAGCCGCACCGTCACCGCCAACCTCACCCTCTCGCTCGACGGCCGTGTCGCCGGCCCGAACGGGGACTTCGACATGGGCTGGATCGTGCCCCACGCGGTCACGCCCGGCGCGCAGGACCACATGATCCGCGTGACGAGACCCGCCACCACCGCCCTGCTGGGACGCAAGAACTATCAGGGCTTCTCCGGCTACTGGCCGTCGGTCGCCGAGGATCTTGCGGCCGATCCGCGCAGCCGTGAGTTCTCGCGCTGGCTGAACGAGGTCGAGAAGGTCGTCTTCTCCACGACCCTCGACAACACCGACTGGTCCAACTCCCGCGTCACCGCGGAGGACCCGGCGGCCGTCGTGGCCGGACTGCGCGAACAGCCCGGCGGGGACATCGTCGTCCTGGCCAGCATGAGCGTCATCCGCCGCCTCCTGGAGGCCGGCGAGGTCGACCGGCTGAGCGTCACGCTCTGCCCGGAGATCGTCGGCGGCGGCACGCGCCTCTTCGGCGACGGGATCCAGGCGTCGTGGACCCTCGCCGAGTCCCACCCGACCGAGAGCGGCGCGATCTGCCTGGTCTACGAGCCGAAGAGGTAGCGGACACGCGGCCCGCCACGGTGTCAGCGGCCGCGTCCGGGCGATGTCAGTGCCGTGTCCGGACGGACGGCGATGGTTACGGACATGACGAACCGCAGCGCTTCCTCGCAGACCCCGACCCTCTCCGCCGACGACAAGGCGATCCTCCGCACCGCCGCCTACGGCGCGGTCCCTCTTCTGGCCTACGCCGACGTGGCGGGCTCGCCCCACAAGGCCGTCACCAACGGCAGCCTGGCCCTGACCTCGGCGACCGGCACCGTCGGCCACGTCCTGGCCGCCAGGACCCGTGACGTCAAGCTCAAGACCAGGTCCGCCGCCGCTCTCGCCGACCAGGTCCTGCCGGCCCTGAGCGCGGGCGTGCGCCTGCTCAAGGCGAAGGCGCCGACCGAGGCCGCGAACTTCCGCGGCACCGTCCTCGTCGCCGTCGAGGCCGCGGCCCAGGCGGGCCGGGGCGCGTCGAACCCCACCGTCGCGGCGATGGTCGGGAAGGTGAAGGTCGCGCTGGACGCGGCATAGGCGAACGAGCGACATGGCGGCGGGCCCCCGGCGGGGCCCGCCTCACGTCGTCGGTCCCCAAGGGACCGAAGCTCCGTCCACCGGGGACACTAACTCACACGAATAGCGAGTTGCAGCCGGTCAACTACACAGAGTTGCAGCAGACTGTCGGGATGGCTAGCAAATGCTGGCGGTTCGCGACCGCCGCCCTCGTGATCGTGAGCACGCTGGCGCTCGTGCGGCCGGCCGACGCGGCACCCGGTGCGAGCAACACGACACTGACCATCAACAAGGGCGGCGACCGCACGGCGTCGCAGATCGTCGCGGGCCTGGCCGGGGCCACGTTCGACTTCTACGCGGGCACGCGTGCCGGACCGCCACCGGCGCCCGGATCGTCGGGGTCCGCGGGCTCCTGCGTCACCGACGCCGCCGGGCAGTGCAGCGTCGACCTCCCCGGCCGGACCGCCGGGACGGGCGCTCAGACCCAGGGCTACTGGATCGTGGAGCGGTCGGCACCCGCCGGGTTCTCCGCCCCGGGCACGCTGGACCTCGGAGCACCGCCGATGACGTCCACCCAGTACAACGGCATCTTCACCGGGCACGTCAACGACGCCCAGGCCTACTCCTTTCCCGCCGCCAGTACCGACAATGACAACCTCCAGGCGCGCGGCAGCGTCATGGCCGACATCCGCGACAACCCGGGGCTGCCCGACCGCTGCGGCCTCAAGATCGCGCTGCTGATGGACGTCTCCGGCTCCATCACCCCGTTTCTGGGCACCGTGAAGGACGCCGCCGACGGCTTCGTCGACGCCCTCACCGGCACGCCGTCCAGCATCGCGCTCTACAGCTTCTCCACCACCGCCACCCAGAACCTCGGCGCCACCTCGGTGTCCGACACCTCGGGCGCCGACACCGTCAAGGACGCCATCGACGGCCTGTCCGCCGGGGGCGGCACCAACTGGGACGCGGGCCTGTTCCAGATCGCCGCGTCGCCGACGACCTACGACGCGGTCGTCATGCTCACCGACGGCAACCCGACCTACTACGGTCCCAACGCGGCGGGCCCCGGCTCCCAGACCCGCTTCCGCGAGATCGAGAACGGCATCTTCTCCGCCAACGCCGTCAAGACCCTCGGCACGAAGGTCGTGGCCGTCGGCGTCGGTGACGGCATCAGTGGTTCCGCCGACAACCTCAAGGCCGTCTCCGGCCCGGTCGCCGGCAGCGACTACGTCCAGACCGGCTACGACGAGCTGGCCGCGGTGTTCCGGGAGATCGCGCTGCGCGCCTGCGCCGGGACGGTCAACGTCGTCAAGAAGATCGTGCCGCCCAGCGGCGGCGTCGCCGACGCCGTCCCGGCCGGCGGCTGGACCTTCAGCACCGACACCGCGAACGTCACCCCCGCGAGCGGGCAGACCAGTGTGGACGGCGGCGCCCTGAGCTTCAGCGCCGATCTCAACGGCGCCGCGTCGATGCCGGTCACCATCACCGAGGACCAGCAGAGCGGGTTCACCCTCGTCCGGGACGGCGGGAAGAACGCCACCTGCACCTCCGGCGGCGATCCGGTCGACTCCACCGACGACGGCGCCCTCGGTTTCACCGTCGACGCCCTGCGCAACGCGATCGTCACCTGCACGGTCTACAACCGCGCGCCGATCCCGCTGGCGCAGGTGAAGGTCGACAAGAAGTGGATCATCAACGGGACCGCGTACGCCGACGGCGCCCAGCCGACCGACTTCCAGGCCGCCCCGACGCTCACCGGGCAGGACGCCCCGGTCTTCGGCGCCACCTACGGCGGCTACCACGAAGGCGACGACGTGAACGTCGGCGAACAACTCGCCGACGCGATGCTGCCACCGGGCTGCTCCAACGAGGCGGGCGGCGACCTCGGCGACCACACGCTGGCCGCCGGTCTCAACACCTTCGAGATCACCAACAAGGCCACCTGCGAGACCGGGCTGACCCTGTTCAAGGAGATCGTGGGCCCGGACGGCATGGACGCCGCCGACCCGAACGCGTGGACGCTGAACGCCTACCCGCCCGGCTCGGAGACGCCCGTCGTCACCGGCACCACGGGGGTCGACGGGACCGTGGAACCGAATGTCACGTACGCGCTCGGTGAGACCACGCTCGCGGGGTACGTCCAGGAGGTCGTCCCGAGCGCGACGATCACCCCGCCCTCGACGGGCTCCTGGCACTGCGTCCTGCGCCACAGGGACGGCACCATCGGACCCGAGTTCGACGGCCTCAACGGCGGGGTGACCGTCGAGCTGGGGCAACACGCCGAGTGCACCGCCAAGAACCTGAAACTGCCGACGCTGACGCTGCGCAAGACCGTGTCGAACACGCACGGCGGCACCGCCGAGCCCGCCGACTGGACGCTCAACGCCGTCCCGGACGCCGACGGCGCCGCGACGATCAGCGGCGTCGACGGTGACCCGTCGGTGACCGACGCCGTGGCCGTACCTCGCATCGCGTACACGCTTTCCGAGACGGGCGGCCCCGGCGGCTACGAACAGGTCGGCGAGGTCGCGTGCGTCAACGACATCACCGGCGACGCCGTCGTGACGCCCGGCGGGGTGCTGAAACTCGTCTACGGCGACGACGTCACGTGCACCTTCGCCAACCGCGACAAGGGCGACGAACCGACCCCGCCGGGCCCCGGCCCGAACCCGCCGGCGCCTCCGGGCCCGGAACTGCCCACGACGGGCACCCGGACCGGGCTGGCACTGGGCGCAGGGGGGCTGCTCGTGACCCTCGGCGCGGGACTGCGCATCCTGGTCCGGCGCCGGACGGCCTGACGCTCGAAACGAACGGGCCCCCCTCACGTGAGGGGGGCCCGTTCGTTGTCCGCTAACCGTTCCGGCCCGCTCATCAAGCGCGCCAGCCGGTCCCATGCGGGCGACGAACCTCCCGGCAGCGACACCTCGGCCAGGCGCGCGATACCCGGATCCCGAACGGGCGGGCTCTCCGGCGCGGCCTCCCGGCCGGCGTGCCAGGCGCGCAGCCGCGCGGCGAGTCCCGGCAGCCGGGGGTCGTCGGCCGGCCAGTCGAAGGCCGCGTCGAAGTCGACGCACAGCGCCCGGAACTCCGGATCGCCCATGAGCTCGCGCTTCTCGGCGAGCCAGGCCTCCGCCTCGGCGGGCGCGGCGGTCCGCATGAGGATCCAGCCGTCGCGTTCCAGGCGGATGTGGCGTTCGCTCATACCGAGTTCGCGCAGCTCGTCGAGATGGTCGGCGACGCCGGGCGACACGAACAGCCGGTCCCCGCCGCGCAGCTGGGCGAGCCGCTCGCGCGTCCGCCGCAGCTTCGCGACCCGGTCGGCGATGTCGCGGTCGATCTCGGCGATGGCCGTCGCGAGCACGTCCGGTTCGGCATCGAGGAGACCCCGGACGCGGGCGAGCGGCACACCCGCGTCGGCGAGGGTCCTGATCTTGACGAGTTCGACGGCGTCGCCGGCGGTGTAACGCCGGTAACCCGAGGCGTCGCGTTCGGGCTCGGCGAGCAGGCCGCGTTCGTGGTAGTGCCGGACGGCCTTGGTGGTCACCCCGGCGTAGTCGGCGAGCTGGCCGATCGTGAGCATGACGGCATCCTCCCACCGCTGCTCAGGACCGCCGCGTCAGGCGGCCGCCGCCGTTGCGGAAGCGCGCCCGGCCGTCGCGGACGTCGTGGTAGGAGACGAGCAGCAGCCGCAGGTACCCGTCGAAGGCGTCGAGGGGGTATCCGGCGGGCGCGAAGAGGCCGGGCCGGATCGGGACGTAGCGCTGGGGCGGTGCGGCGGTCGCGCCTCCGGCGAAGGCGGTGAAGATGCGTTCCTGGGAGGCGTCGGCGGGTTCGTAGGTGACGGTCTCCTCCAGCTGACCGTCGATGACGGCGACGTCGATGCGGAGCTGGTCGGAGCGGTAGATGCCCGCGTAGGGGGCGAGGTCGACGTCGTCCTCCACCTCGGTGAGCAGCGGCGGGATCTCGACGCCGAGGTGCTCGCGCAGGAGCCACGTCAGCAGCTGATCCTGGAGCAGCATCGCCGACGGCGTGTTGCCGAAGGCGGCGAAGACGAGGCCGTGTTCGGGGACGACGCACAGGATCGACACGCCGCCGGGCGAGGCGCCGGACATGGCGTGGACGGTGGTGTCGCCGTAGGGGTAGATGACCCAGCCCATGCCGAGCGGTGGGACGTTCGGCGACTCCATGTCGAAGGCGACGGTCCGCATGAGCGCGGTCGACTCCGCCGACAGGACGCGCGTGCCGTCCGGCGACACGCCTCCGTCGAGGTGGGTGCGGCCGAAGGCGAGCAGGTCGGGGACGGTGCCGATCGGCGTGCCGCCCGCCGGGCCCCACGTGGCGGGGAGGGTGAACATGCCCGTCGGCCGGGCCTCCGTCGTCTCGGGGTCGATGAAGTGGCCGACGGCCGTGCTGCGCAGGATCGCCTCCTCCGCCGAGGACGAGGAGCCGGTCATGCCCGCCGGGCCGTAGACGTCGCGGGCGAGCAGCTCGGGGAAGGACACACCGGTCACGACTTCGAGGAGCCGGCCCGCGACGATCATGCCGCCGTTGGAGTAGCTCGCCTGCTCCCCGGGCGCGAAGAGGACGCCGTGGCCCTCGGCGAGACCGGCGACGTACGCCTTGAGGGCGTCGCGGCCCCCGTCGCCGGGGAAGTACAGGTCGGCGTCGATGCCGTTGGTGTGCGAGATGAGGTGGCGGACGAGGATCCGCTCGGCCGTCCCGGGCACCGCGAGCGCGAACTCGGGAAGGTACGTCACGACGGGAGCGTCGAGGTCGAGGACGCCCCGCTCGACCTGCTGAAGGACGAGGGTCGTGGTCAGGACCTTGGTCACCGAGCCGTACAGGAATCCGGTGTCGGCCAGCATGGGCGCGCCCGTCGCGACGTTCGCGGTGCCGTGGGCGGCCACGACCTGTTCACCGTCGTGGAAGACGCCCGCGACGAAGCCGGGGACGGCGTTGGACTCGCAGTAGGTGGCGATCTGGCCGAGGAGGGAGGCGCGCATCGTGTCGGTCATGCCGATCATCGTGGAACCTTGCCCCAGGGGGAAGGTCAAGCGCTTCTTTCGGGCCTAGGATCGGGGCATGGGCAGGACCGACGAAGCCGCACGTCACATCGCCGCGTCGCCGGCCGAGGTCTATGCCGCCCTCCTCGGCCGCGAGGCCCTGGAGGCGTGGCTGCCGCCCGCCGGGATGCGCGGGCGGATCGAGCGCTGGAATCCACGTCCCGGCGGCGGTTTCCGGATGGTCCTGACCTACCTCGACGCCACCGGCGCGCCCGGCAAGTCCGGCGACGCGACGGACGTCGTCGACGTGGGCTTCGCCGCGCTGGTGCCGTCCGAGCTCGTCGTGCAGCGCGCGGTCTTCGAGTCCGGCGACCCGGCCTTCGCGGGGACCATGACGATGAGCTGGCGACTGTCGGCCGCCGACGGCGGCACGGACGTCACGGTCGTCGCCGAGGACGTGCCGCCGGGCATCGACCAGGCCGACCACGAGGAGGGGATCACGTCGTCGCTGGCGAACCTCGCCGAATGGGTGGAAGCGCGGGGGTGACGGGGCCGGGGAGAGTGCCCGTCCTCTCTCGCCGACCACACGAGGCCCACGGCGCGGAGCTGGGGCCACCTGGCGGGGCCGGCCGAGGCGGGCGGCGGCGGACCCCAGGTCCACCGCCTTCCACTCGTGCCCGGTCAGAGGCGGATCCGGATCTCGTTCAGGTAGTTCATCGGCTGCCCCAGGTACTCGTAGATCCGCCGCAGCGTCTCCTTCTGCGCCTCCGTGACCGGGACGTCCTCCTCGGACAGCGCGCCCACGAGCGTCGTGACCGCCTGGTCCCAGGCGCCCGCCGCGTCGTGCGTCGTGACCATCCCCCGGTACTTCGGGCTGATCGTCGGCGCGAGCTCCTCGGTCATCCGCATGCAGGCGCGGTAGTACTCGTTGCGGTCCATCTCGACTCCTCGTGGGGGAACGCTAGTTACGCGGCGGCATGGGGTTTCTGGTGACACCGTCGCTGCCGTCGGTGTAGACCGGGTGGCCGCCGGAGATGCTGCCGTCCTTGTCGAGGGTAACGACGCAGGTGATGCCCTCCGGCGTCCTGCCGGTGACCTCCCACCCGTCGTTGTTCGGTCGCGCCACCGGTTTGCTGCCCGGATTCGCGGCGATGTCCCTGAACCACCGGTCGACCTGTTCCCTGGTGGTGCCGGGCGGGAACAGCGTCTTCCCCGGCTCGGTCGACGACGGCTTGTGGTCGCCGTTGCCTCGGCCGTCGCCGTCCCAGATCTTGTCCATCGCCCCGTCCCCCATCTCTCCGAAGCGCGTCATGTCGTGACGCGCGTCGTCGAAATCGGGGTCGTCCCAGTGGTTCTTCGGCTGCTCCGGCGTGGTCTCCGAGGTGTCGCCGGGGTCCCCCGGCCTGCCCTCCTGCGCGCGTTTCACGCCGTGCTGCTGCGCCGGGCCGACGCGCTTGGGCATCATGGCCGGGTTGAACTTCGGGCGGTTCGGGGGGTCCCCGCCGCCACCGGGCGGATTGTGCTTGTTGTAGAGGCCCGTCAGCGAGAGGAAGACCACCATGGTGACGGCGGTCCGCAGAACCGTCTTGAGCATTCGCATCGGGGCCGCCTAGACGTCGAGGAGTGCGCGAAGGGACTGGATGCTGGTGACGAGACCCATGAGCCAGCCGAAGATCCGGCCGACCCACTTCACGACGGCCACGGCCATCTGGGCCGCGACGAGCGGTGTCGCCACCCCGACCGTGAAGGCCACCTCGGCCAGCCACACCACGACTTTGGCGACACAGTCGGCGATGAAGCCGCGGACGAACTCGCGGACCATCGTCACGAGCGTCCCGGCGCCGCGCGTCGCCGAGCCCATGCCCGCGGCCGTGCCGCCGAAGATGCCCGCGACGTCGATGTTGATGGCCAGCTTCGCGCGGTAGGCGTCGGCGGCCGCGCCCTGCCAGCTCTCCAGATCGCCTTCCAGGCGGGCTTTCAAGTCCTCGCCGATCGAGAAGAGCTCCGTGGCCATGTTGTCCCAGGTCATGGCGTGCGTCTCGATGATCTCGGGATCGCCGGCGAGCCAATCGAGGGCGTCCCGCAAGGGCTGGATCTGCTCGATGGCCCACTCGATGCCCATCGACAGGAGCGTGCTGAACGGGTCGATCGCGATGGACGCGACGTTGAGCGCCGCGCCGAGACCGGCGACCGAGCCGTCGATCCAGCTGCCGGACTCGATGGCGTCGCTGATGCCCTTGTAGTCGTCGGCGAGGGGCAGGCCCGTCCAGCCGTCGCGGTGAGCGGGATTGTCCGAGGTGATGTCGCCGGTGGTCGCGATGAGGTCGGTCATCTTCGGGCTCCGATGCTCAGGCCTGGAAGGCGTCGAAGCCGCCGGTCGCGGACTCCTCGGTCCGCTCGTAGGCGTCGGCGTTCCGCTTGATCCCCGCGGCGAGGAGTTCGATGTTCTCGGCCAGCATCCCGACGCCCTCGTCCTGGGCCTCATGGCGGCCTTCGAGCACCGGCGGGAGGAACTGGCAGAGCTGGCCGTAGGCGTCGTCGGCCTGGAAGATGGAGGCGCTGGCCGTCTTGATGGCGGAGAAGCGCTCGTGGATGGCCGCCAGCGCGGCGGCGTGCGCGCGCAGGGCCGCTACGTCGACGTGGAAGCCGGTCATCGCCACTCCCGGCCGTGGTCGGCGGGGTCGTCGGGCTCGGTGTCGCGGGGCTGGAACCCGGCGAGGAGAGCGCGCCCGGTCGCCGAGTTCTCGCCGATCGTCTCCCGCACGACCTCCGCGGCGGCCTCGGCGAGTTTCACCCGCGCGTCCCGGTGGGCGGCCAGGATCGCCTGCCGCGTCTGTTCGGGGCTCTGCCGCTGGACCTGCGGTGCGAGCTGAACGTCCACAAGAGACCCCGACGAGTCGATGGTTATCTCGACGATGCGGTAGTCGTCCGATCCCTTGATGCGTAAAGCCTGCAGGCCCTCACCTGCGGCCTGCGTCGCGGCGGCCCGCCGTTCGGCGTCGGCCTTCCAGGCTTCGAGGCGTTCTCTGGCGCCCTCGACGTCCATGAGCGGATTGTCCATCACGACTCCGTTTCCGGCCGGCGGCAAGGGATGGCGTAGCGCCAGACAGAGTAATGACGTGACGCCATATGCGGCGGGACCAACGAATGCGGTACCTCAGGGATTGCGAGGGATGTCGGGGGGACGATCGCCACGGCGCGGGTGAGATTCAGGTCACACCCGACCGGCGGTCACCGCGGACGTCCTCCCTCTTTGGTCCGCCGGACCAGGAGCGCCACCCGAGGTCGTGCACCACCACGCCGGTGGGGCCGAGGCCGGTGAGCCGGTCGCCGAGCGTGAAAACAGCGCCCGGAGGCGGAAGGAAGGCCTCCGGGCGCTGCCCCTGATGGCGATGTTCCCCGTACGTCTCGACAACGCGCGGGTCCCCCCACTTCTTGAGCCGAGAACACACCCGGCAGGTGTCTCCTCTGACCGCCGGATCCGGAGTACCCGTGGGCGTCGCCTGCCGAAACTCGGCCGTTCGGTGGAACTCCGATCGGCGGGGGAAGCCGGGGACGGCCGCGGTGGCCGGCGGTCGACCGACACGAAAAACCCCCTCCGAAGAGGGGGTTTTCCCAACGCGGTCCCGACGGGACTTGAACCCGCGACCTCCGCCTTGACAGGGCGGCGAGCACTCCAACTGCTCCACGGGACCTCGTGTGCGGTTACATCGTAACCTCGACCGAAGTCGTGCCCCCAACGGGATTCGAACCCGTGCTACCGCCTTGAAAGGGCGGCGTCCTAGGCCACTAGACGATGAGGGCGCCTCGCCATCCTGACACAGTCGCTGACCGGAGTCAGCTCAGTATCCGTGACGAACTGCCTCCACCCGGTCCTGCCGGAGGCTTGGAAAGCATACGTGAGCGGGCTCCACGCGCGAAATCCGGGGGGTCGACCTTACGAATCCGCAGGTCAATGCCGCAGTGCGATGAGTTTGAAGCGGTCTTGGAGGTTCGGCAGGATCTTGTCGAGGGCCTCCATGGTCCTCGACCGGTCGCCGCCTCCGTCGTGCATGAGCACGATCGAGCCCCTCTCGGTGCCGTCGATCACGCGGGAGGCGATCTTCTTCGCCGACGGCTTCTCCCAGTCGGCCGGGTCGACCGTCCAGTTCAGCGACTTCATCCCGAGCTCGTCGGCGATGTCGATGGCGCGGTTCGTCCAGGCGCCGCCGGGGTGGCGGAAGTAGGCGATGTCGGCGCCGGGCGCGCCCCGGTGGATGGCGTCGTTGGTCCGCTGCATGTCGGCGCGGATCTCCTCGGCGCCGCGCTTCCCCAGCTTCAGGTCGTGATTCCAGCTGTGGTTGCACAGGGTGTGCCCGTCGCGGACGATGTCGGCGACGAGGTCGGGGTGCGCGTCGGCGTTCTTGCCGATGAGGCAGAAGGTCGCCTTGATGCCGCGCTCGCGCAGCTTGCCGAGGACCTGCGGTGTCCACGTCGGATCCGGGCCGTCGTCGAAGGTGAGCGCGACGCTCTTCCCGCCGGTGGTGTACATGACCCGGTCGTAGGGGTTCTTCGGTTTCGGCGGCTTGTTCTCGCCGTCGCCCTTGGTCTTCGACGGACTCGGCGTCGGTGACGGCGGCGGCGTGGTCGGCGGGGGCGTCGGCGTCTCGGAGGGCTGGCCGGTGTTGGGGTTCGGCGACTCGCCGCCCGGGCCGGCCGCGCCCGCCTGGCTGCCCGCCTTCAGGGCGGGATCCTCCAGGGCGAACTTGATGCCCACGGCCAGCAGCACCGCCACGGCGGCGACCGCGGCCCACACCAGCTTCGTCTTCCTCGTCACCCTCACAATTCGCCCCTCCAGAATGGATCCCGGTCACCGTACCGGGCGGGCGCAATCACAGAGGGCATCCGCGCCGCTCAATGTAAGGCATGCCATTGAGCGGCGCGGACACCAGTGTGGTCAGTCGACGAAGTCCGACAAGTCCACAATGACCGACTCGCCCCCGTGCCAGTCGACCCGGACGGTGGTGTCTCCTACAGAGACGCTCGCGGCGGCCTGCCAGGTTTCCACCGAAAGGGCGGGATCCTCGGTACGGCCGAGGAAGTGGAGCGCGACATGGACGCTGCGGCCACCGTCCGAGGCCCCGAACAGGGCCGGCGTCGAGTGGTGCTCGCCGAGGATGCTGCCGCCTTCGTGGGCGACGGTCTCGGCCCGCTCGTAGCCGTGCAGGCCGAGCACGGCGGCGGTGAGGCCGTCGGCGCGACGGGCCCAGGCGGCTCCACTGTCGACGCCCCGGGCGACCGGCGTGTCGTCGGCGACGGCGTGCGCGCCTTCGCGTACGGCGGTCGGCCGGTCGGCGTCGAGGAGGTGGCAGCGGACCTCATAGGCGCCGTTGACCACCGAGACCGTCCGCAGCTCGGCGCCTTCCCTTGGCGCGCAGCGGGATCCGGCGACGTTCCCGCGCACGCGGTGGGCCAGGATCGGCCCGCGGCGGGAGGGTTCGCCGTCGAGGAGCACGAAGGCGCCGTCGACGTTGTCGGCGAAGGCGGCGTCCATCCCGGGCGCGGTGTGGGTGCTGTAGGCGAACTTCACGTACAGCGGGTCCTCATCGGGCGTCCCACCGGTGTGGTGGTCGCTGCCGTGGTTGACCAGCCGCACGATGCCGTCGCCGGAGGTCGAGTGCGCGAGCCATCCGTTGCCGTCCAGGCCGATCAGGTGATCGCCGGTCTCCGACGGCTGCGGCTCCTCGACGTCCGTCCACACGGGATGGTCGGCGGGCAGCGCGAGTCCCATGAAGCCCATGCCGGCGAAGTACGGCGAGCCCGGACCCGAGTAGTACTGGGTGACCGGCAGGTACTGACCGCCGCGCCAGCCGAGGGAGAGCGGCCCTTCGGCGCCGACACCGTTGTCCACGAAGTACTTCAGCGTTCCCGACGCCAGCCGCCGCGTGGCGCCCGGCGACAGCGTGCCCAGCCCGGTCAGCGCGCCCAGCCACACCGGCGCCAGCGTCGCCGTGCGGTAGGTCAGCGAGCGGCCCTGCATGAGCGGGGATCCGTTGGCACCGAACAGATGCGGGAAGCTCTCCAGGTAGCGGCCGAGCCTGCCCTCCCACAGCCACTTCGCGTCGGCGTCGCGCTTCTCGCCGACCATGTCGTACCAGGCCCACAGGAACGGGTGGATCACCCAGGCGTTGTAGTAGTCGATGTTGCGGCGGACGCCGTCGGTGTACCAGCCTTCGCCCAGGTACCAGGATTCGACGCGGCGGACGTCGGCGGTGCTGTCGAAGACCGAGGTGTCGATCCCCTTCGAGGCGAGGAAGGCCTCGATCACGGCGGTGAACAGCAGCCAGTTGTTGCTCCACGCCTGCTTGGAGGCGTGGTGGGCCAGCCACTCGGCGACCTGTTCCTTGCCGGCCTGGTCGAGGCGCCCCCAGACGTGGTCGCCCGACAGGTGCAGCGCCCAGGCGATGTTGGCGGCCTCGACGATCGGCTGCGTCTTGCCGGTCAGCGGCGGCACGCAGTCGACGCCCCACAGCCATTCCTCCGGCCCGCCCCTGGTCGTGCCCGCGACCAGCCCGGCGGCGTACTTGTCGGCCAGGCCCAGCGGGTCCTTCCCGTCGGCGCCGGCGATGCGCGGCGCGGCGATCAGGAAGGTGCGCGCGAAACCCTCCAGGGCGTCCGACTCCGGCCCGCTCCAGGCGTGCCGGCCGGGGATCTCGAAGAGCGCGTTGTTCGGCGAGGCGTGGGCCAAGGCGGTCGACAGCCAGTGGTCGGCGACGGCCTCCCAATGCGCGCGGGTGTAGCCCGTGTGCGGGGAGAGCGTGTGGTCGAGGTCAGGTATGGAAAGCGCTTTCAAGCTCATGGCCGGTCAGGCTAGCCGGGGAAGTTCGGCCACGTCAACGGCACCGAGCATGGATTCGCCGCGCAGGAAGCGCTCCAGATCGGCGACCGCGTACTCGCCGAGCAGCGCGATCTCGGTGCCCTGCGCACCGGCCAGGTGCGGGGTCACGAAGACGTTCGGGAGGGCGAGCAACGGGTGATCGCCGTCGATGGGTTCGGGGTCGGTGACGTCGAGGACGGCGTCGAGCCGCCCGCTCGCGCATTCCCGGACGAGCGCGTCGGTGTCCACAAGGGACCCACGGGCGGTGTTGATCAGGATGCCGCCGTCGGGCATGAGCGCCAGGCGGCGGGCGTCCATCAGGTGGTGGGTCTCGGGCAGCTGGGGCGCGTGCAGGCTCACGACGTCCGATGTGGACACCAGCGTGTCCAGGTCGGCGAGTTCGACACCGAGCCCGGCGGCCCCGGCCTCGTCCAGATAGGGGTCGCTGACCAGGATCCGGACGTCGAAGTCACGCAGCCGCTCGATCACCAGGCGGCCGATCCGCGAGGCGCCGACGAGCCCGACGGTGCGCCGGACGATCCCGCTGGGCTGCCTGCGGTCCGGTCCGGGCCAGCCCATCGTCGACAGCTGGGCCGAGAGGGTGAAGGCCCGCTTGAGCGCCAGCAGGATCATCGCCCGCGTGTACTCGGCAACGGGCGTGGCGTTGGCGTCGGCGGCCGAGGAGACCGCGATCCCGCGCCGCCAGACCTCCTCGGTCACGTGGTGCTTGACCGAGCCGGCGGCATGGACGACGACGCGCAGTTTCGGCATCGCGTCGAGCGCGGCGGCGTCGAGCGGCGGGCAGCCCCAGCCGGTCACGAGGAACTCGGCGCGGCCCAGCACGTCGCGCGCGGCCGGGTCGGCGAAGTCGCCGACCAGCAGCGCGGGCTCCACATCGGCGAAGCCGCGCAGCCGGTCCAGGACCTCGTCGGTCAGTGCGCTGGCCCGCGCGTATGGCGCCATGGCGAGCGCTCCGTACGGCCGTTGACTCACGTGCCCTCCTCGGGGTCACCCTGTTGCGTCCCGGTTCATCATCGCGCGTAGAAACCGGTTTCTCAACTTCAGCACCCTAGGGCCGAGTTTTCCGAAGGTCAACAGTCACTGCGCCGCTACTTCGGTTGTCCACCTGCGGTGTTATGGACTTGAAACATTAACAGGGCTTGTCCTAGGTCACAGAAACCGTCTATCTTCAGCTCCACCCGCGGCCGCAGCCGCCCGATGAGCGAGGAGGTCACCGTTGACCGTCACCGCAGCGTCAACCGGCGGTACCCCCGCACCCGACGCCGCTCCCGGCGACCCGCCCGTCCCGGAGCCGCGCGCGCCGAAGGTCAAGCCGAAGCGGACGCGGGCGCAGCGCCTCAGGCGGGACCTGTTCCTGGTCGGGCTGATGCTCCCGGGCGTGATCTACTTCGTGGTCTTCCACTACGGCGCGCTGTTCGGGAACCTGATCGCCTTCAAGGACTACGTGACCTTCATCGGCGTGTGGGACAGCGCCTGGGTCGGGATCGACAACTTCACGGTGCTGCTCGGCGACCCGGACTTCTGGAACGCCGCGGGCAACACCGTCGTCATCGCCCTGCTCCAGCTGGTGTTCTTCTTCCCGGCGCCGCTGGCCCTGGCCCTGCTGCTGAACAGCCTGGTCGGCGACAAGATCCGCCGCTTCGTGCAGAGCGTGGTCTACCTGCCGCACTTCATCTCCTGGGTGATCGTGGTGGCGCTGTTCAACCAGGTGCTCGGCGACGTCGGCGTCCTCAACGGGATCCTCGACGACAACGGCCTGTCCACGATCGACATCATCGGCAACCCCGACGCCTTCAAGCCCCTCGTCGTCGTCCAGGTGATCTGGAAGGAGGCGGGCTGGGGCACGATCATCTTCCTGGCCGCACTGGCCAATGTGGACGAGCAGCTCTACGAGGCGAGCGCCATCGACGGCGCCGGCTGGTGGCGGCGCCTGTGGCACGTCACGCTTCCGGCGATCCGGCCGGTCATCGTGCTGCTGCTGATCCTGCGGCTCGGCGACATCCTCACGGTCGGCTTCGAGCAGTTCTTCCTGCAGCGCGACGCCGTCGGCCCGGAGGTCGGCGAGGTCCTCGACACCTTCATCTACTGGAGCGGGATCCAGGACGGCCACTTCGGCGTCGCGGCCGCGGCCGGGCTGATGAAGGGCGTCCTCGGTGTGGCCCTGGTCTACACCGCCAACAAGATCTCGCACCGGCTCGGTGAGCAGGGGGTGTACAGGTAATGGCGTCCAAAGTGACCCGTCCACTGTGGATGGGGCTGCCGAAGTGGTACACCCGCCTGGCGAAGGCGATCGCGCTGACGATCGTGGTGTCGATCGTGGTCTTCCCGTTCTGGACGATCGTGGCGACCTCGATCGCCTCGCCGAACGAGGTCATCGAGAACGGCGGCTGGGTGATCTGGCCGTCCGCTGTGGACCTGACGGCCTACACCAGCATCTTCAAGGGCGAGGTCATCACGCGGGCGCTGCTGATCAGCGGCGGTGTGACGGTCCTCGGTACCGCGACGAGCCTGGTCGCCACGATCGCGCTGGCCTACGCCCTGGCGCGGCCGGGCGTCTTCGGTGGCAAGCCGGTGCTGCTGCTGGTGCTGTTCACCTTCCTGTTCCCGCCGGCGATGATCCCGTCGTTCCTGGTCGTCAAGGAGCTGGGCCTGCTCAACTCCTTCCCCGCGCTGGTGCTGCCCGTCCTGATCAACGTGTTCAACCTGGTCATCATGCGCGGCTTCTTCCAGGGCGTGCCCACGGAGCTGATCGAGGCCGCGCGCCTCGACGGCGCCGGCGAGTTCCGGATCCTGACCCGGGTCGTGCTGCCGCTGTCGAAGTCGATCGTGGCGGTCGTCGGGTTGTTCTACGCGGTGTCCTACTGGAACGCGTTCTTCAACGCCGTCATCTACATGGACGCGCACAACTATCCGGTGCAGGCCGTGCTGCGCCAGTACGTCACGCAGGGCGCCGCGCTGTCGGACCTCGGCAACGCCGAAGCGTCGATCCTCAACTCCCCCCAGTCGGTGAAGATGGCCGTCGTCGTCATCGCCACGCTGCCGATCATGCTCATCTACCCCTTCGTGCAGCGCTTCTTCGTCAAGGGCGTCCTGACCGGCGCCATCAAGTCCTGACACACCCCCGCCCCTTTTCCACTGCTGTGAAAGGAACTCCCACCATGGCTCTCAACCGCCGTGACACCCTGCGGCTGTTCGGCGCCGGCGCCGTGGCCATCACCGGCGCTCCGGCGCTGATCGGCTGCTCGTCCGACGGCAACTCCGGCGACGTCGGCAACGAAGGCAAGGAACTGGCGCCGTACCCGGCGTACGTGCCGCTGGTCGGGCCGACGCCCGACCTGCCCGGTGACGACAAGGGCGTCCAGAACGCCTACCTGAACTACCCGACGGAGATCAAGCCCGCCGGTTTCGACACCCCCGGCGACGGTTCGGCCGTCACCGCGAGCGTCATCACCTACGGCGTCCCGCCGACCGCGCTGGAGCAGAACAAGTTCCGCCAGGCGATCAACGCCGCCCTCGGCATCCAGCTGGACCTCCAGGTCATCCCCGCGGCCAACTTCAAGGAGAAGATGGCCACGATGATGGCGGGCAACGAGCTGCCCGACATCATGATGTTCGGCGCCGGTGAGGTCCTCCCGCGCGAGGAGCAGTTCATCGCCTCGGCCTGCGCCGACATCTCCGAGCACATCAGCGGCGACGCGGTCAAGACCTACCCGGGCCTGGCCAACATCCCCGCCTACGCCTGGCAGGGCCTCGGCCGCATCGGCGGCCGCCTGTACGGCATCCCGATCGAGCGCCCGATCTTCGGCGGTTCGCTGATGCTCAACCGCACGCTGGTCGAGAAGGCCGGCGCGAAGCCCGACTGGGACAAGGACGGCTTCCTCGCGGCGATGAAGGGCGTGACCGGCGGCAAGCGTTACGGTCTCGGCATCGCGATGGCCCCGAGCATCGACTACTACGCCGGCGGGCTCGGCGCGCCGAACGTGTGGGACGTCGGCGCCGACGGCAAGTTCGCCACGGCCTTCGGCACGCAGCAGTACAAGGACACGCTGGTGATGCTCCAGCAGATGTTCAAGGACGGCTCGGTCTACCCCGACGGCGCCTCCACGTCGGGCACCGACATGAAGACGGTCTTCAACAACCAGACCGTCGCGGCCTACCGCGACGGCTGGGGCGGCTACTCCACGCAGGTCCTGGCGATCGCCAAGGACAAGTGGACCCTCGACTTCGGCCTGCCCTTCGCGGGCGGCAACTCGTGGGGCGGCACCGGCCGCTTCGGCTACACCGTCTTCAAGAAGGCCGACCCGGCGCGCGTCAAGATGCTGCTGGCGGTCACGAACTTCCTGGCCGCGCCGTTCGGCACCAAGGAGTTCGAGCTGTTCAACTACGGCGTCGAGGGCACGCACTTCACCCGCGACGACAAGGGCACGCCCGTCCCGACCGACCTGTGGACCAACACCGAGAACTCCACCAACTTCCCGGTGAAGTACCTCGGCTCGGCGCCGCTGGTCCTGCACTACTCGGGCTTCCCCGACGCCACCGAGCGCGTCTACGAGTGGGAGAAGAAGGTCGCGCCGATCACGATCCCCGACCCCTCGAACGGCATCCGCTCGCAGGCGTGGACGGAGAACGGCGCGGCGCTGCAGAAGTCGCTGACCGACGCGTGGATGGGCATCATCTTCCGCGGTGAGGACATCTCCACCTACGACGCCGTGCTGACGAAGTGGCACAACGACGGCGGGCAGAAGGCCGCCGAAGAGTTCGCCGCCGAGTACGCCGCGTCGAAATAGCGCCTTAACCTCTAACCATGGCCCGATCCACCATCAGGGACGTCGCCGCGCACGCCGGCGTCTCGGTAGCCACAGTGTCCCGGGTGCTGGGCGGCAACTATCCCGTCGCCGCCCGCACCCGGACCAAGGTCCTGCGCGCCATCGAGGAACTCGACTTCGTCGCCAACGCGCACGCGCGGGCGCTGTCGGGGAGTTCCTCGAAGCTCGTGGCGATCGTGACGAGCTCGATGAACGCGCCCTTCTACGCCGACATCGCCAGCGGCGTGGAGAGCTACGTCAGCGTCGAGGGCCGCCTGTGCATGTACGTGTCGACCGACGGCGACGTGGGGCGCGAGCTGGACGTCCTCGGCCTGATGCGCGAGCAGCGGGCCGAGGCGGTGATCCTGGTCGGTGGTGTGGCGATGACGCCGGAGTACCACGACCGGATGGCGCGGTTCGCGCACGGACTCGCCTCCGTCGGCGGGCGGCTCGTCCTTTGTGGACGTCCGTCGATCGGGCCGGACGTCCCGGCCGTGGTGGTGGAGTACGAGAACGAGGGCGGCGCGCACGCCGGGACGAGCCACCTGATCGCGCGCGGGCACCGCCGGATCATCCTGCTGGGCGGCATTCCCGGGCAGACCACCGGCGACGGCCGCATCGCCGGGTACCGGCGGGCGATGGCCGACCACGGCATCCCCGTCGACGAGTCGCTGATGATGCCGGGACAGTTCGGGCGGCGCTTCGCCTACGACCGCGTCCGCGAACGCCTCGCCCGCGGCCCGGCCGACTTCACGGCGATCTTCGCCCTCGACGACATCCTCGCGGGGGCGGCGATGCACGCCGTGCGCGACGCGGGCCTGCGCGTACCGGAGGACGTGTCGGTGCTCGGGTACAACGACTCCGAGATCGCGCTGGACCTGTACCCGGCGCTCACGTCGGTGCACATCCCGGTGCAGGAGCTGGGCCGCACGGCCGCGCGCCTGGCGATCTCACAACGCCCCGGTGACGAACGCGCACGGGTGATGCTGGGGACGCACGTCGTGGTGCGCGACTCGGTGGTCGGGCCGCCGGGGCGGTAGGAATTCGCGGGCGCCGCCGCCCACTACCCGTGCAACCTGGGCCGGTACGTCAGCTCGTGCGTGCGCCCGTCCAGCACCCGGCTGCCGACCAGCTCCAGGTCGAAGTCGGCGGCACCACCGAACACGGGTTCGGTCCCGCTCCGCCCGGTGATCACCGGGAACAGACTCACCTGCACGAAGTCCACCAGCCCCGCCGCCATCAGCGCGCGGTTCAGCGACAGGCTCCCGTGCGAGCGCAACGGCACGTCCGACTCGGCCTTGAGCCGCGCGACGACGTCGGCGGCGTCACCGGCGACGACGGTCGCGTCCGGCCAGTCGAGCGGCGCCTTCAGCGTCGACGACACGACGTAGGCGGGCGTGTTCACCATCGCGGTGACCCACGGGTCGCGGACCTCGGCGTCATCACCGTCGGCGGCCGCGGCGAGCATGCCCGCGAACGCGCGGTAGGTGTCGGCGCCGAAGACCATCCGTTGCGGCCCGGCGTAGAGGTCGAGGCGGCGGGCGAGCAGTTCGGGACCCTGCTTGCCCCAGTAGCCGGTCCAGTCCCCGCCGGCGGTGCCGAAGCCGTCGAGGCTGGAGAAGACGTCGAAGGTGTAGGTCGCGGTCATGGCGTGCTCCCTGGTCGTGGTCGGTCTCTCACTTCTACTACGAACGGGCCCCCACCGATCCGACAACGACCACAACCGAATCGCCTCCCGCGACCGTCCTCTACATAGGACGTTCGCCGACGGAAGGTGATCCACCATGCCCTCGACCTCCAAGCGCCTCCTGACCCTCGCCTGCGCGCTCGCCGCGGCCACCGCCTTACCCGCCCCGGCGGCCGCGGCCGCCGAGATCCCGCGACCGCTCTCCTGGATCCAGACCGACACGCCGCCGTCCGAGACCCCCTACAGCTTCGGCTCCGTCGAGGCGATCGCCGACGACGACGTGTGGGCGGCCGGCGGTGGACGCGGCACGGCCCTTGCCGCGCACTGGGACGGGACCGCGTGGACGACGACACCGCTGCCCGCCGAACTCTGGTACATCGACGACATCCGCGCCCGCGCCACCGACGACGTCTGGGCGCTCGGCACGGGCCCCGGCGGCGGACACGTCATGCACTGGAACGGAACCGCCTGGGCGGACCTCCCCGTGCCGCTGCCCGATCCCGGCGAGTACGGCGAGGTCTACATGGCCGACCTGGAGCCGCTCGCAAACGGTGATGTCTGGGCCACCGGCCTGGTCAACCGCGAGATCAAGGACGAGCGCTACTCCTCGGGCTTCACCCTGCACCTGACCGGCGGTGCCTGGACCCTCGAAGAACTCCCGATCCCCGACGGCGCCACGGATGTCGAGTACACCGGCCTCGCCGTGACCCGGTCGGGGACGGTCTACACCACCGGCGTCAAGTACGTCCCGGAGCCGGGTACGGGCTGGTCGACCGCGGAGCCGTGGCTCCAGCGACGCGACGCTGCACAGTGGACGGACCTCGCGTTCCCCGCGCTGCCGGGCGATCTCGACCCGGGCCACGTCGGCGGCGTCGCCCTCGACAGGCGCGGCCGGGGCTTCTGGATCGCCGGCACGGCCTGGACCGACGACGGCACCCCGCGCCCCTACCTTCGCCACTACGACGGCCGGGGCACCTGGATCGACGCCGATCTCGAACTCGATGAGGGGCTCGGCTCGGATCTCGCGGTCTCCACCGCCGGTGACGTCCTCGTGGTCGCCAACCGGGATCCCTTCGGTGAGACCGGTGACGTACTGATCCACTTCAACGGCTTCTTCCCGATCCACTACGAGGCGCCCGAGAACAAGGATCTCGCGACCTACCTGACCGCCGACTACATCCCGCGCACCGACCGGCTGTGGCTGGTCGGCTCGACCCGCCAGCCGAGCGGCCGCGAGGGCACCGGACTCGCCGCCTGGTCGGAGGTTCCGGGACGAAGCTGGTGAGTCATCGCGCGTCGTAGTCGACGCCCTCCAGCGGCCAGCCTTCGAGCCACTCCGACACGACCCTCCACAGTGGGGCATCGAGCTCGGCGCGCGATTCCGTCACCCAGGAGCGGACCCGCGTGCCGGGCTCGCCGTCGCGCTGTGGATAGATGTAGAGGCAGCCGATCACGATGCGCGTCTCGTGGTCCAAGACGGTGTAGGTGAAGCCTTCGCGGGCGGCGAAGTCGTCGGCGTGGCCTTGCAGGTCCTCAAGGTTGCGGGCCGGGCTCATGCCCTCGGCGGGCGGCCAGAAGCCCTTGCCGAAGCCGGGCGTCGAACGGATGTGCTCGACGGAGGACGTCCACGCCCCGTGGTCGTCCTGGTTGTGCTGCGGCCCCAGGGGTTCGAGGTAGAACGGCGGCGAGTCGAGAACGAGCGGGACGTCGAAGTCTGCGGGTACCAGTGGCATTCGCGGAGCCTAACGGGGTCCGGGGGCCGCCGCACGCGAGTTCCGCGCGGCGGCCCGCTCCCTGTCTAGTGCCGCAGCGGAACCGGGGCGTGGGCCGCGATCCCGGCGATCGGCCGGCCGTTCTCCTCACGCGTGCAGCCCACGAGCCACAGCGTGTTCGTCCCCGGCACGAAGGCCGCGACCCCGTAGGTCCAGAGGCCCTCGTGCTGCGGCCCGGTCCACTCCGCGACGGTCCGCCCGTCGTAGTGGAAGAGCCGGTCGCCGCCATCACCGACATCGTTCATCGCGACGCCGAGGACGACTCCGCCGCGCTTGTCCACGGCCAGGGCGCCGTTGGCGCTGCCCGCGACCGTGGGCAGCTTCGGGCGCGTCCACTCGCCGCTGTCGCCGTCGTAGTGAACGAGGTACGGCTCGGGGACACCGTCCTGCCACAGGGTTCCCGACGCCCAGATGCCCTCACCCTCGGCGTCGACCGCCATGGCGCTCAGGTCCCCGTGCTTGCTGACCTCGCCGAAGTCGGCGTAACCGACGTTCGTCCACTGTGCCCCGTCGTAACGCAGCACCCAGGGCTCGGCCCTGGAGAAGTCGGGATCCTCGGGGATCGGCACGAAGCGCACGCCGGTGGTGACGACGTCGCCGCCGTCGAGGACGGCGAGCCCGGTGTACAGGACATCGGTCGAGTCCGCGGGAATCGGCAGCTCCTCAACGGTCCAGGTCTCCCCGTCGAAGTGCAGGACGAAACCGTTGTTGACGCGCTCGCCGTCGATACTGCGGTTGGCCATCCCGGTGGCCCACACCTCGTCGCCGTCGGCCACGACGTCGTTCATGGTGACCTGGCCGTTATGGCCGACGTCGGGCATCGGGGCCTTCACACCGGTCCACGCGTCGCCGTCGTAGTGCATGACGCGACCTTCGTACCAGGTCTCGCCACCCGCGCCGACGCCCCAGATGTCATCGGAGGCGGCGGCGTCGATGTCGGAGACGTACAGGACGTCGGCGGGCGCGGCGGTCTGCGCCCAGGCCTTGCCGTTCCAGTGGGCGAGCATCGGTATGTCGGGGCCGCCGCCGCTCGCCCAGGCGTCCTTTTTGGACAGGATCTCCATGTCGTCGAAGGAGTACCAGTTACCGGGTTCGGGCGTCGTGGTCTGGGTCCAGTCAAGGGGACCCGACGCGTAGGCGCTCGTCGCCGACAGCGCGGCGACTCCCGCCGCCGCGAGGACGACGAGGCCGTATCGGAGTTTCCTGTTCTTCACGCGCTCTCCCGTGCCGTGGGACCCGGCGGGACGACCGCCGGGTGCGGGCGACGCCCGCACCCGTTCAATGCGGATGGAGTGCCGGGAGGTTGTATCGCGCAGGTGAGGACTACTCGCCCTGGAGCCAGAGCAGGGTGATGCCGTACTCGCGGAAGCGCCAGCCGGATCCGGTCCGCGCGACCTCGCAGGTCATCCGGAGCCCGGCCGTGCGGTGGGGTGCTTCGCCCTCGCGGAAGTAGTGGACGGTGCTGTTGGCGGTGCCGGTGGCCGCGTCGTCGCCGGTGAAGTCGACGACGATGTCGGTGGCGATGTGCTGACTGAGCTCGCCGTTGGGTTCGGTGCGGTGCAGGAAGGCGCGCATGTCGGTGAGGCCGTTGATCTCGCCCCGGGGCGAGCGGCCGACGATGTCCTCGGCGAAGACCTCGCCGGCGTCGTCCCAGCGGCGGTCGTCGAGTAGGTGGCCAAGGCGCGCGAAGAGTTCGGTGATCTCGACGCGGTCGGCGGTGGCGGGCATGGTGACTCCTTAGTTTTTGTTGGCTTGACCAACGTTGGTGAGCCCAACGATAACCTAAAACGTTGGCCTTGCCAACAATGGAGTTCAGTATCTCGCCGCCGCGGCCTTGAACTGCCCGGACACCCACTCCCTCAGGCTCTCGGGCGCGATGACCTCCACGGTCGCGCCCAAACCCAGCAGCGCCCACCTCGCCCACGACTCGCTCTCGAACGGCACCGTCAGCACCACCGGCTCGGTCGCCGTGACCGGCACCCGGCCATGCCCGTGCACGGGGATCATCCCGCGCAGCCTCGGCAGCACCTCGGCGTCCGCCCGCAAGGTCACCTCGATCGCCGTCGCCTCCTTCTCCAGCTCCTTCCGGGACGCGGCCCAGGTCTCACCCAGGTCGAAGCCCTCGGGCCGGACGACGCGCTCCTCCAGCAACTCGACCTCGGTGACGCGCGAAACCCGGTAGGTCCGGCGCTCCCCGTCGCGCATGGCCACCAGGTACCAATCTCCCGCCGCGAGGACGAGTCCCAGCGGCTCCACCTCCCGCGCGCCGGCTCTCCCCTTGGTCACGTAGGTGATGCGGGCCCGACGGTCGCTCCACGCCGCCCGCGCCAGTTTCGTCAGCATCGGCACGGGCTCGGGCGTCCCGTACCAGCGCATGGGATCGAGATGGAACCGCTCCGCCGTCTGTTTCGCCTGCTCACGCGCCTCGCCGGTGAGGCTTGCCCAGACTTTGATCCGCGCGCCCTCCAGCATCTCGCCGAGCCCGAGCTGCTCGGCCGGTCCGGCGAGCCCGAGGAAGGCCAGGGCGCCGGCCTCGTCGAGGCCGACACCGGTGAGTCGGGTCCGGTAGCCACCGGCGAGGCGGTAACCGCCCGCCGGTCCACGCGTGGAGCGGATGGGGATGCCCGAGGCCGTCAGCGAGTCGACGTCGCGCTGGACGGTTCGCTCGCTCACCTCCAGCAACTCCGACAACTCGCGTCCCGTCGCGTGGCCGCGCACCTGGAGGTGCAGCAGGAGGGTCATCATCCGGGAGGCGCGCATTGATCAATACTGCCTCGTGATTACGACAGAGGATGTCGGGAATAGAGGGCAGGATCTCTGGTGAACCTACGAAAGGAACCACCATGGCCGAGGTACTTCTCTTCCACCACGCACAGGGCCTCACCGAGGGAGTCAAGGCCTTCGCCGAGACCCTCCGCGCGGCCGGGCACACCGTCCACGCCCCCGACTTCTACGAGGGCCGCACCTTCGACGACCTCGACGAGGGCGTCGGGTACGCGAAGGCGACCGGGTTCGGCGTCGTCCTCGAACGGGCCGTCGCGCACGCCGAAGGGCTTCCCGACGGTCTCGTCTACGCCGGCTTCTCGCTCGGCGCGATGCCCGCGCAGAAGCTCGCGCAGACGCGCCCGGGTACCAAGGGCGCGCTGCTGTTCAGCGGCTGCGTGCCGGTGAGCGAGTTCGGTGAGGAATGGCCCGAGGGCGTCCCGGTCGAGATCCACGCCAAGGACGCCGACCCCTGGTTCGCCGAGGAGGGCGGCGACATCGACGCGGCCCGCGACCTCGTGAAGTCGGCCGACGACGCCGCGCTGTTCCTATACCCCGGCGAGGAGCACCTTTTCGCCGACAGCAGCCTCCCGTCCTACGACGAGAAGGCCGCCGCCCTGTTCACCGAGCGCGTGCTGGCGTTCCTGGCGAAAGTCGGCTGACATGTCCAATCCGCCCGACAATCGGCCCTACGGGGAGCACATGTACGGCGGGGAGCGCGACGTCCTCGTAGGGTTCCTGGAGTTCCAGCGGGAGACGCTGGCGTGGAAGTGCGCGGGGCTGGGCGACGAGCAGTTGCGGACGGCGTCGGTCGGGACCTCGAAGCTGACACTGCTCGGGCTCGTCCGGCACGCGACGAGCGTCGAGCGCGGCTGGTTCCACGAGATCTTCGGCGACGGTGACTACACCCGTGCGCTGGACCTCGACAACCGCGGCGACGCCGACTTCGATGACGTGGAAGGCGCCGACGTCGGCGAGGCGATGGCGGCGTGGAAGGCCGAGCGCGATCGGTCGGGGAAGACGATCGAAGGGCTCGACCTGGACGCCAAGGGCCGCACGCCGTGGGGCGAGGAGTGCTCGCTGCGGTGGGTGCTGATCCACATGGTGGAGGAGTACGCGCGCCACAACGGGCACGCCGACCTTGTTCGGGAGGCTCTGGACGGGGCCGTCGGGGAGTAGCGCGCGGACCTGCGAACGAACGGACGCGTGGCCCCGAGGGGCCGCGCGTCCGTTGTCTCTGCTGGTCTGTGGGTTGTTCGTGCTCGGTTACCAACCCGCGATGCGGCCGGCGCCGAAGTACGGGCTGCCGCCCTGGTCGACCGTCGAGATGATGACGCCGACGCCGTAGGTCGAGGCGTGCACGACGTGGTCGTTGCCGATGTACATGGCCACGTGGTTGAGGCCGTTGTAGAACACCAGGTCCCCGGGGAGTAGCTCGTCACGGGAGATGTGCTGCATCATGTTCCACTGCGCGGCGGCGTTGTGGGGGAGGTTGATGCCGACCTGTTGCCAGGCGCCCATGGTGAGGCCGGAGCAGTCCCAGACGTTGGGGCCGGAGGCGTTCATGTCGTAGGCGTCGCCCTCTTGGTCGAGGGCGAACTCGACGACCTTGCCGCGGTCACCGGGGACGTGCGGGGGAACGAAGGCGTCGTCGGAGAGGCCGCGCTCGTCGCGGTAGGCGGTGTCGCGCTCGTCGGAGAGGCGGTCGATGTCGGCCTTGATCGACTCTTTTTTCTCCTTGAGTTCCTTCTCCTGCGCGGCCTGCGTCTCGTAGAGGCCGTCGAGGACGGATTTGCGCTCGTCGAGTTCGGCCTTGGCGGCGTTGAGCTCGGTGATCGCGCCGACGTCGTCGGCGGTGGCCTGGTCGAGGAGGGTGATGCGGTCGGCGAGGTTGTCGGGGGAGCCGGTCGTGAAGACCGCGGTCATCCCGGAGAGGGAGCCGCCCATGTAGGCGTTCGACGCGATGGCGTCGACCTCGACCATGAGGACTTCGAGCTCGTCCTCGAAGGGCTTGAGCTCTTTTTCGAGCTTGGCGACCTTCTTCTTTGTTTCCTTGAAGTCGATGGCGATCGCGTTGTAGTCCTCGATGACCGCTTCGAGGTCATGGAACTGCTGGTCGATCTCGTCTTCGATGGTGTCGCTCGGATCGGCGTTCGCCGGGACGGCCGTGAAGATGAGTGTTCCGGCGGCCAGGGCGGCGATCGCGAACGCACGGAGACTGCGGCGTGCTGGTTTGCCGAGCACGAGTTGCTCCTTTTCGGCTATCGGACCGTTGGCGACTGTACTGCATCGGGGGTGCCGGCGGCCCGCGTCTCACCCGTTCGGCCCAAACGCTGAAGGTGGAGGCGCTGATCAACAGGGGTGCGGGTCCATAAAGGACATACCCCGCCGGGTGAGGGCCGGGGCGTGTCGCGGTGTTCGGCGCCTCGGCTTCGCACCACCGCGCGGGCCGCCCGACCTCACGGCCGAACTCGTCGCGCGGGCCGTCCGACTTTTCCGCGAACACCGCATCCGCGCCGGGGCAGAGAAACGGCGGCCACCCCGAGGCCTCGAAAACCGGGGTGGCCGCCTCGCGCAGGAGAGGCGAATCTCCGCATGTCCGTCGAATACCGAGCACTCGCCTGCCTCTACGTCACCGGTACGGCACTGCCCGTCCTCGTCGCCGCGTTGATCCTGATGCGACCACGAGACCCAACGCCACGTCCGCGCACGACGTGCCTTGCGGCGAAGCACTCGCCTGGTGATCAGTCCGCGCGGCGGGCGCGGCGGGCCGCGACGACCACTCCGGCCCCGGCCAGCAGCAGGACAGTGCCGGTGAGGGCGAGGGCGGTGCCTCGTCCGCCGGTCTCGGCGAGGGCGTCGTCGTGATGGCCGCTGCCACTGCCGCCGCCGGGTGAGGCCGGGGTCGACGCGGGTGCCGAGGACGGCGCCGACGGCGACGGGGTGGGCGTTTCAGGGCAGTCCGCGCTGTCGGCGGTGTCCCAGGTGATGGTGACCTCGCCGTCGCCCTTGTGCGCGCCGGTGGTGAACACGGCGGTGTCGGGTCCCTTACTGGAGCCGCCGCCACCGCCCCCACCGGACGCGACGTTGCCAACGACGCCGGCTCCGCCGCCACCGCCGCCTTTCACGCCGCCGCCTCCGCCGCCGCCACCGCCGTCGTGCGGGTCATTGGTGTCACCGCCGTCGCCGCCCTGCCCGGCGGTGCCCGCCGTGCCGGCCTCGGCGCTGCCGGACGCGTCCGTACCGCCCGCTCCTCCGGCGCCGCCGGAGCCGCCGGACTTCCCGCCCCGGCCGTCGTGGTCGGCCGAGGCCGTGCCCCCGTCGGTTCCGGTCCGGCCGCCCTCACCGCCGGCCCCGTCGGTGCCGCTGAAGGAGCCGCCGCCGCCTCCTCCGCCCGCGGCCACGATCATCGCCGTGTTCTCGAAGGTCACGGTGGTCGCGCCTCCCCCGCCGCCGGCGTACCAGGCCCCGCCGATGCCGCCACCGCCGTAGCCCCCCGCGCCGGGGCTCCCACTCCCGGAGCCGGTTTCGCCGGCGCCGCCGACGTCCAGGACCAGGGTGTCGCCGCCGGAGGCGGACAGGACCGCCGACACCTCGGCGCCGGAGCCGCCGAGAGGCCCGTTGCCGGAGTCGGCGCCCTGCGCGCCGAACGCGTCGACGTGGACGCAGCGGACGCCCTCGGGAACGGTGAAGTTCTGGGGAGCGCCGGTGAAGACGAAGGTGGCGCTGCCTGGGGCGGCCTGCGCGATTCCGGGGAGGCAGACCACGCAGAGCGCGGCGGCGGCACCGGAGGCGAGCAGATGGCCGATGTGACGTCTCATGATCACCGAGAGTAAATCCACTAATAGCCGCAAATCACTCGAACGGACACCAACACGCATGCGATTCTCGGGTCCGCGAGGTCGCACACGGACGCGGTCCGGTCGCCGTGGCGTTGGACTCCCGGACGTGGACGGGCCTGCCGTGGTGGTCGGCGGGAGGGGACGGCTCCGCGGCCGCGACGGCCGGAACCCTTCGGTCCCGGGCCGTCAGTGGTTCTACTCGGTGATGGCGCGGTAGCCGCAGTTGGTGGGGCTCCAGTCGTTTGAGCCGTCGACGGTGCAGATTTTCATGGTGTAGTCGCGGCCGGCGAGGACGTCGTAGGAGAAGGTGGCGCTGGGCCCGGCCGTCCCGTTGCCGTTGTAGATGGTCTTGAGGACGTTGCCGTTGCTGTCGAACAGGTAGCCGCGAACGCCGTGCCCGTCGGCGCGGGAGTCGCCGACGTAGAACTTGTCGCCGTCGTCGTGGTGGACCATGACGCCGAGGAGGTAGCCGTCGCCGTCGATGGAGTAGGCGTTGGCGTCGGCGGCCTGCGCGGGTGCCGCGGCGCCGATGGCGGCGACGGCGGCCGCGGTGGCGGCGATGGAGGCACGCACGACGGTCTTGGTGCGCATGGACGCGCTCCTTTCGAAGGGGAACGGTCAACGTAGGCCGGGGCGGCGGATGCGGCCTTGAGCGAATCTTGAGACCCGGTCGCGAGGAGCGCGGCGACCGATCAGCGCAGACCAATGCCCCCGCGGCCACCCGGGGGCAGGTGGGGGCGAGGGCATTGGGGTCTCGGAAGTCGACTCCGCGGAGGGTTACCAGCCCGGGATGCGTCCCGCGCCGAAGTAGTCGCTCGCGGCGGCGTCGATCGTCGTCACGTACACGTTCGAGTAGTTCGTGGCCGCATGGATCACGTGCCCGTCGCCGATGTACAGCGCGACGTGACTCAGCCCGTTGTAGAACACCAGATCCCCGGGCTGCAACTCATCCCGCGAGATGTGCTGCACCATGTTCCACTGCGATTCGGCGTTGTGCGGCAGGTTCACACCGACCTGCCCCCACGCGCCGAGGGTCAGTCCGGAGCAGTCCCAGCCGTCGGGGCCGGCGGCGGCGAAGACGTACGGCTCGCCGTCCTGCTTGAGGGCGAAGCGGACGACCTTGCCGCGGTCGCCGGGAACGTACGGCGGAATGAAGCCGTCGTCGGCGACGTCGCGGGAGTCGCGGTAGGCGGTCTCGCGCTCGTCCTGGAGCCGGTCGAGGTCGGCCTCGATCGTCTCCTTCTTCTCGCGCAGTTCGCCTTCCTGCTCCGACTGGGTGCTGTAGAGCCCGTCGAGGACGCGCTTCTGCTCGTCGAGATCGGCCTTCGCGTCGTTGAGCGCGGTGATGGCGTCGTGATCGTCGACGGTGACCTGGTCGAGAAGCGTGATGCGGTCGGCGAGGTTGTCGGCCGAACCGGTCGTGAAGACCGCGGTCAGACCGGACATGTTGCCGCCCATGTAGGACGCGGAGGCGATCTTGCCGACCTCTTCGTAGAGAACGTCGAGCTTCTCCTCGAAGGGCTTCAGCTTCTTTTCGAGCTTGGCGATCTTCCGCTTGGTGTCCTTGAACTCAAGGTTCACCTTGTTGTAGTCCTCGATGATCTTTTCCAGATCGTGGTACTGCGTCTCCATCTCCTTCTCCTTGTCGTCGACCGGATCGGCCGAGACGGGAGAGGCGGACGCAAGGAGGACTCCGACCGCAGCGAGCGCGATGACACCGAGTGCGCGTAGGCGTGACTTGCTGCGTGCTGCTTTCCCGAGCAACATTCGCTCCTTCTTCAGCGGGCGGACCATCGGCGAGAGTACTGCACGTTCGGGGGACAACTGAAGCCCGGAACGGCAGTTTTTCGCGCCCCCACAACAAAATCAGCGCAGCGTGACAACCCGCCGGACAGTCTGTGCGTTAACATGGCCGATTGTGGACCTCATTCGAGTGATCGCCGCCACATCCGGCGCCTGTTGTCGCTGTCGTTAACCCGAACAGCCGACCGCCTTCTGCCCGCGCACCGACCGGGCACCGTCCACAAGGGTCATTCGTGAGTTCTCTCACCCACACCGTTCTTTCCGCCCTTTCGGCGTATTACGCCGGTTCCATCACGGTGCCGCCGCGTTTCTCGAAACGCAGCCGCACCGCGCGGCGACTCATCTCAGCACCCGACCACGAGGCCTGGCTGATGGCCTGGCTCCCCGGCCAGGGCACGGAACTCCACGACCACGGCGGCGAGCACCGCCCGTCGGAGGCGGGGTTCACGGTCGTTTCGGGGCGGCTGCGGGAGTACGCGGTCGTGCCGGGCCTGTTCCCCGGGTTGTCGTCGCGGGAGGTGACGGCCGGGGAGTCGGTCGCGGTGTCGCCGCGGACGGTCCACGCCGTCCGCAACGACGGCGCCGAACCGGCCGTGAGCGTGCACGTCTACGCGCCCAGGCTCGAACTCATGCGGGCCTACCTCTTCGACGAGACGGGCCTGTCGCTGGGCGCGATCCGGCGGGCCGGCGCGGACTGGTGACGGCTCACCTCTTCGGCCAGTACCAGGGCGGCCCGTCCAGCGGTCCTTCCCCTTCGACGATGGTCCGTCCGCCCTCCTTACGCAGTTCCACCGTCCCGGCGCCGACCTCTTCGAGCGCGGCGACCAGCGGCGCCGAGTGGCTCACGACGACGACCTGCGTGTGCGCCGACGCCGCCGCGATGAGTTCGGCGAGCGGCCCGATCAGTTCGGGGTGCAGGCTCGTCTCGGGTTCGTTGCACACGAACAGTTCCGGCGGTCTCGGCGTCAGCAGCGCCGCCGCCCACAGCAGGTACCGCAGCGTCCCGTCGGACAGTTCCGCCGCGCCGAGGGACCGCAGGAGCCCGGGCTGTCGCAGCTCGACGGCGAGCCTGGCGGGACCGTCGGCGACGACCTTCAGCCGCGAGCCGGGGAAGGCCTTGTCGATCACCGTTTCGAGGGTGGTGTGGTCGCCGATCTCGATGATGGTCTGGAGCGCGGCGGCCAGGTCGGCGCCGTCGTGGCCGAGCACGGGCGTGCGGGTCGCGATGTGCGAGCCGCGCGCGGGCGCGCCCGCGTCGGTCCGCAGGTGGTCGTAGAAGCGCCAGGAGCGGATGCGTTCGCGCAGTTCGAGGAGCTCGGGGGCGTGGCGCGGGTCGGCGAGTTCGCCGATCATGCTGTCGAAGGGCGCCGGGCGGTGGTCGAGGACGGCCCAGCCGCGGCCGTCGCGGACCTTGATGCGCGGCCCGTTGCGTTCGGCGAGGAGTGCGGCCGGGCGCAGGAAGGGTCCGGCCCAGACGGCTTCGACCTTGATCTGCGGGTCGAGCGCGAACGCCGACCGCGTCGGCGGTGGCGGGCCGAGGTCGACGGCGTAGCCGAAGTCGTCGGCGGCGAAGCCGAGGCGCAGGCCGACGGGCCCGTCACGGACGGTGCCCTGGACGGGCCCGCGGCCGGGGTGTTCGGGGCCGGCCCACAGCGTCGACGGGAGTCCGCCTTCGGCGGCGAGGGCCGCGACGGCGCCGCCGCGTGCGCATTCGGCGAGCAGGCGCAGGGCCCGGTAAAGGCTCGACTTGCCGCTGCCGTTGGCGCCGGTCACGACGGTGATCCCGCTCAGCGGCACGACCAGGTGCCGCAGCGAGCGGTAGTTCTCGACCGCGAGGACGTTGATCATGCGGGCAGGGTAGGCGCCGGGTGGGACAGTCGGCGGTTCACAGGTAGTGACCCGTCCGCAGCGCGGTGTCCCCCGCGACCGTCTCCTCGCCTTCGCGCAGCGCGCACAGTTCGGCGAGGGTCGCGCCGCCTGCGGCGATCCCGTCGGGGGTCCCGAGCCAGGTGACGGCCTCGGCGTGGGACAGCGGGCCGACCTCGATCTGCGCGAGGCACCGGCCGGGCCGCACGACGGCGGGGTGGAGGCGCGCGAGGTCCTCGTTCGTGGTGAGCGCGACGAGGATGCGGCGGCCCTGCCCGAGCAGGCCGTCGGTGAGGTTGAGCAGCCGTGACAGCGCCTGCCCGGCGGCGGCCTTCGCCTCACCCCGGATGAGTTCGTCGCAGTCTTCGATGATGAGCAGTTGCCAGCGTTCGTCGTCGTCGTAGTCGTCGCCGAGGGCCACCTGCATCAGGTAGGCGGTGTCCTGGAAGAACACCTCGGGGTCGAGGACGCAGTCGGTCTTGCACCAGTCGCGCCACTCGTTGGCCAGGGCGCGCAGGGCCGTGGTCTTCCCCGTTCCGGGTGGGCCGTGCAGGAGCAGCAGGTGCCCGCGCACGTGCTCGGACTTCACGGCCATCAGCGCGTCGAGGCGCCCGAGGGCCGAGGCCGGGTAGTTCGGGCGGATCGTCTCCCACGACGGGATCTCGATCGAACGCGCGAGGCGGTGCGCGATGGGTTTCCCGACGAACCAGAAGCCCATCTCGATCGTCCCGGAGTCCTGCGCCTCCTCGGGTTCCTCGGCGGCGGCGACGACCTCGTCGACGACCGTCCGCGCCACCTCCGGGGTGGCCGCCACGACCCGGACCCGGCCGTTTCCCGACGCCCAGCGCACGCCGAGGGCGACGTAGTCCTCGCCGTGGGACAGGTAGGAGACGCTGGCGTCGCTGTCGACGCTCCGCCGCAGCTCCGCGCCGGCCGGGACCAGCGGATGGCCTTTGCGGAGCCGGTCGATGGAGCGCGTGCAGGCGTGCGGGAAGTCGTTTTGGAGGTAGGCGTCGAGGGACAACCCGTCCAGCACCGAGAGAGGATCGACCTCTGCCGGGTAGTTGATGATCGCGGTGGCCTCGTGAACGTTCACGCCCACATCGTCGCCGTGGAGCGCGTCCCACCGCAGGCGATTACAGGTACGCCCCCGTCGGCAGCTCCTCGACGCCCGCCTGGAGCACTTCGCCGCTGCGCAGCGCGCACAGCTCCGCGAGGGTCACCCCGCCGCCGGCGATGCCGTCGCGGCGGCCGAGCCAGGTCACGGCCTCGTCGTAGGGGAAACGGCCGACCTCGATCTGCGCCAGGCAGCGCCCGGGCCTGATCACCGCGGGATGCAGGCGGGTGAGGTCCTCGTTCGTGGTGAGGCCGATCATCAGGTTGCGGCCCTGCCCGAGCAGGCCGTCGGTCAGGTTGAGCAGGCGCGACAGGGCCTGCCCGGCGGCGGCCTTCGCCTCACCGCGGATGAGCTCGTCGCAGTCCTCGATGAGCAACAGCTGCCACTTCTTCTCGTCCTCGTCGCCGTCGTCGTCGCCGAGGGCGACCTGGAGGAGGTAGCCCGGGTCGCCGAAGAAGAGCTCCGGGTCGAGGACGCAGTCCATGCGGCACCACGAACGCCACTCGTTGGCCAGGGCGCGCAGGGCCGTCGTCTTGCCCGTACCGGGCGGGCCGTGCAGGAGCAGCAGGCGGCCGGAGATGTTGTCGGGCGTCGTCGCCATGAGCGAGTCGAGCTGCCCGACCGAGCCGGTCGCGTAGTTGCCGCGGATGTCGGCCCACTTCGGGATCTCGATGGTGCGCACGAGACGGTTCGCGCGCGGCATCGACATGTGCCAGAAACCGATGTCGATGACGGTGTCGTCGTCCTCGGGCTCGGGTTCCTCCACGCCCTCCGTCGCCGCCTTCAGGATCGTCTCGGCGAGCTCGGCGGTGCGCGCGGACACGCGGACCCGCCCGTTGCCGCTCGACCAGCGGATCGACTGGAGCAGCCAGTTCTCGCCCGAGGCGAGGAAGGCGTGCTGGCCGCCCTGCTCGGCGGTGCGGATGACGTGCGCGTCGGGCGGGAGCAGCGTCGCGTCCTTACGGATGCGGTTGATCCACTTGGAGCGGGCGTGCGGATAGTCGCCGCGGACGTAGGGGCCGAGCGCGAGGGCGTCGATCACGTCGAAGGCGTCCATGTCGTCGTCGTAGTTCATGACGATCGGCAGGAGATCCGAGGTCTTGAGCTCGACGGGCGCGCGTTCCGGCTTGCGGGCCGCGTGCGCCACGGGGAGCTTCTGCGGCGTTTGCATCCTGGAATGATCCCCGACAGGTGTGACGGGCGCCAACCCGGTTTCGTGCCAGTTGGCCCCCATACGGGTCCTCACCTGCGCCGAACGGGGGAGTGTCGGCAGGGCGACAGTGCCCCCTCCGGGTAGCGTGCCGATCATGCGACTGCTGCACTCAGGCAAGGTCCGCGACGTCTACGAAGACCGCGGCGACCTGATCCTCGTTGCCTCCGACCGCGTGAGCGTCTTCGACGTCGTCCTCCCCACCCCCATCCCCGACAAGGGCCGCATCCTCACCGCGCTGTCCCTGTGGTGGTTCGGACAGCTCGCCGACCTCGTCCCCAACCACGTCATCTCCGCCGAGGACGTGCCCGAGGAGTTCGCCGGGCGCGCCATCCGCTGCAAGAAGCTCGACATGCTGCCCGTCGAGTGCGTCGCCCGCGGCTACCTGACCGGCGGCGGCCTGCGCGAGTACGAGAAGAGCGGCACGGTGTCGGGCGTCGAACTCCCGCCGGGACTGCTCGACGGTTCAGCGCTGCCGCAGCCGATCTTCACGCCGTCCACGAAGGCCGACGTCGGCGACCACGACGAGCCCATCACCTACGAGCGCGTCGAGGAGCTCCTCGGCGAGGACCGGGCCGCCGACCTGGAGGACCTGACCCTGCGCATCTACGAGCTGGGCTCCGAACGCTGCGAGGACGCCGGGATCATCCTGGCCGACACGAAGCTGGAGTTCGGGCTGGACAAGGCTGGCGAGATCGTGCTCGCCGACGAGGTCCTCACCCCCGACTCCTCGCGCTTCTGGCCGCTCGACCAGTGGAAGCCCGGCGCGCGGCAGGCGTCCTACGACAAGCAGTTCCTGCGGGACTGGGCCGAGGACTCCGGCTGGGACAAGACCACCGCGGCGCCCGAGCTGCCCACCGAGATCGCCAACCGGACGCGGCTGCTCTACATCGAGGCCTATCAGCGCATCACCGGGGAGGAATGGGTATAACCCCTTGTGGCCAAGGGGTCGCGCAGAATTACAGGGGTGCGCGGTGTGAGGCGGCTGTGGACAATGTGAGACCTTGTTAGACGCCGCCGTCCGTCGACACTGGAGACTCCGTGGGCGCCCCTCCTCCGCCCGACCCGGCCACCGCCGACGCCGCCGCCTTCGTCGCGTCACTGTCGGCCCTGCGCGCCTGGGCGGGAAACCCTTCCCTGCGCAGCCTTCGAGTCCTGGGCGGCACGACCACCACCAACGGCGGCGACACCGTCGACGCGCTGCCCGTCTCGACGATCTCCTACGTGCTGCGCGGGGTGCGCCTGCCGCAACTGCCCCGGAAGTCCTTTGTGGACGCCTACGTGACGGCCTGCTACCGGGCCGCCGGACGGGAACCCGCCGACGCGCCCGGTCGCTGGGTCGAGGCGTGGAGCGGACTGCGCGGGTCGTCGCCGGCGAAGGCGACACCGCTCCCCGACGACACCGGCGACTTCACCGGACGCGCCGGTGAACTGGCCCGCATCCTCGGCCACGTCACGCACTCCACGGGCGCGACCGGGATCGTGACGATCGGCGGGGCGCCCGGCATCGGCAAGACCGCACTCGCCCTGCGGGCCGCGCACCGGCTCGCCTCCCGCTTCACGGCCGTCCACTACGTCGACCTGCGCGGCCGCGGCCGCCGTCCGCGCACGCCCCTCGACGCGCTGCACTCGCTGATGCCCGACGCGGGCGCGTCACTGGAGACCGCCGCCGCGCGCTGGCGGGAGACCACGGCCTCGGCGAAGACCCTCGTCGTCCTCGACGACTGCCGCAGCGCCGAACAGGCCGCGCCCCTGCTCCCCGACGGGCCCGGCTGCTTCGCGATCCTCACGTCCAGGGCACGGCTCGCCGTCGACGGCGCCTACGCCATGACCCTCGGGGCGTTTCCCGCCGAACAGGCGTGGGCGCTGCTCGGGCGGATCGCCGGCGAGGAGCGGCTGCGCGGCGAAACCGAGGCCGTCGCCGAACTCGTCGCGCGCGTCGGCGCGCTGCCCGGGGCGATCCGGCGCCTGGGGGAGACGCTGCGACGCCGGCCCGCGTGGACGGTACGGGAAGTGCTTGGGGCACTCGGCAGGTTCGACGGGGTGGGCTAGCCCACACTCCGTGGCCGAATCGCCGCACAACCGAAGCGCTTCCGACTCAACCTGAACGGCCCCAGACCACGTCTTGGTAATCACAGGAACATGGAAGAGGGGACGGGCAATGGGCGAAATGACGCTGTGGACCGACATCGCCTTCGTGGGGGCGACACTCGGCGGGGCGATCGTGATCGTGGGGGCACTCGCGATCTGGATCTCGCGCCTGCACCCGGCGCCGGGGGGCGAGAAGGAACTGGCCGAGGTGACCGACCTGGTCGTCAACGCCGAGGCGCCGGTGGCACACTGATCGACTCCGCACCACCCAGGAGTCGATCATGCCCCCGCTCGCCACCGCCGTCCGCGCCCGGCTCGACAAGTCCATGCCGGTGCTGCGCGAGTGGCAGGGGCGGGCGGGGAAACTCGTCCGCCGGGTAGCCTCCGCCAACCCCTACATCGTCGACACGGCCATCACGGCCCTGGTGTGGCTGGCGCTGTCGGTCCAGTTCATCGTTCCGCGGCCGGAGGGCCTGCCCTACGGCTCGACGACGTCGTACTTCCTGACCTGCCTGTGCGCGCTCCCGCTGGTGTGGCGGCGGCGTTTCCCGCTCATGGTGCTGATCGCGACGAACATCCCGATGGCGATCAACCAGATGATCGACGGCGTCGGGCAACCGCTCCCCTACGCGGGCCTCATCGCCGCCTACACCGTCGCGGCCGTCTCCCCGCTGAGGCAGCGGATGGTCATGAACGGGCTGGCCATGGTCGTGATCCCACTGGCCGTGGCGGCCAACTCCAACGGCGCCCGCGAGTACCTCTTCACGTTCTTCACCTACTTCGGCGCCTACGCCCTCGGCCGGCTCCAGAACAACCGGCAGGAACGCGCCCTGGCCGTTGAGGCCCGCGCCGAGCAGATCGAACTCACCCGCAAGGCCGAGGCCGACCGGGCCGTCGTCGCCGAACGCGCCCGCATCGCCCGCGACATGCACGACGTCCTGTCGCACGCCGTGAGCATCATGATCGTGCAGGCCGAGGCGGGGCCGGTCGCGGTCCGCCGCGATCCCGAGCGCGCCGAACGGGCCTTCGACGCGATCGCCGCGTCCGGCCGCGACGCCATGACGCAGCTGCGCCGGATGCTCGGGGTCCTCAAGGAGGAGGAGGGCGACGCCGTGCGGGTGCCGCAGCCGACGATCGGCGACCTCGACGCGCTCGTCGCCGGGGTCTCCGCGACCGGTCCACGCGCCGAACTGACCGTGACCGGGACGCCCGTGGCGCTGGACGCCGACGTGCAGGTGTCGCTGTACCGGATCGTGCAGGAGGCGCTGACCAACGTCGTCAAGCACGCCCGCGCGAGCGGGGTCGCCGTGCGCCTCGACTGGCGGGGAGACGTCGTCGCGGTGACCGTCGTCGACGACGGCGTCGGCCCCACCGTGGGCGACGGACGCGGGCACGGCATGATCAGCTTCCGCGAGCGCGTGGCCGCGCACCGTGGCCGCGTCGATTTCGGGCCCGGGCCGGGCGGGCGCGGGTTTCAGGTGAACGCGGAGTTCCCGCTGGCGCGGGAGGAACGGGTGGTCGCGGGATGATCCGCATAGTCGTCGCCGACGACCAGGAGCTGGTCCGCTCCGGTTTCGCCATGATCCTGGACGCGCAGGACGACATCGAGGTGGTCGCCGAGGTCGGCGACGGTGCCCAGGCGGTCGGCGCGGTGCGCGAACACCGGCCCGACGTGCTGCTGCTGGACATCCGCATGCCCGTGATGGACGGGATCGAGGCGGCCCGGCAGGTGTGCGCGGCGGGGGAGACGAAGGTCTTGATGCTCACGACCTTCGATCAGGACGACTACGTCTACGAGGCCCTGTACGCGGGCGCGAGCGGTTTCCTGCTCAAGGACGTCCGGCGCGACGACCTCGTCCACGCCGTGCGCGTCGTCGCGGCCGGTGAGTCGCTGCTCGCCCCGTCGGTCACGCGACGGCTGATCTCGGACCTGACGGCGACGCGGCCCGCCGGCGCGCCGGGCGTGTCGGCGTCGGAGCGGCTGGCGGCGCTGACCGCGCGCGAGACGGAGATCCTGACGCTGATGGGGCGGGGGATGTCGAACGCCGAGATCGCGGGCGAGCTCGTGGTCAGCGAGCACACGGTGAAGACGCACGTGTCGAAGGTGCTGTCGAAGCTGGGGCTGCGCGACCGGGTGCAGGCGGTCATCTGTGCTTACGAGACGGGGTTGGTGGGGTGAACTCCCCCGCCGCCGCCAGGTAGTACGAGAAACCTTCACCTCGGCCGTGCCATATCGGCAACAATGTGAATACTTCTATTCATCTCGGCCAGAGGGGGACGACGTGGCTGGGAAATTCGAGCTGTACACCGACAAGGCAGGCAAGTACCGCTGGCGGCTCAAGGCGGGGAACGGCGAGATCATCGCCGTCGGGGAGGCCTACGAGTCGAGGACGGGCGCGGTCAACGGAATCGAGTCGGTGAAGCGGAACGCGCCGGTGGCCGAGATCCGCGAGCTGCTGTCGACCTGACCCGCACGCGACTTCGGGGCGTCCGTGCGCGCGGGCGCCCCGGAGCCGTGTCCGGAGGCGGCCGGATCGTGTGTCGTCGGCGCCTGAAAGACTGATCAACCGTCGGCGACCGTCAACCACCGGAGGACCATATGCCGCCGCAGAACCTGATGCCGGAACCCCCGGCGACTCTGCTCCCGGAGAACACCCCCGCCGTCGAGGCGCTCAAGACCGAAGACCCCGCCGACGTCGCGCGTCAGTGGCCGGACTTCCCCGCCGCCTGGGCGGCGCTGTCGGCGAAGGCGATGGAGGCCGGCGACGACGTGGCCGCCTACGCCTACGCGCGCACCGGCTACCACCGCGCGCTCGACCAGCTGCGCAAGAACGGCTGGCGCGGACACGGGCCCGTCCCGTGGAGCCACAAGCCCAACCGTGGTTTCCTCACCTCGCTGTACCGTCTCAGCGTCGCCGCCGCCCAGATCGGCGAAGCCGACGAGGCGGCGCGATGCGCGCAGTTCCTGCGCGACAGCGACCCGGCGGCCGCCGACGCCCTGAGCAGCATCGGGTAGGGGACGCGCGAGAAAAGCAAGGCAGTTAGGCGACGGTGAAGGGCCGGGCGACGACGCCCGGCCCGCGCCGTGGGCGGCGACGACGTTCAGGCGGATCACGCCACGGCCCACCCGGCCGTAACCTCCGCGGAAGCCCGTTGACCACCGGACCGTGATCACACCGCCGCGACCCCGCCGTCCCGGTCACGGCAGCGGCGGCTCGGCCGCGCCACGCGCTCTCGTGACATCGCGGAATGAGACGCGGACCTGAGGATCACGGGCGACCGAACCGGGTTCGTCGAGCCCGGAGTTTCACGACGCCCGCCGGCCCGTTCGCACGGTGGCCGCCGCGACGCCGCTCCCACGCCACGGCGCGGCCCAGACGCGGGCAACGGTGAGCCGACCGTCCCACCCCTTCACGTGATCAACTCCAGCAGCAACGTCGACATCCCCGCCCCGATCACCGCCGCCGCCGTGCCCGCGCTGATCGCGCGCCAGGTCGTCGCGATCATGCGCAGGAGGACGGCGGTCAGCAGGCTCGACAGGAAGGCCAGGCCCAGCCAGGGGAGGGCCGAGATGAGCGCCAGCCGAGGGTCGTCACCCGCCTGGTCACAGGTCAGGCCGGGCCCGCACGCCGACGCGGCGGCACCCCCGCCGAAGAGCATCGACCAGAAGACGAAGAGCAGCCCCGGGACGACGTACCAGGCGAGTGTGACGCCGAGGACGGGCGCGTAGACGCGGTCGGCCGGCTCGCCGTCGTCGGCGTCCTCGGGCTGTTCCTCGGGGCTCACAACGCCCGAGTGTGCCGTGACTCGCGCGTGCGCGCATCCCCCGGACGGAATTTCCTCACGTTCCGGGTGGGCGTCGCCCTACGCGCAGCCGCGCCCCACGGTCCCGTTCACCCGCGCGACTCCATCCTCGGCGTCCCACGCCAGGACCGTCGCCGCGCCATCCGCCCCCACGCCCACGTGCCACGTCGGCGCGCCCTCCGGGCCCGCGTAGGTCACCCAGCCGCCTTCGGCCGCGCGCGTCACCGCGTCGGCCGTCACCGCGACACCGGCCGCGCCCGGCGCGGCGCTCGCCGTCGTCACCGTCTCGGCGCACCCACCTCCCGTCCGCGTCCAGCGGCCCCCGGCCAGTCCGAGCGTCGCCGCGACCGACGCCGCGGCCTCGGACGGCACCCCGACCGTCGCCAGCTGCGCCGTCGGCTCATCGAGCGGACGACAGCCGGTGTTCAGCCGCCATGTCACCGCCATGTCATCGGCGAGGGACAGTTCCGCTGTGACGAACGGCCCGGCGTAGCCGAGGTAGGCACCCTCACCGTTGCCCACGAGGTCGTAGGGCTCGCGCAGGGTCTCGAACAGCCGGTTCAGCACCGACTTCGCGTTCTCCGGCCGCGCGTACAGCGCCACCACCTGCGCGTACACGACCCCACCCCGCACCGGCGTCAGCGAGCAGTCGGCCTCCTTCGCGAACGCGCCGACGGTGAACACCGCGTCGTCGTAGCCCGACGCCGCCGTCACCGCCGCCGCGACGGCCGCCTCGATGTCCGGCCGCGACTCGCCCACGGTGACCTGCTCGCGCACGGTCGGGCTCCCGTCGGGCCACAGGAAGGCCAGCCCGGCCAGCAGCACCGCCCAGACGGTGACGAGCGCGAACAGCCGTCGGCGGGGAGAAAGCTTCACCGCGCCATCCTCCCCTAACCCCGCCGCCCGCCGAAAAACCCTCGCGCCGAAGCGCGAAACCCCGGCACCGTACGTCCATGACCGCGTCCCGCGAGATCCGCGCCGACTTCGACGATGCCACGATCGTGATCTACCAGGCCTACGGCGACCGCATCGCCGACGCCGCCCTCGCCGCGGGCACCTTCGTCGCGCCCTTCTCCTTCGGCCGCATGACCTGGCTCAAGCCCTCGCTGACCTGGCTCATGCACCGCAGCGACCGCGCCCGCAGGCCCGGCCAGGAACGCGTCCTCGCCGTCCGCATCACCCGCGCCGGGTGGGAAACCGCGCTCGGCGCCGCCGCCCTCACCACCGGCGACCCGCGAGAACTGGCCCGCGCCGACGTCCACGTGCAGTGGGACCCCGAGCGGACCCTGCGCGGGGCGCCCGCGAACCACTACAGCATCCAGGTCGGTGTCGGCCGGGGCCTGATCCGCGCCTTCGCCGAGGATTGGGTCCGCGACATCACCGACCTGACCCCGCGCGTGCGCAAGGCCGCCGGCCTCATCCTGCGCGGCGACACCGCCGCGGCCCGCCGGCTCCTCCCTGCCGAACGCGTCTACCCGCTCGCGCCCGCGCTCGCGAAACCCCTCGGCATGGACGCCGACGAGAGTGGCATACGTCACCTCAGGCGTGGGTTTCCCGCCCGGAAGGAAGGAAACCGTCCGTCCTTATGTTGCAGAGATTCAGTCACTAACGCCGATGGAAGGTTGACCGGTGCGCGATCCACGTGACCTGTACGAACTCGACCCCGACATCCCCGAGCTGTCCGGGGCCGTCATGCTGCACCAGTTCGACGGCTTCATGGACGCCGGCTCGGCCGGGCGCGCCCTCACCGAGCACCTCCTTGAGGAGTTCGAGCCCCGGGTGATCGCCCGCTTCGACGCCGACCGTCTCGTCGACTACCGCTCCCAGCGGCCGCCGATGACCTTCGCCTCCGACCACTGGGAGGGCATCGAGTCCCCCGAGCTGGCGGTCCACCTCCTCCACGACGTCACCGGCGTGCCGTTCCTGCTGCTCACCGGCCCCGAACCGGATCGCGAGTGGGAACTGTTCGCCCGCGCCGTCCAGGACCTGATCGAGCAGTGGGGCGTCCGCCTCACCGTCGGCTTCCACGGCATCCCGATGGGCGTCCCGCACACGCGGCCGCTGGGCGTGACGGCCCACGCGACCCGCGAGGCCCTCCTCGGCCCCGACCACTCGCCCTGGCTCAACACGCTCCAGGTCCCCGGGAACATCTCGGCGCTGCTGGAGCTGCGGCTCGGTGAGAACGGGCACGACGCGATGGGTTACGCCGTCCACGTCCCGCACTACCTCGCGCAGGCGACGTACCCCTCGTCGTCGGTGCGGCTCCTCGACGCGGTCACCGACGCGACCGGCCTGGCCCTGCCCGGCGGTCCGCTGCTCGACGCCGCCGAGAGCGCCGAGGCCGAGATCACCCGGCAGGTGGAGAACTCCAACGAGGTCGCCGACGTCGTCGCCGCCCTGGAACGGCAGTACGACGTGTTCACCGAGGCGGGAAACCGGCGCAGCCTGCTGGCCGAGACCTCCGAGCACATGCCGACCGCCGACGAGCTCGGTTCGGAGTTCGAGCGTTTCCTCGCCGAGCAGAGCGGGCGCGACCAGAACTAGACACGCGATCCTCGAAAGAGCGGGTGGCCTCGGCCGCCCGCTCTTTTCACGTCCTCGGCCCGAATCCGTGCAGGAGCGTGTCGAGGACGCGGGTGGCGAGGACGTCGGGGTCGCCCGCCTCGTCCTGCCCGTGGACGCTCTCGCTGATCAGGGCGATGTAGACGCGCGCCAGCCAGGCCAGGTCGGCGTCGGGCGCGAAGATCCCGGCGTCGCGGGCGCCGGCGAAGGCGTTGTCGCGCAGCGCGGCGACCTCGGCCCGGACCGCCTCGGTCTCGGGGTCGGTCGCGTCGGCGTTGTCGAGGGCGAAGGTCCAGGAGTCCTTGACGGCGAGGACGTTCGCGGTGGCCTGGTGCAGCGCCACCATGGGCGGCGCGGTCATCGGGCGGGCCGCCTCGATGGCCTCCTTGATCCGCTGCCAGGCCCACAGCCCCATCGCCCGCAGCAGTGCCTCGCGGTTGGCGAAGCGCCGGTGGACGGTCGTGCGCGCGACTCCGGCGGCCTCGGCGATCTGCTCCATCGACGCGGTGGGGTTCTCGCTGAGCACGCGCTGGGCCGCGTCGAGGATCGCGCGGACGCTGCGTTCGGCGTCGGCACGGAGCGGTTTGGCCGCCATGATGTCTCCCTTCGACCATCAAAGGCTACACGGCTGCCATCGTTGACGAATTAACCGCTACATCAGTGTTGCAGTTAAGCATTTTCTTGCTACATTGATGATGCAGTCCCCGATCGAAGGAGCAGACATGACCACCGCACTGATCACCGGAGCCTCCTCGGGCATCGGCGCCGCCTTCGCCGACCGGCTCGCCGCCGACGGCCACGACCTCGTCCTCGTCGCCCGTTCGGTCGGGGTGATGGAGGCGCACGCCGAACGCCTCCGTCGTGAGCACGGCATCGCCGTCGACGTCATCGGCCAGGACCTCGCCGAGCCCGACGCCCCGGAACGAATCGTCGCCGCGCTGGGCGGGAAACCCGTCGACCTGCTGATCAACAACGCCGGTTTCGGCACCTGCGGGCGCTTCGAGGACGTCGACGCCGAACGCGACCGGCGGCAGATCATGGTCAACATCGCCGCGCTCGTCGGCCTCACCCACGCGCTCGTGCCCGGCATGCTGGCCCGGGGCCGCGGCGGCGTGATCAACGTGGCCTCGGTCGCGGCCTTCCAGACCTCGCCGCACTTCAGCGTCTACTCCTCGGCCAAGACCTTCGTGCTCAACTTCAGCCTCGCGCTGTGGGCCGAGTACCAGGGGCGCGGTGTGAACGTCCTCGCGTTGTGCCCGGGACCGGTCAAGACGGCGTTCTTCGACGTCATCGGCACCGAGGAGGCGGCCATCGGCGGCAAGTACGAGACGCCCGAACGGGTCGTCGACTCCGCCTTGAAGGCCCTGGCCCGCAACCGCGGCTACGTCGTCCCCGGTCGCGGTACCTTCGCCCTCGCGCACCTGATGCCGCGGCGACCGCGCAAGCTCGTCGCGCTCATCGCCAAGCGCGTGACGCGCGGGGTCGCCGGAACGGCCCAACGGAGCGAGACCGTCCCCGCCAGGTCCTAGAGTCATGCCATGTCCGCGCTGCCCCCACGCGTCACCGCCGAGCTCGTCGCCTCGGTGCCCTTCCCCGAAGGGACGCGGCTCCACGCCGGCCCCGCCGTCAGCGTCCTCTCGACCCTGACCCTCCTCGCCGCCGACCTCACGCCGGCGGCGGTCTACCGACTGCCGGAGCTGGTGACGAGGCCGCTCACCGTCACCCCGGGCGCGAACCTGATCGTCGTGCCCGGGCGGGAAACCCTGACCGCGATCGACGCCGAGGGGATGCGCTGGATGTTCAAGCACACCGACTGGGTCATCGGCGACGGGTCCGGCTCGGCCGTCGTCACCGCCGACGGCCGCCACGTGTGGGCGACCGTCCCCGGCCCGTGCGCGACCCCCTACGGCGGCGACCTGTGGATGGTCTTCGACGCCGTGACGGGCCGGATCCTCGCCCGGACGACCCTGGCCGACGTGACCGCCGCCGGCTCCGAGCACCACCTCCACCCCGACGGCGTGCACGTCGCGTTGTCCATCGGCGAAGGCCAGGACGCCGCACCTCTCTACTGGGGCCGGCTCGACGGCGACACCATCGTCCACAGCCTCGCCGGCGTCGACGACGTGCTCGTCCACATCTCACCGGCGACGGGCGAGTACTTCACCGTCGCGCACTACCTGGAGGACGCCGTCGTCCACAGGTTCCCCGGCGGCGAGAGCCGCCTGACCTTCCCGGGCGAATGGCTGGTCGTTCGCGCGGGCCTCGACGGCGCCGAGTGGGCGCTCGACTACAGCGGCGGCTTCATCGACGCCGACACGCTGCTGGTATGCCTCCAGGACTACGAGGAGGGCGGTTACGCGCACCTGCTCGTCGACGCCGTCAGCGGCGACGTCCTCGGGCGCGCGGGCTACGCCGAGGAACCGGACGGCGCCGGTTATCCACAGGGTGACGGCACGTGGCTCACGGTTGTGGACAACCGGCTCTGCCGGTGGAAAACCTGTGGATAACCCTGTGCACAAAGCTGTGGAAGTTGTGGATAACCTGTGGACGAAGACACGTCGACCCAGGTGACCGCCGGTCCTCGCCGCCCACCGTTTCCCGCCGTTCGTCAGTCCCGGTACTCGTCCTCACCTGGCACGCGCTGCGACTGCTCCACCGCGTCGCCCTCGTCGGCCTCCGCCGGAAGCGCGCTCATCTCCTCGGCGGCGGCGTCGGCGTCCTCGTCGGGATCAACGGAGAGGGACTGCTCGGTGGCGTCCGCCTCCGGTGCCTCTGGGTCTTGCCAGTCGTGGCCCGTCATAGGATCACGGTAAAGCCGCTCGTTGGGGCGTGTGACCGGTACGGCCGAGTACGCACACCGCCGGCAGGGACAGCGCCGTCCGGCTGAATCCGTAACCGAACCATTTGGGAGCTTAAATGCCCATCGCCACACCCGAGGTCTACGCCGAGATGCTCGACCGCGCCAAGGCCGGCGCGTTCGCCTACCCCGCCATCAACGTCTCCTCCTCGCAGACGCTCAACGCGGCCCTCCAGGGCTTCGCCGAGGCCGAGAGCGACGGCATCATCCAGGTGTCGACCGGTGGCGCGGAGTACTTCTCCGGCCCCACGGTCAAGGACATGATCACCGGTTCGGTCGCCTTCGCCGCCTACGCCCACGAGGTGGCCAAGAAGTACCCGGTCAACATCGCGCTGCACACCGACCACTGTCCGAAGAACAAGCTCGACGGCTTCGTGCGCCCCCTGCTCGACGTCTCCGCCGAGCGCGTCGCCAACGGCCAGGCGCCGCTGTTCCAGTCGCACATGTGGGACGGCTCGGCCGTGCCGCTCGACGAGAACCTCCAGATCGCCGAGGACCTCCTCGCCCGCGCCGCCGCCGCGCACATCATCCTCGAAATCGAGGTCGGCGTGGTCGGCGGGGAAGAGGACGGCGTCGTCGGCGCCATCGACGACAAGCTGTACAGCACCGTCGAGGACGGCCTGGCCACCGCCGCCGCGCTCGGCGTCGGCGAGAAGGGCCGGTACATGACCGCCCTGACCTTCGGCAACGTGCACGGCGTCTACAAGCCCGGCAACGTCAAGCTGCGCCCGTCGATCCTCAAGGAGATCCAGGACGCCGTCGGCGCCAAGACGGGCCGCGAGAAGCCCTTCGACCTGGTCTTCCACGGCGGCTCCGGCTCGCTCCTTGAGGAGATCCGCGAGGCCCTCGACTACGGCGTCGTGAAGATGAACGTCGACACCGACACGCAGTACGCGTTCACGCGCCCCGTCGTGTCGCACATGTTCACCAACTACGAGGGCGTGCTCAAGGTCGACGGCGAGGTCGGCAACAAGAAGGCCTACGACCCCCGCGCCTGGGGCAAGGCCGCCGAGAACGGCATGGCCAAGCGCGTCGTGCAGGCCTGCGAGGACCTCCGCTCGGTCGGGACGACCCTTCGCAAGTAATCCTCGATCGGGGCCCGGCACGGTAATTTGCGTGCCGGGCCCCGTCGCGTCCCGATCCTTGGCTCCGGCCGTTTTGTGGCACTATGAACCCACCTGACAGGAGGTCTCCCGTGCCACCCATCCCCGCCTCCGAAGCACCCGCGCTCGCCTGGGAATCACCGGGCGCCGGCTGGGCCTTCTTCTTCGCCTTCGTCATCCTCGTTCTGGTCATCGGAACGGCCTTCTGGTGGTGGGGTCGCCGCAGGCGGCGGCCGCAGGACCCCATGTGACCACCGGGGGCAGGCGGTAGGCTCCCCCTTTATGAGCGATGTCCAGGCCCCGTTCGCCCCGAAGCAGCCCTCGCCGCGCACGCACCACGGCGACACCGTCGACGACCCGTACGCGTGGCTGCGCGACGGCGAGAATCCCGAGGTCCTGGCCTTCCTCAAGGACAACAACACCTACACCGAGACCCACACCGAGCACCTCGACGGGCTGCGCGAGCAGATCTTCGGCGAGATCAAGTCGCGTACCAAGGAGACGGACCTGACCGTCCCCAGCCGCAAGGGCGACTGGTGGTACTACACGCGTACCGAGGAGGGCAAGCAGTACGGCATCCACTGCCGCACCGCCGCCACCGGTGACACCCCGCCCGACCTCGGCGACGGCGGTCCGCTGCCCGGCGAGACGATCCTCCTCGACGAGAACGCACTCGCCGAGGGACACGAGTTCTTCGCTCTCGGGGCCTTCACCATCACCCCCGACGGGAATCTGCTCGCCTACAGCGTCGACACCACCGGCGACGAGCGCTTCACCTTGCGGTTCAAGGACCTGCGCACCGGCGAGGCCCTCGCCGACGAGATCACCGGGATCTTCTACGGCGGCGCCTGGTCGCACGGCGGGGAGGCGCTGTTCTACACGCGCGTCGACGAGTCGTGGCGCCCGTACCAGGTCTACCGGCACGACCTCGGCGCGAAGGGCGAGGACGCCCTCGTGCACGAGGAGACCGACGAGCGCTTCTGGGTGGGCGTCGACCTGTCGCGCAGCGAGCGGTACCTGTTCCTGGAGTCGCACAGCAAGATCACCAGCGAGATCCGTTACCTGGCCTCGGATCGGCCGACCGAGGAGTTCGCGCTGTTCGGGTCCGGCCGTCGCCACGGCGTCGAGGTGACCGTCGACCACCAGGGCGACCGCTTCCTGGTGCTGCACAACGACGGCGCCGAGAACTTCACCCTCGGCTGGGCTCCGCTGGACGACACCTCGGCGTTCAACCCGATCCTGGAGCACCGGGCCGACACCCGGATCCTCGACGTGGACGCGTTCTCGACGCACCTGGTGGTCTCGTACCGCCGGGACGGGCTGACCGGTGTGTCCATTCTGGACTTCGCCGAGGGCACCGGTTACGGCGAGCCGGTCGAGCTCAGCTTCCCGGAGCCGATCTACACCGTGCATCCGTCGGCGAACCCCGACTACGTGAGCGGGCAGGTGCGCCTGTCGTACACGTCGATGATCACGCCGGACTCGGTGTTCGACTACGACCTTGCGACGCGGGAACTGTTGCTGCGCAAGCGGAAAGAGGTCCTCGGCGGCTACCGGCCCGAGGACTACGAGCAGCGCCGCGAGTGGGCCGTCGCCGAGGACGGGACGCGCGTGCCGATCTCGGTGATGTACCGCAAGGGCATCACCGCCGACGGCACCGCGCCCTGCCTGATCTACGGATACGGCTCCTACGAGACGTCGATCGACCCGTACTTCGCCGTTCCGCGCCTGTCTCTTGTGGACAGGGGCATGGTCTTCGCGATCGCGCACGTCCGCGGCGGCGGCGAGATGGGCCGCGCCTGGTACGACAACGGGAAGATGCTGCACAAGCGCAACACCTTCACCGACTTCGTCGCCTGTGCCGAGCACCTCGTCAAGGCCGGCTGGTCGGCCCCCGACAAGCTCGTCGCCCGCGGCGGAAGCGCCGGTGGACTGCTCATGGGCGCCATCGCGAACCTCGCGCCCCAGCGCTTCGCCGGCGTCGTCGCCGACGTGCCCTTCGTGGACGCGCTGAACACGATCCTCGACCCCTCACTGCCGTTGACGGTGATCGAGTGGGAGGAGTGGGGCAACCCGCTTGAGGACCCCGAGGTCTACGAGTACATGAAGTCGTACACGCCCTACGAGAACGTCGCGGCGACCGAGTACCCGGCGATCCTCGCGGTCACGTCGCTGCACGACACGCGGGTGCTGTTCCACGAGCCCGCCAAGTGGATCGCGCGGCTGCGGGAGGTCGCGACCGGCGGTCCGTTCCTGCTGAAGACCGAGATGGAAGCCGGGCACGGCGGCCGGTCGGGCCGGTACGACGCGTGGAAGGAGCAGGCGTTCGCGCTGGCCTGGATCCTGGACACGGCGGAGGCCGTGTAACGCGTTAGTCGCTTGTGGAGGGACCGGGGGCTTCGGCCGCCGGTCCCTGCTGTTTGGCGAGGTGTTGGGCGGCCAGGTGTTCGGCGAGGCGGGCGTGGCGGAACTGGTAGGCGGGGCCGACCTTGCGCATGACGCCCCGGCGGTGGGCGTCTTCGAGGAAGGGTATGAGACGCACGGGTATGACGCCGTCCCGCGAGAGCTGCCACGTCGCGAGATGGAAGTTGGCGGACTCCGAAACCCACGGCAGCATGATCAACGCGGCCACGAACGCCACCGGAAGCGAGACCAGGTGCCATGCGGACGGAAAGGCACCGGTGAGCATCCCGCCCAGCAAGGTGAGCCCAAGCCAGGCTCCGGAGACCGCGTACAGATTCGAGCGCGCCTCCGGTAGGAAACGATCGGGCCAGTCCTCCCAGATCCGAGCCCGCCAGGGCGATCGGTTCGGAATCCACAGACCGATGGTGATCGAGAGAACGAGCACACCGAGGGTCAGCCCGGAGTTCACGTCGGGGAGGGCGTTCGCACCGACCAGGTAGCCCAGCAGCGCGGATGTGAGGAGACCCGCGGCGATGCCCCCGATCGCCGATTCTCCGCGCAGACTTCTGTGCTGTGCCGGGCGCCTGCGAACCTTGCCGCGCAGACCCCACCAGTGAAATCCGCCGACATCGCCAAAGGCCGCAGGTCGCGCCAGGAAACTCAGCCATCGCTCGACATCAGCGGCCGGGTAGTCCGGCGGAGCCTTCTCTCCCGGTCGCTGGGGACCTGGGTCCCGGTAAATGGCGGGGATGTAGCCGGTGAGCAGCTCTCGCTCGATCGCGTCCATATCGGACAGTGCGAGCAGCTCGCGCGGATCCGTCTCCGCCTGCCGGTACTCCTCCCGGGCGAGGAACACCATCAGCGGCGTCCGCAACGCCGTGGCGAGCGGTCCATCCGGCTCGTCGCGCAACCGGTCGAGGACCGGCCGCCACCGGGTCTCACCGCCGATCTGGCCCGCAGGCAGATACGCGACCGCCTCCGCGGCCTCGACCCGCCTGATCTCCACGACCGCGGCCCGGGCGAGTGGCGCTCCCTCCGACCGGACGAGCGACTCGTACTCCACCGAGCGACAGGTCACCACCAGCGGCCGTTCCATTCCCACGGCGTCGGTCAGCGCGCCGATCGCGCGTTCTCGCACCGATTCACGCAGCTCGTCGAGCCCGTCGAGAACCGGCACGATCCGTCCACCGTCGACGAGCTCACCGGTCACAGCCGGACGAAGACCGTAGTGGGCCACGAGCTTGTCGGCCAGCCAGGAGTGGAGGTGGTCTCCACCGGCCTCCCAGTCGCCGACGTTCAGCAGCACCGGCACCGGATCCCCCTGCGCCCGGGTCGCCAGGAGCCGCCGCACCAGGATCACCGCCGCCGAGGTCTTGCCCGCCCCCGGCTCGCCGAGGATCACCAGTTGCCGCGCGGGATGCGCGCTCCACACGTCGGCGATCGCGGTGACGTCGCCGGATTCTTCGACCCGCGCCTCGGCGACGAGCCGATCCGTCGGTCCCCATCGCACCCGCAGCGGCTCCGGCCGGTCGAGACCCCGCGACACGGCCTCACGCTCCCACTCACGGGCGACGGCGAGCGCGAGCGTTTCGAGCGGGTCGCCGCCGGTCCGACTGAGGGCCGGGAGCAGCGCGAGCACCGCGACGGTGAAGCCGAGCGCGGCGAGCACGCCACTGATCAGCCCGGACGTGGTGGCGAAGTCGCGGGCCGGGGAGGCGAGGTACGCCGCGAGGAAGCCGCCGGCCGCCGCCAGTCCGAGCAGAACCCCTGCGCCGCCGAGTATCCGGCGCCCCCTCGTCCCCATCCGAACATCTTCGTGCGCGACGTCGAGCGGGGCAACTCAAGTTCCCCTCAAGGTCGCCGCCCGCCTCGCCGCATACCTTGTCCCACATGCCCACCACCCCCTTTCGCGCGCCCGTCCACGAGCCGCGTCTCGTGGCCGCGGCCCGCGAACTCCTGCCGCCCCAGGCGATCCCGCGCTGGCGCGAGCTCCTGCTCCCGGCGGTCCTGCTCGACCACGCCGACGACCACGAGCCGGTCGTCGGCCGCTACGGCGGCGACTCCGCCGTCCTTCCGCCGGACATGCCGTGGCCGGTGTGGGACGACTACGGCGAGCTGTCGCCGTAGCTGACGCTCGACTGCGCGGCCCTGCCGGACGCCGGGCTGGGCCTGCCGGAGTCGGGGCTGCTCCAGTTCTTCGTCGCCGACGGGCAGCTGTGGGGCGGGCGCACGCCGTGGACGATGGGCGCGTCGGCGGGCGCGCCCGAGGCCGGGCAGGTCGTCTACATCCCTGACGGGGCAGGCCTTCGACGGCGGGCGCCGACCGCGCTGACCTGCGTCGAGGCCGAGCCGCTGACGGGGTGGGTGGACCTCACGCAGCCCGAGTACGCGGCGGCGGCGTGGCGCGCACGGTACGGCGAGTCCGACCCGGAGGTGCTGGAAGCCCTGGACGGCGGGGGTTTCGAGCCGCCGTACGGCGAAGGCGAGGTCCCGACGAAGATCGGCGGCCACACCTACGCGATGCAGGACCCGCCCGAGGACGAACTCGTCCGCTACGCCGTCTTCGAAGGCAAGGCCGACGAGGAGACGGTCCAGCGCGAGCTGCCGCACTGGCGGCCGCTCCTCCAGTACGTGCCGCACGACAGGACCGCGCTCGCCGGCGGCGACTACTGGAACCTGTACTGGTTCGTCCGCGACGACGACCTGGCGGCCCGGCGCTTCGAGCGCGCGTTGATGGTGGAGCAGTGCACGTGACCGGTTCCGCGTGAGATGCGCGGTGGGTCGTCCCAAAGCTCCGACACGCGGGGAATCCCGCTCACCGCGGCACCCACGTCGACGACAGGTGCTGCGCCAGCCGGGCATGCCGCAGTTCGTAGCGCGGGCCGACCTTGCGCACCACGCCGCGACGGTGGGCGTCGGCGAGGAACCGCATGAGCCGCAACGGGAACCGCCGCCGCCGCGCCAACAGCAACCGGGCCGCGCAGAAGCGCGCCCACGCGCTCGCGGTGATCCCCATGAGGGCGGTGCCGATCGGCATGCTGGCCACGATCGGGAGCGGCTCCGTGTCCAGCGCGCCCCGCCATCCGATGGCGACCAGCAGCCCGCCCAGCAACAGCAGGTAGGCCAGGGCCGTGAGCATCGCGACCGTTCGGTCGTCACGCAGCGAGCGTTCGGGTCCCGAGACGCCGGGTTCGACGGTCAGCATCGACGCGAGGAGCACGCCGAGCACGGCGACACCGGGATAGATGAGCGCGACCGCCAGCCCCAGCTCGGACTCGCCGAAGGCGAACAAGGCGACGGCCAGTACCGCGTCGGCCACGGTGATCCACACGACCGTCGACCAGACCCGGCGGCTGCCGCGCAGGGACTTCGGGCGCGCGGCGTGGATCCGGCCCGTGGCGGCGGCACCGAACACGAGCGTCGGCATGACGGCGAACCAGATCGACTCGTCCCCGGACACCGCGAACGCGACGACACCGACGACGACACCCACCGCCGCCCCCAGCAGGCGGCGTGTCCAGCGCATCGCCGGGGCGGTCTCCCACCAGGCGAACGGCCCCGGCGAGCGGCGCGCGAAATGCCCGAGCCACTGCCGGGCGTCATCCTCGGCGACGTCGAGGCGCCTGTCCCCCGGAGCCGCCGGCCCACGATCGCCGTAGACGGCCGGAATGTAGCCGTCAAGGAGCGTCTCCTCGATCACGTCTACATCGGACAGAGCGAGCAGTTCGGCCGGGTCGCCGCGCCGATGGCCCTCCCTGGCCAGGAACACCATCAGCGGTGTCCGCAGGGCCGTCGCGAGCGGTCCGTCCGGCTCGGCACGAAGCCGGTCCAGCACCGGCTTCCAGCGCTCGGCGCCGCCTACCTGCCCCGACGGCAGGTAGGCGACCGCATCCTCGGCCGACACGGCCTCGATCTCCACGACGGCGGCCGCCGCGAACGGCGATCCCGTCACGGCGATGAGCTCCTCGTACTCGGCCGACCGGCAGGTCAGCACGAACGGCCGCGACGCGCCGAAAGCCGCCTCCAGCGCCGGGATAGCCGCGGGCCGCCGGTCACCGCCGATCTCGTCCAGGCCGTCCAGGACCGGTACGAGCCTGCCGCGCTCGACCAGGTCCGACGCCAGACCCCGCCGACGCAGCCAGGGATAGGCGTCGGCGAGCCGCCGGGCCAGCCACACCTCGGCGTGGTCGGCACCGGGATCCCAGTCGGCGAGGGGAATCAGAACCGGGACCGGATCACCCGCCGACCGCTCCGCGAGAATGCGCCGCACGAGCCCCACCGCCGCCGTGCTCTTGCCCGCGCCCGGATCACCGATGACGACGAGCTGCCGGGCGGGATGCGCCCGCCACAGGTCCGCCATCCCCGCGACGTCACCGGAATCGTCGCCGCAGGCGGTCACGACCGGCCGCCGCGTCGACCCCCAGCGCACCCGCAACACGTCCGAACGGTCAAGGCCGCGGGCCATGACCTCGCGTTCCCACTCCCGCGCCACCGCGGCGGCCAGTTCCTCCAGCGGATCGCCGGAAGGCCCGGCCAGCCCGGGAAGCAGGGCGAACACGGCGACGGCGAACCCGAGCGCCCCGATCACCCCGCTGACCACGCCCGACGTGGCCCCGAAGTCGCGCGCAGGCGCGAACGCGTAGGCGACGATGAGGAACCCCGACGCCGCCAACCCGACCAGCCCCGCCGCAACCCCGACGACCCACCGCCCCCGCGAACCCATCCGGACATCTTGGCGGAGGAAGGCAAGAGCGGCAAGGTCGCCGATCGACCTTCGTCATCTCGCCGCCCTGCACGGCCTCGCCGACGCCGCCCTCCTCTGGCCCGCTCACCGCCTCACCCGCGCCCTGGCCGACCAGGCCGCCCACCACGCCGGCCACCTCGCCCCCACCCCGGCCCAAGATCCGGCACACTGACCCCGTGCCACCACCAGTCCCCACCACCTGGCCCGCCATCGCGGCCACTCTCGCCCGCCACATCGCCGACCTCACGCCCGCCGATGACGCCCGCCACACCCGCGTCGCCGTCGACGGAGCCGCGGTGGCGCGGCCCCGCGACCTCGCCGACGCGCTCGCCGCCGAGCTGCGCCCGTTGGGCCGTGAAACCCTCATCGTCCCGTCGGGCGGGTTCCTCAAGCCCGCGTCGCTGCGTTTCGAGTACGGCAAGCGCGACGCCGACGCGTTCCTCGACCACTGGCTCGACTCCGGCGCGCTCTTCCGGGAGGTGTTCGATCCCCTCGAAGCCAAGGGTTCCGGTCGCGTCCTGCCCGACCTGTGGGACACCACGAAGGACCGCGCGACCCGCAGTCCCTACGTCGAGCTCGCTCCCGGCACGGTCGTTGTCGTCGTCGGGGAGTTCCTGCTCAACCGGTGGTTCCCCTTCGACCTGTCCGTCCACATTCACCTGTCGGCGGGCGCGCTGCGCCGGCGTGGCACCGAGGACTGGCAGTTGCCCGCCTTCGCCCGCTATGACGGGGAAGTCGAGCCCGCCGACGTCGTCGTCCGCGCCGACCACGCCGATCGGCCGGCGTGGAGTGGCGTCCCCGGCTAGAGGTCGTCGACGAGGTCCCAGAACTCGTCGCTCGACAGTTCGCCACCGCGGGTGTAGGCCGTCTCGAACGCGGCCGGGGTCATCGACGCGCGCAGGGCGGCCTCATTGCGTTCACCTATCCCGACGAGGGCGCTGAACCCGAACAGCCTCGACTCGGCTTCCGGCCACGCCCAATGGCTGCGGCCGAGCAGGACGACGGCGGCGTCGGTGGCGCCGATGGCCGCCGAGACCCAGGCGAGGGCCTCCAGGTTGGCCGCGACGGCTCGCTGGTCGCCGAAGTCCTCCTGGATCCGCAGTCCCTCCTTGAGCATGGGAAGTGCCGACGCGGGGTCGGATCCCTTGGACCGCAGGGTTCCCAGTCCCCACAGCAGGTAGGTACGGTGCCAGCGTTCGCCGTGTTCGGCGGCGATGTGGCGCCCTTGCTCCAGCCAGGGGACGGCCCTGTCCTCGTTGCCGCGCAGCACTTCGGCGATCCCTAGCTGGCTCAGGGCGTGCTGGGCGCCTTGGTCCTCGCCGATCTCCTCGAAGCGGCGCAGGGCCGACTCGGAGACCTCGATCGACTCCTCAAGGGGCCCGGAGACGAGCGCGATCAGCCCTCGAACCAGGGTGGCCCAGGCGATCGTGGCCTTCCCGCCGCCTTCGACGGCGAGGTCGCACAGTTCCCCAACGCGTTTGGTGTCGCCGAGGAGGACGTAGACATAGGCGCAGGCCCAGTAGGCGTCGTGGCGTTCGGCGGGGTCGTCGCAGGCCGCGATCCCCTTCTCCAGCCAGTCGCGTCCTTCGTCGACGGTCCCCGACGCGAGCCAGAACCACCAGAGGGTGCGCGCGATCCGCAGCGCGCGAAGGGAGGCGTCGCCGCCGGCGTCCATGCCGTACTCCATGGCGACGCGGAAGTTCGGCATCTCGGCGCGCACCCGGCGCAGCACGTCGAGCTGCTTGGGTCCGTACCATTCGGCGTCGGCGCGCATCAGGTAGGCCAGACACCGGTCGAGATGTCGTTCGTGCGCCTCCGCCAGTCCGCCGCGCGCGGTCAGCCGCCGGATCCCGTACTCCCGCACGGTCTCCAGCATCCGCAGCCGCTGCCCGGCGTTGACCAGGACGGACTGGTCGACGAGTTCCGACACCGCGCCGAAGGCCTCGGCGCCCGCTCCGGCCGTGACCGCTTCTAGAGGCGCGCCGCCCAGGTAGACCGACAGGTCGCACCACAGTCGGCGCGCCGCCGGGGAGCAGAGTTCGTGGCTCCAGTCCAGCGTCGCGAGCATCGAGGCCTGGCGTGGATGCCGCACCCCGGAGTCGTCACCGAGCTGCGCCGACGGTGCCGAGAGGTATTCGAGGAGTTGCGCCAGCGAGAAGGTGCGCAACCGGCGGGCCGCGAACTCGATCGCCAGGGGCAGCCCGTCGAGGCGTTCACAGATGCGTTGGGCGCACTGCAGGTCGGTCTCGCCCGGCTCGTACCCGGGAAGGACCGCCCGGGCGCGTTCCAGCAGCAGGTCGGTGGCCTGCTCGGGCGACAGCGGCCCCACAGTGGACAGATGTTCCTCGGGGAGTCCGAGCGCACGGCGGCTCGTCGCCAGGATCGACACACCCGTGGTGTGCGTGAGGATCTCGCGGGTGAGGCGGGCGACGCCTGCGGCGAGGTGCTCGCAGTTGTCGAGGACCAGCAGTAAATGCCGACCGGTCAACGCGGCGAGGAGCTGTTCCTCGGGGTCGCGGATCGGGTCGGGTGGCTGGTCGAGGGCCGAGAGGATCTTGCGGGCGATGAGGGCGCGGTCGTTGAGGTCGGCGAGTTCGACCCAGCGGGCGCCGTTCTTGTAGTCGATCTGGGCCTGGGCGGCGACGCGTTGCGCGAGGCGGGTCTTCCCGACGCCGCCGGGTCCGGTGACGGTGACCATCCGGGCGCTTTCGAGCAGTCGGAGGGTGCCGTCGAGTTCGTCGTCGCGGCCGAGGAAGGAGGCCGGGTCGTCGGGGATGCGGCCGACGGGCGCGGGTGTCGGGGTGCGGTTGGCGGCGGCCTGCCAGCGGGCGAGCCAGGGCGACTCGTCGCCGACGCCGCAGGCGCGGACGAAGGCGGACACGACCGGCCAGCTGGGCAGGCGGCGTCCGGCGGCGGCGTCGGACAATGTGGACGGTGCGCAGTTGGCTCTGCGGGCGAGGGTCCGGTAAGGGAGGGCGCCGCTGCGGTCGCGCAGGCGCCTGAGTGCTCCGGCGAATTCCGCCACCGGCCCGCCGTTGCGGTCGATCGGTCGTTGCGGCCTTCCCACGATGTCCCCCAGCAGAACGGGTTGTTCGGGCGATTGTTCGGCGATTGTTCGTTACTCGTCCGGTGTGGTGGTTCTGAGCTGCGTTCAATCGCTTGAAGTTACAAACTAACCACTCCGAACCCAAAAGGCACGAACGGAAACGGGACAGCGAGAGCACAGGTAGCACGAACGGGTGAAGTCGCCCGTCGCGGTGAGCGTCGCGACGGTCGGACGGTTCGTTCCGGCAGGGCGATTACCCGGGGATGACGGGTGGACGCGACGCGGTGGTGGCATGTGTCGCGGCCTCTTGACCCGGTCGCTCAACGGGCCGTCGTCGCCCGTCCGCAGTGAGGACGCCGTGCTACCGGATGTGTGACGTTGGTGGGTACGAATGTCCCGGACCGTCGCTGACCGCCAGCGCCTTTGCGGGGGACGGGCGGATCGGCGACCGGTTCCACGGTCGCCGATCCGAAACGTCGCTTCCTCAGGCCGCCGCGGCGAGCTGTTCTCGCGCGGCCGCCAATGCCGCCGGTGTGTGCGGGTGCACGCGGCCGGTCGCGGCCAGTCTCGGCAGGACGCCGACGGCGGTGAGCGCCCGCTGGTGGTCTTCGCGGACCCCGGCGAGGTGGACGTGTTTTCCGGCCGATTCCAGTGTTTCGATGACGTCGCGGAGCAGCAGTGCCCCCGAGGAGTCGATCGTGGACACCTTGGCGCACCTGAAGACCACGGCGCTGAAGCCGTGCGGGTCGGTGAAGGTGTGCAGGAGCCGGTGCGTGACGGCGAAGAAGAGCGGGCCGTCGAGGCGGAAGGTGGCGATGTCGCCGGCGTGCCCGACGCGTTCGGCGCGGGTCGCGGCCGCGATCTTGTGGATCGCGGAGATCCCGGCGACGCCGACGCCGATGGCGATCGCGGCGAGCAGGTCGTGCGCGAGGGTCAGGATCGCGGTGACGAGCATGATGACGCCGTCGGCACGCGAGACCTTCCCGAAGGTGCGCAGGACGCCCAGTTCGAGCATCCGGATCGCCGTGGCCACCAGGACTCCGGCGAGCGCGGCGAGCGGGATGTGCGCGACGAGCGGCGCGGCGGCGAGTGCGATGACGGCGAGTCCGGCGGCGTGGGTGAAGGCCGCGAGGCGGGATCCGGCCCCGGCGCGGACGTTCACGGCCGTGCGGGAGATCGCCGCCGACGCGGGCATGCCGCCGAACAGTGGCGCGAAGAGGTTGGACAGGCCCTGGCCGAAGAGTTCCCGGTTCGGGTCGTGCCGTTCGCCCTTGCCGCGCATGCGATCGGCGACGGTCGCCGACAGCAGGCTCTCCAGTGCGCAGATTCCGGCGATGGTGACCGCCGACCACGCCAGTGACGGGATCGCCGACAGTTCCAGGAAGGCGAAGGAGGGCGCGGCCAGGGTCGCCGGCAGCGCGCCGATCTCGGGGGCGGTGATCGGGGTCAGTTCGACCACGATCGTGGCGCCGATGATGGTGAGCAGTGAGAACGGGATCTTCGGCCGCCAGTGCGCACCGAGGAGGGTCACTCCCGCGACGGCGGCGGCGATGCACACGCCGGTCCATTGTGGATTCGCGGTGAAGCCGCGGATGGACTGCCAGGCCCCGGCCAGGACCTTCTGTTCGGGTGAGGCCGGGATCCCCAGCATGACGGGGATCTGCTGGACGAAGATGATCGCGGCGATGCCGGCCGTGAAGCCCTCCACGACGGGCGCCGGGATCAGCCGGACGTAGCGGGCGATGCCGGTCGCGGCCAGCACGATGAGGATGACCCCGGCCATGACGCAGGCGGTCAGGACACCGCCGATGCCGTAGGCGGCCACCATGGGTGCCAGGACGACGGTCATCGCGCCGGTCGGGCCGGACACCTGAAGGTTGGATCCCCCGAAGATCGCCGCGATGGCGCCGGCGACGATCGCCGTGGTGAGCCCGGCGGCCGCGCCGAGCCCGGAGGCGACGCCGTAACCGAGGGCCAGCGGCAGCGCGATGATCGCGACGGTGACGCCGGCGAGCAGGTCGCGCCGGGGATGGCGTTTGACGCTGAGCAGGTCTTCCCGGCGGGGCAGCAGGTCGCGGAATCCGCGTGCCGTGGCGTCCGCCGCCGATCTGACCACTGTGGACATGGAACTCATCGGTACGTCCCCTCTGGAGATTGCGGGAGGAGGCACCGTCGAACCGCCTGCGCCGAAGGCGCGGGCGGGCTGTGGCACGGGCACCACAATGGGTTGGGCTGAACGGCGGCCATGTTGTCCCCCGGGTCGCTTCGTTCGGTCCTTATTCGGTTGTTCTGCGGTTATGGGTGTGGGGTGGGGTGGGTCCACCGGCGCGCGGGGACGAGATGCCTTGGACCGTAGCGGTTCGTGACCGCCGATGTCATGATCTTGCCTGGTGTGTCGCGATCATGACAGTCATTGTCGATAATTTTCTCAGCGCAGGCTGTCCAGCAGGTCCGACACGGTCGCCTCGTACTCGTACCAGTGCACGTCCTGCTCGAAACCGAGCTGGGCGTTGACGTGTTCGAGGGGCGAGTTCTCCAGCGCGGTCCAGGTCTGGACGTCGCGCAGCTGGGGTTCGGCCGAGCGCAGTTCGGTGAGCATGCGGGCCTTCATGGCCAGCGCGAGACCGTAGCTGCGGTGGGCGGGCGCGACGACGGTGTCGTACTGGTCGCCGCGGGTCGGGCGCTGCGCGGCGACGACGAGTTCGGTGAGACCGGCGACCTGCTCGGTCTTCTCGTGTACGGCGACGACCAGGTGCGTGCGCAGTCCGCGGCCGCGCAGGGTGGCGAGGCTGTCGCGGAGGCGGACGGCGTCGGACGAGCCGCGCCATTCCGAGGCCTGGGGACCGGCGGTCCGCAGGTTCGCCTTCGTCGCGGCGTAACGCTCGTGCAGGCCGTCGGGAAGGCCGCCGCGGTGGTATTCCAGCCGGTAGGGGGCGCTGACCTGGCGTGCCTGCAGGGAAGTGCGCGACCAGTCCACATTGGACATGGGCAGCAGGGAGCGCCATTCGACGACGGCCCGGCTGAAGCCGAGGCGCTCGTAGAAGCCGACCGCGGGAGTCGTCGCGATGACCTCGGTGCTGATCGTCTGGCGACCGTCGGCGGCGGCGTGCTTGGCCAGTTCGGTGAGCAGCGCCCGGCCGACGCCGAGCCCGCGTGCCGAAGGCCGGACGAAGATCTCGAAAACGCCCGTGTGGGCGAAATCGCCGCCGAAGAGCAGGAGGTTCGCGTGACCGGCGATCGCGCCGTCGTCGTCGTAGGCGGACCAGGCGACGCGCGCCTCGTCGGGCATGGTCACCGACAGGTAGTCGCCGAGCCGGTCGTCGCACCAGCGCGGTTCGCCCGGCATGTCGGCCTCGGTCATCTCGTTGAGGACGGCGAGCCAGTCGGTGAACGCGTCGCCGTCGGCGGTGGCCGGGTCGAAATCACGTACCTGCATTGACCCTGCTTACCCGATTCGAGCGCGTAAAGCGACCCTCATCTCACTCCGATTTAGGCGGACTTAGGGTTCGGTCACTCTGAGGTGGGGAGGGAGGGGCGCGATGGTGGGTTCGTGACCGCACGGACTAGTACGTGCGCTGGGGGTCGCACCGTGTCGCGGAGGCCCGGCGAACGGACCTCCGCGACCTTTCGCGCCGTCGCGCCGCCACCCTCAGGCGGCGTTGAGCGCGCCGGTGAGCTTGCGGGTCATCGCCGCCAGCGCCGGACCGCCCTTGCCCGCGTTCACGGCCGCCTCAAGGGCGGTGGTGATGGTGGCGCGGAAGTTCGCGGCCTCGGCGGCGTCACGGGCCTCCAGCAGGCGCACCGACTCGGCCAGCGCGGGCAGGACCTGGTCGGCGAGCGCGGCGCTGGAGCGGGCCTTGAGCTTGAAGTCCCGCTTCTTCGAGGCCAGGGCGTGCCCGACGGGACCGGTCGCGGCGTTCAGCGCCAGGGTGCCGTGCGTGGCGACCTTGTGCGGCGAGCCGGCCATGTCGGCGTAGGACATCAGTGTGACGGCACCGTAGGCGGCGACGCGGAGGGTGGACTGCTCGGCGGGGGTGAAGGTGATGCTCATGGTCGTGTGCTCCTCGGGTGATCGCCTTGCCGGGTTGTTGAGGCAACTATGTGGCGGTCGGCTGTCACGACCCTGACCTCACGCTGATACGGGCGCTGACACCGTGTCCGCGCCCGCGAGCACCACGTCCCGGCCGTCGCGCCGGTACCGTCCCGGCGCGCACCCGTACTCACGCTTGAAGGCCTTGCCGAAGGCGAACTCCGAGCCGTACCCGGCCTGCCGCGCGACCGTCGCGAGGGGCGCGTCGCCCTCCCGCAGGAGGCGGGCGGCGGTGATCATGCGCCAGCGGGTCAGGTAGGCCAGGGGCGGTTCGCCGACGGCCGCGGTGAAGCGTTTGGCGAAGGCCGCCCGGCTCAGTCCCGCCAGCTCGCCGAGGGCCTCGACGGTCCACTGGCGGCGGGGGTCGGCGTGGATGCCGCGCAGGGCGGCGGCGATGGCGGGGTCGGCGAAGGCGGCGGCCCATCCGCCGGTGCCCTCGCTCAGGCGGGCGCGGAGCATGTACAGCAGGAGCAGGTCCAGCAGCGGCGGCACGGCCGCGTCGGCGCCGAGGGCGGGCGCGGCGAGTTCGGCGGCGAGGAGGTCGACGGCGCCGCGCAGCGCGGGGTGCGTCCCGAGGCGCGCGGGGATGTGGACGACCTCGGGCAGTTCGGCCAGGAGCGGGTGGGTGCGGTCGGCGGCGAGTTCGTAGGAGCCGCACAGCAGCGTCGTCGACACGCCGGGACCGGGGATGTGGCGGGGTTCGCCGGGGCGCGCGGTCTCGGTCAGCGGGGAGTCGGGCCGGTCGGCGAGGGCGTGCTCGCATCCGCGGGGCATGAACACGACGTCTCCGACGGCCAGCGCCACCGGCTCCGCGCCGTCCCTGAGCAGCACGCAGGCGCCCTGGAGGACGACGTGGAAGCCCGCGGCCTCCACCTTGGGGTAGCGGCGGCCCCAGGGAGCGTGGCGCTCGAACATGCCCGACACGGGACGGCCGGTGCGGGTCGTGGCGATCACGTCGGAGAGAACATCCATGCCGTGAGTCTATGCCTGAAGACGATGAGACATGGAACCGAGCTTCTCGGCCATGGGAAGTCTTCGCATGGACTCATATGGTTGGGGCACAGCCACTGATGAAGGAGTCCACCATGAAGATCGCCGTCTACGGGGCCAGCGGACACGTCGGCCGTTTCGCCGTCGAGGAGCTGCGCCGCCGCGACATCCCCACCGTCCTCGTCGGCCGCGACGCCGGCCGGCTCAGGGCCGCCGCCGAACGCGCCGGTGTGCCCGACCCCGAGATCCGCGTCGCCGGGTCACACGACCATGACGCGCTGGTCGCCGCGTTCACCGGCGTCGACGCCGTGGTCAGCTCGCTGCCCGACTACACCGGCAACGGCGAAGGCGTGGTCCGGGCGGCGATCGCGGCGGGCGCGCACTACGTCGACGTCGCCGGTGAGCAGCTGTTCGTCCGCAAGATCTACGACGAGTACGGCGATGCCGCCGCGGCGGCGGGCGTCACGCTCGTCCCGGCCGTCACCGAGGCCGGCGTGTTCGCCGACCTGCTCGCACATGTCGCGGCCGAACGGCTCGGCGGCGCCGACGAGATCGTGCTCAGCCACGTCGCCTCCGGCGCGGGTTCGCGCGGGAGCATGCTCACCGTCTTCAACAACCTCGACACCTTCCTGTCCGGCGGACTCTCCTACGCCGACGGCGAGTTCCACAGTGGACCGACGGCCCGCCGCGCCGAGTTCGAACTGCCCGACGGTGAGACCGTCACCGTGTCGAAGTTCCCGCAACCCGGCGTCGTGTCGATCCCGCGCCACACGAAGACCGGCGCCGTCGAAGGCGTGCTCGCCACGGCGATCCTCGACGTCGTCAAGGACGTCAGCGAAGCCGACCTGGCCGCCGCGCCCGAGACCCCCGACGTGCCCGCGGCCTACCGGATGGTCGTCGACACCTACCGCGACGGCCGCCGCCTGCGCGGCATCGGAAGCGGCCCGGACACCTACCTCAACAGCGGCCAGATGTCGGTCGACGTGGCCGTGCGGCTGGCATCCGGCGAAGGCAGGACCGGGGCGCGCGCGACGGCCGAACTCTTCGAACCCGCCGCGTTCCTCGACGGCCTGGCGAAGTACGGCATGACCTGGACCCTGACCGGCTGATCCCCCACGTGGGGGACCCCTTCCGCTCCACAGCGGGAGGGGTCGCGGCCGTGACCGCGCGACTCTGGACCCATGAACATCGCACCCGCCCCGCGCTGGGCCGTCCGGACCGCCCACGCCGTCCTGCTCGTCGTCCTCCCGTCGACGATCTGGCGCGCGGCCATGGCCCTCGGCGTACACGTCGGCTTCACCGAGCAGGTCCTCCGCGACGACTACCGGTCGCCGGGCTGGGGCACGGTCTACATGCTCGGCCTGTGCGTGCTGACCGAACTCGCCGCCTTCATGACCATGGGCCTGGTCCGCGACTGGGGCGTCATCGCCCCACGCTGGATCCCCTTCATGGGCGGCAAACCCGTCAACCGCAGGGCCGCGCTCATCGCCGCCTCGACCGGCTCCGGGCTCCTGACGCTGCTGTGGGTGTACCAGACCGTCGTGGCAGTCGCCGTCGAAAGCAACATGGGCCTGTCCGGCGGATACGCCGCCGTCATGCTCGCCTGTTACGCGCCACTGCTGCTGTGGGGGCCCATGCTGGCGGCCGTCACCTGGTCGTACCACCGGCGCACGAAGGTCACCCCCGCAGCGCTCGCGGCGCCGCGCCCAGTTCACGCCGGCACACCTTGTTGAAGGCCTGCAGGTCCGGGATCCCGACGGCCGCCGCGACCGTCGGGATCGGCAACGTCGACTCCCGCAGCAGGTGCCGGGCGCGATGCATGCGGCGGCGCCGGATGTAGGCGACGACGGTGTCACCGGTCTCGGCCCGGAACAGCCGCGTGAGGTGGTTGTGCGAGACCCCGGCGGCGGCCGCGATCCGCGGCACCTCAAGGGTTCCGGCCAGACCCGACTCGATGTGGGCCATCGCGGCCCCGACCGCCGGGTGCGGGCCGCCGGGTTCGCTCAGGGCCGCGATTCGATGCAGGGCCGCCCAGACCTCGGCGGTGGCGCGGGCGGGCGAGGTCGGCCACACCGCGATCGCCGAGGACAGCAGCGCCGTGAGCACGGGGACCTCGGCACCCGCGTCCTGGAGGACCGGGATCCGTTGCGCCGCACCGCTCGGTGCCGGTCGAAAGTGGACGTACAGATGCTCCGAGGGGCCCCGGTAGATGTACTGCGATGTCGCGCCCGCCGGGATGAGGCTGACGCGGCCGGGCGTGATCCGGTACGACTCGCCGTCGACGGTGAGGTCGGCGTCGTAACGGTAGAGGTGCAGTTGCCACAGGTCGGGCAGCCGGAACCGGTCGACACGGCGGCCGCCGGTGCCGTGCAGAGACTGGCCGAGGTTACGCAGCCGAGGCGGCTCGTCCAGCGTGAGCATGGTGAGAATCTACCAGTAATGGGGAGTTGAACCCACGCGGAGCGTGCGGAGTCGCTCATAGCCTGGGGTGCAGCGACCAGTACACCCCTGGAGGGGCAATGACCGATCACCCCGACGTGAAGCACCTGCTGACATCCGTACAGATGGCGCACTTCGTCTCGCACGGCGCCCTGCGCATGGACGGCGTCGTGCCCGCTTCCCTCAACGAACGCGCGATCGCGGTCTTCGACGAGGGCGTCCCGCGCGCCTACGCCGGCGCCACCGTCGACGAGGCCTACCCGGCCGGGTCCTTCGTCCGCGAGCTCATCGACCTGCCGGCGGTGGCCGGGGCGATCCACAGCCTCGTCGGGCCGGCGCCGCTCGTCGACCACCACGCCGTGCACATCCGCCAGGCCCACAACGGTTCGGCGCAGCCCCTGCACGCCGACGCGATCATCGACACCCGCGACGACGCCTTCGACGTCCAGCTCATGTACTACCCGCAGGACGTCACGCTCGACATGGGCGGCACGCTCTCGGTCCCCGGCAGCCATCTGCGGCGGATCAACGAGTCCGACACCGGCCGCTACCAGAATCTGCGCGGGCAGACGCGGCTGGTGTGCCCGGCCGGGACCGTGCAGTTCCTGCATCACGGGATCTGGCACGGCGGGCGCCGCAACGACAGCGACATCACCCGCTACATGTTCAAGATCCGCTTCAACCCGACCGTCCGGCAGCGCCTGCTGTGGAACACCGAGGACCTGCGCGACCCCGCCGTCGGCGAGGAGCTGCGCACCCGCTTCCCCTGGTACGAGAACGCCTCCGGCCGCATCGAGTTCGTCAACCGCACCCGCCTGTGGCGCGCGCTGACCGGCGACCCGGCCTTCGACCTCGACTACTGGACCACCCGCGTCGACAACCGTCCGCAGCGCGTGCTGCCGACCGTCTAGTTAGGAGCGACAGTGACCACTTCCGTTACCCGCCAGCAGGTCCTCGTGCTCTACCTGGCGACCTCGGCACTCGACGCGAAGGTCATCGGCTGGTCCCGCTACGACGGCACCGGGCGGACGAATCCCGCCGCGGGCGACAGTGACGAGCCACCCTACGAGACCGGGGTCGAGGCGCTGCTCGACGGCTGGCGCCTGTTCCAGGTGTCGCCGCTGACCCCGCCGTACCCGGGAAGCGAGTACGAGACCTCCTTCCTGAAGCACGAGTTCCTCTTCGAGAAGCTGGTCTAGCCGGGCCCGAACACCCGGTCGAGGTGGTAGGCGATGACGGCCATCGCCTCGGCCGCGCCGCGCTGTTCCAGCAGGACGCTCGTGCCGAGGCCGCCGTACAGCCCCATCAGCGCGGCGGCCTCGGCACGCGGATCGCCGCCGGTGACGAGTTCCCCGGCCTCGGCGGCGGCCTGGAAACACCCGGCGATGTAGTCCTCCAGGGCCGACGGGTCACGCAGGAAGCGCTCCCCGGCGAGCTCGGGCGCGGTCATGGCCAGGACCGCGTACGAGGTGTAGACGATGTGCAGCATGCGGCTGTCGTCGTCGGTGGGAAGGGCTTCGGCGACGATCGTCTCGATGACCCGCCGGTGGCCGGGATCGGCGCCGAGGGCGCGGATCCGGGCGGTGAGCCGGGCGGCGAGGAGCGAGCCGACGTGTTCGACGGCGTGGAAGAGCAACCGTTCCTTGGTGTCGAAGTAGTACTGCACGAGCCGGAGCGAGACGCCGGCCTCCTCCGCGACTCCGCGCATCGTCACCGCGTGCAGGCCTTTGGCGGCGACGACGCGCAGGAGCGCTTGCGTGATCTGGGCGCGGCGCCGGTCGTGATCGGCGAGTTTCGGCATCGGTTTCCCGGGTTTGGCGGTCGCGAGTTTTGCTGGTACGAATGTATCAACAAAGCGAGGAGGGACCCATGTCGACCGGCGGTACCCGCTCCGGCGTGACGCGCTTTCGCAGCGCCCGCGCCCGTGACAAGTTCCTGCGCGGCTACGATGCGGCCTTCGAGCTGTGGCCGCGCCCCTTCGACCGCATCGACGTCGAGACCCGTTACGGCAGCACGAGAGTGCACCGCTACGGCCCGGCGACCGGTACCCCGGTCGTCCTGCTGCACGGGCACGGCGGCAATGGATCCCTGTGGTATCCGCAGGTCGAGGCGCTCGGGGCCCGGCATCCGGTCTACGCCATCGACGCGATCGACGATCCCGGCGGCGGTGTCCAGCGCGCCTTACTGTCCACTTCGGAGGATTACGCGGCGTGGCTTGACGAGGTCCTCGACGGCCTCGGCCTCGACGCGGTCCACCTCGTCGGGCACTCCTACGGCGGTTGGCTCTCCCTCAACCACGCCTCACGGCGGCCGCAGCGGGTCGCGTCGGTCACGGGCCTCGACCCGGCCGGGATCGAGGACATCCCGACGCGCTTCCTGCTCCACAGCGGCATCGGGCTGCTCCGGCTCATCACCCGCTCGCGCACCACACCCCGGCTGGCGCGGTGGACGGCGAACGCCGCCCTCATCATCGACTGGCGGGTCTTCGGCCCGCCGATGGGCTGCGTCTTCAGCTTCGGGCCGCAGCGGTCGAAGGGACGCCGCTACGACGACGGCGAACTGGCCGCGATCACCGCGCCGGCACTGATCCTGATCGGCGGACGGTCGACGCTGTTCCGCCCGGCGAGGGCCGCGGCGCGGATCCGGGAGCTGATCCCGCACGCGCGGGTGGAGACGATCAACCGCGCCGGGCACGGCATCCCGTTCGAGTTCCCCGAGCGGGTGAACGCGTCGATCCTCGCCCACCTCGCGGGCGCCTAGGCCCGCGTCACGTCCATCGCGCGGGCGTAGCGGCGGATCATCCAGACCTGCGCGACGCGGGCGATCGGGGCGCCGAGCCTGGTGTACCAACGGCCGGGGCGGCTGATCGCGTAGACGCGGAAGCGGACTCCGCGGTCGGTCGCGGTGACCGTGAAGGCCTCCTCGCCCCGCTCGGGGTGGCCGGGCAGGGTGCCGTAGGCGAAACCCGCGAAGTCCGGTTCCTCGACGGACCAGACGACACGGCAGGGCGCCTTGATCGGCCCGAAGTGCTGCACCACCTCGACTCCGGGCGTCGCGCGGTCGCCGGTGGTGTCGGGGCGCCGGCCGGCACGTCGGTGCATCTCCCACGACAGCAGCGTTTCGGCGGCCAGGTGGAACGGCACGTCGAGGTCGACGACGTACTCCGTGCGGTGGTAGCCGGCCGGGGCGCCGCGACGGTCCTCGTGGGTGATGCCGACGTAGGGATAGGTGAAGTCCACGGCTACACCAGTCCGGCCTCGGCGAGTGCCGCGCGCAGGTCGGCGGGGGCGCGGTAGAAGAGTCCGGTCATCCCCGCTTCGGTGGCGGCGACGGCGTTCTTCTCGGTGTCGTCGACGAACAGGCAGCGTTCCGGCGGGACTCCGGCGACCCGCGCGGCGTGCGCGTAGACGCGCGGATCCGGTTTGGCGTAACCGATCCGGTAGGTGTTGACGACGGCGTCGACGGTGACACCGAGCGCCACCAGGTCGTCTTCCAGCCGGGAGGTCGCGTTCGACACCAGCACGACCGGCACGTGCTCTCGCGCCGAGGTCAGCAGCGCCAGCACTTCGGTGTCGACGGCACCGGCGGCCGCCGTCCACGCCTCGACGACGTCACGCGCGACGTCCTCGCCGTAGGTCGCGGCGAGGTCGTCGGCGACGGCCGCCCGCCACTGTGGATCCGTGGTGCCGCCGGTTATCGCGGGGACAAGTCGCTCGGGCGCGAAGGCGGCCGCCGCGAGGGTGCCGGGCGGCACGCCGTTGTCGCGTTCGGCGCGGGCCATGATCTCGGGGTCCCAGATGCGCACGACTCCGTCGACGTCGCAGAGGATCGCGTCGAATCCGCGGGTCATGACGCGGCCTCGCGCGCGGGCGGCTGGTCGGGCAGCGGGACGACGTAGCCGGGGTCGCCGCCGGTCGTCAGGCGTTTCCAGCGGATGAGCTCGCGGACGATCCCGGCGCCGCCCATGCTCCAGCCGGCGCGGGGATCCAGCTGCGGCGGAGTGTCGCGGTACTCGTAGTTCGCCCAGCAGAACATGTCGCCGTCCACGGTGGCCTGCACGTCGAGGTCGGCGACGAGGGTCTCGGCGAAGGCGCCGTCGATGCCGCGCTCGACCATGAGGTCGCCGACGGTGGCGAGGACCCCGGCGGTCCCGCAGCAGCGGCCGTTGTTGTCCCAGAAGCCGGGGCGCATGCGCTTCGGCAGGCCGGATGTGGCGATGGTGTGCCAGCAGCGGTCGACCAGTTCCGTCCACTGTGGATCGCCGGTGGCCGTGGCGAGCATCCGGAAGGTGATGGCGTCGCCGCTGGGGCCCGCGCACCAGCCGAAGCTGTAGCGCTCCTGGCGCGACCCTTCCTTGGGCGGGTCGGAGTGGGCGACGAGGAAGCCGTCGGCGCCGCCCTCGTTGCGGGAGACGACGTCGGACGCACCGGCGACGGCCAGGTCGACGAGGTCCTTGCGGCCCGTGGCTTCGCCGATGGCGGCGAGGGCGTAGGAGATGCCGAGGGTGCCGTGGCCGAACTTGTGCAGCATGCGGTCGGTGCCGGCGGAGATCTCCCAGACGACGCCGTGCCCGGTCGGTTTGGCCGTCGACACGTACGGTTCGGCGGCGAGGAGCGCGAAGTCGAGGTCACCGCAGGTGAGCCCGGCGAGGCCGATGCCGGCGTTGCCGAGCATGAGTTCGAAGCCGTTGCCCCAACGAACGCCGTCGAAGTTGGCGCGCAGGAGCGTCAGGGTGTGCTTCGCCGCGGCGGTCGCCCGATCATCGCCCAGGACACGTCCGGCCTCGTGGAGGACGATCGCGGCACCGGCGCGTCCGATGTAGAGGGTGTCGTCGTACATGCCGGGGAGGCCGGCCTCGATCTCGCGGAGGCCACGGAGGGCGGCGTCGGCGTAGCGGTCGTCACCGAAGTGGCGCCACCCTTCGAGGAGGGCGGTGACGACACCGGCGGTGCCGTGGTAGAGCGAGTTGGTGGGTTCGGGTTCGCCGGTGGTGTAGGTCCAGGCGAGTCCGTGGACGGTCTCGACGGCCTGGGCGAGGATCCAGTCGAGCCCGCCGCGGGCGAGTTCATCGGCGCGGGCGTGGAGGGCACTGTCCATCGCGCAAGCCTGCCACAGGTCAGGCCAGCCGGCGGCGCCCCGCGAAGCCGAGCTCGGTGCGGTGGTACCACGCCAGGCGCTCGTCGCCTTCGAGCCAGCAGAGCCGGACGTCCTCGCCGTCGAGCACGGCGGGAAAGTCGATCAGCAGCGGTGCGATGCCCTTGACCTCGATGCCGTGGCCGTTGAACCAGCCGATGGCCTCCCCGAGATGCGCTTCGAGCGCCTTCATCTCGGCGACGCCGCCACCCGCCGGACTCTCCCCGGTGGTGTTGAGCGTGAGGGACAGCTCGGCGAGGTTCGCGCGAAGCCGGATGATCACATCCGCGCGCTCGCGAACCTCGGGGATCATCGCCTTGGCCTCGGCCACCGTGAAGACACGCATGGGGTAACCCTGCCAGACGTGGGGTGGGGAGGTGGGTGGGTGCGGGGGATGGGGGGAATCACGGTGAGGACGCGGGGGACGAAGGGCCGGGGTGAACCACGGTGCGGAGCGGAAACGTTCCGCGGGCGAGGAGCAGCGGGCGGCCCCCACCGAAACCCACGCCGCCACCCCACCCCGCGAGGGTGAACTCTGCCGCGTAAGGCGTGGTGGTCGACGCAGCCGCCCCTCAACCCCCACCCACCAAACACTCGCCCCAGGCCAGTCCCACCCGGTAAAGGCGGCGGAGGCGAAGCCGCGCAGCGGCAAGCGGGCCGAAGGCCCGGAGGCGAAGCCGCCCAGCGGCAAGCAGGCCGAAGGCCCGGAGGCGAAGCCGCCCAGCGGCAAGCAGGCCGAAGGCCCGGGGGCGAAGCCGCCCAGCGGCGCCAGCCGCATCGCGAGCGCAGCGAGCCAACCAGCCCAGCCCTGTGACCTCCACAACAACTATCCGACCGATCGGTCGCCTTTCAACTACGCTCCTCCCATGACCGATGGACGCCGCGCCCGTGGCGACCGTACCCGGGCGGCCGTGCTCGACACGGCCGTCTCCTTGGCGTCCGTCGACGGCCTGAACGGCATCACGCTCGGTCAGCTCGCGGCCGCGCACGGCGTCTCGAAGTCCGGCTTGTTCGCGCATTGGCGCGACAAGGAGGATCTTCAGCTCGCGGTGGTCGACCGGGCGCGGGAGCAGTGGTGGTTCGACGTGATCCGTCCGGCGCTGGCGGCGCCGCGCGGGATCCGTCAGCTGTGGGCGCTGCACGTCCAGCGGATGGACTTCTACGAACGTCGTGTCCTGCCCGGCGGCTGCTTCTTCGCCACGGCGGTGCACGAGTTCGACGACCACCCGGGTGCGGTGCGCGACCGGATCTTCGACGCTCTGCGCTACTGGCTCCGCCTGCTGCGCAACACCGCCACCGAGGCGATCGCGATGGGCGAGCTTCGTCCCGAGACCGACGCCAAGCAGCTCGCCTTCGAGATCCAGGCGATCGGTGTGGCGGTCGTGACCCATTCGCGCCTGCTGGTCTCTTCCAGCGCCTATGAGTACTCGCTCCGGTCGATCAACGACCGGCTGCGGGGATTGGCAACCGACCCGACGCTCCTTGACGAGCCGAACAGCAACGGAGAACAGCCGTGACCACCGAAGCCCTTCCGCTCGCCGGCCGCGTCGAGTCCGCCGAGGTCCACTTCGACGACTTCGACCCGATGGGCATCGTCCACAATGGCCGTTACGCGGTCCTGCTGGAGCGCGCGCTGACGAAGTACTGGCTGTCGCAGGGCTGGGATTTCGACCCTTCGCGCTCGAAGCTCGGCGACGTGGTCCTGGCGGTCCGCGAGTACGCGATCACCTTCCACGTCCCGATCACGTCGCTGGGCGAGGTCGCGGTGAACTTCTGGCTGGACAAGGTCGGCACGTCGAGCGTCGTCTACGGTTTCCGCATCCTGTCGGCCGACCACACGGTCGTGCACGCCGACGGCCGCCGCGTCCAGGTCTCCATCGACCGGGTCACGGGCCGGCCGAAGCCGCTCGGCGAGCAGTTGCGCGCGGCCGCCGAACCCCTGCTGCGCGGCTGATTCAGCCGACGGTCCCGTCGACGAGGGGTGCGAACAGTTCGCTGACCTCGCCGCCCCACAGGGTCGCGTCGTGGCGGTCGTCGACGCCGGTCCCGTGGGACGTCCACGGGCAGACGTAGGCGTCGGCGGTCTCGCTGAGTTCGCCGACGAGTTCGCCGCTGGCCGCCGCGTAGACGCGGAACTCGTAGCGCGTCTCGTAGACGTGGTAGGTCACGCCGTCGTAGTCGCAGGTCTTGAACTCGGCACCGGCGCTGATGTCGGCGCAGACGACGAGTTCGGTGTCGGCGACGGTCGCGGCGTGCCAGCCCGCCGGGAGTTCGGTCAGTTCGGCGTTGTCGGTGGGTTTCCAGCCGCCGCTTTCGAAGAACACCACGGGATGCGGCCCTTCACCGTGGTAGGCGACGGTCCCCGGCTGCGGTCGCGGGTCGGCGCACATGTCGCCGAGCGTGGTCAGTCCCGGCGACGGCGGCGGCCCGGACGTGCTCGTGGTCGTGGTGACCCTCGGCCCGGGATCGCCCGCCGCGCCCGCGGATCCGGGATCGAAGTTCGGTGCGACGCCGAAGGCCGCGACGGCCAGGGCGAGCGATCCGGCGATGACGGCGGCGAGGGCCGAGGCGCCCGCCGGGTTGGGCATCGGGCGGCGCTCGGCGAGTTCGAGCGTGAGGGTGAATGCGCCTTCGTGCTCACCGAAGGCGACGAGGCCGGGGAGGCCGTCGGGGAGGGCGTAGAGGAACTTCATGTTCATCGCCGAGAGTGGATTGGACGCCTCGATCGGGTAGGTCACCCGGTTCCAGGGCACGGCGGTGGTGCCGGTGTAGCGGTCGCCGACGACGACGCCGCCTTCGCAGACGGCGATGAAGTCCTTGGCGGCGACGCCGATCCGGGGCGTGACGTAGGCCGCCCACAGTGGAGTGAGCGCGACGAGGAAGGCGATCGTCGACAGGATGGGGCCGTCGAGGAGGAACACGCAGATGACGGCGGGGACGGCCATCGCGGCGGTGATGCCGACGAGGAGCCGGTCACGGACGCGGTGGAGACGTCCGACGGTGCCGAGACCCGCCTCCCGGGCGGCCCGGGCGATCTGCTGCCGCTGCACGGTGCACCTCCCCGGGTCCGGACCTGCCCAGAGTGTGGCATCAGGGACCAGGCGAGGCAACGTCCGTCGTCAGTCCTCCCGGCGGCCGACCAGCCGTTCGCCCAGATCCGTTCGGGCGTAGAGGACGTAGCGTCCCGAGCGGTGGGCGCCGACCAGCCCGGCGCCTTTCAGCGCGCCCAGGTGCTGCGACACCGCCCCGGAGGTCAGGCCGGTCCGTATCGCCAGCGCCCGCGTCGACTCCGGTTCGTTCAGTGTGGACAGCAGGTGGGCGCGCGAGCGGCCCAGCACCGCCGCCAGACCCTGTGACACGTCGCGTTTCTCGGGTGTCCACAAAAGACCGATGCCGCGCGGCCCGTAGCGCAGTGTCGGCTGCCACGGCGTCGACGTCAGCGAGAACACCGTCGGCCAGACGAAGGCCGACGGCGTCAGCAGCAGTCCGAGACCGGCGGACTTCTCCTGCCGGGTGACGTTCTTGTGATCGACCCGCAGTTTCTCCCCGTCCCAGGACACCATGGGATCGAGATCGGCGAACAACCGTCGCACCCCTCCCTCGGCCAGAAGCCTGGCCCGGTAGAGGATGTCGCGCTCGCACAGCCCCCGGATCCGCGCCCAGTACGGGCTCAGCGCCAGCTCCCAGTAGGCCAGGATCGCGTCGGCCAGTCGCGGCAGCTCGGTCTCCGGATCCTCGTACATCGCCGCCATCGCGGGTGTGCGCTCACCCGGCATCCGGTCGAGACCCTCCCGGACGCGCTCGTGCGGCACCGCGCGCAGACCCGCCAGCTCGACGCCCAGGTCGGGCGCCGACGTCGTCGGCGGCGGCGCGAGGAAGGCCGGGATCATCCGCGTCGGCACCGGGATCAGGTCCGACAGCAGCGTCAGGTCGAGCCGCGCCGACCGCAGCCTCGGCCCCACCGCGTCGATCCACGGGCGGTGCCGCGACCCCGCCGGCGGGCTCTTCAGTACCCGCACGCTGGCCACGACCTCCCACAGCGGCGAGTACGCGAAGCGCACGAAGGCGAGATCCTGCGCGGTCAAGGTCATCTCCAGCACGCCTCAACCCTAGTCCGATTAAGTCCACGCTAAATCCTGAGTCGTGATCGACTCGGAAGGGAACTCTTGCCTCGTGACCGTCATCGCCGCTCCCCCTCCGCGCCTGCGCGACAACATCGACTTCCGGCGCGTCCTGCTCGCCGGTGTCATCAGCAAACTCGGGACGCAGGTCAGCTACCTCGCCGTGCCGCTCGTCGCGGTCACCGCGCTGTCGGCCGGACCCGGTCAGGTCGGCCTCCTCGGCGTCGCCGGAACCGTCGCGTGGCTCATCGTCGGCCTGCCCGCCGGCGCCTGGGTCGACCGGATGCGCCGCCGCCGCGTCATGATCGTCACCGACCTCCTCCGCGCCGTCCTCTACGCCTCCATCCCGGTCGCGTGGTGGCTCGACGCGCTGACCCTGCCGCAGCTGTACCTCGCGGTGTTCCTCGCCGGGGTCGCCACGGTCTTCTTCGACGTCGCCAGCCAGAGCCTGCTGCCGTCGGTCGTGGGCCGGGAATCCCTGACGGCGGCCAATTCCATGCTCGTCGGCACCGACGCCGTGCTCTCCGTCGGCGGCCGCTCCGGCGCCGGTGGCCTGGTCGCGCTGATCGGCGCGCCCGCGGCGGTCCTCGTCGACGCCGTCGGCTATATCTGGTCGGCGCTGTTCGTCGCACGCGTCGAGACCCCCGACGCCGCACCCGCGCGCACCGAGCGACCGTCGCTGCTGCGCGAGGTCAAAGCCGGGATCGCCTTCGTGGCAAAGAATCCCGTCCTGCGGCCGATCGCCATTTCAGGCACCCTCAACAACGTCACCGCCTCCATCGTGCTGACCATGCTGCCGATCTTCTTCGTCGCCGAACTCGGCCTGCCCGCCTGGACGCTCGGCGTCTTCCTCGCCGTCGGCGGAGCCGGCGCGGGACTCGGCGCGGCCCTCGCGTCACGACTCGTCGGACGCCTCGGCCGCCGCCGCACGCTCACCCTCGTCCCCCTGGTGTGCATGCCGTTCCTGCTCTTCGTACCCACATTGGACGGAGGCTGGTGGTTGGGCGTCGTGGCCGTCGCCTGGTTCGTCAACAGCGCCAAGTACGGCGTCGACAACGTCGTCGGCGTCAGCTACCGCCAGGAGGTCACGCCCGACGCCCTCCTCGGCCGCATGAACGCGACCATGCGCTTCCTGTTCACCGGCGCGCTCGCCGTCGGCGCCGGACTCGCCGGGCTCATCGGCGAGTTCGCGTCCGTGCCGACGGCCATGTGGGTCGGTGCGATCGGGGCGACGGTGAGCTGGCTGCCGGTGCTGGCGATTCCGCGCGCTACCAGGTGAAGGAGATGAGCAGCCCGGCCCCGTAGGCGAGGCATCCGATGGTGCCGATGAAGAACAGCACCAGCCACACCGGCGCCGGAACGCGGGTGATCTGGGCGAGCTGATCGGGGTCGGTGGTGCGTTCGGTCGTGCGGTACCGCAGGGTCCACGTCTCGCCGACCGGGCGCACCGAGCCCAGCAACAGGAACCAGGCGCCGCCGTAGGCGACGGCCGTCTGGATGTCCGCCGGAGCCCACCAGACCAGCGCGAACACGCCGAAACCGGTGAGGATCATGGCGAGCCAGCCGTAGAAGTTGCGGATGAACAGGGCCATCGCGACCAGCAGCGCCAGAATCGCCCACAGCAGCAGGACGATGAGGCCCTTCGAGATCAGGAAGGCCGCGCCGAGGCCGATCAGCGCGGGCGCGAGATAACCCGCGAGGAGCGTGAAGACCGCGCTCGGGCCGCCGCGGCTCCCCGAGGTCATCGTCACACCCGAGGTGTCGGAGTGGAGACGGATGCCGTGCAGTCGGCGGCCGGTGATCATCGCGATGAGGGCGTGGCCGCCTTCGTGAGCGATGGTGATGATGTTGCGGGTGGGGCGCCAGAGCACGCGCACCACGACCAGCGCGAGCGCGACGAGGCCCGTCGCGATGATGATCGCGACCGGTGGGGCTGGCTGGACCTTGACGAGGGTGTCCCAGGCTTCCACGGTGGCTCCTCACGGGGTGTGGTGGGCGAGGGTACCGCGTTCCGGCTACGTGAGCACCAGCCAGGACTTTCCGTCGAGGAGCTCGCGGGCGACGTCGAGGTGCCCGGCGTGGGTGGCGGTCTCGACGGTGACGTGCAGGATCGTCGCGCGGTGGACCCGCGGCGGCGGGCCCGGCTCGGGCCACCAGCTCGGCTCGGCGTCGAGCGGCGTCGCGGCCATGATCGCGTCGGCTCGGGCGATCTCGTCGCGGTAGAGGGCGATGACGTCGGCGGTGGGCGTCTCGGCCGGGACCTGCCAGGCCGTCTCCGACAACTCGACGGTCTCACCGGCCACGACCGCGCGGAACCAGAAGCGCTCGACATCGAGCGCGAGGTGCGCGACCAGCCCGATCGGCGACCACCCCGAAGGCAGCGCGGGGGCCCGGAGCTGCTCGTCGGTGAGGCCGTCGAGGGCGCCGAGGATGTGCTCGCGCTGCCAGGTGAGGTAGCGGCGGAGGGTGTCGAGCTCGCCCGGTTCGCTGATCATCGGGCGATGGTAGCCCCGGGCAGCGACTTGCAGAAGACCATCGTGGCCTGCGGCTTCCCGTGCACGTCGAGGGCGTATCCGGGGATCTCGCCGACGCGCTTCCAGCCCTCCACGGTGTAGAGCCGTTCAGCGGGGCTGCCGACCTCGGTGTCGAGGACGAGGAGGGTCACGCCGAGCTCGGCCGCGGCCTGTTCGGCGGTCTTGAGCAGGGCGCGGGCCAGGCCGCGGCCGCGTGCGTCCGGATGGACCATGAGCTTGGCGATGTCGGCGCGATGGCGACTGTTGGGCATGGCCGCGCGGATGAGCTGGACGGTGCCGACGACGCGCTCGCCGTCGCGCGCGATCCACGCGTGGTGGCCGGGGCCGAGCCTGGGCATGGTGGCGTGCCACCAGGCGGTGGCGTCGGCGGTGGTGAGGGGCGCGAGGAACCCGACGGAGGCGCCGTCGTTGACGGTGGCGGCGAGGAGGTCGCCGAGCTCGTGGGCGTGCTCCCGGGCGGTCGCGGGAGTCAGCGCGGTGATCATGTGGGGAGCGTATGGCGGGGATGTTTCGGGGGTGTGACGTGAGCGGGCGGGCGCTGTCGCGACCGACGGTGAGGGTCACATCGAGAAGACCCTGAAGGGCTCAGCGCCTGCCGCGGCGGGTCGCGACGCCGAGACCGACGAGGATCACGACCGTCGTCGCCAGCAGCACCACCGTTTCGGCGGAGGCGAGGAAGACCTTGCCGCGGTCGGTGAGGGTGAAGATGGTGACCGACAGCGGGCGCCACGACGCCGGGTAGACCATGATCGTCGCGCCGACCTCTCCCATGGACAGCGCCAGCGAGAGGCTCGCGGCCGCCGACACCGCGGGCATGAGCATCGGGACACGCACCCGCCACAGCACCCGCATCGGTGACGCGCCAAGGGATGCGGCGACCTGGGCGTAGGCGGGGTCGGTGCGTTCGAGGGCGGCCGAGACCGTCGAGTACGCGAACGCCAGCACGAGCACGAAGTGCGCGATGACGACCAGCCACATGGTGCCGTTGAGCGCGATCGGCGGTCGGCTGAAGGCGGTGAGCAGCCCGAGACCGACGACGACGGAGGGCACCGCGATCGGCAGATGCATTGCGGCGTCGGCGATCCGGCGCGCGGCCGGCGGCGCCTCACGGACGGCGAGCGCACCCCAGACGCCGACGATGACGGCACCGATCCCGGCCAGGAAGGCCGTCTGGAGGCTGACCGACAGGCTCGCGACCTGTTCGCCGGCGAGGGCGTCGCCGAGGTGGCCGGTGGTGTAGCCGGTCGGGAGCACGCCGTTCCAGCTTCCGGCGACGGCGGCGAGGACGAGCACGGCGAGGGGCGCCAGGACGACGGGGACGAAAACGAGCGCGAAGACCGTCCACAGGAGGGCGCGGCCGCGGCGGGACCAGACGAGCATCAGCGTCCTTTGTGGAAGGTTCGGCGGTAGACCGCGTACAGGGCGGAGGAAAGCGCGACCTGGATGACGGCCACGACGCAGGCGGCGGGTAGGTCGAAGGTGACCACGCCGTAGGAGTGCACGAGCATCGGGAGCGTCGTGACGTCCTTGGCGCCGATGAACAGGACGATGCCGAACTCGTTCAGGGTCAGCAGGAGCGTGAGGCAGCCGCCCGCCGCGAGGGCCGGAAGTGCTTCCGGGAGAACGATTCTGGCGAAGACGCGACCGGGCCGGGCACCGAGCGAGGCGGCGACGTCGAGTTGTTCGCGGGGGACGTGGGAGTAGGCCGCGAGGAGCGGCCGCATCACGAAGGGCGTGTAGAAGGTGATCTCGGCGGCGATGACGCACCAGGGGGAGTAGAGGAAGTCGCCGACCGCCGAACCGCCGAGGGCCGTGTTGACGATCCCGGCCGAGCCGTAGAGGAACGTGAAGGCCAGGGCGATGAGGAAGGAGGGGAAGGCGAGGAGCGTGTCGACGAGGCGGGTCACGAGTCCCGCGCCGGGGAACGGGACGAAGGCGAGGACGGTGGCGAAGAAGGTGCCGAGTACGACGCAGCCGACGGTCGCGGCGAGGGAGATGGTGACGGTGCTGCCGAGGGCGTCGAGGAAGCGGCCGGAGGTGAGAACGCGCTGCCAGGTGGCGAGGGTGACGCCGGGGGCGGAGTCGGCGGTGAGGGATTCACGGACGACGAAGTAGAGGGGGTAGAGGAAGAAGCCCGCGATGAGGAGGAGGGGCGGGAGGAGCCAGGGGGTGCGGCGCCAGGGGTGGCTCATACCCGCACCACCGTCGCCCCCTCGCCGACCGTCGGCACCAGCACGGTCGCCGTCTCCCCCACACCCGGCAGCCCGTCCAGCGACGCCACGTCGGCGCGGACCTCCGTCCCGTCGGCGTCGAGCGCGCAGGTCACCCGGTACGTCGAGCCGCGCCACTGCACGCCGGTGACGCGCGCGGCGCGGCCGCCCGGCGTTCCCGCCGCCGCGACCGCGACCTGGTGCGGCCGCACCACCAGCAACTCGCCCCCCTCGCGCGGAATCAGGTTCGCCGCCCCCAGGAACGACGCCGTGAACGCGCTCGGCGGCCGGTGGTACAGCTCCTCCGTCGCGTCCACGTCGACGAGCCGGGCGTCGCGCATCACCGCGATGCGGTCGGCCAGCGCGAGCGCCTCGGTCTGATCGTGCGTCACGTACAGCACGGCCGTGTCGGGCAGCTCGCGCTTGAGGCGCTGGAGCTCCCCGACCATCTCGGCCCGCAGCGAGGCGTCCAATGCGGACAGTGGCTCGTCGAGCAGCAGCACGGGCGGCCGGATCGCCAGTGCGCGCGCGATGGCGACGCGCTGCTGCTGGCCACCACTGAGTTCGCGGGGATAGCGGCCGGCGTAGGCCGCCATCCCGACGAGGTCCAGCACTTCGGCGACGCGGGCGCGCCGGTCGGCCCGCCCCATGGCCGCCAGCCCGAAGGCCACGTTGTCCTTCACCTTCATGTGCGGGAACAGCGCGTACTGCTGCACCACCACGCCGATCCCGCGTTCGCGCGGCGGCGCGTGTGTCACGTCGCGACCGGCCAGCAGGACGCTTCCCGCGCTGGGCCGCAGGAATCCCGCGACGGCCTTCAGCGCGGTCGACTTCCCCGAGCCCGACGGCCCGAGGAGGGCCACCGTCTCACCGACGGCGACGTCGATGGAGAAGGCGCTCAGCGCCTCGGTCCGTCCGTAGTGGACGGTCACGTCCCGCAGGCCGATCGCGGCGGTCAAGACTGCCCCACCGCGTCGAGGTAGGCGGCGACGTCGGCGTCGAGGTCGGCGAGCACCCGCGTCCAGTCGGGCTGCCAGATCTCGACGCCCTCCATGGCCTTCTGGACGGCGGCGAAGTTCTCGTCGGTGGCGGTGACGTCGCCGCGGGCCGGGATCCCGTACGCGGCAAGGCTCACCTGCTGCTGCGCCTCCGGCGAGAGCAGGAAGTCCATCAGTTTCCGGCCGTTCTCGCCGTGCGGGGCTCCGTCGGCCAGGCCCATGAAGTAGGGGATCGCGAAGGTGGAGCGCTTGCCGTCGGCACCTGCGGGGAAGAAGATCTCGAAGCGCGAACCGTCGTTGTGGATGGAGGCGAGGTTCATCTGCACATCGCCGTTGGCGACGAGGATCTCGCCCTTGCTGACCTTCGGCTGGAGCTTGCCGGTCGACGAGGACGGGCCGACGTTCGACTCCTCCAGTTTCGCCAGGTAGTCGAGGGCGCCCTGCTTGCCGAGTTCGTGCTGGAGCTGGATCAGCACGGCGGTCCCGTCACCGGCCTGGCCGGGCGTGGAGTACTGGAGTTTGCCCTTGAACCGCGCGTCGAGCAGGGAGTCCCATGTGGACGGTGCCGGATCGGCGGCGGGGTTGTGGATGAAGCAGAGGTAGTTGTTCACCAGTGGCGTGTAGTTCGCCGACCCGCCGACGGTCTTGTCGGCACCCGCCGGGGTGTAGGCGGCGAGCAGTCCTTCGGCCTCGGCCTTCTGGATGTACGGCGGGAGGGTCACGGCCACGTCTGCCTGCGTGTTCGCCTTCTCCTGCTGGAGCCGGGAGACGACCTCGCCGGAGCCGGATTCGACCAGCTCGACGGCGATCCCGGTCTGCGCGGTGAAGGCGGCGAACTGCGGCGTGTACCAGTCGGCGAGTCCGTCGACGGAGTAGACGGTGACGGTCTTGTCGTCACCGGCGTCGGCCGATCCGGTGCCACCGCAGGCGGCGAGCGCTCCGGTGAGGGGGATGAGCGCGGCGGCGAGGAGTCTGCGTCGCATGTCGGGTTTTCTCCTAGGAGTGCAGAAGGTCGGGGAGCGCGGTGACGGAGTCGAGGACGTGGTGGGCGCCCGCGGCGGCCAGGTCGGCGGCGGTGTGGGCGCCGGTGGTGACGGCGGTGACGGTTCCGGCGCCGGCGCGCAGGCCGGTGAGGACGTCGTAGGTGGTGTCGCCGCAGGTGACGACGCGGCGCAGGTCGCTCGCGCCGAGGCGGAGGACGGCGGTGAGGACGAGGTCGGGGTAGGGGCGGCCGCGTCCGGCCTCGGCGGGCACGAGGGTGAGGTCGGCGAGGCCGATCCAGTCGAGGGCGGTGAGGATCGCGTCGGCGGTGGGGCGGGAGAAGCCGGTGGTGAGGGCGACCTTGATACCGGCGGCGCGGAGCCCGGCGATGGTCTCGTCGGCGCCGGGAATCGGTGCCACGGCGTCGATCCGGGCGGCGTAGGCGGCCTCGAAGTCGGTGTTGCCGCGGCGGGCCGCGGCCTCGTCGCCGCCGAAGAGGTGGCGGAAGACGCTGATCTTGCTCTCGCCCATGGTGGCGCGGACGTACGTGAGCATCGCCGGGTAGCGCTCGTCGGTCTCGCCGACGCCCTGGGCCGCGACGGCCTCGGTGAACGCGGCCTCGACGAGTCCGCCGTCGGTGACGGTGGTGCCCGCCATGTCGAGGACGACTAGCTCGGGGGTGGTCGGCACGGTGGCTCCCTTGTTCGCTGACGTGGGCCAGCTTCGGGGAGCGGAGGGACGATGCGGTGCCGCGGAAGTGACGCGAAGGTGAACCGAGCCGAAAGGTTCAGACCTGTTATCTTGCCGTGACCTACGGCCGGATGCCGATCGCGGGCAGGATCGCCTGTTCGACGATCCGGCCCAGCGCGTCGTCGTCGGGGATTCCGGCGTCGATCAGGTGCTTGATGACGAGCGCCTCACCGATGTCGGCGACGACGGGGGTCACCAGCGCCTCGTCGAACTCCCCGGCCCGGGCGTAGTGCAGCAGGACGGTCCGGGTGAACGTGCCGCCGTTCTCGGCGAAGACGCGCTCGTAGAGGCCCTGGACGAGCACCGGGTCGCGCCTCGGGTCGCCCATGATCGCCTGCACCGCGCGACCGGCGGGACTGATCGCCCAGTCGACCATCAGCCGCAGCGACGCGACCAGGTCGCCGCGCAGGTCGTCGGCGCCGGGAGTGGGCTCCTCCATGGGATGCGCGGCGGACAGCGCGTCGAGCAGCAGCTCCGACGGGCTCGGCCAGCGCCGGTACAGCGAGGTGCGGGCGGTCTCGGCGCGCTTGGCGATGCCGTCCATCGTCAGCCGCCCGAGACCGAGCTCGGCGACCTCGGCGAGGGCGGCGGCGTAGATGGCGTCGACCAGGTCGCTGCCACGCCTCCGCGACGGATTCCCGGACACCGCCACACCCTATCTCCACCCCCTTCCCCGATTAGCTACATCCATGTAGCTTAATAAGCTACATCACTGTAGCTTAAGGAGTCCGATGTCCACGACCGCGCTCTCGCGCCCGGCGGCCACGCCCGTCGGTGAACGCTCCCTCGCACCCGATCTCGCGCGCGGCTTCATGCTGTTGCTGATCGCCGTCGCACACGCGCACATGTACCTCGCCTACGACGACGCCGGTTTCCGCGGCTACGCCGTCGACGGCGGCGTGCTCGACCGGCTCGTCGCCGGTGTCCAGATCCTCCTCGTCGACGGCCGCGCGCTGCCGATGTTCGCCGCTCTCTTCGGCTACGGCCTCGTCCGGCTGTCCGCGCGGCGCCCCGATCCCGCCGAGGCGACACGGCTCGTCCGCCGCCGCGGCCGATGGCTACTGGCCTTCGGCTTCTGCCACGCCTTACTGCTCTTCTTCGGCGACATCCTCGCCGCCTACGGCCTCATCGCGCTCGTCTTCGCCGGGATGCTCCGCCGTTCCGACCGTGCCCTGCTCCGCGCCGCCGCGCTGACGATCCCGCTGCACGTGCTGGTCCTCGTCGGCATCGGACTGTCCACGATCAGCGCCGGGCACGCCGAATCCCCCACCGTGATCGCCGATCCCCTAGCGGCACTGGGGATGCGGCTGGGGACGTGGACCGCGCTGACCCCGACCTTCTACCTCGTCAGCGCGCTCCCGTCGTTCTTCCTCGGTGCGTGGGCCGCGCGGCGCCGAATGCTCGACGAACCCGCCGCGCACCGCCCGTTCCTGCGCCGGATCGCCTGGTGGGGCATCGGGGCCGGCGTCGTCGGCGGCCTCCCGCTGACCCTGGCCGACACCCACCTGTGGGACCCCGCCGACGGTCCGGCGGTCGCCGCCTACGCGCTGCACAGCGTCACCGGGATCGCCGCCGGGGTCGGGTACGCCGCCCTGATCGGCCTGATCGCGACCCGACTCCGGCGGCCCGGACGCCTCACCCGCGCCCTCGCGGAGTGCGGGCGGCGCTCGCTGACCTGCTACGTCCTCCAGTCGGTGGCGTTCACGGTGATCTTCACACCCTTCGCGCTCGGGCTGGGTGACCAGGCCGGCGACGCCGCCGCGTCGGCGATCGGTGCCGCGGTCTGGCTGTCCACAGTGGTCGTCGCCGCGCTGATGGCGAAGGCCGGATACCGGGGTCCATTGGAGACGCTGCTACGACGGCTCACTTACGGCCGCAGGTGATCGCGCGCGCCCGGCGGCTCCTCACCCGCCGGGCGCCAGGTCTTCCAGCCAGGCCACGTCGATCCGCAGGCCGGTCGCGTCGACCTGCACGAGCCGGCCGGGCTCCAGGTTCGGCATCAGCATCCGGTGCGTGCACAGGCGGTGCCGCCGCCACACCGCCGACGCGACCACGATGACGTCCCCGCGTTCCCCGTTGGACCGCAGCTCGTGACCGGTGCGAACCCAGACGAGGCAGTCGATCCCGCGCCATTCCAGCACGACCCGCAGCGCGTCGGGATCGGCGTCCTTGACGTCGTCGGCGGGCTCGGTCAGCCGCGCCTCGGTCTCCGGATGGGCGAACCCGAGGACCCGCGCCGGGACCTCGCCGGCCAGCGTCAGCTCCCGCTCGGCGGCGGCGAGCCGCGCGGACATCAGATCTTGCAGGTAGGTGGCCGGATCCATGGCCCATACGACCATCGCGGGAACGGGACCGGTCCCCTCGCGATCCCCGACGCCGACCCGAACGCGCCGACGCCGTGGTTCGCCTCGGCCTACGTGCCCGGTCCCTCGCTGCGTGAGGCCGTCGCGGCGGCCCGTCCGCTGCCCGAGGCCGCCGCGCTGCGACTGGCCGCCGGGCTCGCCTCGGCGCTCGTCGCGATCCACCGGGCCGGGCTGGTGCACCGGGATCTCAAGCCCTCCAACGTTCTGCTGACCGAGCGGGGCCCGAAGGTGATCGACTTCGGCATCGCGCGGGCCACCGACGCACCCGGCGGCACCGACATCACCCACACCGGCTGGCTCATCGGCATGCCCGGCCACATGTCGCCCGAACAGGCCGAAGGCGCGAAGGTCGGACCGGTCAGCGACGTCTTCGCGCTCGGTTCGGTGCTCGCGATGGCGTGCACGGGAGCCGGTCCCTTCGACGGCTCCTCGGCGCCGCAGACCTTGTACAAGGTCGTGCACACCGAGCCCGACCTCACCGGCGTCCCGGCACGGATCCGCGCCGTCATCGAACTGTGCCTGGTCAAGGACCCGGCCGCGCGTCCGGCTCCGGCACGGATCCGCGCCGCCATCGAAGATCCGGAGCCCGCCGCGCCGGCCTGGCCCGAGGAGATCGGGCGGCTGATCGGCGAACAGGAGACCGGTCTGTGGGGCCTGCTCGGGGCCCTCGGTGACGGCACGACACTGCTCGACAACGGCGAGACCCTGGCCTTCGCCGTGCACGGCTTCCGCGAGGGCCGGACTCCGCCACCACCGGCTCCCCGGCCGTCGCCTCCGCCTCGCACACCGAAGAAGGAGCCGGAGCCGGCGCAGGTCGTGGGTGCCCTCGCCGGGTGCGGCGAGTCGGCGCTGACCGACGCGACGACCTCGGCAGTCGACGCGGTCTCCTTCGGGGAATGACCGCGCCTCAATCCGGTGCGGGCACGTCGATCCCGGCCAGCATCGCCGGGTCGACGACGATCCGGATGCCGGTGATCCGGCCGTCGGCGACCGTGAAGACGATGACCGACAGCGGCTTCCCGTCGGGCCCCCAGGACATGTGGCCGGGCACTCCGTTGACCAGCACGGGCCGTTGCCGGGCGACGGAACCGCCGTCGAACATGCGTGCCCCCGCGGCGACCTTCGTCGCGCCGAGGGTGACGACGACCCCGGCGGGGGTGTCGACGGTCAGCTTCACGTCCGGGTCGAGGACGCGCAGCAGCGCCTCGAAGTCGCCGCCGACGGCGGCCGCGGTGAACGCCTCGACGACCCGCTGATGCTCGCGGCCGGGGCCCGCCGGGCGGTCCGTCGAGCGGACCTTCCGGCGGGCGCGACTGGCGATCATCTTGGCGGCATCCGTGGACTTGCCCAGGATCTGGCCGATCTCGGCGAAGGAGACGGCGAACATGTCGTGCAGGACGAAGGCCAGCCGCTCGCTCGGGGTGAGCGCATCGAGCACGACGACCATCGCGACACCGACCGCGTCGGCGAGCAGCGCCTGCTCGTCGGGCGCGGGCCCGTCGGCGGCCGTGACGACCAGATCCGTTCGCTCGTAAGCGGTCTCGGGACGGCGGGCCCGCAGCAGGTCGAGGCTGATCCGCCCGACGACCGTGGTCAGCCAGCCCGCCAGGTTGCCGATCGCCGACTCGTCCTGGCGGGCGAGGCGCATCCAGGCTTCCTGGACGGCGTCCTCGGCGTCGGCGTGGGAGCCCAGCACGCGGTAGGCGACGGCGCGCAGCCGGTCCCGCTGGGCTTCGAACGCCTCGGCCACAGGGCCTGACGGGCCGGCGGTCACGGCTTCAGGGGCTGACGGAGCGAGATGCGGTTGCCGTCGGGGTCGACGGCCTCCACGCGCACTCCGAACGGGTAGTCGACCGGTTCGGGTTCCTCGAAGATGACGCCGCGCTCGCGCATGGCCACGAAGTCCGCGCGCAGGTCGGCGGATTCGAGGATGAGCGGACCGGGCGCGCCCTCGCCGCCGGGCTGCCCCGCCGCTTCCGGATGCGACCACAGGATGATCTGCACCGTGCTGCCGGGGACACCGATGGTGAGGAAACGGCCGTCGGGGCCCGGGAAGTCGAGCCGCTTCTCCAGGCCGAGGCCCTCGGTGTAGTACTTCAGCGCGCGGTCCTGGTCGGTCACATAGATCGTGGCGTACATGATGTCGGTCAGCATTGTCGTTCTCCATCCACTCGTCGGCGACCGTTCTCGGTCGTCACCCCTATGACGAGCACTCGTGGACGAAGGTAACAAGATCACCAGCCGAGCTCGGCCGCCGTGGTCTCCGCGATCGCCGGGGAGCAGGTCATGCCGCGGCCACCGGGGCCGGTCACGAGGAGCACGCCCTCGTCGAGCGACTGGCGGTGGACGATGCGGCCCGGTTCGGTGGCCTGCGCGTACACGCCGGCCCAGCGGCGGCGGACGCGCGGGAGCGGCCTGCCGAGCAGTTCCTCGGCGACCGCGCGGAGGTGGTCGTAGGGCTCCTCGACGACGTCGAAGGCGAACGGCTCGTCGTACTCGTGGGTGTCGCCGATGGTGAGCCCGCCGTCGAGGCGCTGCACGACGAGCAGTTGCATCTTGTGCGCGGCGGCGATCTCCGGCTGCCGCTGGACGGCGGCCATGCGGTCGCGCGCCGGGGAGTCGAAGCCGGGGTAGTAGCGGAAGCTGTCGCCGTCGGCGACGGCGGTGGTGAGGCGCTCGCCGAGTGGCGCGGTCTGCATCATCTGCAGACGGACGCGGCGGACCGGCAGGGCGGGCCCGGCCAGTTCCCGCACCAGGCCGGACAACCAGGCGCCGGTGGCGAGGACGACCTGGTCGCCGCGGTGGACCTCGCCGTGGTCGTCGCGAACCTCCCCTGTGGACACGTCGCGGACCTCGCGGCCGGGCAGGTAGGTGTAGCGGCCGGACGCGGTGAGATGCGCGCGCAGGGCCGGGAGGGCGACGCGGGATTCGACGGCGGCGTCGGTCGTGCAGTGCAGCGCGGCCATGAAGTCGCCGCGCAGCAGGGGATTCAGCGCCCGGGCCGCGCCCGGGTCGAGCAGCGTGAAACCGCGCTCGCCACTGTCCGACGTGGACACGGCGTGCTCGGCGACGGCGACCTCGGCGTCACTGCGGCACAGCGTCAGCGAGCCCGTCGGCCGGAACCCGACACCGGGAACCTCCGCACCGATGGCCTCCCAGAGCTCCCGGGCCCGCAGCGCGGTCGACAGTTCCAGGCCGGAACTGCGGCCGGAGACCCAGACGAGCCCGAAGTTGCGGACGCTGGCGCCGCGCGCCTCGCGCTCCCTTTCGAGGTGGACGACCTCGTGGCCGCGGGCGACGGCCTCGTAGGCGTGCATGGTGCCGATGACGCCGCCGCCGACAATGATGATGCGCAAGATCGCTCCCTCGTTCGCTGACGAGGGCCAGCTTCTCCGGCGCGCGGGGACGGCCTGGTGCCCGCCAGATGACCGGCGGATGAACCGATCCGAAAGGTTCAGACCTGTTACCTGGTCGTGACTTTCGGCGCGATGGGCGACGACCGGTACGGTGCGCGCTGACGAAGTCGCCGACACGCCAAGGGGATCGAACTGAGGCTACGGGCCGGGACACACCGCGAGCGATCCCTCGCCGCACCGGCCGAAGCGGCCCTGACCTCAGCCTTCGCCGCATAGGACAAGGCCGTCGCCCTCATCCGCGAGTCGGTCACCGGGACACCCGCCCTCACCGCCGGAACCCCCTTCGCCGACCGCCACACCACCTACCGCGACGGCGTCGACGAGATTCGGGTCGTCGGCGAGTCGTCCCACGGATACGTCGACCACGAGATCGGCCTGGCGACGAGGGATGCGCTGGTGGCGGCGATCCACGCTCGCGTGCCGACGAACGAGGCCGCGGTCGGCTGGGAGATCGTCGGGCTCACGCTGGGCATCGGCCTGTCGCTCGCGGGTCTCGTGCTGGCTCAGCCGGAGGGGGTCGCGCTCGCCGTTGCCATCATGAGCACGGCTACTCGACGAGATCTTCGCGTCCGCGCAGAGCCGCGCCGAATTCGAAGGCCGCGGCCCACACTCGCCGATGAACGCCCGTCGCCCAAGGAGTTTCGGCACGATGCGTGGACCACCACTCACCGCGATCGCCGCGCCGGCCGCCGCCCTTCTGCTGACCGCCTGCGCATCACCGAAGGACGGGGTGACCCCACCGCCGTCGTCTGCTCCGAGTAGTGCCCAACCCTCGGGCTCCCCTCGGTCGTGCCGGTCGCCGACCACGACGGGTTCGCGGCCATGCCGGACATCTGCCGGTGGGCCGACTGGACCCCGGTGGCCGAGATCGGTGCGATCGAACCGGACCAGGATCGCTCCGAGAAAACCACCCCGAGCTCCCCGCCGCCTCCACCTCCTGACCCGCCCGCCTCTACCCCCGCAGCTTCGTCGCGAACCCGATCCGGTCTCCCCGGTACAGCGTCCGCACGCGCTCGATCGGGGCTCCATCGGCGTCGTACGACACCCTGTGCAGCAGCAGCATCGGCAGTGCGGGGTTCGTCCCGAGAAGCTGTGCCTCACGTGGGCTGGCCAGGGCCGTCTCGATCTGTTCGTCGGCTTCGGCGAAGACGACGCCGAGGTCGTCTTGCAGGCAGCGGTACAGCGACTCGGTGGGGTCGAAGACGTCGAGGAGCGTGGGGAACCGCCTCGACGGCAGGTACGTCGACTCCAGTCCGGTGGGTTCGCCGTCGGTGAGGAGTACGCGTTCGAGGTGGATGACCTTCTCGTCGGCTCCAATGTGGAGGGACTCGGCGAGCTCGCCGTCCGGGGTCAGTTCTTCGCTGGTCACCAGGCGGCGGCCGGGTTCGCGGCCCATGGCGCGTACGGCTTCGGTGTAGGACACGAGGTCGAGGGGGTGGATCAGCTTCGGCTGGGCGACGAAGGTTCCTCTGCCCTGGTGGGCCGACAGGCGCCCTTCGAGGACGAGTTCGGAGATGGCCTGCCGGACGGTCGCCCGGCTCACGCCGTAGTCGGCGGCCAGTTCGCGTTCGGGCGGCAGCGGCGTCCCCTCGCCGAGTTCGGGCAGCAGCGCGAGCAGGCGCGCCTTCACCGCGTAGTACTTCGGCACCCTGCCGTGCTCGGGCACGCCGTCGCGCACCGGTCCAGTCGCCAACACGCCGCCAGCCTAGGAACACCGGGTTACGAGCGCCCTTCGGGGTGTTCATCGGACCGCCGTGCGCGGCCTCTCGCGCGTTCACCCTCACATCGGTAACATTCGCGCAACTGGTCCGAACCAATCAAGGAGACGTCCGTGAAGCGCAGAACCGCACTCGCCGCGGCCATCACCGCCGTCGGCGCGACCTTACTCCCGCGCTCGGCCTCGGCCGCCGCACTGACGCCGAAAGTCCTGGTCATCGGCGTCGACGGGCTGCTCGCCACCCGCATCGACGCGGCCAACGCCCCTCACCTGAAAGCCATGCGCGCCAACGGAATCGACGGCCGCAGCCTGCTCTACGCCGCCCCGATGGCGGCCACCTCATCCGGCCCCGGCTGGGCGACCATCCTGACCGGCGTCTGGCCCGACAAGCACAAGGTCGTCGACAACTCCTTCGGTGGCAACGCCCTCGGCTCCTTCCCGGACTGGGTGTCGCGGGCCAAGGCCGCCCGACCGAGTCTCGACACCTACGCCGCCGTGGACTGGAAGCCGATCGCCGACCGCATCCTCGGCACCGCGATCGACACCCGGCACGTCTTCGACGGTGACGCCGACGGCTACGTCGGGCACGACAGGACCATCGCCGACCTCTCCGCGGCGCACCTGCGCGACGACCGGGCCGACGCGTCCTTCGTCTACTTCGGACAGGTCGACATCGTCGGCCACAACTCGGGTGCGGCCAGTCAGACCTACCTCAACGAGATCGCGCGCATCGACGGCTACATAGGACGGCTGGTCGCGGCGGTCAACGCGCGGCCGACGCGCGCCCAGGAGAGCTGGCGGATCATCGTCACCACCGACCACGGGCACACGCCCGGCGGCGGCCACGGCGGCAACAGTCCCGACGAGCGCACCACCTTCGTCCTGCTCACCGGCGACGGGATCACCCGCGCGGCACCGAAGACGACGCGGCTGGTCGACGTCGCCGCGACCGCCCTCGCCCACCTCGGCGTGGCGGCACCGTCCACAGCGGACGGTCGGCCCGCCACCGTCGTGTCGAGCGACCCCTTCGACACGGTGGCGCTCGGCCCGGCCGTCGACGAGGCCGTCGACGCCTCGATCCTCGGCTGGACGGCCGCGCTGCCCTCGGGCTGGACGCGCGAGAACACCGCGATGAGCGGCGGCATGACCGAGTGGCGCGGCTGGTCACTCACCAGCGACGCCTTCTGGTCGGCGGCGCAACGCGGCCAGGGCCGCGAGACCTTCGTGCGCGGCCGCGGCACCATCGCCGTCGCCGACTGCGACGAGTGGGCGGACAGGTCCGACGCGACGGGCAAGACCTTCGACTCCACACTGTGGACACCCGCGCGCACGGTCTCCGGCACCGCCGTCAAGGTCACGATGACCCACTGGTACCGCCACGAAGGCGACCAGCGCGGCTACCTGCTCGCCCGCTGGAACGGCGGTGCCGCAACGGTTCTGCGCACCTACAGCACCGACTCGGTCAACGGGACCGAGACGGTGACGGCCGCGGTTCCCTCGGGCGCGACGAACGTCCGGATCGGCTTCCGGCTGGTCGGCGTCAACAACTGGTACTGGGCCGTCGACGACGTGCGGATCTCCTGACGGGACGCGGGCCCCGGACCGCCTCCGGGGCCCGCGCCGGTCCGCCGGAGACGCCCCAATGGTCTCCGGCGGACATCGTGCCGGGGTTTAAGATCATCGTGGCGGTCCTGGCGAGCGGAGGAGTCGGATGATCGAGGCGGTCTTCTTCGACGTCGGCGGAACGATCCTGGACGAGTCCCACGAGTTCGACGCGTGGGCCGACTGGCTTGGCGTACCCCGGCACACGCTCTCGGCGGTGCTCGGCTCGGTCATCGCCCGTGGACTGGACTTCCGGGAGACCTTCCGCGCCTTCCGGCCCGACTTCGACCACGACACCGAGCTGGAGCTTCGCGCGGCCGCCGGTAGCGCGGAGTCCTTCACCGAAAGCGATCTCTACCCCGACGCGCGCGCTTGCCTTGCCGCGCTGAAGGACCAGGGCCTGCTCGTCGGCCTCGCCGGGAACCAGCCGGAGCACGCCGAGGCCTCGCTGCGCGACTTCGGGCTCGCCGTCGACGTGATCGCGACGTCGGCGGGCTGGGGCGTGGCGAAACCGGAGCCGGGCTTCTTCGAGCGCGTGATCGCCGTGGGCGGCGGGGATCCGTCGACGATCCTGTACGTCGGCGACCGGCCCGACAACGACGTCCGGCCGGCCGTGGCCGCCGGTCTGCGGACGTGCCTGATCCGGCGCGGGCCGTGGGGGTACATCCTCGACATGCCCGAGGTGGCCGCGCAGGCGACGTTCCGGATCGACTCGCTCGACGAACTGCCGGGGCTGGTCGCGAAGCACAACTCCTAGAAGCACGACCACGACAGCGCGACCCGGTCGAAACGGCGGGCGGCCAGGTCGGCGCGATCGAGGTGGAAGTGCCCGATTCCCATGTCGCCCCAGCCGATCCCGGCCTTGTGGTCGCTGTCGAGCTGGACGAGCAGGACCGGCAGTTCGGTCTCCGGGACGAGACCGGCCTCGGTGCGGACGAGCACCGGCTGCGCACTCGGTGCGAAGTAGGTGCCGCCCTGCACATCGACGCCGTAACCGCCGACGAGGTGGTAACGGGACGGGATCGCGGTGCCGATCGCCTCCTCCCACAGCTCGGCCCGCGACGCCGGCTCCTCGTCGTCGTCCTCGTCCTCGCCGGGCTCGTCGTCCTCCCAGTCGAGCCAACGGACGTAGGGATGGTCGTCGCTTCGGGGCGCGGTCATCTCGACCGACGCGGCGATCGGAATCGCGTCCCGGCGGTAGATGTCGTCCTCCGGGCCCCGCCGGGTCACGACCTCGGTTCCGGCGGGAATGTGGCGCACGAGCGGATCATTGCCTTCGGGCGCGAAGCAGAAGAACTGCAACAACCCACCCGACGGCAGGTCGAGACCCGTCTCGGGCAGGGCCGCGAGGTCGAGGGTCAGCTGGTGCGTGAGCGTACGACCGTCGGCGGTCGCGGGCCAGGACTCGGCCGGATCGAGCGCCGGATCGCCGGACAGGAAGCCGACGGTGGCGTCACCGGGTTCGGCATGACGCAAACGGATCGCGGGACGCGGCAGCGAGAGCCAGTACGTGGCCTCCCCGGGCGGCATGTGCTCCCGGGCCAGGGCTTCTAGTTCGGCGGTCGTGGTGGGCGGGATCCGCCGGTTCTGGTCGCTCACGGATCCAGGCTCGCACGGAGGAGGGCGGGAAACCTTGAGGGGATCTTTAGCGCGACACCACGATCGCCCCGATCAGGACCGCGACCACCGCCAGCACCGACCCGACCAGCGACGCGATCTTCCAGGCGCTGTACGGCCGCCGGCCGACGACCTGACCGGTCGTGGCGCTGATGAGGACGTGCCAGGCCTCGCCGCCGTGGCGGTAGCCCGCCGTCCACACGGGGAGGAGAACCGGGCGGGCGGGTATGGACGGGTTCTACTGCTGTATCGGCCAGGGAAGCAGCGCGTTCCCAGGGATCCGCGACATCCGGCGCAGCGCGAACGGTCCCGCCAGCGCCTCCAGCTCGTCCAGGTGCGCGCGGGCCTCCTCCAGGTGCGCGACCAGCTCGGTGAGCTGCCCGCGCATCTCGCTGACCTGGTTCTCCAGCGCGATGATGCGCTTGATCCCCGCCAGGTTCACACCGTCCTCTTGGGACAGTCGCTGGATCTCGCGCAGCAGCGCGACGTCCCGGACGCTGTAACGGCGGCCGCCGCCCGGCGTCCGGTCCGGCTGGACGAGTCCGAGCCGGTCGTACTGACGCAAGGTCTGCGGGTGCATGCCCGCCATCTTGGCCGCCACGGAGATCACCAGGACCTTCGAGTCGGGCGAGATCTCATGTACCTCGGCCATTGAGCGTCACACCTCCTCGTCGGCTCGCTCGTCGTCACCCTCGCTCAGCGAGGCGGCGACGTCAACCCGTTTCGTCCGTAATGCGGTCCTCAAGCCGGTGCCTTCCGGCGGGCGGGACCTGCGTGGCGAACTTCTCCAGGGTCTCGCGCGCCTCCGGCGACAGCTCGGCCGGAACCTCGATCTCGACGGTGACGAGCAGGTCCCCGCCAGGCGAACCGTCGCGCAGCGGGACACCCCGGCCGCGCACCCGCAGGGTGCGTCCGCTCGGCGTCCCCGCCGGGACCCGCACGGTCACCGGACCGTCCAATGTGGGCACTCGCACGTCGGTGCCGAGGGCCGCCTCGGGGAAGGTGACCGGCACCCTCAGCACGAGGTTGTCGCCCTTGCGTTCGAAGTACTCGTGCGGCCGGACCGTGATCAGCACGTAGAGGTCACCGGTCGGGCCGCCCCGCTCACCGGGCTCGCCGCGGCCCGCGAGCCGGATCTTCTGTCCATTGTCGACACCGGCCGGGATTCGCACGGTCAGCGTGCGGGTCTTGGTCACGCCGCCGCTGCCCTTGCACTCCGGGCACTTGTCCCGCACGATCGTCCCGACGCCCTGGCAGTCCTTGCAGGGCTCGGAGAAGCTGAAGGCCCCCTGGTTCGTGGTGACCATCCCCAGGCCGTGGCAGGTCTGGCAGGTCTCCGGCGTCGTACCGGGGCGCGCGCCGTCACCGTGACAGGTGTCGCACACGCCCGGAGCGCGCAGGGTCAACGGAAGCGTCGTGCCCTTGACCGCGTCGGCGAACTCCAGGACGACGGCCGCCTCGACGTCGCGCCCCTTCGCGGGACCGCTGCGACGGCGGCCCTGCCCGAACAGGTTGCCGAAGATGTCACCGAAGCCACCGGCGTCCCCGCCGGGGCTCGTGCCGCCGAAACCGCCCCCGCCACGAGCCTGGTTCAGCAGGTCGTTCAGGTCGAAGGGCGTCGCGCCGCCGCCCATGCGGGCGTCGCGGCGGAAGGCCCCGGCGCCCAGCAGGGAACGCATCTCGTCGTACTCGCGGCGCTTCTTGTCGTCGGCGAGGACCGTGTAGGCCTCCGAGACCTCCTTGAACCGGTCCTCGGCCCCGGTGTTGCCGGGGTTGTGGTCCGGGTGGAGATCGCGGGCGAGCTGCCGGTACGCCTTCTTGATGTCGGCGGTGGGGGCGTCCTTGGGAACCCCGAGAACTTTGTAGAAGTCCTTTTCCATCCAGTCACGTGAGACCATCGGACGCCTCCCCTCCCTCTGTCCAGTGTGCTCGATCGAACGCTACTTCTCTTCGCCGGAGCCGGTTTCCGTCTCGGCCTCGCCCTTGGCCCCGTCGTCCTCGGCCGGTGCCTTGGGCTTCGGGTGCGGGCTCGGCTTGCGCTTCTCGGCCGGCTTGGCCTCCTCGGCGGCGGGCTCGGCCTCGGCGGCCTCGTCCTTCACCTCGGCAGCGTCCTCACCGGCGGCTTCCGCGTCGGCCGCGGGAGCCTCCGGCTCCTCCTTCGACTCACCCTCGGCGGGCTTGTCCTCGGCGGCCTTCGGCTCCTCGGAGGCGGCGGCGTCCGCGGTGTCCGCGGCCTCGTCGACGGTCTTCGCCTCGGCCGGGGCCGGGTCGGCGACCGCGACCAGCGCGGGCCGCACGAGCCGGTCGCCCAGCTCGTAACCCCGCCGCATCACGTCGATGCACGTCGGTTCGGTGACCTCCGGCGACAGCATGTGCGCCACCGCCTCGTGCCGGTTGGGGTCGAAGGCGTCGCCCTTCTCCCCGAAACCGGCCAGCCCCAGCCGCGACAACGCACCCGTCAGCTGCTCGGCGACCGACGCGAACGGGCCGGTCAGATCGCCGTGCGTGCGGGCCCGGTCGAGGTCGTCGAGGACCGGCAGGAGCCCGGTCACGACCGAGATCGTGGCCTGGTCGGCGACCAGCTTGCGGTCCCGGTCGACGCGCTTACGGTAGTTGGCGTACTCGGCGGTGACCCGCTTGAGGTCGTTGGTGCGCTCATCGAGTTCGGCGGCGAGCTTCTTCAGCTCCTCGCCGCCCGCCTCGCCCGAACTCTCGCCGGCACCCGGCGAAGGAGTCTCCTCCTCCGCCGGGACGGCGTCGGCCTTCGGATCGGTCACTTCTTGTCGTCCTCGTCGACGATCTCGGCGTCGACCACGTCGTCGCCCTTGTCGGCCTTCGGCTGCTCGGCACCGGGCGCGCCCGCGCCCTCGGCGCCGGGGGCGCCTTCACCGGCGGCCTGCTGGGCCGCGTACATCGCCGCGCCGGCCTCCTGCGAGACCTTGATCAGGGCGTCCGTGGCGGTCTTGATCGCCTCGACGTCCGAACCGCCAAGCGCCGACTTCAGCTCCGAGAGGGCGCCGTTGATCTCGTCCTTCTTGTCCTCGGGCAGCTTGTCCCCGGACTCGGCGAGCAGCTTCTCGGTGTTGAACTGCCAGGTCTCACCGAGGTTGCGGGCCTCGGCGTCGTCCCGGCGCTTGCGGTCGTCGTCGGCGTGGTCCTGCGCGTCGCGCATCATCCGCTCGATGTCGTCCTTCGGCAGCGAGGAGCCGCCGGTGATCGTCATCGCCTGGGACTTGCCGGTCGCCATGTCCTTCGCCGAGACGTTCACGATGCCGTTGGCGTCGATGTCGAAGGTGACCTCGACCTGCGGGACGCCGCGCGGCGCCGGGGGCAGGCCGGTCAGCTCGAAGGTGCCGAGCTTCTTGTTGTAGGCGGCGATCTCGCGCTCGCCCTGGAAGACCTGGATCAGCACGGAGGGCTGGTGGTCGTCGGCGGTCGTGAAGATCTCCGAGCGCTTGGTCGGGATCGTCGTGTTGCGCTCGATGAGCTTGGTGAAGATGCCGCCCTTGGTCTCGATGCCCAGCGACAGCGGGGTCACGTCGAGCAGGAGGACGTCCTTGACCTCGCCCTTGAGGACACCGGCTTGAAGTGCCGCTCCGACCGCAACTACTTCATCAGGATTAACGCCCTTGTGCGGGTCGCGGCCGAGGATCTCGGTGACGAGCGCGGCGATCGCGGGCATGCGGGTCGAGCCGCCGACCATGATCACGTGGTCGATCTCGGAGAGCTTGATGCCGGCGTCCTTGACGGCCGACTCGAAGGGCTTCCGGCAGCGCTCGCGCAGGTCGGAGGTGAGCCGCTCGAACTCGGCGCGGGTCAGGTTGACGTCGAGGTGCAGCGGGCCTTCGGGACCGGCGGTGATGTAGGGCAGGTTGATCGAGGTCTGCGTCGCCGCCGACAGCTCGATCTTCGCCTTCTCCGCGGCCTCCTTGAGGCGCTGCATGGCCATCTTGTCGGCCGCGAGGTCGATGCCGTACTGGCCGTTGAAGGTCTTGACCAGGTGGTCGATGACCTTGTCGTCCCAGTCGTCGCCGCCGAGGTGGTTGTCACCGTTGGTGGCCTTGACCTGGATGACGCCGTCGGCGATCTCCAGCAGCGAGACGTCGAAGGTGCCGCCGCCGAGGTCGAAGACGAGGACCGTCTGCTCCTGGCCGCCCTTGTCGAGGCCGTAGGCCAGCGCGGCGGCGGTCGGCTCGTTGATGATGCGCAGGACGTTGAGGCCCGCGATCTCCCCGGCCTCCTTCGTCGCGGTGCGCTGCGAGTCGTTGAAGTAGGCGGGGACGGTGATGACCGCGTCGGTGATCGACTCGCCCAGGTAGGCCTCGGCGTCCCGCTTGAGCTTCATCAGCGTGCGGGCGCTGATCTCCTGCGGGGTGTAGTGCTTGTCGTCGATGTCGACCGACCAGTCCTCGCCCATGTGGCGCTTGACCGAGCGGATGGTGCGGTCGGGGTTCGTGACCGCCTGGCGCTTGGCGACCTCGCCGGCCAGCACCTCGCCGTTCTTCGCGAACGCGATGATGGACGGGGTCGTGCGCGAGCCTTCCGCGTTGGTGATTACCGTGGGCTCGCCGCCTTCGAGCACTGCAACGCAGGAGTTCGTCGTCCCGAGGTCGATGCCGACCGCACGTGCCATGGTGTAGCTCCCCCTATTGGAAGTTGAGTGGACCGGACTCAATGTTGGCTCGGAGATGGGCCGGTGTCAAGGCGGGGTTGAGTGAGATACGCGCAACTTTAGACCGTCGGTCTCGACGGGCGAGGGCGCCATGGCTCTTCACGACGGTGGCGGCGGGGTGGGATGTCCACCCGCGGACCACGCGCCGACGGCGACCAGGCCAAGGCTCCGGACCCGGCGGCCGGAACGCCCGGCGAGACCGAGGAACCCGGAGTCCCCACCGCGAGGCGCCCGTCGCACCGGACCCGGGACGGCCGGGCGCGCGAACCCTCGACCCCTTCACGGAACGGTCAGGCTCGCGTCGACCTCCGTCCGGCGGGGTGCGCGGGAGTCGTCGAGGCAGTCGGTGATGACGTCGTCGGCGACGTACCAGGCGTCGCACGGCCATTGCTCGCCGCACGAGTCGCACTGGACGCCGAGGAGCGCGTCGGGCAGGTGCGTGCACCAGGTCCGCGAGGCGATCTGCCAGGCGACGACCTCGACGACCTGCGGCGGTGCTTCCAGCGGCGGCGGTTCCTGTGGACTGTAGTCGCTGCGCGTGCGTGATCGCGGCATGTGTCTATTCCCTCCGCCGTGTTCAACGGCCGACGACGGGTGGGGGTCACGCGTCGATCGGGCGATATCCGTCCGGGAGGGGAGATTGTGGCTGGTGTGGCCTGATGTGCGCGCGTCGGGGTGCGCCCGAGGTGGGGTCGGGCACCTCGGTCGATGGGATGGTTTGGCTCTAGACTTCCCGACATGTGCGGATTCGCCTTAGACCCCGCCGACGCGATGTTCATCTCCGCGCCGCCGCCGGGACGGGCCCGGTGGGGGCGCCGGGTGCGGGTCCTGGCCGCCGCCGTCGGCGTGCTCCCCCTCGCCGTCGCGATCCCCGCGGTCGAGGAGGCCCTCGAACCGATGGGCGTGCTCGGCCTGATGGTGCCGTGGACGGCGGCGCTGCTGGTGTGGTCGGCCGCGCCCGACACCGCCGCCCGGCGGCTCGTCGTCGACGCCTGGGGCATCGCCGTCGCCGAGGCCGACGGCGACTTCGTGCGCTTCGCCTGGCCGAAGGTCACGGCGGTGCTGATCCGCGACGGGCTCCTCTTCGCCGAGGTCGGCGGCGAGCGCCCGGCGAGCGGGACCTACGTGCTCTGCCGCCTGGCGTGGGTGCGGCCGGGTCCCGCCGAGGTCTTCGCCGCGATCGAGCGGCACTCGGCGGGACGTCTTCGGCCGGGGTGACTACTCCTTCATCCCCGCCAGCCGGACCGCGGGCGTGCGCAGGGCCGTGCGGGCCGTGAGCAGGCTCGACCCGAGCGCGAGGACCAGCGAGGCGCCGATGACCATGCCGACGTAGTCCCACGGGATCGCCATGGCGACGTCGGCGTCGATGGAGGATTCCAGGCCCCGCCGGACGCCTTCGAGGGCGGCGACGGCGACGAGCAGGCCGAGTCCGGTGCCGACGGCGACCACGAGCACGGTCTCCACCGCGACGACCTTCAGCACCTGCGCGTTGACGGCTCCCGACAGGCGCAGGACGGCGAAGTCCCCCCGCCGGTCGGCGTTGGCCATGATCAGCGTGTTGGCGATGGCGAGGGCGGTGTAGCCGATCGCCATGATCAGCAGCACGAGCATGAAGACCCGCAGCAGCTCCCATTCGCGCTCGTCGGCGTGCGCGGCGAAGGACTCGGTGTCCAGCGCCAGCGCGCCCATCCCGGGGACGGCCGCGGCGGCCTCGCCGACGGTGGCGCCGTTGACGTAGACGACCTCGGTGAGCGCGTTGGGCGCCAGCTCGCGGAGGGTTTCCCGGTCGACGATGACGGCGGTCGGGTACATCTCCTCGGCGGCCCGTCCCTCGGGTTCCACACCGGCCTGGACGGTCAGTGTCGCGGGCTCGCCGTCGGGGAAGGTCAGGGTGATCTCGTCGCCGTCGGCGAGCCCGAGGGTCTCCAGGTAGGGCTCGACGATGCGGATCGTGCCGGGCGGGACGTCGCCGCGCAGGCCGGTCACGGTGAAGGCCTCGCCGTCGAGGTAGGCGTCGACGGTCATGACCGGCAGCGCGTCGCCGGGGAGGGCGTCGACGGCGGCGTCGGACAGACCGGGCGTGCCTTCGGGCGAGACGACGACCTCGGCGGGCAGTTGCGCGGCCAGGTCGGTGCTCATCGCGCCCTTCATGGTCTGCACCATTCCGGCCAGGAGCACCACGAAGCCGACGGTGACCAGTACCGGCGCGGCCGTCGACGCGACCCGGCGGACGGCGACGAGGGTGCTCTCCCGCACGACGGTCCAGGTCGCGCCTTTGGCGCGGGTGAAGGGCCAGGACGCCAGCCGTACGACCGGCGGGATGATCACCGGCGCGTAGAGGGTGAGCCCGACGATCAGCGCGATCGCCGCCATCATCGAGTAGTTCAGCAGATCCTCCGCTCCCGCCGTCGCGGCCAGGACCACGCCGCCGACACCGGCCGCGAGGCTGAGGGTCCCGAGGATCCAGCGTCCGCGCGTCATGGGCTTGGCGTCGACGCTGGCCTCCCGCAGCGCCTCCATCGGCCTGACCTTCGCGGCCCGCCGGGACGCCGCCCACACGCCGAGGAAGGCGACGATCATGCCGACCCCGCCCGCGACCAGCAGCGGCCAGGCCGCGAGTCGCACGGAGAAGTCCGGCGGTTCCAGTTCGGCGTCGACGAGCAGTCCGCCCAGGATCGGCGCGAGGCCGATGCCGAGGACGACGCCGATGACCGCGGCGATCAGGCCGACGCCGAGGGCTTCGCCGAACAGCATGCGGCGGATCTGGCCGGGCGTGGCGCCGATGGTGCGCAGGAGGCCGAGTTCGCGGCGGCGCTGGGCGACGCCGAAGGCGAAGGTCGAGGCGACCACGAAGACGGCGGCGAAGGCCGACAGGACCGTCATGGCGGTCAGCAGTTGCGTGCCGAGCCAGCGGGTCCGGGTGTGGCTCTCGGGCTCGAAGGCGACGCGCTCGGCGCCGTGCAGGGCGACGCCCTCGTCGCCGAGGATCGCGGTGGCGGCCGCGTCGACGGCGGCGGTGTCGGCATCGGGTTCGGTGAGCAGGCCGAGGACGGCGACGCCGTCGGCGAGTTTCGCGGCCTCGTCGTCGGTGACGTGGAAGCCGGGGGCGTCGACGGTCCCGACGACGCGGTAGACGACGGGCCCGGCGGCGGTCAGCACGGTCAGGTCGTCGCCGACGGAGGCGCCGGTGTCCTCGCCGACGGCGAGCTCGCCGGGCGCCTCGGGCGCGCGGCCGTCGGTGAGCCGGTCACCGCCGAGGAGGGTGCTGGACCAGCCGTGGCCCTGCGGGTCGGCGCGGGCGTCGCCGGCGGGTTCGCCGTCGAGGACGGCCTGGGCGTAGAAGGAGTAGTCGGGGACGACCTGGGAAACCCCGTCGACGCCGGCGAGTTTCCCGCTCAGGTCGGCGGTGCGCTCGGCCGTCCAGGGGATCGCCGGGCGGTGGCCGCCGGGGTTCTCGGCGGCGAGGGGTCCGTGGACGATGACGCCGGTGGCCTCGTAGCGGACGGGAACGCCGGGCTGGGCGGAGACGTGCACGAGCAGCGCGGCGGTCACGATGGTGACGCCGAGGGCGAGGGCGCCGATGGTGCCGAGGAAACCGGTCCAGCGGCTGCGGATGGTGGCCAGGACGTGCATCAGTTCGCGCCTTCCAGCTGGGCCATGCGGGTGGCGATGCGCTGGGCGCGGTGGCCGCGCGTGGGCGCGTGGGTGTCGCGGACGGCGAGGTAGTCGTCGGCGACGCGGCCGTCGGCGAGGAACACGACACGGTCGGCGTAGGCGGCGGCCATGGGGTCGTGGGTGACCATGATGACGGTCTGGGCGAAGGCGTCGACGACCTTCCGCAGGAGTGCCAGGACCTCGCGGGAGGTGTTGGTGTCGAGGGCGCCGGTCGGTTCGTCGGCGAAGATCACCTCGGGATGGGTGACGAGGGCGCGGGCGATCGCGACGCGCTGCTGCTGCCCCCCGGACATCTCACTGGGCCGGTGCCCGGCGCGGTCGCGGAGACCGACCTCGCCGAGGGCGGCCTCGACGCGGCCGGCTTCGATGCGCTGCCCGGCCAGGCGCAGGGGCAGGCCGACGTTCTGGGCGGCGGTGAGCGCGGGGAGCAGGTTGAAGGCCTGGAAGACGAAACCGATCCGTTCCCGCCGCAGCAGGGTCAGGGCCTTCTCGGACAGCCGCGCCAGGTCGGTCTCGCCGACGAGGACACCGCCCTCGCTGGGCCGGTCGAGCCCGGCGGCGCACTGGAGCAGCGTCGACTTCCCCGAACCCGAGGGACCCATGATCGCGGTGAACGTGCCGCGCGGGAAGGAGACCGTGACGCGGTCGAGGGCGGTCACGGCGTGCTCGCCGGCGCCGTAGGTCTTCGACACGCCCCACAGGGCGACGGCCTCGCGCATGCGGGCCGGGGAAACGGTTGACGTGGTCATGGCCCAACTCAAGCCCGGCGGGCGGGAAACGACAGTGCGGCCAGCCCGACGAAAAGGGTATGGCCAGCCCTACTGTTTCCCGCGTCGCGCGCCGATAGCGTTGCCCTCATGATCGCCGCCCACACGCCGCTGCAGGCCATGACGCAGCGGCCTTCGGTGTTCCTGCGTTCGGCCTGGCCGTGGCGCTCGGCGGCCTACCTGCTCGGCGGGGGGATCGTCGGAGCCGTGTTCTGCCTGGCGCTGGCCGGGCTCGTCCTTGCCGGGCTGCTGCTACTCGTGGTGCTCTTCGGTGTGGGCGTGCTGCTCGCGGCGGCCCTGTCGGGGATCCTCGTCGGCGGTTTCGAGCGGTGGCGGCTGCGGCTGATCGACCGCGACCCGATCGTCTCTCCGCACCGGCGGCCGTCGGCGCCCGGCTACCGCTCGTGGCTGCTGACCCGCGTCAAGGAGGCCGCGACCTGGCGGGAGCTGGCCTACACGGCGATGTCGGTGCTGGTGCTGTGCTGGGTCGACCTGGGCGTGCTGGCGCTGTGCTTCTACGTGCCCGTGCAGGTCGGGATCCTCGGGATCTACGACGAGTACAACCCGATCCCGATGCTGCTGATCAGCGTGCCCTTCGGGCTGGGTCTCGCGGTGTGCTCGCTGTACGTGCTGGCCGCGTGGGCCGGCGCGCGCGGCGCCCTCGCGCGGGCGGTCCTCGCCCCCCGCGACGAGGAACTCGGCGACCGGCTCATCGCGGTCACGCGCTCGCGGGCGCGGCTCGTCGACAGCTTCGAACTGGAGCGCCGACGCATCGAACGCGACCTCCACGACGGCGCCCAGCAGCACCTGACCGCGCTGATCATGCGGCTGGGCCTGATGCGGCTCGACATGCCGCCGGGCTCGCCCCTGTCGGCGTCGCTGGAGGAGGCGGTGGCGCAGGCGCGGCTGGCGCTCGACGACACGCGCGAGCTGATCCGGGGCGTGCACCCGAAGGTGCTGTCCGACCGGGGCCTCGAAGCGGCCGTGCGCGACCTCGCCGGGCGCGGGGTCGTGCCCTGCGCGGTCGACCTGGAGCTGCCCGGGCGGCTGCACTCGGCCGTCGAACTGACCGCGTACTTCACCGTCAGCGAGGCCCTCGCCAACGTCACCAAGCACAGCGGCGCCCGGCGCTGCGAGGTGCGCGGGCGCGTCGTCGGCGACAACCTGTGGATCGAGGTCCGCGACGACGGGCACGGCGGCGCCGACCCCGAACGCGGCTCCGGCCTGACCGGACTCGCCGACCGGGTCGCCGTGCACGACGGGACACTGATGGTCGCCAGCCCCAGAGGGGGGCCGACCCTGTTGCGTGTGGAGCTGCCGTGCCGGTTCGAACCGAGTCATTGAGAATCGTGCTCGCCGAGGACGAGGTCCTGATGCGCGAGGGGATCACCGCGATCCTCCAGCGTTTCGGGCACGAGGTCGTGGCGTCGGTGGGGACGGCCGAGGCGATGATCGACGCGGCCCGTCGTGAACGCCCCGACCTGGTCCTCACCGACGTGCGCATGCCGCCGGGCCACTCCGACGAGGGGCTGCGCGGGGCCTTGAAGCTGCGGGCGGAGCGGCCTGACCTGCCCGTCCTCGTGCTGAGCCTGTACGTGGAGCAGACCTACGCCGCCGAACTCCTCGACTCCACGACCGGCACGGGCGTCGGGTATCTGCTCAAGGACCGCGTCGGTGACGTCCTGGAGTTCCGCGACGCCCTGGAGCGCGTCGCGAGCGGTGGGACGGTCGTCGACCCCGAGGTCGTCCGCCAGCTCCTGGCGCAGCGGCGGGATCCCCTGCAGCGTCTCACCGCGCGGGAGAAGGAGGTACTGGCGCTGATGGCCGAGGGCCGCTCGAACGCGGCGATCGCGCGGCGGCTGTTCCTCTCCGAGGCGGGCGTCGGCAAGCACGTGCGGGGGATCCTGACGAAGCTGGAACTGCCCCCGGCCGAGGACGACCACCGGCGGGTCCTCGCGGTCGTGGCGTATCTGCGCGGCGGGGCCTAGGGCGCGGCCGTTTCCGCGGAAGAATTCTCGGCGAGCCCGTCGGATCCGGCCGGTCCCGTTCGTAGACCGGGTGGACACCGGCGCTCAGGCCGGTCGAGCAGAGGAGTCAGCATGGCCGAGTACCTCATCTACTTCAACCAGCGGTGGGTCGGCGACCACACCCCCGCATGGTTCGCCGAGCGCGGCCCGCTGGTCCGCGCGGTCATCGAGGAGATCAAGTCAGCGGGGCAGTTCGTCTTCGCCGGCGGCCTTGAGGAGGACGGCCCGGTCTTCGCCGCCGACCCCACCGGTGACGCGGTCCTGGTCACCGACGGGCCCTACGTCGAGAGCAAGGAGTACCTGGGCGGGTTGACGATCGTCGACGTGCCCGACGAGGAGACGGCGAGGATGTGGGGCGCCCGGATCGCCGAGGGGTGCGGCTGGCCGCAGGAGGTCCGCCGGATCAAGTCCTGACCGGCGGCTCCGGGCGGCGGGCGCCGCCCGGGGTCAGCCGCCGTGCCTTTCGGCGTACCGCTTCTCGAAGTCGGCGATGTAGCGCGAGGGCGCGATCGAGGACGAGGACTGTTCCAGCACGCCGTCGTCGCCGACGTAGAACAGGGCGCGGCCGATCGCGATCTCGCCGGGTCTCGTGGGCACGAACACGAGGTGCCCGACGCTGAAGCGGTCGGCGGTCAGCTCCGACAGCGGGTAGCCGCGCGTGTCGAGGCCGAGCCCGAGGATGTGCTCGCGGACGCGGACGATCGCCTCCTCGGCGCTCATCTCCTCGACGGGCGCGGTCGCGACGAGTCCGGCGAGCATGAGTTCGTAGTGGGCGCCGTCGATGTCGGCGTCGTCGCCGTAGGCGAGCGCGAGGAGTTCGCGGGACACGGCGGCCTCCTCGGCGGCGCCGAAGAGGAGCGCGACGGCTTCGCGGTGGAGTTCGTCGCCGTTGTCGCCGGTGAGTCCGGCGACCATGTCGACGACGGTCTCGGCGGTCCACACGCCGGGGACGGCCTCGCTGAGGCCGGTGGCGGGCGGGGAGTCGCCGCGGTACCAGCGTTCGCCGTCGGGTGACCAGTAGCAGAAGGAGAGCATCCCGGCGGCGGCCCGGTGGTTGAGGACCGGGTCGGCGACCCAGTCGGGGGCTCCGGCGAAGAGGTCGGGGAGGTCGCCGCCGGCCTGGTAGGCGGCGGCGAGGGCGGGGTCGTTCCACACGCCGCCGGACAGGACCATCCGGCCGCCGGGGAGTGTGGCGAGGGTCGAGCCGCCGCGTTTGGAGCCCTCGAAGGTCCCGGCGGAGACGCCCATGCGCGGTCCCCACTCCGAGCCGACGGCGACGAACGCCGACGCGATCAGCGCCCACCGCGCCCAGGTCGCCGACGGTGTGGGGAAGTCGCGGGTCGAGTGGACCGGCGAGATCTTCGCGGCACGGTCGGCGCGGGCCCGGCGGAAGGCCTCGCGCGGGTCGCGACGCTGGCGGTCGCCGTGGCCGATGTAGGCGGCGAGCCACATGGGCACCGACGGGCGCGGGTGGGCGGCGATGTCGGCGCGGTAGGCCTCGGGCGGGAAGAGGTCGGGGAAGGGCTCGTCGCCGTAGTCGAAGGTGGTCTCCAGGCGGCCCTGGTTCGACAGTCGCAGGTGGAAACGCCACCACGGGCCCTCGATGAGCCGTGCGGAGAGCTCGCGCAGCTCACGGGCCAGCGGCAGGACCGCGCGCGGGTCGATGCGGACCGACTGCCGCCCGTCGGTGAACACGACCTCGGCCGCCGCCTCACCGACGGTCAGCGCGAAGGTCGCCGACATCGCCGTCCAGCCCTCCGGGCCGATCGCGGCGAGCTCCTGCGCGATGCGCTCGGTGAGGTCTTTCGCGAGTTCGCGCACGCCGGTCTCGGCGGCGCCGTGGCGGGTGATCTCGGTGGCGAGGTCGTCGTCGAGGGCCTCCTCGAAGCTCTTCCAGAAGGCCTTCTCGTACTCGTCTTCGGACGTCATCGGAGGTGTCCTTCCGCGTCGGACGGCACCTCGCAGCACACCACCGGCGCCGGGGGACCGGTCCCCGGTCCGAACCGCCGATCGCGCTGGGCGAACGGCGGCACTGTGCGATGGGGACGAATGCGGCGAGTCGGGTCATCTATTCACTTCACAGGTGAAGCGGCGGCACCGACCAAAGTCACTTCCGACCAATGTGGACGAACCCATAGCCTTTCCTCGACCGGGCACATTCCCACCGGTCGAGAGCCCCATTCGACGAAGAGGGAGGCTCGATGAGCACCGCATCGACAACCGGATCCTGGCCCTCGATGAGCACCAATCCGCCGAACGTCAGCGGACTCGGCACCGAACACGTCACCTGGGGGATTCCCGCGGGTGCCGGCCAGAGCGGCTACGTCTTCCAGGGCGGCACCGTTCCCGTGCGGACCGACGGGACCGAGTTCGTCCTCGGCACCTACACCCACGAGAACTTCCCGATCCAGGGCATGCCGCAGCCCCAGTTCGACGTGGATCTGACCGTGCACGTGGTCTTCGAGGACGGGACCGAGGCCGACTTCGCCTTCCGGTTCCACCACAACGAGACGCCCAACACCGGACCCGCCCCCGAGGACATCGTGGACCTGCCGATGTTCGTCTCACCGCAGACCGTGACGCTCGACGGGATCCCCTACGGCGTCGTCATCAGCGGTTTCAAGCAGGGCGGACAGATCGTCCGGACCTTCATCAGCCCCGAGAACGGCTCGAACAGCGCCGAGGTCGTCGCCATCTTCGCCCGGGCCGGCGAGCCCGAGATCGTCCTCACCACCGTCCGCAACAAGGGCGAGGTGAAGTACACCCAGGCCGACGAGTACGTCGAGATCGTCAACCGCGGGACCGTCGCGGGCAACATCTCCGGCTGGGTCCTCGGCGCCGACGACGCCGGGCAGGACTTCACCTTCCCGCCGGGCACGGTATTGCAGCCGGGACAACGGATCCGGGTCTACACCAACCAGATCCACCCGCAGTGGGGAGGTTTCTCCTACGGCATCAACCGCCCGATCTGGAACGACAAGGGCGACCGGGCCGTCCTGCGCGACACCGACAAGAACTCCGTATCCGAGTACGGCTACGGGAACAGGGCCTGACGCCCTGCGGCGCCGGGAAGAGCGTGCGACAGCTGAACTGTGACGGGTTTTGGTCCACCGGCTACAGCGCCGTGTGCGCCCACGCCGACGCGTTCTTCCCGGCACCGGAAACCGGTCCGGCGCGGTGTGCTTCCGCCGCGCCGGACCGCCGTACCGGATCAGTCGATCGCGACGCAGTCGCCCGGGTCCTCGGTCGCCATCGCGATACCGACGAGGGGCGTCTCGATCGGCGTGCCGTCGTCGGCCACCACGTGGTAGACGGCGACGAGCAGCGTCACGCCGTCGGAGAACTCCGCGGGCCGCACCGTGAAGGTGGCCCCGCCCTGACCGTCGTGCCCGCCACCGAACCAGGGCTCGGGATCGGGGTGCTCGTAGGCGGGCCAGTCGCAGTCGCTGTGGACGCCGTCGAGAACGACGACGTTCGACGCGACGCCCTTCTCCTTGAGCGCGGCCTCCAGGCCCTCGTCGTCGGTGATGTCGTCGATGGTGACGGTGACCGATCCGTCATCGGCCGACACCGCCAGCGAGAAACCGGCCGGCTTCTCGATGACCGGCGGCTCGGCCGTCACCGCCACGTCGTTGTTCGGCGAACGCTCACTCGCCCCTCCGAACACCGGCAGCGTCAGACCGCCGGTCACGGCCAAAGCGGCCAGCGCCACGCCTCCCACGGCCAGTTTCGGCATCGTGAACCACGACCGCGACGCGGAACGCGTCTCGACGACCTCGGTCAGCTCGGCCAGCAGGCGGGTCTCGTACCCGCCCAGTTGCTCTTTCATGGGACTTCCCTTCAGTGGTGCGCCGTCGCGGGCGCGCTGGTGGTGAGCTCGCCGCCGACACGGCGGCGGGCCCGGTGGAGTCGTACGCGCGCGGTCCCCGGCTTGACGCCGAGCACCCGCGCGGCCTCGGCCACGTCGAGGCCGTCGAGGGCGACCAGTTCGAGCACGGCCCGCTCGCCTTTCGGCAGGCCGTCCATGGCCCGGTACAGCTCACGGGCACGGGCCTCGGCGTCGATGCGCTCCTCGGCCCGGGCCAGGTCGTCGGGGTCGAGGCGGCGCATGCCGACCGCGCGGATCGCTCCGACCAGGAATTTCGCCTGCCGCTTGTGCTCGGCGGCGATGACGTTGCGGGCGACGCCGTAGAGCCAGTTGCGCGGTGTGCCACGCGAAGGCCGGTACCCCTTCGCCGAACCGATCGCCGCGAGGAACACCTCGGCGACCAGGTCGGCGGCCAGGAACGGCTCGGCGATCCGCCGGGCCACGAAACGCTGCACGGCGGTGATGTGCGCCCGGTAGAAGGACTCGAACGCGGCCGGGTCGCTCCCGATCCGGGTGGTGCCGTCGGCGGTCACGGGTATCGATCTCCTCTCGCTGTTTCGGGCTTACGACGGTTATTGGCCGTTCGGGCCGAAAGCGTTACGAGGCGGGGGTGCGCCGGGCGGATTGTCGGACCCGGCGGGTAGCGTCGCGTCGTGGTCGGTGCCGAAACGGAAGTCGTGAAACTGCTGGACGCGGCCGTGAGCGCTGTCCCGGGCGGCCAGATCCGCCCAGGTCAGCAGCAGATGGTCGAAGCGATCGACAAGGCTCGCACCACCCGCAGACATCTCCTCGTGCAGGCGGGCACCGGCACCGGCAAATCCCTTGGCTACCTCGTGCCCTCCCTGCTGTCCGAGCGGCCCGTCGTCGTGTCCACCGCGACCCTCGCCCTCCAGGCGCAGCTCGTCGACACCGACCTGCCCCGCCTCGCCGACGCCACCGAGGAAGTCCTCGGCCGCAAGGCCACCTTCGCCGTCCTCAAGGGCCGTCACCACTATCTCTGCGCCGCGAAACTCGCCGAACCCGAGCCCGAGGAGGAGCAGGACTCCCTCGACGGCGGTGCCTGGCTCGGGCAGGCCGGGCGCATGGAGAAGCACGTCAAACGCGTCCACGAGTGGGCCAACGAGACCGAGAACGGCGACCGCGACGAACTCGACCCCGGCGTGCCCGACACCGTGTGGCGCGGCGTGTCGGTGTCGTCGCGCGAATGCGTCGGCGCCCAGAAGTGCCCGCAGGGCGACATCTGCTTCGCCGAGAAGGCCCGCGGCGCCGCCCGCGAGGCCGACATCGTCGTCACCAACCACTCCCTCCTCGCCATCGACCTGCTCAACGGCCGCAAGGTCCTCCCCGACCACGACCTCCTCATCGTCGACGAGGCCCACGAACTCGCCGACCGCGCGACCGGCGCGGCCCAGGCCGAGCTGTCGGTGGCCGGGATCGAGCGGACGATGCGCCGGGCCGGGCAGTTCGTGTCGCGGGAGACGAAGGAGAAGTTCACCGACGGCGGCGCCGCCTTCGACGCCTCCCTCGACAATCTGCCCTCCTCGCGTCTCGTGCAGCTCCCCGACCACCTGCGGCAGGCCCTGACGCTGCTGGAAGGCGCGTGCCGGGACGCGTTCTCGGAGATCACCGTGGGCAAGGACGACGAGTCGCTGCTCAAGCAGCAGGCCAAGACCGGCGTCGGCGACCTGCGCGACGTCGTGCAGCGGATGCTCCAGGAGTCGGAGTACGACGTCATCTGGGCCGATAGCGCAGCGGGCACAGGGGGGCGTCGCCGCCAGCTCACCGTCGCCCCCCTGTCGGTCGCCGGGATCCTCGGCGAGGAGCTGTTCGCCGAACGGACCGTCGTGGTCACCTCGGCCACTCTCACTTTGGGCGGGAAGTTCGACAACGTCACCCGCGCCCTGGGCATCGAGGAGTCGGAGGCCGACACCCTCGACGTCGGTTCGCCCTTCGACTACCGCAAGCAGGGGATCCTCTACGTCGCCGCGCACCTGCCGAAGCCGACGATGTCGGGGCTGTCGGAGGCCGCCGCCGAGGAGCTGGTCCGGCTCGTCACCGCCATCGGCGGGCGCACGCTGGGGTTGTTCTCGTCGCGGAAGGCCGCCGAGCGCGCCGCCGAGGTGCTGCGCGAACGCACCGACCTGCCGATCCTCGTGCAGGGCGAGGAGTCGCTGCCGCCGCTGGTCAGGCGCTTCCGCGCCGAACCCGAGACGTGCCTGCTGGGGGTCATGTCGTTGTGGCAGGGCGTCGACGTGCCCGGGGACGCGTGCCAGCTCGTCGTCGTCGACCGGCTGCCCTTCCCCAGGCCGGACGAGCCGCTCATGGCGGCCCGCAGCGCGGCCGCCGACAACGCCGGCGGCTCGGGCTTCGCCCAGGTCAGCGTGCCCTACGCGGCGATCCGGCTCGCGCAGGGCGTCGGGCGGCTGATCCGGTCCACGTCCGACAAGGGCGTGGTCGCCGTACTCGACGCGCGGCTGGAGAACGCCCGGTCGTACGGGCGGTATCTGCGCGAGTCGCTGCCGCCGCTTTGGTACACGACGGACAAGGACAAGGTGGTCGGGGCGCTGAAGCGGCTGCGGGACGCTTCTTCGTAGGTGTCATTGCCGGTCGATGGTGGCCGGGGTGATGGTGATGTTGCGGCGGAGGAGGGTGAGTGCGCGGTCGAGTCGTCGTGTCCAGCCGAACCAGTCGCGTAGGACGGTGAGCCGCCAAAGCCGAACACCTCGGCCCCCGCTCTTCGACCTGCCCAACCACGGCGAAGGTGGTGTGAGGCGGGTCAATTCAGACCATCGCACGGGCCGATCTAATACGCAAGTGCATCTACGGTGTTTTGTATGAGAAATTTCGGCCGAGAAGGATCATCACGCCCAAGGTCGCCCGGCGAAGGAAGCAGAGGATGAGCGCCACGAATCCCACGGTCAGCCTGCGAGCCCTCGGCTTCAGGCTGCGGGCCCACCGCCTGGCCAGCACCAGTGACACACGGCTGGAACCGGCCGCCAAGGTCGCGTCGATCTCGCCGGGCTCGCTGTCACGTGCTGAGAACGGCAAGCAGGCCCTGAACCCGGTCATCGTCGAACGCATCCTCGACCACTACGGCGTCGCCGATGAGGAAGAACGCCAACGTTGCATCGAACTCGCCAGGCAGGGACGCAAGCGCGCGTGGTGGGCGAAGTACACCGACCTGGTGAACTCGATCTACATCGGACTGGAGGGTGGGGCGTCGCGGATCTGCTATCTGGAGAGCCTCGTCCCCGGCCTGCTCCAGACGCCCGCCTACATTGAGGCCCTCGTGCAGTCCGAGTTCCCGGGAGTGACCCGCGTGGAACTAGACCGGCGTATCGAAGTCCGCATGGAACGGCAACAGATTCTCCTCCGCGAGGACAGGCCATGCGAACTGGTGGCCGTGCTCGATGAGAGCATCTTCGCTCGCCCGATCGGATCGCCGGAGGTCATGGCCGAGCAACTTGATCACCTGCTCAAGATGGCGGAGCGGCCGAACATCGAAATCCAGATCATGCCGTTCTCCGCAGGTGCCCACGGCAGTCTCGGCGCCAGGTACGCCATCCTTCGATTCGCGGACGCGGACGACCCCGGCACGGTTTATCTGGAACAACTGCACTGGCGGGACACCTTCATCGAAGAGCCCGAGGATGTTCGGCGTTTCGCGGACGCCTTCGAGAGCAGTCGCGCGACCGCCGAGCCACCGTCGCGGTCACTTGCCCTGATCAAGAAGGTACGAGACGATTTCAGGAAACAAGGAAAGGAATAACGAAGTGACCACTCGGACCGGGCCGGTCTTCCGTAATTCCACCAACGGAACCGGATCGAACTGCGTTGACGTTGGCGCCTGGCACGACACCGTCGTCCTCCGCGACTCCAAGGACTGCACCGGCGACTTCGGCGACTACCCCACCCTCACCGTCCCCACCACCGCCTGGACCGCCTTCACCACCGAGCTCAAGTCCGGCCGCCTCGACGGCTGACGGCACGGAACCGCGCCCGATTCCGGAAGGACTGACCCCGCCATGACCCCCACGCCAGTCTTCCGCCGCTCCTCCTACTCCAACGGCTCCGGAGCCAACTGCGTCGACGTCGCCTCCTGGCACGCCACCGTCGTCGTCCGCGACTCCAAGGACTGCGCCGGTGACTTCGGCGACTACCCCACCCTCGCCGTCCCCACCACCGCCTGGACCGCCTTCACCACCGACCTCAAGTCCGGCCGCCTCGACGCCTAGCCCTCACCCCGCCGTTGCCTCCTCCCGATAGGGTCGCAAATCACCCCTTACCCGAGGAGGCACCCGGTGAGACGATCCCTCGTCGCCCTCGCGACCGCACTGGCCTTAGCCGCGCCCGTCACCGCATTGGCCACCCCCGCGTCGGCCGCGCCCGTCGCGCCCGGCGGCGGCATCACCCCCCTCGCCGCCAGTTCGACCTTCCCCCTGGCCGACCCCGACACGGTTCTCGCCAAGGACGGCACCTACGTCACGTACGGCACCACCGTCGGCGCCGGGACGGGCGCCCGCTGTGGCGCCACCGGCAAGCTCTACGTCCCGGTCCTCGCGCACGGCTCCGGCAGTGACGTCGGCATGTCCGACTGCGCGTCCGCCGACGCCCTCCCGTCCGGGCCGGGCGCGTGGGCCGAGCCCGGCGGCGCGATCTGGGCGCCGGGCGTCGCCCGCTTCGGCGAGCGCTACTTCATGTTCTACACGGCTTCGCGCAAGGGATCCGGCCAGAAGTGCATCGGCCGCGCGATCTCCGGCAGCGCGCGCGGTCCCTTCGTCAACCAGGGCGAGTGGGCCTGCCCCGGCGAGGGCCGGTGGGCGCTCGACGCCAACCCCTTCGTCGCGGGTTCCAGCCTGTACGTCACCTACCGGGACGACGCCATCGCGACGGGCGCCGAAACCGGCATCTCGACCGTCCGCACCGACGGCGAGGGCCGCGCGGTGTGGGACACCCGCCGCGACATGCTCAAGAGCACCGACATCACCTGGGACACCGCGAAGACCTCCGGCGGCACGCACGTCGTCGAGAACCCGTCGATGTGGAGCACCGGCGGACGCTGGTATCTCGCCTACTCCGGCAACAACTGGGACAGTCCCCGTTACTCGACGGGCATCGCCGACTGCGGGACCACGCCGCTGCCCGGTTCGCACTGCACGCCGATCACGCAGGGAGTCGCACGCCCGTACTTCGGCTTCACCGGCGCGTCGGGGATCAACCCGATCCGTGGTCTCCCCGGCAATCACCAGGGCCCCGGCGGGATGGACGTCTTCGCCGCCGCGAACGGATCCCTCCGCGTGGTCTGGCACTGGTGGAACGGCTCCACCCGCTTCCCGATGACCGGCGTCCTGACGAAACCCGCCGCCGGATTCACGGTGTCGTGATGAACACGATCAGCAGAAGAAGCGCCCTCGGCCTCGCCGGCGGCGCCGTCCTGGCCGCCGCCCTCCCCGGCACCGCGAGCGCGGCGACGGCGTGGCGAAATCTCGGCGTCGTCACCGCCAACATCGGCCGCGAGAACCTGGGCCGGCGCGAGGCGGCGATCGTCGCCGTCCGCAACGCCCTCGACCTGGAGGGCGGTGAGGACCGGCCGCTCGTCGGCTGGCAGGAGATCGGCGAAGGCGACGGTGACACCCTGGAGAAGGGGTGGATCAACGAGCACTTCGGCTCCTACTTCCGCAATCTGCATCTCGACGACGGCGGTCACCGCGTCCCGATCTCGGCGCCGAAGGTCTACGACGTGCTCGCGCAGCGGGTCACCCCCGTCCACGGCGGTAAGGAGGGGGTGTCGCCCAACCGCGTCATCACCGACGTCCTGCTCTCCGCCGCCGACGACCCGGCCCTGAAGTTCGCCTTCGTCAACACGCACTTCGTCGCCGGTGCCTGGAACGGCGAGACCGATCCGTACGAGGAGTGGCGCGACGAGATGTGGGGGATCCATTTCGGCGAGTTGCGCGTCGTCATGGACCACTGGCACGACCAGGGCTATCCGGTGATCTGGACGGGCGACACCAACCGCAGCCCGATGCCGAAGCTGTACCCGGCGCTCGAAACGCGCGCCTTCGACGGCGGCATCGACCAGATCGGCTGGGTCCCGGGAACCAACGGCGTCGAGATCCGCCTGCGCAACACGAAGACGATCCCGATGGACGTCGACGGCCACGACGCACGAGTGGCGGTGCTGCAACTGCGGCGGGTGTGAGGGCGGGGGCGGGCGCGCGGCCGACGTGAGTGCGGCGGCTGACACGCGGGTGCGGCGGCCAGCGGCCAGCGGCCAGCGTGCCCGGCGTCCGGCGTCCGAGAGGACGCCGGGCACCTCACATCTGGTGAGCAGCAGCCGTGGGCGGCGCATGCATGCGGCACCTCGACGCTCGCGGCGCCGCGCGATGGCCCCACACGCCTTCGCCGCCGCGCGACGTGTGGTGGCCACTCGCGCCGGGCACGCTCACTGCGCCGACGTGGTGCGAGGGCACCGGCCCGCCACCCGCCGCTGGCCGCTGGCCATCCGCCCCGGCACTTGCCTCCCACCCGCCACACGCCACCCGCCACACGCCACACGCCACCCGGCGCTGGCTGTTCGCCCCCGGCCACCCGGCGCTGGCCTCCCACCATCGCCACCCGCCCGCACCCGCCCCTCGCCCTCCGCACTCGCCTCAGGCCCTCGCACGTCTACCGTTACCCGCCGCTCGCCATCCGCCGCTCGCCATCCGCCCCGGCACCCGCCGCACGTCTCCCCCCGCTGGCCGCCCGCCCCGGGCCACTCGCCGCTCGCCTCAGGCCCTCGCACGTCTCCCGCCACCCGGCGCTGGCTGTTCGCGCCCGGCCACCCGGCGCTCGCCGCCCGCACCCGCGCCCGCCCAACACCACACTGCCCGCCGCGCGTCCCTGCCCCCGGCAGCCACCGCCGCCGCCTCCCGCGACCCCGCGCGAAACTTCCTCGCATCGCAGAAATGTCATACCTCGCCCGTATCGTGATTTTTGGGGCCCCTTTGGGGCGAGCGGGGGGACGCGCGTTTCGCACGGCCGTCCGCCGCCGACCGCTGCCCGCATCCCGCCCGCCCCCGGCCACCCGGCCACCCGGCGCCCGCCCCTCACCCGCCCCCTCCCGCCCCCACCATCGGCGCAACACTGCGGCTCCGGCCGACGGCGAATCGCCAGGCCGGGAGTGCGCCCCGCCGGATGCACTCGCGGCACGACCGTACGGCTCGGCCCTGCGGGTGCCGAGGAAGTCGCCGACATGCCGCTGCGGATCGACATCGATACCGACGCCGATCGCGCCGCCGTCCCTCGGCCACCCGACGACCAGCCCGCCGCCGCGCCGCCATCCCCCGCCCTCACGCCGGGCACCCCGCCAACCCTGACCAGGCAGATGAGAGGGCCCCCCGGGGCGGACCCCCAGCGTGAGCGAAGCGAACAGAAAGCAGAGCGCCGCGTGCCACCCCGACCGTGCGGGTATGGTGACTGCGCAACCGTCTCAGTTCATCTGTCGTTCTTATAGCCATTGAGGTACGAGGTGCGATTCTCGCTGCGTCCGCAAGACGACGCGTTCTACCAGTTCTTCAGCAACGCGGGCAAGAACCTGGTCCGCGGCATGGAGATCCTGTCCGAACTGGCCGTCGCGGGCGCCGACACGCAGTCGGTCTCCGAGCGTCTGGTCGAGGTCGAGCACGATAACGACCAGTTGACCCACGATCTGTACAACAAGATCAACTCGACCTTCGTCACGCCGCTCGACCGTGAGGACATGTACGCCCTCGGTTCGCAGCTCGACGACGTGATGGACCACATCGAGGCCGCCGGCAACCTCGTCTACCTCTACGGTCTCTCCGAGCTCCCGGCGCCGCCGCGCGAGATGATCGATCTCTTCGACGTCTTGAACGCGCAGGCGCGCATCACGGCCGACGCTCTGCCCCGCCTGAAGGGGATGCACAACCTCAAGGAGTACTGGATCGAGATCAACCGTCTCGAAAACGACGGGGACCGCGCCTACCGCATGCTCCTCGTCCGCCTGTTCTCCGGCGAGTACGACGCGCTGACGGTGCTGAAGATGAAGGAGGTGGCCGACGAGCTGGAGGCCGCCTGTGACGCCTTCGAGCACGTCGCGAACACCATCGAGACCATTTCGGTCAAGGAGTCCTAGGCACCGTGGACGCCACCCTTATCGGCGTGCTGGCCGTGATCATCGCGGCCATGGCGTTCGATTACACCAACGGTTTCCACGACGCGGCCAACGCGATCGCGACCTCGGTGTCGACGCGGGCACTGACGCCGCGGGCGGCCCTGGCGCTGGCGGCGGTCGGCAACTTCGTGGGCGCCCACCTGGGCGCGAAGGTCGCCAAGACGGTCGGCTCCGGGATCGTGGAGCTGCCTCCGGTGATGCACAGCCTGTCGATCATCCTGTCCGGGGTGATCGGCGCGATCGCCTGGAACCTGATCACCTGGTGGTTCGGGCTCCCCTCGTCGTCCTCGCACGCCCTGTTCGGCGGCCTGGTCGGCGCGACGATCGTCGGCGGCGAGACGGTCCTGTGGGGCGGCATCCTCGACAAGGTGATCATCCCGATGATCGCCTCGCCGGTCGTGGGCTTCATCCTCGGCTACATCATGATGATCGCGATCCTGTGGATCTTCCGCCGGGGCAACCCGGCGAAGCTGAACCGCGGTTTCCGCGTCGCCCAGTCGGTCTCGGCGGCGGGCATGGCCGTCGGTCACGGTATGCAGGACGCGGCCAAGACGATGGGCATCGTCGTCCTGGCGCTCTTCGTCGGCGGCTACCAGAACAACACCGAGCACATCCCGCAGTGGGTGTTCTTCACGTCGGCGGGTGTGCTCGCGCTGGGCACCTACGCCGGCGGCTGGCGCATCATCCGCACGCTCGGCCGCCGCGTGATCCACCTGGGTCCGCCGGAGGGCTTCGCGGCGGAGACGGTCGCCTCGGGTGTCCTGTACGCGAACGCGCTCGCGTTCGGCGCGCCCATCTCGACGACGCACACGATCACCTCGGCGATCATGGGCGTCGGCGCGACGAAGGGCAAGTACGCCGTCCGCTGGGGTGTCGCGGGCAACATCGTGATCGCCTGGGTGCTGACCTTCCCGGCCGCGGCACTCGTCGCGATGGGCGTGTACTACCTGGTCAACCCGCTGTTCACCTGACCTGGCGCACGTGCGGCGGCCCTCCGGATTCCGGGGGGCCGCTTTTTCGTCCCGGGACTCCTACGATGGGTCATGCCCGAGTTCCGGATCGACCTCGACGCGCCCGAGGAGCCGACGACACCGCCGCGCCGACTGAGCCGGCGCGGGATCCTGTTCGGCGGCGCGGGCGTCGCGGTGGTCGCCGTCGGCGCGGGTTTAGTCCGCCTGACCGGGCCCGACGAGCCGCCCGGGCCGGTCGCGTTGCCGGAGCTGTGGAGTCACCGGCTGCCGACGGAGCTCGGCTGGGTCGTCTCGGCCCGCGTCGAGGGCGCGACGGTCCTGGTCATCGCGCAGAACGGCCTCCTCGCCCTGGACCGGGCGTCCGGCGCCGAACGCTGGCGGCGCGAGTTCGGCCCGGAGATCCTCGGCGCGATCGAGGGCGGCCTGGACCTGGACAGTGTCCGGTTCTACGTGCAATTGTCGGGGGCCGCGCTCGTCCTGCCCCGGCACACCGACGGCGTGCTCACCGCCTTCGAGGTCGTCGACCTGCCGACCGGCGCGACCCGTTTCAGCGTGCCCGTCGCGCCGGGTGAGGACGGCGCACCGGAGGCCTACGCCCATGTGAGCGCGAACGCGCTGCTGGTGGAGCGGGTCGGCGCGGACGGTGAGGTCACCGCCCACGCCTTGGCCGACGGGCGGGACCTGTGGTTCCGCCGGACAGCTCAGGAGGCCGTGGCAGTCCTGCCCTCCGACGTGTCCCTCGACCGGCAGCCCACCGGCATCGCCAACACCGGTCCCGGCCGCATCGAACCGCTCGGCGGGGTCTACCTGGAGCTTCGCCTCTCCGGCGAGCTGCGGGAGGTCGACGTCGTCCGCGTCGACGACGGTGGCGTGCTGGCGACCTGGTCCGGTGAGCCGTACCGGCTGGGCTGGCTGGAGGTCGTCGCCGGGGCCGTGCTCCTCGTCGACCCCGAGGTGCGCGCCATCCACGGCGTCGATCTCACGACGGGCGAACCGACGTGGACCCGCGAGTGGCTCACCGGTTCCTTCGAGTCGAAGGGCCCGCACTGGTCTTTCGCCGACGGCCTCCTCATCGACGCGCCTTCCGGCACGGGCGGCTACCAGCTCATCGACCTCACGACGGGCGAAGGTCCGGAGCCCTTCGACCTCGACGGCCGCAAGCTCGTGTGCGCGGGCCGCGACTTCGCCGTCGGCATCGACTCCGAACTGGCCGAACTGACCGCCTTCGGCGGGTTCTCGTGGACGACGTCGCTGCGTCCGGCGGGCTGGACCGCCGCGGGTTTCCGGCCGGAGGGGATCCTGACCGGCGGCGGCTGGCTGGTCATCGGCGGTGAGCTGGGGTTCGGCGGGGAGACGCGGCGGTACCTGTGGACGGTGGAGTTGGCGACGGGCCGGGTCGGGAGCCTCCCCGACGGGGTGCTCGCGGGTTTCGGGGACGGCGCGCTGTTGTCGTCGACGCGCGCCGACGAGCGGACGATCCGGCTGCACACGCCGGGAGGCTGACGTGGACGGTCACATCGACCTGGACGTGGCGGAACCACCGGCCCCGCCGAAGCGGCGCGGGGGCTGCTGGTCACCGCGGCCGCGGTCGCGGTGCTCGTCGCGGGTGTCGTGGCGGTCCGGGCGACGGCACCGCCGCCCGAGGTGGCCGAACTCGCCGCGGTCTGGTCGGCGCCGCTGACGCCGACGGCGGGCAAGGCGCTGGCGACCAGGGTGCGCGGGCCGGTCGCGCTGGTGATCGGGAGCAAGGGACTGGCCGCCTTCGACCGGGCGAGCGGTGCCGAACTGTGGAGCCGCGGCTACGGGGACACACTCGCCGGGTACGGCGCCGACGGACTCGACATGTACGCGGCGAACGCGACCGTACTGCTGTCCGGCGACGCGATCGTGCTCCCCGTCCTCGCGTCCGGCGATCCGCCGTTCAACCCCCGTGGCTTCGAGGTCCTCGACCTCGCCACCGGCGACGTCCGCTTCGACGTCCCGGGCGCCTGGCCGGACGAAGCCGACGGCGCCTACGCCACCGTCACCGCGAACACGCTCATCGTCGTCACCTTCCGCGAACTGTGCGAACTGACGGCCTACGCCCTCGACGACGGCCGCGAACTGTGGCACCTGGAGACCACCGACGGCCCGCTCCTGCCGAACAGGTACTCGGCCCGCAACCAGCTCGTCGCGGTCCCGAACCGGGGACCGGTGCTGCTGGAGGCGCCCGCCGGGGAGTTCTTCCTCCTCACGGCCGCCAGGGAGGAGCCGGGCCACCTGGTCGACGTGACCGTGCTCGGCACCGCCGACGCGAAGGTCCGGGCGAGCTGGACGGTCGCCGGCGGTCAGGACGCGCCGATCCTGGAGGTCGTCGGCGAGCAGGTGCTCGACCGGGGCGTACGCGGACGACTGTCCGCCTACGACCCGGCCACGGGCGTGAAGATCTGGGACCGGCCGACCTTCTACGACTTCTTCGACGCCGACCCCCGGACCCCGTGGTCACTCGATGAAGGACGCGTCCTCCTGGACGCCGCCCGAGCCGAAAGCCCCGGACCGGTCGGCCAGTACCTGCTCATCGACCTCGCGACGGGACTGGCGCCCCAGGGCGGCGACGTGGGCGGCCGGAAACTGATCGCCATCGGACACGGCTCGGCGATCGGGCTGGCCGAAGGAACGCTCACGGCGCTGACCGAACTCGGAGAAGAGAAGTGGGAGACCGATCTGAGCACGAGGGAACTCACGCCCGGCGGCTTCCTGACCGGTGAAGGACGACTCGTTCTCGACGGCCCCGTCGTCGGACGACGCGACGTGTGGGCGGTGGAACTCGCCGACGGCCGGACGTCGGTCGCGCACGACGGGTTCGTCAACGGGTACGAGGAGGGCGCGCTGGTCGTGTACGGGGGAGTGCCGGGAGAAATTCGGTTGTACGAGCTGGGCGGGAGCTGAGGCGCTGGAGGAAGCGGGATCGTGGAGGCGCTCGCTGACCGAGACCACGCCTGCCTCTGCCGCCACCACCGCCACCGCCACCTCTCCCGCCGCCACCGCCGCCGCGTCAGGGCGTGGGGGTGGTGTTGATCTCGCGGTGTGTTCCCGCGTTCGCCGGGACGCAGTACCCACCACACGACCGCAACCTTCGGGAGCCAGGCCCCCAAGGTCGCGCGCAGCGCGACACACCCCCCGCCACCACTAACCTCTGTCTCCGTCGCTTCGGCCATTGATTGGACGACATGAAGGTTCTGGGGCTGTCAAGGGCGCTCTTTCCCTTGACTGCCCCAGGTTCTTCATGTGC
>NZ_JACHGT010000007.1 GCF_014202425.1 Phytomonospora endophytica | reverse complement strand
CGAGGACTTAACAAAACCCTCGCTCTTTGGAGCGTCATAGATTCTTGTCTCGCACCCACTATGTTCTTCTGAAACAACACACAGAAGCACACCCCCTCACACCCCGACCAGGGGACAGGGACACCACTCACCACTAGTGAGTAGTCCCCTTCTGGTCACGGGTGGGTAAAGGGTCGTGCTCCGGTGACAAGTGAATGAAGAGAACCAACGCCTGTTGGTTCACCACACACCGTTGAACGTGTTGTTCACGAATGTGTCGGTGGTCATGGCGAAGGGGAAACGCCCGGTCCCATTCCGAACCCGGAAGCTAAGCCCTTCAGCGCCGATGGTACTGCCCTGGGAACGGGGTGGGAGAGTAGGACACCGCCGAACTTAACGAACGTGGCCCCGCAGGGACCCCGATGGGGGTACCTGCGGGGCCACAGTCATGTCCGGCCCGGGCAGGCGACTTCTTCCCGGCCGGAGACAATGAGCACGACAAGACAAAAGAGGTCGCCGCCACCGAGAGGTGGGGCCGCGGGCCGGGACGTGTCCGGCGGCGGGCCGGCGCTGTCGTTCGTGTGACGACGGCGGTGAAATACGGGTGCGGCGGTTCGGCTGCCGCGGGATACGAGAGAATGATGGGCATGCCAGCTGCTGAGGACCGTTCGGACAGGGACCGCAACTCCAGGCCTGGTGGTGACGGCCGGGGAGAGCGCGGCCGCGAACACCGCGGCCGGAGTGACCACAACAACGGCTTCCGCGACGGCGGCCGAGGCCGCCAGGGCGGCTACCAAGGCCGCGATGACCGCGGCGGCGGCTATCCGCGCCGTGACGACCGTGGCGGCCCGCCGCGAGGCGACGACCGTGGCGGATACCGCGGCCGTGACGACCGCGGTGGCGAACGTCGCGATGACCGCGGCGGTGACCGTGGCTTCCAGCGCAGGGACGACCGCCCCGGCGGGTTCCAGCGCCGTGACGACCGCCCGGGTGGCGACGGTGGTGGATACCAGCGCCGTGACGATCGCCCGGGCGGTGACCGCGGTGGTTACCAGCGTCGTGATGACCGTCCCGGCGGGGGTTACCAGGGCGGCCGCGATGACCGCGGCGGCGACCGTGGTGGATACCAGCGCCGTGACGACCGTCCGTCCGGTGGCGGCGGCTATCAGCGCCGTGACGACCGTCCCGGCGGCGACCGTGGCGGCTACCAGCGCCGCGATGACCGTCCTTCGGGTGGCAGTGGCTTCCAGCGCCGTGACGATCGCCCGGGCGGTGACCGCGGTGGTTACCAGCGTCGCGATGACCGTCCCGGCGGGGGTTACCAGGGCGGCCGCGACGACCGCGGCGGCGACCGTGGCTTCCAGCGTCGTGACGACCGTCCCGGCGGTGACCGTGGCGGTTACCAGCGTCGCGATGACCGTCCCTCGGGTGGCGGTGGCTTCCAGCGCCGTGACGATCGCCCGGGCGGCGACCGCGGCGGTGACCGTGGCAGCTTCCGCGGCCGCGACGATCGCGGTGGCGACCGCGGTGGATACCAGCGCCGTGACGACCGTCCCTCGGGCGGCGATCGCGGTGGCTTCCAGCGTCGTGACGACCGTCCGTCCGGTGGCGGCGGTTACCAGCGCCGTGACGATCGCCCGGGTGGCGACCGTGGGGGTTACCAGCGCAGGGACGACCGTGGTGGAGACCGCGGTGGCTTCCAGCGTCGTGACGACCGTCCCGGCGGCGGCCGTGACTTCCGCGACCGTGGCGACGACCGCAAGCCCTACCGCGACCGTGACGATCGCGGCGACCGCCGTCCTGGCGGCCGCGAAGGCGACGACCGGCACCGCGGTGGGGAGAACCCGCCCGTTCTCGCCGGCGGCAACGAGCTCAACGAGCCGACCCTGCCGGAGGACGTGGACTACCGCGACCTCGACAAGGAGGTCCGCGAGGGCCTGAAGTCGCTGCCGAAGGGCCTCGCCGAGCGCGTCGGCCGCCACCTGGTGATGGCCGGCCGCGTCCTCGAAGAGGACCCGAAGCTCGCGCTTGAGCACGCCGCCGTCGCGCGCCGTCTGGCCTCGCGCATCGGCGTCGTCCGTGAGGGCGCGGGTCTGACCGCCTACCTCGCCGGTGAGTGGCAGATCGCGATCTCGGAACTGCGCACGGCCCAGCGCCTCAACGGCACCCAGGACTATGTCGCGATCATCGCCGACTGCGAGCGTGCCCTCGGCCGCCCGGAGCGGGCCGTGGACGCGTGGCGTGAGGCCGACCAGTCGGCCCTCAACGACGAGGTCCGTATCGAGCTGCTGATCGTGGCCGCCGGCGCCCGCCGGGACCTCGGTCAGGACGCCGCCGCCGTCGGGATGCTCCAGGTCCCCGAACTGACCGCGAACACCGGTGACGGCTGGCTCGCGCGGCTGCGGTACGCCTACGCCGACGCGCTGAAGGCCACCGAGCGCCGCGAAGAGGCGATCGAGTGGTTCACCAAGACCCTTGAGGTCGACCCCGAGGGGGAGACCGAGGCGACCGAGCGTCTGCTGGAACTCGAAGGCGTCGTGCTGCCCGAGATCGAGGACGAGGACGAGATCCTCGCCGAACTGGCGTCGTCCTCGGAGCAGGCCGAGGTGCCCGCGCCCGTCGGTGAGCGCGCCGAGTCGGACGACGAGTCCGATGAGGACGACGACTCCGACGACGAGCGTCCGGAGGAGTCGGCCGAAGCCGAGGACGACGACGAGGACGAGGACGACGAGTCCGACGACGACTCCGAGGACGAGAACGAGGACGACGAGAACGAGGACGAGGACGACGAGTCGCCCTCCGACACCCGCCCTTCCGGCGTGGTGAACCCGCCGTTCTCCGGTGGTGAGAGCCCGGCGGACAAGCCGGACCAGACGCGATGACGGGCCGGCCGACCGTGCTGCGAGGCGGTCCCGAGCCCCTCGCGGCACGGTTCGGCCTGCTCCTCCTCGACCTGGACGGTGTCGTCTACCTGCTCGATCACCCCATCGACGGGGTGATCGAGACCCTCGCCGCGCATCGCGGTGAAGGCGGCCAGGTCGTGTTCGTGACGAACAACGCCGCCCGCAGCCCGGAGACGGTCGCGGGCGCGTTGTCGGGCATGGGCGTGACCGCCGACCCCGACGAGGTGCTCAGCTCCTCGCGGACGGCGGCGACGGTGCTGGCCGAGCGTGTCCCGCAGGGCGCGGAGGTCCTGGTCGTCGGTGCGGCGAGTCTGGCCGACGAGGTCCGCCGTGCCGGCTTGAAGCCCGTCGACGGGACCGCCGGATCGGTCGCGGCCGTCGTGCAGGGCTATTCGCCCGACGTCGGCTGGCGTGAGCTGGCCGAGGCGACCGTGGCGATCCGCGACGGCGCCCTCTGGGTGGCCACGAACCCCGACGTGACCCTGCCGTCGAAGCGCGGCCCGCTGCCGGGCAACGGTGCCCTGATCGGTGTCATCACGACCGCGCTGGAGCGTGGCCCGGACGTGATCGCGGGCAAGCCCGGTCCGGCGATGTTCCGGCAGGGCGCGCGGACGGCTCCGGAGCTGTCGGCGCTGGTCGTCGGCGATCGCTGGGACACCGACATCGAAGGCGCGGTCGCGGCCGGGCTGCCGAGCATGCTCGTGCTCAGCGGCATCACGCGGCCCGCCGACGTCCTGCGCATCCCGGTGAACGCCCGCCCGGACTATCTGGGCCGTGCCCTCGGCGACGTCCGGGTCGCGCATGCCGCACCCACGTGGCGCGACACGTCGGTCGCGTGTGCGGGCTGGGAGGCCCGTGCCGATGGCGATGTGCTGCGCCTCAACGGATCCGGTGATCCCCTCGACGCCCTGCGCGCGCTCTCCGAGCTCGCGTGGGGCACGTCGTCGTGGTCTTCCGTCGAAGCCGACGGCGACGCGGCCGCGGGCGCGCTGCGGGAGTTCGCGATCGCGTGACGGGCCGGGGTTGCGCGCCCTTGTCACCATGTCCGTTATGAGCACACTGCGACTTGTGCCGGGCCTGCGTTGGTTCCGGCGTGAAGAGACCCATGTCCAGTTCGGCGTCGACCAGCGCCGGGCCGTGATCGTCGACGTCGGCGAGCCGGGCCTGATCGGCCTGCTCGACCTGTTCGACGGGAGCCGCGACGAGGGCGCCTACCTGCGGGAGGCGCGGAAGTCGGGGGCCGATCCGCTCGCGGCGGCCGAGCTGCTGCGCGTGCTGCGTGAGGCGGGTGTCGTCGTCGACAGTGCGGCGCTGCTGCCGCCGTTCCCGCTCGCGGCCGCGCCGGTGGAGGTGCGGGAAGGGCTGGTCGGTGAGGCGGCGGCGATCTCGCTGCGCCGGAAGGCCGCGCCGGGGACGCCGGCGGAGATGCTGCGGGCGCGGGCGGCGGCGCGGGTCCTCGTCGACGGGACGGGTCCGCTGGTGGAGCTCGTCGCCGGGCAGCTGCGGGCGTCGGGTGTCGGGAAGGTGTGGACGGACGGTTCGGCGCGCCGGGCGCGGCCGACCTTCGCGGTCCTGGTGGACGTGCCGCAGCCCGCGGGGCTGCTGGCCTTCGCTTACGCCAGAAGGGACCTGCCGCACCTGGCGGTGACGCGGCGGGACGGGACGGTGTGCGTGGGGCCGCTGGTGGTGCCGTCGCGGACGGCGTGCCTCAACTGTGTGGACCTGTGGCGGCGGGACCGGGATCCGCGCTGGGGGACGGTCGTGGCGCACACGCAGACGACGGCTCCGGCGGTGGAGTACCTGGAGACTCCGGTCCGGTTGATCGCGGCGGGGGTGATCGCCGCGCAGGTTCTGTCGCATGTGGACGGTGCCAGGGCGGCGGCGGTGGAGGGCACGATCGACGTCAACGCCCCCGGCGAGGTGCGGCGGAGCGGATGGGCGCCGCACCCGGCGTGCGGGTGCGGGGTCGTGGCGCTGTCGGTGGAGCCGCCTACAGCAGGGCCTTGAGCTTCAGCAGGTCGAAGAGGTTGGCCTTGATCTTGACGCGGCCGGAGGCGAAGGCCTTGCCGAAGTCGAGTTCCCCGGCGACCAGGGCCACCAGGTCGTCGCTGGCGACGATGAGGCGGATCTTGGCGTCGGGGTCGTCGCCGTCTTCGAGGCCGGTGAGGCGTCCGCCGGTGAGCTGACCGTGGAAGCTGATGTCGAGGTCGGTGATGTCGCAGGCGAGGCGGCGGTCCAGGTCGACCTTGCCGCGCAGCGAGTCGGCGTTCTCGGCGAGCTTGGTGGAGAGGTCGTCGAGTGCCGTGCGGCATTCCTCTTTGGTCGCCATCAGTCATTCCTCCGGGTATTCGGATTGCACCGTTGGGCACGGTACCTCATGGGCGGTGGGCGCCTCCGGGGTAGCGTGAGTGAATCAAGCAAACCGGTATGGGGAATGCGGAGGCCGATATGCAGGACGCGTGGCGGGCTTATCTTGAGCTGGCGCTGGGTTTGACCGAGACCTCGCGTAAGCGCGCGACGAAGGTCGTCAAGAAGCTGGCGAAGCAGAGCGGGGCGACCGTCGACCAGCTTCAGACGATGGCCGAGGATCTGATGTCGGCGAGTTCGGCGAACCGGGACGCGTTGACCAAGCTGGTGCGTTATGAGCTCGACCGGAATCTCGGGCGGGTCGGTCTGGCGACGTCGGAGGAGGTCGGTGAGCTCAACGACCGGGTCCGTGACCTGGAGTCGAAGCTGAAGGAGGCGGAGGGCCGCGCGTCGGCCGCCGAGCGCGCCGCCGCGGCGGCGACGGTGAAGAGCACGGCCGCGACCGCCGCGCCGGCGAAGAAGGCCGCGCCGGCCAAGACGGCCGCGAAGAAGACCGCGGCGGTCAAGAAGACGGCGGCGGCGAAGAAGACGACGTCGGCCGCGAAGAAGACCACCGCGGCGAAGAAGACCACGGCCGTGAAGAAGGCCGCGCCGGCCAAGAAGTCGGCTCCGGCCAAGAAGGCCGCGGCGCCGGCCGAGGGTGAGAAGTGAGCGGGATTCCCAATCCGGCGGCGTTCGCGCAGTCCCTCGCGGGACGCGCGGCGCCGTCGGCTCCGTTCGGCGACGGTGACGTCGCGGTGGTGGACGACGCCCTCGCCGGGTTGGACGGGCTCGACGAGCTGTCGTGTGCCGAGCGGGTGGGCGTGTTCGAGACGGTGCACGAGCGGTTGCAGGACATCCTGGCGACCGTCGACGACGCGTGATGCGCAGGTTGCGGCTGGACGCCGAACTGGTCCGCCGTGGGCTGGCGCGGTCGCGTGAGCAGGCCGGTGAGCTGATCGCGGCCGGGCGGGTCGAGGTGCGGGGGATGGTCGCGAAGAAGGCGGCGACGTCCGTTGATCCGGCCGATCCGGTGCTGGTGCGCGAAGGTGACGGTGCCGAGGAGTACGTCTCGCGTGGTGCGCACAAGCTGCTGGGGGCCCTGGCGGTCTTCGGTCCTTCGGGTCTGTCGGTGGACGGGAAGCGCTGTCTGGACGCGGGGGCGTCGACGGGTGGGTTCACCGATGTGCTGCTGCGCAACGGTGCGAAGGTCGTCGAGGCCGTCGATGTGGGTTATGGGCAGCTGGCGTGGTCGTTGCGGACCGATGAGCGCGTTCATGTGCACGACCGGACGAATGTGCGGCATTTGACGCCGGAGGCGATCGGGGGGCCGGTCGAGGTGACCGTGTCGGACCTGTCGTTCATTTCCCTGCGGCTGGTGCTGCCGGCTCTGGTGGCGTGCACGCGCCCCGACGGTGACATCGTGCCGATGATCAAGCCGCAGTTCGAGGTCGGCAAGGAGCGCGTCGGTTCCGGCGGGGTCGTGCGTGATCTGGGGTTGCGGGCCGAGGCGGTCTCGGGTGTCGCGGCGGCGGCCGCGGAGCTCGGGTGGGGTGTGGCGGGGGTGGCGGCGAGCCCGCTGCCGGGCCCGTCGGGCAACGTCGAGTTCTTCTGCTGGCTGCGCGCCGACGCCGGGCCGATCGACGACGGGGAGGTCCGTCGTGTCGTCGCCGAATCGGACAACGCATGATTGTCCGGTGAACGACACGACACCATCGCCGCGGTCGGCGCTTCTCGTCACGCACACCGGGCGTTCCGACAGTGCCGAGCAGGCCCGTTCGGTGGCGAAGATCCTGCGCTCGGCCGGTTTCACCGTGCGGATGCTGGCCGAGGAGGCCGTCGACCTGCCGCTGCCCGATGTGGAGCTGGTCGCGGGGGCCGTTTCGGCCGGTGAGGCCGAGATCGTCATCGCCTTGGGCGGTGACGGGACCTTCCTGCGCGCCGCGGAGCTGGCGCGGCCGGCCGGGGCGCCGCTGCTGGGCATCAATCTCGGGCATGTGGGATTCCTGGCCGAGGCGGAGTGCTCGGACCTGGAGTTCGCCGTGCGGCAGATCGCGGCCGGGGACTACACCGTCGAGGAGCGTTTCACCCTTGAGGTGACCGCCACACTCGACGGTGAGGTCATCGCCGAGTCGTGGGCGCTGAACGAGGCGACCGTCGAGAAGGGCATGCCCTCGCGGATGCTGGAGGTGCTCGTCGAGATCGACGGGCGGCGGCTGTCGCGGTACGGGTGCGACGGGATCGTGTGCGCGACGCCGACGGGTTCGACGGCCTACGCGATGTCGGCCGGTGGCCCGGTGGTGTGGCCGGAGGTGGAGGCGCTGCTGTTCGTGCCGATCAGCGCGCACACCCTGTTCAGCCGTCCGCTGGTGGTGTCGCCGTCGTCCACTGTGGAGATCCGGGTGGAGCCGCACACGACGCTGGCGGTGCTGTCCTGCGACGGGCGGCGGGTCTTCGATCTCCCGCCGGGTTCGCTCGTGCGGGTGCGCCGGGGCACGCGGCCGGTGCGTGTGGTGCACCTGTCGCAGCAGTCGTTCACGGAGCGGCTGGTGGCCAAGCTGCGCTTGCCCGTGGACGGCTGGCGGCAGAACCGCACATAGATAACGGTGAGAAGTTGCGATCCGGATTGGCCATCCGTACGTCCGTGCTACTAGGGTCGGGGCTGTGCTGGAAGAGTTGCGGATCACCGGACTTGGGGTCATCGAGGACGCGAGCCTGCCCCTCGCCGAAGGACTGACCGTCATCACCGGTGAGACCGGTGCTGGCAAGACCATGGTGGTGGCCGGACTCGGGCTGCTGTTCGGGGGCCGGGCCGACGCCGGGCGTGTGCGCACCGATGCCGGCCGGGCCCAGGTGGAAGGCCGCCTGCGGCTCGACGGGCCGGACACGCGTACCTCCTCGGCGGTGCGTCAGCGTGCCGTCGACGCGGGGGCCGAGGTCGACGACGACGAGCTGCTCTTGAGCCGCACCGTCACCGCCGAGGGTCGTTCCCGGGCGCACGTCGCGGGACGGTCGGCGCCGATCGGTGTCCTCTCCGAGCTCGGCGAGCTCGTCGTGTCGGTGCACGGGCAGTCCGACCAGATGCGGTTGTTGCAGCCGGCCGAGCAGCGCGCCGCCCTCGACCGTTACGCCGGTGCCGAGCACGAGAAGCTCTACGCCCGTTTCCGGGAGACCTACGTGCGGTGGCGTGCGGCCGCCGACGAGTACGACAAGCGCCGCCGGGAGGCCGCCGAGCGTGGGCGTGAGGCGGAGCTGCTTGAGCTGGGGCTCGCCGAGATCGCCGACGTGGCGCCGGAACCGGGTGAGGACGAGTCCCTCGCCGAGGAGGCGCGGCGGCTGGAGCACGCCGAGGCCCTGCGGGCCGCGGCGGTCACCGCGCACGGTGCCCTGTCGGGTGATTCCGACGCGATGGACGAGTCCGTGGACGTGATGACGCTCCTGGCCGGTGCGCAGCGCGCGCTGGAGGCGCAGGCCTCGGTGGACTCGTCACTGGGGGAGATGTCGTCGCGGTTGATCGATGCCGCCTCGGTCATCGGTGACGTCGCGGGGGAGCTGGGTTCCTACCTGGCGTCGCTCGACGCCGATCCGGCGCGGCTGGAGGACATCTTCGCCCGCCGCGCGATCTTGAAGGCGCTGACCCGCAAGTACGCCGAGGACATCGACGGTGTGCTCGCGTGGGCGGAGGCGTCGTCGTTGCGGCTGGCCGAGCTGGACACCTCCGATGGGGCGATGGAGGCCCTCGCGGCCGAACGGGACCGGCTCGCCGGTGAGACGGCGTCGCTGGCGGCGCGTCTGCTGGCGTCGCGTCAGGAGGCCGCCGGGCGTTTCGCCGAGGAGGTCAGCGTCGAGCTGACGGGTCTGGCGATGCCGCACGCGAAGGTCCTGGCCGAGGTGACGCTTCGGCCGGCCGCGAAAGGCCCGCATCGACTGGCCGTCGACGGCGGTGAGTGCGGTGTGGGTCCCGACGGTTGCGACGAGGTGGAGTTGCGGTTGCAGGCCAACCCGGGCGCGCCGCCGGCGTCGCTGCAGCGGGGTGCCTCCGGTGGTGAGTTGTCGCGGGTCATGCTGGCCATCGAGGTCATCTTCGCGGGCGCCGGTGGTCCTCCGACGCTCGTCTTCGACGAGGTCGACGCCGGTGTCGGCGGTCGTGCCGCGGTGGAGATCGGGCGCCGTCTGGCCCGGCTCGCCCACCGTCATCAGGTTATCGTTGTGACACACCTGCCACAGGTGGCCGCGTTCGCCGACCGGCATCTCGTGGTCGCCAAGGACGTGTCCGGGGCGGTGACCACGTCGGGCGTGCACGCGGTGATGGACACCGAACGGGCCCGTGAACTGGCGCGCATGCTCGCGGGCCTCCCCGACAGTGATCTCGGCGTGGCGCACGCCGAGGAGCTCCTCGCCGTCGCGGGTAAGGAAAAGCGGGCAATTCACGCCAATTCATGACCGGAGCGCGTGGCGTTACCGGGTAGTCGGGCGACGGATGCGAGGATGGGGCGGATGCGTCTACCTACTCTGCGCCGGTCCCGCGCGGTCGAAGCCGGCACGATTGCCGGCCCGGCCCGGCTGGACCGCCGCACGAAGCGGCTCACCGGGCGGTTGCGGCCCGGTGACATCGCCGTGATCGATCATCTCGACATCGACCGGGTCGCCGCCGACGCGCTCGTGGCGACCGAGGTCGCCGCGGTGGTCAACGTGAAACCGTCGATTTCGGGGCGTTACCCGAACCTGGGGCCGGAGGTCTTGGTCAAGGCCGGGATCCCGCTCGTCGATGACGTCGGCGAGGACATCTTCCAGGAGTTGCGCGAAGGCACCACCGTGCGCATCGTCGACGGTGACGTCCTGGTCGGCGACAAGGTCGTGGCCAGTGGCGTCCGGCAGGACGCCGACTCGGTGACCGCGGCGATGTCCGACGCGCGCGAGGGCCTGTCGGTGCAGCTGGAGGCCTTCGCGGCCAACACGATGGAGTACCTCAAGCGTGAGCGTGAGCTGCTCCTCGACGGTGTCGGCGTGCCCGAGATCGAGACGCCCATCAACGGGCGGCACTGCCTGATCGTGGTCCGCGGCTACGACTACAAGGAGGACCTCGACGTCCTCCGTCCCTACATCCGCGAGTTCAAGCCGGTCCTGATCGGTGTCGACGGCGGCGCCGACGCGCTCGTCGAGGCCGGTTACACCCCCGACATCATCGTCGGGGACATGGACTCGGCCTCCGATGACGTGCTGCGTTGCGGCGCCGAGGTGATCGTGCACGCGTTCACCGACGGGCGCGCGCCCGGCAAGGCCCGCCTCGACGATCTGGGCATCCCGTCGATCACGTTCCCGGCGGCGGCCACCAGCGAGGACATCGCGATGCTCATCGCCGACGAGAAGGGCGCCGAGCTGATCGTCGCCGTCGGCACGCACGCCACGCTCGTGGAGTTCCTCGACAAGGGCCGCGGCGGTATGGCCTCGACGTTCCTGACGCGTTTGCGCGTCGGTGGCAAACTCGTCGACGCCAAGGGCGTGTCGCGCCTGTACAAGCAGAACGTGTCGGTGTCGTCCCTGCTACTCCTCATCCTCGCCGCGGTCGCGGCGATGGCAGCCGCATTGACGGTGTCGACAGTCGGGCGCTCCTATCTTGAGGTCGTCACCGAGTGGTGGGACGGCCTCCTCTTCCAGTTTCAGAGGTTGTTCTAAGTGATCAATTTCCGCTACCACCTCGTATCACTGACCGCGGTCTTCCTCGCCCTGGCGATCGGTCTGGTGCTGGGCACCGCCGCGCTGAACGGGCCCGCGGCGGATCTGCTCAACAACCAGGTGAACTCGCTGACCACCCAGAACGAGGGCTACCGGGACAACATCCAGCAGCTGACCGACCAGGCGGAGTCGCAGGAGGAGTTCGCGCGCCAGATCGCGCCGACCGCGCTGGCCGGCACCCTCACCGACCAGTCGGTGGTGCTGGTGACCCTGTCGGGCGCCAGCGAGGACGACGTCCTCGGTGTCCGGGAGATGCTCGGCTACTCGGGTGTGGAGATCACCGGCGAGCTCGGGATCACCGACAACTTCACCGATCCGGCCAACAACGACGAGCTCCTGGAGCTGTCCACCGACCTGCTGCCGACGTCGGTGGCGGGCCTGCCGAACAACAGCCTCGGTGTGGAGACGGCCTCGGCACTGCTGGCGGCGGTGCTGATGACGGCGACGCCGAACGTGACCGCGGCCGAGCAGAAGAAGGTCCTCGCCGGGTTCACCGAGGCGCAGATGATCACCGGTAAGGAGAACTTCTCCGGCGATCGGGCCACGACGGTCCTGGTGATCACCGGTAAGCCCTACGCCGACGAGAACGCCGAGGCCCGCAACGCCAACGTGCTGACCGCGGCGGTCCAGTTCGACAAGGGCGGTGCCGAGGTGCTGACCAGCCCGGGCATCGGCGGGGCGGGCAACGCCGTCCTGGCCGTCCGCAACGACCCCGCGCTGAGCGCCGCCCTGTCCACCGTGGACAATATCCTGACCCCGCAGGGGCAACTGGCCGCGGCGCTCGCGCTGTCCGCCGAACTGGCCGGGCACATCGGTCACTACGGGACCGGGACCGGTGCGCAGTCGACGGTGCCGATGCCCCCCGCGTAGGGGCCGGCGACCGCGTCGGCCATCGGACAGGAGAACCATGGGAATGTTGTCCCGGCTCGTGCTGGCCGGCACGGGCGTCCTCGTCGCGCGAGGGGTGATGACGGCGGTGCGCCGTTCGCCGCTGGCGTCGGGCCTCGAACGCGTCAACCGCAAGGGCAATCCGGTCAACCTCGCCGCCGGTCCGGCCGCGGCGATCTCGGGCGCGGTGAGCGCCGCCGCGGGTGCCCGCGACCCGCGCACGGCCGCCGCGGCGCTGACGGCCGGGCTGGGTGCCGGGGCCGTCGGTTTCTACGACGACGTCGTCGGCGACCGTCCCGAGCAGAAGGCCTACAAGGGTTTCAAAGGTCACCTGTCGGCCCTCAAGGAGGGCACGGTCACCAGCGGCCTGGTCAAGATCGCCGGTGTGGGCGCCGCGGGGCTCGCCTCGGCGGCGCTGCTCGACTCGCGCCGCCGCCGGGACGGTGACCTGTCGCTGTTCGACACGCTCGTCGGCGCGGGTGTCATCGCGGGCGCGGCGAACTTCTTCAACCTCCTCGACGTGCGCTCCGGGCGTGCGCTGAAGGTCGCGCTGATCACCGGGAAACTCGCCGAGCTGGGCCGTACGCCCGCCGCCGGGGACCTCGTGTCGGGCCCGGTCGGTGCCGCGGGTGCGATCCTGCCCGAGGACCTCGACGAGAAGGTCATGCTCGGCGACGCCGGAGCCAACGCCATCGGCGCGCAACTCGGCCTGGCGCTGGTCGCCAAGACCGGCCGCTTCGGGCGGCTCGGGCTGTTCGCGCTGTTCGCCGCGGCCGCCGCGGCCAGCGAGAAGGTCAGCTTCTCCAAGGTCATCGCCGAGACTCCCGGGCTGCGCGAGTTCGACGAGCTCGGGCGCAAGCCGTGACCGCCGCCCGTTCCACGCGCTGATGCGGCAGGCTGCCGCCACCGGTGAAGGCGGCCGGATCGGCGGAGCGGCGGCCCTCATCGCCGGGATCACCGTCGCCAGCCGCCTCGCCGGTTTCGCTCGCGTCCTCGTCTTCGGGTGGGCCGTCGGCGTCACCGACCTGGGCACGATCTACCAGACGGCCAACACCGTCCCCAACATCATCTTCGAGATCGTCGCCGGGGGAGCCCTGGCGAGCCTGGTGATCCCGGTCCTGGCCGCGCCCATCGCACGCAAGGATCCCGCGACGGTCGCGCGGACCGCCTCGGCGATGCTCACCTGGGCATGCGCGATCCTCGTGCCGATCGCCGTGCTCGTCGCCGTCTTCGCCGAGGAGATCATCGGGCTGCTGTCGGCCAACGCCGGACCCGAGATGACCGCCGTCGGGACGCGGATGCTCCAGGTCTTCGCGCCCCAGCTGCCGCTCTACGGGATCGGCATCGTCCTCACCGGCGTCCTCCAGGCGCACCGGCGGTTCGCGTGGCCGGCGCTGGCACCGCTGCTGTCGAGCGTCACCGTGATCGGGGCGTACACGATCTACGGGCTCATGGGCGAACCCGACGACCTCGCCGGGGTCTCCCGCGCCGGAGAGCTCGTCCTGTCGGTCGGCACGACCCTCGGCGTCGTGGTCCTGTCGGGCTGCCTGGTGGTGCCGACCCTGCGCCTCGGCGTGCGCGTGCGGCCCACGTTCTCCTTCTCCGACGGGCTCGGCGCCAAGGTCAAGAGCCTGGCCCTGGCCGGCGCGGTGACCGTCGGGGCACAGCAGCTCGCCACGCTCGTCGTCATCTACCTGACCAACCCCCCGGCCGGCCCCGGCGCCCTGGTCAACTTCACCATCGCCAACACCCTCTACCTGCTGCCCTGGGCCGTCCTGGTCGTACCGGTGGCGACCGCCGCCTACCCGACCCTCGCCGGTGCCTTTGCCGAAGGCGACGACGAACGCTTCGACCGCACACTGTCCTCGACGACGCGCATGGTCCTGCTCCTGTCCGGTCTCGGAACCGCCGCCCTCGTCGTCCTCGCCCGCCCCCTCGCCGAACTCCTCAACCCGATCCTGTCCGGCAGCCCCGACGCCGACCAGCTCACCACCGCCGTCATGGGCCTCGCACCGGGACTCATCGGCTACGGCCTGTTCGCGTTGCTCACCCGCGCCCTCTACGCCCGCGGCGACACCGCCAAAGCCGCCGGAGCCACCGTTCTCGGCTGGGGCGTGGTGATGGCCGCCACCATGACCCTCGCCGGGATCCTCCCGAACTCCGGGCGCCTTTTCGCCGTGACCGTCGGCAACTCCATCGGCATGGTCGTCCTCGGTGCCGCGCTCATCACCGTCGTCGCCGTCCGCGTGGGACGGTCGGCGCTGGTCGGCGTCCCACGCGCCTTCGCCGTGACCGTCCTCGCCGGCGGCCTCGCGCTCGCCGCGGGACTCCCGCTGGTGTCGGCGATGAACACCGTGCCACCGCTGTGGACCGGGGTCTGCGGAGGCGCGGTCGTGCTTGTCGTCTACGGTGCGGTGACGGTGCTGCTCGACCGTCACGACGTCCGGCCCCTCATCGGCCGTGTGACGCGAAGGTTCGGGCGGGGATGAACTCGGAGATGAACGTGGAAGCATTCGACGGCAAGCGCGTGTTCCTGGTCCTCGGGACCAGCACCGGTGGAGTGGGCGCCCACGTGGCGTCCCTCGCGGAAGGACTGGCCGCCGCCGACGCGCGCGTGACCGTCTGCGGCCCCGCGGCCACCGAGGAACTCTTCGGCTTCACCGCCAAAGGCGCCCGCTTCGTCCCGGTGGAGATCTCCGCCGGCCTCGACCCGGTCACCGACGCCCGCGCCACCCGCAGACTCCGCAAAGCCCTCCGCGGCCCCGGCGGCTCCACCGCCGTCGACCTCGTCCACGCCCACGGGATGCGCGCCGGGCTCATCGCCCGCGCCGCCCGGCCCGTCGGCGTCCCCCTCGTCGTCACCTGGCACAACGTCCTGATGGCCACCGGCACCAAAGGCCGCGTCCTCGGCGCCGCCGAAACCCTCGTCGCCCGCGGCGCCGACATGTCCCTGTGCGTCTCCGACGACCTCGTCGCCCGCGTCCTGCGCCTCGGCGGCCAAGACGTGCGCTTCGCCCCCATCCCCGCGCCCCCGCTGCCGCCCGCGACCCGCACCGCCGCCGAAGTCCGCGCCGAACTCCAGGCCGGCGACCGGCCCCTCGTCCTCGCCATCGGCCGCCTCCATCCCCAAAAAGGCCACGACGTCCTCATCGACGCCGCCGCCGCGCTCGCCGACCGCGACCCGAAACCGCTGTTCCTCATCGCCGGTGAGGGCCCGCAGCGCGAGGAGCTCACCGAACGCGTCAACCGCACCGGCGCCCCCGTGCGCCTCCTCGGGCACCGCGCCGACATCGCCGACCTCCTCGCCGCCGCCGACATCGTCGCCTCCACCAGCGAATGGGAGGGCTACCCCCTCTTCGCCCAGGAGGCCCTGCGCTCCGGAACGCCCTTGGTCGCCACCCGCGTCGGCGGTGTTCCCGCCGTCACCGGCGACGCCGCGCTCCTCGTCCCCGCCGGGGACGCCGCGGCCGTCACCGCGGCGGTCGGGAAACTCCTCGACGACCCCGCCGAACGCGAACGCCTCGCCAAGACCGGCCTCGCCAAGGGCGCGACCCTGCCGACCGTCGAAGACGGGCTCGCCCAGGTCCGCGCGGTCTACCGGGAGCTGACCGGGGCGTGACGAACCACGGCCAACACCACGGGGGAGGACCGCGAGACTGATGTCGACGCCGGCGAAACGATGGTCAGCACAACGCCTGCGCCGCTGGTGGGACTTGCACTGGCGGGGCACCCTGGCGTGGTTCGCGGTCGCCGCGATGATGTTCGTCGCCGGTATCGAACTCCTTCCGCGGCCCTCCAACGGCACCGAGCACGACACTGTCGAATACGTGGTCATCGTCGGCGTGACCGGCCTGCGCTGGGACGACGTCACACCCGAGAACACCCCGCACCTGTGGAACCTCGCCCAGCAGGGCTCGATCGCGTCCCTGTCGGTGCGTTCGGCCCGTTCCCTCACCTGCTCCATGGACGGCTGGTACACCCTCTCGGCGGGCGCCCGCGCCGCCGGTGACGACGAACCGGTCGACGGGATCTGCCCGCCCCTGAACGGCGAAGGCGTCGAACCCGACCCGGGCGGCACCGGCGCCCACATCGCCACGCAGGAAACCGCGGTCAACCGCAACCGCAGCCAGAACAAGGGCGCCGAGGTCGGCGCACTCGCCGAGGCCGTCCGCTGCACCGTCGCGGTCGGGCCCGGCGCCGCCTACGCCACCGCCCGCCCCACCGGCCGCGTCGACACCTACGCCTCGACCCTCCCCGAGAAACCCGAACGCGCCGCCGACCTGCTGTCGTCCTGCGCGCTGTCCGTCGTGGACCTCGGCGCGCTCCCCGAGACGCCCCAGCGGGCCTCGGCCGCCGCCCGGATGGACGCCGAACTCGCGCGTGTCCTGGCGGCGCGGCCGCCGGACTCGCTGCTCATGGTCGCCGGTGTCGCCGACACCGAGGCGCCGCCGCGTCTGCACGCGGCCATCGCCGACGCGCCGGGTATGACCGGCGGCTGGCTGAGTTCGGCGAGCACGAACCGGCCCGGCTACATCCAGCTCGTCGACCTGGCGCCGACGGCCGTGCAGGCGCTCGGGCAGCCCCTGTCGCGGGCCTTCCAGGGTGTTCCGGCCGACGTGGAGGACGATCGTCCCGACGACCTCGCCGAGGCGATCGAGGACCTCGCCGACGCCGACCATCAGGCGAAGGCGCAGCATTCGACGGTCGGCAACTATCTGATGATCTTGACCTTCGGGTTGTTCGTGCTGTTCGCCGTCGCGACGCCGGTCCTGCACCGGATGCGGCGTGGGCACGGCCCGGTCGGGATCACCCCGCCGTCGCCGTGGACGATGCGGATGCTGGTGGGCAGCGCCGTCGCGGGTGCCCTGTCGCTGCCCGCGGCGATCCTGAGCGACCTGGTGCCGTGGTGGCGGGCGTGGAACCCGTTCCTGGTGTTCATGGTCGTGTCGGTGACGATCACCCTCGCGTTGACGGCGGGGGCGCTGCTGATGCCCCGCCGCCGGACGCCGTTGCGGCTGATGACGATCGTGTCGAGCGTCGGCGCGATCGTCGTGGCGATCGACGTGCTGACCGGTGGCGGTCTCCAGCTCAACGGGATCGCCGGATATTCGGCGCTGGAAGGCGGGCGCTACTCCGGGCTCGGTTCGGTCGGGTTCGGTGTGTTCGCGGCCGGGCTGATGATGTCGGCGGGGTGCATCGCGCAGAACACCGAGCGGCGCTGGCGTCCCCTGGTGATCGCCGCGCTGGGCACCATCGGGATCCTCATCGTCGGCAGTCCCCATCTCGGGGCCGACCCGGCGGGCGCGATCGGCCTGACGGCCGGGGTGTGCCTCGCGGCGGTCATCTCGACCGGCGGGTGGCTCACCTTCGCTCGCCTGGCGTGGGCGACACTCGCCGGGTTCGGCGTGATGCTGGCCTTCGCGGCGATCGACCTGACCCGCGCCGAAGCCGACCGCGGCCCACTCGGCCGCTTCGTGGCGGGCGTGACCTCGGGGACGTCGAGCGGGACGCTGAGGGCCATCGCCGAGTCGGACGTGGTCGCGCTCGCCACGAGCTGGCTGACCGTTCTCGTCATCGGCGCGACGGGCTTCGTCGGGCTGGTGCTGCTGCGCCCGTCCGGCGGTCTGAAACGCGCATTCGGGCTCTATCCGGCCGTGCGCGGGGGGTTCGTGGGGGCGGCGGTCGCGTCGGTCCTGGGGGGCCTCCTCGACGGCAGTGGTCTCTACGCGGCCGGAGCCGCGGCGGCGATCACCGTGCCGCTGGCGGTGATCGTGGCCCTGCGGGTCCTGGCCAGGGCGCAGGTGCGCGGCGAGAAGCGGCGGCGGCGCATCGTCACCGTCGGCGGCTCGGTGGGGGACCGCTCCAGCTGAGGACGGGGGCGAGACGGCGGACGCGAGTCTGCGGCTTCCGCCTTCCGGTAACCACCGAACCCTGTCCCAGGCAGGCCGCAAACCCCCCAGCCGGGCCTCAACCACCCCGTCGCCGGGCGTCATCCCGACCCGCCAAGGGCGCAGGTCGGCGCGGTGTTACTGTGGAATCCCGTGGATAGCGTGGCTGCCACAAATTCTGACAAGCCACGCCTGGACGGCTACCACGGGAGACGGCATTGGCCACCTCGGTACGGAACTCGGCGCGTACTACGAAGCACATCTTCGTCACCGGAGGCGTCGCCTCCGCGCTCGGCAAGGGCCTGACGGCCTCCAGCCTCGGCAATCTTCTCACCGCGCGCGGTCTCCGCGTCGTCATGCAGAAGCTCGACCCTTACCTCAACGTCGACCCCGGAACGATGAACCCGTTCCAGCACGGCGAGGTCTTCGTGACCGAGGACGGCGCCGAGACCGACCTCGACGTCGGCCACTACGAGCGGTTCCTGGACCGCGCGCTGTCGGGCCGGGCGAACGTCACCACCGGCAAGGTCTACTCGAAGGTCATCGCCAAGGAACGCCGCGGCGAGTACCTCGGCGACACCGTCCAGGTCATCCCGCACATCACCAACGAGATCAAGGACCGGGTCAAGGCCATGGCCGAACCCGATCCCGACGACGCCGCCGCGCGGGTCCCGGACGTCGTGATCACCGAGGTCGGCGGCACGGTCGGCGACATGGAGTCGCTGCCGTTCCTGGAGGCGATCCGCCAGCTGCGGCACGACCTGGGCCGCGACAACGTCTTCTACCTCCACGTCTCCCTGGTCCCGTACCTCGCGGCCAGCGGTGAACTCAAGACGAAGCCGACGCAGCACTCGGTGGCGGCCCTGCGCAACATCGGCATCCAGCCCGACGCGATCGTCTGCCGCAGTGACCGGGAGATCCCCGAGCACCTCAAGGCCAAGATCGGCCTGTACTGCGACGTCGAGACCGAGGCGGTCATCTCCACCGCCGACGCCCCGAGCATCTACGACATCCCGAAGGTCCTGCACCGTGAAGGCCTCGACGTGTACGTCGTGCGCCGCCTGAGCCTGCCCTTCAAGGACGTCGACTGGTCGGCGTGGGACGACCTCCTCGACCGCGTCCACAACCCCGACGAGCGGATCACCGTCGCGATCGTCGGCAAGTACGTCGACCTGCCCGACGCGTACCTGTCGGTCGCCGAGGCCGTCCGCGCGGCCGGGTTCGCCCATCGCGCGCACGTCGACATCCGCTGGATCGAGTCCGACGACTGCCGTACCGCCGAAGGCGCCGCCAAGGCCCTCGCCGACGTGCACGGCGTGATCATTCCCGGCGGTTTCGGGTCGCGCGGTGTCGAGGGCAAGATCGGTGCCATCGACTACACCCGCCGCAACAACCTCCCGACCCTCGGCCTGTGCCTGGGTCTGCACTGCATGACCATCGAGGTCCTGCGCCACGTCGGCGGTCTGGCCGGCGCGAACTCCGTTGAGTTCGACGAGAACTGCGAGCACCCGGTCATCGCGACCATGCCCGACCAGGCCGACATCGTCGCCGGCAAGGGCGACATGGGTGGCACGATGCGCCTGGGCGCCTACCCGGCCGAACTCGCGCCGGGCAGCATCGTCGCCGAGGCCTACGGCTCCACCAGCGTCAGCGAGCGTCACCGCCACCGCTACGAGGTCAACAACGCCTACCGCGAGGCGCTGACAAAGGCGGGCTTCACGATCTCGGGCACCTCGCCCGACGGGCGTCTCGTCGAGTTCGTCGAACTGGAACGCGAGCGGCACCCGTTCTTCGTGGCCACGCAGGCGCACCCGGAGCTCAAGTCGCGCCCGACGCGCCCGCACCCGCTGTTCACCGCGTTCGTCGGCGCGTCGATGAAGCACGCCGCCGGTGACCGTCTGCCCGTTGCCTCCCTCGACGACGAGCTGGTGTCGTGAGCGGCGGACACGAGTACAAGGTCCGCTCGACCACCGAGCGTTTCACCGGGCCGCTGTTCACGATCGTGACCGACGAGGTCGAGATGCCCGGCGGGTCGGTCGCCGCGCGCGACTACATGCGCCACATCGGCGCCGTCGGCGTCGTCGCCCTCGATGACGACGACCGTGTCCTGCTGGTCCACCAGTACCGCCACCCCGTCCGCGACTTCCTGTGGGAGCTGCCCGCCGGGCTCCTCGACGTCGACGGGGAGGAGCCGGTCAACACCGCCGCCCGGGAACTCGCCGAGGAGGCCGATCTGACGGCCTCGTCCTACGCGCATCTGACCGACGCGCTGGTGAGTCCGGGATGCAGTGACGAGCGCATCCGCCTGTTCCTGGCGCGCGGGCTGAGCGAGATCCCGCACGCCGAACGGCATGTCCGCACCCACGAGGAGGCGGAGATGACGACGCGGTGGTGGAGCATCGAGGAGGCGGTGGCGGGCGTCCTCGACGGCCGGATCGCCAACGCGGCCTGCCAGATCGGTGTCCTCGCCGCCGCGGCGACTCTGCGGAGGTAGCGGGCGGGCACGGGGTACGGGGAGACAACGGGGAAAGCACACGAAGGGCGCGGCCTTGTGGGCCGCGCCCTTCGTCATGCCCGCGAGGTCGGCTGAAGATCCGTAACCCACAGCCCGCCGCTCACTGCTAATCGTGTGCCGCGCTCGATGTGCACATCAGGATTCGTCAGCAAGCAGCCACTCCGGCCTTCCGGCGTCGTTTTCGGCTCCGCAGCGTCACCGGCGCCCTGACGGAACGTGTTGCCCGTCGCGAAGACGATGTTGCCCGAACGCCCCTGACCTGCATGTCCTTTCGTGCAGACCTTCTCTGATTTCAGTGACATCACAAAAAACCGGGCCCTACCGCCCAGTATCTGGGAAGCGGGCCCGGTTTCGGGTCGAGGTCAGCTGCGCAGCAGACGGCCTTCGGAGTCGGTCGCCGTGCTCGACGTGAGCAGGACGATCCCGTCGATCAGCGGCCAGATGGCGCCGATGCCGCAGGTCAGCCACGTCGCGGCGATCTGGCCGATGGCCATGCCGATGTGCCCGGTGTAGAAACGGCCCACGCCGAAACCGCCCAGGAAGATCTGGAGCAGACCGGCCGTCATCTTCGACTTGTCGGACAGCGGACGCCCGGTCATCGGGTCCACGCCGTACCCGCCGACCGTCGAATACCCGGGAACGGGCACGGCCACCGGGACCGGCTGGTACACGGGTTGCGGCTGGTAGACCGGCTGCTGGTAGCCCTGGGCGTACGGGTCGGGCTGCTGAGCGTACGGGTCGGTGTAACCCGAAGGCTGCTGGTTCGGGTAACCCGAGACGGGCTGACCCGAGAGCTCGTAGGACGAGCCGGCGGCCGGGGGCGGCTGCTGGCCGTACTGCTGCCCGTACGGGTCACCCTGGGACGGATACGGAGAGGTCATACCCGCACGATATCCCACGGTTGCCCATGGTCGACCACCGGAAATACCGTCCGTCCGGTCAGTCTCTTTCCCCACCACTCCCGAACCTTCCCCACGCGCCCCCCGACACCCCCGCCGCCGCCCCGCGAGCGCGTCCCCGTGACCCGCGGGCCACTACCCCGACCGACCTGACCCCCGCTCCGACCTCACGTCTTACACTGCCGCTTGCGGGTGGGCGTGCCATCAGTGATCGACGGCACGGTGCCGTCGACGCGCCAGCCCCGCGACGAAGGAGTCGCAAGCATGAAGGTCGGTATCCCGAGCGAGGTCAAAAACCACGAGTACCGGGTGGCGATCACCCCGGCGGGGGTCCACGAACTGGTCCGCCACGGGCACGACGTCCATGTCCAGGCCGGAGCCGGGATCGGCTCCTCCATCCCCGACGCCGACTACGTCGCCGCGGGCGCCACGATCCTCCCGACCGCCGACGACGTCTGGGCGACCGGCGAGCTGATCCTCAAGGTCAAAGAGCCCATCGCCTCGGAATACCACCGCATGCGCAAGGGCCAGGTCCTGTTCACCTACCTCCACCTCGCCGCCTCCCGGGAGTGCACCGACGCGCTCCTCGAACGCGGCGTCACCGGCATCGCCTACGAGACCGTCGAGTCCGCCAACGGCGCCCTCCCGCTGCTCGCACCCATGAGCGAAGTCGCCGGGCGCCTCGCGCCCCAGGCCGGCGCCTACCACCTGATGCGCTCCGGCGGTGGCCGCGGCGTCCTCATGGGCGGGGTCTCTGGCGTCCACGCCGCCCGGACCGTCGTGATCGGCGCGGGCGTGTCGGGCATGAACGCCGCCGCTATCGCCCTCGGCATGCAGGCCGAGGTCCAGCTCCTCGACAAGAACATCGACAAGCTGCGCGACGCCGACCGCATCTACCAGGGCCACCTGCAGACCGTCGCGTCCAACGCCTACGAGGTCGAGCGCGCCGTCCTGGAAGCCGACCTCGTCATCGGCGCCGTCCTCGTACCCGGCGCCAAGGCCCCCACGCTCATCAGCAACGAACTCGTGTCGCGGATGAAGCCCGGCAGCGTCCTCGTCGACATCTCCATCGACCAGGGCGGCTGCTTCGAGGACTCCCGGCCCACCACGCACGCCGAGCCGACCTACAAGGTCCACGACTCGATCTTCTACTGCGTGGCCAACATGCCCGGCGCGGTCCCGCACACCTCGACCTACGCGCTGACCAACGTCACCCTCCCCTACGCCCTCGAACTCGCCAACCACGGCTGGCGCGAAGCCCTCCGCCACGACCGCGCCCTCGCCCTCGGCCTCAACACCCACGACGGGCACGTCACCTACGGCCCCGTCGCCGACGCGCACGGCCTCAACGCCGTCAAACTCGACGAGGTTCTCGCTTGACGGGACAGCGGATCGGTCAGGTGGTCGCGACATACCTCGACCACCTGGCCGTCGAGAAGGGACGGTCCGGCAACACCCTCGCCGCGTACCGGCGAGACCTCGACCGCTACATCGAATGGCTCATCGCCAAAGACCTCCCGGGCATCGACGACATCACCCCCGACGACGTCGAGGCCTACCGCGCCGACCTCACCCGCGGCTACGGCGAACACCAGCCCCTGTCGGCCGCCTCCGTCGCCCGAGCCGTCAGCTCACTGCGCGGCATGCACAAATTCGCCGTCGCCGAACGGCACGCCGCCGCCAACCCGCTCGCCGACGCACCACCCACCAACCTCCCGACCCGCCTCCCGAAGGCCATCAGCGTCGAAGAGGTAGGCCAGCTCCTCGACGCCGCCCGCTTCGGCGACGGACCCATCCCACTCCGCGACACCGCACTCCTGGAATTCCTCTACGGCACCGGATCCCGCATCACCGAAGCCGTCACCTGCGCCATCGACGACCTCGACCTCGGCGCCGGAGCCGTCACCCTCCACGGCAAGGGCGGCAAGACCCGCACCGTCCCACTCGGCAACTACGCCGTCGCCGCCATCGAGGCCTACCTCGTCCGCGGCCGCCCCGCCATGAACCCCAACGGCCCCGGCGTCTTCCGCAACTCCCGCGGCGGTCCACTGTCGAGACAAGGCGCCTGGGCCATCATCCAGAACATCGCCGAACGTGCCGGACTCACCGTCCACATCTCACCCCACACCCTCCGCCACTCCTACGCCACACACCTCCTCGACGGCGGCGCCGACGTCCGTGTGGTGCAAGAACTCCTCGGACACACATCAGTGGTGACCACTCAGGTCTACACACTTGTCACGGTCGATAGACTCCGAGAGGTGTACGCGACTTCCCACCCACGAGCCCGCCGATGATCGCGTCAACGCGACACGCCGATCGAGCAGCGCAGACAGATTCATGTCGCATATGGATCCCCGCTGCACTACAGTCGCAACCACGGGCGCACCGCCCTCTGCGCGCGAGAACCGTGGCGGCGCCGACCTCACCGGGAGGGGCGTGACATGAACGTCGACAGAGACGACAAGTGGGCCGCGCTGCGGCAAACACCGCCCGCGCCGGACGGAGCCGACGGCGACGCCGGCCCCGCCGACCCCGAGGCGTACACCGGCAAGCGCGACATCCCGCAGCCGCAACCCCTCGAACGCCACGGCCCGGCACGCGTCATCGCCATGGCCAACCAAAAAGGCGGCGTCGGCAAGACCACCTCGACCATCAACCTCGGCGCCGCACTCGCCGAGTACGGCCGCAAGGTCCTCCTGGTCGACTTCGACCCCCAGGGCGCGCTGTGCGTCGGTTTCGGCGTCAACCCGCACACCCTCGACCTGACGATCTACAACCTTCTGATGCAGGACGGCGTCAACATCGAAGACGTCGTCATCAAGACCAACGTCGCCGGACTGCACGTCCTCCCGGCCAACATCGACCTCTCCGCCGCCGAGATCCAGCTCGTCAACGAGGTCGCCCGCGAGCAGACCCTCACCCGAGTCCTGCGCCCCGTGATGAGCGAATACGACTTCATCATCATCGACTGCCAGCCCTCCCTCGGTCTGCTCACCGTCAACGCCCTCACCGCCGCCCACGGCGTCCTCGTACCCCTCGAATGCGAGTTCTTCAGCCTCCGCGGCGTCGCCCTCCTCCTCGACACCGTCGACAAGGTCCGCGAACGCCTCAACTTCGACCTCGAACTCGAAGGCATCCTCGCGACGATGTACGACTCCCGCACCACCCACTGCCGCCAGGTCCTCTCCCGCGTCGTCGAAGCCTTCGGCGACCGCGTTTACCAGACGGTCATCACCCGCACCGTGCGCTTCCCCGAGACCACCGTCGCCGGCGAACCCATCACCACCTGGGCACCCGCCTCCAGCGGAGCCCGCGCCTACCGGCAACTCGCCAGGGAAGTGCTCGCCGCACACGATCTGAGACGCTAGGGACTTGATCTACGCTCTCGGCCAGCCGGCCGCACTCGCCGGACTGGTCGCGGCCCTCGCACTGGGCCTGGGCATCAGGCACGTCACCCAAGCCCTCGCCGCACGAGGCCCGGGCCGCGCGACGGCCACCACCGTGCTGCCGCACTGGCGACGAGACCTCGACCCGATCGGGCTCATCGCCGCCGTCCTCGGCGGCACAGGCTGGGGCGCCACGGCACCCACCACCGGACTGCCCCGCCCACGAGCGATCTGGACGGCGCTCTCCGGGCCCGCCGCGACCCTCACCGCCGGCATCGTCGTCCTCGCCGCCTACGGCGCCGCCTACCCCGGCAGCATCACCGGCGCCGTCTACCGGCCCTCCGACGTCCTCCGCGGCGTACCGGGCCCCGCACCCGAACAGCTCCTCTTCACCGCCGGAGTCGGACTCCTCTGCTTCGCCGTCGTCGCCCTGATCCCACTCCCGCCCACCGACGGATGGGCACTGACCCGCGGCGAACGCGGGGGAGCGGTCGCGGAGTTCCTGGAAGGCCGCCGCGTCGGCGCGCTGATCATGCTGTTCGCGCTGGTCCTGCCCATCGGGGGAGTGCCGCCCCTGCACCGCGTCCTCGACCTGGTCCTCACCCCCGTCGTCGAATCGCTGACCTGAGTCGATACTTGAACCGAGGTGTCGCCTCATCGAGGCGCGACGCCGTTTAGGCTTTCGGGGTGATCACGGCGAACGAGCAGACCGGGGACGGTGTCACGGCGGTGGCCGGCGACACCGCGGCCGACGCCGCCCCCGAGCCGGCGCCCGCGACCGGTTTCCAGGTCCGCCTCGCCAACTTCGAGGGCCCCTTCGACCTTCTCCTCCAGCTCATCGGCAAGCACAAACTCGACGTGACCGAAGTCGCGCTGCACAAGGTCACCGACGAGTTCATCGCCTACATCCGCGCGATGGGCGACGACTGGGACCTCGACGAGACCAGCGAGTTCCTCGTCATCGCCGCCACCCTCCTCGACCTCAAGGCCGCCCGCCTCCTCCCCACCGCCGAGGTCGAGGACGCCGAAGACCTCGCCCTCCTCGAAGCCCGCGACCTCCTCTTCGCCCGCCTCCTCCAGTACAAGGCCTTCAAGGAGGCCGCCGCGCACATCCACGGCCTCGAACAGGGCGCCGCCCGCCGCTGGCCCCGCGCGGTGTCCCTCGAAGCGCGCTTCGCCGCCGCACTCCCCGAACTCGTCCTCGGCATCGGACCCGACCGCCTCGCCAAACTCGCCGGCGACGCGATGCGACCCAAACCGATCCCCGAGGTCTCCACCGCCCACGTCCACATGGTCCGCGTCAGCGTCGCCGAGCACGCCGCGATCCTCCAGGACAGACTCCGCGGCCTGGGCACCGCCAGCTTTCGTCACCTCTGCGCCGACTGCGAATCGACCCTTGAGGTCGTCGCGCGCTTCCTGGCGCTGCTGGAGCTCTACCGCGAGAACATGGTCGGCTTCGACCAGGTCGAAGCGCTCGGCGAACTCAACGTCCGCTGGATCGCCGAGGCCGACGCCCGCGACATCGAGGTCGACGAATACTCCGGGGCACCGGTGAGCACCGAAGACGACGAGGAAACAACGGAGGAACCCGACAGTGAGTGACGAGGCACGGGGGGCGTCCCTCGCCGACGCGGTGGCCGACTGGACCCCGCCCTGGCAGCGCGCGCAGGACGACACGCCTGAGGAGACCAGGGAACCCGCGACCGAAACGGCCGCACCGGACTTCCTGGCGTCCATCACCGCCGAGACCCCACCCGACACACCCCCCGACACCGAACCCGGCGCACCCGCCGACGGCTCCGACCTCGCCGAGTTCGGCGCACCCGCACCCGGCACCGCACCGGCCCCCGAGCCCGTCGCCGAGGCCGAACCGCTGCCCGTCGTCGACGACCTCGCCGGAACCCTCGAAGCGATCCTCATGATCGTCGACGAACCCGCCGGCGAGATCATGCTCGCCCAGATCCTCGACCGGAGCGCCGAGGAGATCACCGCCACACTCGAACGCCTCGCCGCCGAGTACACCGAACAGGCCCGCGGTTTCGACCTTCGCCGCCAGGCCGGCGGCTGGCGCTTCTACACCCGCGACGAGTACGCCCCCTACGTCGAACGCTTCGTCCTCGACGGCCAGCAGGCCCGCCTCACCAAGGCGGCCCTGGAAACCCTCGCCGTCGTCGCCTACAAGCAGCCCGTCACCCGCGCCCGCATCTCCGGCATCCGCGGCGTCAACTGCGACGGCGTCATCCGGACCCTCCTGTCGCGCGGACTCGTCGAAGAGTGCGGCGCCGAACCCGACAGCGGAGCGCACCTGTACCGTACGACGGTGCTGTTCCTGGAGAAACTGGGCATCAACTCGATCGCAGAGCTGCCGCCCCTCGCCCCGTTCCTGCCCGACGACCTCGACGACCTCACCGAGGGCGGCGTCGATGACTGAGAACGAGCAGCGACTGCAGAAGGTCCTCGCCTCCGCCGGTGTCGGCTCCCGCCGCGCCAGTGAGGAACTGATCGCCGAAGGACGCGTCACCGTCGACGGGAAGGTCGCCATCCTCGGCAGCCGCGTCGACCCGTCCACCGCCGTCATCCACGTCGACGGGGAACGCCTCATCACCGACGTGCGCACGGTCCACCTCGCGCTCAACAAACCACGCGGGGTCGTCTCGTCGATGTCCGACGAGCAGGGCCGCCCCAGCCTCGCCAACTACGTCACGGCCGTACCGGAGCGGATCTTCCACGTCGGCCGCCTCGACACCGACAGCGAAGGCCTCCTGCTCCTCACCAACGACGGCGACCTCGCCCACCGGCTCATGCACCCCTCGTACGAGATCGCCAAGACCTACCGCTGCGAGGTGCGCGGCCCGGTCTCACCGTTCCTGGGCAAGAAGCTCGCCAAGGGCGTCACCCTCGACGACGGGCCCGTCTCCGTCGACGACTTCCGCATCATCGACGAGTTCGAGAGCCGCTCCCTCGTCGAGATCGTCGTCCACGAAGGCCGCAAGCACATCGTCCGGCGCCTCCTCGACCACGTCGGCCACCCGGTCTACCGCCTCGTGCGCACCAAGATCGGCACCGTCGCCCTCGGCAACCTCAAACCGGGGACCGTGCGCAACCTCAACCAGGGTGAACTCGGGGCGCTGTACAAGGCCGTCGGACTCTAGTCGAACGTCCAATCGAACAGAGTCGGGGCGATCGACTCCTCCAACGTCAGCAGCCGCCGCTTGGTCTCCATCGAGGGACCACGGCGGCTGCCCGAGAACCCGCCCAGCCCGCCACCACTGTCCACGACCCGGTGACACGGCACGATGATCGGGATCGGATTGCTCCCCATGATCGCCCCGACCACCCTCGCCGCCCCCGGACGGCCCGCCCGAGCCGCCAGCTCGCCGTAACTGACCGTCTCGCCGTAGCCGACGGTCTCGTACAGCGTCTTGAGGACCTTCTGCTGAAAGCCACCGCTCAACGACCAGTCCAGCGACAGCGAGAACTCCCGCAGGTCACCGGCCAGATAGGCCGCCAGCTGCTTGGCGACGGCCGCCATGCGCGGATCCCCGGCATCGCTCGCCGGCGGCGGCCGATCCGCCGAACGCTCCTCCCGGTCGAGGAGGGACAATCGCAGCAAACCCACCTCGGAGAGCACCACGCCCACCGGGCCGTTCGGACCGGGAAGCACCCCAGAACACGTACCGTTGCCTGTGTCGTCGCCCACGCCACGAGACTAATTCACGCCTCCGACACGACGCGGGCCACGACCCCCGCCCGCAAACCCCGCCCGTGCCGGAGCTCACTTCGGGTGACAAGGCATGATTGGTGCGGCCCGAACGGTGATCAGGAGGCGAACGTGAACAGCCAGCAGGCACGAGTAGTCGCGGTGGACGGACCCTCCGGGACCGGAAAATCCACCGTGTCCAAACGGCTCGCGACCCAGCTCGGCGCCGCCTACCTCGACACCGGCGCCATGTACCGCGCGGCGACCCTCGCCGCCCTCCGCGCCGGCCTCGACCTCACCAACACCGACGCGGTCACCACGGCGGTCCACCACGCGAAGCTCGACTTCGGCACCACCCCCGCCGACCCCTACACCCGCCTCGACGGCGCCCCCGTCGACGCCGAGATCCGCGGACCCGAGGTCACCGCCGCCGTCTCCGCCGTCGCGGGCATCCCCGCCGTCCGCGCGCACCTCATCGCCGAACAGCGCCGCATCATCGCCGAAGCCCCCGCCGGCATCGTCGTCGAAGGCCGCGACATCGGCGAGGTCGTCGCACCCGACGCCGACCTCAAGATCTACCTCACCGCCGACGAAGCCGAACGCGCCCGGCGGCGCAGCACCGAGAACAACACCGACATCACCACCACCGCCGCCGACCTCGCCCGCCGAGACACCGCCGACGCCAAGACCACCAAACCGCATGAAGCCGCGCCCGGCGCCGTCATCCTCGACACCACCGGACTCGGCATCGAAGAAGTCGTCGACCGCATGCGCCGACTGCTCAACGACAGCAACGGGGAAGTACGTGACTGACGAGGCCATCTGGGCCGCCCTCGCCGAAGAGTTCACCGCCGACGTCGAGGCCGCCCGCGCGGAACTCGACGAGGGCCCGGTACCGGTCGTCGCCGTCGTCGGGCGACCGAACGTCGGCAAGTCGACCCTCGTGAACCGGATCCTCGGCCGCCGCCAAGCGGTCGTCGAAGACGTGCCGGGCGTGACCCGCGACCGCGTCGCCTACGACGCCCAATGGGCCGGCCGGCGCTTCACCCTCGTCGACACCGGCGGCTGGGAACCCGACGCGAAAGGCCGCGCGGCGGCCATCGCGACGCAGGCGGAGATCGCCATGCGCACCGCCGACGTGATCCTCCTCGTCGTCGACGCCATCGTCGGTGCCACCGACACCGACGAGGCCGCCGCCCGCGTCCTCCAGCGAGGCGGGAAACCCGTCCTGCTCATCGCCAACAAGATCGACGACCAGCGACTCGAACCCGAAGCCGCCGGACTCTGGTCCCTCGGCCTCGGTGAGCCCTTCCCGATCTCGGCCCTCCACGGTCGCGGCTCCGGCGACCTCCTCGACGAGATCCTCAAACTCCTCCCGGAGATGCCCGAGGACCGCGAACCCAAAGCGGGCGGCCCCCGCCGCGTCGCGCTCGTCGGACGCCCCAACGTCGGCAAGTCGAGCCTGCTCAACCAGCTCTCCAAAGACGACCGGGCCGTCGTCGACTCCGTCGCCGGCACCACCGTCGACCCCGTCGACACCCTCGTCGACATCGACGGCGAGACCTTCCACCTCGTCGACACCGCCGGCCTCCGCCGCCGCGTCGCACAGGCCAGCGGCACCGAGTACTACGCGAGCCTGCGCACCCAGTCGGCGATCGAGGCCGCCGAAGTCGCCGTCGTGCTCCTCGACTCCTCCGAACCGATCAGCGAACAGGACCAGCGCGTCCTGACGCAGGTCGTCGAAGCCGGACGCGCCCTCGTCATCGTCTTCAACAAGTGGGACCTCGTCGACGAGGACAGGCGCTACTACCTCGACCGCGAGATCGACCGCGAACTCAAGCGCATCACCTGGGCCCCGCGCATCAACATCTCCGCCCTCACCGGCCGCGCCGTCCAGAAACTCGCCCGCGAGATCCGCACCGCCCTCGACGGGTGGGAACAACGCGTGTCGACCGGCGAGCTCAACCAGTGGCTCGCCGCCCTCATCGCCGCCCACCCCCACCCCATCCGGGGTGGAAAGGCACCGAGGATCCTCTTCGCGACCCAGGTTGACATCCGGCCCCCCAGGTTCATCCTGTTCACCTCGGGGCGTCTCGACCCGCAGTACGTGCGCTACGTCGAACGGCGGCTGCGCGAAGACTTCGGCTTCATCGGCAGCCCGATCTCGATCACGGTGAAGGCCCGCGAGAAGCGCGGGAAGCCGGGCGGCAAGCCCGGCGGGAAGAAGTAGGGACGGACGTTGACGCGGCGCCCGGTGGGGGAGACCCCGCCGGGCGTTCGTGTTCTTGAGGCCGGTGGCGTTCGCCGGGACCCGAGTCCGCAGGCCACAGGGCATCCCTCGGGACGCCGCATCCACGTCACCGCCCCCGATCCCCGCGCACGGGAACCTGCTTGCGGACCCCATAGCCGCCTGGGTTAAGCTTCTCCTCGCTGCCAGCGCTCACAAGGTGCGGGTGGCTTCGGGACGTGGCGCAGCTTGGTAGCGTACCTGACTGGGGGTCAGGGGGTCGTGGGTTCGAATCCCGCCGTCCCGACAGTAATCGCCCGAGGCATATTGCCTCGGGCGATCGTTGTTTCCCGGCCTCCGACGAAGAAGGAATCGATCTCGTCGGTCCGGTAAGGAAGCAGACAATCCCTGCGCGGGCCGTTGGAGCGGCGTTTCCCGATCCTCGCGAGATAGTCCCCGCACGGATCCTCGAACGTCTCATCCATGCGCCGAAACCTCGCCGGAACCGGCTGAAAACCGGGTCTCCATATGTGCGGGCACCAGGCGTGCGGTTTCACCCGCTCGGGTGAGTCCGCAGCAGCTCCAGCATCCCCCGGAACGCCCCCGCCATGTCCACGGTCTCGTCGGACAGCAACCATTGCAGCTGCAGTCCGTCCATCACCGCGATGAGCAGTGTCGCCGCCGTCTCCGGGGTCATTCCGGCGCGCGGTGAGTCACCGAGCTCGGCGCGTACGACCTTGGCCAGTTCGAGGCGCAGCCGCTCGTAGCGCTCGGTGAAGAAGTCCCGGGCCGGGTGGCCTTCGGTGACGCTGTCGGCCGACAGCACCGTGTACGACTGCACCATCCCCCTGCGTTCCTGGTTGAGCTCGACGATCCGCGCGAGCGCGTCGAGGGTGGTGTCGGCGGTGCCGGTGGCGGCCATGTCGCGTTCGTCGCGGAGGCGGAGGACTTCGGTGAGGAGGCGTTCTTTGCTGGGGAAGTAGTGCAGCAGGCCCTGTTGGGTCAGTCCGGCCTTCTCGGCGATGGTGGCGAGGCTGGCGCCGCGGTAGCCGCGTTCGGCGAAGAGGGTGAGGGCGGCTTCGAGGATGTCCTGGCGGCGTTCCTCGGGTCGGACGGTGCGGCGGGTGGTGCGTGCCTGCGTCATGGGGCAGAGCCTATTCGTTCGGGGTCGGCATCGCGGTCGTGCCCGTTATGGTCTGGTTCGGGGAGTGGTTCGGTCTCTGTTGCGCAACGATACCTACCGAGTGGTCGGTAGGTCGTGCCATGCTTCGTGCATCGTCACCCGTCCGACCGTCGAAGGGGTCCGCCGCCATGTCGTACATCGAAGAGGTCGAAACCGCCGTCGAGAAGGCCCTCGCGGCCCTCGACCTGGACACCAAGACCCGCTTGCTGGCCGGACAGGACATGTGGTCCCTGCCGGGCGTGGCCGAGGTGGGGCTCGCCCCGATCGTGATGTCCGACGGGCCGATCGGCGTGCGCGGCCGCGAGTGGACGGGCGACGCGGCGATCGCGCTGCCCAGCCCGACGGCGCAGGCCGCGAGCTGGGACCCGGCGCTGGCCGAGGAGAGTGGTCGCCTGCTCGCCCAGGAGGCCCGCCGCAAGGGCGTGCACGTCCTCTTGGCGCCCACGGTGAACCTCCATCGCTCGCCGTTGGGTGGGCGCCACTTCGAGGGCTTCTCCGAAGACCCGCTGCTGACCGGTGAGATGGCCGCGGCTTTCGTGCGCGGTGTCCAGTCGGGTGGTGTCGCCACGACCGTGAAGCATTTCGTGGCCAACGATTCCGAGACCGACCGCATGAGCGTCGACGTCGTCGTCGGGGAGCGGGCGCTTCGTGAGTTGTACTTGGCGCCGTTCGAGGCGGTGGTGAAGAAGGGTGGCGCGTGGGGGGTGATGTCGGCGTATAACGCGGTGAACGGTCTGTCGATGACGGAGAACTCCGGTCTGCAGAACGGGGTTCTGCGTGGCGAGTGGGGTTTCGACGGGTTCGTGGTGTCGGACTGGACCGCGTCGCGGGACACGGTGGGTTCGGTGTCGGGTGGTACGGATGTGGCGATGCCGGGGCCGGTGACGGTGTACGGCGAGCATCTGGCGGCGGCGGTGCGTGACGGGCGCGTCGAGGAGTCGGTGGTCGACGATCTGGTGCGCCGGGTGTTGCGGTTGGCGGCGAGGGTGGGGGCGTTGGAGGGTGCTCCGGCGGCGGTGGCGCAGTTCCCGGCGGAGATCGATGGTGCGGCGCATGCGCGGGTGGTGGCGGCGCGGTCGTTCGTGCTGGCGCGCAATGAGGGGGATCTGCTGCCGTTGGCGGGGGTGCGGAGTGTCGCGGTGAGCGGTATGGCGGCGAGCGAGCCGCGGGTGATGGGTGGTGGGAGTGCGCAGGTGTTCGTGCCGCACGTCGCTTCGCCGTTGGAGGCGTTGCGGGAGGCGCTGCCGGGTGTGGAGGTCTCCTACGAGGTGGGGACCGATGCCCGGACGCAGTTGCCGCCGGTGCCGGGGGAGTTTCGTTCGTTGGCGCGGGACCGCGAGGGTGCGGTCTTGCGTGAGGACACGTTGGTGGAGAGCCGGGTGGGCTGGATGGGGGAGTTGCCCGAGGGGGTCGATCCGGAGCGGTTGGCCTCGGTGGAGTTGACGGGTTCGTTCACGCCGGAGGTCTCCGGTGACCATCGGTTCGCGGTCGCGGGGATCGGGCGGTTCACGCTCACGCTGGACGGCGCTTCGGTCTTCGACGGCGCGCTGGTGCCGGGCAGCCCGGATCCGGTGGCGGCGTTCATCGATCCGCCGAGCATGCGGGTCACGGTTCCGTTGACCGCGGGTGTGCCGGTGTCGCTGGTGCTGACGGCGGGGATCGCGCCCGAGCAGGTGAGCGGTCCGTTGAAGCTGGTGTTCTTCACTCTCGGGCACACCGGTCCGCGGCACGACGACGAGACGGGCATCGATCGGGCGGCGCGGGCGGCGGGTGAGGCGGACGTGGCGGTGGTGTTCGTCAACACCACCGAGTCGGTGGAGAGTGAGGGTTTCGACCGGAAGAGCCTGGTGTTGCCGGGGCGGCAGGACGATCTGGTGGCGCGGGTGGCGGCGGCCAACGAGCGCACGGTCGTGGTGATGACCGCGGGTGCTCCGGTGGAGATGCCGTGGGTGGAGGACGTCTCGGCGGTGCTGCTCACCTGGTTCGGTGGGCAGGAGTTCGCCGGCGCGCTCGCCGATGTGCTGACCGGTGCGGCGGAACCGGGTGGGCGGTTGCCGACCACGTGGCCGGTGCGTCTGGCGGATGCTCCGGTGTCCGAGGTGGTGCCGAGCGGCGGGAAACTCGTCTACGACGAGGGCGTGTTCATCGGCTACCGGGCGTGGGAGCGGGGGGAGACGGCGCCGGCGTTCTGGTTCGGGCACGGGCTGGGGTACACCGACTGGTCTTACGACGACGTCGCGGCCGAGGCCGGCGGTGGTGAGGTGCTGGCCACGGTGAGGGTCCATGTGGCCAACGCCGGTGATCGCGCGGGCCGTGAGGTCGTGCAGGTGTATCTGGAGCCGGTCGACGCCGATGCCGAGCGTCCCGCGCGGTGGCTGGCGGGCTTCGCGTCGGTGGCGGCCGGTGCCGGGGACGTGGCCGAGGCGGTCGTGGAGGTCCCGAAGCGGGCGGTGCAGGTGTGGGACGAGGGTGCCGGGGATTGGCGCACGGTCGGTGGGAGTTACGTCGTGCACGCCGGGCGTTCGGTCGCCGACCTGCGGATTTCGGCGGTCGTGGAGGTGTAACGGGTGTCTCGGGTCGTCCGTGACGCGGGCGACCCGAGAGTCAACGGTTGTTGACGTAGGATGCGTTCATGACCGCGACCGAAGAGACCCCCGTGCGGCGGCGCCGTTCCGACGCGACCAAGGCCGCGATCCTCGACGCCGCCCGTGAGCGCTTCATCGCCGAAGGCTACGAGGGCGCCACCATCCGGGGCATCGCCGCCGACGCGCACATCGATCCGGCGATGGTGATGCGCTACTTCGGCAGCAAGGAGAAGCTCTTCGCACTCGCCGCGAGCTACGACCTGCATCTGCCCGACTTCACCACGCTGCCGCGGGAGCGGCTCGGTGAGTCGATCATGCGGCATCTACTGAACCTGTGGGAGAGCGACCGCACGCTCGTGGCGCTGCTGCGCACGGCGGTGTCCAATGAGGAGGCCGCCGCCGAACGGGTCCGCGAGATCTGGTCCGGGCAGGTCCTGACCGGTCTCGGGAAGCTGTTCGGCGACGACCGGGAGCTCGCCGCCCGCCGTGCCGGGCTCGTCGTGACGCAACTGCTGGGTGTCGTGCTCTGCCGGTACGTGCTGCGCCTGCCCCCGGTGGTGGATCTGGAACCGGAGGAGATCGTGGCGTGGGTCGGCCCGACCGTGCAGCGCTATCTCACCGCCGGGGAGCCCTAGGCCGCGAGGCGGGAGAGTTTGTCGTTGAGCAGCGGGGTCAGGTCGCCGGTCTCGGTGTGGGGGAGGGTGAAGCGGTTGAGCGCGTCGCGCCCGGACGACAGGAAACCGCCCCGTTTGTCGGCCTCCAGGATCACGTCGACCGCCGAGGCCGTGGTGATGAAGGTCAACTCCAGTTCCTTGAAGGAGTTGCGGAACTGCCCGCCGGGCCAGTACTCGATCTCCTGGTAGAACGGCATCGTCGAACCGGGGATCGTGCCGGCCTCCAGGTCGGCCTTGGAGAAGGTGAAGCCGAGGCGGCCCAGCGCGGTCAGCACCGCCTGCTGCACCGGCAGGGGCTCGACGTGCAGGGGATCGAGGTCGCCCTTGTCGAGCGCGCCGGCCAGCTCCAGTTCGGTCGCCACACCCAGGCGCATCCCGTACAGCTGGTGCCCGCCGAGTGCGGTCACCGGTGTTTCCCAGGGGACGGGCAGCGAGAACGGCACCGAGTGGGACGAGCCCGCCGCGAGCATGACCTCCCCGGCGACCTTCGCGTCGAAGAAGTCGTAGCGGGAGCGGTGCGTCGAACCGTCGCGTTCCACCTCGACCTCGGCGACGAATTCGAGGTTGATCGCGGTCACCCGGTGGTCGGACTTCCCGCCCGAGAAGCGGACCTCCCCGTTGAGCGTCCCACCTGGACGGACGGCCGACGCCGACAGCAGCGTGTCGACCTCCACGCCCGCACCGAACGCGGCCAAGATCTTGCGCAGCACCATCAGGGGTGTTCCTCTCCTCGCCTACCGGGGTCGCCGGCCGCGCCAGGGTCTGCCCGCCGACCGACAGACAGACCCTAGCCCAGGCCGGTGTCAGTACCTGGTCCCCATCGCCTCGCGCACCTCGGCCAAAGTGGACTCCGCGATCGCGTCGGCGGTTTCGTTGCCGCGACTCAGGACCCGGTGCACCAGGCCGGGCTCGGCGGCCAGCTCCAGCCGCCGTTCCCGCATCGGCCGCAAGCATTCGTTGACGGCCTCGGTGACCGTCCGCTTCAGCACCGCCGCGCCACCGTCACCGACCTCGTCGGCGACGTCGTGCGGGTCGCGTTCGCCGGCCAGGGCCGCCAGCAGCACCAGGTTCGACACCTCCGGCCGGTTGACCGGATCGAAGGTGATGCGCCGCTCGGCGTCGGTCTTGGCGCCCCTGATCACCCGCGCGGTCTCATCGGCCGTCGCCCGCAACTCGATGGAGTTCCCGCTGCTCTTGCCCATCTTCGCCCCATCGGTGCCGAGGAGACGCGGAGCCGTCGACAGCATCGCCTCCGGCAGCGGGAACAGCGGCCGGTACCGGTCGTTGAAGCGCCGCGCGATCGTCCGCGTCAGCTCGATGTGCGGGAGCTGGTCGTCCCCGACCGGTACCAGGTTCGACTTACAGAACAGCAGGTCGGCGGCCTGATGCACGGGATAGGTAAACATCAGCCCGCTGACCATCGACCGCCCCGAGGACGCGATCTCCTCCTTGACGGTCGGATTACGGCTCAGTTCCGAGGTCGACACCAGACTCAGGAACGGCAGGACCAGCTGGTTGAGGGCCGGCACCGCCGAATGCGCGAAGATCGTCGCGCGTTCCGGGTCGAGCCCGGCGGCCAGGTAGTCCAGCACGATGCCTTCGACGACCGACCCGATCCGGCCGGTCACATCGCGGTCGGTGATGACCTGATAGTCGGCGACCAGCACGAACATCTCCACACCCAGGTCCTGCAGCAGGACCCGGTTGTGCAGCGTGCCGAAGTAGTGACCGACGTGCAGCGCGCCCGTCGGCCGGTCCCCGGTCAGGACCCGGAAGTCCTGCGGTGAGGCCAGCACACGCGCCGACAGTTCGAGGTCACGGGGAACAGTGGTGGTGCTCATGTCTCTCGATCTCCTTTGCCCGGGAGCCGCCGTGAGCTCACCGTGCCGGAGAGACACCGCGGGCCGTCACAGCGGACGGCCCGAATGGTGGGTTGCGCATCTGAGCGGCCGTCCTAGGACGGCCACCAGGCGAGATTCGCGCGCAGATGCATACGGCAAGACTAACCGACGGCGCAGTGCCCTTGCCGCCCCACGCCACGGCTGCGAGGATCCCGTGATGATCCTTCCCGCCGACAGTCACGTGCACAGCGAATACTCCTGGGACGCCGCCGAAGGCTCCATGGAGGGGACCTGCGAGCGCGCCGTCGAACTCGGCCTGCCCGCCGTGGCCTTCACCGAACACATGGACTTCACCGGATGGGAGGTCATCGACCGTCACCTCCCCGAAAACGCCTTCCTGGCCTCGCTCGCCGACACCGACGGGATGCTCACCCCGCCCCCGATCGACCTCGACGGGTACTTCGAGACCGTCGAACGCTGCCGGGAGAAGTACCCCGGCCTGCGGATCATCACCGGCGTCGAACTCGGCGAACCCCACCGGCACGCCGCCACCGCCGCCCGGCTCCTCGCCGCCGGGAACTTCGAGCGTGTCCTGGGCTCCCTGCACTGCCTGCCCACCGGCGAGGACCGCTTCGACGAACCGCCCGGCCTGTTCCGGCGCCGCGAAGCCGCCCAGGTCGTCCGCGACTACCTCGGCGAGATTCCCCTCGTCGTCGCCTCCGACCTGTTCTCCGTCCTCGCCCACATCGACTACGCCGTCCGCTCCTGGCCCGCCGAGGCCGGGCCCTTCGACCCCCACGACTTCGGCGACGAGTTCCGCCACGCCCTGCGCGCGCTCGCCGCCACCGGACGGGCCCTGGAGGTCAACACCAGCCTCCCCATGCACCCCACCATCCTGCGCTGGTGGCGTGAAGAAGGCGGTGACGCCGTCACCTTCGGCAGCGACGCCCACTCACCCGCCGGACTCGCCCGCCGCTTCGCCGAAGCCGTCGACATGGTCGAGGCCCACGGCTTCCGGCCCGGCCGTCACCCCTACGACATCTGGAGCCGCGCCTAAGCGGTGCGGATGCGCGCCCGGCGTGTGCCCGAAAGCACGCCGGAACACGTCGATGAACGCACTCGCCGACGCCCACCCGCAGCGATGCGCGACCACCGTCACCGGTGTGCCCTCCGCCAGCAACAGCAACGCCCGGTGCAGCCGCACCTGCGTACGCCACCGCGGGAAGGTCATGCCCAGCTCCGCCCGGCACAGCCGGCTGAGCGTCCGCTCGCTCGCCCCGACCCGCGCGCCGAGCTCGGCGAGGGTCCGGTCGTCGGCCGGGTCGGCGCGCAACAGCGCGCACATCGCCACCAGCCGCGGGTCACGGCCCGCCGGGACGTGCACCGGCCGCTGCGGCGAACGACGCAGCCGGTCGAGAAGGACCGCCAGCATCCGGTCGCGCTCGGCACGATCGGCGAGACCGGCCTCGGTGTAGGCAGGGATCAGTTCCCGCAACAGCGGATCGACGCCCAGCACCGCCGGACCGTCCAGGCCGAGCGGATTGTCCGACACGGGCAGCCCGACCATGTGCAGGTCGGTGTCACCGTGCGCGCGATGCTCGTGGACCGTCCCCGCCGGCACCCAGATCGCCCGCGTGGCCGGCGCCACCCAGCTGCCCTCGCTCGTGGTCACCGAGAGCACCCCGCGCCCGGCGTAGACGATCTGATGGTCGTCGTGACGGTGCGCGTCGACCTCCGACCCGGCCGGCAGGACCCGGATCCCGGTCGGCGCCTCCGGCTGGTGGCGGATATTCGGCATCACTCGGCATTTTATCGGAAGCCGGACAGGTCCCGCCCGGCCGAGGATCGGAACGTGACAAGCAACAGGCACCGGATCGTCCTCCTCGCCGCCGGCCACGCGAGCGTCGACCTCTATCAGGGAGCCGTACCCGCCGTCGTGCCCTTCCTGGACGCCGAACGCCACTACGGTTACGCCGCGGTGTCCGGCATCGTCCTGGCCGCCACGCTGCTGTCGTCCTTCGTCCAGCCCCTCTTCGGGATCCTGAGCGACCGGTGCCCCATGCCCTGGCTCCTCCCGGTCAGCATGACCACCGCCGGGCTCGGGCTCGGCCTCAGCGGCGTCGGCGACTCCTACCTCACGACCTGGCTCGCCATCGCCCTGTGCGGGCTCGGCGTCGCCGCCTACCACCCCGAATCGGCCCGCCTGGCCCGCCTGGTCAGCGGGAACAGTCACATCGGGATGAGCTGGTTCTCCCTCGGCGGCAACATCGGCTTCGCCCTGGCGCCGATCGCCGTCACCCCGATCCTGTCGGCCGGTGGACTCCGGGCCACCCCGTTCCTGCTCGCCCCGGCCGTCCTCGGCGGCCTGATCACGCTGACCGTCATGCGCTCCCTCACCCGAGCCCGAGCCGGTGCGCGCGCCAAGGCCCACCGCGCCGGACGCGACGACTGGCCGGGTTTCCTGCGCCTGTCGGGAGCCGTGATCTGCCGATCCATCGTCTACGTCGGCTTGAGCGCCTTCGTCGCCCTCCACGTCCAGCAACGCACCGGCGGCGGCCCCGGCACGGGCGCCTCGGCCCTCTTCGTGCTCTTCACCGGAGGGGCCGTCGGCACCGTCCTCGGCGGGCGCCTGGCGGCCCGGTGGGGACGCGTCCCCGTCGCCCGCGCCGCCTGCCTCGCGGCGATCCCGGCCGTCGCCGGAGTCGTGTTCATCCCCGGCCCCGCCGTCTACCTCTTCGTCGCGGCCGCCGCGATCGCCCTCTACGTGCCCTTCTCCCTCAACGTCACCCTCGCCCAGGACTACCTGCCCAACCGCGTCGGCACCGCCGGCGGAGTCACCCTCGGCCTCGCCGTCAGCATCGGCGGCGTCGCCGCCCCCGGACTCGGCGCGCTCGCCGATGCCACCATGCTCGCCACCGCGCTCATCGTGCTCGTGCCGACGGCCGTTGCCGGGTGGCTCTTCGCGCGCGGACTCACCGAGCCCGGCGAACGCGCGGTTCAGCCCGGCGGGGCTCCGGCCGTCTCGCGCACCTGAACCCGGCGCGACCGCAGCGCCGTCGCGGTGAAGACCACCAGGCACAGCCCGCACAGCACCGCCGGGACCCAGAAGATCCCCGGCAGGCCCAGCGAGCCGATTCCGGCGAACCCGACCAGACCGCTCACCGGTTTCGCCGCGGTCTGCGCGCTGAAGAAGGTCGCCGAGGCCAGCCCCGCCCTGCCCGGCACGAGACTCTGGGCGTAGCTGAGGCCGAGCCCGGTCGTCGCGACGAACAGCACGATCTGGAGGTCGTAGAACAACCACACCTGCCACATCTGCGTACTCGACGCCAGGATCGCGTAGGCCACCACGCCGACGGCGAGCGCGGCGGCGATGACGCGCCGGATGCCGAAGCGGTCGGCGAGGGAGCCCATGAGGGGGAAGACGCCGACTTCGATGGCGGCCGCCGAGGAGGCGAGGACGCCGAAGACGAGGGTGCTCTGGCCGAGGTGCTCGACGACGTAGATCGACAGGTAGGCGCCGCGGAGCATCTCGCCGGAGAAGACCGCGCACAGGCCGCAGGCGAACAGGACGAGCGGGAGCATCGAGGCGCGGGGGGTTCCGGCGGCCGTGGTGTTGTCGGTGGAGGGCGGGGCGGTGGTTTCACGGAGGACGAGGGTGAGTGCGGCGACGGCGGCGTAGGCGGCGACGGCGATCCAGAAGGCGGCCTGGAGTCCGGAGGTGGCGGCCAGGGCGGTGCTCAGCAGTGGTCCGGCGATCCAGCCGAAGGAGTAGCCACCGCGGAGGGTGGCGTTGATGGTGGAGGGGCGGGGTTCTTCGCGGTGGCGCATGGTGTCGCTGAGGGAGGCGAAGATCTGGGCGCTGAGGGTGCCCGAGGGCGCCGCGACGAGTACGGCGTAGATCGCGACGGCGGTCCAGAACGAGGGCGCGAAGCCGAGGAGGGCCCAGCCGAGGCACATGGTCACGGCGAGCGCGAACATCAGTTTCCGGCGGGAGTGGAGGCGGTCGCTGAGGCGGCCGAGGGGGAGGTTGAGCGCGATGCCGAGGAGGCCGGAGAGGGTGATGACGGCGATCTCGGCGAGGCCGGCGTGGAGTTCTCGCAGGAGGAACAGCGGGACGATCGGCATTCCGGCCGATCCGGCGGCGCCGGTGAGGATGAGCAGGGTGAGGTAGCGGCGGTAGACGGCGTCGCCGAACACCCGTCGCAGGGTGGTGAGCATCGGGCCTCCACGCGCCGGCTGGGGAATCGACGGGAAACTACCAGGCATTGATCAACTCTGGATAGTGCGCGGGAGGAAGAGGCAGGGTTCTTCACTGATCCGGGGAAAGCCTCTACTGTGGACCAATCCATCGACCCGGAGGTGTCTGCCATGGGGCGTTTCGCCGAGCACGCGGTTCTCGTCACGGGAGGCGCGCACGGGATCGGGCGGGCCGTGGCCGCGCGGTTGTCGTCGGAGGGTGCGGTGGTGACCATCGCCGACCGTGATGTGGAAGCGGCCGAGGCGACCGCCGCCGAACTGTCGGCCGGGGGCGCGACGGTCGTGGCCGTCGCCTGCGACGTGACCGACCGGGAGAGCGTCGACGCGGCCGTCGCGAGCGCCGTCGAGGCGCAGGGACGCTTGGACGTGCTGGTCAACAACGTGGGCGTGGCGGGCTGGTCGCGTTTCGAGGATCTCGAAGAGGAGGAGTGGCACCGGCAGGCCGATCCGACGCTGCTGGGCGCGTTCCGCTGTGTCAAGGCGGCGCTGCCGCATCTGCTCGACTCACCGCACGGCAATGTCGTGTCCGTCGGGTCGATCAACGGGATCGCGGCCTTCGGGGAGGTCGCCTATTCGGCGGCCAAGGCGGGTTTGCAGAGCCTCACCCAGAACCTCGCGGTCGAGTACTCGCCGCGTTCGCGGCGGGCGGCGGGGCTCGACGGTTCCGTCCGCGTCAATCTCGTCGCGCCGGGCTCGATCCGCACCCGCGCGTGGGAACCGGAGGTCATCGCGCGCATCGGCACCCGCTATCCGATGTTCCGTCCGGGCGAGCCCGCGGACATCGCCGCCGCGGTGGCCTTCCTCGCCTCCGGGGACGCGGCCTGGATCACCGGACTGATCCTGCCCGTCGACGGGGGCCTCCTCGCCGACGGGCGCCTGCTCACGGACGTGTTCTTCCCTGGGTGAGCGTCGATGTCACGCTTTCGGCGGGCTCCCCGTCTCCTTGTCGAACCGTTGCCGAAACGAACCGCAAGGAGCAGGTCATGAACATCGAACACCGCGTCGTCGTCCTCGGAGCCGGGTACGCCGGACTCACCGCCGCCACCCGCCTCGCCCGCCGGGTCGACACCGCACGCGTGTCGGTCACCCTCGTCAACGCCCGCGACGGTTTCGTCCAGCGGCCCCGCCTGCACCAGGCCGCGACCGGGCAGACCCCGCCGTCGCCGGCGCTCGACGGGCTGCTCGCCGGAACCGGCGTCGACTTCGTTCTCGGCTGGGCCGACCGGATCGACACCGGCGCGCGGACCGTCGAGGTCGCCACCGCCGACGGCTGCCGCGAACTCGGCTACGACACCCTCGTCTACGCCCTCGGCAGCCGTGTCGACACCACGACCGTCCCCGGTATCCGCGAACACGCCCACGTCCTCGACCCCGCCACCACCCCGGCGCTCGCCGCGGCCGTCGGCGAGACCGGCACCCTCGTCGTCGTCGGCGGTGGACTCACCGGAATCGAGGCGGCCACCGAGTTCGCCGAGTCCCGCCCGGGCCTCACCGTCAAGCTCGTCTCCCGCGGGGAACCCGGCGGATGGCTCTCGGCGGGCGCCAAGAAGCACATCGACAAGGCCTTCGCGCGCCTCGGGATCGAGATCATCGCCGGAAACGCCGCCACCGAGATCACCGAAGGCACCGTGCGCCTCGACGACGGCACCACCGTCGACTTCGACGCCTGCGTGTGGGCCGGCGGCTTCGACGTCCCCGAACTCGCCGCCGAATCCGGCCTCGCCGTCGACCGCGCCGGACGCGCCCTCGTCGACGACCGCCTCCGTTCGGTGTCCCACCCCGAGATCCACGTCATCGGCGACGCCGCCGCGCTCGCCGGGACCTGGGGCGACGCGCTCGCCTACGGCTGCCGCGTCGGTGGTTTCCAGGGCCCCTACATCGCCGACGCGCTCGCGCGTCTCATCGGCGGCGAGGAGCCCGAGGCCTTCACGTTCCGCCACATCCACCAGTGCGTCAGCCTCGGCCGCAAGGACGCCGTCATCCAGTTCGTGCACGCAGGTGACGAGTCCGCGCGCGACGCGGTCCTGCGCGGACGGGTCGCGGTCTGGTACAAGGACCTGGTGCTCAACTCGGCGATGTTCCTCTTCGGACACCCCGGCCCCTACCTCCCGCACCGCAGGATCCGCCCCGCCGCGGCGCTCGCGCACCGCTAGGGTGGGCGCCGTGATCGAGGTCTTCGAAGAGAACCGCGCGGTGCTCCGCGCCGTCGCCTACCGCATGCTCGGCAGCTACACCGAAGCCGAGGACGTGGTCCAGGACGCCTGGCCCAAGTGGGACAAGGCGAGCTCGGAGAAGGCCATCGAGAATCCGCGCGCGTTCCTGGTGACCGTGGTGACGCGGCTGAGTCTCGACCGTCTGCGCAGCGCGGCGGCGCGGCACGAGCGGTACACGGGTTCGTGGCTGCCCGAGCCGAGCACCGAGGAGGACCCGGTCATCGCCGGGACCGGTGACCCGGGGACACTGGCCGCTCTGCGCGACTCGGTGTCCCTGGGGATGCTGGTGCTGCTGGAGTCCTTGTCGCCGTTGGAGCGGGCCGCCTATGTGCTGCGCGAGGCCTTCGGTTTCGGGCACGGCGAGATCGGCGAGGCCCTCGACCGCAGCGAGTCGACGGTCCGGCAGCTGGTGCGCCGGGCGCGGGCGCATGTCACCGAGCAGCGTCCGCGCTTCACGGGCGACCGCGAGAAGCAGCGGGAGGTGACCGAGCGGTTCATGACGGCGAGCCTCAACGGTGACCTGGCGTCCCTGCTGGAGATCCTCGCGCCCGACGTCACGGTCGTCACCGACACCGACGGTCGCGTGAAGGGCAACCTCAAGCCGATCCACGGTGGGGAGCGGGCCGCGCGGGCCTACGCCGTCACCGCCAAGGACATCCCCCCGGGCACCGAGGTCGTATACCGCGACGTCAACGGCGAGTTCGGCGCGGTGGCGCTCGTGGGCGGTGTCCCGTACGCGACCTTCAGTTTCGACTTCGACGACGAAGGGCGTGTCCGCAACATCTTCTGCGTGGCCAATCCCGACAAGCTCGCCCGCGTGCGCGTCTGACGCGGCCCGGACCGTGCACGGTCCGGGCCGCGCCGGACGCGACGGTGTCACGGGACGGTGATCACGACCTTGCCCCGAGCGCGGCCCGTCGCGACACGGTCGTGGGCCCGTTGTGCCTCGGCGAGCGGTACGACGGTGTCGATCTCGGCGCGCAGGCCCTCGTCGGCGTGGCGGGCGATCGCGCGCATGTCGGCGTGGTCGGGTTCGACGAGCATGAAACCGGCGGCGATGCCGCGGGCCGCCGCGCGCTCCACCAGGCTGGGTGAGCCGGGCGGCAGGATGTCGACGAGCACACCGCCGTCCTTGAGGACGCTCAGGGAGCGTTCGGCGTAGTCACCGCCGATGGGATCGATGACCACGTCGAGGTCCTTGACGGCTTCGGTGAAGTCGACGGCGGTGTAGTCGACGACCTCGTCGGCGCCGAGGGAGCGCAGGAACTCGTGCTTCGGTGCGCTCGCGGTGCCGATCACGTACGCGCCGAGCCGTTTGGCCAGCTGAACGGCGAGATGCCCTACCCCGCCGGCGGCGGCGTGGATCAGGACGCGCTGCCCGGGTCGGACGCCGGCGGTGTCGACGAGCGCCTGCCGGGCCGTCAGCGACGCCAGCGGCAGCGCGGCTGCCTGAACGTGGTCGATCGAGGCGGGTTTGAGCGCCAGGTGGCGGGTCGGGGTGGTCGCGTACTCGGCGTAGGCGCGCCCGGGGTGCGGGAAGCGGATCATGCCGAAGACCTCGTCGCCCGGCTGGAACAGCCGCACGCCCTCACCGACGGCCTCGACCACGCCGGACACGTCGAAGCCGGGGATCTCGGGCGGCGCGCCGGTCGAGCGTCCGTTGGCGACCAGCTTCACGTCGGCCGGATTGACGCTCGCCGCGTGCACCCGCACGAGCACCTCCACCCGCCCGGCCTCCGGCCGTTCGACCTCGGCCACGGCCAGGCCGCCGGGCCCGGGCATCACCGCGCGCATCTTCGCCATGTCTTCTCCTCCTCGACCGCGCACCACCCGGTGCGCGCTTCCAGCCTGCGGCCGCGCGGCACCGCCGGTAAATGGCCCGTGGGTCGTTGTGTGAAAGAATCGGGCCATGCTCGGTTCCGTTCCGCACCAGGTCGCCGTCCTCGCCCTGCCCCACGTCATACCTTTCGAGCTGGGCATCCCCTCGCGAATCTTCCAGGCCGCGGCCCCCGACGGAGCGAAACCGCTCTACGAGACCGTCACCTGCACCCTCGACGGCGGGCCCGTGCGCACCGCCGCCGACTTCGCCATCACCCCCGACCGCGGCCCCGACGCCCTCGACACCGCCGACACCATCGTCATCCCGCCCGCGCACGACGACGGCGACCCGGTCTACACCACCGGCGAACTGCGGCCGGAGGTCGCCGCCGCGCTCGCCCGGATCCGGCCCGGCGTGCGCGTCGTGTCGATCTGCGTCGCCTCGTACTACCTCGCCGCCGCCGGGCTCCTCGACGGCCGCCGTGCGGCCACCCACTGGCAGAGCGCCGCACACTTCCAGGGTCTCTTCCCCCGCGTCGAGGTCGACGCCGACGTCCTCTACGTCGACGACGGCGACCTGCTCACCTCCGCCGGAGTCGCCTCCGGCATCGACGCCTGCCTCCACCTCATCCGCCGCGACCACGGCAGCGAGATCGCCAACCAGGCAGCCCGCCGCTGCGTCGTCCCGCCCTACCGCGACGGCGGCCAGGCCCAGTACATCGAACGGCCCGTGCCCGCCGTCCCCGAAACCGGCACCACCGCCACCCGCGCCTGGGCGCTGAAACGCCTCGACCGGGCCGTCACCCTCGAAGAACTCGCCGCCCACGCCCGCATGAGCCGCCGCACCTTCACCCGCCGCTTCCGCGAGGAGACCGGCCAGAGCCCCGCCCGATGGCTCGCCGTGCAACGCCTCGACGCCGCCCGCCGCCTCCTGGAATCGACCGACCTCGCCGTCGACCAGGTCGCCGTCCGCACCGGCTTCGGTACCGGAACCTCGCTGCGCCAGCACATGCGCGCCGCCGTCGGCGTCGCGCCGGGCGCCTACCGCCGCACCTTCCGCGACCGTTCCACCGAAGATTCAGTTGTCAGCGTATGAAGGACCAGTCGATCTTCCCGGCCGGATTCGTACCCTAGGGGAATGCCGAGCCTTACTCACGACGAAGCCGTCGCCAGAGCCGCGCTGATCAACGTCGACTCCTACGAGATCGACCTCGACCTCACCGGAGACGACCCCGGAGCCGGCTACGGCTCCACGACCGTGATCCGCTTCGGCAGCGCCGACCCGGCGGCGGGCACCTTCGCCGAGGTCCGCGCCAAAGAGGTCCACGCCGTCACCCTCAACGGCGCCGCCCTCGACCCCTCCTCCATCGTGGACAACCGCATCCTCCTGGACGGACTCGCCGCGTCGAACGAACTCGTCGTCGAGGCCACCATGGAGTACTCCACCAACGGCGAAGGCCTCCACCGCTTCGTCGACCCCGAGGACGGCGAGGTCTACCTCTACGCCATGGCCGGGCTCGACAACGCCCCGCGCATCTTCGCCTGCTTCGACCAGCCCGACATCAAGGCACCCATCACCCTCACCGTCGACGCGCCCGCCGACTGGACCGTGTGGGCCAACGGCGACGGCACACGCCGTGCCGACGGCAAGGTGGCGTTCACGCCGACCGAGCCCATCTCCACCTACCTCATGACCCTCGTCGCGGGCCGCTACCACGTGATCCTCGCCGAACACGACGGCGTGCCCCTCGGCCTGCTGTCCCGCCGCGCGCTCGCCGCACACCTCGACGAGCAGGCCGAGGAGCTCTTCGCGATCACCCGGGCCTGCTTCGACTGGTACCACGAGCACTTCGGCGTCCGGTATCCCTTCGGGAACTACTTCCAGGCCTTCGTCCCCGAGTTCAACTGGGGCGCGGTGGAGAACCCCGGCTGTGTGAACTTCCGCGACGAGTTCCTCTTCCGCGGCGCCGTCACCACCACCCAGCGCCAGGACCGCGCCGTCGTCATCGCCCACGAGATGGCCCACATGTGGTTCGGCGACCTGGTGACCCTGCGCTGGTGGGACGACATCTGGCTCAACGAGTCCTTCGCGGAGTACATGGGCTGGCGCGTGGCCGTCGAGGCCACCGAGTTCACCGGCGCCTGGACCGGCTTCGCCGTCGGCCGCAAAGGCTGGGGCTACGCCGCCGACCAGCGGCCCTCCACACACCCCGTCGCGCCCGAAGGCGTCAACGACACCGCCGGCGCGCTGTCCAACTTCGACGGCATCTCCTACGCCAAGGGCGCCAGCGTCCTCAAGCAGCTCGTCGAATGGCTCGGCGACGAACCCTTCCTCGCGGGCCTGCGCGACTACTTCCAGACCCACGCCTTCGGCAACGCCACACTCGCCGACCTCCTCGCCGCCCTGTCGAAGGCCGCCGACCGCGACCTGTCGGCCTGGTCGACGGCCTGGCTGCGCCGGGCCCAGGTCAACACCCTGCGCCCCCGCACGGTCATCGAGAACGGCCGCTACCGCGAGGTCACGATCGTCCAGACCGCGCCCGAGGAGTACCCGACCCTGCGCCCGCACCGGATCGGCGCGGCCGTGTACCGCCTCGACGGTGACGGCGTCACGGCCACGCGCGTCACGGTCGACGTCCAGGACACCGCCGAGACCCCGGTGCCCGCCCTGAACGGCGAGGCCGCCGGCCTGCTCGTCCTCAACGACGGGGACCACACCTTCGCCAAGATCCGCTTCGACGATCACGGCCGGGCCCTGCTCCCCGAACTCCTCCCGGTCCTCGACGACGCCCTCGCGCGGGCGCTGATCTGGTCGGCGGTCACCGACGCCTCCCGTGACGCGGACCTGTCCGCCCCCGAGGCCCTCGCGCTGATCCTCGCCGGGCTGCCCACCGAGACCGACACCAGCGTCTTCGAGGATCTCGCGCGCTACATCACCGGTTCGCTCACCTCGCGCTTCCTCGCCCCCGAGGCCCGCCCGGAGGCCGCGGCCTCGCTCGTCGACGCCTGCGACAAGGCCATGGACGCCGCCGAACCCGGCGGTGCCCGGCAACTCGCCGCCGCGCGCCTGCTCATCGCCTGCACCGAGGACGGCGAACGACTCTCCGGCTGGCTCGCGGGCAACGCCCCCGAAGGCCTGGCCCTGGACACCGATCTGCGCTGGGCCGTCCTGTACCGGCTCGTCGTCCTCGGGCACGCCGACGAAGCGGCGATCGCCGCCGAGGCCGGCCGCGACCCGAGCGCGCAGGGCACCGAATGGGCCGCCCGGATCCGCGCGGCCCTGCCCACACCCGAGGCCAAGGCCGAGGCGTGGCGGCTGCTCACCGGCGGCGAACAGGTCTCCGGGCGCATCGCCCTGTCCATCGCCGACGGCTTCTGGCACCCCGAGCAGACCGAGGTCTGCGCGCCCTACGTCGAGCGCTACTTCACCGAGATCCCGGCGATCTTCGGGCTCCTCAGCCCGCAGGTCGGCACCGCGGTCGTGCGCTCGGCCTACCCGTCGTGCGTGGTGAGCGAGGCGACGGCCGTGGCCGCCGGGAAGCTGCTCGGCGACGAGCCGCTCCCGCCGGCGCTGCGTCGCACCCTCATCGACGCCACCGACGAGCTGCGACGGGCATTGGCGGTGCGAAACACGCCCTGATCTGCCCTTTCACCCCGGCCTGCGCCCTTTTCGGGATTGAATGCGGGTAGCGAAACGGTCAGGGGGATCTGTGCCGTACGACTACGACGCGCTCAGCCGTCAGGCGCCGCCGGAGTGGCTGCGATGGATCCCCCTGCCCGTCCTGGTCATCGCCGCCGTGCTGGAGTACCTCAGCCCGGAGAGCGTGGGCCTGACGTTCCTGGTCGCGGCGGCGCCACTGCTGGCCGCCGTCGCGTGCGGTCCGGTCATGACGGCCGTGTACGGCGTGGCCGCCGTGGCGATCGCGGCCTGGCTGTTCGAGCACGACCCCGACGTCGCCGGGATCGGCCTCACCGGGCACAACGAACTGCTCGTTGTGCTCGGTGTGGCGGTCGTCGGGGTGCTCGCCGCCACCGCGCGGACGCGTTACGACCGGCGGCTCAACCGGGTCGGCTCGATCGCCGAGGCCGTGCAGCTGGCGGTGCTGCCCCGCCTGAGCGGGCGGGTCGGCGACGTCGAGTGCGCCGCCCTGTACCGCTCGGCCCAGCGGGACGCCATCGTCGGCGGCGACCTCTTCGACGTGCGGGAGACACCGCACGGCGTGCGCGCGATCATCGGCGACGTCAAAGGCCACGGCCTCGACGCGGTGTCCAACATGGCCGCGCTGCTCGGCGCCTTTCACGAGGCCGTGCTCGACGTGCCGACGCTCGTGCAGGTCGCCGAGCGGCTCGAACGGCGGCTGACCATCGACAACGCCGACCGCGACACCGAGCAGTTCGCCACCGCCCTGCTCCTCGGGTTCCTGCCCGACGGGGGCGTCGAACTCGTCGTGTGCGGGCACATCCCGCCCTACGTCCTCAGCGGCGGCGTCGTCCGCCGCGTCCAGACCGAGGCCGCCCCGCCCCTCGGCCTCGGCGCTCTCGTGCCGACCAAGCCGCGGGCCGTCCGTCTCGACTGGCACCCCGGCGATGTCCTCTTCGCCTGCACCGACGGCGTTCTGGAGGCACGCGACGGCGACGGTCGCTTCTATCCGCTCGACCGCAGACTCGCCGAGCTGACCACGGGGGCGGCGCCGCCGCTGGCCAGGCTCACCCGGGGTGTCTGGGAGGACCTGCGCCGCTTCGCCCCGCGGATCAACGACGACGTGGCCCTCCTGGCGCTGCGCCGTTTCCGCGCGGGCGCGCACCGGATCGAACCCGGGACGGCGGTGCATCTGGTGCGCGGTGAGAGCGAGCAGCGCTGAGGTAGGTTCGGGGCCGCCACCCGACCCCACCCCGGAGGTTCGCCATGCCCATCGAATCCGGTCGCATCGCCCGTGCGCACGACCTATACACGCGAGCCGTGTTCCAGGGCGAGGCCGAAGGGCTGACCACCGCCGACGGGCTCCTCGACGCCGTCGAAGCCGACCTGTCCCTCGAACGCGGCCGCGTCCTGCACGCGAAGTTCCTCGGCGACCGCGAAGCGGGCGGCGACCCGCGCGAACTCGTCCACTTCGAGCACGCCGCCACCCTTTACCGCGCCCTCGGCGACGAACGCGGCGAAGGCGAGGCCCGGTTCTGGATCGGCACCTATCACCAGGTCGTCACCGGCGACGTCGCCCTCGCGTTCCCGTTCTTCGAGCACGCCCTGGAGCTGGCGACGAAGACCGGCGACACCCTCACCATGTCCTACGCGAAACGCCACATCGCCTTCGCCGCCCAGGAAGCCGGGAACCTGGCCGAGGCCCGCGAGCAGCTGGAGGAGTCGACGCGACTGCGTCGCGAACTCGGTTTCGGCGCCGGTGTGGCGGCGAACCTGCTCGCGCTGGCCTTCATCGCCCGCGACGACGCGCGGACCGGCGACGCCCGCGCCCTCCTGGACGAGGCCACCGCCGAGGCGAACGCGGCTGGTGCCGACGGCGTCAAAGCCTGGATCGAGGCCTCGCGCGCGGAGTTCTAGACCTGCGCACGACACGACGGCGACGACGTACACGGTGCCGGGCACCTCAGGGCGCCCGGCACTCGCGTCGGCCCGCGTGCAAAACGTATTGCTGCGGTAGCCTTCAGCCGGGGACAGCGGTCCCCGGGGCACAAGGGGGACGGCGCGTGCGGGCGCCGCAAGGCGAGGCGGTGACGGTAGTGGCGGTGCGTCGACGGGTCGGGATCACCGACGTGGCCGCGAAAGCGGGAGTCAGCGTCACCACCGTGTCGCATGTGCTCAGTTCGCGTCGGCCGGTCTCCCAGGCCACCCGCAACCGGGTCTTGAAGGTCATCGAGGAGCTGGACTACCGGCCCAACGAACTGGCCCGCAGCATGCGCGCGCAGCGCACCTTCACCATCGCGCTGATCGTCCCCGACATCACCGATCCCTTCGGCGCCTCGGTCGCCCGTGGCCTCCAGGACGCGGTCCGCCCGGCCTCCTATCACTGCCTCGTCGCCAGCACCGATGCCGAACGTGACGTCGAGCGCGACATCCTCCACCGGCTCCTCACCCGCGTCGACGGCGTGGTCCTGTCCGGCTCCGGCAACACCCCCGAGGAACTCGAACCCGTCATCGACGCGCGGCTCCCGCTGGTCCTCCTCGGCGCCGACACGCCCGGCCCCGGCTTCGACGTCGTCACCGGCGCCGACCACGACTCCGGCGCGCTCGCCACGAAACACCTCCTGGAGCGCGGCCACCGGCGTATCGCCGTCATCACCGCCCCCACCGACTTCGGCGCTCCCGCCCGCCGTGTCGAGGGCTACCGCGACGCCCTCACCGAGGCCGGGCTCCCCGCCGACCCGGCGCTCGTCGTCTCCGCGCCCGTCACCCGCGACGGCGGGGCCTACGCCATGGCCGCCCTCATGGACCTGCCCGATCGGCCCGAGGCGGTCATCTGCGGCGACGACGTCGTCGCGATCGGCGCCGTCGGCGCCGCCGCCGGACGAGGCCTGAGCGTCCCCGCCGACGTGGCCGTCATGGGCTTCGGTGACCACGAGGCCGCCGCGCTGGTCACCCCGAAGCTCACCACGATGGCCCTTCCTTCCCGCGAACACGGGCGGGCCGCCGGGGAGCTGATCCTGGAGCGCATCCGCGAGACCGAGCCGGGCGAGCCCCGCCGGATCGTCATCCCCGCCGTGCTCGTCCAACGCGACTCGGCCTGAGCCGGACGGCGTCACCATTCGGTGTGGCCACCGTCGGGATGGGATCACACCGGCGACACGTCGTACAACGGATCGGCCGCCGCCGCCCCGTCGATCTCCACGCCGACACCGGGCCCGGATCGGCCCCGGTCGACAGGGTCGCCAGGTCGTGCACGGCCGCCTCGACCGCGCGGCTCTCCGGGAGCGGTTCGCCCCGGCCGGCCCTCATCGGTCGAGATCTCGCAGAACATCAGGCGCTGCGAGACCCGGAAGGTCTCCACCAAGGTGATCTCCATGTCCACTCCGCCGTCAGGGCGCCTGGGCGCCGCCTTCGGGCGCGCGGAGGCCGGGCACCCACACGACTGCCACCGGCCGGTGCTCCATCACGCGGGGAGGGGCCGGGTCGGCAGTTCGAGGAGATGCCGGGAGTGGAAGCCGAAGAGGCGGCGGGCCGGTTCGAGGTCGACCGGCGCGGTCCGGCCCGGCAGCGGGCGGGTGAGTGTCGCACCGGGGTGGAAGGCGGCGATCAGGTCGGCGGTCGCGTGGGGGACGAAGGTCTCCGGCGCGGCCACGTAGACCGCGTGCGCGCCCGCCGCCGACGGGGACAGCGCGGCCACGGCCGCCGCGGCGGCGTCGCGGGTCTCCAGATAGAGCCACAGGTCGGAGGCACCGGCGCCCGGGTCGGCGCCGAGTTGGGCGGCCCGGGCGGGCAGGCGCCCGTCGAGGCCCGGGACCTCGCCGAGTCCGCCCACGAAGGGGAACCGGAGACAGACGACGTCGATGCCGTGCCGCCGGTGCATGGCCGCCGCGATCTGCTCGTCGACCACTTTGGACAGTGAATACGGGTCGGCGGCCACGCTCGGCGTGGTCGCGTCGACCGGCAGGGACGCGAAGGTCTGGCCGCGCACGGGGGAGAAGAGGTACCCGAGGTAGTTCACGCTGCTGGCGATCACCGCGTTGCCGATCCCCGCGGCGCCCGCGGCGTCGAGGACGCTGAAGGTGGCCGAGGTGTTCCCGCAGAACACCTCCTCGGGCGTACCGAGGTGCGGCGCGGGCAGCGCGGCCAGATGGATCACCGCGTCGGCGCCGTCGAGGGCGTCCTCGACCGACGCGCGGTCACCGGCACTGCCGACGACGAGGCGGTCGGCGGCGAGGTCACCGGGGTCCGACAGGACCAGTCCGGTCACCGGGACGCCGTGGTTCGCCAGATGCCAGGTGACCGCGCGGCCGATCAGCCCGGCCGCGCCGGTCACCAGGACCCGCTTGAAGGGCAGGGGGGCGCCGGTCGTCCCTCGCGGACTCCCGCCCGGCCCGCTCACCGCATGAGCGGTCGCACGTCCGGGTCGGGCGGAACCGGCAATGTCCACGGGAACTCCTTCCAGGCGCCGACCAGGGTCGGCGGCGACGGCATCCCGAGGATAGGCCGAGATCTCGGCGGCACCGCTCGGTGCCAGGCCCCGCCGAACCACGCTCCCACCATGCGGACGCGAAGCGCACAAATCGGTTTGGCCGCGGCGGGACCGCTAACGTCGGTGTCGTGTCAGAGATCCCACCACCCCAGATCCTCTGCGTCGGCGAGACCATGGCCCTGGTGACCCCCACCGAGCCCCTGCGCCTGGCCGACGCCGAGCACTTCGCGCTCGCCCACGGCGGCGCCGAGTCCAACGTGGCCGCCCACCTCACCGAACTCGGCCTGCCCACCGCGTGGATCAGCAGGCTCGGCGCCGACCCCCTCGGCGACCGCGTCCTCGGCGCCATCGAGGCCCACGGCGTCGACACCCGCTGGGTCGTCCGCGACGCCGCGCCCACCGGGCTCTACCTCAAAGACCCCGACCCCCGCGGCACCCGCGTCTACTACTACCGGCGTGGCTCGGCCGCCTCACGCATGACCGCCGCCGACATCGACGCCTGGCCTCTCGACGGCGCCCGCTGGCTGCACCTGACCGGCATCACCCCCGCCCTGTCCGACACCTGCGCCGAACTCGTCTGGGCCCTCATCGCCCGCGCCCGCGAACACGGCGCCGGCGTCTCCTTCGACGCCAACTACCGGCCCGCGCTGTGGCCGGTCGAGGAAGCCGGACCCGCCCTGCTGGACCTCGCCCGCAGCGCCGACGTCGCGCTCGTCGGCCTCGACGAGGCCGCGACGCTCTGGGGCGCACGGACCGCCGAAGACGTCGCCGAACTGCTCACCGGCCCCCGTCACGTCGTCGTCAAGGACGGCGACGTCGAAGCCGTCGAGTTCACCCGCGACGACACCGGCGCCACCACCGTCCACCGCCTCCCGGCCCGCAGCGTCGACGTGGTCGAACCCGTCGGCGCCGGAGACGCCTTCGCCGCCGGGTTCCTCGCCGCGCTCCTCAACGGCCGCCCACCCGGCGAACGCCTCGCCCTCGGCCACTCCCTCGCCGCCTGGACGCTCGGCAGCACCAGCGACTATCGCGCCGGGCACGGTCCCGTCGTCCGCGAACCGGAGGCGACCGGTGCCCACTGACCTCGGCGCGTGGTTCGACGGCGACTTCGCCGCGACCTCCGTCATGGCCATCCTGCGCGGCCACGACCCGGCGCGCACCGTCGAGCTCGCCACCCGAGCCTGGGACCTGGGCATCGAGCACGTCGAGGTGCCCATCCAGACCCCTGACGCCGTACCGTCCCTGCTGGCCGCGATCGCCGCCGGTGCCGAACGCGGCCACGGCGTCGGGGCCGGGACGGTCATCGACACCGGCCAGCTGCGCGTGGCCGCCGAGGCGGGTGTCACCTTCACCGTCGCGCCGGGACTCGATCCCGAGATCGTCGCCGCCAGCAGGGAACGCGGGATCCCGCACCTGCCCGGCGTCGCCACGCCCAGCGAGGTCCAGCGCGCCCTCGCCCTCGGTCTCACCTGGGTCAAGGCCTTCCCCGCGACCGTGCTCGGCACCGCGTGGTTCCGCGCGGTCTCCGCGCCCTTCCCGGGCGTGCGACTCGTCGCGACCGGCGGCGTCGACGCCCGGACCGCGCCCGCCTACCTCGCCGCCGGGGCCCGCGTCGTCGCCGTCGGCGCCGCGCTCGAAGACCCCGCACAGCTGCCGGAACTCGCCGCACTCACCAAGGACCGCACATGACCGATCTCGCCGGGGTCGTTCCGCCCGTGGCCACACCGTTCACGCCCGACGGGGACGTCGACACCGCCTCACTGGAGCGCCTGTGCGCGTTCCTGCTGGAGGCGGGCGTGCACGGATTGTTCGCGGGCGGTTCGACCGGCGAGATCGCGATGCTCACCGACCTTCAGCGCGACTCCGTCGTGCGGACCGTCGTCGGCGTCGCCGCCGGGCAGGTGCCCGTCATCGCCGGAGTCGTCGACACCGGGACCGCCCGCGTCATCGACCACGCCCGCCGGGCCGAGGCCCTCGGCGCCGACGCCGTCGTGGCGACCGCGCCCTTCTACGTGCAGACCCATCCCGACGAGGTCACCGCGCATTTCCGGCTGGTTCACGACGCCGTCGGCGTGCCCGTGATCGCCTACGACATCCCCGGCGCCGTGCACTCCAGGCTTCCCGAAACCTCGGTGGCCGAGCTGGCCGGTTCCCGCGTGATCGCCGCCCTCAAGGACTCCAGCGGCGACCTCGCCGCCTTCCGGCGCGTGCTGCGGCTGACCGCCGGGACCGGTCTGCGGGTCTTCACCGGCTCGGAGCTGTTCTCCGACGTCGCCCTCGCCCTCGGCGCCCACGGTGCCGTTCCCGGGCTGGGCAACGTCGATCCCCACGGCTACGTGCGGCTCACGGCGGCCGCCCTCGGCGACGAGCGGGAGGTCGCGTTCGCCGAACAGGAGCGGCTGGCCGAGCTTTTCGAGATCGTCGCGGTCGCCGACCGTTCGCGCGTCGGCGCCACCGCCGCCGCCCTCGGCGCCTTCAAGACCGCGCTCCATCTGCGTGGTGTCATCGACCACCCCGCGACAGCCGCCCCGTTCTCGCCGCTCGACGCGGGAGAGGTCGCGCGCGTCCGGGATCTGCTGATCAAGGCCGGCCTGGAGGTCGTGCGCTGAACCGCGACCGGCCCGGCGGTGTCCCGCCGGGCCGGTGAGCGGTTACTCCTTGACCTTGAGCAGGTCGAACTGTGGCGCCTCGGTCGTCGGGTCGATGACGAGGCTGTCGGCGACCAGCCGGTCGCTGAAACCGGCGACGTACTGCTCGTTGGCGAACGGAATCGCCGGCATGTCGGCGTTGAGCAGGCCTTCGGCCTGCTGGTACAGGGGGAATGCCTCTTCCATGGTGGTCTTGGCGTTGCCCTGTTCGATCAGGGCGTCGAACTCCGGGTTGGCGTATCCGAAGTAGTTGCCCGGCCCGTACAGCGGACGCAGGAACGCCTCGACATTGGCCTGGTCGGGGATCCAGCCCGAGGCCCAGGGTGTCTTGAAGGACCGCTTCGAGCTGGCGTCGAGGAACTCCATCGACTCCATCGGGTCGACCGAACAGTCGACGCCGAGAACCGTGGTGATGCTCGCGCAGACCGCCTCCAGGTACTGGGCGGCGGTGGTGTTGTTGACGCTGTGCGAGAACTGGATCGGGTCCTTCGCGGGCCATTTCGCCTTGCCGAAGAGCTCCTTGGCCTTCTCGGGGTCGAAGGCGCAGTCGGCGCAGGTGTCGTCGACGTGCCCGGCCACGCCCGGGGGAGTGAACGCGTCGGCGGGCAGGAGGGAGTCGAAGCCGAAGCCCTTGATGATCGACTCGCGGTCGATCGCCAGGGACAGCGCCCGGCGCAGATCGGCGCTCTGATAGGGCTTCTTGCCGGTCGGGAAGCCGAGGTAGCTGATCTGCGCGGTGGGCAGGCTGACACGGTTGTCCGCGTCGGTCGCGGCGGCCGCGCCGCTCCACAACCGGGCGAGGTCGGCCTCGCCGCTCGCGAGCGCGGCCGAGGCGGCGTTGGGGTCGTCGATGAACCGGAAACCGACGCCGCCGTACTGCGGCTTCTCACCGGCGAAGTCGTCCCAGCGGGTCAGGCTCAGCTCGGGGCTGCCCGGCGACCAGGGCCCGCCCATCCGGAAGGGGCCGTTGCCGATGGGAAGCGACTCGCAGCCGCTCATCGCGTCGAGGCACTCGCGAGCCATCGGCGCCATCACCGGGTAGGCGAGGGCGGTCGGGAAGACCGCCCAGGGCTCGGTGAGTGCGACGGTGAAGGTCGAGTCGTCGACGACCTTGAGACCCGACATGGTGCTCGCGCTGCCCTGTGCCGCCTCGTAGCCGTCGAAGCGGTCGAAGAAGAAGGCGCCGGTCATCACGTTGGCCTCGTCGGCGACGTAGTTCCAGGCGTCCACGAAGGACGACGAGGTGACCGGTTCGCCGTTGTGGAAGGTGTAGCCGGGGAGGAGCTTGATCGTCCAGGTCCTGGCGTCGGTGCTGGTGATGCTCTCGGCGAGCCGGTTGACGGGCAGGCCGGTGACGGGGTCGGTGCGGGTGAGGCCCGCGTAGAGGCCCTGGAGGACGGTGTTCTCGGCCTCGAAGCCGCTGTTGCCGGGCAGCAGGCTCGTGGGGGTCGAGGAGACGAAACCGAGTACGGCGTCGTTGGTGGTGACGCCCGGGTCGCCGGAGGGGTCGGCGAGGACCGGGGTCGGCGTGGAGTTGCCGCTGAGGGCGATGACGAGCACGACGATCGCGGCGACCGCGGCCAGCGCGCCGCCGCCGATGCCGAGGAACAGCCCGATGCCGGGCTTCTTCGCCGGCGGCGGGACCGGTTGCTGCCAGGGCTGCTGCATCGGTGGGGGCGGGAACTGCTGCGCCGGCGGCTGTCCGTACACCGGCTGCTGGGGCTGGTAGCCCTGCGGCGGGTACGGCTGCTGCTGCGGTGGCGGCGGGTACTGCGGTTGTTGTGGGGGCTGGTACTGCGGAGGCTGACCGTAGGGCTGCTGGGGCTGCCCTGGGGGCGGGGGAGGTCCGGGGTACGGGGGTTGTGACATCGACCTGCTCCGTTGTGGAGTTATCGCGGGTGAGGGGCCAGGTCACTGTAGTGCCCGGCCGCCAAAGGGGTTGCCCCGCGCGGCCGGCCCTGGTTGCATCCGCGCATGCGACCAGAACCCGGTGAGGTACTGCATTTCTCCGAGGACCCGACGATCACTCGTTTCGAACCGCACGTCGCGGTCACCGCCGCTCAGCCGGAGGCGTACGTCTGGGCGGTCGACGAGTCGCGCGCCAGTGACTACTGGTTTCCCCGTCAATGTCCGCGCGTCATCGCCTTCGTCGGCGACGACACCACCGACGACGACCGCGACCTCATCATCGGACCCGGTTGCGGAGACCGGGTCCACGCCGTCGAGTACGCCTGGCTCGACGCGATGCGGACGGTGGAGCTCTACGCCTACCGGCTGCCCGCGGAGCCCTTCCGCCCCTTCCAGGCCGACGACCCGCACGCGCAGGTCGCGACCGTGCCGGTGGAGCCGCTCGGTCCCGCCGAACGCGTCGGCGACCTCTTCGCCTGCCACGAGGCGGCCGGGATCGGGCTGCGGGTGCTGCCGAACCTGTGGCCGTTCTGGGGCGCGGTCACCGAGAGCACGCTGGGGTGGAGCGGCATCCGTCTGCGCAACGCCGCTCCCGCCCCACGTGGTTAGAACATCGCGCCCTTCACGGGCTGACCGGTGTGCGCCGACACCAGTGGCCGCGAGCCGAGCGGCTTCGACAGGGTGATCGTCACCGGCTCGTACTTGAGCATGTCGATGCAGGTGTCACCGGTGGTCTCGGCGCTGCCGGCGACCACGACCGCGCTGTCGGTCTCCAGGAACAGCGCCTTGACGTCGATGTCGCAGGCGCCGACGCCGAGCCGGTAGGTGACGGTGTCGCCCTCGACGGACACCAGGTCCTGCGCCGAGACGAGACCGGTCATGTCACCGGGGTCGGGGACGTCGAGCCGCGGGACCTCGTCGATGTCCTCGGGGGACACCGCGACGCGCGCGATCGGTTCACTCAGGCCCTCCACAGTGAACAGCCAGGCCGGTACGTCGGCGGCGCCGCGGCTGGTCTGGAGCGGCACGGAGCCGAGCTCGGCGTCGGTGACCCGCAGTGTCGAGCAGGGGACCTTGTGCGAGGTGGTGTCGTCCGGTCCGCCGCTGCCGTCGGGGGCGGGGTCGTCGGGGGTGTTCGTGCAGTCGGCCGGGTCGGCCGGCGCGAGGTCCTGCCACGCCTGCTTCGCGCCGACGAGGCCGACCGTCATCGGAGTCCCGTCGGGGAAGGTGATCTCGCCCTGATCCGCCGATTCCTTCGGCAGTGAGGTGTCGAGGATCAGGAAACCGGCGTTCAGCGCGGTCAGGGTCGCCTCGTCGAGGGGCTGTCCGTCGGGTCCCGTGGCCGGTTTGAGGGTGAGCCCGCCCAGCGGCACGAAGCCGGTGTTCCACACACCCGTCGGGGGTAGCGTGCGCCAGACCTCGGCGACCTGCGCGGCGCGGGGTGCGAAGGCGTCGTCGGAGGCGGGATCGCCCGCGTCGGCGGACTCGCCTCCTTTGCCACAGGCCGCGAGCGTCACCGCGGCGATGAGCGAGACGGTGAGTATTCCGGTTCTGGTTCGCATGGAGCTGTGACGCACGAGAAGGGATCACGGGTTCCAGTTCGCCGAACGGCGATCCGCGGCGCCGGGCACGGAGACAATGGTCGGCAGACGAGAGGAGAGGCCCGTGGCCGAAGGATTCCGCGTGCGCAGGGTCTACGACGATCCCGCTTTCGACGACGGTGTGCGCGTCCTGGTCGACCGGCTCTGGCCGCGCGGCCTGTCGAAGGACCGCGCGCACATCGACCGCTGGCCAAAGGAGCTCACACCCAGCACCGAACTGCGCAGGTGGTACCACGAGGCTCCCGCCGACCGCCACGGCGAGTTCGTCGGCAGATACCGCGCCGAACTCGACGCCGACGGCCTCGCCGAGCCGCTCCGGGACCTGCGGGAGGCGGCCGCGAAGGGGACGGTGACCCTCCTGACCGCCGTGAAGGACATCGAGGCCAGCCACGTCCCGGTCCTCCTCGACCGCCTCGCCGAAGGCGACGCGTGACGCGCTCCCCCGCGTGGGGGAGACACTGCCGCCCACGTGGGATGCCGGCCCGCGCGGGCTGTGCCACGATCGGGCCATGATCCTTCGACCGCTGCGCAGCCCGACGACCTACCGGGCCTGGGCCTGGCTGATCGTCGGCGGCGCCCTGCTGATGCCGTACATGATGGCCGGGCAGGTCCTGACGGTCGTGTGGCGCGAAGGCGGGCCGGGCCTCGGCCTGCTCAGCGTCGATCTGTGGGTCTACGCCGCGGCCCTGCCCGTCGTCGCCCTGACCGGCCTGATCCTGCCCGTGCGGGCCATGGAGACCACCGCGGCCAGGGCCCTGCTCGGCATCGGCGGCGAGGTGCACACCTCCGCGCGCGGACGCCTCGCCCTGTGGTTCCTCCTCCACCTCGGCGTCGGGGGACTGGCCAGCGGCGCCACCCTCGCGCTCGTCCCCTTCGCCGTCATGGTCACCATCTCACCCGTCCTCGGCGACCTCGGCGACCTCGGGCTCGTCACCGGCATGCTCACCTCAGTCGGGTGGCTGGCACCCCTCATCGGTGTGGCCCTGCTCGCCGCGCTCGTCTACACCATCGCGACCCTCGGCGAGATCCTGCGCCGGACCGGCGCCCGCGTTCTCGCGCCGACCCCCGCCGAACGTCTCGCCCAGGCCGAGGCCGCCGCGCACCGGCTCACCGAGCAGAACCGCCTCGCCCGCGAGCTGCACGACTCCATTGGGCACGCCCTGTCCATCGTGACCGTTCAGGCATCGGCCGCCGTCCGGGTCGTCGACAGCGATCCCGGCTTCGCCCGCAAGGCCATGGCCACCGTCGAGCAGACCGCGAGGATCGCCCTCGCCGACCTCGACCACGTCCTCGGCGTCCTGCGCGCCGACGGCCGCGACGCTTCCTCGACGGCACCCCGCGTCGGGCTGGCCGACGTCCCCGAACTCATCGACGGCAGCGGTCTCGACGTCGAGTACACCGTGGACGGCGACGTCGCGACCGTGCCCGTCGTGGTCTCGCGGGAGGCCTACCGCATCGCGCAGGAAGGCCTCACCAACGCCGCCCGGCACGGCGACGGCGGGCCCGTCGGGCTCGACATCCGCGTCACCCCGGCCGCGCTCGAACTGGTCGTCCGCAACCGATCCGGCGAGCGGGACGCCCGCCCGGGCGGTGGACGCGGTCTCACCGGGATCCGCGAACGCGCCGAGACCCTCGGCGGCTCCGTCGAGGCCGGGACCGTGGGCGAGTGGTGGGAGTTGGCGGTACGCCTGCCCGCACGGTGATCACGGCGGCTATCGTCGGCGGGTGACTGTACGCGTGCTGCTCGCCGACGACGAGGAACTGATCCGGACCGGGCTGCGGGTGATCATCGACGCCGAGGCCGATCTGGAGGTCGTCGGTGAGGCGGGCGACGGCGTCGACGCGCTGGAGATGGTGCGGCGCCTCAAACCCGACGTCGTGCTGATGGACGTGCGGATGCCGACCGTCGACGGTCTGGAGGCGACCGAGCGGATCGTGTCGACCGTCGCCGACCCGCCCAAGATTCTCGTCGTCACCACCTTCGACAACGACGAGTACGTCTACCAGGCCCTGCGCGCGGGCGCCGACGGCTTCCTGCTCAAACGCGCCCGCCCCGATCGCCTCCTGGAGGCGATCCGCGTGGTCGTCCGCGGCGACAGCCTGCTTTTCCCCGCCGCGATCCGCGACCTCGCCACCCGCCACCGCGGCCGCCCCTCGGCCCTGCGCCGGGCCGGGCTCACCGAACGCGAGGAGCAGGTCCTGCGCCTGATGGCGACCGGCAGGACGAACGCCGAGATCGCCGCCGAGCTCTACGTCAGCGCCGAGACGGTCAAGACGCACGTCGGCAACGTCCTGGGCAAACTCCGCGTCCGCGACCGCACCCAGGCCGTCATCGCCGCCTACGAGTCCGGATTCGTCTAGGCACCGAGACCGTCGAGGAGCCCGCGCGCCCGGGCCGCGAAAGGCTCATGGCCGCTGTCCACCGCCTTGGCCGGGTACACGCGAGCGCGTGCGAGAACCCCGCCCGCGGCGGCGATCTCCCCGAGCCGGTACCGCCCTCGGCGTGTTCGCCGAGCAGGTGGTACAGCTCGCCGAGGTGACCGTCGCGCCGCCCGTCGTCGATCGTGAACGCCCGCGTGAGCCGGTGGAGTGCCGGTACAGCTCGCGGGCTTCCCGGATCGGGTCGCCGCCGCCCCGGTCGCTCAGCAGGGCGGCGAGTACGAGACAGGTCCGCGCGAGCCGTCGCCGGTCCTTCTCGCGGGTGGGCTCGCGGCCGTTCGCGATGGCGTGGGCCGTCCGTGCGGCGGCGGCCGGGAGGCCGAACTCTCACAGGACCTTGGCCCGCTCGCGGTGGAGGCGGGCGCGCGTCTCGGGGGCGGTCTCGCGTTCGGCGGGCCGTAGTGGAAGTCGCTCAGTTTCGGCCAGGTCTCGTCGGCCACCGGCTGGTCGCGGGCCGGGAGATCTGGCGGGTGCTCACCCTCCACAAGGGATGGAGCGACAATGGACATCGGACCTTCCGGGGTGCGGGCGGTGCTCGATGATCACCCGCCGGTCTCAGGACTCGGTGGCCTTCGTCCGCCATTCCTGGTCCACGCCACCGGTGCAGTCGCGTGCCTTGACGCGCTCTCCGGCGCCCGCGGTGAGGCAGAACCCGGCCGTTCCGCCGACCGAGGCGAAATTCCACACGTCCCAGTCGCCTTCGGTGCGCAGCCAGGTCACCGTCCACTCGTCGGGTTCGCCGCAGTCGCCGGCGATGATGGCGTGCCCGTCGCTCTCGGGGTCGAGGCGCGCGCATTTACCGCCCTCATCGGCGAAGGTGTACACGCCTTCCGAGCCGGTGAAGGTGAAGTCCTGGAACAGTTCCGCGTCACATTCGAGCGTACTGAAACCGGCCGCGCCGATGTCCAGGCAGCGCTCGTTCTCCGCGTTCATGATCGGTGTCGGTTCGTCGGTGACATCGTGGACGACGCTCGGCGAGGAGGCCGCGGCGTCCGGCTGCTCACCGCCTTTCCCGTTCCCGCCGCGCCTGTTCAGCGCCCAGGTCGCCGCGGCGGCGACGGCGATGATCAGCAGCAGTGAGACGAGCAGGACCGGGACGCGACGGCCGTGCGGCCGCGCCTGCTCGGCAACGGATCGCGTCGGCGGTTCGACCCGGATCGGGACCGTCGTGGGCTCGGCCGGCCGCGCGGGCATCGCCTCGGTCGCGGGCGCGGCCAGGATCACCCGGCACTCCCGGGCCAGGGCCGCCGCGCCCGGCGGACGCCGGGAGGGGTGCTTCGCGAGGGTCCGGCCGACCAGCGCGGCCACGTCGCCCGGCACCTCCACGGGCAGAGGCGGCGGTTCATGGTGCAGGTGCCCGGTGAGGATCGCCGCCGGATTCGAGGCCGCGAAAGGCGTGCGACCGGCCAGGCATTCGTAGGCGACGACACCGAGCGAGTACACATCGGACAGTCCGGTGAGGGTCTCGTCGCGCAGTTGCTCCGGCGAGGCGTAGGACGGCGTGCCCATCACCAGGCCGGTCGCGGTCAGCCCGGGATCCCCGTGGCCGTGCGCGATCCCGAAGTCGATGAGGGTCGCCTCGCCGTTGTCGCCGAGGATGATGTTGCCCGGCTTGATGTCGCGGTGCACGATCCCCGCGCGATGCGCGGTGTCGAGCGAGGCCGCGACCTGCGCGATGATCCGCATGGTCCGCGCGGGCGACAGTCGCCCGTGCCGGTCGAGGAGGTCGGCGAGCGTCGTGCCCGGGACGAACTCCATGACCAGGTAGGCCGTGACGTCGCCGTGCTCGTCGACGTCCTCGCGGGCGTCGTGCAGGGCCACGATCCCCGGTGCGCGCAGCCCCGCGACCGTCCGCGCCTCGGCGGTGAAACGGTGCCGGAAGCGCGTGTCGCGGGCGAGCATGGGGTGGAGGATCTTGATCGCGACGGTCCGGTGCAGCACGACGTCGGCGGCGCGCCAGACGTCGCCCATTCCGCCGGTGCCGATGCGTTCGTCGAGACGGTACCTTTCGGCGAGCAGCCGTCCTGGAGTCATGCGCGCGCTTTCGGTCGAGAGGGGCGAAAAGGCGCTCGATTGTCTCACGCGGCAGGTATGGGGACGGCGGACGGGCGAGGAGGGCGGGACACGTGGTGATCATGGTGACGGGAGCCTCGGGGCGACTCGGGGGAGCGGTGGCGAGGCTGCTGCTGGAGCGCGTCCCGGACGAGCGCATCGTGCTCGGGGCAAGGGATCCACGAGCGGTCGCCCGTTTCGGGGTGGAGGCGCGCGCGGCCGACTACGACGACGCGGCCGGGCTCACCACGGCCTTCGCGGGTGTGCGCACCCTGTACCTGGTCTCGACGAACGGCCCCCACAGTGGACGGTTGGCCCAGCACACCGCCGCCGTGCGCGCGGCGGTCGGCGCGGGCGTCGGCCGGATCGTCTACACCGGCATCCTGAGCAGTGCCCCGGAGATCATCGGGCGGCTCGCGTGGGACACCGAGCGGGTCATCGCCGACAGCGGAGTCCCGTACACGATCATGCGGCACGCGCTGTACGCGCAGAACTTCACCGTCGGCCTGCCCAAGGCCCTCGCCGACGGCGAGTACGTGACCGCGACGGGCACCGGCCGCGTCGCCGCCGCCGACCGGGGAGACCTCGCCCGCGCGGCCGTGGAGGTGCTGCTGGGGGAGGGCCATGAGGGCGCGGCCTACGAGCTGACCGGCCCGCGCGCCTGGAGCCTCGGCGAACTGGCCGGGGAGGCGTCGCGCCGGAGCGGGATCCCCCTGCCGCACAAGGCGGTCACGGCCGAGGAGCTGACGGCGGCACTGGTCGGAGCGGGCGTCCCGGCGAGCGGCGCGGAGGTCGTCGCCGGGATCCAGAAGGCCGTCGCCGAGGGTGCCTTCGCCAGGGTGTCGCCGGACCTGGAGCGCCTGCTCGGGGGTCCGGCGACGTCGATGGAGGAGAGTGTCGCGGCCGCGCTGACTCAGGCGGGCTGAGGTACGGCGTCGGGGGTCGTCCGCGCGCGGTGGGCCATCCACACGACTCCCGCGGCGGCGAGGACGAGCCCGCCGAGGTAGACCGCCACGGGGACCGCGCCGCGCAGCGACCCGGGGACCATGCCGACGGCGTAGAGGACGACCGCGCCCGTGGGTAGCACTCGCGAGCGCAGGGCGGCCGCGCTGAACGTGAGCACACCGGCGATCAGGACGACGGCGGTGGCCAGGAACGCCCGGCCCGTGCCGCCGTCGAGGAGATGGGAGCGCGTCTCCTCGGTGAGGCCGGGAAAGACGAAGTGCAGCGTGTACTCGACGGCGAAGGCACCGGCGAGTCCGGCGGCGTTGAGGACGTAGCCGACGAGGCCGAGCGTCCCCGCCGCCGGGCGGACGAGCCGGTAGAGGCCGGTGACGGCGAAGAGTCCGGCGAGGACGGCGAAGGGCGCGACGGCGTGGGTGAAGGCGTTCTCGGGCAGGACGCCGGCGCGCCGGGTCACGTTGAAGAGCAGCAGGAACGCGCAGGCGTAACCGGCGTAGGCGGTGAGTCTGTTGAGGGGCATCGGAGGGGCTCCTTCCGGTGATAACAAGCGTTATTCTCGCCGTTGTCGGCCGGTAGGGTGACCACGTGGGAGTAGACGTAAGCGGTCCGAAAGAACTCGACGGCCAGGCCCGCGCCTTCCTCGACGCCGGGCTGCGGGTGCTGCGCGCCGACGGCGCCGTCCGGCTCACCCTGCGCCGGGTCGCCGAAGCCGCCGGGACCTCCACGATGGGGATCTACACCCGCTTCGGCGGGCGGCACGGTCTGCTGGAGGCGATCTACCGGCACGGGTTCGCGATCCTGCGCGAGGTGCTTCATCGCCACCTGTCCGGCGTCGAGGACCCGATCGCCCGGATCGAGGCGGTCGCCCACGGGTACCGCGAGTTCGCCCTCGAAGATCCCGCCCTCTTCGCCTTGATGTTCGAGCGCCCCCTCGCCGACTTCGACCCCTCCCCGGCGCTCCGCGCCGAAGCCCTCGACGCGACCTTCGGCCTGCTCGGCGAGCCGACCGCCGAGGCGATCACGACGGGAACCCTGCGCGACGGCGACGCCCCGCGAACGGCGTATCTACTGTGGACGGTCGTGCACGGGATCGTGAGCATCGAGCTGACGCACGCGCTGCGCAGCCCGCTGCCGGGCTGGTTCCTGGACTCGCGTGCGGAAGGACGGCGAGTGCTGGAGGAAGGGCTCGCGGCGGTCCTGGCGGGGCTGCGGGGGTAGCGCGAAGGGGACGAGGACCGTACCCGGGCGGATGCCTGGGCGGACCCGCGCCCGGTGGGATCGGCGTGGAGCGTTGGGAAGTCCCAGCTCCCGACCGGCACCGGGACTCCCCGAAGGAGGCAACCGTGAGCACGCCGGTCCCTGAGCGAGAGGCGGCGTCGGCCGAAGAGGCCGCGCCCGAAGCACCACAAGCGTCCGGGGGCTTCGCCTCCGGGAGTGCGGCGCCCACCCCACCCGACGGCACGGCTGTTCAGCGGTGGCGCTCCCCCCGATGGGTCGCCGCTCTTCTCGCGGCGGCCGCGGGGTTCATCGCCATCGCGGTGAGCCTCCTCTTCGCCGTGCTGGTCCCCACACCGGAGGAACGCGCCATCGAGGAGTGCCGGCAAAGCGTCCTGGAGCAGCTGAAGGCGCCGGCCACCGCCCAGTTCGGAGACGCGAAGGCCACCGAGGGCGACGACGGCTACAGCGTGAGTGGATACGTCGACGCGCAGAACGGTTTCGGTGCCCTCATCCGTACCGACTACCGGTGTGAGCCGATCAAACTGAGGAACGGCGAGGTGACGGTTTTCGTGTCCTTCACCTAGGCCCCCCACCCTTCCCACCCGGCCGCAACAGCGGCGGATGCAGCGCCCCCGCCCCGCCCGCCCGGTACAGCGCCGCCGGTTTCCCCCGCCCCGCCGTGCGCCGTCGCGGCCCGTCGGCGGGCTCCACGAACCCGGGCGTCGCCAGTACCTTGCGCCGGAAGTTCGGCCGGTCGAGCGTCGTTCCCCACACCGTCTCGTACACCTGCTGCAGTTCCCCGAGCGTGAACTCCGGCGGGCAGAACGCCGTCGCCAGGCCCGTGTACTCCAGCTTCGCCCGCACCCGGTCCCTGGCGTCGCGCAGGATCCGGTCGTGGTCGAAGGCGAGGGGCTCGGCGTCGGCGTACCGAACCCACCGCGCTTGCGCGGCGTCGCTCCCCGCCCGCGGCTCGGGCAGGTCGGGCACCAGTGCGGCGAAGGCGACCGAGACCACCCGCATGCGCGGATCACGGTCGGGATCGCTGTAGGTCCGCAGCTGCTCCAGGTGCAGCGCCTCGACGACGTCCCCCGGCAGCCCGGTCTCCTCGGCGAGCTCGCGGCGGGCGGCGGCCTCGGCCGACTCGCGCGGCAGCACGAACCCGCCCGGCAGGGCCCAGCTGCCCGCGTACGGATCGAGCGCCCGTTCGACGAGCAGCACCTGCAGCGCGTCCGCGCGGACGGTGAACACGGCGAGATCCACCGTGACGGCGAAGGGCTCGAAGGCGTGCTTGTCGTATCCGGTCGGTACGTTCGTCATCGGCGCTCCGGCAGGGGGTCGGTGAAGTTCCATCCTTCGGCCAGGAGCGCGTCGACGGCCGCGACCGCCGTCGCCAGACGCTCCTCGTGCGGCCCTGTCAGTGTGCGAAACGGGCGGCCCGTGCGGGCCAGTTCGGCCCGGAAGCGCCCGGTCATCCACGGTCGCAGGTGCTCTCCGTCGCGCAGGCCGTCGTCTTCGAAGGCGACGCCGTCATGATCGGTGAGCAGCCACAGGTCGTGCCGTACCCGCCCGGCGACGTCCTCAACCTCCGGGTGCCGGCCGCCGATGTAGCGCTCGTGCCAGATCCCGGTGGCGAAGGAGTCGGTGTCGCAGAACAGGACCGGCGAGCCGAGGCGCGCGGCCGCCTCCTCGTCGGCGTTCTGCCGTGTGGCGATCAGCGGGAAGTCGTCCGGTGTGAAGACGACCTCCGGCCAGTCCGCGCCGGGTCGCGTCTCGCGCAGCTCGGCGAGTTTCCGCTCGCTGAACAGCCGACCGTACTCGGGGACCCACCGCGTCGACGCCCAGACCCCGCCGCGCGCCCGGTAGTGCTCGGCGAGGGCGCGCGCCATGGTGGTGGTGCCCGTCGACTCCGCGCCCACGACGACGACCCGCCGCGCGAGCGCCGCCCGTACCGGCCCGGCGAGGTGGTCCCAGTGCGCGGCGGGGTCGGCGCGCACGGCCGTGCCCGACACCGGATGCGCGCCACGCGCGGGGTCGACCGCGACGTGCGCGGCGCCGAAGCGCCGGGCGAGTTCGTCGCCGTAGGTCTCGGAGGTGAACACGACGTCGACGGGTTCGGGCACGGCGGCGCGGAAGACGGCCATGTGCGCGTCCCAGATCGCGGGGTCGGTGAGATCCATGCGCACGTCGTCGATCGCTCCGATGACGCGGGCGCCGGGATGCTCCTCGCGCATCCAGGCGATCCGGTCGCTGAGCGGCACCGACTCGACGCTCGACGCGCAGACCAGGACCGTCAGTTCTTCGCAGGCGGCGAGCGCCGTCCGGACGAGGTGGTGATGCCCGGCGTGCGGCGGATAGAACTTCCCGAGGACGAGTCCGTGTTTCACGCCGTCGCCACCTGGACCGCGCGCAGGTCGCGCCGCCAGCCGCGCAGGCCGACGACGCACAGGGCCATGAAGCCGACGTAGAGGATCGAGGTGAGGTAGAGGCCTTTGTAGGCGTAGAGCGGGATGTAGACGATGTCGGCGGCGATCCACAGCCACCACGACTCCAGGCGCTTGCGGCACTGGCCGTAGGTCGCCATGAGCGACAGGATCGTGGTGAGCGCGTCCCAGAAGGGGACGGTCGAGTCGGTCGCGCGGGACAGCAGCAGGGTGAGGCCGAGCAGGCCGGCGGCGCCCGTCGCGCCGAGCGCGATCCACTCGACGCGACTCATGCGCCGGACGGGGAGCCGGTCCGTCGCGGTCTCGCCACCGCGCGCCCAGGTCCACCAGCCGTAGGCGGCGAGGGCGATGAAGACGAGCTGGAGTCCGGCGTCGGCGTAGAGGCCGGACTGGGTGAACAGCAGGATGAAGAAGAGGTTGTTGGCGATGCCGGTGGGCCAGTTCGCGATGTGCTGCCGGGCGACGAGCCACACGCAGAGGGCTCCGGAGCCGAAGCCGAGGACCTCGGTCCAGCTCACGGGCGTGCCGAGGAGGGTGAAGAGGGGCGTCTGGAGCGCCTCGATGATGGGGGTCATGTCGGATCCCTTCAATAGTCATAGTGACTATAAAGTGATGATCGACGGCACGGCAAGGTGATTCCGGCGACTATCCTCGTGCGATGCCCGCGACCGTTCCCGCGCACCAGGCGGCCGTCCTGCCCCTCAAGCTCGCCTGGCCGTCCCGCTTCGACGGGGTCGCGCTGGTCGTCGGCTCGACGGCGCCGGACCTCGCCTACGCCTTCCTTCCGTGGTGGCCCTTCGGGTCCACGCACACGCCGCTCGCGCTGCTGTGGTGGGCGCTCCCCGTCACGGTGCTCCTGTCCACGGTGATCCGGCGGCTCGTCCTGCCCGGCGCCGCGCACCTGCCGCTCCGCCGCCTGCGCCTGCGCGACTACGCGGCCTGCGCCCGAGTCCGCCACCGCTGGTGGACGACGCTGTCGTCGGCCCTGCTCGGCGCCGCGACGCACATCGCCTGGGATCAGTTCACCCACGCCGGCGGCGTCGTGTCATGGCTGCCGACACTGGTCTCACCCTCGCCGTTCGGTGTCCCCTGGTACAAACTCGCGCAGTACGCGTCAGGCGTGACCGGAACGCTGGTGACGGCGTGGTGCGTCATGCTCATCGCCAAGCAGCGCCTGATCCGGCGATGGCACGGCCCCGCCGAGCCCCCGGCGGGCGACCCGGCCAAGTGGCGCGGGACCGCGTACGCGGTCGGGGCAGGCCTCGCGCTCGTCGCGGTCGCGCTGCCGCAGGGGACGCTCCCGCACGTGCTCACGGCGCGATGGCTGTGGGCGGGCGTCCTCGCGGGCGTGGCGGCGAGATGGAGGACCCGGCGGGACTGGGCGTCGCTCACACGTCGTAGTCGCCGTTGATCGCGATGACCTCGCCGGAGACGCCGTCGATCCGCAGGTCCCGCCACGTCCCGTCGGTGCATTCGGTCTCGACGAACCACATCGGTTTCGCGCCGTCGTGATACAGGTCCAGGCGGATCACGTCGCATTCGGGGAGGCGGTCCTCGGCTATCCGTTCGGCCTCGCCGGCGGAGACCATCGCGCCGATGAGGGCCGCCACGGCGACGACGAGTGGAAAACCGGGCATCGGTCACCTTTCGGTCAGGTCACCCGATCATCGTAAAAGGTGCCGCCGAGGCGCGGCCGACAATCGCCGGGCACGGCTTCGTCTGCCGGCGTGACCGACGACCCCGGCCAAACGGTTCGCCGCACGTCCGGCCGGAACGTACAGTCGCCGGAATGCCGACATGGAACACGCCCGAGCGCCCCGAGCCGCCGAACGATCCGGTGGACGAGCGGACCGCCCTCGACGACCGCCTCGACTTTCAGCGCGCGACCCTGCTGCTCAAGTGCGGCGGACTCACACCGGAGCAGCTCGCGCTGCGGTCGGTACCGCCGTCGACGCTGTCGCTGCTCGGGCTCGTCCGGCACATGTCCGCCGTCGAGGCGTGGTTCCACGCGTTCGACGGCGAACCGGACCACCACTTCTTCTGGGACTACGTCCCGGGATCCAGGGAAGGCAGCGACACCGTCGACGTCACGCGAGCCGACGACGACCTGGCCAGCTACCAGGCGAGCGTCGCCAGGTCGCGGGAAGCCGTCGCCGGGCTCGGTCTCGACGAGGTCAGCCCCGGTGAGGACTACACGCTCCGGTGGATCTACCTGCACATGATCGAGGAGTACGCCCGCCACAACGGGCACGCCGACTTCCTCCGCGAACGCATCGACGGTGCCACGGGGGAGTAGCGGCCGGGGCCCCGGGACGGTGCCCGCTCAAGCGCCCGGTGTGGCCGCCACCGGCCACACCGGGGCGCTCTCCCACCCGAGAACGCCGACCGTGCCCGGGCTTTCCGGCCATCCGTCACATTCCCCCGCCCGCCCGTGAAAGGGTCACCACGATGTCTCCCGATTCCGCACCGACCGACAGGGAATCCACCGTGAAGTTCCGCAGCGTCGTCGAGCCGCCCGAACCGATGCGAGGGCTGGAGGTCCCACCCGAGGTCGTGGAGGCCCTCGGCGGTGGCGCGCGCCCGCCGGTGACCATCACGGTCAACGGGCACTCCTGGCGGAGCCGGGTCGCCATCATGCGCGGCCGCCACCTGCTCGGCTTCAGCAACGCCAACCGCCGGGCCGCCGACGTCGGGATCGGCGAGGAGGTCGAGGTCGAGCTGACGCTCGACACCGAGCCGCGCGTCGTCGTCGAGCCCCCGGACTTCGCCCGCGCCCTGGACGACGACGTGGCCGCCCGCGCCGCCTACGACGGCCTCACGGACGGCCGCAAGCGCCAGCACGTCCTCGCCGTCGAGAGCGCGAAGAAGCCCGAGACACGCCGGCGGCGCATCGAGCAGGCCATCGCCACCCTGCGGGGCTGACTCCCGGTGCCGCCGAAGTCCACATGAGATGACCCCGCACGCTCGCCGGATCCCTCAGACGACGCGCGCGTCGTCCCCCACACGGATCGCCCCGGGCGTGACGACCTCGGCGACAATGCCGAAGCACTGGTCGCGCTCCCTGGTGACGGTCTTGAGGACGCGGTTGTCGGCGGGCAGGTCCTCGCCCTGAGCCATGGTGGTCATCACGCAGCGGGGCAGCGCCATGACCACACGCAGACGCAGCCGCTCGCCGACGGCGAGGACACGGCCGACCCACTCCTCCTCGATCCACGGCTCGGCGGTGTCGAGGACGATGTTCTTGCGGAACCGCCGCACGTCGACCGGTTCGGCGTCGCCGAGCAGTGCGCCCAGGGCGTGCAGGGAGGCGGTGGTCGCGATGGAGATCGGGCCGTCGTCGAAGTGGTCGACGTCGGACTCGCGCGACAGCTTCACGGGTGCGCCGAGCAGTTCGGCGAGGTGGGCGTCGTCGCGCAGCGGTTCGCCGCCGGGGACGGTGACGTGCGGGCGAGTGCCGCCCTCACCGGCGCGGGCCGTGTAGTGCAGGAGGCCCTCGGTACGGCGGAAGCGGCTGCTGTTCTTGCCGCTGCCGAGTTTGCCGTCGGGATAGGTCACGGCCCAGAGCCGGTCGCCGACCATGCCGCGCTCCTCGACCTCGACCTCGTCGAGGTCCTCGCCGAGCATCGACTTCACCGGGAAACGGGCCAGGCGGATCACAGTCGCAGTCACGCCTGGAACACTAGCCTTTTTCCCCGCGCGGGCAGGTCCGGCGGGCGGTCGCCGCCACGCGACGCGGCTCGGCGACGGGGCCACCCGAACCTGAAGGCGTGGGTCAGGAAACCGGCGGCTGATCCCGTCGTAGACCGTGCAACTCGGCCAGCAGCAGCGTGCGGTCGTCGCGGGCGTCGTCGGGGGCGGCCGCGAGGAGCAGATCGGCCTGCTGGGACAGGTCGCCGTGGCCGTTGCCCAGCCGCCGGACGAGGCGGGCGACGCCTTCGCCGAGTTCAAGGGTCCGGGACTCGACGAGGCCGTCGCTGTAGAGCAGCAGCCGCGTGCCGGGTGGGGTCTCGACGCCCGCGCTGGCGTAGACCACGTCGCCGTTGACGCCGAGCATCGGTCCCGGCGGGGGCTCGAACGGCCGCGCGGAACCGTCGGGGTGCCCCATGATCAGCGGTGGATGCCCGGCGGAGGCGACCACACAACGATGCTGGTGCGGGTCGTAGAGGACGTACAGGCAGGTGGCCATCGCGCCTTCGCCGAAGGTCGCGACCACGTCGTTGAGGCGGGTGAGCAGCGCCGCCGGGTCGAGACCGACCGAACTCAGCGCCTGCACGGCGGTGCGGTAGCGGCCCATGGTGGCAGCGGCGTTGATCCCGTGCCCCACGACGTCGCCGACGACCATGGCGATACGGCGGCCCGGGAGCACGATCGTGTCGAACCAGTCACCGCCGACGCGTCCCGTCGTGCGGCTCGGGAGGTAGCGGTACGCCATCGACGCCTCGGGCGTCTCCGGCGGCCGCTGTGGGAGCAGGCTCAGCTGGAGGAGGAGCGCGGCCTGCTTCTCCTCCCGGTACAGGCGCGCGTTGTCGATGGCCAGCGCGGTGCGGTTGGCGACCTCCTGGACCAGGTCGAGATCCTCCTCGTCGAAGGAGTCCCGGTCGGCGGTGCGCAGGCAGGTCAGTGCGCCGATCATGGTGTTCCGTGCGCGCATCGGCGCGATCACGGCGGAGTCGAAGTCGGCGGCGGTGGCCGCGTCGGTCACGTCGGCCCCGGCGTCGGGCGCCGGATCGCCGGCCGACAGGCGGATCAGCCTCGCCTGACCGTCGGCGAGGACGGCGGAGAACGCGTTCGTCTCCGCGACCGGGCGCACCGCTTCGCGGTCGATGAGCGCGCGGGCCGCGGGGTGGTCGAGCCGGGTCGCGGCGGCGAGGCGCTGGACGAGCGTCGTGTCCTCGATCTCCTCGGGCATCGGCTCCCCGGCCGCCACGGCGTCGAGCACGTCGATGACGGCGAGTTCGCAGAATTCGGTGGTCAGGACCTCGACGAGGCCGGTGGCCGCGGCTTCCATGTCGAGCGTCGCGCCCTGGAGCGCGCCGAGCCGGCTGAGAAGGCGCGAGCGTTCGCGGGTGCGGGCCCGGTCGAGCTCGAAGGGCGCCTGCCCCGGCAGTTCGTAGATGATGCCGCAGATGCCCAGGGGCGATCCGCACCAGCTCTCGACCCGGAACCAGGACGCCGACCAGACGCCCCATGAACCGGGTTCGCTGGTGGGATGGCCGGGCACGCGCAGGTCGAACACCGGTTTCCCGGTGCGCATGACGTCCAGCATCAAGGATTCGTAGCGTTCCATCTCCGGCGTGTCGAAGACCTCGCGGACGTGCCGGCCGAGGTGGTCGGCGACCGGGCGGCGGTTCGCGTCGGCCATCATCTGGTTGATCATGACGAAGCGCAGCTGCTCGTCGAGGACGACGACGCCGTAGGGCGACTGATGGAAGACCGCGTCGAGGAGCCCGGGATGGGTGTCGGAGTGCGGCCCGGGGGACACGTCGAGGAGGTGCAGGAGGAAGGTGTGGGCCTCGTCGGGGATCCGGATGCGGTGCGTGCGGATCGCGACCAGCCGCGCGGTCCCGTCGGCGAGCCGGAGCGGGAGCACGCCGCGGTCCTCGCCGTCGGTCCCGACGCGCCTGACGAACTCCTCGGCGGTCAGCGGGATCGCGGCGGCCGACAGGATGCTGACCGCGCGGCCGAGGACGTCGCTGGCGGCGAAGCCGGTGAGCTCTTCGGCGCGGCGGTCGAAGAACGAGATCCGGCCGTCGCCGTCGACGAGGACGGTCGCGGCCCGCGGGTCGGCGCCGAAGCGCTCCCGCATGACGCGCAGGGTGTCCTCCCTCCCGTCGCCCGCCGGTTCGTCGTCGGATCCGTTCACGCCGACCGACCCCGCGCCGAGGTGGGGGATGGCGCGACCACGCCTTGACCGATGCGTGCAAATACGGACATAAGCCGAATCTACCGTCGAATTGGCGATGATGCCAAGCGGAGGCGGGGCACGGGCCCGTCTTTCGGTGAGAGCAGGGGAGCCGCAGGTGGAGGCCGGGAATCCGATCTCGGCGGAGGCGAAGCGGCAGGTGGCATGGTCCGGATCCGGTCGTGACGGATGCTCGTGCGCGGGCCGTGGCGGGATCCGTCGGTCTCCGTGCGCCCGAGACGAGCGGCGTCCGCGGGTGCACGCGTGAGCATCCACAGTGGAGACCAGGCCGCCGGCGTCCGAGGCGAACGCCGACGGCCCGGTCCACCACCCGTCCTCGGCCTCGACCGCGCCGGGAACCCGTCTTCAACGGCGGAAGCCCGGCGGGTCGAGGTTCACCGGCTGCGAGCGGTGATGTCGCCGATCGACGTGGTGGCGTGAATGTCGAGCACACCGCCGCCGCCGTTCTTGAGGGCGTTGCTGATGCGGCCGTGGCTCGTCCCCGCGTCCAGGGTCGCCGAGACGCCCGCGGCGGCGGCGACAGTGATGTCGCCGGCCTGGGTGCGGAGGACGACCTCGCCGCTCAAGGCCTCGGCGACCGAGATGTCACCCCGTGTGGTGGTGATCCGCGCAGGGCCGGTCACGCGGGCGACCTCGACGTCGCCGTCGGTCGCGGTGAGGCGCAGGCTCGCGGCCTCGTCGAGCTCGATCCGGCGGTACGCGCCTTCGAAGGAGACGTCGCCGAGCCGGCCGACGGTCCGCAGCTCGGCGCTCTCCGCCACCGCCTCGACGTGGGAGCCGGCCGGCAGGCCGACGGTCACCGTGATGGATCCGGTGGATCCGAGGTACCGGTTCTTCGTCGCGGTCTCGATGCGCAGGACGCCGTCGGCGTAGTCGGCGGTGGTGTGCTCGGCGGCCTTGACGTCGCGGGACTTCGCGGCGTTCGCGGGTGCGATCTCGACGGCGGTGTCGGTCCGGTCGGTCGCGATGAACCGGACGCGTCCGGCGGGGATGCGCAGGACGGTGGTGATCGGGGCGGCGGTGGCGAAGTTGTACATGGCCGAAACTCCTGGAGGTGTCGATGTGGCGGTGCGGTTCAGGTCGCTGAACCGGTCATGCCCCCAGGTTGTTCGGGTGCGCTGACACCGGGCCGTCACCGTCCTGACGACGCCGCTGACACGGGGGTTCACGAAGCGAGACCGGCCTCACCCTCTACTGCCTGCTTCGTTCCCGCTCCGCTGGGTACATGCAAGGGGCAAGGTGGGACACGGGGCCTCGACACGAAAGCGGGTGCGGAACGTGAGGGACGCTCAACGAGATGTGGGCAGCCGTCGCATGCTGGGCGATCTTCTGGGAGCCAGCCACCTGATGCCGCTGGAGCTGCTACCCGCCCGGACGGCGGAGTGCGCCGCCCACGCGGGTATCGCCGAGGTCGTGATCTACCTCGGCGACCTGCAGCGGCGGACGTTGAGGCTGGTTCCCGGCGTCGGGACGGTGGGGGACGCGCACGCCGACGAGATCGCCGTCGAGGCGACCGTCCCCGGCCGGGCCTACCAACTCGGCATCACCATCGACGTGAAGCCGCCCGACGAGGAGGGCTTCCACTGGTGGGTGCCGCTGATCGACGGCACCGACCGGCTGGGGCTGCTGCGCGTCCGCTGCGAGTACGGCGACGAACACGCCCGTGAGGACGTCGACCGGCTGGCCGCGCTCGTGGCCCTCATCGTCGTGAGCAAACGCGATAACAGCGACACGCTGGCGCGGCTGGTGCGGACCGAGCCGCTGAGTATCGCCGCCGAGATGCAGTGGCGGCTGACCAACGCCCGCAGTTACGCCGACGGCCGGGTCGTCATCTCCGCCTCGATGGAACCGGCCTACCAGATCAGCGGCGACGCCTTCGACTACGGCACCGACGGCCCGTTCGTCCACCTCTCGATCTTCGACGCGATGGGCCACGACATGGCCGCCGGCCTGACGGCCAACCTGGCCGTCGCGGCCTGCCGCAACGGCCGCCGGCAGGGCGCCGATCTGCTGGAGGTCGGCGACCTGATCGAAGCGGCCCTGATCGAGCAGTACCGGTACGAGCGCTACGCCACCGGCGTTCTGGCCACGCTTGACACCCGCACGGGGGAGTTCACCTGGGTCAACCGCGGTCATCCGCCGCCCATGCTCATCCGCGGGTCGCGCTGGAGCACGATCCTGGAGTGCCCGCCCTCGCATCCCATGGGCACCGGCCTCGACGTGCGCAATCCCGCCTGCGTCGAGCAGCTGGAGCCCGGTGACCGGATCCTGCTGTACACCGACGGCATCACCGACGCGCGCAACCGCGAAGGCGAGTCCTTCGGCCGGGACCGGTTCTCCGACTTCCTGATCCGCCGCCACGCCGATCGGCTGCCCGTGCCGGAGACGCTGCGCCGTTTCACCGAGACCTTCCTGGAGCACCACGACGGTCACCTGCGCGACGACGCGACCATCCTGCTGTGCGAGTGGCTCGGGCCTTCCATGTCGGCGACCGACCACGCCGCGGCGCTCACGGGCGTCGTCGACCCGAACCCGGCCACACGGCCCGAGGGAGACCCCGCGTCGGCGCCGATCCAGCACCGGACCGAGCGCCGCCCATGACGGTGGTCAGCCCGCCGGTGCGGCCGCCGCCTGGATCGTCGGGAACAAGGGCAGCGCGCGGTCGAGCGCGCTGGACGTGATCAGCCGCGCGATGTGCTCCTGGGCCGCGGCGATGCGCACGTGGCCGGAGACGCCGCTGGAGTATCTGGCGGCCTTGATGAGGATGCCCAGACCGGTGGAGTCGCAGAAGGCAACGTCGGCGAAGTCCAGGACGACGACCCCGGCCGGCGCGTCGACGAACAGCGCGAGGAATTCCGCCTCCTGCGCACCGAGCATGGCGACGTCGAGCTCCCCGACGAGCTTGACCACCCGGTATCCGGCGTGGTCACTGCTGGTGAATCCGAAACCGTACTCGGGGAGGGTCATGCACCGACAGTAGACCGGCCCACTCACGTCGCTTTGGCCGCTCGGTGTCGCCGTCTCCGGCGAAGAACACGCGGGCGGACATACCCGTGTGAACTACTTGAACCTGAAGTGCACGAACAGCCTTCCCCAGTTCTTGGCTTGACGCACTTCTGGGGCGTCTCGAAGCTCGGCAGGCCGACTCTTCGTTGAGCCGGCGGAACCGCACGCTGATGGCGACAAGACGCTTACACTCGGAAAGGAGGCTGGGCGTGCGGAAGTGGAGTGTGTCATGCCTGTCTGGCCGGTGCGAGATCCGCAGTCGGAGACCCCGTCGCGACTGCCGCAGTTGGTGGCGCCTCCAGCATGGCTCCCCGGACGAACACAGGTGGACGTGGTCGGCGAATCATTCCGGCAGGACTCGATCCAGCGCGCTGTGCGAGACCGCGAACCCAATGGCCTGCTCATCGGTGTACTCGTGCCAGCGCCGCCCTTCGCCGAATACCCGGAAGCTGTTGCGGTGTACGTCCAGACGCATCATGTCGGCTATCTCGCAAAGGACATTGCTCGGCAGGTGCACCCGATGCTCCTGCGATTCGCGCTGGCCAACAGCGGGCGGCTGCCGGCGTGTCCCGCACAGGTTGAGGACAGCGATCTCGGGCTCTGGGTGACATTGTCGATCGATCCCGCGCCGCTGGGGCTGTCGCCGGAGCTGTTCGGTTCGTCCACGACCATTGCCGCAGTGCTGGATGGCCTGCTGCACCGTCTTGATCAACCGCAGCCCTACCTATCCGGCCTTCATCCTGCTGCGCGTGCAGCGCTTGAGGTGGCGGAGCGCTCCTGTGAAGAGGTCGACGCGGACTATGACCGGTCCCCAAAGGCGTGGCCCCGGCTGGAGCGGAACGTGCGCGGCATTCTCGACGAACTCATCAAGGCGTCCGATCCGTGGATCTCCCGCGCTTGGCTGGCCCTCGCCCGCACCACCAGGTACCAGAAGGGACGGCGAGATGACACACTCCGGGCCTACGTCGAATCCGTGTACTGCGACCGCAGCGGAGCCGAGGCTGCGCGGGAGTTGCTCGCCTATGTGGCGATCGCTCCGACCGTGCCCATGTTCGTGTCCCTTTATCGCCGACTGCCGCCCGCCCTTCGCGTCGCGGTCCTTCCCACCCTGCTAGGGGTGTCGCGTGGATACGACCGTTACGGCAACATGGATCCCGGCGAAGGCGAGCTGTTGCGGTCGGCCTTGGCCACGTTGGCGACCGATGAAGGGGACAACGGAACCCTTGCCGCCCTTGCCGCCGATGCCGGACTGCGTGCAGAGAAGGGCGGCGACCTCCGGACCGCCGTCGCCCGCTATCGGGAGGCGGTCGCTGCGGGAAGCACGGACCCAGGAGTCGCCGATCGGTACAGCATCTGGCTGGTAAAGGAAGGCGACTTCGCTGAGGCGGCGGCCGTTCTCCGGCAGGCCTTGGCGGTACCGGATCAGTCGGGAACCCGGCGTGAGCGGATGGCGAAACGGCTGAATCGGTGCGCACGGTCGGCAGGGGACGTGGGATCCCAGCGGGTCACTTGAACCGAAAATGCACGAACAGCCTTCCCCAGTTCTGCCCGTCCTTCTCGACCCGGTGGTACAGCGCCTTGATGTCCTTGCGGTCCAGGAACCGCAGCACCTTCTTCTTCAGCGCCCCCGAACCCTTGCCCGGGATGATCTCGACCAGCTTGATCTTCTTGCTGATCGCCTGGTCGACGATGTCCTTCAGCGCGCGGTCGATGTGGTCGCCCTTGTTGTAGATGTCGTGGAGGTCGAGGACGAGCTTGGCCATGTCGACGATGATCGCACATCCCGGAAAGCGTCGATAGTCCTCGATATACGGACATGTCCAATACATGACACTCCGGCGCGCCTGGGCGTCCCGTCGGCGAAACTCACGACACTGGCCATGGTCGCGGTGACCCGCGACCGTTCCCACCCTCGTCGAGGAGGACCGCCCCGTGTCCCTGCTCTCCCGGGCGGCGACGCCCATCGCGTCGCGTGAAACGTCCGACCTCGTCGTCGGCGCGCTCCTGCGGACCGGTCCGGGAGGGATCGGCACGAGCGCCCTGCGGCCCGCCGGCGGCCATACCGCGACCGCCGAGTCGGACACGCCGGAGCCGACGCGACGCGAACCCGAGATCTACTGTCCCGAGGCGCTGCGCGACGACGTCGCACTCGGCGACGAGGTCAACGAGCGGCTCGTCGCATGGGCGGAGCGGATCGGCATCTACCCCGGACGCGTCGAAGAGGTGCGCGGCGCGAACTTCGGCCGCCTCGTCATGCTCACCCACCCCGACAGCGACGACCCCGACCGCCTCACCGCCGCCGGGAAATGCGCGCTCGCCGAGTGGGCCACCGACGACCACTACTGCGACGACGAGACCCAGGGCTCCGACCTCACGCTGCTCGGCGCCCGGCTCGGCGTCGCCAACGCCGTCGTCGACCCGGCCCACCTGCCCCCGCGCTACGCCGCCGACCTCGAACGCGCGGTCGGCCGCGATCCCGTCCTCCGCGCGCTGCGCGGGGCCTTCGAGCATCTCGCCCGCTACGCCGACATCGAACAGGTCAACCGCCTCCGCCAGGAGATCGCCTCCCTCTTCGTCGGTTACGACACCGAGGGCTCCTGGCGCGCCTCCGAGCGCGTCCCGCCGGTCTGGGAGTACCTGGTCAACCGCCAGGACAACAGTTTCCTGCCCTGCATGGCCCTCGTCGACGTCGTCGGCGGCTACCGGCTCCCCGCCGCCGAGTACTACGACCCGCGCGTACGCCGGGCCGTCTCCTTCGCCGCCAGCGCGAGCGTCATCGTCAACGACCTCTACTCCACCGCCAAGGAATCCGACGCCTCCGGCCTCGTCGACTTCAACCTCCCGATGGTCATCGCGGTCGAGGAGAACTGCTCGACCGAGGAGGCCGTCCGCCGCAGCGTCGCCGTCCACGACGACCTCGTGCGCACCTTCGAGGCCGAGTCGGCCTTCCTGTCGGCGACCGGGTCACCGCGGCTGGGCCGTTTCCTCGCCGCCGTGTGGGCCTGGCTCGGCGGTAACCGCGAATGGCACCGGGGCACCGCCCGCTACTCGGGGGCGTGAAACGCGCCGGCCGGACCGCGGCGGCCCGGCCGCTTCCAACGACGAACATGAGGGGGATCAGTCCATGACCACGACCACCGCCAACGTGCTGCGCAGCGCCTACCAGGAATCCGTCGCGGCCTACTGGAACAACAACCGCCAGGACAGCGTGAACCTGCTGCTCGGCGACGTCGACGGGATCTACCACCACCACTACGGTGTCGGCGACTACGACCCGTCGGTCCTCGACGGTCCCGCCGGCACCCGCGACGACCGCGTCATCGCCGAACTGCACCGCCTGGAGACGGCCCAGGCCGACGTCCTGCTCGACCACCTCGGCGACGTGCGGCCCACCGACCGTCTCCTCGACGCCGGCTCGGGCCGCGGCGGTGGCAGCGTCATGGCCAACATGCGCTTCGGCTGCGAAGTCGACGGCGTCTCCATCTCCGAATACCAGGTCGAGTTCGCCAACGAGCAGGCGCGCAAGCGCGGCGTGTCCGACCAGGTCCGCTTCCACTTCCGCAACATGCTCGACACCGGCTTCGACGGCGCCTCGCGCAAGGCCATCTGGAACAACGAGTCGACCATGTACGTCGACCTCTTCGAACTCTTCGCCGAACACTCCCGGCAACTGCGGTTCGGCGGCCGCTACGTCACCATCACCGGCTGCTACAACGACGTGACCGGCGGCCGCTCCAAGGCCGTCAGCCGCATCGACGAGCACTACACCTGCAACATCCACCCGCGCAGCGCCTACTTCAAGGCGATGGCGGCCAACCGGCTCGTCCCCATGCACGTCATCGACCTGACCTCGGCGACGATCCCGTACTGGGAGCTCCGCGCGAAGTCCCCGGTCGCCACGGGCATCGAGGAGTCCTTCCTGACCGCCTACCGCGAAGGCAGCTTCCACTACCTGCTCATCGCCGCCGACCGGGTCTGAACAAGCGCGAGGGCGCCCCGGGGGTGGGGCGCCCTCGTCATGTCACCGTCCCTAGGGGACGCGCTGGGACCGCAGAACCGCGTAGGCCTCGTCCTCCCACTTCGCGTAGGCATCCGGGTAGGCCGACCGCTGCACCCGCTGCGCGGCCACCGTCAGATCCAGGTTCTCCCAGTTCTTCACACCCTGGAGTCCCTTGTAGAACGCCCCGGCCGAGTACTCGGGATCCATGCACTCCTTGATCGTCCCCCAGCCCTGACTGGGCCGCTGCTGGAACAAACCGACCGAGTCGTGGTCCTTGCCCGTGCCCTCGTTGGGCACCGACAGCGAGTCGGGCATCGTGCTGTTGGCCAGATTCTTCAGATTGCTCTCCTGCATCGCCGTGGCCAGCGCGATCGCCTGGCCGCGCTCGCTGATGCCGAGGCGCTCGCCGACCCTGATGATCGCGTCGGCGTTGGCCATCTGCGCCATGTTGAAGTCACCGACGGGCGGGCGCGCACCGCGGGGGACGGTGACGGGCTCGGGCCGGACCTCGGCGAGCTGGGCCTTGGCCTTCTCGTCGGACTCGGTGGCGTGCTGTACGGCCTGGTCGATGTACCCCTGGACCTGGCGTGCACGCGATTCGGCCGCCTGGACGGCGGCCGGTGCCGGGTTCGAACCGAGTGCGGCGCGGTTGACGCGGACCCTGCCGGCGTCGTTGATGCGGGCGGGGACGGAGGGGGCGACCCCGATGGCCGATTCCAGGGTCTGCTTGGCCCACTTGAGCTGTTCGACGAGGTTGGTGACGATCGCGTCGACGCGCCCGTACTGGCCGGAGGTGTCCTGGTACTCGGTGGCGTGCTTGCCGAGGGCGCCGTCGGCGGCGGTGGCGTCCTCACCGGACCAGGCCGCGGCGAGCGCGACCTTCTGGCGCTGGGTCTCGGTGCTGTAGCTCTCCATTTCGGTGGCCATCTTGCGGGCGGCGTCGGCGTACTCGGTGAGGGGCTCGAAGGTCATGTCGCGCAGGTGCTTGTAGTCGACCATGATCAGCGTCCCAACGCCGGCAGGGCCGGGGTCAGCTGGTCAACCGCGCGTTTCTGGGCGGCGTCGTTGGCGACGTGGTTGTCGGCCGCGGTGATCACGTTCTGACCGTGCTGCCTGGAGGCGGTCGCGAGGTCCGAGCTGCGCCGGGTCAGCCGCGTGTTGGCCTGCCGGAGCGCGGCGATCGAGCCGAGACCCGCCACGCTCTTCAACCCGGTGGCCGGACCCGACATCCTGCCGAGGAAGGCCTGTGCGTCCTCGCCGATCTGGCGGATCTTCCCGCCGACCTGCCGCACCTTGGTCGGATCAATGTCCATGGACGGTCCTCTCGTCCAGGCGGGAGATTCCCGCCTGAGGGGGTTCCAACTTGCGAAATACCCTAGAGGGACGCGGAGATCAAAGAAAGGGACGAGGGCGACCGAACGCTACCGTTTCCATCCGAGACGTCCGGTGGACGCGTTGCGTCACCCGGCGGTGACGTTCGACAGTTCGCGGATGTCGACGCCCGAACCGTCGCCGAAGACGACCCGGTGGTACTTCCCGGAGGGCTTCCCACGCTGTTCGGGCAGGTCGACGACGCCCTCGTAGCGGAAGGCGTTCGCGGGCACCTCGACTCGCGGTTTCACCGTGACCGGCGCGGGCTTGTGGTAGCCGCCGGTGGTGGCGATCTCGGTGCCGGGGACCTCGTCGACCTCCAGGAACGCCAGCCGCTGGTCGGACAGCGCCCAGACGCCCGTCGCGACCGGTCCGGGCCGGGCGATCCGGACGGCCTCGCAGTCCGGTCCGGGGCCGCGCACGACGGCCCGCGCGTTCCGGCGCCGCCGTCCCGGTGGCTGCCCGTCGCCGATGAGCGCGAGCACGAACATGATCCCGGCGACCCGCAGGACGGCCTTGATCGCCCGCAGGATCCAGGCCGACTCGGGCCTTCCGTCCTCGGCGAGGCCGGGCACGTCGGTGTACGCGCGCGCTCGCGTCACTCCGGCGAAGGCCTCCAGGCCCTCGCCGGGCCGCAGCCACTGCTCGTGGAGCACCCACCTGGCGTCGCGGGCGACGTCGAACGCGCGGTACCCCATGCCGATCCCTACTTGAACTTGGTGAGGAACTTGTTGAGGTGGGCCGCGGCGGCCTCCTCGGTGGCGTTGTAGGCCTCGCCGCAGGAGCGCAGGCGCATCGCGTTGCCGTTGAAGGCGCCCTCGATCTCGCCGATGGCCTGGACCAGGCCGCCGCAGGATTCGTTGTAGGCGCTCTCGAAGCCAAAGGTACCGGGGAGTCCCCAGACCATCTCGGCTCCGGCGGTGTCCTGGGCGACCTTGCTGATGCCGCCGGCGTTTTTCGACAGGCCTTCCAGGGCGCCGGCCATCTGCTCGAACTCGTCGAGGTTGACCATGATCCCGGTCCCGCCTCCGCCGCCCGGCAGGGACGGTGTGCCCGACGGGCCGCCGAACGCGGCGTCCTTGCCGGTCGCGAAGGCCGAACCGGCGCCGCCGAGCAGGCCGATGCCGGCCTTGATCAGCACGCTCTTCCACAGCGTGTACTCGGTGAGCCCGCGGAAGGGGTTCTTGCCGAGGAACTTCATCATGGGACCGGCGATGGCCTTGAAGATCTTGCTGGCCTGCATGAACTTGTTCATGGCCCGGTTGAACATCTGGAAGGCCTTGATCGAACCGGTCAGGACGAAGGCGGCCATCGAGGCACCGAAGGACCAGGTGCTGTTGGCCAGCGCCATCAGGCCGCGGGTGATCAGCCAGGACACCAGCTCGGCGAGGATGGACTTGATGACCGCGAAGATCGCCTCGGCGAGCGCCTTGGCCCAGCCGAGGAGCGTCTTGACGCTCTGGGTCTCGTGCGCGGCGGCGAGGATGGCCGCGCCGAGCGCGTTGAGTTGCTCACTGGCGGCGTCGGCGTCCTGTCCGGACCAGCCGTTCATGTTCGCCTGGACCGCCGAGCTGGTCTCACCGCTGAGGGCCTCCAGCGCGGAGCCGACCTGGCCCCAGACCTCCTGCTGGCGGCCCATCTCGTCGGGGTCGCCGGAGACCAGTTCGATGAGGTCCTCGAAGGGCTGGACGAGTTCGATCATGATGCTCAGGCCGGCGTTGGCCAGCCAGTAGATCGGGTCGCGGAGGGCGAGCATGCCCTCCATGGCGAGCATGCCGATGTCGGCCGGGATGTGCGCGGCCGAGGAGAGCCGGTCGTCGCCGCTGATGGCGCCGGTGATGCTCTCGGCGAGGCCGGTCGCGCTCTTGGTGACGGGCGTGCCCTTGAGCATGCCCTCGACATTCCCGGGTGTTTCCACCGTCGGGTACTGAGTGATGTCCGAGCCGTTCTCCGTCACCGGGGTCTCCTACGCGCCAGGGCAGCGCCGACGGCGCCGTCGGAGGGAGATCGAGGGTGGCGCGGCCGGTCGCAAGGGGTGTTGGAGCACAGCCTAGCGGCGAGACGCAAGCCCCCGCGGGGACGCGGATCCGCCCGCCGTCCGTGCGGTGTGGACGGAGTCGGCCGGGCGGATCCGCGCCGGTGTCTCAGCCGCCGGCGGGCGTCAGCACGGGCCGGTGCGGCATCTGCCAGCCTTCGGCGAGCGTCGACGGCCGCAGGTTCTGTCCACCGCCGAAGAACTCGCAGAACTTCATGATCAGCGGGTCCCAGCCGACGGGGTCGACGTAGTCGGTGCCGGGGATGATCAGCTCCTCGGCGACGTGGGCGCGGACGACGTCCACGACGAAGGTCGTGGCGCTCGGTTCGGGTGTGCCGATGGTGTGGGCCTGCTGGAGGCGGCATTCCAGCTGGACGGGGCACTCGGCGGCGCGCGGGGGAGCGACCAGCTCCGAGTCCTGCCGGGTGAGTCCGGCGACGGCGAACTTGTCCGGCTCGTACCGGTAGCCCATCGCGGCCTTGCGCGGTGGCACGTGCTCGGCGCCGGTGGTCATCGCCAGCCGGTCGACGGCGTCGGCCATCGTTGACGGGACCAGGTTGATCACGACCTCCCGTTCGCGCAGGAGGTTGGCCGTGGTGTGGCCGGAGTTGCCCAGTCCGAGCACGGCGGTGGAGCCCAGCCACCAGGCCGACGACATCGGCGCCAGGTTGGCGGTGCCGTCGGGGTTGCGGGTGCTGAGGAGCACCACGGGTGTGCCGAAGTAGAGGACCTTGAGGTCTACCGTCCTGTGCACGTCGATGTCCTTTGGCGGGTCGGGAAACGCGGTTCGGGCTCGACATTGACACCGGTGCGGCCCGCCGACCGGCGGAGATCGGACATCGCGTTCGGGCCGCTAGCGTGGGGGGATGCCGCCTTTCGTTCTCGTGCACAGCCCTCTCGTGGGTCCGCTGTCCTGGGCGCCGGTCGCCGCGATCCTGGGAGCGGGGACGGTGGTCGCGTCCCTCGCGGACGCGGGCGGGCCGCCGTACTATCCCGCCTTCGCCCAGGCCGTGGCCGACGTGGCACCCGACGGCGCCGTTCTCGTCGCGCACAGCGGCGCCGGCGCGTTGCTCGCCGCGGCGGCGGATCTGATCGAGTCGCGCGGTGACGGCGTGGGAGGCCTCATCTATGTCGACGCGCTGCTGCCGTATCCGGGCCGGACCTGGTTCGACACCGCCCCGCCTGGGCTGGCCGAGCACCTGCGGGGACTGGCCGAGGACGGTGTCCTGCGGCCTTGGGACGAGTGGTTCCCCGCCGAGGCGATCGCGAGTCTGCTGCCCGATCCCGGGGTGCGGGGTAGGTTCTCCGCCGACCTGCCCCGGCTGCCGCTCGCGTACTTCGCGGAGACGGCTCCGGACGTCACGGACCGGCCGGGCGCGTACCTGCGGCTCAGCGAGGGGTACGTCGACGAGGCCGCCGAAGCGGAGAAGAGGGGCTGGCCGGTGGTCGTCGAGGACGCTGACCATTTGGCGGTGGTGACACGCCCGGAACTGGTCGCCGAGCGCATCCGCGAGCTCTGGCAGCGGCTGTAGGCGGGGCGGGGCGGGGTGAGGGGCGGTCCCGCTGGGGGCGAGTCTCGCTCGCTTGCCCGCCACGCCGGGCACCCCGGCCGCGTTTCCGCGCCCAGGCCGGGGACCCGGCACCGGCGGCGGGCCGCAGCCCGATCCCATACCCGCAAGGCGGTTTCGTTCGCGCCGCCCAAACAAGCACAGGCCCTTAAAACCTCACCCACCAACACCGGGAACCCAAGACGCCGATCCCGCGAGCGTGAGCCTCGCTTCGCTCACCCACGCAGGCCAGGGAACCCGCGCGCAGCAGTGTCACCAAGGCCGAGTCTCGCTTCGCTCGCCCGCCCACGCTGGGGACCCGGCACCGGCGGCGGGCCGCAGCCCGATCCCATACCTCTCAGGCGGTTTCGTTCGCGCCGCCCAAACAAGCACAGGTTCTTCAAGTTCACCCACCAAGGCCGGGAACCCAAGACGCGGCCCCGCGAGTGTGAGCGTGAGTCTCGCTTCGCTCACCCACGCAGCCCAGGGAACCCCGGCCGCAGCGGCCCGCCAAGGCCGAGCCCCGCTTCGCTCGCCCGCCCACGCCGGGGACCCGGCACCGGCGGCGGGCCGCAGCCCGATCCCATACCTCTCAGGCGGTTTCGTTCGCGCCGCCCAAACAAGCACAGGTTCTTCAAGTTCACCCACCAAGGCCGGGAACCCAAGACGCGGCCCCGCGAGTGTGAGCGTGAGTCTCGCTTCGCTCACCCACGCAGCCCAGGGAACCCCGGCCGCAGCGGCCCGCCAAGGCCGAGCCCCGCTTCGCTCGCCCGCCCACGCCGGGGACCCGGCACCGGCGGCGGGCCGCAGCCCGATCCCATACCTCTCAGGCGGTTTCGTTCGCGCCGCCCAAACAGGCACAGCAGCGTTCACCCACCGACGCCGGGAACCCAAGACGCCGGTCCCGCGAGCGTGAGTCTCGCTTCGCTCACCCACGCAGGCCAGGGAACCCGCCTACAGCGTTCCCGTCAAGGGCCAGGCCTCGCTTCGCGGCTCCCGCAGGCCCGGGAACCGGCCGCAGCCATCCCGCCCACAGCGAGTCTCGCTCACCCGCCCACGCCGGGGACCCGGCACCGGCGGCGGGCCGCAGCCCGATCCCATGCCGCAAAGGCGGTTTCGTTCACGCCGCCCAAACCAGCACAGCCCTCAACCCCATCTCACTTGAGCAGCCTCGACATCCGCCGGTCGGCGAGGGGTTTCCCGCCTGTCTGGCAGGTGGGGCAGTACTGGAGTGAGGAGTCGGCGAAGGACACTTCGCGGATCGTGTCGCCGCATACCGGGCATGGTTGTCCGGTGCGTCCGTGGACTCGCATGGTTTCTTTCTTGTGGGCTTTGAGGTCTCCTGCGGCGAGTTCGCCGGCGTCGGTGGTGGCTTCGCGGAGGGTGGTGATCATGGCGTTGTAGAGGGTGGTGATGTCGTTGTCGGTGAGGGTGTTCGCGAGTTTGAACGGCGACATTTTCGCGGCGTGCAGGATTTCGTCGGAGTAGGCGTTGCCGATTCCGGCGATGATTTTCTGGTCGCGCATGAGGCCTTTGATCTGGGTGCGTTTGCCGTTGAGCAGTGCGGCGAATGCGGCGGGGTCGAGTTCTTCGCCGAGTGGGTCGGGTCCGAGTGTCGCGATGCCGGGGACTTTCGCCGGGTCGTCGACGACGTAGACCGCGAGGCGTTTTTTCGTGCCGTGTTCGGTGAGGTCGAATCCGGAGCCGTCTTCGAGGGCGACGCGCAGGGCGACGGGGCTTTTGTTGCCGGGTCCGAGTGGTTTGGACGGCAGGTTGTCGCGCCAGTGCAGCCAGCCCGCGCGGGCGAGGTGCACGATCAGGTGCAGGCCGCCGATGGTCAGGTCGAGGAATTTCCCGTGCCTGCCGACGGCGTCGATGGTGCGCCCGTGCAGGGCGGTGGGCGGCGGGTCGTAGGTCTTGAGCACCGAGATCGACGCGACGTCGACCCGCTTGATTTCGTAGCCGCGTGTGCGCGCGGTCAGGAACCGCGCGAGTGCCTCCACCTCCGGTAGCTCAGGCATGCGTCCAGTCTGGCACCGATCAGGCCAGGCCTTGCCACCATCCGTCGGGTTCGGGGGCGGCGGCGATGTCCACGGTCTGCCCGGGCCGGGGGATCGTCAGAGCGATGCCGCGGGCCTTCGCTTCTCGCCAGAGCCGGTCCACGGGCTCGCCCCAGGCGTGGAAGGCCAGGTCGAAGGTGCACCAGTGCACCGGGATGAGCAGCCCGCCGCGCAGGTCGAGGTGCGCTTGGGCGGCTTCCTCGGGCGTCATGTGAATGTGCGGCCACGACGGGCTGTAGGCGCCGATCTGGACGAGGGTCGCGTCGAAGGGGCCGTACTCCTGACCGATGGCGCGGTAGCCGTCGAAGTAGCCGGAGTCGCCGGTGTAGAAGAAGCGGTGCCCGCTTCCGGCGAGCACCCAGGAGCCCCACAGGCTGGTGTTGCGTTTGAAACCGCGTCCGGAGAAGTGCTGGGCGGCGGTGAGGGTGAGCGTCACCCCGGCGACGGTGTGCGACTCGTCCCAGTCGAGTTCGATGATTCGTTCGGGCGGCACGCCCCAGCGTTCCAGGTGCTCGCCGATGCCGAGCGGCACCAGGAAGGGCGCGGTCCGTTCCCGGGTGATGGCCTTGACCGTCGGCATGTCGAGGTGGTCGTAGTGGTCGTGGGAGATCAGGACGGCGTCGACGTGCGGGACGTCGGCCAGTTCGACGGGTACCGGGTGCAGCCTGCGTGGGCCGGTGAGTCGGCTGGGGGAGCAGCGGTCGCTCCACACGGGGTCGAGGAGGAAGCGGGCCCCGTCCATGTCGACCAGCGCCGAGGCGTGCCCGTACCAGGTGACGTGGGCACCCGGGCCCGGATCGGGGTCGGGGAGGGCCAGCGGGACCGGCCGCAGCGGTTTCGTCGGGGCCGTGTTCGCCCGGCGGTCGGCCAGCACCGAGCCGATGCTGGTGATGGTGGCCGCGCCGAGGCCGTCGGCGTTGTGGAAGGCGCCGTCGTGGAACTGCGGTGAGTCGGCCAGCCTGGCCAGACGCTCGCGGCGGGGACGGCGCCCGAGGGCGGCCGGGACGTCGCGGAAGGACCAGGCGGCGGCGCCGAGCGCGGCCGCGGCCGCTGTCAGCGCGATGATCCGGCCGGTGCGTCGGCTACGTGGCATGAGCGGCTCGCCTTCGTCGTGGGAACGGTTGTTCAAACCTTATTGACTTCGCTGAGAACGGGCTGAGGATCGGCCTGACGTGAAGGGAACGCACGTTGCGTCACCGTGACCTCTACGAACTCGCCTAGTAGGCGGCGGGTGGGTTCCGGTACGGTGGCTGCCAGGCCGCCGGCCGAACCGACGCCCGTGGGGCGCCGACGGCGGCCGCCGCCGAATCGCCTCCCGGGGCGAACCGGGGAACCACCTCCTCGTCGTTTCGGGGAACCGGGGTGAATCCGCGTCAGCGGTAGGGCGACCTTCGGCCCGAACCCGTCAGCTAACCCGGTAGGCGGTGCCGAGAAGAAGGACTGCACACGTGACCCCACTGTCCGTCCGGCGCCGGTGGCTGCCGTTGACGCTGTTCGCCGTGGCTCTGGTGCTCCTGACCACCGCGATCCCCAGTCCGGCGCTGGCCGACCCGAACGAGGGCGACCTGGACTCCGACCTGGAGAAGGCGATCTCGGACTACATCGAGGCCGAAGAGGACCTCACGGCGGCGAAGAAGCGCGCGAAGACCGTCGAGAAGCAGATCAAGAAGAACAAGACGAAGGTCGAGGAACTGACCGCCCAGGTCGAGGAGATCGCGGCCGCGGCCTACGCGGGCGGCAACCTCAGCTCGGCGACGGCCATCCTCGGCGCCGAATCGCTCGACCTCGCCATCGACCGGGCGATGATCGTGAACTACCTCGGTGACGAGAGCGCCAAGACCGTCAACCGCCTCGTCGAGGCGCGCGACGATCTCGCCGCCGAGGAGGAACTCCTCGAAGAGGAGATCGAGAAGCAGGACAAGGCCCTCGGCAAGATGGAGGACGCGCGCGACGCGGCGGCCGACCAGCTCGCCGGACGCGGCGGCAACTCCGCCCAGGGGCCGACCACCGACAACGCCCGCGTGCCGGACGCCGCACCGCGCAACCCCGACGGGTCCTACCCGTCCGAGGGCTGTTCGGTCAACGACTCCACCACCGGCTCGTGCGTCAGCCCCCGGACCAAACACGCTCGCGACCAGGCGAACATCGCCGGTTTCCGGCGTTACGTCTCGTGCTTCCGCCCCGGCGGCGACGGTGACCATCCGCTCGGCAAGGCCTGCGACTTCTCGGTCACGCCGGGCGGTTTCTCGGACTCCGACGCGGGTGGAGGCGACAAGGATTATGGCGACAACCTCGCTGGATGGTTCGTCAAGCACGCCGACCGTCTCGGGGTCAAGTACGTGATCTGGTATCGCCAGATCTGGGAACGCGGCTTCGGCTGGGGTCCCTACTCGGGCGGAGGCGGCGCCGCCGCCGACCACACCAACCACGTGCACCTGTCGATGGTCTGACGGGCCCCCGCGCACGCAATATACGCGTGGGGGGTATATAGTCTGGAGCCATACCCGCCACGGGTATGGCTCCATTGGTATTCGAGGGGGTGGTGGCGATGACGGCGACGAGAACCCCGCGCCTGCTGTTCCTCCTCGCCGTGATCCTCGGCCTCGGCTGGATGCACACCATCGGATCCCACGGCCACCACGACGCCGGGTCAGGAAACCCGCACGTCATGACCGTCGCGGCCGTCCACGACAGCGCGCCCGGCACGGCCGGGATCTCGGTCCCGGCTGACGAGAACGGACCGTCGGTGGCCATGTGCCTCGCGATCCTCGCCGCCGCCGTCGTGCTGGCCGCCCTCATCGCCGTCCGTGTCCGCCGCGCCGGCGCCGGATTCCCCGGCCGGCGTGATCCGGTGGCCACGGGGCACGGCCCGCCCCGGCTGATCCCGCCGGGACTCCTCATCGCTTCTTCCACGGTGCTTCGCATATAGGCCGGCGCCCGGACCGCGCACGCGGTCACGCGTCCCGGAAGCCTTCACCCGAACACCGCATCGGAGAACAACCATGAACCGTCTCATCACGCTTCGCCGTGCCCTCGTCACCGCCACCGCCGGCATCGCCGTCCTCGTCCTCGCCGCCTGCGGCGACAAGGGCGACGGCATGGAGGGCATGGACCACGGCCCGGGCGCCGACCAGCCCGCGCCGAGCTCCTCGGCGGTCTTCAACGACGCCGACGTCATGTTCGCCCAGATGATGATCCCGCACCACCGGCAGGCGGTGGAGATGGCGACCCTCGCCGAGACCCGCGCCGAGGATCCCGAGGTCAAGGAACTCGCCGCCGCGATCAAGGGCGCGCAGGATCCCGAGATCGCCACCCTCACCGGTTGGCTGGCCGAGTGGGGTCAGCCCGTCGAGGCCCCGGCCGGTCACGACGGCGGGCACGGGTCCATGCCGGGAATGATGTCCGAGGAGGACATGAAGAACCTTGCGGCGGCGAGCGGGAAGGCCTTCGACAAGGCCTTCGCCGAGCTCATGATCGCCCACCACGAGGGTGCGATCAGCATGGCCGAGGAGGAGAAGACGAAGGGGAGCAACCCCGACGCCGTCGCCCTCGCCGGGACGATCGCCGCCGCGCAGACCGCGGAGATCGAGCAGCTCCGCGGCATCCTCGCGCGGCTCTGAGCACACGGCGAAGGCCCGGCGGTCTCCGCCGGGCCTTCGCCTAGGACGTGGTGCCGTTCCAGGCGGGCGTGTTCGCCCAGTCGCCGCGTTCGGCGAGCAGGACGACGAGCGCGCCGATGTTCCACGCGTCGTCGGCGCCGCTGTGGTGGCGGCCGTCGAGTGGCAGCCCGGCGAGGTTGAGGGCCTGCGCCATGCCCGGCCGTTTCCGCATGCCGAACGAGGCGGTGAAGACCGCCTTGGCGTTGGTGTGCCGCGAGGAGAACGGGTACACCGCGCGGCCGCGTTGGCATTGGCGCTCGAACTGCTTGCGGTCGTAGTCGCCCCAGCTCGCCCAGGCCCGCGATCGGGCCCGGTGCTCGGTGTCGAGCAGCGCGCACGCCTCCTCGAAGGAGACGCCGGTGTCGACCTCCTCCTGGGTGAGGCCGGTCAGTTCCGTGCAGAACGCGCTCACCGTCGATCGGGCCGGCCGGACCAGGATCCGGTGTTTCGCGACGCGTTCGCGGGTGGCCAGGTCGACGACGCACAGGCCGATCTCGATGATCTCGTTGCTCTGCCCGGGCGGGACCTGGCCTTGCCAGCACGTCGCCTCGACGTCGACGACGTTGAGGAATCGTCTCGGGTCTTCCATGGTGGTCGAGGCTACGGACGGGTGCGTGCGGGCGCACCCGGATTACCTGGGCAGTGCGGCTTCCACGGCCGCGACGACCTCGTCGGACTCCGGGCCGGTCTGGGGCCGGAAGCGCGCGGCGACCGTGCCGTCGGGGGAGATGAGGAACTTCTCGAAGTTCCACTGGACGTCCCCGGCGGCGCCTTCGGCGTCGGCGGTGGCGGTCAGCTCGGTGTAGAGCGGCTGCCGGGCGGGACCGTTCACGTCGCCCTTGGCGAACATCGGGAAGGTGACACCGTAGGTCGTGGAGCAGAATTCGGCGATGTCCTCGGAGGTGCCGGGTTCCTGGCCGCCGAACTGGTTGCAGGGGAAGCCGAGGACGCTGAAGCCCCGGGAGGCGTAGGCCTCGTGGAGGCGCTCCAGGCCGCCGTACTGCGGGGTGAGGCCGCATTTGGAGGCGACGTTGACGATGAGCAGGGCCTTGCCCTTGTAGTCGGCGAGGGAGGCCGATTCGCCGGCGAGGGTGTTGAGCGGGATGTCGTAGAGATCCATGCGGCCAGCCTACGGCGACATCGCGGCGACGAAGTCGACGTACCCGGTGGGCAGGGGGTGGCCGCTGGCGAGCATCCAGTGCACGCGGCTCGCGCCGGTGAGCGCGATGGTGACCCGCAGGGTGGTTTCGACGTGGGTGGGGGTGAAGCGGCCGCACAGGCCGTCGAGGTAGGCCTCGGTGAGCTTGTCGGTGTGCGCGGGGTCGGCCGCGAGGTGTTCGCGGGACGCGAGCTGGAGGTGCGCCAGGTCGGCGCCGGGCGGCGCGAGACCGAGCGTGCACCAGTCGACGGCGACGGTGTCGCCGTCGGCGGCGAGCAGGTTCGCGCTGTGGAAGTCGCCGTGTGACAGCACTTTCGGCAGCCGGGCGAGGGCGTCGAGCAGCTCGCCTCGCCGGTTCCACACGGCGGGCATGCGCGGGTCGGCGTCGACGGCCGACCAGTCGAGCTCGCTCACCGCCACGCGTTGCGCGAGCTGGTGTCCTGACAGCCACGGCACCTGTGGGATCTTCGCCGTCGCCTGCCAGCGGCCGAGGCGGGCGGCGGCGACCACGGGCTTCTCCGGTTCGCCGTCGACGTCTTCGAGATAGACGGCGTCGTCGACGACCCCGAAGCAGCGAGGCGCTCGAAGTCCCGGGCCGGTGGGCAGGACACCGGATTCGTAGGCGAGGGCCTCTCGCCGCCAGTACGCCCAGTGGTCGGGCTCGCGGGAGGCGATGGCGTGACGGCCCGAGGTCAGCGGGCGGAGGTTCTTGCGGATGAGGCTGAAGGTTTCCCGCCCGCCGCCGGTGTGGCAGGTTCCGGACAGGCGCGTGACCCCGCCGGTCACCACGCCGAGGCTTTCGCCGGCGTCGGTGGCCTCGCAGCTCGTCGCCGCGGCTCCGGGCGCGCCGGTCAACCGTTCGAGCACGCTGGCGGGAATCGTCTCCATCGCCGGACCGTAACAGCGCACGCCGCTGCCGTCGCTCGCGTTACCGCCGTGCCAGGATCCCCTCATGACCGACTACTTCGCGCAACGTGCCTATGCCGTCCGTTTCGGGTGGGGGCCGACGGAGGCCGCTGAGCTCGCTTCGCCCGACGGCTGTCTCGTGGTCGTCGATGTCCTCTCTTTCACGACTGCCGTCTCGGTGGTGACGCAGCGGGGTGGGCGTGTCCTTCCTTATCGCTGGCGTGACGAGAGCGCGCGTGCGTTCGCCGTGGAGCGCGACGCGGAACTCGCCGTTGGGCGCAGGCAGGCCACGGTGGAGTCGCCGTGGTCGCTGTCCCCGGCGGCTTTGCGTCTCGCGCCTGTTCCGGAGCGGCTGGTGCTGCCTTCTCCCAATGGTTCGACGATCTCCGCCGCGGCCGGTGACGGCACGGTCGTCGCCGCCTGCCTGCGCAATGCCGGGGCGGTCGCTCGCTGGATCGCGGGGCAGGGTTTCGGGACGCCGTCGCGCCCGCTCGCGGTGATCGCTTCGGGCGAGCGCTGGCGGGACGGGGGTCTGCGCCCTTGTCTTGAGGATCTGCTGGGCGCGGGTGCGGTCCTGGCGGCGTTGCCGGGGGGCGGTTTTTCTCCGGAGGCGGAGCTGGCGGCGGGGGCCTATTCGGCGACGCCGGACGTCGTGGCGGCTGTCCGGGCCTGTGGTGGGGGAGTCGAACTCGTCTCGGAGGGGTTTCCCGGCGACGTGGACGTGGCGGTCGAGGTCGACGTCTCTGAGGTCGTCCCGGTCCTCACCGATGGGGCGTTCGCCGATGCGAACGCTCACTAACGTGTGACATACTACTGACGTGGTCAAGCCTCTGGGCGGTGCGGACGTCGTCGTCGTCGGTGCCGGAATCGTCGGCGCCGCCGTCGCGTACGAGTGCGCCACGGCGGGCTTGACCGTCGCCGTCGTCGAACGCGACCAGGTCTCCGGCGGCACCACCGGTGCCGGCGAGGGAAACCTGCTGGTCTCCGACAAGGAGCCCGGACCGGAACTCGATCTCGCCCTGCTGTCCCTGCGTCGCTGGCGCGAATGGGCCGAGACCCTCGACACCGACATCGAGTACGAACCCAAAGGCGGCCTCGTCGTCGCCTCGACCGCCGCCGCCCTGGCCTCCCTGACCGCACTCGCCGAAGGACAACGCGCGGCAGGCGTGGAGACCGCGGCCGTCGCCGACCCGCGCACCCTCGAACCGCACCTGCGCGACGGCACCGCCGGCGCCGTCCACTACCCGCAGGACTCCCAGGTCATGCCGTCCCTGGCCGCCGCGGAACTCCTGCGCCGCCCCGGCATCACCGTCCACACCGGACTCACCCTCACCGGCCTGACTCTGACCGGCGGGAAGATCACCGCGGCCGTCACCGACGCCGGAACCATCCCCACCGGCGCCGTCGTCAACGCGGCGGGCACCTGGGCCGCCGAGGTCGCCGCCCGCTGCGGAAGCGAACTGCCCGTGGCGCCCCGCCGCGGTTTCGTGCTGGTCACCGAACCGCTCCCGCGCATGATCCGGCACAAGGTCTACTCCGCCGACTACGTCGCCAACGTCGCCGCCGGGACCGCGGGCCTGGAGACCTCGCCCGTCGTCGAGGGCACCGCCGCCGGTCCCGTCCTCATCGGCGCCAGCCGCGAACGCGTCGGCTTCGACAAGACCGTCTCCGTGCCCGTGCTGCGACGGCTCGCCGCCCAGGCCGTCGAGCTGTTCCCCTTCCTCACCGACGTCCAGGTCATGCGCGCCTACCGCGGTTTCCGCCCCTACACACCCGACCATCTGCCGATAATCGGTGCCGACGAGACGGTCGGCGGCCTCTGGCACGCCTGCGGCCACGAAGGCGCCGGCGTCGGGCTCGCCGCCGCCACCGGACTCCTCGTCGCGCAAGGGCTCACCGGCGGGAAACCCGCCCTCGACACCGCGGCCTTCCGGCCCGGGCGTTTCGGCCGTCCCGTTGAGGAGGCGCACGCGTGAACATCACCGTCGACGGCCGGACCGTCCCCGCCGAAGAGGGTCAGACGATCGCCGCCGCCCTCCACGCCGACGGCCTGCGCGCCTGGCGCACGACCCGCGTCGGCGCGCGCCCACGCGGCCTGTTCTGCGGCATCGGTGTCTGCTTCGACTGCCTCGTGACCATCAACGGCCGCGCCTCGATCCGCGCCTGCCTCGCACCCGCCCGCGACGGCGACGTGGTCACCACCGGAGGGGAGCGGTGACCGTGTACGACATCGCCGTCATCGGCGCCGGGCCCGCCGGGCTTGCCGCCGCCGAGACCGCAGCCGCGCGAGGCGCGCGCGTCGCCGTCGTCGACGCCGCCGAACACCCCGGCGGGCAGTTCTACCGGCACCGGCCCGGCGACGACGGCTCCCGGCACCACCACTGGCGCGCCTTCACCCGCCTCCGCGACGCCCTCAAGAACGTCGACCACCTCGCCGGGCACCGCGTCTGGCACGCCGAACCCGGCGAGCCCCACACGCTGCACTGCCTCGTCGGGCACGCCGACGAACGCCCCACGACGGTCCGCGCCCAGCACCTCATCCTCGCCACCGGCGCCCACGACCGCTCCCTGCCCTTCCCCGGCTGGGACCTGCCCGGCGTCCTCACCGCGGGCGGCGCCCAAGCCCTGTGGAAGGGCCACGGACTCACCGCCGGCGCCCGGGCCGTCGTGGCCGGCACCGGCCCGTTCCTGCTCCCCGTCGCCACCGGACTCGCCGCCTCCGGCGCCACCGTCCACGGCGTGTTCGACGCCAACCGGCCCGACCGGCGCGTCCTCCCGCTCGCCACCGACCCCGCACGCGCGATCGAGGCCGCCGGATACGCCGCCGCCCTCCTCCGCCACCGCATCCCCTACCGCACCGGCCACGCCGTCATCGCCGCCCACGGCGACGGCCGACTCGAAGAAGTCACCGTCGCCCGCCTCGACCGCGACTGGCGGCCACTGCCCGGAACCGGCCGCACCATCACCTGCGACACCCTCGCCACCGGCTACGGCTTCACGCCCCAGCTCGAACTCGCCGTGCACCTCGGCTGCGCCCTCACCGAAGGCTTCGACGGCACCCCCGTCGCCGCCGTCGACGCCGCCCAGGCCACCACCGCCCCACGCGTATGGGCCGCGGGGGAGACCTGCGGAGTCGGCGGCGCCACCCTCGCCATCGTCACCGGCGCGCTCGCCGGGTACGCCGCCACCGGCGCCCGGCCGCCCGCGTCCCTCCTGCGCCGCCGTGCCCGGCAGCGACGCCTCGCCGCCGCGCTGGCCGCCGCCTGGCCGGTCCGCGACGGCTGGAAAAGCTGGCTCACCGACGACACCCTCATCTGCCGCTGCGAAGAGGTCCCGCACTCGCGGGTCGAACAGGCGATCGCGGCCGGCGCCCGCGACACCCGGGGCCTCAAACTCCTCAGCCGCACCGGCATGGGCCGCTGCCAGGGACGCGTCTGCGGTTACGCCGCCGCGTGCCTCGTCGGCGCCCCCGAACGCCCCGACCGGCCCATCGCCCAGCCCGTCCGCCTCGGCGACCTCGCCGCGGGCGACACCGCACCCATCCATCCACGAGCAGGAGCCGACACATGACCGCCACCAAGCCCTGGCACGGCGTCCAGGTCGCCACAGCGCTGCCGTTCCACGACGACCTTCACGTCGACTACGACTCCTATGCCACGCACGTCGCCTGGCTCAAGGAGAAGGGCTGCGACGGGGTGGTGCCCAACGGCTCCCTCGGCGAGTACCAGACCCTCACCGAGAAGGAACGCCACAAGGTGATGACCACCGCCGTCGAGGCCATCGGCGGCGAGCACGTCATCCCCGGCGTCGCCGCCTACGGCTCCGGCGAGGCCCGCTACTGGGCCGAAGAGGCCGCCGAGGCCGGCTGCGCGGCCGTGATGCTCCTGCCGCCCAACGCCTATCGCGCCGACACACGCGCCGTCGTCGCCCACTACGCCGAGGTCGCCAAGGCCGGACTGCCGATCATCGCCTACAACAACCCGATCGACACCAAGTTCGACCTGACCCCGGGCCTCCTCGCCAAGCTCCACGACGAGGGCCTGATCGTCGCCGTCAAGGAGTTCTCCGGCGACGTCCGCCGCGCCTACGAGATCGCCGAACTCGCGCCCGGACTCGACCTGCTCATCGGGTCCGACGACGTGCTCCTCGAACTCGCCGTCGCCGGTGCCGTCGGCTGGGTGGCCGGGTACCCCAACGCGCTGCCCGAGTCGAGCGTCGCGCTCTACAAGGCCGCGATCGCCAAGGACCTCGACACCGCGCTGCCGCTCTACCGCGCCCTGCACCCCCTGCTGCGCTGGGACTCCAAGACCGAGTTCGTGCAGGCCATCAAGCTGTCCATGGACATCGCCGGGCGCAAGGGCGGCGAGTGCCGTCCGCCGCGCGGTGAACTGACCGTCAAGCAGGAGCGGGTGATCCGCTCGGCGACGGAGAAGGCCATCGCCGAGGGCCTGCGCTGATGCGCAGCCGCCACGTCTACCACGCCGTCGACTCCCACACCGAGGGCATGCCGACGCGCGTCATCACCGGCGGCGTCGGCGTCCTGCCGGGTGCGACCATGGCCGAACGCCGCACGATCCTCATGGCCGAACGCGACGACCTGCGCACCTTCTTCGTGCACGAGCCGCGCGGCCACTCCGCCATGAGCGGCGCGATCCTGCAGCCGCCGACGCGTCCCGACGCCGACGTCGGGGTCCTCTTCATCGAGGTCTCCGGCTGGCTGCCGATGTGCGGTCACGGCACGATCGGCGTGGCCACGGTCCTCGTCGAGACCGGCATGGTCGAGGTGACCGAACCCGTCACCACCATCCGCCTCGACGCGCCCGCCGGGCTGGTCACCGCCAAGGTCGCCGTCCGCGACGGGCACGCCGAGTCGGTGACCCTGGAGAACGTCCCGTCCTTCGCCGTGGACCTCGACGCCTCCGTCGAGGTCCCGGGGTACGGAACGGTCGCCTACGACCTCGCCTTCGGCGGCAACTTCTACGCCTTCGTGCGAGCCGAGGACCTCGGCGTCACCTTCGACCGCGCGCACAAGGACGACGTCATGCGCGCGGGACTCGCCGTCATGGCCGCGATCGACGAGCACGCGCGGCCGAGCCATCCCACCGACCCGGCCATCGCGGGCCTCAAGCACGTCGCCGTGCTCGCCCCGGGCAGCACGGCCGTGCACACCCGCCACGCCATGGTCATCCACCCGGGCTGGTTCGACCGCTCACCGTGCGGGACGGGGACGTCGGCGCGCCTGGCGCAGCTGCACGCGCGCGGTGAGCTGGCCGTCGGTGAGGAGATGACCAACGAGTCCTTCATCGGCAGCCGCTTCACCGGACGCGTGTCCGCCGTGACCGAGGTGGCCGGGCGGCCCGCCGTCGTCCCGTCCATCACCGGCCGCGCCTGGATCACCGGCACGGCCCAGTACCTGCTCGATCCCGGCGACCCGTTCCCGCGCGGTTTCGAGCTGTGACACCGACCCGCGTGGCGCCGGTCACTCCATGGGAGTATCAGCGCCAACCCGTTTGACGAACCGGAGCAATCGTGGACGCCGCATTCGACCTCCCCGCCCTCCCGCCGCGCCAGAATCTGCGCGAGAAGGTCGGCACCGAACTGCGCGCCGCGCTGATCACCGGACGCCTCCGCCCCGGGGTGATCTACTCCGCGCCGAAGCTCGCCCAGACCTTCGGCGTGTCGCCCACCCCGGTGCGCGAGGCGATGCTCGACCTGGCCAAGGAGGGCCTCGTCGAAGCCGTCCGGAACAAGGGTTTCCGGGTCGTCGACATCGACGAGCGCGAACTCGACGAGTGCACGGCCCTACGCCGCCTCATCGAGCCGCCGACCGTCGCGGCCATCACCGGCACCGCCGCCGGGGCCGAACTGGAGGCGCTGCGGCCCCTCGCCGAGCTCATCGTCACCGCGGCCGTCGAACGCGACCTCACCGGCTACATCGACGCCGACCACCGTTTCCACTCCGCCCTGCTGGCGCTGTCGGGCAACCGCCGACTGGTCAGCGTCGTCGCCGACCTGCGCTATCGGTCCCGGTTGTACGGCGTGCCGGCGCTGGCCGCGGCCGACCGGCTGCTCCCGTCGGCCCACGAGCACGTCGAGCTGCTGGACCTCATGCTCGCCGGCGACGCCGAGGGCGCCGAGGCGCTCATGCACCGCCACCTCGACCACGTACGCACCATCTGGGCCGCCGCGCCCGCGGACTAGGGTCGGTCCCGGCCGAAAGCGATTTCCCGCGCGACTCCAGCACGGCCGCGCGGAACGGTCCGGACACGCTGGGTAGAATCACCGCCGCGATGCACGCGCATATAACCGAGGGAGGGGCGACGTGACGAGCACGGAGCAGCACGTCCAGGCCGACCCCGCACCCTGGCGAGTCTGGACGATCCCGAACCTCATCAGCTTCATCCGCTTCCTGGGCATCGGCGTCTTCCTCTACCTCCTGCTCGGCAGCCACGACGACGTCGCCGGTCTCGTCGTCCTCGCCGTCGGCGGCGGCACCGACTGGGTCGACGGGTTCCTCGCCCGCCGCCTCGGCCAGGTCAGCCGTTTCGGGCAGCTCTTCGACCCCCTCGTCGACCGCCTCTACATCCTCGCGGCCGTCGTGGCCCTCACCGTCCGCGAGTTCGTGCCCTGGCAGTTCACCGCCGCGCTCCTGGCTCGCGAACTGGTACTCCTCGCCGGTCTGGTCATGCTGCGCCGTCACGGTTACGGCCCCCTCGAAGTCCACTACCTCGGCAAGGCCGCCACCTTCATCGTGTTCGCGGCCTTCCCCGTCCTCGTCCTGGCCGGACAGGGTGGCGGCGTCGAGGCGTGGGCACGGCCCACCGGATGGGCGCTGGCGTGGTGGGGCATCGTGCTGTACTGGATCTCGGCGCTGCTGTACGTCGTCCAGGTCGCCGGGCTCATCCGCGCCAGCCGCGCCGACACCCCGGATGTGGTGAGGCAACAGTCCACATGAGGCGTCGTTACGAGGACGAACCCGACAAGCAACGCGGTTTCGGGCCGGTCGCGGTAGACCTGCTCGCCAGTTTCTGGCACGACCCCCTCGACTACGACACCGACGCGGCCAAACGTCCCATCCGCCGCACCCGCTTCACGCGCGCCCTGACGGCCGTCACCGCCGCCGTGATCGGTTTCCTGCTCGTCGTCGCCTATCAGCACACCATCGCGGCCGCGCCCGCCAACGCCGAGATCCGCGACCAGCTGATCGCCGACATCAACTCCCGGCAGGCCGAGACCGACCGCATGCAGGACGACGCCGAACAGCTCGGTGAGGACGTCGAGAGCCTCCGCGACGAGCTTCTCGGCAATGACGCCGAAGCCGAGGCCCTCGACAACCAGGCCGCCCTGGCCGGCCTCGCCGCCGTCGAGGGAGACGGCGTCACGGTCACCGTCAGCGACGGCCCCAAGCCCGAAGACCCTTCCGCCCAAGACCTCGGCCGCGTCATCGACCGCGACATCCAGACCATCGTGAACACCCTGTGGTCCCTGGGAGCCGAGGCCATCGCCATCGACGAGCAGCGCCTGACCGCGACATCGGCCATCCGTGCCGCCGGCGCCGCCATCCTCGTCGACTTCCGGCCCGTCACCGACCCCTACACCATCACCGCGATCGGCCCGCCCGACCTGGCCCGCGAGTTCAACGCCACCCCCACCGCGCACACCTTCGACAACTACAGCAACGACTACGGAATGGGATTCACGGTGAAAGCCACCGACGACCTGACCCTTCCGGCGGCACCGGCGCCGCCGCTGGACAACGCGGCACCGCTGCTCCCACCGGGCACCGTGCCCGACCCCAGCGGCTCGGCGAGCGGCCGATGATCGCCGCCCTCGCGCTGGCCGTCGGCATCGCCCTGGGTGTGTTCCTCGACCCGGACGTTCCGTTGTGGCTTCAGCCGTATCTGCCGATCGCGGTGATCGCCGCGCTCGACTCGGTGTTCGGGGGCGTGCGCGCCCGGCTGGACAAGAAGTTCGACGACAAGCAGTTCGTCGTCTCCTTCATCTCCAACGTGCTCATCGCCGCGCTGATCGTCTATCTCGGCGACCAGCTCGGCGTCGGAAGCCAGCTGTCCACGGGCGTGGTCGTGGTCCTCGGCATCCGGATCTTCTCCAACGCCGCGGCGATCCGGCGACATCTCTTCTCGGCCTAGGCAGGAAGGGGCGACCATGATCAATCCCACACCCGAACCAGGGCAAGACGGCGATTCCGTGAACGACGACAGTGACGCCGGTCTCAGCGACGAGACGCCGGAGAAGGACCCCGCGCCCGAAGTCGAGGACAAGCCGGGCGAGGTTCGGCGGAAGCGCCGGACGGGTGTCGCGATCGGCGTGCTCGTGGCACTGCTCGGTTTCGCCGCCGCCGTTCAGCTGCGCAGTCATCACGAGGATCCGGAACTGGCCGGTGCGCGCCAGGAGGACCTGGTCCGCATCCTCGCCGACCTCGACGCGCGGCAGACGCGCCTGGCCGACGAGATCGCCGGGCTGGAGGAGAGCAAGCGGCAGTTGACGTCGGGTGCCGAGGGTGGCGCCGCCGCCCTTGAGGAGGCCCGCGGTCTGGCCGATGAGCTGGGGATTCTCGCCGGTACCCTCGCGGCGAAGGGGACGGGCCTGATCCTGGAGTTCCAGTCGGGCGCGACGCCGATCCGGGCCGCGACGATCCTCGACGCGGTGGAGGAGCTGCGGGGTGCGGGGATGGAGGCGGCGCAGATCGACGGCGCGAACGGGGCGTCGGTGCGGATCGTCGCCTCGACCTTCTTCCTGGACGGTCCGGACGGCTTGATCGTCGATGATGTGGCGATCACGGGTACGTACCGGATCACGGTGATCGGGGACCCGGCGACGATGGACACGGCGCTGCGGATCCCCGGTGGGGTGGTCGACAACGTCGGTAAAGACGGCGGTACCGTCGTCGTCAATGAGCCCGGGGAGGTGCAGGTGACCACGATCGTGGAGCCTTCCGAACCGAAGTACGCCAAGCCAGTCGAGTGACCTTCCGGTCCCCGTCCAGAAAGGCTGCGAGGGTGATCCCAGCAGAGCTGCGTTACACCGTCGAACACGAGTGGATCGCGTCCACCGAGTCCGCGGCGGTCCGGATCGGCATCACACACTTCGCGCAGGAGTCTCTCGGCGACATCGTCTACGTGCAGCTGCCCGAGGCGGGCGCGAAGGTCACGGCCGGCGACGCGGTCGGCGAGGTCGAGTCGACGAAGAGCGTGTCGGACATCTACGCGCCCCTGTCGGGGACGGTCACGGCCCGCAACGACGCGCTCGGCGACACGCCGGAGCAGATCAACGACGACCCGTACGGCGCGGGCTGGCTGTTCGAGCTGGAGCCCGACGACGTCGCCGACGTCGCGGCCCTCCTCGACGCCGACGCGTACACGAAGCTGACGCAGGGTTAGACACGCACGTAGCCCGACGACACCGGGGCGGGGGACCGCCCTGGTGGCGGGGGTGGTCGCTGCGCGGCTTCCACAGGTGGGGGACAGGGCGCGCCGGTGACGGTTGGGGCCGAGCGGATGCTCGGCGGGCGGCTCCGCGCTTTCGCGCGAGGGGGCGGCTGGCCAGAGCGGCCCGCCCAGCGTGGGTCTCGCTTCGCGGCTCGCTCCCGCCGTGAACCGCCGCCGCCGGCTCGCCAAGGGCGAGTCCGCTTCGCGGCTCTCCGCACGCGGGGGACCCCGCCGTAGCGTGCCCGCTGAGGGCGAGTCCCGCTTCGCTCGCCCGCCACGCCGGGTACCCGGATGCGTTCCTGCACCCACGCCGGGGACCTGGCACCGGCGGCGGGCCGCAGCCCGATCCCATGCCTTTCAGGCGGTTTCGTTCGCGCCGCCCAAACAAGCACAGGCCCTTAAAAGCCCACCCACCCAACACCGGGAACCTAAGACGCCGGTCCCGCGAGCGTGAGCCTCCCTTCGCTCGCCCACGCGGGCCAGGGAACCCCGCCGCGGCGTCCGCCCGGGGAGAGTCTGCGCTTCGCGGCCCGCTCTGGTGGAGACCCGGCCGCAGCGCGCTCGCCAAGGGCAAGCTTCGCTTCGCGGTTTTCCGCAGGCCGGGAACCGAACCGCAGCGGTCTCGCTTGGGGCGAGTCCCGCTTCGCGGCTTACCCACGCCGGGACCCCGGCCGCAGCAGTGTCACCAAGGCCGAGTCGCGCTTCGCGGCTCACCACGCCGGGGACCCGGCACCGGCGGCGGGCCGCAGCCCGATCCCATACCCGCAAGGCGGTCTCGTTCGCGCCGCCCAAACAAGCACAGGCCCTTAAAACCTCACCCACCAACACCGGGAACCCAAGACGCCGGCCCCCCGAGCGTGAGTCTCGCTTCGCGGCCCACTCGGGCCCGGGAACCTAAGACGCGGCCCGGCGAGCGTGAGTCTCGCTTCGCTCGCCCACGCGGGCCGGGAACCCGGCCACGTTTCCGCACCCGGCCGGGGACCCGGCACCGGCGGCGGGCCGCAGCCCGATCCCATACCCCTCAGGCGGTTTCGTTCGCGCCGCCCAAACAAGCACAGGCCCTTAAAACCTCACCCACCAACACCGGGAACCCAAGACGCCGATCCCGCGAGCGTGAGCCTCGCTTCGCTCACCCACGCAGGCCAGGGAACCCGCCCGCAGCAGTGTCACCAAGGCCGAGCCCTGCTTCGCTCACCCACCCACGCCGGGGACCTGGCACCGGCGGCGGGCCGAGCCCGATCCCATGCCTTTCAGGCGGTTTCGTTCGCGCCGCCCAAACAAGCACAGGCCCTTAAAAGCACACCCGCAAACGCCGGGAACCCAAGACGCCGATCCCGCGAGCGTGAGCCTCCCTTCGCTCGCCCACGCAGGCCGGTCTCCCGCCCGCAGCGCCCCCCGCCAAAGGCCGGGGCGCTGCGGCGCCCCTCTCACGCTGGGGTTCGGCCCCGCAGCCTCAAGCACTGCTGCTCTCGGGCCGGGGACCCGGGACCGGGCCTACCCGCCGTTCGTGCGTGAGTCTGTGCGCGGCGGTTCGGTGCGGGGGCGCGGCGTCCGTGTCTCCGCCTTCGCGCACGCACCACCCGCCTCGCCCCCTGCTCACGTCCAGGTGGCGAACAACCCCTCCTCGCTTCTGCGCGTTGCTGTTGACCGGCTGCTGAGCGGGTGGCTAGGCTCGCTCAGTTACCGACGTGGTTAAGTTGTGTCAGTCAAGTCCCGTGAGTAAACCGTCGATCGTGTCGCTGTCGGACCGGTCGACCAGACGTGAGGTGGTCTGATGACGCGCCCCCGCCCTGACGACGAGTACCCTCCGCTCGACGTCACATCGACGATGAATCTCGGCGCTCTCGATGAGGTGCTTGAGGGTTCTGACACCGATGTCAATGCCGGTCGGCTGGCCGAGTCCTTGCCGCCGGGGACCGCTTTGCTCGTGGTGCGCCGGGGGCCGAACGCCGGGGCTCGTTTCCTGCTGGATCTGGAGGTGACGACGAGTGGTCGGCACCCGGACAGCGACATCTTCCTCGACGATGTGACGGTGTCGCGTCGTCATGCGGAGTTCCACCGTGACGGGGTGACTTTCACGGTTCGTGACGTGGGGAGCCTGAACGGCACTTACGTGAACCGTGAGCGGGTGGAGAACGCGACGCTCGGGAACGGTGACGAGGTGCAGATCGGGAAGTTCCGCCTGGTGTTCATCGCCGGGCCGCGCCCGCAGTAGTCTCTCGGTTTTCGGCCGGTGTCCTCGCCTGTGCCAGGGTCCGACCCTCCGTCGATGTCGATCGGGGAGGTGGTGGCGCATCTGCGGGTGGAGTTCACCGGCCTGTCGGTGTCGAAGGTCCGTTTCCTGGAGGCCGAGGGCCTGGTGTGCCCGTCGCGGCGTCCTTCGGGTTACCGGCGTTTCTCGTGGGGTGATGTGGCGAGGCTGCGTGCGGTCTTGTCGCTGCAGCGTGACGAGTTCTTGCCGTTGAGCGTGATCCGTGAGCGGCTGGACGGGCCTGTCGAGACGGTTCCCGACCTGCCGGCGGTCGCGGAGCCGCCTTCGGCGCGTTATTCGCGTGGTGAGGTCTTGGCGCGGAGCGGTCTCGACGAGCGGTGGCTGGAGGAGTTGCGGTTGCTGGGGCTCGTCGGCGAGGGCGGGCGTGAAGGCGAGTTCGATCACCATGATCTGGTGGTGGCGACCGTCGCGGCGGGTCTGGCGCGCTTCGGGATCGAGCCGCGGCACTTGCGCGGCCATCGTCAGGCCGCCGATCGCGACCTGGCGCTCATCGGGCAGATCACGGCGCCGCTGCGGCATCGCCGGGACGGCGAGGCCGACGTGGTGGCCGCTGATCTGGCGGCTTTGTCGGCGAGCTTGCACGCCGCGCTGGTCGCGAAGGGACTCAGCCGCGACGCTGCCCGTCGCTGAACGGTGCGTGTACCGTGCAAAGAGCAGAGCAAGGGCCGTACCTTAGGGCGCGACGGAGGATCTGGTGCGCGAACTGACCGTGGTGGGTGTCCGGGTCGAACTGCCGAGCAACAACCCGATCGTGTTGCTCAAGGAGACCGACGGCGAGCGCTACCTGCCCATCTGGATCGGCGCCGTCGAGGCCACCGCCATCGCATACCAGCAGCAGGGGATGACCCCTCCGCGTCCGTTGACCCACGACCTGATGCGCGATGTGCTGGCCGCGCTGGAGGTGAATCTGGAGGCGGTGGAGATCGTGGAGATAAAGGACAACATCTTCTACGCCGAGCTCGTCTTCGAGAACGGTGTGCGCGTCTCGGCGCGTTCGTCGGACGGGATCGCGCTGGCCTTGCGGACGGGTTCGCCGGTGCGGTGCGCCGATGAGGTCATCGAGGAGTCCGGCATCGTCATTCCCGACGAGCAGGAGGACGAGGTCGAGAAGTTCCGGGAGTTCCTGGACACGGTGAGCCCGGAGGACTTCGCGGGTTAGCGCTGCTGTCTACCCCACCCCCCGTCGCGGCGTGTCGTACCCCGCGAATTCGGGCCGGACGGTGCCCGGGGGTATAGGGTCTTGGCGTGGGGTGCGGCCGGGCGCCGACCGCTCCACGACAGCGGACAGGTCGCGCGGCCGTGGCCGGCGAAATCCTGCGGACATGGGGAGGACGTTGTGACCGAGAGGAGCAACCAGACCGGTACCGCATCCGCGGCCGTGCACGGCGACGCTGAGGAACTGACCGGTTACCGCGGGCCGACCGCCTGTGCCGCCGCCGGTATCAGCTACCGCCAGCTCGACTACTGGGCCCGCACCGACCTGGTCGTTCCCAGTGTCCGCAGTGCGACCGGTTCCGGTAGCCAGCGGCTCTACTCCTTCCGCGACATCGTGGTCCTCAAGGTCGTCAAGCGCCTCCTCGACGCAGGTGTCTCGCTGCAGAACATCCGCAAGGCCATCGACGCGCTGCGCGCCCGCGGTGTCGAGGACCTCGCCGAGATCACGCTCATCTCCGACGGCACGACCGTCTACGAGTGTCGTTCGCCCGAGGAGGTCGTCGACCTGCTCCAGGGTGGTCAGGGCGTCTTCGGTATCGCGATCTCCGGGGCCTTCAAGGAGATCCAGGGCTCGCTCGCCTCGCTGCCCGCCGTGCGCGCCAGCCTCGGTGAGGACGCCACGGCCTCGATGATGGACGAGTTGTCGCTGCGCCGCGCGCGCCGTCAGGCGGGGTGACCGTGCCGGAGTTGTGGCTGGCCCAGGAGAAGGCCGCCGACGAGCTGCTCGCCGCCGACCCTTTCGCGCTGCTGACGGGCATGCTCCTCGACCAGCAGATCCCCTTGGAGAAGGCCTTCGTCGGCCCGTACCGGCTCGCCGAGCGTCTCGGTGTCGACCGTCTCGACCCGGTCGCGATCGCCGATCACGATCCCGAGGACTTCGCGAAGATCTTCGCGACGGTCCCGGCCATCCACCGTTTCCCCGGTTCGATGGCCGAGCGCACGCAGAAGCTCGCCCGGGCCGTCGCCGACGAGTACGACGGTGACGCCTCGCTCGTCTGGACGGGGGCGAAGAACGCCGCCGACCTCGCCGGGCGCCTCGGCGCACTGCCGGGGTTCGGGAAACAGAAGGCGCAGATCTTCATCGCGCTCCTCGGTAAACAGTTCGAGGTCCGCCCGGCGGGCTGGCGCAAGGCCGCCGGCGACTACGGCGCCCAGCGCTCGTTCCGGTCGGTCGCCGACATCACCGACGCCGGGAGCCTCGCGAAGGTCCGGGCGTTCAAGAAGGAGATGAAGGCGGCGGCGAAGGCCGCGAAGGCCTAGCGGCGACGCGATCTTCGTCACCCGGTGGCGTTCGCGCCGGTCACGGGGGTGGCCACGGCCGTTCACGGACCGGATTCCGCGCGCCTTGGCGGTTCGGCCATGATCTCGCGCTGGTAGCGTGTGAACCGAATGCCGGTAAACCCGAGCGGGAGAGTCCACCAGGGCACGATGCGGTGGCGCCGAAGGAGCAAATCCTCCCCGGAACCTCTCAGGCAGAAGGACCGCTCGGACTGGCACCTCTGGAGAGCAGACGGCCGATCCGTCTCACCGAAGGGGCAAGCCCGCGAGGGTGAAGCTCTCAGGTTCCACGACAGAGGGGGAGGACCGTCGCGGGTGACGTGCCCGCGCCGTACCTCCCAGCGGAGTACCTGGCATGACCCACCGGTCCAGCGACGACCGAGCGCCCGAGGCCACGCCGTTCGTACGGCGCCATGTCGGGCCTTCCCCCGACGACCAGCGGCGGATGCTCGACGCCGTCGGCTACACCTCCACCGATGAGCTGCTGCGCGCGGCGATCCCCGAGACCATCGGCGCCCACGATGGCCTGAACCTGCGCCCGGCCGCGACCGAGACCGAGGTCATCGCCGAGCTGCGTTCGCTGGCGGCCCAGAACCGCCGCATGCGCCAGATGATCGGCCTCGGCTACCACGGCACCGACACGCCCGCCGTGATCCGCCGCAACGTCCTCGAAAGCCCCGCCTGGTACACCGCTTACACCCCGTACCAGCCCGAGATCAGCCAGGGCCGTCTCGAAGCGCTGCTCAACTTCCAGACCGTCGTCGCCGACCTCACCGGTCTCGACGTGGCCGGCGCGTCCCTCCTCGACGAGGCCACCGCGGCCGCCGAGGCGATGACCCTGGCCCGCCGCGCCACGAAGATCACCTCACCGGTCTTCGCCGTCGACGCCGACGTCCTCCCGCAGACCCTCGCGGTCCTGCGCACGCGCGCCGTCCCGCTCGGCATCGAACTCCACGTCGCCGACCTCGCCGACCCCGCGAACCTTCCCGCCGAGTACTACGGGGTCCTGCTCCAGTACCCGGGCACCTCCGGCCGCGTCACCGACCACACCGCCGTCATCGAGGCCGCCCACGCCCACGGCGCCCAGGTCGCCGTCGCCGCCGACCTCCTCGCCCTGGCCGTCCTGCGCTCGCCCGGCGAGATGGGCGCCGACATCGCCGTCGGCTCGGCCCAGCGCTTCGGCGTGCCGATGGGCTTCGGCGGCCCGCACGCCGGTTACATGTCGGTCCGCAAGGGCCTGGAGCGCATGCTCCCCGGCCGTCTCGTCGGCGTCTCCAAGGACGTCGACGGCAACCCGGCCTACCGTCTCGCCCTGCAGACCCGCGAGCAGCACATCCGGCGGGAGAAGGCGACCAGCAACATCTGCACCGCGCAGGTCCTGCTCGCCGTCATCGCCGCCTGCTACGCCGTCTACCACGGTCCCGACGGCCTGCGCGCCATCGCCCACCGGGTCCACCGCCGGGCGGTGCTGCTCGCCGAAGGGCTTCGCCAGCGCGGCATCGAGGTGGACGGTGAGGCGTTCTTCGACACGGTCCTCGCCCGCGTCCCGGGCCAGGCCGCCGATGTCGTGGCCGCCGCCGCCGAGCTCGGGGTGAACCTTCGCCTCGTCGACGCCGACCACGTCGGCGTGACCTGCGACGAGACCACGACCGTCGGCGACGTGCTGTCGGTGTGGCGCGCGTTCGGTGCCGAGCAGAGCGGTTTCAGCGAGCTGGAGGACGCGCCCGACGCACTCCCGGCCGCGCTCGTCCGCACCAGCGAGTACCTGACCCACCCGGTCTTCCACGAGCACCGCTCCGAGACGGCGATGCTGCGTTACCTGCGCCGCCTGTCCGACATGGACTACGCGCTCGACCGGGGCATGATCCCGCTCGGGTCCTGCACGATGAAGCTCAACGCCACCACCGAGATGGAACCCATCTCCTGGCCGGACTTCGCCGACATCCACCCCTACGCGCCCGAGGACCAGACCCGCGGTTACCGCCAGCTCGTCGGCGACCTGGAGACCTGGCTCAGCGAGGTCACCGGCTACGACGCGGTCAGTCTCCAGCCGAACGCCGGTTCGCAGGGCGAGTTCGCCGGGCTCCTGGCGATCCACGCCTACCACGCCGACCGCGGCGAGTCGCACCGTGACGTGTGCCTGATCCCGTCGAGCGCGCACGGGACGAACGCCGCCAGCGCGGTCATGGCAGGGATGCGCGTGGTCGTCGTCGGCTGCGACGACGACGGCAACATCGACCTGGCCGACCTCGACCGCAAGATCGAGGCCAACGCCGACCGGCTCGCCGCGATCATGGTGACCTACCCGTCGACGCACGGCGTCTACGAGACGGGAATCTCCGAGGTCTGTGCGAAGGTCCACGACGCCGGCGGGCAGGTCTACGTCGACGGCGCCAACCTCAACGCGCTGCTCGGTTTCGCCAAGCCCGGCAAGTTCGGCGCCGACGTGTCGCACCTGAACCTGCACAAGACCTTCTGCATCCCGCACGGCGGCGGCGGTCCGGGCATCGGCCCGGTGGCCGTTCGCGCGCACCTCGCCGACTACCTGCCCGGTCACCCCCTCGCGGCCGACGCGAAGGTCGGGCCGGTCGCGGCGGCGCCCTACGGGTCGGCCGGGATCCTGCCGATCCCGTGGGTCTACCTGCGGCTTATGGGCGGCCCCGGGCTGACCGAGGCGACCGCCGTGGCGGTCCTGGCCGCGAACTATGTCGCCGCGCGCCTGTCGCCGCACTTCCCGGTGCTGTACACGGGGAACAAGGGCCTCGTCGCGCACGAGTGCATTCTCGACCTGCGCGGGATCACCAAGGACACCGGCGTGACCGTCGACGATGTGGCCAAGCGCCTCATCGACTACGGGTTCCACGCGCCGACGATGTCCTTCCCGGTCGCCGGGACGCTCATGGTCGAGCCGACCGAGTCGGAGGATCTGGGCGAGCTGGACCGCTTCTGCGACGCCATGATCAGCATCCGCGCCGAGATCACGCGCGTCGGCGAGGGCGAGTGGCCGGTTGCCGACAGCCCGCTGAGCAACGCGCCGCACACCGCGGCGATGGTGACCGGCGACGAGTGGACGCACCCCTACCCGCGAAGCCTGGCGGCCTACCCGGCGGGTCGGCACGCCGGGAAGTACTGGGCTCCGGTGCGGCGGATCGACGGCGCCTTCGGTGACCGCAACCTGACCTGCTCGTGCCCGCCGCCGGAGGCGTTCGGGTCGTAGCGCCGACGGGCCGGACGGCCCGCGTGGGGGATCCCAGACCTTGTTCGACGGTCAGAAGCGGCCCCGCCACCTCACAAAGGTGGCGGGGCCGCTTCATGTCCGGGGAGCGTCTCCGGCCAGCAGCGCCCGCAGCGGCGCCGCCTTCGCGGCTGCCTCGGCCACCTCGGCGTCGGGATCCGAACGCCAGGTGATGCCGCCACCGGCCCAGATGTGCAGGTGCTCGGCGTCGGCGGCGACGGTCCGGATGGTCAGCCCGAGGTCGATGCGCTCGCGCGTCACGTACCCGAAGGCGCCCATCGCCGGTCCGCGGCCGACGGGTTCCAGGCCCGCGATCGTGTCCAGGGCGGCGAGTTTCGGGGTCCCCGTCACCGACCCGCCCGGGCAGACGGCCCGCAGCAGGCCGGCGAGGGTGACCCCGTCGTCGAGCCTCGCGCGGATCGTCGACTCGGCGTGCCAGGTGTTCCGCCATCGCTTGACGGCGAACAGTTCGCTCACCTCGATGCTCCCGGGACGGGCGATGTGGGCGAGGTCGTTGCGTTCCAGGTCGACGATCATGACGTGCTCGGCCCGCTCCTTCACCGAGGCCAGCAGTTCGGCGCGGCCCTCCGGTGTCGAGGGGCGTGTGCCCTTGATCGGCCCGGTCTCCAGTACGTCGCCCTCGACGGTGATGAGTTGCTCGGGCGACGCGCACGCCAGTGCCCAGCCGTCACCGGCGATCGCGCCGGCGTAGCGGGCCTCGGGCACCGAGGCGACGCGCGCGAGTGCGGGTCCCGAATTTCCGGTGTACGCGGCGCGGGCATGGCCGACGAGGTTCACCTGGTACACGTCCCCGGCCCCTATGGCCTCCCGTACGGCCCGTACGGCCTCGGCGTGCTCCCACGGTTCCCAGGACTCCCGCCACGGCCCCAGCGCGAACTCAGCCCCCTTTACGAGGGCCTCCGGGACCGGCTCGACGTGCTCGTACACCACCACCGCGATGTCGGGGACGGCCGGTGCCGGCGAGGGCTTCCCGCTCGCTCCACCCACCATCGCCGCGCCCGCTGTGGCGGAAATCACCACGGCCGCACCGCACAGAGTCCCCGCGCGTGGATCGTGCACAGAGCGTCCCGTAGGCAAGGGCAGGGCACCGAGACCGTGTTCGTCCAGTAGCTGTGCGACCAGCTCGGCCGGGTCGCCGCCCTCGGCGAGCCGCCAGGTGCGGGTGGCGCGGACGCGCAACCGCCCCCGGCAGCCCGAAGGGACCGCCGGGGCGTGGACGGAGGTGGGCAATGTGATCATCTGTTCGGCTGATACTCCCGGAAACGTGCCGCTATTGATGCGGAGAACTGTCGAGGTTGCGGCTAGTGTGGCTCACTGTTGATAGTGATCCACCCCACACGGTCAAGGAACCGGAGCCGACGATGTGTCAACACGAACCACCCTGTCCCACGGCGGAGGCGATCGACCGGGAGGCCGCGCGCGTCCTGGTCAGCCACCCCGAACAGGGCTGGAGCCTGCTTTGCAACGGAGTGATCCTCTTTGAGGACACCGGGGAGCTGTTGCCGGATGGATCCTTGGTGAGTCCGCACCGAGGCCCGGTCCCGCACGCGAACGCCGCGGCCTAGCCGCGAGATCCTGCCGGCCGTGGAACGCCACGGCCGGTTCGCATGCCCGGCGCGGGTGGGAGCGCCGGGGTGCGCCGGGCGGTCCGCCCTCACTGCGCGTTGAACAGCGCGTTCAGCAGCGTCTTGCTGATCTCTCCCGGCCACGTCGAGGGGAAGTACTGGCCCTTCGTCGCCGCCGAGATCTGCTGCATCGCCGTCTCGTCGGCGCCTTCGCCGTAACCGATCGTCATCAGCGACACCGGCTTGTTCGGGTCGCGCTTGGACGTCAGCTGGTTGGTCAGGTCCTCCAGGGACAGACCACCGTAGGGGTTGTCGTTGGCGCCCGCGGTCAAGACGACCACCATGTTCGTCGCCTCGGCGAGGTAGTTCTCCGTGACGTGGGTGTAGGCGGCCAGGGCGGTGTCGTAGAGCCCGCTCGCCCCGCCGGCCTGCATGAACCCGATCTGTTCGGAGATGGCGCCACGGTTGCCCTTGTCGAGCGGATCGAGGTTCACCAGCGTCTGATAGGGGATCCCCGAGCCGGAGCCCTGATCGTCGGAGAACTGCCACAATCCGACCTGCGACTGGTCGCCGATCATGTTCAGCGCGATCCCGACGGCCTCCTTGGCGACCTCCATCAGCGTGGTGTTCTCACCGTCGACGGTGGTGGCCGCGTTCATCGACTCCGAGGTGTCCATCACGAACAGCAGGTTCGTGGTCCGGTTCAGCGCCGTCCACGTCGCCAGGGTGTTGGTCACGGCGGCGGGCTGGACCGCCTCGCGCGGCAGGACCGTCTGCGGTGACAGGCCGTTGGCCTCGCTGAGATCGGGACCGCCGACGCGGTTGCCGTCGCGGAAACCGCTGCCGATGATCTGCTCGCGGCCCTCTTCACCGCGCACGTACTCCAGGAACTGGCTCGCCGCGTCCTGCTTGAAGGCCGACGCCCACGGCGCGTTCTGGATGATCAGATACGGGTTGTCGGCCTCGGGAGCGCCGTCCGACGGGTAGACCGCGGCCAAGGGCACCTGCGGGTTGTACGAGTTGTACATCAGCACGTCGCGTTCGAGAGCGGGGAACGCCGACAGGTGGGCGAGGGCGCCGCCGGCGCCGTCGGCCTCGCGCATCTTGTTCATCAGCGCGTTCGGGTCGGCGTCCTCGTACTCGGCCATCATGTTCTTCAGCGACACGACCGCTTCGAGCTCCCGCTCGGTGATGTCGGTGTCCCCGTCGGTGTCGACCATCGCCAGCAGCGCCAGCAGGCTCGCCGTCGAGGTCAGCGGGTTGCTCATGCCGATGCGGACCTTGCCCCACTCCGGGTGCTCGTCGCCCCAGCCCTTGGGGTCCTTGGCCTTCTCGACCAGGGTCTGCCAGTTCAGCTTCGCGTCGGGCCAGCCGAGGGCCTCGGCCATGACCTTCGGCATGGCGATGACCGCGCTCGACGTGGCGATGCTCGGCTGCAGGTCCGGGATGAGCCGCGCGGTCGCCTCACGGTCGGCGGCCATCCGCGCCCACGCCGTCGACTCCGGGATCCACACGTCCGGCGCGGCGCCGTTGCGCTTGACGTCCCAGTCGGGGGAGAGTGCCTGCTGCACCTCGGCAGACTCCTTCTCCTGCACCTCGATGGCCACACACTTGCCGTCCACGGACGGTTCGGTGTCGGCCCAGGAGCGGGCGAGGGTCTTCAACGGCCCGGCCATGCTCGTCGAGGCCGCGATGTTGACCTGCTCGGGCGACCCGGAGCAGGAGCCGGTGATCAGGTAGACGAACCCGGCGGTCAGCAGGGACAGGACGAGCACCGAGACGGCCGTGACGATGATCCAGGGCGCGAGGATCTTGCGGCGCCGCGTTCTACGGGTCCCCTTGCCGCCACGTCGATGCGTGCGAACACCTGGGCCGCTGGCGCTGAAGGTCATCTGTGCTGTCTCCTGCCACGGGGACGGGATCGGCCCGCACCGCTAAGCGTGTGAATCCTCAAGACCGCGCGGCCTCCGGTGATGTGCCGTTCACCTGCGGTGACTTCTCCGGCGCGCACGGACCGGCCTAGTGTAGGGCCTCATCCGGATGAGGTCCCATCCCCCGACTGGTCAACGACGACCCGCATTTCGGGATGTGGGTGGCTCAGGAAGTCATGGTGCGAAATGGACCAGCCATAGGCTCCGACCCGCCCGAACACCAGTACGTCGCCGACCCGCAACCGCCCCACGGGGAGGCCTCTGGCGAGCACATCACGTGGTGTGCAGAGCTCGCCCGTGACGTCCACTACCGTGTCGGTCACCTCAGGTCTCGGCCACGGGTAGTCCCACTCCTCGACGGGCAGCACCTCGGCGGGATGGCTGTAACCCCAGGCCGCCGGGAGTCGCAAATGGTGGGTCCCGCCGCGCAGCACGGCGAAGGTGCGGCCGTGGTTCCGCTTGAGGTCGAGGACCTCGGCGGCGTACCACCCGGCCTCCCCGATCAGGTAGCGCCCGGGTTCGGCGACCAGTTCGGGTCCGCCGCGGCCGAGCCGCCGGGCGCGGGCGGCGAAGCGGGCGAGGTCGAAGTCGCGGCCCCCGGCCGGATCGACGCCGATCCCGCCGCCGATGTTGAGGACGCGGGCCGAGACGCCAAGGCGCCGCTCGGCCGAGCGCGCGAAACGCAGCGAACCGGCGATGAAGTCGGCGTGGGCGTCGGCGTCGAGGTTGTTCGACATCGCGTGCAGGTGCCAGCCCCGGAAGTCGAGTCCGGGCTGGCCCCGGACCAGCTCGACGGCGGCGGGCAGTTCGGCGACGTCGATGCCGAAAGGCGTCGGCGTTCCCGTCATCTGGTGACTGCCCTCGGGGACGGCCGCGCGCCGGTTGACGCGCAGCGCGACCGGGACGACCCGGCCCGTCGCGCTCGCCAGCCGGTCGAGACGGCGGGCCTCGTGGACGCTCTCGACGTTGACGGTGAGGTCCACGCGCACGGAGGCGTCGATGGCGGCGGCGAGTTCCTCGTCGGTTTTGGCCGGCCCGCCGAAGACGATCGAGCGGGCACCCATCGTGAGCGCGAGGGTCAGTTCGCCGCCGGAGGCTACCTCGATCCCGTCGCACTCGTGGGCGGCCCGGGCGACGACGGCGGGGAAGGGGTTGGCCTTCATCGCGTACATCAGCCGCGTGCCCGGCGGCAGGGCCGCGCGGGTGGCGGCGATGCGTTCGGTGAAGGCGTCGAGGTCGTAGACGTAGACGCACACCGGGCGGGCGGACTCGCCGATGGCGGCGAGCACGCCGGCGGGGATCGTCATGCCCGCTCCCTTCGGTCTGGGATCGAGCACACTACCGTTTCCCGCCCGGCGCGCGGGGGCGAACCGGTCATCGGTGTCCACACGGGATGTTCAGTCCCGTCCGTGCAACGGGCTCGCGACGGGGATGTAGCGGTCGCCGTCGCCGCCGGCCCGCATGGTCAGCAGGGCCTTGTGGGGCTGTGTCGGCGCGGTGAAGAACTCGCGGTCGGCCGCCGGGGCGGGGGAGCCGGCGACGATCCGGCGCACGAGCCGCCAGGCCGCGTCCTCCGGCAGGCCGCATTCGGCGGCGAGCAGGCGGATGAGTTCGGCGAGGTGGTTCTGGAAGGTCGTGTAGGCGACCTTGGCGCGCATGGTGCCGAGATCCTCGGTGGCCACGACGGAGCCGGGGAACAGGTCGAGTTCGTGCCCGGCGGCGCGCATGCGGGGGAGATGCAGCCGTGCGCCTCCCCAGTCGCGGAACAGCATCCGGACGGGCGTTCCGCCGACGAAGACGGGGATGGTGTTCTGGAGATGAGCCTCCAGCCCGACGCCGAGCGCCGCCAGCCGCAGCACGGGCGGCACGAGGAGCCGGGCGTAGCGCTCCAGGAAGTCGGCGGCGGCCTCACCGGAGGCGAGTCCGTGCCCGGAGGCGTGTTCGGCGACGAGTTCGGCGAGGACGCTTCCCCCGCTGACCGGCGAGCGCGCCGGGAGCGCGCATCCCGGCACCGGGAGCTCGCCGGGCCCGGTGACCTCACCGATCCCGGCGCGCAGGACGGAGGTGAAGTCGCGGCCGATCCTTCCTTCGCCGATCATGCTGACCCCGGCCAGTTCGGGGAGCACGCCGACCTTGCCGGCCAGCAGGGGGTCGGCGTCGACGATGCGGCTGAGCTCGGCCGACACCGAGGGTCCGTTGTGGGCGGTGGCCGCCGAGATGGTGCGGCGGGTGGAGGTGATCTGCACGTCGAGGGCGCATTTGACCTGCCAGCGGCGTCCGGCGGCGCCCGGCCCAGTCACGAGCGTGCGCAGTGAGATGGTCGGCGCGGCTTGCAGGGATACCCCGGGCAGCTCGCGGAGGCTTCCGGCGGTGAACATCCAGGCGTAGCGGCGGCGGACGACCGATTCGTACTGCCACGGGTGGACGGGGATGACGATCTCGCCGGGGCGCGGTCCGGCCGCCGACAGCGCCTTGTCGAGGCCCGGGTGGGTTTCCCGCAGGCGGGAAACGGGGTCGGCGCCGCCGCTGACGCGGATTCGTTCGGCCGGTACGGCGAGGAAGCGCAGGGGTGCTCCGGGGCCTTCCAGGTCGTGGGCGAGGAGGTCGGCGGTGTCCATGCCCAGGCGGGTGCGGGCACACGGGTGGAGGTGGTGCCCGAAGGTCGCCAGGCGCTCGAAGAAGAGGCAGGGTTCGAAGTCCGCCGACGACGCGCGCAAGGCGGCCGCCAGCTCCACCGAGGACGAGACGCCGAGCCGTTCGGCGGTCCGCCGCAGGTCCACATCGGCCTGTTCGCGGCGGGCGAGGGCCAGCGCGAGGTTCCCGGTGGCGTCGGCGACCTCGGCGTCGACCGGTTCGGTCAGCCCGAGCAGCGCGAGGAGCGCGGCGGGGTCGGTGATCTCGGCGGTCTCACCGGCCTTGGTGAGCCTCAGCGGCCCGTGCGGGGTGATCTGGTCGAAGGCGTGGGCGTCGGCGAGGAACTCCAGCCGACCGGCCGGAAGCGCGGCCGTGACGCGTTCGCCGTCGACGTCGGCGGTGGTGCGGATGCCGCCGATGTCCTCCCGCCAGGCGGCGGCGAGGACGCTGCCGCGAACGTGCGCGGCCGACGCGGGCAGGTGCGCGTGGAAGGCCGCCCGCAGCTCGGGGGCCAACGCCTGGGGGTCGACGGTCATGTGCCTGCCGCCAGCGGGTTGGGGACGGGTGCCCAGATGGGATCGAGCTGGTCGTCGGCGAGGCGCATCGCGGTGAGCGCCTTGACGGGGAGGGTCTCGGCGCGGAGTGCGGTCAGCAATGGCGCGGGGAGGTCGAGGCGATCGATGACGGCGGCGACCGCGCCCCAGAGTTTCCCGCCCGGGATCTCGTAGCTCGCGGTGAAGGACTCGGCCAGGTCGGTGAGGACGACCGAGAACAGCGAACCCAGGAGGGTCCGGTGGACTTCGGCGGGGTCGCCGGTCGGGATGTCCCCGGCGAGTTGGTGACCGATCGCTCCATGGAGGACGCGGACGCCGCCGAAGTCGCGATAGAGCAGCCCGACCGGGACGCCCCATTCCAGGACCAGCAGAAGGTTCTGGCCGTGGGCCTCCAGTCCGACGCCTCGGCCGGCGAGCTTGAGTGGCTCGGGAACGAGGGTCTCGGCGAGTCGCGTCCACCACTCGCCCGGGCGCAGCCCGGACATGGCGACGGCCTCGGCCAGGAACAGCCGGGAATGCGGTGTCCGCGCGGTCAGGGCCGCGACGGGCAGGGCCATCTGACCGGCGGGCAGCCCGGGCATCTGCCGTATGACGGCGGCGAGGCTGGGCGACGGGGAGCCGTCAGGCCCGAGGGCCGCGAGTGACGCGCGTTCCCGAAGCACCGCGAAACCCCGGCCGCCGTAGCGGTTCGGCAGGACCCGGGACAGGACCGGCCCGTTGTGCCTGGCCGCGTGGGAAACCCGGCGGACGGCGCTGGTCATCTGCACGTCGATGGAGGTCTTGAGGTGGACACCCGGCCGTCCGGGGAGCGCGAAGGTCCGCAGCGACATCAGCGGCAGGGCCGTCTCGCGTTCGGGCGGCGCGGGCGGCAGATCGAAGGCGGCGGCGAGGTGCTCGTGCTGCCACGGATGCATCGGGAGCCCCCTGTACGGCCAGGAGAAGCCGTCGTGGCCGTGGGGGAGGGGCTGCCAGACGATCCCGACCTTCGGCCGGTGCTCGGGGGCGTAGGCCAGTTGCTCCTCGACGCTCATGCCGCGCCTGGTCCGCTTGAGCGGGTGCTTCGGGTGCCCGTCCACGATGGACTGTTCGAAGAAGACGAGTGGATCGGGCAGCCCGGCGGCCCACGCGAAGACGTTCCCGGTCACCTCCGGCCACGCCGCCGCCGCGCCGGCGCGGGACAGCGCGAGGTTGCGGACCGACTCGGCGACGTCGGCGGTGAACTCCCCGGCGTGCGGCGAACCCTTCGCGAGGGCGGCGGCGAGGTCGCCGGGATCGGTGACGGTCGCTCCGACGAAGGGGAGCGGCTCGAAGGCCGACGCCCTGCGCAGGGCCTCGGCGACGGCCGTCGCGGCGCCGGGGAGGGCGGACTCGTACGCGCCGCGCAGGTGCGCGGGCACGGCTGCCGGAGGTGTCAGTGGAACCCCCACTATGGAGATCGAAGTTAGGGAAGGCTCACCTTAACAATCGCTCCGGTGACGGATTCAGTGGACGCCCACGGCGTCCTTGGCGCCATCGTGGACGTTCGGGTCGGACGGCGGTTCGGCGGGCGGACCCGAGGCGAGCCGGTCGCGCAGCCGCCGGATCGTCGGCAGATGCAGCGTGTAGGGCTCGGCGGCCAGCCAGCGGCCGATCTCGGCGGTCGCGTCGGGCGCGGTGATGTGCCGGACGGCCTCGTCACCCCCGGGATGGTCGGGAGGCAGGTGCGACCAGACCACGAAACCACGCACGGTCGCCCCGCCCAGCAGCTCCGCGACGTCGCCGACGACATCCGACAGGGTCTCGGCGCCGGTGTCGCGCGGGCTGCGCGGCTGCGGATGGCTGATGAGGGCCACCCGGTTCCCACAGGTGACGGTGTACTCGACCCGCAGCGAGCCCACCGGGACCCGCACGAACAGGCGAGCGGCGGGCAGCTGCGCGAGCAGTTCGCGCAGAACCGCGCCGGTGTGCCGGTCGGCCCGCGGTTTCGCGCCCGCCGGGCCGAAGGCGTTGAACTCCTTGATCGCGGCGAGGGTCACCGCGCGCAGGCGCAGCGCCGCCCGCAGCCTGCCCACCGACCACGGCACCAGCGCCAGCCCCAGCAACTGCAGGGCGAGCAGGACACCGCCGGTGCTGAAACTCGACGCCCACGCGATCACGACCGCGCCCACCGCGCAGCAGGCGAAGGCCATGTGGACCGTCCGCGAGGAGCCGGGCGTCTGCCGCACGCTCCACACCGTCGCCACGACCATGCTCAGCAACACCCACGGGATGACTCCCGTGTAGACGATCATGTCGCCGAAGCCCGGGTCGGAACGCAGCGCGGACAACGCCCGCAGCCCCGCCAGGATCCCTACCAGGACCCACCCCGTCACCAGCAGGCCGGTGACGATCGCGTGCCGCCCCGCCGAAGGACTCGTCCGCACCCGCCGTGTCGCCTTGATGTCGGCGTGCCACGGACGCGGCAGGACGTCACCGGAGGACTCCTGCGCGGGAGTCGCGGGCGTCCGGCGGTCCACCCGCCAGCCGCGGACCCGGCGCCCCTTGGCGTGCCGTCCCGAACGCGTCGACTGGAGCCACGCCGGACGCCGCCCGGTCCGCGCCGTGTCGTACTCCAGGCGCAGCTGCGGGTCGGTCAAGGTCGCCAGGGCCTGTTGCAGCAGATGGAACTCGCCCGGGTCGCCGCCGGCGTCGGGATGGGCATCGCGCACACGGCGTCGCCAGGCGCGCCGGATCTCACTGGTCCCGGCCGCCGGGGCAACACCCATGATCTGGTAGTAGTCGGGTTCGGACACCCGAACCTCCACTGAGGAGACGGTGAGAGACGTGCGCCCCACTCTTTCTGCTGATCGTCCATGTTGATCGACGGTCTGTCAGATCGACGTCAGATACCACAATGCCGTGCGGTCGGCACGATAGGCAAGCCGAACCGCCTAGTTATTACCGATACGGTTGATGCTCCGCGGTCCGGTTATCACCGCACCCAAGGCCATGACACGATCACGCAGCGCGCGGTCGGCGGTCACCACGAGCGTCGGCCGAGGCGCCGCCCCGGCGACCAGATCGACGATCGCGTCGTCCCCACTGCCCGGAGCCGAGACCACCGAGACAGTCTCGGTCGCCGTGACACCGCGGGCCTTGCCCTCGACGACCATGACCACCTCGACGGGCCCCTGAGCGGCCCACTCCGGCACCGACGCGTCGCGTACGCCGTCACCGGCGAGACCGGCGATGCGGTCCCGCAGGCGCGTCGTGGCGCCCACCCGGTCCTTCCACCATCCGTCCGGCACGGAACCGACCACATTGGCCGCGTCCACGATGACGAGCGGATTCGACGAATCTCCCACACAGCCCCCCTGGGTGGATTTCTAGTGGCTCGGCGCCCACCAGCGCGCGAGCCCGGACGTGGCCGGGTCGGAACTCCCGAGCAGCTCGGCCCAGACGTCCCCGCCGCCCGCGGGTGCCTCGGCACCCGAGTAGTCAAGCAGATCCCCGACATCCGGCGTGACGTACTCGGTCTGATCGGTGTCGATCACGCCGTCGTTGATGTCGCCCAGCATCGCCGGGTCACTCCACGGTAGACCATCGACCGGCTCGGGCGGGTCGGCGAAGTCCAGTTCGGGCGGGAACGCGTCGGCGCCCCACCCGTCGGAGTCGACGAGGTCGTCGTGGTCGGGGTCGGCGCCCAGACCCGGCTCATCGGCCAGATCCGGGGCGAACCACGTGGTCTCCTCGGCGGAGGGACCGTCGTCGAGCGACGGGTCCTCGCCCACGGGGTCGTCGGCCGGGTCGTCGGGGGCGAGGTCGGCGTCGATCGGGTCGAGGCCTTCGTCGAGACCGGCGTCGAGATCCTCACCGCCCCCGTCGCCTTCCGCGGCGCCACCCGGCTCGTCGTCCTCGCCGAGCTGCAGGTCGACGGTGTCGATCTCGGACGGCTCCGACGAGAACTCGGGTTCCTCGCCGGAGTCGAGCCACGCCGCACCGTCGTCGCCGCCCTCGGCGTCGAACGACGGCTCCCCGTCGGGCCAGGTGTCGTCGCTCATGATCTATCCCTTCGCCGCCGGAGCCGCGGGCAGCACGGCCCGGGCCTTGAGCAGGACTTCTTCGAGCTGCTTCACCTTAAGGCCGAGGGCCTCGCTCTTCTTGGTGAGCGCGGCCTTCTTCTTGCCCCGGGTCTCCTTGTCCTGGAGCAGAGCCTTCTCGGTGTCGGCGATCTGCTTGTCGAGCTGGTTGCCGCGCTTCTCAAGGGCCTCGTCGAGGGCGATGTTGAAGACGTAGTCCAGTTCGGCGAAACGGTGCTGGAGCTCGTCCATCAGCGACGCCCGGGTCTCCCCGAGCACCTCTTTGACCCACACGCGCGCGGCCTGCCGGTCGCCCTGCACCTTGCGCTTGTAGAGCATGAACGCACCGGCCGCCAGGCCGAGGCCGATGCCGATGACCGGGATCGCGATCGCCGCGGCGCCGCCGATGCCGATCGCGGCCGCGCCGGCGCTCGCGCCGCCGATGACCGCGCGGCCGGCCATCATGCCCGTACCGGCCACACCGGTGACGAGCATGAGGTTGTCGGCGTTGCCCTCCCGGCGCGGCTTGGCGCCGACGCCCATGCGCAGCTGCGCGTTGATCCGGCCGACGACCTGCTGGAGCTCGGTCGGCTCGAAGATCTGGGAGAGGACCCGCTCGGCGAGGACCTTGAAGCGGTACTCCAGCTCCTGGCTCAGCCGCACCGACAGCGCGTGCAGCGCCCGGTCGACCTCCTCGGGCATCTTCTTGATGTCGCCGCGGTCGGCCTTGTCGACCTTGTTCAGCAGCTCCTCCTGGAGCTTCTGGACGTAGGAGCGCAGGCGGCTGTTCGCCTCGACACGGGCCCGCTGGATCTCGGTGCGCAGCGCGAGGTTGGTGTGCTTGGTCTCGCTGCGCTTCATGCCCATGACGCGCTTGCGGTCTTCCTTGAGCTTCTCGGTGAGCTTCGGGTCGGGGTCGGCCGACTTCATCTCCTCCATCACGTTGATGCGGAGGCGGATGTACTCACTGCGCAGGGCCCGCAGCACGTTCGTCTGCTGGAGGACCGTGCCCTTGCTCGCGAGCTTGATCAGCGCGTGCTGGAGCTCGCTGATGCGCGACTCGGTGACCAGCGCCTGCCGGGCGTCGGGCGGCATCGAGATGGCCATCTCGGCCAGCCGCGCCGACACCGGGTACCAGGGTGCCTTCGCGAACCGGGGCGCGTGCGTGGCCAGCAGCGACATGTCGTCTTCGAGGATCGTCTTCCAGCCCGGGTAGGCGTCGATCTTCGTCATCGCGAAGAGCACGAAGTTGACGCGCTTGCTGGCCTCGATGAGGAACTCCAGCTCGGGCTTCGAGAACGGCGCCGAGGCGTCCACGACGTACAGCAGCGCGGTGGCGCGCTCGACGGCGTCGAGGGCGACCTCGGCGTGCGCCGGGTCGAGACCGCCGACGCCGGGCGTGTCGACCAGCGACAGGTACTGGAGCAGCGGGGCCGGGTGGGAGATCTCCAGCCGCCGCGGCGGGCGTGTTCCGGGCGGAAGCTGCCCGAGCACGGTGCCCCAGTTGCGGATGTCGTGGAACTGGATCGGCGTGGGGATCTCCTGGCCGGGGATGAAGGCCCGCACGCCGGGCTGCGCGGCGTGGATGAACTCCATGTACGCGCTCGTCGCGACCGCGGCGTCCACGGGGGACAGACCGGGCACGCCGACCAGGGCGTTGGTCAGGGAGCTCTTGCCGCGTTTGGTCTCGCCGACCACGACGATGGCCGGGTGGCCCGCGTCCTTGCGGCGCAGCACGTCGATGTCGGTGGCGGCGTCCGCGTCGAGCTTGCGGAGCGTGGCCAGCGCGTTGGTGACCGCCGTGCGGCACATCTTGTCGACGGCCGCGGTGGGATCCGCCTTCGGGGCCGCCGCGGCCGCTGGCGCGGCCTGTTTGGCTGCCGGGGCTGTCATCGGGCTACGCCTCCTTCTGGCGGTACACGGTCACGACGGGCGCGCGCAGGAGCGTTCCCCGGTCGACATAGCCGGGCACCTCGACCGCGGCGATGACGCCGACGTGGGCCGGGTCCGGGGTGGGGGCGTTACCGCCGGCCTCGTGGTGCGCGGGATCGAAGGGGATGCCGGTCGGGGCGAGGGTGACCACGCCGACGTCGTGCAGGGCGGCGCCGATGCGGTCGGCGATGGCCTTGCTGGTGGCCCGGTCGCGGACGTACACGCTCGTGTTGACCAGGGCCGCGCGCTCGGCGGCGAGCTGGTCGACGTGGACGGTGAGGTTCGCGATGGCGGCCTGCGCCTCGGCGTCGTCGGCGGCGACGAGCGTGGGCTCGGCGGCACCGGCGGCGGCCTTCTTCGTCGCGGCGATGAGCAGGATCAGCAGCAGGACACCGGTGACGGCGGCGCCGCCGAATCCGGCGAGGGCGGCGTTGACCCCGAAGCTCCCATCCTCATTGGGGGCCACGAGGCCGGTGGCGACACCGGTGATTGCGGCGGCGATCGCGGTCACGGCTATCGCGATGAGCCGCAGATGCGCAGTCGACATGAAATTGCTCCTGTACAGGTCGGGGGGACGTCAGTAGGCGGTCTGGCCGCTGAGGCGCTGGGCGAGCAGGTGGAATCCCTTGTGGACGACGTGGGCCACGCGGGACTGCGCGGGGCTCGCGCCGCCCACCGCGTAGGCACGCCACCGGGTGGCGGCCTCGATGGCGGCCTTGCGCTGCATCTCGGGCGCGGCGTCGGCCATCCCGAGGATCCAGGCGGAGTTCTCCGACAGGGCCAGCCTCGTCATCTCGGCCTCCATCTGCTCGGGGAGCTCGACCGCGCCGGTGGTGACCTGCTGGGCGACTTCGAGGAGACGCAGGCGGTGGTAGGCGGGCTGCTGGACGACGCGCTCGATGGCGTCGCGGAGCATCTCGCGGTCCTGCATGCGCTCGGCCGCTCCGGCGATCTGCTCGATCCGGGCGAGCGCGCCACCGGCCTTGATGGCGTCGGTGCGCAGTGCGAACGCCTGGTCGAGGGTCTGGCGCAGGCGCGGGAAGCCCGAGGCGGCGAAGAGCATCCGGACCAGGTCGCCGGTGGCCATCGTCGGGTTGGACGCCAGGTGCGCCACGGCGAAGTTGATGCCGTAGAGGTCAAGCAGGCGCAGGAGCCGCTCACGCTGCTCCTTGGAGACCTGGCAGTCGCGGCTCACGAACAGGCCCGCGGCGGCCAGCAGGACCTGGCGCTCGGTGAGCGGGAGGCTGGCGAGCTGACGCAGCGCCTCGCAGTCCTGGGCGGTGAGGCGGCCGGCCTCGGTGGTCTCGGCGAGCAGGCCCACGACGGGAACGACGTCGGAGACGACACGGCGCATGACCTTGGCCTGGCTGCGCGACAGCGGCTCGGCGACCGGCCAGGGATCGCCGTTGGGGGTCGGCGCCAGTTTGTCGATCTTGTTGAACAGTCCGAGGGAGTTGATCGGGTTGCTCGACAGGCGCGAGGACATCGTCCGGAAGGACTCCAGGACCTTCACGTCGTCCTCGCGGACCGACTGGGTGAAGACGTAGACGATGGCGTCGGCGCCCGACAGCGCGCCCTGCGAGTCGTCGTCGATGTCGTCGGCGACGGGCGCCTCGAAGAGGAACTTGCGGGTCTCGTCGGAGATGGACTCGTTCGTCGACGACAGACCCGGTGTGTCGACGACCGTCAGATCGCGCAGTCGATCCGATGTCAGAGTGACGTCAACATAGGAGATCTGGTCGCGCGGAACCTGGAGCCGCTGCGGGATCATGCCCGCCTCGTCGAGCGGCAGGCTGTGCCGCGAGCCGTCGCGTCTTACCACGTCAACACGATCGGAGGTACCGTACCGGAATTGGGTGACGAGTCGCGTGCACTCACCGACCTCGGTGGGCGCGACCCGGCGGCCGATGAGGGAGTTGACCAGCGTCGACTTGCCGGCCTTGAGCCGGCCCGCGATCGCCACCCGCAGGGGCTGGCTGATTCGCGAGCTGATGTCGGCGAGCTGGGCCTGTGCGGACCCCGCCACCCGGGGACCGACTTCGGCGCACAACTCGGCGACGCGACTTGAGAGAGGACCAGAATTCATCGAATGCCAACTCACCGGGTAGGACGCGACAGGGGGCGTGCGCACACCACTGCTGCCGACGACCAGGCAGCCACCGGTGTCGCACATCTGATCGTAACGGCGGTCCACAAGTTGCCGTCACACCCGCCGTCGACAATCATGTTTTCCAGCCCTTCCGCCGTTTTCAACCCTGTAACCGACCAGACTTCGACCGCACACCCCATGGCCCAGGGCCTCACAGTACGAATATCCTGCCCGCGCAGGATCCCTGAATCGTGCCACCTTGCGGGGGAGGAGCCACGTGCCGCACGTACCAGGAGCCGAGCAGCCGGTCTTGGACCAGCCGATGGACCGGCCGCCAGCGACAACACCGGCCATCGAGGACGGCTCCGCGCGTATGTCCACAACTGAGGACGCGAGTCTGCTCGCGTCCGTCGCCGCCACGCTCGCCAAGCCCGGCCTGGTGATCCTCACCGGCGCCCCGGGCGCCGGGCGCACGACCATGCTCCGGCGTGTCGCGGCCGGATTCAGAGGGCCGGTGCACCTCGGGGGAGGGCTCGCGATCCTGCACACCAGCCCGGGGCTCGCGCTCGCCCGCGCGGTCCGGGCGAAACTGCCGGTCGACGACGTCGCCCTGTGCACCGAGGCGGTCCGCTCGCGCATCCGCGGCGGTCTGCTCGTGATCGACGACCTCCAGTGGGCCGACCCGGTCACCCTCGCCGTCCTGCCCCTGCTGGCCCAGCACTGCCGCGTCGTCGCCGCCCTGCGGACCCCGCACCGGCTGCCCGAGGAGGCCGTCGCGCGCCTGGCCGGCGCCTCGTTCCTGGCCGTACCCGCGCTGCCCGCCGAACAGGCCGAGGCCCTCGCCACGACCACCGCCCCCGGCATCAACCGCGTCACCGTCCGAGCCATCGTCGAACGGGCGGGCGGCAACCCCCTCGCCGTCATCGCGCTCGCGCGCCACGCCCAGACCAGCCCCGGGGCCGAGGCGACCGCCGAGACCGGACCCGACGCGCAGACCGTCGCCCACCACATCGCCACCGCGCTCGCCGACCTGCCCCGCCCGGCCCGGACCGCCATGGCGGCCCTGGGGCTGCTCGGCCGCCCGGCGCCCACGAGACTGCTCGGACCCGGCGCACCCACGCTCGTCGAGGCCGGCCTGGTCACCGAGACCGACGACCTCCTCACGCCCGTGTCGCCCTACGTCGCCGAGGTCGCCGCCGGGATGCTGTCCGGCGAGGAACGCGCCGGGCTCCACCGGCGCCTCGCCGAACTCTCCAGCGACGACGCCGCCGCGGCCCGCCACCTCGCCGCCGCCGGCGACGACGTGTCGGCCCACCAGCGCGCGCTCGTCGCCGCCAAGGCCGCCACCACCGCCGGTGAGCGCGCCGACCTGCTGCTCCTCGCCTGCGGCCTGCCCGGCGTCCAACCGGCCCCACAGGTCCGCCAGGCCGCCGCCCGCATCGCGCTCACCGTCGGCCGCCCCCGCGCGGCCCTGCGCGCCCTCGGCGACTGGCGCGACGGCGACGAGGCCCTCCTCCTGCGCGCCGAAGCCCACGTCCACCTCGGCGACGTCACCGCCGCCGAGGCCGAGATCGCCGGCCTCGCCGAGCCGCACAGCGCCGGAGCCGACCGCATCTCCCTCCTCGCCGCCCTCGCGCCCCGGGGAGCCGACGCCGAGGCCGTCGCCACCCTCGTCGCCGACATCACCGCGCGGCACGGCGCCGACCCCGAACACCCCGGCCTGCGCGCGGCCGTCGCCGCCGCCCACGCGGGTGCCCGCCGCCAAGGCTGGGAGAGCGCCCTGGCCACCGCGGCGGCCACCGCCGGACGTGCCGGAGACGACCTCTCCGCCCGCTGGAGCGGCTGGCTGCTCGTCGAGACCCTCGTCGCCGACGGCCGCCTCGCCGAGGCCGCCGTCGTCGCCGAACGCGCCGCCGCGGCCTGCGCCGGCGACCTCGCCTACAGCTGGCAGACCCGCTTCCTCGCCGCCGAACTGTGGTGCCGCGCCCTGCACGGCAGCGGCCTCGACGAGGTCACCCACCTCGCCGGCGACCTCATCGACCGCACCCTCCCCGCAGCCGCGCACGGCTACGCGGCCGCCGCCGCGGCACTCGCCGACGCCGACACCGGCGCCCTGCGCTCCGCCCGAGCACGCCTCGCGGGAGTCCCGGCCGTCCCGCCCTCGGCCGCCGCCGTCGTCGAATGGGTTGCCCGCGAAACCGCCTGGCTCGACAACCAGCCCGAACGCGCCGGATCGAACGGCCTGTCGGTCGACCCCGTCGCGGTCCCCATCGTCGACGGCCTCGCGCGCATCACCGCGCAATGGGCCGTCTTCGACGGCGCCACCGCACTCGAAGCCGACGGCGATCCGCCGTTCCCGCCCGCCGTGCGCGCCACCCTCTCGGCCTGGCGCAGCGCGTCGGCCGAGGACTTCACCGCCGCCGCGGGCGCCTGGCAGGACCTGTCGCTGCGCGAACGCGTCCGCTGCCTCCTCGCGGCCGGGCTGCACGCCGCGACCGCGGAGGACGCCACACCGCCGTTGCTGGCCGCCGAGGAGCTCGCCGACGCCTCCGGCCTCGTCGTCCTCGCGGGACGGGCGCGCCGGGCGCTGCGGCGACACCACGTACGCCGCGACCGCCGTGGAGCGCGCGCAGGGGACGAACTCACCGACCGGGAGAGCGAAGTCCTGCGCCTCGTCGCCGAGGGGGAACCGACGCGGCGGATCGCCGGACAGCTGGGCATTTCCGCCGAGACGGTGGAGACCCATATCCGCGCCGGTATGCGCAAACTGGGGGCCCGTACCCGCACCGAAGCGGCCGCACGGGCGTTGAGGGTGATCGAATGACGACGGTACTGCCGCTGCACGTGGTGGCGAACTCCACCGACGCCACCGGGGTGCTCCGCAAGCTGGCCAGGGGCGGCTGGCGTACGAGGGAGGGCTTCGCCCTCCCGGAACCGGCGTGGGACGTCAGTTCCAGACAGCTCGTGCTGTTCGGGCGGGTCGCCGACCTGGAGACGGCGAAGCTCGCGGTCTACGCGGCCGCGCGCGGCGCCGGAGTCGTGGCGATCTGCGACCCGAGGGGCGACGTGGGCAGGGCCCTGCGCGACGACCTCGCCCGCATCGGCCCCCTGGGCGCCGAGGACGGGGAGACGGCCGAGGAGAAGTCCGACTCGCCGATCACGACCGAGCAGGCGGCGCTGCTGGCGCGGCTCGCCGACGGCGAGACGATCGCGGCCGCGGCCTCGGCGGAGTACCTGTCGCTGCGGACGGCGAACCGCAGGATCGCCTCGGCGCGGAAGGCGCTGGGGGTGGCGACGACGCGTGAGGCGGTGCTCGCGTACATCCGGCTGCGGAAGGACGGGGAGGCTTGAGGGCACCGGCCGCTGCGGAGGCCCGAAGCCCTCAGCGCCCCGGGCAGTCCAGCGTCCGGCTGCCGCTGCGGCCGCTGCCGCTCGCGGTCGCCACGGCGTTCTCGGCGTCCCCGCCGCACGCCCAGCTCGTCGAGTAGCTCCCCTGCCCGCCGGGCACCGTCACCGTGTAGCTCTTGCTGCCGCTCAGCGAGTACGTGTACGTCCTGCTCCCGTCCCCGTTGTCGCCGGCGATGGTGACGCTCACCGTGACCTTCCGCTTGTCGTACGCGGTGACCTTCACCGTCGCGGTGAGGACGCACGGGCTGCAGCTCTGGCCGAGTCCGGTCACCGCGACACTCGTGACGTGCGCGGGCGGAGGCGGTGGTGGTGGCGGCGGGTCGTCATCGTCGTCCCCGCCGTTGCCGGGTTCGGAGCCGTCTCCGCCGTTGCCGTCGCGGTCTTCGGGGTCGTCTCCGTCCTTGTCCTTCGTCGGGTCGGTCGACTCCGGGTCGGCCGACGTCCCCGGCTGTTCGGCGCCCACGCCGTCGGTTCCGGGCAGGACCGACTCGTCGGCGGAGGTCCCCACGGGCGGCGACGCCATCCCCTGTGGACTGTCCGGGGGAGCCGTGACGAGGGCGGCGATGACCACGGTGAGGGCCGCGGCCGCCGCGGCGGTGGCCAGCACACGCCGGCGCCATGGCCACGGGTCGAACGGGGTGTTCAGAGAAACCACGCGGTCACCGTTGCAGTCATTGGCGAGAAGGGTGTGACCGAGGTCTCCTACCGGCCACTGTGGGCATCATACGTCGTTTCGCGTTCCGCCGCCCGGAAGGAGCGTGCCGTCGACAGTGGACGGACCGGGTCCAGGTAGCGGGGGAGTCCGGGCTCGTCGGCGCGCAGCGCGCGCAGTTCGGCGAAGGTGGCCGCGGTGATCCGGTCGGCGGCCTCCCGTACGTGACCGGGACCTTCCATGGTGAGTCCAGACAGGTCCACGGTCGCTCCGAAGTGGACGCGCGCGATGGGCCGCCGCCACAGCGCCGAGATCAGCCGCGCGACCATCGTTCCGGGCTGGTCCCATGTCGTCACCTCGTGCGCGCCCCACTGCGCGACGATCACGACCGGCGCGCCGGTCAGCAGCGCGAGCCGCGCCACGCCCGTCTTCCCCCGCTCGGGCCACATCAGCGGATCCATCGTGATCCGCCCCTCGGGGTAGGCGGCGATCGTCGAACCCTCTTCGAGGGCCTCGGTGGCGAAATGAAGGGCCTCGGTGACGGTGTGGGCGCCCCGGTCGACCCTGATGTGCCCGCTGCGGCGCATGAGGGTCCCGAAGACCGGTGTCGTGAACAGTCCGCGCGACGCCATGATCCTCGGCGCGAGTCCCGTGCGCGCGCAGGCGGCGATGAGGACGAAGGGGTCGAAGGTGCCGATGTGGTTTCCGGCCAGCAACAGCGGACCTTGGCGTAGTTTGTCCGGTATGTCGCCGCTGATGCGAACGCGGCAGAAACCGGCCACGAGGACACGTGACAGGCGCAACAGGGCCCGCCAGAGCCGTGGCGGCCGCCAAGTTCTACGATTCGTAGAGGCTTCTACATCAGGTAGAAGGTTCTGAGGAGGCCCATCCATGGAAGTACTCGACGCCTCGCGATGGCAGTTCGCAGTCACCACCGTCTACCACTTCCTGTTCGTGCCGTTGACCATCGGCCTGTCCTTCCTCGTGGCCGGGTTCCAGACCGCGTGGGTGCGCACCGGTAACGAGCGCTGGCTCAAGCTGACGAAGTTCTACGGCAAGCTGTTCCTGATCAACTTCGCCATGGGCGTGGTCACCGGCATCGTGCAGGAGTTCCAGTTCGGCATGAACTGGTCGGCCTATTCGCGCTATGTCGGCGACATCTTCGGGGCGCCACTGGCGATCGAGGGGCTGCTGGCGTTCTTCCTGGAGTCCACCTTCCTGGGCCTGTGGATCTTCGGCTGGGACAAACTGCCCAAGAAGATCCACCTGGCCTGCATCTGGATCGCCGCGGCGGGCACCGCGCTGTCGGCCTACTTCATCCTGGCCGCCAACTCCTTCATGCAATGGCCGGTAGGCTACCGCGTCAACGCCACCACCGGCCGCGCCGAACTCACCGACTTCTGGGCGACGATGACCAACAAGGTCGCCCTGATCACCTTCCCGCACACGCTCTTCGGCTGCTTCCTCACCGCCGGCGCCCTGGTCATGGCCGTCGCGCTGTGGCACCTGTACCGGTCGAAGACCCCGAGCGAGGACCGGCCCGCCTTCCGCTCCGCGGTGAAGATGGGCGCCATCACCACGCTCGTCGCGATGGCCGGGATGTTCGTCACCGGCGACATCCAGGGCAAGATCATGACCGAGACGCAGCCGATGAAGATGGCCGCCGCCGAGGCCCTGTACGAGACCGAACAGCCCGCGGCCTTCTCCCTGTTCACCATCGGCACGCTCGACGGGACCGAAGAGGTCTACGCGCTCAAACTGCCCAACCTGCTGTCGTTCCTGTCGACGGGCACCTTCGACGGCGAAGTCCTCGGCATCAACGACGTCCAGGCACAGTACGAGGAGCTCTACGGGCCCGGCGACTACCGGCCCAACATCCCGCTCGCCTACTGGAGCTTCCGCGGCATGATCGGCTTCGGCGCGCTCGCGGCCCTGATCGCGCTGTGGGCGCTGTGGACGATCCGCAAGGGCCGCGAACCCACCAACCGGTGGCTGAAGTGGCTCGTCCCCTTCGTCCCGCTGTTCCCGCTCATCGGCAACAGCCTCGGCTGGATCTTCACCGAGACCGGGCGTCAGCCCTGGATCGTGTTCAGCCTGCTCAAGACCGCCGACGGCGTCTCGCCGAGCGTGAGCCTCGCCGAGGTGCTGACCTCCTTCGCGGCCTTCACGATCCTCTACGGGATCCTCGCCGTCGTCGAGGTCGGGCTTCTGCTCAAGTACGCCCGCGCGGGCCTGCCCGACCTGACCCCCGCCGACACCGACTCCGACTCCGACTCCGACGCAGGCGGCGAGAAGCCGCTCGCCTTCGCGTACTGAGGGACAGCCATGGAACTCGTCAACATCTGGTTCATCCTGATCGCGATCCTGTGGACCGGGTACTTCATCCTGGAGGGCTTCGACTTCGGCGTCGGGGTGCTCCTGCCCGTCCTCGGGCGCGACGACACCCGCCGCCGCGTCATGATCAACACCATCGGCCCCGTGTGGGACGGCAACGAGGTCTGGGTGATCGTCGCGGGCGGCGCCACCTTCGCCGCCTTCCCCGAGTGGTACGCCACGCTCTTCTCGGGCTTCTACCTCCCGCTCCTGCTGATCCTGCTCGCGCTGATCGTGCGCGGGGTCGCCTTCGAATACCGCGGCAAGCGGCCCGAGGCCTCCTGGAAGCGCCGCTGGGACGCCTGCATCATCGTCGGCTCGCTCGTCCCGGCGTTCCTGTGGGGCGTGGCCTTCGCCAACATCACCAAGGGCGTCCCCATCGACGCCGCCGGCGAGTACACCGGCGGGCTGTTCAACCTGCTCAACCCCTACGCCATCCTCGGCGGACTCACCACGCTGGCGCTGTTCACCCTGCACGGCGCGGTCTTCATCGGCCTCAAGACCGCCGGTGACATCCGCGACGCGGCACGCGGTTTCGCGCTGAAATTCGGCGTGATCGCGACCGTCCTGGCCGCCGGATTCCTCGTGTGGACCGGGCTGCTGCACAAGAGCGGATGGTCGATCGCCATCTCGGCGATCGCGGCCGTCGCACTGATCGGCGGACTGCTCGCCACGCGGATCGGCCGCGACGGATGGGCCTTCACCGGGACCGCCGCCGCCATCGGCCTGGCCGTCATCGCGCTGTTCGTCGCGCTGTTCCCCGACGTCATGCCCTCCAGCACCAACCCGGCCTACAGCCTCACGGTGCACAACGCCGCCTCGACGCCGTACACCCTGAAGATCATGACCATCGTCGCGGCCGTGTTCACCCCACTCGTCCTGCTCTACCAGGGCTGGACCTACTGGGTCTTCCGCAAGCGCATCACCACCGCGCAGATCCCCAAGGGCTAGACGCACAGGGACCCGGCCGCCGAAGCGACCGGGTCCCAACGCGCGGTGGTCGTCACTGTCGCGGGTCCGGCCCGCGAGCCGGCCCGGATCCGCACCCGCGAACGCGAGCCCGGATCCGCACGCCTAACTCAGCTCGGCGAGCCGGGCCTCGACGTCGGCGAGCTGCTGCCGGAGCCGGTCGGCCTCCTCGGAGGCGGCGACCCTGGACTGCTCCACGATCTCCTCCACCACGGCCGCGACGGCGGGCGACTCCAGGGAGTTCACCAGCTCCACGGCCTTCGACGCCTTCACCGGGACGGGACGGGCGATCATCTTGGTGCCCTTGCTCGCCGACACCGACCACTCGTCGTCCTTGAACGTCAGCGACACCGTCAGTTCGGGCCCGGCCTTCGGCTTGGCCGCCGCCTTGCGTCGCGGCGCCGGCCTGTTCGCGTCGACCGGGTCGGCCTGACGCGGTACCGCCGCACCGGACTCCTGATCGCTCATCGCACCCCTTTTCGTCGTTCCATTCGAACCGTTATCGACGTCATTGTGACGCTCGGCCAGGAGGGGAGCACCCTGAGGTGGGGTGATCGCCGGTTCCTCCGGCTCGGCCGCCGGCTTGCGCGTCGCCCGGCTCAGTTCACCGCGCGCGGGGATGCGCACGTCGGCCGCGGAGAACGGCAGTTCGTCATTGCCGAACCGCACCGTCACGAACTCGCCCTCGGCGGGCTCCTCCAGCCGCATCACCTTCCCGACCCGACCGGCGATCTGGCCAGCCGAGTCGGTGAACACCACCTTCGGATGTTTCCCGGACGCGAGGGTCTCCTCGATGACCTGAACATCCGCAGTGGACAAACCCATCTCCGGACACCACCTTTCACTGCGCTTCGCACAGTTGTACCAAGAACCTCTGACAACCCGACCCCGCGCCCCACCGGCAAAAGCGCTACCGCGAACCCGGGGGCCCGGCGAGAATGGACGGATGATCATCCGTCGCGAGACGCCCGAGGACCACCGCACGGTACACGCCGTCCACGTCGAGGCTTTCGGCCGTGACCTCGAAGCGGATCTGCTGGATCGCCTGCGTGGCGACGAGAGCTGGATTCCGGAACTGTCCCTAGTGGCCGCTGACGGCGACCACGTGGTCGGTCACGTCGTGTGCACGAAGGCCACCGTCGGAGGCGCGCACACCGTACTCGGCCTCGGCCCGATCGCGGTGGACCCCTCCCGTCAGGGCGCGCGCGTCGGGTCGCTGCTGGTGCACACGGCCGTCGCGACGGCCGACGTGCTCGGCTACCCGCTGATCGTGCTGCTCGGCGACCCGGCGTTCTACCGCCGTTTCGGGTTCGTCCTCGCCCACACGCTCGACGTGCACCCGGCGTTCGACGAATGGCGCCACGCCTTCCAGGCGCGCACCCTGAGCGCCTACACGCCCGAGGTGCGCGGTCCCTTCGCCTACGCCACGCCCTTCAACGACCTGCCCACCGAAGGCTGAACCGAAACCTCAGTCCTGCTCCGCCGCGATCTCCCGCGCCCGATCCCGGGCCGCCTCGACCGCGTCGGCGACCGCCGCGCGCACCCGGTGCCGTTCCAACTCGCGGACCGCGTTGATGGTCGTGCCCGCCGGCGACGTCACCGCCTCGCGCAGCTTCACCGGGTGCTCGCCCGTGTCACGCAGCATCGCCGCCGCGCCCACCGCGGTCTGCACGATCAGGTCATGCGCGACCGCGCGCGGCAACCCCAGCAGGATCGCCGCGTCCGTCATCGCCTCGACCAGGTAGTACATGTACGCGGGACCCGAACCCGACAAGGCCGTCACCGCGTCCTGATGCGCCTCCGGCATCCGCAACGTACGCCCCAGCGGCCGGAACAACTCCTCGGCGACCGCGAGATGCTCATCCGTCGCGTGCTCCCCCGCCGACACGACCGTCATCGCCTCATCGACCAGCGCCGGCGTGTTCGTCATCGCCCGCACCACCGGAGTCCCATCCGGAAGACGCTTCCCGAAAAAAGACGTCGGCAGACCGGCGCACAACGACACCACCACATGGTCCGACGTGAAACACCCCGCCAACTCGGCGAGCAGCGCCGCCGCATCCTGCGGCTTCACCGCGACCACGACGACCCCCGCACGCGCCACCGCCTCGGCATTCCCGACGACCTCGACCCCGAGCGCCGCCGACAACTCCACCGCCCGCTCCGGACGCCGAACCGTCGCCAGCAAAGTCCCCGCAGGCCGCCCCGCCCTACGCAAACCCGACAGGACCGTATGCCCGATCTTCCCCGCCCCGAGAACCGCCACCGTCACCATGGAAAACTCCTCACCCGCCGCGTCACCGACCGTCGACACTGACGGCAAGGCCATGACGGGAGCTTATTTGGTGAGGTGGGGGAGGAACGGGAGGGTGGGGGAAGCGACACTCGCCCAGCGGGAGGCAGGTGCGGCCTGGGTGCCGGTGTGCGGGGAGCTGCGAAGCGGGGGTTCGCGGGGCCGTGTCTTCGGTTCCCGGTGTGGGCGGGCGAGTGAAGCGGGGGCTCGCGCTCGCTGGCCGTGTCACCGGCGGGGCGGGGGCGGGGCGGCAGGCGAAGCGCCGCTCGCGCTTAGCGGGGGCGTGTCTTGGGTTCCCGGTGTTGGTGGGTGAGGTTTTAAGGGCCTGTGCTTGTTTGGGCGGCGCGAACGAGACCGCCTTGCGGGTATGGGATCGGGCTGCGGCCCGCCGCCGGTGCCGGGTTCCCGGCGTGGCGGGCGAGCGAAGCGAGACTCGCCGTGGGCGGGACAGCACTGCGGCCGGGTCCCCGGCGTGAGTGAGCCGCGAAGCGAGGCTCACGCTCGCGGGATCGGCGTCTTGGGTTCCCGGTGTTGGTGGGTGAGGTTGTAAGGGCCTGTGTTTGTTTGGGCGGCGCGAACGAAACCGCCTGGCAGGCATGGGATCGGGCTGCGGCCCGCCGCCGGTGCCGGGTCCCCGGCCTGGCTGGGGAAACGCGGCCGGGTACCCGGCGTGGGCGGGCGAGCGGGCGAGACTCGCCCATCGAGGGAGAGCTGCGGCCCGGTCCCCGGCGTGCGGGGAGCCGTGAAGCGATACCCGCCGTTGGCGGGACAGCACTGCGGCCGGAGTTCCCGGCCTGAGATGAGCCGCGAAGCGGGACTCGCGTGCGCTGGCCGCGCCTCTGGCTCCAGGCCCGGGCGAGCTGTGAAGCGGGGGCTCACGCTCGCGAAGCCGCGTCACCGGCGGAGGCGGGGGCGGGGCGGCAGGCGAAGCGCCGCTCACGCTCGCGGGACCGGCGTCTTGGGTTCCCGGTGTTGGGTGGGTGAGGTTGTAAGGGCCTGTGTTTGTTTGGGCGGCGCGAACGAAGCCGCCTGAGGGGTATGGGATCGGGCTGCGGCCCGCCGCCGGTGCCAGGTCCCCGGCCTGGGTGCGGAAGCGCGGCCGGGTTCCCGGCGTGGGCGGGCGAGCGGAGCGAGACTCGCCCATGGAGCAGCAACTGCGGCCGGGTCCCCAGCCCGAGTGAGCGGCGAAGCGGCGCTCACCCCTGGCTGGATGGCTGCGGCCCGGGGCCCGGGGCCCGGGGCCCGGGCCCAGGCGCGCGCGAGCCGCGAAGCGGAACTCGCCCGAACGCGCGGGTTCACCCGCGGCCCGTCACCGCCGAGTCCCCGCCCACGCGCGAACCGCGACTCCCGGTCACCGCTCGGATCGGACCCCGCTCAGTCCAACCCCGCTCAGTCCAACCCCGAACCCCGTCCAACCCCGAACCCCGCCCCGTCACCCACGCTCCGAGAGTCCCGCCTCCGTGAGCAGGGCGACACGAACCTTCCGCGGCAGCCGATCCACGTACAGCGTCCCGTCCAAGTGATCCGTCTCGTGCTGGAAGCAACGGGCCAGAGTCCCATCACCCGTGTAGACGACCGGCTCACCACGCACGTCGAAACCCCGGACCGTCGCCGTCTCCGTGCGCGCCAGTTCGTGATACTGCCCCGGCACCGACAGGCAGCCCTCCAGGTCCGTCACCAGCTCGCGTGGGACGGGCGCGGGGTCGAGCACCGGGTTGACCACATGCGCGACGAGATGCTCGCCGGAGGCGTCGGGGCAGTCGACCACGAAGACGCGCGCGTCGACACCGATCTGGTTCGCCGCCAGCCCCACGCCGTCGGCGGCGTACATGCTCGCGAACATGTCGGCGACCAGCGCCTCCAGATCGGCGTCGAACCTCTCCACGGGCGCACACGCCTGGTGCAGCGGCGCCGTCCCGTAATAGACGATCGGCCGCGCGGTGCCGGACGGTACGTCGCTCATCGGAGGCTTCCCCGTTCCCCCCGGAACCCCGGGGACTTGTTGCAAACTATTGGCAACAAGCATACGGAGTCTCCCGGCTACGCCACCGCGACCGCCTGCCGCACCGGCGCCTCCTCGCGCGCGACGGGAAGTGCCCAGGCGAGCAGCCCGAAACCGGCCGCCAGACCCAGCTGCGAGATCACCCCGAGCGGCCAGTAGATGTGCTTCTGCGAGAACAGGGCGCTCGCGGCGACGAGCACGACACCGCCCGGGATCGCGCGCGCGCCGACCCCGCGGTACAGCACGACGGCCGTGAGCACGCCCGCCGCCACGAAGCAGTAGGCGCCGAAGTAACCCAGGTCGTTGCCGACCACGAACAGCGACGTGATCGCGGGATCCCGCCCGTCCGGCGCGTGATGCCCTCCACCGGCCGACAGACCGTCCTGCACGAGCGTTCCCGTCCCGACCCCGGCGAGCGCGTCGAGGGCGCCGTAGTACCCGATGTACAGGAAGGCCGCGATCCGCGAGGCCCACGCCAGGGGCCCACCGATCCCGCGCAGCAGCACCCAATGGCCGACCGCGAGCAGCGGGAAGACCGCCGCCAGGATGATGTGCATGTTCGTCCACCAGGGCGCCGACGCCGCGCTCAGCTCGTGCGGGTGCGAGACGCCGATGCCGGCGAGGACGAGGGGCGGCGCGACGACCGCCGCGAGTGTGAGCCAGCGCATAGTCGCCGATCCTACGGCCGTGAGACCGTTCCGCAGGCCACCGAAACGCCCGGCCGGCCGGTCCGTCCGGCGCCGGTCACGGCCTGGACGCTCGCCGGACTCCGGTGTGGCGTCCGCCCCTCATCGACGATCTTCCCGGGAGCTGCCACGTGTCCGTCCACTCGCGCGCCTCCACGACCGGTCTGCTGCTCATCCTGTGGGCCTCGTTGTGCTTCGGGTTCTCCGGTCCGCTGGCCAAGACGATCATCAACGCCGGCGTCGGCCCGGTACCGGTGACCTGGCTGCGCGTGGTCGGCTCCGGGATCGCGCTCGCGCTGGTCGCGCTGCCGGTGCTGCTGCGCCGGCCGAAACTGCCCTGGGCCGGGCTGGTGGCCTTCGGGCTGGCCGCCGTCGCGGGCGTGCAGGTCTTCTACTTCCTCGCCGTGTCACGGCTTCCGGTCGGCATCGCGCTCCTGCTGGAGTTCACCGGGCCGATCCTGGTGGTCGCCTGGATCCGTTTCGTGCGACGGACGAGGCTCCCGCGTTCGGCCGTCATCGGGACGCTGGTGAGTCTCGCCGGCCTCGCCGTCGTCGTCGAGGTCTGGTCGGGTCTGCGTCTCGACGCCCTCGGCCTGCTCGCCGGTGCCGCCGCCGCCCTGTGCCAGGCGGTGTACTTCCTCGGCGGCGAGAAACTTACCGAGAGCGTCGACACCCGTGTGCTCCTGGCCAGCGGCTTCCTCATCGGCGGTGCCGGGCTGACGCCGTTCGCGCGGCCCTGGGACGTCGACTGGTCGCTGCTCGGCACGCAGGTCTCGCTCGGCGGGGTGCACGTCTCGGCGGCCCTGGTCGCGGTCGCGCTGGTCGGCAGCACGGTCCTGGCCTACCTCGCCGGGATCGCCGGGCTGAAGTTGCTCTCGGCCGCCGTCGCCGGTGGCATGGCCTACCTGGAGGTCGTCGTGGCGACCCTGGCCGCGTGGCTGCTGCTGGGGGAGAGCCTCACGACCGCGCAGATCATCGGTGGTCTCGTCGTGCTCGGCGGCGTGTTCATCGCGCAGCGCGCGGTCGGCGCGCGCCAGGAGGTCGACCTCGCCGTGCTGGAGAAGGCCTAGGAACGACGCGGGATCCACTTCGCCAGCGCGCCCGCGCCGGCCATGCCCACCACGCCCATCGCCAGGATCGCCGGGCCGAGCGTCGCCACGGCCGCGATGCCGCTGACCAGCAGCGGCCCGCCCGCGTTGCCGAGGTCGGAGCACAGGCGCCAGCCGCCGAGGAAGTTCGCGCGGCCGACATCGGGGGAGGCGTCGGCGCCCAGGGTCATGATGATCCCGCTGCCGATGCCGTTCCCGAAGCCCATCAGCATCGCGACGGCCAGCAGCGTCCCCGCGTTGTGGGTCAACGGGAGCAGGAACAGCGACACCGCCATCACGAGCATGCAGGGAACGGCCACCCACACCCGCCCGTAGCGGTCCATGATCTTGCCCGCCGGATAGAACATCGCCATGTCGATCGCGCTCGCGAGCCCGAAGACGATGCTCGTGGCGGCCGGATCGAGACCGAGGTACTCCGCCCACAGCGGGATGACGACCGGCCGGACCGAACGCAGCGCGCCGACGAGCATGGCCCCGACACCGAGCGTCCGGAAGGTCGGGAAGTGCTCGCGCAGGACCTTAAGCGTCCCGCCGTGCTCGGCCTTCGACTTCGGCCGGTCGGCCTCGTCGGCGCCCGGCGGACTCGGCACGGCCAGCAGTACCCCGACGGCCGCCACGGCCGTCACGAGGTGAACCCAGTAGGCGCCCTCGGTCCCGGCCCAGGTCATCGCCGCCGCTCCGACGAACGGACCGATGAACATGCCGATGCGCTGGGTGCCGCCGAGTGTCGACAGCGCCCGCGCGCGCAGCTCGTAGGGCACGGCCTCGGTGACGTAGGTGTGGCGCGCCAGCCCCCAGGCGGCCCGCGCGAAACCGGTCAGCGTGATGCCGACACCCAGCAGCCACAGCGATGGTGCCAGCGCGCACATGACCAGGGCCCCGGCCAGCGCGACCGTCGCCGCGATCATCGTCCGCCGCTCCCCGAGACGCGCGGCGAGGGCGCCGGCCGGGACGTCGGCGATGATGTTGCCGAAACCCGCGAGGGCCGCGATCAGGCCCGCCACGGCGATCGAGGCGCCGAGGTCGCGCGCGGACACCACGACCACGGGCGCGATGGCGCCCTGCCCGATGCCGAACAACAACGAGGGAAGGAAGACCGGCGCGGCGAGGGCGCGCAGGGTCACGGGGGCTGGGGCGGTGTCCGTCATCAGCCGACATCCTGTCGCAACGCGATCTTCGGCACGAGCCAATGTGGCGCTGTTCACGAGTCTGCCTCGCTATTTTCCCGCCTGGCGGGACACGATCTCCGGTACGTACCCTGACGCGCATGGAGAATCTCGTGCGGCCACGCCCGCTGGCCGTGGAAACGTCCGCCGACGACACCGGCGTGCGCGACCGCATCGCGCGCACCTGCGACCGCATCGAAGCCGTCGACGGTGCCGTCGCCGCCTTCGTGGGCGAACCGAACCGCCGCGGGCGCATGCTCGCCGACGCCGCGGCGATCTCCGCGCGCTGGCCGGACCCCGCCGCGCGGCCCCCGCTGTACGGGATCCCGGTCGGGATCAAGGACATCGTCCACGTCGACGGCCTCCCGACGAAGGCCGGTTCCGACGTTCCGCCCGAGGTGCTCGCCGGTCCACAGGCGACGGTCGTCGACCGCCTCCGCGACGCCGGCGCCCTCATCGCGGGCAAGACCGTCACCGCCGAGTTCGCCGTCCTCGCGCCCGGCCCGACCCGCAACCCGCACGACCTCGGGCACACCCCCGGCGGCTCCAGCAGCGGATCGGCGGCGGCCGTCGCCGCGGGCATGGTCCCGCTGGCGATCGGCACCCAGACCGTCGGCTCGATGATCCGGCCCGGCGCCTTCTGCGGCGTCACCGCCTTCAAACCCACCTACGGGCGCATCCCCACCGACGGGGTCATCCCCAACGCCACCAGCTTCGACACCCTCGGCGTCTACGCCGCCGACCTCGCCGGGATCGCCGTGGCCGCGCCGATCCTGTGCGACGGCTGGCGCGAGGTCGCCGACGGCCTCGGCGCCGTCTTCGGCGTCCCCGAAGGCCCCTACCTCGACCAAGCCGACGACATCGCCACCCGGGCCTTCGCCACGCACGTCGCGCTCCTGGAGAAGGCGGGCCTCGACGTCCGCCGCGTCGCGATGTTCGACGACTTCGAGCACATCCGGGCCACCCAGTTCACCATCAACCGCCACGAGCTCGCCCTCGCGCACGCCGCCTGGTACGCCGCCCATCCCGAGGGCTACCGCGAGCAGACCGTGAAGGCCGTCGGCGAAGGCCGCGCGATCAGCCCGGCCCAGTACGCCCGGGCCCGCGCCGAGCGGGAGGCGATCCGCGCGCGCTTCACCGAGCGCTTCACCGCGTCCGGTGTCGACGTGTGGATCGCCCCGGCCGCCCCCGGCACCGCGCCGGAAGGCATCGCCACCACGGGAAGCGCGATCATGTGCCTGCCCTGGAGCTTCCTCGGCCTTCCGTCGCTGACCCTGCCGACGCCGAGACCGGCGGGCGCGCTGCCGATCGGGCTGCAGCTCGTCGGCGCGTTCGGGGCCGACGAGGAACTCCTGTCGCGGGCCGCCGCGGTCGAGTCCACATTGGAGCCCGCCCGGCACTGACCGTCACCCTGCCTGGTCCGGCCTTGCTACCTTGAGGCGGCCCGTGCCACGCCCCTCGCCGAATGAGGTCACATGGTCAACCAGCCGCCCCCGTACGACCCGAACTACGGACAGCAGCCGCCCCAGCAACCCGCTCCCGACTACGGCCAAGCCCAGCAGGTCCCGGACTACGGCCAGCAGCAGCCCCCACCGCAGGCGCCCGCGTACGGCCCTCCGCCGGGCGGGCAGCTCCCGCCCCCGGCCTACCCCGCGCCCCAGGCGGGCTTCACATCGCCGCCGAACCTCGGCGGGCCAAGGCGGCCCGGTGGTGTCGCCGGGGTGATGGCGCTGTTCTTCATCATGGCCGGCGTCACGGTCGCCACCCTGATCCTCGCGATCGTCGAATACCTCGACTTCCAGCAGTACACCTACCCCGATGACTCGCTGTGGAGCCTGACCTGGTTCTTCGCCATGGCCCTCGACGCGGCCAAGATCCTCGGTCTGATCCTGGCCGGTGTCATGGTCGCCGGCGGCAAGGACGGCGCGCGGATCCTCGGTGCCTTCGTCGCGGGCGCGGTGTTCCAGAACGCGATCTCGACCGTGTTCAACGGGGGGATCATGTTCTTCGACTACGGGCACGTGAACGCCACGAGTGTCCTCTCCTTCATCTTCCACCTGATCCTCAGCGCGGCCGCGATCGTCACGGTCGTGCTCTGCGTCGGCAGGCCGCTGTCACGCTGGTTCGCCACGAAGGTCCTCGGCCGCACGGTCTGAGCCGTTCCCCGGCTGACGGCCCCCGCGCGGGGGCCGTCAGCCGAGGTCGAACAACTCCCGCTCCACCTCGTCCAGCGCGAGCCGGATCGCGCCGAGGGCGACCGAGCGGTCGGCGAGCGTCGAGGCCTCGACCTTCACCGGGTAGAGGCACAGGTCGGCGAGCTTGATCCGCAACGGCTCGATGAGGGCGTCGCCCGCCTGGGAGAGCCCGCCGCCGATGATCACCACCTCGGGGTCGATGGTCAGCACGGTCGCCGCGACGCCGGCCGCGAGCCGGTTGACCAGCTCCTCGCTGGAGGCGTGACCGTCGCGCAGGAGACGGGCGGTGTCGTACCAGCCCATGCTCCGCATGATGCCGATCTCCCCGGCGGCGCCGTGCCGTCCGGTGTGGACGCGCCCGCCGAGCAGGATCCCCGCCGAGATCCGCCGTCCGGCGAGGACGTAGACGACGTCGTCGACACCGCGCGCCACACCCCGCCAGTGCTCGCCGAGGGCGGCGAGGTTGGAGTCGTTGGCGACGACGACCCGCCCGGGAACGATCCCGGACAGCTCGGTCGGCAGATGCGTGCCGGTCCACCCGGGCAGGTGGCCGGAGAGGGTGACCTTGCCGGTCGGGTCGACGATTCCGCTCGTGCCGACGCCGAGCGCGCGCACGTCGGACAGGTTCACGCCCGCCTCGGCGGCCACCGCCCGCAGGGCCGCGCGCATCGCGGCGAGCCGGTCGGGCGCGGCCAGTTCCGGATCGACGTCGGTGCGGAAGGTCGCGCGGACGTCGCCGCCGAGGTCGGACACGACGGCGAGGATCTTGTGCGCGCCGACGTCGATGCCGAGGGCGTAACCGGCGTCGGCGTTGAACTCGTAACGCCTCGCCGGGCGGCCGACGACCCGCGGACCCTCGTAGGGCGCGCTCTCGCGCACGAGACCGCGGTTGAGCAGGTCGGCGACGGCGTCCTCGGCGGTGGGTCGCGAGACGGTCGCCCGAGCGGCGACCTCGGTGAGGGTGAGTGGCCCGGCGACGTGCAGGACACGCAGTACCGCCACGGTGTTGAGTCGACGGAGCAGGCTCGCGTCGCCCCCGCTGTTTCTTCTCATTCGGTCCCTTGACAGTCAGGCCCACCCGGTGGAGAGTCTGGCACAGCAATTATGAAAACAGGTTAAGTAATGGATGGTGCCGATGAACACCCACCACAACCTCAGGCCCGGTCTCGCCCTCGACCGGCCGCTCCGGATCGCCCTGGTCGGCGCGGGCGCGAGAGGCGCGGCCTATGCCGGCCTCGTCGCCCAGGCCCCCTCGGGCGCGGTCATCGTCGCCGTCGCCGAACCCCGTGAACGGCAGCGCGAGCAGATCGCCGCCGAACACGGCCTGCCGCCCGAAGCCCTCTTCGAGGACTGGCACGAACTCGCCACGGCGGGCCGCGTCGCCGACGCCGTCATCATCGCCACCCAGGACGCCGACCACGTCGAACCCGCCCTCGTCTTCGCCGGGCTCGGCTACGACATCCTGCTGGAAAAGCCCCTGGCGCTCTCCGCCGCCGACTGCGTGCGGATCGGCGAGGCCGTCCGCGCCGCCGAGGTGACCCTCGCCGTCTGCCACGTCATGCGCTACACCCGCTACACCAAGAAGCTCGTGGAGCTCATCGACCAGGGCGCCGTCGGCGACGTGATCGGCGTGCAGCACCTCGAACCGATCGGCTGGTGGCACTTCGCGCACTCCTACGTGCGCGGGAACTGGAACTCCATCCGGCAGGGCTCCCCGATGCTGCTGGCGAAGTCCTCCCACGACATCGACTGGCTGGCCCACGTCATCGGCCGCAGGGCCCTGCGGGTGTCGTCGTTCGGGGCGCTGACCCACTTCCGCCACGACCGCCGCCCCGAGGGCGCCGCCGCGCGCTGTGTGGACTGCAAGCTCTCCGACTCCTGCGCCTACGCCGCCCAGAAGCTCTACGTCGAAGGCCGCTACGGCGAACCGGCCCGCGACTACTTCACGCTCGTCGCCGCCGACGGGCTCGACGAGGAGTCGGTCGCGCGGGCCTTGCGCGAAGGCCCCTACGGCCGCTGCGTCTACGACCACGACAACGACGTGTGCGACAACCAGGTCGTCAACATCGAGTACGAGGGCGGCGTGACCGCGTCCTTCACCGTCACCGCCTTTACCCCCCAGGAGAACCGCCACACAAGGGTCTTCGGCAGCGGCGGGCAGCTGACCGGCGACGGGCGGCACATCGAGGTCCTCGACTTCGCCACCAACGAGACCACCCGTCACGACACCGACGCCGAGGGCGCCTCGGCGGCCGACGGTCACGGCGGCGGGGACCGCGGCCTCATCGAGGACTTCTGCCGCGGCCTGAGCGAAGGCCGTCCCGAACTGATCACCTCCGACGCCGAGGCCAGCGTCGCCAGCCACCGCGTCGTGTTCGCCGCGGAGGAGGCCAGACTCGGCGGGAAGATCGTCAAGCTGTGAGCCCCGGGCCGCCCCGGCGGCCCGGACTACGCCGATTACGGCCCTGACGTGCCCGAACGTCCCCTCGCCCGTCGGCCGTTTCGGTCATCCGCGCCCCCTCGCGGCCTTATTGTCGACCTGTCCGCAAGATCCGGTCCATGCCGCGTCCCGAGCGCCTCCGCCGACCGGCAAGGCCGATGTGGGGGGTCACGGTCATGGCGACAGCGCAGCACGCGAAACAGGCCGGCGAGCGGCATCCGCACCGGTGGCTGATCCTGTCGGTGATCGGTCTCGCGCAGCTCATGATCGTGCTCGACGCGACCGTCATGAACATCGCGCTGCCCTCCGCGCAGACCGAACTGGGCTTCTCCAACGACTCCCGGCAGTGGATCGTCACCGCCTACTCGCTCGCCTTCGGCAGCCTCCTGCTGCTCGGCGGGCGCCTTTCGGACCTCTTCGGCCGCAAACTCACCTTCATCGTCGGGCTCGTCGGCTTCGCGCTCGCCTCGGCGCTGGGCGGCGCGGCCAACGGCTTCGAACTGCTCGTCCTCGCCCGCGCCCTCCAGGGCCTGTTCGGCGCGCTTCTCGCGCCCGCCGCGCTGTCACTGCTGACGACGACCTTCAACGACCCCAAGGAACGCGGCAAGGCCTTCGGCATCTTCGGTGCCATCGCCGGTGCCGGTGGTGCCATCGGTCTCCTGCTCGGCGGAGTGCTCACCGAGTACCTCGACTGGCGCTGGTGCCTGTACGTCAACCTCGTCTTCGCCGTGATCGCGCTGATCGGCGCCATGATGTTCCTCGTCCCCGGGCTGCACGCGGCGAAGCCGAGCCTGGACATCCCCGGCACCATCGTGGTGACGGCCGGTCTGTTCTGCGTCGTGTTCGGTCTCTCGCGAGCCGAGACGCGCTCGTGGGGCTCGCCCGCGGTGTGGGGCTTCCTCACCGCCGGTGCGGTGCTGCTGATCCTGTTCGTGTTCATCGAACGCAAGGTCGCCCATCCGCTGCTGCCCATGCGCGTCGTGCGCGACCGCGACCGCGGCGGCGCCTACATCGCCGTCTTCATCTCCGGTGCCGGGATGTTCGGCATCTTCCTGTTCCTGACCTACTACATGCAGACCACGCTCGACTTCTCACCGGTCATGACCGGCGTCGCCTTCCTGCCGATGGTCGCCGGAATCATGATCACCGCGCAGGTCTCGACGATCGTGCTGCTCCCGCGCATCGGCGCCAAGATCCCGGTCACGCTGGGCATGGTGCTGGCGGCGGCCGGTCTCTTCTGGCTCACCACGATCCACGTCGACAGCGACTACGTCAGCCAGGTCATGCCGCAGCTGATCCTGTGCGGTCTGGGCATGGGGCTGATCATCGCCCCGGCGATGAACGTCGCCACGGCCGGCGTCGCCGAACTCGACGCGGGTGTCGCCTCGGCGATGGTGAACACCTCGCAGCAGGTCGGCGGCTCCATCGGCACGGCGCTGCTCAGCACCCTGGCCAACAACGCCGCCACCGACTTCGTCGCGGGCAAGCAGCCCACGCCGCAGCTGCTGGCCGATGCCGCGCTGAAGAGTTACACGACGGCGTTCATGTGGTCGGCGGTGATCTTCGTGATCGGCGCCGTCGTCTGCTTCCTCATGCTCCGCTCGGGCAAGCACGAGCCGGGCATCGACAGTCCCGCCATGGTCCACTGACCATCTAGGACTGAAACAGACCTAGATGGTCCGTACGGTGGGTGCATGAGCCTCTCCTGGACCGCTGTCAGCGCCCGCCGACTCGACCGCAACCACCTCGCCGCGACACCCGGCACCGACCCGGCGTCCATCGCCACGGCCATGTCCGGTGTGCACGCCCAGATCCTCACGGCGGGCGAGTTGTCGATCGGCCTGCGGCTGCCCGGCAGCACGAACGCGTCGGTCCGCTCGGCGATCTGGGACGACCGCACCCTCGTCAAGAGCCACGGCCCGCGCGGCACGGTCCACCTCCTGCCGACCGCCGACATCCCACTGTGGACGGGCGCGCTGTCGGCGGTTCCCACCGGGCGTCAACTCCAGGGCCCCGACTCCCGGCTGACGCCCGGACAGACCGACGAGGTGGTCGCCGCCGTCGGACGCGTCCTCGCCGACGACGCGCTCACCATCGACGAACTCGACACGGCCGTCGTCGCCGAGACCGGTCCCTGGGCCGGCGACCTGGTCATGCCCGCCTTCCAGACCATGTGGCCGCGCTGGCGGCAGGCCCTGTCGACGGCCGGTCACCGGGGCGCGCTCTGCTTCGGTCCCAACCGCGGCCGCAAGGTCACCTACACCAACCCGCACCGCTGGCTGCCCGGCTTCACGCCGATGAACGGCGACGACGCCCTCGCCGAACTGGTGTTCCGGTACCTCCACGCTTACGGGCCCGCCACGCCCCAGCACTTCGCGCGCTGGATGGCGGGACCCGTGGGATGGGCGAACACGCTGTTCGCGAGGCTCACCGAGCGCCTCGAAGCCGTCGAACTCGACGGCGAGAAGATGTGGGTCAACGCCGGGGACACCGACTTCCCCGACACCGCGCCCGAGGGCGTGCGCCTGCTGCCCTACTTCGACGGCTACGGCATCGCCTGTCAGCCGCGCGAACGGCTCTTCGCGGGCAAGGCCTTCGAGCGCGCCCTGGCTCGCGGCCAGGCCGGGAACTACCCCCTCCTCCTCGTCGACGGGACCGTCACCGGCGTGTGGCACCAGCGCCGCTCGGGACGCAAGACGGCCATCACCGTCGAGACCCTGACGCCCTTGAGTAACCGGCAGCGCGGGGAGCTCGAAGCGCGGGCGGAACGGATCGGCGAGTTCCACGGCGGACCGGCGACCCTCGAACTCGGCCCCGTCACCGTCGGCGCGCACGCCTGACCCGCGTCAGCGGCCGTTCGCCGCCCGCATCGCCGCGGCACCGGCCTCGTCGCCGTCGCCGGCCACCCCGGCGATCACCCCGTCCACATCGGCGGCCGAACGGTTCTGGTTCATCTTGAACTTCGCCTCGACCCGGTCGATGACCACCTCGACGCCCACGATCGCCCGCAGCTGACCCGCGACGAACCTCGCGGGCGCGTCGTCGACCGTCCAGGGCTCGGCCCGGCCGCGCTCGTGCTTCTCGGTCAGCCGCCGCACCAGCGCCTCCAGCCAGGCGGTGTCGTCATGGACCACGAGGCGGCCGTAGACGTGCGCGGTCAGGTAGTTCCACGTCGGCACCGCGCGACCGTGCTCGCGCTTCGAGGCGTACCACGTCGGCGACACGTAGAAGTCGGGTCCGCGCACGATCACCAGCGCGTCCCCGAGCGCCGGTTCGCTCCACTGCTCGTTGTTGCGCGCGACGTGACCGAGCAGTGAACCGCGCTCGCCGGCCTCGGGGTCGTAGACGAAGGGCAGCAGTGTGGCGAGCATCCCGCGCGCCGTCGAGGTCACCAGATCGGCGGCGCCGTGGGCCGTCAGCAGCTCGCCGACGGCGTCCTCGTGCGGCGCGAAATGGGCTGGGACGTACATCGCGGCTCCTACTCGTCGGCTGCCGCGGAAGTCTGCACCATCGCCACGCCACCGGCAACGCGCTGTGGCCCGCGCCACGTCCACGATCGCGACGTCCGATTTCCGCTGGCGGCCGGGCCCCGGACACGTCACAGTTGAGCGTGTGATGACCGGTGACAGCAGGTACGAGGCCGTCCGCAGCCGTGACGCGCGCTTCGACGGCGAGTTCTTCTTCGCCGTCTCGACCACCGGCATCTACTGCCGCCCCAGCTGCCCCGCGACCACCCCGAAACGCCAGAACGTGCGCTTCTTCCCCAGCGCCGCCGCGGCCCAGTCCGACGGCTTCCGCGCCTGCCGCCGCTGCCGGCCCGACGCCGCGCCCGGCTCGGCGGCGTGGAACAACCGTGCCGACGTCGTCGGCCGCGCCGTCCGGCTCATCGGCGACGGCGTCGTCGACCGCGAAGGCGTCGCGGGGCTCGCCTCCCGGCTCGGCTACAGCGCCCGCCAGGTCCAGCGGCAGCTCAACGCCGAACTCGGCGCCGGGCCGGTCGCGCTGGCCCGCGCGCAACGCGCCCACACCGCTCGCGTGCTCCTCCAGACCACGGGCCTCCAGACCGGCCGGGTCGCCTTCGCCGCCGGATTCAGCAGCATCCGCCAGTTCAACGACACCATCCGCGAGATCTACGCCTCGACCCCGAGCGAGCTGCGCGCGTCGCACTCCGCTGCCGGACAGCCCTCATCGGGCGTCCCCGGCGGGGGAGTGCCGCTGCGCCTGGCCTTCCGCGGCGAATACGCGACCGCCGAGATGTTCGACTTCCTCGCCGCGCACGCCGTGCCCGGAGTCGAGGAGGTCACCGGCCCCCGCGGCCGCCGCGTCTACCGCCGGACCCTGCGGCTGCCGCTCGGCGCCGGCGTCGTCGAGGTCGCCGAGAAGGCCGGGCGCTCCTGGCTCGACTCCCGCTTCCACCTCGACGAACTCCGCGACCTCACCACCGCCGCCCACCGTCTGCGCCGCCTCCTCGACCTCGACGCCGACCCCTACGCCATCGCCGAACGACTCGCCGCCGACCCCGTCCTCGCGCCCGTCGCGGTGGCACGCCCGGGCCTGCGGGCCCCCGGCGCCGCCGACCCCGCCGAGCTCGCCGTCAGGGCCGTCCTCGGCGAAGCCGACGGGGCCGCACGCGACACCGCCGCGGCTCTCGCCGCCGTCTACGGCGACGCCCTGGCCGTGCCCAAGGGCGGTCTCACCCACCTCTTTCCCGAACCGGCGGTGCTCGCCACCGCGCCGCTGACCGAGGTGGACGCCGAGCACCGCCCGGTCGTCGTGGCCCTCGCCGCCGCCTTGGCCTCGGGCGAGGTCCGGCTCGACGCCGGGGCCGACCGCGACCAGGCCGAAGCCGAACTGCTGGCGATCCCCGGGATCGACGCACGCACGGCCGCCTACATCCGGATGCGCGCTCTCGGCGACCCCGACATCTGGCCGGAGGGGCCCGCCGAACTGAGCCCGTGGCGCACCTACGCGGCCCTTCACACCGGCCTCATCGCGAGGTCCGAATCCCGCCGGTAATAGGGGTCGCAGCGCAGCAGAATTGCACTCGTCCACCTGTTGGCAATGGGAAGGAACGAATGCGATGAACGTCCACACCACAATTACCGCTCCACTCGGCGAACTGCTGCTGACCGGCACGGTTTCGCCCGAGGCGAAATACGGGATCAGGCTCACCTCACTGTCGATGCCCGGACAACGCGGCGCCGTTGTTCCCGGCCCGGACAGCGTCGCCGATCCGGCCGCCTTCGCGCCCGTCATCGAGAAGATCGAGGCCTACTTCGCCGGTGAGCCGGTCGGGTTCGACGTCGACCACACCGTGAGCGGGACCGTCTTCCAGGAGCGGGTCTGGGCGGCCCTCGACGACATCCCCTACGGCACCACGACCACCTACGGGGCCCTCGCCGAGACCCTCGGCGTTCCGCGCGCCGAGGTCCGGGCGCTCGGTGCCGCGATCGGCGCGAACCCGCTGTTGCTGGTCCGTCCGTGCCACCGGGTGATCGGTGCCGACGGCGCGATGCGCGGCTACGCCGCCGGAGTCGACCGCAAGGTCGCGCTGCTGACCCTCGAAGGCGCCCTCGCGCCGACCCTCATCTGAACGGGAGGACCCATGACCACCGCCATCGAGATTCCGCCCGCCCACGCCGACCGCGTCGCGGCCACCGACTGGACCGCCGTCAAGGCCGAGATCGACGCCCACGGCTGCGCCCCGACGGGCCCCCTCCTCACGTTGGAGGAGTGCCGGGAGATCGCGGCCATGTACGAAGACGACGGGCGTTTCCGCTCCACCGTGGACATGGCCCGGCACCGGTTCGGGTCGGGGGAGTACCGGTACTTCCGCTACCCCTTCCCCGACCCGCTGCGGGAACTGCGGGAGTCGCTGTACGAGCGCCTGCTGCCCATCGCCCGCGACTGGTGGGCCCGCCTCGGGCGGCCCGCACCCTGGCCCGACACGCTCGCCGAGTGGCTCGACCTGTGCCACGAGGCCGGTCAGACGCGCCCGACGGCGATCCTGTTGCGCTACCGCCAGGACGACTGGAACGCCCTCCACCGCGACCTCTACGGCGATCTCGTGTTCCCGCTCCAGGTCGTCATCGGCATCGACGAGCCCGGCGCCGACTACGAGGGCGGCGAGTTCCTGCTCGTCGAGCAGCGCCCGCGCGCCCAGTCCCGTGGCACTTCGCGGACCCTCGCACAGGGGCGCGGACTGGTCTTCACCACTCGCGACCGGCCGGTGCGGTCGGCGCGCGGCTGGTCGGCGGCACCCGTCCGGCACGGCGTGAGCGCGGTCCGGTCGGGCCTGCGCCACACGCTCGGCCTGGTGTTCCACGATGCGGCCTGAGGGGTCGCGGACCTACACCCTGCTCGGCGTCGACGGCAGGCCGTTCGAGAGTCCCCGCCCGGGGACTCTCGGCGGCCACCGCCGGGGCCGTCTCTACGGCCGCCTCGACTGCCCTTCGGCGGCCCGGGCCATCGCGCGCGGAGGATACGTGCGCCACCGCGTGTTCTTCGCCGACGAGGCGACGGCCGTCGCCGCCGGATTCCGGCCGTGCGCGGTGTGCCTTCCCGAAAAGTACGCGCGCTGGCGCGCGGCGAATTTGTGACCGGTCACCAAAACGTCGCCATGATTTGCGAATCCGTCCCATTTACTTCCCGGTAGCGAGCCCACCATCATTGTCCTGCCACCGTCGCATCGGCAGGAGAGATCAATGCATCGTCGCGTGTTCCTTCGTACGGTCACCGCCGGAGTCGGCGCCGTCGCCTTCGCCGGTTCCCTCTGGCAGGACGCGGCCGGGGCGTCCCCCGGAACCTTCGCCGCGAGCCCTTATGGACCCCTCGGGGCACCCGACGCCAACGGGATCGCGCTCCCGTCCGGCTTCTCCAGCCGGGTCATCGCCCGCTCGACGCACGCGGTGGGCGGAACCATCTGGCATCCCGCGCCCGACGGCGGCGCCTGCTTCGCCGACGGGGCCGGGTGGATCTACGTGTCCAACTCCGAGGTTCCCCTCGTCGGCGGGGCATCGGCGGTGAGGTTCCGCGCCGACGGCTCCATCGAGCGGGCCTACCGGATCCTCAGCGGCACCAACCTGAACTGCGCCGGCGGGGCCACGCCGTGGAACACCTGGCTGTCCTGCGAGGAGATCTTCCGCGGCAAGGTCTACGAGACCGACCCCTACGGCAACCGTGGTGCCGTCGAGCGCAAGAAGATGGGCCGTTTCAAGCACGAGGCCGCCGCCTGCGACCCCGACCGTCGCGTGGTCTACCTGACCGAGGACGAGGAGGACGGCTGCTTCTACCGCTTCGTCCCCGTCGTCTGGGGCGACCTGTCCAACGGCCGCCTCGAAGTACTCTGCGCCGCCGGGGCCAACGTGGAGTGGAAGGCGGTGCCCGACCCCGAGCCCGCCGTCTTCGAGGAGCAGACGCGCCATCAGGTCGACGAGGCCCTCCACTTCGACGGCGGCGAAGGCTGCCACTACGCCAACGGCACCTGTTACTTCACCGCCAAGGGCGACGGCAGTGTGTGGGCCTACGACCCGGGCACTCGAACGGTCCGCGCGATCTACTCGGGCGGAGGCACGCTCGACGGGATCGACAACATCACCGGTACCGCCGGCGGCGACCTCTACGTCGCCGAGGACGGCGGCAACATGGAGATCAACATCATCACCCCCGACGGCGTCGTCGCGCCCGTCATCCGCATCGACGGGCAGGCGAAGTCGGAGATCACCGGACCGGCCTTCTCACCCGACAAGACCCGCTTCTACTTCTCATCCCAGCGCGGCACCAGCGGCGAGAAGGCCGGTACGGGCGGGATCACCTACGAGGTCACCGGACCGTTCCGGCATTAGTCCGGCGACCCTCTCGCGGCGGCCCCCGCCGTGCCCTCCCGACCCCGGCGGGGCCCGCCGCACACCCACCTCCAACGAAGGAGCCGACCATGCAGTCCCGCCTCGCCTTACTCGCCCGCGCCGCCGCCGTCGTCCTGCTCGCCGCCGCGGGCGTGACCCTCACGGCCTCCGGCGCGACCGCCGCCTCCGCCGAGCGCTACGTCGCCCTCGGCGACTCCGCCGCCTCCGGCCCCCTCGTCCTGCCCCAGACACACCTCGGCTGTGCCCGCTCGGGGAACAACTACGCCGGTTACGTCGCCCGATCCCTCGGCGTCGCGTCCTTCACCGACGTGACCTGCTCCGGCGCCGACACCGCCGACTTCTACGGCTCGCAGGGCACCGACTTCGGCGACGTACCTCCGCAGCTCGACGCGCTCCGCGCCGACACCACGCTGGTGACCGTCCACATCGGAGCCAACGACATCGACCTGCTCGACCTCGCCACCGACTGCTTCAACTGGCTCCCCGCGCCCTTCGGCGACCCCTGCGCCGACGATTACGACGAGGGCGGGCAGGACTCCTGGAAGACCGCGACCGATGGACTGAAGGCGACCATCCGCCAGACCGTCGCCGACGTGCGCGCACGGTCCCCCCAGGCGCGGATCTTCGTCGTCGGATACGCCACCTACATGCCGAGGAACGGCTGCTACCCCACCGTTCCCGTGCAGGGCGGCGACGCCAACTACATCCGCGCGACCCTGACCTACTTCAACAACATGCTGCGCTCGGCGGCCGGCGAGTCCGGCGCCGGATACGTCGACCTCCAGACGCCCAGCGAAGGCCACGACGCGTGCAAGGCCCCGGGCACCCGCTGGGTCGAGCCGTACATCCCCGGCTCGATCGCGGCGCCGTTCCACCCCAACCGCGTCGGCATGGAGAACTACGCCCGCGCGGTCCTGGCGACGATCTAGCGCCCCCCGCCTCTCACCGCCCGCCGGCCAAGGCCCGGCGGGCGGCGAGCGCCGCCCCGATCCGTTGCACGTGACCGGGATCGGCCGCGTCGAGACCCGTCAGGCAGGCCACCCGGCGCAGCCGGTAGTCGACCGTGTTGGGGTGCACGTGCAGCACCGCCGCCGTGCGCCGCCGGTCGAGGCCGTTCCCGAGGTGCACCTCGACGGTCCGCAGCAGCCCGGGACTGCCGGAGAGCGGATCGAGCAGCCCGGCGAGCTCGCCCGTCGCCACGCTCGGGCGCGTGAGCTGGTACTCCAGGAGCACGTCGGACAGGCGATGGAGACCGGGCGGCCGCGCGAAAGACCGCGCCACGTCGAGGATCTCCTGCGTCAGCGTCACCGCGGCCGGGATCTCCTCGGGTGCCGCGGTGTCGGCGGCGGCGCGGACGTCGACACCGGCCGCCCGCGACATGTCGCCGACCAGTTCACCGGCCGCCGCCCAGTCCACCGTGGACTCGCCGACCGGGAGCAGCGCCAGCCCGCCGCCCGCGTCGAGGGCGGTCAGCGGCTCCTCGGCGGTGAAGGCGTCGAGGACCGCCGTCGCGCGATGCACCTTGCGCCGCCCCGCGATCGCCGAGGCGGTGCCGGGCCGGTCCTCGTCGGGATGGCGCGCGATGTCGAGGGCCAGCACCAGGTACCGCGACGAGATGCCCACCCCGGCGGGCGATCCGGCGGGCGGCTCGCCGTTGAGGAGCGCGCTGAGCACGGCGTGCCGGGCGTGCTGTTCCTGGCTGAGCATGCGTTCGCGTTCTTCGAGGTAGGCGTCGCAGACGGCGGAGGTGACCGCCTGGGTGTAGACGAGGATGAGGCTGCTGGCGGCGGTCACGTCGTCGAGGTCGCCGGGGGCGGCGTCGCCGAAGATGTGGTCCCAGACGCGACGGGCGCCGACGTGGTAGGCGGTCAGTAAGGCGTTGAGGGGGACGCCCTCCTGCGCTCGCCTGGCCGCCGAGCTGCGCAGCGGCGCGAGTTCGGCCTCGGTCGGGGCGCGCCGGTCGCGGAAGACCCCGGCGATCATGGACAGGTTGTGCGCGGTGATGCGGGTGATGTCGCCGGTGATCTCCTCGTGCGGGAGCTGCCGGTACATCGGGATCTCCTCGACGAAACCGGCGACGAGGCTGCGTGCCAGGGGCAGCCGTTGCCGTTCGACGAGGACGTGGAGGGGGCGGTTTCCGAGCGTGAGCGGACGCGCGGACGTGGCGCTTGCGGCCATGAGGTGCTCCGTTCCCGGGCACGAGCTACCCTCGTCGATCATCCCTGACCCGCCCGGCGTCGACCTGCCCGTATTCTGCCCGCAGCCGTTCCCCGGCCGCAAGGACGCGGCCGTCCGTCACCGCGTCAAGGAGCCGAGATGGTCTTCGCGCACGACTACCCCTTCGACCCGGCCTACGGGTACGACCTCGACGAGCTGCTCAAGGTCGGCGCGCCGGAAGGGCCGGCCGACTTCGACGACTTCTGGCGCGGCCTCTTCGCCGCCGCGAGCGCCGTCGACGTGACGCCCGAGCTGGGACCGGTCGAGGAGGAACGCGACGGCGTGCGCGTCCACCCGGTGAGCTTCGCGAGCGTCGGGGGAGTGCGGATCGGCGGCTGGCTCACGCTCCCGGCCGACGGGAAGGTCGAGCGCGGCGCCGTCGCCGGGCACGGTTACGGCGGCAGGGGCGACGCCGACACGCTGCTGCCGCTGCCCCGGACGGCGGCGATTTTTCCGTGCCTGCGGGGGATGGGCGAGCGCGGGCGGGTCCCGGGGATTCCCGACGTCGCCGCGGGACACGTGCTGCACGGGATCGAGTCGCGGGAGTCCTATGTGCACGGTGGATGCGCGGCGGACGTGTGGTGTGCGGCGACGGCGCTGAACTCGCTGATCCCGGAGACGGCGGGGCCGCTGGCGTACCTGGGGTCCAGCTTCGGTGGGGGGATCGGGGCGCTCGCGCTGCCGTGGGACGAGCGCTTCGCGGCGGCGCACCTGGAGGTGCCGAGTTTCGGGAACCACCCGCTGCGGGTGACGCTGCCGTGCGTGGGGAGCGGGGACGCGATTTCGGGACGGTACCGGGAGCGGCCGGAGGTGCTGGACGTGCTCGCGTACTTCGACGCGGCGACGGCCGCGCGCCGGATCGAGATCCCGGTGCAGGTCGGGGCCGCGCTGTTCGACCCGGCCGTGCCGCCGCCGGGACAGTTCGCGGTGTACAACGCCCTGGGCGGGGACAAGCGGTTGCACGTGCTGCGGGCCGGGCACTTCGCGTACCGCGGTGACGCGGCGGCGGGGCGGGAGCTGGTGGAGGCGCAGCGGGGGTTCTTCGGGGAGGTGTGGGGATAATCGAGGGGGCGGCCATGCCCTCGCCCAGGGAGTCGCCGTGCCCGCGGAAGATCCCGCCGACCCGCGTCCGCTCGAAGTCCGAGCCGCCGAGGCCCACGGCGTGCGCGTCGTGTCATCTGGTTCGGCCGCGGAACCGCCTTCCTGACCGTTTCCGGCCGGTGGCTCGCCGGTCGACGGCGTTTCCGCGTGCGGCCCACCCTGTCGTACCCCCGTCGTACGGTGGGGGCATGTGCCGCAACATCCACCGCCTGTACAACATCGAGCCGCCCGTCACCGACGAGGAGGTCCGCGACGCCGCGCTCCAATACGTGCGCAAGGTGAGCGGGTCGACGAAACCCTCGGCGGCCAACCAGGACGCCTTCGAGGCCGCCGTCACCGCCGTCGCCGAGGCGACGGCGGAGCTGCTCGCCGCCCTCGTCACTCCGGCGCCGCCGATGTCCCGCGAGGACATGGCCGCCAAGGCGAAGGCGAGAGCCGAGAAGCGTTACGGGACCTCCGCGGCTTAGCGGTCTCCCGCGTTCGGCCGCCTAGCCCGGCCGCGAGATCGGGAACCGTTCCGGTTCCGACAGCGGTAGCGCGGCGACGCCCCCCGGCCGGTCGATCGCGGCGAACAGCGCCGTCGTCGCCGGGTCGGGCCCGCGATGGGCGCCCTCGGTCTCGGCGATGTACTCCAGCATGAACGTGCGCAGCGGGTGCGACGCCAGCGTTCCCTGACGCTCCCCGGCGAGTTCGGGGTCGAGGTGCAGGATCAGCAGCACCATCCCGTACATGCGCGGCGACTCCGGCGACAGTGCGGGCTGGAAGTACGGCAGCGCGAGCGCCATCGCGCCGAAACGTTCGTAGAAGCGCAGCCGCGCGGTGGGGTCGCCGTGTTCGGGGCTGCCCGCGTGCACCGCCGGGTGTTCGACCTCGGCGAGGATCGCGCACGGCCGGTGCCGCATGCGCCACTCCTCCAGGACGTGGCGCAGCAGCTGCCGCCCGACGCCCGTCCCACGCTGCGAGGGCAGCACCGCCAGGTGGGTCAGCAACTGCACGCGCGCTCGCGCCGACCAGCGTCCGACCGCCGCCGCGACCGGCCGCTTGTCCGCGTCGAGTACGGCCGAGACGACCGTGGCGCCGTCGGTCACCTCCGCGCGCAACTCGGCGAGCGACCCCAGCTCGGCCGGCGGGAAGCTCGGGACCAGCACGTCGCGGTGGACGGCGTCGAGCAGCGGTCCGGGACCGTCGAGGTCGACCATTCTCATGAAACGGACACTAGACGCGAACGGGTCGCCTCGAAGTCCGCTCCCGTGATCACGGCCCGCCGGTGGGTGTTTTGCGGTTCTTCGCGAAGTTCCGGCGGGCCGTCGGCCGAAGCCGTCACCCCGCCCCGAGCGACTCCAGCAGGCGCTGGGCCTCGGCGGTCTGCGTGTCGTCGAGCAGGCGGGACTTCTCCGCCGCGATGAGCAGGTGCTCGCGCGCCTCCTCGGTGGGCCCGTGGGCCGCGAGGAAGGCGCCCATCCGGAGCCTGGCCGTGGCGATGAGGCGGTTGTCGTTGCGCGTGTGCACCAGGCGCAGGGCCTGCAGGTAGTGCCTGCGGGCCAGATCGAGTTCCTGCCGGGCCTCGTGGACCTGACCGAGGGCGATCTCCACGTAGGACCGGCAGAGGTCGGCGCCGATGCCGGTCAGGAGCGTGCGCGCCTCGTGGAGGGGCGCGACGGCGGCGTCGAGGCGGCCGGTGTGCAGGAACAGGTTGCCCTGGTGCCGCAGGAGGGTCGCCTCCAGCTGGGGGAGCCTGCCGTTCGGGGGGAGGTTGCGCAGGGCGTCGGCGACGGTCTCGGCGGCGTCGTCGTAGCGGCCGTGCTCCAGTTCGAGGCCGGTGAGGATCGCGTACGACCACAGGGCGTCCTGTGTCTGGCCGGTGGCGCTCGCGATCGAGATGGCGATGCGGAAGCAGGTCCGGGCCTTCGCGAACTGGTCGAGCGAGGAGTAGGCGACGGCGAGGCCGTGCTGGATGAGCCGCTGCCCGCGCAGGTCGCCGGCGCGTCTGGCGGCGTCGAGCGCGACCCGGTACAACGCGATCCAGTCGCGGCGGTTCCCGCGCACGGCCAGCCAGCCGTGCATGCCCGCGGCCAGCTGCCAGCAGCGCCGGGGGCGCAGTTCTGCGGCGTGCCGGGAACATCGGGTGATGTTGACCGCTTCGGCGTCGATCCACTCCAGCGCGGTGCGGGCGTCGGCGAAACGCTCGAACCTCGTCAGGTCGGGGTCGATGACCGGGTGCTCGGGACGCAGTTTCCGGTGGGCGCCGTCGACCTTGGCGGTCAGCCAGTCGAGGAGCCGGTCGACGGTCAGTTGCTCGACCTCGGCACCGTCCTCCTCGGCGTGCCGTTCGGCCGCGTAGATCCGCAGCAGTTCGTGGAAGCGGTAGCGGCCGCTTTCGAGGGACTCCAGCAGGTGTGAGGCGGCCAGCTGCTCCAGTCCGGACCTGGCTTCGGCGGCTTCGACGTCGGCGAGCGCCGCCGCGCTGTTGACGGTGAAGGTGTCGAGCGGTGAGATCGCGAGGCTGCGCCACAGCCCGCGCAGCCACACCGGCTGGGCGCGGTAGGAGGCGTCGAAGGTGGCGCGCACACCCGGGTCGCCGGGCAGGCGCATGTGGTCGAGCCGGTCGGGTCCGGTGAGTTCGTCGATGGCGAGGTCGAGCGACAGTTTCGGCCGCCGGCGGAGGCGTTCCCCGGTGAGCCGCAGCGCCACGGGCAGTCCGCCGCAGAGTTCCGAGAGGCGCCGGAGCCGGTCCTCGTCGGCGCCTCGCTCGTCGGGCACGAGGAGTTTGAGCAGCGACACCGACTCGTCGCCGTCGAAGGGGCCGAGGGTGATGGGCGTGCTGTCGGTGCGGGCGGTCAGGCCGGGCAGTTCACCGCGGCTGGTGATGATCACCGCGCAGCCGGGGGAGTTGGGCAGCAGTGGGAGCACCTGGGCGTCGTCGGCGGCGTCGTCGAGAAGGATGAGCAACCGCTTCGAGGCGGTGACGGTGCGGAAGCGCCCGGCGAGTTCGTCGGGGTGCCCGGGCAGGGCCGAGGGCGGGACGCCGAGGCTGCGCAGGATCTGCGCGAGGGCCGCGGTCGGGTCGAGGGCGGGCCCGGGGTCGTGGCCGCGCAGGTTGACGTAGAGGAGCCCGTCGGGGAAGCGCCCGGCGATCTGGTGGGCCCAGTGCACGGCGAGGGTGGTCTTGCCCGAACCGGCGATGCCGTTGATGTTCACGACCGGCCCGTGCGGGCTGTTGAGCAGCCGGTCGAGGGCGGCGAGGGGTTCGGCGCGGCCGGTGAAGGTCGCGATTCCGGCGGGCAGCTCGGCCGGTGCCTGGGGCTGGCCGGGCGCGGTCGCCGGGACCGTGCCGATCACCGCCGGTGGGCGGGCCGGTTCGGCGCGGCCGAGGCGGTCGTCGCCGCGCAGGAGCGCCTGGTGCAGCGCCTGGAGGCGGGCGCCCGGGTCGATGCCCATCTCGTCGACGAGGTGGGAGCGGAAGCCCTGGTAGAAGGCGAGCGCCTCGGCCCGCCGCCCGCAGCGGCCGAGCGCGGTCATGGCCAGTTCGGCCGGGCGCTCACGCATGGGGTGGGCGGCCGACAGGGCGATGACCTCGCTGACGACCGTCTCGTGCCGTCCCAGGTTGAGTTCGAGCGCGAGGCATTCCTCCCACACGACCAGCCGCTGCTCGTCGAAGTAGGTCGCGCGGTGAGCCAGGCGCGAGCTCGACACGTCGGCCAGCGCGGGCCCTCGCCACAGCTCCAAGGCCCGCCGCATCAGCTCGACCGCACCGGCGGGATCCCCCTCGGTGAGACCACGGGCCTGCGCGGCCAGCCGCACGAACTCGCGAGAGTCCAGAGTGGACCCTTCGAGGCTGAGTCGGTAACCGGTGCCCTCGGTGACGATCTTCGGCTGGTCGCGGCGGCCCTGGAACGCCTGCCGCAGCAGGGAGATGCAGTGCTGCACCTGCCGCGTGCTGGTCGGTGGCGGGCTGTCGTCCCAGAGGGCGTCGACGAGCTGGCTGATCGGCACGACCCGGTCGGCGTCGAGCAGGAAGGCGGCGAGCGCGGTCCTGGTCCGCCTCCCGCGCAAGGGAATTCGTTCGTCGGCGAGTGCCTCGACGGAACCGAGTATGCGAAATTCCATTATCTCCCCAGGTGCATCGCGAAATTCTTCGCGGCGGCTCGGCCCCGTCTTTCGAACTCCGCGTTGTGTTGACTCCTGTGTACGCGGAGTGGTCTCGGCACCGCTTCGGGTCTTCGGTCGATTTCCTTCCGTGCGGTGGTCGGCGTCCTCGCCGCCGGAGGACGAAAGGACGTGGCGAGGACAGGGTGAGGACGCGGCGGTTCTGAATGAATGCCGGCGTCGCCGACAGTGATTTCGGTCGGCGACGCCGGACTGCCAACCCAGGAAGGTGAGCGATGAAGAGGATCACGGTCCGCAGGTTGCGTCCGGTGCGACTGCCCGCTACCGCAGGGGCGATCTACGACGGCGACTCGCTCGGCTGGCCGGGATGTGACCCGGTCTTCCACGAGCCGCCGGCGGCGAGTTAGCGCAAACGGTAGGGGGTCCGACCGGAGACGGAGGTGACATTCGATGAAGAAGATCTCCATCCGCAAGACCGACCCCGTTCGTCTGACCAGCGTCGCACAGCCGATCTACTCGTCCGGCTGCGACGTGTAGTCCACGTCCGATCGCACGAGTGAGCCGGAAAGAAAGTTCCGATCCGCTGGACCGGGACCGTTCGTTTCACGAGTGCCGCGCGGCCGCTGCACGGCCCGCCCGCCGCATGGCGGGGGGCCGGCAGCGGTAAGCGCGGCACCGAACCTCACCGAAAGGGAGACCGATGAAGAAGATCGCGATCCGCAAGACCGACACGGTGCGCCTGACGAGCGCCGCTCAGCCCCTGTACTCGGGCGGCTGCGGCGGCGGCGTCCTCGCCTAGTTCACAGCCTTCTCGACCAAGCCCACCGAGTCGGCGGTGATTCCGCCCGACTTCATCGAAAGGACAGCCCCATGAAGAAGATCGCCATCCGCAAGACCGAGACGGTCCGTCTGACGAGCGCCGCTCAGCCGCTGTACAGCGGCTGCTGCGACGTCGCCGCCTGATCTCCGAGGGATCCGACGTGAAGAAGATCGCCATCCGCAAGACGGAGACGGTCCGTCTGACGAGCGCCGCTCAGCCGCTGTACGCCGGCGGTTGCGGCGGTGGGGGACCGGTCGTTCCGACCGAGCCCGTCCTCGCCTGATAGAGGAGCGACATGAAGAAGATCGCCATCCGCAAGACGGAGACGGTCCGTCTGACCAGCGCCGCCCAGCCGCTCTACGCGAGTGGTTGCGTGGTCGTCCGCCCCGCCTAGAGAGGACATCCCCATGAAGAAGATCGCCATCCGCAGGACCGAGACGGTCCGTCTGACCAGCGCGGCCCAGCCGCTCTACGGCGGCGGCTGCTCCGGTGGCCCGGCCCAGCCCGTGCTGGCCTAGGCGGCGGACATGAAGAAGATCGCCATCCGCTCGACCGAGCCCGTCCGCTTGACGAGCGCCGCTCAGCCGCTGTACGCCGGCGACTGCGGCGGAGGCGTCCTGCCGAATACTCCCGTGCTCGCCTGAGGCACGGGGACGGCCTGAGAAGGCCGTGATTCGCCGCACGGAGTCGGTCCGACCGGACCGTACTGCGCGATCGCCGACGGCGATCACGGGGGCGTGCGGTATCCGTGAAAGGGACGAAAGTGAAGAAGATCGCCATCCGCGCGACCGAGACGGTGCGTCTGACGAGCGCCGCTCAGCCGCTGTACGCCTTCGATTGCGGTGGGCTCTCGCCAAGGACTCCCGTGCTCCCATGAGGCACGGGGCGGCCCTAACGGGCTGAAGTTCGCCGCACGCGGAACCGGTCCGCGAGGACCGGGGCTGCGCGATCGCCCGACCGGGCGATCACGGGGGCGTGCGGCTTTCCGTGAAAGAGGACAGAAATGAAGAAGATCGCCATCCGTTCGACCGAGGCCGTCCGTCTGACGAGCGCCGCGCTGACGCTCTACGCGGAGGGCTGCGTGATCATCACGCCGCTCTAGGGAGGACAGGGCAATGAAGAAGATCTCCATGCGCAAGACGGAGACGGTGCGCCTCACCAGCGCAGCGCAGACGCTGTACAGCGGCGACTGCGGCCCCGTCATCGCCTAGAGACGGACACGCGGAACCACGCGATCCGTAAAGACGTGAGCCCTCGCGGCTCACGAGGCCACCGCGCCCCTCATCGGGCGCCGGGGGCTGTTCGACCCCGTTGGTGAAACACCGTGGGCGGGCCTCACCGCCCGCCCACGGTCACGAGAGACCTGTGAGTCGCCATGGCCGCCACCGGCACCCTCCACCGTCCACTTCGGATGCACCGCCTGACCTTCCTCGACGAGGGGGAAGAGGTCACCGTCGGGCGGCCAGACGCCGACACCTACGTCCACCTGCCCGCCGACGGCGCGGCGCTGCTCCGCCGCCTGTCCGAAGGGGACACCCCGGCCGCCGCCGCGGAGTGGTACGCCGCCGAGTACGGCGAGACCGTCGACATGACCGACTTCATCGAGGCCATCACCGAGCTCGGCTTCGTCGCCGGCGAGGAGGAGACGGTCGCCGAGGCCGAACCGGTCCGGCTGCGCACCCTGGCGCGCGTGCTGTTCTCCCCGCCCGCCCTCGTCCTCTACGGCCTGCTCATCGTCGCCGCGGCGGTCGCGGTCGTGCTCCGCCCGGAACTGACGCCCGACTACCGGCACAGCTTCTTCACCGAGTCGCTGCTGGTCGTGTCGCTGTCACTGTTCATCGGGCAGTTCCCGTTCCTGCTGCTGCACGAGGGCGCCCACGCGCTCGCCGGCCGGCGGCTCGGCCTCAACTCCCGGCTGCGGATCAGCCGCCGCCTCTACTTCATCGTGCTGGAGACCGCGATGGACGGCCTGGTGACCGTTCCACGCCGCAAGCGGATCCTGCCGATCCTGGCCGGCGCGATGACCGACCTCGTCGTCACCGCCGTGCTCGTCCTGACCGCGGCGTTCACCTCCGGCCTGATCGCCCGCGTCTGCCTGGCCTTCGCGCTGACCACCCTGCTGCGCCTGCTCTGGCAGTGCTACTTCTTCCTCCGCACCGACCTGTACTACCTCGTGGTGACCGTGCTCGGCTGCACGAACCTCCACGCGGTGGCCAGGAACCTGCTGCGTCAGCGGTTCGCGCGCCTCCTGCGCCTGCGCGTCCCGCCGACCGCGCCCGGCTCGGCGGCCGACCATCGCGCCGCCCGCTGGTACTCCTGGCTGCTCCTGGTCGGTTACGCGGCCATGATCTTCAGCGTCGTGACGGTCGTGATCCCCAGCGTCGTCTACGTCATCGTCGAGGTCTTCGACCGGATCGCCGCCGAGGCCCCGGCCGGAATGATCGCCGACAGCGTCGTCGTCGCGGTGTTGATCCTTTCCCAGTTCGTCGTCGCGGGATTCCTCTCCCTGCGGGAACGTCGTCTATCTAAATTGGAGAGTGCGTCATGAGCGGACACCTTTGGCTGCGCACGGCCGACCGCGAGCACGTCCCGGACACGACCGGCGCACCGCCGTTGACACCGCGTCCGCTGAGTGCCCACCGGCGGCTGCGCGGCCCCTACACCTTCGGCGGCGGCCTGGCCCGCGCGATCGTCCCCTCGGCCCTGGAGGCCGTGCCGGACCTGGTGCGCCTGCACGAGGTCGCCGTGCTGTCGATGGCCCCGGAGCTGCGCGAGCACGTCGGCGCCACGAAGGAGACCCTGACCTCGCTTGCCGTGCCCAAGGAGCGCACGCGCTTCTACTCGCGCCTGCGGACCCTGCGGCTGGCGCACGCGATGACCGAACTGGTCCGCGACACCGTCGCCGCCGGCGGCGAGCGCCGGACCCTCGTGGTGCGCGACGTCGAGTCGGCCGACCCGACCGACGCCGAACTGCTGTCGGTCCTGCTGCGCCGCGTCGACCCCGAGCTGGTCACCATCCTGGTCTGCTCCAGCGGGCCGATGCCCGCCGACGGCCCGCTCGCCGAGGCGATCGGCGAGTTCGCCGCCCCGGTGGACGTCCCGGCCGCCGAGCCCGGCCCGATGCCCCACGACACCGCCGAGGCGCGGGCGCGCGCCTACGTCGAGGCCGAGTGCCTGCACGGCGACGCACGCCTGCGCGAGGCCTACGACGCACTGTCGGCCGCCGAACGCGCCGAACTGCACGCCGCCCGCCTCGCCGCGCTGGAGGCCGCCGGGGAGTCGACCCTGCGGTTGGGGGCCATCCCCTTCCACGCCGAACGCGTCGGCCACGACGAGGGCGTCAAGGCCCTCCGCATCGCCCTCGACCACTGCATCGACATGGGCTTCTACGACGCCACCGTCGACTACGGCGAGCGCGGGCGCGTCTTCGTCAACGCCGACAACGACCCCGAGAACTGGTGGGCGTTCACCACCAAGATGACGACCTCGCTGGCCGCCCTGGCCCGCCCGAAGGAGGCCGAGGCGCTCTACGACGACGCCCGCGCCACCTCCCACCGCGTCGCCGTCCACCAGCAGGCCGCCTACGCCACCGCCATGCTCTTCACCCGCCACCACGAACCCGAGGACCGCGACCACCGGCGCGCCAAGGGCTGGATCAACCAGGCCATCGCCTTCGCGTCGCTGCTCCCGAACGACGCCGACCGGGCCTTCAACTCGGCCTTCTACCGCAACGGCCTCGCCCTCATCGAACTGCACCTGGGCGAACCCGCCAAGGCGCTCGAACTCGTCGACGAGGGCCTGCGGCTCCTCGACGCGACCCTGTCGGAGGACGAGCACAAGCTCCACCGCTCGGTGCTCCGCTACAACCGCGCCCAGGTCCTCGCCGGCCTCGGCCAGGTCGCCGAGGCCCTCGCCGACTACGACGCCGTCATCGACGTCGACCCGAACTACCCCGAGTACCACTTCGACCGGGCCGCGCTCCTGCGCCGCCTCGGCCGCGACGAGGAGGCGCTCGCCGACTACGACGACGCGATCCGCCTCAGCCCGCCCTTCCCCGAGGCCTACTTCAACCGCTCGGTCGTCCGCGCGGCCCTCGGCGACGTCGACGGTTCGCTGGCCGACCTCACCGAGACCCTCGCCCTCGAACCCCACAACGTCGACGCCTGCGTCAACCGCGCCGAACTGCTCATGGAGGCCGGCCGCTTCGTTGAGGCCGCCGTCGACGTCGACACCGGACTCGAAGCCGACGAGACCCGCGCCGAACTGCACGTCCTGCGCGGCCACCTCAACGCCGAAGAGGACACCGCGACCGCCCGCGCCGCCTACGACCGGGCCCTCGAACTCGCCCCCGACCTCCTCGGCGCACTCACCGCGCGCGCCGAACTCGCCTACGGCGAAGGCGACCTCACCGCCGCCCTCGCCGACCTCGACAAGGCCGCCGAAGCCCACCCCGACGACCCCGCCGTCCTGTTCAACCGGGCCGTGGTCCTGCTCGACCTCGGCTTCGGTGAACGAGCGCTCGCCGACCTGGAGACCGCGGCCCGTGAGGCGCCCGACGACCCGGACGTGCGGGAGAAGCTCGACGAACTCCTCGGGGCGGGGGTGACCAGGTGACCCTCGTGGAGGCCGCGCCTACCGCGGAGGCCTTGCTGCGGCGGACGTTCGGCCACTTCGCCACCGGCGTCGCGGTCGTGACCACCACCGGCCCGGAGGGACCGGTCGGCCTGACGGTCAACTCGGTCGCGTCGGTGTCCCTGCGTCCGCCGCTGATGCTGTGGTGCCTGCGCAAGGAGTCGGCCTCCCTCGACGTCTTCGCCTCCTGCTCGCATTTCGCGGTGAACGTCCTGTCGGCCGGCCAGTCCGAGGTCGCCCGGACCTTCGCCTCGCGGCACCCCGACCGCTTCGGCACCGTCGGCTGGAGTCCGGGCCGCGGCGGCGTGCCGGTCCTCGACGGGGTGTCGGCCTGGCTGCTGTGCCGCCGGACCGGGGCGCCCCAGTCGGCCGGAGACCACGTCGTCGTCCTCGGCGAGGTCGTCGGGCATCACGGTGAGGGGACCGAGCCGCTCATCTTCGCGCAGAGCCGGTTCCGGAGGCTGTGCGGCGAGGACGCCTGAAGAGCCGAGGGACTTGTCGGGGCGTTCGGGTAGCCTGCGCGGGTATGGAGCCCGAACCGCTCGCCGACGAGATCGCCTCCACGGACCCGGGGGTTCGTGAGGCGGCCTGGGAGCGACTGTCCTCGGCGGGTGCCGGGGCGGTCGCTCCTCTCATCGCCGTCCTCTGCGACGAGGACTCGCCGGTGGAGTGGAGCCGTCCCGCGGTGCTGCTCCGCAAGATCGGCGACGCCGCCTTCGACCCGCTCGTGGAGGCCATCGCCACCGCGCCCACCCCCGAGGTCGCCCGCCGTGCGGGCTGGGCCTTCTCCGGCCTGGAGGTGTCCCATGTGGAGCGATTCGCGGCCGCCCTGCGTCACCCGTCGCCGAAGGTCCGAGGCAACGCCGCCTACGTCCTCCAGTTCAAGGGCGCTAAGGCCCGGCCCTACGTCCCCGAGCTGCTCCCGCTGCTCGCCGACCGCGACCCGGATGTCCGCCGTCGCGCCTTGTGGGCGCTGACCGAGATCGGTCCCGGGGGAGTGGTGCCCCGCCTGCGGAAACTCCGGCGCGAGGGAGCGACGCCCGCGCTGCGGCGGCACGCGCTGACCGCCCTCGCCGAGGTCGGCGGGCCGGCGAGGCTCGATCCGGCCGACCTCGCCCTGGTGCGCCGGCTGATCGCGGTGAAACGCGCGGCCGAGCGCCCGGAGCCGATGCACCTGTGCGGGCACTGGTGGGCGCTGCCGACCACCGACCAGGCCGCCGTACTCGACGCCTTCGGCCTGTCGGCGCCCGAACCGGTGACGATGCGGCTGGGCGGTTCGATCTGGAACCTGGACCACCACGCGGGCGGCGCCGGAGTTCACGGTGCCTGCGCCCGCGTCTACGTCAGCCCGGCATTCGACGGGTGGACCCTGGTCTTCGGCGACTCCTCGGCAGACGGGCATCGCCAGGCGCCCGTCGCCGAACGCTGCGCCGAGCTGAGCCGGCGCTTCGGCGGCGCGCACTGGTACGGCCAGAGCTGCGGCGACGACTGGAACGCCTGGTGCATCGCCGAACGCGGGAAGGTCGTGCGCTTCTTCGACAACGAGGAGCCCGAAGCCGCCGTCGGCGGGCCGCACCCGGCCGAGGAGGGCTGGGCGCTGACCTTCGAGGAGGACGACGAGCGCGACCTCTGCTTCGCCGCCGACATCGCGGCCACCGCCTCGGTCGATCCGGGCGTCCTCGGCGCGGACACCGCCGTCACCGGTCACGGAGTCGTGGCGCTCACGGAGTGCGGTCTCAAGCGCGGGCACCCGAAAGGTTCGCTCGAAATCTGAGCGCGGCGGCCCGATGGAGGGCCGCCGCCGTTCGTTTCAGTTCCCCGCGTCGCCGGCTTCGGGCGTGATCCACTGGACGAACTCGTAGTGGACGCCGTTGGGGTCGGCGACGACGAACAGCCGCTCGCCCCACTCCTCGGTCCTGAGCGGGACGACGACGGGCACTCCCTCGGCGCTGAGCCGGTCGTACTCGGTCGCGATGTCGTCGACGACGAGGGCCACGATCAGCCCGGCGGTGTGCTGCTCGCGCAGCCCTTCGGGCAGGACCTCGATGCCGCGGCGCAGGAAGATCAGGTCCACCGCGGCGTCCCCGCGCTTCAGCGAGACGAACCCGTCGGCGGCCATGGCCCGCTCGTACCCGAGGTGGTCCCGCGCGAAGTCGGCGGAGGCGGTGACGTCGTCGACGTTGAGGGAGATGGCGGTGGAGGTGACCTTCACGTGTGCTCCTGAGGGGTCGGGTTCGCGCTGACCTCAGGATCGTACACCGTACGGCGTACGATGTACCAGGTTCTGTGGCGAGCGACACCCGCGCTCAGTCGAGGTAGGGCTCCCGACGGTGCAGACCATGGTCTATACGGCGCCGCATCGCCGGGTCGACGTCGAGGGCCGCGACGCGCAGCGCCGGACACCAGCGGGCCTCGACCGCGTCGTCGCCCGCCCGCAGGACACCACCGGTCACCCGCGCCCGGACCACCACCGAGAACTCCTGCCGGCATTCGCCGTCGGGGTACTCGATCACGCGGTGGGGATCGGAGTAGACCCCGACGATCCCGGTGATCTCGACGCTCAGCCCGGTCTCCTCGGCGACCTCCCGGCGCACCGCCGCCGTCACCGACTCGCCGACCTCCTGGGCACCGCCGGGCAGCGCCCACCTCCCACCGTCACGTCTCTTCACCAGCAGCAGCGCGCCCGCCTCGTCGAGCACGAACGCGCCGACCGCCGGTACCAGCGAATTCGCCTTCGGCCCGGCGTGGTGGCCGCGTTGCCCGTTCATCCCGACAGCACATCCCCGAGGTCGTACTTCACCGGAACCTCCAGCTGCTCGTAGGTGCACGAGGCCGGTTCCCGGTCGGGCCGCCAGCGCTTGAACTGGGCGGTGTGCCGGAAACGCTGCCCTTCCAGGTGGTCGTACTTGACCTCGACGACGCGCTCGGGCCGCAACGGCACGAAGGAGTAGTCCTTCTTCCCGCTCCAGCGGCTGCCTTCGGCGTTGCGCGGCGTCCGGGTCCCCGACTCCTGCTTCTCGGGCGCCCACGGATGCCCTTCGATGTCGGTCACCAGCGACTCCAGCTCGGTGACCAGCTCCGCCCGGCGGGCCATCGTGAACGCGCTGGCCGCCCCCACGTTGAGCAACTCGCCGGACTCGTCGTAGAGACCCAGCAGAAGCGAACCCACGAGGTGCGCGCCCTCCTTGTGCACGCGGTACCCGGCGAGGACGCAGTCGGCGGTGCGCTCGTGCTTGATCTTCAGCATCGTCCGAGCGTTCGGCGTGTACGGCCCATCGAGGGGTTTGGCGACCACACCGTCGAGCCCGGCGCCCTCGAACTGGTCGAACCAGGCCCCGGCGAGGGCGGGATCGGTCGAGATCGAGGTCAGATGGACGGGCGCCGCGGCGGAGGCCAGTGCCCGCTCCAGCGCCTCCCTGCGTTCGCCGAAGGGCCGGCCGGTCAGGTCCTCGTCGCCGAGCGCGAGCAGGTCGAAGGCCACGAAGGCCGCCGGGGTCTCCTCGGCGAGCAGCCGGATGCGGCTCTCGGCGGGGTGGATGCGCTGCTGGAGCGCCTCGAAGTCGAGCCGGTCGCCGGTGATGATCACCAGCTCACCGTCGACGACGCAGCGCTCGGGGAGCTGCGCCTTGATCGCCGTGACCATCTCGGGGAAGTAGCGGGTCATCGGCCGCTCGTTGCGGCTGCCGATCTCGACCTCGTCGCCGTCGCGGAACACGATGGCCCGGAACCCGTCCCACTTGGGCTCGAAGGCGTGACCCTCTGCGGGGATGCGCGCGGCCGCCTTCGCCAGCATCGGTTTGACGGGCGGCATGACCGGTAGCTGCATGCGCCCATTGTCCCGCCGCACAGTGCGAAAGTCAGTACTTCACTTCTTCTCGAAGCGCGACGCGAACACGTACCGCACGACGACCTGACCCGCGGCGGCGACCGGCAGCGCGGCGATCGCTCCGACGAGCCCGGCGGCGGCCCCGCCGACGAGCGCCGCCGCGAAGGCCGACAGCGGTGTCAGCGAGGTCGCCTTGGCGAACACGCGCGGCGCCAGCAGGTAGTTCTCGAAGAGCTGGTAGGCCGCGAAGAAGGCGATCGTCGCCAGCGCCGTCGACAGCCCCACCGTCAGCGCCATTCCGACACCGAGGATCGCGCCGAGGGTGGCGCCGACCTGAGGTACCAGGTCCAGGGCCGCCACGCCGAGCGCGAGGAGTGCCGGATAGGGCACCCCGGCGATGAGGAAGAAGACGTAGGCGAAGCCGCCGGCGGCCGCGCACACCACGATCTGGCCCGAGACGTAGCCGCCGATCTTGCCCAGCGCCTCGCGCATGACGCTCGCCCGCTCCCGGTCGCCCAGCAGCGCGGCCGCGCCGTCGACGATGCGGGGGAGGGCGAGCATGAAGTAGACGGTCAGGGCGGCCACGGTCAGCACGCTGAACAGACCCGTGCCGATCTTGCCGAGCACACCGAAGAGGACCCCGAAAGAGGTGCCGAGCACCGACGGCAGGTTCGACAGGCCCTTCTTCAGGCCCTCCTGCACCTGGTCCTCGCGCAGGTACCTCCCCACCGGCGAGTTCTCGTCGGACAGCTCGTCACCGAGCCTGGCCAGCACCTCCGGCACGGCGTCGATGAGCTCGCCGAACTGCCGGACGGCCGGGAGCAGGCCGACGACGGTCAGTCCCGCGACGGCCACGACGAGGCTCACGCACACGATCGCCACGGCGAGGCCGCGCCTGACACGCCGCCGGGTCAGCCACGCGACGAGCGGTTCGAGCCCGGCGGCGAGCAGGAAACTCAGGAAGATCAGGACGAGCACCCCGATCGCCTGCACCGCGAGGTAGGCGACGCCGGCGGTGAGCAGCACGACGCCGGTGATGAGCGCGAACCTCCACAGTGGCGTCTGGGTGGGCTTCGTCGTGGTCATGCGGGCTCCTGGCTCCATACGTCGTGATCGCCGCCCACATTAGACCGATTCGAGCGCATTCTCGATGGTGGCGGGGCACATACCGTCAAGATGGGCGCACGCACCGTCCAGCCTGTAGCCTGTCGATCATGACGGGATCCTTCCGCCGCACCGCCTTCCACTGGACCACCGTGCTGCCCGTCTTGGCCTTCCTGGCCTTTCTGGTGACCTTCGGGCGAGAACTTCCCGGCTTCGGCGTGACGATCGTGGCGCTGCTGCTCGGTGGCGCGGTCCTGGCCTCCGTGCACCACGCCGAGGTCATCGCCCATCGCGTCGGCGAGCCTTTCGGTTCGCTCGTGCTGGCGGTCGCGGTGACGATCATCGAGGTCGCGCTGATCGTGTCGGTGATGGCCGGCGGCGACGAGAAGTCGGCGACCCTGGCCCGTGACACGGTCTTCGCCGCCGTCATGATCACCTGCAACGGCATCGTAGGGCTGTGCCTGCTCTCGGCGGCGCTGCGGCGCCGCGTGGCGATCTTCAACCCCGAGGGGACCGGTGCGGCGCTGGCCACCGTGGCGACACTGGCCACGCTCAGCCTGGTGCTGCCGACCTTCACCACCAGCGAGCCCGGGCCGCAGTTCTCCACGGCTCAGCTGACATTCGCCGCGCTGGCCTCACTGGCCCTGTACGGCCTGTTCGTGGCGGTGCAGACGGTCCGGCACCGCGACTACTTCCTGCCGATCACGACCGCCGACGAAGGCGCCGGCAAGGTCGTCGAGTCCGAGGAGCACCACGCCGACCCGCCCAGCAACAAGCAGGTCGTGCTCAGCCTGGCGCTGCTGCTGGTGGCGCTGATCGCCGTCGTCGGTGATGCCAAGGCGGTCTCGCCGACCATCGAGCGGGCCGTGCAGGACGCGGGTCTGCCACACTCGGTCGTCGGTGTCGTCATCGCCCTGCTCGTGCTGCTGCCGGAGACCCTCGCCGCGGTCCGCGCGGCCCGGCGCGACCGCACTCAGACGAGCCTCAACCTCGCCTACGGTTCGGCCATGGCCAGCATCGGCCTGACCATCCCGGCCATCGCGATCGCGTCGATCTGGCTCACCGGCCCGCTGGTCCTCGGGCTCGGCGCCACCCAGATGGTGCTGCTCGGGCTCACGGTCGTCACGGGCATCATCACGATCGTCCCGGGACGCGCGACCCTGCTGCACGCGGGCGTGCACCTGTCGATCTTCGCGTCGTTCATCTTCCTCGCGATGAGTCCCTAGAACCCACATATTCCAAAGGAAACCTTGACCTCCCGCACGGGTTCCGCCACACTCCAGGGTCACTGGAAAGCGCTTACCAAGACCTTGGAGAGCCCATGCGCCGACGCACCCTCCTCGCCGCCGGCGGAGCAGCGCTGCTGCCCGTGTCGGCCGCCGCCTTCCCCACCCCGGCCCACGCCGCCGACCTTCCCGCCGCCGATTTCACCGCCCTCCGCGCCCGTGCCGCCGAACTCCTCACCGGCGGCGCCTTCGACCCCGCCGACCCCGCCTACACCGCACCCCTCGCCGTCCTGGAGACCGGCGCCGCGACCGTCTCGGCGAGCCTCGTCCGCGACCCAGCCCGCGAACTCCTCTTCGCCGACCTCCCGAACCTCACCACCACCATCGCCAACGTCTCACTGAGCTACCGGCGCCTGCGCACCCTCGCCGTCGCCTGGGCCACCCCCGGCACCCGCTTCACCGGCGACACCGCCACCCTCGACGACGTCCTCGGCGGCCTCGACCTCCTCTACACCAAGGGCTACAACGAGACCAAGCCCGAGACCGGCAACTGGTGGTTCTGGGAGATCGGCAACCCCCGCGCCCTCATGGACATCTGCGTCCTCGTGCACGACCACCTCGGCGCCGAACGCCTCGCCGCCGCCACCCGCGTCGTCGACCGCTTCGTCCCCGACGCCGACCGCCGCACCAACGCGCCCACCCTCTCCGAGACCGGCGCCAACCGCGCCGACAAGGCCGTGATCGTCGCCCTCCGCGGCATCGTCGGCGCCGGCGCCGAGAAGCTCGCGCTCGCCCGCGACGGCGTGTCCGACGTCCGCGACGGCGGCCGCAACACCCTCCTCGACTACGAGACCGCCGGGGACGGCTTCTACTCGGACGGCTCCTTCATCCAGCACACCTCGATCGCCTACACCGGGACCTACGGCAACGTCCTCCTGTCCAGCCTGTCCTTCATCCTGCGGCTGCTGACGGCGTCGTCGTGGGAGGTCACCGACCCCAAGCGGACGGTCATCTTCGACGCGATCGAGCGCAGCTTCGCGCCGCTCATGCACGACGGCCTCATGCTCGACTGCGTCGCCGGCCGCGCCGTCTCCCGCCAGACCGCCGGGAACCACGCCTGGGGCAACGACACCATCACCGGCTCCCTCCTCCTCGCCGAGAGCGCGCCGGAGCCCTACGCGTCCCGCTTCCGGGCCCTCGCCAAGAGCTGGATCGAGCAGCGGACCGCCGTCCCCTACCTCGGCGCGGCGTCGCTGGCCGTGCTCCCGCGCGCCCTGGCGGTCGTCGGCGACGACACGATCAGGCCCGCCGAACGACTGCTCGGGCACACCGTCTTCGCCGACATGGACCGCGTCCTGCACCGCCGTCCACGGTGGACCTTCGCACTGAGCCTGTCCTCGAAGCGGATCGCGACCTACGAGTCGGGCAACGGCGAACACCCGCGCGGATGGTTCACCGGTGACGGGATGACCTACGTCTACGACCGCGACCAGACCCACTACAGCGACGCCTACTGGCCAACGGTCGACGCGCAGCGCCTGCCGGGGACCACCGTCGACACGCTGCCACGCGCACACTTCTCCGGCTCCGTCAGCCGCCCGGCGACCTCCTGGGCGGGCGGCGTCGAACTCGGCGGCGCCGGCGCGGCGGGCATGGACCTCGCCGCGTGGGGCTGCACCCTGCGCGCGAAGAAGTCCTGGTTCGGCCTCGGCGACGCCGTCGTGGCCCTCGGCGCGGGCATCACCAGCACCGACGGCCGCGCGATCGAGACGATCGTGGACAACCGCAACCTGCACGCGGCCGGAACCAACCGCCTCACCATCGACGGCCGCCGGCAGCCCGGCGACCAAGGCTGGACGGAGACCTTCGACGAGGTCTCCCACGCCCACCTCGCGGGCGTCGGCGGCTACGTGTTCCCCGGCGGCGCCTCCCTGCACGCCCTGCGCGAGGAGCGCACCGGCAGCTGGCGGGACATCAACGACGGCGCCGACACCGGCGGCAGCCCCGACCCGGTCACCCGCCGCTACGTCACCCTCTGGTTCGATCACGGCGCCGACCCGGCCGGAGCGGACTACGCCTACATCCTCCTGCCCGGCGCCGACTCCGACGAGACCCGCCGCCACGCGCTGACCCGCCCGATCCGCGTCCTGGCCAACACCGCCGCGGTCCAGGCGGTGTCCACTCGCGACGGACTGCTCGCCGCGAACTTCTGGCAGGGCGCCACCGTCGGCGACCTGGCCAGTGACGGTCCCGCGTCGCTGATGATCCGGCGCTCGCGAGGCCGCATCGAGATCGCCGTGTCGGACCCGAGCCGCACGGCCACAACGGTGACCATCGACCTTCCCCACGCCGTGGCCTCCGTGCTCAGCGCCGACGAGACGGTGACCGTGACCCCCGGGACGCGGGGCCGGATCGCCGTGGCGGTCGGAGGCTCGCGCGGACACGCGCACCGGGCGGTGCTGCGGGCCGGGTGACCCCGGAGCCGGACCGAAGGCGGGAGGGGCTCGAACCCTCCCGCCTTCGGCCCCGTGCCCGCCTGTCCGAGCGGCTCCTCCCTCACCGCGCGCCACCGTGCTCTACCGTGGAGCGATGCCTGGACCCGGCGGGGGAGATCTGGCACGGCTGCGCCAGCTCAACGAGCGCACCGTGCTGCGCGTGGTGCGCGAGGCGGGACGCCCGCGCGTCGCCGAGATCGTCGCCGCGAGCGGCCTCGGCCGGACCGTCGTCGAAGAGGTGCTCCAGAGCCTCGCGGGACGGGGATGGCTCGTCGAGGAGCCCGCCGCCGTCACCGGGCGCGGCAGGCCGGCACGGGCCTGGCGCTTCCGGGCCGAGGCCGGGCACGTCGCCGGACTCGACATAGGCGCCCACGGGGTCCGGGCCGTCGTCGCCGACCTGTCCGGACATGTCCTCGCGACAGTCCACGAGCGCACGACACCCGCGCTCACACGGCAGAAACGGCTGCGGACGGCCGGTGCCGCGCTCGACACGTGCCTTTCCGAGGCCGGTGCCCCCGCGCCCTGGGCGCTCGGCGTCGGAACCACCGGCCAGGTCGACGCCACCGGCCGCGTCACCCACTGCAACGCCATCCCCGGCTGGACCGGCCTCGACCTCGCCGCGCACTTCCGCGCGGCCACCGCGCCCGCGCTCGTCGTCGTCGACAACGACAGCCAGCTCGCCGCACTCGCCGAGCACCGCCGGGGCGCCGCCGTCGGCGTCGGCGACCTCGTCCTCATGCAGGCGGGCCTGCGCACCGGGATGGCCATGATCCTCGATGGCCGTCTCCGTCGCGGCAGTCACGGCGCCGCCGGGGATCTGTCGCTCCTGCGGGGCGTCGCGTGGGAGGCCGCCATCGAGCACCTCCACCGCTGCCCCGACGTGCCCGCGGACGTGCCCGGCGTCGACCGCGCCGAACGCGCCTTCGCCGAGGCCCGCGCGGGCCGCCCGCGCGCACGCACGGCCGTGCGGCGCTACGTCCGCGCGATGGCGGTCGCCGCCGCCACGGCGGTCTCGGTGGTCGATCCGGCGCTGCTCGTCGTCGGCGGCGCCTTCTCCCGCTCGGCCGACCTGATCTGCGAGCCGCTGGCCGAGGAGCTGTCGCGGCTGTGCTCCTCGGTGCCCGAGATCCGCGCGTCCACCTTGGGCGCGGAGTGCGCGGCTCTGGGCGGGGTCGCACTCGCGCTCGACGGCATCGACCGCCGTCTGCTGGCGGATTCGCGCGGTCGGCTACCTGATCTTGGCGTGAACAGCCTCTGAACCCTGGCGCGAGGCATTGACGGGTGATCATCGCTCCAATAACGTCGGAGTCCGACGAAAATCGCCCCGCCCCTCCCGGAGGTACGCCCACCATGGACACCCGGTTCCGCCGCCGCACATTCCTCACCGCGGCCGGCGCGGTCGCCACCGCCACCGCCGTCGGCGACCTCGCCGTCGCCACACCCGCCGCGGCGGAGAGCGCGCCGGAGTACGTCGACGTGCAGCTGCTCAACATCACCGACTTCCACGGCTACATGCAGCCGACGACGCCCGGCCAGGGCGGCGTCATCACCGGCGCCGACGGAGCCAAACTCACCGTCGGGGGCGCGGGTTACATCGCCACGCACCTGGCGCGACTGCGGGAAGGCAAGAAGAACTCGATCTTCTTCTCCTCCGGCGACAACTTCGCCGGCTGGCCCTTCGAGGTCGACGCCCACGACAACGAGCCGACCATCGAGATGCTCAACCACCTGGGCCTCGACTTCACCACCGTGGGAAACCACGAGCTCGACAAGTCGCGCGGCTTCCTCATCGACCACATCGACAAGGGCAAGCCCTACGGCGTGGTCGGCCGCGACACCAGCTTCATCGATTCGAGCGGACAGCGCTTCCGGGGCGCGAACTTCCGCTTCTACAACGGCAACATCGTCTGGGCCGAGGACGAGCGCCCGATCGTGCCGCCGTACAACATCGAGTGGGTCGACGCGGGCCGCGGCCGCCGCCTTCCGATCGGCTTCATCAACCTCGCCGTCGAGGACACGCCGGTCGGCTCGACCTCGTACCAGCCGGCCATGAAGAGCCTCGGGATCGTCGCGACCGCCAACCGTTACGCCGCCGAACTCAAGCGCAAGGGCGTCCACGCGATCATCGTCAACATCCACGAGGGCGGTTACGCCGGTGACGACTACAACGCGGGAAACAACCCCACCGGCCCGATCTTCGACCTCGCCGCCAACGCCTCGGCAGACATCGCCGCCATCGTCGCCGGGCACTGGCACTGCCGCTTCAACATGATGCTTCCCGACCCCAACGGCGTGCTCCGCCCGGTCGTCGAGGCGGGAAACCACGGCCAGGTCATCAGCGAGATCAACCTCAAACTGGACCGCTCCGGGCGCGTCGTGCGCGAGCTGACCCGGTCGACGAACCACGCCATGACCCGTGACGTGCCGGTCGACGCCGAGGCCCAGTACATCGCCGACTACTGGAGCGCCCAGGGCAAGCGCCGCTACGCCACGCCGCTGGCACGCGTGACCGCCGACTTCACCCGTGTCCAGGACGCCGCGGGGGAGAGCACCATGGGCAACCTCGCCGCCGACTACCTGCTGTGGAGCGCCAACCGCAAGCGCGACGGCCGCGCCGACCTCGCGCTGATCGCCACCAAGCCCACCAAGGGCTCGGTCGCCATCGCCGCCGACCTGCTGTTCGCCAAGGGCACCAACCCGTCGGACACCGATGGGCAGATCCTCTTCGGCGAGGCCTGGAACGCCGTCGGTTACGGCAACCCCGTCCTCACCGTCACCTTGAGCGGCGAGGCGCTGCGCCAGGCCCTCGAACAGCAGTGGCAGACCCAGGCCGACGGCACGGTGAAGTTCGCGCCCTTCGCGGTGTCGGCGAACGTCCGCTACGGCTTCGACACGTCCAAGCCGGTCGGCTCGCGCGTCGACCCGGCGGGCGTGACGATCTCCGGCGAGACGCTGGACCTGTCGGCCGACTACCGGCTGGCGGCTCTGGCGTACACGCTCATCGGTGCCGACGGGTACAGCGCCCTCACCGGCTTCACCGAGCCCTTCCGGGGCGAGCGCGACCGCGAGGGCTTCATCGCCTACCTGCGCGAGCACCCCGTCCTGACGCCCGCGCCGCTCGGGCGGGCGACGCCGGTCGCCTGACGTGTCACCGTCGCCCGCGCGTTCATTCGCGCGCGGGCAACGGGACCGAAGGCGTCGAGACGGGGACGTAGGCGAGCCCGTCGAACTCCTCGGCCGGCTTGACCGGGGCCATGCTCAGCCGGTAGAGCCGGCGCCGGACGACGGCTCCGTGCGTCCGCGTCATGTGCGGCGCGGCCAGCCAGTCGCGCACGGCGGGGACTGCGGCCGCCGCGCGCAGGTCGACGAGGTGCGGGCCCGGCACGGCCTTGCCGAGGGTGGCCTCGACGGTGCCGCCGGGCGCCGGGCCGAGACCGTTCGTCGCGACCGCTCCGGGCCAGGAAGGCCACGGCCACATCCGCCGCGCCCGGAACCTCCCGGAACCGAAAAGGAGCCCGAGGGCGTAGTAGTCGTCGCCGTGGCGTTCGGCCAGATGCGAGCCCAGGGCGGCGATGCCGCCGCCGTAGCGGGTCCGGGCCAGGTGGCCGTTGTGCGCCCAGAGCGCGATCGTGGCGGCCGGGTCGGCGTCGAGGATCTCGGCGACGGCGTCGGCCATGTACCGGTCGCGCGCGGCGAAGACCGTGTCGGCCGGGTCGGGGGCGACGCGTGGGCGCGTCACCAGATCCGCGGCCCGGACGAGGATACGCGCGTGCCGGAGGGCCTCCGGGCCGCCGTCGGCGCGGGTCACCCGGTCCAGCAGTTCCCCGGCCTGGTGGAACAGGCGGCGCTCGGGGTCCGGCCGTGAGCCGGGATCGGCCGTGCCGAGGACGCGCAACGGGTCGCCGGGTCCGCTCAGGAAGCCTTCCAGCGCCGCGATCGAGCGGTCGCAGCGCTGCGGGTCGATGCCGGCGAAGCGGACCCGCCGATGTTCCGGCAGGTCCCGGTTGTGCGCGCGCAGCCACTCGAACAGGGCCAAGACCTCCGCCGTCCGCCACGTCCAGAACCCCAGTCCCGCCAGTACCTCGGCGGCATCGCCGGTCCCGTAACGGATGTAGGCGTCGACGTCGGCCGCCGCCGACGCGCTGGCCTCCATCGCGAAGACCGTGCAGCCGTGCTCGGTGACGAGGTATTCGACGAGCCGGTGCTTGAGCCGGAAGAACTCGGCCGTGCCGTGCGTCGACTCGCCGAGCCCCACGATCCGGGCGCCGCCGAGCACGTCGGTGAGGCCCTTCAGGTCGGTGAGGTCCGTTCCCGGTTCGAGACCGGTGAGGCGGACGGCGTTGCGGCTGAGCCAGCCGGTCACTTCGGTGGAGGGGGAAGTGGTCGGCACGGCCCGACGCTACCGGGGTGCGATCACTCCGAAGCGTTGAGGCCGTCGCGGATCCACTCGGTGACCGAGGCGTGCCGGGGACGCCAGCCGAGGGCGTCGCGGGCCGTACCGCGCACGCGGCTGTTGGAGCCGAGCGCGAACACGGCCGGTTCGTAGCCCCACTCGGCGATGGCGGAGTCGATGTCCCACGCCTCGGGCGGACCGAGTTCGAGCGCGTCGGCGATGGCCGTGGTGACGTCGAGGAACGAGGCCTCGCCGTTCTCGACGAAGAGAAAGGAACCGGCCGCGACGGTGTCGAGGGCCTTGAGATAGGCGTCGGCGACATCATCGACGTGCGCGTTCGACCAGATGTTGTGGCCGGGTCCGACGTGCCGGACGACGCCGCTCTCGCGGGCCTGGTCGACGAGGCGGGGGATCTGGACGCTGTCGCGGGAGAGGCCGCGGCCGTGCCCGTAGATGAGGGTGTTGCAGAGCACCGCCGAGCGGACACCGCGGTCGGCGGCGGCCAGTACGGCCCGGTCGAGGGCGACCCGCGCGGCCTTGTCGGGCTCGGGTTGCCAGCCGTCGAGGACGTCGGCCTCGGTGTAGACGCGGTCGGAGGCCTCGCCCCGGGAGTCGTCGCCGACGATGCTGGAGCCGCTGGTGTGGATGAGGACCTTGCCGGTGCCGGCGAGGGCGTCGATGAGCGTGTCGGCGGCCGCGCGGTGGTCGCTGCTCGCCGCGTTGATCACCGCGTCGGCCGCGCGGGCCGCCGCGGTGAGCGTCTCCACGTCGTCGAGGGTGCCGACGACGGGCTCGACGCCGAGCCCGGCGAGGGCGTCGGCCTTGCCTGTCGTCCGCGCCAGGCCGGTGACCCGGTGACCGGCCGCGATGAGGCGGACGGCGATGGAGCCGCCGATGTAGCCGGTCGCGCCGGTGATGAAGACCCGCATGAGACCTCCCGGTAGTTGCATACGCAGTCTATCGGCGAGCGCGCCCTTCCGTGGGCGAGCCCGGTACCTTGGCCCCGTGGTGACTCTGCTGACTTATGCGGGTGACGTGCCCGCCGACGCCCCCGTGCTCCGCACCGGCGGTCTGCCCCTCGTCCCGGGCGGCTTCGCGTGGCCGGACTGCTCGGAGTGCGACGGGCCGATGATGTTCCACGCGCACCTGCCCGTCGACGAGGGCGTCGTGTCGGTCTTCATGTGCCAGAACGAGCCGGGCCTGTGCGAGGAGTGGGACCCGGCGGCCGGCGGCAACCGCGCCTACCTGTTCCCGCGCGACGCGCCCCTCCGGGCCGCGAACCCGCCGGAGGAGGGCGAGACCCTCTTGACGGTCGTCAACGGCCTCCGTCCCACGGAGGTCCCGCAGCCGGAGTACCCCGACGCCCTCGAAGCCTGGACGGAAGGCGGAAACGACCGGCGCGACGCCCTCGGTCAACTCGCCGGAACCCCGTTCTGGCTCCAAGGCGACGAACACCCCGACTGCCCCGGCTGCGCCCGCCCGATGGACTTCGCCGCCATGCTCGAACCCGGCCGCGACTACCAATCGGGCATGAACTTCGGCGGCGACGGCTGGGGGTACGTGTTCACCTGCGCGGCCTGCGTGCGCGCGTCATTCCTGTGGCAGTGCTGACGCCCCCGGCAACGGTAAAGGCCCCCACCGGGGTGGGGGCCTTGGTCTTGCTCGGTGTCGAAGGGGGGACTTGAACCCCCACGTCCGATAAAGGACACTAGCACCTCAAGCTAGCGCGTCTGCCATTCCGCCACTTCGACCTGTGCGACCCACTTTACCTGGTGACCCGGGCGCTTTCGCGACCCGTTTTCCGGGTGACTCGCACGAGGCATGACAGTACACGATGGCCCTTCGGTGTTCATTCGGGAGGGGTCGGTGTCGCGTGCCCGGAAGCTCGCGTGGGGGTCATGCCCCGGGGTGGCCGGCCCCGCCCGAGCCGGCCACCCCTTGTCCCGTCGCTTCAGCCGCCCAGAGCCCGCGCCATCGCCACGACGACGGGTCCCATGAGGGGGAGCGCGACGTTCGACAGCGCGTAGACGATCGTGTAGGTCATCAGCGGCGTCGCGTTGCCCGCCGCCTGCTGGACGGCGGTGACACCCGGCGTACTGCACTGCTGGCCCGTCACGGCGCCCAGGGCGAGCGGCGCGGGCAGCTTCATGAGCTTCCACGCCACGAACAGCGACAGCGAGGCCGGCAGCAGCGTCATCAGGATCCCGGCGATCGGCAGACCGAAGCCGAACTGCTTGACCAGCTCGACCGCCTGCGGTCCCGACGTCAGCCCGACCGCGCAGATGAACGTCGCCAGCCCCAGCGTCTTGATGACCTCGGCCGCGGCCGGGTGGTACTGCCCGATCTGCGGTCTGCGGGCCCGGAACCACCCGAACGCCAGTCCCGACAGCAGGCAGCCGCCACCGGTCCCGAGCGACAGCGGCACATCGCCGAGCTGCAGCACGAGCTTGCCGATCATGAAGCCGAGGACCACGCCGATGGCGATGAACACGAAGTCGAACTTCACCGCCGGGTCGATGCGGAACCCGACCTTCGGCGTGAACGCCGCCAGGTCGGACTTCGTCCCCGTGAAGCGGACGGTGTCGCCCTTGTGGATCTCCGTCCCGTTCTTCACCGGCAGTTCGTGGTCCATGCGCGTGATCGTCGACATGAACACGCCGTGCCGTGCCTGCGGTGGGATCTGCTCGCGCAGCTCGCCGAGGGTGGCGGTGCTGAAGCCCTTGGCGTTGACGACGACGTCGGCGACGTCCAGTTCGAGGTCGGTGCCCCTTCTCGGCGCGACCTCCGGCCCGATGAGCTTGTCGCCGGCGAGGACGGCCTCGCGGGGACCGACGAGCATCACGATGTCGCCGAGCACCAGCCGGGTGTTCCCGTCGGCGGTCAGGGTGTCGCCGCCGCGCAGGACGCGTTCGACGGCGGCGCCCTTGCCGAGCGCGGTCTCCAGCTGGTCGACGGTCCGGCCGTCGGCGGCGACGACCTGGTGGGCGCGGCCGACCAGCCCGGGCAGCGCCGGGCTGGCGTTCTCGTCGGTGCTGCCGCCGCCGAGCTTGCGCCACAGCTTCTCGGCCTCGGCGCGCAGGTCGATCCGCATGATCAGCGGGAAGACCTGGCTCGACATGATCACGATCGTGATCAGCCCGCAGATGTAGGAGATCGAGTACGCGGTGCCGACGTTGGCCTGGAGCGTGGCGATCTCCGCGGCGGGCAGCGGGAGTTTCGCGATCGAGTCGGTGGCCGTACCGACCACGGCCGACTCGGTCGCGCCGCCCGCCATCAGCCCGGCGGCGGTGCCGACGTCGAGGCCCATGATGAGCACGGCTATCGCGGTGATGCCGAGGACCGTGACGACCTCGATGCACGTGAACACGCCGTACTTGAGGCTGGTCCGGTTGAGGCTGGCGAAGAACGACGGCCCCGACAGGTATCCCAGGGTGAAGATGAACATCGCGAAGGCGATGTTCTTCACCTCGTCGTTGAGCTTGACGTCGGCGATCATCCCGACCACGATCGCCACGATCAGTGTCCCGGCGACACCGCCCAGGGACAGCTTCCACACCTTGACCGCGCCGAGCGCGAAACCCAGCGCCAGGCAGAGGAACAGCGCGATCTCGGGTGTGGACTGGATGATGTTCTTGACCCAGTCCATCTCAGCCGCCGTTGGCCTTGTCGAACTCGGCCTTGTACTCCTGGCCGATCTCCCACAGCCAGGTGCCGATCTTCTCGTAGGCGTCCATCGGGAGGTTCGCCAGCGAGATGCGCACCGACCAGTCGGGCCCGTCGAATCCGCCGCCGTTGAGCAGCACGATGGAGCCCTTCTCGGCGAGCCGGAAGATCGGGTCGACGGGTTCGAAGCTCGCCCGCATCCAGTCGGCGAAGGGTTTGCCCCAGTTGCGTTCGGCCCACGACAGCAGGTCCAGTTCGGCGTAGTAGTGCGCCGACAGCGGATCCTTGGGCAGTTTGATGCCCATGCCCTTGGTGAGCGCGTTGAGGCGGCGGGCGATGATCGACTGGCAGATGTGCTTGTACTGGTCGCCGTCGTCAAGCAGGGCGGCGAGGCTGAACAGCGCCATCTGCGCCTGCTGCGGCAGGGACAGGCCGGCGGTGTGGTTGAGCGCGACCTGGCGCGAGTCGGCGACGAGCCGGTCGATGAACTTGAGCTTCTCGGGTTCCAGCGTGATCGTCGAGTAGCGCTTGTTCAGCAGCTCCTTGGTCTCGGCGTTCTGCGCGGCGAGGGCCTCGTCGAAGACGTTGTCCTCGTTGACGGCGATGACGCCTAGGCGCCAGCCGGTGCACCCGAAGTACTTTGAGAAGGAGTACACGCCGATGGTGTTGCGCGGGACGGCCGACATCAGCGAGCGGAAGCCGTTGACGAAGGTGCCGTAGACGTCGTCGGTGATGACGGTGAGCTTCTTGTTCTTCTCCTTGACGATCGTCGCGATCCGGTCGAGGGTCTCCGGCGCGAGCATCACCGAGGGCGGGTTGCTGGGGTTGACGCAGAAGAGCGCCTTGACCTTCGGGTCGGCCAGCTTGTCGATCTCGGCGTCGGGGTACTGCCAGGTGTGGAAGCCGTCCTGGTTCACCTTCGAGGCCTTGAGTTCGACCACGTTGAACTGGTAGCGCTCCAGGTTCGGGATCTCCAGGTAGGGCGTGAAGATCGGCGTCATGATCGCGATCGTGTCGCCGGGCATGAGCAGGCGGTTGATGATCGCCGAGTCGAAGATGTAGCACATCGCGGCCGTGCCGCCCTCGGTGGCGAAGAGGTCGTACTTGCCCTCGGAGGGCTCGACGCCTGCGCACATCTCCTTGATCAGGTACTTGTGCACGACCTGCTCGATGTGGGTGAGCATGCGGTCGGGGACGGGGTAGTTGTCGCCGATGACGGCGTCGGTCAGTTCGTGCACCCAGGTGTCGGCGTCGAAGCCCATCTCGCCGGTGCCGAACGCGACGCTCGACGTCAGCAGGTCGGCGCCCATCTCCTGCCGGTTCTTGGTCAGGAAGGCCGTGAAGCGCTCGGCGATGCCCTGCTTGGCGGGCATTCCGCCGAGGACGTCCCACTCGCTCCAGGCGCGGTTCGACTCCTCCAGCCCGAAGCGCAGCAGCAGCGCGAAGGCCGCGCGGGGGACCGTGGCGATCCAGTTCGGGTTGCCGCGCCCGGCGTTGAGCATCTGCTCGGCGCCCGCCTGGGTGTTCTCGTCGGCGAGGTCGATCAGCTTGTTCTTGATCTCGAACGGGCTGAGCTGGAGGAGGCGATGCTCCTCGTCGCGGGACGTGTGCGGCCGCGGTTCGGTCGTGGTCATGATCAGTTCCCCCGTGAGGTCACGCGAGCAGCGCGACGATGATCGTTCCCCAGATGGTGAGCAAGGTATTGCCGATCGCGTACGGCACCGTGTAGCCGATCACGGGGACCTGGCTCTTGGCCTGGTCGGTGATCGCGCCGATGGAAGCCGTGGTGGTGTTCGCGCCCGCGACGACGCCCAGCAGGATGGGCGTGCGGAACTTGAACCAGTACTTGCCGAGGTAGAGGCACAGGATCATGGGCAGCAGGGTGACGATGAGTCCCGCGCCGATGAGGCCGAGGCCCTCCTGTTTGACGCCGCTGATGAACTGGGGGCCGGCGGTGATCCCGACGATGCCGACGAACAGGCACAGCCCGCCCTGGCTCATCAGCCAGTTCGCGGCGGGCGGGAAGCGGCCGAAGGTCGGCGACTTCGAGCGCAGCCACCCGAAGACCAGGCCCATGATGAGCGCGCCGCCCGAGGTGGTCAGGCCGATCTCGGCGCCGGCGATGGCGAGGGTGGGGACGCCGATGAGGCCGCCGACGACGATGCCGAGCCCGATGTAGGAGAAGTCGGTCTCGTCGGAGCCGCGGTTGGGGTAGCCGATGGTGCGGGTGGCCGCCTCGACGAACTCCTTGCCGCCCTGGACGGTCAGCTCGTCGCCGCGATGGATCACCGTGGAGTCGCTCCACGGGACGGTGATCCCGCCGCGGACGAGGTTGTTGACGAACAGGCGGGGGGCGTGCGCGGCGAAGGCGTCGCCGATGGTGCTGCCGACGAGTTCCTTGTTGGTGACGACCAGCGGGAGCTTCTCGACCTCGTAGTCGAGGAGTTCCTGGTCGTCGACCTCGTCGCCCCACTTGTCGTCGACGTCGAGCGCGACGAGGTCGTGGCGGCGGGCGGTGACGGTGACGACGTCGTCGGCCCGCAGGACCGTGTCGGCGTCGAGGGCGTGGATCCCGCCGTCGCGGCGGAGTTTGTGGAGGATGACCCGGTTGCCCCAGGCGAGCGCCTCGGCCTCGACGTCGCCGACCCGGCGGCCGACGAGGGTCGGGCGGGTCAGTTTGTAGGTCCGGCGCACGACGGAGTAGTAGGCCGGGGCGGAGTCGCGTTCGGTGGCGGTGCCGAGTTCGCGCTCCATGGCGTGGGCGTCGGCGGCGAGGTCCTTGGTGCCCATCATGCGCGGGGCGATGGAGGACAGGAAGTAGGCCGCGGCGGCGGTGCCGAACAGGTAGCAGACGGAGTAGCCCACGGCGATCTGTCCTTCGAGGACCTGCGCCTGTTCGGAGGTCATGCCCGGCAGTGCCTCGATGGCCTGCCCGGCGACGCCGATCACCGACGACTGCGTCAGGCCTCCCGCGAGGAGGCCGGCGCCCCAGCCGGGCCCGTAGCCGAGGAGCTTGGCCAGGACGTAGACGACGGCCAGCCCGAACACGCAGTTGATGACGGCGAGGATGACCTGCTTGATGCCGTCCCCGCGCAGGCCGGCGAAGAACTGCGGGCCGACGTTGTAGCCCAGCGCGAACAGGAACGCGATGAACGCGACCGTCTTGACCAGGTCGGGGACCTGCGCGTGGGTGAGGGCTCCGATGAGGACGCCCGACAGCAGCGTCCCGGTGACCGCCCCAAGGGTCAGGGTCTTGTACTTGAGTTTCCCGACGAAGAAGCCCATCGCGAGGGCCAAGAAGATCGCCAGTTCGGCGTGCTGCACAAGGGTGTCTTTGAGCCAGCCCATCCATCCCCCCGGTTTCCGGCGCTGCAAGCGTCAACCTATACCGGCCTAAAACGGATGTACCGGTGCTTTACGGAAATGCTTCAGGTCGGGCCGGAAGCGGTGTCGGCTGGCCTGTCCACCGGGGACGGGGCCCGGTCGGCGCCGTCCGCCTCGACCCGCGCGAACAGGGCCGTCGGCTCGGCCGGTGCGCCCGTCGCGCCCGCGTAGGCGTGACGGGCGCGAATCCAGGGGAGACCTCCCCATGGACGGCCCGGCCGGTTCGCCCCATTCTGGTGATGGAAGATTATGTGCCCAGAGGAAACGTGGGGGAGAGATGAGCGCCGAAGGCCGTCCGTACGTCGTCGGGCCGGACGACGCCCCGGACAAGTACCGGCTGCGCCGCCAGGTCGGCGGCGGCGGGGAAGCCGAGCTGTGGGAGGCCGAGCTCACCGTGGCCGGTGAGGCCGAGCGCGTCGCCGTCAAGATCCTCCGTGACCAGCACGCGGTCAACATCGAGACCTGGCGCGAGCGCTGGGCCGAACAGGCCGAGCTGCTGCGGCTCATGCGCCACCCCGGTGTCGTCGGTGTGCACACCTATTTCGAGGGCGCCCGGATGCACCTCGCGGGGGAGACCCCGCACGAGGCCGAGGGCCGCACCCACTACCTGGTCATGAACTGGGTTGAAGGCCTCGACCTGCGCCAGTGGGTCGCCGAGGGCGACGACGACCGCCAGGCAGCCCTGCGCCACCTCATCCAGGTCGCCGACGTCCTCGACTGGCTCCACGAGGGGCGCGCCACTCCGTCGGGCCGGCCGGTCGTGCACGGCGACATCAGCCCCGGCAACGTGATCATCAACGTCGACGGCCAGGCCGTCCTCGTCGACTTCGGCCTGTTCCGCATGGCCACCGCGCAGAGCCACCCCTCCGCGGGCACCACCGGCTACAGCGCCCCCGAGGTCCTCACCTCCGGTGAGTACAGCCCGGCCTCCGACCGCTACGCCTTCGGCGCCCTCGCCTACTTCGTCCTCACCGGCCAGTCGCCGCCGGCCGACGCCGAGACGCTGCGGCTGGAGATCGCCGACGCCGTCGACCCCGGAGGTGTCGCCGACGCCGACCGCCTCGCCCTGATCTTCGCCGAGCAGCCCGCGCTGCGCCCCACCGCCGGGGAGTGGATCCGCCTGCTGCGGCAGCATTCCTCGACCGTGGCACCGCACGCCGCCCAGTCGGCGGGCCGGTCGTCCCTGCCACCGCCGAAGCCGCCGCGCCTCGGCCCCATCCCACCTGTTCAGCGCCCGACGATGTGGCGCAACCCGGTGACCGCGCGGCCAGCCGTCGGTCCCGCCCCCGTTCGGGTCGGTCCCCCCGGACCGCCGGTCAAGCGACGCAAGCGCATCGACGGGTGGCAGTGGGGCGTCGGGATCGCCGCCCTGATCCTGATCTGCGGCTTCATCGGCCTGCTCGTCGTGTCCCTGAACAACGGCGACGGCGACTCCTACGACGGCAGCGGCTATTTCCCACAGGACGAGCAGGCGGGCCCGAACGACCCGCCGCCGCCGACCGGCCTCGTCCCCGACCCCTCGCAGTCGGGTCCGACCGAGCCCGGCCCGATCATCATCGGCGGCGAGTCCCACCGGGCGCTCATCTCGGCGCCCTGCACGTCGCTGCCCAAACGCGACTTCACGCTCGTCGGCGACTACCAGTGGGTCGACCTGACCATCGGCATGAGCGACGACTCGCCGAGCGGCGCCACCGCCCTCTACACCGTCTACCTCGACGGCGAAGAGGTCGCCAGCACCACCGTGGGCGCCGGCGAGCGCTTCGACTGGCACCTGCGCCTGCGCCAGGCCAACACCCTCCGCGTCGAGGTCACCAAGGCCACCGGCGGCAACTGCGGCATCGTGGACGGCTACCTGTCATGAGCTCGCTGCCCGACCTCATCGTCGAATACGACGGCGAGCAGCGCGTCCTGATCGCCACCGACGCCCTCACCTTCGGCCGCGACGCCTCCTGTGACCTCGTCCTCGACGGCGCCGACCTCGGTGTCAGCCGCATCGCCGGGCGCCTCTCGGCGACCGGCAGCGGCTGGGCGGTCACCAACCTCAGCCGCAAGCGCCCCCTGCACATCGTCGACCCGGCGGGATTCGGCGTGCCCCTGCCCGTCGCGCCGCAGCACGGCTCGCCGAGCCGCCGCTCGGTCGACGCCTCGCCGCTGACCGTGCTCGTCGTCGGGGAGGCCTGGACCTACGCGCTGATCCTGCGCCTCGACCCGGGCGACCCGACCGGCGACATCTTCTCGCCCATCGACGAGAACCGCACGCGCACACAGCTTCCGCAGCTCACCGACCGCCGCCGCGAGGTCCTCGTCGCGATGACCGCCGGATACCTGCGGCCCTACCCCTACTACGACCCCAGGCCCAGGACCTACCAGGAGATCGCCGACGAGCTCAAGCTCGCCAAGTCCACCGTGGTCAAGCGCATCGAGCAGGTCCGCCTCGACCTCGTCGAGGCCGGGGTCCTCGGTCTGGAGAAGGAACTCGACGCCCGCCGCGCCCTGTGCGAATGGCTTCTCGCCACCCGCGTCCTCACCCCGGCCGACCTCGAATGGCTCAAGGTCCGCCGGGCCGCGCAAGATCGGTCCTGACCCGGCCGTCCCGTACGATCTGCGCATGCTCGTACTCGGTGGTTACGGCGAAGGCATCGGCCTCGCCGCAGACGACGGCACCATTGGCGTCATCCCGGTCGACCGTCCGTCCTATGTGGTCGCGGGCCGCGACGGCAAGGTCCTCTACGCCGCTCTGGAGCGTGACAACGCGCCCGGCGGCGTGCTGGCCTTCCACCCCGACGGCTCGCCGCTCGCCGAGGAGTCCAGCGGGGGAGAGGCGCCGTGCCACCTCGCGCTCCACCCGGGCGGGCACTGGCTCTTCACGGCCAACTACGGCAGTGGCACCGTCGGCGTTCTCCCGGTCTACGAGGACGGCGGTCTCGGCGCCCTGCACGAGGCGATCGCGCACATCGGGTCCGGTCCGAACCCCGACCGGCAGGAGGGCCCGCACGTCCACCAGATCGTCGTCGACCCTTCGGGCCGCTGGGTTCTGGCCGTCGACCTGGGCATCGACCAGGTCGTCGTCTACGACTTCGCCGACGGCGAGCTCAGCCGTCACGGCGCCTTCGAGTGCGTGCCGGGCACGGGCCCCCGCCACCTCGCCTTCTCCCCGGACGGGAACTCCGCCTACATCGTCGGCGAGCTCGACGACTCGCTGACCCGCTGCGCCTGGGACGCCCAGACGGGGACGCTGACCGCGGAGGGCCGCCTGCGGGTGCTCCCGGAGAACGTCGAGGTCGAGAACTTCCCGGCGGCCGTGCTCGTGTCGCCCGACGGACGCTTCGTGTACACGACCAACCGGGGCCACGACTCGATCGCGGTGGTCGAGACCGCGCCCTTCGAGCTGCGCACGACGGTGGGCTGCGGCGGCCGCTGGCCGCGCGACGCCGCGCTGTCGCCCGACGGGAAGCGCCTGTACGTGGCCAACCAGTTCAGCGGTGACGTCGCCGTCTTCGGCTTCGACAACGGTATTCCGGTGGCCGAGGGCGAGCCCTTGGCGTTCGCGTCGGCGACGAGCGTGCTGCCGCTGCGGTAGGGCCCGGTTCAGGCGGGAAACCCCAGCGCCCGGCGCGTCGCGGCGGTGACGGCGGCCGTGTCGGCGTCGTCCAGGATCGCGGCGAGGTGCCCGTCGGGCCGCACGAGCCACACTCTGCCGGGGCGTGGGTCGAGGGCCGGGGTGTGGAGTCGCAGGCGGGAAACCGGTGCGCCGGTGTCGGCGGCCGGTGGCTCGCGGTCGGCGGCGATCACGGTGAAGCCCGCGCCGAAGCGTTCCCTCAGCCGCCGTTGACCCGAGGGGGCGTCCGGGCACAGCGCGCCCGGCATCGTCCCCGGTGCGGGACCTTCCCCGTCCCACGTGGTCGTCAGGGGCGAGTCGAGGTAGGGAAAGGGCTCGTAGAGCTTCCCGGAGTCGACTTCCGCACGGGCGGCCGGGTCGCTCAGCGCCCGCTCCAGGACGTCGTGCCGGTGGGCCTTCTCCGCCTCGGTGCCCGGGACGAGGAAACGCATGGTGCGGCCGGTGACCCGCAGGTTCTCGGCGGCGGCGGCGTGCCGCTCGGCGTGGTAGCTGTCGAGCAGGCCCGGCCCGGCGAGCCCGTGCCTGGCCATCGCGATCTTCCAGGCGGCGTTCTCGGCGTCGGCGATTCCGGAGTTGAGGCCGCGGGCGCCGAACGGCGTCATGACGTGCGCGGCGTCCCCGGCGAGCAGCACCCGCCCCTCCACATAGGACGATGCGGTCCGTTGCGCGAAGCGGTACGCCGACAGCCACACGATCTCGTAGGGAGCGTCCCCGGCGATCCGGCGGACGCGCGCGTCGACCTCGCCCTTCGCGAGGGCCGCGGTGAGATCGAAGCCGGCCGGGACCTGCCAGTCGATCCGCCACACCGAGTCCGGCTGGGGATGCAGGAGCACCTGGCGGCCCGGATTCCACTCCGGGTCGAAGTGGAAGCGGCGCTGCGGCCCGAACGGCAGCTCGGCGCGGATGTCGGCGATGAGGAAGCGATCGGCGAAGGACTCGCCCTCGAAGCCGAGCCCGAGCGCGTCCCGGACGGTGCTGTGGTGGCCGTCGGCGCCGATCACGTGGGTGGCGCGGAGCTCGCCGCGTCCGGTGTGGACGGTGACGCCTTCGGCGTCCTGCGACAGGCCGCGCACGGCGGTCCCGTAGCGCAGCTCGGCGAGCGGTTCGGCCGCCACCGCCGCCTCCAGGACGGCCTCCACGCGCCACTGGGGGATGTTCACGAAAGGCGGGAAACCCGTGCCGCCGGTGGCGGGGAAGGTGATCCGGAACAGCTCGTGGTGCCGGTAGTAGGTCCGGCCGTGCGTCCACGTGACGCCTTCGGCGGCCAGGATCTCACCGCAGCCGACGCGGTGGAGGATGTCGAGGACGTCGCGCTGGGTGCAGATCGAGCGGGAGCCCACGGCGTTGCGTTTCTCCGCCGCCTCGCAGACGACCGTCGGGACGCCCCAGCGCGCCAGCAGGAGCGCGGCGGCGAGGCCGACCGGCCCGCCGCCGGCGATCACGACCGGCGCGGCCACGCTCAGCCCTTCAGCTCGTCCCAGACCTCGCGGTCGCGTTCGGCGGTCCACACGCGCGGCCAGTCGACCCCGGTGCGCTCGTCCCAGTAGCGGGAGACGTTGAAGGGCAGGCAGTGCTCGAAGATCGGCCAGTCCCCGTAGCGGGGTTCGAGGGCGGCGTGCGCGGCCTCGTAGGCGTCTTTCAGGCCGCCGCCGTGCGTGGCGGCCTCATCGACCTCGCGCATCAGGACGTGCAGGAAGTTGCGGGTCTGGTCGACGGCGGCGCCGACCGCGTCGCGCCCGTGGGCGACGTCCCCGCGCCCGCCGACGAGGATCTCGGCGTCGAGGGCCTCGACGGCCGTCAGCGTCGGGCCCGCCCAGTGCTGGTGGAAGGCGTCGCCGGTGTAGAGCGCCGCCCGCGCCTCGACGAGGTCCCCGGCGAACAGGATCCGCTGCTCGGGCAGCCAGGCCACGATGTCGCCGGCGGTGTGCCCGCGTCCGCAGTGGCGCAGGACGAGCCGTCCGCGCGTCCCGCCGAGTTCGATGACGAGCTCGTCGGTGAAGGTGAGCGTCGGCCAGGTCAGGCCCGGAATCGTCTCGGCGCCGGTGAACAGGCGCGGCATGCGACCGGCCTCCGAGGCCCAGTCGGCCTCGCCGCGCTCGGCGATCAGGCGCCGGGTCTGTTCGTGGGCGATGATGTTCTCGGCGCCGAACGCCGAGGCCCCGAGCGTGCGGACCGCGTGGTAGTGCGACAGCACCAGGAACCGCACGGGCTTGTCGGTGTGCTCGCGCAGCCGTTCCAGCCACTTCTCCGCCATCAGGGGCGTGGCGCGGGCCTCGAAGCAGACGACGAAGTCCTCGCCCTCGATGGCGCCGACGTTGGGGTCCCCCTCGGCGGTCAGCGCGTACACGCCGTCGGCGAGTACGTCGAAGGTCTCGTCCTTCTCGGCGAGATCCGCCGAGGACGCGAAGGGTACGGCCGCCTCGCCCATGTGGCCTCCAGGGCGCGGTGGCACCCGCGCCGGTCTCAGTCCACGGTGACCTTCACCGTGTGCCAGCCGCTGGCTCCGTCGGGCGCGACCGGCGTCCGCTGTTCAGTCTGCACGACTCCGGCGCCGTCGGTGGCGCGCACCGTGAGGCTGTGCTCGCCCGGGGCCGCGTCCCATTCATAGACCCATTGCCGCCACGTGTCGCCGGAGACCACATCGGACAGTCGCGCCGGCTGCCAGGCGCCGTCGTCGACGCGGACCTCGACGGCGTTGACGCCACGGTGCTGGGCCCAGGCGACGCCGGCGACGGCGACCTTGCCCGCCGCGGCCTTCCTGCGCGGGGTGTCGATCCGCGACTCGGTCTTGATCGGCGTCGGCGTCGACCACCCGCGCGGGATCCAGTAGGCGTCGAAGTCGGCGAAGGAGGTCAGTTCCAGCTCGGTCAGCCACTTCGTGGCCGACACGTACCCGTAGAGCCCGGGGACGATCATGCGCACCGGGAAACCGTGCTCGACCGGCAGCGGCTCGCCGTTCATGCCCACGGCGATCATCGCGTCCCGGCCGTCGGCGCACAGCTGGGTCGGTGCCCCGGCGGTGAAGCCGTCGGCGGACCGGCCGACGAGCTGGTCGGCCGACGCGTCCGGCCGGACCTCGGCGAGCAGGTCGGCCAGCGGTACCCCGAGCCAGCGCGCGTTGCCGACGAGCCCGCCGCCGACCTCGTTGGACACGCAGGACAGGGTGATGTCGCGTTCGATCATCGGCCGCGCGAGCAGCTCCTCGAAGGTCAGCTCGATGGGGTTGGCGCAGCGCCCGTGGATCCGCAGCGTGTAGTCGCCGGGGAGCACGTTGGGCGTCACCAGCGCGGTGTCGATGCGGTAGAAGTCGTCGTTCGGCGTGATGTAGGAGCTCAGGCCCTCCACGTCAAGGGAGACGTTCGCCGGCCGTGGCGGAGCCGGGCTCGCCGGAGCCGGCAGGACGACCTTGTCGCGGGCCTCGTTGACCGCGCTGCCCAGGCCGACGTTGCGCCCGACGGCCACCGCGACGCCCGCTCCGCCGACCGCCGCGATCGAGGTCACCAGGAACCGCCGCCGTCCGTAGACGCGCATGTCCTGGGCTTCCTCGCCTTCGGTGACGGGCGCCCTGCGCAGCAGGAACCAGCCCACCGCGAGCGCCACCACCCCCGCGACCAGCGACGGAACCGCCGCCAGCGGCCCGGCGGCCGGGCGCGTTACCGCGGCGGCCACCCCGAGCCCGGTGAACACGACCACCGCGGCGATCGCATAGACCAGGCGCCGGGTGGCCGCCATCCCCACACCCGCCGCGACGACCGCCAGGATGACGGCGGTGCCGATCTGCAGAGCGAGTTTGTCGCCGGTCCCGAACACCGAGATCGCCCACTGCTTCACCGGCTCCGGCGTGGCCTTGACGACCTGGTCGCCGACCGCCACCAGGGGCGCGTCGGCCGCCCCGGTCAGCGCGGCGACCAGCTCACCGACGCCGAGCGCGACGGCGGCGGACACGACTCCGGCGAGGGCTCCGGCCCACGTTCTCACTCGCATGCCTCCATCATCTGCCCTCGCGCGCGTCGAGAGCCCGCGCGTTAGGGGTCCGTAAGCATTTGCACGGCCACGTGGTGAAGGTCATCATTGCCACTCATGACCGAGCTGAACCCATTTCGCGTAGGACTCATCGGCTGCGGCAACATCAGCGGCCAGTACCTGTCCACATTGGCCCGCCTGCCCGGTGTCTCCGTCACCGCGTGCGCCGACATCGACCCCGAACGGGCCGCCGCCGTCGCCCGGGAACACGGCATTCCCCGCGCGACCGGCGTCGACGCGCTCCTCGCCGACCCCGACATCGACGCCGTGCTCAACCTGACCATCCCGGCCGTGCACGCCACCGTCACACGCGAGGCGATCGCGGCGGGCAAGCACGTCTGGTCGGAGAAGCCCCTCGCCCTCGACCGCGCCGACGTCGACCGCATCCGCGAAGAGGCCGCCCGCGCCGGCGTGCGGGTCGGCTGCGCCCCCGACACCTTCCTCGGCGCCGGACTCCAGAGCTCCATCGGCGCCATCGTCGACGGCGCCATCGGCCGGCCCGTCGCCGCCACCGCCTTCTTCACGACCCCCGGACCCGAAGCCTGGCACCCGGATCCGGAGTTCTTCTACGCCCCCGGCGGCGGCCCGCTCCTCGACATCGGCGTCTACCCGATCACCGCGCTCGTCGCCGTCTTCGGCGCCGTCGAAGCCGTCAGCGCCCAGTCCCAGCGCAGCGTCCCCACCCGCACCATCGGCTCGGGCGCCAAGGCCGGCCAGGAGATCCCCGTCGAGGTCGCCACGCATTACAGCGTGTCCCTCCGCTTCGCCGGGGGAGGCCTTGCCACCCTCGTGACCTCCTTCGACGTCCCCGCCCACGAACTACCGCACATCGAGGTCTACGGCGTCGAGGGCACCATGACCCTCCCCGACCCCAACCGCTTCGACGGCGGCCCGCGCGTCCGCCGCCGCGGTGAGAACGCGTGGACCACGCTCCCGCACACCAACGGCTACCTCGGGCTCCAGCGCGGCATCGGCCTCGCCGAACTCGCCGGCTCGATCGAGGCGGGCGTACCGCACCGGGCCTCCCTCGACCTGGCCGCCCACGTCCTCGACACGATGCTCGCGATCGACGAGTCGGCGGCGTCCGGCGCCGAGGTCGTGCTGCGGACGACCTGCGAGGCTCCGCCGCCGGTCGCGAAACTCATCGAGGCCCCGGCGGGCTGAACCGTTCCACGGTGGTCCTCCGATCGGGGGACCACCGCGCGCCGCCGACGCGGAAAAACACGAAGCCGCCGCCGATATGCCCGAAATATGACTAATCTCCTGTCAGGTTCACTTGCTCGGGACGCCCGGGAGGTCATCATGGGTCGACGTCGTGGTCTGCTCGCCGCTCTCACCGTCCTCACCGGCGGTGTTCTGCTTCTCGGCGCCGCACCGGCCGCCGCGGAGGACCCGGAGCCCTTCCCTGCCTCGATCGCCGGTCTCGGCGACTCCATCACGCGCGGCTTCAACGCCTGCGGCTGGTACTTCGACTGCACGGCGAGGTCGTGGAGCACCGGCGACAGCGACCGCGTCGACGGCCACTACCGCCGCCTCACCGCCTACAACCCGGCCATCGAGGACAACCGGCACAACAACGCCGAGACGGGCGCGACCTCAGCCGACCTCGTCGCCCAGGCCGCCGCCACCGTCGAGCAGCGCGTCGACTACCTGACCGTCCTGATCGGCGCCAACGACGCCTGCGCCGACACCGAGGCGGGCATGACGACCCCCGAGCAGTACCGCACCAACATCGCGGCGGCCTTCGCCGCCCTCAAGGAAGGCCTCCCCGAGGCCAAGATCTTCGTCGCCAGCATCCCCGACCTCTACCGCCTGTGGACGGTCAACAAGGACAGCGCGACCGCCCGGGAGACCTGGGAGACCGCCGGGATCTGCCAGTCGATGCTCGCCGACCCGGCCTCCACCGACCCGGCCGCCGAACAGCGCCGGATGAACGTCCGCCAGCGCGTCCTCGACTACAACACCGCGCTGAGCGAGATCTGCGCCGGCTACGGCGAGAACTGCCGCTACGACGGCAACGTCGTGTTCAACACCGAGTTCGGGGCCGACGAGGTCTCCCGCTGGGACTTCTTTCACCCGAACGCCGAGGGCCAGCGCAGGCTCGCGGAGGTCACCTTCGCCTCCGCCTTCGATCCGCGCTGATCACCCCGACCGCCCCCACCGGCTCCCCGTCGCGCGACCAGGCCCTGGTATGAAAGGGGCATGACCGCAGCCGAAAGCCACCCCCCGCACCCCCTCGCCGTCGACGAGGTCGTCGACATCTGCCGGGACCTGCTGCGGATCGACACGACCAACACCGGTGACAACGACACCTCCGCCGGTGAGCGCGCCGCCGCCGAGTACGTCGCCGAGAAGCTCGCCGAGGTCGGCCTCGAACCCTTCATCACCGAGTCCGCGCCCGGCCGCGCCAGCGTCATCGCCCGCTACGAGGGCGCCGACCCGAGCCGCAACGCGCTGCTCGTCCACGGCCACCTCGACGTCGTGCCCGCCGACCCGAGCGAATGGTCGGTGCACCCCTTCTCCGGCGAGGAGAAGGACGGCTACCTGTGGGGCCGGGGCGCGATCGACATGAAGGACTTCGACGCCATGGTCCTGGCCCTCGTGCGGCAGTGGAAGCGCGAAGGCCGCGTCCCGCCGCGCGACCTGGTCCTGGCCTTCCTCGCCGACGAGGAGGCCGGCAGCACCTACGGCGCCCACCACATCGTCGACAACCACGCCGACCTGCTCGACGGCGTCACCGAGGCCGTCGGCGAGGTCGGCGGCTTCTCGGTGTCGATGAACAACGACCTGCGCCTGTACCTCATCGAGACCGCCGAGAAGGGACTCGACTGGCTCCGCCTCAGCGTCAGCGGCCGCCCCGGCCACGGCTCGATGATCCACGACGACAACGCCGTCACCCGCCTCGCCGAGGCCGTCGCCCGCGTCGGCCGGCACAAGTTCCCGGTCGTGATCACCCCGACCGTCCGGGCGTTCCTCGAAGAGGTCTCCGACATCCTCCAGGTCGAACTCGACCTGGAGAACCCCGAGGAGATCATCGCCAAGCTCGGCCCGATCGCGCGCATCATCGGCGCCACGATCCGCGACACGGCCAACCCGACGCGCCTCGACGCGGGGTACAAGGACAACGTCATCCCCGGCCGCGCGCAGGCCACCATCGACTGCCGCACCCTCCCGGGCCGCTCCAAGGAGTTCGAGCGGCAGCTGCGCGAACTCGTCGGCCCCGGCGTCGAGGTCGACTACATCCACCGCCAGCCCGCGCTGGAGACCTCCTTCGACGGCCCCCTCGTCGACGCGATGTCCGACGCGCTGCGCGCCGAGGACCCGGGCGCGCGCCCGGTCCCGTACATGCTGTCCGGCGGCACCGACGCCAAGGCCTTCAACCGCCTCGGGATCCGCGGTTTCGGTTTCGCGCCGCTCAAGCTCCCCGCCGACCTCGACTTCGCGTCGCTGTTCCACGGCATCGACGAGCGCGTGCCCGTCGACGGCCTGAAGTTCGGCGTGCGGGTCCTCGACCGCTTCCTCTCCAACAGCTAGACCGCACCCACCTCTCCGCCTGAGCCCCTCGCCACGCACCCGTACGTCACACCGTCCACGGACAAAGAAAGAGCGTGCTCATGCCTGAAGACGCCGCCTCCCGCGCACAGGAGGCGACCGCCGCACTCGAAGCAGTCATCGCGGCGGCACGGGCCCATCTGGCGGAGATCACCGCGGCCGAGGGCCGCGTCGGCGACGCCGCCGTCTGGCGCGCCTACGTGGCCCTCAACAACGCCAGCCTCGACTACGACAAGATCATCGACGAGGCCTACGGCGAGGCGACGCCCTGGGATCCGCGACCGCTGCCGGCCACCGACGGGGAGGGCGGCTGGCCGGGCTATGTCGGCGACGACGACCTCGTCGAGGCCGACAGCAACCCCACCGTCATCTCGGTGCGGCACCGCCGCGACTACTTCGTGCCCAGCCAGACCGCGCTGCTGCGCATCGCCGAGGCCGCCCGCGAGGCGGTTCCCGACCCCGACGACGACGGCTCGCCGCTCACCGGCGTCGGCGACGCCGTCCTCGAACTGCTCCACGCGGGTGGCGGCACCCTGGCCTCACTGGAGATCGACGAGCTCACCCCGCTCGACGGGATCGTCGTCGTCAACGAGATCACCGGGCCCGTCGACCTCGACGCCGTGCACGCCGGAGCCGAGGACTCCGCCTTCCTCATGGGCACCGAACAGCCCGTCATCGGCCGCCTCGACGAGCGCTCGGTGCACGGCGAGGCGCGGACCGACGACGAGGAAGAGGACTGACGCCGTCGGTCAATAGGACAGGCCGGGCAGGATCGTCCCGCCCGTACGGGGCCGGCGTCTGCGCAAGGTGACCTTCCGCTCCCCGCCGGGATAGCGGCGCACGGTGGCCAGTTCCCAGCCGCCGTATTCGGCGGCCACCGAGAGGCGGGCCTGTGCGGTCAACTGATCGACTTCTCCGCCGATGCGCAGGGGCGCGTACTCGTACGGGTCAATGGAAGACTCGTCGGCGCTCGCTTGATTGTCGTCCATCTGGACATAATGCACCCGGGGCGCGGTGAACGCCAGGTTCACGCCTGGCGTTCGGGATAGCCGATCGCGGGCGCGGAGACGTCGTCGAGAGCGAAGCGGATCTCGGCCGGGAGGGTCACCTTCTCGGCCGCCATCGCGCCCATGAGCTGCCCGACCGTCCGTGCCCCGAGGATCGCCGAGGTCACGCCCGGGCGGTCGCGCACCCACGCGAGCGCCACTTCGAGCGGTGAGACGCCGAGCCCGTCGGCGGCCGTGGCGACCGCCTCCACGATGCCCGCGCAGCGGTCGTCGAGATAGGCGCCCACGAAACGCGCGAAGTGCACCGACGCCGCCCGCGAGTCGGAGGGCCGCCCGAAGCGGTACTTCCCGGTGAGCACCCCGCGCCCCAACGGCGACCAGGTCAGCATCCCCATGCCCAGGGTCGAGCACGCGGGGATCACCTCGCGCTCCACACCCCGCTGCACCAGCGAATACTCCACCTGGGTCGCCGTGATCGGCGCACGCCCGGGCCACGCCTGCTGCCACACCGCCGCGCGCGCGGTCTGCCAGCCGGAGAAGTTCGAGACGCCCACATAGCGGGCGCGACCGCTCGACACCGCGTAGTCCAGCGCCGAGAGCGTCTCCTCCAGCGGCGTGTCCGGGTCGTAGAGATGCAGCTGCCACAGATCCACGTGCTCGGTGCCCAGACGCGCCAGCGACTCGTCGAGGGCGCGCAGCAGATGCGCCCGCGAGGTGTCCCGCCGCCGGTCGGTCCCCGTCCGCACACCCGCCTTCGTGGCGATCATCACGTCACCGCGCGGCAGCACCGTCCCCAGCAGCCCCCCGAGGATCTGCTCGGCCTCGCCGTCGGCGTACACGTCGGCGGTGTCCACGAGGGTGCCCCCGGCGTCGACGAAGGCCTTCAACTGGGCGGCGGCGTCGTCGGCGTCGGTGTCCACACCCCACGCCATCGTGCCGAGCGCCAGTCGGGACACCTCCATCCCGCTGCGCCCTAGCGGTCTGTGCTCCATGACCAGCGACGGTACCGGGACATGTCGAGCCGTGCCGCACGCCCCGCCGCATCCGAAAACCCGGCGGCTAGGCTGATGCGACCGCGACCGGCGAGGATATCCGCTGAAAAAGTCGATCAGGAGGGGTTTGACGTGCGACTCGGTCTCAGCCTCGGCTACTGGGGGAGCGCCGCCGAACCGGCCGCCCACCTCGCATTGACCAAAGAGGCCGAAAGTCTCGGCTATTCGGTGGTCTGGGCCGCGGAGGCCTACGGCTCCGACACGGTCACGATGCTCACCTGGCTCGCCGCGCACACCTCCACCATCGACGTCGGTGCCGGAGTCATGCAGATCCCCGCCCGCGCCGCCACCATGACCGCCATGACGGCCGCGTCCCTCGACGCCCTCAGCGGCGGCCGCTTCCGCCTCGGCCTCGGCGTCTCCGGACCCCAGGTCTCCGAAGGCTGGTACGGCGTCCCCTTCGCCAAGCCCCTCGGCCGCACCCGTGAATACGTCCAGGTCGTCCGCGCCGCCCTCGCACGGGAGAAGGTCGCCATCGACGGCGAGCACATCACCCTCCCACTGCCCGGCGGCCCCGGCAAGGCCCTCCAGCTCGCCATGCGGCCCGAGCGCCCGGACCTCCCGATCTACCTCGCCGTCATCGGCCCCAAGAACCTCGCGCTCGCCGGGGAGATCGCCGACGGCTGGCTCGCGGTGTTCTTCGCGCCCGAGCACGCCGCCGAGCAGCTCGCCCACGTGCGGGCCGGTGCCGCCGGGACCGGACGCGACCTGAGCGCCTTCGACGTCGTCCCGACCGTGCCGGTCGTCGTCGGTGACGACGTGGTCGCGGCGGCCGACCCGGTGCGCGCCTACACCGCCCTCTACCTGGGCGGCATGGGCAGCCGGAAGCAGAACTTCTACAACAACCTCGCCCACCGCATGGGCTTCGGCGAGGCGGCGGACAAAGTCCAGGACCTCTACCTGGAACGCAGGCACCGGGAGGCGATGGCCGCCGTCCCGCACGAGTTCATCGACCGCGTGTCGCTGATCGGCGGTCCCGCACGGATCGCCGACCGCCTCGTCGCCTACGCCGAGGCGGGCGTGACGACCCTGTCGATCACGCCTTTCGCCGCCACACACGAAGAACGCGTCAACACCCTGCGGGTCGTCGCCGAGGCCGCCGCCACAGCCGGATTGGGAGAGTAACGGGTGGAGATCTCTATCTGGCAGGCCGTGATCCTGGGCATCCTGGAGGGCCTGACGGAGTTCCTGCCCGTGTCCTCGACCGGTCACCTGACCATCGCCGAAGGCCTCATGGGCATCCCCATCGACGACAAGGGCGTCACGGCCTACACCGCCGTCGTCCAGATGGGCGCGATCGCCGCGGTGTACGTCTACTTCTGGAAGGACCTGGTGCGGATGGTCACCGCCTGGTTCCGCGGGCTGTTCAACCCGGCCCGCCGCCAGGACTTCGACTACCGCTTCACCTGGTACGTCATCGCCGGCTCGATCCCGATCGGCATCGTCGGCTTCTTCGGCGAGAAGATCATCACCGGTCCGTTCCGCAGCCTGTGGGTCGTCGCCTTCTCCCTGATCCTGTGGAGCGGCGTGATGGCCTTCGCCGACCACGCCGCCACGCACCAGCGCAAGGAGCGGGACCTCACCCTCAAGGACACCCTCTGGATCGGTTTCGCGCAGTGCCTGGCGCTCATCCCGGGCATCTCCCGCTCCGGGGCGACGATCTCGGTCGGCCTGCTCCGCGACCTCGACCGCACCACCGCCGCGAACCTGTCCTTCTACCTGTCGCTGCCCGCGGTCACCGCGGCCGGCTTCTACCAGCTTCCCGAGGCCCTCGACGGCGGCGTCGGCGCCGCGCCGATCATCATCGGCCTCATCGTGTGCTTCGTCGTCGCCTACTTCGCGATCAAGTGGCTGCTGGCCTACATCAAGAAGCACAGCATCATGGTCTTCGTCTGGTACCGCGTCGGCCTGGGCCTGTTGCTCATCACACTGCTCGTCACCGGAGTGCTCCAGCCGACGTAGGGTTGCCCCCATGCCGACAGTGCTGTTGCTGCGACACGGGCGGACCACCGCCAACACCGCCGGGATCCTCGCCGGGCACATGCCCGGCGTCGCCCTCGACGAGACCGGACTCGCCCAGGCCGCCGAGGCCGCCAAACGCCTCGCCGGACTGCCGCTGGTCGCCGCCGTAAGCAGTCCGCTGCCGCGCTGCCTGGAGACCATCCACACCGCCCTCGGCGACCGCGGCCTCACCGTCGAGACCGACGAGGACATCGCCGAGTACCGCTACGGCGACTGGGAGGGCCGCAAACTCAGCGACCTCGTCCACGAGCCGCTCTGGAAGACCGTCCAGGAGCACCCCTCCGCCGCGGTCTTCCCCAACGGCGACGCCGCCGCGCACACCGCGGCCCGCGCCGTCGCCGCCGTCCGCGGCCACGACGCCCGCATCGCCGCCGAATACGGCCGCGACGCGCTCTGGCTCGCCTGCACCCACGGCGACATCGTCAAGGCCGTCGTCGCCGACGCCCTCGGTGTCCACTTCGACATGTTCCAGCGGATCTCGGCCGGCACGGCCTCCATCACCGCCATCCGCTACACCCCCGAGCGCCCCTACGTGCTGCGCCTCAACGACACCGGCAGCGACCTCGGCGACCTCGTCGCCGCCGAGCGCAACACCGACGATCCCGAGCCCGACAACGGCGAACCCACCGCCGGAGCCGTCGGCGGCGGCCGGTAGAGCCGATATCAGACCACTGAGATCACCGTCATCACCGCCCTTCGAGACGCCCGCCGCGACGCTGGATAGGCTCTAAGCCATGACGGGCCAGCTGTTCGAATTCGTGCCCCCCGAACGTTTCGTCGTCGGCACGGTGGGGGAGCCCGGGGAACGCACCTTCTTCCTCCAGGCACGCGGCAACGGCAGAGTCACCAGCGTCGTGCTGGAGAAGGGGCAGGTACGCCTGCTCGCCGAACGCATCGACGAACTCCTCTCCGAGGCCTCCCGCCGCTTCGGCGCCGACGTCTCCGGCAGCGCGCCGGTCGACCACGGACCCCTCGAAACACCCATCGAGGAGGAGTTCCGCGTCGGCGCCATCGGTCTCGGCTGGGACTCCGACACCGAACTGGTCGTCGTCGAGATGATCGAACTCTCCGACGACGAGGAGATCGAGCCCGACAGCGAGGACCTCGACCGCCTGCGTGTCCAGATCGCCCCGGCCGTCGCGAAGGCCTTCGCCACGCGCGCCCGCAGCGTCGTCGCCGCCGGACGCCCGCCGTGCCCGTGGTGCGGCGGACCGCTCGACGCGGGCGGTCACCTCTGCCCCCGTAGCAACGGGTACCGCCGTCGGCAGGACGAGGATGAAGACATCGTCTGAGGACCTCGAACTCCTCGCGCACGGCGCCCTCGACCTCGAAGGGCTGCTCGTCGAGGCGTCGAACGCGACGCTGCGGGCCGTGATCGAGCACGACGGGCGCACCGCGCGCTGCGTGTACAAGCCGATCCGGGGCGAGAAGCCCCTGTGGGACTTCCCGAACGGCACGCTCGCCGGGCGGGAGGCCGCCGCCTACGGGGTCAGCCGCGCGTTCGGAGTGCCGCTCGTGCCGCCCACGATCCTCCGTGAGGGCCCGATGGGGCAGGGGGCGTGCCAGTTGTGGATCGAGGAGGACGGGGAGCCCCTCGTCGGTTTCGTGCCCGCCGCCGAGGTCCCGGAGGGCTGGCACCCCATCGCCGCCGCCCGTGGGCCCGACGGTGAGGCCTACCACCTCGCGCACGCCGACGACCCGGCCCTGGCGATGATGACGGCGCTCGACGTCGTCATGAACAACGCCGACCGCAAAGGCGCGCACGTCCTGCACGACGCCTCCGGCGGCGTGTTCGGCGTCGACCACGGACTCTGCTTCCACACCGAGCCGAAACTCCGCACGGTGCTGTGGGGCTGGGCGGGCGAGCCGCTGCCGGCGGAGGTCGGCGACGCCGTCGAACGCTTCCTGTCGGCCGACCCGGAGGGCTTCGCGCCCTACCTGACCGGCGAGGAGCTCGCCGCGACCTACGCGCGGGCGGCGAAGCTGCTCGCCGACGGGCGCTTCCCGGAGCCGCCGGAGGACCGGGCGGCGCTGCCCTGGCCGCCGATCTAGGGCTGGTCGCCGAGGCGCATGGGTGTTCTCGGGGCGGCGGTGTGAAACGTCGCCGCCGGAGCGAGAAATACCCCCGAATAACACGATATGCAGTGCGTGCGACATATCCGCCGGGCCGGTCGCCGGATCGCCGCCGTGCCCGTTTCGTCCGCCGCGCCCTTTCCCGCGCGTTCTCCCCATCACGATCGTCCGTACGCGCAAGATCCGGGTGCCCCGGCGCGGTTAGTCTCTGGGACATGGATTCCTGGCAGGCTCCTCTCCTCCCGCCGGTGCCCGGTGAACCGGTCGCGCTGGCGCTGTACGACACCGCCTCGGCGCGGGTCCGGCCGAGTGAGCCGGGCGACGTCGCCCGCATGTACGTCTGCGGCATCACCCCGTACGACGCCACGCACCTCGGCCACGCCGCGACCATGCTCGTCTTCGACCTGGTCAACCGCGTCTGGCGGGACAACGGCCGTACCGTCCGCTACGCCCAGAACGTCACCGACGTCGACGAGCCGCTCCTGGAGCGCGCCGAGCGCGACGGCGAGGACTGGGTCGTCCTGGCGATGCGCGAGACGGCGCTGTTCCGCGAGGACATGGAGGCGCTGCGGATCCTGCCGCCCGACCACTACATCGGCGCCGTCGAGTCGATGCCGGAGATCACCAAGCTCATCGCGGGTCTCGTCGAGGCCGGCGACGGCTACAACATCGGTGACGGCACCGGCGACCACTACTTCCCGGTCACCGCCTCGCCGACCTTCGGCTACGAGTCGAACTACGACCGCGAGACGATGCTCGCCTTCTTCGCCGAGCGTGGCGGCGACCCCCAGCGCGAAGGCAAGCGCGACCCCCTCGACGCTCTCCTGTGGCGCGGCAAGCGCGAAGGCGAACCGTCGTGGCCGTCGACGCTCGGCGACGGGCGCCCGGGCTGGCACATCGAGTGCGCCGCCATCGCCCTCAACTACCTCGGCGAACAGATCGACGTCCAGGGCGGCGGCACCGACCTGATCTTCCCGCACCACGAGTTCTCCGCCGCCCACGCCGAGGCCGCCACCGGCGTCCGGCCGTTCTCCTCGCACTACGTGCACGGCGGCATGATCGGCTGGAACGGCGAGAAGATGTCGAAGAGCAAGGGCAACCTCGTCTTCGTCTCGCGCCTGCGCGCCGACGGCGTCGACTCCTCCGCGATCCGCCTGGGACTGCTGTCGGGGCACTACCGCACCGACCGCGAGTGGACCGGTGCCGTGCTGACCGAGGGCGAGCGCCGCGTGCACGCCTGGCGCGCCGGTGTCCGCCGCGAGTCGGGCCCCGACGGCGCCGCCCTCGTCCGTGAACTACGCGAGCGCCTCGCCGACGACCTCGACACCCCGGGCGCCCTGGCGGCCGTGGACCGCTGGGCCGCCGCCGACGGCGACGACACCGGTGCGCCCGACCTGGTCACGACGGCCGTGGACGGGTTGCTGGGGGTCCCGCTGCGGGAATGAGGCGCTTCGCGTCTCGGGTCGGTGTCGTCGAGGTCTACGACACCGAGCCGACGCCGTCAGCGCTCGCCGAGATGGTCCGGGAGACCGGCCATCTCGGGCGACGGTTCCGGCCGGCGTTCCTGTGGGCGTTCGGCCGGGCACTTCCCTACGTGGCCGTGTGGGCCTCCGACGGGGAGGTCCCCGATCTGACGCCGCGCCGGCCGGGCACCGAGGACGACCTCGCCGGGTTGTGGCTCGCCGAGATTCGCACGCACGCCTGCGGCGCGTGCGGGGCGCGGTTCCGTGGCGTGAACCCCGACGGTGCGCTCGCGTTCCGCTCGCGGCGCGGATCGCCGGCGCATCGACGGGTCGACGCGTGCCCCGCGTGCGAGTCGAGATCGGCGCGCCTGGGCTTCCTGGTCCTGCTGGGACCAGCCTGACCGTCAGCGTTCCCGGAGTACCGCCACTCCCGAGCCCGTCAGGTCCTCGCAGAAGGCCTTCCGCCCGGTCATCGCCATGATCAGCGCGATCGTCGTACCCGTCACCGGTGCGCCGTCCTCAGGTCCCGTCTCGAACGGCCCGTCGGTCGCCGTCAGGCGCAGACCGCGGATGCGGCCCTTGGCGAGCACCACCTGGTCGGTGCCCCGGCAGAACTCGGCGACCGCCGTCACCGTCTCGACCGGGTGCTCGCGGACGAGGCCGAGCGGCCGCCGGATGTCCTCGCCGTGCACGACCGCCTCGCCCAGCATCGCCATCACCGGCAGGGGAGGTTTCGTGCGGCTGCCGACCACGTCACGAAACCGCGCGAGGGTCTCACCGGGTGTGTCCCCGAGCTGCTCGGCCAGGCGCATCGCGACCTGCCTGTCGAAGTCGAAGCGGCACTTCACCACGCCCGCCAGCCAGCGCAACGGCGTCAGGCTCGCCCCCGCGGTCACGTGCGCCAGCACCTCGCGGACGCTCAACCCCTCGCACAGCGACGGTGTCGCCCAGGCCTCGTCGTCCAGTTCCGCCAAGTCGGCCGCGAGGGCCGCCCGCTCGGTGTGCACCAGCGGCCATACGCCGTGTTTCGCCATACCGTCCTCCAAAAGCGTCGGCGCCACCCAGTGGAGACCGGTGCCGAACCCTCGAATAATCGCCCAGGGCATGTGCCATGGGTCACAGGAGCCGGATAATCGCTTTGACCTTCCACCCGCTGGAACCCCGAGGCTTCTCCTCATGAGCGACACCGACCGGAATCCGCTGTACACGATCGGCGAGTTGGCCCGCCGGGCCGGCGTTCCCGTTCGCACCGTCCGGTTCTGGTCCGACGAGGGCGTCCTTCCGCCGACCACCCGGTCGCGCGGCGGGTACCGCCTCTACGACGCCGCCGCCGTGGCCAGGCTCGAACTCGTGCGCACCCTGCGCGAACTCGGTCTCGACCTGCCCGTGGTCCGTGAGGTCGTGGCGGGACGGACGACCCTGGCCCAGGTGGCCGCGGCCCACGTCAACGCCCTCGACACCGAGATCCGCGTCCTCAAGACGCGCCGAGCGGTGCTGTCCACCGTCGCTCACCGGGACACCACCATCGAGGAGATGAGACTCATGCACAAGCTCGCCCGTCTGTCCGCCGCCGAACGTCAGCGCCTCATCGACGACTTCGTCGCCGAGACCTTCGCCGGCGTCGACGACGACGCGCCGGGCGCCCGCATCGCCACGTCCATGCGCGCGCTCCCGACCGACCTGCCGGACGAACCGACCCCCGCCCAGGTCGACGCCTGGGTCGAACTCGCCGAACTCATCGGCGACGAGGACTTCCGCATGCGCACCCGCCAGATGGCGGTCACGGGCGCCATGGGCGGGCCCGCCGAGCCCGTGCCGTTCGAACCCGCCCAGGTCGTCGAGAAGGCCGGTGCGGCGATCGCGGCCGGGATCGAACCGGGATCACCCGAAGGCGCCGCGCTCCTCGACGAGCTGCTCGACGGAGACCTTGACGCCGACTCCCGCGTCCGCCTGGCCGACTCGCTCGCGACGTTCACCAGCCACAAGGTCGAGAGGTACTGGGAACTGCTCGGCAGGCTCAACGGATGGCCGCCGTTCAAGCCGACCGTGCCGGCGTTCGAGTGGGTCATCGCCGCACTCAGGGGGTAGCGACGGCGAACGGCCGGTCCCGGTTGGGACCGGCCGTTCGCCGTCATCTCCGCGTCTACACCCTCGCCGCGTGTGCGGCCTGGAGCGGCTGCTTGCTGACGAACGCGTGCCGGGCGGCCCGGAAGCCTGAGCGGTCGTCGAAAATGTCCTGCGCCATCTCCGCCAGCTCGCGGGCGGCGTAGTAGGCCGGGGGACGCGAGTTGGTCAGGAACCGCAGCTTCGCCTCATAGGTCTGCCGCCAGTTCTCCGGCGACGCGTACAGTTCCGCCTGCTCGATCAGCCACTCGTCGAAGGCCGCCGGATCGCGCGGCCCCACCCCGTCGACCAGACCCAGGTGCAGGGCCGCGTTGGCGTCGACCGGTTGCTTGTCGTCCAGTAGCTGACCGGCCAGCTCCACGCCCACCCTGCGGGGCAGCGTGTAGGTGTGCAACTCCGACCCGAACAGACCGATGTCGTAGTACGGGTTCAGCACGACCCCGTCGCGGGCGAGCGCCACATCCGCCGCCAGGCCCAGCATCGCGCCACCCGCGCCCGCGCTCGCGGTGTAGGCCGCGATGGTGAGCTGGCCGGTGTCGGTGACCAGCGCGGTGCAGACGTCGTTGATGGCGTTGATGTTCTCCCACGCCTCCTTGGCCGGGTCCTCGGCCGCCTCGATCGCGTTGAGGTCGATGCCGTTGGAGAAGAACTCCGGCGTCCCTTTGAAGACCAGGACGGAGGTGTCCTGGTCGAGGGCGTAGTCGAGGGCGTCGAGGATACGGCGGCACTGGATGGTGCCCATCGCGCCGTTGTGGCTGCGCACCGTCAGCAGCCCGACGGGCCCGATGCGCTCGTACTCGACCTCGCGGAGGGACAGCGGCGCCTCGACGTGGGGAGCCGAGACGTGACCGAGGACGGCCGCGGCGGACAGTTTGACGCCGTTGCCGCCTTCCTTACGGGGGTGCTTGAGCCGGCCGATCCACACCGCGCGGTCGTCACCGGCGGCGACGGCCACCGCGTCCTCGTACTTTCCGACGATCGTGCCGGGAGGCGCGGCGGACTCGACCTTGCCGCCCAGGTGCGCGTCATAGGCGTGCACGATGAGCCCGCCGAGCTCCGTGCGGACCCCGGGGGTGGAGTCGGAGGCGGCGATGCGCCGGACGATCTCCGAGGCGGGCTGCGACCAGTCGAACAGCCGCTCGTCGCGCTTGAGGAGCGGCCGGGTCGTGGCGTGTGGGACGGCCCGGGGCGCCTCTTCCTGCGGGACGGGCGTGAAGTCCGGATCGAGGGCCTTCTCGACGACCTCGGCGATGCACTCCATGGCCGCGTCGGCGACCGGCCCGTTGTACAGCGCCGACTTCGGTACCGGGATCGGTGGCATGCCGAAGGTCCGGGTCGCCCAGATCGGTCCGGCGTCCATCTCCTCGACGGCCTGCAGCGCCGTCACGCCCCACCGCGGCTCGGCGTCGGTGATCGCGTAGTCCAGCGAGGACGGTCCGCGGTCCCCGACGGGCCCGGGGTGAATGATCACCGTCGGCCAGGCCCGCCACACCTTCTCCGGCACACGGTGCTTCAGGAAGGGGCAGATGATCAGGTCGGGCGCGAGGTCGGTGACGGTGTCGGCGATCGCCTCGGCGTCGATGTCGGCGAGCGCGATGTCGACCTCGTGGCCTTCGGCGCACAGCGCGGTCCAGGCTCTTTGGCTCAGGCCGTTGAACGCGGAAACAAGCAGCAGGATGTGCAAGATCGCCTCCGGGAGGGGGTAGACCCGGGCGAGCCTAGCGAGTGACCATGAAACGTGCGAGAGCGGGTCGGTTCAGGAATTGTCGGTTCGACCGCGCGTCATGAGACGGACCCGTTGTGCGACTGTGCACTGTGGACGGCCGAAATTGGCACACGCCGGCCCGAAGGGCGGGGGCCGGTCACTCCGTACCGGGTTCGCCGCCGCTCTGTCCGCCACGCCTGCGGAGGTAGCGCTCGAAGTCGCGGGCGATCTCGTCGCCGTTCGGCTGCGGCGAGGGCTGGTCGTCCTGCTGTTCGAGGGACTCGATGTACTCGGCGATCTCGGCGTCGGAACCGGCGAGTTCGGCGATCGAGTTCTCCCAGTCGGCGGTGTCCTCGACGAGGCCGCCCGTCGGGACGGGAATGTCGAGGATCTCTTCGAGCCGGCTGGCCAGCGCGAGGGTCGCCTTCGGGCACGGCGAGGCCGCCGCGTAGTGCGGGATGTGCACCCAGAACGACACCACCGGAAGGCCCGCGACCGCGATCGCCTCCTGCAGGACACCGACGATGCCCGTCGGACCCTCGTACGCCGAGGGCGTGAGCTTCAAACGCTCCGCCATCGCCGTGTCGGCGGCTGTACCCGACACCGGCAGCGGGCGCGTGTACGCCACGTCCGACAGCAGAGCCCCGAGCAGGATCACCTGATCGACCTCAAGACTGTGACAAAGCTCAAGAATGTCCTCGCAGAACGAACCCCAGCGCATGTTCGGTTCGATCCCGTGGAGGAGCACGACGTCGCGTTCGCTGCCGTCGGGGGAGCACGCCGTGAAGTGACTCGTGGGCCACTCGATCTGGCGCTTGTCGTCGCCGTCGCGGGTCAGCGTGGGGCGATTGACCTGGAAGTCGTAGTACGGATCGGGGTCGAGATGCCCGATCCGTTTCGCGCCCCACTGCTCCGCGAGGTGCTCGATGGTCTCCACCGAAGCGCCCGTCGCGTCGTTCCACCCCTCGAAGGCGGCGATGAGCACCGGAGACCGCAATGTGGGAAGACCGTCGAACTCTGTCACCCGGCCAGGGTACGCGGCCGTTTCGATCGCTAACCTTGTCGGGTGTCGAACATTCCGCTGCTCACCGCCATTAAAGAACGTGTCCTGATCGCCGACGGCGCGATGGGCACGATGCTTCACGCGGTCGACCTCAGCGTCGATGAGGACTACCAGGGCCACGAGGGGCTCTCCGACATCCTCAACTTCTCCCGCCCCGATGTCGTTCGCGGCGTCCACGACGCCTATTTCGCCGCCGGCTCGGACCTCGTCGAGACGAACACGTTCAACTCGAACTTCAGCGGCCTGTCGGACTACGACCTCGCCCACCGCGCCTTCGACTTCGGCCGCGCGGGCGCGAGCATCGCCAAGGAGGTCGCCCACGGGCACTCCACCCCCGACAAGCCGCGCTACGTCCTCGGCTCCCTCGGCCCCGGCTCGAAACTCCCCACCCTCGGGCACATCTCCTACCAGCTGCTGCGCGACACCTACCAGCAGACCGCCGAGGGCCTCATCGCCGGCGGAGCCGACGCGATCCTCGTCGAGACCTGCTACGACCTCCTCCAGGCCAAGGCCGCACTCGTCGGCGCCAAACGCGCCATGGCCAAGAGCGGCCGCAAGATCCCGCTCATCTGCCACGTGACCGTCGAGACGACCGGCACGATGCTCGTCGGCAGCGAGATCGGCGCCGCCCTCACCGCCATCGAGCCCCTCGGCATCGACCTCATCGGCCTCAACTGCGCCACCGGCCCCGCCGAGATGAGCGAACACCTCCGCTACCTCTCGCAACACGCCCGCGTCGGCCTGTCGGTCATGCCCAACGCCGGGCTCCCCGAACTCACCCCGCAGGGCGCGCACTTCCCCCTGACGCCCCTGGAGCTCGCCGACGCCCTCGAAGGCTTCGTCGGCGACTACGGTGTCGGCCTCGTCGGCGGCTGCTGCGGTACGACGCCCGAGCACATCCGCACGGTCGTCGAGCGCCTCTCCGGCTCCGTCGCACCCGCGCGGACCCCGGTCATCGAACCGGGCACGTCCTCGTCGTACCACCACGTCCCGTTCCAGCAGGACGCCAGCATCCTCATGGTCGGCGAGCGCACCAACGCCAACGGCTCGAAGGCCTTCCGTGAGGCCATGCTCGCCGCCGACTGGCAGAAGTGCATCGAGATCGCCCGTGAGCAGGCCCGTTCCGGCGCGCACCTGCTCGACCTGTGCGTCGACTACGTGGGCCGCGACGGCAGCGCCGACATGCGCGACCTCGCCTCCCGCTTCGCGACCGCCAGCACCCTGCCGATCATGATCGACTCCACCGAGGTCCCGGTCATCGAGGCCGGCCTGGAATCCCTCGGCGGCCGCTGCGTGGTCAACTCCGTCAACTTCGAGGACGGCGACGGCCCCGAGTCGCGCTACGCGCGGGTCATGCCGATCATCGCCGAGCACGGCGCCTCGGTCGTCGCGCTCCTCATCGACGAGGAGGGCCAGGCCCGCACGAAGGACTGGAAGGTCCGCATCGCGCGCCGCCTCATCGACGACCTCACCGGCACCTGGGGCCTGAACGTCGCCGACATCTTCATCGACGCGCTCACCTTCCCCATCGCCACCGGCCAGGAGGAGACCCGCCGCGACGGCATCGAGACCATCGAGGCCATCCGGGAGATCGCCGCCCTCTACCCGGGCGTCAACTTCACCCTCGGCATCTCCAACGTCTCCTTCGGCCTCAACCCGGCCGCCCGCCAGGTCCTCAACTCGGTGTTCCTGCACGAATGCGTGCAGGCCGGGCTGACCAGCGCGATCGTGCACTCCTCGAAGATCCTGCCCATCGCGCGGATCCCCGAGGCACAGCGCGAGGCCGCCCTCGACCTGATCTACGACCGCCGCCGCGAAGGCTACGACCCGGTCCAGAACTACCTCACCATCTTCGAGGGCGCCTCCGTCGCCGCCGCCCGCGCCACCCGCGCCGAGGAACTCGCCGGGCTCCCGCTCGACGAGCGCCTCGAACGCCGCATCATCGACGGCGAGCGCACCGGCCTCGAAGCCGACCTCGACGAGGCCCTGGGCAGCCGCGACGCGATCGCGATCATCAACGACACCCTGCTGTCGGGCATGAAGACCGTCGGCGACCTCTTCGGCTCCGGCCAGATGCAGCTGCCCTTCGTGCTGCAGTCGGCCGAGGTCATGAAGGCCGCCGTCGCCCACCTCGAACCGCATATGGAGAAGTCCGACGGCGCGGGCAAGGGCACGATCGTGCTGGCCACCGTCAAGGGCGACGTCCACGACATCGGCAAGAACCTGGTCGACATCATCCTGTCCAACAACGGCTACACGGTCGTGAACCTGGGCATCAAGCAGCCGATCAACGCCATCCTCGACGCCGCCGAGCAACACAACGCCGACGCCATCGGGATGTCCGGGCTGCTGGTGAAGTCGACGGTGATCATGAAGGACAACCTCGCCGAGATGCTGCAGCGGGGGATGGCGACGCGGTTCCCCGTCCTGCTCGGCGGGGCGGCCCTGACCCGCTCCTACGTCGAGGACGACCTGCGCGATCTCTACGAGGGCGGCGAGGTGCACTACGCCCGTGACGCCTTCGAGGGACTGTCCCTCATGGACCGGGTCATGACCGCCCGCCGTGGCGGCGCTCCCGTCATCGACGCCGAACGTCAGGCCGTCCTCGAACAGCGCCGGGCCCGGCGCGCGCGGCACAAGGACATCGTCGTCGCCGACGCCCCCGACCTCGACGACACCTCGGTGCGCGCCGACATCCGCTACGGCGTGGACGTGCCCACGCCGCCGTTCTTCGGGACGCGCGTGGTGAAGGGAATCCCCCTCGCCGACTACTCCGCCCTGCTCGACGAGCGCGCGACCTTCCTCGGGCAGTGGGGCCTCAAGCCCGGCCGCGCTAAGGAGGGACCGTCCTACGAGGAGCTCGTCGAGACCGAAGGACGGCCGCGTCTGCGCTACTGGCTCGACCGGCTCGCCAGCGACAAGGTCCTCGAAGCGGCCGTGACCTACGGGTACTTCCCCTGCTACAGCGAGGGGAACACGCTCGTCGTGCTCGACGAGAACGCCGCCGCCGAGCGGGCACGGTTCACCTTCCCGAGGCAGCGGCACGGCAAGCGCCTGTGCATCGCCGACTTCTTCCGCTCGGGGGAGGAGGCGCGCGACAAGGGCTTCGACGTGCTCGGCATGCAGCTGGTCACGATCGGCCAGCCCGCCAGCGAGTACACCTCGAAACTGTTCGCGCAGAACGCCTACCGGGACTACCTGGAGGTCCACGGGGTCTCGGTGCAGCTGACCGAGGCGCTGGCGGAGTACTGGCACAAGCGGATGCGCTCGGAACTGATCCTCCCCGACGGCCGCTCGCTGGTCGACGACGACCCGGCCGACGTCGACGGCCTGTTCCGCACCGACTACCGGGGCTGCCGCTACTCCTTCGGCTACCCGGCCTGCCCGGAGCTGGAGGACCGCGCGGTGACGGTGGCCCTGCTGGGCGCCGACCGCATCGGCGTGGAGATCAGCGAGGAGTTCCAGCTGGTGCCCGAGCAGGCGACCGACGCCCTCGTCGTGCACCACCCGGACGCCAGTTACTTCAACGCAAAGTAGGACGATCGGACGGCCCGGGACCGAAGGTCCCGGGCCTGCGCGCGGATGGCAGTCTGTCGCCATGCCTGACCCCGCGATCACCGTCGAACGCATCCCCGAGCTCGGCCCCGAACGTTTCGCCGAGATCACCGGCGGACTCGACGACCCCTTCGAGACCGACGGCCTCGGACTCCAGTGGGCCGAAAAGCCCGTCCACTACGTCGCCCGCGCCGAGGGCCGCCTCGTCGCCCACGCCGGCCTTGTCGACGTCCCCCTCACCGTCGGTGGCGAGGACCACGTCGCCGGGGGACTCGGCACCGTCATCGTCGCTGCGGGCATGCGCGGCCGGGGCCTCGCCCGGCTCGTCGTCGGCGCCGCCATGGACCACGCCCGCGTCGAGGGCAAGGACTTCGGCATCCTGTTCTGCCTCGAATCCAGGGTCGGTCTCTACGCCCGCCTCGGCTGGACCCTCGTCGACGGCGAGGTCACCGCCCGGCAGTCCGACGGCGACGTCGTCATGCCGATCCGGACCATGTGGATCGGCCTCCGCGACGGCGCCTCCTGGCCCGCCGGGCCGGTGCGCCTGCGGTCCCTGCCGATGTAGGCGCCTGTGCCCAACCCCACGCCCGGCCCCCGGGCCGGGACGAAGCCGATCACATACGGTTGAACCGCCAGCCCCACCACGACTCCCCAGGAGCCACAGCGTGACCTTCCCCGCCGCAGTCCTGTTCGACATGGACGGCACCCTCACCGACAGCGAGAAGGTCTGGTCGATCGCCCTCGACCAGCTCGCCGCCCACCACGGCAAGACCCTGTCCACGCCCACGCGGGAGGCGATGGTCGGCACCAACATGTCGGTGTCCATGGAGATGTTCCACGACGACCTGGGCCTGCCGCACGACGGCATGCGCGCCAGCGTCGTCTGGCTGGAGACCCGCATGGCCGAACTCCTCAAGGCCGGGGCCCCCTGGCAGCCCGGCGCGCAGGAACTCCTCCGCGAGGTCCGTGCCGCCGGATACCGCACCGCACTGGTCACGGCCACCGCCCGCGAGCTCACCGAGGTGCTGCTCGACAACACCCTCGGCCGCGAGAACTTCGACGTCAGCGTGTGCGGCGACGAGGTCGTCAACTCCAAGCCCGACCCGGAGCCCTACGCCAAGGCCGCCGCGCTGCTCGGCGTCGACCCGGCCGACTGCGTCGCCATCGAGGACTCGCCGACCGGCATGGCCTCGGCCTACGCCGCCGGCTGCCGCGTCCTCGCCGTCCCGAGCGAGGTGGCCCTCGACGCGCCCGCGGGTGTCGTCGTCATCGGCTCGCTCATGGACGCCGATCTCGAACTTCTCCGGGGTCTCGGCGCCTGAGGCAACCGCCCGCGCACCCGCGCACGTCTTAGTGAACGGGATAGGAACGATCCACCTCGGACAGCGCGGACACATGGACAAAGGACGGTTGTTGAAGACCGTCCTTTGTGGACTTAAGGTTACCCTCCGCGCTCGCCGGACGCAAACGGCCCGCCTCCACTACACAGCGTGGAGGCGGGCCGTTTCGGCTTGCCGGGGCTACTCGTAGGAGATGGCCCGCAGCACGTTGAGCTTGTTGGCCCGGTAGGCCGGGATCAGCGCCGCGAGGACACCGATCACGACACCGGCGACCAGGTAGAACGCCATGGTGTTCCACGGCATCGCCAGCGTGTCCAGGAACTGGTCCTTCAGTGCCTGCTGGGCGGCGATGCCCAGACCCGCGCCGACGGCCAGGCCGAGGATCGCGCCGAACACCGAGATCACCACCGACTCGACGGTCACCATCCCGGTCACCTGCGACTTGGTCATGCCGACCGCCCGCAGCAGACCCAGCTCGCGGGTCCGTTCCAGCACCGACAGGGTCAGGGTGTTGACCACGCCGATGACGGCGATGCCCATCGCGACGATCAGGAGGACCTGAACGATCGTGAGGATGATGTCGAAGATCTGCTTGATCTGGTCCGACAGCGCCGAGACGTCGTTGACGGTGATCAGCGGGTTGTCGGCCAGGAGCGTGTTGATCTGGTCGGTGACCTGCTGGGTGTCGGCGCCGTCGTCGAGCTCCACGAAGGCCTGGATCGGGTTCTTCGTGGTGAACTGCTCGGCGTTGACCGAGGAGATCGTGTAACCGCCGCCGCCTTCGCCGCCGCTCTCGGTGATACCGGAGACGGTGAACGACTTCGGCGTCGGCGAGCCGGTGAGCTTGATCTCCACCTTGTCGCCCAGCTTCAGGTTCTCGGCCTTGGCGGTGTCGGTGTTGATGACGACGTCGTTCGGGCCGAGCGTGTCGGTGTTGCCCTGGTCGGTCTTGGTGGCGAACATGTGGTTCTGGCCGGCCAGGTCGTCGACGGCGATGACCGAGACGATCTCCCCGTTGATGGTCGCGCCGAGGTCGGCCCACGCGCCGACGACGAGCTTGACGCCCGGGACGGCCTTCATCTCGCCGAGGATCTCGGTCTTGAAGCTCGGAATGGTCGTCGAGGGCGCCGCGGAGCCGATCACCAGGTCGGCCTTGACCGAGTTCTCGAAGTACTTGTCGATGCTGGCCTGCGCCGAGGAACCGAGGACGCCGATCGCGGTCACCAGGGTCACGCCGATCATCAGCGCCGTGGCGGTGATGGCGGTGCGCCTGGGGTTGCGGCCGGAGTTGCGGCGGCCGAGCTTGCCCGGCATCGACCAGGACATGATCCGCCCGATCACCGACACCAGCGGTCTGGCGATCACCGGTGTGAAGATGACCGCGCCGATGAACAGCGACAGGATCCCGCCGCCCATGACCATCAGGCGGTTGTCACCGGCGTTGCCGGTCAGCGCCCAGGTCAGCAGACCACCGCCGAGGAGCAGGAACACACCGCCGATGATCCCGAAGGGCAGCACCGAGCGCTCGGCGTTGGCCGCGTCGCGCAGGGCCGCGATCGGGGGGATCCGCGACGCGCGGATCGCGGGGAACACCGCGGCCAGCATGGTCACGACGATCCCGATCGCCAGCGCCGACACGATCGCCGAGGTCGGGACCGACAGGGTGGCGTCCATGCCGCCGAACAGGCCGCCGAGCGCGGCGGTGCCGCCCCAGCCGACCAGTACGCCGAGCCCGAGGCCGACGACACCGGCGAGGACGCCGATGATGGCCGCTTCGAGGAGCACCGAGTTGATGACCTGCCCGCGCCCGGCTCCCATCGCCCGGAAGAGGGCGAGTTCGCGGGTGCGCTGGGCCACGATGATCGAGAAGGTGTTGATGATCAGGAAGATCGACACGAACACCGCGACGGCGCCGAAGGCGATGAGGATGTTGTTGAAGGCGCCCAGGATCTCGTCGAACTGGCCCGAGATCTCCTTGGCGAGGTCCTCACCGGTCTGGACCTTGAACGACGAGCCGAGTTCGGCGCCGATCCGGTCGCGCAGCGTGTTGTCGTCGACACCGGAGGCGGCCTTGACGTCGATGTTGGTGAACGCCCCGGTCGTGCCCATCACCAGCGTCTGAGCGGCCGGTGTGGTGAACCACATCGTCTTCTCGCCGCCGAGGGTGTCGCGGCCGCCGGTGTAACCGACGATCCCGGTGATCTTGAAGGACTGCTGTTCCGAGGTGATCGAGGAGATCACCGGGAACTGCTCGCCCAGCTTGTATCCGGTGGAGTCGGCGAGGCTCGCACTGATCGCGATCTCGTCGTCGGCGGCCGGGCCCGCGCCCTCCCGCAGCTCCATCGGGTCCTCGACGCCCGTCCAGTTCGACGCGATGGTCGGCGCACCGAAGGCCGGGATGGCCTTGCCGTTCTTGTCGATGACCACGACCGTGTTGGCCGCGTCGCTGACCAGACCGGTCGCGCTCTCCACTCCGTCGACGGTCGCGACCTGCGCGACCACGGACTCCGGGATCGGGTTGGGCTGACCGGTGGCGGCGTTGGTCCCCTCGGAGGAGATCTGCACGTCGACGCTCTCGAAGGCGGTGGTGAACATGCCCTCGATGGACGTGCTGAACGAAGCCCGCATCACCAGCGAACCGGTGATGAAGGTGACGCCGAGGATGATCGCGATCCCCGACAGGAGCAGCCGTGCCTTACGCGACAGGAGGCTCTTGAAAGTGGCCCGCAGCATGGCTCAGTGCCCCTCCGCCTGCGTCTGCCGCGAACCGACGATCTCCTCAAGGCGCTTGAGCTCGTCGAGGACCTGCTCGGCGGTCGGGTCGATGAGCTCGTCGACGACCTGGCCGTCGGCGAGGAACAGGACCCGGTCGGCGTAGGAGGCCGCGTTGGCGTCGTGGGTGACCATGACGATGGTCTGGCCGAAACGGTCCACGGAGTCGCGGAGGAAGTTCAACACCTCGGCGCCCGACTTGGAGTCGAGGTTTCCGGTCGGCTCGTCGGCGAAGATCACCTCGGGGCGCGACACGAGAGCGCGAGCGCAGGCGACGCGCTGCTGCTGGCCGCCGGACAGTTCCGTCGGCTTGTGCGACAGGCGGTCGCGCAGCCCGACGGTGTCGATGACCTGATCGAACCAGGCCTTGTCGGGCTTTTTACCCGCGATCGACAGCGGCAGGGTGATGTTCTCCTCCGCCGTGAGCGTCGGCAGCAGGTTGAACTGCTGGAAGATGAAGCCGACGTTGTCGCGGCGCATCTGGGTGAGCTGGCGGTCGGACATGCCCGTCACGCGCAGGTCTCCGATGAAGACCTCACCGCGGTTGACGGTGTCGAGCCCGGCCAGGCAGTGCATGAGGGTCGACTTGCCCGAACCGGACGGACCCATGATGGCGGTGAAGCGGCCGCGGGCCAGGTCGACGCTAACGTCCCGCAGCGCGATGACCTGCGCCTCACCGGTTCCGTACACCTTCCACACGCCTGCGGCGCGTGCCGCGATGCCAGCGTCGGCCATGGTCGTAGATGCCACGTTCCCATCCCTCCCCGAGAGGTTTGTCCGCGCCCCCTGCGGGCGCGTTCCGTTGATGCATTCGGTGTGTCGTCAACGACGTTATGGGTATCGGCGGCGTGTTCCGTCGTGCGCGGGAACGGTCTTTCGCTCCGCCCGGCGGCGTACGAAACCCCTACGTCCGACCCAGGGTCACCCTGAGAACCCACCCCCGGGACGAGCCCGGGATCCTCCCCGGGGAGGAGACGTTCTCGGCCCGCTCTTTTGTTGTCGCAGGTCGCGGCTTCAACGCTGCGGTTTGACCAACCCCGACTCGTAGGCGAGGACGACGGCCTGCACGCGGTCGCGGAGCCCGAGCTTGGTCAGCACGTGCCCCACATGAGTTTTAACCGTGGTCTCACTGACCGTCAGCTCTTTGGCGATTTCGGAATTCGACAGGCCGCGCGCCACGTGCACCAGGACCTCCCGCTCCCGCTCGGTCAGGGAGTCCAGCGCCAGCGGCGGGCGTTCGCTGGGGTCGGGCAGGCGGTCGGCGAAGCGCTCCAGGAGGCGGCGCAGGATCCGCGGCGCCACGACGGCCTCGCCCCGCGCCACGGTCCGGATCGCGGTGATCAGCTCATCGGCGGGGACGTCCTTCGACAGGAAGCCTCCGGCACCGGCCCTCAGCGCGCCCACGACGTACTCGTCGAGGTCGAAGGTGGTCAGGATCAGGATGTGCACCGGAAGCTGCGCGTCGACGATCGTCTTGGTCGCCGCCACGCCGTCCATGCGGGGCATCCGGATGTCCATGAGGACCACGTCGGGCAGCAGCCGCCGCGACAACTCGACCGCCTCGGCGCCGTCCCCGGCCTCGCCCACGATGTCGATGTCGGCCTCGGCGCCGAGCACCATCCGGAACCCGGTCCGCAACAAGGGCTGGTCATCGGCGAGTAGAACCCGGATCGGCCGCCCTCCGGCGGTGGTGCCTGCGCTGTCGGTCACGTGCTGCTCCCGTCTGGTGGGGTGTCGATCGGGATTTTCGCGTACACCCGGAAGCCGCCGCCCGGCCGGGGCCCGGTGCGCAGCGTCCCGCCGTACAGGGCGATCCGCTCGCGCATCCCGACCAGACCGTGCCCGACACGGTCGCCGGGCGCGCGCGGCGTGAGCTTCGGCCCGCGCCCGTCGTCGAAGATCTCGACCTGGAGCTGCTCGTCGGTGTACTTGATGCGGACCTCGGCGCGCGCCCGGCCGCCGTGCTTGAGCGTGTTCGTCAGCGCCTCCTGCACGATCCGGTACACCGACAGCGCCACGCCCGGATCGAGCGGCGCCTCGGGGCCCTCGACCAGCAGCCGCACCGGCAGGCCGGCGTCGCGGACCTGATCGACGAGGGTCTGCACCGCCGCCAGACCGGGCTGCGGGGTCAGCTCGGCGTCGTCCTGGTCGCTGGTGCGCAGCACGTCCAGAAGCCGCCGCATCTCACGCAAGGCCGTGCGGCCGGTGTCCTCGATCGTCGCGAGGGCCTCCTCGGCCCGGCGCGGGTCGTTGGCCAGCACCCGGCGGGCACCCGTGGCCATCACCCCCATCACCGACACGTGGTGGGCGACGACGTCGTGCAACTCGCGCGCGATGCGCTGGCGCTCGTCGGAGACGGCCTGCGCGGCGAGCGCCTGCTGGTTCTCCTCGGCGACCTGCGCGCGCGTCCGCAGCGCCTCCACCAGCGCCCGGCGGTTGTGCACCAGCCGCCCACTGAAGAACGCCACCAGCGAGAAGATGAACGTGATCACATAGATCGCGGTCCGAGAGCCGTTCGCGCCCGCGATGTCATCGGGATAGAAGTAGATGACCAGCGCCGTCGCGCCCCACATCAGCCCGATCGCCGACAGCGCCACCCGCCACCCGCGGTCGGCCGCCGCCGTGTAGGTCAGGACGTAAAGGCTCCACGCCGACTGCCCCCACCACGCGTCATGCACCAGGAAGGGGGCCAGCAGCAGCGCCAGCTCCACCCCGACGGCGACCGGAAACGCCCGCCGCCGCAGCGCGATCGCCACGCTGCCCGCCACTATCCAGGGCAGCGCCTTCCACAGCACATCCTGGAAGAGGGGGTCGTTCTGCGCGGCCAGCCAGTACGCGAACAGCGGCGGCAGCACCCAGAAGACGGCGGCCAGCACGTCGAAGGCGAGGGGACGCTCACGGAACCACAGGTGGACGCGGCCTTCCCGGCCCCACCACCGTCCCTGGGGGCGTCCCTGTTCAGTCACATGGCAGACGCTAACGCGTCATACGGCCCGCGGAGTCCTGACCCAGACCGATCTTCGGGTCCTCCGTCAGGATGAGTAGTCGAGGGTTTGCTCCGGGTGGTCCGCCCCGCCCGCCTGGTCCGGGATCACCCCGGCCACCTCGACCGGGAACGGCGGCGGCGTCCCTCCGAAGGCCGGGCACTTGTCCTGGTGGGCGCACCACGAGCACAGCCGGCTCGGCTTGGGCGCGAACTCACCGGTCGCCATCGCCTGCCCGATCGCCGACCACAGCGCCTTCACCGAGGCCTCGAAACGGACCAGCTCGGCCTCGTCGGGGGAGTGGTCGAGCACCAGCCGGTCCTTGAGGTACACCAGCCGCAGCATCCGCGGCACCACTCCGCGCGTGCGCCACAGCACCAGGGCGTAGAAGCGCAGCTGGAACAGCGCCTTCGCCTCGAAACTCTCCGTCGGCGCCTTGCCCGTCTTGTAGTCGACGACGCGAATGTCCCCGGCCGGCGACACGTCGAGGCGGTCGACGTACCCGCGCAGCACCAGGCCGTCGTCGAGGGTCGTCTCCACCAGGCACTCCCGTTCGGCGGGCTCCAGGCGCGTCGGGTCCTCCACCGAGAAATAGCCCTCGACCAGGTTCCGCACCGACTCCAGCCACACCTCCACCGCCGGGTCGTCCGGCGTGAAGATCCCCGCGATCCGCTCGTCCTCCCCGCGCAGCCGCTCCCACTCCGGGCCGACCATCGCCACCGCGGCGGCGGGCGTACGGTCCACCGCCGCCACGTCGTAGATCCTCTCCAGGACCGCGTGCACGAGCGTCCCGCGCGCCATCTCCGGCGTCGGGTCCTCCGGCAGCCGGTCGACGCTGCGGAAGCGGTACAGCAGGGGGCAGGACTTGAAATCCGCCGCCCGCGACGGCGACAGCGACATCGGCAGCATCGGCAAGGGGGAAGGCATGGACATCATCGTAGGTTTCACCACCGACAAAGCACCGCAGCCCTCTCCGGGCCCGCCGAGCCCCGTAGCATCGTCGTGATGGACGACAGCGCACCCAGCAACGGCCGCCGCGGGTTCCGCAGACGAGGCCTGCGCCTCGGCCGGGTGTTCGGCATCCCGGTCCACCTGAGCCCCTCATGGCTCATCCTCGCGGTCCTCGTCACCGTCATCTACGCCGACATCGTCCGCAACGAGCTTCCCGAACTCGGCGGCCCCCTCGTCTACGTGGTCTCCTTCACCTTCGTCATCAGCCTGTGCCTGTCGGTGTTCCTCCACGAACTCGGCCACGCCCTGACCAGCCTCAAATACGGCATCGGCGTCAAGGGCATCACCCTCGAAATGCTCGGCGGATACACCGAGATGGAGGAGGAGGCGCCCCGCCCGGGCGTCGAGGCCGTCGTCGCGCTCGCCGGTCCGGCCGTCTCGCTCGTCCTCGGCGGCGTCGGCGTCGTGCTCCTGTCCGTCCTCGACGGCCCGAGCATCGGCTACGAGCTGGCCTTCCAGTTCGCGGTGAGCAACATCATCGTCGCGCTCTTCAACGTTCTGCCCGGCCTGCCCCTCGACGGGGGCCGCGCGCTGCGGGCCGTGGTGTGGGCCATCGCCAAGGACCGGCACGTCGCCACGCGTGTGTCGGGCTGGACCGGCCGCGCCGTGGCCGTCCTCACCATCGCCGGGGGCATCGCGCTCTTCCTCGGCTCCGGCGGCGCCAACATCGTCAGCCTGCTGTTCACGGGCATGGTCGGCATGGTCCTGTGGGCCGGGGCGACCCAGGCGATCCGGGTCGGGAAACTCGGCGGGCGCATCCCGCTGCTCGCCGTGCGCAAGCTCATCCGGCCGCTGACCTCCGTGCCGACGGGCACGCCCCTGTCGGAGGCACTGCGGCGAGCCGAGGAGAACGCCGCGCTGGGCGTGCTCGTCGTCGACACCGCCGAACGGCCGCTGGCCCTTCTGCACGCCCATGCCGCGATGAGCGTCCCGGCGCAGCGGCGTCCCTGGATCAGCGTCGACAGTGTCTCCCGCGACATCGACCCGGGCGCGGCCCTTGACCCGGAGATGCACGGGCAGGAGATCATCGACGCCGTCCGCGCGCACCCGTCCACCGAGTATCTGGTGATGGCCGACGGGATCGTCTACGGCGTGGTCGTGGCCGCGGATATAGCCGAGGTCCTGGAGCCGCGTACGATACGCAGCCGTCCCAGTCGACCGCATACCCGCAACGGAGTCAACACCTGATGGAACAGCGCCGTGGACCTTTCCGCGAGGGAGACCGCGTCCAGCTCACCGACAACAAGGGCCGCATGCACACGGTGGTCCTGGAGAGCGGGAAGTCCTTCCACACCCACCGCGGAGGCATTGCCCACGACGACCTCATCGGCCTTCCCGAGGGCAGCGTGGTCACCTCGGTGGGCATGACCCAGTACCTCGCGCTGCGGCCGCTGCTGTCCGACTTCGTGCTGTCCATGCCGCGCGGCGCCCAGGTGATCTACCCCAAGGACGCCGCCCAGATCATCGGCATCGGCGACGTCTTCCCCGGCGCGCGCGTCCTTGAGGCGGGTGCCGGTTCGGGCGCGCTGAGCTGCTCGCTCCTGCGCGCCATCGGCGACGAGGGCCACCTGTACTCCTACGAGCTGCGTCCCGACTTCGCCGACATCGCCCGCTCCAACGTCGAGGCCTTCCTGGGCGGACCGCCCAAGAACTGGACGCTGACGACCGGGGACGTCGCCGACGCCGAGGTCGGCGACATCGACCGCATCATCCTCGACATGCTCGCGCCCTGGGAGCACCTCGACCTCATCGAGCGCGCGCTGATCCCCGGGGGAGTGTTCATCGGCTACGTCGCGACGACCACGCAGATGTCGGACCTCGTGGAGGGTCTGCGCGCCCGCGGTTCGTTCACCGAGCCGCGCGCGTTCGAGACGCTCGTCCGCGACTGGCACCTGGAGGGCCTCGCGGTCCGGCCGGACCACCGCATGATCGCCCACACGGCGTTCCTGGTGACCGCGCGGCGCCTGGCGCCCGGCACCACCGCTCCGCTTCGCAAGCGCAAGCCGAGCAAGGGCCAGGAGGCCTATCAGCAGCGCCGTGGAGAGGCTCCGGGCGCGCGTACGGCGGCGCCGGCGGAGTAGGCGACGGCCGTTTCGTACCGTCCGGCGGGCCGCGGTTACGCCCGCGCCCGTCGGACGCCCAAGGTTTTTCATGTTCGATGGGGGCCGGGTCGCGCGTCCTGAGTGGACCGGAGAGGTCAGGAGTCGCCCATCCGACGGCTCCCGGCTGTCATATTGGCGACTCTGCGTCGCCTCGACGTCACTCCGTTTGGGGCCGTTCTCAGTCCGCTTCGGGGCCGGCGACGACCGTGTCGTCGGCGACACGCCGGACGTGGATGCAATCCCCGGGGCACTCCTTGGCGGCGTCGATGACGTCCAGCCGGTACTTGTCCGGGACATCCACGCGGGCCCCCGGAGCGGTCAGCAACTCACCGTCAGGGCCCTTCACGTAGGCAAGACCGTCGATGTCGAACTCGAAGACGTCGGGCGCGTACTGCGCGCAAAGACCGTCCCCGGTGCACAGGTCCTGGTCGATGAAAACGTTCAGAGCTTCGGTCTCGGTAGCCACGCGCCAAGACTAACTCCGCCCCGGCGGACCGCGCGCGGGCCGTGGGCGGCGCCCGATTCGGCAATCGAACCGTAACCGTCGCCGTGTGTCGCGATCTATGCTCGGAGCCTTGTAACGGTTAGGGTTGAACGTACGACCTTCAGCCCCCGGGAGGTGGGGACGTGGCACGTAGCGATGACGCAGAGGCCCGCGCCGCGCGATGGGAACGAGAGACCAGAGATCTCTCCAGCCAGGTGGCATACCTGCAGGAGGAGCTTGCTCTCGCCCGGCGCAAGATGACCGAAACGCCGCGACACGTGCGGCTGCTTGAGGATCGTCTTGCCGCGGCACAGGCACAGATTCAACGGATGTCGGAGCAGAACGAAAGGCTCGTGTCCACCCTCAAGGAGGCACGCGACCAGATCGTCACGCTCAAAGAGGAGATCGACCGTCTCGCCCAGCCCCCCAGCGGTTACGGGGTGTTCCTGGGCGCACAGGAGGACGGCTCGGTCGACGTGTTCACCGGCGGGCGCAAGATGCGCGTCGCGGTGTCCCCGTCGGTCGACCCCGAGGAAATGCGCCTCGGGCAGGAAGTCCTCCTCAACGACGCGTTCAACGTGGTCGCGGCCCTCGGTTTCGAGAAGGCCGGCGACGTGGTGACCCTCAAGGAGGTGCTGAACGACGCCGAGGGCAACCCGAGCCGCGCCCTCGTCGTCTCGCACGCCGACGAGGAACGCATCGTGCACCTGGCCGACACCCTCATCGGCGAACCGATCCGGGCCGGCGACTCGCTCATGGTGGAGGCCCGTTCGGCCTACGCCTACGAGCGGATCCCGAAGAGCGAGGTCGAAGAACTCGTCCTCGAAGAGGTCCCCGACGTCAACTACGACGACATCGGCGGCCTGGCCCGGCAGATCGAGCAGATCCGCGACGCCGTGGAGATGCCGTTCCTGCACGCCGAGCTGTTCCTGGAGCACCAGCTGCGCCCACCCAAGGGCGTGCTGCTCTACGGACCTCCCGGCTGCGGGAAGACGCTGATCGCCAAGGCGGTCGCCAACTCCCTGGCCAAGCAGATCGCCGGTGAGCAGAAGGGCGGCGAGCGCGCCAAGAGCTACTTCCTCAACATCAAGGGTCCCGAGCTGCTCAACAAGTACGTCGGTGAGACCGAGCGGCACATCCGCCTGATCTTCCAGCGTGCCCGTGAGAAGGCCAGCGAGGGCCAGCCGGTCATCGTGTTCTTCGACGAGATGGACTCGGTGTTCCGGACACGCGGCTCCGGCGTGTCGTCCGATGTGGAGAACACCATCGTGCCCCAGCTGCTGTCGGAGATCGACGGCGTCGAAGGGCTTGAGAACGTCATCGTCATCGGCGCCTCGAACCGCGAGGACATGATCGACCCGGCCATCCTGCGTCCTGGCCGGCTCGACGTGAAGATCAAGATCGAGCGCCCCGACGCCGAATCGGCGCGCGACATCTTCTCCAAGTACATCCTCACCGACCTGCCGCTCCACCCCGACGACCTGGCCGAGCACGGGAACTCCCGCGAAGCCTGCGTCGACGCGATGATCCAGGCGGCCGTGGAACGGATGTACACCGAGACCGAGGAGAACCGCTTCCTGGAGGTCACCTACGCCGACGGCGACAAGGAAGTCCTGTACTTCAAGGACTTCAACTCCGGGGCGATGATCCAGAACATCGTCGACCGCGCCAAGAAGATGGCCATCAAGGAGTTCCTCACCACCGAGCGGAAGGGCCTGCGCCTGCACCACCTCCTCGACGCCTGCGTCGACGAGTTCCGCGAGAACGAGGACCTCCCGAACACCACCAACCCCGACGACTGGGCCCGCATCTCCGGCAAGAAGGGCGAGCGGATCGTCTACATCCGCACGCTCGTGTCGGGCAAGGGGAGCGAGGCCGGCAGGTCGATCGAGACGGCCAGCAACACGGGGCAGTACCTCTAACGCCCGCACCAGCGCGACGGGGAGTCCCTGCCGAGGGGCTCCCCGTTTCCGCGTCCGCGCGGCTAGTCTTCGGCCATGCCCGCTCACCTGACGCCGGTCAACGGCACGCGCCTGTTCGTCGACGACCGCGGTCCCGCAGACGCCCCGCCGGTGCTGTTCATCCACGGTGGACCCGGCCAGTCGGCCTTCGACTTCGGCCACTTCCAGGCCGACCATCTGGCGCGGCACGTCCGCATCATCGCCGTCGACCAGCGCGGCCTGCTGCGCTCCGACCCACTGCCCGAGGGCGCCGAGATCAGCACCGACGCGATCATCGCCGACTACGAGGCCCTCCGTCAGACCCTCGGCATCAGCGCGTGGACGATCATCGGCCACTCCTCCGGTGGGCACACCGCCATCCGCTACGCCCGCGAACACCCCACGGCGGTCACCGCCGCCGTGTTCGACTGCCCGGCCTTCGACTGCGACCTCACCGACCGCCACCGCCTCCCGATCGCCGCCGCGATCCTCGACGAAATCGGCGACCACGAATCGGCCGCGGCCTGCCGCGCCTTCGCCGAGCGCCCCGAACGCCTCACCGCCGCCGACGAGACCTACAAGGTCATGCAGCGCATCGGGGCCCGCTACAACGAACTGTTCTTCCGGACCCCCGCGGCGATCGAGGCCTTCGAAAAGGGCCAGGCCGAGTCCGGTTTCACCCGCGAACAGTGGGCGCGCGGCCTGTCCCACCTACCGCTCGTCGCCGACATGTACATCCCCACCCTCGACCTGCTGCCCGGCCTGACGCCACCGTCCATGCTCGTCCACGGCCGCCACGACCTCGTCGCCGCGCCCGCCGTCATCGACGCCTACCGCGAACTCGCCCCCGGCGCCCGCGTCCACACCTTCGAAGACTCCGCCCACTTCCCCTACATCGAGGAACCCGAGGCCTACGCCGACGTCGTCTCCGGCTTCGTCCTGAGCGCCACGAACCTCACGCGCTGACCGGGATCCGCCCGACGATCTCCCGCGCGATCTCCAGCGAACTGGTCGCGGCGGGGGAGGGGGCGTTGAGGACGTGCACCTGCCCCGGGGCCTCGACGATGAGGAAGTCGTCGACGAGGCCCCCGTCGGGCGCGATCGCCTGCGCGCGCACACCCGCCCCCGCCCGCACCAGATCCTCGGGCCCGATCGCGGGCACCAACCGCGCCAGACTCGCCGCGAACAGCCGCTTCGACAACGACCGCCGCACCTCGCCCATCCCGTACTTCCAGTGCTTGCGCGCCAACCGCCACAAACCGCCGTAACCCGCCGCCGAGGCCACGTCCACGGGCCGGATCCGCCCCCACGAATACCCCTCGCGCGCCAGCGCGAGCACGGCGTTCGGCCCGGCGTGGACACTCCCGTCGATCATCTTGGTCAGGTGCACGCCCAGGAACGGGAACTGCGGATCCGGCACCGGATAGATCAGCCCCTTCACCAGCCCCCGGCGGCTCTCCACCAGCTCGTAGTACTCGCCCCGGAACGGAACGATCCGCGCCGGCGGCCGCACCCCGGCCATCCGCGCCACCCGGTCGGACTGCAGGCCGGCGCAGTTCACCAGCACATCGGCGGCGACCTCACCCCGATCGGTCCCCACGACCACCCCGGCACCCGCCGCGGGCGTCACCGAGACCACCTTCGACCCGAGACGCACCTCACCGCCCAGCTCCCCGATGAGCTCGGCGAGAACCTCGCAGACCCTCCCGAAGTCGGTGATACCGGTGCTCGCCACGCGCATCGCCCGCACGCACTCCACGTGCGGCTCGAACTCCGCCGCCCCCGCCGGGTCGAGCAGTTCCACCGGCAGCCCGTTGGCCAGCGACCGTTCGTGCAGCGCGCCCAGGCGCCCCAGCTCCTCCTCGGAGGTCGCCACGATCAGCTTCCCGCACACCTCGACGGGGATTCCGTGTTCGCGGCAGAACGCCACCATCGACGCGCTCCCGGCGGCGCACATCCGCGCCTTGAGGCTCCCCGGTTTGTAGTAGACGCCGGCGTGGATGACCCCGGAGTTGTGACCGGTCTGGTGTGCCCCGACCCGGTCCTCCTTCTCCAGGACCGTCACGCTCGAACCGGGCCGCTCGGACAGCAACCGCCACGCCGTGGCCAAGCCCACGATCCCCCCGCCAACGACCACGTACCGCGCCACAACGGCTCCTCTCCACGTCGCCACGACCGTACCGGCCGAAACCTTCCCGGCACGTCGCGGCCTGAACCCGTCCATTCCGCCGACGGCCAAGGGGTCTAGACTTCCCGGCGGTCACATCCACGCGGGCAGGGGAGTCCATGGCAGAGGTCATCGCGCTCGGGCAGCCGACAGTAGGGGAAGAGGAACTCGCCGCGGTCCGGGAGGTGTTCGCCTCGGGCTGGCTCGCGGGCAACGGCCCCACGTGCCGCAAGTTCGAGGAGCGCTTCGCCGCGGTCGTGGGCACGTCCCACGCGCTGGCCCTCAACAGCTGCGGTGGGGGCCTGCACCTGGCGATGGACGCCTTCGACGTCAAGCCCGGTGACGAGGTCATCGTCGCCGACTACACCTTCCCCGCCACGGGCCACTCGGTGATGTGGGCCGGAGCGACGCCGGTGTTCGCCGACGTGCGCGCCGACACCGCCACCATCGACCCCGCCGCGGTCGCCGCGGCGGTGACTGACAAGACCGTCGGCGTCATCGCCGTCGACCCCTTCGGTCTGCCCGCCGACTACGCCGAACTGCGCGAGATCACCGGCCGGCACGGCCTGTTCCTGGTCCAGGACGCCGCCTGCGCGGCCGGCGCCACCTACCAGGGCGCCCCCGCCGGTGGCCAGGGCGACGTGGCGGTGTTCAGCTTCCACGGCCGCAAGGGCATCACCGCCGGTGAGGGTGGTGCCTTCGTCACCGACCGGCCCGAGCTCGACGCCCAGGCCCGCAAGATGCACTCCTACGGCATCGAGGGCGCGGTGACGCGCGCGGCGCTGTCGAAGCTGCCGATGCCGGAGTTCGACGAGGCCGGCTACAACTACCGCATGTCGGACGTGGCCGCGGCGATGATGATCGTGCAGCTCGACCGGCTCCCGTCGATCCTCGCGGCCCGTACGAAGGTCGCCGACTCCTACGCCGAACTGCTCGGCGACTGTGAGCTGCTGACGCTCCCGTCGGTGCCCGCCGACCGCACGCACCCGTGGCAGTCCTACGTGGTGACCCTCGCCCGGGGCATCGACCGCGGTGAGGTCGCGATGCGCCTGCGTGACCGCGGTGTCCAGTGCACCTTCGGCACCTACGCCTCCCACCTCCAGCCCGTCTACGGCGCGACGGCGCCGTGCCCGGTCTCGGCCGACCTGTTCGCCCGTCACCTGGCGATCCCCATGCACGCCAACCTGACAGAATCACAGGTGGAGACCGTCGCTGCTACGCTGCGTGAGGTCCTGTCCGCCGTCGCCACCAACCCCTAGGACGAGAAGCTCCCCATGACGACCAGCACTCCAGCAACCAGCTCCAAGAAGGTCTTCTTCACCGGTGGTGCCGGATTCATCGGTATGCATGTGGTGCCGCTGCTCCTTGAGCGTGGCTACGACGTCAAGATCTTCGACAACATGAGCCGCGGCGACCGTCTCGCCGTCAACGAGTACATGTCGAGCGGCAAGGTCGAGCTCGTCGAAGGCGACGTCCGTTACGGCGGCGCGGTGGCCTCGGCCATGCGTGGCTGCTCGCACGTGATCCACTTCGCGACGGTGTCGATCAACAAGTCGGTCGCCGACCCGTACGAGTCGATCGACATCAACATGACGGGTAACAACAACGTCTTCGCCGCCGCCGCCGACCAGGGCGTCGAACGCCTGGTGTTCGCCTCGACCGCCTCGGTCTACGGCGACCCCGAGCGCCTGCCGATGCACGAGGACGACACGCTGCGCCCGCTCACGCCCTACTGCATCACCAAACGCGCCGGCGAGGACCTGCTCGGGTTCTACCAGCGCACCAAGGGCCTGTCGTGGGTCGCGAACCGCTTCTTCAACGTCTACGGACCGGGACAGAAGCTCGACGCCTACTACACCTCTGTGATCAACACCTTCATCCAGCGGATCCGCTCGGGCCAGCCGCCGACGATCGACGGCAAGGGCGAGCAGTCGATGGACTTCGTGCACGTCCACGACCTCGCCAAGGGCGTCGTGGCGTCCCTGGAGTGCGAGGCGGAGAACTTCCCGGTCAACATCGGCACCGGCGTCGACACCTCCGTCGCGCAGCTGGCGAAGATCCTCATCCAGGCCCTCGGGTCCGACGTCGAACCGATCTTCCGCCCGCGCGACGTGCTCGTCTCCCGCCGCGCCGCCGACATCACCCGCGCCAAGGAACTCCTCGGCTGGGAACCCACGATCACCGTCGAGGAAGGCATGTCCGAACTCGTCAAGGCGGCCATCGAATCGTGAGCGGGTTCCCCGCCAACCCCTACAACGAGCACGCCTGGATCATCGGTGACCCCGTCATCGGCGAGGGCACCTGGATCGGGGCGTTCACCGTCATCGACGGCTCCGGTGGCCTGACCATCGGAGCCGGCTGCGACATCTCCTGCGGCGTGCACGTCTACACCCACTCCACGGTGCGGCGCTGCGTGTCCGGGCGCGCGCACGCCGACGTCGACCGCGCGCCCGTCAGCATCGGCGACCGCGTCTTCGTCGGCGCCAACGCCGTCATCATGATGGGCGTCACCATCGGCGACGAAGCGGTCATCGCGGCCGGAGCGGTGGTGACCCGGGACGTTCCACCACGTACGGTTGTGGCAGGCGTTCCGGCACGCCCCACCGCCACCGTCGACATCGTCACCGATGCCGGCGGAGCCCACGTCACGTTCCCGGCAACTGGCGCGAAGGCCGCCCCCGGCGACGCCGGATAACCCAAGCATCGAGCGAGGAAAACCCGTGCGCATCGCCGTCGTCAACAACTTCTTCCCGCCCCGGACCGGTGGCAGCGCCCACCTGTCCGAAGCGCTCGCGAAGGGCTACGCGGCACGCGGACACGACGTCCTCGTCATCGCCGCCGCCTACGGCGGTGCCCCGGCGGAGGAGGAGCGCGACGGGATGCGCATCGTCCGGCTCCCGTCCTGGCAGCTACCGCAGACGCGCCTGGCGGTGTCCTTCGACATCCTCTTCGCGAGCCGGCCGAGCCTGTGGCGGCGGCTGAAGAACGTCCTCGACGACTTCCGCCCCGACGTGATCCACCAGCACGGGCAGTTCTTCGACCTGACCTGGGCGACGGGACTGTACGCGCGCAAACGAAAGATCCCGACCCTGCTGTCGGTCCACACGCGCCTGGAGAACCCGCAGGCGTCCTACCACGGCATCTTCCGCTTCCTCGACGCCACGATGGTCCGCCCGCCCATGAAGCTCCACCGGCCGCGCCTGGTCGTCATGGACGTCCTCATGGACGAGTACATCAAGGCCCGCTACAAAGGCGCCCACACGGGCCTGGAGTACATCCCGGTCGGGGTGGAACCGGACTTCACCGCCCACGCCGACGCCGGGATCGTGCGGGCCCGCCACCAGCTCGGCGACGCGCCGGTCATCCTGTCGATCGGGCACGTCATCCCACTGCGGGACCGCGTGACCCTCACCGAGGCGATGCCGAAGGTCCTCAGCGAGTTCCCCGAGGCGAAACTCCTCGTCGTCGGCCGCACCTACTTCGACGCCTACCAGCGCCGCGCCGAAGAGCTCGGTGTCGCCCACGCCGTCATCGACGCCGGTGTCGTCCCGAAGACCGACATCCCGCACTACCTGGCCGCGGCCTCCGTCGAATCCCACGAACAGGGCATCGGCCTTGGCACCGCCAGCCTGGAGGCGATGGCCGCCGCCGTCCCCGTCGTCGCACCAGTCCGGCCCGACAACTTCCCCGGCATCGACCTCGTCGACGGTGAGAACATCCACCTCACCGCCCCCGGCGACGCCGAAGGCCTGGCCGACAAGCTCATCACGGTCCTCGCCGACCCCGAGAAGGCCAGGCACGTCGCCGAGGCGGGGCGCGAACTGGTCCGCGAGCACTTCACCATGGACCGCGTGCTCGACAAGCACCTCGCGGTCCTCGAAGAGCAGGCGGCCCGAGTCCGCCGCTGAGCAGCGGGAGGGCGCGGCGGGCCGGGCGCGCGGGTGCCGGGAACCCGGCCGCGAGCCGCGCCACGACCGTTGGCCCGCGTCGCGACCCGCCTACGCCGGGTACTCGGCTTCGCCGAGGCACCGGGCCGGGAACCCCGCACCGGCGGCGGGCCGAGCCCGATCCCATGCCGCAAAGGCGGTTTCGTTCGCGCCGCCCACACAAGCAGAGTTACACCGTCAGCGGTTCGCCGGACAGCATCGACGCGACGAGACGGTGCGGCGACAGGATCGAGTCGCGCTCCTCGTCAATGTCGGCCTTCCCGTCGAGCAGGTCCAGGAAACGGTTCAGTTGCGCTACGAGCGGCTCGACGTTGCTGACCAGTTCCGGGATCTCGATGATCGTCTGCTGCCGGTAACCCAGGCCCGCCTCGGCGGGCTGTTCGTTCGACACGTGCCGGTAGATCGTCACGTCCCGGCGCAGGAGGTCGATCTCGATGACCCGCTGCCGTTCGGTGATCGACAGGGTCCGCACCTTACGGTGGCCCAGCCGGCTCGCCGAGCAGGTCGCCACGGCACCGTTGTCGAAGGTGACGACGGCGTCGGCGACGTCTTCGGCGCCCGGCACCGACGACGGGTGGAAACGCCCGACGCTGCCGGCCACGCTCGCGGGCGTCGCCCCGGCCATGCGCAGGCACGCGTCGAGGTCGTGGATGAGGAGGTCCCAGGCCACACCGGTACGGATCCGCGGCGCGTACGGCCCGTGCCGGACCGCCGCGAGGTGCACCGGCTCCTCCAGCATCGCCGCGACCGTCACGATCGCCGGGTTGAAGCGCTCCACGAAACCGCACATCAGCGGGATCCGGTTCTTCTCGGCGAGCGCGACCAGTTCGGCCGACTCGTCGAACGTCGACGTCACCGGCTTCTCGACCAGCAGCGGCTTACCGGCCTCCAGGACCGGCAGCGCCAGCTGGTGGTGCAGGTGCGTCGGCGCGGCGATCACGACGGCGTCGACACCGTCGATCGCGTCGAGACCCGGAGCCCACACCCCACCGAAACGCTCGGTGATCTTCTCCCCGGTCTGTTTCACCGGATCGACGACCACGGCCAGTTCGGCGCGCTCCGACTGGGAGATCACCCGCGCGTGCAGGGACCCCATCGAACCGGCGCCGACCAGGGCGATGCGAACAGCAGGCACGGACTTCACGCTCCAAGGACAGTACGGACCGATTCGATGACCACATCGAGGTCGGCATCGGACAGGTACGGGTGCACCGGCAGCGACAGGCACTCACTCGCCGCCCGCCGCGCGACCGGGAACTCCCCGGTGACCACGCGCGGGTGACCGCGGTAGCAGTCGTAGTCGAAGACCACCCGGGGGTAGTACACCCCACTGCCGACACCGCGCTCGGCGAGCGCGGCCGACAGCTCATCACGCGTCACCCTAGCCTCGGAGCCGACCAGGACCGTGTACTGGTGCCACACGTGTGACCGGCCCGGCAGCTCCACCGGCAGGGTGAGTCCCTCGATGCCCGAAAGGCCCTCTGTCAGGCGTGCGGCGTTGGCCTTGCGGCGCTTGACCTGCTCGTCGTACACGGCGAGCTGCGGTAGCGCCAGCGCCGCCTGAAGGTCGGTAAGTCGGTAGTTGTGCCCGGCCATCTCGTACTGGTAGCGCGCCCGCATGCCCTGGTTGCGCAGCACGCGCAGACGGTCGGCGAGCTCGTCATCGTCGGTGGTGATGATCCCGCCCTCGCCGGTGGTGATGTTCTTCGTCCCGTAGAGGGAGAAGCATCCCAGCCCGAACGAACCCGCGCCGCGCCCTTCGAAGGTCGCGCCCACGGCCTGCGCGGCGTCCTCGATCACGGCGAGCCCATGCCGCCCGGCCAGCGGCGACAGCGCCGACATGTCGGCGACCTGCCCGTACAGGTGGACCGGCATGACCACACGCGTCCGCTCGGTCACCGCGGCGTCCACGGCGGCCGGATCGACACAGAAGTCGGCGGCGGCGATGTCGGCGAAACGAACCGTCGCGCCCGCCTCCAGAATCGCGTTCAGCGTCGCCACGAAGGTGAAGGGAGAGGTCACCACCTCGTCACCGGGCTGAAGATCCAGCACCTCCACCGCGGCCACGAGCGCCGTCGTGCCGTTGTTCACGGCCACCGCGTGGCTGACGCCCGCGAGACCCGCGAAGGCCTCCTCCAGAGCCGCGACCCTCGGGCCCTGAGCCAGCATCCCCGAGCGCAGAACCTCCAAGACACCCGCCTCGACGCCCTCGGGCAACCGCACCGCAGAAACAGGAATCACACGCCACACTCCAGAGGGAAAAGCAACCAGCCGACACGAAGCGGAGCCGACGGTACCAAACCCCCACGCCAGTACAACCCGTGACCAGCTTGTGCACGCATGCTAGGGTCTCCTGTCCCCACGGACACCGGTCGACCTCTCGGCCCGACACGAACACAAACGTGCCACGATAGGCCTGAAAGGAGAGCGTCGGTGTCCGACACCACCGCCGTGACCCCCCCAGACATGGCAACGACGGACCCACGCGAAAGCGAACCCGCCGCACCCAAGTCCATCCTGGCCCGGGCCCGCACCGTCATCGCCAGACCGTGGATCGTCAACACCCTCCGGATCCTGTTCATCGCCGCCGTCCTCGCCGCCGTCGCCTACACGGTCGTCAGCAGCTGGAAGGACATCCGCGACTATCTCTTCGACCTGGCCTGGCAGTCGGTCCTGCTCGCCTTCGTCGCGGCCTTCGCCGGCATGGCGGCCAACATCATGGCCTGGCGCTCGATCGTCACCCAACTCGACAGTCCGGTCACGATCACCACCGCCGCCCGCATCACGCTCCTGGGCAACCTCGCCAAATACCTCCCCGGCAGCGTCTGGTCCTACGTCGCCCAGATGGAACTCGGCAAACGCGCCGGCATCCCGCGCGCCCGCGCCTTCATCGCCAGCCTCATCGCCGTCGGCCTCTCCACCACCGCCAGCCTCCTCCTCGGCGCCCTCGCCATCCCCGCCCTCGCGGCCTCAGACGAAGGCAAACCCTTCGTCCCGATCATCATCGCGCTCATTCCCATCGCACTCACCTGCGCCCACCCGAAGATCCTCACCCGCCTGGTCGAGCTCTTCCTCAAGATCGTCCGCAAACCCCCACTCGGACACGCCATCACCTGGCGCACCGTCAACACCGCCACCGCCTGGAGCGCGATCGCCTACGTCTGCTTCGGCGTGCACCTCTGGCTCCTGGCCAACGCCGCCGCGACCCCCGGCGTCGAAGGCCTCTTCCGCAGCATCGGCGCCTTCGCACTCGCCATGACCTGCGGCATGCTCGTCATCGTCGTCCCCTCCGGCATCGGCGTCCGCGACGCGGTCATCGCCACCGCGCTCACCCCCTACGTCGGCTTCGGGACCGCCGCCGGCATCGCCGTCGTCTCCCGCCTCGTCTTCACCCTCGCCGACCTCATCGCCGCCGGAGCCGCGGGCGCCTCCGCCTTCACCGAGATGCGCCACCACCGGCCAGCCACGAAGGACGCCTGAGGATGCTGACCGAGACCCGGTCGCCCGCGAGGACCACGACGGCGGCCAAAGGCACCGCCACACCACCGCACCGCCATCCCGCCGTCCGCGTCGCCGTCTGGCTCGCCGCCGCCTGGGCGATCCCCGCGCTCGCGCACCTCCTCGGCGCCGATGTCGTCATGCTTCCCGTCATCTGGGTCGCCACCGCGACGCTCATGCGCACCGGGACGCGTCTCCTCGACCGCCTCATCCCCGCGCTCGGGCTCACCTGCGGCGCCGTGATGCTCCTCGGCTTCCTGACGACGTACTGGCCGTGGGGGCTGCATCCGATTCCCATGAGCGGGACGGCCTTCACGATCCTCGTCGCCGTGGCCGTGTTCACCGGCCGCCGGCCACGCCTGCCGCTGCGCCCGCACGGGACCGACCTCGTCCTCGCCGTCGGCGCCGTCCTCACCACTTACCTTGCGGCGGCCCCGACCCTGGCCACCACCCGCCTGGGCTGGACCGCCTACGCGGCCATCAGCGGCGACCGGCTGCGCCAGTTCAACCTCTTCGACACGATTCGCGCCATCGGCGGCTACCCCGCGCTCAACCCGGAGGCAGCCGGGCCGATCCTCGAATCGAGCATGCTGCCGGCGTACCCGCCGGGCATGCACTACGTGCTCGCGACCATCGACGCCTACATCACCGGCGGCAACAACCCCGGCAGCGCCCTGGACGCCCTGCAGCGCTACCACTGGTACGTCACCATCGGGTTCGGCCTGATGGTCCTCACGACGGCCTGGGCGGCTCGCTGGATCGCCGGGCCGCAGGCGGCGGGCTGGAAGCGCGCGCTGATCACCAGCACCGTCGTCCTGTTCGTCTCCACCGGCATCTTCAGCACCATGGTCTGGGAGGGCTTCGACGCGCAGATCGTCGGCCTGGCCTTCCTCGCCATCCTCCTCGCCGTGCTGGCGCGGCCGCCGAAGCACCTCGGCGAGCACATCGTTCTCGCGGGCACCCTCACGGTCGCGGTCACCTACAGCTACACGCTCTACGCCGCCTTCGCCGGCATCGCGATCCTGGCGACCGTCGTGACGCAATGGCGGCGCCTGAAGGCGCGGCCGGTGCTCACCATCGCGCTGGGCGCCTTCTTCGGCCTCGCCGCGTCCATGCAGGTGCTGATCCCCTACATCCGCGGCTTCGACGGCGCGCACCACGTCAACGCGACCGGCTTCATCGTCCCGATGCCGAAGGTCATCCTCTACGCGTGCCTGGCGCTGGCGGCCGTCGCGGTGTTCACGCCGAACCTCCGCCGCAGTCCCCGGCTGCAGATCCTCGCCGCGACCAGCGTCGGCGGCCTGCTCTTCGCGATCGGCCTGCGCGCCTACAACGTCGCCTACATCGGCACCGGCTCGTACTACTACGAGAAGGTCCTCCAGGCGCTCGTGCTGATCCTCGTCATCACCGCCGGGGCCGCCCTCGTCCACGTCCGGCCGCCCACGTGGTGGCGTTACGCGACGAGCGGGCGCACCCGTGGCCTGATCGCGTCGACGGCGGCGGTCGCCTTCGCGCTGTTCATCACCGGGGCCCTGCCCACCGGCACGCCCCCGGCCTACAACGGCGCCGCCCACCAGCCCGGTCCGGACACCACCTGGATCAGCGTCTGGGGCAGCGGCCAGATCCACTCCTCGGTGAGCAACACCCTCGAATACCTCGACGAGCACGGCCTCACCGCCGACGGCGTGCCCACCCAGGTCGTGTTCACGCCCAACGGCGGCAACAACCAGCACCTGACGCTCATCCTCGCCATGCTCAACCGCAACCTCGGCGGGCTCTACCGGCAGGTCTACGGCGTCGAGCTCGACGGCCTCAACGGGCACGACCCGGCCCTGCCGCTGAGCGCCGAGAGCCAGGCGAGCCTCGACCTGTACGAACTCGTCGTCAGCGAGAGCACCGTGCCGCTGCGGGTCCTCACCAACGACGCCAACACCGCCGCCGTGCTCGGGGAGTTCGCCGCCACGAACCCGGGCGCGGGACTCACCGTCCACTACCTCCCCGACATGCCCGGGGAAGGACCACCCGCGCACGCCTGACACCACGGGGCCTCAAGGCGTCTAGGCTCGGTGCATGACCGTACGCCGCATCATGGGCACCGAGGTCGAATACGGCATCTCGGTACCGGGACAGCCCGGCGCCAACCCGATGGTGACCTCGTCCCAAATCGTCAACGCCTACGGAGCCCGGCCGGAGCTGGCCAAGGGGGGCCGGGCCAGATGGGACTACGAGGAGGAATCCCCGTTGCGCGACGCACGGGGCTTCACCTACACCGGTGCCATGTACGACCCCGCCGAAACCCTCGCCGACGAAGATCTCGGACTCGCCAACGTCATCCTGACCAACGGGGCCCGCCTCTACGTGGACCACGCCCACCCCGAGTACTCGACGCCCGAGGTCACCAACCCCCGTGACCTCGTCTTGTGGGACAAGGCCGGCGAGCGCGTGATGGCCGAGGCGTCCCGGCGGGCGGCGACCGTGCCGGGGAACCCGCAGATCAACCTCTACAAGAACAACACCGACAACAAGGGCGCCAGCTACGGCGCTCACGAGAACTACCTGATGAGCCGCGCGACCCCGTTCGCCGACATCGTCGCCTATCTGACGCCGTTCTTCGTGACCCGCAACGTCGTCACCGGGGCCGGCCGGGTCGGCATCGGCGCCGACGGCAGCCGGGCGGGGTTCCAGATCTCCCAGCGCGCCGACTTCTTCGAAGTCGAGGTCGGTCTGGAGACCACCCTCAAGCGCCCGATCATCAACACCCGCGACGAGCCGCACGCCGACGCCGACAAGTACCGCCGCCTGCACGTCATCATCGGCGACGCGAACATGTCGGAGATCTCGACCTATCTCAAGATGGGCACCACCGCGCTCATCCTGGCGATGATCGAGGACAAGGCCCTCACCGGGGAGCTGTCCATCGTCGACCCGGTCGGCGAGCTCAAGGCCATCAGCCACGACCCGAGCCTGCAGCACAAGGTCCGTCTGCGCGACGGGCGCCGGATGACGGCCGTGCAGGTGCAGTGGGAGTTCTTCGAGCGCGCGAAGGCCTATGTGGCCGACCGTCTCGGTGCCGACGCCGACGAGGTGACCCTCGACATCCTCGCCCGCTGGGAGAGCGTCCTGGACCGCCTTGAGCGCGATCCGATGCTCTGCGCCAACGAGCTGGACTGGGTCGCGAAACTGCGGATCCTCAACGGTTACCGCGATCGCGAGCAGCTGTCGTGGGAGAACCCGAAGCTTCAGCTGGTCGATCTCCAGTACTCCGACGTCCGCGCGGGCAAGGGGCTGTACAACCGGCTCGTCGCCCGTGGTGCGATGAAGACCCTGTTCACCGAGGACGAGATCCGCGACGCCATGGGGCTGCCCCCGACCGACACGCGCGCCTACTTCCGCGGCCGTTGCCTGGCCAAGTACGGCACCGAGGTCGTCGCGGCCAGCTGGGACTCGGTCATCTTCGACGTGGGAGCCGAGTCGCTGGTGCGCGTGCCGATGATGGAGCCCGAGCGTGGGACCGAGGCCCACGTCGGCGCCCTGTTCGACCGCTGCGCCTCGGCGAAGGACCTGCTGGACATCATCACCGGAGGTCGGTGACCGGACACATTGGACCGGCGCTCGGGACGCGCGATCGTCGGATCTTCGCGGTACGGTCGACACACCACACGGTTAGCACACCAGTACAGGAGGAGCCGACATGGCAACGAAGGACACGGGCGGGCAGTCCCAGTCATCGCGGTCCCGTCAGAGCGAGGAAGTCGACGAGACGGCGGCACCGGAGGTCAATCCGGAAATTGCCGAAAGGCACGAGGAACTGACTGAAGACGTCGATGATCTGCTCGATGAAATTGATGAGGTCCTCGAAGTCAACAGTGCTGAGTTTGTCCGCTCTTTCGTACAAAAGGGCGGCCAGTAACATCCCGGTATGTCCGATTTGAAGCTGTGCGAATCGGACATACCGGGCTAGATTCGGGGGTTGCAACGGGAAATGCGGCGACGATTGAAAAGAAATGTCGACGCGGTGGGGAACAGCTCCCGGTCAACGTGTTTGTTTCGGCCAGACGAGGTGAATGCGGCGAGGGAGTCATGGTAGGCCGTGCGGTTCGGCGAATGTGCGAGCGTGTTACGCCAGGCTGCGCGCGGAGCAGGGCTTGGGGGGCAAGGCCGTCCGGGGGAAGGGGCCGGCCGATCGCGACGGGCCGCGAATGTGCCGCGGGTGTGAGCGGTGGACGCCACTGGAGGAGTACCCGCGTTCTCCGCGGGATCTGTCGGCGGCGTCGGCCGCCGTACCACGTCGACCACGAGTCGGGGAAGATCCGTGGTCTGCCGTGCTTCGGCCGCGACAACGGGCTGGGGCACTTCAAGGACGACGTCGAGGTGACGCGCGCGGCGGTCGAGTACGTGATCGACCACTACGGTTACCGCGAGGACGCGCGCCACGTTCCTGACGACATGGTCGATCCAAAGGGGACCTGGGTGTCGCCCGACGAGGAGATGTCGGCAGAGGCCCTTCGTGCGATTCTCGGTAACCTTGAGCGGCCCGGCCCGGCCGGGGAAAGTTTGGAACGTGACTCGAGCACAGGAAGAGGGAGCCCGTGACCACTGGAGCAGACTTCCCAGGGCGGATGCCGGCGGCGTTCAGCGCGACCGGTTCGTCGTCGTTCGCCGAGTTCCTGCAGGCGGCGGCGCCGGAGTATCTTCCGGGGCGGCGCGCCCTGCCGCCGGGGGATCTGTCGCACGCCTCGGCGCACGCGACGACGATCGTGGCGATGACCTACGCCGACGGTGTGGTGATGGCCGGTGACCGGCGGGCGACGCAGGGGAACCTGATCGCCAGCCGCGACATCGAGAAGGTCTTCGCCTCCGACATGTACTCCCTGGTGGGATTCGCCGGTTCGGCGGGCATCGGGATCGAGCTGGTGCGCCTGTTCCAGGTGGAGCTGGAGCACTTCGAGAAGATCGAGGGGACCCCGTTGTCCCTGCACGGCAAGGCCAACCGGCTCGCGACGATGGTGCGCGGCAACCTGTCGGCGGCCATGCAGGGCCTGGCGGCGGTGCCGCTGTTCGCCGGTTATGACCTGGACTCGCGGGAGCCGGGCAAGGCGGGCCGGATCTTCAGCTACGACGTGATCGGCGGCCTCTACGAGGAGCGCGACTACGACGGCATCGGTTCGGGTTCGCTGTTCGCGCGTTCGGCGCTCAAGAAGCGCTTCCGGCCCGGCGCGGACGCCGACACGGCCGTGAAGTGGGCGGTGGAGTCGCTCTACGACGCCGCCGACGAGGACAGCGCGACCGGTGGCCCGGACCTGACCCGGGGCCTGTTCCCGGTGGTGATGCTGGCGTCGGCCGACGGCACGGTGCGGATCTCGGACGCGGAGGTCGAGCGTCTCGCGCGGGATGTGATCGGGGAGAGGTCGGATTATCCCGGGCGTTAGGTCCGGCAGTCGTTCACCGTTGTCTTCGAAGGGAGTTAGTCGTCGTGGCCATGCAGTTCTACACCTCGCCCGAGCAGATCATGCGGGACCGTTCGGAGTACGCCCGTAAGGGCATCGCCCGCGGTCGCAGTGTGGTGGTGTTGAGTTTCGCCGGTGGTGTTCTATTCGTCGCGGAGAATCTGTCGACCGCGCTGCACAAGATCAGTGAGATCTATGACCGGATCGGTTTCGCGGCCGTGGGCCGCTATAACGAGTTCGAGAATCTGCGGGCCGCCGGTGTGCGCATGGCGGACCTGCGGGGTTACGCCTATGACCGCCGTGACGTGACCGCGTGGCCTTTGGCGAATGTGTTCGCGCAGAACCTGGGCGCCATCTTCACCGAGTCGACGAAGCCCTTCGAGGTGGAGGTCTGTGTCGCCGGTGTGGGCGCCTCGCCCGAGGACGATGAGCTCTACCGGCTGACCTACGACGGCTCGATCAACGATGAGCCCGGTTTCGTGGCGATGGGCGGCCAGTCGGAGCAGATCGGCGCCGTGGTGCGTGAGCACCACCGGGTCGAGGCGGACCTGGAGGAGGCGCTGCGGTTGGCGGTGCGCGCTCTGGGCAGCGTCGGTGGCGAGGGTGGCGCGCAGCGCGAGCTGAAGGCCGACCAGCTGGAGGTGGCGATCCTGGAGCGCGAGCGTCCCGGCCGTACCTTCCGGCGCATCCGCGGGGCCGCCCTGTCGGCCCTCGTGGCACCGGCCGAGCCCGAGGTGGAGGTCGTGATCCCCGACGACGCGCCCGAGGCGGAGTCGACGCCGGCCGAGCCCGTCCCGGCCGAGCCGGCGGAGGACATTGTGGACGTCGAGGAGGCGTCCGAAAAGGACGGTGGGGACGAGAAGTCCTAGCCCTTTTCGTGTGCTGTGACGTTTTGGCTGCCCGGCGCCCGCGATGAGCGCCGGGCACGCTGTGTTCGCGTTCGGTGGCATGGTGACGGTGTGTCGCGCCGCCGAAAACAGTCTGGCTCGACACTGTGGACTTGTCGGCTTCGACCGGTAGTGTCGTCGCATGGACAGGCGGATTTTCGGTCTGGAGACCGAGTACGGTGTGACCTGTACGTTCCGTGGACAGCGTCGGCTCTCGCCGGATGAGGTGGCGCGGTACCTGTTCCGGCGTGTGGTGAGCTGGGGCCGGTCGAGCAATGTGTTCCTGCGGAACGGGGCGCGCTTGTACCTGGATGTGGGTTCGCATCCGGAGTACGCGACGCCGGAATGCGACTCGGTGGTCGAGTTGGTGAAGCACGACCGGGCGGGTGAGCGGATCCTGGAGGGTCTGCTGATCGACGCCGAGCGTCGTCTTCATGACGAGGGCATCGCCGGGGACATCTATCTGTTCAAGAACAACACCGACTCGGCGGGCAATTCCTATGGGTGCCACGAGAATTTCCTCGTCTCGCGACACGGGGAATTCGGTCGCCTCGCCGACATTCTCATTCCCTTCCTGGTCACCCGTCAGCTGATCTGTGGTGCCGGGAAGGTCTTGCAGACACCGCGTGGCGCGGTCTACTGCCTTTCACAGCGCGCCGAGCACATTTGGGAAGGTGTGTCGTCGGCGACGACGCGTTCGCGTCCGATCATCAACACCCGCGACGAACCGCACGCCGACGCCGAGCGTTACCGCCGGCTGCACGTGATCGTCGGCGACTCGAACATGAACGAGGTGACGACGCTGCTGAAGGTGGGCAGCGCCGATCTCGTGCTGCGGATGATCGAGTCGGGCGTGGCGATGCGGGACCTGACGCTGGAGAACCCGATCCGCGCCATTCGCGAGGTCTCCCACGACGTCACCGGCCGCCGCAAGGTCCGGCTGGCCAACGGGCGTGAGGCGAGTGCTCTGCAGATCCAGCAGGAGTATCTGATGAAGGCCGCCGACTTCGTGGAGCGCCGGGGTGGCGATGAGACCGCCAAGCGGGTCGTGGAGTTGTGGGGGAGGGTTCTGGCGGCGGTCGAGTCGGAGAACCTGTCGGCGGTCGAGCGTGAGATCGACTGGGTGGCGAAGTTGAAGTTGATCGAGCGGTACCGGGCGAAGAACGGTGACATGCCGATGTCTTCGCCGCGGGTCGCGCAGCTGGACCTGGCCTATCACGATGTTCGGCGTGGTCGCGGGTTGTACTACCTGCTGGAGCGCCGCGGGATGGTGGACCGGATCGCCAACGATGTGGAGATCTTCGAGGCGAAGGAGCGTCCGCCGCAGACGACTCGCGCGCGGTTGCGCGGCGAGTTCATCCGCAAGGCGCAGGAGCGTCGGCGTGATTTCACCGTCGACTGGGTGCACCTGAAGCTCAATGACCAGGCGCAGCGGACCGTGCTGTGCAAGGATCCGTTCCGTTCGCGTGACGAGAGGGTGGATAAGCTGATCGCTGGCATGTGACCGGCGTCGATGGTGGTGGTGTGTGATGGGTGCTTCTGATCCGAAGCGTGCGGGGTCCCCGGACGGTGGGGATGTCGCGGAGGGCGCTGAGGTGCCGTCGGCGGCGGACGTGGATCGGGACGCCGGTGTCGAGACCGCCGCCGGTGAGCGCACCGACCGCACCGACCGCACCGAGGAGTCTCTCGGGCCGCGTTTGGAGCGTGGGGTGTTGGGGGCGACGGTCTCCGGTGAGCGGAAGGTCTCGCGGCTGGAGAAGCGCCGTGCGAGGATCCGTGAGGAGATCGAGCGGAACCGGCGTGGCGATCACAAGATCCCGACCTGGGTTCTGGCGGTGGCGCTGGTCGTGTTCATCGCGGGCTGGGTCGCGCTGATCGTCTTCGCCTGATCGTTTTTTCGAGGCGGCGGACCTTCGGGTCCGCCGCCTTCGTCATGCCCTGGGGAGGAGTCGCGCGGCGTGGCGTCCGGCGGCGGCGCTGGTCAGGAAGTAGGCGTGGTCGGCGTCGAGGCCGCGGCCCATGGTGGAGAGCTTGACGGGCAGGGCCCGGAGGGCCTCGTCGAGGCCGGTGACGTCGACGGTGACGACGCGGTGCCGGGTCAGGGCGGGTAGCTGGCCGTCGATCACCTCGCGTAGCGCGGGGTCGAGTTCGGCGGGCAGCACGAGGTCGGCCGGGACGAGCGCGACTCTGCCGTAGGCGGTGAGGTTGTGGTGTGAGATGCCCTGGTGACGGTCGCGTTTGTCGGCGTCGGTGACGCGCAGCGCGCCGACCGGCCGTCCGCCGAGCACGGTGGTGGCGTTGACGGCCTCGCCGGTGCTGGTCCCGGAGAAGCCCCAGGTGGTTCCGGTGCCGAGGTTGCCGGGTCCCTGGGTGGTGATGGTGATGTCGGCGCCGAGGGCGTGGCGGGCGGCGAGGAGCCCGGTGTGGATGTTGGTGGACTCCAGGTCGCCGCCGAAGGCCTGGCCGGTGGTCACGGTTCCGGCGAGGTGGGGGCGCAGCGCGTCGAGGGTGCGGGAGAACGCTGCCGGGAGCGCTCCGCCGTCGGTCATGACGTAGGCGACGCGGGCGTCGGGCCGGGTGGCGTGTACTCCGGCGAGGATGGCCGGCAGTGCGCTGTGCAGGTCGGCGGCGACGACCGGCATGCCGCCGATGTCGTCGGCGGTGGCGAGGGTGTCGCGGTGGGGTGAGGCCTCCTCGTCGGCGGCGAGGAGCATCGTCTGCAGCGGTGTGTAGCGGGCTTTGACGATGTGCCCGACGGGGTCGGTGTCTTCCGGGAGCCGGTCGGGGATGGCGATGACGTGCGCGTATCCGCCGGTGCCGAGGCCGGCTTTGAGGGCGTTGGTGTTGAGGACGACGCGATCGCCGGGCAGTGGCGTTCCGACGAGTTCGGTGTAGGCCAGGGCTTTGACGTGTTCGGGATCGTCGGGGGCGCGCCGGTCGAGTTCGATGTCGAGCTCGACGGCTCCCGTCCATGTGTTCCGGTGTCGGGTCACGGTTCCGGTTCGCCATCGCACCACGGCCTGGAGGTTAGCAGGGTCGGGTGAGTTGGCTGGCCGGCGGAGGTGGCGCCGGCGTGGCGGCTGCTAGTTTCGGTGTGTGTCGCGTACTCGTACTGAGCGCCTGGTCAATTTGGTGATCTGCCTGTTGTCGACGCGGCGGTTCCTCACCGCCGCCGAGATCGCCCGTACTGTGCCCGGATATGAGCACGATGCGCGTGATTCGCGTGCGCATGAGGCTTTTCAGCGGAAGTTCGAGAGAGACAAGGCCGAGTTGCGCGACCTGGGCATCCCGGTCGAGACGGGTACGACGAGCGTCTTCGACACCGAGGCCGGGTACCGGATCGCACGCCGGGACTACGAGCTCCCCGAATTGTCCTTTGTGGCCGATGAGGCCGCCGCGCTCGGTGTGGCGGCGAGGCTCTGGCTGCACGCGGGTCTGGCCTCGACGGCCTCGGCCGCTCTGGCGAAGCTGCGCGCGGGCGGCGCCGAGGTCGACGTGTCGGGTGTTCCCTATGACGACATCGCGCCGGTGAGCACGGTCGATGAGGCACTGGCTCCGATGCTCGCGGCTGTCAACGTTCGCCGTGTCGTGGAGTTCGCCTACCGGGCCCCCAGTGCCGATGTGCCCGCCAAGCGCCGCCTCCAGCCGTGGGGCGTGGTGTGCTGGCGCGGCCGCTGGTACGTCGTCGGGCACGACGTGGACCGTGCGGCCGAACGCTGCTTCCGTCTGTCGCGGATCGTCGGCGTGGTCAACGCGGTGGGAGAGAAGGCCGCCTATGAGATCCCCGCCGACTGTGACCTCATCGCCCACGTCGCCGATTCGCCCCAGGGCCGGGCGGTCACCTCGCGCCGGGCCACCCTGCGGGTGCGCCCCGGACGTGCCGCCGGAGTCCGTCGCCGCGCGGTGCAGATCCTGCCCCGCGCCGGCGCGGTCGACCGGATCGTCGTTCCGTACACCGACGCGCGTTCCCTGGCCACGCGCCTGCTCCGTTACGGGCCCGACGTCGTCGTGGAGGATCCGCCGGAGGTCCGCAAGGAGATCGTGTCGTTGCTGACCGAGATGGCCGAGTCGGTTCCGGCGGTGGCGCGGTGAGCGTGTCGGCGCCGAGCAGGCTGGCACGTCTGCTGAACCTCGTCCCCTATCTCCAGACGCGTCCGGGCATCCGGGTGGTGGAGGCCGCCGCCGAGCTCGGGGTCACCGAGGCCCAGCTTCGCGACGACCTGACCCTGCTGTGGATGTGCGGGCTGCCCGGCTACGGGCCCGGTGACCTCATCGACATGTCCCTCGACGAGGAGACGGTCACCATCACCTTCGGGGCCGAGCTGAACCGGCCCTTGCGCCTCAACTCCGACGAGGCCCTCGCCCTGATCGTCGCGCTGCGGCTGCTCGCCGAGACCCCCGGGCTCCGTGACGTCGACGCCGTCCGCCGGGCCCTCGCCAAGCTCGAATCGGCCTGTGGGGACGCCGCCGACGCCGCCACGCGCGTCGAGGTGAGCCTGCGGGCCGCCGACGGGTGGGTCCCGCAGATCAGGAACGCGCTGCGCCGTCAGAAGGCCCTGCGCATCACCTACTACACCGCCGGCCGGGACGCCTCCAGTGAGCGCGTCGTGGACCCGATGCGGCTGCTGGTCGTCGACGACTTCACCTACCTGGAGGCCTGGTGCCGCCGGGCCGAGGGCATGCGCCGCTTCCGGCTCGACCGGATCGACGCCCTCGCCGAGCTGGAGGAGGCCTCCGCGCCGCCGCCGCAGGCGCGGACCTCCGACGTGCGGCTCGGCCTGTTCCAGCCCTCCGACGAGCAACCGGTGGTGACCGTGCGGATCGGGCGCGACTCGCGCTGGATCACCGAGTACTACCGCTGCGAGGACGTGCGGGCCGAAAGCGACGGGCGTTGGCTGGTGTCGCTGCGGGCGGCGAACCTCGACTGGGCGGCGCGTTTCGTGCTCGGTCTCGGCGCCGACGCGCAGGTCGTCGCGCCGGCCGCGCTCGCCGAGCGGGTCGCGGGCGATGTGCGGGCGGCACTCGCCGCCTATGACGAGGCCGACGGGTAGGGTCGGCCACGTGTTCTGGTGGATTATGGGCGGCGCCGTCGCCGCGTCGCTGGTGGTGCTGGTGTTGTTCGCGTTGCCGCTGGTGAAGCGGTTGACGCGGTTGCGCGCCGAGATGGGCGAGCTGCAGGCGAAGGCCGCGCAGGGTGACGCGCTGCGGGTGCGGCTGGAAGCGGTATCGGCCGAGGCGGAGACGGTACGCCAACGACTGGAAAATATCCGTACTGAAGCGCCGTGACATAGGCCACCCAACCGAATGTTTCACGTGAAACGGACATTCGGCCGCTTGACGATCTTTGATTGTCCAGTCAGGATGGCAGCCGGTGCCGCCCCCGGCCGACGGGTGATCCGGCCCGGCGGGGACGATTCAGGACCCGTAGGATTGTGGTCGTCCCCTTATCAGGAGGTGCTGTAAATGGGCGCGCTCAAACCGTGGCACATCATCGTTCTCGTCGTTGTGCTGATCCTGCTGTTCGGTGCCAAGAAGCTGCCCGACGCGGCCCGCGGCCTCGGCCGGTCTCTGCGGATCCTCAAGGCGGAGACGAAGAACCTCCGCGACGAGGCGAAGGCCGACGACGAGATGGACTCGAAGGCCGACGCTCAGCACGCGCGCAAGCCGGCCGCCACCATCGAAGGTGAGGCCGTCTCGCAGCCCGCGCGGGATAAGACCCACGAGGACGGTCGCTGACCGCAGACGCTTAAGACGCTCTCATGGCCCTGAGACTCCGTCGAGGCGACAAGAAGAAGAGCCAGTTCGAGCGGGCCTCCGATGGATCCATGACCCTCATGGACCACCTTCGGGAACTGCGCTCAAGGCTCTTCAAGGCCAGCCTCGGCCTCGTCGTCGGTCTGGCGATCGGCGTTTACTTCGCCACGCCGATCCTCGACTTCATCAACGCCCCCTACTGCGACTTCCAAGAGGCGCAGTGGCTCAAGGACGGCAACGTCGGCGTTTTCAAGTGTGGTTTCAACGCCGTGTCCCCCATCGACACGCTTCTGCTGAACCTGCGCGTCGGACTGTTCGTCGGGTTCATCATCTCGGCGCCGGTGTGGCTCTACCAGTTGTGGGCCTTCGTCGCACCGGGCCTGCACCGGCACGAGCGGAAGTACACCTACCGCTTCGCCGCCGTGGCCGGTCCGCTGTTCATCGCCGGCGCGACCCTCGGCTACTTCGTCATCTCGAAGAGCCTCCAGTTCTTCCTGGGCCTGTCCAGCCAGTACAGCCTGACCGTCGACATCAACGGTTACTACGACTTCGTCACCAACGTCATGCTGCTCTTCGGTGCCGGTTTCGAGTTCCCGCTGCTGGTCGTCGCGCTGAACCTGGTCGGCATCGCCAGCGCGAAACGCCTGCTCGGCTGGTGGCGCATCGCCACCGTCCTGGTGTTCGTGTTCTGCGCCGTGGTCACCCCCACCCCGGACCCCTTCGGGATGACGGCCCTGGCCATTCCCATGGTCGGCATGTACTTCGCCGCCGTCGGTTTCGCGTTCATGCACGACAAGCGCAAGGCCAAGCGCCAGGCCGCGACATGGGGCGAGGTCGACGACGACGAGGCCTCCACGATCGACGACCTCGGCGAGGGTTCCGACGAGCACGCGAGCACCGTCGACGACCCGACACCCGTCAGTCCCGCCGAGCCGCCGAAACGCTACGACGGCGACGCGACCTGACCGGTCCGGTAATACACGTGACACGGGCGCCCGGCGGACTCTTCCGCCGGGCGCCTCGCGCTGCTACGGTGCCCGCATGCCGCGACCCTTACACCTCGTCAACCGCATCCTGCGGGCCGTGCTCATCGTCGTCTCGGCCGGCTCGATCGCGTACTACGTCCTCGGCAACGGTGAGGACTGGGTTCCCGTCGTCTCCGTCGTGACCGTCCTGGTCGCGATCGGTCTGTCCCCGGCGTTGTGGCCGGCGCTGCCCGCGCCCGCCGAGAAACCCGCACCGCCGGTGAGCGCGCCACCGCAGCCCGCCTACCAGGCACCGGCCCAGCACCAGCCCCAGCAACAACAGCAGTACCAGCCGCCGCAGCAGCAGACCTACCCGCAGCAGCAGGCCACCACCTACGGCGGCCACGCCCAGGTTCCGCAGCAGCAGCAGCAACAACAGCAGCAGCAGCAGTGGCCCGGCCAGCACCATCAGTGAAAGCGTTAGACGCCGACACACCCGTGAGGTAGACACACGGGCATGACCGATGATCCGTTCACCCTGCGACCGGGCACCGACAGCGACCTCGAAGCCATCACCGAGACCTTCACGTCGAGCTTCCTGATGGACGACAGTCCCGACTTCGCCGCCGGGATGCGCCACATCTACGAACCGGAGCGATGGCTCATCGCCGAGGACGGTGACCGGGTCATCGGTACCGCGGCGGTCTTCACCCGCGACATGTCGGTCCCGGGCGCGGTCGTCCCCACCGCCCATGTCAGCGGGGTCTCGGTGCGCCCCACCGACCGGCGCCGCGGCGTCCTGTCGGCCATGATGCGCCGCCAGCTCGCCGAGGTCACCGAACCCATCGCCGCCCTGTGGGCCTCTCAGACGGCCCTCTACCGCCGTTACGGCTACCGTGACGCCACCGACCAGGTCACCTACAGCGGCGACCTGCGCCTTCTCGGCGTACCGGAGCCGACCGCGCCGGGACGCGTCCGCGAGATCACCGCCGAGGAGGCGGTGACCGCCCTGGCCCCCGTCTACGCCGAGGCCGTCGGACGGCGGCCCGGCCTGTCGACGCGGCCCGGCGGCTGGTGGGTCAAACGGCTCCACGACCCCGAGAGCGACCGCCACGGCGCCACGGCGCGCCGCGTCGTCGTGCACGAGACGCCCGACGGCGTCATCGACGGGTACGTCCTCTGGCGCGCGGTGATGAACTGGGACCAGACCGGCCCGGTGTACAAGCTGTCCGTCGAGGAGCTCATCGCCCCCGAGACCGACGTCTACCTCGCGCTGTGGGCCTTCCTGGCGAGCCTCGACTTCGCCGCCAGCTTCACCTGGACCCGCGGCGCCTCCCACGACGAGCGCCTCCGGCACCTCGTCGGCGCGCCCCGTCAGCTCCAGCCGCGCTACTCCGAGGGGCTGTGGATCCGGCTGGTCGACGTGCCCGGCGCGCTCACCGCGCGTTCGTACACCACCGACCTCGACGTGGTCCTCGACGTCACCGACCCGATCATCGGTGCCAACGGCGGCCGCTGGCACCTGCTCGTCAAGGGCGACTCCGTCACCTGCGAGCGCACCGAGCGCGAGCCCGACGTGAGCCTCGGCGTCGACGTCCTGGGCGCGGTGTACCTGGGAGGGCGCTCGCTGCGGTTGTACGCCGACCTCGGTGAAGTGGACGAGCATTCGCCGGGAGCGGTCGCCGCCGCCGGGACGGCGTTCTCGTGGCCGGTCGCGCCGTCGGGGATCGAGGTCTTCTGATGACTCTGGAACTCCCGCTGGCCACCGAGCGTCTCGACCTTCGCGCGTTCACCACCGCCGACCTCGACGACGTCCACGCCTACCGCTCGCTGCCGGAGGTGGTGGCGTACTTGTACTGGGGCGCCCAGACCCGCGAGCAGGTCGAGGCGAAACTCGCCGAGGACGCCACGCTGACCGACCTTCGCGGCGACAAGGGCGCCAAGCTGGCCGTCGTCGAGCGGGAGTCGGGCACGGTCATCGGTGAGGTGAGCGTCTTCGGGTTCAGCCCCGAGCTGCGCAGCGCCGAGATCGGCTACGTCTTCCATCCCGCGCACGGCGGGAAGGGCTACGCGAGCGAGGCCGTCCGTGCACTGCTGCGCGCCGCCTTCGAGGATCACGGCCTGCACCGGGTTTTCGCGCGCTGCGACTTCGACAACGCCGCCTCGTGGCGGCTGATGGAGCGGATCGGGATGCGGCGGGAGGCGAAGTTCCTGCGCAACGAGATCATGCCGTACTCGAAGGACCGTCCCGACCCGTGGACGACCGAGCTGGTCTACGCGCTCCTCGACGAGGAGTGGACCGGGTCCTGACGTGCTTGTGGGCGGCGGGAGACCCGCCGCCCACATGGGATCTTCGATCGTCGTGCCTACTCGGCGTCGACCGCCGCGATCGGCGCGGGGTGCCCGTCCTCGACGGCGATCTTCACCGGCTCGGGGCTGGGCTTGGTGACCTCGTGGACCCGCACGGTCAGCACACCGTGCTCGTAGCCGGCCTTGATGTTCTCGGCCGTGACGCCGGCGGGGAGCCGGAAGTCGCTCCGGAAGCGGCCGTGACGACGTCCGCGGGCAAGGACACGCTGTCCGTCGGCGACCTCGGCGGCGTTGCGCTCACCGGAGATCGTCAGGCGGCGAGGCGCGACCTCGATGTCGATGTCGGCGGGGGACAGGCCGGGGAGCTCGACGCTGATGACCACGTCGTTGCCGTCGGCGATGACGTCGGCGGCCGGCGCGATCCCGGCGGCGGCGCGCGGCGCCGTGCCGAAGAACCGCGTCACGATCCGGTCGAACTCGGTGTCGGCACGGTCGAGACGAGCCGTCGGTTCCCAGTAACGCAACACCATCGTGGTGCCTCCTCGTGTCTCACGTATTCGGCTGGCACTCTCATGGGTTGAGTGCCAACGTGTGTAGAGACGCCGCAGGTGGGGGCGTTAATTCCGGTCGGTGAGCCGGATCACCGCGTCGAGGCCGTGGACGCTTCCGGCGGGGGAGGCGGGCAGCAGCAGCGTCGCGCAGCCCAGCGTCGAGGCGGCGGCGTCGGCGAGGGTGTCGCCGACCATCAGGCACTCCTCCGGCTCGACGTCGAGGAGCATGCTCGCCCGGTGGAAGATCGCCGGATCGGGTTTGCAGACCCCGAGCTCATAGGACAGCAGCCAGGTGTCGACCAGGACGTCGAGTCCGAGATCCTTGGCCACCGGACGCAGATCGAAGCCGATGTTGCTGATCACCGCCGTCGGGATCCCGCGCTCCTTGAGCGCCGTCAGCGTCGGCACGGTGTCGGCGTAGGCCAGCCAGCCGTCCGGGGCCACCAGACGCGCGTACAGGGCGTCGGCGAGGCCCTCGAAGCCAAGCCTCGGGTTGTCCGCCCAGATCTGCGCGGCCAGCCCCGTGAAGGCCTCCTCGTGGTCGGCCTCCGACAGGTCCCGGTTCGCCCACGCCGCGGCCAGGTGCGGCCGGACGCGCGCGGGACCCGGCCCGCTCGGCCAGCCGGCGAGGTTGAGGGCGTCGGCGATGGCCGTGATCCGGATGGGGTCCAGCTCGACCTCACAGGAGGCCGCCGCCCGCGCGACGGCGACGGGCGCTGGCTCGACCTGGGCGAGGGTGCCGTGGAAGTCGAGCAACACGGCTTTGGGTGTGTTTCCGGCCACGAACCCGACCTTATCGAGGAGGTGACCGGCCCCTTCTGTCCGGTGTCGGCGGCCGGGCCCCGAAGGCGGGGATCTAGGCTGAACGGTCAGGCATGATCCAATTACGCTTTCGCGCGGGCGCGCTGGTCTTAGGAGTTGACGCACCCGACCGTTAGGGTTGGTCCATGAGTAGTCCCGCCGAGCGGTATTCCGCGGCCCGCAGGCGGGCGGCGTACCCCGCGCTCGTCGAGTTCACCGCCTCGCTGGAGTTCGGTCTCGACGACTTCCAGGTGCGGGCCTGCGAGGCCCTGGAGAGCGGCTCGGGCGTCCTCGTGTGCGCCCCGACCGGCGCCGGCAAGACCGTCGTCGGTGAGTTCGCGGTCCATCTGGCCCGCGGTACCGGCCGCAAGTGCTTCTACACCACCCCGATCAAGGCGCTGTCCAATCAGAAGTTCGCCGACCTGGTGAAGGTCTATGGCCCGGGCGAGGTCGGGTTGCTGACGGGTGACACCGTCATCAACGGCGACGCCCCGGTGCTGGTGATGACCACCGAGGTTCTGCGGAACATGCTCTACGCGGGGTCGAGCACGCTCGACAGTCTCGGTTACGTGGTGATGGACGAGGTTCACTACCTCGCCGACCGTTTCCGGGGCGCGGTGTGGGAAGAGGTCATCATCCATCTGCCGGCGTCGGTGACGTTGGTGTCGTTGTCGGCGACGGTGTCGAACGCCGAGGAGTTCGCCGACTGGCTGGTGAGCGTTCGCGGGCGCACCGAGGTCGTGGTGTCGGAGCATCGCCCGGTTCCCCTGTGGCAGCACATGCTGGTCGGGCGGCGGATGTTCGATCTCTTCGGTGACGCCGACGCCGCCGAGCATCGTGAGGTGAATCCGCAGTTGCTGCGGCACACCCGTGAGCAGCAGCGCAGGCTCGGTTTCGACCATCGTGGACGGCCCCGGCGGGGCCGTCCGGTGCAGCGTCCGGACGTGATCGCGCGTCTCGACGATGAGGGGCTGCTGCCGGCGATCGTGTTCATCTTCAGTCGTGCCGGTTGTGACGCGGCCGTGCAGCAGTGTCTGCGGGCCGGGATGCACCTGACGAACGCCGTCGAGCGTGCCGAGATCACCCGCATCGTGGAGGAGCGGACCAGGGGCATCGCCGCCGACGATCTCCAGGCTCTCGGCTACTGGGACTGGTTCGACGGTTTGCGCCGTGGTCTCGCGGCCCATCACGCGGGTCTGCTGCCGGTCTTCAAGGAGGTCGTCGAGGAGTTGTTCTCGGCAGGTCTGGTCAAGGCCGTCTTCGCCACCGAGACGCTCGCCCTCGGTATCAACATGCCGGCGCGCTGCGTGGTGCTGGAGCGTCTCGTGAAGTTCAACGGTGACGCGCACGTCGACATCACGCCGGGGGAGTACACCCAGCTGACGGGTCGTGCGGGCCGCCGTGGCATCGACATCGAGGGTCACGCCGTGGTGGCGTGGTCGCCGGAGCTGGATCCGCGGCACGTGGCGGGTCTGGCGTCGACGCGGACCTTCCCGCTGCGGTCGAGTTTCCGGCCGTCCTACAACATGGCCGTCAACCTCGTGGCGAGTCTCGGCGCCGAACGGGCGCGCGGGCTGCTGTCGTCGAGTTTCGCGCAGTTCCAGACCGACCGGGCCGTCGTCGGCCTCGCCGAGCAGGTCCGTGCCGCCGAACAGGCCGCGGCCACCCACGACAAGGACATCGCCTGCCACCTCGGCGACTTCGGCGAGTACTACCGGCTCATGCTCGACATCTCCGGCCGTGAGAAGACCCTCGCGCGTTCGGGCAAGGCCGCCCGGCGTGACGCGGTGACGGACTCCCTGACGCACCTGAAGGTCGGCGACGTCATCCACATCCCCGGGGGGAAGCGCGCCGGGCTCGCCGTCGTCCTCGATCCGGGCGTGCCGCGTGGCGGGGAGCACCGGATCATGGTGCTGACCGAGAATCGCTGGGCCGGCCGGGTCGGTGACAGTGTCTTCGCCGAACCGGTCGACGCCCTGGCCCACATCAAGGTCCCGCGGCACTTCAACCACAAGGCGCCCGCCGCCCGCCGCGACATGGCCGCCAGCGTCCGCAACACCGGCGTCACCGCCGATGGTCCCCGCCGTTCCCGCAGGCAGGTCCCGGCGGGCGAGGACCGTGAGCTGGGCGTGCTGCGCCAGCGGCTGCGTGAGCATCCCTGCCACACCTGCCCCGACCGCACCGAGCACGCCGGCTGGGCCAGGCGAAGGCAGCGGCTCCTCGACGACAACGAGCACCTGCGCCGCAAGGTCGACCAGCGTTCGGGCTCCCTGGCGCGGGTCTTCGACGCCGTCTGCGCCGTTTTGACCTCGCGCGGCTACCTCGCCGACGGCCAGGTCACCCCGCACGGGCGGACCCTGTCGCGGCTGTGGACCGAGACCGACCTGCTCGTCGCCGAATGCCTCCGCGCCGGTGTCTGGGACGACCTCGGCGCGCCCGAGCTCGCCGCGGTGGTCTCCACCGTGCTCTACGAGTCCCGCCGTGACGGGGACCTGCCCACGACCCTGCCGCACGGGCCGGTGTCGCAGGCGGTCACCTCGACGCTCGGGATCTGGGAGGGGCTCGTCGCCGAGGAGCGCGGCAAGCGCCTCGACGCCACCCGCGAGCCCGACCTCGGCTTCGTGTGGCCCATGTACCGCTGGGCGCGCGGCGAGCCGCTCGCCAAGGTCTTGGCGGCCGTCGCCGGGCCCGACGCGGAGATGCCCGCCGGGGACTTCGTGCGCTGGACCCGCCAGACCGTCGACCTGCTCGGCCAGATCTCGGGGGCCGTCGGCCCGAAGCACCGCCTGCACGAGGTCGCCAAGGACGCGGCGTCCCTGCTCAAGCGCGGGGTCGTCGCCTACGTGTGAAGCCGCGGCCCCGCCCGGGGCCGCGGCCGGTGCGTCAGGACGTGGCCTCGGCGATCGCCTCGGCGAGCCGTCCGAGCGGGCTGGCCAGGCCCCAGCGCGCCGACAGGGCGTCGAGGGCGGCCTGGTCGGCGGGCGTGTCCGGGAGAGCGCCGTCGACGTCGTCGACGGGCACGTCGGGCACGGTCCGCACGACCGTCGGTGCCGCCTGGAGGTACGCGGCGGCCTCGGTGAGGGAGCCGCGGATGCGCGGGGTGATGCCCGGCGCGTCGCCGGAGGCGGCGGTGACGAGGGTGTCGATGCCGCCGTACTCGGAGATGAGCTTCGCCGCGGTCTTCTCGCCGATCCCCTTGACGCCGGGCAGGCCGTCGGACGGGTCGCCGCGCAGGACCGCGTAGTCGACGTAACGGGACGGTTCCACGCCGAAGCGCTCGCGGACGGCGGCGGCGTCGAAGGCCTCGGCCTTGGCGATGCCGCGTCCCATGTAGACGACCTTGACACCGCGTTCGTCGTCGACGAGCTGGAACAGGTCCCGGTCACCGGTGACGACGTCGACGGGTTCCTTGGCGGTCGCCGCGAGGGTGCACAGCACGTCGTCGGCCTCGTAACCGGCCGAACCGACCATGGGGATCCCGTAGGCGGCGAGGACTTCGCGGATCACGTCGACCTGCGGGCCGAGTTCGTCGGGGGCCTCCTCCTCGCCGTCGGGGGCGACGCGGTGGGTCTTGTAGGAGGGGAGGAGATCGACACGCCACTGTGGACGCCAGTCGAGGTCCTCGGCGCAGACCAGCCGTGACGGCCTGCGCGATCGCACGAGGGTGGCCAGCCCGTCGATGAAGCCGCGTACGGCGTTGACGGGGGTGCCGTCGGGTGCGCGCACCGAGGAGGGCACGCCGTAGAAGGACCGGAACCACAGTCCGGGAGCGTCCACGATCATCAGCATGCCGCCAGCCTGCCAGACATCGCGCCTGAACTACCGTTAAGCTCCCGAGCGTGGATGCCGCAAAGACGCTGTACACCGCCGAACGCCTCGCCGCCGTTCGGGACGCGACCGCCGCCGCCGGGATGGACGCCCTCGTCATCACCCCCGGCGCCGAGCTGCGCTACCTGACCGGCTACGACGCGCACGCCTCCGAGCGCCTCACCGCGCTCCTCGTGCCCGCCAACGGGCCCGCCACCCTCATCGTCCCGCGCCTGGAACGCCCCCTCGCGGCCTCCTCGCCCCTCCCGGGCACCGGAGCCTCCATGGTGGACTTCGGGGACGGCACGGACCCCTACGCGCTGCTGGCGAGCCTCCTCGACGAGCACGCCGACGGGCCCCGACGCGTCATCGGCGCCGCCGAACGCATGTGGGCCGCGCACTGGCACGGCATCGAAGGCGCGATCCCCGGCGCCAGCCTGGCCATGGCCGGCGACGTCCTCTCGCCGCTGCGGATGATCAAGTCCGCCGCCGAGATCGCCGAACTCGCCCGCGCCGCCGAGGCCATCGACCGCGTCCACGCCCGCATGGGCGAATGGCTGCGTCCCGGCCGCACCGAACGCGAGGTCGCCGCCGACATCTCCGCGGCCATCATCGCCGAAGGCCACACCGCGGTGTCCTTCGCGATCGTGGCCGCCGGACCCAACGGCGCCAGCCCGCACCACCACGTCTCCGACCACGTCATCGAACGCGGCCAGCCCGTCGTCGTCGACATCGGCGGCACCGTCGACACCGGCTACGGCTCCGACTGCACCCGCACCTACTGCGTCGGACAGCCCCCCGCCGACTTCACCGAGTACTACGGCGCCCTCCACGCCGCCCACCGCGCCGGAGTCGACGCCGTCCGCCCCGGCGTCACCGCCGCCTCCGTCGACGCCGCCACCCGCGCCGTCCTCACCGACGCCGGGTACGGCGAGTACTTCACTCACCGCACCGGGCACGGCATCGGCCTCGACGGCCACGAGGCGCCCTACATCGTCGACGGCGACGACACCGTCCTGGTCCCCGGCATGGCCTTCTCCATCGAACCCGGCGTGTACATCCCCGGCCGCCACGGCGCCCGCATCGAGGACATCGTGGTGTGCACCGACACCGGGGTGACCCGGCTCGACACGCTCCCCACCGAGGTGACGATCCTGTGAACCGGTACCGCCTGCTCCCCTCCGACGAGGCCGCCGCGATCCTCGAACTCGCCGGTGACATCGCCGACCGCGAACTCGCCCCCCTCGCCGACGACTTCGAAGAGCGCGGAGAGTTCCCGCGCGAGGCCGTGCGCGTCCTCGGCCGCGCCGGACTGCTCGGCCTGCCCTACGACGAGGCCGACGGTGGCGGCGGCCAGCCCTACGAGGTCTACCTCCAGGTCCTCGAAGTGCTCGCCTACCGGTGGCTCACCGTCGCCGAGGCCGTCAGCGTCCACACCCTCGCCTGCTACCCCCTGGCGGCCTTCGGATCGTCCGCGCAGCGCGCGGAGTACCTGCCCGGCCTGCTCGGCGGGGAACTCCTCGGCGGCTACTGCCTGACCGAACCCGCCGGCGGCTCCGACGCCGCGGCGCTGACCACCCGCGCGGTCCGCGACGGCGAGGACTACGTCGTCAACGGCACCAAGGCCTGGATCACCCACGCCGGCGTCGCCGACTTCTACCAGGTCTTCTGCCGCACCGGCGGCCCCGGCCCGGCGGGCGTGTCCTGCGTGTTCGCCGACGCCTCCACACCCGGCATCGTCCCCGCGCGGCCCGAACGCAAGATGGGCCTCAACGCCTCCCCGACCGCCCAGATCGCCTTCGACGACGCCCGCGTCCCCGCCGGGCGACTCGTGGGGGAGGAGGGCGAGGGCTTCCGCATCGCCATGTCCGCGCTCGACGCCGGCCGCCTCGGCATCGCCGCCTGCGCCATCGGCCTCGCCCAGGCCGCCTGCGACTACGCCACCGGCTACGCCAAGGAGCGGCAGCAGTTCGGCACGCGCATCATCGACTTCCAGGGCGTCGGCTTCATGCTCGCCGACATGGCCACCCAGATCGAGGCCGCCCGCCAGCTCACCCTGCACGCCGCCCGCCTCAAAGACGCCGGGCGGCCGTACGGCATCGTGGCCGCGCAGGCGAAACTCTTCGCCACCGACATGGCCATGAAGGTCACCACCGACGCCGTGCAGGTACTCGGCGGCTACGGCTACGTCCGCGACCACCCCGTCGAGCGCTACATGCGCGAGGCGAAGGTCCTGCAAATCGTCGAGGGCACCAACCAGATCCAGCGCATGGTCATCTCCCGGACCATGAGCCGCTAGCCGCACCCGCCGGCAGGTCGCACATTCCAGTGCGTCCCGCCGCCCCTTCCCGAGACCGCGCCCGATCCGCCCGTTGCGTCCGGGACCGTGCCCGAACGCCCGCGTCTCGTATCGCCCGAGCGGGTGACGCGGCCCGCCCCGGCACCCGCTAGCCCTGCACAGTGCACCGCGTTTCCGCAGGTCAAGATCGATACAACGGCCCGATCGGCCGAGCTCGGCCCGCCGCTTCCGATGAGCGCCGGCGACCACTCCGACACGTAGTGTTCCGATTCCGGCCCCAGCCCAGGGCCCGGAATCAGCCCACGCAAGGAGAATCCCCATGCGCACACGCCGTCTGCTGTCGGCCGCCTTCATCCTGGTCGCCGCCCTCGCGGCGAACCTGGGCCTGTCGAGCGCCGCCCACGCCGCCAGCGACCCGAAGACGCTGCACATCGGTTACATCCGCTACGACTCGGCGGGGAAGGACACGGGCTCCAACGCCTCCCGCAACGACGAGTGGATCACCGTCCACAACAACTACAGCACCGCGCTCACCCTCACCGGATACAAGATCAAGGACAAGGCGGGGCACACCTTCACCTTCCCCACCTACCGCCTCCCCGCCAAGAAGACCGTCACGATCCACACCGGCAAGGGCACCGCCAGCACCTACCACCTGTACTGGAACAGCGGTTCCTACATCTGGAACAACACCAGCGACACCGCCTACCTGGTCAAGCCGACCGGCGGGAACAAGGACACCTGCTCCTACCCGACCTCCGACGACGGGCCCGGTATCGGCTGCCACAGCCGCTGACCGGCCATAACGGACAGGATGCCCACCCCGCCGAGGCGGGGTGGGCGCCTTCCCTCCCCAGCCGATTCCGGCGGGTCATCCACGGCTACCCTGATCGACGTGACACGTCGCGCGAAGATCGTATGTACCATCGGCCCCGCCACCGCCACTCCCGACCGGATCCGGGGCCTTGTAGAAGCCGGGATGGACATCGCCCGACTCAACTTCTCCCATGGCAAGCACGCCGACCACGAGCAGGTCTACCAGCTCGTGCGGGAGGCCGCCGCAGCGACGGGGCGGCCCATCGGCATCCTGGCCGACCTGCAGGGCCCGAAGATCAGGCTCGGCACCTTCACCGACGGTCCCGTTCAATGGAGCACGGGCGACCACGTGACCATCACCAGCGACGACTGCCCCGGCACCGCCGAGCGCGTCTCGGTCACGTACAAGAAACTCCCCGCCGAGGTCCACGCCGGCGACCGGCTCCTCGTCGACGACGGCAAGCTGGCGCTCGAAGTCCTCGACGTCGACGGCGACGACATCCGCTGCCTCGTCGTCGAAGGCGGGCAGGTCTCCAACAACAAGGGCCTGTCGCTGCCGAACGTGGCGATCAGCGTCCCCGCCCTGTCCGAGAAGGACACCGCGGACCTCAGGTTCGCCCTCGGCCTCGGCGTCGACATGATCGCGCTGTCCTTCGTGCGCTCGCCCGAGGACATCAAGCCGGTCCACGCGATCATGGACGAGCTGGGCTCGCGTCTCCCGGTGCTCGCCAAGATCGAGAAGCCGGAGGCGGTCACCCGCCTGGAGTCGATCGTGATGGCCTTCGACGGCATCATGGTCGCCCGCGGCGACCTGGGCGTCGAGCTCCCCCTCGAACAGGTCCCGCTGGTGCAGAAGCACGCCGTGCAGCTGTGCCGCGAGAACGCCAAGCCGGTCATCGTGGCCACCCAGATGCTCGACTCGATGATCGAGAACTCGCGCCCGACCCGCGCCGAGGCCTCCGACGTCGCCAACGCCGTCCTCGACGGCGCCGACGCGGTGATGCTCTCCGGCGAGACCAGTGTCGGCCGCTACCCGATCGTCACCGTGCGGACCATGGCGCGGATCATCGCCACGACCGAGGCGGGCAACATCGACGCGCCCCACCTCGGGCACGCCCCCCGCACCCAGGGCGGCGCGATCACCGCGGCGGCCATCAACATCGCCGAGGCCATCGACGCCAAGGCCCTGGTCGCCTTCAGCCAGACCGGCGACACCGTGCGGCGCCTCGCGCGCCTGCACAGCGACCTGCCCCTCCTGGCCTTCACACCGGAACCGTCGGTGCGCAGCCAGCTGGCGCTGTCGTGGGGCACCGAGTCCTTCCTGGTCCCGTTCGTGCACCACACCGACGAGATGTTCGAGCAGGTCGACCACGCGCTCATCAGCGTTGGCCGCGCCCAGCCCGGCGACCTCGTCGTGATCGTGGCCGGCAGCCCGCCCGGGACGCCCGGCTCGACCAACACCATCCGCGTGCACCGCATCGGTTCGCTGGACAAGGAATGAGCCGAGCCCGCCACGAGGACCCGCGGCCGATGACCGCAGCCGAGAACAGCGAGGGGACGACATGAACATCCTCGTCGGACAGGACGCGGTCGACGACCTCCTCCGCGTCCTCGATCTCGAGCACATCGACGGCGACATCTACCGCGGCGCCGGTCCCCAGGTCGCGCCACAGCGCGTCTTCGGGGGACAGGTCGCCGGGCAGGCCCTCGTGGCGGCCGGCCGCACCATCAGCGCCGACCGGCACGTCCACTCGCTGCACGGGTACTTCGTGCGGCCGGGCGACTCGACCCTGCCGATCGTCTACGAGGTCGAACGCATCCGCGACGGTCGCTCCTTCTCGGTGCGCCGCGTCGTCGCCCTCCAGCAGGGCAAGACGATCTTCTTCATGTCGGCGTCCTTCCACATCGGCGAGCAGGGCCTCGAACACGCCGACGAGATGCCCGACGTCCCGCCGCCCGGCGAGGTGCCGACGCTGGCCAAGCGCCTCGCCGACACCCCCGACCGGCTCGGGATCTGGGCGCGCACGCCGCGCCCCATCGACGTGCGCTACATCGGCGAGTCGGGCTTCGCGCGCTCCGGTGCCCGTCCCGGCGGGCCCGAGCAGCGCGTCTGGATGAAGGTCGACGGGAAACTCCCCGACGATCCGCTCATCCACGTCTGCGTCCTCACCTACGCCAGTGACCTGACCCTCCTCGACACCGTCCTCAACCAGCACGGCGAGGTCTGGGGTCCGGGCGGGTACCTGGGCACGAGCCTGGACCACGCGATGTGGTTCCACCGCCAGTTCCGTGCCGACGAGTGGTTCCTCTACGACTCGCTCAGCCCCTCCGCCTCGGCCGGCCGGGGCCTGGCCACGGGCCAGTTCTTCGCCGCCGACGGCCGCCACATCGCCAGCGCCGTTCAGGAGGGCCTGCTGCGGGCCATGCCCTCGATCCCCGCCGGGGTGCCCTAGTGCGCCTCTCCGCGCGGGTCGACTACGCGCTTCGCGCGACCGTGCAGCTCGCCGTGTCGGGTGAGGACCCGGTCAGCGCCGAACGGCTCGCCACCGCCCAGGAGATCCCGGCGAAGTTCCTGGAGAGCATCCTCCTCCAGCTGCGCCGGGGCGGGCTCGTGACGAGCCGGCGCGGCCCCGACGGTGGCCATCGCCTGGCGCTTCCGGCCGCCGAGATCAGCCTCGCCGACGTGATCCGCGTCGTCGACGGCCCGCTTCTCGGCGTGCGCGGCCACCGGCCCGAACACCTCGGCTACCCGGGTGCCGCGGCGGCTCTCCAGGACGTCTGGATCGCCCTGCGCGCCAGCGAACGCGAGATCCTCGAATCGGTCACCGTCGCCGACGTCGCCGCCGGTGAGCTCCCCGACAAGGTCCGCCGCTTCACAGAGGACCCGAAAGCCTGGGAATAGCGAACGCCCCGGGTGAATCCACCCGGGGCGCCCGCGTCGTCGGCGATCAGGCCACGCCGAGGTAGGCGTCGCGCACCGCCGGGTCGACCAGCAGGTCCGAACCCGAACCGGAGCGGGTGATCGCCCCGGTCTCCAGCACGTACGCGCGGTCGGCGCGTGACAGCGCCTGCTGCGCGTTCTGCTCGACGAGCAGGATCGTGGTGCCCTGTTCGCGGATCTCCAGGATGATGTCGAAGATCTGCCGGATGAGCATCGGCGCCAGCCCCATCGAGGGCTCGTCGAGCAGCATCAGCTTCGGCCGCGACATCAGCGCACGGCCGATCGCGAGCATCTGCTGCTCACCGCCCGACAGGGTCCCGCCGGGCTGCTTGCGCCGCTCGGCGAGGCGTGGGAACAGCTCGAACACCCGCTGCTGGTCGGCGGCCACGGCCGCCTTGTCCTTGCGGGTGTAGGCGCCCATCGTCAGGTTCTCCAGGACCGTCATGCCGGGGAAGATCCCGCGGCCTTCCGGTGCCTGGGAGATCCCGGCGACGACCCGGCGGTCGGCCCGCATGCGGGTGATGTCGTCCCCGCCGAACAGGATCCGTCCCGCCGAGGCCCGCCGGAGTCCGGAGATGGCCCGCATGGTGGTGGACTTGCCCGCGCCGTTGGCGCCGATGAGGGCCACGATCTCGCCCTCGTCGACGGTCAGGCTGATCCCGTGCAGCGCCTGGATGCGCCCGTAGTGGACGTTCAGGTCCTCGATCTCAAGCAGCATCCTCGGGCACCCCCAGGTAGGCGGCGATGACCCGAGGATCCTCGCGGATCTCGGCGGGCGCGCCGTCGGCGATCTTCTGACCGAACTCCAGCACCACGATCCGGTCGGCGACACCCATCACCAGGCGCATGTCGTGCTCGATGAGCAGGACGGTGTGCCCGCGTTCGCGGATGTCGCGGATCAGCTGCTGGAGCCGCTCCTTCTCGGCCGGGTTGAAGCCGGCGGCCGGCTCGTCGAGGCACAGCAGTTTCGGCCGGGTGGCCAGTGCCCGCGCGATCTCCAGCCGGCGCTGGTCGCCGTAGGGGAGGTTGCGGGCGAGTTCGCCGCCGCGTCCCTCAAGGCCCACGAACTCCAGGAGTTCGGCGGCCAGGCGCCGTCCGTCCTTCTCCTCCCGGACGTGCCGCGGCAGGTGCAGCAGCGCGCCGACGACGCTGGTCTTGTGATGCGCGTCGGCGCCGACCTGGATGTTCTCCATGGCCGTCATCTCGGGGAACAGGCGGATGTTCTGGAAGGTGCGTGCGATGCCCATTCGGGTGATGAGGTGGGGCTTGCGGCCCGTGAGGACCTTGCCGTCGAAGCGGACCTTGCCCTCGGTCGGCTTGTAGAGCCCGGTCATCACGTTGAAGCACGTGGTCTTCCCGGCGCCGTTGGGGCCGATGAGCGCGAGGATCTCGCCTTGGCGCACCTCGAACTCGACCTGGTCCAGGGCGACGACGCCACCGAATCTCAGCGTCACGTTGTCCACCGACAGCAGGGTCGACGGGTCCGCGACGGTCTCTTCGTCCGCGATCGACTCAGCCAACGATCGTCGCCTCCTTCGCTTCCTGTCTGCGGTCGGCCAGCTCCCGGGCCCGGCGTCTGCTGGGCAGGAGGCCCTGCGGGCGCAGCACCATGATGAGGATCAGCGCGAGGCCGAAGATCAGGTCGCGCTTGTCGGCGAAGGACCGGAAGCGTTCGGGCAGATAGAACGCCAGGACCGTGCCGACGGTGACGCCGAGGATGTTGCCCTGGCCGCCGAGCACGACCGCCGCGACGAACATGATCGACAGCAGCAGCGTGATGCTGTTGGAGCCGAAGTGGCCGTTGCGGCTGGCGAACATGGCGCCGGAGAGGCCGCCGATGCCGGCGCCGATGGCGAAGGCCCAGAGCTTGAACTGGAAGGTCGCCACGCCCATGAGGGAGGCGGCGTCCTCGTCTTCGCGCAGGGCAAGCCAGGAGCGTCCGACCCGGCTGCGTTCGAGCTGCTTGACCCCGAAGATGACCGCGAAGATCAGCACCAGCGTGAGCCAGTAGAACGGCCGGGAGTCGTTGACGCTGAACAGTTTCGTACCTTCGAGTTCGGTGCCGGCCGGCCAGGTGCCGGGCGGGGTGGGCATCCCGCCGAGTCCGGAGGTGCCGTTGGTGAACTCGGCGTTGACCGCGATCAGGCGCACGATCTCACCGAAGCCGAGGGTGACGATGGCGAGGTAGTCGCCGCGCAACCGCAGGGTCGGTGTCCCGAGGATGACCCCGGAGACCATGGCCAGGGCGATCGCGATCGGCACGCAGATCAGCCAGGGGAACTTCGTGGCGACGATCGACTGCGGTGACCCGAACAGGGCCACCGAGTAGGCGCCGACGGCGTAGAACCCGATGTAGCCGAGGTCGAGCAGGCCGGCCATGCCGATCACGACGTTGAGGCCGATGGCCACGAGGACGTAGATGGCGATGGTGGACAGCACGAACCCGAAGGAGTTCCCGCCGTCGACCTCGTCGGTGCGGAACGGGATTCCGGGGATGTAGAGGTTCGGCAGCGCGAAGAGCACGACGACGCCGGCGAGGGCGGCGGCGATGCGCCACGCCTTCGGCAGGTCGTGCCAGCGTCCGCGGGCGCCCTGGATGAAGGAGGCCCGTTTCTCGTCGGCCGTGCGGATCTTCTGCCCGGCCGTGCGCAGCTTGTCGGTCAGCGTCATGCTCTCGCCTTCCCGAGGGAGTCACCGAGGATTCCGGTGGGACGGAACATCAGCACGACGACGAGGACGACGAACGCGGTGACGTTCATCCAGTCGTTGCCGAAGAAGCCCGCGCCCCAGTTCTCGACGAGGCCGAGCACGAGACCGCCGACGAGGGCGCCACGCAGGTTCCCGATGCCGCCGAGCACGGCGGCGGTGAACGCCTTGATGCCCAGCAGGAAGCCCATGTCGAAGGTGATCTGGGGGAACTTCAGGTTGTACAGGACCGCCGCCACGCCCGCGGCGAGACCGCCGAGGAGGAAGGTGAGCATGATGACGCGGTCCTTGTTGACGCCCATCAGCGCCGCGGTGTCCTCGTCCTGGGCCACCGAGCGGATCCCCAGGCCGAACTTGGTGCGGTTGAGGAACAGGTCGAGCGCCAGCCACATCCCGATCGCGCAGAGCACGATCCCGATCTGGAGGTTGGTGATGCCGAAGGAGTTGATGTTGAGGCCGATGTCGCTCGGGTCGAACCACACCTGAAACTTCTGGTGCACCAGGGCCGGGGTCGAGACGACCTTGCGGTCGACGAGCAGGCCGACGATCTCCGAGATGGCCACCGAGGCGCCGATCGCGGTGATCAGGAAGATCAGCCTCGGCGCGTTCTTTCGCCGTAGCGGCCGGTAGGCGACGCGCTCGATGATGAGGGCCGTCCCGCCGGAGAATATCGACGCGGTCACGGCTCCCAGCAGGAGCATCCCGATCACGACGAGCAGGGGCGGTACGGCCGCGGCGCCGGAACTGTATCCGAGCCAGCCCCACACCATCACGCTGCCGAAGGCTCCGACGAGGAAGACCTCCGAGTGCGCGAAGTTGATCAGCTGGAGCACGCCGTAGACGAGGGTGTAACCCAGGGCGATGAGCGCGTAGATCGCCCCTTGGGTCAGGCCGGTGACGGTGAGGTCGCCGATGATCGTCCAAAGGTTGGAGAAATTGTCGGCCATACCTTGGAAGAAGTCCACAAATCACGTCCTTAATGGACCGTCAGGTCCCGGGGAGCGCCGTGGGCACGGCCGAAGCGGAGCAGGCCGTGCCCACGGAAACTCGGGTCGGGGTTACTGAATCGGCTCGCGGGCGACGATCTTGCCGTCCACGACGTCGTAGGTCCAGATGACGATGACGGACTTGTCGATCTCGCCCTTGTCGTCGAACTTGATGTGCTTGGAGACGCCGGGGGCGTCGTAGGCGTTGACGTGTTCGAGCATCTTCGCGCGGCTGTCCACACCGGCCGAGATGCCGGTCAGGAAGACCGTCGCGGCGTCGTAGGCCTCGGCGCCGTAGGTGCCGGCGTCGGCACCGAACATCGCCTTGTAGTCGGCGGCGAAGGTTCCGGTCGCCTTCTCGGCGGGAACACACGGGCAGGTGATGATCGAGCCGTCGGCGGCGTCGGCGGCACCGTCGATGAAGCCCTGGTCCTTGATGCCGTCGGGGCCGACGAAGGTCGCGGTCACACCGGCGGTCTTCAGCGCCTTGGCGAGCGGGCCGCCCTCGGCGTAGTAACCGGCGAAGAAGACCACGTCGGGCTTGGCGGCGTTGACGGCCGAGGCGATCGCGGAGAAGTCGGTCTGCTTGGGCTGGATCGACTGGCGGTCGACGACGGCCGAGCCGAGCGCGGTCGCGGCCTGGTCGGCCAGGCCCGTGCCGTACTCGCTCTTGTCGTCGATGAGGAAGACCTTGGCGGCCTTCAGGGTGTCCTTGATGAACTTGCCGACGGCCGGGCCCTGGCTGGCGTCGTTACCGAGCGAACGGTGGAAGGTCTTCCAGCCGTTGTCGGCGAGGTCGGGACGGGTCGCCGAGGCCGAGATGATCGGCAGGGCGCCGTCTTCGAAGATCTGCCCGGAGGCCTTCGTCGGGCCGGAGAACGCCGGGCCGACGACGCCGAGGACCTTCTGGTCCTGGACGAGCTGCTGGGCGAGACCGGGGGCCACGGCCTCGTCGCCCTTGTCGTCGGACTCGACGAGGGTGACGCAGTGCGCGGCGTCCTTCTTGTTGTGCTGATCGACCGCCAGCTTCACCGATTCGAGGATCGGCTTGCCCAGACCCGCGTTCGGACCGGTGATCGGGCCCATCATCGCGATCTTGTAGGTGCAGCCACCGCTGCCGGTGTCGTCCGACTTGTCCGCCGGGGCGCAGGCCGCCGTCCCGATCAGAGCCGCAGCGACCGCCACACCGGTCAGCGTGCGTACGAGTGTTCGCCTCACGAGTCTTGCCCTCCTGGAGATCCCGGGTGGTCCTGAGGGCAGGGCGAATCGGACCATTGTCCGAAGCAACCCTTGCTCAGGACTGCACAGGCCGGAAACTGGCCCGCTGGCGACGGACGTTATCGCGCAAGAGGGTTCTTGTGAAGGGGCTCACGTTAGGTGAAGGCAAACCGTTATCGTACTGTGTCCGCCAAGGTCATCTAACGTGACGAAAAACCGCGCGGAGGAGCTAAGAGCAGCCAAACGGTTAATCGATCAGACCGACTCGGGTGGCCCCTCGGCGGCCTTCTCCTCGGTCGTTTCGGCGATGATCCGCGCGGCAACCTCGCCCATGGACAGACGGTGGTCCATGGCGGTCCGCTGGACCCAGCGGAAGGCGTCGGGCTCGGCCATCCCGTAGCGCGTCATCAACAGGCCTTTGGCGCGGTCGATGAGCTTGCGGGTCTCCAGGCGCTCGGAGAGGTCGGCGACCTCCCGTTCGAGGGCGACCATCTCGGCGAAACGGGCGATCGCGACCTCGATGGCGGGCACCAGGTCGCTCTTCTGGAAGGGCTTGACGAGGTAGGCCATCGCGCCGGCGCTGTTGGCGCGCGCGATGAGGTCGCGCTGGCTGAACGCGGTCAGGATGACCACGGGCGCGATGCGCCCGGAGACGATCTTCTCGGCCGCGGCCAGGCCGTCCATGATGGGCATCTTGATATCGCAGATCACCAGGTCAGGACGGTGCTGCTCGGCGAGCTTGACGGCCGTCTCGCCATCGCCGGCCTCGGCGACGACGTCGTAGCCCTCCTCGGTGAGCATCTCGGCCAGATCGAGCCGGATCAACGCCTCATCCTCGGCGATGAGTACGCGTCGGCGCGGTTCTTCGGCCATGACTGCCTGCCCTCTCGATGTCCGTCTGGAAGGTCGTGCGCGCGTGCGTTCGTGCCGGTCACGTGCGCGAGGTAGTAGCCTATCCGGTCGGCGCCGGAGGCCGCCGCTGACCGCTCGCGGTGTGGGACGCACCGGCCGCCCGGATACGGGCGTGCGGTCGGCGCGGCGGGGTCTGTAGGATGGCGTCTGGTGTTGGCGAGGACTGTCCGGTTTTGGTTTGAGTCCTCGCCGAGGGCATCGAAAGAATTGAATAAGCCCTGGTATTCCAACTGGCAGAGAAAATGGCTTCAAACTCCATTCAGTGTGGGTTCGAATCCCACCCAGGGCACCAATCATGCTTTCGAAGCGGCGTCTTAAGAATTGTCGTACCTGTCGGCGATGGTCGTTCCATGTATTCGCTGGAGCTTCGCCGCAAGGCCCGTGAAATGTACGCGGGCGGGGCGACCATAGCCGAAACTGCTCGCGCCCACGGACTTCCGTGCCCCACCGTCCGGGACTGGTGCCGCAAGGTCTTCGCCACGGACGATCCTACTCACCCCTGGGGCGCATCCTGCTTTCGGTGCGATGATCCGGCCGGGTTCCCGGCCGATCCGGTGAGCTACGCCTATCTCCTCGGCCTGTACCTCGGCGACGGCGACATCTCCGCGGTCCGTGACACGCCACGGCTGCGGATCTCCTGCACGGCCGCCTATACCGACCTGCTCGTTGAGTGCGCGCAAGCCATGCGGGCCGTGTTGCCGAACCGGACGGGCCGCGTGACGCGAGGCGGGTGCACGGTCGTGCAGTCGCACTCGCGGCACTGGCCCTGCCTCTTCCCTCAGCACGGGCGGGGACGCAAGCACGAGCGCCCCATCGTCCTCGCACACTGGCAGCGCGACATCCTTACCGCACACCCCAAGCCCTTCCTGCGCGGCCTCATCCACTCCGACGGCTGGCGCGGCGTCAACCACACCACGGTGAAAGGCAAACGCTACGAGTACGTCCGCTACCAGTTCGCCAACGAGTCCGCCGACATCCTCGCCCTCTGCGGCTGGGCCCTCGACCTCGTCGGCGCGGAGTGGCGCTACAGCCGGTACAACGTCGTCTCCGTCGCGAAGAAGCACTCGGTCGCGCTCCTGGAGACCTTCATCGGCCCGAAGACCTTAGGTCCTCAGTCCCGCCCCTCTAACCCCTCACCCGACTCCGCGCCCTTCAGCGCCTTCCCCTTGCGCACCAGTGCCTTCGCCGTCCGCATCGCGCCGCGCGTCAGCCGGTTGCGTGGGATGACCGCGCGCCCCTGCACGCCCCCGGGCAGGCCGAGCACCGTCAGCCGGCGCCGACGGAAGTAACGCGGGATGCGCGCGTTCGGCAGCGCGGTCAGGAATGCGGCCGCGGCTTCGCGCAGGTCGGGCCGGTTCTGCGACTGCATGCAGTAGCCCACGGCCGTCACCAGCGCCTGCGTCTCGGCGATCCGCGCGGGCGACACGTCCAGCGGTGCCGCCGCGAAGCCCTTCGCCTCCAGATCCGGCAGCAGCGCGTCCACGATGGTCACCGGGACGCGGTTGCTGTTCTGGTACGGCGTCAGCTTCTGCAGCAGCAGTTCCGTCCCCACCCGCGCCACCGGCAGCCCGTGGAAGGTCGCGGCCGTGAACAGCGCCGTGGAGAAGCAGCCGACCACAAGGGACGGCCGCAGTCGCGCGAAGAGCGTCTCGGCGAGCACCGGCGTGTCGACGATCGTCAGCTCGGCGCCCTTGTCGGCCGCGGCCTTGGCGAGGGTCTCGGCGGTGCCGCCGGGCGCGCTCGGGTGCGGCTTGAAGATGATCGACCGGTACCCGGCCGCCAGCAGACCGGCGAGCATCCGGTGATGCAGTGCCTCCTCCTCGGCGGCCGTGAGGATCCCCAGCGCGGCGAGGTACTGCCCCAGCATCAGCGCGGGGCCGGTCTGGGCGGGCAGGTCGACGGGGGAGTCCTCGCCGACCTCGGCGAGGACGGCGTTGAACGCCTCCACCGGGACCTGCTCGGCCACGACACCGTGCTCGGCCAGCAGCAGCGGCGTCAGACCCGGCACCAGGTCCAGGTGCAGCAACCGGACGGCCCGGCCGCCGACACCGCCGGGGATCTTCACCCTCGTCGGCCCGTAGCTCATCAGCCCGTCTGCGTACAGGTCCACCGCGCTGTCGGCGAAGATGTCGACCACCGCCCTCGCCGGATTGCCCTGAATGGACTCGACGACCAGCCGCACCGGCGCTTCCCCGAGACCCCAGCGGTCGCGCAGGAGCCGCTCCCAGATCGGCGTGTCCTCCGGCTGCGGAGCCCACGCCGCCGGGTGCTGCGGATGGATCGTGGCGTTCCAGTCGAGGACCTCGTCGAAGCGGCGCGCGATCGGCGCGAAACCGGGCGCGGCGTCCAGCGCCGTGCTCGTCTCCGGGATCGGCGTGTTCGTGCTCACCAGCAGGATCCGCCGCGCCGCGCGCTCACCGAAGGCCCCGGCGTCGATCGCCGCCGCGAGCGTCGCCGCCCCGTAGAGAGTGGACGCGAGGAACAGCTGGACGGTGGCGTCCTCGCCGCCGTCGGTCGCGGCCGCGGCCGTGTCGTTCACGAGTGCTCCTGGCGTTCGGGGCGCGCGTCGAGGAGCGGCGCCGGTCGGTCCGCGGTCTGCTGTTCTGCGGGAGTCGCGTGCAGAGTACATCGGCTTTATTGCGCGTGAGAGGGCCGATAAGGCGATTCGGCGGCCGGGAACTTATGTACGCGAGTTGTTTACCTCGCGTTGGATTTGCCTTAGGCGAACTCACCTGAAGCCGCCCTAGTGTCCGTTCGGTGCCGACCGGACCAACGACAGCCGGATCGCAGGCATCATCCCCGGCGGTGCGACCGTTGCGGATCGATGTCCTCGCCGATTCCGATACCCGATGGAAGTGGGGCGCGCTGCTGGCGCGCCGCGTCGACCCGGGGTGTCACCTGACGGCGCGGTTCCTGCACGCCAGGGCCACTCCGACCGCCCGCCAGCTTGATGAGGTGGGCGTTCGCCCCGACGAGCTCGCCGAGGCGCCGCTCGCCGACTTCCTCACCGACCCGGCGCTCGCCGAGGCCGACGTGGTGATCCTGGCCGCCCCCGGCGGGGTGGCGCAGAGCGCGATGCACGGCTTCGCCAAGGCCTGGGAAGGCCGCCGGAAGCGCCCGGTCGTCGTGACGGGATATGTCGGCGTCGTTTACGAGAAGATGACCGACGGGCTTCTGTTGCGCGCCGGCGCCGACGTCGTATTGGCCAACAGCGTCTTCGACGCCGACCGTTTCCGTGAGGTCTTCACCGCCGTCGGCGTCCCCGCCGAGTCGGTCGTCGAGACGGGCCTCCCCTTCCTTTCCGGTGCCCCCTACGACCCGGACGCGGTCACGCGCGGCGAGCGCCGGTACACGGTCTGCTTCGCCGCCCAGCCGTCCTCTCCGGCGTTGCGCGGTGAGCGGCTCTACATCCTGGAGCGGGCGGCGCGGCACGCGCGGCTGCATCCTGAGCGTGACGTGCTGGTGAAGCTGCGCAGCCGTCCCGGGGAGCACACCACGCACCTGGAGGATTTCCCCTACCAGCGTCTCCTCGCGCGGTTGGAGAACGCTCCGGGCAACCTCTCGCTGGTCTACGGGAACATGGGCGAGGTCCTCGACCGCACCGACCTGTCGGTGACGGTCAGTTCGACCGCGGCGCTGGAGTCGCTGCATCGGGGCATCCCGACGGTCATCCTCACCGATCTGGGTGTGCGGGAGTCCCTCGGCAACCACCACTTCGTGTCCTCGGGCTGCCTGGCGTCCTGGGATGAGCTGGACGAGGGGGACAACCCCGTCGCCGACCCGGATTGGCTGCGGCGCAACGGGGTCCTGGCCGCCGGCGTCGATCCTTTCGCGCCGGTCCGTGCGCGCGTAGGCGAGCTGATCGCCCGCCGTGACGGCGAGGGCCTGCCGGGTCTCGATCCCTATTACACGATGTCCCGCGCGGGGGGTTACCTGCGCGGTCTGCTCTCCCGGCAGGGACTGGAGCCCGACGGCTCGCCCCGGCCGGGTGTCGCGGCCGAGGCCGCGGGTGCCGGGCGCCTCGCGGTGCGCCGGCTGACGAGGCGGTCGCTGCGGTCGGTGTACCGGGTCGCCGCGCACCGGCTGGCGCCGGTGATCCGCCGGTGGGGTCAGTTGTGAGTTCCTCTACGGAAAGTGATGCGTTGAGCGTTTTGGTGGTGATCCCCGCGCGAGGTGGCTCGAAGGGGGTACCGGGCAAGAACCTGACGCCGGTGGCGGGTGTGCCCTTGGTGGCGCGCGCGGTGGCGGCGTGTCTGGCGGCGAGCCGTGTGACGCGGGTGGCGGTGTCGACCGACGACGGCGGGATCGCCGCGGCGGCGAGGCACGCCGGTGCCGAGGTGGTGATGCGCCCGGCCGCGATCTCCGGTGACCTGGCCTCCAGTGAGGCGGCGGTGCTGCACGCGATGGACGCCCTTGACGGGGGAGCCGGCACCGAGGTGGTCGTGCTGGTCCAGTGCACGAGCCCGTTCCTGACGGCGTCGGATGTGGACGGTGTGGTCGCGGCGATCCTCGACGACGGCGCCGACACCTCCTTCACCGCCGCGCCCTTCCACGGCTTCGTCTGGCGGCAGGGCGACACCGACGGCGGCCCCATCAAGGGGGTGCACGGCGTCAACCACGACGCCGCGCACCGCGCGATGCGCCAGCAGCGGCCCGCGGAGTTCCTGGAGACCGGCGCGGCCTACGCGATGCGCGCCGATGGGCTGCGCGAACACGGCCACCGTTTCTTCGGCCGTGTCGCCCTGGTCCCCACCGACCCGGCCCGCGCCCTGGAGATCGACGACCCCTCGGACCTCCTGCGCGCCCGCGCGCTCGCGCCGCTCCTCGAACGGGGCAGGACCCCGTCCCAGGACGACGTCGACGCCGTCGTCCTCGACTTCGACGGCACCCAGACAGACGACCGGGTCCTCATCGACGCCGACGGCCGCGAGATCGTCGCCGTCCACCGCGGTGACGGGCTGGCCGTCGCGGCCATGCGCCGTGCGGGACTGCCGGTGCTGATCCTGTCCACCGAGACCAACCCGGTGGTGGCCGCCCGCGCCCGCAAGCTCAAGGTCCCCGTCCTGCACGGCATCGACCGCAAGGACATCGCCCTCAAACGCTGGTGCGAGGAAGAGGGGATCGCGCCCGAACGGGTGCTCTACGTCGGCAACGACGTCAACGACCTGCCCTGCTTCGACCTTGTCGGATGGCCCGTAGCGGTCGCCGACGCCCATGAGGTCGTACGGGCGGCCGCGCGTGCCGTGACCGGCACGCGCGGTGGACATGGCGCGATCCGCGAGATCGCGGCGTGGCTGCTTGGCTCGACATTGGAAGGGAACTGAACGCGAGATGACCACCGTTCGAATGCGTCAGCTCGGTGACCGCGAGGTCGGCCCCGGCCGCCCCGTCTACGTCACCGGCGAGATCGGCATCAACCACAACGGCGACCTGCACAACGCGTTCGCCCTCATCGACGCGGCCGCGGCCGCCGGCTGCGACGCCGTCAAATTCCAGAAGCGCACCCCCGAGATCTGCGTTCCCCGCGACCAGTGGGGGATCGAGCGTGACACCCCTTGGGGCCGGATGACCTACCTCGACTACCGGCACAAGGTCGAGTTCGACGCCGACGACTACCACGCGATCGACCAGCACTGCCGCAAGCGCGGCATCGACTGGTTCGCCTCGCCGTGGGACGTCCCGAGTGTCGACTTCCTGGAGCCGTACGACGTCCCGGCGCACAAGGTCGCCTCGGCGTGCCTGACCGATGACGACCTGCTGCGCCGTCTGCGCGAGACCGGTAAGACGATCGTCGCCTCGACCGGCATGTCGACGCCCCAGCAGATCCGGCACGCCGTCGAGGTCCTCGGCAGCGACCGCGTCCTGCTCTGCCACACCACCAGCACCTACCCGGCACCGACGAACGAGCTGAACCTGCGCATGCTCGGCACGCTGGAGCGCGAGTACCCGAACGTGCCGATCGGCTACTCCGGCCACGAGACCGGCCTCCAGACGACCGTTGCCGCCGTCGCGCTCGGCGCGGTGTTCATCGAGCGTCACATCACCCTCGACCGCGCGATGTGGGGCTCCGACCAGGCCGCCTCCGTCGAGCCGCAGGGCTTGCAGCGCCTCGTGCGTGACATCCGCACCGTCGAGGCGTCTCTCGGCGACGGTGTCAAGCAGGTCTACGAAGGTGAGAAGGCCGCGATGAAGAAGCTGCGCCGCGTTCCCGGCCAGGTCGCCGAGTCCATGGAGCAGCAACCGGCATGACCCGTACGCTCGCGCTGCTCGAAAGCCCGGCACAGATCCTGAACCTGCTGGAGTGGACCCACGGTGACGGAACGGCCGACCCGCGCGAGGTGACGGCCGCGGTGATCCTCCCGCGGGCCGCCGCCGCGCGCGAGCAGCTGCGGGCGATGGCGGCACTGGCCCGGGCCGAAGGCCTGACGGTGTCGTTGTACTCGCCACGGGACGGGATGCGGGAACTGGCCCGCTGCGGAGCGGTGCTGTCGGCGCGGGTGTGTCGCGCCGCCACGCTGGTCCTCGGCGATCCCTTCTCGCAGCTCGCGCAGTCGCTTCTGCCGCTGTCGCGGGCACGGCGGGTCGTCGTCGTCGACGACGGGACCGCCACCATCGAGTTCGTCGCCCGGCTCGCCGGGCGACGGCCCCTCGTCCGCTGGCACAGCACGCATCGGCCACCGGGTCGCGCCCTGCGCGCGACCCGGTGGCTCGCCGCGCGCGAACCGGAGGTCTTCACCTCGCTGGAGGTGACGGCGCCCGAAGGCGTGCGGCTGACGGTCAACACCTACGCGTGGGCGAAGGCGCGCTTCGGGCCGCCCGAGGTCATCGACACCGTCGACCTCCTGGGCACCTCCCTCGTCGAGACGGGCGTCGTCTCGCGGGAGGCCTACTTCGAGGGCGTCAAGCGTCTCGTCACCGGGCACGGCGTGACCCGGTACCTCGCCCACCGCAGAGAGAGCCCCGACAAGCTGGCCGCGCTCGTGGCGAGCACCGGCGTCGAGGTGGTCCACCCCGAGCTTCCCCTCGAACTGCACGCCCGCACCGGGCCGACGGCGCGCACCGTCATCAGTTTTCCGTCGACGATGGTCCACACCCTGCCGCTGATGCTCGCCGGGACCGGCGTCGACGTGGTCATCCAGGAGATCGGGCCGGAATGGCTCACGGCGGACGCGAGCGAGCACGCGGCCGGCTTCCTCGCCGAGGTGACCGGGTCGGCCAGGGTCCGGCATGGCCTGGCGACCGTACCGCCGACACCCGCGACTGGAGAACCGAAGTGACCAAGCTGTCCGTGATCGTCCCGTTCTACAACGTGGTGGATCTCGCCCGCGACACCTTGCGCGGGCTGGCCACCAACGCGTCGGAGGGCACCGAGTTCCTCCTCGTCGACGACTGCTCCACCGACGGGACGAGCCGGATCCTGGACGCCTGGGCGCGGGGACGCCACGACACCACGGTGATCAGGCACCCGGAGAACAGGGGCATCGCCAGGGCCCGCAACAGCGGCATCGACGCCGCCAAGGGCGAGTACCTGACCTTCCTCGACGGCGACGACTGGTACCGGCCCGGGTATCTCGCGGAACTGGTCGGTGCGATCGAGCGGCTCGGCTGCGATTTCGTGCGGACCGACCACGTCCGCGTCGAAGGGCTGGAACGCACGGCCGTGCGTGCTCCCGGCGCCCCGCGCGGGTGGGTCCTGAACCCGCGCGACGTGATCACCCCGGCCGACTCCGAGACGATGGTGGACTACCCCTTCGTGTGGGCCGCGATCTACCGTCGCGGGCTGTTCGCCGACGGCGGGATGCGCTTCGACGAGAACCTGCGGACCGCCGAGGACCGGCTGTTCACCTGGCGGCTGCACCTGACGGCGAAGACCTTCGCGGTCGCCGGGCTGCTCGGGGTCTTCTACCGCCGCGGTGTCACGACCTCGCTGACCCAGATCGGCGACGTCCGGCAGCTCGACTTCCTGCCCGCGCACGACGCGCTTCTGGAGATGGTCGGCGACGACGCCGAGGCCGAACGCTTCCTGCCCAAGGCCGTCCGCACGTACTGCGCGATGATCGCCTTCCACGTGATGACCGCAGGCCGCTACGAGGCGCACGCCGGGCGCCGCCTCAAGCGCATGGCCGCCGACGCGCTGGGCCGCATGCCGCAGGACATCCTGGAACGGACCCTCCTCGACATGAACCACGAGCGCAGCCGGGTCCTGCGCAAGCTGCGGCGCCGTGCCGGCACGGCCGCCCGTACCGGCGGGTAGCCCTACCCCAGCAGCCGGCGCAGTTTCAGCCTTCCCCACAGCAGGCTCGCGCCGAAGGCGATCACGAGCGTCGCCGCGGTGAGTCCCACCGCGACGGCGATCGCCGGGAACCAGCCGTGGCCGGGGTGGGCGATCCAGTCGCTGAGGGTGCGCAGCACGAGCACGTGGACCATGTAGGCGCCGAGGGCGGCGCCGCCCAGCTTGCCCACGAGCGGGCGGATGCGCTCGGGCACCCGCATCCGGCTGATCGTCAGGGCCACGCCGAGCATCAGCGCGGCGGTGATCAGGTTCGAGTTCGGGATCACGTAATGGACCGCGTGCTGGTACCAGATCACGCCGCCCATGGCCGCGGTCGCGACCAGCGGCCAGACCCAGCGTGGGAGCCTGCGGTTGTGCAACGCCAGCACCATCGCACCGGCGGCGGCGTACACGACCTGGTAGACGCCGAAGCCCCAGGCGAAGGTGGGCAGCTCCCAGCCGGTGAACTGCGCGAGGTCGCCGGTGTGCTTGCCCGCGACGGCGAAACCGAGCAGGGCCAGGGCGATGCCCCAGGGCCGCTTCCCGGCCTTCAGCAGGACGATGAAGCCGAGGAAGAGCACGACGGGGACGTAGGTGTAGAGATACCAGAGGTGGTAGGCGGGCCGGATCGTCCCGAGCAGCGACTGCCAGGCGAACTCGGCCGACGAGCCGCCGTTCGTGCCGTTCAGACGGCCCCAGGCGAGATAGATCGCGGTCCACACGAACAGCGGGATCACGACGCGCACCAGGCGCTGCGCCAGGCGCCTGCCGTCCTTCGGCGGCGCGCCGACCAGTACCGCCCAGCCGGCGATCGCGAAGTACATCGGGACCGCGAAATGGCTGAAGGAGTCGAAGACCATGCCGGTCCAGTACGTGGCGGAACCCTTTGCGGGATCGACGTCGACGGACATGAGGTAGTCCCCGCCGACGTGCCCCATGACGACCCCGACGGCGCAGATGAGCCGCAGGACGTCGATGTCGTGCCGGTGCTCGCGAGGGGGCCGGTCGGCCGGCGCGGCCTCCGGACTGTCGCGTGGAGCGGGGACGACGGGCGCGGAGGCGTGCGGGGCGGCGATGGGCTCGGCAGACACGGTCCAGTCCTGTGGGGGCGGGGTGGGAAGCCCCAGCTTGCCCGGGGGAGGGCCGGGAACGGTATTGACACCGGCTGAAGAGAAGGTGAAATCCTTGCCGCAAGATCACCCCGTGGGGCACACTGCCCATCGTGGAGGACACCGAACTCAAGGCCGTCGCCGATCGGCTCGTATCGGTACCCGGCGTCGTCGCCGTCACCCTCGGCGGCAGTCGTGCTCGCGGGACCCACCGCCCCGACTCCGACATCGACCTCGGTCTCTACTACCGCGGCCGCCCCGACGTCGACGTCCTCCGCGCGCTCGCCGCCGACGTCTCCGGCCGGTCCACCGAGGTCACCGAACCCGGCGGCTGGGGCCCCTGGGTCGACGGCGGCGGCTGGCTCACCGTCGGCGCGTGGCGTGTCGACTGGATCTACCGCGACCTCGACCGCGTGGACCGCGTCTGGAACGACTGCCGCGACGGCCGTTTCGAGCTCGCCGTCCAGCCCGGCCACCCGCTCGGCTTCTACTCCCACACCTACGCGGGCGAAGTCGCCTTCGCCAGGATCCTCGCCGACCCCACCGGCGAACTTCGCGAACTCCAGGCCGCGACCGCCGCATACCCGCGGGCGCTCCGTGACGCACTTCTCGACGCGCTCTGGGAGGCCGACTTCCTCACCGCCTCCGCCCGCTACGGGGCCAAGGGCACCGACCCCGCCTACACCGCGGGCTGCCTCTTCCGCGTCGTCGGCGTCCTGTGCCATGCCCTGCACGCACACGCCGAACGCTGGCTCATCAACGAGAAGGGCATGGTCGCCGCGACCGACGCACTCGGCGCCGTCGACGGCTTCGGTGGGCGCGTCACGGCCCTGCTCGGTGCCGTCGGCGCCACCCCGGGGGACATCTCGGCGACAGTCGACGCGGCCGAGACACTGGTCGCCGACGTCCGCGCGGCCCTCGGCCGCTAGCTCACAGCCATCCCTTGTCCTCGGCGATGCGGGCGGCCTCGGCGCGCGTCCGCGCGCCGGTCTTCCCGATCGCCGACGACAGGTGGTTGCGGACCGTTCCGTCGGTGAGGTGCAGCGAACGGGCGATGTCGCGGATCGTGCCGCCCTCCACGGCGGCGCGCAGCACGTCGCGCTCGCGGTCGGTCAGCGGGCACGCGCCGTGCGACAGGGACTCCGCCGCGAGCGCGGGATCGAGCACGCGCAGGCCCGCCGCGACGCGCCGGACGGCGTCGGCGAGCTGCTCGGGCGGGGCGTCCTTGACGATGAAGCCGTGCGCCCCGGCCGCCATCGCGCGGGCCAGATAGCCGGGCCGCCCGAAGGTCGTGCAGATGATGACCCGGCACGAGGGATGCTCGCGGCCGATGCGCGCCGCGGCGGTCAGGCCGTCGGTGCCGGGCATCTGGACGTCGATGAGCGCGACGTCGGGGGAGTGCGCGGCGACGGCGGCGACCGCGGCGTCGCCGTCGCCGGCCTGGGCGACGATCTCGATGTCGTGCTCCAGGCCGAGCATGCTGGCCAGGGCACCGCGCACGAGCGCCTGGTCGTCGGCGATGAGGACCCTGATCATTTCTCCAGCCTCACGGTGAGTGTGTAGCCGCCGTCGGGTGCGGGACCGGCCGTCAGGAGTGCCCCGATCGCCGAGAGGCGCTCGCGCAGTCCGTTGAGGCCGTTGCCGGCCGGGGCGTGCCCGCCGCGGCCGTCGTCGTGGATCTCCAGCCGCGAGGGTCCGATCCGGACGGTGCAGCGGTCGGCGTGGGAATGCCGGATGACGTTGGTGACGCCTTCGCGCAGGGCGTAGGCGAAGGCGGTGCGCTGTGGTTCGTCGATCTCGTCGATCGCGCTGGGCAGGTCGGCGGCGATGTCGGCGGCGGCGAGGGCCGCGCGGATCGCGGCGAGTTCACCGGCGAGGCTGGTCTCGCGGTAGCCGGAGACGGTCGCGCGGACCTCCCCGAGGGTCTGGCGGGCGAGCTGCTCGACGTCGGCGATCTCGGTTTCGGCGCGTTCCCCGGCGTGGTCGGCGCCCGATTCCAGGAGCCTGCGGGCGAGCGCGGCCTTGACGGTGATGGTGGTCAGGGTGTGGCCGAGGATGTCGTGCAGGTCGCGGGCGATGCGGTTGCGTTCCTCCCGCGTGGCGAGTCCGGCGATCTCGTCGTGGGCCTTGATGAGCGCGCGGTTGGTGTGGATCAGGCGGCCCATGAGGAGGGTGACGATGGCCAGCGAACCGAAGAGCAGGAGTTGGCCCATGGCGGTGTCGCGGTCTTCGAGGACGAGGGTGGCGACGGCGAGGGCGCCGAGGACGACGACGTCGACGGTGAGCGCGACCCGCAGTGGCGCGGCGAACGCGAGCATGTTGATCGGGTAGATGAACACGAAGACGGTGCCGATGCCGCCGAGCCACACCAGGACGGTGGCGGTCGCGAACAGGAACACGAAGACGCCGACGCGGAAGCGCGCGTTGGTGCGGACGCTGAGGAACGGGACCGACACGAACACGACGCCGTAGACGGCGTAGAGCCCGATGATGAGCCAGGTGGGGACGTGGTGCGGGTTGCTCTCCAGGGCCTCGGCGGCCAGCGAGGTCAGGTAGAGGGTGAAGAAGGCGCTGATGCCGACTCCGGCGAGCCGGAAACCCTTGGCGCGACGGAGCCACCCGTCCTTGTCGGGACGGGTGGCTGCGGTGGTTTCGCCGGTCACGGTTGACAACTATGCCCGCTGGGCGCTGGTGACGAAGCGCCGCGCGCTGAGGAGTCCGGCGACGATCGTGTAGGCGGCCAGGACGGCGATGGCGGTGAGGAGGTTCTTGTTGTCGTAGAGGGCCGACTGGCCGAGTTGCGTGAACCAGTAGCTCGGGGTGGCCTTCATGATCGCCGAGAGCCAGTCGGGGGCGATCTGGGCGGGGATCCACATGCCGCCGAGCATGCCAAGGACCATCGAGGACAGGCCCATGACCGACGGGAGGCTGTCGGCGGGGATGCTCAGGCCGATGAGGAGGCCCAGGGCGGCGAAGGGGATGGCTCCGAGCCACAGTCCGGCGGTCGCCATGACCCAGCCGCCGGCGCTGAGGCTGACGCCTTCGACGGTGGCGCCGAGGACGCTGACGAGCGCGATCGAGGGGACGGCGACGAGCATCGCGACGATGAGTTTGGTGTAGAGGTAGCTCGCCGGGCTCATCGGTGTCAGGCGGAGCTGGCGCTGCCAGCCGTTGCCGCGTTCGACGGCGACGCGGGCACCGGTGGACAGGGCGGCCGACATCGCGCCGAAGGCGCCCATGCTGACCATCATGGCGGCGGCGACGGAGCTGCCGTCCTCGTAGGTGGAGCCGTTCCCGCCGTACATGCCGACGAGGAGGACGAAGAGCACCGCGGGCATGACCATGCTGAAGATCAGGAAGCGGCCCGAGCGCATGATCCGGCGGCATTCGAGCAGGAGGTACTGCGCGTTCATCGGGTGGCTCCTTCGGTGGTGAGGGCCAGGAAGGCGTCCTCAAGGCTCATGGCGGTGATCTCGATGTCGCGGGCGGTGGGGTCGGCGAGGAGGGCGCGGACGGCGAGGTCGCTGTCGGCGCAGCCGAGGGTGATCGTGTTGCCGCGCACGTCGACGTCGGTGACGCCGGGCAGGGCGGCCAGCCGGGCGGCGTCGGGGGCGTCGACCACGGCGGTGAGGCGGCGGCCGGTGACGTGGGCGCGGATGTCGGCGACGGAGCCGTCGGCGATGACGCGGCCCTCGCGCATGAGCACGACACGGTCGGCGAACTGCTCGGCCTCGTCGAGGTAGTGGGTGGCGAACAGGACCGTGCGGCGGGTCTTGTGCATGGTCTGCCAGAAGTCGCGGCGGGTCTCGACGTCCATGGCGACCGTCGGCTCGTCGAGGACGAGGAGGTCGGGGTCGGCGACCAGGGCCATGGCGAAGCGGACGCGCTGCTTCTGGCCGCCCGACAGCTTCGAGCAGCGGCGCGCGGCGAGGTCGGCGACCCCGGCGGCGGCGAGCGCGTCGGCGACCGGCATCGGTTTGCGGTGGAGGGCCGCGACGAGCGCGACCGACTCGGCGACGGTCGCGTCGTCGAGGAGGGCGGCGTCCTGGAGCATCGCGCCGACGAGGCCGTCGCCGATGGCCTTGCGCGGTGCCCGGCCGAAGATCCGCACCTCGCCGGCGTCGGGGGTGCTCAGGCCCAGGAGCATGTCGACGGTCGTGGACTTGCCCGCTCCGTTGGGGCCGAGCAGTGCGACGACCTCGCCCGCGGCGATGTGCAGGTCGACGCCGGCGACGGCCTGGACGTCGCCGAAGGACTTGCGCAGACCGGTCAGCCGGACGGCCGCGCCGTCGGTGCCGGTGGGAGCTGTCTGTGTCATGGCTCCACGATCCGTCCGCGCGGGGCCGGGCGTGAATGCCGCGCGTCATGGCCCGGGCATGACAAATGTCAGTGGCGGGTAACACCGTGGCGGATCTCTCGAACAGTGCCGGGCACAAGATCGGGAGTGACTAGCGTTGCGGGTGGGGAACACAAACGAAGGGCGGAAACACACATGTCGACTATCAAGTCTCCGTTGTCCGATGAGGCCCGCAAGGTCACCGGCGAGGCGCTGCAGGGCGCCCTGGTGGACCTGGTCGACCTGTCGCTGGTGGGGAAGCAGGCGCACTGGAACGTGTACGGGCGCAACTTCCGCTCGCTGCACCTCCAGCTCGACGAGATCGTCGACGCCGCGCGGCTCGCCTCCGACACCGTCGCCGAGCGCGCCGTCGCGATAGGCGTCGCACCCGACGCCCGCGCCGCGACCGTCGCGTCGGGCACCGGACTGCCGGGGGTCGACTCGGGACAGCTGACCGACCAGAAGGTGATCGAGCTGTTCATCGACGCCTACGCGAAGATCATCGAGCGCATGCGCCAGCGGATCGACGTCACGGCGGACCCGGACCCGGTGAGCCAGGACATCCTGATCGGGATCACCCAGGAACTGGAGAAGCAGTACTGGATGTGGCAGGCCGAACTCTCGGCCGGCTGACCCGACCCGCACCGGCGCACGACCCGACGACGGCCGCCCCGAGGGGCGGCCGTTGGTTTGGGTGGGGGAGGGTCGGGTGCGTTCCTGTGCCTTGGGGCTTGTGGCCGATGTCCGCCGAACCGCGTTACCGGCGGCTCGCCGAGCCGTCGTCTCGCAGGTGCGTTCCGATGCGCCACGGCTGAGTCGTCACCCGGATCCCCTCCGCAGCCGGAGCCGAGCTGGCCCGCCGCTTGCCTCCGCGTCCCAGAGACCTCACCGTTCCCGACGGGCGGGCGAACCACGCTTCACCCGCCACATCGCCGCGCCCAGGACTCGCCACCCGCCGCTCAAGCGAACCGCGTGCACGCCGCACGACGCGTCTGCGCACAGGCGAGTGCGCGCCTCCGACTGCACGTCGCGTCGCGCTCGCGCGGGTGAGGCGGCGCCCCCGTCACCGCTGAGGCGCCGGCTTGCCCGCCTCCGCGACGTGCGGCTGGCCGTGACTCTCGCGAGCCTCACACGCAGTGCTCGCCCCCGTAGATCGGGCAGACGAGGACACCGCCCGCACTCGCCTTCCCGGGCCGGAGGTGGGCAGGCCGTGCTCCCCGCCCACATCGCACGCCGGGGCCCGCGGCTGCCGCCGGTCGAAGCCCTCACGCCTGCCAGCCCTGCGAACTCACCCGTGACCGCGAGCCGCACCCATACGCCCTCACGCGGCCCGCCACCCGCAAACCGCACTCACCCACCCCCAAGACACATCCCCGACACGCCCTTCCCCTCACCACCCCCACCGGTTAGTCTGTATTTCCTATTGGATAACTAGGGAACCTCCAGGAGTCCCCGTGCCCAGCCTGATCATCCTCGCCGTCATCGGCGTGGCCGCGCAGCTCGTCGACGGTGGCCTCGGCATGGGCTACGGCGTCTTCAGCTCCACGATGCTGGTCATCGCCGGGCTGTCGCCGGCCGTCGCGTCGGCCAGCGTCCATCTCGCCGAGATCGGCACGAGCCTGGCCTCGGGGGTCGCGCACTGGCGGTTCCGCAACGTCGACTGGCGCATCGCCGTCCGCATCGGCCTGCCGGGCGCGGTGGGCGCCTTCCTCGGCGCGACGCTCCTGTCGAACCTGCCCGGCGACGTCGCCAAGCCGTGGATGTCGGGGATCCTCCTGGTCCTCGGCGTGGCGATCCTGGTGCGGTTCGCGGGCGGGCGGCGACGTGAGCAGACGTCGCCGCACCCGTTGCGGACACGGTTCCTGGCGCCTCTCGGCCTGTTCGCGGGGGCCGTCGACGCGACCGGTGGCGGCGGCTGGGGCCCCGTCGCCACCCCCGCCCTCATCGCCACCGACCGGCTCGCGCCCGCCAAGGCCGTCGGCACCGTCAACACCGCCGAGTTCGCCGTCGCGGTCGCCGCGAGCCTCGGTTTCCTCCTCCACCTCGGCGGCGGCATCGACTGGAAGATCGTCGGCGCGCTCCTCGTCGGGGGCGCCGTCGCCGCGCCGGTCGCGGCCTGGCTCGTCCGGCTCATGCCCTCGCACTACCTCGGCCTCGCCGTCGGCGGGCTCATCATCGCCACGAACGCCCGCACGATCCTCGTGGCCGCCGGGGCCCCGGACCCGCTGCGTTACAGCGCCTACGCCCTCATCCTCGCCGTCTGGGCCGCCGCGCTCTCTCACGCCGTCCGCAGCCGCCGCCTCGCACGCGTCGCCGCCTGACCCGGGGCCCGGTCCGCGACGCCTGTCTCCCGTCGCGGCCCGGGCCCCGACACCCGCCCACCCGAAAAGCGTCACACCCGCCCACTAGGCTCTTCAGCTGTGACGAACTCGAAACCTCGGCTGCTCCTGCTCGACGGACACTCCCTGGCATACCGCGCCTTCCACGCGCTGCCCGAGGAGAACTTCGCCACCTCGACGGGGCAGACCACCAACGCGGTCTACGGCTTCACCTCGATGCTGATCAACCTGCTCCGCGACGAGAAGCCCAGCCACGTCGCCGTCGCCTTCGACGTCTCCCGCGTGTCCTTCCGCACCGCGATGTACGCCGAGTACAAAGACGGCCGATCGGCGACCCCGGCCAGCTTCAAGGGCCAGGTCGAGCTCATCGGCGACGTCCTGGAGTCCATGGGCATCACCGCCCTGCGCAAAGAGGGCTTCGAGGCCGACGACATCATCGCCACCCTCTCCACCCAGGCGACCGCCGCCGGTTTCACGACGCTCATCTGCTCCGGCGACCGCGACGCCCTCCAACTCGTCGACGCCGACGTCACCCTGCTCTACCCCAAGAAGGGCGTGTCCGACCTCGCCCGCATGACCCCGCCCGCCGTGGAGGAGAAGTACGGCGTCACCCCCGAGCGCTACCGCGACCTCGCCGCCCTCGTCGGCGAGAAGAGCGACAACCTCCCCGGTGTCCCCGGCGTCGGTCCCAAGACCGCCGCGAAGTGGATCACCACCTACGGCTCCCTCGACGGCATCGTCGCCGAGGTCGACGCCATCAAGGGCAAGGCGGGGGAGAACCTCCGCGCCCACCTCGGCGACGTCCTCCGCAACTCCCAGGTCAACCGCCTCCTCACCGACGTCGAGCTCGAAGCCGGCCCGGCCGAGCTGGAGTGGCGCGGCTGGGACCGCTCCGAGGTCTCCGAACTCTTCGACTCCCTGGAGTTCCGCGTCCTCGGCGACCGGATCGCCCAGACCCTCGGCGACAAGGCCGTCGGTGAGATGGCCGAGCGCGCCGCCGCCGAGCCCGTCGAGCAGATCACCGGCACCGTCCTCGCCTCCGGCGAGGTCGCCGCCTGGCTCGACGCGAACACCGCCCCCGGGCAGCGCGCCGCCCTCGCCGTCACCGGCACCTTCGGCCGCGGCACCGGCGACCTGACCGCCATGGCCGTCGCCTCCGGCGAAGAGGCCGCCTGGTGGGACCCGGCCGCCCTCGAACCGAAGGACGAGCAGGCCGTCGCCGCCTGGCTCGCCGACCCCGAGCGCCCCAAGATCGTGCACGACGCCAAGCCCGTCCTCCTCGCCTCCGCGGCCCGCGGCTGGCCCTTCGGCGGACTCGCCGCCGACACCGCCCTCGCCGCCTACCTGGTCCGCCCCGACCGCCGCAACTACGGCCTCGACGAGCTCTCCCAGCGCTACCTCCGCCGCGAACTCGACGCCGCCACCGAGGAAAGCGCACAGCCGACCCTGGACGCCATGCTCGACGAGGGCCCGGCCGACGCCGCCGAACAGGCCCTCATCCGCCGCGCCCGCGCCGTCCTCGACCTCGCCGAGGTCCTCGACACCGAGCTCGAACGCACCAACGGCACCCGCCTCCTCGCCGAGATCGAGCTGCCGCTGGTCACCGTCCTCGCCGAGATGGAACGCGCCGGCATCGCCGCCGACACCGCCTACCTCGACGAGCTCGACTCGCGCTTCGCCGCCGACGCCCGCAACTCCGAGCAGGCCGCCATCGACGTCATCGGCGAGCAGTTCAGCCTGCGCTCGCCCAAGCAGCTCCAGGCGATCCTCTTCGACAAGCTGGGCCTGCCCAAGACCAAGCGCACCAAGACCGGCTACACCACCGACGCCGAGGCCCTGCGCCAGCTGCACATCAAGACCGAGCACCCGGTCCTGCTGCACCTGCTGCGCTACCGCGAGGTCGACAAGCTCAAGACGACCGTCGCCGGGCTGCTGGCCGCCGTCGCCGACGACGGCCGGATCCACACGACCTTCCAGCAGACCGTCGCGGCCACCGGCCGTCTGTCGTCGACCGACCCGAACCTGCAGAACATCCCGATCCGCACCGACGAGGGCCGCCTCATCCGCCGCGCCTTCGTCGTCGGCGCGGGCCACCAGGAGCTCATGACGGCCGACTACAGCCAGATCGAGATGCGGATCATGGCGCACCTGTCGGCCGACGAGGGCCTCATCGGCGCCTTCGCCTCCGGCGAGGACCTGCACACCACCGTCGCCTCCCGCGTCTTCGAGGTCGCCCCGGCCGACGTCGACGCCGAGATGCGCCGCAAGATCAAGGCCATGTCCTACGGCCTCGCCTACGGACTGTCGTCTTACGGACTCTCCCAGCAGCTGGGCATCTCCGCCGAAGAGGCCCGCGGCCTCATGGAGGAGTACTTCGAGCGCTTCGGCGGCGTGCGGGACTACCTCCGCTCGGTCGTCGAGGTCGCCCGCCGCGAGGGCTACACCGAGACGATCTTCGGTCGTCGCCGCTACCTCCCCGAGCTGACCAGCGACAACCGTCAGCTGCGGGAGATGGCCGAGCGCGCCGCCCTCAACGCGCCCATCCAGGGCTCGGCGGCCGACGTCATGAAGATCGCCATGCTCGCCGTGGACCGCGCGATCGGCGAGGCGGGCCTGCGTTCGCGGGTTCTTCTTCAGGTTCACGACGAACTTGTGCTCGAAGTCGCACCGGGTGAGCGAGATCGACTTGAGGCGCTCGTCCGCGCCGAAATGGCCGCTGCCTGCGAACTCTCCGTGCCCCTCGACGTATCGGTCGGTGTCGGCGCCGACTGGGACTCGGCCGCCCACTGACCGCCTGACGGGGTGCGGTTGGACCATATGGTAATGGGCACGGTAGGCTGGTCGACGCGTCGACTAACCCGCTACCTCGGCATGGAGCAGGTCAGCGTCGCCGGACACCCGCACCGACATCTTCATCACCGAAAAAACTTCGCCGACGAGTCCACCGACACCGAGGCGACGTCTTCGGCGGAGGTCTGCGGCCACGGCGAAGGGTTCTCGCGCACGAGCACGACTTGTTTTCACCAGTATCCGGAGCACCTGCCCTAATGACGAGCAGCATCGAGGCCACCTCGAGCACCGCCGCTGAGAGCGGCAAGGTCGACGACATCACCACCGAGGAAGAATTCCTCGCGGCGATCGACGAGACCATCAAGTACTTCAACGACGGCGACATTGTCGAAGGCACCGTCGTCAAGGTCGATCGGGACGAGGTCCTGCTCGACATCGGCTACAAGACCGAGGGCGTCATCCCCTCGCGCGAGTTGTCGATCAAGCACGACGTGGATCCGGCTGAGGTCGTCGCCGTCGGTGATCACATCGAGGCCCTGGTGCTCCAGAAGGAGGACAAGGAAGGCCGGCTGATCCTCTCGAAGAAGCGCGCTCAGTACGAGCGTGCATGGGGAACCATCGAGAAGATCAAGGAAGAGGACGGCGTCGTGCGCGGCTCCGTCATCGAGGTGGTCAAGGGCGGCCTCATCCTCGACATCGGGCTCCGTGGCTTCCTGCCCGCCTCCCTGGTGGAAATGCGTCGCGTGCGCGACCTCCAGCCGTACGTCGGGCGCGAGCTCGAAGCCAAGATCATCGAGCTGGACAAGAACCGCAACAACGTGGTCCTGTCCCGCCGTGCCTGGCTTGAGCAGACCCAGTCCGAGGTTCGCACCGAGTTCCTCAACAAGCTCGCCAAGGGACAGGTCCGCAAGGGCGTCGTGTCCTCGATCGTCAACTTCGGCGCCTTCGTCGACCTTGGCGGCGTGGACGGCCTGGTGCACGTCTCCGAGCTGTCGTGGAAGCACATCGACCACCCCAGCGAGGTCGTCGAGGTCGGCAAGGAGGTCGAGGTCGAGGTCCTGGACGTCGACCTGGAGCGCGAGCGCGTGTCGCTGTCGCTCAAGGCCACGCAGGAAGACCCGTGGCGCCAGTTCGCCCGCACCCACGCGATCGGTCAGATCGTCCCGGGTCGCGTGACGAAGCTGGTTCCGTTCGGTGCCTTCGTCCGCGTCGAGGACGGCATCGAGGGTCTGGTCCACATCTCCGAGCTCGCCGAGCGCCACGTCGAGGTGCCCGAGCAGGTCGTGAACGTGGGCTCCGAGGTCATGGTCAAGGTCATCGACATCGACCTTGAGCGTCGCCGCATCTCGCTCTCGCTGAAGCAGGCCAACGAGGCCTTCGTCGAGAACGAGGAGCAGTTCGACCCGACCCTGTACGGCATGGCCGCGCAGTACGACGACCAGGGCAACTACATCTACCCGGAGGGCTTCGACTCCGACACGGGTGAGTGGCTCGACGGCTTCGACAGCGCCCGCGAGGAGTGGGAGCGGCAGTACGCCGAGGCCCGCACCCGCTGGGAGGCCCACGCCAAGCAGATCGCCGAGACGGTCATCAAGGACGCCCCGGCTCCGGTCGAGGGTGCCGAAGGTACCGCCGCGCCGAAGAAGGCGTCGACCGGTGGCGGCGGCAAGGCTCCGTCCGCGGCCGAGGAGCCCTCGGGCACCCTGGCCACCGACGAGGCTCTCGCGGCTCTCCGCGAGAAGCTCGCCGGCGGAAACTAGCCGAAGACCGCGCCACGGCGTGAGTTAGCCACAAAAGGCCCACCCGGGCGACCGGGTGGGCCTTTTGCCTTCATGATCGAACCCGCGAGTAGTCTCGGGCGAATGTTGAGAATCGGCCTCACCGGCGGTATCGGCTCCGGCAAGAGCGCGGTCGCCGCACGCCTGGTATCGCTCGGAGCGGTCCTCATCGACTCCGACGTCCTCGCCCGCGAAGTCGTCGCGCCCGGCACGCCCGGCCTCGCCGCGATCACCGAGGCCTTCGGGAGCGACGTCATCGACACCGACGGGACCCTGGACCGGGCCACGCTGGCCGCGCGCGTCTTCGGCGACCCCGAAGCCCGCCGTGTCCTGGAGTCGATCACCCACCCGCGGGTCCGCGCCCGCGCGGCCGAGTTGTTCGCCGCCGCGCCCGCCGACGCGATCGTCGTCAACGACGTCCCGCTGCTCGCCGAAGTCGGCCTGGCGCCCACCTACCACCTCGTCATCGTCGTCGAGACGCCCCTGGAGACCCGTATCGCGCGCCTCGCGAGCCGGGGCATGCCCGAGGCGGAGGCCCGCGGACGCATCGCCGCGCAGCTCGACGACGAGGGCCGTCGCCGTGTCGCCGACGCCGTCCTCGACAACGGCGGCGACCTCACCGCCCTGCACACCGCCATCGACGAGTTGTGGCGCGAACGGCTCGTCCCCTACGAGCGCAACGTTCGCGAAGGCATCCGGGCACAGCGGCCGGAGGCGCTGAGCATCGACGCCTACGACCCCGCCTGGCCCGCGCGTTTCGAACGGATCGCCGCGCGCCTGCGCCACGCCATGGGCGAGGCGGCCCTCGCGGTCGACCACATCGGCTCGACCTCCGTGCCGGGACTGCCCGCGAAGGACGTCATCGACATCCAGGTCACCGTCGCCGACCTCGCCGACGCCGAGCGGCTCATACCCGAACTCGCCGACGCCGGATTCGTCTCCGTGCCCGGCATCCGCCACGACGACCCGAAGCCTTTCGCCCCCGACGTCCGCGACTGGGCCAAACGTATGTTCGGCGGCACCGACCCCGCCGACATCACCCACGTCCACATACGCGCCGAAGGCACCCCCGGACAGCGGTACGCCCTGATGTTCCGCGACTGGCTGCGCGCGAACGACGACGAACGCGACGGCTACGCCGACCACAAGCACGAACTCGCCGCGACGGGCATGACGACCAGCGACTACGCCGAGGCGAAGGAGCCGTGGTTCACCGAGATCCTGCCGCGCCTCGACGACTGGGCGAAGCGGACGGCCTGGGCCCCCGCGCGGCGGTGACCCCGCCGATCGCGGCGGCGGCGAGAGCGAGGAGAAGCGCGACGCGCATTCCGGCGGGTTCGTAGCCGGAGCGGGCCCACACGATCGTGGCGAGCGCGGGCCCGGAGGCGATGCCGATCTGCCGGAACAGGCTCGTGGCCGCCGAGACGGTGCCGATGAGGTCGTCGGGCGCGGAGGCCATGGCGACCGTCTGGTTCGCGGCGGCGAAGAGGCCGTAGCCGAGTCCGATGACGGCGAGGCGCCAGGCGAGGTCGCCGACCTGCCACGACGTGTCGAGTCCGACGGTCAGGGCGATGCCGAGCGCGCTGACCAGGGCGCCCGACATGGCGGTGCCGCGGGCGTTCCACCGATCGGCGAGCCATCGCTCAAGGGGCCCCCGGCGATCATCCCGGCGGGGATCGCGAGCAGCGCGAGGCCGGTCTGGGCTGGGGTGAACGACAGCGACCGCTCGGCGAAGAAGGGCGCGAGGAACTGTGCGCCGACGAGCCCGCCGGTGGCGAGGGCGAGCGCGGTCAGCGGTGGGGCGACTCCGGGTGCGCGCCACATTCTCCGCACGTCCTGTCCTGCCGGTGATCGGTGCCAGAGCAGGGCGGGCACGGCCGCGACGGGGAGGAGGGCGATCCAGGCGAGGCCGTTCTCCGTGGCGAGGGTGAGTGCGAGGAGGGCTGTGACGGCGGCCGACCCGAGCAGTGCGGTCTCGGTGAACCACGCGCGGTCGGGTACGCGCAGACCGTTCCCACGGGGGAGCTGGGCGAGGGTGATCGCGATGACGGCGAGGCCGACCGGGACGTTGAGGAGGAACATCCACGGCCAGCCCGGGCCGTCGAGGAGGAGCCCGCCAAGGACGGGTCCGGCGGCGCCGCCGATCGGGCCGAGGGTGAACACGACGCCGAGGGCGCGTCCGCGCCGGGACGGGTCGACGGCCGAGGCGGCGATGACCGGGAGCAGGGCGAAGAGGGCGGCGCCGAAGGCGCCCTGGGCGATGCGGGCGGCGATGAGCGGGCCGATCGCGGGGGAGAGGCCGGCGAGGACGCTGGCGGCGACGAATCCGCCGACGGTGAGGACCAGCGCGGCGCGGGGGCCGACACGGTCGAGCCAGCGGCCGCTGGGCAGCGCCAGCGCGATGAGCGGGAGCGTGTAGCCGAGCATCACCCAGGAGACGACGCCCGTGGTGGTGCCGAGGCGTTGTTGCAGGGTCGGCAGGGCGGTGTTGACGATCGTTGCGTCGAGCTGGGCCATGAAAACACCGACGCCGGCGGCGATGACGAGCCACCAGCGGTTCCGGACGAGTGGGGGAGGGGCGTGGGTTCGGGACAAGGGATTCTCCAAGAAGTTCTCAGGGTGTGCATAAAGTAAACTACACACCCTGAGAACTTTGGAGGGATCTCGTGACCGGAGCCACACCGCGGAACGCGCGCGGCCGCCGCACCCGTGAACAGCTGCTCGCCGCGGCGGAGCGGATCCTCGACGAGCAGGGCTTCACCGCGCTCACCATGAGCGCCGTCGCCGAGGCCGCCGGGATCTCGCGCCGGGGGATCTACCTGCACTTCGCCTCCCGCTCCGAGCTGATCGGGGCGCTCTACGACCACGTCGCGGAGAAGGCCGGCCGCGCCGCCTCACTCGAACGGGTCTGGGCGCGCCCGGACGGCGCGTCGATGCTCGACGAATGGGCCGCCCACCTGGCGCGCTACCACACCAAGGTGACGGGCGTCGACCGCGCGATGCGGGCCGTCCGCGACCACGACGCCGACGCCGCCGACCACCGGCGCGCCATCGTCGCCAACCAGTCCGGCGGCACCCGCCGGATCATCACCGCGATCCACGGCGACGGCCGCCTCGCACCCGGCTGGACCGTCGACACCGCCGCCGACATGCTCGGCGCGCTCATCTCCACCGACCTCGTCGACGGCCTGCTCACCGACCGCGACTGGAGCGAGGACGAACTCGCCGAGCACCTCGCGCTGCTGTTCCGGCGGACCTTCCTCAGGTGAGCCCGACGAGCGCCGCCGCGGGCACGTCGATCCACGCGATCCGGGTCGGTTTCAGGTCGGCGCGGCCGAGCCCGAACTGGGCCGTGCGCATCTCGACCCGCCGCAGGTGCTCCTCGGCGTCGAGCCAGTAGCGGTACGGCGCCTGTCCGGACGGCGCGGACTGGTCGCCCGGCATCGGCAGCTCGAAGGTCGTCGCGTGCGTCTTGCCCAGCCGCGACTCGCGCAGCCAGCTCGCCGTGTCCTTGATCGCGGCCAGGTCGTCGGGACCGCCGGAGGCCATGGTGAGCAGCTTGAACAGCAGCAGGTCCAGGTCGCTCGCACCGGTCTCGCCGTCGATCCGGGCCGCCCACTGCTGCGTCTGCCAGCCGTCGGGCGCGGCCGGAAGCGAGGGTTTCTTCGCCTTCCCCTCGACCGGCATCGGCCGCCACGAGACCCCGCCGGGCAGCACGAACATCTCGCCGTCGTCCTCGGCGCCCGGGTTGTCGACGGTCAAATACGCCAGGGGCCGCCGCCAGTCGACCCAGCCGACGGCGCTGAGGAGCTCACCGTCGCCGACGGGCAGCGTCAGTTTCACCTCGGAGACGGTGTCGGCGTTGTTGGGACGCAGCCCCGCGAGGATCTGCGCCTCGGCGTCGGTCACCTTCCGCGGTGTCACGGGCGGGCCGCCGAGCAGGTCGATCGCGGGAATCCGCGCGTCCTCCGGGTCCGGGCGCTGTTCGACCAGCAGGTCGACGGTGGCGAGCCCGTGCCCGCCGGGGTTGATCTGCACCCGGCGGAGCTGGCCGGAGCGGTCGATGTGGAACATCGCCTCCGGTGCGGCCGCCGGCGGCGCCTGGGACGCGTCCGCCGAGGGGTCGGGCGCGGGGGCCGTGCCGACGACCAGCGGTGAACGGAACACGTCGACGGTCACCCCGTCGATGCTGCTCTCGTCGAGCCACACCGCCCGCTCCTGGAACGCCGAGGTGTCGTCCGGCCCGTCGGAGCCGAGAACCATCACCGCCGACAGGACGATGTCGAGCGCCTGCCCGAGCGGATCGGCCGCCTCGCCTTCCGGTACGCCCCCCGCGGTCCGCCGGACGGTCCAGCCGTCGGCGGGGAGTTTCTCCGGGTCGGCGGCCATGTCGCCGGCACGCGTCGCGACGAGCCCGGGGACCGCCTGGACGAGGCCGGTGTACGTCGGCTGCGCCGAGGGCTTGATGGCGGCGTAGACCAGCGGCTGGGTCCAGTCGACCCAGCCGGAGATCTCGGTCTCGCCGAGTTCCTCGGGCATCTTCGCCAGGATCGCGACGGTCCCGAGCGCCAGGTTGTGCGCCCGCATGTTCGCCAGGCGCCCGGCCTCCTCGGCCGAGACCGAACGCGAGACCTCGGAACTCTGGTTCATGCACCCGACGCCGGCCCAGCTCACGCCGCCGACGAGCAGCGCGGCCGCGCCGATCCAGACGGCGACCTTGCGGCCGAAGGGCTGCGACGAGGTGCTCTTCTTCGGCGCCGGCTTCTTCGGCGCGGGTTTCTTGGTCAACTGCCGTTTCATCCCCACCCCGTGCCCAACGAGCCGGGTCGCCGAAAGTGACTGCGCCGACACCGAACCCTTGACGCGCGGGGGATGTCCCGGGCCGCCGAATGTCGCCTCGGCCACGTCTCCGGCCCCCGCCCGCGCGGGCTCTCGGACACTGTCGGACCCCCGGCGTACTTTTAGCGAATGGCCACTGAGATCCCCCGTGCCTCCGGCACGTTCACCGTCGTCAGCGACTACAAACCCTCGGGTGACCAGCCGGCGGCGATCGAGGACCTCGCGTCCCGGGTGACCGCGGGGGAGCAGCACGTCGTGCTGCTCGGCGCCACCGGTACCGGAAAGAGCGCGACCACGGCGTGGCTGATCGAGCGCCTCCAGCGCCCGGCCCTGGTGATGGCCCCGAACAAGACCCTCGCGGCCCAGCTGGCCAAGGAGTTCCGCGAGCTGTTGCCGAACAACGCCGTCGAGTACTTCGTCTCGTACTACGACTACTACCAGCCCGAGGCCTACGTACCGCAGACCGACACCTTCATCGAGAAGGACTCCTCGCTCAACGAGGAGGTCGAGCGCCTGCGCCACTCGGCCACGCACTCCCTGCTGACCAGGCGCGACGTCATCGTCGTCGCGACGGTCTCGGCCATCTACGGCCTGGCGACGCCCGCCGAGTACCTGCTCGGCTCGCAGAGCATCGCCGTCGGCGAGGAGCACGACCGCAACACCCTCCTGCGCCGGCTGGTCGAGATGCAGTACAACCGCAACGACACCGCCTTCACCCGCGGGACCTTCCGCGTCCGCGGCGACACCATCGAGATCATCCCGGCCTACGAAGAGCTGGCGATCCGCATCGAGATGTTCGGCGACGAGGTCGACAAGCTCTACTACCTCCACCCGCTCACCGGCGAGGTCGTCCGCGAATCCGACCGGGTCGTCATCTTCCCCGGCAGCCACTACGTCACCAGCCCCGAGCGCATGGAACGCGCCATCGGCACCATCGAGTCCGAGCTCGGCGAGCGCCTCGCCGAGCTGGAGCGGCAGGGCAAGCTCCTGGAGGCGCAGCGCCTGCGCATGCGCACCACCTACGACGTCGAGATGATGCGCCAGATCGGGTCCTGCTCGGGCATCGAGAACTACTCCCGGCACATCGACGGCCGCGACTCCGGCACTCCGCCGCACTGCCTGATCGACTACTTCCCGGAAGACTTCATCACCGTCATCGACGAGTCCCACGTGTCGGTCCCGCAGATCGGCGGCATGTACGAGGGCGACGCGTCCCGCAAGCGCACCCTCGTCGAGCACGGCTTCCGCCTGCCGAGCGCGCTGGACAACCGTCCGCTGCGCTTCGACGAGTTCCGCGAGCGCGTCGGGCAGACCGTGTACCTCTCGGCGACCCCGGGCAACTGGGAGCTGGAGCACTCCGGCGGCGAGTTCGTCGAGCAGGTCATCCGGCCGACCGGCCTGGTCGACCCGGAGGTCGTCGTGCGGCCCACGAAGGGCCAGATCGACGACCTCATGGAGGAGATCCGCACCCGCACCGAACGCGACGAGCGCGTCCTGGTGACCACGTTGACGAAGAAGATGTCGGAGGACCTCACCGACTACTTCCTCGACCACGACATCCGCGTCCGCTACCTGCACTCCGAGGTCGACACGCTGCGCCGGGTCGAGCTGCTGCGCGAGCTGCGTGCCGGTGAGTACGACGTCCTCGTCGGCATCAACCTCCTCCGGGAGGGCCTTGACCTGCCCGAGGTGTCGCTCGTGGCGATCCTCGACGCCGACAAGGAGGGCTTCCTGCGCTCCGAGACCTCGCTGATCCAGACCATCGGGCGTGCCGCCCGAAACGTGTCCGGTCAGGTCATCATGTACGCCGAGACGATCACCAAGTCGATGAAGCACGCCATCGAGGAGACCGACCGGCGCAGGGCCAAGCAGGTCGCCTACAACACCGAACGCGGAGTCGACCCCCAGCCGCTCCGCAAGAAGATCGACGATCTCCTCACCGACATCTACGCCGAGGCCGAGGACTCCTCGACCCTGGTCGGCGGTTCCGGCCGCCAGCGCAGCCGCGGCAAGGCCCCCGAGAGCGGCACCCGCAGCCGCAAGACCAGTTCGGTCTCGGGCGCCAAGCCGGGCATGGCCCGTGCCGAGCTCGCGTCGCTGATCTCGGACATGAACGAGCAGATGCTCAACGCCGCGCGCGAGCTCCAGTTCGAACTCGCGGCCCGTATCCGCGACGAGGTGCACGAGCTCAAGCGCGAGTTGCGGCAGATGGAGGAGGCGGGGATCTAGGCCCGGTTCCGCCCTCGGCCCCGCGTGGGCCGAGGGCGTTCCGTCCTATCAGGTCCGCGCGCCCTCGCCCGCCGGCTCCGCGGCGCACATCACGGCCGGTCGCCGCGGTCTCGGCGTCGTGCCCGCCTTGAGTCCCCACCGCACCAGCCCGGTGCCGAGCAGCGCCAGGCCGCCCAGCACCACCGCGAACACGGTCGCGCCGGTGCGCAGTCCGGCGGCCCCGCTGAGGTAGCCGGCGGCCACGGGAAGGGTTCCGGCGAGGAGGTACCCGCCGCCGTTCAGGCTCGCGTTGGCCTCGGCTCGCCGTGCACCGGGCACGTGCGTCGCGAGGAGGGTGAGGCCGCCGAGCTGCCCGAGGCCCTGCCCGGCCCCAGCGAGGACGGCGGCGGCGATGAGCGCGACGGCCGAGGACGCCCGCACCGCGACGACCAGTGTCGCCATGGCCGTGGCGGTGACCGCCGCCGCGCCGAGCAGGATCGGCCCCACCGGCCGGCCGCGTACGGCGAACTGCACCCCCGTCGCGGCCGCGAACATCACGAAGGCCATGGCGCCGGCGGCCGTCCGGCCGGTCGCGCCGAGCAGGTCGCCGAGCAGCGCGGGCCCGAGCGAGAGCACGAAGGACGTCGCCGTGATCCCGGGAGCGAACACGGCGGTTCCGGCGGCGAGGTATCCGCGTGTGTCGCGCGGTACGAAGGGGATCCGGACGACCCGACGGCTCGCGGCCACCCGTACCGGGCGGGGGAGGGGCAGCCGGAGCGTGACGGCGATCGCGGCGGCCAGCAGCACCAGTTCGATGAGGAACACCGTCACCGTCGGACCCGGCAGCGTCTCGGAGACCACGCCGGCGAGCAGGGGACCGAGTCCGGCACCCAGCACCATGGCCGTGGACGCGAGCAGGGAGCCCTGTGAGCGGCGGCCGGGCCCGGCGACGTCGGAGACCGCGGCCATGCCCGCCGAGACGGTGGCGCCGACCGCCAGGCCGGTGAGGAGCCGTGCGAGGGCCAGCAGGGACACGGAGTCGGCGACGGCGAACAGCGCCGAAGCCGCGGCGGCCAGCCCCAGGGCGGGCAGCAGTACGGGCCGTCGGCCGATGCGGTCGGACAGCGCGCCCGCGAACAGCAGCGCGCCCAGGAGCCCGGCGATGTAGCAGGCGAAGACGACCGTCATCGTGCCCGTGCCGAAGCCGATCTCGCGCTGCCAGAGGCCGTAGAGGGGCGTGGCGGCGTTCGACAGGACGAAGACGGCCGTGATCGGCCAGGCGGCGGCCCAGACCGTCGCGCGGCCCGGATGTGGTGCGGGGTGCATCGGGACTCCTCAAGGCGGTAGTACGACTCAACTCGTACAAGTACGAGCGCAGTCGAACCTAGCACCTAGTACGATAGGAGTCGTACAAGGAGGTCCGATGTCCTGGAAAGTGATCGAGATCCCGGTCGACGCCCCCGCGCCGCTCCCGGAGCCCCGGGTGGACGAACTGCGCCTGGAGAACGTCTTCGGGGTGCTCGCCGACCCGCTCAGGCTGGGGATCGTGCGCAAGCTGCTCCTGGAGTCGGAGGCCTTCGACCACACCTGCGGATGGTTCGGGCTCGACCGGCCGAAGTCGACGCTCACGCACCACTTCCGCGCCCTGCGCGACGCCGGAGTGATCCGCCAGCGGCAGTACGGGCTCGAACGCCGCAGCCACGTGCGCGTCGAAGACCTGGAGGCGCGCTTCCCGGGTCTGCTGAGGCTCGTCGTCGACCGGGCGGCGTGAAAAGGGGACGGACCGGGACGATCGTCCCGGTCCGCGTTCGGCGCTACACGTCGGCGAAGTGCTCCACCACCGGCGGCGAGGCGAAGAACGGGCCGAGCGCGGCCCGCCACTCACCGAAGCGGTCGGAGGCCCGGAAGCCCTGCTCGTGCGCCTCGACCGAATCCCACTCGATGAGCAGGACGAAGCGGCTCGGGGACTCCACTCCACGTGTCATCCGGACGGTGCGGCAGCCCTCGGTGGCCTCGACGAGATGCCTGGCGCCCGCGTACGCCGTGCTGAACTCCTGCTCGCGGCCTGGGGTGATGTCGAACATCGCGACTTCAAGTACCATGGCGGGAGTTTGACAGTTGGCTTGCGCGCCGGAGCGAGTCCCCTCACAATTAATGAGCAAAGACGCATCCGGTGCTGACATCCGCACAGCCGTACGCCACAATAGTGCGAGCGGGAGGGGAGTATCCCCCGCGGCGACTGTCGTCAACACGGTGGTTCGACCCTGATGAGAAGGGCGGCCCCCGGCATCGCCGGTCCCTGCGCGACATGCCAGTCGCGATGAGATGGGAGAGACCTTCCGGGCACACCTTTTCGTGTTGAACCGGAAGGCTACTTAACGTGAACATCCCAGCCTGGGTCTGGGTGGCCACCCTGTGTGGTCTCGCCCTGCTGTTGATCTTCGATCTGGCGATCATCGGCAGACGTCCGCATGAACCCTCGATCCGCGAGTCGGGCCTGTGGGTCGGCTTCTACGTCGCCCTCGCGGGTGTCTTCGCCCTCGGCATCTACCTGACCTCGGGCGGGCAGTTCGCCACCGAGTTCGTCTCCGGCTGGGTCACCGAGTACAGCCTCTCCGTCGACAACCTCTTCGTCTTCGTGATCATCATGGGACGTTTCGCCGTACCGAGGATCTATCAGCAGAAAGTGCTGATGATCGGCATCATCCTCGCGTTGATCATGCGCGGTGCCTTCATCGCCGTCGGCGCGGCCGTGGTGAGCCGCTTCGTCTGGGTCTTCTACCTCTTCGGCCTGTTCCTGATCTACACGGCCATCCAGCTCGTCCGCAACAAGGACGAGGACGAAGACGTCAACGAGAACATCATGATCCGGTGGGCCCGCAAGGTCCTGCCGGTCTCGAAGGACTTCGACGGCTCGCGCATGACCACGCGCATCAACGGCCGCAAGTTCGTGACGCCGATGCTGATCGTGATGATCGCGATCGGAACCACCGACCTCATGTTCGCCGTGGACTCCATTCCGGCGATCTTCGGGCTGACGCAGGAGCCCTACCTGGTGTTCACGGCCAACGTGTTCGCCCTGATGGGCCTGCGGCAGCTGTACTTCCTGCTCGGCGGGCTGCTCGACAAGCTGGTCTACCTGTCGCTCGGCCTCGCGGCCGTCCTCGGGTTCATCGGCGTGAAACTGCTCTTCCACGCCCTGCACGAGAACAACCTGCCCTTCATCAACGGCGGGCAGCACATCGAATGGATCCCCGACATCTCGACGAACCTGTCGCTCGTCGTCATCGTCGGCGTCCTCGCGATCGCGACCGTGGCCAGCCTCATCAAGGCCCGCTCGATGACGCCCGAGCCCGCCGCGCCCGGCGCGGTGGCCTCCTCCGCCGGGGGCCCCGCCCCCGAACCCGGTGCCGAGAACCACGGCGCCGGTGAGGACGGCCCGGGAAAAGGCCAGGGCAAGGCCGCGTCGACGACAACGTCCCCGAAGCGGAACCGACCCGGGCAAGGCGGGGCGATTCCGGAGCCGAATAGGCCGAAGTAGGGGAACCGAGAACACGGCGGCCCGGAGCCATGAGCTCCGGGCCGCTTCTCGTCGGCCGGCGTACCGGGCACACGAGAAGCGGCCCGGGACACCGTCCCGGGCCGCGCCTCACGATCTACCGGCTCAGCCCGCGGCCGCACCGTCCGCCGCGTGCACCCGCACCGCACCGGCACCGACCAGCGTCGACCGCCGGTCACCGGTGAAGGTCTCGTGCACGACCTTCCCGTACACGCCCGACGCGTGCAGGATCGTCGGGTCGCCGTTGTCGTCGGGCACACCGACCAGACCCACGTGGTGGATGTGGCGCCCGTCCTTGGCGAAGAAGTACAGATCACCCGGCGACGCCTCGGCGGGCTCCAGCGCGTCCGACGCGGTCCGCTGGTCGTCGGCGTCACGCGGGACGGTGACCCCCAGGTACCGGTACACCAGGTGCACCAGACCCGAGCAGTCCACGCCGTAAGCCGACAGGCCGCCCCACACGTAGGGCACCTCCAGCAGACGCGCGGCGACCCTCAGCACGGCCTCACCGGTCAGATCCTCCGCGCGGTTGGCCGCGGACAGGTCATGCCCGCGCACCCACGCCGGGTCCTTCGCGCCGGGCACGGCCACCGGGATCCACCCGCGATAGGGCGTATCGACCTTCGTCAGCCGCGTCCCCAGGATGATGCCCGGGACGATCACGTCGCCGTCGGGCTCGTCGCGCAGCGCCGTCGCGGTGGCGTCGACGACGTACTCCTCGCCATCTCGCTCCGGAACGGGCGAGATCTGCGCCAACGGCACCCAGCCCGGGTAGCCGCGCTCGCCGAGCTTGGCGGCGGGCTGTCCCGGGACGACGACCTTGGCCCAGTCGCCCTCGATCGCCTCGACGACGACCTCGTCGTTGAACAGCATCTGCGTGAGGGTCTTCTCACCGAGACCGTTGACCCTCAGGTCCCGGCCCATGGACGCGACCCACTCCCGCACACCGGAAGGGGCGCGCAGCGCGGGCGCGGTGATCTCGTCGGGCTCCTGGGGTGAAGCCCACAGCGTTGCGGTGGCGACCGAGACGACAGCGGACTGTCCGATCTCGACGGTCACATTCCCTCCCCTTGGTTCAGCTGGCCGTACGGCCGGTTGCTCGCACGAACGATACGGAACCCGATCAGGTTTCGCACCACGCCGCGCCAGAATGAAAGCGACTCGTGACGTAACGGTTAGCCGGACCGGCTCTCGATGTCAACGGTGACACCGAGTCCCGGTCCGGACGGCAATACGATACGGCCCTCGGCGTAGGTCAACGGCGGCGCGGTGAGCCACCACGCGGCGTCGAGGTCGCTGACGGCGGTGGTGCCGAAGGCGGCGACGAGACTCGCCGCCGCGGCGACCCCGATGTGGCTCTCCATCATCGATCCGACGATGGTGCCCATGTCGTGGGCGCGGGCCAGGCCGAACAGGGTCCGGGCGGCGCGGATGCCGCCGCACTTGGCGAGCTTGACGTTGACCATGTCGGCCGCGCGCCGTTCGATGACCTCGACGAGATCGCGCACGCCGTGGACGGACTCGTCGGCCATGATCGGGGTGATGGTGCGGCTCGTGACGTAGGCGAGGGCGTCGAGGTCGTGGGCGGGCGTGGGCTGTTCGACGAACTCGATGCCGAGTCCGGCGTCCTCGAAGCGCCCGATGATGCGCACGGCCTCTTTGGCGTTCCAGCCCTGGTTGGCGTCGAGGCGCAGGCCGATCTCGTCGCCGACGGCGGCCCGCACGGCCTTGATGCGGGCGATGTCGCCCGCGGGGTCGGCGCCGACCTTGATCTTGAGGACCGTGAAGCCCTCGGCGACGCGCTGCGCGGCGGCGGCGACCAGGGCGTCGGTCCCGGCGGCGGAGAGGGTCACGTCGGTCGGCACGGTCGTCGCCGAGCCCCCGAGGTAGCGCGTGAGGGACACACCGAGCCGCTTGGCGGCAAGGTCGTGCAGGGCGACGTCGACGGCGGCCTTGGCGCCGTGGTTGCCGACGACGGCGGCGTGGAGCCGGTCGAGGAGCGCGTTGAGGTCGTCGGGGTCACCGCCGAGCAGCGCGTCCCGCAAGGGGCCGTCCACGCAGGATCGCGCGCCGGCGAGGGACTCTCCGGTCACGCGCCACACCTGCGGGGCCTCGCCGACACCGGTGTTGCCGTCGTCGTCGGTGACGGTGACGGCGACCGACTCGACGTGGCTCGCGGTCCGCAGGGCGGTCACGAAGGGGGTGTGCAGCGGGATCCTCGCGATGCGCGTGGAGATCTCGGCGATGGGCATGCCTGGGACCTTATCCCGAAGGTGGCCGCCAACGGAAGATCACCTGAATACATTCTCTGATTTCCTTTGGAGGGATCCTCCAAAAGCTCGGTGTGATCGTGCTGGCATTATCTGTCGCATGACTGCCACAGACACACGCGCCGTACTGGACTCGCTGGTCGACAGTGGACTGTCCGGACGGGAGCCGTCACGGGAGGACCTCCTCGCGGTCCTGGCCACGACCGACGCCGAACTGCTCGACGTGGTCGCCGCCGCCGGGAGGCTGCGCCGCCGGTACTTCGGCGACCGGGTCAAGCTCAACTACCTGGTCAACCTCAAGAGCGGCCTGTGCCCGGAGGACTGCGGGTACTGCTCGCAGCGGCTCGGGTCGAAGACCGAGATCCTCAAGTACACGTGGCTGTCGCCGGAGGACGCCGCCAAGGCCGCCACGGCGGGCGTGTCCGGTGGGGCCAAGCGCGTCTGCCTCGTCGCCAGCGGGCGGGGGCCGACCGACCGCGACCTCGACCGCGTCGGGAAGACGATCGAGGCGATCCGTGCGGAGAACCCGCGGGTCGAGGTGTGCGCCTGCCTGGGGCTGCTGTCGGACGGGCAGGCCGAGCGGCTGCGCGAGCATGGTGTGGACGCCTACAACCACAACCTCAACACCAGCGAGGACCAGTACGGGGAGATCTGCTCCACGCACGACTTCGCCGACCGCGTCGAGACCGTGGGGAAGGTCCGCACGGCTGGACTGTCGCCCTGTTCGGGGCTGATCGCGGGGATGGGGGAGACCGACGCCGATCTGGTCGATGTCGTGCTGCGGCTGCGCGAGATCGAGAGCGACTCGGTGCCGGTGAACTTCCTGATCCCCTTCGATGGGACGCCGCTGGAAGGGACGTGGGGGCTCACGCCGCAGCGTTGCCTGCGGATCCTGGCGATGGTGCGTCTCGCCTGCCCGGACAGGGAGGTGCGTCTGGCGGCGGGACGTGAGATCCACCTGCGCACGCTCCAGCCGCTGGCGCTGCACGTGGTCAACTCGATCTTCCTGGGGGACTACTTGACGAGCGAGGGCCAGGCGGGTGCCGACGACCTGAAGATGATCGCTGACGCGGGCTTCACGGTCGAGGGCGCGGAGGAGACGACGCTGCCCGAGCAGCGGGAGCGGATCCGGATCCGCCGCCGCGGCGCGGGGACGGAACTCGCGCCGAACGCTTGAGGGCTGGGGCTGGGGCTGGGGAGGGCCGGCGGCGCGTGCGTGAGTGGGGAGGGCGCGTCGTCGGGCTTCGCGGCTCCCACGCGGTGGGGACCGGGGCGCGGTGGTCTGGTTTGGGGCGGGTCTCGCTTCGCTCGGGCGCTCGCCCGCCTGCGCCGGGGACGCAAGACGCGGCCTCGTGAGCGTGAGTCTCGCTTCGCTCGCCCAAGCGGGCCAGGGAAACCCGGCCGTAGTCTCGTCCTAAGGGAGTCTCGCTTCGCTCGACCAAGCACGCCGGGACCCGCTCGCAGCTTCGCCACGCGGGCGAGTCTCGCTCGCTCGCCCGCCTACGCCGGGGACCCGGCACCGGCGGCGGGCCGCAGCCCGATCCCATGCCTGGCAGGCGGTTTCGTTCGCGCCGCCCAAATAGGCACAGCAGCGTTCATCCACCAACGCCGGGGACGCAAGACGCGGCCTCGTAAGCGTGAGTCTCGCTTCGCTCGCCCACGCAGGCCAGGGAACTCGGCCGCAGCGGCCCGCCAAGGCCGAGTCTCGCTTCGCGGCTCACCCACGCCGGGGACCCGGCGCCGGCGGCGGGCCGCAGCCCGATCCCATACCCGCAAGGCGGTTTCGTTCGCGCCGCCCAAACAAGCACAGCAGCGTTCACCCACCCAACGCCGGGAACCCAGGACACGGCTCGGTGAGGGCGAGGCGGCGCTTCGCTTGCCGCGCCCGCCGGTGGCGTGGCTTGGTGGGCGCAAGTGCCGCTTCGTGGATCGCCGAGCCTGGGGACGCAAGACGCGGCCTCGTGAGCGTGAGTCTCGCTCACACCGGGAACCCGGCCGCAGCGCTCTCGCCTGGGTGAGTCTTGCTCGCCCACGCCGGGAACCTGCCCGCATCCGTCCCGTCAAGGGTGAGTCTCGCTTCGCGGCTCACCCACGCCGGGGACCCGGCACCGGCGGCGGGCCGCAGCCCGATCCCATACCCGCAAGGCGGTTTCGTTCGCGCCGCCCAAACAAGCACAGGCCCTTAAAAGCTCATCCACCAACACCGGGAACCCAAGACGCGGTCCCGCGAGCGTGAGTCTCGCTTCGCTCGCCCACGCAGCCCAGGGAACCCCGGCCGCAGCGGCCCGCCAAGGCCGAGCCCCGCTTCGCTCGCACACCCCGGCCGGGAAGACGCCGCGTTTCCGCAACCCGGCGAGTCTCGCTTCGCTCACCCGCCACGCCGGGAACCCGGCGGCGTTTCCGCGCCCACGCCGGGGACCCGGCACCGGCGGCGGGCCGCAGCCCGATCCCATACCCGCAAGGCGGTCTCGTTCGCGCCGCCCAAACAAGCACAGGCCCTTAAACCTCACCCACCAACACCGGGAACCCAAGGCACGCCCCCACAAGCGCGAGTCTCGCTTCGCTCACCCACCCAGGGAACCCGCCCGCATCCCCCCACCCAGGCGAGTTGCCCCACCCTCAGGCGCTCTCGTCCTCCGCGTCTCCACCCAGTCCGTGTCGTGCTTCCCAGCTGGTGGCCGCGATTGTCGCGAGTAGTGCGCAGGCTTCGTCTTCGCCGCGTTGGGAGTGGGCGGCGGGGCTGGTGACGCAGACGGAGAGGATGTAGGCGGGCGCGTCGTCGGGGTAGATGATGGCGGTGGAGTGGCGGATGCCGTCGATCCAGCCGTTCTTGAGGGCGGTGGGGGTGCCTTCGGGGAGTCCGCGGGCGAGGTCGACGTGGAATTCCTGTGCGCGGAGGACGTCGATCATTTCGAGTGAGGCGCGCTGTGACGCGATGGTCCCGTTGGCGATGGCGCGGAACAGGGTGGCGAGGTCGGCGGCGGTGATGACGTTGTCGATGCCGGCGTCGCGGGCGCCGAAGTCCTCCATGCCGCGGCGGGTGCGGCTTCCGGTGGCGCCGACGGTTTCCCAGAGGGCGTCGGCGGCGTCGTAGCCGACGGCTTCGAGGGCGAGGTTCGTCGCGAGGTTGGACGAGCGCACGATCATGCGGCGGAGGAGCCAGCGGAGGGGGACGGTTGCTCCGCGCTTGTCCCAGACGGTCTGATCGGAGTCGTAGGACTCGGTCATCTCGAAGCGGCCGCCGGTGGGGCCTTGGCTTGCGAAGTCGTGGTGGACCGGGACGGGCGCGTCGAGGTCGAGTTCGCGGGCGTCGGCCATGCGGTAGGCCGCGGCCATCACGCCGACCTTCATGGTGCTCGCGGGGTAGTGCCCTTCCTCGGCGAGGCGGGTGTAGGCGGGTTCGCCTTCGAGGCGTCCACACCAGACGGACACCGTCCCGGGGAGCGCTGCGATTGCGGGTTCGAGCGCCTGGAATGCATCGTTCGCGGCCATGGCGCCGACCATACCGCTTCGGTGTGACGGTGGATCAATGCGCGGTTCGGCGGCGGAGTCCGAGGATGCGGCGGCCGGTGTCGGTGAGGGTTTCGCGCATGGTGGCGTCGTCGACGTCGGTGAGCATCGGTGAGGACGCGGTCGTCGCGATCGCCGACAGGGCCATGCTCGCCCGGATCCGTTCGGCGGGGTCTTCGGGGTCGCGGGTGAGGACGTACAGGGGCCTGGTGAGCAGGTCGGCGAAGGAGTCGCGTTCGCCGAGGGCGTGGAGCACTCCGGGGTCGGAGCTGAGCAGTGTGATGAGGTCGCGGTGCCGGACGGTGAGTTCGACGAAGCCGGCGATCATGTGCTCGGCGCGGGCGGCGTGGCCGCGTTGGGCTTCGGCGTCGTCGATGATGGCGCGCATCTCGGCGAGGGCCGGTTCGATGACGGCGTCGAGGATGTCGTCGCGGGTTTTGAAGTGGTGGTAGACGGCGGCTTTGGTGACGCCGAGCCGGTCGGCGATCATCTGCAGTGAGGTCCCGGCGAAGCTGTGCAGCGCGAAGAGCTGCCGCGCTGCGGCGAGTAGTCGCGTCCGGGTGTTCTCACTTGCCATGACGCCATTGTTCCTCATGGTCGACACCTTCCGTGACCTTGCCGATCGACTAGCCGCCTGCTAGCCGATTGTAAGGTTCTTCACTAGCCGATCGGCTTGGTACTGCCTTGCCGATCGGCTAGCTTTTGACCGTGGGCCGCCCGCCGGAGGCGCCCGTGTACAGGCTGGAGCCCTTCCTGTGGCAACGTTCCTCTACCGACTCGGCCGGTTCTCGTACCGCCGACGCGGCATCGTCCTGATCATCTGGCTGGCGGTCCTCGGCCTCGCCGGGATCGGCGCGGCGACGCTCGCCGGCAACACCTCCGGCGGGTTCAGCATGCCGGGCACCGAGTCGCAGGAAGCCCGCGACCACCTCGCCGAGGTCGACCCGGTGGCCAACCCGGGTGGCGCGATGGCGCGCGTCGTGTTCGTCGCGCCCGACGGCCAGACCCTCGCCACCGAGCAGAACGCGGCCCTCGTCGGCGCCGTCGTGCTCCAGCTCAACGACCTCGACAAGGTCGCCTACGCCACCGACCCCTTCAGCACCGGCGCGGTGTCCGGGGGCGGGAACTACGCCTATTCGCAGGTCGCCTACGAGGTCGAGGGCCTCGAACTCGGCGACGCCGACCACGACGCCCTCGAAGCCGCGCTCACGCCGGCCCGGGAGGCCGGGCTGACCGTCGAGGTCGGCGGGGACGCGCTCCAGGCGATCCCCGAGACCGGAGTCGCCGAGGTCCTCGGCGTCGGCATCGCCGCGATCGTCCTCATCATCACCTTCGGCTCGCTGGTCGCCGCCGGACTGCCCCTGCTGACCGCGCTGATCGGCATCGGCGTCGGCGTCGCGGGCATCACCACCGCCTCGGGCTTCATCGACCTCAACTCCAACACCACGATCCTGGCGTTGATGCTCGGCCTCGCCGTGTGCATCGACTACGCCCTGTTCATCGTGTCGCGCTACCGGCACGAACTGAAGGTCCGGGAGGACGGCGAGGAGGCCGCGGGCTACGCCGTCGGCACCGCCGGTTCGGCCGTGGTGTTCGCCGGCCTGACCGTCGTCATCGCCCTCGCGGGCCTGTCGATCATCCGCATCCCGCTGCTCGTCGCGATGGGCCTGGCCGCGGCCGCGACGGTCGCGATCTCGGTCCTGGTCGCCTTGACGCTCCTGCCGGCCCTGCTCGGTTTCGCCGGGCGCCGCATCCTCCCGCGTCGCGAGCGCAAGAACACCGAGCGGCCCGAGCGCACCCCGATGGGGGAGAAGTGGGCCCGCTTCGTGGTCCGCTTCCGCGTCCCGGTTCTGATCCTGTCCCTTCTCGGCCTCGGCGTGCTCGCCGTCCCCGCCGCCGACCTGCGCCTGGCCCTCCCCGACGACGGCATGGCCACCGCCGACACCACCCAGCGCAAGGCCTATGACCTGATCACCGAGGGCTTCGGCCCCGGCGTCAACGGCCCTCTCGTCGTCGTGGTCGACGGCGCCGACAGCACCGACCCGATGGCCGCGGCCACCGAGATCGGCGCCCGCATCGGCGGCCTCGGCGAAGGCGTGATCGTCACCCCGCCGCGGCCCGCGCCCGACGGCACCACGGTCCTCCTCACCGTCATCCCGTCCAGCGCGCCCACCGACGAGGCCACCACCGACCTCGTCCACGCCATCCGCGACGCCCGCGACGGGATCCGCGACGACACCGGCGCGGTGATCTCCGTGACCGGCCTGACCGCCATGAACATCGACATCAGCCAGAAGATGTACGACGCGCTGCTGCCCTACCTGGCCATCGTCGTCGGACTCGCCTTCCTGCTGCTCATGCTCGTGTTCCGCTCGATCCTGGTCCCCCTCAAGGCCGCCCTCGGCTTCCTGCTGAGCGTCGCCGCGACCTTCGGCGCCGTCGTCGCCGTCTACCAGTGGGGCTGGCTCGACACCGTCTTCAACGTCGACGAACCCGGCCCGATCATGAGCCTGCTGCCGATCCTGCTCGTCGGCATCCTCTTCGGACTCGCCATGGACTACCAGGTCTTCCTGGTCACCCGCATGCGTGAGGACTACGTGCACGGCGCCGGAGCCAGGGACGCGGTCGTGACCGGCTTCCGGCACGGCGCGAGAGTCGTCGTGGCCGCCGCGATCATCATGATCAGCGTCTTCGGCGGCTTCATCTTCGCCGACGAGTCCCTGATCCGCTCGATCGGTTTCGCGCTCGCCTTCGGCGTCCTCGTCGACGCCTTCGTCGTCCGCATGACGATCGTCCCGGCGGTCATGGCGCTGCTCGGGAGGTCGGCGTGGTGGCTGCCGCGCTGGCTCGCCCGGATCCTGCCCAATGTGGACGTCGAGGGCGAGAAGCTGTCCCGCACGCTGGCCGCCCCCGAGCGGGAAACGGTTGGCGCCGGAGCCCGCTAGCAGGCGATCATGGTCTGATGCCGGACCTGACGATCCCCAAGGCCCTCCTCGAATCACGCGGAAACACCGAGGAGGGCCTTGCCTGGTTCGCCTCCCTGCCCGACCGGATCGACCGTTACATCCGGGACTGGGATCTGCGGATCACCGGAAACGCCATGGCGGGCATGGGCTCGCTCGTCGTCCCCGTCGACGTGGCCGGCGGAACCCCGGCGATGCTCAAGCTCCAGCCCGTCGACGACGAGACCGTAGGCGAAGCCGTCGGCCTGCGGATCTGGGACGGCGACGGTTCGGTGCGACTGCTCGACGAGGACCCCGACACCGGGGTCCTCCTGCTCGAAGCGCTCGACCCTTCCCGTGACCTCATGGCCGTCGACGACGAGGAGGCCCTCGACGTCGTCATCGCGCTCCTCGCGCGACTGACCGCCGTCCCCGCGCCGCCCGGCCTGCGCACGCTCTCCGACATCGCCGCCCAGATGGTCGCCGACACCCCCGCCGCGCTCCCGAAGCTCGCGCTCCCCGAGGAGCGCAGGCTCGTCGAGTACGCCGCCGGCGCGGTCGCCGAGCTCGTGGGGGAGGCCGGCGACCGGCTCCTGCACTGGGACCTGCACTACGAGAACGTCCTGGCGCCCCTGCCCGGCAGCGGCCGCGAACCGTGGCTCGCGATCGACCCCAAGCCGCTCGCCGGCGACCCGGGCTTCGACCTGCTCCCGGCGATGTACAACCGCTTCGACGAGATGGTCGCCACCGGCGACGTCGTGAAGGCCGTCCTGCGCCGCTTCGACCGCATGGTCGACGGGCTGAGCCTCGACCGCGACCGCGCCGTCGTGTGGACGGTCGGCAGGGTCCTCCAGGACGCCCTGTGGAACGTGGAGGACGGCTTCGACCGCCTCGACCCCCACCGCAGCGCGATCGGCATGGCCCTGCTCGGCCGCTCCTGAAGGTATGCGAAAGGGGCCGCCACGGTTTCGTGGCGGCCCCTTTCCCAGCTGTCTTTAGCGCGAACCCAGGCGGCGCGCCCGGCCGCGCTGCGCGGCGTCCAGGATGACCTTGCGGATCCGGATCGCCTCCGGGGTCACCTCGACGCACTCGTCCTCGCGGCAGAACTCAAGAGCCTGCTCCAGCGAGAGCTTGCGCGGCGGGATCAGCCGCTCCAGGACCTCACTGGTCGCGGAGCGGACGTTGGTGAGCTTCTTCTCCTTGGTGATGTTGACGTCCATGTCGTCTTCACGGGAGTTCTCGCCCACCAGCATGCCCTCGTACACCTCGGTGCCCGGCTCGACGAACAGCGAGCCGCGCTCCTGGAGGTTGAACATCGCGTAGGTCGTCGCCACACCGGTGCGGTCCGACACCAGCGAACCGTTCTGGCGGGTGCGCAGCTCGCCGAACCACGGCTCGTACTTCTCGAACACGTGGTGGGCGATGCCCGTACCGCGCGTCTCGGTGAGGAACTCGGTGCGGAAACCGATCAGACCGCGTGCCGGGACCAGCCACTCCATGCGGATCCAGCCGGTGCCGTGGTTGACCAGCTGCTCCATGCGGCCCTTGCGGGTCGCCAGGAGCTGCGTGATCGCGCCCAGGTGCTCCTCGGGGGAGTCGATGGTCAGACGCTCGACGGGCTCGTGGCGCTTGCCGTTGATGTCCTTGGTGACCACCTGCGGCTTGCCGACGGTCAGCTCGAAGTTCTCCCGGCGCATCTGCTCGACCAGGATCGCCAGGGCGAGTTCGCCGCGGCCCTGGACCTCCCAGGCGTCGGGACGCTCGGTGTCGAGGATCTTCAGCGAGACGTTGCCGACGAGTTCCTTGTCGAGGCGGTCCTTGACCATGCGCGCGGTGACCTTGGAGCCCTTGACCCGGCCGGTGAGGGGCGAGGTGTTGGTGCCGAGGGTCATCGAGATCGCCGGCTCGTCGACGGTGATCAGCGGCAGCGCGACGGGGTTCTCCAGGTCGGCGAGGGTCTCGCCGATCATGATGTCGGGGAAGCCGGCGACGGCGATGATGTCGCCGGGACCGGCCTCGGCGGCCGGTTTGCGCTCAAGGCCGTCGGTGAGCAGCAGCTCGACGACGCGGGCCTTCTCGACGGTGCCGTCGACGCGGCACCAGGCCACGGTCTGGCCCTTCTTGATCGTGCCCTGGCGGACGCGGCACAGCGCGAGACGGCCGAGGAACGGCGAGGCGTCGAGGTTGGTCACGTGCGCCTGGAGGGGCGCCCCTTCCTCGTAGGAGGGGGCGGGGATGGTGTCCAGGAGCGTGCGGAACAGCGGTTCGAGGGTGCTGCTGTCGGTCGGGACGGTCCCGTCGGCGGGCATCTCCAGGGTGGCGATGCCGTCGCGGGCGCAGGCGTAGACGATCGGGAAGTCGATCTGCGACTCGTCGGCGTCGAGGTCGAGGAAGAGCTCGTAGGTCTCGTCGACGACCTCCTTGATGCGGGCGTCGGAGCGGTCGACCTTGTTGATGACCAGGACGATCGGGAGCTTCGCCGCGAGGGCCTTGCGGAGCACGAAGCGCGTCTGCGGCAGCGGGCCCTCGGAGGCGTCGACGAGGAGCACGACACCGTCGACCATGGTCAGGCCGCGTTCGACCTCACCACCGAAGTCGGCGTGGCCGGGGGTGTCGATGATGTTGATCGTGATCGACTCGCCGGCGGCGTTGGTGTAGTGCACGCCGGTGTTCTTGGCGAGGATGGTGATGCCCTTTTCACGTTCCAGGTCCATCGAGTCCATCACCCGGTCGTCGACGTTTGCGCCCTGCCTGAAGGCGCCGCCTTGCTTGAGCATGGCGTCGACGAGGGTGGTCTTGCCGTGGTCGACGTGCGCGATGATCGCGACATTACGTAGGTCGGAACGAAGGGCCATGTCTTCTATGGTTCCTTACCCTCGGTGGCTTGATCGCGGCGGGCCGGGTGATTTGGGGCTCCCGCCACGTCCCCGGCGCACGGCCGGGACGGTTTTGACCTGCTAAGACGTCTCCGGGGTACCCGTGAGGTGAAGCGCGGGGGAGTCCCGGGTGGACGATGTGGGGCCGTGGGCGTGGCGTGCGCCACACATGGGCCGTCACCAGCCGCGTTCGAACCACTCGGGCAGGGAGGGCCGTTCGGCGCCGAGGGTGGTGTCGCGGCCGTGCCCCGGGTAGATCCAGGTGTCGTCGGGGAGACGGTCGAAGAGCTTGGCGCGGACGTCGGCGAAGAGCAGGTCGAAGTCGGCGCGCCCGGCGGTCTTGCCGACGCCGCCGGGGAACAGCGAGTCGCCGGTGAAGACGTGCGGAGTGCCCGCCCGGTCCTCGTAGAGCAGCGCGATCGAGCCTGGGGTGTGCCCGCGGAGGTGCACGACCTCCAGCGCGACCCGGCCGCAGGAGATGGTGTCGCCGTCGGCGAGTTCCCGGTCGACCTCGGGGATCTGGGCGGCGTCGGCCTCGTGCGCGAAGGAGACCGCGCCGGTCGCGCGCAGTATCTCGGGGAGGGCCTGCCAGTGGTCGCCGTGCCGGTGGGTCGTCACCACCGTCGACAGGCCCGCCGCGCCGATCACCCCGAGAAGCCGGGGCGCGTCGCTCGCGGCGTCGACGAGCAGCTGGTCGCCGGTGCGATGGCAGCGCAGCACATAGGCGTTGTTGTCCATCGGCCCGACCGAGATCTTGGTGATGGAGAGGCCGTCGAGGTCGCGGGTCGCGGCCGGCCCGCCCGGGCGCACTGCTCCTGTGTATGTCACGCCTCAATCCTTCCGCAAACCGGCTTGCCAAGCGGCGCCCCATGGTCTTAACTTCGTCCGTACCGACGCGCGTGAGTGGTGAGGAGGTGACCCGATGCGTGTAAGCGGACGTCGATGTCCGGGCCCTGTGCGGGTGAGTACGCGCACGGAGCCCGAACCATCCCTGCATGTGTGCGCCATGCCCAGGACCTGAAGCATCGCGCGGACACAGCTGAGCTGAAGGTGCCTGAAATGAATCTGTCCATGCCGTCCCTCGGATGGGACGACCGGCTCCGCGCTGCCTACAAGCGCCATGACCGCCGGGGCCAGCGACCGGGACGGGTGGCCCGTGTCGACCGCGGGATCTGTACGGTCCTCACCGCCGAGGGAACGGTCCGGGCGAGCCTTTCCGGGCGCATGCTCGGTGACCTCGCCGCCGATCCGGCCAGCGGCCCGTGCGCCGGCGACTGGGTCGTCGTGCGGCAGTGGCCCGACGACCGGACCACCCTCGAAGCGGTTCTGCCGCGCAAGACCTCGATCGTCCGCGCCGGTGCCGGTAAGGCGGCGACCGGTCAGGTGATCGCCACGAACATCGACATCATCGCCGTCGTCGAGCCGCTCGACCCCGACCCCGACCCGGGCCGGATCGAGCGTCTGATGACCCTGGCGTGGGACTCGGGCGCGACCCCGATCCTGCTGCTGACCAAGGCCGACGCCGTCGGCGACCCGGCGGCGCTGGCGTTGTCGTTCGCCGACTCGGCGCCCGGTGTGCCGATCATCCCCGTGAGCACCGTCAACGGGGAGGGGCTCGACGTGGTCGCCGAGTACGTGCCCAGCGGCCGGACGATGGCCCTCGTCGGCCCCTCCGGTGCCGGGAAGTCCTCGCTGGTCAACGCGCTCGCCGGGGCCGAGGTGATGGTGACGCGCGCGTTGCGCGCCGACGGTCGCGGGCGTCACACGACGAGCTACCGGGCGCTGGTGCCGGTACCGGGCGGCGGGGTCATCCTCGACACGCCCGGGCTGCGAAGCGTCGGCCTGTTCGACCGTGACAACGGGGAGGGTGACGGTCTGGTCCGCGCCTTCGCCGATGTGGAGGAGCTGGTCGCGGCGTGTCGCTTCAGCGACTGTCGTCACGACACCGAGCCCGACTGCGCCGTCCGGGAGGCCCTGGAACTGGGGGCCCTGTCGGCGAGGCGCTACGAGAACTGGCGCAAGTTGCAGCGCGAGCTGGCCTTCGAACGCCGCCGTGTCGACGCGCGGGCGCGTGCGGTGCAGCGCGACAAGGACCGCAAGCGGCAACAGGCCGCCACCCGCCGCCGGGAGACCTGACCCGCCGCGGATCGCCGGACCGGACGCGGGAGTGGCGACTTTCACGTCCACTCCCGCGGGTTCGCCGGGCGGGCGGCGGATCGGCCGCGCCTGAACCCGGGCGGGGTGCCGTGCCCGGTTTTCCACTTCCTGCCCGCTTCTCAAGGTCATCGCTTATGCCTGGAACCGGTGCAACACCTGTTTTCTCCCTTTCGTCCTGGTCTTGCGACGCGGTCATGCCGGGAACCCGGCGCCGCGACGGGCTCACCGCCGGATCCCGCACCCCTCCTCCCCGCCTCGCCGGTGGGCTCGGGGCGCCGTACTGTCGAACGGGTGAGCTGCGCTTACTCATTTCTGTCAGACCCGATCGGTAGGGTGCGCGCGTGACCCAGACTCCAACCTCCACCAAGATCAACTCGACCCGGCCGGCCACGGCCGGGTCCGGTGGCGACCGGCCTTCCGGCGGGGCGATCACCGGTAGCAAGATCGCGATCCGCGGCGCCCGCGAGCACAACCTGCGCAACGTCAACCTGGACCTGCCGCGCGACGCGCTGATCGTCTTCACGGGCCTGTCCGGTTCGGGCAAGTCCAGTCTCGCGTTCGACACGATCTTCGCCGAGGGTCAGCGTCGTTACGTCGAGTCCCTGTCGGCCTACGCCCGCCAGTTCCTCGGTCAGATGGACAAGCCGGACGTGGACTTCATCGAGGGCCTGTCCCCGGCGGTGTCCATCGACCAGAAGTCGACCTCCCGCAACCCGCGGTCGACGGTCGGCACCATCACGGAGGTCTACGACTACCTCCGCCTGCTGTTCGCGCGCATCGGCCAGCCGCACTGCCCGGTGTGCGGCGAGGCGGTCACGAAGCAGACCCCGCAGCAGATCGTCGACCGTGTCCTCGCGATGGAGGAGGGGACACGGTTCCAGGTCCTCGCCCCCGTCGTGCGCGACCGCAAGGGCGAGTACGTCGACCTGTTCGCCGAGCTCCAGTCGAAGGGCTACGCCCGTGCGCGCGTCGACGGTGTGGTTCATCAGCTGACCGAGCCGCCGAAGCTCAAGAAGCAGGAGAAGCACTCGATCGAGGTCGTCGTCGACCGTCTGACGGTGAAGTCGACCGCGAAGCAGCGCCTGACCGACTCGGTCGAGTCGGCCCTGCGGCTGGCGGGCGGGATCGTGCTGCTGGAGTTCGTCGACCTCGCCGAGGACGACGCGCATCGCGAGCGCCGCTACTCGGAGCACCTCGCGTGCCCGAACGACCATCCGCTGGCGCTGGACGACCTGGAGCCGCGGTCCTTCTCCTTCAACACCCCCTACGGCGCCTGCCCGACCTGCATGGGTCTGGGCGTGCGCATGGAGGTCGACCCGGAGCTGGTCATCCCGGACCCGGAGCGGACCCTGCGCGACGGCGCGGTCTCGCCGTGGGCGAGCAACCACATGCTGGGCTACTTCATCCAGCTCCTGGGCGGCCTCGCCGACCAGCTCGGCTTCGACCTCGACACCGAGTGGCAGGCGCTGCCGTCGCGGGCGCAGAAGGCGATCCTGCACGGCGTCCAGGAGCAGGTGCACGTCTCCTACCGCAACCGCCACGGCCGCCAGCGTTCGTACTACGCGAACTTCGAGGGCGTCATCCCGTGGCTGGAGCGGCGCCACTCCGACACCGACTCCGAGGGCAGCCGGGAGCGCTACGAGGGCTACATGCGCGAGGTTCCCTGCGGGGACTGCGGCGGAACCCGGCTCAAGCCGGAGGTCCTCGCGGTGACCGTGGTCGGCCGCAACATCGCCGAGATCTGCGCGCTGTCGGTCGCCGAGTGCGCCGAACTGCTCGCCGGTCTGGAACTCTCCGAGCGGCAGGCGATGATCGCCGAGCGCGTGGTCAAGGAGATCAACGCGCGCCTCCAGTTCCTGCTCGACGTCGGCCTCGACTACCTGTCCCTGGACCGGACCGCGGCGACCCTGTCGGGCGGTGAGGCACAGCGCATCCGCCTGGCCACGCAGATCGGGGCGGGGCTCGTGGGCGTGCTCTACGTCCTCGACGAGCCGTCGATCGGTCTCCACCAGCGCGACAACCACCGCCTCATCGAGACGCTGGTGCGCCTGCGGGACCTCGGCAACACGCTCATCGTCGTCGAGCACGACGAGGACACCGTCCGCACCGCCGACTGGATCGTCGACATCGGCCCCGGCGCGGGCGAGCACGGCGGCAAGATCGTGCACTCCGGCACCCTCGAAGGGCTGCTGGAGAACGAGGAGTCCCTGACCGGCGCCTACCTGTCGGGCCGTTCGGTGATCCCCACCCCGATGGTCCGCCGCCAGCCGACGCCCGGCCGTGAGCTGGTCGTGCGGGGCGCTCGCGAGCACAACCTGAAGAACGTCGACGCCAGTTTCCCGCTGGGATGCATGGTGTCGGTGACGGGCGTGTCCGGTTCGGGCAAGTCGACCCTGGTCAACGACATCCTCTACGGCGTCCTGGCCAGCCGCATCAACGGCGCCAAGGTCGTCCCCGGCCGTCACCGCCGCGTCGACGGTCTCGGCGAGGTCGACAAGGTCGTCGGCGTCGACCAGTCGCCGATCGGCCGGACCCCGCGCTCGAACCCGGCGACCTACACCGGTGTCTTCGACCGGATCCGCAAGCTGTTCGCCGAGACGACCGAGGCGAAGGTCCGCGGCTACCAGCCCGGGCGCTTCTCCTTCAACGTCAAGGGCGGCCGCTGCGAGGCCTGCTCGGGCGACGGCACGCTGAAGATCGAGATGAACTTCCTGCCCGACGTCTACGTTCCCTGCGAGGTCTGCCACGGCGCCCGGTACAACCGGGAAACCCTGGAAGTCCACTACAAGGGCAAGACGATCGCCGAGGTCCTCGACATGCCGATCGAGGAGGCCGCCGACTTCTTCGAGCCGATCACCGCGATCCACCGGCACCTGAAGACCCTCAACGACGTCGGTCTCGGCTACGTCCGCCTCGGGCAGCCGGCACCGACCCTGTCGGGCGGTGAGGCGCAGCGCGTCAAGCTCGCCAGCGAGCTCCAGAAGCGCTCCACGGGCCGCACGGTCTACGTCCTCGACGAGCCGACCACCGGTCTGCACTTCGAGGACATCCGCAAGCTCCTCAAGGTCCTCGAAGGTCTCGTCGACAAGGGCAACACGATCATCGTGATCGAGCACAACCTCGACGTCATCAAGACCTCCGACTGGATCATCGACATGGGCCCCGAAGGCGGCAACGGCGGCGGCACCATCGTCGCCAAGGGCACCCCGGAGGAGGTCGCGCTGGTCGCCGAGAGCCACACCGGCGTGTTCCTGCGGAAGGTCCTGTCCGTCGACGGGGAGATCGTGGCCGCGAAGAAGGCCCCGGCCAAGCGGGCGAAGGCCAACGGCGCCAAACCCGCCGCGAAGAAGACCGCGGCGAAGGCGAAGGGCTGACATGCCGGCCGGGGACTCGTCGCGGCGGAGCGCCGCATCGGGTCCCCGGTTGTGGCAATCTGCCCGCATGACACAAGAGTTGAACGACGACCCGGGCGCCGAGCTCGCCGCCCGGGTCCTGCGTTCGTCACGGCGCGCGCTGCTCTGCGGCAGTGGCGCCGTGGCGGTCGCCGCCCTGCTGTCGGCGTGCGGAAGCGACGTCGACGCTCCGGCGGACGGCACCACCGACAACGGCCTGCCCTCGCCGAGCGGCCCGGGCGACGGCAGTTTCGTGCCCGGTGACGGCGACTCCCTGGCGAGTCTCGACGACATCCCGGTCGGCGGCGGCATCGTCACCGAGGACCTCGTCATCGTGCAGCCGACGGCCGGCACCGTGAAGGCCTACAACCGGTCCTGCCCCCACCAGCAGAACCCGGTCGACCCGCCCCGCGACGGCATCATCACCTGCCCGTTCCACGGCTCCCAGTTCAAGGCCGACGACGGTTCGCTCGTGCAGGGCCCGGCCACCAAGGGCCTGACCGCGGTCGAGGTGAAGATCGTCGACGGCAAGGTCGTCAAGGCATGAGACCTCCCGGGCCCGTACGGGCCCGGGACTCACACGTCACTTGAAGCCGAACGGCGGCAGGTCGACCGGCAGCGTCCGGGGCCGCGGCGAGTTCCAGCCGAACCACAGCGAGGCCAGCCGCAGCAGGAGCGTCGCGATCAGCGCGCACACCGAGGCCGTGCCGGTGTTGGCGAACATCTTCACGCCGAGGAACACCAGCGCCCCGCCGAGCGCGGCGGTGACGTAGAAGGTCCCGCCCTGGACGAGCGCGATCGGCTCCCCGCTGAGCAGGTCGCGGATGAGGCCGCCACCGGTCGAGGCGAGCACGCCCACGAAGATCATCGGGATGGTGCCCAGGCCCGCGCCCGAGGCGGTGGTCATGCCGACCACCAGGTACAGCCCGAGCGCGAAGGCGTCGATGATCACGATGACCGGGGCCAGCCGCCGCACGGGCCTGGCGAAGAGCATGCCGACCACGGCGGCGATCACCGCCGTGGCGAGGTAGGAGTTCGTGTTGAGCGCGGCGGGCACACGCGACAGGAGGATGTCGCGGATGAGGCCGCCACCGAGCCCGGCGGCGACGCCGATGAAGACCACCCCGATGAAGTCGAGGCGTTCGCGTCCCTGATCCTGCCCGGCGACCAGCGCGCCCTGCCCGGACGTGACGGCGACGGCGGTGAGGTCGACCCACAGCGGGACGGTGACGACGTCGTCGAGCATGGATCCTCCGCTCGGAGGCGGACAGGTGGACACGCGAGGGACTGACGTCACGCTAACGGACCCGAATGCCGGTACGGGGCCGAATAGACCGATATGAGTAGGTCGTCCAGCCGTTATGGGACCCCGAACCCCGCCCGGGCCGGAATGTCGGTGTCGGGAGTTAGGCTCACGCTCGTGGCATTGGACTACCGGCCGGCGACCGGCACTATTCCCACCGACCCCGGGGTCTACCGCTTCAAGGACCCCGACGGGCGGGTCATCTACGTGGGCAAGGCGAAGAGCCTCCGCTCGCGCCTGTCGTCCTACTTCGCCGACCCGGCCACCCTCCACCCGCGCACCTACCAGATGGTGCACACCGCGACCTCCGTCGACTGGGTCACCGTCAGCACCGAGGTCGAGGCCCTCCAGCTGGAGTACTCCTGGATCAAGGAGTTCGACCCGCGCTTCAACGTCAAGTACCGCGACGACAAGAGCTACCCCTACCTCGCCGTCACCGTCGGCGAGGAGTTCCCGCGCCTCCAGGTCATGCGCGGCGCCAAACGCAAGGGCGTGCGTTACTTCGGGCCCTACTCGCACGCCTGGGCCATCCGCGAGACCCTCGACCTGCTCCTGCGCGTCTTCCCGGCCCGCACCTGCAACACCACGACCTTCAACCGCGCCCGGCGCACCGGCCGGCCCTGCCTCCTCGGCGACATCGGCAAGTGCGCCGCCCCCTGCGTCGGCCGCGTCACACCCGAAGAGCACCGCGGCATCGTCGACGAGTTCTGCGACTTCATGGCGGGCCGCGGCGAACAGCTCATCAAGCGCCTTGAGAACGAGATGCTCGCCGCCTCCCAGGACCTCGACTTCGAACGCGCCGCCCGCCTCCGCGACGACCTCGTCGCGCTGCGGCGGGCACTGGAGAAGCAGGTCGTCGTCCTCCCCGACGGCACCGACGCCGACGTCGTCGCCTTCGCCGACGACCCCCTGGAGACCGCCGTGCAGGTCTTCCACGTGCGCGGCGGCCGCGTCCGCGGCCAGCGCGGGTACGTCGTCGAGAAGGCCGTCGAGATGTCCATCGGCGAACTCGTCCACGACTTCTGCTCCCAGGTCTACGGCGAGGCCCGCGAGTCCGCCGACGTGCCGCGTGAGCTTCTCGTCCCCGAACTCCCACCGGACGTCGAGGCCCTCACCGCCTGGCTCAGTCAGCTGCGCGGCGCCAAGGTCTCCATCCGCATCCCGCAGCGCGGGGACAAGCGCGCGCTCGCCGAGACCGTGCACCGCAACGCCGAGCAGGCCCTCGTCCAGCACAAGATGCGCAGGGTCGGCGACCTGACCGCCCGCAGCCGCTCCCTCGAAGACCTCGCCGAGGCCCTCGACCTGCCCACGGCGCCGTTGCGCATCGAGTGCTACGACATCTCCCACATCCAGGGCACCGACGTCGTCGGCAGCATGGTCGTGTTCGAGGACGGGCTGCCGCGCAAGTCGGAGTACCGCCGCTTCATCGTCAAGGGCGAGCAGGTCGACGACACCGCCGCCATGTCGGAGGTCCTGCGCCGGCGCTTCACGCACGGCAAGGCGCCCGAGCTTCCCGAACCGGCCGACCCGACGCAGCCCGTCGAAGGTGACGAGACGACCGGCCGCAGGCGACGCTTCGCCTACCCGCCGCAGCTCCTCGTCGTCGACGGCGGACTGCCGCAGGTCAACGCCGCCGCCGCGGCCCTGGCCGAAGCGGGCGCGGGCGACGTGCCGGTCATCGGTCTGGCGAAGCGCCTCGAAGAGGTGTGGCTGCCCGACGAGGAGTTCCCGATCATCCTGCCGCGCCGCAGCGAGGGGCTGTTCCTGTTGCAGCGCCTGCGCGACGAGGCCCACCGCTTCGCCATCAGTCATCACCGCAAGCGCCGGTCGACGCGCATGACGGCGTCCGCGCTCGACGAGATCCCCGGCCTCGGCGAGATCCGCCGCAAGGCGCTGCTCCGGCAGTTCGGGTCGCTGAAGCGCCTGCGGGCGGCAAGCCCCGAAGAGATCGCGAGCGTCCAGGGGATCGGCGCCTCGACGGCCGAGGCCGTGCACCGCGCGCTCAACCCGGAGGCGGGGCCCGCGTCGGCGACGGTGGCCGAGGAGCCGCAGGCGACAGGTGACGCGGGGGAGACGACCACGACGGGTACTGCGGCGGGGGCGTAGGGCTCCCGCCACCGCGCGCCCCGGATCTCCGGCGCTTCGCCTCGATCACCGGGGCGGCGCGGGAAGGTCCGTCGGCGGCGGACGCGGTGGGCGAAGCGGCCGTATGCCGTCGGCGGCGCCACCCCACCCATCCACACCGGCCGCCCCACGCCTGTCACCCCACCCGCGCCCCGCCCTTCCCCACCCCGCGTGTCCCACCCCACCCCACGCGAAAGGACCGCGCGGATGCCGCCGCGCGGGTCATGAGAGAGACTGACAGGATGCCGGACACGCCGACACCACACGATGACGCCGAGTCCCCGGCGTCCTCACCGAGCCGCGCCGACCTGGACCTCGTGATCATCACCGGGGTCTCCGGCGGGGGCCGCAGCACCGTGGCCCGGGCCCTGGAGAACGTCGGGTACTACGTCGTCGACAACCTCCCGCAGGCGCTCATGGTGACCATGGCCGAGCTCGCCTTCGAGTCCTCCGCCGAGGTCACCCGGCGCACCGCGATGGTCCTCGACGTGCGCAGCCACGCCTTCTCGGTCGACCTGACCGGCGCGGTGAAGGAACTGCGCGCCCGGGGCTTCCGCCCCCGCGTGGTGTTCCTCGACGCCCAGGACGACGTCCTCATCCGCCGCTTCGAGAGCGTCCGCCGCGCCCACCCGCTCCAGGGCTCCGGCCGCCTCCTCGACGGCATCGTCGCCGAACGCGAGCTGCTCACCGACGCCCGCGACGAGGCCGACGTCGTCATCGACACCAGCCACCTCAACGTCAACCAGCTGCGCTCGCGCGTCGAGGAGCTCTTCGCCGTCGCCAGCGCGCGGAGCCTGCGCGTGACGGTGCTGTCCTTCGGCTTCAAGTACGGCCTTCCGCAGGACGCCGACTTCGTCCTCGACGCCCGTTTCCTGCCCAACCCGTTCTGGGTGCCCGAACTGCGCGACCACACCGGCCGTGAGGCCGAGGTCAGCGAGTTCGTCCTCGGCCAGCCCGGCGCCAACAACTTCGTCGACGATTACGCCGACCTCATCCGCCGCGCCACGCCCGGCTTCGAACGCGAGGGCAAGCGCTACGTCACCGTCGCCATCGGCTGCACCGGCGGCAAGCACCGCAGCGTCGCCATCGCCGAGGCCCTCGCGCTGCGCCTGCGCGACGCGGGCCTGTCGGCCTACGCGCATCACCGCGACCTGGGGCGCGAGTGAGCGGCCCCCAGCGGACGCGCGTGGTCGCCTTCGGCGGCGGGAAGGGCCTGTCGGTGGCCCTCCGCGCTCTCCGGTGCCTCGACGTCGACATCACCGCCGTGGTCACCGTCGCCGACGACGGCGGCTCCAGCGGCCGGCTGCGCATCGACCGTGACGCGCTCCCGCCGGGCGACCTGCGCCAGGCGCTCGCCGCGCTGTCGGGCGACGAGGCCGCCGCGCGGCTGATCCAGCACCGCTACGACGGCGCGGACTCCCTGTCGGGCCACACGGTCGGCAACCTGATGCTCGTCGGGCTCCTGGAGATGCACGCCGACCCGGTCGCCGCGCTCGACGAGGCCGGGCGGCTGATGCGCGCCCACGGCCGGGTCCTGCCGATGGCGAGCGTCCCGCTGCGCATCGAGGCCGACGTCCTCGACGACCACGGCCGCCCCACGGTCGTGAGCGGACAGCACAACGTCGCCGTCTGCCGGGGCACCGTGACCGACGTGCGACTCGCGCCGGCAGACCCGCCGGTCGCGGTGGAGGTCCTGTCGGCGGTCGCCGAGGCCGACTGGCTCATCTTCGGGCCCGGTTCCTGGTACACCAGCGTGCTCCCGCACCTGCTGACCCCCCGTTTGCGTGAGGCGATCGGCAAGAGCGGGGCGCGCCGGCTGATCACCCTCAACCTCTCCGAGGACACCGAGACCGCAGGCCTGTCCCTGGCCGGGCACCTCGGCGCCTTCGCGAAATACGCCGACGGGGTGACAATAGACGCGGTAATCGCCGACGCACGCGCCGTGGGATACCCCGATCCGGTCGCGAGTGCGGCAGAATCCCTTGGAGCGAGGCTCGTCCTCGCCCGGGTCGCCCGCGAAGACGGGACCCCTCGACACGACCCGGACGCCCTCGCGGCGGCGCTGCGGCGGCTGCTCCTGGAAGCAGACGACCCCGACGACCCCGCGACCATGGAAACACCACGAAGGAGTGCTGGCGAGTAATGGCGATGACCGCGGCCGTCAAGGATGAGCTCAGTCGCGTCGAGGTGACCAAGCAGTGCTGCCGCCGGGCCGAGATGACCGCCGTGCTGCGGTTCGCGGGTGGTCTCCACCTCGTGGCGCAGCGCATCGTCGTCGAGGCCGAACTCGACACCGGGAGCGCCGCGCGCCGTCTCCGCCGAGACATCGCCGAGGTGTACGGCTACGCCAGCGACATCTACGTGCTCTCGGCCGGCGGACTGCGCCGCAGCACGCATTACGTCGTGCGCGTCGCGGAGAACGGCGAGACCCTCGCGCGTCAGACCGGACTGCTCGACGTGCGCGGGCGCCCCGTGCGGGGCCTGCCGTCGCATGTCGTCGGCGGTTCGGTGTGCTGCGCGGTGGCGGCGTGGCGGGGCGCGTTCCTCGCGCACGGCTCGCTGACCGAACCCGGGCGTTCCTGCGCGCTGGAGGTGACCTGCCCGGGGCCCGAGTCGGCGCTGGCGCTGGTCGGTGTGGCCAGGAGGATCGGCGTGATCGCCAAGGCCCGTGACGTGCGCGGCATCGACCGCGTCGTCATCAAGGACGGCGACGCGATCCGCGAGCTGCTCACGCGCCTGGGGGCGCACGCGTCGGTGCTGACGTGGGAGGAGCGCCGGGTGCGCCGCGAGGTGCGGGCCACGGCCAACCGCCTCGCGAACTTCGACGACGCGAACCTGCGACGCTCCGCGCGGGCGGCGGTCGCCGCAGCCGCGCGGGTCACGCGCGCACTGGAACTGCTGGGGGAGGAGGCGCCCGGCCACCTTGTCGAGGCGGGCAAGCTGCGCCTGGCCAACCGGCAGGCCTCCCTGGAGGAACTCGGCGCGATGGCCGACCCGCAACTCACGAAGGACGCGATCGCCGGGCGCATAAGGCGTCTGCTGTCCCTCGCCGACCGCCGCGCACGCGAACTGGGCGTGCCCGACACCGAGTCGGCGGTGACACCGGAGATGCTGGTCTCGTAGGGCCGGGCGGCGGTTCGCGGGAGGCGTCGGCGTGCCCGCCGTCGTGTCGGTGGTGACCGGCGAGTCCCGGCCGCCGATCCGGGCAGCGGTACGAATGCGCCCGCGCGGCGCGAATCGTGTTCCCGCACGTCCGGAATCGCGGAGCGGGAGTTCCAGCGTGCCCGCCGTCGTGTCCGTGGTGACCGGCGAGTCCCGGTCCGCCGGCCCACCCCGGCGGCACGATTCCACGCGCTCGGCGCGAAACGCACTCCCGCACGTCCGGAACCGCCGTCGTATTACCCTGGCCCCGAAGCGAACTTCCACGCCCCTGGCCTCCCACTCCGTGGGGCTTGGGTAGGGTCCTTGGTGATCGGCAGGCAATGTCGATGTAACGTTCGCAAAGCATGGCGGCGACGAGGCCGACAGCTTGACAGCTGGGCCCGCCGGACCGTTCTGGGGGCGGCGAGCCGAGATCACCTTCAGGCGACCAGTCGCTGCCGGCTGGCGCTTTTCTGGCGAGGAGATGGGTCGAGTGACCATCCGAGTAGGCATCAACGGCTTCGGTCGTATCGGACGTAACTTCCTTCGGGCCGCCCTCAAGGCCGGCGATGACATCCAGATCGTCGGGGTCAACGACCTCGCCGGTTCGGACGTGCTGACCCACATGCTCAAGTACGACTCGGTCATGGGCCGCCTCGACGCCGACGTCAGCTACGACGCCGACTCGATCACCGTGAACGGCAAGAGCTTCAAGGTGTCCGCCGAGACCGACCCGGCCGCGCTGCCGTGGGGCGAGCTGGGCGCCGACATCGTCATCGAGTCGACCGGCCGCTTCACCAACGCCGAGGACGCCGGCAAGCACCTCAAGGCGGGTGCCAAGAAGGTCATCATCTCCGCCCCGGCCAAGGGCGAGGACCTGACCGTGGTCATGGGCGTCAACGACAACACCTATGACCCCGCGAACCACAACATCATCTCGAACGCGTCCTGCACCACCAACTGTGTGGCGCCGATGGCCAAGGTCCTGACCGACACCTTCGGGTTCGAGAAGGGCTTCATGACCACGATCCACGCGTACACGACCGACCAGCAGCTCCTCGACCAGGTCGCGGTGTCCCGCAAGGGCACCCTCGACCTGCGCAAGGTCCGCGCGGCCGGTCTCAACGTGATCCCCTCGACGACCGGTGCGGCCAAGGCGACCAGCCTCGTCCTCCCCGAGCTCAAGGGCAAGATCGACGGCATGGCCTTCCGCGTCCCGGTCCCGACGGGCTCGGTCACCGACCTCGTCGTCGACCTGTCGCGCGAGACGACCGTCGAAGAGGTCAACGCGGCGTTCAAGGCCGCCGCCGAGGGCCCGCTGAAGGACCTCCTCTACTACACCGACGAGCCGATCGTCTCCTCCGACATCGTCGGCCACCCGGCCAGCTGCACCTTCGACTCGGGCTGCACGATGGTCCAGGGCAACCAGGTCAAGGTCGTCGGCTGGTACGACAACGAGGCCGGTTACTCCCACCGCCTGGTGGACCTGGCCAAGTTCGTCGGCGCGCGTCTGTAGAGGGCGAACATCTTGCGTACTCTCTCCGACCTGCTCAGTGAGGGTGTGCGGGGTCGGCGCGTGCTCGTGCGCGCCGACCTCAACGTCCCGTTGAGCACCGACGAAGACGGCACCCGTCACATCACCGACGACGGCCGCATCCGCGCCGTCCTGCCGACCCTGACCGTCCTGTGCGAAGCGGGCGCCAAGGTCATCGTCTGCTCACACCTCGGCCGTCCCAAGGGCGCGCCCGAGCCCAAGTTCACGCTCGCGCCCGTCGCGGCCCGCATGGCCGAACTCCTCGACGCCCCCGTCGCCTACGCCGCCGACACCGTCGGCGACTCGGCGGCCGAGGTCGTCGGCGGACTCGCCGCGGGCGAGGTCGCCCTGCTGGAGAACCTGCGCTTCAACGCCGGTGAGACCAGCAAGGACGACGCCGAGCGCCTCGCCTTCGCCGAGCAGCTCGCCGCGCACGCCGAGGCCTACGTCGACGACGCGTTCGGCGCGGTCCACCGCAAGCACGCCTCCGTCTACGACGTGCCGAAGCTGCTCCCGCACGTCGCCGGCGGGCTCATCGTCCGTGAGCTGGAGGTCCTCCGCGACCTCACCGACGACCCGAAGCGGCCCTACGTGGTCGTCCTCGGCGGCTCGAAGGTCTCCGACAAGCTCGGCGTGATCAACGCGCTCCTGCCGAAGGTCGACCGGCTGCTCATCGGCGGCGGGATGTTCTTCACCTTCCTCGCCGCGCTCGGCCACGAGGTCGGCGACTCGCTGCTGGAGACCGACCAGATCGAGACCTGCAAGCGACTGCTCGACGAGGCCGGCGACAAGATCGTCATCCCGACCGACGTCGTCGTCGGCACCGAGTTCAGCGACGACGCGGCCACCGAGATCGTCGACGCCGACGACATCCCGGCCGGCCAGAAGGGCCTCGACATCGGGCCCGAGACGACCGCGCGCTTCGCCGGGGAACTCGCCGGCGCGCGCACCGTCTTCTGGAACGGCCCGATGGGCGTCTTCGAGTACGCGCCCTACGCCGCCGGAACACGCGGTGTCGCCGAGGCCGTGGCCAAGGTCGACGGGCTCAGCGTCGTCGGCGGCGGCGACTCCGCCGCGGCCGTGCGCGCCCTCGGCCTCGACGAGACCTCCTTCGGGCACATCTCGACCGGCGGCGGCGCCTCCCTCGAATACCTCGAAGGCAAGACGCTGCCCGGCATCGTGGCACTGGACGACTGAACGGACGACGGCGGCCGGACCGGGGGAGGACCCCGACCCGGCCGCCGTCGTCCGTACTCCCCGCCGGTACCGGCCCCACCCGCTTCGACCACAGACCAACGCTCCCGGAAGTGGAACCATGACCAAAAGCACCCGCCGCCCGCTCATCGCCGGTAACTGGAAGATGAACCTCAACCACTTCGAGGCTCTCGCGCTCGTCCAGAAGCTGGCCTTCAGCCTCGACGAGAAGCAGCTGTCCGACGTCGAGGTCGTGGTCCTCCCGCCCTTCACCGACCTGCGCAGCGTGCAGACCCTCATCGACGGCGACAAGCTCCTCATCGGTTACGGCGCCCAGGACATCTCCGAGCACAAGTCCGGCGCCTACACCGGCGAGATCGCCGGTTCGATGCTGGCCAAGCTCGGCTGCGCCTACGTCGTCATCGGCCACTCCGAGCGCCGCGAGTACCACAACGAGGACGACGCGCTCGTCAACCGCAAGGTCAAGGCCGCCCTCGACGTCGAACTGACCCCGATCGTGTGCGTCGGCGAGAAGCTCGACGTGCGCGAGGCCGAAGGCCACATCGAGCACTGCCACACCCAGCTCGACGGCGCCCTCGACGGACTCAAGGCCGAGGACGTCGCGCGGATCGTCGTCGCCTACGAGCCCGTCTGGGCCATCGGCACCGGCCGCACCGCGACCCCCGAGGACGCCCAGGAGGTCATCGGGGCCCTGCGCGCGCGTCTCGCCGAGCGCCACGGCGACGCCACCGCGACCCAGGTGCGGATCCTGTACGGCGGTTCGGTCAAGTCGACCAACGTCGCCTCGATCATGGCCAAGGCGGACGTCGACGGCGCCCTCGTCGGCGGCGCGAGCCTCGACGGCGACGAGTTCGCCGCCCTCTGCCGCTTCCCGGAGCACGCGCGCCTGTCCTAGACCGCGCGGACGGACCGGTCCTATATGGACAACGGTGACTTCCGCAATACGGTTGAATATCAGAAGAGTTTCATCGAGGGACGCAACGGGATCGGTCGGTTACCATCGACCGATCCTTATGCCTTCCCCCGACAGATGGATCTCGACCATGCCCGAGTCCGGTCCCACCCCACGTCGCAGGACCGCCCGGCGCGCGGTCGCCGCCGGGGTCATCGCGCTCGCCGTCGCCGCCTCGGGGGCCGCCTGCACCGCCGAGGAGCCGCCGACGCCCGAGGGCATCAGCGGTCTCCCGGCGAAAGGCGGAACGCTGACGCTGCTCGACGAGGCGCCCTACTTCGATTCCCTGGACCCGCAAGAGGTCTACGTGCTCAACCAGCTGAACCTGAGCTCGCTGATCTACCGGACACTGGTGTCGATCAAGGTGGAGGCGGGGGCCGAGCCGCAGTTGACGCCGGACCTGGCGACCGACCTGGGCCGCCCGTCGAACCAGAACAGGACCTGGGAGTTCAGTCTCCGGCACGGCCTCAAATGGGAGGACGGGCAGGACATCACCTGCGAACAGGTCCGGCACGGCGTCGCGCGGTCCTTCGACGCGCGCAACGGCGGCGACGCCGTCGTGCAGGGCGGGCCGACCTACCCGCGGCAGGTCCTCGACGTCGACGCGGACTACACCGGGCCGTACACGCAACCGAACGCTGAATTCAAGGCCGTGGAGTGCCTTGACGACTGGACGGTGCGGTTCCATCTCAAGCACGGCGTCGGCGACTTCCCGTACATGCTGACGCTTCCGGTGTTCTCGCCGGCGCGGCCGCTGGGCGTCGAGCGGGAGAGCAGGTTCGACCGCAGCCCGCTGGCGAACGGCCCGTACAAGGTCGTCGAGTCGCGGCTGCCGGATCCGGACAACGGGGTCACGGGACAGCTCATCCTCGGCCGCAACGCCTACTGGGACGCCTCGACGGATCCCGTGCGCCCGGCCTACCCGGACCGCGTCGAGGTCAAGTACGGCGTCGACCGCGAACTGGCGACGCAGCAGATGATCGCGGGGAACACCGACTACGACGGCGCGGTGTTCCTGGGATCGAACGTGCCGGGGAACTACATCCAGCAGGTGCTCGCCGACCCGGCGCTCTACGCGCGGGCGCTGACCGGGTACACGAACTCGGTGCGGTACCTGGCGATCAACACGAGCAAGGTGACGGAGTTGGGCTGCCGGCAGGCGCTGGAGTACGCCTTCGACCGGCGGAAGTTCCTGAGCGTCTACGGCGGGACGATCTTCGGGGACTACGCGTCGACCATGGTGTCGCCGCAGTCGCCGGCCTACCGCGAGTTCGACGTGTACAAGGGCAAGGACAACCCCGACGGCGATCTGGCCACCGCGCGCGAACTGTGGACGGATCGCTGTCCTGAGAAGCTGCGGCTGGACCACGCCGACACTCCGCAGCTGCGCAGGGCGGCCGAGACGATCGTCGACACCTACGGGAAGCTCGGGATCAAGGTCGAGACGCGGCCCATCCCCGCCGACGAGTTCTTCCCGACCGTTCAGCAGCCGGACGAGCAGGGTGACCTGACGCTGGCCGCGTGGGTCTCCGACTGGCCGAACGGCTCGGGGACGATCCCGACGCTCTTCCACGGCGACTCCATCGTGGACGGGAGCAACCTCAACCTCGCCCAGCTCGACGTGCCCGAGATCAACGCGCTGATCGACCAGGCCTCGCAGGAACCGGACCTGGCGAAGCAGTACGCCCTGTGGGGCGAGCTCGACGAGCGCATCTCGCGCGAGGCGCCGACGATCCCGATCAGCTGGGGCAAGGCGGTTCAGCTGATGGGGACGAAGGTGCGGGGAGCGGTGATGCACCCGCAGTACGGGATGGCGGGCGTCGCGGCGCTGGGGGTCGCGGGGTAGGGCGCTTTGGGGGGCCGTCGTCGTCTCGGCCGGGGCTCGGATGCGTCCAGGCGCGGGTGGGCGTGGGGGTGACGACATCCTCGACGACGGCGGCGAGTCCGTCTCCGCGCGCGGGCGAGCGTATGGCGGCGGGGTTCTCGCCGTGTTCGGCCGCGCCCGGCAAGTGGTTGCAGATGCCCGCGCACACGTCCCCCGGCCCCGCCCGCGCTCGGCAGGCTCTCCGTGGGGAGATGGTGTCGCGTCGCGGTGTCGGGCGGGGCGGATGGCAGACGCCGATAGTCGGCGGTCGTGGACGGCCTTTGGTGGCGCGCGTTCGAACGAATCGCGCGCTTCCCCATCGCGCCCAAAGGGGCCCCAAAAAATACGATACGGACGAGGTCCGACAATTTCCTACGGCCCTGATCCGGCGACTCGGTTCGTGATCGATCGCTGAGCGGGGTTATCCGCGCGATCTTTTCCGGCGCGCATTCACGTTCTCCGAGTCATTAACCGGCCGGTCGAGTCGCGACTTCCCAGATCGTCGCGGCGCGCGGTTCACGTCGGGCGAGAGTCGGTCAGGGCGGGTGTCCGGCCGTCACCGCGCACACCGGATCGCGCCGCACGTGAGCCGGCCAGAGGAGAGCGCCGCCTGCCGTCGTGCGGACCGGTCGTGCCCCTCGCGAGCCGGTTGCGGGTAAGTCGCGACGTGTGCCCGCCCGCGCCATGGGCAGGCCGGCCGGAGCAGGGCCGAGTCGCCGCCGGACGCCCCGCACCGCTCGGAAGAAGCCTGGCCGGGCGCCGACCACCGCTTGAGGACAGTGGGGCGGGAGAGGTTCGCGGTAGGCGTGTGGTGTCGTGGAACGTGATAGATGGGCCCTCGCCGCCCGCGTGGACGAGCTCGTGCCGGGGGCCACGTGAGCCAGGGTCCCACCGCGCGATCGCACTCGTTCGCCGCACACCGAGCCGGAGATCGCCTCACCCGCCCCACCACCGGATCCGTGCCCCGGGGGGCACCGAATCGCACCCGCCACGTCCACCCCGAGCCGGAGATCGTCGGCACCCGCCCGGTCCTACCCCCCGGCGCGCCCGTCGGCTAAGCTGGCTCGGATCGTGCCTAAGGAAGGGACTGACTACATGTTGGCCTATTCGCTCGTCGGCGGCCTGCTGCTCACCAGTGTGCTGCTGATCGTGCTCGTCCTGCTGCACAAGGGCAAGGGCGGTGGTCTCTCCAGCATGTTCGGTGGCGGCGTCTCCTCCAACCTCAGCGGCTCGTCCGTGGCGGAGAAGAACCTCGACCGCATCACGGTCATCATCGGCGTGCTGTGGCTCGCGTGCATTGTGGCCTTCGGCGTACTGCTCAAGTCCGGCGGTAGCTGAGGTCTTCCATCTGAGCGCGAATCAACTTAGACTCATGCGCGCGGCCCCAATTCGGGCCGCGCGCATTGTGCATACTGCGTCTTCGCTGTCTTCCGGCAGTGCGCCCCGCACAGCAGCCCCCCTGTGACAGGAGCGGAACGTGGCAAGTGGCAACGCCATTCGTGGTACCCGGATCGGCTCCGGACCGGCAAGGTTCATCGAACGTGGCGAACCGGCACCGCGGCAGTTCATCAGTTACTGGTGTGCGAACGATCATGAGACCCGTCCGTCGTTCGCCATGGATGTTCAACCCCCGGAGACCTGGGACTGCACGCGGTGCGGCCTCCCGTCGGGACCGAACCGTGAGGCACCCCCGGACAAGCCCCACGCGAAACCCTTCAAGACCCATATCGCCTACGTCATGGAGCGTCGCTCCGAGGCCGACGGCGCGGCTCTCCTGGAAGAGGCCCTGGCCAACCTCCGCCGACGGCGCGGAGAGTAGACGGGCCGATTTTTTTTGCGCCGGGCGGGTGGTGACGACGGTCACCACCCGCCCGGCTTTTCGTGCCCTTGACACTGCCGCTAGCCTTATCGAAAATCGATGCATCGATAAACGATAAGGAGCTTCGATGACCCTGAACACGGCGGCGAAAGCCCAGGCGAGCGCCCGGCTGTCGTCCAGCTGGCTGGGACGCCTGCAAAAGGCGCTGACGGTCTTCTGCGTCCTCGCCCTCATCGCCGCGGGCCTGACGGCCGCCGCGTGCGCGTATGCCGGTGTCACGGCCGACGACAACCCGCTCTCCTTCATCGTCGGCGACGTTCCGCAGCTCGAACAGGCGATGGAGGACGAGTCCGTGGCGCGGGAGGCGGCGGGCCGTCCGGCCGAGGTCGCCTACGGCAATCCCGAGGGCGTGCGGCTCCAGATCTACACCGCTCTCGGCTGGCTGCCGAGCCTGCTCCTCGTCGCGGGCCTGCTGTTCGTTCTCCGCCGCACGATCCGGCGCGCGCGGCAGTCGGACACCTTCAGCGGGGACACCGCCGACGGGCTGCGGCTGGCCGGCCGCCTGGCCCTCATCGGGGGACTGGTCGCCTGGCTGGCGGAATGGGCCGCGAGGGTCACGCTGAACAACGCGTCGATGAACCTGCGCCCCGGTGAAGAGATCTGGGCCTACATTCCTTACACATTGCGCGCGCTGATCGTTGACCTCCCGTGGCTGTGGGTCCTCCTGGGGGTCGGTCTGCTCGCCATCTCGGCGGTGTTCGCACGCGCGGTCGCGATGCGCGAGGACCTGGACGGCCTGGTGTGATGGTCGATCCCGAGCACCGCGTCTCCGTGCACCTCGACGAGCTGCTCACCGCCCGCGGCATGACCCTCACCGAACTGTCCAGAAAGGTCGATCTGACGCTGGCCAACCTCTCCATCCTGAAGAACGGCCGTGCGCGGGCGATGCGCTTCTCCACCCTCACCGCGCTGTGCGACGCCCTGGACTGCACGCCCGGCGACATCCTGCGCGTCGAATCCGCGGATCCCGCGGACGAATGAGCGGTGGGGGCCCGGGAGGGCCCCCACCGCCGTGGAGGAGTCAGGTTCTAGGCGGACTGCGCCGAGCCGTACAGGTTCTGGGCGTCGGTGCCGAAGTACGGCCCGAACATGTAGGTCGGCAGGAAGTTGTACTTGAAGCTGTTGACCGAGGTCTGCACGCCGGTACCGGTGGCCTCGTTGAAGGTCCGGAACCACGGACCGCCGCTCGAACCACCGGTCATGTTGCAGGCGAGGCCGATGTCGCTGCTGAGCAGGAAGTCGTTGATCGTCCGGCCGGAGCAGTAGATCAGGGTCTCCCCGTTGTACGGCGAGGCGGCCGGGAAGCCGAAGTCGTAGACCTGCTCACCGCGCGGCTGGTTGAACGCGATGCCCTGCGAGCCGACGACGTCGGTGAGGGACTGCCCGTCGAGCTGGTTGACGACGGCGGCGCCGATGTCGAAGTTGATGTCCTCGCTGGCCGTCCACTGCGGCGTCGACAGCGTCTGCCGGGCCGTCCAGGTGCCGTAGGGCCGGTTGCCGTTGTTGTAGCCGGGCACGAAGACCCAGTTGGTGTGCCAGGCCCCTTCCAGCTTCACACAGTGGCCGGCCGTCATGACCGTGCTCTTGTTGTTACTGGTGACGGCGTTGCCGGAGCAGGACGCCGTGCGGCCCTGGTAGCTGAAGAACACGCGGCCGGAGGTCTTGACGACCGCGCCCCCGCCCGTCCACGCGCTGCCGCCGTTGGTTGGCGCCAGCGGGGTGATCGTCTCCGGGCTTCCGGTGGGCACCTTGGTCGACATGCCGGGTATCGCGTCGACCGTGATGACGTCGAGGGGGGTGGCCTCGCGCATCCGCTCATCGGTCCAGAAGGACAGGACGTCGGACTGCTGTTTCGTGGTGACCGCCGCCGAGCGGGAGGTCGCCGTCGCCGAGGTGCCGTCGGCGGGCTCGCCCGCGGAGGCGATCGACGGGGTCGCCGCCAGGAGCGCGCCGCTTAAGAGGGAGAGGAGTACGAGTCTGGTCGATCGCATGGTCGTCCTCTTTCTCGGGGGCAAATACGCCGGGTCGGCGCATCTGTCCGGATGGATGCTGAGGGTCATGTTATGGGTGGATGAGACCCGTGCGCTACCCCCTGGTAACCGAATGTTGACGCGACAATCGCTCCGCGCGGAGATCACCGTTCGTCGAGGAGTCTCCTATGTGGACCTTTTCGTACATCTTCGCCGCCACCGACGGCGAGCGCGGCGACCCGCTCGCACTATCGCACCCACTCACGGGCGGCGAGGACTGACGCCTTCGGCTTTAAGCCCGATGACCACGATGCTCCGGACGCATATCCTCGGTGACCATGAGCACCCCCGACTCGCCCCTGCTCCGCAGCCTCCTGGCCGCGGTCGAGGCCGCTCCCGACGACGTCCCCCTGCGCCTGCACGTCGCCGAACAACTGCTGACGGCCGGACGCGCCGACGAGGCGACCGTCCACATCGGAGCCGCCCTCCAGCGCGAACCCGGCTCCGGTGCGGCCCGCGCGCTCATGGCCCGCGTGCTCGGCGGCCCCACCGGCGAGACCCCCGCCGAGTTCGACTGGAAGCGCGCCGAACAGGAACTCGGTGTTGAGGTCCCGCCCCGCTTCACCGCCGAACGCGACGCCACCGAGACCACCGCCCCCGTGCCCGGCGAGGAAAGCCACGAGATCACCGTCGAATCGGTCCGGCTGAGCGACGTCGCCGGGATGGAGCGGGTCAAGGAACGCCTCGAAACCGCCTTCCTCGCGCCCATGCGCAACGAAAGGCTACGCAGGCTCTTCGGCAAGAGCCTGCGCGGCGGCCTCCTCCTCTACGGCCCGCCCGGATGCGGCAAGACCTTCATCGCCCGCGCCGTCGCCGGTGAACTCGGCGCCGGGTTCATGGCCGTGTCCATCGCCGACGTCCTCGACATGTGGATCGGCAACAGCGAGAAGAGCCTCGCCGAGATCTTCGCGACCGCCCGCCGCAACAAGCCCTGCGTCCTCTTCTTCGACGAACTCGACGGCCTCGGCGGCAAACGCGCCCGCATGCACGCCTCCGGCATCCGCAACACCGTCACGCAACTGCTCACCGAACTCGACTCGGTCGCCTCCGGCAACGACGGCGTCTTCGTCCTCGCCGCCACCAACCACCCCTGGGACATCGACAGCGCCCTGCGCCGGCCCGGCCGCCTCGACCGCACCATCCTGGTCCTCCCGCCCGACGCCGCCGCCCGCGAGGCGCTGCTGCGCTCGGCGCTCGCCGAACGGCCCATCGCCGGGATCGACCTGCCCGGCATCGTCGCCGCCACCGAGGGCTTCTCCGGCGCCGACCTCGTCCACCTCTGCGACAGCGCCGCCGAGAAGGCCATGATCGACTCGATCCGCGACGGCGAGGTCCGCATGATCGAAATGCGCGACTTCACCGCGGCCCTCGGCGAGGTCGCCTCCAGCGTCGGCCCGTGGTTCGACACCGCCCGCAACGTCGCCATGTTCGCCAACGAGGGCGGCGTCTACGACGAACTCGTCGCCTACATGAAGAAGCGGCGCCAGTGGTGACCGCCCGATGAGCGAGGACATCGCCGAGCGGCGCGCCGACGCGCTGCTGGACGCCGGACGCCCCGCCGAGGCCCGCGTGCACGCCGCCCAGGCCGTCGCCTCCGACCCCGGCAACGGCGGCGCCTGGCTCTCCCTCGCCCACGCCCTCAACGAGCTCGGCGAGCACGAGGAGGCCCTCACCGCCGCCGAACGCGTCATCGTCTTGTGGCACGACCCCGCCGCCGGGCACCTCCAGCGCTGCGACGCCCTGCTCCGGCTCGGCCGCATCGACGAGGCGCTCGACGCCGCCCGCGAATCGGTCCGCCTGCGCCCCAACTCCTGGCGCACCCACTTCGAGCTCGCCCGCGCCACCATCGCCGTGCACCGCCGCGCCGAGGCGTGGCCGGTCCTCGGTGAAGGCCGGGCCGCGGCCGCCGAGTCGGTGCGCCTGGGTCCCGAGGAGTCCGACGCCTTCCGGATCCTCGGCGTGATCCACGGCGAGTTCAAGGACCGCGCCGACGCCCGCGTGGCCTTCGAGGAGGCGGTACGGCTCGATCCCAACGCCGCCAACACCTGGCACGCCTACGCCGAGTTCGAGTACCACGCCGACCGCGACCGGGTCGGCGCCGAGTACTACAGCCGCTCGCTGCGCCTCGACCCGCACCGCCGCAACACCGCCGAACGACTGCGTGAGCTGGCCGTGTTCACGTCCTGGGGCCCGGTCCGCAACCTCGGCATCGCCGGTGTCGTCCTCACCCTGTTCTGGCTCACGTCGCTGTTCGCCGCCGACCCCATCGACCACGTCAGCCGCGTGGTGTTCTCCGGCGTCGCGCTGGCCGCGTGCTGGTTCCAGCCGGTGCTGCGACTGTCGCGGACCTCGCGGGACCTGCGCCGCTTCGGCTGGAACGTACTGCGCCGGTCGTGGGTCACGCGCGCGCTCGCCGGTGCCACCGCGGCCCTCGTCGTGGCGGCGGCACTTCCGTGGGACGTTCCCGCCGCCTTCGGCTACCCGCTGGTGCTCGTCTGCGCGGCCACCGCGCTCCTGGCACGCAAACGGGCGCTCCTGGCATAGGAGCGCCCGTTGGCGTGTCGCCGTCTACTTGTTGAGGCTGCGGAACTTCTGCGGCAGCTCGACCGCCGCGTCGGCGTCGAGCAGCCACCGGGTCGCCGAGGTGCCGTGCACGCCCGCCGCCGGGATCTGCACCGGCCCGGCGCCCGACAGCGCCAGCCCGACCGCCGCGGCCTTCCCGAAACCGGAGCTCACCAGCCACACCTCGCGGGCGGTGTTGATCGCCCGCTGGGTCAGCGAGATCCGGTTCGGCGGCGGTTTCGGCGCACCGCGCACCGCCACCACGTCACGCTCGTCGTAGGTCGCGGGATGACCGGGGAACACCGACGCGACGTGCCCGTCCTCGCCGACGCCGAGCATCAGCACGTCGAAGGTCGGCAGGACCAGGTCGCCGGTGGCGCTGTCGGCGAGTTCGGCGGCGTACCGCGCGGCGGCCGCCTCCGGGTCGTCGCCGTCCGGGCCGTCCGCGGCGGGCATCGCGTGCACGCGTGCCGGGTCGACCGGCAGCGTGTCCAGGAACGCCTCCCTGGCCTGCGTCTCGTTGCGTTCCGGGTCGCCGGCGGGCAGGAAACGCTCGTCGCCCCACCAGAAGTCCACCGCCGACCAGTCGACCGCCTCGCGCGCCGGGCTGTCCCGCACGGCGGCGTGGATCCTCGCCGCGATCCGGCCGCCGGTGAGCACCACCGAGGCCGAACCGCGGTTCGCCTGCGCGTCGATCAGCCGCACGATCAGCCGCGCGGCGACCGCCTGGGCCAGGATCTCGGCGTCGCGGTGCACGACGACGCTGGAGGAGGTCATGCCGAGGCCGCCTCGGCGTCCCGGCACAGCTCCAGGTGACCGGTGCACTGCCCGAGGGCCGCCTCATAGGGCTGATCGGGGTCGAGGTGCCGTAGCTCCTCGGCGAGCAGCTCACCGAGGGTGCGGCCCTTGATGGTCTGGGTCCGGTCGGGGAATCCCGTCCGGCGCAGCAGCGTGTTGCCGCCCTCGTCGCGGGTGATGGCGATCTCGTGGCCGTTCTCCAGCGTGATCGTCACCGCCTTGATCGCGGGCAGGTGCTCGCTGTCGCGGACCACGTCGGTGTCGTCGATGGTCGGCGTGACGCCGAGGCGCCCGCCCAGCCAGCCCGACATCAGCACGGCGCTCGGGTCGGTCTGCTTCGCCGTGATCGTCACCGACGCGGCCGGGGCCGACGCGGTGTCGAAGGCACTGGCGATCAGCGAACGCCAGTAGGTGATCCGGGTCCACGAGATGTCGGTGTCGCCGGCGGAGTAGTCCTCCGCGCGGCCCCGCAGCGACGCGATCGGGTCGGCCGAGCGCGCGCTGTAGGTGATGCGGCGGTCGGCGAAGGCGCCCAGCGGGTCGGCCGACGTGTGCACCGGAGGCGACACGAACCAGCACGTCACCACCGGCACGTCCGGCGCCAGCAGCGGCATGACGACCGACTCGGCGTGCTCGACGAGCGGCCCGTAGACCCGCATGACGACGGCCTCGCACGGGCCGAGCCGTCCACCGACGACGATCTCGGCGTCGAGGCGCGGCGCGGTCTGGTCGCTGTCGCGGCGGACCACGATCAGCAGCCGGCAGGGGTGTTGCTGCGCGGCGTGCGTCAGCGCGGCCTCGGCCTCCCGCTCGCCCTTCTCGTCGACGATCACCACCAGGTTGAGCGCGAGCCCACTGGTGAGGCCGCCCGAACTGTGCCGCTCGGAGGCGAGCGCCTTGACGACCTCGGTCGCCGTGGTGTCCCACAACGCGATCACAACTGTCTCCTTTAGGTCGTCAGGCCCGGCGCCACGTGCGGCCGTCGCGGGAGAGCATCTCGTCGGCGGCGGCCGGGCCCCAGCTGCCCGCCGCGTACGGGTGCGGCTTGCGGCCCGCCCAGAAGGCCTCCAGGGGGTCGATGACCGCCCAGCTGGCCTCAACCTCGGCGGCGTCGGGGAAGAGCGTCTTGTCGCCGATGAGGACGTCGCGGATGAGTCGCTCGTAGGCCTCCGGGCTCGACTCGGTGAAGGCCTCGCCGTAGAGGAAGTCCATGGAGATGTCGCGCAGCTCCATGCCCGTCCCCGGCACCTTCGAACCGAACTTCACGGTCACGCCCTCGTCGGGCTGGACCCGGATGACGAGCTGGTTGTGGCCGAGGGTTTCGGTGTCGTAGGCGTGGAACGGCAGGTGCGGGGCCTTCTTGAACATCACGGCGATCTCGGTGACCCGGCGCGGCAGGCGCTTGCCGGTCCGCACGTAGAACGGGACCCCGGCCCAGCGGCGGTTCTGGATGCCCAGTTTGACCGCGGCGTAGGTCTCGGTGGTCGACCCGGCGGGGATGTTCTCCTCCGACAGGTACCCGTCGACCTTCTCCCCGGCGACCCAGCCCTCGGCGTACTGACCGCGGACGGCGTTGTTCTCCAGGTCGCCCGGCAGCGTGATGGCGCGCAGCACCTTCAGTTTCTCGGTGCGGATCTCGTCGGGGGAGTACCCGACGGGCTCCTCCATCGCCGTCAGCGCCAGCAGCTGCAGCAGGTGGTTCTGCAGGACGTCGCGGGCGGCGCCGGCGGTGTCGTAGAACCCCGCGCGCGAGCCGATCCCGACGTCCTCGGCCATGGTGATCTGCACCGAGTCGACGTAGTTGGAGTTCCACACCGGCTCGAACATCGCGTTGGCGAAGCGCAGCGCCAGGATGTTCTGGACCGTCTCCTTGCCGAGGTAGTGGTCGATCCGGTACACGTCCTCGCCGGTGAACACGTCGTCGACGAGGTCGTCGAGCTCGCGCGCCGAATCGAGGTCGTTGCCGAAGGGCTTCTCGACGACGACGCGGCGCCAGCCGCCGCTGACGGTGTTGTCGGCCGCGCCGGTGCGCTCCAGCTGCTTCAGGACCAGCGGGAACGCGCCCGGCGGGATCGAGAAGTAGAAGGCCGCGTTGCCCTGGATCGCGTGCGAGGCGCGCAGATCGTCCAGGGTCGAGGTCAGGGTGTCGAAGGCGTCGTTGTCGTCGAAGGAACCGCCGACGAACTTGAAGTTGCCCGCCAGCCGCGTCCAGACCTCTTCACGCCAGGGCGTGCGGGCGTGCTTCTTGGCGGCCTCGCGCGCGAGGTCCTCGAAGTCGCCGTCGCCCCAGTCACGGCGGGCGAAACCGAGGATCACGAAGGCCGCGGGCAGCAGACCGCGGTTGGCGAGGTCGTAGACCGCCGGGATCAGCTTCTTGCGCGCCAGGTCGCCGGTGACACCGAAGATGACCAGGGCGCAGGGTTCGGGAATCCGCGGGAGCCGCCGGTCCTGGGGATCGCGGAGCGGGTTGGGCACGGTCATTTCGCGAGCTCCTTGACTGCTGCGACGATCTGCGCGATCCCGGCCGCCCGGTCGGTGAGGTGGAGCCTCAGGAGCGGACGCGAGCGCTTGTTCAGCGCCTGCCGGTCGCCGGCGGCCTGCGCGGCCTGGAGTTCGCCGAAGCCGTAGGGCTTCCCCGGCACGTCCAGGTCCTCGGGCGTGGCCCCGGTGATCTGCAGGAAGACGCCGGTGAGCCGGCCGCCCTTGTGGAACTGCCCGGTCGAGTGCAGGAACCGCGGTCCCCACCCGAAGGTGACCGGTGCGGGCGTGGCGGCGGCGAGCAGGTCCCTCAGGCCTTCGGCCGGGGCGTCGCCGACGCGGTCGAGGTAGGCCATCACCGCGAGGTATCCCTCGTCGCCGATCGCGCCGACCAGGCTCCGCAGCGCCGAGACGAGCGTGTCGCCCTCGCCGCCGTAGACCTCGACGGCGTCCTCGGTGAACGACGGCTCCTCGGCGGGCAGGCCGCCTTCGAGGATGGCGTTGGTGTTGTTCTTGCTCTCGGTGACGTTCGGCTGGTTGAACGGGTCGATCCCGATGAGCTTGCCCGCGTAGGCGGTGGCGAGCTCCCAGGCGAGGAACTGCGCGCCGAGGGGGCCGTTGACGGCGACGGCGGCCAGTTCCAGGTGCCCGCTGGTCGACAGGTGCCCGACGGCGGATCCGCCGACGGTCACGGGTACGACGCCCTCGCCGTTGAAGCCGGGGGAGGACGGGCCGTCGACGACCACGGGCAGGATCCCGAGGCCGTCCTTGCCGGTCGACTCGGCGATCAGCTGCTCGGCCCAGTCGCCGAGACCGACGATGCCCGAGCCGTCCGGGGCGATGGTGACGGTCTTCGCCGACGCCAGCGCGGCGCCGAGGGCGAGGGCCGGGTTGTCCTTCTCGTCGGTGATCGACTCGGCGAACTCGGCCGCCTGGTCGAGCAGTTCGGCGATGTCGACCCCGGCCAGCGCCGAGGGGACCAGGCCGAACGCGGTCAGTGCCGAGTAGCGGCCGCCGACGTCGGGGTCGGCGAGGATGACCTCGGCGCCCATCTCGCGGCCGGTAGCCTCCAGCGGCGAGCCCGGGTCGGTGACGATCACGAAGCGGCCGCCGATGTCGGGCAGTCCGTGGTCTTCGAAGGCCTGCCAGAAGGCGCGGCGGTGGCTGTCGGTCTCGACCGTCCCGCCGGACTTGCTCGACACCACGACGACCGTGTTCTCCAGGTCGTTCGACAGTGCCGCGAGGATCTGGCCCGGGTCGGTGGTGTCGAGGACGGTCAGCGGCACGTCGAGCGTGCGGGTGATGACCTCGGGCGCCAGCGACGAGCCGCCCATCCCGGCCAGCACCACGCGGGTGAGGCCCTTCTCCCGCAGCGTGCTTCGCAGTTCCCGCAGGCGGGCCACGAGCTCGCGGCTGCGTTCGTGCGTGTCAACCCAGCCGAGTCGTACCGCCGCCTCGGCCTCGGCCGCCGGACCCCACAAGGTGGAGTCCTTCGCGGCCAGGCGGGCGGGGGTGTCGTCGGCGATCAGCTGAGCCCGGCTCGCTGACGTGTCCACCGTGGTGGTAACCGCCAGCCCCCCGGCAGCCTCCATGCGTATCACCGCGTTCACCTCTTCTTATGTGTATGCAGTTGGTTCGTGGTCTGTGCCTGTTCGGCCGGCGCGACCGAGACGTCCCGCGAGGGACGGGATCGGTCGCGCCGGCCGGCAGAGCTCATGTCTCTATTACTAGCCGACCTTGTCCATCTCGGACGTGATCGTGGCCAGAAGTTCGTTCCAGCTGACCTCGAACTTCTCCACGCCTTCACGCTCCAGGACGGCGATGACGTCGTCGTACTCGACACCGATGGCGGCGAGGGCGTCGAGGACCTCGCGCGACTCGGCGTAGTTCGCGGTGATGGTGTCGCCCCGGGTCTCGCCGTGGTCTTCGAAGGCGCGCATGGTCGCCTCGGGCATCGTGTTGACGATGCCGGGGGCGACGAGCTCCTCGACGTAGAGGACGTCGGAGTAGTCGGGGTTCTTGACGCCCGTCGACGCCCACAGGGGACGCTGCGGGCGCGCACCGGCGTCGGCCAGGGCCTGCCAGCGCGGGGTCCCGAAGGCCTCTTCGTAGGCCTGGTAGGCGAGGCGGGCGTTGGCGACGCCGGCCTTGCCGCGCAGGGCGAGGGCCTCGGGGCTGCCCAGCTTGTCGAGGCGCTTGTCGATCTCGGTGTCCACACGCGACACGAAGAACGACGCGACCGACTCGATCTTCGACAGGTCGTGCCCGTTGGCCTTGGCGGCTTCGAGGCCGGTGAAGAACGCGTCCATGACGTCCTTGTACCGGTCGAGCCCGAAGATCAGGGTCACGTTGACGCTGATGCCCTCGGCGAGGACCGCGCTGATCGCGGGGAGGCCCTCGACGGTGGCCGGGATCTTGATGAACAGGTTCTCGCGGTCCACGGCCCACCACAGGGCCTTAGCCTCGGCGACGGTCGCCGCGGTGTCGAAGGCCAGGCGCGGGTCGACCTCGATCGACACGCGGCCGTCGACGCCGTTGCTGGCGTCGAACGCCGGGCGCAGCACGTCGCAGGCGGCGCGCACGTCGAAGGTCGTCAGCGAGCGCGCGGCCTCGTCGACGGTGACCTTGCGGGTGGCGAGATCGGCGAGCTGGCCGGCGTAGGCCTCGCCCTTGGCGAGCGCGTTGGCGAAGATCGACGGGTTCGTGGTCACGCCGACGACGCTCTGCTGGCGGCGCATGCCGTCGAGGTTGCCGGTGTTGATCCGGTCGCGCGACAGGTCGTCGAGCCACACGGCGACACCGGCGGCGGACAGTGCGGCGAGCCGGTCGTTGTTCTCAGTCATGACGGTGATCCTTTGTCTGATGCGGCCCGGTCAGCCCTGGGCCTTCGCGAGGCTCCGCTTGGCCGCGGCAACGACGTTGTCGACGGTGAAGCCGAACTCGGTGAAGAGCGTCTGGAAGGGCGCGCTGGCGCCGTAGTGCTCAAGGCTGACGGCCTCGCCGGCGTCGCCGATGAGGTCGCGCCACGACATGGCGATCCCGGCCTCGACGCTGACGCGGGCCTTGACCGACTTCGGGAGGACCTCGGCGCGGTAGACCTCGTCCTGCTCGTCGAACCATTCCCGGCAGGGGACGGAGACGACGCGGGTGGCGATGCCCTCGGCCTGGAGCGCCGCGCGGGCCTCGACGGCGAGGCTCACCTCGGAACCGGTGGCCATGAGGATGACCTGCGGGGTGCCGCCGTCGGCCTCGGCCAGGACGTAGGCGCCCTTGGCGGTGCCGTCGGCCGCGCCGAACTCGGTGCGGTCCCAGGTCGGGAGGTTCTGGCGGCTCAGGGCCAGGGCGGTGGGCCGGTCGGTGTTCTCCAGGGCCCTGCGCCACGCCCACACGGTCTCGTTGGCGTCGGCGGGGCGGACCACGTCGAGGCCGGGGATCGCGCGCAGCGCCGAGAGGTGCTCGACGGGCTGGTGCGTGGGGCCGTCCTCGCCGAGGCCGATGGAGTCGTGCGTCCACACGTAGACGACCGGCTGCTTCATCAGCGCGGCCAGGCGCACGGCCGGGCGCATGTAGTCGCTGAAGACGAGGAAGGTGCCGCCGTAGGGGCGGGTCCCGCCGTGCAGCGTGATGCCGTTGAGGATCGAGCCCATCGCGTGCTCGCGGATCCCGAAGTGCAGGGTCCGGCCGTAGGGGTTGCCGGGGAACTTCTTGGTCGAGTGCTCCACCGGGAGGAACGACGGCTCGCCGTCCATGGTCGTGTTGTTGCTGCCGGCGAGGTCGGCCGAGCCGCCCCACAGCTCGGGCAGCACGGGCGCGAGCGCGTTGAGGACCTTGCCCGACGCGACACGGGTCGCGACGCCCTTGGCGTCGGCCGGGAACTCCGGCAGTGCCTCGGTCCAGCCATCGGGGAGGGTGTGCGACGAGAGACGCTCGAACAGCGCCGCGTTCTCGGGGTTCGCCGCGGCCCAGGCGTCGACGGCCTTCTGCCACTCGGCGCGGGCGGCCTTGCCCCGCTCGCCGACGGAGCGGGCGTGCTCGATGACCTTGGCGTCGACGTCGAAGGATTTCTCCGGGTCGAAGCCGAGGATCTTCTTGGTCTCCGCGACCTCCGTGGAGCCGAGCGCCGAGCCGTGCGCGCCGCCGGTGTTCTGCTTGGTCGGGGCGGGCCAGCCGATGATCGTCTTCAGCGAGATGAACGAGGGTTTGTCCGTGACGGCCTTGGCGGCCTCGATCGCGGCGTAGAGCGCGTCGATGTCCTCGTGGTATTCGTCGCCGGCGCGCCAGTCGACGGTCTGCGTGTGCCAGCCGTAGGCGGCGTAGCGGGCGTTGACGTCCTCGGCGAGGGCGACGCGGGTGTCGTCCTCGATCGAGATCTGGTTGTCGTCGTAGATGACGACGAGGTTGCCCAGCTGCTGCACGCCCGCGATGGCGCTCGCCTCGTGGGTGACGCCCTCTTCGATGTCGCCGTCGGAGCACAGCACGAAGATGTTGTGGTCGAAGGGCGACTCACCGGTCGCGGCCTCCGGGTCGTACAGGCCGCGCTCGCGGCGGGCGGCCATCGCCATGCCCACGGCGTTGGCGAGGCCCTGACCGAGCGGGCCGGTGGTGACCTCGACGCCCTTGGTGTGGCCGTGCTCGGGGTGACCCGGGGTGAGCGAACCCCACTGGCGGAGAGCCTTCAGGTCGTCGAGCTCAAGGCCGTAGCCGGAGAGGTAGAGCTGCGTGTACAGCGTGAGGCTGGAGTGTCCACAGGAGAGGACGAAGCGGTCGCGGCCGGCCCAGTCGGCGTCACTGGGGTCGTGCCGCATGACCTTCTGGAACAACAGGTACGCGGCCGGAGCGAGGCTCATCGCCGTGCCGGGGTGACCGTTGGTCGCCTTCTCCACAGCGTCTGCGGCGAGCACCCTCGCGGTGTCCACCGCGCGTGAGTCGAGTTCGGACCAGTCGAGACGGGGCTCGGACACAGCGCTTGCTCCTTTGTGTTCGGACGGACGTACCGGGTGTACCCCCGGCGACGCGGTGGTAATTATTGCCGCCGACGTTTCCTATAGAACCACCGCCCGCCGTGAACCTATCCCGCAGGACGCTCCGGGGAGGCGTGTTTCAGGCCACGTGGCGGGCCTGGAAGAGCCGATCGGGGGTCCGCGTGAGGCCCCGGGAACATGGGGTGCGCGACATAGTCCGGCCCCCATCGCCGCGGCCGCGCGGCCTGCCACATACTCTCCTCTACGATGCGTAGACATGTCACGGCTGAACCCAGCGGCATCCGGATGAGTCTCCTCTCCGACCCGCCCGTCGCCAGCGCCGAGCCCGCTGCTGGTACCGCGACCGACCCGTCGCCGTCCACCGCGTCCGAGCCCACCGGCATGGAGCGGTCTTCGGCCCGGGGGGTCATCGCCGCGTACGCGTCGCTGATGAAGCTGCGCATCGTCGAGCTGCTCCTGATCACCACGGTCCCGGCGATGATGCTCGCCGCGCGCCTCCACCACGACGGACTCCCGTCGCTGGGGGTCGTGCTGACCGTCGTCGTCGGCGGCGCGATGGCGGCCGGGGCGGCCAACGCCCTCAACTGCTACATCGACCGTGACATCGACCAGCTCATGAAGCGCACCTCGCGCCGACCGCTGCCGCAGCACACGGTGACGCCGCGCAACGCGCTCGTCTTCGGTCTCGTGCTCGCCGTGCTGTCGGTCGCGCTGATCTGGATCACCACGAACGCCGTCGCCGCCCTGCTCACCCTCGGCGCGATCGCCTACTACGACCTCGTCTACACGCTGTGGCTCAAGCGCCGCACCGCCCAGAACACCGTCCTCGGCGGCGTCTGCGGCGCCGCGCCGGTGCTCATCGGCTGGTCGGCCATCACCGGCGACCTGAGCTGGGAGGCGTGGATCCTCTTCGCGGTCGTCTTCTTCTGGCAGCCCCCGCACTTCTGGGCCCTCGCCGTGAAGTACCGCGACGACTACGCCGCCGTCGGCATCCCGATGCTCCCCGTCGTGGCCACGCTGCGCCGGGTCGGCCTGGAGTCGGTCGTCTACGCCTGGCTCACCCTCGCCGCGTCCCTGGCGCTGTGGCCCCTGGCGACGACCCTGCTGTACGCGATCGTCGCGGTCGTCACCGGCGGCCTGTTCTGCCTGGAAGCGCACCGCATGTACAACCGCGCCCGCCGCGACGAGGACCTCAAGCCGATGCGGCTGTTCCACTGGTCCACGACCTACCTGACGCTGCTGTTCGTCGCGCTCGCCGTGGACACCTTCCTGATCTAGTCGGATAGGGTCCACGCGTGCCGAGAACTCCTCACATCGCGCTGGTGACCTGCGCCCAGATCCCCGAACTCGACGCCGACGAGCGGCTCCTCATCGAGCCGCTCGCCGCTCGGGGGATCACCGCGAGCCCCGTCGTCTGGGACGACCCCGCCGTGGACTGGGACGCCTTCGACCTCACCGTCGTCCGCAACACCTGGGACTACCCCACCCGGCACGAGCGGTTCGTCGCCTGGGCCCACCGCGTGCCGCGCCTGGCCAACCCCGCCGCGGTCATCGAGTGGAACATCGACAAGCGCTACCTCGCCGAACTCGCCGACGCCGGGGTCACCGTCATCCACACCGACTGGTACGCGCCCGGCGAGGTCCCGCGACTCGGCGACGAGGGCATGTGGGTCGTCAAACCGACCGTCAGCGCCGGCAGCCAGGACACCGAACGCTACGACCTGACCTCCCCGCAGCGCCGGGCGCTCGCCGGCGCCCACGTCGCGCGCCTGCACTCCGCCGGGAAGACCGCGATGGCCCAGCCGTACCTCTCGGCGGTCGACACCGCCGGGGAGACCGCACTGCTCTACTTCCGCGGGCGGTTCAGCCACGCCGTGCGCAAGGGGCCCATGCTCAACGGCAACCATCTCGACTCCACCGGCCTGTACGTCACCGAGGAGATCAGCCGGCGCGTGCCCTCCGGCGCCGAGCTCGCCGCCGCCGAGAAGGCCCTCGCGGCCGTCCCGGGAGGCACCGAGGCGCTGCTCTACGCACGCGTCGACCTCATCCCGGGCGCGGACGGGGAACCGACCCTGCTGGAACTGGAGCTGGCCGAGCCCTCGCTGTTCCTCGCGCACGACGACGGCGCCGCCGGAAGGTTCGCCGACGCCGTCGTGTCGATGCTCGGTTAGAGCCTGCGGTACTTCGCCCGCATGTCCGCGATGACGATGACGGCGAAGATCACCGCGAGCGCGCCGACGGCGGCGATCGCGGGCCCGAACATGGCCAGCGGCGTGACCGCCAGGCACCCGGCGATGCCGACGGGCGTCGACCAGCCGATCGCCTCGTCCCGGCGCAACCGCATCGCGGCCAGCATCAGCAGGAACAACGCGGCCCCACCGCACAGGAGGATCGCGGGCAGGGTCTTGAGATGGTCGCCGGGATGCCCGATGGTCTTCTTGATACCGACCGCCATGAGCACGATCGAGCCGACGAGCGGCATGTGCAGGTAGCTGAAAACGTCGCGGGCCAGGCGCGAACGCGCCACCCCCGTCCGGGCCATCAGCGCGTGCTCGGCACGGGCGGCCTCGGCGTCGAAGTAGCGCCACCACATGGCGCTGACCAGGGCGATCGTGACCAGCCCGGCGACGAGCTCCAGCCCGGAGACCGACGTCCCGTCGGCGGTCGCGCCGACGCCGATGGCCACGATCGTCTCCCCGAAGGCGATGATCACGATGAGGCTGTGCCGCTCGGCGAAGTGGGTCGGGTGGACCCGGAAGCGGCCGATGTCGCTGAGGAAGGGGCCGACGTACAAGACCGCCACCGCCACCACCCACAACCAGATCCGCACCTGCGCGGGCACGAACGCGGCCCCGAGGACGAGCAGCGAGGCGATCACGTTCGTCGGCGCCAGACGCAGGATCCCGGCCCGGTCGAGCCGCCCGCCCGCCGACGCGTACAACACCGCGTGCAGCAGGAACACCAGCAGGATGCCGACGGCGAAGGGCACCGCCGCCGACTCGAAGGCCTCCGGCACCGACAGCGCCACCACGGTGAACCCCGCCATCGACGCGAGCAGGACCAGCCGTGGCAGGAGGAACTCGGTCGAGACGGCGTTGGTGAGCCACGCGTACGCGCCCCACGCCCACCACATGATCGCCAGCAGCAGCACCGCGTGCGAGAGGCCCGTCAGCGTGGGATTCTCCGCGAGCATGCCGGTGACCTGGGTGAACGCGAAGACGAAGACCAGGTCGAAGAACAGTTCGAGGGTGGAGGCGCGGCGTTCGTCGGCGACGGCGGGTTCGGCGCCGCCGGCGGGGGAGGGGTCATCGGTCACCGGGGAATTGTGTGACGCGATCGGCGCTTCGGCAAATCCATGATCCACGACGTCACCCACGGTGATGGGAGCGCTTCCCGTTGACGGCGACCCCGTCGTCCGATAGACCTCAACCATGCGTTTACGTCCCCTCCCGGCCGCAGCGGCCGCCCTCGTCATGGCCGCCGTGCTCCTCGTGGCCCCGCCCGTCCAGGCGGCGGAGGACGCCGTGGCGCCCGGCTGCGACCCGATCGACCCGGCCGCCTGCCTCCTGCCGTTCCCGAACGACTGGTTCACGGTCCCCGCCGACACGCCCACCGGGCGCCGGATCGCCTTCGACCCGGCCGCGACCCCGCGCAACGCGCTCGGGAAGGGCATCGACCCGGCCGCCTGGAACCAGGCCGACGGCTTCTCGCCCGGCTCGATGATCCTGGCGCGCGTCCCCGGCCTCGACCTGGCCACGACCGGAGCCGCCCCCGTCACCGACATCGGCCGCTCCCTCGCCCGCGACGCGCCCATCGTGCTGCTCGACGCCGACACCGGCCGCAGGCACCCCTACTGGGCCGAACTCGACGCCAACGCGAGCACCGGACGGCAGGCCCTCATCGTCCGGCCCGCCGAGAACCTGACCGACGGCCACCGCTACGTCGTCGCCCTCCGCGACCTCAAAGCCGCCGACGGCTCGGCCATCGCCCCCGGCGAGACCTTTACCCGACTCCTCGGCCGCACCCTCCCCGCCGACGACCCGCTCCGTGACCGCCAGCGCGCCCTCAGACCCGCGCTCCGCGACCTCGCCCGCGCCGGCGTCGGCACCCGGGACCTCCACCTCGCCTGGGACTTCACCGTCGCCTCCACCGAGTCCACCACCGGCCGGCTCACCCACATGCGCGACGAGGCACTCGCCGAACTCGACGGCGAGGCACCCGACTTCACGGTGACCTCCGTCGTGGAGCACACGCCCGAGCAGGACCCGCTGATCGCCCGCGAGATCAGCGGCGAGATGCCCGTCCCCAACTACCTCTCCCGGCCCGGCGGCCCACCCGGATCCACCCTCCGCCTCGACGCCGACGGCGTCCCGAGCCGCAACCCCGGCGACGTCGTCAAAGCCCGTTTCCTCTGCGTCGTCCCGCACACCGCCCTGACGAAACCCGCGCAGGCGTCCCTCTACGGCCACGGCCTCCTCGGCCGCGACACCGAGGTCCGCGCCGGGAACGTCAAGGCCATGGCCGCCGAACACGGCTTCGTCTTCTGCGCCACCCGCTGGATCGGCATGGCCGACGAGGACATCCCCTACGTCGCGGGCGTCTTCGGCGACCTCTCCGGCTTCGGCGCCGTCCCCGACCGGCTCCAGCAGGGCATGCTCGCGTTCCTGTTCCTCGGCCGCGCGCTCGGCCACCGCGACGGCCTGGCCACGCACCCCGCGTTCCGCAACGACCGCGACCGGCCCGTCATCGACCCGCGCAAGGGGGTCGTCTTCGACGGCAACAGCCAGGGCGGGATCGCCGGGGGAGCCCTCCTCGCCGTCTCCACCGACGTCCGGCGGGGCGTCCTTGGCGTGCCGGGCATGAACTACTCGACGCTGCTGAACCGCTCGGTCGACTTCCAGCCCTTCCAGCAGATCATGAACGTCTCCTACCCCGACAAACTCGACCAGCAACTCATCTTCGCCCTCCTGCAGATGCTCTGGGACCGCGGCGAGGCCAACGGATACGCCGCCCACATGACCGGCGACCCACTGCCGGGAACACCCCGCCACCAGGTCCTCATGCACGTCGCCTTCGGCGACCACCAGGTGACCACCGTCGCCGCCGAGGTCGAGGCCCGCACGATCGGCGCACGGATCCACCGGCCCGCGCTCGCGCCGGGCCGCGGCCCCGACGTCGTGCCCTACTGGGGCCTGCCTCCGCTGCCGTGGTGGCCCTATCCCGGTTCGGCGATGGTCGTGTGGGACAGCGGCGCACCCGTGCCCCCGACCGGCAACGTCCCGCCCTACGCCGGCGAGGACTCCCACGAAGATCCCCGCGCCGACCCGGACGCACGGGTGCAGAAGGCGTGGTTCCTCAAGTACGGACTCGTCGTCGACGTCTGCGGCGGGCGGCCCTGCACGGCCGCCCCCGTCGGCTGACGCCGAATCGCCCACCGGAAGGCTGGACAACGTGACCGACGACCGCACGCTCACCCGACGCACCCTCATCACCGCCTGCGCCGCCGTGCCCGCCGCACTCCTCGTCGCGGGACCGGCGGAGGCCGCCGACCACCACCCCGACCGGATCGCCCTCCCGAACGGCTGGCGCCCGGAAGGCATCGCCATCGTGGGGCACCACGCCTACGCCGGCTCGCTCGCCGACGGCTCGGTCTACCGCGCCGACCTACGCACCGGCGCCGGCACCGTCCACATCACCGGGCCCGGCACCGGCGTGGTCGGGCTGCACGCCGACCGTCGCGGGAGGCTGTTCGGCGCCGGTGGCGCCACCGGGGAAGGGCGGGTCTTCGACCTCGACAGCGGCCGGACGCTGGCGACCTACCGGCTCGCCGCCGACGCCGCCACCTTCGTCAACGACGTCGTCGTCACCCCGTGGGCGGCCTACTTCACCGACTCGGTCTCGCCGTTCTTCTACGAGGTGCCTTTCGGGCCGCACGGGCGCCTGCCGGGGCAGGAGCGGGTCCGGCGGGTGCCGATCACCGGTGACTTCGTCTACGACACCGGCTTCAACGCCAACGGCGTCACGACCACGCCGGACGGTCGCGCGCTGCTCATCGTCCAGTCGAACAGGGGCCTGCTGTTCCGGGTCGGCCGTGACGGCGGATCCCGGGCCGTCGACACCGGGGGAGTCGGCCTCACCTTCGGCGACGGGCTCCTGCGCGACGGGCGGCGGCTGTACGTCGTGCGCAACCGTGCCAACGAGGTGCCGGTCCTCGGTCTCGACCACAGCGGCACGAGCGCCGAACCCCTCCGCACGGTGACCGACTCGCGTTTCGACGTGCCGACGACGGCCGCCCGGTACCGCGACCGTGTCTACTTCGTCAACGCGCGCTTCAACACTCCGCCGACGCCGGACACGACCTACGACATCGTCGCGGTCCGGCGCTGAGGAAAGCGTTTCCGGGCACGGCCCGGTGCCGTTTCACCCTTTCCGGGAAACGGCACCGGGCCGTTCTGTTCGGTTCTGGAAAGGTCAGGGAATGACCGGTGCCGGTCCCATCGTGTTGAGGGCGTCGACGATGGTCCATTCCTCGTAGTCGAAATGCGCTTCCAGGCGGTCGGCGAGGACACCGAGTTCGTCGCGGAGTCGTGCGGGATCGGTTTCTCCGGGCACGTAGGCGTCGACGAGTGCGCGGATCTCCTCTTGGAGCCGGGCGACGACCTCGTGTTCCTCTCCGAGGCGGCGCAAAGGCGCCGCGAGGTCGGGGAAGCGTTGTGCCAGCGCCGGGAAACCGCCGCGGTCCTCACCTGTGTGGTGTTGTTTCAGGGCGGCACAGAAGTCGAGGCAGTGGGTGCGCATCTGACGGCCCAGGTCCGGTGGTGTCGCGGTGAGCACGTCGGGGTCACCGCCGTCGGCGATCGCGTCGACCTGCCGGCGGAGCTTCGCGAGTTCGTCGCGGAGCCAGTCGTGGCCTTCGACGATGAAGTCCCCGAGTCCCCGGACCCGTTCCGCGCCGGGCGACTCGTCGATACGGTGCAGGACCACGACGGGGATGATCCGGCTGGTCTTCTGCTGGTAGTCGGCGTATCCGGGGGCTTGCGCGATGGCTTCGGCCCAGAGGTTCTCGCGGTCGACGACCGTGGGGACGGCGGCGATCGCCTGGTAGGTCTCGGTGCCCGTTTCGACGCTCACGACCGGGTTGTGGAGGACGTTGTGGTACCAGCCGGGGTGGCGGTCGGCACCCATCGCGGAGGCGACGACGACGGCTTTGCCGTCGATGTGGAGGTAGCCCAGTGGACTTGTCCGGCGGAGGCCGGACTTCGCGCCGATCGTGGTCAGCAGCGCCAGTGTCGAGCCTTCGAACATGCCGCCGACCTTGCCGCGGTTGGCGCGGAACTCATCGATGACCCAACGCTGGAAATCGTGAACGTGCTCGGACATGTATGCCTTTCGGTGAAGGGTAAAAGGGGTCGCGGAAGCACGCCTTCGCGAGAAGGCGTCGAGGTTTCCCGCAGGTCTGAACGGGTGGGGAGAAGGGCACCTTGCCCTGGATGTGTGGGATCCCGGAACACGAGGGACGTCGAAACGCGTCAACCTGTCGTGCCGGTGAAGAAATACCTCCAAACCCACTCCGCCGGCGCATCGTCTGCAGGGCAGAGAATGCACGGGCTCGGGACGAACGATAGCACGGTGCGCCGGAGTCGAGAGGACGGGCCGCAGTGCGATTCGGTGCCGGCAGGGTGAGTTCCTCTTCGCGGCTTACTCACGCCGGGGACCTGGCACCGGCGGTGGGCGGCAGTGCGATTCGGTGTCGGCAGGGTGAGTTCCTCTTCGCGGCTTACTCACGCCGGGGACCTGGCATCGGCGGTGGGCGGCAGTGCGATTCGGTGTCGGCAGGGTGAGTTCCTCTTCGCGGCTTACTCACGCCGGGGATCCGGCATCGGCGGCGGGCGGCAGTGCGATTCGGTGTCGGCAGGGTGAGTTCCTCTTCGCGGCTTACTCACGCCGGGGATCCGGCACCGGCGGTGGGCCGCAGTGCGATTCGGTGTCGGCAGGGTGAGTTCCTCTTCGCGGCTTACTCACGCCGGGGACCTGGCACCGGCGGTGGGCCGCAGTGCGATTCGGTGTCGGCAGGGTGAGTTCCTCTTCGCGGCTTACTCACGCCGGGGACCTGGCACCGGCGGCGGGCGGCAGTGCGATCCGGTGTCGGCAGGGTGAGTTCCTCTTCGCGGCTTACTCACGCCGGGGACCTGGCACCGGCGGTGGGCCGCAGTGCGATTCGGTGCCGGCAGGGTGAGTTCCTCTTCGCGGCGCACTCACGCCGGGGACCTGGCACCGGCGGCGGGCCGCAGCCCGATCCCATACCCGCAAGGCGGTTTCGTTCGCGCCGCCCAAAAGAGCAGAGCGCGGCCCGAACCTGCAGAGTGCGAGGATGTCGCGATGCACCCTGCCCTCGAACGCATCGCTCTCATCTCGGACGTCCACGGCAACCTCACCGCCCTCGAAGCCGTCCTCGCGGACATCGATGCTCGTGGCATCACCCGCGTCTTCAATCTCGGCGACTATGTCGGGAAGGGCCCGCGGGGCCGCGAGGTCATCGACATCTGCCGGGAACGCTGTGCGGTCAACATCCTCGGGAACTGGGACGACTTCCTCCCTGATCCCGATCGCGAATTCGACAGCCCTTCCCTGACCTGGTGGCTTGACCAGCTCGCCGAGGGCCAGGGCGAGTGGCTTCGTGGCCTCCCCTTCAGTCACGACTTCGTCGTCAGCGGCCGTCGTATCCGCTTGTTCCACGCCTCGCCGACGTCGGTCCATCGCCGGGTCCGCTTCGATCACTTCGAGGCCGAGTTCCTGGAGATGTTCACCAACACTCCCGCCACCGGTGACGGGCCCGTCCCCACCGTCGTCGGTTACGGCGACACCCACGACGCGTACCTCGAAGTCGATCGCGAGAGCCGCACCTTGTTCAACACCGGCAGTGTCGGCAACAGTCTCGATGACCCGACTCCGGTGTACGTCATCGTCGAGGGCGTCGTCGACTCGCTCGACGACGCGCCTTTCTCGCTCCAGTTCGTGCGTGTCCCCTACGACGTGGAGGCCGAACTCGCCGTCGCGAAGGCGATGGGGCTGCCGCAGTTCGAGGGTTACGAAGCCGAACTGCGTCATGGGGTCTACCGCAAGGACTTCGTCGCCGGGGTGGCGCCCGGTTACCACCGCACGGAGCGGTAGTTCTTGGCGCGCAACGCTTCCCGGACCTGGTGAACATCGGGTGAACGGTGGCGGGAGTTCGCCCGCTCGGCCGAACTCGTGCCGTTGCGCGGTGGTCCGCCATAGCCTGACCGGATATGCCGGTTCAGGTCCGGCGCGCGGCTGTGGGGCCGGTGGTCTTCCTCCGGACGCCGCGAGGGGCAAGTGCTGTCCGCACGGCGGTGGATCCGTCGTGCCCAAAGGGGAGGAAACACATGAGGAAACGTGTGGCGAGCCTGCTCGTCCTCGCGTTGAGCGCGGTCCTGCTGGCGACGGGAGCCGCCGGCACCGCGCAGGCCACGGTGTCGGCGTCGATCCCGTTCACCTACGACGGCAAGGACGTTCGGGTCAAGATCTACTCGCGCGACGTCGGCGACACCACCAACAGCCCGGTGTTCAAGTACGGGGACCTGCTCAACCGTGCGATCCGTTACAAGGACGCGAATCCCTCGACCGAGGTGACGGTCAGGTTCGCGATGTACACCATGGCGCACGACGTCTACATCGGCTTCAACCCCGACGATCCGGCCTCGTACGGCCGGGTCGAGGACAACGACTTCGGCGGGACGAACTCCGAGAAGCTGTCGTACTCGCTGGTGAAGGCCGCGATGCACAAGGTGAAGGTGGACTTCGTCTACCAGAAGGACGCTCCCGACGAGATGCCGCCGAAGTCGGGCAACAAGACCAACACGGTCTTGAACTACGTCACCGGCCTTCTCGACGACCCCTGCACCGGCGACGCGAACTGCCAGGTCGGCGACTACCTCAGGATCCGCAAGGTCACCTGGGGCGACGCCAGTGAGAAGCAGATGCACGCCAAGTACATGACCGTAAGCCACTACCTGGGCGACAGTGGCGCCGCGGTACTCGGCACCACCTACACGACGACGACCAATGTGGACCAGCACAACAGCGTCGGTGTCCCCGACGGCCCGATCGAACCGGACGTGGTGGGGAACTCCGACGACCACAACTGGGTCCAGTCCGGGACCCTCGTCAACGGGCACCCGGAGTTGATGCGGGCCTACGACGGCTACTTCGGCAAGATCTACGACAACGCCACGAACCAGGCCGCGTTCCACACGGCGGTGCGCGCCGCTCATGCGGCCGGTCGGCTGAACTACGACGACAAGCACTTCAGCGCGTACTTCTTCCCGATCCCGGAGACGACGGACGCCTGGAACACCACGTTCAACCCCATCGCGAAGTACGTCGACCAGATGGCGAAGGTCTCGGGCGATCGTTACCTCAAGGTCAACATGTATCACCTGAAGACCGATGACTTCGGGGAGCGCCTGTACCAGGAGCTCAAGAAGATCTACGACTCGCCGGACACCGCGCTGAAGCATTTCCGCTTCATCGTCAAGACCAACACCGGTAACGAGGAGCTGTCGCTGCAGAGCACCTACGGCGAGATCGGCAAGCTCAAGTACTACGAGGCGGATCACGGCGTCAAGAAGACCCACACCAAGAACACGATGTTCGCGTTCAGCGGCCCTCACGAGTACTACTCGATCACGGGCTCGACGAACCTCAAGTACGACGAGAACACGTCGAAGGCGAACTCAAGCCTGGTGATCAAGGAGTTCACCACCGATCACCCGGTCTACAACGAGTACAAGAAGATCTACGAGTACATCAGCCTCGACTAGCGGCCGCGTTTCCCACCGGGCGCGAGCCCGGTGGGAAACCGCCTCACTCCGAGGTCTTCCCGGTGAGCCATTCCCGCCAGGTGACGGCCTCGTCGAGGAAGCAGCGGCCCGCCATCCGCGCGGCGGCCAGGTGCGGCGGCACGCGGTCGGCTTCCCGAAGGCGGCTCCACTGGGCGGCGTTGAGGGTCAGCACGCGCAGGCCGGTCAGGTCGGCGAGGGCTTCGACGTCGTCGACGTCCACTTCGGACAGATCAAGTGCCGACAGTGCGGGCAGGGCGGCCAGTGCCTCGACCGCCACGGGCGCGGTGAGACCGGCGAGTTCGAGTTGCCACAGGTCCGGGTGTCCGGACAACAGGGCGAGGTCGGCGTCGGCGGCGCTGAGGCGCAGTGACTCGACCGGCAGCTCATGCGGCAGGGGCGTCGTGACCCGTGCCGCCCGGTTGATCGACAGCGCGCGCAGGTTCGCCAGCGGAGTGAGCGCGGCGAGCTCGATCATCTCGGCGTCGTTGAGGTAGAGCAGCTGTGCCGTCAACGGATCGGTGAGCCTTTCGACGACCGAGGCGGTGCTGTCGGGCCCGACCCGGTTGGCGGGCCGGTAGCCGGCCTCCGTGGAGCGCCCGACACGTTCGTCCAGGATCAGATAGGTCGATCCGGGTTCCTCGTCCTTCTCGTAGGCACCGGCACGCAGGGCCGTCACGACCTGCCGGAGTACCTCGGTGACGGACGCGGCCACCAGGCCGACGGGGCCGTGGAAGTCGCGGCCGAACTCGATGAGCTGGCCGCGTGTGCCCTCGGCGGCGGGGTCGAGGTCGATGGCGCAGGAGTTGCCGCCCATGTCGGTCGCGACGGTCACCCACCAGTCGCTGCGCGACACGCGCCGGACGACGCCCGGCGGGTCGGCGTCGAAGACGACGGCGTTGACGGGGAACGGCCGTTCGTCCGCGGGTGATGTTCCGGGGCCCTCCGAGACATAGCCGTGCACCACGGAATCCAGGGGCAGCAGTGACTGCGCACCGAGCAGGCCGTGCTCGTGGGAGTCGGAGTGAACGCACCGGTAGAGCGCGCGCACGTCCTCGGGCAGCCGCAGGCCCATCGCGGTCTCGGCCGCGAGGATCTCCGCCTCGGTCAGCGGCTCGCCGAAGTCGGGCGCGGTGCCTTTGATCGACGTGTACAGCGCGATGTACTCGCCGACGAGGGCTCTCACCTCGGCGAGCACGGCCGGGTCGGTCGGCCGGTCGGTGACGTCGATGCCCTCCGGCCGGGGCATGCCGGGCGAGGGGTGGTTCGGGTAGCGGTGTTCGGGGTCCAGGAGGACTTCGGCGGGGGAGATGTCGCGCAGAGCGAAGGTGTGGGACAGCCGGTACCCGGTCTCGGTCCGGTTCACTTCGAGGATGAGGACGCGGTCGTCGTTCGGTTCGCACAGGGCCTGCGCCACGGCGGCGATCTCGCCGAAGAAGGCCCCGGCCGTCGCGGGGCGCCCCGAGCGGCTGAAGGCCTTGAGGGACATGGCTCCCCGACGGTGGACGGCCTGCACGAGGGCGTGGCCCTCGCCGGCGACCTTCGCAATGAGCGCGCGTTCGGCTGTGGTCGGTTCGGGCACGGGTCCTCCAGGCGGGGGCGTCACGGGTGGCCGGAGGCTACCGCGCGCCCCCGACACCGCCCGTCAGGCCTCACCTCCCAGGCGCACCGGCACGGCGGCGTAGTCGTTGCTGATGAAGGACGGGAGCTTGCGCAGTTCGCCCGCCTCGACGGCGAGGCGCAGGCCGGGGAAGCGGCTGAACAGCCCGCTGAGGGCGATGCTCGCCTCCAGCCGCGCGAGGGGCGCGCCGATGCAGAAGTGGACGCCGTGACCGAAGGCGAGGTGCTCGGTGTCGGCGCGGTCGAGGTTCCAGCTTCCCGGGTCGGCGTGCACCGCCGGGTCGCGGCCGTGTGCGAGGAAACCGATGATCAGCGGCTCGCCGGCGCCGATGACCGTGCCGCCGGGCAGTGTGATGTCCTCGACGGCGTAGCGCAGCGGGAGGTACCCGACGGGGGAGTCCAGGCGCAGGGTCTCGTCGATGACGTCGTTCCAGCGCGACGGGTCGCGGCGGACGGTGGCGAGCGCTTCGGGATGCGTGAGGAGGTTGACGGCCGCGTGGTCGATGAGCGACACGGCCGTCTCCGAGCCCGCGCCGACGATGAGGATGAAGGTGGCGACCAGTTCGTCGGCGGTGAGCGCCTCGCCGTCCTCGTCGTGGATGCCGAGCAGGCGCGTGAGGAGGTCGTCGCCGGGTTCGGTGCGCTTGCGGTCGAGGAGGGCGAGGATCTCGTCGATCATCTCCGCGCTGTTGGCGTTGGCCTCCTCGGTGGTCAGGGAGGTGTCGTTGGAGGCGTCGAAGACGCGTGACATGGTGGCGCGGCGGTCCTCCGGGACGCCGAACAGGTCGCAGATGACGGTGATCGGGATCCGGTAGGAGAACACGCGGCGGAGGTCGACGACATCGCCCGGCGGGGTCTCGGCGAGTGCGCGCAACCGTCCCTCGACGATCGTCTCGACGGCCGGGCGCATCGCCTCGATGGTGCGGACGGTGAAGGCCTTGGCGATCATCCTCCGAAGCCTGGTGTGGTCGGCGCCGTAGGCGTTGAACATGCTCGGGGAGGTCCACGGGACGAGCCAGCTCGGCGGGGCCTTCTCGTCGAAGCCGTGCCAGTGGCGGCGGGCGTCGCGGGAGACGCGCGGGTCGGTGAGGAGCCGTTTGACGAGGGTCCCGTCGGTGACGGCCCAGGCGGTGACGCCGTCGCGGAGGGCGACGCGGACGGCCTCGTGCCCGCGCAGCTCGTCGGTCTGCCGCTGGAGCCGGGTGCCGGTGGAATCTAACTGGAGCGGGGTGGTGGTCATCCCCGCACCCAATCACCCGGCGCGGTCTCGTCGCCACCGTACGGTCAGGTTGCTGACATCGCGATGTGCCGGGAACTTTCTCGCGGGGAACGTGAACCGCCGCGCAGGGACGCCCGTACTACTACTCGAACGCACCGCCGCACCGCGAGAGGGGACCGGGATCATGCCCGAACACACCGTGGACTTCGATGAGTACGACGGCACCAACGCCGAGGAGTACGGCTACGAGGGCGACGCCGCCCACTCGGGCGAGGACATCTCCCAGGCCTACGCCGAGGCTGAGGACGACGCCGTGAACACGTGGTAGTCCACGTCTTCACCCACGGAGCACGGAGTCGCGGCATGGCCGCCTCCGTGCCCGTTCTGTTCTCCGGCCCGGCGGATGGCCGGATCTGACAGGTACTCGTCATTGCGGTCACGCCCGATGGTGATCATGATGGAGTCATGTCCATTCCGCATCGCGTCGTCATCGCGGTCTTCCCCGACGTCGACCTCCTCGACGTCACCGGCCCGGCCGAGGTCTTCGCCCTGGCCAACCGGGAGACCGCGGGCCGCGCCGGTTACCAGGTCCGGCTCGCCGGGCCCGTGGCCGGTGAGGTCCGCACCTCGGCGGGCGTGCGGCTGCTCACCGACGTGGCCTTCGGCGACGTCGGCGCGGACGTGGACACGCTCCTGGTGCCGGGCGCGGTCGACATGACCGCCGAAGGCCCGGTCGCCCGTATCGACGACGAGGTCGTCGACTGGGTGAAGGCGACCGCCCCGCACGCGCGGCGGGTGGCGTCGGTGTGCGTCGGAGCGCACCTCCTCGCCAAGGCGGGGCTCCTGGACGGTCACACGGCGACCACGCACTGGTCGACCGCCGCCCAGCTGGCCGCCGAGCACCCGGAGATCACCGTCGACCCCGACCCGATCTTCGTGCGCACCGACCGCGGGCGCCTCTGGACGGGCGCGGGCATCAGTGCCTGCCTCGACCTCACGCTGGCCCTGGTCGCCGAAGACCTCGGCGAGCAGACGGCACTGGCGGTCGCGCGTCAGCTCGTGGTGTACCTCAAGCGGCAGGGCGGGCAGAGCCAGTTCTCCGTGCCGCTCAGCCGTCCCGCCGCGGCCCGCCGTGACATCGACGAGCTGCAACTGTGGATCGCCGACAATCTCGGCGCCGACCTGTCCGCGCCGGCCCTGGCCGCCCGGATGCGCCTGAGCGAACGGCACTTCGCGCGCGTCTTCAAGCAGGAGACGGGCGCCAGTCCCGCCGCCTACGTCGAAGCCGCCCGCACCGAGGCGGCCCGGCGCCTGCTGGAGACCACCGACGACCCGCTCGACCGGGTGGCCTCGGCCGCCGGGCTCGGGTCGGGCGAGACCCTGCACCGCGCGTTCCGCAGACAGCTCGCCACCACCCCGGCGGCCTATCGCCGCCGCTTCCGCACGCGGGCCTGACCCGCCTGGATCCGACCCATGGTGAGGCAGGTGGCCTCGCCATGCCCGAAAACAACCACGAAAGGCCTCTGATGAGCCACGACACCGCTTCGACGACCCTGCGCGACATCATCGGACTCGACGGCGCCCCGCCGCGCCTGAGCGAGTCGGTGCTGGTCATGGTCGACTTCCAGAACACCTACCGGTCGGGCGTCATGGCCCTCGAAGGCGCCGAAGAGGCCGTCGCGGCCGCCGCCCGGCTCCTCGCGCGGGCCCGTGCCGCCGGCACCCCGGTCGTCCATATCGTCAACGACGGCGGCGAGGGCACGCCCTACGACATCCGCGCCCGCATCGGCTCGATCAGCGACGAACTCGCCCCCGCCGACGGCGAACCGGTCGTGGTGAAGCAGTTCCCGAACGCCTTCCACGCGACCGAGCTGGAGAAGACCCTGCGCGACCTCGGGCACGGCCCCGAGGCCGGCGGTGACCTCGTGCTCGCCGGGTTCATGACCCACATGTGCGTCACCTTCACCGCGCAGGGCGCGTTCAACCTGGGTTACCGGCCCACCGTGGTCGCCGAGACCACCGCCACCCGCGCGCTCGCCGCGCCCGACGGGACCGTCGTGCCCGCCGCGACCCTCCAGGCCGGGGCGCTCACCACGGTGACCGACCTGTTCGGCCTGGTCGTCGCGACGGTCGACGAGCTGACGGACTAGTACGCCGAGCCGGGGGCGCGAGCGCCCCCGGCCTCACGACGTGGCCTTCTCCTCCTCGTCGCTCGCGGTCAGGCGCGAGGGGGCCTGGATGCGGTGGGAGTCGGTGAGCAGTTCGGCCAGCTCCTCCCAGTCGGTCTCCTCGTCGATGACCATGCCGACGACGTTGGAACCCCAGCTCGCCCGGAAGTAGGGCGTGCCCAGGTTCTCGAAGGCCAGCACCTCCGAGGGCTCGGCTCGGAAGGTGATGCGGAACAGACCGTCCTCACCGCCGAAGACGTGCGCCACGGTGGCCCGGCCGACGCGCCAGCACACGCCCACCCAGGCGCGTTCCTCGACGCATTCGGGCAACTCGGCGAACACGTCGCCCAGTCGCCGCAACCACTCGTCGGGAACATCAGGTCGTTCGCTCATGGCCCGAGTCTCCTATGCGCCCGCGGGCGGCGCCTCGGCGACGTCGGTGGTTCGGGGCACCGCTTCGGGCCGGCGGGAGCCGGGCGATCCTAGGTGGGCGACGGCGGTTTCGGCGGCCGGTGGCACGCCTCGGCTCCGCGCCCGTTCCACCCATCGCCATGTGACCCCGCTCATGCTACGGTCAGGTTACAAACCGACCGGACGGTATGGAGGTTGTGTGCGCAGGTTCGCGGGCAGGGTCGCCCTGATCACGGGTGCGAGCAGGGGAATCGGGCTCGCCATCGCCCGGCGGCTGGTGTCGGAGGGCGCCTCGGTGGTCATCACCGGGCGCGATGAAGGCGCGCTCAAGGACGCCGTCGCGCGTCTCGGCGAGGAGCACGCCACGGGCGTCGCCGGCCGCGCCGACGACGCCGCCCACCGAACGGAAGCCGTCGCCCATGCCGTCGAGCACTTCGGGCGCCTCGACCACCTCGTCAACAACGCCGGCATCAACCCGGTCTGGGGACCGCTGACGGGACTCGACCCCGTCGCGGCCCGCAAGACCTTCGAGGTCAACGTCCTCGCCGCGCTGGACTGGACCCGGGCGGCCCTCGCCGCGGGCGGCCTGCGCTCGGTGGTGAACATCGCCTCGATCGCCGGGACGACCGCCGGCGGGAACATCGGCTTCTACGGCGTGACCAAGGCGGCACTGATCAACCTCACCGTCCAGTTCGCCGAAGAGCTCGCACCCGCCGTCCGCGTCAACGCGCTCGCGCCCGCCGTGGTGAAGACGAAGCTCTCCCGCGCCCTCTACGAGGGACGTGAGGAGGAGGCCGCGCGGGCGTATCCGCTGGGGCGCCTCGGCGTGCCCGACGACGTCGCGGGACCCGCCGCGTTCCTGCTGTCCGACGACGCCGCCTGGGTGACCGGCCAGACGCTGCTGGTCGACGGTGGCGCGAGCATCCGGCCGGTGGGGTGAAAAATGGGGCGGATGAAGACCTCGAACGTCGCCGACCAGGTGCTCAAGGCCGCCCTTGACCTGTTCGCCACCCAGGGATACGCCACCACGAGCGTGCAGCAGATCGTGAAGGCCGCGGGAGTCACCAAAGGCGCCATGTACCACTACTTCACGTCCAAGGACGACCTGCTCTTCGCGATCTACGAGCGGATCCTGTCCCTGCAGAAGCGGCGCCTCGACGAGATCACCGCGCGAGGCGGCGCCGCCGTGGACGTGGTGCGCGAGGTCTGCGAGGACGTGGTCGTCACCTCCATCGACTTCCTGCCCGAGGGCACCGTCTTCTTCCGCAGCCAGCACATGCTCGTCCCCGAGCGGCAGAAGGAGGTCAAGCGGCGCCGGCGGGAGTACCACGACGAGTTCGCCGCGCTCCTGCTCCGCGGCCAGGCCGAGGGCGCGTTCCGCGACGACGTCCCGGTGCCGGTGCTCATCGCGCACTTCTTCTCCGACGTCCACTACCTCTCCCAGTGGTACTCGCCGGACGGCCCCGAGGACAAGAACGAGGTCGCCCGGCAGTTGACCGACCTGTTCCTGCGCAGCATCCGGAGGACCGATGGCTGAGACCATGCGCGCCTGGCACGTGACCGCACACGGCGAGCCCGAGCGGGTGATGGCGCTCGGCGAGGTGGACGTGCCGGAACCGGCGCCCGGCGAGGTCCTGCTGCGCGTCCGCACGGTCGCGGTGAACTTCCCCGACGTGCTCCTCGCACGCGGTGAGTACCAGGAACGCCCCGAACTCCCCTTCATCCCGGGCGTCGAGCTGTGCGGCGACGTCGCCGCGCTCGGCGAGGGTGTGACCGGCCTCGCGGTCGGGCAGCGCGTCGTCGGCTCGAAGATCGGCGTGCTGGCGGAGTACGCGACGGTTCCGGCGGTGGCCGTGCGCCCGGCACCGGAACCGCTCGACGACCCGGCTGCGGCGGCACTGACCGTCGCCTACCAGACGGCCTGGTTCGGGCTGCACCGCCGCGCGGCGATCCGGCCGGGGGAGACCCTGCTCGTGCACGCCGCCGCCGGTGGCGTCGGCACCGCCGCCTGCCAGCTCGGCGCCGCCGCGGGCGCGACCGTGATCGGCGTGGTCGGCGGCCCCGCCAAGGCCGAGGTCGCCAAGGCCGCCGGAGCCCACGAGGTCCACCTGCGCGGCGACGACTGGGCCGGCGCCGTCAAACGCGCGCACCGGAGCGTCGACGTGGTCTTCGATCCGGTCGGCGGAGCCGCCTTCGAGGGTTCCGTGCGCTGCCTGGCCTTCGAAGGCCGCGTCATCGTCGTCGGCTTCGCCGGCGGCGTCGTGCCGACGGTCCGCGCCGACCACGCCCTCGTCAAGAACTACTCCGTCCTCGGCCTGCACTGGGGCCTCTACCAGCTGCGGCGCCCCGACCTCGTCGACGAGGCGCACGCCGAACTGACCCGGCTGGCCGCCGAAGGCGTCGTCCGGCCCGTCATCGACGACGTCGTGCCCTTCGAGGACGCCCCGGCGGCCGTGCAGCGGCTCGCCGGCGGCACCACCACCGGGCGCCTCGTCGTCCGGGTCGCGACATGAACGACGCGGCCTCCCTGGCCGGGCGCGTCGCGATCGTCACCGGCGGCGCGCGGGGGATAGGCGAGGCCTACGTCCGCGCGCTGCACGGGGCGGGAGCGCACGTCGTGATCGCCGACGTCCTCACCGGCGAAGGGCACGCGCTCGCCGAGGAGCTCGGCGCGTCCTTCGCTCACCTCGACGTCACCGACGAGGCGGCCTGGACGCGCGTCGTCGACGGCGTGCTCGCCGAGCACGGCGCCGTCGACGTCCTGGTCAACAACGCCGGGATCGCCAACGCGGCACCGATCGAGCACTTCACGCTGCGGAAGTGGAACGCCGTGCTCGCGGTGAACCTCACCGGCACGTTCCTCGGCTGCCGGGCGGTCGTGCCGGCGATGAAGGCCGCCGGGCGCGGCTCGATCATCAACATCTCCTCGGTGGAGGGTCTGCGCGGCAGCGTCCACCTGCACGGCTACACCGCCTCGAAGTTCGCCGTCCGGGGACTCACCAAGTCCCTTGCCGTCGAGCTCGGCCCGGCGGGGATCCGGGTCAACTCGATCCACCCGGGCCTCATCCTCACCGAGATGACCACGCGCATCGACCCCGGCGTGCTCATCGTCCCGCTGGCCCGCCCGGGTGTTCCGGCGGACCTGGCCGGGACGGTCCTGTTCCTCGCCGGCGACGCCTCGGCCTACGTGACGGGCACCGAGACCGTCGTCGACGGCGGCATGACCGCCGGCATCCCACACCACTGACCAAGACGGCGACGTCTGCGACCCCGAACCCGTCCCCGAGACATACCGTCCAGTCGGTTTCCTGATCCCGAGGCCGCGACACGAAGAGGTGCCGATGACCATCCCCTCAACCCCCGATGCCGTACCCCGCCTGGAGATCAGCGGCCTCGGCGTCGCCTTCGGCGGGCTGACCGTCCTCGACGACGTCTCCTTCACGGTCGGCCGCGGCGAGACCGTGGCGCTCATCGGCCCGAACGGCGCCGGCAAGACCACCGTCTTCAACGCCGTCTGCGGCCTCGTCCGCCCCCACGCGGGCGGCGTCCGGATCAACGGCCGCCCGGCACCCGCCTCGGCGACCCGGCTGCCGTCGGCCGGGGTCTCCCGGACACTCCAGGGCCTCGGCCTCTTCGAGCGGATGACCGTCCTGGAGAACGTCCTCGTCCCGCTCTCCGGCACACGCGGCGACCACACTGCCGAGGCCCGCGCGATCCTCGCCCGGCTCGGCCTCACCGCCCTCGCCGAACGCCCCGCCGGCGCACTGCCCTACCCGGAACGCAAACGCGTCGCCCTCGCCCGCGCGCTCGTCACCGCACCGGACCTGCTCCTGCTCGACGAACCCGCCGGCGGCCTCGGCGCCGCCGACATCGACGCCCTCGCCGGCACGGTCGCCGAGGTCGCGGCCTCCGGCTGCTCCGTCCTCGTCGTCGAACACCACGTCGACTTCGTCATGGGCGTCGCCGACCGGATCGTCGTCCTCGACTTCGGCCGGGTCATCGCCTGCGGCACTCCCGGCGAGGTGCGCGGAGACCCCGCCGTCGAGGCCGCCTACCTCGGACTGGGGGCCGCGTCGTGAGCACCGTGACGATCGAGGCCCTGACCGCCGGATACGGCGACGGCGCGCCCGTCCTCGACGAACTGAGCCTCGACGTCCCCGACGGTGCCGTCGTCGCCGTCCTCGGCGCGAACGGCGCCGGGAAGACCACGCTCCTGCGCGCCCTCACCGGCCTCGTCCCGGCCCGCTCGGGCCGCGTGCTCCTCGACGGCACCGACCTGACCGGCCTGCCCACCGAGGACCGCGTCCGCCGCGGCCTCGCGCTCGTGCCCGAGGGCCGCGGCGTGGTCGTCGAACTCACCGTCGACGAGAACCTCCGCCTCGGCGGCCTGTGGCGCCACCGCGGCGCCGGCCTGCGCTCGGCCGTGGCAGAGATGTACGCGCTGTTCCCCGCCCTCCACCGCCGCCGCGACGCGGCCGGCCACACCCTCTCCGGCGGCGAACGCCAGATGCTCGCCCTTGCCCGCGCCCTCGTGTCCCACCCCGACGTGCTGCTCCTCGACGAACCCTCGCTCGGACTCGCGCCGCTCGTCGTGGCACAGCTCCTCGGCGTCCTGCGCGACACCGCCGCGCGCACCGGCCTCACCGTCCTGCTCGCCGAGCAGAACGTCACCGGGGCCCTCTCGGTCGCCGACCGGGGAGTGGTGCTGTCCCTCGGCGCGGTCGTCGCCGACCGGCCCGCCCGCGAGCTCGCCGCCGATCCCGCCCTCCGCCACGCCTACCTGGGGTTCTGATGGACCGACTCGTCTTCCTCCTGTCCTCGGGACTGGCCCGCGGGGCCGTCCTGGCGCTCTTCGCCCTGTCCCTGGTGATCGTGTGGCGCTCGGCCCGCGTGGTGAACTTCGCGCAGGCCGCCATGGCCATCACCGCCGTCTACGCCGCCTTCGCCATCACCGCCGCGTCGGGTTCCTACTGGCTCGGGCTGCTCGGTGCCCTCGCCGCCGGAGCCCTGCTCGGGGCCCTCGTCGAACGCGGGCCACTGCGCTTCGTGCGCGGCGACGACCCGCTGTCCGGCATGATCATCGCGATCGGGCTGGTGATGGTGCTCCAGGCCGGGCTGGCGATGGCCTTCGGGCCCGAGCACCGGCCGATGCGGGCCCCCTTCCCCGAGCGCCCGCTCATGATCGGCGAGATCCCCGTCCTCTCGCCCTACGAGGTCTTCGTGCTCATCGTGGCCGCCGCCGTGATGTGCGCCCTCGCCCTGCTGTTCGGGAAGACCCCGCTCGGTCTGAAACTGCGCGCGGCCGCCTTCGCCCCCGAGACCTCCCGCCTCCTCGGCGTGCGGGTACCGCGCATGGTCACGATCGGATGGATGCTCTCGGTCGCCACGGCGGCACTCGCCGCGCTGCTGCTGGTGCCGACCGAACTCGGCCTCAACCCCCACGCCGCCGACCTGCTGTTCGTCGACGCCTTCGCCGTCGCCGTGGTCGGTGGACTCGACTCGCCCGTCGGCGCGCTCGCCGCCGGGCTGATCATCGGGATACTCGACAGTCTCGTGACCGGTTACGCCACGGCCGCCGCGGCGCCCCTGGCCGTGCTGGTGCTGCTCACGGGGGTCCTTCTGGTGCGGCCGCGCGGGCTCTTCGCGGCGGCGGACAGGCGGACGGGATGAACGCCCCGACCGCGCGGATCCTCCGGCGAGCGGCGGTTATCGCGCTCCTCGCGATCGCCGCGACCTTCGCCCTCGATCCCTTCCGCAACTACCAGCTCGCCGTCGCCGCGGCGTGCTTCGCCGCCGTCGCCGGGCTGAGCGTCCTCGTCGGGCTGACCGGTCAGCTCTCGCTCGGCCACGCCGTCCTCATGGCCGCCGGTGGATACGGCTACGCGATCACCGCCTCGGCCGTCGCCGAAGCGCTGCCCGGGGCACCCGCCCTCGCCTTCCTCACGGGACTGCTGGGAGCCGCGGTCGTCGCCGGCGCCCTCGGCCTGCTCCTGGGTCTGGCCGCCGCCCGCCTCACCGGCCCGTACCTGGCCGGGCTCACCCTCGCGCTGGTCATCGCGCTGCCGTCGGCGGCGAACGTGATCCCGGCGCTGTCGGGCGATCAGGGGCGCGCCGCGCCCTTCTTCGCCGTACCCGACGGCCTGGCGTCGCTCATCGTCGTCGAGCAATGGCACGCCTGGCTCGCGATCGCCGTCGCCGCGGTCGCGGTCACGCCCCTGGTGATCCTGCGCCGGGGGCGTGGCGGGCTGCGGATGCGCGCCGCCCTCGGCGACGAGACCGGCGCCCGCCTCGCCGGAGTGGACCCCGGTCGCGTCAAGGCGGGCGCCTTCGCGATGAGCGCGCTGTCGGCGGGCCTCGGCGGGGCCGTGCTCGCGCTGGCGACGCAGTCGGTGAGCCCCGGCGCCTACGGCCTCGGCTTCTCCCTGCTGCTGGTCGTGGCCGCCGTCGTCGGCGGGCTCGGCAGCATCGGCGGCGCCGCCCTCGGGTCGGCCCTCGTCGTCGTCCTGCCCTGGCTCGTCGACACCTTCGCCGGCACCCTCCCGGCCGACCTGGGCCGCCGCCTCAACGGCAACCTCGCCGTCCTGCTCTTCGGCGCCGTCGTCATCGCCGTGACGGCCGCCGCGCCCGGCGGCCTCGCCCGCCTGCTGGGCCGCCTGCCCCGGCCCGCCTCCCCGCGGGCCGCGACACCCACCACCGAACCCCACGAGCCCGCCCAGAACCCAGAGAGGTGAACGGAATGCACGCACCTTTAAAGAGGACCGCCACGCTGGCCGCGGTCGCGGCACTGGCCGCCACCGCCCTCGCCGCCTGCTCCACGCCCGACGCGGAGGGCGTGCCCGGCGTCGCCGAGAAGACGGTCACCGTCGGCACCCACCAGCCGCTGACCGGCCCGGCCGCCGCCGGCTACGCCTCCATCTCGGCCGCCACGGCCGCCTACTTCAAGTACCTCAACGACAACGGCGGGATCCACGGCCGCACCATCGAGTACATCGTCAAAGACGACGGCTACAACCCCGCCAACACCCAGACCGTGGTGCGCCAGCTCGTCGCCGAGGACAAGGTCTTCGCGCTCCTCAACGGACTCGGCACCCCGACCCACTCGACCGTGCTCGACTACCTCCAGCAGCAGGACGTGCCCGACCTGTTCGTCGCCTCGGGATCGAGCACCTGGAACCAGCCCGGCAAGTACCCCAACACCTTCGGCTTCAACGCCGACTACGTCACCGAGGGAGCGGCGCTCGCGAAGTACGCCGTCGAGCAGAAACCCGACGCGAGGGTCTGCGTCCTCGGGCAGGACGACGACTTCGGCGAGGGCATCCTGCAGGGCGTCCAGTCGGTCGTCGGACCCGGCGGCGTCACCGACGCGCAGACCTACTCGACGTCCAACGAGGACGTCACCGCCCAGATCGGCGCCATGAAGGCCGCCGGCTGCGAGGTCAACGTCCTCGGCACCATCAACGGGTTCACCGCGCTGGCCATCGGCACCGCCGCCCAGCTCGAATGGTTCCCGAAGTGGCACGTGTCCTCCTCCGGCGGCGACTACCCGACGCTCACCGGATACCTCGGCGCCGAGGTCGCGCCCGCGCTCCTCCAGGGCATGGTCAGTGCCAACTACCTGCCGTTCAGTCCCGGCGGGGAATGGGCCGAGCTGTTCACGAAGATCAACGACCAGTACAACGGTGGCGCGCCGTTCACCGGAAACACCGTCTACGGCATGAGCGTCGGCTACCTGTTCGCCGAGGCCCTCGCCGCCGCCGGGCAGGACCCGACACGCGACTCGCTCGTCGCGGCCGTGACCTCGGGGAAGCTCGTCGGCAACGGCATCGTCCCCCTCTCCTTCGGCGCCGACGACCACGCCGCCTTCCGGGGCGTCGGGATCACCCTCGTGGACAAGGGAATCCAGGACTATGAGGGCACGACCTACAACGTCGCCGACGGAGTGGTGACCTCCGTCCAGCCGACACCCGTGCCGCTCGCGAACGGAGGCCTACCCGGCCGGTGACCCGGCCCCGGCGTGCTCCATGACGGCAACGAAGGGACAACCCGTGAACGCGAAGAACGAGGCGGCCGAAACCGCCGGCCCGCCCGGACTCGACGTCGCCGGCTTCGGCCGGTGGCTCGCCCGGGAGCACCCCGGCCTCACCGGCGACGGACCGCTGCGCGCGGCCCTGATCACCGGCGGCCGCAGCAACCTCACCTACCGGATCGACGGCACGCGCGTCCCGCTCGTACTGCGGCGCCCGCCGCTGGGCCACGTGCTCAGCACGGCGCACGACATGGCGCGCGAACACCGGGTGACGTCCGTGCTGCACGGGATCATCCCGGTCCCGCCCACGGTCGACGTCGCCGACGACACCGGCACGGACGAGGTGACGGGCACGGTCTTCTTCGTCATGGAGCACGTCACGGGAAGCGTCATGTCCCGCCCCTCGATGAACGCGTTGTGGACCCGCGAGGGCCTCCACCGCATCGGCATCGAACTCGCCGAGGTCCTCGCCGACCTGCACGCCGTCGACCCTGAGGCCGTCGGGCTCGGCGACTTCGGCCGCCCCGGGGGCTACCTCCACCGCCAGATGAGGACCTGGAGGCGCCAGTACGACGCCTCCAGGTCGAGGGCGCAGCCCGCCCTCGACGAACTCCAGGACCGGCTCGCCGCCTCGATCCCCGAGGAAGGCGCCCGCAGCGGCATCGTCCACGGCGACTACCGCCTCGACAACGTCCTGGTCGACGGGACACCCGGCGAGCCGCGCGTCGCCGCCGTCCTCGACTGGGAGATGGCCACCCTCGGTGACCCGCTCGTCGACCTCGGCATGCTCGGCATGTACTGGCACATCCGCGATCTCGCCGGGGGCGAGATCGCGGCCGGAGCGGTCGACCTGGCAGCCGGTTACCCCGCCTTCGACGAGGTCGCCGACGCCTACGCCGCCCGCGCCGGGATCACCGTTCCCGACCTGTCCTGGTACCGGGCCTTCGCCTGCTACAAACTCGCGGTGATCCTGGAGGGGATCCACTACCGCTACACCGGCGGGCAGACCGTCGGTGAGGGCTTCGACGAGATCGGCGCCGTCGTGGCGCCACTGGCCGAGGAGGGCCTGTGGATTTCCAGCCGGACGCACTGACCGTCACCCGCACCGAGCAGGTGCGCGAGTTCCTCGACGAGCACGTGATCCCCGCCGAGCCCGTACTCGCCGAGCAGATCGCGGCGACACCGGACGACTGGTCGGCGCGGCCGGTCGTCCGGGAGCTGCGGGAGAAGGCCCGCGAACGAGGGCTGTGGAACCTTTTCCTGCCGCCCGGACCGCACGGCGACGGGCTGACGAACCTCCAGTACGCGCCGGTCGCCGAACTCACCGGCCGCAGCCCTCGCCTGGCGCCGGTCGCGATGAACTGCGCCGCCCCGGACACCGGCAACATGGAACTGCTCGCCCACTTCGGTACACCGGCCCAGCGCGCCGAGTGGCTCGACCCGCTGCTCGACGCCCGGATCCGTTCGGCGTTCTGCATGACCGAACCGGCGGTGGCCTCCTCCGACGCGACCCGCGTCGAGACCGCGATCCGGCGCGACGGCGGCGACTATGTGATCTCCGGCCGCAAGTGGTTCGCCACCGGCGCCATGGATCCCGGCTGCGCCGTCTTCATCGTGATGGGCAAGACCGATCCCGGCGCGGCCCGTCACCGGCAGCAGTCGATGGTGCTCGTCCCGCGCGACACCCCCGGGGTCACGGTGGTGCGGCCCATGACCGTCTTCGGGTACGACGACCGCGACCACGGAGGCCACGCCGAGGTCCTCTTCGACGAGGTCCGCGTGCCCGCCGCCAACCTCATCGGCGGCGAGGGCGAGGGCTTCGCCATGGCGCAGGCCCGCCTCGGACCGGGCCGCGTCCACCACTGCATGCGCCTGCTCGGCATGGCCGAACGCGCCCTCGACCTGATGCGCGACCGCGCCAACGAGCGCGTCGCCTTCGGTGGGCTCCTCGCCGAAAAAGGCGTCGTGCGCACCTGGGTCGCCGAGTCCCGCGTCGAGGTCGAGGCGCTGCGCCTGCTCGTGCTCAAGACCGCCTGGCTCATGGACACCGCCGGCAACAAGGCCGCGATGACCGAGATCCAGGCCATCAAGGTCGCCGTACCCCGCGCCGTCCAGCGCGTCGCCGACCACGCGATCCAGCTGTTCGGGGCCGCCGGCCTGTCCCAGGACACGCCCCTGGCCGAGATCTTCGCCGCCGCCCGCGCGCTGCGCCTGGCCGACGGCCCCGACGAGGTCCACCTGGCCGCGCTCGGCAAAGCCGGGCTGCGGCCGAAGCACCCGGAAGGAAGACAGCCATGACCCATTCCCCCGACGCCGTCCTGGACGGCCGCGGGCACGGCACCCTCTCCATCGCGAGCATCCTCGCCGAAGCCGCCCGCCGCTCGCCGGAACGGACCGCCCTGCACTTCATGGACCGCACCATCGCCTACGGCGATCTGTGGGACCAGACCCGCGCCTACGCCGGAGCCCTCGCCGCGCGGGGGGTCGGGCGCGGTTCGCGGGTGGCGATGATCGTGCCGAACGTGCCCGATTTCCCGCGCGTCTACTACGCGGCGCTGGCCCTCGGGGCGGTCGTGATCCCCGTGCACCTGCTGTTCAAGGCCGACGAGATCGCCTTCGTGCTCACCGACGCTGGCGCCGACGTCGTCGTGGTCGCCGCGCCGATGCTCGCCGAGGCCCTGCCCGCCGCCGCCCGCGCGGGCGTCCCGTTGCTGACGGTCCTGGCGCCGGAAGGGCTCGAACTCGGTGGTGTTCCCGTCGCCAGGTTGGAGGCCGAGGCCGCCGCGGCCACCCCGATCGCGCGGCACACGTCGGTCAACCCCCTCGACCCGGCGACCGTGCTCTACACCAGCGGCACGACGGGGACGCCGAAAGGCGCCGTGGGCTCGCATCTGGCGATGATCGAGCAGGTGCACTGCTCCCTCATCGATTCCTTCGACCTGCGCCCCGAGGACGTCGTCTACGGCGGGCTGCCGTTCTTCCACTCCTTCGGGCAGATGGCCGTGCTGAACATCGCCTTCCGCCGCCGCGCCTCGATCATCCTGCTGCCGAAGTTCGATCCCGACGAGGCCCTGGCGTTGCTCGTGCGGCACAAGGCGACGGTGTTCACGGCCGTCCCGACGAACTTCGCGGGCATGATCGAGGCCGCGAAACGCTCCCTGGACCGTCCACCGCTGCGTTTCGCCGTCTCCGGTGGGGCCGCGCTGCCGGTCGCGCTCCTGGAGTCCTTCGAGGCGGTGTACGGCGCGCAGGTCCACGAGGGCTACGGCCTGACCGAGACCTCGCCGTCGTGCACCTTCAACGTCACCTCCGAACCGATCCGGCCCGGGACCGTCGGCCGTCCGATGTGGGGGGTCGACGTCGCGGTCGCCGACCCGGAGATCGAGGACCGGATCGTCCTGCTGCCGGATCCCCCGCCCGGCGGCACCGGCGCGCTCGGCGAGATCGTGGTGCGCGGCCACAACCTCATGAAGGGCTACCTCGGGCGCCCGGACGCCACGGCGGAGGCCGTCGTCGACGGCTGGTTCCGCACCGGCGACCTCGGCACCGTCTCCGACGGGGACGTCGTGACGATCGTGGACCGCAAGAAGGACATGATCATCCGCAACGGCTACAACGTCTACCCCTCCGAAGTGGAGGCCGTGCTGGCGCGGCACCCCGGGGTGTCGATCGCGGCCGTGTTCGGCCTGCCGGACGACGTGCACGGCCAGGAGGTGCACGCCGCCGTCGTGCCCGCCGGAGGGCACAGCGTCGACGAGGCGGAACTGGTGGCCTACATGAAGGAAAAGGTCGCCGCCTACAAGTACCCGCGCGTGGTGCACCTGGTGCGCAGCCTCCCGCTCGGGCCGAGCGGGAAGGTCCTCAAACGGGAACTCGTCGAGCGGTTCACGCGGCGGTCGGAGGCCCCAGCCGCTCCGTAACGGCCGCCCGGACGACCTCGGGGATCGGGACCGGGCGGCGCTTCGCCCGGTCCACGAACACGTGCGTGAACGACCCGTGTGCGAGCGGGCCCGCGCGGTCGGGGGCGCCCCGGCGCAGAATCGCCAGATCCCAGGTGACACTGGTGTTCCCGAGCCTGCCGACGGCGATGTCGACCTCCAGCTCCGCGGGGAACGACGCCGACTCCAGGAAACGGCACTGCGAGGCCGCGCAGACGCCGATGACCTCGCCGGCCGGGTCGAGCCCGGCCTCGCGGATCATCCACGCGTTCACGGCGGTGTCCATGGCCTCGTAGTAGACGACGTTGTTCATGTGGCCGTACTGGTCGTTGTCGTTCCAGCGGAGCGGGAAGACGTGGCGGACCGGCATCGGGATCCCTTCAGTGGTCAGACGCGCAGCAGGTGGCGGATCGCGGTCCCGGCGCGTTCGGCGCTGGGCTCCTCGCCGGTGATGAGGTCGGCGTAGGTGAACGACTCCGAGACCCGCACGAGGAGGTAGGCGAGCTCCTCGGGGGCGATGGTGCCGTCGAAGGGTTCTTCGCCGAGGTCGCGCCGCACGACCCAGGCGGTGGTGGCGAGGTAACGGCGCTGGATCGGGCTGTCGGCGGTGGTCAGCAGGCGAAGCGCCCGGGCGGGTTCACGGCGCAGGAACACGCGGAAGTACTCGGCCCGGATGAGGTCGTCGATGAAGGCGATGAGCAGCGCGGCGACGCGTTCGGCGCCGGCCAGGTCCTCGGCGGCATCCTCGGCCTGGAGCAGCGTCGGCACCGCCAGGGACCACAAGACCTCCGACAGCAGCGCGTCACGGTTGCCGACCCAGCGGAACAGCGACGTCCGGTCGACGCCGAGAGCGGCGGCGAGTGCGCCCATGTCGACGCGCTCGCCGCCGATGAAGGTCTCGCGGGCGAGCCGCAGTGCCCGGGCGGTGTCGGCGTGCGTGCCGAGGCGCTCGGAAAGCCGTGAGGGTGCGGCCGCCAGACCGACGGCGGCGATGCCCTCGACCGTGGGCGTGGCTGCGGTCGAAGGCGCTGTCATGGCGGCAGCCTAACATCGCGGAACCGGAGTTGTGCAACATTCTCAGAAATGATGCACACTGGGAGCGGACCGATGGATCGGAGAAACGATGGCAATCGCACCCACCCGCCCGGCACTCCTCGACGCCGACTTCTACTCCTTCCAGGACGTCCTCACCCCGGTGGAGCGAGAGGCCGCCGCCCGCCTGCGCGACTTCCTCGAACGCGAGATCCGCCCCATCGCCGACGACCAGTGGGACCGCGCCGAGTTCCCCCACCAGGTCATCCCCGGCCTCGCCGAACTCGGCATCCTCGGCCCGATGTGGCCCGAGACCGCGCGCTTCACCAACAGCGCCGTCTTCCGCGGCTGGGCCGCCCTCGAACTGGCCCGCGTCGACTGCTCCATCGCCACCTTCGTCGGCGTGACCAGCGGCCTGGCGATGGGCTCGATCGGCATCGGCGGCTCCACCGAACAACGCGCGGCCTGGCTCCCCGCGATGGGCCGCGGCGAACTCGTCGGCGCCTTCGGACTCACCGAACCCCTCGCCGGCTCCGACACCGCCCGCGGCCTGCGCACCACCGCGACCCGCCGCGGCGACACCTGGATCCTCGACGGCGCCAAACGCTGGATCGGCAACGCCACCTTCGCCGACGTCACCGTCATCATGGCCAAGGACACCGCCGACGACCGCGTCAAGGCCTTCCTCGTCCGCAAAGGAACCCCCGGCTTCACCGCAACCAAGATCGAGCGCAAACAGGCCCTGCGGACCGTCCAGAACGCCGACATCACCCTCACCGGAGTCGCCGTCCCCGAATCCGACCGCCTCGCCGGCATCGACTCGTTCCGCGACGTCGCCAAGATCCTTCGCGCCACCCGCGCCAACGTCGCCTGGCAGGCCATCGGCGTCTCCGTCGGCGCCTACGAGGCCGCCGTCCGCTACGCCCGCGAACGCGAACAGTTCGGCAAACCCATCGGCGCCTACCAACTCGTCCAGAACAAACTCGCCGGCGCGCTCGCCGACATCACCGCGAGCATCGCCCTGTGCGTCCGCGTCTCCCAGATGCAGGACGCCGGCGTCCAGCGCGACGAACACGCCGCCATGGCCAAGGCCTTCACCACCGCGCGCATGCGCGAGACGGTCGCCCGCTGCCGCGAGATCCTCGGCGGCAACGGCATCCAGCTCGACCACGGCGTCGCCCGCTACTTCGCCGACGCCGAGGCCGTCTACTCCTACGAGGGCACCCACGACATGAACACGCTCATCGTCGGCCGGGCCATCACCGGCCACCAGGCCTTCGTCTGACCGCTCCGGCACCGAGAGGGACCACCATGACCGAGGCATACATCGTGGCGACCGCGCGCTCGCCCATCGGCCGCGCCTACAAGGGATCGCTCAAGAACACCCGGGCCGACGACCTCGCCGCCCAGATGATCCGCGCGGCCATGGCCGCACTGCCCGGACTCGACCCCGCACGTGTCGACGACCTACTGCTCGGCTGCGGACTCCCCGGTGGCGGACAGGGTATGAACATGGCCCGCATCGTCGCCGTGATGCTCGGCTGGGACACCGTCCCCGGCGCCACCGTGACCCGGTACTGCGCGTCGAGCCTCCAGACCACACGCATGGCCTTTCACGCCATCAAAGCCGGGGAGGGCGACGTGTTCGTCTCCGCCGGCGCGGAATCGGTCAGCGGCATGACGATCGGATCCAGCGACCACATCCCCGGCCGGGACCTCACCAACCCCTCCTTCGCCGACGCACTCGCCCGCACCTTCGAGCACGCCGAAGGAGGCGCGCCGGCCTGGACCGACCCGCGCGAGACCGGAAACCGGCCCGACCCCTACATCCCCATGGGCCAGACCGCCGAGAACGTCGCCTCCTCCCGCGGCATCACCCGCGAAGAACAGGACGCCTTCGCCGCCCGCAGCCAGCAACGCGCCGAAAAGGCGATCGCCGAAGGCTTCTGGGCCCGCGACATCACCCCCGTCACCCTCGCCGACGGCACCGTCGTGTCCGCCGACGACGGCCCCCGCCCCGGCACCACCGTCGAGAGACTCGCGACGCTCGCCCCCGTCTTCCGCCCCGACGGCACCGTCACCGCCGGAAACGCCTGCCCCCTCAACGACGGAGCCGCCGCCGTCGTCATCGTCTCCGAACGCGTCGTCACCGAACTCGGCCTCGACCGCTCGCGCGCATCGTCTCCACCGGCGTCAGCGGCCTCTCACCCGAGATCATGGGCCTCGGGCCGATCGAGGCCAGCCGGCGCGCACTCGCCCGCGCGGGCCTCGGCATCGGCGACATGGACCTCGTCGAGATCAACGAGGCCTTCGCCGCCCAGGTCATCCCCTCGGCCCGCGAACTCGGCGTCGACGAGGAGAAACTCAACGTCAAAGGCGGCGCGATCGCCGTGGGCCACCCCTACGGAATGACCGGCGCGCGCATCACCTCCACCCTCATCAACGCACTCACCGACACCGGCGGGCGCTACGGGCTGGAGACGATGTGCGTCGGCGGGGGCCAGGGGATGGCGATGGTGCTGGAACGCCTGTGATCGTCGACCGTGGAGCGGGCTTCGTGCCCGCTCCACGGTCGTCACTACCCGGGGACGTAGAGGGTGAGGGTCTGCGCGACCAGCGCGGGCCGGTCGCCGCCCTCGATCTCGACGGTCACGAGGGTGCTCAGCCGCACTCCCGTGCCGGTGGTCTCGGCGGCGGTGACCTCGGTGGTCGCCCGCACGCGCGCTCCGGCGGGGACGGGACTGAGGAAGCGGACCTTGTCCATGCCGTAGTTCATCGCCATGGAGACCCCGTCGACCTCGACGAGCGAGGCCGCGAGGTGCGGCAGCAGCGACAGCGTCAGGAATCCGTGCGCGATCGTCGTGCCGAGCGGCCCGGCCGCGGCCCGCTCGGTGTCGAGGTGGATCCACTGGTGGTCCTCGGTGGCGTCGGCGAACGCGGCGATGCGGTCCTGCCCGACGGTGAACCAGCCCCCGGTCGCGACCTGCCCGACGGTCCCGGCGAGCGCGGCGGGGGAGTCGGCGTGGATCGTCGCGGCGGTCATGCGGCCGGACCGCCCGCCACGTAGAGGACCTGCCCGGAGACGAAACCGGCCGCCTCGGAGCAGAAGAACCCGATGGCGGCGGCGACGTCCTCGGGCTGCCCGACACGGCCGACGGGGACCTGCGCGGCGGCTCCGGTCAGGAAGTCCTCAAGGGAGACGCCGACCCTCTCGGCGGTCATGCGGACCATCTCGGTGTCGATGAAGCCGGGCGCGACGGCGTTGGCGGTGACGCCGAAGCGGCCCAGTTCGATGGCGAGGGTCTTGGTGAGGCCCTGCATCCCGGCCTTGGCCGCGGCGTAGTTGGCCTGCCCGCGGTTGCCGAGCGCCGAGGTGCTCGACAGGTTCACGATCCGGCCCCACTTCGCGGCGACCATGTGCGACTGTACGGCCCGGGTGGTGAGGAAGGCCCCGCGCAGGTGCACACCCATGACGGCGTCCCAGTCGTCGGCGGTCATCTTGAACAGCAGGTTGTCGCGTAGGATCCCGGCGTTGTTGACCAGGATCGTGGGCGCGCCGAGTTCCTCGGCGACCCGCTCGACGGCCGCGTTCACGGCCGCCTCGTCGGCGACGTCGACGCCGATCGCGATCGCCGTGCCACCGTCGTCGGCGATGGCCTTCGCGGTGGATCGTGCCTGGTCTTCGAGCAGGTCGAGCACGGCGACGGCGTGGCCGTCGGCGGCGAGCCGGCGGGCCGCGGCGGCCCCGATGCCGCGTGCGGCGCCGGTGACGATGGCGGTACGGGAGGCCATGAGGGGGTCCTTTCGGCGGTGCGGGTCAGAAGGTGACGAGCTGGCGGAGCGCTTCCCCGGCCGCGAGGCGGTCGAGGGCGGCGGGGAGTTCGCCGAGGCCGATGCGGCCGGAGATGAGGCGGTCGAGCGGAAGCCGCCCGGACCGCCAGAGTTCCACGTAGCGGGGGATGTCGCGGCTCGGGACGGCCGAACCGAGGTAGGAGCCGACGATCGTGCGCGCCTCGGCGGTCAGGCCGAGCGGGCTGATCGACGCGCGGGCGTCGGGATGGGGCAGGCCGACGGTGACGGTCGTGCCGCCCGGCGAGGTCATCGCGCAGGCGGTCTCGAAGGCGCGTGCCGAACCGGCCGCCTCGACGACCACCGGCGCGCGCAGTCCGGTCGCCTCGGCGGGTGTGCACGCGGTGGTGGCGCCCAGTTCGCGGGCCAGGTCGAGTTTCGCGGGGACGGCGTCGACGCCGATGACCTCGTGGCCGAGGGCCGCGGCGACGAGCAGGGCGGCCATGCCGACTCCGCCCAGGCCCACGACGGCGACGGTGTCGCCCGGTCCCGGGCGCCCGGCGTTGACGACCGCCCCTCCGCCGGTGAGGACGGCGCAGCCGAGCAGTGCGGCGATGCCGGGCGGGACGTCGTCGTCGACGGGTACGACCGAGTCGGCCGAGACGACGGCGTGTGTCGCGAAGGCGCTCACGCCCAGGTGGTGGCGCACCGGCACGCCGTTCCGGTGGAGCCGGATTCCGCCGCCGACCAGCGTCCCGGCCGCGTTGGCGGCGGCGCCCGCCGAACAGGGAAGGCGTCCGTCGGTGGCGCAGGCGGCGCAGTCTCCACAGCGCGGGAGGAAGGTGAGCACGACGCGCGTGCCCACCGCCACCGCGGTGCCGGGGCCGGTCCCGATCACGACGCCGGCGGCCTCGTGGCCGAGCAGCATGGGCGTCGGCCGCAGGCGACTGCCGTCGACGACCGACAGGTCGGAGTGGCACAGGCCCGCCGCTTCGATTCGCAGCAGGAGCTCGCCGGGACCGGGTGGGTCGAGGTCGAGTTCGCCGACGGTGATCGGGGTGGACTCGGCGAAAGGTGGGGGAGCGCCGCAGCGTTCCAGGACGGCGCCGGTGATCCGCATGTGGCCTCCTCGTCGGGGTCGAAGCCAGCATACCGACCGGGCGGTATGTAGCAGCCGTGGGCGCACGGCTTTCTTCGACGGCCCGGCCGGAGTCCTATGTGGCCGTCGCCGCCGCGACACCGGGCCGTCGCAGGAGCCACCAGCCGTACGCGACGAACGCGACGGCCACGGCGAGCTGCACCGGCCACGGGGCCGCGCCGGGGCTGGCGAGTTGGAGCTGGTCGTCGAGCGCGTGCGCGGCGACCAGCGGCCAGATCGTGGCCAGGTGGAAGCGCGCGGCGGCATAGCCGAAACCGAAGGCGGTCGTCGACACGACCTGGAAGGCCACGTCTTCGACAGGCGTCTCGAACCAGGCGCCCGACAGCGCGTGGCCGAGTCCGAAGAGGACTCCGACCGCTATCGCCGTGCGTGCCGGGGGCAATCCGCCGAGGACGTGCTGGACGACTCCGCGCGACAGGCTCTCCTCGGCGATCCCGACCGCGAGGCAGAGCCCCGCGAGCCGCAGCAGCGTTTCGGCGTCGCCTTCGAAACCCTGCGCGAGGTAGACGAGGTTCACCGCGAACAGCGGCAGCACCAGGAGAATCCGCCCCGCGCGCGGCGAGGCGGCCGCGTGCGCCGGAGTCGGCGCGAACCCCGTCAGCCGCCAGTCGCCGAGCACGAACGCCGCGACGAGCGCGACCGGCGCGGTGCTGAGGTTGATGAGGGTCGTGCTCAGGTAGGCCGCGTCGAACACGGGCACGAGTTCAGCCGAGGCGAACAGGATGGCGTGCCAGAGCACGGTCAGTCCGGCGGCCAGCGCGATGGCCATGGGTGGGGTGACCGGGCGGCGGGGAGTCACGCGCCCAGAATAGGGAGGCCGCGCACGCCCGGCGGACGGAATCGGTCGGCGGTGAAGGAAACCGGCGGATATCGACAGGTGGCGATGCCCACTTAGGATCACGCTCATGTCGATCACCCCTGCCGCCCCTGTCCTCAACAGCGGCGACGACACCTCGATGCGGCTCGACGGCGAGGACCTGTACCTGACCCAGGTGGACTTCGAGCACCGGATCCCGCTCAAGGCGATCGCCGTCGCGGAGGCGGGGGAGCGGACCTTCGCGATCACGCTGAAGTCGCGGTGGGAGGACGAGCCGGCCGTCTTCCGGATCGGCGACGTCGACACCGACGAGGCCGCCGCCTTCGCCCGGGCGGTGCTCGACGCCCTGCCCGAGCCGACCGAAGGCGACCGGGAGGTCAACGGTGTGTGGGTGGTCGCCTCCCGCGACATCCCGGCGGAGCCGCCCGAGGGGCTCAACGGCTTCCAGATCGGTGCGATCACCGTTGTGCTCCTGCTGGCCGGATGCGCCACCTACGCCGGGATCATGGGCGGGTTCTGGCCGATCACCGCCGTGCTCATCGTCGGGGGCATCACCGCCTTCGTGTTCGCCGCGGCGGTCATCCAGATCCCGGCCACGGCGCTGGCCTGGAGCCTGCCCAAGCGTGGCGTCAAGGCGGTCGCGGCGTACTCGCACAACGGCCAGTACAAGCGGCTTCACCTCTACACCGACAAGAGAGGGAACACCCGCACATTCCCCGGTCTCTACTCCTCGGCGTCGACGTGGGCACCGAAGGACATCGAGGTCGTCTACGACCCCGAGGCCCCCGGCACGGTCCTGCGCGCCGACGAGGGCCGCTGGGGCAAGGTGATCGGCCTGGTGCTCCTCGGGGCGCTCAGCGCGCTCGGACTGGCGGGCACGGTGCTCCTCACCCTCGGGTACGGGCTCTGAAACAGCCGGGAGACGATCGGCTCACAAACGCATATCCAATGCATGCTGGCGCAATGTCGCGACGTGGCGCGCGATTCGCCATGTCGTCACTCGCCGTGCCGTCGGCAAACGCTCAGGTGACCGAAATTCAGTTGCTATCGGTGGAATTCGTGCACCGCGCGCCGCGAATTTCGGCTACCCTTCGTCACTTTTCCAGGGCATTCCGTGCGGGCGATGTGTGCACAATCCGGCGAAAATCTTTCATTGCCGTCAGGTCTTGACGGGCTCGCACTGTCCGGTTTATAAAAGTTTGTAATCCCAAGCCAAAGTGGCGGCGCGTGCCAAAGGGCGTCGCCATGGGGTTGCGCTGCCCGCTCAACTCGGTAAGAAAGGTGCTGGATGCAAAGGGTTCTTCGTGAATTAATGACCGGTTCTCGGGTCATCCCTTGCGGCGCTCGCGCCTCATTCTCACGCAAAGGACGTAGCCAGTGATGGCGAATCGAAAAATTGCGCTCGTGGTGACCTGCGCTCTCGGGATCGCGGCCCTCCAGGCCGCGCCCGCGCAGGCCGCCGAGGAAAAGACCGGGACGTACGCGGCGGCCGCCGCGCCGACCACCCCGCCCGCGCAGATCTGCGGCAACACCGCACTGCTCACCGGTCCGGCGACCGCCCCCCAGGGTGCGGTGACCGTCCCCAAGGGGGACAACACCGGCTTCAACTTCTCCCAGGCCGGAGCCACGTACTGGTTCGCGCCGGGCGAGCACACCTTCGGCACCGGCCTGTACAGCAAGATCGTGCCGGGTACGGGCGCCACCTTCGTGGGCGGCCCCGGGGCGATCCTCGACGGGAAGAACCTGAACCTCTTCGCGTTCGAGAGCGACGCGGAGAACGTGACCATCCGGTACCTGACGATCCGCAACTTCGGCACCGGCAAGAGCAACGGCGACGAAGGTGTGATCAACCACGGCAACGCCGACGGCTGGGTCGTGGATCACAACACCATCCAGAACAACGACGGCGCCGGCGTCATGATCGGCAGTCGTTCCGTATTGAGCTACAACTGCATCAAGGACAATGGGCAGTACGGGTTCAGTATGTTCCAGGACCCCATCGAAAGTGACTCGGCGATCAAGAACATCGTCGTCGACCACAACGAGATCGCCGGTAACAACACCGACGACTGGGAATCGATCATTCCGGGCTGCGGCTGCACGGGTGGCGCGAAGTTCTGGGACGTCAACGGCGCCAAGGTCACCAACAACTGGGTGCACGACAACAAGAGCGTCGGTTTGTGGGCCGACACGAACAACATCGATTTCCTTTTCGAAGGCAATTACATCGACCACAACGACGACGAAGGCCTGTTCTACGAGATCAGCTACAACGCGACCATTCGCAACAACACCTTCAAGCGCAACGCCTGGGTGAAGGGCGTGCGCAACACCGGTTCACCGGCTCCGGCCATCTACCTCTCCGAGTCCGGTGGCGAGCCGCGACTGGCCAGCACGATCTCGGGTTCGACGAAGCTGCGGGTCTACGGCAACGCCTTCGAGGACAACTTCTCCGGCGTCTCGATCTTCGAGAGCGCCAACCGCTTCTGCAACTCCTACGGCAACACCAGCACCGGCTACTGCACCCCGCTGGTCGCGCCGACGCTGGTCAGAAAGCCCGCGGGCGAGGCGGATACGGCCTATCCCGAACCGCGGACCTTCGCGCACCCCTGCTACACCCAGATCAGCCAGGAACCGTACAAGACCGACTGCCGCTGGCACGCGAAGAACGTCGAGGTCACCGACAACGAGTTCCGCTTCAACCCCGCCGCCGTGCCGTGCACCGGCACGTACTGCGGGGCCAACGCGCTGATCGCGTCGGGCGCCAACAACATCAGCTGGGCGCCCTGGACGGTCGGCGACATCCAGAACGCCGTCATGTACAACAACGGCAACGTCTTCGCGAACAACCACTACTACGGTCCGTGGAAGTTCGCGAAGGGCTACGGCGAGACGATCAGCTGGGACACCTGGCGCGCCGCCCCGTTCAACCAGGACCAGGGCAGCACCAGCGACCAGGGCCCGCCGCCGGACGTCGCCAACGTCCTCGACGCCGCCACCGCCACCCTTGAGGGCACCGGCACCGGAACCTGGGGCGTGTGGTTCTCGGCGGCACTGGCCCAGAGCACCGCCGCGGCACACGGCGGTACGCACAGCCTGGAGATCAAGGCCACGGCGCCCGACGGCTGGGGCGCCACGGTCTCGGCCTTCCCCGGAAACGCCATCACCCCCGGCGACAAGACCGTTCGCCTGTGGGCCAAGGGAGCCACCGGCACCACGGTCGCACCGAAGCTCACCATCAAGTGGCTCAACGTGAACCAGGAGACCCTCCAGACCGACATCGTGCAGCTCCCGGCCCTGACCACCACGTGGCAGCAGGCGTCGGCGAACTTCGCGGCCCCGTCGGGCACCACCACGGTGTGGGCGTACCTCACCGGCCCCGGAACCGTGGGGACGACGCTCTACGTGGACGACATCTCCATCGGCGACACGCCCTGATGTCGGCACGCCCGGCGCGATCTCGTCGCGCCGGGCGTGCACCGACGGCTCCATCCGAAGGCACGGGGCCGTACCGAACACGACTGCCCGCACCGATGCCGGTGCGGGCCGTCGTTCGTGTCCGCGCTAGATCGGCCCGAAGAACGAGTTCCCCGGTGCCGACTCGTCGGCGCCGATGTAGAACTGCCGCGCGGCCTCGACCAGTTCGCCGACGGTGAGCTCACCGCTGCCGTCGGTGTCGATGCGCGCGAAGGCGGGTTCGACGTCTTCGGCGGCGGTGCCGAAGGCGCGCTGCATCGCGCGGAACTCCTCGATGCTCAGGGTTCCGTTCCCGTCGGTGTCGAGCAGGTCGGCGACAGCCTTGACCGCCGGGCGCATGCTCCGGTCGAAGCCGCCGTCGCGCTCGATGAAGGCACCGCTCATGCCCGCGCGCCACTCCTGCGGGCTGAGGCGGCGGTCGCCGTCCATGTCGGCGGCGGCGACCATCGCGTCCCAGAAGCCCTCGAAGGAGTCCAGCACCGCCTGGCCCTTGTCCGACGCCGGCGTCACCTCGAAGGCCGACAGCAGCCTGCTGGCCAGGTCGATCAGGTCCTGGTACTCGATCGAGCCGTTCTTGTCGACGTCGAGGTGCCCGAAGGCCCGGTCGAGCTTGCGGGTCTGGAGATCGTTGATCACTGGTGAGCCTTTCAAAGGAGCGGCCCGCGACGGAGGATCGTCCCGGCCTGAACGCCCACAGCCTAGGCGTTCTGCCTAAGATTGCCCGATATGACACGTACATCCGAGCCGGTGCGGAACGTACTGCTGACGGGCGCGACCGGCTTCCTCGGCGGGCACGTCTGCCTGGAGTTGTTGCGGCGCACCGGAACCGGCGTCCACTGCCTGGTCCGCGGCAAGAGCGGCGCCGGCGCCCGGCGGCGCCTCGTCGAACGGCTCGCCGAACTCGGCGCCGAACCGGAACTGACCCGGCGCGTCACGACCGTGCACGGCGACTTCACCCGTCCCCGCTTCGGTCTCGGCGCCGCCGACTACGACGCACTCGCCGAACGCGTCGACGCCGTGTACCACTGCGGGGCATGGGTCAGCATGGTCGCCGACCGCGCCCGGCTCGCGCCCGCCAACGTCGTGGGCACCGAAGTGGCCATCGCCTTCGCCCGGCACGGGAGGCCCAAGCACCTCCACCACGTGTCGACGCTGGCCGCCTTCGGTTCGGCGCGCGCCGCCGGAGTCGGCACCATCGAGGAGTCGACCGCGCCGAAAGAGGAGTACGCCTGCGGGATCGGTTACGCGCGAAGCAAACTCGCCGCCGAACAGCTCGTCCGCGCGGCCGGGGCGGCGGGCCTGCCCGTCACCGTCCACCGGCCCGGCATCATCCTCGGCGACAGCCGCACCGGCGCCTGCCCGGAAGGCGACGTCGAGGTCCGCCTCATTCGCGCGGCGGTCGAGACCGGCCTCGCCCCGGTCTGCCCCGGCCGTTTCCCCGCGGCACCCGTGGACTTCGTCGCACGCGCGATCGTCAGCCTGTCGCAGCGACCGGACGCCGCCGGCCGCACCTTCCACCCCGTGCACCCCACCCCGGTCGCCACCGCCGACATCTTCGCTCACGCCCGCGCCTTCGGCTACGAGCTCAGCGAAGTCACCCTCGACGAGTGGGACGCCGCCCTCCGCGAACGACTCGCGCTACCCAGCGCCTTCGTCGTACTCGCCCTGTCCGAGGCGATCTCCCACCTCCTCGGCCGCACGCCCGGCCACCTGCTCCCTGAGGTGGCGTGCGCCGAGACCACCCGGGCCCTGGGCGAGACCTCGCCGGATCTGGACCGGGCGCACTTCTTCCGCATCTTCCGGCACCTCGCCGACGCGGGCCGCCTGCCGGAACCACGAGCCATGACACGGGAGCCGAGCGCGTGGAGTTCTTGACCGGCGCCCTGCGACGGCACGCGCGTGAACGTCCCGGCGCCGTCGCGTGCGTCTTCCTCGACGAGAACCTGACCGCGCTGAGGATCACCTACGCCGAACTCGACCGTGACGTGCGCGCGGCCGCCGCGCGGTTGACCGCCGCAGGGGCCGCCGGCGAGGCGGTCCTGCTGCTCCACCCGACCGGCCCGGACTTCCTCCGCGCGTTCCTCGCCTGCCTCCACGCCGGCGCGATCGCCGTCCCCGCACCGGTTCCCGGCGCCGGGGCCGGCAGCGCCGAACGTGTTGAGGGCATCGTCGCCGACGCCGGTATCGCCTTCGCCTGCACGACCCCGCGACTCCGCGACACGGTCGCCCGCCACCTGCCCGGCTCGGTGCGGATACTCGACCTGGACGCCACCGGCACGCCCGCCGATCCGGCCCCCGGTGACATCGCGTTCCTTCAGTACACCTCCGGTTCGACGACGGCCCCGCGCGGCGTGATGGTCGGCAACGACAACCTCGCCCACAACCTCGCGCACCTGGCCCGCCAGATGCCCGTCGACGGCCCGATGGTCTTCGCCGGCTGGCTGCCGCACCACCACGACATGGGCCTCATCGGGCAGCTGCTCTTCCCCTTGAACGAAGGCGGAACAAGCGTCTCCATGTCCCCGCTCACCTTCGCCAAGGCACCCCACCGATGGCTGCGCGCCCTCTCCGGCCACCGCGCGACCCACTCGACCGCACCCGACTTCGGCTACGACCTGTGCGTCCGGCACATCGAGGACACCGACCTGGACGGCGTCGACCTCAGCGCCTGGCGATACGCGGTCAACGGAGCCGAACCGATCCGTGCGGCCACGGTCGCCGAGTTCGCCGAACGTTTCGCGCCCTGGGGCCTGCGTCCAGAGACCCTGTGTCCCGCCTACGGACTCGCCGAGTCGACGCTCCTGGTCACCAGCACGCCGCCCGGCCGGCCACCGGCGACCCTCACCGTCGACGACCGGCGCCTGGTCTCCAGCGGCCGCGCCACACCCGACGTCGACGTCACCGTCGTCGATCCCGAGACCCGGCACGTCCTGCCCGACGGCTCCCACGGTGAGATCTGGCTGCGCGGCGGCAGCGTCGCCCGCGGCTACCTCGGCCGGCCCGAACTCACCGGCGAGACCTTCGCGGCGACCACGGTGGACGGACGCGGACCGTACCTGCGCACGGGCGACCTCGGGTTCCTGCACGACGGCGAACTGTACGTCGTCGGCCGCCGCAAGGAGCTGATCATCCTCTCCGGCCGCAACTTCCACCCCCGCGACATCGAGCACGCCGTCGCGGAGGTCCACGACGCGCTCGCCGGACTCCGCGGCGCCGCGTTTTCCGTCGACACCGGCCGCGAGCACTGCGTCGTCGTCCACGAGCTGCGCGCCGCCAAACTCGCCGGCACCACCCCGGCCGACCTCGCCGAACGCATGCGCCGCGCGGCGCACCGGGCCCTCGGCGTCCCGGTCGCCAACATCGTGCTGGTCCGGCCCGGCGGCGTTCCGCGCACCACCAGCGGCAAAGTCCGGCGCGCGCATCTCCGCGAACTCTTCATGGCCGACGCCGTGCCCGCCGTCTACGAGGAGCTCGAAACGGCCGTCCGCGCGCGCTTCCGCACCGAGGCCGCCGATGCCTTATCCCGCAACCGAACCCGACAGCGAGAAGTTCCCCAGCGAGGCCGTCGACGCACTCACCCGCCAGGGCCTGCAGGGCCTCTACATTCCCGCGTCCCTCGGCGGACGGCTCACCGACCACACCGAGCTGCTCACGGCACTGCGCACCATCGCCGCCCGCGATCTCACCCTCGCGATCGCACACGGCAAGACCTTCCTCGGAGCCGTCGGCGTCTGGCTGTCCGGATCACCGGAACAGACCGCGCGACTGGCGGCGCTGATCACCGAAGGCGCACCCGTCGCGCTGGCCCTCACCGAACCCGAGCACGGCGCCGACCTGCTCGCCACCGACACCACCGCCGTCCGCACCGAGCGCGGATTCGTGCTGCGCGGCCGCAAGTGGCCGGTCAACAACGCCACCCGCGGCAGGCTCCTCTGCCTGCTCGCCAAAGGCGAAGGCGACGCCTTGAACCTGCACCTCATCGACAAGGAGGACCTGCCCGACAGCGGCTGGCGCCACCTTCCGAAGGTGCCCACGCACGGCATCCGCGGCGCCGACATCAGCGGTATCGAGTTCGACGGCGTCACCGTCCCCGCCGGCACGCTCATCGGCACGCCCGGCAGCGGCCTCGCCACGGTCGTCAAAGGACTCCAGCTGACCCGCACCATGTGCGCCGCCCTCTCCCTGGGAGCCGCCGACCACGCCCTGCGCCTCGCACTGGCCAACGACGACACCACGCCCTGGAACGACGAGGTGCTCGCCACCGCGCTCGCCGACCGGCTGATCAACGAGGCCGTCGCCCTCGTGGCCGCACGCTCCATCCACGCCCTCCCCGGCGAGATGGCCGTCATGTCGGCCGTCGTGAAGTACCTCGTGCCGACCCGCACCGACCGGCTCCTCGAAGACCTCGCCGACCTCGCCGGACCCGACGGCGACTACCGCGAAGTCGTCCGCGACCACCGCGTCGTCGGGCTCTTCGACGGAAGCACCGTGGTCAACCTCGCCTCGCTCACGGCCCAGTTCCCCCTGCTGCTCAACGGATACCGGTCCGAACACGTCGACCACGACGGCCTCCGCGCAGCCCTGGACCTGAGCGCACCGCCGCCCGCGTTCGCGCCGGAACACCTTTCGCCCCTGGCGATCGGCGGATCGAGCGTCCTCAACGCCCTGCCCGCGCACACACGATCCGTCACCGGCCCGGCGGCCGGACAGGTCGAAAGCCTCAAGGAACGCGTCGACACCATCACGGCCCGTCTCGGCGGCCCGGCAGCCCCGAACGGGAGAGCCCCGGCCGAGCGCCTCCATCTCGCCGCGCGCCTCACCGAGGCCGTCGCGGCCGCGGCCTGCGTCGGGCTGTGGCTGGCCAACGCCTACCGACTTGACACACCACTATGGACGGACGCGGCCTGGCTGCGCCTCGCTCTGTGGCGACTGGAGAACACGAGCCCGCTCGATCCCCGCCTCCGCGACATCTGCCTCGCCGAGTCACGCGCGACCAGCGGACGCACCCCGTCGCTGATGCCGTGCTGATGCCCGCCGACCGGTCCACCGTCGTGCGCTCGGTGGAGACCGCGCTCGCCACCACCCTCAACTTCGCCCTCGGACGGCGCCTCCACGGCGCCACCGTCGCCGAGTTCCCGCACGCGCGAACCGTGCTGGCCACCGCTCACCTCGACCTGGAGATCCTGCGCGCCGCCGCCGCGTCAGCCGACCCGGGCGCCGAGCATCTCGTCGTCGCCACCGCGAACCGCGCGCTCCGGGAACTGTCGGTCGTCCTCGGCGCGCGCTTCTACCTGCGCGAAGGCGACCACGCCGACTTCGGTGAAGCGTTGCTCGCGGTCACCGAGGGCCTGCCCCCGCCGAGCCGCACACGCCGGGAACTCGCCGAACGGCTGCCCGCCGACCCGCCCACCCGCCGACTCCCGGACCACGCCGCCCGCTGGCGACGCCGGCGAGCCGACGGCCCGGTCACACCGGCCCTCACCGACACCTACACGCACCTCCTGGCCGCAGAACACCACCCGGCCGACAGTCCCTGGCACCACGCCGTCCTCACGACGATCGCCCGGCGATGCGACGGCGACGGCTCACCACTTCCACCAGAAGACGTCGACGACATCTTCACCCACCTGACCCGAGGCGGCACGACATGACCGGACCGACGAACGACACCAGCACCGAGCTCGCCACCTGGCTCGCCGAGCGCGTCGCCTTCTACCTGAAGATCCCGGCCGAAGGCGTCGACCGGAACGCCTCCTTCACCGCGCTCGGCCTTGGTTCGGTGCACCTGATCTGCCTCGCGGCCGACGTCGAGCGCCGCTTCGAACGCCCCGTCGACTCCATGCTCGCCTGGGACCATCCGACGATCACGGCGATGGCGACGCACCTGGCGGGCTGAAGGCCGCGAGAGGTGCGCCGTCGGGTACCCGCTCAAAGACCGGGTGACCGACACCGCTCAGTTCGTCGACGCCGTACGGCGGGCCCACGCCGGTGGCACGGACCGAACTCGGCATCGGCGCCTCGGAGGGCGACAACCGGCGGGTGCCGGCGTACCCGCGCCGCCGGGGTCCTCGGCGAAGCGTCCCTTTAGTTTGGTCGTTGACTTTAATACCCCGACTACGGCAGGCTTTCGGATACCGTCCGCGCACACCGACGCCGACGGCCACAGCCGAGAGGAACCGCCGATGCCGCCCTTCCGCGCCCTCGTCTCGCTCGCCGACCGACTCCTCGGCCGTCTCGTTCCGGCCGCCCGCGCCGACGCGAGCTGCCCGGGCATCGACCTCACCTTCTGCCGGACCGACCTGGCCTGCGCCACCGGCGCCGGGAAACAGCGGATCCGCGTGCACGGCAGCGCCTGTCAGCCGACCGTCGACAACGTCGGCTGCTGCTGAGCCTCAGGCCCGCGCCGAGCGGTCGAGGTGGCCGAGCACCTTGCCGACCAGTGCCTCGACCGGCTCGGTGGCGTCGAGGCGGGGCACGTCCGCCGGCCAGGAGACGTACTCCTCCCGGCGGGCCTGGACCTCGGCCCAGGTCGGGTTGTAGAAGCCCGGAAGTGGCGAGCGGCCCTCGACCCTCGCCCGGTGCAGCGCGAGGTCGTCGAGGAAGCACTCGAACCACGCCACCTCGACCCCGGCCGCCGCACCGATCCGCGCCCAGGTCGCGCGGGCCTCGGGCACGGCGTTGACGGCGTCGACGACGGCGTCCCTGCCGGCCGTGAGCTGAACCTCGGCGACGGCCGCGGCCACCTCGTAGGCCGCGATCCCGCTGCCGGCGGCACGGTCCACACCGCAGCGCCACATCGCGGCCTCGGCGACGTCCACCGACAGGTGCGTGCAGCCCAAAGCCGCGGCCGTCGCGGTGGCCAGTGTCGTCTTCCCGGCCCCGGGCAGGCCGGAGAACACCACGAGTACCGATGCGGGCACGGTCGGCCTCCTCAATGGGGAAAGGATCACCGTAACCGCCGCCCCCGACGTTTTCGCCTTCGGCGTAGAACCTGGGCGGGCGCCGCGGCCTGCCCTAGCGTTTCGGCGACAGCCCTGAACGGAAGGCGGGACCATGCCCCTGTACGAGATCAACGGCACGCGCGTCTTCGCCGACGTGCGCGGCCCAAAGGACGCGCCGCCGCTGCTCTACGTGCACGGCGGTCCCGGCGCCACGGCCTTCGACTTCATGAACGTCCAGGGCGACCGGCTGGCCGAGTCGGTCCGCGTCATCGGTGTCGACCAGCGCGGGCTGCTGCGCTCCGACCCGCTCACGCCGGGCACCGAGCTCACCGCCGACCTCGTCATCGCCGACTTCGAGGCGCTGCGGGAGGCCCTCGGCTACCGCTCCTGGGCGATCCTCGGGCACTCCTTCGGTGGCTGGATGGCCACCGAGTACGCCCACCGCCACCCCGAGTCGGTCTCCGCGGTGATCTTCGACTGCCCCGGCTGGGACGCCGACGTGGCCAACAAGCACCGCCTGGCCCTCGTCGCGGACATGCTCGACGAGGACGGCGACACCGAGGGCGCCGAACGCGCGCGGGAGCTGATGACCCTCGCCCGCCGCATGACCCTCGCCGACGACGCCTGGAGCGTCATCGCCCGCCTCGGCGACCGCACCGCCGAACTGAACTTCCACGACCCGGCCGACGCCCGCCGGTTCACGGCGGCCCGCGCGGCCTCCGGTTTCAGCGACGAGGACTTCGCCCGCGGCACCGCCGAGCACGTCGCCGCCCTCCGGGGCTGCATGTTCGACTCCGCCTACCCGCGGCTGGCCGAACTGAAGCAGCCGAGCATCCTGATCTACGGGCGCCGCGATCCGGTCGTACCGCCCGTGCCCGTGATGGTCTACCGCGAGTCCATGCCGGACCCGAAGGTCGTGGTGCTGGAGAACTCCAGCCACCACGCCCACCTGGAGGAGCCCGACGCCTACGCCGCCGCCGTCCGCGGGTTCATCGCCGACGTGGCCGCCTCCTGACGGCCCTCACCGCAGGTTCCAGGCCCGGATCGTGGTGACCTCACCGGTGTTGCCCTCGGTGTCGGTGACCTTCGACCGGACCGACACCGAGCCGGCGTCGTCGGGATGGTCCAGGACCGTCCACGCGCGGTCGCCGATGCGCAGCAGCGGCGCCTTCCGCCACGACGCGCCCTCGTCGTAGGAGACCTCGAAGGACAGCGATGCCGTCCCCTCGGCGGTGCCCGCCGGGCGCTGGACGTCGAGCGCCACGACCTGCGGGACGGAGGCGTACGCGGCACCGTCGTAGACCCCGGAGGCCTCGACCCGCACCGTGTTCATGCCGACCGGCGTCCACGTGCCCGGATCGGAGGTCGGCGCGGTCGCGAACGTCCACGCGCCGACCGAACGCGTACCGACCGTCGACCAGGGCACAGTCCGCCGCACGTCGCAGCGGACCGTGAGATCACCGTCGAACCCCTCCGGCAGCGGGACCTGCCCGAAGCACGGGACCGGCCCGGCGGCCAGGACGTGGCCGTCGATCAGCAGTTCGGTCTCACCGGTCCACACATCGAAACCGCTGGTCACCGAGCCCTCGACCGGTCCGGTGAACATGGGGACCATCAGCTGGAACGCGTCCCCGCGCCTGGCCAGCAGCAACTCGCCCTCGTCCTGCCCGATGCCCAGGGGAGCCCGGTTCCAGCGCGTCGTCCGCTGTCCCATGGGGACGGTCGTGCGCCGGGTCTCGATCTCGGTGCGGCCCTCGGCGTCGGCGAACGCGAGCCGCTGCTCCCACTCCCAGTCGGGCGCGGGCGTGTAGTACTCCGTCACCGTCTGCGGGATCGGCTGCGGGAGGTAGTACCCGACGGGATCCCCCGGGAAGGCGCGCGGGATGTTCGCGCGAGCCGCCGGCGACGAGGCGCCCTGACTCTCGTGCACGGCCGTGCGCACGGCGAGGTCGGCGTCGGCGACCGTGACCGTCCCGCCCTCGGGCACCGCGCCGGTCGTGGGATCGACGACCTCATAGCGCCACGGCCTCCTCTCGCGCGGCTTGCTGATGAAACTGACATGCGGCGAATAGTGGAAGCCCGCCGACAGGCCCGCCGCGGGCAGCACGTACACCGGCCCCTCCTCGAACGCCTGCGAGAGCAGGAAACCCGTGCGGTCACCGCCCACGGCGACCGCACCCAGCTCGACGACCCCCTGCTCGGGCCGCGCCCGCGGCCTGTCCCGCAACGCGAAGTCCCGCGCCCGCCGCCCGCCGAGATCCCAGGTGAAGGCGACCTCGTCGTGGCCGACCGTCACGGCCGCCGCGACACTCACCAGCGCCGTCGCCGCGCCCTCCTCGCGGATCGTGCCGAACACGTCGTAACGCCCCGGCGGCACCCGCCCCGCCGCCGCGCCCGACTCCGGCGCCGACAACAGCCCGCGCTCGCCGGTGTCGAGGTTGAGCCAGCCGAGGTCGCCGCTCAACGATGCCCCGGGGGTGACGCCCTCGATCCGGGCGGTGAGGCGGTGCAGTTCGGGTTCGAGGTAGGCGCCGAGGGCCGTGCGGACCGTGGCGGTGCCGTCGGAGGCGATGAGCACGCCCCCGTACAGGCCGGGCGTGACGCCGTCGGCGGGGTCGACCGACACCGTCACGCCGGCGGTGCCGTGCGCGGGGACCGTGACGGTGGTGTTGTCCAATGTGTACGGTGACTCCTGGTCGAAGCCCAAGGACAGAGTCACGTCGGTGGCCGAGTGGTTGGCGTAGGTCAGCACGCGGGAAACCGGCTGCTCGTAGGGGAACGCCACGAGACCGAAACTGATCGAACCGGCGTCGGCGCCGACCGGCTGCGTCACCGCGCGGGCGACGTCGAGGCGGCCGGTGCCGCCCTCGTACACGCTCACCCCCTCGATCACCGCGGCCGTGCCCATCAGCACGGCCTTCAGGCGCGCGGCCGTCCAGTCGGGATGGACCTGCCGCAGGATCGCCGCCGCGCCCGCCACATGCGGGCTCGACATGGACGTGCCGTCGGCCGCGGTGTAGAACTCGTCCACCGGCGAACCCATGAAGGTCCCTTCGGCCCGCGCGGCCACGATGGCCTCGCCCGGCGCGAGGATGTCGGGTTTGACCGCCCGGTCGCCCATCCGCGGGCCCCGGCTGGAGAACCACGACAGCGCGTCGCCCTTCGTCACCGAGCCGACCGTGAGAGCCGCGTCGGCGCTGCCCGGGGCCTGGACGGAACCGTCGGCGCCCTCGTTGCCCGAAGAGATCACGAACAGCGTCTGCGTCTCCGCCGACAGCGCGTTGAGCGCCAGCGACATCGGGTCGGTGCCGTCGGAGAGGTAGATACCGATGCTCGCGTTGACCACATCGGCCCCGTTGCGCGCGGCCCACTCGAAACCCCGGATGACCGCGCTGACGTCACAGGTCCCCGCCTTGACGCAGATTTTTCCGACCATCAGGTGCGCACCCGGTGCCACGCCTTTGCGGCGCCCGTCGGAGGCCGCGCCTGAACCCGCCACGATCGACGCGACATGCGTCCCGTGCCCGTGGTCGTCGATTCCGCCCGGCGAGGTCCCGGTGAAGTCCTCGGCGGCCGTCACCAGGCCCGCGAGATCGGGATGCCCCGGGTCGTAGCCGCTGTCCAGCACCGCAACCGTCGAACCCTCGCCCGTGTACCCGGCCTCCCACGCCGCCGGTGCGCCGACCTGCGGCACGCTCTCCTCCAGCAGCAGCCGCGCCTTCCCGTCCAGCCAGACCTTCCGCACCCCCGACATGGCCCGCTCACCCCGTCCGGGCGCCAGCGAGTGCCAGAAGGCGGCGGCGCCGTCGCGGTCGACCTCGACGGCGGTCGCGTCGATGCTGCCGAGGCGAGCGGTGCCGTCCGCCGCGTCGAGGGACCGCAGCGCGCTTTCCGGCCCGCGCACGATCAGCGGCAGGGTCGCCGCCCCGCCGAAGCCGTCGCGCGCGAGCGCGGTGACGTTGAACAGTTCCCGGTCAAGGACGCCGTCGTCGAGCAGTGCGCGCGCGTCGGAGGGAACGATGTAGGTGTCGCCGGGATTGCCCGGCAGCCCGCTGACCCGGGTGAAGCCGACGTCCTCGCGACCCTCGCCGGGCAGGAAGACGGTCCCGCCGGGGAAGACCTCGACACGGTCCCCGGTGATCAGGGGGACGACGGAGGTGTCGCCGGCGGTTCTCGTCCATGGTGGGTCGACGGGCGCGGCCGGTTCGCCCGCGGAGGCCGGTACGGGGCCCGCCGCCAGCACGGCGGCGCAGGCGAGGGCAAGAGCGTGGCGGATCCTCAACGTCGTCCCCCTCGGGTCGTCGGTGCCCAGAGGCTAGTCGGATGTGCGGGCTTCGGGAAGGTCCGCGAGGGCAGCGTGAATCCGTGGGGAGCGCGGGTGAGCGAGACGGCCGATGGGCAGGCGAAGGATCACGCCGGTCGCGCACCACCGCACCCACGTCGACGGCATCTCGACCTTCTACCGTGCCGCCGGACCGCGCGACGTGCCGGCCGTCCTTCCCGTGCCGCGGCCCGCTCGCCGCCCGCGGCGACCGGTGGCGGCTGATAGCCCTCGACCTGCCGGGCTTCGGGAACGGCGCGACCCCGGGCGACTCTCCGTACACCTTCGACGGCCACGCCGCGTTCCCCGGGCGCTTCACCGAGACTCTCGGTCTCGATCGTCATGCCGTCTACCCGCACGATTACGGGACTCCGTTCGGCCTGCGGCCGACCATGAGCGCGCCGGAACGCGTCGCCGCACCGATCATCCGGAACGGCGGCCCAGAGTCCTCGCCCGTGCGCACGCGCGCTGACAGATCGGGTGGCGTTGACGGCGAGCGCCGGGAGTCGAGCCACGCGGCGTAGTCGGTCTTGCTCTCACCGGCGCACGCGCGCCGGCACCCGGCCACGATGAGGGCGGGACGCGGCGCCGCGTCCCGCCCTCATCCACCGGTGCCTAGACCTTCACCTCCTTGGTCACCGTCGCGGTCTTCCCGCTGGCGTCGGTGACCGTCAAGGCCACCCGGTAGGTGCCCGGGGCGTTGTAGAAGTGGGAGGTCAGCGCGCCGAAGCCGGTGGTTCCGTCGCCGAACTTCCAGGCGTAGCCGGTGATCTGCCCGTTCGGGCTGCTCGACGTGGTCCCGTCGAACATGCAGAAGCGGAAGCCCTGCGTGAAGCAGTTCTGGGTGAAGGCCGCCGTCGGGTCGCCCGGCTGCCCGACGTCACCGACCACCAGCGTGAAACCGGTCGTGCGGGTCGCCTTCGTCCCGGTCGCGGTGACCGTGACGGAGTAGCTGCCCTGCGGTGTGCTCGCCGAGGTCGCGATCGTCAGCGTCGACGACTGCCCGGAGTTGATCGTGGCGGGATTGAACGTGGCCTGCGCCCCCGACGGGAGCCCGCTCGCGCTCAAGGTGATCTGCTGAGCGTTGCCCTTGGTGATGGCCGTCTTGACCGTCGAGGTCGCCGACTCGCCGGGGTCGACGGTCGCCGACGACGGGTCGGCGCTCACCGAGAAGTCGTCCTCGACGGGTGGTCCGGTCAGGAAACCGGTGTAGAGCAGCTTGTTGGGGGAGCCGGAGCCCGGGTTGGTGACCTTGCCGGGTGTGGCGTTGTTGACGATCGCGTCGCGGACCTGCGCCGGAGTGGCGCTCGGGTTCGCCGCGAGATAGAGCGCCATGGCCCCGGCGACGTGCGGTGCCGCCATGGAGGTGCCGCTCATGGTGGCGCGGGCGGTGTCGCCGGCGTTGGCCGAGGAGACGATGTTCGAGCCGGGCGCGAACAGGTCGAGGCAGGTGCCGAGGTTACTGAAGCCGCTGCGGGAGTCGTTCTCCGCGGTGGAGCCGACGGTGACGGCGGCCGGGAGGCGGGCCGGGGAGAACCCGCAGGCGTCGCTGCCGTTGTTGCCGCCCGCCAGGGAGTACTGGATGCCCTTGTCGATGGAGCGCTGGACGGCGTCCTCCATGACGGGGTGACTGCCGTTGTCGCCGAGGCTCATGTTCGCCACGGCCGGTTTGACGGCGTTGGCGGTGACCCAGTCGATCGCCTTGCCGATGACGTCGTTGGGACCGCTGCCGTCGCAGCCGAGGACGCGCACCGAGACGACCTTGGCCTTCTTGGCCACGCCGTACTCGTTGCCCGCGGTGGTGCCGGCGACGTGGGTGCCGTGGCCGTGGCAGTCGGAGGCGTCGCTGTCGTTGTCGATGAAGTCGTAGCCGGAGGCCGCGCGGCCGCCGAAGGTCTGGTGGGACATGCGCACGCCGGTGTCGAGGACGTAGATCGTGACGCCCTGTCCGCCGTTCGACGGGTAGGAGTACTTCTTGTCGAGCGGCAGCGCGGTCTGGTCGACGCGGTCCAGGCCCCAGCTCGGCGGGTTGGCCTGGTCGTCGGCGAGGCGCACCATGTGCACGGCCTCGACGTACTCGATGGCCGGGTCGGCGGCCATCCGGCGGGCGTCGGCGGCGTCCATCGTGGTCGAGAATCCGCGGATGGTCGCGTAGTAGGTCAGGTCGACCGTGCCGTGGTACTTCGCGGCGAAACCGGCCGCCTTGCTCTCCACGGTCGAGGCGACACCGGCGACCGCGGCGTCCTTGAAGACCGCGATGTAGCGGCCTTCGACGACGGTCGGTCCGGCGGCGTTGCGGATCTCGCCGGTCGCGGCCTGCGCCGCCGGAGCGGCGAGCAGGACGCAGGCCGCGGCGATGCCGGCCGCCGCGGCCGTCCGCCACAGGTTCGTCGTTCTCATGGGTCGGTCCTTTCGGGACACGGCGGGGGAGGCCGCGTCCGGGGAGTGCGGCGCCTCCACCGGGCACCGTCGGTTGAGCCGACGCTAGGGCCGTGGCGGGTACGGCGCTATCGGGGAAAGCCCTGCGCGAGGGGTAGGGGAGGGGTGGGGTCACTCCCTCGGGCGGCCGGTCGCGGCGAGTTGCCCGCGGGAGCGAACGCCCAGCTTGCGGTAGACGCGCGTGAGTGTCGCCTCGACGGTCTTGACGCTGACGAACAGCCGCGCGGCGACTTCACTGTTCGACGCGCCCGCCGCGACGAGCTCGGCGACGCGGGCCTCGGCGGGGGTGAGCCGCGCGTCGGCCGGGCCCGGGGCGGAGGCCGGTTCGAGGCGGGCGCGTTCGCGCGCGGTGGACTCCAGCCACACCGCGGCCTCGCAGCGGGTGAAGATCTCCTCGGCCTCGATGAGGGTGGCGCGAGCCGCCGAACGCCTGCGGCGCCGCCGTTCCACGTGAGCCAGCGACAGCAGCGCCCGGCCCTCTTCGAGGGGCAGGCCGCGTGCGGCGAAGACCTCGCGCGCCGAGTGCAGGAGCCCGGCGGCGGCGTCGAGGTCTCCGTTGCCGACCAGGACCGCCGCCTCGGCGCGGTCGAGTTCGGCCAGGACCGGTCGCCGGTCGTACTCGACGGCCGCCGCCCGGGACTTGTCGCAGATCTCGGCGGCGGCGCTCAGCTCCCCGGCGATCGCGAGGGCCTCGACGAGTTCGGCGTGCCAGTGCAGGACCGACGGGTCGGACACCTCGAAGGCGGTGTGCAGCGTCTGCACCTTGCGCAGTGAGTCGACGGCTGCGGTGACCTCGCCGACGGCGAGCTGTACGCGGCCGAGCGCGTAGAGACTGTTGGCGGTGAACCAGATGTCGTGGTCTTCGCGGGACGAGCGCAGTCCCTGCCGCGCGTAGGACTCGGCCATGTCGAGGTCGCCGCAGGAGGCTTCGACCAGGGACGCGGCGTATAGGGCCGAACCGGGCGAGCCCTCGCTGTCGGAGACGTGCGCGATGGCACGGCGGGCGTAGTCGCGGGCCAGGCCGCAGCGCCCGGCGCGCAGTTCGACCTCGGCGAGGCTGCGCCACACCTCGACCAGGGCCTTCATCTCACCGAGCCGCTGGGCCACCGGCAGCAGGCGCAGCAGGTCGTCGCGGGCCTCGGTGAGCCGGTCGTCGAACAGCGCGAGGCGGGCGCGCACGAAACCCGGCGCGCCGTGCGGGCTGGCCGGTTCGTCCGGGGTGGACAACTCCTCGGCGCGGGCGAGCAGTTCGTCCGAACCGGGTTCGCCGCAGAGGAACTGGAAGCGGGCGACGGTGGCCAGCGCCTCGACCAGGAAACCGCGGCCGGCGCGGTCACCGGCCTGCTCGGCAAGATCGACGGCTTCCCTGGCGAGGCGGGCGGCCGCGCGGGTGTCCCCGTCGCGAAGGTGGGCGCGCCAGGCCAGCCAGAGCCGTACCTCGCCGAGCAGTTCGGGCCGCCCGGCGGCGTGCGTCTCGGCGTCGGCGAAGACCTCGTCGAGCACGTCGAAGGCCTGCCCGGCGACCTCCATGATCGACAGTCGCGCCCGGACCCGGTCGGCCGGGTCGGTGGCGCGGTCGAGGACGGCGTCGGCCGCGCGCTGGGTCAGTTCGGTGTCCCCGGCGAGCGCCGCCTGCCGGGCGGCGGCCCGGTAGCGGCGGACGGCGGCGGCGGTGTGCGCGGGCGGGGTCCGTTCGGCGGCGAGCATCGACAGCGCGGCGGCCCTGCGGCGGTCACCGCGCCGCTGCGCGGTCTCGGCGGCCTCGTCGAGGCGTTCGGCGATGGGCTCGGAGACCGCGTCGGTGGACAGCGCGCGGTGGTGAGCGGCGGCGACCTGGTCGGAGACGGCGGCGGCCAGCGCCCGGTGCGCCGAGGCCACGGCCGTCTCGGCGGCGTCGACGCGGAGCGTGTCGGCGACCAGCCCGGCGCTGAAGCGGATCCCGCCGTCCCCGTCGAGGGAGAGCAGGCCCGCGGCCGCGGCGGCGGTGAGGTCCTCGTGGATCTGTCGACGCCCGCAGGCCCGCAGGAGCCGCACCGTCGGCCTTTCGGCGAGCGCGGCGAGCAGGAGGGTCTCCCGCGCTCGCCGGGGGAGGGCGGCCAGGCCGCGGCGGGTCGAGCGGCGCGCGGCGGCACCGATCTCGGGCGGCGCGGGCAGGGGCGCGCGCGGTGGACGGGTACCGAGGGCACCGGCGATGCGCAGGGCGAGGGCGGGGTTGCCTCCGGCGGCGGCGTGGATGCGCCCGGCCAGCCGCGTCGGCAGGCCCACCCCGGCGAGGAGCTCGGCGATCTCGGCGACGCTCCACCCGGGGACCATGAGCTCCTGGCACGGGCTTCCGCACACCTCGGCGACGAGCGCCGGGTCGGTGGTGGCGAACAGGACCGCGAGACGGCCGGGCCGCAGGTTGCGGCAGACGAAGCGCAGTACGTCGGCGCTGCCCTCGTCGAGGTGCTGGGCGTCGTCGACGGCCACGAGCACCCGCCGCCCGGCCGACAGTGCGCCGAACGCGTCGAGGACGGCGAGACGGACGGCGATGCGGTCGGGCGCGGGATCGCGGCCCGACTGGCGTAACAGGGCCGAGAGGGCCGCGCGCCGGGGTTCGCCGAGCCCGTCGAGGATCTCGCCGGGGACCGCGGAGAGCAGGTCGGTCACGGCGGCGTAGGCCTGACCGGCGTAGGCCTCGGACAGATGGGCGCGCAGCGCGACCGCGTCCGACTCGTCGACGACGGTGTTCAGCAGGGTGGTCCGGCCGGTCCCGGCGGCGCCCCACAGGACGACCCGGCCGACCGAGGACAGGCGCTCGCGGAGCTCCCCGAGCACGGCGGCGCGTTCGATGAGGCGGGCGTCAATGTTCATGCGCACTCCCCGGGCACCGGCGACGTGTCCTTGAAAATACACCGATCTTGGATTTTCCCCGCGTGGATTCACACCCAGGCGGCGAGGAAGCGCCCGGTGACGCCGCCCGGGGCCGCGGCGACGTCGGCCGGCGTTCCTTCGGCGACGATGCGGCCGCCGGCGTCCCCGCCGCCGGGTCCGAGGTCGATGACCCAGTCGGCGGCGGCCACCACCGGCATGTCGTGTTCGACGACGATCACCGTGTTCCCGGCCTCGACCAGGCCGCGGAGCTGCGCCATCAACAGGTCCACATCGGACGGATGCAGGCCGGTGGTGGGCTCGTCGAGGACGTAGAGGGTGCGTCCCCGCCGCTTCCGCTGCAACTCGGCGGCGAGCTTGACGCGCTGCGCCTCACCGCCCGACAGCGTCGTGGCGGGCTGGCCGAGCCGCAGGTAGCCCAGCCCCACCTCGTCGAGGACGGTCAGTGCGCGGGCGGCGCCCGGCACGTCGGCGAAGACCTCGCGCGCCCGCTCCACGGTCATGTCCAGCACGTCGGCGATCGACGCCCCGCGCACCTTCACCTCAAGCGTTTCGGGGTTGTAGCGCCTGCCCCGGCAGACCGGGCAGGGCGCGGCCGCGCCGGGCAGGAACAGCATCTCGATGTGGATCTCGCCTTCGCCCTGGCAGTTCTCGCAGCGCCCGCCGGCGACGTTGAAGGAGAAGCGCCCGGCGTCGTATCCGCGCTCCCGTGCCTCGCCGGTGGCGGCGAACATCTTCCGCACGGTGTCGAACAGACCCGTATAGGTGGCCAGGTTCGAGCGGGAGCTCCGCCCGATCGGCCGCTGGTCGACGCGTACCAGGCGATCGACCGCGTCGAGACCGGTCGCGGTCACCCCGGCCGCCGGGTCGTCCTCGACCGGTACGCCCTCGGCGTTGTCCTCGCCGTCGGCGGGCGGCTCGCCGCCTAGTTTCGCGGCCACCACACCGGTCAGCACCTGACTGACCAGTGTGGACTTTCCCGAACCCGACACTCCCGTCACCGCCGTCAGGGTCCCGAGCGGGAAACGGGCGGTGAGGTCGCGCAGATTGTGCCGGGTGATCCCCGACAGCTCCAGCCACCCCGAAGGCTCGCGCGGCTCGGGTCGCGCCCGCCGCTCACCCGCGAACAGGTACCGCCTCGTGGCCGACTCCCCGGCCGCCGCCAGTCCCGGGACCTCACCGCTGTACAGGACCAGGCCGCCGCGTTCACCGGCGCCGGGACCGACGTCGACGATCCAGTCGGCACGGCGCATCACGTCGAGGTTGTGCTCGACCACGAGCAGCGAGTTGCCCGCCCGGCGCAGCCTCCCCAGTGCCGTGAGGAGCGCCTCGGTGTCGGAGGGATGCAGTCCCGCCGAGGGTTCGTCGAGGACGTACACCACCCCGAAGAGCCCCGACCGCAGCTGCGTGGCCAGCCGCAGCCGCTGAAGCTCCCCGGGCGAGAGCGTCGAGGTCGACCGCGACATGCTCAGGTATCCCAGCCCGAGCTCGGTCATCGTCGTGATCCGTTCGGCCAGGTTGGCGACCAGTGCCCGCGCGGCCTCCCCTTCGGCGCCTTCGGTGTCCGGGGTTTCCTTCCTGAGGAACTCGGCCAGCTCGCTCAGCGGGAGGGCCGCCGGGAAGGAGATGTCGTGCCCGCCGAAGGTCACGGCGAGCGACTCCGGCCGCAGCCTTTTCCCACCGCACACCGGGCACGGGCGCGAGGTGAGGAAACGCGCGGCCCGCGCCCGCAGTGCCGGGCTGCGGGTCGTGGCATAGGTGTGCAGGACGTAGCGACGGGCGCTGCTGTACGTGCCCTGGTAGGGGCGCGTGATCCGGTCGGCGTCACGGACGGGGTGGACGGTCACGACCGGCTGGTCCTCGGTGAGCAGGATCCACTCACGACGGTCGGCGGGCAGTTCCCGCCACGGCAGGTCGACGTCGACGCCCAGCTCGGCGAGGATGTCGCGGTAGTTCTTGCCCTGCCACGCCCCCGGCCAGGCCGCGATCGCGCCCGCGCGGATGCTCAGGTCCGGGTCGGGCACCATGCGCTCGGTGTCCACGTCGTGGATCGTTCCGATCCCGTGGCAGTGCGGACAGGCGCCGACCTGGGTGTTCGGCGAGAAGGAGTCGGAGTCGAGACGTTCGGCGCCCGGCGGGTACGCCCCGGCACGCGAGTAGAGCATCCGCAGCACGTTCGACAGGTGTGTCACCGTCCCCACCGACGATCGCACCGACCCGCCGCCGCGCGGTTGCTGCAACGCGACCGCGGGCGGCAGGCCCGTGACGTCACCGACCTTCGGTGCCCCCACCTGCTCGATCAGCCGCCGTGCGTAGGGGCTCACCGACTCCAGGTACCGGCGCTGCGCCTCGGCGTAGATCGTGCCGAACGCCAGCGAGGACTTCCCCGACCCCGACACGCCCGTGAAGACCACGATCCGGTCGCGCGGGACGTCGACGTCGACGTGCCGCAGGTTGTGCTCGCGCGCGTCGCGCACGCGGATGAAGGGATCGTGCCCGCCCGGCGCCGCGTCGATCATGGGATGACCGTAACGCCGGTGGGGGAGGCCGGTACGGGAAACCTAGGCGGCCGCCCGCTCGCCGAGCGGACGACGCCGCTGCGCGACGTCGGTCAGGGACGGCGGCTTCCACGCCCCGTCCGGGTGGTAGACGTTCGTTCCGGGCGGGACGATCGCGTCGATCCGGTCGAGGGCCTCGTCGTCGAGTACGAGGTCGGCGCCGGCGAGGAGCCCGTCGAGCTGCTCCATCGTGCGCGGCCCGATGATCGCCGAGGTCACCGCGGGGTGGGCGACGGTGAAGGCGACCGCGAGTTCGGGCAGGCTGCGGCCCAGATCCGCGGCGAGGGCGGCGAGGCGCTCGACGGCCTCGAACTTCGCGGCGTTCTGCGGCAGTGACGGGTCGAAGCGGCCCGGGGTCAGCGCGGCCCGGCCTTTCGACAGGTCGACGTCTTGTCCCTTGCGGATCTTCCCGGACAGGAAACCCGATGCCAGGGGGCTCCACACGAGCACGCCCATGCCGTAGCGGCGGGCGGTCGGCAGGACCGAGGTCTCGATGCCGCGCGCGAGGATCGAGTACGGCGGCTGCTCGCTGCGGAAGCGCCCGAGCGCGCGCCTCTCGGCGACGTGGTGTGACTCGGCGATCTCCTCGGCGGGGAAGGTCGAGGACCCGAAGGCGCGGATCTTGCCCTGCCGCTGGAGGTCGGTGAGGACCGCGAGGGTCTCCTCGACGTCGGTGGTGTGGTCGGGCCGGTGGATCTGGTAGAGGTCGATCCAGTCGGTCTGCAGCCGCCGCAGGCTCCGCTCCACCTGCGCGACGATCCACCGCCGCGAGTTGCCGCCGCGGTTGGGTCCCTCCCGATCGGGGAAGTGGACCTTGGTGGCGAGGACGATGTCGTCGCGGCGGCCCTTGAGGGCCTTGCCGACGATCTCCTCGGACTCGCCCGAGGAGTACATGTCGGCGGTGTCGACGAAGTTGACGCCCCGGTCGAGCGCCGAGTGGATGATCCCCACGCTGTCGTCGTGGTCGGGGTTGCCGACCGCGCCGAACATCATCGTGCCGAGGCAGTGGACGCTCACTTCGATGCCGGTTCCGCCGAGGACGCGGTAACGCATGCTTGCTCCTTCGTGCTGGTCAGCGCCGGTCGCGGGCGTTTCGCCCGGCCGGATCGGACCCGACTCTAGGAGCTAGAGGGGACTCTAGGTCAAGTTCGCGCGAAGACGGCCGGCCCGCCGCGTGCGCGACGGGCCGGCCGGACCTTCCGCGTCCTAGAAGACGAGCCGCTCGATGGGCTCGGCGAAGAAGTACACCGTGAACAGGGCCGAGACGACCCACAGCAGCCAGTGGACCCGCCTGGCCTTGCCCGCGACCAGGCTCAGCACGACGTAGGAGACGAAGCCCGCGCCGATGCCGTTGGTGATCGAGTACGTGAAGGGCATCACGGCGATCGTGAGGAACGCCGGGATCGCGATCGTGATGTCGGACCAGTCGATGAGCCGGACCTGCGTCAGCAGCAGGAAACCGACGACGACGAGGGCCGGGGCGGCCGCCTGCATCGGGACGATGGTGAGCACCGGCGTGAAGAACAGCGCCACGGCGAACAGCGCGCCGGTCACCACGCTCGCCAGGCCGGTGCGGGCGCCCTCACCGACGCCCGCGGCGGACTCGATGTAGGACGTCGCCGAGGACGACGAGCTCGCGCCACCGGCCGCCGAGGCGACCGCGTCGACCATCAGGACGCGCCCGATCCGCGGGACCTGGCCCTTCTCGTCGAGCAGCCCGGCCTCGCCGGAGACGGCGACGACGGTGCCCATCGTGTCGAAGAAGTCCGACAGCAGGAGTGTGAAGACCAGCAGGACCACGGTCAGCGCGGTGACCTCGCCGAAGGCGCCGGTGACGCTGAAGTCGCCGAGGAGCCCGAAGTCGGGCGCGGCGACGGCGCTGTCGGGGAAGGCCGGGGTCGTCAGACCCCACTTCTGCCCGGGCGCGATCGCCTCGATGACGATGGCGACCGCGGTCATGCCGATGATGCTGATCAGGATCGCGCCCTTGACCTTGCGGACCATCAGCGCGAAGGTCAGCAGCACGCCGAGGCAGAACACCAGGATCGGCCAGCCCGACAGCTGGCCGGAGGCGCCGAGCTGCACGGGGACGGTGGTGTTGGCGGCGTCGCCGATGCGGGTGACGAAGCCCGCGTCGACGAAGCCGATGAAGGCGAGGAACAGGCCGATGCCGACCGCGATCGCCTGCTTGAGCTGCATGGGGATCGCGTCCATGACGGCCTTGCGGACGCCGCCGGCGACCAGCACGCACAGCACGATGCCGGTGATGACGACCAGGCCCATCGCGTCGGCCCAGGCCATGCGGGGCGCGATCTGGTAGGCGACGAGGGCGTTGATGCCCAAGCCCGCGGCCAGCGCGACCGGCAGGCGGCCGACGATGCCCATCAGGATGGTCATGATCGCGGCGATGAGCGCCGTCGACGTGACCAGCTGGACGGTCGACAGGTGCGCGCCGTACTTGTCGGTCGCACCGCCGAGGATGATCGGGTTGAGGACGAGGATGTAGGCCATCGTGAAGAACGTGGCCAGTCCACCGCGAAGCTCTCGGCCGATGTTCGAGCCGCGCGCGCTGATCTCGAAATAACGGTCGAAGGCGCCGGTCTGGGCCGGTGGCGGGTTCTTCGTGGTCGGTGACGGGGACGAGGGCATGATTCTCCCGGAGTTACCGCGGGCGGGGGCGATCGACGATGATCCCTTGACGGTCGCTGAGAGGCTAACCCGGCGGTCGTCGTCCCTGCTCACGGGTGCGCGATGGTCTCGGCGAGGTCTCGGGAATCTCGCGGTTCGGTTCCACGCGGACCGTCACCCTCCGAAGGCTCGTCGCACATGGTCGACGAGCGTGCGCAGCGCGGGACCGCCGGGCGCCTTCGGCCACACCAGTGCCAGCACGCCGGGGATGTCGACGTCGTCGATGATCCGCACGGCGAGGGAGTCGCCGGCGCGGACACTCGACTCGCTCAGGATCGCCGTGCCCAGGCCGCGCGCGGCCAGGTCGGCGACGGTGTCGGGGGCACTGGCCTGGAGGGCGATGTCGGGACGCAGGCCCTGTGCGGCGCAGGCGCGGTCGAAGACCGTGCGGATCCCGGTGCCCGCCGGCAGGGACACGATCGGGCTCGTGCAGACCTCGCCGAGGCTCGGCCGCTCCGACTTGGCGAGGGGATGGTCCGGCCGGACGGCGGCGACGAGGCGCTCGCTGACGATGGTGAAGGACGACAGGTCCTCCGGCGGCGCGGCGGCGGCGCCGATGAGCGCCAGGTCGAGCAGCCCGGTGCGCACCTGCTCGGCGAGACGGTCGGAGGTGTCCTCGCTGAGCACGATCTCGACACCCGGGTGGGCGTCGTGGAAGGCCGACAGCCCGTCGAAGAACGGCGTCACCGTGCACGCGGTGATCATCCCGATCGACAGGCGGCCCCGGATCAGATCGGCCACCTCGCCGACGGCCTGCCGGACCGACTCGGCCGCCGACAGGGCCGCGCGGGCGTGTTCGAGTGCCGCCGCGCCCGCCGAGGTGAGCCGGGCCGTGCGCCCGGAGCGGTCGATGAGTTCGGCGCCGAGCTCCCGTTCGAGCTGCCTGATCTGGGCGCTCACCCCGGACTGGCTGATGTGGACGCGAGCGGCCGCGCGCGTGAAACCGGCTTCCTCGGCGACCGCGACGAAGTACTCCAGCTGCCTCAGTTCCATAAGCGCTGATTCTAGTAGCCATGATAACCATCTGTTGGACTTCCGGAGCCGATCGTCGCAGACTGGTAGGGAACCAGCGATCTTGAGAAGGAGACAGTCGTGAGCGACTACGAGAAGGCCATGCGACCCGAGGACATCACCCGTCTGTTCGTGGAGCGCTCGAACGCCGGGGACGCCGCCGGCGTCGCCGAGCTCTATGAGGAGGACGCCGTCATCGCCTTCCCTCCCGGGCAGCAGACGGTCGGCCGCACCGCCATCCGTGAACTGTGGGCCTCGGTCCTGGCCAACGCGCCGAAGTTCGAGCCGGAGACCCCGCTGCCGACCCTCATCAGCGGCGACCTCGCACTGACCTCGACCCCGCCGAAGGACGGCTCGGGCGCGCGCGCCCAGGTCGCCCGGCGCCAGGCCGACGGCAGCTGGCTGCGCGTCCTCGACCAGCCGGAGTTCGTCACGCCCAAGGCGTGACGTCGCGGGCGGCGCCGGTCACCGGCCGGCGCCCGCCCCGCCACCTGCCCGCCTCGCTGCGAGTCGCCGGGCCCTCACCCAAGGGTCCGGCCGGACGACTTCCGGCTGCTCACCGTGGACTCCGGAGCACTCCCTCCACCCCATCGCCCTCCCACCAGCGACCCCGCCTCCCTTCCCTTACGCAGCATCGGGACTGTCGCACCCGCCGGGTATAAAAAACCCACCACGGACGACCGTTCGTGGTGGGGCGTCGCCGCCTTTCCGGCCAGCGACGCTGCCCGAAAGCGGTTGGAGGTCGATGGTCTTGGTGTCGGACAGGCCCGCTGACGAGAGGCGGAGCACCACACGCGTGCTACCGCCCGTCGAGGCCCGCAAGCTCACGAAGGTCCCCTTCGTGGAAATGGCGGACGGGCGGCTGCAGGGCGTGGTCTCCAGCGGCTCGGACCCCGCCCGCGTCTACGTCTCGTCGATCGGCGCCGCCGAGCACGGACTCGGCTGCAGCACCAACAACAACAGGCCCTGCGGCGGCCTCGGCGGCAGATGGGCGTGCAACCACATCAAGGCGATGGTGGACGAGGCCGTCAAACAGTACGGCCCCGAACGCGTCGGACGTTTCCTCGGCGTCGAGGCCGATGAAGTCAGCACCGGCCGCGACCTGCTCGACCGCATCAACGGCACCGCCTCCTCGACACCGGCCGCCGTGGTCTTCGCGCGTTTCCTGCGCCACCTGACCTACCTGGAACTCCCGTCGACCAGCGGCCCGATCCCCGAGCTCCACTGGTTCCCCGCCACCGGCGGGGCGGTGTGACGATGCTCGCGACACAACTGGCCGCCCTCACCGAAACCCGCGAAGGCCTCACCGAGACGCTCGCCGTGGTCGACGGCTTCGACGACGCCCTCGTCCACGGCCTCAGCCGACTCGGTGCGGCCCAGTCGGCCGCGCTGGCCGCACTCGCCTCCGCCGTCGCGGTCACGCCCCTCGGCGACCGCGTGAACGAGGCCGTCGAGAAGATCTCCGCGGGTTCCATCGGCGACGAACACCTCGCCGCCCTCGCCGCCGCCCGCTCCGCCCTGCTCGGCGCCGTCCACGACGAGCTGATCACCGGACTCGACACCGCCCTCGGCCGTACCCGCACCGCCTGGACGGAAGGCGCCACGCCCGCCGAGGCGATCCGCAGCCCACGCGGCGCCGCACGCGCCTGGCTCGCCGAACTCGCCATCACGGGCTGGCGCGGCGTCGAGCACGAACTGGTCTCCGGAGCCGCCCAGGCCATCGACGGCCTTCTGGCCGACCCGGCCTCCCGCCGCCTGGCCGTCCTCCTCGACGGCCTCGCCGCCGAACTGCGCGCGTCGAGCCCGGTGGCGACCGCCGAACTGGTCCCGATCCGCCGCTGGGCCGACCTGTGGACCCGCGCGGTACTGCTCGCCCAGGACTCCTGGACCCCGGCCGCCACCGCGGAGACGGTCACCGGCCGCCTCCTCATCCTCGGCGTCGACCTCCACGAGCACCCCACCGCCGTACAGGCCGAGGTGCACGCGGTCCTCGAAACACCCGGCGGCCCCACCCGCCTCGTCCGCACGGCCGTGTCCGCCACGAAGGTCGACACCGTCGTCGGCCCGGCCGTCTGGAAGCTCTTCACCGCCTACCCGGTCCTGATCGCCGCCCTCGCCGAACGCCGGAGCGTCGAGATCACCGACATGCCGCTCCTCGACGGCGGCGACCTCTACTGGATCGACGGCCAGGCCGTCGCCGGCGCCCCGGCGGAACCCTTCGCCACGGCCCGCGTACAGCTCGCCGAGGCCGCCGCGCCCGCCACGCAGCCCCTCGACCGCCACCCGGCGCGCATCGGCGAACTCGTCCTCGTGGAGGGCTACCAGCTGACCAAGGGCGACGGTTACGTCGCCTTCGCGATCGGCGACGACGCGATCGTGGTCGACACCGACCGCCTCCCGGCGGCCGGACCGCTCACCTGGAACCTGGTCGTGGCCTCGACCGCCTGCATCGGCCTGCTCCGCTGGGACGCCGGGACCTGGACCCTGCAACCCCTCGCACTCCAGGCGATCGTGAAGAAGAAGCCCGCCGAGGCCCACACCGCCGACTGGGCACAGGGCCCCACCGACCCCAAGGTCGTCAAGGCCGCCGCCCGCGCCGGCGACGCCGTCGCGGTTCTCCGCGAACGGGCGGGACGGTTGCTGCGCAAATGAGCATCGACATCAACCCCGACGAGAACCGCCGCCAGGTTCTCTACTGGCGCCTGCTCGCCCGCGTCTTCGGCGCCGAGGAACAGGCCGCACTGGAATCGGCGAGCGTCGCCATCGTCGACGACATCGGACTGCCCCCGGTCCTGATGGACCCAGGCGTCTCGGTCGACAACGTCGTCCAGCGCTTCCCCGAGCTCGCCGACGAGTTCGACGGGCTTATCAGCGGCCAGACCCAACCCGGTACGGACGGCGCCGAGGACTCCGCAGACCCGTCACGCCCCGGACCCGCCGAGGTCCGCCGCGCGGCACTGGTATCCAAGATCCTCCTCAGCGTCTTCGCCACCGGCACCGGCGACGTCAACGCCGGACAGCTCGCCGACTGGCAGGCCGACGCGGGCTGGCTCGAACGGGCCATGGGCTGCGCCCCCGGCGAACTCCGCGGCCGGGGCGCGGGCAACGCGCCCGGCATCGGCGCCGGAAACGGCCCCGGCAACGGTGAACTCGCCGCCGTCCTCGCCGGGATCGAAGGCGACCTCGTCAAGCGCATGCGCCTGCGAGAGGTCCTCGCCGACCCCCAACTGGCCAAGAAGCTCACGCCGAGCATGTCCCTCATCGAGCAACTCCTGCGCGACAAGGACAACCTCTCCGGCGTGGCGCTGGCCAACGCCAAGGCGCTCATCCGCCGCTACGTGGACGAGGTCGCCGAGGTCCTGAAGACCACGATGGCGCAGACCAGTGTCGGCACCATCGACCGCTCCGTCCCGCCCAAGCGCGTGTTCCGCAACCTCGACCTCCAGCGCACGATCTGGAAGAACCTCACCAACTGGAGCCCGGAGGACCAGCGCCTCTACGTCGACCAGCTCTTCTACAAGCAGACCGCCAAACGGGTCACGCCCGCCCGGATGATCGTGGTCGTCGACCAGTCCGGTTCGATGGTCGACGCGATGGTCAACTGCACCATCATGGCGTCGATCTTCACCGGACTGCCCAAAGTGGACGTTCACCTGGTCGCCTATGACACGCGCGCGCTCGACCTGACGCCGTGGGTCGCCGACCCCTTCGAGGTCCTGCTGCGCACCAAACTCGGCGGCGGCACCGACGGGACGGTCGCGATGGACCTGACCGAGCCGAAGGTCGCCGACCCGCGCAACACCGTCGTGGTCTGGATCTCCGACTTCTACGAGTGGCGCGAGCGCGAGCTGTTCGACAGCATGCAGGCCCTGCACCGCTCGGGCGTCAAGTTCATCCCGGTCGGCGCGGTCAACGGGCGCGGCGGGCAGAGCGTCAACCCCTGGTTCCGCCAGCGCTTCAAGGAAATGGGCACCCCCGTGCTCTCCGGTCACATCAAGAAACTCGTCTTCGAGCTCAAGAACTTCCTCACCTAGGAGAATCCACCACCATGTCTGCTGAGATCCTGCGCGCGCCCGCCGAGGTCAAGTACGCCGAAGAGCTGGACTGGCTGGAGTCGGTCGACGACGGCCCCAAGCCGTTCTCGTGGCGGCTGAGCCCGAAGATGGTGCGGCTGTTCATCCTCGGCTCGGAGCGCTCCGACGGCCTTGACCGCCAGATCGGCCAGAAGTGGTTCGGCGACCGCAGCTTCGTCGAACGCAGCATCGTCACGCTGGCCTCCGACCGGGGACTGCTGCTCATCGGCGACCCGGGCACCGGCAAGAGCTGGCTGGCCGAGTTGCTGTCGGCGGCCATCTCCCGCAACTCGACCCTGGTCGTCCAGGGCACGGCCGGTACCACCGAGGACCACATCAAGTACTCGTGGAACGTCTCGATGGTGATCGCCAAGGGCCAGTCGCGCGACTCGATGATCCCCTCGCCGATCATGAACGCGATGGAGCAGGGCGTCATCGGCCGCTTCGAGGAGCTGACCCGCTCCACGAGCGACGTCCAGGACGCGCTCATCTCGATCCTGTCGGAGAAGTACGTCTCGATTCCCGAGCTGGAGGACGACAACATCGTCTTCGCGCAGCCCGGCTTCAGCATCATCGCCACCGCCAACAGCCGCGACAAGGGCGTCAACGACCTGTCCTCGGCCCTCAAGCGGCGGTTCAACTTCGTGCGCATCCCGGTGGTGAGCAACAAGAAGAGCGAGACCGAGATCGTGCGCTTCCGCACCACCGAGCTGCTCGACCGCCACCGCATCGAGCTGGACCTCCCGCCGACGCTGCTGGACATCCTGCTGCAGAGTTTCGCCGACCTGCGCGCGGCGGCGGCCTCGGCGACCAACGACGACGACAAACTGGAGTCGGCGCTGTCGACGGCCGAGCAGATCGGCGTCCTGGAGGACGCGATCCTGCACAGCCACTTCTTCGGCGACCGGATCCTGCGCGCCGAGACCCTCGCCGGGTCGCTGGTCGGCTCGCTGGCCCGCCGCCAGCCGGAGGACCTGGCGATCCTCAACAAGTACTGGCACGGCGTCATCGAGCCGCGCAGCAAGGCCGACGGCGGCGAGTGGAACGGCTTCCTGGAGGGCGGCCGCGAGGCGATCGCGACGCTCTCATGACCGAGGGCCCTTTCGGTGCGCTCCGCGAACAGCTCCTCGACGCGGCGGCCGCCTTCACCGGTACGCCCGGAGCGCTGCCCGGCATCCTGTCGGGCATGGTCGACGACGTCGACCGGGCGCTGCGCGAGGAACTGGAGATCTTCCCGGTCTGTCACCACTCGCCGGCCTCGGCGCTGGCGATGGCGCGGCGGCTGCGGGAGAAACAGCCCAAGGTCATCTACATCGAGATGTGCGAGGATCTGCGGCCGCTGCTCGGCGAGCTGGCCAACTGCCGGCTGCCGGTGGCCCTGCAGGCCTACGCGACCGACCTCGACGGTTTCCCGCCCGGGTGGGGGCCGTTGAGCGTCATCGCGCCGATCACCGAGTCCTCCGCGGAGTACCAGGCGATCGCCTACGCGCTGTCCACCCCGGACGTCGAACTGGTGGCCGTGGACCGTTCCAGCGACCACGTCTTCCAGTGGGCGCCGAAGGACGATCCGACGGCCGAACCGGGGGAGCAGGCGGCCGTGGTCGCCGACCCCGACGGCGAGGACGCCGCCGAGGGCCAGGCGCTGCACGGTGACGCCGTCGGCATGGAGATCGGCGACCTCCGCCCGCGCTTCGCCGAGCTGGAGGAGCACCTGCTCCACCACGGCAAGGTGCGGCACTGGTCGGAGTGGTGGGACCAGTACGTCGAACAGCCCCTCGCGGGCGCCGACTACCACACCTACCGCCAGGTTCTGGTCCTCATCGGCAGCCTGTTCCGGCACCTGCGTCCCAGCGGCTCCGCCAAGAACGACCGCGACGAGGACCGCGAGCGCTACATGTGGACGCGGATGCGGCAGCACATGGCGGCCACGGGCACCAGGCCCGAGGACGCGATGTACGTGTGCGGGTCCTTCCACGCGGCCAGCCGGGTCGCGGAGTTCGGTGTCGGCGGGACCGACACCTACGAGATCACCGAGCCGAGCGCGACGAAGTGGCTCTACGGGCTGATCCCGTCGAGCAACTCGGCGATCGAGGCGCAGTTCGGTCTCGCTTCGGGTTCGGTGTCGATCGCGTCGGCGACGTGGACGAAGGCGATCGCGAGCTACGGCGTCAAGCCCTTCCGGCTGGAAGGGCAGAAGTCGGCGAAGAAGAAGCCCGCGAAGCGCGCGGCGAAGGCCGTCGTGCCGGCGGCACCCGGCCCGGTCACCGACCGCCTGTCCGGCTTCCTCGCGCAACCACCGCGGCCGGGCGGCCTCGACGAGTCGGAGCTGCTCGGCTGGTGCGTCGACATCGTTCGCCTCGCCCGCCGGAACGGCTATCTCGCCAGCACCGCCGACGCCATCGCGGTGTACGAGACGTCGATCCTGCTGGCCGGGATCCGTGACCGGGCGCGGCCGACGCCGTACGACTTCCAGGACGCGGCGGTCACCTGCATCGAGAAGGACTCCGTCCCCGGCAAGCGCGACGTGCGCCGCCTGTGCGAGATCCTCCTCGGCGGCGACCGGATCGGCCAGGTCGGCTACCACTCCCTGCCGCCTCTGGCCCGCGACGTCTACGACCGGCTCGCGCCGCTCGGCCACGATCTCACCAAACGCAACGTTCAGCGCGTGCTGCTCGACCTCGCCGCCGACGAGAGCCTGCGGCCGTGCTCGGACCTGCTGTGGATCCTGCGCAGGCTCATGCCCGAGGACGCCGCCCGCCCGATCATGGGCGCGCGGAAGCTGGGGGAGCGGTCCATCCAGGAGAGCTGGGACCTCGCGCTGGGCCGCAACCAGCGGGCGCTCATCGAGCTCGGCTACGAGGGCGTCACGATCGAGCAGGTCCTCGAACAGCGGTTGCGCAAGGAGGTCTGGGCCGACAACGCGACCGCGGCGGGTGCGCTGCGGGCGGTGGAGGACTCGATCCTCTACCTGTCGAACCCGCGGTTCACCGACGAGCTCGGCGCCCGTGCCGTCGACCTGCTGTCGGCCGAACGCACCGTCGACGGGGCACCGGAGGTGCTCAGGCACATCCGGCGTCTGCAGGCGCACTACCGGGCCACCCGCCCGGACCTGCCGGTCTGGTGCCAGGACTTCGTCACCGCCGGATACGCGCACTACTGCACGCTCCTGCCGACCGCCTTCGTCGACGACGACACCGGCATCCGGCAGGTCGCGGCCATGCTGGGCTTCCTGTTCAGCATGGAGAGCCTGGCGCTCGCGCTGGGCTGCGACCGGGCGCAGCTCGAACTGGCGGTGCGGCAGTCGCATCCGGAGACGCCGGGCAAGATCGCGCTGCTGTGGGCGTCCCACACGCAGCTCGGCATGCTCCCGATCGCCGAGCTGCGGGAGCGCTGCGACGGACTGCTGGCCAACCCGCTGGTGATCCCGTCGTTCCCGCAGTACCTCAGCGGATTCGTGCAGGCGCTCGATCCGGTCCCGGTGCTCACGCCCTTCGTGGTCGAACTGATCTCGAACGCCTTCGGGCGGCTGCCCGACGGTGTCCTGCTGCCGTGGCTGCCGACGCTCATCACGACTCTCCGTGAGCACGCCGGCGAGTTGGTTCCGGTGCTGATCAAGGAAGCGGGCCGGACGTTCCCCGGCACGCTCCCGGCGGTTGACGCCTGGATCCCGCCGTGGGTGGCGGCTCCCGCCCCCGCGCGGGCTGCGGGCGGGCCCGCGGTGGAGAGCGGGCCGGTGACCGAGCTGCTGCTCGCGCACCGCGACACGCCCGACGCGCTGGCCGCCCTGCTCGGCTGCGGAGGCGAGTGGAAGAACGTGGGCGAGGGCGGGGACGCTCAGGCGGGCGACCCGAAGGTCGGCGGGCTGCTCACCGCCCACCCGGCGTCGGCCGAGGCGCTGGCGGTGCTGCTCGGCGGGGTCTAGCCGGGCTGTGGCGGAAATGTGGGGCCGCCGTGGCGGGCGGTTCTAGCGTCACCGCAATGCGATCGGCTCGCTGCGCGGCGCCCCGGTCGTGTGCCGGCTTCGGCGGGGCCGTCTCCCCACGACGGTCCCGCCGGACACGCGGTGAGGGTCCGCGTCGCGGCGGCCGTCGGCCGGATACCCTGCCGGGATGCTCGACTTCACCACCACGTCCGGTCGCGTCCGCGGGCGGGAGGCCGCGCCCGGCGTCACCGCCGCGCTCGGGATCCCCTACGCCGCCGCGCCTTTCGGTGCCTTCCGCTTCCTCGCGCCCCGGCGCCCCGGCTCCTGGGACGGAGTGCGCGAGGCCAACGCCTTCGGGCCGATCAGCCCGCAGTCGGCCGCGCTGCCCGGAGCCCCCGCATGGGCGCCCGGTGACGTCGACATCCTCACCGTCAACGTCTGGACCCCCGGCGGGCCGAACGACGGTATGCCCGTCGTGGTCTGGATCCACGGCGGCGCCTACACCTTCGGGTCCTCCGCCCAGCCCGACTTCGATGGGACCGCACTGGCCCGGCTCGGGATCGTCGTCGTCACCCTCAACTACCGGCTCGGCTTCGAGGGCTTCGGCCACGTCTCCGGAGGGCTGCACCCCGACAACCGCGGCCTGCTCGACCAGGTGGCGGCCCTGACGTGGGTACACGCCAACATCGCCGCGTTCGGCGGCGACCCGGGCAACGTGACCGTCGCTGGCCAGTCCTCGGGGGCCGCGTCGGCCGCCGCGCTGGCCGTGATGCCCGCCGCGCGCGGCCTGTTCGGTCGCGCGATCCTGCACAGCGTCGCCAGTCCCTTCTACGAGACGGTCCTCGCGCGTGAGACCGCGCGGCTGGTCGCCGCCTCCGCGGGCGTCACCGCCGAGGCGAAGTCGCTGCTCGCGGCACCTCCGGAGACACTCGTCGCGGCCGGTGACCGCGTCGCGGCGTCCTATCGCGAGGATCCCGGTTCGGGCTGGCGCCACTACGATCCGGTGCTCTACGCGCCGATCGTCGACGACGCGACCATGCCCGTCGATCCGCTGTCGGGGATCGCCGACGCCGACGTCGGCCTGCTGGTGTGCTCCACCGCGGACGAGTACTGGCTGCTGCACGCGGTGGGCAGCGCCAAGGACGTCACCACCGACGACGGCCTGGCCTCCTTCGTCAAGGACTACGGCCTCCCCGGCGACATCGTCGACGGCTACCGCGCCTTCCTCCCCGGCGCCGACGTCCGTGACATCTACCTGGCGATCTACGGCGACCAGCTCTTCGGCGAGTACGGCGCGCGGCTCGCCGCCGGCGCGAAACGCGCCCACCTGGCGCGTTTCGAGCGCCGCCGGGAAGGCGTGCGCCCGTGGCACTGCGCCGATGTGCCCTTCGCCTTCGGCACCATCGGCGACCCGGCTCTGGACTTCCTCATCGGCGGTCCCCCCGACGACGCCGACCGCGACCTGTCGGCGCGCATGACCCGTGCCTGGGCCGACTTCGCCGCCACCGGTGACCCGGGCTGGGACCCGGTCGGCGCCGACGGCGGCCCGGTCCGCCTGTGGCACAGCGGATCCGGGCCCGACCTCGGTGAGGCGGCGCCCACCCGGCGCCTCTGGAGCGGCGTGGGTTTCGCGGCGGCGCGGTCCTGATCAGCCGAAGGGGGACAGGCAGGTCGAGGAGTAGACGTCCCGATCGCCGAAGGCGAAGCCGCCTGGCGCGATCCTGACGGTGACGGCGCCCAGGGAAAAGCCGCAGCGTCCGGAGAACTTCTCCACCGGCCTGTCGGGGTGGTAGTAGGGGCGGCCCTCGCCGCTGACGCGGATCACGCCGGGTGCGACGGTGATCAGCGAGAAGTCGCTCGGGCCGGGTGTCAGGCGCACCACCGGATACTTTTCGACCTCCCAGACGACCGTCGGGGTGTTGTACTCGGATCCGTCCTCCAGCGCCACGCGGTTCGCGCCGCCGTAGCCGGCTTTAAAGGGGCAGCCTGTGGGGTTCGGCAGTCCCTGCGCCGCGCAGGCGTCCAGCCAGGCGGCGAGCCCGCGCTGAAGGGCGTCGGCCAGCTCGGGTCCGGCGGCGAAGAGCGGCAGGTACTTCTCGCCGACGATGCCGTCGGGTTGATCGCGCCCGTCTCCCGACCTGGGCACGGCGACGTAGGACGGTGCCGTGACAACCTCGGCGAGACTCGGATAGGGGCGGTAGGCGCCGGGGAAGAGCCAGAGGTTCTCAGCGGTGCTCACGACCCCGTTGAGCTCCAGGAAATCGGCGGGGAGCTCGCCGGTGCGCAGCTTCACCAACGGGTTGAGGATGCGCCAGCCGTCGTCGCCTTCGACGAGCTCGAAACGGCCTTCGCGGGAGGTCCCGTCGGCGGCGGTGATGGTCACGTCGACCGCCGCGGGGTCCTCGTCCTCGTTGTGGCGGCGGACGAGGCGGGTGACCTCCCAGTCGTCGGCCATCGCGGCGGGGACGAGAAGGTCGGCGGAGGTGTCGGCGAAGAAGGCGAGCTGGTCGGTGTACTCCAGCGCTCCCTCGGCGTCGCGCGCGAGCAGGTGCGCGAAGTAGTCTTCGACGACGTCCTCGGGGGTCGTGCGGTTCACCGCGATGACGACGACGGTGGCGGCGACCGCGACGGTGAGCGCCCCGGCTCCGAGGGCCCACCGGCGCTTCCGGTGAGACGGGGTGTTCTCTTCGGTGCTCACGCTTTCCCCTTGTACTCGCAGGTGGACGCCGCCGGACCGGCCGGGAGCCCGAAGCGGCCAAGGGCGGGTATCGCGTAGACCTCGGGGGTCCCGTCGGGGCGCAGCGCCGCGCGCAGGAAGCCGCCGTCGACGCCGCAGTCGGCCTGGAAGCGGACGTCCTTGAGGCCCTTGGTTCCGCTGGCGGTGAGGCGGATCAGGCCGGGCTCGGCCGCCGTCACCGCCAGGCCGACGGCCGGGTTCGTGGCGTCGACGGTGACGACCGGGCGTTCGACGATCTCCCAGGTGACGTCGTGGACATCGCGCACGATGTCGTCGCCGGCCTCGATGCCGTCGCCGACACCGAAAGGGCAGCCTTCGGGAGTCGCGACGGTGAAGGTCACGCAGTCGTCGATGATGGCGTCGGTCTGGGCCTGGACGGCCGCGAAGGTGTCCGGAGAGGGCACGAACGGCGGCGGGGACACTTCGAGCACGTCGTTGAGGTACTGCTCGGGCGGCAGGAGGTCGGCCGGTGCACCACCCCAGAAGGTGTAGCGGCCGGGGAGCAGCTCGATGCGCTGGTCCTGGTAGCCGTGGACGTTGCCGCCGTAGAGGTCGGCGGTGAGCACCTCGCGGCCGTTGACGGCGATGTAGGTGAACGCGGGCGCGGCCACCTCGACCTCGATGAAGGGGTCGATGATGTTCCACTCGCCGCCGAATTCGAGCACCTCCAGGCGTCCGGTGGTGCTCGACGCGTCGTCGCCGATGGTGACTTCGACGTAGTCGGCGACGGGGCCTCCGCCGCCGTACTCGGCGTCGAGAAGACGCCAGCCGTCGGCGATCGCGTCGGGGTGGAGGAAGGTCGCGCGCTCGCCGTAGGGGACGCCGTAGCCGATGCGGCCGACGTAGGTGAGAGCCTCGTCGACGTCTCCGTCCACGATGGCGGCGAAGAAGTTCTCGACGACGGACACGGGATCGTCGTCGCGGCCGACGACATAGGCGGTGACGGCGATGCCGACGAGGAGCGCCGCGACGCCGGCGATCAGGCGGTTGCGGCGGACGTCGCCGGGAGTGCCGCCGGCGGGCTCCGGGGAGGAGGCCGGTTCGGTCGCGGGGGCCGGCGACTCATCGGTCGTCACGCGCAACTCCAGGGGGCTCGGGCACGAGGACTTCCGCAGGGTAAGGCGCCTGTCAAGCGGTGATCGTGACGTGACCATGACCCGGTCGGCACCGATCGGGGACATTCGCCGCGTAGCGTCTTATATCGACGGGCACGACATGATCACCAGGACGAACGGAGGCCGCCGAGATGAGCGAACGCACCGCCGAGATCGCCCTGCGCCGGTGCCACTGCGGCACCGAACTCGCCGCGCTGGAGCACGCCATCGCCGGGCTTCCGGGGGTCACCTCGGCGCGGGTCGACCGGACCCGCTCGGTCGCGCGCCTGGCCTACGACCCCGGGCGGACGGGGCCGGAGGAGCTGCGCGCGGGCGTCGAAGGGCTCGGGCAGGACTGCGACCGCCGGGGGGAGCCGCGCGCCGGCCACAAGAACGAAAGCCACGCCGAGCACCGGCCACCCGCCGGTCATCGGCCGGATCCCGGTTCGGCCGAGCACGCCGACCACTCCGGTGCCGGCACCCACGACTCCCACGCCGGCCACGGCGCCTCCATGGTCGCCGACATGTTCCGCCGCTTCATCGTCTCGGTCGTGCTCACCGTCCCCATCGTCCTGTTCTCCCCGATCGGCCACAGTCTCGGCTTCACCGCCCAGCCTCCCTTCGGCCTCTCCATGGGCTGGTTCGGGCTGATCCTGGCCACGCCCGTGGTGTTCTGGTGCGGGTGGCCCTTCCTGTCGGCGGCCTGGCGCGCGCTCCTTCAGCGCGAGGCGAACATGATGACCCTGATCGCCACGGGCATCCTCGTGTCCTACGTGTACTCGGTCGTCGCGACGCTCTTCCTGCACACCGAGGACGTGTACTTCGAGGCCGCGGCCATGCTGACCTCCTTCAGCCTCGCCGGGCACTGGCTGGAGATGCGCTCCCGCTTCGCCACCGGCCGCGCCGTCGAGGCGCTGCTCGCGCTCGCCCCGCCCACGGCCCGGGTCCGCCGTGACGGCACCGACAGCGAGATCCCGCTCGACCAGGTCGTCGTCGGGGACACGGTCGTCGTCCGGCCCGGCGGGAAGATCGCCGTCGACGGGCGCGTCGACGGCGGCGAGTCCTACGTGGATGAATCGATGATCACCGGCGAGCCGGTCCCCGTCGCCAAACGCCCCGGGGACCGCGTCACCGGCGGCACCGTCAACCAGACCGGCGCGTTCACCTTCACCGCCACCGAGGTCGGAGCCGACACCGCACTCGCCCGCATCGTGGCCATGGTTCAGGACGCGCAGGCCTCGAAGGCACCCGCGCAGCGCCTCGCCGACACCGCCGGCAAGTACCTCGTGTTCCTCGCCCTCGGCTCCGGCGCGCTGACCTTCCTGGTCTGGGCCCTCTTCGGCGGGCACGGCGTCGCCTTCGCCGTCACCGCCGCCGTCTCCACCATCGTCATCGCCTGCCCGGACGCCCTCGCGCTCGCCACCCCGACGGCCATCACCGTCGGCGTCGGTACCGCCGCCAGACACGGCGTGCTCTTCAAGAACGCCACCGCGCTGGAGGCCACCGCCGGGATCGACACCGTCGTCTTCGACAAGACCGGCACCCTCACCCTCGGCCGCCCGACGGTCACCGACATCCGGGCCGAAGGCGCCGGGGCCGACGAGATCCTCGCCCTCGCGGCCGCCGCCGACGGTTCCTCCCAGCACCCGCTCGCCGAGGCGATCGTCCGCGCCGCGAAGGACAAAGGACTCACCGTGGCGACCGCCGCGAGCTTCGACTCGGTACCCGGCCGGGGCGTCGTCGCCGACGTCGAGGGCCGCCGCGTCCTCATCGGCAACGCCCGCCTCCTCGCCGCCCACGGCGTCGACCCGGGCTCGCTGGCCGCGCAGGTCAGCGCCCTCGCCGCCGACGGGAGGACCGCGATGTACGTGGCCGCCGGTGAACACGCCCTCGGCGTCATCGCCGTCGCCGACCCGGTCCGCGAGAGCTCACGGCCCGCCGTCGGCGCCCTCCACGCCGCCGGTGTCACCACCGTCATGCTCACCGGCGACCAGCGCGGCACCGCCGCGGCCGTCGCCCGCGCGATCGGCATCGACACCGTCATCGCCGAGGTCGCCCCCGAGGACAAGGCACGGCACATCGCCGCCCTCCAGAAGTCCGGCGCCACGACCGCCATGATCGGCGACGGCGTCAACGACGCCCCCGCCCTCGCGCTCGCCGACGTCGGCGTCGCCATCGGCGCGGGCACCGACGTGGCCGTCGAGGCCGCGGACGTGGTTCTCGTCCGCAGCGACCCCGCCGACGTCGCCGCCGCGATCGACCTCGCCCGGGCCGTGCGCGGCAAGATCAAACAGAACCTCTTCTGGGCCGCGATCTACAACCTGCTCGCGATCCCCGTCGCCGCGGGCGTCCTCTACCCCGCGACCGGCGTGCTGCTCAGACCCGAATGGGCCGCGCTGCTCATGAGCGCGTCCACCGTCATCGTCACCCTGAACGCGCTGGCGCTTCGGCGTCGCAGGGCACCGGTGCCCGCGGCGGCCTAGGATCGCCGAGGCGCCCGGCGATCATGGCCTTGAAATGCGGGCACGCGGCGATGTCCTCGTGCTCGCAGGCCAGCGCGCACTCCACCAGCGCGAGGGAGTCACGCGCGGCGGCGATCCGCGCCCGCAGCTCCTCGCGGTTGCGGCCCAGCACCTCCCGGCGCACGCGCCGGTCGGCGCCGAGCATCACGGCGATGTCACCGAGCCCGAGACCGCCGTCCTTGGCGCGCAGGATCATCGCGACGCGCTCCAGGTCGGCCGGACCGTAGCGCCGCCTGTCGCCGCCCACCCGCTCCGGCGCCAGCAGGCCCATCGACTCCCAGTGCCGCAGGACGTGCGCGGGAAGCCCGAAACGCGCCGCCGCGTCCCCGATCGCCAGACTTGACTTCATGTCGACATTAAGTCGCACGATGATCGGCATGTCAACCGAAACACTGATCCACCTCCTCGACCGCGCCGAGACCCTGCCCGGCGCCGCCGAGCTTCGCACCCGCACCTACGAGCTCCTCCGCCTGCGCTCGGGCGCGCGCGTGGTCGACATCGGCTGCGGCGGCGGCCGGGCCGTCGCCGAACTCGGAGCCCGCTGGGCCGACGTCGTCGGCATCGACGCCGACCCGCGGATGGTCGCCGCCGCCCGCGCCCGCCACCACACCGCCGACATCCGGCAGGGCGACGCCACCGCCCTGCCCTTCGCCGACGGCGAACTGGACGGCTACCGCGCCGACAAGGTCTTCCACGAGCTCCCCGACCCCGCCGTCGCCGTGACCGAGGCCCACCGCGTGCTCACCCCCGGCGGCCGCGTCGTCCTGGCGGGCCAGGACTGGCACGCGCTCGCCATCGACAGCGACCACCCGGGCCTGACCACCCGCGTCGTGCACGCCCGCGCGAACGCGATCATCGCACCGCGCGCCGCTCGCGCCTTCCGGAACCTGTTGCTGACGGCGGGTTTCACCGAAGTCGCCGTCGAGGTCCACACCGGGATCTTCACCGACACCGCCATGCTGCCGATGCTGACGGGACTGGCGAGCACGGCTCTGCGGACCCTGGCGATCTCACCCGGGGAACACGCGACCTGGCTGGCCGAGCAGACCGCCCGGGCCGAGGCGGACCGCATGCTCCTCGCCGTGCCGATCTTCGTCGCGTCGGCGACCAAACGCGCCTGAGGTGACCACGGGTGCGGGCGCGGGGCCCAGCTGCCACACGGCCATCGGTGCCGTGCGGTGCGGCGCGGCGAAAGATGTCGGACCGGGCCGATAGCTTTCGAGACACCGTCTCGTGTCGTCGGATGACCGGAAGTAGCGCGAATGCAGATCAAGGCCAACGATGTCCAGCTGTGCGTCGAGACCTTCGGCGACCCCGCGGATCCACCGATCCTGCTGATCGGCCTCACGATGCTGAGCTGGCCGGACGCGCTGTGCACGGCGCTGGCCGGGCGGTACGTGGTGCGCTACGACCTTCGCGACACCGGCCGGTCGACCTACGTCGACCCGGATGCACCGGCCTACGACCTGCGCGACCTGGTGACCGACGCGTCCGAACTGCCGGCGGCGCTGGGCCTGGGGCCCGTACACGTGGTCGGGATGGGCGTCGGCGGGTTCATCGCGCAGCTGCTCGCGCTCGACCACCCCGAGCGGGTCGCGTCGCTGACGCTGATCTCGACCCGCCCGGTCGCGCCCGGTCCGGTCGACGCCGACCTGCCCGACCACGCGGGAGAAGTGATGGGGCGGCTCTTCGGGCGCCCACAGCCGGACTGGACCGATCGCGAGAGCGTGATCGAGTACCTGACGGGGTCGGCGCGGCTGCTTTCCGGATCGAGGGGATTCGACGAGCGGGACGCGCGAGCGGCGGTCGGCGCGATCTTCGACCGGACCGAGCGAACGGCGAAGGCACAGCGCGCCGCCCATCTCGGCACCGTCTTCGCGGCCCTCGACTGCCGGCCGCGCTGGCGCGAACGGCTCGGCGAGATCACCGCCCCGACCCTGGTGGTGCACGGCGATGAGGATCCGTTCTTCCCACACGGGAACGGGGAGAGGCTCGCCGCCGAGATTCCCGGCGCCGGCCTGCTCACACTGCCCGGCATCGGGCAGGGCATACCGCGCGTGACGTGGCCCGTCGTGGTCGACGCCCTGTTGCGCCACACCTCTTGACCCACCGCCCGGGCTCCATGGTGGAGGGGACGCTCCATCGGGTCCACCGGTCTCATCGAAGCGTCGACCGGTACACGCCGACTGCCGCGTGCGGCGCAACATCGTGACGGCGTGAGGGGACGGTCCACGACCGCCGGCCAATGACGAATACCGGTGTCGGCGACCCGCCGGGTCTCGGGTGGATCGCCGTGTTCCGGTTCCCGCCACACGCCACCCGAACGGCGTACCTCCGGCCGCGATCGAGGCTCGCGAGGCTCGCCTTTTCCTCACCGTCGTCACCCCTTTTCCGCCGATTTGCTACCCTCCGCCGGGGCATTCGTCGGCATCGGGGGAGGAGAGTCGGATGCGCGAGGTGGTCGTCATAGGGGCCGGATTCGCCGGCATCGGCATGGCCGTGGCGCTCAAACGCGCCGGGCGGCACGACTTCGTCGTGCTGGAACGGGCCGACCGCCTCGGTGGTGCCTGGTGTGCCGATCCTCGCGGGAGCCGCCCGGCCGACGTTCCGTCGTACTCCTTCGAGCCCTACGCGGAATGGTCGCGTGCCTTCGCCGCACCGCCCGGATTCGCCGACTACCTGCGGCACTGCGCCGATGAACACGATCTCAAGGCGCACATCCGTTACGGGGCCGAGGCGAGCTCCGCCGTGTACGACGAACCCTCCGCGACCTGGTCGATCGCGACCACGGGCGGAACGGCCTACCGGGCGCGCGCGGTGGTCGCCGCCGTCGGCGCGTCCCGGAATCCCGTGACGGCCGGGCGGCACGCTTTCCGGCTCGACGGCCGCGACGCGGCGGCCGCCGCGATCGAGCGCCGGATCCGTGACGTGGCCGAGGCCCTGGACGACTCACCCGCACCCGAGCCCCGGTCGTGGTCCCCCGGTGGCCTGCGCGCACGGCTGCGTCGTGTCCTGTGGCGCGTGGGCGGCTGCGCCGACTGGTACCTTGATCGCCACCGTGGTCGACCCGGGCACTGACCGGACGGGCCGCTTGGTTACGCTATAGACGTTTGGGACATTTCGTCCCGGCCGACCATCTACCCCCGAGGATTCACGTGCCGGTTTCCGCCGTCCTCACTGGACTGTCGGGGTGGCTCCCGCCCCGTGCGGTGGACAACGCCGAACTCATCGAGCGCTTCGGCCTCGAAGCGGACTGGATCCCGCAGCGGACCGGCATCCTCAGCCGCCGCCACGTCGACCCCGGTGTCGCGACCTCCGACCTCGCCGTGCGCGCCGCCGCGCCGCTCGTCGCGGCCGAGCCCGGCCGGATCGACACCGTCGTGCTCGCCACGATGACCCCCGACAATCCCTGCCCCGCGACGGCCCCGGTCGTCGCCGCGGCCCTCGGGCTGACCGGTGCTGCCGCTTTCGACGTCAACGCCGCGTGCGCGGGCTACGTGTACGCCCTGGCGACCGCGACCTCGCTGGTCGTCTCCGGTGTCGCCGAGCGCGTGCTGGTCATCGGGGCCGACGCGATGTCGACCATCGTGGACCCCGGCGACCGCAACACCGCCGTCATCTTCGGTGACGGCGCCGCCGCCGCGCTCATCGAGGCGGCCCCGGACGGCCCGGGCAGCTTCGGTCCCTTCGATCTTGGCGGCGACGGGGGACAGGCCGGGCTCATCACGATCCCGGCGGGTGGTTCGCGGCAGCGTTCCGACGGCACCGAGGTCGAGCCCGGCGACCACTTCCTGCAGATGGCGGGGCTTCAGGTGTTCCGGCAGGCCGTCGAGCGCATGGCCTCGTCGTCGGCCCGTGCCCTCAAACAGGCCGGGCTGCGCGCCTCCGATGTGGACTGGCTGGTCGCGCACCAGGCCAACCGCCGCATCCTCGACGCGGTCGCCGACCGTCTCGGCGTCCCCGCCGACCGTCGCGCGGTGCATCTCGACCGCGTCGGGAACACCAGCGGCGCCTCGATTCCGCTGGCCCTGTGGGACCTGTGGCGCGACGGGCGGGTCAAGCCGGGCGACCGGATCCTCGTGACCTCCTTCGGCGCGGGACTCGCCTGGGGTTCGACGACGCTGACCTGGCCGTCGCGTCCGCTGATCCCCTGACCGGAGAGCACCGGGAAAACACCGGGGACCGTCCATTCGCGACGGTCGCCTCGCGCGAGCGCCGCCGGGTCGGATCACCCCGTGGGCTGTGTCGACCTTGCGACAAGGGGTCCCGAAGGGACACCGCATACCAGGACGTGACCGACTCGTTACCTTTTGTCGAGAGGCGGTCCTGGCCGGGCCTCACTATTCTCGGTAATGAACAGTCAATCCGGGCGGGAACACCCACAGCAGAACGGATCGCGACACGATGAAGAAACTGATTCCATGGGCGGCGCTGGCTTTCGTGGTGTTCTTCATCGCGTACCGGCCCCAGGAGGCGGCGAGCATCGTCAGCACGATCCTCGGCGGCATCGGTGACGTCGGCGAGGGCTTCGGCGACTTCGTGGCGGGCGTGTTCGACTGACCTCGGATCTCAGTCCGCTCACAGCGGGCCTCAGCGGCCGCACAGGGCCCGGGCGGAAGTGTCGGGTCCATGGAGACCACACGACGCGCACTGCTCACCGCGGCCGGTACGGCCGCGCTCACGGTTCCCTTCGTCCTCCCCGGGGCGGCGGCCGCCGCCGAGGGGGAGGCCGTGGTGCCGGTACTGCCCGCACCCACCGGTCCGTACCCGGTGGGGCGCACCGAACTGCACCTGATCGACCACTCACGTCCTGACCCGTGGCTGAGCACCCAGCCGTACCGCGAGATCATGATCAGCGTCTGGTACCCGGCGCGCGACATCGGCGGCCACGAACGGGCGCGCGTCTTCCCGGCGAGGACGGCCGCGTTCATGTCGAGCCGGTCGATCTACCCGGGTGTCCCGGCCGGCGCGATCGACTGGGCCGCGACGACCTCCGCGGCCTACACCGACGCTCCCGCGGCCCGCTGCGGGCGCGCGCCGGTCCTGCTGTCGGTGTCGGGGCACTTCCAGCCACGCGAGATGTGGACGACGATGTCGCAGGAACTCGCGAGCCGCGGCTACGTCGTCGTCACCGCGTCCCGCACCCACGAGTTCCCGGTCGAGTTCCCCGACGGCCGCTACGTCGACACCCACCAGCCCGGCCCGATCCCGCCCTCCGACCCGATCCCGTGGCTGCGGCAGACCATGGACTCCTGGTGCGACGACGCCCGCCACATCCTCGACTCCCTGGAGGTCCTCGCGGCAGGGGGCGACCCGTCCGAAGGGGACCGTCCGCTGCCCGACGGTCTCGGACGCCTCGTGGACCCCGCGCGCACCGGGACCTTCGGTGCCAACGCGGGAGGCGCCGCCGGCGCGATCGAGACGGCCTTCCGCGACCGGCGCGTCGACGCGGTCCACGCCGGCGAGGCCGGCTTCACCTACGAGGTCGACGGCGTCGCCGAACCTTTCGTCACCTTCCACGAGAACGGCATCAGGCGCCCGCTGCTGGTCATGCGGGCGTCGACGGAGTACCAGACGGCCGATCCGCTCTACGACCGCTTCTTCGGGCTGTGCACGGGCCCGGCCCGAGAGCTGGAGCTCGTCGGCGCGGGCCAGGGCTCCCAGAACGACCAGCAGACCTTCCTCCCACGCTTCCAGGAGGCCCTCGGCCTGCCGCCGGGCCACTTCGCCGGGGAGATCGGCGACATCGTGCCGCGCCGCTCGGTCCGCGCGCAGAAGGCCTACCTGACCGCCTTCTTCGACCGCTACCTGCGTCGCCGCGGCGGGCACCTGCTCGACGGCCCCTCACCGGCCTTCCCGGAGGTCGCGTTCCGCCGCTGACCACGGTACGAAGTGGACCGAAGGCCGGATACTACCCGCAACCAAAGTCGTCGGGACGCATCATGTCGGAGCATGATCCTTCTGCCCGAGAGCCGTGTGAAGGTGTTCTGCGGGGGCCGCATCCCGACGCGGCCCGAACGAGGGGGGAACGATCAGATGTCAGTGCGCACACGCACCCTGGCGATCGGCGGAGTCGCCGCGGCGACGGGACTGGCGCTTCTCGCGCCGGTGCCCGCAGCGGCACACGGGCCGGCGGAGGTCAGCTGCAACAACGGGGTGTTCTGCATCTACACGCCGGACGACCCACCGCGCCAGGGGAACCTCACCGAGGGCGTCTACGACCTTGGCGGGTGGGCCGGCGGTGTCCTGAACGACAACGTCAACTGGTTCTGGAACCTGACCGGCGACAACTGGTGCGTCTACGAGCACGCCGGTTACGAAGGGGCCGTACAGGTCGTCTCGCCCGACTACTTCGGGAACCTCGACGGCTTCGGTTACCGGGTGAGCTCGCTGAGGGTCCGCCCCTGGCACGGCTGCTGACGAGCCGTCGCCGCGCCGCCCGCCTCCGCGCGGGCGGCGCGGTGCGTCAGCCGCGCAGAGCCCCCTCGCCTTTCGACGTGAGGGACTCGATCATCACCGGGTAGTCGCGGTCGTCGGGCACGAACCCGTCGATGTAGTCCCCCTCGTACAGCCTGCGCAGCGCGGCCTCCACGTCCGGCCGGCGCGGCGAGTCCACCTCGGCCAGATCGAGAGCGGGCACGTCGTCGGCGTTCTGGAGCCGCTGGCGAAGGTCGCGCAGCACCTCTGTCTCGAAGTCGTTCAGTTCACGCTCGTCCATGCCCCTGATCGTCTCGCGCGCTCGTCGCGGCGGGAGGCCGAACGAGGGAAACGGGCAGGTCGAAGGCCGTGCCGAGCGCGTCGAGTTCGGCGGCGAGCGCGTCGCCGGGCACGGCATCGAAGGCGTCGACGGTGACCTCCAGCCGACGCGCCTTCGGTGTCCGGCTCCAGGTTCCGGCGACCCGGCCGTCGACCACGACCACGGGCTGGAGGAAACCGCCGCCGCGCTGGACGGCGCCCGAGCGCGCCGGATCGAGCGCGAAAGCACGGTCGCGGTAGGCGAGCAGATAGGGGTCGAGGTGGCCGAGGAGCCGCACCCGGGGCACGGGATCGGTGACGGGCTCCGGCGCCCGCTCGGGGATCACCGCCCGGGCCTTCCCGAGCGGCAGGCCCGACCAGGACGCGAAGTCCTCGGCGTTCGCCGGACCGTGCGCGTGGAGGAACCTGGAGGCCAGTTCGGTGAGCGGTTCGGCGGGGGAGACGCCCGTGGGAAGCGGCACGAACAGTTCGCTCTCGGTGCCGTCGAGGCAGGCGCGTCCGCTCATGCAGAGGTGGGACAGCAGATGCGCGCGGGCCTGTCCCTTCGGGACGCCCACCGACGCCGCGACGGCGAGCAGCTCGTCGCGGGTGGCGGGCAGCGCGCGGGCGACGGCCGCCGTCGCCCGCGCCAGGAGCTCGTCGGTCAGTCCGAGCTGGAGACGCCGTGGTCGCGTCTTCGCGGCGAAGACCGGGCCGAGGAGGGCGACGAGCCATCCGGCGTCCTCCGACGTGACCATGTGGAGGGTCCCGCGCATGACCCACGTGCGCACCACATCGAGCGGTGCGAGCTCGGCACCGGCGGCGAGGCGAGGCCGGATGACGTAGGGGGCGACCCACGGGCTCTGCGCCTGGACGCCGACGAGGTGGGCCACGACCTCCCGCGCGGTCGGCAGCGGCCGGGTCAGTGCCTGTGCGGTCATGCGGGCCGCGCGAAGATCCATGCGGCGACGATAACCACCGCCCCGGACGCAATCGGCGTGACACCGGCCCGGCCGCGACGGTATAAACTCTCCGTGCCCCTCAGCCGCCGCTCCTATGCCGACGCCGACCTGCCCGGCGTCGTCGACGCCGTGTCGCGCTGGATCGCCCAGGCCGGCCGGGTCGGCTACGACCACGTCGGCGAGATCCCGCACCGGATCTACGAGAACCTGCGCGGACGCCGCCCGGTCGGCGAGACCGTCCACCTGTGGGAGGACGCCGCCGGGCTCGCCGGGCTGGCCGTCACCACCCGTTTCGGGAACGCCTTCGACGTGTTCGCCGCGCCGAGGCACCGGGGGAGCGCGGCGGAGTCGGCGATGATCCGCTTCGCCTTCGAACGGACCGCCGCGCTGAGCCCGCTCGATCCGGCCGACCCCTTCGTCTGCACCGACGTCTTCGCCGCCGACCACGCCCGTGTCACGCTGCTGGAAGCCGAGGGCTTCGAGGAGTTCCGGGTCTGGGACGACGTCCGCGAACGCGCCCTCGACGGCCCGCTCGACCCGCCGTCGGTCGCCGTCGGTTTCCGGCTGCGATCGGCGCGCCCGGACGACGCCGAAGGCCTCGCCGAGGCCCGCAACACCTCTTTCGGCGAGGACTGGACGGGCGCGAGGTACGCCGCCTTCATGCGTGCGCCCGGCTATGACCCGGCGCGGGAGATCGTCGCCGAGGCGCCCGACGGCCGCGTCGCCGCCTTCACCGTCCACTGGACCGACCCGCGCAACGCGACCGGCCACTTCGAGCCCGTCGGGACCCACACCGCCTTCCAGCGGCTCGGGCTGGCGCGGGCGGTGATGCTCCACGCCATGCGCCTCATGCGCGACGAGGGCATCGCCACCGTCACCGTCAACCACAACACCGTCAACATCCCGGCCCGCCGCCTCTACGAGTCGCTCGGGTTCGAGCGCACCCACCGCACCCTCGGCTTTCGCAGGCCCCACCCGGACCACGCCGGACCCGCGACGGCGTGACATGCTGCTCCGACAACCGCCGGGAGCAGCCCTCGATGCCGCGGCACGATGAGGGGGACACGTGGGCGCACGTTTCGAGGAGCTCGACTGGAAGCCGACGCCCATGGGCGAGATCAGCCTGCGGCGCCGCCGTGAACCCGTGACCGGCAGCGACATCCTCGAAGTGAAGCTCGGCGAGGAGTTCCTCATGTCGAGCCTCTTCACCGTCGCCGAGATCGAGGTCGCGCGCCTCGCGCTCGCCGGCGTGAGCGGCGCGGGGCTCGACGTCGCCGTCGGCGGACTGGGGCTCGGGTACACGGCCAAGACGGTCCTCGACGACGAACGCGTCGCCTCGATGATCGTCATCGACGCCCTCGGCGAGGTCATCGGCTGGCACGAGAGCGGGCTCATCCCGCTGGGCACCGAGCTGAGCGCCGACCCGCGCTGCCGCTTCGTGCACGGCGACTTCTTCGCACTCGCCGCCTCCGGCGACGGACTCGACCCCGAACGTCCCGGTCACCGTTTCGACGCGATCATCGTCGACATCGACCACTCCCCGCGCCACCTCCTGCACCCGAGGCACGCGGCCTTCTACGAGCCCGAGGGCGTCGCGCGCCTGGCGCGGCTGCTGACGCCCGGCGGCGTGTTCAGTCTGTGGTCCAACGACCCGCCGGACGCCGACTACGCCGCCGTCCTGTCGGGCGTGTTCGGCGAGGTGCGCTCGCACGTCGTGCGCTTCGCCAACCCGCTCCAGGGCGGGGAGTCGGCGAACACGGTCTACACGGCGAAGTCGGTTCAGGCATCCGAGCGCGGCACGACCAGCCCCGCCTCGTAGGCGACCGCCACGGCCTGGGCTCGATCGCGCAGCCCGAGTTTGTGCAGGATCCGGCTGACGTGGGTCTTGATCGTCTCCTCACCGACCACGAGCCGCACGGCGATCTCCACATTGGACAGTCCGGCGGCGATGAGCTTGAGGACGTCGACTTCCCGGGGCGTGAGCGCGTCGAGCCGCGGCGGTGTCGGCCGGGGCCGCAGACGCGCGAACTCGGCGATGAGGCGACGCGTCACGCTCGGCGCGAGCAGCGCCTCCCCGGCGGCGACGACGCGCACGGCGTCGAAGAGGCGCTCGGCGGTGACGTCCTTGAGCAGGAAACCGCTGGCCCCGGCCACGAGGGCGTCGTAGACGTGCTGGTCGAGGTCGAAGGTCGTCAGCATCAGCACGCGCGGGGCCTCGTCCCCGGCGGTGATCAGCCGGGTCGCCTCGATCCCGTCCATCACCGGCATCCGCACGTCCATCAGCACCACGTCGGGCCGTGCCTCCCGGCACACCCGCACGGCCTCCTCGCCGTCCGAGGCCGTCCCGACGACCGCCAGGTCGGGCTGCGTGCCCAGCAGCGCGGCGAAACCCGCGCGCACGATCTCCTGGTCGTCGGCGACGACCACCCGCACCGCGCTCACGCGTCTCCCACCGGAATGCTCGCCTCCACCATGAATCCACCGGCCGGCGCCGCGCCGGTCCGCAACTGTCCGCCGACGGTCCCGACGCGCTCGCGCATGCCGAGCAGCCCGTGTCCCGCCGGTCCAGCACCGGGCCGTGGACCCGGCCCGTTGTCGCGGACCCGCAGGCGCAGCAGCTCCGGTGCGTAGTCGATCTCGACGTCGACGGCCGCGCCGGGCGCGTGCTTGCGCGCGTTGGTCAGCGATTCCTGCACGACACGGTATGCCGCGAGCTCCACACCGGCGCCGAGTGGGGCGAGCCGCCCCGACACGATCAGCCGCGTCCGGCCGCCACCGGCCGCGCGATTCTCGTCGACGAGGTCGAGGAGCTGGTGCAGGCCCGGCTGCGGCGTACGGTCGGGTTCCTCATCGGTGTCCTCGCGCAGGACCCCCAGCAGCCGCCGCATCTCGGTCAGCGCGGTCCGGGCCGTCTCCCCGATCGCCAGCAGCCTGCTCGCGCCCTCCGGCGGCATCCCGGGCGTGGTCAGGCGCGCCGTCTCGGCCTGCACCGAGATCATCGAGATGTGGTGGGCGACCACGTCGTGGAGCTCCCGCGCGATCCGGGCCCGTTCCCCCAGAGCCGTGTACTCCACCATGGAGCGCTCCATCTCGCGACGGGCCTCGTCGCGGGCGGTCGCCTCGGCCCGCGCCTCGGCCAGCCGCCCGTACAGCAACGCGAACCAGGCCAGCAGGACCGCGACGACACCGCTCACCGCCGGGCGCGTGTAGAGCACCGAGGCCATCGCGGCCGCGACGGTCACCGTGAGCGCGACGGGCAGCGGGTACGCCCGCGAGAAGGCCAGTGGCACCGTCGCCGCCAAGCCCACCAGCAGCAGTATCGTCGGCGTCGGGGCACCACTGTGCAACGCCTCCACGACCGCCAGCAGCGCCAGCGGCACCGTGGCCGGGGGCTGCCAGCCGTAGGCCGCGAGCGCCCGCCCGACCGTTCCGGTTCTGTTCACAGACGCCATTGTTCCGCCCGCCGCGCGCGGCGTCGTCCTCCCCGGCCGGGACCCCCACGTCCCACCACAGGGGGACACCCGGCCCCGGCGTCCCCAGGACACGCTCCCCGAAGACGGCTCTCCGGCGTGACGACCGGCCCGCCCTTCACCCCATAGCGTTCGTCGGTATGGAAGCAACCATTGAAGTCCGCGGGCTGCGCAAGCGGTTCGGCGCGACCGTCGCCGTGGACGACCTGTCGTTCACCGTGGAACCCGGCCAGGTGACCGGCTTCGTCGGCCCCAACGGCGCCGGCAAGTCGACGACCATGCGAATGATCCTCGGCCTGGACCGGCCCGAGCGGGGCACGGCCCTCATCGGCGGCCGCCGCTACCGGGAGCTGCGCTCACCGCTGCGCGAGATCGGCGCCATGCTCGACGCCTCGGCGATCCACCCCGGTCGCCGTGCCCGCAACCACCTGCTCTGGATGGCCCACGCCAACGGCCTGCCCGCCTCCCGAGTCGACGAGGTCATCGACCTCGTCGGCCTCTCCTCGGCCGCCCGCCGTCCCGCGGGCGGATACTCCCTGGGCATGTGCCAGCGGCTCGGTATCGCCGCCGCCCTGCTCGGCGACCCGCCCGTGCTGATGCTCGACGAGCCCGTCAACGGACTCGACCCCGAAGGCATCCGCTGGATCCGGGGACTGCTGCGGTCCCTGGCCGCCGAAGGCCGCGCCGTACTGATCTCCAGCCACCTCATGAGCGAGCTCGAAGGCAGCGCCGACCACCTCCTGGTCATCGGCCGCGGCCGGCTCGTCGCCGACACCGCCGTCCGCGAACTCCTCTCCGCCGCCTCCGGCGACCGCGTCGAAGTCCGCACCGACGAACGCCGCGAGGCCATGGCCGTGCTCACCGACGCCGGGGCCACCGTCGCCGTGACCGAAGGCGACGCCCTCGTCGTCTCCGGCCTGACCGCCGCCGCGATCGTCGAGATCCTCACCGGCAAGGGCGTGGCGTTCCGGGGCATCGCCGAACACCGCGCGACCCTCGAAGAGGCCTACATGGACCTGACCCGCGACGCCGTGGAGTTCCGCGCGCTCGCCGGGGAGGCGTCATGACCGTCACGGCCTATCGCAGCCACGTCGAAGTCCGGCGCGCGGCCTTCGGCCGCCTCGTCCGCGCCGAGTGGACCAAGTTCGCCACCGTGCCGCGCTGGATGATCACGGTCACGGCCGCGATCCTGCTCAGCGTCCTCCTCTCCGGCCTCGTCGCCGCCGGCGCGGGGGAGAACACCTCCAACGACGGCGGCGGCCCGCCGGTGTCGGCGGACCCGCTCCAGCCCTTCCAGGACCGTGGCCACTTCGTCAGCCAGCGCCGCTCGGGCGACGTCGACGTCATCACGCGCGTCGACTCCCAGACCGGCGGCGGCGACTGGGCCAAGGCGGGCCTGATGATCCGCGGCGGAAGCGAGACCGGGGCCCCCTACGCCGCGATCGTCGTCACGCCCGGCCACGGCGTCGTACTCCGCTCGGGTACCGACGTCGACATCGCCGGATCAGACGGCGCGGCACCCACGTGGCTGCGCCTGACCCGCTCCGGCGACAAGGTCACCGCGCTGGAGTCGGCCGACGGCGTGTCCTGGACCGGCGTCGGCACCGTCGAACTCGGCGGCCTCGGCGACGACGTCCTCGCGGGCCTGTTCGTGGCCGCGCCCGACGAGGTCGTCGTGACCCGCCAGTTCGGCACCGAGGCGATCTCGGGCAACACCGCCTACACCACCGCGACCTTCGACAACGTCACCCTCACCGGCGGCGCCACCTCCGACTGGACCGAACGCGAGCACCCCTCCGGGCCGGCGGTCCAGGACGACACGACCGGCTTCACCGTCGCCGGCGGCGTCTACACCGTCACCGGTTCCGGCGACCTCGGCCCGGACCTGTTCTCCCCCGACAGCACCCGCATGGTCCTCAACACCGTCCTCGTCGGACTGTGCGCGACGATCGCACTGGCCGTCCTGTTCATCACCTCCGAATACCGGCGCGGCATGATCCGCACGACCTTCCTCGTCAGCCCCTCCCGGGGACGGGTCCTGCTGGCGAAGGCCACCGTCATCGGCGGCGTGGGCTTCGCCGCCGGGCTGCTGTCGGCCCTCGGCTCGCTCCTCGCCGCCAAGGCGATGCCGGGCGGTCTCCCCCTCCCCGACCTCTTCGCTTGGCCCGTCGTGCGCGCCACGCTGGGCAGCGGCGTCCTGGTCGCCGCCGCCGCGGTCTTCGCGCTGGCCCTCGGTTCCCTCATCCGCCGCAGCGCCGTCGCCATCGCCGTGGCGCTGCTGGCCCTCCTCGTGCCGCAGGTGGCCGCCTCCGGGCTCCCGCTCGACGTCGCCAACTGGATGGAACGCCTGTCCCCGGCCGCCGGGTTCGCCGTGCAGCAGACCGTGCCCCGCTACGACGTCGCGATCGGCCCCGAGGCCGGGATCGCCGTCCTGTGCGCCTACGCGGCCATCGCGACCGGCTTCGCGCTGTGGAGCCTGAAGCGGAGGGACGCGTGATGCGGGTGATGCGCTCGGAATGGACCAAACTGCGGACCCTGTCCAGCACCGGCTGGCTCCTCGCCGGAGCCGTCCTCGCGACCATCGCGGTCAGCGTCACCGGCGTCCTCTCCGTCGACACCTCCCACTGCCCCACACCGGCAGAGTGCTTCGAGGACACCGTCCGGCTCAGCCTCGGCGGCATCCGCTTCGGGCAGGTCGTCGTGGTCATCCTCGCCGTCCTCGCCGTCAGCGGCGAGTACGCCACCGGCACCATCCGGGCCACCCTCACCGCCAACCCACGCCGCCTGACCGTCCTCGCAGGCAAGGCCGCCGTGCTCGCCGCGACCGTCGCGGCCGCGGGCGTCCTCGGCGTCCTCGGCTCCCTGCTCGCCGGGCGGCTCATCCTGCCCGGCAACGGGTTCAGCGAGACCAACGGCTACGCGCCGCTGTCCCTCACGGACGGCCCGACCCTGCGCGCGGCCACCGGAAGCGTGCTCTACCTCGTGCTCATCGCCCTGCTCGCCCTCGGTTTCGCACTGATCATCCGGGACACCGCCGGAACCATCACGACCGTCTTCGCGCTGCTGTTCGTCGCGCCCGTCGTCGGCCTCCTGGTCACCGACCCCGAATGGCGCGAGAAGCTCGACCAGCTGACGCCCATGACCGCCGGACTGTCCGTCCAGTCCACCATCGGGCTCGACACCATGCCGATCGGACCGTGGCCGGGCCTCGGGGTCCTCGCCGCCTACGCCGCCGCGGCCCTGCTCGCCGGCGCCGTGCTCTTCGCCAGGAGGGACCAGTGAGGGCCCGCAGGACGGCGGCGCTCGCCGCGGCCGTGCTCGCACTCGCCGCGTGCAAGCCCGAAGTGGTGCCCGCCGGGCCGGACGCCGGTGGCACGGGACCCGTGGAGACCTGGGCGACGTCGCTCGTGCCGTGGGGCCTGCGGGGCGCCGTCGCCGTCGTCGAGGACGGGACCACGACCGTCTCGGCCGGTTTCGGCGCGCTGACGCCCGGCGGGACGGCGCCGATCGGGACGGGCACGCGCATGGCGATCGGCTCGCTGACCAAGCCGGTCACCGCGCTGGCGATATGGCGGCTGACCGACCAGGGCCGCGTCGGGATCGACGAGACCCTCGGCGAGCTCCTGCCGGGCGTGCCGGGCGACAAGGCGCCGATCACGGTCGGGCAGTTGCTGTCGCACACGTCCGGCATCGCCGACGCGCACGGCCCCGACGAGGAGCAGATCGACCGGGCCGAGGCACTGCGCCGGATCTATGCCGCTCCGCCGCTGTTCGAGCCGGGGGAGGACGAGTCCTACTCCAACAGCGGCTACACGCTCCTGGCGGCCGTCATCGAAGAGGCCTCGGGCCGCGCGTACGAGGACTACCTGGCCGAGGAGATCTTCGCGCCGGCCGGGATGACCGCGTCGGGCTTCCACGCCGACCCGCCGCCTCCGGGAACGACCGAGGCGACCGGGAGCAACGCGACCGGGACGTCCGGGACACCCTCGGGTCTGCCCGCGCTGAGCTGGACCCTCCGGGGAGCGGGCGGCGTGGTGTCCACGGTCGACGACCTGCTCGCCCTCGACCGCGCCCTGTTCACCGGGTCCCTGCTGTCACCGAAGACGCGCGAGGTCGCGCTGGAGCACTCCCTCGGCGAGATCGCACCGGAGATCGAGGGCATCGCCGCGGCCGGAGAGACACCCGAGATCGACCAGACGAGCATGTGGCTGTCGGCCCCCGGCGAAGGCCGCGTGGTCGTCGTGCTCAGCGCCGACCGCCGCGTCCTCGCCGAAGACCTCGCCGGGCGTCTCGGCCGCCACCTCCTGCTCGGCGAAGGCCTGCCCGCGCCGCCGCCGACGGCCGCGCCCGACCCGGCGGCCGACGCCGCCGTCGCCGGGGAGTACCGCTCCGAGACCGGCGCCGTCATCACCGTCGCCGCGCACACCGACGGCATCCGCCTGAGCACCGACGACGGCCGGGCCTTCGGCGACCTCTTCGCCGTCGGCGACGACACCGGCGAGATCGCCTCCCCGGAAGAGGTCGTCGCCACCGTCGAAGAACTCCGCGACGAGTACTACCTCGACTGGCTGGCCGCGAAGGAGGCCGAACTCGGGCCCCTCGACCGGATCGAGATCGTCGGGATCGCGCCCGTCGACTCCCCGGAACCCGCGACCTACCTGCGCCACCACTTCGTGCGAGGTACCGCACTGACCTTCTGGGCCGTGAGCGCCCACGGCGAGGTGCTCAGCGTCGAGCTGGGCGCCGCCCCGCCGGGCGCGGTGTTCCGCAGAAGCGCCGTCGAGGGCTACGTGTCCTACGCCGTCGCCGGCGCCTTCGTCGCGGGCCAGATCACCTTCGACGGCGACGTCATGCGGATCCGCAACGGCGACCGCACGACCGAGTACCACCGTTGAACAGGCGCGGAGGGCCGCTCCCACGGCCCTCCGAGCCTCGTCGCGTACCGTGTCACGGTGTCCCAGCCCCTCCACGCCAGACTCGTGCCGCTCGCCCGGCGCGGGTGGCTCCTGCTCGCCGGGCTCGCCACCGGGGCACTGACGGCGGCACTCGAACTCCTCTTCCTCCTCGCCGCGGGCCTCGCCTGCGCCCTCACCGCGCCCTTCCCCCGGCCCCGCACGACCGTCCGGCGCGCGATCCTCGACAACGCCCACCGCCTCGCGCGGATGGAGACCCGCAGGCTGCACCACTTCTTCGGCGACCCCGGGGCCTCCACCTACACCGGCCGCCGCGTTCTCGCCTACCTCGCCACCCGCCTGTGGGTCGGCGCCGCCGGCGGGCTCATCGTCTCCCTGCTCGCCATGGGCGGCGGCATCGCCGGGATCCTCCTCGCACAGCTCGTCGACGGGAGGTTCAACGACGGGCCCTCGATGTTCTTCGTCAACGTCTTCCTCGGACTCGTTCTCCTGTTCATCGACCTCCAGGGCATGGCCGGGCTCGCCACCGTCGAGAAGCGGCTCGCCCGCGACCTCCTCGGACCCAGCGGCACCGAGGAACTGGAACGGCGCGTCGGCGAGCTCGCGGCCAGCCGCGCGGCGGTCATGTCGGCGGTCAACGACGAACGCCGCCGCATTGAACGCGACCTCCACGACGGCGTCCAGCAGCGACTCGTCGCGCTGGGCATGCTGCTCGGCCGCGCCAGGCGCGGCGGGGACCCCGACCGGACCGCGGAACTGCTGCGGCAGGCTCACGAGGAGACCGCCGAAGTCCTGCGCGACCTGCGTGAGGTGTCCTGGCGGGTGTTCCCCACGGCCCTCGACGACGGCGGCCTGCGCCCGGCGCTGGAGGCCGTCGTCGAACGCAGCGTGATCCCCGTCCGGCTCGACTGCCGCGTCGACGGGCGCCTCGACATCGAACTGGAGACGGTCGCCTACTTCGTGGTCAGCGAGGCCGTGACCAACGCCTCGAAGCACTCCGGCGCCGCCGCGATAGAGGTCGAGGTGTCACGGCACGGCGACCGGCTCGGCGTCACGGTCACCGACGCCGGCGAGGGCGGCGCCGACCCCGGAGGCGGCGGCCTGTCCGGACTCGCCCGCCGCGTCGCCGCCGTCGACGGGGACTTCCATGTCGAAAGCCCACCCGGGGGCCCCACCATCGTCAGAGCGGAGCTACCGTGCGCGTGATCGTCGCCGAGGACTCGACCCTGCTACGGGAAGGCCTCATCCGCCTCCTCGCCGAGGAGGGCCACGAGGTCGTCGCCGGTGTCGGCGACGCCGAGGAGCTGATGGCCGCCCTGGCGGCGGTCGGTGCCGACGGCGTCGACGCGGTCTGCGTCGACGTGCGCATGCCCCCGGGGCACACCGACGAAGGGTTGCGGGCCGCGCTGAAGATCCGGGCCGAGATGCCCGGGATCGGCGTCCTCGTGCTCTCGCAGTACGTCGAGAAGCGCTACGCCACCGAACTGATCACCGACCACGCCGGAGGCGTCGGCTACCTGCTCAAAGACCGCGTCATGCACGTCGGGGAGTTCCTCGACGCGCTGGAGCGCGTCGCGCGCGGCGGGGCCGCCTTCGACCCCGAGGTCGTACGGCAGCTGCTCGCCCGCACCACGCACGTCGACCCGCTCGCCACGCTGACCGCGCGGGAGCGGGAGGTTCTGGACGTGATGGCGCAGGGCTGGACGAACCAGCGCATCGCCGGGCGACTGCACATGTCGCTCAGCGCCGTCGAGAAGCACGCCGCGGCGATCTTCACCAAACTCGGGCTGGCACGCGGCGACGGGTACAGCCGCCGCGTGCTCGCCGTGCTGCGCTACCTGGACTCGTGACGCCCGCGCGGTGACCGCAGCCGTGCGATCACCCACCACACCACCGCCACGGCGACCGCCGCGATCACGACCTTCGACAGGACGCCGACATAGGCCTCGACGACGTCCCAGCTCTCCCCGAGGTAGTAGCCCGCGATGACCAGGGCGCTGTTCCAGATCAGGCTGCCCAGGGTCGTGTACAGCAGGAAGGCGGGCATCGACATGCCCGAGATCCCCGCCGGGATCGAGATGAGGCTCCGGAAGATCGGGATCATCCGCCCGAAGAAGACCGCCTTGCGGCCGTGCCGCTGGAACCACGCCTCGGTGCGGTCCACGTCGGCGAGTTTCACCAGCGGGAGCTTCGCGGCGATCGCGCGCACCCGGTCACGGCCCAGCGCCGCGCCGATCAGGTAGAGCGCCACCGCCCCGACGAGGGAGCCGAGCGTGGTCCAGAAGATGGCCTCGGCGAGGGTCATGTCGCCGCGACTCGCGGTGAAACCGGCCAGCGGCAGGATCACCTCGCTGGGCAGGGGCGGGAAGAGGTTCTCCAGGGCGATCGCCAGGCCCGCGCCCGGCCCGCCGAGGGACTCCATCAGGCCCACGGCCCAGCCCGCGATGCCGGTGGGTTCATCAGTCAAGGTCACGAATGTGAAGTTATGCGGCCGCGGGCCCCGGCGCCTTGGGGTAAACCGCACTTCCGCCGTCGGCGGGCACTACTTTCTCCTTACGGTCGCCGCCCAGGCCTCCCGGCCCGGGCGGCGAAGGCCGATCCGGCCTAGCAGTCCTCGCCGGTGTCGACACACCCGAGGAACTCGCCGGTGCACTGGTTGACGGTGCACCACGCGCCACCGTGAGCGCCACGGCACTCGAAGCGGGTGACGACGCACGGGTCGTCGGCGGCCGCGGCGGACGACCGGGGCACGACGCGGGAGAGGAGACGGTCGCTGAGGTTGTTGAGAAGGCGCACGGTGACTCCTTGATCGATCACGGGCAGTTCGTCGGAGCTTACGGGCCGCTCGCACATCAAAGCGCATATCCGTCCACTGAGGACGTATGCCTCCCGGCCGGATACCACCGCGGATGACGACCCGGACGCAACCCGGGGACGACGACGCCGCCAGTAACGCGCGCCTAGCCTCGGCCGGGCCGGGATCAGCACCGGCACGACCGAAGGAGCAATCATGCGCAAGCACTGGCACAAGGCGGCGATCGTGCTCGCCGCGCTCGCCGTGACCCTCACCGGACCCGCCGTCGCGTCCGCCGGCACCACGCCCGAGGGAACGGCCGGGCGCCCGTCCGACCGTGCGGCCTTCGCCGCGATCCTCGAAGCCCAGACCGACGCCTGGTTCGCCGAGGACGGCACGGGCTTCGCCGCGACCTTCTGGCCCGACGGTGACGTGGTCACCTTCAACGGCGACCACCTGGCCACGCGCGAGGGGATCGCGAGCGGGATGCAGTACTACTTCGACGAGTTCATGGATCCCACGCACATCAAGACCCTCGGCGAGCACGTGACCTTCGTGAACGCGAACCTCGCCGTCATCGTCCGCATGTCCTGCCTGCTCGTCGAGGAGAACGCGCCCTGCCGCGCGGGGTCGGAATCGACGAACACCAACGTGATGGTGAAGAAGTGGGGGCGGTGGCTGCAGCAGTCGTTCCAGAACACGCGGAGCTTCACCATCGGTTGAGGCCCGCCGTCCGCCGTTGATCCTTCGTGGCCGGCGGACCCCAACCCGGAACCAACGCCCGGCCACGGTTCGGCGCGTAGCGTCGACAGCCCCGAGGGAGCCGGAGGCGGGCGTGGCCGATCTTTTCGACAAGTGCGCGGCGAGCACCGAGAGGGCCGCCGGGATGCGTGCCACCCGGTCGTTCCCGTACGGGAAACCCGTGGAGGCGCGCGACGGGACCGTGGTCACCGTCGACGGCCGCCGCGTGATCATGGCCGGATCGAACGACTACCTCGGTCTGGCGACGGATGCGCGCGTCGTCGCCGGGGCGGTCGCGGCGACGGAGAAGTACGGGGCCTCGTGCACCGGCGCGCCCATCATGACCGGGACGATCGCGCTCCACCGCGAGCTGGAGGAACGCCTCGCGGCCTTTCTGGGCCGCGAGGCCGCGGTCGTCGCGACGACGGGCTTCCAGACCAATCTCGCTCTCGCGACGTTGCTGGGCAGGGACGACGTGGTGTTCGCCGACGCCGCCAACCACGCCTCGCTGGTCGACGCCGCCAGGCTCGGCTTCGCCCGCCACCACCGCTACCGGCACGGCGACACCGCCCACCTGGAGCGCCTGCTCGCCGGGAGCGACGCGCGAGGGGGAGGGCTCATCGTCACCGATGGGCTGTTCTCCATGGAAGGTGACGTGTGCGACCTGCCGACGCTGGTCGACCTGGCCGGTCGGTATCACGCGAGACTCGCCGTCGACTGCGCGCACGACATCGGGCTGCTCGGGCCGGGCGGGCGTGGCGTGCCGGCGATGTTCGGGCTGGAGTCGCGGGTGGACATCGTGACGGGGACGTTCTCGAAGTGTCTCGGTTCGACGGGCGGTTTCATCGCCGCCGAACGGGGCGTCGTGGACTTCTTTCGCCATCACGCCCGTTCGATCGTGTTCTCGGCCGGTCTGCCGCCGGCGTCGACGGGCGCCGCCCTGGCGGCGCTGGACGTGATGGAGGCGGAGCCGGAGCGGCGGGAGCGGGCGTTCGCGTTGGCGTCGCGCATGCGCGATGGGCTGCGCGGCCTGGACTTGGCGGTCGGCGGCGGCGATACCCCGATCGTGCCGGTGCACGTGGGGGACGACTTCGTGTGCCGGAGGTTGTGGTGGGAGTTGTTGGGGGAGGGTGTGTTCGTAAACGCGGTGTCGTCGCCCGGCGTGCCGGTGGGACGTGAGCTGGTCCGCGTGTGCGTGACGGCGGGACATTCGGAGGCTCAGGTGGATCGCGTCGTGGACGCGTTCGCCCGGGCGGCGGCCCGCGTGGGCTTGGGTGCGGAGGCGGGGGCGGGTGCGGGTGCGGGTGCAGGGGTGGGGACGGTGGCGGGGGAGAGGTGAGAGCAGGGGAGCGGGAGACGCCGACGGCCCCGCCTACGGTGTGCGGGGTGCGGCCCACGCGGGTTGAGCGGATTGAGCCAAGGGCGCCGGTCCGCCGTGAGCGTGAACCTTCCTCGGCTCGTTCACGCAAGCCAGGAGCCCGGCCTCAGCGGTTCTGCCTCCGGTGAGCCGCGAAACGGGCTCACCCGGTGTGAGTCCTGCCTCACGACTTCCTCACGCCGGGAACCCGCCCGCAGCAGTGTCACCAAGGCCGAGTCTCGCTTCGCTCGCCCGCCCTGGCCGGGGACCTGGCACCGGCGGCGGGCCGCAGCCCGATCCCATGCCTTTCAGGCGGTTTCGTTCGCGCCGCCCAAACAGGCACAGGCCCTTAAAAGCTCATCCACCAACACCGGGAACCCAAGACGCCGGTCCCACGAGCGTGAGCCTCGCTTCGCTCACCCACGCAGCCCAGGGGACCCCGGCCGCAGCAGTGTCACCTAGGCCGAGTCTCGCTTCGCTCGCCCGCCCACCCGGGAACCCGGCCGCGTCTCCGCACCCTGGCCGGGGACCTGGCACCGGCGGCGGGCCGCAGCCCGATCCCATGCCTTTCAGGCGGTTTCGTTCGCGCCGCCCAAACAGGCACAGGCCCT
>NZ_JACHGT010000006.1:400651-475606 GCF_014202425.1 Phytomonospora endophytica | reverse complement strand
GTTGCCGGGGCTCTGCCCCGGACCCCGCAAGGGGCTTCGCCCCCTTGACCCCCGGCCTCGCTCGGGAGACGGGGGGTGCCTTAGCGGTCGTTGGTTGGGTGGCCGGGGTGCGGGGCTGGGCGAAGAGATGGCACACCCTGTCTCCGTCTTATCGGCCTTTTCAAGGGCACATGAAGAACCTGCCGGGGTCAAGGGAAAGAGCGCCCTTGACCCCGGCAGAACCTTCATGTCGTCCAATCAACGGCCGAAGCGACGGAGACAGAGGGTAGTGGTGGTGGGGGGTGTGTCGCGCTGCGCGCGACCTGGCGGGAAAGCGAACCCGCCGTCGTCGCTGAGGGGTGTGGTGTGGTGTTCGCGCATGCCCCGAAACGATGATTCCCCGTCCACGCGAAAACCCCGGGCATCAGCCCGGGGTTTTCGCCAATCTCAGGAAGCGTAGGTGCCCATCATCCGCACGTCGCCGTCTCCGGCGACGATCTCGCCCACCGGCCAGGCTTCCACGTGTCGCGCGGCCAGTAGGGCCAGTGCCCGGTCCACGTCGTGTGCGGGGAGGATCGCGATCATTCCCACGCCCATGTTGAACGTCCGCTCCATCTCCTCCGGGTCGACGCGGCCGCGTTCGGCGATCAGGTCGAAGATCGGGTGGGGGGCCCAGGTCGTGCGGTCGATCGTCGCGTCGGCGTTTCCGGGCAGCGCCCGCACCACGTTCCCCGGGAGTCCGCCGCCGGTGATGTGGGCGAAGGCGTGGACGTCCGTTTCCGCGATCAGGGCCAGGCAGTCCTTCGCGTAGACCTTCGTCGGCGTCAGCAGCTCTTCTCCGAGCGTCCTTTGCGAGCCGAACTCGTCGACGACGGTGTCCAGCCGCATACGGCCGGCGCCCAGGAGTACGTGCCGGACCAGTGAGTATCCGTTCGAGTGCAGACCCGAGGAGCGCAGGGCGATGACCACGTCGCCGACCTCGACGCGCTCCGGGCCGAGGAGTGCGTCCGATTCCACGACGCCGACGCCCGTGGCGGAGATGTCGTACTCGTCGTTCTTCAGGACGCCCGGGTGTTCGGCGATCTCGCCGCCCACGAGGGCGCAGCCCGCGTAGCGGCAGCCGTCGGCGATGCCACCGGCGATCTCGGCGATGCGTTCCGGGACGACCGAGCCGCAGGCGATGTAGTCGAGCAGGAAGAGTGGCTCGGCGCCGCAGACGACGAGGTCGTCGACGACCATCGCGACGAGGTCGATGCCGACCGTGTCGTGGATGTCCATCTGCTGCGCGATCACGAGCTTGGTGCCGACACCGTCGGTCGACGAGGCCAGCAGCGGCTTGCGGTACTTCTCCACGTCGAGCGCGAAGAGTCCGGCGAAGCCGCCGATGCCGCCGACGACTTCGGGCCGGCGCGTCTTGCGGATCGCGGGTTTGAGCAGCTCGACGGCACGGTCACCGGCCTGGATGCTCACCCCTGCCTCGGCGTACGACGAACCTCGCCTGCCTCCGCGCCACGGCGTCACCTTCCGGTTACCGTCCACTTGATCCACACCCTTCACTACTGGCCGTGCGTTGTCTTGGTCGTCGGCGGGTTCAGGCGCTCTTGCCGGAGCCTGCGGGGCTGCCCGCCGACGCGGCCTGCCCGCGCTTGTCGAGCCCTTCGAGCAGGTGCTTCCCCAGGAGGTTCGCCGCCGGCAGCTCGATCGGGTACTCGCCGTCGAAGCAAGCACGACACAGACGGTTACGAGGTTGCTCCGTTGCGGTGACCAATCTGTCCAGGGACACGTATCCGAGCGAGTCGGCGCCGATCGAGCGGCGGATCCCCTCGTCGTCGAGTCCGTTGGCGATCAGTTCGGCCTTGGTGGCGAAGTCGATCCCGTAGAAGCACGGCCAGGTCACCGGCGGCGCGGAGATCCGCACGTGCACTTCCAGGGCACCGGCCTCACGGAGGAGGCGGACGACCTGGCGCTGGGTGTTCCCGCGCACGATCGTGTCGTCGACGACGACGAGCCGCTTGCCGCGGATGTTCTCCCGCAGCGGGTTGAGCTTGAGGCGGATGCCGCGCTCGCGGATCGCCTGGGACGGCTGGATGAAGGTCCGGCCGACATAGGTGTTCTTGATCAGGCCCTGGCCATAGGGGATGCCGCTTGCCTCGGCGTAGCCGATCGCGGCGGGCGTGCCCGACTCCGGTACCGGGATGACGAGGTCGGCCTCGACCGGGTGCTCCTGCGCGAGCTGGCGCCCGATCTCGACACGCGCGGCGTATACGTTGCGGCCCGCGATGGTGCTGTCGGGCCGCGCGAGGTACACGTACTCGAAGAGACAGCCCTTGGGCTCGGGGTTGGCGAAGCGGCCGCTGCGCAGCCCGTGCTCGTCGATGGCGATCAGTTCGCCGGGCTCGACCTCGCGCACGAAGGTCGCGCCGACGATGTCGAGGGCGACGGTCTCGCTGGCGACGACCCAGCCGCGGTCGAGGCGGCCGAGGACGAGCGGGTGCACGCCGTTGGCGTCGCGAGCCGCGTAGAGGGTCTGCTCGTCGGCGAAGACGAGACAGAAGGCACCGCGCAGCTTCGGCAGGGTGCGCATGGCCGCCGACCACACCGACTCGTCGGGGTCGGCGGTCAGCAGGGCGCTGGCCAGGAAGCTGTCGGAGGTCGAACCACCCGGGTCGTGACCGAGGGCGGCCAGTTCGCGGGACAGGTCGGCGGTGTTGACGAGGTTGCCGTTGTGCGCGAGCGCGATCGTGACGCCCGCCGAGGTCGACATGAGCGTCGGCTGGGCGTTCTCCCAGGTCGGGGCGCCGGTCGTGGAGTAGCGGCAGTGCCCGACGGCGAGGTGCCCGGTCAGCGGGGCCAGGGTCTGCTCGTCGAAGACCTGCGACACCAGGCCGAGATCCTTGTAGACGGTGATCCCGGATCCGTCGCTGACCGCCATGCCGGCGGCTTCCTGCCCACGGTGCTGCAGTGCGTACAAACCGAAGTAGGTGAGCTTCGAGACCTCTTCACCTGGCGCCCAGACGCCGAATACACCGCATTCGTCCTGGGGGCCGGGGGTCGCGGGATCGAGCTCGTGACTAAGCCGCCCATCGCCTTTGGGCACGCGGCACTCCTCGCTGAGCAGGGGTCTTTTCGCGGTCAACTGTACAAGCACCGACGGCGAGGCAGGCAGCGGCCGCTGTACGGATCGGTCACAACGGCCTCACCGCGCGCCCGTGAGGCGTGCGATGAGGCCGCTCCGCGTGTTCGGAAACGCTCGCGTCTACCAGCGGGGGCGGTCGTCGTACCCGCGGTCGTCGTACCCGTCGCGGGACTCCGGCGGCGCGGGCGGGGGCGGCGGGCCGTAACCGCGGTCGCGGTCACGCTCGTCGTAGCCGCCGCGCTGGTCCTGCGGAGGCGGACCGTAGCCGCCGCCCTGCTGCGGGCGGTCGTAGCGCGGGTCCTGCTCGTAGGACTGCTGCGGAGGCGGACCGTAACCGCGCGGGTCCTGCGCGGGCGGGGCGTAGCGGTCGTCGTAGCCGCGCGGCTCGGGAGCCGCGGGGGCGCCGTAGCCCTGATCGCCGTAGCCACCGCGCTGGTCCTGCGACGGCGGGCCGTAGCCGCGGTCGCGGTCGCCGTAACCGCCGTGCGACGGGGCGGGCGGGGCCGCGGGAGGCATCGGCGGGGGCGGAGGCGGCGCGGCCGGGGGGCCGTAGCCGCGGTCACGGTCGTCGTAACCGCGCGGGTCGGGCGCGGGAGCACCGTAGCCCTGGTCGCCGTAACCGCCACGCTGGTCCTGCGACGGCGGGCCGTAGCCGCGATCGCGGTCGGACGGAGGCCCGTAGCCCCGGTCACGCTCGTCATAGCCGCCGCGCGACGGAGCCGGCGGGGGCGAGCCGTAGGAGTCGCGGTCGTCGTAGCCGCGCGGGTCGAACATCTGCGTCGGCGCGCCGGACACCGGACCGCCCGAGACGGGCCCGCCCGACATCGGGGCACCCGACACCGGTCCGGCCGCGCGCGGGTCGAACATCTGGGTCGGCTGCTCGCCGCGGTCGCCGTAGGCGGGGCCGAAGGCGGTGGTGGGCGGGGCGGCCGAGGGGCCGCCGGAGCCGTAGCGGGCCAGATCCTCGTCGTCGAGGAGCGGACCGTTGTGGATCATGGTGGGTGCGTCCATCACGGGACTGCGCGGGCCGGCGTCGTACACGCCGGGGAGGCCCGTCTGGGCGGCCTTCGGGGTGTGCACGGGCGGCTTGTCGGCGAAGAGGTCGTCGTCCTCCTCGTCGTGCTTGCCGCGCTTGAGCAGCAGCACGATCGCGACGATGCCGCCGACGACGAACAGGACACCGACGATCGCCAGGATCCAGGTGCCGAGGCCCCAGCCGTCGTCCTTGTCCTCCGCCGCGGTGCCGTTGTCCGCCGGGGGCGGGGCCGCCGAGCCGCTGTCGTCGGGCTTGGCCGTCTTCTTCACCATGGTGAACTTCGACTGCGCGGGCTCACCGCCGATGCCGTTGACCTTGACGGTCTTGGTGTCGTAGCCGGCCTTGGTCGCCTTGAGCGTGATCTCGCCCGGCGCGATCGTGCCGCCACCGTTCGGGACGATGTTGTAGACGCCGTCGGAGCCGGTGGTGGCCTCGAAGGTCGCCTTCTCGGCGTCGGTCGCCTCGACCTTGACGCCCTCCAGGGGCTTGTTCCCGTCACCGCTGATCGTGCCGGTGATCGACGGGACCGAGTCGGGGTTCGCCGCACCGACGACCTGAATCGGCAGCGAGCCGCCGGAGTTGCCCCCGCCGCCCTGCCCGTCGCGCGCCGAGGCGGTCACGTCGTAGGAGCCGTTGATCGACTCGCCCTGCGGAAGGTTGCTCTCCGGCCGGGGAGCGACGCTGAGCTGGATGACCGCCGTGCCGCCGGGCTCGATGCGGCACTGCATCGTGTTGCCGCCGCCCTGGCAGCCGCTACCGCCGCCCATGTCGACGCCGGCCTGGTTGTTCAGGCCCTGAACGCCGCCGGTGACGGTCACGTCGAGCGCCGAGATGGCGCCGGTCGCCTGCAGGGTCATCGTCGCCGGTGCCACACCGCCGCCGATGTCGACCCGGACGCTGCCCGGGTTGAAGGTGATGCTCACCTCGCCGTCGGCGTGTGCCGGGGACTGCGCGAGCACAACGAGCGTCAGAGCGGCCAATGCCGACGCCGCAGCACCGCGCAGCCAGCGCAGTGTCATCCGCTTGGTCGCCACGAACATCGCCTCCAGGTCGCCTACTTCGATCCGACGGCCACTATGCCGTACCCATGCTCCAGGTCGAGCCCATGGGTGCCCGCAACAGTCTCCCTGCAGCCGTTCCCACCAGCGCCATCGGTCGATCGGACAAAGTTGTGTGTGGTTAGCCTCTAGGCGTGACCGAGCTCGCAGACCCGCAGTCCGTCGCCGACGCGCTCGCCGCCGTCGACGCCGGCGAGCGGCCCGAACGGACCGTACTCCGCGCCGCCGTGCGCTCACTGCTGAGCGCGCTGTCGGCGAAGGCGCCCGGCCGTGCCGTCGAGGTACGGGTACCACCGTACGGCGCGGTCCAATGTGGAGAGGGCCCCCGGCACACACGTGGCACACCGCCGAACGTGATCGAGACCGATCCGGTCACCTGGCTGCGGCTGGCCTCGGGACGTCTGTCCTGGGAGGAGGCGATGGCCGCGGCCCTGGTGTCAGCCAACGGATCCCGCGCCGACCTGTCGGCCCTTCTCCCGCTGTTTGGCCAGGGCACGGACGCCTAGCGGCGCCGCGATCCCGCCGAGGAGGGTGAGGGCCGGGATGGTCCACATCGCGATCGGAAGGGTCACCGCCTCGGCGATACCGCCGATGATCACCGGCCCCAGAAGCCAACCCGCGTAACCGATCGCCGACACCACGGCGATGCCCGGACCGTCACCGGCCGCGCCGAACAATGTGGGCACGATCACGGCCAGGCCGAGGCCGAGGAAGGCCAGGCCGACGATGAACGCCGCCTGACTGTCGGCCGCCTCGGAGATGATCATGCCGGCCGACATGCCGAGCGCACCGACCACCGCGCAGGCCGCGATCGCCGCGCCCCGCCCGAAACGTCCCACGATGACGTCGCTGACCATGCGCCCGGCGAACATCGCGAGGGCGAACACGCCGTAACCCCAGCCCGCGACGAAGGCGGAGGCGTCGAGCTCGTCGCGCAGGAACACCGCCGTCCAGTCGGCCGCCGCGCCCTCGGCGAGCAGCCCGGCGAAGGCGACGACGCCGAGCAGGACGAGGGGCAGTTCGAAGCGGAAGGACCTGCGGCCCTCGCGCTGGCCCTCGGCGTTCTGGCGGTCGGGGATCATCGGCGCGGTCAGGGGCCAGGCGACGGCGAGCAGGACCACGCCGAAGGCGCCGAGCTGAAGCCACAGGGGGATGCCGTACTGGGCGCAGATGCCGCCGAGGGCGGCACCGGCGGCGGCGCCGAGGCTCCAGGAGGCGTGGAAGCTGCCCATCATGGGCTTCTTCGCGGTCTGCTCGACCGTGGCGCCCTGCGCGTTCATGGCGACGTCGAAGGCGCCGACGAGTGCTCCGGCGAGCACGAGCGCGGGCGCGAGGGTCCACACCGAGCCCGCGCCGAGGCCGATGGCGGTGAGCAGGAGGCAGTAGGCGGCCATGAGGGTGCGACTGACCTGTTTGGTGCCGAACCTCGCGCACAGCGCGCCGGTGAAGGGCATCGCCATGATGGCGCCGGCGGGCGGGGCGAGCAGGAGCAGCCCGAGGCCGCCTTCGGAGAGGTTCAGGTCGGCCTTGATCTCGGGGATCCGAGAGGTCCAGGACGTGTAGAGGAGTCCGTGGGTGATGAAGGCGACGACGACCCCGATCCGGGCGCGTGTGATCGGCATCTGGGGATCATAGGGAAAATCCGCCTGAATGAACAGGGGCCCTGCCTATTGTTCGGCGAGGCGGGCCGTAACAGTTGCGCATCGAAGCCGGTCTTCGCCGCAACGGCTGACGACGGACCGGCGTGTGGGTCGATAGCGTCACCTCGGCGTTCACCGGGATCCACCTCGTGGCCCGGGACACCGCACCCCCGACGCCCCTGAACGCTCCCTCGCACGGCCCCTTTGAACCGCCCTCTGAATCAGCCCTTCGGCGCAGATGGAGATCTGATGTCGTTCGCCCCATCCCGGTCCTCCCAGCGGCGCGGCCTGACGCGCGCCGCCGCCCTCGTCGGGATCACCGCGCTCGCCGCGGGATCCGCCTTCCTGTTGTCGACGGCCGCGCAGGCCGAGGACCCGGTGGGGCAGGTGGACCTCTCGGTGTCCGTCCCCGCGTGGGACGGCGGCAACGGTCCCGTGGTCGGCCTGCCCCTCGACGGTGGTTACAAGGACCTGCGCGTCGACGTCCGCAACGACGTCGCCGCCGACACCGCGGCCACCGGCGTGACCCTGCACTTCACGCTGCCCGCGCCCAACGACAACGGCAGCGTCACCCTCGCCGAGGGCTTCGCCGACAAGTGCACCCTCGACGGCCTGACGGGCACCTGCGCCCTCGGCGACCTCGCGCCCGGTTCGATCGCGAACCTGCGCGCCTTCACCGTCCACTCCACCGTCGGCGCCGACGACAAGATCCGCCGCATCGGCAAGGTCGCGGTCTCGGTGTCCGCCGAGCAGGAGGACCGCGAGGAGAGCGACAACTCCTTCGCGCTGGTCGCCCGCGCGATGAAGAAGCCCGGCTTCGACCTCGCGGTGTGGGTCCGGGAGAACGACCTGGTCGTCCGCCCCGGTGAGACCGGCGTCCTCGACGCCGAGGACTTCCGGATCGAGAACGACTCGGCCTCGCCCGCCCAGGGCATCGAGTACTACGTGAACCTGCCGCAGCACCTCGCCTTCACCTCGGCGCCCGCGGGCTGCGAGATCCAGGACGGCGAGAAGCGCTGGATCATCTGCGAGACCAAGGAGACGATCCCCGCGCACGGCAAGCTCGCCACGCCCGCGCTGGAGTACACCGTCGCCGCCGGCGCCCCGCCCCGCGCGCGCCTCAAGGGCACCGCGCAGGTCTCGGCGATCGCCAAGCGGATCGGCAAGCCCGCGGACCCGGTCGACCCGCCGTCGGTGCTCGTGCTCTCGGACCCCTCCGTGAGCGACGCGCAGGCCAAGAAGTACGTGGAGAACAACCAGAGCGGCCAGGACAACGTCGCCGAGTTCGCCGTCTTCACCTACGCCGACCAGGCCGACCTCGCCGTGACCCTCTCCGTCCCCGACGCCAAGGTCGGCGCCGAGTCGAAGGTCGTCGCGACCATCACCAACAACGGCCCCTGGGCCGTCGAGAACGGCGCCGAGCTGGTCATCAAGGCCCCCTCGGGCACCACCAACCTCCACTCCGCCGACGAGTGCACCGCCGACGGCAGCACCCTCGTCTGCCGCCTCGACGGCGAGCTCGCCTCGGGCGCGAGCCGCGAGTACACCTTCACCCTGCGGGTCGACTCCAAGGAGATCGGCGACGACGGTTCCGTCGAGGTCCGCTCCGGCCAGCCCGACCCGGTGTCGGCCAACAACGTCGCCGCGCTCAAGCCGAAGGTGCTGGCCGACGGCCCGTCGGGCACGCCGTCGACCTCCCCGACCGGTCCCGGCGGCATGCCGGTGACGGGTACGAGCCTGACGCTCATGGGTGTCGCGGCCGCGGCCCTCGTCGCCGCCGGTGGCGCGTTCATGATCGTGGCCCGGCGCCGGCGCGCCGCCACGGCGAGCGCCGACGAGGAGTAGGTCTTCGCGTTTCCCACCCCCGTCCCGGTTCGCCGGGGCGGGGGTTTTTCGCGCGCTCGTCGCGTGGCGAAGGCCACAAGCGCATATCGACGCCCGGGCGGGTGGACATTCGGCACGAAATCGGGACCGGTCAACGTGATCTTGCGGGGTTGTGTCCCGACTTGCCCGGGCTTTTCCCCTGTGGCAACCGTTCCCGCTCCGGGCGATGTCTATACCGACGTGAACCACGCGTGAACGAGTAGGCGTCGGCCGGGTTCACCCATCAGCACGTATGCGCAGCGGGCTTCTTCAGCCTGCCCGGAAACAGGGGGAACCATGGGGAGAGGCGCGGTCTACACGCGGCGGGCGGCGCTCACCGTCCTCGGGGCGGGGGCCCTGGCGGTCGCGGCCGGTGAGGCGATCGGCCGTCGGGATGCGCTTCCGGTGCGGCCGGCGGCGAAGACGGGCGCGAACGTCCTCGTCGACGAGAACACCCTGGCGGGGACACCGGGGTGGGAGGTCGGGGCCGACGGGACCGTCGCCGCCGACGATGTGGCGCGGCAGATCCAGGGGTACGCGTCGGCGACCTCCGTGGGGCACGGGGAGACGATCGGTTTCCACGTGGCCGTCGCGGCGGGCCACGACTTCGGTGTCGGGGTGTACCGGCTCGGGCACTACGGGGGCGTCGGCGCGCGGCTGGTCGCCGAGAGTCCGTCGCTGGGCGGGAAACCCGGTGCGCTGCCCTCGCCCGACCCGGTGACGGGCATGGTCTCCTGCGACTGGCCGGTGTCGTGGGCGGTGACGGTCGGCGCGGACTGGCGTTCGGGCATGTACCTGGCGGTGTTCACCGCCGCCGACGGGCACCGTTCCTGCACGCCTTTCGTGGTGCGCGAGCCGGAGCGGGCCTCCGACATCCTCGTGGTGGCGCCGGTGACGACGCACCAGGCCTACAACATCTGGCCGATGGACGGGGTGAACGGCAAGAGCTTCTACAAGGGCTACGACCGGCACGGGCGTCTGGCCGGGATGGCGAAGCGGGCCGTGCGGGTGTCCTTCGACCGCCCGTACGCCGGGGCCGGGCTGCCGCTGCTGTTCGAGCTCGACGTGAGCTTCGCGCGCTGGGCCGAGGAGCACGGTTACGACGTCACGTACGCGACCTCGATCGATCTCCACGAGGGCCGGGTCGATCCCGAGAAGTACACGGTGATGGTCTTCCCCGGGCACGACGAGTACTGGTCGAAGCCCATGCGCGACCTGGCCGAGCGGGCGCGGCGGCGCGGCACGCACCAGGCGTACCTGGCGGCCAACAGCATGTACTGGCACGTCCGGCTGGAGGCGTCCGCCGACGGCCGCGCCGGCCGGGTCGTCACCTGCTACAAGGAACGCGACGTCGAGGATCCCGCGCCGGACGAGCACGGCCCGACCGTCCGCTGGCGGACGCTGGAGCAGCACCACGCCGCCGCCGAGCAGGGTTTCCTCGGCGTGCAGTACAACGGCATCCCCGTGAGGCCCGTTCCGCTCGTCGTCCGGGAGGCGGGCCACTGGTTCTGGGAGGGCACCGGCCTGCGCGACGGTGACGAGATCCCCGGCCTCGTCACCGGCGAGGCCGACGGCTTCGACCCGGACATGCCCAAGCCGCGGAAATCGCGGCAGACACTGCTGTCGGCGTCGCCCTATATGGACGATCTCGGACGCGGCAGGAGGGTCCAGAACAGCAGTCTGGTCCTGGACGAACAGGGGACGACGATCTTCGTCGCCGGCACCTATGGCTGGTCCTTGGCGCTGTACGAGCCCGCCCATCGCAACAGGCACGTGCGCGTCGCCACCACGAACGTCTTCGAGCGCATGCTCGGCCCTCGCGAGTAGCCGTTTCGCCCCTTGCCCTGGCGACGTGACCGACCTTCCACTGGTCACCCCCGGTCGCCGGCACCGTGCGACGGGAAACCTCCTCGACCGGATGCTGTCACCGAGGGAGTAGACCGCCCCACCCGCACGGCGGGTGGGGCCGGGAACGGCGCCTCCACCGGGCACCATGTCCCCATGCGCTTCCAGCAGCACCTCGACGACGCGATGGCCGCGGCCACGCCCCTCCTCGGGCGCGGCCGCGTCGCCGACTACATCCCGGCCCTCGCGGCGGTCGACGCCGAGGCCTTCGGCATGGCCATCGCGACCGTCGACGGCGAGGTGTGCGAGGTCGGCGACGCCGGGCGCGCCTTCTCCATCCAGAGCATCTCGAAGCTCTTCAGCCTCGTGCTGACCCTCGCCCTCGGCGGCGACGCGATCTGGGAACGGGTCGGCCGCGAACCCTCCGGCAGCCCCTTCAACTCGCTCGTCCAACTGGAGACCGAGAACGGCATTCCCCGCAACCCGTTCATCAACGCCGGCGCCATCGTCGTCACCGACCGCCTGCACAGCCTGACCGGCGACGCCGGCACCGCCGTCGCCGACTTCCTGCGCGCCGAGACGGGCAACACCCTCCTCGACACCGACCCGGCCGTCGCCGTCTCCGAGGCCGGGCACGGCCACCGCAACTCCGCCCTCGCGCACTTCCTCGCCTCCTACGGCAACCTGGAGAACCCCGTCGCGACGGTCCTGTCGAACTACTACGCGCACTGCGCCATCGCCGCGAGCTGCCGCGACCTCGCCCTCGCCGGGCGCTTCCTCGCCCGCCACGGCGTCCTCGCCGACGGCTCCCGGCTCCTGACCCGCAGCGAGGCCAAACGCGTCAACGCCGTCCTGCTCACCTGCGGCACCTACGACGCGGCCGGGCAGTTCGCCTACCGCGTCGGCCTGCCCGGCAAGAGCGGTGTCGGCGGCGGGATCCTCACGATCGTCCCCGGGCACGGCGCCCTGTGCGTGTGGAGCCCGGGCCTTGACGCGGCGGGGAACTCCGTGGCCGGCGTCGCCGCCCTCGACGCCTTCACGACCAGCACCGGCCTTTCGGTCTTTTAGCGAAGCGCCGACCATGCCCCCCTCGACTGTGGAGGATGGACGGTGATGGCCGACGAACCGATCGCGCGCTGCGCGGTGATCCACGCCGACACCGTCGAGGACCTGGGCGAGGACCTCGAAGGTGCCATCGCGCGGACCCGCGAGCTCGGCCCGCCCGCCTACCTGTGGGTCGACGCGCACGAACCGCCCGAGAAGCTGCTGCGCGAAGGCAGCGCGGCGCTCGGCCTGCACCCGCTCGCCGTCGAGGACGCCATCGGCGCACACCAGCGCGCGAAGGTCGACGACTACGGCGAGCAGGTCCTCCTCGTCGTCAAGACCGTCGAGTACTTCGCCTCGACCGCGCAGATCGAGCTCGGCGAGATCGACCTCTTCGTCGGCCCCGACTTCGTCCTGTCGGTGCGGCACGGCGCCACCGGCGTCTTCGAGACCGCCTACCGGCGCGCGATGGCCGCGCCGAAGCTGCGCTCGCACGGCCCCGGCGGGATCGCCTACGTCATCGTCGACGCGGTCGTCGACGAGTACGAGGTGATCGCCGGGCGCGTCGGGCAGGACATCAGCGGCCTCGAACGGCGGGTGTTCTCCCCCGGCCGCGACGACGTCAGCGACGCGATCTACTTCCTCAAACGTGAGGTCATCGAGTTCCGCGACGCCGTCGAACCCGTCCCCGGCGTGCTGGGTTCGCTGATCAGCGAACGCGAGCAGCTGCCCGACTCGGTGCGGCCGTGGCTGCGCGACGTCGAGGACCACGCCATGCGCGCCAACACGCGCGTGGCGTCCTTCAACGACCTGCTCACCTCGGTGCTGACCGCGCACCAGGCGAAGGTCGGCACGCAGCAGAACGACGACATGCGCAAGATCTCGGCGTGGGCGGCGGTGATCGCCGTGCCGACCGCCGTCGCCGGGATCTACGGCATGAACTTCCACGACATGCCCGAGCTCGGCTGGCGCTGGGGCTACCCGGCCGTGCTCCTGCTGATGGCGGGGCTGTGCGGCCTGATCTGGTGGCGTTTCCACCACAACGGATGGCTGTAGCCGCTAGGCCTTCCCGAACTCCGCGTCCGCCGTCGCGACCGTCCCCGCGCTGCGGCCCGGCGCGGCATGGTGCGTCCAGTACAGGTTCGTGTGCGCGATGACCTGCCCAGGGCCCGGAGCACCGTAGGACGACAGGTCCTCGGTGGTGTGCGCGTCGGAGACCAGCGTGGCGTCGTAGCCGCGCGCGATGGCGCCGTGCAGCGTTGAGCGGACGCATTCGTCGGTCTGCGCCCCGGCGACGACGAGCCGCCCGACGCCCAGCCCGGCGAGGACCTCCTCCAGGGTGGTCTCCTCGAAGGAGTCCGGCCAGGTCTTCGCGACCAGCGGCTCGGCCTTCGCCGGCGCCAGCTCGGGCACGATCTCCCAGCCGGCGCTGCCGATCGGGAGGTTCTCCGCCGACGAGTGCTGCACCCACACCACGGGGGCGCCCGCTTCGCGCGCCTTGGCCACCAGGGTCGCGATGTTCGCCACGACGGCGTCGCGTTCGTGGCCGCCGGCCACGACGCCGACCTGCACGTCGATGACGACCAGCGCCGTGTTCGGCCGGTTCTCCAGCGTTGTCATGCCGCTCAGGCTAGACCGGACCCCCGACAGCGCCTAGCCGCGCAGCACCAGGCTCAACTCGCCGGGCGCTCCGGCCTCGATCCGCACCGGCACGCCCCAGTCCTGGCGGGTGAGGTGGCAGGCGGCGTTCTCGACGTCGGAGTCGCAGGACGCGGCCTGCGCGACGACCTGAAGCACCCCGCCGTCGACGTCGGGCGACAGGACCAGCTCGCGCGTCAGGTCGGTGCCGACACCCGCGCCGGAGACGAGCAGCTCCGGCGGGTCGGCGGTGACCTCCAGGCGGGTCGGCGGGCCGAAGGTGTCGTCGAGCTTCTGCCCGGGCGGGGGTTCGTAGACGACCGTGAAGGACAGCGCGCCCGGCGCCAGCGGCAGCGGCTCGCGCTTGACCTGGTGGCGTTTCCCGGCGACTACCTCGTCGGCGAGCCCGACCGCCACGACCCGGTGCGCGGCCGACTCGACCACGAGGAGCCGCCCGTCGGCGAAGACCACGTCGGAGGGCTCGGCGAGGCCCTGGGCGACCGTCGAGACCTCGTCGGTCGCCGGGTCGTAGCGGCGGACGGCGCCGTTGTAGGTGTCGGCGATCGCGATCGACCCGTCCGGCAGCACGCACAGCCCCAGCGGGTGCTGGAGGAGCGCGTCGGCGGCCTTCCCGTCGACGTGCCCGAAGTCGAAGAGGCCCTGCCCGACGGCGGTGCCCATGACGTCGTCCTCGACGTAGCGCAGCGCCGAGGTCTCGGAGTCGGCGAACCACAGGCGCTTCCCGTCGGAGGCGACGCCCGAGGGCTGCGACAGGAACACCTCCGGCAGCGGCCCGTCCTTCAGGCTCTCCACGGTCGTGCCCGCCCAGACCCCGGCGGTCCGCTTGAGGGGGTCGAGCCACCACAGCTGGTGGATACCGGCCATCGCGACGACGACCCGGCCGTCGTGCCAGACCACGTCCCACGGCGAGCTCAGGTCGACGGCGATGGCGTCGTGGGCGTGGTAGTCGACGGTCCCGCGCCACTGCCGCCCGGATCCGGCGATCGTGGTGACCTCGCCGTCGGCGAGGCGCACGCCGCGCAGGAGGTGGTTGACGGTGTCGGCGACGACCAGGTCGTAGCCGACCTCGCCCGCGAGGTGCTCGGGAAGCAGCGCCATGCCGGCGGGCTCGCTGAAGGCCGCCTCGGCGGCGGGTCCGTCGGTGCGGCCGCGTTCGCCGGAGCCGATGACGCGCACGAGGGTCTCCCCGTCGGGGAGGAGTTCGACGAGCCGGTGCCGCGCGGAGTCGCTGACCAGGAGGTTTCCCGAGGGCAGGGGCAGTGCCTTGCCGGGGAAGCGCAGCACGCCCGAGGCCGGGGGCGGCGGGACGTAGGGGCCGTCGCCGCGGTGGAGGGTGCCGCGTTCCTCGTGGTCGGCGACGAGCTTCGCGACGAGCCGGTCGAGGCCTTCGGCGTGACCCTCACCGGCCATGCTGGCGACGAGGTAACCCTCGGGGTCGACGACCGACAGGGTCGGCCACGCGCGGGCCGCGTACTGCTTCCAGGTCGTCAGGTCGGGGTCGTCGAGGACGGGATGGCCGACCTCGTAGCGTTCGACGGCCGCCGCGACGGTCGCCGCGTCGCGCTCGTGCTCGAACTTCGGGGAGTGCACGCCGACGGTGACGAGCACGTCGGCGTACTTGTGCTCAAGGGGACGCAACTCGTCGAGGACGTGCAGGCAGTTGACGCAGCACGTGGTCCAGAAGTCGAGGAGGACGATCTTCCCGCGCAGGTCGGCGAGGCGCAGGTCCTTCCCGCCGGTGTTGAGCCACCCGCGGCCGGTGAGCTCGGGTGCGCGTACGCGGGCCTGCGGGGGCGTGGTCGGTGCGGCGTCCATGCGACAAGCCTGCCACCGGCGGGAGCGCCCACCGGGAGCGGGGAGCGGTTGTGCGTGGGATCACGAACGGCCCCGGCCCACCGCGAGGTGGACCGGGGCCGCCGGGATGCGCTCGTTACTGGTTCGGCGTCAGGCAGTAGGTCTGGCCGTCGACGTCCAAGGTCGGGAGGGAGGGGTCGGGGCACTCGGCCGCGCTGCCCTTCTTCTCACCGATCTTGTAGACGCCCTCGCCCTTTTCGGAGCAGTCGACCGAGACGGCCTCGGTGCCGCTGCCCTGCTGCTTGATGCAGCCGCCGGTCTCGAAACCGCCGCTGCCGAAGAGCTGGATGCCGACGATGATGCCGACCACGATCACGACGACGACGATCGCCGCGCCGATGCCGATCCAGAGGCCCTTGCCCTTCTTGGCGGGCGGGGGCGCGCCCCAGGGCTGCTGACCCGGCATGCCCGGCTGGTAGACGCCCGGAGGGGGCGGCGTGCCGGGGGGCTGGTTCGGGTCGCTCATGCCGTGCGGCTGGTACGGGTTCTGGTCGACGCCCGGCTGCGGGTAGGCGCCCGGCTGGTGGGGCTGCTCGCCCGGGCCCGCGGCGGGTGCCGCGCCCCAGAGGGGCTGGCCCGGTTCGAGGGCCGGTCCGCCGGGAGCGGCGGTCGCGCCGGGGGCGCCCGGACCGGAGGTAGGGGCGCCGGGGGCGCCGTAAGCGCCGGGACCGGACGTCGGGGCGCCGGGAGCGCCGGGACCGGAGACCGGGGCGCCGGGCGCTCCGGGACCGGACGTGGGAGCGCCGTAAGCACCGGGGCCGGACGTCGGGGCGCCGGGGGCCTGCGCGTACTGCTGGCCGGTCGGCGGGAGTTCGATGCGCTGGGTCGCCTCGGAGCCGGGAGCGACCGGCGGCGGGACCGGCGGACCCGAGACCGGGGGGCCGGACACGGGCGGACCCGAGACCGGCGGCGGCACCGGGGCGCCGGGCTGCTGGCCGTACTGGGGCGCGCCGGGAGGCGGCGGGGCCTGCGGCGGCATGCCGTAGGGCTGCTGCGGCTGCTGGGGCGGCTGCTGCGGCTGGTAGCCGGGCGGCGGGCCGAGCGGGGCCTGCGGCGGGACCGGTCCGGCGGGTGGCGGCGGAGGCGCCTGGGGTGCCTGCGGCGGGGCCGGGGGTGCGGATGACGGGGCCTGCGGCGGCGGGGGGAGCTGCTGCGCGGGCATCACCGTGGTCGGCGGCTCCTCGGCGGGCGGCGGCGGTGGCTGCACGGCCGGCGGGGGCGGAGTCGGCGCCGCGGGGGGCGTCGAGTCGGGGCGCAACATCGTGGTGCGCTCCTCGTCGACGTTCTCCGGCGGCGTCGCGCCCGGCTGGTCGCCGGGTGCGGCGGGCGGATTGGTCGGCTCAGTCATTGCGCCTCCTATGATGCGCCGTTTCAACAGTGGTACACGCTACATCTCCCGGGACCTTACTGGTGCGGCGAGTGCGTCGTTCCTCGCTGTCATCGGCATGGGCCGGGCCTGCGGAGATCCCTTATGTCGGGCCGGTCGGTGAATCACCGGAAAACCACCGGTGGCCGAGACATATGAAAGGGCCGCCACCCGTCGGTGGCGGCCCTTTTCTGAGGGAGGAGTCAAAGTCTGTCGGGTGGGCTAGCCACCGAAACGGTTGCTCGAGCTCCACATCAGCATTTCGTGGCGCACGGCCCGCGACGAGGCCTGAGCGGCCGCGCGGTGGAGTGCGCGAGCGTGGGCACGCTCGGCGCGAAGCTGCTTGCGGTTCGAGAGGAAGCTGGTCATCGGATCCCCCTGGGGCGTCTTGGTCTCTGTGAGTCCCTTTAATTACAGCGCAGATCCATGGGAAACGCCAGCGATTACAAGGTGAGCTGGCTTACGGGCCGAAGATTCTTAAGCAAAAGCGGCCCCCGGGAGGACGAAGAGGAGACGGAAGACGACGGGACGGGGTGCCGGTGCGGGAGTGAACGCCCTGGCAGAAGGGGTGGACGAGGGCTGAGGGAGTCGCGGGGGCGGTGTGACGGGAGGGGTTGGGCACGCGACGGGGGTGGCGGAGGACACGGCGTTTCCCGCCCGGCCGGCTGGTCCGCGCTGCGCGATGGGCCGGCGGCGACCGCGACGCTGGGGCCCCACCCGGCCACCACAGCCTCGGGCCGCGACATCGCGCACCGAGGCAGGAGCCGCCGGGCGGGTGACGAGTCTTCCGGGCGTCCGCCACCGACCCCGCCACCGACCCGCCTGCGCCTGCGCCCGGCAGTGACGGCCGCCCGCGAAAGCCGCGTGGGCGAGATCGCACGAGGCCGCCGTGGCCGGTGCGGCGACGCCTCCGCCGGCCGATCTCCCGGCCGTCGGCGGGGACGCGCCGGACGGCCCGCAGCCGAAGCGGCCGATGGCCGCGACCGCGAGTGGGCGGACCGGCGGCGAACGAAGAACGAGAAGCCGAGAAGCGAGCAGGGACCTGGAGCAAACCCGAACGGGCGCCGACGGCGGCGCACCGAGCCGAGCCGCGGAAGTCAGCGGGAAACCTCTCGCAGGCGGGCGGCCCACGTCTCCGAGGTCGGTACGGCAGGCCGGAGAGGCGAGCGCGCGCAGCCGAATCACGGTCGCCTCGCCTCGCCAGCGAGCGGACAGGCCGCGCCATCCGCGAGTGAACACGCGAACCGAACACCCCTCCCCGTGGGACCGAAGGCTCTCCGAGCAAGCGATCGAGTCACGCCCGGCGGCGGCGCGCCAGACCAAGACGGGCTACACCATCCACGAGCGAACACGCGAACCGAACACCCCTCCCCGTGGGACCGAAGGCTCTCCGAGCAAGCGATCGAGTCACGCCCGGCGGCGGCGCGCCAGACCGGAAGAGCGAGGCGCCCCCGGGCCTCGGCGTGCGAGCGGAGACCTCGCGCCCAAGCAGGCGGGTCACGCCTTCGGCACGAGCGCGGCGGGTCGGCCGAACGGCGCGAACTAGCGAAACCGAATCGAGCAGGCATCCCGGCTGGCGCACCCGGGCACGGCCATCGATCACGAAGGCGTGGACACCGATGCGGCGGGAGGAACTTCCGCCAGTCGCCGGACCGTGCCTAGACCAGGCGGGCGGGACCGGGCGGGTGCGTGCGGAGACCGCGTCTTCCCAGCGGCGGCGCCCGGCACGAAGTCACAGCGGTCGGCGGGGAAACCTCTCGCCAAGCGAGCAAACCGCTCCTCGGCGGCGCGCAGACGTGCCGATACCGCGCCTTCCCAGCGGCGGCGCCCGGCACGAAGCCGCGACAGTCGGCGGGAAACCCCACGGCAGCCGATCGAGACGCGACTCGATACCCACACACCGGACCCGAAACGCAAGCGCGAATCACGGCCGCCCCGACCCCCACCCAATCAAAAAGGACCCGTTACCTCATCGGTAACGGGTCCTCGGCTGCCGGGACGTTCTCTCTCGCGTTACATCCCCGCATAGGTCCGCGCCTTCAGGATCTCGTCCCGCACGGAGCGGGACGATACCTGCGCGGCGGCGCGGTTGAGCGCGCGCTGGTGGGCGCGCTCGGCTCGAAGTTGCTTGCGGTTGGACAGGAACCTGCTCATCAGGAGTATCTCCGTTGTTTCGGCCTTGCTGCGATGTGTGTGCCTACATAACATCGCAGCGGCCGGATTTACTCCAACGATTAACAGGTGAGCCGCCTCACTCGCTTTCGATCCTCAAGAGCAGGAAGGGAAAGCTCGGCGCTAGCTCCACGCCAGCAGCGTCCCCTTCGGGTCGTTCACGAAGCGGCCGAGGTCGGCAAGGAACTTCGACCCCAGTTCGCCGTCGATGATCCGGTGGTCGAAGGACAGCCCCAGCGTCGTCACCTTCCGCGGCACGACCTTGCCCTTGTGCACCCAGGGCATGTCCCTGATCGCGCCGAAGGCCAGGATCGCCGCCTCTCCCGGGGGCAGGATCGGCGTCCCGGTGTCCACACCGAACACGCCGACGTTGGTGATCGTGAAGCTGCCACCGGTCATGTCGGCCGGCGGGGTCTTGCCGTCCCGCGCGGTCGACGTGAGCTCGACGAGGGCCTCGGCGAGCTCCTTGGTCGACAGTGTGTCGGCGGCCTTGATGTTGGGCACGATCAGCCCTCGCGGGGTCGCGGCCGCGATCCCGAGGTTGACGTGCTCCTTCACCACGATCTCGCCGTTGGCCGCGTCCCACGAGGAGTTCACCATCGGGTGACGCTTGACGGCGAGCAGGACGCCCTTGGCGAGCAGTGCGAGGGGCCCGACGCGCACGCCCTTGAACTCGTCCGACTCGCGCATCTTCGCGACCGTCTTGAGCAGACGGGTCGCGTCGACGGTGAGGAACTCCGTCACGTGCGGGGCGCTGAAGGCGCTGGCCACCATGTTCTCGGCGGTCAGCTTCCGCACGCCCTTGACCGGGATGCGGGTGTCTCCGGCGGAAGGGGCGACCACCGGCGACGCGACCACGACGGGCTCGGCGGGAGCCGACGCGGCCGACTGGACGTCGTCGCGCGTGATGCTCCCCTGCGGCCCGCTGCCCACGAGGGCGCGCAGGTCCACACCGAGGTCCTTGGCCAGCTTCCGCACCGGCGGCTTGGCCAGCACCGTGCCGACGGCGACGGGCGTCGCCACCACGGGAGCCGGAGCCACCGGGGCCGGGGCCGCCACGGGAGCCGGGGCCGGAGCCACGGGAGCGGCCGGAGCCGCGCCCTTGCGCGCACGGCGCACGGTCGTCGGCGCCTTCGCGCCGTACCCGACCAGCACCGCCGTACGCCCGTCGGCGGTCGTCTCGCCGATCTTGGCGCCGTTCGAGGCGGCGGTCTCCGCCGCCGGAGCGGCGGCCGATTCCGGAGCGGCCGGGGCCTCCCCGTTCGGGTCGGTGTCGATCGTGATGATCGGCGAACCCACGTCGACGGTCTCACCGGCGTCCCGCAGGATCTCGGTGACCACACCCGCGTAGGGCGAGGGGATCTCCACCGCGGACTTCGCCGTCTCAACCTCGACGAAGGGCTGGTTGAGCTCCACCTTGTCCCCGACGGCGACCATCCACTGGAGGATCTCGGCCTCGGTCAGCCCCTCGGCCAGGTCGGGGAGGATGAACTGCTGTAGACGTGACACTGGCAGCTCCTAGTAGGCGAACGTGCGGTCGACGGCGTCGAGGACCCGGTCGAGGTCGGGGAGGTACTCCTCCTCCAGCCTCGACTGCGGATACGGCGTGTTGTAGCCGGTCACCCGCAGTACGGGGGCCTCCAGTGAATAGAAGCACTCCTGCATCACGCGGGTGGCGATCTCGGCGCCGAGCCCGACGTTCGAGGGTGCCTCGTGCACGATCACCAGGCGTCCGGTGCGCTTGACCGAGTCGTACACCGGCTCCATGTCCAGCGGCGACAGGGTGCGCATGTCGATCACCTCAAGGGAGCGGCCGTCGGCTTCGGCGGCGGTCGCCGCGTCGAGACAGGTCCGCACCATCGGGCCGTAGGCGACGACCGTGCAGTCGGTGCCCTCACGCGCGACCCGGGCCTTGTGCAGCGGGAAGGCTCCACCGAGTTCTCCGTCGTCGGAGATCTCGCCCTTCTCGTGGTACCGGCGCTTCGGCTCGAAGAAGATGATCGGGTCGTCCGAGGCGATGGCCTGCTGGATCATCCAGTAGGCGTCGTTCGGGTTCGAGCAGGCGACCACCTTCAGCCCGGCGGTGTGCGCGAAGTACGCCTCCGGGGACTCCGAGTGGTGCTCGACGGCACCGATGCCGCCGCCCCACGGGATGCGGATGACGACCGGCAGGGCGATCTTGCCCATCGACCGGTTGTGCATCTTCGCCAGCTGGCACACGATCTGGTCGAAGGCCGGGTAGACGAAACCGTCGAACTGGATCTCGCAGACCGGCCGGTAGCCGCGCATGGCCAGCCCGATCGCGGTCCCGACGATGCCCGACTCGGCGAGGGGCGTGTCGATGACGCGGTCCTCGCCGAAGTCCTTCTGGAGGCTGTCGGTCACCCGGAACACACCGCCGAGCCGACCGATGTCCTCGCCCATGATGAGGACCTTCGAGTCGTCCTCAAGGGCCCGGCGAAGGCCCAGGTTGACACCCTTGCCAATGGTCGACTGGAGCATCAGTGACCACTCCCTTCGAAGGACTCCTGGTAGGCCAGGAACTCGGCGCGCTCGGCGTCGAGGAGCGGGGAACCGTTGGGGTACACGTGGTCGAAGATCGCCGAGGGCTTCGGCTCGGGAAGGGTCAGCACCCGCTCCCGCAGGCTCAAGGCGTGTTCGGCGGCCTCAGCGTCGATCGAGGCGAAGTAGTCGTCGTCGGCCAGTTGCTGCTTCTCCAGGAACCCGCGCATGCGCGCGACCGGGTCCTTCAGCCGCCACTCCTCCTCCTCCGACTTGTCCCGGTAACGGGTCGGGTCGTCGGTGGTGGTGTGGGCGCCCATCCGGTAGGTGAAGGCCTCGATGAGGCCCGGGCCCTGCCCGTGACGCGCGCGGTCCATGGCGACCTTCGTCACAGCGTACGTGGCGAGGACGTCGTTGCCGTCGACCCGCACGCCGGGGAAACCGAAGCCGTCGGCACGCTTGAACAGCGGCGTCTTGGCCTGCTTGTGCACCGGCACGGAGATCGCGTACTGGTTGTTCTGGCAGAAGAACACCACCGGCGCGTCATAGGCCGCGGCGTAGATGAACGCCTCGTTGACGTCGCCCTGGCTGATGGCGCCGTCGCCGAAGTAGGCGATGACCGCCTCGCCGTCGTCGGTGCCGACCTTGCCGTCCTTGGTGATGCCCATGGCGTAACCGGTGGCGTGCAGGGTCTGCGCGCCGATCACGATCGTGTAGCCCTGGAACCGGTACTTCTGCGCGTCCCAGCCGCCCAGGTCAACGCCCCGGAACAGGCCGAACGGCATGATCGGGTCGATGTCGCGGGTCCACAGGACGCCGTGCTCGCGGTAGGTCGGGAAGACCATGTCCTGCTCGGCGAGGGCCCGTCCGGAACCGATCTGCGCGGCCTCCTGGCCGGCGAGACTGGCCCAGATGCCGAGCTGGCCCTGGCGCTGGAGGGTCGTGCCCTCGGTGTCGAGCCGTCGAACGATGACCAGGTCGCGATACAGGTCGCGATACTCCTGGTCGGTGAAGTCGACGGAGTAGTCGGGATGTTCGACTCTCTCGCCGTCGGGGGTCAGCAGCTGCACGAACGCGGGATCTGCCACATTCGCTACGCTGCGATCGGTGGTTGCCTTCTTGCGTGGCGTCGGCTTCTTTGCAGCCGTGCGCGTGGTCCCGCCGCTCTTGGTGGTGCCGCGGGCGCGTTCGCCGTTGACCATCTGCCTTCCTCCCTCATCTGTGTCGATCATCGGGGTCACCGTGGCCGACCAGTGGTCCACTCCGTGGGGATGACCCACAGCATTCCAGAGTCTGGGAAGGTGGACACGCCCTGATGGGTGCCTTTACCCTGCATGTTCGTACGATTACCGTGAGCCACATTCAGCAGGTGGTCGCCATTGTCGGCGATGTCGGCAATGCTGGGTAGCGGAACTCGCTCCCACGGGTCGACGACGCATGACAAGCGTAGGGTGCCGCACCCTCCCGTGGACGCGACCCGCGTGCGCTGTCGATGATCGGGGGTCGGGCATGCCGAGGTGGTTGAGCAGGCACACCGTGGCGATAGCGGGGCTGATGACGGTCGCCTCGCTGATGACCGCCGTGGTCGTCGCCGTGGGCGCGGCCTCGGTCTCCGAAGGCGGCGACGGCGGCTCCCCCACGCCCATGCTCGCCGACGGCGCTCCCCCGCCGACGGCCGTCGCACCGCCCGTGCCCACGCCGAGCGACTCGCCCCAGCCGCTCCCCCCGCCCGCACCCAAGCCCCCGAGGACCGAACAGCCCAAGGCGCCCGAGAAGACCACCGAACCCGCCCCCGAGAAGACCACCCAGGAGCCGACGACGGCGCCACCGCGCTCCCCCGAGAGCGGCGAGACGCCACCGTGGGAGGACCCGGGCGACCCCGAGTGGCCATGGCCCGGGTACGCCGACTTCGCGCTGTGGATGTGGTGCTGGGTGCAGCCCTGGGCCGGGCAGTGCGCCGCGCTGGGGTACTGAAACGACGGTTGTGGACCGGCCGAAACGGCCGATAAGTTCACCCCGTGAACAACGGGGGAACACTCGCCGACCCGCACGCTTCCCGCGCGGTGCTGATCGGGGTGGCGGATTACCACGGGGACGGCATACCGCGACTGCCCGCGGTGGTCGCGAACATCACCGGGCTGAGCGCCTTACTGCGCGACCCCGAGGTCGGGAACCTGCCCGATGATCACGTCACCGCCCCCGTCGGCACCGAGGTCGAGATCCTGGCCGCCGTCCGGACGGCCGCCGCCAGAACGCGCGACACCCTGATCGTCTACTTCGCCGGACACGGGTTCGTCCTGGACGGAGAACTGTGCCTGGGGCTGAGCCACAGCCAACGCGCGGACGCGACGACAACCCTGCGCTGGGTGCACCTTCGCGACGCGCTCGCCTCGGGCGGGGCGAGGCATGTGGCCGTCATCCTCGACTGCTGCCACGCGGGCTTCGCCCGCGACGACGCCGAGGCCGACATGGTCGCGCGGCTGATCGGCGGACGCGCGGGACCGGGCGGGTTGTCGGTACTGACCGCGACGGCTCCGACGAGGAGGGCGAGCGCACCAGAAGGGGCGAAGTACACGGCCTTCACCGGGGAACTCATCGCGCTGCTGACCACCGGTGCCGACGATGGACCGCCGCTGTTCGCGTTGCGCGACATCCACCGTCGCCTGCACCCACGCCTGACCGGGGCCGGGGAGCCCGCCCCCGGGCTGTCGGTGAGCGGTCGGTCGCGGGCCTTTCTGCGGAACAGGGCGGTCCCGCTCCCGGCACGGCGGTGGTGGACGCGAAAGAAGGCGCTGGCGGTGGGCGCGGCGGTCGCGGCGGTGGCGGTGGCGGCCGTGGTCGCCGGGAGCGGTGTGCTGGCCGGGGGCGATCCGGTGGTCCACCCGCTGGAGGAGGTGGGCGAGCCGGTGCCTTACCCGGAGGGGACCCGCGCCGGTCGCTTCACCGACAGCGCCGTGATCGGTGAGCGGGTGTTCTTCACGTCGTGGCAGTCCGCGAACACCACGACCGTGACCGCGATCGACCTGGAGAGCGGGTCGGAGGAGTGGACGTGGGCCAACGACGGCGACTCGTCCTCCGGGGAAGCGGTGGGACTCGTCGGCGTCGCGGGGCGACTGGCGGTGATCGAGCCGCGATTCGGTCCTTCGGTGACCTTGCTCGACCTCGAATCCGGTGCGAAGACCGGCGCTTGGCGGCTCGCCGCGCCGTGGGAGATCCGGCTGGTCACCGCGGCCGGAATGGTGATCGCCGAGAAGCCCGATGGCGTCGCCGGGTTCCGCCTGACCACGGGCGCCGAGGTATGGGCGACCGGCAACGCGCCGTCCTCGGACGACCCTTACGACAACTACGTCGCCCCTGTCCGGGGTGTTGACGGATCGGCCCCGAACGGTCACCTGTGGCCGGTGCGGCGGTCGGTGGACGAGTTCGAGGTTCTCGACATCGCCACGGGGGCGCCGGTGTTCCGGCTCCGCGGGGACGGCGTCCCCCAACCCCAGGTCGACGCCGACGGAATCCTGTGGACCGTCCTCGTCGACGACGGTGGCCTGACGCTCGCCGCTCATGAACGCGCGGAGCGTCCGCGGGCGACGGTTCGGCTGGCCGGCATCGGCCTGCTGTATCTCACGAACTGCGAGTACGGCAGTGTCTGCGTGGAGCTGAATCAGGCCCGGTGCGGCCTGAAGTCGGGTGGAATCACCTGCGATGAGATCTTCGATTCGCCGCCGTCGCCCATCAACGCCCCGGTCCCTCCGCCCGAGCGCCCCCGGCTCGCCGGCGAACTCCTCGAAGGCACCGTGCGGCTCGACTGGACCGATCCGGCGACCGGCCGGGTGACGCCGCTCGGCACGGTCGACACCTTCATCGACCCGGATTCGCCCGAGCACGGCGTCTGCCGGTCGACCGGCACCCGGCTGGCGTGCCCGGCCCCGGACGGGTTCCGCGTCTGGATCTACCGGAGCTGACATGACCCTCGCCGATCCCGCCGCGTCCCGTGCCGTCCTCATCGGCGTCGCCGAATACCGCGACCTCGCGAACCTGCCCGCGGTGGCCGGAAACGTCCGGGCGCTGGAGTCGCTGCTCACCGACCCCGAGACGTGGGGCCTGCCCGCCGGGAACTGCGTGGTCGCGGCCCCCGGCGGCATCCTGGACGCGGTCACCGAGGCCGCCGAGGCCGCCGTCGACACCCTCGTCGTCTACTACGCCGGGCACGGCATGGTCAGCCGGAGCGGCGAGCTCTATCTCGGGCTGCCGGGGACACTGCCGGGCCGTCCGGAGACCGCCTTGCGCTTCAAGGACCTCAGTGCCCGCTTGGGCACGAGGGCCGCGCACACCGTGGTGATCCTCGACTGCTGCTACTCCGGGCGGGCCGCCGGAGTCATGTCGGCGGGCGGGAAGGCCGACGCGACGCCGACACCGGACGTCCGGGTGCCGGGTTCCTATCTGCTGACGGCGAGTTCGCGGACGCAACGGGCGATGTCGCCGCCCGACGCGCCTTACTCGACGTTCACGGGCGGTCTCATCGACGTTCTCACCCGGGGAGTGCCCGGTGGGCCCGAAGTGCTCGACATGGAGGACGTCTACCGGCACCTGCCGCGGTCGCGTCCGAAGCCCCGTCGGCGCACCACGGACGGCGGCTCGACCGCCGCGTTCGTCAAGAACCGCTCGACGGAGCCCGCTCCCCCGAAACCCTGGTGGCGGCGGCGAACCGCGCTGGCCGTCGCCGCGACGATCGGCGCGGCCGCCATCACCGCCGCCGGGGTCGTCGTCACGGAGTCCGGCGGGGTCGACGTCCCGGCCGTGCACGGACTTCGGGCGGTCGCCGCGCCGATCCCCTATCCGGCGGGAACCGACCCGGGAAGGCTCCTCGACGCCATGGTCATCGGCGACTCCGCCTACTTCCTGAGCGGCCCGGCGCAGCGGGATCTCACCGTGACCGCCATCGACCTGCCGACGAGCACCCTGCGCTGGCGAGCCGACGTCCCCGCCCATCCGGAGGCGACGGCGCTGAGGCTGCGGACGGTCCACGGCGGCCCGGCCGTCGTCGGCACATCCGTGGACTCGATGAACACCGTGTCGATCGTGAAGGTCAGCGCTCTGGACCCGGTGTCCGGGGAGGCGATGTGGTCGGTGGCGACGGTGCCCGGAACCGAAGCCGGAACTCTCGTCGGCTACGACCGGTGGGGCGAGGAGCGGTGGCGCCATGAGATGCCCCCGGCCGAAGAGGTGTTCGTGGCTTGGGACGCCGGACTGATGCTCGTGGCGGCGAGCGCGCTGCCGGGACTCGATCTGCGAACCGGAGAGGTCGGCCACCGCCTTCCGGACGCCTTGGATCTCAGGGACATGGCCCTTGACGAGCAGGGCATCGTGTGGACCTTGGCTCGCGAGGACACCGTGTACAGGCTCACCGCCCACGACGTCTCCCTCGGGGAGCCCCTCGGCGAGGTCGAGTTGATCGCACCCGACTGGTCGTTCACGGCGTCCATCGGCTCCTGCGGGCGCATGGCCTGCGTTCGCTTTCACGCCCCGGAGGGGAGCGACGCCGCGGGGTCGATCGTCGCCGAGTGGCGCGACGGCGGGATCGAGGCCGTGATGGTCGACGTGAGCGGTTACGTGTGGAACGCCTGGCGATTCGGGTCGGACACGCTCGTGCTGCGGTCGGGCGTCGAGCTCATCGAGGCGGGACCCGACGGCGTCGTGCAATACCCGGCGGACTGGGACTATCTGCCGGTCGACGACGACGAGGCGATCAACGCCCCCTACCCGCACCACGAGCCCTGGGAGAAGGTCCCCGAACTCGCCATGACGACGGCCCCGGTCACGTGGCTCCACGTCCCGTCGGGCACTTCGGTCCACCTCGGCGAGGTGACCACGTACACGAGCCTCGGCCGCGCCTACGGCCTCTGCGCGTGGACGCCCGTCCACCTCACCTGCCCCACCGCCGACGGCTTCCAGGTCTGGCGCTACCGGGCGTGATCGTCGCCGCCCTCCAGTGCCTGGTAGATCGCCGCCGCCTGTTCCGGCGTGGTGTTCTCCATCGTGATGGAACTTCCGTTCGGCCCGGTCACCGTGACCTTGGGTCCGCCGTCTCGGCGGCGCTGGTCGAGCATGCTCCGCCAGGCCGCGATCGCGGCGAGCACGCCGCCCATCGCGGCGACGCCGTTGATGACGAGACCGATCGCCTCGGCCGTCCCGCCCATCTGGCCGGGTTCGAGGGGCGCCTCGATGAGTCGCGCTCCACGGGCGTCGGGATCCTTGGCGAACCAGCGGTGCAGGTCACGGAGGTCGGTGTCGTCCTCAACGCCCTCGACTAGGAACTGAAACTCGGTCATGTCTCTCCCCTGGGGTCGGCGGGCCCACGCTAGCCGAGTCGCACAAGCTGTCCGTCCCACGACAACTGAGCGTTACTCATTTGCCCAAGAGACGTTAGTCAAAGTGTCAGCATTCCGTCACACCAGCAAGTGGGGGGAAACAATGGACAGGTTCTCGCGCACGCTCCTGGCGGCCTCGGCCGAGTCCGGCCTGGCGACGATCACCCTGAGCCGGCACGTGCCAAGCCTGCGCCGCAATCTCCGCTCCGACGACGAGGTCCTCATGCTCACCCCGTGCCTGCGGGCCGGTGGCGGATTCCCGGGCGAGTTCCTGCTCCTGCTGTCGAAGCGCCGGCTGGTCATGACCCGCCAGTCGAAACTCCTCAACCGCATCCGGCTCTCCGTCGACGCGCCCATCGCGGAACTGTCGGACGTGAAGTGGACGACCGAGCCGTCGACGCCCGGCATCGAGGTCGCCTTCACCTACGCCGAGGAACGCCACCGCTTCTGGATCAGCGCGCAGCACAGCCGGCACGCCTGGCGCCTGGAGGCCGCGCTGGCGCGCACCTTCCGCCGCCCGCTCCAGTCGATCGCCGAAGCGGCCTTAGCACTGCGCAACTGGGATTTCCCTTTCATCCGCAATAGCGAGTAGAATTCGACCCGATATGTCGCCCCTTCGGCAGGACAGATCGAGCATCCGATAACCAAGCCGCACGACGCTACCCCGATGACAAGTCCATCGCATGACATGCCCGAGCGTCGCCGAGCACCCGCTCGACGACCGGCCCAACACCCTCACCAAGGGGGAAGTCATGCGAAAAACAGTGTCGGGCGGCTTGCTGGCCATCGGCCTCGCGGTAGCGATCTTCGGGGCGCCGACCGCCGCCTGGGCCGAGTCCGGCGAGGACAGGCCCGAGGACAAGGGCGAGGACACCGTCGTCGAGCAGGTCGAGGACGGTCAGGAAGAGGAGCCGGAGTACGAGGCCCCGGCCGCGGAACCAGAGTCGGAGGCTCCGGCCGAGGAGTACGCCCCGCCCGCCGACGAGTACACCGAACCCGCTCCCGAGGAGTGGGTCGAGGAGTACCCGCCGCCGGAGGAGGGCTACACCGAACCCGAGTACACCGAGCCCGAGTATGTCGAGCCGGAGAACACCGAACCCGAGTACGCGGCGCCCGCCGACGATCCGGAGTTCACCGAGCCGTCCGCGGACGACCCGGGTTCGGACGAGGTGGTCACCGGGGACGAACCGGCCGCCGCACCGGACGCCGTGGCGCCCGAAGAGGCGACCACGACCGATGAGACGACCGAGGCCGTCGCCTGCGACGACAGTCCCGGCCGGGGCCATGGGAACGACGCCGACGGCATGTTCGTCGGGCCGGTCGCTCCAGTGGGCCCACCATCACCGGAGGCCTGCGAAGTGTCCGGTGACGACCCGGCGAAGGAGAAGAAGGCCGGGTCGTCCGCGGCGGAAGAGGACGCGGTCATCGCCGCGATCTCCGAACCCGGACCGGGCGAGACGCACGTGTACGTCAACGAGGGCCACATCGGAGCCATGGCCGACGATCCGGTCTACGTGGGATCGACGGAGGACTGCACCGGCGTGACCATGGCCGGTCAGGACGCCTGGGTGTTCGTGCTTCCGGGTAGCGACGCGCAGTGGGTCGAGCTCGAAGCCTCGTTCACCGAGGACGGAACGATCAGCGAGTTCACCACCATCGGCCAGGGCGAGGCCAACATGAAGGGCGTCATCTACAGCCCCTCCGGCTACACGCTGTCGGGGGCCGAGGCGCTCATCACCGGTGGACTGCCCGGTCAAGGAGAGTTCCAGCTGACCCACACCTGCCCCGGCGGCCCGGGCAACCCGCCGCCGCCGCGGTGCACGCCGGCGCCGTGTGAGCCTCCTCCTCCGCCTCCGTGCGAGGAGGAACCGTGCACACCGCCGCCGTGCGAACAGGAACCGTGCACGCCTCCGCCTCCTCCTCCCTGCGAGGAGGAGCCCTGCGTGCCGCCGCCTCCACCGCCGGTCTGCGAAGAGGAGCCGTGCACGCCTCCGCCTCCGCCGGTCTGCGCGGGGATGTCCTGCGAGCAGCCTCCTGAAGAGGTCGTCTGCCCGCCGGTCGACCTTCAGCCGCCCGCCGGAGAACAGGGTGTGCCGCCCGTCATCGCGGCACCGCCCGTCATCGCGGAGGCGCCGGCCGAGGCCGCCGTCGCTGCCGGGTTCGCCGCTCCGGCGATCCAGGGCGAGGAGACGCTGCCGGTGACCGGCCGGACGATCAACGTCCTGGTCGGGATCGGCCTGATCCTGCTCACCGCGGGGGGACTGGCGTTGCTGTTCGGCGACGACCGCCCCTTCGCCCGCAGATTCCACGACTGACCACACCTACCGGCGCGGCGCCCTCGGGCGTCGCGCCGTCACGTGCGGTGACAGTTCTCCGCTCTGGGGCTTCCGCACTACCGGTCGGTAACGATAACCTCGCCCTACCGACTCGTAAGGAGGCCAGCGATGTCCACATTCGACCGTCCCAAGAGGACCCGCCTGACCGGGGTCTTAGCCGCCGCTCTGCTGGCGGTCACCGCCCTGACGGCGGCCTCCCCGGCCCAGGCCGCCGCCGCGCGACCCGCGCCGACACCCCTCCCCGCGAACCTGGAGACGATCCGCGCCGCCGAGGCGACCTCGCTCTACGGCGACCCGGCGATCCGTCCACTGGAGACGCGCAAGACCGCGCTGATCACCATGGGCGACTCCGAGATCTCCGGCGAAGGCGTCGGCAACTACGTGCCCGGCACCCACCAGCTCAACCCCGAGAACTTCTGCGACCGTTCCTTCGACCAGGCGATCCACCGCGTCGGCATCCCCGCCGACGTCCGCTACAACGTCGCCTGCTCCGGCGGCGCCACCCCGAACCTGATCGCCGGATCCGGCGCACGGCAGTGGACCGAGCTCAACCAGGGCGACAATCTCGCCATCAAGGCCCGCAACACCCACCTCAAGCTCGTGTGGATCGTCATCGGCGCCAACGACGCCGGCGGCATCGAGTTCGGCACCGTCGCCACCGACTGCGCCACGCGCCGGATCCTGTTCCAGGGCCCGTGCTGGCCGACGTACAGCGACACCTGGGCGGCGAAGGTCGCGGTGTCGCGGCAGGGCGTCGAGGCGAGCATCGACAGCGTCCGCAAGACCATGACCGACGCCGGATACCTCACGGGCGACTACGAACTCGTCGTCATGAACTACCCCAGCCCGGGCAGTCCCGACGTCGAGGACAACCCGAACTTCCCCGGCTGGTACTCCGGAGGCTGCACCCTCTACCTCGCCGACGCGGCCTTTGCGCGCAACAAGGCGGTTCCCCTGTTCGGCAAGGGGATCCGGGACGGCGCGATGGCCAAGGGCGCCCGCTTCCTCGACGCCAGCAGGCTTTTCGACGGCCACGGCGTCTGCGAGGACGTGACGTGGGCGCGGGGTGTGTACGTCGAGACGTCGCTGTTGCCGAGTTCGCACGCGTTCCGGCAGTCGCTGCACCCGAACTACGCCGGGCACGGGGCCTTCGCCGAATGCATGACGCAGATGTTCAACAGCGGCTGGGCCACCGCGACCTGCGTCGACCCGGGCAGTACGAGCCACGGCACCCTGTACAACGGCTTCTTCACCTTCAAGGATCTCAAGAGCGCCGACACCGGCCAGTGCGTCGACGCCGAGGGCTACGACTCCCGCAACAACACGAAATTGACCTCCTACGCCTGCCACGGCGGCCGCAACCAGGGCTTCTGGCAGGACCCGGCGCGGGGTTCGCTGCACGTCGAGCTGTCGCACGACCGCTGCGTCGACGTCAAGGGCGGCACCATCGCGGCCGGCGCGGACCTGATTCTGTACAACTGCCACGGCGGTGCCAACCAGAAATTCACCGTGGACGGAACGAAGATCCACCCGGCCGGCCGGGCCGACCTGTGCGTCTCCTTCGCGGGGACCGCGTCCGGCTCGGTCCTGGAACTGGCGGCGTGCTCGGCCGCGCGGACGAACTTCGCGCTGACGGCCCGCAACTACGCCAACCCCGTCGGCTACGGCCACGACGACTGGATCGGTTCGCGCGTCTACTGATCCGCACCTGACGACCGCCCGGCCACTGATCGCTCCAGTGGCCGGGCGGGTCCTCGTCAGCAGGTGATGCGGCCGCCGGTGTCGACGAGATCGTCGTCCCAGTCCTCGGCGGGCACGAGCGCGCCGTGCCCGTTCTCCCCGGCCGCCCACTCCACGGGCGCCCGCAGGTAGATGGGCATGCGTTCGGCGGGCCGGGCGACGGGTTCCAGCTCCGCCAGTTCCTCCAGATGGGCGCGAACCCTCGATTCAAGGTCGAGGAACGCGGTCTCCCAGTGCACCCCGGTAGCGGCGCTCTCCACCGCGCGAGGACCGCGTGCACGGACGCTACGGCGGTCACCGGTTCGTCGCTCGCCCCCGGCCAGCGCGGCGGCCAGGGAGGCCATGAACCGCCCGGCACCGTTCTGCCGCTCGGTGTACCCGTCGGGCACGGCTGTCCCCTCACCGTGTCCGGCGAAGCACGTGTCGAGCACGACCACCTGGCGACTCCCTCGCTGCCACGCGATCACCAGCGGCACCTCGGGCCGCGCGACCTCCTCGCGCGCCTCCTCCCGGATCTGGGCGGCGTGCCGCCGGGCCTCTTCGAGGATCGACTCGGCCTCCCGCCGGGCCGCCTCGATGCGGGCCGAGGCCTGCTCCAGGGCGCCGTTGAGCAACCGCTCGCTGCGCAGGCAGTGCCAGGCCGCCTCATCGCGCAGCCTCGCGGCCTCCATGCGCAGGGCCTCCGCCTCGGCCTGGATCCTGGCGACGTCGGCGTAGGCGCGCTCGTCGGCCTCGAAGGGCCCCTCGGCGAGTATCCGGCCGGTGGGGACCGTGTCGGGTTCGTCGAGCTCGACCCAGCCGGCGAAAGGATCGTCGGTCTCGGCCACGCGGGCGTCGAGGAAGCGTCGCAGGCGGTCCTCGACCTCGGCGGGGGTGACCCGCTCGGCGGCGGCGTCGGCGGCGTCGAGCCGTTCCTTCAAGGCCTCCGCCAGTGCGTCGAGCTCACGGTCGGCGTGCGGATCCCGCGCTGGTTCATCGTGGTAAGTCACGGTCCTCCTTTCCACCCGGCCGGACGCGCGGGTGCCGCGTCGATCCGGTGGCTTCTTCGGCTAGCGCGGGACGCAGTCGGCGTCTGGCGCGTTCGAGGAGCTTGCGCACCGCTTCGGGTGTCTTCCCCAGCAGCGCGGCGATCTCGGCCGTCGAGCGCTCGGTGATGAAACCCATCACGACGGCACGCTGCTCGGGGGTGAGCAGGCGGAGCAGGCGTTCGACGCGTTCGGGGTCGGCGTCTTCGAGGAGGCGTTCGGGCTGGGCGCTCTCGTCGGCGCGCGGCTCCGGTATCTCGTCCAGTCCGGGGACCGCGCCCTTGCGTCTGCGCGTGTTGCGGCGCACGACGTGCGAGCGGAGTGCCGTCTTGGCGTAGGCGAGCGGATCGACGATGTCCAGCCAGTGGCGGAACACGTCGCACATCGCCTCCTGCACGACGTCTTCCAGGTCACCCGGCATGGCGCCGAGATGACCGGCGTACCTGACCAGGATCAGGTAACTGTCACGCCAGAACTCCTCGAAAGTCGTCGAGGCGCGAGGGGCGATGGCCATGAGAGGGTCGGGGTCCGTGGACGCCAACACCTCATCGGCTTCGACCACAGGGCTCTCCTGTTCGGAAGATGATGGACGGCTTCGTCTCTTAGGGTCCGGGCGGACCGCGAAGCGTGACGCGGAAGGCCACATCCCTTTAACGACGGACGATGAGGAACGCGACGAGCCCGCTCACGGCCGCCGGGAGCAGCACGAGCGCGACGGGTCCGGCGGCGGTGTACATGCCCGGGGAGGCCGCCAGGGTCCCGCTGATGAACGGTGCGAGGACGGCGTCACGCCGCTCCCGCCTTCGGCCGCGTGGCCTGGTCATGGAACCTCCTGTTTCCACGGCGGGGCAGGGATTGCCGCGCCGACGGTGTGTAGGTGCCGCGGGCGGCCGGAACGTGACGGGCACGAAGAAGCGGCGATGTCCGATGTGGACACCGCCGCTTCCGCTTCGACGCTCAGGCCGGGTTCAGCCTCCCGGCCGGGATCGCCTGGCGCGCCATGTTCGGCGTCGACCAGGCGAGCTGGGCGATGGCGTCGTAGCCCTTCTCGTAGAACTCCATCCGGATCGTGTGCCCCCCGGCGGTGAGCGCGATCGTGCCGACGTCGTCGCGTTTGGAGTGGTCGGTCCAGGCGTCGACGAGGAGTTGCCCGTCGACCCACAGCCGCACGCCGTCATCCGTTGTGGTGATGAAGGAGTAGGTGTCGGCGGTGGGGGCGTCGACCTGTCCCGTCCAGCGCACGGAGAAGTCGTCGACGGCGATCGGGGCGCCGGGTGTGCCCTGCCCCCAGTCGAAGTCGACGGTCTCGTCGACACGAGTCAGGGCGGGCGCGCCGGAGAGGGCCGTGTTGGGGAAGTACTCGGCTTTGAGGCCCTGGTCGGCGAGCACGAGCGTGGTCACCGAGCGGGCGGGGAGGGTGATCGAGGCGGTTCCGCCGCTGACGGCCAGGGTCCCGGTCCGGTGCGGGGTCCACGTCGCCTGACTGTCCCCTGTGGACTGCCAGATCGCGGCCGAACCGGCGGTGTAGCCGGTGAGCGAGAGGCTCGTCGTCGTGGCGGCCGTCCCGCCGTTGACCAGGACGATGTTCTTGGATCCGGTGGAGGCGAAGGCGTGCAGCAGCGGGTCACTGGACGTCGTCTCGACCACCGTGGACCCGAACTGACGGAACAGTCCCTCACCGGTGAACATGCCCATGCCGTGGTAGACCGGCGTGGGCGCGTTGACGGGGATGGTGCCTTCCCCTTCGGTGCTGGTGATCCCGAGACCGGTGTTGTCGCGGGCGTTGCCGTTCTTGTCGCCGTAGATCAGCGAGGAGGCGCCGTTTTCCAGGATCGTGCCCATCGCCGCGGCGCCCCACACCGTCGCCAGGTGCGTGACCATGCGGTCCTCGGCGTCGACGTAGTCCATGTTCCATTCGCCGATCTGGATGGGAATGCCGCCGGGCCGCGAGGGGACGAGGCGGGCGATGCGCGCCTTGAGGTCGGCGATGTCGGTGCCCATCTTCGTGATGACCGGTCCGACGAGTTGCTCGGGCGTCGCGGGCGTGTAACCGGCGCCGTAGTCGTGGTAGTCGACGAAGTCGGTGCGCGACCCCGAGCCCTGGAGGAAGGCCTCCATGTACGGGTACTCCCACGATTCCGTCCCGTACGAGGCCAGGCCCGGCCCGCCGACCTCGACGGCGTCGTCACGGGCGTGCAGCGCGTCGTAGATCGCGTTGAAGCGGGCGACGTACTCGGCGGCGTCGACCTTGTCGGGGTTGCCGCCGTTGTCGGTCTCGTTGCCGACGATGAACTTGCGCACCGGAGCCCCGGTCGCGGCGAAGTGGTCGTAGATCGACAGCGCGTCGGCGAGATCGGCCGCGGCCGTGCGGGTCCCGCTCAACGGGAGGATGAGCATCGGTTCGGCACCGAGGTCCCGGATCGCCGCGACCCAGTCGTCACCGTCGTAGTCGGTGCGCTCGCAGCCGTCCCCACCGCACACGAGCCGGCCGTTCTCCCACATCAACTCCATGCGCATGACGCCGAAGCCCTGCCGCCGCACGTGCCCTTGATGGGTGGCGTTGTTGGTGATGTAGTTCTTGCTGCCGTACCCGGTGATGTCGAGGCCGTAGTCGGCGGCGTCGAGCCGCGCGACGGCCTTCGTGAAGTCGACCGCGACGGTCGCCGCGGCGGCCTGCGCGGGCGCGCCCGGCACGGTGACGAGGGCCAGTGCCACCAGTGCGGATACGGCCGCCGATGCTGTCTTTCGCATGATGCTCCAGGCATTGAGGGGATCAACGGCCCGCAAGTCTGGCAGAGGACGTGATCACTCCACAATGGCCGCGTGTCAACGCGCGGTTAACACTCTCAGCGCAGCTCGGCGACCGCCGACACGACCTCGTCACGGAACGTCGCGCCGAACAGCGCGGTGTGGACCAGCAGCAGGTGAAGGCGATGCAGCGGCCGGCGTTCGCGCCAGCCGCCGGCGAGTGGGTGGACCTCGTCGTAGGCGGCGAGTATGCGGTCGAGATGCGGTGCGCCGCCCCAGAGTCCGAGCTGGGCGAGGTCGGTCTCGCGGTGCCCGCCGTGGGCGGCGGGGTCGATGAGCCAGGCGCGTCCGTCGGCGGCCCAGTGCACGTTGCCGGGCCACAGGTCGCCGTGCAGCCGGGCGGGCGCTTCGGCGGGACCGGCGAGTTCGGCGACGCGGCCGAGCACCGCCTCGACGGCGACGACGTCCTCAGTGGACAGTGCGCCGGTGTCGCGGGATTCCTTGAGGTACGGGAGAAGCCGGCGTTCGGCGAACCACGAGGGCCAGTCCTCGCCGGGTCCGTTGTCCTGGCCGAGGCGGCCGATGAAGCCCCGCCAGGGTGCCCCGAAGCCTTCGGCTCCCGCCCGGTGCATGCGCGCGAGCGCGGCACCGAACTCCTCGGCGGCGTGCGCGGTGGCCTCGCCGGCGGGGACCCAGTCGAGGACCAGGACCTCGTCGGCGACCGAGACGACCTCCGGGACCGGCGGCCCGCCGGCCTCGGCGAGCCAGCGCAGACCCGCGGCCTCCGAATGCAGCAGGCCCGCCGGGCCGTCCTCGACGAACTTGGCGAAGACGTCGCCGCCGTCGTCGAGGGTGAGGCGTTGCGCGACGCCGACCGAGCCGCCCGGGACGGGCGTGCAGCGAATTCGCTGATGTTCGATGAGCATGGGCACCCGGTGGGGGTGTGCGCGCAGGTAGGCGAGGTCCACGGAAGGGAGCGTAGCGCCGCCGCCGGGTAGGTAAGGCCCCACAGTGCCCCAAATGAGAGTAGACATGAGACATGGTGGACACCCAGGCACAGGCGGTCATCCGTGGATACCGGCCGAGCGACCATCTGGCGTGCCGCTCCCTGTGGGCGGAACTCGTCGAGGTGCACCGGGAGCTCTACGCCGACCCGAAGTACGGGGGACATGATCCGGGGGCGGCCTTCGAGGGGTACCTGACCAGGCTCGACCTGACCGGCATGTGGGTCGCCGACGACGCCGAGGCGGGGGTCGTCGGGCTCATCGGCCTGATCCTGGACGGGCGCGCGGGCGCCGTCGAGCCGGTCATCGTCGCCTCCGCCCACCGCAACGGCGGGATCGGCAAGGCGCTGCTCGGCCGCGTCGCCAGTGAGGCCCGCAAACGCGGGCTGACGCACCTGTCGGTGGCGCCCGAGACGCGCGACCTTCCGGCACTGGCGGCGCTGACGTCGGCCGGGTACACGACGCTGTCGCGGCTCACGCTGACCCTGCCGCTGGGAACGCCCAAGGAGGAGCCGCCGGACGGGCCGACGCTGGATCTGCTCGGGCATGAACTGCGCTACTGAGCGGCGCCCCCGGACGGACGCGGTGTCCTCTTTACATCCGGGTATGGGGGAAGCGTGCCCACGAAGACGCTGAAGATCGGACTGGCCGCGGTGATCGTGCTCGGCGTCGTCGTCGGCGCGGTCGCGCACGGCACCGAGTCACCGCCGTCGCCGTCGCCTCCTCCACCGTCCGCCGAGCAGGCGTTCACGCCGATCATGCCGCTCGGCGACTCGATGACCCTCGGGATCCAGGCGACGGGCGGCATGCCCAGGTTCGTCGCCTACGACGGCTACCGCGAGGACCTGTGGCTGCGACTGCGCGACGACGCCGGGATCAAGCCCGACTTCGTCGGGAGCTGCCCGAGGGACACGTGGGACCGCTTCAAGTGCTCCAAGGGCCGGGGCACGATGGACGACCCCGACCACGAGGGGCACTCCGGGTTCCGCGTGCACCAGCTGTCGGCGTTCATCGACGGCTGGATCGACGAGGCTCAACCGAAGATCGTGCTGCTCATGGTCGGCACCAACGACCTGTGCGACGCGTGCGACCGCGAACACGCGCCCGGTCGGCTCGCCGACCTGGTCGGCGAGATCATGGCGAGGCTGCCCGCCGACGGGCGCCTTTTCGTCGCGACGATCCCGCGGCGACACGACGTCCGGGGCGCCTACGTCGACGCCTACAACGCCGAGGTTCCGGGCGTCGTCGACGCGGCCGAGGCCGCCCACCCGGGGCGCGTGCACCTCGTGCCGCAGCACGTCGTCGGCGAGGAGGCCGGGGACATGTCACCCGACGGCGTCCATCCCAGCGCGTGCGGCTACGCGAAGCTGGCGTTCGTCTGGTACCGGGCGATGGACGAGCGGATGCCCGGCGACTGGGACCTGGGCGAGTCGCCGTTCGAGGGCCACGGGGCCTGCGCCTAGCGGGGGCGACGCGGCCGGTGGGGCGTTAGCGACGCCCCCCGATCCGCCGCCCGGCACGCGGTGGATCGAGGGGCGTCTCCCCTCGGCAAGGTCGGTCAGAAGCGGAAGACGACCCCCGCGTCGGCATCGAGGAAGCAGGGGTTGAGGTAGTCCTTGGCGACGTCGACGGGATGGTCCGTCCAGGTTCCCTCCGCGCGCACGGAGACCGGCGCGGACTGGAGCGGGCACTGCTCGGGGGGTGTGGCCCCCGTGAGCCGGTCGAAGTCGCCGTCCGCGGCCCACAGCGCGTCGCAGGCGTCGGCGGCGTACGGGTGGTCGCCGCCGTCCGGGCCGCACCGCAGGGTGACCGTCCGGGGCTCGCGCCCCTCGGACGTCCGGGTGAGCGTCAACTCGGCCGACGCCGTGGCCGGCGCGGCGGCTGCGCTCGCGCCTCCGGCGGCGGCAATGGCGGCGGCGGCGAGCGCGCCGACCGCGATCAGTCGCATCACTCGGGCTCCTCGAAGGGTCGGTGTCGGCGCCCCCGGAGGTCTGGGAGACGTCCAGGTCCGGCAGTACCTGGGAACCGCCGGGGGCGCCGACACACCCCGTCTGGCGGGGGTGTGGTGGAAGGTCTCAGAGGGCGAAGACGGGACCGGTGGCGGCCCGCAGTTCGCAGGTGTTGGCGTACTCGCGCACGTGGTCGACGAGAGTGCCGCGCCACTGGCCCTTGGCGGTGACGACGACCGGGTCGTAGATCGTCGGGCAGATCGTCCCCGGCGCCACGTCGAGGTCGTCGAAGTCCCCGTCGACCCCGGCGAGGACGGAACAGGCCTCCGGCGCCTGGGCGTGCGTGCCGCCCGTAGGCTCGCACCGCAACTCCGCGACAGCCGTCCCGGAAGACCCCTCGGTCGTGAGCACGAGCGCCGCCGACTCCGAAGGCCGCGCGGCGGCCGACGTCGCACTCCCGGCGGCGAAAGCCGCGGCGAAACACGCACTCAGCGCCACGACGGTATGCACTCGCATGGGTAGTCCTCCACATTAGGCGGCGGGTACGAGACGATCCTTCAACACAGAGCGCCGGAATGGAATACACGGAGCGAAGGATGACGGGGATCCGCCACTAATAGTGAACTTTGTGGTCGCGCATCGTGGGGGCGGGGTGGCGACGGCGCGGTGGAGCGGAGGAACGATGTTGTCCGCGGGACCTCTCGCCCGGCAGTCGTCCACGAGCTCGCTCGCGGCTGAACCGGCCCGGGTCTGACAGCTTCCGGGAACTGCGGAACCGAAGGGCGCCCGAGCCGGGACGGTGGGCGAAGCGGTCGGGAAACACGGCGACCGCCGGCGGCAGACGACCATGCGGCAGCCCCTCCGGCCGTCGGCGACGACGGCACGCCAGACGAGGCCGCGACGGCACGACGGGCATGACGCCGGCCCCGGCACCGGCGGCGGCGACAAGCGCGAGTGGCATCGGCGGTCCCATCCGGAGCGGATCTCAGTTCACTGACACGCGTGGACAGGGATCCCCGCGAAGCGGGATGCGAACGTGTGTGGACACCGTCGGCCGCTCCACACGAGGTCAGGGGCGAGCACCGGAGCCGCGAAGTGCCGGTCGGCTGCGGACAAGGCGCGGCGGCGAAGCCTCGGCAAACGGGCGCGGAGGTCGGCGACGCGGCGAGGGCTTCAGCGGCGAGCAAAGGACGGCCGTTCTCTCAGCTGGGCGGCTCCGGCACGGGCTTCGCGGGCCGAGCTTCACGGGCCGAGACCAGTGCGGACGAGCGCCTCGCGAGCTGAGACGACGCAGGTTGCCGTAGCGGCGAAGGCTTCGGGTGACGTGAGACGGCTGCGAGTGATGCGGCCACCGCGACGCCCGATCGACGGCGGAGACGCATCCCGGAGCCGGCGACAGGCGGGCGCAGGTGCGAAATGCCAAGCTCGTGGACCACAGGCGTCAGCGCCACGCGCGGTAAGACGACGGGATGTCGCGCGGCCTCACGGAACGGGGACAAGCGAATCACCCACGAGAGGCGGAGCCACGGCGGGCGAGCGCGAGCCTCGACAGCGTGAGCCGGCGGGTTGAGTCGGCGGCGTGAGTGGCGAGCGCCGAGAAGCGCTCACGGCAAACGTGACGGGGTTTGTGGAGCCGTACGGCGGCGTGTGGAAGGGCGATCCAGGTGGGGCGGACGGCAGCGCTTCCGGTGGCGCGGTCCGGACGGCGGTAAGGCACGGCAGGCTGTGGCACCGGAGACACCGGGGTCCGGTGGGCACGGGCTTCCGGCGAGGCGGCTCAGCGGCTCAGCGGCTCAGGGGACAGCGAACCGCGAGACAGGCCGGGGCGGACGAAGGCGGCACCAGCTGAACGCGAAGTGGCGCGAACCGGGCCGGTAGCGGTGCGCCGAACACGCGATCGCGGCGAACCGAAGCCAAGAGGTGCCGCGCCACCGCACGTGCTGTGGAGGCCGAGCCACACGGCAGCACGTGCGGCGGCGCGGCCCGGGCGAGTGACGATGACGGCGATCTGTGGCACCGGAGGGACCGGGGCCGGTGGGCACGGGCTTCCGGCGAGGCGGCTCGGCGGAGGGCGGCATCAGCTGAACGCGAAGTGGCGCGTACCAGGCCGGTAGCGGTGCGCCGAACACACGAGCCCCACGCCTCGCCAGCCGCATCCGACGCGATCGCCGCGATCGCCGCGAAGCCCAGAGGTGCCGCGCCAGCCGTGCTGTGGAGGCCGAGCCACACGGCAGCACGTGTGGTGGAGCCGATCCGGGTGAGCGAAGGGCACGGCAGGCTGTGGCACCGGAGACGCAAGCGTTCCGGTGCCACGGGCTTCCAGCGAAGCGGCTCGGCGGACATCGGACAGAGAACGGCAGGACGGGGCCGGGGCGGACGAAGGCGTCGGCGGTGGAACCGTGGTGTCGGAGGGCCAAAGGTCTCGTTGCCGAAGGGCACCTAGCAGCGGCTCGGAAGCCGAGCCACAAGGCGCGCACGGCTTGAGCGAAAGGCCCGGGAGCCATGCCTGCGATCTCGGCGGCGGGAATGTGGTGGGTCGAGTCGTCCGAGCGCCTTGTGGACGGTCGTGCTGTGGCGCCTCGGCCGGCGATTGGGTTGAGCGTGGTCGGTGGGGTTGAGCGTTGTGTGGGCGACGGGGACGCAGGGTTCGACGGCGGCGGGGGTTACTCGGAGACCGTGAGCGCTACGGCCGCCGGATGGCGTGGAGCCTTGGCGCAGGCGGTGCCGCGTGGGCAGTGGCGTCGCTGCTCAGGTTCGGGATTTCGGTGGGTGCGGTCGCAGGCTCAGGCGTGGGAGGCGGCGAACGCGGCCGCGGCGGCGGTATCCCCGGCCCCGGCTGGGACGGGCTGGAGCTGCGGCGTCTGGGACACGGTGTCGTGAAGGCGGAGGCGTCGGGACTTGGTCGGGTACAGCCGCGCGGGAGGGTGTGCGGCCGTACCCGAGTCTTGGCGGGGGTTGTCGTGCGAGGCCAGGCGAGGGTATCGCGGGGGTGTCGTGAGACCTGGTGTTCTGTGGGCGTGTCGGGCGGCCGGGTGCGGCCGCGGGGGAGGGCGGCCGCACCCGGGTCTCGGTGGCGTGGCGGGCTACCAGGTGGGGTCGGCGGCCGCGGTGGCAATCTCTTCGGTGAAGGCGCTGACCTGGGTGTAGACGCCGGGCTTGCCCTTCTCGGCGCAGCCTTCACCCCAGCTGACGATGCCGACCTGAACGACCGTGCCCTCGGCGTCGGGGCGGAAGAGCGGGCCCCCGGAGTCGCCCTGGCAGCTGTCCACGCCGCCTTCGGGGACTCCCGCGCACAGTTCCTCCTCGGGGACCAGGTCGACGTAGGAGCCTCCGGCGGCCGCGCAGGTGTCGTCGTCGACGAAGTCGACGGTGGCCATCCGGAGCATCGGGGACTGTGGTCCGTCGGGTTCGGTGGCGCCCCAGCCGGTGACGGTGAAGGTGCCGTGGTCGGCGGCGGTGCCGGAGGTGAGCGGCAGCAGCGGGAGGCCGTGCATGGGCGTCTTCAGCCGGACGAGGGCCCAGTCGCGGCCCATGCCGTCGTAGCCGGGGGCGACGTGGACGGCCGTGGCGGTGCTGGTGAGGGCCTCCGGGTCGTCCGGGTCGACGGTGCCGGCGGTAGCCGTGATTGACCGCGGGTCCTCGACCCCGGCGACACAGTGGGCGGCGGTGAGGACGAGCTCGGGCCGGTACAGGGAACCGCCGCAGCCCATGGACAACCGGACCATCCACGGGAATTCGCCCGGTGGAGCGAGGGTGCCGCCGACGATGCGCGGTGAGCGCGGGCCGGGGTCGGCCTGGGCGGCGGGTGACTCAAGACTCACGGCGATGAGGAAGGCGACGGCGGCGAGCAGGTAAAGCGCCAGGTCACGGACGGGACGGGCGCGGTGAAGGGTATGCGGCGAAGCGAACATGATTCTCCCTCGGGTCGGATGCTTGTCGTAGGCTCGGGAAACATGGGACGAGTGACCGACAGACGCCGGGTACAGCGCATTCACCAGGGCGAACGCGGCTTCCGGGCGGACACGCTGATCGTCGAGGAGCCCCTCGAAATCCAGCTGAACGGTGAGCCGCTGTCGGTCACGATGCGCACGCCGGGCGACGACGTCGACCTGGCGCTCGGCTGGCTCTACGCCGAGGGGATCATCACCTCCTTCGAGGACGTGGTCACCGCCAAGCACTGCATGGACAGCGACCTCAACGTGCTGGACGTGCGCCTGCGGCCGCACATCGCCGTGCCCGACCGGGCCGGCCGCGGCTTCACCGTCAGCGGTGCCTGCGGGACCTGCGGCACCTCCAGCCTGGAAGCGCTGCGGGAGGTCACCGCCAAGGCGGTGCGCTGGCCGATCCGTGACGACGCCGCTCCCGTCGACCCCGTCGCGCTCACCGCGCTGCCCGACCGTCTGCGCGGCTCGCAGAAGGCCTTCGCGCGCACAGGCGGGGTGCACGCCGCGGGCCTTTACGCGCCCGACGGGACCGAACTCGCCGTCCGTGAGGACGTGGGCCGCCACAACGCCGTCGACAAGATCGTCGGCGAGCGCCTGCGCGCGGGCGCGCTCCCGCTGGCCGGTCACGTGCTGATGGTCAGCGGGCGGGTCGGTTACGAGATCGTGCAGAAGGCGGCCATGGCGGGGATACCGGTGCTGGCGGCGGTGTCCGCCCCGAGCACGCTCGCGGTGGACCTCGCCGCGGAGCTCGGGATGACCCTGGTGGGCTTCCTGCGCGGCGACTCGATGAACGTCTACACGGGCACGTCGCGGACCTCCTCCTCGCAGGCGGCGTCCTCGGCGTAGGTCGCGGCGATCCATTCGCGGGTGATGGGCGGGAGCGCGGTGGGTGAGATGGCGGCGTTGAGCACGTCGGTCAGCATCAGGCCGAGGCGGTAGTCGGGCTGGGCCTCCAGGGCCCGTTCGACCGCGATCCGGGACAGGGCGCCGTTGCCCGCGCGCCAGGCCGCGTAGGACAGCAGTGAGGCGGTGACGGGGACGTGCTCGGGTTCGGCGTGCCGGACGAGGCGCACCCACAGGGGGACGAGGGCTTCGGGCTCGTTCTCGTCGACGAGGGCCCAGGCCTCGTCGCGGATGCGGTCGTGGCCGAGCAGGAGGCACAGGCTCGCGATGTCCCCGACCTCGGGCAGCCGCCCGCTTTCGCGCACCTCCGCGACGACCCGCCGCAGCAGCATGACGCCTTCGTCCCGCCAGGCGTCCCAGCGGGCGGTGGTGTCGCGGGCGCCGAGGAGCTCCTCCGACAGGCTCGCGCTCTTCGCGGCCAGGGCGGCGCGGACCTCCGCGCGCGCCTCCGCTTCGCAGGGCGCGATCAGCGCGGCCACGTCCTCGCGCTTGGGGAGGGCCTGGAGCCCGGCGAAGGTCATGGCCGCCGATACGCGCTCCCCGGCGAGGTCGAAGGCGGTGCCCTCGACCGGGCAGCAGTCCACGCCAGGGCACAGGTAGGACCAGTAGCGGCCCTCGGTCACCCGCAGCGCCTCCCGGACGGGCAGCCCGGCCTGGGCGAGGGCGTCGCGGAGGATGTCCATGTCGACGGTGACGTGACCCGGTGGCCCGTAGCCGAGCAGCAGGACGGAGTCCACGCCCTGGCGCGATAGGTTCTCCACCACGCGGGTCGGGTCGCGTGGGGCGCCGGAGCCCGACAGGTCGTAGCGGCCGGTGACCTTCACGTCCCCCGAGGCCAGGCCGAGGAACGCGATGGACTCGCTCGGGTGGTACCCGAGCAGGTAAGGGGTCGCCGCGAGGAGGTCCTCGGGCGAGCCGAGCCGGATGCGGGTCGTCTCTGTCGCGGAAATCGCCATGAGTCGACCATGCGGGACGGCACCGTCTCCCCGCCAGCGCGCGAAATCCGGCCTGTGGACAACCCACCGGTTGTGGATAACTCGGCGGTACATGAATACCGTCTCGTGTATACCGAGAGGCAAGCCCATGACACAGCCGCCCACGGCCGACGCAGCCGTCATCCTGTCCGGCGGGGCATCCCGCCGGATGGGCGGCGTGACCCCGAAACCCCTGCTGCTCCTCAAAGGCAGGCCCCTCCTGCACCGGGTCGTCGACGCCCTTCCGCCCGGCACGCCAACCGTCGTCGTCGGCCCCGACACCGGCCTACCCGCCCACGTCACCGCCGTCACCGAGGACCCACCCGGCGCAGGCCCCGCCCACGCCCTCGCCGCCGGACTGAGCCGCATCCCCGCCACCGCCACCCACGTGTGGCTCCTCGCCGCCGACCTCCCCCTCCTCACCCGCGCCGCCGCCGACGCCCTCCGCGCGGCGGTCGGCGCGGCCGACGGCGCCGTCTACACCGACGACGACCACCCCCAGTGGCTCTGCGGATGCTGGCGCGCCGACGCCCTCCGCCAGGCCGCGCGCGACACCGCCCCCGGCGCCTCCCTCCGCCGCACCCTCGGCCCCCTCCCCCGCGTCGAACTGCGCTGGACCTCCCCCGGCCCGCCGCCCTACTTCGACTGCGACACACCGGAAGCGCTCGCCGAGGCGGAGTCCTGGCTGTAATCCGGCTCACCCGTTGTCACGTCCCGCCCGCGCGAGGTGTCCCAAGGGGCGTTCACGGAAAAAAGGAGCCCCCCATGTCCCGCATCTCCACCACCCCGCCCCGGACCCTCACCAACCGCTTCGTGTCCTGGTTCTCGAAGCGCAAGTTCGGCCGCGAGCTCGGCCCGGCCGTCGTCGCGGGGCACAACCGCAAGGTCCTCATGACCACGCTGCGGATGGAGCTCGGCTCGGCCAAGTGGAACGCGACCCCGGCGTCCCTGCGACTGCTGGCCACGATGCGCTCGGCCGCGACCATCGAGTGCGAGTGGTGCATGGACTTCGGCCACTGGCTGGCCGTCGAGGAGGGCGTCGACGCCGATAAGATCCAGTCGGTGCCGAACTGGCGCGACGCCACCTGCTACACACCGGTCGAGCGCGCGGTCCTGGAGTACGCCGAGGCGATGACGGTGACCCCGCCGGAGGTCACCGACGAACTCAACGCGCGCCTGCGCGAGCACCTCTCCGACGCGCAGCTGGTCGAGATCACCGCGACGATCGCGCTGGAGAACTTCTACGGCCGCAACAACCACGCCCTCGGTCTCGCGCCGGAGGGGTTCAAGGAGAGCTGCGCCATCCCGGCGCGCAAGGGGTGAATCATGCCGACGACCACCGAGCTGTTCACAGAGCACCGGAAACTGCTGTTCTCCGTGGCCTACCGCATGCTCGGTTCGGTCGCCGACGCCGAGGACGCCGTGCAGGACTCGTGGCTGCGCTGGTCGGCGGTCGACCTCTCGGTCGTCGACCACCCGAAGGCGTACCTGGTCAAGGTCGTGACGACGACCGCGCTGAACCGCCTGCGCGCGGCCCGCGCCCGCCGCGAGTCCTACGTCGGGCCGTGGCTGCCCGAACCCCTGCTGACGGGCCCGGACGTGGCCGAGGAGGTCGAGATGGCCGAGTCGGTGTCGCTGGCGATGCTGGTGGTGCTGGAGACCTTGGGCCCCGACGAGCGCGCGGTCTTCGTGCTGCGCGAGGTCTTCGGTTATCCCCACGCCAAGATCGCCGAGGCCCTCGACAAGCCGGAGGCGACCGTACGGCAGCTGGCGCACCGGGCGCGCTCCCACGTGCAGGCCCGCCGCCCGCGCTTCGAGACCGACCGGGCGCGCCAGCGCGAGGCCACCGACCGTTTCCTCGCGGCCACGCTCGACGGTGACGTCGAGTCGCTGATGGCGGTCCTCGCGCCCGACGTCACGCTCATCACCGACGGCGGTGGCCGCATCACCGCCGCCCGCAACCCGGTCTCCGGCGCCGACAAGGTCGCGCGTTTCCTCCTCGGCGTCTCCTCCCGCCCGTGGCACGGCGTTGACCTGTCCGAGTTGCGCTACGACGAGGCCGAACTCAACGGCGCGCCCGCGCTGGTCGTCTACCTGCACGGCAAGCCCGTCTCGACGATCGCCGTGGAGGTCGCCGACGGGCGGATCACGGCCGTGCGCATGGTCGCCAACCCCGAGAAGCTGACGCACCTGCCCGAGCGGGAGGACCTCGCCTAGTCCGTCGGCGGCCGGGGCGCGATCGCGTCGAGCGTGAAACCGTGCCGCCCGACGCGCACGTCGACGAACACCGCGTCGGCGGGCCCGGTCAGGTTCTGGGCCGTGAGGACCCGGCGCATGCGTCTCAGCGCGGGCGGTGTGCTCACCGCCCAGGTCAGCAAGAGGAGTACGGCCGCGCACGTCACCAGCGTCCAGAAACCGTCGATGGTCATGCGGACGCCCAGGTGGGGGCTGGCCCACTCGGCCGCCAGCAGCAGGAGCGTGTTCAGCGTCAGGCCCAGCAGTAGCGCGAACGTGGACGCGCGGATCATGGCTCGGTTCACCGCGATCCACGGCCAGCCCTCGGCCCGGTAGTCGACGTGCACGCCGGGCAGGTGGTACAGGCAGGCGAGCACGACCAGGGTGATCCCGGTCCGCCACCACGCGTCCGGTTCGAAGCCGATCAGCCCGACGGCGAGGAGCAGCGCGAAGCCGCCGATCGAGGCCAGGACGCGCGTGATCTGACCGGCCAGGAGCGGCCGCAGCGCGGGCTCGGTGAACAGGCGCGGGAGCTGGACCGGCAGCCAGGTCAGCACCATCGTCACCAGCGGCGCGAGCACGAAGGGCCAGAACCCTTCGACGCGGAAGGGCCAGGACATGGCGTCGGCGACCCGGGAGGTGAGCCACCAGGCGATCGGCCCGGCGAGGACGGTCACGGCGAGCAGTGCGGTGTACCCGAAGCAGCCGACGCCGGCGTTCCGGCGGAACAGGCGGCCAACGCTCAACGGCACGCCCGAACGGGAGATGGACCGCGACAGCATGGTCGACAGCTGGTCGAAGAGGCTCAGGACGACCACGACGAGGAGCTGGCGCCGGACGGGCCCGTCGAGCGAGACGCCCGGGACGACGTGGGCGGCCCCCCACGCGCACGCCGCGAAGACCACGACCTGCCACAGCCGCTCGAACAGGATCGGTCGCTTCGTTTCGGTGGTCTGGACGGTCGCCATGGGAGCCCCTGCCGGTCGAACGGTGCCGGACCGGACCAGCGTAACGGTGGGGTACGACGGGCGAACGCCACGCGACGGTCCGATGTGGATCGGGCGCGGCGTTCGGGGCGGTCAGTTCTGTTCGGGCGTGTCCTTCGGACCGGACAGGGCTTCGGCGATCGCGGCGAACTCGCTCAAGGCCGCTTCGAGGTCCTCGACGATCTCGCGGGCGATGACCTCGGGCGGCAGCTGCGAGTCGGCGTCGTCGAGGGCGGGGTCTTTCAGCCAGGTGATGTCGAGGTTGACCTTGTCGCGTTTGATGAGCTGGTCGTAGGTGAACGGCCGGAAGCGTTCGGTCTCGACGCGGTTCGTGCGCGGCTCGCCGGGCCGGTAGCAGGCGACGAAGTCGTCGAGGTGCTCCCGGCGCAGCGGGTTCTGCTTGAGGGTGAAGTGCTGGCCGACGCGGAAGTCGTAGACCCACAGCGTGTCAGTCCAGGGTTGCCCGGGGCGGGCGGTCTTCTTGTCGAAGAAGAGGACGTTGGCCTTGACGCCGCCGGCGTAGAAGATGCCGGTCGGCAGGCGCAGGAGGGTGTGCACGTCGAACTGGTTGAGCAGGCGCTTGCGGACCGTTTCCCCGGCGCCGCCTTCGAAGAGGACGTTGTCGGGGACGACGACCGCCGCACGGCCGGGGATCGCGAGCATGGAGGCGATGTGCTGGACGAAGTTGAGCTGCTTGTTGGTGGTGGTCGTCCAGAAGTCGTCGCGGTTGTAGGAGATGGTCTCGCGGCCGGTCCTGCCGTCTTCGCCGATGACGGTGATGGACGACTTGACGCCGAAAGGCGGGTTGGCGAGGACGACGCTCGGGTGCCGCGCGGGTGCTTCGGCGAGGGCGTCCTTGACGGCGATCGGTGATTCACCGTCGGGGCGGCCGATGCCGTGAATGAGCATGTTCATGGCGGCGAGGCGGGCGGTGCCGTCGACGATCTCGGTGCCGGTGATGGTGCCTTCGCCGAGGGCGGCGCGCTCGTCGGGGTTGAGGTGGGTGCTGTGGCCGGAGATGAACCGGTGGGCCGCGAGGAGGAAGCCGCCGGTCCCGCAGGCCGGGTCGGCGATGGTGTCGGCGGCGGTGGGCTGGACGCAGTCGACCATGGCCGTGATGAGGTCGCGGGGGGTGAAGTACTGGCCGGCGCCGGACTTGACGTCCTCGGCGCTCTTGTGGAGAAGTTCCTCATAAGCGTCGCCTTTGACGTCGACGCTTTCGCTGGACCATTCCTGCTTGTCGATGAGGTCGACGATCAGGCGCTTGAGTTTGGCCGGGTCCTGGATGCGGTTCTGGGCCTTGCGGAAGATGACGCCGAGGGTGCCGGGCTGCTGACCGAGGTCGTGGAGGGTTTCGCGGTAGGCGTCTTCGAGCGCGGCGGCGTCGGAGTCGAGAAGGACTTGCCAGCGCTTGGCGACGTCGGTGAGCTCGGTGGCTTTGTTGAACGGGCGGTTCACCTGTTCGTGGGCCATTTTCAGGAAGAGGAGGTAAGTGAGTTGTTCGACGTAGTCGATGGTGGAGACGCCGTCGTCGCGGAGGACGTTGCAGTAGTTCCAGAGTTTCGCGACGAGGGAGCGGGCGTCGGTGGGCTTGGTGGTGCTCGTGCTGGCGCTCACAGCAGGGTCTCCTGAACGAATCCGGACGTCGGCTCGGGCGTGTGGGCGGGGGGTTTGCGGCGAGTGCGCGGGGTCTTGGGCTCGGCGGCGCGTTCGGCGCGGACGCGTTCGAGGAGGACGGAGGCGGGCTCGTCGGCGGGGTCTTGGGGGACGAGGCGGCCGGCAAAGGCTTCGCGGAGAAGGGATTGGCGGAGGTGGGTGGCGCGGGTACGGGCGGACTCGATCGTCTTCTGAAGGCGATCCATGTCTGCGGAGAGGGCGCTCATCCGGCTCACGATTTCAGCCTGCCGCTCCAGCGATGGGACTGGCATCAGAGCCTTTTCGATGGTCGTTTGATCAATCTTCGGCATCGAACCAGCCAGCCCCTTTGCCGAATCACGGAAGTACGCACGAAGCTGCGGAGCCCCAAGGACGAACTGCGCGAAATCTGGGCGCAAAGTCGCGTTTGTTCGGACCCGGATCAACAGGTCCGGGAAAATAGCCCAGTCCTCGGGGCCGGAGTAGAGAGCCGAGGTCCCGACGAGGTCCGGGGTGTTCGATCTCTGGATGAGAACATCGCCAGGTTTCAGCCACATGTCCTTGACCCGCGCTGGGTCCGCAACGGTCATCTTGGTGTACGTGTCAGTGAACTGGTTCTTGGTCACGGCGGTCAGCGTCAGAGTCCGAATGCCGGTGCCGTCGCCCGATGCGCGGGCCGAGTGGCCGTTTCGCAATGGCTCACTGAGCAACGATCCGAGCTCCTGCCACTCGACGTCATTCAGCTCGGCCAGTGCCTGGTGGGCGGTGCGCCGCCTGAAGAGGGCGGTCTTGCGAAGAGCTGTAGACGCTCCCCGTTCCGCCGCATCCAGCCGCGAGAGGTGGTCTTCGAGGGCGGTGACGATGCGGCGTTGCTCGGGGAGGGGCGGGAGCGCGACACCCCAAGCCCGAATAAGCGTCTGGCTGATGTTCTGCTGTGTCGCACCCTTACCGGCACCTACGAGATGGGCCCTCTCCGACATGAGAAACCAGAACAAGAAGCGCTGATCAATGATCTCCGGCCTTGGCACCGCGTACGCTATTGCCTGATTCGTGGCCATCTCGCATCCGGCGATAGCGAGTTTACCGATCGATCCATACATCGCGATAAGAACCGCACCTTTGGGAACGATCTTGGCCGAAGACTCACGCAATCCAAGTTCCGTGATCGATCTCGACGTCGCGGCAACAACAGAATCGTTAAGATCGCCGATGACCGCCCATGGAATGCTGCCATCGTAGTAGTTCTGGTTACCGGCTCTCGGCGTGCCGCCGCTCCCCCATTGAGCAACTTCGCTCAGCGCGCATTTGGCCCACCCCTCCGGCAGTTCCTGCTGGCTCACGCCGTCAGCTCCCCGCCCAGTTCACCTAGAATGCGCACGGCGCGTTCCTCTCCGAATTCCCGCACAAACCCATCCGTCCCGCCACGGTCGGTGAACGGTACCCGGTCCAGATCCTCCTCCGCGATGCCAGCCCCGGCAGCCGCGGTCTCGGCGAGCCGCTCCAGCCACCACCACTCGTCCTCCGTGAACTCCACGCCGGCCTGCACCTGCCGCGCCCGCCACCCCTGGAAGTTCAGCTCCACGACTTCCCTCGTCGGGACGGGCTGCCCTTCGATCAACCCCAGTTCCGCCCGGATCAGCCCCATCAGGTCCTCCGGCCCATGCCTCAACCCCGGCCTCGGAGCCGCCAACCCCAGCGACTCGTACGCCTCCCACAACCGGTCCGGGGTCCACTGCTTCGGCGGGCGCGCCAACCTGGCGGCGAGGTTCTTCAGTTCCTGGTACACCACCCTCGGGTTGCGCCCCTCGCGGTAACTGACTTCCAGCGCGATCAGCATGTCCCGGTTCTCCGCGACCCACTCCCGCCACGACCCGACGTCCCTCTCGGCGGTGTCCTCGCGCGCGACTCCCCGCGCCTCGATCAGGCGGTCGGGGTTCACCTCGTCGTAAACGATGTCCCGCGCTCGCCTGATCTCCAGCAGCCTCGCCCGCAGCTCCGGGTCGGCCAGGTACTCGCACGCGTCCTCGATGAGCCGTGCTTCCCACCCGGTTCCCGACTGGCGGGCGGCTTCGATGACGTCAGAGTCGTTGCAGGCGCTGAGCCTGCGGGTGATATCGGTCAGCGGGCGCCCGGCCAGTTCCTCCAATTCGGCGCACTGGTCGTCGTCGATCTGCTTGGCGAGGGCGGCCAGCCTCGCCCCCAGCGTCGACGCCTCGTCGAGGGTCAGGCTGAGGTTGCCCGCCTTGCGCAGCAGGGCTTCCAGGCTGATCTGCTTCTCGCTGTGCTTCTCCAGCGGTGAGGCGTCGACGCGCTCCGAGTCGGTTACGCCGACGGCGTCGACCAGCATGAACCTGGTCTTCACGTCGACGTCGGGCGTGACCTGGTGCAGCTCGACGGGGTCGATGCTGCGCGCGCCCCGGCCCTTCATCTGCTCGAACAGTGCCCAGCTCTTCACCTCGTTGAGGAAGAACACGCACTCCAGGGGCTTGATGTCGGTTCCGGTCGCGATCATGTTGACCGTGACCGCGATGCGCAGGTCGGGGCTGTTGCGGAAGGACTTGATGAGCGTGGCCGCGTCCTTGCTCTTGTAGGTGATCTTCTGACAGAAGTCGTTGCCCTTGTCGAAGACCTCGCGCACCATCGTCACGATCTCTTCGGCGTGGTTGTCGTCGACGGCGAAGATCAGCGTCTTGGGCACGACTTCGCGCGTCTTGCGGCCCGGCTCCGGCGGGAAGATCTCGGTGAACAGCCGCTCGTGGAAGGTTTCCAGCACCAGGCGCAACTGCCCCTTGCTGATGACCTTCCGCGCGATCTGCCCGCCGCTGTAGGCGTAGTCCTCGTCCAGTTCCTCATAGCGCTGCCGTCTGGTGCGGCGGTCGCGTTTGGGCACCACGATCCCTTTGGGGATCACCGCGCCACCCTGCCCGATCTCGGTGAGGATCCGGTAGACGCCGAAGTCGACGTTCACGCCGTCGGCGACGGCTTCGCGGTAGCTGTACTCACTGACGATGTTCTGGTGGAAGAACCCGAAGGTCTGTGCGACGGGCGTGGCGGTGAGCCCGACGATGAACGCGTCGAAATACTCCAGCACCGCCCGCCACAGGCCGTAGATGGACCGGTGGCATTCGTCGACGATGACGACGTCGAAGGTCTCGGGCGGCACGGCAGGGTTGTAGCCGACGCCGACGACCTCGTCGCGTTCGTAGGAGTCGAGGCCCTCGTCTTCGGTGTCGGGGTCGGGGATCGCCTGCCCGCAGAGCATCGAGTAGAGGCGCTGAACGGTGCAGATGACCACACTGGACGATTCCAGCATCCCGACGCTCTTCAAGCGCTGCACGGGGTAGAGGTCGTTGAACTTGCGGCCGTCGTCCGGAGTGAGGTAGTTCTCGAACTCGCGGAGGGCCTGGTCGCCGAGGTTGTTGCGGTCCACCAGGAACAGCACGCGTTTCGCGCCACCGTGCTTGAGCAGCCGGTACGAGGAGCTCACGGCCGTGTAGGTCTTGCCCGCGCCGGTGGCCATCTGGATCAGGGCGCGCGGCTTGGCCTTCGCCAGGGACTTTTCGAGGCCCTGGACGGCGTCGCGCTGCGCCGGCCAGAGCCGGTCGTCGTCCAGTGCGGGGAGCCGGCCGCGGAGTTTGGCACGCATGGTCGGCGCCGCAGTGTCCTCGTCGGCTTCGCGCATCCAGCGCGCGACCGTCTCGGGGCGGTGGAAGGAGAAGACCTCGCGGGCCCGCGCGCCCGGGTCGAGCATGTTCGTAAAGTGGGTCTCGACGGACGTCGTCTCGTAGCGGAACGGCAGCGGCTGCCGCCATGCCAGCAGCCGCTGGGACGCCTTGAGAGTCTCGGCGTAGCGGCCCGACTGGCGTTCGACGGCGCTGAGCGGTGTGCCCTCGCGTTTGACCTCGATGACGCCGACGAGTTTCTTGTCGACGTAGAGCAGGTAGTCGGCGGGGCCGCTGGCGGTGGTCTCCTCGCGGACCGCGACGCCCGGTCCGGCCCAGTGGTTGACGGCGTCGCCGTCCTGGACAACCCAGCCGGCCGCGTGCAGCATGCGGTCGACGTCTTCACGGACCTCGCGTTCGGTGCGGACCGGCCGGGCAGCGTGCGCGGCCCGGTCGATGAGGTGTTCGCGTTCGGCGGCGGTCGGCTTCTTGATGCTCTGGAGGTTGGTGTCGGCCTCGGCGAGAAGTTCGGCATCGGGCGCGCGCATGTTCGTGACGAGTTCGGCGAGCCGGTCGCGGTCGGCGATCAGCCGCGCGAGTTCGGTTTCGGCCTGGTGGCGGGCAGCCTTCTCTGCGTCGAGGAGGCTGGAGGCGCGGTCCTTATGGACGAGCATTTCGGTGAAACGGTCACGCATCCGGGCTAGCTCGGTGTTCAACGTGTCGAGATCGGCGCGGTCGGCCGCGTTGGTCGCGTCGCGGGTCTGGCCGGGCGGTTCGGGCGGCGCGAAGGCGAGCCGGGGGGCGTCGGGGACGAACACACGGTGATACCAGTAGCCGAGGACGAAGCACAGCCGGACGCATTCGAGCGCGGCGACCCGGTCACCGTAGTAGCCGTGCGTGGCCTTGTTGCCGGAGTCTCGGATGGTCTCGAAGGCGTCGTAGATCTCGTCAGTGTTGATGACGTGTTCGGTCTTGAGCCGGTCGATCCTTGTCGCGAGGCTTCCATGAGCCGGGAGCCGGAAGGCGCGCAGAAGGAAGCGGGCGAGGGTCTCGGTGAACCGGCGGGCCCGCCACATCGCGGTATCGGGCTCGGTGTAGACGTTCGCTTCGGCGACGACGCCGTCGATGACGAGCAGTTTCTCGTGCGCGAGCAGGAAACCGAAGTTGTGCGAGCGTCGCGCGATCTCGTCGATGCCGTCGTTGCCGCTGCCGCTGCCGTTGTGCAAGGCCCCCACCTTTCGTTCCATCCCCAGGAGAGCCGAACAGGATAACCCGCGCATAGAGATCAACTCACTCATTCTTTCGGGCAGTCCTGAGCGGCGGGCGAGTTCGCCGGGATGGTGCGGTGTGTGAAGCGCTGCTAACGTGCCCGGCATGTTCTTAACGGCGGGGGAGGCCGGGCGTGGATGACGTGATCCGGGTGGTCGACGACGCGACCCGGGAACTGGAACAGCTGGTCAATCTGTGTGGGAAGGTCGCCGGGGAGTTGAGATCCGACGCGAGCGTGCCCGTGCGGGCGGCCGGCGACGGTTCGGCGTCGGGCGAGCCCGGCGAGGCCGCCGGACTGGCGGAGACGGCGGCGGTGGGGCTGGACGAGACGGCGGCGGTGCTGACGGCGGCGATCGGGAAACTCGACGCGTACCGGAGCTTCATCTAGCAGCTTTTTCTAACAGCTTTTTCTAGTGAGAGAGACAGGGGTAGACGATGGCGAAGATCATCATGGCCGTGGGGAAGAGCCTGGGGCCGTACTTCGACCCGAAGCAACCGGGGAAGCAGGAACCGGAGTACTTCGAGATCCATGCGGGGGAAGGGGTCGGGGAGTTCACCGGGGATCAGGTGCTGGTGTGGGACCTGGCGCGGCAGGAGCCCGAGATCCAGGCACTGCACAAGTTCGACCGGGCCGCGCTGGAGAAGGTGGTGCGAACCAAGACGAAGATCAAGGATCCCTCGCCGCACGTGGACTTCCTGCTGGGTGAGGGGGTCCTCGTCGAAGTTGACCTCCAGAACGAGAAGGAGGCCAAGAGCTTCCTTAAGAAGTACCGGCTCGTTCCTACCGCCGATGGTTACGGAAACTCTCCAGCGAACTTCGATCAGTTCACCCTCGGCCGCAACGGTCAAGTCCTCATGCCGATTAGTCTCCGTGCTCGGTCCATCTGGGCTTACTCCCACATGAGGGGCAGCGTCTGGGATGGATGCGAATCGCAGGCCAAGGGCTGGCGCAAGGCTGGGAAGGACGTGAACGCTGCCGATTTCGGCATGGAGATCGCCGCACACCTACCCTTGATCGTTTCCTGTGGTGCCGGCGTCCTGGAGCCCATGGCGTGAAGAACCCGGACGACAAGGCGGCGTCGCAAGAATCTACGTTCAGGGGCGCAGCGAAGAAGGCCGCGCCTGACACCGTGAAAGCCTGGATTACCGGCATCGGCGCGGCGGTCGCAACCCTCGGCGGCACGATGGTGGGGTTGTCCACGAAGAATCCAACACTTGGGACCGCGACCACTCTCGGCCTCTCGGCCACGGTCGGCGCCGCCGTAGGTCATGTCGGGGGTGCCGTTGGCAAGATGATGGAGTCGCGACGGGAGGCGAAGGATGCCACGGCCGCGTCGGGGTCGTCCGGGGGCGGGGGCGGGGCCGGGGGCACAACGATCGGGGCGGTCAAGTCGGTGGTGTTCGCGGCTGCGACGGCGGCGAAAGACGGTTCGTCGCGCATCACGGGGATGAAGTCCGAAGTGGAGGGAATCCTCGCGATGTTGCGGGATGCCTTGGACGGGACGAGTTCGGACGACGTGCGCGACGCGATCGGCTATCTGGAGGAGGCTGCCGGGAAGTTCGAGGCGGCTTCGGGGAACGCGACGGGTGCGGCGTCGAAGGCGAGCGCCTGGGCGGCCGGACTGTGAGCGGTGGCGTGGAACGGCCCCGGCGAAGCCGGGGCCGTCTGTTGCTCGGTCAGTGGTCGAAGCCGCCGGATTTGATGCCGGTGATGAAGCCGGACCATTCGGCTGGGGACGTGAGGAAGGTGGGGCCTTCGCGGTCCTTGCTGTCGCGGACGGCGATGCGGGTGGGGAGGTCGGTGAGGGGGCCGACCTCGACGCAGTTCGCTCCGCCGCTGTTGCTGTAGCTACTGGTACGCCAGTGGACTGACGGAATCACTTAGGGGTCTCCTCCAGGATGTTCGCGATGAAGTCCGCGGACAGTTCTGGGCTCAGAGCTGCTTGGTGCAAGTCAGCGTACACGTGCTCGAAGCGGTCGATCTGGTCTGATTTCTCCACGAACGCGCGCCCGGCAAGGCTCTCGACGTGAGCCACGTCCGGATAGGGGTCAGGCAGCTCGAAAATCGTGAACGGACCGACGAAGCATGGTTGATCGGCGGCCGTGAAAGGCAGCACGAGCACCGTCACGTTGGGGCTGGATGACGTTTCGAGAAGTCGATGCAGCTGAGCACGCATCACCGCGTCGCCACCAATCGGCCGCCGGAGTGCCGATTCGTCAACGATCACGGTCAACGCGGTGGCATCCACGCCGGTCAGGATGCGATGCCGCTCAATGCGCAGCTCAACCCAGCGTGAGATTTGCGCATCCGAGCTCCCCCGATAGTCGAAAGCTCGGATCACGGCTTCCGCATAGGCCGGAGTCTGGAGCAGCCCAGGAACGAGCATCGTTTCGTAGGATCGGATGTTGGTCGCGCGCGACTCCAGCCAGGGATAGTCGATGAAGCCCGGATCGTCATATGCGTCGCCGTAACCGTCCCACCAACCCTTCCGCCAAGCTTCCTCCCGCAGCTCCAGCAGGAAGTCACGGGTCTTCCGATCGGAGACGTTGTACAGGTCCAGCAGTCCCTTGAGCGCCAGTGACTTGATCGGATACTGGGCGAGCTCGATACGACTGACGGTCGCCGTGCTGCATTCGAGGTACTGGGCCGCGTATTCAAGGGTGTGGCCGTTTTCCTCGCGCAACTTCCTGAGCCATTGGCCGAGCCACTGACTCCTCAGACTCGGGCCTTGCCGTCGTCGGACCATGGAACACCCTCACTTCGAGAAGCGACACGCTGAGATTTCTTGTGGTGAGAACTTGCATACCGTCGGAACGAGTGCAATGCTAACACCAAGCGCGACCCACGTCACTAGCGGTAATGTTCCCAGCTCAGTGGGCTGGGCGGGCGACATCCGTTGGTGCACAACGGATCGCGTGAGAAAAACGATCGAGGCGGGCCTGAGGTTTCGAAGGCCCGGACGGCCCGCCTCGATCTCCACTCAACGAGAGGAGCGATCCGTGGATCGCACTCGCTGGCACCTGCCTGTCTATCACGCCCATGCCCCGGAACCCGAGGACACGCCCCCGGACCCGCCGCACCCGCCGTTCGACCTCGCGAACAGGCCACCAGCCACTCCCCCGCCGACGGCCCCCCACCCCCAACTGTGGACGATCCAGCTCCACTGGTGGAACCGCCACACCCCGCACCCCAACGAGCGGCACTGCCACTTCTGCCGCCAACTGTGGCCCTGCGCCTCCTGGTTCCACTGGGACGACCTCCTCCGCCGCTCCCTCGGCTGCGACACCGACCCGTCCTGACCTCACCCCCTCCTGACCCCCACCCCCTCTTGACCTCACCGACCTCACCGACAGGGACTCCGCATGCCCAAAACACTCTGGAAACTCATCGACCCGCCGACCCTCCTCCTCCGCGTCATCTGGGACGGCGTCCCCGCCGGCATCACCGCCGCACTCGCCTTCTACGTCTCCCACCAGGCCCTCGCCCACTTCCACTGGGCGCTCGCCCTCGCCTGCGCGCTCGGCACCGCCGTCCTCGCGTGGCTCTTCGCCCAATTCGTCCTCAACGGCCTCACCCGCCTGTGGCCCCACCTGAGCCTCGACGACCGCCTCCTCCGCAAACACGTCAAGGCGCTCACCGACCTCGACCTCGACCGCGAGGAACGGCATTACGCGACCATGCGCGCCCAGCACGCCCCACGCTTCGGCGGCGAACGCTGCCCTGTCTGCGACACGCGCAGTCCGGTCCGCTGCCGCGGCCTCCTCGACGCCGAACGCCTCCACTACGCGCTCCGCACCGAACGCCGCCTGCGCGAAGACCTCGTCCGTCTCCGGGGCCGGGAATCGGCCCCGGAGACGGACGGCCCGGTCGACCCGTTCCACACCACGGACTGACAAGGAGCCGCCCACGGCACTCGACCGGGGGCGGCTCCACAACGACTCAAGGCAAAAGGGCTGTCACCGGTGAACCAACTTGACTTCTCTCGACTCACCGCACTCGACCTCGACCCGGTCACCGTCTTCCTGCTCGGGGCGGCGACCGCGCTGCTCACCGTCGTCGGTGTCGCCGCCGTCCGGCACATCGCCCGGCGCTGCGGCTGCACCCTCGGCGCCCTCGTCGACTGCGTCTTCCGGCAACTCGCCGCGCTCGTCCTCCGACGCGGCCGGGGCCGCCATCGCATGTGGGACGGATACCAGTCGCAGCGCACGATCCGCGCCGACTTCGACCGCTTGAGCCGCTGGAGCTGAACCCTCACGACCCCGGCGTTCGAAACCTGAACGACCGCTACGCGGCGGCCACGACCTCCTCGACGGCCACCGGCCGCGTCCGCTCGGCCCACCTCGCCGCCGCCGGAACGCCCAGCCCGGCCGCGACGAAGGCCGCGCCGAGGATCAGCCAGCCCGTCATGCCCGCGCCCAGCACCAGCGCCGTCAAGGCCGCCGGAGCGACGATCTCGGCGAACTGGAAACCGGTGTTGTACAGCCCCTGGAACTGCCCCTGCGCGTGCGCGGGCGCGAGGTCGAAGCTCAGGCCCCAGCCGCCGGCGGCGTGCAGAAGCTCGCCGAAAACGTGCACCAGACCGCCCGCGAACAGGGCCGCCACACCGATCCACATCGGCTTGTCCTGCGCCAGCGCGTAGAGGACGCAGGCACCGAACAGCAGGAACCCGGCGTTGCGCTGGGCTCGCGCGGCGCCCTTGACCGTTCCGCTGCCGCGGCTGAAACGCACCTGGAGGAACACGATGAAAGTCGTGTTGAGCACTGCCAGCACCGAGTAGAACCACGCGGGCGCGTTGGTCTGGTTGACGACCCACAGCGGGATGACGACGTTGAACACCTGGAAGTGCACGGTCATCACCGCGTTCAGCGCGGTCAGCGTGACGTACGGCTTGTCGCGCAGCGCGAGGGTTTTCGACGCCTTCTTCGCCTCCTGGCTCGGCTTCTGCGCGGGCACGCGCAGGTTCAGCAGCGCCGCCGCCAGGTACAGCACGACGGTCACGAGGATCAGCCCGACGTAGACCTCGCGCGTGTCGTAGGCGAGCGCGACACCGGCGAGGGGCGCGCCGAGAGTCCATCCGACGTTGGTGACCGAACGCAGGTAGGCGCGGGTTCGCACGCGCTGCTCGGGCGGGACGCTACCGGCGATCAGGGCACCGCGCGCGGCCTGGGAACCGGTGCCCAGCACCGAGACCAGGGCCGCGACGATCACGAAACCGGTGAAGTCGCCGACGAGGAGGTAACCCAGGTCGACGACGGCGGCCGCGACGCCGAACCAGACGGCGATCCCGCGCGGGCCCCGGCGGTCGGCGAAGGCTCCCATCGGCACGCCGGCGAACAGTCCGAGGCAGGCCGCGAGGGTCATGCCGAGGCCGACTTCGACGGCGGACAGGCCGACGGACTTGTTGAAGTAGACGACGGACGTGGTGATGAAGAGCCCGCGGCCGATCGCCCCGACGAAGGACGAGTAGGTAAGGGCTCGGGCGGGGCCGGGGTCGGGCAGGAGGGACTTGGCGCGGGTGATCAAGGGGGTCGGCACATCGGCACGCTATGCCCGCTCGCCGACGGTCTCCTCGTCATTTATGCGTGCCTGTGAGCAAGATCGCGGTGGCGTCTCAGCCTGCGGAACGCGCGACCAACCGAACGACCAGCGCCTTCGAGACCGGCGTGTGCGACCCCTTCGCCGTGTGATCCAGCGGTACCAAGGGATTCGCCTCGGGGAAGTACGCCGCCGCACACCCCCGGGCCGTCGGATACGACACGACGCGGAAGTCGTGGACGTGCCGGTCTTCGTCCCCGGCCCATTCGCTGTGGATGTCGACCATGTCGCCGTCGGCGAGGCCGAGTTCGGTGAGGTCGTCGGGGTTGACGAGCACGACCCGGCGTCCATTGTGGATACCGCGGTAGCGGTCGTCGAGGCCGTAGATGGTGGTGTTGTACTGGTCGTGGCTGCGCAGGGTCTGCAGGAGCAAACGGCCTTCGGGCACCTCGATCGCCGTCAGCGCGCTGACCGTGAACACCGCGCGGCCCGAGGGCGTGGTGAAGGTCCGCGAGTCGCGCGGCGGGTGCGGCAGCACGAAGCCGATCGAGTCGGCGACCTTGGCCTCGTAATCGGCGAAACCGGGCACGATCCGGGCGATGCGTTCACGGACGAGCCGGTAGTCCTCGGCGAACCCGCCCCACGGGATCCCCTGGTCCAGCAGCGTCTCACCGAGCCGGCAGATGATCGCGACCTCGCTGAGCAGCCCGTCGGAGGCCGGTTCGAGCCGTCCCCGGGAGGCGTGCACGGCGCTCATCGAGTCCTCGACGGTGACGAACTGCTCGCCGGTGCCGCGCACGTCGCGTTCGGTGCGGCCGAGGGTCGGCAGGATCAGCGCGACCTCGCCGGTCACGACATGGGAGCGGTTGAGCTTGGTGGAGATGTGCGCGGTGAGGCGGCAGCCGCGCAACGCGGCCTCGGTGACGGCGGTGTCGGGGGTCGCGGCGGCGAAGTTGCCGCCCAGCCCGACGAAGACCTTCGCCGTCTGGTCGCGCATGGCGCGGATCGCGTCGACCGTATGGGTTCCCGGCTCGCGCGGGACACTGAACCCGAACTCGGTGCCGAGCTTCTCCGACCACGCCGGCGGGTGCTCGTAGATGCCCATGGTCCGGTCGCCCTGGACGTTGCTGTGGCCGCGGACCGGGCAGAGTCCGGCGCCCTCCTTGCCGATCATGCCGCGCAGGAGCTGGACGTTGACGATCTCCTGGATCGTGGCGACGGCGTCGCGGTGCTGCGTCAGGCCCATCGCCCAGCAGACGATGATCCTTTGCGCCGAGGCGAACCGGCGCGCGACGGCGTCGATGTCCGCAGTGGACAGTCCGGTCGCGGCGGCGACGGCATCGGCGTCGACGGCGCTTACGTGGGCGGCGTACTCGCGGAACCCGGTCGTGCTCTCGTCCACAAAGGACTTGTCGGCGGCGTCCCATTCGAGCAGGCGGCGCCCGATCCACTGGAACAGCGCCAGATCCCCGCCGATGCGGATCGGCAGGTGGGTGTCGGCCAGGACGGTGCCCTTGCCGAGCAGGCCGCGCACGGTCTGCGGGTTCTTGAAGCGCAGCAGCCCCGCCTCGGGAAGCGGGTTGACCGCGACGATCGCCGCCCCGTTGCGCTTCGCCTTCTCCAGCGCGGTCAGCATGCGCGGATGGTTCGTGCCGGGGTTCTGGCCGACGACGACGATGAGGTCGGCGGCGTGCACGTCGTCGAGCGACACCGAACCCTTGCCGATGCCGATCGTCTCGGTCAGCGCCACACCGGAGGACTCGTGGCACATGTTGGAGCAGTCGGGCAGGTTATTGGTCCCGTAGGCCCGAGCGAGAAGCTGATACAGGAACGCGGCCTCGTTGCTGGTGCGTCCGGAAGTGTAGAACAGCGCCTGATCCGGACTGTCCAAAGCGGACAGTTCAGCGGCCAGCACGCCGATGGCCTCGTCCCACGGCACCGGCTCGTAGCGGTCTGCGCCCTCGCGTTTGAGCATCGGGTGCGTCAAACGGCCCTGCTTGCCCAGCCAGTGCTCGCTGCGCCAGGCCAGGTCGGACAGCGAATGGGCGGCGAAGAACTCCGGCCCGACGCGCTTGACGGTCGCCTCCTCGGCGACGGCCTTCGCGCCGTTCTCACAGAACTCGGCCGGGTGCCGGTGCGCGGGCTCGGGCCAGGCACAGCCGGGGCAGTCGAAACCGTCGACCTTGTTGACCCGCCGCAGCGTACCGGCGCTGCGTACCACGCCCATCTCGCGCAGCCCGGCGGCGAGCCCGGCGGTCACGCCGGGGATCCCGGCCGCGACGGTCTTCGGGCCGGTGACGGTGACTTCCTCGTCCTGTGCCATCAGGGTCCACGGTACGACGTGGAGGAGCCCGGGTGGAGGGAACCCGGGGGTAAGGCGCCGTCAGCCGGGGATGGCGACGCAGGGCGCGCAGCCGCGGCCCGGGCAGCACACCGTACGGCCGGGTGAGCCGTCGGGCATCTCGCAGAAGCCGGGGTAGCAGCCCTGCGCGAAGGCGCGCGTCTTCGGGGCCAGGCGGTCGAGGAGGCGGTCGGCGATTCTCGTGAGTCCGTTCATGCCGCCAGCCTCGACCCGGCGGCCGCGCGGGTCAACGCGGCCGGGCCCGGCGTATGCGGTGGCCTGTGCGTTGAGAGCGCCGGGAACCTCGGAGGAGGTCGGTCCCCGGCGCGACGGGGTCACCGCCCCATGCGCACCAGTGTCGGCGAACGGCCGCGCGTTCGCTGTCCCCCACGGCCTTACCGCCCCGAATGCGCACGTTTCGCACGGCGAATTCGGACCTACCCGAAATAGCGCCCGACCAGGGCCGAAAGTCTTGACCCGTAAGCGATCCGGATGCCGTGATGAAGGTTTCCGGGCACGGCCGCGACGCTATAAGTTGGCGGGCATGTCTGAGTTCGCTGAGTTCGCGCTGAGCATCGGCGTCGTCATCCTCGCCGTCGGTTTCACCGTCGCGATCGTGGCCAGTTCGCGCTGGCTCGCCCGCAAGTACGGGAAGCCCGGCTCGACGACGGCCAGGCTCGCCGACGAGGCCTACCTCCCCGCGCAGGTCGCCCTCGCCCTCATCGCCGTGCGGATCATCCTGCCGAAGATCTGGTCGTGGGAGTGGCGGCCGGTCATCGACCACGTGCTCACCCTCGCCATCTTCGGGACCGTCGCATGGCTGCTCATCGCGCTGCTGCACGTCGTCGAGGGCATGATCATGAAGCGCGTCGACAAGCCCGGCGAGTCGCTCACCGAGCGCCGCCAGCGCACGCAGATCATCCTCATCCGGCGCATCTCGGTCGCCGGGATCCTGGTCCTGGCCGTCAGCGCGGCGCTGCTGACCTTCCCGATGGTGCGCACCATCGGGGTGAGCATCCTCGCCTCGGCCGGCATTCTCGGCATCGTCCTCGGTCTGGCCGCGCAGTCGTGGCTCAAGGGCCTGTTCGCCGGGCTCCAGCTCGCGTTCGGCGATGCCCTGCGCATCGGCGACGTCGTGGTCGTCCAGAGCGAGTGGGGTCACGTCGAGGAGATCACGCTCACGTACGTGGTCGTGCGCATCTGGGACAAGCGGCGGCTGGTGCTGCCGACGACGTTCTTCACCGAGAACCCGTACCACACGTGGACGCGCAGCACGGTCGACATCCTGGGCACGGTCGAGCTCGACGTCGACTTCACCCTCCCCCTCGAACCGGTGCGCGAAGAGCTGCAGCGCCTGGCCCGCGAATGCGAGTACTGGGACGGCGACACCGCGACTCTTCAGGTCACCGACGCCGTGCACGGGCGGATGCGGTTGCGGGCCGTGGTGTCGGCCGCCGACGGGTCGGTGGTCTGGGATTTGCGCTGCCACGTGCGCGAAGGTCTGGTGAACTGGATCCGCGACAACCACCCCGCGTCACTGCCCAAGACGCGGGCGGAACTGACGGGGGAACGTTCCTTGTAGGGTGGGGCCGCGTCGTGTGGAAGGGCGCGGTGGTTCGGCGACGGCCTGTCACGGCCGGGACTCGCAAGACGGCGAAGGCGGAACCGCGGACGGCCTTATGGGAGGAGCGGGCATGGCGGATACCAGGACCGACCTGGCGGCGAAAGTGGACGCCGCCTGGACGGCGTTCACGAGCGCGCTGGCGACGGCGATCGGGGGGCTCCCGGAGGACAGCGACCTGGAACTGGTCCTGGACCCGACGGCCACCGGCACCGGTGAGGCGGTCTACGACGTCCAGATCTCGCGCTTGAAGGGCGAGGAGCTGCACGCCGACGCCACGAGCAACGCGACGCTGCCGGACGGCGTGAACCTGGACCGTACGACGATCGCGCACCTGGTGTCACTGGGGTGGCAGCCGCCGGGTGTGGTCGAGGGCGCCGGGGAGCGCTTCGGGCTGCGCCTGCCGCTGGCCGACGCCGCCGACCTGGCCGAGATCGTGACGCGCACCTTCCGGGACATGTACAACGCGCCGCACCCGGCGTTCCTGACCTATGACTTCTCGGGTGAGACCGAGGCGCCCACCTTGGGGACCGCGCGCCTGGCGCCGGGCCTGACGGAGGCGGAGGAGCCGGGGCCGCGGGCGATCACGGCCGAGGCGAGCGGGCTGGGGTCGGTGGTGCGCGAGGTCGTCGCGGCGATGCAGCGCACGGAACCGGATCGCCTTTCGGTGGACGAGAACGGGGAGATCAGCCTGCGGGCGGGGTCGGCGATGGTGTTCATCAAGTCGACGGACCGGCCGGCCGTGGTGGACGTGTACTCGCCGCTGCTGACGGAGGTCGACCCGAACGAGCGGCTGTACCGGGAGCTGTCGGAGCTGACGCAGCGGCTGCCGATCGGGCGGCTGTACTACTTGAGCGGGACGATCTGGGTCTCGGTGCCGGTGTACGGGCGGGACTTCCAGCCGACGCATCTGATGCTGGCGGTGGAGTCGATGACGCGACTGGCGGACGATCTCGACGACCGGCTGCAGGGGAAGTTCGGCGGCCGGCGGTTCTTCGAGCCGACGGCGGAGGCGCCGGAGGACGAGCCGCGCACGGGGATGTACTTGTAGCGAGGGCGGGGGGGGTGCGGCTCGGGTTCGCGGGAGTGCGCTTCGTGGCCGACACGGCTCGGGGACTCGGCGAAGCGGTTCCGCGCACGCCGCACGGCTCGCTCCCGCCGGGCCCGTTGCCCTGACTCGGACCGCGGAAGCCATACCTCTCGCCGCATCCCTGACGCGCCGGCCGAACGCCGCTCGCGAGCGATTCTGGCGCCGCCGTTTTTGTCGCACCTCGCCCGTATCGTGATTTTTGGGGCCCCTTTGGGGCGAGCGGGGGAACGCGTCTTTCACGCGCGCCGTCCGCCACCGAACGCTGCCTGCGAGACGGGGGCACCGATTCGCGACCCGCCCACGCCGGGATCCCAAGTCGCGGCCTCGCGAGGGCGAGTCTCGCTTCGCTCGCCCACGCCTGGCACCGGGCCACGCGCCCGCACCCACGCCGGGAACCCGGCCCCGGCACCGGCCCAAGCCCGACCCGCTACCCCTCAACCACCCCCGCCCGCACCCCCAAACCCCCCACCCACCCCCATCCCCTCACCGCATACGCGACCGCATATCCCCCACATTGGACTCCTTCAACACTGAACCCCCGACCGATCTTTCCGGCCGGGGGCTTTGACGGTGTCCTACTGTCTCGCGGTGTCGCCTACTTCTTCAGTGAGTGGATGAAGTTCGTCCATTCACCTGCGCTGATGACGAGGGTTCCGCCGTCTCGGTCCTTCGTGTCGCGCACGCCGATTCCTTTGCCGAGGTCGGCGACCTCCACACAGTTACCGGTCTGTCCACTACGCGTCGAGCGGCGCCACGTCGCGTAGTCTCTGTGTATCTCCACCATTGGTTCCTCTCAGCCCAGCTCGCTTTCCGCGGCGAGCTGGGCTATCTGTTGCACCGTCTCATCCCGGCTCAAGGCATCTGACCTCAAGGCGTCGAAGACGGCTCTGCACACCTTAAGCTCGCCCGGTTCGTCCAGGTAGAGGTCCCCACCGACCGTTTCCAGGAACGCGACCGGGGGGTCTTCGTCGCTGGCGTAGTCGAGGAGGGTCACCGATCCCGTTACTCCGGCGTGGGCACCGGCCGACGTGGGGATCAGCTGGATGGTGATGTTGGGCAGCACGGCCAGTTCGAGCAGGTGGGCGAGTTGCCCGCACAGGACTTCTTTACCCCCGACGGGACGTCGCAATGCGCCTTCGTCGAACATCGCGAAAAGTGCGGGCGGTGCGTCGCTGCGAAGCCTCGCCTGCCGTTCGGCGCGGGCCTGTACGCGACGGTCGATCTGGGTATGTGTCAGTGATTCGACACCGGCTCGCTGGAGTACGGCGCGGGCGTACTCCTCGGTCTGGAGCAGGGCGGGGATGAGCACGGGTTCCCAGGTGGAGATCCGGGAGGCTTCGGATTCGAGGGCGATGTGGTCGAGGTGGCGTTCGTCGACGACGCCGGCGTAGGCGCGCCACCATCCGGGGCGGCTGGCCTCTTTGGCGAGTTCCACCAGGGCGGACGCCTCGGCGCCGGTGACTTTGTAGTGTTCCAGCAGGGCTTGGACGAACAGGGGCTTGGTGGCGGCCTGTCCTCGTTCCATCCGCGAGATGGTCGTTTTGTGGACGCTGATGACCTCTGCGGCGTCTTCCATGCTGACTTTCGCGGCTCGCCGGTGTTCGCGGAGCGCAATGCCTAGTCGGCGCCTGCGGACGGTGTTGGTGGCCATGGCGTGATCCTCCCACAGCATGGAGATTGACACGTAGTGCGAAATCTCCGTCTGCTAGTTGCGTTTCGCCATTCGTCGTGTGAGACTACCTGTGACCCAAGCCACGAGCACTCGGGTGGGAGCAGTGCGATGAAGTCCCGGCTCAAGCACGACGCGACGCGGGAGGCGATCAACGCGATCGACTCGCTGGAGTCCCTCCAGGCCCGGGCGCGCGAGCTGCTGCGTTCCTACATTCAGGGGGACCAGCTCTCGGACGTGTGCTCAGCGCGTGAGGCCGGCTTCCACCTGAAGAACTCCGTCGACGACATCGTCCGGCAGCTGTGTCAGCTCGCCGACGCCGAGGTCGCGTCGCGGGCGTTGCGTGCCGAGGCCGAAGCGGGTCAGTAGTCGTCCCCGGTGTCGTGTGCCTTGAGTGGCCACGGTGCCGGGTGACAGGAATTTCCGTGGGGCCGGGCCGTCCGGTGCCCGGCTCGGCGGGTCATCACTCGTTAATGGTGGGGCCGGGACTGTCCGCCGGACGGCCCTTTCGGGCGGTCCGGGGGTGCGCGCCCCCGGACCCGATATGTCAGCCCTCGATCCAGGCCAGTTCGTTCTTCCCGTCGAGACCCGTCGCCTTGAGCCCCGTGTAGGACAGTGTCCACAGTGTCTCGCCGATGACGAGCGAGCGCGTGATCGTCGACGTGTACAGGTCGGCGCCCTGGTGGGCGATGACGCCGACCTTGGTCAGTCCGGTGTCCTCGACCCGGAGCAGTAGCGCGCCGCCCGCCGTGTCAGCGCTGCCGTCGAAGCTCCAGCTCGGCCCGATCGGCACGACGAGCAGCTTCGAGGGTTCCCAGTAGAGGAACGCGTGGGGGTCGTACTGGGCCTCGGAGGTCGCGCCGGCCACTTCGTAGTCGGCGAGTTTGCCGGGCGCGGCGGGGTCGGACACGTCGAACAGCGAGATCTGCGCGGCCGTCGACATCCCCGTCGTGGTGGCCTCCTGCCCGACGCCGATGAGCCTGCCCGGCCCGACGGGATGCAGGTAGGAGGAAAAACCGGTGATCTTCAGTTCGCCCTTGACGGCGGGCGCCGTCGGGACGGCCAGATCGACGACATAGAGCGGATCGGTCTGCCGGAAGGTCACGACGTAGGCGGTCGGCCCGACGTAGCGGACGGCGTAGATCTGCTCGTCCTTGCCGAGTCCCTCGACACGGCCGACCTCGACGAGCGCCTGACCGTCCTGTTTGAACACGTACACGCCGCTGTGCGATTTCTTCATCGACCGCGAGGACCAGGGATCGGTCGTCGTCGCGACCCGCAGGTGCCCCTCGAACTCCGACATCGAGTACTGGTTGAGCACGTACCCGGGGACCGACCCGGAGGCCGCGTACACGGGCTGACCGGGCTGCGTCACGTCGAAGCGGTACAGCTCCGTCCCCGTCTCGGGCGCACTGGCGGTGAAGGCGCGGCGGTCGTTGGCGACGTACAGCGCGGTCGGCGAACCGTAGACGGTCTGACCGTCGGCGACGATCGTGACCGGGGCACCGTCGCCCAGGGGCGCGTTGAGGTCGAAGGTCAAGACGGTGAGCATCGACGTCGCCGAGTACGCGAACGCGTGCTTCATCGACTCGCACCCGATCGTGCCCTCGTTCGTCGTCCCATCGGCCGTCTGGTGGCGGTAGCGCGGCATCCAGTCGCCGATCGTGGACTCCTTCACGGCGTCCCGGTTACGGGCCGCGCTCTCCGACGGCGAATCGCCCTCCTCCCCGCCCGGGAAGCGCAGGTGCGGTGTCGAACTCGCCACGACCCGCACGACACTGCCGTACTGGCGCGTGTCGACCTCGTTGCCGGTGAAGTGGAAGGTCTCGGTCACCGAGCCCAGCGCGAGGTCCACCACGGCCACCTGGAGACCGCCGCCACCGTCCCACATCTTGTCCGTGGCGCCGTTGCCGTACTCGTAGATCCCCTGGTTCTGGCTGAGCACGAAGACCTTGTCACCGGACAACAGCATCGACGTCGCCCCGTAGTACATGCCGCTGCCGTCCTCCTTGAACGACAGCGGAATGTCCTTCGCGACCTGACGGGACGTCGCGTCGACCACCCGCAGCACGTTGTCGCGCAGGATCAGGATGCGCTTCCCGTCGGTCTTGACGATGTCGGGCTCATCGATACCGGCCTCTTGCACATTCGTCGTCGAATAGGGGTCCGCGGGCGCCGAACCGGTCGCCGACTCCGGCGCCGCGGCGGCCTTGTCCTCACCGTCGGCGGTCGTCCCCGGCCCACGGAAGGAGTCCCCGCCGGACACGTCGATCCCCCACGGTCCGACATAGGGCAGCACCGCCGCCCGCAGGCTGGTCAGCGCGTGGTCGCAGGAGTCGTACGCGACGAGCTTCGCGTCGACCGGAGGCCGCAGGTCGGCGGTGTCCTCACGAGAGGTGCACGCGGCGAGCAGACCCGCGACGAGGAGAAGTGGCACCACCGCGATGGGCGCCTTGGGCTTGGTGTCTCGCATGCGGCTTGGACGGCGGCGAACGTGAGGCCGTTCCGTGAAACGGCACGGACCCTCGCTGAGGCCCACGTCACCCCACCGCTGCCCCACGTACCCGCTGGTCGTTGTACACGCCGGGACCCCCGCGCCGAACCGTCCGATCGGACGTGCCGGGTCCCTCGCACGGGCAAGTACGATCCAAATCCGGTACGCCCGGTCCCCTTGACGACCGGCCTGCTCATCCGCAAAGGACCTCGATGACCGACACCAGCGCAACGTCGCGCACCTACCTCCTGTGCCCCCCGGAGCACTACACCGTCTCGTACGCCATCAACCCGTGGATGGACACGACCGCCCCGGTCGACACCGCGCTCGCCGTGAACCAGTGGAAGACCCTCTGCGAAGCGCTCACCGAGCACGGCCACACGGTGCACACCATCGAGCCCGAGGCCGGCCTGCCGGACATGGTCTACGCCGCCAACGGGGCGTTCATGGTCGACGGAGCGGTCTACGGAGCCCGCTTCCGCTACCCGCAGCGCCAGCCCGAGGCCGCCGCCTACGAGAAGTGGTTCCGCGCCGCCGGATGGCGCTTCGTCGCGCCGACCGAGACCAACGAGGGCGAAGGCGACTTCGCGTACGTGCCGGGGCCGGGGTTCATCCTCGCCGGATACGGCTTCCGCACCGACCCCCGCGCGCACGCCGAGGCGGGCGAGGCGCTGGGACGGCCCGTGGTGTCGCTGAAGCTGGTCGACGACCGCTTCTACCACCTCGACACCGCGCTCGCGGTCCTCGACGACGAGACGATCACGTACTACCCGCAGGCGTTCAGCGCCTCGTCGCGGAAGGTCCTGCGACAGCTGTTTCCCGGGGCCGTCATCGCCGATGAGGCCGACGCGCTGGCGTTCGGGCTGAACCTCGTGTCGGACGGCCGCAACGTGTTCGTCAACGCCGAGGCGACGGGCATGGCCGCGAAACTGGAGTCGCGGGGCTACCGGGCGGTGCCGATCGACCTTTCGGAGCTGAAGAAGGGTGGGGGCAGCGTGAAGTGCTGTATTTCGGAGTTGCGTCTGTAGGCGCGGGTTAGACCGGCTGGGGGTTTTGCCCCCAGCACCCCCGCCGGGGCTCCGTCCCCGGATCCGGAACTCGCTTCGCGGGTCTCTTCGAGACTCGCGAAGCGAAGGTCGAGGCCTTCAGGGCAGCGCCTCATGTCCTCGGCGTCGTCTACTCAGTTCGCCAGAACTCCCCCGTCAGTCCCACCCCCGCGAAGAACACTCCCGCCTCGGCCGGGGTCCTTCTCCGGTACTCCCTCGACATGCGGCCGTGATACCAGCGCGTCGCCAGCGTCCACAGTGTCCGCAGATCCAGGACCTCCCCCTTCGGCGTTCCCGTTCTCGCGCACCACTCGTCCACGTGGGCCGCGCGGCAGAACAGCAACTGCTTCGAACACGTCGCCACCACGTCGTCCCACTGCCTCAGCACCGGGACCGGCAGATGCGCCACCCACGGCTCGATCGGGGCCCGATCCGGTTTCACGTCCAGCGCCAAGGCCGCGCCGCAACCACCACAATGCGTCGCCACCAAACACGTCCGGCCCACCAGAGCCGGGATCGCGAAGGAGTCCCACGCGCAACCGCCCCACCACTTCTGGTCCGGGCCCGCGACGACGAAGCCCATCGGCGACGACGCCCACGGATGCGCCATGACGATGTCCCGGCGGAGCTCGTCCAGGACCAGCAGATGTCCATCGTGAAGGGACCGGAGCGCGGCCACGACCGCCGGCTCGTCGAGGGCATGAGCGCGGCCGATGTCCATTAAGGACGGCGGGGCGCCGGTTCGGGCGAACCACTCATAAACGAACGTACGAATGTCGACGAGATCGGCTGCCATGCGGCCTGAGGGTAGCGGCTCCGCGACCCGGCCGGTTAGGTTCACAGCCGTGACGGATGCGACAGTTACGAAACGAGCACTGATCATTCCCGGCGGCCGTGGCGGGCCCTACACGCCGTGGTGCCTTTACCCCGCCGACGCCGCCGAGTCCCGGGGGGCCGACGTCGACTACATGTGGTGGAGCCGCATGGATCCCGGGGTGGGGCTCACCCACCTCGAAGGCGACGAACGCGGACCGTGGACCGACGTCGACCTCGCACCGGCGTTCGCCACGCACGGTCCGGCGAAGTCGCTGGTCATCGCCAAATCGCTCGGCAGCTTCGCGACCGGTTTCGCCGCCGAGCACGGCAATCCGGCCGTGTGGCTCACACCCCTGCTGATCAGCCCGCGCATCGTCGACGGGCTGCGGCGGGCGACGGCGCCCTTCCTGCTCATCGGCGGGACCGGCGACAGGTCCTGGAACTCCGCGCTGGCGAGGGAACTGACGCCGTACGTGCACGAGATCCCCGACGCCGATCACGGCTTCTACGTCCCCGGCGGACTCGGCGAGTCCCTCAAGGTCATGGGCGGGATCGTCGCGGCCGTCGAGAACTTCCTCGACGAGACCGTGTGGCCGAAGGACTGACTCAGCCCCGCCACAGGTGCAGCATCAGCGTCTCGACGGCGATGCGCGGCCGGACGTTCTTCTCGATCGCCTCCCGGCAGCGCAGGATCGCGTCGATCCGGCGCACGATGCTCTCCGCCGAGAAGGCGCCCGACGCGGCACGTGACGCGTCGGCGAGATCGGTGTGCACCAAGGGGACCCGCGCGCCGAAGCGGTTCACGAGCACGTCGCGGTAGAAGGCCGCGAGGTCGACCAGGGCCCGGTCGAGGGCGTCGCGCTGGGCCCTGGTGAGCCGCGACTTCTGCCGCTTCTCCAGGTCCTTGACGAGCCCGGCGGTGCCCCTCGTCGCCTTCGCCGCGCCCTTGCCGCTGCCGCCCTTGCCGAGGGCGGTCTCCAGTTCGGCCTTCTCGCGGACGGCGAGTTCGTTGGTGGAGGCCGCGGCCTCGGTCTCGGCGGCGGTGATGAGGGCGTCGGCGGCGTCGAAGCAGGCGCCGACACCGGTCAGCCGGCGCGGCACCCCGAGGACGGCGGCGCGGCGTTCGCGGGCCTCGGCGTCGCGGGCGAGCCTGCGGGCGCGGCCGACGTGGCCCTGCGCGACCGAAGCCATCGTGTCGGCGATCGCGGGGTCGACGCCGTCGCGGTCGACGAGCAGCCGCGCGATCGCGGCGGCCGGGGGCTGGCGCAGCGCGACCACCCGGCAGCGCGAGCGGATCGTGACGAGCACGTCGTCGACGGAGGGCGCGCACAGCAGGAACACCGTCCGCGAGGGCGGCTCCTCGATCGACTTCAGCAGGGCGTTCCCGGCGGCCTCGGTGAGGCGGTCGGCGTCCTCGATGAGCAGGATCTGCCAGCGGCCCTGCGTCGGCGCGCTCTGCGCCCGCGTGACGAGCGAGCGCATCTCCCCGACGCCGATGGACAGGCCGTCGGGGACGACGAAGCGCACGTCGGCGTGCGTGCCCGCGCGGGCCGTGTGGCAGGCTCCGCAGGCGTCACAGCCGCCTTTGGGGCATTGCAGGGCGGCGGCCAGGGCACGGGCCGCGACGGAGCGTCCCGACCCGGGCGGACCCGTGAACAGCCACGAGTGCGTCATCGCCGAGGTGTCCCCGCCGACGCCCGACAGGACAGCCTGCCCGGCCGTCACCGCCGCGTCGAGGATGCCGACGACCTCGTCCTGGCCGACGAGTTCGTCGAAGACGGGCGCGCTCACGCGCCGGCCTCCCGCGCAGCTGCGCGGGGGTCGTCGAGGCCTTCGAAGAGCTGAGCCGTCGACGGGTCCTCGGGCAGGTCGGAGTCGCGCAGGTCGTCGTCGGTGGTGAGGCTCCCGGGCGTGACGGCGCCGTCGTCGTCGGGGACGGGGAGGCGCTCACCGACGCGGGCCCTGACGAGTGCGAAGATCTCGTCCTCGCTGAGGGTCGCGTCGACCACGAGGTAGCGGCGGGGGTCCTCGGCGGCGATGTCGAGGAACTTGTAGCGGACCTTCTCGTGGAAGGCGAGGGACTCGCGCTCGATGTGGTCGTGCCCGGCACGGCCGGAGGCGCGCGCGAGGCCGACGGCGGGGTCGATGTCGAGGAGGACGACGAGGTCGGGCTTGAGGGAGGCCGTGGCCCAGTCCGACAGCCACGCGACCTCTTCGGTGGGCAGGTCGCGCCCGCCGCCCTGGTAGGCCAGGGAGGAGTCGACGTAGCGGTCGGAGATGACGACCTTGCCCGAGCGCAGCGCCGGCCGCACGATCGTGGCGACGTGGTGGGCGCGGTCGGCGGCGTACAACAGCGCCTCGGCGCGCGGGGACGGCTCCGAACCCGTCGACGGGTCGAGGACGAGGGTGCGGATGCGGCGGCCGATGTCGGTGGCGCCGGGTTCGCGGGTCAAGACGACGTCGCGGCCGGTGAGACGCAGGTGCGCGGCGAGCTTGACGACCTGGGAGGACTTGCCGGAGCCGTCGCCGCCTTCGAAGACGATGAAGAAGCCGGTGCCCTCGGCGGGCTGCCCGAGGCTGAGGGGACGGCCGCGAATGGAGCTCCACACGTCCTTGAGGACCGGCACGCCCGGCTTGTCGTCCATCTGGCGGAGCGCCGACAGGCCCGTCGTGATGCCGATGATCCCGGCGGCCAGCAGCAGGAAGCGCGTGGCCGACAGGTCGACGTGGAACACGCCCCAGTCGACGCGGCGGGCGAGCCCGAAACCGGCGATGAGGCCCGAACCGGCGATCGTGGCCATGAGCACGACGCGGGCGGCGGTGTTGATGAACGCGAAGATGCGGCCGCGCACGTCGTCGGCGACCTCGCCGCCGAGGAGCGTGATGCCCGACAGGAAGGCCATGCCGGCGCCCGCGCCGACCAGGAAGGTACCGAGCATCGCCACGGCCACGTGGGGCGCGATGGAGTCGAGGATGACGGCGCACCCGGCGAGGATGATGCTCAGGCCGAACCAGCGGCGCCGGGACAGCTGCCCAACGATCTTCGGTCCGGCGACGATGCCGATGCCGAGGCCGATGAACAGGGTCGCGAAGAGCGTCGAGAAGGTCGCGTCGCCGCCGCCGAGGGCCTTGGCGTAGAACTGCGCGGTGCCGATGACGACGCCGGCGCTGGCGAAGGCGCCGAGGATGCCGAGGACGAGGCCGCGGACGAGTTTCGTGCGGCCGACGTACTTCCAGCCGTCGGCGAACTCGCGCAGCATGCCCTGCTTCTTCGGTTCGGCGCCGGGCGGGCCGTGGCCGTTCTTGCGCTGGCTCAGCTCGGGGATCATGGTGATCACGACGAGCGCGGCGGCCAGGAAGGTCAGGGCGTTGAAGTACAGGGCCAGGTCGACGGCCGTCGCCCAGCGCCCGAGGCCGGACACGAGCTCGGCGTCGAAGCTGGTCAGCAGGCCGAGGACACCGGCGGCGAGCACCGGGGTGAGGCCGTAGGTGGTGACCAGGGTGAGCTGGTTCGCGGTTTCGAGGCGCGCCTTGGGCAGCAGGTTCGGGACGGCGGCCTCCTTGGCCGGCATCCACACCATCGCGACGGCCTCGATGGCGAACTGCGCGATCGCGGCGTAGCCGACCGCGCGGACGCCGCCGTTGAAGGCGAGGCCGACCAGCGGGATCGAGGCGAAGAGGGCGAAGCGCAGCATGTCGCAGATCGCCATGGTGAGGCGGCGGTCCCAGCGGTCGGCGAAGATCCCGGCGAGGGGACCCAGCACGAGCGAGGGGAGGAGCCGTACGGCGATGACCGAGCCGAAGGCGAGGCCCTGGGCCGTGGCGCCCTCGACCTGGCTGGCGGCGAAGAGCGACGTGGCGAGCAGGCCGAGCCAGTCGCCGAGCGCGGAGAGGCCGAGCACCGCCCACAGGCGGCGGAAGGGGCGAATGCGCAGGATCGCGCGAAGATCTGTCGCGGCTGACATGTCCTTGGCGCGTCCCTTCCTCCGTGCGTCGACCGTCATGTGTAGCCAACTCACTGTCGAGTCAGACTAATACGGTGGTCTGAGTCATACCGCACTGCGGCGGCAACGCCGCCCGTCGCGAAGGTTCTCGCGCCGCCACACCGCCCCGCCGCCGTCCGCGTCCGCCCTGGTGGAGGGGGAGAGAATGCCACGTCCGGGTTCGGTGGACGACGGCGAGACGGGAGTAGTGGCGATCCGGGCGTGGCGCCCGGATCAGTTCAAGTAGAGCGCGCGAAGCTGAAGGGGGGCTGAGATGGGGGCTGGGGGTTGTGGGGTGTGGGCTGGGGGTTGCGGCGTGAGGGCTCGGGGTCGCGGGGTGAGGGCTCGCGCTCGCGGGGGGCTCGGGCTCGCGGGTAGTGCGGGCTGGGGCTCGCGGGTTGCGAGGGCTGAGGCTCGCGGGTGGCGACGC
>NZ_JACHGT010000006.1:366361-400553 GCF_014202425.1 Phytomonospora endophytica | reverse complement strand
GCCTCACGCCTCACGCCTCACGCCTCACGCCTCACGCCTCACGCCTCACGCCTCACGCCTCACGCCTCACGCCTCACGCCTCACGCCTCACGCCTCACGCCTCAGCGAAATGCTGCCTCCGCGCTCATGCCGTGCTCCGCCGTGCGCCACCACGGCGGAGCAGCACGGCCTTCCGTCCCCGGGCAGCCTCCAGCGGCGGACGAGCGAACGAAACTCGCACTCCCCCGCACGCCCCAAAGGGGCCCCAAAAATCACGATACGGGCGAGGTATGACAGTTCATGCCGATCGGTTCCACGGACGAACCGCCGGCCAAGGACGCCGACATCGCGAACCTCGCCCGGCCGCGCCCGCCAAAATCGCGTCCGCGTCGGCAGCCTCGGCTTCGGCTCGGCGCTGCGGCTTCATCGTCTACGTCAACTGCGGCTACAGCTGCGGCTTCAACGTGAACGTCAACTGTGGTCTCGGCTTCGGCTTCGGCTTCAACGTGGTCAGATGCGACTTCGACCTCGGATTCGGCCTCGGCTCAACGTCTGCCGCGGCTGCAACTTCAACGTGAACATCGGCTTCGGCTCAACGTCCGCCGCGACTGCGGTCACGGCTCGGCTGCCATAGTCGCCTCCGCGTCAGCCACGTCAGCCTCGACCCTCGCGTCGGCGCGGTCCCGGCTTCAACGCCAACGCCCAACGTCAACCTCAGCTGCGGCTGCGGTTCCCGCCCCAGCTCGCCACCCCGTCAGCCACGGCCCACGGTCCCGCCGCCGCAACTCGCGGGCCGCGCCCGCACAGTCCGCGCCCGCACAGGCCACGCCCGCACAGGCCGCGCCCGCGCCGAACCCACGCCTCACTTCACGGTCCACCGGTCGCGGCCACCCATCGCGTCCCGGGCGCCATCGCCTTGCCGCCGCCCGTGATCCGCGAGGCGGGCCGCCACTGCCACCCGGCCACAGCCCACCCCGCCCGCCCGGCCCGTCGCCGCAGCCCGCCTCGCGGCAGCGGATGGAGCCTGGGCCTCAGGTCCGGCGTCGGCCCCAGCAGTCCCCACGGTCCCAACGGCGTCGCCGCCCGCAGCCGACCCGCGAACCAAGCCCAAGCCCCAACCCAAGCCCGCGCCGACCCCAACCCGCGCCCGCGCCGACCCCTCCCCGCCTCAGTCCACGTGCCGCGACAGGTAGTCCCGGATCAGCACCTTCGCCTCCCCCAGCACCTCCGGATCCCCCTCCGGGTCCCTGCGGAACGCCAGGTTGATCAGCGCGTCGCCCGTCTCCACCCCGATCGCCAGCGCGAATCGCAGGCGCGGCCGGTCGGCGAAGCCGAGCCGGTCGATGATCAGCTCCTGCAGCCGCTGGGCGATGACGTCGTTGTTCTCCCGGTCGGTGTCGAGAAGGTGCACGTCGACGACGTCTCCGAAGTGCAGCGTCTTGAACCCCGGCTCGACCCGGTGCATGTGGATGTACTCGTCGATGACCGCGTCGACGATGTCCCACCAGTCGTCGGGTTTCCCGCCGCCGCCGAGCCGCGCGTCGAGCCTGGTGTTGAGGTTCTCCAGGAAACTCTCCAGGTGCCGTACGGTCAGCGCCTGCACGACGGCCCGCTTGTCGGGGAAGAACTGGTACACCGACCCGATGGCCACTCCCGCGCGCTGCGCGATGAGCGTCGTCGTCAGCCCCTCGTACCCGAGCTCGTCCACGAGCGCCGCGCAGGCGTCGAGCATGCGCCCGACCCTCGCCGCACTGCGTTCCTGCACCGGCACCCTCCGCAAGGGCGCCCGTCGTGCAACCTGCGTATCACTAACTTTCACCGTCGTGCCCCCTGCGCCGCCGCCGCCCCGGACCCACCGACCGCGCGCCGGTTTCAGCGCATGCTTCAGCTCTCAGGCGGCGGCCGGGGACGGGCTCTGCTCAACCAATGTGGTCATCATGCCGGAGTTGAGGCGATTTGCACGTCGGGGCGCGCGGGTGATCGTCACGCGGTCAGGTGGGAACCCTCACGCTCGCCCCCGCGCGGATCTCGTAGCGCCCCGGTTCGCGCTCGACGGACAGCGCCTCGACGTGTCCCGCCCAGCCGTCCGGCCAGCGGGTGGCGGGCGACCAGCGGATCCCGGCGAGCGGCACGTCACCGAGCTCGGCGGCCGACAGGTCGGCACCGGTGAAGTCGTGCAGTCCCGCGGCGACGGTGGCCAGGAGGTGCCCTTCGAAGCGGATGTCGAAGGCGTCGCCGGCCAGGTGCAGCGGCCACACGGCCGGGCGCGTCGTGGTCGCGGCGGCGAGCCTCGACGCCAGCGCGAGGGCCTCGGCGAGCCAGTCGGCGGCGGCGGTGTCGGCCGCCTGCCGACGGAACAACTCGGCGACGACGCGCGCAAGCGCCGCCGCCCGCCCGACGGCGTGCCGCAACTGGGGCGCCGTGGCGTTCCAGTCGTCGGTGACGGCCCAGATCGTGTTGGCCTCGTCCAGCAGCGCCATCACCTCCGCGAGGTCGCAGCGGACCGCCAGACGCAACGGGAGCGGCGCGTCGAGCGCGGCGGCGATCACCGCGACGACGCTGGCGAGCGGGGCTGAGGTGTCGTCGGCGGCCGGTGGCCGTCGCAGGGTCTCGTTCATCGGTCTCCCCCAGCTGGGTGCCGGCGCGGTTCGCGCCGTGAACAGACTGGACGCAACCGGGCCGGGACTCATCCTCAATCCGGGGCGTGGATGAGTAGGCGTGACCGGGTCACGCCTGGCGTCATCCCGTCTTCTTCGCCGAAGCCTTCTTCGTGCCCGTCTTCTTGGCGGCGGCCTTCTTCACGGTCTTCTTCGCCGCGGTCTTCTTCGCGACCTTCTTGGCGGCCTTCTTCGTCGGGCCCTTCGCCCGGCGTTCGGCCAGCAGCTCTGAACCGCGCTCGGTGGTGATCTCCTCGACGGCGTCGCCCTTGCGCAGCGACGCGTTGGTCTCCCCGTCGGTCACGTAGGGCCCGAAGCGGCCCTCCTTGACGACCATCGGCTTACCCGACACGGGGTCCTCGCCGAGTTCCTTCAGCGGCGGGGCCGCGGCGGCGCGACCGCGCTTCTTCGGCTGCGCCAGCAGGGCCTTGGCCTCGTCGAGCGTCACGGTGAAGAGCTGCGCCTCGGTCTCCAGGGACCGGGTCTCCTTCTTCCCGTCGAGTTCCTTGGTGATGTAGGGCCCGTAGCGGCCGTTGGTGGCCACGACCGTCCCGCCGTCCTCGGTGGTGCCGAGTTCACGGGGCAGCGACAGCAGCTTCAGCGCGTCCTCAAGGGTCACCTGCGTCGGGTCCTGCGTCTTGAACAGCGACGACGACTTCTCACCCGAGGTCACGTAGGGCCCGTAACGGCCCGACTTGAGCAGCACCTGCTCGCCCGTCGACGGGTCCTCGCCCAGCTCACGATCGCCGCTGGGGGCCTTGTACAGCTCCTCGACCTTCTCGGCGGTCAGCTCGTCGGGGGCCGTCGAGTCGGGGATCGACACGCGCTCGCCGTCGCCGGGCTCCTGCCCTTCGGCGGTGCGCTCCAGGTAGGGGCCGTAGCGGCCGACCCGCGCGACGACCTGGCGGCCGTCCTCGTCGGTGAACAGCGGGATCGAGTTCACGCCACGCGCGTCGATCTGCGGCATCTGGTCGACGACGAGGCTCTTGAGCCCGCCCGCGCCCGCGACGGTGCCCTCGGCGCCGTCGCCGCCGAAGTAGAACTGCTTCAGGAAGCCCAGGCGGGCGCCGTCGCCGGAGGCGATCTCGTCGAGCTCGCCCTCCATCGCGGCGGTGAAGTCGTAGTCGACCAGGCGCGTGAAGTGCTGCTCCATCAGGCCGACCACGGCGAAGGCCAGGAAGGTCGGGATGAGGGCCTGACCACGCTTGAAGACGTAGTCGCGGTCCTGGATGGTCTGCATGATCGACGCGTAGGTCGACGGGCGGCCGATGCCGCGCTCTTCGAGGGCCTTGACCAGGCTCGCCTCGGTGAAGCGGGCGGGCGGCTGGGTGCGGTGACCCTCGGGGGTCAGCGCGTCGGCCGACAGCGGCTGGTCCTTCTCCAGGTTCGGCAGGCGGCGCTCGGCGTCGTCGGTCTCGGCGGCCTCGTCGTCGAGGGACTCGACGTAGGCCTTGAGGAAGCCCGGGTCGGTGATGGTGTTGCCGGAGGTGCCGAACTCGCAGTCCTCGCCCGTGGTCGAGGTCGCCTTCATCCGGATGGAGACGGAGTTTCCGACGGCGTCGGTCATCTGGGAGGCGATCGTGCGGCGCCAGATGAGCTCGTAGAGGCGCATCTCCTCGGCGGAGAGTTCCTTGGCGACGTCGCCGGGCGTGCGGAAGGCGTCCCCGGCGGGACGGATGGCCTCGTGGGCCTCCTGGGCGTTCTTCACCTTGCGGGAGTACCGGCGGGGCTCGGCGGGGACGTAGCGGTCGCCGTAGAGCTCCGCGACCTGCCGCCGGGCCGCCGCGAGGGCGGTCTCGGAGAGGTTCGTGGAGTCGGTACGCATATAGGTGATGTAGCCGTTCTCGTACAGGCGCTGCGCGACGCGCATGGTCTGCGCACTGGACAGCCGCAGCTTGCGCGCGGCCTCCTGCTGGAGCGTCGAGGTGATGAACGGCGCGTACGGGCGGCGGCGGTAGGGCTTCTCCTCGACGCGCGTGACCTTGTAGGGCACGCCGGTCAGCCGCTGCGCGAGACCGCGCGCGCCCGCCTCGTCGAGGTGCACGACGGAACCCTTCGCGCGACCGGTCGACGCGTCGAAGTCCTTACCGGTGGCGACGCGGTCGCCGTCGAAGGTCAGCAGAGCGGCGGTAAAGGCCTCTGTGTCATTAGTGCCCTTGGCCTTCTCGGTGCGCAGCGCGGCCGTGATGCCCCAGTAGTCGGCGGTGCGGAACTTCATGCGCTGACGCTCGCGCTCGACGACGATGCGCGTCGCGACCGACTGCACGCGGCCCGCCGAGAGCTTCGGCATGACCTTCTTCCACAGGACCGGCGAGACCTCGTAGCCGTAGAGGCGGTCGAGGATGCGGCGGGCCTCCTGGGCGTCCACAAGGGACTGGTCGATCTCGCGCGGGTTCGCCACGGCCTCGGCGATCGCGGGCTTGGTGATCTCGTGGAAGACCATCCGCTTGACCGGGACCTTCGGGTTGAGCGCCTGGACCAGGTGCCACGCGATGGCCTCGCCCTCGCGGTCCTCATCTGTCGCGAGCAGGACTTCGCCGGATTCGGCGAGGAGGTCCTTGAGCTTCTTGACGTGGGAACGGCGCTCGGAGTTGACGACGTACAAGGGCGTGAAGTCGTTGTCGACGTCGACGCCGAGCCGCGACCAGGGCTGGTCGCGGTACTTCTCGGGCACCTCGGCGGCATTGCGCGGCAGGTCCCGGATGTGCCCGAGACTCGCCTCGACTATGTAGTCCGGGCCGAGGTAGCCGGATATGGTCTTGGCCTTCGCCGGTGATTCGACGATGACCAGGCGCTTCGTGCCGGCGGATCGGGCCACTACTTACCCCACTTGTACAGACAGTTCGCTACCCGGAACTCGGGAACCAAGGATCCAAGGTAACGCGCCAGCCGGCCGCTCACCCGCGGACCACTGAAGCTGGCCTGGAACTCCGGTCTGCACGGTACAACGCCGTGGGGTGGGCGGGGAGGGGTGTATAGGTGTTAGGCCTTGATCGTCGGGTTTCGGACCGTGAGGGGGTGGTGACCGACACGCCCGGAGGGGTCGGGGAACCCGAAGTCACAGTACGGACAGTAAGGCACGAAAGCGGCAATCGGTGAAACGTGCGCATGTTTCGAGCCGGGATCGCCACCCCGGCCGGCCCGGCGGCATGCCCCCTCACCCACAAGCCCCCTCACCCGCGAAGGCCTCCCCCAGCTCCACCGACGTCACCCCCGCCAGGTCCGGCCCCGCCGCGTACGCCGTGTTCAGCTCCCCCATCGCCGCCGCCACCTCGTCGTAGAAGCCCTCCGCCCCCGCGTCGAGCCCCTCCATCGCGTCCCCCGCCGACGCGTACGCGTCGCGCGCCGACGCCAGATACCCCAGGACCGTCTCGCGCGCGGCGGCCCCGCCCTCGACCTCGGCCGACGGCGTCGGCGCGGCCTCGACCTCGGCCCGCGCGGTCTCGCTCGCCGCGGCCGCGCCGTCGAGGAGCGTCACCAACTCGGCCTTCGTCTCCTCCGGCGTCGTGTCGGGACCGATCGCGGACTGCGCCCGCGTCGTCAGCGCGTCGATCTCCGCGCGCCACGGATCCAGCGCCGTGCACACCGACGCGGCCCATTCACCGGCCCCTACGCCCGGTTCCTCCCGATCACACCCACTCAGGAACACCGCCGAGACCACCGTCAGAAAAAGAAGCACGCGTCCGACCACGCCTGCCAACCTACCGGCGGGCACCATTGACCCAGCGAACGTGAGCGCGCACGGGATATCGTGCGTGGCGAAACCTGGGGAAGGACTGCCGTGGCCGATCTGCTCGCCGTGCTGGGGCTACCGGCGTTGTGGCTGCTCGAAGCCTCCCGCCTGCTGCTCGACCGCGTGCCCTGGTTCGGGAACCCGCCGTCGTGGATCGCGGTCGTCATCGGCGCCGCCGTCCTCCTGCGCGTCATCACCCTCCCGCTGTGGATCCGTTCCATGGCCGGGGAGCGCAACGACCTGGCCTGCGCGCCGGTCCGCGCCTCCCTGCTGGCGCACCGGCTCCCGCCGGAGGAGACCGCGAAGGTGCGCGGCTCCATGCGCCGCAGCCACCCGACCTACAACTCCGCGCAGGCCTGGTTCAAGTTCATCGTCGGCGCGGTCTGCGCGTGCATGATCGTGCTGTGGTGGGCGGTGTTCTGGGGCGCCGACCCGGGCGACATCGGCCTGAAGTCCCTCGCCGACGACACCCCGCTGTCCTTCGCGTCGGTCTTCTACCAGGTCTTCACCGCCGCCGACCCGTGGACGCTCCTCGCCGTCCTCGCCGGTGGCGCGGTCCTGTGGGCACTGGTCTCCTACGGCTACAACCGGACCGTGCGCGGCTGGCTGATGCCGTCGTGGACGCTCAACTGGGGCCGCCGCGGCGGTTACCGGCTCCGTGTCGCCAAGTACATCGTCGGCGCGCTGCTCTTCGTCCCCTTCGGCGCGCTGCTGTTCGTGGTGACGTGGACGGCGCTCGGCGCGCTGCTCTCCTTCGCCTTCCTGCGGCCGGTCAAGGAACCCGAGCAGGTCTGGGACCGCTTCGTCGAACCCGACCCCTACGACGGTTCGCCGCGGATCCGTTCGATCGTCCCGACGCACGAGGGCATGCCGCCACTACAGGCCCCGCCCGGCGGATGGGGCTCGAACCCGCCCCCGTCGTCGCCCCCGCCCGGTGGTTTCGGCTCGACGCCGCCGCCGATGATCCCGGCCCTCGCGGGCGGCGGCCGTGGTGGTCCGCCGCCGATGATGGCGCCCTCCGGTTCGGCCGCTCCGCGCGGGAATCCCCTGCTGCCGGGCGATCCGCCGATGGTCGGCGGCTACCGTCTGCTCGGCCGCATCGGCGCCGGCGGCATGGGCACGGTCTACTTCGCGCAGCGCCCGGGCACGTCGACGACCGTCGCGCTGAAGACCACCAACGGCATGGTCCTCGACTCCGACCTCGAACGCGAGCGCTTCCAGCGCGAGTGCGACACCCTCGCCCTCGCCGACGGTCCCTACACCGCGAGGGTTCTCGACTCCGGCATCGACCGCGGCCGCCCCTACCTGGTCACCGAGCTCCTCGACGGCATGACCCTGCACGACTTCGCCTACATCCGTGGCCCCGTCACCGATCCGACGGCCCTGCGCGCTCTCGGCGTCGCCTTCGCCGAGGGCCTGCGGACCCTGCACGACCTCGGCGTCGTGCACCGCGACATCAAGCCCGCCAACATCATGCTGACCAGCGGCGGCCCGAAGATCATCGACTTCGGCATCGCCCTCAACCCCGACAACACGCGCCTGACCAAGACCGGCGTGCAGCTCGGGACCTTCGCCTTCATGGCGCCCGAGCAGTTCGAGGACTCCCGCGTCACCGCCGCCACCGACATCTGGGCGTGGGCCTGCTGCCTGGTCATGGCCGCGACCCAGAAGGCCCCCTTCGATGCCGACAGCATCCCGAAGATCACCCACAAGGTGATCTCCGCTCCGCCCAATCCCGAGTTGCTGCAACAGGTCTACGCCATCGACGCGCAGCTCGGCGCGGTCGTCACCGACGCGCTGCGCAAGCCCGTCGACGAGCGTCCCGCCGACGGTTCGGCCCTCGTCGAGAGGCTCTGCCCGGACGGCGACGAGCTCGCCCAGATCGCCCGCGGGTGGCCGCTGATCGCGGGAAAAATCGGCCACTGAGACTCCACGTGTAAGGCACCGGCACGGTAAGGTGCGGCCACTGGGGTCGAGGGCGGAGAGCGGGAAGGTCGAAGCGTTGACGGAGGTGTTGGCCGCACTCGGCGTGCCTGCCGCGTGGGCGCTCACCGCGGTGCGTTCGCTCCTCGACGGTCTCGGCCTGTTCGGTTCGCCCGGTGTGTCCTGGACCGTCACGCTCATCGTCGCCGCGCTGGCCGCGCGGACCCTCACGACTCCACTGTGGATGGTCGCCGGATCGGGCCGCCGCAACGAACTGGTGTCCTGGCCGATCCGCTGCGGGATCCGCACCGCGGGGCGCTTCTCCAGCCGCGCCGTCGAGGCCGAACGCGTCCGGCTTGAGCGCTATCGCCCGACCCGGCGGGGTTTCCGCTTCGCCGACCGCGCCGTCGTGACCGGATTCACCGTTTCACTGGCCCTGCTGCTGACCGCGCTCTACCTCGGCGCCCGCGACACCGGCCTGTCGGCGGTCGTCGACGAGCCCGACTCGCCCGTCGCGCTGACCAGCGCCGGATGGCAGCTGGTCAACGGTGACGGAAGTGCCGTGCGGATCGCCCTCGGCGGACTGGCCTGCGGGCTGCTCTGGTGGCTCGCGGTCTCCTGGCAGGACAAGCAGGCCCGGACGCAGGCCCTCCCCGCGTGGGTGCTGCGCTGGGATCCGGCCCGGCGCCGTCCGGCGCTGTCGCTGGCGGCCGTGCTGCTGGCGACGCTGGTACTGCTGCCTTTCGGGGCCTCGGTCTTCATCGCGGTGTGGGAGCTGCTCGGCTGCGTCCTGCTGCCCGCGCTGCTGCGCCCGGTCGGGCCGCCGGCCGAACTCACCGAACGCTATCTCCAGTACGACGAGACCGACGGCCGCCTGCGGCTGCGGCCTTCCCCGCGCCTCGCACCGCCCACAATGGACGATCTGCGGGCCGCGGCCCCCGACTACGTACCGGACTTCCCCACCGAGGAGATCCCGGTGATCAAGGCACCCCTCGCCGCCGATCCCGAACACCTCCAGGCCACCCCGGCCGACAGTCCCCTGCGCACGGCCCCGCCGACCTCTCCACTGTCGACGGACGACCCCCGGCGCATCGGCGGCTACGAGCTGATCGAACGCCTCGGCGCCGGCGGCATGGGCACCGTCTACGTCGCCCGCGATCCCTGGACCAACACCGATGTGGCGCTCAAGACCGTCGCGGCCAGCGTCCTCGGAGCACAGAAGGACCTGATCCGCTTCCAGCGCGAGGCCGACACCCTCGCGATGATCGACAACGCCTTCACCGTCAAGATCCTGGGCTCGGGCATCGACCGCCAGCGCCCGTACATGGTGATGGAGCTGCTCGACGGCATGACCCTCGACGACTACGTCTACGAGGTCGGCCCCATCACCGATCCCGAGCTGCTGCACGCCCTCGGCCTGGCGCTCGCGCTGTCGCTCGCCGGGCTGCACCGCAGTTTCCTCGTGCACCGCGACATCAAGCCCTCCAACCTGATGCTGACCTCGACCGGTCCCAAGCTGATCGACTTCGGCATCGTGCACATGCGCAACGCCACGAGACTCACCCGCACCGGGACGCACCTCGGCACGATGGCCTACATGGCGCCCGAGCAGTTCCGCGGCGCCAACGTCAGCCCGGCCGCCGACGTGTGGGCCTGGGGCTGCTGCCTGGTGATCGCGGCGACCGGGCACGGCCCCTTCGACGCGCCCGACATCGCCTCGATCACCCGCAAGATCCTCATGGACGAACCGGATCCGGAGCTCCTGGACTACCTCGACAAGCTCGACGGCCCCTTCGCCCGGATCATCCGGTCCACTTTGGACAAGGACCCCTCGGTGCGGCCCGCCGACGGCATGGCGCTGCTGGCGAAGCTGTGGCCGAGGGGCGTCGACATCCCGGCGATCACGACCTACGTGCAGCGGGTGTGGCGGAAGCTGTGAGCCGCCGGGTCACCTGACGCGCCCCGCCCCTCACACCTCGACGGCTTCGCGCCGCCTCCCCGCGATCTCCGCCACCGCCGCCGCGCCCGCGAGCGCGCCGAGCGCCACGAGACTCCAGGCCAGGTCCGGCGTCCAGCCCCACAGCAGCCGCCATTCCTGGCCCGCCAGGCCGGGCACGAGCGGCACCGCCACCGCCACGGCCGCCCAGATCCCCGCCCGCCACCAGCGGCGGCGGCCGCGCGTGACGCGCCACAGCACCGCCGCGAGTGCGGCGAGGGCCAGTCCCGCCGCCGCCCAGGGCAGGTAGAAGTAGATGTTCGGCGCCGAGGCCTCGCCCGGCCGGTATCCGGCGCTGATCCGGGCGGCGTCGAAGGCGGCGTCGAGGAGTTGCTCGGCCCGGGTCTCGGCGTAGGTGTTCTGCGCGAGCGCCACGGCGATTCCCTTGGCGGGCAGCAGAATCAACACGGTCTGATATCCGCGGGTCGCGCCGGGGTGCCACACCATGGGCTCGCCGGTGCCGGGCAGTTCGCCGAGGTGCCAGCCGAGGCCGTAGCGGTCGCCGGTGCCCGGCTGGGGCGCCCACATGTCGCCGCCCGGCGATGTGCCGCCGGCGGCGAGGGCGAAGCGGCCGAGGGCGACGAGGTCGTCGATGTTCCCGCCCAGGTAGCCGTAGGGCAGGCCCGACAGGTCGTAGGGGTCGTCGAAGGCGGCCGTCCATCCGAAGAACTGCCGGTGGCCGGGTGGGACCGGGTCGCCGGCACCGGTGACGGCGCCGGTCATCCCGGCCGGGCCGAGCACCAGTTCTTTGGCCACGTCGGCGTACTCGCGGCCGGTGACGGCCTCGGCGATCGCGCCGAGCAGCAGGTAGTTCGAGGAGTTGTAGGCGTACTCGGTGCCGGGGGCGGTGTCGAGTTCGTCGTCGTAGAGGCGGGCCGCGACGCGTGAGACCGCTCCGGGCGCGTTGTCGCCGACGTCGGTCGCGGTCATCCGCGTGATCCCGGAGGTGTGGGCGAGCAGCTGGCCGACCGTCGGTGCCGCCGGTTCGCCGCGCCAGGTGGGCGCGAAGCCCGGGAGGTAGTCGCCGACGGGAGCCGCCGGGTCCACGCCGAGGCTCAGGACGACCGACGCCGTGACGGGCTTGGCGACCGAGCCCCACAGGAACGGCGTGGCCGCGGTGACGGGAGCGCCGTCGCCGTCGACGCCCCAGAAGTCGGTGCGTGTGGTCGCCTCGGCGGTGGTCACGGCGAGTGCCGCCCCCGGCGTGCCGGTGGCGTCGAGGTGTTCGGCGATGAGGTCGTGGAGTCCGTCGGCGGGCGGGTTTCCGTACGCGGGTACGGAAACCGGCAGGAGGGCGGTGACGGCGGCGAGGATGAGGAGTGGTTTTCGTATCACGGTATTAATATAGCCATACGATAAAAACTCGTCGACGGCTAGAGTGCTCGCATGCCGAAACTCGTCGATCACGCCGCGCGCCGGGCCGAGATAGCCGCCGCCGTGCAGCGCCTGATCGACCACGAGGGCCTCGACGGCGTGACCGTCGCCAAGGCCGCGGCCACCGCCGGGATCTCCGTCGGCCAGGTCCAGCACTACTTCGCCAGCAAGGACGCCCTCCTCGAAGCCACCTACCGCCAGGTCGTCGAGCGCATGGGCGCCCGCGTCCAGGCCGCCGTCCGCGAGTCGGTCACCGAACGCCTGCCCATCCGGGCCGTCGTGACCCGCGCGCTGCGCGAGTACCTGCCCCTCGACGCCGCCAGCGCCTCCGACCACCGCGTGTCCCTGGCCTTCCTCGGCCGCACCACGGCCAACCCGGACCTCGCCGGGCTCCACACCGAGACCCTCGCCGCGACGCGTGGGCAGCTCGCGCTCGCCGTCCACAACGGCAAGGAGTGCGGCGAGGTGCCCGGCGACACCGACGCCAAGGCGGCCGCCGCGCGGCTGTTCGCCCTCACCGACGGTTTCGCCCTGCACCTGGGCGCGGGCCTCGACCCGGAGGAGACGGTGGAGACGCTGCGGGAAGAAGTCGCGGCGGTGTTCCCCGGTCGCTGCCGTCAGTGGAAGTAGCCGGCCTCAGGGCGCGTACAGCCCGGCGATCTTCGCCGCGTAGGGCTCGACCTCGAATCCCCGCTCGGCCACCCATGACGGGTCGTGGAAGGTGTCGGCGTACTGCTCACCGGCGTCGGCGAACACCGTCGTGATCCGGCCGCGCACGCCGTCGCGGCGCATGATCCGCGCCAGCTCCCACACGCCCCACAGGTTCGCGCCCGTCGACGGCCCGACCGCGACGCCCGAGGCCTCGCGGCACCAGCGCATCGCGGCGACGCTCGCGCCGTCGGGCACCGGGATCACCATGTCCACCAGGGATCCGTGGAACCCGGGCTCCATGCGCGGCCGCCCGATACCGGGGATCTTCGAGGGCGTCCCGGTGCCGTAGTCGGTCACACCCGCCGCCCAGCCGGGGAAGTAGGCGGAGTTCTCGGCGTCGACGACGGCGACCCGCGTCGTGCGGTTGCCGACATGGCGCAGGTGCCGGGCGACGGTCGTCGACGTGACGCCGCTGCCCACGCCCACGACGATCCACTGTGGGTCGTCGGCGGCCAGGGCGACCGCGAGTCCGTTGCCGCGCCAGTCGACGGCGTCGGCGGCGCGGCCGAGGTAGTCGAGGTAGTGCGCGCCGGTCTCCTCGGCGAGGACTCGCGCCTCCTCGTACATCGCCGCCGGGCGCTCGGCCTTGCGGCACACGGCCCCGTAGGCCTCCAGGCGCGCGAGCTGCGCCGGGGACGTCCGGGCGGGCAGCACGACCGTCAGCGGCAGCTTCAGCATCCGGGCGAAGTGGGCGGCGGCGAGGGCCGTCGCCGAACCCGAGGCCTCCACCAGCGAAGTGCCCTCGGTGATGGCTCCGCTGACCACGTCTCGCGCGAACAGGTCGCGCACCGCCCGGTACTTGATCCCCGCCGGGAACCCCGACTCGTCGACGGCCCGGATGTCCACGGTGAAGTAGGGCGACGGCAGCGACCGCACCGGCGCCACACCGTCCACATGGGACCGCAGGGCGGCGACGGTGTCGGCGGTCCAGTCGCGCTCGCTCATGTCCCGACCGTACAAGGCCGCGGGGGGCCGGACATGGTGAAGCCCCGGTCCCGCGAGGGGACCGGGGCTTCGGGCCGGAGGGGTCAGCGTTGGTTACGCGTCCGCACCGACCTTGTCATCTTTTGGGGCGTCGGCGGACGCGGCCTCCTCAAGGTCGCCACCGACCGCGATCGGCTTGCTGCGGCTCCAGATCACGGCCGCGGCGATGATCAGCAGCGCCGCCACGGCGATGCCGATGCGGGCGCCGAGGTTGGCGTCGGTCCCGACGCTGAACATGACCACGGCGGGCGCGATCAGCAGCGCCACCAGGTTCATAACCTTGATCAGCGGGTTGATGGCCGGACCGGCGGTGTCCTTGAACGGGTCGCCGACGGTGTCGCCGATGACCGTCGCGGCGTGCGCGTCGGTGCCCTTGCCGCCCAGGTAGCCGTCCTCGACCATCTTCTTGGCGTTGTCCCAGGCGCCGCCCGAGTTCGACAGGAAGATCGCCATGAGGACACCGCAGGCGATGGCGCCGGCGAGGTAGCCGGCGAGCGCGCCGACGCCGAGGCCGAAGCCGACCGCGATCGGCGCGAGGACCGCCAGCAGACCCGGCGTGATCAGCTCGCGCTGGGCGTCGCGGGTGCACATGTCGATGACCTTGCCGTACTCGGGACGCTCGGTGCCGTCCATGATGCCCGGCTTCTCGCGGAACTGGCGGCGGACCTCGTAGACGACCGCGCCGGCCGAACGGGACACGGCGTTGATCGCCAGGCCGGAGAACATGAACACGACGGCCGCGCCGATGATCAGGCCGACCAGGTTGCGCGGGTCGGCGAGGTTCAGCAGCGAGTCGACCGACAGGGTCGAACCGGCCTTGGCCAGCGCCTCGGTCATCGCGCCCGTGTAGGAGCCGAACAGCGCCGTCGCGGCGAGCACGGCGGTCGCGATGGCGATGCCCTTGGTGATGGCCTTGGTGGTGTTGCCGACGGCGTCGAGGTCGGTCAGCGTGCGGGCCGCGTCCTCGTCGATGTCGCCGGACATCTCGGCGATGCCCTGCGCGTTGTCGCTGATGGGCCCGAAGGTGTCCATGGCGACGATGACGCCGACGGTGGTCAGGAGACCGCAACCGGCGAGCGCGACGGCGAACAGGGCGATGGTGGTGTTGCCGTCGCCGAGGAGGAACGCGCCGAACACTGCCGCGCCGATGACCAGGGCGGAGTACACGGCCGACTCCAGGCCGAGTGAGATGCCCGAGAGGACGACGGTGGCGGGTCCGGTGCCGGAGGTCTTGGCGACGTCCTCGACGGGCTTGCTGCCGACGCCGGTGAAGTAACCGGTGAGCGCGAGGATGATCGCGGCCAGGACGATGCCGATGATGACCGCGATGATCGCCATGAGCTGGGGGCTGACCGAGGAGGTCATGCCTTCGACGCCGATGGCGTCCCAGGTCTTCGGGAGGTACAGCAGCGCCGCGCCGGTGCACAGCAGGGCCGAGATCAGCGCCGAGATGTAGAAGGCGCGGTTGATCGGCTGCATGCCGTCCTTGTCGGACTTGCGCAGCTTGGTGATGAACACGCCGATGATCGCGGTCAGCACACCGATGGCCGGGACGATCAGCGGGAACACCAGGCCGTAGTCGCCGAAGGCGGCCTTGCCGAGGATGAGCGCCGCCACGAGGGTGACCGCGTAGGACTCGAAGAGGTCGGCGGCCATGCCCGCGCAGTCGCCGACGTTGTCGCCGACGTTGTCGGCGATGGTCGCCGGGTTGCGCGGGTCGTCTTCGGGGATGTTCTGCTCGACCTTGCCGACGAGGTCGGCGCCGACGTCGGCGGCCTTGGTGAAGATGCCGCCGCCGACGCGCATGAACATGGCCAGCAATGCCGCGCCGAAGCCGAAGCCTTCGAGCACGGTGGGGGCGTCGCCCTTGTAGATCAGCACGACGCCGGCCGCGCCGACGAGGCCGAGCCCGACGGTGAGGAAGCCGACGACGCCACCGGTGCGGAACGCGATCGACATCGCCCGTTCCCGGCTGCCTTCACGCGCGGCGGAGGCCACGCGCAGGTTCGCCCGGGTCGCGAGGGACATGCCCGCCCAGCCGATGAAGGCGCTGAAACCGGCGCCGACGACGAAGAACAACGAGCGGCCGGCCTTGACCGCGTTGCCACCGTCGGCGACCGGCAGGAGCCAGAGCAGGACGACGGCGACGAGCACGAAGATGCCAAGGGTCTTGAACTGCCGGCGGAGGTACGCCGAGGCGCCCTCCTGCACGGCACCCGCGATCTCCTGCATCTTGGGCGTGCCGGTGCTGGTCTTCAGCACGGCCTTGACCAAGGCGGCGGCGAAGCCGAGAGCGACGAGCGCGATGGCGGCGGCGATGATCACGTAGGTGAAGTTCGCGCCGGTGAGGGACACCGCGTTCTCGTCGCCGTTGGCGAGCAACGTATGGGACATCCGTCCTCCAGTAACCGATTAAGAAAGGTCTCGCGTGGAGACCGTCGGTGACGGCCTGTGCGAGACGACCCGCGGAGTCTATCGGGAGCTGGTGCGCAAGGTCACATGAGCATGGCCCAGGTTCACGTTCCGGCGGGGATCACCTACGCAGGCGGGATCCGGGACGGCCGGTCGTGGTGATCTTGCAGGTGGGGCACGGTTTTCGCGTGACGTTCGGGCCACCGCCGGAAACACCGCCGTCCGCCGGGAGAGATATCGGCCACTGCGGGTGCGGGTCGCGGGCACGTTACGGAGTGAAGTGCGTAAGGGGTGACGACTTTCCGGACGGTGATCGAGCCGGGACTTCTTCCCTCTCCTCACCGTCCACACCGTTACCATCACTCTCAGTTCCCATCGCGCGTCCAGCCGGCTCCGAGGTGGCTTTGAGGTGGGGGCGCCACCCTGGTCACCGAGCCCGGAGCGGACAGTGAGGAGACCCCGGTGAGCCAGCCAACGACCCAGGCGAAGACGAAGGTCCTGGTCGTCGACGACGAGCCGAACATCGGCGCGCTGCTGTCGGCCACCTTGCGGCTGACCGGTTTCGACGTGAAGGTCGCCTACGACGGCGGCGAGGGCGTGCGGGTCGCCGAGGACTTCGCGCCCGACCTGGTGATCCTCGACGTGATGCTGCCCGACGTGGACGGTTTCGAGGTGGCCCGGCGCCTGCGCGACAGGGGCGGCGACGTCCCGGTCCTGTTCCTGACCGCACGGCACGCCGTCGAGGACCGCGTCGCGGGCCTCACCGTCGGCGCCGACGACTACGTGACCAAGCCCTTCAGCCTCGAAGAGGTCATCCTGCGCGTCCAGGCGATCCTGCGGCGGGCGAAGGCGAGCGCCGACGACGGCGTCCTGCGCTACGCCGACCTGGAACTCGACGAGGACGCCCACGAGGTCCGGCGCGGTGGGGAGCACATCGACCTGTCGCCGACGGAGTTCAATCTGCTGCGCTATCTGATGGTCAACGCCGGGCGCGTGGTCAGCAAGGCGCAGATCCTCGATCGTGTGTGGAACTACGACTTCGGCGGCGACGGCCGCATCGTCGAGTCCTATGTGTACTACCTGCGCAAGAAGATCGACCACCGCGAGCCGCCGCTGATCCACACCGTGCGCGGCGTCGGGTACGCCCTGCGCGTGCCGAGGACGCGGTGACCCCGCGCCGCTGGAGCCACTGGACCGTCCGCACGCGGATGGTGGTGATGACGGTGGCCATCATCGCCGTCGCGCTGACGGCGGCGATCGGCACGGCCGCGGTGCTGCTTCGGGGATATCTCACCGAACGCGTCGACCGGCAGCTCGACGAGACCGCGCACTTCGCCGCCACCCGCCCGCCCGGGGACAGCCCGGCACCACGCCCGCCCACGGGCGGCAAAGGCGACGCCGGCCACCAGCTCGACGTTCCACGGCTCTATTACTACGACGCGGCCGGGAACTACCTATTCGCCCAGGAGTCCGACTTCGGCGAGACCCCGAGCGCACTTCCCGGAATCGGCGACCTGGCCTCGCACGCCGCCGACGGCGAGCCCTTCACCGTGTCCGATGAGGACGGTGGCACGTGGCGCGTCGAGGTCGCGGCCAACTCCGGCGGCGGCTACAGCGTCGTCGCGATGTCCCTCAACGGCACCGACTCCACCGTGACCCGGCTCGTCCTCATCGGCGGGGGCGTGAGCCTGCTGATCCTGGTACTGCTCGCCGTCGGCGCCTCGTGGATCGTGCGGATCGGGCTGCGTCCCCTGACGCGCATGGAGACCACCGCCGCCCGCATCGCCGACGGCGACCTCGACTCGCGCGTCCCCGACACCGATCCGCACACCGAGACCGGCCGCCTCGGCGGAGCGCTGAACACCATGCTGTCGCGGATCCAGCAGGCCCTCGACGACCGCGCGGCCAGCGAGGCCCGGCTGCGGCAGTTCCTCGCCGACGCCTCCCACGAACTGCGCACCCCACTGACCTCCATCAAGGGCTTCGCCGAGCTGTACCGGCGCGGCGGGGCACCGCCCGGGCCGATCCTCGACGACACGATCGGCCGCATCGAGGACGAGTCGGCGCGCATGAGCCTCCTCGTCGACGACCTGATGCTGCTGGCGTCCCTCGACCGGCAACGCCCCCTCGACCGGCGCCCCGTCGACCTGCTCGCCGTCGCCGCCGACACCGTCCGCGACGCCCACGTCCGCGCCCCGGGCCGGCCCATCGCGCTGGAACCCCTGCGAGGGCAGGACATCCTCGAACCGGTGACCGTGCCCGGCGACGAACCGAGGCTGCGGCAGGTTCTGGCCAACCTCGTCGCCAACGCCCTGCGGCACACACCTCCCGGGGCGAGCATCACCATCCGGCTCGGTGAGTCCACAAGGGACGAGTCCTACGTCGCCGAGGTCGGCGCCCGCCCCGACGGGCCCGTCGCCGTCATCGAGGTCGCCGACACCGGCCCCGGCCTGGCCCCCGAACACGCCGAACGCGTCTTCGAACGGCTCTACCGCGCCGATCCCAGCCGTGTCCGCGACCACGGCGCGGCCGCCTCCGGCGCGGGACTCGGGCTGTCCATCGTCGCCGCGATCGTGTCGGGCCACGGCGGCTGCGTCCGCCTCGACACCGCCCCCGGCGAAGGCGCGACCTTCCGCGTCCTGCTCCCACGGGACTGACGGGGGATGCGTACATCGGCTACCGTCCGTTCATGGGGAGCCAGACCTTAGATCCCGCGCGGCCGTCATGAGCGACCACGCCGACCTCCTCCACGAACGCCGCCGCACGCGCCTGCGCGCGCTCGCGGTGGCAGGGCTGCTGGTGTTCGTCGCGGTGGTCTGGAAACTCACCTCCGGCGGCGCGGACTCCACCGGGGACGAGGCCGAACCGCCGTCCTACACGCGGTTCGGCGCCTGGCGGGCCTACGATTCCCGGCTCGTCGAGCACACCGCGCTGTTCCTCCTGCCCGACGGCTGCGTCCTCGGCGTCGGCGGCGACACCGGCGAGATCGTCGTCGAGACCCTCGGCCCGCGCGAAGGACTGGAGTGCGCGGCACCCCGCGACGACGAGGGCGCCGTGACCGGAATGCCCGACGTGACCGACGCCACCGCCGACCTGCCCGCCGCCACCCGCTTCGCCGACGGCTACGCCCTTCTCCTGACGATCTACCACGAGGACGCGGCCCGCGTCGCGGTCATCACCGGCTCACCGGGCGCCTGGCTGTATCACCCCGTCACCGCGGACGCCGACACCCGGGCCGCCGCGATCGCCTGGGACGGCACCGATCTGATCGTCCTCGGCACCGACGGCGAAGGACCGGTCACCTGGCGCTCGCCCAATGGCGCGACGTGGCGCGAGCAGCGCCTTCCCGGCGGCGAACCCGGTTCGGAGCGTTTCACGCTGGCCTCCGACGGGCGCGGCACCACACTCGCGGCCGCCACCGCCGAGGACGCCGAGACCGGCGCGGTCTGGCGCTCCGACGGCGATGCCTGGGCCGAGGCGGCCGCCCCGCGCGGAATCGTCGAGGATCTCGCCCACGACGGCACCGCGTTCCAGCTCGCCGGGACCTCCGTCGACACCGCCGGGCGGCCCGCGATCCTGCTCGCGTCCTCTGCGGACGGCCGTGAGTGGACGACCGACCCTGGGTTCTGGCGCGACTCCGCCGCCCGCGAGGTCGTTCCGCTCGGCGACGGGACGCTCATGGTCTTCACCGACGGCATGGCCGGCGACGACGGCGAGGCCTGCGCCGACGTCGTGCATCGCCGCACCGGCGATACCTGGTCGAGCGAGGGCCTGGAATGCGGTCGCGATGTCGCCGACGCCGTCGTGCTGCCCGACGGCCGCGTCGTCGCCGCCGGCAACGGGCGCGTGTTCGTCAGGGAGGCGCCATGACGGCCGGCGAGCCGGTTCACGGCGTACGGCGATGGGTCCGCGCGCTGCTGTCCCTCGCCGTGTTCTGCGTCGCCTTCGCGGTCCTCGTGATCGTCAACCACGAGACCGATCCCCCACCCGGACCGAAGGTCGACGAGGCGACCGGGCTGTCCTACTTCGAGGACTTCGCACTGGCCGCGCGCAGCGTCGAGACCTGGCCCGGCGGCTGCTACCTGGCCTTCGGCGAGGGCGGCACGGTCTGGTCGGCCGACGGTGACTGCTCCGATCCTCGTCCACTGTGGACGGCGAAGGCCGAGGGCGAGCGCCCGCTGGTGTTCGTCGACTCCGCGGCGGGCGCCCCCGGCTTCTACGCCGGACTGGCCATTGAGGACGGTGCCGGCCTGGAAGGCCGCAACCGCGGCTACGTGGCCGTCGGCGGTTTCGGCGGTGGCGACAGGACCTGGGAGCTGACGCGGCTGCCCGCCCGCAACGAGTGGGGAAACGACGTCGAGCCGCGCGCGATCGTGTGGGACGGCACGGCTTTCGTGGTCGTCGGCCGTGAAGGCGGTGAACCCGCTGTCTGGAGCTCCCGCAACGGCCACGACTGGGTCCTCACCAGGGTTCCCGTGACGGGTGAGGCCGCGCCACTGCTGCTCACCACCGACGGGGAGGGACTCGTCATCGCCTCGGTCCGGCTGGGCATTCCTTCGAGCGGCTACGACGACACGCTGTGGTGGACGCGGGACTCCGGCGCGACCTGGAAACGCGCCACGGCAACGGAAGGGCGGCACGGGATCGACGCTCTCGTGCCCGACGGCGCGGGCTTCACCGCCTACGGCGCCGACGCCGACGGCACGGCCGCCACTCTCGTCTCCGTCGACGGCACCGAGTGGACCGCCGCGACCGGCCCCGGGTGCGCGTGGGACGGGGTGGCGACCGGTCCCGGCCCGGCGGGGACCCTCGTCCTGCTCGGTGCCCCCTGCGACCGCCTGCTCCTGCCCGGCGGAACGGAACTCGCCGTCCCGGCCACCGCCGCGCTCCCCGTCGGACTGGCCGACGGCCGGGTCGCGCTCGTCGACTTCCGCCTCGGCCGCCTCTGGCTCGGTACGCCGGGTTGAGCGCGGACCCCGTACGCTCGCTACGCCGAGCCGAAGGGACCGCAATGCAAGAACTCGCAAGCCTCAACGAGACCGACGGCCGCGACGGGATCGAACAGCAGGTCGTCGGCGGAGTGATCAGCCACGACGGGCTGATCCTGCTGCTGCGCCGTGCCCCCGCCGAGTACCTCGCCGGACGCTGGGAACTCCCGTCGGGCAAGGTCGACCCGGGCGAGGACCTGTACACCGCGCTGCGGCGGGAGGTGTTCGAGGAGACCGGCCTGGTCGTGGAAAAGGTCGGCGCCTACCTGGGTTCCTTCGACTACACCTCGCGCGGGATCAGCATGCGCCAGCACAACTGGGAGATCCGGGTCGCCGCGCACGAGCCGGTACGGCTCAGCGCCGAGGAGCACGACGCCTACGAGTGGGTCAAGCCCGGCGAGACACCCGGGCCGGTCAGCCCGGACGTGCAGGGTCTCCTCGAAGGTCTCGGCTAGGTTCGCGCGGTCCGAGCGGAATTGTCGGACCCGCGGCCTAGGCTGCGGGCATGGTGACCTTCAGGTCGGTCTCGCCTGTCCTGCCCGTCGGCGACATCACCGCCGCCATCGGGCATTACCGCACGCTCGGATTCGCCGTCACGGCCTATGAGGGCGCCGAACCCTACGCCTTCGCCAGACGCGGCGACGTCGAGCTCCACCTCGCCCAGGTCGACGAGATCGAGCCCTCGCGGTCGCTGGTGTCGGTGTACCTGTACATCGACGACGCCGACGCCCTCGCCGCCGAGTGGGCCGCAGCGGGCGCGGACGGGAGATTCGTGGCGCCCGTCGACACCCCGTACGGCCTGCGCGAAGGCGCGCACGTGGACACCGATGGGAACCTGCTGCGCTACGGGTCGCCGCTCAAGGGGTGAGGACGGTCGCGTCGACGCCGGCCGCACCACGGCTCGCCGCAACGACCGCGCGGGCAGGAACGCGCGACCAGCCACTCGACCGCGCGAGAACCCGCCACGACCGCAGCCCGGGCGCGTCGGCGCGGGCGGGAACTCGCGGCACCGCCTGCGCGCACGTCGACACCCTCCGCGCCTCAGCCCACCGCTCGGCCGACACCCGTACGGTCCACGACCGTGAGCGGCAGATCTGCGGCACCGTCGACACGCACACCGACACCCTCCGCGCCACGACCAGCCACTCGGCCACACGAGAACCCGCCACGACCGCAGCCCGGGCGCGTCGGCGCGGGCGGGAACTCGCGGCACCGCCTGCGCGCACGTCAACACCCTCCGCGCCTCAACTCACCGCTCGGCCGACACCCGTACGGTCCACGACCGTGAGCGGCAGATCCCCGGCGCGCACCCGGCCCCCACTCACTCCCCGCACCCCGCTCAAGCCGTCAAGAACCCCAGCACCGCCGCCGCGAAGTCGTCCGGCCGGGTGGAGTGGATCCGGTGCCCGGCGTCGTCGAAGGTGACGACGCGGCAGTCGGGGATGGCCTCGGCCTGCGCGGCGAGCCGGTCGGCGGGCACGGGCCCGGTCGGGCCGCCGTAGAGGATCAGCGTCTCGGCGGTGATGTCGGGCAGCGCCGCCCACCAGTCGGGCGTCGGCGTGCGGTAGGCGGGCGCGACGTGCCCGAGCGCGCGCTGGTCGAAGCGCAGCAGCGTCGGCACACTGCGCAGGACCGCCCACGCACTCATCCGCACGCGCGGCCGCCGGGCGCGGTCGGCGAAGGGCATCGCCTCGTCCTCGTTGCGCGGCGGGGGCGGGCTCTCCTCAATGACGAGGCGCCGCACCAGCTTCGGGCGTTCCTGCGCGACCATCGAGGCGACATGCCCGCCCAGGGAGTGGCCGACGAGGTCGGCGTGTTCGACGCCGAGCTCGTCAAGGAGGTCGAGGATGTCGTCGCGGAAGGCGGCGAAGGTGTAGTCGTCGGCGCGGCCGCTGTGGCCGTGCCCGCGCAGGTCGGGCACGATCGCGCGGCGGCCCGCCACGGCCAGGCGCCGGGCGAAGTCGGTCCAGCCGCGGCCGTCCCCCGACAGACCGTGCAGCAGGACGACCGGCACCCCGTGCCACTCGTCGGCCTTCGAGGAGATCTCCGGGGGAAGCGCGCCCGGGTCGTCCCAGCCGAGCAGCTCGCCGGGGGCGGCGGCCCCCGTGTCACGAAAGGCGATCTCGACCCCGCGCGCCGCCACGCGCCTTAAGGTCCACAGTTGACGTCCTGCCATGCGCGCACAGTACCCGGGGTGTCGAGTCCTCCCGGGCTTGCTTAACCGGCTTTAAGAAGGATTTCGGCAAGCTCCACGGGAGCGGTGAGCATCGGCCAGTGGCCGGTCGCGATCTCGGTGAAAGTCCAGCCGGGAGCCTCGCGCAGCGCCTCGGCCGCCTGCGGGATCGCCGGGTTCGGGACGGTGCAGTTGACGTAGGTCGCGCGCAGCTGCGACAGCGGACGCGCGAGCGCGGCGGGCTGGGTGACCGTGAGGCCGGGGTGCGGGACCGCGCGGGAGACGAACAGCTCCGCCTGCGGGCCGTCGAGACCGGCGCCGGCGAGCTCTTCGAGGGTCGGGGGCAGCCACATGCCGCCGTTGGCGGCGATCGACTCGTGCATGTGGTCCTGTCCGGCGGGTGAGAACGCGCCGACCAGGCTCTCGCCTTCGACGGGGAGGTTCGCGTCGACGAAGACGGCGTGCGCGACCCGTTCGGGTTCGGCGGCGGCGACCTGGCCGGTGACGATCCCGGCGTAGCTGTGACCGGCGAGGACGACGTCGGTCAGGTCCATGCGCTCGATGAGCTCGTGGACGGCGGTCACGTGTTCGGCGAGGGTGACGGCGGTGGCCGGTTCGGCGGCGTGCGCCGACAGGCCGGGGAGCGTGACGGGGTGGACCTCGTGGCCGCGAGCGCGGAGGTCGCGTGTCACGGGCTCCCACAGCCAGGCGCCTCCCCAGGCACCCGGGACCAGCACGTACGTAGTCATGGACGAACCATAGGACATGGGTACGACGTACGCGGGCAGGACGTGACAGGACCCATACGCCCGGGGGTCAGCGAAAGTAGAGGTGCACCGTCGTGCCGGGCGGGTCGACCGTGGAGGTCATGCGCAGGTCGGAGACGAGGCCCGAGAGGAGCGCCATGGCGACCGGGTCGCTGTTGGCGGCGTCGTCGACGGGCGCGCGGTCGGACACGCGGACGGTGAAGCCCGCGCCGCTGGAGTCGCATTCGACGAGGACGCGTTCGCGCAGGTCGTGACGCTGATGCCGGGCGACGGCCTGCGCGCACGCCTCACCGACGGCGAAGCGAACCTCGTCGACGGCCTCGCCTTTGAGTCCCGCCTGCTGCGCCGCCGCACCGGCGACGAGTCGGACGGTCCGTACATGAGCCGGCGCCGGAGTGAAGCTGACCCTCACCACCGGCATCGTCACGAACCGGCCGGACTGGCGGTGTCCTGGATGTCGAAGATCTGGTCCAGTCCGGTCAGCCGGAAGATCTTGAGGATGCGCTCCTGGTTGCACACGATCACCAGGGTGCCGCCCACCTCACGCAGCCGTTTGAGCGTGCCGACGAGCACGCCGAGGCCGGTCGAGTCGCAGAACTCAACGCCGTTCATGTCGACCGTGAGATGCCGGACGCCGTCGGTCACCAGCGCGCGCAGGCGTTCGCGCAGGCCGGGGGCCGAATACAGGTCGATCTCCCCACGGGCCGCGACGACCGAGCGGTCACCGTCGGTCTGCGTGGACAGCGCGAGTTCCATTTACCCTCCCGTACAGGTCGGCGCCGGGGCCGTAGTAGGTCTCAACTCGACCGTACTCATCATTCTTCCGCCGGTCGCCTCACCGCAAGGACAGGTTAGCGGGCTGAGCGCGGCCCGGGCGCGAAGCCCGGCGGGAGAGACGGGACGCACATCGAACGGGCGGGTGGTGATACCCCACCCCAACCGGGGGCAAACCATCCCGAAACCAGTCAAGCACATTCCACGCCCGGGCCGAAAACACCTTCGCGGAGAGCTTGTGGACAACCGGCCGGTTGTGGATAACGGCCATCCCGCGGACCTCGACCGAGACGAGCCCCGGCAAGCGCCACGCCCGACCGGAACCCGGCGCGCCCCGGCGCCCTCTCCCCGGTCCCTCGCCGAAGTGATCCGCGGACCCGGCCGGCGAGACGCGCGGCACCCGCCCACCACCACCCCCGCCCCACCCCTGTGCCACGCTCACACCATGAGGCGCACCTCCGTCCCCACCGAGCTCCTGGAACGGCTCCGCGTCAGCCGCGACAAGGACTCACTGCGGCACGTCCGGCGCATCCCCGCCCAGAGCGGCACGACCGGCGAGTGGCCCGCGTGGGTCCCCGCCGAGCTGCGCGCGGCCCTCGCCAAACAGGGCGTCGAGGCACCCTGGACCCACCAGGTCGAGGCCGCCGAGGCCGCCCACGCCGGCCGCCACGTCGTCATCTCCACCGGCACGGCGTCCGGCAAGACCCTCGCCTACCAGCTCCCGGCCCTGTCGGACATGCTCGCCGACGACGCCGCCTGCGCCCTCTACCTCTCCCCGACCAAGGCCCTCGCCGCCGACCAGATGCGCTCGATCGGCGAGCTGGAACTCGGCGAGATCACCGCCGCGGTCTTCGACGGCGACACGCCCTACGAGCAGCGCGAATGGCTCCGCCGCCACGCGCGTCTCCTGCTGTCGAATCCGGACATGCTGCACCACGGCATGCTTCCCCGGCACGAACGGTGGGCGAGGTTCCTCAAACGCCTCAAGTACGTGATCGTCGACGAATGCCACACCTACCGCGGTGTCTTCGGTTCGCACGTCGCGCTCCTCCTGCGCCGCCTGCGACGGGTGGCGGCGCTGTACGGGGCCGAGCCGGTGTTCGTGCTGGCCTCGGCGACGACCGGCGACCCCGCGTACACCGCGTCCCGCCTCACCGGCGCCGACGTGCACGCGGTGACCACCGACGCGTCCCCGCGCGCGGGCACGACCTTCGCGCTGTGGGAGCCGCCGCTGCTGCCCGACTTCACCGGCGAGGGCGGCGCGCCGGTGCGCAAGTCGACGCTGACCGAGTCCGCCGACCTCCTCACCGACCTGGTCACCCTCGGGGTGCGGACGGTCGCGTTCGTGGGGTCGCGGCGGGGCGCGGAGGCGGTCGCGAGCATCACCCGGCAGGCACTGTCCGATGTGGACCCCGACCTGCCGGGCCGGGTCGCCGCCTACCGCGCGGGCTACCTGCGCGAGGAGCGGCGGGAGCTGGAGCGGCGGCTGCGCGACGGCGACATCCTCGGCCTCGCCGCGACGAACGCCCTCGAACTGGGCGTCGACATCGCCGGTCTCGACGCCGTACTGCTCGCCGGATACCCGGGGCGACTGGCGTCGGTGTGGCAACAGTCGGGCCGCGCCGGGCGGGCCGGACGCGAGGCCCTGGCGATCCTGGTCGCCCGCGACGATCCGCTGGACACCTACCTCGTGCACCACCCCGAGGCGATCTTCGACCGTCCCGTCGAGGCGACCGTCCTCGACCCGGCCAATCCCTACGTCCTGGCGCCGCACCTGTGCCGGGCGGCGACGGAGTCGCATCTCAAGGACGCCGACGTCGAGCTGTTCGGCGGTGAGGCCGCGGCCGCCGCGCTGGAGATGCTGTGCGAGGCCGGTCTGCTGCGCAAACGCAAGGCGGGCTGGTTCTGGACGCGCCACGACCGGCCGGAGTTGTCGCTGCGCGGCACGGGCGGCGAGCCGATCGCCGTCGTCGAGGGCGACAGCGGGCAGCTGCTGGGGACCGTCGACGCGGCGTCCTCGCACTTCCTGACCCATCCCGGCGCGGTCTACCCGCACCAGGGCCGAACGTACATTGTGGACACTCTCGACCTCGACGACGCGACGGCGATGGTGCACGCGGCCAATCCCGACTGGACCACGCATCCCCGCGATGTCACCGATCTGACGGTCCTGTCGGTGACCCGCCGGGTCGACGCCGGACCGGTCGCGGCCTACCTCGGCGAGGTCGACGTGACCGGCCAGATCACCGGCTACCAGCGCCGTCGTGTCCCCAGTGGACAGATCATCGACGAGCATCCGCTGGACCTGCCCCGGCGGTCCCTGCGCACCGTCGCGGTGTGGTGGACGATCGCGCCTTCCGCGCTGACCGACGCCGGACTGTCCAAACAGGACGTTCCCGGTGCGCTGCACGCCGCCGAGCACGCCGCGATCGGCCTGCTGCCACTGGTCGCGACCTGCGACCGCTGGGACATCGGCGGCCTGTCGACCGCCGAACACGCCGACACCGGGACCCCGACGATCTTCGTCTACGACGGGCATCCGGGCGGTGCGGGCTTCGCCGAACGAGGGTTCGAGGCGATCGAGACGTGGCTCTCGGCGACCCGGCAGGCGATTCGGGCGTGCGAGTGCCCGGCCGGCTGCCCGTCGTGCGTCCAGTCCCCGAAGTGCGGAAACGGCAACGAACCGCTCGACAAGGCGGGTTCCCTCGCCGTGCTGCGGGTGGTGCTGGACTGGCTGCGCGACCCCCGCGCCCGCGGCCTCAATGGTCAGGGACCCTAATGATTGGACAAGGAGGGTTTCGCGCGGCACCATGATCGTCATGTCCCTCACCGGTCTGTGGCACACCGATCCCCTCTACCTGGGCGGCAAGGAGGCGGCTTCGGTCGCCCTGATGCCCGACGGGACCGGCTGGTACGAGCTGGCGGGTCCTCGCGGCGCCGACATCCGCGCGTTCACCTGGCGGCAGACGCCCGACGACCGGCTGTGCCTCGAATACCACCACCACGTGCGGATCCGCGACGGGAAGGTCGACGAGTCGCGGCGGGCCGAGGACAGGTGGGAGTCGGCCTACCGCCTCGAAGACACCGCCGACCGGGCCGGGAACAACGTGACCGTGCTGAACCTCCTGGAACGCCCGCTGGGCGTCGACGAACTGTTCGCGCTGACCTCGCACACGCCCGGTCCGCTGATCACCGTCCGGGACGCCCGGCCGGACGATCTTCGTACACTGTGGACACTCGCGTCGCTGCCGAACGTCGGCGCCACCGGCGATCCGGGGCGGCCGATCGCGCTGCCGGAGGCGGCCGGTCCGCCCGAGGCCTTCGCCGACATCGGCGATCCCGCGTCCCACATCGCCTTCCTGGTCGCGGAGTTCCAGGGCCGCGTCGTCGGATGCGGCGGCATCCGCGCGGCCGGACCGGGAGCCGCCGACGGCGTCGAGGTCCGCAACATCCGCGTGCATCCGGCGACCCGCCGCCTCGGCGTGGGCCGCGCGGTGATGGCGGCGCTGGAGAAGCGCGCGCGGGACGTCGGCTACCGCTTCGCCCACCTCGACACCGCCACGAACATGCCCGAGGCGATGGCCTTCTACCGCCGGATCGGTTACGAGGAAACGCATCGGCGCGCCTTCCCGAAATGGACCCTCGTCTACTACAGCAAGAGCCTGTAGGCGCGGACCAGACCGGCCAGCATGGCCGCGCCGACGGCCGCGCCCAGCCCGTACTCGACGACCGCGACCGGCACGAGCTCGGCGGGGGCGAAACCTCCCGGCGCGGTGACCGTCGCGAGCAGTTTCCAGGAGCACCAGGCGAACAGTGAGCCCGACGCGATGAAGCAGAGGGCCGGCAGCCGCGTGGCCGCGGCCCCGATCAGCGCCCACAGCGCCGAATTGGCCAGCAGCAGGCGATCGGGCGCCGTGAGAGCGACGTTCCCGGTCATGCCGAACTCTCCACCGGCCGCCCAGTACGTCCACAACGCCGCGAGTGCGATCGCACCACCGACAGTCCACAGTGGTGTGATGCGCTTCGCCGTGCGGGCGGCGGATCCCGGCCACCGTTCGAGCAGGTATAGCGGCACCGCGACGGCCAGACCCAGTGCCATTCCGCCGAACCCGAGGACCAGGAGCGCCTCGTGCCACGCGGGCATGACGCTCTCCGTTTCACCGCCGCCGTCGATGAAGCCGCGCACCGCCATGAACGGGATCATCGGCACGAGGAATCCGGCGCCGACCCAGGCCACGAAGACCACGAGCCGGGCGGAAAGCCTCGCACCCCAGGGCATCGCGAGCGCCAGTCCCAGTGCGACGCCGATCCCGGCCATCCCGATGGTGACGACGTTCAAGGCGATCCAGTCCGCTCCGCCCCCTCGCCCGCTGACGAGCGCGGCGACGACCCACACGACTTTCACGGCGAGGTAGAGCCCGACGGCTCCCGCCGCGGCGAGGCCCGCCGCCTTGCGCACGACGGCGAGGGCGGGACGGGCGGTGGCGGTGCTGTACGTCGGCATGGGGTGAGCCTCGCGCGGCGGTGTGGCCACCGGCCTCCCCCACGACGGGGAGCGGTTCACCCGTCCCGGTGACCACCCGCCGAACCCGAGCGGTCTTCGCTATAGACCGAGTTATCCACAAGCGCCCGGCTATCCACAGGCCTCCGCCGTCGCTCCTGGCGCGGAAAGCGCTCGTCGGGGAACGTCGAGGTGTCACATCCGGCCCGAATCAGGAGCGACGCACTCATGTCGACCGAAACCAGCACCGAACGGCCCCTGTTCATCACCGCCGACACCACCGTCCTCGACGGTCTGCTCCGCATCACGGCCGCCGCGCGGCTCGACCCGGTCGTCGCCCCGGACCCGGAGGCGGCCCGGCGCTACTGGTCGCGCTCGCCCTGCGTCGTCATCGGTCCGGACGCGGCCGAGGCCTGCGCACGGGCCGGCCTGCCACAACGGGAACGCGTCGCGGTGCTCCTGCCCGACGATCCGGGCGCCCGAACCCAGCCGTGGGGCGCGGCGGTCCGCATCGGCGCCTCCTACGTCGCGCCCCTCACCGCCGCGCACGCCTGGCTGACACGCTGGTTCGCACCCGAGGAAGTCGCCCTGGCCCCGGTAATCGGCGTCGTCGGCGGTGGAGGCGGCGCCGGGTCGAGCGTCATGGCCGCCGCGATCGCCGTCCGCGCGGCCAGGAACGACGCCCGGACCCTCCTGGCCGACTTCGATCCGCTCGGCGGCGGCCTCGACCTGCTTCTCGCCTGGGAACGGCACGAAGGCCTGCGCTGGCCCGAGATCGAGGAGCCGCCCGCCGAGCTCTTCGCTGCCCTCCCCCACGACGACCATCTCGCCCTCCTGTCGACGCGCGGCCCCGACCCTCTGAGCCTCGACCCGGCCGCGCCCGTCCCGCCCGGCCTCGCCGAGCGTCTCCTCGACGCCGCCCGCCGCGAGTTCGACCTCGTCGTCGCCGACCTTCCCCGCCGTCCCGACGCCGCCGCGGCCCGCGTCGCCGAACGCTGTACCAGCGGCTACCTCGTCGTCCGCGGCGACGTGCACGGCAGCGCCGCCGCCCGCAGCGTCGTCACCGCCTACGCGCCCCACTGGGAGCCACCGCGCCTCCTCGTCCGCAGGACGCCGGGAGTCTCCCTCCCACCCGAGGACATCGCCCGTACCCTCGGCGTCCCGCTCGGCGCGGTCTACGAGTCCGAACCCGGGCTTGCCGCCCGCCTCCACCACGGCTCCTTCGAGCACCTCCGCGACCGCAGCCGCATCGCCGGGCTCTGCGCGGATCTGCTCGCCGACCTCGAAGAGGTCGCGGCATGAACGAACGTCATGGCACACGACCTTCGGCGCCAGGGGAAGGGGCGGCATGAACACCCTCGATGACGCGGGCCCCCTGGAACCCTTCGTCTGCGACCCCGAGGTCACCGACCTGCTCGTCAACGGCCCCGGGCAGGTCTGGGCAGACCGTGGGCACGGCCTGGAACGCGTCGAAGCCGAGCTCGGCGGCGCCAAGGCCGTCCGGCGGCTCGCCCAGCGCCTCGCCGCGGCCTGCGGCCGCCGCCTGGACGACGCGCATCCCTACGTGGACGCCAGGCTCGCCGACGGGACGCGCCTGCACGCCGTCCTGCCTCCCGTCGCGGTCAACGGCCCATACCTGTCGCTGCGCATGTTCCGCGCCCGCGCCTTCACGCTGCCCGAACTCATCGCCGCCGGAACCCTCACCCCGGGCGCCGCCGAACTGTTGTCCGCGCTCGTCGCCGCCCGGCTCGCGCTGCTGGTCACCGGCGGCACGGGCAGCGGCAAGACCACCCTGCTCAGCGCGCTGCTGGGCCTCGTCGCGCCCGCCGAACGCATCGTCATCGTCGAAGACGCCGCCGAGCTGCGCCCCGACCACCCGCACGTCCTGAGCCTGGAAGCACGCACGTCCAATGTGGAGGGAGCGGGTTCGGTCGAGCTCAAGGACCTGGTGCGCCAAGCGCTGCGGATGCGCCCCGACCGCATCGTCGTCGGCGAGTGCCGCGGCGCCGAGGTCGCCGAGCTGCTCACCGCCCTCAACACCGGCCATGACGGCGGCGCCGGGACGATCCACGCCAACAGCCCCGCCGACGTTCCCGCCCGTCTCGAAGCGCTCGCCCTCCCGCACGGACTCGACCGCGCGGGCCTGCACGCCCAGGTCGCGGCGGCCCTGCGGATGGTCCTGCACCTGCGCCGGACTGCGGCCGGGCGAGTCCTCGACGAGGTGAGTCTGCTGCGGCTCGGACCCGACGGGCGCGGCGTGCGGGCGGTGCCGGCGTGGTGTGCGGGAACGGGCGCGGGTCCCGCCGCGGCCGAACTGGCCGGGATGCTGCGGGACCGTGCCGTCGCCGTGCCGGAGGTCCTGGAGGCGGGCCGATGCTGAGCACCCGCACGACTCGCGTGCGCGCCCGGCTGGCCGCGCTCGGCCCTGCCGTGGCCGCGCGGCCGTCGGCGAAGGACCGGCTGAAAGGCCTGTCGCCACTGCGTTCCCGGCGTGCGGCCGCCGCGGCCCTGGCCCTGGCGGGGTTCGCGGCCTTCGCGTGGCAGGGGCCGGTCGCGGCCTTCCTCGCTTTCGTCTACGGCACCGCCGGGCTCCTCGCGCTACACCGGAGCCGCCGTGTTCGCGAGGCCGCCGTGGCGCGTGAACGCACCCGGGGCGCCATCACCCTCCTCGCCGCAGACCTGCGCGCCGGCGTCCCCGCCCACCGGGCCGTACACGAGGTCCTCGCGGCCCTGCCCGCCGTCGACGATCCCCTCTGCCGCACCGCCCGGCGCAGACTCCGCGCGGCCTGGCAGGTCGCCGACACCACCGGCGCCGCCTGCGCCGACATCCTCGACCGCCTCGACGCCGACCTCCGCGCCCGGCTCCGCCGCGACGCCCGCGCCGCCGTGCACGTCAGCGGTTCGCGCGCCACGACCGTCCTGCTCGCCGCGCTTCCCGCCGCCGGGCTCCTGCTCGGCTCGGCCCTCGGCGGCGACGTCCTCGGCGTCCTGTTCCACACCCCGGTCGGCGCGGTCTGCGCATCGGCCGCGGTCGCACTGCAACTGCTGGGCCTGACCTGGTCCCGGCGGCTCACCGCACCCAAGGAGGTTCCGTCATGACCACGTGCACCGGACTCGCCGACCCGCCCGACGACCGCTCCGCCGGGGACGGTTTCTGGCCCTGGCACCTCTTCGCCCCCTGGCACGCCGAGATCCGCTTCGGCGAGGACGCCCCGGCCGTGCGCGCCGTCGGCCCCGTCCACCGCCACCGCGTGCCCGAGCCATCCCGGAGCCGGGAATGAGGCCCGTCGCGCGGCTGCGCGGGCTCGGCATGTCCCAGGCACCGCCGACGCTCCGGGAGAGGCTGCGGGCGAAAGCCGCGGGCCCGGCGCTGGCCGTGCTCGTCCTCGCCACCGCGGTGACCGTGCTCGGCCCGCTCACCGGCGTGGTGGCCGGGAGCCTCGCGGCCTACGCCGTCGACCGCGCCCTGCGCACCAGAGAGTCCCGCGAAGTCCAGCGCGCCCGCCTCATCGCCACCGACGAGCTCCCGTTCGCGCTCGATCTGCTCGCCGCCTGCCTGACCGCGGGCTCGCCGACGGTCACCGCCGTCCGCACGGTCGCGGCGGCGTCGGCGGCACCTCTCGCCGAGCGCCTGCGCGTCGTCGCCGACTCCCTCGACGACGGGGCCGAACCCGACGAGGCCTGGCGTCCGCTCGCGGGGCTCCCCGGCGGGGAACGGCTGCTCGCCGCGGCCGCCCGCAGCAGCGGCTCGGGGGCCGCGCTGGCCACCGGGTTGCGCCGCCTCGCCGAGGAGGCGCGCGAAGCCGCCGCGCACGCCGGTGAGGCCGCCGCCGAACGCGCCGGAGTGCTCGTGGTCATGCCCGTCGGGCTGTGCTTCCTGCCCGCGTTCGTGCTCATGGGACTCGTCCCGGTCGTCGTCGCCGTCCTCGGCGACGTCATGCCAACCCACTAGCGAAAGGACCGGCCGATGCCGAGCACGAAAACCCGCCGCCTCCGCGGCGAACGCGGGTCGATCTCGACGGAGTACGCGATGGTCGCGATCGCCGCCGCGGCCTTCGCCGCGATCCTGCTGAAAGTCCTCACCTCGGGGGCCGTGACCGGCGCGCTCACCGACATCATCGAAAGGGCGCTGTCATGACACGGGTCACCGTCACGAAACGGTTCCGGCGCGACCGCGGTTCGGTGACCGCCGAGTTCGCCGTCGTCCTGCCCGCCGCCGTTCTGCTGCTGACCGCCGGACTGACCGCCGTCGACGCCGTCACGACCCGCCTCGAATGCCTCGACGCCGCACGGGAAGGGGCGCTCGCCGGCGCACGCGGCGAGTCGGCCGCCGACGCCGCACACCGCCGCGCCCCTCCCGGCGCGAGCGTCTCCGCCGGCGCGGAAGGTGACACCTTCCGCGCCGAGGTCAGCGCCGAGGTGAGTCTCCTCGGCGACCTGCTGCCGCCGTTCACGGTGACCGGCGACGCCGTGGCCGCGATGGAACCGGAGGAACCCACGTGGTGAATCCGGCCCCACCACTCCGTCGCACCCCGACGACGCCGGAACACGCCATGAGCCCGCACGCGAGGAGTCGCGGCCCTCCCCGTGTGCGGGGTGCGGGCCACCCGAGCAAGAGCAGCGCGGGGAGCGGGGAGCGGGGAGCGGGATGCGGGCAACGCAAACGCGAGCGCGCAGGGCGGGCGAACGCGAGCAGCTTGAGAGGTGCTCGCTACTCGAATGCAAGCACCGCGCGTGCGGGCCCCCGAACGCGAGCTGCGTGAGGGGCACGGGCCACTCGAATGCAAGCACCGCGCGGGCGGACCGCCGAACGCGAGCTGCGTAAGGGGGACGGGCTACTCGAATGCAGCAGCGGAAGGCACGGGACGCGGGTTGAAGGCCTTGCGAACACAAGCACGCGGGAGGAGGCACGGCGCGGACCGCCCGAACACCGAGCAACGCGCGGGGAGGGGGCTCCTGGAACACGAGCAACACGCTGGGCGCGGTCCACCCAAAACGAGCACGCGGGGAACGCGAAGCCCGGGCCACCCGAACGCGAACAGCGCGAGACGCGCAGGGCGGAATGCGGTGTGCGGTGTGCGGTGTGCCCGAACACCGAACACCACGCGGGGCGGACCCGGAGTGGGAGTCTCCCGCGAATACGAGCGGCGCGAGAGACGCGGGGTTCGGAGTGGGAGGCCTCGCGAACGGAAACGCGCGGGAATGCGGAGCCCGGACCGC
>NZ_JACHGT010000006.1:0-366265 GCF_014202425.1 Phytomonospora endophytica | reverse complement strand
CCGCCCGAACACAAGCAACGCGCGTAGCGCGGGGCGCGGGCCTTCGAACACGCGCACGCGAGGGATCGCGGGCCACCCGATCACGAGCAGCGCGAGAGAGGTGAGGCTCCAAGCGGGAGGCCTCGCGAACGGAAACGCGCGGGAATGCGGAGCCCGGACCGCCCGAACACAAGCAACGCGCGTAGCGCGGGGCGCGGGCCTTCGAACACGCGCACGCGAGGGATCGCGGGCCACCCGATCACGAGCAGCGCGAGAGACGTGAGGCTCCAAGCGAGAGGCCTCGCGAACGGAAGCGCGCGGAAATCGGAGCCCGGACCGCCCGAACGCGAGCAGCGCGAGAGACGTGAGGCTCCAAGCAAGAGGCCTCGCGAACACCAGCGACGCGCGGGGTGCGGGGTGCGAGGTGCGGGGCCCGGACCACCCGATCACGAGCAGCACGGGCACGGAACGCGGGCAACGCAAAGACAGCCGAATGAGAGGCGCGGGCCACCCCGCACGAGCGAAAGGAGCCACCATGAACCGAAGCCACCAAGCCCGCCCAACCCCCCGAAGCCACCAGTACCACCAGTCCCCCCGGTCCCGCCCAACCCCCCAAACTCCCCACCCCTTCCGCCCCTTCCACCCCTTCCGCCCCGGCGACGACACCGGCGCGGCCTCCGTCAGCGCTCTCGCGGTCGCGTTGAGCGTGCTGTTGTTCGCCCTGCTCGGCGTCACCTTCGCCACGGCGCTGCACGCCAGGCACCGCGCTCAGTCCGCCGCGGACTTCGCCGCGCTCGCCGCGGCGGGCCGTGCCCTGGAAGGGCAGGGCGAGGCGTGCGCGCGGGCGGCGGCGATCGCCGGTGCCAACGGCGCCACGGTCGAGTCGTGCGCTCTGGAGGGGCTGGACGCCGTCGTGACGGTGAGCGTGACTCCGGGGTTCGCGCCGACGGCCGCTCTCGGCGGCGCGGCGACGGCGGGCGCCCGGGCCGGGCCCGTGGCGCCGTTCACGCTGAACGAGGAGGCGCCGTGAGCATAGGCGTCACCGGCACCGTCCACACCGGACTCGGGCCGGGCGGCGGTCCATCGTGGACGGCGCGCGGCGGCGCCGGGAAAAGGCGCGGAGCTTTCCGGGGTAGAGGACGGCCCCTATCGGGGGGGAAGACAGGGGCCGTCGGGGGGTCCGGCTCCGGGGGGGATGCGAGCCAGACCCGCTCAGCGGCCACGGGGGGAGGCAACCGCTGAGGGTTCATTTGTGCGCGGGAACAAGGTTGGAGATGAAACCGCGTCACTTGTTTGTGTACCACAAGCATGCCCGAAGATGCACCCCGCCGTCGACCCGGGAGGCACGACGTGGCACGACACACGGCCGTTTGTCTACCCCACATAGACTCTTCGGCATGGCAGCTAGCGCCGCGTTCTTCGACCTCGACAAGACGGTCATCACCAAGTCGAGCGTCCTCGCGTTCGGGAAGCCCCTGTACCAAGGTGGCCTGATGAGCAGGGGCGCCGTCCTGCGTGCGGCCTACGCACAGCTCGTCTACAAGATCGCCGGGGCCGACGAGGACCAGATGGCCCGCACCCGCGACTATCTCGCGAAGTTGTGCGCGGGCTGGCCCATCGAGCAGGTTCAGCAAATCGTGGCCGAAACGCTGCACGACCTCATCGATCCCTACATCTACGCCGAGGCCGCCGCCCTCATCGAGGAGCACCAGTCGGCCGGGCGCGACGTCATCCTCGTGTCGGCCTCCGGCGAGGAGATGGTCCGGCCGATCGGGCAGCTGCTCGGCGTCGACGACGTCATCGCCACCCGCATGGTCGTCGCCGACGGCCGCTACACCGGCGACGTCGAGACCTACGTCGCCGGCCCGGTGAAGGCCGAGGCCATCGCCGAACTCGCCGCCGAGCGCGGCTACGACCTCGCCGAGTCCTACGCCTACAGCGACTCGGTCACCGACGTCCCGATGCTCGAAGTCGTCGGCCACCCGACGGCGGTGAACCCCGACCGCGCGCTGCGCAAGGTCGCCGCCGAACGCGACTGGCCGATGGTCACCTTCAAGCACCCCATCTCGCTGCGCCGCCGCTTCGCGAACCTGCGCGAGCGCCCGGCGATCCCGACGGCCACGATCGCCCTCGGCCTGGGCGTCGTCGTCGCGGCCGGGCTGATCATCTACACCAAGCGCCGCAGGAAGCGCCTCGCGCTCGCCGCCGGGAGCTGAGCCACGCCCTTTCACTGACTCGTACTCCCTGGCCGCGGGGTGTTACCTTCCCCAGATGTCCACGCAGCGGCAGGCCCGGCTGGCCGACGTGGCCGCCCTCGCCGGGGTTTCCCCCGCGACGGCGTCCCGCGTCCTCAACGGCTCCCCCCACCGGGTCACCAAGACCCTCCACGAGCGCGTCCTGGCCGCCGCGCGTGAGCTTCGTTACGCCCCCAACGCGCAGGCCCAGGCCCTGGCCCGCAAGACCTCCGGCACGATCGCGCTGCTCCTCCACGACGTCGCCGACCCCTACTTCGCGGCCATCGCCGGCGGGGTCCTCGCCGCCGCCGACGCCCGCGGCGTGCGCGTCCTCATCGCCGACACCGGCAGCGACCCCCGCGCCAAGGCCGGACACCTCGCGGCCCTGCGCACCCACCGCCCCCGCGGGGCGATCCTGGTCGGCTCACGCACCACCGACGAGGCCGCCGAGGCCGAACTGGCCGCCGAGCTCGACGAACTCCGCGCCGGCGGCTCCAACGTCGTCGCCGTCGGCCAGCCGGGCCTGCCCGGCGCGGTCGTGCGGCCCGACAACCACGCCGGCGCCCGCCGCCTCGCCGAATACCTCGCCGCCGCCGGGCACCGCTCATACGGTGTCGTGGCGGGCCCCCCGAGCCTCCTGACCGTCGGGGAACGCCTCGCCGGGTTCACCGAGGGCCTCGCCGCCGCCGGGATCACGCTCGACCCGGGCGCCGTACGGCACGCCGACTTCAGCCGCGACGGCGGCTACGAGGCCGGCCGCGCCTTCGACGTGCCCGCGACGGCCGTGTTCGTCACCGGCGACGTCATGGCCACCGGCTTCTGCACGGCCCTCCGCGAGCGCGGGATCTCCGTACCCGGCGACGTGTCGGTCGCCGGATTCGACGACGTGCCCGTCGTCGCCGACCTGTCACCGGCACTGACGACCGTGCGCCTGCCGCTGGGCGAGATGGGCTCACGCGCGCTCACCCTGGCCCTCGACGGCCCGGCCGACACCGTCGAGGAGACGGTCGCCGAACTGGTCGTGCGCAGTTCCGTCCGCCGACTCGATTCGGGGAAGTGAACGCGGGGTAGCGTGAGGGGATGTCGCTGAACGTCGTCATCCTCGCCGCGGGCATGGGCACGCGCCTCGGCCGCCCCCACCCGAAGCCGCTGACGCCGCTGGCCGACGGCCGCAGCATCCTGCGCCAGCAGCTCGACCACATCCACACGACCTTCCCCGAAGCGCACGTGTCGATCGTCGTCGGCTTCAAGATGGAGCAGGTCATGGAGGCCGCCGCCGGCGACGCCTCCTTCGTCTACAACGAGCTCTTCGACCAGACCAACACCTCGAAGAGCCTCCTGAAGGCGCTGCGCCTGGCCCCGTCGGGCGGGGTGCTGTGGTTCAACGGCGACGTCGTCTTCGAGCCGGGCCTGCTCGCCGAACTCGCGCCGGTCATCGGCGAAGGCAACAGCTTCGTGTGCGTCAACACCGCCCGTGTCGCCGACGAGGAGGTCAAGTACACCCTCGACGACGACGGCTACATCAACGAGCTGTCGAAGAAGGTCGTCGGCGGGCTCGGCGAGGCCGTCGGCATCAACTTCGTGTCCCCGGGCGACCGGCCGACCTTCATCCGGCACCTCGACCTCGTCGACGACGGCGAGTACTTCGAAGGCGGTCTGGAAGGCGCGATCTCCTCCGACGGGCTGCGCGTGCGCGCCGTCGACATCTCCGCCTTCGGCTGCGTCGAGGTGGACTTCGACGAGGACCTGACCCGCGCCAACGAGCTGGACTCGCGCGCCTAGGCGGGAAACCCCGGGAGACCTTCCGTGCGCACCCGCACACGTGGAGTGCGACCCGGCCACGTCGGGTAAGTCCAATTCACCCTTTTGCACCCGTTACCCGCCGCCCTCTCGGCTCGTTGATCCCCACAGACGCAATCTGCATAGGCAGATTGCCCGCGAGAAGGGGGTCGGCATGATCACCCGCGAACACGAGGACCGGGCCGAGACGTACACCGCCGGACCGGGCTTCACCCTCGAAGTGGACACGTCGGCGGCCGTCGAGCCACCGTACGAGTGGCGCGCGCCGGACACCGCCGACGCGGCGGGCGAACGCGGTCGTGACGACGCGCTCGCCGACTGAGGGCCGTGCCCCGGCATCGTGGTGGGCCGGGGCATGAGAAAAGCGGCCCGGGCGCGAAGCCCGGGCCGCCAGGTCATGAGGCCTGTTCCGGCTAGTCCTCCGGCTTGCCCTTGTCCATGCCCTGCGAGATCAGGTCCATGACCGCCGAGTCCTGGAGCGTCGTCACGTCGCCCAGCGAGCGGTGCTCGGCGACGTCGCGCAGCAGGCGGCGCATGATCTTGCCCGAGCGGGTCTTCGGCAGCTCCGGCACCAGCATGATCTGGCGCGGCTTGGCGATCGGGCCGAGCTTGGCCGCGACGTGGTTGCGCAGCTCGGTGGTCAGGCCGTCGTCGGGCTCGACCGAACCCCGCAGGATCACGAACGCGACGATGCCCTGTCCGGTGATCGGGTCGGTCGCGCCGACCACCGCCGACTCGGCCACCTTCGGGTGACTGACCAGCGCCGACTCGACCTCGGTGGTCGAGATGTTGTGCCCCGACACCAGCATCACGTCGTCGACGCGGCCGAGCAGCCAGATGTCGCCGTCGTCGTCGCGCTTGGCGCCGTCACCGGCGAAGTACATCGCGTCGAACTTCGACCAGTAGGTGTCGATGAAGCGCTGGTCGTCGCCCCAGATCGTGCGGAGCATGCTCGGCCACGGCTCCCGCAGCACGAGGTAGCCGCCACCGCCGTTCGGCACCGAATTGCCCTCGTCGTCGACGACGTCGGCGGCGATGCCGGGCAGCGGACGCTGCGCCGAACCGGGCTTGGTCGACGTGACGCCGGGCAGCGGCGAGATCATCATCGCGCCCGTCTCGGTCTGCCACCACGTGTCCACGATCGGCGTCTTGCCCGAACCGATGTTGTCGCGGTACCAGATCCACGCCTCGGGGTTGATCGGCTCGCCGACCGAACCGAGGATGCGCAGGCTCGACAGGTCGAACTTGGCGGGGATGTCGTCGCCCCACTTGGCGAAGGTGCGGATCGCGGTCGGCGCGGTGTAGAGCAGCGTGACCTTGTACTTCTCGACGATCTCCCAGAAGCGCCCGCGGTGCGGCGTGTCGGGCGTGCCCTCGTACATGACCTGCGTGGCGCCGTTCGACAGCGGCCCGTAGACGATGTAGGAGTGGCCGGTGACCCAGCCGATGTCGGCGGTGCACCAGTACACGTCCGACTCGGGCTTGAGGTCGAAGACCGCGTGGTGGGTGTACGAGGCCTGCGTCAGGTACCCGCCGGTGGTGTGCAGGATGCCCTTCGGCTTCGCCGTGGTGCCCGAGGTGTAGAGGATGAACAGCGGGTGCTCGGCGTCGAAGTCCTGGGCCTCGTGGTCCTCCGAGGCGCCGCCGACGGCGTCGTGCCACCACACGTCCTTGTCGGTCCACGCGACGTCCTCGCCGGTGCGGCGGACGACCAGGACCTTCTCCACCGACGGGGCCAGGGCCACCGACTCGTCGACGGTCGGCTTCAGCGCGGAGGGTTTCCCACGGCGGTAGCCGCCGTCGGCGGTGATGACGACCTTCGCGGTGGCGTCGTTGATGCGGCCCGACAGCGCGTCGACGGAGAAGCCGCCGAACACGACGTTGTGCGTCGCGCCGATCCGCGCGCAGGCCAGCATCGCCACGGCCGCCTCGGGGATCATCGGCAGGTAGATCGCGACGCGGTCACCGGCGACGACGCCGAGGTCGGTCAGCGCGTTGGCCGCCTTCTTGACCTCGGTCAGCAGCTCGGCGTAGGTGACGACGCGCTCGTCGCCGGCCGGCTCGCCCTCCCAGTAGATGGCGACGCGGTCACCGTTTCCCGCCTCGACGTGGCGGTCGAGGCAGTTGTAGGCGACGTTGAGTTTCCCGCCGATGAACCACTTCGCGAAAGGCGGGTTGGTCCAGTCGAGGGTCTGCTCCCAGTCGGTGCCCCAGTGCAGGCGGCGCGCGGCCTGCTCCCAGAAGCCGAGGCGGTCGGCGGAGGCCTGCTCGTAGGCCTCGGCGGTGACGTTCGCGGTCGCGGCCAGCGCCGGGGGCGGGTCGAACCTGCGGGTCTCGGTGAGGAGGTTGGCGAGGGTCTCCTGCGGGGTGTCTGTCATGGTCAACGAGCTCCCTTGTCGTACTGGCGTTGCGCGCGCGTCACCTGGCCGCTGCGACGTGATGTCTGTCGTATGACCCATGACACTAGCGCGCCCGACCTGAGCACGGATAGCACGTAGGTTGCACGTGAGTGAAGCAGAACTGCTAGCAGCGCGCAGTAACACGCAAGATCAAGTTGTTTTCCACCTTTCCGCCCGAATCCACGAGATCCATACCGACCGGTAACGTCGCGTCATGACCTCGCTCTCCCCGCTGACGGAACTTCCCGACGTCGCCGCCGCCCTCGACTCGGCGCGGGCGCGGGTCGACAAGGCCCTGTGGAACCGGACGCTGCGCCGCCACGGCGCCACGGTCGCCACCGAGGTCTCGCTCATCGACGCCGTCGCCTCGGCCGCCCTCGAAGGCGCCTCCTACGACCTGGAGGAGGTGCGCGGCGGGACGGTCACCGACCCGGTCGCGCAAGGCGCCCTGCGCGTCGCCGCCGCCCTGCCGGAGCTGGCCGGCGTGTGGGAGAAGGCACCGAGGCAGGCGCTGGCGCGGCTGCACCTGCTCGCCGCGAGGGGCGTCGCCGAAGGCGACGAACTCGGGCGGCCGGTCCGCGGCGGCGAGCGCCTGTCGATGCTGTGCGACCTCGTCGTGAGCGACCGCGAGTCGCCGGCGATCCTCCTGGCCGCGGTCGTGGAGGCGGAGTTGCTGTCGCTGCGGGTCTTCGACACGGGGAACGGCCTGGTCGCGCGGGCGGCGGGGAAGTTGTGCCTCGCGGTGCGGGGCCTCGACCCGCGTGGGCTGGTCGCCGTCGACGCGGGGCACGCGGCTCGTGAGCCGGAGTACGTGGGCTCGGCGAACGCCTTCGCGACGGGGACGCCCGATGGTGTGCGGTCGTGGCTGCGGCATTACGCCTCGGCCGTCGAGGAGGGCTGCGAGGTCATGGAGACGGTCTGCGCGCGCGTGATGGACTGAGGCGCGCATGGATGTGCGTGGTGTGCCGCCGGACGGGCACGTCTCCGCGCCCGCCCGGCGGACCGGTCACAAGGTCACGACTCTCCCGCCGAGGGTGACGACGAGCCGCCCGTCGGAGGCGTAGGACCAGCCGAGGGCTCCGCCGTAGTTCGAGCAGCGTGAGCCGTTGGTCCCCGACCAGAACTGGTTGCTGGAGTCGGCGTCGCCGACGACGCGGTCATTGGTCCCGCCGCCGGAGCGGCATGAGGTGTCGCTCCGGAAGACCGAGCTCCCGCCGTCGAAGGAGTAGTTGCGTTCGGTGTTGTCGACGCTCAGGTTCGACGAGATCGACATGGTGCCGAGGTTGCGGTTGTAGGTGAAGCCGTGTTTGCCGTTGCCGAAGGCGATGCTGCGGCGGACGGTGTGGTTGACGCCGATGTCCTCACCGCCGAGCTTGTAGCCGTTGCGGTCCCCGTTTCCCGCCTGGGACCCGTCGCTGAGGGTGCCGTTGCGGTAGGACAGCGAGTCCTCGATCGTCACCGCGCCGATGGGTCCGGTGTCGGTCTTGGTGTAGAGGTCCCAGCCGTCGTCGATGTTGTTGTGCGCGACGGCGTAGCGGAAGACGTTGCCGGGGCCGGAGGTGAGTTTCGCGGCGAAGCCGTCGGCGTCCTCGCCGTCGGAGTCGGCGTTGTCGTGCGACTCGGCGCTGAGGATGAGGTTGTTCGCCGGCCACTGCGACTGCGGGGTGCTCGACGCCGTCCGGGACAGCTGGAGGCCGGTGTCGCGGTTGAAGCGGGTGATCGTGCGCTCGAAGATGTTGTTGCTGCCGCCGACGAAGATGCCGTTGTCGCCGGCGCGTTCGACGACGATGCCGGTGATGTGCCAGTAGGCACCGTTGACGGCGACGCCGCGGTTGGCGGGGTCCTCGCTCTGGGCGGCGAAGTTGAGGACGGGGGTCTCGCCGGGGTAGGCGGACAGTTTCTTGCGTGCGCTCGACGTGCCGTTGTTGCCGGCCGCGATCTGGACGGTCTGCGACAGGGCGTAGACGCCGCCACGCGCGTAGATCGTGCCGCCGGCGGCGACGCGGGTGATGGCCGAGGTGAGCGTCGTCGGGTCGGACACCGTGCCGGTGGCGCCGTCGCGGCCGTTCGGCGCGATGTAGAGGGCGTCGCCGGGCGGGGTCGTACCGCCGCCGATGTCGAAGGTGAGGGAGTCGACGTTGGGCAGGCCGTTGGCGGTCGTCGGGCTGAGCCGGATCGTGTTCGAGCCCGTCGAGACGGGGACGGTGAAGGTCTTGGTGACCCAGGTGCTCCACGCGCCCGTGCCCTCGAACGAGGGTGTCTGGAGGGTCGTGCCGTTGACGACGAGCTGCGCCGGACGCGCGGTGGTCGTGCCGTTGGCGAAGCGGACGCCGACGGTCGCGTTGCCCGCCGACGCGGAGTTGACCGTGAACTGGGCGTGGGCGCCGACGGCGTTGGTGGCGTTGCAGAAGCCGGCGCCGGTGAAGCCGGGCCAGTCGGCGTCGATCGTGCCGGTACAGACGGCCGGTGAGGTCTCGGCCTCGTAGGCGACGGGTGCGGCCGTCGCCGGGGTGGGGGTGAGTAACGCGGCCGCTAAGGCGAGGGACGCTGCGGCGAGGAGGGTGCGGGTTCGCGACATCGGGAACTCCAAGGTCGAGCGCGGCGGACGTGCCGGGGCCGCGTCGGTGAGATGGAGCTTCAGGCTATGGAAAGCGCTTTCCAGTTTTCAAGGGCTGGGGTTTGCAGGTTGCTTGCAGGGTTGTTGCAGTGCTTCAGGCCTGCGGCGGGTACTGCTGCCAGCCCTGCTGCGGGGGCTGGCCGGGCTGCTGGCCGGACTGTCCGGGCTGCTGACCCCACTGCTGATATCCCGGAGGCGTCTGCGGCTGACCCCAGCCGGGCTGCTGCGGCTGCTGCGGTTGCGCGCCCGGCTGCTGACCCCACTGCTGCGGCGCCTGCCCGGGCTGCTGGCCCCACTGACCGGGATGCGTCTGCGGCTGACCCCAGCCCGGCTCCTGCGCGCCCGGCTGCTGACCCCACTGCTGAGGCACCTGCTGCCCCTGGGCACTCCACTGCTGCGCGCCCGGGTTCTGCTGGTTCCACTGCTGCGCCGTCGGGGCCGGCACGTCGCGCTTGTCGCCGCTGGAGCTCTCCTTGAAGATGCCCACGACGCCCCAGATGAGCGCCGCCCAGGGCCCGAACAGGATGCACAGCGTGCTCTTCCCGCCGCCGATCCAGATCTCGTTCCACACGCCACCGAGGCACAACAGCCCGACGACGAGCAGCACCAGACCGAGGATCCCGAAGAAGACCCGCTTCCCGACGGTGTTCTTCCCGCCGATCGCGGCGACGACCATCAGCCCGACGCCGCTGATGGCGAAACTCCAGGCGAGCCCGTTGAACAAGGCGTCGTTCGTAATGTCGGCGGCGAGCAGAGTCGGCATCGGCGTGGTCTCTCAGTACAGGGGCGTGGGCGCGGACGAGCGCAGGATACGGCCGCGGCGCCACTCTACGACGCGAGCTCCCCCGTGCGCAGCCTCCGAACGACGGCTTGTGCATCGGCGTTCCGGCCGACGTCTTCGGGCGCGGTGTGCGCGAGCTCCGTCGTCGCGACGGCGCGCCAGACCTCGGCGACCGCCTCGAACAGCGCCGGCGACAACCCCGCGTCGCGCTGGGTGGCGGCGATCTCCAGCATCTCGCCGACGAAGCGGTCGGCCTTGGACGCCGACAGCGCGACCTTGTCGACCGGGTCGAGCATCCGCCCGAGGTCGCCGACGACGAGGTCGACGACCCCGTGCGTGTGGGCGGTGGCCAGGGCGTTCGTCATGAGAGCACCGAGTCCTTTGTAGACGCTGGCGGTGCACATCTTCACGGCGCTCGCCGCGCCGATCCGGTCGGAGACGATGACCGGCTCGATCGAACCGTTCCAGGGGAGTCCGGCGATCTCGGCGGCGCGGGGGCCCGAGAAGTAGACGGTCGCGCCGGGGCTGCGGTCGGGCGGCGGGCCGGAGATGGAGCCGTCGACGACGTCGAGGTCGGCGAGCAGGTCGGCGACGGCCTCGACGGTCGGCGGCGCGATCGCGTTGAGGTCGGCGAACAGCGGCGTTCGCCCGGTGCGCGCGACGGCTCCGGCGACCTCGCCCGCGACGGCCAGGGCCGCGGCGGGCGGGACGATCGAGAGGATGACGTCGGCGGCGTCGAGGACGTCGTCGAGGCGGTCGACGGTGGTGAGTCCCGCGTCGGCGATGAGGCGGCGGGTCCGTTCGGAGCGCCCGGCCACGCCGGTGACGACATGGGCGCCGCCGTCGAGCAGCGCCCGGCCCACGCCGGCGCCCATGAATCCGGCGCCGACGATTCCCACGGTTACGGTCATCCCGACAAGGTAGTCCCGGGGTAGTCCCGTCGTACAGCGTCGATGCAGCGGTCGCGGGAGACGGGGCCGCCGAAACGGAGCCGGTCGTACAAGGTGAACGGCGGTTCAAGTTCATCGAGCTCATCGACCGCCGCATGCAACTCCGCCAGCCAGCCCGCGTCGTCGGGCTTCGGCGCTGCGGTGAGGGTCTCGATGGCGACGACGAGGCGATCCTTGGCGCGGATGTTGGCGGGGGTGACCGACGTGAGGCAGACGTAGCGGCCGGAGGTGTAGGCGAGGAATTCAAGGCCGAAGACCTCGGGGAGAGCGTCGATGCCGTGCTCGTCGGGGAGGCGGAGGTAGTCGGGGGGGACCATCTCGGTGCCGTCGGAGCGGAGGTAGCCGGGGAGTGGCAGGCGCCCGGCGAGGATGTGGCGGCGCAGGTCGTCGGATGTTTCGTCGCGACCGGCGGTGACCTCGTCGAGGGTCGCGAAGTACGCGGTGACGTAGGTGTCGTCGGCGGGGGTCATGGGATGTTCGCCGTTGCGGGAGATGAAGTACCCGGCGACGGCTTCACGGAGTTCGATCATGGGTATGACGTTAGGACCGCGACGTTTCGGCGCGCACCGAAAGTCCACAAGGGACGGTCTTGTCGGTGGGCGCGGTTATGGTCTCGCCACCGAACGACAGGAGCCGTGAGAGATGATCGTGTCCGGGGACGCCCGCCCCATGTGCGGGGTTGTAGCGAAGAGTTCGACCGCCGGCCCGGAGGGTGGTCTGCTTCGTCTTCTGCGCGATGATTCGGCGCTCGATCTGGTGGTGATCGGGGCCGCCAGGGGCGACCTGGCGGGGTTGGCGAGGCGGTTGCGGGACGCGGGGACGCGGGTGCGTTCGCTGACGGTGCGCCCGGCCGACGGCGAGGTGATCGATCTGCGGGATGTGGACTTCGCGGTGGTGACGCCGTTGCTCAGGACGCTGCGGATCACGCGGGCGCGGATCAACGGGTCGGTGTTCGGACATCCGACGTTGACGAGGTTGTCGCTGGATCGGGTGGTGTACGACGGCCCTCGGGAGATCGCGCTGGGGGACGGGATCGAGTGGGTGCGGGTGAGGGGTTCGATGCTGCCGCCGGAGTCGTTCACGGTGGGGCCGGGCTCGGCGTTGCGCGCGTTCCGCTGGGAAGAGGACGCGGTGCCGGCGATGCGCGGACGACGACTGCATCTGGTGTCGGAGAATTAGGTCAGGCCCACATTTAGGTCGAGCCTGAACATGGGCCCGACCGAAGTGCTCCGCGGACCCGGACCGGGCACGCCCGGCGGTTGTCCACAACCGGTGGGTTATCCACAACGAACGCCGCTCACGTTCGCCACCCCATGCCTGCGACGGCGCTACGGTCGAACGTAGGGAGGAGGCCGGGAGGCCCCTCGGGGCCGTTCACGTTTTCCGGAACACCGCTCCGCCCAAAGCGGGCGGCAAGACGTCCGCGCGCCACCCGGACGAGGACAGGCTCTCAAGAGCTCACCGGCCAAGCCGGGGATCCAAGTCACGGCCCCGTGAGTGCGAGCCCCGCTTCGCGCTCCGCCCACGCCGGGAACCCGGCACCGGCGGGGGCCGGGCCCGATCCCATACCGCGAAGGCGGTTTCGTCCGCGCCGCCAACAGAACGCCGCCACGAAACACGGAAAACGGCACCTCTCGCGAGGTGCCGTTTTCGCTGGCACGTCCGGTCCTGGCTACCATGCGTGCGCTGTTCTCGTCGTGTCGGGTCCTCTGTCGGACCCGGCGCGTCGCGCCTCCCGCGGCTGGTCGCGCGTGGGTACCTGGTGGCCGTGCACGGAGCTCACTCCTCAACAGTCTGGGAACGTATCCCGGGGACGTTGTGCGAGGTCCGCATTTCCTTTGTACGCCCTTACCTGCGAGTAGTGAACCCTTAGACGTGATCCGTTTTCGTCTTTTTGTCGCCTGGGTCGTGACCGTGCCCGCTGGTCACCTGAACGGAGTGTGGGTACAGTGTCGGATCGTGTTGACTACCGCTGATTTCACCGACCCGAACCGGTTGATCGTGTCGGGTGCCCTGCACTACTTCCGGGTCCTCCCGCAGCAGTGGTCGCACCGCCTGCGCATGCTGCGCGCGATGGGCGCCAACGCCGTCGAGACCTACGTCCCGTGGAACCTCCACGAGCGTCGCCGCGGCGAGTTCGACTTCACCGGCATCGCCGACCTCGACGCCTTCCTGCTCGCCGCCGCCGACGAGGGCCTCGCCGCGATCGTGCGTCCCGGCCCCTACATCTGCGCCGAGTGGGAGAACGGCGGCCTGCCCGTCTGGCTTCGCGCCGAGAACCGCGACCAGCCCCTGCGCTGCATGGACGACACCTACCTCGCCGCCGTCGACGCGTTCTTCGACGAGCTGATCCCCCGGGTCGCGGCCCGGCAGGCGACGCGGGGCGGCAACGTCATCGCCGTCCAGGTCGAGAACGAGTACGGCTCCTACGGCAGCGACTTGACATACCTTCGGTACGTATGTGACGGGTTGGTGAGGCGGGGCATCGACGTTCCGTTGTTCACCTCCGATGGACCCGAGGACGCGATGCTGACCGGCGGCACCGTTCCGGGCGTCCCCGCGACGGTCAACTTCGGGTCGCGCCCCAAGGAGGCCTTCGCCAAGCTCGCCGAGGTCCGGCCCGGCGACCGCCCCTGGTGCATGGAGTTCTGGAACGGCTGGTTCGACCACTGGACCGAGCCGCACCACACCCGCGACCCGCACGACGCCGCCCAGGTCCTCGCCGAGATGCTGGACGCGGGCGCGTCGGTCAACATCTACATGGCCCACGGCGGCACGAACTTCGGCACCTGGGCCGGCGCCAACCACGATGGCACTTACCAGCCGACCGTGACCTCCTACGACTACGACGCGCCCATCGACGAACGCGGCGCGGCGACCGTCAAGTACGGCCTGTTCCGTGAGGTCATCGGCCGCCACCTCCCCCTCGACGTCGAGCCGCCCGCCCCGGCGCCCGTCCTCCCCGCGCGACGCGTCGCCCTCACCGAGACCCTCTCGCTGCGCACCGCCATGGCCGGCCTTCCCGCCCACACCTCGGCGATGCCGCCGACCTTCGAGCAGCTCGGCGTCGACCACGCCCTCGTCCTCCACCGCCACACCCTTCGCGGCCCGCGCGAGACGCAGAAACTCACCGTCGACGACCTCCGCGACCGCGCGCAGCTCTTCCTCGACGACCGTGAACTCGCGGTCTTCGAGCGCGACGGCCGCACCGACATCGACCTCGCCTCCCCCGCGCCCGAGGCGACCCTTGAACTGCTCGTCGAGTCGATGGGCCGCGTCAACTACGGTCCGCTGGTCGGCGAGTCCAAAGGGATCCTGGGCGGTGTACGGCATCGCCTGCAGACTCTGCACGGTTGGGAGTCGCGGGTCTTCGGGCTCGACGACATCTCCGCGTTGCCTTGGGGCGAAACCGAAAGCCCGCCCGGTCCGGCGTTCCATCGGGGCACCTTCGCCGCCGAGTCCCCCGCCGACGGGTTCCTCGCCCTCCCGGGCTGGGTGAAGGGCCACGTCTGGGTCAACGGCTTCCTCCTCGGGCGTTACTGGAACGCCGGACCGCAGAAGTCGCTGTACGTGCCGTGGCCGGTGGTCGTCGAGGGCGACAACGAGGTCGTGGTCCTGGAACTACATCCTTCGCAGGTCACCGACACCTCCGTCGAACTGCTGTCCGAGCCCGACCTCGGTGCGTGACCCGGCTCTCAGCCTCTTCTCAGGACAGGCATCGCGCGGCTTCGTAGGCTGTAGCTCATGATGCGGCCCGCGACATTCGACGAGACCGATGTGCTCATCGACGGGCCGTGGCGTCACCGCTTCGTCGACGCCAACGGCTCCCGCTTCCACATCGCCGAGATGGGCACCGGGCCGCTGATCCTGCTGCTGCACGGCTACCCGGGTTTCTGGTGGACGTGGCACAAGCAGATCGAGGCCCTCGCCGACGCCGGTTACCGCGTCGCCGCCATGGATCTGCGCGGGTACGGCGCCAGCGACAAGCCGCCGCGCGGCTACGACGCCTACACGATGGCCAGCGATGTCACCGGCCTGATCCGCGCGCTCGGCGAGCGCGACGCGGTCATCGTCGGCCATGATCTCGGCGGCATGCTCGGCTGGGCGGCGGCGAGTTTCCACCCGCAGATGGTGCGGCGGCTGATCGTGATGTCGGCGGCGCATCCGCTGCGGCTGCGCACGGCGCTGGCGGTCGACCCGCGCGGTCAGCTCGCGGCGAGCAAGCACATCCTGCGTTTCCAGCTGCCCCGGTACGAGCACGTCGTGACCAAGGACGGTGCGCGGATGATCGGGCAGTTCATCCGCCGCTGGTCGGGTCCGAAGTGGACGGGGACGGCCGACTTCGTCGAGTACTCCAGGCGTTGCCGTGAGGCGATGCAGATCCCGCAGGTCTCGTTCTGCGCGCTGGAGGCCTACCGCTGGGTCTTCCGGACGGGGATCCGGGTGGCCGGGCGGCGGTTCGTGCGGTTGATGCAGGAGCCGATCCGGGTGCCGACGCTTCAGCTGCACGGCGCCTACGACACCTGTGTCCTGCCGCGGACGGCGCAGGGTTCGGGTCGTTACGTCAAGGCGCGCTACGAGTGGCGGCTGCTGGAGGACGTGGGGCATTTCCCGCATCTGGAGGCGCCGGAGCTGGTGACCGGCGAGATCCTGCGGTGGATCAAGGAAATGTGAATCTTTCGCCTACTTCGGGTATGTCGCGCCGATGGGGTGAGCCCTCGCACTGACCTCGGCGTTGTGCTTCGGCACCGCGCTCCTCTACGCCCTCGTCGCCAAGCGCGGCCGTCACGGTGTGGTGATCGCGGCGTACGCGCAGACGGCCGGGACGGTCGTGAGCGTCGCGACGGCCTGCGCCGTCCCCGGTCCTGGCGGGTCTGCTTCTGCTCGGTGAGCGCCCGTCGGTGGTCGCGCGGCCGCAACGGCGGCGGGACCGCCCTGACAAGGTCGGGTCTCGCGGTGGCCGGAGTGTGCTTCGCCGTGCCGTACCCGGCCGGGACCGCCGGGAGCATGCTCCACCTGCCGGCCTCGCACACCCAGCTGCTCACCGCCGCGCGGACGGCCGGACTGACCTGCGCCGCCGCCGCGATCGCCTGGATCGCCACGGGGTGACCCGCTCCGCTAACGTTGGGTCAGGAGGCAGCCATGGAAACCCGCCGGTTCCACGTCCGGGGCGCCGAGCTCCAAGCCCTGGTCTTCGGTGATCCCGCCGCCGCGAACACCGCACTGGCCGCCCACGGCCTGACCTCCTCGGCGATCTCGTTCGCCTCGATCGCCCGGCGGCTCCCCGGCGACTGGCGACTCGTCTCCCTGGACCTGCGTGGACGCGGCGGCAGCGCCGGGCAGCCCGGCCCGTACGGAGTGGACGCGCACGCCGCCGACCTCGTCGCCGTCGCCCGACGGCTCGAAACCCGGTCGGTCCTGACCGGACATTCGCTGGGCGCCTACGCCGCGCTGCGCGCCGCCGCCGGGCATGCGGAGCTGTTCACCGGCCTCGTGCTCGTCGACGGAGGGCTGCCCCCGCCCGCCGTGAACGGCGCCGACCTGCTCGGTTACACCGTCACGCCCACCGTCACCCGCCTCGGCCGGACCTTCGCCGACGAGGACGACTACATCGACTTCTACCGCCGACAGCCCGCGCTGGCGCACGACTGGTCGCCCGAGATCGAGACCTACATCCGCTACGACATCTGCGGGGGCCCCGGCGCCGTGCGCTCGCGGACCGACCCGGCATCGGTGCGCGCCGACATCGCCGACCTGCTCGCCAACGGCGATCTCGTCGCCGCCGACCTCATCAGGCTGACCCTCCCGGCGCGGCTGTTCCACGCGTCGGCGGGCATGCTCGGCCGCCCACCTGGGATGCTGCCGAAGGGCAACGTCGACGGCTGGACACGGAAGGCGCCCATGCTGACGGCTCGGCTCCTCGACGGCGTGAACCACTTCACGATCGTGCTCGCCGACTCCGCGACGGCGCAGATCGCCGCGGAGATCGCGTCCATCGGCGATCGCGCGCGGTGACGTCCACGGTGGTCACGTATTTGTTATGTGCCGCCACTGTCACTTTTAGACGGACGGTGGGAGACTGGACATAGAGGACGTTCGGTACGCCCACGGCCGCCCCGCCGAGTTGCCGCGCGACCTCTGCAGTACCGGCGCGTTCAACCCCCGGAGGTGACCCCATGGGTCCCAACTCTCTGTCGCGCCTTTCAGCCGAAGGGCTTGGCACTCTCCTCCTCACCTATCTCCTGGCCTACGCGGCCGGCGGCGGACTCGTGTCCACCGTCGGTTACGCCGCGGCCCTCGCCTTCCTGTACTGGCTGTTCGCCGGAGTCTCCGGCGCGCACCTCAACCCGATCGTGACCCTCTCCCTGGCCGTGCGCGGCAGGCTCGGCTGGCTCGACGCCGCCGGGTACGTCGTCGCCCAGCTGGTCGGCGCGCTCCTCGGCGGTCTGCTCCTGTGGGGCGCCGCCGGCGACGACGTCAAGGGCGAGGTGCTCGGGACGTCGGCGAAAGTCGACTCCGGCAGCCTGGTCACCGCGCTGGTCGGCCTGGCCATCGGCGCGTTCCTCCTGGTGTCGGCCTACTTCGCGTTCGAGGGCTCCAGCCGGGCCCTCGGCGGGCTCGGTGTCGGCGCGGCCTTCGGGCTCGCGGCGCTCACCGGCGCGGGCGCGATCAACCTGGCCCGCGTCGTCGGCGCGGACCTGACCTTCACGATCTCGGGCGGCGGTGTCGCCTGGGACTCCATCTGGGTGTACATCGTCGGCCCACTGGTCGGCGGTGTGGTCGCCGCGTTCGCGGCGGGGACGGTGGTTCCGGCGCTGGCCGGCACGCCCGTGTCCACGCACCGGAACGGCGACGCGGCTTGACGGTCGCGTGTTGAAGGGAGGGGCCCTGCGGGGTCCCTCTTGCGTGGACGGCGCCTCCGAACGCATGTTTCACGTGAAACATCGCGTTGCGGGCGCGGAAAAACCCGGGCCCGGCGGTCTTCCCCAACCACCGGGCCCGGGCGCGTACCCCCGTCTTACCCCTTCAGGGCCTCCATCAACTTCACGCGCGAACCCATGCGCCACACCGCGCGCCGGTAGATCCGCGCGCCCAGGGCCAGCGCCCCGACGACGGCCGCGGCGAGGATCAGCGCGCTGAGCACCTGTTCCCACCATTCGACCGAGCCGGTCGCGCTGCGCATCGGCATCATCATCGCCGAGAAGGGCGGCACGTAGGACAGCGTGACCGCGAGCGTCGACTTCGGGGTGCCCGCGGTGAACAACGCGACCAGGTAGCACGCGATCATCAGCATCGTCAGCGGCGTGATCGTCGAGTTCGAGTCCTCCTGCCGCGACACCAGCGACCCGAGGGCACCGGCCAGCGCGGCGAAGAACGCGTACCCGAGCATCCACCAGCCGAGCGTCGCCACGACCGTCGAGATCGTGCCGGGCGGCAGGTCTGGCATGACGCCGCTGGCGCTCGCGGCGGCCAGTCCGGCGGCGGCGATGACCAGGACGTTGATCAGGCCGAGGATCCCCAGGCCGATGATCTTGCCGCCGAGGAGTTGCCACGGTCGCAGCGTCGACAGCAGGATCTCCACGATCCGGCTCGACTTCTCCTCGATGACGCCCATCGCCACGAACATCACCGGGTACATGAGCATGAAGAACAGGAAGATGACCACGATCGAGGCGATCGCCTGGCGCGCTCCGGCCTCCTCGGCGTCCTCCCCGACCGACTCCTGCCGGATGTCTGGGACCGAGGCGAGGGCCTGCGAGACCTGGTCGGGCGGGAGGTTCGCCGCCGCGAGCGCCTTGCTCGACGCGACCTGCTTGTAGGCGGTGTCGATGATCAGCGACAGCTCGGAGCTGACGCCGCCGTCGGTGATGAGCGTGTCGCCGTTCACGACGGCCGCGTCGATCTCACCGTCGGCGACGGCTGCGCGCGCGGCGGCCTCGTCGGGGAACTCGGTGATCTTCACCGTGGCCTGCGCGTCGCCGGTCAGCGACGGCGAGGAGGGCTTCACCGAGGTCAGCGCCTGGCTGATGACGGCCGTGTCGGTGCCGGCGACGCCGACCTTGTACTCGTCGGGCCCGCCGAGGAGTTTCGGCAGGAACGCCAGGACGACCACGGCCGCGGCGCTGATCAGCATGCTGATCAGGTATCCCTTGGTGCGTCCCCGGACGAGCACCTCGCGCCGGGCCACCAGAAACAGTCCGTTCACGCCACAGCCTCCCGGAAGATCTCCACCAGAGTCGGTTCCTGCCAGCCGAAGTGCGTCACGCGCCCGGCCTTGACGGCTCCGGCCAGGACGGCCTGGTCGTCGTCGGTCTCGATGAGCAGCGCGCCGTCGTCGTTGCCGACGACCTTGCCGGGCAGCGCGTCGGCCCAGCCCGTGGGCGCGTCCTCCACGGCGACCTTGAGGAAGCGGCGGCCCTCCTTGCGGCGGAGCTCGCCGACGGAGCCGACCGCGACCATCCGCCCGTCGGCGATGATGCCGACGGCGTCGCAGATGCGCTCGACGAGTTCGAGCTGGTGGCTGGAGAAGAGCACGGGCACCCCGGCGGCGTTGCGCTCGGCGAGCACGTCGGCCATGGTGTCGACGGCGATCGGGTCGAGGCCGGAGAAGGGCTCGTCGAGGATGAGCACCTCCGGTTCGTGGACGAGGGCGACGGCGAGCTGGACGCGCTGCTGGTTGCCAAGGGACAGGTCCTGCACGTGGTCACCGGCGCGGTCGGCGAGGCCGAGGCGTTCCAGCCAGTCGGCGGCCGACTTGCGGGCCTTCGCCGTCGCGAGTCCGTGCAGTTCGCCGAAGTAGGCGATCTGTTCGGCGATCTTCATCTTGGGGTAGAGGCCCCGCTCCTCGGGCATGTAACCGAAGCGCCTGCGATCGGCGAAGCCGAGGCGGTGGCCGTCGAAGCGGACCTCGCCGGCGTCGGGTTCGAGCACGCCCATGGCGATGCGCATCGTCGTGGTCTTGCCGGCGCCGTTGGCGCCGACGAACCCGAACATCTCTCCCGACCCGACGGTGAAGGTCACGCCGTCGAGAGCGACCTTCTCGCCGTAGCTCTTTCGGAGCCCGTCGATCTCCATCATGGATTCAACGTTCCCATGCTGATCTTGGCGTCACGTCTCCCTTGCGGATGTAATCGGACCCATCTTCGTGAAGGACTCTCGGACGCGAGCCTCCTACCTCCGGATGAGGGCGGCCTATGCTGCGGGGGTGGTGAAGAGCTGGTGGCCCCCGCGGGGCCGGGCCGCCGACGCGCTGGTCGCGCTGGCCGTGTGGGTCGCCGTCCTCGGGGTCGCGCTGATCAGCCTCGGCAACCCCGAACGGCAGCCCGAGTCCAACTCCTGGCTGGCCTGGCCGCTGATCACGATCTCCGCGGCGGTCCTCTACTGGCGGCGCGACCACCCGATCGCGGTGGCGCTGGTGACGCTGGTCTGCAACGCCCTCTACTACCCGTTCACCGGTCCCGACGGGATCATCGTGCTGGCGTTCCTCGTCGCGTTGTACACCGTCGCGGCCGAGTCGAGCCTCATCGCGGCGACGCTGCTGGCGGTCGTGCCGATGCTGGTGATCGTGTCGGTGGAGGCGCGGAGCCAACGGCGGCACCTTGACGACGTCGCCGTGTTCATGCTCGCCGGGTGGCTCGTCGCGATCGTCGCCGTCGGCGGGGTCGTGCAGAACCGGCGCGCGTATCTCGCCGAGGCCGAGGAGCGCGCCCGGGCCGCCGAACGCGCCGGGCGGGAGGAGTCGCGGCTGCGCGCCAGTGAGGAGCGATTGCGCATCGCGCGCGAACTCCACGACGTCATCGGGCACAACATCTCGCTCATCAACGTCCAGGCCGGCGCCGCCCTGCACCGCTTCGACGCCGACCGCGCCGAAGCGGCCCTCGTCGCCATCAAGGACACCAGCAAGCAGGCGCTACGTGAACTGCGGTCCACTTTGGGCGTACTGCGGCAGGTCGACGAGGAGGCGCCGGTCGCGCCCGCGCCCGGCCTCGGGGCACTCGGCACGCTCGCCGAACGGACCCGCGCGACCGGCCTCGACGTGACCGTGGAGGTCGCCGGTGAGCCGAAGGCACTGCCGACCGAGGTGGACCTGGCGGCCTACCGGATCGTGCAGGAGTCGCTGACCAACGTCACCAAGCACGCCGCCGCGACCACCGTGACCGTGCGCGTCGACCACGGCGCCGACCGCGTCGTCGTCGAGATCCTCGACAACGGCACCGGCGGCGCGGGCACCCCCGGCTCCACCGGCAGCGCCGGGCACGGCATCGTCGGCATGGGCGAGCGCGCCCGCGCCCTCGGCGGCTCGCTCGACGCGGCCGTGCGCCCCGGCGGCGGCTTCGCCGTCCGCGCGGTCCTCCCCCTCGACCCGAACACAGGAGGCACCACATGATCAGGGCCCTGCTCGCCGACGACCAGACCCTGGTGCGGGCCGGTTTCAAGTCCATCCTGGACGGCGAACCGGACATCGAGATCGTCGGTGAGGCCGCCGACGGCGAGGAGGCGGTGGCGCTGACGCGGCAGCTGCGGCCCGATGTCGTGCTCATGGACATCCGGATGCCGCGCCTGGACGGGCTGGAGGCGACGCGGCGGATCGTCGGCGACCCGAAGCTCGCCGCGGTTCGGGTCATCATCCTGACGACCTTCGACCTCGACGACTACATCTACGGCGCCCTGCGCGCGGGGGCGAGCGGGTTCCTGGTCAAGGACACCGAGCCGATGGAGCTGCTGCACGGCGTGCGGGTCGTCGCGCGTGGGGACGCGCTGCTGGCGCCGTCGATCACGCGCAAGCTCATCGGCGAGTTCGCGCAGCGGGTGCGTCATCCCGACCCGTCGCCGCGGCTGAACGCGCTGACCGAGCGGGAACGCGAGGTGATGACGCTGGTCGCGGAGGGCCTGACCAACGACGAGATCGCCGCGCGGCTGGTGCTCAGCCCGGCGACGGCGAAGACGCACGTCAGCCGGATCATGACGAAGGCGCGGGTCCGCGACCGGGCGCAGCTGGTGATCCTGGCCTATGAAAGCGGGATGGTCAAGCCCGGCTGGGTGTAGCTATCGTTTCGCGCATGTCCGGTTTTGAGATCTCCACCGACCCGGCTCGCCTCGACCTCGACTGGCTGCACGAGCGCCTGTCCACCGACACGTACTGGGCGACCGGGCGTTCGCGTGAGCGGATGCTGCGGACGATCGAGAACTCGGTGCCGTACGGGGTGTTCGCCGCCGACGGGACGCAGGTGGCCTTCGCGCGGCTCGTCACCGACCGGGCGACTTTCGCGTGGCTCTCGGATGTTTATGTTGATCGGTCTACCAGGGGCTCGGGCGTCGGGAAGCTCCTGATGGAGCGGATCATGGCCGACGTGGAGACCTTCGGGCTGCGCCGGATGGTGCTGGCGACCGACGACGCGCACGAGCTGTACCGGCGGTACGGCTTCGAGGCGCACCCGAAGCCGGAGATGTGGATGGAACGCCGGTGGGAGGACAACCCGGCGTAGCGGCTGTGAGCGGCATGACGGTTCGCGTACCTGGCCGTCATCATCCTGGACATGTAATGTCTCAGATAGCCAGGATGACCCATGAGGAAGGCGATCCCATGCCGCACACGATCATCAACCCCGACAGCCTCCACGACCCCGTCGGCTTCGGCTACAGCCACGTCGCCGCGACCTCCGGCGAGCTCGTCCTCCTCGCCGGGCAGTACGCCTCCGACGCCGAGGGCCAGGTCACGACCGACGACTTCGCCGAACAGGTCGCGACCGCGTTCGCCAACCTCGGCAAGGCCCTGGCCGCCGCCGGGCTCGGCTTCGAGCACGTCGCGCGGCTGCGCACCTTCGTCGTCGACCACGACCTGGCGAAGCTCGCGGTGATCGGCGAGGTCATCGGCGGGATCTGGGGCGCGAAGCCGCCGGTGCAGACCCTCACCGGTGTGGCCGCGCTGGCGCTGCCGGGCATGCGGTTCGAGGTCGACGCGGTCGCGGTACGGGGCTGAGCCCGACGGCGGCGGGCCACCCCTACGGGCCCGCCGCCGCCCCAGCGCCCGCCCCCTAAGGGCCAGGTCAACCCACGCCGTACGCCCGCGCGGCCCCGCCGCAACCACCGCCGTATCCCAATTGCCCACCGCAGGCCGACGTCGCGGGGCAAGCCGCTCGCCGAGTCTTGCGCCCATGACACAGACACTCGCTCCTCAGCCCTCCTCCGGCGCCCCGCCGACGCGGCCGTCGCGCATGGAGCGGCTCGCCGGATGGTCGCAGCGACACCGGCTGCTCGCGCTCCTCGTGTGGGTCGTCGTCCTCGGCGGCGTCACGGCCGCGTCCCAGGCGATCGGCACCGACTACCGCGACGACCACTCGCTCCCCGGGACCGAGTCCCAGGCCGTCACCGAGGCCTTCGAGAAGTACGCGCCCGCCGAGTCGGGCACGACCGTCCAGATCGTCTTCCAGTCCGACGACGGGCTCGCCTCACAGCGGGCCGCGATCACCGCGCTGGTCGACCGTGTCGACGACATGCCCTCGGTCCTCACCGTCAGCGATCCCTTCGAGTCGCACGGATCCATCAACGACGCGGGCACGATCGGCTTCGCGACGGCCACATTGGACGGTCCGGCGACCGAGGTGCCCGCCGAGGACGTCCGCGCGGTCATCGACGCCGCCAGGGAATTCGAGTCCGACGCGCTGCGCGTCGAGCTCGGCGGCGACGCCGTGCGGGGCGCCGAGGAGTCGTCCGGAGGCGCGGCCGAGGGCGCCGGAATGCTCGCCGCACTGGTGATCCTGCTGTTCATGTTCGGCTCGCTGCTCGCCGCGGCGGTGCCGCTGCTCACGGCCGTCTTCGCCGTCGGGAGCACGCTCGGGCTGATCGCGATCGCCTCGAACGTCTTCACACTGCCCAGTTACATCGTGCCGCTGATGATGCTCGTCGGGCTCGGCGTCGGCGTCGACTACGCGCTGCTGATCTTCACCCGCTTCCGCGGCGAGATCCGCCGCGGCGCCGATCGCGAGACCGCCGCCCGCACAGCGCTCGACACCGCCGGGCGCTCGGTCCTGTTCGCCGGGGCGACGGTCATCATCGCGCTGCTCGGCCTGCTGGCGCTGGGATTGGGCGGCCTGCAGGGCGTCGCGCTCGGCGTCGGGCTGACCGTCCTGGTCACCATGCTCGCCTCGGTGACGCTGCTGCCTTCCCTCCTTTCCCTGATGGGCAGGCGGATCGAGGCGAGCATCCTCCGCCGGGCCGCGAAGGCGAAGAGCGAGCCGGGCGCGCGCTGGCGCCGCTGGGCGGCGCTCATGCAGCGCCGGCCGCTCGTGCCGCTGCTGTTCGCGCTGGCCCTGCTCGTCGCGCTGTCGGCTCCTGCGCTGGCGATGCGCCTCGGCTTCGCCGACGCCGGGACCGAGGCACCGACGACCACCAGCCGCCAGGCCTACGACCTGCTCGGCGAGGGCTTCGGCACCGGCTTCAACGGACCGCTCATCGTCCTCAGCGAAGGCGACGACGCCGCCGCACAGGCCGCCTACGAGAAGCTGTCGTCCACTGTGGGCATCGCCGAGGTCGCGCCGCCGCAGCGGATCGCACCCGGCGAACTGTCGATGCTGCTGGTCTTCCCCGACACCGCGCCGCAGGCGGCCGAGACCGCCGAACTGGTCGCGCACCTGCGCGCCGACGTCCTCCCACCCGTCGCCGACGGGACCGGCGCGACCTACCTCGTCGGCGGCTCGACGGCCGCCGCGGTCGACTTCGCCGACGCCGTCAGCGACCGGATGCCGCTGTTCCTGCTGGTCGTGGTCGGGCTGAGCGCACTGCTGCTGATGGCGGTGTTCCGCTCGCTGCTGATCCCCATCAAGGCCGCGATCCTCAACCTGCTGAGCATCGGCGCCTCCCTCGGCGTGATCACCCTGGTGTTCCAGGAGGGCTGGTTCGGTGTCCAATCAGGACCGATCGAGGCCTTCGTGCCGGTGATGATCTTCGCGATCGTGTTCGGGCTCTCCATGGACTACGAGGTCTTCCTGGTCTCGCGGATGCACGAGGAATGGCGCCGGACGGGCGATGCGACGCACGCCGTGCGCGAAGGCCTCGCCACGACCGGCGGTGTGATCACCGCGGCGGGCGCGATCATGATCGTCGTGTTCGGCGCCTTCGTGCTCAGCCCCGACCGCATGCTCCAGCAGTTCGGCCTCGGACTGGCCGTCGCGGTCCTGCTCGACGCGCTGGTGATCCGGTGCCTGGTCGTACCGACGGTCATGCGGCTGTTCGGGACGAAGGCGTGGTGGCTGCCGCGCCGGCTGGACCGCGTGCTACCGAAGATCGCCCTCGAAAAGGAGTAACGACGAGGGATGCGTGCCCGCCGGTCACCCGGCGGGCACGCTCGCGTGGAACCTCGCCCGCCAGGATTCGGCGGTCCCGTCGAAAGGCGCCTTCCCCGCGCTCATGAGGTCATGGACCTCGGCGCAACTGATCCGAGCCCGCTCGATGTACTCGGGCGGAATGCCGTAGCGCTCGACCTCTTCGTCGACCTCGTCCTCGTCGAGGACGGCGACGCGGCCGTCGGGGTAGCGGACGACGTCCAGCACGAGATCCACAAAGGACACGTCCGCGCCCTCGAAGGTCGGCGGAGCGGTCATGTCGACGTAGTCGAGCAGCTCGACCTGGATCGTCTCGGTCCTGCCGTCGGCCCGGTCGACATGCAGGATCCGGTCCGGCTGCCAGAACTGCGCCACCCAGTTCCCGTGGCGCGGATAGCAGCGCAGCTGGTCGTCGCCGATCCGCGAGACGTCACCGACGGCGAACCAGGTCCGTCCGCCGGCCGGGAGGATCGCCCACTCGCCGTGCTCGTCCTCACCGAGCACGTACTCGTACCAGTACGCGGCGACGATGTCGGGATGGCGGAGTTTGGTGGCACGGCGACGAGGAAAGGGCACGGACATACCGACACCCTGCCACCGCCGCGCCACCTGCCGTCATGACCCCCACCTCAGTCCATCCCCCGGCGCCCCGGCGTCCAGAACGGCTTCGTCATCACCGACCGGCGCGGCCAGCCTCTGTCGCCGACCAGGTGTGCCCGCACGGCCTGGACGGTGCGCGCTTCCCCCGCCACGTAGGCGATGCCGGGCTCTCCGGGCAGTTCCAGCACGCGAACGGCGTCCACAAGGGACTTGGTCTTCGCGTGTACGAAACCGTGCGGAAGTCCGGCGAGATCGGCGGCGTCGGCCGCCTCGGCGACGCTGTGCCAGCGCGCCTCACCGAGACCGCGCACGATCGCCGTGAACGGTGCCTGGGCGGTCTCGACGCCGACGAAGAGGTGGTACTCCCCTTCTCCGGCCACGAGACGGCCGTCGGGTCTGGTGTACGTCACCCTGTCACCGGGCGCCGCCGTCCGCGCCCATTCCGCTCCCGGGGCGTCGCCGCCGTGGTCGAAGATCCGCAGCTCCATCCGCCCGGATTCCAGCGACCACACCGAGTACGTCCGCTTCGGGCCGATAATCCGGCCCGCGACGAACACGCCCACGTGCTGCCCGGGCGTCCACGCGAACTCCGGCCCGTCGACGACGATCCGCCGCATACGCCCGCCGGCGGGTTCGTTCACGACCACGGTTCCCGCGGCGAGCAGCCTGTCCAGCAGTCCCACGACGCCTCCTCGCGTCTCGGCAACGATGCCGATCAGCCTCGCCGTTGAACCGTGGTTCAAGTCAACAGAGGCGCGTCAGCCCCGTGCCAGCGCCTCGGTGTGGGCGGCGAGTTTCGCCTGGAAACCGGGGCAGCGGGCGGCGTCCGGTTCGGGGCATTCGAGGGCGTGCCGCAGGAAGTCGCGGGCGCGCTGGGCGGCGGCGATGCGTTCGTCCAGTTCGGACAGTTTCGGCCGGGCGACGGCCTGCCAGTGCTCGCGTGGGAGGCCCGTCGAAAGGTCGAGGACGGCGGCGATCTCGGCGACGGTGAACCCGGCGAGCTTCGCCATGTCGATCAGGGCGAGACGCGCGTAGATGTCGGGCCCGTACACACGCTTCCCGGCCCGGCGGCCGCTCGGCGCGATCAAACCCCGCCGCTCGTAGAAACGCAGGGCCGACGACGGGATCCCGGTGCGCAGGGTCACCTCGCGGATGGTCGGCGAATCGGTCACGGCGGCCTCCTCGGGCACGATCGGGGCGCGAGCGCGCAACTCCAGTCGTACACCGGTTCCGCACGCGCAACCCCTGGTGTACACCGGATCCCAACCCCGGCCCGACGCGGGCGGCCACGCCGGGCCCGCACGATTCGCGGTATGGACGCCGAAACCCTCGACCTCGCCCGCTGGCAGTTCGCGCTGACCGCCGGGGCGCACTTCCTCTTCGTCGCCTTGACTCTCGGGCTCTCGGTGCTGCTGGCGTTCATGCAGACGGCCGCGACCTTCACCCGCAAACCCGTCCACCGCCGCATGACCCGCTTCTGGGGACAGCTCTACCTGATCAACTACGGCCTCGGGATCGTCACCGGTCTCGTCATGGAGTTCCAGTTCGGCCTTAGCTGGTCGGGCCTGACCCACTACGCCGGCAACGTCTTCGGCGCCTCACTGGCCATGGAGACCCTGGTCGCGTTCTTCATCGAGTCGACCTTCCTCGGCCTGTGGATCTTCGGCTGGAACAAGGTCAACCGCTGGGTGCACCTGGCCTTCATCTGGATCGTCACGATCACCGCCTACGCCTCGGCCTACTGGATCCTCGTCACCAACGGCTTTCTCCAGCACCCGACCGGGTACACGGTGGACGGCGACGGCCTGCGGCTGGTCGACGCGGTGGCGGTCTTGACCAACCCCAGCACCCTGTACGCGTTCTTCCACATCCTCGGCGGCGCCATGGTCGTCGGCGGCTTCTTCCTGGCCGGGATCAGCGCCTTCCACCTGTTCCGGCGCACTCCCGAGCACGACTTCTTCGTCCGCTCGCTGCGAACCGGCATCGCCGTCGCGGTCCCGGCCGTCATGTTCACCGTGGTGTCCGGCGGGATCCAGATGGGCTACGTGCGCCAGATCCAGCCCGCGAAGATGGCCGCGTTCTCCGGCTCGGAAAGCGAACTGGCCGCACTGCAGGCCGAGGCGGTCGCGAGGTTCGGGCCCGGCGACTACCTGCCGTCGGTCGCGGCCGTGCGGGGAGCCGGGCTGACCATGATCATGCTGTTCCTGCCGCTGCTGCTCCTGGGCGGGATCTCCTTGCTGCTCATGGCCTTCCGGCCGGTCGTGCTGCGGTTCCGCCTGTGGCACGCGGTGCTGATGGCGGCGATACCGCTGCCGTTCGTGGCCATGATCGCCGGCTGGGTGTTCCGCGAGATGGGCCGCCAGCCGTGGGTCGTCACCGGACTGCTGAAGACCTCCGACGCCGTCAGCGACGTGTCCCCGACGGCGATGCGCGCCTCGCTGATCGCCTTCGGCTCGGTCTTCGCGCTGCTGCTGCTCGTCAACTACTGGCTGCTGTTCCGCACGGCCGCCCGCGGTCCGGCGGCGGCGACCCTCGGCGCCGAACCGGCCGAGGCGGCCGGTCCCGTACTGGCGTACTGAAAGGAACGAAGGACATGGAATACGCGGCCGTGGCGCTGCTCGCCCTGTACGGCTTGGGATATCTCGTGCTCGGGGGCGCCGACATCGGCGCCGGGATGCTGTTGTTCGCGCTCGGCAAGGGCGATCGCGAGCGGCGGCTGGTGGTGTCGGCGATCGCGCCGGCCTTCCTCGGCACCGAAGTGTGGCTGGTGGCGACGGCGGGCGTGCTCGTCGGCGCCTTTCCTTCGCTGGAAGGGGAACTGCTGACGGCACTGTTCCCGGCGGTGGTGACGTTGCTGATCGGCTGGGTGGTGCGCGACGTGGGCCTGTGGTCGCGGGGCCGGGTCGACGCCCGGGGCTGGCGGACCGTGTGCGACGTCGCGGTCTGCGCGGGAAGCTGGACGGTCGCGGGCGCCTGGGGACTGGTGTTCGTCGGCGCGGGCGAGGCCGGGATCGGCCGCGCGGGGCCGGTTCCGGGGATCGGGTCGCTGATGCTGGCGGCCCTCGTCGCGGCGGTGTTCGCCTGCCACGGCCTGGGTTACGCCGGGCTGCGGCTCGGCGGGGCCGTCGGCGCGCGCGTCGCCCGGACGGCCGGGCGGATCGGGGCGTGGCGGCTGTACGCGCTGACGTCGGCGGCGATGGCGCTCGTCGGCCTCGGCATCGGGACGCGGCTTCCGTTGCTGGAGACCGTCGCCGACGGGGCGACGCTGGCCGTGCTGGTGCCCGCGCTGCTGGTCGTGACGCCGTTCCTGCTGGCGGCGCAGGCCGGGATGTGGTGGCTGTTCCGGGGACGAGTGCGCGGGCCGGGGTACTTCTGACGGGTGATCATGGCACCGCGTGCCGTCACGTCACGCCAGTTTCACATCCCGAGGAGTAGAACAGGAGCCATGGACCCCTCGCCGCGAAAGTGGGCCGCGGCGGGGTGAGGTCGGGTACGCATCCGGCCTGCGGGGAGGGTGGAGCCAAGCCCCCTGAGGGCACCCGGCAAGGGCTCCCCTCCCCGCCCATACACCGCGGACTCCCCGCGCGGCCGAGGCCTCGTGCCCGGGCGCGCGGGTGACTCACGCGCTGATCAGAGCGCCTCCCCTTGACCCCTCCCCCTCGATCCGGCTACTCTCCACCTCGTCTGGAAAGCGCTTGCCAAGTTGATCTTGAGAGAGGCCCGCCCCCATGAGCACACGCACCACCGTCGGCATCGCCGTCAACGGCGTCACCGGCCGCATGGGCTACCGTCAGCACCTCGTGCGCTCGCTGCTCGCCATCCGCGAGCAGGGCGGCGTCACGCGGGCCGACGGCTCGGTGATCTGGCCCGAGCTGACGCTCGTCGGGCGCAACGCCGACAAGGTCGCCGCGATCGCCGAACGGCACGGGATCGAGCGCCACACCACCGACCTCGACGCGGTCCTCGCCGATCCCTCGATCGACGTCTACTTCGACTCGCTGACCACGCAGCACCGCCTCGCCGCCGTCACCAAGGCGATCGCCGCGGGCAAGCACGTCTACTGCGAGAAGCCGATCGCGACCACAGTGGACGAAGCCCTCACCCTCGCCCGGGCGGCGCGCGCGGCCGGCGTCAAGAACGGCGTCGTCCAGGACAAGCTCTTCCTCCCCGGTCTGCGCAAGCTCAAGCGCCTCGTCGACGGCGGCTTCTTCGGCCGCATCCTCTCCGTCCGCGGCGAGTTCGGCTACTGGGTCTTCGAAGGCGACTGGCAGAGCGCGCAGCGCCCCTCCTGGAACTACCGTGCCGAGGACGGCGGCGGCATGGTCCTCGACATGTTCGCGCACTGGCAGTACGTCCTCGAACACATCTTCTCGCCCGTCAAGGCCGTGACCGCGCACGTCACCACGCACGTCCCGGAGCGTGTCGACGAGCAGGGCGCCACCTACAAGGCGACCGCCGACGACGCCGCCTACGCGATCTTCGAACTCTCCGACGGCGTGGTCGCGCAGATCAACTCCTCGTGGGCGACCCGCGTCTTCCGCGACGAACTGGTCGAGTTTCACGTCGACGGCACCGAGGGCAGCGCCGTCGCGGGCCTGCGCCGCTGCCGGGCCCAGCACCGTTCGGTCACGCCGAAACCGGTCTGGAACCCCGACATCGCCGAGCCCAACGACTTCCGTGCACAGTGGACGGAGGTGCCCGACAACGACGAGTTCGACAACGGCTTCAAGGTCCAGTGGGAGAGCTTCCTGCGCCACGTCGTCGACGACGCCCCCTGGAACCACGACTTCCTCGCCGGGGCGCGGGGCGTGCAGCTCGCCGAGGTCGGCCTCGCCGCCGCCGAGCAGGGCCGCCGCCTCGAACTGCCGGAGCTGTCCCTGTGAGCACCCTGCGGCTCCCCGACGGCACCCTCCACACGATGAGCGGCGCGACGGCGCCCGCGCCTTCGGGCACGGCGCTGCGCTCGCGGGTGGTGTACTCGGCGGCGCACGTCGTCGCCGATCCCCTGGCCGACAACGGTCCCGGGCGCCCGGCGGTGCTCGACTGGGACGCCACGCTGGCGTTCCGGCGGCACCTGTGGGCGCACGGCCTTGGCGTCGCCGAGGCGATGGACACCGCGCAGCGCGGTATGGGCCTTGACTGGGCGGCGACGCGGGAGCTGATCCGGCGCTCGGCGGCCGAGGCGGCCTCCGTCGGCGGCCTGATCGCCTGCGGAGCCGGAACCGACCAGTTGGGTGGTCCGTCCACTCTGGACGAGGTGATCGCCGCGTACGAGGAGCAGCTCGCGGTCGTCGACGCGGCCGGCGCGATCCCGATCCTGATGTGCAGCAGGGCTTTGGCGGCCGCCGCGACCGGTCCCGACGACTACGCGCGCGTCTACGACCGGCTGCTCTCGCAGGTGTCGCGTCCGGTGATCCTGCACTGGCTCGGGCCGATGTTCGACCCCGCGCTGACCGGCTACTGGGGTAGCGAGGACCTGTCGTCGGCGGCGGAGACGATGCTCGGCGTCATCGCCGCGCACGAGTCCGCCGTCGACGGTGTGAAGATCTCGCTGCTCGACGCCGACCGCGAGATCGCCTTCCGGCGGCGGCTTCCCGCGTCCGTGCGCTGCTACACCGGCGACGACTTCAACTATCCGCAGCTCATCGAGGGCGACGAACAGGGCTTCAGCCACGCCCTCCTCGGCATCTTCGATCCTCTCGCCGCGCACGCCTCGGCGGCCGTCGCGCGGCTCGATGCCGGTGACGCCAAGGGATTCCGGGAGATCCTCGATCCGACGGTCACCCTCGCCCGGCACACCTTCGCCGCGCCGACCTTCAACTACAAGACCGGCGTGGTCTTCCTGGCCTGGCTCGCCGGGCACCAGGACGCCTTCCGAATGGTCGGCGGCCTGGAGAACGCCCGCGACATCCCGTACCTGACAAGGCTTTTCACTCTTGCCGACGAGGCCGGGCTCTACCCCGACCCGGAGGCCGCGGCCGCCAAGATGCGCGCGCTGCTCACCGTCGCGGGGGTCGGGCGGTGACGCGACTCAGTTTCAACCACGCCACGGCCAAGTTCTGGGACCAGGGCGAGGTCATCGAGGCCTGCGCCCGCGAGGGCATCGGGATCGGGCTGTGGCGGGAGCCCGTCGCCGAGTACGGGATCGACCGCACCATCGCGAAACTCAAGGAGACCGGCGTTCCGGTGACGACGCTGTGCCGCGGCGGGTTCTTCACCACCGGTGGCCGGGAGTCCATTGAGGACAACCGCCGGGCGATCGATGAGGCGCGAGCCCTCGGCACGAAGGTCCTCGTGCTCGTCTCCGGCGGCCTGCCGGAAGGATCGCGCGACATCGACGGCGCCCGCGCCAAGGTCGCCGACGCCCTCGCCGAGCTCGCGCCGTACGCCGGCGACGCCGGTGTGACGCTGGCGATCGAGCCGCTGCACCCGATGTTCGCCAGCGACCGCTGTGTCGTGTCCACTCTGGACCAGGCGCTCGACCTCGCGGCGCCCTTCCCGGCCGCGCAGGTCGGCGCGGCCGTGGACACCTACCACATCTGGTGGGACCCGAACCTCTACGCGGCGATCGCCCGGGCGGGCACGGAAGGCCGCATCGCGACCTTCCAGGTGGCCGACTGGACGACGCCGCTGCCCGCCGGTGTACTCACCGGCCGGGGGCAGCTCGGGACCGGCTGCGTGGAAATGCGGCGGATCAAGGCGGCCGTCGACGCGGCGGGATACGACGGCCCGATCGAGGTCGAGTTGTTCAACGACGAACTGTGGGCACGGCCGGGACGCGAGGTCTTCGCCGAAACGGTGGCGGCGTACGAGGAGCACGTGGGGTAGGGGGCATGGCGGGCCCGCCCGCGACCGGGCGCCGACGCGAACGTCGGCGCCCACCCCTCACAACGACCGCGTCCCCGTCAGTGACCACACCTCGGCGATCCGCGGCCCGCCCGCGCCGTCCTCGACGCGCAGCATGTCGATACCGCCCGTGCGCCGTTCCACCCCCGCCTTGGTGAAGTCCGCGACCCACCGGCACGCCACCAGCCCACCGTCCACCGCCGGCCCGATGTCCGTCCGGTAGACCAGCGCCTCGTAGCCCGCGCGGAATCCGTCCACGAACGCCGCCAGGTCGCGCGGCCCGCGAATGGCGTCGGCCGCCGGGATCCTCGTCCCGAAGGCGATGCGGAAGTCCTCCGTCACGATCTTCCCGGCGAGCCCCGTGGCGCCGTTCCACATCTCGGTCCACGCGTCCCACAGGCCCGTCATCGCCGCACGGTCCGTTGCCACACCCGTCATGTCGTTCTCCTTCACTCGTCGGAAGGACCACGATCACCGCCTAGCGCGACACCGTCCTGTCGGTGTTCGGCGACACATCCAGCCGCGCCAGCCCGACGAGTTCCCGTCCCAGGGCGTCGATCTCGGTCAGGTCGATGTCGCGGGACGGCACACCCTCGCCCAGCACGGTGGCGTCGCGGACCCGTTCGAGACGGAAGCCGCGCACGGCGTCGCGCGTGCGGCACCAGGCCAGCAGATACCAGTGCTCGCCGCCTCCCAGCAGCCCCAGCGGTTCCACGATCCGCGACGACACGGCACCCAGCCGGTCCACATAGGACAGCTCCAGCACCTTTCGGCGGGCGATGGCGTCCTCGACGGCCTTCGCCACCGAGCGCGTCCCCTTCCGCGCCGGGATCACCACGACGTTCTCGGCGAGGGTGTCGGCCTCGGCGAGCTCGCGCGGGGGCATGACGGCCCGGACCTTGTGCAGAACGGAGCGGGCGGCGTCGGCGAAAGGGCTGCCGTGCAGGGAATGCAGCGCGGCGGTCAGCGCGACGGCCTCGGCCGGGGTGATCGACAGCGGCGGCAGCGTCCGGCGCTTGTCGATGACGTAGCCCCCGTTGCGTCCCGCTTCGGCGTAGATGGGCACGCCGCTTTCCTGCAGGGCGCGCAGATCCCGCTCCACCGTGCGCACCGAGACGCCGAAGCGCTCGGCGAGCCGCCGGGCGCTCCTGGGCCGCGGTGAGACCGCCCGCAGCTCTTCGACGAGGGCGTACAGGCGGTCGGTGCGGTTCACACCTGCTTCTGGTGCAGGTCCGTCACCTCATCGCGCAGCGCCCACCCCTGGTAGACGCCGGCGTCGTAGCGGTCGAGGCCGAGTCCGGCCGCGACCGGCTCCTGCCCGCCGACGTACTCGACGCGCAGCCAGTTCCCGGTCTCGCCGATGACGTGGAAGGGTTCACCGCGCCATTTGCAGACCGTGCGCAGGTAGTAGAAGTCCTCGACCTCGGGCGCGGGAACGCTGCGGCGGTAGCGGCCCTGCGCGACCTCGGTGAAGCCCTCCTCGGGATCGGGGGTGTAGAGGCGCATGTAGTCCCCGTCGGGGCTCGCCTCGTACTCCCGGTCCCGCCAGCGGGCGATGTAACCGTCCACATGGGCCAGTGGCGGCATGGGCGTCACAGCGACTCCTCCGCGGTCAGCCAGGTCTGCTGGTCGGCGTCGAACGAGGCAACGAGTGTGTCGCCGTCGATGGAACTCAGGCGGTGCATGGTGGCGCCGTGCGGCAGGCGGATGCTGTCCACTTTGAACTCGGCGACCACCGCGCCGGTCTCCCCGGGCGCGAAACCGTTGCCGCGGAAGGGCGGCGGCTCGATGACCCAGCCCTCCATGCGGCGCATCTCGTCGACGTCGTTGCCGCCGTAGGGGATCCGGTAGAGGTCGGCGCGGTGCGAGATCCAGCGGATCACGTACACGTCGGAGGCGCCGTCGTGGATGAGGCCGAGGGCGGTGCGCAGCGACTCCGGGGTGTCGAAGTCGGCGAGGTCCTCGGCGGGGTGCACGAATCCGGCGATGCGGTCGTAGCCGCGCTGGAGGTAGAAGGGCACCTGGGCGGCCGGGATGAGCTTCTGCATCAGCGTCGGGCCGAGTTTGCGCTGCTGGCTCGGCGCGGGCGAGTAACCGCCGGCCGACAGGTCGTCGTGGTGGACGCCGACGGCGGCCTCGGCCGACTGCTCCATCATGTCGGCGCGCTCGATGAGGCCCTTCTTGCCGGCCCAGCTGATCAATGTGGACATCTGGGTGCCGGGCATGTTCGCGCCGACCTCGGTGCCGGGGTTGATCGCGAGGCTGTAGCTGCGGTCCGGCCAGTTGCGCGCGACGCGCACGAAGGTGACCTTGACGAACTCGCACGGCCCGAGGCGGCGCGACATGCGCGTCGGGGACGTGAAGACGGTGAGGCTGTAGGCGCCGTCGATGAGGTCGGTGCGCCAGGTGAAGCCTGGGTCGCCGGGCCGTACGTCCTCGGGAGCGCCGTCGTTGAGTGGAACGTAGACCCAGCCGGACAGCAGTGCCCGCAGGAAACGCGGGGTGTCCCCGGCGGCTCCGGCGGCGGCGAGTTCGTCTTCGACCTCGTCCTCGGTGGGCCCAGCGAGGGCGTAGGCGGCGGGCTCGGGGAGCAGTCCGGAAGGCGCCGACGGTTCGAGGGCCGCGGCGACCTCGGCGGGCGCGCGGTGGGTCATGACCGGTGCGGCGTAGGCGTCGTCGGAGTAGCCCGACTCGTTGTTGACGCCGTAGGGCGCGTGCTCGGGCTGGTAGGCCGCGTCGTCGTACTGGTAGCCGCGGTCGGCGTCGTAGGCGGGCTGCTCGGGGGCGTACGCGGGCTCAGGCGTGTACGCGGGCTCCGGCGCGTAGGCCGGTTCGGGCGCGTATCCCTGCTCCGGCGCGTAACCGGACTCGGCGTACCCGCCGCCCTGGAACCCGGCGGGCTGGAAGGCCGCGTCGGGCGCGTAGGCGGGTTCGGGGCTGTAGCTCGGTTCCGGCGCGAAGGCCGACTCCTGCCGCTCGGGCGCGTACGCGGGTTCCGGGGGCGCGTAGGCGTTGCGGGCGGGCAGACCGGCCGGGGTCGTCGTCGCCGGAGCGGGCGCGGGCGGCGGGGGCGCGTAGTCGGCGTAGGCGGGCTGCTCGGCAGGCGGGAAACGCGTCGGGAGCTGCGGCGGCTGGTACTCCGGTTCCGGCTGCGGGAAACCGCCGCCGGGCTGGAGGTGCGAGGGCTGCTGGTAGGCCGGTTCGCCCTGCCCGTAGGTCGGGTAGGCGGGCTCGGCGCGGTAGCCGCCGGCCTGCTGCTGCTCCTCGTAGCCGAAACCGCCGCCGTAGACGGGCATCTCGTCGTGCCCGGCGCCCGCGGTCTCCTCTACGGGGAGTGACACGTCGCCGGTCGAGACCTGCTTGACGAACCACGCCGGAAGGTAGCCCTCGATGGGCAGGCCGGGGTTGACCGCGAGCCACCACTCGTCGTCGGGCCAGGTGTGCACGAGCTCGTCGAGCCGGACGCGGCGGTGGGCGCCGGCGTGCTCGCGGAGGCACGCGCGAAGCGCGGATTCCGAGGTGAAGGCCAGTACGTGGGTGCGGTCCTCGGTGGACCACGTCGCCCAGGCGGAATTGCCCGGCGCCACCGGGATGTACAGATCGCCACGGGAGAGCAACAGAAAGTAGCTCTCCTGGTCGCCCTGGCGAAGAACGTCCTGCATCCGCCGTTCGGACTCGGTAGCGGGCTCCCAGGTCATGACCGCTGTCTCCCCAGCACTAAAAGAGGTGTCGCGGCATCACAGTACAGCGAATACGCTTCGTGACCCCACCCTACGATCGGCCACCGTGCAAGTGGATCTCCATCGGGTGGGACGAAACGTGCGAGGGCATGCCACTATCTACGCAATGGGGATTGCGGGAAGGCTCGGAAAGACCGCTGCGGCCACGGTCGCGGCGGTCCTGTTGAGCACCGTCGCGGCCCCCGGAGCGGCCCTCGCCGACGACGTCCGCCCCAAGCAGTGGCAGCTCGACTCGCTGCACGCCGCCGACGCCTGGCCGCAGTCGACGGGCGCGGGCACGATCGTCGCGGTCCTCGACTCCGGCGTCGACGCCGACCACGTCGACCTGCGCGGGAAGGTGCTGCCCGGCGCCGACTTCGTCAAGAGCACCGACGGCAGCGGCGGCGACGGGACCGAGGATCCGGTCGGGCACGGCACGTCCGTCGCGGCCCTCATCGGGGGCCTCAACGACGCCGACGGGGTCGTCGGGGTCGCCTACGACGCGCAGATCCTGCCCGTGCGGGTCCTCGACAAGGACAACCGCTACGACGACGCCGGTGTCGTCGCGCGGGCCGTGCGGTGGGCCGTCGACCACGGCGCCGACGTGGTCAACCTGTCACTCGGCGGTGTCGGGAAGAGCCCGGAACTGGCCGAGGCCATCACCTATGCGCTGAGTCGCGAGGTCGTGGTCATCGCCTGCACCGGCAACGTGGACAGCAGTAAGGACGACGAACAGGGCGTGTGGTTTCCCGCGCGGATGCCCGGGGTCGTCGCGGTGAGCGGACTGTCGCCTGACGGCGAGTTCTGGGACGGCGCGCTGACCGGGACCGAGACGGTCCTGACCGCGCCCGCCGATCACCTGACCAGCGCGCATCCCGACGGGTACTGGAACATCCAGGGGACGAGTTTCGCGGCGCCGCTGGTGTCGGCGACGGCCGCGCTGATCCGCGCGAAGTACCCCGACCTGAGCGCCGCCAACGTCATCAACCGGCTCATCTTCACCGCCGCCGACCTGGGCAAACCCGGTCGCGACGAGGTGTACGGCTTCGGGCTGGTCAACCCCGTCGGCGCGCTGGCGCCGGAGATCCCGCAGGTGCTGACCAATCCGCTGCTGTCGCAGGTCGACGGTGGCGGCGGGACGCAGCCGGAGTCGTCGCAGACACCGCCGCCGTCGACGGACGGTGCCGTCCCGCCCGACGGCGAGGCACCGCCCGCGGCCGCCGAGGAGCCGAAGGGCCCGGGGCCGACGCCGTACATTTTGCTGGCCGTCGTCGCTGTCATCGCGGCTATCGCGCTGACGACGACGCTGGTCCTGCTGCGACGCAACGGGCACTACCGGAAGCCACCGCCGCTTTAGCCGGAAATGCCCGCTTGATTCCTTGGGGCCACGGGGATCGGGCGGAATTGTTACGGTCGGCGCATTCCACGGGGAGGTGCGCCGACGATGTCGATGCCGAGTTTCGCGAGTGATCCGGCGGGGTTCGCCGAGGCCCTGGAGCGGCGGGCCGAGGAAATGAAGGCGAAGGCGGCACGCGTCGAACGGGAGATCGCCGAGACCTCCGCGACGGCGGCGAGCCGTGACAGATCGGTGACCCTGACCGTGAACGGCAGTGGCGGGCTCGGCTCGATCGAGTTCGGTGTCAAGGCCAAGAGCCTCACACAGATCCAGCTGGCCGCGACGGTCATGGAGACCTACGCGAAGGCGAGCGCGGAGGCGTCCGCGCGGACCCGGGCCCTGCTGGCCGAACTGGTCGGGGACGGCGGCGAGGCGATGGCCCTCTTCGACGCGGCCGCCCCGCCCTCGCCGGACACCGAGCCGAGGAGCGCGTGGTGACCCGCGCGGGCGAGTACCGGGTCTTCGTCGAGGCCCTTCGTGATCACGCCGGGAAATACCGCTCCGGGGTCGCCGAGCCCTTGCGGAACGCCGCCGGAGCCGCCGGGCAGGTCGGCGGTGGGGACGCCGAGATGTTCGGGCCGCTGCTGAGCGGGCTGGGCGTGTCGGCCGACCTCGCCGAGTGCGGCCGGGCGGTCGCCGAACAGGTGGCCGGTCTGGCGAAGTTGACCGAGCAGGTCAGCGTGAACATGTACGCCGCGGCCGACGACTACGAGGCGGCCGAGGAGTCGAACAAGGGCAAGATCGAACGGATCGCCCGCTTCGAGGATCGCCCCGGATCCGGCCGACGAGGGACCCCGATCGCATGACCGAGCCGCGAAACCTGGTCGACGACCCCTCGACCGCCGAACCCGGCCTGACCACCGGCGCGGGAATCTTCGACAGCCTCGGGACCTTCGCCGAGAACCTGAGCGGCGACCTCGGCGACGGTGGCGACTTCGACGCCGTCACCGCCGGTCTCAACGCCGGGGCGGTCGCGCTCGACGCCCTCGGCTTCGCGATCAACCCGTTCAAGGAGCTCGTGCTGGCCGGGGTCGGCTGGGTGATCGAGCACGTCTGGTTCCTGCGGGAGGCCCTCGACAAGGTCACCGGGAACCCGAACGCGGTCAAGGCGCTGGCGAAGACCTGGGCCAACATCGCCGAGCAGATAAAGCAGACCGGCGACTCGCAGGGGTCGGGCGTCGCGCAGGTTCAGGACTGGGAGGGGGCCGCCGGGCAGGCGCACAGCGTGGTCACCGGTGCCGCGCGGGGCCTGACGGGAGTGTCGGCGCAGATGGCCGAGGGCATGGTCTCGGCGGTCACCAACGCCGGCGTGATGGTCGCCTCGACCCGGTCGGTCATCGTCGAGATCCTCTCGGAGTTCATCAGCTGGGCCATCGTGACCCTCCTGGCCGCCCTGGCGATCTCGGTGCCCACCTTCGGCGGGTCCCTGGCGGCCGGCATCGCCAAGGTCGTGCACTCCGCCTACGTCGCGTTGAGCACCATCGCCAAGTGGCTGAACAAGCTCGTCAAGGCCGCCGGGGAGCTGCTGGAGAAGGCCGGGAAACTCGGCTCGCTGGCCAAGTCCGGGGCCGCGAAACTCGACGACGCCGCCTTCAAGCTCGGCCTCAAGTCCGACAAGATCAACCTGACGCTGACCGACGAGGGCAACAAGGCCTTCTGGGAGAAGGGCAAGCAGGCGCTCTTCGACAAGTACAACGCCGACGGCTCGACCGGGAACGCCGACCTCGACCGCGCCGCGGAGTTCTTCGACGGTGGCCCGAATCAGCGCAATCCGATCGGCCCGTACACCGAGGCGGGCGTCAAGGGGGCCTCCGACGTCGGCGGCGAGCAACGTCCCGAACTGGACAACGAAACCGACGAGGAACGCCGCAACCGCATCGCCCGCGAGTCCTGACCTCGGTCGAACGACCGACGCGCCACCCGCGCCCCGGGTCCACGATGCCCTTCCACCCTCCGGAAGGACTCCCCATGACCGGCAGACTCACCCGCCGCGCCCTCTTAAGCGGCGTGGGCGCCACCACCCTCGCGGCGACCGGCGGGATCCTGCTCCCGTCGAACCCGGCATTCGCCGCGGACTTCTACAACCCCTTCTCCGGCTACCCGATCTCCGACGGATGGCAGGCGCACATCGACCGCGGCTCCCTCGGCGGCATCGACTACCCGATGGGCGTCGGCACCGGCGTCCCCGCCTGTGGGTCGGGCACGGTCCGCAACATCCCCTACAACGGGACCGGTGGCCACACGGTCACCATCTACCACTCCAACGGGTACCGCACGCAGTACATGCACCTGTCGGCGTTCCTGATCGCCGAGGGCGCCTGGGTCGGGGCGGGCGCGATCGTCGCCCGTTCCGGCGGCGCGGCCGGCGCGCCCGGTTCGGGTTCGTCGACGGGCCCGCACCTGCACTGGCACATGATCGACCCGAACGGCACCCGCATCAACCCGCTCGTCTACCTCGGCGGCGGGGGCGGCGGCCTGCCGAAGACCTCCACCGAGAGCGACGGGATCCCCGGCACGATCTTCTGGAAGCGCCTCCAGAACTGGGTGCGCCTCGACGCGGGCTACACCGGCCCCGTCGACGGCGTGCCGGGCCCGAACACCTACGCGGCCATGCAGCGCTACCTCGCCGCACATCACGGCTACGGCGGGCCCGCCGACGGCGTGCCCGGCCCCAACACCTGGGCGGCGCTCCAGCGGCTCGCCGCGGGCTGGGGCTACACCGGCCCGATCGACGGTGATCCCGGCCCGAACACCTGGCGGGGAGTGGCCCGTTTCCTCAACCAGAACCGCTTCGACTAGGCCCCTCTGGGCTGGTGGGACGAACCCCGCCCCACCAGCCCCTCCCGTCCCATATTTCAGGCAACTGTCAGCGAGCCCACGTAGTCTCGCCAGCGTGACCCCCGCGACAGTCGGCCCCTCCGACGGCGCCCACGCCCCGGCGTGGGCGCGCCTGCTGCGTGCCGCCAATCCCGGCCCGATGACCCTCGACGGGACGAACACCTGGCTCCTGCGGGCCACCGCGGCCGACCGCGTGACCGTCGTCGACCCGGGCCCGGTCCTGCCCGAACACCTCGACGCGATCGCCGCCCACGGCGAGGCCGCGCTGATCGTGCTCACGCACTGGCACCCCGACCACACCGAGAGCGCCGCCGCGCTCGGCGAGCGCCTCGGCGTCCCCGTCCGGGCGCGGGACCCGCGCTGGTGCTTCGGGGGCGAGCCCCTCGCCGACGGCGAGACACTGAATGAAAGCGGCCTGAACCTCCGTGTCCGGCACACTCCGGGGCATACCGCCGACTCGCTGAGCCTGTTCGCCGACGAGCCCGAGCCCGCCGTCCTCACCGGGGACACCGTCCTGGGGCGGGGGACGACGGTCGTGCTGTGGCCCGACGGGAACCTCACCGACTACTTCGCCAGCCTCGACCTGCTCGCCGCTTACGGGGACGTGCCCGTTCTGCCTGGTCACGGGCCCACGCTGCCGTCGGTGAAGGCGGCGGCGGAGCAGTACCGGGCGCATCGCGAGCAGCGCCTCGATCAGGTGCGCGCGGCGCTCGATAAGGGGGCGACAAGCGCGCTCGACATCGTCGAGATCGTCTACGCCGACGTCGACCGGTCCGTGTGGCCGGCCGCCGAGGCCACCGTCAAGGCTCAGCTGGAGTACCTGGGTATCGAACAAGATCAACGTGACCGGGAACATATCGACCGGGTAATGGAGTTGGGGGAACCGTGACCTGTCCTTTCTGCGGGAACGTCGTCGTCCCCGGCGCTCGCTACTGCCACTCGTGTGGCGCCCCGCTCTCCCCCGTCGCGTCGCTGCCGGAAACGGAGCGGCGCGTCTGCACGGTGCTCTTCGGCGACCTCTCGGACTTCACCGCGTGGTCGGAGGATCTCGACCCCGAGCGGGTCGGTGTCGTCACCGACCGTGTCCTCGCGGTGTGCGCGCAGGCCGTCAACGAGCACGGTGGTCACGTCGACAAACTGACCGGCGACGGCATCATGGCCGTCTTCGGCGCTCCCGTCGCGCACGAGGACGACGCCGAGCGGGCCGTCCGCGCGGCCATGACGATGCAGCGCAACGTCCGCAAGGTCCTCGACGCCGAACAGGGCGGCGGGGTGCCGATGGGGTTGCGCGTCGGGATCCGCACGGGCCTGGTCGTGGCCGGTATGCAGGCCTCGGTCGAGTACACCGTCATCGGCGACACGGTCAACACCGCCGCGCGGCTGGCCGACGCCGCCGCCGTCGGCACGGTCTACACCAGCGACGAGACGGTCCAGGTCACCAAGCACGTCGCCTCCTGGCGGAAACTGGAGCCGCTGCGCCTGAAAGGCAAGCGCGAACCCGTCCACGCCTACGAACTCCTCGGCCTGCACGACGCCCCCGGCACGCGCACCAGCCTCGGCGACCAGGCGCCCTTCGTGGGCCGCGAGGCCGAGCTGGGCATCGTCGCCGGGCGCCTGTCCGAGGTCGTCGACCGCAGCGAGCCGCGCACGCTCGTGCTGACCGCGGAGGCCGGTTTCGGCAAGACCCGTTTCGGCATCGAGGTCGGCCGCCGCGCCTCGGCGCGCGGCGTGCGCGTCGTCGCCGTCCGCGCCGCCGCCTACGGCCGCCGCCGTCGCCTCGGGCCCCTCGCCGACCTCGTCCGCCGCGCGGTGGGCCTGTCCCCCGGCGACGACCGGGCCACGGCCACCGAGCGCCTGCGCCGCCTCGCCGAACGCCACCGCAAGCAGACCGAGGGCGAGCAGGCGCCGCCCGTCTTCAGCGTCGACATGCTGCTGGCGCTGCTGGGCCTCGCGCCCCTGCCCGGCGAGTCGCCCGCGCGTCCCGGCGGTCCCGGGCCCGAGCACCACGACATGGAGTCGATGCCGGCCGCGGTCGCCGACCTGTTCAACCTGCTGTCGGCGCAGACGCCGCTGCTGCTGATCGTCGACGACCTGCACGAGGCCACCCCGGACGCCCTCGACGCGCTCGGCGCGGCCGTCGCGCGCCTGTCCGGCCCGGTCCTGGTCCTCCTGCTGGGCCGCCCCGAACTCGTCCGGCACGCCGGTGTCCTCACACGCGTCTCGGAGGCCGAGGCGCAGACGCTGCCGCCGCTGCGCGGCGCCGACGCCGCCCGCCTCCTCGCCGCGCTGTGCGGCGGGAAACTCCGCGAGGACGACGAGTACCGCCTCCTCGGCGCGGTGCAGGGAAACCCCTACTACCTCGCCGAACTGGTCGCGCTGCTCACCGAACAGGGCCTGCTCTACGAGATCGACGGGCAATGGCGCCTCGCGCCGGGCTCCCTGGCCGGGAAACTCGTCTCCACCGACCTCGCCCGCGTCCTGGCCGCGCGCATCGACGCGCTGCCCACCGACACCAAGATGGTCCTGCGCGACGCCGCCGTCATCGGCGACACCATCCCCGACGGTGCGCTGTCGGCCCTCCACGACCACACCGACGAAGGCCACCTCGAAGAGCTGTTCGCGCGCGGCATGCTGCGCCGCCGCAACTCCGGCGGGTTCCGCTTCGTCACGCCGCTCATGCGCGAGGCCGCCTACCTCGGCCTCGGCATGGCCGAACGCGCCGAACGGCACGCCCGCCTCGCGCGGTGGGCCGCGGCGGGCGCACCCGGCGGGACCCTCACCGAAGAGGCCGCCGACGACTTCATCGCCACGCACGCCACGCGCGCCGTCGAACTCGCCGACAAGATCGGCCTCACCCCCGACAACGTCGTCCGCGCGGTCTCCGGCCTCGCCGTCGAGGCCTTCGGCCGCGCCGCCCGCCGCGCGATCGTGCAGGGCGAACCGGCACAGGCCGCCGCCCTCATCGACCGCTCCGCCGAACTCAAGCCCCTGTCGGTCGCCGACCGGCTCGTCCGCGGCCGCGCGCTGCTGCGCCTCGACCGGCCCGAGGACTCCCTCGTCGACGTCGAGAAGATCGCCGCCGAACTCGGCATGCCCCTGTCCGGCGACGCCGTGCCCACCGTCCCGGACCACCCCCAGGTCGCCGCCCTGACCCTGCTCCTCGCCGGCCGCATCTACCGCGCCCTCGGCGAACCACTGCGGGCCGCCGCGATCTGGCGCGCCGCCGGGGACCTCTCCGAACGCGCCGAACTGCCCAACGTCCGCGCCGACGTCCTCGTCCGCCTCGGCATGCTCGACTACGTCTCCGGCCGCCTGCGCGAGGCCGAGGCCCGCTTCACCGAGGCCCTCGGCGTCGGCCGGACCGTCGGTGACGTCCGCAGCCAGGCCTGGGCCCTCCAGCACCTGGCGTGGGTGTCGACGAGCATCGGCGACTTCGACGCCGCCGACAGCTTCCTCGGCCAGGCGGCCCGCCACATCGCCTCCCTCCGCGACCCCATCGGCCGCGCCTGGGTCCGCGGCACCGCGGCCTTCACCCGCCTCCTCGCCGGGCGCCTCCACGAGGCCTCGAAACTCGCCACCGCCTTCCTGCCCTTCGGGGAACGCGTCGGCGACACCTGGGCCGTCGGGACCCTCCGCGCCGTCGGCGCCTACGCCGCCGCCGAACTCGGCGACCTCACCGACGCCGACTCCGCCGCCCGCAAGGCCTACCGCGACTACGACCGCGTCGACGACGACTGGGGCCGCGGCCTCGCCCTCGTCGTGCGCGCCGTCGTCGCCCGCGGCCTCGCCGAATCCGACCACGCCCGCGAACTCGCCCTCGACGCCGAGGCCTACGGCCTGCGCACCGGCCACCCCCTTCTCATCGGGATGGCCCGCACCGTCCTCGGGCACTGCCTGCTCGACGCCGGCGACATCGAAGGCGCCGAACGCGCCGCACTGTCCACACTGGAACTCGCGGTTCCCTTCGACGTGCTCGAATCCGCGCGCGTCGGGCCCCTCGCGCTGCTCGCCGAGGCGCACCGCGCCGGTGGCGACAACGCCGCCGCGCTGCGCCTCTTCGGCGACATCGCCGCGCACCTGGGCGCCCCGACGCTGCTCTACCCGCGCCGCCGCGCCGTCGCCCGCTACGCCGACGTCCTGCGCACCGAAGGCCGCGCCGAGGAGTCCCTCCGCTGGGCCAAACGCGCCATCGAGGCGCCCGGTGAGGACATCTCCAGCCGCGTCGGCGCGCAACTGGCGTACGCGAAGGCCCTCGCCGCCAACGACATGAGCGCCGAAGCCGTCGCCGCCGCCCGCGAGGCCGTCTCCCTCACCTACTCGACCGAACAGCGCAGCCACCGCGGCGAAGCCGAGAAGTTGCTCGAACGCCTGCGGAACGCCACCGAAACGGTGCACGAACCGGCACGCTGAGACGCCGCCCGGAACACGCGGAACCCCCGCGCTCACCGGCCTTCATTAAATCCTGAATAAACCGACCACCTTCGCCACGACTGATCCGGATAAGAGCCGAAACGGTGGATACATGATCTAGCCGCCGTGCTCTACCTTTGCCTGCGTGAGCGCTCAATTCTGGTCCCCGGACACCGGCGACCTCCCGGACCTACCGGACCTGGCCGAACTGTCGGTCATCGCCCGCGGCGGATACACCGTGGTGTACCGCGCCGTCCAGGTCTCCACCGGCCGCGAGGTCGCGCTCCGCATCGACAAGCGGCCCTTCGCCCAGAACGAACAGCGCAGCCGCTTCGAGCAGGAGGTCCGGGCCGCCGGGAGACTGTCGGGACACCCCAACGTCGTCGACCTCTACTTCGCCGGCGTCACCGACGACGGCCGCCCCTACGTCGTCATGGAGCTGTGCGAGGGCTCCTACGCCGACCGCCTCGACGCCGAGGGATCCATCGGCGACGCCGAGGTCCGCGACATCGGAGTCCAGCTCGCCGACGCCCTCGCCGGGGCGCACGAGCGGGGGGTCCTGCACCGCGACATCAAGCCCGCCAACATCCTCATCCGGCCCGACGGGAAACCCGTGCTGGCCGACTTCGGGCTCGCCGTGGTCACCGACTCGGTCCTCGACACCGGCGTACAGGCCACGATCGGGCACCTGACCCCGGCCTACGCGCCCCTCGAAACCCTCCAGATGAAACCGGCCAGCCAGTTCAGCGACGTGTACTCGCTGGCCGCGACCCTCTACGCGCTGCTGGCCGGACACCCGCCGCGCTTCACCGGCGAGGTCGGCGACCTCCGCGAGGTGATGGAGCTGTTCGGGCGGCCGATCCCCGACGTGGCGGGCGCCTCGGCGCTGCTCGTCGGCATGCTGCGGGCGGCGATGACCTCGAACCCCGACGGCCGCCCCACCGCCGACCAGTTCCGCGAGATGCTCGACAGCGTCCCCCTGGCCAAACCGACGACGACCGCTCCCCCCACGCGTCGCCCGTCGCCCGCGCCCTCGCCCCGTCCCACGACTCCTCGTTCGCGGCCGCGCCCGGTACCGGCCGCAGCGAACACCGCACCGCCCATGCCGCCGTCGGCTCCGCCGCTGCCGCCGCCTCCCCCCATGGCGCCTCCGGCGATGCAGCCCGCGTCGGGTCCCCCGGTGCAGACGGCTCCCCCGCCGCCCCCGCCGGTGCCGACCGCTCCCCCGCGCCCGCCGTCGCGGCCACCGGCGGAGGCCGACGCCTACCGTTCGGGCGAGCACAACTTCGCGCCGCCGGGTACGGATCCGTACCGTTCCGGTGAGCACGACTTCGGGCCTCCCGGCACGGACCCGTATCGCTCCGGTGAACACAACTTCGCGCCGCCCGGGCAGGCCCCTCAGGGCCAGGAACCGCCGCCGGTGTGGCCCCCGCACGACACCGGGCCGAAGTATCCGGGTCCGCCGCCGGGGCCGTTCGGTCCCGACGACCTCACCGACACCGGTTCGCGCCGCTATCCCGAGCCGCCGCCGGCGCCGGAGCGTTCGAGGCTGCGGATTCCCGGCACCGAGCTGGTCCGCAGCCGGCTCGACCGCCGCCGGGAGAGCGGTGAGGAGGAGGGGTCGCGGACGAAGTTCTTCGTGATCTCCGGTGCGGTGGTACTGGTCGTGCTGATCCTGATCACCTGGGGCATCGTGTCGCTGTTCAGCGGCGGCGACGAGGACGGCGCCGGTGAGACGCCCGCCGGATCGGACACGCCCGTGTGCGGTTTCGAGGCCGAGGGCGTCGACTGCCTGCCGGAACCGAAGTGCTTCAACGACTTCACCATCGAGTCCGGGGTGGCCTCGGCGAAGGACGTGGCGTGCGGCACCGAGCACGAGTGGGAGGCCTTCGCGCAGGGCACCCTGCCCGACACGGTGGCCAGCGCCGGCCACCCCGACGTGTCGGCCGCGCCGGTCGTCCAGGACGCCTGCATGAGCAAGGAAGTGCTCAAGCAGCTGGTCGGGGTGAGCGAGCTGGAGACGTGGATGACGGAGGTGCTGCCGCCGAAGGCGGCGGACTTCGACGGTGGTGAGCGGACCTTCTACTGCATCGCGCGGCAGCAGGACCAGAAGCGGACCGGTTCGGCCTTCGGGAAGTAGCGGCGACTAGTCACTCGTCGGCGGGTTGCCCGTGGCGCTCCGGCGTTCGGCGCCGGGGAAGCCGAGCACGACGGTGGTGTAGCCGCCGACGGCGTCGTCGCATGTGGACATCGCGGCGGCGGCCTGGCGGATGTGCTGGCCGGCCTGTTCGAGGGCGGCGAGGGTCCGCACCGGTTCGTCGCGGGAGCTCCCGTCGGTCGCCGCGGCCAGCCGGGCCCGTGCCCCCGCAAGGGTTTCGGCCGCCGCGAGCGCCCCGGCGCGGGCGTCGGCGACGGTGGCGCGGGCGCCGTGCAGTGCCGAGGCGATGTCGGCGGCGAGTCCCATGGGATGATCCTAGGCCCCGCGCGAGTGTCCACTGTGTGCGATCAAGGACGGCTGCGGCTACCGTCGGCCTATGTCGAGTGGAGTGCCCCTGGCCGACGCCCTGGCCAGCCTGCGCGCTGAGTTGCGCGACGCGATCGAGGCCGCCTCGGGCGAACGGCTGAGGATGCGCGTCGACGGCATCGACGTCGAACTGTCGGTCGAGGTCGCCAACAAGGCGAAGGCCGAGGTCGGCGCCACACTGTGGACGGTCGTGACGGGGAAGCTCACCGGCGAACACGGCCGCACCAGAAGCCACCGGGTCACCCTGCACCTCAAGCCGGAGTGGCTGGACGACGACGGCGCCCGCCGCGACATCGAACTGTCGGCGCCCTCCCCCGACGACGAGTAGCGGGCGTGACCGTCCCATGGACGCGCCGATGGGCGGCGCGAGTGGTGGAGGTCAAGAAGGTCGGCACCGACGGCACCAAATCCACATACTCCGGGTATGTGATCGTCGACGGACTCGTGCTCACGGCCGGACACGGCCTCGCCCTCGGCGACGCGATCCGCCTGCGGAGCGCGTCCGGCGGAGCCTGGTCGGACGGCTCGGTGGTGTGGCGCGGCGGCGAGCACGACGCGGCACTCGTCGCCGGGGCGGGTTTCACGGCACCACCCGTGTCGCTGAGGTGGGGCCGAGTCGAAGGAAAGGACCCCGTCGAGATCTGGGCACAGGGATTCCCCGCCGCCTCCGGCCATGATCTGACCCCACTGCTCGGCCGCGCGTTCCCCGACGGCGCCTCCCGGCACGGCCGGATGCGCGTCGACGTATCCGGATCGATCCCCCGGCACATCGACGGAAGGCCCGGCTGGGCCGGACTCTCGGGAGCCACGATCCTCGATACCGCCGACCGTGTGCTCGGAGTCCTGGTCAGCACCCCGGGAGACTGGCACCCCGGCCGTCTCCACGCCGTCCCCATCACCGCGCTGCTCGCCGATCCGGACTTTCAGCGCCTCACCGGCGCGGACCCGGCCCGGCTGGAGTCCATCGGAGACGACTGCGAACTGATCCGCCCCGCACGCGAGAGGTTCGAGTGGGACACCGACGACGTCTCGCTCGCCGAGCTCCTCAAAGCACGCTACGCGATCGTGCCCTTCGTCCCCGACGGCCGCGAGAGCGCACTCGAAGACCTGACCGCGTGGTGCCGCTCAGAGCATCCACTGGCCATCCGCACACTCACCGGACCGGCCGGGACGGGAAAGAGCCGCCTCGCCGCCGAACTCTGCCGAACCCTCCTGGAGGAACCCGGCACGACCGCCTGGCACGCGGGCTTCGCCGTCGACCCGGTCGCGAGCGCGGTGTCATGGGGTGAGTGGAGCCCACGCCGAGCGACCCTCATCGTGTTCGACTACGCCGGCGACCTCGTCTGGCGCGACCCGTTCCGGCTGCTGGTCACCCACCTCCGCGAACTCCGCCGGGACGAACGCCTGCGGGTTCCGGTCCGGATCCTCCTGCTGTCTCGCCAGTCGCCCGTGGACAACCTGGAAGACGGATCGGGGAGCCTGCACGCCATGCTGCGGCAGGCGCACAACCGAGAGCTGGCCCTGCCCTCGCTGTCACTGACCCCCAAGGCACGCCAGGACCACCTCGACACCGCCTTCGCCGCCTTCACCCGGCCCGGCTCCGCCACGGCCGTCCGTCCCGACGTCGACGGACCCGCCTACGACCGTCCCCTCCTGGTCCACATCGCCGCTCTTCTCGGCGCACTCGGCGTCTCGGCCCCCGACCCCGCCGAATCCGACCTCGGCACGGAACTCCTCGATCAGCTGATCGCGCGCGAGAACCAGCGCTGGCGGGACCGCCTCGACATGCCCCACGACGACCACGCCCGCCAGGCGGTCTGCCTGATCACCCTCACCGCCCCCTCCGTCGCCGAGGCGAGAGACCTCCTCCGCGCGATCCCCGCCTGGGCCGACCAGCCCGTCGCGAACCTCGACGCCGCGGCCAAAGCCCTCTTCCAGCTCTACCCCGGCTCGGCATACGTGCCCGACACCAGGTCACAGCGCATCGCACCGGTCGAACCCGACCTGCTCGCCGAACACCTCATCGCCGGGACCGTCGACCTCCAGGAGATCCTGGCCCGCCTGCAGACACACGAATCGGCCACGGCCGCGCACCACGGGCGTCTCCTGCACATCATGGACCTCACCGCCGACCACTATCCCGAGATCGCCGACGACTACCGGGAACGCCGCAGCGAGAGCATCCGGGCGCTGCTGGGCGAACTGGCCGGAACCGACCGGCCGCTACCCGAACTACTCGGCGGCCACCTCGACCTGCTCACCCGGGCCGCGCTCGAAGGCATCGTCCAACGCCGCGAACCGGCGTCGGCGAACCTGCTCGCCTCGGCGCTGGAAGCCTGCCGGGGAGAGGCCACCGTCTCCCGCGCCGCCGCCGGACTCCAGCTCGCGCTGCCCTATCCCCACTACCAGCTCGCCCGCCTCGGCCACGCCATCGAACTCCACCGCGTCGACCACCTCCGGGCCTGGCTGCACTCCGACCGGAACACGTACACACCACGCCTGGCCACGGCACTGAACAACCTCGGACTCCGCCTGGGCGACCTCGACCGTCCCCGCGAGGCCCTGATCCCCACCCGTGAGGCCGTCGACCTGTACCGCGGGCTGACCGCCGCCGACCCCGCACAACTTCCCGGCCTCGCCGCCGCTCTCAACAACCTCAGCCTGCACCTCGGTGACGCCGAACGCTTTCGCCAGGCACTCATCGCCGCCGAGGAGGCCGTCGGCCTGTACCGAGAACCGCCATCGCCGACACCGATGCCGTCTCCGGCCTCGCGGAGGCCCTCTCCAACCTCGGCCGCTGCCGAAAGGACGCCGGGCAACTGCGCGCGGCCATCTCCCCCGCCCGCGAGTCCGTCGCCCTCTACCGTGAACTGGCCCGCGAACACGGATCGCACCTGCCCGCACTCGCCTCCGCCCTGAACAGTCTCGGGCTGCAACTCGGCCGCCTCGGCGAGACCGAGGCGGCCCTGGAGCCCATCGAGGAGGCCGTCGCGCTTCGCCGCACGCTCCACGGGGCAGATCCCGCACACCTCCCCGAGCTCGCCCGCAGCCTGTGGACTCTCGCCTCGGTGCTCAAAGACGCCTCCGACTCCCCGGACCTCACGCACGCGCTGTCCGTCGCACGCGAATCGGTGCTTCACTACAGGTCGCTGCACGCGGACTCCCCGGCCGCCTTCCTCCGTGGTCTCCGCGGGGCTCTGTTCCAGGAGGCCCAGCTGCTGGAGCGGCTGGATCTCCCCGAACTGCACAAACAGGCCATCGCCGAGGCCAGGCGGCTTCGCGCCGCCTAACCCGCCGTCAAAATCCCCACCACCCGCCGCGCCCCGCCCGGCTCCAGCTTCAGCCTGACCTCCGCGGCCCCCGACACCGCCGTGTTCGTCCACCCCAGCTCGAAGCCGAACACGACCTTGCGCTCCCCGTCGAGCCGCACCGCGATGCGCTGCCGCAGCGGGTGCCGGTGCGGCACATCGATCTGCTTGACCTTGTTCGCCCACACCACGAGCCCCTGCGAGCTGATCCCGATCGCGCCCGTGGCGGGCTCGCGCATCCAGTTGGAGTACTGCCCCGGCGCGCGCAGGCGCCGGTAGGTGATGGAGCCGGACAGCCCTTCGGCGAGGAAGACCAGGTCCTCACCGACCAGGCGGGCGCGGAGGTGCTCCGGCATGGCCCCGGGGCCTTTGAACAAGCGCGCCAGCGGATTCATGCCGACAGATTAGTCCTTTGTGGACACTCACGTGTGCACGGAATGTGAAGGGTATTCTCGCCGCGTGACCGACGACTTCTACTGCGACGAGGCCCTCTCCGGCCGCACGCCCGTCGAGGTCGTCGCCGAGACGCCCGGCGTCCTCGCCTTCCACCACACGCGACCGTACTGGCCGGTGCACATCGTCGTGGTCCCCAAACGGCACGTCCCGTCGCTGATCGACCTCGGCGACGCCGACGTGGACACCGTCCACGCGGTGCTCGCCGTCGTCCGCGACGTCGCCGCGCGGGTCACGGCCGAACACGGCGCCGCTAGGGTCGTCACAAACTTGGGTCGGTACCAAGATTCAAAACATCTTCACTTTCACGTGTCCAGCGGTGAACCGCTGCGCGACGGACGGCCCTGAACACGCGACCCCGCGCACGGGGAAGCCGGCGGTCCCGCGCGACCCGCGCACACGGGAGCGACGGGAAGTCCCCGGCTCCACGCGACCGCGCGACCATCCCGACCCGCGCACACGGGAGCGACGGGAAGTCCCCGGGCTCCGCGCGACCGCGCGACCATCCCGACCCGCGCACACGGGAGCGACGGGAAGTCTCCAGGCTCCGCGCGACCGCGCCACCACCGCACCCCGCGCACGCGAGAGCGGCGGCCCCGAAGGACCGCCGCCCGGCGTCGAAAAAGCGAGGGGCCTCTACCCCTCCACCCGTAACACTCGCGCGCGTCGCGCGAGCCGCTCCGGGTCCATGATGATGACGCTCTTGCCGTCGAGCCGCAGCCAGCCGCGTGCGGCGAAGTCGGCGAGCGCCTTGTTCACCGTCTCACGCGAGGCTCCGACGAGCTGCGCGAGCTCTTCCTGGGTGAGGTCGTGCGTCACACGGAGCACTCCCCCGTCGCGGGTGCCGAAGCGCGACGCCATCTGCAACAGACTCTTGGCGACGCGGCCGGGCACGTCGGTGAAGATCAGGTCGGCGAGCGAGTCGTTCGTGCGACGCAGACGGCGGGCGATCACGCGCAGCAGCTGCTCGGCGATCTCCGGCCGGTCGGTGATCCACGGACGCAACGACGACTTGCCCAGGCGAGCCAGGCGCACATCGGTGACGGCGGTGGCCGTCGCCGTGCGCGGACCCGGGTCGAACAGGGACAGTTCGCCGAACATGTCGCTCGGTCCCATGACCGCGATCAGGTTCTGGCGGCCGTCGGCGGCGCGCCTCCCCAGCTTTATCTTGCCGTTGAGGACGATGTAGAGACTGTCGCCAGGCTCGCCCTCGTTGAACACCGTCTGGCCCTTGCGGACCTCGATGTGCTCCAATTCCTTGGTCAGCGCGTCGACCGCCTCGGGGTCAACGCCCTGAAAGAGCCCTGCCCGGGCCAGTACCTCGTCCATCGCGACCTCCATTGCGCACAACATTGACGCAAGCCGAGTCTATGCGTACGCGAGCACGCACTTGCCAGGACGCGCCGATCTTTCTCATTTGACCCCCCGACACGCGTGGCACGCTGCGTCTTCGCAGCCCCTCCGTCCTTTGTGGCTGCCAACCTGGCCGCGCGCCACCTGGCGTGTGCGTGGCAACATGCAGGGCATGACCTACCCCCAGGACCCCGCACAGCCGCAGCAACCCCAGCAGTACACCGACGGTCAGCAGCCGAGTGGTTACTACCAGCAGCCTCAGCCGGGCACCGAATACCCGACCGGCGCCTACAACGCCCCGCCCACGGGCCAGTTCGGCGGCCCCGCGAACTACGCGGCGGCCGGCCCCGCCCAGCCGAGCTTCATCGCGTCCCTTTTCGACTTCTCGTTCCGCAGCTTCGCCACGCCCACGCTGCTCCAGATCACCTACGTGGTGAGCCTCGTCATGATCGGCCTGAGCTACCTGGTGATGGTCATCCTCGGGTTCGCGAGCGGTTTCCCGGTCTTCGGCCTGGCGTTCCTGCTCATGGGCGCGCCCGGCGCGGCCCTGTCGGTGCTGTTCACCCGCATGTTCCTGGAGTACCTGGCGGTCGTCTTCCGCATCAACGACAACATCGCCGAGATCAACACCCGCGGCAAGGGCATGTAGTCGGGCCCACCCGGGCTATGTGCAGTCCTGCGTACCGACGGCGTCGGTGGCCCCGCGACCGGCGTCGGCCACCGGCGTCACCTCTTCCATGGTGAGCGCGTAGCCGGTCTCCTTGTCGTCGACGGCGGCGGCGAAGATGACGCCGTAGACGTCGCCGTCGGCGGAGATGAGCGGGCCGCCGGAGTTGCCGCTGATGACGTGCGCGCGCAGCGCGTAGACGTCGCGGGTGACCTCGTCGTTGTCGTAGATGTTCGGGCCGCGCACCGGGCCCGAGGAGCGGATCCGCGCGGGCGTGACCGTGTACGGCCCGTCCATCGGGTAGCCGAGGACGATGGCGTCCTCCCCCTCCTCGGCGCGACCGTCGGCGACGTCCATGACGGGCGCGTCGAGGCCGGGCACGTAGATGACGGCCAGGTCGCGGCTGGGGTCGTAGACGACGACGCGGCCGGGCAGGTGCCCGTCGGCGGTTTCCACGACGAGGCTTTCGGTTCCGGCGACGACGTGCGCGTTGGTCATGACCCGCTCGGGTGCGAAGACCCACCCGGAGCCCTCGATGCGGCGGTCGCAGCGGGGCGCCTCGCCGAGGACCTTCAGGACCGAGGGCTGCGAGTCGACGACCGCGGGGAGCTTCTTCAGCTCCTCGTTGGGCGCGGCGACCTCGTGCGGGTTGGTCGGGCCGAGACCGCCGAAGACGTCGGGGAAACCGTTGGTGTCGACCGTGCGGCGCAGCGCGTCGTAGACACCCTTGACCGGGTCGGGCACCGAGTCGTCGATGACGTGCACGATCGAGCTGTTGCGCACCGCCGCGGCGAGGCCCGGGATGCTCGAATAGGCCAGCGGCGTCGCGACCATCCACGCGACGAGCAGGACCGCCAGCAGCGACACGATCGCGCCGCCGATGTGGTCGAGGGTGCGGGTCCCGTTGCGGCGCATCGCGCCACGCACGCGGGCGCCGATCGTGGCCATCCCCGCCTGCCCGGCGACCGCGAGCCCGAACACGGCCACCAACGCGACGATCACGCGGGTGAGGGGCGCGTCGAAGTAGCCGATGAGGTAGGGCGCGAGGTTCACGCCGATCAGCGCGCCCCCGAAGAAGCCGAGGAAGGACATGGCGCCGACGACGAAGCCCTGGCGGTAGCCGTTGATGGCGAACATGAGCGCGAGGAGCACGATCACGATGTCCACCAGGGTGCCGCCGCTCATGCAAGCTCCTCGTCGTCGTTTGTCCCAGGGTACGGGCCGACCGCCATCGGCAGTGCCTTACGAGACGGGCACGAGCCTGCCCGGTCCCCACGGCCGCGACCAGTCGGCCAGATCGAGGACCGCCGATAGAATACCGGCCGTGAAACCCCAAACAAGCAGGTCACGGACCTGGAAGGCCGGGCCGACGTAGCCCGAGGGGTGCTTCGCGCGGACCCGGTTCGCGGGGTCGACGAGCTCGCTGACGGGAACGCGCACGACGCTGGCGACCTCCTCACGCTGACGTGCGTGGACGGGATGCGGGTCGCGCCACCAGGCCAGGACGGGCGTCACCCGGAAGTTGCTCACCGAGATCCACACCTCGGGCAGGCTCGTCACGACGACGACGCTCGCGGGGTCGAGGCCGACCTCCTCGTTGGCTTCGCGCAGGGCCGTCGCGACGGCGTCGGTGTCGCCGGGCTCGGAGCCGCCGCCGGGGAACGCGGGCTGTCCGGCGTGGTTGTTCATGTTCGCGGCGCGCTGGCAGATGAGCACGTCGGGACCGGTCTGGCCCTCGTGCGCGCCCTCGCCGAACAAGATGAGGACCGCGCTGTGGCGGCCTTCGGCGTTCGGTGGGGCCAGGCGCACCCAGGGCTCGCCCTCGGTGGTGGCGGCCTTGTCGGCCAGCGGGTGCCACCAGTCGGGGAGGGTGAGATCGGTCCTGGCCCTCATGGGCGGTTCCCGGGAGTGCGGAGAGGCAGGATCACTCAAGGGAGGCTACCCGGCCCGGGGCGGTATGTGCCGCCTCGTGCCGCCTAGCCGACGCCCAGATGTTCCTTGACCAGGCCCGCGAGGGCGTCTTCGGTGAGGGCGGGACCGGTGTAGGTGTGGGCGACGGTGCCTTCGGCGGTGATGAGGAGAGTGACGGGCAGGACGCGCTTGCCGATGACGGCGAGGAGTTCCCCGTCGGGGTCGTAGCGGGACGGGAAGGTGAGGGCGAAGTCCTCGACGATGGCGCGGGCGGCCTCTTGGGTGTCCTGCGTGTTCACGCCGAGGACGCCGACGGTGCCTTTCGTCGCGAAGGACTCGACGGCGGGCAGTTCGTCGCGGCACGGCCCGCACCAGGAGGCCCAGACGTTGACGACCATGGGCGTGCCGGCGGCCAGGGGCATGGGCTCGCCGGCGACGGTGCCGCCGCCCAGGCAGGGCAGGGTGAGGGTGGTGAAGGCGTCGCCGCCGCCGGGGGTGCCGGACGGTTCGGGGCATGGGACGCCCCAGTCGGTGGCCTGTTCGCCGGCCGGGGGCGCGTCGACGTCTCCGGACGGGCCGGAGCACGCCGACGTGAACAGGGCGAGGGCGGCGAGGACCGCCACGGTCCAGGTGCGGGACTTCACGCGGTGGTCTCCTCGGTCGAGCGGGCCCGGCTGTGCGCGACGGTTGTCCACAACCCCCGGGTTATCCACAGGGAAACGGCCTCACGTTCGCCACTTGTGCGTGGCGTCGCTCTAGCGTCGAACGTAGGGAGGAGGCCGGGAGGCCCCTGGGCCGATTCACGTTCTGCCGACGGCGCGGGAAACCCCACCCGCCGCCGACGTCCGGCCGCCGCGACGTTCACGCCGCCGCCTCCTCGGACAACAGGTCGGCGACCCCTGCGGCCTCCGCCAGCTCGGGCACGCGCGGCCCTTTCAGCAACTTCACCGCCACGGCCGGATCCTTGGGACCGGTGCCGAACGACGGGCAGAACTTGGCCAGCGTGCAAGCGCCGCACGCGGGTTTGCGGGCGTGGCACACGCGGCGGCCGTGGAAGATCGTGCGGTGGGAGAACATCGTCCACTCGCGCTTCTCGACGAGGGCGCCGACGATGTGCTCGACCTTGACCGGGTCCTCCTCGGCCGTGAGGCCCCAGCGGCGCACGAGACGCCCGAAGTGCGTGTCGACGGTGATGCCGGGGACGCCGAAGGCGTCGCCGAGGATCACGTTGGCGGTCTTGCGGCCGACGCCGGGGAGCTTGACGAGCTGCTCAAGTTTCCCGGGGACCTCGCCGTCGTGCTCGGTGACCAGAGCGTGGCCGAGGCCGATGAGGGAGTTCGCCTTGTTCCGGTAGAAACCGGTGGAGCGGATCATCTCCTCCAGCTCGGCGCGGTCGGCGCCGGCGTAGTCCGCGGCCGTCGGGTAGCGCGCGAAGAGGGCGGGCGTCGTCAGGTTCACGCGGACGTCGGTGGTCTGGGCCGAGAGGATCGTGGCGACGGTGAGCTGGAGCGGGTTGGTGAAGTCGAGCTCGCAGTGCGCGTCGGGGTGCGTCTCGGCGAGGACGCGGTTGACGCGCCGCGCGCGCCGCTTGAGCGCGAGCGGGGTCGGCGCCTTGCTCTCGGCCATGCAGGAAGGCTACGCCCGACCACCGACACCGCGGAGGGGGACGCGGGTCCCAGGCGGGCAACCGCCACGTCGCCACGACAGCCGCGGCAACGGGCGGCATTCGCCACCGACCGGCATGTGACAGTCACCGCCACATGCCGGTCGATGCCGTACGCCCATCGGTGGCAGACGCGCGTCGGCGGCGCACGCTCACCGGTGTCAGACGCCTATCGACGCCGAACGCCCGCCCGCGCCGAACGCCGCCGACCGGCGAATGCCGCCGCCGCCGCCCCCACCTCACATCCCGTACACCCGCCGCTCCCGCGCGGCCCGCTCGACGTCCTCCGCCACCAGGTCGCCGTTGATCGCGATCGCGGCCATCGCGCCCTGCGCGGCCGCGGCGATCACCGTCGCCTTCTGGTCGACGACGTTGCCCGCCGCCGACACACCCGGCACGCTCGTGCGGCCCTGACCGTCGACGCGCACCCAGCCGTCGGCGACCTCGCACCCCAGCGACCGCAACAGCGCGTCCCGCGGCTCCCAGTCGCCGCCGACGAACAACGCGTCGCGCGGAACCGCGGCACCATCGGCGAGTTCGACACCCCGCACCCGGTCGTCTTCCACGACCACCCGCGCGACCTTGCCGTCGACGACCTTGATCCCGCGTGCCGCGAGCCGCTCGCGTTCCTCGGCGGGGACGTCGACGTCGTTGGTGAACAAGGTCAGGTCCGCCGCCCACTGCCGCACGAGCTGCGCGTGGTGCGTCGCCGACTCCGGCGTCACCGCGATCACGCCGACGGCCTGGTCGCGCACCTCGTAGCCGTGGCAGTACGGGCACTGCATCACGTCGTCACCCCAGCGTTCGCGCAGTCCGGGGATGTCGGGCAGCCTGTCGCGCAGCCCGGTCGCGACCAGGATCCGCCGTGTCGACAGCACCCGCCCCGACGACAACGCCACCGAGAAGCCGGGCGTCACCGACACCACGCCGTCGGCGACGAACTCGCCGCCGTACCCGGCGACCTCGGCCCGTCCCGCCTCCAGCAGCTCCTTCGGTGGCATCCCGTCACGGGACAGGAAGCCGTGCATGTGCGCGGCGGGCGCGTTGCGGGGTTCGCCGGCGTCGACGACCACCACCCGCCGCCTCGCCCGGGCCAGCACCAAGGCCGCGTTCAGTCCGGCGGCCCCACCGCCGATCACTACCACGTCGTACAGGTCATTGCTCGCGCTCATCGCGATCACCTCCGCGCCGAAGCCTGCGTCCTCCCGTGATATCCGGCAACCTTCGTTGCCGTTTCCGGGAAACCGGCCGACACTGGATCCATGGACCACACCACCGGTGAGCCGGACCTCGCCGACACCCTCGCCGAGGTCGGGCCGCGCCTGAAGCGCCTGCGCACGTCTCGCAACGTCACCCTCGTCGAGCTGTCGAAGACCACCGGCATCTCCAAGAGCACGCTCTCGCGCCTGGAGGCCGGCCTGCGCAAACCCAGCCTCGAACTCCTCCTGCCCATCGCCCGCGCCCACCGCGTCCCGCTCGACGAGCTCGTCGGCGCCCCCGAGGTCGGCGACCCGCGCGTGCGCCTGCGCCCGGTCGACAGCGTCGGCGGTCAGACGATCATCCCGCTGACCAGGCAGCCCGGCTCGCCGAAGGCCTTCAAGATGGTCGTCCCGGCGACCAAGTCCGAGCCCGATCCCCGCACCCATGAGGGATACGAGTGGCTCTACGTCCTGGCCGGGAAACTCCGCCTCGTGCTCGGCGAACACGACCTCGTCCTCGGCCCCGGCGAGGCCGCCGAGTTCGACACCCGCACGCCCCACTGGTTCGGCGCCGCCGACGGCCGCCCCGTCGAGATCCTCAGCCTCTTCGGCCGGCAGGGCGAACGCATGCACGTCCGCGCGCGTCCGGCGAAGAAATGAGGGCCCCGGCGGTCGCCGGGGCCCTCGACTCTTGATAGATCGCTCTAGCGAACCTCGGCGATGAGCTCCAACTCGACCGGCGCACCCAGCGGCAACTCCGACACCCCGACGGCGCTGCGGGCGTGCACGCCCGCGTCACCGAGGACCTTGCCCAGCAGCTCACTCGCGCCGTTGATGACGCCCGGCTGCCCGGTGAATCCCTGCGCGGAGGCCACGAAACCCACGACCTTCACGATCCGCACGATGCCGTCGAGCCCGACGACCGAATCGACCGCCGCGAGCGCGTTCAGCGCGCACACCGCCGCCAGCTCCTTGGCGTCCTCGGGGCTCACCTCACCACCGACGTAACCGGTCCGGAGCAACGCGCCGTCGGCGAACGGGAGCTGCCCCGCGGTGTACACGTGGTTTCCCGACCGGACCGCCGGTACGTAGGCCGCGACCGGGGCGGCGACCTTCGGCAGTTCGAGGCCCAGCTCGGCGAGCCTGTCGCGCACGCTCACGCCGACTCCCCCTTCGGGCGCTTGAAATAGGCCACCAGGTTCTCCGGGTTCATGCCGGGCACGATCTGCACCAGCTCCCAGCCGTCCTCACCCCAGTTGTCGAGGATCTGCTTCGTCGCATGGACCAGCACCGGGACCGTCACGTACTCCCACTTCTGCATGGCGCGACGATACCGAAACCGTCACGACCGCTCACCGGCCCGTCACGTTCCCCGACACCGTCACGTTAGACACGGCAGAGCGTTACCCTGCATACCTAGCCTTCCCTCGGGGGGACCGAATGACGCATGAGACCGCAGGCGTTGACACCGAGCCATCCCCTCAGCAGGCCCCTCCCGAGGACCCGCCCGCCCGGAAACCGCGCGGAGGAGCCTTCGCCCTCCTCGCCGCGCTGCTCGCCTTCTGCGCCCTGGCGGCCGTCGGCGGATACCTCCTGATCGACAACCTCGCCGACCAGGGACCCGCGGACCCGAACCAGGCCGTCGAGGGTTTCCTCGGCGCCCTCCTCACCGACCGCGACCCGCAGGCCGCCCGCCGCTACGTGTGCGCCGACATCCGCGACTCCGACTTCGCCGTCTACCTCGACGCCGTCACCACCGCCGAGAAGACCACCGGCGACCAGGTCCAACTCGCCTGGGACCACGTCACCACATCGAGTGAAACCGGACGTGCCGCCACCGTCACCGCCGACGTGTCGAGCACCACGTCGGCGGGCACGGAAGCCGAGACCTGGACGTTCAGCGTGGTCAAGGCACAAGACTGGTACGTGTGCGGGTTGACGACGCCGGCGTGAAAGGCGTCGTAGCCTAGATCCTGATGTCCAAGCAGACCCCACGCCACAAGCTGGCGAGCACCCGGCTCCACATCGTGACCGGCAAGGGCGGCACCGGCAAGACGACGGTCGCCGCCGCGCTCGCGCTGTCCCTGGCCGCAGGCGGCCGACGCACGCTGCTGGTGGAGGTCGAGGGCAGGCAGGGCATCGCCCAGCTGTTCGACGTGCCCCCACTGCCCTACGAGGAGCGCCGCATCGCCCGCGCGCCCCACGGCGGGGCCGTGTACGCGCTGGCCGTCGACGCCGAGGAGGCCCTCCTCGACTACCTGGCGATGTTCTACAAACTCGGCCGGGCCGGGCGCGCGCTGAAGAAACTCGGCGCCATCGACTTCGCCACCACCATCGCACCGGGCCTGCGTGACATCCTCCTCACCGGCAAGGTGAAGGAGGCCACGACGCGCATGGCCAACGGGAAACGCGCCTACGACGCCGTCGTCCTCGACGCGCCGCCGACGGGCCGCGTCACCCGCTTCCTCAACGTCACCGCCGAGGCCGCGAAGCTCGCCAAGGTCGGCCCGATCAAGTCGCACAGCGAAGGCGTCGCGGCGATCCTGCGCTCGAAGGCCACCACGGCCGTGCACGTCGTGACGCTCCTGGAGGAGATGCCGGTGCAGGAGACCGCCGACGCGATCACCGAACTCACCGCCCACGGCCTGCCCATCGGCTCGATCATCCTCAACAACGTGCGCACCGACCCCCTGGCGGGCGCCCGCGTCACCCAGGCCGAACTCAAGCGCGGCCTCGCCGCCGCCGGTCTCCCCGCCGACAAGACCGTCGTCGCCGGGCTCCTCGACGAGGTCCGCGCCCACCAGGTCCGCCTTGACCTGGAGGCCGGGCTGCGCGCCGAGCTCGCCGGTGAGCCCTACCCGCTGATCGAACTGCCCATGCTCGCCGAGGGCGTCGACCTGTCGGGGCTCTACCAGCTCAGTGAGCTGCTTTCGGGGGAGGAGCCCCAATGAGTCTGGACGTCGACGCGCTACTCGGCGACCGCGGTATTCGCATCGTCGTATGCTGCGGCTCGGGCGGGGTCGGGAAGACCACGACCGCGGCCGCGCTGGCGCTGCGGGCCGCCGAGAAGCACGACCGCCGAGCCGTCGTGCTCACCATCGACCCGGCGCGGCGCCTCGCGCAGTCACTGGGGCTGACGGAGCTGTCGAACACGCCGCGCACGGTCGCGCAGGCCACCGGCGGGCAGCTCGACGCGATGATGCTGGACATGAAGCGCACCTTCGACGAGGTCGTGCTCTCCCACACCAGCGAGGAGAAGGCCGCCGAGATCTTCGCCAACCCCTTCTACCAGGCGATGAGTTCGACGTTCTCCGGCACACAGGAGTACATGGCGATGGAGAAGCTCGCGCAGTTGCGCGCCGCCGACTCCTGGGACCTGATCGTCGTGGACACGCCGCCGTCGCGGTCGGCCCTGGACTTCCTCGACGCGCCGCAGCGTCTCGCGCGCTTCCTCGACGGGAAGATGCTGCGCCTGCTGCTGGCCCCGGCGCGCAGTGGACGCAGCGTGTTCTCCGTGATGACGGCCGCGACGTCGTTCTTCACGAACACGATCGCCAAGATCCTCGGCGGGCGGCTGCTCACCGACATAGGGACCTTCGTGTCCTCACTGGACTCGACCTTCGGGGGGTTCCGCTCCCGCGCCGAGCAGACCTACAAGGTGCTGCAGGATCGTGAGACGGCGTTCCTCGTCGTCGCCACGCCTGAACCCGACGCCGTGCGGGAGGCCGCGTACTTCGCCGGACGTCTCACGGAGGAGCGCATGCCGCTGGCCGGGATGATCCTCAACCGCGTGCACACGACAGGCGTCGGCGAACTGTCGGCGCAGCGCAGCCTCGGGGCCGCCGAGGGACTTGAGGAGCACGGACTGTCGCCGGTCACGGCGGGTGTCCTGCGCATTCACGCCGACCTCGTCGCCCAGGCCGAACGCGAGGAGCGGGTCGCCGGGCGTTTCACCACGGCCCACCCGGAGGTGCCGACGACGCGGGTCGCCGCGCAGCCGGGCGACGTTCATGATCTTGAGGCGCTGCGCAACATCGGGGACCTGCTGGCCGCCGACTAAAGGGCGGTCGCGGCGGCGAGCCCCCGCGACCGGCTCGGCGAACTCGCCGCCCCCCAGACGGATTCCCGCAGGTCGCGGGCACCTTCGGGCAGCGTTCAACGGCGGACGACCGCGCGAAACGCGCACTCCCCCGCTCGCCCCAAAGGGGCCCCAAAATTCATGATACGGACGAGTTACGACAAAACAGAGAGCCGAATCTCGCTCACCATTACCGCGCGCACCCCGAGCTCGCCGGAGTCGATGCCGCCGAGACTCTCATGCGAAGACTCAGTCGCGACAGCGGCAGCGGCTTCCACCGCCGAGCGGGCGAACAACAGAGATCCACGTTCGGGAATGTGACCTCTCCCCGGCAGTGCGGAAGACGTCACGCGAAGCCCGAATGACGGCCGGTGCGACCGGGGCGAACCGGTACTGACGCAGGTCCCCGGCTCAGTGGGGTGACCCCAGGCCCGGGTTCCTGACTCAGCGAGTGGACCGCTCAGACGACCGGAGCAGTTCCCCGAGCCGGGAAGTGAAAGACCGACACGATTGCGCTGGTGAGAAGCGGTTCAGGACGAGAGCCCCACCGGCCCAAACCCCACAGAACGCTCACCCGCCCACGCCGGGAACCTCGCATCGGCGGCGGGCCTCAGCCCGATCCCGTACCCGCAAGGCGGTTTCATTCGCGCCGCCCGAACCAGCGGAGCACAACGAACCAGCAGAGCACAACAAACCGCCTGACTCGGCATGCCGGGAACCTCCCGAGTCAGGCGGTGACGTGCGCACGGTTAGAAACCGGTCGGCGTGAGGCTTCGCCCCTTCGAAACCGAGCGCTGTTCGGCTTCTTTGGTCAATGCGGCCTCGAAGACTCGCCGCCAGCTGCGGACATCGGTGTGCTTGCGAAGCAGGGCACGGCGTTCACGTTCGGTCATGCCGCCCCAGACGCCGAACTCGATGCGGTTGTCGAGAGCGTCGGCGAGACACTCCATCCGCACCGGGCATCCTCGGCAGACTTTTTTGGCGGCGTTTTGTTCTGCGCCCTGTACGAAGAGCGCGTCCGGGTCACCTTCCCGGCACGCGGCCTGACTCGCCCAGTCGACCATCAACTCCATCAGCACATCCCCACCTTCTTGTTACGTACCTCTTGCCCCCAGGTCTGATGACGTAAACACCCGTCGCGTGTCGCGCGACAACGAATGTGTAGTCGATCAGTTACGCACTGTTGCTGTCGGATTCGGACAGTACCCTTTTCGCGGGCATATGGCTACCCCTTGGCGGCAAGTTGATCACGATGTGGTTACGACTACCCTGAAGAGACAACCCCCGACCGCAGTCGGCGCGTCGCCCCCAATGGACCCTTGTAGACCCGAGTACGCGGCGCCTGGCCGCCGAACGCGGGTCACGTACTCTGAGGCGGTGAAGTGGATGCCCCGAGACCGCAGCCTGCTCAACAACGTCACATCACTAGTGGTGTGCGGACTACTGGCCGGACTCGTCGTGGCGGCGGCGGCCTTCCCGGCCATCGCCGTTTCCGGCCTCGCCGTCAAGGCGGGCGCGGAGTCCTTCGAGGACCTGCCCAACGAGCTGCGTGTGGAGCCGATCCCTCAGCTGACCTCCGTGTACGCGAACGACGGCAAAACGCTCATCACCTCCTTCTACGACGAGAGCCGTCAGCCCGTCGCCCTCGCCGACGTCCCGCAGGTCATGCAGGACGCGATCATCTCCGTCGAAGACAGTCGCTTCTATGAGCACAACGGAGTAGACCCCCGCGGGGTTGTGCGCGCACTGCTGGCAAATAGCAGTGATGGGGAAGTTTCCGAGGGCGCGTCGACTTTGACGATGCAGTATGTGCGGAATGTCTTGAAATACAACGCACAGACCGACGAAGAGATCTTCGAGGCCACTGAGGACACTCCCGAGCGCAAGATCCGTGAAATGCGTTACGCGATGGCGATCGAGAAGGAACTCGACAAGCCCGAAATCCTGGAGCGCTATCTCAACATCGCGTTCTTCGGCAACCGCGCCTACGGAATCTACGCCGCGTCGCAGTCGTACTTCTCCAAGAAGCCAAAGGATCTGGAGCTCGGCGAGGCCGCGTTCATCGCCGGACTCGTGCAGGCGCCCGGTGCCTACGACCCGAGCGCCGGCGACAAGAAGGCCGCGACGGACCGCCGCAACCACGTGCTGGATCGCATGGTCGCCAACGGGAAGATCACCCAGGCGCAGTCCGACGAGGAGAAGGCCAAGGAGCTCGACCTCAAGCTGAAGGCCCAGCCGAGCGAGTGCGTCGAGGTTCCCAAGAAGCACAACGACTGGGGCTTCTTCTGCGACTTCCTCAAGGACTGGTGGTCCAAGAACGCGGCCTTCGGCGCCGAGCCGGCCGACCGCCTGGCGAAGCTGAAGCAGGGCGGCTACAAGATCGTCACCTCGCTCGACCCCCAGGTGCAGAAGACCGCGATGAAGACGATCCTGGAGCAGGAGCAGAAGGAAAGCCACCTGGCGCTCGGCACCGTCGTGATCGAGCCCGGCACCGGCCGGGTCCGATCCATGGCGGTGAACCGGAAGTACAGCCTCGACACCAGCGGAAACCCGCTGCACTCCAACCCCGCGCTGGCGGCGAAGGACGTCAAGGGCACCTATCCGAACACGACCGTGCCGCTGTTCACGACCGACGGCAACGGCAACGGCGGTTTCCAGATCGGTTCGACGGCGAAGTTCTTCACGATGATCGCGGCCCTGGAGAACGGGATCCCGCTGACGCAGGCGTTCCAGAGCCCGTATCAGTACAAGTCGAAGATCTACAGTGCGGGATACCAAGCCGGCGACTCCGCCTGCGACCGTCTCCCGGACGGCTCGTACCACTGGTGTCCGCACAACGACAGCCGGGGATTCCAGACCGGCAAGTTCAACATGTGGTCGGGTTTCGGCCGCTCGGTGAACACCTACTTCGTGCAGCTGATCGAGCGGGTCGGCGCCGACAAGGTCGTCGACACCTGGGAGAAGATGGGTGTCACCTGGCACAACGTCGACGACCGGGAACGCGCCACGCCCGGCTGCCAGGACCAGGAGGGCGAGGACTTCTGCGGTGAGCCGGTGGGCTGGGGAACGCTGACCCTGGGCGTCGCGGCGACCACGCCGATGGAGGTCGCCAACGCCTACGCGACGATCGCGGCCGAAGGCACCTACTGCGAGCCGACGCCGATCCAGTCGATCACCGACCGCAACGGCAACCCGGTCACCGCCGGGGATCCGAAGTGCCAGCCGGTGATCTCGAAGGACGTGGCGCGCGCCGCCACCGACGCCGCGCGCTGCCCCATTGGGCAGAACTCCTCGACGTCGAAGTGCGACCAGGGAACCTTCCCTGGCGGCCTGCAGGTCGGCGACCGCGACGTGGCCGGCAAGACCGGTACCACCGACAACGGTTCGCTGTGGTTCGCGGGCTTCACCGGCAACAACGCCCTGGCGACCTTCCACACCGACCCCGACTACCTCGGTAAGTCGTCGATAGGCATGCGGGGATCACCGCACTACATCGTCTCCGAGGACATTCTCAACGCCGCCGAAGAGGGCTACGACAAGAAGGACTTCAAGAAACCCTCCGAGGCGATGATCTACGGCAAGAACCCGCGGGACGTGCCGTCGGTCAGCTGCGACTCCGTCGAGGACGCCAAGGACAAGATGGACCGCGCCGGCTTCAAGTCGGAGGTGGTCCAGGGCGAGCGCTCCGACTGTCCGAAGGGGACGGTCTACTGGACGAACCCGGACGGTCGCGCCGCCGAGGGCAGCACGATCACGCTGTATGTGAGCGCCGGGCAGAAGAAGGACGATTCGTCCGACGACAATGACGACGACAACGGCGGTCCCGGCCCCGACTTACCGTGGCCCTGCTTGCCGCCGAACGACTGCGACGACAAGCCCGGGCGCAACTGAGCCGACGGGAAACCCCCGGTCCACTGTGGACCGGGGGTTTCTCGCGCGTACGGTCAGGCGCCGAGCTTGGCGCGGACGAGGGTGGAGACGATCTTGCCGTCGGCGCGGCCGGCGACCTTGGCCTGTACGGCCTTCATGGCCTGGCCCATCTGGCCCATGCCGCTGAAGCCACCTTCGGTGATGGTCTGGTCGACGAGCACGGCGAGTTCGTCCTCGCCGAGCGGCTGCGGGAGGTAGCGCAGCAGGACCTGCTCTTCGGCGAGTTCCTGCGCGGCCGATTCGGCGCGGCCCGCGTCGGCGAAGGCCTCGGCGGCCTCGCGGCGCTTCTTGGCCTCCTTGGCGAGGACCTTCTCGACCTCCTCGTCGGAGAGTTCGCGGGCGACCTTTCCGGCCACCTCGGCGTTCTTGACGGATGTCAGCGCCATCCGCAGTGTCGCGGTCGTCAGCTCGTCGCGAGCCTTCATCGCCGCGTGCAGGTCCTTCTCCAGCTGCCCCTTGCTCGTGCTCATGGGCGCTAAAACTACCCTGTAGGGCATGGGAAAGCGCAGGGTTATCGCCGCCGCATCCGTCATCGCCGCCGCCGGGGCGGCCACTTTGGCGTACGCGTCGCTGTACGAGCGGCTCAAGTTCACTCTTCGCCGCTTCGACGTTCCGGTCCTCGACTCCGACGCCGAACCGTTGCGCGTCCTGCAGATCAGCGACCTGCACATGACGCCGGGGCAGCGTCTCAAGCAGGACTGGACGGCGTCGCTGGCGGCGCTCGATCCGGATCTGGTGCTGCTGACCGGTGACAATCTCGCGCATGTCGACGCGGTCCCGGGCGTGGCGCGGGCGCTGGAGCCGCTGTTCGACTATCCGGGGGCGTTCGTGTTCGGGTCGAACGACTATTTCGGGCCGGTGCTGAAGAACCCCTTCGGGTACTTCAACAAGAACAAGGTGAACCGGCCGGGCCCGGAGCTGCCCACCGGCGAGCTGCGCGATCTGCTGCTGAAGGGCGGCTGGGCGGATCTGAACAACCAGCGCACGACGCTGAAGGCGGGTGGCCGCACGATCGAGCTGGCCGGTGTCGACGACCCGCACATCGAGCTGGACGACTACGACGCCGTCGCGGGTCCCGTGTCGGCCGAGGCGGACGTGTCGATCGGGGTGACGCACGCGCCGGTGGGGCGGATCCTGGACGCGATGGCCGTCGACGGCTTCGACCTGATCACGGCCGGGCACACGCACGGCGGGCAGGTGTGCGTGCCGTTCTACGGGGCGCTGGTGACCAACTGCGACCTGGACCGCAAGCGGGTGAAGGGCCTGTCGCGGCACGGGGACTCTTACCTGCACGTTTCGGCGGGTATGGGGACGAGCCCTTACACGCCCGTGCGGTTCGCGTGCCCGCCTGAGGCGAGCGTGCTCACACTCGTGCCGCGGGGGTGATACCCCTTGGCGGGGGACGCGCGCGGTCCGCTACTATTGCCCGGCGGCGGAAATTCTCGCCCGCAGGAAATCCCGGGATGTGGCGCAGCTTGGTAGCGTACCTCGTTCGGGACGAGGGGGTCGTGGGTTCAAATCCCGCCATCCCGACCGGGAAGTAAAAAGGCCGGGCCTTCGGGCCTGGCCTTTTTCGTGTGCCGGGCGCGGGATCCGTCGTCGCCGATTCGCGGTTTCGCCCGCCTTGCGCCCGGCCCGCGAATCGTTAAGCCTCTTTAAGTGTTCACCGGCCCCTCACGTTAGGTACCGGCATGCCTGACACCGACCCGCTCCCGCTCCACCGTCTCTGCGTGCCCGAGCCGGACACCGTGCCCTTCGCGGTCGGCACCTTCGACTCCATCGGCCCCTTATCCCGCGCCGACTATCCCCACCGGCACACGTTCTACGAGATCGTTCTGGTGACCGGCGGCGACGGCGCCCACGTCATCGACTTCGCCGAGCATCCCCTCCGCCCGCCGCACATCGGGTTCATCACGCCCGGGCAGGTCCATCACTGGCGCGCCACCGGCCTCGTCGGGCGCGTACTGCTCTTCACCGAGGGTTTCCTCCTCGACCATCCCGCCGATCGGGACGCCTGGCAGGCGATCGCCGCGCGGCCGTGGCTGCGCCTGTCGGCGGCAGAGGCGGGCGAGTTCACCAACCTGCTGGCGTTGATGGAGGAGGAGCACCGGCGGCGCGAGGCGGATTTCCTGACGGTCCTCCAGGCGTACCTGCACGTCCTGCTCGTGCGCGCCAGGCGCGTGCCCGGTCACGACTGCGTCTTCGCGAGGGCCGACCGCGCGACCGTCGTCGCGCAGGAGTTCAGCAGGCTCGTCGCCCGCGAGCACCGTGGTGACCCGTCGGTGCGGACGTGCGCGGCGAAGCTCGGCGTGTCGGTCGGATACCTGAGCGAGGTCGTCAAGGTCGTCACCGGGCGCACGCCGGGGCAGGTCATCCGGGAGGCCCGCGTGATCGAGGCGAGGAGGCTCCTCGGCGGCACCGACCTGACCGTCGCGCAGGTTTCCCGCGAGCTCGGCTTCGGCGACTCGGCGTACTTCTGCCGCTTCTTCCGGCGTGAGACGGGTGCCAGTCCGGGCGACTTCCGGCGGGCCAGCCGAAATCACCACGTTCCCCGCATTGAGTCCATCGACCCGCCGGTCGGCCGCGAATAGCGTCGATCTCGCCTGACATCCCCCCGCACGAACGAGGAGAACGCGATGACCGGCGACAACGAGTCCCCCCAGGACGAACGCTCCGGGGTGAGCCGCAAGACACTGCTCAAGGCCGCGATGGTGGCGCTGCCCGCGCCGCTGGTGCTGGCCGCCGCGCCGGCGTTCTCCGGCGAGACGACGCCGTCGGGGCAGTCCCTCGACCCGACGCCGTTCTGCGATGACGGCGACGACCCGACGCCGCCCCAAATGGAAGGGCCGTATTTCAAGCCGAACTCGCCGCAGCGGACGTCGATGCTCGACGGTGCCGGTACCCGGCTGACGCTGACGGGCAGCGTCTACGGTCTCGGGTGCCAGGGGATCGCCGGTGCGCTGCTGGACTTCTGGCAGGCCGACAACGCGGGCAACTATGACAACTACACGTACCGGTTCCGGGGTCACCAGTTCAGTGACGCCAACGGCAGGTTCACGCTGACCACGATCGTGCCGGGCCTGTACCCGGGGCGCACCCGGCACATCCATGTGAAGGTGCAGGCGCCCGGCCGCCCGATCCTCACGACGCAGCTCTACTTCCCGAACGAGCCCAGGAACGCCACGGACTCGCTGTTCGATCCCCGTCTGCTCATGAACGTCACGACGGGTGGGGGCGGGCGTGTCGCGGCCTTCGACTTCGTGCTCAACGTGCCTCAGGGTCCGGGGCCGAGTCCCACCACTCCGACGACATCCCCGACGGGGTCGCCCGGCGGTACGTGGCGGGCCGGTACCGCGTACAACGTCGGCGACAGGGTCACGTACGGCGGCAGTACGTACGTGTGCCAGATCGCGCACACCGCGATCACCGGCTGGGAGCCGCCCACGACACCCGCGCTGTGGCGGCGCGTCTGAGTGGGGTTGGAAGGGCACGGCCGTCCACGCGGGTCCTCGCGTGGGCGGCCGTGTCGTGGTGTGGGGGGGTGTCCACAACCGGCGGGTTATCCACAGCGAACGCGGCTCATGTTCGCCGGCCCATGCCTGGGGCGGCGCTACGGTCGACGGTAGGGAGGAGGCCGGGAGGCCCCATGGGGGCATTCACGTTTTTCGGAGACCTCACTCCGGACCGGCCGCCACCGGACCCGCCGCCGGCCGGCAAGACCGCGACGCGCCCCACCACAAGCGGCAAACCCCTCAAACCCGCCCCACTCGCCCCTCCAGCACTGTGCCCGCACCCCGCCCGAACACCCCCACCCCGGCACCCGTTCGGCCCTTCCGCCCGCCCGGAAGGGCAGCAGCACCCAGTCACCCGGCCATTACCCACCAGCACCCCCATCCCCCAAAATCCCCGCAAAAACTCACCCGATCGGCTGTATCTGACGAGTTTCATGCCCGAAAGGCCCCTGAAACCCCTCCCGGAGAGTCCGCGTTGAGTGCACGGATAGTCCCCGAATGCATGCTGACGCCCTGGCCTTGTGACGAATATTCAGCCGGGGAGGCGAACATGAGCCGGGTATCTGTCTACCTTCAAGCGAACGACCCGATCTGCCGCGCGGGACTTGCCAGCCAGTTGCGCCCACGCCCTGAGGTACTGGTCCTCGACGAGGAAGAGTGCTCGCGGGCAGAGGTCGGCGTCGTCGTCAGCGACACCGTCGACCCCGACGCCCTGCGCGCCATGCGGTCACTGCGCTGTCTCGGCATCCCGCGCCTCGTCGTGGTCGCCGGGCGCATCGACGAAGCGGACCTCGTCAACGTCATGGAGGTCGGCGTCGCGGGAGTCGTGCGCCGCTCCGAGGCGACCGCCGACCGCCTCATCTCCGTGATCACGTCCGCCGCCGTCGGCGAGGGCGCCGTCCCACCGGACCTGCTCGGCCGGCTCCTCACCCAGGTCGGGCGTCTCCAGCGCCAGGTCCTGGGCCCGCGCGGCCTGGCCTTCTCCGGCCTCGCCGACCGCGAGATCGAAGTCCTCAGGCTCGTCGCCGAAGGCCTCGACACCGCCGAGATCGCCCGCAAACTCGCCTACTCCGAGCGCACCATCAAAAACGTCCTGCACGACGTGACCAGCCGCCTCCAGCTGCGCAACCGCGCGCACGCGGTGGCGTACGCGCTCCGGAACGGGCTCATCTGATGATCCACGAGGTCGACGAGGCGCTCGGGAAGCTCATCCGGGAGGAGGCGCTCGCGGGCACCGACATCGAGGTGGCCTTCGAAGCACCGACGAAGGACTGGGCCGCGCGCCGCAACGCGCCCACCGTCAACCTGTACCTCTACGACATCCGCGAGGACATGCGCCGCAAACAGCGCGGACTGCTCAACGAGTACCGCCACGACGGCACCGTCGCCGCACGCCACATGCCACCGCGGCACATGAAGCTGTCGTACCTGCTCACGTCGTGGACACAACGACCCGAAGACGAGCACCGTCTGCTCTCGCTGCTGCTGCTCGGCTTCCTCAAGTACGAGGCCGTCCCGCCGCGCCTGCTCACGGGCTCCCTCGAACTCCTGGGGCTCCCGGTGCCGATGACCGTCGCACTGCCGCCGCCGGAGGACCGCGCGTTCGCCGACGTGTGGACCGCCCTCGGCGGCGAGCTGAAGCCCTCGCTCGACGTCGTCGTGAGCGCCCCGATCGAGACCGGCCGGCGCTTCCAGGCCGGACCTCCCGCCGAAGGCGGCGTGGCGCTGCAGATGGACGGCGACGAACGGGTCTCCCACGAGGTCCTCGAACCCGACGAGATCCAGGACGCGCCCCGCGTGGCGATGCGGCGAGAGCGGCACCGCTCGTGACGGCCGAAGGTCGGCACCTCCTGGAGCGCCTCGCGTCGCTGGAGGAGCGCATCCGCGCCGCGGTGAGCGCGCGCAGGATGACCGACCCGAATCCCGACGACCCGTTCCGCGGGCTCTACCTGTCAGACGCGACGGTCGACGCGCTCCTCGACGACCGTCGCGGCCCCTACGAGGAGGGAACGGACGGCGGCGACGCCGATGCCGACCCCGCCTCACGGCTGGCCCGCCTGGCGTCCGGTGCCCGGCTGTCACCGTTGGACATCGAACTGCTGCTCGTGGCGGTCGCGCCCGACGTCGACAGCCGCTTCGAGCAGTTCTACGGCTACCTCAACGACGACGTCACGCGCCGGCGTGCCACCGCCGGGCTCGCCCTGCGCCTGTGCGGGAGGCCCGAGGCCGACGCCGAAGGCCGGGCGCGTCTCGACGCGGGAGCTCCCCTGGTGCGCAGCGGGTTGCTCACCATCGACGAGCCCGAGCGGCCGTTCCTGTCGCGGACACTCCGCGTGCCCGACCGGACCGTCGCGCACCTGCTCGGCGACGACCGGCCCGACCCCGACCTCGCCGGGGTCATCTTCGCCGACGACCTGCGCGCGCTGCCGTCCACGGCCGACAGCGCGCGCCTGGCGAGGGCACTGTCCAACGGCATCAAGCTCGTCTACGTCCACGAACGCACCGGCGCCAGCGGACTCGCGTGCGCGGCGGCGGCCTTCGAGGAGAGCGGGCTCGGCGTCATCGGCGTCGACGCCGAACGGCTGGCGTCCCTCCAGGACGCGCCCGCCCTGGCCCGCGCCATCGTGCGTGAAGCAGTCATGCGCGGTGCCGGCGTCGCCTGCGGCCCCGTCGACGGCCTCACGCCGACGATGATCCTGGAGACCTTCGCCGACGTGCCGGTACCCCTCGTCCTGTGGGGAACCGGAGGCTGGGACCCACGCTGGAGCCAGCGCCCGCCACTCCAGTGCGACGCGTTCCCGCTGTCGGCCGCGCAGCGCGCCACACTCTGGCGCGATGCCCTCGACGGCCGCGTCGCGCCCCACGTCGACGCCGCCGCCGCGACCGCGCACTTCGTCCTGGGGGCGCTCGCCGTTCGCCGCGCCGCCGACGCCGCCGACGTCGCCGCCCGCTGCGACGACACCACAGTCGACATCGCGCACCTCCGCTACGGCGCCCGGGGCCAGAACGCCGCGGGACTCGAAAGACTCGCGCGTCGCGTCGAACCCACCGTCGACTGGAACGACCTCGTCCTCCCCGACACCGTCCTGGCCGGACTGCGCGAACTCGCCGCCCGGGCCCGCCACCGCGACACCGTCCTCGGCGAATGGCGCATGCGCCCCGGCGGAGGCCGCGGCCGGGGAGTCACCGGCCTCTTCGCCGGCGACTCGGGCACCGGCAAGACCATGTCTGCCGAAGTCATCGCCACCGGCCTCGGGCTTGACCTCTACACGGTCAATCTCGCGACCGTCGTCGACAAGTACATCGGCGAGACCGAGAAGAACCTCGAACGCATCTTCACCGAGGCCGCGGGCGTCAACGGCGTGCTCCTCTTCGACGAAGCCGACGCCATCTTTGGCAAACGCTCCGAGGTGCGCGACGCCCACGACCGCTACGCCAACGTCGAAAGCGCCTACCTTCTCCAGCGCATGGAGACCTTCGACGGGCTCGCCATCCTCGCGACCAACCTCCGCGCCAACCTCGACGAGGCCTTCACCCGGCGGCTCGACATCGTCGTCGACTTCCCCGTCCCCGACGAACCGCTCCGGCAGGCACTGTGGGAACGGTGCCTCGGCAACAGGGTCCCCCGATCCCACGACGTCGACCTGAGCTTCCTCGCCAACTCCTTCGAACTCGCCGGGGGCCACATCCGGTCCGCGGCGGTCACCGCCGCCTACCTCGCCGCCGAAGCCGCGCGACCCGTCGCCATGGCGGACGTCATCGGCGCGGTGGCTCGTGAATACCGCAAACTCGGGCGAATGTGCCTGCCGCGAGAGTTCGGGCCATACCTCGAATTCGCCGCGGTCTGAGTGCCCGAAAGGGCAAGCCCACTTGCCCCGACAGCAGGTCGCCCGCCCCTTGCCGCGAGACGGCGGGCGACAGACGCTTCAATTGGATACGCGCGACCCGGGAGGGGACGACGACGATGCGTGGACACGAGCACGGCTTCGAAGGCGAGCAGAGCTTCCGCCCCAAGGGCGACCGCGTGGAAGCCACACCCGACCACGACCTGATGTACCAGGCCGCCGCGAACGGACGACCCGACGTGCTGGGCAGCAACGGCCTGCTCGGTCTCCAGCGCGCCGTGGGCAACGCCGGAGTCGGCGCACTCATGGAGGAAGAGCGTTCCCCGGTTCACGACGTCATCACCTCCGGAGGCAACTCTCTCGACGCGGACACTCGCACCGACATGGAGACCCGCTTCGGCGGCCAGGACTTCGGCGACGTGCGGGTCCACACCGACGGCGCCGCCCACGATTCCGCCAAGTCCGTCAACGCGCAGGCCTACACCGTCGGCTCGAACATCGTGTTCCAGCAGGGCAACTACGACCCGGGTTCCGACTCGGGCAAGCACATGCTGGCGCATGAGCTCACCCACGTCGTGCAGCAGCGCAGCGGCCCGGTCGACGGCACCGACGCCGGCGGCGGCGTGAAGGTCAGTGACCCGAGCGACCGCTTCGAGCGCGAAGCGGCCAGCAACGCCGACGCCATCATGTCGACCCCCGCCCCGGCCGCGCCCGCGGCGGCCTCCACATCGGCCGTCCAGCGCTGCGCCGACGACGGCGGCAGCCACTCCCACGGTGACGCCGAAGGCGCCGAGGTCCAGCGAGTCGTCGATGTCCAGCGCGAAGAGATGCCCGAAGAGGCGGAGGAAGCGCCCGTCCAGACCTACGTCCAGCGCGAGGCCGAAGAGGAAGCCGAGGAGCCCGCGGCCTGACCGATCCACGCCCAGCCTGTGGATAACTCTGTGGATTCAGCCGGTTTCACCGACGGTGTGAGCTACTCCGTGCCTCCGGTCCCCTCCTCGGGCTCTTCCACCGGGAACATCACCGGGCTGAGCAGATAACGCGTCCTCCCCGGTGCGGGCTCGTTCGCCATCATCGGCACGATTGCCGCTCGCATGCCCTCGACCACTTCACCGAGCTCCTCGGGACTCAGCCAGACCGCGTGCTGCCGATACCCCACCGTGTCAGCGACGACCTCCGTACGGTCCAGGTAGGCGTTGAACTCCGCGATCAACGTCGCCATCGCCGCAGCGAAGACCCGGCGATGATCTTCGGCCGACAACGTCGCGACCTCGTTCGCGCCCACAGCAACGACGTCCTGGCGCAACCGATAGCGCCGCTCCACGGCTCCCCGCACCCGCTGCTCGCCCTCCACCTCAAGCACGCCCGCGTCCGCGAGCAACCCGACGTGGCGGTACACCGTCGCCTTCGACACGTCCGGCATCCGCTCGCAGAGCTCGGACGTCGTCAGCGCCCGGCCAGCCGACATGGCGTGCACGACGCGTAGGCGCACCGGATGCGCGAGCAGCTCCAACCTGTCCATCAGGCGATCATCTCACAATGCAACCATTCGCAAGATGATACTGTTCTCAAGTCAAGAACGTTTCCCTCCGTACTCGACTCCCAGGAGCACCACCCGTGCAGACCGAGCCAGCCCGACCGCCTCTCGGCCACCGCGAGGACATCGGCGGACATCACCACATCGCCGTCCACCGCACCGAGAACAACGGCCCGAGCGTCGTCTTCCTCCCTGGTGCCGGTCTCGTCGGCCTCGACTACTGGAACGTCCACGAACACATCGCCAGCTTCGCCTCCAGCCTCATCTACGACCGCGCGGGCACAGGCTGGAGCGACGACACCGTCCTCCCCCGCACCGCCGAAGCCGTCGCCCGAGAACTGCGGCAACTCCTGCACGCCACCAACGCCTCCGGTCCGCACCTCCTCGTAGGCCACTCCCTGGGTGCCTTCTACGCCCGCCGCTTCGCGCAGCTCTTCCCCGACGAGGTCGCCGGTCTGCTGCTTCTCGACCCCGGCCACGAGGACATCCTCGACCACATGCCGCCGGAGGCCGCCGAACTCAACGAGCAGCTCAAGCCCGACCTCGACGCCCTACCCGACCTCACCGACGAGCAGATCGAAATCGCGCGAGGCCAGTACCGCGACATCTACAGCGCCTGGCCCGACGTCCTTCGCGACCAGCTCATCGACCACCACCTCACCAACTGGCGCACCCAGCTTCACGAAGTCGTGAACCTCGAAGGCGACGTCTACAACGAACTCCGCACCGGCGGCGCGCTCCCCGACGTGCCACTGACCGTGCTGACCGCCGGCGGCCGCAACCTCTACTGGGCCGGATTCCTCACCGAGGAACAGATGCGTCGGGCTCACGACGGCGTCACCTCCCTCCACACCGCGATGGCCGCCTCCGTCCCGCGCGGCGAACACCGCATCCTCGACGGCGCCTCCCACCAGTACCTCCACATCGAACAACGCGACGCCGCCGCCACCGCCGTCCGCGACCTTCTCGACCGCGCCGATGGCGGGCCCGGCTGACGCAAACCCGCCGCCATGCCGGGCCGGACCCCGCGCGACACTCCTGGTGTGCGCAAGCCCGAGCCCACTCCACCCGACCGGAGCAGCCATGGAGATCACGCCTGAGCGCGGCGTTCCACTCGTCCACGTCGGTGACAGTCGCGCCGACGTTGAGAACCGTGTCGGCCGGCCCGTCCACGGCCCCGGTTCGTCGCCCGCGGTCTACGAGACGACACCGACCCTCGTGGTGCATTACCTCCCTGACGACACCGTTGAACTGGTCGAACTCGGCTACAGCGGAGACGGTGGCGAAGAGGTCACCTTCGACGGTGTTCAGCTGACCTACCGCTTCATCGGCGAGGTCGTCGCCGAGCTCGAAGGACGGGGCTACACCTGCACTCCGTCCGACATCGGGTTCGAGTTTCACGCCGGTTTCGCCGTCTGGTCAATGGACTCCCTGTGGGCCGGTGATCTCGACCCCGGAGCCTCCGAGGACGACGAACGCAGCATCGTGGAAGGCGTCTCGGTGGCTCCGTACTCGTACTTCGTTACCGAGTGAGCCGACTCCCGGCGATGAACCTGACCCGGGCTGCGGGCGAAGGCTGAGATCGGCGCCTGGCCGGGGTGGCTAGAGCTGTGGGCGCGGCCACAGCCCTAGCCGTTGGTGGGCTGGGTTGGAGGTATCGGGGGCCGGGGACGACCAGGCTGGCGGGAGCGGTTCCTGGCAGAGAGAAAGCCTGCGCCCACGTCATCGTTGCTTCCCGGACTGCCGTCGGTAGTTGCGTGCCTGTCGAGGGCGCTGACGGCGGGTCTGGCCCCCTTGCGGACGCGAGGACTTGCCGTGGGGCTTGGAGCCCGCCTTGCGGCGGGACTTCGATGACGGGACGGCGCAGGCAGGTGACGTGGACTCCGTCGAGTCGTCGGCAGGCATGGCGGGGCCGGCAAACGTTTCAGGCCTGGGCCGGGTGCCGCTTTCGGATGTGGGATCGAGTTCGTTGTCGGGCGTGACCTTCGGTGCCGAGCCGGGGTCCGGCGATGCCGCTGCGGCCACCATGGTCTCCGGCGCCTCCACCTCGTCGGTGGGAACTTCCAGGTCTCCCAGGATGTCGGGCATCGTGATCCGGGACCGGTCGGCCTTCGCTCGGGCCGCCAGGCGACGACGAGCCTCCACAGCACGGCCCTGGAGGGGCTCGCGATGGACTTCGCCTGCCGTCCCGGTCCAGACGATCGAGCCGTCGTCCGGGTCCCTGTGAACGGTCCAGTTGGCGGAGTGAGCCGCGTCGTGGTGACGACCGCAGACGTGCACGAGGTTGTCGAGGTCGGTCCTGCCACCCTCGGCCCAGGGGACGATGTGGTGTGCGTCGGCACGACGCCAGGAAACGGTGCAGCGAGGGAACATGCAGGTCGGTTGCTCGATGGCGAGTGCCTGGCGGAGCCCCGTGGTGACCAGGCGCTTGGCACGGCCGACGTCGAGGACGCGACCGTCGCTGTCGAGGACGGCGGGGATGATGCGAGCGTCGCAGGCGAGTTTGCGGGCGATCGGCACCGGGAGCGGTGCCCCTTCCAGGTCGGCCCAGGGCCGGGTGAGGCGCCGCTCGGCCACACCGGCCGAGGGCAGCTTCGTGACGTCCGTCGTCAAGGCGAGGTTGTCGACGGTGACGACGACGGTGGTCACCCCGCGACCGTTGGCGCCGGTCCCGGTCTCGGCGAGGTCGCGTAGGGCGTCGGCCCGGCGCTGTCCGGTGCTGCGCTGGTCGGTGGAGCCCTCTGGTGTCATCAGTGAGTCGAGGGCGGTCTGCACGCTCGCCCCCGCGAGTGGGTCGAGTAGGCCCTCAAGATGCCAGGAGCCGTCGAGGGTGGGCGTGAACAGGACGTGGCGGCGCTCCTGGAGCCGCTCGAAGTCACGGGCCTGGCGTTCGGCGTCGACTCGGTTGAGGAACTCCTTGACGGCCTGGTTGACCGTCTGGACCGGTTCGTGTTGGGCGAGCTCGGCGAACAGTTCGTCGAGCGTCCACAGTGGCCTGCCGGGTACGTAGTCGGAGGGGATGGGTTCGTCGAACTTGTCGGTGAGTGCGGCACGGTGGCCGCGGGCGACGGCGCGGAAGACCGGTGCGGCCTGGTCGATCGAGATCGCGCCCGTGGTGACGGCGTAGGCCGTGGCCGGAAGGAACTCGAGGTGCGTGGCCGCCTGTTGCCATAGCTGGGCGCGGTATTTCGCCAGGCCCGCTTTGGCGATGAGCCAGCCGGCGAGTGAGCCGTTCCAGCCGGCGGAGGCGAGGCCGCCTTGGGCGTGGATGCTGGCGAGGTGCTGGAGGATGCGGCCTTCGGTACGGCGCACGTCTCCGAGCAGGTTGAGGACGTTGTTGGTCAGTTCGGGGGAATCGACAAACATGGCATGCCCTTTGCGAGAGTCGGTACAACGGCCCCTGATCGCTGTGCTCATTGAACGAGCTGTAGCCCTGTGTCCGGTTCTTGCGGTCTGTCATGAATGGTGTCAAGTGAAGATGTTTCGAACATATGTTTGGGTAGGAATCATCCGTTCGGTTGACGAGTCAGGCAAAACGGATGGCCGGCCGGGTCGGTCATGACCATCCATCCGTAGCCGCGCGGGCCGACGTGGGCCTCGACGAACTCGGCGCCGAGTTCCTCCGCGCGCGCACGCGCGGGCGCGAAGTCGTCGACTTCGAAGTCGAGGTGCATCTGCTGGGGGCGCTCCGGGTCCGGCCAGTGTGGTGGGCGGTGGTCGTCGGCACGCTGGAACGCCAGCGCGGCATGGCCTTCCGTGCGGATGGAGGCCCAGTCCTCGGCGTCCTTGTCCAGCGGCCATCCGGTGAGGCCGGAGTAGAAACGAGCGAGCGCGTTCGGGTCGGGGCAGTCGATGACGACGTCGGTGAGTCGGATCATGCGCTCACGGTAAACACGACCTCTGACAAAAACCGCTAACCGGGCACTTGGGCTCGTCCCGTGGGGACGACGCGGATCTTGGTGGGGACGTGTGCGGGGACGGCGTCGGAGACGGTCGCCGACAGTCGTCCCACGTCGACCCCAGCCGTCGTGGTCACCCTCACCAGGACCTCCACCGATGGGGTGGGGGTGCCGGGCAGCTTGGCCAAAGCCGTACGCGACCAGGTGCATCCCCCGTTGTCGGTGATCTCGACGTCCCCTCCAGTGAGCAGCCGTACGTGCGCGGCCAGCCCTTTCTTCGTGCCGCGCCAGCGGTGCAACTGGACGGCGTGCCGGACGAGTTCCCGCCTGCGCTCGATGGTCCAGCTGTCATCGATGGGCAGCGCCACCCAGTCGGCGAGCCAGTCGACGAGGTCCTCGGGCGCCATGGCCGGGTCGAGGTAGGCCTCGAAGCAGTCGAGGGTGGCGAAGATCGGTGCGAGGACCTCGTCGAGTGCGCTGGTGAAGCGCTGTGCGAAGGCGTCCTCGGCGTAGACGGCGGGCATCGACTCGCCGATGGGGTGGGGCGTCGGCAGGCCCGGGATCCCGTTGCGCATCGTCACTCCTCGGTGATGCGGACCTGGTGCCCGTAGGAGAACACCAGCGCGTGGGGCTGCAGGTCGAGGCGCTGCACGGCCGAGCCGCGCTTGCCTGTCGAGGGGTCGGCGCCGAAGAGGCGCACGTCTTCGACAAGGTCGACGCCCTGGAGCTGTTGCAGGACGGCGAAGAGCTCACCGGACTGGACGGGCCGGCCGAAGGGCCAGCCACGGCCGTCGGCGCCGCCTTCGATGGGGTTGAGGTACTTGTACAGCGCGCGAACCGCTCTTTCCTGCAGGGCCTCCGGGGAGCTGCGTCGCTTTGCGCGGAGCTGCGCGACGACGGTGACGCCCTGGTAGAAGGGGGGTTCCACGGAGATGCGCGATCCGAGGCAGCGGCGTTCGTCGAGGAAGGAGGCGATGCGCGCGAGGGTGTCCTCGCTGGGTTCGAGCTGGTTGATGCCGACGTCGAGGGAGTCCGGGACGGACGGGACCACCAACAGGCGCACGGCTCCCGGGTCTGCGGTGATGGGGACGCAGCGGACGCGCGCGAGGTCGGGCGCGGCCTCGGCGGCGAGCTGCTCGTAGTCGTCGACGGTCACGGCGCGTTCCCTGGTGCGCAGCATGAGCGGGCCGCGGATGGCGGCGTCCTCGACGGATTCGCCGTCGACGCCGCCGGTGGCGGGGCGGCGGTTGGTGACGGTCGAAACGAACGGGACGGGGTCGCGCTGGACGCGCAGGAGGTCGCGGGCGACGTTTCCCGCGCGGCCACCGCCGGTGAGGTACTCGGGGGCGCGGACCGCGGCACCCTTCGGGGGCACGGCGCCGTAATGGCGCAGGCTGCCGTCGGGTTCGCGGACGGCGGGGCCGAACACGACCTGGCCGGCGGTGCGGTCGATCTGTACGTGGCGGTCCTCGGGGCCGGAGCGCGCGAAGGAGCTCACCTCTTTCCACTCCTGCCATCCCTCGGGCGAGGAAACGTCCACGTTGAACGGTGCCTCGGTGGCCACGACGGGGCTGTGCGCGAGTGGGAAACGCTGTCCGGGCGTGCCTTCGGAGACGCCGACGATCTCGTTGCGGACGAGCTGCGCGTGGACCGCAGCGACGGTCCCGCCGATCGTGCTGGCGGTGACCGCCGTCAGGCGCGGGGGCGCCTGGTAGAAGGGCTGGCCCTCAGCCGGAGTCGTCAGACGGCAGCGAATCCAGCCTGCCCGGCGACTGTCCACAACGGATGGTGTGTGCGTCTCGGGCACGTGCAGGACCACGTCACCGGCCTTGTTGAAACCACCAGTGGTGTCACGGTCGACCTCGCACGGCGACCAACCGTGCCCGTTCCACGCCTCCCACGCCAGCGGCGGGTCCCGTGGGTCGACACCGACACCCTCCACGTTGCACTCGATGCGCAGAAGTACCGCGCAACTCGGCACCGCGTCGGACAGCCCGAATATGATCGCGTCACCGATCGTCGGCGTCGCCTGGAACGCGGCGAGACCCGAACCGGTCAGCAGGTCGCCGGTGCGTTCCACCGGGCGGCCGCCGTTGGCCGTGGTCAGGATGTTCCCCAGCGAACACGGCACGATCGACAGTTCCTTGGACGTACGGAACACCACCGGCTGCTCGGTCTCGGTGTACGGCGTCGCGACCTGCGTGTCCGACGGGACCGCCACGACCGCGTCCTGCGCCGCGGACAACCAGAACGTCACGTCGCCGCGCGCCGCCGTCGGCGGGAACAACTTCACACCGATCAAGTCGAGGAAACGCAAGTAGTGCAGCGTCGGAACCTGATTCACCCGATACAGCAACTGGTCGACCATCATCGCGAAGGTCTCGATCAGCGTCACGCCCGGATCCGAGACGTTGTGATCGGTCCACTCCGGGCACTTCTGCTGCACCATGCGCTTGGCTTCGTCGACCAGGTCCTGGAACCGGCGGTCGTCGAGGTTGGGTACGGGCAGGGTCATCGCTCACCGTCCTGTGCGGGCAGCTCGGCGGTCTCTTCCGAGGGGATCATGTAGAACGGGAACACCAGGTTGCGCGGGTCGTTCGTGCCGCGGACGCTGTAGAGGATCTCGATGAGCAGGCGGCCGTTGTCGACCTCATCGAAGTTCACCACGACGTCCTGCAAGGTCACGCGCGGTTCCCACCGCTCCAACGCGACCCGGACCTCGTAGGCGATCCGGCCGGCCGTCGCCGCGTCGGCGGGCGCGAAGGCCAGATCATGGATGGCGCAGCCGAACTCCGGGCGCATCGGGCGCTCGCCCGGCGCGGTCGCCAGGATCAGGTGGATGCTCTCCACCAGCTCCCGGTCGCCCTGCACGAGCGCGATCGAGCCGGTGGCGTCGGTCCGCAGGGGAAACGCCCAGCCTGCGCCGATGAACTCCTCGGCCACGTCAGCCTCCGATCATGACGGTCGGGCAGCCCGGGGGCAGGATCGGAGCGCCGCAGGCGGACATGTCGCCGACCCGCGCCGCGGGCTTGCCGCCGATGAGCACCGTCGGGCACCCCGGGGGGATGATCGGCGTCGGCGGGTGCGGCGGTGGGGGCGGGAACGAGCAGGCATGCATGTCACCGACGGTCGCGGCGGGCAGCCCTCCGATGAGGACGGTCGCGACGCCCGGGCCGGTGATGACCCCGGGATGGGCGGTGCGGTCGGTGACGCGGGCCGCGGGTGGCATCGCGGTCCCCCTTTCCTTTGCCGGTGTGAATGTCAGTTGATCCGGACGATCGCGCCCTTGACGGTGACCGGGCCGCCCGCGGAGAACTCCGCCTGGCCTTGGCCGGCGACCTTCACCTGGGTGCCGGTGACCTCGACGGATTGCTGTCCGGTGACCTTGACCTGGTTGCCCTTCATCTCCAGGGGGCCGGTGCCGGCATCGATGGTGATACCGACGCCCTTCACCTTGATCTCGCCGGGGCTGGTCAGCTCGATCGTCTTGCCGGTCTGATCGAACTTCAGCAGGATCTTCTTGTCCCCCGTGGACAGGAGGATCCCCTCCTTTCCCTGCGCGTCGACCAGTTCGAGCCGGTGGCCTTTTCGTGACACCAGTGCGCGGACGCCGATCTCGCCGCTGGAGCCGTCGATGCCGGGTGCGGAGAGTTCCGGGACGGTGTCCTTGCCGTTGTGGAGGCCGCCGAGGACGTAGAGGGTGTCCATGTCACCTTCGCAGCGTCCTACGAGGACCTCATCGCCGACCTCGGGCAGCAGCCACGAACCGCGGTCCTTGCCCGCGCTGAGCTGCACCGTGCGCGCCCAGCCGGACGTGAAGTCCTTCGCCAGCCAGGGAAACGTGAGCTTCACTCGGCCGAGTTTGAGCGGGTCGCGGACGTCGGAGACGATCCCGGGCATCAGCCCGCTCACGCCCGCCGGGCCTCCCCCGCCGCTGCCCCTGGAGATGAGGCCGTAGAAGGAACGCTCCTGCTTGTGCGACACCGTGAACGCCGTCGTGTAACCCGCCGTCTCGCTGAACAAGTGCCTCGTGCTCGTCAGCGTGTACTTCCCGGCGAAGGGCTCGCCGACACCGGCCAGAGCCACGGCCGTGCCCGGTCGCAGTTTCGGGTTTCCCTTCGCGACACCGTCGAGTTCGGCGGAGGCGCCGGCGAGCTGGTCGGCGAGGGCCTTCGCGGAGGCCTTGACCTCGCCCTGGCTGTGGTAGGCGGCGCTGGTGCTCAGGTACGGGGGCGCGCCGAACTTCCCGGCCATGCCCGTCGGGTCGAGCCCGGGGACCTCGGTGCCCGCGGGCTTCGGGGTCTCGGTGGCGGTGATCTCCTGCTTGTGCTCGAAGTCCCAGCCGCGGACCTCGACGCTCGGCACCTGCTCGGCGGCGGTGATCGCCGCGCGCAGGGAGATGAGGTTGCGGTTGGCCTCCAGGACGAGCGGGTCGGTCGTCGCGACCGCGCTGCTCGGTGGTGCCCCGGAGGGCGGTGCCGGCAGTTTGAAGTCGAGTTTGCCCTCGGAGCAGGAGATCTGGGCGCCGACGAGGTCGGCGAGGCGGGCCAGGAAGTCCCAGTCGCTGACGTTGTCCTGGCTGAACTGCGTGTGCTGTTTCCCGCCGACGCCCGAGACGGCGTCGATGGTGCCGACCGGGACCTTCGCCCGCGTCGCGACCTTCCGCACGACGTCGGCGACACCCATGTCCGGGTACGCCGCGACACGACGTCCCCGGTAGAGGCGGTGCGCGAGGTCGAGGCCGCGCACCTCGGTGAAACTGCCGCCCGCGTCGAGGTCGAGTTCGACAGCGGTGACCTCACCGGTCAGCAGCACCTTCGGGCCACCGGGCTCGGCGGTGTTGACCTTGATCGAGAGCTTCGCGCCGACTTTGAACTTCCCCTTCTGCAAGGCGAGGCGCTGCGGGTCGCGGAACCGCAGCGCGCAGGTGTCGGGCAGGTTCCGGCTGGCGTCGACGAACGCGTAGGTCATCAGGGACGCGACGTCGGCGGGCAGCGCCGTACCGTCGACCTCGACGATCAGCGTGTTCGCGAAGCTCTCATTGGCCATCGCCGTCTCCGGGCAGTTCGTCGGCGGCGGGCACCAGCAGGCGAGTGCCGACCGGGATCCGCATCGGGTCGGTCACGCCGTTGGCCTCGGCGATGACCCGCCACAGACCGGCGTTGCCGTAGGTGCGGTACGACAGGGACTGGAGCGTGTCGCCGGCGGTCACGATGTGCGCGCGGCGGGCCGTACGCGAACCGGATGTCGGGTTCTGGCCGCTCTGCTCACCCGAGATCTCCTCCAGGTTGACCGTGCACACCGCACGGACGGGTGTGCCCGCCGGAGTGAACAAGGTGTACTTGGCGGTCACGCTGCTCACGTACGACGGGAAACCCGTCATCGGGCCCCAGTGGAAGATGACCCACGGTGGCGAGCCCTTCTTCGCCTGACGGCTGGCGTCGGTCGGGACGCAACAGTTGAACAGCTGCTCGACGGCCTTGACGACCTTGCTGTCCATTTTCTCGGTGGCGTCGAAGAACATCTCCAGGGTCAGCTTCGCCGGGTCGGAGCCGGTGAACTCCGGCGGACCGGACTTCTTGGCGTTGCGCTGGGCATCGCGCTTCCATTTGGCGTTCTTGGAGAGGCTGAGTTCCTTGGGGTTGAACTGGAAGTCGATCCGGCCGATGGGCGCGCCCGGCTGGGCGGTGCTGCCGTCGGCAGGCGGCTCTCGCAGTTCGAGGTAGGCGCGCTGAAGGCTCGACGGGGTACCGCCTCCGCCTCCGCCGCCCGCGGAGGTGAACGTCACCGGTGAGGTCATGTCAGGCTCCCGCTCCGGGCGCGAGGAAGCCGTGGTGGGCGAGTTCGAGGGTCTCGGTGGCGATCTTCGGGGAGTCGACCGTCAGCTGCGGGCCGGTCCAGCGGACCGGGACGACGTCCACGAGCGCCCAGCGCGTGATGACCGTGCCTTCGAGGGTTCTCGCCTCGATCGTGGCGGTCTTCCGCTTCACCCCGTTGGCCATGCTGGCGAACCACTGCGTGATCTTCGTGCTCTGCTTGGTCACCGGGCGGCTGAGTTTCACGTTCGAGTACTTGATGCGTGTCGGAAGCTGCCATACCTGAGAGTTGTTCCCGCCCTCCTCCCGCTGTTCCATCACGAACTCACAGCCGAGGCCGTCGCACGAGTTGAAAGACCCGAGGCTCTCGTCGTCGATCTTCACGACGAAACACACGGCCACCGCTTCGGTGTCTGCTAGCGCCATTGGAGGACTCCTCTCAGTGCCACAAATCGGTCAGGGCGCCCCGGCGCTCGCGGTCGATGCGCAGTTCGGCGCGCAGTCGCCGCAGCAACGGGTCGTACAACTTCGCGAGCAGCTCGGTCGGCTCCGCGCCGGCCGCCGGAGCAGCGGCGGCCGGCGTGGAGGCGTTGGCCGCGGGCGCCGGCTCGGCCGGGGCGGCGGGCGGCGGCTCGGGGGGTGGTGCCTCATCGACGCGCTGCACGAGCGTGGGCGGGGGCAGCGACGGCGGGGGGGCGGCGACCATCGGCAGGGATGCCGCGGTGGTGGCCGTCGGGAAGGACCCGGCGCCGGAGGCGGTGGCGCGCTGGAGGTAAGCGGGCGTGAGGGTGCCATTGGTGCCGTTGGACATCACGGCGCCGAAGGCTGGGCGTGGGTAGGTCGGCGCGCTGCCGTTCGCCATGCGGGAGACGACGGGCGCGGTGAAGTTGTCCACAACCGGAGGGTTATCCACAGAGGATGGTCCGGACCATTCGCCACCCACGCCTGGCGCCCCTCTACCGTCAGAAGTGGGAGGAGGATGGGCGGCCCCTGGCACGGCCAGCGTCATGATCGATGTGGCCGGCGAGAGGTTGCTTGAGGTGCCGATGGGCGAGGCGGTGTTCCAGCCGCCCGACTGGCCGCTCAACGAGGGCGACGATCCGCTGCCGGTGAATCCGGTGGGGAGGCTCGACGGCGCTCCGAGCGTGGGGACGGTCTGGACCGTCGGCATGGCGGGTGGTGGTGTGGTCGAGCGCGACACCGTGACACCGCCGGACGTCGTGGCCGAGGATGATGAGCCTGTCGGCGCGGCAGCGAGGGTCGGCGTCACGCGCTGAACCGAGGGCGTCGCCGAGCTGGCGGCCGGGGAGCCGGCGACGAGTGGGAGCGCCGGGGAACCGGCGGTGCCGACGTCGTTGAAGCCGAGGCTTTCGCCGCTGTCGAAGGTGCCGAAAGAGTCGGTGTCCGATGCGGTCGAGGCCGTGTCCGCCGACGCACTGCTGGTGAGCGGCCGGTCGCCGATGAGCTGGGCGGTGACGACGGGCGCCTCGAAGTTGTCCACAACCGGCGGGTTATCCACAAGGGGTGGTTCGGACCATTCGCCACCCACGCCTGGCGCTTCTCTACTGTCAGAAGTGGGAGGAGGATGGGCGGCCCCTGGCCCGGGAACGGCTTCGGCGAACGAGGTGGTGGAAGGCGTCGAGCTGGTGCTGGCCTGAGTGGCGCCCACGACGGGCAGACCGGCTGCCGGGGACGCCGACGTGGTGCCGGGTGTGGGCGTCGGCGAGCTCGTGGGCGTCGGGGTGGTGGTGCTGCGCTGGACCATCGGCGCGGCGAAGGACGTGGAGCCCGACCCGGTGCTGGTCGCCGCGCTGGGTGCCGACGTGGGTTCGGCCGAGACGGCGGGCAGGTCGACCGTGCCGAGCGTGGGTGCGTCGGGCGTGGTCGGCGAACTCGGCGTGGTGGGGTCCGTTTCACGTGAAACGGTGATCGCCGGAGTGGTCTCGGCGGGCGGGGCGCTCGGGGTGGTCGGCGTGGGGCCGTCGGCGGCCAGGCGGGAAACCGTCGGTGTCGCGGCCGTCGGCGACGTTGAGGCGACGACCGGCATCGCGACCGGCGGCGGCGTGTCGGCGGTGGTGGTCGGGGCGTCAGTTGCGGTCGGCGTCCCGGTGCCGCCGTCGCCGGCCAAAGGGACCGGTTCGACCGTCCCGAGGGTGGGCGCCTGCTCGTCGGCGATCCTGCTCACGGTCTGCCCCACCGGCAATGACCTTGGGGAGGCTGGGGCGGCGATCTGTTCGGTCACTGCCGGTGGGAGTGGTGCCGGTGTCATGTCCACGGCGGACGAGATCAGGGGCGGTCCGAGCCCTCCGCGACGGCGGGTGGGCGTGGCCGCCGGGGCCTCGACGATCGGCATCGCCGGGGCTTCGGTCGAGCGCTGGATCATGGGGGCGCCGACGGGGGTGGCGCCGGAGCCGGACGTGCCGCCGACCGATGTGACGGCGTCGCCGGACGACCCGAGCGTCGGCGACTCCGAGATGGCGGCGACCGGCTCGGGTTCGGGCTGGGCCTCGACGGGCGCGGCCGGGGTCGGCATGGGCTCGGGTTCGACGACAGTCGTGGGCGTGGGCGTGGGCTCCGGCCTGGGCGTGGCCGCCTCGACGACCGGCAGGCTCCAGGGCTCCGGCGTCTCCACCGAACCCGTGCTGCCGCCGGCAGGAGCGGCCGGCGCGGCCGGGCTCACCGAGCGCAGCACCGACATCCCCGACGGGTCCGACCAGCGCTGCACCACCGACGAACCGTTCGGTCCCGCGGCGGCGGGCGGCGCGGCGTGCACGACGGGCAGGTCGGTGACGTCCCCGCCGCGGACCGGCACCGCCTCGACGACGCCCGACGGCGCCTCCGGCGTGACCGCGTGCCCCAGCGGCGACAGGAATCCCGTCGTCTGCCTCGTCGTCAGACCCGACGCGAAGTCCTGCGGTGGGTTGACCAGCGGATGCGCACCCAGTACGCGCTGGACCGGCGGCATGGACCGCCAGTCCCGCCGCGCGACGGGTGGGGGTGGAACGGGCGACGGTGACGGCGGCTCTGCCGCACGTTCCTCGCTCTTGTCACGACTCCAGGGCCACCGCATGGTTCACCGCCCCCCGTTCACCCGCGTGTTGAGACCGGCGATCTGGTTGACGTATTCGAGCCTGTCGGCGTGCTCCAGGTCGAGAATGTCGTCGAGACGCCAGTGGAAGTGGTAGGCGACGTACGCGATCTCCGCGTGCAGCCGGTCGGTCGCGTACGTCATGATTCCCCCAGGCGGCTGCCCGACAGGTCCACCTCGAAGTCGTGCTTGCACTCCGGACAGCGGACCGCCGCCCGGGTGTGCCCTTCGCTGTTGATCTGCCGGTACATGTCCTGCAGGAAGGCCAGATCCGCGGCGAAGAGGTTCTCCACCACACCGACGTGAACGTCGGTGATCGAGCCGAGGCTGGTGATGACTCGCGCCAGCAGCACCACCGTGAGGTACGCCGAGTTCTCCCGGACGCGATCGTCGCGCAGCGGGACGAGCTCGTCGCGGGCAGTCGCCAGGCGCATGACGCCGCTGCGGTGCACGGTTCCGGCTTCGTCGACGTACCCGCGTGGCAGGGTGAAGGCGAACTCGGTGCGCATCTGCTCGCGGACGGGAACGTCCGGCTCGTCGTCCACGATGGACGACGGCTGCTGGGTGGCGGTGTTGGAGCGTCGCATCAGGCGGCCGGTTTCATCTCTTCGTAGGTGATCACCAGCTTCTCGGTCAGCACCGAGGTGTCACCGGCCTTGAGGGCGCCGATCTCAAGGCTCTTGGGCCACGCGTTGACCAGCGTGTACCTCTTGATGGCGGTGCCCTCGTAGTCGTAGACGATGATCGCGCCGCCCTTGCGGGCGTCGGACATCTTCCCGAAGTGGGCCGACTCGATCCACTTCTCGAAGCTGTTGTCGCCGGTCAGACCGCGGGTCAGGGTGACCTCGCCGGCCTTCGGGCGGCCCGGGAGCTTCTTGATGACGAACTTGCCGTCCATCGTGTTCTGCTTGAGGTCGATGACGTCCTGTTCCATCTTCAGGCCGCTGACCTCGGTGATGTGCTTGATGACGATGCCGTCGATCTCGCATCCGAAAGAGTGACCCACCGAGGAGTCAAGGTCGGGAAGAGCCATGTTCGCGCCTGCCTTTCTGCTGCTGGGGGGTTACTCGGAGACCTCGCTGACACCGCCGGAGAACTGCGACAGGCGGAAGATGACGAATTCGGCCGGCTTCACCGGCGCCACCCCGACCTCGCAGATGACCTGCCCGGCGTCGATGCTCTCGGCGGTGTTGGTCTCCCGGTCGCACTTGACGTAGAAGGCCTCGTCGGGGGTGAGCCCGAACAGGGCGCCCTTGCGCCATTCGTTGACCAGGAAGGCGCTGATGGTGCGCCGGATCCTCGACCAGAGGGCGTCGTCGTTCGGCTCGAACACGACCCACTGCGTACCGCGCAGGATCGAGTCCTCCATGTAGTTGAAGAGCCGGCGGACGTTCAGGTAGCGCCACGCCGGGTCGCTCGACAGGGTCCGCGCTCCCCATACCCGGATGCCGCGGCCGGGGAAGGCCCGGATGCAGTTGATCCCGATCGGGTTCAGCAGTTCCTGCTCGATGCGGGTCAGGTGCGTCTCCAGCATCACCGCGCCGCGCACGATCTCGTTCGCGGGCGCCTTGTGCACGCCGCGCGCGGCGTCGGTGCGGGCCCAGACGCCGGACATGTGGCCGCTCGGCGGCACGAACTCGTTGGTGCCGGTCGCGGGGTCGAAGACCTTGACCCACGGGTAGTAGAGCGCGGCGTACTTCGAGTCGTAGCCGGCGAGGTCGACGCGCCAGTCCTTGATCTGCTGGGGGTTCATCCCCGGCGGCGGGTCGATCACGGCGATGCGGTTGCCCATCATCTCGCAGTGCGCGATGACGGCGAGCTGGACGGCCTTGACCGTCTCCAGGTCGACCGCGCCGCGCAGGTAGGCGCTCATGAGGTCGGGCACGGCGACCATGGTGACCTCGTCGATGGCTTCGAGGCCGCCGACGCCGGAACGGTCGGACGCGTCGCCGACGTAGTCGTCGGTGACGATCTGCGCGGGCAGCGCCGGAGTCGCGGCGGGTTCGACGAGCTGCACGGTCCCGGCCGCGGGGGCCGTGGTGACCGTCGCGGTCTCTTCGAGCGTGATGACCTGCGACTGCTCGGCGACGACCTTGACCGCGTTCTCCTTGCCGCGCTTGAAGGTGACGTTGTCGAAGGTCTCCACGACGCGGTCGTCGCGGCTGACCTTGATGGTGAAGCGGTCGTTGGGCGCTCCTTCGCCGGTCGCGTCGGCGAACTCGACGGCGACGCGCGAGCCGGGCGGCAGTGCCTTGCCCTTCACGCGGTAGTTGCCGACGATCGCCTGCGGCCCGGAAACCTCCGGCGCGCCGTCCCCGGTCGAGCCGTTGCCCCCGATGCGCACGACATAACAGTTTCCGCCGCCGTTGAGGAAGTACCCGTACACCGCGTGGGCCAGGTAGCAGTCGGGCGCGAAGTCGCCGAAGAGCTGCGTGTACTGGCTCCAGTTGCTCACCAGGGTTGGGGTGTTGTACGGGCCCTGCGTTGCGAACCCGAGGAACGCGGCCACCGCGGTGCCCACGCCTTCGATAGGCCGTGAACCGGCCTCTTGCTCCTCGATGTACACGCCTGGCGACAAGTACGTAGGCATGCTGCCTCCTGCGTCTAGGTGTCCTCGCGTTGATCGTGCGGTGCGTCCCCCCGATCCGGCAGAAGCCGCCGGACCGTGTGCGAGGGAATCGTTAGGTGCCCGAACAGGCACTCAGGGCAGCCAGAAGTACGTCTGATAGGCGTAGTGGTCGGCGCGGGTGTTCCACGTGCCGATCGAGCACATCCGGGTGTAGGCCTCGGCGAGGGTGACGGCGTTCTGGGCGTCGGTCTCGTTGTCGAGGAGGAGCAGCGGTTGCTCCGCCGCGTAGACGCCCCAGGCGTCGCCGCTGGCTTCGTAGCGGACCTCGCTGTTGTCGTAGGTCACGCAGTTGCCCTCGGTGTACTCCTTGTCGTCGGTGCCGCCGCCGAGCCAGTACTCGTAGATGAACTGCTGCGGGTCGGGGCGGGTGTTGCCGCGTCCGACGAAGCAGTAGCGGTCGTGCTTCTGGGCGATCTCAAGGCCGAGTTGCGCGTCGGCCTGGTTGTCGAAGACGACGAGCGCGTGGGTGCCGTTCTCGTCGAGGCGCCAGCCGTCGGCGCCGAGGTCGACGATCGTGAGCGCGTTCGGGTCGTAGTCGATGCAGTCCTCGGGGTTGAGGACGGGTGGTGTGAACTCGGGCTTCGGCTCCGGCGTAGGTGAAGGAGTCTCGGTTTTCTTGGGCTCCTTCGAGGCGCCCTCGGAGCCCTTCGCGCGCTCGGACGGCGCCATGCTCGGCGACGACGACATCTCGGGGATCGCCTCGGCGGTGAGCATCGGCTTAAGCCACATCAGACCGGCGGTGGCCACGACGGCGACCGCCGCGAGGCCCGCGGCGACCTTCGGCACCCAGCCGGCGATGAACGGCACGAGTTCGCGGTCGCCGTCCAGGCGGATCGGCGGGGACGGGTCGCGCGGGGTCACCACGACCGCGAAAGGGTAGTTCTGGGCCGCCCCGAAGAACTTGCCCGGTGGTTTCACGTGAAACAGGAAGCGCTGCGGTCCCGGTGGGACGGCCTCTTCGCCGCCGGGGAGGTCGAAGCGGAGCTTGCCGGTCGGGTCGGTGCCGGTGAGCCGGACCGGTTCGACGACGTTGCCCGTGTTGAGCAGCTCGACGGCGTGCCGGGTGGAGCCGCGGCCGCTCCCGCGCTGGGGCTGGAGGGCCGCGATGAGCTCGCGGTACTCGCCGACGTCGACGGTCGCCTGCACGTCGGCGGTGAGGCCACGGTGGAGGGTCGAGGCGGCGCGGACGGTGAACCACGCGTGGCCCGGCGCGGTCTCGGGGCGTCGCGGCGGGTTGAGGCTGACGATCGCCTCAGCGCGCTGGCCGGGATAGATCGACAGACGCTCGGGCTCGACGCTCGCCCAGGCCGCGGCGGGGCCGATGACCAGGAGCACGAACTCCTCGACCTGGCTGCCGGCGTTGTGGACCGTGACGGTCGTCTGGACGGTCTCCCCGGGCTGCACCGACAGCATGTTCTCGGACAGGCTGGCCGCCGCGGCCACCTGCTGTGCCTCACTCTTCGGTCTTGGAATGTCGGTCCCGCCGCGCACGGGCGGGGGTGTCGCGTCACCGCGATCCCAGTCGAGGAACACCCCGCAGTCGGTGTTCGCGCAGAACTGCGCGCCGTCCGGATTCTGCCGCCCACAATTACGGCAAACGATTGCCATAGCCGCTCCCATAGCCGTGTCCTGGGACTATGACTCGGGACAGAGGCCGACGTCAGGGCGTGCGGCGCGCTCGGAGGAGCAGCCTCGATCGCCCCTTCGGGCAGCACCGACGGGCCGCCCGTTTGCCCACTCGTTTCAGGGCCGGGACTCTGCCATCCTCAGTAGAGCGATCGCTGAAGGAGAGATCATGAGCACGTTGTTCGCGATGAGCCTGCCCGGACTCGTGGTGCTGCTGTTCGTTCTCGCGATCCTCGACCAGATCGCCGTGAAGGCGGGCCGCACGAAGTGGATCCCCTGGCGCGGGGGCAAGCGCGCGGGACAGATCTCGGCGACAGGCTTCGACCAGCTGCACGCCGCCGTCGTGCCCGGCAAGGACCTCGAACTGGAGCAGCGTCGCTCGACGGCGATGATGCGCGAGGACGAGGACAGCGGCGCCCCGCCGAACGGCGTCGACCTCGATGCCGGCGTCTTCATCGTGAAGAGGCCCAGAGACTGACGCTGGCGCCGCCCCGGCCGCGCTCGGCCTAGAACAACCCTCCCCCGCGCTCCAGCTCCAGCAGGAACCGCTTGCGCGGCAGGCCGCCGCCGTACCCGGTCAGCGAACCGTTGGCGCCGACGACGCGATGGCACGGCACGATGATGCTGACCGGGTTCTTCCCGTTGGCCAGCCCGACCGCCCGCGACGCCGTCGGCTGCCCCAGGATCGCGGCGAGGTCGCCGTAGGTGCGCGTCTCCCCCGACGGGATGTCCAGCAGCGCCTCCCACACCTTTCGCTGGAAGTCCGTGCCGTGCATGCGCAACGGCAGGTCGAACAGGGTGCGCTCGCCGTCGAAGTACTCGCCGAGCTGGGCGACGGCGTCGTCGAAGCCCTCGCCGTCGCGCGGGCCGAAGGTCTCCTCGCCCGGGTGGTGGCGCTGCTCCTCCATGTACAGGCCGACGAGGGCCTCGTCCTCGCCGACGAGGGTCAGCTTCCCTATCGGGCTGTCGACGACGGTGTGGCGGCGGTTCATGCGCTGTCTCCGATCGGGAGCCGGTTGATGGCGTGGTCTCCGGTCGCCCAGAGGTACTGCACGGCGTAGGCGCGCCACGGCCGCCACGCCGCCGAGTGCGCGGTGAGCGCACCGGGCGTCGAAGGCAGGCCGAGGGCTTCGGCGGCGAGCTTGATGCCGAGGTCGCCGGGGATGAAGGCGTCGGGGTCGCCGAGGGAGCGCATCGCGATCGACTCGACGGTCCACGGCCCGAAGCCGGGCAGCGCGAGGAGCCTGGTGCGCGCCTCGCTCCAGTCGGCACCGAATCCCAGGTCGACGGTGCCGTCGGCGAGCGCGGCGATGAGCCCGGTGAGGGTGTTTCGGCGGGTGCGGGGCATGGCCAGGGCCTCGGGGTCGAGGGTGGACAGTGCCTCGACGGAGGGGAAGAGGTGGGTGAGGCCGCCCCAGGGGTCGTCGACGGGTTCGCCGTGGGCGGTGACGAGGCGGGCGGCGTGGGTGCGGGCGGCGGCGGTCGAGACCTGCTGGCCGAGGACGGCGCGGACGGCGAATTCGGCGGGGTCGACGGTGCGGGGGACGCGACGGCCGGGGGCCTTGGCGACCAGGGGCGCGAGGGCGGGGTCGCCGGAGAGGAGGTCGTCGACGGCGACGGGGTCGGCGTCGAGGTCGAGCATCCAGCGGCAGCGGCTGATGGCGATCGACAGGTCGCGGAGGTCGGCGAGGGACAGTTGGCAGGCGATGTGGTCGGGCATGGGTTTGAGCGCGACGATGCCGTGGCCGTGTGGGAGGCGGAGGGTGCGGCGGTAGGCGCCGTCGCGCCATTCCTCGACGCCGGGGACGCCGGTGGCGGCGAGGTGGCCGAAGAGGTTGTCGGGGCAGAGGGGCGCACGGTAGGGGAGCCGCAGCGAGAGCAGGCCGGGTGTCGCGGTCGCGAGGCCGCGGGCGGCGCGCTGGCGCAGTTCGGTGGGGGTGAGCGCGAAGACCTCGCGGACGGTGTCGTTGAAGGTGCGGATGCTGGAGAAGCCGGCGGCGAAGGCGACCTCGCCCATGGGCAGGGCGCTCGTTTCGATGAGCAGTCGCGCGGTCTGTGCGCGTTGCGCGCGGGCGAGGGCGAGGGGTCCGGCGCCGAGTTCGGCGTTGAGCGAACGCTCTATTTGGCGGACGCTGTATCCGAGCTGCCGGGCGAGTCCGGGGACGCCTTCGCGGTCGACGACGCCGTCGGCGATGAGGCGCATGGCGCGGGCGACGAGGTCGGCGCGCTCGTTCCAGCGCGGCGAACCGGGGCTGGCGTCGGGGCGGCAGCGCTTGCAGGCGCGGAACCCGGCCTGCTGCGCGGCGGCCGCGCTCGGGTAGAAACGCATGTTCTCGACCTTGGGCGGCGCGACGGGGCAGCTCGGCCGGCAGTAGATGCCGGTCGTGAGCACGGCGGTGAAGAACCATCCGTCGAAGCGCGCGTCCTTGGCCTGGACGACCCGTACGCAGTGTTCGGTGTCTACGTTCACGTCCTCCAGCATCACGCGTGGTCCGGCGATTGACTAGCGAGAAAACGACGGCTGCCTCGGCGGCCGCCTCGTGGTCGGAAAACCACCGGCGACTTGTCGTACCCATCTGGTCGACTGGGAGCATGACGAGTTTCCGCGAATTGCACGTGCCCGGCCGTCCCCTTCTCCTCGCCAACGCCTGGGACGCCGCCAGCGCCCGTGTCATCGCCGACGCCGGAGCGCCCGCCGTCGCCACCACGAGCGCCGGTGTCGCCTGGAGCCTGGGCGCGCCCGACGGTGACGCCCTCGACCGTGACGCCGCGATCGCCCTCATCGCCAGAGTCGTCGCGGCCGTGGACGTGCCCGTCACCGCCGACGTCGAGGGCGGCTTCGCGCACGACGCCGCCGGGGTGGGCGAGACCTTGCGTCTGGTGGCCGAGGCCGGTGCGGCCGGGGTCAACCTCGAAGACGCCGGGCACGGCACCGACGAGCCCCTGCTGCCGATCGCCGAGTTCGCCGAACGTCTCGCCGCCGCCGGCGCGGCCGGGATCTTCGTCAACGCACGCATCGACACCTACCTGCGCGGTGTCGGCGACCCCGCCGGCCGCCTCGACGCCACCCTCGAACGCGCCGCCGCCTACGTCGCGGCCGGCGCCGACGGGATCTTCGTGCCCGGTGTCGTCGACGTCGAGACCGCCACGGCGCTCGCCAAGGGCATCGACGCGCCCGTGAACCTGCTCATCGGGCCGGGCGCGCCGAGTGTCGCCGAGCTCGCGGCGACGGGTGTCGCGCGGTTGAGCCTCGGTTCGGGCGTGGCGCAGGCGGCGTACGCGGTGGCGCGCAAGGCCGCGCGGGAGCTGTTCGAGTCGGGCACCTACGAGGCCGTCGCCGACGCCGTCGACTACGGGGAGCTGAACCGTTCGCTGAGCTGACACAGTGGAGCGGTGACTGACGACATCCAGGGCCGCGACCGCACCACTCTCCCCGTCACCGCCCGCCACCTGGCGGGCGTCGGGGCGAGCGCGGTCGCGGTCTGGCTCGTGTTGTGGGCGCTGGCGGGGCTGCCGGGGGTCCGGGGGCCGTGGGTGGCGTCGCTGGCGGTGGAGATGGCGGAGGCCGCGCTGGTCGTGGCGGGCGTCGTCGGGGTGGTCGCGCTGGTGGTGACGCGGTGGCGGGTGTCGGCGCGGGCCGTCGAGGACGCGCGGTCCGGGGAGGTGTTCGCGAGGTCGGTGGAGCAGCTCGGGCACGACCGGGCGGCGGTGCGGCTGGGCGGGTTGTACGCGCTCGACCAGTTGGGGCGGCGGGACGTGGAGTACCGGCAGCTCGTCGTCGACGTGTGGTGCGCGTACTTGCGGGCACCGGTCGAGGTCGACGAGGCTCCGGAGAAGGCGATCGCGCCGATGGGCGCGGACGCGGGCGGTTCGGGGGCGTCGGGTGTGCCGGTGTTCCCGGCGGGTGAGCGGGAGGTGCGGTTGTCGGCGCAGCGGCTCATCGCGGAGCGGCTGCGGGGTGGCGACGCGCTGGACGTGGATCTGACGGGGGCGGTGCTGTTGTATCCCGACTTCGACGGCTGCCGCTTCGGGCGCGGGGTCTTCACGGGCGCGACGATGCTCGGCGGGGCGGGGTTCAGCGGCGCGGTGTTCGAGGGTGAGGCGGCGTTCTCGTCGGTCGAGGGCGACGTGGTGCGCCTCGACGGGGCCCGCTTCGCGGGGACGGTGTTCCTGTGGGGCAACGGCGCCGAGCTGGAGCTGGACGACGCGGTGGTCGGCGCGGGGGCGCCGGTGGTCGGCGAGGTCGCGGGGTGGGCGCTGGTGGAGCGGGCCGGCGGGAAGGTGTTCGTGCGGGACGACGGCTGAGAAACCCGCGGCGGGATGTCGAGTTCGCGCGGCCGGGTCCGTCCCCGCTGCGAACGCGGCCGGAACGGGCCGCATCCATATCCGGGAGGCCCATCATGGCCAAGTACCTGCTGCTCAAGCACTACCGCGGAGCGCCGCCGGCGGTCAACGACGTGCCGATGGATCAGTGGAGGCCCGAGGAGATCTCGGCGCACATGAAGTACATGCGCGACTTCGCCGCGCGGCTGGAGGAGACCGGCGAGTTCGTCGACAGCCAGGCGCTGTCCCCGGAGGGGACGTGGGTCCGTTACGACGGTGAGGGCCGTCCGCCGCTGACCGACGGGCCTTTCGCCGAGACGAAGGACCTCATCGCGGGCTGGATGGTGATCGACGTCGACAGCCACGCGCGGGCCGTCGAGCTGGCCGGGGAGCTGTCGGCCGAGCCCGGTGCGGACGGCGAGCCGGTCGGCGAGTGGCTGGAGCTACGCCCCTTCTACGGCGTGCGGCCCACCATCACCGAATGAGCCCGTGCGTCCCGGGCCGTCGCGGAGGCGACTCCGCGACGGCCCGGGACGTTCTAGCTTCTCCCCACGAAGTCCGGTGGCCCCTGGTCACCGGGCACGACCAGGAACGGTGTCTGCACCGACCCGAACAGCTGTCCGCCGAGGTGCCTGGCGTCGATCGTGCGGTTCGCGGGCCGCTCCCGGTGGAAGATCAGCATCGGCGAGTCGAACTTGCCCTTGTCGTCGGCGATGATCTCCTCGTTGGCGGAGATGCCCTCGCTCCAGCGGAAGCCGATCTTCGCGCCGGGCGGGAAGTTCTCACCGTGCACCTGGATGACCTTCCCCGGCGGGCTCAGCCCGGGGTTGGTGGTGATGAACGGCTGGATCACCAGGATGCGCACGACGGCGACGTTGTTGAGCGGGTCGGGGTCGGTGACGAAGCTGTTGACGACGCCGACGGCGTTGACGTCCACCGCGGCTATCGGGTCGAGCGTGAACGTCACGACCCTCGTGCCGCCGGGTTCGATGTCGCCGATCGGGCAGGGGTTGGTGACCAGGCACGCGGGCGGGTCGGCCGCGATCGGCGGCGGCAGGCTCACCGGGAAGGACGCGTCGAGCGTCACCTGGCGGGCGAAGGCCTCGTCGGTGTTCTGGATCGTGAACGTGACGGTCAGCTTCTCGCCGCCGACGTAACCGGGCGCGGGCGTGATCGAGCCCGACAGCGCCAGGTTCGGCGGCAGGCCGACGGTCACGCGCGTGATCGCCCGGTTGTTCTGAAGGTTCGGGTCGAAGGCGCTGCCGGTCACGTCGGCGATCACCGGGTGCGTCCCGGTCGCCACGCCCGTCACGACGATCACGATCACCCACGGCACCTGCGCGGCGAGCGGGTCGCGCGTGCAGGTCAGTTCGACGGGTGCGCAGAAGCCGCTGTCGGGCGTGATCGACGCGACGGCGAGGCCGGGCGGGATCGTCAGCTTCAGGTTCGGCGTCGTCGGGACCGACCCGAGGTTGGTGACGGTGACGCGCAGCGTGTCCTGCATGCCGTACTCGATCGTGCCCAGGTCGGCGGTCGCGGTGACCATCAGGTCGGCCGTCGGCTGCCACGTGGGCTGCCCGACCGCCGACGGCGTTGACGTCAGGTGATCCGGATCGCCGCCCGCGGCCGGCATCGTGAAGATCGACGGCGGGCCCTCGCTGGCGTAGGCGCTGAAGGCCAGCATCGTGCCCAGCGACGACCACGCCGGGTCGGCGACACCGCCCACGTTGTCGTTGTCGACGGGAATGACGGTGACCGCGCCGCTCGCCGGGTCGACCAGGTTGATCGTGTCGTAATCGCGGGTGAAGGCGATCTTGGCCGGGTCGGCCGGTGACCAGGCCGGCCCGCGATCCTCACAGTCGACCTCCCCGCACTCCTCACCGAGGTCGTTCGTCAGCTGCGAGGCGGGCACACCCGCCGGGAACGGGAACGCCGTCAGGTACAGGTCGGTGTCGGTGTCCTCGGGGAACGCCGCCCGCAACGGGATCGGCCCGCCGGGGTCCTCGCCGCCGCTGCCTCGCGGCACCCAGGCGCGCGTGAACACCAGCCGCGCCGTCGCCGGATCCCAGGACGGCTCACCGTCGAAGGAATAGCTGTACTCGTTCGGGCTCGTGGCCATCGGCAGTTCGGTGCGGGACCCGGGAGCGGGACCGGCGACATCGGCCACGACGATCGTCGACACCGGCGTCGGCCCCTCCTCGGGCCCGAAGTAGAAGAACTCGCGCCCGAAGGCGATGAAGCGCCCGTCAGGCGACCACGCCGGGTCCACGAAACGCTCCCCGAAGCCCGGGCGGGCGCCGGGCAGGAGCGTCTCGGTGCCGGTGAGCAGGTCGGCGATGACGATGTCGGCGGTCTCGCCGCTCGCCCGTGAGAAGGCGAGCCGTGTCCCGTCGGGCGAGTAGACCGGGTCGCTCTCGCGGTCGTCCCAGCGGTCGCTGAAAGGCTGCTGGTCGGTGCCGTCGGTACGGATCGAGTGCAGCAGGGACGTGTGCAGGGGACGGTCGGCGGTATAGCCGATCTTGCCGAACTCGGCGCTCCAGAAGGGATGGCTCTCGGTGTAGTCGTCCTGGTCGCTGATCTCGACGACCGTCTGGGCGTCGACGCGTGCGTAGACGCCCAGGGTGTTGCCCGAGGCGACGCTCGACGTGAACGCGAGCCCGGAACCGGGGCCGCTGTCGGGTCCGGTCCAGGCGGCGTCGGTGGAGGCGCGCGGCCAGATCGGGTAGACCTCGCGGCGCACGTCACCGCCACCCGCCGGGATCGACACGACCTCGGTGGTGGGGTTGCCCTCACCGTCCTCGAAACGGCCGGAGGCGGTGAAGGCGATGCGCAGACCGTCGTTGGACCAGGCCGGGTCGGAGTCGCTGTTGACCGTCGAGGTCAGGCGAGTGCGCGAGCCCGACGCCAGGTGCTGGCGCCAGATGTCCCAGTTCGCGGTGGTCGTGTACCGGCCGAACGCGAGGCTCTCACCGTCGGGCGACCAGGCGGGCGTCTCAGTCTCCTCGGCCTCGTTCGCGCGCAGCGGTGTCAGGCCCGTGCCGTCGGTGTTGACGATCCAGACGTGCAGGTAGCCGTTCTGCTCGCCGCGGTAGTCGCGCCGGCTGAAGGCGACGCGCGTCCCGTCGGGCGACAGGACCGGGTCGTAGTTGATGACGCCCTCGGTGGCGGGGATGACGGTCGACACCGTGGTCCCGTCGGTCACGAGGATGGCGCGGCCGTCGTCGTCGGCGACCCAGGTGATCAGTCCCGCGCGGGTGTCGCCCTCGGCGCTGCTCGCCGGCGGCGAGGTGTCCTGGGGCAGGACCGGCGCCTCGACGCCCTCGTCGTCGGTGGCGGCGAGGTACTGGAAGAAGTCGTCGGTCGACGAGTAGGCGATCCGGCCGGGCGCCGGGTCGGCGAACACGACCGGGTCGGCCGAGGCGCTCGCCGGGTCGATCATCTCCGCGGCCGGCAGGACGACCAGGGCGAGGGCCGTCGACAAGGCCACCGCGGACACCACTTCGGGTCGTACGCGCACAGCGGTCCCCTTCCCTGTCCCTCACCGTCGAGGATGACGGTGAGGGTCTTTCATGAACATCCGTACGAGGGCAGCCGATCGGGCAGACCGGTCTGCCTATAGGGGTCCGTCGTCCGCCGCGACGGGAGCGGCGGACGACGGACGGGCGTCAACGGTCGCGTCAGACGACGATGACCGTGACGTTCGTGGTGTTGTTGGCGGGCGTCGGGTCGATGACGGGCGTGCTCACCGCACCGGTGACCGACACGTTGAGCGGCACGTTCGCGGGGAACGTGAACGTGACGATCCGGCTCGTCGACGGTGCCATGTCACCCAGCACACACGGGTTGACCGTCAGGCACGCCGTGGGGCTGGCCGCGGTCCTGGCGGGCACGGCGGCCGGCCAGGTCACGTTCAGCTGCACGTTGCGCGCGGTGACGCCCGGCCCGTTCTGCACGATGAAGGTCACCGTGATCGGCGTGCCCCCGACGGTCCCCGGGAACGGCGAGGCCGCGCCCGAGACGTTCAGATCCGGCGGGTTGAGGACGGTGATGAAGCCCGTCGCGGTGTTGTTGGTGAGCAGCGGGTCGACCGTCGGGCTCGCCACCGAGGTGGTGAACGCGTGGCTGCCCGCGACCGCGCCCGTCACGCCCACCGCGATGTTCCACGGCGTGTTCGGCGCCAGCGGCGCCCGCGTGCAGGTCATCGCGACGAGGTCGCAGGTGCCGCTGTCGGGGACCACCGACGTGACCGCGAGGCCCGCCGGGATGGTCAGCGTCAGCGTCGGGACGGTCGTCGCGGTACCGAGGTTGGTCACGGCGACACGGATCGTCGTGGCCGCCCCGAACTCGATCGTCCCGGCGTCGGCGGTCGGCACGACCTCGTAGTCGGCGACGTTCTGGTAGGCCGCCTGGCCCACCGAGTACGGCGTCGACGTGCGGTGCGTCGGGGTGCCGCCGGCGGCCGGCAGCTCCCAGATCGACGGCGGCGCGGTGCCGGTGCCGAAGCCGGTGAAGGCGAGCTTCACCCCGTCGGGCGACCAGGCGGGGTCGGCGACACCGTAGACGGTGTCCTCGTTGACGGCCAGGGTCGTCAAGGTCGCCGTCGTCGGGTCGACGACGACGATGTCGCCGAAGTCCCGCGTGAAGGCGATCTTGCCCGGGTCGGTCGGCGACCAGGCCGGAGCCCGGTCCTCACAGCCGTGCGAGCAGGCCGTGCCGAGGTCGTTGGTGAGCTGCGTCGGCTTCACGCCCGCGGGGAAGGGGTACGCCGACACGAACAGGTCGGTGTCCGACTCCTCGGGGAACGCCGCCTCGACGCCGACGTCACGGGCCATCAGGCCCATGCCCGGGTCGGCCCCGGCGACGCTGACCCATGTCCGCGAGAACGCCAGGCGCCCGCTCGCCGGGTTCCACGACGGTTCGCCGTCGAAGGAGTAGAAGGCCTCGTTGTTGCTCAACTCGACCGGCAGCTCCGTGCGCGTCCCCAAAGTCAGGTCGAGCACGGCGATCGCACTCACCTGCGGCGGGAACTCGCCGACGTCGAGCTTGGCGTACTCGTGCCCGAAGGCCAGGAACCGCCCGTCGGGCGACCAGGCCGGGTCGACGTAGTACTCGCGGAAGCCCGGGCGCGCGCCCGCGATGAGCGTCTCGGCGCCGGTGGCGAGGTCGACGATGACGATGTCGGCGCTGTTGCCGTCGGCGGCGGTGCGGCTGTAGGCCAGGCGCTTACCGTCGGCGGAGTAGGCCGGCGCGTCCTCGCGGTCGTTCCACTTGTCGCTGACGTTGAGCTTGCTCGTGCCGTCGACCTTGATCGTGTTGATCCTCGACGTGGGCTGCCGGCGGTCGGCGGTGTAGCCGACGGCGTTCTGCTCGACGCTCCAGAAGGCGTTGTTCTCGGCGTAGTCGGGCTGGTCGCTGATGGCGACGACGAAACCGTCGGCCAGGCGCGTGTAGATGCCCGAGGTCGTGCCGCCCGCCTCGGTGCTGGTGAAGGCCAGCCCGGCGGTCGGCGTGCTGCCGACGGAGGTCCACACCGCCTGCGAGCTCGGCCGCGGCCAGATCGGGAAGACCTCGCGGCGGACCTCACCGCCCCCGGCGGGGATGGTGACGATCTCGGTGGTGGGGTACCCGGCGGCGTCGTTGTAGCGGCCGGTGGTGGTGAAGGCGATGCGCGTCCCGTCGAGCGACCAGGCGGGCTCGTAGTCACGGGCGGGCGTCGCGGTCAGCCGCAAGGTGAACTTGGATTCGACATGGATGCGGTACAGGTCGTAGCCGTTGGCCGCGGTCGTGTACCGGCTGAAGGCGATGTTCTCGCCGTCGGGGTCCCAGGTCGGCCAGTAATCGGCGTTGGTACCGGTGGTGACCTGCTGGAGTTCGGTGCCGTCGCGGCGGACCTTCCAGATCTTCGACACGCCGCCGAAGGTGTTCCGGCTGAACGCGATCCACGCACCATCGGGTGAAACGGCGGGTGTGCGGTTGTAAACGCCGGCGACGGCCGGAACGATCGTGGTGACCGCGCCCGTCGACTGGTTCGACAACATCACGGCACGCCCGGTCTTGTCGGCGATCCAGGCGACGAGTCCGGCGCGGGCGTCGCCTTCGTCGCTGCTGGCGGGCGGTGACACGTCGGCCGGCAGGACGGGCGACTCGACTCCGCTGGCGCCCGTCTTGGCCAGATAGTGGAAGTCCGACGCCTGGGACGAGTAGGCGAGTCGCCCGGGCGCGGCCACGGCGTTGACGACCGGGTCGGCATTGGCGGTCGCGTCGTCGACGGCTTCAATGATGGGCAAAGTGGTTAAAGCTAGAGCGATCGTCATAATCGTGGTGGAGACGCCGCCAGAGCGTACGCGCACAGGACTCCCCTTTCCCGGACAACATCACCACAGAGAGTCGCCCGCGCGCCTGGGGCACGCAGCCGCATAGGGGCAGCCGATCGGGCAGAACGGTCTGCCTGTAGGTGTTCCCGCGTGGCCGCTGCCCCCGCCGACCTGCACCCCTAGGTTCGGCGCATGACGACGCTGGCTGCCCTCCAGGACACCGTGCTCGACGTGACTCCAGGCGAGCCCGCGAGCCTGTTCCTCACTCTGCGCAACACCGGCTCGATCGTCGAGGGCTACACACTCACGGTGGTCGGCACCGCCGAAACGTGGACGACCGTCGAACCGGCCGAGCTCTCCTTGTACCCGGACACCGACGCCCAGGTGCGCCTGACGTTCAACGCTCCCCGCAACTCCGACGTCCCCGCGGGCGACGTGCCCTTCGCCGTGCGCGTTCTGCCCCGCGAGCACCCCGAGACCGCGGTCGCCCCCGAGGGCCTGCTGCGGGTCCAGCCGTTCACCGACACGACCGGCGAGCTGACCCCGCGCACGGCCGGTGGCCGGATCTTCTCGCGCACCGAGGTCGCCGTCGACAACCGCGGCAACATCCCGGTCAGCGTGCGCGTCGACGCCAAGGACGCCGACGACGCTCTGCGCTTCGAGGCACGCCCGCCGCAGCAGCCGGTACAGCCCGGCCAGGCGGTGTTCACCAAGCTCAGCGTGCGCGCCCGCAAGCCGCGCTGGCGCGGACCGTCGATCACGCACCCGTACGCGGTCGCGATCACGACGATGGACAAGAAGGACCGTGAGACGCAGCCCCCGGTGCTGCTCGACGGCAACCTGGTCCAGAACCCGATCATTCCGAGGCACGCGGGCCGGTGGCTGGCGGCGCTGCTGGCGCTCGCTTTGCTAGCGGCGCTAGGTTGGATGTTCCTGCTCAAGCCCGCCGTGCAGTCGGCGGCGGAGAACGCGGTGGCGAGCCCCGTCGAGGAGCTCAATGAGAAGGTGGCCGCGGCCGAGGAGAAGGCCGAGGCCGCCGACGACAAGGCCGAGGAGGCCAAGTCGGGCAACCCCGATCCGTCGACCGAGCCGCCTCCGCCGGGCACGACCCGTTCGCCCCTGTCGACGCGGCTGGAGGCCGACGCGGCCGCCAACGCCAGCGCGACCGACCAGTACGTGGTCCCGAAGAAGACGACGTTCTCGCTGACCGACATCGTCCTGGAGAACCCGCAGGGCGACACCGGGCGGCTCGACGTCGAGGTCAACGGGGCTCTGCTGTTCACCGTGTCGCTGGCGAACTTCCGCGACCTCGACTACCACTTCGTCACCCCGCTGCGGGTGCCGGCGGAGAAGTCGGTGGTGATCAGGCTGACCTGCCAAAAGCCCGGACCGAGGCTGGTCGGCACGAACTCGGACGTGTGCCGGTCCTTCGTGCTGATCGCCGGGACCAACGCCAAGAAAGCCGAGACGTAAGCGGCCATTCGCCCCCGCGAACACATCCCCTCACCGAGTCACAACGGAGGCGACATGACGGTCTGCAACAGGTGCGGTGCGGCGGTCGCCGCCGACGACCAGTTCTGCGGATCCTGCGGCGAGTACCTGGAGTGGGAAGGGGACGGCCAGAACTCCAACGGGCAGAGCGCGCAGGCGCAGGCCCCGGCGGCCGACCCGTCCCCGCCCGCGACGGCGCAGCAGGCCCCGCCCGCCGCGGCGGGGGCCGCGGCCGCGCTGGGCGCCTTCGGCACGCAGGTTCCTCGCATGCCGACGGCGCCCACCATGCCGACGGCCGCGCAGGCACCGGCCCCCACCGAGCCGGCGCCGGTCCAGCCCGGGCACGTCGCCGACGCGCCGGTCCGGCCGCGGCCGACGCACGTCGAGCGCCCATCGGCGCCGCCGATCGAGCTGCTCGGTCCCGACCAGGTCCGCTGCGGCCCGTGCGGTGCCGCCAACGACGACACCCGCAAGTTCTGCAAGCGCTGCGGTTCCTCGCTCGCGGGCGAGGCGGGGCCGGTCGAGGCTAAACCGCCCTGGTGGAAGCGCATCTTCCGCAAGCGCCGCCCGGAGGACAAGAAGTGGTACGCCGCCGGGCACCGGCGTTCGCAGCGGCGGATCCGGATCATGCGGATCGTCGGCGTCCTCGTCGTGATCGCGCTGGTCCTCGGGGTGATCGCGATGTGGCCGGCGCGATCCTACGTCGACTCGGTGGTCAACTCGGTGAAGGACCGCTTCTCCGAGCACGTCCCGGTGGTGCCGAGCGAGGTCCGCACGTCGAGCAGCACGACCGGCACGAAGGCCGGGAACCTCCTCGACGGGGTCGCCGACCAGTACTGGGCGCCCGCCGGTGACGGCGTCGACGAGTGGGTCGAGGTCGAGTTCGGCAGTCCGGTGCGGCTGGTGGACCTGGTGATCTCCTCGGGTGCGTCCCGGGTGCAGGAGGACTTCCTGACCCAGGCGCGGCCGGAGAAGGTCGTGCTGACCATGACGTCGCGCAACGGCAAGGAGACCGTCGAGGAGATCTCGCTGGTCGACCAGGCCGAGCCGCAGACCTTCGGGCTCGGCGTCTCCGACGTGGTCACGGTCAAGCTGACGGTGAAGAGCGCCTACGGCTACGAGCACGGGAAGGTCGTGGCGATCGCCGAGCTGGAGTTCTTCGCCCGAAAGTGAACCGTGGTTCATCTCGTACGCCGACCGCCGCGCACGTGACGGTCTCCACGAACATCGCCGACGCCCGCCCGGTCACGACCGCGCGGGCGTCCGGCACGCCGGCGGCCGGGTGCGGCGAACGACGCCGACGCACCCGTCGAGGCAAGGCGTAGCGGAGGCGACGCCGACCACGACGCGGGCACGCTCGTCGGCGACGAGCGCGGACCTTGGGTCGGGTACACGAAAAGCGGAGGACACGTTCACCTTCGACGGCGGCCGCGACCCCGGCCGGCGTCAGCCCTTGTACATGTTCTGCTCGTACGAGGGCCCGTAGTAGGCCTCCAGCTCCTCCAGGGTCTCCTCGGTCTCCTGCACGCGCTTGATCAGCCGCGCGTGGGTGTCGACCGCGGCCGGGTTCCACGTCTCGGGCTTCCACAGCGACGAGCGCAGGAAGGCCTTGGCGCAGTGGAAGAACACCTGCTCGACGTCCACCAGGACGGCGAGTTTCGGCCGGTGCCCCTTGACGATCATGTCGTCGAAGAAGGGGGCTTCGCGGACGAGCCGGGCGCGGCCGTTGATCCGGAGGCTGTCGGGGCGGCCGGGGATGACGAAGAGCAGCCCGACGTGCGGGTTGGCGAGGATGTTGGTGAAGCCGTCGACGCGGTTGTTTCCGGGCCGGTCGGGGATGGCGAGGGTGCGCTCGTCGAGGACGTGCGCGAAACCGGCCGGGTCGCCTTTCGGCGAGACGTCGACGTTGCCCTCGGCGTCACTGGTGGCGATGAGGCAGAACGGCGCGGCGGCGAGCCATTCCCGGTCGACGTCGAGGAGCCGCGTGCGCTCCTTGGTGACCGCGCGCTCCTTGGGCATGCCGTACAGCTCGCGCAGTTCCTCGACGCCGGTGATCGTGACGAGTTCGCTGTCCACAGTGGTCATGAGGTGGCTCCCGCCTCGAAGATCGACAGACTCCGATCCTAGCGGGAGCCCTTGCCGTGCTTCTCGATGTAGTCGACGAAGGCCGCGCGCAGCAGAGGCTCCTCTTCGCCGTAGCCGCGGCCGTGGAACTCCTGGTAGGTCTCGACGATGTTGTCGATGACGGAGCCGATGGACCCGACCGAGCCGTCGGTCTCGGCGTTGTAGGAGTGCGGGAGGTGCTCGATGACGTCCCAGAAGAAGGCGAGGTCGAGGCGTTTGCGGGCGAGGGCGAAGGCGCGCTCGCGCAGTTCCTCGGTGCTCAGGGACTCAAGGGGCGAGGGGGCCGCTTCGGCGGCGGGATCGGTCATTTCGCCATCGTAGGCGCGGCCGGGCGCGGGGGCGGGCGGTTTCGCCGCTGTCGCCGTCTCTCGCGCTTGGCGGGTTCTCGCCAGCATTTCTCGCCCTCCGGCCCAGCCTCCGCGCACGCCTGAAGCTCGGGACCTAAGTCCCTTGTGGACCTTGTGCACCCGACGCTAGACACCCCGTCTGACCTGCTGTTCCGTGAACATGACCAACGTTTGCCCAGTGCAAGACCATCGTCCCAAGCGCCACGTCGACCTGACCGTTCGGCCACGGTGATCATGTAAAGAGTTCGCTACTCTCAGGAACGAACCGGTCGTCCCAGTGGCTGCCCTCCACGTTCGCGGAGACCTCCGGGCACTTCATTCCTGTCGGGGGAGAACGGCGGCGTGGCCGCGCAGGGAGGAGGGCGATGCACACCGTCATGCACCGTGAGACGAGCGGACTGGTGCGAACCAGGCTGCTCGCGGACCTCAACTCAGTACGAACCGCACCTTTGGCCCTGGTCACCGCACCGGCCGGGTTCGGCAAGACCACACTGTTGACCCACTACGCGCATTACTTCCGCAACACCACGGGTGGGACCGTCGGCTGGCTGGGCGTGGGGCCCGGGCACGCCGACTCCAGCCGCCTCGTCGCCGACATCCGGCGCTCGATTCCTTGCGAGCTGCCGGATCCACGCGACGAGGGCGACCTCGACGAGCTGCTGCGCGCGGTGGACGCCGCGGCCGTCGACCACATGCTCCTGGTCCTCGACGACGTCCACTGCCTGGACAACTCGCCGGCCGAGCAGGTCCTCGACCGGCTCGTCGCGAACGCGCCCAGACGTCTTCGGCTCGTCCTCGCCTCCCGGCGCATGCCGCGGCTGAACCTGGCCCGGCACGAACTCGCCGACGTGACGATCATCGACGCCGAACAGCTGCGGTTCCGCAGCTGGGAGACCGAGCAACTGCTGCGGCTGGTCTACCGTGAGCCCCTTCCGCCCGCCGACATCGCCGCCCTCGACCGGCGCATCGGCGGATGGGTCGCGGGGCTCCAGCTGTTCCATCTGTCCACAAGGGGCCGTTCGCTCGCCGAAAGGCGCGAGGCCGTCGCGGCCCTCGACGGGCGCGCGACCCTGGTGCGCGCTTATCTGGCGCGTACGGTGCTGGCCGAACTGCCCGCGAAACTGCGCGACTTCCTCGTCCGCACCAGCGTCTTCGACGTCTTGACCGCCGCCCGTTGCGACCGCCTGCTCCGCAGGCACGACTCGGCGCGGCACCTCGCGGAGCTGGAACGCCTGCAGGCGTTCACGACCAGCCCCGACGGCGGCCGCACCTACCGCTACCACGAGGCACTGCGTTCGCATCTGGCCGCGACGCTGGCCGACGGCATCGGCGAGAAGGCGGCTCGGCGGCACCATGCCCGGGCCGCGCAGCTGTTGCTCGACGAGGGCGCCATGACCGAGGCCGCGCGGGCCTACGCGCGCGCCGAGGACTGGACGACCGTGCGGCGCCTGCTCTCGCGCATCGGCGCGGGGATCGTCGCCGACGGCGTCGAACCGTGGCGGGACGTGCTCCCGGCGTGGCTCGTCGCCGAAGACCCGTGGCTGCGTCTGGCCGAGGGCAAGCACCTGTTCAGTCGCGGCCAGCTCGGCGCCGCCGCGGACTGTCTCATCCGTGGGGCGGCCCTGTTCGGCGACGACGACGGCCGCGCGCACAGCCGCGCCGCCCTCACGCGCGTCAGCGTGTGGATGCCCGGGCCCGCCGGTCCGCAAGGGCATTGGGCGAACCGCTTGCGGGCCGCGACCCAGCGGCATCCGGCGATGGCGGCCGCCCAGGCCGACCGCATGCCGGCACCGTACGGGCCGCTCGTCCGGGCGGTCTCGCACGTCCTCGGCGGTCGTTTCGCCGAGGCGGCGACCGCACTGTCCAATGTGGAGCCCGAGGGGACCGACCTGGTCATGCTCGCGCTGCGCACCTGCCAGGCGATCGGCGTCCTCACCGAGGATCCGGCGGCGGGCACGTCCCGCCTCACGGAGCTGGCGGCCGAGTGCGAGCGGGCGCAGTACCCGTGGCTGGCGCGCATGGCGCGGGCCGCGGTCGCGCTCGACGGCACCGAGGACAGCGCGAAGGTCGCCATCGGCGTCGGCGAGGAGTGCACGCGTGAGGGCGACGACTGGGGCGCGGTGCTCGCCACCGGCCTCGGCTGGCTCCAGCACGCGGGCTCCAAACAGGCCGATCCCTTGGCACTGGCCGAACTCGTGCAACGCTGCGCCCGGCTCGACGCGGGCGTGCTGCACTCGTGGGCGCAGTCGCTGTACGCGCTGTCGGCGGTCGCCGCGAACCTGCCCGACGCCGAGGTGGAGGCCGCGCGAGCCGTCAGCGTCGCGCGTGCCGCCGGCGCGCACGGCGCTCAGGTCGCCGGCCTGATCGCCTCGGCGAGGGCCGAACCCTCGCAGACGATCGAGCTCGTCGACCGGGCACGGCTGCTGGCCGTCGAATGCGGACTGCCGCAGTCCCTTGTGGACCGCTGGCTGGACGCGCCCGCCGAGTCGGCCGATCCGCGTCCGGCCCCGGTGACCCGCGCTCCCCTGGCATTGCTGTGCCTTGGCGGGTTCCAGGCCTTCCGGGACGGCGAGCGGATCGACTTCACCGCGGTGAAGCCACGGGCCCGCGCCCTGCTCCGCCTGCTCGCGATCCACGCGGGCGCGCCGGTGCATCGCGAGATCCTGGTCGAAGCGCTGTGGCCGACGCTGCCGAGCACGGCGGCGACGCACAGCCTGCACGTGGCCGTGTCGAGTCTGCGGAGGCTCCTGGAGCCCGGTGTCGAACGGGGCGCCCACCGGATACTGATCCGGGAAGGCGACAGCTACCGGCTGGTCCTGCCCGCCGACGGTTACGGCGACGTCGTCGCCTTCCGCCGCGCGGTGCACGACGCCCGCCGGGCCCGGATGACCGGCGACGTCACGACGACGGCGACGGCCCTGCGAGCGGTGATGGCCGCCTACACCGGGGATCTGCTGCCCGAGGACGGCGCCAGCGAATGGGTCGTGCACGAGCGGGAGCAGCTGCGCCGGTCGGCGGCCGACGCCGCGGCGAACCTCGCCGCGCTGGAGCTGGCGCGCGCCGACGCGTCGGCGGCTTCGACGGCGGCCGAGCGCTGCGTCTCCATCGACCGCTATCACGACGAGGGGTGGCGCCTGCTCATCGACGCCTGCGAGCGGGGCGGAAAACCCGCCGCGGCAAGGGATGCGCAGGGCCGCTACGGGCAGATCCTGGCCGAACTCGACGCCGACTGACGCCCGGAACGAGCGAAGGGCGGGACCGTCGCGGTCCCGCCCTCGCCGCGTCAGTCGACGAAGTCGAACCCGCCCCACACGACGAAGCTCACGTCGGCCCCGGGCGCGTGCTCCCCACCGAGAACGGTGGTCGAGACGTCATGCGCGTGCGTGGGGAATACGAAGGCGTTGGCGCCCGACTCCAGGTCGATCGCGACCTCGATCACCGGCGCCGCGACGCCTTCGGCCGCCTGGCGGGCCAGTTCGGCGACGAGTTCGCCGGTCCTGCGCGCATGGCCCTCCGGGTCGGACTTCGCGTCGCCGAGCAGGATCGGGCCCGGGATCCGCACTCCCGGCAGGTCGCTGTACACCGCCGACAGCGGGCCGAGGAAGTTCGAGTCGAAGGCGCCGTCGTCGGTCGGCGAGCTCGCGACCTGTTCGGGGGTAAGGCCTTCGGGGATGACGGCGACGGCCGCGACGACGCGGGTGATGCCGGGGTGGTCGTAGGCGCGTTCGCCGTCGGTGAGGTCGCGGTAGGCGAGGAAGACCCGGCTGGGGCCGTCGGCGAGTTCCCAATCGAGGTATTCGGGGGATTCGAGGCCGGACATGACGACGGAGCCGCCTCGGCTGTGCAGGACGCCGATTTCGACGAAGTCGCCGTGGTCGTCGGCGGGGTCGGTGTGGCCGCTGAGGGCGGTGTTCCAGTCCATGGCGGTGATCGTGCCAGGTACGGCCGGGACTACTCCCGGTCCACGTCCTCGCCCGACATGGCGTCGACGAGGTAGACCTGTCGGCCCGCTTCGGGATCGCGGGCGTGGATCGTGTGGAACATCGGCGAGTACGGGCCGCCGAGTTCGACGACGGTGGCGCCGGCGCCCTTGACCGCGCGTTCGAGGCCGGGTGGTGCGGACAGGTCGATGCGGGTGATGATTCCGGGCGTGACCCAGACGGGGATCCCGTGCCACAGCGCGGAGAGCTGCAGGTGAAAGTGTCCACAGAGGACCGTTTGGACGTCGGTCCCGGCGATGACCCGGCCGAGCCTTTCGGCGTCGCGGAGGTTCACCGTCGGCAGCAGCGGCGAGACCGCCGGGGCCACCGGCGGGTGGTGCAGGGCCACGACCGTTCCGGCTTCGGCGGTTTCGGCGAGCAGTTCGCGCAGCCAGGACAGCTGGGCGTCGGAGAGTTCCCCGTGGGTCTCGCCGGGGACGAGGCTGTCGAGCGTCACCACGCGCGGGCCGCCGACGTGCGAGACGGCCGCGCGCTCATGCCCGACACCGGTACCCATGACGCCGACGTCGCGGCCCCCGGCGTCGAGGTGGCCGGTGCCGAACACGGCGGCGAAGGCGCCGCGGGTGTCGTGGTTGCCGGTCGTGTAGACGTGCGGGACATCGCGTTGGGCGGCGAAGCGACCGACGCGGTCGCGGACCGCCTCGCACGCCTCGGGGGTCCCGTCGTCGGCGATGTCGCCGGTCACGAGGACCAGGTCGATTCCGGGCACGTGCCGGACTGCGTGGAGGATCAGATCGAGGGAGGCCGTCGCGTCGACGCCGTCGGCGTCCGGGCCGCCACCGCGCGACAGGTGAGGGTCGGAGAGGTGCAGGATCCGGGTCACGGCGCCACCCTAGCTGCGTTCTCGCTCACTCCCCCTGGCCATCACGCGGCAAAGCTCCTACTCTTACTCCCCGTGAGGTTCTCCGTCATCCGTGTCTGGCTGGTCCGCCGCCTGCACGTCGATTACTGCCGCGTCACCGGCGTGGCGTGTTGCTGATCGCGCCCTAGCGCGCTCGATCGCCCCCTCGCTCACCCCTTCGCACGCCTTATCCGCTTTCCGCCCGCGTGCGTCCTTTTCCTGGAGTCACACCCATGCTCGCTCTCGTCAAGAGGGTCCCCTTCAGCGTGCAGTTGCTCATCGGCCTGGTGCTCGGCGCCGGGCTCGGCTGGGTCGCGCGCAACTGGGACGTGTCCTGGCTGACCACGACACTCACCCAGATCGGCACGATCTTCGTCCAGCTCCTCAAGCTCGCCGTTCCGCCGCTCGTCTTGACCGCCGTGGTCGTTTCGATCGCCAACCTGCGCAAGCTGTCCGGTGCCGCCCGGCTCGTCGGCAAGACCCTGCTGTGGTTCGGCATCACCTCGCTGCTCGCCGTCGGTGTCGGCATCGGCCTGGGCCTGCTCACCGACCCCGGCAAGGGCGTCTCCCTCGGGACGGCGGCCGCGCCGGAGCACACCGGCGGCTGGACCGACTTCCTGACCGGCATCATCCCGACGAACATCGTCGAGTCGTTCACCGAGGTCAACGTCCTGCAGATCGTGTTCATCGGCATCGTCCTGGGCGCGGCCGCGGTGGCCGTCGGCGACAAGGCGGCGCCGTTCCTGAAGCTCAACGAGTCGATCCTCGAACTGGTCCAGAAGGCCCTGTGGTGGATCATCCGCCTCGCCCCGATCGGGACCCTGGGCCTGATCGGGAAGGCCGTGGCCACCTACGGCTGGGACCTGCTCAAGCCGCTGGCGACCTTCAGCGCCGACGTCTACATCGGATCGTTGCTGGTCATGCTGGTGATCTACCCGATTCTGCTGCGCTTCGTCGGCCGCGTGAACCCGCTGACCTTCCTCAAGAAGGCCTGGCCCGCCATCGAACTGGCCTTCGCGTCGCGCTCGTCGGTCGGCACGATGCCCCTGACGCAGCGGGTCACGACCGAACGCCTCGGCGTCCCGCGCGACTACGCCTCCTTCGCCGTGCCCTTCGGCGCGACGACCAAAATGGACGGTTGCGCCGCGGTCTACCCGGCGCTCGCGGCGATCTTCGTCGCGCAGGTCTTCAACGTGCCGCTGGGCATCGAGGACTACCTGCTGATCGCGTTCGTCTCGGTGATCGGTTCGGCGGCGACCGCCGGGCTGACCGGCGCGATCGTGATGCTGACGCTGACCTTGAGCACGCTCGGACTGCCGCTCGAAGGCGTCGGCCTGCTGCTGGCGATCGACCCGATCCTCGACATGATCCGCACGGCCACCAACGTGACCGGGCAGATGGTCGTGCCGGTGCTGGTCGCCAGGTCGGAGAAGACCCTCGACGAGGCGGTCTTCACCGCGCCGAGCCAGCCGCTCGACGCCGAGCCCGTCAAGGCGCCGGTGGTGCGTGAGCCGGAGCCCGCTTTCGGGTCCTAGAACCGGGGTGTGGGAAGAGGGCCGGGCATCCAGCGATGCCCGGCCCTTCAACGACTTCAGCCCCACCCGAGACGACCCGGTGTAATCGGCCCGCTACTGTATACGGCTAGTATACAGTAGCTTCATGGGTGATGTCATGATCCGCGTGTCCGCCGAAGTCCGCGACCGTCTCGCCGCGCTGGCCGCCGATCGCGGCGTCACCATCGGCGAAGCGGTCGCCCAGCTCGCCACCGGTAGCCACACCAGCGCCGAGGTCGCGGCCAACCGCGAACGCCTCGCGCACGCGCTCGGCCTCTCGGAGACGCCGGGGCCGAATCGGTCCATCCGCGAGCGCCTCGCCGCCGCTCGCGCCGCGACCGCCGACCCCGGAGTAGCGACACTGTGACCGCGACACCCGTCTACGTCGCCGACGGGTCGGCCCTGACCGCCCTTTTCGGCGGCGATCCCGTGATGCTCGACGTGCACCTCCAGGCCGATGAGGGCTCGGCGATCCTGATCTTGCCTTCCCTGGCCGTTCTCCAGGCGACTATCGCCAGCGGCGCCGGCGAGGACGCCTGGCAGGCGATTCTCTTCCCGAGCGGCACGCATGTCGCCGATCTTCGCGCCACCACCGGGATCGCGCTCGGCAGGGCCGCCGGCGGCGGGAAGAACCCGCCGCTCGACGAGCTGCAGATCCTGCATACAGCGTGGGAGACCGAGCAGCTCGGACGGGACGCGTGGGTACTGACCACCACGCCCGCCGCCTACCGGCCCTATCCGGTGCGCGTCATCGACATCAACCTGAACTGATCCGCCGCCTCGGGACCGGCGAGCGCCGCCGGTCCCGAAGCACGTTTCTGGTTCACCGCGACGGTCCAGCTCAGACCGCCGCCTCGACCTCCGTCTCCTTCCGCGCGACCGCGCCCCGCTTCGCCCGCGCCTTCCCCTTCCCGCGCTCCAGCCACCACTCGGCGATGAGCAGGTTCACCACCCAGCTCAGCCAGATGCTCGCCCCGGCGGCGTCGAGGATCAGCCGGTCCATGTCGCCGTCGTACTCCAACTCCAGGAAGGGCATCAGCGCCCCGAGCATGATGCCGATCCACAGGCGATTGACCACAATGGACGTGCACAGGGCGAAGCTGCGGATCATCCACCGGCGGTGGTCGCCGAACTGGCGCCGGCGCGCCGACTTGTAACCCCGGTACGTCACCAGGAGCCACACGACGCACAGGGTCGTGTTGCCGATCCTGCCGACTATCCCGACGACCGAGGTCAGCGACGCGACGATACCGAGCAGCGCCGTCGGCAGCACGCCGGCGAACACGTAGACGCGGCCGAGCCGCCGGTGCACGGCCGGGTACTTCGCGCGGAACCACGGCCACACCTGGAATCCGCAGCAGATGAGGGCGATCGTGCCGAATCCGATGTGCCCGACCAGGCTGGGCTGGTGCCAGGGCGCGTTCTCGCGGATCGCGACCCGGGAGCCGCCCGTCAGGTACGGCGGAAGCGAGAAGGCCAGGAAGGCCGCCATCACCACGAACATGGGCGCGACCCAGGGCCTGCGCCAGAAGGACTGTTTGGGCGTCGTTGGAGTGACCATGTTCTCTCCCCTATTGCGTATGCGATACGCATCGAGCGTATGAGATACGCAGGCGCTGGAACAGGGGGTCTAGACCCCGTAAAGTCGAGCAGATGACCATGAGGACCACGCCATGAGCGAGCCGAGACCCGGCGTCGAGCTCCTCTGGGGCGCGCCGAGGACACCCGCCCGCGGCCCCCGGCCGGGGCTCAGCCTCGAACGGATCGTCGGCGAGGCCGTCGCGATCGCCGACGCGGCCGGCGTCGCGGGCCTCACCATGCCCGGCCTCGCCCGCCGGCTCGACGCGGGGACCATGTCGCTCTACCGCTACATCCCCGGCAAGGACGACCTCATCTCGCTGATGATCGAGACCGCGACCGGCGACGCGCCCCGGCTCGACGTGTCCGACGGGTGGCGGCCCGCGCTCACCCACTGGGCGCACGCGACCCGCACCGTCCTGCTCGCGCACCCGTGGATGCTTGACGTGGTGACCAGTCCCCGCGTCATGGGCCCCCGCGAACTCGGCTGGCTGGAGGAGGGCCTGCGGGCGCTGTCGGTCCTGGCGCTGCCCCCGATGCGCCGCTTCGACCTCGCGCTGCTCGTCAACGGCTACGTCCGGGGCGTCGCCCTCGAACAGGTGCACGGGGAGGCGGTGGCCGCTCAGGGGCCGTTCTTCACGCCGGAGCTGCTCACCGAGCACGGCCGGGAGGCGGACTTCCCGCTGCTCATGGAGGTCATGGAGTCGTTCCCCTTCGACGCGCCCGCCGGCGACGGCGAGGACGCCCGTTTCGCCTTCGGCCTCGAACGGCTCCTCGACGGCATCGAAACCCACTTCGGCGGCGCCGCCGTGTGACACAGTGGCCTTCGGGGACCAAGGAGGCCGACATGCGCGTCGTCATCGCGGGCGGACACGGGAAGATCGCACTGCACCTGGAGCGACTGCTCACCGAGCACGGCCACCAGGCCGTCGGGCTCGTGCGCAATCCCGACCATCTCGACGACCTGGCCGAGGTCGGCGCCAAGGGCATCCTGTGCGACCTGGAGAAGACGAACCCGATGACGGTCGCCGAGTACCTCGCCGGTGCGAACGCGGTGGTCTTCGCCGCGGGCGCCGGCCCGGGCAGCGGCACCGAGCGCAAGGACACGGTGGATCGCGGCGCCTCGGTCGTACTGGCCGACGCCTGCGAGCGGGCCGACGTCGAGCGCTTCGTGCAGATCTCGTCGATGGGCGCCGGAGCCGAACCTCCACAAGGGACGGATCCGGTCTTCGCCACGTACCTGCGCGCCAAGACCGCCGCCGAGGACGATCTGCGCGAACGCGACCTGGGCTGGACGATCCTGCGTCCGGGCGCCCTCACCGACGACGCGCCGACCGGCCGCGTGCGCCTGGCGCCGTCCGTCCCGCGCGGGTCGGTGACCCGCGCCGACGTCGCGGCGGTCCTGCTGGGACTGCTGGACGAGCCGGCGACGGCCGGGATGACGCTGGAGCTGGTCGCGGGCGACCTGTCCGTCACCGACGCGATCCGTGGCGTGGCGAACGGCACACGAGGGTAGCCACACGACCGTTCGGTCGTTAAGTTCTGGGGCATGACGCCTTCCACGACGTACCGCACGATCCGCCATCGCATGATCGAGCGCGTGTCCACATTGGACGCCGAGGCGCGGGCGAAGGCCGTGCCCGCCCTGCCCGGCTGGTCGGTGCACGACACCTACGCGCACCTCACCGGCATCTGCACCGACGTGCTCACCGGCCGGCTGACCACCATGGCCAAGCCCGAATGGACCGCCGGGCAGGTCGCCGACCGCGCCGGACTGTCCCTTGAGGACGTCTGCGCGGAATGGGCGAAGGCCGGTCCCGACATGGACGCCTTCCTCGCCGCACCCGGCAACGAACGCAGCCACCTGCTCGTCCAGGACGCCTGGCAGCACGAGCAGGACATCGCCGGCGCCCTCGGTATGTCCACCGACCGCGACGCCGAGACCTGCGCCTGGATGGCCGCCTTCACCCTCGCGCACCTCGGCCGCCGCTGGCCGGAGGATCTGCCCGCCGTCCGCGTCGTCGCCGATCCCGTCGACCGCACCCTCGGCACCGGCCCCGTGGCCGCCACCCTGCACACCGAGCTCTACGAACTCGCCCGGCTCGTCATCGGCCGCCGCAGCCGCGACCAGATCCTCGCCCTGAACTGGGAAGGCGACCCGGTCCCAATGCTCGGGTCCCTGCACACGTTCCCGATGCCCGTCGAAGCCCTCACGGATTAGGCACTGAAAATCCTTGCCCTCTCCGCCGCCGCCGGGTGACCACAGGTGTGCCCTAACTACTCCGTATCCGTTCACTAGCGGTCAATACCGTCTCGGTGGACAGCACACGCAACGTGTATGGGGGTAACACCAGCATGAAATCCTTAGCCCACAGCACAACCCGGCACCGACCGTCCACAGTGCTCGGCGCCGGGGCGGTCATCATCGCCCTGGCCGCCTCCCTCGGCCCGGCCGTCGAGGCGCGCGCCGCGGGCGGCACCGCGACCGTCTACGTCGTCACGCAGGAGGGCCTCACGGTCAACGACGGCGCCCGGCTCGCCGACTCCTTCGGCATCGGGAACGCCCTGTTCCCCAACGGTTCCTTCCAGTACGTCGACGGCGCCAAGTTCCAGCGCGTGCCACACAAGACCGTCGGCCAGGGCCGCGACGAGGACGGCAACCCGACCGTCACCGAGGAGGTCGACTTCGACGCCCTCGGCCGGATCAAGCCCTACCCCGACGACCTGGCCGTGCAGAAGGCCGACCGGCTCGCGAGCATCGCGCTGATCAGCGAGGGCATGTCCGTCAAGGCGCGCATCTCGCACAGCGACTTCACCCTCACCGACGACAAGGGCAGCGTCGTCACCGCGCAGCCGATCGACACGACGGTCAGCTTCGACGCCTACCTCGACGGTCTCCCACTGACCGGCCAGGGCGCGAACCTGCGCGTCACCTTCGACGAGAACGGCACGGTCACCGAGCTGTCGGAGTCGCTGCGCAAGGTCGCCGCCGACCGCAAGGTCGACGTGATCAGCCCCGACGAGGCCCGCGAGGACTGCAAGCGCGTCTACGGCGACACCGTCGAGCAGGGCGAACCCACGCTCGGCTACCAGATGCCCGAGCTGACCTCCCGCAACGCCGACGGAACCGGCACCGTCAAGGAGATCTGGCCGCAGTACACCTGCAACCCGGTCGGCAAGGAGGAGACCCAGGCGAGCCGTCTCGTCCCCGCGGTCCGCGACTCGGCGCCGTCGTTCACCGTCCAGGTCGACCGACGCGGGGACACCGTGACCGCGTCGTCCAAAGTGGCCGGAGGCACGGCACCGTACAGCTACCGCTGGTCCTCCTCGACCACCGTGCTCGACAACGTCGCCGGCCCGTCCATCACCTACCGGCGGACCCCGCGCGAAGGCGCCAAGCAGGAGCAGGTGAGCCTGGAAGTCACCGACGCCAACGGTCTCAGCGCGATCGCGTCGGTCGCCGCGGACGGCGACGGCGGCTACTCCGCCTCCTCGCAACCGGGCGGCGGCGGCTTCGCGCTCGCCTCGGTCGGCATCTCGCAGACCGTCGACGAGTGGCAGTGCGCGCAGGACAGCGCGAACGGCTTCAAGTCGGTGATGCAGAGCAAGGGCCAGTTCATCGACCACGACTGGCGCGGCGCCTCGTCCTGGGAGAAGGACTTCAAGGACGCCAGCAAGGGCGGCTGGGACTACGAGTACGCCGACGACGTCGACGCCCAGTGGTACACCGGGCACGGCTGGCCCGGCGGCTTCACGTTCAAGAGCAGCGTCTCCGACACCAGCATCGTCCCCGGCGACGCCCGCTGGGGCAACGACTGGAACCTGGAGTGGCTGCAACTGGAGTCCTGCCAGGTCCTGCGGGACGCGCACGTGTGGAACCAGTCGTTCCGCGGCCTGCACATGATGAACGGTTTCGTCACCAACGCCTACTGCGTCGGCGGCGGCACCGGCGGGACCTTCGCGAAGTACCTGTTCCCGCTGAAGTTCCTGTGGTGGACGCTGCGTCCGGCGTACTCGGTCCGTCAGGCCTGGGCGACGATGGCGCTGCTGAAGGAGCCGCACGGCGTGAAGTACCGCTCCTACGGTCCGGCCGTGAAGACCGGGCTGAGTTTCCAGACGAACGCCAACGACTACTTCTGGGGACAGGGAGCCACCGGGCCCGACCTGATCTCGAACGGCTGGTGGTGGTCGGTCACCGGCACCGTCTGATGTAGACGGGGGTAGACGGGCGGCGGCCCGGTCCGGCGAGAGCCGGGCCGGGTCGCCGCTAGTCGGTGCAGGGGACGACCTTGCCGCTCTTGTCCGCGCAGACCAGTCCGCTGCCGTCTCCCGTGGGCGTCAGCTCGGTGGGATCGACCACCTCGTCGTCCGTCGGGGCCCGCTCGGTGACGGTGACGCCGTAGTCGGAGAAGCCGAACACCGCCGACCTCGATGCGTCGGCGGTCGCGAAGCGGAAGGACGCGGGCCGACCGTCAGCACCAAGGGTCAAGGTGAAGGACACCTCGTACGGCTCGCTCCCGTTCCCCCGCAGGACATCGGAGGCCAGGCCGTCCACCGTGCCGGGCGAGAGCCGCATGGTCCCGGTGTATTCGAGACCTACGCCGATCATGTCCGTGGACCCGAGCGCGTCGGGGATCCGCCAGGGGTGGAGTCCGCCCAAGGCCGTCGGGGCAGCCGTTCGCAGCCATCCCGAGGGCACCGTGTCTCCCACGCCGATGTCGAAGCGCGTCCACGCCTCGTCCCCGATCACGAGAACCTCGCCGCTGTCCCGGTCCACGGGCGTGGACCGGAGAACCTCGGCCCCTCCGTCGGCGATCCCCTCGACGGACACCTCCTGCCGCGACCTGGCGAAGGGCTTCTCGATCGCGGGCGTCACGTAGTCGAGCGTGAAGCGGTAGGACTCCTCGGCCAGGATCGCCATGGCGGCAACCGGATCGACCGTGCGATCCACAGTGGACGCCGAGGGCGCGATGGCGTCCGGCGATGGGACATCGGCTCCGCAGCCGCTCAGCGCGAGGAAGGCGGCGGCGAGCAGGAAGGCACGTCCCAAGGGAACTCCTGGGCGGGGAGTGGGCGCGACCGCGGGCGACGGTCCATGGGCTCGTCGAGCTTACCCGTCTGTGTCCCCCGCCACCGGCGCTCTTCGCGCACCCCTCTGACCTGCACGGTCACATCGCTGTGCCACCGGAACAAAGATCTGCCTTCTTACGCAGCACCCCTCGGGCACATAACGTCTTGCCCGTTACAAGAAGTGCCCCAAGGGCACCGTTCGACTCCGTAGAAGGACCCCGCCATGAACCGCACCGACCGTCCCGGCCTCCGCCTGGCGCTGCTGGCGATCAGCCAGTTCCTGATCGCCGTCGACTTCGACATCGTCTTCGTCGCGCTGCCGTCCATCGGACGCGATCTCGGCTTCTCGCCGCAGACGCTCCAGTGGGTCATCAGCGCCTACACCGTGACGACCGGGGGTTTCCTGCTCTTCGGCGGCCGGGCCGCCGACCGGCTCGGGGCCCGGCGCGTCTTCATCACCGGAATCGCGATCTTCGGCGCGGCCTCACTCGTCGGCGGCCTCGCCGACTCGCAGACCGTCCTCATTGGAGCCCGAGCCGTCCAGGGCCTCGGCGGAGCCCTGCTCACCCCGGCCGTGCTTCGCCTGATCAACACGACTTTCGAGGGCACGGCCCGCGTCCGGGCCTTCACCATCTGGAGCATGGCGGGCAGCTCCGGGGCGGCCGTCGGCGCGATCGGCGGCGGTGTCCTGACCAGCTTCCTCGGCTGGGAGTGGGTGCTGTTCGTCAACGTGCCGGTCGTCGTCCTCGCCATCATCGCCGCGCCCCGGCTGCTCACCCGGGACACCACAGTGGACGGTCCGCGCACGGGCTTCGACCTGCCCGGCGCGGTCGTCGCGACCGTCGGCGCGACGCTCCTGGTCTTCGGCCTGGTGAGCGGCCCCGAGTCCGGATGGCGGACGCCCCAGGGGCTCGGCGCTCTCGTCGCGGGCCTGGGTCTGCTCGCCCTGTTCGTGTGGATCGAGCACCGCAGCCCTTCGCCGCTGATGCCGCTGCGCTTGTTCGCGAATCGCAGCCTGGTCGTGGCGATGGCCGTGGTCTTCATCTTCATGGGCGTCATTGGGACCGAGTACTTCCTCTTCACCAACTACGTGCAGAACGTCCTCGGCTACGAGACCCTTCAGGCCGGGCTGGCGTTCCTTCCGCTCAGCGCACTGTCGATGATCGGTGCCGCCAAGGTCGCGCCGTATGTCGTCGGCCGGTTCGGTACCCGCGCCTCGATCACGATCGGCATGGCCGGCGTGGCCGCCTCCTTCGCCGTCTTCGGCATCACCATGACGGTCGGCGGTGAGTACTGGACGCTGCTCCCGGCGATCGTCCTATGGGGACTGGGTGCCGGGGCGGCCTTCCCGCCGATCTTCATGACGGCGGGGGCCGAGGTCGCGCCGGAGGAGCAGGGCGTCGCGGGGGCCATGGCCTCCACGGCCCAGTTCATCGGCGGCGCGGTTCTGCTGGCGGCCCTGGTCGCCGTCGCCAACGCCGGCATCGATCTGCACGCCGGCACTCCGGCCCCGGTGGCCGACGTCGCGAGCGGTCTGCGGACGGCCGCCTTCGCCGCCGCTCTCGTCACCCTCGCCGGGGCTGGTCTCGCGCGGCTGCTCCGCAAGGCACCGATCACGGACGCGGCCCCGGTCGCAGAAACGGTCCCCGTCGCCTGACGCGGCCTCTGCGGCCGTCGCCTCCCGAAAGGGGGCGGCGGCCGCTTCGCACGCCACACGGGCACAAGGAGGCATGACGATCTGGGTTCGAAAACAAAGAGGACGGCGACACCCAAACAGCCGCACCCACGCCGGGAACCCGTCACAGAGCACTCGCCCACGCCGGACGGCACCCTCACCTCGGGAACCCCGGTCGAGACCCACCACGCCGGGAACCCGGCACCGCGGAGGGGCCGCAGCCCGATCCCCTAAGCTCTCAGGCGGTTTCGTTCGCCTCCGCAGGACAAACACAGAGAGGCGGCGCCCCACCCCTGAGACGCCGCCTCCACCCCACAAGGCCCGTAGGCCCAGGTCTGTTGTTTACCCGATCCACACCGTCGTATTCGCGGGGAGTGTTCCGTCTTGGACGGGCCCGGATGCGACGAGGATGTCGCCTTCCAGTGTGCCGAGGTCGGCGAGTGGGATGGGGTTACCCCCGAAGTTTGTGACACAGCGAATGGCACCGCTGGAGAAGGCGAGTACGTCGGAGGGTGAGTCGAGCCAGGTGACGGCGTCGCCGGGCCTGTGGGTGCGCCTGGTGCGGAGTGCGGTGCGGTAGAGCTCCAGGGTGGATCCTTCGACGCCGTCTTGGGCTTCGGCGGACAGTTCGGCCCAGGCGGGGGGCTGGGGGAGCCAGGTTCCGGCGTTGCCGAAGCCGAGGGAGGCTCCGTAGCTCTTCCAGGGCAGCGGGACGCGGCAGCCGTCACGGCCACGGTCGGTGCCGCCGGAGCGTTTCCAGGTGGGGTCGTCGAGGACGTCGTCGGGGAGGTCGAGGACTTCGTTGAGTCCGAGTTCTTCGCCTTGGTAGATGTAGGCGGATCCGGGGAGTGCGAGCATGAGGAGGGAGGCGGCGCGGGCGCGGGCGAGGCCGGTTTCGCCGTCGCCGTAGCGGGTGACGTGGCGGGGCCGGTCGTGGTTGGACAGGACCCAGGTCGCGGGGGCGCCGACGGTGGCGTTGATGGCGAGTTCGGCGTCGATGACCTTGCGGTAGTCGGCGGCGGCGAAGTCGGCCATGAGGAGGTCGAAGTTGAAGGCCTGGTGGAGTTCGTCGGCGCGGACGTACATGGCGCGGCGTTCGGGTGATTCGACCCAGGCTTCGGCGACGGCCATGCGTTCGCCGGGGTAGGAGTCGAGGACGGGGCGCCAGGTGCGGTAGATGTCGTGGACGCCGTCGACGTCGAAGTAGGGGGCTTTGGTGGTCCCGAGCATCTCGATCGACTGTGGTGCGCCGAGTGCGGGGAGCCCGGCTTCTTTCACCATGCCGTGGGCGACGTCGATGCGGAAGCCGTCGACGCCTCGGTCGAGCCAGAAACGGAGGATGTCGAGGAACTCGGCGCGTACTTCGTCGTTTTCCCAGTTGAAGTCGGGTTGGGTCGAGTCGAACAGGTGCAGGTACCACTGTCCGTCTTCGACGCGGGTCCATGCCGAACCGTGGAACACCGACTGCCAGTCGTTCGGCGGTTCACCTTCCACTTCCGAGTCGCGGAAGATGTAGCGCTCGCGTTCGGGCGATCCGGGGCCGGCCGCGAGGGCGGCTTTGAACCAGGCGTGCTCGGAGGAGCTGTGGTTCGGGACGATGTCGACGATCACGCGCAGGCCGGCGGCGTGCGCGTCGGTGACCATGGCGTCGAAGTCGGCGAGGGTCCCGAAGCGGGGATCGACGTCGCGGAAGTCGGCGACGTCGTAGCCTCCGTCGTTGAGGGGCGAGGTGTAGAACGGCGACAGCCAGATCGCGTCGATCCCGAGCTCGGCGAGGTACGGGATGCGGTCGCGCACGCCTTTGAGGTCACCGGTTCCGTCGCCGTTGCCGTCGGCGAAGCTGCGCGGGTAGACCTGGTAGATGACGGCGGTCCGCCACCACTCTTGTCCAGTAGTGGTCACGAGGAGGGCTCCTAGATGGGGATGGGTCAGTTCCGTTTGACCGCACCGGTCGAGGCGCGGACCACGAGTTCGGGGCTGAACAGGTACTCCGAGTGCGGAGCCGCCTGTCCGTTGATCTCGTCGACGAGGGCGTGCACGGCGGCGAGGGCCATCTGCCGGACCGGTTGCCGCAGTGTCGTCAGCGGCGGGTCGGTGTAGGCGATCAGTGGCGAGTCGTCGTAGCCGACGACGGAGATGTCGTGCGGTACGGACAGACCGCGTTCGCGGATGGCACGGATCGCCCCGAGGGCCATGAGGTCGGATCCGCACAGGATCGCGGTGGCACCGCGGTCGAGGAGGCGGCCGGTGGCGGCGTGGCCGCCTTCGGCGCCGAACATCGACAGTTCGATGAGTTCTTCGCCGCCGAAGTGGCGGATGCTGTCGCGGTAGCCGGTCAGTTTGCGCTGCACGGGCAGGAAACGCTCGGGGCCCGAGGTCAGGCCGATACGTTCGTGGCCGAGGGCGGCGAGGTGGCTGACGGCGACGCGCGCGGCGGCGGCGTCGTCGCAGGAGAAGCAGGGGGCGGGCAGGCCGGAGACGTAGCCGGTTATGAACACCATCGGCAGGCCCCGGTCGGCCAGTCTGTGATAGCGGTCATGGCTGGCGCTGGTGTCGGCGTGCAGACCGGACACGAAGATGATCCCGGCGACATTCCGGTCGAGCAGCATCTCGACGTATTCGTCCTCGGGCACTCCGCCGGGCGACTGCGTGCACAGCACCGGGGTGTAGCCGACGGCCGCGAGGGCCGAGCCGATGGTCTGCGCCATCGCCGGGAAGATCGGGTTCTCCAGCTCCGGGATGACGAGCCCGACGAGCCCGGCGCTGTGCCGCCGAAGTTGGGGCGGGCGTTCGTATCCGAGCACGTCGAGGGCGGTGAGGACGGCCTGCCGGGTCTCGGTCCTCACGCCCGGTTTGTCGTTGAGGACCCGGGAGACCGTGGCCTCACTCACTCCGGCCTGCACGGCGATGTCGGCCAGTCGCGTACGCATAGCGGTGACTGTAACCGCTATGAAACGTGAAAACAAAGTCCTTGCAAACTCTTACGATCCCTGAAATCTCTTGCTAAGTTGCGTTCACAAGGACTCACACTGGCCACCCCCTCACGGACGGCCACCTCCCCCATACGGAGAGACAACAATGCGCGTGAAGATCGCAGGCGTCGCCGTTGCCGCCGCGCTGGCGCTTGCCGTCAGCGGCTGCGGCAGTAGCGACGACAAGGCAGACGACGGGGCGAAGGGCTCCGAGCCCGGCCTGGTCATCTGGGCCGACGACAAGCGGGCCCCGGTTCTGGAGTCGTTCCGCTCGCAGTTCGAAAGCGAACTCGGCGTCACGATCAAGATCGAGGCCGTCTCCAAGGACCTCCAGGCCAACTTCGTCACCGCCTCCCAGGGCGACAACGCCCCCGACGTCGTCATCGGCGCGCACGACTGGATCGGCAACCTCGTCCAGAACGGCGCCATCGACCCCGTCCAGCTGACCGACGCGCAGAAGACCGGCTTCAACGCCGACGCGCTCAAGGCCGTCACCTACAACGGCCAGGTCTACGGCGCCCCCTACGCCGTCGAGAACCTCGCGCTGATCCGCAACACCGAGCTCGCCCCCGAAGCGCCTTCGTCCATTGAGGACATGGTCGCCGACGCCGAGAAGCTCAAGAAGGACGGCAAGACCGAGGAGCTGCTCTCGCTCCAGGTCGGCGACAACGGCGACGCGTACCACGCCTACCCGCTGTACGCCTCCGCCGGCGGCTACCTCTTCGGCCAGAAGGACAACGGCGACTACGACCCGAGCGACCTCGGCGTCGGCAAGCCCGGCTCCATCGCCGCCTTCGAGAAGATCTCCGAGCTCGGCAAGAAGGGCGTGCTGAAGACCTCGATCGGTTCGGAGAACTCGATCCCGCTGTTCACCGAGGGCAAGACCGCCTACCTGGTGTCCGGCCCGTGGGCGCTGACCGACATCAAGAAGGCCGGCACCAAGTACGACATCACCCCCATCCCCGGCTTCGAGGGCATGGGCAAGGCCACCCCGTTCCTGGGTGTGCAGAGCTTCTTCGTCGCCAGCAAGGGAAAGCACAAGACGGTCGCGCAGGAGTTCGTCGCGAACTACGTCACCGGTGAGCCCCTCGCCACCGCGCTCTACAACGCCGACCCGCGTCCCCCGGCGCTGACCGCGTCCTTCGACAAGGTCAAGACCACCGACCCCGACCTGGCGAAGTTCGCCGAGGCCGGTGCCGGCGCCCCGGCGCTGCCCGCGATCCCCGAGATGTCGGCGATCTGGGACCCCTTCGGCAAGGCCGAATCCGCGATCGTCGGCGGCGCCGACGTGAAGGACACGGTGGAGGGCGCCGCCACCACCATCGGCGACGCGATCAAGAAGTAACGAAACCCATGGACGCTGTTCAGACGGCGAGCCGGCAACGCTCACCGGGCTACGCCGGAACCAGCCTCACCGGCCTGGTCGTACGGATCACGCTGCTCGGCGTGGTCGCCGCGCTCGCCGTCTGGGCGGTTCTGCCGCTCATCGGCGCGCGTTCGTGGATCGGAGTGGGGGTGGTGGCCGCGGCCACCGCCCTGCTCTTCTGGATCTACCTCACCCCCAACAAGCGGCTTCCCCTGAAGTACCTCGTTCCGGGGACGCTGCTGCTGATCGCCTTCCAGATCGTGCCGGTGCTGTTCACACTGTCCACATCGGTCACGAACTTCGGCGACGGGCACCGCGGTAGCAAGGACGAGGCGATCGTGTCGATCCAGACCGCCTCGATCACACAGGTTCCCGGTTCGCCGGAGTACGACCTGGCGATCGCGACCGGCGGCGACGACACGCTGGTGTTCATCCTGTCCGACCCGGCGACGGGCCGGTACTGGGCGGGAGACGCCGACGGCCTCAAGGATCTGGTTCCCGCCGACGTCCAGAAGGGACTGTCGGGGAAGATCACCGAGGCCAGGGGTTACACGATCCTGACCGCGGCCGAGGCCGCCGAACGCAGCCAGGAGATCACCGACCTGGCCGTCCCGGTCGACGGCGGCGGGATCCGCGCGAACGGGCTCTCCAAGGCCTTCAAGGGGACCAGCTCGCGCGCCTATGACCAGGCCTGCGACTGTGTCCGCGACTCCGTCACCGGCGAGGTGTGGACCGCCGACCCCGAGACCGGCTACTTCACCGACGCCGCCGGGCAGAGCCTCCCGCAGGGGTGGCAGGTCGCCGTCGGGCTCGACAACTACACCCGCGTCGTCACCGACGAGAAGATCCGCGGCCCGTTCCTGTCGGTGCTGTGGTGGAACTTCGCCTTCGCGATCCTCTCGGTGCTGGTGACCTTCGGGCTCGGACTGCTGTGCGCGATCGCGTTGCACAAGGAGCGGCTGCGCGCCAAGTTCCTGTACCGGACCCTGATCGTGCTGCCGTACGCGATGCCCGCCTTCGCGATGCTGCTGATCTGGCGGGACATGTTCAACCAGGACTTCGGGCTGATCAACACCATGTTCGGTCTCGACGTCGGCTGGTTCAGCAATCCGTGGACGGCGCGTTTCGCGGTGATCCTGGTCCAGCTGTGGCTGGGCTTCCCCTACATGTTCCTGGTCGCGACCGGTGCCCTGCAGGCGATCCCGAGCGAGACGCTGGAGGCCGCGAAGATCGACGGCGCGACCGGCTGGCAGGCCTTCCGGCGCATCACGCTGCCGCTGCTGCTGGTCTCCCTGACCCCGCTGCTGATCTCGTCCTTCGCGTTCAACTTCAACAACTTCAACGCCATCCAGCTCACCACCGGCGGCGGGCCCTTCGCCGCCGGGAACTCCAGCGTCGGCGCGACCGACCTGCTGATCACCTATACCTACCGGCTCGCCTTCGGGGGCCAGGGCGCCCAGTACGGCTTCGCCGCCGCCGTGTCGGTGTTCATCTTCCTGATCGTGGCCACCGTCTCGGTCATCGGTTTCCGTCGCACGAGGGCACAGGAGGAGATCTACCGATGAGCGCACGCAGCAAGACCGCGGGCCGCAACTGGTGGCGTCACCTGATCCTGATCCTCGCGGTGGTGTTCGCGCTGGTGCCGATCGTGTTCGTCGTCTCGGCGGCGCTTAATCCACAGGGGACGCTGAGCTCCACCGGGCTGATCCCGACCGACGGCGTGTCACTGTCCAATGTGGGTGACCTGTTCGCGAACACGCCCTTCGCGCACTGGTATCTCAACAGCATCATCGTGTCCGGTTCGGCGGCGTTCATCTCGATCTTCATCTCGGCGATCGCGGCCTACGCCTTCAGCCGCTTCCGCTTCGCCGGACGGCGCGTCGGGCTGATGTCGCTGCTGCTGATCCAGATGTTCCCGCAGTTCCTCGCGATCGTCGCGCTGTTCCTGATGTTCAGCGAGGTCACCGAGTTGTGGCCGGCCTTCGGCTTCAACACCCTGTCGGGCCTCACGCTGGTCTACCTCGGCGGCGCGCTCGGCGTGAACACGTGGCTGATGAAGGGCTTCTTCGACACCGTGCCGAAGGAGCTGGACGAGTCGGCGGTGATGGACGGGGCCTCGCACACGCAGGTGTTCTTCCGGATCATCCTGCCGCTGGTGGCGCCGATCCTCGCCGTCACCGGGCTGCTGGCCTTCATCGGCACGATCAACGAGTACCTGATCGCCAACGTGTTCCTCACCCAGCCGGAGAACAAGACCCTCGCCATCGGCCTGTTCGGGCTGATCAACGAGACCAACCGCAACGCCAACTTCGGCATCTTCGCCGTCGGCACCCTGCTCACCGCGATCCCCACGGTGGCGGTGTTCCAGCTGCTCCAGCGCTACATCGTCGGCGGCCTGACCGTCGGCGCGGTCAAAGGCTGACACCGCGGCCGGGCCCCCGAAATGTGCTTTCGGGGACCCGGCCGCCCGGGTAGCTTCCGGTCGTGACCATGACTCTGCGCAACGACCGCCTTGAGCTTCGCCCCTACGTGCCCGAGGACGAGAACGGTTTCGTCACGCTCCTCTCCGACCCCGACGTGACGCGCTGGATGGGCATGCCGCCGGGGGACGTGGCCGACGTCTTCCGCCGGGCCTTCCTCGCCGAACACCGCCCCACCTGGGACATCTGGGCGATCTGGGAGGACGGAGCCTACATCGGGCACGCCGAACTCAAGCCGAGCCCGCATCCCCTCGTCGACGGCCACGAACTCGTCTACGCCCTCACGCCCTCGGTGTGGGGACGCGGGCTCGGCACAGCCGTGACCGAACTGATCACCGCCCACGGCCTCGGCGACGGCTGCCTCACCGCGGTGCACGCGACGGTCGCGCCGGAGAACGCCGCCTCCCTGAAACTGCTGCGGCGGCTGGGATACGTCGACCGGGGCGAGATCGTCGACCCCGAGGACGGCGAGGTGAGCCTGCTGCTGACGCGGAAGCGGGGATAGCGGGGACCCGGGTTCTTCGGGATCGGCGGGGTCGGCACCGCAGCGGCCTTCGCCGCGCTCGACGGCGACGGAAGCGGCGCGATCAGCGGTGACGAGATGCGCCGGGCATGCCACGGCTTCTACCCCGGCAGCCCTGGCGGCCACCTGTTCGGTTGACGGATCAGGCCGTCGCGGTGCCGTGGGCGACGGTGTCCATGAAGGACACGACGCGTTCGGTGACCGCCCTGGCGGCGTCCATCGTGCCGAACACGTCGGCCGGCAGGTGCAGGGAGTGGTCGGCGCCGGGGATCTCCAGAACCGCGTGGCGGCCGGGGATCCGGGCGCGGTCCCAGGTCGGGTCACCGGTCCCGCCGATGTGCAGCTGCGGGCCGAGCAGGCCGGGAACGTGCGCGCGGACGTGCTCCTGGAGCGGTCCGTCGCCCGCCACGAGCGGGGTGAGCCAGACGCCCGACACACCGCGTTCGGCGGCCGTCGACATGGCGAGGGTGCCCAGTGACTTGGCGAGCAGAACCGTTGTGGTGGCGGGCTTCTCGTCGAGCGCGGCGGCGACTCCGTCGGTGACGTAGCCGATCGCATCGCCTTCGGGCGGCCAGAACAGGTCGGTGACCGACCAGCCGGCGTTGAGGGCGGCGAGCCGGGGGTACCAGATGAGCGGTGCGTCGGGGTTGTAGCCGACGCCGGGGGCGATGACCAGGCGGCGGTGCGGGTCGCCGTCCCAGTGCCTCATGGTGGTCATCGGGTCACGATAACGAGGTCCGGGCCGCCGGGTCGCTCTTTCGCCGGGCTCGCGCGAGAGCATTTCACACACTCGGCCGCTATGTCGCAAATGGACTGGTTTCTCCTGCGGGTGTTCTACAGTCGACCGGTGAAAACGGGGACGGAGCGGGAAACGGGGACGACCGGCTGGCAGACCGGCCTGTCGCTGACGGGCGCGGCGGTGCTGTTCCTGGTGCTGCGGCTGTTCGCCGTCACCGGCTACGACTGGGACACCGCCTTCGCGGTCGCCGACGCCGTCGACATCGGCGACGCGCCATCGGTCGTCATCGGGACGTTCATGGCCGACCCCGAGATCACCGCGGCCCTGCTGATGCTGCTCGTTCCGCTGTCGCTGGTGCATCTGGCCCGGCTGGGCCGGCCGCGCTGGGAGAACGCGGGCAACCAGGTGCTGCTTGTCGTCGAGCTGGTCCTGCTGGCCGCGCTGGTCCTCGGGCTGCGGATGTGGTGGGCAGGGGCCGTCGCGGCCGGGCTCACGGCCCTGCTCGGAATGCTGGTTCTGGGCGGTCGCAAGGGAAGGCACCATCGGCTGGCGCTGTGGTCGGTACGCCGGGTCGGCCCGGCCGCCGGGGTCGCCGTGCTGGTGATGGCCGCGGTCGTGCAGACACCGTGGGTGCCGCGCGAGCGGATCGAGACCACGAGCGGGCCGGTCACCGGCTACGTCCTCGAAGTCGAGCCGGGCTTCCTGCGCGTGCTCACCGGCGGCGAACGGCGCTTCGTCACGATCGACACCGCCGACGTGACCGGCCGTGGGGACGCGTGAGTGTCCGCGCCCGGCGCTAGTCTGCGCCCATGGAGACCATCGAGGACGGCGACTTCCGGCACGAGGACTGGTACGGCGACGAGCTGGCCGACCGGCGCTACCTGCGCTGCACCTTCTCGCACGTCGACCTGACCGAGGCGAGCACGCGCGGGGTCGTCTTCGAGGACTGCACCTTTCTGACGGTGCGGTTCAACGCCTCGTCGCACACCGACTCGGCGTTCCTGCGCTGTGTGTTCAAGGGCTGCAACTTCTTCGACGCCGATTTCAGCGGCTGCAAGATGACCGGTTCGCAGTTCCCGCAGTCGGTGCTGCGGCCGTTGCGCGTCGAGGGCGGGGACTGGTCTTTCACGGTGCTGCACGGCCGGGACCTCAAAGGCGTGAGCTTCCGGAACGTGCGGATGCGAGAGGTGGACCTCACCGGCTCCGACCTGTCCGGGGCGACACTGTCGCATGTGGACCTTTCGGGCGCGATGCTGGGCAGCACCGACCTGACCGGGGCGGATCTGCGCGGAAGCGATCTGACCGCGCTCGACCCCCTGACCGTGAAGCTCAAGGACGCGGTGATCGACGGCGACCAGGCGGTCGTGATCGCGCAGGCACTGGGTTTGACGGTGCGGTGACCTCAGGAGGTCTCCCAGAGCCCGGTCGCGGTCCCTTCGGCGAAGTGCTTCTCGTAGGAGACGACCTTGCGGTGGATGACCGTGAGGCAGGCGTGCAGCTCATCGATCTTGGCGCGGACGTCCGCCTCGTGCTGCCGGAGCAGCGCGAGCCGGTCGGCCTCGTTGCCCGCGCCTTCGCGGACGAGGTCGACGAAGCGCTTGATCACCGCGATCGGCATGCCCGACTCGCGGAGCCGGTTGCACAGCAGCAGCCAGTCGACGTCCGGCTGTCCGTACACCCGCCGGCCGCCGGTGTCGCGGGGGATGTCGCGCGGGAACAGGCCTTCGTGCTCGAAGTACCGCAGCGCGTAAACGCTCAGCCCGGTCGCCTCGGCGACCGCGCCGATGGAGAGTCGGCTCATCCGCCGACTCTAGCTTGACCTCCAGCGCACTGTAGGTCCTAGATTTCGCGCATGATCCCCACGCAGCACAGGCTGGGCACCGGTTTCGGCGCGCACTCCACCACCACCGACGTCCTCACCGGCATCGACCTCGGCGGCCGCACCGCCCTGGTCACCGGCGGCTACTCCGGTCTCGGGCTGGCCACCACGAAAGCGCTCGCCGGTGCCGATGCGCACGTCATCGTCCCCGCCCGGCGGCCCGCGGAGGCCGCGAAAGCCCTGGATGCCGTTGCGGGGACCGAGGTCGACGCCCTCGACCTCGCCGACCTGGACAGCGTGCGCGCCTTCGCCGACCGCTTCGTCGCGTCGGGACGGAGCCTCGACGTCGTCGTCAACAGCGCGGGTGTGATGGCCTGCCCCGAGACGAGGGTCGGTCCGGGCTGGGAGGCCCAGTTCGCCGTCAATCACCTCGGGCACTTCGCCCTGGTGAACCGGCTGGTTCCGGCCCTGGCGCCCGGTGCGCGGGTCGTCGCCGTGTCCTCCGGTGCCCATCACATCACCGACATCCGCTGGGACGACCCGCACATCACCTCCGGCTATGAGAGGTGGCTCGCCTACGGGCAGTCGAAGACGGCGAACGTCCTCTTCGCGCTGCACCTCGACCGTCTCGGCCGCGAGCGCGGGACGAGGGCCTTCTCCGTCCATCCCGGCAGCATCCTGACGCCGCTTCAGCGCCACTTCACCAGGGAGGAGAAGGAGTCGCTCGGCTGGATCACCGCCGACGGGCTCGCGGCCGAGGGGTTCAAGACACCCGAACAGGGCGCGGCCACGGCGATCTGGGCGGCGACGTCGCCGCTTCTCGACGGGCATGGCGGGGTCTACTGCGAGGACGGCGATGTCGCCGACATCGCCGACGGCACCCGCGACGGCGGCGTCAAGTCCTGGGCCGTCGACCCGGTGTCGGCCGCGCGGCTCTGGGACCTCTCCGCCGAACTGACCGGTGTGAACGGGTTCTGACCTGGAAGCGGCCCCGGCTTTCGCCGGGGCCGCCTGAGTCCGCGGGTTCTAGAGGCCCCGCTCGACCACGAGTTCGGCGATCTGCGCCGAGTTCAGCGCGGCGCCCTTGCGGAGGTTGTCGCCGACGATGAACATGTCCAGCGAGTACGGATCGTCGATGGCGCGGCGGATGCGGCCGACGTAGGTCGGGTCGGTGCCGGCGGTGTCGGCGGGCATCGGGTAGATCTCACGCGAAGGGTCGTCGAGGACGGTGACGCCCGGCGCGGCCTCCAGGATCTTGCGCGCGGCGTCGGCGTCCACTTCGGACGCGAAGGTCGCGTGCACGGCCAGGGAGTGACCGACCAGCACCGGTACGCGGACACAGGTCGACGAGACGGCGAGGTCGGGGATCCCGAGGATCTTGCGGCCCTCGTTGCGGATCTTCAGCTCCTCGCTGGTCCAGCCGTCCTCCTTCCAGGAACCGGCCTTCGGCACGACGTTCATCGCGAGGGGGGCTCCGAAGACCTCGGATCCCTTCTCCCCCAAGGCCTTCCGCACGCCGCCCGGGGTCTGCCCGAGGGTGCGGTCACCGGCGACGGTCTCGTACTGGTCGTAGAGGTCGTCGATGCCGGCCTGCCCGGCGCCGGAGGCGGCCTGGTAGCTGGCGGCGAAGAGCTTGACGAGGCCGTACTCCCGGTGCAGGGCACCGAGTGCGGGCATCATCGCCAGGGTCGTGCAGTTGGCGTTGGCGATGATCCCTTTAGGACGGTCGGTGACCGTGTCGGGGTTGACCTCGGGCACGACGAGCGGCACCCGCGGGTCCATCCGGAACGCGCCGGACTTGTCGATGACGACGACACCGCGCTCGGCGGCGACGGGCGCCCACTCCGCCGACACCTCGTCGGGGACGTCGAACAACGCGACGTCGACACCGTCGAAGGCCTCCGGCGACAGCGCGACGACGGTCTCCTCGCGCCCGAACACCGACAACCTGCGCCCCGCCGAACGCGGCGACGCGATCAGCCGCGCGGCACCCCAGACGTCGCCGACGCCCGCTTCGGCGCGCTCGGTGAGGATCGCCAGCATCTGCGTGCCGACGGCGCCGGTGGCGCCGACGACGGCGATGGTCGGCCTGCTCATCGCGGTCACCGTCCCGTTCCGGCGTAGACGACGGCCTCTTCTTCGCCGCCGAGGTCGAAGGCGTTGTGCACGGCCGCGACGGCCGCGTCGAGGTCGGTGTCGCGCGTGACCACCGAGACGCGGATCTCCGAGGTCGAGATCAGCTCGATGTTGACGCCGGCCGCCCCGATCGAGGCGAAGAACGACGCCGCCACACCCGGGTGCGAGCGCATGCCCGCGCCGACGAGGGAGACCTTGCCGATGTGGTCGTCGTAGAGCAGGCCGTCGAAGCCGGTCTTGGCCTGGATCCGTTGCAGGGCGGCCATCGCGGTCGGGCCGTCGTCCTTGGGCAGCGTGAAGGAGATGTCGGTCTTGCCGGTCCCCTTCGTCGACACGTTCTGCACGATCATGTCGATGTTGATCTCGGCGTCGGCGACGGTGTTGAAGATCGCCGCGGCCGCGCCCGGCTCGTCGGGCACCGCCAGCACGGTGATCTTGGCCTCGCTGCGGTCGTGGGCCACACCCGTGATGAGCGCCTGCTCCATGTCGGTGTCCTCCATAGATCCGGACACGATGGTGCCGGGTTTGTTCGAGTACGACGAGCGCACGTGGATCGGCATCCGCTCCCGGCGGGCGTACTCCACGCTGCGCAGATTCAGCACCTTCGCGCCACAGGCCGCCAGTTCGAGCATCTCCTCGTAGGTGACGCGTTCGAGGCGGCGGGCGTCGGCGACGATGCGCGGGTCGGCGGTGAACACGCCGTCGACGTCGGTGTAGATCTCGCAGACGTCGGCGTGCAGCGCCGCGGCCAGCGCGACCGCCGTGGTGTCGGACCCGCCGCGGCCGAGGGTCGTGATGTCCTTGGTGTCCTGCGCGACGCCCTGGAAACCGGCGACGATCGCGACGGCGCCCTCGTCGACGGCGCTGCGGATCCGGCCCGGCGTCACGTCGATGATGCGGGCCTTGCCGTGGACCGAGGTCGTGATCACACCGGCCTGCGAGCCGGTGTACGACCGGGCCTCGTAGCCGAGGTTGTTGATGGCCATCGCCAGCAGCGCCATGGAGATGCGCTCGCCGGCGGTCAGCAGCATGTCCAGTTCACGCGGCTGGGGAAGCGGGGAGACCTGTGCGGCCAGGTCGAGGAGCTCGTCGGTGCTGTCGCCCATCGCGGAGACCACGGCCACAACGTCGTCGCCGGCCTTGCGGGAGGCGACGATCCGTTCGGCCACGCGCTTGATGCGCTCGGCGTTCTGCACCGAAGAGCCGCCGTATTTCTGAACTACGAGAGCCACGTGTGGGTTCCTCTGGTCGACGGCGGGGCCACCTCGCTGTGGCGTCGGCGTGGCCAGCCTACCGAATGTGCGGCGAGCCGCCACCTGAGTAACGAGAGGTCGCGCGCACAATATGCCGATGGGGCGTAAGGGACGAAGGTGCGGGTCGGGCCTGTTCGCGTTGGCGCTGCTGCTGTCCGGGTGCGGGTCGGGGGCGGCGGCGCCGCAGCCGGAGGCGTCGTCGTCGGGGCCGACGTGGTCGAGGCCACGCGCGGCGCTGACCTCGGTCGTCGCGCTGTCGAAGGACCGGAAGTACACCGCCAGTTACCTGTGGGCCGACGACTCGGGCGAGCGCACGGTCACCGTCCTCATGGCCGAGGACGGGACGTGGCGGGTCGACGTGCCGGGCGGGGCGCTCGGGGGCGGGGCCGACGTGTCGATCCTGTGGACGGCGCAGGGGTTCTTCCAGTGTGTGCTCGCCGGGGGGCCGCAGCAGTGCGTGCGGGTGGCGGCGGCGACGGGGTCGGTGCCGAGCGGGTCGGACCCGCAGGTGCAGCATCTGTTCACGGATTGGCTGGACGTGCTGCTCGACCGCAACGCGCCCCTGTCGATCGCGGAGGGAAAGCGGCCGAAGGGCGCGTCGGGCGACTGCTATTCGGTGGAGTCGAACTCGGTGGTGCTGTCACCGCCGATCGCGACGGGGACGTACTGTTTCGCGCCCGACGGGGTGCCGACGGCGGTGAAGGTGTGGTTCGGGACGGTGACGCTGGTCGGTGAGGCGCTCCCGGCGGCGCCGACGGCGACGCTCCCGGCGGACGTGTCGGAGGGCGCGCCGTTGGGGACGAAGAAGCCGCCGCCTCCGCCGAAGCCGAAGCCTTCGGGGTCGGGGTCGGGATCGCCTTCGGCGAAGCCGGGGGATTGAGGGTGGCGGGGTGTCGGGGCGGGGTGTCGGGGGCGGGGTGTCGGGGCGGCGTGACGTGCCCGCGTCAAAACGTGAAACGCCCCCAGGGGCCTCCCGGCCTCCTCCCTACCGTCGACCGTAGCGCCGGCTCAGGCATGGGTGGCGAACGTGAACATCGCTCCCTGTGGACAACCCGCCGGTTGTGGACAAGTGCGGGCGGCTCGCGGTCGCCCGGCCCACCCGCCCGGTGAGGCCAACCCCACAGCCCCGGTTCCCGGCCACCGCCCGCCACCTGCGGCAGGATTGAAGACGACTGCGTAAGTCTCTTCCCCGCTAGGAGCCCCCAATGTCCGACCGGCACGCCGTCACATCGGTGCCGCTGCACGACCTGCTCGCGACCCGCTACTCCACCCGCGCGTTCGACCCGGAGTACACGGTCACCGACGAGGAGGTCACCGCGCTCCTGGAGGCAGCGCGCTGGGCGCCGTCGGCCGGGAACTCCCAGCCGGCCCGCTACATCGTCGGCCGCCGCGGCGACGACCGCTTCGACCGCGTCCTCGCCGCCCTCAACGACGGCAACCGCGGCTGGGCGCGACACGCGTCGCTGCTCATCGTCGCCGTCCGCCTCACCGCCAACGACAAGGGCCCGATGCCGCGCTCCGGCGCCTACGACGTCGGCCAGGCCATGGCCCACCTCACCGTCCAGGCCTCCGCCGACCGCCTCACCGTCCGCCAGATGGCCGGCTTCGACCGCGACGCGATCACCACGGCCTTCGCGCTCGCCGACAACCTGGAGCCGCTGACCGTCGCCGCCGTCGGGCGCGCCGACGACCCGAAGAAGCTCCCCGGCGACCTTCGCGGCCCCGACGACGCCCCACGCGTGCGCCTGCCGCTGTCGGAACTGGTGCTGTGATGCCGAAGCTCGTCATCTTCGACAACGACGGCGTCCTCGTCGACTCCGAGCGCCTCTCGAACGTGGTCTTCGCCGAGATGATCACCGCCGCGGGCCTGCCGACGACCTTCGAGGAGTCGGTCGACCTGTACATGGGCAAGCGCACCACCGACTGCGTCCCCCTCGTCGAGTCGCTGCTCGGCGCGCCGCTCCCGGCCGGTTTCATCGCCGAGTACGAGCAGCGCTGCGGCGACCTCCTGCGCCGCGAGCTCGTCGCCGTCGACGGCGTCACCGACCTGCTGGAGACCCTCCAGCGCGACGGGACCGCCTACTGCATCGCCTCCTCGGGCACGCCCGCCGAGATCGATCTGCGCCTGACCGTCACCGGCCTCGCCGAGCACTTCGAGAACGAGTGGATCCACAGCGGCGTCATGGTCGCCAACGGGAAGCCCGCCCCCGACCTCTTCGAGTACGCCGCCGCCCAGCACGGGGTGAGCCCCGCCGAGTGCGTCGTCATCGAGGACTCCATCGCGGGCGTGACCGGCGCGAAGGCCGCCGGAATGTTCGTCATCGGGCACGCGGCGCTGCTGCCCGGGAACAGGCTCGCCGAGGCGGGCGCCGACATCGTCGTCGGGTCGATGCGCGAGGTGAAGGGGCTGCTCCCGGAGCTGTAGGGCGTCCCACCATGCGAGAGGTCGTCCCGCCGTTGTGGCGGCCTCGGCGAGGACGGGCGTAGTTTCGTCAGCGTTATGTGGCATGGACTCCTTCTTGGTCGCCGCGGCGGGGCTCGCTAGAGCTGGCACCCCGTCGCGGAGGTTCCGCGCGCCGGCTGCGCCCGTCCGACCAGACCGCAGACCACATTCACGAGGAGTCCACGCGTGTCCGCCACGTCTCAAAAGCCGAGCCCCATGCCGGTGCACCGCTACACCGCCTACGCCAAGCCCTTCGCCGTCGACCTGCCCGACCGGCAGTGGCCCACCCGCGCGATCGAGGCCGCGCCTCAGTGGTGCGCCGTCGACCTGCGCGACGGCAACCAGGCCCTGATCGACCCGATGTCGCCCGAGCGCAAGCGCCGGATGTTCCAGCTGCTGGTGTCGATGGGCTACAAGGAGATCGAGGTCGGCTTCCCCTCGGCGAGCCAGACCGACTTCGACTTCGTACGCCAGCTCATCGACGAGAACCTGATCCCCGACGACGTCACCATCCAGGTCCTGACCCAGTGCCGTGAGCACCTGATCTCGCGGACCTTCGAGTCCCTGGTAGGCGCCGAGCGCGCGATCGTGCACTTCTACAACTCGACCTCGGCGCTGCAGCGTCGCGTCGTGTTCGGCCTGGACCGCGACGGCATCACCGACATCGCCACGCAGGGCGCGCGGATGTGCCTGAAGTACGCCGAGCACTACACGCCCGACACCGAGATCCGCTATCAGTACTCGCCCGAGTCGTACACCGGCACGGAGCTGGAGTACGCCCTCGAAGTGTGCTCGGCCGTCATCGACGTGATCGACCCGACGCCCGACCGCCCCCTCATCATCAACCTGCCGGCGACGGTCGAGATGGCCACGCCGAACGTGTACGCCGACTCCATCGAGTGGATGAACCGGCACCTGCCGAGGCGTCAGTCGGTCGTGTTGTCGCTGCACCCGCACAACGACCGCGGGACGGGCGTCGCGGCCGCCGAGCTGGGCGTCATGGCCGGCGCCGACCGCGTCGAGGGCTGCCTGTTCGGCAACGGCGAGCGCACCGGGAACGTGGACCTGGTGACGCTGGGGCTGAACCTGTTCAGTCAGGGCGTGGACCCGATGATCGACTTCTCGCGCATCGACGAGGTGAAGCGCGCGGTCGAGTACTGCAACCAGCTGCCGGTGCACGAGCGGCACCCCTACGCGGGCGACCTGGTGTACACGGCCTTCTCGGGTTCGCACCAGGACGCGATCAACAAGGGCTTCGACCGGCTCGCCGCCGACGCGGCGGCCGCGGGCGTGTCCGTCGACGAGTTCACGTGGGGCGTGCCGTACCTGCCGATCGACCCGAAGGACGTGGGCCGCAGTTACGAGGCGGTCATCCGGGTGAACTCGCAGTCGGGGAAGGGCGGCGTCGCCTACATCCTCAAGACGGAGTACCAGCTGGAGCTGCCGCGGCGGATGCAGATCGAGTTCTCGCACGTCGTGCAGGCGCACACCGACGCCGAGGGCGGCGAGGTCTCGCCGGAGCGCATGTGGGAGATCTTCACCGCGGAGTACCTGGAGCGTCCGGCGCGGCGGGTCGTCATCGGCGAGCACAGCTCGACGACGGGCTCGGACGGCGCGGTCGTGGTGTCGGCGGCGATCACCGTCGACGACGTGGAGCATAAGGTCACCGGGACGGGCAACGGTCCGCTCTCGGCCTTCGTGGACGCCCTGTCCACGGTCGGCATCGACGTGCAGGTGCTCGACTACGCCGAGCACGCGATGTCGGCGGGCGGCGACGCGAAGGCGGCGGCGTATGTGGAGTGTTCGGTCGACGGGGTCGCGCTGTGGGGCGCCGGGGTCGACGCCAACATCGTCACGGCCTCGATGCGGGCCGTGGCCAGCGCGGTGAACCGCGCGGCGGTCTAGGACGTGGAGAAGGCCGGGGTCCCGTCGGGACTCCGGCCTTCTTGATAGATCGCTCTAGCGTGTCATGCCCGTTGTCCCGTTCGTGGCGGGCTTGTGGCGCACGACCGCGACCAGCCCGAGCCACATGACGACCTCGCCGACGCCTTCGACGAAGCGGAGGCCGTCGGGCAGGGCCGTGCGGCCGAGGATCATCATCGTGATGCCGACGCCGACCAGGACCGGCGTGAGCACGGGCGCCTTGCCGCGGGCGGCGACGACGATGCCCAGGATCAGCAGGCCGACGAACAGCAGTGCCGGGCCGATCTGGAAGAACGCGAGGTCGACCCAGGTCGTGCCGAGGATGGGGTCGTAGGCGTCGCTCATCTCGCCCTTGGTGGACGTCGTGAGGCCGACGTAGAGGTCGAGGCCCATCTGAACGAGCATCGCGACGGTCCCGGCGACGGCCATGATCACGCCGGTGAGGCTGCCCGCGCGGCTGGCGACGTGCTTCGCGTCGGCCAGGCGGTGCATGCCGAGGGCCCCGACCGCGAACAGGACGAAGGACAGGACCCAGATCGAGTGCGCGGTGGTCCAGCCCCAGCCGGGACCGTTGTGGCCGTCGACGCGCATGACGACCCAGCCGATGATCCACAAGGCGGGCGCGGTGGTCAACGCGACGGCGGCGGGCGACGTGAGGAGGCGTGGCGCGGGAGTGGGCGCCGGGGTGGGGGCGGTGGCGGTCGTCATGCGGCGAGCCTATGGACATAGTGGATAGTGCCGCTATCGGTGAAGACCCTGAGGTGACCCCCGGTTTCGGCATCAGGGTAGGGGTAGGCCCCCTGCTCACAGCGCTCTCGTCCCTAGAGCGATCGCTCTAGGGATCCGGCCGCCCGCCAGGCCCTCGAAGGTGCGCCCTAACTGTCGAAGTAGACGACGAGGCGCACATGCTCGGCCCCGTGCAGCTCGGCGAGCGCGCCCATGATCTGCCACAGCGCGCTCATCGAGCCGGGCAGGACGTCGCGGCGGACGAGGCGCTCGATGCGGTAGACGTCGTCGCCGTCGGTCCACTCCGTGCCCACGGGCCACGGGACGGGGCCTTCGGCGGGTGTCATCCCCGAAGCGGCGATGAGCTCGCCGATGGGGCGGCCGCCGCTGAACTTGGCGACACGTTTCAGGCCGCCGTCCGGGGTGCGCCGGTAGTGGTGGTAGCGCAGGTCGGGACGCTCGGCGGGTTCGTCGAGGTCGATGGCGGCGAGTTCGGCCCAGGTGATCCACGTCGGGTCGTGGCAGCCGCTGCACCACTCCTCCCACTCGGCCGCGCCTCGCGAGGAGAGGTCGCCGGGGAGGCCGCGGCCTGCGGCGACGGGCCGGAACCCGGCGTAGTTGCGGACGCCGAACAGGCAGCCGAAGAGGTCGTAGGAGCGCCCGTCGAAGAGGTGGTCGAGGTCGGCGACGTACTCCCAGGCCGCGACGGTGGTGGTGCGCCAGCGCTGGTGGGGGCGGATCTCGACGAAGCCGCTGATGTCGGTTCCCATCGGACGATTGTCGAGCAGGGCGGCCCGTTCCGCACGCGTGAAAAACCGGCCCCGCCGCAGCGGGGCCGGTCCACGTGACTGGAGTGATCGCTCTAGTAGCACCAGACCTGTCCGGTCGTCGGGTCGACGCTGCAGAGCTGGCCGCCGCCACCGTCGTCGGGCGGGGGCTCGTAGGGCTCGGGGTCAGGGTCGTAGGGCGTGTAGTCGTCGGTGGGCTCGGGGTCGTCGGGGACGAAGCAGATGTCGGCCGGGCAGGGGTCGTCCGGCTCGGGCTTCGGCCGCTTCGTGGAGTCGTCGCCACCTCCGCCACCGTTGTCGTCGCCTCCGCCGTCGGAGCCGCCGCCACCGTTGTCGCCACCGCCGCCGTTGTCGTCGTTCTCTTTCGGCGGGTCGGTCTTCTTCGTCGTCGGTGGCGTCGACGGGGTGGTCGTGGTGGTCGGGTCGGCGGCGGGTGCGAGCGTGGGCGGCGCCTGCTGCTCGACCGGCTGCGCCTCGGGGATCGTCGGCCCGGTGCCGTTCCAGGTGCCGGCGAGCGCGATGGTGACGCCGACTCCCGCGACGAGCACCAGCGAGCGCACGGCCCACGCGATGCCGCTGGTCGTGCCGGTGTCCGGCGACGTCCGGGCCGCGACGGTGGGCCTGGCCGACGGTGTGCGATCGAACAGCCGGACCAGGATCCGCCCTGCGGCCGGACGGCGGGTGCGCGGCGACGCCGGTGCGGTTCGGGGGCGATCGGCGCGGGGGGTGCGGAGTTTCGGGGTCTTCTTCGGCACGGCCTTCGGGGGCGTGACCGGCTCGATATTCGAGGTCACGACCGGCACGGTCTTCGGAGTCGTGACCGGCGCGGCCTTCGGGGTCGCGCTCGTAGCCTCGGCGTCAACGTCTCGCGCCTTCGCCGCTTCGGCCTTCGCCGCTTCGGCCTTCGCCGCTTCGGCCTTCGCCGCTTCGGCCTTCGCCGTTCTGGCCTTCGCGGCCCTCGCCTTCAGCGTCGCGAACGGCGACTCGGCCCGGGCCGCCGTCTTCGCCTTCGGGGAGGGCGCGGTGGCCCGCGTCGGCGAGGACGTCGGTGTCGGCACCGCCGGAGCCCCGGCGGCTCCCGCTCCGCGCGGCGGCGTCGCCGGGCGGAGCGCGCGGCCGCGGCGGTGCGCGTCGGCGAGTGAGGCGAAAGGCGCGGAGACGCCGTCGCCCTTCGTGAGGCCGTCCGGCTCATGTTCGGCGGGTGGGGTCAGCGCCATACGCCCGTCCTTTCGGCAGTCTTGGGCGATAGCGTACGACTCGGGCCGACGGCGTGGGGGGCACGGGAACGAAACGGATTAACCGGGCGGCTACCCGGGCCTTAACGAGAGTTCAAGTAAGCGCAGGAACCGGCCAGGATCGCCAGTACCGGAGAAATGATCATCGCGGCGAGCAGGGCCCTGGCCCGCCAAACTCGCGACCCTAAGAAATCGCGCGTACGCCGCCACCACTCGGGCACCATCCGTGAGCGCCGGGACGGGCGCACCGACGGCGGATCACGCCACGGCAGCTCCAGCGGCGAGTGCGCGCCGAGGCCGTCGAAGGGGTCGCTGGAGCCGCCGCCGCGCTTGATCAAGGGCGCGTGCGGCCTGCGGATCAGCTTGCTGAGGAACCTGCGAAATCCAGTGTGGACGGTGGGCTGGGCATCCGAATCCGGCATGACGCGTCCTTCCCCCGGCGGTGACGCGGATCTGCCTCCAAGTCTAGATCCGGGGTATGACAGTGACGCTTAATGAGACTGTCGGACAACCGATTCAGACGATCGCAGGGTCGACCATGAACTCTTGGTTGGCCGCATTCTTCTTACACTCGGATTGCACCAGCGAAACGCCAGACTTAGTACTGCTCTTGGGTACCGTCAAACACAGTTCGCTGTGTTCGGGACGAATCTGGAATCCACCCGCGACGGGTTTTTCCACCGCTTTGAGGATAAAGCGCTGGTGATACAGGCCCGGATTGCATTCCTGCTGTCCGACCAGGCGCCCTTCCTCACCGATCCCGTAGTCGACGGTCATGCACAGCCCGGCCGCGCCGGCGAGCTGGACGAGGTAGTTGCCGCCACCGGTCTCGGTCAGCTGGATCATGGGCATCGTCTCGGGCTGGACCGGGGCCTTCTCGCCGAGCAGGCAGGTCCGCTGGACGAGGAGGACACGGCCGTCGACGTCGGCGCCCGCCAGGCACTTGAGCGAGTGGGCGGGCTGGAGGACGTAGGCGCCGTCGGCCAGGGGAACCTCGGGGTCGGTCACCGGGGAGGCGGGCGCGGGGTCGTTTCCGGAGTCCGGCAATGCGAAATCACGGCCGTCGGGCTCGCCGCTGTCGTAGTCGCGGTACATGTCGACGGTGTTGTCGCGGAATTCGCCGCGAATCACGCTCAGGCCGGTGAAAACCGTACCGAACGCCAGCACCGCCACCGCACCCGCGATCAGCGCGTCCTTGGACCGCATGCCACACCTCCAGCGGGACCTAGGGCGTGGTCCCGTGCGGGTCAGCATAGAGGCAAACGTGGCGCGCGCAACACCCCTGAAACAGATTTCAGATGCTCAGCGTGAAGGGGTCCTCCGATCGGGTCGATCTTCGCGGCCCCGATCACGGGGGTATAACGGCTGGACAACGGTGCCGTTGCCGACGAACCGGGCGATCTCGGCGGCGAGCGCCTCCGGACGGTCGATCGGGATGAGCGTGCGGCAGTCGTCGAGCTCGACGAGACGCGCGTCGGGGAACAGCCCGGCGAGGCGCGGGCCGTGCTCCGGGGGCATGAGTTCGTCTTCGGCGGCCCACACGATCAGGACGGGGTCGGCGTAGCCGCGCATCGCCTCCGACCACGCGAGCAGCGTCTCGCGCGAGGGCACCGACAGCAGGTACTTGCGGAGGTCGCGGCGGACGAGGCGGTGCGCGCGCATGGGCGCGAACCAGGCGTCCATCGTCGCGTCGGGGATCGGGCGCCTGCTCATGGCGCCCCAGCCGTTCGGGGCGCGACGGAAGGCGCGCATACCCGACAGCCGCGACAGCAGCCACAGCCCGCCGGGAACGCGTGCGGCGTCGCGCAGTGTCCGGCCGGCCTTCCCGGGCGGGTAGTTGTCGAAGGCCTCGCAGGAGGTGAGGACGACGCGGCCGACGCGCTCGGTGCGGCGCTCGGAGACGAGGACCTGGGCACCGCCCCAGTCATTGAGGACGAGGGTGACGTCGCTGAGCCCGCGTTCGGCGAGGAACTCCTCGACGAGCAGTGCCACGCCCCGGATCGACAGGTCGGCGTCGGCGTCCATGGGGACGTCGTGTCCGCCCAGCGGGAGGGTCGGCGTGAAGCAGCGGTGGCGGTCGCGGAGGCGATCGACGACGCCGTCCCAGACCGTGCCGTTCATGAGCGGGCCGTGCAGGAGGACGACCGGGGGCGCGTCCTCGGGACCCTCGACGCGGTACCGGATCGAGCCGGACCGCAGGACGGAGGTGTGGATCGGGGCGCGCGAGATCGGGGGCGGGGACGGTTCGGATGTCGACACGCCGACTCCTTCTTGATAGATCGCTCTAGCGAGACACTACACTCGCGATCATGTCCGCCTCGCGCTCCACGACCCGCCTGCGCCTCCTCGACTCCAGCGCCGAGCTCTTCCGCCGCAACGGCTACACCGGGACCGGCGTCAAACAGATCACCGTCGAGGCCAAGGCGCCGTTCGGCTCGCTGTACCACTTCTTCCCCGGCGGCAAGCAGCAACTCGCCGCCGAGGTCGTGCGCACCGAGGGCGCCCGCTACGCGCGGACCTTCGCGCTGGTGCAGGTCGAGGACGTCGCCGCCGGCATCCGCGCGTGGTTCGCCGGAGCCGCCGCCGTGCTGTCGGCGAGCGGCTTCGCCGACGCGTGCCCGATCGCCACGCTCGCCCTGGAGGTCGCCTCCACCGACGAGGCGCTGCGCGAGGTGACCGCAGAGGTGTTCACGTCGTGGATCGACCAGGCCGAGGCGCGCTTCGTCGAGGCGGGCATCGACACGCCGAGGGCGCGCGCGCTGGCGATGTCGGCGATCGCGAGCCTGGAGGGCGCCTTCATCCTCGCGCGGACGCTGCGCGACACCGCGCCGATCATCAACGCGGGCGAGATCGTCGCCGACGCCGTCGAGCAGGCACTCCTCTACTGAGTCAGGTCCGACGCCTCCCACAGGCGCACGACCCCGTCGAAGCCGCCGGTCACCAGAACCGTCCGCCCGTCGGCGCTCGCCGTCTCCATCGCGGTGACGCCGTGCCCGGAGGCCTCGACGTGCCCGGCCTCGCTCCCGTCGGTGACATCCCACAGCCGCAGCCCGCCGCCGTCGGCCGGGGTCACCGCCAGCGGACGGCCGCCGACGGTCAGCACCTCGACGTTCTCCAGCGAGCCCTCCGTCGCGGTGACCGGTTCATAGATCTCCTCCTCGCCGCCGTCGTCGAGGTCCCAGACGCACAACCGGCCGTTCTCGGTGACGCCGATGATCAGCGAACGCTCGTTTGCCTCGCACGCCGTCACACCCCACACTCGCCCGTCGTAAGGCGCGAAAGAGGCCAGCTCCACGTGCGTGTCGGCGGTGTGGACGACCACGCCCTCGCCCCCGGCGAGCAGCAGGTCACGCCCGCCGACCCGCGCGGTCGCCAGGCAGAACAGCGAGCCGACCTCGGCGACGGCGTCACCGCGCACGCCGGGCGTCCACAGCCGCACCTCCTCGGAATACTGCTCGGCCGTGTAGAAGCGGCCGCCGTGGGCGACGACGTCGCTGAGGTAGGCGCCGGTCACCGGCGCCCGCGCGACGACCTCGCCGGTCGTGAAGTCCCAGAGCGCCGGTTCCTGCTCGTCGCCGCCACCGGCCAGCAGCAGTCGCCCGCCGACCGACGCCGCCGCGATCATGTCGAACTCGTTCGTCGCGTCGGGATAGGGCCGCATGACCGGGTCGGAGGCGTGGGCGAAGCCGAGGTTCGGCTGGTCCCACTCGCCGGTCGACGGGCTCCACGTCCACAGGGCTCCCCAGCGGTCGGCGCACACGACGAGGTCGATGCCGTCGTGGCGGACGAAGGAGACGTCGGCGATGGAGGTGTCGGAGGGGATCTGCGCGCTGACGAGCATGGGTCTCCTAGAAGTGGTCGGGGGTGGGGATCGCCTTGGTGAAGTCGCCCACGGCCAGCGCGACGCCGGGGATGGACCAGTGCATGATGCCGCCTTCGCCGCCGATGTAGTACTCGTAGTCGCCGCCGTCGAGCTGGAGGAGATGGTGAAGGCTCGTCGGGTCCACGCCGAGCTCCATCGACATCGAGCCGCCGGTCGGGAAGTCGGGCCAGCCGAACGCGACGTCGCCCGTCGAGACCACGCCGGGTTGTTCGCGCAGGTCGGCCAGCCGCTCGGCGAAGAGCGTGAGCATCTCGTAGGGGTCGAGGCCGGTGAGCCGGAACGACGGGTCCCAGTCGTCGGGGAGGCAGAAGCCCGGCGTCGCCGCCCACTCCTGGGCGGCGAAGACGCTGGCGAGTTCCGGCGCCCCGACGGTGACGGCCGTGCCCGCGGGCGCGGCGATGACGGTGCCGAGCTGGGCCGAGGAGATCGTGCGATCGCCCAGGACGCGGTCGTGGACGTCGTCGGCGGCCTGATCGGTGTACAGGTCGACGCAGAAGAAGTTGAGCACGCCGGTGCCGGGCGGGAGGACGCCGTCGAGCCAGGGCGCGAGCGCGTCGGTGTCGACGACGGCGATGAGGCTCATCGGGTGGCCGTCGCAGTCCGGCCAGGGCGTGCCCGGCGTGAGCAGCGGTGCACCGCCGAAACGGCTGTGGCCGGTGCCGCGGCCGTCGGCGGCGGGGGTGAGGGCGAAGCCGGGCCGCGCGAGTGTCATGAACTCGGCGGCCACCTCGGCGCCGACGCGGTCGGCGCAGAACTTCTCGATGGCGGCGTGCGTGGTCTCGCGATCCATGCGGGGCATTCCAGCACGGGACGTGGAAACGCGAAGCCCCCAGGGGCCTCCCGGCCTCCTCCCTACCGTCGACCGTAGCGCCGCCGCACGCATGCCCTGGCGAACGTGAATCCGTCTACCTGTGGATGACCGGCCGGGTGTGGACAACCGCCCCTCAGGCCACCTCGGCCGTCGTCGCTCCCACCACCGCGTCACTCTTCGGCTGGATCTCCCCCGCCTCGATCTCGGCGGCCCAGTGGCAGGCGACCTTGTGCCCGTCGCCGACCAGCGTCAGCTCCGGCCGCTCGGTGTCACAGCGCGTCTCCTGCCGCCACGGGCAGCGCGTGTGGAAACGGCAACCCGTCGGCGGGTTCGCCGGCGACGGCAGGTCGCCCTTGAGCAGCACCCGCTCGCGCGAGTCCTCCACCTCGGGGTCGGGCACGGGCACGGCCGACATCAGCGCCTTCGTGTACGGGTGGCGCGGACTGACGTAGAGGACGTCGCTGGGCGCCTCCTCGACGATCCCGCCCAGGTACATCACGCCGATCGTGTCACTGATGTGCCGCACGACCGCCAGGTCGTGCGCGATGACGAGATAGGTCAGCCCCAGGTCGTTCTGCAGCTCTTCGAGGAGGTTGATCACCTGCGCCTGCACCGACACGTCGAGCGCCGACACCGGCTCGTCGGCGATGATCACGTCGGGTTTCAAGACCAGCGCGCGGGCGATCCCGATGCGCTGCCGCTGCCCGCCGGAGAACTCGTGCGGGTACCGGCTCAGCGCGCCTCGCGGCAGGCCGACGGCGTCGAGGGTCTGCTGGATGTGCGCACGGCGGGCCTTGCGGTCACCGATCATCCCGTGCGCGGCGAGGCCCTCCGACAGGATCGACTCGACGTTCTGCCGCGGATCGAGGCTCGACATCGGGTCCTGGAACACCATCTGGAGCCGGCTGCGCTCCTTGCGCAGCGGCTCCCCTTTCAGCGTCGCCAGATCCTTGCCGTCGAACTCGACACTGCCCGACGTCACGTCGACCAGCCGCAGCACCGCCCGGCCGAGGGTGCTCTTCCCGCAGCCGGATTCGCCTACCAGGCCATAGGTTCCGCCGCGCTCGACGTCGAGGGAGACGCCGTCGACGGCGTAGACGTGCCCGATGGTGCGGTCGAAGAGAACACCGCGCTTGATCGGGAAGTGGACCTTGAGGTCGCGTACCGAGAGCAGGCTCATGCTTCACCGTCCGAATCGGTCGTGGCGTCCACAATGGAGGGCGCGGGCAGCGTCGCGGCCGCGGTCACGGCCTCGACTTCGTCGCCGGTGACCGGATTGACGCAGCGGTAGGCGTGACCGGTGTAGGTCTGCACCAGCGCGGGCGGGCCGTCCAGGCACTCGTCCGTCCTATGTGCACAACGAGGCGCGAACGCGCAGCCGTCGGCCCAGGCGATGTTGTCGCGCACCGACCCCGGGATCGGCTTCAGCTTCTCGCCCCGGGGCGCGTCGAGCCTCGGGATGGATCCCAGCAGCCCCACCGAGTACGGGTGCGTCGGCGACGCGAACAGCGGCCTGCGCGCGGCGCCCTCGACGACGCGCCCGGCGTACATCACGTTGATCTCATCGCACAGCCCGGCGACGACGCCGAGGTCGTGGGTGATCATGATCAGCGCGGTTCCCTGCTGCGCCACCAGTTCCTTGAGCAGTTCGAGGATCTGCGCCTGGATCGTCACGTCGAGCGCCGTGGTCGGCTCGTCGGCGATCAGCAGGCGGGGCCGGCACGCGACGGCCATCGCGATCAGCGCACGCTGCCGCATCCCGCCCGACAACTGGTGCGGGTACTCCTTCAGGCGCCGCCTCGGGTCGGGGATCCCGACCCTGTCGAGCAGGTCGGCGGCCTCCTTCTCGGCCGGCTCGCCCTTCATTCCCCGGTGCCGCTTCAAGACCTCGGTCACCTGGAGCCCGATGGGGATCACCGGGTTGAGCGAGGACAGCGGATCCTGGAAGATCATCGCCATCTCGGAGCCGCGCATGTCCCGCAGCGTGCTGCCGGGCATGGTCAGCAGGTCGTTGCCGTCGAACAGCGCCTTCCCGCCGACCTTCACGCCCCGCTTGGCCAGCAGGCCCATCAGCGCCAGGGAGGTCACGCTCTTTCCGCAGCCCGACTCGCCGACCAGGCCGACGACCTGCCCTTCGGCGACCGTGAAGGAGACGCCGTCGACGGCGTGCACGGGCGCGGTTCCCTTGCGCTGGAAGGTGACCGCGAGGTCCTCTACTTCGAGCAGTGCCATCGTGTCCCTACTTCCGCAGCTTCGGGTCGAGCGCCTCGCGCATGGCCTCACCGAGGAGGGTGAAGCCGAGCGCGGTGATGATGATCGCGACGGCCGGGTAGACCGCGAGGCGCAGGTTCGTCGCCAGGTACTGCTGCGAGTCGGCGAGCATGACGCCCCACTCGGGGTTGGCGGCGTTGGCGCCGCCGAGGCCGAGGAAGGACAGCCCGGCGGCCTCGATGATCGCGGTGGCGAGACTGAGCGTCGCCTGCACCAGGACCGGGCTCATCGAGTTCGGCAGGATGTGGTTGAGCACGATCCGCCTCTTGCGCACACCGAGCGCGGTCGAGGCGAGCACGTAGTCGGAGTGCGACTGGGCGAGCATCGAGCCGCGCAGAAGCCTTGCGAACACGGGGATCTGGGTGACACCGACGGCGATCATGACGGTGACGAGGCCCTGTCCGAGGATCGTGGCGACGCTGATGGCCAGCAGCAGCGACGGGACCGCGAGGGCCATGTCGTTGAAGCGCATCAGGATCGAGTCGACCCAGCGGCCGGCTTTGCCGAACATGCCGAGGAACGCACCGGACAGGCCGCCGAGGATCGCGCCCGCGGTGAAGCCGAGCAGGGTCGCGACGACGCCGACGAGCAGCGACTGCCGGGATCCGATGATGAGGCGGGACAGTTCGTCACGGCCCAGACCGTCGACGCCGAGCCAGTTCCCGGAGCGCGGACCGGGGATGAAGCCCTCGGCACCGCGGATCTCGCCGAGCCAGGTCTGCGCGGCCGGGTCGTGGGGTGCCAGCCACGGCGCGAGGATCGCGATGAGCACGAACAGCAGGATGATGACGGCGCCGGTCATGGCGAGGGGGTTGCGGCGCAGACGCCGGAAGGCCTCGTACCAAAGGCCGTGGCCGCCTTCGTCCTTGCGCGCGGTCAGTTCGGCGAGGCGGTCGATGCGGTCGGTCTTCGCGCTCATCGCACACGCACCCTTGGGTCGAGGACGCTGTAGGACAGGTCGACGGCGAGGTTGATGAGCACGTAGATCACCGCGATGATCATGATGAAGCCCATCAGGACGGGATAGTCGCGGTTGCTGATGGCCGTCGCGAGGAAGGATCCGATGCCGCCGAAGACGAAGACCGTCTCGGTGAGCACGGCCCCCGACAGGAGTCCGCCGGTGAGCAGGCCGATCGAGGTGACGACGGGGAGCATCGCGTTGCGCAGCACGTGGCGTCCGCGGACGGTGTTCTCGCGCAGGCCCTTGGCCTCGGCGGTGCGGACGTAGTCCTCACCGAGCACTTCGAGGACGCTGGCGCGGGTCATCCGGACGATGATCGCGAAGGGGATGGAGGCCAGCGCGATCGCCGGGAGTATCAGGTGCCACAAGGCGTTGAGGGACGCGTCCCATTCCTGGGTGAGTATCCCGTCGAGGACGTAGAACTCGGTGACCCTGGTGGCGTTGACGTCGACGTCCTGGCGTCCGAGCGAGGGGAACCAGCCGAGCTTGACGGCGAAGATCGCCTTGAGGATGAAGCCGAGGAAGAAGATCGGGATGCAGATGCCCAGCAGGGAGCCGGTGACGGTGAGGCCGTCGAAGATCCGGCCGTGCCTGCGTGCGGCCAGGTAGCCCAGGGGGATACCGGCGCAGATGGCGATGATCATGGCGACGACGGTGAGTTCGACGGTCGCGGGGAAGCGCCGCCCGAACTCCTCCATGACCGGTGTGCCGGTGGTGAAGGAGTCGCCGAGGTCGAAGCGGACGAGGCGCTTCATGAAGCGCCCGTACTGGACGATCAGCGGCTCGTCGAGACCGAGGGCCGCGCGCACTTCGGCCCGTTTGGCGTCCGTGGCGCGCACGTCCAGCATCGCGGCCTCCGGGCCGCCGGGAAGGCTGTGCAGCCAGGCGAACAGCAGGATCGACAACCCGAAGAGGGTCGGCACCAGCTGCAGCAGGCGTCTAACGATGTATCGGAGCATCCACGTCCTCCGTGCGCGTCGGTGGGGTGGCCACCGTCGGACAGACCGGACTCACGACCGCCCGGGCAATGTCCCTTTTGGACACTGTCCCGGGCGGTCACGAGTTGCTTGCCATGTTTACGTGAAGGAGACCTCGGCGAAGTTCTCCTGGGTGAGCGGGCTGGTCGTCGGCGGCTTGACGTTCTTGGCGAACGCCATCGACGGCGGCGAGCTCGTCAGCGGGACACCCGGGAGGAACTCCATGATCTGGTTGTTGAGGGCCTTGTACATCTCGACCCGCTTGGCCTGGTCGGGCTCGGCGGAGACCGCGGCCATGTCGGCGAACAGCTTCTCGTCCTTGAAGCCCCAGCCCGAGTCGTAGACCGAGAACCAGGTTCCGATGAAGTTGAAGGCCTCGTTGTAGTCACCGGTCCAGCCGATGATGTACAGCGGGCACTTACCGGCATCGGTGGCGTCGAGGTAGTCCGGCGCCCACTTCATCGGCTTGTCGTTGACGGTGATCCCGACGGCCTGGAGGTTGGCCTTGAGGATCTCGAAGATGTCCGGCGGGCTCGGCATGTACGGCCGGCTGACCTCGGTCGGGTAGCAGAAGTCGATGGAGAGGTTCTCCGCGCCACCGGCCTTCAGCTTCTCCTTGGCCACGTCCGGGTCGTAGGCGTACTCGGGAACCGAGTCGGAGTAACCCTCGACGGTGTCGGGCATGAACTGGTTGGCCGCCACCGCACCGGGCGGGAGCTTCGAGTTCACGATCGACTGCTTGTCGATGGCGTGCGCGATCGCCTCGCGCACCTCCTTCTTGGCCAGCAGCGGCTCGGTCTCCTGCTGCATTCCGAGGTACAGGAGGTTGAACACGCCACGGGTCGGGACCTGGTAACCGGCGTCCTGGAGCGGTTTGACGTCGGAGGGCGCGACGAGGTCGTACCCGTCGATGTCCCCGGCCTCAAGGGCCTGGCGTCCGGCGTTGGCGTCCTTGATGGTCTGGAAGACCAGCTTCTGGACTCCGGCCTTGGTGCCGTAGTAGTTGTCGTTGCGCTCCAGGGTGACCTGCTGCGCGCCCTTGTCCCAGTTGGTCAGCTTGAACGGACCGGTACCGGCGACGGTTCCGGCGGTCTGGCTGTACTGGGGGTAGGTGAACGAGCCTTCCTGGCCGGTCGGAGGCGGCTCCGCGGCGTAGGCGTCGATCGACTTCGGGCTGTGCAGCGCCATCGCGGCGTGCGTGAACGCGCCGGGAAGGGTCGCGGAGTACTTGTTGACCTCGATGGTCACGTCCAGGTCCCCGTTGGGGGTGCAGGACTTGAAGTTCGCCGCGGGGGTCTCTTTGCTCTCGTTCTTGGCGAAGCCGCCCATCAGCTCCTGCCAGTAGCCGGAGAAGTTGGTCGACTGGTAGGTGCCAGACCAGTTGTACCAGCGCTCGAAGTTCTTGCAGACGGCGGCGGCGTTGAAGGCCTCACCGTCGTGGAAGGTGACTCCGCTGCGCAGCTTGAAGTCCCACTTGAGACCGTCGGGCGACTGCTGGTAGCTCTCGGCGAGCGCGGGGACGATCTTCGTGCCGCCGGGCTCGTGCTCAAGAAGGGTCTCGAACACCTGACGGGTGACGCGGAAGGTCTCACCGTCGGTGGCCAGGCTGGGGTCGAGCGACTTGGGGTCGCCCGGGGCGCCGAAGACGAAGGTCTGGTCGTCGGAGCCGGATTCGTCACGATCACTGTCGGCGCACGCCGCCGTGCCCAGCACCAGGGCTGTGGCGGAGGCAAGCGCCAACAGGCCTCGGAGCTTGCGAAGCTTCATCAAGCCACCTCACTACTTCTTCTGGGGTGTGCGCCGGCGGCGAGATCATCGGCCGTTCCGGTGCCGTCACGGTGGAACGTTAGTAGGAGGTGGCGCTGCTGTGAACCGGGCCACTCGAGACTGATATTCGATTGTGACCGGCTGCGTGCGATCGTCACCGGATCGTTAAGTGAGTGGGGGTTTTGTGCCCACCGCGCTGCTTCTCGTAGTGCCTGGCGACGCGGGCGCGGTTTCCGCAGGAGGTTTTGCACCACTGCTGCCGGTTGTGCGTTTTGAGGAAGTACCGGACGCAGCGCGGTGCCGTGCACGCGCGGAGTAGCGCCCGTTTGGGGCCGTCGAGGAACGCGATCGCCTCGTGCGCGAGGAATGCGTCGATGGGCCGTTCGTCCACTGGGGACGATGTGGCGGTGTGGCCGTCGTCGGCGAGGGCCGGGACGACGGGCATCAGCCGCGCGGTGGCGTTGACGGCGGCGACGGCTTCGCGCAGCGGCATGAGGTCGTCGCGGTCGGCGGTGCTGGCCGGTCCGGGACGGACGGCGTGGGCGAAAAGAGCCCTTACGGCACGGCGGATCGCGACGACGCGCAGCCGCAGCGGCTCGTCGGCGCGGTGGCCGGTGCCGAGGATGGCGACGTTGCCCGTGAGCCAGGCCCGCAGGCCCGCGACGTCGGCGAGGTCGTCGGCGACACCGCCGTCGCCGTCGTGGCGAATCGTCAGCGTCAGTTCCAAAACGGGGTCCTTCTTGATCTCCACAGCAGGGCAGTCTACGCTGCCTAATGTTTGGACATTCCCTAAGCGTTAGGACACGTGCCGTGCTTCTGGCCCACATCAGCGACACCCACATCGACGGCGGCGAACGCGCGACCGAGCGCACCCGGCGCGTCATGGACTACCTCAACGGGCTGACCCGGCCGCTCGACGCGATCGTCGTGACCGGCGACATCGCCGACCACGGCGAGGCCGCCGAGTACGAGATCGTCGCGCGACTGCTCGACTCGCCGCACCCGGTCGTGCACCTGCCGGGCAACCACGACCGTCGCGACGCCTACCGCAAGGTCCTCGGCGGGCCCGACGAGTTCCTCAACACCGTGCACCACGTCGCCGGGCATGCCCTGGTACTGCTGGACTCCCTGATCGAGGGCGCCGACGAGGGCGAGCTGGCACCGGCCACACTGGACTGGCTGGGCGCGCGGCTGGCGGAGCTGCGGGACACGCCGACGCTGGTCGCGTTCCATCACCCGCCGGTGCGGATGCACCAGGAGCGGGTGGACACGTGGATGCTGCAGAACCCTTCCGAGCTCGCCGCGATCCTTGACGCGAACCCGCAGGTGATCGCGGTACTGACCGGGCACACGCACACCGCGGCGGCGTCGACGTTCGCCGGCCGGCCGCTGCTGATCGCGCCGGGTGTCACCTCGACGCTGCGGCTCGACTGGGAACCGGGCGAGTCCCTTGTGGACGCCGATGCGCCGCCCGGAGTGGCGTTCCACGTCGTGGAGCCCGACGGCCGGATCATGACGCACTGGCGAGTGGTCTAGCCGGGATCGCCGGTGTCGGAACGGATCGCGGCGACGGCTCGCGCCCAGTCGCCGCCGTGGGCCGACCAGCGGGCGACGCCGGCGCCTCTGCGGCGGCCGTCGGGGAGCAGCAGCCGGATACGGGAGCCGTCGGCGACGATCGTGCCGCCGCGCCGTCCGGGGACCTCGCGGGTGATCGGGCCGACGAGGGCGCCGATGACGATGCGGCCGCGGGCGTAGGAGAAGTACTCGCGCTTCCAGCCGCTGACGCCGAGCCAGGTGATCAGGGCGCCGGGAACGACGCCGACACAGGCGGCGAGACCGGCGCCGAGGATCAGGGCGAGGAGGTTGGCGGCCAGGGCCGCGCCGCCGAGAATGAGGGCGGTGACGGGGAAGAAGCGGGCGTAGCGCACGGAAACGGGCTCGGACACGGCGGCCTCCGTTCCTTTGTGGACACCCAGCGTAGGGGTGCGTTCACGTCCGGAGCAACCGCGCGACCTCTTCCCGCCCCCACCGGGGAGAGGTTCACGCGGAGCGGCTTCCTCGGGGGGTCTCACCGTCCTCTCGTATTTCCAGTACGGCCATACCGCGAAGGTACGAGCGTGATCCACTCGCGGCATCGACCGTGACCGCTGGTCCGGGGTTGTTTCGGACGTCCACCGATCGGTGGATCTAGTCCGTGGACTCCCCCAGCTCCTCGGCGAAGCGTCGCAGGATCCCTTCGAGGCCGAACGCGAACCGGTCGGTGACCCGCCCGCCCAGCAGGACGTCCGACACGGCCGTCAGGTCCGGGTAGCGCTCGGCGGGCAGCCCGCCGAGGAACGCGCCGAAGTCGGCGAGCCGCACGTCGCCGGCCGAGCCCTTCCCGAAGGCGACCTCCAGGCTGGCGAAGCCGGCGATGTAGAAGTGCAGGATCAGGTACGCGTACGAGGCGTACCTGTCGTCGAATCCGGCCCGGCGCATGATGCCGATGATGTGGTCGCCGACGCGCAGCGCGTTCGGCCCGGCCGGGACGCGCCCGGGGAGCAGCCGCGCGGCGGCCGGGTGTTCGAGGAACACCTTCCGCAGCGACAGCGCGAGTTCGGTGAGCCGCGCGTCCCAGGCGAGCGTCTCATCGGGCAGCGGGCACTTGCCGTAGACGGTGTCGATGATCAGGTCGTACAGCTCTTCCTTGCTGCGCACGTGCCAGTACAGCGACGGCGACTTGATCTCCAGCGCCTGCGCGAGTTTGCGCATGGAGAAGGTGTCGAGGCCCTGCGTGTCGAGCAGTTCGAGGGCGACGCGGACGATCTCGGCGCGGTCGAGGCGGACGCCGGTGTCGTCGTCGCGGAAGGCGGCGCCGATCGGGTTGTCGGACATGGCCGCAATCTAGCATTGCCAGTCCTTCCCTAGCAGTGTTAGTTTGCCCCTAACACTGCTAGGGAGGCTCTTTTATGTTCCGTTCACGCTGGTGGCCGCTCGCCGCGATCGTGCTCGCCGTCTTCATGCTCATGCTCGACGCCACCGTCGTCACCGTCGCGCTCCCCGCGATGGGCGACGAACTCGACACCGGCCTCGGCGGCCTCCAGTGGGTGCTCACGTCGTACGCGCTCACCATGGGCCTCCTTCAGCTGCCGACCGGCATGCTCGCCGACCGCGTCGGGCACCGGCGCATGTTCTACGCCGGGGTCGCGCTGTTCACCGCGGCCTCGCTGGCCTGCGGGCTCGCGCCCGGCATCGCGACGCTGGTCGGCGGCCGGATCGTGCAGGGCTTCGCCGCCGCGATCCTGTTCGCGAGCACGATGTCGCTGGTCGCGCTCACCTACGAGGGCCGCGACCGGGGCATCGCCTTCGGCGTGCGCGGCATGACCGCGGGCGTCGCGGTGGTCTGCGGGCCGCTCGTCGGGGGCGCGCTGGTGTCGGGCGCGTCGTGGCGGTGGATCTTCTTCCTGAACGTGCCGGTCGCCGCGCTGTGCGTCCTCATCGCCGCGCGGACCCTGCCGCGTACACCGCACACCACGACCACCGGCACCGGCTTCGCCTCCTTCCTCCGCCCGCGCTTCGTCGGCGCCCAGACCGGGGCCTTCGTCGTGCAGGCCGGTTCCTTCGCGCTGTTCATGTACATCTCGGTCTACTTCCAGGACGTGCGCGGCTACACCGCCATCGGCGCCGGACTCGCGCTTCTCCCCGGTGTCGTGCCGCTGCTGCTCGCCGGGCCGGTCGCCGGGTCGCTGATACACCGGGTGTCGCCGCGGCCGCTGGTCGTCGGCGGGCTCGGCGCGGTGACGGTCGCGCTGACGTGGATGTTCTTCACCGGCGAGGGCAGCGGATGGTGGGCGCTCGTGCCGGGGATGGCGCTGTCGGGGTTCGGCGCGGGCGTGGTGCTGCCGGTCCTGGGCACGCTCACCGTCGACGGTCCCGGACGCCTCGGGCTCGCCGCCGGCATCAACAACACCGTCCAGCAGCTCGGCGGCGGAATCGGCATCGCGACCTACGGCGCGGTCCTCGGCACCGGCGACTTCAGCCTCGGCCTGCACCGCTCCTACCTGCTGGCCGCCGCGGTCACGGCGGTGGGGGCGGCCGTCGCCTACGGGACGCTCACGCGCGTACGTTGATCTCCCATGACGACACGCGCCCGCGACCACGGTCTCGTCCCCGCGCCCGGCCGGACCGGCCCGCACAACGCCATCACCGACGTGCCCGGTGTGCGCGTCGGGCACACGACGATCCTGCGGCCGCCGACCGTGCACAGCGGTGTCACCGCGATCGTGCCGGACGGCATCGGCCCGCATTCGCCACTGAGTGCCGGTTTCTTCGCCGGCAACGGCTACGGCAAGTTCATCGGCGCCACGCAACTCGCCGAGCTGGGCGTCATCGAGTCGCCGATCGTGCTGACCTCGACGCTGTCGGCGTTCCGCGCGGCCGACGCCCTCGTCTCGTGGATGCTGTCGCGACCGGACTGCGCCGACGTCGTGTCCTTCAACCCCGTCGTCGGCGAGTGCAACGACGGGTGGCTGTCGGACGGGCGGGCGCGGCCGGTCGGTGAGGCCGACGTACTCGCCGCGATCGAGACGGCCGACGGTGGGCCCGTCGCGGAGGGCTCGGTCGGCGCGGGGACGGGAACGGGTGCGCTGGGGTTCAAGGCGGGGATCGGGACGTCGTCGCGGGTCGTGGAACTCGCGGGCGTGGAGGTGACGCTGGGCGTGCTCGTGCAGGCCAACTTCGGCGGGCGGCTGCGCGTCGGCGGCGTCGTGCCCGACCTCGGGGTCGACGATCCGGCCGCGACCGAGGCGGGCTCGTGCATGATCGTCGCGGCAACCGACGCGCCGCTCGACGCCCGTCAGCTCACGCGCCTGTCGCGGCGGCTGGTGTTCGGGCTCGGCCGGGTCGGTGCCGACTACACCCACGGCAGCGGCGACTACGGGTTGGCGTTCACCGTGCGGCCGGGGCCGGCGCCCGCCGACGCCGCGCTGAACCCGCTGCTCACGGCCGCGCTCGACGCCGTCGAGGAGTCGGTCCTCAACGCGCTCGCCGCCGCGCGTACGACCGTCGGCCGCGACGGCCGCTCCCTGCCCGGAATACCGATGGACCGCCTGCGGTCCCTGGTGGTTAGGTGACCGTCATGGCTGATCTTGACCTCTCCCCGCAGGCCGACGCGTTCCGCGCCGCCTATACCGCGCAGATCCGCGCGCGGCTGCTCGTCGACGGCGCCTCCACCCTTGACGCCGACGGTCCGCTCCAGCGCAAGACGCCGCTGACCGGCCGGGGTTTCCTCACCTACAACGACCTCGGCGGGGTCACCGGCGCCGAGCTCGACGCGCTCATCGCGCGCCAGTGCGAGCACTTCGGCGGGCACGGCCTGTCGGTGGAGTGGAAGACGCACGGCACGGATCCCGACGAGCTCCCCGGGCGGCTCCTCGCCGCCGGTTTCGAGGCCGAGGACCGCGAGACGATCATCGTCGGCGAGGCCGCCGGGCTCGCCGTCGAGCCGCGCATGCCCGAGGGCGTGCGGATCCGCGAGGTCACCGAACGCGCCGACTTCGAGAAGATCGCGGCGATGCAGGCGGTCGTGTGGGGCTACGACTGTTCGTGGATGGCCGACGCGCTCACCCGTGACGTCGGCGACGTCGGCGATCCGACGGTCGTGATCGTCGCCGAAACCGACTCCGGTGAGGTCGTGTGCGCGGCCTGGGTGCGCTTCCACGAGGGGACCGAGTTCTCGTCGTTCTGGGGCGGATCGACGCTCGCGGAGTGGCGGGGCAAGGGCATCTACAAGGCGATGGTCGCCTACCGCGCGAACCTGGCCGTCGCGCGGGGGTACAAGTACGCGCAGGTCGACGCCTCCGACGACAGCAAGCCCATCCTGCGCAGGCTCGGTCTGCTGGCGGTGGAGACGACGACGCCGTACGTGTGGCGGCCCTGACGACGGGACGCGTCGAACGCGTGTTTCACGTGAAACATCACCGCTCGAACGGATGTTTCACGTGAAACATCACCGCTGAAGGGTCACCAGAAGCGGGCGTAGGCGAGCGCGTGTTCGGCGTCGAAGAAAAGCGAGCCGGTGTAGGAGCCGAGGTCGGTGACGCTGAGGTCGGTGCTCATCGACCAGCGTGTGCCCGCCGGGACGTACGACAGCAGTTCGGGCCCGATCGCGTCGGCGTCGGCCGGGCCCTCCACCGTGATCGGGGTGAGCGGGAGCCAGAAGTGGTCGCGGGCCAGCGCCTCCGTGGTGGCCTCGTCGAGCGTGAACAGCGCGCGGTAGATCACGGCCCGGGGTTTGCGGGCGGCCGCGCAGCCGCCGATGTAGTCGACCGTCCAGCGCACCGAGGTGTAGCCGCCGACCTCGGTGATGTCGGTCGTGGTGAAGGCGTGGTCGACGCGGACCTCGGCCTCCTCGGCGGCGACGTCGTCGACGCAGGCCAGCGACATGCGCCAGACGATCGCGAAGGGCGTGGCGACGGCCGCGACCACCGCCACGCTCAGAACTAACAGGTGCCAGCCACCGCGCGAGAGCTTCAATCCAGGACCCGGCGCCCTTCGAACGCGCGCCCGAGGGTGATCTCGTCGGCGTACTCCAGGTCGCCGCCGACCGGCAGGCCGCTGGCCAGCCGCGACACGGTGATGCCCATCGGCTTGACGAGCAGCGCCAGGTACGTCGCGGTCGCCTCGCCTTCGGTGTTGGGGTCGGTGGCGAGGATCAGCTCCTTCGTCTCCCCCGCCTGGAGGCGCGTCATGAGCTCGCGGATGCGCAGGTTGTCCGGGCCGATGCCTTCGAGCGGGTTGATCGCGCCGCCGAGAACGTGGTAGCGGCCGCGGAACTCGCCGGTGCGCTCGACGGCGATGACGTCCTTGGACTCCTCGACGACGCAGATGTTCTCGTCGGTGCGGCGGGGGTCGCGGCAGATGCGGCAACGGTCCTCTTCGGAAACGTTGAAGCAGATCTCGCAGACCCGGACGAGCTGTTTGACGCGCTTGAGGGCGTCGGCGAGCTTGTCGATGTCGTGGGTGTCGGCCGACAGGATGTGGAACGCGATGCGCTGCGCGCCCTTCGGGCCGATGCCGGGGAGGCGGCCGAGCTCTTCGATGAGGTCGGCGAGTGCGCCTTCGTACACGCCCGCCGCCTAGAAGCCGGGCAGACCGAGGCTGTCGCCGAGCCCGCCGAGGCCCTGCGTGAGCGCGCCGAGCTTCTGTTCGGCCAGCTTGCGCGCCTCTTCGCCGGCGGCGTGGACGGCGGCCACGACGAGGTCTTCGAGGGTCTCGATGTCGTCGGCGTCGACGACCGAGGGGTCGATCGACACCGAGACGAGCGTGTTGTCGCCGGTGACGACGGCCTTGACCAGGCCGCCCCCGGCGCTGCCCTCGACCTTGGCGGCGGCGAGCTCGGCCTGAGCCTCCGCGTACTGCTGCTGCATCTGCTGGGCCTGCTGGAGCAGCCCTTGCATGTCGGGCATCATGATGCCGTTTCCCTCCGCTGTCCCCGTGCTCGTCCCGCGCGTCTCGCGCGTTCGCCCTGCCCCCGCAGCTTAACCGGTGGTACCGACGGGGCCGGGGGCGTGGCGCCCGGACGGGGGATGGCCGGTGGTCGCGCCCGCGGTCGCCCGGCCGGAGCCGGGGAGCGGACGCCGGCGACGGATCGCCGACGTCCCGTCCTCCGCCGCATGGTTCTCCGCCTACTTCTCGACCGCGTAGCGCAGGAGCACCACGCCGTTGTCGAAGGCCGTGGCCTCCACCGCCTTCAGCGCACGCCGGTCTTCGAACACGCGCCGGCCCTTGCCGCGCGACGCCGGGCAGACCAGCATCCTGACCTCGTCGACGACACCGGCCTCCAGCAGGGACCGCATGAGGGTCAGGCTCCCCCACAGCCAGATGTCCTTGCCGTCCTGCCGCTTGAGCTCCCGAATCGCGGCGGCCGGGTCGCCGGTGATCGTCGCGGCGGGGAAGTCGCCCCAGGGGGCGTCCTCCAGCTTCGACGAGGCGACGAGCTTGGTGAGCTCGTTGAGCCTGCGGCCGTACTCGCCCTGGTCAGCGGCGTGCGGCCAGTAGTCCTTGCTCTGGGCGTAGGTGTTCGCGCCGAGGACCATCGTGTCGACCGAGCCGACGAAGCGCATCATCTCGTTCTGGAACGGGTTGTCGGTCACCGTGTCGTCGAAGGGTTCGCCCGCGACGAAGCTGAGCCCGCCGTCCTCTTCGGCGGCGATGTTGTCGACGGTGACCCACTGCTGGACGATCAACTTTCGCATCACGTTCGCTCCTGTGTCCGAGGGCCGCGCCTCTCGGGCCCTTCACCGGTAGAGCGAAGCCCGACGGCGGTTCTCGACATGGGCGGCTTTGTGACGTGGGTCATGACGCCGGACCAAACCATCGCGTCAAGGCCGCACGCAGCCCGTCGCCGTCCACGCGCTCGCCGTCGGCGACCCACGCGACGTGCGCGTCCGGGCGGATCAGCACCGCTCGCGGCGCCGCGACCTCACCCGACGGGGGCAGCCGCCACGGCTCGTCGGCGCATTCCGCCGTCACCACGTCCACGCGGTCGGCCCAGCCCGACGCGGCCTCGCGGAGGCCCGCGCCCGCCCCGAGGTCCAGCAGCACCGGGCGGCCCCGCCGCAGCAACTCGTGCACACGAGTCCCCTCCCCAGCCTTGACGTCCACGTCCGGCACGCGCAGCCCGAGCAGCGGATGCCCGTCGCCACCCACGTCATAACGCACGTCGAGAGCCGTGATCATCCCCGCGAGACGCGCGTTGGCCTCCCCGATCCCGATCAGATCGGCCATCGTCTCCCGCAGATCCGTCATGTGCTCGCCCGGCGCACCCAGGATCGTCTGCGCCCGCGTGTTCCGCAGGACGCGCTCGCCGACCGGGTGCCGCTCGGCGTGGTAGGTGTCCAGGAGGTCCTCGGGTGCGCCGCCCAGGACCGCCGCGAGCTTCCACCCGAGGTTCACCGCGTCCTGCACGCCGGTGTTCAGTCCCTGGCCACCGGCCGGGAAGTGAATGTGGGCGGCGTCCCCGGCGAGCAGGACGCGGCCGCGCCGGTACTCGCTCGCCTGCCGGGCGGCGTCGCTGAAGCGCGACACCCAGCGCGGCGAGTGCATCCCGAAGTCGGTGCCCGCGATGCGGAGCATGGCGGCGCGCACGTCTTCGAGGCCGACCTCGGCGTCGCGGTCGACGACACGGTCGAACTCGCTGGTCATGACGCGGTACCAGCCCGGTTCGAAGTCGAGGACGGAGAAGGACCCGTGCTCCCTGCGCACCTGGAACATCGGGGCGGGTGGCTCGGAGAGTTCGACGTCGGCGAGCAGCGAGGTCAGCTTCGCCGGGGTGCCCGGGAAGGCGAAACCCGCGAGTTTGCGGACGGTGCTGCGCCCTCCGTCGCAGCCGACGAGGTAGGCGCCGCGCGCGGCCGTCGCGGCTCCGCGCAGCTCGACCTCGACGCCCGTGCCGTCTTCCCGGAGGCCGACGACCTCGGTGTCGCGCAGGACGCGCACGCCCAGCCCGCGCGCCCATTCGCCGAGGTGGCGCTCGATGCGGTGCTGCAGGATCGCCGCGAGGTAGGGGTGACGCGTGGGCAGTCCGCTGACGTCGAGCCACAACCCGGAGAAGTGCGCGACGTTGAGCCGCCGCACCTCGGGCAGCATCGCGTCGAGGAAGCCGCGCTGGTCGAAGATCTCCATGGTCCGCGCGTGGATGCCACCGGCCCTCGACTCCTGCATCGCCTCGGGACGCCGTTCGAGCACGAGCACGTCGACACCGGCGAGCCGCAGCTCTCCGGCGAGCATCAGACCGGTCGGGCCGCCGCCCGCGATGAGCACCTGGGACGTGAGCATGATTCCTCCTTAACGCTGTTAATCGAACGACGTTAAGGATTACTCGAACTGTGTTAAGTTGTCAAGGACCGAGGGAGACCCATGTGAAGATCGACGCCAAGCTCATCGCCCGCACCTCGCTCGACCTGCTCAAGGACGTCGGGCTGGAAGGGCTCACCATGCGGGCGGTGGCCAAGGAGCTCGACGTCAAGGCCCCCGCGCTCTACTGGCACGTGAAAGGCAAGCAGGAACTGCTCGACGAGATGGCCGAGGTCATGTTCGCCGAGGCCGTCGACGGACTGGAGTCGCCCAGGCGCGACGAGCCGTGGGAGGACTGGCTGCTCGCCACCACGCGGCGCCTGCGCCGGGTCATGCTGCACTACCGCGACGGCGCGCGCGTCTTCGCCGGCACGGCCATCAAGCACCCCGACCTGTTCCGCACGACCGAGCTGACCTTGCGAACCCTCGTCGACGCGGGCTTCACGGTGCAGTCGGCGGCGCGGGGTTTTCCGATCCTGCTGCACTACACGGTCGGTTTCACCATCGAGGAGCAGGCGCGCCAAGGCCACGCGTACGCCGACCACAGCCCTTACGAGCAGGGCATGCCCCCGCCGGACCTGGACGTGTCGCGCTACCCGCTGTCCGCCGAACTGACCCACCTGTGGGACGACGACCAGGACGAGGCCTTCGACGACGGCGCGCGCGTGATCATCGCCGGACTGAAGACCCGGCTGGAGCGATCGCTCTAGAGCCTCGCCGCGATTCCCGCACGGGCGTCGGCGCTCGGCGCGACCGCGTCGGCCGGATTCGCGAGCTTGAAGGTGCGGCGGTACTCGGCCGGGGAGACGCCGATGTGGAGGGAGAAGTGGCGGCGCAGGTTCGCCGCCGTGCCCACACCGCACATGCGCGCGACCGCGTCGACGGGCAGGTTCGTCGACTCCAGCAGCGACTGCGCGTAGGCGAGCCGCTGGTGGAGCAGCCACTGCAGGGGCGTCGTGCCCGCGGCGGCGTGCAGCCTGCGGAAGAAGGTCCGCGGACTGAGGTTCGCGCGCTTGGCGAGGTCGTCAACGGTGAGCGGCCGGTCGAGGTTGGCGTTGGCCCAGTCGAGGACGGGACCGAGCCCGTCGTCGTCGCCGACCGGCACCGACAGCTCGATGAACTGCGCCTGCCCGCCCGCGCGGTGCGGCGGGATCACCATCCGGCGCGCGAGCCGGTTGGCGATGCGCGCGCCGAGGTCGCGGCGGATCACGTGCAGGCAGAGGTCGAGCCCGGCGGTCATGCCCGCGCCGGTGAGGACGTCGCCCTCATCGACGTAGAGGACGGAGTCGTCGACGACGACCTCGGGATGCCGACGCCGCAGCAGCGCCGTGTGCTCCCAGTGCACGGTCGCGCGGCGGCCGTCGAGGATGCCCGCGGCGGCCAGCGCGAAGGCGCCGTCGCACAAGGCGACCATGCGCGCTCCGCGGTCGTGCGCCGCCCGCAGCGCGTCGGTGACGTCGGGGGCCACGTCGGTCACGCCCGTCACGCAGGCCTCCGGCACCGACGGCACGATGACGGTGTCGGCGTTGACGAGGTCGTCGAGGCCGTAGGCGGGCGCGAGACCAAAGCCGTGGCCGAAGAGGCGCACCCTGCGCGTCGCCGCGCAGAACTTCAACTCGTACCAGGGGTCGGCCAGGTCGGGCTGCGGCATGCCGAAGACGGAGGAGACGATGCCGTACTCGTAGAGGTCCCAGGGCAGCAGGTCGCCGTCGCCGAGGACGGCCATCGCGACGGTTCCCAAGCTCATGGGACCAGTCTCCCGCTGGCAGGAATTTTGCGCAAGTGGTCAATCCTGCCACTGTTCGCCGAGGAGCGCGCGGCCGATGCTTGGGCCATGACCGACACCAAGACCTCCGTAACCGTCCTCGGCACCGGCCGCATGGGCTCCGCGATCGCGCGCCTCTACCTGGCCGCCGGGCACACCGTCACCGTCTGGAACCGAACGCCGGGCAAGGCCGCCGAGCTGGTCGAGGCGGGTGCCGTCGAGGTGGGGACCGTCGCCGACGCCGTCGCGGCGAACGCCTTCACCGTCGTCGTCCTCTTCAACGGCGACGCCGTGCGCGCCACGATCGAGCAGGCCGGTTCCCTCGGGACGGTCCTGAACCTGTCCACCGGGCGGCCCGACGAGGCCCGAGACATCGCCGCCCTCGTCGAAGGCCGCGGCGGGCGTTACCTCGACGGCGGCATGTTCGGCGTGCCGCAGACGATCGGGTCGAAGGACTCGCTGACCATCTACAGCGGCTCGCCCGACGCGCACGAGGAGCATCGCGGCCTGCTCGAACTTCTCGGCGGAACTTTGTACCTCGGCGCCGACCACGGCCTCGGTTCGCTCAACGACATGGCGGTCCTCGGCGGGATGTACGGACTGTTCGCGGGCTTCTTCCAGTCGGTGGCGATGGTCGCGACCGAGGGCGGCACCGCGACCGAGTTCACCGAGCGGCTGCTGCTGCCGTGGCTGCGCGAGACCGTCGAACTGCTGCCGACGCTCGCCGCCGAGATCGACGCGGGCGACTATCCCGTGAGCTTCTCCGACCTCGACGTCAACCGCACGGGCCTGGCCAACATCGTCCGCACGAGCCGCGAGCAGGGCGCCGACACGCGGTTGCTCGATCCGCTGACCGAACTCTTCGACGCGCAGGCCGCGAAGGGGTTCGGTGCGGCGAGCTTCACGCGGGTGGTCGAGGAGTTGCGGGCGCGCTAGCCGTGAGGGGGCGCCGACGCGGTCAGCGCCCCAGCCGCTGCCGCGGCAGCGGTTGGGTGGAGGCGACCGGCGGGGTACGGGTCCTCGCCGGTGAGGGTCTCGTACCGAGTCTGGGGCGCCGGGTATTCGGGGCACGGCACGAGACCGGCCGCGACGACCAGTCCCCGTCACGACCACCGCGAGGGCGACTCCGGCGACGACGGCGAACGCGGCGATCAACGGGACACGACCCAGGCGACGCGCAGGGTGGTGTCCAGGTGCGCGTGCTGGAAGGTAGCGGACGGTGTGGTCGCCGCCAGCGAGGCGTTCCCGTACCGCCCTGGACGATCAGCCCTTGGTCGCATACCCCAGGTATGTGACGACCGGCTTGCCTCGCGGGTCGAGGACGAAGTCGACGAGCGGCGGGATCTCGTCGTCGGTGATGCGGCCTTTGCGGCGGGCGAGGACGGCTTTGACGAGGTTGCGCGGGTCGCGTGGCTTGAAGTCGCAGACGTCGGCGTTGCGCAGGCCGTGGCGTCGCATCTCGGCGGCCAGCTCGGCCGGGGGCCGCAGGCGGGCGGCGGTGTAGCGGCCGCGCGGCATGATGCGGGTCATGCCGATGCCCTGGAAGGCGCCGAGGTAGACCAGTCGCGACATGAGCGTGCGGTTGACCGTGTCGTAGACGAGCACACCGCCGGGCGCGAGGAGACGGGCCGCGTGGCCGAGGACGAGGTCGAGACGTGAGGTGACCTCGAAGGTGTCGGCGCAGTAGACGAGGTCGAAAGCGGCGTCGGGCAGGCCCGGGTCCTCGGCGGGAGCCGTCAGGTAGGTGATCCCTCGGCCGCCGTCGTCGTCGCGGGCCATCGCCGTCGCGGCCGGGGACGGGTCGACGGCGGTGACCTCGAACCCCAGGTCGGCGAGGGCGACGGCGAGCATTCCGCGGCCGCTGCCGACCACCAGCGCGCGGCCTCCGTCGAGCCTCGCTCTCGCTAGAACGCTCTTTACATATTCCACGCGAACGTCGTGGAAGGCGAGCGCCCTGATGTGGCGACCGTCGATCGCGCCGGGTGAGTCGAGTTCGATGTGCGGGGCGGCCATCACGTCTCCCTTGCTCGGGTGTCCCACGCTAACAGACTCAAGTTCCCTAAGGGAACCTGAGTAGGATCGGGGCATGACCCGTACCCCGCTGGCCGACGTCGCCTGCTCGATCGCGCGCGCCACCGACCTCTTCGGCGACGCCTGGACGGCGCTGATCATGCGCGACGTGCTCGCCGGGGTCACACGCTTCGACGAGCTCGTGCACGACCTCGGCATCTCGCGCAAGGTGCTCGCCGCGAAGCTCTCGCGGCTGATCGACGAGGGCGTCCTCGTCCGCGAGAGCTACCGGGAACGCCCGGCGCGCGAGCACTACCGCGCGACGGAGAAGGGCAGGGAGCTGTACCCGGTGCTGCTCGCGCTGATGAGCTGGGGCGACCGCTGGTACGCGGGCGAGGCGGGCCCGCCCGCGCGGATCCACCACCTCGACTGCGCCCACGACACGACGCCGGTGACGGCCTGCGCGCACTGCGGCGAGGCCCTGACCGCGGACAACACCACGCAATTGCCTGGGCCGGGAGGCAGAGTCGGGCCGGGGACGCGCGTGCTCGGACCGCTGATCGCGTCGCGGGCCGTGCAGCTCCCTGGTGCGAGGGACTAGGCGGCCACCCGGATGTGCTCGGCCGCGCGTTTGGGCACACCTCCACCGGTGATCAGGACGCCGGGCGCGGTCCCGGCCGACGCTGTTTCAGCGAGTGGACCCGCAGGCCGACATGACCTCGGACGACGACGCTCGGGCCACTGCCCTGGCGCGGGCGGTCGCGGATGCGTTGCGGGAGCTCGTGCGGGCGTAGTGCGGCTGAGCGCGGCGTTTCGGTGGGCCGGACCTGTGTACCCGACCCACCGAAGGCGGGCGGCGCTGCCTCTACCCGGGGTCGAGACCGAGTCCGCGGCGGAGCCGGTTGAGGGCGCGGTCGAGTCGGTCGGTGGTGGCGGTCCAGCCGAACTTGGTGCGTAGAACTCCGAGGAGTTCGCGGCAGGGCCAGACGGCTCCGCAGCAGCGGCAGCGCATGATGAGCGCGGGGATGGGGAAGCCGGCGAAGCGGACGACACGCAGGCGACGGCGGCCCGGGCGGTGGTCGGTGAGGACCGCTTGTTCGCGTTTGTGGCGGCGCAGCGCGAGAGCCAGATGGAACTCGACGGGGGACGCTTTGCCTGCGCTCGGGCGGTGCCGCCAGCCGGTGCGAGTGGTGCGCGTCGGGAAGGGCAGAGGACGTATGCCGGGGTAGGCGGGTGCCGTCATGAGGATGCTCCCTTCCGGCGAAGGAGCGGCTTCCCAATGGGGTCGGGGAGGTGCTCGGGGTCGTGGAAGGCGCCGAGGGCGGTGTCGTCGGGGACCTCGGTGGTGTCGTCGTCGGGGAGAGCTTCTTCGGCGGCTTCGAGGAGACGCAGGCGGGTGAGCCAGTGCGTGTACATCTGGCAGGGGCCGGGGACGTCGCAGGGGTAGCAGTACTCGGCCCACGGGTCGTGAAGGTGGGAGCGGAACTGGCGGTAGGCGTAGGCGAGTTCGGCGTTGAGCTGGGCTCGGCGGAGGGCGACGAGGGTCATGAGCTCTCCCCGGAGCCGGTGCCGAAGCGGACGCTGTTGTCGTCCCGCCAGGTCTTGTGGCCGGATCCACCGAGGAGCACCCAGGTCCACAGGAGACTCAGTGCGGTGAAGACGGCGAGCAGGGCCCACGCGACCAGGATCGGGATAGGCGTGGTGGTGCCGGTCGCCGATCGGGCCCATGCGCTGATCGAGAACCAGGCCGCAGCCGAGAAGTGTTGTGCCGCAAGGAGTTCGACGCCGAGGACGTAGACGAGCCCGGCGACGTAGGCGATGCGGTTCGTCAGGGCCAGGGTGACGCCGAGAAGCGTGTGGGCCGCGGTGGTGAGGAGGACGAGGAAAGCGGTCGTCCACAGTGCACGGTTGAGGTCGCCGACGGTGATGATGGCGGCCGTGAGGGCGGGGACGGTGCCGTAGGCGAGGGCGAGTTTGCCGACGGGAAGGCAGCACATCAGGCCCGGGAAGGCGCGGACGAAAGCGTTGGCGTGCTTGGGGAAGCGGACGCGGCCACTCACAACAGGACGGGTGTCGTTCCACCCTGCCCAGAGGCAGAGGATGGGGAGGTAGGTGCTGAAGGCGAGCCGGTCCAGGTTCGCCGGGTTCTCGGCGGTGGAGAACGCGTAGGCGACGAGGGCGAAGGCCGCGACGATGTAGAGGTGGTCCGACTCGCGCTGGCGGGACATGTCGCGGTTGCGGTAGAGGGTGACGTCGGTGATCATGCCCGCCTCCCAAGGGAAGCGTGGGCGGCGTGGTACACAGGGTATTGGTCGGGAACCCGCATCGCGGGACCTCCTGATTGTTTGGACCGGGGCGGGACTGAGCCTCAGAAACCTGGACCCGCCCCGGTCGTTTATCTGTGTCGCGACACCATCGTGACCTCGAACGATCACAGTCTGTGCAGGCGTCGCACACGCATCATGACACGGGATTCCATTTGCCACAAGTGGCAGATAGAATCACGGCGTGTCGAAGAACCAAGCACTCTCCTTGAGGACCCAGTGGCTAGGCGAGCGGCTACGTGCGGCACGCGAGCGCGCGGGATTCACGCTTAAGGACGTAGGCACGTATCTCGGCGTCGACCTGACGCTGATCGGCAAGTTCGAGCGCGGGACCAACCCGATTCGGCCTTCGTACATACGTGACCTCATCGCCTTCTACGGTGTCTCCGGCCAACGCGAGCGAGACGCTCTCCTCCGGTTGCACGAAGACGCCTGGCGGAGGGACTGGTGGGAGGGCGACACCGAGGACCTGGAGACGGGCTTCCTGGACTACACCTGGCTTGAATCCCGTGCTGCGCACATCTGTGAGTACGACCCGCTTGTCATTCCAGGCTTGTTGCAGACCCGTGAGTACGCCTTGGCGATCATTCGCGCCGCGTGGCAGGAGAACACGAGCCAGCAGGGCGAGGACCGCCTGGTGGAACTGCGGATGACACGTCAGCGCATCCTTGCTGGGCCTGAGCCCGCACGGCTCTCGGCCATCATCGGTGAGACCGCGCTCCGCCGAACCACCGGCGTCACTGAGGTCCGGCGAGAACAGCTGCGACGACTCACCGACCTGCAAGACCACATCGAGGTCCGCATCCTCCCCGATGCGATCGAGTGGAATCCGGCTCGCCATGGACCGTTCACGTACTTCGAGATGCCCGATCCTTACCCCGAAGTGGCCTATATCGAAAGCCCGGTCGACCGCGTCTTCTTCGAGGCTCCGACCAAGGTCGCGGTCTTCCGATCGGCGTACGATACTCTGCTCGGCTTGGCGCTCACCCCCGAAGATTCCAGCGCCCGGATCAAGGCCGTCATGGAGGAGATCGCATGACCATCGTGTGGCGAACCAGCTCACGCAGCAACAGTGGTGGTGGTCAGTGCGTCGAGGTGGCCTCGGCTGGCGCGACCATCGCCATCCGCGACAGCAAGGACAAAGGCGGACCGATCCTCACCTGCGACCGCGCTACCTGGGTCGGGTTCCTCACTTCGCAGCGCTAGTCCTCCTCCGCCCACGTGTCAGCGAGCTGCCCGGCCGCGTCAAGGTACTCATCGAGCTTCGGTATAACGTCCGGATCTTGGACGGCGATCTTGGCTATCACCTGGTAGTACACCTTGACTAGCTCACCTGTTGCGATGTCCTCCAGCAGGCCCTCCTCCCCGAAGACGCCGCGAATGGCGCCCTCGATCAGCAGCGGCCTAATTGGCGGTTCGGCGCTGCGATAGTCGTACTTCATCTCCTCAACGAACTCGGTGATGGCTTCTCGCGACGCCGTCTCACCGAAGCGCTGTTGGAGCATCAGGATGAAGAATGCCGTCGTGTAGCCGAACAGCTCAAGCTGCTCCTCGCCCGGGATCTGTTCACTGATCGCATCACCGGCCGTCATGTCACCGATGACGTGCGCCCGGATCAGATCCTTGTGCGTCTGCCTTGCCATGCTTCTCCTTCTCCCGCTTGAAAATCCGCGAGGCCGCCTCAGTCAGACCGACCGCGATCACTAGCAAGTTGCCAGCGATGTCGCTCGGATCGGGTGCCGTCCCTTGCGTCGGGACGGTGGTGTCAACAGGTTGCGCTGTGCCCGCGTGAGTCCTGGTCGGCGGAGGGTCGAGGTTCACCCGGTAGGAACGACCGGCGGCCGTCCAGGTTTGGCCCTGCTTCTGGAAATCACCAACGTTACGGACAGTACTTCGCATGGCGCGCTGGAAGGCCGACTTGGTCGAGTCGCCGTCGTCGGAGCCAGCGTGCTCCTTCTCCAGGTCACTGCTCTTCAACTTTGGCGCGGTGACCTGGTCACCCTGACTCCCCTTGCCGCCGGCCGAACCTCGGGCACCGATCTGGTCCAGGTAGGAGTCCAGCACCTCCAGGCCCGAGTCCCGCCAGACCACGGCCGCATCCAACGAGGCCACCACCTGCCCCAACTTCGCCGAAGACGACTCCACCTTGGGGTTCACGCTGGTCGCCGTGATCCCGTCCAACTCGGCCCGGGCATCCTCATGTTTCTGCCGCGCGAGCTGGATTAACTCGTGCGCCTCGTCCAGCGTCGCCAACGCGGCCGACACCATCCGCTGAAACTCCTCGAACGCCCCCACGCCGACGACCCTACCTAGAACAGGGGCTCAGCATCGCCCTGCGCCAAGCCGGTGCCGGTGCGTCTTAAGGTCGCGGGTGTTCCGGGTGGGGCGGTCAGCACACGGCCGCGGATCCTGTCGCATGTGGAGGAACGGCCCTAAGCTCGCCGCATGCCCCTCGCCTACGTAGTGCTCAAGTCCGGCCACGCGATCCAGCTCACGAACCTGCACTTCTCGTGCACATATGGCGGCCTGCTGGAGGGCGTGCCGACGGAGGACGTCAACACGTCGATCATCGAGGGCCTGACGGCGTCGGCCGGGCGCGACTTCCCGAACCGGCCGGTGCATGTCGTGCCCCCGGCCCGCGAGTACCCGGACGAGCAGCCGAGCCGGTCCCGGGGCCGGGTCGAGTTCATGCCGCGGGTGGCCTGCGTCGGGACCTTCGAGGCCGACGCGGTCGGCCCCGACGCCGATCCCGTGTGGGACCGCTCGTGGCTGACGGTCGTGTGGTTCCAGGAGGAGGCGTCGCTCGACGGGATCAAGGACGCGCTGGCGGACCTCGCCTGGGGCGAGCTGGCGCGGGACATGACGTTGTGACGGCCCTCGCGCGGGTGGCTTTCGCGTGCGGACGTGCGATCGGGCTTTGGGATTCGCGCATGTCGGGCACGTGTGGCGACCGGTCGGAGGGCTACCTGTTCGCTCGCTTCAACGACACCGGCCTGTGCATCCGGTGCCGACGGTCCTTGAGCATCCGGATGTGCGGGGTGGGCGTTCGGGCCGGTCGAGATGCTTCCGGCCGTCACCTGTGTCGGAGCGTTGACGGCGAACTCGGTCCCGAGCTGCGGGACCTCGCTTGGGACGAACTCGCGCACGACGACGAGCGCTGACCTCGCGGGGTCAGATCGACTCGGCGCCGAATTCGCTCTTCAGCAGGCGTTCGGCGCGCTCGGCGGCGGTGCCGATCGGCGTGCTGTCGCTGCCCGCGACGGTGCGGCGGACCTGGTCGGGGTCGCCGGCGAAGTCATCCGGCGGGGGCTCATCAGGCCACGGTGGATCGTCGGAGGAGGCGGGCTTGGCCGGGCGGCTCTCGCGCTGGGCGGGAGGCGTCGCCGGGGCGGGGCGCGCGGGCTGCGGTGGTGCCTGAGGCGCGGCCGCGACGGGCGGGGGCGCCGGTGCGGCGGCCGGTGGCGGCGTCGCGGGTCGGCGGGGGGCCTGCGGGCCGGGGTCGCCGACTTCGCAGCGGACCTTCCACGTGCCGCCCATGACCTCGGTGAGCGCCTCGATGAAGATGTCGAGCGACGGGCCGCTGCCCATGGCGGTGGCGTGGAAGGCGTGCTTGAACGCGAGGACGATCGTGTCGCCGTCGACGTCGCGGACCGTCGCCTCCATGAGGTAGGCGCCGACGGTGCGCTTGCGGCGTTTGACGGCGTCCTTGATCGCGTCCCAGGAGCGGCGGACGGCGACGGCGTCGGGGCGGCCGGGGGTGGCGGGCGCGGGGGGTGGGACGGGAGCGGCGGCGGGTGCGGGCGCCGACGTGGGAGGTGCTGCGGTGGGTGGCGGCGTCGGCGGTGCCGACTGCGCTGCCTGCGGGGTGCTGTCCACAGCACTGTCCACAGGGTTGTCCACACCCTTGTCCACAGGATTTGCGGCCTGGTTGTCCACAACCGGCGAGTTATCCACAGGGGGGCTCGGCGCGGGCTGGTGGTGGGAGGCGTTTTCGGCTTGACTTGAAGCTGGAGGGTGGCCCCCCTGGGAGGGCGGGCTCTGTGCGGAGGTGGGCGTGTTGTTCGCGGCGCTCGCGGCGCCGCCACCGTTCGCCGACCCGACCGCGCTGCTCGTCGGCGGCGTCGGCGGCGTCGTGGGCGTTGCCGACGTCGCCGTGGGTGAAGTCGGTGCCGACGCGGGCGCTGCCGGTGCCGCAGGCGTTGCCGCCGGAGCCCCACCGCCCCTTGCCGCCTGCGCCGCCGCGAAGGCGGCGTCCTTCGCCGACTGCGCGGGCGAGACCGAGCCCGCCGCGACCGCCGGGGAGGAGCCGTACCCGTCGCCGGCGCCACCGCCGTGACCGCCCGCGACCACGCCGTCGGCGACACGCCGCTCCAGCTGGTCGAGGCGCTGCAGCAGCCCCGCCGCGGAGTCGTCGACCGCCGGGAGGATCGCCTTCGCGACCACGAGTTCGAGGATCAGCCTTCCGGCCGTCGTGCCGCGCATCAGCAGCAGCCCGTCGTGCACGATCTCGGCCATCCTCGACAGCGACGCCGGCCCCAGGCGCAGCGCCTGGCCGGTCATGCGCTCCAGCTGGTCGGCGGGCACGTCGATGAGTCCGCTGCCGGCCGCGTCGGGGACCTGGTTGAGCACGATCAGGTCCCGCAGGCGTTCGAGGAGATCCGCCGCGAAACGCCGCGGGTCGTGCCCGGCCTCGACGACACGGTCGATGACCTGCAGGGCGCCCGCACCGTCGACGGCGGCGAGCGCGTCGCACATCTCGTCGATGAGGGAGATGTCGGTGACGCCGAGGAGGCCGATGGCGCGCTGGTAGGTCACGCCTTCGGGCCCGGCGCCGGCGATGAGCTGGTCGAGGACCGACAGGGTGTCGCGCGCGGAGCCGCCGCCGGCGCGCACGACGAGCGGGTAGACGGCGGGCTCGACCTGGACGCCTTCGCGGGTGGCGAGTTCCTGGCAGTAGTCGCGCAGGGCCGCCGGGGGGATGAGCCGGAAGGGGTAGTGGTGGGTGCGGGACTTGATGGTCGGGAGGACCTTGTCCGGCTCGGTCGTCGCGAAGATGAACATGACGTACGAGGGCGGCTCCTCGACGAGCTTGAGGAGCGCGTTGAAGCCCGCCGACGAGACCATGTGCGCCTCGTCGATGACGTAGACCTTGAACTTCGACTGGACGGGCGCGAAGACGGCGCGTTCGCGCAGTTCGCGGGCGTCGTCGACGCCGCCGTGGGAGGCCGCGTCGATCTCGATGACGTCGACGGAGCCGTTGCCGTCGGGGCCGAGGGCGACGCAGGAGTCGCACACGCCGCACGGTTCGGGGGTGGGGCCCTGGGCGCAGTTGACGGAGCGGGCGAGGATGCGCGCGCTGGTCGTCTTGCCGCAGCCGCGGGGCCCGGAGAAGAGGTAGGCGTGGTTCAGGCGGTCGTTGCGCAGCGCCTGCATCAGGGGCTCGGTGACGTGCTCCTGGCCGATCACCTCGCCGAAGGACTGCGGCCGGTACTTGCGGTAGAGCGCCAGGGCCACGTGGGTCTCCTTCGACGATGAGGAAACGAAGGGCCCCTCGCGCACCCGACAGAGCTTGTTTATCCTTGCTGCCTTCCGGCCCTGGGGAGGTTCACAAGATGACGCCGCACGAGGGGCGCCGCCCAGCGTACCGCACCCGGTCGGGGGGTTCGTAGCGTGTCGGGGGACTCGGGGTGTGGGGTGGGTCATGGCGTCGGCGGCGGGGCGTAACTGCCTTCGGGGCGGGCCGGGCGCTCATGTATCCTCCTCCACGGAGGATTCGCCTAGAGGCCTATGGCGCTCGCTTGGAAAGCGGGTTGGGTTCACGCCCTCACGAGTTCGAATCTCGTATCCTCCGCCAGCTCAGAGCCCCGACCAGCCGCAAGGCGGGTCGGGGCTCTTGGTGTTGGGTCTCAGTTAGGGTCTCAATTGCCCTCGCCCGGGGGCTGTTTCGGCGTGTCGGCCTGGTCCTCGCCGCCGCCCCAGATCAGCCCGTCAACGCGCTCGGCGACGTCGGTGCGGATGGGGTCGATGACGTGTTGGTAGCGCTTCGCCATGGCCGTCGTGGACCACCCCATGCTGTCCATGACGGTCCGCTCCGCCACTCCGAGGATGAGGAGCACGGTCGCGGCAGTGTGGCGCGCACGTGCAGCCCCGGTCGACGAGGGCGGCGACCCGACACTGTGCGCGCACATCCGACTCAACCGCGCTTCAGCGCTTGGCGACCAGGGCGGCCATGCCGAAGCTGCGGGACTCCTGGAACGCACACTCAGCGAAGCCAACGGTGTCGCCGCCGTCGAGGTCGCCAACCTTCACGCAGTTGCCGGACGTTGTTGGGCTCGCGCCGGCCGTACTCGGTTCGCCACGGCCCATGCGCACCAGGCGGAGGACTTGTACAGCCACGCTGGGATCGGTGACCTGCCCCCGTGGGCAACACAGATGCTCGCGGATCCCGGGCATGTATTGGCTGTAATTGGCCGGACATGGCTCGTCGCTGGGCAATACACGCGAGCCGTCGATATTCTCACGGCGACCAACGAAAGCTACGCCTCAAGTCGGGAACGAGGCCGAGTCGGCTGTCTCACCCGGCGCGCGCATGCCCGACTTATTCTCGGCGACCTAGATGGGTGCGATCAAGATATCAACTCAGCGGCTCGCGCAAGCAAAGACATCAGCTCTATTAAGAGCGCGAGAGAGCTGGCTCGTATCCAGCAAATCCGACTGTTGCGTTCCTAGTACGATCTATAGCCGCCCCCTACTCCCAGCAATTATTACTTTCTGTGCCACGAATCGCGCCAGTGCGATATCTCTGACTAGTTCCTGCGCTTCGGATCCATATGGAAGCAGAGCTGGCTGAGTGTCATTGTCAGGACTCTCCTTTGAATGAACGATTCTACAGCGAATCGCATAGATGCGATCCGCAACTTGACGAACGAATGACCCAGAACCTTTTTCCTCAAATCGCAACGCCTGAGTTCCGCGAATGTTGCATTTCGCCGAAAAGAAGTCTTTGGAATCAAGGATGTTAGTTATAAAGTCCTTGATTTCCGCGTCTTCGAGGCAAGCTTCAAGGGCTATCCGCAGCTGCTCCCGCTCCTTGGGCTGGCCCCCCTGACTCGCCCCACTCGCCGCGGCCACCACCTTCTGAATGTCGGAGTCACTCTCAACGTCGAAGCGTGGGTCACGGAGCTTGATTCTGACACGCTTGTGGATATCGGCATTGACAAAGGATGGGAAAAAGAACTCAATTGCCTGGTAGTACGCAAGGAACTCGAGCAGCGGCATTCCCTGGGCAGATCTGCCGTACGAGTAGAGCGTTACCGCCTCGCTCGCGTACTTGTTGGTTACTTGCCCGAGCTTCAGTACACCCTCAGGTTGCATCCCGAACTCAATACCATGCGCATCCCTAGCCGGACGCCGAGAGAGAATTAGAGTTAGACCCGCCAGAAGATCTATCTCAAAAAAGATCGACCGAGAGTACTGCTCCAGTATCTCTAGAGCTTCGTCATGCCTGCTGGTTGACACACCTGCTATTTTTAGACTTACCCCGCGGCGATCTCGGGGGCCAGCGGAATCCGGCCTCCAGAATACGTCAATGCACATTCTGATGGTGGCAGGCGAAATCGTAACAGTTAGAGTGTTGGACGCGACGGTCACCGGCAAGGACCAATCGGGCACACTACCGCTGGTCTCCCCCTCCAGAATCTCAACTACCGAAGATGCGTATTCTTCATCCGCAGTTGCGACTTTAGTCTGGCGCAGTGCCAACCTTTCGATAGCTCGCTTCAAGAACACTGCCGGACCACTAATCATTGCCTCGATAACATTCATTTTCTTATCGAGGACGGCGTTGTAATCCCCCAATGCGACCCAGTCTTCGAAGTTGGCTTCCGCAAGGAGATCTGCGGCCCGCTCACTAACGAAAATTGCAGCTTGTTCTCGACCGCTGGGGATGGATATCTCAAGCATCTGACGAACGCGCGAAGTGTTATGAGGATCTCGGTAACTTCGAGCCTTGTAGGGGACGCCAGCCGCCTTTGCCCGTTCGACTATTTTGTCACGACTATCGCGGAATACTACCTCAGATGTCGAGTCGGAAGTCATTGCAAAGTTCCCAATCCCTAGATTCCTTGGGTCAGGATCCTATGCTCTCTGGTTGCCATGGCTGCGATCTTGCCCGCAAGACTGACCTTTGGGGCAACCTGAGGTCTACACTCGTGCAGCCATTGCAACTAGTTCCCACTGCATTGTCCTTGCGACGTCCACGTCGGCAGCAAGCGCTATAGCGCCGGAGCGGCTGGGTCTAGTGATGGCCCGGGCTGCCTTTAGTCCCAGTACTGCGACATCATAGTTGATTTCCCCGCACATGCCCCTCGGATCGATCAGACAGTGCTTGCGATCAGCGGCCTTGAGGATGTTCCCCGGCGAGGTGTCTCCATGGCACAGGCCGCGCTCACCAGTGCTCGCCAGTTCGTTGAGGATCATCAGCGCAGCATCACGCTCCCCGCGTGGCGCAACGGCACGACCTGGCGCAAGATCGGCCAGATGATCATCCTCTAGCCGCGAGCGGAGCCAGTCGCCGATGTAGGGCAGGTTAGGCAGAGGCGCTGGCTTGCCCGCAAGCGGCCGGAGGATGGCGCCAAGCTCTGCGGCCGACAGTGCCGAAGCACCAGTGTTTCCGAGCGGTGTGCCCGGCTCAACCCGGTCCATCACGGTCCAGCATCCGGTCTCGGTTACCTGCACTTCGTGCACGGCAGGGGAGACGCCAAGCTTCGCCAGCACAACCGCCACGCTCGCCTGATCTTCCCCGGCAGGGTCAGGGCTCGCACGGAAGATGAGCCGCGCTCCTCCTCGCGCCCGTACCTCTGCCACGTACGCGTACCGCCCAGCGTGCACGGTCACTGGCCGTGCTCCGTACTGCCAGAGCAACGCCGGGAACTCGACACGCACGGCATGCGCCCATGCGTCCGCCCGGTCGGGCCAGCGCCGCCGTGCCGCGTCCACAATCGCCGTGGGAACTTCGATACGGGTCACGCCGTACAGGTTGGCACAGCACGCGCTCTGAGCGGCTGAAACAGCCGCGCACGACGGCACCCCAGGGTCTCAAAAAGGGTCTCATTCGCCCCCGTCCAACCCCGTCCGCCGACGTCCGCCCGCCAGCCCCCACCCCAGGTCAGAACCCCGCTGATCTTGCCCGAACAGCGATCAACGGACTTGGAAAGCGGGTTGGGTTCACGCCCTCACGAGTTCGAATCTCGTATCCTCCGCCAGCTGAGAGGTCCCGCCCCGATTTTCGGGGTGGGGCCTCTTCGCGTTCCGCCGCCGGTGGCTCGTACGTGCATCGAACGGGCGGAGACCGGCGTGCGGACGAGGACGCCGGGGAGCTGCGACCAGGCGTCGACGGTGTTGTCGATCTTGCAGATCGGTTTGAGGCGGCCGTCCTCGTAGGTGACGTTGGCGAAACAGCACGAGACGACCAGCGTCGCGGGCCCACGGAAAGGCCCCTTCCGGGGAAGGGGCCTTTGGCGTCTCAGGCGTGACGCGTCGGACGGTACGTGTGCACGTGCGTGCGGCCGTCGAAGGTGCGGGTCTCGATCAAGTCCAGGTCGAAGTCCTCCCAGCCCGCGAAGACCGGGGCGAGCCCGGTCTTCCCGGTGATCACCGGGAAGACCGTCACCTCGATGCGGTCGACCAGGCCCGCCGCGGCCAGCGCGCGGTTGAGCGACAGGCTCGCCTGCGAACGCAGCGGCACGTCCGACCGCTCCTTGAGCCGGGCCACGACGTCGACGGCGTCGCCGCTGACGACGGTCGCGTCGGCCCACGCGAGGGGACCGCTGAGCGTGGAAGACACGACGGTCGCGGGGAGGTTCCGCATCCGGGTGACCCATGGGTCGGGGGTGACGCCGGCGGCGTCGATCTCGGCGAAGATCTCCATGTTCTCCCGGAAGGTCGTGGCGCCGAAGACCATGCGCTGCTCGGGTGCGAGCAGCGCCTCGCGGTGTGCGAGGAGTTCGGGGCCCTGCTTGCCCCAGTAACCGCCCCAGTCGCCCTGGTGCGAGCCGAAGCCGTCGAGAGAGGTGAAGACGTCGAAGGTGTACGTGGCTGTCATCTCGGTGTGTGCTCCTTGTCGATCCGAGTTTCACCCCCACTACGAACGGGGCGGCGCCGATCCGACAGCTTCACCGAACTTTTTTCGGCGGGTTCTGTTCGAAGGGTGTGAGCAGGGCCGACGGTCCTGCGCGATGCGTACCGAGCGGGTCGGCGGGGTCGACGATCACACGTGCTCGCACGTCGCGGCCCGGGTGTCCGGGCCGCGACGTGGCGGTCAGCGTCGTCCAGGCGGCAGCAGTGACACGCAGGTCACCGCCAGGGCGACCACGACCAGCACCCACACCGCGAACTCCAGCAGCACCCTCAGCACGGTGGCCTCCCTTCGGCCACCGCCTCGGCCTTCGGCTCGGCGGAGCCGGAGGCGTCTCGCGCGCGGGCGTTCGCGCGCAGGCTCGTCACGGTGACGGTCGCGAGGACGACGACGATGACCGCGAGGGAGATCGGCGTCGGGATGCCCGGTACGGCGGGCCAGACGCCGTGGGCCCAGTGCAGGACGAGTTTCACGCCGATGAAGGCGAGGATCACGGCGAGCCCGTGGTTGAGGTGCCGCAGTTTCGTCAGCGCCGAGTCCAGCACGAAGTACAGCGCGCGCAGTCCGAGCAGCGCGAACGCGTTGGTCATGAACACCAGGTACGGGTCGGCGGTGATGCCGTAGACGGCCGGCACCGAGTCGACGGCGAAGACGATGTCGGTGGCGAACACGGCGAACACGACGACGGCGAGCGGGGTGAGCGCGCGCCGGCCGTTCTCGCGGGTGAACATGCGCGTGCCGCGGTACTCGTCGGTGACGGGCATGATCTTGCGCAGCAGCCGCACCGAGCGCATGTCGCGGACGTCGCGTTTGCCCTCGTCACCGCTGACGGCCTCGCGGAGGATCTTGACGGCGGTGACGAGCAGGATGGCGCCGAACACGAGGAACGCCCACGTGCCCGCCTTGAGCATGGCGGCGCCGAGCGCGATGAACACGCCCCGCAGCGCCAGCGCGCCGACGATGCCGAACAGCAGGACGCGCTGCTGGACGGCGGCCGGCACCGCGAATGCGCCCAGGATGAGCATGAACACGAAGAGGTTGTCGACCGACAGGGACTTCTCGACGACGAAGCCCGTCAGGAACTCCATCGACTGCCCGCCGCCGTAGGCGGGCCACAGCCACAGCCCGAACAGCAGCGGCAGGGTGAGGTAGAACGCCGACCAGCCGATCGCCTCCCGCATCGAGACCTCGTGCGGCTTGCGGGTGACCACGAAGTCGACGGCCAGCAACGCGACAAGAATGGCGATGCTGACAGTCCACAGCAAAGGGGACCCGATGGACGATGGCAGCGCTTCGGCGGACAAAAGGGATGCCGACATGGGCGAGACCTCCACGAACGTCGTCGTTCGAGGTCTCTTTCACCCTTCGCGGGCGGTCTCCCGAGGACATATGGATGTCCGTACTGACCGGCAAGACCCGAGGAAATACTCCCCTCGCGCCCTCAGTGTATAGGCGTGATCTTCGAGATGGGAAGCCACGAGTCTTCCCGTTCACCCCTATGTAGGTTACCGTCACACCATGGTTTCCCGCTTGCGGTGGTGGATGTCGTCGACGATGGCCGCCGTGGCGGCGGTCGGGTGGGGCGTGGGCATCGCCGTGGTGCAACCGGCGACCGAGCCCACCCGGATCGCGGAGAACAACGACTACTGGGCGCGCGACGCCCGCCTGATGCTCATCACGCTGGCGCTGTGCGCGTTCGTGTGGGCGGTGCGCGGCGACCGGCTCCTGGGCCCGCTGGGCCTCGCCGGCGCGTTCGTGTGGCTCGGCGCCGACATCGCCCTCGACCGCGCCGGACTCGCCGGGACGACGGCGGCCGTGGCGGCGTCGGCGGTCGCGGCCGGCGCGGTCGCCACCGCGTGGTTCCTCGCGTCCCGGCGTGCGCGGCGGCCCGCGCGGGCACCGCTGGTCCTGGCGAGCGCGGTGGCCGCGACGGTCGCCGGGATCGGCTGCGGTGTCCAGTCGCCGACCGACACCGAGGCCGCCTTGACCGTGTCCGGGTTCATGCTCGGGCTGCTCGGGGTCGCCGTCAGCCTGGGCTGCGCCTACGTGCTCACGCCGGCGAGCCGGTGGTCGCTGCTCACCGTCGGCGCGGCGGCCGTCGCGCTGGCGGTCCTGTCGCGGCTGTCCTCGCCCGGCCCGCTCTCCCTGCCCCTCGGGATCCTCCTCACGACGCTGCTGCTGGCGGTCGTGACCATGCGGGCCATGGGCGCGCGGAGCGCGAGCGCGTGGATCGGCAGTGTCGTCGGCTCGTTGACCCTGCTGGTCCTCATCGGGATGACGACGATCATGCTCGGGCTCTTCCTCCCGCTCGGCGAGCCTTTGACCGCGCTGGCGGGCAGTCCGCCCGTCAACGCCGCCGACGAGGACGTGCTGCTCACGGCCGTCGCGGTCCTGACCGGTCTCGGCACCGGCGGGGCCATCGCGAAGATGGCGCGGGTCGCCGCGGATCCCTGGCCGGAATCCGCGGCGACCTGAGCGGGCGCTAGTTCCAGTTGTCGATCTTCACGTCGTCCGGGTGGGCCCGGCCCTTGCCGGTCTCGACCAGTTCCTTGATGCTCAGCAGGAACGATCCCCACTTGGTGCTGCAGTGGTGCATGAACTCGACCGGCTCGCGCCAGCCCTCGTGCTTGAAGAGGATGATCGCGTAGTCGTCCTCCTGGACGAGGTTCCAGACGACGCGCGTGCCGATCCACTCCTCGGGCCCATCGACGACGTCCCACACGACCCGCTTGCCGGGGTCGAGTTCGGCGACCTTCATGTCGAAGAAGCCGGCGCTGAACACGAACTTCACGACCTCGCCGACCGTGGAGCCCTCGCCGGTCGTGTCCGTCGTCCACCAGGCGGCGAGTCCCTTGTTCGTCGTCAAGACCTTGTAGACCTCGTCGACGGAGCTCACGATGCCCACACGGTGCAGAATGTCCACCATTGTCCTGTTCCTTTCGTTCAGTTCGATTGACGTTCGTCGTTGGCCCGCTGGATCGCCTCCGCGATCCGCTTGATGCGCTGGAGTCGCGCGTCCCACGCGGAGCCGACCGAGGCCAGCTGCGCCACCGCGCGGGCCAGTTGCGCCTCGTCGACCTGGTAGCGCCGCTCGCGGCCGGCGGCCGCGGAGTGGACGAGGCCGACACGGTCGAGCACGCCGAGGTGCTTGGCGATGGCCTGCCGCGTCACCGGCAGCCGCGCGCTGAGGCTCGTCGCGGTGCCCGCGCCCTCGGCGAGCAGGAGGTCGAGCATGCGGCGCCGAGTCGGGTCGCCGATCGCCGACCAGAGCTCGTCGTCGATGGTGTTCACGACGACGCCAGGCGCCCGGCGTACTCGCCGAGGCGGGGAACGAAGTGGTCCCAGCCGGTGACGTGGTCGTTGTACATCTCTTCGAGCTTCGCGGCCTCCCAGCCCATCTCGCGGAAGCCCGACTCGGTCATGCGCAGCTTCGTGCCGGTGCCCGAGGGCGTGAGCTCGAAGGTGACGAGGAGCGCGGCGGCCTCGGCGTCGAACTTCCCGTCGGGGTAGGCCCAGCGGAAGGCGAACAGGCGCGGCGGCTCGGCCGTGACGACGCTGAACTGCTGGACGTCGACGCGCTCGCCCCAGACGAGTTCGCCGATGCCGTCGTCGAGGGTGGCCTCGTCGGACCACCACTCGGAGATGTGCTCGGGGCGGCTGACGACGTCGAAGACGACCTCGGGAGAGGCGTCGACGTGGATCTCGCGTTCGATGGTGCCGAGCTCCATGCTCTTCATGGTTCCTCCATGTGCAATCTTTGGTTGCGCTTCACGCTAACACCGGATCCAGCAATGTGCAACCTATGGTTGCATGATTGCCGGAGGACACGCCGCAGCCGAAACGGAGTGTTGGTTCACTTTCGGGCTAGTTTCGGGCGATGCGACGCCGCCGGTTGCTCCTCGGTCTCACCCTCGCGCCCCTGGCCGGCCTGTCGCCGGGCGTCGACCTGCGCGCCCTCGCCGACGAGCTCACCCGCCGCGACCTCGCCCACGGGGGCGCCGCCGTGGCCGCCGAGGCCCGCTCGGCGGCGACCTGGGTGCTGACGAGGTCCGCGCGCGGCGACGACGCCGCCGTCATCCTCGACCGGACCGCCTGGGCACTGCGCGACACGGGCGCGGCCGCTGCCCACGACCTGCTGGCCAGGGCCGAGACCGTCGCCGAGGACCCGTGGCTGCGCACCCACATCCGCCTCGACCGGGCCCTCGCCCACGACGACGCCGGAGACCACGCCGCCGCCCTGCGCGAGCTGACGGGCGCGCTCACCGGCCCGGTCGCGCCCCTGCAACGCGGTGGCCTGCACGCCGCCGCGGCCCGCTGCGCCGAACGCGCCGGTGACACACGGGCGGCCGTCGCGCACCTCAAGGCCGCCGAAGGCCTCCACGAGACCGCCGACCACACCGACGTGCCCGACTGGGCCGCCGCCGTCCTGGGCGACCCCGGTCAGCTGCCCGGCGCCATCGGCCGCGGATGGCTGACCGCCGGGCGCTACCGCGACGCCGAGGCGTGGCTGACCCGCGCCGATGAGGCCTACGCGCCGGGCCGCGCCCGGGGCCGGGCGAACGGACTGGTCCGCCGGGCCCACGCCCGGCTGGCCTCGGGCGATCTGGCGGGCTGCGACGCCGACCTCGCGGCCGCCGGAGACGCGCCCGTGCGTTCGGCGCGGCTGGCGGCGGGCCTGGAGCGAGTGCGGAGGCTGCGGACGTCGCGGCGGTAGGAATCGCGACCGGCCGCGCGGTGAACCCTTGCCTCACCCCCATACGGTTAGCCCATGGACAGGATCGTGCGCCCCCTCGGCGAGGACTCCGCGGCGGCGACCTACGAGGCGGCGGACGCCGCCGGGCGGCGGCTCATCTACACCGTCGGCAAGAACGCCGCCGCCGACCCGGAGGGTTACCGGGCCTGGGCGCGCGCGGTCGCCGAGTTGAGCGCGCACCCCAACATCGTCGACGTCACCCTCGGCGGTGTCGGCGCCGACGGGAGGCCCTTCCTCGTCTCCGGAACGGCCGAGCGCACGCTGTCGGAGCTGCTCACGGCGTCCTCACCGCCGTCGGCCGACGTCGTGGTGCACGTCGTGGCGAAAGTCGCCGACGCGCTGGAAGCCGTGCACGCCAGGGGTTTCCGGCACGGTGCGGTGTGCCCGTCGACGATCCTGCTCGACGGGGACGGCGCCGTGCGCCTCGCCGGTTTCGACACGCGCGCGCCGGAGATGGCCGCGCCGGTCGTGCCGGGCGCGTTCACCGCGCCCGAGGGGCAGTCCGGGCCACCGTCCGATGTGTACGCTCTCGCCGCCACGGCCTATGTCGCGCTCGGCGGGACGATCCCCTACGCGGCCGCGCCGATCGAGGACCTGCCCGGTGTCCCGGTGGAGATCACCGGGATGCTGCGTGCGGCACTGCATCCCGATCCCGGTGTCCGCCCCGGCGCGGGCCTCCTGCGCGATTCACTGTCACGGAGCAACACGCCCGCCGGTGTGATCGCCTCGATGGACCCCTCGCGGGTCGGTTCGCCCGTCCGGCCGGTCAACGACACCGTCGTGTCCATCAACCTCGCCGTCGCGGGCGCGGCGGCCACCGGGATCGCCGCCACCGCCGGGATCCTGGCCGGGAAGGCCGCGCCCGTCCTGCTGGCGCAGGCCACCGGGCAGGGCACGGCCGGAGCGGCCGCGGTGCAGAGCACCGCCGCCGCGACGACCGCGAAGGGCGGCGGTCTGGCGCTGGTCTGGAAGATCGGCATCGGCGTGACGGCCGCGGCGGTCGTCGCCGGAGCCGCCGTCGTCGGGATCCAGGTAGCCAACGACGAGGGCATCGCCGCCCCGCCCGAGGTCTCGCTCAGCCAGCCGCCCATGAGGGGCGTCGACTTCGCCTCGATCTCCTTCGTGGAACCCAACAGGAGCGGCGACACCATCCAGCTCGCCGCCGGCACCGCCGAGGTGAAGCACGAGAACGTCTACGACGACTACACCTGGACCCTCAAAGGGGATCCGGCCTACGCCGACCTCGACGGCGACGCCGACCTCGACGCCGTGCTCGTCATGGAGCATCTGGCCTACGAGTACGCCGGTGTCTACGTCATGGCATGGCTCTGGGAGGACGGCAAGGCCGTCCAGGCGCCTAATGCCGGTGAGGGAATGTGCGCCGTGGACGGTCTCAAGGTCGTCGACGGCCTGGTGCAGGTCACCGGCAAGGGCCTCAACCCGCACCGGACCGGCTGCTTCTACGAGCCGGCGAAGGAGTCCGCGGTCGAGGAGACCTTCACCGTCGGGATGCGCGACGGGTACCTGGCACAGATCGCGCCCGCCTTCGGCTCGCCCGACCGCTGCAACGCCTTCGAGGGGACCCAGCTGGTCGACGTGCTCGAACCGGTGACCCCGCGCCTGGCGCCCAAGGACGACGCGCCCGCCGTCGAGGGCGAGTTCCCGTCGATCGCCTACGACTACGGCGAGTGGCTCAACTCCGACGGCTGGACGAACGCGCGCCTGACCTATCCGGACGAGTCGGTCGCTTGTGGATGGATAAAGCTGGAACACTAGGGATACCGTGTCGCCATGGAGGGCTTCCAGATCATCCGGTGGCTGAGCAGTGATGACACCGCCGCGGTGTACGAGGCCGCCGGGCCGCGCGGACGTCGGCTCATCTACACCGTCGGGCACCGCCCGGCCGAGCCGGCCGCCGAGTTCTCGGCGTGGGCCGAGCGGCTGCGGGGTGTCCGGCATCCGCACCTGGCCGCCGTCGCCGCGGCCGGGCTCACCGACGACGCGCGCCCGTACGTCCTGTGCGACACGGGATCGACGACGCTGGCCGAGCGGCTCGTCCACACGCCGCCGGGCGTCAACGAGGTCGTGCGGACGACGACCGCCATCGCCGACGCGCTCGACACCGCGCACGCGGCCGGGTTGCGGCACGGCACGGTCTGTCCGTCCACAGTGGTCTACGCCGCCGACGGGACACCACAGCTGACCGGTTTCGACATGTGCGCCCCGGCGCTGGTCAAGACCGCGCGGCCGGGCCTGTACACCGCGCCGGAGGCCGATCCGGGGCCGCCCGCCGACGTCTACGCGCTGGCCGCGACGGCCTACGTCGCGCTCGGCGGCACACTCCCCTACGTCGGCGACCCGACCGATCCGGCGCTGCGCCTGCGCGGGATCACCGAACTGCCCGGGGTTCCGCCCGAACTCACCGGGATGCTCCGGACCGCCTTGAACCCCGACCCGGTGTCGCGGCCCAGCGCCGCGCTCCTGCGCGATGCCCTGTCCACTGTGGAGGTGCCGGAGACGGTGACGACCGGTGCACTGCCGGTCGCCGTGGTCGGCTCCGATGTCCGCGCGGTCAGCAGCGGGATGACCACGATCATCGAGGCGGTGACCGGTGAGCAGCCCAGGATCGGCCGGGAGAAGAGCCCGCCGATGCCGCCGGGCCTCGCACCGACCCGGCCCTTGCCGGTGGCGCCTCCCGCACCGAAGCCCGTACGGGCCAAGCCCGTCACGTCCAAGCCCGCCAAGGCATCCGGGCGCCGCACCGGCCGCCGGATCGGCGTCGCCGTCGTCGTTCTCGCCGTTATCGCCGCCGGTATCGGCGGTGTGTGGCTGTGGCGCGACCAGTTCGCCGAGGCCACCGAGGGCTCCTCGGCGATCGAGCGTGTCGACTTCAACGCCATCGAGTTCACCGTTCCCGCCGACAACGACCGCAAGGTCACCCTCACCGGCGGCTCGGCCACCTCGACCAACGACGACGGCCGGGCCGAAAGCTGGACCCTCACCGACGGGCCGGTCTTCGCCGACGGCAACCACAACGGCGACCAGGACACCGCCGCGATCCACCTCGTACTGGAGGTCCGCGGCAGCAAACGTTCCTACGTCCTGCTGTTCACCTGGGACGGCCGCCCCAAGCAGGCTCAGCAGGTCGTCAACGGCGTCTGCGACGTCACGGACATGCGCTCGGCGGGGCCCGGCATCGAGCTGGACCTGGTCTCCGCCAACCCCTTCGCCGACTGTTCCGCGCTCGGCAAGGGCGACACCCGCGCGGAGACCATCACGGTCGCGATGCGCGGCGGTTTCCTCATGGAGACCGCGCCCCACGAGGGCGCGACTTCGCGCTGCGAACTCGCGCCGGGCGCCGAGACCCGTGCGCAGGACGGGGATTTGCCGGTCCGCGTCGCCGCCGACGCGGGGGCGCCGGAACTGGCCGAGGACATCGATTCCGTAACGGTCTTCCTTCCGGAGACCGCCGGGCAGATCCAGTGGCACCTCGCGCGCGTCACACTCGCAGACGGGACCACCACCTGCGGATGGGTGGCCGCCGCCGATCTGTGAGACCCGCCGAGCGCCACCCCGCCCCGACCCCGCCCGAGGAGAGCCCCGCCGATGACCTCGCCCGATTTCGCGTACGCCGACGAGGCCGCCGCCGTGCACTTCACGGGCGATCCCGACGGCCGCCCGGTCACCGTGGTCACCGGCACGCGCCCCGCCCCGGCGGGCGAGTTCGCCGCGTGGTCGGCCGCGATCGCATCCCTGGCCGGTGTTCCAGGCCTCGGCGGCGTTCTCGGCGCACGTCTCGATGAGCGCGGGCACGCGGTGTTCGCCGCCGACGCGAGCGGTGCGACGCTCGCCGAACGGCTGGTCGCGACCGGTCCGGTACCGGTCGCCGAGGCGGCCGGGATGTTCGCGGTGCTGGCGCGCGGTCTGGCCGCCTTGCACGCCAAGGGTTTGCGGCACGGTGGCATCACGCCGTCCACGGTGATCACGGTCGGTCCGCGCCTGGCCGGACTGGACGCCGGGGCCCCCGGTCTGCTCCTGCCGATCCGACCGCATCCCTTCGCGCCGCTGGAGACGCCGCACCGGTCCTCCGACGTGTACGCCTTGGCGGCCACGGCCTACACCGCTCTCGGCGGTCGGCTGCCGTTCGCCGCCGAACCGGCCGACCCGGCCGCGCGCCGCCAGATCTCGGGCGATCTCACCGGCGTCCCGGTCGAGCTCACCGCGCTCCTGCGTGGGGCTCTGCATCCCGACCCGGCGCGACGCCCGGCCGCCGACGCTCTCGCCGAAGGCTTCGGGGCGTTCACCGCCGTCCCCACCGGGGTCGGCGGGATTCCCATGGCCGCCGCGGACATCGGGTCGCCGGTGCGGCCGGTCAACGACGCCGTCGCGTCCATCAACCTCGCCGTCGCCGGGGCCGCGGCCACCGGGATCGCCGCCACGGCGGGGATCCTGGCCGGGCGGGCCGCGGGTGACCTGCTCACCGGTGCGGGCGGCGCGGCGGGCAAGGCGGCATCGGCGTTCGGGGCGTCGACGGTCTTGAAGGTCGGCGCGGGCGTCGCGGGCGCCGCCCTGGTCGCCGCCGCCGTCGTGGTCGGCGTCAACGTGCTCGACGAGGATCCACAAGGGACGGGCGGCACGGCGAGCGGGCCCGGTCCGATGGACGAGGCGATCCGCGGCTTCGACGTCTCCGGTGCCGCCTTTTCCCCGGGCCGCGTCTTCAGTCCCGACGTCGACGAGGAGCCGACGGAGTTCAGCGGCGGCCGCGCCCCGGGGGCGCTCGGTGATCCGAGTCAGCCTTCCGACACCTACGTCCTGGAAGGCGATCCCGTCTACGCCGACCTCGACGGCGACAACGACCTCGATCTCGCGCAGTGGGTCACCGTGCAGGCCGGCGGCGGCCCGAAGTACCTGTACTTCTGGGAATGGGACGGTGCGAAGGCCGTCCAGTCGCCCTATGTGGCCGTCCACGAGCAGGACTGCGGCGGCGCCGTGGAGAGTCTGGAACCGGGCGCCGACGGCGGTGTCGAGGTCGTCATGGACTTCACCTTCCGCTGCGGTGACGCCGATCCCGCCGGTGACGACGGTCCCGGCTCGATCACCCTCGGCCTGCGCGACCACCTTCCCGTGCAGCTCGCGCCCGGCTTCGGCGCCGCCGGGAACTGCTACGACAGCACCGCGCCGAACCAGGTGCACACCGACCTGACCGGCCGCGTCACACCGCTGCTGATCCCCGTCGAAGGATCGCCCGTGGTCGGTGCGCCGGAGGAGTTCACCGCGATCGAGTCCGCCTACTGGGATCTCGGCGGCGGGACCAGCCCCTGGCACCTGGCCCGCCTGACCCGGACCGACGGCAGCGTCGCCTGCGGGTGGATTCCGCCTGGAACCATTGCGTGAGAACACTAAAGAGAACGAGGGCACCGTCATGACCACGCCTGCGTCCCCCCTCCATTCCGACGACGCCGCCGCCAGCTACCCGGTCAGCGGACCGGACGGCTCGCCCGCGATGCAGATCGTCGGCCACCGGTTCACCGACCCGGCGGGCTTCGACGCCTGGGCCGGCCTGGTCCGGCAGCTGTCGGCGCACCCCAACATCGCCACGATCTTCCAGGCGGGCTCCGGATCCGACGGGCGACCGTCCATGGTGGTCGACGCCGGTGGCAGCACGCTCTCCGAACGCCTGTGCCACACCGGTCCCCTCGCCGTCGGGGAAGGCGTCACCAACGCCTCTCTGCTGGCACTCGCGCTCGACACCCTGCACCAGAACGGATTGCGGCACGGCGCGGTTTCACCGTCCACTGTGCTCTTCAACGGTTTCGGGCATCCGCAGCTGGCGGGCCTCGACGGGCAGGCGCCCGGAATGGCGCCGCCGTCGGCGGTCTCGCGGTTCAATCCGCTCGATCCCGTGCCCGGTCCCGCATCCGACGTGTACGCCCTGGCCGCCACCAGCTATCTCGCACTCGGGGGACAGCTGCCCTTCGCCGTCGATCCGCACAACCCGGCCCTGCGCAACCAGTCGATCCTCGACCTGCCGGGCGTGCCACAGCAGGTCACCGGGCTGCTGCGCGCTGCGCTGAACCCCGACCCGAACGGCCGCCCGAGCGCCGCGCAGCTGCACGCCGAACTGGCGACGATCGAGCTTCCGCACGTCCCGACGGCCGCGCCCGCGCTGCCCGCCGAGGCCGTCGGCATCGCGATCCGGCCGGTCACCACCGGTGTCGTCGAGATCAACCGGGCGGGCGGAACGCCCAGGCCGGTCTCCGGTGCCCCGGCACCGTTCCCGACGTCGGGAGCCCCCGCGCCCTATCCGACCTCGGGCGCGCCGATGTACCCGACTTCGGGCGGTCCCGCGGCCTTCCCGGTGACCGGGCCACCGGCGCCGCAGTACGCCCCGCAGTTCGCGCCCCAGCAGCCGTGGGCGCCGCAACCGGTGCCGCAGAAGAAGTCCAGCGTGGGAATCGTCCTCGGCGTGAGCGCGCTGGCGCTGGCCGTCGTCGTGACCGTCGTCATCGTCGCGGTCAACGCCGGGAAGAAGGACGATCCCACCCCGGATCCGGTCATCGCCGTCGACGAGGGCATCAAGCAGGTCGACCTCGACAACGCCGACGTGTCACTGCTCCAGGAGCCCGGGACGCTCTCGAACGGCGAGTCGGGGCTGTACAGCCTCAGCGGGGAGCCCGTGTACGCCGACGTCGACGGTGACAACGACCTCGACGCGGCCGCGGTGATCGAGAACGCCGGCGACTCCGCCGAGGACCTCGACGCGTGGGAGTTCGTGCAGGTGTGGCTGTACGAGCCGTCGTCGAAGCGCGCCGAGCCTCTCTACTTCGAGGCGACGTGGCAGTGGACGTGCAGTGAGCTGCCGACGCTGTCGCTCGACGTCGACGCCGCCCTGCCCAACCACTTCGAGGTCACCCGCGCCGACGCGAACTGGTGCGACGACGGCTTCCACTCCTCGGAGCAGATCCACGTCGAGGTCAAGGACGGCGAGGTCGTGCAGTACGACGACGGGCACTACAGCGCCGTCGTCAACTGCCGCGACGACGTCAACTCGACGGGACTGGAGACCAAGGACGTGTACGGACTGTCCGACCCGCTGTTCCACCCCGACTCCTCGTCGAAGGTCGTGGCGCAGGACTCGGAGTTCACGAAGATGGTCGTGTACTACGCGAAGGACACCAGCACCGACATCAACAACGGGTACGCCTACGGGGTGATCTCGTTCACCGACGGGACGCTCGGTTGCGGGTGGGTGCCCTGGGACGTCGTGGTCTGAGGAGACCGGTGAGGACCGCGAGGTCGGCGACCACCGCGTCGGCCCCGGCGCCGGACAGGCGCCGGGCCTTCTCCGGACGGCGGGCGTACCCGACGACCGGGACGCCCGCCGCACGCGCGGCGGCGACGTCGGCGACCGAGTCACCGATCATGAACGCACGTTCAGGTTCGGCGTCGAGGGCCGCCAGGGCGCGCCGCAGCGGGCGCGGGTCCGGTTTCATCTCGCCGGGCAGACCGCGCGCACGGCCGACGACGACGGCGATCGCGCCGGCGAGTCCGTGAGCGTCGAGGTACTCGTCTATCGCCGGGCGGCCGTTGTTGCTCACCACGGCCACGCGCCTTCCCGCCTCCCACGCGGCCGCGATGAACCCGGCGGCGCCCGGGGTGGGTTCGGCGACCGCCACGGCGGCGCGCTCCTCGGCGGTCAGCGCGTCGTCGACGGTCTCCGTCACACGGGGCTCCCCGAGCGTGCCGGCCCATCGCAGGACCGCGAGGGGGTCGCCCGTGCTCACGACCGGCGCCGGGACCGTCTTCCCGGCGGCGGCGAGCCCGGCCACGAGGCGTGCAGCGACCCCGGGCGCCGGGCGGCGGGCGAAGACCGCGCAGACCGGCCCGTCGAAGTCGAGCAGGATCGGTCCGGACCCGGCGAACAGCGAGGTCAGCGCACCGGTGTCCATGAGCGCGGCCCTCCCAAGCGAAAACGCCGCCCCACCTGTCGGTGGAGCGGCGTTGTTGGCGGTGGCGGTGGGATTTGAACCCACGGACGGCTTGCACCGTCACACGCTTTCGAGGCGTGCTCCTTCGGCCACTCGGACACGCCACCGTCGACGAGGGTACCTGAGCCGCCGGGCCGGTGTCGCGGCGGTATCCCGTGGTCGCCGTCACGACCGTGGGCGGACACGCCGGGCTCTCCGGCGGCACCCCCGTTGACCGGCGGCGCTAGCCTCTCTCCATGAGCGTGACCCCTCCCCCGCCCGGCGGAATGCCCTGGGACCCGAACCAGGGCGCCCCGACGCAGCCGACGCCCGTCTTCGGACCGCCCCAGCCGCCGCCGGCCGAGTCCGGCTGGTCGCCGCTTCCGCCCATCCCTCCCGCGCACCACCACCAGCCACCGCCGAAGAAGCGCAAGGTGTGGCCGGTCGTCGCGATCATCGTCGTCGCGGTCGCCCTGCTGGGCGGCTCGGTGTACTTCGGTCTCGAATACTTCAACAAGGAGGACGGCGACCCGGGCGCCGTCAAGCCCGGCGACTCGGCGAGCCCCGGCGAGTCCGACGCGCCCGCGGGCGGTATCGAGGCCGTCGACTTCAAGAACACCGCCGTCTACGTCAAGGGCAAACTCGTCGCCTTCGAGAACGGTGAGTACGAGGACTTCGCGCTGTCGGGCGACCCGGTCTTCACCGACCTCGACGGTGACGGTGATCTCGACGCGGCCGCCCTGGTCGACATCAACGGCGAGAAGCCGTGGTCGCAGGTCCTGCTGTGGATCTGGGACGGCACGGCCGCGCAGCCGATCGCCTTCGAGGCGAGCTGGCAGTGGACGTGCGATCCCTTGGCGCGCATGACGATCGCGGCCGGTGAGAACGGTCTGGCGCTGACCCGCTCGACGGCGAACGTGTGCGGTGGCGACCCGGCGACCGAGTCGGTGAACATCGGCATGCTGGCATCGTTCCCGGTGGAGAAGATGGGTGAGCACGACTCGGCGACGACGCGCTGCCGCGTCGCCCCGGCGGGCGCGACGGAGACGACCGACGTGACGGGTAAGGCCGAGCCGGTCGTGCTCAACGCCGAGGGCGCGCCGAAGCTGGCCGAGCCGGGCGCGTACAGCAAGGTCGAGGTGCGTCACCGTCCTTCGCCGGACACCACGATCGACAACGGTTACGCGATCGCCGTGATCACCTGGGCCGACGGCGGCACGGGTTGCGGCTGGGTGCCGTGGTCGGCGGTCGCGGGCTGACCTTCGGGGCGTTTGCCGCACGTCGATAGGGTCTCGGGCATGAACGACGTGCCCATGTATCGCGACGAGACGGCATCGGTGTACCCGGCGGCGGCGCCCGGCGGGGGTCCCGCCGTGATGATCGTGGGCGCCGAGCCGGTGGCCGCGTCGCGCTTCGATCCGTGGGCGGCGGCGCTGCTGTCGGTGTCGCCGCTTCCCGGTGTGGCGACGGTGTTCCAGGCCGCGCGCGAGCCCGACGGGCGGCCGATGCTGGTCGTCGACGCGGCCGGGGTGACGCTCGCCGAGCGGCTGGTCGGGCAGGGTCCGCTGCCGGTCGCGGAGGTGCACACGACGGGTCTCGCGCTGGCCTCGGCGCTGGCGCAGGTTCACACGACGGGCCTGTGGCATGGGGCGGTGTGCCCGTCGACGGTCGTGTACGCCGACGGTGTGCGCCTGGCGGGTTTCGACGCGTGCGCGCCGGGCATGGCGAAACCGCCCGCGCCGAGCCGTTTCGCCGCGCCGGAAGGCGTTCCGGGTCCGGCCGGTGACGTGTACGGACTGGCCGCGACGCTGTACGCCGCGCTCGGAGGGCAGCCGGGCGGGCTGGTCGGGGAACTCTACGACGTGCCGCCGCCGCTGACGGCGGCGTTGCGCGCGGGCATGTCGCCCGATCCCGCGCAGCGCCCGACGGCGCAGCAGCTCTACGGGTCGCTGTCGGTGATCGGTGCGACGGAGAACACGCTCCCGGCGGTGCCGGTCGCGGCGGCGCTGGTGGGTTCGCCGGTGCGGCCGGTGAATCAGGCGGTGGTGTCGATCAACCTGGCCATCGCGGGTGCGGCGGCGGCCGGGGCGGCCGCGGCGGCCGGTGTCGTCGTCGGGCAGGGCGCTTCGGGCGCGCTGTCGGCGATGGCTTCGGGTGGGGGCGCGAAAGTGGCCTCCGCCAAGGGTTTCATGGGCGGGCTCAGCGCACTGAAGATCGGTGCCTTCGCCGCCGGGGCGGCGGTGATCGCGGCCGGTGTCGGGGTCGGGGTGACGATCCTCAACGAGGACGAGGCCGGGCCGGGGCCGATGGTCACGGCGATCCAGGAGTTCGACTTCGGCAACGTCTCCTTCACCGACACCGTCCAGGGCACGACCGCGGAACTGGTCGGTGGCAAGGGAAAGCCCTTCGACGGCGACACCAACACCGAGGGCTACCGCCTCGGCGACGACCCGATCGTCTACACCGACGCCGACGGGGACAACGACCTCGACGCGCTCGTCGTGCTCGCCCAGGAGGGCGGCAACAACATCTTCGAGTGGCCCTACATCTGGCTGTGGGAGGACGGGAAGGCCGTCCAGCTGCCCTATCCGCTGGCCGACGCGGGACGCTGCGGCAACGACTTCGAGCCCCCCGGCGTCAACGGCGGGCACTTCACGCTCACCCGCAACATCGCCATCGCGGTGCCGACCTGCGCTCAACCGGAATACCAGGACGAGAAGGTCGAGATCGCCGTGGAGGACGGGTATCCGGTGACCGTCTCGCCGCACGGCGCGGCCGCCTCGTGCATCCCGGCGGAGTTCGAGTCCCTTATGGAGATCGTCAACTACGAGCCGCGGATCGCGCCCGACGAGAAGGCGCCGCCGGTCGACACCGCCGACAACTTCAAGAAACTCGAACTCATCTACACCACCTGGGACGAGACGCGGCCCGTCGCATGGTTGCGGGTGCGCATGATCCGCAACGACGACTCGGTCTCCTGCGGATGGGTGCCCAACAACGGGCTCGACGAGTGAGCACAATAGACGGTGTGCAGCCCGTTCCCGTCTACCGCGACGACACCGCCGAGATCTACACCGGGCCCGGCCCGGTCCTGCGCGTCGTCGGGCTCCGTCCCGCGCCCGCCGCCTTCGATCCCTGGGCCGCCGCTTTACTCGGCGCCGCAGGCGATCCCGGGATCGCGACGATCCGGCACGCGGGCCGCACGCCCGACGGGCGGGCACTGCTCGTCGTCGACGCCGCCGCGCCGACCCTCGCCGAGCACCTGGTCACCGTCGGCACACTCGGTGCCGCCGAAGCGATCCGCGTCGCCACGGCGCTCGCCGGCGGCCTGGCCGCCGCGCACGCGCGCGGCCTGACGCACGGCGCGATCTGTCCGTCCACAGTGGTCTACGGCGGAAACCCCGCGATCGCCGGATTCGACGCCTGCGCGCCCGGCCTCGCCAGCACACCCGGCACCCCGACCCCTTTCGCGCCGAGCGATACCAGACAGCCCGCCGACGTCGCGGCGCTCGCGTCCACTGTGTACAGAGCACTGGCCGGACGTCCCGGTGAACTCACCGACCTCTACGACGTGCCGCCTGCGCTGACCGCACTGCTTCGCGCGGCGACCGTCGCCGATCCCACCGCACGACCGACGGCGGAACAGCTCCGCGACGCGCTCGCCGCACTGCCGCCCCCGGCCGAAGGCCCCGCGCCGCTGCCCGTCCCGGCGGTCCACGTGGGCGCCGACGTGCGCCCGCTCAACGACGCCGTGGTCTCCATCAACCTCGCCGTAGCCGGTGCCGCCGCGGCCGGAATCGCCGCCACCGCCGGGATCCTCGCCGGTCAGAGCGCCACGGGAGCACTGTCGGCGCTGAGCACCGGAGCCGGCGCGAAAGCCGCCACCGCGAAAGGACTCATCGGCGCCACCGCCCTGAAGATCGGTGCCGTCGCCGCCGGAATCGCCGTCATCGCGGGCGGAGTCACCGTCGGCGTCAACGCCTTCGAAGGCGGCGGAGGACAAGCCGTACCCGAAATCCGGCCACCCGCACCACCCAACGAGGACATCAAGGCCTTCGACTGGGGCAACGCCACATACGTCGGCTTCGACGGCACCACCGGGACCACCCTCGTCGACGGCGAAGCCGACCGCTTCGACGAACTCTCCTACACCGAACTCGCCGCCGACCCCGTCTACGCCGACCTCGACGACGACAACGACCTCGACGCCGTCACCATGATCGTCGCCCACGGTGGGAACGCCGAACCGACCTGGATGCAGATCTGGCTGTGGGAAGACGGCCGGCCCGTCCAGATCCCCGGCTCCGTGATCAGCCGCGTCCACTGCGGCGACTACTTCGAAGACCCCGTCGTCGTCGACGGGAAGATCGAAGTGAAAAGCCTCGCCCGCATCGGCATGGAAGGCGGCTGCGCCGGCGTCGACAGCGACTTCGAACCCGTGACACTGCGCATCGAAGTCCGCGACGGCTACCCCGTCACCACCGCGCCCACCTTCGGCGCCGTCCACCGCTGCTCCATCGCCCCCGGCGACAACCCACGACCCGTCACCGCCGGAACCACCGCCACCGTATGGCCCGTCGAAGACGCACCCACCATCGACGGCGACATCACCGACATCACCGCCACCACCGTCGACCCCGATCTCGGCTGGGCCGTGGCCCGCCTCACCCACGGCGACGGCTCGGTCTCCTGTGGCTGGGTTCCGGCTTCGGCCGTCGGCTGAGGATGGCAAGATCTGCGGACATGAGCAACCACATCGGCGCCAAGCCCGGAGAGATCGCAGAGACCGTCCTCATGCCCGGCGACCCACTGCGCGCCAAGTGGATCGCCGAGACCTTCCTCGACGACGCGGTCTGCTACTCCACCGTGCGGAACATGTTCGGGTACACCGGCACCTACCAAGGACACCGGATCTCGATCCAAGGCTCGGGCATGGGCATGCCCTCGGCGTCGATCTACACCCACGAACTTCTCGCCGAATACGGTGCCAAGACCATCGTCCGCGTCGGCAGCGCCGGATCGATCCAGGAGAACGTCAACGTCCGCGACGTCGTCATCGGCATCGGCGCCGCCACCGACTCCTCCATGAACGCCAACCGCTTCGCCGGACAACTCCACTACGCGCCCGTCGCCGACTACGGCCTCCTCCGCGCCGCCGCCGACCTCGCCGCGAACCGCGACGGAGCCCCCGTCCACGTCGGCCAGATCCTCTCCAGCGACGTGTTCTACGGCGACTCCCTCGACACGTACAAACGCGCCGCCGAATACGGCGTCCTCGCCGTCGAAATGGAAGCGGCCGCGCTGTACACACTCGCCGCGAAGTTCAAGGCGAGGGCACTGACGATCTGCACCATCTCCGACCACATCTTCCGCGAAGAAGCCCTACCCGCCGAAGAACGGGAACGGACCTTCGCCGACATGGTGGAAATCGCGCTCGGAGCGGTGCTGGTTTAACGGACCGTGCCGGTTGGGGCGGCGCGAACGAAACCGCCTGAGGGGTGGGGATCGGGCTCGGGGCGCCGCGGGTGCCGGGGTGGGTGCGTAACGCGGCCGGGAGCCGGGGTGGGCGGGTGCTCACGCTTGGGGCCGGGTCTTGGGTTCCAGGGCTCGGTGGGCGAACAAGCCCGGCCCCCGGGCCTGCGTGGGCGAGCGAAGCGAGACTGGCGCTTGGCAGGACCGCTGCGGCCGGGTTCCCAGCCTGCGTGGGCGAGCGAAGCGAGACTCACGCTCGCGAGACCGGCGTCTTAGATTCCCGGCGTTGGTGGGCCGCTGCGGCCGGGTACCCGGCGTGCATGGGCGAGCGAAGCGAGACTCACCCTCGCGAGACCGGCGTCTTGGGTTCCCGGCGTTGGTGGGCCGCTGCGGCCGGGTTCCCAGCCTGCGTGGGCGAGCGAAGCGAGACTCACCCTCGCGAGACCGGCGCCTTGGGTTCCCGGCGTTGGTGGGCCGCTGCGGCCGGGTTCCCGGCGTGGGTGGGTGAACAAACCCGGTTCCCCGCCTTGGTGGGTGAACTTGAAGGGCCTGTGCTTGTTTGGGCGGCGCGAACGAAACCGCCTGAAGGGCATGAGATCGGGCTCGGCCCGCCGCCGGTGCCGGGTCCCCGGCCTGGGCGCAGAAACGCCGCCGGGTTCCCGGCCCGCGTGGGCGAGCGAAGCGAGACTCACGCTCACGGGGCCGCGCCTGGGAATGCCGGCCTGTGTGGGTGAGCGAAGCGAGACCCACGCTTGACGGGCCGGTGTCTTGGGTTCCCGGTCTTGGTGGGTGAGCTTGAAGAGCCTGTGCTTGTTTGGGCGGCGCGAACGAAACCGCCTTGCGGGTATGGGATCGGGCTGCGGCCCGCCGCCGGTGCCGGGTCCCCGGCCTGGGCGCGGAAACGCGGCCGGGTTCCCGGCCCGCGTGGGCGAGCGAAGCGAGACTCGTGCGGGCGGATCGGCTATGGCCGCGTCCCAGCCTGGGCGGACGAGCGGAGCGAGACCCGTCCCTGGCCGGACAGCTGCGGGCGGCCCCGGCGTAGGCGGGCGAGACTCGCCCCCGGCGGGACAGTTGCGGGCGGGTTCCCGGTCTGGGGGCTGGCCTTGCGAGGGAAGCGAGCTCGCTCGCATGGCCAGCCCCGGCACCGTCGCCCCACCCGCTCAACCCCCGCCGCGCCGTGCCCGGGCCCGGCCGCGCTCCTCCCTGGTTCGTCTCATCCCATCGAGACCGAACCAGGCCATCCCCGCCACGAAAACGAACACGGGGAACACGAGCACCGCCACGAAGAAGGCACCGCTCCCGATCATCACCACCGCACCGATCGTCAACGCGACCAGAAGGAACACCACCAGCGCCATCCCCGGAGGCTGGCGGCGCCTTTCGGCCTGTTCCGCGATCCGCTCCAAGCGCACGTTGATGCTGTGCAGCAACTTCGCGGCACTCTCCCCGCTGCCCTCCGGCAGATCCTTGTACAACTCGACGTCGTAACGCACCCTCCGCCTGAACCTGTCCTCACCGCGCTGACCACGGACGACCGTGACGACGGTTCCGGCCAGCCCCAGTGCGGCGACGATCATCTGGGCCAACTGTTCGGACGTCATCGGTCGCCTCGTTCTCCGGCGAATGACCATCGAGAAGCGTCATTCTCCGATCGGGGACAACGACGATATGCCGAACCGGCGCCCGCGGAGGTGTCCGGCAGGGCAGTCGATCCGCCCTGGTGGCAGGTCCTTTCGCCGGGCGAGCCCGGCCCGGCCCGCGCGGCCGGTACGGCGGTCGCGCGGGCTCGGGTGGTGTTCTGTCAAGGCAAGAAGACTCGCCGGTGCTCCGCGCTAGCCTCGTCCCCTCCTCGTGTACCGCACGCGGCACGGCGACTGCGGCCACTTCGTGCCCGGCCCCGCGATCGGGCGCGGGTCGGGGTCCACCAACTCCAGATCCATCGCGCGCAACAGCAGCGTCACGATGATCTGCATCTCCAGGTACGCGAACCGCGCCCCGAGACACCGGTGCACTCCCCCGCCGAACCCGATCAGCAGTTGCACCGACTTCGGATCGTCGATGAACCGCTGCGGCGCGTACGTCTCCGGCTCGTCGAACAACTCCGGCAGGCGGTGCGTGATCGCCGGCGACAGGAAGACCCGCGCGCCCTTCGGGATCACGTACTCGTCGACCTTGATGTCCTCCAGCGCCCCACGCGCGATCAGCTGCGCGACCGGCCGCAGACGCTCGGTCTCGTGCAGTGCCGCGTCGAGATAGCGCAGTTCCCGGAACTCGCTGATACTCAACGGCCCGGCGGGCAGCCGATCGCGCTGCTCGGCCCGGACCTTCGCCAGCTCACCCGGATGCTGGAGCAGGTGGATCAGCGCCCAGCTCGCGTGCCCGGTCGTCGTCTCCTGCCCGACCCAGGTCAGACCCAGCACGATGTTGATGACCAGACGCTCCGGCAGCGGCTCCCCGTCGCTGTACGTCGCGGCCGACAGGGCCTGCAGGAAGTCGGGCGGATCGGTCGGGTTCTCGCGGCGCTCGTCGACGAGCCTGCCCAGCGCGGTGTGCAGGCGGGCGCGGGCGCGGCGGCTCTTGATGAAGTGCGGCAGCGGCAGCCAGCTCGGGAAGATCACGTCGAGCCCGGCCGAGAAGCGGCGGAACTCGGCGAAGAAGTCGGTGTCGAGGCGCTCGCCGAAATCCTCACCGAGGAAGGACTTCGCGGCGATCCGCATGATCAGCGGCCCGAACTCGTCGACGATCTCGAACTCGCCGGACTCGCCGAGCCCGTCGATCCAGGCCTCGGTCTCGGCGGTCATGATGTCGACGTACTTCGCCAGGTGCCGCGCCTGGAAGCGCGGCAGCAGGATCTCGCGCTGCCGCTGGTACTCGGCCGGCGGAGCGAGGAAGTACATGTCGGGGTCGAACATCCTGGCGAAGAAGGGCATGCCCTCGCTGATCGAGAAGAGCTTGTCGGTCTCCTTGAACAGCCAGCGGTCGTGCTCGTTGCCGAGCAGGACGACGGCGGGTTTCCCGGCCAGGTCGAGGGAGAAGACGCGGCCGTGCTCGCGGTGACCGCGTTCGATGAGGGGAAAGGCGTCGCGGTACATCGCGACGGCGTGTCCTAACAGTGGGCGGGATCCCGACGCCAGGGGCGGAAGGTTGCTCATGGGTGATCCTCCGTGCGCGTGAGCGATGTCGGACCGACTCAGTGTGCGCGCCCGGCCACCCGACTGTCCAGAGTGGACGATCTTGTCGCATTCGCCCGGAAGATCGGCTCGGGCGAGGAGGAGGGGGCCCGCTCGCCGGTGGCGGAGAAACGGGAGGGACGCCGCCCCGCCGAAGACGAGCTAGGCCGCGCAGCCGCAGGTGTAGCGGCAGGTGCTGCCTATCCAGCAGCAGATGCGCTGGCCGCCCTGGCCGCACGAGCCGTGCACGTAGCAGGCTTTACAGGCCCCGGCCGAGGCGCGGGGTACGAGGACGCCGGTGATCGAGTCGGCTAAACGCCGGAACACGCGCATGTCGGATCTCCTTCTCGGGTGCTGTCCACATCGGACAAGCGTAGGATAGAAGCCCCGTGGAGCGCTCGGCACCATCGAGCACGCAGAGATGACCGTCTATATGCGCTGTCCTATGCGCTCGCCCGTCAGGCCCGGAAGAACGCCCGCAACAAGGCCGCGCACTCCTCCTCGCGCACCCCCGCGTGCACCTCGGGCCGGTGGTTGAGCCGCCGGTCGCGCACGACGTCCCACAGCGACCCGACCGCGCCCGTCTTCGGCTCCCACGCGCCGAACACGACCGTCTCGACCCGGGCGAGGACCAGCGCGCCCGCGCACATCGTGCACGGCTCCAGCGTCACGACGAGGGTGCAGCCCGACAGGCGCCAGCCGTCGCCGTGGACGCGCGCGGCGGCGCGCAGCGCGAGGATCTCGGCGTGCCCGGTGGGGTCGCCGGTGGCCTCGCGGTCGTTGGCGGCGGCGGCCAGTTCGGTGCCGTCGGGGCCGTAGACGACGGCGCCGACCGGCACGTCGGCCGGGTCGGCGCCCGCCGCGACCTCAAGGGCGCGGCCCATCCAGTCGTCGAAACGGGTGGTCACGGGTATGAGGGTAGCTAGAGCACCCCGGTGACGTTGAAGTCGTCACCGGCGGGCCACACGTGGGCCCGCACGGAACCGCCCGCGAGCAGCTCGCTCCACTTCAGCCCGAAGACGACCGCGCCCGCGTCGGACCATCCCGGCAGGTACAGCCACTCGGGCGTCGACCCGGCGACGGTGTGGTCGTTCCAGCCTTCGGCGGGCAGCCCGGCGTGTCCGGGCGCGATCCACACGTCGCCGTCGCCGGGGGCTCCCGCCAGGCGGAAGACCTGCACGGCGCCCGTGCCCGGGTGGCTGCCTTCACTACCCGCCGAACCCACGGTGAGCAGCGCCGACGCCGGGGTGGCGTAGGCACCGCCGGAGGTGTCGGCGAGCCGTACGACGCCACCGAAGAGGTCGTCGGTCTCGGGCGTGCCCTCGACGTCGGGCGCGCTCTGCTTGTACTCGGCCAGTTGCGTGACGACGCCCCTGGAGTCGACGAACAGGGTGTGGACGAGCCCGGCGTCGACGGCGGCGCCGAGGTCTTCGCCGGTCGCCGACACCGCCAGGAGCGTGCCGGTCGCGGTGACGCCCGTGGGCCGGTACGGGAGGGCGGACAGGCCGCCGCCGAAGGCGTCGCCCGCCTCGCCGGCGCCCGAGACGGTCGCCGAGTCCTGGCCGACCGTCGACAGCGGCGTGAGGCTGTCGGCGGTGAGGGCGTGCGTGAACAGGGCGACGGCGCCCGCCCCGGCGTTCTCGCCGGAGACGCCGACGGCCACGTGCGTGGGGGTGGCGGCGACGGTCTCGCCGAACCAGTCGCCGGGCTCGGAGTCGTCGGCGACGCCGGGCTTGTCCTGATGGAGGGTCACGATCGCGGCCGCGCGCAGGTAGTAGACCTGCCCTTCGGCGTAGCCGTCGTCGAGTTTCTCGCCCGGCGAACCGATGAGGAGGTAGGGCTGCGCGCCGGTCAACCCGGCGGCCAGCGCGTAACCGAAGAGGTCGGAGGGCTCGACGGCGCCCGGGAAACCCGCCGAGTCCTGGGTGTAGGCGGTGGTGGCGGCGGTGTTGAGGCCGCCGCGCGCGCCCGGGACGATCCAGACGCTTCCCGCGTCGGGTTTCCCGCCCACGTCCTCGCCGGGTCCGCCGATGACGAGCTCGTCGCAGCCGTCGCCGTTGTTGTCGTAGGTCGCCAGCGCGAAGCCGAAGAGGTCGCCGTCGGCGCCCGCCCCGGGCACGCCCGCGGTCTGCTGGTCGATGACGGTGGTCGTGCCCGTCGAGGTGTAGGTGACGACCACGTGGCCGCCGTCGGCGCCGTTGGGGGCGGCGACGGCGCGGTCGCGGAGACCGTCGCCGTCGAAGTCGCCGTCGGCGCCGGTGACGCACGTGGCGGCGTATGCGGTCGCCGGGGAGACGGCGCCGCCGATCGTGAAGGTTAAAGCCGCGGTGATGATGAGGGCCGGTACGCGGTTCATGTCCGAAGTGTCGGAGGTGTACGCGTCTCTCCCGCCAACGCCTCATGCACGCGGTCAGAGAATCGTGTGGACGCCGCGAACCCATTCGGTGATGGGCGGGTGACCGCCGACTGAACCCCGTTCGTCAGGAAATCGCCCAGATCAGCACTCCCGTGCCGGGCACCGGCCAGGTCCGCGCGGGCGGCGACTGCCCGGCGAGGAGGTCCCGCCAGCGCAGGCCGTGCACGGCGGCGCCGACGCCGTCGGGGAGGTGGCCTTCGACGTAGAGGTGGTCGCGGGAGGAGCCGATGCGGGTGTTGCCGCCGATGGCGTTGGCGGGCAGGCCGTGCGTGCCGGGCGCGATCCACAGGTCGCCGTCGCCGGGGGCGCCCGACAGGCGGAAGACCTGGAGCGCGCCGAGGCGCGGGTCGGGGTTCTCGGCACCGCGGGCGCCGACGGTGAGGACGGTCGTCGCGGGGGTGCCCTCGGCGGCGGTGCCGGTGTTGGTGAGCGCGACGGTGCGGCCGAACTGGTCGTCGGAACCGGCGTCGCCCTCGACTCCGGCGGCGTCCTGGGAGTACTCGGCGAGCTGCCGGAAGGAACCGTCGGTGCCGAAGTAGAGGGCGTGGACGATGCCGGCGTCGGTGACGGTGTTCTCGCGGACGTCCTCGCCGGTGACCGACACCGCGACGAGCGTGCCGGTGCCGCCCCCACCGGGACGGAACGCGACGGCCGACAGCTGCCCGCCGAAGCGGTCGCCGGGCTCGCCGACGCCGGGCACGCCGGCGGTGTCCTGGCCGGTGGACTTGACCGGGGTGGGGCGGCCGTCGGTGAGGCGGTGGGCGAAGACGTGGACGAGGCCTTCGCCCGCGTTCTCGCCGGGGACGCCGACGACGATGTGCTGCGGTGTCGCGGCGAGGGTCTCGCCGAAGCGGTCGCCGAGTTCGGCGATGCCCGGGACGCCCGCGGTGTCCTGGGTGAGGGCGGCGGTCGTGGAGCCGCGCTGGTAGACGACCTGGCCGGCGTTGGAGGCGCTCGCGCCCACGGTCTCACCGGGCACGCCGATGGCGAGGAAACGCTGCGAGCCGAAGTTTCCCGCCGCGAGGGCGTAGCCGAAGAGGTCGTTGTTCTCGTTGGCGCCCGGGAAACCCGCCGTGTCCTGCGTCAACATGACCGAGGCCGCCGGGTTGAGGCCGGTCGGCGAGCCGGGGACGACCCAGACGGCGCCGGTCTTCGCCTTGGTCCCGACGGTCTCGCCGGGGCCGCCGACGACGAGGTCGTCGCAGCCGTCGAGGTCACGGTCGTAGGAGGCGAGCGCGAAGCCGAAGAAGTCGCCGTTGACGCCGTTGCCGGGGACGCCGGCGGTCGCCTGGTCGATGACGGTGGCGAGGCCGGTGCGGCTGTGGGTGACGACGACGCGGCCGCCGCCGGCCGTGAAGGGGTCGCCGACGGCGAGGTCGCGGACGCCGTCGCCGTCGAAGTCGTTGTCGACGGCGGAGACGCAGGAGGCGGCGTGGGCGGGGGTGGCGGTGACGAGGGGGGCCGTCGCGGCGGCGAGGAGGGCGGCGGTGAGTAAGGCGGTCCGGCGGGACGCGGGCATGGTCGCGGCCTCTCTCTGCGCGGGCGGGGCAGGGCAATCAAAACCCGGTGCGGTCGCGCCGGGCAAGGCGTGGGGTGAGGTCTGCCCGATCGTTACGGCCGGTCGGGCAGCGTGATCACTTCCGCAGCAGCTTCTCCAGGACCGGTCTGGCCGCCGCGACCGCGTCGGACCCGGCGCGCTCGGGCAGGGCGCCGCTGATCCACAGCGCGGCGAAGCCGTGCGCGATCGACCACGCGGCCAGGCGCATGTCGCCGGTCGCCTCGGCGGCGGGGACGGCGTGGCGAAGGCCGTCTTCGAGGGCTGTGGAGGCGCGGGCCTCGGCGGCGTTGAGGTCGGGGTCGTCGGCGTGCAGGATCGCCGTTTGGAACATGACCTCGAAGTGCGCGGGGTGGGAGGTCGCGAAACGCACGTAGGCGACGCCCGCCTCCAGGAAGTCGTCGCCGGCGGCGGTGAGTTCGTCGGCGAGGAGGCCGAAGCCCTCGGTGGCGACGGCGGTGAGGAGGCCGGCCTTGTCGCCGAAGTGGTGGGCCGGGGCGGCGTGGGAGACGCCGGCGCGGCGGGCGAGTTCGCGCAGGCTCCAGCCGGCCGGGCCGGACTCGGCGATGGCCTCGACGGCGGCGGTGAGGATCGTGCGCCGGAGGTCTCCGTGGTGGTATCCGCGTGCGTTGATGGTGATCAGCCTCCATATCTTGACACCGACAAGATACCGCGCTACCGTCGGTCCATAACTTGTCAATGACTAGATTACCTCGGGAGTTCCCATGGCCCCGCTCATCGCCCTCGTCGGCGGGTTCGTCGTGCTGCGCGCCCTCGGCTTCGCCGGAGTCGACGTCCTCGACGGGTGGCAGCCCGCCGTGCGCGGAGGGCTGGCGTTGATGTTCCTGATGACCGGGCTGGCGCATTTCTTCGGGAAGTTGCGCGCGGACATGATCGCGATGGTGCCGGAGCGGCTGCCGCGTCCGGCGTTGCTGGTGACGGTGACGGGCGTGCTGGAGATCGCGGGGGCGGTGGGGTTGCTCGTCCCGGCGACGGCTCGGGCCGCGGCGATCTGCTTGGGGGTGCTGCTGGTGGTGATGTTCCCGGCGAACGTGTCGGCGGCGCTGCGGAAGCTGGAGTTCGGCGGGCGCCCGGCGACACCGCTGCCGCGGCGGACGGCGGAGCAGGTGCTGTATCTGGCGGCGGCGGTGCTGGCGGCGTTGTGAGGGGGATGCCGCTCCCGACCCTCGCTCAGTTGCGCCGGGGACGGGGCACTGTCGGGCGGGTCTCGCTTGTCGGCTCGTCGGTGCCGGGAACCCGGCATCGAGCCGGGTCTCGCGAGAGCACCGCGAGCCGTTCTCGGAGTCGCGGTTTTGTCGCACCTCGCCCGTATCGTGTTTTTTGGGGCCCCTTTGGGGCGGGCGGAGGAGTGCGTCTTTCGCGCGGGCCGTCCGCCGCCGAACGCTGCCCGCGAGTCGCGCTCGGAGCAGCCGCGAGGCACGGAGTCCACGCCGACGCGAGTCGGCGTGAGCAGTACGGAGCACGGTTGCGCCCATGCCGGGGGCCGGCCGAACGTTCCCGCTCGGAACGAGTCTCAGTCAGGACCCACGCGGGGCCGGGAACTTCGCCGTAGGGGCCCGGCGTGGGTGGGTCTCGCTTCGCTGGCCGTCCGCTCCACACACCGGGCTTCGACACCGCAAGTCGCGCCTCACGAACCGCCAAGTCCGGGAACCCGGTCGCAGCAACCCCGCTCGGGTGAGCGCCCCACAGGACGGGAACCTCGCCGCAGCGCTCCCACTCAGCGCGAGCCTCGCTTCGCCCGCCCACGCCGGGGACCCGGCCGCAACCGTCCCGCCCACGGCGTGTCTCGCTGCGTTCGCCCGCCCACGCCGGGGACCCGGCACCGGCGGCGGGCCGAGCCCGATCCCATACCCCTCAGGCGGCTTCGTTCGCGCCGCCCAAACAAACACAGGCCCTTAAAACCTCACCCACCAACACCGGGAACCCAAGACGCCGGCCCCGCGAGCGCGAGCCTCGCTTCGCGGCTCACCCACGCCGGGAACCCCGCCGCAGCGTCCCGCCTCGGGCGAGTCTCGCGCGCGCTCGCCTACCCACGCCGGGAACCCGGCCGCGTTTCCGCACCCACGCCGGGAACCCGGCACCGGCGGCGGGCCGAGCCCGATCCCATACCTTTCAGGCGGTTTCGTTCGCGCCGCCCAAACAAGCACGGCACGGCACCGCCCCCACACCGGGGCGGTGCCGTGCCGTGCAGAACTGGTCGTACTGTCTTGTCCCGTCCGCGGGCTTATGGTTCGCGGAGTTCTTCGATGTCGTCGCCGATGCCGAGGCGTCCGGCGACTTCGGCGGTGATGTCGGACGGCAGGATGCCGTCTTTGGCGCAGAGCGCGAGGAGCGCCTGGGCCGAGACACCGAGGTCGGACAGGAGGTCGGCTTCACCGACCGGGTCGGCGTCCATCTCGACTGGTTCGCCGTCTGTCACGTCGGCGAGGAGGATCCCGCCGAGTTTGGACGAGTCGGCGAATTCCGCGTCCGAGGAGAACAGCCGGAGGTCTTCTCCGTCGTCGAGACGCAGCACCGTGAGGTACTCGTCGTCGGCCTCTACGAAGGCGAGGGTCACCGAGGCGTCCTCGACCACGTCGCGGAGCCTGTCGGCCACCTCGTCGAGGTCGTCGACACCGTCGAAATCAAGTTCGTGCGCCGTCCACTGTGTTCCGATGCGGACCGCCGCGACTGCAAAGTACGTCATTCACCCACCCCCGACGGGATGCTTATCACTCGCACCGGTGGGCACCCTGAAAGGCGCGCCGTCACGAGTTCACCAGAGGATCCAGTCGCCGTGGAGCGCATTCCACTCCACGACGAGCCCCGCGACCCCGAGGGCCATGCCGCTGACAGCGGCCACCCCGGCTGCGGCGCCACGGTCACCGTACCGAGCCAGAAGAGAAGCCGCCAGCCAGGCGACGAGTGCTGCGACGGCTGTCACCCAGACGTACGCGGTGAGTGTCGTCGCGAGCAGTCCGGAGATCAGGAACCAGAGGCTGGCGACGCCCGCTCCGGCCCAGATTCCGGCGGGCCCGATTCGCAGGGTCTCCCGGTATTGGGGCCGTGCGGGTTCGGGCGCGTACATGTAGTTCGGGGCGAGGGGTGGCCGTTTGGGTTCGAAGCCGCCGGGCCAGGTGGTGGCGCTGATGCGCCCTTCGCCTTTGACGGCGTGGCCTGGGGTGTCGGCCCATGACACGGGTCGTGTGTCGACGGCCGGGGCGTGCGCGCGGCGGCCGTTGGCGGCCGGCGCGGTGTTCGCGCCGGGCGGCGTCCAGCCGTCACCGGCGGGTGTCGGGACGTCGTGGGCGGCCATGTAGGGAATCGTAACGGGAGCCCGCGCGGCGGGCGCGTGGTCAGCCCTGGAACTGTGCGAAGGCGCGCTGTTTGACGGTCCCGTTCCCGAAGGTCAGGAACTCGCCGCCGGCCGCGAGGCGGTCACCGGAGGCGGCCATGCACCACACGCCGACGATCGAGTCGCTCCACGGGTCCCAGGACGTCAGGGTTCCCGAGGTCGTGACGGCCAGGAACTTGAAGCGCCCGGCCTTCTCCCCGTCGAGGCACAGCCCTTGGTCGCCGGTGCGGGGTGAGGCGCACACGGACTCGAAGTGTCCGCCCGCGTAGATCGTGTCGCCGATGGCGGTGATGGCCTGGACGTCGCCGTCGGTCGTGGTCTGCCAGCGTGTCCGGCCGTCGTAGTCCATGGCGATGAGGCGCCCGCCCTGTCCGCCGACGGCGGCGTAGACGCGGTCGTGGGCGAGGAGCACGTCGTAGACGATCGAGGTCAGTTTCGGCGCGAAGCCGGTGTCGAGGGCGCCGCTGGTCTTGTCGACGGCGGCGAGTTTGCGGGCGTCGGCGCCGTTGACGGTGTTGAAGGTGCCCGACACGTAGAGCCTGTTGGCGCCGGCGGTGACCGAGCGGACGGTGGCGTCGACGGCGGGCGCGAACGAGGTCAGTGTGTCCGCCGACAGGTTCCAGGAGGCGACGTTGCCGCGGGCCTGGCCGTCGACGGTGGAGAAGCTGCCACCGGCGTAGAGCACGCCGTCGCTGACGGCGAGGGCGCGGACGGCCCCGGAGACGCTGTGCCGCCAGGCGTCGAGGTCCCCGCCGGTGAAGCGCGCGATGTGGCGGCGCTTGAGACCGTCGACGGTCGTGAAGTACCCGCCGACGTACAGCTGCGAACCGCTGACGGCGAGTGCGTAGACGTTCCCGTCGAGCTTGGGCGCGAAGTCCCGCAGGGCGCCGGTACGGGCGTCGACCGCGGCGATGCGGTCGCGGTAGCTGCGTTTGCCGTTGACGAAGGCGGCGGTGAAGTCCCCGCCGACGTAGATGGTGTCGCCCAGGTAGGCCACGGCCCGGACGGGCCCGTTGAAGGAGGCGCTCGACTTCGGCAGCGAGGGGATGGCCGCGTGCGCGGGGGCCGTGAGCCCTCCCAGGAGAAGTGCCACGACCACCAGGAAGACCGGCCACGTTCCGCGCTTCACGTCAGCTCCTCACCGTACCCCGAGCGACGAGTGTGTCACACCGAGTGTCCACATGTGGGGATGTGAGAGCCTGTGTCGATGCGGATCGGCGTCATCGGACTCGGGCTCATCGGCGGTTCACTCCTGCGCGCCCTGCACGCGGCGGGGCATGAGGCGACCGGCTACGACACCGACCGCACCACCCGGCTGGCCGCGGTCGCCAGCGGACTGCGCACGGTCGACTCCCTCGACACCTGGCGCGTCGACGTCACCGTCCTCGCCGTGCCCCTCCCCGCGCTCGGCGCGGTGATGCCCGCGCTCGACGGCTACGACGGGCTCATCACCGACGTCGTGTCGGTCAAGACGCCGCTGCGGGACCTCCTCGCCGGGCGGCGCTTCGTCGGCGGGCACCCCATGGCGGGCAAGGAGACCAGCGGTTTCGAGCACTCCGACGCCGACCTGTTCACCCACCGCGTGTGGGCGCTGTGCCTCGACGAGGAGACCTCCCTCGACGACTGGCTCGAACTCGCGCGCCTCTACACCGCGATGGGCGCCCGCGTCGTTCCCACGACCGCCGCCGAGCACGACGCCGCCGTCGCCGCCGTCAGTCACGTCCCGCACCTGCTCGCCGCCGCGCTCGTCGAGGCCGCCGGTGATCCCCTGCCGCGTGCGCTGGCCGCCAGTTCCTTCCGCGACGGGACCCGCGTCGCCCTCACCCGCCCCGAGCTCGTCGCGGCCATGGCGGGAGGCAACGCCGCCGCCGTCCGCGCGGCCCTCGACCGCACCCTCGCCTCCCTCAAGGAGGCACGCGCCGCCCTCGACGCCGACGATCCCGCGGCCGCCGTCGAGGCCTGGTTCACGCCCGCCTGGCGCGGTCGCCGCGACTGGCCGTCCACGCCCGGACCGGCCCAGACGACCCTCGTCGACCGGGAGCGCCTCCTGGAGCTCGGCAGGGCCGGCGGATGGGTGCACTCCTTCGATGACGACCGCCACATTACGGTGATGCGCCCCGCCGCCACCGTGCCGTAGTGTCGCCGCCATGAGACGTATTGACGAGATCGCCGACAAGTACGTTGAGGACTCGATCGCGCTCAGCCCGATCAGCGCGACGTACCAGGGCGTGGCCGGACACGACCACGAACTCGACGACTTCTCCCCCTCCGGGCTGGCCACCGAGGCCGACCTGACCCGCAAGGCCCTCGCCGACCTTGAGGCCGCCACCCCCGTCGACGAACGCGAGCAGGTCGCCAAGGAGGGCATGGTCGAGCGTCTCGCCCTGTCCCTTGAGCGCTTCGACGCCGGTGACACCGCCGCCGACCTCAACGTCATCGCCAGCCCGCTGCAGAGCGTCCGCCAGATCTTCGACCTGATGACCATCGGGACCGAGGAGCAGGCCGCCAACATCGCCGCCCGCCTCGCCAAGATCCCCAAGGCCCTCGACGGCTACCGGGAGACCCTGCGCGCGGCCGCCGCCGACGGTCGCGTCGCCGCGATCCGCCAGGTCAGGGAATGCGCCGACCAGTGCGACAACTGGAACGGCGCGAGCGGCGACGACTTCTGGGCCGGACTCGTCGGCCGGGTCACCGTCGACGGATCCGCCCCCACCGGCGCCCTCGCCACCGACCTCGCGGCCGGTGCGGAGGCCGCCCGCCGGGGCGTCGCCGAGTTCGGCGGTTTCCTGCGTGACGAGCTGGCGCCCCTCGCGCCCGAGAACGACGCCGCCGGGGCCGAGCGCTACGCGCGCGCCTCGCGCTACTTCCTCGGCGCGGCCGTCGACCTTCAGGAAACCTACGCGTGGGGCTGGCAGGAACTGCACCGCATCGAGTCGGAGATGCGCCGCGTCTCCGGCGAGATCGTGCCCGGTGGGAGCGTTGACGACGCCGTCGCGGCCCTCGACGCCGACCCGGCCCGCCACATCGCCACCAAGGCCGAGTTCCGCGACTGGATGCAGGAGCTCGCCGACCGCACCATCGCCGACCTCGCCGGCACCCACTTCGACATCCCCGAGCCGATCCGCCGCATCGAGTGCTGCATCGCCCCGACCGCCGACGGCGCGATCTACTACACCGGCCCCTCGGAGGACTTCACCCGCCCGGGCCGCATGTGGTGGTCGGTGCCCAACGAGGACGAGGGCTTCTCCACCTGGCGCGAGGTCACCACCGTCTACCACGAGGGCGTCCCCGGACACCACCTCCAGGTCGGGCAGACCGCCTACCGCGCCGAGCTGCTCAACCGCTACCAGCGCCTCATGCTGTGGTGCTCGGGCCACGGTGAGGGCTGGGCGCTGTACTCCGAGCGGCTCATGGACGAGCTCGGGTACTTCGACGACCCGGGCGCCAAGCTCGGCATGCTCGACGGGCAGGCCTTCCGGGCCGCGCGCGTCATCGTCGACATCGGCATGCACCTGGAGCTGGAGATCCCGAAGGACAACCCCTTCGGCTTCAACCCGGGCGCGCGCTGGACCGCCGGCCTCGGCTGGGACTTCATGCGCGCCCACTGCCGCATCGACGACGCGATGCTGCGCTTCGAGCTGTCCCGCTACCTCGGCTGGCCCGGACAGGCCCCGTCGTACAAGGTCGGCGAGCGCATCTGGCTCCAGGCCCGCGAGGACGCCAAGGCCCGCAAGGGCGCGGCCTTCGACCTCAAACAGTTCCACACCGACGCGCTGAACCTGGGCGCGCTGGGCCTCGACCCGTTCCGCAAGGCGATGGAGCGGATCTAGGGTTTCCCACCTGACATGACGAGGCCGCCGTGGGTTTCCCGCGGCGGCCTCCGCGTGTGAGTTCAGCGGAGGTTGCGGAACTCCTCGATGGTCATGCCGAAGATCACGATGTCCTGGCGTGAGCCCTCCCGAAACGACGCCTTGCGCAGACGGCCCTCCAGGACGAAGCCGAGGCTCTGGTGGAGGCCCAGGGAGGCGGCGTTGTCGCCGAAGACCTCCGCCTGGCATTTGGTGTAGCGGCGCTCGCCGAACATGTAGCGCTGGACGATGCGGATCGCCTCACTGGCGTAGCCCCGGCGCTGTTCCTCCTTGAAGATCGCGACGCCGTACCAGAAGAGCCCGGCGGTGGGGTCGGCGCGGAGGGTGCGGATCGAACCGACCGGCCGGTCGTCGTTGACGTCGGCGATGACCAGCCACAGCTCGTCGGACTCGGTCCGCACGGCCTGCTCGGCGGCCCAGCGCTCGTAGGAGGCGTCCGAGCGGGGCGGGTGAACACGGTCACCGTGGCGCTGGTTGGTCGTGTTCAGGTCGTTGTCGCGGAAGCGCGGCCACTCCTTCGGTTCGAGGCCGCGAAGCCGGACCCGGCGCCCCGTCCAGATGGAATCGTGCACTCCGATGGCCGCGTACTGAGAGGAACTCACCCGCGTAGTGTCCCAAGCCCGTCAAGCGGGCTTCGTCTCACCGGTGGACAAGAGCGGCCGGACCTGGCAACACTTGGGCCATGTCACTGCCACCCCACATCATCCGAGCCTCGGCCGCACTCATCTCCGCCCACCGGGGTGAGAAGGGCCTGTCGTTCGTGTACTCACCGGGCCTGTCACTGGCGGGCGGCGAGGCCGAACTCGTGGCCGTGTGGGACCGCGAGGAGTTGCCGTCGCGCACCGGCGGGGACGTCCCGGTCGGTCACCTGCGCGAGAGCGACTTCGCGGCGGCCGTCGACGCCCTGGAGGACGGCGAGGGCTGGCGGGAGCTGGACGCGCCCGTCAAGCTCGTCGCGGGCTTCGCCTACGGCGTGATGCTCTCCGACCGCAGCGGGGTGGGGACGAAGACGCGCGGGCGCGTGTCGGTGTTCCCGTACCTGCTCACCGACCGCAGCGAGGCGGCGCTGTCCGCCGAAGCGGGATCGGTCGCGGCCGAGCTCGCCGAATGCGCCGACGGCTGGGCGCGCGCCCACCTGCTCGACGAGGCGCTGCACCGCGCGTACGTCGCCTGGTTCGCGTCCCACCAGCGCTTCTGGCCGGGACGGACGCGCCGCTACGAGTGGGTCCGGCACTTCGGGCTCAGCGAGGACGTCGCCGACCTGGAGCACGGCATCTGGAACACGTCGGGCGCGGCCGGGCAGGCCGAGCTGTACGCGGGCTTCGTGGACAAGATCCTGGCCGACTGACGTGGCCTGAGGCACTGTGCATAACCCGCTCGCGAGCCTCCGGCGGCACCCGCTAGTATTAGCCGGTCGCCGCCGCTAGGCGGTGAATGTGCGCCCGTAGCTCAACGGATAGAGCATCTGACTACGGATCAGAAGGTTAGGGGTTCGAATCCCTTCGGGCGCGCCAGTCGAGGAGCCCCGGGCTTTGCCCGGGGCTTTTTCGTGTCTCCGTGCCGGTTCGTGTCTCCGTGCGGGCCGGTGGCGGTCGCCGTCGCGCCCGCCGGTCATGGCTGCTCCCCGCCGGCCCCGCCGTCAGATCCTCCCCGCTTCGACCGCTCGCGGTGGGCCTTGAGACCGGACGGCACCGACGGGGCTTTCAGCCCCATCTCCCGGCGGGCGGCCGTGAGGAAGTCCTGTTTGGCCTCGGCCCAGGCCCAGTAGAGGTCCCATCGCTTCGCCGCCGGTTCCTCCCGGCGCGTCATCCGGATCAGGTCGGCGGCGTGGAACACCGCATGGGCCGTGTCCACGGTCTCGGGCGAGGCGAACACCTCGAACTCAGCGAGGATCCCGAGCGCCTTCACACCCTCGTCGAGTCCCAGTTTCTCGCGTTCCTCGGCCGAGAGGACCGTCCAGTCCGTTTCGAACACCTTCCGTTCGAACTGGAAGACCGCCTCGGCGTAGGCCGTGACGAGCTGGGGCAGCCGTTCCCTGATCCAGCGCGTGTCGTCCTGCCTGCGCACGAGCCGCGAGGAGATGCCGACGTTGACCAGACTGATGACCGCCGCGCAGGCGGCGGCGATCGCGCTTAACAACTGGGCGTCCACGGCAGCACTCCAGCCATCGCCGTCCCACCCCCGCCGTACCCTGGATCCACCCACGAAGGAGGCGGCATGCCCACCGACACGACCGTCGCCGAGCTGCTCACCGAGCTCGCCGCGCTGGAGGACCCACGCGCCCGCGAGGTCAACGAGAAGCACGGCGACGACCACGGCGTCAACCTCGGCAAACTGCGTGCCGTCGCGAAGCGGCTGAAGACGCAGCAGGAGCTCGCCGTCGGGTTGTGGGCGACGGGTGACACGGCCGCGCGTCTCCTCGCCCTCCTGATCTGCCGCCCGAAGGCCTTCGGGCGTGATGAGCTCGACGCCATGCTGCGTGCGGCGCGTCGCCCGAAGGTCCACGACTGGCTGGTGAACTACGTCGTCAAGAAGTCCGCGCACGCCGAGGACCTGCGCACGACGTGGCTGGCCGACGCCGACCCGGTCGTCGCGAGCGCGGGCTGGGCGCTGACCACCGAGCGCGTCGTGAAGAAACCCGACGGCCTCGACCTCCCCGCCCTCCTCGACACGATCGAGGCGGAGATGAAGAACGCTCCCGAGCGCCTCCAGTGGGCCATGAACGCCTGTTTGGCCAACATCGGCATCGAGAACCCCGGCCTCCGCGCCCGCGCCCTCGACATCGGCGAACGCCTTGAGGTCTTGAAGGACTATCCGACGTCGCCGGGCTGCACGTCACCGTTCGCGCCGAGCTGGATCGACGAGATGGTCCGGCGGGGCGGGAAGTAGTGCCGCGCGTCGTGCGTCCGCTCCGGGCCGACGACGTCAAGCCGGTCGGCGCGCTCGCGCCGCGGGCGTGGGAGCCGGTGTTCGCGTCGCCGGCCGCGGCGATCGAGATGCTCGCCGTCGACCCGGGCCCGCCGCGCTTACAAGAAGGCGGGGTTCACACCGTTCCCGGTGATGCATCACTACCTTTCGCTGTCGGGATGCGACCCAAAGTAGCGAGGCCACGCAATCTAGTTCACCTCTTGACTTTCAGTACCCGGCCGCTAGGCTCCTGCCTCAACACCCGAACCACCCATGGAGGCGACAATGACCAAGATCAACGCTCTCGCGGACAAACTTTTAGCGCGTCTTGCCCCGAAGGCCGCCGCCGACGCGTCGTGCGGCACGTACTACATCTGCGACGGCGGCCCGAAGTTGAAGTGCGTCGTCAGCTGCGAGACGGGTGAGCACGTGTGCGACCTCGTCCCCGGCTGGTGCTGGTAAACGCATAGTCCCGCCCGAGGCCCACGGCACCCGTGAACCGTAGGCCGAGACCGGCGGGAAGGTCCGGCGAGCCACCCCGGCACGCTACGGCGGTCCTTCCCGCTCGGCACGGCGGTCCGCTAGAAGTTCGGCTGTGTCAGCCGCACGCTGTTCCCCGACGGGTCCCGGAATCCCGCGTCCACCCCGTACGGCGTGTCGTGCGGCTCCTCGTTGAACTCGACCCCGCGTCCCGACAGCTCCTTGAAGGACGCGCGGCAGTCGTCGGTGCTGAGGAACAGGGTCCCCGCGAAGCCCTTCGCCATCAGCTTCCGGACCTCGTCGGCGGTCTGCGGGTCCATCACCGGCTCGCCCGGAATGGCCATGAGCACGAGCTCGAAGTTCTCCCCGGGCGTCCCGACGGTGAGCCAGCGGAAGTCGCCCATGTCGCCGAGGGTCACGTCGTGGCGGACCTCGAAGCCGACCTTCTCGGTGTAGAACCGCAGCGCCTCGTCCTGGTCGTGGACCCACAGCTGCATACTGCCGACCTTGATCATTTCGCCCTCCGGCGTCGTGGTGTACCTGCCCTGACCACGCTATTCGCCGCCGGGGCCGCCGTCTTCTCGAAACGTCCGGAGTCGCGGCCGCCCGTACACGCGCAGGACACAGGCGGGGACCATCGCGTAGGTCTCGGGCGGCGGGAGGGCGGCGCGGTAGGCCGTCGGCGACATGCCGAACATGCGCGTGAAGCTCGTCGTGAACGAGCCGACGCTCGACAGTCCGACGTCGCAGCAGATCCGGGCGACGCCGTGGTCGGTGAAGCGCAGCAGGGAGGCGGCGCGTTCGAGGCGCCGGGTCAGCAGGTAGGCGTGCGGGGACTCGCCGAAGGCGCGGCGGAACTCCTGGCTGAAGTGCGCGCGCGACAGCCCGGCGGCGCGGGCCAGGTCGGCGACGGTGAGGCCTTCGGCGTAGCGCGTGTCGGCGAGGTCGCGGGCACGCACGAGGTGCCGGGCGGGTGGTACGGAGACCATGCCGGGAACGTACCGCCGGGTCCCGACAGGACCCGGCGGTTCGCCGGGATCAGTTAGGACGGCACTCAGCGGCACTCTCCCTGTCCGGAAGCCTCGGCGAACAGAACTTCTAGTCCTTTTCGCGCCTCACCAGCCACCGCAACGTCTCGGGTGTCGCGTCGAAGTGCCCGGCGTGCCCCGCCCCCGGCTCGATGTGCACGTCCGCGCCCGGCATGCGTTTCGCCAGCCAGTGCGCGTGCGAGACCGGGACGGTCGTGTCGGCGCCGCCGTGCCACATGCGCACCGGCACCATCACCATTCCCGGGTCGAAACCCCAGGGCGTCCCGTACAGGGCCATCGCGTCGTCGACCCAGCCGCCCACGCCCGGCCGGACCGCGTCGGCGAAGGCCGCGCCGAGCATCGCACTCACCGCGGGCCTCGACAGGACCGCCTGCTCGATCGCCGGCAGCGGCGGCGGCGCACTCGTCCCGGCCGCGATCAGGCGCTCCTCCATGGCCTCCCGGCCCAGGGCGGCGGCGGCCGCGCTGCCGACGTTGCCCTCCATCATCCCGGCGGTCCAGTCGAGCCCGTCGGCGTCGCGCGGGGCGATCGCGGCGAGCGTCGCCACACGGCTGACGCGCGTCGGATGCGCGGCGGCGAAGGCCAGCGCGTGCGGGCCGCCGCCGGAGACGCCGAAGATCGGGAAACGCCCGAGGTCGAGCTCGACGGCGATGGCGAGGATGTCGCCGGCGGCGTCGGCGACCCGGCGGCCGGGCAGCGGTGTCGACGAGCCGAAACCGGGCCGGTCGTAGGTGATGAGCCGGACGCCCAGCTCGGTGAACAACGCCGGGTCGGGATAGCGGGCGAGGCGGCCCATCGGGCTGCCCGCGACATAGACGACCGGCGTGCCACCGGGAACGCCCCATTCTTCGACGGCGAGCGTACGGCCGTCGTCGGTGATCACTTCGCGCATGATGCGAAGCTAAGCCGCCCGCGGACGTTCCACCAGCGTTTTCACCCTGGGAGGAATCGGCACGCCGGGCCGACGAGGCGTCACCGGCGCCTGTCCGGCGGGCACGTTCTGTGCCACGATGCCCACAAGCAGAAGCAATCCGTGGAGGACCCATGAAACTCCGCAAGATCGCCGCGTTAGCCCTCTCGATCCTCGCTTTCTCCGTCGCGATCCCGGTACTGGCCACGCCCGCGTCGGCGGCGCCTGTCCCGCGCTGCAACGACTTCCACAACCACTTCGACGCGACCTACAAGTGGTCCGTGCCGGTCTACCGCGACTCCCTCGGCGCCACCCCGAAATGCCTCATGGGCGACGCCTACAACTCCTACGGCACCCACGTCGCCGTGCTCCAGCGGACACTGCGCGACTGCTACGGCCAGAACATCGCCGTCGACAACGATTTCGGCCCCGCCACCGCCGGCGCGCTGGCCAACGCGCAACGCTTCCACCACATCGACGACGACGGCGTCTACGGACCGGAGACGGCATCGGTACTGGCGTGGAACTCCACGCCGAACGGGCGGTTCTTCCCGCAGTGCTGAGCCGTCGCACGCGCCCTCTATGGTGATCCACTCACCCCGGAGGCACCCGTGACCAACGAGCACGACAACGCCGCCCTCGCGCTGCTCACCGCCCTCGACGCGCCCGACTGGGCGAGACTCGCGGCGAGCGCGCGATGGGCGGTCGAAGCGCGACTGGCGAAACGGCACGTACCCGGCGAACTGGTCGCGCACGTCCTCGCCGACGGTGAGCGGGAACTGTTGTGGCACCTGCGTTCCAGCCCCGACGTCACCCGCGACCACCCCCGCGTCGCCGAGGGCGCGCCGGACGTCCCGCCCGCCGAGCGCTGGGCGGAGATGTCGACGTTCGGGGCACGCGGCTACCGCGACTGGGAACGCCTGCTCGCGGACTGCGACCCGCGCCGTCCGGAGTGGCAGGAGCTGAAGGCCCAGGAGATCTCCGGCGGCCTCTACTTCGGTTACGCGCCCGTGCTCGCGCTGTCACCGTTCCGGGAACACTACGAGTGGGCGCTGCGGCGGGCGGCGGCTCGCCTGACCTTGCGGGAGCAGGCCCGTGTCCTGGTATCCGTACAGCGTGACTCCGGGGTCGGCGAGGTCGCGGCGGTCACCGCGCGTTACGACCTGCCGATCCGCGACCGCGCCATGGAAGCCCTGGCGGGTAGGGGGATCGAGGCGCTCGCGGCGGAGTTCGAGGGCACCGGGGCGGCGATCGAGCAGCTGCGCGCGGCCGGGGAGAAGGACGCCGGGGGCGTCGCCCGTGAACGCGCCGACCTGGACTGGACGCTGATCGCGCGGGCGCACGCCGAGGAGCCTTTCGCGGCGGCGGTGTCGGCCGCGCTGTGCGCCCGCGACGACTGTCCCGAGGAGCTGCGGGTGGCGTTGTTCACCGCGCATCCGGGTGTGGTCGCCGAGAAGTACCCCGACCCGCCCGCCGCGCTGTTCTCCCTGCCGCTCAAGGGAGCGGCGCGGACGAAGGCGCTGCGGACGCTGACCGCGCGGTTCCTCAAGGCCGAGCGGGTCGCCGAGCTGATCGCGCACGCGCGGCCCGCGGCCGGGGTGCTGGAGGCGTCCCGGCGGGCCGACCCGCTGGAGCCGTCGGTGTGGAGGCTCCAGCCGGTGCACGCCGTCGTCGGCCGCGTCCTCGCCGCGACGGTCGGGCAGGACGCCGGGGCCTGGCGTGCCCTGCGGCGACTCCTCAAGGGGTACAAGGGGACCGTCGCCGAGCTCTGCGCGAAGGCGGCCGCCGAGCCCGACCCCGGATCCGCGTGGCCCGAGGCCGAGGCGCTGCCGCCCGCCGACGCGAAACCGTCGCTGACCGGTGCCCGCAAGGCCTTCGTCGTCCTCCTCGACGCCGCCGGGGTGGAGACGCAGCTGGCGCTGCTGCCGCACCTCGACGAGCGCACCGCCGCCGACCTGTTCACCCACGGCGTGCGCCGTCGCGAGTGGTTCGAGTTCGTCGTCGGTCACGGGACTCCGGCGCTGCGTCAGGCCTTCGTGCGAGCACGCGGCAAGCTCGACGTCGGGGAACTCCAGCGACTGTTCGACCTGGACGAGCCCGACCTGGCCGGCGCGCTCGCGCTGCGCCGCCCGATGTCGTCGGCGCAGGTCGCGCACGTCATGTCGGGCCGCGCCTTCGCCGCGCACGTCCCCGGCGGGCAGGTCTATCCGGCGGAGTTGCGCGAACGCTTTCTCGCCACGACCGGCGGCTGGACCGGCCGGCACGCGGTCACCTGCGCCGATCCGGAGGTGCAGCGCCACATCCTGCGGCACGTGCGCGTGCGCGGGATCGTGCCGCAACTGCGTCTGCTGCTGGATCTGTGGGAGCGCGCGGGAAAGGCGGCGATGCTGGCGCTGGTCGAGGCCGACCTGGATCCGCTGAAGTACACCCGCGCGGAGTTCCAGGGCGGTGTCGTCAAACGCGTCCGCAAGATGGCCGAGGCCGACGACGAGGAGGCGGAGAAGGAGGCGCTGCGCGCCTACCTCGCCGAACGCGAGACGCCCGCGTGGCAGATCAAGCGGCTCGGCGGGAGCGACAACTTCCACCGCGAGAGCCACGGCTGGTTCCTCGCCGAGATCGCCGCGTCCCCGGCGCGGAACCGGCTCGGGCTCCTCAGCGGCAGCGGTGAAGGGCACGTCGCCGCGGGCGACCCGACGCCGCGCCGGGCCCTCGAAGCGGGCGCCACCCTCGCCGAGACCCTGGCCATGTATCCGTCGACCGATCCCGACGACACCCGCCGCTGGCTCGTGGCCGCCGTCTCGGCGGGCCTGGTCACCTGGGCGGAGGCGTTCGCCGTGGTCACCCCGGCGTCGCATGTTCTCGCCGCCACCGTCGACGACGCCCCCGACCGCTGGCTGCCCGATCTGCGCGACGTCGTACCCGGCCTCGACCTGAGCGCCGAGGCGCAACTGGTCGCGCTGCGGCTGCTGCGCGACTTCGCCGGGACGGTCCCGGAGCTGCTGGCGACGGCGGTGGCCGTGACGGCCTAACCCCCCGCCCGCTTCCGCAGTGCCTCGACCGTCGCGTCGTCGGCGGGGAGGAACGCCTCCAGGTGCAGCTCGGCGAGGGTCACGTCCACGGCCGTGGCGAACGACGTCAGGGTCGTCAGCAGCCGCAGCTCGCCGTCGCCGTACGTCAGCCGCAACGGCACGGCGAAGCCGAGGTGGTCCGGGCCGGGCGCCGCCGGCGGGACGTACGACCCCAGTTCGGCGATGAACTCGTCGAGTTCCGGGGTGTGACCGCGCAGGGCGCGCAGGCGCACCAGCGAGTCGATGACGTGCCGCCCCCAGGCGTCGAGGTTGCGCACGCGCGGGGCCATGCCCTCGGGGTGGAGCGCGAGGCGCAGGACGTTGACCGGCGGTTTCAGCAGCCAGGGCGCGGCGCCGTCGGTGAGCACCGACATCGCCTCGTTCGCGGCCACAACGTCGCCGTACGCGCGTACGACGACGGCCGGGTAGGGCATGTGGCCCTCGATGATCCGGTGCAGGGCGTCGCGAACCGGCCGCAGGGCCGGTTCGTCCAGCGCGCTCTCCGGGTACACGGGCGCGTATCCGGCAGACAGCAGCAGTTCGTTGCGTTCCCGCAGCGTCAGCTGCATCGACTCGGCCAGCCGCAGCACCATCGCGCGGCCGGGGCGCGACCGTCCACTCTCGACGAAGCTCAGGTGCCGCTGGGTGGTCCCGGCGCGCGCGGCCAGTTCGAGCTGGCTGAGCCGGCGACTGCCCCGCCAGCGTTGCAGCTCGGGCCCGAAGGTCGTGGTCATGGCCCAGTTGTAGCGCGGACGATCACCCCACCGCCATTCCCTCCGGGGAATTGCCGGGCCGCGAACGCGGGCGCAGGCTGGGCGGCATGACCGACATTCACACCGTGCTGAAGATCTACACCGACGCCTTCCTCACCCACGACCCCTCGCGCCTCGGCGACATCCTCGCCGAGGACGTCGTCGTCGAACTCGCGCAGGGCGGGACCGCCGACGGCCACGCCGCCGCGCTCGAACTGTGGACCGCGATCGCCACCGACACCAGCGGGGAGTTCGAGATCGAGCGGGAACTCGTCCACGGCGATGACGCCGTCCTCACCTGGACCCTCCGCCGCGACGACGGTCTCCTCCGGGGCGCGAACCTGCTGCGTGTCCGCGACGGCCGTGTCCGGCACGCCGTCGGCTACACGAAGGCGAACTGATGCGCTCCTATCACCTGGACTCCTTCGACGGCACCGGTTTCGTCCTCCGCGAGCACGACGTCCCCGAACCCGGCCCCGGCCAGGTCCTGGTGCGGGTGCGGGCGGCCTCGTTCAACAAGCGCGACCGGCTGATCGTCGAGGGCCGCTATCCGCTGCCCCCGCGGGCGGGCGTCGTCGCACTGTCCGACGGCGCCGGTGAGGTCGCCGCGACGGGCGAGGGCGTGACGCGGTTCGGCGTCGGCGACCGCGTCGTCGGCAGCTACTGGAACCGCTGGCACGGCGGCAGACTCGACGCGTCCATGATCGACCAGCTGGGCTGCACGCACGACGGGATGCTGACCGAGTACGCGCTGCTCGACGAGGGCGCGCTGGCCGCCGTCCCGGCGCACCTGACGTGGGCCGAGGCCGCGACCCTGCCCTGCGCCGGCGTCACCGCCTGGACCTCGATCACCGGCGGGGCCGCGCTTCCCGACGGCGCCACGGTCGTCACCCTCGGCACCGGCGGTGTCTCGCTGTACGCCGTCCAGATCGCCAAGGCCCTCGGGTACCGCGTCATCGCGACGACGTCGAGCCCCGAGAAGGCCGAGCGGGTCCGGGAACTGGGTGCCGACGGCGTCGTCAACTACCGCGACACTCCACAGTGGAGCGCCGGGGTTCGTGAGCTCACCGGCGGTCTGGGCGCCGACCTGATCGTCGACACCGCCGGACCCGACACCGTCGCCGAGTCGATCCGCGCGTCGTCCCTCTACGGGCAGGTCGTGCTGCTGGCGACGCAGTCGGAGACGCGTGCCGACGTCACCGTCCCCGGCGCGGCCTGGGCGCAGACGATGGCCGAGATCCGGCGGGTCTTCGTCGGCAGCAGAAGCGATCTGGAGGACCTGGGCAAGCTCGTCGAGTCGGCCGCGATCCGCCCGCTTGTGGACCGCGTGTTCGGTTTCGGCGAGATCACCGAGGCCTACGCGCACTACGTGAGCGGCACGGCCTTCGGCAAGGTCGTCGTGGAGATCTGAGCGAGAGGGCGGGCGCGAGCCCGCCCTACCGCAGTTGCCGGGTGATCGTGGGATCGGTGATCTCGTCGTCCTTGGCCAGCAGCATCGCCTTGCTGAGGATGATCGCGAGCGTCCGGTCCCCTTCGAAGGGCAGGTACAGCTTCTCCGGGCCGCGTCCCGCGCTCTGCCCCGGCACGATGCACAGGTAACGGTCGCCGGGGCTCATCAGGATGTTGCCCGAGCCGAGGTGGATCTTGTACGTCCACTTCCCTTTCCCGCGCACGACGAGGAAGCGGTCCTCGACCGTCGCCACGTCGGCGATCGCGAGCCTCGGGACGAGCCGCGCGAGAATCTCGCGCCGGGTGTTCGCCGTCCCCGACAGTTCGCCGAAGCTGTAGCTCTGCCAGTAGTCGCGGAAGCGGCCCTCCGGTCCGCCGTCCTGCCAGGTCGGGTCGTTGCCGACGCTGGAGACGCCGACGAACAGGTCCACGTCCCGCAGTACCTCGCTCAGCACGAGCGGCGGGATTTCGCTGAGCGGCAGAGGTTCCACCGGCTCCTCGCCGTGCAGCCACTGCTCGTACGGCCCGCCTCCGGCGTGCGCGAAGTGCGTGGGCGCGTCGAGGGGGTAGAAGCGGACCTGGTCGGTGGCGAGCCGCAGGTAGGTGCCGGCGTCGGTGGTGTCGGCGCCGTAGTCGTCGCCGATGCCCTCGACCCAGAACTCCGCGCGCAGGTTCCACTGCGGCAGCCGACGGGTCGCCGGCGGGTACGAGTCGTCGACCATCAGCCGCAGCCTGTTGTCCCAGCCCCGGATCGCGGCCAGGGCGGAGAACTGGTGTTGCCGGATGACGTGCGCGGCGAAGCGGTTGGAGTAGACGCGCGTGTTCTCCTCGGCGGCGGTGAGCGGGTAGACCTCACGGTGCGCCTGCTTGAACGGTTGCGTGATCCCGTGCCGCTCCAGCCATTCCCGCCACGCCAGGACCTCGGCGACCTCGTGGCCGAGCGGGTGCCACAGTCGCACGACGGCGTCGTCGGCGACCGCGACCGGCGCGTCGTCGTGCGCCCGCAGCTCACCGTCGGCGTAGCCGACGGCCGTCTCGCCGACCGTCCACAGCAGACGACGAGCGACGACGCCGACGAGCGGGTGGTCGAGATAGCGTTCGCGCCACTGGTCGTAGCGCCATTCGCGCCGGGCGAGGAACAGCTTGTCGACGCGCTCGACCTGCGCGGTCAGCATCTTCGCGACGTCCTTGACGGCCGCCTTCAACTCGGCCAGCCGCTCGGCGTGGTCGCGTTTGACCGACGCGGGCACGGACTTCACCGTCCTACCGGCGGCGTTCGTCCACTGGAGACGGACACCGTCGTCGGCGATGAGCTCGACCGTGACGTCGCCGAGGAGTTCGGTGTGCCGCCCGACCTCGCCGAGACCGTAGGCGGGGACGGCCATTTCCTCGATCTCCTCGCGCGACAGGCCGAGCGCGACGGCCTTGGCGTCGAGCGTGGCCTCCAGGAGCTTCAGGGTTCCCTTGTACGTCACGCGGGTCGCCAGCCGCGCCAACTGCCCGAGCGCGTCGGCCGAGTCCATCGCCGACAGCGCGTGCACGCCCGCGTTGGCGACCTTCGGGGTGTGCGGCCCTATCCCGGGGACCTTCTTGAGCGCGTACTCGACGACGCGGGCGGCGCAGCGCGCCGACTCGGCCGTCGGCTCGACCATCCCGAGCGTCCACAGCATGCCGCGCACGGCGGTGGCGTTGAAGGGATCCAGGGCACCGTTGATGTCGTCGCCCCAGGAACCGTCGTCCAGTGGCAGGGTTCGGGGACGCCCGAGCAGAGCCAGCCACTCCACCAGTGACGCGACGACGACCCCCTCCCCGAGCGTCGCCAGGAACTCGCGTGTCCGCTTGGCCCACTTCGCGCTCGGCTTCGCCGAATGCGCGGTGTTCATGTGCAGCAGGAAGCCGCGCCATTCCGTGCCGAGCGAGGGAAGAGCGCCCAGAACCTCGTCGCTCCACGCCTCACCCGGGTTCAGCGGCATCTCGTCGAACGCGGCGGGCAGTTCCCGCAGCATGGACGTGCCGTACCAGAGGGCCGAACGGCGAAGACCCGCGATCATCGGCCCGGTGATCTCTCCCGCCGCGGTCAGCAGCGCGGCGAGTTCGGGCAGCTGCTGGAAGGGGTAGCCCTTCCACTGGCGGGCTATCTGCCCGAGTGCGGCACGTGCGGTGTTGAGCGTGGGCGCCATGTCCTTGGCGGTGTGGAGGACGAAACGCGTGACCAGGCCGGCGACGTCGGCGTCGTCGATCGACTCGACCCGTTCACCGAGTATCCGTACGAGGTGGGCGCGGTCCTCCCGCGACAGCGGGCGAAGCCGCTCGCTCCAGAAGGCCCAGACGCTCGGGTGATCGGCCGTCGCGAGGAACGCGTCGGCGAGCGCTTCGGCGTCTCCGGAGGCCGCGGCGGCCCCGACGACCTCTCGGGCGACGACCTCGGCCTCGCGCCGCTCGGCGGCGGCCTCCCGTTCGTCCCGTCGCTCGCGCAGGCGGGTGCGGAGGGCTTCGAGGTCGGCGCTCATGGGTACTCCCGTCGTGTCGTCTGCGCGCACGGTAGACGGGCGGGCCGACATTCCCACCGGGGGCGGGGAAAGTCGATAGGCTCGATGGCGAATCCGCCGATCCGCCCCTCGTCGAGGAGATCGCATGGACAACGCCGACGTCGTCATCGCCGGCGCGGGACTCGCCGGAGCCAAGGCCGCCGAGACCCTGCGCACAGAAGGCCATACCGGACGGATCGTGCTGATCGGGGCCGAAAACCGGCGCCCGTACGAACGTCCGCCGCTGTCGAAGGGCTTCCTCAAGGGCGAGACGCCGGAGGAGGAGTTCTACGTCCACCCCGAGGACTGGTACACCGCCAACGACGTCGAGCTGCTGCTCGGCCGTCCGGTGACGGGCATCGACCGGGAGGCGCACCGGGTGGAGCTGGCCGACGGCGAGCACGTCGGTTACCGCAAGTTGCTGCTGGCGACGGGTTCGTCGGCGCGGCGGCTCGACGTGCCCGGCGGGGGCCTGGCCGGGGTGTTCTACCTGCGGGACTTCTTCGAGTCCGACGTGCTGCGCACGGCCCTGCGCGAAGGCGGCGGCGGTCCGCTGGTCGTCGTCGGCGGCGGCTGGATCGGCCTTGAGGTCGCCTCGGCGGCCCGGGGCTACGGCGCCGAGGTGACGATCGTGGAGCCGCAGCCGACCCCGCTGTACGCGGTGCTGGGCGCGGAGATGGGCGAGTTCTTCGCACAGGTGCATCGCGACAACGGCACGAAGGTCCTGCTCGGCCAGGGGACCGTGCGTTTCCTCAGTGAGGACGGGCGGCTGAGCGGGGTCGAGACCACCGACGGGACGGTCCTTCCGGCGGTGAACGTCGTCGTCGGGATCGGCGCGATCCCGAACACCTCGCTGGCCGCCGACGCCGGGCTGACCGTGGACAACGGGATCCGCACCGACAAGGACTTCCGCACCGACGATCCCGACATCTTCGCCGCCGGCGATGTCGCGAGCGTCTACCGGCCGTTCTACGAGACGCATGTGCGCGTCGAGCACTGGGCCAACGCCCTGGAGACCGGCCCCGCCGCGGCCCGCGCGATGCTCGGCCACGAGGGCGAGATGGATCCACTGCCGTTCTTCTTCAGCGACCAGTACGACCTGGGCATGGAGTACGCCGGCTGGTTCCCCAAGGACGGCTACGACGAGGTCGTGGTGCGCGGGGACGTCGCGGGCCGCGCGTTCTACGCCTTCTGGCTCGACGGAAGGCGTGTGGTGGCGGGGATGCACGTGAACATGTGGGACGAGGGCATCGCGCCGGTCCAGCGCCTGATCCGCGCGCGCAGCGACATGGACGTGAAGTTCCTCGCCGACCCCGACGTGCCTTTTACCGACCTGGTCTAGAAAAACCGGTGGATCGGCGCCGCCGTGCGCCGCTATCGTGCCAGCAACCTGTCCCCGAGCCCAGGACCAGCCGTTGTACACCGTGTGAGACATCCCGAGCGCTGTTTCATAGCGCGCCGCGCCTTAGCGCCGCGCTTCTTTCTGCTGCGGACTTCTCACCTGGAACCGGTGTATCACTGTGCTCGAAAACTGGGCCGTCGTGCCCACGCGCCTTCCGCTCGTCCGCCGCCGCTGTCACGCGTGCGGTCACGAACGTTTCAAGGCCAGCGGTAAATTCCGCGTCAACGCCAACCACAAACTGCTCGACGTCTGGCTCCTCGCGCTGTGCGCGAACTGCGACGAGACGGCGAAACTCACGGTGATGGAGCGGGTGAACGTGCGCTCGATCCGGCCGGAGCTGCTGGATCGGCTGCATCACGACGATCCCGCCCTCGTCGCCGAACTGATCGCCGATCCGGGCCTGCATCGGCGCAACCGCGTCTCCCTCGACTGGGACGGCGCCTGGCGGCTCGACATCGCGTGCGTCGACCCCGCCGATCGTGAGGTGCTCGACGTCTCGGTGCGTTTCGCCGCGCGCGTTCCGCTGCGGCCGATGCGCCTGATCGCCGAGGGTTGCGGGCTCTCGCGGGCCGAGACCGAGCGGCTGGCGGCCGAGGGGCGGATCGTCTCGCTCGCCCGGCTGTCCAGCAGGCTGTCGGGCGACTTCACCTTCACGCTCAAGTACTGAGCACCCGCGCCGGGCCGTCCACAAGGGACGGCCCGGCGCGGCTTTCGCTTAGAAGCGCCCGATCCAGTTGCTGATCTGGGCGGCCCAGTCCATCTTCTCGGCCTGCTCGTGGGTGACGTCGAAGCGGCCGATGGCGTCGTGCCCGGAGTGGAAGATCCCGCCGCGCTTGTCGGCCTCGATGATCACCGACATGCCCTGCGGGCTCGCCACGAAGGTCAGCTCGACCTCGTTGACCCGGCCGTACATGTGCTGCGGCGGGTGGAACTCGATCTCCTGGTAGAACGGCAGCGTCTGGTGGACACCGCGGATCTGGCCGCGTTCCAGGTCGGCGCGCTTGAAGTGGAAGCCGAGGCTCCCGAAGCCCTGCAGGACGCGTTCCTGGGACGGCAGTGGGAGGACCGCGATGCCGTCGAGGTCGCCCTTGTCGACGGCCTTGGCGACCGACAGCTCGGTGCGGACACCGAGGGTCATGCCGTGCAGCTGCTGCCCGAAGACGGCCGTCACCGGCGTCTCCCAGGGAACCTGGAGCTGGAAGGGCAGGCTGTAGTTCTGACCGGGTGCGACCTGGAAGCGGCCACCGGCGATCGCGCGCTGGAACTCGACCGTGGTGTCGTACTCGCTGTCGCCGGATTCCACCTCGACGCGGGTGACCAGGCCGAGGGCGACATGCTCGATGTCGACCGCGTGGTCACCGCCGGCGATGTGGACCTGACCGGTGAGGACCGCGCCCGGGACGGTGTCGGCGCGATCGAGAACGGTGTCGACGCTGGGACCGCCGACACCGAGTGCTCGCATCATCTTCTTGAAGACCACGGCAACTCTCCTTGTCATCCCGGTGGGCGGGTCCACGGCAAGGGCTTCCGATCGGCCCACCGGTGATTCCAAGTTAAGCTCCGCGTGTCAAATGGTCCCGGAGTACGCGCGCCGATCCGCGAAGTTGACATAGCCGGAACGCTCGAAACCCTTGTACATCGCCACATTCCCGGCGTCGCAGTCGCCGCGGATCTCGGTGGCGCCGTTGGCCACGAGGATCTGCGTGCCACGCGCCACGATCGAGGCGGAGTAACCCTTGCCGCGGTGATCGGGGGAGACGCCGACGAATCCGATGACCGGGAAACTCGGGTTGCGCGCCGGAAGGCTCACCGCCGCGACGGAACCGGTCTCGTCGTAACCGAGCTCGAACCACTCCGGCTCGTGCTCCATGTCGGACATGTCCTCCAGGAGCAGTTCGGCCGCGCCGCGCAGGCCGAGCTTGCGAACGTCGGCCTGGAGGAGGGAGTCGGCGGTGTCGGCGAGGATCTTCTCGAAGAGCTCGATGAAGGGCTCGGAGCCGATCTCGGCGATCGAGCGCCAGGTCAGGCGCGGGTCCTGCGCCGGGAGCGCCGAACCGGCGAGCCACTGGAAGCGGCGGCCGTCGCGGGCGACGGAGAGCCCGGCCTCGGTGAGGACGGCCTGGCGGGCGTCGGGTTCGGTCTGGAACTGCGGTGCCTGAGCCGGCATGTCGAGCATGTGGCTGAGCTCGGTGGCGCCGAGTTCCCTCGCGGCGGCGAAGCCGTGGCGGAGGATGCGCAGGCCCAGCTCCGGGTCGTCCCAGGGGGCCTCGAAGAGGACGAAGTCGGTCGGGACGTCGTGTCCGGGTGCGGTCCACAGGACCACGTTCCCGACGATCTTCCCCGCACCGTTCTCGGCCACGAAGCACCATTCGGGACGGGTGCAGCCTTTGGCGAGAAGGTCGGTGAGATAGGCGGCGGTCGCGGCGTTTCGTTCCTCCGAACCGTCCAATGTGGTCAGGTTCGGGATCTCTTCGGCGCGGGCGGTGCGAATGTCTGTCAAGTAATCGCTTCCTTGTTTCACGAATCGGGGTTCGTGGACGATCTTATCGACGCGGCCCGGGACGGCAACGGGTTATCGATCACGTCACAGGGCAGGTGAAAGGCCCGGGAAGTGTGCCCCGGGCCTTTCGGTTTCGGTCCGTCAGACCTTCGACAGCATGCGGAACCGCTTGTACGCCTCGGTCACGCTGACCGCGATCACCACGATCGCCGCACCCGAGTAGAAGGCGGCCGGTGTCGTCCACTCGCCGTTGAAGTCGGCGAGGAACTCCGGGTTCAGGATCTGCCTGTCATAGAAGATCCACGCCAGCGGCAGCGCGAAAACCAGGTCGGCCACCGTGTAGGCGATGACCAGGGCCAGGGTCCATCCGCGGCGGACGATCCGCACGATCTCCAGCGCGGCCATGACCGCGAGTCCGCCGATGATCGGCCAGATCCAGTTCGACCACAGCGCCGGGTTCAGCACCTCGACCTGGGAACCGTCGTCGAGCCGGTAGGGCGCGGCGGCGTGCTGCCAGACGATCGCCGCGATCAGCGAGGCGTACCAGACCACGGAGGCGTAGGCGGCGAGCCCGCCCTTGTCGGGAGCCCTGCGCAGCGCGGGGAGCATGTCGGGCGTCCACACCAGCGACTTCGCCGCCGCGTCGGTGCGCCGCATCCGGTCGATGAGCGCGAAGATCACCGTCAGCCAGGCGAACATCTGCCCGCCGATGGTGAGCACGCCGCCGATCGCCGCGCCGATCAGCGAACCGACGCTGTTGTCGCCGTCCAGGGCGTCGATGACCACGACGGCCAGTACCGCGATGGGCAGCACGGTCGACATGAGCACGACGAGCAGGCGGATGTAGGCCGGGTAGAGGTCGGGCCCGATCAGGGCCAGCGGCCGGTCGGCGTACTTCGCGGCGAGCCGGATCGGGTCGCCCATCTCGGTGATGACCGCGCGTTCGGCGGCCTCGGGGGTCTCGTCCTCGCGGGCCTCGGCGGTGTCGGCGATCGTGGCGCGCAGTTCGTCGGCGACGTCGGTGCGCTGGTCGGCCGGGATGCGCCGGACGACTTCCTGGACGTAGCGCTCGGTGAGGGTGTTCGGGGCGGTCATGTCGTCTCCGTGGTCAGTCGTGCGATCGAGGCGGCGAGGTCGTGCCATTCGCGGGTGAGGCCGTCGCGGACGCGGGAACCCTCGTCGGAGGCCCGGTAGAACTTGCGCGGCCGGGACTCCTCGGTGTTCCACTCGCTGATCAGCAGTCCCTGCTTCTCAAGGCGGCGGAGGAGGGGATAGAGGGTGTTGCCGTCGACGGTGATCCCGGCGTCGTTGAGGGTTTCGAGGAGCGCGTAGCCGTACTGCGGCTCGTCGAGCAGCGCCAGACAGGCGAGCACGACGGTGCCGCGGCGCAGCTCCTGCGCGAGGTTGAGGATCGTTTCTTCGGTGCCCACGAACAACACGATACTGTGCGCCGCACACTAACGTCAAGTCACATGCCAGTGCGGCGCATCTCATTGCACGCGCGCCTCCACCGCCGCGGTCACCAGACGCACCGCCGGCCAGGCGTGCCGCCCCGGCCGGGTCACCGCGAACATCCGCCGCTCGAACAGTCCCGTCGGGAGTTCCCGCAGCTCAACGCCGTCGCAGGGCCCGACGAAGGCCGGCACGAGCGCCACGCCAAGGTCGGCGGCGACGAAGTCGAGGGCGAGGTTGAGGCTGTCGGCGCCGTGCGCGACGGTCGGCGCGAAACCGGCCATCCCGCACAGGAACTCGACGAGTTCGGTGTCATCGGCGCCGCGCGAGTTACCGATCCACGGCTCGCCGGCGAGCAGCTCGCGCACGTCGTCGAGCGTCTCGACCGGCCCGAACTTGCCCTTGGGCACCGCCAGCAGGATCGGCACCGTGCAGATCAGCCGCATCGTCGTGCCGTTGGGGGTGAAGCGCGGGACCAGGCTGTAGTCGTAGACGAAACCGAGGTCGACCTCGTCGGCGTCGAGCAGCTCGGCGACCTCGCCGGGCTCGCGCTCCTGCATCTCCAGCCGCAGCGCGGGGTGGGACGCGCGCAGGGCGGTCGCGACGGGGATCAGGTCGGTCGACATGATGCTCGCCGAACCCGCGATCCGCAGCAGGCCGGACGGCTCGCCGCAAGGGCCGATGTCCGCGCGGGCGGCCTCGACGGCGGACAGGATGCCCTCGGCGTGCTCGACGAGCCGCCGCCCGGCGGGTGTGAAGCGCACGGTCCGGCCGACGCGTTCGAGCAGCGGCGTGCCGACCTGCTTCTCCAGGGTCGCGAGCTGCACGGAGACGGTCGAGGTCCCGTAGCCCGTGGCCTTCGCCACAGCCCGCATGGTGCCGTGGCGGTGGAGTTCGACGAGTACGCGCAGCAAGTGGAGGTCCATGGGGCCATTGTCCAGCGCAACGGAACAGTCAGTCCATGACTTCTCGCTGGACGTGGACGGTCGTTCTCGGTTCGGATGGACTCCATGACCGTCTTGACCCCCGCGCCGCCGCGCACGGCGAGCCCGGCGCCCGCCGTCGCCCTCACCCTCGGCTCGATGTCGCTCGTGCAGGTCGGCCTCGCCGCCTCGACGAGCTTTTTCGACCGGCTGACGCCCGCGGGCACGACGTGGCTGCGACTGTCGTGGGCGGCGGTGATCCTGCTGATCGTGGTCCGGCCGAAGCCGTGGCGGCATTCCCCGCGCGACCTGGCCGGCGTCGCCGCGCTGGGGGCGGTCAGCGCGGGGATGACGCTGCTGTTCGCCGAGGCGGCCTCGCGGCTGCCGATCGCGGCCGCCGTCGCGATCGGTTTCCTCGGGCCGTTGGGCGTCGGCGTGATGCGGCGGGCGGGGAAGTGGGGACTGCTGTGGCCGCCGGTCGCGTTCGGCGGCGTCGTGCTGCTGACCGAGCCGTGGCACGGGCCGGTCAACGTGCCGGGGCTGGCCTTCGCCGTCGCCAACGCGTTCTGCTGGGCCGGGTACGTGCTGCTGACGCAGAAGGTCGCCGACAAGGTGCCGGGGCTGTCGGGGCTGGCGATGTCGATGACGGTCTCGGCGCTGGTCGCGACGGCGGTCGGGGCCTCGCAGGCACTGCCGCGCATGGACTTCCGCGACCTGTACCTCGGGGCCGCGCTGGCGCTGCTGATCCCGGTCCTGCCCTACGCGATGGAGATGCTGGCGCTGCGGAGGATCGCCGTCGGCGCCTTCGGGACGCTGCTGAGCCTCGAACCGGCGATCGCGCTGGTCATCGGGTGGGTCGCGCTGCACCAGGTCCCGGCGGTCTGGCAGTTCACGGGGATCGGGCTCGTCACGATCGCGGCGATCGGCGCGGCCCGGGCGGGACGGAGGGGCACGGGCGTGGGTTGACGGCGAGGGTGGGAGGGGGTCCGACGTCCTCCGCCCGCGTCGGCCGCCCTCGGTCAACTCGGCTGAACCGCGGTGACCCCCGACTTTCGTCAGGGGTCACCGCTTCCTTCGGCCCCATGGATCGGCGCCCGGATCTCCATAGATTTCCGGTCATGCAGATCAAGCGCCTCCTCCTCGCCACCGCCGCCACCGCGACCGCCGCCTTCGCCCTCATCCCGGCCACCGCCGCCCACGCCGACACCCCCGCCCCCACCGCCGACGCGTTCGCCGCCTACGCCGCCGAGGCCTTCGCCGACAGCGGACTGCCCGCACTGTCCCTTGTGGTCACCCACGGCTCCGAAGTCGTCTACTCGCAGGGCTTCGGCGAGGGCTTCGACGGCCAGGCGGTCACCGCCCAGACCTCGATGCGGGTCGCGTCGGTCAGCAAGTCCTTCACCGCGATGGCCGTCATGAAGCTCGTCGAGGCCGGGAAGATCTCCCTCGACGACACCGTCGCCGCCCAGGTCCCCGGCTTCGCCATGGCCGACCCGCGCTTCGCCGACATCACCGTCCGGCACCTGCTCAACCAGACCTCCGGCCTCTCCGACCGGGGCCTCGACGCCATGGCCCTGCGCGACGCGCCCGATCTCGCCGCCTTCACCGCCCTCCTCGCCGACGGCGAACTGCAACGCGACCCCGGCGCCGGTTACGAGTACTGCAACGCCAACTACGACCTCCTCGCCCGCCTCGTCGAGGTCGCCTCCGGCGAGTCCTTCACCGCCTACCTCGACCGCGAGGTCTTCGCCCCGCTCGGTATGACCGGCAGCTCCCTCGGCGGCGAGGCCCCCCAGGGCGGCATCGAGGCCTTCGGCCTGTGGTCGTCGGCCGACGAGCTGTGGGACGACGCCCTCATCGGCGGTTCCGGCGACGTCGTCACCAACGCCGACGACATGGGCAGATGGCTCATCGGCCAAAACGGCGGGGGAACCCAGCTCGTCGGCGCCGACTCGCTGACCGCCATGCACAGCCCCTCATCCGTCAGCGAGTACGGGATGGGCTGGGGCGTCGAGAAACCCGACGACGGCGGCCCCGACCAGATCGTGCACGCCGGCAACCTCTTCACCTACACCGCCAACCAGATGATCATCCCCGAGACCGGCTACGGCTTCGCCGTCATGTCCCCCACCTCGGCGATCTACGACGAGTCCTACGACATCCTCACCGGCCTGGCCGACCTCAGCCAGGGCCGCGAGCCCGCCGGATCCGGCACCCTGTGGATCTATGAGCTCGTCATCGGCCTGACCGCCCTCGCCGCGCTCGGCCTCGGCGCCCTCGGCCTCGCCCGTTCCCGCCGCTGGGCGGCCCGCCGCGAAGGCCGCCCGGTGTGGCGGATCGCGCTGCGGCTCAGCCCGATGGCGATCCCGGTCCTGCTCTTCGCCGCCTACCCCTCGCTGCTCGGGGTCCTGTTCCGCCGCGACATCGACTGGGCGCAGTGCTGGTACCGCGCGCCCTCCCTGCTCATCCTGCTCGCGGCGGGCGCCGCCGCGGCCCTCGCGGTCATCGCGGCCCGCGTCGTCCGGCTCGCGAAGTAGCCTTCGACCGTGAAGATCACCATCGCTCTGCTGCTCGCGGCGGGTCTGGCCCTGTGGAACGGGGTCGGGCTCGCCGCGAGCGGCGCCGTCTGGCAGGTCCTGCTGGCGATCGTGCTCGGCGTCGCGGCCTTCTTCCTGGGACGGCGCTCGGCCGGTTCCCGCGACACGTGGGTCCTGCTCGCCGCGGCCGTCGCGAGCACGCCTTTCGCGTTCCTCAACGCCTGGGACTGGGGCGCCGGGCTCGCCTTCTACGGCGTCGGCTTCGTCCTCCCCTGGTTCGCGGGCCGTTTCCGGCGGCAGCAGCTCGACCTCATCGCCGCCGGGGGCGAGCGCGTGCGGGCCCTCGAACGCGAGCAGGCGCTGATCGCCGCCGAGGCCCGCCGCCGGGAGCGCGAGCGGATCGCCGCCGACATGCACGACTCCCTCGGCCACGAACTGGCGCTGATCGCGCTGCGGGCCGGACTCCTCGAACTGACTCCCGGGCTCGGGCCGGAGCAGCGCGCGGCCGCCGGCGAACTGCGGGCGGCGGCCGGGAGCGCCACCGAGCAGCTGCGGCAGACGATCGGCCTGCTCACCGACGACGCCGAACCCACGCTGACACCGGCCGACGAGAGCGTCGGCGACCTCGTCGCGCGGGCCGCGTCGGCGGGACTGGACGTCGGCCTGACGACGACGGGGAGCGCCACGCCGAGCCGTGCCGCCGACCGCGCGCTGCACCGCGTCGTCCAGGAGTCGCTGACCAACGCGGCGAAGCACGCGCCGGGCACCCCCGTGACCGTGCGCGTCGAACACGGTCCCGACGCCACCGTCGTGACCGTCCACAACGCACTGTCCACTGTGGTCTCCGCGGTTTCCGGCGGGCGCGGACTGCACGGCCTCGCCGAACGCGTCCGCCTCACCGGCGGCACGTTCCACGCCGGTCCCGCCGACGGCGGATTCACCGTGACCGCGACGATTCCGCACCGGGAGACACCATGATCCGCATCCTGCTCGCCGACGACGAACTGATGATCCGTGCCGGGGTCAAGGCGATCCTCGCGACCGACCCGGGCATCGAGGTCGTCGCCGAGGCGGGCGACGGGCGCGAGGCCGTCGAACTGGCCCGCGCCCACCGCCCCGACATCGCGCTCCTCGACGTGCGGATGCCGCGACTCGACGGCCTCGCCGCCGCGGCCGAAATGCGCAAGGCCGTCCCGGACACGAAGGTCGTCATGCTCACGACCTTCGGCGAGGACGCCTACATCGCGCGCGCCCTCGCCGAAGGCGCCGCCGGCTTCCTGCTCAAGTCGGGCGACCCGCGTGAACTCCTCGCGGGCACGCACGCCGTCGCCGAGGGCGGTGCCTTCCTCTCCCCGCAGATCGCCAAGCGTGTGATCAGCCGCGTCGGGCCCGAACGCCTGGAACGGACCGAACGCGCCCTCGAACTCGTCGCGGCCCTGACCGACCGCGAACGCGACGTCCTCGCCCTGATCGGTCGGGGCCTGCCCAACGCCGAGATCGCCCGGAGGCTGTTCCTCGTCGAAGGGACCGTCAAGGCCCACGTCAGCGCGATCCTGGGGAAGGTGAACGCGCCGAACCGGGTGCGGGCGGCGATCATCGCCTACGAGGCGGGGATGGCCGGGGAGGACGACTAGCGCCGGTCAGGCGTAGTCGCGGTCGAAGTCTTCGGCGGCGACGTTCTCCGGGACGGAGTAGGGCGTCTTGCCCTGGTAGTAGGAGACGGCGTCGCCCTCCCATTGTGTCGTCGCGACGGTCCCGCCGACGACGACGGCGGCGACGCCGAGGGCGATCGCGGCGGCCGCGAGAATCCTCTTCAGCTGCATGTGCGGACTCCTGACTGTTGTGGGTTCGTGGCACGACTGTGGACCGGACCGCCATGGCCGCGCCACAGGCGCGCCACAACGGCCGGCGGTCAAGTCGCCGGGGTGAAGTGGTGCTGCTCGGCGTCGCGGAGGCTGTCCATGTAGAAGGTGTCCAGCTCGCCGGTCAGCGCACCGCGCAGGATGCTCGTCGCGGTGCCGGTGTGGAACTCCCATGCGCCGCCGCGCGACTGTTCGAGGGCGGTACCCCAGGTCGAGGGATCGGTGCCGTCCCGGGCGATCCACCACAGGTAGAAGCCCAGACCCGAGGCGCCCCAAACGATCGGGCGCACGCCGGGCTCGTCGAAGATCGCCGGTTTGCTGATGAACTCGGGGTCGTCGTAGTCCGCCTCGTCGGCCCAGATGGTCGCCAGCGCGGCGGTCCGCTCCCGCTGTGTGCCGAGCTGGTCGTAGTTCGGAGTGGCGTAGGGCGCGAGCAGCAGCGTGTCGTGCCCGATGCGGCCCGGGCCGATGGCGTCGATGAGCGCACGGAAGTCGGCGGGGATCTCGGCGCCGAGTTCCGCGGCGGCCGCCGCCCAGTCGACGGGCGGGCGCTCACGCGGCTCGATGCCGAGGACGGCGGCGATCACGGCGATGTCGTGCGTTGCGGTGGATTCCTGCACACGGCCGACGGTAGGCGGCGGGCGGCGGGAAGTTCTTGAGTCGAACTTGAGTCCGTGTCAGGCCACGCGTCAGCCTCGTGTCAGCCCGGCGGCGGCCGGCCCCCTCATCGTTGCGGCATAAGCGACCCCGCGACGAAACGAGGAACCATGTCCGCCACCGCGATCTTCCGCCGCATCGCCGTCACCGCCACCGCCGTCGCGACCCTCGCCGCGACCGTCACCGCCCCCGCCGAAGCCCACGATCGCACGCCGTCCCGTCCCGACCTTCAGGCCGCCATTCAGTCCGTCGTCGACCAGGGCTTCGCCGGCGTCGTGGTGCGCGTCGGCGACGACCAGGGCGAGTGGACCGGCAGCGCCGGTGTCCGCGAACTCGGCGAACCCGCGAAACCGTCCGCCGACGGCCTGTTCCGCGTCGGCAGCGCCACCAAGGCGTTCACCTCGGCGCTGGTCTTGACCCTCGTCGAGGACGGCGTGATCGGCCTCGACGACTCCGCCGCCGCCCACCTGCCCGAATGGGACCTCGATCCCCGCATCACGATCCGCATGTTGCTACAGCACACCAGCGGCCTGTTCAACATCAGCGGCGAGTACTTCCCCGACGGCACCATCGTGCCCGGTATTCCCTCCACCGGGGAGGAATGGGTCGACAACCGCTTCCACGACTACACCCCCGAGGAACTGGTCGCGTTCTCGCTGTCGAAGGAGCCGCGCTTCGAGCCCGGCGGCGGCTGGAGCTACTCCAACACCAACTACATCGTCCTGCGCCTGCTCGTCGAGAACGTCACCGGCCGGTCTTTCGTCGAGGCCATGCGGCAGCGCGTGCTGCGTCCCCTCGGTCTGCGCGACACCGTTCTTCCCGAGAGCCGCACGAACATCCCCGGCCCGCACGCCCACGGCTACTACCGTTACGAGACCTCGCCGGGCGTGTGGGCGACCGTCGACGCGACCCGCCAGAACCCGACCTGGCTGTCCACCGGCGGCGACATGATCTCGTCCACGCGAGACCTGTCGGACTTCCTGTCCGCCCTGCTGGACGGCGACATCGTCGGGGAGCCCCTCGTCACCGAACTGCTCAAGCCGGAGCCGCGCTCGGGAATCGGTTACGGTCTCGGCCTGTCGACGACCGATCTCGGCCCGGCCTGTGGCGGCAAGGTGGTCAACACCAACGGTTTCATCAACGGCTACGCGGCCGTGAACTACCGCTCGCTCGAAACCGGCACGACCCTGTCGGCATCGATCACCGTCGGGGACGCGCCGATCGACTTCGCCGCGGAGGGTGGGGTGGCGATCCAGAAGCTGCTCACCGCGGTCTTCTGCTCGTAGGTCCGGTGAGAAGGGGCCGCGCCCGGCAGGGCGCGGCCCCTTCTAGCGTGTCCAGACCTCGCCCGCCGTGAGGAAAGCCGACGACGACGGCCGCTCCGGCGTCCCCTCGACCACGACCTCGCCCGGCAGGCCGGTCCCGCCGACCGCGATCCTTCCGGTCGCGACCGGCGCCAGCACCAGCGACAGCCCGTGGGCGACCCCGTCCAGTTCGAAGGCGTCGGTGGCGAAGGTCCGCCGGTCGAGCACGTCGCCCGCCGACACCTCGACGTCTCCGGCCTCGACCTCCAGGGAGTCCAGGCCGGCGCGGACCCGCACCGGCACGATCTCCACGGTGGACTCGGGCCAGTCCAGGCCCGCGACCTCCGGGAAGTGCCGCGTGAAGTCCCGCTCCAGCCACCGCGCGAGTTCCGCGTCCTCACCGAGGACGCGCACCGATCCCCTGTGCCACAGCACGAGTGCGGTGCCCGGCCCCTTCACCGTCCAGTCGGCGATCCACACCGACGCGAAGGCGCTGACGGCACCGGCGTCGAAGAGCCGGACGATCGGGTTGGCACCGACGAACAGAACCGTCACGACTCACCCCGTGGGCGGCGGCGGAAGCGCCCGGTGGCGGTCATCAGACCCGCGGCGGCCGACCATCCCCCGCGCCTGCGCGGCGGGCTGTGGCTGTCGACGTACCACTCGTACCCTTCGGACAGGAAACGGCGGACCATCGCCAGATCCGTGGTGTCGTCGGCTTTCCGCACGTGGAACGGCGGTGCGTAGAAGGAGTCGCCGAGCAGCATGACCGAGGCGTCGGGCACGACGACGACCGTCGAGTCGGGCGCGTGCCCCCCACCGACGTGGCGGACCTCGACGTCGTAGGGCAGGGTCAGCGAGTCGGTGAACACGCGCGTCGGCGGCAGGATCGCGAAGCCCTCCCAGGAACCGGCCATCGCGCGGATCCGCGCGCTGTAACTGGGTTCCAGCAGGGGATCGGCGACCATGCCCGCACGCAGGTACTCCTCGCTCCAGGGCCGTTTCGCCTCCTCGCCGAGGATCTCGGCGCCCGAGGCGTGCCCGATGATCTCGACACCGTCCCAGGCGCGGGCGCCCCAGGTGTGGTCCCAGTGGTGATGCGTGTAGACGAGCCAGCGCGCGTCGGGCAGGCCCGCCTCGCGCATCGCCCGCCGCACCAGGGATCCCACCGCCGGGCTGTGCCCGGCGTCGACCACGACGCTGCCGTCGTCGCCGGTGATCACCGCGACGCTGCCCTGAATGTTGGCGGCGTCGGCGTCGCCCGGGTAGAGCCACACCCGGCCGGACAATCGTTCAATGGAATGCACGCGCACAGTCTGCCGCACCGTGCGGCGTGCCGCCACCGTGCGTGACCTGCGTAAGTTGGCCTAAAGCGGTCGCGATCCGTCAGCCCACTCACTGATTCGGCCCTCCCCGAAGGGACCGCGGCACACACCACCCCGCCAAAGGACCATCCCCGTGCGCAAACCCAAGCCGCGTCAGCGTCTCCGGTACAGATTCGACAACACCATGTCCAAGGGCGCGCCGGCGCTCGTGACCTGGCTCGTACTCGTGACCTTCGCGCTCGTCGCGATCGCCGGGACACTCGTCGTGCTCATCTCGCCCCAGACCGACGAGGAGGGCAACCGGCTCGGCTTCTTCGACAGCCTCTGGACGAGCCTCCTGCACGTCCTCGACCCCGGGACCGTCACCGCCGACGAACCGACGGGCGTCTTCGTCGTCATCATGATGGCCGTGACGATCGGCGGCATCGTCATCGTCTCCAGCCTCGTCGGCATCCTGACCACGGGCCTCGACGACAAGCTCACCGACCTGCGCAAAGGCCGCTCGCTGGTGGTCGAGTCGGGCCACACCGTCGTGCTCGGCTGGTCCGACCAGATCTTCACCGTCATCTCAGAACTGGTGGAGGCCAACGAATCCGAGCGCCGGGCGTGCATCGCGATCCTCGCCGACCGGGACAAGGTCGAGATGGAGGACGAGATCAAGGCCAAACTCGGCTCGACGAAGACCACGAAGATCGTGTGCCGCACCGGGAACCCGGTCGACCCCGACGACATCCGCATCGTCAACCCCGACGCGGCCAAGTCGATCATCCTGCTCACCTCCGGCGAACCCGACCCGGACGCACAGCTGGTCAAGTCCCTGCTCGCGGTCACGCACGGGAACCCCGACCGTACCGAGCCCTATCACGTCGTCGCCTCGGTCGCCGAGAGCCGGAACCTGCCCGCCGCGCGGCTCGCGGGCGGCCGGGAGGCGCAGATCATCGACGCCGACGACGTGACCGCGCGCCTGATGGTGCAGACCTGCCGGCAGTCGGGACTGTCCGTTGTGTACACCGACCTGCTCGACTTCGGCGGCGACGAGATCTACCTCGCCGAGGAGCCGCGACTGGCCGGGTACTCCTTCGGGCAGGCGCAGCTGGCCTACCGGAAGTCCTCGGTCATCGGGATCCAGACGCCCGACGCGAAGTGCCACCTGAACCCGCCCGCGCGCACCGTCATCAACCCCGGCGACCGGCTCATCCTCATCGCCGAGGACGACAGCGCCATCCACCTCGACGGCAGCCAGCCATCCATTGTGGAGCAGGGCATCGTCGCGCGCGGGAAGCACTCCGCACGTCCCGAGCGGACCCTGATCATGGGCTGGAACGCCCGCGCGGGAAGCGTTCTGCGGCAGCTGGACGCCTACGTGTCGCCCGGTTCGAGCGCCGACGTCGTCACCGACCACCCCGGCGCCGCGGCGAACCTCACCGAACTGGGCCACCAGATGAAGGTGCTCGGCCTCAACTACAAGACCGACGACACCACCGACCGGCGCACCCTCGAAAGCCTCAACGTCGGCGTCTACGACCACATCATCGTGCTCTGCTGCGACAACGTGCCCGCGCAGCTCGCCGACTCCCGGACCCTGGTGACGCTGCTGCACCTGCGCGACATGGCCGAGAAGACGGGCGCGAAGTACCCCGTCGTCAGCGAGATGTCCGACGACCGCAACCGCGGACTGGCGCAGGTGACGCAGGCCGACGACTTCATCGTCAGCGAGAAGCTGATCAGCCTGATGCTCACCCAGATCGCCGAGAACCCGCACCTGGCAACGGTCTTCGCCGACCTCTTCGACCCCGAGGGCTCCGAGATCTACCTCAAGCCCGCCGAGTACTACGTGCGGATGCAGATGCCGCTGACCTTCTACACCGTCGCCGAGAGCGCCAAACGCCGTGGCGAGACGGCGATCGGGTACCGGCTGGCCGCACAGGCGCAGGTCGCGCCGACCTACGGCGTGCACCTCAACCCCGACAAGGCCGAGACGGTCGTGCTCGGCCCGAACGACCGGGTGATCGTGCTCGCCGAGGACTAGCTCAGGTCCCGGACGCCCAGGTCACCTCCGCCGGCCGGGAAGGTAGCGGCGGCTGGGTCGCCGCAGGTGACGGCAGTCGGCGCGGATGTAGGGCTGCCAGGCGCGGAGGGTTTCCCAGCGGTGGCGGCCCTCGCCGTTGTTCCCGACCTTCGTGAGCGCGAGGTGGAGGAGGTTCCCGGCGGCTTCCCGGGTGGGGACGCTGGCGCGGCGGGCGATCGAGCGGACGAGCCAGAGGAGGGAGCCGTAGAGGCCGAAGCCCGCGACGGTGACCACGCCCACCTCGGGGGTCTGGGTCGCGAGCATGGGGTCGACGTTCATGTGTGGGCTCCTACGGACGGACGTTGTCGGTGATGAGCCGGAGGACACCGCGTTTGACGGCGACCTGGCGGATACGGCAGTCGCTGGAACGGTCGCCGCACGCGCACATGTCGTCGGCGGGGTTGTTCTCGTGCCATTGGAGGAGGCCGCGCCAGTAGGCGGCCCATTCGACGTTGACCTGGGGCATGACGGTGCTGCTCCTTCGCTGTGGGTGAGGTGGGGCGGGCACCGGTCCACTCGTCGTCGGCATCGCCGGGGAAGCGATGTGTGAATGCCGACGGTCGGCGTGGTGGACCTCGCGGTGGTGCCCGCCCCCGCGACCCCCTGGACGGGTCGCCCTCAACCCCGGCCGGGTGTGAGCTCGCGCCGGGGGAGTTTCGCGGTGGGTTAAGGCGTGCGGGCGTGATAGACAGGACGTTGATCGGGTTTCCGCAACGCGGGACCTCCGGTTGTTTGGGGACCAGGGCGGGTCCTCGGGTCCAATCGAAGCAACCCGCCCTGGTCGTACCTTCCCGTGGAGATGGTCCGTTGACCCCACGAGTGTCTACATGAGCCTGCCAGCGATCATGACGTATCGTATTGGCTCACTCACGTCTTAGTTGTACCATGATCGGGCCTATGGCGCATACATGCGCCACCGGATTTCTTCGGATTTTTTCTCCCGACCCCCACGAAGGATTGGACCCATGGGCCGGTACCGCAAACCGACGATTCGAACGCTGTGGCTCGGCGAGGCGATGCGCGAAATCCGCGACGTCGCCGGTCTCACGGCGAAAGAAGCGGGAATTCACCTCGGCCGCGACGGCTCCACGATCACCCGTATGGAAGCGGGTGAAGTCCCTGTCAGCGAGGACATGCTTCACGCCTACCTCGAAATGTGCGGCGTCACCGAGCCGCACCGCCGCACAGATCTCATGACCATCCGCAAGGATGCGGCACAGGCCGGCTGGTGGGACGGATACACCGGTGACGTTGTTTCGACGCTCATCGATAGGGCGTGGATGGAATCGCGGGCAACGGCCATCAAAGTCTTCGAGATGGCCTGCCTTCCCGGCCTCCTTCAAGTGCCCGATTACGCCGAAGCACTCATGCGTGCACGTCAGCCCGGCGCGTCCGAAGAGGAGATCACGCGGTGGATCGAGCTTCGCATGACTCGCCAACACGTTCTGAGCACGCACCGGCCGCTCAAATTCACCTGCATCATTGCCGAACACCTGCTGCGCGAGCGGGCCGGGAATGACGAGACCATGAAAGCCCAACTCAACCACCTCTTGGGCGCCATGCGCAGACCTGGGACCGACGTGCGGATTCTCCCCGTCGGCACATGCACGGGCCAAGAAGGCTCATTTGAGGTCTTCACGCTTGTCGATCCCTATCCAGAAGTCGCCTACCTGGCGAGTTCGGCCGGTGACATCTGCGTCGAAGCGGAACCGGTTGAACAGCTAGCCCAGGCGTATGATCGGCTTCTGGACGCCTCCCTGGACCCGAAGGCGTCGAAGAAACTCATCACCGCCGAGAGGGACAAGCTGTGAGCACCCATATCGAGGTGTCGGCGTGGCGCAAGAGCACCCGAAGCGGAAGCGGCGGAAGCGGCAACAACTGTGTCGAGGTCGGCGCCTGGCGCAAGAGCAGCCGCAGTGGCAGCGGCGGTACTGGTAACTGCATCGAAGTCGCCGCCTGCACCGATTCCGCGCACGGCGTCGCCATCCGCGACACCAAACACCGCGAGGGCGCGACCCTGGCGACGGACCGTCCAGAGTGGACGTCCTTCGTCGCGGCCGTCAGGTCGGGCGCCTTCGACGCCTGACCCATCGCCCTGACACCAAGGCCCTGACACCAAGGCTCTGACACCAAGGCCCGGCCGCTCTCCCGAGCGTCCGGGCCTTCGCCGTTGCCGCATCCCCGCGCCCTCCCGCCCAACCCCGCGCCGCCACACCCGTCCTGCTTCCCGCCGCACCCTCCCCTCCCCGTCCCCTTCTTCGCCCCTCCCCCTCTCCGTCCCGCGCCCCTCTCCGTCCCGCGCCCTCCCCCCTCTCCGTCCCGTGCCCTCCCGCCCAACCCCGCGCCGCCACACCCGTCCCGCTTCCCGCCGCACCCCCCTCCCCCTCTCCGTCCCGCGCCCTCCCCATCACCCTCAAGACAGAACGTTGACAGTCCGGTCACGATCCCATAACCTCAGCTCACCTTTAAACTTCCTTACTATTTGTTCGGAGGACAAGATGAGGAAGACGCTGAGAGGCTTCTTATTAGGCGCGGTCGCGCTGGTCGTCGCACTGGGAGCGGCGCAACCCGCACACGCGGCCGAGAACCTCACCGCCACCTACAAACTCGGCAGTGACTGGGGCACCGGCTACGGTGCCGACTACACGATCAAGAACACCGGCACCACGGCATCGGCGTCCTGGACGCTCAAGTTCACCCTCGCCCCCGGTCACCGGATCTCGTCCCTCTGGGAGGGCACGTACACCGTTTCCGGCCAGGACGTGACCGTCAAGAACACCGGCTGGAACGGCGCCATCGCCCCCGGCGCCTCGGTGAAGATCGGCTACAACGCCTCCTATTCCGGCGCTCAGGCGGCGCCCACGAACTGCACCGTCAACGGCACCTCCTGCTCCGGTGGCCCCGGCCCCGGCGACGACACGCAGGCACCGACCACGCCGGGCAACCTCGCGGCACCGACGGCGACCGCCAACACCGTCTCCCTGCAGTGGACGGCCAGCACCGACAACGTCGGCGTCACCGGCTACGACGTCTTCGTCAACAACGCGCAGTCGGCGACCGCGCCCGGCAACGCGACCTCCGCGGTCGTCGGCGGGCTCACCGCCAACACGACCTACAGCTTCAAGATCCGCGCTCGCGACGCCAAGGGCAACGTGTCCGGCTTCTCGAACACGGTCTCGAAGAAGACCCTTGAGGACGGCGGCCCCGGTCCCTCGTCGTACAAGAAGGTCGGCTACTTCACCCAGTGGGGCATCTACGCCCGCGGCTACCTCGTCAAGAGCATGGACACCACGGGTGCCGCCGCCGACCTGACCCACATCAACTACGCCTTCGGCAACGTCAGTGAGCAGGGCCGCTGCTTCGAGGCCAACCAGGCCGGCGTCGGTGACGCGTGGGCCGACTACCAGCGCAAGTTCGGCGCGGCCGAGTCCGTCGACGGCGTCGGCGACGTCTACAACCAGCCCCTCGCGGGCAACTTCTACCAGCTCAAGAAGCTCAAGGCGAAGTACCCGCACCTGAAGGTCAACCTGTCGCTGGGCGGCTGGACCTGGTCGAAGTACTTCTCCAACGCGGCCCTCCCCGCCAACCGGGTGGCCTTCGTGCAGAGCTGCATCGACCTGTACCTCAAGGGCAACCTCCCCTGCATCGGCGGGGAGGTGCAGTGCGGCAACGGTGTCGCCTACGGCGTCTTCGACGGCATCGACCTCGACTGGGAATGGCCGGGGTCGGAGGGGAACACCGGAAACGTCATCCGCCCCGAGGACAAGCAGAACTTCACCGCACTGGTCGCCGAGTTCCGCAGGCAACTCGACGCCTACGGGGCGACGGTCGGCAGGCACTTCGAGCTGACCGCCTTCGTCCCGGCCGACCCGGCGAAGATCACCGCCGGTTTCGAGGTTCCCGCGCTCATGCAGAACTTCGACTTCGTCACCGTGCAGGGCTATGACCTGTACGGCGCCTGGGGTCCGCAGACCAACCACCAGGCGCAGATCTACTCGCCCCCGGGCGACCCGTCGCCCACGAAGTGGTCGGGCGACCTCGCCGTCAACGAGTACATCGCCCGCGGCGCACCGGCCTCGAAACTGGTGCTCGGGGTCCCGGCCTTCGGCCGCGGCTGGGCGGGCGTACCGGCGACCAACAACGGGCTCTATCAGACGAGCACCGGTGCGGCGCCCGGAACCTACGAACCGGGCATCGAGGACTACGACGTCTTGAAGAACCGGCCGGGCACGCGCTACACCGACTCGGCGGCGATGGCGATCTGGCTGTACTCCAACGGCCAGTTCTGGTCCTATGACGACGTCACGACGATGACCAACAAGATGACCTACATCAAGGGCAAGAAGCTCGGTGGAGCGATGATCTGGTCGCTCGACGGAGACGACGGAACCCTCACCAACGCGATCGACCTCGGCTTGCGCTGACCGGAATCGCACGTGCGGCCCCGCGTCCTTTGTGGACGCGGGGCCGTTCGACGTATTCCGCCGGGGCGCCACGGACTCCACAATGGACCGGTGGCCGCCGCCCGGGAGACACGGCGGCCCGGCGAAGGGGGGCACCGTGGAACCCGTACTGGCGGTCGACTTCGGGACCTCCACCACCGTCGCGGTGGTCCGCCACGGCGACGGCCGGAGCGAGACGATCCTCTTCGACGGCGCGCCGACGCTGCCGTCGGCGGTCTTCGCCAAACCCGGCGCCGGCCTGCTCACCGGCCGCGACGCCCTTGCCGCGGGACTGGCCGCGCCCGGCCGCTTCGAGCCGCACCCCAAACTCCACGTCGACGACGAGGCGGTGTGGCTCGGCGTCGAGGTCACCGTCGTGGACATGTTCGCGGCCGTCCTGCGCCGGGTCGCGAACGAGGCGGGACCCGTCGGCCGCGTCGTGCTCACCCACCCCGCCGCCTGGGACGAGACCCGCCGGGACACGCTCCTGCGCGCCGCCGGACGAGCCGGTCTCGCGCCGGTGACGCTCGTGCCCGAGCCCGTCGCCGCCGCGCGCTACTTCGACGCGCGTTCCCCGGGTCCGGTCGCCGTCTACGACTTCGGCTCGGGGAGCTTCAACGTGTCGGTGGTCGCCGAGGGCCGGGTCCTCGCCGCCGACGGCCTCGACGACCTCGGCGGCCTCGACATCGACGCCGCCGTCGTCGACCTCCTCGACACGACCATCGAGGCCGACGACTCCGCCCGCGAGGCCTGGTCACGGCTCCGCAGCCCGCGCGGGCCCGAGGACAGGCGCGCCTGGCGCCGCTTCGCCGAGGACGTGCGCGGCGCGAAGGAGCTGCTGTCCCGCACCCGCCAGGCGCTCCTCCACATCCCCATGGCCGAACGCGACGTGCCGCTCACCCGCGAGCACCTGGAGACGATCGCCGAACCCCTGATCCGCCGCACCGTCGCGACGACGAGGGCCGCCCTCACGACGGCCGGACTGACCGGCGCGGCGGGGATCTACGTCGTCGGAGGGGCCAGCCGCATGCCCCTCGTCGCAACGCTGCTGCACCGGATCCTCGGCATCCCGACGGTCACGGCCGCCGAGCCCGAACTCGTGGTCGCCCGGGGCGCGAGCCTCCTCGCCGACGAGCCCGCCCGCGAGGTGCTCCTCGCCCACGCCGCCGCCTCGATGCGCGCGCTGACCACGCGACGAAGACGCGAGCTCGCGACGCGGCCGGTGGAGGGGACGCCGGTCGCGGACCGTGCCCTGGAGAGGCTCCCCCGTCCCACCGCTTCGGCACCGGCGGCTCCCGCCTGGCGGCCCAGCACCCGGATCCTCCTCGGCCTGATCGCGGCCGGGGCCGTCGGCGTGGCCGGCATCGTGACGCTGGTGCTGTGGAAGGTGGCGGCGGGGTAGGACCACCGACCCGGGGTGGCGGGTTCCGGCCTCGCGGACCGCGCGACCGGCCCCGCCGATCACCCGGCCTGAGCCCGTCGGCGTGGCCGCGCCCCCGCCGGTGCTCTCCATCTCACCGCGGCTCCACCGCACCGTCGCGCCGCTACGCTCGGCTCATGATCGGCAAGCGAACCCGACGGCACGGACTCGTCCTCATCCTCGCCGCCACGGCGGCGCTCACCTCGGCGTGCGGTTCCGTCGAGGCCGAGGATGTGCCCGGTGTCTTCCACAGTGACGAAACCGGCGCCTCGATCACGCTCGGGGCCGACTCGACCTTCACCGCGACCGGCGTCGCGCCGGACGACGTCTCCGGGAGTGGGGGCGCCGATCCCGTCGACTTCAGCGGGACGTGGGAGTTCGTCAACGACTTCGTCTACCTGACGGTCGACGACGGCGGGCTCGGCAAGCTCGCCGGGGTCCAGCTGTACCCCGACGGTGTGGACGAGGTCGAGTTCCGCGCCGATCCCGACGGCCCGCCGTCCCTGGAGTTCACCCGCGTCGCCACACCGTAGGCCTCCAGGCGTTACGCGGCCCCGCACCCACCCCCGAGCGCGGGGCCGTTCTGTGCGGTCGCCGAGCTACTGGAGCCTGTTGGCGTATACGTGCTCGGCGACGTTCCTGCCCAGGTCGAGGCCCCCGTCGGCGTCGACCTGATAGTGCACGCCAAGGAAGACCCGGCTGCGGGCGTCCTCCTCGGCGGCCTCGGTGAAGCTGTCGAAGGCGCGGACGACGCCCCTGGCGTGCGGGTCGTCGGTCGTCGCCTCGAAGGCGACGTCGTCCTCGCCCAGGAAGAGGCGCATGGTCTGCGCCCAGGCCCCGGCGAGGGTCGCGTGGCCGGAGACGTAGGCCGGGAAAGGTGGCGAGAAGCTGAATCCCGACCGGTCCTGCGACAGCGGACGCCAGTCGGCGTCCGGCTCGGTGCCGGGCCGCCCGTCCTCGGCGGCGTGGTGCACGGCCGACTCGGGCCGCCACAGGTCGATGCCGCTGAGGTACTTCACGTCCCAGGCGGCGATGGTCGCGTCGGCCATGGCCATCGCGACGAGCGCGAAGAGCCGCACGTTCTCCAAAAGGGACAGTCCCTTCTGGAGGGACACGATCCGGGTGTGCTCGAAGTGCTGCCCGGGCGGTTTGTAGGTGCCGTCGAGGTCGTTGGCCCAGAAGAAGGCCTGCTCGGTCTCGTCGGGCGTCCGGCGCGCCGACTCGCGCCCGCCGAGTTCGCGCACCTCGTCGACCTGCCGCTCGTAGAAGCCGCTGGCCAGCAGCTTCTCGTAGTTGTCGGCGTCGTTGGGCGGCTGCGGGCGGAACTGGTCGCCCGAGCTGAGCGCCCACGGCTTGACGAGTCCCCAGTGCGGACTCGCGGCGGCACCCGAACCGGTCGGGCGCCAGGCGCCCGGCTCCAGCACGGCGACATAGGGCGGCGAGACCTCCGAGCCGTCGCCGGACCGGTCGCGCAGCACGGCCTCCGCCGCCGCGGTGCCGATCGCCGCACCCCGGATCAGCGGCACGGGACGGACCCGCGAACCGAGGCGCGACGTGGCCTCGTCGAGCGCGACGGTGAAGTCACGGCCGGGGTAGAGGGTGCGCAGTGCCTGGTAGGCGGCCTGGTTGACGGCCCCTTCCAGCGAGGGCTCGACACCGTCGACGTAGGGCGGGAACCGCAGCGCGTAGGGCGTCGCGGTCCGCGCGACGGCCACGGCCGCGTCGTACATCGCGACGTGCACGATCGCGGCGGCGCGGCTGATCGTCGTCGGCGGACCCCCGGTGGCGCGGACGGCGGCGATGAGCTCGGCGTTCCAGTGGAGGACGGGATCGTTGAACTGTCCGGTCATTGCGGCAAACCCCCGTGTGCCTGAAGAGACGCACCAACGGTGCGGAATCGGCGCCCCGGATTCTTGAACGTCAGGGCAGGAGTCCTTTATATCCACGGCAAAGGAGGCACTCGGTACGGTTCGCCCGCTTGACCCGGATTGTCTACAAGAGACGGTCAGGAGGCAGTGCCCGCCCGGCTTCCGGATACATCCGGACGCCGGATGCGCGGGCACAGTTCGGCGCCGCGAAACAGTCCGAAGTGGACACTTCACACTCGTCCGGCGGCCGGGCGCGTCCGCCCGAACGGACGATCGCCGCCCCGTCAGACCAGAGCCGGAGCCAGCAGCTCCCGGATCTCCTTCACCGCGGCTCTTCCGGCCCGGTTCGCGCCCACCGTGCTCGCCGAAGGGCCGTATCCGACCAGGTGCACGCGCGGGTCGGCGACCACCCGCGTCCCGTCCATCCGGACTCCCCCGCCCGGCTCGCGCAGACGCAGGGGCGCCAGGTGGTCCAGCGACGCGCGGAAGCCCGTCGCCCACAGGATCACGTCGGCGGCGACGAAACGCCCGTCGTCCCAGAGCACGCCCTCCGGCGTGATCCGGTCGAACATCGGCAGCCGGTCCAGCGCGCCGGTGTCCCGCGCGGCCTGGATCGCCGGTGTCAGGGGGTATCCGGTCACGCGCACGACGCTCTCCGGCGGCAGCCCGGCGCGCACGCGCTCGTCGACGCGGGCCACGACCTCGCGCCCGCGCTGCTCGGTCCACGGTTCGGTGTGGAACTCCGGCTCACGCCGGGTCACCCACGTCGTCTCGGCGGCGACCCCGTGCAGCTCCAGGAGGTGCCCGAGCGCCGAGGCGCCCGCACCGACCACGACGACGCGCTTGCCCGCGAACTCCTCCGCCGAGTGGTATCCGGCGGTGTGGATGTGCCGTCCCCGAAACGACGCCATGCCCGGGTAGTGCGGCCAGAAGGGCTTCTCCCACGTACCCGTCGCGTTGATGATCGCGCGGGCCGACCAGGCGCCCTTGTCGGTGTCGACGAGCAACCGCCCGCCGACGGTCTCGTGCACGGAGGCGACGTTCACCGGCCGCTGGACGCGCAGGCCGAAACGCCGTTCGTACTCGGCGAAGTACCGGGGCACGACCTCGTTTGCCCGGGCCGCGGGGTCGAGTTCGCCGAAGCCGAGGGCCATGTCGGGCAGGTCGAAGATGCCGTGCACCTTCTCCACGGTCAGCGAGTCCCAGCGGTGCAGCCAGGCTCCGCCCGGCGCGAGATTGTGGTCGAGGACCACCGATCCGGTTCCGGGCGCGAAACCGGCACGGTTGAGGTGGTAGGCCGCCGACAGGCCGGCCTGCCCGGCGCCGATCACCACCACGTCCACGTCGTGTGTCACGCCGTTCGACAACGCCGGCGGCGGCGGTCCGATTCCGGGTTGTCGCGCGCGTCACGACGGACGTGACGCGCGCGGCACCGTCAGTCCTCCGCTATCGACAGCGCACCCGAGGGGCAGAGGTCGCAGGCCTCCCGGACGGCGTCCTCATAGGTCTTGCCGGGTTCGGCGATGAGCAGCAGCACCCGCCCGTCCTCCGGATCCTGATCGAACACGTCGGGCTCGGTCAGTACGCACTGACCGGCTCCGACACACACCTCACGATCGGCGATGACGCGCATGTTCCCTCCCATCACCAGGTGACCGGCACCTCGTTGATGCCGTAGACGAGCGCTTCGTCCTTGTACGAAAGGCTTTCGGCCGGGACCGCCAGAGTCAAGCCCGGCACGCGGCCGAAGAGCGTGCGATAGACGATGTCGAGTTCGAGGCGCGCCAGGTTCTGCCCGAGGCACTGGTGGACGCCGTAGCCGAAGGCGACGTGGTTGCGCGCGTTGCGGGTGATGTCGAGGGAGTCGGGTTCGGGGTAGGCGTGGGGATCGCGGTTGGCGGCGAGCCCGGAGGCGATCAGTCCCTCGCCGGCGCGGATGGTGATCCCGCCGACCTCGATGTCGGCCGTCGCCGTGCGGGCGGTGACGGTGTCGGCGATGGTGAAGAAGCGCAGCAGTTCCTCGACGGCCTTGGGCATCAGGGTGTCCGGGTCCTCGCGCAGGGCACGCAGCTGCTCGGGGTCTTCGAGCAGCGCGACGGTGCCGAGGCTGATCATGTTCGCGGTCGTCTCGTGCCCGGCGATGAGCAGCAGCTGGGCGAGGCCGACGAGTTCCTCGGAGTCGTGGTCGCCGTTCTCCCGGCCGGCGACGATGAGGCGGCCGATGAGGTCGTCGGTGGGCGCCTTCTCCTTACGCGCCACCAGGTCGCGGAAGTAGTCGCCGAGGTCGTGGAAGGCCTTCAGGCCGTCCTCGGGCGCGCGCTTGAAGCTGATGAGGGTGGCCGTGCGGTCCTGGAAGAAGTCGTGGTCGGCGTAGGGGACGCCGAGGAGTTCGCAGATGACCATCGACGGCACCGGCAGGGAGACCTTCGCGACGAGGTCGACCGGCCGCCCGTCCTTGCCGGATTCCAGCAGGTCGTCGACGGCGCCGTCGACGATCTCCTGGACGCGGGGACGCAGTTCCCTGGTCCGGCGGACGGTGAACTCGGTGATCACCGACCGGCGCAGTCGCGTGTGGAACGGCGGGTCGACGCCGATCAGCGAGGGCCGGAACTCCTTGAACTTCTCGGTGATCTCGGGATCGGGCTGCTTGAACCGGATCGGGAAGTTGTCGCGGCCCCGGTCGGAGGAGACGTGCGGGCTGGCGAGTACCTGGCGGACCTGGTCGTGGGCGGTGATGAGCCAGGCGACGCGGCCGCTGGGGAGGGCCACCCGGACCGGCGTGTCACCTTGGCGGATCTCTGCGTACTCCCCGGGTGGGTGGAACGGACAGGATCGCTGGGTCGGAAAGGCGGGAATCTCGTCTACCTGCAGCTCAGAGGCATCGATCTGGGTCATGATTACCCTCACTCTCGCTGAGAAGCGGAGGATTTTCTTCCGGTTGAAGCCCACTGTACGCAACCGGAGGGATACCGTCCAGATAGGACACCGAGAAAGGCGCCGAGACCGTGTCCCAGCCCCCCGAACCCCCGGCCCGTCGCCGCGCCGACGCCCAGCGCAACCGCGACAAGATCGTCGCCACCGCCCACCAGGCCTTCATCCGGCACGGGATCGGTGTGCCGATGGAGGAGATCGCCCGCCGCGCCGAGGTCGGCGTCGGCACCCTCTACCGCCACTTCGGCGACCGCGAGGCCCTGCTCAGGGCCGTCGTCGCCACCGCCATCGACAATCTGATCACCCTGTCCCGCAAGGAGACCGACCACGAGAGCGACCCGTGGGGAGCGCTGTGCCGCTTCATGCGGCGCTGCGTCGAACTGCGCCTCGGCGCGCCCCTGTCCGCCCTGCGCCCGCGCTTGAAGGACGCCGTCATGGAGATCCCGGAGGTCGCGCACGCCACCAGCACGATGCTCGACATGCTCGACCCGCTCGTCGCGGGCGCCCAGGCGCGCGGCGACATGCGCGACGACGTCGGCACCGGCGATGTGCTGGGAATGCTGGCGATGCTGGTGCGGCACGAGACCGAGATCGCCGAAGACCACAAGTGGGTCGCGATGCGGCACCTGGAGATCGTGCTCGACGGACTGCGCGCCCGCTCGGACTCGCCGCTGCCGGGTCACCCCATGGACGGCACCGACCCGCCGACCTGGCACGCCTCGCGCGTACGGTGAGCGGGTGGACACGATCTTCGCCGATGTCGACGGCGGCCAGGCCGAACTAGTGCCCGACCCTGGCCGCGAGGGGTCGTGGACGCTGTACGTCGCCTCGGTGGCACAGTCCTATGTGGACATGACCGCGCCGAAGCGGCTGGAGTTCGAGTACGTCCGCAAGATCGCCCGGATCCTCGACGCGGCCGCGAAACCACGTGAGCCACTGCGCGTGCTGCATCTGGGCGCCGGCGCGCTGACCATCCCCCGCTACATCGCCGCAGCGCGGCCCGGTTCGGTGCAGAAGGTCGTCGACCGCGACGCGCGGCTGCTCGACTTCGTGCTCGTCCACCTGCCGCTGCGCAGGGACGCCGATGTCACGCCGACCGTCGCCGACGCCCGCGAGGCCGTCGGCGCGTCCGCGGCCGGGGAGTGGGACGTCGTCGTCGGCGACATCTACAACGGCGCCCAGATGCCCTCGCACGTCAGCGGAGTGGAGTTCGCGCGGGAGGTCGAGCGGATCCTGGCGCCCGGCGGGCTCTACATCGTGAACGTCACCGACCTGCCGATGCTCAGCTTCACCCGCCGTCTCACCGCCGGACTGCGCGAGGCCTTCGCCGACGTCGTGCTCATCGGCGAGCCGGGCATGCTGCGCGGCAGGCGTTACGGGAATCTGGTGCTCGCGGCGGGCGAGGAGCTGCCCCGGGGCATCGCGGGCGACGGGAAGGGCGTGGTGCACGGGGCCGCGCTGGCGAAGTTCGCCGGGGGCGCCCGGCCGTTGTCGGACGACGCGCCGGAGGCGTCGCCGACGTAGGTGTGTCCGTCGCCACTCCTGTCACACTTTCGCCGCGGGGCGCGTCATTCCAGTGAAAGCACGAGAACTGGAATCGACTTAGAGGAGCCGACCATGGAAGCCCGCATGAAGCACCCCGCCTTCGTCCTCGACGGTGCCCTCGCCGCCCTGCAGGCGGTCGGCAAGACGTACCTGTCGGCCGGGGTCTCCCGTGAGCTCCTGGAGATCACCAACCTGCGCGCCAGCCAGATCAACGGCTGCGCGGTCTGCGTCGAGATGCACTCGCAGGCGCTGAAGAAGGCCGGCGAGACCGACGAGAAGATCTGGGCGGTCGCGTCCTGGCGCGAGGCGCCGTACTTCTCCGAGGCCGAGCGCGCGGCCCTGCGCCTCTCGGAGGAGATGACGCGGCTGGCCGACGCCGGGGACGTTACCGACGAGACCTGGGCCGAGGTCGAGAAGCACTTCGACGAGCGGCAGCGCGCGGCCCTGGTCATGAGCCTCTCGATGATCAACGTCTGGAACCGGCTCAACGCCACCACCCGCCAGCCCTCCGGGCAGAAGTGGGGCTGATCCGCCCGATGGCGCGGCCCGAACGCGGGCCGCGCCCACGTTCCCGGCCCTAGACCGGGTCCAGCTCCAGCCCGTACTCCTCGCGCAGCGCCGTGACCTGCGCGGGAGTCGCCAGCACGTAGAGGCTCTCGCTCCACTCGCCGTCGACGTCACCGCGGGTGTGGAAGAAGACGCGCCCGTCGTCGGGTTCGAGGTCGCCGACGCACTCCCAGATCGACAGCATGTCCAGCTGTCCGGGCGCGATGTGCTCGACCTCCCAGCCGTACTCCTCACCGTCGAGCACGAAGGTCAAAAGCTCCTCGCCGTCCTCGTCCTCGCCCAGTTCGACCTCGGACACCGTCCGGTCGCTCAGGGCCGCGAGGTCTTCGAGGAGGTCCTGGTAGGCCTCTTCGAGGTCGTCGACGTCATCGTTGGAGACACCGACGCCCACGCCGAGCGTTTCGACGATCTCGGCCCAGTCGTACTCGCCGGGACGGTCGGCCGGATCCCCCTCCTCGGTGAGGGCGAGGTCGCGGTCGACGTCGGTGATCAGGCCCCACGCGACGAATCGGGTGGAGATCTCGCGCAGCGTCGCATTCGGCTCGGTCGGCATTGGGCGCATTCTGCCAGGTGAAGGTGACCGGCCGTCGGCGCGTGGCCCACATCACGGGCAGGCATCTTTGAACGCGTTCAATTAACGGCGTAGAGTCCCGACTGGAAGTTGAACACGTTCAACTAGGGAGTGCCCGTGGACCTGTCCGTACTGGGATACAGCATCTACCTGATCATTTCGGTCGTCCTGACCGTCTGGGTCGCCCGAACCCTCGCCCGCAACGGCGTCGTCTTCCTCAAAGACGTCTTCCGCGGCGACGGCGCCCTCGCCGAAGCCGTCAACAAGCTCCTCCAGGTCGGCTTCTACCTGATCAACCTCGGTTTCATCGCACTGTGGCTCACCGACTCACGGCCGCCGACGACCGCCCGTGAGGTCTTCGAGTCGGTCGCCTTCAAGATCGGCGCCGTTCTGCTCGTGCTCGGCACCATCCATCTGACCAACGTCTTCGTCCTCGGCCGCTTCCGCCGCCGCTCCATCCAGGGCGATCTGCGCAATTACGCCCTCCCGCCCGGAGCGCCGAGACAACCGGCTGTCTAGGCTTCGGCCTGTGACAGAACCGCCCGCTGCGGGCCGTGCCCGTGCCCGCAGCGAACACACCCGCAGCGCGATCCTTGAGACCGCGCTGCGGTTGTTCGCCGAGCGCGGCTACGACAAGACCACCATGCGCGCGATCGCCGCCGAGGCGGGCGTCTCGGTCGGCAACGCCTACTACTACTTCGACTCCAAGGACCACCTCATCCAGGGCTTCTACAGCCGGATGACCACCGAGCACGTCGCGCTGACCCGCGAACGCATCGCCGGTGAGACCGACCTGGCCGCACGCGTCGGCATCGCCCTCGAATGCTGGCTGGAGGTCGCCGAGCCCTATCACCGCTTCGCCGGGCAGTTCTTCCGCAACGCCGCCGACCCGTCGAGTCCGCTGAGCCCCTTCTCGCACGAGTCGGCGCCGGCCCGGCTGGAGGACACCGCGCTGTACCGGGAGGTCCTGGCGGGCACGTCGCTGAGGATCGCGCCCGAGATCGCCGACATCCTGCCCGAGATGCTGTGGCTGCACCAGATGGCGCTGGTCCTGTACTGGGTCTACGACCGGACGCCGGGGCAGCGGCGGACGCGGGAGCTGGCGAAGCGGACGGCGCCGATGGTGGCGCGGATCGTGACGCTGTCGCGGTACAAGGTGCTGCGGCCGCTCGTCCGGCAGGCCGAGGCGCTCGTGCGCGACTTCCTGATCATCGACGAGGGCGGGAATCCGGCCCCGCCGGACCCGGCGTGAGACACGCCCTCCGCTACCAGTTTTCCTATCACGACCCACGCTTCGAGCCACACCGGGTCCCTTTCCGGCGACCGCCGGTGCGGCAGAATCGCCGGTCACAGGCACTTTCGGCGAGCGAGGGGGATCACGACATGCGCGTACTGCTCACGACGACCGGATCACGTGGGGACGTCGAGCCCGTTGTCGCGCTGGCGCTGCGATTGCGGGCGCGGGACGCGGAGGTTCGCGTGTGCGCGCCTCCCGACTTCGCGGCCCTGTTCGCCGACGCGGGCATGCCGATGACGCCGCTGGGGCCGTCGGTGCGGGCGTTCGTGGCGGGCGCGAAACCGCCGACGCCGGCCGACGCGCTGCGCATGGCCGCCGATCTCGTCGCCGAGCGCTTCGAGCTGCTGGCGGCCGAGGGTGCGGGCTGTGACGTGATCCTCGCCGCCGGACTGCTGCCGGTCGGCGCGCGGGACGTCGCCGAGGTGCTCGGCGTCCGCTACGTCTTCGCCTGCTATCAGCTCTTCGGCCTGCCCTCGCGGCACTTCCCCGCCGCCGTCTCGGATCCGGCGCGGCTGAACATGATGTACCGCGAGCCGCTCAACGCCCATCGGGCCGCGCTGGGGCTGTCCTCGGTGGACAACGTCCGCGATCACGTCTTCACCGAGCACCCGTGGCTCGCCGCCGATCCGGTCCTGAGTCCGGGTGAGGGGATGACCGACCTCGACCTCGTGCAGACGGGCGCGTGGATCCGGCCGGACACCCGTCCGCTGCCCGGGGCGCTGGAGGCCTTCCTCGCCGCCGGTGAGGCGCCCGTCTACATCGGATTCGGCAGCATGCCGATGCGTGCTCCGGACGCCGCGAGCGTCGCCGTCGCCGCGGCCCGCGCCAACGGCCGCCGTGTCGTGCTCGGCAGCGGCTGGGCCGATCTCGCGTCGGCCGACGACGCCGACGACTGCTTCGTCGTCGGCGAGGTCAACCAGCAGGAGCTGTTCGGCCGGGTCGCCGCCGCCGTCCATCACGGCGGTGCGGGGACGACGACCACGGCGGCCCGCGCGGGAGCGCCGCAGGTCCTCGTCCCGCAGATGGGCGATCAGCCGTACTGGGCGGCGCGCGTCGCCGAGCTCGGCATCGGCGCCGCCCACGACGAGCCGGCGCCGACGGTGGAATCCCTGGCGGCCGCGCTGGAGATCGCCCTGGCGCCCGCGACGCGCGGGCGCGCGGGCGCGGTGGCCGCCCGGATCCGTGACGACGGCGCCGACGTGGCGGCCCGGCTCCTTCTCGGCGGGGACGGCCGGTAGGCCGCGGGGTCTACGCGAAGCGCACGTCGTCGGCCACGACGACCTCGCCGAACCTCGGCAGCACGTGCGACAACGCGAACTCGTGCTCGTCGGCGTGCAGGCCGGTCATCGCGTCACGCGGGAGGACGACGTCGTAGCCCAGGTCGGAGGCGACGCGGGCCGTCGACTCGACCGCCATCGTCGTCGCGATGCCGCAGATGACCACCGTCTCGACGCCGTGCTCGATGAGGCGGTCGTTGAGGTCGGTCGTGGCGAAGGTGCCGACGGACTGTTTGGTCAGCAGCAGATCCCCGGGACGCGGGGTCGCCTCGGCGACGAGTTCGCTCCCGGGCGGCTGCTCGACGTTCGGGCGGTGGGCCTGCACGTAGATCACCAGCGCGTCGTGTTCCCGGAAGTGATCGGCCAGCCGGGCGCTGGCGGCGACGACGTCGGGACCGCTGTGCGGCCCCAGGGGCAGGGCCACCAGGCGGGTCTGGAGGTCGAGAACGAGCAGCGCGGTGCGGCTGGGGTCGAGTGGCATGGAAAGAACCTACCCGTCGGCGTGGGATCCGGAATGTGATGAATTGCGACGTATAGACATGTAGGGAGCAATACGAGGGGGGACTTGTGGTGAAGCGGCGAACTCTGCTGGGCGTGGCGGTCGCCCTGGGCGGCAGCCTGTGGCGCGAGGCGGTGGCCGCGTCCCCGGGCCGTGGCGCGTACGGGGAACTGTCGGAGCCCGACGCCCTGGGCATCCGGCTGCCCGAGGGCTTCACCGCGCGGCTCATCGGTCAGTCCAAAGTGGACGTCGCCGGGACCGGGCACGCATGGCACGGCGGTCCCGACGGCGGAGCCTGCTTCGCCCACGGGGACGGCTGGATCTACGTGTCCAACGCCGAACTGGAGGCGGGCCGGGGCGGGGTCGGCGCCGTGCGCTTCGGCGCCGACGGGACGATCCTCGACGCCTACCCGATCCTGTCGGGCACCGAACGCAACTGCGCGGGCGGCGCCACGCCGTGGCGCACCTGGCTCTCCTGCGAGGAGACGCCCACCGGATTCGTCTACGAGACCGACCCCTACGGCGGCGTCGCCGCGCGACGGCGCCCGGCGATGGGCCGCTTCCGGCACGAGGCCGCCGCCGCCGATCCCGAGCGCTACGTCGTCTATCTCACCGAGGACGAGCCGGACGGCTGCCTCTACCGCTTCGTCCCGGAGTCCTGGGGAGACCTCGGATCGGGCAGGCTCCAGGTGCTCGCCGGACCCGACGATGGTCTCTTGTGGACGGACGTGCCCGAACCGTCGGGCGGCACCGCGCCCACCCGGCACCAGGTCCCCGAGGCGCGGCACTTCGACGGCGGCGAGGGCTGCCACTACGCCGCCGGGGTCTGCTACTTCACCACGAAGGGAGACGACCGCGTCTGGGCCTACGACGCGGTCGCGAACTCCCTGCGCGTCCTCTACGGCGGCGACGGTCCACTGTCCGGTGTGGACAATCTGACCGGCACGCCCGGCGGCGACCTGTACGTCGCCGAGGACGGCGGCGACATGGAGATCTGCGTGATCTCCGCCGACGGTGCGGTGGCCCCGTTCCTGCGGCTCACCGGCCAGGACGAGTCGGAACTGTGCGGCGTCGCCTTCAACCCGGCCGGCGACCGTCTCTACTTCTCCTCGCAGCGCGGCATCGCCAACGACCTCTACGACGGCCGCACCTACGAGGTGACCGGCCCGTTCAGGGCGTGAGCACGAGCTTCCCGCGCAGGCCACCGGCTTCCAGGAGCTCGTGCGCGCGCACGGCCTCCGACAGGGGCATCGTGCGGTCGACGGGCGTCGGCACGAGCTCGCCCGACTCCACCGCGCGCACCACGTCGCCGAGATCGCCGTCGCCCAGGGAGTGCAGCGCCACGAGGGCCGGTTCGATGCCGCGTTCGGCGGCGAAGACCCCGCCCGGAACCCAGAACTCGGGCACGATCGACACGTAGCGCCCGCCGTCGGCGACCGCGTCGAAGGCCGCGCGGGCGCGGGTCCCGCCGATGGTGTCGACGGCCGCGTCGACCGGGCCGGTCACCTCATCCGGTGCCACCACGGTGATCCCAGCGCTTGCCGCCCACTGCGCGACGTAGGCCCCGACGGCGCTGCGGGGCGCGTTGACGAGCAGCGTCCGCCCCGCGTCGAGGTCGAGCCGCTCCACGATCCGCCGCGCGGTGAGGGCGTTGAGCGGCAGGGTGACCGCCTCGACGAGGCCAAGGTTCGCAGGTGTCGCCACGACCTGGCGCGCGGGAAGGGCCGCGTACTCGGCGTAGGAACCGGTCTGCGTCACGGCGTGCATGGTGATGGCCAGAACCCGGTCGCCGACGGCGAGGCCGGTTCCGGCGAGACCGTCGCCGAGCGCGGCCACCGTCCCGGTGATGTCGTAGCCGGGGACGATCGGCATGCGAGGGGCGTCGCGCCAGGGGTAGCGGCCGTCGCGCATGCCGATGTCGGCGGGATTGACCGCGGCGGCGGCGATCTTGACGAGGACCTCGCCGGGGGCGGGCGCCGGGATGGGCAGGTCGGTGACGGTGAGGGCGGCGGGACCGCCGAACGCGCGGACCACCGCGGCTTTCATGTTCGTCATGCCCACGACGCTATGGATCGCGCGACCGCGGGGCATTAACAGAAGTTAACGCCGCTGGAGCTGGGCCCGGATCCGGCTGAGCTGCACCGGAGTGACCCCGATGTAGGACGCGATCAGCCGCTGCGTCAGGCGCGCGGCCAGCTCCGGTTCGGCCGCGAGGAAGTTGCGGTAGCGGCGGGAGGCGTCGAAACGCAGCAACTCGGTGTGGCGATGGTCCTCCTCGACCAGCCGTCGCTCGGTCAGGCGCATGATGATCTCCCGCCAGCCCGGGTGCCCGGCGTTGAGCAGTGCGAAGCGCTCGCGGGTGGCGACGAGCAGCCGCGAGGGCTCGACCGTCTCGATGTGCACATCGGACGGTTCGTCGCGCAGCAGCGCGGAGTAGGCGCAGATCAGCTCGTGCTCGGCCCGGAACGCCTTGATCCGCTCGGTGCCGCCCTCGTCCACGTGGAAGATCCGGCTCAGCCCGGTGAGGCTGAAGAAGACCCGCCCCGGCCGCTCACCGGCGCGCACGAGCTGGGTCCTCTCCGGCACGTCGAGCGGCCGGAACACCTCGCCGACCTTCGCCAGCTCGGACTCGGGCAGGTCGCCCCAGGTGCGCAGGTAGCCGGCGAACGCGGCGTGGGCGGGGGTCATGGAACCATCGTGCCTCACCCTTCCGGTGTGACCCGGATCTCGTGCTCCAGCCCCGGATCCGTCGCCTCCAGCAGCCTCGCCGCCTCCGCCTCCAGCTCCGCGAGCCGCGTCTTCGACACCGGCGCGAAAGGCGCCAGCGACACCGTCGCCGACGTCTTGGTCCGCACCACGTCCCAGGCCCCGACGAAGAACCCGTCGGCGAACAGGGAACCGCGCAGGATCCCGTTGTTGGTCATCACCCGCTTGAGCTGGGATTCGGAGATCACCCGGCTTCGGTCGGCGTAGGACAGCAGCAGGTTGTCGAAAGGCCCGACGAGCCGGGCGGGGGCCTCGGCGTCGCCGTCGGGGCGGGGCGCGTCGGCGAGGTCGAACAGCTCGGTGCCGTTCTCGTCGCGGAAGACCCGCAGCCCGCCGATCCGGTCGACGACCTCGCGCAGATGTGTGACGCCGGACCACTTCTGCATGTCCTTCACACTCGCGGGCCCGAAGGCGGCCAGGTACCGGGGGACGACCTCCTCCAGGGTCGAGTCGGTGGCGAGGTCGCGGCCGAGCCAGTGCTCGGCGGTGGTGTGCGCGATGGCGCCGCTGCGGTTCCACAGCCCGCGCGGCGGGACCTGCACCGACGGCAGGAGGCAGCGCACGGCGTAGGCGAGCGCCGGGGCGTCCCGGTCGGGCCAGCGTTCGGTGAAGGCCTCGCGCAGCTGGGCGCCGGTGCGGGGCGCCTCCTCCATGAGTTCGCGGCCGAAGGCGAGGACCTCGTCGAGGTCGAGTCCGGCGACGCCCTTGCCGTAGGTGGAGTTGTTGAACAGGTCGCGGGACAGCGCGGCCTGGATGAGGGGGCGCAGGAGGAGGGCGTCGTCGGCGGTGACGAGGTGGATGGTGGAGCGCATGAGCGCGATGCGCACGACGTCGCGGGAGACGAGGAGGCCGGACAGTTCGGCGAAGTCGAAGCCTTCGAGGCGCGACCACAGCTGGAAGTAGGCGCAGTGCGGGGCCTGGGCTTGGAGCCCGACGAGGTGGGCGACCATGTCGGCGGCGGGCATCGAGACGCGCGCGAGCAGGTGCTGGCGGGCGAGGGTGGCGCGGTTGAGCTCGCGGCGGGTGAGGACGTCGGCTGCGGTCATGTGCATGACTTTACGAGGCCTTGCGGACAGGTTCGGTCCTCGATGCCGATCGCCTGGAGAAGGTCGCGCGCTTCCTGGACTTCGTGTCCCGGACCATCGCCGGCGCCGCGGAGGCCCGCGAGCTGCTCCACACCAACCCGGACGCCTGGCGCCGGGGCCCTGCCGGGCCCCGGCGCCGGGGTCAGGCGACGAGCCGCCCGGCGCGCAGTTCCGCGCGCACACCGGTGAAGTCCTCCTGGAAGCGCCGGTCGTGCGAAACGACCAGCAGCGCCCCCTTGAACTCCATCAGCGCCTCCTGCAGCTGCTCGATCAACGCCAGCGACAGGTGGTTGGTCGGCTCGTCGAGGATCAGCAGGTCCGCGGGCCGCGTGACCAGCCGCGCCAGTTCGAGGCGCCGCTGCTGCCCGACCGACAGTTCGTCCACCGAACGCCCGAAGTCCTCCTCGCGGAACAGACCCAGCGCCGCCAGGGTCGCCGCGTGCTCGTCGGCGGGCCCGGGCAGGCCGTCGGCGAACTCCGCCAGCACCGACCGGCGCACCTGCCGCGTCGGCAGCTCCTGCCGCAGGTACGCCGTCCGCTTCGGCCTGCGCACCTTCCCCGAGCTCGGCCGGACGGCGCCGGCCAGGACGTTCAGCAGCGTCGTCTTACCCGCCCCGTTCGGGCCGGTCAGCAGCATCCGCTCACCCGGTTTGATGGAGAAGGACGCGACGTCGAGCCGGTCGGCGACCGTCACGCCGTCGAGTTCGGCGGTGAGCCCGTCGCCCTTGCCGCCTTCGACGCGCACCGCGAAACGCAGCGGCTCGGGCGGCTTGGGGACGGGATCGGCTTTGAGCCGGTCGAGGCGTTCGCGGGCGTTGCGCACCTGCGCCGACAGGCCGCCTTCGTGCGACCGGCGGTGACCGGCGGTGCGGGGCCTGGTCGTCGACTTCTCCGACTTCCCCAGCTTCTCGATGCCGGTGTCGGCCAGCTCGGCCTGCCGGGCGATCTCGGCCAGCCAGTCCCCGTAGTCCTGCTCCCAGCGCCGCCGGGCGGCCGCTTTCGCGGTCAGGTAACCGTTCCAGCCGTCGCCGTAGCGCGTCACCGACTTCGTGTCGGCGTCGACCTCCAGGATCGCGGTGGCCACGCGTTCGAGGAACGCGCGATCGTGCGTCACCGTCACGACCGTGCCGCGATGGGTGCGAAGCTGATCCTCCAGCCACGTCACCGCGCCCGCGTCGAGATGGTTGGTCGGCTCGTCGAGCAGCAGCAGCTCCGGCGCCGCCGCGAGCACGCACGCCAGCCCGAGACGCGACTGCTCGCCGCCCGAAAGGGTGCGCAGCACCCGCTCGCGCCCGATGTGGGCGAGACCGAGGTTGTGCATGGCGGCGTCGACGCGGGCGTCGGCCTCATAGCCGCCGCGCGCGTCATAGGCGGCCAGGAGCTCGCCGTACTCGGCCAGCGCGGCCTCGTCGGCGTCGCCGAGGGTCTCCTCGGCCGCGCGCATGCGCTTCTCCAGGTCGCGCAACTCCGACAGCGCGTTGTCGACGGCGTCGGCGACCGTGTCGTCGCCGGGCAGTCCGAGGGTCTGGCCCAGGTGCCCGACGCCGCCCGCCGCGACCACGGTGACCTCGCCGTTGTCGGACTCCTCCTCCCCCGCCAGCAGGCGCAGGAGCGTGGACTTGCCCGAGCCGTTCTCACCGATGACACCGACGCGCTCGCCGGTGCGGACGGTGAAGGAGACCTGGTCGAGCACGACCTTGTCTCCGTACACTTTGGACATATCGCCGACCGCGAGCTGCGAGACACGGTGCGGTGCGAGGGTTTGAGCATGGCGGGTCAAGGTGACCTCCGGTTGGATCGACCGTGGAGCGGCAGCGTCTGCACGAGACGGTGCGCACGGCGAAGCCGCTTGAGAAATGCGTGGATCTCACCGGCGAGGCGGTGACTGCGACACAAAGAAGCGGCTTGGGAAAAACCGGGTACGGGGGTCTGGCGGCAGCGTCGAGTACGACGATGCGGCCGACGCCTCACGCGTACGGCGGTGCGCTCCTCAAGAGTTCACGACTCTTAGGAGTAGATCAACAGGCCTATCGTTCCCATGCGCCCAGGGTAGCGGACTGATCCACTCCGGCGCGAGGGTTTTGCGTGAGCGGTCACATCACCCCCGCCACCTGCGATGGAATCGCTCCCATGTAGACACCGGCGATCAAGTTCGCTAACTTGGGCCGCGTTCGCAAACCCCCACCCGCGACAAGAACGGGTCAACCATGAAGAAACCCCTGCGATACGGCATCATCGGCCTGGCCGTCCTCGCCGTCGGCGTTCCCGTGGTCGTCAACGCCACGGCCGGCGCCGAGGAGCCCGGCGGCGCGCCCGCCGGCGTCGGCGCCGCCGCGGTCACCGAGCTGGTCACCAACGGCGGCTTCAGCAACGGAACGACCGGCTGGTGGAACGGACCGAACACGACCATGGCGGTCGGCGGTGGCGTGCTCAACGTCAACGTCACCGGGACGCCCGCGAACTACTGGGACGCCCCCATGGGGCAGGACGGGCTCAAGCTGGAGAACGGCAAGAGCTACACGATCTCCTTCGACGCCAAGGCGTCCAAGGCCGTGACCGTCCGCTCGACGGTGCAGCTCAACGTCGCCCCGTACACCGCGCCCCACGACAAGGAGATCGCGCTGACCACGACCTCGAAGCGGTTCAGCTACACGTTCACGTCGAACATCTCCACCACCGCCGGGCAGGTCGGTTTCCAGCTGGGCAGGAACGGGGCCTACACCTTCAGCCTGGACAACATCTCGCTGACCACCGAGACCGCGACACAGCCCGCGGGCGAGTTCTATGTGGACCCCGAGAACAACGCCTACAAGTGGATCGGGCTCAACCCCAACGATCCCGACAAGGCGACCATCGAGGCCAACATCGCCTCCAAGGCCGGCGCGAAGTGGTTCGGCTCGTGGAGCGGCGAGACCGAGGGCGCGATCGAGGAGTCGGTGGACGACTACGTGACCGCCGCGGCCACCGCCGGTAAGACCCCGATCCTCGCGGCCTACAACATCTACGGCCGCGACTGCGGCGGCTACTCCGAGGGCGGCCCCGAGACGGCCGGCGAGTACGAGGCCTGGATCCGCGGTTTCGCGGCCGGAATCGGCTCCCGCAAGGCGATCGTGATCATCGAGCCCGACGCCGTCGCGCAGGCCATCGACTGCGATGAGATGACGCCCGCCAACCTCGCGACCCGCAGGCACCTGCTCACCTACGCCACCGAGCAGCTCAAGTCGAAGGCCCCGGGCGCGTGGAGCTACCTCGACGCCGGCAACGCCGGCTGGCTCCCGGAGGCCGACATGGCCGCCGAACTCCAGCAGTCCGGTATCGCCAACGTGCGCGGCTTCTCCGTCAACGTCTCGAACTACAAGGCGACCGGCGCGTCCAACACCTACGCCGCCGCCGTCAACAACCTCCTGCCCACGTCGAAGAAGTGGGTCGTCGACACCAGCCGCAACGGCACGCAGAACACCGACGGCGACTGGTGCAACTCGCGCGGCTCGAAGCTCGGCGTGACCTCGCAGGCCGGTACCGGCGGCGCCGAGTACTTCCTGTGGGTCAAGTTCCCCGGCGACTCCGACGGCGAATGCACCCACGCCGGCCACAACGACCCGCGCGCGGGCGACTTCGTGGAACGGTTCGCGCTGGCGCTGATCTCCGGCAACTGGAGCGGGATCTAGGGACGGCGAACACAAAGGCCTTCTGGGGCAGACCCCCGCGCCGGGCGGCGCGGGGGTCTTTCCTCGCCCGCCCCCGCGAAGTCGCCGACGCGAGATCCGCGAGGCACACTCGCTCGATGAGCATCACCGCCGACTGGTACCGCTCGTTCGCCACCCGCCAGCTGCGCGGCATGTCGCGCAGCTACGAACGCCTGGCGCACTTCGTCGCCGACGACGCCCGGCTGCTCGCCCTGCTCGACGAACTCCCCGAACCCAAGCGGCAGCCGAACCTGCTGTTCGCCGCCACCCGCTATCTCGGCGGCCCCACCCGCACGCCCGAGGAGTTCCACGACTGGCTCATGTGGCACTGGGACGAAGTCGCCGCCCAGATGCTCGCGCGACGCACCCAGACCAACGAGGCCGGCCGCTGCGCGCCGATCCTGCCCATCCTCGCCGCGCTCCCGCAACCCCTGGCGCTACTGGAGGTCGGCGCCTCGGCCGGCCTGTGCCTGTACCCCGACCGGTACCGCTACCGCTACGGCGGCCGGACCGTCGGCGACCCCGCCAGCCCCGTCCTCCTCGAATGCGCGCCCGAAGGCGACGTGCCCGTCCCCGACCGCGTGCCCCACGTCGTCTGGCGCGCGGGTCTCGACCTCAACCCCCTCGACATCACCGACGACGACGTCCTGCGCTGGCTCAGCGCCCTCGTCTGGCCCGAACAGGAGCACCGGCGCGCCCGCCTCCACGCCGCCGCCGAACTCACCCGCCGGGACCCGCCCCGGCTCGTCCGGGGCGACCTCCTCACCGACCTGCCCGCCCTCGCCGCGCAGGCCCCGGCCGACGCGACGCTCGTCGTCTTCCACACCTCGGTGCTCGGCTACGTCCTCGACCCGGCCGACCGCGAGAACTTCGCCGGGCTCGCCAGATCCCTTCCAGGGCACTGGATCTCCAACGAGGACGCCGAGGTCTTCCCTTCGCACGCCGTACCCGTCACGGCACCGGCGAACGGCCCGGAACCGCAGGTCGTCGCCCTCGACGGGCGGGCCGTCGCGATCGCCGGATCCCATGGGCAGTCGGTGAAGTGGCTGTGACGACGCTTATCGCCGTCATCGGCGGCGGCCCGGGCGTCGGCAAGTCGACGGTGTGCCGCGCTCTGGCCTCCTGGCTCGGGCCGGGCACCGACCACTTCGAGGAGGAGCACGTCCTCACGCGGCCCGTGTTCCGTGCCGTCGCCGAGGAGTTCGCCGAGGGAACCGGTGCGGTACGACCGGCCACGCTGATCGCCTGCACCCGCGCCTACATCGGCGAATCGCTCGCGGCCCAACGGAAGTACCTCGTCGCCGACGCCCTCGTCCCGTTCATTCCGTCCCTTGTGGCGTGGGGGCACGACGAGGAGGCGCTGACCGGATTCGTCGGCGAACTCGCCAAGGCCGTCCGGCCCGCCGATGTCGTCGTGGTCTACCTCTCCGACGACCCCGAGGTCGCCCTCCGCCGGGCCGTCGGACGCGAGGACGACGGCTGGATCGACTGGTACACGGGCAAACTCGCGCGGCAGCCGGGGACCAGCGAGGTACACGACCTGGCGTCGGCCGCCGCCCATCTGCGCGGGGAGGCCGTGCTGACGCGGCGACTTCTCGCGCGGACCGCCTGGGACGTCGTCGACGTCGACGTCGGTGGGCTCACGGCCGGACAGGTCTTCGACCGGGTTCGGTGCGAACTGGCCGATCGCGGGATCGCCGCCCCGACGCTCAGCCGGTAGGCAGCGAAGGCCAGACCTTCCCCAGCAACGACGCGATCGCCTTCCGCACCGCCTCCGAGTGCGCGAGGTCGCGCGTGAGGTTCTCGTAGTGCACACCCAGGTCGGCGTGCAGGTAAAGGGAATGCAGCGTCCGCATCGTGTTCGACGCCGGCACCGGCACGGGACCCGGCTCCCCCGTGGCGAAGTAGCCGTCGATGACGCTGAGCCACGCCACCGACTGCTCCTCCCCCAGGTCGCGGCGGCACAGGATCAGCGCGACGGCCAGGGCCAGCCGGTCGTCCTCCTGCTGCGCGAAGAGGTAGTCGTTGGGTGTCACGAGCCGGACCGCGGCGACCGCGAGCAACTCGGCGGCCTCCTCGGCGCTCAACCGCGGGGAGCAGCCGAAGGCGCCGAGGGTGTCGGCACCGTGCGCGACGGCGTGCAGCCAGCCGAGCTTCGGGTCCCAGCCGCGCAGGTCTCGTTCGCCGGTGTACCAGGTGACGAACGCGTCCCGCCAGTCGCGCACGTCGGCGACGTCGCAGAGGTCGGCGGCACTGTCGCGTTCGACGACGGCGGCCAGGATCAGCGTCGCGAAGGTCCGGGCCTGGACGGCCTCGTGTTCGAGCAACTTCGTCATGCGGGTGGCGAGGTCGGTGAGCCGGTCGTCGAGGGTCCCGTTGAGGACCCACGTGACCAGCGTCGAGTAGGCGAGCTCGTCGCGCAGTTCGGCTTGGGGAGAGGTGAGTGCGCCGGTCAGCTCTTCGATGAGCTCGTCGAGGGGGCGATCGGTGGGCACGACGTACTCCATGTCCCTGACCGCACGCCAGTACTCAAGCACGATTTCCTCCCGTAAGACTCGTGCAGGTGAAGGTACCGCGTATTACGGCGCCGATGTCGGGCGGTGTGCGTCTCAAAACGCGCTCACCGGCCGCGTCTGGAACCCGTCCGGAGTTAGGCTCGGCGCCGGAGACCTCTGCCGAACTATCGCCATCGGAGCACCGTGAGCACCGTAGCTTTCGACCGAACGCACACCGACGACCTCATCGACTATGTGACGGCCAGCCCAACGCCGTACCACGCCGTTCGCGCGGCGGCGGCCCGGCTGGAGCGCGCCGGTTTCACGGCCGTCGAGGAGACCGCGGCGTGGGAAGCGGCGCCCGGCGGGCGCTACCTGATCCGCGGGGGCGCGCTGATCGCCTGGTACGTGCCGGAAGGCGCGGGCGCGTCGACGCCGTTCCATGTCGTGGGCGCGCACACCGACTCGCCGAACCTGCGGCTGAAGCCGTACCCGGACACCGGTCGCGCCGGGTGGCGCCAGATCGCCGTCGAGGTCTACGGGGGTGTGCCGCGGCACACGTGGCTGGACCGTGATCTGGGTCTCGCCGGGCGGTTGACGCTCGCCGACGGTTCGCAGGTGCTGGCGCACGTCGACCGGCCGCTGCTGCGGGTGCCTCAGCTGGCGATCCACCTCAACCGCGAGGTCAACCAGAGTCTCGTCCTCGATCCGCAACAGCACCTGACGCCGATCTGGGGTATCGGTGAGCTCGACGGGGACGGCGTCATCGACTTCGTCGCCAAGGAGACCGGTGTCGACGCCGCTTCGGTGGTCGGCTGGGACCTGATGGCCTTCGACGTGCAGGCGCCGGCCTACCTCGGCCGCGACGAGGAGCTGCTCGCCGCGTCCCGGCTCGACAACCTGCTCAGCGTGCACGCGGGCGCGGCCGCGCTGATCGCGGCCGCGCAGGGTTCGCCGTCGCGGATTCCGGTGCTGGCCGCCTTCGACCACGAGGAGGTCGGGTCGGAGAGCGACACGGGCGCGGGCGGTCCGCTGCTCGCGAACGTCCTCGACCGGCTCGTCTACTCGCGCGGGGGCTCGCACGAGGACCGTGCGCGCGCCTACGCCGCGACCGTGTGCGTCTCGGCCGACATGGGGCACGCCGTGCACCCGAACTACAGCGAGAAGCACGAGCCCGGGCACCACCCGATGCCCAACGGCGGGCCGATGCTCAAGGTGAACGTGAACCAGCGTTACTCCACCGACGGTGGCGGTCGCGGGATCTTCGCGGCGGCCTGCGAGCGCGCGGGTGTGCCGTGGCAGGTGTTCGTGTCGAACAACGCGATGCCGTGCGGGACGACGATCGGCCCGATCACGGCCGCCCGCCTGGGCATCACGACGGTCGACGTGGGCGTGGCCGCGCTGTCGATGCACTCGGCCCGCGAACTGGCCGGCGCCGACGACGCCTGGATGCTCGCGGCGGCCCTGGGGGCGTTCCTCGGGGAGTGAGCGATGGGTGAGTTAGGCGGTCGACGGCGGCGTTCGCGGGGGCGGGCGCCGCCGTCGGTGTGTGGGGTGGGGGGTGTGGGTGGGGAACCGGAGGCCGCCGCTCGCGTGGGCAGGGCCGAAGGTCACCGCTCGGGGCCGCCGCTGGCGTGGGCAGAGTCAGACGCCGCCGCTCGTGTGGGGCGGAGCCGGACACACAGCTGCTCGCGTGGCCAGAACCGAAGGCCACCACTCGGGGGCCGCCGGCGTGGGCGGGAACCGGCGGCGCCGTCCGTGGGCGGCGCCGGACTACCAGCTCGCGTGGCCAGAACCGAAGGCCACCACTCGGGGCCGCCGCTGGCGTGGGCGGGAACCGGCGGCCGCCGTCCGTGGGCGGCGCCGGACTACCAGCTCGCGTGGCCAGAACCGAAGGCCACCACTCGGGGCCGCCGCTGGCGTGGGCAGGAACCGGCGGCGCCGTCCGTGGGCGGCGCCGGACTACCAGCTCGCGTGGCCAGAACCGAAGGCCACCACTCGGGGCCGCCGCTGGCGTGGGCAGAGTCAGACGCCGCCGCTCGTGCGGCGGGGCGGAGCCGGACACACCGCTGCTCGCGTAGCCAGAACCGAGGGCCACCGCTCACGTGAGGGAAACCGGAGACCGCCGCTCGTGGACGGTGCCGGATTTCCCGGCCAGCGTGCCCGGAGACGAACAGCCGGCCGCATCCCAGAGCGGCACGCCGCCTCTCACGTGGCCGAGGACAGCGGAACGCCACCACCGTTCGTGCGGCGGGCGGATACCCCCTCGCGTGCACGGAGGCGGAGCAGCCTTGACCACAAAAGCCGCGCTAGGACCGGTGCCGCCGCCGATCAGCATCGCGGCCCGCGCAGACGGCCAGTGACCCAGGGCGAACGCGGGACCGGCGGGCACGGCTGCGCGAGCGCTGTGACACCACCGATCAGCGTCGCGACCGGCGCAGACGGCCAGTGACCCAGCGCGAGCGCGGGACCGGCGGGCTCGGGCGGGGGAGCCGTCGCTTCGCAGGACGGTCTTCGGCTTCCTCGCGAGCGGCGAAGAACACCACGCCCGTCCAGAGGGCGCCTTTCGCAACCGCGCCGATGACGCCCCCGGCGACGCTTCCTCCGGTGAGTCCCCACCCGGCGGCGAACCCCGCGAGCGCGCAGACTCCGATCCACCAGGCGTGCGCGCGGAGTGCCCGCAAGCGGCGGCGTCGGGTGGTGATGGCGTTGGGCACGGGCACCTCCGGAGTGGTCGAGTCAAGTCTGGCGTGAGGCGGTCGACGGCGCCCGTTCGCGTGGGCGGACCGCAGCTCGTGTGGGCGGAACCCAGGGCCGCCGCTCGCGTGGGCGGACGCCGCCGCTGGCGTGCGCGGAACCGGAAGTCGCGGTTCGCGGGAACGGCGCTGCCGTCCGCGCTGGCCGAGCCGGACTTCCCGGTTCGCGTCCACGCAGGCGAACCGCCTGCCGTCCGCTCCACCCGCGTGATCCACACGCCTTCCCGCCCGCGCGATCCACACGCCCGTCCCGCCACTCGCCCCCGCCACTCGCTCCTGCCGCACGCCGCTGACGACCGTCACTGCCACCCGTCACTGACGCCAGTTTCTTACGCCAGTTTCTGACAACCGTTCAGTTGGTAATCCCCTCCCCACCCTGTACCGTCAAACCCCTCCCACCAACTGAAAGGTTGGACCCTATGCCCGACAACGACCGCTTCACCCGCGGCCTCGCCCGGCTCTCCGCCATCGACGGCGAGGGCGGCCACAAGGTCATCGACTCCCTCGCCGACATCGCGCCCGACTTCGGGCGCTACATCGTCGAGTTCGGCTTCGGCGACGTCTACTCCCGTCCGGGCCTCGCCCCGCGCGATCGTCAGCTCGTCACGATCGGGTCGTTGACCTCGATGGGCGGGTGCGAACCGCAGCTGGAGGTGCACGTCAACGCCGCGCTGAACGTCGGCCTCACGCCCGCCGAGATCGTCGAGGCGATCATGCACGCCGCCGTCTACTCGGGCTTCCCGCGCGGCCTCAACGCCATGTTCACCGCCAAGAAGGTCTTCGCCGAGCGCGGCCTGCTCCCCCTCGTGTGAGCGGCATCGCCGATCCCGCCGCCGACGGCGTCGGTAGGGTCGGTGGCCTACGCGCGGAGGTGCCACCATGCTCGACGGAATCACCCGAGTGGCCGAGAAGGCCCTGACGGCCCACGACGGCGCCTCGGTCTCGGTGGCCGTGGCCCACGACGGCGAGGTCGTCTTCGCGGGCGCCTGGGGCGCCGCCGACATCGCGTCGAAGCGCCCGGCGACGACCGGCACCGCCTATCTCTCGGCGTCGGTGACCAAGCCGGTGACGGCCACGGCGGTGTGCGCGGCGGCCGACGCGGGCCTCCTCTCCCTCGACGACCCGATCGAGAAACATCTCGGGCTCGCCCTCCCCGCGCACCGGTTCACTCCCCCGACGATCCGGCAGACGCTCCAGCACCGCGCCGGTTTCGGCACCCACTTCGACTTCGCCTACGACGGTGCCGAGGTGGCCTCGCTCGCCGACACCCTCGCCCACTACGGCCGCCCGTACCGGGAGCCGGACACCGCCTTCGGCTACTCCAACCTCGGCTACGGGCTCCTGGACGCCGTGCTGCGCAACACGACCGGCCGCGAGCCCGCCGACTACGTCCGCGACACCGTGTTCACGCCGCTGGGCATGTCCACCGCCCACATCGGACCGTCCTATGTGGGTGAATCGGCGTCGCGATACACCGCCGACGGCCGCCGCTATCCCGACTACGACACCACCCACCGGGGCGCCTCGCTGCTGTGGACGAGTGCGTCCGACCTGGTCCGCTTCGGTCTCGGCGCACCCACCTTGCTCGCCCCCGAAACGGCCGCGGCGATGTTCGACCCGCGCCCCTACAACCCCGACCAGGGCTACGGTCTGGGCTGGTTCATCGGCACCGGCGAACCCCGGCTGCTGTCGCACAGCGGCAGCATGGGCGGTGTGGCGACGATGCTCGTCGTGGTGCCGGCGCGGCGGCTCGCGGTCGCGGTCCTCACCAACCGTTCCGGCGCGAAGGTCCGCACGGCGCTGCTCGACCACGTCCTCACCGAGCTCGTCCCCGGCTTCACGCGCGCGCTGCTGCCTCCGGGCACCACGCCCGAGCGGCCTTCGCCCTTGCCGCGGGGGATCTGGACCGGGGTCATCGAGACCTCCGGGCCGGCACTGCCGATCACGGTGACCGTCGGGGAGCGCGACGTCGAGGTCAATGTGGACGGTGTGGCCGCGCGGACCTCCGCGATCGCCTCGGGCGACTGGGATCTCGACGTGACCGTGCCGGTCCGGCTGGCCGCTCCCGGGGTCGGGCCGTGGAGCCCCGACCTGATGCTGGCCCTGCGGGCCGCACCGGACGGAGTGCTCACGGGCGCGGCGTCGGCGTTCCCCGAGGACGACAAGGCGGGCTGGCTGGGCGACGGGCTGTCGCACCACGTCCGGCTGCTCCCGGGCGGCCGCTGATCCGCGCACGGCGAAGGCGGCGGACGTCTCCGTCCGCCGCCGTGCCTCCCCCTCACAGTCCCGAGTTGACCCGCTCGATGCTGCTCAGCTCCGACTTCGGCCTGCGCTGGAGTCCGCTCGCCTCCTCGGCGGCCTCGGCCTCCTGCGCGGGCGTCTTCGGCGTCTTGGGCCAGATCGTGTAGGTCAGCGCGATGATCGCGCAGATCCCGGGGATCTTCGCCGCCCAGCTCACCGACGCCACCAGGGATCCGGTGACCTCGGCATCGCCGACGAGCCACACCATCAGGTAGACGATCCCCATCGCCAGACCCCAGGCGACCAGCGTCTTGACCGCGAAGATCCACTCGTCCTTCGCCCGCGCCATGCCGTACTTCGGGCCCTTCTTCGGCGGCGGGCCGCCCGCGAAGCGGTGCGCGACGCGCTGGTCGGCCCAGCGGATCATGGCGTGCCCGAACACGATCGAGAAGCCCAGGTACAGCGCGGCGAGGGCGTGGGTGAGGTCGGCGGTCGCGCCCTGCCGCATGTGCGCGACGGCGACGACGAGCAGCACCACGTCGATGAGCGGCACCAGCAGAAGGACGAACACGCTGGTCCGGGGCATCTTGAGCAGATAGCGGACGGCCAGTCCGAGGCCGATGAACAGCCAGAAGGCCACCTCGGCTCCGATGATGAACGCTGCCACGACGCTTCCTCCCCGTCCTTGTCGACGACTCCCCTCAAGCCTCGCGGCCGCTCCGTCCGGATACGTCGCCACCAGGCACGAAACCCGCGTACGACCTTCGATGTAGTCGATGCTCCGCGCGGGGTGTGAGGCGGCGGGCCCTCACGGGTGGTGGGATGTAGCGGTGAGGTTGTGGAAGGCGGACGCGCGCCAGACGAGGATCGACGCCGGGTACGCGCTGGGGGCGCTGCTCGGCGGTGTCGTGCTGGCGCTGCTCGGCGCGTACGGGTCGAACAACGGCGTGATCTACCCGCTGGAGTGGCGGCTGCTGCCGCTCGGCCTCGGCGCGCTGGCGATCCTGCTGCGGCGGGGCATGCCGATGGTGACGCTGTACGTGGGCTTCGTCGCGTTCGCGATCGACGCGTGGATGGGGCTGTCGGCGGCCGGTTTCCTGATCTTCGAGGACAACGTGTACTCGGCGGTCGCCTACGGCTGGCGGCGCCTGCACTGGTGGCTGGGCGGTCTGACGCTCACCGGGGGTGTGGCCGCCGGGCTGTGGTTCGGGACCTGGGCCGGTGAGCCGCGCTGGGGAATCCTGCTGTTCCTCATCGTCGTGGGGATCATGGCGACGCCGGTCCTGACGGGCCTGCTGGTGCGCATGTACCGCGACCGCGCCGACATCGCGCGGGAGCACGCGGCCCAGGTCGCCCGACTGTCCGAAATGGACCGCCGGGGCGCGGTGAACGCCGAACGGACACGGATGGCGCGGGAGCTGCACGACCTGGTGGCCAACCAGTTCAGCGCGATCGCGGTGCAGTCGGCGGCGCTGCTGTCGCGGCCCGACCTGGACGCGGCGACGAGCCGGCGGGTACTCGACACGATCCGCGACAACAGCGTGCAGGGCCTTTCGGAGCTGCGCAACATGATCGAGCTGCTGCGCTCCGACGACGAGACCGTCGACGAACCGGTGAGCCACCGGCTCAGTGAGGCCGACCGTCTCGTCGGCCGGCACCGCGACCTCGGCCTCGACGTCGAGCTGCTCGTGACCGGCGAGCCGCGCGAACTGCCCGCCGCGGTCGACCTCGCCGGGTACCGGATCATGCAGGAGTCCCTTGTCAACGCGGGCAAGTACGGCGACGGCTCGGCGGTGGTGCGGGTCGACTACGCGCCCCGGCTGGTGACGATCACCGTGGACAGCCCGCCGGGTGTCGTCGTCGAGGAGCCGATCGGTGTGAACGCCCGCGCCGGGCTGGTCGGGATGCGGGAGCGGGCGCAGTTGCTCGGCGGGACCTTCCGGGCCGGCCGGGAGGAGTCGGTATGGCGGGTCCATGTGGAACTGCCGGTGATGGAGGAGACGACGTGACGATCCGGGTCCTGGTGGCCGACGACCACGCGGCGGTGCGCGCCGGGCTCGTGCTGATCCTCGGCGGCGCGTCCGACGTCGAGGTCGTGGGGGAGGCGACCGACGGGGAGCAGGCCGTCGCGATGGCGCGCGAGCTGAAACCCGACGTCGTCGTGATGGACGTGCGCATGCCGCGCATGGACGGGATCGCGGCGACCGAGGCGCTGCGCGGGGTCGTCGACGTGCTGATCCTGACGACCTTCGACGTCGACGAGTACGTCTTCGGCGCGCTCCAGGCGGGCGCGGCGGGCTTCCTGCTGAAGAACACCGACGCCGAGGCGCTCATCGACGCCGTGCGGATCGTCGCGCGCGGCGACGGGCTGATCTCCCCGGCGGTGACGCGGCGGCTCATCGCGCGCTTCGCGCGGGCCGTACCGGCCGAGTCGACGACGCTGGACCTGTCACAGCTGACGCCCCGCGAGAAGGAGGTCTTCGCCGCGCTCGGCAGGGGCGCGGCGAACGCCGAGATCGCCGCCGAACTCGGCATGGCCGAGGCGACGGTGAAGACGCACGTCAGCCGTGTGCTGGCCAAGCTGGGACTGCGCAGCCGCGTGCACGCGGCGATCCGCGCGCGTGAGGCGGGGCTGGCGTAGGGTTCGCGGATGCCCGCAAGCTTCGCGCAGCGACCGGTCTGGAGCCGGCGCCGGAAGGTCGCGCTGGTGGTCCTCGCGGCCATCACCGTGTTCGTGTGCGCCGGGGTCGGCGTGAGCCGGCTGACGGAAGGGCCCGGACCGGAGCCGGGGGTGTCGGTGTCCCCGTCGGCGTCGTGACCCGGGCCCTCGCGAAGCTCTAGACGGCACCCTGCTCGACCAGGTCGGGCGCGACCGCGGATACCGGGACGTCGGCCTCGGCGGCGGCGCGCAGCGCGGCCTCGACCCTGCGGTTGCTGGTCATCGTCGCCGTCACCGCGGTCATCGTCAGAAGCAGACCCGCGCCCACGAAGAAGGGCGTGCGCACGTCGAAGGCCGAGGCCAGCCAGCCGCCGAGGAAGGCACCGAACGGTGCCGCGCACATGGCGAGCATGCGGGAGGTCGAGGTGACCCGGCCCATCAGGTGGGCGGGGACGATCGCCTGCCGCAGGGAAGGGGCGAGCACCATCGTGGCGCCCATGCCCGCTCCGCAGACGGCGAGCGCGAGGCCGGCGACGTAGGGGTTCGGGGCGACGGCGAGGCCGAGGATGGCGAGTCCTTCGACGGCGGCCGTGCAGGTGAGCGCGGTGCCGGTGCCGAGGCGCCGGCCGAGCCGGGAGGCGATGCCGGCGCCGAGCAGGCCGCCGACGGCCTCGGCGGTGAGGAGGAGGCCGAAGCCGAAGGTGCTGATGCCGAGGCGGTCGTGCGCGTAGAGGGCGAGCACGGTTTCCATGGCGACGAAGGCGATGTTGCCGACCGCCGGTCGCAGCGCGAGGCCGAGGAGCAGCCGGTCGCGGAAGACGTGGGAGGCGCCGGCCCGCGCCTGGCGCAGTAGCGATTCGCGGGCCCGCGGTACGGGCCGGGACGTGGCGGGCAGTGACCGGACGAGGAATGCCGAGACCGCGAAGGACACGGCGTCGGCGAGCAGGGGGACCGACCGCCCGAGGGCGAGCAGGGCGCTGCCCGCCGGGGGTCCGGCGAAGCCGGAGGCGGCGGTCTGGGCGCCGCGCAGGCGGGAGTTGGCGCGTTCCAGGAGCGCCTGGTCGCGGCCGAGGAGGTCGGGCAGGTAGGCGGTGGCGGCGGTGTCGAAGAGGAGTCCGCCGAGGCTGAGGAGGAAGGCGACGGCCGCGAGCAGCGGGACGCTCAGGACGTCGAACGCGGCGGCGGCCGCGGGGATGAGGAGCAGGCCGGCGCGGGCGGCGTCGGTGACCCACATCGTGCGGCGACGGTCCCAGCGGTCGACGAGGGCGCCGCCGAGGACGCCGAAGAGCAGCCACGGCAGGGTTCCGGCGGCCGTGACGACGGCGAGCGTCATCGGGTCGCGGGTGAGCGTCAGGGCGAGCAGTGGCAGGGCGGCGTGGGTGACGCCGTCGCCGAGGGAGGAGATCGTCTGGGCGGTCCACAGCCGCCCGAAGCCGGGCGCGGTCACGTGGCGTCCCGTTCGGTCCGCGCGCGCGTGCCGGGGTGGAACAGCGCGAACACGAGGGACGTGTCGGGCAGCGAGGGGTCGGACAGTTCGCGGTACTCGTCGGCGAGGGCGTTCAGCCGCGCGCCGAGTTCGGCGAACTGCTCCTCGGTGAGCCGCAGGTGGGCCATCCGGACGTGCCGTTCACCGTCGACCGGTGCGGCCTCCAGGTCGGCGACCGCGTGCCGCATCAGGACGTCGGGTCCGCCTTCGCTGGATTCGGGGAGGACGATCCCCCGCGCGGCCATGGCGTAGTACCGCTCGATGACACCGCGGACCTTGCGGGTGCGGACGACCTTGATCAGCCCGGCCCGTTCGAGCAGGCGGACGTGGTAGCTGGAGCTCCCTTTGGCCAGGCCGACGCGCTCGGCGATCTGGGTGATCGTCGCGGGCTCGAAGCGCAGGACGGCCATGATCCGGTGGCGGGTGAGGTTGGAGACGGCGCGGAGCTGTTCGTCGGTGGTGACGTGGATGGTTTCGGGGACCTGCTCGGAAGAGGCCTCGGGCACGTGATCGGAAGACATGCGAGTAATGGTCAACGATTCTTGACCATTTGGCAAGGGGGAATTTCGGGAAGGTGGTTCGGCTGGTCGGCCGACGTCGGCGCGGGGGTGTCGAGACTCGCTCGGGCGGGACCACCGCGAAAGCCCTACGCCACCTCCTTGACGAACCGCACCCCCGTCGCCACGTACCCCCGCCGCTCGTAGAACCGGTGCGCCTCCGCGCGCGCCGCCCCCGACCCCAGCATCAGCTGCCGCGCGCCCTCGCCCCGGGCCCACGCCTCGAAGGCCTCGACCAGCGCCGACCCGGCACCTCGCCCGCGGAACCGCTCGTCGGCGATGAGGATCATCAGCTGGGCGACCGGCTCGTCGCGCTCCCACGGCCACATCACGTGCCCGCCGGCGAAGCCGACGGGACGGCCGTCGGCGTCGGTGTACACCCACGCCCGGTAGCCGGGCGCGGTGTTGCGCCGGATCCGCGCCGCCAGGGCCTCCACGGTCACCGGGTACCCGAGTTGCCCGAACATCTCCACGAGGCCCTCGACGTCCCCCGCCTCCACCACCCGCACGCTCATCGCGTGTTCCCGGGGCACTCGTCGACCGCCACGTCCCGCGCGATGCGCCGGATGTCGGTGGCGTCGGTGGTGACGACGGGCCACCCCCGGGTCCTCGCGACGTGCACGACGTGCGCGGTGGCGAAGTCGGTCAGGACGTCGTCGCGGATCGCGGGGAGCCTGGCGGCGCCGAAGGCCGACTCCGCGTCCAGCACGTCCATCTCGACGAGCGGCAGATCCAGCAGCATCCGCATCGCCCACACCCCACCCGCGGTGCCGCGTCGCGACCACGCGATCATCGCGGCGGAGGCCGGGACGACGAGGGGCACGTCGAGGCGCGCGGCCGTCATGATCATCGCCCGGACGTGCCAGGACGTCCCCTTGATGAACCCGTCGAAGACCGTGTGGTCGAGCACGCGCCCGGCCGACCCCGCCGGGAGCCTCTCCCGCGCCCACGCGAAGTACGGCTCGGCGGGCGGAATGAACATCCGCTCGCAGGTGGAGAGGAACTCGGCGAGCTGCTCGGCGCGTCCGGACATGCGCCGAAGGTACCCACCACCAGCCAGGACAGCTGACGCCCCACTGCCGTCAGACATGGCGTCAATCCTGGTGTCAGTGCGATGACAGAGCCGTGTCAGCGGCGCCTCCGACAGTAGGCGCATGACTCCATCAGCGATCACGGTCTCCGGGCTGCGAAAGGCGTTCAAGGACAAGTCCGTCCTCGACGGCGTCGACTTCGACGTCCCCGCGGGCACGATCTTCTCCCTGCTCGGCCCGAACGGCGCCGGCAAGACCACCACCGTGAACATCCTGACCACCCTCATGAAGGCCGACGGCGGCACCGCCCGCGTCGCCGGACACGACATCACCGCCGACGCCAAGGCGGTCCGCGCGGCCATCGGCGTCACCGGCCAGTTCGCCGCCGTCGACGAGCTCCTCACCGGCCGCGAGAACCTCCAGCTCATGGTCGACCTGAGCCGCGTCCCCGCCAAGGACGGCAAGCGCGTCGTCGCCGACCTCCTCGACCGCTTCGACCTGACCGAAGCGGCGGGCAAGCACGCCTCGACCTACTCCGGCGGCATGCGCCGCAAACTCGACCTGGCCATGACGCTCGTCGGCAACCCGAAGATCATCTTCCTCGACGAGCCGACCACCGGCCTCGACCCCCGCAGCCGCCGCACGATGTGGACCATCATTCGCGAGCTCGTCGCCGACGGCGCGACCATCTTCCTCACCACCCAGTACCTCGACGAGGCCGACCAGCTCGCCGACCGCATCGCCGTCCTCGACCAGGGCCGACTCGTCGCTCAGGGCACGCCCGACCAGCTCAAGCGCCAGCTGCCCGGCACTCATGTCCGGCTCCGCTTCACCTCCGGCGCCGAACTCGACGCGGCCGCGCGGATCTTCCCCGACGCCACCCGTGACGACGAGGCCCTGGCCCTGCGCGTCCCCAGCGACGGCGGCACGAAGTCGCTGCGGTCCCTCCTCGACCGCCTCGACGAGCACTCCCTCAGCGCCGAGGAGTTCTCGGTGCACACCCCCGACCTCGACGACGTTTTCCTCGCCCTGACGGGCCACACCGCGGAGGCCGCGAAATGAGCAAGTCCCACTCGGCGGTGATGCTCCGCCGCAACGTCAAGCACCTCACCCGCAACCCGACCTCGGTCTTCAACGCGGTGCTCATGCCCGTCGTGATGATGCTGATGTTCGTCTACATGCTCGGCGACGCCTTCAGCGTCGGCGTCGATTACGTCGACTACGCCACGCCCGGCATGCTCCTCATGGCCGTCTGCTACGGCCTGGGAGCGGTGGCGACCGCGGTGAACTCCGACATGACCAAGGGGATCATCAACCGCTTCAAGACCATGGATGTCTCGGGCGGCGCGGTGCTGACCGGGCACGTCATCGCCAGCGTCCTGACCAACCTGATCGCCATCGCGGCCGTGCTCGGCGTGGCCTTCGCACTCGGCCTCAGCCCGAACGCGAGCTTCACCGACTGGCTCGGCGTCGCCGGGATCGTCCTCCTGCTGTCCATCGCGGCCGCCTGGTTCACCATCGCGCTCGGCCTGTTCGCGAAGTCGCCGGAGACGGCCGGCATGGCCGTCCTGCCGCTGGTCATGCTTCCGTTCTTCAGCAGCGCGCTCGTCCCGGCCGACAAGATGGGCCCCGGCCTGAAGCAGTTCGCCGAGTACCAGCCCTTCACGTCGATCATCGAGACCCTGCGCGGCCTCCTCGCCGGCACGCCTGACTCCACCGACACGATCACCGCGATCGCCTGGTGTGTCGCGATCGCCGTCATCGGCTACGTCTGGGCGCGCCGGTCCTTCACGAAGCGAGCGTGACCGCGACCAGTTCCCGCCAGTCCACGCCCGCCCCTTCCGCCGCCGCCTCGGTGTACCCCGTGTCCCCGAGGCGGCTTCGCACCACCCGCTCGATGCGCGCGGAGTCCGGCTGGAAACGGTCGGGCCGTCCGCGTACGACATAGCTGGCCTCGACCAGCCGCGCCGCCTGCTCGGGCTCGTCGAGGCGCAGCGCCAGGTCGGCCACCCCGACCAGCGACTGCGCGATGATCATCGCGTGCGCCGACTCGTCGGCCGCCGCGATCGCCGCCGCGTGCTCCGCACGGGCCAGTTCGAGGTCCTCGGCGAGGTACCCCAGCAGGTCGTGCGTCGTCGCGACGATGTTCGGGCGCTCCGCCTCCGGCCCCAGCGCGGTCCGCAGGATGTCGAGCTGCCGCAGGGCCTCGTCGGCGTCACTGCTCCAGCGCGCGAGCATCGCCCGCTCCATGGCCAGCTGCGCGAGCGTGCCCGGCCAGGTGACCCGCTGGGCGCCCCGCTCGGCCTCCGCCAGGGCGACCGCGCTGGCATCCTCGTCGCCCGAGATCCAGTACATCAGCGCCTGCCGGCCGCGCATCCGGATCACGTCGTCCTCGACGCCCAGTTCGGCGATCGCCGCGATCGCCTCCTCGTAGTACTCGCAGGCCCGAACCAGTTCACCGCGCCCGGCGAGCAGGTCGGCCAGCTCGGTCAGCGCGAAGGAGATCCCGAAGCGCTCGCCGAGCGCGCGGAACTCGGCGAGGGCCTGGGCGACATAGGTCTCGGCGAGGTCGACCTCGACGCCGAGCACGATCCGCATCTTGCCCGTCTGGAGGCGGGCGAGCGCCCGCACCCACGGGTCGGGGTCGGCGAGCACCGGTTCGAAGGCGCTGACGAAGCCCTCGGGCCCGTGCAGGAGGCGCTCACTGGCGACGACGAGGCCGAGCGCGGGGTGGCCGCGCGGGTGGTCCTTGACGAGTTCGTAGGACCGCCGGATCCACTCGGCGGCGGCGTGCGCGTCGCTCGGGCCGGTGTTGAGGAACATGGTGATGAGGGCGTAGACGGTGGCGCGGATGTCCCCGGGCACCTCGCCCGGCAGTTCGGTGGCGGCCGTCAGCAGTTCCATGCCCTCGGCCCGGCTGCCGCCGAGCCACCAGTACCAGCCGCAGCCCGCCGCGAGCCGCATCGCCTCGGGCGCCTCGCCGGCGGCGATGGCACCGCGCATGGCGGCGACGATGTTGTCGTGCTCGGCCTGGACCCTGCCGAGCCAGTCGACCTGGTCGGCGCGACGGAGGTGCGGTTCGGCGGTGTTGGTGAGCTCGGTGAAGAAGGCCAGGTGCGCACGGCGGGCGAGGTCGGTCTCCCCCGCCTCGGCGAGTCGCTGCTGGGCGTACTCCTTGATGGTGCCGAGCATGCGGTAGCGGGCGGCGCCTTCACCCTGGACGACGACGAGGGACTTCTCGGCGAGGGCGTCGAGGAGGTCGAGGACCTCGTAGTCCTCGACGGCCTCACCGGCGCAGACCTTCTCGGCGGCCTCCAGGCTCGCGCCGCCGTGGAAGACCGAGAGCCTGCGCAGGACCGTCCGTTCGGCGTCGCTGAGCAGCTCCCAGCTCCAGTCGACCATCGCGCGCAGGGTGCGGTGGCGGGGCAGGGCCGTGCGGCTGCCACCGGTGAGGAGGCGGAAACGGTCGTCGAGGCGCTCGGCGAGCTGGTCGACGGACATCGTGCGCAGCCTCGCCGCGGCCAGCTCGATCGCCAGGGGCATGCCGTCGAGGGTGCGGCAGATCCGCACCAGCGTCGACAGGGTGAGCGCGTCGACCGTGAGGTCCTTGTGGACCGCGCGGGCGCGGTCGAGCAGCAGCATGACGGCCGGGGACGACTCGGCCGCGGCGGCGTCGGCCCCGGCGGCGGGGAGGGCCAGGGGCGCGACCGGCCACAGCGCCTCACCGGTGATGCCGAGGGGTTCGCGGCTGGTCGCGAGGATCCGCAGGCGGCGGCACTCGCCGAGGACGCGGTGGGCGAAGGCCGCGGCCGTCTCGATGACGTGCTCGCAGTTGTCGAGGATCAGCAGGGCGTCGCGCTCGCGGATGGCGGCGACGAGCCGGTCGGCGGGCTCGGCGTTCGTCGCGTCGCCGAGCAGCGCGTCGCGGAGTCCGAGGGCCGCGATCGTGGCCTGGGCGACGTCGTCGTCGGGGCCGATGGGGGCCAGCTCGACGAGCCAGGCACCGTCGGGGAGGTCACCGAGGAGGGTGCGGCCCGTCTCGGTGGCCAGGCGCGTCTTGCCCGAACCACCGGGCCCGATGAGGGTCGTGAGCCGGTGCTCGCCGATGAGCTCGGAGACGGCGGCCAGGTCGGCCTCCTTGCCGATGTAGCTGGTCAGCTCGGCGCGGAGGTTGGTCTTACGGTTCTCCTCGCGGCCGCCGAGTTCGCCGCGCAACAACGCGACGTGCAGGGCCGACAGCTCCGGCGAGGGATCGACGCCGAGCTCGTCGCCGAGGAGCTCGCTGGTGCGCTGGTAGACCAGCAGGGCCTCGCTGTCGCGGCCGCTGGCGACGAGGGCGCGCATGAGGGCGGCGACGAGACGTTCGCGGACCGGGTTGGCGGCGACCAGGTCGGTGAGCTCGGTGACCAGTTCGGCGCCGTGCCCGAGGCCGACCTCGGCGTCGTAACGGTCCTCCATGGCCGTCAGGCGCAGGCGTTCGAGGCGCGTGACGGCCGCGTCGAAGGCCGCGCTCTCGGGCAGCCCGACGTCCTGCATGGCCGAGCCGCGCCACAACCCGAGGGCCTCGCGCAGACGCCGGACCCGCTGCGACTCGTCGTCCTCGCGGGCCCGGCCGACGAGGCGCTCGAAGCGCACGGCGTCGACGTCGTCGGGTCCGGCGTTGAGGCGGTAACCGTCGGTGTGGCCCTCGACGGAGCCTTCGGGCAGGACCTTCCGCAGGCGGGAGACCAGGCGCTGGAGGGCGTTGGCGGCGTCCGAGGGCGGCTGCTCGCCCCAGATCCAGTCGACCAGCGAGCCCTTCGGGACGACGTGCCCCGGGTTGAGCGCCAGGGCGATGAGCAGCCCGCGCAGGCGGGCGCCCGGGACGTCGGCGAGACCGCCGTCGTCCGTGCGCACCTCGAAGGGTCCGAGCATCCCGATCTGCATTGGGCCGATTGTGCCACGACGCCCGCTACCCCCCGGCCGTCGAGCGGGCGCGGCCCCGTTCACTGGTACGGGATGGTCACGCCCGCCGCCCGCAGCCTCTTCTCGACGAGCGATGTCAGCCGCGCCATCGCCGGCCCGTGGTCCTCGCCGTGGTGGTTGAGCAGCCCGTACCCGGCGGTGTCGGTGCGGGCCTGGAGATCCATCGAGAAGCCCAGCAGCACCGGGTTGGCCAGGAAGCACTCCGCCATCGCGGTGGCCAGCTCCTCGACGCGGGGGTCGTCGGGCGCCAGGTCCTTGGCGGCCCAGCACTCTCTGTTCAGCGCCATGAAGCGCGTGTCGGCGAGCACCTCCTCGGCGTGGCCGAGGTAGTCCTCGAAGGCGTCGGGCACGAGGGCGCGCATGAGGACCATGCCTTCACGGTGGGCCTCGATCTCCTCGGGGGTGAGGCCGAGTTCGACACCGCGGTCGAGCAGCCGGCAGGCGCGTTCGGGCAGCAGTGCCCGGTCGCCGTGGGCCAGCCGGCGCAGCGTGTCCCGCCGGGCGGCCAGCTCCTCGATGCGTTCGGTGAGACGCCGCTCGACGTCGGCGAGGGCCGTGGTGAAGCGGTCGCCGTCGACGTCGAGCAGGGGCCCGACCTCGGTCAGCGGCACCCCGGCGGCGGCCAGCGTCCGGACCTGGACGAGCCGCAGCAGGTCGGCCGAACGGTAGCGGCGGTACCCGGAGGAGTCACGCGGTGGTTCGGGAACAAGACCGTGCTTGTGATAGTGCCGCACGGTCTTGATCGTGACTCCCGCGAAGGCCGCCGCCCGGCCGATCGTGACGCCGTCCCTCATGGCCTCAGCCGACCTCTCCCGCCAGGTCGCGGACCACCCCGGCGATCACGCGAAAGTCCTTGCGGACGACCGTGCCGTGGTTGCCCGCGGCCTTCGCCGCCACCGTGAGCCTCGGGTTGCGCAGGAGCACCGGATCGAGGGTCTTGCGCATGTCCCGCTGAAGCGTGCCCGAACTGCCGAAGGCCTCCCCCGAGGCGACGACGTAACGGACCGGAACCGTCACCGCGTCCAGGACGGGATTGAGCTCGGCGTGCAGCCGGTGGGCCTCGATGGCGATCTCCACGTGCCCCTCACCGCTCATCCGGCCCGCGTTCCCGAACAGGCGCGCCACCGGCAGCAGCCACCGGGCCTTCCGGAACAACCGCCGGATGTTCTCCAGGTCGGCCTCCTCGGTCCAGCCGGTCGGATAGGGCCCGTCGACGCCGACCACACCGGCGACGCGATCGGGATGCCGGACCGCCCAGTGCACGCCGAGGAGCGCGCCGTACGACCACCCCACGAGCAGCGGCCGCGCGATCCCGCGAGCCGTGAGGACCGCGTCGAGGTCGCGGACGCACGCCTCGAAGGAGTAGTCGGCCGACAGCCCCGACCTCCCGCGCCCCCGCTCGTCATAGGTGACGTGGCGCCACCCGGCGCCGAGTTCACCGACGACGGGACGCCAGTGGCGGCGGCTCCCATAGGAACCGTTGAGGTAGACGACGGGCGTGCCGGAGCCGCCGGTGTCGGTGACGGCGAGGGCGGTGTCATCGACCGGGAGCATGCCGGTCCAGGCCTTTTCGGTGTCGTTCATGGCGCGAGCGTCCACCTTGACCTCGGGTCAATGTCAAGCCGTTCGCGTCAGCGCCCGCACGTCCCACACCCACACGCCCTCGACCTGCTCGCCTTCACCCAGCAGGTCCGTCAGCGTGCTCAGCAGCGCCGCCTGCGAGGGCGTGTCGGCGAGCACGACGGCGTCGGCCTTCCACTCCTGGAGGTCGATGCGGGCCTGGATGATGTGCGCGGGCGTGATCTCGGGGACCTGCCCGGTGCGGTCGACCCAGAACAGCAGGCTCGCCGTCGGGTTGCGCGGACCGCTCCACATGCCGTCGCCGGTCTCGGGATGCGGGCCGATGAAGGCGCCGAGCGGGATCGCGAAGCCGAGATCGGCGGCGACCTGCCAGCGCATGCCGGTCCAGTTCACCTCGCCGGGCAGCGGCACGGGGATGAGGGTGCGGCCGTCGTCGACGTAGTCGTCCCACGTGCCGGCGGTGAAGAACTCGGGGATGCCGGAGCGCTCGGAGGTGACGACCGGCAGCGGCAGCAGGGGGATCACCGCGACCGTCACCGCGGCGAACCAGCCGATGCGCAGGTTGCGGTAGACCGACTCCTCCGACAGGCGCGGTTTGACGCGTCCGTGCCCGAGCGAGCGCACCTGGTCGATGCCGTAGGCGACGAGCAGCGCCACGACCGGCAGCAGCGGCAGGCTCAGGCGGGTCGGGAGCGTCGAGTCGATCAGCGGGACGTGCTCGACGAGCGAGTAGGGGCCGGGGATCCCGGTCCACCAGCCGTTGATCTTCACTTCGGGGCCGAAGGAGAAGAGCATGAACACCAGGCTGGTCAGCACCGCCGCGCGCAACGCCGGATGCCGCCGCCACAGCCACACCGCGAAGACGATGACCAGCAGCGCCAGTCCCCAGCCGTAGAAGGTGTTCTCCTCGGTCGGGTTGTGCCGCAGGGAGAACCCCGGCGGTTGCAGGGTTCCGGCGATCGAGCCGGTCGGGAGCGCGACGTAGGAGGCGACGTCGGCCTCGAAGGCACGCGCGGCCCAGGGAATGCCCACATAGGACTGGGGACCGAAGAACTGGTACCACAGCGGGTAGGCCAGCAGGACCACGCCGATGACCGCCGCGACGCCCAGACCCCTGACGTAGCGCGGGATCCACTCGCGGACGTCGTCCCAGCGAATGAAGGCGTAGAAGAGCGTGAAGACCATCATGAACAGCGCGATGAGGAAGACGATCTCCTCACCGATGAACATCTGCACGACGATCAGCAGGCCGAGGGCGACGCCGCCGCGCCAGGTCCGGCCCGGTTCGCGCAGGCGCAGGATCTGGTTGACGATCAGCGGGACGAGCACCATCGCGGTGAAGTTGAGGTGCGCGTTGGCGTGCGACATCGTCGCCGGGCCGAAGGCGCAGATCGCCGCGCCGGCGAAGGCCGCGATGCGCGACAGGCGCAGCCGCTTGACCATCACGTAGTACCAGGTCGCCGCGGTCCCGAACAGTCCGAGCGTCATCGCCAGGGTGTAGGCGAACGGCGCCCCGAAGGCGATCGTGATCGGCGCGAAGAGCGTCCCGATGGCGATCACCGAGGTGTTCGCCATGAGGTTGACGCCGTCCGGCGCATTGAGCAGCGTCGTGCCCAGCGGGTTCTGCCAGTGCGTGATCGAGTAGGCCGCGTGTTCGAGCATCCACTCGAACAGCTCCTGGTCGCCGCCGGGGTTGTTGCTCATGATCCGGCCGGCCGGGTCGAGCCAGAGGTTCGAGATCACCCACACCGAGGCCAGGAAGAACACCGCGAGGGGAAGCCGGTGTGGGCGCAGCCGGGCTCCAAGGGCACGCCAGCGACTGCGCACAGATCGACCTCCGTCTATAGCTCTGGCCGCCGCTCCGTGCGCGTGGCCGCAGTGAGTATACGAAGTAGGGTGAATAACCCCGGCTGAGTGCTTCCTGGGTGCCCACGGCGACGCCACCCCGTACCCTTCCCTGGCATGACGACAGCCACCGCCGACCCCCTGCGCCGGCAGCGCGGCACCGAGGTCCTGCTGGTCCTGGCCATCTCGCTCGGCCAGTCGGCGGTGTACTCGCTGGTCAGCATCATCGCCAAGCTCACCGCCCCCGGCGGGCTCGCCCAGGCGACCTCGACCCTCAACGGCTCGGCCGCGCCCGGCCGCCCGTGGCTCGACCTGACCTACCAGCTCCTCGGCATCGTCTTCGCGCTCGTCCCGGCCGCCTTCGCCGTCCATCTTCTCGCGCGGGACGGCGTCAGCCCCTGGCGGACCATCGGCCTCGACCTGCGCCGCCCGCTCTTCGACCTCGGCAGCGGCGTCGGCCTCACCGCCCTGATCGGCATCCCGGGCCTGGCGCTGTACTTCGTCGCGCGCGAGCTCGGGCTGAACACCACCGTCGTCGCCGAGGCCCTGCCGGGCGTGTGGTGGGCCGTGCCGGTCCTGATCCTCGCGGCGGTGCAGAACTCGCTGCTGGAGGAGGTCGTGGTCGTCGGGTACCTCATGACCCGGCTCCGGCAGATGCGGTACGGGACGGTCGCGGTGATCCTGTCCAGCGCGACCCTGCGAGGCGCCTACCACCTCTATCAGGGTTTCGGTGGATTCGTGGGCAATTTCGTCATGGGGCTGGTCTTCGGTTACTGGTACAAGCGCACCGGCCGGATCGGCGGACTCGTCGTCGCCCACGCCCTCCTCGACATTGTGGCCTTCGTCGGATTCGCCCTTTTCAAAGAACAGCTCAGCTGGCTCACAAACTGAATAACACAATTACAGATCTCGATTTGATAACGCCCAGATCACTAATGCTGATCAAGTGCTTGTGACATATTTCCCGAGCACTGCGTTTTCCCTAGGCTCCGCCTAGCGCGTTCGTGTGATCGCGCTTCGGAGGAGGCAACAACTAGTGTCGTCACAGCGAGTGGCCGGGTTTAAACGCCCGGCGGCGCTTGCTTTCACCACCGCGGCGGTCACCGCCTTCGCGCTGGTGGGCACAGGTAGCGCCCAGGCTGACCCGGGTGTCCCGGGCAGCGAAGCATATGAAGCCGGTACATACCTCGTGCAGGTCGCCGGACTCCCCGTCGCTTCTTACGATGGCGGAATATCCGGTTACGCGGCCACGAAGCCGGCGGAGGGCGAGGGACTCAGTTCCACCGACCCCGCCGTGCAGGCCTACGAGGGTTATCTGGCACAAGCCCAGGAATCGGTGCTGACCAAAGTCCCCGGCGCCGACAAAATCTACAGTTATGACACCACTTTCAACGGTTTCGCGGTAAAGCTCACCGCGACCGAGGCCACCGCGATGGCCAAGACCAACGGTGTCACCAACATGTGGAAGAACGAACTCCACGCGCCCGACACGTCGAGCACGCCCGACTTCCTCGGCCTCACCGGCGCCAACGGGGTCTGGGAGACGCAGTACGGCGGCGACGAGAACGCCGGCTCCGGCGTCGTCGTCGGCATCGTCGACTCCGGCTACTGGCCGGAGAACCCCTCGTTCGCGCCGCTGCCCGAGCCGCGCCCCGAGGGTGAGGACGAGGCCGTCTACGGTGGCGCCCGCGGCTTCACCGGCACCTGCGACCAGGGTTCCGACGAGGACCCGACCGCCAACGTCGAGTGCAACAACAAGGTCATCGGCGCCCGCTACTTCGGTGAGGGCATCAAGGCCAGCTCCACCCCGCCCGTCGAGGGCGAGTTCGACTCGCCGCGCGACTTCGGCGGACACGGCAGCCACACCGCCTCGACCGCCGCCGGCAACCACGGCGTCGACGCGAGCATCGACGGCACCCCCGTCGGCAAGATCTCGGGCATGGCCCCGGCCGCTCGCCTGTCGATCTACAAGGCGTGCTGGGAGACCATTGACCCCGACGCCTGCGCGACCACGGTCGACCTCGTCGCCGCGATCGAGCAGGCCACGACCGACGGCGTCGACGTGATCAACTACTCGATCTCGGGTTCCTCGACCTACGTCGTCGACCCGGTCGAGATCGCGTTCCTCAACGCCGCCGCCGCGGGTGTGTTCGTGGCCGCCTCGGCCGGTAACTCCGGCCCGGGCGCGAGCACGGTGGCGCACAACAGCCCGTGGCTGACCACGGTCGCCGCCAGCACCCACGACCGTGACTTCCAGGCCGCCGCGCTCCTCGGCGACGGACAGAAGCTCACCGGCGCGGGACGTGGCGCGGCCCTGCCCAGCACGGACGTCGTCCTCGCCAAGGACATCCCGGCCGCGGGCGCGAGCGCGTCCGACGCCAACCTGTGCGTGATCGGCGCCCTCGACCCGGCCAAGGCGGCCGGGAAGATCGTCGCCTGCCAGCGCGGTGTCAACGCCCGTACCGACAAGTCGATCGCCGTCAAGCAGGCCGGCGGCGTCGGCATGATCCAGTTCAACGTGCCCGGTGGCGCCGCGGACATCGCGGCCGACTTCCAGGTCGTCCCGTCGGTGCACGTCAACGCCGCCACGGGCACCAAGCTGCTGAACTACCTGAAGTCCACCAAGACGCCCACCGCGTCGCTGGAGGCCGGCAAGCAGGTCAGCAAGCGCGCGCCCGAGATGGCCGGCTTCTCCTCGGCCGGACCGGCGAACGCCGGTGGCGGTGACCTCCTCAAGCCCGACATCACCGCGCCCGGCGTGGACGTGATCGCGGCCGTGGCGCCTCCCGGCAACAACGGCAACAACTACTCGTCCTACCAGGGCACCTCGATGTCGAGCCCGCACATCGCGGGCCTGGCCGCGCTGATCATCGGCAAGCACCCGGACTGGTCGCCGATGGCGGTCAAGTCGGCGATGATGACCACCGCGTCGCAGACCGACAACACCGGCAAGCCGATCCAGCGCGGCGGGCACAACGCCACCCCGCTCGACTTCGGTGCCGGCCACGTCGCCATCGCGAAGGCCTTCGACCCGGGCCTGGTCTACGACTCGAACCCGGTCGAGTGGGTGCAGTACGCCTGTGGCCTCGGCCAGTGGCAGCTGCTCCAGGGCGGCGCGGAGATGTGCGCGGAGCCCGACCCCGAGTCGAACTCCGGCGGCGTCGGCTCGATCGACCCCTCGGACCTGAACTACGCCTCGATCTCGGTCGGCGACCTCGCCGGCAAGCAGACGGTGACCCGCACGGTCACCAACGTCGGCACGAAGACCGAGACGTACTTCGCGACCATCGAGGCGCCCGCGGGCACCAAGGTGAGCGTCGACAAGCAGAGCATCACGCTGCGCCCGGGCGCGTCGGCGACCTTCAAGGTCACCATCACGCGCACGACCGCCGCGCTGGAGCAGTACTCCTTCGGCTCCCTCACGTGGCGTTCGCTCAAGGGCAAGACGGTCCGCAGCCCCATCGCGGTCCGTTCCGTCGCGCTCTCGGCCCCGGCCGAGGCGACGGGCACCGGCACCGACGGCTCGGTGAAGCTGTCGGTGAAGCCCGGCTTCAGCGGGACGCTGAAGTCGGTCGCGACCGCCCTGGCGCCCGACCAGGCCGCGACGCTGCCGCTGAAGACCGGTGGAGAGGGCTTCGACCCCGCCAACCCGGCCACCAGTGACCGCGTCGGCAAGGTCGAGCTGTCCGTGCCGGACGACGCGGTCTTCGCGCGGTTCTCGACGGCCAACGCCGACTTCGCGCAGTACGGCGAAGGCACCGACGTGGACCTCTTCGTGTTCCAGAAGGTCGGCGACGAGCTGGTGTACCTGGGCAACTCCGCGGCCGGCGGCTCCGACGAGTCGGTGACGCTCCCCGCGGGCGCCGACTACGTCCTGTTCGTCGACCTCTACGCGGCCCCGGTGGCGTCCCTCGACGTGCCGGTGCACACGTGGGTCGTCGGTGGCGAAGGCGCCGACCTGACGGTGAACCCGGCCTCGGCCAAGGTCACCACGGGCACGGCGGTCGACGTCACGGCGAGCTGGACCGGCCTCCAGGCCGACGGCAACTACCTCGGCGCGGTCTTCTACCTGGACGGCGCCAACGAGCAGGTCGGGTACACGGTCCTCAACGTGACCTCCTGACACCCGCTCAACGACCGCCCCTCGCCTCACCGCGGGGGGCGGTTTTTCACGCCCACGACCACTCTCCGACAGCCCCCACCACACCCCACGCCGCCGCGTGCCAACCACTTTGCAAGCCGCCGACGGCGACCGGTATGCTCGACCGGCGCGTATCCGATCGCGGATGCGTGTGGAGGCTTCGCCTAGTCTGGTCTATGGCGCCCGCCTGCTAAGCGGGTTTGGGGTTCATCCCCCATCCCGGGTTCAAATCCCGGAGCCTCCGCGCTTGCACGTAGAACGGCCCCTCACCTGCGGTATCGCAGAGGAGGGGCCGTTTCCTATGTTGGGGGTCGGGTCTCGCAGGGGCTCACGGAGGCCCGTTGGATCTCACTGACCGTGTCGTATCTGTGTCGGCGTTCGCCGACACAGTCTCTCGCTGTCGGCCCTGGTCGGCTGGCCGTGAACGGTGCCACCGTCGAAGCGTGGGAGCGCTCCGCGGTGCCGCCCGGCGACGTGCTCGTCGCGGCCGGAATGCTCTCCCACAGCTCACCGACGAGACCTTGAGGTTCAACATCCTGCTCGTCGACGGCCGCATCTGCGTCATTCAGCTCTACCGGCCAGAGATGCGCGGTGGGGACAGTCCAACGTTCGTGATGAAACGCCGCTGGACGTCGGCCGGGCTCTTCTCCACCTACGAAGCCATCTTCCAGTCCATCTGGGACGAGGAGAGATCGTATGACCGATCACTTGGCCGTCGCACAAGCCGCCGTCGACGCGGCGGCCGCGATCGTCCGCGAACGCCAGATCGGCGCCCGAACCGCGAAGGGCGATCGGGACCATGCCACCGAAGCCGACTACGCGTCGGAGGACGCGGTCCGGGCGTTCCTGCGCGAGGCCACGCCGGACATCCCGTTGCTCGGTGAAGAGCGCGGCCTCACCGGCTCGGACGCCGGTGGGCTGCTGTGGACCCTGGACCCGATCGACGGGACGGTGAACTACGCCCACGGCGTCCCGCTGTGCGCGGTCTCCCTGGCGCTCCTGGAGAACGGCACGCCGGTTGTCGGCGTCGTTGATCTGCCGTTCCTGGGGACGCGGTTCCACGCGATCCAGGGCGGTGGGGCCTTCCAGGACGGCAAGCCGATCTCCGCCAGCAACACGATGACGCTGTCGGAGGCCCTGGTATCCATCGGCGACTACGCCGTCGGCACGAACGCCGAGACCAAGAACCACGCCCGTCTGGCGCTGACCAGCAAACTCATCCCGGAAGTGCAGCGCCTGCGCATGTTCGGCTCGGCGGCGATCGACCTTGTATGGGTCGCCAACGGCACCACCGACGCCGTCATCATGCTCAGCAACAACTCATGGGACGTGATGGCCGGTGTCGTCATCGCCCGCGAGGCCGGGGCCGTGGTCCTCGGCGCCGACGGCGAACCACACTCGTTGAGTTCAGCAGCTACGATCGCCGTCGCCCCCGGCCTCGCCGTCGATCTCATGAGGGTCATCAGCTGACGGACCAGTAGTCCGGACCACGAGGATGCGCCAGGGCGAACGTTAGTCAGGCGGACCCGGCTCAAGGTCGATTCTCTCGGCGGCGCTCAGCACCTCGGGGTGCAATCGGCGTTCCGCGCTGAACACCTCGATGCCCAGTATCCGCCCATCCGAGTCGTAGTCGAGTACTGCCAAGTTGTCCTCGGTCGGTACCTGCCGGACCGCTTCTCCTGGTCCAATCTCAACCAAGTAGATGTACGCCATGTCTGCTGTGGCGTCGTAAGTGACTCGCATTGACAGCCCTCCTGTGATCGCCTCGGCTGGCAGGCTACTAAGGATGAGGGGCCGGAAGTGCTCCGCCGGAAGCCGTCGCGGCACCTCCGCGCTGGCTCCATGCTTCCGGCGGGGCCGTCAAGGTCTCGAACGCCTCCCGCAGTTCTGTCGCTTCGGGTAGGTCGTGCCGTTCGACCGCTTCGACGATTTCGGCCGCTCTCCATTGGTTGGAGGGGACGATCCGGCCGGACTCGATGGCGCGTTGTGTGGCGTTGGCGGCTTCGTCGAGTTGGCCGGCGGAGATGAGGGCAAGTGACAGGTCAACGTGCGCGCTGGCAGTCCGACGTGACCACCGCGCGGGATCCGGCCCGGCGTCGAGGTGGCTGATGACCTCCCGGGCGTACTGCTCGGCGGCGCCGTCGCGGCAGCATCCTGCGCTAGGTCAATATGAAGCGTCGCCGCAATCAGGCTCAGCCACCCGGCGATGACGAGAATCCGTCGCCGCTCGGCGAGCGTGGCCCGCGCGTCGAGGAGCTGCGCGACGTATCCCGAATAGCTGCGAACACGGTCGAGGAGCTGTGTCGGCATGCGGAGCGGCACCTATCTGCACAGATGCGTCAGAGAGTGCGCAGCCTGCGGCATGCCATGGCCCTGCCCCGCCGAGATCGGGGCAATCGTCGCGGCCATCGGGCGTGAATCATGAGCCTCTACGACAGCCCGTACCCCGGGGAAGCCGTCGGACCCCACGCCCGAAGCGGGGACGGCACCTCATGCGCCCACTGCACACGAGCAGCCAGTACACCGACCTCACACACAACCGTTCCCTGGCCGTGCCCACCAGTTCGAGAAGTACGGCGCCGTGCCAGATAGGTTAAATGGTCATGACCAATCCGGGCTCTAGTTTGCCTGAGCGGATAGGAGAATGGGCAATTTGGTTTTCCTGACCGGCGCCCTTCAAAGATCACATTTTCTTTCTCCTGCCCTGCGCCGAGAGTATCCTAGCTGCTCAGCGAATTGCCGGGAACCTACATCCAGGTTGCTTTCGGGCAACGACCGATAAGAAACAGTGAGGGCAAGACCCCCAGGGTCACGAAGTGGCAGAGCTAATGTCGCTGAATGCGAAAACTCTGGTCATCGTTTAGAACCTTCATTGCCAAGATCCCTCGAATCAGCTGGCTGGTTCTCGGAACCGTAGTCGCCGTGGGGCCGGTGGTTCGATATGTCACCACCGCAGCCATTGATCCCGCGATGGCAGCTTCAATTTTGGGTGGATTTGCCACCATTACGGTTGCTGCGCTGACGGTCGCCCTCGGCCGGTACGTAGAGCGGATGAAACAAATCGAAGCCGAACAACACCAGCGGCGGGCCGAGATGCACTCTGAGTTCATCGCAGAGTTCGTCCGAGGGCTTGGTCTTGATCAAGCACCTAGCGTGCGCAAACCTGTTGGCGAGGCACAGCTCGCCCAGACAATGGCGAACTTCACCGCCTCAGCCCTAGCTTGGTCGACACCGGTCGTGCTCCAGGCGGTTCGCCAATGGCGCAAGGATTCGAATCAACTAAGCACCGAGGCTCAAAGCGATCCCGCGTTTGTGTTTGGCTCCGTGGAACGACTGATAAGGGCCATTCGCGTTGAGCTTGGACATAGCGACAAGGGACTCAAAGACTACGACCTAGTCGGACTATTTGTAAACGATCTTGATTCATTCCTGACAAAACGTGGAATCAAGACCTAAATCTCCCGGTCTAGGAATTGCGTGCCCGAACCCGACTACGGGAGCTGGTCAACGACCACACCCGGGTCAAGTCGTCGAAGTCTTTCCGCATCGCACGTAAGGACCTCCCAGCCGCACGCACGGGCAGCCAGGACAACCCACGCGGCCGTCGGGTCCTATGTGCCGCTCTGGTCGTGGAGGGCGTCGATGTCGCGGCGGGGGGAGTCGGTCCGGGCGGGGACGACGTAGACCTCAGGGTGCGTGGCGAAGATGTCGAGTGGGCCGGCCGACTCGGGGCGCAGGGCGCGCGCTTCGGCCAGGGCGAGGCCCGGCACGTAAAGGGTGAGGCCGTGAGCGGCGGCTACGGCTGACTAGGAGCGCATGTAGTCGGAGCCTTCGGCGAGGGCTGCGAGGCCGATCCATCAAGGATTCGGCCGCCGATCACGCGGCGTCGCCGAGGTCGCGGACCGGCATGCCCTCTTCTCGCAGCTGCGCGAGGGTGGGAGCTGGGAGTCCGAGACTGGCGTAGATCCGTTCGTAGTGCGCGACCGCGGGCACCTCGTCGGGCGTGCGGATCAGCGCGTGGGTGACACCCAAGCCACGCTGACGCCGGGCCTCGGCGGTCTCGCCTTCAACGGTGTTCTGTCACCAGTGTCACCAACGTCAACGGGAGGCCAAAAGGCGGCTCGGTCTCATGCGGTCGAGACCGAGCAGACTGCTGGCTAACCTGGCGGCATGAGTTGGACGTACACGGTCGCGTCGGGCGGTCTCTCCCATGGAGGCGTCGGGGACGGCGTGGGTGCGTTCTACGGGTGGGGGCCGCTGCACACCTTCCACACGTTGCTCGCCGCTGAGGCCGCGGTCGACCTCCCACGCATGGAGGGTTTTGGCGGGGAGTCTTCCTGGAGCACGCTCGCCACGCCCCTGCGTCCGCTCTTCGATCTCGACTACGCCAACAGCGATCACCCCGTGGACCGCTACACCGAGATCGTTGCGTTCCTGCGAGCCGCCCAGCTTCGCTGGGCCCGGGACGGCTTCGCCGGTCTGCATCAGCCCGAAAGAGTTGACGATCCTTCCGAGATGCCTTCGTGGGCCCGGGAACTCCAAACCATCACCCTGGGCAAGCTCATCGCAGTGTTCGAGGAGTGCCTACGTTCACGGCAGAGGATCGTCATCGTCTGACCCTGCCGTGTCGTCTCCGTGTCGGCTCCCCCTCCGGCGAGGTGCCTTGAGCGTCGTCCCGATCCGCTTCAACGCGGCGGCTTCGTCGTTGTCGATGCACCGGGCGTAGACGCGCATGAGCACCTGGACGCTGTGACCGGCCCAGCCCGCCGCGCGGGGCACGGCTACACCGCTGGCAAGCCATGTGGAGATACACGCGGCCCGGAGGTGGTAGGGCACCTTCGCCAGCGGAGACGCGAACTGAGCGGACGTGAGCACCGCCGCCTGGGCACGCGACCACACCCGGCAAGCCGACATGTGCGCCGCCGCCGACGTCGTCCTGTTCCGTCAACGTGGGAAGGCTGGGGCCTCCCGATCGTCGAGGGCGCGGCGGCCGGCCGTCTCATCGTCGCCGGGCCGTGCCCGGTCCTCGACGAGATCCGCACAGTAGGTGTGCAGGTGTACGACCCGGCCGAGGTCGAAGAGGTGGCCTGTCTGCTGGGCAACGACGAGGTATGCGCGGCCGTCGTCGACGCCAACTGGAGCGCCGTCCGCGACCGCTTCGGCCTGGCGGAGCTGCCGGCCGGGCTTGAGCGGCTCGCTCGGCGAGCGGTCCGGCTCATGGCCGGCTGGGCGGCCCCTCCCCGCCACGCCCTGATCGTTACGCGTGTTCGGGGCTCGTCCCCGCGTCCGCGAAGTTCGCCGCGAACTCGTCTCCGGGCGGGATGTTGGTGATCACGTCGATGAGCACGCCGTCGGGTCCGGCGACGATGAAGTGCCGCTGTCCGAACTCCTCACTCCTCAGCGACAGCTCTTCGACAAGGCCCTCGTCTCCGACGAGTCGCCGATACTCGGCGTCGACGTCGTCGACCTCGACGTTGAGCAGGAGACCGCCTTGGAGTGGCTTGCGGTAGGCGGCGGGGACGGTGGGGTGGGACGGATCTAGCAGTGCCAGCTCGTAGTGGTGCGCGTCGGCTCGGCGGAGGCTGACGTACCAGTCGGCGTCGAAGGTGACCTCGAAGCCGAAGTGACGCACGTAGAAGTCGCGGGCGGCGGCGACGTCGGCGGAGCACAGGACGGGGTAGAAGCCGCGCAGGGTCATGGTCTCTCCTCGGATCGCGTTCACATACCTTGGGTATGTGAAGGTAGCTGGCATACTCTCGGTATGTCAACCAGGGTCGAACAACGTGAGCAGACGCGCCGGGCGCTGCTCGCCGAAGGACGCCGCCGCTTCGCCGCCGACGGGTACCACGCCGTGGTCTTCGACGACGTCGCCAAGGCCGTCGGCGTCACCAAGGGCGCCGCCTACCACCACTTCGGCAGCAAGGCCGGGCTGTTCACCGCCGTCGTGCGCGAGACCCAAGAGGAGCTGGGCACCCGGGTCGCGGCGGCCGCCGACGCCGTCGCCGACCCCTGGGACTCGTTCGTGGCCGGCTGCCGCGCCTTCCTCGCCGCCGGGGCCGACCCGGAGATCCGCCGCATCGTCCTGGTCGACGCGCCGGCCGTGCTCGGCTGGAACGAGTGGCGCGACATGGACGACGCGGCCTCCGCGCGCCACCTGCGCGAGGCGCTGTGCGGGCTGATGTCGGCGGGGGTCATCGCCTCGGGGCCCGTCACGCCCATCGCGCGGCTGCTGTCGGGCGCGATGAACGAGGCCGCGCTCTGGCTCGCGCAGGAACCGGACGACGCGTCCCTCGACGAGACGGCCGCGGCACTCGAAGGGCTCCTCGCGGGGCTGCGCATCCCATAGGCTCGGGGGATGGCGACCGTACTGACCGACGCAGACCTCCCCGGCCTGATCGACGCGGCGGGCACCGTCGCCGTATGCCGCGACGCGATCCTCGCCGCCCACCGCGGCGAACTCACCGCGCCCCCGCGCGTGCACACCGAACTCGGCGACGGGAACCTCATCTACACGACCGGGCGACTGGGCGACAAGTGGTTCGGTTACCGCTCCTACGACACGATCAAAGGCGGCGAACAACTCGTCGTGGTGCACGACGGCTCGGACGGATCCGTTGCCGGAATCGCGATCGGGCACGATCTCGGGCGGATGCGCACCGGCGCGATCGGCGGTGTCGCCGCCGACGCCCTGGCCGCGCCGACGGCCTCCGTCGCCGGCATCATCGGCACCGGACCGCAGGCGTGGATGCAGTTGTGGGCGATCAACGCCGTCCGTCCACTGTCGAGAGTGCGGGTGTACAGCCGCAACTCCGAGCGCCGCCACGCCTTCGCGACCAACGCCGCCGAGCGCTACGGCATCGACGTGCAGGCCGTGAACACGGCCGAGGCCGCCGCCGAGGGCGCCGAGATCGTCGTGCTGGCAACGAGTTCCGGTGAATCGGTGCTCGACACCGCCGCCATCGACCCCGAGGCCTTCGTCTCGACGCTCGGGCCGAAACAGTACGGCCGCGCCGAGTTCGACGTGTCGCTGGCCGAACGCGCCCGGCTGGTCACCACCGACTCGGTCGCGCAGCTCCACGACTATGACCCGCCCTTCGTACTGGCGGGGACGCCGCACGAGGGACGGGTGGTGTCATTGGGATCGGTGCTCGCCGGCGAGGCGCCGCACTCGGCGGGTGCGCTGTTCTGTTCGGTCGGGCTCGCCGGAACCGAGGCCTACCTGCTGGCGCGACTCGTCGGGCTCGCCTGAGCGACGCCCGCGCGGGTCACTGTGCGGTGAGTGCGGCCGTGGCGAACGGGCATCGTCGCGCCGGACCAGGACGCCGATGAACGGTGTCACGGCGAGCACGAACGCCGACGCGGAGGCGTACTTGGTCAAGGCGGCCGAGGCGCGAAGGCTTTGGGACTAGCCGGTCGTCAGCAGGATCTTGCCGACGTGCCCGCCTCGCTCCATCCGCGCGTGCGCCTCGGAAGCCTCGCTCATCGGGATGTGGGTGTCGACGACGGGCGCGACCGTGCCGTCGGCGATGTGCGGCCACACCTGCGATTCGACGTCGGCCACAATGGACACTCGTTGCCGCAGTGGGCGGGCTCGCAGCCCGGCGGCGTGGATCGTGCCGCGCTTGGCCATCAGGCGGCCAAGGTCGAGGTCGCCTTTGCGGCCGCCCTGCATGCCGATGACGACGATGCGGCCGTCCGGGGCCAGCGCGTCGATGTTGGGGGCGAGGTAGGCCGCGCCCATGTTGTCGAGGATGACGTCGGCGCCGCCGAGTTCGCGGACGATGTCGGCGAAGCGGCCCTCGCGGTAGTCGATGGCGACCTCGGCGCCGAGCGCGCGCAGCCGCTCGTGGCTTTCGGAGCGGGCCGTGGTGAAGACGCGGGCGGTGCGGGCGACGGCGAGCTGGATGGCGAAGGTGCCGATGCCGCCACCCCCGCCGTGGACGAGGAACGTCTCGCCGGCCGCCAGCGCGGCGGCGGCGAAGACATTGGACCAGACCGTCGCAGCCACCTCCGGCAGGCCGGCCGCATCCACAGTCGACACTCCACTGGGGACGGACATGACGAGGCCGGCGTCGACCGCGACGAGCTCGGCGTATCCGCCGCCCGACAGCAGCGCGCACACCTCGTCGCCGGTCCGCCAGCGTGTCACCCCGTCACCGACCTCGACGATCGTCCCCGAGCACTCCAGGCCCGGGTACGACGGCGCCCCCGCCGGCGGCGGATAGTGCCCCTGGCGCTGGAGCAGGTCGGCGCGGTTCACGCCCGCCGCCGCGACGCGGATGAGGACCTCGCCCGCCCCGGCGACCGCGTCGGGGACCTCCGTCCACGCCAAGACCTCGGGACCGCCCGGCTCGCTCGCCACCACCGCTCGCATGATCGCGATGCTATCTGGCAAACTGGGACAGCGGTCCCGGCACGCGCCGAGCCCGCCACGGCGACCGGCACGGCACCGGCCGCGAACCGGGAAGCTTCGCCTAGTGGCCGAGGGCGGCAGTCTTGAAAACTGCTGAGGTGTCATAGCCTCCGTGGGTTCGAATCCCACAGCTTCCGCTCTGGAGTACGAAGAACGCCCATTGACCTGCGAAAATGCGGATCGAGGGCGTTCTTCTGTGCGTACCGCGTGTCCCGCCGGGGCCGCTTGGACGCTGCCTGCCGCCAGGGAGTGGCCGGGGAGAACGGTGGGCGACCGAGCTGCCGCTGGGCAGCTGATTCGAGCTCCGCCGCCGACGTCTGGGCCAGGGCGCTTCTGGCGCCACGCGACGATCCGGCGGGGGCTCCAGGGGAGCGTTCGGCCAAGGGCCTCGTCGGGCTGCGGCGACGGCAGTCGCCGACCGTCGATATCCCCACCCGCAGGTTGGCCGCCACGTCGCTCGTGGTCCGCCACGCGCGGGGCGAGGCCGCATCCGGCGAGGGCGTCCGGGTGGGTCATGCTGGCCGTCGTGGGCGCGAGTGCGGGAGGGCCGGGGCCGTGAAGAAGTACATCCTCTTCGATCACGACGGGGTTCTCGTCGACACCGAGGTCTGGTACTTCAGGGCCGGGGAGCGTGCCCTCGCTGACGTCGGGCTGCCCTTGGACAAGACGCGATACCTCCGCGATGTGACCGCGGGTCTTGGCACGTGGGCTCAGGCCAGGGCGGCGGGTGTTGATGAGCGGACCGTCGACGAGCTGCGGGTGGCCCGGAACGGCTACTACCAGGACTACCTCCGGACGGAGTCCATCGAGATCGAGGGGGTCGTCGACGTCCTGGCGGAGCTGGCGGGACATGTCCGCATGGCAATCGTGACGATGTCCAAGCGGGTGGATTTCGAGCTCATTCACGAAGGCCGCGACATTCGGCGTTTCATGGACTTCGTCCTCATGCGTGAGAACTTCACCCGCACGAAGCCGCATCCGGAGCCGTATCTGGCCGGGTTGGCGCGGTTCGGGGCCTCCAGGGAGGAAACGCTGGTCGTGGAGGACTCGGTCCGCGGCCTCGATTCGGCGGTGGCGGCCGGGATCGACTGCGTCGTCGTCGACAGCGGTTTCACTCGGGCGCAGGACTTCTCGCGGGCGGCGCGTCGTATCGCGTCGCTGCGTGAACTGCAGGGCATCGTCCTCGGCGTGACCTGACGCCCCCTGCCGTGGAAGCGCAGGGGGCGTCGGACGGGTCAGACGGCCGGCTCGCCGAACCAGCGGCGCAACCGCGCGTCCAGTTCGCGCTGGTCGTCGCCGATCCAGGCGATGTGGCCGTCGGGGCGCAGCAGGACGCTGGGCGCGTCCGGTCCGGCGGTCGCGCCGGGCAGGTGGTCGACGCGGGTCGCCCAGCCGCCGACGGTGAGGTGGCCGTCGGTGCGGTCGAGGAGCAGGCCCCGACCGCGGTGCATGGCCTCGTAGAGGCCGCCGTCCTTCAGGTCGATGTCGGGCTGGCGGCGGCCGATCCTGTCGTCGCCATCGCCGAAGTCGTAGCGGATGTCGATCGCGGTGATCTTCTCGATCAGGCGGCGGTTGACCTCGCCGACGTCCATCAGCTCGGTGAGCAACCTGCGCACGGCCCGCGGCCCCGGCTCGGGCGACAGCAGTTCCAGCTGAGCGCGGGTGTTGTCCAGCACGTCCCAGGCGACGGGGTGGCGCTCGGCCTGGTAGGTGTCCAGCAGCGACTCGGGCGCCCATCCGCGGATCCGCGCGGCCAGTTTCCACCCGAGGTTGAACGCGTCCTGCACGCCCAGGTTGAGGCCCTGCCCGCCGATGGGCGGGTGAATGTGGGCGGCGTCCCCGGCGAGCAGGACGCGTCCGACGCGGTACCGCTCGGCGAGGCGGGTGGCGTCGCCGAAGCGCGACATCCAGCGCGGGGAGTGCACGCCGAAGTCGCTTCCGGCGACCGCTCGCAGCCTCCGCCGGAAGTCCTCGATGGTGGGCGCCTGCGCGCGGTCGGTGACGCCTTCGGCGGGCACCACGACGCGATAGACGCCCCGGCCGAAGGCCCCGAGGCTGAATCGCCTGTCGCCCTGGGGAAGCGCGGCCAGGGTGGCCGCGATCTCCTCCGGCGGCACGCCGACCTCCATCTCGCCCATCAGCGTCTCGTTACGCGTTGGCTCGCCGGGGAAACCGACGCCGAGGAGTTTGCGGACGGTGCTGCGTCCGCCGTCGCAGCCGACGAGGTAGCGCGACCGCAGCCGTTCGCCGTCGGCGAGCGTGACGGTCACGCCGTCGTCGTCCTGTTCGAAACCGGCGACCGCGGAGCCGCGCCGGATCCGCGCGCCGAGGGCGGTGGCGTGTTCTTCGAGCACGTCGACGATGACCGGTTGGGGGATGCCGAGCATGTAGGCGTGCGCGGTGTCGAGGTGCTCGGGCGCCGGTTTGCCTATGGCGGCGAAGAATCCGGCGGCCGGGCGCTTCCTTCCCCGTTCTGCCACGCGATCCAGGAGTCCGCGCATCGCCAGCAGTTCGAGGCTGCGGATGTGCAGTCCGACGATGCGGACGAAGGAGACGGGCTCGGTTTCCTTCTCCAGTACGAGAACCCGCACGTCGTGCAGCCGGAGTTCGGCGGCCAGCATGGCGCCGGCCGGTCCGCATCCGGCGATGATCACGTCGTACGCGGGAGGCGCGGGAGACTTCGAGGAGTCCATGGTGGTGTTGCCTTTCGGGAGTCGAGGCGCTCCCGGCGACACCTACGTCGTTCGCCCGGCCGTGACACGCGTGGAGAGCACCCACTTCGATACTGGGTTCATGGGGGCTCACCTCCCTAGGCGATGTCACGGACTCCTGCACGCTACAAGCCGGGGCCCGGCGGCGTCCAGTCGGCGCTCAAGAAGCGCTCAAGATCTCTTCGCCCGACGGGACCTACGCTCGACGGGAGCGGATGTCCGCGCCTCCCGGCGAGTTCTCGACAGGTCACGCGGCAAGGCCGCGACGCGGGGAGGCGCGGCACCGCGCGCAGGCGCCCCCGGAAGGCCGGCGGGGGCGCCCGATGCGGCTACAGGCGCGCCAGCCTCGCCGCGCAGCCGTCGAGGACGGTCTCCAGCCCGTAGGCGAAGTTGTCGTCGCGGACGACGGCCGGGTCGACGCCGGAGCTGGCCAGGAGGGGCTCGGCGAGGTCGGCGCGGTCGGCGGCCGCCTCGATCGCCCGGGGCAGCAGCTCGGCGACCCATTCCGCCTCGGTCTTGCCGGATCGCGTGACGAGCTGGAGCCACGCGGCCTCGCTCGTCGCCATGCCGATGACGTACGAGATCAGCGTGTTCATGACCTTGTCGGCGTCCAGGACGGGGAATCCGGCGGCCTGGAAGACGGCCATGAACTCCCCCGACAGGCGGGCGAGGTTCGGGCCGAGCGACTTCAGCCCGACCTGCCCCAGCACCGTCCCGACCCAGGGGTGGCGCAGCATCATCGCGCGCAGGCTCCCGGCGACCTCGGTCGCGTTCTCGCGCCACCGCTCGGGCGTGGTGACCTTCGGAACGGTGAGTTCGCCGTAGACCTCGTCGACGACCAGCTCGATGAGCTCGTCCTTGTTGGCGACGTGGCGGTAGAGGGAGGTCGCGCCGGCGTTCATGCGGGCGCCGAGCTTGCGCATGCTCAGCTGCTCGATGCCTTCCTCGTCGAGGAGCCCGATGGCCTCGGCGACGATGTGCTCGACGCTGAGGGCCGGTTGCTCCTTCTTCTTCTTGGGGCGGGTCCACACCGAGGGGATCGCCTGCTTGTCCTGCATGTTCGTGCTCCTCTCGTCCACGTTCACTATAGCGCACACCGTGCGCCGTTGCGCACGTCCAGATCGCGTGGTACGTTGTGCCCATGCCGCGCACAGTGTGCGCAACCATCCGCCCGGAAGGAAAGAAACGATGTCGAACCTCCACCCCCGACGCTGGCTCATCCTCGTCGTGCTGTGCCTGAGCACGCTCGTGCTCGTCGTCGACAACGGCGTCCTCACCGTCGCCATCCCGCCCCTCACCCAGGATCTCGGCGCCACCGCGCAGGACATCCAATGGATCATCGAGGGCTACATCCTCGTGTTCGCCGGGCTGCTGCTGACCGCCGGAAGCCTGTCCGACCGCTACGGGCGCAGAAGGATAATGGTGATCGGACTGGCGATCTTCGGGATCGCGTCACTGCTGGCCACCTACGCCTCCACCCCCGAGCAGCTCATCGGCGGCCGCGTCCTCATGGGCATCGGCGGCGCCCTGGTCATGCCCTCGACGCTGTCGATCCTCATCACCGTCTTCGACGACAAGGAGCGCCGCAAGGCGATGTCCATCTGGAGCTCGGTGCTGATGGTCGGCCTGATCGGCGGACCGGTCTTCGGCGGCGCGCTGATCGCGAAGTTCTGGTGGGGCTCGGTCTTCCTGATCAACGTCCCGATCGTCATCATCGCGATCGTCGCCGCGCTGACCCTCATGCCCGAGTCGAGGAGCGCGTACCGCAAGCCCGACTACTTCGGCGCGCTGCTGTCGATGGTCGGCCTCACCGCGCTGGTCTGGGTCATCATCGAGGCGCCCACCAAGGGACTCGGCGACACGACGGTCCTCATCGCCCTCGCCGCCGCCGTCGTCGGCCTCACCGCCTTCGTGATCTGGGAACTGCGCACCGACTCGCCGATGGTCCCGCTGAGCCTGTTCCGCAACCGCAACTTCTCCGGTGGCAGCCTCTCGCTGGTGCTGGTCCAGGTCGCCAACGGCGGACTGCTGCTGGCGCTGACCCAGTACCTCCAGCTCGTGCTCGACTACACGCCGACCGAGACCGGCCTGGCGATGATCCCGATGGCGATCGCGGTCATCATCACCAACTCCTTCGGCGCGACCCTCGGCATGAAGATCGGCAACCGGGCGATGACCGTCGCGGGTCTGCTGGTCCTGTCCGGCGGGTTCCTGTTCTTCACGACCCTGTCCTCCGACACGGGCTTCGTCACCGTCGCGGCGGCCCTGGTGGTCTTCGGGGTCGGCGCCGGACTCGCCCAGCCCGCCGCGGTGACCGCGCTGATGGGCGCCGTCCCGGCCGAACACGCCGGGGTCGGTTCGGCCCTCAACGACACCGTCCAGCAGGCCGGCGCGGCCCTCGGCGTGGCGATCCTCGGCAGCGTCCTGGTCACCAACTTCGGTGACGCGATGCCCGAGAGCACGCCCGAACCGGCCCGCGCCTCCATCACCGACGCCATCGGGACCGCCGCCACGACAGGCGATTCCGGCCTGGCCACCGCGGCCCGCGAGGCCTTCGTGTCGGGCATGTCGACGACCTTCGTGATCGGCGCGATCGGGGTCTTCGCGGCGGCGCTGCTGGCGCTGGTCGTCATGAAGGACCGCAAGGCCGACGCCGCCGTCGAGGGCGAGACCGCCGAGCCGCTCGCGGCCGCGATCCACTGAGTCGTCCGGGCGGACGGAGCCCCCGGCCTCGATGAGGCCGGGGGCCTTTTCGTGTGATCATGGTCCGATGCGCAAACTCGTCTACTTCGTCGGCGCGAGCATCGACGGTCTCATCGCCGCCTCCGACGGCTCGATCGCCGCCTTCTTCCCGCTTCCCGACGGGCTCGTCGAGCATCTCGTCGCCGAGTACCCCCAGACCCTCCCCACCCACCTCCACGAGGCCGTCGGCGTCACCGTCCCCAGTGGACGCTTCGACACCGTCATCCAGGGCCGGGGCACCTACGAGCCCGCGCTCGCCGAGGGGATCAGCAGCCCGTACGCGCACCTGGAGCAGTACGTCGTCTCCACATCCCTTGGCGACACAGGGGATCCGCGCGTCCATGTCGTCGCCGACCCGGTCGCGACGGTGCGCGAACTCAAGGCACGCGAGGGCGGCGACATCTGGCTGGCGGGCGGCTCGAAACTGGCCGGGAGCCTCTTCGGCGAGATCGACGAGCTCATCGTGAAGCTCTACCCGCTCGTCCTCGGCACCGGAAAGCCCATGTTCGAAGGGGATGTGGACGCCACACGCTTCGCACTGGTGGAAAGCACGGCGATCGGGACGGGCGGCGCGCTGCTACAGCGCTACACCGTCACCCGGTGACGCAGCAGCTGCGGCAGGTCGACAGTCCCTCGACGGTGAACGCCAGACAGCAGGTCTTCCGCCGCAGGCTCATCTCACCTTCCGGCGTGCACGCCACATCGACGAGATCGGGGACCCGCAAGGCCTCCAGCAGCGTCCCGGCGGTCTCCACAATGGACAGCGGGGTCGTGTCGGCGGTGTACTCCACGGCGTGCGCGACACCCGACGCCAGCGAACCCCACATGATCCGCCGCCCGACGCGAACCTGCCCGCGGAACCGCGTCAGCAGCGGCGCCAGATGCTGGTCGACGAGCGTCGCGCGCAGAACGTCGAGGAGCGCGCCCTCGTCGTCGACGACGCGCACACCCGGATCACCCGCGACCGGGTCGTTCGGCAGGACCGCGACCATCGCCCGGCGCATCCCGAACCGGAACCACGGCCGCTCGTCGGACAACCGCAGCATCACGTTCGACGCGTGCAGCAGCGGCACCCGGCGAGCGCTCGCCCAGCCGATGACGGCGGGCAGCGCCAGCCAGTAGGAGTAGCCCTTCCAGGCCAGCGCGGCCGCGGCGTGGGGCGCGGCGCCCCAGCGCCGGCGGGGCGCGTCGATGAGCTGTGCGACGGCCGAACCGTCGGTGAAGCACGTCGCGGGCGTGTACCCGGCGAGGGAGTCGAGGACGAGCCCGTCGGCGACGCCGGCGGTGGCGCGCTCGCCGCGGCTGCGGCGCATCGCGGCCAGCGCGCGGGTGACGGGGGCGAGCGGTGCGACCGACGGGAGTCGCAGCGGCGGCAGCGTCGTGGTCACGCGGCGGCCCCGGTGGGGGTCGTGCCGGGCGACGTGGACACGTCCTGCCTCCTGCCTCCGTGGCCGTTAGGTTCGGCTTACCTTAACTCGCGGAGGCGGGTGGCGACGAGCAGGGCGCGGGAACGGGGTGGCGGGTGTCACCCCGTCCTCGCCTGGGGTTACCTTCCCCCGTCGACGTCGAGCGTCGTGCCCGTGGTGAAGGTGTTCTCCAGCAGGAACAGGGCGGCGTGCGCGGCCTCGGCGGCCGTGCCGGGCCGTCCGGCGGGGATCTGGGCGGCGACGTCGGCGCGGAAACGAGCGTGGGCGTCAGGGTCCATGCGGCCCTCGTAGACGTCGATCTGGCCGGGCGAGATGGCGTTGACGCGCAGGGGCGCGAGCTCGATCGCGAGGGCCTTCACGAGGCCTTCGACCGCGCCGTTGACGGCGGCGAAGCCGGAGAAACCGGCCTCGGCCTTGCGGTAGAGGTAGCCGGAGAAGAAGAGGATCGAGCCGTCGGGCGCGATGTGCGGGACGGCGGCCTTCGCGGCCCGGTACTGGCCCCAGAACTTCGTCTCGAACAGCGAACGGGCGTCGGTTTCGGGGAGTTCGGTGAACGGCCCGGCGACGATCTCGGCGGCGCCGGTGACGAGGTGGTCGAAAGGTCCGACGGAGGCCAGGACGCGCTCGACGGCCTCGGCGTCGGTCACGTCGAGCACGCGGTAGTCGGCACCCGGGCCGATCTCGGTGACGGCGGCCTTCAGCGTGGCCTCGGTCCGGCCGGTGACGACGACCGCGGCACCGCGCTCGACGGCGAGTCCGGCGATGGCGCGGCCGATGCCGGTCGCCCCTCCGGTGATCACGATGCGCTTGCCCGACAACGACATGGGTCCTCCTGGGTGAGTGACGGCATCTGCGACCAACCCGGAGGGCGGCGGGGGCATTTCGATGGTGACGGGGATCGCAGTCAGGACGCGAGCACGGCGGGGTGGCCGAAGGCCGCGACCAGGGCGGGGTCGCCGAACTTGACGACGCCGGCGACGCCGGTCGCGGTGGTGGCGAGGACCACGACGCCGTCGGCGCGCGGGATCCCGTCGCCGTCGCGCCGGTAGACGACGGCGGCGGGCTGACCGTTGGCGCCGGCCGCGAACATGCGCCAGTCCCCCGGTGCGCCGAGCACGTACGCGCCGAGGACGTACAGGCAGCTCGCGCGGCCCGACTGCCACGCGGGGAACGGCGTCGCCTCCAGGGACGCGTCGGTGCGCAGTACCTGTTCGAGCAGGCCGACGTCGGCGTGCTCGAAGGCCGCGATGTACCCGTCGAGCAGCGCGCGGGCCCGCGGATCGGACGGTTCGAGCAGCCGCTCGGAACCGGTGTCGCGTTCATCGAGGCGGGCGCGGGCGCGCTGGAGCCCGCTCTTGACCGCCGCCGTCGTGGTGTCGAGGATCTCGGCGGTCTCGGGGGCCGTGAACGCCAGCACCTCGCGCAGGATGAGGATCGCGCGCTGGCGGGCGGGCAGGTGCTGGAGTCCGGCGATCAGCGCCAGCCGCAGCGATTCGCGTTCGACGACGACCGCCGCCGGATCGTCGGCCGGCGGCGTCGTCCACGCGTCGGGCAGCGGTTCGAGCCACGCGACCTCGTCCGGGCCGGCCCGAAGCGGCGGGCCGGAGCCGTCGGACGGGCCCGCCAGACCCGAGGGGAGCACCCGGATCGGGCGCGGCCTTCGCGCCGTCAGGCAGACGTTCGTGGCGATCTTGTACAGCCACGACCGCACCGACGCGCGTCCCTCGAAGCCGGCGTGGGACCGCCACGCCCGCAGATAGGTCTCCTGCACGAGATCCTCGGCGTCGTGGGCCGAACCCGTCATCCGATAGCAGTGCGCGAGCAGCTCCCGCCGGAACCTCTCGGTCTCGGCGGTGAAGCGGCTCGCGTCCAGGCCCGGCGTCATGGCAGGAGGGCCAGTTTCCCAACGGTGGAACGGTTCGCGAGGTCCATCAGCGCCTTCGGGCCGTCGGCGAGGTCGTACCCGGTGGGGTCGCCGGGTGCGATCACGCCCGCCGCGATGAGCGCCGTCAACTCGCCCATGAGCTCACCGAAGAGCCTCGGCGCCGAACGGGCGAGCACCCCGATGTTGAGGCCGATGAGCTGGATCTGGTGCCGGTAGACGAGGTCGACGTTGGTGACCGCGGCCTCGCCGCCCGCCGTACCGAGGACGATCACCCGGCCGGTCACGCGTTTGGCCGCGCGCGGACTCTCGGCGAAGGCGGGCCCTCCGGTCGATTCCAGGACGACGTCGGCGCCTTGACCATCCGTCAGTTCCAGCACCCTGTCGGCGAAGTCCGCGTCGCGGGAGTCGAGGACGTGGTCGGCGCCGAGGGCGCGCACGACGTCGTGCTTGGCCGGTGAGGCGGCCGCGATCACCGTCGCGCCAAGGTGCCGGGCGATGGTGACGGCGGCCTGGCCGGTCGCGCCGGCGGCGGCGGGAACGAACACCGTCTGTCCCTTGTGGAGTCCGCCGAGGGTGGAGAGCGCGGCGAGCGCGGTGGGCCAGTTCACGGCCAGGCCGAGGGCCTCGCGGTCGGTCCAGCCGGGCGGTACGGGCATGGCCGCGTACGCGGGAACGGCGAGGTACTCGGCGAAGGCGCCGTCGCCGACGCCGACGACGTGGTCGCCCGGCCGTGGCCCGGTGACGGCCTCGCCGACCGCGACGACCTCACCAGCAGCCTCGAAGCCCGCGATGAACGGCGGGCGCGGGCCGTCGGGGGACGTGCCGTCGGCGCGCATGAGGTCGCGGAAGTTGACGCCGGCGGCGGTGACGCGGAGGAGGACCTCGCCCGGGCCGGGACTCGGGACGGGCGCGTCGGTGAGCAGGTGCAGGCCGCGCGGTCCGTCGAGGGCGGCCTGGCACAGCGCACGCATGGTGGTGGGAATGCTCATGTCGGCCTTTCGTTTCGGCGTAGGGGAACTCGGTCAGGTAGACCTCGGTCGCCGGCGAAAGGAATCGGTCTCAGCGCGAAGCCTGCACCGGTGCGTCGTCCCAGTGCGCGCCCGGGCCGAGCGCGGCCTTGCGGTCGTCGGTGTTGTACAGCGCGCACGACTTCAGCGACAGGCATCCGCAGCCGATGCAGCCGGTCAGGGTGTCGCGCAGCTCGATGAGGCGCTGGATCTGATCGTCGAGGCGAGTCCGCCACTGCCCCGACAGGCGCGCCCAGTCGGCCTTCGTCGGCGTACGGTCCTCGGGGAGCGAGTTCAGCGCCTCGGTGATCTCCGACAGGGTCAGCCCGACCTGTTGCGCCGTACGGATGAACGCCACCCGGCGCAGCTGGTCGCGGCGATAGCGGCGCTGGTTGCCCGCGGTCCGTTCGGAGCTGATCAGCCCGCGCTCCTCGTAGAAGCGCAGCGCCGAGGTCGCCGCGCCCGAACGGGCGGCGAGCTCGCCGATGGTGAGCCGGTTGGGCATCCGCACGGGCCCCTTCTGTGACATGTCGCACTGCTCGTTGACTTCAAGTTAGGTTGAACTTGAAAGCTTAGTCCATGACCGTCACCAGCGCCCGCTTCGGATACGACGACCTCCGCGGTCTCATCACCCGGGTCGTCGACGTCAAGCACGCCCCCGAGGACTCCACCCTCGACGTGCTCTGGACGCTCTACGACCGCGTGCTCGACCTGTCGCCCGAGCGGCTCGACAGTCCCGACCGCGACCGCTTCTACCTCTCCAAGGGCCACAACCCGGGCTCGTTCTACGCCGTGCTGGCGGCGAAGGGCTACCTGCCCGACGCGTGGCTGGACGAGGCGTTCACGGCCGGATCGCGGCTCGGCGGGCATCCCGACCGCACGCTCGTGCCGGGCGCCGAGATCTCCTCGGGCTCGCTCGGGCACGGGCTGCCGCTGGCCGTCGGAACCGCGCTCGGGCTGCGCGCTCAGGGCCTGCTGAAGCCGCGGATCTACGTCCTGCTCGGCGATGCCGAGCTCGACGAGGGCACCAACCACGAGGCCATGGCCTACGCCGGCGCGACCGGCCTGGACAACATCACCGTCGTGGTGGTGGACAACGGATCGGCCTCGCACGGCTGGCCCGGCGGGATCGCCTCGCGCTTCACCGCGCAGGGCTGGTCGGCGTCCGAAGTGGATGGACGAGACCACGACGCCATCGAGGCCGGACTGCGCGGTCACCACGGAACCGGGCCACACGCGGTCGTCGCGTTCGCCACGTCGAGCATCTAGACCACGAAGGACATCGCGATGACCACCAGCCTGCCGCATATCGGACACCCCATGAAGGTCCCCGACACCACGACCATGCGCGACGCCTTCATCGACGCCGCCGCCGACCTGATCGACGACGACCCGCGCGTCGCGGTAGTCCTCGCCGACATCTCCAACGGGCACGAACGTTTCGCGCAGGCCGCGCGGGAGCACCCCGACCGCGTCCTGAACGTCGGGATCCGGGAGGCGCTGATGGTCAGCGCCGCCGGAGGCCTCGCCCTGTCGGGGATGCGGCCGATCGCGCACTCCTACGCGCCCTTCCTCGTCGAGCGCGCCTACGAGCAGATCAAGCTCGACTTCGAGCACCAGGGCGTCGGCGGGATCCTGGTCAGCGTCGGCGCCTCCTACGACTGGTCGCAGGGCGGGTACACGCACTTCTCGCCCGGAGACGTCGCGCTCTTCGACACGATGCCCGACTGGACGGTGCACGTGCCCGGTCACCCCAAGGAGGTCGGCGGTCCCCTGCGGGCGGCGGCACTCACCGACGACAAGGTCTATATGCGACTGTCCACGTTGAGCAACGCGGCGCCGCACCAGACGACCGGCCGGCTCAGCGTGATCAAGTCCGGTGAGGGGCCGCTCGTCGTCGCCGTCGGGCCGACGCTCGACAACGTCCTGCTCGCCACGGCGGGGATATCGGTCACGGTCGCCTACGCCAACACCGTGCGGCCCTTCGACGTCGAAGGCCTGCGCGCCCTGGCGCACACCGGTGAGGTCGTCCTCGTCGAGCCCTACCTGGAGGGCACGTCGTCACGGGTCGTCGCCGAGGCACTCATCGACCGTCCACACCGGACACTCGCGATCGGCGTGAAACGCGTCGACCTGCACAAGTACGGGACCCCCACCGACCACGAACGCTGGCACGGCCTCGATCCGGCCACGATCAGCGAGCGGATCGCCTCCTTTGCGCGGTGACGGGCGGGGGCACGACGCGCTCGCGGCCCAGGATCCAGAGCGCCTCGACCCCGTCCTTCCAGGTGATCTTCTTGCCCTCCTCGCGGCTGCGCGCCCGGTAGGAGACGGGCACCTCGAAGGGCCGGATCCCCCGCCGCAGCAGCTTCGCGGTGACCTCGGCCTCCATGCCGAAGCCCTGCGAGACGATGCGCAGCGACCGGTACAGTGCCAGCGGCATCAGCTTGAAGCAGGTTTCGAGGTCGGACAGGTAGCAGTTGTAGAGGACGTTGGCCGCGGTGGTGATGGCCTTGTTGCCCATCACGTACCAGAAGGAGTAGGCGGAGTGACTACCGAAGGTCCGGTTGCCGAAGACGACCTCGGCGCGGCCGTCGAGGACCGGCGCGAGAAGCGTCGGAATGTCGGCTGGGTCGTACTCCAGGTCCGCGTCGAGGATGATCAGATAATCACCGGTGGCCTTGTCCGCCGCGGTCCGGATGGCGGCGCCCTTGCCGCGGTTCCGCGGGTGGCGTAGCGCGGTGACGCGCTCGTCGCCGTAGGCGGCGAGGATCGCGCCCGTGCGGTCGCGGCTCCCGTCGTCGACGACGATCATCTCGATGTCGCACGGATACTCGACGGCGAGCGCCGTGTCCAGGGCCTTGAGCAGGCGCTCCTGCTCGTTGTAGACCGGCATCAGAATCGACAGCTTCACGGCGGCAGCCCCCGGCGGCGGTGTTACGGTGCGCGAATGGCCGACATCACCGGAGACACGCGGGCGCAGTCCCGCGCGCTTGAGGATGTCAGCGCGGCATCACATTACCGTGCCTGGCTGACCTCGCTGGCCGTCGACCACCTCGGCGAACACCCGATCGAAATCGGCAGCGGCCACGGCGACTACGCCGCCGAGTGGCTGCCGCGGGTCGGGGCCTTCACCGCCACCGACGCCGATCCCGGGCGGCTCACCGTCCTGCGCGAACGCTTCGCCGCGGACCCGCGTGTCACCGTCGGCGCCATGCTGCTGCCGTCCGATGTGGATGGACGGTTCTCCGCCGCCCTGGCCTACAACGTCCTCGAACACATCCCCGACGACGTCGCCGCCCTGCGCACCATGGCCCGGCTCGTCCGGCCGGGTGGCAAGGTCGTCATCCTCGTGCCGGCGTTCCCCATGCTGATGAGCGATTTCGACGTGCGGGTCGGACATGTGCGCCGCTACCGCCGCTCGACCCTCCGCAAGGCCTTCACCGACGCGGGTCTGCGTGTCGAGAAGCTGCACCACGTCAACTGGGCGGGTTGGTTCGCCTGGTTGCTGATGATGCGACTACTCAAGGGATCCCCGCGCGACGGCGCCGCCCTGCGCGTCTACGACCGGCTCATCGTCCCCGCCGTCCGCCTCGGGGAGAAGGTCGTGCGCCCGCCTTTCGGGCAGAGCCTCTTCGCGATCGGTTCACGGATTTAACCCTTTCGGGATAATGCCGGACCCCTTGTCCGTCATGAAAAGCCTCCCCGGCGGTTACATAAGCGGGTCCGCATGAGGCCCGCACCACGACCGATGGGGAGCTCACCATGACCATCTACGTGACGACGAACGCCGACGACCTGATCGGCCTGTGGCGGACGACGTACGATGCCCACGACCACACGGGCGGATTCATGCGCTGCAAGACGGCGTGCACGGAGGGATTCCCGTGCACGAAACGTATCGAGGCGGCCAGGGCCCTGACCGAACTGGGCGTGCGGCTGTACTCGAAGACGGACTACCTGCGGCCGGCGGTGCCGGTGCGGGAGGGGCTGGCGGTCGTGCACAAGTAGCCGGCCCACAAGACCGGGACGCGGGCACCGGCGGCGACGAGGGCCGCGCCGCCGAAGGCGGCCAGCACGCCGACAGCTCCGAGCAGCGGCCACGTCAGGTTCGCGAACTCCCGCAGGCCGGTCACCGCGCACAGCGGTGACGACCGGCGTCCGCGCGAGCGGCAAGACGCTCGCCGCGCCGATCCCCAGCCACCACACGGCACCGTTCACCACGGTGACGCCGCCGCCGGAGGCCGCCGACAGCACGGCGGCCACGGCGGCGGCACCGGACAGGAAGGTCGCGCCCGCGGCCGCCAGTGCGCGCGTCATCGGTCCTCGCCGTGCCTTGCGCGCCACGAACACACCGCCGGCAGCGAGACCGGCCACGAGAACGAGTGCGAGCCAGGAGAAGCGCGCGAATTCCGGTAGCCCCTGCTTGACGAAGACGCTCACCGTCGAAGGGTCGAACTCGACGTCGTCGGCGCCGTCCGGGCTGAACCCCATGACGCACGCGCCGACGGCGACGGTCGCCAGCGACACCAGTGCGAGCCGCCCGTCGACGGAGAAGTAGGCGACGGCGCCGACGATGCCCGCCACGACGGTGACCACTCCGGCGACCACGAGCAGCGGCGACCACCACGGCCGCGCGGGCTGGTCGGCGAGCGACGTCGCGAGTTACCAGTGGGCCCAGAGCGGCAACCCGACGACGGCGAAGTTTGCCTGGCTGCCCGCGACGGTGATCCACAGGGCGCCCGCGAGCAGCAGGAAGGCGGCGGCGAACCCGGCCGCGGAGGCGGGTTCGCCGGAGCGCGGGACGGTCGAGGCGAAACCGACGACCGCGGCCGCGCAGGCCGTGGCGGCACCGGTGGCGGAGAGGAGGCGCAGGTGGAGGGCGGACGGGACCGTCTGGGCGACCGGATCGGGTACGAGCGACCACTCCTCGTCGTCGGTAAAGGCGGTCTCGGCCAGATCGATCACCCCTCGCAGCGCCGCCGCCGCGCCTTCGTCGCCGCCGTCGCGGAGCCGGGCGCGCAGGAAGGCGAGAAGGGCGAGGCGGTCGGCATGGTTCATGTCCGAACGGTAGCGAGCCGGCGACGACGTCGTCGCCTGGTCGCGCGCGCCCCTTACACCCCCGGCGCCGCCACCCAGCTGCCGTGGACCGCGCGCAGTCTCGCGACGACCTCGCCGAGGGTCGCGTAGGACGCCATGGCGGTGACGCAGGCGGGGACGATGTTCTCGCCTTTGCGGGCGGCCGTTTCGACCTCCGCGAGCGCGGCCTCGACGGCCGAAGCGTCGCGGGTCGCGCGGAGGCGCCGTACCGCCTCGATCTGCCCGGCTTCGGCGGCGGGGTCGATGCGGAAGACGTCCAGTGGCTCAGGTGGAGAGGCGTGGCGGTTGACGCCGACGACGGTCCTCTCGCCGGACTCCACCGCCACGGCCTGGCGGTAGGCGGCGTCGGCGAGTCTTCCCGACTGGTATCCGGCCTCGATGCAGGCGAGGGCGCCGCCGCGGGCCTCGATGTCGGCCATGACCTCGGCGATGGCCTTTTCGCAGGCGTCGGTCCTGGCCTCTACCTCGTAGGAGCCGCCAAGGGGGTCGGCGACTTCGGTCAGGCCGGTTTCGAAGGCGACGACCTGCTGCGTCCGCAGCGCGAGGGTGGCGGCGTCGGCGGTCGGGACGCCCAGGGCTTCGTCGTAGGCGCACACGTGCAGCGTCTGCACACCGCCGCAGGCGGCGGCCAGGGCTTCGATCGCGGTGCGGGCGACGTTGTTGAGGGGCTGTTGCGCGGTGAGCGACGAGCCCGCGGTGAAGGCGAAGATGCGCAGTTGTCCCGAGCGGGGATCGGTGGCGCCGTAGCGGTCCCGCACGAGTTTCGCCCACACGCGGCGGGCGGCCCGGAGTTTGGCGACCTCGCCGAGGAAGTCCATCCCCACCGACAGGAAGGTGTAGAGGCTCGGCGCGACGGCGTCGACGTCCACCCCTCTGTCCACAAGGGAGTCCAGGTAGGCGATGGCGTTGGCGAAGGTATAGCCGACCTCGGTCGCGGCGTCGCCGCCCGCCTCGGCCATGTGGTAGCCCGACATGGCCAGCGGAACCCACCGGGGCGCGTGCTTCGACAGGTGCTCCATCGTGTCGACGGCCAGCGACAGCGACGGCCGGGGCGGGAAGATCTGGGTGCCGCGCGCGATGAACTCCTTGAGCACGTCGTTCTGGATGAACAGGCCGAAGTCGTCGGGGACGACCCCGCGCTTTTCGGCCAGGGCCAGGAACATCGCGGCCCACAGGTAGCCGATCGAGTTGGCCGTGGTGCGCACCTGCGTGACGGCGGCGAGGTCGATGCCGTCGAGGAGGATCTCCAGGTCCGCCAGGGAGTCCAGGGCGACGCCGACGCGGCCGACCTCACCGGCGGCGCGCGGGTCGTCGGAGTCGAGGCCGAGCTGGGTCGGGAGGTCGAGGGCGACGGAGAACCCGGTCTGGCCCGCGGCGAGCAGTTCGCGGAAGCGGCGATTGGACTCGGCGGCCGTGGCGAAACCGGCGTACTGACCCATGATCCAGGGCTTGGGCTCGGCGGAGATGCCTCGCGTGTAGGGGAACTCGCCCGGCTGCTCGCTCATGAGGCCCTCAGCGACTTCTTGTCGATCTTCCCGGTGGAGTTGAGGGGGAAGGCGTCGAGACGCCGGTACTCCTTGGGCTTCTTGTACGACGCGAGTTCGCGACGCGCGTGCGCGTCCACTTCGGACTCGGCGGCGGTACCGGTGTAGAACGCGACGATGCGCTGTCCCCATTCGGGATCGGCGAGCCCGACGACGGCGACCTGCTCGACGCCTTCGGCTCCGGCGAGGGCCTCTTCGACCTCGCGCGGGTAGACGTTGTAGCCACCCGTGATGATCATGTCGCCTTTGCGGTCCACCAGGTACAGGTGACCGTCGGCTTCGACGCGGCCGAGGTCGCCGGTGTGCAGCCATCCGTCGCGAACGGGGCGGGCGTCGGCGGCGCCGCTCCAGTAGCCGCGCATGACGGCGTCGCCGCGCACGAGCACCTCGCCGATCTCGCCCATGCCGAGGGATCCGCCGTCCTCGCCGACGATCGCGAGTTCGACGCCGGTGGCGGCGCGCCCGGCGGAGGCGAGCAGCTCGGGTCGCGAGGTGAGGGCTTCGCGGTGGTCGGCGGGCGACAGGACGGTGATCGGCGGGATCGCCTCGACCAGGCCGTAGTACTGGACGAGGTTCGGCGTGATGCGCTCGAAGGCGTCGCGGATGTGGGCGGGCGGCATGGGCGCGCCGGCGTAGGCGAGCATCTTCAGCCCGAGGGGCGCGTCGAGGGCGGGGTCGGCGAGCAGCCGGGCGATCATGGTCGGGACGAGCGCGGTGTGCGTGGCGCCTCGTTCCCGGACGGCTTCGAGGACGTCGCCGGTGTCGAAGGCGGGCAGGACGAGCTGGCGGGCTCCGGCGGCCAGGAAGGGGAGCACGAACAGGCCGGAGGTGTGGGTGATCGGCCCGGCGTGCAGGTAGACGTCCTCGGTGGACAGACCCGGGCAGACGTCGGCGGCCATGGCGGCGGCCGAGGCGAGCCGGTTGGCGTGTTCGCGGCGGACGCCCTTGGGGTTGCCGGTGGTGCCGCTGGTGTAGTTGAGGGACACCAGGTCGCGCGTCTCGGCGGGCATCGCCGGGCCTTCGGCGAGTTTCTCGTAGGAGACGCCCGGACCGTCCCCTATGGACACGTGCGGCATGGCGTCGCGCAGGAACTCGGCGCGGTCGGCGAAGCGCGCGTCGTAGACCAGCGCGGTGGCGCCCGCGTCCTCGGCGATGCGGGCCCAGTCGCGTTCGTGCAGGCGGTAGTTGAGGTGCACGCGCACGAGCCCGGCCCAGGACGTGGCCAGGTCGAGCTCGATCGAGGAGTTCTGGTTGGGCTGGAGGTCGAGGACCCGGTCGCCCGGCGACAGGCCCAAATCCCGCAGCCCGGCGGCGAGACGCGCGACCCGGTCGGCGAGGCGCGCGAAGGTCACCGTCCCCTGTGGACCCTCCACGGCGACGCGGGACGCGTGCGCCCGCGCCGACGACGACAGCAACTGGGAAGTGCTCGCCGGTCCCGCCATGGGTCGAGCGTGTCACGCCGAATCGACGGCCGTCAAGGATTCGACAGACCGCGCGACCTGGTGTCCACCGCGTCACTCATGGTAGAAATCCTTCACTTCCCCTCGGGGATCCGGCAGTTTTACTACCACGGGAGAAGCAGAATGCCCCGCTTAGCCAAACGCGCGGCCGCCGTCCTCATCGGTGCCGCCGCGGCCCTCCTGTTCTTCATGGCGTCTCCGGCGAGCGCCGCCACCTTCCTCACCCACGGCGAGGCGACGTCGCAGCTCAGCGCGTCGGGCATCACCTGGTCGTCGAGTGGTGGATGCAGTGACCGCAACAACCCGACCTGCACGTCGTTCACCAGCGTCCGGCAGGTGACGATCTCGGGCATCAAGACCCTCAAGTCCTCCAGCGGCTGCGCGCTCAACGTCACCGGCGGCACGGAGACCGGGCACTCCGGCGGCACCTACAGCCACTGGAACGGCTACAAGCTCGACATCAGCAAGTACGCGTGCATCGGTAACTACATCAAGGCGCACTTCACCTACGTCGGCTACATCTCCGGCTGGGGCTACCAGTACCGCTCGGGTGCCGGGAACCTCTACACCGACGAGGGCAACCACTGGGACATCCTCTACTACAACTGCGGCGGCTGCTAGTCGCTACGGGCGCGCGTACGTCCGCGTACGCGCGCCCGGCACGAAGCCGATCGCGCGGTACAGCTTCCCCGGGATCGGGTAGCCGTCGTCGCCGCGCGGGCAGACCCGCGCCTCGACCGCCCCGGCGTCGCGGAAAGCCTTGAGCACGGCCAGATTGCACGCCCGCGACAGGCCCATGCGGCGATAGGCGGGGACGCAGCCGACCGGTTCGAGCAGCCCGGTCCTGTTCACCTCGTCGAACCAGCCGAGGCTGGAGGCGACCATCTCGCCGCCGTCGGTCTCGACGACCCAGTCGAACTCCGGCGCGTACGGCCAGGCGTTCATGACCGCGGCGTAGCTCTCGGCCGTCACCCGCGAAGGAGCGAGGTCCGACCAGCTGCCGCGATGCACCCCGGCACGCGCCTCGACCTCGTCGCGCTCGACGTGCCGGACCCGGAACCCTTGCGGCAGCACGGGTTCGTCGATGTGGGCCAGGTCGTGGTGATGGTGGGTGAAGAAGGGCGCGTCGGTCTCGCGGTACCCGGCGGCCTCGAAGGCGGCGATCAGGTGCGTCTCGGTCTCCAGCGCGGTGGCCGTCCGCTTCCCCTCCCTCGCCTCGGTGTCCGACCAGGCCAGGGCCTCGGCGGCGTACTCGGGACGGGCCGGGTCGACGAGGAGGTCGACGTGGCCGGGCAGGTCGAGCCACGCGAAGGCGACGACCTCGCCGCCGTCCTCCCAGACCTTGATGCGGCGGCCCTCGGCGGCGCCGGTGATGGAGTGGTACGACCAGCCCATGTCGCCCAGATGCCAGCGATGGTCGTTGCCGAGCCGCTGCACGAGCGACTGCATGGCGAGGTACTCGGAGGTCATCGCGACATCCTCACCCGGCGCGCACGGCCCGGCAAGCCCGTTTAGCCGACCGGCACGGTGTGCGTCACCCACGTCCCCTCGACCTCGGCGTGCAGGAGGAACGCGGCGGGCTCGTCGACGGGACCGGCGGGTGGATCGGCGAGCAGGGTCAGCCCGGTCTGCCGGAAGGTGCTGGGCGCGACGGCCAGGACCGTACCCGCGAAAGGCGCGACGACCGGCCGGTGGACGTGCCCGGACAGGACCCGCGCGACGTGCGGGTGCCGCGCGAGCACCTCGGCGAGGCCGGGGCCGTCGTCGAGCCGCATCCCGTCCAGCAAGGGAATCCCGACCGCGATCGGCGGGTGGTGCACCGCGACGAACGCGGGCTTCCCGGGCCGTTCGGTGAGGACGGCGTCGAGCCACCTGAGCTGTCCGGCGCCGAGCAGCCCGCCGGGTTTGCCGGGCACGCGCGAGTCGAGGACGACGAGGGTCACGTCGGCGTGGTCGACGACGTAGCGGGTGTCGGCGAGACCGAAGGCGGCGGCGAGCGCGGCGGAGTCGTCGTGGTTGCCGGCGACGAGGTGCAGCGGCAGCGGGAAGCCGTCGAGCACCTCGGCGAGCTTCGCGTACTCCTCGGGGAGGCCTTCGCCGGCGAGGTCGCCGGTGATGACGACGAGCTCGGGCCGCCGGTCGAGGGCGAGGACGCGGCCGAGGGCCGCGCGCAGGTGCGCGGCGGCGAGCGGTCCGGTCGTCACGTGCGGGTCGCTGAGGTGCGCGATCAAGGCCATGGGGCGATCTTGCCGGGCGAATCACCACAATTCGTGACGTCGAGGTGAACGGCGAATGTTGCCGGGTTCAGGGCTTGACATCACCTCACCATGCGCTATATTTAACGCATCGGTTAATTAAAGAGTGGGTTGAATACTATGGCCACCGACCGGCTCAGCACGATCTTCGCGGCACTCGCCGACCCGACCCGCCGGGCGATCCTCGCCCGGCTCACCACCGGGGACGCCACCGTCACGGAACTCGCCGAGCCGTTCTCCATCAGCCTCCCGGCCGTCTCGCGGCACCTGAAGGTCCTCGAACACGCGGGCCTCATCACGCGGAACCGGTCGGCGCGGTGGCGGACCAGCCGCCTGCGGGCCGAAGCCCTCCGGGAGGCGGTCGCGTGGATGGAGACGTACCGCGAGTTCTGGGACGTCAGACTCGACCTGCTGGACGATCACCTCAGGCGCCTGATGGCGGCGCCGACACCGGAAGGAACAACGACATGAGCACCGACACCCTCATCCTCACCCGCACCTTCAACGCTCCCCGCGAGCTCGTCTACCAGGCGTTCACCGACGCCGACCAGATCGCGCAGTGGTTCGGCCCCGAAGGCTGGAGCGTGCCGCGCGACAGCATCACGGTCGCCCCGCACGCCGGCGGCGAGTACAAGATGACCATGGTCAGCGACGAGGACCCGTCGATGAGCTCGCCGATCGACTCGACCTTCATCGAGGTCGTCGAGAACGAGCTGATGATCGGCCGGGAGATCTTCCAGGGCCAGGAGATGACCATGAAGGTGGAGTTCGCCGACGCCGAGGGCGGCACGCGGATCACCATCACGCAGGGCCCGTTCACGCCGGAGATGGTCGAGATGACCCGCGCCGGCTGGGAAAGCTCGTTCACGAAGCTGGACGCGCTGCTCAAGGCCTGACGCGTCACGACACGGCCGGCCCTCGGGCCGGCCGTTCGCGTGCGCGACACACCGGGTGATATGCGGGCTTGTCGTGCGCCAAGCGGCAGAATCGGGCGATGCCCGACGATCCCGCCGACCGCAGCCGTCGCCGCCGCAGCCGCTACCTCGCCGCCCCGCCGAAACCCGCCGCGCAAGCGGGCGGCGCCGAAGCCGAACCACCGCTCACCTACGACCCGGCGAGCATGCGCGAGCGGATGCGGGCGGCGCTGAGGCGTCCTTCGGGGAAGACGCCGCCGGAGGACGAGGGCTTAGAGGGGCCGGGCGGGGTCGCCGCCACGGGGCCCGCCACGGGCCGTTCCGCGCCCTCGACAGCGGCGGCACCCCAGCCGACATCCGCCGGACCTACTCGCCGAGTCGCGCGAGCTCGTACCCGGACGGCACGGCGAGCGGGGCGTACCCACGCGACCGCGTCCGGACGGTGACACCGCACCGGGCGTCCGGCGAACCGCACCGACGTCCATGAGCGGCGGATGGTCGTCCGGCCGGACACCGGCCTGGCCGAACAGCGGAGCACGCACCCGGCGACCCGCTGGACCCGCCGGCGTCGGCCGAACAGCGCGGTGCCCTCCTCGGGCAGGCCGTCACATCACCCGAACAGGCTCTCCAGCTCGGCGACGACCGTCGGCCACTCCGCGGACTTCGGGTCGATCACGGCGTAGTGACCGGCCCCGGGCAGTTCGACCAGCCGTGCTCCCGTCGCCTTCGCGTAGGCGCGGGACTGCGCGGGCGGGACCTCGTCGTCGGCGTCGCCGTGGATCAGCACGGTCCGTGCCGGAACGGGCAGGCGCATCGGGTCGGCGGCGGCGTAGCGCTCGGGGTGCTCCTCGGGCGAGCCTCCCAGGAAGTCCCGCACGGCGCCCTCGTCGAGGTCCTCGCGGAAGGCGGTGCCGAGGTCGGCGACCGGGGCCAGCGCGAGCACTCCGGCGACGCGCGGGGTGCGCGACCCCGCCCACAGCGCGAGGTGGCCGCCCGCCGAGTGACCTGCGACGACCAGCGGCAGCTCGCCCGGCAGCGCGGCCAGGGCGGCGTCGAGGTCGTCGAAGGTCGCGGGCCAGCCGGGCACGCCGGGCGAAGCCCGCCGGTACTCCACGGCCGCGACGGTGAAACCACGCGCGGCCAGGTCATTGCACAGTGGACGGACGTGCGCGCGATCGAAAGCGGCGCGCCAGAAACCGCCGTGTACGAAGGCGATCAGCCCACGCGAACCACCGTGCCAGTACTCGACGACCTGCTCGTCAAGGGGTCCATAGTGGACGGTCTCGCCCGCGGGCGCCCACCGGCTCAGCACCTCATCGGACACGCGAGACCCCCTGGTAGATCTCGATCAGCCGCCCGGTGACCACCTCGGGCGCGAAGGTCGACTCGTAGCGCGCCCGGGCGATCTGCGACAGCGACGACGCCTCCTCGGCCGCGACGCGCAAGCCGCCGACGAGCCCTTCGACGGAGGGCTCGACGATCCAGCCCGCGGTCGGGCCCGATTCCCCGTGCCCCAGCAGAAAGGGCATGCCGCCGAGGTTCGTGGCCAGCACCGGACGGGCGTTGGCCAGGGCCTCGATCGCCACCGTCGGCAGGATGTCCTCCCACATCGACGGCAGCAGCAGGGCCGAGGCCGCGCGGACGGCGGCGTCGACGTGCTCGCGCGGCTGCCTGCCGAGGTAGTTGATGTCGGCGCGCATGGTCGCCGCCTCCTCGACGCGGGCCCGCAGCGGCCCGTCGCCGACGAGCGTCAGCCCACCCAGAGAGCCGACCGGGTAACGGTTCCAGGCCTCCAGCAGCTGCTCGATGCCCTTCTCGGCCGACAGGCGCCCGACGTAGACGAAGCCGTCGCCGGGGGGCGTCGGCGGGCCGGGGTCGGGCGAGGAGTTCGGCTTGATCGCGATGTGTTCCGGCGGGACGCCGAAACGGACGAGGTAGTCGGCGATCCAGGGCGTCAGCGCGACGAAACGGTCCACACTTCGCCACGTCCCCTTGTGCACGGCAAGGGAAGTGGCCATGATGACGCTCTGCGCCCGCGAACCCCGGTAGCAGCCGTGCACGATGCCCGGCAGGTCGAAACGCTTCCCGGAACAGTCGTGGCAGATCCTCCCGTCCCGGAAGTAGAGGCCGTTGAGACACTCGTGCCGTACATTGTGGATCGTCTGGACGACCGGGACACCGTGCCGGTGCGCGGTGTTCACCACCGCCGGCGACAGGAACGGGTAGACGTTGTGCACGTGCAGGACATCGGGCCGCTCGGCGCGCAACAGGGCCGACAGCTCCTTCTGGGCTCCCCCGGCGTAGACCGGCGAGGCCGCCAGCCGCAATTTGCCCACAGTGGACAGATCGGCGATCTCGTCCGACGAGCGCAGGTACGGCAGCACGGTCACCCCGGCACCGCGCAGCTGCTCGATCTCGGCGTCCACCACGGTGTTCTCGCCCGACGGCTGCGCCGAGACGTACCGGTTGTGCGCGATGACTACTTTCATGAGGACGCCCACGTTCGTCTGACGGCAACCAGGACACGTCACCCTAACCCGTGCGGCCGGAACGACCACGGCGGCCGCGATCACGCCGAAACGGGCGAAACCCGCCAAGGGCGGCATCGGCCGAACCGGCGAGGTGCCCCTTGCCAGGGGGCGGTTGCGTGGCACACTGTCTTGCGGCCACCGCATGGCACGCGCGCGGAGGGATGAACATTGACGACCAGCCTCCAGCGTCCTCCTACACGAGGCGAGCGAAGCGGAATCTCGGGTGACGTGAGAGTCGAAGAGCCGACGACGAGCGGGGTGCCGCGTTCCCCGTGGCAACGCACTGTCCGCGCCGCCACCTGGCACCGCACGTACGTCGCCGCCCTTTTCGGCATCGACGTCCTGGCCGTGATCGCCGCGAGCATGACCGCCGTGATCACCACCGGTACCGCCACGACCGGCTTCGACGGCTATCCCAAGTTCGGCCAGTACGGGCCGGAGATGAAGGTCGAGACGGTCTTCTACGTGATCGCCTACGGCGCTCTCCCGCTGACCTGGATTCTCACCCTGTGGGGCAACGGCTGCTACGACCGCCGTTACCTCGGCGTCGGCACCGACGAGTTCAAACGCGTCGTGCGGGCCTCGCTGGTCGTGGTGTCGATCGTGTCGTTCACGGCCCTGCTGTTCAAGACCGACCTGTCGCGCTACGCCGTCGCCGTCGCCTTGTCGTCGGCGCTGTTGTACCTGGTCATCGGCCGTTTCGTGGCCCGGCGGGTGCTCGTGGCGCTACGCCGGCACAAGCAGGCCGTGCATCACCTGCTGCTCGTCGGCACCCTGCACGAGGCCCTTGAGGTCAACACCGCCGTGTCGCGCGTCCCGCAGGCCGGTTTCCTCCCCATCGGGGTGTACCTGACCGAGGGCGCGGCCGCCGCGCGCGGCATCGAAACGCCCGTCCCGGTCTATTCGGGCACGGACCTGGTGTCCCTGGCCGAAACCCTCGGCGCCGACACGATCGCCGTGTGCGGCTCGGCCTCGGCCGAGCGCGGCGGGCTGCGCCGCCTGGCCTGGCAGCTCGAAGGCACCGGCATCGACCTGGTCGTCGCGCCGCAGCTCACCGACATCGCCGGCCCGCGCGTGCACATCCGCCCGGTCGAGGGCGTGCCGCTGCTGCACGTCGAGGAACCGACCCTGTCGGGCATGGGCTGGTTCATCAAGAACATGCTCGACAAGGTCTCGGCCTTCGCGGGGCTGATGGTCCTGCTGCCGGTGTTCATCGCGATCGCCATCGCGATCAAGTCGAAGGACTCCGGCCCGGTCTTCTTCCGCCAGCCGCGCGTGGGCATGGAGGGCAAGACCTTCCGCTGCTGGAAGTTCCGGACCATGTACGTCGACGCCGAGGAGCGGCTGGCGACGCTGATGGACCAGAACGAGTCCGACGGCCTGCTGTTCAAGATGAAGGACGACCCGCGCATCACGCCCGTCGGGCGCTTCCTGCGGCGGACGTCCCTCGACGAGCTCCCGCAGCTGATCAACGTCCTGCGCGGCGAGATGTCCCTCGTCGGGCCGCGTCCGCTGGTCGCCGAGAACGGCGACTTCCTCGGCGACGTCCGCCGCCGCCTCCTCGTCCGCCCCGGCATCACCGGGCTGTGGCAGGTCTCGGGCCGCTCGGACCTGTCGTGGGACGACGCGGTCCGCCTCGACCTGTACTACGTCGACAACTGGTCGCTCACCACCGACCTGCAGATCCTCTTCCGGACGGTGCTCGTCGTGCTCCAGCGCAAGGGCGCCTACTAGAACGCGAGAGAAACGGCCGGGCCCTTCGCGGGCCCGGCCGTTTCGCGTTTCTCACAGGTACTGGAGCAGCTGGACGAGGTTGCCGCAGGTGTCGTCGATGATCGCGGTGGACACCGGCCCGGTCTCCACCGGGTCCCGGACGATGACGGCACCGCGCGAGCGCAGCCGCTCGACCTCGGCGTCGAGGTCGTCCACGGCGAAGGACGTGGCCGGGATGCCGTCGACGGCCAGGCCCTCCTGGAAGGCCCGCACCGCCGGGTGGCGGCTGGGCTCCAGGAGCAGTTCGGTACCGGCGGGCTCTTCGGGGGAGACCACGGTCAGCCAGCGGTCCTCGCCGAGTGGGACGTCGTCCTTCTTCTGGAAGCCGAGCACCTCGGTGTAGAAGCGCAGGGCCTTCTCCTGGTCGTCGACGAAGACGCTGGTCCGGTGGATCCTCATGCGTGCTCCCGGTCGGTCGGGCCCGGGCCGGCGCGGGCCCGGGCGGTTCGGCGTCGAGGACGAAGGGCTCGCAGTCTGCCTATCACGGCCGGGGGCCGCGCGCGGCTCAGATGCCGAGGCGCGCGGAGAGCCCGTCGAGGACGCATTCCAGGCCGAGCTCGAACTGCCAGGCGCGGTCGTCCTTGCGAACCGCCTCCATCGACCAGGCGCGGAACGAGGGGTAGCGGCCGCTCTGGACCAGGTACGACATCTGCGGAGCCAGACCGCCGCGTACGTCGTCGCCGCTGGCCCAGCCCTTCTCACCCATGAGACTCGCGACGGCGACCTCGGTCCCGGCGGCGCCCCCGACGAAGGAGTCGACGGTCCGGTACGCCGCCATCTTCTCGTCGGCGTCGATGCCGAGACCGTCGAAGGAGGCCATGCAGCGCTCGCTGATGTTGAGCCGGTTCGGGCTGGGCGTGAGCACGGCCTCGGGCGGCAGCCGGGCCAGCCAGGTGTGGCGCAGCAGCAGCTCGCGGGTGCGCAGGGCGACCAGGCGATGCACCTCGCGCCAGCCGAGGCCCGCCTCGGGGATCTCCAGTTCGGCGTAGACGAGGTCGCCCATGAGCAGCAGGACCTCGTCCTTGCCCGCCACGTAGCGGTAGGCGGCCATGGGCGCGACGTCGAGTTCGGTCGCGAGCCGGCGCATGGTGATCGCGTCCAGGCCTTCGGCGTCGGCGATTCCGACGGCCGTCCAGGCGAACTTCCGCGCGCTCAAGGACGGGCGCGGACTGGGGGCGGGGTTCTCCAGGCGTTCCCAGAGGGATCTTTCGTCGGTGTTCTTCTTCGCGACCATGTGTACAGCGTACCGCGAGTGGACAACGTACACATCCTTGTGTACGTTGTATCTCAGCAGATACGACGTACACAGGAGTTGACCCCACATGACCCCCTTGAAGATCGCCGTTCTCGTCGGAAGCACCCGCGACGGCCGTTTCGCCCCCGTCGTGACCTCGTGGCTCACCCGGCACATCGACGGGCGCGACGACATGACCGTCGACGTGATCGACCTCGTCAAGACGCCGCTGCCGGTCGTCTTCCCCGACTTCGGCGCGCCGCCGCAGCCGGGCACCGAGGAGCTGCTGGCCGCGGTGTCCCCACGCCTGGCCGCCGCCGACGCCTTCGTGATCGTCACCCCCGAGTACAACCACAGCTTCCCGGCCTCGCTGAAGAACGCCATCGACTGGCACGGCGTCGAATGGCACGGCAAGCCGGTCGGCTTCGTGTCCTACGGCGGGATCTCCGGCGGACTGCGGGCCGTCGAGGCGCTGCGGCTCGTGCTCGCCGAACTCAACGCGATGACGATCCGCGAGACGGTCTCCTTCGCCGGCGTCTGGCAGCGCTTCGACGGCGAGGGCGCCTGCGTCGACGAGGCCGCCGACGGCGCGGCGGTGGCGATGCTCGACCAGCTCGCCTGGTGGGGCCTGGCGCTGCGCGACGCCCGCGCGGTCCGGCCGTTCGGCAAGGCCCTGGAAGAGGTGGCCTGACATGGAGACGGCCAAGCCGCAACGCGGTCTGTACGTCGGTGTCTTCGGGCTGATGCTCGGGATGTTCCTGGCGATGCTCGACGGCCTCATCGTCGGCACGGCCCTGCCGACGATCGTCGGCGAGCTCGGCGGTCTCGATCAGCTGGCGTGGGTGGTGACCGCGTACATGATCGCCGCCGCGGTGACCACGCCGTTGTGGGGCAAACTGGGCGACCTGGTCGGGCGCAAGGCGACCTACATGTCGTCGATCGTGTTGTTCCTGCTCGGTTCGGCGTTCTCGGGGATGGCCGCCGACATGGGCCAGCTGATCGCGTTCCGGGCGGTGCAGGGTCTGGGCGCGGGCGGCCTGATGGTCGGCGCGATGTCGATCATCGGGGTGCTCCTGCCGCCGCGCGAGAGCGGTAAGGCGCAGTCGATGATCGGGGTGATGATGCCGGTGGCGTTCATCGGCGGGCCCCTGCTGGGCGGTTTCCTGACCGATCAGCTGGACTGGCGGTGGACGTTCTACGTGAACATCCCGGTCGGCGCGGTCGCGCTGGCGCTGGTCGCGTGGAAGATCCGGCTGAGGTCGGAGCGGATCCGGGCGCGCGTCGACGTGCTGGGTGCGGTGACGCTGACGGTGGCGATCCTGGCGGTGACGCTGGTGGCGACCTGGGGCGGGTCGGTGTACGCGTGGGTTTCGTGGCAGATCGCGGGGCTGGCGCTGGTCGCGGTCGCCGCGCTGGTGTGGTTCGTGCGGGCCGAGCGCCGGGCGGCCGAGCCGATCATTCCGCCGCGGCTGTTCGCCGACCGGAACTTCACCGTCGCGCAGGTGCTGAGTTTCCTGGGCGGCGCGGTGATGATGAGCCTGTCGGGTTACCTGCCGCAGTACATGCAGTTCGTGAAGGGCGCGTCGTCGACGGCGAGCGGGCTGCTGTTGCTGCCCCTGCTGTTCGGGATGCTGGTGGCGCAGCTGGGTTCGGGGCGGCTCATCGCGCGCAACGGCCGGTACCGGATCTATCCGATCCTCGGTGGGGCGCTGATGACGGGCGGGAGCCTGACGCTGCTGATGCTCGACGCGGGAACGCCGACGTGGCTGGCTTCGGGGCTGAGCGTGTTCGCGGGCGCCGGGATCGGGTTCGCGATGCAGGCGACCATGATCGTGACGATGAACAGCGCGGCCCCGCGTGACATGGGCGCGGCGAGCGGGACGGTGACGTTGATGCGGACCGTCGGCGGTTCGCTGGGGATCTCGGCGCTCGGGGCGATGTTCGCCGCGGAGCTGACCAGTGGGGAGCTGACGCCCGCGCAGGTCGCGGCCCTGCCCGAGGCGGCTCGCGACGCGTTCCGCGACGGAGTCGTCAGCGGTCTGCACTGGGTCGTGCTGGGGGCGACGGTCCTGGCGGCGCTGGCCTTCGTGGCGGCGTGGCGGGTGCGGGAGGTGCCGCTGCGGGGTTCGGAGCCGGATCCCGCCGCGGCCGCCGGGAACAAGGAGCTGGCGACGGCGGCGTGACGCCGATGGGGCGCGGCCGGTGGGCCGCGCCCCGGCGGGTCGGGCCGCGCACCAACTGACGCGGCGCGGCAGGACGCGACGCCGACCCTGAGTTCGGCGGCGTAGTCGGCGACGGCTTCCGGGGGCTGGGAGACGAGGCCGGGCGGGGGTGGACACCCGAGCATCGCGCAGCGGCCGCGTCCCCTCCTTGGGGCGACTTTGGGCGCTCACGTCCCGCTCCAGGCGAGGTCCCCCGCCGAGACCAGGACCGCCACGGACGCGAATCCCAGGGCCAGGCCCGGCCTGCCGAGGGCCACGAGTCCCGCCACGGCGCTGCCGAACCACAGGGCGAGCAGCACCGCGCGCGCAGGACCGTCGAGGTGGTGGGTGGCATTCGGCGCGCCGAACAGGACCCAGATGGTGATCAGTAGCGCCGGCGCGCCCAGTCCGGCGAGGAGTTTGAGCGGCCAGGCGGCGAAGGTCGCGAAACCCCACCAGGCGGCGACGGCGTAGGTGGCGAGCTCCAGCAGAAAGAACAGTCCGCCGTTGAGGTTCTTCACGGTTGTCATCACGACTCATTTCGTTCATGAACTAAATCATTCAGAACTTGAACGATAGCGCACGATGACCCGACCCGCTAACCTCCACCCCGTGACCCACCACGCCCAGCTAGCGGTCATCGACCGTGCCCGCACCGAACTGCCCAAGGACGAGCGCGTCCTCGGCGTCTTCCTCATCGGCTCGCACGCCAGCGGCGAGGACGACGCCTACTCCGACGTCGACGTCCACGTCGTCATCGCCGACGACGCCGCCGACTCCTTCCGCGCCGACTTCGCCCGCGTCCTCGAAGACCTCGCCGGGCCGCTCGTGCTCGCCGACCCGATCCCCGGCCTCATCGGCGGGCTCGGCATCACCGAGGACTGGCTGCACGTCGACCTCATCGCCCACCCGCTGTCGGAGTACGAGCCGGCCGACTACGAGGCCGTCCTCCCCCTCTTCGACCGGACCGGCGACCTCCTGCCGCCCGCCCGCAGGCCCGCCGCCGAGCACGGGGAGCCCTACTTCCCGCTGCCCGCGGTGAACCTGTTCTTCTACTTCCTCGGCAACCTCGTCACCGTCCTCGGCCGCGACGAGCGCGTCGTCGGCAACAGCGGGATCGTCGCCGTCCGCGACCAGCTCGTGAAGCTCATGCGCGCCGAACGGGGTGTGCGGCGAACCGGCGGGCTGAAGCGACTGAACACTTATCTGTCCACCGAGCAGCGCGCGTTCCTGGAGTCGATCCCGGCGGCCGGCACCGACCCGGCCGACATCGTCGCCGCCAACCGGGTCATCTGCGCCGAGTTCATCCGGCGTGGGCGGGCCCTGGCCGAGAACACGAAAGCGGCGTGGCCCGACCGCTTGGAGGAGGCGACGCTGCGCCGGCTGCGGGACCATTTCGGAGTGGAGTTCGGCTAGCGTGGAAGCCGACGACAGCGGTAATCCCCGGGGAACGGCGGTTTAACGTAGGCTGAACCCCCCTCGACGCCCAGGCTTCCGCGGCGGAGGTGTCGCGTTGCGAAAGGTGAAGGCCATGACCAAGCGCGTCCTGCTCACCGGCGGGGCCGGGTTCATCGGCTCCCACCTCGTGCGGGCCCTCCTCGACCGGGGCGACGAGGTGGTCGCCGTCGACAATCTCGTCACCGGCCGCAAGGAGAACCTGCCCTCGCACGCGCGGTTCACCTTCGTCGAGGCCGACGTCTCCGACGGGATCCCCGCCGAAGGCCGCTTCGACGCCGTCCTGCACTTCGCGTGCCCGGCCAGCCCGGTCGACTTCGAGCGCATCCCGATCGAGATCCTGCGCGTCGACTCCCTCGGTACCTTCCACGCCCTCGACCGCGCCAAGGCCGACGGCGCCCGCTTCCTGCTGGCCTCGACCTCCGAGGTCTACGGCGACCCGCACGTCCACCCCCAGCCCGAGACCTACTGGGGCAACGTCAACCCGACCGGTGTCCGCAGCGTCTACGACGAGGCCAAGCGCTTCTCCGAGGCCGCCGCCTTCGCCTACCAGCGACACCACGGCGTCGACGTCGGCGTCGTGCGCATCTTCAACGCCTATGGCCCGCGCATGCGCGCCGACGACGGCCGGGCCGTGCCGACGTTCATCACGCAGGCGCTACGCGGTGAGCCCCTGACCGTCACCGGCGACGGCGCCCAGACGCGCTCCCTCTGTTTCATCGACGACCTCGTCCGCGGGATCCTGCTCCTCCTCGACTCCGGCGAGTCCGGCCCGATGAACTGCGGGACCTCCTACGAGATCACCATGACCGAGCTGGCCGAGACGATCATTCGCCTGGCCGGGGGCACCTCGACGGTGAAGTACGTGCCGAGGCCCGCCGACGACCCGCGCCAGCGTCGTCCTGATTTGTCCCTGATTCGGCAGCGCCTGGGATATGAGCCCTTGGTCACCTTGGAGGACGGTCTACAGGCGACGATCGACTATTTCCGATCCGACATTTCGGCCATTTCGCGTGCCTAGATCCCGGGACTGTTGTGATCGGACCGTAATCTGGATTCCATGAGCGACGACCCAAGGCTGCGCGGACCACGAGGATCCGCCCGTGTGCCCTCTTCCGGCCGTGCCTCCGGGACGTACCGGAGCGGACAGGTCGGCGGTCCCCCACCGCCCCCGACCCGCGGCACCGCCTACGGCAGGGGCGGCCAGCGCCCGCCGCGCAAGGGCGGCGGCGTCAAGCCGCGCTGGGGACGCATCGCGCTCGTCGCCGGGCTCGTGCTCTCCCTGGCCGCCGCGGCGGCCGGGATCGGCATCTACTCCTACGCCAACGGTCTCAACGACGACATGAGCCGCGTCGACGCCTTCGCCGCGCTCGTCGGCGACCGGCCCGTCGACGAGGTCGACGGCGACATGAACGTGCTCGTGGTCGGCAGCGACTCGCGCGACCCGGACAACCCGACCGGCGGCGGCAACGCCCGCACGGACACGATCATGATGCTGCACATCCCCTCGGACCACTCGAAGGCGTACATCGTCTCGATCCCGCGCGACCTCTACGTTTCGGTCCCGACCGACGCGCAGGGCAACGGCGGCGAGGACGCCAAGATCAACGCGGCTTTCGCGTGGGGCGGTGTCCCGCTGCTGATCTCGACCGTGGAGAACTACACCAACGTCCGCATCGACCACTTCGTGGAGATCGACTTCGCCGGGCTCAAGGACGTCGTCGACGCCCTCGGCGGCGTGGACATGAAGGTCGACGACACGATCGAGTCGATCCACAAGCCCTATCGGACCTTCGAGAAGGGCATGAACCACTTCAACGGCGCCGAGGCCCTCGACTACGTCCGGCAGCGTTACCAGCTGCCCAAGGGCGACTTCGACCGGATGAAGAACCAGCAGAAGCTGATCAAGGCCATCATGAACCAGGCGACCAGCGCCGGCGTGATGACCGACCCGGGCAAGCTCGACGCCTTCCTCCAGACCGTCATCAAGGCCGTCACCGTCGACGAGAACTTCAGCCTGCTCGACGTGGCCATCCAGTTCCGCGGCCTCGGCGCGGAGAACCTCGTGTTCCTGACCAGCCCGAACACCGGCACCGGCCAGTCGCCGAGCGGCGAGTCGATCGTGGTGTCGGACGACGCCCTGGCCGGTGACCTGTACATGAAAATGCGCCTCGATTCCATGGCGGACTGGGTCGCCGCCAACCCCGACGCGGTTAAATGAACCGACGTGACTGAAACGAACGGGGCCGGTCACGCAACTGACCGGCCCCGTTCGCGCGTCTTCCCTATAGGGGCGGCGCGCGCCGTCCGGGCGATGGGCGGCTGGCATGGAGCGGCGGCAGCGTAAACGGCGATCCCCGCTGTGGGCGAAGATCATGGTCGTCTTCGGCGCGATCCTCATGGTCGCCGGCGGCGGCGCCTTCGTGGCCGGGAAGGTCGCCCAGGACAAGGTGAACGAGGCCGTCGGGCAGGACGACCTGCTCGGTGAGGGCGCCCGCTCCGAACACGAGGTCGACCTGCACGGGCCGCTCAACTACCTGCTCGTCGGCTCCGACCAGCGCGTGAACTCGACGAAGCCCGGCCTGGCCGACACGATCATCGTCCTGCACATCCCCGAAGGCATGGACAGGGCCTTCCTGGTGTCGATCCCGCGCGACACGTGGCTGGAGATCGACTGCAACGGCAACGTGTACTACAGCAAGATCAACGCCTCCTACACCTGCGGCGGGACCGACCGGGGCGCCTCCTTCAAGTCGCTGTCGGAGGCTGTGCACGGGCTGACCGGCCTGACCTTCGACGGGGGCGCGATCGTCGACTTCGAGGGCTTCGCCAACGTCGTCGGCGTGATCGGGACGGTCGAGCTGTGCCTGGAGAAGACGATCACCTCGATCCACACGGGCAAGACCTTCGAGAAGGGCTGCGCCCGCTACGGCAAGGACGACGCGCTGGACATCGTGCGGCAGCGCTACCAGTACGCCGACGGCGACTACGCCCGCCAGCGCATGCAGCAGCAGTTCATCAAGAACCTGCTCAGGGAGGCCATCGCGCAGGGCTATGTCACCGACGTGACGAAGGTCGGTGACCTGCTGGCGGCCGTCGGGCAGTCGCTGACCGTCGACACCAACGGCATCGACCCGGTCGACCTGGCCTACGCGCTGCGCGGGATCTCGCCGGAGTCGATGACGATGGTGCGCGTGCCGTCCGATGTCGGCACGGTCGGCGACCAGTCGGTGATCAACCTGATCGAACCGGACGCGCAGGGCCTGTGGGACGCGATCGCCGCCGACGAGATGGACGCGTGGGCGCCGGCCAACCCGGAGTACATCAACACCGGTAAGGCCCCGAAGTGATCGACCGGTGGGGTAGCCGCCCGTACGGCCCGGGTTGCGGCCCCTAGGGGGCAGGTGTCCTCCGCGGACCGATGTCCCCGACCCCTTGGCGCACATAGCTTTCCGGCCATGACGAGAACACGCGCCCACATCCTGGTCCTGGCCGCCGCCGCCGCCGCCGCTGTCACCATCGCCGTCGCGGCTCCCGCGCAGGCCGCCCCACCGTCCACTGTCGACGTCACGGTGACCACCGCGGGCTTCACCGCCCCCGCGTCGGCCGCACCTGGAGCGGTGACCCTCAACGTGTCCACATCAGACCCCGAGGGCGCATGGATCGGCCTGGTGCGCCTGCGATCCGGCGTCACCCTCGGCGAGTACCTCGACGACCTGACGATCGCCTTCGCGGGCGGACCGGGTTCGGGCGAGGCGAGCCGCGAGGTCGAACGGGACGTCACCGCGTACGGTGGCGTGGCCGTCCTCAATGGACAGACCGCGAGCACCTCGCAGTACCTCGCCCCCGGGACCTACCACCTCATCGACTACAAGGAGGTCGGCCGACCGGGACTCGCCTCGACGGTCCGCGAACTGCGCGTGTCGGGCCGCTGGAGCACGGCGATGCCCTCGGCACGCTCGCACGTCGTCATGTACCCGACCGCCGAAGGCACCGGTTTCCTGGCGCCCGAACGGATCGCGGCGGGCGCACCGCTGCGGGTCACGAACGTGTCCACGCAGCTCAACGAGGCGATCCTCATGCCGCTGCGGGACGGACTCGACGGTGCGGACGTCGCGGCCTGGTTCGCCGACATGAGCCGGCCGTACCCGTTCACCGGCGGCCCGAGCGGAATGGTCGTGCTGTCCCCCGGGCTGACGCAGGTCGTCGATCTGGACCTCGCGCCGGGCCGCTACGCCCTCGTCAGCTGGGCCCACGACCACGAGACGGGCGAATACCACACCGCGCAGGGCATGCACGCGGTCGTCGAACTGACCTGAGTCGCGGGCGTAGCATCGCGCCCGTGAAAACACTGGGCTCGCGCGCCCGCCGGCAGCCCGCTCCGCCGCCGGTCGTCTGGAGGTCCCTCACGGACCCCGGCGACCCGGCGGCGCGTCCGTGGCTGGAGCTGCTCACCGACGAGGTGCCCCCGCGCGTGCTGGAGGCCGAGGAGCCGCGGCTGCTCGTGTGGTCCTCACTGTGGCCGGACCGGCCGGACGACCGCGTGCGCTTCGACATCACCCCCGACGGCGGTGGAAGCGTGCTGCGATGGACGCTGCTGTCGGAGGGCGAGGAGCCAACGGCGAGCCGCCTCGGGCACCTGCGATTCCGGATGAACGTGCTGGTCAACGAGCGGCTGCGACTGTCGTACGGGCAGTAGGGTTCTGCCAGAATGGGCGAACGGGCCGACGTCCCGTTTCGAGACCGAGGGAGCGCGATGAGCGACAGGCCCAGGCGCGCCGACGCCCGCCGCAACCAGGCGGCGCTGCTCGACGCCGCCGCGAAGGTCTTCGTCGCCTCGGGCGTCGAGGCGCCGATCCGGGCGATCGCGGCCGAGGCCGGTGTGGGCACGGCGACGATCTACCGGCACTTCCCGACGCGCGCCGACCTCATCGTGGCGGTGTACCGGCACCAGATCGAGGCCTGCGCCGAGGCGGGGCCGCGCTTCCTGGCGGAGGGACCGACCCCGCACGCCGCGCTCGGGCGGTGGATCGACCTCTTCGTCGACTTCCTGGTCACCAAGCACGGGCTCGCCGCCGCCCTGCGTTCCGACGGCGCCCAGTTCGAGGCGCTGCACGCGCATTTCCTCGACCGGCTGGTGCCGGTCTGCGCGGCCCTGCTCGACGCGGCGGCCGACGCGGGCGAGGTCCGCGCCGGACCGACCGCGCTGGAGGTGCTGCGCGGGGTCGGGAACCTCTGCATCGGCGCGGAGGATCCCGATTACGACGCGCGCAAGGTGGTCGGCGTGCTGGTCGCGGGGCTCGCCGCGTGAGATCCGCTCAAGGTCGACTCAAGGAATTCCGCTCGGGACGGCGGCACACTGACCGCGTCACCATCCCGGATCGACAGATCGGAACGGACATGAAGGTTCTCGGCGGTATCGGCGAGCGGCTGCTCGCACGGCTCGTTCCCACGGCCCGCGCGCACGCGGTCGTGTGCTTCACCGAGCAGGTGTGCAAGTACTCGGCCAACAGCTCGTGCCCCAGGGGCGGCGTCCGGCTGGTGCGCAAGGTCTGCACCAACGGGTCCAAAGGGCCTTGGGTCGACGGCGGCTGCTGCTAGCCGCGCGGGTGGGCCGCGCGGCTTCCTCGCCTAGACCGTGAACCGCAGCGCCGTCTCCTCCCCCGCCGTCAGCCTGGCCGCGTGTTCGGCCGAGTTGATCACCTCGCCGATCCCGGCGCCCGCCTCGATCTTGGCCAGGACCTTCGCCTCGGCGGCGTGAATCTGTTCGGCGCGGGCGATGATCCCGTCGAGCGTGTCCGGTTCGAGCACGAGGACGCCGTTGTCGTCGGCGAGCAGGATCTCGCCGGGTGAGACGGCGACGCCGCCGACGGTCACGGTCGCGCCGATCTCACCGAGGAGCCGGGTGGTGCCGGTCTTGGGGTAGACGTAGGTCGAGTAGATCGGCAGCGGGCAGTCCTTGACGTAGGCGAGGTCGCGGTAGCCGCCGTCGAGCACGATCCCGGCGAGTCCCTTGGCCATCGCGGCCTTGGCGAAGATCTCCCCGGCGTAGGCGAGGGGGTGGCGGCCGCCCTCGATCACCAGGACGTCGCCGGCGGCGGCCTGCTCCAGGGCCCGCACGATGCCGAAGTGGTCGCCTTCGCAGCGCACGGTGAAGGCCGTGCCGAGCATGGCGCCGTTGGCCGAGCGCAAGGCGGTCCGCGGCGAGAGGACGCGGACGGACTTGTCGGCGTCGGTGACGGCGGTGGTGTCGAGTTCGGCGAGGCGGGCGGCGATCTCCGGAGTGAGGCTCATGCTCGTCATGATCTCTCGCGCCGGAGCCGGGCGCCATCGGTCTACGCCGTATACCACCGTGGTGTACGGTGTAGACCATGACCGAGCAGCCGACCGCCGCGCGCATCGCCGCCGCGGCCCTGGCGATCCTCGTCGACGAGGGTGAAGGCGCCGTCTCGATGCGCCGGGTCGCCACCGACGCGGGCATCACCCCGATGGCGATCTACAAGCACTATCCCGACCGCCTGGCGCTGCTGCGCTCGGTCGCCGACGCCGCCTTCGCCGAGGTGGGCGCGGCCTGGGGCAGGCGCGGCGGTGACGACTTCACCTCGCGCTTCAACGGGCTCCTCGACGACTTCCTGGACTTCGCCCTCGGCCGTCCCCACCTCTACGCCTTCCTGCTCACCGACCGGCGCGAGCGGGCCCGGCGCTTCCCGCAGGACTTCGGGCACGAGGGCTCACCGATCTACCGGCACGTGGTCGCCGCCGTCGAGGAGGGCATGCGCGACGGCGTACTGCGCGAGGACGACCCCCTTGAGGTCGCGCTGTCGTTCACGTCCTCGACGCAGGGACTCGTGCAGCTCTACCTCGGCGGCCGCATCGGCCTGCCCGAGCCGGACTTCCGCGAACTGTGCCGCCGCACCGGATGGAGGATCTTCGATGGCATCAAGGCTTGAGAAACTGTGGCCGCCGTTAATCGCGCTGGCCGCCTCGACCGCGCTGTTCTACGTCGGCACCGGCTTCCGGCCGGTCTCGATCCTGACCTGGGTCGCGCCGCTTCCCGTGCTGTGGCTGGCGACGCGCGTCGGCACACCCGTCGCGGTGCCGGTCGCGGGCCTGGCCTGGTTCCTCGGGTCGTCCAACACCTGGGCGTACTACCTCGACTCCTACGACGTTCCACTGCCCATCGCGCTGGGCATCCTCGTCGGCTGCGCGCTGCTGTTCGCGCTGTCGGTGTGGCTCTTTCGCGCGCTGGCCGTACCGGGCCGGGTCGTGCTCGCATCCCTCGCCGCACCGGCGTTGTGGACCGGGGCGAGCTTCCTGATCGGCAAGGTGAGCCCGGTCGGCGTCATCGGCCAGCTCATGACCACCCAGACCGACCTGCCCGCGACGCTCCAGCTCGCGTCGGTGACCGGGGGCTGGGGCGTGGAGTTCCTGGTCCTGTTCGTCCCGGCCGGGATCGCCGCCGCCGTGAGCCACGGAATCCCTCGGTCCCGGCGGATCCGGGCGGCCGTCGTGACCGGCGCGGTCCTCGTCCTCGCCCTTGGCTTCGGCATCGCACGGATGAGCGCCGACCCCGGTGAGAGCCGGAACGTCGCCCTCCTCGTGCGCGACAACGCCGCCTGGGCGCCCGACGTCGCGCTCCCCGAGGGCGCGGAGGCCGTCGCCGCCTACGCAGCCCAGATCGCCGCGCTCCCGGCGGAAGTGGACCTCGTCGTCCTCCCCGAAGGCGCCTTCAGCGCCTTCGACGACACCCTCGGCGAGCTCACCGGTCCACTGGGGACGGTCGCGGCCGAGCACGGCGTCGACATCGTCGCCGGGCTGATCCTCTTCGAGGACGGCGGTCCCGACCGGGGCGGCACGAAATGGAACACGGCGATCGCGATCCCCGCGAGCGGTACGCCGTCGGTGTACCGGATGTGGAACGCCAACACCGACGGCAGCAAGCTCAGCCGGGGCGGTGAGCTCGCGTTCGTCCCGGGCGGCGGCACCCTCGCCCTCGGCGTCTGCCGTGACGTGAACTTCCCCGACCCGGCCGCGTCCTACGCCGAGGCGGGCGCGCGGATGTGGCTGCTGCCGGCGCAGGACCAGGTCGTCAACGGACGCCAGCACGCCGTCGCCGGGGTCCTGCGGGCGATGGAGCACGGGATGTCGCTGGCCTGGTCGTCGAAGCTGGGCACCCTCATGCTGACCGACGCCTACGGGCGGATCCTCGCCGAGGCCGACGCCGACAAGACCCACGACTTCGTCACGGTGGTCGCCGAAGTCCCCGCCGGGCCGGGCGCGACCTTCTACACGCGGACCGGCGACTGGTTCCCGTGGGGCTGCGCCGGCCTCGCCGCGGGGGCGTTCGCGCTGGTGTTGTGGGGACGGCGGGGGCGGTCGGGTGCATGAGCCGTCACGCCCTCGCCTAGGCTTGGTCGCCGTGAGCAAGCAGCGACGCAAGCAGAAGACCCGTGAACCCAAGCAGCGGGTGAAGGACATCTATGTGGCGCGTCCTTTCGAGGGCCTGCCCGACGAGGTGGAGTGGGTCGCGCTGCGCGAGCTCGTCCCGGCCGCCACCGCACCGCTGAAGCTGGCCGAGCCGTTCGCGTCGCGGTACGCCGGGCGCGAGGTCACCCTCGCCACGGTCCTGCCGCTGGCCTGGCCGGCGATGACCAAACCCGACGGGCGCGTGCTCGTGGCGCTCCAGCGGCAGTTCCAGTCCGGCGACGTCAGCCGCGACATCGCGGCCTCGCTGATCGCCGCGCTGGAGACCGAACCGGGTCAGACCGTCGCCGTCCCGGCGCTGCCCGGTGAGGGGCCGCGACTGCAGGACATGCTGGTCGACGAGCCGATCGACTTCACGCTGCACGACACCTTCGAGTTCTGGGTGGACGCCGACGCCACCGAGGACCCGCAGGTCAAGGCGAGCCTGGAGCGCGCCGACGCGTCGATCTACCCGACCAAGAAGGTCGCGGCGATGCCCGGTGCGTACTGGTGCGACGTGACCGACCGCTGTCACCTGCGGATCGTGCTGCCCGACACCGAGCCGAAGGCCCTGGCCGCGCTGGCCAGACTGTCCGCCGACGGCGGCCTGCGCCTGGGCATCGACACGAAGTTCGCGGGCATGTTCCGCGCGCACGGCGTGCTCGTGCCCGTGTGGGACCTCCCGCTGGGCGTCGAGGCCGAGGACTGCGAGGAGCCGGTGGCCGGCTTCGCGAAGCGGTACGCCGAGGCGCTGGCATCGGAGGAGCCGCTCGACGCCGCGCAGCGGCGTGCGCGGGACGGGCTGATCGGGCGTCAGCTGACACTGCGGTAGCCGGTGGTTCGTGACTCGTTGAGGCCGGGATCCCCTGGGGTCCCGGCCTTTTCGCGGGGCGGCCCGCCCCTCACCCCACCCGCACCCGGAACCGCCCGGCCCGCAGGTCGTCCAGCGGCAGGACGAAGTCCCCGTTCGCGAACAGTTCCGGCGTCTCCACCTCGTTGACGCGGATCCCGTGCACCCGCCCGGGCAGGAACCGCCGCAGCCTGTGCCGCATCCCCGGCCGGTAGGTCACCGGCGAGGTCGTCTCCTCCGGCGCCTCGTCCCCGCCGAAGAGCAGCAGGTGGTCGCGTTCGACGCGCATCCCCGGCACGGGCACTCCTCCGCTGTGGCAGTCCAGTCCGGGCATGCGCAACTCGCCGGGATCGGCCGGTTCGTACCAGAGCATGAGCGGCCGCGCCCGCAGCGCGTCGGCGTTGTCGAAGCAGCACAGCGCGATCGTGTACCCGGGGAAGGTCCGGGCGTAGAAGTCCAGCAGCTCGCCTGTGATCACCGGTCGCCGCTCGACCGGAACCCGCTCCAAGGCCGCCGGGATCAGCGCGGGATCACCGGCCAGCACGACGGTGTAGACGTCGTGCTCGAAGACCTCGACGGTCTCCTCCGCGCTCATCCAGTCGATCCCGCCCCTCGCTGTGGCGATGGGACCCGCCACCGCCGCGGCCATGTCGGCGAGGGGGTCGGCGACGCGGCCGACATTGATGAAGTTCCCGCTCGTCATGCGCGCGCCCGCCGGAAGGTGCAGCAGCATCGCGTTGGGCCCGTCGGCCTCGCTGGCGGCGGTGTTCTGGTACCCGAGCACCTCGATGTCGCCGTGCGCGGGATGCGACGTCCGGCCGAGGTAGACGATCGTGTCACTGAGCCGCGCGGGCAGGGATGAGACGCACATGCGGCGTACGGTACCGGCCCCGCACCCGCGGTGACCTCCGGTTTCCTTGCGTAGCAAGCCAACCCAAGGTCACCGTGACCGAACTGTGACCGTCGACAACCCTTGACCGCCGAGACGCGCGTCACTAACATCCCTGAAACGAAGCGCTTACATACATTCGCCGTCGCCGATCCCCCTCGACCCCCCGGCGCCAGGCGTTTGTCACATCTCTTGGAGGTGCCTCGAATGAGAGGCTGGACACGGCCGGTCGCCGCGCTCGGGCTGGCCACCGCGTTGCTCGCCGTCGCCGCCTGCGGGCGCGACGCCGAAGGCGCGCAGGACGAAGGCCCCGGCACGGCCGTCAGTGACGGACCGGCCACCGGCGAGATCAACATCTGGGCCATGGGCGCCGAGGGCGAGAAGCTCTCCGCACTGGTCGACGGCTTCACCAAGGACAACCCCGGCGCGACCGTCAAGGTCACGCCGATCCCGTGGGACGGCGCCCACGACAAGATCTCCACCGCGATCGCCGGCGGCGAGACCCCCGACGTCGCCCTCATCGGGACCACCTGGATGGGCGAGTTCGCCCGCACCGGCGGCCTCGACCCGACCCCCGAGAACCTCATCAAGCCCGCCGACTTCTACCCCGGCGCGTGGGACACCACCGTCGTCAACGGCACCTCCTACGGCGTCCCCTGGTACGTGGAAACCCGGCTCTTCTACGTCAACTCGGACGTCGCCCGGAAGGCGGGGGTGGACACGCCCCCGTCTTCCTGGGAGGAACTGAAGGCGGCGATCACCGCCATGCAGGACAAGGGCGGCGCCGACTGGGGCGTCTCCCTCCAGCCCGGCAAGACCGGCTCGTGGCAGTCGGTGCTGCCCTTCGTGTGGCAGAACGGCGGCGCGATCCAGCGGGATGACGGCTCCTTCGCCTTCGACACCCCCGAGGCGACGGCGGCCCTGGAGTACTACAAGTCCTTCTTCACCGAGAAGCTCTCGCCGGCCGACCTGCCCCAGGGCGCGCTGGAACCCGACTTCGTCAAGGGAAAGATCGGCTCGTTCATCTCCGGTCCCTGGCACATCGGAATCCTGAAGGAACAGGGCTTCGAGGGGAAGTACGAGGTCTGGAACATGCCGACGAAGGTGTCGGGAACGTCCTTTGTGGGCGGTGGTGATCTCGCGGTCTTCAAGGACGCGAAGAACCGGGACGGCGCCTGGAAGTTCGTGTCCTACCTGTCGCGTCCCGACGTGCAGGCCACGTGGTTCCAGACCATCGGCGACCTGCCCGCGGTGAAGTCGGCGTGGGAGGACCCGGCGCTCAAGGCCGATCCCATGCTCGCCGCCTTCGGCACACAGCTCAACGACGCGAAGTCGCCGCCCACCATCGCGACCTGGGACCAGATCGCGGCGGGCTTCGACGACCTGATGGAACAGCTGGTCAAGACGGACATGACAGCCGCGGAAATGGCGAAGTCCGCCCAGGAGCAGGCCACCTCGATCGGCACGGGTGGCTGACATGACCGCGCGTCCGCAGGACGCGGCGCTCCGGCGGGGGCGGCGTGCCGCGCGCCTCCGCCGGGCGGTGACCGGGTGGGGCTTCGTCTCACCGTTCACCATCCTGTTCGCCGTGTTCATGGCCGGGCCGGTGCTGATCTCGCTGGCCATGAGCTTCACCGACATGCGCAGCGCCGACGTCCGCGACCCGCTCGGCGTGAACTTCGTCGGCCTCGACCAGTACGCCAAGGTCTTCGGCGATCCCCTGTTCCTCAAGGCTTCGGGGAACACCGCGTTCTTCGTGCTGGTCGGGGTGCCGCTGACGATGGCGGCGGGCCTGGCGGTCGCGCTCGGCCTCAACTCGGGCCTGACGAGGTTCAAGACCGTCTTCCGGGTCGGTTACTACCTCCCCGTCGTCACCAGCATCGTCGCGGTCTCGGTGGTCTGGCGCTTCCTGCTCCAGCCCGACACCGGCCTCGTCAACGGCCTGCTGGGCCTGGTCGGCGTCGACGGCCCGAACTGGCTCGACGATGAGAACCTCAGCCTGCCCTCGCTGGTGGTCATGGCCGCCTGGCGCAATCTCGGCTTCCAGATGGTCATCTTCCTGGCCGGGCTCCAGGCCATCCCGGCGAACCTCTACGAGGCCGCGCGGCTCGACGGCGCGAGCCGCCGGCAGCAGTTCCGCCACGTGACGCTGCCGATGCTGCGGCCGACGATGCTGTTCGTCGCGGTCATCACCACGATCTCCTATCTCCAGTTCTTCGAGGAGTCCTACGTGATGACGCAGGGCGGGCCGCTGAACTCGACCCTGTCGGTGTCCTTCCACGTCTTCAAGCAGTTCGGCTTCGGCAACTACGGCTACGCCTCGGCGATGAGCTACGTGCTGTTCGTCGCGATCGTCGCGCTCTCGCTGCTGTGGTTCCGGCTCCTCAAACGGAAGGACCAGTGAGCGCGGTGACCACTGTGGACTCCCCGGCCAAGCGGCGGCCCCGCGACCGGGTCGCCAAGCTCGTCCTGCACGCCGTCCTGGCCGTCGGCCTGCTGGTCATGGTCGGCCCGTTCCTGTGGATGCTGCTGTCGTCCTTCAAGTCCGAGGGCGAGATCCGCGAGGTCCCACCGACCTGGTGGCCCCGGCGGCTCACGATCGGCAACTACGCCGACCTGTTCGACCGTCTCGACTTCCCGGCCTACTTCACCAACTCCGTCGTCGTCGCCACCGCCGTCACGGCCGGAAACCTCGTGCTGTGCTCGGCGGCCGGCTACGCCCTGGCCAAGATGCGCTTCCCCGGGCGCGGAACACTTCTGGGGCTCGTCCTCGGCACCGTCATGGTGCCCGGGATGGTGACCTTCGTGCCGCTGTTCGTGCTGGTCAGCAAGATGGGCCTGACGAACACCTTCGCCGGGCTGATCCTGCCGTTCCTGGTGGGCGCCTTCGGCGTGTTCTTCATGCGGCAGTTCATCCAGTCGATCCCCGACGAGCTCATCGAGTCGGCCCGCATCGACGGCGCCGGGGAGGTCCGCATCTTCTGGCGGATCATCCTCCCGCTGTGCCGTCCGGCCCTCGCCACGCTGGGGATCTTGACCTTCCTCGGCTCCTGGAACAACTTCCTGTGGCCCCTGGTGATCGCGACCACGGAGGACAAGTACACCCTCCCGGTCGCGCTGGCGCTCTACAGCGTCGGCCAGAACGAGACCGACTACGGCCTGCTCCTGGCCGGCTCGGTCGTCGTCGTGGTGCCGGTGCTGGTGGTGTTCATCCTGCTCCAGCGCCACTTCGTGCGCGGGATCGCCACCACGGGCCTGAAATGACCGCTCCCCCAGAGAGGACCCGACCGTGAAACGACGGTCCGTACTCGCCATCGGCGGCGCCGCCGCGGCCGCCGCGGCGGCACTGACGGCCACCCCGGCGTCGGCCGCCTCCGCCACTTCGACCGACCGTCCACTCTCAACCGGCGACCGGCGCCTCCTCACCGGATACGCCCGCGACACCTGGCGTTCCATGGAGGCGATGGTCCACCCCGCGACCGGCCTGGCCGCCGACAACATCGACGGCGCGCTGGCCGAGGCGACCCGCTCGGCCTACACCTCCCCGACCAACATCGGCGCCCTCATGTGGTCGGCGATCGTCGCCCGCGAACTCGGCGTCATCGACCGCCGCACCGCCCGGGCCCGCATCTCCAAGGTCCTCGACACCCTCGCGCGGCTCGACCGGCACGAGTGCTCGGGGATGTTCTTCAACTGGTACGACCCGGCGACCGGCGCGGTCCTGCACACCTGGCCGGACAACGGCAACCCCGTCTATCCCTTCCTGTCCAGTGTGGACAATGCCTGGCTGGCGGCCGCGCTCCTCGTCGTCGGCAATGACGAAGCCTCCCTGCGCCCGCGCGGCGAGCGTCTCCTGTCGGGCATGGACTTCGGCTTCTACTACGACGAGGCCGCACGCGGCCCCGACCTCGGCGCCGGGCTCATGCGCGGTGGCTTCTGGCCGGAACGCCCACCGGACCAGCCCGCCGCCGTCGAGGGCAACTACCGGGGCTGCGGCCCGAACGTCTTCTACACCGGCCACCACTACGGCACCCTCAACAGCGAGTCGCGGATGGCCAGCTACATGGGCATCGCGCTCGGGCAGGTACCCGCCGAGCACTACTTCGCGATGTGGCGGACCTTCACGCCGACCTGCGACTACTCCTGGCAGGAGGCGAAACCGGAGGGTGCCTTCGCGACCCACCTGGGCATCGAGGTCTTCGAGGGCCACTACACCTACCGCGGCCTGAAAGTGGTCCCGACCTGGGGCGGCTCGATGTTCGAGGCGCTCATGCCGGGCCTGTTCGTGCCGGAGTCGCGCTGGGGCGAGACCAGCTGGGGCCGCAACCACCAGGTCTTCGTGCGCGGCCAAATCGCGCACGGCCTCGACGACGCGAAGTACGGGCACTGGGGCTTCTCGCCCGCCTCGGACCCCTTCGGCGGCTACCGCGAGTACGGCGTGGACGCGATGGGCCTCGACGGCGCCGGGTACACCTCCGACCGCGAGCGAACCACCGTCGATCCCGGCTTCGCGGGCTGCCCGGATCGGGAACCGAAACCCGATCCGGTGTCTTACGGCGACGGCGTGGTCACCCCGCACGCGGTGTTCCTGGCGCTCGGGCACGCGCGTTCCGACGCGCTGACCCAGCTGGCGAGGCTCCGCCGGGACTTCGACGTCTACGGCCCCGGCGGGTTCTACGACGCTGTGGCCGTCCGCAGCGGGACCGTCGCCAAGCGGTACCTGGCCCTCGACCAGGGCATGATCCTCGGCGCGCTGGGCAACGTCCTGGCCGGCGAGGTCCTGCGCGAGCGCTTCTCCGTCGGCCGCGCGCGACGGCGGCTGAAGCCGCTGCTCGGCCTGGAGACCTTCGGCGTGCCCGCCGTTCAGTAAGGCAGCGCGGGGGGCCGGGCACGGCCTCCCGCGACTTCGTTGATCCCCGACCGGCCAAAGGATTCGACCCGCCATGTCCGAGCACACCGACACCGCCTCGCAGGCCCGCGTCCGGAGCGAGTGGGACGCCGCCGTCCGCCGCGAAGGACGCTTCACCGACCTGCCCGTTCCCGCCCCGCCCACCGGGATCCGCGTGTCCGCGGGCCGCGGTCAGGTGACCCTCGACTGGGACACCGCGGCCGGTGCCATCGGCTACCTGGTGCACCGCGCCGATTCCGTTGACGGGCCCTTCGTCCCCCTCGACCACCTCGGCGGCGACGTCCTCGCCGTCCCGCACGGCCCCTACGCCGACACGTCGGGCGAACCGGGCCGGACCTACTGGTACGCCATCGCCTCCCTCGCCGACGTCGAGGTCGTCGGCGAGATCGGCCCGGCCGTCGCCGGGAAGTCCCTGCCCGGCGGCGAAGGCGAGGTCCGCGTCACCGTCGACGTGTCCGCGCCGACGACCGCGCTTCAGCGCCCGTGGGCGCCCATGATCGGCGCCGAACACCTCAGCCACCTGCTGAGCACCGAGACCACCGGCGGCCGCCCGATCGGCGCCGAACTCCGCGAGGCCCTGGCCACCGTCCACAGTGAACTCGGTGTCGGTACGGTCCGTTCACACGCGATCCTCTGCGACGACAACGGCGTCTACCGCGAGTCCGGCGGCGAACCGGTGCACGACTTCACCCGCGTCGGCGAGATCTACGACGCCCTGCTCGCCCTCGGTCTCAAGCCGATCGTCGAGCTGTCCTTCATGCCGCGCGACCTGGCCGCCGATCCCTCGAAGAAGGTCTTCTTCTACGAGGCGATCGTCTCCCCGCCGAAGGACTGGGACCGCTGGGCCGACCTGATCGGCGACCTCACCGCATACCTCGTGGACCGCTACGGGCGAGACGAGGTGCGCACCTGGGCCTTCGAGGTGTGGAACGAGGCGAACCTGGACGTCTTCTGGTCGGGCACCCGCGAGGAGTACCTGCGCCTCTACGAGGTCACCGCCCACGCCGTCAAGGCCGTCGACGAGGGCCTCAAGGTCGGCGGGCCCGGCTCGGCCGCCGCCGCCTGGACCGCCGACCTGCTCGAACACTGCGCCAAGACCGGCGCGCCCGTCGACTTCCTCTCCCCGCACACCTACGGCAGCGCGCCCCTCGACTTCCGCGCGCTCGCCGAGCACTACGGCCGCCCCGACCTGGAGCTGCTGTGGACCGAGTGGGGCGTGACGCCGACCCACTTCAACCCCGTCAACGACGACCCCTTCTCGGCGGCGTTCCTGTTGCGCGGCATGCGTTCGGCGGCCGGCCGCATCGAGGCCCTCGCCTACTGGGTGGCCTCCGACCACTTCGAGGAGCTGGGCCGCCCGCCGCGGCTCTTCCACGGCGGTTTCGGGCTGCTGTCGGTCGGGAACCTGCGCAAACCCCGCTACTGGGCGATGAGCGCGCTGGCCCGCCTCGGCCGGCACGAGCTCCCGGCCGTCGTCGACGGCGACGGCGCCGGTTCGCTGATCGAGACCTGGTGCACCCGGCACGACGACGGACGCGTCACCGTCCTGATCTGGAACGGGACCCTCGATCAGTCCAAAGTGGGCGGTGTCGGGGTCCTCGATCGCCGGATCAACCTGGAGATCACGGACCTGCCCGCCGACGCCTACTGGGTCGAGCACTCCCGCATCGACGCCGGGCACTCCAACATCGCGGCCGTGTGGGACGTGATGGGCGGCGGCGACTGGCCCGACGAGACCCAGTGGGCGCAGCTCCACAAGGCCAATCTCCTCGACCGCGCCGAGCCCGACACCGACGTGCCCGCCGTCGGCGGGACGATCGCCCGCGCGTTCACACTGCCCATGCCGGGGGTATCCCTCATCGAGCTGACCCCGGTCGGATGAGCGTCACGGCCGGGCGGGAGCGCTCCCGCCCGGCCCTAACCGGGGGCCGGGCGCGTTAGCCTGGGCGAGATCAGCGGAAACGACGGGGTGTTCTGGGGTGGACGAAGAGGAGCGGGACGGCGACGCGCGTCCGGCGATGAAGAGGCGGCCGACGGTCTATCAGGTCGCGGAGAAGGCGGGCGTGTCCATCGCGACCGTCTCACGCGCCCTGCGCGGGGACGGTTCGGTCGCGGCGGCGACCCGGCAGCGCGTCCTCGACGCCGCCGAGGAGCTGGCCCGTGAGCAGGACGAGGCCGCCACCGGCGGCAGACGCCGCCCGACGGTCTACCAGGTCGCGGAGAAGGCGGGCGTGTCCATCGCGACCGTCTCACGCGCCCTCCGCGACGACGGCGCGGTCACCGCCAAGACCCGGCAGCGCGTCCTCGACGCCGTCGCCGAGCTGAACTGGTCGCCGAGCCGAACCGCGATGGCCCTCGCCGGCGTCGCCAACGACACCGTCGCCATCGTGTTCCCCGACCTGTCGGGGCCCTACTACGCCAACGTCATCGCCGGTTTCGAGTCCGAGGTCGTCGACCGGGGCAGCGCCGTGATGGTCCTCGCCACCCACGGCCGGGCCGCCTCGGCGCAGATGGTGCGTGACCTGTCCACGCGCGTCGACGGACTCGTCATCATGGACCAGACGATTCCGGACAAGGTCGTCGGCGAGATCGCCGCCGACGTGCCCGTCGTGCTCCTGGCCAGGCCGTCCCTCCCGGGTGTGGCGAGCGTGCGGACCGAGAACGCCGACTCCGCGCACAAGATCACCCGGCACGTCCTCGGCCACGCCCGCCGGCGCCTGCGCTTCCTCGGCGACCCCGACCTGTCCCCCGACGTGCGCGACCGCTGGCTCGGCTTCGTACGCGCCCACGAGGACTTCGAACTGCCCGCCCCCGAACCCCTGCGGGCCGAAGGACTGGCGCCCGAGCACGGCTACGACGCGGCCCTGCCCATCCTGACCGACAACGGCGTCGACGCGATCGTGTGCGCCAACGACGAACTCGCCTCCGGCGTCTACCGGGCCGCGGCCGAGGCGGGGCGCTCCATCCCTGACGAGGTCGCCGTCACCGGCTGGGACGACGTGAACATCGCCCTGCACCTCTCCCCGAGGCTCACCACGGTCCGGCAGCCGCTGCGGAGCCTGGGCGCCACGGCCGGGCGGCTGCTCTTCGGACAGATGGAGAGCGGAACCGCGCAAGGCGAGGTCCTGGTCACCGAGATGGTGATCCGCGAGAGTTGCGGCTGCGAGGACGTGCCGCCGTTCTACGAATTCCCGACCGGCTGAGCCACCGGCGGGGCTAGGCCGCCGCGCAACTGGGTACACCACGGCCATGCCCACGATGACTTTCGATCGCACGCTCCTCGGTGAGCCCTTCGCCGGCACCTCCGGCGAACACGTCGGCCTCGAAGTGGAGGCCGGCCTCGTCGACCCCGAAACCGGCCACAGCATCCCCTACGAGGGCCCGAACGGCACCGGCTCGATCATCACCGCGCTGGCCGGTGACGCGACCGCCGCCGGTGAGGACGCCTCCGTCGTGGCCGAGGACGGCTGTCCGCTCGCCGTCGATTTCGGCTCCGGTGACCGCTTCTCCCTGGAGATGGGCGGCGCCCTTGAGTACTCCTCGGCCGTGCACGGCAACGTCGCCGAGGCCGTCGTGCACACCGGGCACCGGCTGCGCCAGGCCGCGCGGGTCGCGCACACCAAGGGCGCGGCGATCCTGTCGGGCGGCTTCCTGCCCTTCACGCCCACCATCGACATCCCGTGGGTGCCCAAGCGGCGCCTGGGGATCATGCGCGAGCACTTCCTGTCCACCGGCGAGGACTCCACGCTGATCGACGCCTCGATGGGACTGACCCTGTCGACGCAGGTCACCCTTGACTACAGCGACGACGACCTCGGCGAGAAGGTCCGCGCGATCACCCTCGCCTCACCGATCGTCGCGGGCATGTTCGTCAACTCGCCGCTGTCCCACGGCACCTTCGACGGCGTGCTGTCGCAGCGTATGCGCGCGATCCGGCACACCGACCCCGACCGCTTCGGCGTCCTGCCCTTCGCCGTCGAACGCGAACCGGACATCGACGACTTCGTCACCTGGGCCCTGTCCCGTCCGATGATCTTCCGCGAGCACGGCGACTCCTACATCCCCGCGCCCGGCGGCACTTTCGACGAACTCCTCACCGACGGATTCGGCGACGGTTCGAGCCCCGCCATGTCGGACTGGAACTGCCACCTCGACCAGATCTGGCCGCAGGTCCGCGTCCGCGGCACCCTGGAGATCCGGATCTGCGACGGCCCGTTCTGGCCCCACATCGGCTCCGTACCGGCGTTCTGGGCCGGTCTGCTCTACCACGCGCCGTCCCGCCGGGCCGCCATCGACCTCCTCGACGGGCTCACCCTCGACGACCTTGAGGCCGCGACCGGCCAGGTCTCCCGCGACGGCCTGAAAGCCCAGGCGGGCGGACGACCGGTCGCCGGCCTGTGCCGCGCGCTCCTCGGACTCTCCGAAACGGGCCTGACCACCCGCATCCGCGAAGGTTCAGAGGCACCGGGCACCCAGCGTCTCCTGGCACCCCTGTGGGACGTCGTCCGCAGCGGCCGCACCCAGGCCGAACGCGGCCTCGGCCGCTGGCGCGGGGAGTTCGGCGAATCGCCCGCCGCGTACGTGCGCGCTCACCGGGTCCGGTGAGTCAGCACCGGTTGAAGAACGTCAGCGACCCGCACGTGTGATCCCCCGACCGCAAGGGCGTCGACACCGCGTCGAGGGTGTAGACCGTCTGGTGGACCGCGATCCGCAGCAACCCGCGCGCCAGCGCGCCCGAACTCAGGGCCTGTAGCGGAGGGATCCGCTCCAGCTCCCAGTCGGCGAGGGAGCCCTGCTGGACGGTGAAGTCGACGAGGCGCACCAGCCCGTCGATGAGCCCCCGGCCGGCCTTGTCGATGCCCTCGGGCAGACCCAGGAGATTGCGGCCCTCCGGGGAGGTCGCCTCGATCAGTCCCCGCGCGTCGAGGAGCAGGCAGGGATCACCGGCACCCCGCACGGCGCTCGCCCACCTTTCGAGCACGGCGCCGTCGGCCTCGACGGACTCGTCGTCGCCCGACAGGGTCAGCTCCACGAAAGGCATGGCCGCACTCCTCTCCGGCCGACCTGGGGGTGGGCGACCGCGCTCTGGGACAAGTCTCCGTCAGCTTCCCGGAATCGGCACCCCGCGTTCGCGGACGGCACGGGACCGCGCGCCGGGGAGTCCGCGGTGCCGGTTCGGACCGCGTCCGGCGGACGTGGTGGCGATGTTCACCAGGGCCGCCCGGGAGACGAGGCCGGCGCGCTCGGCCGTCGGCCCGGTCGCCCGTGCGGCATCCGGCTTCGGCGGAACCGCGAGCTTCATAGCGGGCACCCTAACACGTAGGGCGCCTGCGGAATCGGGTCCGGAACGCTGGTCAGAGCCGTTGTGCGCAAAGCGATTCCTCCGGCGGCATTACACTCCCCCACATGGCTCATCACGTCGACAGCGAAGTCGGGCGACTGCGCACGGTCATGCTGCACCGGCCGGGTCCCGAGCTCAAAAGGCTCACCCCGCGCAACAACGATTCGCTGCTGTTTGACGGCATCCCCTGGGTCGGGCGTGCCCAGGAGGAACACGACGCCTTCGCCGAGGCCCTCCGTGGGAGGGGCGTCGAGGTCTTGTACCTCGGCGACCTGCTCACCGAGACCTTGAGCGTGCCCGACGCGCGCGAGTCGGCCATCGCCGACGTCCTCGCCGACGAGCGGCTCGGGCAGGCGCTGCGCGGGATCGTCCGCGCCCACCTCGACGGGCTCGACGGGCAGGACCTCGCCACGGCCCTCATGGCCGGTCTCGCGCACGAGGAACTGCGCACCGGGACCGGGCTGGCCTACATGATGATGGACCGCCACGACTTCGTCATCGACCCGCTGCCGAACCTGCTGTTCACGCGCGACTCCTCGGTGTGGATCGGCGAGCAGGTCGCGGTGACGAGCCTGGCGATGCCGGCCCGCCGTCGTGAGACCTCACTGACCGGGCTGATCTACCGTCACCACCCGCGTTTCACCGCGACGACGCGGCTCTACGAGCCCGGCCTTGAGTCGGTCGAGGGCGGCGACGTGCTGCTGCTCGCGCCGGGCGTGGTCGCCGTCGGCGTCGGTGAGCGCACGACCCCGGCGGGGGCCGAGCGGCTCGCGCGCCGGATCTTCGCGGGGAAGCTCGCGCACACGGTGCTGGCGGTGCCGATCGCGCAGGAGCGCGCCACGATGCACCTGGACACGGTGTGCACGATGGTCGACGTCGACGCGGTGGTGATGTACCCGAACATCGCCGACACGCTGGTGGCGTACACGATCACCGACGACGGTGAGGATCCGCGCGTGACGGGTCCGCGGCCGTTCCTGGCCGCGGCGGCCGAGGCGATGAAGATCGATGTCCTGCGCGTCATCGACACGGGTCTGGACCCGGTGACGGCCGAGCGCGAGCAGTGGGACGACGGGAACAACACCCTCGCGGTCGGGCCGCGCCTGTGCGTCGCCTACGAACGGAACGTGGAGACCAACGAGCGGCTCATGGAGGCCGGGATCGAGGTCATCGCGATCAGCGGTTCGGAGCTGGGTTCGGGTCGTGGCGGGCCGCGCTGCATGTCGTGCCCGATCGACCGCGACGGGGCCGACTGAGATGTTCACACCCGCCGAGCGCGAAAGACTGCGCGACGCGCTGATCGCCCGCGCCCGCGCCGACGCGCGGGTGGCGGGTGCCGCGCTGACGGGGTCGGCGGCGGGCGGGACGGAGGACCGCTGGTCGGACATCGACCTGTTCTTCGGGCTGGCCGAGGGCGCCGACCAGGACGCGGTCCTCGCCGACTGGACCGCGTGGATGCGGGCGGAGGCGGGCGCCGTCGAGCACATGGACGTGCGTCTGGGCGGGACCGTGTACCGGGTGTTCCTGCTGGCGAGCACCTTGCAGGTGGATCTGGCCTTCGCTCCGGCGGGGGAGTTCGGGGCGATCGCGCCTACTTTCCGGCTGCTGTTCGGTGAGGCGGTCGAGCGTCCCCGGCCGGGTCCGCCGGACACGACCGGGCTGATCGGGTGGGCGTGGCTGTACGCGCTGCACGCCCGGTCGAGCGTCGAGCGTGGGAAGGCGTGGCAGGCCGAGTACATGATCAGCGGCCTGCGCGATCACGTGCTGGCACTGGCGTGCGTTCGCCACGGAGTTCCGGCGGGCCAGGGGCGGGGCATGGACCTGCTGCCGCCGGAGGTGACGCGCGGGCTGACCGGAGCCCTGGTCGGGTCGCTCGACGAGGCCTCGCTGCGGCGGGCCTTCGCGGCGGCGGTGCGGGGTCTGCTGTCGGAGGTCGCGGCGGTGGATCCGGGGCTGGCGGAACGCTTGCGGGGGCCTCTGGGGGAACTGGCGGGTTAGCGTCCCGGCCCTTCCCACCCTTCCTCGAACTCGCCGACCAATGTGGCCAGGGCCGCGCGGACGGCGTCGGCCTCGGCGTCCCGGCCCGCCGTGCTGAGGATCCCGGCCAGCACGTCGAGGGCGTCGGCCTGTGGGACCCGGGCGGCGATCGCTTCGTACGCCGAGGCCGCGCGCCGGGCGTGCGTCGCGGCGATGTCCAGGTCGCCGTTGGCGCGGTGGGCGCGGGCGAGGGTCACCTCGTAGTCGGAGCGGTCGAGGCGCGGCATCGTCGGCCATGCCCGCTCGACGGCCGCGAGGATGTCGAGCGCGTTGCCCGGTTCCCCGACGGCGGTGTAGGCGTTGGCGAGTTCGAGGTCGGGCCGCAGCAGGACCATGTGCCCGGCCCGCAGGATGCCCCGGCAGTCCTGGATCTCGGCGAGCGCGTCGGCGGCCCTGCCGAGCCGGCGCAGCGCGATCGAGCGGTACAGCAGCATCAGCGCCTCGGTGATGCGCCTGTCCATCTCGCGCGCGAGCCCGATGGTCTCCGCGCTGTGGTCGAGGAGCGCGGCGTCGGCGCGGCGGTTGAACAGCAGCCAGGTGTGGCCGCTGCTGGTGCGGGCGCGCTGGGCGAGGCTGCCGTCCATGGCCGCCGCGACTTCGTGGAGGTGGCGGGCGGCGGTGGCGAACCGGCCGAGTGGGGCGCTGACGTAGGCCATGTTGCGGCGGTAGACGATCGTGTTGGCCGTGTCGCCTTCGGCGACGGCGAGGTCGACGACCTCGCCGATCAGGGCGGCCGAGGTCCGGTGGTCGCGGTCGAGCATCCGCAGGCCGTAGGTCCCTTTCGCGCGGATGCGTTCCTGGAGACCGAGTCCGGCGGCGAGGCCGACGGCTTCGCGCAGCCGTTCGAGGCACGCGTCGACGTCGCCCACGGCGGAGTCCACATTGGATGCCATCATGGTCAGCTCGAACACGCCCTCGGCGTCGCCATCGCGTTCGGCCCGGCGCAGGCCCTCATGGACCAGTACCCGGCAGCGGTCCACGAAGCGGCCGCCGGCGAGCGCGGTGGCCAACCGCCGGATCAGGCGCCACAGCCGGGGATGGCCTTCGAGGGCCTCGACGGCGGGGAAGACGCCGAGCTCCTCGTCGATGTCCTCGGTCACCCGGTTGGCGTCGAGGGCCTCGATGAAGGCCTCGACGACCTCCGTGCGCTCCTCCTCGCCCAGTTCGGCCTCGGCCCGCGCGGCCGCGTGGAGCCGGACGAGGTCGTGCATCCGGTACAGGCGCGGCTTGTACTGCTCGATCAGATGCCGGGCGGCGAGTCGGCGCAGGGCACGGCGCGCCGCCTCGGGCTCCAGCCCGGACACGGCGAGCACGAGGTGTTCACCGAGGCTCTCGCCGGGTATCGCGCCGAGCCGCGCGAAGAGTCGCCGCGTGGCGGTGTCGAGGTCGGCGTGGGAGAGGTCGAGGGCGGCGGTCACGGCGGCGTCGGCGTCACCGTCGACGGCGAGCAGCGCGAGCCGGTCGCGGCGCAGTTCCTCGACGTAGGAGACGATCCGGCCGTTGAAGCCGCCGGCGACGTTCGCCGCGCCGATGCGCAGTGCCAGCGGAAGGTCGCCGCAGAGCCGGGCGAGGTCGTCGATCGCCGACGGGTCGGCGTCGTCGCCGAGCAGGCGCCGCAGCAGCAGTGTCGAGTCCTCGCGGGGCAGGACGCCGACGTCGATGACGCGCGCGTCGTCGACCGCGACGAGGCCGGGAAGCTTGTCGCGGCTGGTGACCACGGTGAAGCAGCCCGCGCCGGGCAGGAGGGGCCGGACCTGTTCGGCGGTGCCCGCGTTGTCGAGGACGACGAGCATGCGGCGGCCGCTCGTGCGGGACCGGAAGAGTTCGGCGGCGGCGTCGACGTCGCCGGGGACGGCCTCGCCGCCGACGCCGAGGGCGAGCAGCAGTCGCCCGAGAGCCTCGCGCGGGGACACCGGGTCGCCGCGGTCGAAGCCGCGCAGGTTCACGTAGAGCAGCCCGCCCGAAAAATCGTCCACACGCGACTGTCCCCAGTGGACGATCAATGCGGTCTTGCCGGCACCGGCGTGTCCGGTCAGCAACACCGGGCCCTCGCGTCCGGCGAGCGCCGAGAGGGCGTCGAGCTGGCGGGCGCGGCCGGTGAAGCTCGGGATCCCCGCCGGCAGCATCGCCGGGGCCCGTCCGCCGCCGTCGGTGCCCGAGGCGAGCAGATCCGGGTCCTGGCCGAGGATGCGGACGTGCAGGTCGCGCAGCGCCGGGGACGGGTCGGCGCCCAGCCCGTCGCGCAGGCGCAGGCGGGTCGCCTCGAACCATCGCAGCGCCTCGGCGGACCGCCCCCGGCGGTGCAGGGCCAGCATCAGGTGTGCGACGAGCGGTTCGGTGAGGACCTCCCCGGCGGCCCTGGCGATGAGTTCGTCGGCGACGAGCGCGTCGTTCCCGGCGGCCAGTTCGGCGGCGTAGCGGGCATCGAACCAGCCGCGCCGCTCGTGGCCGAAACCGTCGCGGAACTCCTTCGCCCACCGGCCGGTGACGCCGGCGAGGACCTCGCCTCGCGCCGAGGCGCACACCTCGCGCCACAGCTCCAGCGAACCGGTGTCGGCCGCCCGGGCCGCCATCGCCCGGATCCGGTGCACGTCAACGGTCTCCGGGTCGGCGTCGAGCAGGTAACCGTGCGAACCGGCCCGCCGGATCGTCGCGTCGGCGTGCTTCAGATCGGCGCGCAGGCGGGTGATGTAGCTGTAGAGCACGCTCGTCACCGTCTCGGGCGGCGCACCGTCCCACACCCGGTCGATCAGGTCCGCCCTCGACACCGGGACGCCCGGCCGCGCGGCGAGGACCGCGAGCACGCAGGCGCGTTTGGCCGCCGTGACCGGCACGGGCTCGGCGGCGGAGATGACGACGGGACCGATGAGTCGGACCGGCACGGGCGGCTCCTTGAGCGGGGGAAACGCCACTATCGCATCCACCGCCGTCAGTCCGGGGGTATCGCGGCCGGGGTGGCAGATTCCGGTGAGTCGGTACGCCCATGGGCGTACGCCGCACCGGCCATGACCAGCCCTGGGACGGTCGGCGCCGGGGCGCACGCGGCCATAGCGTCGAAGACATGATCGAAGTCGACGCCCTCACCAAACGCTACGGCGACAAACTCGCCGTGCACGACCTCTCCTTCACCGTCCGGCCCGGCCAGGTCACCGGCTTCCTCGGTCCCAACGGCGCGGGCAAATCCACCACCATGCGGATGATCGTGGGCCTCGACCGGCCCACCTCGGGTCGCGCCACCGTCAACGGCATCCCCTACGCCGCACACCCCGCGCCACTGCGCCAGGCCGGTGCCCTCCTCGAAGCCAAGTCCGTCCACAAAGGACGCAGCGCGCGGGCGCACCTCGTCGCGCTCGCCCAGACGCACGGACTGCCGGCCTCCCGCGCCGACGAGCTGCTCGACCTCGTGGGCCTGAGTTCGGTGGCGCACAAGCGTGCCGGGACCTTCTCGCTCGGCATGAGCCAGCGGCTCGGGGTGGCCGCCGCGCTCGTCGGCGACCCCGGCACGATCCTGCTCGACGAGCCGGTCAACGGCCTCGACCCCGACGGCGTGCTGTGGATCCGCACCCTGCTCAAGGATCTGGCCGCCGAGGGCTGCACCGTCCTGGTCTCCAGCCACCTGATGAGCGAGATGGCCGTGACGGCCGAACACCTCGTGATCATCGGCCGCGGCAGGCTCCTGGCCGACACGACCGTCGACGAGCTCATCGCGCGAGTCGTCGTCGACACCGTCGTCGTGCGCACCTCACGGACGCCCGCACTGCGCGACCTGCTGACCGGCGCGGGCGCCACCGTCGAGACCGACGAGGACGGGCGGCTGCTGGTCGGCGGACTGCCCGCCGAGCGCATCGGCGAACTGGCCGCCACGGCCGGACTGCCGCTGTACGAGGTCGTCCCGCAGCGCGCGTCCCTTGAGCAGGCGTACATGGAACTCACCCGCGACACCGTCGAATACGAAGGGGGCCGGTCGTGAACGCCGACAACCGTCACCGCGTCACGCTTCCGCGCGTCATCCGCTCCGAATGGACGAAGCTGCGCAGCCTGCGCTCCACCTGGTGGAGCCTCGCCACCACGGTGTTCATCACCGTCGCCGCGGGCGGCCTCATCGGCCGCACCTCGGCCCAGGCGATCCGCGACGGCGACATCCCCGCCGGACCGCAGACCGCGATCGAGACCTCCCTGTTCGGCGTCGACATCGCCGCCCTCATCCTCGGCGTCTACGGCGTCCTGCTCATGACCGGCGAGTACGGCACCGGTCAGATCCGCGCGAGCCTGACGGCCGTGCCGAAGCGCCTGCCCGTGCTGTGGGCGAAGGCGATCGTGTTCACCGCCGTCGTCGGGCCGCTGATGCTGGTCACCAACTTCGCCGCCTTCCTGCTGGCGCAGGCCCTCGCCGGTGACGTCGGGGTGAGCCTGTCCGAGCCGGGCGTGGTCCGCGCGATCTTCGGCGCGACCGGGTACCTCGTCGGCATCGGACTGCTCTGCCTCGGGATCGGCGTGGTGCTGCGGAACCTGGTATTCGCCATCACCGTCTACATCGGAGTGCTGATGATGCTGCCGCCGGTGCTGGCCGCGGCCCTGCCCGCCGACTCCGGCGACAAGGTCGGCAAGTACACGCCGATGTTCGCCGGCGGCGCGATGTACTCCGTCGACGGCGGCGGCGGCCCGATCCCCTACCTGCGGCCGGGTCCAGGCGCGCTCGTGCTCGCCGCCTACGTCGTCCTCGTCGTCGCCGCCGGGGCCGTGCTCCTGCGCCGCCGGGACGTCTGAGCGGACAGAATTGCCGTGATGCGACGGATCCCGGTCTTCCTGAGCCGACACCCGCGCCTGGCCGACGTCACCATGCTCGGGCACGTGCTGGCGGTCGACGCCATCTCCATGGCAAGCATCGGGAAGGCCGGGGTCCTCGGCTGGGCGGTGCTCCTCGGCGCTCACGTCCCGCTCGTCTGGCGCCGCAAGGCGCCCAGCGCGGTGTTCTGGGCCGTCTACGCCTACACCGTGGCCACGACACCGCTCGACGTCCCCGGCGCCTACCAGCTCATCGTGCCGATGGTGGCGCTCCACGCCGTCGCCCGCCACCGCTCCTGGCGCCACCTGCTTCCCGCGCTCGGCGGTGTCACCGTCGTCGTGGTCCTCGCCGCCCTCTTCGAGGACGCGCCCGGCAGTACGCTGATCCCGGTGGTCAGCGTCGCGGGCGCCGTCACCCTCCTCGGCCTGACCTTCCGGACACGGGCGGCGTGGGCCGAGGAGGTCCGGGCCCGGATCCGGCGCGGCGAACGGGAACGGATCGCCCGCGAGATGCACGACATCGTCGCCCACAACCTCGCGGTCATGATCGCGCTGGCCGACGGCGCCTCGCTCACCGTACCGAGCTCCCCCGAGCGGGCCGCCGAGGCGATGCGCAACGCCGCCTCCACGGGACGGGAGGCCCTGTCGGAGATGCGCAGGCTCCTCGGGGTGCTCCGCACCGACGACGAGTCCAGAGTAGACGAACCGCAGCCCGGCCTCGCCGATCTCCCCGGCCTGGTCGAACGCGTTCGCGCGTCGGGCGTGGAGACCGTCCTCGACTGGGACGGCGACGAGGGCGGCTGCGGGAGAGGGCCCGGGCTCGCGCTGTACCGGATCGCACAGGAGGCCCTGACCAACACCATCAAGCACGCCGGTCCCGGCGCCCGCGCCGTGCTGCGCCTGCGCTGCACGCGCGAACGGGCCGAACTGGAGATCGACGACGACGGCGCCCGCCGGGTCTTCGCGCCCGGACCCGCCGCGGGCCTGGGGATCCCCGGCATGACCGAACGCGCCGAGTCCTACGGTGGCGGTGTGGAAACCGGGCCGGCGCCCGACGGCGGGGGCTGGCGGGTACGGGCATGGCTGTCGTTCGAGGAGGCACGATGACGAGGCTCCTACTGGTCGACGACCAGTCGCTGCTGCGGGCCGGTTTCCGGATGGTCCTGGAGACACAGCCCGACTTCGAGGTCGTCGGGGAGGCCGCCGACGGCGCTTCGGGCGTGCGGATGGCCCGGGCGCTGTCGCCGGACGTCGTGCTCATGGACGTCCGGATGCCCGTGCTCAACGGCATCGAGGCGACCAGGGCGATCGCGGCCGAGGTGCCCACCGCGCGCGTGCTGGTCCTGACGACGTTCAACGTCGACGAGTACGTCTACGAGGCCCTGCGCGCCGGTGCGAGCGGGTTCCTGCTCAAAGACGCCCGGCCCGCCGAACTGATCGGCGGCATCCGCGCGGTCGCGGCGGGGGACTCGGTCCTCTCCCCGAGCGTCACCCGGCACCTGATCGAGACCTTCGCCCAGCATCTGCCATCGCGCAAGTCCACTGTGGACACCAGGCTCGACCGGCTGACCGACCGCGAACGCGAAGTCCTCGCGCTGATCGGGCGCGGCCTGTCCAACGGCGAGATCTCGGACGCGATCACCGTCGCGGAGGCGACGGTGAAGACCCACGTCCGCCGGATCCTGGCGAAACTGGAACTCCGCGACCGCGTGCAGGTCGTCGTCTACGCCTACGAGAACGGGATCGTCCGCCCGGGCGGTTGAGCCCTACGCCGCCGACCGGAAGGCCGCGCGATAGGCGCTCGGCGTCAGCCCGACATGCCGGATCATGTGCTGCCGCAGGGATTCGGCGCTGCCGATGCCGCTCTCGCGCGCGACCCGGTCGACGGGCAGCGTCGTCGACTCCAGGATCGCGCGGGCGCGCTCGATCCGCTGCCGCAGCAGCCACTGCTGCGGTGACACCCCGGTCTCGGCACGGAAGCGGCGGGTCAGCGTCCGCACGCTCATGCGCGCGTGGGCCGCGAGTTCGGTGAGACCGAGCGTCCGGTCGAGCCGGGCGAGGGCCCAGTCCCGCGTCGCGGCAAGGGATCCGCCGTTCTCCGGCGGTAGCGGATGCTCGATGAACTGGGCCTGCCCGCCGGAACGGACGGGCGTCACGACCGTCGCGCGGGCCGCGGCGGCGGCGACCGCCGACCCGTGGTCGGAGCGGACCAGGTGCAGGCACAGGTCGATCCCGGCCGCCGCGCCCGCCGAGGTCAGGACCGGACCCTCGTCGACGAACAGCACGTCGGGCCGGACATCAACGGCGGGGAAGGCCCCGGCGAACTCCTCGGCGAGGCCCCAGTGGGTCGTCGCGGGACGCCCGTCGAGCAGGCCCGCCTGGGCGAGAACGAAGGCGCCGCTGCAGATCGAGGCGACGCGCTTGCCGTCCCCGGCGGCACGGCGGAGCGCGTCGAGGGCGCGCCCGTCGGCGTCGTGGCGGGCACCGGTGCTCGGCACGATGACCGTCTCGGCCCAGTCGAGCGCGTCGAGGCCGTGCCGGACGAGAACATCGACGCCGGTCCCGCCCTCGACGACGCCGGGATCAGCGGTGCAGACACGGATCTCATAACCCGCACGCCCCTCGACCGCGACCGCTCCGAGGACCGTCGAGGGCATGGAAAAGTCGAAGGACTTGACCGGCGGAACCGCCAGAACGGCGACCTTGTGGGGCGTATCGGTCATGGCTCGATCCTTGGGATACCTGGCTCTCGGGCCACTAGCCTAGCCCGCCTCCGCGAGGAAACCTTGGTCTCACCGGCCTTTCGAACCGAGAAGACCGGCTTTGAGACAAAGGTGGAGAACATGGCACTTCACGTGATCATCGGCGCGGGCGGCACGGCCGTGGCGGCCGCCGAGATCCTCGCCGACCGGGGCGACACCGTCCGTCTGGTGTCGCGCAGGGGAAGCGGCCCGGACCGTCCCGGCGTCGAACGGGTCGCCCTCGACGCGCTGGAGACCGGGAAGCTGACCGCCCTCACCGAAGGCGCGGCGAGCCTGGTCAACGCGGCGATGCCGGCCTACGAGACGTGGCCGGTGACGATTCCCCCGCTGTTCCGGTCGATCCTGACCGTCGCCGAGAACACCGGCGCGAAGTACGTGATGCTCGGCAACCTCTACGCCTACGGCCCCCAGGAAGGCGTCTACACCGAGGACTCGCCTTTCGCCTTCGACGGCCCGAAGGGCAAGGTCCGCGCCGAGATGTGGCTGGAGGCGAAGGCCGCCGACGACGCCGGGCGCGTCAAGGCCGCCGAAGTGCGGGCCGGATCCTTCCTCGGCGCCGGCGCCTACTCGCTGTTCAGCCTGCTCGCGCAGCCCAATGTCCTGTCCGGCAGGCTGATCCTCTTCCCGGGCGACCCCGACCTGCCGCACTCCTTCACCGCGGTCGGTGACGCCGCCAGGGCGCTGGTCGCCGTCGCCGACTCCTCCGACGACGATGACTGGGGACGTGCCTGGCACGCGCCCATGATCAAGGCGAGCGCTCGGGAGGTCGCCGAACGGCTCGCCGAACTGACCGGTTCGCCACGGCCGCGGTTCGAGCGGCTCACCGAACGCGATCGCGCACTACTCGCCTTCGGCAACCCGTTCTGGGGGGAGCTCGGGGAGACCGAGTACATGTCGGACCGTCCGTACCTTGTGGACGACAGCGCGATCCGCGCGCGCTTCGGGGTGGCGGCCGGTGTGCTCGACGAGGTGCTCAAGCAGGGGGTCGCGGGGGTGTGAAGTCCTTGCACGGGCGGTGTTCCGGCACCGCCCGCGCCTGGCCGGGATCCGCTAGCTTGAGCGGATGCCCGCCCCGCCCCATCTCGGTGTCGACTTCGGCACGTCGCACACCGTGGCCGTCCTCCGCCGCGCCGACGGCCGGGTCGAGGCCCTGATGTTCGGCGGGACGGCCCTCCTGCCGTCGGGGGTCGCGGCCGGGCGGGACGGCGCTCTCGCGGTCGGGTCCGACGCGGCACACGCCGCGCGGAACGACCCGGCCGCGTTCGAACCGCATCCCAAGCGCCGCATCGACGACGGGACGGTCCTGCTCGGCGAGCACGAGTTCCCCGTCGAGGATCTGTTCGCGGCGGTGCTCGCCGAGGTCCGGTCGCGTTGCGTGGAAGTCGCGCGGTCGGTGCCCGAGGCGGTGACACTGACACATCCGGCGGCGTGGGGTCCGCGCCGGCGGCGGATCCTGCGGTCGGCGGCGGTCAAGGCGGGGTTCGCGACAGCGAGGCTGGTCCCCGAACCCGTCGCGGCGGCGGCGTACTACGCGCGGGAGCTGGGACACGACGTGCCGGTGGGCGCGACGGTCGTCGTGCACGACTTCGGCGGCGGCACCTTCGACGCGAGCGTCGTCCGGCGCACCGCCGACGGTTTCGAGGTCCTCGCCGTCGACGGGCTCGACGACCTCGGGGGCGTCGACATCGACGAGGTACTCGTCCAGCACTTGCGTTCCCAGTACGGCGATCCCGGCTCCTGGGTGCGTCTCCTGGCACCGGACTCGACCGCCGACCGGCGTCACGCCCGGCTGTTCCGCGAGGACGTGCGGCTGGCCAAGGAGATGCTGTCGCGCAGGTCCATCGCCGACCTCCACATCCCGCTGCCGGACCGGGACGTCCACGTCACACGCGAGGAGCTGGAACGGATCACGGCGCCGCTGCTGTCACGGGCGGTCGAGGTGACCTCGGCGGTCATCGAGGAGTCGGGGGTCCCGCCCGAGCGGATCGCCGGAGTGTTCCTGGTCGGCGGCGGTAGCCGGATGCCCCTCATCGCGACCCTGCTGCACCGCGAGCTGGGCCGCGCGCCGGTGCTCGCCGACCACATCGAGCTGGTCGTGGCGCATGGGGCGATCCTGGACGAGGGGCCGGCGGCTCCGCAGCCGTCGCCCGCGACCGCACCGGCTCCCGCACCCGGGCCGCCGGTGGTTCCGCCGCCCCGTGCGGTGCCCGTCCACCCGGCACCGCGAACGGCCCGCATCCCGCTCACCGTCTGGTCGCTCGGCTTCCTGCTCGGCCTGGAGACCCTCGTCTCGTTCGTCACCATCGGCGACGCCGACATCCTGAAACCCGACGGTGCCGCCGGACCGCTCCTCTTCGCCGCCCTCATCGTCCTCCTGGGCTCGCAGATCCCCCTCTGGCTGCGTGTTCCCACCGCCCGGCGGCTGCTCATCACGGGACAGCTCGCCTACGTCGCCGCACATGCGGGCGTCGTGCTGGCGGGTCCGCCCGGCTGGCCGGAGATCGCGGCCCGGCTGCCTTTCGTCGCCGCCGGGATCGTGGGCGCGGAACTCGCGGCCGCACGGTCGAGCGCGGACTGGTACCGGGCGCCGGTCGGCCCGTCGTGGCGCCGGATCGCCACCGCCCGCCGGGTTCTCACGGCTCTCGCGGTCGTGGCGGCCCTGTCGTCGACGCTGGTGGTCAGTCCGCCGTGGCGCCCGGCCACCGAGGACGCCCCGAAACTGCGTCTGCTCGCCACCGCCGAGGCGGCAGCGGCCTACACCGACATCGCCGTGGGCGAGGCGATGGCCGTCGGCGCGCGACCGGACGGCGAGATCGACGTGTTCTCGACGGCCACCGGCGAGTTGAGCGGGACATTCGAGACCGGGTCCGGGCCGATCACCGACCTCGCACTGTCCTATGTGGGCGGCCACGACACCGCCGTGGTGGGCGAGTTCGGCTACGCCCGTGTCATCGCCACCGACACCGGCGAGGAACTCTGCACCATCGAAGATCCCGGCTCCTTCACCGAACTGGCGACCATGATCGTCGACGGACTCCCGCTCCTGGTCAGTGGCCGCGGCGACGAGTTCGGCGTCTGGAGTCTCGGCGACTGCGCCTTGCGGGAGCGGTTCGACACGGGCGCGGACGTGAGCGGTGACACCGGGGTCCTCAACCACGACGGTGTGCCGGTCGCGGTCTTCGCCGACGCCACCGGAGTCACACCCGGCTTCGACCTGCGGGACGGAACCGCCGCCTCGCCGCGCTTCGTGCTTCCCGGCCGCCCGGCTTTCGCGGGCACCACCGACGGCGACCTGGTCACGGCCGTCGGGAGCCGTTTGAGCGCCTGGAACCTGACGACCGGCGACGAGAAGACCCACGTCGATCTCGGCGCCGAGGTCACCGACGGCGGCCTCGCGGTGCTGCGCGACGGGAACAGCCTCCTCGCCGCGACCGTCGACCGGGAGGGCACGCTGCGCGTCTGCGACCTCGCGACGGGCACGGAAGTCGGCGAGTACCAGCTCGGGCTGAGTGAGCGCCCGCCGCTGCTGGGATTCAGCAGAGACGGCTCGCAGCGCCTGGTCGTCGGATTCGGCGGCCAGATCGTGATCCTCGGCCGCTAGCCGAAGATCGCCTCGTAGCCCGCGATCACCGCGAAGATCGCGAACAGGACCGCCGCGCCACGCTGGATCCACTTCAGCGGGATGTAGCGCACGATGACCCGCCCGAGCAGTACCGCGATCGTCGCGATCGTCACCAAGGCCGCGAAGGCTCCGATGAACACGGCGACCGGGTCGCCGTAGCGTGCCGACAGGGCCGCCGTCCCCAGTTGTGAGGCGTCGCCCCATTCGGCGACGAACAGGACCAGGAAGCTCGTCAGCGCGATGCGGCCGAATCCGGTGACCTTCCTGCCGTTCTCGTCCTCGTCGTCATCGTCTTCGGCCATGCTCTCCCGGACCAGCAGGACCGCGCCCACCGCGAACAGCACCGCCACGACCGCGAGGACCGCCTGCTGCGGCAACAGCCGCAGCAAACCGCCCGCCGCGACCGCGATGACCGTCTGCACCAGGAAGGCCGCGCAGACACCGACCAGCACCGGCAACGGCCGGTACCGGCTCGACAGGACGAGCGTCGCCATCATGGTCTTGTCCGGCAGTTCGGCGATGAAGATCAGCCCGAAGGTCGCCAGCAGCGCGACACCGTTCACGCTTCACCGTCGCGGTAACGGTCGTAGGCCTTCGCCGTGGCGGCGGCCAGGATCTGCTTGACCGGCACGCCCACCTCGGCGGCGAGCGCGGCGGCGTCCTCGTACTCGACGGAGACGTTGACGACGCGGTCGCCGACCCGGGCGAGCTTGATGCTCACCGGCCTCCCCTCGACCTCCACCGTCGACATCTCCCGGTCCAGGGCGTGCTTGCCGACGGTGAGGCTGCGCAGCCCGATCGCGGTCGTGTGGGCGAAGACGGCCTCGCGGACGGCTCCGGCGACGTCGTCGCGGCACAGGACGTGCAGGGTGTGGGCGGGGCGGCCCTTCTTCATCAGGATCGGCGTGAGCCAGGCGTCCGAGGCGCCCGCGCCGAACAGGGCCTGCTGCACGGCCGGCCACAGGCGCGGATCCAGATCGTCCACATTGGTCTCCAGCACCGTCGCCGTCCCGGTGGGGACGGCCCCGGCGGGCTCACCGAGGACGAGGCGCAGCAGGTTGGCGCGCTCCTTCGGGTCGCGGCCGCCCGCGCCGACACCGATCGCGCGGACCCGCATCGGCGGCAGGGGCCCGTATCCGGACGCGAAGGCGGCGATGAGCGCGGCCCCGGTCGGCGTGCAGGCCTCATAGGGGACCTCGCCGCTGACGGGCGCGTCGGCGGCGCCGAGGACGGCGAGTGTCGCCGGTGCCGGCAGCGGAATCCCGCCGTGGGCTCCACGTGTGACGCCTCCGCCGACGGTGACCTGGCTCGCGGTCACCGTGGACAGTCCACGATGGACGCGCAGCCAGTGCATGCCCGCGCAGGCGGCGACCATGTCGGCGAGGGAGTCGAGCGCGCCGACCTCGTGGAAGTGGACGCGCTCCAGTTCCACGCGATGCGCGGCCGACTCGGCGTGCCCGAGACGCGTGAAGGCACCGACGGCCTCGTCGCGCACCTCCCGCGGCAAGGGCGCCGCCTGGATGAGCTCGCGGATCGCGACGAAGCGACGGTCGACCTTCGTCGGCGGGCACTCGACGCGCACGTGCGTGGCCGCCAGGCCGTGCCGGGTCACCGGATCGGCGTGCAGTTCGACGCGTTCGACACCGAGCGCGTCGACGGACTCCTGGAGGATCTCCAGGGGGACACCGGCGTCGACGAGCGCGCCGAGGAACATGTCGCCGCTGGCGCCGGCGCCGCAGTCGAGCCAGCCGATCATCTGCCTGCCTCCGTGTTCCCGCGTGGTCCGCGGACGATGCGCGCGGCGGCCAGGCCGGCGCCGAAACCGTTGTCGATGTTGACGACCGTGACGCCCGGGGCGCACGAGTTCAGCATGGTCAGCAGCGGCGCCAGGCCACCGAAGGCGGCGCCGTAGCCGACCGAGGTCGGCACCGCCACGATCGGAACGCCCACCATGCCGCCGACCGCGCTCGGCAACGCGCCGTCCATGCCCGCGACGACGACCACGCAGTCGCTGGCCGCCAGCACCGGACGCGTCGCGAGCAAACGGTGGATACCGGCCACCCCGACGTCGCTGACCTGCACGACCTCGGCGCCGCAGACGCGCGCGGTGAACGCGGCCTCCGTCGCCACCGGCAGGTCGGACGTCCCCGCGCACAGCACGGTGACCTTCCCGCCGCTCACCACCGGCGGCGCGCCCACCGCCACCATCCGCCCCACCGGCTCCTCGGTGCAGAGCCCGCCGAACGCGTCGCGCAGGGCACCCCGCACCGCGTCGTCGGCGCGCGACACCAGCACCGGATGCGCGGGGTGCGCCTCATGCAGCCGCCGCGCGATCGCGACGACCTGCTCGGGCGTCTTCCCCGCCGCGTAGATCACCTCGGGGTCGCCGGTGCGCAGCGCGCGATGCGTGTCGACCCGGGCGAAACCGAGGTCGGCGAAGCCCTCGCCGTCGCCGAAGACGCCCTCCGACAAGCGATCCAGCGCGGCCTCGACCGCGACCTCACCGGCCGCGACCGCGCTCAAAAGCGCGCGCGTGGCGTCGGCGTCCATGTGCGTACCCCGTCTGTTGATCTCCCGTACCCGGACATGCTGTCACGCCCGCGTGGGTTAGCCTTCCGGCATGTCCGGCCAAGCACGCAGGCAACCCATGATCGTGGCGCACCGCGGCTCCAACGAGACGCTGCCGGAGCATTCGCTCGCCGCCTACGCCGAGGCCATCGCCCTCGGCGCCGACGCGCTCGAATGCGACGTGCGGCTCACCAAGGACGGGCATCTGGTCCTGCACCACGACAGGCTCGTCAACCGCACCTCCGACGGCGTCGGGGCCGTGAGCGACCTCACCCTGTCGGCGCTGAAACGACTCGACTTCTCCGTCAACCGCGAAGGCGTCCCCACCGGCCCCGCCCACCGCGAGATCGTGACACTCCCCCAGCTCCTCGAACTCGCCGCGGGAGCCCCCCGCCCCGTCAAACTGTGCGTCGAGACGAAACACCCGACCCGGTACGGCGCACGCGTCGAACGCAGACTGTTCTCCCTGCTCAAGCGCTACCCCCAGGTGGAAACGACCGTCATGTCGTTCTCCCGCACGGCGCTCCACCGAGCCCGCGTCATGTCACCCGACACACCGCTCGTCTGGCTGTTCCAGTACCCCCTGGGCCCGCCCCCGCCCTTCGCGGGAACGATCGGTGTCGACGTCAGGCTCGTCAAGAAGCGGACCGACATGATCGAACGCGCCCACCGCAGCGGCCGCAAGGTGTTCGTCTGGACCGTCAACGACCCCGCCGACGCCGTCATGCTCGCCCGCCACAACGTCGACGCGATCATCAGCGACCGCCCCGGCGTCATCCGCGAAGCCCTCAAGGCGAAGGTGTGATCCGCCGAGCGGAACCCGCCGACGCCGCCGCGCTCGCCAGGCTCCGCTGGCGGTTCAAGGCCGAAGACGCGACCCCACCGAACCGGCCCGCCGCCAAGGACCCGGCGACGGCGGAACGCTGGATCGCCGAACGCCTCGCCCGCGCCGACTGGATCGCCTGGGTCGCCGAAGAGGACGGCGAAGTCGTGGCACACGTGTTCCTCGCCATCGTCGAACGAGTGCCGGACCCCTACGAACCCAACGAGCCCCTGGGATACCTCACCAACTTCTACACCGTGCCCGAACACCGAGGACGCGGACACGGTGGCCGACTACTGGCCGCGGCCAGGGAATACGCCGCCGCGAGGCCCCTGGAGACGGTGATCGTGTGGCCGTCGGAACGCAGCGAGGAGCTGTACCGACGCGAGGGGTTCGGGACGCCGGAACTGTTGCTGGAGCTCGTCGAGGAGGACTGACGGGTGTGCGGCATGCGCGGGTTGGACTCGTGCTGCTAGGGTCGCGGGCATCGCGGGTCCACTGGGCTCGCTCAGAGCCGCCCGGAAGCTGCCAGGCTGATCGGGGCGGCTCTTTGCATGGGTGGTGTTGATCTCGCGGTGTGTTCCCGCGCTCGCTGGGAAGCAGTACCCACCACACGACCGTGACCTTCGGGGACAGGCTCGAAGGTCGCGCGCAGCGCGACACACCCCCCACCACTACTTACCTGTGTCTCCGTCGCTTCGGCCAGGGATTGGTGCAACACGAAGGTTCTGGGGCTG
>NZ_JACHGT010000005.1 GCF_014202425.1 Phytomonospora endophytica | reverse complement strand
AACCCTCTGTTTTTTTGCCGGGGGGGCCGGGGGGGGGCCCCGCGCGGGGTGGCCGGCTTGGGGGGGCGGCCCCCCCCCCCCGCCCCCCCGGGGGGGGGGGGGGGGCCCCGCCCGGGGGGCGGGGCCCCGCCACCCGTCTCGGCCCGGTGCGACATGGCCGCCCACCCGTTCGAGGGCGGCGTTCGGCGAGAACCGAGCGAGGTTTGCCGACTGAACGGGCGGATCCGGACTAGAAGTCCTTGGTCATCCGCCTGCAGTGACTGGCGTAGACGTAGGAGTCCGAGTGGTCCGGTTCGTTGCAGATCTCGAACCAGACGTTCTTCACGTCACTGGTCGACCATGGTGGCCCGTCGACGCTCTGGTAATCGTGAGCGCGCCCGACCAGTGTGCTGGGGTAGTAACCGGAGCGGGTCTCATAGTGGGCGAATATCGCGCCGCCCCACTGGTCTCCGGCCGTGATGCCGTCGGCGGTGTGGATGTCGGTGGCCGTCACGCGGTACCAGCCGTTCGACTGCTTGGTGTAGCAGTACCAGAGCCGGCCGTAGGACCCGCCGTTGAGACTGTTGTGGGAGAACTGCCCGCAGGTCGCCTGCACTGAGACGTCGGCCTGCGCGGTGGTCGGGATGAGAATCGCGGCCATGGCCGCCAACGCCAGGAAGAGCCCCCGTCGCATGCTCGTTTCCTTCCGTTCGGAGTTGTCCTCAGTAGAACAGAGGGCGACTCCGCGCGGGGGGCACCGACGGCGGCCCGGAACGCCGGGCGCGCCCCGCCTGGAACGCGCCCGGCGCCGCCTCAGGGCAGTTCGTAGTTCTCGTTCAGCGCCGCTCCCCTGCCGGGCTTGTACAGGTCGAAGCCGCGCGCGTCGCACTGGAGACCACCATTGATGCAGTGGTCGACCAGCGCCGCCTGGGTCGCCGGGTCCCAGGCGTTGAAGAAGTCGTAATGCCAGCTGTAACCGCGTCCCGACGCCAGTTGCACGGCCGCCATGTTCCCGTCGGTCGGGAAGGCGATCTTGTACTCCAGCATCGGCACGGGGACCGGATGGCTCGCCGTGCAGGCGCCGTTGACCGGGTAGGCCATGTGGCTCTTGTGGTCGGCGGAGTCCAGATGCACGCCGTCCCAGCAGCTCGGTGCCTGGTAGCGGATGTTGAGTTGCGTGCCCGCCGGGCACCAGGCCGGGAAGTCCCAGTTGTGGAAGCTCTCACCGCACTCCCAGCCCTCGACGGCGCCGGGTGCGGTCCGGAACTCGTCCTTCGTCGCGGTCATGTTGCCGACCACGAAACGGATCCCGAGCGGGAAGGGCTGCACGGCGGCGTAGTCGAGGATCCCCGACTTGTAGTACAGCGTCTGGTGCCACGTCGACAGGATCGGCGTGGTCCCGTTGGTCAGCGTCGGAACCCAGTAGGCCGACTTGTCCTTCGGCACCCTGCAGCTCGTCGTACCGGCCATCAGCGACTCGGTCGTGCTGTAGGCGTTCGTCGTGCGGTTGCCCATGAAGGTGTGGTTGTGTGACATCCCGGTGTGTCCGGGGTGGACGATCGGGTCGTCGCTGGCGGTGTGCGTGATGGTGCAGTTGGCCTGGAACTCGTGGTGGGTGACCGCCGGGTCGGCGGTCGAGGCCGACGGGACGGCCAGCGCGACGCCGAGTAAGACGGCCGCCGACAGCACTGCGGTGATCGGGCGTTTCATGTCTCCTCCTAGTTCCCGTAGACGCCGAACTCGAACAGCGAGTAGCCCCATTCGGTCCCGCGTTGTGTTCCGTTGACGCGCACGTACCGGGCCGTGGCGTTGACGTCGACGTCGTCGGCTCCCCCGTCGCCGGCGGTGGTGCTGTGGACGGTCGTCCAGTTGACGCCGTCGTTGGAGGTCTGGATCTGGTAGGACCGCGCGAAGGAGGTCTCCCAGACGAGCTGGACGTGCCGGAACGCCCTGGACGCGCCCAGATCCACCTGGATCCACTGTGGATCCGACCAGTCGCTCGCCCAGCGCGTCGTCAGGTCGCCGTCGACCGCCTTGCCGGGGTTGAGGTCGCCGAAGGACTGGAAGGACGAGGCCGTCGCGGGCCGGCCGCGCGCGAGGTTCGTCCCGCTGACCGGTGGCGGGACGACCCGCAACGAGCGCGTCTCGATGCCGACGTTGCCCTGGCCGTCGCGGGCGTACAGGTAGACCTTCCACACGCCGAGCATCTGCGGTGCGGTGACCGAGAAGCTCCCATCGCCGTTGCGGACGAAGGGCGCGTCGATGAAGCCGCCGGCGTTGTTGATGTACTTCGAGTTCAGCTTCACCGCGTAACTGATGGCGTCGCCGTTCGGGTCGGCGATGTTCGCGGTCATCCGGAACTGCGAACCGCTCGCGACGGCACCGGCGTTCGCGACGTTCAGTCCGGTGATGACCGGGGGCGTGTTGGCCGAGGCCTGTCCACTGTAGAGGCGCTTGACCTCGTGGTACGCCAGGCGCTTCTGGCCGCCGGGCAGCAGGTTGAACCACACGCCGCCGAAGTCCTCTTCGAGGCCGTAGTGGAACATCGTCGCGCCGAGCGAGACGCCGGTGTGGCCGGTGACGCAGTTCCAGGCGGAGGCGTAACCGTCGCGCTTCTGCACGTCGGTCGGCTCGTTCGGCACACCGTTGGCGTCGTTGGGGACCTCCCACTCGCCGGCCGGGCCAGCCTCGGTCACGATGTAGGGCTTGGTGTAGCCGCCGTCGATCCAGGCCTGCTTGACCCCGCACACGGCGTTGTAGGCGTTGACCGCGTACAGATCCAGGTCCGGGGCGTTGGCCTTGTAGTACGGCCAGGCGCCGACCCACGCGTCGGTCGAGGTCACCGGGTGGTTCGGGTCGATCGTGTGGATCGCCCTGGCGGCCTCGTTGACGAAGGCGGTGTAGGCGTTGCGCTGGCTCTCCAGTTCGGCGCCGCTGAAACAGTTCTGCATGCCGAGGACCGACTCGTTGCCGACGTTCCACATCAGCACGCCGGCGTGGTCCTTGTAGGTCGTCGTCCAGTTGCGGATCTCGCCGAGCATCGTCGTCTTGTAGGCGGTGTCGGTGACGTAGTTGACGCACCCTCCACTACCCGGCCCGCCGCCCGGTTGCAGCCAGAAGCCCGCGATGACGCGGATCCCGTTGGCCGCCGCGGCGTCGAAGAGCGGCCGGCTGCTCGCGTCGGTGCCCCAGGTCCGGATCGTGTTGACGCCCATGGACCTCAGGTCGGGCATGTACTGACCGGCGGCCGAGACCGGTGGACCCCAGGTGAGGCCCTTGATCGTGTAGGGGGCGCCGTCGACGGTGAGCCGCCAGTTGCCCTGGCTCCCGGTCACCGCGACCGTGCCGGGGCCGGGCGGCTGCCCGCCGGTGGTGCCATAGACCTGGAACTCCCAGAGCGAGTAGCCGTATCCGGTCGCGCGTGCCGTGCCGTACATCCGGACGAAGCGGCCGCTGCCGGAGACGGGGATCGTCTGTACGCCACCGGTTCCGGTCGTGGTGCTGTGGATCGTGGCCCACTGTGCCCCGTCGGTGGAGACCTGCAGCTGGAAGGCCCTGGCGTAGGCGCCCTCCCAGTTGAGCACGATCCGCTCGACCGAGGCCGAGGCGCCCAGATCGACCTGGATCCACTGCGGGTCGGCGAAGGCGCTCGACCAGCGGGTTCCCGAGTCGCCGTCGAAGGCGAGGCGGGCGGGGGTGTAGTCGGGGTTCTCGCTGGACGAGGCGGTGGCCGTCTTTCCCTGTGACAGCAGGGTGGGCGCGGCCGCCGCGGGTGGGGCCACGGCCGTTAAGCAGCCGAGGAGGAGCAGAGCGGCACCGAGCACGGCGGTGAGACGCGCCGGGATGCCGGGGGACCTGGCGTTCATCGGATCTCCTGTCGCATGACCGGGAGAGCGCTCTCCAATGTGCTCCCGAGTGTTCCAGTTCGATCACGGAATTGTCAAGGATTGACTTAAGTGGCAATGCATCCGGGGATCAACGGTCCCTTTCGGACAGAGTCCGCGCGACCACCTCGCGAGGGGGTGGAGAGCGCTCTCCGCCGTGCTATAAAAGCAGCCATGGACGCGGAGGGCTCCACCACCGAGAGACGATCACCCACGCTCGAACAGGTCGCCGACGTCGCGGGCGTGTCCCGCGCGACGGTCTCCCGCGTGATCAACGGCGTCCGCAACGTCGACCCGGCCCTCGCCGCCCAGGTCCAGGACGCGATCGCCGCCATCGGCTACGTCCCCAACCGCGCGGCCCGCTCGCTGGTGACCCGCCGCGCCGACGCCCTCGCCCTGGTCATCTCCGGCGCCGGAGACGGCGGCCCCGGCTCGATACTCGGCGATCCGTTCTTCGGCCGCGTCGCCGGCGGCGTCATCGGATACCTGCGCCCACAGGGCATGCACCCCGTCCTCATGCTCGCCGAGTCCGAACAGGCCCGCGACGAGGTCGTCGACTACCTGCGCAGGGGCAACGCCGACGGGGCCCTGCTGGTGTCGACGCACGCCGAGGACCCCCTGCCCGCGCGCCTCATCGCCGCCGGGATCCCGGCGGTGCTCTTCGCCCGCCCGGCCGAGCCGATCCCCATCAGCTACGTCGATCTGGCCAACCGCGAAGGCGGCGCCCTCGCCGCCGAGCACCTCCTGTCGCGCGGCAGCCGGATGATCGCGACCATCTCCGGTCCCCGCGCGGTCAACGCCTCCCAGGAGCGCCTCTACGGCTTCCGCGACGCCCTCGCCCGCCACGGCCGTCCCTACGTCCCCTGCGCCGAAGGCAACTTCACCCGCGACAGCGGCCTCCAGGCCATGAAACGGCTGCTGGCCGCCCATCCCGACATCGACGGCGTCTTCGCCCTCAACGACCTCATGGCCCAGGGCGCGATCGAGGCCCTGCGCGAGACCGGCCGGCCCGTGCCGGATCGGGTCGCGGTGGTCGGCTTCGACGACAGCGGCGCCGCCGTCGACACCGTCCCGGAACTGACGACCGTGCGGCAACCGGTCGAGGACATGGCCGCCGAGATGGCGCGCCTGCTCCTGGAACGCATCGCCGAACCCGGCCGTGAGGTCACCTCCGTCATCTTCGAACCGCGCCTCGTCGTCCGTGGCAGCGGCTGACCTGCCCTTTCGGGCACTTTAAGCGCTTGCCGGGGTCCCGCCGTCCTGCGACGCTCAGCATGGACTCAGGGGGTGAGGACATGCGCGACCGACAGCACCCGCACGCCGTGGCGTCCCGGCGCGAACCGCCCCGGGCGCCCACGGACCATCCCGTCCTCGGCCTCCAGCGCAGCGCCGGAAATCGCGCGACCACGCTGTTCCTCCAGCGCGACTGGACCGGCGTGAACACCAGGGAGATCACCGATCTCATGGTCGACGGCCAGGACTACAACCGGACCGACGGACCCTGGTGGCACCTCAACAAGCACAACCCCGAAGGCATCCTGCTCATCCTCAAGCGGATGGGCCCCGACAACCGCGCCCGGCTGGCGCGCAACCCCGTCGACGGCGGAAAGTACGACAAGCCCCGCCTCGACCTGGCCATGTCACTGGCGAAGACCGGATCCTCCGCCACCCAGATCGACGCCATGGACGCCGTGCGCAACGCCGTCGCCGCGAAGATCACCTTCGAACAGTGCTGGCGGATCCTGTCGAAGATGCGCAAGAAGGACCGCCTCGCCCTGCTCAAACGGCTCAGTGACGGCGATCGGGAGGCGCTCCTCAACGGCGTCCCGACCCTGGCGCGCCCCGGCCTCGAAGGCGAGATCACCAGCGTCGTCGGCCCACCGACCGGCGAACTGCTGCTGCGCTTCGTGCCCGACGTCCGCGACATCCCCGCGCCACCCGACCCGTCCCATCCCGGTCCGCCCAGGCCGCAGCCGCTCGGCGAGATCACCGTGCTGCACAAGGGAAGACCGGTCATGGCGGTACCGGCCCGCGGCGGCCCGTGGAAGTCCTACAAGGATGGCGACCACACCGCCGACCCCACCGCCCCTGGCACCTACCCGCTCGGCCCGATCCGCGGCCACACCACCAACGCCTGGCAGAACTCGCAACTGGCCAACGGAACCCCGATGCGGCAGGACGGCGCCGACGTCCAGTTCCAGCGCGGCGGGAAGTGGACGTCGGTCACGAAACTGCCCACCCCCCTCACGCCGGCCGAGGTCATCGAGGACAGCGCCTGGGTCACCATCGCCGCCGAGCTGCGCGCCACCACCGATCCGGCCAAGCGCACCGCGCTGCTCAACGAGGAACGCGTCCTGGAGAACACCGGCAAGACCACCCGCCCACTGCCACCGGAATGGCTGCTCAACGACTTCGGAACCGCCTCACAGCGCGTCGAAGGCTCCCCCGGCGTCTTCCTGCACACCACCGATGTCACCGACGACGCCAACGCCGCCCTCGTCGAAGGCGACCTCGACTTCTCCCACGGCTGCATCCACATCCTCGCGAGCGACCGCCGCAAACTCGTGCTCGGCGGCTTCCTGCGCGAAGGCGTGAAACTCGACGTGCGGCCCTACACCCGCAACAACCCCGCGTGGCAGCCGGTTCCGGGCATGTGAGGCCACCTCACCCGATCGCCGAGACGCCCCCGTAGGCACCGACCGCGGCCGCGCCCACGGCCTCGTACTCCAGCAGCAGCAGGCCTTTCGGCGTCGACTCCTGACCGGTGAGCCGCAACCCGGCCGGCTCGCCCGGCTCGAAAAGCCGCCGCCCCGCACCGATGACGGTCGGCGCGACCACCAGCCGGACCGTGTCGACCAGCCCGGCCCGCAGCAGCGCGGCGCCGAGCCGCGCGCTGCCGTGGATCTGGAGCTCACGCCCCGGGAGTTTCCGCAGCTCCGCGACCGTCTCGACCGGGTCGCCGCGGAGCACCGTCGTCGGCTCCCAGCTCCCCTCGGTCAGGGTGCTGGTCACGACGTACTTCGGCAGCGAGTTCATCCGCTCGGTGAACGGATCGTCCGGATCGGTGATCTTCGGCCAGTCGCGGGCGAAGGCCTCATAGGTCCGGCGCCCGAGCAGCAGGCCGTCGGCGAGGCCGAGCCACGCCGAGGCGCGCTCGATGAAGGTCTCGTCCATGTGCGGGACGAGCCAGCCGCCGCGCGTGAACCCGCCCGTGGTGTCCTCGTCGGGCGAACCCGGCCCCTGGCTGACCCCGTCGAGGGTCACGAACTCGGTGAGACCGACCTTCATCGCCCCTCCCCCTCGGCGAGCGCGGCGAGCTGACCGGTGACCGTGCCCCAGCCCTCGAAGAAGCCGAGCTTCTCGTGGAGCTCGCGGGCGGCGGGGTCGCCGTGGCGGACGACGGCGCGGTAATCGGTGCCGTCGGGGTGGTCGGCGAAGGTGATCTCGGCGGTGAGGGAGACCGGTTCGGGGTTCACCGGCCGCCAGGTGCTGTCGACGACGTTGGTGAACACGATGCGCTCGCCTTCGTCGACGACGAGGAAGCTGGCGTCCATGTGCGGGACGAAGGTGGCGCCGTCTTCGCTCATGCGGGTGACGAAGGCGCCGCCGGGACGGACCTCCAGGCGGTCGACGCGGCAGACCATCGGTGCCGGGATCCACCATTTCGCCAGGCTGGCCGGGTCGGTCCAGGCGCGCCAGACGCGGTCGCGTGGGGCCGCGATGCGGCGTTCGATGCTCAGGTCGAGTGCGGGGTTCACGGCTGCTCCTCCGGGTCGGTGACGAACTGTTCGAGGCGGTCGGTCCGCTCCTCCCAGATCCGGCGCTGCTCGGTGAGCCAGTCGTCGATGAGGGCGAGGCGGTCGCGGTTGAGCACGCAGGTGCGGACGCGGCCGGACTTGACGGTCCGGATGAGGCCGTTGGTCTCCAGCGTGCGGACGTGCTTCATAAACGAGGGAAGGGTCATCGGGAACTCGCGGGCGAGGTCGCCGACGCTGGTGGGGCCGCGGCCGAGGCGCCGGATGACGCCGCGGCGGGTGGGGTCGGCGAGGGCGACGAACACGCCGTCGATCTCGGTCGAATACTCAGCCATGAAGCTAAGTATCGCAGACACTTAGCCTTTTGGCAAAGTATCGCGGAGATCCTTCCGGTGAACCGTCGACGAACGCCGCACCGACATGCCCACCCGCTCGTACAGCGCCAGCGCACCGGTGTCGGAATGCGTCCAGAGCGTGCAGGCGCCCCGCCCACGACGATGGAAGCCCTCGAAGGCATGCCGCAGCAGCAGCGAGGCCACACCGCGACCCCGATGGTCGCGCCGGACCGCGACCCGCTCGATGTAGCCGTCGGGAGACGCCGGGTCGTCGAGGGAGAGGACCGCCCCGATCAGCTCCTCCCCCGCGAAGGCGAGCGGCGAGACCCCCGGCGCGAAAGTCGAACGGCCGACGGTGAGCCGCGCCCACTCGTCGAAGCCCTTGCGCCGCTCCTGCCAGTCGTCGAAGGCGTCCTCGACGAGCACGTGGACGGCGTGCTCGTCGCCGGCCCGGAACATCCGCACCACGACGTCCTCCCGTCGCGCGGGAGGCTCGCACGGCAGGGCGATCTCCAGCAACCAGGCGGTGACCAGTGGTTCGAAGCCCGCCCCGCGCACGAGGGCGACGGCCGCCGTGTCGGCGTCGGCGACGGTCTGCGCGAGCTTCGCCGTTCCCGACTCCCGCGCCCGCCCCTCGGTCCAGGCCAGCAGCGCGCCGCCGAGCCCACGGCCCCGATGCAGCGGGTGGACATCGACCTCGGAGCGCCGGTTCACCCACGCCCGCGCGGCGAGCGCCCCGGCCGCGTCGAAGACGACGACGGTGTCGCGGTCCGGGTCGAGCCCGGGGCGGGCGAAGTCGGCGGCGACGACCTCGGCGTCGGTCTCGGCGACGCCGTGGAGGGCCTGTTCGCACGCGGCCACGAGGGCGTGGATCGCGGGCAGGTCGGCGAGGGTGGCGGGGCGGGCGGTGTAACCGTCGGGAGTGATCATGCGCGGGAGTGTCGCCCACTCGCGATGATCACCGCTATCCTTGCGCCGAAAGGCGCAACCATGACCCTGCTCAGACTCAGCCCGGCGGCTCTGGCCCGCTGCCGCTTCGCGCTGTCCCCGCTCGCCGAGACGCTCAGCACGCTCGTCGCGCTGCACCGCACCTCACCGGCCCCCTGGCAGGCGTCGTGGCACGCCGAGCACCGCCCCGCCTACCTCGCCTGGATCGAGACCCACGAGACGGCGATGGGGCTCATGTCGCTGGTGTCGGCCACGAAGTGGCTTCCCGACACGGTGACACCCCCGCCGATGGGCGGCATGCACACCCGGCTGGACGACGAGCTCGCCGAAGTCGCCGCCCACACCGATGAGGCCGTCCGCGCCACCGTCGCCGACGCCCTGGCCGCCTCCCGTCCCCCGCAGTACACGGCCTGGCTCGCCCGGCCGGGGCTCGCGCCCCGCATCGCCGGGGTCTTCCGCGAAGGCTGGACCCGCTTCGTCGCCCCCGACTGGCCCCGCCGCCGCGCCGTCCTCGAACGCGACATCATGCACCGCGCCGGAATCCTCGCCGCCTACGGCTGGCGGCGGGCCGTCGAGGGAATGACCCGCCACTCCGTCTGGGTCGGCGACAACGCCATCCGCTTCAGCGAGCAGGACTACCCCGACCGCCACATCACCGACGAGGGCCTCACCTTCGTGCCGCACACCTCCGACAACGGCTCATGGACCTGCGAACGGCCGCCGCACTTCGCACTGGTCTACCCGGCCCGGGGCCCGGCGGCAGCGGTACCCGCCGGCGCCGACGACCCCCTCGCCGGCCTCCTCGGGCCCGGACGCGCCCGCGTCCTGCGCGAACTCGCCCGGCCCGCGACGAGCACGCAACTCGCGGCGGTGCTGGAGCTGTCGCTGGGGACGGTGAGCGCGCACCTGGCCGTACTGCGCGAGAGCGGCGTGATCGTCGGCGAGCGCGTGGGACGCGGGGTGGTGTACCGGCTGACGGAGTGGGGGGAGCGGGTGGTGGGGGTGCTGGCGGGCGGTCATCTCGCGGCTGATGACGGATCACCCGCCGCCTCGAACGCCTCCTCGTAGAGCGCGAACAGCCGTGGGCCGGTCGCGGGCCGGCCGACGCGGAGCCGCGTCCAGCAGTCGGCGGCCAGCCGGCGGGCTTCGCGGCCGGGCCAGTCCGGTGGGAGCAGTTCGGGTGGGAGCAACGGATCGGGTCGCATCGCGTCGGTGAACACGGTCGCGAGTTGGACCGCCATGGTCAGCCGTTCGGCGTCGTCGAGGCGGGCGGTGTCGCCCCGCGCGTCGCCACCGGTGGGCGGGGTCGGGCCCTGGACGCGGTTGAGGCAGTCGGCGGCGAAGGCGGCGAGCGTGCGGTGCCGGTCGGCGAGCTCGGTGAGCGGCCATAGCGCGGCGGCCAGTTCCGTCGGCTCGATGTGGTCGCCGAGTCGCAGGTCGGTGGTGGTGCAGGAGGTGAGCTGGTCGAGGACATCGAGTTGGCGGGCCTGGGCCTCGACGAGTGGGGCGATCGGGTTGGCGGCGACGTAGAGGCCGCCCTGGACGGCCGTCGCGCCCAGGTGCAGCAGGGCGGCGCGAAAGGCGTCGCGGGCGGTGCGACGGCGCTCGGGGATGGCGAAGGCGAAGAGGTGCCAGCGGCCGTCCCACGGTGCCAGGCCGGCGTCCTGCCGGTAGGCGTGCCGCACGTAGTCGACGTCGGGGGCGATGGCGCCGGCCGGGTCGGCGACGGCGCGCAGTACCGCCCGGCGGCCCCGGCCGTCTTGGGTGAACAGGCCCTCGGCGACCAGCCGTTTGACGCACAGCCTGACCTGCTGGTCGGTCATGTCGAGTAGTCCGGCGACGGTGTAGAGCTGCTCGGCGTCGACGGTGCCGTCGGCGCGGACCAGTGCGTGCACCAGTAGCCGGGTCGGGATCTCGGGCCGGGTGGTCACGGTGTCGCCTCCCGGGGGGCGGGCAGGTCGGCGGATGTCACCGGTCGGTGCATCGTGGTCACCGCGCCGAACCCGAGCAGGTCGCGCAGCCATGGTGTGCGCCGGGTGCGGGTGGCGGCGAATCCGTGCCGCTCGTAGAGCGCGCGTGCACGGGGGTTGACGTCGATCACGTCGAGGCGGATCCGGTCGCGGCCGTGTTCGGCGGCGATCGCGGCGATCGCCTGGAGCAGGAGTCCGCCGATGCCGGCACCGCGCTGCCCGGGCGCGACGACGATTCCGTCCATGGTCAGTTCGGCGGGGCGGGCGCGTCGCTCGAAGAGGGCCAGCAGCGCCAGCCGGGGCAGTCCGGCGAACGCTCCATAGGCGGCGAGCACATCGCGGGCTCCCCCGCCGGTCAGTGCCCGGCCGTCCAGCTGGTAGCCGGCGACTCCGACGACCCGGCCGTCGACCAGCGCGGTCACGCCCCGGTCGCGGTGCAGGTGCCGCGCGATGAAGGCCCGTGCCTTCTCCGGCGGGTTCAGCGCGGGGCCGAGTTTGCGGCCGAACGCCTCCCAGTACAGCTCGGCGACGCGGAGCTCCGCGCCTTGGGGCACCTCCCGGCACAGTTCCGGGCGGCCGTTCATCGCTTCCATGTGCGCTCCTGTCCTCGGCTTGCACTATCGAGTCTAATACGTTCATTATGAAAACGAGCGTTTGACTTTCAAGCGATTGGGGAGCCGGATGAGTGAACGGCGCCGACCGGCCCGCGCCCGACGGTGGACACTGTGGTCACTGGCCGGAGTGCTGCTGCTCGGCCTCGCCGCGGGTTCGGTCGTGCTCTGGCAGCACGCCTACGACCTGAGCGAGGAACAGGTCTCACTGAGACACGACGGGCGACTGCTCGACGGGGTACTCGCCCTGCCGCCCGACGGGGACGGCCCGTTCGGCCTGGTCGTGTTCGTGCACGGCGACGGACCGGTCGACGCCACGCACGAGTCGCACTACCGGCCGCTGTGGGAGTCCTTCGCCGCGGCCGAACCCGGGCTGCGGTTCATGATCGCCGTCTCGCCCGCCGTGATCTGGCAGCGCCAGGGCCGCTACAACCTCCTGGCCGAGCTCGGTGCCGAGGGAGCCGAACCGGAGCGGGTCGCCGAGGCGCCGCGGGACCGCGAAACCGTCCTCGAACTCCTCGACCGGGGTGCGTCCTTTGAGGACTACCGGGCGGCGATGGGCGACGGGAGGGACATGACTGCGGAGCGCTGGGGTTTCATCCAGCGCAACCACACCGCCGACGCCACCGACGACCTCCGCGCGGCCCACGACGTGCCCGTACTGCTCATGCTGGCCGGCCACGATCTGAACGTGGACGTGGCCGAGACCGGGGCCGCCTACCGCGAGCTCCTGCCCGACCTGTTGGTCCTCCGCTATCCCGAAGCCGGGCACGCCATGGTCGACGCGGCAGTCGAGCGGTCGACGGTCCAGTTGACCCTGACCGGAGTGTTCGCACCCCGCCGGCTGTACACGGCGGGGTTCCTCGGGGATCAGGCCGACTACCTCCGGGGGATGGCGTAACCGGCGAGCCTCCCTGCCCGCACGCGTGCCCCTGCCGAGAAGCACAGGGAAGGGATCCACCGTCGACGGCTCTCGCCGGCCGAGCGGGGCACTGCGGTCGTCGGCATGCCGCTTCGGGTTCGGCTCATGGCGACCCTGCGCTGTCCACCCCCTGGCGGCGGCCGCCCCCACCACCCCCGAACCACTCCCCCAGCGCCTCGCTGAGCCCCTCCGGCCCCGCCGCTCCCCAAGGCGCGGCCCAGGCCACGTACCCGTCCGGACGCACGAGCATCGCCGCGACGTCCAGCGCCTTGGCGGCCCTGGCCTCCACGGCGGCGTAGTGGACGCCGGGCACGCCCGGGTCCTCGGTGAGGCCGGTGAAGTCGAGGAGCAGGGCGCGGCAGGTACCGAACAGCTCGTCGAGGGTCGGGCCGTCGGCGAGTTCGAGGTTCGGACAGTGACGTCCGGCGAGGGGGTGCCCGTCGCGGTAGCGGATGTCGAGCCCGGCCATCATCTCCAGCAGCCGGGTGTTGACCTGCGGCTGGTCCATGAGCTCGGCGAAGAGGTCGCGCAGTGCCCCGGTGTGCGGGTCGGGTCTCATGAGCGCGACCTGCGCGCGGGTGTTGGCCAGAACGGCGGCGGCGACGGGGTGGCGTTCGGCGCCGTAGGTGTCGAGCAGTTCGTCGCCGGTGGTGCCGTTGACGACGGCGGCGAGTTTCCAGCCCAGGTTCATCGCGTCGCCGATGCCGAGGTTGAGTCCCTGCCCGCCGAAAGGCGAGTGGACGTGGGCGGCGTCGCCGGCGAGCAGGACGCGGCCCCGGCGGTACGCGGTGACCTGGCGGGCGTTGTCGGTGAACCGGGTCGCCGACTTCACGCCGGTGATCGTCACGTCGGTGCCCGAGACCCGGCGCAGGCTCGCCTGGAGCTCTTCGCGGGTGACCTCGGCGTCGCGGTCGGCGGGCGGGCCGTCGAACTCGACGGTCAGGATCCTGCCCGGGAAGGGCCCGTGCACGTAAAGGCCGGTGGGGGTGCGGTTCCAGCCGCCTTGGAGCTTGCCCGGATCGTCGAGGGTGACCATCGCCTGGTGCCCGGTGATCACCGGATCGGTGCCGGGGAAGTCGAATCCGGCGGCCTTGCGGACGCCGCTGCGGCCACCGTCGCAGCCGACGAGGTACCCGGCCCGCACGGTCGAGCCGCCGAGACGGACGGTCACGCCCGAGTCGTCGGCGTCGAAGCCCTGGACCTCGACACCGCGGCGGATCTCGACGCCGAGTCCGCGGACGTGCTCGTCGAGGAGCTTCTCCAGGACCGCCTGCGGGACGATCGCGGCCTCCATCGGGGCGACGCCGTCGACGGGCGGCGGCCCACCGAGCGCCGCGTCGAGTTTCCACAGGCCCGCGAAGTGGGTGGTGGTCGGCATCTTCGCGGGACCGCCGTGGGACGACATTTTGGCGAGCACCGCCGCGCGGATCTCGGCGAGCGCGCCGCCCAGTCCGCGCCGGACCAGGCTCGTGGCGGCGATCGGCCCGATCGCTCCGGCCTTGATGGTCTCGTCGATCTCGGTGAGGCGCTCCAGGACGAGGGCGCGGACGCCGGCGAGCGCGAGTTCTCCGGCGAGGACGAGGCCGACGGGCCCGGCGCCGACGATGACGACCTGGGGATCGGTGTTGTCGTGTTCGGTCATGCCGCCATCATGCCCCGATTTTTGTACTCTGCCAAATTTTAGATCGCGTACAGTGTCTTCATGCCCGAACCGGAGGGACTGCGGGAGCGCAAGAAGCGCGAGACCCGGCAGCGGATCAGCGACCACGCCACCGCCCTGTTCGCGATCAGGGGCTTCGACCAGGTCTCGGTGTCCGAGGTCGCCGAGGCCGCCGGAGTGTCCCGGATGACCGTCATCAACTACTTCCCGCTCAAAGAAGACCTGGTCTTCGACCGCACCCCGGACCTCGACGAGCGGCTCGCCACAGCCGTCCGCGAGCGCCCCGCCGGAAACTCCTTCGCCGACGCCGTAAGGGATCTGATGCTCGACCTGATCCGGCGACGGCATCCCCTCGGCGGCTTCGGCGCGAACTTCCACCACTTCTGGGCGATGGTCTGGGACAGCCCTCCGCTGCGACGACGGGACCTCGAACTGGCCGCCGAGACCGAAACCGCTTTCGCCGGTGTCCTCGCCGAGGAGACCGGCACGGGACCCGAGGACCCCCGGCCACGACTGGCGGCGGCGGTACTGATGGCGACCTACCGCGCGCTGGTACGGCAAGGAGTGCGGACGACGGCGACGGGCGCACCACTGGAGAAACTCCTGCCCGGGCACCTGCGGGTCGTCGAGGAGGCCTTCGGGGACCTGGCAGGGGGTCTGGCGGACTACGGGCGGGCGTCGCGGGACTGACGGGTCACTTCAGCCCGTAGGCCTTGATCGTCGTCTGCGTCGACGTGTTCCCGGTGCCGCTCCAAAGCACTCAGTTCTCTTCGAAGCCCGACTGGTCGAACTTGAGCGTGTGAGCGTTCTCGGAGACCGTCCGGACCTTGCCTTCGCCAAAGCCGTGCGGGTCGATCGCCTCGATCTCGATCCGCACGGTGAGCTCGGTACCGGGATCCGCACGCAGGTGGGTGAGGACCTCGTCAGCGATGTTCTTGAAGTCCATCGCAATCTTGTCGGTGTTGAGGGTCTTGACGCCGAAGAAGCGGGTCTTGCGCATCCGCGTAGGGAGATCTGGCCGGCCGGGGGCCGGTTCGTCCGGTCTCTTGTGCCCGCGCTCCTCGACAGATACATCGGGGACATCCTTGACAGCGGGCACGTCGGCGATACGTTGCGCGGCGGCGACGTCGGGGCGGACGAGGAGAAGCGAGTCGGTTCTCGGCGGAGCTTCCCGCTCGTCCCCCGGGATCCAGAGTCCGACGTAGTGGCCGCCCGCCGGCTCATGCCCCTCGGCGAGGGCGAAGGCATCGATCTGCCACACCAACGGCATGTCGGTCACGCCCGCATTGAGCACACGACGATCGCGGAGACGCGGCATGTACGGGTACTGGCTGTACAGCCCCCAGAGCGCCCCCAGGGAGACGTGACCGTCCTTCCAGATCTGCGGGACCTTGTCGACGGCCAGCCGAATCGTGGCGGCAGCTTGGCGCGTGGAAAGGTCACCGTCGTTGGCCAGCCGTCGCGAGACACGATCGGCGAGCACGTCGGACTGCCCCTCGACCTTGGTCTCCCGGATGACGAAGGGCGCCCCCGGATCGGGTTGCGCGGGGATGAGCGCCCAGATGAAGGTCTGGAGCAGGCGCGTGGCCACAGTCTGGTCGGCAACGCCGCGCCGTTGCTCCGCCTGCTTTTTCTGGTTCTGGGTGAGGTCGAGATCGGTTTCGTTGGCGATGACGTGGCTCCAGCCGAGATAGTCACGTGTCGCCGACTCGAGTTCTTCCAAACGGGCTTCGTCGGCCGCGAGGTAGACGAGCATGTTGCGGTGGGTCCGGTTGGCGTTTCCGCGCTGCTCCGTCGCCGCTTTGGCGAAGTCCTTGGCCTCTGTCTCCTTACCGCGCCGGTGCGCGACTTTCGGATGCAGGATGACCAGACGCACCTCGTCGATGTCGGGGACCTCGGCGCTGGTCCCGGGACACACGTGCACGCCCGCGAAATCGGCGCGCGCACGGGCCTGGCTCTGCAGGCGACGCACGATCTCGGCCCACACGTCCTCCTTGTGCAGACGTTCGGCCTGGTCCTTCGCGGCACGGGTGATGTTGGGCTGGAGGTCGTACCAGTACTTCCCGGAACCCGAGTAGAAGTACGTCGCCCGGTCACCGAGCCGGGTGAGGGCGGAGTGGAAGTTCCCCGGCACGTCACCGGGGACTGCCGTACCCAGAAAGACGCGCTTGGCGGTCACCCCCTTGTGGACGGAACCGGGCGCGATCGTCGGCGCCGCACCGAAGAAGACCGCGCGAGCGAGCCGCTTGGTCAACGCCCGCTGCCCGTACAGGGGCTTCTCCGCGTCGATCCGCGACGGTTCGGAGTTCGCGCCGTCCACATCGGCGTCGATGATCGTCTTCCACGAGTCCTGCAGGTACTGGGTCAGGGTGGAGTTCACGTTCGATGTCGCGAGCGGAATGGACCCGGGCATGATCAGCGGCGCGGCGTCCTCACCGACCCACAGGGCGTGGATCACCGTGCTCATCAGCTGCAGGACACCGCGAGTCCGCTGGAAGCGGTCGAGTGAGGACCACTCCTCGTAGAGCGTGTCGAACAGCTCGGGGTGGATCGGATACGTGCGCTTGATGCGGTTCTCGTAGGCGGAACCGCGAGCCTCGCGTGGGAAGTCGTCGGAATACTTCTTGTACATGTCGACGTAGGCGCGTGCGGTCGCGCTGATGGCCGCGAGGGCAGGGGCGTCGGCCTGCTTGAACAGGCGTTGCTTCACGATGTGGTAGGCCTCGTCCGAGGACGCCGGTCGCCACTGGTCGGCGAGACGGCGCACTACGTTCTGCAGCCGCTCTAGCGCCTCAAGCCCATTCGTCCCACCGACTTCCTCGGCGGTCCCCGCGACGGGCTTGGCGTCGACGCCCCGCTCGGAAGCGGGGATGGAGATGGCCAGCAGGACGCCGGATGTGCCTTTGGCCGCCTCGGTGAGGGACTGCGCAAACGTGAACTGGTCCTCGAAAGTCCCGCCGGCGAGGTCGTCGCGTCCGACGAGTGAACGCGCATAGGCGACCCACTCGTCGATCAGGATCACGGCCGGCGAGTAGAGGGTGAGCAGCTCGTGCAGCGCATCGCCGGGATGAGTGCGGTGCCGGTCGGCGGTCGCGACGATCTCGTAGGCCTCCGCTCCGCCGAGCTGCCATGCGAGTTCGCCCCACATGGTGTTCACGCGGGTGCCGTCGTCCTTTGTGGAGCCCGTCGGACTGAGATGGTTTCCGACGATGGCGACGCGGTTGACCCTCCGGCCGGTGTAGCCACTGGCGGTCAGCAAGTCCTGTGTCTCCTGCGGGAAGTCACCGACCGGAAGGCCAGCCGCGATGTGCCACAGGGACAGCATCGAGTGGGTCTTCCCGCCGCCGAAGTTCGTCTGCAGGTTGATGACCGGGGAGGCGTTGTCGTCACCGGAGAGCCGGCGCACCGCGCGGCCGATGAAGTCGCGCAAGCCTTCGGTCAGGTAGGTGCGGTTGAAGAACTCCAGCGGGTCGGCATAGTCGGCGTCGAGTTCGCCGCCTGTGGCGACCTTGTAGAGGTCGGCGGCGAACTCTGAAGCGTGGAAGTTCCCGGTGGCGACGTCGTCGTGAGGAGGAAGCACTTCGCGCCAGGGCTTCAGGCCGGAGGCCTCAGGGTTGTCGACGACGGCCTTGAGGACCTTCTTGTCGTCCTTGTCCGCGGTGACACGGCGGAGGTTGAGCCTGATCTGCGCGATGTCATCGCCGGTACCGACCGCGCCGATGGCGGCGGCGAGCCGCTGGGCGGTGTCGAGGGCGCGGTAGGCGTCGTCGTCGGTGAACGCCTTGCCGTGGGCCCAGGCATGGCGGGTTTGCAGAAGTTCGGCGGCGTAGGCCTCGTGGGTGCGGGAGAGTTCGGAACGTAACGGGTGCCAGCCGCCTTGGAAGCGGTGCGTGTAGTTCTGAGTGATCACCTTGAGCTGGATCGAGACGTCACCATGGTGGACGTCCCGACCATTGTTGCTGTCGACAGTGGTGACGATGTGCGTCCACGTGCGGCCGGCGCCGAGCTGTCGGTTGAGGACTCGCGACAGGAACGCGTCGAGTTGGGGAGCCATGAGGTCGAACATCTGGCCGATGCGATCGCGGTTGGTCGCTGCCATGTCAGTCGTCCTGTTCGGCGAAGTCGAGGGTCGGCTGGGCTGGGGCCGTAGAACGGACGTCTTGCGCGGCGTCGAGGATGTCGGGCCAGCTGGTGACGAGGTTGTTGAAGCTGAGGGCGTCTTTGGTCCAGCTGTGGGCTTCGGCGATCCGAAAGAGGAGGTGGGCGAGTTCCTTGAGGAGGTCCGCGTCGATCACACTATTGGGGAGACTGACTGCCTCCCGGAGGAAGTCGCCTGCGGGGGCAATGCCGTCGCGCTCGAGGGTCTTGGTGAGATGATGGAGGACTTCCCAGTTGCTAGTGTGGCGATCCGCGCGGATGTCGTACTGCGCAGGGAGACTCACTGGACTGATTAGCCGGACATTGCCCGCCCGGCTGGTCAAGATGCCGTCCCGGTCCATCGCGTCCACGCTGGTGTTTCGCGCCCGAGCAAGATTGTCCGCGGCACCGAAGTGACCGATACCGTAGCCATGCTGCCGATACCAGGAGATTGCCCAGCGGGTGGTGGTATCAAAATCGCCTTCCTGTTCAGCGAGCACTTGATCGAGGATTTCGTTGATCCTCGCCAGCGCGGCGCGGACGCTCATTTTCGATCCATCACTCTCGAGCACCTTGCTGTAGCGGCTAAACACAGCCATACCCGGCCCAATGGCTGCCTGCGGTAGATCTACGGGCGCGATCTGACCTTGCTGCAACCTACGCAATGCATCGGGCAGTTCAGCTTCCAACGCGGCTACGAATCCCCGCCGATCCGTCATAAACGCCCCCTCGAGCCGTGGCCGGAGAGAAAGGACGATAGAAGATGCTAGAGAATTGACCCCAACACTGGACATCCGACCGTCACGCTCACTTCGCAGCGGCCACGTCGACGTAATCTCCCAGCCACTTCTAATCATACCCTCGAGTAAGGTCTCCCAGCCGGTCGAGGCCGCGCCTCCAGCGTCACCCTCGGCTTGCTTGAACGCGTAATAGACGGTAATCGGGAATTGATCAAGAGCATGCTTCCTAGCATTACTAAAGACAGCCCGAAAACCTTCCTCAAAGAACTCTCGCGCACGCAGCCTTCCGCCGTGCCGATAGGGATTAGCGACCAACTCGTCAATCTTCGGAACGAGCATAGCTCCAAGCAGATCACCATGATACGCACGGATCGATCGACGAAGCCAGACATAGAAGTAGTCGGAAAGGTCAGAGTATACAATATTGTCATAGTACGGCGGATCGGTCGAGATCAGAGCAGGACCTCCCACGTAATCTATTGCATTCCCCTGGAAGGCAACAGCGTCTGATCTCCCGTTCCAACCACTCAGAACGCGATCTATGCCACGCAACATAAAGCCAAAGTTCCCTGAGGAATCACTGAATGGATTAGCTTCAGCAAATCCCCACGTCATTGGCAATGCCTGACGCGCAAACGTGTTCCGAATTCCTTCATTCTTCGGATCTGGCATCCAGGTCGAAATTGTCGATCCGTAATCAGACAAGCGACTAACCGCCAGACCGAGATACGTAGCAACTGCAGCGGCGTATGATGGACTATTTCCATCGCGAAGCACTCGATCATGAGCCTCCCCGACAAGGTCCCCAAAAGTTGCCAATGCAACCAACTGGCGCCTTGTAAAGAGATCGATGAATCGCCTCATACCATACTGCGGCACCCATAGATTGCGCGGATCGAAAGCGATCTCTTGATCGGGCACGTCCGCTCGGTGGTCCACATCGGCCGCCAGCTCATGCACCGACGTTGGCGAGAGATAGATTCGCCGCCGATCCCCCTTTGCCACCACCCCCATGAGCACGGTACCCATTCGACCGGCCATACCTTCATTCTTGATATGGCTCTTGCTAGCAACGGAGTCACAAGCAAGGCAAACACCTCCTTGGCGAGCCGACATTGTTCCATCACTGACCTGGCGCGGCGCAGAAGCCGGGTCGCTGCCAATCTCAAATTTCACTCGCTTTCCAGAACTATGACTGCCGTCAGGAACAACCGACGGAACGACATACGCCTGCTTGCCGGTTTTCTTTCCAAGCCACCAGGAGCGAACAAGCGGCATTGCAATACCACATCCAGGATTAGGGCAAGTCACCGTTCGAGCCCATATCCATGCTATAACCGTCACCTTGGATCCATCAGGCGCTATTGCCTTGGGATACAGATGACCAATTCGCGATTCGGCCTCAGCGTGAATCCAAGCTCCGTAAGACCGTACGTCAGCCGCAAGGCCCTGAGCACCTTTCCATTCGCGAAACTCAGACTCGGCCAACCCGGGAAATACAGGGATCTTATCCCGAAACTTCGACGGAATCTCGACGAGGGCCTTATTAATCAACACCGCTACAGGGTTGAGATCAGAAGCATAGGTCTCTAAACCCAAGCGCTGCGCCTCCAATGGAATGGTCCCACCACCAGCAAATGGATCAAGGATCGGCGGCGGTTTACCATCAGTGGATCTGTGAATCTCGGCACGCACCTCGGCGAACAGATCTTCGTCGTGGATGTTTTCCCACTTGACGAGCCGTTCGATCAACGCATGGAGGCGCTTGCGCTCCTTACGTTGCAGCTCCTCGGTAGGGAAGTCCCCGGGCCGCGACGACGGATCATCAACCAGCTGCGCAAACAGGACCGCCCGCGCCGCAGCCAGCGGTTTACGCGACCACCACAGATGGAGCGTCGACGGATGGCCGTGTCGGATCGATTTCTCGCGCGCGGACTCACGATTGATCACGTCTAAAGGGAGGGCGACCTCGATCAATTTCTTCTTGGGCATGACAAGTCCCCGAGCTTCGCATGTGGGCAGGCACACCTCGCAGGGAGCTTGATAATAAGCTCTCCTGGCGCGAAATCAAAGGAATGCTGCCCTTACGGGCATCAAGAGAGGTCAGTGTGGCCCGGCCCCCTTCAACCACATATTGATCCAATCAAAGCGGATACCCGTTACCTCGATCCCGCCAAGATTAGTACTGATGAACGGATCATCCAGATACCGCACCTCATCCCACTCCGCCCCAAGCGGATCAACCTTCACCAACGCAAGTCGATACCTAGGCGCCGAGTTCTTCCCGGTCAAGAACTCGTTGTACGTAACGAAGAAGTCCTCTGCCCCCGCAATACGAGCCTTCACCTCGATCCGGTACATCTCCCCACCCGGTGCCGTAGACAAGATGTCGAAGCCCGGGTTGTTGAAAGCCTGCTCCACCGGCTCCCTCCCCAACTCCCGCTCACACTTCATCACCAGGTCAACCCCACGTCGCTCCACCTCCTTCGTCTCCTTGGCATGCATCGGCGCATCAGCCGGCAACTCCCCCTCCACCATCCCCACGGGCAGCACCAACGCCGCCGTCACCACCAACGGTGGCTTCGTCGACATCAGAATCTGCTGGTCCAGCACCTCCCGACGACGCTCCAGCCGCGCCTCCAACTCCGCAGCCTTACGGCTAAGCCCCTCCGCCGACTCCTTCGGCTTCTCCCCCTTCTGCTCCTTCTCCGACGCGACCGCAGCCTCAAGGATCAGCCGCTCGCTCTCCTGCGAAAGCCGCTTGGTGACCAGATCCCGTGTCCTCGCCAGCTCACCCACACGCCGTGGTCTCACCTCACTCAAGTGCTCCGGCAGCCGGTTGGCGATGATCCAGCTGATCGCCTTGTCCTCGGCGTCCGCCAACCAGGGCAGGCCACGGGCAGCCGCGACAGCCGGCGTATCTGGTGCCTCAACGCAGTCAAGGTACGGCGAGGGTCCGGCGGGCGTGACGGAGCCGGAGGCATCCACGAACGCGTAACCGAACCGCCTCGCCACACTCGCCCCCGTCGCGTCCGCGACCTCCTCGATCACCCCGACCAAGAGACACGGCTCGTCGAGCGTCGATGACACGAGCACAGTCCCGGCGTTGAGCACGCCCCCGAACCGTCCGACCGTCTCGTCCATGACCGCGTCATGCAGCGGGTGCCCTGGCGCGAGCAGGTCAGCGCGGGTCTGACCGGCATCCGTAGCCGCATGATCCAGGTCAAAGGTGACGCGGTCGTACCGTGTCGCGATCGGCCCATGCCTGCCCGTCCTGAGCTGAGCCGGCACGTTGGTGATCTCGTATCGCGCACGCTCCCGTCTCGCAATGCGACCACCCAGCCTCGTGAACGCCGCTTTGAAGGCGCGTTCGATGTAGTGGGGTTGCAGGCGCCGGGCGCGAGCCGCGTCCATCGCGCCGCGGAGTTCGGCGAGGTCGGTGTCCGCGAGATGCGCGGCGGCCAGGGCTCTCTCCGCCAGCAGCTCTTTGACTCCGTCGCCGACGCTCGCGTCGATGACCTGGTGCATCTTCGCGCGCACGTCCGGGCGTTCGCCGTACTGGATGGCCTCCATGAGCAGGTCGCGGAGCGGCGTCTCGGCGAAGGCCTCGCCAAGGACGTCGAAGACCTTCCCGCCGTACGCCTTGCCCATCTCCTCGATCTTCAGCAGCAGCCGCGTGAAGACCTCGCCTTCGCGGGTGTTGGACGCGACGAGGTTCCACAGTCGGCAGACCTGCTCCTGCCCGATGCGGTGGATTCGGCCGAAGCGCTGCTCGATGCGGTTCGGGTTCCAGGGCAGGTCGTAGTTGACCATCAGGTGGGCGGCCTGGAGGTTGAGACCCTCTCCGGCGGCGTCAGTGGCGAGGAGGATCTGGCACTCGGGATTCTGGGTGAACTCCTCGGTGATCTGCCGGCGCTCGCCGCGTCTCACCCCACCGTGAATGGCGCGGACGGCGTCCGGGCGACCGAGCAACGAGGAGATGCGATCGCGGAGGTATTCGAGGGTGTCGCGGTGCTCGGTGAAGATGATGAGTTTTCGCGGCGAACCGTCGTCGTCCACGGTGAGGGCGTTGCCCTGGAGGATCGTCGACAGCTCGGTCCACTTGCGGTCCGTACCCGAGTCGCGGACGGTCTTGGCGAGAGCGGTCAGCCCGGTCAGGTCGGCGAGTTCGACGTCGAGCTCCTGCACGGTGCGGGCGGCCGTGGCGGCGTCGAGGAGTTCCTCTTCGAGCGTTTCGACCTCTTCGGCGTTGTACTCGTCGGCGTCGAGGTCGGCGGGTTCGATGGTGGGCTCGGTGTCCACGTACGTCCCGCTGAGGATCTCGTGCTTCTTGCGTTCGAGGCGGCGAGACCGGCGGATCAGACTCTGGTGAATCGCCGCGGGGCTGGAGGCGAGGCGTCGTTGGAGCACCGTCAGCGCGAAGCCGACGGTGTTGCGGTGCTTGCCTTCGAGCTTCTCGGCCCGGTTCATGCCCGTCCGCACGTAGTCGGTGACGTGCTCGTACAGGTCGTACTCGAGGGCGGTCAGCTCGTAGGGAACGGTCTCGGCGATCCGCTCGGGGAACAGTCTGCGCCCTTCGAAGGTGAGCAGATCCTCCTTGACCATGCGGCGCATGATCCCCTTGGTATCGGCGGCGTCCTTGGACCGGCCTTCGAAGCGGTCCCGGTCAAGGAGGGTGAGGAAGAGCTGGAAGTCCTCTTCCTTGCCCGAGTGCGGGGTGGCCGTCATCAGGAGCAGGTGGCGGGTGATGTCGCCGAGCAGCTCACCGAGCTGAAAGCGCTTGGTCTTCTCCAGCTTGCCGCCGAAGAAATGTGCTCCCATCCGGTGTGCCTCGTCGACGACGATCAGATCCCAATCGGTCTCCCGCAGCCGGCCGCGCAGTTCCTCGTTGCGGGCGAGCTGGTCCATGCGCGCGATCAGCAGCTGGCTGGTCTCGAACACGTTGAGGTTGACGTTGGCGTCGATGAGCTGGTTGGTGAGCAGGTCGAAGCGCAACCCGAACTTGAAGAACAGCTCGTCCTGCCACTGCTCGACCAGTCCCCCTGGCGCGACGATCAGGCAGCGGCGCACATCGTCGCGGAGAATGAGTTCCTTGATGTAGAGGCCCGCCATGATCGTCTTGCCGGCACCCGGGTCGTCCGCGAGGAGGAAACGCAGCGGGGTGCGTGGCAGCAGCTCGCCGTAGACGGCGTGGATCTGGTGGGGTAGCGGCCGGACATCGCTCGTCGCGACCGCGAGCATCGGGTCGAAGAGGCCCGCGAGGGTGATCCGCTGGGCCTCGGCGACGAGCTTGAAGTCGTTCGCCGGGGCGTCGAACGCGCGGCTTCCGGTCCGGGCGACCGACAGCGCGTCCGCGTCCTGCCCGAAGAGGACCTGCTGTCCGAGCGCGCCCGTCGTGGTCTTGTACGTCAGTTCCAGTGCGTCGGGACCATGTCGCTGCACCGCGATGACGGTGACGACTTCGGCCGGAATGACACCTGACAGCCTTAAGCCCGGGGCCACCTCATCGAGTAGCACCTGTGCTCCCTCCTCGCCCCCACGCCACTACGCGGCCTTGCGGCGCATCCGAGCGTAATCGGGCGGGACCGGAGAGGAGTAGTGCCACGCGGTCCTAAACCCCCACCCGCTCCGGCTCCGGTGCCTCCGTGCGGACTTCGAGGCGGCCCGTCTTGCGGGCCCAGATCTCGAACAGGACGGTGAAGAAGGGCGGGATGGACGCGGCGAGGGCGAAGAAGGTCGTCCAGGAGAAGAGGCGCCAGCGCAGTTTCCAGGAGACGAGGAAGGTCTCGACGACGTAGGCGACGAAGACGGCGCCGTGGATGGGGCCGAAGATCTTCACGCCGATCTCGGTGGTCGATTCCGGGATGTACTTGAAGTACATGCCGATCAGCAGTCCGGCCCAGGTCAGGGCCTCGACGATGGCGATCACCGAGAACCAGCGGACGAGGGGTTCGCGGGGGGCGGGCGTCGTGTCGCGGGTGCTCATCGGGCGCCTTTCGTTGGTGGCTGGCGTCGCGTGAGGGTACCGGACGGGGGTAGGGGCGCCGGCGACTCCCTTCGTGGAGATGAGCTGGGTCATTGTCGCCGACCGGACAGGTTACCCACCGGTACACCTCCCGTCGCTACGATGCCCGCAGTCCATCCGATCTGGAGGAAGCATGCGCAATCGCAGTCGCCGCATGGCGACTTTCTTAACCGCGACCCTCGGCGCGGCGCTACTCGCGCTGCCGTCGAGCGCGGCGGCGGCCTCACCTGACGTGGTGATCGCCGAGGTGTACGGCGGAGGCGGCAACAGCGGCGCCCCGTACGCCAACGACTTCGTCGAGCTCTACAACCGGGGCGCCTCGCCGGTCAGCGTGGCGGGCTGGTCGGTGCACTACGCGTCGGCGTCCGGCACGAGCTGGGCGGCGGCGGCACTGCACGGGTCGATCCCCGCAGGTGGCCGCTACCTGGTGAAACTCGCCGGCGGCACCAGCGGCGGCGCGGCGCTCCCGGCACCGGACGCGTCGGGCGGCATGAACATGTCGGCGACGACCGGCAAGGTCGCGCTGGTCACCTCGACGGCGGCGCTGAGCTGCGGCGCCAACTGTGACACGGCCGCCGGTGTGCGCGACTTCGTCGGCTACGGCAGCGCCAACGACTTCGAGGCGAGCGTGGCGCCGGGCGCGTCGAACACGACCTCCGTCGCGCGCAAGACCGTCACCGCCGACGCCGACGACAACGGCACCGAGTTCGCCGCCGGGGCACCGACCCCGCAGAACATCAACGGTGGCGGCGGCGACGGCGGTGGGACCTGCGATTACCCGTCGACCCGCATCCGCCAGATCCAGGGCGCGACCCACAAGTCGCCGATGTCCGGATCGGCCGTCACCGACGTGCGCGGGGTCGTCACCGCGGTCGGCGCGACCGGCTTCTGGTTCCAGGATCCCTGCCCCGACAGCGATCCGGAGACCTCGGAAGGCGTGCTCGTCTACACGAGCAGCGCGCCGACGGCCAAGGTCGGCGACGAGGTCGCGGTCAAGGCCACCGTCACCGAGTTCCGCCCCGGCGGCACCGCGACGACGAACCTGACCACCACCGAACTCACCGCCCCGACCGTCACGAAGCTCGGCACCCGCACCGTGCCCGCGCCGACGGTCATCGGCGGCGGCGGACGGGTCCCCCCGTCCACCGTCATCGACGATGACGCCAACGGCGACGTCGAAGTCTCCGGCACTTTCGACGCGGCCACCGACGGCATCGACTTCTACGAGTCCCTGGAAGGCATGCGGGTCCAGGTCAGCAACCCCGTGGCCACCGGCCCGAGCACGTCCTTCGGCGAGATCCCCGTCCTCGCCGACGACGGCGCCGGGGCCTCGGTTCGCACGACCCGCAAGGGCATCGCGATCCGCTCGACCGACTTCAACCCCGAGCGGGTCGTCCTCGACGACGCGGTCCTGGCCGGGTCGACGCCCGCCGGCGTCAACGTCGGCGATCACTTCTCCGGCCCCGCCGTCGGCGTGCTCGACTACGCCTTCGGGAACTTCAAGCTGGAGCTGACCGCGGCCCTGACCCGCGTGTCCGGCGGTCTCACCCCCGAGACCACCGCGGCCGCGGGCGCCGGTGAGCTGTCGATCGCGGCGTTCAACGTCGAGAACCTCGACCCGACCGACCCGCAGAGCAAGTTCGACGGGCTCGCCAAGCAGATCGTGACGAACCTGGCCGCGCCGGGCATCATCGCCGTCGAGGAGATCCAGGACAACGACGGCGCCGCGAACAACGGCGTCGTCTCCGCCGACCAGACGTGGGCGAAGCTGATCGCGGCCATCAAGGCGGCGGGCGGTCCCACCTATGACTGGCGCGGTGTCGACCCGGTCAACGGCGCCGACGGCGGCGAGCCGGGTGGCAACATCCGCGTCGGCTTCCTGTTCCGGACCGACAGGGTGCAGTTCGCCGGCGGCACGCCCGGTGGCGCGACGACGGCGGTCACCGCCACGGCGAGCGGCAATGCCGCCGACCCGATCGCGCTGAACGTCAACCCGGGACGGATCAGCCCGGCGAGCGCGGCCTTCAACGCCAGCCGCAAGCCGCTGGTGGGCAAGTTCGTCGCCAACGGCAAGCCCGTCTACGTCATCGCCAACCATTTCAACTCCAAGGGCGGCGACGACCCGCTCTTCGGCCGTAACCAGCCGCCGAAGCGCAGCAGCGAGACGCAGCGAAACCAGCAGGCGCAACTCGTCGCCGACTTCATCGCGAAGATGCGCGCGATCGACACGAACGCGCGCGTGGTGGTCGCCGGGGATCTGAACGACTTCGAATTCTCGGCGACGATCGCGAAGCTGACGGCGGTGGGGATGACGGATCTGCCGTCGACCCTGCCCGACGCCGAGCGCTACACCTACGTGTTCGAGGGCAACTCGCAGGTCCTCGACCACATCCTGATCTCGCCGTCGCTGGTGAGCGCGGGCTACGCCTACGACGTGGTGCACACGAACGCGGAGTTCGCGGGACAGCTGAGCGACCATGATCCGCAGGTCGTGCGGGTGAAGGTCTAGGTGGTGGGCGCCCGGTCTCGGGGCCGGGCGCCCGCCTCACGGTTCGCTCAAGGCGTTCTCCTCGGCCACCGTCGAAGGCCTCCATGACCGGGCTGCGCGGGCAGGCGCCGTGTGTGCGGGTGCGGTCGGGGGGCTCGCCGGGGCTTCTCATCCAGGTCACACGAGCGTCCCCGTCACCGCCTCCTCCGTGACCGCGTAACACACCGCCCGATTGCTGCCGTTGGGCCACAGGTCCGGTAGCGGTAGGTCCGCGGCGGCTGTGACCCCTTCGCGTTCGTCGCCCAGATATGCGGCGACCCTCGCTTCGCAGTGGTCGACGGCGCGGTCGGCCATCTCGGGGATGCCGGGAGCCGGATCGGCCGGGGAGCCGAGCACGAGGACGCCCGGGACCGCTTCACTCCGATGTGGACGGTCGCAGGGCACGGTGACCGTCGCGTCCTTCGTGGCCGGTTCGTCGACGAGGCAGCGGCGGAGCTCGCCGAGGCCCGCGGCGAGTGCGCCGGCGAGGGTGCCGGTGCGGGGGACGGGCTTGTCGTCGGGGCCACGTTCGGCGATGAGGCAGGCGAACCAGCGGTTCCCCGCCTTCCATTCGGCCTCTCCGGCCAGGTAGCTGAGCGTCTCCAGCCTGCTCGCCTCGGCGTCGGGGCTGCCGAGGAACACCGGCAGCGCGGCGGTGCAGACCGGGCGGTAGACCGTGACGTCGGGCAGGTACGCGTCGGCGTCGCCGGCGAACTCCTGCGAGAGCATGACCTGGTACTCGTGCCCGACGGCACAGTCCACGGTGTCGAGCGCCTGCCCGTCGATCTTCAGGCAGTCGCCGGGGCCGTAGGGGCCGGCGCCGTCGGCGGGCAGCGGCGGGCCTGGCGGGGAGGACGCCGGCGGCGATGCCGGAGCATCGGCCTGGATCGCGCCGTTCGGGTGGGAACAGGCGGCCAGCGACCACATCACCGTCAACAGCACGACCGGCAGACGAAGGCGTCTAGGCATACGATCATGCTGCCCTCGACGCCGTGGGAGGGGTCCTAAACCCGTTGTCGCGGCACCCCCGCGAGGCGTTCGGCCAGCGCCACCGTCCGCTCGGCCGCGGCGATCATGGCGCGGTCGGCGAAGCGGCCGTCGGGGAGCACGACGGTGCCCGAGCCGCGGGCTTCGGCGCCGGACAGGGCGTCCAGCAGCGTGCGCGCCTTGTCCACATCGGACTCGGCGGGGCGGAAGGCCGCCGCGATCACCGGGAGCTGCCTCGGGTGGATGGCCGTGCGGCCCAGGAAGCCGAGGGCGCGGCCCCGCGCGCAGGACGCCGCCAGACCGTCCATATCGGACACGTTGGCGTAGGCCGACATCGTCGGCGGCGCCAGGCCCGCGGCGCGGGCGGCGACGACGATCCGGCTGCGCGCGTAGGTCAGCCCCGCCTCGTCGGCGACGTTGAGGTCGGCCGACAGATCGGCCTCACCGAGCCCGACCGAGCGGACCCACGGGTGGGCGGTGGCGATCGCGTGGGCGGCCTCGACACCGGCCGCCGACTCGATCAGGCAGTGCAGTTCGGGCTCGCGGATCGTCAGCGCCGCAACCGAAGCGGCGATGTCGTGGACCTGCTCGCCCGACCCGACCTTCGGCAGCCGCAGACCCGTCAGGCCGCGCGCGTTCGCCACGGCCGCCAGGTCGGCGGCGACGTCGGGCCCGGTCAAGTCGTTGACGCGCACCTGGATCGGCACCGCGCGCGGCTTGGCCAGATAGGCCGCCACCGCTTCACGCGCCGAGGCCTTGTGCGGCGCGGCGACGGCGTCCTCCAGGTCGAGGATCACCGTGTCCGCGCCGGACTCGACGGCCTTGTCGAAGCGGTCGGGCCGGTCCCCCGGCACGTAGAGCAGGGTCAGCGGATCGCTCATATCGCGCCCTTCTCGCGCAGTTCGGCGATCTCGTCGCCGGACAGCCCGAGCTCACCGAGGACGGCCTCGGTGTCGGCCCCGTGTGGGCGCCCGGCGAAGCGGATCTCACCGGGCGTGCCCGACATGCGGAACAGCACGTTCTGCATGGCGACCTCGCCGAGCTCGTCGTCGGGGACACTGTGGACGGTGCCGAGCGCCTGGAACTGCGGATCGGCGATGACATCGTCGATCTCGTACACCGGCGCCACGGCGGCCTGCGCGTCCTCGAAGGCCGCGACGACCTCGCTCGCCGGGCGCGCGCCGACCCACGACGACACCGCCGCGTCGAGCTCGTCGGCGTGCGCGGCCCGGCCGCTGCCGGTGGCGAACCAGTCGGCGTCGATGAAGTCGGGGCGGCCGACCAGCTTGACGACCCGCTCGGCGATGCTCTGCGCGCTCGTCGACACGGCCAGCCAGCGCCCGTCGGCGGTCCGGTAGGTGTTGCGCGGGGCGTTGTTGCTCGACCGGTTCCCGGTGCGCGGCTGCTTGTACCCCAGCTGCGTGTACCAGGTGATCTGCGGCCCGAGCAGCGCCATGATCGGCTCGATGATGGCGAGGTCGACGACCTGCCCGCGTCCGGTGGTGTGCCGGGAGTTCAGGGCCATCGACGTGGCCAGCGCCGTCGACAGCGCGGCGATCCCGTCGGCGAGCCCGAACGGCGGCAGGGTCGGCGGCCCGTCGGGTTCGCCGGTGACGGCGGCGAAGCCGCTCATCGCCTCGGCGAGGGTCCCGAAGCCGGGGCGCGCGGAGTAGGGCCCGAACTGCCCGAAACCCGTGACGCGGGTCAGGATCAGGCCCGGATTGGCCTTCGCGAGCTCCTCGTAGCCCAGGCCCCAGCGTTCGAGGGTGCCCGGCCGGAAGTTCTCGATGATGACGTCGGCCTCGGCGGCCATGCGCAGCAGCACATCGCGACCGTCCGGTGTGGACAGATCGAGGGTCATCGCCCGCTTGTTGCGGCCGAGGACCTTCCACCACAGGCCGACGCCGTCCTTGCTCGGGCCGTGCCCGCGCGAGGGGTCGGGTTTGCGGGGGTGCTCGACCTTGACGACGTCGGCGCCGAAGTCGGCGAGCGTCGCGCCGGCGAGGGGCCCGGCGAAGAGGGTGGCGAGTTCGATGACGCGGACACCGTCGAGTGCGGGGATCACCGTGCGTCCTCCGGAAGGTCGGCGGCGCAACGGAAACCGATCGAGGAGGAGCGGGCGAGCCCGGCGCCGGGGATCAGGAACTTCACGCTGACCTCGGGCGGCTGCGGGCCGCCGTCGAGGTACCAGTCGGAGCCTTCGGCGGCGTAGTCGGCGCCGCCTTTGAGGATCGCGAAGCGGGTGCGCCCGTCGGTGTGCTCGCTCTCGGTCCAGTTCCACACGCGCGGGCCGTCGAGGTCGAGCAGGCCGTCCTCGGCGGCGGCCTGCCACTCGTCCTCGGTGGGCAGGCGCAGACCGGCCCAGGCGGCGTAGGCGCGGGCGTCGGCGAGGTCGACGTGGGTGACCGCCTCGTTCTCGCGGCCGGCCGGGGGCCGGTCGTCCGACCAGTGGTCGCACAGGCGCTCGGAACGCACGGGCCGGTAGCCGGTGTCGGCGAGGAAGTCGGCGTATTCGGCGTTGGTGACCTCGCGGGCGGCGATGGCGTGGCGCGTGAAGGTCACCGGCCGGATGAGGCGGTGGGTGTTGTGCAGGCGCGGAGGCAGCGGCTTCCACTCGTCGACGTAGGGGACCTCGCCGTACAGGCCGGTCTCCCGCAGCCGGTAGCGGACGGTCAGTTCCCGCGCGCCACCGTCCACAACCGACATTCCACTGGGGACGGTCTCGCGGATCGCGCGCGGCGCGGGGGTCCGCACCGCCGAGCGCCGCGGATAGGTCGTGTCGACCGGACCGGTCTCGTGCACCGGCAGGATCACCGGCACCGGGCTGGCGAGGACCGCGGCGACGCCGCCCCCCTCGATCGGCCCGCCGACCGCGACGCGACCGTCCCCCAGCGCGACCGGGGTCAGTTCGGTGCCCGTGGTCAGCTCGTACCAGCGGTGACCGGGCCGCTCGTCGGTCACCAGCCACGGCCCGTCGTGCGCGGCACCGGTGTTCGCGACCGTCCACATCGGAGTGTCGAGGTGATCCCAGCGCGAGGCGTACACGCCGATCCCGTCACCCGGATGGTCGGCGAGGGGCGTCCAGCCACCGTCGCGCAGCCAGGCCGCGTAACCGTTCCAGACCCGGCGCATGGCGCGCAGCAGACCCTTGTCGCGGTCGTTCCAGCCCACCCAGGAACCGAAGACGCTCTCCCACACCAGCATCCCGGCACCGTTCAGCCAGGCCGAGTGCAGCTCACCGGAGTGGTCGCGGTGCCAGCGGCGGGTGTGGTGCGGCATGTGGCGCGGCTCGAACCAGCGCGACCGCAGCACCCCGGGGACCTCGCTGTCGGCGAACCACTGCGCCCACGACATCGGGTGGTCGCACACGCGCTCCAGCGGCAGCCGCGACTCGCCTTCCAGGGCCACCCCGGGACGGACGGCGTCGAGCGCCTCGCGCAGGACCGTGCCGCCCTCCTTCATCGTGTCCAGGAAGACGCCGTCGACGCCCAGCCACTCGACGATCTCGGCGACCGCGGCGACGTCGTCGACGGCCTCACGCCGAGTGCCGACGTCCCAGGGGTTGTAGTCCACGAAGACGCGCACACCGCGCGCCTGGAAGGCCGCCACCAGACCCGGCAGCTCGGGAACCTGCCGGTAGAAGTCGAACTGGTTGCGGTCGTCGACACCGATGACGGGGTAGGCGTGCCAGAGCACGACGCCGTCGAAACCACCGAAGTCGCGCTCGGCGACCTCGCAGAAACGCTCGGGGGTGAAACGGCCCTCGGCGTGGTCGTAGAGCAGCTCGTCCCACAACCAGGCCAGGCACACCACGTAGTTGCTCGCGACCCAGTCGAACTCGGGCCGCGCGTAAAGCTCGTCGTCGTAACCGATCCGCTCGACGGCCTCCGTCCGCCACCGGCTCAGCGCGGCCCGCCAGGCCGGCCACTCGGCGGGGTCCTCCGGCACGGCGAAGATCTTGGCGTCGTCGAGGACGCGCAGATCCGTACCGTCGAGCGGCACCCGCGCCGGACGGTCGATCGGCCGCGGAACGTACGGATTGAAACTCACCGGTAGGTCACCTCGTACAACTCGTCGATCTCGGCTCGGCCGGGCAGCGCACTGGTGGCGCCGGGCCGCTGAACGGTCACTCCCCCGGCGGCGCTCGCCCAGCGGCAGGCGTCGGGCAGGTCGCGGCCCTCGGCCCAGGCGACCGCGAGGGCGCCGGTGAAGGAGTCCCCGGCGGCGGTCGTGTCGACCACGTCGACCTTGGGCGCGTCGATCGCGACCTGCTCGCGATCACGTGCCGCGTAACGGGATCCGGCACCGCCGAGGGTCAAGACCACGTGCGGGACGGTCGTCAGGAGCGCGGCGGCCAGCTCGGCCGGATCGCCCCCCTCGACACTCGCCAGCATCGCGGCCTCCCCCTCGTTGACCACCAGAAGGTCTACAAGGGACAGTAGCTCCGGCGGCAGCGCGCGTGCCGGAGCGGCGTTCAAGATCACGCGGGTGCCGGCGTCGTGGGCCGCACGGGCCGCCTCCAGCACGGCCAGCAGCGGCACCTCCAGCTGGCAGACCAGGACCGAGGCCGCGCCGATGCGGCCGCGGTCCTCCACGGTCAGGTGCTTCAGCTCGCCGTTGGCGCCCGGGGCCACGACGATGCTGTTCTCACCGGCGTCGTCGACGGCGATCAGCGCGACGCCCGAAGGGCCCGGCACCGTGCGCAGGCCGTCGGTGTCGAGGCCGGACAGCTCCAGCGCCGACCGCAGCTCGGCGCCGAAGCCGTCGGAGCCGACGGCGCCGATGAAGGCGGTACGCCCCCCGGCCCTGGCGGCGGCGACGGCCTGATTGGCGCCCTTGCCGCCCGGAACGGTGCTGAATCCATGCCCCAGCACGGTCTCCCCCGGCGCGGGCAGGGTCGGTGCGGTGGCGACGAGGTCCATGTTGACGCTGCCGACCACGGTCACTTCAAGGCTCATGCGCCTCACTCTGCCTTGCCCGGCACCAGCGCGAGAGTCCGCTCGGCGAGGACGTCGAAGCCGATGCCGTCGAGGCCCGGGATGGAGGTGGCCAGACGGTTGCGCAAGGGCGCCGTCCAGCGCTCCGGCAGGGCTTCGGCCCCGAGCAGCGCGCCCAGGATCCCGCCGACCGTGGCGCCGTTGGAGTCGGTGTCCCAGCCACCGGTCACCGTGGCGCAGATCGTCGCCTCGAAGTCCCCGCGCCCGTGCACCAGCGCGGCCGTGACCAGTGCGGCGTTGTTCACGACGTGGACCCAGTGCAGGTGCCCGTGCCGTTCGTGGAGCACGTCGAGGACCTTCGCCCAGTCCGCCTCCGACGACGCCAGCTCCCGGGCCTCACGAACCGCGACGGCGATGCGCGACTCCGGTGGCAGCACGCCGATCCCGGCGTCGAGCACGTCGTCCACAGTGGACGATGCCACCGCCGCCGCGCCCATCGCGGCGGCGAACATCGCGCCGTAGACGCCGTTGCGGACGTGGCTGACGACCGCGTCCCGGTAGGCCAGGGACGCCGCCGTCGCCGGGTCGCCCGGATGCGCCCACCCGTACACGTCGGTGCGGATCTGCGCGCCGATCCATTCCGCGAAGGGGTTTCCCGTCGTCGCGGTCGCCGGCGGAACGAGACCCGACAGCAGGTTGCGGTAGGCCACCCGCTCGGCGGTGAAGGTCCGCCCGGCCGGAAGCAGGTCCAGCCAGGACTGCGCCACCGCCTCCGGGGTGATCGCGCCGCCCTTCTCCTCCAGCAGGAGCAGGGCCATCAACGGGTAGTTGAGGTCGTCGTCCTCGGGCATCCCGTCGATGTTCTCGGCGAGGCTGGTGGCCTTGCTGCGCCGGTTCCACGGCCGCCGCGCGGCCACGTCCGAGGGCAGTCCCACGGCGGTGAAGTAGCCCGACAGCGGCCACGAGTCCGTGGCCCGCAGGATCTCCTCGATCCCCTCACGCGGCAGCCCTTCGACGGGCTTGCCGAGCACGCAGCCGACGGCACGGCCCAGCCAGGCGCCGTGCAGCCGGTCGAGGGTCGTGCCCGCCGGCCGCCCGGACGACTCGCCGAAGGACCACCCGGCGGCGATCTCGTCGAGGCCCGACGGCTCGCCGGGCCGGTCCGCCGCCTGCACGGCGTCCAGCTCGGCGAGCAGGACAGCGGCCAGCGCCCGCAGCTCGGGTGCGGCCTCCACCGGCGAGGCGCCCTTGGGCGGCGGGACCGCGGCGCCCCCGGCCGCGGTCCAGCGACGCTCGACGGCGTCGGCGCTGGCACCGTGCCCGTCGAGACGGGCGGTGGCCAGCGCGTGGGGAACCAGGTCCTCTGGCTGGATCCAGGTGATGCGCACTAGTCCCCCGCGGCCTCGGCCAGCGCGGCGAAGCGCCCGGCGCGCGTCCGCCAGCGGCTTTCGTCGGCGGCGAAGATCTCGGTGGCGACCTCCGCGAGCGCGACGGCCGGTGCGACCAGGTCGACGCGGCTGGCCTCGGCGACCTTGTCCGACCAGTCGGTCGGGACGGCCTTGGAGCCGTTGAGGGCACCGGCGAGGGCACCGGCCATGGTGGCGGTCGAGTCGGCGTCGCGGCCGTAGTTCACCGAACCGAGAACGGCCTTGGCGAAGTCGCCGTCGGCGATGAGCAGCATCCCGAGCGCGGCCGGGAGCTCCTCGATGGTGTGCAGGCGGCTCGGGCGGCGGGCACCCAGACCAGGGTTGCGGTACTCCTCGCCGACGGTGTCGAAGGGCGCGATCGCCCGTCGCAGGTCGCCGATGGACTCCAGGCAGTCGGTCTTGCCGGCGACGGCGTCGCGGACCGCTTCGATGGCGGCCCGGGTGCCGTCCTTGGCGACCGACAGGGCCGCCTCCACGACGGACGCCGGGTCCGCGCCGGGTGTCATGGCCTCGGCGACCGCGGCGGCGAAGACGCCGGCGGCCTCGCGGCCGTAACTGGCCTGGTGCGTGCCGGAGATCTCGATCGCCTCGGCGTAGGCCCCGGCGGGGTTGCCGGCGTTGACGATCCCGACCGGCGCCATGTACATCGCCGCACCGCAGTTGACGATGTTGCCGACGCCGGCCTCACGCGGGTCGGCGTGGGCGTGGAACAGGCGCGCGACGAGGTGCCGCTCGGCGAGGGCGAGCCGGTGCAGGGTGACGGCCTCGCGCTCCATGTCGGGGATGTAGACGCGGTGGCCGATGAGGTCGGGGACCAGGTGGTCGGCGATGTCGAAGGCGTCGAGGTGGTCCCGGCGGACGGCGTACACGCGGATCAGGGCGTGCGTCATCAAGGTGTCGTCGGTGATGTGACCGTCGCCCTTGTGGTACGGCGCGGTGGGCCTCGCCGTCCTCCAGTCCTCGTGGAAGGGGCCGACGACGCCGTCGACCCATCCGCCGAAGCGGGCCTTGATCTGTTCGGGGAGGGCGCCTTCGGTGGCGCCGCCGAGGGCATCGCCCACGGCGGCGCCGACGAGGCAGCCGGTCGACCTGTCCACCAATGCGGCACTGGTCACGATGCGTTCCCTCCAAAGGGGACGTTGGGCTGGCTCACGGAACGAGTCGGCACGGTCATTTGATGATGTCCGCGCCGCCGTCGACGAGTCTCTTGCCGAGTTCGTCGAGGGTGATGGTGTCGGCGAAGTACTCCTGGAAGGCCGGGGTGGCGATCTTCGACTTCCACTCGGAGAACTCCGGGACGGTCTGGAAGGGGGCCAGGACCAGCGAGTTCGCGCTGGCGACGGCGACGTCCCAGCCGTCCTTGCCCTCGGTGGAGGCGACGAGCTGCTCACCGGCGGTCTTGCCGGTCGGGATCAGCCAGTCGCCCTTGGCGAGTTCGGCCTGGTTGGCCGGGGACAGGAAGTTCGCCATGAACTGCATGGCCTCGTCCTTGTGCTCCGAGGCCTCGGAGATGGACAGGGTCTGCGGGTTGGCCGACTGGTTCTGGCTCAGGCCCTTCAGCGGCGGGAGGGTGACCCACTCGAAGCCTTCGGGGGCCTGCTCGACCATCTGCTGGCGCAGGTAGATCGAGCCGGGGAGCATGGCGTACTTGCCGCCGAAGAAGCCGGGCAGGGGGTCGGTGCCGCCCATGCCGAGGGCGTCGGGGGCGGCCGACTTGTCGGTGTAGACCATGTCGTGGATGCGGCGCGGGACTTCCTGCTCGGCGGGGCCGAAGACGACGGAGTTCTTGCCGTCGGTGTTCTGGAAGTACTTGCCGTCGTAGTTGAGGCCGAGGTTCAGCACGCGGTTGACGGGCTGCTTGAGCGGCCAGGCGGTCCCGAAGGTGTCGCCCTTGGTGAGCTTCTTGGCGTTGACGGCGAACTCGTCCCAGGTCCACGGCGCGTCGGCGGTGGGGACGGGGATCGAGGCCTCGTCGAGGAGCTTCTTGTTGGCGATGACGACCTGCGACTCCAGCAGGAACGGCACGCCGAAGACGGCGCCGTCGGGGGTGGTGACGGTGTCCCAGACGTTCTGGCCGATCTCACCCTTCAGGTCGGCGGGGACGATGTCCTTGAGGTCGGCGAGGTACCCCATCTGCGCGAACTGCCCGGAGAGGGCGGCCTCGTAGTGGATGATGTCGGGCGCGTCGCCGCCTTCGAAGGAGGTGAGCAGCTGGTCGTGCACCGAGTCCCAGGAGCCCTGTACGTACTCGATCTGGATGTCGCTGTGGGCGGCGTTCCAGTCGTTGACGAGCTTCTGGTTGGCCGCGACGGAGGCTTCCTGCCAGGCCAGGCTCAGAAAGCGCAGCTTGACCGGGCCGTCGGCCGAGTCGTCGCCGCTGCCGCAGGCGGTCAGCGAACCGACCGCCATGGTGGCGGCCAGGGCCACCGCCGCGACTTTGCGGGGGGTGAGGCGCTTCATTGCGAACTCCTTGGTGTGTATCTCTGGGGGTGGTGGGGGGTCAGCCTTTGACGGCGCCGGCGAGGCCGCCGGAGGTGAGCCGGCGTTGCAGGAACGCGAAGAAGATCAGGCTGGGTACGGTCGCCATGAGCGATCCGGCGGCCAGTGGCCCGAGCCGCGCGATCCCCTCGATGCCGACGAACTTGGCGAGTTCCAGCGGAAGCGTGGCCAGTTCGGGTCGTTTGAGGAGCACCAGGGCGAAGAAGAACTCGTTCCAGGAGCTGATGAAGGCGAACAGGGTCACCGCGACGACGCCGGGGGCGAGCAGCGGGGCGACGATCCGCCAGAGGGTCTGGAATCTCGACGCGCCGTCCATCGCCGCGGCCTCCTCCAGTTCGCGGGGGATGCCGCGGACGAAGCCCTGGAGCATCCACAGCGCGAAGGGCAGCGACCAGGTGACGTAGACCAGGATCAGCCCGAAGAGGCTGTTGGTCAGGCTCGCGCCCTTGAGGATGATGAACAGCGGGATGACCAGCAGGATGAACGGGAACAGCTGGGACAGCAGGATCCACGCGGTCGCCAGGGTGTTGATCCTGCTGCGGACCCGGGCGAGGGCGTAGGCGGCCGGGAGCGCGATGACGACGGTGAGGACCGCCGAACCGACGGAGACCTGGAGGCTGTTCCAGGCCGCGCGCGCCAGGTGCTGCTGTTCGAAGGCGCTGGTGTAGTTGTCGAGGGTCGGTTCGCGGGGAATGAGGCTCGGGTGGAGTTCGACGACCTCCTGCGGGGTCTTGAACGACGTGGAGAGCATCCACAGCAGGGGGAAGGCGAGGAAGGCGATGTACCCGAGGAGCGCGAGGTACTGCAGGGCGCGGGTGAGCGGTTTGGAGCGGTTCATGCGTTGACCTCCCGCATCCGGCGGCGCAGGTAGAAGAACAGGAGGACGACGATGATCAGGACCATGACGTTGCCCATCGCCGCGGCGGTCCCGAAGTGGCCGAACTTGAAGGCCTCCTCGTAGGCGAAGAGCATCGGCAGCATCGTCTTGCCGCCGGGCCCGCCGGTGGTCAGGACGTAGACCAGGCCGAAGGAGTTGAAGTTCCAGATGAAGTCCAGCGAGGTGATCGCCACGATCACCGGCCGCAGTTGCGGGAGCGTGATGCTCCAGAAGCGGCGCCAGGTGCTCGCGCCGTCGACGGCGGCGGCCTCGTTGAGTTCGGCGGGCACGCCCTGGAGTCCGGCGAGGAGCACGACGGTCGTCTGCGGCATCCCGGCCCACACGCCGACGACGATGACCGCGGGCAGGGCGGTGCTGAAGTCGCCGAGCCAGTTCGTGGCCAGGTCGCCCATGCCGACGCGGTAGAGCGCCTCGTTGACCAGGCCGGCGTCGGGGTGGTAGACGAGTTGCCACATGATGCCGACGATCACCGGCGGCATCGCCCAGGGCACCAGCGCGAGGGTGCGGGTCAGCCACTGGAGGCGCAGGTTCAGGTTGAGCAGCAGGGCGAGGCCGAGGGCGGCCAGGAACTGCAGGATCGTGACGCTGAAGGCCCAGATCAGGCCGATCTTGAACGAGGCCCAGAACAGGTCGTTGGACAGCAGTTCGGTGTAGTTCTCGATCCCGGTGAAGTGGGTGGTCTGGTTGAGTCCGGCGCGGGCGTCGGTGAAGCCGAGGTAGATGCCGTTGAGCAGCGGCACGACCGACAGGATGAGCACCGGCGCGAGGGCGGGGAGGACGAGGAAGTACGCGTACCTGTTATGGGACAGGCGCTTCTTGCGCGCCAGTGGCAGCTCTTCGTTGAGCGTTGTCATTGCGGGGCCTGATCCATCGGAGGGGCGTGAAACAGTGCGGTCGGTCCGCCGCCGCGGGGCCGGCGGGTGCCGGCCCATCCCCGCGACGGTCGCTGCCCGGTGAGGACGCGGACGGGGACGGCGTCCCCGGGAGGGGCCGCCGCGTGCAGGCAGGCGTTGCCGCCGAGGGCGTGGCAGGCGCAGGTGAGGGCCCGGTCGGGTCCTTCTTCGACGACGAAGCTCATGGGTTCTCCTGTTTCGCCGCGGTGTCGCTGGAGGCGCGGACGACGAGCGTGGGGGCGACGGTGACGCGCTGCGCCGGCCGTCCCGGCTCGGCGAGCCGGGCGAGGAGCAGTTCGGCTGCCAGCCGTCCGCGTTCGGCCGAGCCGAGCGACACGCTCGACAGTTGCGGGAAGGACATCTCGGCGAGGTCGGTGTCGTCCATGCCGACGAGCGCGACCTCCTCGCCGACGCGTTTGCCGGCGGCGAGGAGGGCGTGCAGCGCGCCGACGGCGATGAGGTCGTTGGCGCACAGGATCGCGTCGGGTTCGGCGCGGTCCAGCAGGCGCCGGGTGGCGGCGCGCCCGGCGGCGTAGTGGAAGTCGGCGGGTTCGACGAGTTCGGGGTCGAAGGGCAGTCCGGCGGCGTCGAGCGCGTCGAGGTAGCCGGCCTGGCGGGCCGCGCCGGGGACGGTGTCGAGGGGTCCGTTGACGAAGCCGATGCGGCGGCGTCCGCCGGCGACGAGGTGGTCGATGGCCAGGCCGACGCCGGTGTGGGAGTCGGCGCGGACGTTGTCGATCGGTTTGGTGGTGGGCATGTCGTCGGGCAGTGAACCGACCACGACGACGGGCGTCGGGACGCGGGCGAGGGCGGCGAGGTGCGCGTCGGTGATGCGGATCGGGCTGATCACCAGTCCGTCGACATAGCGGCGGGCGAGGCCGTCGAGGAGCTCGACCTCACCGGCCACGTCGGCTCCGGTGGCGTGCACCTGGAGCCGGTAGCCCGCACCGGCGGCGACCTCTTCGATCGCGCGCATCATCGCCACGTACACGGGATTTCCGATGTCCTCCACCGCGAGTGCCAGCATGTCGGTCCGTTGCGCCTGCAGGGAGCGGGCGACGGCGTTCGGGACGTACCCCACGGAGGCCGCGGCCTCGCGCACCCGGCGTTCGGTCTCGACGCTGGCGCCGTGTCCATTGAGGACACGTGACGCCGAGGCGATCGACACTCCGGCCATGGCGGCTACCGTACGGACGGTCGGGGGCCCGCCACCATCAGTGCGCTGTAAACGTTTCCGGCTCACACCACACCTCATCTTGTTTCGCGACTGTAAACGTTTCCGCACAGTCTTGCCCGGGCTCAGGAGCTCGTCAAGGGGTGGAACGGTTCGAGTTCGAGAAATGTGCAGACGGGGCTCAGGCGGTGTTCTCACGCGCGTCGAGTTCCCGCAGCTGGCCCGCCACGCCGGTGGCGGCGGGGCTGCGCAGGACCGAGTAGATGGCGAGGGCCTCGCCGAGCAGCCGCCGGGCCCGGACCGAATCCGCCGCACCGGCCGCCGCGGTCCCCTGCCCACGCAGGGCTGTGCCCAGCCCGAAACGGTTGCCCAGCTCCGTGAAGATCTCCTCCGCGGTCCGGTAGGCCGCCTCGGCCTCCGGCCAGCGCTCCTCCAGCACCGCCACCGCGCCCCGGCCGAGGTGGGCGTTGGCCTCGCCGTTACGGTCGCCGAGTTCGGCGTAGGTCGCGGCCGCCTCGGCGTAGCGCGACTCCGCCTCGGACGGCGCGCCCAGAGCCCTGTGGACGTCACCGATCCCACGCAGCGCGTTGGCCCGCTGGAGCGGGTCGCCGAGCTCGGCGGCCGCCGCGAAACGCTCCAGCGCCTCCGGGTGGCGGCGCTGAAGTCGCAGGACATGACCCAGCCCGACCAGCGCCCTGGCCTGCACCGGGGTGTCCCCGGCCGCACCGGCCTGCTCGGCGGCCTGCTCGAAGTACCTGGCCCCGTCCTCCAGTTCGCCTTTGAGTCGCGAGACGTGCCCCAGCCCGACCGAGGCCTTGATGAGACCCCCGACGTCATCGCGGCGCTCGAAGATGACCACCGCCCGGCGGCAGAGTTCCAGCGAACGGTCCCACTCGCCCTGGAGCCTGGCCACCTCACCGAGCCCGAGCAGGGCATGGGCGTGCCGGGCGTCGTCTCCCCCGTCGAGGTACACCTCGGCGGCGCGCCCGAAGACCGTCGCGGCGTCGGTGAAGCGGCCGAAGGCGAAGAACCTCTCCCCCACCCGCGAGGCCAGCTCGGCGTGCGCGCCGGTGCGGCCGGCGAGCGCGGTGTCGCCGATGTTGTCCAGCTCGGTCTCCACCCAGCGGCGGTCTCCGCCGTTCGGCTCGTCGAGCCGCTGCCGGTAGTAGGCCGACAGCTCATCCCGGATCGGGGTGAGCTCGCCTTCGGACCTGGCCTGGTGGGCGGCGTAGGCGCGCAGGATGTCGTGGGCGGTGTACGCCGGCGGGCGGGGATCGGCGGCCGGCCGGTGGTGCCGCCGGGCGAGACCGACGTCGACCAGGTCCTCCATCAGGTCGACGGCCTCGTCGAGCTCGCAGCCGAGGATCGCCGCGGCCACCTCGCCGGTGGCGAAGCGGCCCGGATGGGCGCCCAGGAAACGGAAGGCGTAGCGCTGATCGGCACCAAGGTGCAGGTAGGAGCCGTCGAGGCGGTCGAAGAAGGCCTGCTGGGTGCGCCGGTGCCCGACGGGTTCGACGCCGCTGAGTTCGGCGACGATCTCGCCGAGTCCCCGGCGTCCGGCGCGGATCTGCTTGGCGTGGGCCTTGATCAGGATCGGCACGTCCAGGTCGGCTTCGAGCAGCCGCCGGACCAGGTCCTCGTCGTGGCCGTCTCCGGCGATGCCGGTGAACAGGTCGCGGGCGGCCTCGCGCTCCAGCGACCGCAGCCGCAGGGGGTCGGCGCCGTCGACGTCGATGTCGTGGCGGGTGGTCAGGATGGTCGCGCAACCGCTCTGCCACAGCAGCAGCGGTTCGATCTGCGCCAGGGAACGGACGTTGTCCCACACCATCAGCAGTTCGCGGTCGGCGGTGCTCTCCTGCCAGGCGCTCATCCGCCCCACCGCGCTGAGCTGCTCGACACCGGCGCTGGACAGGTCGTCGCGGATCGTCGGCAGGATCTTGACCAGGGCCTGGTCGGCCGAGTCGGGGGCGCGGCCGACGGCGTAGGACTGGAAGTCGTAGAAGATGGCGCCGTCGCGGTAGCGGGAGGCGTGCTTCTGGGCGTAGGCGACGGCGAGCGCGGTCTTCCCGATCCCGCCGACGCCGCCGACGACCTGGACCCGGCCACCGCGTTCGCCGGGGGTGAGCGCGTCGGCGAGGCGGGTCAGTTCGTCGCGGCGGCCGACGAAGCGGGTGCCGGGGGTGCCGGGGTGCCAGTAGTCGCGGAGCCGTTCGGGTCTGCGGGCCGTTGGCTGCTGGAGGCAGGTGAGTTTGAAGTCCATCCACAATGGAGCGAGGATCCGCTCCCCGCGGGTGGCCTCCCGGCGGATCCGGTGGAGGACGGCCTCACAGAGCGCGGCGGCGAGCGGGTGGGAGGCGTCGATCTCCTCGGGCAGCCCGGTCTCGCCGACCGGGGACTCGGTCTCGGCGATCCAGACGCGGACGGCGTCGACGAGACCCGCGAGGCCGGTGCCGTCGACCAGGGGCAGGCGGGCGTCCTCGCGTTCGAGGAGCGCGAGTTCGACCTGCCGCGCCCCTTCGGGGTCGTCGTGATGGACGTCGGCCACGGCGGCGGCGACACCGCTCTTCACGGCGACGGCGAGGGCCTTGCGCACGTCCGGGGCGTCCTGATCGCGGCGCATCCGGGCGCCGATCACGGCCACCGTCTTCTTGGCGAGGCCGCGGGCGACCCACGTGGTCAAGGCGGTGCTGACGGGATCCATCCGGCCGCTGCTCTTTTCGGTCCACCGTGAAATGCAGCTCCACAGTAGTCACCGTCCGTCGCATGTGGATCGTCCCAACGGTCAACGCGGCCGGGCCCCGTGGGCCTGCCATACTCCTCCGATGACCGCCGCCCCCCGCACCCACGACTGGTCCATCGACGAGCGCGAATACGCACGGCAGGAGTCCCGTCGCGGGAGCCGCTTCGCCTACGGCACCGTCGATCCCGCCCGCACCGCGCTGGTCGTGGTCGACATGGTCGGCTTCTTCGTCGCCGAATCCAGCCACTGCCAGGGCGCGATCCCGGCGATCAACGGGCTCGCGACGGCCCTGCGCGACGCCGGGGGCACGGTCGCCTGGGTGCTGCCGAAGGTCCACGAGCCCACCGCGTGGGAGACCGGCTTCTACGGTCCCGAGCTCGCGCGGCTGTTCGCCGCCTCGGGAGGCACGGGAACTCCGCGCGAACGGCTCTGGCACGGCCTCGACTCCCGCGACGGGGACGTGTGGGCCGAGAAGTCGGCGTCGAGCGCCTTCTTCCCCGGCCTCAGCGACCTCCCCCCGCAGCTGGAGGCACGCGGCATCGACACCGTCGTGGTCACCGGAACCGTCACCAGCGTCTGCTGCGAGTCCACCGCCCGCGACGCCGCGACAACCGGCCACCGCGTCATCATGATCGCCGACGCGACCGCCGGCCTCGACGACCGCGCCCACAACGCCACCCTGCGAACGGTCTACCGCTCCTTCGGCGACGTCCGCACCACCGCCGAGGTCCTCGAACTCATCGCCGCCGCGCGCTGACGCTTCCCGCGCGGCACGGGCTCCTCTACCGTCAACACGGAGAGAAGGAGCCCGCATGACGCCCACCGAGCTCGCCGACCGCTTCGCGACACTGACCACCGCCCACATCGCCGACGCGTGCGTCCGAGACGGTGTGCCGGTCCGCTGCGCCCCCGCCGGCACGAAACCGGTCGCGCCCGGCATGCGCGCGGCCGGCCGGGTCCTGCCCACCCGGCACGCCGGCAGCGTGGACGTGTTCCTGGAGGCCCTTGAGGAATCGCGCCCGGGAGACGTGCTCGTCGCCGACAACGGCGGCCGCCTCGACGAGAGCTGCATCGGCGACCTGATCGTCGCCGAGGTCGCCGCGGCCGAACTGGCCGGCGTGATCGTCTGGGGGCTGCACCGCGACACCCTCGACGTCACCGCCATCGGCCTGCCCGTCTTCAGCCTCGGCGCCATCCCGACCGGACCGCTCGCCCCCACCGAACGCGCCGAGGACGCCCTCACCTCCGCCAAGGTCGGCGAATGGACCGTCGACACCGGCGACCTCGCCTTCGCCGACGAGGACGGCGCCCTGTTCGTCCCGGCCGAACGCGTCGGCGAACTCCTCAACCTCGCCGAGAAGATCCGCGACACCGAACGCCGGCAGGCCGCCCGGATCCGCGACGGCGCCGGACTGCGCGGCCAGCTCCTCTTCGGGCGCTTCCTGGAACGGCGGGAGAAGAACCCGGCGCTCACCTTCCGGGAACACCTGCGGTCCATCGGCGGAGCGATAGAGGAGTGAGACCCATGATCGGTGACGACTTCCTCGACACCGCACGCGTCGCCGCCCGCTTCCTGCGCCATCCCGCGGTCGCCCGCGCCTGGCCGGAGCCGAGCGCGCTGCCCGAGTTCAGCGTCGGCGGCCTCGCCGGGCACCTCGCCTACCAGGTCCTCGCGCTTCCCCGGATCCTCGACGCGCCCGTCCCGGCCGAACCGACGATCGGGCTGCTCGACCACTACGCGCACGTGGCATGGATCGGCGCCGACCTCGACGCCGACATCAACGTCCGCATCCGTGACAGCGGCGAGGAGACCGCCGCCGAAGGCCCGAAGGCCCTGGCGGGTGCCGTCGACGCGGCCATCATCGGACTGGCCGTGAGCCTCGCCGCGACACCCATCGAGCGACCGGTCCGCATCCCCCTGTGGGGCCCGTGGTCGCTGACCCTCGAAGACCTGCTCGTCACCCGCATGATGGAACTCGCCGTGCACTCCGACGACCTCGCCGTCAGCATCGGCGTGCCCACCCCCCGCCTCAGCGAGTCCAGTGTGGACATCGTGCTGCGGCTCCTCACCCGCCTCGCCGCACGGCGGCACGGACCAACCGCGGTGATGCGCTCCCTCAGCCGCGCCGAACGGGCCCCGAAGAGCATCGCCGCGTTCTGAGAAAAGCGCTGTCATACATGGACGCTATGGTCCCGGCGAGACACCGCGATCCCCGCGCGGTTCCCTTTCGACGCTGAAAAGGACCACCATGGCCCACCCCCACGGGTCCCTCGACCGCTTCTACGGCATGCCGGTCCCGCCCGAGGTCGCCGCCGCCATCACCGAACGACTCACCGAGCCGGGTGAGCCCGATCCGGTGACGGCGCACCTCCGCCCGAACCACGCCTACTTCGGCGCCATCGACAAGACCCTGGCCGGTTTCGCGATCATCGACGACCACGGCGACGACTACACGCTCGTCGACCTGCGCGGCGGCGGCGCGATCTGGTGGCAGGACCACGAGACCCGCGAGATCCACCACCGCCTGAACTCCATCGCCGACTGGCCCTCCTTCCTGCGGGACCGAGACGCCGGCGAGGACGACGGCTTCGGGGCCCACGCCGTCGGCGAACCTCCCCCACACGGCCGCGCGGTGTCCACTGTGGAACTCGCCGGGCGCTACCAATGGCTGGTGTGGCTGCTGGCGCAACCCCTGACCCAGCACGGCAGGCCGATCCAGAGCGACACCGATCTCGCCGGGAACGCCGCCGGCCACTACATCGAGGCCTGGCCCTCCCAGAAGAGCGCGCGCACCGCCCTCGACGCCGAGATCGCCGGTCTCGGCACGGATCCGCACCTGGCGGTCTACTGGCTGCTGCACACCTCGATCCTCGCCATGGACGCCGAACGCGAGCGTGTCCTCGCCGCGCTCGACGGCCCCGAGCTCGTCAGGTCCTTCGCCGGAACCTTCGGCGCACTCGGCCTCGACGGGGACGTCCCGCTCGTCCCGGGGTTCCGGGCCAGGCGCTCGATGCTGGCCGCCCACATCCGTAAAGACGACCTCGGTGACGGCCCGGCCGCGGTCCTGGCCGCCGAGATCTCACCCGGCACCCATCCGCTCCTCCGCGCGCTCGACGTCGCCGCCGCCCTCGCCGACGAGTCACTCGACAGCGCGACCGTGGCCGCCGCCGTCGACCGCATGGACGACGGCCTGACCCGCACCGCCCTGCGCGCCCTCCTCGACTCCCGCGCCCCGGGCACAACACACAGCCCCGCCGCCGACGCGCTCGTCGCCGCGCTCCCGTCCCTGACCGGCTCATGGACCCTCGCCAACTGGGCCCTGGAGTGGGCCCGCCCGGTCACCGGCGACATCACCGCCCTCACCGCCGCCGTCGCATGGCTGCTCACCAAGGACTCCCACCAGCGGGCCGTCCTCGCCGCCGTACGCGACGTCCAGGAGCGCACCGGCGAACCGGTGTTCATGACCGACAACGACCTCACCCGAGCCGAAGCCGACGGGCAGGTCTCCTCCCGGGTCCTCAAAAAGATCATCGACGCTCCCGAGGACACCGCCGAGATCCTCGCCACCGTCGACGATCCGGCACTCGCCCGCGTCATCGCACGCCGCGTCCTCATGCGCGGTGACACCGACACGGAACTGCTGGGCGCCATGTCCTGGGCGGTCCGGGTCGTCCTGGACTCCGGCGACGCCGACGGCGTCACCCTCGCCGCGTCCTGCCTGGCGATGCTGCCCGAGAACGAGGTGGAGCCGCTGATCGAAGCGCTCGCCGCCCGCGTCGGCTCGGCCGACGACCCGGTCACCGAGATCCTCCTCCGGCTGGTCCTCGACACGCCCGACCCCGACGAGGGGGACTTCCTCGCCGGCATGCACGCCGAGAACATCAAGAAGGCCGCGCTGCGCGCGCTCGGGCCCTTCGCCCACGAGGAGCGGATCTTCGGTCCGTTCATGGCGGCCGCCGAAGGCGACGGTCCCCGCACCGCCCTCACACCACTGTGGAACGAGCTCTTCTACCCCCTCGAACCCGAACACTGCGTCATCCCGAGACTCGACGCCGACCAGGCCCACCGCGCGATCCGCGCGATGATCCGGAGCAGGCTCGAACACCCCAGCATCCAGGTGCGAAGCTCCGCCGGGCACCAGCTCTACCGCTTCGGCCATCCCGCCGTCGAGGACTTCGTGATCGAGGCACTGGACCGCTACGGAGCCCGCTACGCCGCCTCCGAACCGAAAGGCGGACGCGTCTTCGACCACGGCCAGACCGAGGACGACAACCTCGAAGACCTCGTCGCCGACCTCTACGCCATCCTGCGCAACCTCGACACTCCCGCCGCCCGCACGGCGCTGATCGACCGACTGTTCACCGAGCGCCGGTCCTACTGGCGAGCCGCCAACGCCCTCGCCGAGACCTGGAACGAGGCCGCGCACGAGGCGATCACGGCGCGCCTGCGGGAAAGCCGCGACCACCACGCCGCCGGGTTGTACGCCTACACACTCGACCGGCACGTCGAGAAGGTCTGGCCGCTGGTGTCGCTGCTGGAGGAGATCTCCGGCTGGGACACGCCCGCCGGGCCGCCCACCGACGGCTTCTTCGCCTACGCGCTGATCGTCGGCATCCGCGCGGCGCTCGACACCGGCCACTACGCGCTCGTGCGGCGGGCATGGCCGCTCGCCCAGGCGATCCAGGCTCCGGCCGGGCCACCGCACCTCCGCTCCTGGACGAGCCCTTTCGAGGACGAGGACTCGCGCTCCCGGCTGGCGGCCGCCCTGTCCGGCACCGCCGACGCCGCCCGCGCGACGCTGATCGAGAAAGGACGGGCGGCCCGCGTCAAGGGCAAGCCCCTGGCCAGGCTCAAGGACGAGGACCTCGGCACGCTCACCGGCGCGACCGTCGCGCTGCGGCTGATGCACGACAAGGCGACCGGCGAGGTCTGGTTCGCCGACACCGACGGACGCGCGCACGCCTTCGACGGCTATGCGGTCGTGCCGCCGCCGTTCACCCTCGTCCCCGGTGGGCCGTCGGCCCTGACCGGGGTCACCGAGGTGTCCGAGCGCGCCCTGTTCTGGACCGCGACGGCCTCCGAGTTCACCGAACTGGTCCGCTATCGCGACACCATCGCCCACAGCGCCGGCGTCAACAACGGGCGCTTCACCACCCGCGTGCTGCGCTTCGCCGAAGGCGCCCACGAGGCCTTCGCGCGGATGCGGGCGAGCCTCACCGCGGCCCGCCTCACCGAGACCGACCCCTGGTACGTCCCCGAAAAGGGCGCCGTCCACCGCGGCTACCACCGAGAACACGACAGCGCCGTCCTGTTCGTCCACGAGGGCCGCATCGAGTACGACGGCGACTTCTTCCCCGACCGCGCGGCGGCCGTCGCCGCCCACGAGCGCCGGGAGATCGACCTGCTCGCCGCCGGGGGCGCGCTCGGCTGCCTGGAGTGGGTCGGATCCAGGCGGCGCCCGGAGGACCTGACGGTCGCCGAATGGCTCGACGACCGCGCCCGCGACGACAGCCGGGACCCGGTGTGGCACGTCGAGGCGCTGGCCGTGTTCGCCGACGGTCTGCGCGAGTACGGGTACCTCTCGCACGTGCCGGGTCTGGCCGACCTCACCGTCGAGATCGGCTCGGGCGTGCCCGACGAGGAGATCGCGGCCTACGAGGCGACTCGCAGGACCCCGGTTCCCGAGGTGCTGCGCGACTTCTGGCGCCGGGTCGGGCACGCGTCCTGGTCGATCGGCGGGCGCGGCTGCCGGGTCCTCTCCCCCACCGAGATGCTCACGCGCAGGCCCGCCGCCGACGCGGTCGGCGCGATCTACAAGGCGCAGTCCTACCGCCTGAACACCGACGTCTATGACGAGCTGGACGTGGTGGCCGAGAAGTCGGACGGCGAGCTGCTCACGCTCCTGGCCACCGATCACGAGACCGACGACGACCGCGTCTTCACCCACGTCTACGACCACGAACGCCACATCTGGTGGGAACGGTCGCTGTCGTGGATGCTGGCGACGTCCTTTCTGAGCGAGTTCACCCAGGCGGTGAAGGCGTCGACGCACCTGGTCGAACGGCTCTACTTCGGGCAGCACGTGAACGCCGCCGCCGAGTCCCGCTACTTCGAGTGGCGCTCGGGCCCGGACGCGAAGTTCTGGGAGCTGTACTGGGACGAGACCAACGGCGTACTGGCGACCCGCTACGGGCGACTCGGCTCTCCGGGCAAGGTGAGCACGAAGCGGATGGACCCGGTGAAGGGCGCGAAGAAGGCGGCGAGCCTGGTGGAGGCGAAGACCGGCGCCGGTTACCGCGAGATCCCCTAGCCCTCAGCCGAGGGCCGCCACGACGGCGTCGGTGAACTCCCCGGTGGTGGCCTCGCCGCCGAGGTCGGGCGTGCGGACGCGGCCCTCGGCGAGGGTCGCGGCGATCGCGCCGACGATCTCGGCGGCGGCCCCGGGGTGGCCGAGGTGGTCGAGCATCATCGCCGCCGACCAGATCGCGCCGATCGGGTTGGCCACCCCGCGCCCGGCGATGTCGGGCGCGGAACCGTGCACCGGCTCGAACATCGAGGGGAACTCGCGCTCCGGGTTGAGGTTCGCCGACGGCGCCATGCCGATGCTGCCGGTGACGGCGGCGGCGAGATCGCTGAGGATGTCGCCGAAGAGGTTCGAGCCGACGATCACGTCGAAACGGCCCGGGTCGAGGACGACCTTGGCGCACAGGGCGTCGATGTGCTCACGGGTCACCTCGACGACGGAGTTCTCGGCGCGCTCGGCGACGACCTCGTCCCAGAAGGGCATGGTGTGGACGATGCCGTTCGACTTGGTCGCCGAGACCAGCCGCCCGGAACGGTTCGCGGCCAAGGCCAGGGCGTAGTCGACGATCCGGGTCACGCCGGGGCGGGTGAACACCGACTCCTGGACGGCCATCTCGTCGGGGAAGCCGCGCGAGAGGCGCCCGCCGATCTCGCTGTACTCGCCCTCGACGTTCTCGCGGACGACGACCAGGTCGATGGGGGCGTCGGTGCGCAGCGGGCCCTCGACGCCGGGGAACAGCCGCGCCGGACGCAGGTTGACGTACTGGCGGAAGGCCCGGCGGATCGGGATGAGCAGACCCCACAGCGACACGTGGTCGGCGACGCGCGGATCCCCGACGGCGCCGAGGAAGATCGCGTCGAAGGGGCGCAGCAGGTCCAGCCCGTCGGGCGGCATCATGGCCCCCTCGCGGAGGTATCCGGCGCACGACCAGTCGAACTCGACGTAGTCGAGGCCGAGGGCGTGCCGCGCGGCGACGGCGTCGAGGACCGCGCGGGCGGCCGGGACGACTTCGCGCCCGATCCCGTCGCCCGGGATGACGGCGATGCGGTGACTGGTCATGATCCCGATTCAAGCAAGCCGCCGGCGGCCGGGTCCAAGACCAGGCGGTGATGGCACTTATAGGCCGCGCCTATCGGTCCTGTTCGGCGGCCATGGTGAGGAACTCCTCGGCCGCCGGGGTCAACGGCCCGTCGCGGCTGACGAGGGCGAGGTCGAGCCAGGCCGGCGGGTCCAGGTCGAGGACGACGGCACCGGCGCGTTCGGCGAGCGGACGCCAGGCCTCGGCGAGGATCCCGACGCCGACTCCCTTGAGCACCAGTGGAAGCACGGCCTCGCGATGCTCCGACTCCACGGCGATGGTGACGTCGGGGACGGCCTCGCGGATCTCCTCGGCGAGGCGGCGGATACCGGTGCCCTCCTCCCCGACGATGAGGCGCTGCCCGGCGAGGGCCGCGCGCGGGAGCGGCCCGTCGGGACGCAGGCTCCCGTCGGGTGGCGCGACGAGCACGAAACGCTGACGCCCCAGGGGACGCAGCCGCAGGTCGGCGGCCGCCGGGAGACGCCAGGCCGAGAGCAGGCCGAGTTCGGTGGCGCCGGTGCGGACGGCGGTGAGCACCGAGAGGGCGACCGGCGCCGCGCGGATCGTGACGCGCACGGCCGGGTGGCGCTCGGTGTAGGCGAGGACCATCGAGCTGAGCGGTTCGACGGCGGGCGAGGGCATCGACGCGACCGTCACCTCGCCGGATCGCAGGCCGCGCACGGCGTCGACGCTCGCGCGCGCCACCGCCAGGGCGCGAACGGCACGGCGGGCCGGTTCGACGAGGGCCTCCCCGGCCTCGGTGAGCACGACGCGCCGCCCGATGCGGTGGAAGAGGCGGCCGCCCAGGTCGCGTTCGAGGGTTCGGATCGCCTGGGACAGCGAGGGCTGCGCGAGGAAGAGCGTCCGGGCGGCCCGGTTGAAGCCGCCGTTGTCGACGACGGCGAGGAAGTACTCCAGTTGCCGCACGTCCATGGCCGGCTCCGGGGGTCGGCGAGCCGGACGGAATGCCCGGCACATAGGCGCAGCCTAACGGTCTGGTAGCCAAACCGCATTGGACCGGCTTGTCCGCACAGGTCCAGAATGGCGCACACGTGCCGCTTGTGGCATGGGTCACCGTAGCCGTTGTCCACAAGGGAGTGACGACATGGCCGCCGAGGAGCAGCGCACCGACGTGGACAAGGCCCTGCTGGGCCACGCCACCTACCGCAGTCTGGGCGAGCAGGTGCTCTCGCCCGCCGAGGAGCGCTTCGAGAAGGGGCGCCGGACGACCGGGCTGTGGCTGGCGCCGGTGCTGGCGGTCGCGTTCGCGCTGATCCCCTTCGATCTGGCGCCGCGTCAGCACGTGCTGGCCGCGATCCTGCTCGGCGTGGTCGTCATGTGGGTGACCGAGCCGGTGCCCATCCCCGTCGGCGGGCTCATCGGCGTCGCCGCCATCGTGCTGTTCGGCGTGGTGCCGGCCTCGGACGCGCTCAAGCCCTTCGGGTCCTCGACGGTGTTCACCTTCATCGGCGCGTTCATCCTGGCGCAGGCGATGCTCAAGCACGGGGTGGCGCGGCGGTTCGCGTTCTTCATCCTGTCGCTGCCGGGGATCGGGAAGTCCACGATCCGCGTCATCATCGCCTTCGGTGTGATCACCTGCCTGCTGTCGGCGTTCGTGTCGAACACCGCGACGGTCGCGATGCTGCTGCCGACCGCGCTGGGCCTGCTGGCGGTCATCGCGAAGATGCTGCAGAGCCGCGGGATGGTCGCGGCGAACTTCGACCCGCTGCGGCTGCGCGTCGGCGCCGCCCTGGTCCTGATGCTCGCCTACGGCGCCAGCGTCGGTGGGCTGCTCACGCCGGTCGGGAGCCCGCCGAACCTGATCGGGCGCGGCCTGATCGAGGAGGCGACGGGCAAGAAGATCTCCTTCGCGGAGTGGATGGCCACGGCCCTTCCCCTGTGCGCCATCATGTTCGTCATCCTCGTGATCGTCCTGCTGCTGCTCAACAAGCCCGAGATCCGCCGGATCGAGGGCGTCGAGGAGTACGTGGCCGCCGAACGGGCCGAGCTGGGGAAGATGTCGCGGGCGGAGAAGAACACGCTGATCGCCTTCGGCATCACCGTCGCGCTGTGGATCTTCCCGGGCGTGATCGCGGTGTTCGCGGGGACCGAGTCGGCGCTCTACGAGACGGTCAGCGGCCGCCTCAACGAGGGCACGGTCGCCGTCCTGGGCGCCTCCCTGCTGTTCCTGCTGCCGACCGAGTGGCGCCAACGCGAATTCACGCTGCGCTGGAGCGACGCCGCGCGGATCGACTGGGGCACGATCGTGCTGTTCGGCACGGGCATCATCTTCGGCTCGCTGCTGGAGTCGACGGGCCTCGCCGAGACGATCGGTTCGGGCGCCTCGAACGCACTGGGCCTGTCGAGCGTCTTCACCATCACCGCGTTCGCGATCGCGCTGGCGATCCTGGTGTCGGAGACGACGAGCAACACCGCCGCCGCGGCCGTCGTCGTGCCGATCATCATCCCGATCGCCATGGCCGCCGGGGTCAACCCCTTCGTGCCGGCGCTCGCGGCGACCTTCGCGGCCTCCTTCGGGTTCATGCTGCCGGTCTCGACACCGCAGAACGCGATCGCCTACGGATCGGGCTGCGTGTCGATCACGACGATGATCCGCTCGGGCGCGAGCTTCGACCTGTTCGGCGGGCTGCTCCTGCTGGCCGGCCTCCCGGCGATGGTGGCGGTGACGGGGATCGGGGGTTAGCGACGGGCGGGCCTTGCCGAAACGGCAGGGCCCGCCCTCGTCACCGCCACGCGGCCGTCTCCGGGTCGACGCCGTTCGCGCGAGCGTTCTCGTCGATGCTTCGGCGGAACCAGGAGGTCAGGCCGGCGCGGATCCCGTCGTAGTGGGCGGCGAAGCCGGGGTCGGACTCGAACATCCTGCCCAGGCAGACCTGCATCTGCCGGGTGAGCGGGAAGAAGTTCGAGAACACCTCCCGGTGGCGCTCGATGAGCGCGTTCGCCTCCGGGCTGCCGGGCACGACGTCCCGGTCGACGGCGTCACCCAGGTCGAGCTGGAGCGCCGACATCGCCCCGGAGAGCGCCTTCCACTGCTCCTTCGTCCGCGAGGCGGACCGCTCGGCGAACTGCGCCCACTGCGTGGAGTCGCCCCACACCGCACGGGCCCGCCGGGAACGAGGCGCGTCCCAGTCCTCCCCGAAGATCTCCGTCTGCGCTTCGTCGTCGAGCAGGATGCCACGCTCATGGGACTCGGTGAGCCGTTCCAGCCGCTCGTCGAGCCGCCGCAGCTCCTCGATCCGCTCGGCGAGCCGGGCGCGCTGCTCGCGCAGGGCGGCGCCGATCTCGGCGGTCGCGTCGTCGAGCACCTCGCGCACGGTCTCCAGTCCGAGGCCGGCTTCGCGGTAGGCGACGACCCGGTCCAGCCGCTGAAGGTCCTCGTCGGTGTACCGGCGGTACCCGGCGGAAGTCCGGACCGACGGTGAGGCCAGGCCGATCTCGTCCCAGTGGTGGAGCGTGCGGACGGTCACGCCCGCCAGCTCGGCGGCCTCGCCCACCGTGACGGCGTCGCGGACGTTCTCAACCGTGTAAGTCATCGTCGGGCCTCCGTCTCGGGTTCCGGCGCGGTGATGCCGACCGCGGCCAGATCGCGCGCTTCCGGGCTGTCGGGGTCGAACTCCAGGGCGGCGGTGAACACGACCTTCGCCCCTTCCGCCGTGGTGACCGCGACGTCGCGCGTTCGCCACGGCGTGTCCCGCGGCCCGGTCACGCCGCCCGGCACGAGTTCCGCACAGGCCTCGGCGATGGCGTCGAGCTCGCCGAGCACGCACAGGAAGCTCACACTCATGCCGGTGGCCGCGGACGTCTCGGTCTCGTCCGACGCGGGGACGAGCAGGACGTCCTGGTAGGTCCACCGGCGCAGGTGAACCACCTGGCCGGGAATGCCGAACAGTTCGACGAAGCCGAAGGCCCGCACCCAGAACTCGGCCGACGCCGCCAGGTCCGGGGTCGGGACCGACACGAAGACCGGCATCGCGTAGATGCCGCGGAACACCTCGGGTGCCACCGCCTCGGGGCCGCGCACGGACACGGGGCCGACCTCGAACGCGTTGAAGTAGTCGCTCATGCGGCCAAGGTGCCCCCTGACGTTGCGTGAGGGTCAAGCCCGATGTCAGCTTCGTCTCTTCCGGGCCGCGATGATCCGCGCGCAGGTCCGGTCCAGGGCGTCGGTGAGCATCTCCAGTTCGGCGGCCGAGAGCCCGTCGAGGAAGAGTTCGCGGACGCGTCCGAGGTGGTCCGGGGCGGCCCTGCCGAGCAGTTCGCGGCCGGCGTCGGTCAGGGTCACGTAGGTGGTGCGGGCGTCCTCGGCGCATTTCACGCGCGCGACGAGGCCGCGTTCGACGAGCTGGCCGATCTGGTAGGTCGCCGCGCTCTTGGCGGTGACGAGGTCGGCGGCGAGGTCGCTCATGCGGACGTTCCCGGTGGCCGTGCCGGGGTCGGCGAGCCGGACGAGGATCTCGTACTGGGTGTGCGAGAGGTCGTGCCCGGACTTGAGGTCGCGGTCGAGCCGCTGCTCCAGGCGCTGACTGGTGCGGATGAACTGGGACCAGGCACGCGCCTGGGCCTCGGTCAGCCAGCGTTCCTCCACGCTCATCGTGTCCTCCGTCACTTCCGGTTGTTCGAATTTGAACTAACGACTAGCGTTCCGATCGTTCAGATTCGAACTAACCGAAAGGCTACCCGATGAACGGGACCATCCGCGTCGCCATCGCCTACCACTCCGCGGCCGGCCACACTCACCGCCTGGCCGAACACGTCCGCGACGGCGCCCTCACCGTACCGGGCACCGAGGCCCGGCTCGTCCCGGTCGAGACGCTCGACGACGGGCTGTGGGACACCCTCGCCTCCGCCGACGCGATCATCTTCGGAAGCCCCACGTACATGGGAGCGGCGAGCGCCACCTTCCAGGCCTTCGCCGAGGCGTCCAGCGCCGTCTGGGCGGTCCGCGGCTGGCAGGACAAGCTCGCCGCCGGTTTCACCGCCTCGGGCGGCATGAGCGGCGACAAGCTCAACACCCTCCAGCAAATGACGATCCTCGCCGCGCAGCACGGCATGAACTGGGTCAACCTCGGCCTCGGTCCCGGCTGGCACATGACCTACGGGACCGAGTTCGACCGCAACCGCCTCGGCTTCTACCTCGGCGCCGCCGCCCAGACCTTCAACGACCTGCCCGCCGAGGACATGAACCCCGGCGACCTCGCGACCGGCGCCGCCCTCGGCGCGCGCGTCGCCGAAGCCGCCCGGGTGGTCCGCGCCGGGCGACTCGAACTCGCCGTGGCCGGCTAGCGCCGTCCCAGGACCCGGCGGGCCGCGAGCCCGCCGGACAGCAGCACCATCGGCACGCCGACGCCCGGCTGCACGCCGGCACCGCAGCGCACCACGTTGGCGAGCCCGCGCACCCGGGTCCCGGGCCGGAACGGTCCCGTCTGGCCGAAGGTGTGGGCCAGCGAGAACGGCGTCCCGGAGTCATAGCCCGCGTCGGCCCAGTCGGCCGGGGTCGTCACCGTCCGGACGGAACCGGCGTCCAGCGGCAACCCGCGCTTCGCCAACACGGCGAGCAGCTCACCGGTGTAGGCGTCACCTCGTGACCGCCAGTCCGGGCCGTCGTCCAGGTTCGGCGTCGGGGCCAGCACGTAGAGGGTCCCGGCGTCGGCCGGATCAGTCCGGCCGGGGTTGGTGACCAGCAGCGAGGGATCGCGCATCACGCGGCCGCCGCCGATGATGTCGTCGAAGGTCCGGTCCCAGGCCCGGCCGAAGAAGATGTTGTGATGCTCCAGCCCGGCGGGCACGTCCACGCCGCCGAGCTGGACGACCGCGCAGGACGGCGCGTGCCGGAACCGGCGCCGCGCTCGCGGACGGCCCAGCAGCCGCAGGGCCGCGCCCTCGTCGGTGGCCAGCACGACGTCGCCGGCGGCGTGGCGCTCACCGGTCGCCGTCGTCACCGCGACGGCACGATCGCCGCGAAGCTCCACGGCCCGGGCCTCGCTGCCGTAGTGGATCCGCACGCCCGCGCCGACGGCGGCCGCGGCGAGCGCCTCGGGCACCTGGTGGATCCCGCCCTCGGGATACCAGACGCCCGCGATCGCGTCCAGGTAGGAGATCACGGCGTAGAGGGCGAGGGCCCGGCGAGGCGCGAGTCCGATGTAGAGCGACTGGAAGGAGAACAGCCGGCGCAGGCGCTCGTCCCGGAAATGCCGGTCCACCAAGGGCGCCAGCCGCCCGAACCCACCACGGGCGACGAGCCCGAACAGGTTCGCCGTCACCAGGTCGCGCGGGGTGTCGAGGTTGCGGTCGATGAAGTCGTCGATCTGGAGGCGGTACAGCTCGGCGACGTGCGCGGCGTAACGGCGGTAACCCTCGGCGTCGCCCGGCCCGCACTCGGCGCGCAGGTACTCGGCCATGTCCTCCGGATCGGCGCGCACGTCGAGGGGACCGGCGTCGCCGAAGAAGCCCCGGTAGGCCGGATCGAGGCGGCGGAGGGTCAGCCGGTCGGCGGTGCGCTCGCCGACGGCGGCGAAGGTCCGGTCGAGGATGTCCGGCGCGGTCAGCACGGTCGGGCCGGTGTCGAAACGCCACCCGTCGACGACCCGCTCCCCCGCCAGCCCGCCGGGCCGGTCCCCGCGTTCCAGGATCGTCACCTCGCGCCCGGCGCCCGCCAGGTGCAGGGCGCAGGCCAGCCCGGACAGTCCGGCGCCGACGATGACGACGCGGCCGCTCACCGCCGGGCGCACGCACGGCCGATCTCGCGCAACGCCACCCCGAGACGGCGACTGGCCGGGACGGTCGCGCGCTGTTCCAGGACCCGGTGCCCGCCACGGCGGACGGCGGTGAGGATGTCGCGGTAGAGCGTGTACGCGGCCCGCACACAGGGCCGCGAGCCCACGTCGAGCATCGCCACACCCGGCGCGGCCGCCCGGTAGTGCGCCTCGGCCCGCTCGATCTCGAACTCGACGAGGGCCCGGATCGCCGCGGTGGTGCGGCGAGCACGCAGGTCGGCGACGGTGACGCCGAAGGCGTCGAGATCGGCGCGGGGCAGGTAGACGCGGCCCCGGTCGAGGTCCTCGCCGACATCACGGATGAAGTTCGTCAACTGGAAGGCGTTGCCGAGCTCGCGGGCCGGTCCTTCGGCGGCGTCCCGGTCGGCGCTGCCGAGGATCGGCAGCATCAGACTGCCGATCGCCGCCGCCGAACCCGCCATGTAGGCCAGCAGATCCTCATAGGTGTCGTAAGCGGTGACCGTGAGATCGGCGGCCATGCTGGCCAGGAAGGCCTCGAACTCGCCGACGGGCAGCCGGAAACGCGTCACCGTGTCCAGGATCGCCGGGAGGATCGGGTCACCGGAGGGCATGTCCCCGCGCAGTCCGGCGAGGAAGCCGTCCGACCAGGCGCGCAGCGCCTCGGCGCGCTCCTCGGGCGTGTCGCCCGGGCGGGTGTCGACGATGTCGTCGGCGTAACGGGCGAAGCCGTAGAGGGCGTGCACGTGCGGGCGGATCGCGCCCGGCAGGAGTCTGGTCGCCAGGTAGTAGGTGCGGCCGTGCCTGCGGTGGAGGCGGCGGCAGTGCGCGTACGACTCGGCGAGCGCTGGCTCGGTTCCGGTGGGCGCGATCACGCCCGGCAGCGTAACAGTGGAGGTCAGAGGGGCATGTGCGCGGCGAGGAAGTCCTCGACGGCGTCACGCACCTTGGCGTCGCCGGCGTCGCCGTCGGCTTCGAGGAAGTCGACGCCGTGGTGGGATCCGCCGACGAGGAGGAGCTTCTTGTCGGTGGTGGCGGGGGTGGCGGCGTCGAGCTTCTCGGCGTTGCCGCCGAACTGGGCGTCGCCGTCGGCGGCGGCGTAGAGGACGGGGACGGTCAGGTTCGCCACGGCGGCGAGGGCGTCGGTGCCGTCGTAGAAGGTCGGTGCCGACAGGGCGATGACCCCGTCGACGGGCGGGGCCGCCTGCGTCGCGGCGGCGAGGACGGCGGTGCCACCCATCGAGGCGCCGATGAGGGTGACGGCGGTGGCGCCTTCGGCGCGCAGGTATCCGACGGCCTCGACGACGGCGAGGTGGTTGCCCTTGGCGGCGTCGCGTGAGGACGCCGAGCCGGGCCTGTCGATCGTCAGCGCCCGGTAGCCCCGCTCGGCGAGTTCCATGGCGTAGGGGACCCATTGGCACAGGTCGCCGTTGGACTGGTGGAGCAGGACGACGGCCTTCTTCCCGTCGCCGAAGGACAGTGCGCCGATCGACTGGCCGGGTCCGATGCGGACGGCCGTGCCGCCTTTCGCCTCGTCGGCGCAGGCGACGCCGGGCGCGACGAGGGGCGCGGGCGGCGGCGTGGTGGTGGCGTCGCCGGAGGGCTCGCCGCCGGTGCAGGCGCTCAAGGCGAGCGCGGCGGTGGCGAGGAGGGCCGACAGGAGCACGCGAGTGCGCGGCATGGGCTTTCCCGTTCGTGAGACGTGTGCGGATGTCGTCTCGGGGGCGGCCTTGACGTTGCGGCGATCCTACCCGCGGCGTGGAGCGGGACCCGTCGCGACCGAGGGGGTGGGTGGCGACGGGTCCCGGGCGATACCTGGGTTAACAGTGTTCGGAGGGGCTGTTATACGAGGCACCGCCGGTGGAGCCGCCCCACTTGACGCAGGTGGGGGCGGACCGTTTAACGGGCCCGGCGTAGTAGCCGTAGTTGCCCGAGTCGGTGGTTCTTGTCGCGCCTTGCGGTTCGAGGTAGGCCGAGGTCGCCGTGGCCGATCCCTTGTTGGTGAACTTGAGGGTCACGACGCAGTTGTTGCTGGTGCCGGCGTTCCACAGCAGCACGACGTTGCCCTGACCGGCGAGGCGGGCGGAGTCGTTGACCCGGAACCCGCTGCCGCACACGTCGGCGGGGTCATAGGACGTCGCGCAGTTGTTCGACGTGACGTTGGCGCTGGGGTAGCCGAAGGTCGAGCCGTTGAAGACGGGCTTGACCGTGTTGTTGGGGTAGTTCGTGCCGTACCGGACCTCGAAGTGCAGGTGCGGTGAGATGTTGTTGCCGGGAGCGCTGGTGTTGCCGAGGGCGCCGATGACCTGTCCGCGGTCGACGTACTCGCCGACCTTGACCGCGAGCGAGCTCAGGTGCGCGTAGTAGCTGGTGTAGCTGCCACCGTGGTCGATCTTGACCAGGTTGCCGTAGCGGTTGCCGGACTGGAACGAGGCGATCGCGATGGTGCCGGCCGCCGCGGCGAGTACGGTGTCGCCGAGGTCGGCGGTGGCGGTGCCGCCGCGGTTGAAGTCGATCTCCCAGCCGACGTGCGCGCTGGAGTTGCTGTTGTTGCCGTTCCAGGTCTGTCCGCAGGGGAAGGGAAGCTGCATCGCCGGTGCCGCGAGGACACCGACGCCGTCCACACCGGCCGACGCGGGCGCGGCGGCCGTCAGCACACCCGCGACGAGCGTGCCGATCATTGCTAAGGCGGTGAACAGCCGTCTGGTTCTGGGCATGGCCGGTCCTCGATCTCTTGGAAGGGCTCGGTCGAGCCGCCGGGGTTTCCCCAGGCGGGTACCGTGACCAGCTATCCACGAGTCGCTACAAAATTGATACAACGTCAAGGTCAAGACTTCCGGCGCCGAAGGGATCGAGATGCGCTGCGAGTTCGCCGTTCTCGGGCCGCTGCACGTACGGGCCGACGGCCGGGTCCTCACGCTCGGCGGGGACAAACCGCGCCGGCTGCTGGCGAGCCTGCTGCTGTCGTCGGGTGAACCGGTCTCGGCCGACCGTCTCATCGACGTGCTGTGGCCGGAGCGGGCGCCGCGCTCGGCGCTGGCGAACCTGCGCACCTACATCAGTTCCCTGCGGACCGTCCTCGGCCCGCGGATCCGCTACCGCGACAACGGTTACGTCATCGAGCTGTCGCCGGGCGAGCTGGACGCCGACGAGTTCACCGCGCTGCTGAGCGTCGCCCGGCACCACGCCGCCGACCCCGAACAGGCCCTCGACTGCTACGACCGGGCCCTGGCCCTGTGGCGGGGGGCGCCGCTGTCCGACCTGGAGTGTCCGTTGTGGACACCGGTGGTCTCGCGGTTCACCGAGACGCGCCTGACGGCGATCAGCGAACGCGCCGAGCTTCAGCTGGTGCTCGGGCGAGCCGCCGAGGCCGTCGCCGAGCTGCGCGCGGCCACCACGGAATACCCGCTCCAGGAGAGCCTGTGGTGCCTGCTGATGCGCGCTCTCGACGGCGCCGGACGGCACGCCGAGGCCATGGCCGCCTACGGGACGGTCCGGCGGCTGCTGGCCACCGAACTGGGCGTGGAGCCCGGTCCCGAACTGACCGACGCGCACCGGCGGCTGCTGGACAGTCCACAGTCGACCGACGCGCCGACCGACGTGCGGACCGCCGCGCTCCACCGGGTCTGCGACCGGCGCCTCGCCCTCGTCCAGACCGCCGTGGACCTGCTGCACGCCAGCATCTTCGCCACCGGCGAACGCTCCCAGGCCCTGGTGCCCGAGTCGGTCCTGGTGCGGGTCACCGCCGACCCGATCGGCTGGCTCGACGCCCACCGCGAGGCCCTCGTCTCGCTCATCGCCCGGGCCGCGGCCGCCGGACTGGCCCGCCCGGCCTGGCGGCTGGCCGCCGCGCTCGTCCCCTACTTCGACCTGGGCGGGCACCTGCTCGCCTGGCGTCGCTGCGTCCACATCGCCCTGTCGGCCGCCCGCCGCTGCGGCGACACCAACGGTGAGACGACGATGCTGCGCGGGCTCGGCCAGCTCTACGTCTACACCGACCAGTTCCCCGCCGCGACCGAGGCCTTCACCGCCGCCCGCCGCCTGTGCCTCGCCCTCGGCGACGAGAGCGGCGCCGCGCTGTCCACGGCGGGCCTGGCGGCCGTCGCGCGCTTCACCGACCGGCCCGAGGAGGCCGACTCCCTGTTCCGGCAGGCTCTCGCGGTCTTCGTCGCGCAGGCCGACCGGCACCGTGAGGCCTACATCCGCTGGGCCCTGGCCGGGACGCTGCTGGCACGCGAGCACTTCCCGCAGGCCCGCGACGAGCTGCGGCAGTCGCTGCGGCTGGCGCGCGAGGTCGGCGACGACCACCGTGAGGCGCACGTCTGGCAGCGTCTCGGAGAGCTCCAGACGCGCGCGGGAGCGCCCGAGGCGGCCGCCGAGCCGTTCCGGCGGGCGCTGGAACTCTTCGACCGCATCGGCGACGCCGAAGGGGCGTCGTCGGTCCGCCGCAGCCTCGCGGCCTTAACGCCGCCCGTTCAGGCCGTCGCCAGGCGTCTGCGCGCGCCGAACATGCCGTAGGCGGCCTGCCAGGCGACCACCACGGCCAGCAGCAGCGCCATCAGCCACCCGTCGACGCGCGCCCCGAGGACGCCGATGGCGATCGGCGCGAGCACGCACGGCAGGCCCCAGCCGAGCAGCCACTGCCACGGTGCCTTCGCGAGGAGCGCGAGGACGCCGGTCGCGGCGAAGTGGACGGCGAGTCCGCCGCACAGCAGCCACCTGGTGCCCGTCGGCAGGTCACCGTGGGCGTGGGCGGCGACCGCGCCGAAGCCCGCCGCGATCGCGGTGATGCTGGCGGTGGCGATGAAGTGTCCGGGGAGCGTCACGCGCGGCGCCGGGCCCTCCGCACCGAAGTGCGGAACGCCGTTGACCCCGTAGCGCAAGGTCAGCCACCAGATCCCGACGAGCACGACGAAGCCCGCGAGCACGGTCAGACCGAGGTCGCGATCCCAGTGCACCAGCGGGTTCCCGGCGGCGGTGACGACCTGGAGGACACCTTCACCGAGCACGATGATGACGAACAGGCCCAGCCGTTCCCCCAGATAGGACATGTCGAGGGCCGCGGCCTTCGGCGCGTCCAGGCTCGGCACCCGCCGGTTCTGCGGGCGGTCCCCGCGCCGCTCGACGGCCCGCGAATAACGCTCCCTGCGCCGTTCGGTCTCCTCCTCGGCCCTGGCCAGCACCGCCTCGGGACGGCGGCTGGCCAGGATCGTGAAGACGATGTCGAGGACCGCGCCCAGCGCCCACAGCCAGTAGCGGTAGGGCGCGTCGACCCACACCGACATGATCCACGGCGCCACGCCCGCGCCGGCCTGCGCGGCCGGCCAGGAGGTGAGGACGGTGCCGGTGCGCTGCCAGGTCGACGCGGCCGCGAAGCGGCACACGACGTAGGCGATGGCGAACACGGAACTGCGGTCGACGTCGCCCTCGTTGTGCAGGACACCGGGGATCGTGGCCGGGACGGCGGCGGCGAGCACGGCGATGCCGAGCATCCCGATCATCATCGCGCGCATGCGCGTGCGCTCACCGGCGACGTTGGCGTAGAGCGTGTAGGACGTCCACACCGACCACACCGCGTAGTAGAGGAGCACGAAGGCCCCGATCGAGGCCAGGCTCGGCGACTCGTGGAAACGGTGCGCGAGCTGCGCCACGGCGGCCACGACGACCAGGTCGAAGAACAGCTCCAGCCAGTTGGCGTGCCGTTCGGCGACCGCCTCCGCGGCGGACGGGGGATCTTGGGTCACGGCGGGATTGTGCCACGTCCCGGTCGGGCTCACGCCCGGGATCGGCGACCGCGCCGGACATGATCGTGGGCGGCCCCGTCGGGGAACCGCCCACATGTCGTGTCCTCCGGCGCGCCATCGCCGGAGACCTCGTCTGCCCTGCCGTGCCGGTCCGGCTAGGGCGTGTTTGCAGAGTTGGGTAGCCATTGGTGGATGGCGGCGAGGGTGATGGCTGCGGCGTAGGACTGGCTTGTTTTGTCGTATCGGGTGGCGATGCCTCGCCATTGCTTCAGGTGGTTGAAGCAGCGTTCGACGACGTTGCGGTGTTTGTAGCGCTGCTGGTCGAAGGTTGGTGGCCTGCCTCCGCGAGGGCCTCGCCGGGCGCGGTTGGTCTTGTGGTCGGCGCGTTCGGGGATGGTGGCGCCGATACCGCGTTTTCGCAGGTGGGTGCGAATGGCGCGGGTGGAGTAGCCCTTGTCGGCGATGACGTGGTCAGGTCTGGTGCGGGGCCGTCCCGGGCCGGGCCGCTTGACTCTGATGGCGGCCATGACCTGCTCGAACTTTGTGCAGTCGTTGACGTTGCCCGCCGAGACGACGAAGGCGAGGGCTCGGCCGTTCCCGTCGCAGGCGAGGTGGATCTTCGTGGTCAGTCCACCCCGGGATCGTCCGATGGCGTGAACCGATTCGCCCGAATCGCTGCGCCCCCTTTGGCGCCGGCGGCGTGCTGGTGGGCACGGGCGATGGTCGAGTCGATGCTCACCAACCAATCGAGATCGCCTCGGGCATCGGCATCGGCCTGGAGCCCGGCCAGCAAACGCTGGAACGTCCCATCCAGAGCCCACCTGCGAAAACGCGCATAGATGCTGCGCCAAGGCCCGTAGCGTTCGGGCACGTCCCGCCACGGCGCACCCGACCGGATCTTCCACGCGATCCCGCTCAGAACCCGCCGGTCATCCATCCGCGGCCGGCCACCGTTCACCACCGGTGGCAGCAACCCGGCCAGTACATCCCACTCAGGATCAGTCAACTCATACCGACAAATCACCCACCCAGCATCCCGCCCCTTTGCAAACACGCCCTAGTCCGGTCCGGCTAGTCCGGTCCGGCTAGTCCAGTCCGACCACTTGAGAGGTCGTCGGCGGGTCCACCTTCGGACTCTGCAGGCGGCCCGGCGCCGTGATCGGCGCGGTCATTCCGGTCTCGGGAAAGGGCGGGGGCGGCAGTGCCCTCGCCCGGCCGCCCGGCCTCGGTACCGGGACGGCTCGTTCGGTGTCCGGATCGGACGGTCTGCGGCGATATCGGAACCCGACCAGGATGGCCGTGGTCACCAGAGCCAGTGCGACCACGGCTCCGACGAGCCCGATGATGTCGTTTTGCGAGGCGGCCACGTCGGCCGCCAGCACAGGATGCCTGCCCCACACGATGCGCTCCCCGCCCACTCGTACGTCGCCAGTGTCACCGAGTAGTCCACCGGGATGGGCATTTCGTTCGGTTACGACCCAGTGACATATCTATGGTCACCGATGTTCGCTACTTAGCGCAAGTGTCTAATGACAACAGTTCGGTCACCTTTCCGTCAGCGACCGTCCATTGTCGACGGACACCGGCCCGTTCGGCGAAGTACGCGTCATGGGTCACCAGCACGAGAGTTCCCTGGTAGGCACGCATGGCCTCCTCGATCACGTCGAGCGAATCGAAGTCGAGATGGTTGGTCGGCTCGTCCAGCAGCAGCACGGGTGTGGCGCTGTTCACCAAGACGGCCAGCAGCAGCCGCTGCAGCTCACCCCCGGACAAAGTGGACAGCGTGGCGGTCCGCTCCTCCTCGCCGAAGAGATAACCGCCGAGCAGCTCCTCGGCCTCGTCGATGTAGACCGGCACGCGGGAACGGAAGAACTCCAGCACGCTCATCCGCCCCGTACGGCCTTCGCGCAGGGCGTCGTGCGACTGCGGGAGAACGCTCGGGGCGACCGTCGCGCGCACCTCGCCGTCGTCGAACTCACCGGCCAGCGCGCGCAGCAGCGTCGACTTCCCGGCCCCGTTGCGGCCGGTGACCACGATCCGGTCGCCCGCCTCCACCGTCAGATCCACCCCGTCGAGGATCGCCCGCCCGCCACGGCGGACGGTCAGGCCCTCGGCGACCAGCGGCGGCCCCTCCCCGGCGGCGGTGGCGGGAAAGGCCAGCACCAGACTCGGCCGGGTCCGCGGCTCGGCGATCCAGCGCACCGACTGCATCTGCCGCATCAGCCGCCGCTCACGCGCCTTGGCCTTCTTGGCGACCTTCTTGGCGTAACGGCGCATCCGGTCGTTGTGCGTGGTCAGTTCCGTACCCAGGGCGTGGCCCTTGGTGCGCTCGATGTCGGTCTCCCAGCGCACGCGGTCCTTCTCCTGCGCCTCGAAGTCGAGCAGCAGCCGCTGCCAGCGCTTCTGCTTCTCCGCGCGATAGGCGGTGTAGCCGCCCTCGTAAAGCTGCGGCTCCTCGTTGATCCCGTCGATCTCGACGATCCGGGTCACCGCGCGGTCGAGCAGCGCCCGGTCGTGGCTGGCGATCACGACGCCACCGCCGAACCCGGCAAGCCAGTCCCCCAGCCAGGCGCTGCCGTCGGCGTCGAGGTGGTTGGTCGGCTCGTCGAGGAGGAGGACGTCGGGCGCCGACAGCAGCAGCCGGGCCAGCATCAGCCGCGACTGCTCGCCGCCGCTGACGGCCGTGACCGGCAGCTCCTCGGGCAGCCCGGCGATGTCGAGCCGCCCGCGCACCTCGGCCAGCCGGGCGGCGAAGGTCCAGCCCTCGCGCGCGATCCAGCGCTCCTGAACGGCGCCGTACTCGGCGAGGACGTCACCGCCCGCGGCGAGCTTCTCTTCGAGCGCGGCCATCCGCTCGGTGAGATCGCGCAGCTCGGGATCGCCGCCACGGAGGAACTCACCGACGCTCTGGCCGGGGTCGGGAACCTGCTGCGCGAGGTAGCCAACGCGCACGCGCGGCCCGTGGGTGACACGGCCGGCCGACGGGGGCTCCTCACCGGTGAGGATCTTGAGCAGGGTGGTCTTGCCGGCGCCGTTCGGCCCGACGAGGCCGATCCGGTCGCCGCGGTTGACGACGACGTCGACGCCGGTGAACAGCGGTTCGAGGCCGAAGTCCTTGGACACGGCGGTGGTGCTCAGCAACAAGGAGACTCCCGGAAGGTCGGCGGGCCGGTGGCGGGCCGCGGCAGCACAGAACCGGGAAGGCCGAGACGGAGTCGGCGGGAACGACCGGCAGAGGCTGCGGAGCACTGGGCTCGACGCGGCGTCTGTTGGCGCTGGGGCGATCGGGCCGTCGAAGACGGTCCCGGCTCTCACAGCACCGGCGGTCAGTTCTCCACTGTGGCGCACTCCAGGGTCGGGGACGAGACCGTTGAAGTGTGCCCGAGGCCGGGCCCGGCGTCAAGCCGGACGGGCCGAACCCGATCACCCTGTGTGCCAGCGCTCCTACGTGCGGCGATCCCCTGGTGGGGGCCCTGACCTGGGGGCGGGAGTCCGGTAGCCTGTCGCCGGGCCGCCACTTCCCCTGAGACGCTCGATTCCGGCCGAGCGCCCGGTGACGGTCCACCGCCGAATCGCCCTGCGGGGTGAACCGGGGACCCACCGAATCCCGGGGCGAATCCGCGCGCACCCCCGCGCGGTAGGGCGTCTCTTGGCCCGAGCCCGTCAGCTAACTCGGTAGGCGGACGGCAAGAGAGGCGAAAGCGTGCCGAAGACCCATCGGCGTGACACGACGCTCGGCCTGCTCGTCACCATCGTGGTGACCGTGCTCGCCGTGCTGGCGAACTCCCCCGCCGCCGTCGCCGACCCCGACGACGAGGGCGGCTCGAAGGAGATGCGCGAGGAACTCGACGACGCGATCGGCAACTACAACGACGCCCGTGACGCGCTCAAGACCTCCAAGGACCGGCAGAAGAAGCTGGAGAAGGAGATCACCGAGGGCGAGACGGAGGTCGAGGCGCTCAGCGCCCAGGTCGCCGAGATCGCCGGCGCGATGTACGAGAACGGCGGGATGAGCTCGGCGAAGGCCTTCCTGGCCAGCGAGAACCCCGACGACACCCTCTCGGGCATGGTCCTCGTCTCCTACCTCGGTGAGGAGAGCGCCAAGAAGATCAGCGAGCTGAAGGGCGCGCGCTCCGATCTGGAGGCCAAGGTCGAACTTCTGGACGACGAGATCGACGACCAGAAGGAGTACGTCGAGAAGATGGAGAAGGAGCGGTCGAAGGCCGCCCAGGCCATCGCGGCGTTCGGCGGCGACGCCACCAACGGGCCGACCACCAGCGACGCCCCGGCGCCCACGCCGGTCCCCCGCAACCCCGACGGTTCGCTCCCGAGCGAAGGGTGCAGCAAGGAGGACCCGACGCCTTCGGGTAACGGCGGCTGCCTCACCCCGCGCACCCTGCACGACCTGGAGCAGACCGAGATCGCCGGCTGGAACCGCTACGTCGGCTGCTTCCGTGGTGGAAGCTTCGGTGAACATCCGCAGGGACGTGCCTGCGACTTCTCGGTGACGCCCGGCGGTTTCGGTGGTGAGGCCTACGGCGAGGCGAAGGCCTATGGCGACAACCTCGCCGGGTGGTACGTCGAGCACGCCGACGAACTCGGTGTCCTATATGTGATCTGGTATCGCAAAATCTGGATGCCAGGTCAGGGCTGGACCACTTACGACGGAGCGGGTGGCGAACCCAACTCCGACCACACGAATCATGTGCATCTTTCCGTCAGATAGGGATTAAACCGGCGCACATACAGCGCACACGCGACGCCATGAGTGGGTCGTGGGCAGGTGGCGGTTCGACTGCGGGCTGTACCTTTGTTCGTTATGGAACGACCCACGACCTCGCGTCGCGCTGTCCTCGGCGCGTCAGCCGGAGCCTTCGCGCTGGCCGGACTGGCCGCGTGCACCAAGGACGGCTCCTCCACCTCTCCCGGCGACGCCGCAAGTTCGGCGCCGGCCGGTCCCCCGCTGGCCATCGAGCCGGCCTCCGACAGCACCGGCCTGGCGGTCTCCACCGAGATCGCGGCGACGGCCGAAGGCGGCGAAGTCACCGCGGTGAGCCTCGTCAACGACAAGGGCGACACCGTCAAGGGCAAGTTCCGCCTCGACAAGTCGAGCTGGGTGCCGAACGACCCGCTCAAGTACAAGACGACCTACACCGCGACGGTGACCGCGAAGGGCGCCGACGGCGTCGAGTCGACCGGGACGACGACCTTCACCACGATGGCGTCCCCGAAGAAGCGCGCCGGCGCCTACCTGTGGAACGCCGACGGCGCCGTGTACGGCGTCGGCATGCCCGTCCTGGTGCAGTTCAAGGACGGCTACGCCATCGACGAGAAGAACCGCGCGGGCGTCGAGAAGCGCCTGTTCGTGGAGTCGGAGCCGCACCAGCCCGGTGCGTGGCGCTGGGTCAGCGGCTCGGTGCTGGAGTTCCGCCCGAAGGAGTACTGGGAGCCGGGCACGAAGCTGAAGGTCCGCGTGGGCCTCGGCGGGCACCCGCTCGGCGACGGCGACTTCGGCGAGACCGACATCACCGGCGACTACAGCATCTCCGACACCAAGCGCGAGATCATCGTCGACAACAAGAAGAAGAACATGGTCGCCAAGCAGGACGGCAAGACCAAGAAGACGATGGACGTCAGCCTGGGCAAGCCGTCGAAGCCGTCGTTCTACGGCACGATGGTGATCATGGAGAAGCTCCGCAAGACGGTCTTCGACTCCTCCACCTACGGCGTGCCGGTCGACTCCCCCGACGGCTACCGCACCGACATCGAGTTCGCCGAGCGCATGACCTGGGACGGCCAGTTCATCCACTCCGCGCCGTGGTCGGTCGGTGATCAGGGGCAGCGCAACGTCTCGCACGGCTGCATCAACGTCTCCCGCGACAACGCCGAGTGGATGTACAACTGGACCGAGGTCGGCGACCCGATCGTGGTCAAGGGCACCGAGGAGCCCGTGACCGAGGGCAACGGCTGGACCTGCTGGAACATGTCGTGGGAAGACTTCGTCAAGGGCAGCGCGCTGCCCCCGCCGACCGTCTGAGTCCTCACCGAACCGTTCTTTTGGGGCGGGCGTCACCATCTCCAGGGTGACGCCCGCCCTTTGTGCGGGGAGGGAGGTGAAGCGTGGTCGGGGGTGGGTGCGGGCCGGCTCGGGTTCGTCGCCGCGGTCACGAACGGGACGGGCGGCCCGGGGTCGGTGCCGGCGCACTCGTGGTCGTTGACCCGGCAGTCGCCGGGGATGATCTCGGCGGTCGAGTCGACGGTGAAGCCGACCTCGGCGGCCGCGCCGGGGACCAGGACCGCGTCGCCCGGTTCGGCGACGACGGTGTAGGCCTCGCCGACGGGGTCGAGGATCCCGTTCCACAGCCGCCCGATGACCGCGCCGCCGGGCAGTGTGAAGGTCAGGGTCCAGCCGTCCACGGTGGCGTCCCCGTGATTGGCGACCCGGTACACGCCCGCCTGGCCGCCGGCCCACGCCGAGGTGGTGCGGTAGATGGCGGTGACACCGTCGGTGGCGGCGGCCGTGGCGATGCCGGTCACCAGGCCCCCGATGACGGCGACGGCCGCGAAGGCCGCGAGGGGCAGGAGGAGCCGGCGGCCGTGGCGCATGGCGTCCTCCTCGGGGGGATCGGGGTGTTCTCCTCCAAGGGAAGCGCGAAACGGCCTGCTCGGGCCGCGTTTTTAGGAAGCCTTAAGCCTGGGCTGGGACGGGTTTAGCGCCCGCGGCCGTCATCCGTTCCAGCCACTCCGCCATGAGCGCCGCCTCGACCGGGGTCAGGCCGGCCGGTGTCCCCGCGCGCAGGCGGGCGCGCAGTTCCACGGCCGGGTCGGCGCCGGGCACGGCCGCCGAGGTGACGGCGGCGACGACGGCGTCGCGGGCCCGGTGAGACAGGCGCGGGTCGCGCTCGGCCTCGGGGGTGTTGATGAGGGTGAAGACCACGCCGACGCCGGCGGAGTGCACCAGCTCGGCTGCCTCCTCGACCGGCAGGCGCAGCAGACCGGCGGCCTCGATGCGGGTGAGCATCCCGATGAGCATGCGGTGACCCTCGGCCGCCCCGGCGGGCGGGTTTCCCGGCCGGACGCCGCCGTACATGAGCTGGTAAAAGGCCGGGTAGGCCAGCCCGAAGGCGATGTGGTCGTCCCAGCCCCGGCGGAGGTCGGCGACCGGATCGCCGGAGGGCCCGTTGGCGCGCTTGACGGCGAGGTAGCGCTCGAAGCCGTAGGAGGCGGTCGCGTCGAGGAGTCCCCGCTTGTCACCGAAGTGGTGGTACAGCGTGGGGGCACCGACACCGGCGGCCTCGCTCACCGCACGGGTGGAGAAGGCGGTGACGCCGCCTTCGGCGAGCAGCTCGGCCGCGGCCCGCAGAATGCGCTCGCGGGTCCCGGTGACGGTGTCGGTCATGGCACAACCTTAGCCGCCGGAACATAGCGGCGCTATAGAGAACAGCGTGGGTCACTTGCACAACGCTCTAAGAGCGATGTACCGTCGCTATAGTCAGCCTAGAACGTCGCTATACAGGAGTTCGGCATGCGCGCAGCGGTACTCAACGCACCCAACACCCCCCTCGCCCTCGTCGAGCGCGAGGTCCCCACACCCGGACCCGGCGAGATCCTCGTCAAGGTCCTCGGGGCCGGCATGTGCTTCTCCGAGGTCGGTCAACAGCAGGGGCACTACCCCTTCGCCGTCTTCCCGTCCGTCCCCGGACACGAGATCAGCGGCGTCGTCGCCGCCCACGGCCCGGGCGTCGAGTGGCCCGCGGTGGGCACGGCCGTCGGAGCCCAGTGGGTCTACGACTCCTGCGGCCACTGCGATCGCTGCCTTCGCGGCGACCAGGTCGTCTGCCGCCGCAGCCGGGTCACCGGAGTCGCCGTCGACGGCGGCTACGCCGAGTACTTCCTGGCCAAGGAAGGCTTCGTCACACCGATCCCCGAAGGCATCGACCCGATCGCGGCCGCACCGCTGATGTGCGCGGGCGTCACCGCCTTCAACGGCCTGCGACGGGCGGGCGCCACGGCCGCGTCGAAGGTCGCCGTCATCGGCATGGGCGGCGTCGGCGAACTCGCCGTGCGTTTCGCCCTCGCCATGGGCGCCCGGGTCGCCGTCCTGGGCCGCTCGCGACGGGCCGAGCCGAGGGCCAGGGAGCTCGGGGCGGAGTTCTTCGTCAGCACCCAGGAGCAGGGTCCCGCCGAGGCGCTCGCCGCCTGGGACGGCGGAGCCGACATCGTCTTCAACGCCGCTCCGGACACCACCGTCGCGGCGGCCGCGGTCGGCGGCCTCGACACCGACGGGACCCTGCTGATGGCGGGGGCGGCACCCGAACTGACGCTGCCGGTGATGCCCTTGCTGATGCGCCGCCTGCGGGTGCAGGGAAACCCGTCGGGATCCCCCGCCGACCTGCGCGACACACTGGCCTTCGCCGCCCGCGCGGGCGTACTCCCGGACGTGACGCCGGTGAGCCTCGACGAGGCCCCGGACGTTCTCACCCGCATGGCCGCGGGATCGTGGAGCGGTCGCGCGGTGATCGACTTCCGAAGCTAGCGTCCCACGGCCGCCAGGGCCTCGATGTCGTCGTAGGTCCGCACCCGGATCCCCTTCTCCCCCTCCAGGAGAGCGGCGACCATGGCCCTGGCGACCGTGCCCGCCCCGACCGCCCGGTAGGGGCGCAGCGGACCGACGAGGGCGCCGGAGACCACTCGCAGCAAAGGGATCGAGAGCTTCTCGGCGAGCCTGCGGTCGGTGCGCTCGCCGAGCAGGCCGCTCGGCCGGAACACTTCGAGGCAGGTGTAGCCGAGCCTGCCGAGATCGCGTTCGGTCTCGCCTTTCACACGCAGATAGAAGGCGCGCGCGTCCGGGTCGGCGCCGATCGAGCTGACCAGCGCGAAACGACTCGCCCCGGCCGCCCGGGCGAGCTCGGCGACGGTGAGGACATGGTCGTGGTCGACCTCGCGGAAGGCCTCCTTGCTCCCGGCCTTGGCCATGGTGGTGCCGAGCGCGCAGTAGACGTCGTCGACGGCGGGGACGTCGGCGGCGGTCAGCGCGGCGAAGTCGACGACGCGTTCGTCGAGGCGCTTCTCGCGGTGGCCGGAGTCGCGGCGGGTGAGCACGGTGATGCCGGTGTAGACGGGTTCGGCGAGCAGTCGCTCCAGGCAATGCCCGCCGACGAGACCGGTGGCGCCCACGAGCAGCGCGGTGCGTCCTGACACGTGGTCAAGCCTAGAGCGTGTCGTGGTGTTCACGGGAGCCAGATCGTGTGCCCACCGGGACGGGGCCCGGCCGTGACGCCTGCGATCGCCGTCGCGGGCCGCGACGGGTGAGTGCCACCGCCACCGCGCCGGCCTCAATGTGTACGCAGGTGCCGCCGCAGCAGTGGCATGACGATCTCGGGGCGTTCCTCCGGAAGGAAGTGCCGCCCACCCTCGACTTTCACGAGTCGGTACTCGCCGCTGACCCAGTTGGCGGTGTCCTCGACACCGGAGAGGGCGGCGCTGCCGTCCTTCGTGCCCCACACGAACAGGGTCGGCACCGCGACCTTCTCCTCGTGGCCGGCGAAGAGATCGTTGGCGCGGTACCAGTTCAGCGCGGGGGTGAGCGCGCCGGGCCGGCTGAAGTGCCGCACGTACGTGTCGGTGTTCTCCCGGGACACCCCGTGGGCATAGGCCTCGCGCATCATGGCCGCGTCATCGGCCAGCAGTTCCTGTTCGGCGATCCCGGGCTCGCGCACGAAATCCAGATAGGCCATCGTCCGCCGCTGTGCCGGGTCGGTGCGCAACGCCTTGTTGTACGCGCCCGGATGAGGGATGGACACCACAGACAGACTCCTGACCCGGTCGGGACGACGGGCGGCGGCCACCCATGCCACGACGGCGCCCCAGTCGTGCCCCACCAGGTCGAATCCGTCCCAGCCCAGGGACTCGGCGATGTCCACGACGTCTTCGGCGAGGTGGTCGAGGCGGTAGTCCCGGGTGTCGTTCGGCCGCACGTCGGGTGAATAGCCGCGCTGGTTCACGGCCACGGCACGAAAACCCAGGGCCCCGAACAAGGCGACGTAGTCACTCCATGCGACGGCCAGTTCTGGAAAACCGTGCAGGAACAGCACCGAACGCCCATGGCGCGGTCCCGCGGCGATCGCGTCGAAGGTGCCCGCGCGGGTCGGTATCCGCAATCGGCGTGGCCGGGGCAGCGCCGACACGTCCACCGGACCCGGCTCGGCGGCGAAGGCGGGGTGAGCGGGAACGCCCGTCACGGCGGTGGCTCCCGCGGCCGCCACCGCGGCGCTCAGCAACGTTCGGCGGGACATCGAGTGCGGCATGGCGTGCTCTCCTCAGGTGGGGTGAAGGTGAATGGTCGCGAAGGAACCGGACTCCCGCCATGGGGCTAACTCCCCTTCCGGCCGTGGGGCTACCCCCTCCTAAAGCGTGTTGCGTCTTCGGGCAGCGGCTCATGCGTCAAGACGCATTTCCGCGCGCTTCGCCGGGCGCTTTCGTTCGCCGCTTCGCCATTCGGCCGAACCGATCGATGACCACGGGAGAACGATCGTGCCATTCCGCCGGGCCCTTGGTCCTCTCCTTCGATCTCCGTCTTGTCGAGTCCGATGAGGACACGTAATTTCGACACACGCGCCGCCCCGGTTGTCGAGTCGGCGCGTTATTCCCCCAGAGATCGGAGGAGCGATGGCTCCTGCCAGAAAATGCCCCGAGTGCCGTTACGTGATGTACGTCCAGGGCGAGAAGTACGAACCACGCGGTACCTGGGTGGTGTACGTCTGCCAGAACAAGACCTGTCCGTCGGCCCAACGGAACTTCCCCTACAAGGAAAAGGTCTTCGTCGGCTCCTAGCGGGTCACCGAACCGTCCCCCCTCCCGCACTGTGAAACCCGAATGGAGTACGACATGCCCGCCGAGCAGATGAAGATCAGGTCCTCGCTCACGCCGATGCGAATCGGCCAGATATTCCAGACCGTGCTGGAAAAGCGCGGAGTGCGGTTCGAGCCCCTGACCCATGGCGGTAATCCGATCGCCGCGATGGGGCCGCAGCCGGAACTGTCGGTCGTCGCCTCGCACGATAAGAACATCGGCGCGTGGGCGATTCAGCTCATCGTGCACCGCGACGGCGACGGAAGCGCGGTGGAAATGAACGTCGTCTACCACTCCGGTCTGCGCCGCGCGTGGAGCGGAACCTCCAACACCTACTCACGCTCGGCCGGATCGAGCCGCGCGCAGCTGGTCCTCGACGCCTTCAACCGCGAGGACCCGCGACTCAGGATCCTCTGAGAGCCGGTACGGACTCCGCTCCGCCCCGGACGCGTTCACGCCGCCGAAGCCTCCGGCGGTGGCGGCCGCGGCTGTGGTGGAGGGCCACTTCGACGACGCGGCGGGCATCCTGGACGACGGCCGGTGACGAGGCCGCGCTCTTCGCGGGGGTCGAGACGCCGGGGCATCGCCCGCACCGGGATGACCACCAGTCCCGGCCGCGCCCGAACGCCGCCGTGGTCGGTACGGGTCGCCGCACCGCGCGGGGTGGCTACTTCTCCTCGCCCGGCCCCTGCGGGACGTCGTCACCACCCGACGCGCGGCCCGGCTTCCGCCACGTCCGTGCCGGACGGGCCGCCTTGCCGGTCTTGCCGGTCTTGCCGGTCTTGCGCCAGGAGCGCTCCTCCGGCGTGGCCGGTTCGTGGACCGGCTCTCCCGTCACGTCCACGTCACGCCGGGACCGTTCCGCGCGGGCGACCGGTTCGCCACCGGACTCGCTCGCGCTCGCCTTCCCGGTCCTGCGCCACGACCTGACCGGGCGCTCCGGCGGGGCCGCGTCGGCCGCGTTCTCCTCGCCGGTCTTGCGGACGGCCTCGTCGGCGGCGTTCTGCTTGGCGGCCTTGCGGCCGGTCTCCTCGGCCCGGTGGCGGCTGCGCCAATGACGCCGGGGCTGCTTCTCCCCCGCCGGCTGCCCGAACACGAGGGCGACGCGGGCCCCGCCGAGTCGGCTGTGTCCGATGTGGAGGCTGCCGCCGGTGGCGTCGGCGACGCGGCGGATGATGTCGAGCCCGAGGCCGGTCGAACCGGCGCCGGAGGATCCGCGCGCCAGGGCCGTCCCGGGGTCCTCGATGCCCGGTCCGCCGTCCTCGACGGCGAGGATCCGCCGCCGTACGTCGAGGACCGCCTGGAAGGGCGCGCCCTGCGGAGTGTGCGCGAAGACGTTGCCGAGCATCGCGTCGACGGCGGCGCTGAGTTCGGCCTTGGCGACCGGCACCCGCAGCGCGCGCGTGTTGCCCTCCACGGTCCAGGAGCGGCCGTGGTCTTCGGCGAGCACCGACCAGAAGGTGAGCCGTTCGGTGAGGACCTCGCTGACGTCGCAGGTCTCGGTGGAGCGTTCGGTGACGGACTTGCGGGCGCCGAGGATGATCTCGTCGATCTGGCGCTGGAGGGAGCCGACGGCCTCGCGGATGCGTTCGGCCTCGGGGCCGGGGCCGAGGGTGTCGGCGTCGAGGCGCAGCGCCGTCAGGGGGGTGCGGAGGCGATGGGAGAGGTCGGCGGCGATCTCGCGTTCGGCGTCGACGAGGCGGACGACCCGGTCGGCCATGCCGTTGAAGGCGGCACCGGCCTCGGCGAGGTCGGCGGGGCCGCCCGGTTCGACGCGGGCGGCGAGGTCACCGCCGCCGAAGCGTCCGGCGACGGCGGCGAGGTCGCGGGCGGCGCGCACGAAGCGGGCGGCGAGGCGGTCGGCGGTGACGACGGAGATCCCGACGAGGACGAGCGCGAGGGCGCAGAGCGCGAGCCGGGCGCCGTTGACGTTGCGGGTGAGTTCGGCGTCGGGGATGTAGACCTCGATGACGGCCGTCCCCGACGACAGCGCCACGGTCCGCAGGTAGACGAGTCCACCGTCGGCGGGCGCGGTGAGGGATCGACCTTCACCCGCGGCGAGCATGACGTCGACGGCGGCGGCGTGCTCGCTGCCGAGGACGGGACGGCCGGGGAGGTGCACGGCGAGGTGCCCGTTGGCGCCCGAGCGGGTGCTGAGAATCGCGCGGAGGATCTCCTGGGAGTCGTCGGTGACGGCCAGGACGGTGACCATGGCGGCGCTCTGGTCACGCGCGGCGGTGACCGCGCGGTCGTGGGCGAGCTGGCCGACGACGAGGGCCAGCGGGATCAGCAGTGCCAGCGCGACCATGGAGGTCGTCGCGAGGGCGACGCGAACGAAGGCCCATCTCACCGACGTTCGTCCACCAGCATGACGCCGACCCCGCGGACCGTGCGCAGGAGTCGTGGGCTGGCGGCGGTCTCGCCGAGTTTGCGGCGGAGCCAGGACAGGTGGACGTCGACGGTGGCCTCGGCGCCGAGGTAGGGCTGGCGCCAGACCTGTTCGACGAGTTCGCGGCGGGTGACGACGCGCCCGGCGTGTTCGGCGAGGTAGGCGAGGAGGTCGAATTCGCGGCGGGTGAGGTCGAGGGGGGCGCCGTCGAGTTCGGCGTGGCGGCGGGACTGGTCGATGCGCAGGGAGCCGGTGGTGGTGACCTGCGCGGTGGGCTGGTCGGTGCGTTGTCCGCCGCGGCGGAGGACGGCGGCGACGCGGGCCTGGAGGTGGGCGGCGGAGAAGGGTTTGGTGACGTAGTCGTCGGCGCCGGCGTTGAGGAGGCGGATCATGCTGGTCTCGTCGTTGCGGGCGGTGGCGACGATGACGGGGACGTCGGTGATGCCGCGGAGCATGCGGAGGGCGTCGGCTCCGTCGAGGTCGGGGAGGCCGAGGTCGAGGATGACCAGGTCGATCGCGCCGGCGCCGGCGGTACCGATGTGGCGGAGGGCTTCGAGGGCGGCACCGACGGGGCGCACGGCGTGCCCGGCGTTGGACAACGCGCGGGTGAGCGCGGCGCGCACGGTCGCGTCGTCTTCCACGAGCAGGACGGTTGCCATGGCGCCAGACCATACCGTTAGCGCTCCCACGCCGGTATCCGAGAGGGTATTGAGGAAGGTGCATGCTTGGATTCATCCGGACATAGCGGTGGCCGGGCCGCTGTGGCAGGATGTGGCGCGTGCCCCGCCCGCCCAAACCGGTCACGGCCGTCCTGGTCTGGTCGCTGACCACGGCCGTCGCCGCCTTCTCCGCCTGGCTCGGGATGCGCCCGGTCCTGGCCGCCGCGATCCTCGACGACGGCCTGCCGGTCCCCATCTCGGAGGTGCACGGCGCACCCTCCTTCGCCCCGAGCGACTCGGCGACGAGCCGCGTCGAGCCGCGCACCCTGGACGGCTGGCACGAGATCCGCTCGGGCGTGTGGGAACAGGGTTTCCACACCGAGGGCGGAAGCGTCACGATCCGAGCGGCGAGGGGCAAGGTCACCCTGATCTCGGCGACCCCCCGCGACGGCTTCGCGGTCCTGGTGGACGACGAGGAGAAGACGCGTCTCCTGGTCCGCTTCCACCGCGGCGATGAGGTCCACACGGTGGACGCGATGTGGTGGAACGGCGGCCCGTACGCGATCGTCGAGGAGTCGGGGTAGACGCGGGGAGCCCGCCGGCGAACGACGCGGCGCCGAACCTGACCCGCCGCCCGTTCGACGGCGAGCGCTGAGGGCGCGTGACACGGCGGGCGGCGAGCGCGAGCCAAGCGGGCCGAAGGCCCGGAGGCGCAGCCACGCGGCGGCGCCGGATATGGGGCCTAGCCCCCCACCACAAGTAGGCACAACTCCAATGTCGACACCTCCGCTCCCGAGCAGGATCGGTTCTGCCACCAACGATCCGCTCTCCGGAGGACCCCATGTCGACCATCCGCCCCCTCGCCCTGCTGCGTCGAACGTCCGGCTGGCATCGCCCGTTGATGGTCATGGTCGCGGCCATGTCCGTTCTGGTCCTGGTCTCGCTGGGCGGTGTGTTGTTCGATGATCGTGTGCAGATGGGTGTGTCTCCGTGGGAGAAGCCGCTGAAGTTCGGTTTCGCGTTCGTCGCCTACGGCCTCACCTTGGCGTGGATGCTCTCCCTTCCGCACAAGGGCAAGCGCTTCACCTGGTGGATCGGCGCGGTCGTCGCCCTGTCGGGGACGCTGGACGTCGCGGTGATCGCGATTCAGGGTGCTCGCGGTACGTTCAGCCACTTCAACGACAGTGGCGACTGGGGCGCGGAGTTGACCAAAATGGTCTTCAACTACTTCGTTCCGCTGTTGATGCTGGCGAACCTGGTTCTGGCGATCACCCTGATCGCGCAGCGCATCGGTGACAAGGCGACGGCTCTCGCGATCCGTCTGGCGGCCGTGTCCTCGGTGGTGGGCATGGGTCTGGGCCTGCTGATCAGCTTCAACCCGGAGCCGATGGGCGGTACCTACACCGACGGCAACGGCGCGTCGGTCGAGATGATGATCAGCCACAATGTCGGTATCCGTGACGACAGCGGGGTCATGCCTTTCACGGGCTGGAGCAGCGTCGGCGGTGACCTGCGCATTCCGCACTTCGTGGGTATGCACGGCATGCAGGTTCTGCTTCTGGCCGGTCTGGTGCTGAGTCTTCTGGCCGCCCGTGTCGCCTGGTTGCGTGACGAGCGCACGCGTCGTTCGATGGTCGCGGTCGTCGGTCTCGGTTATGGCGGCGTCACGGCGCTGGTGACCTGGCAGGCGCTGCGCGGTCAGTCGCTGATCCACCCCGACGCCCGGACCTGGGCGGCGGCGGGAGTGATCGCGGCGGTCGTCGCGGTGGGCGCGGCGGCGGTCTACGCGGTCGGCAGGGGCCGTGCGAAGGCGGCGGCGGAGCGTCCGGCCGAGCGTGTGCGCGAGCTGGTCTAGAACGTCACCCGAACGTCGGCGAGTCCACGCGCCGTCGCGAGCAGTCCGGCTTCGGACTCCACGCGGCGGCGCGTTTCGGCGTCGAGGCCGGTGAAGGGGGTGACGGTGACGTCGAGGCGTTTCCCGGCGGTCCTCATCTGCCAGTGCCCGGTGATTTCGGCGTCGACGAGGAGGGCGCCTCGGCGGCTGAGGTTCTTGAACAGTTCGCCGCGTCGTGTCTTGTCGGGCAGGAGCAGTTCGCGGTCGCCGAGGAGGAAGGCGTCCGTCGGCGGCAGGAGCCGCACCGCCGAGGGGCGTTCGGCCTTCTCGACGGCGTCGACGAGGTCGCCGGGCAGGAAGGCGCGGCGGCCGTCGACGTCGACCTCGGTGAGGTCGCCGGGCCAGAACTCGGCGAGCCGGGGCGGGGCGGTGCCGAGGAAGGCGGCGGTGTCGGCGTGGGTGGACGGGCCGGTGAAGGCGAGGAAGCGCGCGATGAGTTCGCCGGTCCCGGCGGGTGCGGTCGGGACGGTCCATTCCTCGATGCGGGTGAAGGTCAGGGGCCGGGATCCCGGCGTGATCACGAGTCCGGCGGGCAGCGCGCCGAGCCGGAACAGCGACTCGTAGACGTGCACGGAGTCGCAGCCTTTGCAGTGGTACGCGTAGGCGTCGTCGACGGCGGCCGTGACCAGTGCGCTGAGTTCGCCTTTCGTGCGCGGTTCCGTGGTGGCCTCGCGCATCGCGGCGGCGACGGCGCCGACCGCCTCCTGCCCGTCGACGCCGGCGGCCTTCAGCGTGGGCGCGGCTCCGGCCATCCGGGCCAGCGCGTCGGCCGAGGAGTGCGGCAGCAGCGCGGCGGCGAGGCCGGGCAGGTCTTCGCGCCGGTGGAGGTGGGGGGCGCCGCGATGGGACCAGACGGCCGTCGTGTCCTCGGTCCCGGCGCCGCGCGCGGTCAAGGCGACCAGCGCCGATCCCGGTGGGGTGTCCTGAACGCCCAGGTCGAGTAGCGGCCGTCGGCCGTCCGGGCGGTCGAGGCCCTGGGCGGCGTGGCGGTACCGGAGGACGCTCAGTCGGTTCATGTCGCCAATGTAACGGCGGGCGCCTCTCCCGACAGGGCCTCGGCGGTACGGCGGGTCCGCTGGTCGGGTGATCCGGCGAGGACGCGCGCGAGGGCGGTGAGGCGGGCCAGCTCGGCCGGGTCGGTGGTGTCGTGGCGGGCGAGGACGACGCGGACCGGGCGGGTCGGGCGGCGGCGTTCGGTGTCGTCGAGGGTGAGGACGAGGTCGGCGCCTTCGCGGGTGAGGGCGGCGGTGACCTTGCGGGCGGGGAACTTCCGGGTGCCGCGCGGGGTCTCGGCGACGAGCCGGGCGGCCTCGACGCGCAGCGGCGAGACCCGCGCCGGGCGCAGCCGGGGCACGACGAGGGCGGCGCCGACGGTGACGAACAGGAGCCCGGCCGCGGGCAGCAGGCTCAGCGGGTCGGGGCCGATCCCGGCGAAGACGGCGACGGCGGCGAGCGCGATCCAGGCCAGGCCGAGGACGGCGAAGATCCAGGTGGCGACGGCTCGCCGGAAGCGGTGCCGGGCGGGTACGTCGAAGGTCACCGGCAGTGGCGCGGCGGGCTTGCTGGGCATCGTTTCTCCAGAGGGCGGTGGAGCTTTCGCCCGGGCGACATTACCGGCCGCGTGCCCGTCAGGCGTCCTTGCGTTCGATGAAGTCCCAGCGGTTGCCGTAGAGGTCGGCGAAGACGGCGACGGTCCCGAAGGCCTCGTGGCGCGGTTCCTCTTCGAAGGCGACGCCCGCGGCGAGCATGCGGGCGTGGTCGCGGTGGAAGTCGTCGGTGTAGAGGAAGAAGGCGACCCGGCCGCCGGTCTGGTCGCCGATGCGGGACTCCTGGTGGTCGCCGTCGGCCTTGGCGAGGAGGAGGGCGGCGCCGCCGGTACCGGCGGGACGGACCTTGACCCAGCGTTTCGACGGGCTCATGACGGTGTCCTCGACGAGTTCGAAGCCGAGTCTGCCGACGTAGTACTCGATGGCCACGTCGTAATCGCGGACGACGAGGACGACCTCACCCAGATGCGCCATGGCAACGATGATCGCCGATCGGGACCCGCCGGTGACGGGCGGGTCGCACCCCTTGACTCAACCGTAAAGACTGCGAGCATTTCGGGGTGAACGCCTTCCATTCGCGATGAACAGGGTGACCCATGCGTATACGCCCCGCTTTAGTCCTCCTGACCTGCCTCGGCCTGGCCGGTGCCGCTCTCACCGCGGCCGCTCCCCCGCCGGCCCTGGCCGACCCGCCCTCCGCGCCCGGCGCCCGCTCGGGCGGCCCGGCCGTCCCGGTGCGGCTCATCACCGGCGACACCGTCCACCTCTATCCCGACGGTTCCGCCGGCTTCCGGCCGGGGAAAGGCCGCGAAGGGGTGGGCTATTCGCGCACCTTCGCTCCCGACGGTTCCGGGGACGTCGTGGTCGTCCCGGCCGACGCCGCCGAGGGGCTCGCCGCCGGGTGGCTGGATCCGCGGCTGTTCGACGTGACCCGGCTGGCCGCCGACGGCCACGGCCACGCCGAGACCCTGCCGCTGATCGTCGAGACCGACGGTGAAGGGACCTTCGAGCGGCGGCGCCCGGGCGTGGAGAAGACGAGCGCGACCCTCGACGGCATCGGCGCCGAAGCCGTCACCGTATCCACTGTGGACGGTTCCTGGTGGGCCTCGCTGAACTCCACCCGCAAGGGTGTCGAGCGCGTCTGGCTGGACGGTACGGCCCGTGTCGCGCTCGATGTGAGCGTTCCGCAGGTCGGTGCGCCCGCCGCGTGGAACGCCGGGTTCGACGGGGAGGGCGTCACCGTCGCCGTCCTCGACACCGGCTACGACCCCGCCCACCCCGACCTCGGCGGCGTCACCGAGACCGCCGACTTCACCGGCACGTCACCGGAGGCGATCGACGGCAACGGACATGGGACCCACGTCGCCTCGATCGTCGCGGGCACCGGAACGGCCTCGCAGGGCCGCTACACCGGCGTCGCGCCCGGCGCCGGGCTCCTGATCGGCAAGGTCTGCGGCGACGACGGCTTCTGCGACGAGAGCGCCATTATCGCCGGGATGGAATGGGCCGCGCACGGCGGCTCCGACGTGGTCAACATGAGCATCGGCGGCTATCCGAGCGACGGCACCGGCCCCGTCGAGCAGGCCCTGAACATGCTCACCGAACACACCGGGACCCTCTTCGTCGTCTCGGCCGGCAACTACGGCGCACCCCACATGATCGGCTCGCCCGGTGCCGCCGACGCGGCCCTCACCGTCGGCTCGGTGGAGAAGACCGACGTGCTGTCGGAGTCCTCCAGCCGCGGGCCGCGCCTCGGCGACGGTGCCGTCAAACCCGACATCACCGCGCCCGGCGGCTCGATCGTCGCCGCCCGCGCGTCCGGTACGTCGATGGGCACGCCCGTCGACGAGAACCACACGAGCGAGTCCGGCACGTCCATGGCCTCACCGCACGTCGCCGGAGGCGCCGCGCTGCTCAAGCAGGCACATCCCGACTGGACCGCCGAGCGGCTCAAGGCGGCCCTGATGGGCGCCGCCCACCCGCTCGACGGCCTGACCCCCTACGAGCAGGGGACCGGGCGCCTCGACCTGGCCCGCGCGGTCACGGGTCCCCTCAGCGTGTCCGTCGGCAGCCTCAGTTTCGGGCTCTACGCCTGGCCGCACCAGCAACCCGCGCCGAGCCGGACGGTCACCTACGCCAACTCCGGCGACACCCCGCTCACCCTGACCCTGTCCGTGACCGGCGCCAACGCCGGGGGCACGGCGATCCCGGCCGGGCTGTTCACCCTCGACACGCCGACGCTGACCGTCCCGGCGGGCGGCACGGCCGACGTCGTCATCACCTTGCACCCTTCGGCGGACGCGGCCCTGGGCCTGATCGGCGCGGCCCTCGTCGCCACCGACGGCACCCACACCGCCCGCACGGCCCTCGGGCTCGACCTCGAACGCGAGCTGCACAAGCTCACGCTCACCCCGAAGGCACGGCCCGGCGACCGGATCGACGGCATCGACGCGGCCTGGGCGAACCTCGACACCGGCGAGTCGGGCTACATCACCGACTGGGACACGAACTACACCGGCACCGTCCGTCTGACCCCCGGCCGGTACCAGATCTTCGGCACGGCCCGCAGCATCGGAACCCAGTCCCGGCTGACCGCCTTCGACACGCGCGTGACCATCGCCGCCACGGACACCACGACGACCTGGGACCTCGCCAAGGGCGTGCTGTCGAAGGTCACCCTCGACCGGACGACGTCCTACCGCGAGGCCAACGTGACCCTCAGCTTCGGCGCGACGGGGATCGGCGCGAACACCGTCGGCGCGCCCGTGTACGTCGTCTCGGCCGGCACGGCACCGAAGACGAGGCTGTTCTACTCCTACCAGCCCGTCCATCGCGCGGTGCGAAGCGGCGTGACCACGCACGTCTACACGCTCTACTTCCCTTCCACCGGCGGGCTTCCCGCCACACCCGCCTACACCGCGCGGGACAGCGGCCTGTCACGTGAACAGGCCGTGTACCACTCGCAGGGGACCACGCGGATCGAAGGTTCACGGCTCAACCAGGTCGCCGCCTCACCCGACGGCCTCGCCGGTTTCGCGTCGGTCACCGAGGTGGCGTGGCCGTCGCAACGGACCGAGTTCTTCTCGCTGCACCCGGGACTCACCTGGGGCGGCTTCACCTTCGTCGGCGACGGGCAGAACTTCGAGCAGCTGTTCTGGGCCGGCGAACGGACCCTGACACCCCAGACCGTGCACTGGAACGAGGCGCCCCTCGGCGCGGGCGTCGGCGGACCCGAGGACTCCGGCGGCGCGTGGATGCACCACGGCGGGCACCTCGCGATCCGGATGCCCATGTTCACCGGCTCCGACCCGAACGTGCGCGCCAACTACGAGGGGCCGCTGGTCACCGGGACGACACGCCTGCGCGACCCGCACGGCATGGAGATCCTGTCGACCGAACAGCCGTGCGTCGGCGGCGTGGTCGTCGACGCCATGGCGCACGGTTCGCACACCCTCGACTGCACCGCCGAACGCGACGTCCCCTGGTCGGTCCTGGGCACGAAGACCACCGCGACCTGGACCTTCACCATCCCCCACCACCGCATGGACGGCACCCCCGCCGGGCTCAACGCCGTACGGATCGACTCGCCGAACATCAGCGACGGCTTCGTGCCCGGGAAGTACCGGCAGGACCTGACCCTCGACGTCTACCGCCAGCCCGGAACCCCGCCGACGACCGCGACGAGGCTGCGCTTCGAGGTCTCCTACGACGACGGCGCCACCTGGAAGGCCGTCACCGTCAGCCGTGTCGGTGACCACGCCACCGCTTCACTGAGGCACCCAGCAGGCGCGCGCTTCGTGTCGACGCGCGTGTCGGCGACCGACGCGAACGGCGCGAGCGTGACCGCGACGACGATCCGGGCGTGGGGGGTGAGGTAGACGCACCCAGGACCGCGGCCCGGACCAGAAGGCCCGGGCCGCGGTACGCGGATCAATCGGTCGGGTCGGGAGCCTTGCCCCCGGAGCCTTCGAAGTGCTCGGGGTTGTTCCGCCACTTCTTGTACTCGTCGTAGTCCTTGTTGAAGTCGTGCCGGTCGCCGTCGGAGGCGTAGATGTAGGAGTCGAACTTGGTGTCGGCCGGGTCCACTCCCGACTTCCTCAAGGCCGCGGCCAGGTCCGAGGTCATCCGCTTCATGTCCTCGGTCTCGGCGTGCATGCCGCGCAGCCCGCCGTTGTCGCCCTGGAGGTTCTTCGGCAGATCGTTGTAGTCGATCTTCCCGCTCTCCAGCTGGTTGGCGAGCATGCCGTGCATCTGGTACGCCTGGAAGCGCGGCTGGTCGATGTTGCCGGCGACGGGCTTCATGTCGATGTCGCTGGCGTCGTAGGGGGTGGTGGGATCGATGTTCAGCGGGATGACGGCACCGATGATCGCCTGGGCGATACCGGTCGGCAGGCTCTTGATCAGCGGGCCGTGCACGTCGCTCCCGAGGCGGCCCCCGGGGTGGAGGTTGTCGTAGATGTCGATGCCCGTGCCGAGCCCGGTGAAGCCGACACTGACCCCCGCACCGGCCCAGGTCGACAGGATCGTGTCGCCCCTGATCGCCTTGGCCGTGTCGCCGGCCTGGCCGGACTCCACACCGGCGACGTAGTCGAGCGCGTTGTTGCGAAGCCCGTTGGCGAGGTTCCCGAAGAGCTGCCCGTTGACCGCCGAAAGCCGCCCGGCCAGTTCGGGGTGTTCGGCCATCGTCTTGGAGTTGTCGTAGATCACGGCCATCACATCGTCGCCGAGTTTCGCGCCGGCCACCGGGTCACCGGCCACGAGCTGGAAGAACCGCACGCGGTCGTTCTCGGAGATCTGCAGCCCGTCGTTGACCCAGACCTCCTTGCCGTTGGCATCGGTGATCATGTAACCCCACTGCGTCTTGGGCGAGTCGGAACCGTCGATCCCGCCGAAGGACTGCATGTAGGTGGTCGCGATCTCACCCATCTCACGTGAGACGTAGGGGTTGAGCTTGCCCATCGGCGAGTTGATGTCGCCGTCGAGCGGGCCCCCCGCCCCGGTGAAGAACTCGAAGGCGGGCTGGTCCCAGTGCGTCTTCTCGGTGTTGGTCATGACGTCGATGAGCGAAGCCGTCGACGTGCCCGCGAGGTAACGCTCGTAGGGCTCGTCGCTGGTGGCCGCGCCGGGGATCCAGTCGATGAGACCCGCCGCGGACTTGCCGTTGTCCTTCCACGGCTGCCCGAACAGCTCGCGGAGCACGAACTCGGGGGTGTCGGCGCCGTACTCGGAGTTGCGGACGCCGCCGGTGAGGACCGTCTGGTTCGCCTCGTGGTTGCGGGTCGAGGCGTCGAGGATCTGTTCCATCCCCGCGAGGTGCTCGACTCCGCCCTTGAGCCCGAAGGGCGGCTTGTCCTCGGCCCCGCCGAGCCAGTGGGCGAACTCCGCCATCCGGACCGTGGTGCGGCTGGAGAAGGCCAGACCACCGACGAGGCCCGGAGCGGCGGCACCGAGCAGCGGCGCCAGCTTCCCGAAGCCCTCGCGCCATTCGGACGCGACGTTGTTGCCGTCGATCTGGTCGTCGTTGATCTCGGTGTTGACCAAGCGCTGCACGGTCTCGGGCAGCATGTCCAGACCGCCGCCGATGCCCTCGTCGGACAGCGCCAGGATGCCCGAACCGACCGCCCCGCGGACGAGTGCGGCGTCGCCCGCCGAGAGCTTGCCGTCCTTGAGCCACTCGTCGATCTGGAACAGCGCCCCGTTGTTGATCATGTCGTGGTTGCCGCCCATGCCGCCGCCACCGTAGACACGCTTGCCGCCGATGCCGTCGTAGAAGGCCTTGAGGAACGCCAGCTCGTTCTTGGTGAGGTCGCCGCCGTTCTTCTGCAACCACGCCGCGTGCCCGGTCAGGGCCTGGAGCTGGAGAAGCAGCTCGCGGTCGGCGTCGGTGAGCTTCTCACCGTTCTTGATCTTGTTCTTGAGCATCTCGGCGAGGTCTTCACCGTCCTTGGCGTCCAGCGGGACCGGTGCCTTGACCCCCCACAGGTTGAACGCCGCCCAGCCCATCTCCCCGCTGCCGACGAGCTCCTTCAGCACCTCGGGCGTGGGACCGTTGGCCATCTGGCCGCCGCGCTTCTCGGTCTCGTCGTCGAACACCCCGCGCAGGCGGGTCGCCTCGCGCGTGAGCTCGCCTTCCAGGCTCTCCTGCCGCTGAAGCCGCGAGGTGCTGGCCGCGCCCTCGCCCGGGCCGCCGGTGCCGATCTCGAAGATCTTGTTGAGCTCGGTGCGGTAACGGGCCTCCAGCGCCTCCAGTGCCAGCCGGAAGGTCTTGATCTCGCCCGCCCAGCCGTTGAGGACGGTCCCGCCGAAGATCGCCGCCTGCGTGCCCTCCTGCCAGGAGGCCATGTTGTCGGCGTTGCGCTGCCGGATCGGGTCGGACACGATGGAGCTGAACTCCACCGCGCCCTTCTCGATCGTTCCGCGCAGATTCGAACCGCGCCCGGTGATCTGACCGGCGAGCCCGTTGAGGTTGTTGGCGTTGGCTCGCACCACCGCGTCATTCGCCTTGGTCTCCCAGGGGCTGGCGTCCCATGCCACGGCGTCCTCCTAGCGGTTGATGTCGAGAAGCTGCTTGTACCGGGCGTCACCGAACTTCGGCGTGATCAGCCGGTAACCGTCGGCGATGTCGGTGTCGTAGTTGACGGTCATCCCCGTCCCACCCTGGATGTTCTCGCCGACCGATCTGCCGTGCGTGGCGATCGACTGGAGGGCCTTGGCGTTGTCCTCCTGGAAGCTCTGGATCCCCCGCACCATCGGGCCTTCGTTGGCGGCGCTGCCGGCCTCGTCGCAGAAGGTGTCGAAGTTGCGGCGGACGCTCTTGAAGCCGTCGGCGGCCGTTTCCGCCTGCCGCCCCGACGAGCCCGCGTCGTGCACGCTCCGGATGCCTACTTCTCCGGCCATGGAGAGCCTCCAACCACATTGGACGGTCCAGTGATTGTCGGCAGCCTAGCGGAGTGGTGACCGCCAAGTAAACAAAAGATTCGGGTTAAATCGCACCCGATGGGAGCGCGACCACCCCAGGTCGCGCAGCGTGATCAGGCGGCCTCGGCGGCCAGCTTCGGCGCGATCTGCCGGTGCACCCAGCGCTCGGCGACGAAGGAGACCACCGGAACGGTCCCCGCGATCAGGACCAGCAGCGTCTGCTTAAGCGGCCAGCCCGCACGGCGGGCCACGTCGAAGGCGGCGATCAGGTAGAAGACGTACAGGAAGCCGTGCACCGGGCCGATGATCGCCACCAGCGAGTCGTTGGCGCCGGCGTACTTCAGCGGCATGGCCACGAAGAAGAGCAGGACCAGCAGGGTGCCGACGATGTAGGACATCACGCGGTAGCGGGTGAGGGCGGCCTTCATGCGGTCTGTCTCCCTGGGTAGTCGCTGGCTCGTTTGTCCGGGTTCTCGTTCATCCACGCCAGATAGTCGTTGTACGCCGACAACGCGTCGTCGGGCTCGCCGGAGCCGCCCGGGGCGGCGTGCGTCACGTCGGTCGGGAACGGCGACTCCATCGGCGGTTCCTCGACGCGGGCGAGCGGGCCGTGCTTGCGCAGCTCCTCGCGGATCTCGCGGACCCACAAGGCGATCGCGCACAACGCGAACAACGGCCATTCGAAGGCGTAGGCCCAGCTCAGCGCGTTTCCGCCGGCGGCACGGCCGATCTGCCACCACGCGAGGTAGCCGAAGGCCGCGCACACGACGATCAGCGCGGCGTGGACGAGCAGCCAGCGACGGGTGAGGAACCGGGACACACGCGGATTCTAGGCGGCGAACCTGAGAGTTGACGGAGCCGGTCGCCGTCGGGTGAGATAGCGCGGTGATTGACGTGCGGGAAGTGCGGACGAGGCTGGGGTGGCCCGACGCCGCGCAGGAGATCTTGACCACCTGGGACGAGCTCGGGGCGCCCGCCGAGCCGGTACGGCTGCCGGACCGCTCGGAGGTGATCCGGATCCTGCACCGCATGGGCGCCGACGAGATCGACGTCGCCGACGTCGTCACCGCGCGCCCGGACCCCGAGGCCGACCCGGCCATGTGGTGGGTGCTGGAACGCTGCGTCGCGCACCTGCGCTCCGACATGGGCGGGCACGGGATGCTGTCGTGGCCGTCGCTGGCCGACCAGCGCGACCCGCGCGCCCGGCTCACCTACCTGTACGCGTTCCTCGCGCACCTCCCCGAGACCCTCGCCTGGCACGCCGAACGGGGCGTGCCCGAGGAGGTGTCGTGGGCGACCTTCGCCGACGTCGGGGAGAAACTGCGCATCAACCGCCAGATCTACGGCGAGGCCGGGCTCGACGTGGCCTTCTGGTTCACGCTGCACTTCCGCGGCTCGATCTACCGTCTCGGCCGGCTCCAGTTCGACATGCACCTCTCCGAGGGCGAGCCGGTCCTCGGCGTGCACATCCCCGAATCGGGCGGGCCGATGAGCCCCGAGGCCTGCGACGCGTCCTTCGCGTGGGCGGCCGAGTTCTATCCCAAGCACTTCCCCGACCATCCCGCGACGCGCGCGACGTGCCTGTCGTGGCTGCTCGACCCGAGGCTCGCCGAGGTCCTGCCGGGGTCGAACATCGCCGCCTTCGGCCGGCGTTTCGAGCTCATGCCCGCCAAGGACGAGGCCGGGCTGCACGGCACGCTCGACGTGCTGCGCTTCGTGTTCAAGAAGGTCGTGCCCTCACCCGAGAAGGCCGACCTGGCGGTGCTGCCGCGCGACAACAGCCTCCAGCGGGCCCTCGTCGGGCACCTGGCCGCCGGCGGGCGATGGGAGCAGCGCGGCGGCCGCGTGCCGCTGCCTCAGCAGAACTGACGCAGGAACGCCAGGCCCGTCTCGGCGGTGGCGTAGGGGGTGTGGGCGTCGTCGCGTTCGACGATGAACTCGATGACGCCGGAACGCGCCGCCATGGGGATGAGGTCGGTGAAGTCGATGACGCCCTCGCCCGGGTCGGCCATGGCGCCGTCGATCGTGCGGTCCTTGACGTGCACCTGGCGCACGCGGCCGGGGTTCGCCGCGAGGATGTCGCGCGGGTCGACGCCGGCGTGGACCGCCCAGTAGAGGTCGACTTCGAGGTGCACGAGGTGCGGGTCGGTGTTGGACGTGATCAGCTCGTAGGGCCGCACGCCGTCGATCGTCTGGGTGAACTCGTGGGCGTGGTTGTGGTAGCCGAGGCTGATGCCCGCCTGCTGCGCCAGGACCGCCGCGGCCGTCAGCTCGTCGGCGAAGCGCCGCCACTCGTCGGCGGTGTCGAACTGCGCCCACGGCACGACGATGAAGGAGTGGCCGAGGGTCAGCGCGTCGTTGATCGTGTCGACGATCGCGTCGTTGAGTTTGACGTGGCTCGACGTCGCCTGCAGCCCGGCGTCGTCCAGGAGGCGGCGGAACTCGCCCGCCGTGCGCCCGTACGTCCCGGCCATCTCGACCGAGCGGTAGCCCAGCTCGGCGAGCTTGGCCAGCACGGCCGCCGGATCGTCCTCGGCGAGCGAGCGCAGGGTGTACAGCTGGATCGACAACTGCTGCGGCGTAAGGATCACGCTGGACAGGATCGCGTACGGGGTGCTGGTTGGCAAGGGTAGGACGGGGGTTGTTTCGTGGGGGGTGGGCGCAAGCCCGCCGATCGCGCCACCATGATCCGTCCTTCACCGGCGGCGTTCGGCACGGCGGATCCGGCGAGTTCGCCGACGGCCGCCGCGGTCATCGGCCCGCGAGCGCCGGCCTCGCCTGAATCGTCCGGTACGTGCGCTAAGTTACCCCCGTGTCCACCGACCACCGCACCCCCGTGCACATGCCCAGCGCGCGGCTGAGTCCGGCACGGGCGATCCTCATCCGCGTCGGCGCGGCGGGCGCGTGTCTGGTCCTCGCGTGCTTCCTGGTGATCATCGACCGGGAGGGCTACCGCGATTCCGCCGACGGCGCCGTCTCCGTCCTCGACGCCGTCTACTACGCCACGGTCACGTTGAGCACGACCGGGTACGGCGACATCGTCCCGATCGACGACACGTCGCGCCTGATCAACATCGTCGTGATCACGCCCTTGCGCGTGATCTTCCTCGTCGTTCTCGTCGGCACGACCGTCGAGGTCCTCACCCGGCGCACGCGTGCGGCGTGGCGGGAGAAGAGCTGGAGCAGGACATTGCGCGACCACACCGTCGTCATCGGCTACGGCACCAAGGGCCGCAGCGCCATCGCGACCCTGCGGGCCTCAGGCATCCCCGCCGACCGCATCGTCGTCGTCGACCGCCGCCACGAACACATCGAGGAGGCGAGCGCCGACGGCTACGTCGCGGTGCAGGGCGACGCGACGCGTTCGTCGATCCTCACCCGGGCGCACATCACGGGGGCGTGCCGGGTGATCGTGGCCGCCGACCGCGACGACACCTCGGTCCTGGTCACGCTCACCGCGCGGCAGTCGAACCCGGACGCCACGATCGTCGCGGCGGTGCGGGAGGCGGAGAATGCTCCGCTCCTGCGGCAGAGCGGCGCCGACGCGGTCATCACGTCCTCCGACGCCTCGGGCCGCCTGCTCGGCATGTCGACGGTCACACCGGCCATCAGCGAGGTCATCGAGGACCTCCTCACCCAGGGCCGGGGCCTCGATCTCGCGGAGCGGCCCGTCGCCGCCGGCGAGATCGGCAAGGGGCCGCGCGAGCTCGCCGACGTGGTCGTCGCGGTCTGCCGGAACGGTCGGCGCCTCCACTGCGACCTGACCGGCCCGCTGCGCGAAGGCGACCGGCTCGTCACCATCACCGCACCGGCTACGGTGTCGGGATGATCACGCGCCTCCTTCCCACCGACGGCCCCGGGCCCGAGTTGTCCGACGCCGAGATCATCGACCGCTACGAGCAGGCCGACCGTTCGGTCAAGCACCTGCGGATCAACTTCGTGTCGAGCGCCGACGGCGCGGTGACCGTCGACGGGGAGTCGGCGGGCCTGTCGGGCGGCGCCGACAAGCGCGTCTTCAAGATCCTGCGCATGCTCTGCGACGTCCTCGTCGCCGGTGCGGGCACCGTCCGGCGGGAGGGCTACGAGGACCTGCGCCTCGACGGGAAGCGCGTCGACTGGCGCCGCGCGCACGGCCTCGCCGAGCAGCCGACGATGGCGATCGTGAGCGCGAACCTCGACTTCGATCCCGCCGCTCCCCTCTTCACCCGCGCGCCGGTCCGGCCGATCCTCCTCACCTGCGAGAACGCTCCCCGGGAGCGGTGTGAGGCGCTGTCGAAGGTCGCCGAGATCGTCGTCTGCGGCGAGTCGACTGTGGACTTCGCCACCATGACCGGCGAGCTGACCGCGCGCGGTCTTCCGCAGATCCTGTGCGAGGGCGGGCCGCACATCCTCGGCGAGCTGACCGCCGCCGACGCCGTCGACGAACTGTGCCTGACCGTGGCGCCGCTGCTGGCCGGGGCCGGTGCGGGCCGGATCACGGCGGGCCCGGCCTCGCCGGTCCGGTCCCTGCGGCTGGCCCACGCCCTGCACGCCGAGGGCAACCTGATCCTGCGCTACGTGCGTGCTGTCACAACCGGGTGAGAGGATGGCGTCCGTGACTGAGCTGGACGCGAGGCCCGTCGGCAGGGTGCTCGGCACCGAGGACGCCACCCCCCTGTCGTTCTGGGTGGCGGTGACCGAGGGCGAATACCTGCAACTCGACGACGTCGTGACGACCTCCCGCGAGGTGCCCGGCCGCGACCCGGTCACCGTCTCGGGTGTCGTGACCTCGGTGCGGGCCCGGCACGAGGGAGCCCAGTTCGACTCCGACGTGTTCCTCATCAGCGAGGGCATGCTCCCCGCGCAGGTGCAGGAGGCCGCCGAGATCACCGTGACGCGCGTCGAGCCGGAGGTCTTCGTGCCGCCGCGCCCGGGCGACGCGGTGTTCCGCGCGACGGGCGACGCGCGCGCGTCGGCCCTCTACTTCGACCGGATGGTCCGGATGGTCCCCCTGGGGCGCGGCCGGGACGGCGAACCGGTCTACCTCAACGCCGACTTCCTCGACGGCAGCCGTGGCGCGCACGTCTCCATCTCGGGCATCTCGGGCGTGGCGACCAAGACGAGCTTCGCGACGTGGCTCCTCTACTCCCTGCTGCACTCCGACGCGCTCGGCGGCGAAGCGGTCAACACCAAGGTGCTGATCTTCAACGTCAAGGGCGAGGACCTGCTCCTGCTCGACCACCCCAACAAGCACCTCGACGACCGGCTGCGCGGCGAGTACGAGCGTCTCGGCCTGCCCGCCGGGCCCTTCGGCTCGGTGACCGTCTTCGCGCCCCCGCGCGAGGGCGACCGCAACGGCACGCCCGACGTGGCCTGCCGCACGACGGGCGTGGAGTCCTTCTACTGGACGGTCGCGGAGTTCTGCCAGCAACGGCTGCTCCCCTACGTCTTCGCCGACGGCGACGACGAGCGCCAGCAGTACACGATGGTCGTCGGCCAGGTCGCGGCCAGGCTGGCGCGTGAGGCCGAGCCGAAGGACGACGGCGCCGCCGTCGTCGACGGGGTGCTCCTGCGCTCCTACGGCGATCTGGTCGACCTGCTCGTCGAGCGCCTCGGCGACGAGGACACCCGCGGCCAGTGGGCGGGCAGCGCGATGGGCATGGGCACGGTCAACGCCTTCATCCGCCGCATGATCAACTCCAAGCGCGACATCGGCCGCCTCGTCCGCGGCGACCTCCCGCCCCGCCGGGCGCACGGCGTGTCCACCGAGGACGGCGCCCAGGTCACCGTCGTCGACCTGCACAACCTTCCCGACCGGGCGCAGCGCTTCGTCGTCGGCGTGGTGCTGCGCACCGAGTTCGAACGCAAGGAGAAGGCCGGCAGCGCGCGGCCCCTGCAGTTCGTGGTCCTCGACGAACTCAACAAGTACGCCCCCCGGGACGGCACGAGCCCCATCAAGGAGATCCTGCTCGACATCGCCGAACGCGGCCGCTCCCTCGGCGTGATCCTGGTCGGCGCGCAGCAGACCGCCAGCGAGGTGGAGCGCCGGATCGCCGCCAACAGCGCCATCCGCGTCGTCGGCCGCCTCGACCCGGCCGAGGCCGGCCGCCCCGAATACGGCTTCCTGCCCAGCTCACAGCGCCAGCGCGTGCTCATGGCCAAACCCGGCACCATGTTCGTGGCCCAGCCCGAACTGCCCGTGCCGCTCGTCGTGGAGTTCCCGTTCCCGGCCTGGGCGACGCGACCGCAGGAGGCCGGGGAACCGCCCGCCTCGACACTGCGATCGGCGACCGGCCAGGTCGACCCCTTCGCACTGGCCGAGGAAGAAGACGACATCCCGTTCTGACCGGCCCTTCCACGGTCTTGCGCGCCGGTACTACTGTGCCGCGAGCACGACCACGGGAGGAGAGACGATGACCGACCCCATCGGGGGCCTGAACCGCAAGCTGCTCGATCCGGACGAGTGGCTGGCGCAGCAAGACGCGCGCATCGCCAAACTGCGCGCCACCAGCGAGGAGGCGACCGCCGAACTCGCCCGCGCGAACGTCGAGGCGGGCGACCGCGACGGCCTGGTCACCGTGACGGTCAACCCGTCGGGCGTCCTGCTGTCGGCGCGGTTCACCTCCCGCGCGAGCGGAGCCGCCCCGGCGCAGCTCACGGCCGCCCTCATGACCGCCTACCGCGCGGCCACGCGCGAGGCCTCGGCCAAGATGCTCGACATCATGTCCGACGTCGTCGGCGAGGACACCGACGCGATGAACTTCCTCAAGAGCACCATGCCCGACATCGAAGAAGAACCCGAGGACGACCGCGACTCCCGCGGCGGCTTCGGCTACGACCGCTACGGCGACGGAGGCTACCGCTGATGGGATTCAACGTCTCCACCGAAGAACTCAGCGGGCACCTGACGCCCCTGACGGCCGTCAAGGACAGCGTCAAACGCTGCAAGGACGCCTCCGACCAGGTCGGTTACGGCGGCTTCGAGGCCTACGGGCTCTTCCTGCAGGCGCTCGTCCCGCCGATCCTCGAAATGTGCCTCGGCGACGCCACCGAGATGATGAACCAGGCCGCCGAGCTCGCCGGTGCGTTCCACAAGAGCATCGAGGCCAACAACGAGTGCTACATGGCCAACGAGACGGCCATCGAACAGATGTGGACCGACGTGCACGAATCGGGGCTCTTCAGATGACCGGCGAAGCGACGATCGGACCCGGGCCACTGGTCGCGGAGAACAAGGGACCGTCGGCCACGGCCGGCGCCGGTCTCATCGACAGCGGCTACAGCGCCTGGAAGGACATCGGCCAGGACGGCAAGACCGACTGGGTCACCCTCGCCGTCGACGGCCTGTCGGTCGGCCTCGACCTGCTCGGCGTGGCCCTCAACCCGCTCGGCGAGCTCGTCAAGGCCGGCGTCGGGTGGCTCATGGAGCACATCGCCTGGATCCGCGAGCCCCTGGAGATGCTCACCGGCGACCCTGGCGCGATCACGGCCGTGTCGCAGACCTGGGGCAACATCGCCCAGGAGATGGCCGCGACCGCCAAGTACTACGAGGAGTCCCTCGGCGGGATCGCCTCGTGGGCCGGGGAGGCCGCGCAGCGCTATCGCACCAACGCCGCCGACTACATCGCCGGGTTGCGCGCGCTGGCCGCCCACTCCGACGACGTGGGGCAGGGCGTGGCGATCGCCGGGATGGTCGTGGCGACCGAGCGCGCGATCGTGTTCGACATGATCGCGTCGTTCATCAGCCGCATCATCACGCAGGCGATCGTGGCCGCGGCCGCGGCGGGCCCGACCCTCGGCGGGTCGATGGCGGCCTTCTTCACCAGCCTCGGCGTCGACCTGACGATCACCGCCAGCAACCTGACCAAGCGGATGTCGAAGCTGCTGACGGTCATCAAGCGTTTCGTGGCGAAGTTCGACAAGCTCGGCGAGACCGGCAAGAAGGTCGCCAAGGCCCTCGGCGACCGCTCGCAGACCATGCACAACTGGGCCGACCGGGCGGTCAAGTCCAGTCCCGCGAGGCTGAAGGCGAAGGGCATCCAGGACCTGGTGAACAGTTCGCCGCTGAAGAAGTACAGCGAACCCCTGGGCAACTTCAACAGCAAGTTCGGCGACGCGCCGGCCGCGTTCAACGACTCCTACGCGCAGAAGACCGCCAAGGAGGGCGCGAAGGCCTACAAGGAGGGCGAAGAGAACGCCCACGGCGGCAGGGACGGCTGACGATGACGACGTCCGGACGCGCGAACAGGAAGGCGTGGGCGCTGCTCGCGCTGTTCATCGGGTGGGGGCTGGCCGCGGTCGTCCTGGCCGGTTTCGCGCTGTCCGGGCTCGAACGTTTCGGCTCGGCCGCCGGCTGGGCGATCGTGTCCGGGACGGCGCGCGTCGACACGTGCGCGTCGTCCTGGTTCGGCGCTCCCTACGAGTGCCGGGCGGAGGTCACCTGGACCGGTTCGGCGACCGGGGAGCAGTGGCGGGAGAGCGTCTCCGTCTACTCCATGTCGCCGCTGTCCGGCGAGGTCGCCGTCGAGCGCCGCACCGACCGCGACCGCAAGGCCGACGAGGACCACGGGCGGGTCTACCCGGTGGGACACCCGGTCCAGACGGCCCGCGGGTGGAGCGTGGCCGGTGTCTTCGCGGTGTTCCTGGCGACGCTGTTCATCCCGGTGTGGCTGGTCAAGCGCCGTCGCGCGAAGCCGGTCGCGGCCGGCGGCGGCGATGCCGCGGCGTCCGATCTGGACGCCCGCCGCGCCGCCGAGAAGCGCCTGCGCCGCCGGAAATGACCACGCGGGGCGGCCGTCTCGCGCGGCTGACCGTTTCCGTCGTACCCAGCGCCTAGGCTCGTCGGTATGCCTCGCCGCATCCTTCAGGTCGCCGACGCCGTCCAGCCCGACCTCACCGCGGGCTTCGCCCGCATCCGCGCCGAGATGCGCCTGCCGGTCGAGTTCGGCCCGGCGGCCCTGACCGAGGCGCTCGACGCCGCGGGCCGTGCGCTGCCCGCGCGCGCCGACCGCACCGAGGTCCCGCTGCTGACCATCGACCCGCCCGGCTCGATGGACCTCGACCAGGCCATGTGTATCGAACGCGCGGGCGAGGGCTTCCGCGTCTGGTACGCCATCGCCGACGTCGGCGCCTTCGTCACGCCCGGCGGCGCCCTCGACACCGAGGTCCACCTGCGCGGCGAGAGCGTCTACCTGCCCGACGGCAACGTCCCGCTGCATCCGCGCGAGCTGTCCGAGGGCGCGGCCAGTCTCCTGCCGGGCAAGACCAGACCGGCCGCGCTGTGGCGGATCGACCTCGACGCGACCGGTGAGATCACCGCCGCCGAGGTGACCCGCGCCCTGGTCCGCAGCCGTGACCGCCTCGAATACCGCGCGGTCCAGGAGTCCATCGACGCCGGCACCGCCGAGGGCACGATCGCGCTGCTCGCCGAGGTCGGGCGGCTGCGCCAGGCCCTCGAACGCGCCCGGGGCGGGGTCAGCATCCCCACCGCCGAGCAGGAGGTCGTCGGGGAGAACGGCGGCTACCGCCTGGCCTTCCGCTTCCCGCTCCCGGCCGAGGGCTGGAACGCCCAGATCTCCCTGCTCACGGGCATCGCGGCGGCCCGGATGATGCTCGACGGCGGGGTCGGGGTGCTGCGGGTGCTGCCGACACCGTCCGAGCAGGACATCGCCAAGGTCCGCCGGGTCGCGAAGGCGCTGGACGTCGCGTGGCCGGAAGGCCGCGGCTACGGCGAGGTCGTCGCCGGGCTCGATCCGGCACGCTCGCAGCACGCGGCCTTCCTCCAGGAGTCGATGATGCTGCTGCGCGGCTCGGGCTACGAGTCCTTCGACGGCGCCCCGCCCGAGCAGGGTCTCCACTCGGCCGTCGCCGCGCCCTACGCGCACGTCACGGCGCCGCTGCGGCGCCTCGTCGACCGCTACGCCACCGAGGTCTGCCTCGCGCTGTGCGCGGGGACCGAGATCCCCTCGTGGGTGCGCGAGGCCCTGCCCGCGCTGCCGAAGGAGATGGCGGTCTCGGGCAGACGGGCGGGCAGCGTGGAGCGCGCGGCGGTGGACCTGGTCGAGGCGACCGTCCTCGCACCGCGCGTCGGCGAGCGCTTCGAGTCGGTGGTGATCGACGTCGAGGACCGCAGGCCGGCCGGGCGGGTGCAGATCGCCGACCCGGCGGTCATCGCGCGCTGCACCGGTGAAGGACTGCCGCTCGGGGAGGCGCTGTCGGTGCGCCTGGTGGTGGCCGACGCCGAGAATCGCAAGGTGGAGTTCACGGCGGCGTGAGGCCGCGGTGGGGGCCCGGGGTGGGGCCGTACAGTGCGAACAGACCCAAGGCAACAACGGCATCGAGACGGTGAGGTCTACCTAAAGTGCGCATTCTGCACACCTCGGACTGGCATCTGGGCAAGGTCCTCAAAGGACAGTCGCGGCTGCCCGAGCAGCGGGCCGTGATGAGGGAGATGACCGAGATCGCCCGGCGGGAGAAGCCCGACCTGGTGATCGTCGCCGGCGACCTCTTCGAGACCTCGGCGCCATCGGCGCTGGCCGAGGGCCTGCTCTACGACACCCTCAGCGCGCTGCGGTCGACCGGTGCCGACGTGATCGCCATCGCGGGCAACCACGACAACGGCCCGGCCATCGACGCGCTGCGCTCGTGGGCCGAGGCCGCCGGAATCGTCGTGCGCGGCAAGATCGGCACCGCCAAGGACCACCTGGTCACCGGCACCACGCGCGACGGCGAACCGTGGCGCTGCGCCGCGCTGCCCTTCGTCTCCCAGCGCTACGCCGTGCGGGCCACGGAGATGTTCGAACTGACCGCCGCCGAGGCCGACCAGAGCTACGCCGACCACGTCCGCCGCCTCTTCGCCGCCCTCACCGGCGGTTTCGACAACAGCGCGGTCAACCTGGTCACCGGTCACCTGACCGTCTACGGCTCGAAGCTCGGCAAGACCGAGCGCGAGGCGCACACCGTCGCCTCGTACAACATCCCGGCGACGATCTTCCCGCCGTCGACGCACTACGTCGCCCTCGGCCACATCCACAAACGCCAGCGCATCGACGGGCCCTGCCCGATCCGCTACTCCGGCGGCCCCATCACCGTCGACTTCGGCGAGGAGGACGCCGTACCGGGCGTGCTCCTGGTCGACGTGACGGTCTCGACGCCGGCGAAGGTCCGCCACGTCCCGCTGACCAGCGCGGTGAAGCTGCGCACGGTCCGCGGCGACCTCGACGGCCTGAAGAAGGACCGCGAGCGGATCGTCAAGATCGACGGCGACGCGCTCCTGCGGGTCTACATCAAGGAGAAGCCCCGGGCCGGTCTCCGCGAAGAGGTCCAGGAGCTGTTCCCCAACGCCATCGAAGTGCGCATCGACCCCGTCATCTTCGACAACGAGAGCGGGAAGTCCACCGCGCGGCGGGCCGGCCGCAGCCCCCGCGAACTGTTCGGCGACTACCTCACCGACAGCGGCCACGACGACGAGAAGGTCACCGAGTTGTTCGACAGGCTCTACGACGAGGCGTCCAGCGAAGGGACGGCGGCATGAGGCCGCTGCGGCTCGACGTCGTCGGCTTCGCGGCCTTCCGCAAGCAGACCACGCTCGACTTCGCCGACGCCGACTTCTTCGCGCTCGTCGGCCCGACCGGCGCCGGGAAGTCCACGGTCCTCGACGCGATCTGCTTCGCCCTCTACGGCAAGGTCCCGCGCTGGAACGGCACGGGCGTCCGCGACGCCCTCGCCCCGTCGACCGGTGAGGCCCGCGTGCGGCTGGTGTTCGCCGCGGGCGGGAAACGCTACGTCGCCACGCGCGTGGTCCGCCGCAACTCCAAAGGCGACGTGTCGACCTTCAGCGCCGGGCTCGAACGCATCCCCGACAGCGTCGACGTCTCCCGCATCGACGAGGTCGACGCCGCCAAACTCGGCCAGGTCCTGGCCGGTTCGCCCTCGGAGATGTCGGCGCGCGTCGAGCAGGTCATCGGCCTGCCCTACGACCAGTTCACCAAGTGCGTGGTCCTGCCGCAGGGCGCGTTCGCGGAGTTCCTGCGCGCCAAGAACGCCGAGCGGCAGAAGATCCTGGAGAACCTGCTCGGCCTCGACGTCTACAAGAAGATCGGCAAGGAGGCCGGTCAGCGCGCGATCGCCGCGAAAGGCGGCCTCGAACAACTCGACCGCCAGCTCGCCGAACTCGGCGCCGTCGGCGAGGACGAGATCGCGGCCGCCTCGGCGCACATCGAGCGCATGCGGCGGCTGGAGTCGCGGCTGAAGGAACGCGTCCCGCAACTGCGCGAGGCGCGCACCGCGGTCGACGGCGCCCGCGACGGCCTGTCCAAGGTGGAGGAACACCTGGCGATGCTGCGGGCCGTGAGCCCGCCGGTCGACCTGGACGCGACCACCGGCGCCGTCGTCGAGGCCGAGACCGCGCTCACCGCGGCGAAGACGGTCCGCGACGCCGCCGAGGCCGCCGAGGAGAAGCTGCGGGCCTCCCTCGGGGAGAGCGACCCGGCGCGCTTCCAGGCGCTCCTCGCCGCCTACGACGAGCACGAGAAGAAGACCGGCCGGATCGAGAACGGCCGCACCAAGGTCGCCGCGATGAGGACCGAGGCCGATGCGGCCAGGACGGCCGCCGAAGCAGCCGACAAGGCCGCCGCGCACGCCGAGTCCGCGCTGGAGACCGCGCGGACCACCGACGTCGCCGCCACCCTCCGCCCCCACCTGGTGGCCGGGGAGCCGTGCCCGGTCTGCGACCAGGACGTCGCCGCGCTGCCCGCTCCCCTGCCCACCGAGGCCCTGGAACTGGCCGCGAAGGCCCACGAGGCCGCCCGCCGCGAGCAGTCGGCCGCCGGGAAGCGCCTGACGGCCGCCGAGACGCAGCTCCAGAACGGCACCGCCCTCCTCGACGAGCTCGTCGCCGAACACGCCGCCGCCGGTGAACGTCTCGCCGGCGCGCCCAGCCGCGCGGAGGCCGCCGAGGCGATCGCCGAGGCCGAACGGCAGCGGCTCGCCCTCGCCGAGGCCGGGCGCGAGGTCACGGCCGCGCGCGAGCGTTTCCGCAAGGCCGACGCCCGCGTGACCATGGTCAAGGAGCGGGTCAGCAAGGAATGGCTGACCTTCGACACCGCCCGCGACCGCCTCGCCCGGCTCGGGCCTCCCCCGGCCGACCGGCGCGACCTCAAGGCCTCCTGGGAGGACCTCGCGGCCTGGGTCGGCGAGCGCCTCGCCGAAGCCCTGAACCTGCACGGGGACGCCAAGGCGGAGGTCGCCGAGGCACGCGCGAACGCCGCCGCGATCGACGACGAGCTGCTGGCGCTGCTGGCCGAGGCCGATCGGCCGGTCCCGTCGAGCGCCGACGGTTCGGACTACCTCACCGAGGCGGCCCGCGCGCTGTCGCAGGCTGAGCACGACTACAAGCACCTGGTCACACGCCGTGAACAGGCCGGGCAGCTGCGGCTCGACCGCGACGAGAAACGCGCCGAGGCGGCCGTCGCCGAACAGCTGGCCAAACACCTCAACGCGCGCAACTTCCTGGCCTGGCTGACCCATGCCGCGCTGGAGATCCTCCTGGACGATGCCACGGCGATCCTGCGCGATCTCAGCGACGGGCAGTACGACCTGGAGTACGACAACGACCAGTTCCACGTGGTCGACCACCACGACGCCGGGCAGCGGCGGCCCGCGTACACACTGTCGGGCGGGGAGACCTTCGCGGCCTCGCTGGCGCTGGCGCTGGCGCTGTCGCGGCAACTGGCGGGGATGTCGGCCGGTACCGCCCACCTTGAGTCGATCATGCTCGACGAGGGCTTCGGTACCCTGGACGCGTCCACATTGGACACCGTGGCGACGACGCTGGAAGCCCTTGCCGTCAAGGGCGACCGGATGGTCGGCGTCGTGACGCACGTCCCCGCCCTCGCCGACCGCATCCCGGTGCGCTTCGAAGTCACCAAGGACGCGATCGGCGCGAAAGTCGAGAAAGTCGTGGCGTGAACGTGCCGGCCGGCCCTCCGGGGCGTTCTTCGACATGAAGGCGTGACAAGTGCATATCCAAGGTGAGGGCTGCCGGTGCACATTCAAGTAGACGCGTGGGATCCCGCCTACGTCTCCGACGACGGCGTCACGCAGTCGAAGGCGAAGGTCGACGCCGGAATCGAGGTCCCGCTCGCCGAGTGGGGGCCACGAGACCCCGCCGACACCAGCCTGCCCAGCTCCGTCCTGCTCGTCGACGGCGTCCGGCGACTCGACGCGCACCTCTGGCTCACCCCCGACGACAACGGAGAGGCCAGGCCCGGGATCTGCGCGTCCTACGCCGCCGGCGTCGTCCGCTGCTCGACCGCCGGAGGCGCCAAAGTCGTCGCCAGCCGCGTCATGCACGGACTGTTCACATCGGCCAAGGACGCCCCCTCCCTACGGGCCTACCCCACGGCGGTGTACACCGCCCACCGCGTCGGCGACGGCGAAACCGGCGACCTCGTCAACGCCGTCCAGCAACACCTCCGCGCCCTCGAAATCGCCGTCACCGACCAAGCCGAAGTCCAAGACGACGAACTCCTCATCGTCGACGGGCCCCTCCACGGCCGCGCCCACGTCCCCCGCGCCCTCGGCTACATCAAGTCCCACCGCGTGCAATACCTGACAGCCGAACTGATCCGCGTCGTCAACGCGCTCAAAGCCGGGCAACGCACGCCCGTGTTCGCCCTCGACACGTCCTGGGAGCGGTACTCCTGGTACCTGCGCCTGCCCGGCGCGGACGTACCCGCCGCGGGACTCGTCCGGCTCGAAGCATCCATGGACCTGACACTCGACCAAGTCACCACACTCGCCGACAACGCCGCACGCGTACTGCCCCGACTCGCCTCATCGCCGTACAAGGACCCCAGAGCGCCACAGAACCTCACACCCATCGCGGGGCTGGAGAAGCGCCTCCGGACACTCCTGGGCGACCAGCGGCTACTACAGAGGGGACTACGGGCGGCGGCGCGTTTAACGCGGTACTGAGTTCTTGAGGCGGCGCGAACGAGACCGCGTGAGGGGTAGGGGAGCGGGGTCGGCCGCCGGTGGGGTGGGTGGGGCGGGGTGGGGCTCGGCTTTGGCGGGCGGGTGCGGGCGGAGCGGGGCTCAGCCTTGGTGACACTGCTACGGGCGGGTGCGGGCCGCTCCGGTGGGTGCGGGCGGGTGCCCGGCGTAGGTGGGTGAGCGGAGCGGGGCTCAGCCTTGGTGACACTGCTGCGGGCGGGTTCCCGGCCTGCGGAGAACCGCGAAGCGAAGCTTGCCCTTGGCGAGCGCGCTGCGGCCGGGTCCCCACCAGAGCGGACCACGAAGCGGAACTCTCCCCTGAACGGACGCCGCGGCGAGGTTCCCGGCCTGTGTGGGCGGGCGAAGCGAGGCTCACGCTTGTGGGGGCGTGTCTTGGGTTCCCTGGGTTGGTGGGTGAGGTTTTAAGGGCCTGTGTTTGTTTGGGCGGCGCGAACGAGACCGCCTGAGGGGTATGGGATCGGGCTGCGGCCCGCCGCCGGTGCCGGGTTCCCGGCCAGGGCGCGGAAACGCGGCCGGGCACCCGGCGTCAGCGGGCGAGCGAAGCGACACTCGGCGAGGTGCGGGAACGCGGCGGGTTCCGGGCCTGTGTGGGCGTGCGAAGCGAGTCTCACCCATCGGGAGATGCCTGTGGCCGGGTTCCTGGGCTGTGTGGGCGGGCGAAGCGAGGCTCACGCTTGGCGGGGTCGGCGTCTTGGGTTCCCGGTGTTGGGTGGGTGAGGTTGTAAGGGCCTGTGTTTGTTTGGGCGGCGCGAACGAAACCGCCTGAGGGGTATGGGATCGGGCTGCGGCCCGCCGCCGGTGCCGGGTCCCCGGCCAGGGTGCAGGAACGCATCCGGGTACCCGGCGTGGCGAGCGAGCGAAGCGACACTCGCCGAGGTGCGGAAACGCGGCGGGGCCCCGGCGTGGGCGGGCGAGCGAAGCGAGACTCACGCTCACGGGACCGGCGTCTTGGGTTCCCGGTGTTGGTGGGTGAGGTTTTAAGGGCCTGTGCTTGTTTGGGCGGCGCGAACGAAACCGCCTTGCGGGTATGGGATCGGGCTGCGGCCCGCCGCCGGTGCCGGGTACCCGGCCCGCGTGGGTGAGCGAAGCGAGACTCGCCGAGGTGCGGGAACGCGGCGGGTTCCCGGCGTGGGTGGGTAAGCGAAGCGCGACTCGGCCTTGACCGGCCGCTGCGGCCGGGTCTCCCCGTGTTGGGTGGGCGAGCGAAGCGAGCCTCACCCATCGGGAGACGCCTGTGGCCGGGTTCCCGGCCTGTGTGGGCGGGCGAAGCGAGGCTCACGCTCGCGGGACCGGCACCTTGGGTTCCCGGCGTTGGTGGGTGAGCTTTAAGGGCCTGTGCTTATTCGGGCGGCGCGAACGAAACCGCCTGAGCGGTATGGGATCGGGCTGCGGCCCGCCGCCGGTGCCGGGTCCCCGGCGTGAGCGCGGAAACACGGCCAGGTCCCCGGCGTGGGTGAGCCGCGAAGCGGGGCTCGGCCTTGGCGGGCCGCTGAGGCCGGGTTCCCTGGCCTGCGTGGGCGAGCGAAGCGAGACTCACGCTCGCGGGACTGGCGCCTTGGGTTCCCGGCGTTTGCGGGTGAGCTCTTAAGAACCTGTGCCTATCTGGGCGGCGCGAACGAAACCGCCTTTGCGGCATGAGATCTGGCTGCGGCCCGCCGCCGGTGTCGGGTCCCCGGCGCGGGTTGGCAAGCGAAGCGAGCCCCGCCCACCCGCCGAACCTGCGGTCCCCCACCCCGCGCCCCGGCGAGGCAGGCCCCCGCCCCCACCAGCCAAAGCGGCGAGGCCCGCGCCCCCGCGCGAGCCTCGCCGCCCCACTCACCGCCGCGCCAAACGCGCGGCCACCCTCCCCCGTCAGCCCTTGCGGCCCGTCCACACCGTGCTCTCCGTGTAGTGGTTGTCGAAACGCTCCTGCGAATCACGCAGGTCCTGCACCGTCGCCTCCTTGCGGGCGAGGCGGTCCAGCAGGCGGTAGTAGTCGAAGCGGTCGTTGCCCGGCGTAAACAGCACCAGCACATCCGCCTCCGCGCCGGGGGCCGGAGCGAAAGCGTGCGGCGTCTTCGGCGGGACGACCAGGAAGTCCCCCTTCGACAAGGTCACGATCTCCTCGCCCGTCAGGACCTGCAGCGTCCCGTCGAGGACGAAGAACGCCTCCGTCGCCTTCTCGTGGAAATGCGGCGGAGCACCGAAGGAACCCTCCGCGAACTTCGAGCGGTTCGCCGTGATCGCGCCACCGGTCGTGTCGCTGTCGGCGAGGAGAGTGATGATGCTGGCCGGGTCGCTGACGAGGGTCTCGGCGGTCGCGGCGCGGGAAAGGGTGATGGTCGACATCTCGGCTCCTTGATTCTCTACGTTTTCTATCCTGGATACTACATGTCTTAAATAAGTGCGGCAAGTGCTCCCGGCGTGATCGCCGACACCTACCTCGCGGCGGGCGCGTTCTGCAGCACGACGTTGACGCGGTTCCAGGAGTTGATCGACGCGATCGCCGTGACGAGGGCGGCGAGCCGGGCGTCGTCGAAGTGCCGGGCGGCCTCGGCCCACACGTCGTCCTCGACGCGGCCGCCGTCGGCGATCCGGGTGGCGGCCTCGGCCAGCGCCAGGGCGGCGCGTTCGTCGTCGGCGAAGAAGGGCGTGTCATGCCAGGCCGCGATCGCGTTGAGCCTGGCCGGGGTCTCCCCCGAGGACGTGGCCTCGGTGCCGTGCATGTCGACGCAGTAGCCGCAGCCGTTGATCTGGCTGACGCGGAGTTTGACCAGGTGCAGGATCCGCGCCGGGAGCTCGCTGCCGGCGAGGTAGGCCTCGACGTCGAGCATGGCGCGGAAGCCCTTGGCGGCGTGTTTGCCATAGGTCGTGAGACGCATGTCGTTTCCTTCGATGTCAGTTGGCGAGCAGGACGACCAGGGTGGGCCCGAAGGCTCCCCCGAGCTGGAAGGCGAGGTTGAACAGACCGATCGCGACCGGCCGCTTCTCGACCGGCGCCGCCCGCATGGCGCGCACCCCGAAGACGGCCTGCCCGCCGGAGTTGGCCAGCAGCGACAGCGTCGACACCGCGAACAGCCCGAGTGCCCACGGCGACAGGAACACACCGGCGAGCGCCAGGCCGCCCAGGCCGAGCAGCAGGGGCGTGAGGAGGCGTTGCGGCAGCCGGGGCGCGACGGCCGCGAGACCGAAGACGAGCACCGAACCGGTGATCATGGCCGCCATCTGCCCGGCGCCGATGGTCCCGGCCGACCACGAGGTCTTCTCGGCGAGCAGCCTCGGGACGGTGAACAGCATCGCGAAGTAGGACGTCGACAGCAGCAGCGTCATGCCGCTCGCGGCGAGGAAGGCCGGCGACCGGAGCAGCGTGGCGGGGACGAAGCCGTCGGGGACACGGCGGACGCGCAGCCCGAGCAGGACCACCGCGATGAGCACGGCGACGGCGCCGGGCAGCGGGTAGTGCGGGACGGCGACCAGCGCGGTGACCAGGACGGCGAGGACGGCCGCGCCGACGGCATCGAAGCGCCCGTCGCCACCGGTGGCGCCCTTGGGCGTGTATCGCAGGACGAAGGGCACGCCGACGAGGGTGACGGCCTGGATCGCGAAGGCGAGGTGCCAGGAGGCGGCCGCGGTGACGGTCGAGCCGACCAGGGGCCCGGTCGCGCCGAGGAAGCCGAAACCGGCGGCGATCGTGCCCATCCTGCGGGTCGAGCCGCCCGCGAGGTTCATGGCGACCGCGACGAGGGCCGAACCGCCGAAGGCCTGGAGCGCGCGTCCGGCGAGCAGAAGCGGAAGCCACGGGGCGACGGCGACCAGCGCGGTCCCGAGCGCGGTGAGGGCCGCACCGGTGAGCAGGACCGGGCGGATGCCCCGGCGGCGGACGAGACCGCCCATGAGGGGCGTGCCGAGGGCCATGGCCCAGCCGAAGGCCGAGACGAGCCAGGAGACGGTCGCCAGGGAGACGCCGAAGTCGCCGGCGAGGGTCGGCAGGATCATCGCCGGGCTGTTGGCGCTCAGCGCCAGCGGCGCCGACAGGACGACGAGCCACCCCGCCGGGACGAGCGCGCGGGCGGGTTCGGCGCGGGATCCGGCGCGTACGGGGGAAGGGGCGGTTCTGGTGAGCGTTGCCATGGGGGACTCCCGGTGAATTGAGATATTTAATGTCCAGAATTATGGGCGGGCGAGGCCGGACCTCGCGCGAACTCGGCGACGCCGGAGGGGCCCTACGCAGGCATGGTCGACTTCGCCGACCGGGCCGCCGGCCCAAGCGTTCCTCCGGCGGGGTTCCGCGCGAACCACGGCGCCGGACCCACGCGACCTACTCGGTCAGCCGCTTGCGGGTGCGCTCCGGCGCCTCGGGGTACGCGGCCTCGACCGAGGCCTTGATGTCGGCGATGGTCTGACCGGCGAGCTCGCGGCGCCAGGCCAGTTCGGCGCGACCCATCGCCTGGGAGACCAGGCATTGGGCGCGGTAGTCGACCGCCGGGTCTCCCCCGGGCCCCTTGCGCAGGATCTCGGTGCAGCGGAAGGCGTCCTCGGGCCCCTCGATCGCGGTCACGATGTCCATGAGCGTGATCCGCTCGGGCGAGCGCGCGAGCCGGAAGCCGCCTTTCGGGCCGGAGGTCGAGGTCAGGATCCCGGCGCGGGCCAGGGCCTGGAGCTGCTTGTTCAGGTAGGCGGCGGGCAGCTCGTAGAAGGCGGCGAGGCGGGCGGCGGTGACGGCGCGGTCGCCGTCGACCCACGTGAGGTTGACGCAGCTGTGCAGGGCCCACTCGACGCCTTCGTTCATCTTCATATCCTAGACATTAGATGTCTTTGATATCGACGTCAAGGGCTCCGGTGATCTTTCCGCGCGCCCGGCGGCGGGAGCACGAGGCGGCGGGGTCGCCAAGGGCGGTGAACTCTCCGCACACCCCCGGCGGGCGGGTTCCGAGCGAGTCCCCCCGCGCCGTCTCGATCCACTGTGGTTGGGTGGGCCCATGCATTGGGGACGCGCGCGCCGCATCACTGCACTCGGCATCGGGGTACTCGTCGTGGCCACGGCCTGTGCGACCAAGACCGCGGAACTGAACCCCCCCGGGAGCGCCGGCGGCGCCGACTGGGGCAGATGCGAGGGCGTCGAGCGGGTCTCCGGCACCACCATGGAGTGCACGACGATCGAGGTCCCCGCCGACTGGAACACCCCCGACAACGGCGAGACCATGGAGATCGCACTCCTGCGCGCCCGCAGCGACACCCAGACCGACAAGATCGGCTCCCTGGTCATCAACCCCGGCGGTCCCGGCGGTTCCGGCGTCGACTTCGCCGCCTACCTCGCCGAGACCCTCCCCGCCGAGATCCTGTCGCGCTTCGACATCGTCGGCTTCGACCCGCGCGGCGTCTCGCGCTCCACACCGGTCGACTGCATCTCCGACAGTGACAAGGACGCCATCAACGGCTTCTCCCCGGACCCGGTGTCCGACACCGACTTCCAGGCCCTCGTCGCCCTCCAGCAGAGCGCGGTCGGCGCCTGCTACTCCGCCTACGGCGACGGTCTCGCCCGCTTCGCCAGCGCGCAGGCCGCCCACGACATCGACGCGATCCGCACCGCCGTCGGCGACCCCCAGCTCACCTACCTCGGCTTCTCCTACGGCACGCTCCTCGGCGCCCTCTACGCCCAGCAGAACGGCGGGAACCTGCGCGCGGCGGTCCTCGACGGCGCCGTCGACCCCGGACAGGACGACGTCGCCACCAGCGAAGGACAGGCCGCGGCCTTCGAGCTCGCCTTCGACAACTTCGCCACCTGGTGCGAGAACCGCGGCACCTCCTGCGAACTGGGCGCCGACCCCCGCAAGTACGTGATGGACCTGCTCGCCAAGGCCGACGCGAGTCCCCCGGTCGCCAACGGCCGCCAGGCCACCTCCGGCTGGATCCTCACGGCCGTGATCGCCGCCCTGTACGACGAGAGCGCGTGGCCGTACCTGTCCGCCGGCCTCTCCGAGGCGAACGCGGGCAACCCCGACCTGGTCTTCCAGATAGCCGACGGCTACGTCGGCCGCTCCGCCACCGGCGAGTACGACAACTCCACCGACGCCTTCACCGCCGTCACGTGCTCCGACGACGCCTCGGTGCAGACCGTCGAGGAGATCCGCGGCTTCCAGGGCCAGTGGCGCGCGAAGTACCCGATGTTCGGCGCCCCGCTCGCCACGACACTGCTGCCGTGCGCACTGTGGCAAGCGCCACGGGCCCCTTACCCGACAGGCCCCGCGACGGGCGGGCCTACAATCGTCGTGGTCGGCACCAAAGGCGATCCAGCGACGCCTTATGCCAACACCGCCAAACTCGCCGCCCAGCTGGGCACCGGCGAGGTGTTGACGTGGGAAGGCGAAGGCCACACCGCCTACCCGAAGACACCGTGCATCGCCGATGCCGTCAACGGGTACCTGATCGACCTGACGGTTCCCCCCACCGGAACCGTTTGCCCCGCTAGGTAGACAACGCCTTCACATACCGCAAGCGTCTATCGTGTGGCGAGTTCACGACCGACGGCTTGGGGGAGAAAACACGCCGATGACGAAGACCATCAATGGCCGCTACCGACTCGATGAGCGCATCGGCGCCGGCGGCATGGGAGAGGTATGGCGCGGTGAAGACCTGACGCTGCACCGGACCGTCGCGGTGAAGATGCTGCACGCCAACCTTCGCGACAACTCCGAGCAGCAGGCGCGCTTCGAGGCCGAGGCCCGCACGCTCGCGCAGATCCACCACGCCAACGTCGTCGACATCTACGACTTCGGGCAGGAGGAGGGCAGTTCCTTCCTCGTCATGGAGTTCGTTCCGGGCAGGTCACTGGGGGACATCCTGCGCGACGAGAAGGAGACGATGACGGTCGAGCGCACGGCCGGGATCGTCGTGCAGGCCGCGCAGGCCCTCAACGCGGTGCACAAACGGGGGATCGTGCACCGTGACATCAAGCCCGACAACCTGATCGTCAAGGAGGACGGCACGGTCGTCCTCACCGACTTCGGCATCGCCCGCACCGACATGTCGATGACGCTGACCGCCGACGGGACCGTCATCGGCACGGCCTACTACATGGCACCCGAGCAGGTCTCCGGCGAGCGGCCCGTGCCCGCCAGCGACCAGTACTCGCTGGGGATCGTCACCTACCGCTGCATCGTCGGCGAACTGCCCTTCGACGGCACGACGCCGATGTCGGTGGCGATCAAGCAGCTGCGCGACCCGGTCCCGGATCTGCCCGACAGCACCCCGCCCGTGCTGGCCGCGGCGGTGCTGCGCTCGCTGCGCAAGAAGCCCGAGGACCGCTACCCCGACTGCCTGACCTTCGCCAAGGCCCTCAACGGGCTCATCCCCCGGGGTGAGACGACCGCGTCGATGGCGGCGATCACGCCGCTGACCGACGCACCGATGACCAGGGTCATGCCGAACGTGACCAAGACCGCCGGCGCGACCGAGCCCGCGACGAAGCCGGCCAAGATCGCCGGGGCCGCGGCGATCCCGGTCCGCACGCCCAAGGAGGCCAAGGCGGCACTGCGGCGCCAGGCCGCCGCGACCGCCCCCGCCCCGGTGGTGGCACCGCCCGTCGAAGGCGCACGGGTCGCGAGCTCGGCGCAGCGGCGGAACAAGACGCCGATGATCCTCGCCGGCGTCATCGCGGTGATCGCGGTGGTGCTGGGGGCCGTGCTGCTGTCGAACCTGCCGAAGGACGACGGGACCGGTGGGGACACCGGCGGCGACCTCGGGGCCAACCCGGGCGTCACCGAGACCGAGGGCGACAACAACGGTGGTGACAATCCCGACGGAGGCGACGACCCCGGCGGCGAGGACACCCCCGCCCCCGGCGACGAAAGCCCGGACGACACGGAGCCCTCGGGAGACGGGAACGACGGCTCGGACGGCGAGACGGCGGAAGTTCCGCCGGTGTCGCCCCCCGGCAACGACATGAACGTGCCCGACGCGAGGAACTGGGTCGAGAAGCGCGGCTTCGACTTCAAGGTAAAACTCGGCGACGGCGGCGACGGCACCAAGTGCACGTCCTACGGGCAGTCCCCGGAAGCGGGCACCAAGCTGGAGACGGGCAAGACGGTCGAGGTCTTCTACAACGAGGGTTGCAAGGACAAGTTCGACGAACAGGGCATCGAGTACTAGCCCTCCGACCACAGTGGACTCGAACCGGGCGCGCCTTCGGGCCGCCCGGTTCCCCGTTCCGGGCTACCGTCGTGACATGGGAGGCGTCGAACGCCTGTGGGCGGCCGGGCGAATGCCGAGTAACGAGGGCCTCTACCGCCCTGACGACACCGCCTTGGAACTGCACGTCCCCGGGCCGGGCGCCTACCACTACGACGCGGGGCAGCCCATCCCGTGGCGGATCGGCGGGCCGATGGACGTCACCGCCCTCACCGAGGACGGAGGCGACGCGGCATACGCCGACTTCGACGTCGCCCTGCCGGACGGCTCCGGCCGGATGACCGGCGGCAGCAGCGGGATGGGCAACATCGGCTGGATCGCCCGCCTGAACGGTGACGGCTCCCTGCGCTGGATCGCGCCGTTGTGGTCGTCCAACCCCTTCACGGACGCGCGGATCGAGGGGACGACGGGATACTTCACCAACGACTGGCGCAACATCCTCACCCTCGACCTCACCGACCCGGCGCTGGCGTGAGCGGCTAGAACGCCGACCGGCCCGCGATCCCCAGCACCGGCAGGTAAAGACGCTCGCCGTCGGCGGTGAAACCGTCGTACTGGATGTCGAAGAGGTCGTCGATCCCGAACAGCTTCATCCCGTCGACCAGCATGTGCGCGGCGGCGGCCGAGTCGGCGCGGTTGCCGTGCTCGAAGGTCCGCGACCAGGTCGGCACTCCCCCGCCCGGCGGGCGATACCCCAGGTCGGCGAGGCGGCCGAGCCCGCCGCGGTAGGGATCCCGGACGGCCGCCGACGCCTCCACGCGGATCGAACCGTCCACGACGGTCTGCACGAACCGGCCCGACCAGTCGTTGGTGCGCAGGATCAGGGTCGCGGCGGTGTCCATGATCGGCATGTCGCCGGCCATGTCGTTGATGCAGCCGGTGAGGCGGTCGGCGAACTCGGCGATGTCCTTGACCACCGGCTCGCCCGGGAGTTCGATGTCCTCACGGCTGTAGGCACGCCACCCGGAGGTGTCGCCGTGGACGATGTTGCGGGCCTCCAGGGCCTCCATCGCCTCGGTGGCCAGGATCCGCAGGCTCACCCCGCCGTAGAAGCGGCGCAGGTGCAGTTCGAGGGTCGCGACCGGGTCGCGCCAGCGGACCCACGGGCCCCCGTCGCCGCCCCGGATGTCGGGCTGGCCGAGGACTCTCAAGATCCGGCGCAGCACCTCACGGAATACGATCATCCGGTGTTCCTCACCGGCCTTGCCGCGTTCGGCGGACTTCAGCACCATCAGCTCGATCGCGTAGTACTCGGCGTCGGTCTTGACGTTGGCCGAGGAGGGCACCATGTCGGCGAAGGCCGCGCCGGTGGTGTACCCGGTCTCGGCGCGCAACGCGCCGAGCCCTTCCTCGCCGGCCTGGCCGCGGTGCAACTCCCAGCCCAGGAACTCCATCGCGCGCACCAGATCGCCCTCGCGCCAGCGTCCGAAGTCAACACGACCGAGCCGGGCGATCAGTTCGTCCAGCTGCTGGTCGGTCAGGCGCTTGGTACCGAGCATCTGCGCATCCTGCCATCTTCTCGTCGATCTTCACAGTGGCCCCGGACACTGGATGCGACCGGGCTGAACCTTTAGGCTTGCCTATCCTCAATTCTGCTGACGGACCTACGCGAGCTGACCATTCGACGAACTTGGACGGTGTGCGGGTGAGTGCCCAGGATCTGGACCGGCGGGACTCCCTCGCCGCGCTGCTCGGCGGTCGCCGGGGCGCGATCGACGCCACGCTACCGCCTGTCGCCTTCGGGGTGGGATGGCTCATCTCCGGTCACTCGATCGGGATAGGGGTCGTCTCCGCACTCGTCGTGGGTGCCATTGTCGCCGCATGGCGCTGGCGGCGGGGCACGCGCCCCCGCGCGGTCCTCATCGGGCTACTGGGCGTATGCGTCGCCGGACTCATCGCGATCTACACCGGCCGCGCCGAGGACTTCTTCCTCCTGCAGATCCTCAGCAACGGCGCCTCGGTCCTGGCCTGGCTCATCTCCATCGTCGTCCGCTGGCCCTTCCTCGGCCTCATCGCCGGGGCCGCGCTCGGCCAGAGGACCCGCTGGCGCCGCGACCCGGCCCTGCTGCGCGCCTACAGCCGCGCCAGCGTCGTGTGGATCTTCCAGTACGTGCTGCGCCTGGCGGTGTTCCTCCCCCTCTGGTGGGCCGGCCAGGTCACCTGGCTCACCGCGGCCCGCGTCGTGATGACCTGGCCGCTCATCGCGGCCTGCCTCGCGATCAGCTGGTGGGTGCTGCGCAAGTCGCTCCCCCCGGGCCACCCGGGCATCCGCCATCCGCAGGTCGACTGAACATTTCCCTGTCGTACCCTCCAAACAAGGTCGTATGAAACCTACAAAAGGAGGGCTTGCCGTGCCGAAGACCGAGAGCGCCGCCTGGCTCCAGCGCGACGCCGCCGCCGTCTGGCACCCGTTCACCCAGCACAGCCGCTGGCTCGACGACGAACCCACCGTCGTCGAACGCGCCGAAGGACCCTGGCTATACGACATCGACGGCAACCGGTACCTCGACGGCGTCTCCTCCCTGTGGGTCACCACCTTCGGGCACGGCGAACCCGCGATCAACGACGCGATCCGCGAGCAGCTCGCCCGCCTCGACCACGCCACCTTCCTCGGCGCCACCCACCGGCCCGGCATCGAACTCGCCGAGGAACTCCTGTCGACCGCCCCCACCGGCGGCGAGCGCGCCCTCGGCAAGGTCTTCTTCGCCGGGGACGGGTCCTCGGCGGTCGAGGCCGCACTGAAGATGGCCTACCAGTACTCGGTGCAGACCGGGCGGGCCCGGCCGCTGTTCGTGCGGCTGGCCGAGGCCTACCACGGCGACACGCTCGGTTCGGTCAGCGTCGGCGGGATCGGCCTGTTCCACGCCACCTACAAGCCGCTGCTGCTCAAGACGGTCGAGGCGCCCTCCCCCGCGGTCTTCGACCGGCGGACGACGGATCCGGCCACCGCGGCCGCCGAGGCCGCGGCCGGGCTGGAGTCGCTGATGGCCGAGCACGGCGACGAGGTCTGCGCGATCATCGTCGAGCCGATGGTGCAGGCGGCGGCGGGGATCCTCACCTACGACGCGTCCTACCTGACGGCGGCGCGCGCGCTCGCCGACCGGCACGGCGCCCTGCTGATCTGCGACGAGGTCGCCGTCGGGGTGGGCCGCACCGGGCGGATGTGGGCGAGCGAGCACGCCGGGATCGTGCCGGACCTGCTGATCGCGGCGAAAGGCCTGACCGCCGGTTACCTGCCGTTGTCGGCGGTCCTGGCCACCGACGAGGTCTACAACGCCTTCCTGGGCGCCCCCGCCGAGGCCCGCACCTTCTTCCACGGTCACACCTACACCGCCAACCCCCTGTGCGCGGCGGCGGCGCTGGCCAACCTGCGGCTCATGCGGGAACGCGAGCTCGTCAAGCGCGCCGACGAACTCGGCGTCCTGCTCGGCGAGCGGCTGGCGGCCCTGACCCGCCACGAGGCCGTCACCGGGATCCGGCGGCTGGGCGTGATGGCCGCCGTCGACGTCGCCGACAAGGGTGAACGGGCGGGCGTCGCGGTGTGCAAGGCGGCGAAGAGGCGCGGGGTGTGGCTGCGGCCGCTGGGCAACTCGGTGGTGCTGATGCCGCCGCTGGCGCTGCGGCCCGAGGAGACCGACCTGCTCGTCGGCGCCCTCGACGAGGCGATCGCCGAGGTCTACGCGTGACGTCGTGGTGGGACGTGCTCGACCGGAAGGCCGCGCTGCGGGCGAAGGCCGGGCTGACCCGGTCGCTGGTCGCGCGCTCGCCGGGCGACGCGCTGGTCGATCTGGCCGGTAACGACTATCTCGGCCTGTCGCGGCATCCGGCGGTCCTGTCGGCGGCCCGGGACGCGCTCGACGCCTACGGTCTGGGCGCGACGGGTTCGCGGCTGGTGCGGGGTTCCACCGAGGCGCACGAGGCCCTGGAGGAGCGTCTCGGCGCGGTTCTCGGGGGCGCAGAGGGGCGCGGGCTGGTGTACTCCTCGGGTTATCTGGCCAACCTGGGCGCGGTGCGGGCGCTGTGCCGTACCGGAACGCTGCTGATCCGCGACGCCCACGCGCATGCATCCCTTGTGGACGGTTGCGGGCTGGCCGGGATCGTCCCGGAGGTGCTCCCCCACTCCGATCCGGCGGCCCTGTCGGCGATTCTGGCGGCGCATCCGGGACGGCACGCGGTCGTGCTGGTGGAGTCGGTGTACTCCGTCGACGGCGACCTCGCGCCCCTCGCCGAACTACACGAGGTCACCTCGGCGCACGGCGCGATCCTCCTCGTCGACGAGGCCCACGCGCTCGGGGTGATCGGGCCGGGCGGTGCCGGGGGCGTGGCCGCCGCCGGTCTCACCGGCGCGCCCGGACTGGCGGTCACCGCGACCCTGTCCAAGGCCCTGGGCGCCGCGGGCGGGATCGTGGCCGGACCGCCGTCATTGCGCAGGCACCTGGTCGACACCGGCCGGACCTTCATCTTCGACACCGCGCTGCCCCCGTCGGTGGCGGCCGGCGCCCACGCGGCACTGGAGATCGCCCTCACCGACACGCGCCTGCGCGCCGAGGTGACCGACCGCTCCGCCCACGCCGCGAGCGCTCTGGGCGTCCCCGCCCCCGCCGCCGGAGTCCTCTCGGTGCCCGCTCCGGGCGCCGCCGAGGCCGTAGGGTGGGCTGCGGCGTGCCGCGCGAACGGCGTGGCCGTCGGCTGCTTCCGGCCACCGTCCACACCGGACTCGACGTCCCGGCTGCGGCTCACCGTCAACACCGGCGTCGACCGCGCCGACTTCGAGCGCGCCGTCAAGACCATCGCGGAGGCCCGTCCATGACACCCCTGATCGTCACCGGAACCGACACCGGCGTCGGCAAGACCGTCGTCACCGCCGCCGTCGCGGCGGCGGCCGCGGCGGTCGGGCTGGAGGTCGCCGTCCTCAAACCCGCGCAGTCCGGCGGGGACGACGACGCCGCCACCGTCACCCGGCTGTCGGGCGTCACCGACTCCCACGCCCTGGTGAGCTTCCCCGACGCCCTCTCCCCACTGGCCGCGGCACGCGCGTCGGGTGCTCCCCCGCTGCCGATGACCGACGTGATCAAGGCCGTCTACGGCTGTACCGCCGACGTCCTGCTCATCGAAGGCGCCGGCGGACTGCTGGTGCAGATGGGCGAACGCGGCTGGACCATCGCCGACCTGTGCGCGGCCCTCCAGGCCTCGGCGATCGTCGTCGCCCGGGCGGGCCTGGGCACCCTGAACCACACCGCGCTGACCCTGGAGGCACTCGACGCGCGCGGGATCGGCGCGAACGTCGTCGTCGGCGCGATGCCGCGCGATCCCGAGCCGGTCCACGAGACGAACCTGACGACGCTCACGGAGATGTCGGGCGGGCTCGCCGGGATCGTGCCGGAGGGCGCGGGCGGCCTGTCGCGGGCGGAGTTCACCGCCGCCGCACCGGGCTGGCTCACCGGAGCGCTGTACGGGACCTTGTGATCACGAGGGCGTCGGGCATGCGGAAGGACAGATTGTCCGGGCAGTCCGGCGCCTTCACCACCTCGCACCCCCGCAGCAGCGGCGCGGCCTCGGCGACGACCACGGCCGCCTCCATCCGCGCCAGTTGCGCGCCCAGGCACCGGTGCGCGCCCGCACCGAACGCCAGGTGCCGCCGCGAACCGCGCTGCCCGGGCACGTAGTCGTCCCCGGCGGCCTCACGACCGGCCGCGCCCAGCCAGAGCAGCACACTCTCACCGGCGTGCACGGCGAAGCCGTCCAGCTCGGTGTCGACGGCCGCGACCCGCCGCCAGCTCACGATCGGCGGAACCAGCCGCAGGCCCTCCTCCACCACCTCGGCGACGCCGTGGCGTCCCGAGGCCAGGCCGTCACGGACGGCGGGTTCGCCCGCGAGCCGGTGCAGCAGCAGCGTCAGGAACTGCGAGGTCGTCTCCTGCCCGGCGACCAGCAGGAAGAACAACGCCGCCACGACCTGGTCCTCACCGCCCGGCCCGCAATGCGCGCGCAGCTCGGCGATGAGCCCGCTCGGCACCGTGCGCGCCAGCTCCCGCAGCGCGGCGTGGTGCTCGCCGACGACGTGCGCCAGGCGCTCCTGCCGTTCGGCGTCGAGGGGCGCCCAGAACAGCTCCAGGGCCGCGCGGGAGAAACGCTTGACGACCGCGACGTCCTGCTCGGGCATCACGATGAGACGGGCCAGCGCGAGCAGCGGCAGGTCGGCGGCGAGGGACTCGTACAGGTCGACGGTCCCGCCTTCGCGCAGTCGCGCGGCGAGGCGCGCGACCCGGCGCCGGACGACACCGGTCAGCCACGGCCGCAACGCGTCGACGCGCGCGGGCGTCATGGCCTCCCCGACGATCGCGCGAAGCGCCGGATGCGTGTCGGTGCCGTTGTTGGCGAGGGTCGCCGGGAGCCGGAAACCGTTGCGGGACAGCACGCGCAGCGCCGCCACGGGAATCGGGGTGACGGCGTCGAGGGCGTTGCCGGGGGCGAAGACGGCCTGGTCGCCGAGGACCCGGCGGACCAGCGCGTGGCTCGCGACGACGACCTGCCCGCCCTGCCGCCACACCGGGGCCTTCGCGTCGTGCTCCCAAAGCCGGTGCAGCGTCACGGGCGCACGATGACCGGCCGGCCCGGTTCGGGCAACGGGTCGGTGGCCAGGCGGGCGTGCTCCTCGGTGTCGTGCCGCTGCCCGTCCTGGAGGAGTTTCTCGCGCCGGACGCCCTCGGCGATGAATCCCGCGCGGGTGGCGACCTTGCAGGAGGCCGGGTTGTTGAGGCGGTGGCCGAGTTCGAGGCGGTGGAGGCCTTGCGCGTGCGCCCAGGCGGCGATGCCGCACAGCGCGTCGGTGGCCACTCCCATGCCGCGGACCTCGGCGTGGGTGGCGTACCAGGTCCAGCCGTTGGCGTTGCGGTCGATGTTGGTGACGCCGATCGAGCCCCACGGCCGGTCGGCCGCGTCGGCGATGGCGAAGGCGTGGCCGTTGTCGAGGCCGTCGACCCACGCGATCCAGGCCCGGGCGCCGTCGAGGTCGTCGAACTGGGCCTGCGTGCGCATCAGCGGGTCGTGATGGAGGTCGAAGAGCAGCTCGGCCTCCTCCACGCGCCACGGACGCAGGACGAGACCACTGAGATCGGGAACCATGCGCGAAAGGCTACCGGCGCGGGCGCTCCCCGGCCGCCGGCGTCGGCCAGGAGCGATAGGTCTCCCACAGGTTGCGCAGCATGAACACCTTCTCGTCGAAGTGCGGGTCGGCCGCGCACAGGCGCCCGTCGTAGGGTGCGCGCATCCGCAGTGTCCGCCCGCTTTCGAGGTAGATGACGGGGACCGTGCGCGTCCCCCGCCGCTCCGGGCGGATCTCGACGATGCTCGTCCACGGCAGGTAGCCGAAGGTCGAGCGGCCCAGCGCGATCGGATGCACGCCCGACTCGTCGACGCTGGCGCCGCTGCGGTACGCCAGCGGGGCCACGAAGGCCGCCCCCAGCACGAAACCGGCCGGGATCGGGACGAGGTCGATCGGCCCGACGGTACCGGTCAGGCCCTCCCACACCACGAACAGGGCGGCGACCGCGGCCACCAGGACACCGGCGAAAAGCCCCCGCCCGCACACCTGTCTCCAGGTCGGGCGGAAGTACAACGACGCGCTCCCACCCACGGGTCGCCTCCTACAACACACACCGCTGCTTTTCGGCTGATCGTCCCATGTGGCCAGCGGGAATATCCGGGTTCGGTAAGGAATCCGCTACGAGCGGGGGAACGACTCACCCGGACGTGGGTACACGATGGACCGATCCCGCCGCCTCCGGCGCTCCTCCCGAACCGCCCGCTCGCGCGTGAAACGGCCCCCACTCGTCACCCGTCCGTCCACAAGCGACCACCCGCCGTTCGTGCGCGTCCCCCGCAGACGGGCGCGAATCGGGGATAATCACTCCGTCGTGCCCGCTCGTCGGAGCGTGGGGGAGGAGCCCGATGCCCTACCTGTGCGAGATCGAGATAACCGGTCCCCGTACCGACGACGAAGGGACGGTCGTCGCCCAGGCCGTCCTCGCCGCGGTCGAGGAGGGCTGGCGGTCCCCGCGCATCGACCGCGAGGTCGAGGCCGAGACCGAAGCCGAGGACGCCGACACGGTCCTCGACTACCGGGTTCTGGGCTACCCCGGCGGCGCCTTCGTGGTCGTCGTCCTCCCCGACGTCGGCCTGGAGGCCGCCTCGCTCGCGGCGGCCTCGCTGGCCCGCCACGTCGTGACCTGGAGCCCCGGCCTGCTCGAATACTCCGTCGGCAAACTCAAGGTCGTCCCCCTCGACGAGCCCTACGACGCCGAGAACTGGCTGCCGCCCTTCGACGACGACGGCGAGCTCTCCCACCGGCCGCCGCCGGAGCTGCTCGGCGACGAACTGCGCTCCCTGAGCGCCCGCTACCTCCTCGTCTCGGCGCTGCCGTCCCTGTGGGACCCGGCCGCGCCCGAAGGCGGCGTGGACGCCGCCGAGGTCGTCGCCGGTGCCGACGAGGCGCCCTGGGACCGCGACCTCGTCGACGAACTCGGCATCCTGCTGGTCCGGGCCGCGCGCTTCGAGGCCGCGAAAGGCGCCACGTCGCGGCTGGTGGTGCGCGGCAGCGGCGACCTCGAACTCGCCGCGAGCCTGCTGCGGCGGGCGCGCGGCGCCGTCGCCGGGGAGGAGCCCGGCTGGCACGACGACCAGGTGCGCGGCCACGAGCTGCTCTCCTACTTCACCGCCGACCACGGCCTCGCCTGGCGTCACCCCGAGGCCGGCGAGCCCGAACCCGACTACCGCAGGCGTCGCACCGACCGGCTCCGCGAACTGCTCTGGGCCGGCCTGCGCACCCTGGCGACCCTCGCCGCGCCCCTCGCCGAGGTGAAGGGCACCTGGCGCGTCCTCGACGCCCTCGGCGACGACGAGATCGTCGCCACCTACGCCGAATGGGAGACCGGCCAGCTGGAGGTCTCCGTCGAACACGACGACGAGGAGATCTACGCCGCCTCGACGGCCCTGGCGCTGGTGTGGACGGCGATCCGCCGCCCGGAGCTGCTGTCGGAGATGAGCGAGACCGAGGACTTCCGCGACGTCTTCGTCATCGACCCGACACCCTTCCACTTCTTCACCTGCTCGGCGCTGATCATGGCCGGTGCGCAACCGACCGTGGCCGCCGTCGAGACCGTCGACCTGCCCCCGGAGCTGCGCCGTTCGCTGCTGGAGTTCGCCGCCGCGCTGGCCGAGACCGAACGCGACGGCGGCGAGCGCGAGGACCCCTATGACGACATGAACGACGCCCTCGAAGCGGTCATCACCGCCGAGGACGACCGCTCGGGCCCGATCCTGGCCGTCCTTGAGGTGATCGGCCGCGCGGCGGCGCTCATCCCGACCGACGTCGGCGTCCGCGGCCCCGGCGCCGTCCTCGCCCCGCGTCATCTGGCGGCCGAGCTGGTCGCGCACCCGTCGATGCACGGGACGGTCCTGCTCGACGACGACACCTGGGGCGACGACACGATCCGCCTGCACACCCTGGCGTTCGTCGCGGCGATGGACGCGGTCGCGGCGGGCGAACTGGCCGCCGACTTCCCCGACCTCACCGGTGCCGACCCGCGCATGGAACCGGCGGCGCGGGAGCGGGCGCGCAACTGGGTGGGGACGGCGTTGCGCCTGGCCGAGGTCGACGGCGAGGTCGCGTTCACGACCTCCGACGCGCGCGTCTACACCGAGCGGGTCCGCGAGGAGGGCGCCCTGCCGTCGTGGCCCGTCCGGCGCTGTGTGGCCGCCGCGGCGACGGCGGCGGCGGACCTGCTGCGCGCCGCCGGGCGCGAGGAGGAGCTGCCGGAGGTCTTCGTGACGGCCTGAGAGGCGGCTGTGAGCGTTCTGTGAGCGCCCCCGCGCAGCCTTCCGGGAGAGAACCTCACGGAAGGAACCCGAGCTCATGCTGAAGATCGAACTGACCGTCCCCAAGGGACTGTTCGGCGGCGAGGCCCTGGCCGCGACGGCCGAGCGGATGCTCGACGACATCAGTCGCGGCGACTGCCAGACCCCCCGGGAGACCGCGGCCGCGCGCGCCGGCTGGCAGGTCGTGGTGCACGAGGCGGTGGTGTGGGCGACCGGCGGCGATCCGCGCCCGGTCGTCCGGGTGAGCTTCCCGGCGGCGATGCTCACCGACGAGGGCCGCGAGGTGTTCATGACCAAGCTGGCCGCGGCACTGGACCCGCTGAAGCCGTGGATCTACTTCGACGCGGTCCCCGACGGCGACTTCGGCGTGGACGCGCCGATGCGCGCCGCCGAACTGATCCGCGACATGCGCGCCGCCATGGGCGCCGAGACGATCGCGGCCGTACCGATCCGGGCGGGCGAGGCCACGGCGATCGATCCGGTCTGCGGGATGACCGTCGCGCTGTCGGGCGAGCCGATCCTCGTCGAGCACGACGGGGAGAACTATGCCTTCTGCAACCGCGCCTGCGCGGCGTCCTTCGCCGAGCGCGTGGCGGTTTAGCGGGACGCGACGGTCCGGCGGGTGTCGCTTCCGGGTGCGCTGGTGCGAGGGCTCCGCGTGGCACGGCCCGCACTCGCGCACGCCGGGCGAGGCGGGCTCACCACGCCGGGACACCGCCTGGCCCGGCAGGATCTCTCGGGTACGCCGCGGAGCCACCACGCACGCCCGGCGGGGCGCCCGGCCACCGCCTACCCCGCCACAGCCTCCCGAATCAGCCGCAGCGCCGCCTCACGCGGCAAACCCCTCCCTCGCTCAAGCCTGTCCAGTCGGACCGCCTCACCCAGCGCGCGGTCCAGATCCTCGCGGAGCCCGGCCACATCAGGGTGGGCGTCGTCGGCCGCACCGCGCAGGCCGTGGGCGGCACCGAGCACGTCGGCGGCCGTGCCGGGATCGCCGTGGCGGAGGCGATGGCGGGCGACGCCGACGCCGACCGCCGCGACCAGCAGCATGTCGGGCATGGCGGCGGCCAGGTCGAGGGCCTCGCGCAGGTGTCGCGCGGCACCGTCCCGGTCACCGGCGAGGTGCCCGGCCTCCAGACGCAGCAGCGCGGGCAGCCCCGGCTCACCGGTCTCCACCGACGCGGCGAGCGCGAGCTGGCGGGCGGCTTCGGCGAGGTCGCCGTCGAGGCGGGCCAGCGACGCCAGACCGGCCCGGGCGGTGCCCGCGTTCGCACCGCCGGGTGTGCGCGCGAGGTAGGCCTCGAACTCCACGCGGGCGGCCTCCCGGTCGCCCGCGTGGACGTGCGTGACACCGAGCCACACGCGCCGGTCGTGACCGGCGCCGAGTTCGGCGGCCGGGACCATCGAACGCTCCAGCGCCTCGGCGGCCCCCACGAAGTCGCCGGCGGCGGTCCGCACCTGTGCGAGGAAGCCCAGGGCCGTCACCAGCGACCGCCGTTCCCCGCATGCGGCGAAGGCGTCGGCGGCGGCGGCGAGTGCGGCGCGCACGGCGTCGAGGCCGCCGGTGTTGGACAGCAGGAGCCCGCTCGCGAAGCGGATCGTGCCGCGGGTGAACGGGTCGGGGTGGTCCTGCCAGGGCCGCAGCGCGGCGATTCCGGTGGCGGGGTCGTCGTCGAGGTAGGCGGACAGGGCCGTCACCAGGGCACCGACCGCCTCACCCGGCCGCTCGACGGTCACGCTGAGTTTCGAGGGCCGCCCGGCGAGGATCGTGTGCAGCAGGTGGTCGGCGACGGCCGCGGGCGCGCGTTCGTGCGAACTCGCCGGCTCGACCGCGCGCAGCAGCCGCTCGGCGGTCGCGGCCGAACCGTCCCGGACCGTCCAGAAGGGACTCAGGTCGGTGGCCAGCACCAGGGCCGCGCCCGGATCGGCCGCGAGCGTGTGCTGGAAGGCGGCGAGGAGGTCGTCCTCCGCTACGGCGAGTTCGGCGAGCCACGCCAGCTGCTCCGACGAGCGCAGGGCGGGAGCGGCCCGCGCGGCCAGGGCGGCGAAGTGCGCGGCGTGCGCGGCGCCGACCATGCGCAGCCGACCGTCCTCGCGTAGGCGTGAGCGGCCGTACTCGGCGATCGTCTCCAGCATCCGGTAGCGGCCGCCGTCGAGGAGTTCGAGGAGGGACTTGTCGACCAGCGAGTCCAGGTCCTCCGTGCGCACGCCGAGGGCCGCGGCCGCGTCGGCGGCGAAGGAGCCGGGGAAGACCGCGAGGTTCTCGGCGGCCGCGCGGGCGGTGTCGTCCAGCAGGTCGAAGCTCCACTCCACGACCGCCAGCAGGGTCCGGTGGCGGGGCAGGGCCGTTCGGTTCCCGCCGCGCAGGATCGCGAAACGGTCGGCGAGCCGGTCCCGCAGGATGCCGGGCGTCATGACCCGCAGGCGGGCCGCGGCGAGTTCGATGGCCAGTGGAAGACCGTCGAGCGTTCGGCAGAGGCCGATGACGAGGTCGCGTTCGGCGTCGAGGTCGAAGTCGGGCTGGACGGCCATCGCGCGTTCGGTGAACAGGCGCAGCGAGGTCGCCGGATCCATCGGAGGCACGGGCAGCAGCGACTCGGCGAGGACGCCAAGGGGTTCACGGCTCGTGGCCAGGATCCGCAGGCTCGGGCAGCGGGCGAGCAGGTCCTCGGCGAGCCGGGCGGCGTCGTCGAGGAGGTGCTCGCAGTTGTCGAGCACGAGCAGGGCGGGTTCGGCCGACAGCGTCTCGGTGAGGTTCGCCAGGGCGTCGGCGCCGGGTGTGCTCCCGTGCCGCCCCAGGGCGTGCAGCGCGACGGCGGCCAGGTCGTCGCCCGGACCGGCGGCGGCCAGTTCGACCAGCCAGGCCGTCTCGGGCGCGCGGGCCGCGGCGGTCACCGCCAGCCGGGTCTTGCCGACGCCGCCGGGTCCGACGAGGGTGACGAGGCGGCGTTCACGCGTCAGCGCGGCGACCCTCGCCAGTTCCTCGCCGCGGCCGACGAAGCCGGTCAGCGCCGCGCGCAGGTTCCCGCGCGGCGCCGGGTCGGCGCGCAGGGCGGCCAGGTGGGCCGCCCGCAGTTCCGGGCCGGGGTCGGCGCCCAGTTCCTCGGCGAGCCGCGCCCGGTAGCGCTCGAAGACGGCGAGCGCCTCGGCGCGGCGCCGGTCGGCGTGCAGCGCGGTGATCAGGAGCGCGCCGAGCCGTTCCCGCAGGGGATGCGCTGCGGTCAGTTCGCCGAGTTCGGCGGTGAGGGCACGCGCGTCGGCGTCGGGGAGACGCAGTTCGGCGCTCGCGGCGGACTCGACGGCGGTGAGCCGGAGCTCCCCCAGCCGGGCGCCGAGGGCGACGGCGTAGGGGGCGTCGTCGGTCTCGGCGGGGAGGCCGCCGCGCCACAGCGCGAGCGCCTCGCGCAGGCGCGCCGGGGCCGGGTCGGCGATCAGCGCCTCGAAGCGGTGGAGGTCGACGTCCTCGGGCGCGAGACCGAGCCGGTATCCGGCGTCGCCGAGTTCCAGCGCGACATCGCCGGGCAGGGCCGCGCGCAGCCGCGACACCAGGGCCTGGAGGGCGTGGGCGGGGTCGGCGGGGCCGTCATCGGTCCAGATCGCGCGGGCCAGCTCGCCGGGCGGCACGAACCGCCCGGCGTCGACGGCGAGCCGGATCAGCAGTGCCCGGACCCGCCGCCCGCCGATGACGAGCGCGCGGCCCCCGTCGGTCACTTCGAGGGGGCCGAGGAGGCCGACGCGCACGGGTCAGCTCACTCCTTCGGCTTCAGTCGCAGGCTGATGGAGTTGATGCAGTAGCGCTGGTCGGGGAGGTCCTTGGGCGCGATGCCCTCGCCTTTGAAGAGGTGGCCAAGGTGCGAGTCGCAGTTGGCGCAGCGGACCTCGGTGCGGACCATGCCCATCGAGCGGTCCTCGATGAGCGTGACCTTCGCCGGGTCGGCGTCGGCGAAGGACGGCCAGCCGCAGCCGCTGTGGAACTTGGTGTCGCTGCGAAACAGCTCCGAACCGCAGGCCCTGCACTCGTAGACGCCTTCGGTCTCGGTGTCGGTGTACTCGCCGGTGAAGGCCGGCTCGGTGCCCCCGAGGCGGAGCACCCGGAACTCGGCGGGACTGAGTTTCGCCTGCCACGGATCTTCGGTCATGGCTACGACACTACGTCGCCCGGCGGCCCGTGATCCTTACGTACGCGTGACGTCGAGCGGCCCGCGCGCGGCGCCGAGGATGCGGTCGAGGACCGTCAGCGAGTCGCCGAGCTCGGCGATCTGCCGCACTATGCGCTCGCGGACCGGGATCAGGCCGGCGATCAGATCGGGCGCGGGTTCGGCGTAGGCCTCGGTGCCGTCGCCGTTGACGCAGCCGAGGACGTCGGCGATGCAGGAGCTGCGCATCCCGGCGGCGTAGAGCAGCTGGATGCGGGCCACGCGCTCGATGTCGCCGTCGGCGTAGATTCGGTAGCCGGCGGGCGTGCGCGCGGGCGCGAGGAGGCCCTGTTCCTCGTAGTAGCGCAGCGAGCGGATGCTCACGCCGGCCAGTCGGGCGAGTTCGCCGATTCGCATGTGACGAAGCCTACCTTGACCCTCACGTCGACGTGAGGGTTTAGCGTCACATACATGCATGAGCAACTAAATCTTCTGGCCCCGTACTGCTCCTCCGCCCTCGACCTCTCCAACCGCATCGCCATGGCCCCGATGAGCCGCGCGCGTGGATCCCTGACCGGAGCGCCGCACCCGCGGACCAGCCTGTACTACGGTCAGCGCGCGTCCGCCGGACTCATCATCACCGAGGGGCTGTGGCCGAACGCGCACGGCCGCGGCGGACCGTGGATACCCGGCATGGCGACCCGCGAGCAGTCCGACGCGTGGAAGCCCGTCACGAGCACCGTGCACGAGGCGGGCGGGAAGATCTTCGCGCAGCTGTGGCACGTCGGACGGCTCAGTCACCCGACCCTCCACCCCGACGGCGACACGCCCCTGGCACCCTCGGCGGTCGCCGCGCCCGGACTGACCCACCTGGAGCACGGCAAGGGCGCGTTCGTCACTCCGCGCGCCATGACCCGCGCCGACATCGACCGGACCGTCGCCGACTACGCCGCCTCGGCGCGGCTGGCGGTGGCCGCGGGCTTCGACGGCGTCGAGATCCACGGCGCCAACGGCTACCTGCTCGCGCAGTTCATGTCCGACAACGCCAACCTCCGCACCGACGAGTACGGCGGCGGCGCCCACGGACGCATCCGCCTCGCCATCGAGATCACCGAGGCCGTCGCCGACGCCGTGGGCGCCGGCCGGGTCGGGCTGCGGATCTCCCCCGGCAACCCCGAGAACGGCCTCCACCAGGCCGATCCGGCGGCCACCGCCCGTCCGCTCGTCGACGCCGTCGACCGCCTCGGCCTCGCCTACCTCCACATCAGCGAGAAGAGCGCCTACCCCGCGCTGGCCGACCTGCGGCCGCGCTGGCACGGGACGCTCATCGGCAACTACGACCCGGCCCAGCCGACGACACGCGAACAGGGCGAGCGGATGCTCGCCGAAGGGCTCGCCGACATCGTGTCCTACGGGCGGCTGTTCATCGCCAACCCGGACCTGCCGCTGCGCTTCGCGACGGGGGCGCCGCTCGCGCCCGTCGACGAGAGCACCGTCTACATCGGAGGGACGCGGGGATACGTGGACTACCCGGCGCTGACGGACACGACGGCAGACGCCTGATCCGCCCCCGGAAAAGGGCCCGCCTACCGGCGGGCCCTTTCCTCACACCACGTGCTCACGCGACCTTCGAGGTCAGCCGCCGTTGGTCGGCGCGTACTCCTTGGTCGGCTCGGCGAAGCGCGCCGGGCCGGACAGCCTGCTCACCACGTTGAAGAAGCGCTGGCCCATGCGGGCGCGCGCGGCGTTCAGCGGGTGGGCGCTGCCGAAGTCCTCGGGGTCGCTGTCGGGCAGCGTCGCGAAGATGGAGTAGGTCAGGATCGGCGCGTTGTTCGCGTCGAAGATGATCCCGGCCTCGTGCCGGTCGTTGTCGAGCCAGCCGGCCTTCGTCGCGATGCGCATGCGGTCGCCGGTCGGCAGGTTCAGCCGGATGCCGTCGGTGAAGGCGATGGGCGACCGGATCAGGTTGAACAGGAAGTTCGTCGCCGCCTCCGACACCAGCTGGCCGCGGACGTGGGCCGAGAAGAGGTCGTGCATCTCGCGCGGGGTCGTCCAGCCCATGAACATGCGGTTGGGGTTCGAGCCCGGCTCGACCTGGGTCTTCGGGAAACCCTTGGCCTTCATGATCTCGTTGATCTCCAGCGTCGGCGCCTTCAGCCCGGAGAGCCGGACCGAGGTGTCGCAGGAGATGGTGAGCAGGTTGGCCAGGGCGTGGCCGACCGTCACGTGGCTCGGGTACCAGCCGTCGAGACGGAACATGCCGTCCCCGCCGGGGATGATGATCTCCTTGGTGACGTCGATCAGGTCCGTCATGGAGATCAGGCCGCGGTCGGCCTTGTCCAGCACGGCCGTGGCGATCGCGATCTTGTTGACGCTGAGGGCGTCGACGACCACGTCGGACTCGTCGTTGACGGCGACGTGCTGCGTGCCCGTCCCGTCGGCGACGGTGATGTAGGCCCGCCAGGTCCCCCCGGCGACCGCGCTGTGCCGCTCATAGATTCGACGCACCCGCTCGCACGCCTGGGCGACGGTCGTCGCCGGCGACACCTCGTCGGCCGTCTCTCCGGCCTCAAGGGCGGCCGAGGCCGCGGTCGAGGTGGTGCCGGCGAGAACGGTTCCGGCGGCGACGGCGGTGCCGAGGCCGAGTGCGCCCCTACGGTTGATCTTCGGTGACACGTGGGTCCCTTTCGATTGAGTCGATCAAATATATAGACGTCCTCGCCGTCTTGGGGGGTTCGCTCCCACGGGCCACTTTCCTGGTACGTAAGGGAGTTATGGCTGGTCGTGACGGGCGAACACGAGGAGGCCCGGTCGTGATCACACTGCCGATGACGGCGACCTTGGGCGCTCGTGCGGGTACTCACCGGGCGGGCGGCGGGCCCGGCGGTTTCCCCTGGAAACACGAAATCGGAGATCCGATGAGGTCGCCTGCGCGTCCTCATCGGATCTCCGACATGCCGTCTAGCCGGGCGAGCGCCTTCAGCGCGCGAGCGACCCCATCGGGTCCCAGGCGGGCAGGACGATCGGCTCGGTGTCGAGTCCGGCGGCGAGCTCGGCCGGGAGGGCCGAACGGCGGGCCGAGATCTCGAAGACGTACTCGCGGAACCAGGCCGAGGTCATGGTCCAGTAGCCGCTCTGGCCCTTCTCGTCGCCCCAGCTGTTCTCGACGCGCCAGCGGAGCGCCTCGCCGTCGCGCACGTCGACGCCGGTGAACAGCATCGCGTGCGTCATCGCGGTCTCCTGGTAGTGGAGACGCTGGACCTTGTCGAGGCCGAACTCGGTGTCGTAGAGCGCCTCGTAGTCGAACAGGCCGGTGTCCCAGATGCCCTCGTCGCGGGCCATGTGCGGGCCGACGTCGCAGCCGAACCACACCGGCTCGCCACCGGTGAGCGCCTTGGCGGCGATGTCGGCGATGACGTCGATGTCGACGTTGAGGTAGACCACGCCGGGGGCGTCGATGACGTTGCCGAGCCGGTCGACGGTGTAGGTGCGGCCGTACTCGTGGCGGGGGTCGTGCACGAGGCAGACGTACTCGTCGAGCGGCAGCGTGACGTACTTCCGCGCGAACTGCTGCGGGGTGAGTTCACCCTCGTGGTGGAACTCCTTGTCGGAGTCGATCCACTGCCAGTTGAACGACGCCGGGGGCGTCCCGAGGTGGATGCAGAGCACACGGTGGACGAGCTGGAGGACCTCCTCCTTCGTCTCCCGCAGCGCCTCGATCGACGCGCCGGTCTCCGACTGGGTGCGCAGGCGCAGGGCGCCCTCGCGCAGCACCGTACGGAGGATCCCGTTCATCTCGCGGGTCGCCGAGGACGCGTGCGTCTCGGGCATGACCGACTTGGGGACCAGGCCGTGCTTCTGCACCAAGGCGACGAACATGTTCCACTGGCCGCCGTCCTCGGCGGCCGAGGCCAGCACCTTGTGCAGGGTGCGGTCCTGGATGTCGACGTCGGCCATGTCGATGACCTGTTCGAGCAGGTAGTTGGCACGCTCGATCTTGTCCCAGAACATGATGTGGTTCTGGGAGAACTCGAAGTCCTTGACGCCCAGGGCCTTCATGGTGCCGGGACGCAGGAGGTTGAGACCCGCGAACAGCCAGCAACGGCCACTCTGCTTCTGGTTGGTGACCTTCCAGTCGTCAAGGTGGTGGGACATGGTGTGGTCGATCGACTTCGCCTTGGCGTTGTCGAGGACCACGTCGTTCAGGGAGGTCTTCGCCACGGCGTTCTGGGCGACCTTGTAGGCCCGGTTCGCGGCGAACTCCTTGTGGAGGGCGTCGAGTTGCGACTGAGTGAGCGCAGCGTCCATAGGGGTGTGGCTCCTTGCGGATCGCGTGTTGGAACGTGTGAGGCTGGTAACGAGCTTTCTGGCACCCTAGCGCTTACGAGTGGGTAACGGCGAGGTCGAGATCATGCTGTGACGTGCTGGTGACCTGGTCGTTCGCGAAGAGTTTCACCTACTTGACCTGGGTCTGGAACAGTGCCCGGACTGTGCTGTCATGTGCGCATGACGAGCATCCGCGCCGCGCGTTTCACTGAACTCGACACGCTCACCCTCTACACCCTGCTGCGCCTGCGCGTGGACGTGTTCGTGGTCGAGCAGAAGGCCGCCTATCCCGAGCTCGACGGCCGCGACACCGAGCCGTCGACGGTGCACATCTGGACCGAAGGCGACGCCGGCGTCACCGGTTACCTGCGGATACTGTCCGACGCCGGCGACGTGGCCCGTATCGGGCGCGTGTGCACCGCGCTGACGGCGCGCGGGAGCGGTGTCGGGGGCCTGCTCATGGAGGCGGCGATGGAGGCCGTCGCCGGGCGCGAGTCGGTCCTCGACGCGCAGACCTACGCCAAGGACTTCTACGCCCGTTTCGGCTATCGAGTCGACGGCGACGAGTACCTCGACGAGGACGGCATCCCGCACGTCCCGATGCGTCGCGCGGCCGTTCACTGACCCGTTGGTGCAGGCGGATCACCGACACCGCGGCGTTGTGCAGCAGCGGTCGCCGACGGTGAGAACCGCGAGACTCTATCGACTTCCATCAAATCCTTTGTAGGGTTCGCGGCCCTCCGCGCGCGCACTCCGGCGGATTCGGCGGCCTCCCCCGGACGCCGCCTGTCGACACTCGACAAACGCATCCACACGAGAGTGGCCGAACGTGGCATGAGCCGAATATGGTGCCTGCTGCCCCACAACCCTTTCAACAAAGACAAAAGGAAGTTATGAGTCACCTCGCACGACGCGTCCTGTCCACCGCCGCCGCCGTCACCCTCCTCGGCATCGGCCTGGCCGGATGCGGTTCCGCCGGCTCCGACACCGGCTCCGGGTCCGGTACGGGAGCCGACACCCCCGCCGAAGACAGCCCGTCCCTGGACTGCACCGACCTCAAGGAGCAGGTCGACGACGCCGCCCCCAGCGCCACCGCCTCCTTCGACGAGTTCGACCCCACGAAGTTCCTGGCCCTGGCCGACTGGGCCGCCGAGAACGGCAAGGACTTCGAGGACCCCGACCTCGGCACCCGCGTCACCGAGTGGGGCGAGGACACCCCGAAGATCGAGGAGCACCAGAAGGCCCTTGAGGCCGGCGACGACAAGGCCCTCGACGAGCTGGAGGCCGACGGCGTCGACAACGCCAAGATCGACTCCTACGAGGCGAACTCGAACAAGATCGACGAGGCCTGCCCGGGCATCGGCTTCGGCGTCCTCCCCGAATAGGGATCCGCGCACGGCCGCCCACCGGCCCCCGTGGACAGCGTGAAGGCCCCAGGTCACCGACCTGGGGCCTTCCCTCGTCCACCGCTACGGGTGCGGGTCCTCGTCGACGGGCACCTCACCGCGTTCGGCACGCCGCCCGGTCACCCGCTGACCGATGAAGGTGACGAGCCACAGCACCAACCCGACGGCGAGCAGGTACCCGGCCAGCGCGAACTTGTCGCGCTCGGCGGGCTGCCACGCACCGTTGTAGATCGACGTCCAGGGCACGATCAGGATGAGACTGATCAGCGCACCGAGCACCGGCAGCGGCGTCGGCGTCTTGAAGTGCCTGTGCTCCACCGGATCCTTCCGCAGCACCAGCACGGCGACGTTGACCACGGTGAACACGGCGAGCAGCAGCAGCGAGGTCGTCGCGCCGAGGGTCTGCGTGTTCGAGTACGAGGTCAGCGCCATCGCCACCAGCGAGGTGAAGATGATCGCCGTCCAGGGCGTGCGGCGCGTGGGCGCGACCTTGCCGAGGACCGCCGGGATCACGTGCTGACGGGACATGCCGTAGACGAGACGGCTGGCCATCATCATGTTGATCAGCGCCGAGTTCGACACCGCGAAGATGGAGATCGCCAGGAAGATCCACAGCGGGAAGCCCGGAACCGCGTAGGACACGACGTTCTGCAGCGCCCCCGCCTCGCCCTTGCTCAGGTCCGCCGGGCTGAGCAGCGTCGACGACAGGATCGCCACGGTCAGATAGATCCCGGCCGCGATGCACATGCCGGTGAGCATGGCCCGGGGGAAGATCCGCGGGTTCGTGGTCTCCTCGGCCATGTTCACCGAGTCCTCGAAGCCCACCATCGCGAAGAACGCCAGTGACGTCGCACCTATGACGGCGAGGAAGACCGGCGCGTCGGCGGTGTTGAACTCGCTCAGCCGGCCCGCGTCGCCCTTGCCCTCGAAGATGCCGATGAGGGCGATGACGACGACGATCGCCAGACCGGTCATCTCGATGATGGTGAACGCGACGTTCGCCTTCACCGACTCGCTGACCCCGCGCAGGTTCAGTGCGGCGAAGATGAGCAGGAAGGCGATCGCGATCGGGATGATCAGCGCCTCGCTCGGCGTCCCGTCGGCGTTGTAGAGGTCGGGGAAGTGGTCACCGAACTCGAAGAGCTTCGGGATGTAGCTCGACCCGACCGCGCGCGCCGCCGACGAGGCCGAACTCATGCCCGAGGACATGACCGTGAAGGCCACCATGAAGGTGAAGAAGTGCACGCCCCACGCCTTGTGCGTGTACAGCGCGGCACCGGCGGCCCTCGGGTACTTCCCGACCAGCTCCAGGTAGCTGAACGCGGTCAGGAAGGCCGAGACGAACGCCAGCAGGAAGGGCACCCACAGCGCGCCGCCGACCTGCTTGGCCACGTTCCCGGTCAGCGCGTAGACACCGGTGCCGAGAATGTCGCCGATGATGAACAGCAGCAACAGCTTCGGCCCGATGGCGCGCTTGAGCTCGGTCGGCGGGGCGCCGCCTTCCGGAGGGGGCGATTCGGTCACATCCGTCTTTGTCATGCGAGACAGTTACCAGATCTGCGTGACCACCGCCACCTTTGGACACGCACCGAGACCGAATTAGTGCCGTTCCGGACCCGCTTTCCACCGTTTTGCCGCCATTACCGGCACTAGGGCAGAGCGTTGACGATCTCGGCGACCTCGCGTCGGCGTCCGGTGTAGAAGGGGATCTCCTCACGGACGTGCATGCGCGCCCGCGACGCCCGCAGCGTGCGCATCAGGTCGACGATCCGGTGCAACTCGTCGGCCTCGAAGGCCAGGATCCACTCGTAGTCGTTGAGGGAGAACGAGGCGACGGTGTTGGCGCGCACGTCGGGGTAGTCGCGCGCCTGACGGCCGTGCTCGGCGAGCATCGCGCGGCGCTCCTCGTCAGGGAGCAGGTACCAGTCGTAGGAGCGCACGAACGGGTACACCGAGATGTACGCGCGCGCCTCCTCGTCGGCGAGGAAGGCCGGGATGTGGCTCTTGTTGAACTCCGCCGGGCGGTGCAGCGCCATCGACGACCACACCGGCTCCAGGTGCCGGCCCAGGGAGGTCCGCCGGAAGGACGAGTAGGCCGACTGGAGCTCGTCGGAGGACTCCGCGTGCCACCAGATCATCACGTCGGCATCGGCGCGCAGACCGGAGATCTCGTAGGTGCCACGGACCACGACGTCCTTATCCGCGAGGGACTTGAACAGCGCCTCGACGTCCTCGGCGAGGTCGTCGCGCATACCGGGCAGCGGACTGACCGCCTTGAAGACCGACCACATCGTGTACCGGATGCTGTCGTTCAGTTCGCGGATACGGGCGGCGTTCGGATTGATCGACTCGGCCATGCCGCGATTCTCCCCCCGCGCGCGGCCCGGCCTTTCCCGGGGGCCGCGCACTGTGGGAAGCCGCTCGTCAGCCCCGCCCGGCGGCCAGACCCGCGAACACCCGCTCCGCCGCCTTCTCCCCCGACGCGATGCACACCGGGATCCCCACGCCGTCGAAGGCCGCACCGGCCAGCCCCAGCGTCGAGAACCCCGACAGCGCCTCGCGGGCGGCGGCGATCCGCTCCTCGTGTCCCGGTCCGTACTGCGGCAGCCCGCCGCCCCAGCGCGTCACGTGCGCGTCGACCGGCTCGGGCAGCTCGCGCCCGATCAGCTCACCGAGCTCGGCGCGGGCCAGCGCGATGAGCTGCGCGTCGGTGCGCTGGAGCTCGGCCTCCTGCCCGTGGCGGCCGATCGAGCAGCGCAGCACGGTGAGCTCGTCGGCGCGGTGGGGCCACTTCCGGGAGAAGAAGGTCGCGGCCTTGACCGCCCGCCCTTCCGTCGCCGGGACGAGGAAGCCGGACAGCTCGGGAAGCTCGGCGTCGAGCTCCAAGGCCATCGTCACCAGCGCCATGGACGCGTATTCGAGGACGCCGACCTCGGTGGCGGCCTCCGCCGAAACGCCTTCCAGCAGCCGCGAGGCCGGGCGCGCCGGAACGGCGAGGACGACCGCGTCGGCGGTGAGGATCTCGGGGTCACGCGTGTCGCCGATGGTGGCCAGCCAGCGCTCGCCGTCGTGGGACAGCTCGCGGACGGGCAGGCCGAGGCGCAGTTCGGCGCCGGAGGCCAGGGCGGTGGCCTCGACGAGCATGCTCAGGCCCCCGGCGATGGTGCCGAAGACGGGCGCGGGCGCCTCGCCGGGCGCCTTCGCGGCGGGTGCGGCGACCGCGCGGACGGCGTCGGAGAGCCGGTCGTGCTCGCGCGCGGCGGCGGCGAGCGCGGGGGCGGTGGCGCGCAGGGACAGTTCGTCGGCGCGCCCGGCGTAGACGCCGCCGAGGAGCGGGTCGACGAGCCGGTCGGCGACCTCGTCGCCGAAGGCGCGGCGGACGAGCGAGCCGACGGTGACGTCGCCGTCGGGCAGCAGTGCCCCGCCGGCGCTCTCCTCGGCGCGCATTCGCGCGAGCCCTTCGGGACTGAGGACGCCGGTCTCGGCGACGGCGTCGAAGTCGCCGGGCACACCGAGGAGGGTCCCTTTCGGGATGGGCCGCAGTTCACCGTCGACGGCCAGGGCGGCGGGCAGGCCCGCCGGGTGCGTGACGGCCTCGGCGAGGCCGACCTTCCCGGCGAGGCGGACGGCCTCGGGTCGGCGCACGAGGAAGGTCTCGGCGCCGAGTTCGACCGGGGTGTCGGCGATCTGGCCGGTGCGGAGTTTCCCGCCCAGGTGCTCGGCCCGGTCGACGACGACGATCTCCAGCGCGGGCCCGCCGAGCTCGCGCAGGCGCAGCGCGGCGGCCAGTCCGCTGATGCCGCCGCCGATGACCAGGGCGCGGGTCATGACGAGTACTCGTGCACCAGCGCGACGGTCCGGGTCAGGGCGTCGGGGTCGGTGTCGGGCATGACGCCGTGGCCGAGGTTGAAGACGTGGCCACGGGCGGCCTTGCCCTCGGCGAGGATCCGGCGGATCTCGGCGTCGAGGACCTCGACGGGGGCGAAGAGCACGGTCGGGTCGAGGTTTCCCTGCACCGAGCGGTCGCCGACACGGGCCGCGGCGGCGTCGAGAGGCGTACGCCAGTCGACGCCCACGACGTCGGCACCGACCTCGCCGATCGCCTCCAGCAGGTGCGAGGTGCCGACCCCGAAGTGGATCTTCGGGATGTCCACGTCGGACAGTCCGGCGAAGACCGCCCGGGAATGCGGCGCCACGAAACGCTCGTAGTCACGGGCCGACAGGGCACCCGCCCAGGAGTCGAAGAGCTGGATCGCGCTCGCCCCGGCGGCGATCTGAACCCGCAGGAAGGACAGCGTGATCGCGGCCAGGCGCGCACAGAGGGCGTGCCACAGCTCGGGGCGGCCGTACATGAGGGCCTTGGTCTTGGTGTAGGTCCGCGACGGGCCGCCTTCGATGAGGTAGCTGGCGACCGTGAACGGCGCCCCGGCGAAACCGATCAGCGGGGTGGCGCCGAGCTCGGCGACGAGCGTCCGGACGGCCTCGGTGACGTACCAGACGTCCTCGGGCGCGAGGTCGCGCAAGCGGTCGAGGTCGGCCTCACCGGTGATGGGCTTCTCGATGACCGGACCGGTCCCGGGGACGATCTCGACGCCCAGTCCGATGGCGTGCAGCGGGACCACGATGTCGGAGAAGAAGACCGCCGCGTCGACGCCGTGACGGCGGACCGGCTGGAGGGTGATCTCGGTGATCATGTCCGGACGCGAGCAGGCGTCCAGCATCGCCACGCCCTCGCGCAGGGCGCGGTACTCGGGGAGCGAGCGGCCGGCCTGGCGCATGAACCACACGGGCGTGCGATCGACCGGCAGGCCCCGGCAGGCACGGACGAACGCGGAGTCGGCGGGCGCGGCGGTGCGGCCTTCGGCCGGAGTCATGGCAGTCATCAACATCGGATGATTCCACGCGCCGGGTGCCGCTCACCCCTCGGGAGCGCCCGGCGCGACGGAGACCACGGCGCGGCGGATGCCCGCCGCCGTACCCCGAGGCCCTAAGGTCACCGGTATGACGCCGTCGACCGCGTCCCCTCCAGAGTCGTTCGCGCGCGCGGTGACCGGACTGCGCGCGCTGCGCCCGCGTGCCGAGATCCGGCTGGACGAGATCACCGCCCCGCAGCGCCTCGCCCCCTACGCCTTCGCGCTCACCGCCAACGTGGAGAGCCAGGGCGACCCGGAAGCGGCGACCGGGCGGCTGATCCTGCTGCACGACCCCGCCGGGCACGACGCCTGGGACGGGACCCTGCGCCTGGTCACCTACGTCTGCGCCGACCTCGACCCCGAGGCCGCCGCCGACCCCCTGCTGCCGACCGTGGCGTGGTCGTGGCTCACCGACGCGCTCGCCGCGGCCGGCGCCGAGCACCACGCGGCGGGCGGGACGGTCACCCAGACCTCGTCGACGCGCTTCGGCGACCTCGCCGGAGAGCCCGCGACGGCCGAGGTCGAACTGCGCGCCTCCTGGACGCCGGAGGGCGAGGACCTGTCGAAGCATCTGGGGGCCTGGTGCGAACTGCTGGCGACCATGGCGGGACTGCCGCCGCCCGGCGTCGCCCGGATCTCCTGAAAGCGTGCGAAGCGCCCGTGACCGGTCCGGTCACGGGCGCTTCGCACGGTCATGGCCGGGAACCTCGGTGTCCCCGCCGTCCCCCGTCAGCGGTAGGCGTCGGCCTCGCCGCATTCCTTGTCGATCCGGTCGATCGCCTTCTCGGCTCCGGACTGGTCGGAGTCGGCCAGCGCCGCCAGGAAGGCCTCCACCTCGACGAGGCACTCCTCGATCGCGGCCTTGGCCTCCTTCTGGTAGTCCAGGTCCTCACCGGACTCGTCGAGGAGGCTGTTGAGGTCCTCGATGTCGTCCTTGAGGCCGGTGATCTCCTCGTTGAGCTCGGCGACGGTGGTGTCACGTTCGGTCACGGTCGACTCCGAGGCCGTCAGGTCCTGCTCTGTCGCCGTGAGCTTCCCGTTGGTGTTGATCAGGAGCACCAGCAGCACGACGGCCACGATGAAGAACAGCGCCCCCGCGCCGCTCAGGATCGGGACCAGCGGCGAACGGCCGGCCTTGGCCGGACCGGCGGGCGGCTGCATCGGCGGCGGTTCGCCGAAGGCGGCGGGCGGACCGGTGACCGGCTGCGTCGCCGACCAGGCGGGCGGACCCGAGGTGGGGTCGGCGGGCATCTGCGAGGTCGAGTACTCCGGTTGGTAAGGGGCGGGTTGCGGCTGAAGCGGCGGGGGCGGGGGCGGGGGCGGCTGATAGGGCTGCCCCGGCGGCGGTGTCGAGCTGGGACCGTCATAGGGGTTCCAGCCGCCGGAGGGTGTCGTCATGGGTGGGCTCCTCGCGACAAGGGCGGTCGAAAAGGGGTGTGCGGCCGCGGGCGGAGACTCGGACACGCCGCGTCGCACTGTCCGGCAACCTGGAGTCACTGTAGACACAAGGCGCAACGATCGGCCTACGTCGACATCACATCTCAATCGCGACTCGAACGCGACTCGAACGGGAGAAGCAACCGTCCGGCTGAGGGGTAGAGCCCCCATTACCGTCCGATCACCCGTAAGTTTGCAGCGTGACCGACCAACCCCCTACGCAGGGCGACGCCTCCGCCACGACAGTGGCGCCGGTGCTCCTCACCGAGCCACGAGACGGTGTGCCCGACACGATAGAAACCGCTGCGGCGCTCGCGCGTGCCGTCGAAGCGGTCGCCGCCGGAACCGGCCCGGTGGCCATCGACGCCGAACGCGCCTCCGGTTATCGATACAGCGCCCGCGCCTATCTCATCCAGTTGCGCCGCGAAGGCACCGGCACGGTCCTCATCGACCCGCTCCCCTTCGCCGACCTGCGCACCCTGGGCGCGGCCATCAACGGCGCCGAATGGATCCTGCACGCCGCCAGCCAGGACCTCCCCTGCCTGGCCGAGCTCGACCTGCGCCCGCAGACCCTCTTCGACACCGAGCTCGGCGCCCGCCTCGCCGGCTTCGAACGCGTCGGCCTCGCCGCGATCACCGAGCGCCTCCTCGGCTACAGCCTGGAGAAGCACCACTCGGCCGCCGACTGGAGCACCCGGCCGCTCCCCGACTCGTGGCTGACCTACGCCGCCCTCGACGTCGAGCTGCTCATCGACCTGCGCGACTCCCTGGCCGCCGAACTCACCGAGCAGGGCAAGCAGGACTGGGCCGCCGAGGAGTTCGCGGCCCTCACCCAGGCATCCGCCCCGGCCCCCCGCAACGATCCCTGGCGCCGGACCTCGGGCATCCACAAGGTGCGCGGCGCCCGGGCCCTGGCCCGCGTGCGCGCCATGTGGCACGCCCGCGACGAGCTCGCGTCCCGGCGAGACCTGGCGCCGTCCAAGATCGTCCCCGACGCGGCCATCGTCGCCGCCGCGCAGGCCGACCCCAAGGCCGAGCGCGAACTCGTCGGACTCGCCGGTTTCCGAGGCCGCTTCGGCCGCAGCCACGCCCGGTACTGGCTGCGCGCCCTCACCAAGGCCCGCGAACTCCCCGACGCCGAGCTCCCCCGCACCAGCCCCTCCCACGACGGGCCGCCCCCGGCCCACCGCTGGTCGGAGCGCGACCCGGTCGCCGCCGCGCGGCTGGCGCGGGCGCGGGCGGTGGTGACCGAGGTCGCCACCGAGCGCAACCTCCCCACCGAGAACCTCATGGCGCCCGCGACGGTCCGGGCCCTGTGCTGGACGCCGCCCACCGAGACGGGTGAGGCCCCTGTGGCGGAGTTCCTCCGCTCGCACGGCGCCCGGGAGTGGCAGATCGGACTGCTCGCGACGCAGCTGGCCGAGGCGGTTCAGGACTGACCTACCGGCCTCGGTTACTGGCGAGTAGCATTTGGGCCGAGTCTCATCGTTGAGCCCTTCAGGGAGGCACCTGTGAGCCGTACCGTCCGAGAGGTCGTCTTCGTCGACGGTGTGCGAACACCGTTCGGCAAGGCCGGGGGCATGTATGCCGAGACCCGCGCCGACGATCTCGTCATCCGCTGCATCCGAGAGCTGCTGCGCCGCTATCCACAGCTGCCGCCCGAGCGTGTCGACGACGTGGCCATCGCCGCCACGACCCAGATCGGCGACCAGGGCCTCACCCTGGGCCGCGTGGCCGCGCTGCTGGCCGGGCTGCCCAAGAGCGTCCCGGGCTACTCCATCGACCGCATGTGCGCCGGCGCGATGACCGCGGTCACCACGATCGCCGGCGGCATCGCCATGGGCGCCACCGACATCGGCATCGCCGGTGGCGTCGAGCACATGGGCCGTCACCCGATGGGCGAGGGCGTCGACCCGAACCCGCGGATCATCGCCGAGAAGCTGGTCGACCCGTCGGCGCTGGTCATGGGCGCCACCGCGGAGAACCTGCACGACCGCTTCCCGCACCTGACCAAGGAGCGTGCCGACGCCTTCGCGGTGGCCAGCCAGGCCAAGTACGCCGCGGCCGCGCGCGACCTGGAGAAGGACTTCGTCAGCGTCGCGACCCGCTCGGCCGAACTCGGCTGGGGCCTCGCCACCGCCGACGAGCCGCCGCGTCCGGGCACCACGATGGAGATCCTGGCCGGGCTGAAGACGTCCTTCCGCCCGCACGGCCGGGTCACCGCCGGCAACTCCGCCGGTCTCAACGACGGCGCCACGGCCAGCATCATCGCCGCCGAGGAGGTCGCCCGCGAGCTCGGGCTGCCGATCGGCATGCGCATGGTCTCCTACGCCTTCATGGGCGTCGAGCCCGAAGTCATGGGCGCCGGTCCCATCCCGTCGACGGAGAAGGCCCTGGCCAAGGCCGGCCTGTCCATCGGCGACATCGGCCTCTTCGAGCTCAACGAGGCCTTCGCCGTGCAGGTCCTGGCCTTCCTGGACCACTTCGGCATCGCCGACGACGACTCCCGCGTGAACCCCAGCGGTGGGGCGATCGCCATGGGCCACCCGCTGGCCGCCTCCGGCGTGCGGCTGATGACGCAGCTGTCGCGCCACTTCGCCGCCCACCCCGAGGTGCGCTACGGCCTGACGGCCATGTGCATCGGCATCGGCATGGGCGGAACGGTCATCTGGGAGAACCCCGCTTGGGAAGGGAAGTGACGATGAGCTCCGCACTGAAAGAGTTCCCCAACGAGGTAGTCACCAGCAGCCACGTCCGCTTCGTGCGGGTGCCGGGCCTCGACGGTGAGGCCGCGCTGATCACGCTCGACAACGGCCACGACCACAAGAAGCCGAACTCCTTCGGCCCGGCCGGGCTGGCCTCGCTCGACAAGGCCCTCGACGAGGTCTTCGCGCACGAGCCGAAGCTCATCGCGATCACCGGCAAGCCCTTCATCTTCCTGGCCGGCGCCGACATCACCGGCATGCCGCTGATCAGCGACCGCGAAGACGCCCTGGCCATCGCCCGCGAGGGCCACCGCGTCTTCGCGCGGCTGAAGGACTCGGCGATCCCGACCTTCGCGTTCGTCAACGGCGCCGTGCTCGGCGGCGGTGTCGAACTGGCCCTGCACTGCCACTACCGGACGCTGTCGTCGGGCGCGGCGGTCATCGCCCTCCCGGAGACCTTCCTCGGCCTGGCCCCGACCTGGGGCGGCACGATGCTGCTGCCGCACCTGATCGGCGCCGACAAGGCCGTCAAGGTCATCATCGAGAACCCGCTGAACCAGAACAAGATGCTGCGGGCTCCCGAGGCCTTCGCGCTTGGCATGTTCGACACGATGCTCGAACCGGCCGACTTCATCGAGGAGTCCCTCGCCTGGGCGGCGAAGGTCGTCGGCGGCGAGATCACCGTCGAGCGTCCCGAGGCCGACAAGGGCGAGGCGTGGGACGCGGCCCTGGCACGCGGCAAGGCCGTCGCGGACATGAAGCTCCACGGCGCGGCCCCCGGTCCGTACAAGGCCCTCGAACTGATGGCCCTGGCCAAGGACGTCGACTTCACCGAGGGCACGAAGGCCGAGGACGAGGTCCTCGCCGACCTGATCCTCTCCCCCGAGCTCAAGGCCGGTCTCTACGCCTTCGACCTGGTGCAGCGCCGCGCGAAGCGCCCGGTCGGTGTGCCGGACAAGTCCCTGGCCCGCAAGGTGACCAAGGTCGGCGTCGTCGGCGCGGGCCTGATGGCCTCGCAGCTGGCGCTGCTGTTCCTGCGCCGCCTCGAAGTGCCGGTCGTGCTGACCGACCTCGACCAGGAGCGCGTGGACAAGGGCGTCGCCTACGTCCACGGCGAGATCGACAAGCTGCTCTACAAGGGCCGTGTGTCGCAGGACAAGGCGAACCGACTCAAGGCCGCGATCAGCGGTTCGGTCGACAAGCAGGTCTTCGCCGACGCCGACTTCGTCATCGAGGCCGTCTTCGAGGAACTGTCGATCAAGAAGCAGGTCTTCGCCGAGCTGGAGGCGATCGTCACGGACGAGTGCGTGCTCGCCACGAACACGTCCTCGCTGTCGGTGACGGCGATGGCGGCCGACCTCAAGCATCCCGAACGGGTCGTCGGCTTCCACTTCTTCAACCCGGTCGGGATGATGCCGCTGCTGGAGATCGCCCGTGGCGAGGCCACCGACGATCCGACGCTGGCGACCGCATTCGCGGTGTGCAAGACGCTGAAGAAGAACGGCGTGCTGGTCAAGGACGCTCCCGCGTTCGTGGTCAACCGCCTCCTGACGCGCTTCATGGGCGAGATCCTCAAGGCGGTCGACGAGGGCACCGACCCGGTCACGGCGGACAAGTCCGTTGAGCCGCTCGGTCTCCCGCTGAGCCCTTTCGTGCTGCTTCAGCTCGTGGGGCCGGCCGTGGCGAAGCACGTCGCGCAGACCCTGCACGACGCCTTCCCCGACCGTTACGGCGTGAGCAGCAACCTCGACCGCATCGTGGCCGCCGGCAAGAGCGGCATCTACCTGTGGAACGAGAAGGGGCAGCCCTACGTCGACCCCGAGATCGAGGCCATGCTGGTGACCGACGGCGAGCCGTCGACGTCCGAGGAGCTGCGCGAGCGCGCCGTCGCCGCCGTGGCCGACGAGGCCCGCCGCATGCTCGACGAGGGTGTCGTGGCCGCGCCGGAGGACCTGGACCTGTGCATGCTGCTGGGTGCGGGCTGGCCGTTCCACCTGGGCGGCGTCACGCCGTACCTGGACCGGACGGGCGTCTCGGAGAAGGTCACCGGACGCAGGTTCCACTAGCCCCGCGAGTTCCACCGCGCTGAGCGAGGGCGCCACCGGGAAACCGGTGGCGCCCTCCGTCATGTCCGGCGGCCCTCGATGAGGCCCGCGCCCGGCCGATGGCGCCACGGCCCGGCGGGAGCCCGGCGCAGGAAGTCGGCGCTCGCGGCGGCCTCGAAGTCGGCGCCGCGCGCCATCATCATCCGGCGCATCGGGCCGTCGACGGTCATGGCGGTCCAGTACGCCGCGGCGCCGGGATGCTCGATCACGTGGTGGACGGTCTCGTCGCGGCCGACGGCGAGTCCGCCCGAGACGGCCGCCGCGGACAGGTCCTGGTGCCAGGTCGCCTGCTCCCGTCCGGTGTCGCCGGTGGCCTTCGCCAGGACGTCCTCCATGAGCGCGAAAGGGCCCTCGGTCTCGGTTCGCGGCGGCCAGTAGACCACCGACAGGCGCCCGCCGGGTCGCAGGGCCCGGGTCCAGTCGGTGATCGCGGCGGCGGGGTCGGGCAGTTGCTGAAGCCCGAACACCGAGACGACGGCGGCGGCCGTGCCCGGCCAGGTGGCCGCCAGCGCGGTGGCGTCGCCGTGGACGAGACGCACCTCGGGACGACCGGCGGCGCGTTCCCGCGCCAGCGCGATCATGCCCGCCGAGAGGTCGATGCCGACGATCTCGCGACCGGGATGCGCGGCGGTCAGCGCGTCGAGCTCGGGAAAGGTGCCACAGCACGGGACCAGGATCGGCCCCGGCGGCAGCGCGGCGTCCCGCACGACCTCGGCGGCGGTGGCGACCCAGGGGGCGAAGCGGGGCACGAAGTAGCGCTCGTAGCCGGACGCGGCCTCGTCCCAGCCCCGGGCGAGGAGGGCGGCCTGGTCTTCGTCGGTCATGGGCGCATCCTCCATGGCCGTCGCCGGGCGCGCAAGCCGATCGCGGCGGGCGCCGGGAGCATTACCGGGGGGGCGCCGGAGGGTACGTCTCCCTCGCGCGGAACGCGGCGAGCACCGGGAGCACCGTCGCCGGCAGCCGCCTGCCCCGCGCGGATCGCGGACGAGCCCCGCGCGGATCGCGGCGAGCACCGGGAGCACCGTCGCCGGCAGCCGCCTGCCCCGCGCGGATCGCGGACGAGCCCCGCGCGGATCGCGGCGAGCACCGGGAGCGCCGTCGCCGATGCAGCCGCCTGCCCCGCGCGGATCCCACGAGCGCGGAACGCGGCGAGCACCGGGAGCGCCGTCGCCGGCAGCCGCCTGCCCCGCGCGGATCCCACGAGCGCCGGAGGCGCCGCCTGGGGTACGTCTCCCCCGCGCGGATCGCGGGAGGAGTTCATCCGCGAGCGGTTCGGTCCGTCTCCTCGCACGCGGATCGCGGTGTCGACGCCGGTCCTGCGGGTCGCGGCCGCACGGTCCGCCTGCCCCGCGCGGATCGCGGACGAGTCCCGCGCGGCCGTCGCCGCCTGTGCGGGGTCTCCCGCCGCCCGCGCCCCTCACCTTCGCATCGAACCATTTACACTCATTGCCCTATTTCCACTTTTTCCGGCTTATGCGTATCTTTCGCCGCTTCTCCTCGTTGTCCCTTGTGTCCAATCGAGACACGACCCAAGTGGGGGAAACATGAAGAAGACCCTGGCTGCGGCGGCGCTGCTGACCGCCGCGACCGGTGCCATGCTCGCGATGTCGGCCCCGGCGCAGGCGGCTCCGGAGGGCATGGGCGGCGACGACACGCAGCAGGTTCGCATCGGCGACAACCTCTGCGCGCTGCCCTGGTACTGGGAGGGTCCCGCCAACGCGGGCGTCGTCGGCAAGTCGGTCACCTACAAGGCGTGCACCGACAGCGATGACGACGACGACGCCAAGGTGTCGATCCTCAGCGACATCTGTGTCGCCCCCTGGCACTGGAACGGCCCGCTCAACGTCCTCAACTTCGGCGTGAGCGCGGACTACCAGGCCTGCACCGAAGGTTAAGTAACGCCGCAGGTGGGGGCGTGGCCTCACCGAAGCGTCGACCGGCCCACCTCAACCGAGGTGGGCCGGTCTCTTTGCGCGCGAGGCGGTTCGCCCGGCCTCGATGGTGGAAGTGCGCGCGGAGCGGGATGGCTCCGGGCGCTCTGTCCGTTCAGGCCGCGGGGATCTCCACGCTGTACAGCTCGGTGCCGCCGATCTCGTGCAGCCGGACCGTCAGCGCGCGGCTCTCGGCGTCGATCGACATCTCGCCGAAGAACTGCCCGCCGTCGAGCGGGCCGGTGCCGGCGACCGCCGGGGGCTTGTGGAATCGGACCTCGGGACCGAAGGTCTTGTCGAACTTGACCGGCCCGTAGGACCCGGCGTTCATGGGTCCGGCGATGAACTCCCAGAAGGGCGTGAACTCCTTGTACGCCGCCCGCGCGGGGTCGTAGTGCTGCGCCGAGGTGTAGTGCACGTCGGCGGTGGCCACGACCAGGTTGGCGATCCCTTCACGGTGGACGTGGCTCAGCAGTTCGGCGATCTCCAGTTCGCGCCCGAGCGGCATGCCCGCGTCGCCCTGTGGAACGCCGTCCTGGTTGGGCTTGCCGTCGCTGACGATCCCGCCCAGCGGCATCCCGGCCGACAGCACCTTCCACGTCGCCGTCGATTCGCTCAGGGCGCGCTTGAGCCAGTCGAGCTGCGCGCGGCCGAGCAGGCCCGACGGTGTCGCCGGGTCGTTGTTGGCGTCGTTGCGGTTGCGGAAGGAACGCATGTCGATGGTGAACACGTCGAGCAGCGGGCCGTAGGAGACCTTGCGGTAGATGCGCCCCTCACCGTCGGAGGCGAGCAGGCTCGGCGTGTACTCCGCGAGCGCCTTCCACGCGTGGGCGGCGAGCACGTCGACGTTCTTCTCGGTGTAGCGGGCGTCGTCGAGGACCTTGCCCGGGTACCAGTTGTTGATGACCTCGTGGTCGTCCCACTGCGAGACGACGGGGACCTTGCGCAGGAAGGCGCGCAGCTTCTCGTCGAGGAGGTTGTACTTGTACTGGCCGCGAAACTCGTCGAGGGTCTCGGCGACCTTCGACTTCTCCGGCGTGACGACGTTGCGCCACACGCGGCCGTCGGCGAGGGTGACGCTCTCCTCGATGACGTTGTCGGCGTAGTAGAAGTCGCCGCTGCACAGGAAGAAGTCGGGGTCGCGGGCGCCCATGTCGTCGAAGATCTTGAAGCCGCCGAAGTCGCGGTTGATGCCCCAGCCCTGTCCGGCGAGGTCGGCCGACCAGACGAAGCGGACGTCCTGCCCGCCGGTGCGCGGGGTGCGGAAGGTGCCTTCGACGGGCAGTCCGGCGCGGCCGTCGTCGGCCCAGACGCGGTAGTGGACGGTGCGGCCGGGGCACAGGCCGTCGACGCGGATCTTGCCGGTGAAGTCGGTCGCCTCGGTGAGCGCGGGGCCGCGCAGGCGCCGGGCGTGCTTGAAGTCGGGCCGTGTGCTGACCTCAGCCCACATGCGCGCGGGCCGGTCGGCGCGGGTCCAGACGATGCCGCTGTCCGCGGTGACCTCACCGCTCTGCGCACCGTAGGTGAGCAGCGGGCGGTCGGTGAGCAGGGCCGGCGCGGCGGCGGCCCGAGAGGCGGTGGCGAGCAGGCTCGCGCCGGTGCCGAGGGCGGTGGCGCGGAGCAGGTTCCTTCGTCGCACGGTCACTCCTGAGGTCGGGGTACCTATGTAGACACTCTAGATAGGAGTAATGACGCGTCCGCGGCGGACTCCGGTTGCAGGTGCCCGGATGAGAGATCGGCGCCCACCGGCTGATCCGGCGGGCGCCGGGTGTCCGTGCGCTATTCGGCGGCGTGCGCGGCGTTCCAGGCGTCGCGTTCAGCCTGGCTGCGCTCGACGCAGAACTCGTTGCCCTCGATGTCCTTCATGGTGACCCAGCCGCGGCCGTCGGGCCTGCGGTGGTCCTCGTGGACGGTGGCGCCGAGGGCGAGAAGGCGCTCGACCTCCTCTTCGCGGGAGGTGTCGGGCGTGAGGTCGAAGTGGAGGCGGTTCTTGGCGGCCTTGCCCTCGGGGACCGCGATGAACAGCAACGCGGGGCCTTCGGGGAGTCGTAGCAGCGCCTCGGGGTCGCCGGGGAGATCGTCGTCGGCGAGGGGGTGGCCGAGCACGGCCGCCCAGAAGTTACCGAGTGTGAAGGTGTCGGCGCAGTCGATCGTTACGTGGCCGATGGAAGATGAAGCCATATGAACGTTGAAAGCCTTTCGAGGCGGTCCCGTGGACCGGAGTGCGGGCTAGGCCCGCGCCTCGGCGAGGTGCTTTCGATGCGTCGGTTAAGACTGCACCCGCCGAGGCGCGGACTTGCTCGTCATAAGCGAGCTGCTGATCATTCCGCACCTCCTTTCGTTGTCTGGCATCGCGGGGAAGCATACCCACTGAGCCCCGGTGACTGTCAACCCCCGGCGAGCACCTTTTCGGCGGCCTCGGCGAGGAAGGGCAGGAAGGCCTCGACGGCGGCGGGCACGCGCCGGCCGCCCGGGGTGGCCGCGTACACCGCGCGGACCGGGGCGTCGGCCGCGTCGAGGGCGACGAGCACGACGTCGTCGCGCAGGGCGCTCGCGGCGAGCGCCGGGACGAGGGTCACACCGAGTCCGGCGGCGACGCAGCCGAGTTTGGCGGTCCACTCCTGGACGACGAAGTCGATGCGCGGCTCGAATCCGGCCCCGGCGACGGTGGCGAAGAGCGTGCGTTCGGCGTCGGGGAATCCGGCGATCCAGGTGTCCTCGGCCAGTTCGGCCAGGCGCAGTCGGCGGCGGCGGGCGTGGCGGTGGCCGCGTGGGAGGGCGACCAGGATGGCGTCGGTGCCGAGGCGGCGCAGGTCGAGCGCGGAGAGTGCGTCGAGGCGGTCGGTGTAGGTGCTGACGACGGCGACGTCGACGGTGCCGTCGGCGAGCCCCGCGACGTGATCGGGCGTGCGTCCCTCCACAAGGGACACGCGGACGGCGGGGTGGGCGGCCTGGAAGGCGGCCATCGCGCGGGGCACGAGCGCGGCGTTGGCCGTCGAGAAGGCGCCGACGCGCAGGCGGCCGGCGTGCACGTCGCGCAACTCGCCCAGTTCGCGGCGGGCGGCGTCGACGTGGGAGAGCGCGGCCCTGGAGTGCGCGAGGAGGCGGCGGCCCTCCTCGGTGAGGACGACACCGCGCGCGAGGCGGTCGAAGAGCACGGCGCCGAGCTCGGTCTCCAGGGCCGCGATCTGCCGCGAGACGGCCGACTGGGTGTAGCCGAGGGCCGTGGCGGCGGCCGTGAAGGAGCCGAGGCGGGCGACCTCGCCGAAGACCCGCAGCCAGGTCGTGTCCATGTGCACCATCCATGCGAAGTAGGCATGGCAAGCATGCCAGACATTCGTTGGTCGAATGGCCGGAGTGGATCTACGGTCGAGTCCACACACCCCCGAAGGGAACCCCGCATGTCACGTATCGCCGTACTCGGACTCGGCCGCATGGGCGCGGCCATGACCCGCCGCCTGCTCGCGACCGGGCATCAGGTCACGGTGTGGAACCGCACCGCCGCCAAGGCCGAGCCCCTGCGCGAGGCGGGCGCCTCCGTCGCCGGCACCCCGGCCCGCGCCGTCGCCGAAGCCGAGGTCGTGATCAGCATGCTGTCCGGCCCCGAAGCGCTGGAGGCGGTGATGGACGAGGCCCTCGCCGCCCTGCCCGACGGGTGCGCGCTGGCGGAGATGTCGACCGTCGGGCCCGGCGCCGCCCGCGCACTGGCCGCCCGCCTGCCGGAAGGCGTCACGATGGTCGACGCCCCGGTGATGGGCAGCGTCGACAAGGCCGAGACGGGGACGCTGACCATCCTCGTCGGCGGCGACGGCCCGCCACCGGTGCTCGCCGAACTCGGCACCGTCGTCCACTGCGGACCGATCGGTTCCGGTGCCGCGATGAAGCTCGTCGTCAACGCCGGGATGATCACGGCGGTCACCGCACTCGCCGAGACCCTGGCCCTCGCCGACCGCCTCGGACTTCCCGCGGACCTCGTCGAGAAGACCCTCGCCGCCGGACCTCTCGCGGCCGTCCTCACCCGCGCCCGCTCGACCACCGCGGCGTTCCCGATCGCCCACGCCGCCAAGGACCTCGCGCTCGCCGAGGCCGCCACCGGCGCGGCCTACCCGGTCGCGGAAGCGGTCCGCGCCGTCCTCGCCACCACCGACGGCGACGCCGACCTCGGCGCCGTCGTCGCCCACGTCCGCACCACCACAGGGAGCAACACGTGACCGTCACCTACCTCGACCCCGACACCGTCCCCGCCCCGGCGGCGGCCTACACCCACACCGCCCGCGTCGACCTGGGCACCACGGCGATGATCTTCGTGTCCGGCCAGGTCGCCCTCGACGACGACGGCGAGGTCGTCGGCGAAGGCGACATGACCGCCCAGACCGAGCACGTCTTCGCCGGGCTGGAGAAGCTCCTCGCCGCCCACGGCGGGACCCTCGCCGACATCGTCAACATCCGCACCTTCATCACCGACATGGATCTGCGCCCCGAACACGGCGCCGTACGGATCAAGTGGCTCGCCGGGCGCGAACACCCGCCGACGAGCACCCTCGTCGAGGTCCCGCGACTGTTCCGGCCGGGACTGCTGGTCGAGGTGGAGGTCGTGGCGGTCGTCGCGGCCTGACGCGCGGCCGCCGTAGGGTTGCCGTCTCCACCGAGAGGCGGCCGACGATGCTCGTGACCCTGAACAGCGTGGCGGCCGGACGTCCCGGCCGCGGCAACGAGGACTTCGTCGGCGCGATCCCCACGGCGGCCGTGCTGCTCGACGGGGCCGGTGGCGTCGCCGGCGCCGAAGCGGCCTGCCGCCACGGCGTCGCCTGGTACGCCCGGCGGCTGGGCGCGGAACTGCTCGGCCTGCTGTCGCGCGACGCGGCCGAGAGTCTTCCCGCGCTGCTCGCCGAGGCGATCGAGCTCGCGACCGGCGCCCACCGCGACACCTGCGACGTCACCGATCCCGCCAGTCCGTGGGCGACCGTCGCGGTCCTGCGCGTCACCGACGGCGTCGCCGACCACCTCGTGCTCGGCGACGCCGTCCTGCTCCTCGACCGGCCCGGCGGGCCGCCGCTCGTCGTCACCGATGATCGCGAAGACGCCGTCGCCGGGCCCTACCGCTCGGCACTGCGGACCGCCGAAGGCGAGGAGTACGAACGGATCCGCGCCGAGGGCATCGCGGCGATGCGCGCGGCCCGCAACCGTCCCGGCGGCTACTGGATCGCCAAGGACGACCCCGCCGCGGCGGGAGAGGCGCTCACCGGGAGCCACCCCGTCGGCGGGCCGACCGGCGCGGCGCTGCTCAGCAACGGGGCGGCCCGCCTCGTCGAACCCTTCGGGATCATCGACTGGCCCGAGTTCGCGGCCCTGCTCACCGCGGAGGGACCGGCCGAGATCATCCGCCGCGTGCGGGCCGAGGAGGCGCGACAGTCGGTATCGCCCGACGACGCCAGCATCGCCCACTGCACCGCGCTCACCGGTTGACCCGCCCCCGCAGTTCCCGCGCCAGTCCCCTCGCCCACGCCTCACGCACCGCCGGTTCGGCCTCGATCCCCCGCGCCAGCGCCGCCCGGGTCGGGGCGAGCGCGCCGTGCTCGGTGTAGCGGACGGCCAGGCCGAGCCCCTTCCAGGAGTTCTCGTCGCGCGGGGGCGTCGTGACCGTCTCGTCCCACCAGCCGGTGACCTGGTGGGAGGGGTTCGTCTTCGGTTGACCGCCGCCGAGGTGGTGGAAGAGGTGGCCGTCGATGGAGACGTTGACGATCGCGCTCGCCGGGAGTTTCCGGGCCCATGCCGCGTGCTGCCACCATCGCCAGGTGTTCGGGCTGGTGTGCCGCTCTACGGTGAGGCCGAGAAAGCGGAGCTTGCGGCGGATGACGGGCACGTTGGCGCGTTCGTCGGTGATCCATTGGTCGAGGGCGGTGTGGAGGTCACCGAAGGTGCCGCCTTCGGCGACGATGTCGACGAAGCAGAGGTCGCGTCCGCGGGCCATGTCGGCCGGGGCTGGCAGCCGCGCGGCCATGATCTCGCGCAGACGGCGCCGCTCATGCTCCTCGGAGTGCCTGTACCGCCCCAGGGAGACCGGCAGCCGTCGCAGTCGTCCGCTCCACGAGGTCTCCCGCAGGGCACCGGCGAGCAGGTCGTGAACGCTGTCGGCGGACCTGCCGACGAAGCACAGGTCGCCGTCGCCGGCACGCGCCAGGACCTTGGCCGCGCAGGCGGTGATCGCGTCGGCCCAGGGCGGCGGGCCCCCGTCGTCCGAGGGCAGTGTTTCGAGCCGGTCGGGCAGCGTGAGGTCCCAGCGGAAGGGCAGCGGGGGCTCGGTCATGCCCTTCAGTCTCCGGTGCCGCGCAAGCTATTTCGCGCGGTCGGTGCCGTGCCGCAGGAGCTCGACCAGGCGTGCCGTGCGCTCGGGCCCGGAACCCGTCAGCGCGATGCCGGTCGCCATCACCAGCAGGTCCACCGGGTCGACACCGGCCCGGACCTCTTCGCCCGCGCGGTCCAGCAGTCCGGTGACGACCGTGGTGATCGCGTCGTGCCAGGCGGCGAACTCCGGCGAGCCGGGGGCGCCGTCGGCGGCGGCCAGCGCCGCGGCGAGGTCACGTTTGCCCGCGACGTGGCCGATGAAGCCGGCGAGCCAGGAGTACAGGCCGTCGAGGTCGTCCGCCCGTGCGCACAGGGCCGCCACTTCCTCGGCGTAGACGTCGATGTGCAGGTCGCGGCGGGCCGGGAAGTGGCGGTACACGGTCGCGTTGCCGATGCCGGCCCGGCGGGCGTCGGCGCGCATCTGAAGCATGTCGAACGCGCTCACCCTCGCCGAAGTCGGCCGCCGCCTGCTCGCCCTCTACCCCGAGGCGATCGCGAAAGGCGACTTCGGCGAGGCCCTCACCTACATCGACCCCGACGTGATCGACCATCGCGGCGGCACCTCCGGCGACCACCACGGCATCGACGCCTGGCGCGCGAAATGGGAGGCCGCCGCCGGCGGCGACGGCGAGATCCACGACACCGAGGTCACCGTCCTCGCGACCGTCTCCGACGGCGAGACCCTCGCCAACGTGTACTCCTACCGGGGCGTGCACACCGCCACCGGGAAACCCTTCGACGTCGGCGGCATGGACCTGATCCGCGTCCGCGACGGCCGCGTCGTCGAGCACTGGGCCTTCGGCGACTACGACGCCATCCGGGCACAGGTCGGCGCCTGACGCGCCGTGGTCAGGGAGACGAGTCCCCCTGACCACGCTCGTCGTAGTCCTTTTGACTCGCCTCGATCCCCGGGTTGTTCTCGATCGCCCACTCCGCCAGCATCACCGCCGGCTCGACCAGCGTCCGGCCGGAGTCCGTCAGCTCGTACTCGACCCGGGGCGGCACCTCGGCGTAGACCGTGCGCCCCACGAGGCCGTCGCGCTCCAGATGCCGCAGGGTCCGGGTCAGCATCCGCTGCGAGACACCCGGAATCCGCGTGAGCAGCTCCCCGAAGCGCATCCGCCCGCCGTGCAGCGTCGCCACGACCAGCACCGTCCACTTGTCGCCGATCCGGTCGAGGATCCCGCGGATCGCGCGGCCGCCGTCGCCGCGGATGAGACAGGTCTTCTCGTACTTCGACATCGCCCTCGCGCTCCCCGGTGAAAGTGCCTTACGCACACCGATGTTCCTTTTGTAAGGCCTCCAATAGTCACCTAACATGGGCCTACTTACCAGTCGTAACCATGGAGGAAGCGATGAAGATCGCCTACTGGATCGTCGCCGGGCTGCTCGCCGCCTTCTACCTCTTCGCCGGCGCCCAGAAGCTCGTCTCCAGCAAGGAGAAGCTTCGCCCCATGATGGGCTGGATCGACACCGTCCCGATGTGGGCGGTCCGGCTCATCGGCGTCATCGAGGTCGCCGGCGCGGTCGGCCTCATCCTGCCCCCGCTGACCGGCATCGCGCCCGTCCTCGCCCTCGTCGCGGCGATCGGCTTCGTCGTCCTCCAGATCCTCGCCGGGGCACTGCACCTGTCACGGCGCGAGGTCAAGGAGACCGGCCTCAACGCCGGCCTCATCGTGCTCGCCGGCATCGCGGCCTGGCTCGCGACCGTCTGGCTCTAGTCGCCGACCACGCCCTCCGGCGGCGGCAGCGGGATCTCCACCCGGAACTCCAGCCCACCGCCGTCGGGCAGCGCGTGCGCGGTCACCGTCCCGCCGTGCGCGGCGACCACCGCCCGCACGATCGACAGCCCCAGCCCGGCACCCCGCGCGCCGACGCGCTCGACCCCGCCCCTGGTGAAGGGCTCGAACAGGGTCGGGACGGCGTCGGCCTCCACATCGGACCCGGTGTTGCCGACGACCATCCACGCCGCCGTCGAATGCGCCCCCGCCAGCACCCACAGGCGCCCGCCGGGGACGTTGTGCCGGATCGCGTTCTCGATGAGGTTCCCCGCCAGACGCTCCAGCAGCGAAGGGTCACCGATCACCGGCGCCGGCATCATCGACGTCGCCATCGCCAGCCCGAGCTCGTCGGCCAGCCGCTGGGCCGAGACGATCGCGCCCGAGGCGCATTCACCGAGGTCGGTCGGCACGCGCGTGGTCAGCCGCCGCGCGATCTCGATCTCGGTGCGCGCCAGCAGCAACAGGCCCTCGATGAGGTCCCCGGCACGGCTCGTGGCACCCCGCACGACCTCGGCCATGCGCCGGTACTCGTCGATGTCGGCGTCGGGATCGGAGGTGGTCACGTCGATCTCGGTGCGCATGACCGCCAGGGGCGTCCGCAACTCGTGACTGGCGTTGGCCACGAAACGCTTCTGCGCCTCGAAGGCCGAGGAGATCCGGTCGAGCATGTCGTCGAAGGTGCCGGCGAGCTCGTGGATCTCGTCGTCGGGACCGTCGTGCCGGATGCGCTCGTCGAAGGTCTCGGCCGACAGCCTCCGCGCGGTCGCGGTGACATCGTGCAGGGGCCGCAGTGCGCGTCCGGCGACGTAGTAGCCGAGACCCATGCCGCCGACGATGACCACCGGGATCGTCAGCCACCAGCGCGGCAGGACCAGCCCGAGCGTCCCGGCGACGACGGCCACCACGCCGTACCAGATCCCCAGCCGCAGGCGCATCGTCGGACGCGGCAGCCGCGCCCACGGCCACCGCCCGCGCACGTCACTCACCGGTCGGAATGCGGTACCCCGCGCCGATGACGGTCTCGATGAGCGGCGGGTCACCGAGTTTGCGGCGCAGCGTCCGCACGGTGACGCGCACGATCGTGGTGAAAGGGTCGGTGTTGGCGTCCCACACGCGGTCGAGCAGCTCCTCGCTGGACACGACCGCGCCACCGGCCTTCATCAGTTCTTCGAGGACCCCGAACTCCTTGCGCGTCAGGTCCAGCGCCTCCCCGCCGCGGCTCGCCTTGTGCCGGGCGGGGTCGAGCTCGACGCCGGCGACGCTCAGCACCGGCGGGGCGGCGGGCGTCGCGCGGCGGCCGAGGGCGCGCACGCGCGCGACGAGTTCGTCGAAGGCGAAGGGCTTCGACATGTAGTCGTCGGCGCCGAGCCCGAGGCCCTGGACGCGCGCGGCGACACTGCTCGACGCCGTCAGCATCAGCACGCGCGTGATGGCGCCCTTGCGCGCCAGCGCCGCGCAGATCTCGTCGCCGTGCATGCCGGGAAGATCGCGGTCGAGGACGATCACGTCGTAGCGCGTGACCGTCGCGGCCTCGTAGCCCGTGGTCCCGTCGTAGGCGACGTCCACCGCGAAGCCGCGCTTGCGAAGTCCCCGCGCGATGGCGTCGGCGAGGCTGAACTCGTCCTCGATGACAAGGATCCGCACCCCCGTGCCTCCTGTCGGAGCGGAAGGCCGACGTACGCGCCTAGACGCGCACCTCGGATCCCTCGGTGAGGCGCAGGACGGTCTCGGTGATGTCGCGCGACAGGTCCTGGGCGGTGAGACCGAGATCGGTCAGCAGCTCCTGGCGGGTGCCGTAGGGGTGCCAGTCGCGGGCGACACCGAAGTCGCGAAGGGGCACGTGGACGCCGTTGTCGCGCAGGGTGCGCGCCAGGGAGTCGCCGAAGCCTCCGTTGCGGACGCCGTCCTCGACGGTGACGACGAGACGGTGCTTCGCGGCCATGTCGGCCAGGACGCCCGGGACGGGCGTAACCCAGCGCGGGTCGACGACGGTGACGCCGAAGCCCTGGCCGCGCACGCGCTCGGCGGTCTCCATGGCCAGCTGCCCGAAGGCACCGACGGCGACCAGCAGGACGTCCTTGCGCTCGTCGCGGGCCAGCACGTCGACGCCGCCGACACGCTCCAGCGCCGGGATGTCGGCGGGCACGGCGCCGGTCGGGAAGCGCACGATCGTCGGGCCGTCCTCGATACCCACGGCCTCGCGGAACTCCTCGCGCAGGGTCTGCGCGTCACGCGGGGCCGCGATGCGGATGCCCGGGACGACGCTGAACACCGACAGGTCCCAGATGCCGTAGTGGCTCGGGCCGTCGGGGCCGGTGATGCCGGCCCGGTCGAGGACGAAGGTCACCGGCAGCTTGTGCATGGCGACGTCGAGGAGCACCTGGTCGAAGGCGCGGTTGAGGAAGGTCGCGTAGACGGCGACGACCGGGTGCAGCCCGCCGATGGCGAGGCCGGCGGCGGACGTCGCGGCGTGCTGCTCGGCGATGCCGACGTCGTAGACGCGCTCGGGGTACTTGGCGGCCAGCTTGTGCACGCCCGTCGGGATCGCCATCGCGGCGGTGATGCCGACGACGTCGGGACGCTCGTCGGCGACGGCGACCAGTTCGTCGGCGAACACGCCCGTCCAGCGGGTGCCGCCGGACTTCAGCGGCAGGCCGGTCTGCGGGTCGAAGGCCGGCGGCGAGTGCAGGCAGTCGTCCTCGTCGTCCTCGGCGGGCCGGTAGCCGAAGCCCTTGCGGGTCACGGCGTGCACGATGACCGGGCCGCCGAAGCGCTTCGCGCGCTCAAGGGCGCTGGTCATGGCGTCGATGTCGTGGCCGTCGACGGGACCGACGTACTTGATGCCGAGGTCGTCGAACATCGCCTGCGGGGCGACGGCGTCCTTCATGCCGCGCTTGATGGCGTGCAGGACCTCGTACATGGGCGGGCCGACGAGCGGCGTCCGGCCGAGGGCCTCCTTGACCGCGTCCAGGACCTTCTCGTAGGAAGGGTTGAGGCGCAGGGTCGCCAGGTGGTTGCCGAGGCCGCCGATGGTCGGCGCGTAGGAGCGGCCGTTGTCGTTGACGATGATCACGACGGGCAGGTCGCCGGCGGCGATGTTGTTGAGCGCCTCCCAGCACATGCCGCCGGTCAGGGCGCCGTCGCCGACGACGGCGACGACGTGGCGGTCCTCACCGCGCAGGCGGTAGGCCTTGGCGAGGCCGTCGGCGTAGGAGAGGACGGTCGAGGCGTGCGAGTTCTCGATCACGTCGTGCTCGGACTCGTCCTGGGCGGGGTAGCCCGACAGGCCGCCGCGCTGGCGCAGGCCGACGAAGCCGTCGGAGCGGCCGGTGAGGATCTTGTGCACGTACGACTGGTGACCCGTGTCGAAGAGGATCTTGTCGCGCGGGGAGTCGAACACGCGGTGGGCGGCCATGGTCAGCTCGACGACACCGAGGTTCGGACCCAGGTGACCGCCGGTCTTGGACACCGAGGCGACCAGGAAGTCGCGGATCTCTCCGGCCAGGGCGGGCAGCGCCTCCACCGGGAGTTTCCGGAAAGCGGCGGCGTCCGTGATGCGCGGGAGGATATTCGCCGGCCCGGCCGCCGAGGCGGCGTCGTCACGTGAACTCATAGCGGCAAAGTCTATCCGTGCCGATCGTCAGGTTCCCGACAACACACGCGTTCAACGGACGCGCCGGAGCTTATATACCACTGCAAAACGGAGAAAGTGAGAGGATCCGCCCATGATGCCTAAGGCCGATGTTCACCTTCACCAGGAGTGGTCCCCCAGACTCGACCGCGTGCTGGCCAGCCGCGCCGGGCGGGAGCCCTACGACTGGTCCGCCTGGCGCGGCGACCTGCTCGCCGAGGCGCCCCCGGGAATGGCGAGGCTGCAGCGTCTCTCGCAGGTCTTCCCCGCGCCCGCCTCGGCCGACGACGACGAGGGCTTCGTCGACCGCGTCGCCGACACCCTGCTGGAGAGCGCGGCCGCCGGGTCGGTGTTCACCGAGGTCCGCTTCGGCAACGAGTCGATGCTGCGGCCCGGTTTCATGGAGCTGTTCCGGCGGGCCGAACAGCGCGTCCGCGACGAGTATCCGGTCTTCTACGCCGAGGCCATCGCCAGCGTGCTGCTCTGGTACGAGCCCGACCGGCTCGCCGCGGTCGTCGACGAGTGCGTGCGCGCCGCCACCGAAGGCCTGGCCGGGATGGATCTGCTCTATGTGCCCTATGCCACCGAGGCCAACTGGCGGGTCGGGCGCCAGGTCGTCGACCGGGCCGTCGACGCCGGTCTCGGCGTGACCGTGCACGCCGGCGAGTTCTCCACGGCGAACATCGGCGCCGTCGCCCACCTCGACGGCGTGACCCGCATCGGGCACGCCACGCAGGCGTTCCGCGACCCGTGGCTGCTGGACGTGCTGGCCGAGCGGGAGGTGACGGTCGAGTGCTGCCTGAGCTGCAACGTGCTGCTCGGGGCCGTGCCGCGCCTCGCCGACCACCCGCTGCGCCGCTTCCGCGCCCACGGGATCAAGGTCGCGCTCGGGACGGACAACCCGGTGCAGATCGGCACGACCATCGGCGACGAGTACGCGGCGGCCGCGCAACTGGGGCTGTCGGACGCGGAGTTGCTGGAGCTGACGCGCACGGCGGTCCGCGCGGGGTTCACGTCGGAGGACCGGCGGGCGGAGTTGCTGGGCCACCTCGACGGGTTCGAGCCGGAGGGCGCGATGGGCGGGGTGACGCGGGAGCAGCGCGTGGGTTAGCCGAACGCGTACTCGTCAACGTCCAGCTCGGCACCGGTGGCGGCGAGGAAGTCGAGCACAGCCCGGTCCAGGTGCCATCCGAGCGGGTCCGGTACGTCCTCCCCGTCGCGATCGACGCCGTCGGGATCGTGGAGGTACCGGACCAGCTGGAGTACCCGAGCCGGGCGGTGATCTCCTCCGCGTTCATCTGCTCCGAACACAGGGAGAGGTAGGCCCACTGGCGGACCTTCATCCGACCACGATCCGCCCGCTCCACTCCCCCAGCGGTTCCGGCAGCCGCAGCGGCTGCACGCCCGCCGTCAGCGACCCCAGCACCGCCGCGCGCGAAGCACCCGTCGCCTCCGGCAACGCCCCCGGCAGCCCGTGCGCGCTCAACCACCCCAGCAGCGCAAATGCATACGCCTCCTTCGCGTCCACCGGAATCCCCAAGTCCCCGGTCTCGCGAAGCTCGAACCGTCCCTCGCCGCGCGCCCAGATCCGGGCCCGCAGCAGCGGGTTGTGCACTCCACCGCCCGAGGCGTAGACGATCCGCGAGCCGTGCGCGGCGACCGCGTCGGCGATCGTCGCGGCGGTCAGCTCGGTCAGTGTCGCCAGGAGGTCGTGCGGGTCACCGGTCCAGCCGAGGTCGTCGAGGTAGCCGCCGTGAAACAGCTCCTTTCCCGTCGACTTCGGGGCGGGCAGGCGATAGTAGGGCTCGGCGAGCAGCCTGGCGAGGAGGGCCTCGTCGACCGTCCCGCGCACGGCGAGCGCTCCGCCCTTGTCGTAGGCGAGTCCGAAGTGGACGCGGGCGGCGGCGTCGATGAGAGCGTTGCCGGGCCCGATGTCGTAGGCGGTGACGGCGCCGTCGGCCGCGACGGCGGTGAGGTTGGCGATGCCGCCGATGTTGAGCGCGGCCTGGCCGGGGGCGAGGAGACCGGCGTCGAGGACGGGGACGAGCGGGGCGCCCTGCCCGCCGGCGGCGATGTCGGCGGCACGCAGGTCGGACAGCACGGGAAGTCCGGTGGCGGCGGCGATCCAGGCGGGCTGTCCGAGCTGGAGGGTGCCGTGGGCGCGCGTGCCTTCGATCCAGTGGAAGACGGTCTGCCCGTGGGAGACGACGAGGTCGGCGTGTCCTTCGCACAGTTCGGCGAGGCCGCGGGCGGCGGCGGCACCGAAGGCCCGGCCGAGGCGGGTGTCGAGTTCGCAGACGTCGCCGATGGTGGTCTTGGCCGGGGGCAGTACGGCGACGACGGCGGCGCGCAGTCGCGGATCATGCTCGACGGCGAGGTCGCCGAGGGGCGTGAGGCGGAGGATGCCGTCGGTGTAGGAGAAGTCGGCGGCGGCGACGTCGATCGCGTCGTGGGAGGTGCCCGACATGATCCCGATGATGCGCATGGCCGCGAGCGTAGCCCGTCGGGTAACATGATCGACGGTCCAAGATTCTTGTTCAAGGAGGTGACGCGATGATCATCGTCAACGATCGGGCGCGCGTCTCCTCGACCATCGGCTGAAGTACGCCGGGCGCGGGTCCACACCGCTTCGAATGTGGAGAACCATGTCTGTTCGACCTTTCCGGATCGACGTGTCCGACGCCGTCCTCGACGACCTCCGGGCCCGCCTCCTGAACTCCCGCTTCACCACCGCCTCCAGTGACGAGCACTGGGCGGGCGGCACCGACCCCGGCTACCTGCGCGACCTCGTCGCCCACTGGGCCGGCGGTTTCGACTGGCGCGCCGCCGAGGCGCGCCTGAACTCCTTCCCGCAGTTCCTCGCCGAGATCGGCGGCCGTGACGTGCACTTCGTGCACGTCAGGAGCAAGGCTGCCGAGGGCGCGCTGCCGCTCGTCCTCACGCACGGCTGGCCGAGCAGTTTCGTGGAGATGCTGCCGCTGGTCGGTCCGCTGACCGACCCGGCCGCGCACGGCCTCGACCCGTCGGTGTCCTTCGACGTTGTCATCCCGTCGCTGCCGGGCTTCGCCTGGTCGCAGACCATGGCCGGGCACTTCACCCGCGGCGGCGTCGCCGACCTGTGGCACGAGTTGCTGACGGGCGTGCTCGGTTACGAGCGCTACGGCGTCTTCGGCGGCGACATCGGCGGTGGCGTGTCCATGCGCACGGCCACGCAGTACCCGGACAGCGTCGTCGGGGTGCACACGATCCATCCGCCCTTCCCGGGGAAGTTCGACCCCGAGCCGACCGCGGAGGAGGAGGCGTTCATGGCCGCCGAGAAGGCCTACGACGTCAACGATCAGGGCTACAGCGAGATCATGTGGTCGCGGCCGGACACGATCGGGGCGGCGCTCATCGACTCCCCCGCCGGGCTGGCCGCCTGGATCGTCGACAAGTACCACGACTGGACCGACGACTTCGCCGCCACCTGGGACCACGACACGCTCCTGACGATGCTCACCGTCTACTGGGCGAGCGGCTCGATCGGCACGTCGTTCCGCCAGTACTTCGACTACGAGCACAACAAGCCCGGCTCGCCGATCACGGTGCCGACGGCGGTGACGCTGAGCCACGAACCGGTGATGGCGAACTTCCCGCGCTCGATCGCCGAGCGGGCCAGCACCGATCTGCGCCATTGGAGCGAGCCGAAGCGCGGTGGGCACTTCCTGCCCATCGAGGAGCCGGAGCTCGTCGCCGGTGAACTGAGGACCTTCTTCGGCCCCCTCAGGTGATCCGGGGCGGCCCCGGCATGCGCCGGGGCCGCCGTTCCCCGTCGGGTGGACAAGCAGCCCCGACCCTATGTAGAGTTTCTGCTATGCCTGAGAAAGTACGTGTCACCGCAGCGGTGGCGAAGGTCCTCGCGGCCTTCCTCTCCGATCCGACCGTGGATCGCTACGGCCTCGATCTCATGGGCGACACCGGTCTGCCAAGCGGCACCCTGTACCCGATCCTCGTCCGCCTCCAGCGCGCCGAATGGGTCACGGCCGAATGGGAGGACATCGACCCCGAGACCGCCGGCCGCCCGGCCCGCCGCTACTACCGCCTCACCCCCGACGGGCTCGCCAGCGCCCGCACCGAACTCGCCGCGCTGTACCAGCACCTGTCGAAGGCCGAGGGCGCCGCCGGGAAACCGAGGACCGCATGAGCCTCCTCGACGGCGTGACCACCCGCTGCATCGCCATCGCCGCGCGCCGCTGGCCGACCGACATCCGCGCCGACCAGGTCGCCGAATGGGGAGCCGAGCTCCACGTCATGGCCACCGATCCCGGCACCGGACGCCTGATCCGCGCCCTCCGGCGCCTGCGCTTCGCCCTCAGCCTGGCCGCGTCGCCGCCCGTCGAGGACGAGAACGGCGTCCCGCGCGGCTGGCGGGAGTTCCTGCCCGCCTGGGGGCGGATGCTGTGGCCCGCGCTGGTACTCGTGGGGGCGGGCATCGCCACGAACCTGCTCACCTCGTTCATCGGCGTCTCCGGCCGGCTCCTCGGCGACCTCTTCCTCGGCTCGAACCTCGACTACGCCGACGCGCCCCGGGCGATCTGGACCAAGGTCGCCATCGGCTTCGCCGTGTGCGCCGTCGCCGCGTTCCTCGTCGGCTGGTTCGGGACCCTCGTCGGCCGCCGCCTGCCGCTGCTCACCGCACCCCGTACCGCGTGGCGCCGGGCCCTGGCCGCCGTCGGCGCGGTCGCACTGGTCGGCCTCGGCTTCGCCCTCAGCGCCTTCTGGTCCGGAGTCGGGGTCTTCTACGACTGGTTCGGCCTCGGCATGTGGGCGGTGGTGGCCGCCGCCGTCGCGATCGGGGTCGTCTTCATCGCCCGGGGTGGGATGCGCTGGGTCGCCCGCGTGCTCGGGGTCGCCGGCGGGCTGATCCTCCTCGACCTCGTCGCCGTCGAGATCGGCCTGCGGAGGGCGACCGCCCCCGACAGCTTCGTCACGGCGGACCTCATCGACCTGTCCATGGCGCCGCTGTGGTTCCCCATGTCGCTCGGAAGCCACGAGTTCTTCCTCTTCAACACCCCCGAACCCACCACGGTCTCCACGACCGGCGACATCGCCTGGACGCTGTCCGGATCCATGACGGCCTACCTGCTCGCCCTGGTGTTCCTCATCGGTTACACCGTCCGCTCCGCACGGGCCGCGGTCCGGGTCCCCGCGGCGGCACCGGCCGTGGTGGTGGAGCCGCGCGTCGTCCCCCGCAGGCCCCGGATCGCCGCGCTCGCCTGCGTCGCGGTCGCCCTGGGCACCTGGGCCTGGACCGTCTCCTACACGGCCTCCCGGATCGAACCTCGCGACGACCACCCCGAACTCTTCGTCCGCGGCTTCGAGCTGCGGCTCGCCGCGATCCTCCTCGCCATGCTCGCCCTCGCCTACGCCCTCAACGGCCGCGGCAGGCCGCTCGTCCCCACCGTCGTCGGCGGCGTCACGCTGCTCATCGCCGACATCGCCGTCAGCGCCGTCGACATCCCCGACCCGACCGCCTTCGTCCTCGCCGGCGTCTTCGGCGCGGGCCTGGCCTGGGGCGTCTGGAGTCTGGCGAGATCCTTCACCGTGACCGCGACCCCGAACGGGCGCCGCGGGCAGGCCGTCATCGCCCTGCTCGCCGTCTACGCGGCGCCCCTGGTGTTCCTGCAGATGACCTCGGGGGACGCCAGCGAGTTCGCCGATCCGCCCGCCGACCTGCGCGTCATCACCGCCGTCATCGCCGCCGCCACGATCGCGCTGGGCATGACCGCCGCCGTGACAGCCCGGAAACGCCCGCCCTCGAAGGGCCGCGCCCTGGCCATGGTCACCGTCCCGGCCGTCCTCTTCGCTGCGATCGGCCTGGCCGGAGACGGCGAGCGGGTCCCGTTCCTCGCCGGCGCGGGACTGCTCGCCCTGCCGATGTTCCTCATCGCGGCGACCGTGATCCGCTGGGACCGCGTCCGCCGCCCCGCGCTGCGCATCGCGATCCTCGCGCTGGTCTTCGCACCGGCCATGGCCCTGCAAGGAGTCATCGTCCTGCTCGGCGTCAACATCGGCGGCTGGACCATCACCGAGCCCCTCATGAACGCCGCCGGAACCGGGATCAGCCACGACGGCGTCCCGATGTTCATCGGGGCGATGATCATCGGCCTGCCCGCCGCGATCATCGTCTCCCGCGACCGCACCGCACGGCCGAAGACCCTGACCGCCCGAGTGGGAGGACTGACGACGGTATGACCGCCACCGCCCGACTGCTACTGGACGTCGCGGCCCGACGCTGGCCCGCCGACATGCGCACCGAACAACGCCTGGAATGGGAGGCCGAGATGCACACCATCCACCACGACACGTCGACGAGCCCTTTACTGCGGTCACTGCGCGGACTCCGGTTCGCCTTCAGCCTGGCCGCGGCACCGCCGGCCGACGACGGGCACGGCGTCCCCCGTGGCTGGCGCGAGCTCCTTCCCGAACGCGGCCGCCGCCTGACACCGGTGCTGCTGCTGGTGGTCGCCACGATGGTCACGGCCGGGCTCGGCGCGACCCTGCCCGCCTTCGCTTTCCTGTGGTCCGGCCGCAGTGTCGTCGACCCCGACGGCGTCCCCCACCAGACCACGGTTGCCACCTGGGCCGTCGGCATCGGCATCGTGCTCCTGGCCACCGCCCTCGCCTTCGCCGGCGTCCGGCTCGGCGCCCGTTTCCCGATGCCGAACCTCCTCAAGGCCTTCGGTGTCGTGACCGCCACCCTGCTCGTGCTCACGGTGGCCACGCCCGGCTGGCCGAGCTTCCTGCGGCCCGAGGTCGACTTCACCCCGCTCGTCGACGCCATCGCCCTCACCGCGTGGGGCACCGCGATGTTCGCGGTGACCGCGCTGGCGGTACGCCTGCTGAGGAAAGGGCCCTGGGCCGCGCTCGCGGTCTCCGCGGGTTCGCTGGCCGTACTCGATCTGGTCGCGATGATCTTCGCGACGCCCCTCCTCACGGAAGCGGACGCGAGGCCCGGCACACTCGCCGAATCACTCCACGGCCTGCTGTGGTTCCCCTTGTCCCTGGTCAGCATCCAGTCCGGGGTCAGCGGAAACGAGGTCGACGACGGCCTCGCCACGACGCTGAGCCCGTCGATGGGCATGCTGGTCGCGGTCTCGACCTTCACCGTCGCCTACGTGCTGCGCTCGCGGAAGACCGCACCCGCCACCGCCGAGGCCTCCACCCCCGCCGTGCGGGCCGCGCGGCCACTGGCACCACTGCGCTGGACCGCCGGTGCCCTGGGAGTCGCCGCCTTCGGCAGCTGGGTGTGGACGCTCGCCTTCGCCACGCACGACGACGCCATCACATCGTGGGCCCTGGAGGCCCGGCTGACCGCCGTACTCGCCACCGTCCTCGCCGGGACCGTCGTCCTGACCGGACTGGGACGGCCGCTGCTCACCGCCGTGCTCGCCACACCCCTCCTGGTCGCCGCCGATCTCCTCCTCGACCGCTTCGGCGTGCACGGCACGATCGGTGCCGTCCAGGCGGCCGGTACCGGCGCCGTCCTGCTCGCCGTCGCCTGGTGGCTCGGCGACCGGATCCTGCCGGGGCGGGGCGCGGACACCGCACGGCCGTTGACCTTCGTGGCGGTCCTGGCGGCCTTCGCGGTGACCGGGGTCTTCGGCTCCGTCAACGTTCCCACCGACACCGCGGTCTGGGACTATCCCCCGCAGATCGTCATCGCGTCGGTCGCGCTCACGGTGCTCTCCGGCCTCGCGGCGCTCGGTGCCCGGCGGCGGCACGTCACCATCGCGCGGGCGATCATCGGCCTGACGGTCCGGACCGCCCTGGTCACCACGGCACTCGCCTTCACCGGAGGGCTCGGCTACGGGATAGCCGTCGGGCCCGTACTGGCGGCCTGGACCCTGGCCACGATCCGCTGGGAGGGCCGAGCGCGCTCCGCGGGCGGATGGGCGGCCGCGCTCGTCGGCACGGCACTGGCCTCCGTCCCCATCCTGTTCGTGTCCTGGGCGATCACCGGAGCCATCGGCGCGCCCCTCTGGGCCGTCGCGGGCTACGGCAAGGAGATCTTCCCCGGCGATGTGCTCATGCCCGCCGTCACGCTTCTCGGCGCCGGAATCGCCTGGCTGGTCACGACCTTCGCCGAAGGCGGGGCGTCGGCCGCGCGGAGCCGCTCGCGCGAACCTCTCCTCCGCGGGGGCGGGGTGACCGATCCGGTACTGCCGTAGGAGAACGCGAAGGGCGGTCACCGTACACCGGTGACCGCCCTTCGCGAACGTGTGTCTACTCGCCCCGGAAGACCGGATCGCGCCGCTCCAGGTTCGCCGCGATGCCCTCGGCGGCGTCGGCGGTCGCCCAGAGCCGTTCCTGCTCGGACAGTTCATGGTCCAGGGCCTCGCGCACCCGGCCGGCCAGATCCGAGCGCAGCGTCGCGCGGATGGAGCGCACGGCCAACGGGGCCGCCGCCGCGATGGAGGCGGCCCAGGCGAAGGCGACGTCCCGCTGGCGGCCGGGTTCGGTGAGCCGGTCGGCGAGGCCGAGGCGGTGCGCCTCGGTGCCGTCGACGCGGCGGCCGGTGAGCAGCATGTCGGCGGCGGCCTGACGGCCGACGATGTCGGGCAGCGTCACGCTGAGACCGAAGCCCTGGTGGAAACCGAGGCGCGCGAAGTTCGCCACGAAGCGCGTCGAGGGGTCGGCGACGCGGAAGTCGGCGGCGCACGCCAGCCCCAGCCCGCCGCCGACGGCCGAACCCTGCACGGCGGCGATGATCGGCGTCTCGACCTCGAAGATCTGGGCGGCGCGTCGGTAGAGCCGCGACGACACCGCGACCCGGTCGCCGGCGAAGGCGCCACCGGGGTTGAAGTTCGCGCCGGCGCAGAAGTGCTTCCCACGCGAGGCCAGGACCAGGGCGCGGCAGCGCGGGTCCCCGTCGAGTTCCCTGGCGGCGTCGACGATCAGCCCGATCAGGTGCTCGTCGAAGTAGTTGTTGGGCGGCCGGTCGATCTCCAGCAGCCCGACGCCGTCCTTCACCACGACCGACAGGTCCAGTCCTTGTGCTGTCACGCCGACACGATGCCACCCGCCGCGACCCAACGGAGAGCCAACCCCCTGCGGGCAGGGTGGAGCCACCACCACCGAAGGGGGCAACATGAGAGACGACCCGATCGCGGGGATGGAACAGACCCTGCGCGCGCTGGCCGAACACGCCGAGCGCTACCAGGAGTTCGACGCGCAGGCCGGCGGATTCGTCGGCGAGGCCGAGAGCTCCGACGGTCTCCTGCGGGTACGCGTCTCCGCCGACGGCTGCCTCGACGACCTCACGATCGACGCGCGGGCGATGCGGCAGGGCTCGGAGACCCTCGCCGAGACGATCCTCGACCTGAGCAGGCGCGCCCGGGAGGACCTGGGCCGCCGCTTCGACGAGGCGAAGGACGAAGGGATCGGCGAGGACTTCAGCCCCGCCGCCACCGAGGATCTGGCCCGCGGCCTCGAACGGCTCGCGGCCGACACCAGTGACCAGGCCGAAGAACTCGTATGGCGCCTGCGCAGGGCGACGGGAGGATGACATCGTGACCGACCGCAGAATCACCGCGTCGAAGATCGAGGGCCTCGGCCCGAAAATGGTCAGGGAGGTCGGCGAGAAGCTCGACAAGGTCAACGACGGCCTGCCCGACCTGCAGGAGGTGGAGTCGGCGAACTTCACCACGGTCATCCCGTCGATGGCCGTCGCCTACGCGATGGCCGCCGAGGTCTTCGAGGCACAGCTGAAACGGCAATGGGAACTGCTCGACCAGATCCACGACCGGCTGAAAGGCGCGGCCCGTGCCTGGGAAGACGTCGAGAAGGCCAACACCGCCGACACCTTCAAGGGGCTGTGACCCGTGGCGGGAAACAGCGCCAGTGACATCGCGGCGAAGATCGCACTGGTGGAGATCCTGATCGCGGCACCCCTGACGCGCAACCGTAACGTCTTCAAGATCGCCGCGATCATCTTCGCCAGCCAGTGCGACCCCGAGGGCGTCATCGAGATCGGCAAGAAGTGGGGTGAGGTCGCCCAGACCCTCCGGGAGGCCCAGAAGGCGGTCACCTCCGTCGTCGACAGCGTCAGCGAGGAGGAGTGGAAGTCCGACGACCGCGACGCCTTCGCCGAGACGATGGAGGACGTCAAAGGCGCCCTCCAGGGCATGGAGTACCTGGCCCAGGCACTGTCGATCGCGATGACCGTACTCGGCTACCTGTTGCTGGTCCTGGTGATCGCGATGGCCTCACTGGCCACGTACCTGCTGATCCTGGGCATCGCCTCGGTCATCCCGTGGACGAAGGCCGTCGCCTCCGCCCAGATCAAGGTCGTCGCGCCGATCGGCTATCAGGCGCTCCGGCGCCTGGAGGACGCCATCGGGGCGACGGGCCGCGCCATGGCCGCGCTGGTCGGCGCGGCCGCCGTGATCGACGCCGGGATCCAGATCGGGCACGGCAACGCCAGGGCCTTCGCCGGTGACGCCTTCAACGGCGTCGTCGACAGCCTCGACGAGATCGCCGCGGGCGCGGCCGCCTACTGGGAGGTCAAGGGTTTCGGAGCCGCCATCAAAGGCGGCGGCGCGCTCGCCCTGCCCGCGCTGGGCGCCGGGACGGGGCTCAACATTCTGCCCCTGCCGGGTCCCAATGGGGAGACCGCGCCCGCCGGGCAGGCCTCGGCATACGGAAACCAGTGGATCCCGGACAAGGGTGGCTGGCGGGACTACAACAAGCTCGACACCGGCACCGGCTGGAACGACAAGCCGACCCCGACCGAGCCCAAGTAGCCGCCGCCGGGCCTCCCTCGGGGAGGAGGCCCGGCGTGCGGCCGTGCTCACGTGGCCGAACAGCTCGCCGCCGGTGCGGTGTTGGCGCCCGTCCAGGTCGCGATAAACCCGAAGGCCGCCGACGCGTTCGGGGCCAGGCTGCCGTTGTAGTCGGCGTTGAGGGCCGTCACCGTCGCCGCCGGCTGGGTCACCCGCGCGTTCCACGACTGCGTCACGCGCTGCCCTTCGGTGAAGGCGAAGACGACCTGCCACGTGTTGATCGCGCGTGGGGAGGTGTTCCATACGGTCACCTCGGCCTGGAAACCGCCGCCCCACTGCGAGATGACACGGTAGGCGGCCGTGCAGCCGCCGGGCGGGTTCGGCGTCGGCGAGGCGGTCGGCGTCGTCGGTGTCGGCGTCACACCGCCGAGGACGGCCGCGACGGCCGGGTGGAAACGGTCGGCCATCTTGCGGAAACCGGAGTCGGTGGGGTGGACACCGTCGTAGGTGTCGGCGGCGACGTCGAAGCCGGTCCACTGGTCGACGACGCTGATCGGGGAGGCCGCCGTGGTCAGTCCGGCCGCCCAGGCCGGAATGCGCCGGTTGAGCTCGACCGCGTCCTCCGGGCAGGTCGCGCAGCCGTGCATGGGAATGATCTGCGCGACGACGACGCGCATCGCCGGGTTCTGGGCCCGCATCTGCCCGATGAGGGTCGTATAGGCGGCGATGACGTTGTCGGTGGGGATGTAGCCGCCCCACATGTCGTTGGTGCCCAGGTGCATGACGACCACGTCGGGCCGGGCCGCGGCCAGCCACGAGGGCAGCTGGCCGTTGGCGGCCAGCGCGGTCGCGGCGAGTCCACTGTGACCTTCGTGGTCGCCGTCGTAGGTGAAGCCGTAGCCGCAGCCGCCGCCGTCGGCGACACCGCCGACGAAGTCGAGGTCGGTGTACCCGTCGGAGCGCAGGTGGTCCCACAGCAGCGCCCGCCAGCAGCCGGGTCCGGCGGTGATGGAGTCGCCCAGCGGCATGACGCGCACGGGCGCGGCGGCCGAGGCGGCGGGCTCGACGATGACGAGGCCAAGGGCGGCCAGCGCGAGGGCGAGCAGGGTGAGTAGTAGGGAGCGTCGGTGCATGGGTGCCTCCTGGTGAGGAGGACCGACGGGCACGGTCCACCGCCTCCGGCGGCAGCGCTCCCGACGCGGCGCCGTGTCGGCCCGATGGCCGGTACGTGACGTGGCGTCATGTTATCGGAATCCACCACGGTGCGGGACCGGCCGGAAGCGGCGGAGGAACCGGTCGGCTCCTCCGCCGAAGCGGTCGTCATCCCCCGATGGTCAGCAGCAACAGGGTCTCGGCGGGTTCACCGTCGAAGACCGTGATGTCACGCAGTGGCGCGAAGCCCGCCGCCGTCAGGGCCCGGATCGTTTCCGCTTCACCCGTGGGCGGGCTGGACACCAGGCGCCGCGCGTCGGGATGGGCCTTCAGCACGACCTGGCGCAGGTACTCCCGGAGCATGGCGGGGGCCAGGTCGGGGCCGCACGCGGTCGCGTCGCCGATGACGACGTCGAAGCCGACCGCGTCGGGTTCGCCGGTGGCGAGGGCGTAGTCGCGGTGGTCGCCGACGCGATAATGCCAGGCGTAGCCGCAGGCGCGCCCGTCGGCGAGGACGACCGAGAGGTGGTTGGGGTGCTCGCCGCGGATCCACGGCAGGTACTTGCGCCGGGCGGCGGCGAGGTCGGGCTCGCCGGGCCGCCATGGAGCCACGTGCGGTGCGGCGTGCCAGCCGATGACGTCGCCCAGGTCGGACCCGGTCATGTCCCGGAAGGCGAACCGCGACGACACGGTCACCACGCCCAGGCCTCCGGGGCGGGTCCACCGGCGCCGATCGGCGGGAACAGGGCGTCGAGCCGTTCGGTGATCGCGGCGTCCACGGTCAGGTCCAGTGCCGCCAGCGCGCCGTCGAGTTGCCCGACGGTGCGGGGGCCGACGATCGGCGCGGTCACGCCGGGCCGCGACAGCAGCCACGCCAGCGCCAGGACGGCGGGTTCGGTGCCGATGTCGGCGCAGAGCTTCTCGTAGGCCTCGATGGCGTCGTGGTGTTCGCGCATCAGTTCGCCGCGGTCGTTGTCGCCTCGCACGGATGTGCCCTTGGCCTGTTTGGCGAGCACGCCCCCCAGCAGGCCGCTCTCCAGCGGCGACCACGGCACGACGGCGATCCCGTAGTGCCGCGCGGCGGGCAGTACCTCCAGTTCGGCGTGCCGGGTGATCAGGTTGTAGCGGCATTGCTCGGACACCAGGCCCAGGCTGTGCCGCCGGACCGCCGACTCCTGGGCGGCCGCCAGGTGCCAGCCGGCGAAGTTGGAGGATCCGGCGTAGCGGATCTTCCCCTGCGCCACCAGGGTGTCCATGGCCTGCCAGATCTCGTCCCAGGTGACGTTCCGGTCGACGTGGTGCATCTGGAGGACGTCGATCCGGTCGGTGCGCAGCCGCCGCAGGGACGCCTCGCACGAGGCGATGATGTGGCGGGCCGACAGCCGCCCGTCGTTGGGCCAGGTGCTCATCGGCGTGTAGACCTTGGTCGCCAGGACCACCTTGTCCCTGGCGAGGTCACGTCGGTCGAACCAGGCGCCGATGATCTGCTCGGTGACGCCTTCGCCGCGGCGTCCGCCATAGGAGTTCGCGGTGTCGACGTAGTTGACGCCGACGTCGAGCGCCCTGTCCAGGATCGTGTGGGCGTCGGCTTCGGAGGTGTGCGGGCCGAAGTTCATGGTGCCGAGGCACAGGCGGCTGACGACGAGTCCGCAGCGGCCCAGAGGGGTGTATTCCATGACGCCACCGTATGGACCGGACCGGTCCACTGACAGGTCCACTCGTGGGCACGAAAACTGGTCCGGTTGCTAGATTCGCGGGCATGGCCGAGCACTGGCACGCCGCGCTCGAACTGCTGTTGTCCGACGAGGCGCCGGGCGACGGCCGGCGCGGGCGGCGCACCGAACGCGCGCTGCGCGCGGCGATCCGCTCCGGCCGGATCCCGCCGGGGACGCGACTGCCGTCCTCCCGGGACCTGGCGGGGCAGGCCGGTGTCGCCCGCGGCACCGTCACCGCCGCCTACCGGCAGCTGACGGCCGAAGGCTACGTGCGGACACGACCGGGCTCGGGAACCTTCGTCGCGGCCGCGGTGCCACCGGCGGGCACCACGCCGACCGAACCACCGCCGGACCCCGCCCCGGCCTTCGCATTCGACCTGCGCACCGGTATCCCCGCGCTGTCGGAGTTCCCGCGCGCCGCGTGGTCGTCGGCGGCGAAACGGGCCCTCACCGCGCTTCCCGACTCGGCGCTGGCCTACCCCGACACCTCCGGCCTGCCGGCGCTGCGCAGCGAACTGGCCGCCTACCTCGGCCGCGTCCGCGGGGTCGCCGCCGCATCCGAGGGCGTCCTCATCACGCACGGCGCCGCCGAGGCGCTGGCCCTGCTCGCCCAGAGCCTGCGCGACGAAGGCCACCGGCGCATCGCCGTCGAAGACCCCTGCTATCCCGGCCAGGTCGACATCCTGTCCGGCAACGGCCTCGAAGCGGTGCCGATCCCGGTCGACGAGTCCGGCATCGACGTCGGCGCGCTGCGGCGCAGCGGCTGCCGGGCCGTGGTGGTCACCTCTGCGCACCAGTACCCGCTCGGTGTGGTCTTGAGCCCGGAGCGGCGCCACGCCCTGCTGGACTGGGCGGCACGCGACGACGCGCTGATCATCGAGGACGACTACGACGCCGAACACCGCTACGACCGTCCCGCGGTGGCCGCGCTGCAGGGACTCGCTCCGGACCGCGTCGCCTACGTCGGCACCGTCAGCAAGACCCTCGCCCCGGCCCTGCGACTCGGGTGGCTGGTCGGCCCGTCCCGCTACCACCGGTCGGCGCTGCGCCGCAAGGAACTGCTCAACCGGGGTGGGAGCGTCATCGACCACGCCACCTTCGCGACCTTCCTGCGCGACGGCGGCCACGACCGGCACCTGAGCCGCACACGCCGCAAGTACCGCCGGCGGCGCGACGCCCTCGTCGAGGCACTGGCGGCCCACCTGCCCGGCTGGCGGCCGACCGGGGTCGCCGCCGGACTCCACGTGGTCGTGCGGCTGCCTCCTGGGACCGACGACTCGGCGCTGGCCGCGCGGATGGCCGGTGCCGGAGTCAACGTCATCGCGCTCTCGCGCTACATGCGCACCGCCGCCGCCCCCTTCCCGGGACTGGTCGTCTCCTACGCGGCGAACACGCCCGACCGCCTGCGCGCCGCGGTGGACCTGATGGCCCGGACGTACCGGACCGCAACCGCGTGAAAGGCCGGGCCTAACCGGCCGCGACGGCCGCCACGACCTCCGGCGCCGCGGGCGCGACCTCGGTGAAACCGGCGGCGGAAAGGCGGGCGGCGGCCTCGCCGGGATCCTCGCACTCGACGACGACGCGGCCGCCCGGCACGAGCACCCGGGACAGGGCGGTGAGGGCCGACCACGCCACTCCACTGTGGACGATGGCGACGTCGAAGTCGCCCGCGCCGAGGCCCGCCGACAGCCCGGAGACGTCGGCGTAGCGGAGGTTGCGCAGCTCCTCGGCCGCGGCGAGTTCCCGCGCGCGGGCGAGCATCCCGGGCCGCGCGTCGAGGCCGAGGACCTGGCCCCGGTGAGCGCGATGGGCCGCGCGCCTGCTGGTCCAGCCGATGCCGCAGCCAAGCACCAGGACCCAGTCGTAGGCGTCGATCCGGGCCAGGGAGGGCAGTGCGGCGTCGCGGAGGAGTTCGTGCGTCGTCATGACGGGGTTTCCCTTCTGCGGCGGTGGTGGCGCCGGGTCAGATCCTCGCCGCCGCAACGGTGCCCCGTCGTCGCACGCACGAGGTGTCTTCGGACTGCCCGGACGGCCGTACGCCGGCCCCGGCGTACTCCCGCTGAGGTAGCCGGGATCTCGCCTCCGGGGACGAGGCCGCGCCCGTCGCGACCGGTTACCGTCACCTCATGGGCAAGATCTCCCCCTTCCGGCTCGACGTGCTGCTCGCCGTGACCGTCGTGGCCGTGCAGCTCATCGACCTGCTGCTCGCCGACGGCCCGGTCCCCGCGTTCGGGCCGGTCCTGGCCGTCGCGTCCGGCGGCGTCATGCTGCTGCGTTCGGCCTATCCGCGAACCACCCTGCTGCTGTCGCTGGTCGGCGCGCTCGCCTACGGCGCGATCGGGACCCCGTCGATCATCCAGGCGCTGCCGATCCTGCTCGGCGTCTACACCGTCATCGACGCCGGGCACTGGAAACTCGTGCTCGCGGTGGTCCTGCCCGTGCTCATGCTGTCGATCGTCGGCGACCTGATCGCCGAGACCCGGCCCCTGCGCGAGATCCTCCAGACCGCCTTCCTGCCCGCCGGCTGGTTCGTCGCCGCGGCCTTCCTCGGCCAGGTCTCGCGGCAGCGTCGCGCCTACGTCCGCGAAGTCGAGGAGCGCGCCGCCGAGGCCGAGCGCACCCGCGAGGAGATGGCCCTGCGGCGGGCCGGTGAGGAACGCCTGCGCATCGCCCGCGACCTGCACGACTCCCTCACCCACAGCATCTCGGTGATCAAGGTGCAGGCCGGCGTCGCCGTCCACCTCGCCCGCAAGCGCGGCGAGGAGCCACCGGCGGCGCTCGCCGCGATCCAGGAGGCGAGCACGGTCGCCACCCGTGAGCTGCGGGAGACCCTCGACGTCCTGCGCGGCCCCGGGGAGAGTTCCCAGGGCCTCGCGGGCCTGCCCGCGCTGGTGGAACGGGCCAGCGCGGCGGGCGTCCCGGCGTCCCTCGCCACGGAGGGGGCCGAACAGGCCGTGCCCGCCGAGGTCGGGCAGGCGGCCTACCGGATCGTGCAGGAGGCCTTGACGAACGTCGCGCGCCACGCCGGTCCGGCGACCGCGCGCGTACGGCTCGCGTTCGGTGAGGGCGAACTGGCCGTCCGGATCACCGACGACGGCCGCGCGCAGGCCCCTGCGTCCAAGCCGGGCGTCGGGCTGATCGGCATGCGCGAGCGGGTGGCGGCCCTCGGCGGGACGCTGCGGGCGGCGCCCGCCGACGACGGCGCCGGGTTCGACGTGCACGCCGTTCTTCCCTTGGGGGCCAAGTGATCCGGGTCCTGCTCGCCGACGACCAGGCGCTCATCCGGGGCGGGTTCCGGGCACTCCTCGACGCCGAGGACGACATCGAGGTCGTCGGCGAGGCCCCCGACGGGCGGCGGGCCGTCGAGCTGGTCCGCGAACTGCGGCCGGACGTGGCCATCATCGACGTGCAGATGCCCGTCATGGACGGGATCGAGGCGACCCGGCTGATCAGCGCCGACGCCGAACTCGCCGACGTGCGGGTGGTGATCCTGACCAACTACGGCGTCGACGAGTACGTCTACAACGCGCTGCGGGCCGGGGCGGGCGGTTTCCTGGTCAAGGACATCGAGCCCGAGGACATGGTGCGGGCGGTGCGGACGGCCGCGCGCGGGGACGCGCTGCTGTCGCCGGCGATCACCCGGCGGCTGATCCGCGAGTTCGTCTCGCGCCCGCCGCACGTCGACCACGGGCCGGGCGCCGACGTCCTGACCCGGCGCGAACGCGAGGTGGTCGGTCTGGTCGCGCACGGCCTGAGCAACGAGGAGATCGCCCTGCGGCTGGTGATCAGCCCGGCGACGGCCAAGACGCACGTGAGCCGGGCGATGGTCAAGCTCGACGCGCGCGACCGGGCCCAGCTGGTCGTGTTCGCCTATGAGGCGGGGCTGGTCTCGGCGCGGGAGCGGGACTGACACCGCCCGAACGGACCGTCGCCACGGCCTTCGTCCGCTCCTAGGATCACGCCATGTCGATCACGGCCACCGCTCCCGTGCTCAACGGCCGCGGCGACTCGCTCCTGCGCCTCGACGGCGACGAGTTGTACGTGAACCTTCCCCTTGAGGACCATCGGATCCCCCTGGAGGCGATCGCCTCGGTGCGGGCCGAGGGACGGTCGGTGTCGATCGTGCTGACCGCGGCCACCGGCACCGAGCGGGACCGCACCGCCGACGGTGCCGCCCTGGTCACCTCGCGGCGCTACCCCGTCGACGTGGAGCGGATCAAGCACCGCAGGCGGCTCATCGGTGCCGCCGTGGGCATCGTCGTGGTCAACGTGGCGCTGGCGCTGCCGCTGTTCCTCACCGGACACGGCTGGTTCGTGCTGCTGTTCGGGATCCCCGGGATCATCGGCACGCTCCTGGCCGCCCGGGTGTATCTGCTGCTCCCCGACGCCCTCCGCCTGTGGCGCCTGCCGAAGCACGGCATCACCGTCGACGCGGTCTACTCCCACATCGACGGCAAGGGCCGCGCGGTCTACACCTATGTCGACGTCGACGGCACCGAGCGGATGTTCATGGCCGGGATCCTCCTGCCGCGCATGGGCGTCGAACACTTCGCCGTCAGCTACGACGCACGTAATCCGCGGCACGTCGTGCGGACCGTCGACAACGGACGCGGATCGGCGGCCTTCGGTCTGGTGCTCGCCTCCGCGTTCGCCTTCGTCTGCCTCGTGGCCGCCACCGGCGGTTCACTCGCGATCGCCTTCGGCCAGGAGACACGCTGCCGGGGCCGTCTGTGGACCGGCCCCGGCAGGTATGCGCCCCTCAGGTGAGGGCTTCGCCGGTCTCCGGGTCGAAGAAGTACAGCCGCGAGGGGTTGATCGCCAGCTCGATCGGCTCACCGACCTCGACGGCCACCTCGATGCCGAGCTTGACGGTGAAACGCGCGTGGTCGTCGGGCAGCAGCGCGACGTCGTCGGCTGTCTCGGCGTCGACGGCGGCGCGGGTGGCGTCGGTGTCGACGCGCGGGGCCGCGACCGGGAACACCACGTGCCGTTCGTCGCCGAGGTCCTCGATGATCTCGGGGACCGCGCGGATCACGGGGTGCCCGTTGCCCGCCACGCCGAGGCCGGTGGGCCGCACGCCGAGGATGACCTGGCGTTCGGCGGTGGCCAGCGGCGAGCCTTCGGGCAGGTCGACCTCGACGTCGGCGAAGCGGACCTTGCCGCTGGCGACGGTCGCGGACACGAAGTTCATCGACGGGGAGCCGATGAACGCCGCCACGAAGAGGTTGACCGGCTTGTGGAACAGGTTCGCCGGGGTGTCGCACTGCTGGAGCACGCCGTCGCGCAGGACCGCCACGCGCTGCCCGAGGGTCATCGCCTCGATCTGGTCGTGCGTGACGTAGACGGTCGTGACGCCCAGGCGCTTGTGCAGGCGGGACAGTTCGGCGCGCATGCTGACACGCAGTTTGGCGTCCAGGTTGGACAGCGGCTCGTCCATGAGGAAGACCTTCGGGCGGCGCACGATCGCGCGGCCCATCGCCACGCGCTGCCGCTGCCCGCCCGACAGCGCCGCCGGACGGCGCTTGAGGAGGTGCTCAAGGCCGAGGGTCTTGGCCACGTCGGTGGCCTGCTCGGCCCGGTCGGCGCGCTTGGTGCCGCGCATCCGCAGACCGAACTCCATGTTGCGCTGCACCGACATGCGCGGGTAGAGCGCGTAGCTCTGGAACACCATCGCCACGTCGCGCTGCTGCGGAAGGTCGCGCGTGACGTCGGCGCCGCCGATGTGGATCTCGCCTCCGCTGACCTCTTCGAGGCCGGCGATCATGCGCAACAGGGTCGACTTGCCGCAGCCGGAGGGCCCGACCAGGACCATGAACTCGCCCGGCTCGATGTCGAGGTCGACGCCGTCGACGGCGCGGACGCCGCCGCGGTAGACCTTGTCCACTTTGGACAGGGTGACGCCGACCGAGGGCAGCGCCACGTCGGCCTCGGCGATCGCTTCGGTGTCGGACACGAGTCAGCCTTTCCGGAGTGCGGCCGACGGCCCCGTGCCGCCCGTGCCGTGGTGTTCGGTGCCGCCGGAGCCGGCGGGCCCGCAAGGGTCCCAGTACTCCGCGGCGATGGTGTCCATGAGGGTCTCGGCCTCACCGGCGGCCAGGCCGCGCAGTGGCCGGGAGTGCCCGACGTCTTCGAATACCGTGCTCATCGTCGTGCTCCCATCCGTTCGCGCTCGTCCTCGTCGTGCACGCCGCTCATCCCTTCAGCGCCCCGGCCATCAGCCCGCGCATGAAGAACCGGCCCAGCAGGACGTAGACCAGCAGCGTCGGCAGGCAGGCGATCAGCGCGGAGGCCATGGCCTCGTTGAAGGGGATCGACTGGCCGCCGGCGATGTTGTTCAACGCGATCGTGACCGGCCAGTACGACTTGTTCGTGGTCAGCACCGCGCCGAAGAGGAAGTCGTTCCAGGCGGAGGTGAACTGCCAGATGATCGCCACCGCGAAGGCGGGCGGCGCGACGGGCAGCGCGACGTGGAAGAAGGTCCGCAGCATCCCGGCGCCGTCGACCTCGGCGGCCTCGATGATCTCGTCGGATATCCCCGAGAAGTAGCTGCGGAAGATCAGCGTGGTCAGCGGCAGCCCGTAGATGATGTGCACCAGGATCAGGCCGTCGAGTCCGCCCTTGAGACCGAGGAAGGACATCGTCTCGGTCATCGGGATCAGCACCGACTGGTAGGGGATGAACATCCCGAACAGGATCAGCGGGAACACGAAGTCGGCGCCCGGGAAGCGCCACTTCGACAGCACGAAGCCGTTGGCGGCGCCCAGCAGCGCCGAGATGATGCTCGCCGGGACGGCGAGCATCACGCTGTTGAACAGCCCGTCCTGCAGCTTCGGCCACACCGCCTCGAAGGAGGCGAAGGACCACGTCGAGGGCAGTTCCCACACCCGCTGGACGCTGACCTCGGAGGGATCCTTCAGCGAGGTCACGATCAGCGCGTAGATCGGCATGAGGAAGAAGACCAGGAACAGCAGCAGGGCGGCGTACTTGCCGAAGCGCGCGTAGGGCGCGTACTTCGACTGGATCCGGAAGTCGCGCTCCTTGCGCTTCTTTGGGGGCTTGGCCACGACGGTCTTCTCGGCGGTGGTGGTCACTTGCGTCGCTCCGATCGCACCGAGTACCAGATGTAGGGCACGATCACCACGGCGATGCCGGCCAGCAGCAGCGTCGCGATGGTGGCGCCGCGACCGTAGAAGCCGCCGTCGAAGGTGGTGAACCACATGTACATCGCCGGGGTGTCGAGGGCCAGGTCGCCCTTGGGCACGATGGCCAGGAGCAGGTCGAAGGTCTTCAGTGAGATGTGCGCCAGGATCACCAGCGCGCTCATCACGACCGGCCACAGCATGGGCCGCACGACGTGCCAGAACACGCGCGGCTCGTTGGCGCCGTCGACGCGCGCGGCCTCGCGCAGCTCCTCGGGGACACCGCGGATGCCGGCCAGGAACAGGGCCATGATGTAGCCCGACAGCGCCCAGCCCGCCGGCAGCGCGATCGAGGCGATCGCCCAGCTGGAGTCGGAGTTGTACCAGTCACCGGCCAGGAAGCCGAGGCCGACGTCGTCGAAGAGCTTGTTCAGTCCCCCGGCCGGTTCGCCGTTCTGCAGCAGCCAGCGCCAGATGATGCCGACGGCGATCAGCGACAGCGCCATCGGGAAGATGAAGGAGCTGCGGAAGAAGGACTCGAAGCGGACACCCCGGTCAAGGAGCATCGCCAGGACCAGGCCTGTGACCAGCGCGCCGAGCACGAACACGGCCGTGAAGATCAAGACGTTGCGCACGTCCATGTTGAAGCGCTCGTCTTTGAGCAGGTTCTGGTAGTTGTCCAGGCCCACGCTGTCGTCGGTGATCTGGTAGCCGCGCGAGGTCGAGGTCGACACCTTCGCGTTCCACCCGGCGAAGCCGTACACGAACACGCCGATCAACAGCAGGGACGGCGTGACCAGCAGCAGCGCCGGACCCCAGCGCCGGAAGCGTCTCATCAGGTAACTCCACAGTGGGTGGTGTGCCGTGCCGCCCGTGCCCGCGCGGCACGGCACACCTGGTCGCGACTACTTGGTCTCTTCGTACTTCTGCTTGACGGTGGCGGCGAACTTGGCCACGTCGCCGTCTTCGATGAAGAGCCCGAGCGCGGTGTCGATCTCGGCGTTCCAGGCGTTGTTGGCGACCACGCCGTGGGCGAGGGAACCGACGATCTGGATGGAGCCGTCCTTGGTGCCCTGCCACTGCTCAAGGCCCCACTTGAGGTACCCGGTGTAGAGGGCGGGGTCGGCGTCGGTGCGAGCCGGGACCGAACCCTTCTTCGGGTTGAAGGCGTCCTGGCCGCTCTTGGAGCCGGCCTCCTTCAGCCACGCCTCGGCGGCGGTCTTGTTCTTCGCCTGGGCGGGCAGGGTGAACGAGTCCGACAGGAAGTTGAAGATGTTGTCGGTACCCGGGGAGGCCGCCACCGCGTAGTCGGTGTCGACGGTCAGGCCCTTGTCGCCCTTGAGGTAGGCGTCGGCCCAGTCGCCCATGACCGCGAAGGCCGCGTCACCCGAGACAACCTTGTCCATCATGGGCTGCCAGTCGGCGGAGGGGGCCTTGATGTCGCTGTATTCGAGGACCTTGGCGAACACGCCGAGGGCCTCGGTGACCTCGGAACCGGTCCAGTCGGTGGTCCCGTTCCACAGGCCGTCGTAGCCGGCCTTGCCCAGCTCGCCGAGCAGGACGTTCTCCAGCAGGTGCTTCTGGGTCCAGCCGGGGCCGATCGCCAGCGGGGTCTTGCCCTTGGCCTTGATCTTCTCGGCGACGGTGAGGAAGTCCGACCAGCTGGCCGGGACCTTCTCGTCGACGCCGAGGTCCTTCAGGGTCTTGGGGTTGAACCACATCAGGTTCGAGCGGTGGATGTTGACCGGGACGGCGTAGAGCTTGCCGTCGATGGTCAGGTAGTTCAGCAGCTCCGCAGGGAAGACGTCACGCCAGCCCTCGGAGTCGTAGAGGCTCGTGATGTCGGAGACCCAGCCGTTGCGGATGTCGTCCTGCAGTTCCAGGCCGGCGTGCCGCTGGTAGGAATCGGGGGCGTCGCCGTCCTTGAGACGGGTCTGCAAGATGGCCTTGGCGTTGGACCCGGCACCGCCGGAGACCGCCGCGTTGACGAACTCGATGTCGGGGTTCTTCGTCTGGAAGTCCGCGATCATCGCGGCGAGGCCGTCCTCCTCGCCCGGACCGGTCCACCACGAGAAGACCTCCACCTTGCTGTTGTCACCCCCGCCACCGTCGTTCGCGTCCTTCGAACAGGCCGGCAGTGCCGCGAGCGCGGCCGCCATGGCGAGCGCCACGAACCCTCTCCGTCGAAGGCCCATTGCCACCTCCCAGGTGTTAGATACTTGCGCCAGGCGAACCTCACCACGGCGTGTTGAGATCTGTCAACGGCTGCCAAGTTTCTGTTGCTAATCCGTTAAGCCCGGGGTCCTTTGAGCGCAGAAAAGCGGGCCAAGTGGCCCATGCCGGACGATGTTCTGTGAACGGTTGACTAAACTTTGCCGACCGAGTTCTCCTCGCGTCCACCGCGGGGACGGCCCAGACCGGAGGACTTCCGTGCCGAGTGACCACGTCTCCACGCCGAGCCGAGCGCGAGCCGAGGGCGCGAACGCGGCCCGGCTGTGGCGTGATGGACTGCGCGGCAACACTTTCCGGGTGGCGCGGGCGTTGCGGGAGGCGGGCCCGAGCACGCGGGCCGAGCTGGTGTCGCGGACGGGCCTGTCGCGGCCGACGGTGTCGGCGGCGCTGACCGAGCTCGGCGAGGCCGGCCTGGCCGGTGAGGAGCCGAAGGCGGCGGCGCAGGCGACCGGTGGCCGCCGGGCGGCGCTGGTGAGTCTGAGCCGCAGCGCGGGTCTCGCCGTCGGGGTGGACATCGGGCGTCGGCACGTGCGGGTGGCGGTGGCCGACCTGGGGCAGCGGATCCTGACCGAGTGCTCCGAGCCGCTCGACCGCGACGCCGACGACCGTCCGGCGCACGTGCTGGACCGTACGACGTCGATGGTCGACGGTGCGCTGGCCGAGGTCGGGGCGGTCCGCGGGGACATCGTGGGCGTGGGGCTGGGGATTCCGGTTCCGTTGACGCGACTGGGTGTGCTGGGTTCGCCGACGCTGCTGCCGGCCTGGGCGGATCTGGTTCCGGCGTCGGAGCTGTCGGCGCGGCTGGGGGTGCCGGTGCACGCCGACAACGACGCCAACCTGGGCGCGCTCGGGGAGCAGCGCTGGGGTGCCGGCCGGGGAACGAAGGTGTTCGTCTACGTCAAGCTGGCCACCGGTGTCGGTGCCGGGCTGGTCTTCGACGGTGTGCTGTTCCGCGGGATCACCGGCACCGCCGGGGAACTGGGCCACATCACGCTCGACGCGCACGGGCCGGTGTGCCAGTGCGGCAACCGGGGCTGTCTTGAGCTGTACGTGGGCGGCCGGGCGCTGCTGGACCACGCGCGGCACACCCATCCGACCCTGTCGGCGCTGTCGGAGCTGACCGCGTTGGCCGCCGAGGGCGACCCGCGGCTGCGGCGGATCCTCAACGACGCCGGCGGGCATCTCGGGATCGCCCTCGGCGGGCTGGTGAACCTGGTCAATCCGGAGCTGATCGCCGTCGGCGGGGAGTTGGGCGCGGCGGCGCAGCTGTTCCTGGATCCCTTGCGCACCGGGCTCACCAGTACGGCGATGCCCGCCGCGGCCGAGGCCGTGCACATCGCGCCGGCCGCGCTCGGCGACCGCGCGACGGCCCTGGGCGGTGTGGCGCTCGCACTGAGCTCCTGAGGTCGCGACCTATCCAGCACACCCCGGCTCCCCCTACAGTCTCTTGTGGACGCACGGTGGGCGCGCGATGGCGCACCGGGTCGTTCTCGCGCATCCGCTAATCTGACAACGATTTTCATTCTCATCTTGACTGTGGAGAGGTGCCCTCGTTGTCCCGACATCCCCTCACCCGGCTCGCCCCGGCCGTCGCGCTGCTCGCCGTCACCGCACTGACCGCCTGCTCCTCACCCGCCGAACCGGCCGACGGCGACGTCCTGCGGGTCGTCACCCCGTACACGATCAAGAATCTCGACCCGCTCCAGCAGGGACTCTGGGCGCCGGAATGGGGCTACGGCGAACTGCTCATGCGCGCCACCGAACACGGCACCGTCGAACCCTGGCTCCTGGAGTCGATCGAGCACCACACGCCGACCGGCTGGCGCCTCGACCTCAAGCCCGGCATCGCCTTCCACAACGGGAACCCGCTGAACGCCGCCGCCCTCGACGCCGTGTTCGAGGCCAACCTCTCCGGGAACAAGCGCACGGGGTCGCTGCTCGCCGGGGCCGTCGTCGGCACCGACGGCCCGCTCACGGTGATCATCGAGACCCGCTCCCCCACCCCGAACCTGCCCAACATCCTGGCCGATGAGGGCGTCCTGCCCGTCTACGACGTCGCGGCCCTGGCCGCCGTCCCCGACCGCACCGACGACGCCGCGATCGCCGCGGCGGGCATCTACACCGGCCCGTTCACCGTCGCGTCGCTGACGCCGGATCGCCTGACCCTCAAGCGAAACGACGCCCACCGTGACGGGCCACCGGCCCTCGACGGCGTCGAGGTGTCCTTTGTGGAGGACGGCCAGGCACGCGTGCTCGCCGTCCGCTCCGGCGAGGCCGACCTCGCCTTCTACCCACCCACCGAGGCCCTGCGCAACCTCGGCGACGACGTGCGGGTCATCGACGCCACGGCCAACCCGTCGCCCCTGCGCGGGTTCGTCAACACCCGGGGCCCGCTCGGCGACGTCGCCGTCCGCCGCGCCCTCGCGCTGGCCATCGACTACGCGTCGCTGTCCGCCGACGCCATGGACGGGCTCTACAGCCCGCCGATCGGCATGTTCCCCGCCTCGGTCCCCTACGCCCGCCAGGATCTGCGCACCGACACCGCCGAGGCCGCGCGCCTGCTCGACGCGGCGGGCTGGGGCTTCCGCGACGGGATCCGCGCCAAGGACGGCAAGGCCCTCACGATCACGGTCCTGTCCTACGGCAGCCAGCCCGACACCGCCGTGATCGCCACCGCCCTCCAGGCGCAACTGTCCGCGACCGGCTTCGCCGTCGAGGTCCGCGACGTCCCCGCCAACTACGAGGCCATGGCCGACCCGGCGGGCTGGGACGTCGGCCTGAGCTTCGACAGCGCCCTGGGCACCACCTACGATCCGCTCGGACGCCTGCACGACTTCCTGCACACCGAAGGCCAGTACAACTTCGGCGCCGTCGGCGACACCGAACTCGACCACCTCCTCGACGAACTCTCGGCCACCTTCGACGAGGACGAGCGCACCCGCCTGCTCGACGAGATCCAGCGGCACGCCGTCGCCGAACAGGCCTACGCGCTGTTCCTCGCCGACCGGCCCGCGCGCGTCGTCGCCGCACCCGCCTACGCCGGGTACACCGTCTCCTCGGTCCTCCAGCACGTCGGCACGGCCACCGGGCCGGGCGCCTCCTGACGTGCCCGCCCCGCTTCGGCGCCTCGCCTCCGCGCTGGCCGTACTCGCCACGGCCGGCGCGCTGGTGTGGGGCCTGATGCTGCTCTCCCCCGTCGACCCGGCCCGCCAGATCCTGCTCGCCCAGGGCGATCCGGCCCCCGCACCCGCCGAAGTCGACGCCACCCGCCATGAACTCGGCCTCGACCGCTCCTACCCCGAGCAGTACGCCCGCTGGCTCACCGCCGCCGTGCGCGGTGACTTCGGGACCTCCTGGCGCACCGGCGATCCCGTCGCCGCCGAACTCGCCGGGCGCCTCCCCGCCACCATCCGGCTCACCCTGGTGGCGCTGCTCTTCGCGACGGCCGTGGCACTGGCGCTGGCTCTGCCGGGCCTGGAACGGCCCGGCGGCCCCGCCGACGTGTTCGCCCGCGGCCTGGTCTTCGGCGGTTCGGCGCTGCCCGTCTTCGCCGTCGGCGTGGTACTGCTGGAGTTCGTGGTCGTCGGCGCCGGAATCGGCCGCGTCGTCGCCGACGGAACCTGGTCGGGGGCACTGCTTCCGGCACTCCCGCTCGCTCTGGGCATCGGCGCGGAATGGGCCCGCGTCCTGCGCGGCGGGCTGCGCGACGCCCTCGGCGCCCCGCACAGCGAGACCGCCCGCGCCCGCGGCGCCGGCCGCCTGCGGATCCTCGCCCTGCACGGTCTCCCGCACGCCGCCGCGCCCTTCCTCACCGTCGCGGCGATGAGCGCCGGCGGACTCCTGGCCGGCGCCGCCGTCGTCGAGACCCTGTTCACCTGGCCCGGCATCGGCCGCCTGCTCATCACCTCCATCGACGCCGGCGACCTGCCGGTCGTCCAGGCGATCGTGCTCCTCGGCGTGGTCGCCTTCCTCGCCGCGAACCTGCTCGCCGAAACCCTCACCGCGGCCATCGACCCACGACGCCGGGAGAAGAGGTGAGGAACCGCTCCCTCCACGTCGGAGCGTGGCTGCTGGTCGCCCTCGCCGTGATCGCCGTGGCCGCACCGCTTCTCCTGCCCGACCCCGACCGCGTCGACTACACCGCCAAGCTCGCCCCGCCCGGCGCCACCCACCTGCTCGGCACCGACCGGCTCGGCCGCGACCTGGCCGCCCGGCTGGCCGCCGGCGCCCGCACCACCCTCGGCTCGGTCGGCGCGGTGTGGCTGGTGTCGGTCGCGATCGGACTTCTCGCCGGAACCCTCAGCGCCCTCGCCGGACGCCTCGCGCACGAGACCGTCGCCCGCGTCGTCGACGTCGCGCTCGCCCTGCCGCAGACCGTCGTGGCACTCGCCGTCGCCGGCGCGATCGGCCCCGGCATGTGGCAGCTGGTGTTCGCCATGTCGGCCACGGCCTGGGCGCCCACGGCACGCCTCGCCCACACCTACGTCCACGCCGCCCGCGAACGGCCCGACGTGCTCGCCGCGCGCATGGCCGGGATCGGGACCGTGCGGGCGATGGCCGCCCACGTCCTGCCCGGCGCCTCGGCGCGCGTCGTCGTGGTCGCCACCCTCGGCGTCGGGCAGCTGATCCTGTCGCTGGCCGCGCTGTCCTTCCTGGGGCTCGGAGCCCAGCCGCCGACCGCCGAGTGGGGACGGATGCTCGCCGACAGCCGCCACGACGTCATCGCCGCGCCCTGGCTGATCATCGCGCCGACCACGGCGGTCTTCCTCGCCGTCACCGCCGTCTCGCTGCTGGCCGACGGCGCCCGGGAACACATCGACCCGGGGAGCCGCTCATGGCCACGGTTCTGAAGATCCGCGACCTCGCCGTCACCTATCCCGACGGCACACAGGCCCTGCGCGGTGTCGACCTCGACCTCGCCGAAGGCGAGTGCCTGGCACTCGCCGGCGAATCCGGGTCGGGCAAGTCGACGCTCCTGCGGGTGCTGCTGTCGCTGCTGCCGAAGGGATCGCGGGTCACGGGGTCGGCGGTCGTCGACGACGACGGCACGTCGCTGGAGGCGGTCGGCGCCGACCGGGCGACACTGCGGCGGCTGCGCGGCGGGCTGCTGGGATACGTCGGGCAGGACCCGCACGCCGCCGCCGATCCACTGTGGAGCGTCGGGCGGCACCTCCGGGAGGCGTGGCGCGCCAGGCGGATGCGCCCGGCGAAAGGCGCCGCCGAGGAACGCGCCGAGGCCGTCGGCATCACCCAGGCGCGGGCACGGCTGCGGCAGTACCCCCACCAGTGGTCGGGCGGGATGCTCCAGCGCGCGCACATCGCCGGTGCGGGCGTGCACGGCCCCCTCGTCACGCTCGCCGACGAGCCGACCAGCGCCCTCGACGCCGGGCTCGCCGCGACGACCCTGGCGGTCCTGCGAGCCGACGCGCGAGCGCTTCTGCTGGTGTGCCACGACCTGCGGCACGTCGCGGCGGTCGCCGACCGGGTCGCCGTCCTCTACGCCGGGCGCGTCGTGGAGACCGGCGTCGACGTACCGGCGCGGCCACGCCACCCCTACACGAAGGCCCTGGTCGCCGCCGCGCCCCGGCCCGGGCACGGCCTGCCCGAGGAACTGCCCGGCACATCGCCCGATCTCCGGCGCGAGCTCACCGGCTGCGCCTTCGCGCCACGCTGCGGCCTCGCGCTGGAGTCGTGCCACCGCGAGGATCCCGTGCTCGACGACGGTGTCGCGTGCCCGGTGGTGCCGCGGTGACGCCGGTCGTGGAGGCCCGCGGCCTGTCGCGCACCTACCGGCGCGGCCGGCTGCGCGTCCCGGCGGTGTCCGATGTGGACCTCACCGTGGCGGCGGGGACCGTCGTCGGCGTCGAAGGCCCCTCGGGCTCGGGGAAATCGACGCTACTGCGACTGCTGATGCGCCTGGAGGCACCCGACTCCGGTGAACTGCTCCTCGACGGGCACGCGTCGCGGAGAACGGCGCCGGGCTGGGCGATGCCGGTCTTCCAGGACGCCCGCGCCAGCCTCGACGCGCGCTGGCCGGTCTGGCGGACCGTCGCCGAACCGCTCCTGCGAACGGACCGGGCCGCACGCCGCGCGGCGGCCCTGGACTGGCTGTCCCGCGTCGGCCTCGGTCACGTCGATCCCGATGCCCGCCCCCGTGAACTCTCCGGCGGCCAGTGCCAGCGCGTCGCCGTCGCCCGCGCGCTGATCGCCCGCCCTCGCGTCGTGTTCGCCGACGAACCCACCGCGTCCCTCGACGCCACGACCGCCGCCGGGATCACCCGGCTCCTGCGCGCCGCCGCCGACGAGCACGGCACGGCACTTGTCGTCGTCAGCCACGACGCCGACCGCCTCGCCGTACTGGCCGACCGGATCGTGCGCATGGACGCCGGGCGCCTGACCGCGTGAGTCAACGCGACGCGGTCACCACGAAGGGGCAGACCGCGCAGGCGGCGCGCCCCTCCTGTGCCCACCACCGGCAACTGTCGCGGATACCGCATTCGGGCAGCGGACCGTCGGCTCCCGCGACGGCGTCGTACTCCCGGTGCGCGACGGTGACCGCCGCGCACTCCCCTTCCTGCCAGAACGCGCATCCGCTCGTCACGCACGCCCCGGAGAAGCGATACCGCGTCTCCAGGCGTCCATCGGCGTCGAGCCCGGACCGCAGCGTCTCGGTGAGACGCGGCCCGCCGGGCGTGTAGACGACCCGCCCGCCCGGGCCCACGATCCCCAGCAGGCGGCTGGAGGCCACCGCGGGCGCGCTCGGGCAGGTGGCCGTGTCATCGGTGGTGGGCCGTGTGGTGGTCACTTGATGCCGCGCAGGAGCTCGGCGACCTCCTGCGCCCGGTGGGACGTGTAGGCGTACCGGCCGATGAGCTCCCACCCGCGCAGGCGGGAGGTGTCGACCTGGACGACGTCGATGTCGACGGCCAGGAACTGGTTGAGCGCCCGGCTGCCCGCCTCGGCGACCTCCTGGGCGATGGCGGCCTGCTGCTTGGTGGACAGGTCGGTGCCGTCGACGGTGAACGTGAACGTGTACTTGGCCATGACGGATCCCCTTGCCCGGCCGCGCCTTCCGTCGCGCGACCGTTCACCTCCACTGTGGACCCGCACCACTCCCGGACGGCGACCGTCGGGCGAACGTGCCGAAGACGTCACCGGATCGGTCGCGATCCGTGGCCCGATCATCGCCGAGGGTCACCTGAGCCTTGTGCTGGGCATGACCCGGCCCTCCACTGTGCACTGCCGAGCGCAGCTCACGAGCCGCCCGCACAGCGAAAACGTCATCCACCGTCGACCCCCGGCACCAACGCCCGCCTGTACCGGTACGACGACGAAATCCTGACGCGACCCGCCTTTTCCTAGGCTCGCCACCGTCCCCGAAACGAAAGGCGCGCCATGACCGCGGCAAGCGGCATCACCGTCGACCCCGAAGCCATCACCGGACTCGCCGACGAACTCGGCACCACCGTCCACCCCGCCCTGCGACACGCCCTGGACGCCACCGCGCGACTGTCCACCACGGACCTCCCGCCCACCCTCGCCGCCGCCTGCACCCGCGCCGCCCGGACCGCCGGGATCCGCGCGGCCGCGCGCGTCGCCGGACTCGGCCTGATCCGCCGCGCCCTCACCGACACCGCCGAACGCTGGTCGGACCACACCGGCGTGTGGCGCGACGCGTCATGAACCCCACCACCACCGGACGCGCCCCCGCCGACCCGCGACTCACCATCGCCTACGACCCGCGCCCCGTCGAAGCACTCGCCGGCACCTGGCGCACCATCGCCGCCCACGACCGCGACGCAGCCCACGGCTTCGACACCGCCGTAGCCGCGGTCACCACCGCCCACTGGCTCGGCCGCGACCGCGCCGCCTTCGACACCCTCGGCGACCGCTACCGCGACCTCCTCGACACCGACCGCGAACACGCCGAGACCGCCGCCTTCGCGCTGGACGTGCTCGCCCGCTGGCTGCACATCGCACGACGCACCGCCCACGCCCACGCCCACGCGGCCGCGCTCGCCGGGCTCACCGAGCCCGGCGACGAAACCGCCCGCGCGCGGATCACCGAAGCGGCCGGCCGGCGGCTGGACGCACTCGACGCGATGATCGACGAGGCCACGACCCTTGCCGTGGAAGTGCTGGACCGATGTTCGTGCGACGCGGGAAGGTGACCGCCCTACGCCGGCTCGAACAGCGCGATCGTCTCGAAGTGGTGCGTCATCGGGAACGCGTCGAAGGACCGCAGCGTCTTCAGCCGCCAGCCCAGCTTCGCGAAGGTCTTCACATCCCGGCCCAGCGCCGCCGGATCGCAGGCGACATAGGCGATCGCGCGCGGAATCGCCTCGACCATCCCGGTGATCACCCGCTCGCCGGCGCCGGAGCGCGGCGGGTCGAGCACGATCACGTCGGGCTGGGGAAGCTCGTCGACGAGCGCGACGACGTCGCCGTAGACGGCGTGCGCCTGCGGGAGGTCGGCGAAGTTGCCGGTGGCGTTGCCGCGCCGGTCGGTCTCCACGAGGGTCACGTCACCGTGCTCCCCCACCACCTCGGCCAGCGCCACGGCGAACAGCCCGGCACCGCCGTAGAGGTCCCAGGCGCTTTCACCGACCTGCGGGTCGAGGAGTTCGAGCACGGTCGCGGTGAAGGTCTCGGCGGCGTGCCGGTGGACCTGCCAGAAGGCCTCCGACATCAGCTCGAAGCGGCGCTTTCCGACGGTCTCACCGATGAGCGCGGGGCCGCTGATCTGCTCGGCGTGGGCACGACGGCCGTGTCCTTCCTGCCGCCCACGGGTGGCGTGGACGGACAGTTCGGATTCGGCGGAGTCGATGACGCCGACGCTGCCGTAGCCCGACCAGTCGCCGTCGAGGACGTCGGCGCCCTGAACGCGTTCGGTGGCGACCATGCAGCGGTCGATGTCGACGACGTGGTGCGAGCGGTGACCGCGCAGCCCCGCACGGCCGGTGCCGTCGACGGCGTACTGCATGCGGGTACGCCAGCCCGACTCACCGCCGGGGAGCGACTCGACCCGGTAACCGGCGACGTCGGCCTCGTCCATGCCACCGAGGCGCACGAGCTGCTCACGCAGAACGGTGGTCTTCAAGGCGAGCTGGGTGTCGCGATCGGCGTGCTGGAAGTCGCAGCCGCCGCAACCGCCCGGGTGGGCGTAGACGCAGGGCGCCTCGCGGCGGCCGGGCGCGGGGGTCAGGATCTCCACGGCGTCGCCGCGCAGGTAGCCCGACTTCCGCTCGGTGATCTTGACCTTGACGGTCTCACCGGGCAGGGCGTGCCGGACGAAGATGACGCGGCCGTCGTGGCGAGCGACGCAATGTCCCCCGTGGGCGACCGACCCCACCTCGACGGTGAGGAGGTCCTTGTCGTTGCTCATCGGTGCGGGGTCATCCTGTCGTCGAAGCGGTCGAGGTCGCGGCTCTCACTGGACACCAGTTGCCACGGCACGCTGGTGACCATGACTCCCGGCTCGAACAGCAGGCGGCTCTTGATACGCAGCGCGCTCTGATTGTGCAGGAGGTGCTCCCACCAGCGCCCGACGACGTACTCGGGGATGAACACCGTCACGACGTCGCGCGGAGACGCCTTCCGCAGCGACTTGATGTAGTCGATGATCGGGCGGGTGATCTCCCGGTACGGCGACTCCACCACCGACAACGGCACCGGAATGCGCCTGCGGTCCCATTCGGCCTGGAGGGCGCGGGTCTCGGCGTCGTCGACGTTGACGGTGAGGGCCACGATGCTGTCGGGCCGCGTGGCCTGCGCGTAGGACAGGGCCCGCAGCGTCGGCAGGTGCAGCTTGCTGACCACGACGACGACATGGTTGCGCGACGGCAGCGGCGGACGCTCGTCGGGCGGCACGAGCTCGTGGGAGACCTTGTCGTAGTGCTTCCGGATCGCGCGCATGAGCACGTAGAACATCCCCATGAACACGATGGACAGCCACGCCCCGTGGGTGAACTTCGTGATCACCACGATGATCAGCACCGTCGAGGTCATCAGCAGGCCGAAGGCGTTGATCGCCTGCGACCGGCGCATCCGGTGGCGCGCCCGGGAGTCGCGTTCGGTGCGCAGCAGCCTGTTCCAGTGCCGGATCATCCCGCTCTGCGACATGACGAAGGACACGAACACACCGACGATGTAGAGCTGGATCAGCTTGTGCTCGTCGGCCTTGTAGACCACGACGAGGACCATCGCGGCCAGCGCCAGCATCACGATGCCGTTGGAGAAGGCGAGCCGGTCACCACGGGTGTGCAGCTGGCGGGGAAGGTAACGGTCCTGGGCGAGGATCGAACCGAGGACGGGGAAGCCGTTGAAGGCGGTGTTGGCCGCCAGGACCAGGATCAGGCCGGTCACGGCCGTGACGTAGACGAACCCGATCGGGAAGTGATCGAAGACCGTCTGCGAGAGCTGGGCCAGCAGGGTCTTCTGGATGTAGCCGTTGGGTGTCCCGGCGAGGTCGACCGGGTTCTCGGCCATCTTGACCTCGGTGATCTTCGCCAGCGCGATCAGGCCCATGAACATGACCACGGAGATGCCGCCCATCAGCAGCAGCGTCGTGGCGGCGTTCTTCCCCTTCGGCGGCTTGAACGACGGCACACCGTTGGCGATCGCCTCCACACCCGTCAGGGCCGCACAGCCCGACGCGAAGGTCCGCAGCAGCAGGAACACCAGGGTGGCACCGGCGAGGTCGGGCTGCTCGGCGATGAGGTCGAAGTCCGCGCTCTCGGCGCGCAGGTCGTCACCGAGGACGAACACGCGGAACAGGCCGTAGGCGACCAGGCCGAAGATGCCGAAGATGAACGCGTAGGTCGGAATGGCGAAGGCCACACCCGACTCGCGGATGCCGCGCAGGTTCACCGCGGCCAGCAGGGTGATCGCGATCAGCGAGAAGGCGACCTTGTGCTCGTCGACGAGATTCCAGGCCGAACCGATGTTGGCCGCCGCCGCCGAGATCGACACCGCGACGGTCAGGACGTAGTCGACGAGCAGGGCACTGGCCACGACCAGGCCGAAGGCCGGCCCGTGGTTGACGGTGGCGACCTCGTAGTCACCGCCGCCGGAGGGATAGGCGTTGACGTTCTGCCGGTAGGAGGCGACCACGGCGATCATCACCAGGGCGATGAACAGCCCGATCCACCCGCTGTAGACGTAGGCACCCGCCCCCGCGATGCTCAGCGCCAGGAAGATCTGCTCGGGGGCGTAGGCCACCGACGACATCGCGTCGGAGGCGAACACCGGCAGCGCGACGCGTTTGGGCAGGACGGCGTGCGAGAGCCGGTCTGAGCGAAACGGTCTGCCGAGGAGCAGACGTTTCACCAGCGAAGTTGGACTTGCCACTGCGACAGAGTAGCCACCGGCGACCGCCGCGCGCGCCCGCCCGGCCGCACACGTGAGGACGGAGTTCGCCGGTGATCGTTCGGCGACCGATCGTCACGTGGCAGGCTGTTTCATATCGGGACGCTCCAGGGAGCGTCGACGCACGTCAAACGGGAGACACTCGGGTGCATGTGGTGATCATGGGATGCGGGCGGGTCGGTTCGACCCTGGCGCGCGGTCTCACCGAACGCGGGCATTCGGTCGCGGTCATCGACCAGAACCCCGAGGCCTTCCGCCGGCTCGACCGCGACTTCGAAGGACAGATGATCACCGGCGTCGGTTTCGACCGGACGGTGCTCACCGAGGCCGGCATCTCCCGCGCCGACGCCTTCGCCGCGGTCTCCTCCGGCGACAACTCCAACATCATCGCCGCGCGGGTCGCCCGCGAGACCTTCGGCGTGACCAACGTGGTCGCCCGCATCTACGACTCCGGACGCGCCGCCGTCTACGAACGGCTCGGCATCCCGACCGTCGCGACCGTCCGCTGGGCCGCCGGGCGGCTCATGCGCCTGCTCGACCCGGGCCCCGACAGCGAGGTGTGGCGCGACTCCACGAGCGCCGTCGCCATGATCGAACTGAACCTGCACCAGGACTGGACCGGGCAGCCCCTTGAGCGCCTGGAGAAGGCGACCGGCGTGCGCACGGCCTACCTCATCCGCTTCGGGCTCGGTGTCCTGCCGACACCGTCGACGGTCATCCAGGACGGCGACCAGGTCTTCGCCCTCGTCACCGATGACCTCGCCACGCCGGTACGGCGCACCGCCGCCGAGGCACCGGAAGGAGCACAGTGATGCGCGTCGCCATCGCCGGTGCCGGGAACGTCGGCCGGTCCATCGCCACCGAACTGGCCGACAACGGCCACCACATCCTGCTCCTCGAACGCAACCCGTCGATGCTGCGGCCCGAACGGGTCCCGCAGGCCGAATGGATGCTCGCCGACGCCTGCGAACTGTCCAGCCTCCAGGCCGCGCGGCTCGCCGAGTGCGAGGTCGTGGTCGCCGCCACCGGTGACGACAAGGTGAACCTTGTCGTGTCGCTGCTGGCCAAGACGGAGTTCGCGGTGCCCCGGGTCGTCGCGCGGGTCAACCGCGCGGAGAACGAGTGGCTGTTCACCGAGCAGTGGGGCGTCGACGTGTCGGTCAGCAAGCCGCGGCTGCTGGCGGCACTGGTCGAGGAGGCCGTGTCGGTCGGCGAGGTCGTGCGGCTGATGACCTTCCGGCAGTCCCAGGCGAACCTGGTGGAGATCACGCTGCCCGAGGAGGCGCCCTACGTCGGGCGTCCCCTGCGCGAGGTGCCGATGCCGCCGGACAGCACGCTGACGGCGATCCTGCGCGGCCGCCGGGTGATCACGCCGACGCCCGACGATCCCCTCGAAGCCGGCGACGAGCTGGTGTTCGTGTGCGCCGAGGACGCCGAGGAGGCGTTGCGGGTCGTGCTGCTGGGGCTGTCCGACTAGGCCGCGGTCGGCGGGGACTTCAGCGAGAGGTCCTTGCGCACGGCCCAGATGGTGATCGCGACGAGAGCGCCGGTGACCGGGTAACCCGCGACGATGGTGACGACGCCCAGCGAGGTGTCGGCGCCCATGGCGTAGAGGGCCCAGCGGACGATGTTCTTGGCGAGCCACACCACGCCCCACAGCACGGTGAGCCAGGTGAAGATCCGCAGCAGACGCGGGTTGGCGCGCCATTCACCCTTGCCGCCCCCGGCGACCACGGCCCACACCCAGCCCACGGCGGGCTGACGGAACAGGACCGAGACGAGCATGGCCACGCCGTAGACGAGGCCGATGAGGATGCCGGGAAGGTAGAAGTCCTCGGCGTCGCCGCTCTTCCAGGCGAGATAGGCGCCCACGGCGATGCCGAACAGGCCGTTGAGGGCGTGCCGGACGGTCTCCCTGCGGAACAACCGCCACGCCGCGATCGCCAGCGCGGAGCCGACGGCGGTGATGATGGCGGGCCGCAGGTCCCAGATGAGGTTGACCACGACGAAGACACCGACGGGCACGCTGGCCTCGATCAGACCGCGCACCCCGCCGAGCTGGGCGGCGAGCTGTTCACCGAACGGCTGCTCGGCCTGTGGCTTGGCGGTCGCGTGCTGCTCTTCGGTCACGTTGCTCCTCATCCGGTCACGACGATGGCGGCGCCAGGGTGTAGTGCGGATTGTAGATAACTTTACGTTCCTCGCGAATCGCCACTCTTCCGCGTGCCGTCAGCAGCCGCCCGGGCTCGATGCCGGCGATCCTGCGACGTCCCAGCCACACCAGGGTGATCATGTCCGAACCGTCGTAGAGGACGGCTTCGAGCAGTGGCAGATTCGTGCACGGGGTGAAAGTCACTGTTTTCAGGCGGCCGGTGACCGCGACGTGCTGACCCGGGGCGATCTCGCCCATCGGCATGCACGACGCCCGGCGGCACTCGCGCTGGAGTTCCTGGGCATCGAGTTCCGAATCGTCGGCCGACAGGCGCTGCAACGCACGCCTGAGCGGTGACAACCGACGTTCCTTCGTGGCCGGCACGGCGCCTGCTCCCTTGTGAGAGGACTTCCTCGACCCAGCGTACGCCGGGCGGTCAAGGGTGGCCGGGACCGTGACGGGAGCCTCCGCGCGGGGTGTCCGGAGGCGATCTGGGCCACAGGACGGCTTCCGGACGGCGAGACGGGACGCCGCCGTGAGGCGACGTCCCGTCTCGCCGAGTGCTCGTTCGCCGGGTTTCTACTCGCTTGCGGCCGGGCCGGGCGAGGGCTTGCGGCCTCCGCCGTTCTGGCCCGCGGCGGCCTGGGCGCGGGCGCGCTCGGCCACCTCCTTGGGCAGCTGCATGGGCAGGATCTCCTGTACCGGCATGGCCTCGCCGCCCCGGTCGACGATCACACCGCGCAGGCAGCCGTCGAGCACGGCCGCGGCCTCGTCGTCGGTGGCGGCCTTGCCCTGGAACACCGCACGGATCATCCAGCGGGGACCGGAGATCCCGATGAACCGCGCCTGCACGGGACCCTTGGGGCCTTTCAGGCGGGCGTGGAGCTCGGCGCCCCACTCGCCTTCGCCTTCCTTGACGCTGCCGCCCTCACGGTGGATCTGGGCCTGGATGTCCTCACGGACCTCGTCCCAGATGTCCTCGGTGCGGGGAGCGGCGATCGCGGTCAGCTGGAGGGCGCTCTCGCCGTGCACGAGCACGATCTGCTTGATGTTGCCCTGCTGGTCGCCCTGCATCTGGACGTTGACGCCCTCGACGACGGGCACGCGCAGACTGCCCAGGTCGAGTCGCTGGACGCCGTCCTTGGGCGCCTCGGTGACGTCGTAGGGCCCGGCGCCGCCTTCCTCGTTCTCTTCGTCCTCGGTGGCGAGGTCCTCGGCGACGTCCGCCTCTACCGGCGTGGGTTCGCCGCGGCCGGCGTCTTTCTTCTTGCGACGTCCAAACACCGTTTCCCTCAGTCCTTCCGATCAGTCCGGTCCAGCGCCGCGTGGCCGCCGGTCGAGCCGTGCCCGCCGGCGCCGCGCTCGGTGTCGGGCAGCGTCTTGGCGACGTTGAACACCGCGCGCGCGACGCGCTGGACGACTAGCTGCGCTATACGGTCACCGCGGGCGATTTTCGCGGTGCTGTTCGGGTCAAGGTTGACCAGGTTGACCAAAATCTCGCCACGGTAACCGGCGTCGACCGTACCCGGTGCGTTGAGCACCGTCACGCCCAGCCGGGCGGCCAGTCCCGAGCGGGGATGGACGAGCCCAACGTAGCCCTCCGGCAACGCGATCGCCACGCCCGTGCGGACCAGCGCGCGGTGTCCCGGGGCGAGTTCGGCGTCCTCGGCGGCGTACAGGTCGGCGCCCGCGTCGCCGTCGTGGGCGTAGGCCGGAGGTGGCAGTCCGTCGTCGATCAGGCGCAGCCCGACGGGGACGGTCTCCGGTCCGGTCGATCCCTGCCGCTCGGTCCGCTCCGACATGTCCTCAAGCCTCTCGCTAACCTCGAACCGTGACCTCCGGTTCGTTTCGTGAACGCATGTACCTGCCATGGTGGGCCTGGCCCGTGACCATCGCGATCGTCGCACTGATGGCCGCCGAGATCCATCTGGGCGCGCCAGGGGTGCGAGTCTGGCTTCCCTATGTCCTGGGAATCCCGGCCGCGGTGGGTTTCCTGCTGTGGCTCGGGCGCCTGCGCGTCGAGGTCACCGAGGAGCGCTTCGAGGTCGACGACGCCGCCCTGCCGGTGGAGTTCATCGCCGAGGTGACGCCGTTGACGGGCACGCCTCTGCGTGACGCCCTCAGCGTGGGCCTGCACCCGCTGGCCTTCGTGGTGCAGCGGCCGTGGATGCGCGGGGCGGTCAAGGTCGACCTGAACGACCCGGCCGATCCCACCCCGTACTGGATCGTCTCGACCCGCCACCCCGAGCGGCTGGCCGAGGCGCTGCGCAGCGCACAGGGTGCGCACCGTCCAGTGGACGACGCACACCCTGTGTCGTGATCTGTCGGGCCCCACGCCCCGGTCGACCGCCCCGCGCTATGCGGCGCAGTCGCGGCAGATGAGTTTCCCTTTTTTCTGCGAGGCAAGCTGACTGCGGTGGTGGACCAAGAAACAACTTGAGCAACGGAACTCATCGGTCTGCATCGGCAGGACCTTGACCGTCAACTCCTCATCGGCCAAATCCGCCCCGGGCAGCTCGAAGTTCTCCGCCACCTCCGCCTCGTCAACATCCACGCTGCCCGACTGCGCATCGGTACGACGCGACTTGAGCTCTTCGAGGCTGTCTTCGCTCGAGTCGTCCGAGTCCCGACGCGGCGCGTCGTAGTCGGTAGCCATTGGTGTTCACACTCCCATGTCTTGTTCGCGCCCGGCATGGACCGAGCACTCATATTCCTGCCCGCGGCAAGCTCCCGCACCGTCCCTTGTCGACACACCTGCGGTCCACGGTCACCACGGCGGGGTACCCCCTGAGGCGCGGTACCTTACCGCGTCAGCGCATCCTAGTTACACCCGCCGCCCGAAAAATGTTCCCAATGTGACCCAGGCGACTCAGAAGGTTAGGTGTTCGCGCGGTCCGGGCAAGTTCGGCGCGCCGGAGTCGACCATGCGAATCCGCATCGGCGTCGGGACAAGATAGCCTCTCCCCGTCGTCAATTACAGGGGAGGCCACCATGCGGCTCGCGCGCGTTCGGGCGTTGATCATCATCGGGACTCTCGCCTTGGTCGCGACGGCGACGGCCGGCTGGGCGATCCTCAACGACTCGCAGGCCGACCTCGGGGGTTGCGCGGCCGACAAGATTCCGGTCGATCTGGAGATGCCCGATCCCAAACTCGTCGAGGTCCGTGTCTACAACGGAACCAACGAGCCGGGACTGGGTGAGCAGGTCAAGGGGGATCTGGAGGAGTACGGCTACAAGGTCGTCAAGGTCGGCAACAAGAAGCGCGAGGACCTCAAGGGCAGTGCCGAGGTCCGCTATGGACCGAAGGCCGTCGGCGCCGGGCACGTCCTGAGCGCCTACTTCCTCGACTCCTCCCGCGCCTTCGACCCTGAGCGCAATGACGCGATCGTCGATGTGATCATCGGCTCAGGTTTCCGCCAGGTCAACACCGAGAGCGAGAAGGTGCAGTCCCTCGGCGAGATCGGTCGCCCGACCGCGCCGATGGGGACCTGCGCCGTCAACGCGTGACACTCCGGTAGGCGGTGTCGGCTTTCCGACTCTGCAGAAGTCCACGGAGTGGACCGGCTATCGCCGGGGCGGCGGCCAGGATCATCGACCGCCCCGGCACATCTCCCCACAGGCCCCCCACGACGGCCCCCGCTTCCGCGGCGATGATCCCTCCGGCGGCGTAGTCCCACACGTTCGGCCCGCTCTCGTAGTAGGCGTCGACCGTCCCGTCGGCCACCATGCACAGGTCCAGCGCCGCCGACCCCGTCCGCCGGATGTCGCGCACGTGCGGGATCACCCCGGCCAGCAACGCCCCCTGCCGCGCCCGCTGATCCGGGTCGTAGCCGAAACCGGTGGCCAGCATCGAGCGCCCCAGCTCGGCAGGCTCGTTGCACCGGACCGGCAGCCCGTCACGGAACGCGCCCGCCCCCGCCGAAGCGTGATAGACGGTCCCGGTGGCGATATTGCGCACCACCCCCACCAGAAGCCTCCCGCGCGCCTCAGCGGCCAGCGAGACGGCGTAGTAGGGCATGCCGTAGACGTAGTTGACCGTCCCGTCGATCGGATCGACGATCCACCGGACACCGTCCCGGGCCTCCCCGCGACTGCCGCCCTCCTCCCCGATGAAGGAGTCCCCCGGCCGGGCCGCCGACAAGCGCGCCACGATCAGTTCCTCCGCGGCCTTGTCGGCGGCGGTGACCACGTCGTTAACGGTCGATTTCGTACTGATCCGGGACACCGCCACGGCGCGCTCCGCGGCGGCGAGTCCGGCGGCTTCGGCGGCCGTCGCGAGAGCGAGTTCGAGCAGGGAAGGGATGTCGTGTTCGTCCGGTATCACACCAAAAGGAACCGGCCACTCAGGCGTGATGGGATGATCGGAGATTTCTTCGCTGTCCACGGACCCATCGTGCCAAGTGAAGCCCCACGTCGATCTTCAGGTGGGTTTTTTCGTCACAGCGGCCTTGACAGAAGATGATCGGGGCAGTAGGGCGTTACAATTCACGCCTGCCCACGCGACGCCGAAGCGACGCGGGGGTTCGCAGACCAAGAAACCCAACCGGACCGGCTACGGTTCGGTGTGCCCGCCAACGCCTCGGAAGGTAGTTCGTGACAGCAGCGCGCCCCACCGGCATTGACATCCGCTCTCTCACTGAGTCCATTCTGGAGCAGGCCGCCAACAACGGCGGGCAGGTCACCTCTGGAGAGGTCGCCCGCACGCTTGAGGGTGTCACCCCCGCTCAGGGGAAGAAGATCCTCCGCGCGATCGCCGACGCCGACGTGACCGTCGTCGTCGACGGCTCGGCCAGCACCTCACGCCGCCGCGTTCCGGCCGCCCGGGCCGCCACACCGGCGTCCAAGGCGACCACGGCGCGCACCACCCGTAAGCGGGCCACGCCCGCCAAGGTGACGACCACATCGGTCAACGGCGAGGCAGAAGACACCACGGCGGACGCTCCAGCCACGGCCAAGAAGGCCGCGGCCAAGAAAACCACCGCAAAGAAGGCCGTCGCCAAGAAGACGACGGCCAAGAAGACCACCGCCGCCAAGCCCGCCGACGGAGACCCCGATCTCGTCGACGAGCCCGGCGACGACTTCGACGAGGCCGCCTTCGAGGCCGAACTCGCCGCCGAGGACGCCGCCCCGCGCAAGACCGCGCGTAAGACGGCCGCCAAGAAGACCGCGAAGAAGACCGCGGCCAAGAAGGCGACGTCGAAGAAGGACGGCGACGAGGACGGACCCGACCTCGGGTCCGACGGCCTCGACTTCGACTGGGACGACGAGGACTCCGAGGCCCTCAAGCAGGCCCGCAAGGACGCCGAGATGACCGCCTCGGCCGACTCCGTACGCGCCTACCTGAAGCAGATCGGCAAAGTGCCGCTGCTGAACGCGGCGCAGGAGGTCGAACTGGCCAAGCGCATCGAGGCCGGCCTGTACTCGGTGGAGCGCCTGCGCACCGCCGAGGAGGCCGGGGAGAAGCTGCCCATGCAGCTGCGCCGTGACCTGTCGTGGATCACCCGCGACGGCGACCGCGCCAAGAACCACCTCCTTGAGGCCAACCTGCGGCTCGTGGTGTCCCTCGCCAAGCGCTACACCGGCCGCGGCATGGCCTTCCTGGACCTCATCCAGGAGGGCAACCTCGGTCTGATCCGCGCCGTCGAGAAGTTCGACTACACCAAGGGCTTCAAGTTCTCGACCTACGCGACGTGGTGGATCCGGCAGGCCATCACCCGCGCCATGGCAGACCAGGCCCGCACCATCCGCATACCGGTGCACATGGTCGAGGTCATCAACAAGCTCGGCCGCATCCAGCGCGAACTCCTCCAGGACCTGGGCCGCGAGCCCACCCCCGAGGAACTCGCCAAGGAGATGGACATCTCCCCGGAGAAAGTCCTGGAGATCCAGCAGTACGCGCGTGAGCCGATCTCGCTGGACCAGACCATCGGTGACGAGGGCGACAGCCAGCTCGGTGACTTCATCGAGGACTCCGAGGCGGTCGTCGCCGTCGACGCGGTGTCCTTCTCGCTGCTCCAGGATCAGCTCCAGCAGGTGCTCCAGACGCTGTCGGAGCGCGAGGCCGGCGTCGTCCGGCTGCGCTTCGGGCTGACCGACGGGCAGCCGCGGACCCTGGACGAGATCGGGCAGGTCTACGGCGTCACCCGCGAGCGGATCCGCCAGATCGAGTCGAAGACGATGTCCAAGTTGCGGCACCCGTCCCGTTCGCAGGTACTACGGGACTATTTGGACTGAGTATTTCAACCCTTCGGTCACACTCTGTCACCGTCACGCGGATCGTCCGTTGCCATGGGTTGCCGATCATGGCATCGGTTGTATACCGTGATCTGCCAGTGGTCACGGCGCTACGTCGAGGAATACCCGCCCTCCGGGGCGGGTATCGGTCGGATGAGCGTCGCGAACACGGAACTGTCGGTCCGATCGGTGACAATGGAAAGAAGAAAGCGCAAGGCGGTGTGAGACACGTCGCCGACGACGAGATTGGGGAAGCCTTTGACGTCGGTCGCGTGTTGGACCTTGAGTCATGTAACCCCCGGACCAGCCCACGTCAGGACGAGTGGCGTTGACCGGTCACAGCGGACGAGGAGGAGTCAATGACCCCGACCCTGATGCCCCCGCCGGAGACGGCGGCGCGTCCTATCACCGGTGAGCGCTGCGACCGGTGCTCCGCAGCGGCCAAGGTACGTATTGTCCTTGCCGACGAAGCCGGCGACCTGGTGTTCTGCGGACACCACGCCAACAAGTACGCCGAGCAGCTGGTGAAGATCGCGGTCGACTTCGTCGCCGACCCCGAGTTCACCTGGCGCGGCAGCGACCTGATGTCGAAGAACTAGGCTGGGTCGAAACACAGACTCCCGGCGAGACTGACCACCCCGCTCCGGCGCGAAAGCGCCGGGGCGGGGTGTTTTTCGTGCCCGGGGGCCCGCGCCGGGCGCGTCCCGTACCGACCGCCACGCCGAAGCTCAGCGTTCGGGGGATACGGCCCCGGGCCGCCCGGAACACGAAACCCCACCCGGCCCGCCACAGGTGGCCCTCCCACAAGCCCTCGCCGTCCGGCCGGGCCCGCGCGCCCCCTCGGTCCGGGACACGGGAGCACGAACGCCCCTCACTACCCCCCACGGCGTACGTCAAAGCCACTCCCCCGAGCCGATGTCGTCCCGAGCCCGTCGCGCCATCGTTGGGCGAACCCGTCCCCATCCGAAAGGACCCGCCGATGTCGCCCGCCTCGCTCGACCCCGCCGCCCTCGACGCCGCTCTTGAAGCGGTCCACCGCGCCGGGATGCCCGGCCTGTTCGCCGAGGTCCGCGACGGCGACCAGGTGTGGCGAGGTGCCGCCGGAGTCGCCGACCTCGCCACCGGGCGGCCCGTCACGCCCGACATGCGCCACCGTGTCGGCAGCCTCTCCAAGGCCTTCACGGCCGCCGCGGTGCTGCGGCAGGTCGAGGCGGGCCGGCTCACCCTCGACACCCCCGTCGGTCACTACCTCCCCGAACTCGTCCCCGGCGCGCGCGGTGCGGCGATCACCGTCCGGATGCTCATCGGCCACACCAGCGGCCTCGCCGAGTACCTCCCGTACGCCTACCCGACCCTCAAGGCCCTCCCCGTCGTCGCCGACACCGGCCCCGAGAGCCTCGACGACAACCGGCACACCCGCTTCGACCCCGTCGAGCTGATCTCACTCGGTGTCGCGGCGCCGCCCGTGGGTACTCCCGGCAAGGCACCCGGCGTCTACTCCAACACGAACTACCTCCTCCTCTGCCGCCTCCTGGAACTCGTGACCGGCGAGACCGCCGAGGACCACATCACCCGGGACGTCATCGACCGCGCGGGACTTCTCGACACCGAGCTCCCGACCGGAGCGCACATCCACGGTCCGCACTCCCACCACTACGAGTCCTGGTTCGGCATGATCGACCCGCCGCGCGACTTCAGCGTCTTCGACATGTCGTGGGTCGGCCCGTCCGCCTCGCTCATCTCGACCGTCGCCGACCTCAACCGCTTCTTCGCCCTCCTCCTCGACGGCGAGATCGTCACCCCGGCGTCCCTGGCCGAGATGCGGCGGACCGGACCCGTCATCGCCTTCGACGGCACGACCATCGACTACGGCCTCGGACTCCACCGCAAGGACGTCCCCGGCCACGGCACCTTCTGGGGCCACGACGGCTCGGCCTGGGGCTCCGGGGCGATCTCCATGAGGAGCGCGGACGGCGACCGGCAGATGTCCCTCGCGGTCAACCTCCAGCGCTGGAACCGGCTCGACGCGACCGGACGTCCGCAACCCCACCCCATCGACGCGGCCCTCGCCGCCTTCCAGCGGCTCGCGATGACCGGCGACACCGCCCCGGCCGGACGGGACTGACCGACAGGCCCGGCCCACCGCGAAAGCAGTGGGCCGGGCCTTCGCGTCGCTCGCTCTGGGCATTGCCCTGGACAGGCCGTCGGGAACAGGAACGACATAACAAACCCTTATCGCTCAACAGATCCAAGGATGCGACACGAGCCCGCCGAACGCGCTTCGGCCGGGTGCCGAGTGACGCCGGAGGCGATGATCCCGGTGGAGGTCGGCAGGATCTCGAAGCAAGACGATCCGCCACGGCCACGGCTCCGCGAGAGGGTCCGGTAGGGCGCCTGAGACCGAAACGGCGCCCCGCCGGATCTAGTCCCGCACGTAGGGAATCGTCTGCGGTCCCTCCGGCAGCACGCACACCCGCGCGCCCTCACCCGCCGCGTCGAGCGCGGCCCGGACGGTGGCACCGATGTCGTCGGTCCAGTCCAGGTGGGCGGCGCGCAGCTCCTCCTCCCCCAGCCCGGCGGCGTGCACGACCACCCGCGCCTTCGTCTGCACCTTCGCCTGCATCTGGACCTGCCACTGGTCGGGCCGCGTGTCCGGCCGGGCCGTGATCTCGTCCAGCAGCGCCCGCGGCGACACCGCCGAGGAAAGCACCTCGCGGTAGGAGCCGTGGTCGGGAAACCCGTCGCGGCATTCGGCGGCGCACACGATCACGCCGCCCTCCTTGACGATCGTCGCGGCCGCCGTCATGCCCTTCACCGACTGGTAGAGGTTCTGGTCGAGCGGGAAACCCGAGTTCGTCGTCACGACCACGTCGAAGAGACCGTCGACGGGCCGCATCGCCAGTTCCCGTGCGGCGGCCCGGGCGGCGGCGTGCATCGCGAACAGTTCCCCACCGAAGGCGGCGACGATCCGCTGTTCACGGTTGAGCAGCACGTCGAAGGCGAAGTCGACGTTTCCCGCCCCCGCGACGACCGCGCGGATGTCGTCGTGCACGGGGTTTCCCTCGCAGACGGCCCAGGTCGCCGACGGGTGACCGATGCGGCGGGCGTCGTGCAGCGTGAGGACCGTGTCGAGCCCGGCGAGTCCGGGCGCGACGAGTTTCGGCCCGCCGCTGAACCCGGCGAAGAAGTGCGGCTCGACGAAACCGGTCGTGATCCGCACGTCCGCCTCGACCCAGTGCCGGTTGAGCCACACGGGCACGCCCTCGCCGTGCGTACCGCACCAGACCAGCGAGGACGCGTCACGCGCGTCGTGGTTGACGACCCGCACGCGCGCGGCGACGTCGGCGCCGAGCATCGCCTCGATCTCCGCGGGCGAGTTCCCGCGGTGCGTCCCGGTCGCGACCAGGACGACCACGTCGGCGTCGTCGACGATCCCGCTGAGTTCGTCGAGGACCGCCGGGATCATCAGGTGCCTCGGCTGGGCGCGGGTGCCGTCGCACATCGAGATCGCGACGGTCTGACCGGGCCGGACGAGCTCGCGCAGGGGCGATCCGGCGACGGGCCGGCGGAGGGTGTCGCGCAGGAGCGCGGCGGGATCGGCGGCACCGTCGGCGTAGGCGGGCTCGACGACGACGGTCCGCTCGGCGGGGAGGTCGACGTCGAGCCCGTGCTCGCCGTAGGCGAGGCGCACGCGCATGCTCAGACCCGCTCGGTCCGGCAGCGGTTGACCAGGCGGCCGATGCCGTCGATCTCGATGACGACCTCGTCGCCGTTGCCGAGCAGCAGCGGCGGGTCCCGGAAGATGCCGACGCCGCCGGGCGTCCCGGTGGCGATGACGTCGCCGGGGTGCAGGGTGAAGGCGCGCGAGCAGTGGGCGATGATCTCGGCCACCGAGTGGTACATGACCGAGGTGTTCGCCTCCTGCACGGTCGTGCCGTTGAGGACGCAGCGGACGTCGAGGTTCTGCGGGTCGGCGACCTCGTCGGCGGTCACGATCGCCGGGCCCATCGGGCAGAAGGTGTCGAGGGACTTCCCGCGTGCCCATTGGACGTCGCCGAACTGGAGATCGCGGGCGCTGACGTCGTTGAGGCAGGTGTACCCGAAGACGTGGGACAGGGCGTCGGCCACGTCGACGTGCCGGGCGGTGCGGCCGATGACGACGGCGAGTTCGGCCTCGTAGTCGACCTGGGCCGTGTACTCGGGGTCCCAGACGATGTCGTGGCCGGGCCCGACGACGCTGGTCGTGGTCTTGAGGAACACGGCGGGTTCGGCGGGGGTCTCGGCGCCCTGCTCCTCGGCGTGCTCGCGGTAGTTGCGGCCGATGCAGACGACGTTGCGGGGGCGTGGCAGTGGGGCCAGGAGGCGGGCGTCGTCGGCGAGGGGTTCGGGGGCGACGGTGAGGGCGTCGAGGCCGCCGGGGTGGGCGATCAGCTCGGCCATGGTGACCGGGCCGGTGGTGGCGTGGACGCGGCCGTCGCGGAGGACGCCGAGGGCCTCGGTGCCGTTGTCGTCGTAGGTGACGAGGTGCATGTGGGTTTCCCTTGGTGTTGGTGTGGTCGGTCAGACCGCGGTCATGCCGCCGTCCATGACGAATGCGGTGCCGTTGACGAAGCGGCCGTCGTCGCTGACGAGGAAGGCGATCCCGGCGGCGACCTCCTCGGGGCTGCCCATGCGCCCGTCGAGCTGGCGGGCCTCCATGGCGCGGCGGGTGGCCTCGGGGTCGGGGGCGTCGGCGAGGATCTTGCCGATCCATTCGCTGGCGACGGTTCCCGGGCAGATCGCGTTGGCGCGGATGCCCTTCGCGGCGTAGTCGGCGGCGATGGAGCGGGTCAGGGCGATGACGCCGCCCTTGGAGGCGCAGTAGGCGGCGCGGTTGCCGACGCCGACGAGCCCGGCGACCGAGCCGACGTTGACGATGTTGCCGCCGCCGGCGGCGAGCATGCGCGGGATGACCGCGCGGCAGGTGGTGAAGACCGCGGTGAGGTTGATGGAGATGACGCGGTCCCAGTCCTCGGTGCTGGTGTCGGCCAGGGGCGCGGCGACGCCGACGCCGGCGATGTTGGCCAGGACGGCGGGGGTGCCCGTGGCGTCGAGGACCCCGGTGAGGGCGGTGTCGTCGCGGATGTCGAAGGCGTGGGTGGTCGCCGTACCGCCCGCCTCCCCGACCGCGTGGGCGGTGCGCTGGAGACCGACGGCGTCGACGTCGGCGGCGGTGATGTCGTATCCGGCGCGGGCGAGGCGGACGGCGGTGGCGAAGCCGATGCCGGAGGCGGCGCCGGTGACGAACGCGAGGGGTTTGGCGGTCACGCCCACACCTTCCCCTCGGGGAACGCGTGGTCGGCGAGGGAGGCGGGCTTCATCTTCGCGCTGAAGCCGGGTTTCGCCGGGGCGCGGTAGGCGGCCGATTCGACCACGATCGGGTCCTCGAAGTGCTCGTGGAGGTGTGGGACGGACTCGATGGCGCGGCCTTCCCGGCTGCCGGACACGGCGATGAAGTCGAACATGGACAGGTGCTGCACCAGCTCGCACAGGCCCACGCCCCCGGCGTGCGGGCAGACCGGGACGCCGAACTTGGCGGCCAGCAGCAGGATCGCGACGTTCTCGTTGACACCGGCGACGCGGGCGGCGTCGATCTGGACGACGTCGAGGGCCTCGGCCTGGAGGAGCTGCTTGAAGAGGATGCGGTTGTGGGCGTGCTCGCCGGTGGCGACCTTGATGGGCGCGACGCCGCGGCGGATGGCGGCGTGACCGAGGATGTCGTCGGGAGCGGTCGGCTCCTCGATCCAGTAGGGGTCGAACTCCTTGAGGCGTTCCATCCAGGCGATGGCCTCGGCGACGTCCCATTTCTGGTTGGCGTCGCTGGCCAGGCGGATGTCGGGCCCGAGGGCGGCGCGGGCGGTCCGGAAGCGGCGGACGTCGTCCTCGACGTTCCCGCCGACCTTGAGCTTGATCATCGTGAAGCCCTCGGCGACGGCCTCGCGGGCCAGCCGGACCATCTTCTCGTCGTCGTAGCCGAGCCAGCCCGGAGAGGTCGTGTAGGCCGGGTAGCCGGTGTCGAGCAGCTCGGCCTCGCGGGCGGCCTTGCCGTCGGCCTTGGCGCGCAGGAGGCCGAGGGCCTCCTCGGGAGTCAGCGCGTCGGAGAGGTAGCGCCAGTCGACGAGGGCGACGACCTGCTCGGGCGTCATGTCGGCCAGGAGCTTCCAGACCGGCTTGCCCTCGACGCGGGCGAAGAGGTCCCACATCGCGTTGATGAGCGCGCCCGCGGCCAGGTGCACGACGCCCTTCTCCGGGCCCAGCCAGCGGAACTGCGAGTCGCCGGTGAGGCGGCGGGCGAAGGCGCCCATGTCGGCGAAGGCCTCGTCGATGTCGAGGCCGACGAGGGTCGCGCCCATCGCCTCGATCGCGGCGACGCAGATGTCGTTGCCGCGACCGATCGTGAAGGTGAAGCCGTGGCCCTCGTGCCCGTCGCGGTGATCGGTGCGCAGGGTCAGGTAGGCGGCCGAGTAGTCGCCGTCGGGATGCATGGCGTCCGAACCGGCCTGCTCGGCCGAGGTCGGGAAACGCACATCGTGCGTGTCGACGGCCGTGATGCGTGGCATCAGGTTTGTCCTTTCTCGTTCTTCTAGATATCTAGCCGACGGCCCGGCGTGGCACCGGAAGAGGCTCGATCTTGCCGATCACGAACAGGTAGTTCAGCGCGCCGACCAGGGCGATCACCCCGATGATCGTCAACGGCAGGACGAAGGAACCCGTCTCGTCGGCGAGGTAGCCGACCATGATCGGCGTGAGGATCCCGGCGAAGTTCGACGCGAAATTCTGGATGCCGCCGATCGACGCGACGTGCGCCGAACTGGGCGCGACGTCGGCGGGCAGTGCCCAGATGCCGGTCCCGGCGAAGGTCAGGGACGCGTACGCCAGCGACAGCAGGGCCAGCGCCATCCACGCCTGCGGGACGATCACGGCCAGGATGATGACCGAGCCGCCCGCCATCCCGGCGACGATGATCGTCTTGCGGACCCGGGTGACGGGCACGCCCCGCCGGATCGCGCGGTCGGCGAGCCAGCCGCCGAGCCAGCCCGACAGCACGGCGCAGATGCCGGGGATCATCCCGAAGAAACCGAGCTTGAGCAGGCTGAAGTCGCGCTCCTCGACGAGGTAGGTCGGGAAGAACGTGATGAAGAAGTAGATGACGCTGTTGAGGCAGAAGAAGCCGAACATCATCCCGAGGACCGTCCGGTAGCGAAACAGCCTCCGCCACGGGAGCTTGGCCGCCTCGGCGTCGTCGTCGGCGGCGATGCGGGCGCCGCCCTCACGGATGTAGGCGAGTTCCTCGGCGTTGACCCGCCGGTGTTTGTCGGGGTCGCGGTAGGCCTTCCACCAGCCGACCGCCCAGGCCAGGCCCAGGATGCCGATGATGATGAAGGTCGTGCGCCACCCCGCGAAGTGGATGATCAGGGTGACGATGGGGATCGCGATGACCGCGCCGACGCGGGAGCCGGAGTCCCAGATGCCGGTGGCCAGGCCGCGTTCGCGCTGTGGGAACCAGGTCGCGGTGACCTTCGCCGAGGTCGCCGGCGCGGGACTCTCACCGGCGCCGAGGAGGAGCCGGGCGCCGATCAGGGTCCAGAAGCTGTGCACGGCGGCGGTGATCATGGTGAAGATCGACCACCACACCGCGGCGATGGTGAAGGAGCGGCGGGCGCCGACCTTGTCGACGTACCAGCCGGCCGCGAGCTGGCAGAAGTCGTAGGACCAGAAGAAGGCCGCGAGGATGAGTCCCTGCTGGGTCTTGTCGAGGTGGATGTCCTCGCCCATGAAGGGCAGCGCGACGCTGATGCTGGAGCGGTCGAGGTAGTTGATGGTGAGACCGGCGAAGGCGAGCCAGATGATGGCCCACCGCATCCGGCTCGCCCCACGCGGGGCCGCGCGGGACGCGGGTGCGGCTGCGGAAGCCGGGGTGGACATCGCGAACTCCTTTGTTCGGGGGATCGAGTCCGGTGTCACACGACCGTAATGATCACGACCCAGGTTGTCAACAGGTTGCTTGACTGTCAATCTGTTGACAACCTGGTGTCGCGGCCGTAGATTTGCCGACCATGGGAGCTCGTGAACTCAACGGCTGGGACAGCGCCGCCCCCGCGCCCGCCGTGCTGCGCGCCGGGGCGATCCTCCAGGCGCTCGCCGAGGCGGGTGGCCGCCCCCTCTCCGTCGCCGACCTGGCCAAGGCCGCCGGGGGCATTCCCCGGTCCTCGACCGTCAACGTCTGCGCGGCCCTCGTCTCGACCGGGCTGGTCCGGGCCGCGACGGGCGGTTTCGTGCTCGGCCCCGGCCTCGTCGGCCTGTCGCAGGCCTACCTCGACGCCCTCGACCCGGTGCGCGAGTTCGCGACGCGCACGCGACGGATGACCCCGATCGACGAGACCCTCCAGCTGGGCACCCTCGAAGACGGCGACGTCGTCTACCTGGCGATCCACGGTGGACGTCAGCCCCTGCGCATCACCTCGCGGGTGGGGTCGCGCATCTCGGCGACCTGCACGGCACTGGGCAAGGCCATGCTCGCCGGCCACACCGACGAGCGGATCCGCGAACTGCTCACCGAGCGCCAGCCCTTCCCCGCCTACACCGCCCGGTCCATCACCGGGATCGACGCGCTGATCGAGGCGGTCGGCGAGACCCGCGAGCGCGGGTACGCCGTCGACGACCAGGAGACCACCGACGGCATCACCTGTCTGGCCGTCGCGGTGCCGGGGCTGCCCGAGGCGACCCAGCCTTTCGCGGTCAGCACGTCACTGCTGACCGGGCACGCGACCCGCGAGCGGGTCGAGACGCTGGTCGGGCTCATCCGGGACCTGGTCAGCGGGATGGGGCACGCCTGACACCGCGGTGCTCCGGCGGTCGGCCCGCGGTCGGGCGGGCTGCGGCGACGACCGTGGCCGTACCCGGCTCCACCCTCGGGAGCGCGCGCTCCAGCCCGCGCCAGTCGCGGCCGGCGCACATCCAGCGGAGAAGGCCGGTGCCCTCCAGCGTCGCGTCGGGCCGCCGCACGTACACCCGCCCGCCGGAGATCACCAGGCTCTCGCCCTCGGTGAGGAAACGCCCGGTGCCGAAACCGCCGTACCTGCCTCGGTAGGCGACACCGCTCTCGTCGACCCGCGCCCACCCGTAAAAGAGGAAGAGCAGGTTCACGAGCACGTCGATCACCGCCGCCGTCCCCAGGAAGATCAGGATTCCCGGCCACAGAGGTTCGGGGCCCGAGAGGATCGAGCTGAGGATCAGGGCGATCGCGGTCAGCAGGAGGGTGACGGCCAGGGCGATACGGCCGGAGTAGCGGATCTTCACGGGAGCGGCCTTTCAGTCGCCGGAAGATCATCGTCTCCCGGCGACCGTGTCGCGGCAAGGAACTGTGTGCGAAACGATGGGGCGGGCGCTCTACTCGGACCCGAGCTTCCCGAGGAACGCACCGATCTCCCCCGCGATGCCGGCCAGGTCCTCTTCCAGGGCGAAGTGGCCCGTGTCGTACAGGCGGAGTTCGGCGTCCGGCAGGTCGCGGAGGTAGGCCCTGGCGCCGTCGGCGCTGAAGAACGGGTCGCCGGTCCCCCACAGCACCAGCGCCGGGGGCCGCCGCGTCCGCAGCCATTCCTGCCAGGCCGGGTAGCGCTCCACATTGGAGTGGTAGTCGAAGGCGAGCGCGATCTGCGCCTCCTTGCGGCCGGGGAGGTCGAGGAAGTGCTGGTCGAGGGTCCAGCCGTCGGGTGAGACGTGTTCGGGGGCGCGGGTGCCGGTGAGGTACTGGCCGCGGGTCCCTTCGAGGGTCAGGAGGCCGCGGATCGCGGTTTCGGCCTTCGGGTCCTCGGGTCGCAGTGCGATGAAGTCCTGGGCGGCCCGGGTGAGGCCTTCGGTGTAGGCGTTGCCGTTCTGCACGACGAGGCCGGTGACGCGGTCGGGCCGGCGCTGGGCGAGGCGGAAGCCGACGGGCGCGCCGAAGTCGAACACGTACATCGCGAAGCGGTCGAGGCCGATGGCTTCGACGAAGGCCTCGACGGTGTCGGCGAGCGTGTCGAAGGTGTAGGCGAAGTCGTCGGGGGCGGTGGTGTTGCCGAAGCCGGGGTAGTCGGGGGCGATGAGGCGGTAGTCGTCGCCGAGGGCGTCCATCAGGCGCGTGAACTGGTGGGAGGCCGTGGGGAATCCGTGCAGCAGGAGGAGGACGGGGGCGTCGGGCCTGGTGGGGCGGGTTTCGCGGTAGAAGAGGGTGACGCCGTCGATGTCGATGTGGCGGTGGATGGTGGGCATGCCGGCTCCTCGGTGGGGGTGGGGCTCAAGTTGTAGCCCGGGAAACCTAATGCGTCAAGGCCGTGAGTTAGCATTAGCCCATGGATCCTCTGACCGGTGAGCACGTCGCCCTCGACCTGGTGAACACGCGGACCGCCGACGGCGACCTGCTCGCCACCGCCGACGACCTGCGCGTCTGGCTGGAACTGGAGGCCGGGCGGGTCGGCGACGGCGGGGACTGGATCCCCGGCGACGGCGACCTGGCGGCCGTGCGGAGTGTGCGCGAGGACACGTCGGCGCTGCTGCGGGCCCTGCGGGCCGGGAAGCGCCCGCCGGTGGCCGCGCTCGACGGGCTCGTCGAGGCACAGCGGAGGGCACCGGCGACGACGGTGCCGGTGTGGGAGGGCGACGTGCTGTCGGCCGTCCGCGTGCGCGCGGGCGGCCCGGGCGAGCGCCTCGCGGCCGCACTGGCCGAGGCGGCCGTGGAGTTCGCCGGAAGCGCCGAGCTGGCGCGGCTGCGCGAATGCGAGGCCGGTGACTGCGTGCTGCTGTTCGTCCCGGCGCATCCGCGCCGGCGGTGGTGCTCACCGGCGCGATGCGGGAACAGGGTGCGGGTGGCGCGCCACTACCACCGGCACAAGGACGTCTAGGCGCTCACCACTCGCGGATCTTCTCGATGCGCTCCTGGAGCTGCTCGATGCTCGCCTGCGCGCTCGGCGGGCCGCCGCAGAGCCGGCGCAGTTCGGCGTGGATCTTGCCGTGCGGCTCGTTGGTGGCGTGGTGGCGGGAGGCGACGAGGGCGTTGAGCTGCTTGCGCAGCAGGATCCGCTTCTCGGCGGCGGTCTGCGAGCGCATGACACTCGAGGGGGCCAGGCCGCGGTCGGCGTTGGTGCGGCCGCCGTTGCGGGCCATCTGCTCGGACTGGCGCTTGTTGAGCAGCATCGAGACCTGGTCGGGGGTGAGGAGACCGGGCAGGCCCAGGAACTCCTCCTCCTCGGGCGTGCCCGTCGCCACGGGGGTGCCGAAGGAGGTCCCGTCGAAGATCACCTGGTCGAGCTCGGCGCTCGTCGAGAGGGTCTCGGTGGTCTTGCGGTCGTCCTCGCCGAGTTCCTTCTCCTCGCGGTTGGCCTCGCGAAGGAGGGCGTCGGGGTCCTCGTCCTTCGGGCCGCCGAGAACGTGGTCGCGCTGGCGTTCGAGATCGGCGGCCAGCTCCAGGAGGGGCGCCACGCTGGGCACGAACACCGTGGCGGTCTCGCCGGAGCGGCGGGCGCGCACGAAGCGGCCGATGGCCTGCGCGAAGAACAGGGGAGTCTGGGCGTTGGTCGCGTAGACGCCGACGGCCAGGCGCGGGATGTCGACGCCCTCGGAGACCATGCGGACGGCGACCATCCAGCGCTCGTCGGACTCGGCGAACTTCGCGATCCGCTCGGAGGCGCCCGCGTCGTCGGAGACCACGACCACCGGCGGCAGGCCCGTGACGCGCTCGATGACGCGCGCGTAGGCCCGCGCGGCGGTCTGGTCGGAGGCGATGACGAGGCCGCCCGCGTCGCCCATCCCGGCCGTGCGCAGGGCGGTGAGGCGCGCGTCGGCGGCGCGCAGGACCTGCGGAATCCACTCCCCCGTCGGGTCGAGGGCCGTCCGCCACGCCTGCGCGGTGAGGTCCTTGGTCAGCGGCTCCCCGAGCCGCACGGCGAGTTCGTCACCGGCCTTGGTGCGCCAGCGCGCCTCACCGGAGTAGGCGAGGAACATGACCGGCCGCACGACACCGTCGGCGAGTGCCTCGGAGTAGCCGTAGACGGAGTCGGGACGGGAGGTCAGGACACCGCCCGGACCGCGTTCGTAGTTGACGAAGGGGATGGGGTTGTCGTCGGAGCGGAACGGCGTCCCGGTGAGCTGGAGACGGCGTTCGGCGTGCTCGTAGGCGAGTCGGACGCCTTCGCCCCAGCTGCGGGAGTCGCCGGCGTGGTGGACCTCGTCGAGGATGACCATGGTCTTGCGGGTCATCGTGCGGCGGCGGTGCACGGCCGGGTCGGCGCCGACCTGGGCGTAGGTGACCACGGCGCCGTGGAAGTCGCGCGACTGGTGCAGGTCGGCGTTGCGGAAGGCCGCGTCGAGGGAGATCCCGACGCGGGCCGCGGCCTGGGCCCACTGCACCTTGAGGTGCTCGGTGGGCGCGACGACCATGATCTGCTCGACGGTCCCGTCGCCGAGCATCTCCAGGGCGAGGCGCAGCGCGAAGGTGGTCTTCCCGGCACCGGGCGTGGCCACGGCGAGGAAGTCGCGGTCCCGCTGCCGCAGGTACAGCACGAGAGCCTTTCGCTGCCAGGCGCGCAGTGGCGGCAGGGCGTCGAGATCGACGGTCGTGGACATGCATCAGCTCCCGGGCGGCGGACGTTCTTCGGACGGCCGTACGAGTCTAAGAGTCCTCAGACGTCGAGGAGGACGGTCCTGGGTCCTGCGTTGACGCTGGACACCATCATGTATGCACCGAAGCGGCCCGTCTCGACGGTCGCGCCCCTCCCCCGCAGGCTCGCGACCACGGCTTCCACCAGCGGTTCGGCGACCGGGCCGGGCGCGGCGGCCGTCCACGTGGGCCTGCGGCCCTTGCGCGCGTCACCGTAAAGTGTGAACTGGCTGACCACGAGGATCGGCGCGTCGACGTCGGCGGCGGACTTCTCGCCGTCCAGGATCCGCAGTTCCCAGATCTTGCGGGCGAGCCGCTCGACCTGCTCGGCCCCGTCGGTGTGCGTCACGCCCACCAGGACCAGCAGTCCCTCCCCGATCTCCCCGACGGTCTCCCCCTCGACGGTCACCTTCGCTTCGGCGACGGTCTGCACCACGGCCCGCACGACATCAACTCCCCTGGCGGTCGGCACCTGCCACCCGCGATCCTGGCACGTCCGTCCCGGCGCGGGTCTGGCAGGCTGAGGGCATGGCGACCGCCCGGTCAGAAGGCAAACCGGTGCTCATCACGAGCGCCGAGAAGAGCCAGGACGAACAGCTGCGCGACCGCAAGGTCCGGTACGTGCTGATGATGGCCGCCCGCGCGGTGCTGTTGATCGTGGCGACCGTGCTGGTGATGGCGAAGGCGCCCCTGCTGTGGCTGTGGATCCCCCTGTGCGTCGCCGGGGGCGCGATCCTGCCGTGGGTGGCGGTCCTCGTCGCCAACGACCGCCCGCCCAAGGAACAGCACCGGCTCCGCTCCCGATGGCACCGCAGGCCGTCACCGGACGACCCGCGGGCGGTCACGCAGCGCGAACACCGGGTCCTCGATCCGGACGAATAGGCGTGCGACACTAGTTGTGACAGATCTGCGACAGAGTTTTGGAGCCACACGTGACCAACCCCGACGGCGGCACGATCATCCAGGAGCGGACCGACGCCGATCTCCGTTACGACGAGGGTGACCATGAGCGGTTCGCGCACTACGTGCCGAAGGACCAGCTCATGGAGGCGATGGTGAACGGGACCGCGATCCGCGCGCTCTGCGGCAAGCTCTGGGTACCCTCGCGTGATCCCGAGCGCTTCCCGATCTGCCCGGAGTGCAAGGAGATCCACGAGAACATGCTCGGCGACTGACGCCGGTTCACCCCGACGTCGAGCCGACCCTGGGGGTCGGCGCCGACCAGCGCCGGTACAGCGAGAGCAGCCGCAGCCCGAAGACGAGGACGATCGCGATCGTCATCGGCACCTGTTTGGCCAGGCCGAAGTGGGTGCTGGCGACGATCACGGCCGCCCCCAGCAGCGAGGCCGAGGCGTAGATCTCCCTGTGCAGGACCACCGGGATCTCCTTGGTGAGGACGTCGCGCAGGACGCCCCCGCCGATGCCGGTGATCATCCCGACGAGGATCGCGCCGACCATCGGGACACCGTGGTCGACGCCTTTGAGCGCGCCGACCACGCTGAACAGCCCCAGACCCGCCGCGTCGAGGACGAGCATCGTCCTCCGCAGCCGGTCGACCTGCGGGTGCAGCCAGAACATCGCCAGCGAGGTCACCGCCGCCGTCGTGACGTACTCCCAGTCGGTGAACGCCAGCGGCGGCACCGCCCCGATCACGACGTCGCGCACGACACCGCCGCCCAGCGCGGTGACCATCCCGATGAACACCACGCCGAACAGGTCGAGGCGTTTGGCGACCGCCGCCGAGGCGCCCGACGCGGCGAACACCGCGACCCCGATCAGGTCCAGCACCAGCATGTCCACTCCCAGGTTCGCGCCGCACCGGCGGCGCCGCTTCGCCGCCCGCTTCGCCGAGGACGAGATCCGGCCGAAACTCCTTCGCCGACGGTGATCAGACTATGTGGGCACGGGCGTCGCCGGACGCAACGGCGCGGCGGGGTTGCGCCGGGCACACCGGCGGGCCGAAGCTGGAATCCGAGCACGAGGAGGCCGCCACGAACACGCACTGGAGGCAGTGGACCGACCCCGCCGACGTCTACGCCCGGGGACGGGCGCTGCGCGCGAAGGTCGACCACGCCCTGCACCGCGACGTCAGCCCCACCCAGGGACGGCCGACGATGACCGAGTTCGTCAAGGCCTCGGCCGCCGGGCGCATCCCCGCGCTGATGCCGCTGCGGACCCGCAAGATGCTCGCCTCGCCCTTCTCGTTCTTCCGGGGCGCCGCCGGGCTCATGGCCCACGACCTCGCCGACGACCCCACCAGCGGCATCACCGCGCAGCTGTGCGGCGACGCGCACGCCGCCAACCTCGGCTTCTACGGGCGCGGCGACGGCGAGATCGTCATGGACTTCAACGACTTCGACGAGACCGTCCCCGGTCCCTGGGAATGGGACCTCAAACGCCTCGCGACGAGCCTCGTGCTCGCCGGGCGCGCCGGAGGCGTGTCGGAGAAGGGCTGCCGCGAGGCCGTCGCCGACACCGTCCGCTCCTACCGGACCGTCGTCGGCCTGCTCGCCGAGCAGCCGTTCCTGGACTCCTGGTACGCCCTCGGCGACCGCTCCGTCCTCGCCGGCGTCGACACCGGGGACCTCGTCGACGAGATCGCGATGGCGACCGCGAAGGCCAGGAAGAACACCAGCGCCAAGGCCGCCGCGAAGTGGACCCGCCGTGAAGGCAACGGCGACTGGCGCTTCGTGCCCGACCCGCCGACGCTGTCGGCCGTCGACGCCGCCACCGCCGACGCCGTCGTGGGCGGCCTCGACGACTACGCCGACACCCTTCCCGACTCCCTGCACGAGCTGATCAACCGCTACACGGTGTGCGACGTGGCCTTCCGCATCGTCGGGACGGGCAGTGTGGGACTGCGCAACTACCTGATCCTGCTGCGCGGCAACGGCGACGAGCCGCTGATCCTGCAGGTGAAGCAGGTGATCCCCTCGGCGCTCGGCCCGCACCTGCCGAAGGCGCCGCCCGCCGGGCACGACGGCGAACGCGTCGTGCGCGGCGCCCGGCTCGTCCAGGCCGACACCGACGTGCTGCTGGGGTGGACGGCGATCGAGGGCAGGCACTTCATCGTGCGGCAGTTCCGCAACCGCAAGGGAAAGATCGACCCCGAGACCCTCGACCGGGAAGACCTCGACGACTACGGGCGCCTCGCCGGGGCCCTGCTCGCGCGGGCGCACGCGCGTTCCCTGGACGCCCGCCTCCTCGCGGGTTACTGCACCGACGGGGAAGGGCTCGACGACTCGATGCTGGCCTACGCGCTGGCCTACGCCGACGTCACCGAGCGGGACTACGCCGAACTGGGCGCGGCGGTCAAACGCGGGGAGCTGGCGACGGAGTGAAGTGAGGGGTGGGGTGCTGGTCGAGGGTGCGGTCAGACCCCACTGCCACGTCACCAGCTGGAGCCGGCGCCGCCCGGCCGGGCGGGCGACGAGCGCGCGGCCGCGATCGGCGAGCCAGGTGATCAGCAGGTACCGGGCTCCGGCGACGACGACGGCGACCCACGGCACGCCCGGGAAGACGACACCGAGACCGGCGGCGACGAACCCGCCGAGGGTCGGCAGAACCGCGCGGGCGCCCGGACGCGCGAGCCGGTTTCGCCCACGCCGGGAACCCGGACGCAGCAGCCGCACCTGGCCGAGCCGCGTCTCGCGGCTTACCCACGCGGTGACGAGACACGGCCCGCAGCCCTTCGCAGGCCGCCGAACGTGCGCGCTCTGCGCACACTCTGCCCGCGCTCAGCTCGCCATCCGCTCGCCCTTTGCTCGCCATCCGCTCGCGCTCAGCTCGCCATCCGCTCGCCCTTTGCACGCCATGCCCTCAGCTCGCCATCCGCTTTTGTCACACCTCGCCCGTATCGTGATTTTTGGGGCCCCTTTGGGGTGAGCGGGGGAGCGCGTTTTTCGCACGGCCGCCCGCCGCCGAACGCTGCCCGCGAGTCGCGCTCAGAGCGGCAGCGACGAGCGAAACCAGGCCCTCGCGCGCGAGCGTGAGCCGCGCGGTCGCGGTTCCGCGCACGCCGGGACCCGCCCGAACGCCCCCACTCAGGGCGAGCCACGCTTCGCTCGCCCGCCAACGCCGGGAACCAAGCGCGCTTCTGCACCACGCCGGGGACCCGGCACCGGCGGCGGGCCGCAGCCCGATCCCATGCCGCAAAGGCGGTTTCGTTCGCGCCGCCCAAACAAGCACAGGCCCTTAAAACCTCACCCACCCAAGGCCGGGGACCCAAGACGCCGGTCCCGCGAGCGTGAGTCTCGCTTCGCTCGCCCACGCAGGCCAGGGAACCCCGGCCGCAGCGGCCCGCCAAGGCCGAGTCTCGCCTCGCCCACCCACCCACGCCGGGAACCCGCCGCGGTTCCGCAACCCGGCGAGTCTCGCTTCGCTCACCCACGCAGACCGGGAACCCCGGCCGCGTTTCCGCACCCACACCGGGAACCCGGCACCGGCGGCGGGCCGCAGCCCGATCCCATGCCTGGCAGGCGGTTTCGTTCGCGCCGCCCAAACAAACACAGGCCCTAAAAACCTCACCCACCAACACCGGGAACCCAAGACACAACCCCGCGAGCGCGAGCCACGCTTCACTCCCCCACCCACGCCAAGAACACAGCCCACGTGCCCCACCCACGCCGAGACCCGCCCGAACGCCCCCACTCTGGGCAAGCCTCGCTTCGCTCGCCCACACACGCCGCGAACCCGGCCGCAGCGCTCCCGCTGAGGGCGAGCCCCACTTCACCCACCACCCCGGAACCCCGCACCCGCACCCGCACCCGCAGCCCGATCCCCACCCCTCACGCGGTCTCGTTCGCGCCGCCAGTCCCGCTGGGACTTAGATCACCAATCCTTGGCGTCCCTGGGAGCTCCCTGGCAGACTTCGCGGCGTGAACACTCTCCGCACCCCTTCGTGCCGCCGCGACGCCGCCTTGCGCGTCTCGATGCCGGCGTCGGGTGTGTGTCCGTGTTCGCCTCGGCGCGTGATGCGCCGAATGTGCGGTTGCTGAGGGCCCCTTTCCGCTCGCGCCCCGAAGCTGGCATTCCCGCGCGTCGTCACGTCGCTGTGACTGCTGTCGACTGACCGCGTTTTCATCCCAGGGCTGACACGGCCACTGATCCCCCACGTCCCGGTCGGGACGCGTCGAAGGACCACACTGTGATCGAACTGTCCGAAGTGCGCAAAAAATACCGAGATACCACGGCCCTCGACGGCGTCGATCTCCATGTCCGCGAGGGCGAGGTCTACGGCGTTCTCGGGCGTTCGGGTGCCGGGAAGTCGACGCTGCTGCGTACCGTGAACGCTCTGGAACGGCCTGATTCGGGTTCGGTGCGGGTCGCCGGTACGGAGATCACGGCTCTGGGCGGGTCCGAGTTGCGGGCGGCGCGGTCGCGTATCGGCATGGTCTTCCAGCATTTCCACCTGCTGCGCAACAAGACCGTCGAGGCGAATGTCGCCTTGCCGTTGCGCATCGCCGGAAAAAACAAGGGCGACCGGGGGCCACGGGTCGCCGAACTCCTCGACGTCGTCGGGTTGTCCGACAAGGCGGGTGCGTATCCGGCGCAGTTGTCGGGTGGGCAGCGGCAGCGTGTCGCGATCGCCCGCGCGCTGGCCGCCGAACCGGATGTCCTGCTCTCCGATGAGGCCACGAGTGCCCTCGATCAGCAGACCACGGTCGAGATCCTGGATCTGCTGCGCCGCCTCAATCGCGATCTCGGGTTGACGATTCTGCTGATCACGCACGAACTCCAGGTCGTGACGCGCATCTGTGATTCCGCGGCGATCCTGCGCGCGGGCCGGGTCGTGGAGTCGGGCAAGGTCGCCGACCTGCTCGCCGAGCCGGGTTCGGAGCTGGGCCGTCAGGCCTTCCATCTCGGTGACACGGCCGCGCCGGAGGCGGCGAGCACCGTCGACATCACCTTCACCGGCGCGGAGGTCGGCGAACCTGTCGTCGCCGCTCTCGTCCGCCGTTTCGACCTCGACGTGTCGATCCTCGACGCCGCGGTGCAGACCGCTCCCGGCGACGGCGGCTTCACCGTCGGCCGCCTTCGGCTGGCCGTCCCGGCGTCTCCTCGCACGGGCGAGGCCCTGGAGTGGCTGCGGGCACGCGGGTACGGGGTGGAGGAGCGATGAACCTCGACTGGGCGGAACTCGCCGAACTTCTCGGCCCGGCGTCCCTGGAGACCCTCCAGATGGTGGGCCTGGCGACACTGTGGACGGTCATCGCGGGTCTTCCGCTGGGCGTCGCGCTGTACTCGCTGTCGCCGCGCGGGCTGCGGCCCGTCGGCTCGGTCTACAAGATCCTCGGACTGGTCGTCAACATCGGCCGCTCCATCCCGTTCATCCTGCTGATGCTGGCGATCATCCCGGTGACGCGGCTGCTGATCGGGACCAGCATCGGCAGTTTCGCGGCCGTCGTGCCGCTGTCGGTGGCGGCCGTGCCCTTCTTCGCGCGGCTCGTCGAGTCCTCGCTGCTCGACATCGATCCCGGCCTGGTCGAGGCCGCGCGTTCCATGGGCGCGCACGGGCTCGGCATCGTCGGCCGCGTCCTCGTCCCGGAGTCCCTGCCCTCGCTGATCCGCGCGCTGACCGTCACCGTCGTGGCGATCATCGGGTACTCGGCGATGGCCGGCGCGATCGGCGGCGGCGGACTCGGCGCGGTCGCCGTCCGCTACGGCTACCAGCGCTTTCAGTACGACACCATGATCGTCGCGGTGATCATCCTGGTCGTTCTCGTCCAGTTGATCCAGTTCGCCGGCGACCTCGTCTCACGGCGACTCGACCGTCGCTGACCCGTTCACCCAACCCCGAAAGGCACCACATCATGAACCGTCGCCGCTTGCTCAGCGCCGCCGCCATCACCGCCACCGCCGCCCTGTCCGTCGGCCTGCTGTCCGCCTGCGGTGCGGGCGCCGGGGCCAGTTCGGACCCGAAGGACAAGCTGATCGTCGGGGCGAGCGCCGTCCCGCACGCCGAGATCCTGGAGTACGTGCGCGACAACCTCGCCGCGGGTGCCGGTCTTGAGCTGGACGTGCAGGTCTTCGACGACTATGTCCTGCCGAACACGGCCGTGGACACCGGGGAGATCAACGCCAACTTCTTCCAGCACCAGCCTTATCTCGACGAGTTCAACAAGGAGAACGGGACGAGCCTGGTCGGTGTGAAGGCCGTGCACGTCGAGCCGCTGGGGGCCTACTCGCAGAAGCTGACCGAGCTGGCCTCGCTGCCCGACGGCGCCACGATCGCGTTCCCCGACGACGCCACCAACGGCGGCCGTGCGCTGAAGCTGCTGGCCGACAACGGCCTGATCACCCTGAAGGACGGGGTGGGGACGGCCGCGACGGAGAAGGACGTCGTGGGCAACCCGAAGAACCTGGAGTTCCAGCCGCTGGCCGCCGAGCAGTTGCCGCGTTCGCTGGAGGACGTCGACGTGGCGATCATCAACGGCAACTACGCGCTGCAGGCCGACCTGAACCCGGCGCGGGACGCGCTGGCCATCGAGAAGGCCGAGGGGAACCCGTACGCGAACCTGCTGGTGACGAAGTCGGGTCAGGAGAACGACGAGCGGATCACGAAGCTGGCGACGTTGCTGACCTCGCCCGAGGTGAAGAAGTTCATCGAGGACAAGTACCAGGGCTCGGTCATCCCGGCCTTCTAGGTCCCGGCGCTCGGCCTTACGAAGCCGTCCCCTCCGTGGAGGGGGCGGCTTCGTCGTGGGCGGGGTGCGTGTGGCGCCGTGGCACTCTTGCCCGCATGATCGACGATTTCGCCAAGGCGTATTTGCACAACGATCTGCGTGAGATGCGTGAGGCCCTCGTCTGGAAGCTCGACGGGCTCTCGGAGTACGACGTGCGGCGCCCGCTCACCGCGACGGGCACCAACCTCCTCGGTCTGGTCAAGCACGTCGCGTGCTCCAGCGCGCGGTACTTCGGCGAGGTCTTCGACCGTCCTTTCGCCGAGGTGCCCCGCTGGGACGCCGAAGACGCGTGGACGGGCGAGCTCTGGGCGGCCGAGGACGAGACGCGTGCGGAGATCTTCGGGCTCTACCGGCGGGTGGCCGAGCACGCCGACGCGACGATCGAGGCCCTGGCCGTCGACGCGCCCGGGTTCGTGCCGTGGTGGCCGCGCCCGAAGGTCAAGCTCTTCAACATCCTGGTGCACTCGCTCGTCGAGCTCGCGCGGCACGCGGGACACGCCGACATCCTGCGGGAGCAACTCGACGGCGAGGTCGGGTCCTACCCCGGGGGCGCGGGTGGGCGCGACGACGCGGAGCGGGCGGCCCGGTTCGCGGCGATCGAGCGCGCGGCCAAGGCCGCCGGTTCCTAGACCGGACACGCGAAAGGGCCGTCCCTCCCGGGACGGCCCTTGTCGTCTCATGGCCTCAGCAGCCGACGTACTCCGACAGGCGCTCGGCGCGCGACGGGTGCCGCAGCTTCAGCAGCGTGGTCTTCTCGATCTGGCGGACGCGCTCGCGCGACAGGCCGAAGTCGCGGCCGACCTCTTCGAGGGTGCGCTGGCGCCCGTCGTCGATGCCGAAGCGGAGCTTGATCACGGCCTGCTCACGCTCGGTGAGCGTGGTCAGGACCTCGGCGATCTCGTTGCGCAGCAGCGCGTAGGACACGTTGTCCGAGACCGGGCGGGCCCGGTCGGAGCAGTCGAGCAGGTCCGACAGCGGGGTGTCGCTGTCGTCGCCGACGGTCTGGTCCAGCGAGAGCGGGTCGCGGTCGTAGGACATCAGCTCCAGCACCCGGAAGGGCTCGACTTCGAGTTCGGCGGCGATCTCGAAGTAGCTGGGCTCGCGCCCGATGCGCATCGTCAGCTCACGCCGCACCCGCGCCATCTGGTTGACCTTGTCCAGCGTGTGCGCCGGGATGCGGATGGTGCGGGCCTGGTCTGCCATGGCGCGGGTGATGGCCTGCCGGATCCACCACGTCGCGTAGGTCGAGAACTTGAAGCCCTTGGTGTAGTCGAACTTCTCGACGGCGCGGATCAGACCCAGATTCCCCTCCTGGATCAGGTCCAGCAGCGCCATGCCCCGCCCGGTGTAACGCTTGGCGACACTGACCACGAGCCGCAGGTTCGCCTCCAGGAGGCGGTTCTTCGCCGCGCGCCCCTGCGCGGCGATGGTCTCAAGGTCTTTGCGCAGCTGCTCGTCCAGGACCGGCTGGTCCGGGTCGGTCAGCCGCACCTGCGCGAAAAGCCCGGCTTCGATGGCCTTGGCCAGCTCGACCTCTTCGACGGCGGTGAGCAGCTTGTGCTTGCCGATACCGTTGAGGTACGCACGGACCAGATCCGCGGAGGTTCCCCGTTCGGTTCGGTCAACCGTCGACGAGTCTTCGTGTTCGGTAACCGGAAGTGCCACGTTTCCTTCGCCTCCCCAAGTTCTCAGCACGCTCTTCGTGCCGGGCTTGGACCCAGCTTGCCGAGTAGCGCGTGAAACCCCGGTGAGTCAAGCCCCGCCGTGGCACAAACACGGGAGACGCAAGTCCCGACAAGTCCGGCATTTCAGCTGTCGCGCAGGCTTTCTACCAGCGGTAGAATCGTGTCGAGCCGTCCGCCACCCGCCGGAGAGAACCCACACATGGCCCGACTTGGAGAGCTGGAACGCGCCGTCATGGAGGTCCTGTGGACCGCCGGACGGCCCGTCACCGCGCGAGAGGTAGTCGACGCGCTGCCCGACCGCAGCCTCGCCGCCACCACCGTCCTGACCGTCCTGTCCCGCCTGGAGCACAAGGGATTCGTCGCCCGTGATCGTAACGGGCGCGCGCACCACTACCGTCCCGTCGCCGGACGCGAGGAACACGTCGCCGCGCTCATGCGCGAGGCCCTCGACACCGCCTCCGACCGCGGCGCCGCCCTCGCCCGCTTCGCCGAGGAGGTCAGCCCGACGGAGGCCGCGGCGCTCGCCGACGCCCTCACCGAGGCGGTGCGACGCCGAAGCGACGGCGAGCCGTGAGCGGCCGCTGTCCCGGCGGTGGTTCATGAGCGTCTCCGTCGCCGGTTACGGCCTCGCCGTGCTCGCCGTGGCCCTCATCGGTCCCGTCCCGGCGTTGCTGGCGCGGGCCCGCTGGACCCACCGTGAGCCGCGGGCCGCGGTGGTCTGCTGGCAGGCGATCGGTCTGTCGGGGGGCCTGGCGCTGCTCGGATCCATCACCGCCATGGCCCTCGCGCCGCTCGGCGGGAACCTGCTCGGCGCCCTCGGCGCCTGGTTCGGGCAGCTCGCCGACGGCGACCTGACCGGTGGGCTCGGCACATGGCACCAGGTCCTGCTGGTCGCGACCTTCGTCGTGTACGCCCGCCTCGTCGGCGTGCTCGCCACGACGATCTACCGCACCTGGACCGACCGGCGGCGCCACCGCGACCTCGTCGACCTCGTCGCCGATCCGTGGCCCACGGGCCGTCCGGGTCAAGGGCACGTCCTCAAGCACCCGGGCGCCGCGGCCTACTGCCTTCCCGGCTGGACCCCGCGGGTCGTGGTCACCTCGGGCGCGCTCGAAGCGCTCGACGACGCCGAACTGCGCGCCGTCCTCGCCCATGAGGAGGCGCACCTGCGCGAACGCCACGACCTCGTCGCGCTGCCTTTCGCGGCCTGGACCCGTGCCCTGCCGTGGTTCCCGGGCATCCGTCGCGCGCGGATGGCCGTGGACTCGCTGCTGGAGATGGTCGCCGACGACACCGCCGTGCACCGCTGCGAACGCACCGCCCTCGCCTCCGCCCTCGCGCGGATCGCGACGATCGGCGGGGCCGCGACGCCCGACGGGGCCTTCGCCTCGACGGGCGGGACGATCCTCGCGCGCGTCCGCCGTCTCCTCGACCCGCCGGAGCGCTCCGGCGCGCTGCGGGTCGTGCTGTACGGGACGGCCGCGCTGCTGTTCGTGCTGCCGGCGCTGGTACTGGTCTGACACCGTCAACGCGAAAGCCGCCTCGCGTCGCGAGGCGGCTTTCGCGTGTGCCTCACGCGCGCAGGGCGTCGAGTCTCGCGTCGAGGACCACCCGTGCCGAATCGGGCGTGTGCAGCCCGACGAGCAGCTGGACGCTCAGGCCGTCGGTCATGGTGACGAGGTCGGCGGCCACGACGTCGGGGTCGAGGCCCGCACGGAACCGCCCGGACTCGGCGGCGGCGCGGACGAGGAGCGCGAAGAGCGCGGCGAGCTCGCGGTAGGACCGGCGCTGGAGCTCCCCGAGCGCCGGGTCGACCGCCGCCTGGGCCGCGAAGGCCAGCCACACCCGCGACTCGGCACGGCTGTCCTCGTCGAGCGGGAGGATCCCGGCCAGGGTCTCGGCGAGCATCGTGACCGTGTCGCCCGGGTCTGGCGCGGCGTCGATGCGCGTCTGAACACGCGCGGTGACCTGGGCGTTCAGGTAGTCGTGGACGAAGAGCATCAGCTGCTCCTTCGTCGCGAAGCAGCGCTGCACCGCGCCCATCGACACTCCGGCGCGGTCGGCGGCCTCGCGCAGTGTCGCCGCCTCAAGCCCGCCTTCGGCGATCAGGCCGAAGACCGCGGCGGCGATCCGGCGGCGGCGGCTCTCATGGTCGACGACTCTGGGCATGCCCGAAGTCTATTCGATGCGCTTGTATCGCTACGTGCTAGGTTTCGATACAAGCGCATCGGAAAGGATTCTCGACCATGGAACGACGCGGACTCCTCCACGCGGGAACGGCACTCGCCGCGACCGCCCTCACCACCACCGTCGCCTCCCCCGCACACGCCGCCCGGCGGCGGCCCACCTTCGTACTCGTCCACGGCGCCAACGGCAACGGCTATTCCTTCGCGCCGCTCGCCGCCGAACTCGCGCTCGCCGGTTTCGGCGCCGTACCGGTCGACCTGCCCGGGCACGGCCCCGCTGCGAACTACCCGGCCTCCTACCAGTCCCCGCAGGATCTCGCCGCCTTCGCCGACGCCCCCTCGCCGACACTCGCGGGCACGGCCCTCGCCGACAACGCCGACCACGTCGCCGGCATCGTCCGCCGCGCCGCCGCGCACGGCCCGGTGATCCTCCTCGGCCAGAGCATGGGCGGCGCGACGGTCACCCTCGCCGCCGACCGGGTCCCCGGCCTGATCACGCGGCTGGTCTACCTGTCGGCGTTCTGCTGCACGGCCTTCCGCAGCGTCGCCGACGCCTTCGGCAGCCCGGAGGCCGCGGGCTCGCTGCTCGGCGACATCCCGCCCGTCGGCGACCCCGCGCGCACCGGCGTCCTGCGCACCAACTGGCGGGCCGCCGAGGTCGTCGCACCCGCCAAGGCCGCGCTCGCCGCGGACTACGACGAGGCCGCCTTCGGTGCGGTGCTCAACGGCTTCGAGCCCGACGAGGCGGCCGCCGTCGCGACCGACGACGCCCGCGGCGACCGGCGCCGGTGGGGACGCGTCCCGCGGACCTACGTGCGGTTCACCGCCGACCGCGCGATCCCCCTGGCCCTGCAGGACCGGATGATCGCCGACGCCGACGCGGCCACCCCGGGCAACCGCTTCACCGTGCACTCGCTGCGGGCGCCACACCTCGGGCCGCAGGACGCGGCGGTGCTGATGGACGTGCTGGCGGGACTGGCCTGAGGCGTCAGCCGAAGTCGTAGACGTACACGGCCGTCTCGGCGAGCGCGGTGGTGATGAGCGGTTCGACGCGCTCCCATCTCCCGCCCGCGAGTCCGCATCCGATGCGGGGCATGTGCACCGACGCGCCGAGGTCGGCCGCGTGCCCGGCGAGGGTGTCCAGGCAGGTCGCGACGGCCTCGTATCTGACCGGTGGTGTGCCGCCGCGGCCGGTGCGGGTGCCGTGCTGGCCGACCATGTTGGCGACCCAGGTGTCGTGCCCGACCCGGATCACGCGGACGGCGCCGAGCGCGAAGTCGTTCCGCGCGCGGTGGCGCCACCAGGCCCGGAAGTCGCGCTCGGGTTCGGGCCAGCGCTTGGAGAGCGCCAGTACGAAGCCCTTGCCCCAGCCGCCGGCGTCGTTGCAGACGTGGGCGATGAGTTTGGGGCCTTTCGCCTGGGGCGAGGTCGCGTCGCCGCGCAGGTAGGTGACAGCCATGGGGTGATCATCGCCCAAGCCTGTGACGGTCCTCGGTTGGTCAGTCGAGGACCATGACCTCGTAGAGGTTCCCGGCCTCGTCGGTGAAGAACAGTCCGCGTGAGCGGAAGGGGTGGTCGATGCGGCCGTTGTCGGGTTCGCGGGGGCTGCTCCCGTAGGAGACGCCCATGCGTTCAAGGCGGTCGAGCACGGCGTCGAAGGTCGTGCCGTCCACGTCGAAGGCGAGGTGGTGGCCTTCGGGCTTCTCGACGGTCAGGTAGTCGAGGGTCAGCTGCTCGTTGACCCGCACCGGCGCGAAGTGGCCGCTCATCCCGGCGGCGGGCAGGCGTTCCAGGCCCATCACCTCGGCGAAGAAGTCGGCGGCGCGCTCGTTGTCGACGGCGGGGACGATCGTGTGGTTGAGGGTCACGGGCATGTCGGCGCCACTCCGTGCAGGAAGGCGTCGATGGTGCGGGGCAGGTCGAGGACGTGGGCCCCGTCGGGCGCCGGGCGGGTGAAGGTCAGCCTGAGGAACAGCTCGGCGGCCTCCTCCGGGGTGAAGCGCATGGTCGCCCGCTCGGGTTCGAAGAGCGCCGACAGGGCCTCGATGGTGCGGCCCATGGCGGCGTCGCGTTCGTCGCCCGGCCGCCCGTCGGGGTTCTCCGGCCGGCGGGGGCGGCCGCCGGTGTGGAGCGCGCCGATGAGCGCGCCCATGCGCTCCAGGTAGGCGCGCATGGACTCGGCCGCTTCGGTGAGACGGTCGGCGAGCGGCTGGTCGAGGGGGATGGCGGTGATCTCGGCGAGTACGTGGCCGGGGTCGAAGGCCTGTGCGAGGCAGGCGTGGAGGAGTTCGTCCTTGTCGGTGAAGACGCGGAAGATGGTGGCCTCCCCGATGCCCGCGGCGCGGGCGATCTGGCCGGTGGTGACGGCGGCGCCGAGCTCGGCGACCAGCGGCAGGGCCGCCCGCACGATCATCTCGCGGCGCTGTTCGGGCGTCATTCCCGGCGCTCGTTTCCTGGTTTCGGTCATGCCGGAAAGCTTACGGAGTGAGTACTCACTCCGTCAACTCCGAAATCAGTGCGCGGGAAAGACTTGAGAAACTGCCAAGAAAGTGTGTAATTAGCTGAACGACTCATGAAGGAAGTGCGGCCATGCAGAACCGAAAGCACCGATCGAGACTCTTACCGGCGATAATCGCGATCGCCTCGACCGTCATCGCCGCCGTCCTCGTGACGACCCTCCCGGCGGGCGCGGCCAACGTCCTGTCCAACGGCGGCTTCGAATCCGGCAACCTCGGCGGCTGGAACTGCGGCACCGGCACCGCCGTCGCCACCGGCCAGGCCCGCACCGGCACCTACGCGCTGGCCGGTACCCCGGCGGGCTCGGCCAACGCCCGCTGCGAACAGACGGTAACCGTCACACCCGGCACGGCCTACACCTACACCGCCCACGTCAAGGGCTCCTACGTCTACATCGGCGTCAACGGCGGCGCCTCCACCTGGACCCCCGGCAGCGGCGCGGGTTACGCGAGCCTGACCCTGACCTTCACCCCAGCCACCTCGACGGCGACGGTCTACGTGCACGGCTGGTACGGCCAGCCGACCTTCTACGCCGACGACTTCTCCCTCGACGGGCCCGGCGGCCCCGGCCCGACCCCGACGGCCTCGCCGACGGTGAGCCCCACCGTCAGCCCGACACCGAGCCCGACCGATCCCCCGCCGAACGGCAGCCTCCCCAAGCACACCCTCACCGGCTACTGGCACAACTTCGTCAACGGCTCGACGAACATCCGCCTGCGCGACGTGTCGACCGACTACGACCTGGTCATCGTGGCCTTCGCCGACGCGACCGGCCAGCCCGGCGGCGTCTCGTTCAACGTCGATCCGGGCCTGTCGAGCGCACTGGGCGGCTACACCAACGACCAGTTCAGGTCCGACGTGGCCGCCCTGCGGGCACGCGGGACCGAGGTGCTGATCTCGGTCGGCGGCGAGCGCGGCAGCGTCTCGGTCGGCGATTCGGGTGCGGCGACGACCTTCGCCAACAACATCTACGGCCTGATGACGTCCTTCGGTTTCAACGGCGTCGACATCGACCTGGAGAACGGCCTCAACCCCGACGCGATGGGCAACGCGCTGCGGCAGATCCGTGCGAAGGCGGGCGCGAACCTCATCATCACGATGGCGCCGCAGACGATCGACATGCAGTCGGCGGGGAGCTCGTACTTCAAGCTGGCGCTGGCGATCAAGGACATCCTCACGACCGTCCACACGCAGTTCTACAACTCCGGGACGATGCTCGGCTGCGACCAGAACCAGGCCTACTCGCAGGGGACGGTGAACTTCATCGTCGCGCTGGCCTGCATCCAGCTGGAGGGCGGGCTGCGGCCCGACCAGGTCGCGCTCGGCGTGCCGGCCACGTCCTCGGCGGCCGGAGGCGGTTATGTCAGCCCGTCGGTGGTCAACCAGGCCGTCGACTGCCTGGCCCGCGGCACGAACTGCGGTTCCTTCAAGCCGCCGCGGACCTACCCCGCGCTGCGCGGCGTGATGACCTGGTCGATCAACTGGGACAAGCACGGCGGTGAGGCGTTCTCCAACACCGTCGGACCGCACATCGACTCACTGCCCTAACGGATGCGCCCGCGTCTCTCCATGGGGCGCGGGCTCATTCGGCGGCCCGTTCGCGCTTGCGTTGCCGGTAGGCGGCGACGCGGGCGCGGCCGGCGCACGTCGCGGAGCAGTAGCGGCGGGCCGAACCGGGGCCGTCGTCGAGGAAGTAGGGGGCCTCGCAGCCGTCCATCGGGCAGCGGCCCCAGGCGGGCCGTCCCCGCTCGCTCAAGAGCTGGGCGAGCGACAGCGCCGATGAGGCCAGCAGCCAGTCACCCCAGCCGGCGTCCTCGCGGTCGACGTGCAGGTGCCAGGTGTGCCCGTCGTGTCGCGACAGACGCGGCCGGGCGCCGCTCCCGGCGAGCACGTCGTTGAGCGCGAGGGCGGCACGGTCCACATCGGACTCGGCGAGGAGCCCGGCCAGGCGGGTGATCGCCGCGCGCAGGTCGTCGAGGTCGGCTTCGGTGAGCGCGGTGTCGGCGAGATCGACGGTGCGCTCGCCGTGTTCGGCGAGCACGGCGGCGAAGTCGTGGCGGGTCGCGTCGGGGCGCGCGTGCACGAGATTGACCAGATCGATCAGGCGACGCGCGGGCTGGAATCCGGTGGTCACGGGCCGATTGTCCTCCTCACCTGCCCCAACGATAACCGTAACGGCTTATTATTGCTAGCCGTTACAGTATGCGGGTGACCGCTCCCCTCCCCCGCTACCTCACCGCGGCCTTCCTCGCCCGCCTCGCCGACGAGGGCGTCGGCGTCACCATCGCCCTGCTCGCCTTGGCACACACCGGAAGCCCCGCCCTCGGCGCACTCGTCCTGACCGCCTTCACCGCCCCGCACCTGCTCGCCGGACCCCTCGCCGGAGCCCTCGCCGCGCGGACCCGCTCCCCCCGGCTGCTCCACACCGGCGCACTCACCGGCTTCGCCGCCGCACTCGCCGCGCTCCCCGCGCTCGTCGGCCGCGCACCGGTGTGGGCGGTGGTCGCGGTGTCGGCGGCGGGCGGCTGCTGCGGCCCGATGGTCACCGGAGGACTGTCCAGCCTCGTCGCCGAACTCACCACCCGAAACGAGCACCGCGCCTACGCCTGGGACGCCGCGACCTACAACGCCGCCTCGGTCACCGGACCCGCCCTCGCCGCCGGCGCCGCGCACCTCTGGTCGCCCGGCACGGCGACGGTCGTACTGGCCGCGGGCGCACTCGCCGCCGCCGCGCTGGTCGCCACCCTCCCCCACCGCGCCGAACCCGGACCACGACCGGCCGGCACCGCCCTCACGGCCGGACTGCGAGCACTCTGGCGCGTCCCCGAGCTGCGCGCGATCACCGCGGCCACCACGGCCTCCTTCGTCGGCATCGGCGGCCTGACCCTGACCACCGTCCTGTTCGCCGCCCACCTCGGCGACGCCGGCGGCGCCGGGCCGCTGCTCACCGCCTTCGCGCTCGGCGCGCTCACCGGATCGGTGCTGCTGACCCGCCTGCCGACGTCCCCACCACCACTGCGGCTGGCCCGCCTGTGCCTCGCCGCGCTCGGCGTGGCGCTGATCCTGACGGCTCTCGCACCCACCTACTGGGCGAGCCTCGCCGGGTTCGCGCTCGCCGGACTCGCCGACGGACCACTGCTCGGCGCGACCCTGCGCCTGCGCGCCGACCACGCCCCGCCCGGCACGCGCGCGCAGGTCTTCACCCTCGGTGCCGCGCTGAAGATCTCGGCGGCCTCACTCGGCGCCGCGCTCGTCGGGCTCACCGGCGGCCTGCCCGCACCGGCCCTGCTGGCCGGGATCGGGGTGATCGTGCTGGCCTCGGCGGCGCTCACCCGGCTCGGCGACGCGCGGCGGCGCGGCACCACCGCGCCGCCGCCCGAGCTCAGCTCACCGTGACACCGGAGAACGTCGCCGTCCCGTCGAAGACGTTGAGCCCGAAAAACCCGCTCGCGTAGGCACCGTCGGTCACGTCGACGAGCGCCACCCCGTCGAGGAACACCCGTATCCGCGGACCGGACGCCACCACCGTCAGCCGGTAGGTACGGCCCGCGACGATCACGGCCGGAACGACCGCCAGGTCGGCGCCGGGCCGCCAGAGCTTGACGTAGCCCGCGGTGTCCACATTGGCCGTGTAGTGCCCACTCCCGTCGGGACTCGCCCGGAACGTCAGCGCCGCCGCCCGGCCCGCCGTCAGCCGCAGATCCCCGCCGTAGGTGAAGTCGCCGCCCCGCAGCGAACTGAGATAGAAACCGTCGCCCACCGCCGCACCCCTCAGCGCGCCCGGCGCCGTCCACGCCCCCGACAGCGGCGTCCACGGCCCCGCCGGGCCCGTCACGGCGGAACCGTCGACCCGCGCGTTCTGGAAGTCACCGGTCCCGGCGTAGACGTTCACGCCTAGCCGCCCACCGGCATAAGCGGTGTCCGACAGGTCGATCAGCGGCGCCGGGGAATGGTCGAGGTACACCCGCAGCCGTGCGCCCTGCGCGACGACTTTCAGGTGATACCAGCGGTCGCGGGCCACCGCGAACGGCACGGTCGCCAAGACCTGACCGGGCCGCCAGAGCCGGACATACCCGTCGGCGTCGACATTGACGGTGTAGTGGCCCGAGACGTCGGCGCTCGCCCGGAAGGTAAGCGCCGCCGCTCGCCCGTCCACGATGGACACATCGGCCTCGTAGGCGAAGTCGGTCCGCACGGTGTCGTTGAGGTAGAAGGCGTCCCCGGCCGCCGAACCGCGCTTGCCGCCGCCGACGTCCCGCCACGCGCCACCGGCCGGGCGCCACGTTCCCGGCAGGTTCGTCGACAGTGTCGACTCGGCGGTGTTCCAGGCCGAGGCGAGCCGGTGCACCTCCAGCGACACCAGCCGCACGTCCCCGCCGGTGGCGAACAACCGCAGCCCGCGCGTGTCCGGCGAACGGTCGAAAGGCGGCGTGTCGGTGTACGAGTAGCGGCCGTCCCCGGCGAAGACCTCCAGCTGGTCGCGGTCGACGAGCAACCGCATCCGCACCCGCCCGTTCACCGGCGCGAGCGGCGCGCCCCGCAACGCACCGGCGGCCTTGTCGTAGCCGACCTCGACACCGCCGGAGCCGTCGGCGCGCGTGTCGGACCGGAAACCGAAGCGGGCGGCCGTGCTCGCCGCCGCGTCGAAGTCGGCGAGCACCTCGAAGGTGTCGCCCTCGACCCCGGCCAGCAGATCCCAGGCCTGCGGCCCGGTCAGCGTGCGGGCGCCGTAGGAGCGCGAGCCGTACCGCAGCGAGGACAGTTCGGCGACGGGCGTGCGGGTGAGCCGGACGCCGTCGGCGAAGGTCTTCAGGCCGAGCGTGACGGGGAAGGTCGCCGCGCCCGTCCAGGAGCTCCCGCGGCTGCGCGGCATCCAGGCCATCTGGACGACGCGCGAACCGGGCGTGTTCTGGAAGGTGAGCCCGGCGTAGATCGTCCCGTCGAAGGCCGAGGGGCCGTGGTCCATGCGCTGTGGCGTGGCCTGATCCGGGCGGAAGACGGCGCCGTCGAAGTCGCCGGTGACGTACTCGCCGCTCGCGTCGTTGAGCACCCACCTGGTCCGGGAGGCGTCACCGTCGACGGGCAGCGGGTACAGGTCGGGGCACTCGAAGAGCCAGCCGGCGGCGAAACGCGAGGTCTTCGACCAGTGCAGCAGGTCCGGGGAGGTGTAGACGTCGACGCCGTTGCCGCCGGCGTCCGACCACACCACCATCGACCAGCGTTGCGTGGCGGCGTGCCAGACCACCTTCGGGTCACGGCTGGTGCCCTGCGGGACGGCGACCGGCCGTCCGCCGTCGTAGGCCTGGAAGGTGCGGGCACCGTCGGTGCTGTAGAAGACGCGGACGCCGTTGGTTCCGGAGAAGACCACGATCGGCGGGTTCTGCGCGGTGCCGAGACCCGAGGTGTTGGCCGTGTCGACGACTCCCCCACCCGACCACAGGTCGCCGGGGTGCACACCCGGTTCCAGGGCGACCGGCCGCTGCGTCCAGTGCACCAGGTCGGGGCTGGTCGCGTGGCCCCAGTGCATCGTGTCCCAGGCGAGTCCATGCGGGTTGTGCTGGTAGAAGAGGTGGTACTGGCCCTGGTGGTAGAGCGGGGCGTTGACGTCGTTCATCCAGCCGCCGCGCGAGGTGAAGTGGAACTGTCCCCGCTCGGGTTCGTCATAGCCGGTCGCGGGATAGGGGAACTCGGGGTACTCGCCGGGCGTCCCGGCAGAGGCCGGGGCCGCCGGGACGAGCAGGGCGAGGGCCGCGAGGAGGGTCACGAGGCGGACTAAGGCTCTTCGGGTTCCGGACATGGTGCGTCTTCCTTCTTCTCGGGCGGCCGGGCCGCCGGTGGACGGCCCGGCCGGTGTCTCAGCGGTCGGCGACGCCCGCGGCCTCGGCGGCCGCCTCGTCGACGACGACCGCCGTGGAGTCCTCGACGCGCAGGGCACCGGTCATGATCGCCACGACCTCGGGCATCGAGTAGGTGTCCCTGTCGACCAGCGCGACCCGCCGGCCGAGCCGCTGGACGTGGATCCGGTCGGCGATCTCGAAGACGTGCGGCATGTTGTGGCTGATCAGCACGACCGGCAGGCCGCGGTCGCGGACCCGGCCGATCAGTGCGAGGACCTGCGCCGACTCCCGCACACCGAGCGCGGCGGTCGGCTCGTCCATGATCACCACGTGCCTGGCCCAGGCCGCCGCGCGCGCCACCGCGACGCCCTGCCGCTGCCCGCCGGAGAGGTCCTCCACCGGCGAGGTCAGCGAACGCAGGCCGATCTGGAGCTCGGCCATGTTGCGCGCGGCCTCGGCGCGCATGCGCGGCTTGTCGAGCATGCGGAACACCGTGCCGAGGACGCCTTTGCGGCGCAGTTCCCGGCCGAGGAACATGTTGGTCGGGATGTCGAGGGCCGGGGCGAGCGCGAGTTCCTGATAGACGGTCTCGATCCCGGCGCGGCGTGCGTCGAGGGGGTTGCGGAAGCGGACGGGTCTCCCGTCGAGGACGATGTGCCCGGCGTCGGGGGTGACCGCTCCGGTGAGCGCTTTGATGAGGGTGCTCTTCCCGGCGCCGTTGTCGCCGATGACGGCCAGGACCTCACCGGCACGGAGGTCGAAGTCGGCGCCGTCGAGGGCGGTGACGTGGCCATAGCGTTTCACCAGTCCACGAGCGGAAAGGCGGGGTTCTTCCGCACCGGTCATCGGTTCCTCCCCCGGGAGATCCGGTCGACGGCGACGGCGAGGATCACCAGGACGCCGGTGATGAGGATCTGGTAGATCGGGGCGACGCCGGTCAGCTGGAGGCCGTTGCGGAACACGCCGACGATGAGCGCGCCGACGAGGGTCCCGAGGACGGCGCCCCGGCCGCCGAAGAGGCTCGTGCCGCCGAGGACGACGGCGGTGATGCTCTCCAGGTTCTCGGTCTGCCCGGCCTTGGGATCGCCGACGCCGGTGCGGGCCACCAGCAGGAGCGCGGCGACGCCGTAGACGAGTCCGGCGACGGTGTAGACCGCCAGCAGCACGCGCCGGGTCGGCACGCCCGTCAGGCGGGTCGCCTCGGGGTTGTTGCCGGTGGCGTAGACACGCCGTCCCCAGGCGGTCTGGCCGAGCACGAAGGCGAAGACGCCGAAGAGGACCAGCGCCACGACCGTGCCGTAGGTGACGCGGGTGCCGCCGAGGTCGAAGGTCCGGCCGAGGGCGGTGAGCATCGGCGGGAGTTTGGAGACCGTCTTCTCATCGGAGTAGACGTGCGTCAGCGCGTAGGCGATGTTGAGCATGCCGAGGGTGACGATGAACGGCGGCAGCTTCACCCTGGTGACCAGGAGCCCGTTGGCGGCGCCGAACAGGCCGCACACGGCGATGCCCGCGGCGATCGCGAGCAGCGGGTGCACGCCGCCGTCGACGGCGAACCTGGTCATCACGATGCTGCCGAAGGCCATGATCGCGCCGTTGGACAGGTCGATCCCGGCGGTGAGGATCACCAGGGTCTGGCCGACGGCCAGGGTCCCGACGACCATCACCTGCTGGAGGATGAGCGAGAAGTTCGGTCCGGTCAGGAAACGGTCGGTCTGGAGCGAGAAGTACACGCAGGCGAGCACCAGCGCGGCCAGCGGGCCGATGGTCGAGACGCTGAGCGCGCGGCGCCAGATCGTCCGCGCGGCCATGGGCGGCGGTGGGGCGGGCGGCGCCATCTTGATGGAACTGGTCATGGGGGTTTCCTCATGGTCGGTGTCCGCTCGGGCGCGCTCAGCCCCAGCAGTTCTCCTTGCCGTAGGCGACGTCCTTCGACTCGACACCGGTGACCGGTTCCCCGGCGACGAGGGTGACGCCGGTGTCGGTGTAGCCACCGGCCTTCGTCCCGTCCTTGGCGAAGGCGGCGACGGCCTCGACGCCGAGCTGTGCCATCTTCAGCGGGTACTGCTGGGAGGTGGCGGCGATCTTGCCGTCCTCGACGCCCTGGATCCCGGTGCAGCCGCCGTCGACGGACACGATGGTCACCTCGCCGGCCCGTCCGGCGGCCTCGACGGCGGTGTGGGCGCCGAGAGCGGCGGGCTCGTTGATCGTGTAGACGAGGTCGATGCCGGGGTCCTTCTGGAGGCAGTTCTCCATGGCGCTCTGGCCTTTGGCCTGGTCGCCCTGGGTGTCGGCGGAGCAGACGAGCTGCGGGTCGCCCTCGGCGATGCCGAAGCCCTTGAGGAATCCGTCGTGGCGCAGCTGCCCGACGGTCACGCCGGGCGCGAGGTCGAGCGTGGCGATCTTGGCGGGGGCGCCGGCGAACCTCGCCTTGGCGAACGCGCCGATCAGCTCCCCGGCCTTGAAGTTGTCGGTGGCGAAGAGCGCGTCGGTGGCGTCCTGGGGGTCGGTCGGGGTGTCGAGCGCGATGACCATGATCCCGGCGTCGCGGGCCTTCTGAATGGTCGGGACGATCGCGGCGGTGTCGCTCGGGGTGATCAGGATGCCCTTGACGCCCGCGGCGATCATGTTCTCGATCGCGGTGAGCTGGCCCTGGTTGTCGCCGTCGTAGGCGCCGGCGGCGGCGATGAGTTCGAGGCCGTTGGCGTCGGCGGCGGCCTGCGCGCCCTCCTTCATCTTCACGAAGAAGGGGTTGGTCTCGGTCTTGGTGATCAGGCCGACCTTCACGGCGCCGTCGTCACCGGCCCCCGACCCGCACGCGGCGAGCGCCGGGACGCCGAGGACCACCAGCGCCAGGGCGGCGGCGATTCCGGTGCGGCGGTGCCGCCTTTTTAACGTCGCTTTCATCGTTCCTCCAGTTCAGGGCCTTGCTCAAGGTGTGTCTTGGGTTACATGTCTGTTTCTGAGGCGCTACGCTACAGCCGCGCAAACGCTCGCGCAAGCGTTTGCGCGAGCGTTTGCGTATTCTGGTCGCGGCACCATGGGGGCACACCGGAGCGAAGGGAGGACCAATGGCGACGATGGCCGACGTGGCCCGTGAAGCAGGAGTGTCCGTCTCGACGGTCTCCCACATCATCAACGGGACCCGCTTCGTCAAAGAGGACACCAAGGAACGGGTACTGGCCGCGATCCGCCGCACCGGGTACACCCACAACACGATCGCGAGGTCCCTGGTCACCGCCAGCACCAAGACGATCGGCCTGGCCATCTCGGCGATCTCGAACTTCTACTTCGCCGACATCGTCGCCGCGATCGACACCGCCGCCCGCGAGGCCGGCTACACCCTCCTGCTCGCCGACACCCACGACGACCCCGAGGAGGAACTGCACGTCGTCCAGGCCCTCCACCAGCGCCGCGTCGACGGCGTCCTCTACGCCCCCAGCACCGGCGCCGACGGCCCCGCCCTGAACTACCTCGCCGAACTCGGCGTGCCCACGGTCCTCGTCGACCGCTGCGCCGCGGACTCCCTCGACCAGATCGGCTCGGAGAACCGCGCGGCGACCGCCGCACTCACCGGCCACCTCAGCGCGCTCGGCCACCGCCGCGTCGGCCTCATCGCCAACCTCCCCGACCTGCGCACCACCATCGAACGCACCGAGGGCTACCGCGACGGCCTCAAGGAGGCCGGCCTGTCGGCCGACCCCGCGCTGGTCGTCAACGGCCGCCCCGGCACGGCCTTCGCCGACGCCGCCGTCACCGAACTCCTCGCCCTCCCCGACCCGCCGACCGCGCTGGTCATCGGCAACAACCACCTCGCCATCGAGACCATGCGCGCGCTCACCAAACGCGGCATCCGCGTCCCCGGCGATCTCGCCCTGGTCACCTTCGACGACTTCGAATGGGCCGACCTCTTCCACCCCCGCCTGACCGCCATGGCCCAGCCCATCGGCGACATCGGCGGCCAGGCCGTCCGGCTCCTCCTCGACCGCCTCGGCGACCCCCACCGTCCACCCCGGACGGTCCGCCTCGAACCGACCTTCATGCACCGCGATTCCTGCGGCTGCCCCGCCAACTGACCTCACAGGAGAATCCATGACCGCGATCGCGGTGATCGGCGAAGCCGTGGCCGACGCGTTCCTGCCCGCCACCGGCGACCGCGCCCCGGCGGGCGGCGGTTTCGGCCTGCGTGTCACCCCCGGCGGCAGCCCCGCCAACACCGCCGTCGCACTCGCCCGCCTCGGCACCCGCGCGCGTTTCCTCGGGCGCCTGTCGACCGGCCCGCTCGGCCGGCTCCTGCGCGCGCACCTCGACGAGTCCGGCGTGGACCTGTCGGCGGCCGTCCCCACCAAACGCAAGGCCACCCTCGCCGTCACCGCCCTCGACGCCGAAGGCCGCGCCGACTACGACTTCTACGTCGCCGAGACCGCCGACTGGCACTGGACGCCCGAGGAACTCGCGCACCTCACCGACACCCCCGTCGACGCCGTCCACACCGGCTCACTCGCCCTCGCCCTCGACCCGGGCGCCGCGCGGATCCGCGCCGCCCTGGCCGCCGCCCGCCCGCACGCCACGATCTGCGTCGACCCCAACGCCCGGCCCGGGCTCATTGAGGCCGCCGCCTACCGCGAAGGGCTCCCCCGCTGGCTGCCCCTGGCCGACATCGTCAAGGTCAGCGACGAGGACCTCGCCTACATCCACCCCGGCGAGACGCCAGCCGCGATCGGCGAACGCTGGCACGCCATGGGCGTGCGGCTCATCGTCGTCACCCGCGGCGGGAACGGGGCCGTCGCGTCCTTCGACGGCGAACTCACCGAGGTCCCGGCCGTCCCGGCGGACATGGTCGACACCGTCGGCGCGGGCGACGCCTTCAGCGCCGGGCTGCTGCACACCCTCGGCCGCCTCGGGCGGCTCGGCGGCCGGCTGGACGGGCTCACGGTCGCCGAAGTACGGGAGGCGCTGGAGTTCGCCGCCCTGGTGGCCGCGCGGACCTGCGAGACAAGCGGCGCGAACCCACCGTGGGCCAAAGAACTGACTCCGTGAGGCGGAGGCGCGCCCGTCCGCGCGCCCCCGCCGCCGGTCACCTCAGGCCGTAGGACCTGATCATGGTCTGCGTGACCGTGTTCCCCGCCTCATCGGCCGCCGACAGTCGCGTCGACACCGACGTGGCACCGGCCGGGTGCCGCAGGAGGGCGACGGCGTGGTCGCCGCCGCGACGCACGCCGACCTTCCGCCAGGTCTTCCCCTCGTCGTAGGAGACCTCGAAGGTCAGCGACTTCGTACTCACCTCGGCCGCGCCCGCCTGCTCGTAGACCTCCAGCGCGACGATCTGCGGCAGCCTCGCGTCGGCGTAGCCGTCCACGACGCCCGAGGCGTCGAGCCGGACCGCGCTCATCGCCGGGACGGTCTCGCCGGGCCGGACCGCGAAGTTCCACTCCGCGCTCGCGGCCGTCCCGATCGTGGCCCAGGCGACCTCGCGCACGGCGTCGCACGTGACGGTGACCGTCCCGTCGAACGCGTCCGGCAGTGGAACCCCGAAGGCGTTGCACACCGACTCCGTCTCGCGGCGGATCTCGACGCCGTCGGCCAGGATCACCGTCGTCCCGAGGTACCGCTCGCCTCCACCGCTGTCGGTGAAATGCTCGCGTTCGACCGCGTCGAACATGCCGACCCGAAGGAAGGCCCGGTCGCCCTCGTGGACGAAGGCGGCGTACACCGGGTCGAGACCGACGTTGAGCGGAGCCGAGTTCCAGGTCCGCGCCGCGCGGCCCGCGACCAGCTCGACCCGCCGCTCCGAAGGCTCGCCGCCGCTGTCGTCACCGATGCCGAGGTAGGAGTTCCACCGTCCCGGAGTGAAGTACTCGGTGCGCTCACCGGGCACCGCCTGCCGCCGGTTCTGCGCCCACCAGATCCCCCGTTCGATTCCCGCCCAGAAGTCCACGCGCCAACCGGCGGCCGCCGCCCCCTGCGCGCTGTAGCGGGTGTCCACCGCGGCCAGAGCGGCGTCGGTGACCCGCCGGACGCTCCCCTCCGGGACACGCCCCCGGACGGGGAAGGTGAGGTCGTAGGAGTACTCCTCGGTGGCGCCTTCGGGGCTGACGAGCCGCTCGTCGCGCAGGTACCAGGAGTTCGGGCCGGGCATGTCCCCGGCGACGGAGTAGGACTTCGCACCCACCGGCGGGGTGAGGGTGACGTTGTGCCCGGTCGACGACGCGGGGTCGGCGGCGACCAGCACGTCGGTCACCGACCACGTGACGGCGTCATCGTGGTCGAGGTCGACGCCGTTGAGGGTCCCCCCGGCGGCGGCCCAGGAGACCGTCCGGTCGCCCGAGAGGACGACGTCGCCGGAGAAGGAGGTCTGCGAAGGCTCGTCCCCGCCTTCCATGATCCCGCCGTAGACGGCGTAGCGGGCGGCGGGGATCCGGATCGTCGCGTCACCGTCGGCGTCCCACTCGGCGATCTCGAAGCTCTCGTAGGTGTCCACGTCGAACACCGCCGCGTAGAGGTGGTCGATCGTCCCGGCGCGCGGCTCGGCGTCAAGGGTGAGGTCGTACAGCTCCGGCTCCAGGTAGATGCCCAGCGCCGTGCGGACGACCGTCCCCCCGGCACCGGCGACGAGCGCACCACCGTAGGCGCCGTCGGGTTTCCCGCCCGGATCGGCCGTGACGACGACCTCGGCGTGGCCCCCGGCGGGAACGACCACCGAGGTCTCCTCCACGCCGAACAGGCCCTCGACGGGGCCGGTGACCGCGAGATCGAGTGTCACGTCCACGGCGGACGTGTTGGTGTAGGCGACCGTCCGCGTCACCGGTCCCCCGTCGTGCGGGTAGGCCGACATCGGGAAACTCGCGTTCCCGTCGGCGAAGACCTCCTGCGCGACGGCCCGTGCGACGTCGAGCCGTCCGGCGCCGATCGCGAAGGCCCCCGGCCCGTCGAGCCCGGCGCTCGCACTCATCAGCGCTGCCTTCAGGCGCGCGCCGGTCCAATCGGGATGGCGCTGCTTGAGGATCGCGGCCGCGCCGGTGACGTGCGGTGTGGCCATGGAGGTGCCGTCGGCGGTGACGTAGGGGCCCTCGCCCGCGGTCCCGGCCGCACGGGCGGCGGTGATCGCCGATCCGGGAGCGGCGATGTCGGGCTTGACGGCGTGGTCGCCCATGCGCGGGCCCTGGCTGGAGAAGTCGGACAGCGCGTCGGTCTTGGTGACGCTGCCGACCGCGAGGGCCGAGTCCGCCGAGGCCGGTGCCCCCACCGCCTCGGTGGTGCCGTGGTTCCCGGCGGCCACCACGAAGAGGGTCCCGGTGTCCGCGCTGAGCGCGTCGACGGCGAGGGAGAGCGGATCGGTGCCGTCGGTGGGGTCACCGCCGAGGCTGAGGTTGACCGCGGTGGCGCCCTCGTCGGCCGCCCACTGCATCCCGGCGATGACATCGCTGTCGGCGCAGTAGCCGTCGTCGCCGCAGACCTTGCCGATCAGGAGCCCGCTGCCCGGTGCGACGCCCTTGAACCGGCCGTCGCTCGCGGCCCCGGAACCGGCGACGGTGGACGCCACGTGCGTCCCATGGCCGTAGCCGTCGATCGCCTCGGGCGAGGTGCCGGTGAAGTCGCGGACCCCGGCCACCCTCCCGGCGAGGTCGGGATGGGTCGCGTCGTAGCCGGTGTCGAGGACGGCGACGGTGACGCCCTCCCCGTCGAACCCGGCCTCCCACGCGGCGGGCGCACCGACCTGCGGAACGCTCACATCCAGCGCGACACGGGCCCTGCCGTCCAGCCAGACCCTGGTCACGCCCGCCCCGAACGCGCGGGGGCTCCCGCCGGTGATGTCTTCCCACATGGCCGCGGCCCGGCCCGCGGAGACGCTCAGTGCGCGGGCGTCGATGGCGGGCAGGTCGCGGGAGACGTCGGCGCTGAAGGAACCGCGTGGCGAACCGTCGCCGTACTGGACGATCAGCGGCAGGCCGGTGTCGGCGAGCCCGTCGCGGAGGAGCCCGGAAACGTTGAAGAGCCGCTCGTCGAGGCGCCCGGCCGCGACGAGCGCCGCCGCGTCGGCGGGGACGACGTGCACGTCGCGGTCGTCGCCGTTCCAGACGGTGCGGGTGCCGTAGCCGACGTCCTCGCGGCCTTCGGCGGGTTCGTAGACGAAGGCATCGGGCGAGTTCATACGGACCTTGTCACCGGTGACGAGGGTGAGGACCCGCGGCCGCGCGAAGGCGCCGGCGGGCGGGGCGGTCGGGTCGGGCGGAGGTCCGGCGTTCGCGGGCACACCGCTGAGCAGCAGTGCGGCGGCACCCGCGAGGATGAGTGCTCGTCGGATTCTCAATACGACTCCCGGTCGGGGTGACGTGGGCGCTTCGCCCACGGAGGTACATACGGGAATCGCCCGGCTCACGGTTGTCCGCGGCACCGGACCGATCGACGGTTCTGTCGCACCCCACCGGTAGCCTCGAACGCATATGCCGGCGGGGCACATGGGACCCTGATGGGGCCCTGTGAGCGGCGGAACACGACGGTCCGGCGAGCCATGGCTAGACTGGACTGACTCCAGAAAACAGCCCACGATCGAACGCCCGTCCGACCACGGCGACCGGCAAGTGCGCAGGTAGCATCGTCGCATCGGGAGAAGAGGCCGCACAGATGACTACCGACCTGGTCGACACCACTGAGATGTACCTGCGCACGATCCTCGAACTTGAGGAGGAGGGGGTCACCCCACTGCGCGCACGGATCGCCGAGCGACTGCACCAGAGCGGCCCGACGGTGAGCCAGACGGTCGCGCGCATGCAGCGCGACGGGCTCCTCACCGTCCAGGGGGACCGCCACCTGGAGCTGACCGAGCTTGGCCGTAAGCAGGCCGTGTCGGTCATGCGCAAGCACCGCCTCGCCGAGCTGCTGCTCGTCGACGTCATCGGCATGTCCTACGAGGAGGCCCACGACGAGGCCTGCCGGTGGGAGCACGTGATGAGCGACGCCGTGGAGGAGAAGGTCTTCGAGCTGCTCAAGCGGCCGACCCGCTCCCCCTACGGCAACCCCATCCCCGGGCTCGACGCCTTCGGGGCCACCGCCGTCGACGGCTCGCCGGAGGGCGAGCAGCACCTGGCCTCGGCCGGGCTGCCCGGTTCGGTGACCGTGACCCGGATCTGCGAGAGCGTCCAGACCGACGCGACCGTCCTGCGCGAGCTGCACGAGGCGGGCGTCAACCCCGGCGCCACCGTGCACGTCGAGCAGGAGGAGGGCGCCGTGCTGATCACCCACAGCGGTGACTCGGTCCGCCTCTCCCGCGAAGCCGCGACGCGCGTGTTCGTGGCCCCCGCGGTCTAAGAACGAGAACACGAGGACCCCGGCCGTCGGCCGGGGTCCTCGTGTTTCAGGTCGGTGGGAGCCGGACGCCACGCCCACGACGCTCCTCCGGCGCTCCGCCGCCCGACAGCCCGGCGGCGGCGCCGGGCGCTTACTTCGCGGCCTTCTCGATCGCCTTGGCGAGGGCGACGAGCGGCTTCAGGGTCTTGGCGACGGTGTCCTTCTTCGTCCCCGCCTCGGAGGTGTACCGGAGCGTGAAGAGCCGGTCGTCGTCCGACAGCCAGCCGATCTCGGCGACCGGCCCGCCGCCTTTCGGCGCCTTCAGCACGACCTGGTAGGCCGACTTGCCGAGCTTGCCGACCTCCTCGGCCGAGTCGGGCATCATCGTCGCCTTGAAGCTCGCCGGGTCGGCCTTCGTCTTGGCCGTCGCCAACGTCAGGTCGGGGTAGGAGCCCTTCGTGGTCTGCAGGACGCAGACCTGGGCGTTCTTGGCCTCGGCGGGCTCGACGACGGTGAAATCGACTCCGACGGCCTCGGCGACGGCAGCCACGTCGAGGTACTCGCAGGCGCCCTTGGCGTCGTCCTCGGTGCCCTTCTCCTCCTCGGGCGCGCCCGAGGGGTCGGGTTCGGACTCGATCCCCACCGGCGCCGAGGAGGATCCCGCGGCCTCCGGTTCCCCGCCGCCTTCGCCGCCGCCGCAGGCGGCGGCCGTGCTCAGCGCGAGCAGCAGCGCGCAGGCACCCAGGACCCGGTGAAGGCGCTTTGTGGACACGGTCGTCTCCTCGGGGGATCCCGCCTCTCGGCGGGGACAGGGGAACAGCGCTTCACGGTAGCGCGAGTCAGCTCACCCGCGACAGGTCAGCCGCCCCGATGACTCCGGCGTGGACACCGAGCTGCGCGGCCCGCACGTCGGCGACCGGCAGGCGCGAGCGGGCCGAGAGGGCCTTCTCGTAGGAGGCGCGCGCGGGGTCGAGCAGCAGGTCGCCGGCCTCGATGACGCCGCCGCCGATGACCAGGGTCTCGGGGTCGAAGGCCTGCGCCATGTCGGCGAGCCCTTCGCCCAGGTAGCCGCCGATGCGGGTGAAGGCCTCGCGGGAGACGGGGTCGCCGTCCTGGGCCGCGGTGGTCACCATCGGCCCGTCGATCGCGGCGACGTCGCCGCCGGCGAGTTCGAGGAGCGCGACGGCCTTGTCGGGGCTCTCCGCGGCCAGTTCGCGGGCGAAGCGGACGAGCGCGCTGCCGCTGGCGTACTGCTCGATGCAGCCGTGCCGGCCGCAGCCGCAGATGTGGCCGTCGGGGACGGCGAGCATGTGCCCGAACTCGGCGGCCACGCCGTGGGCGCCGCGGAGCAGGCGGCCGTCGATGACGGCTCCCCCACCGATGCCGGTGCCGACGGTGAACAGCAGCGCCGAGTCGGCGTCGCGGGCGGCGCCGTAGCGGAACTCGGCCCAGGCGGCGACGTTGGCGTCGTTCTCGACGACGACGGGGAGGTCCACGTCGGCGGCGATGCGGTCGCGCAGGGGCTCGTTGCGCCACGCCAGGTTCGGCGCGAACAGGACCGTGGAGCGGGCGGCGTCGATCCAGCCGGCCGCGCCGATCCCGACCGAGGTGACCTCGTGGGTCTCGCGCAGCTCGGTGATGACCTCGATGATGCGGGTGTGCACGCCGGACACGTCGTCGGCCGGGGTTTCCCGCCTGGCCTCACCGAGGACCTTGCCCTCGTCGTCGACGACGGCGCCCAGCACCTTCGTGCCCCCGATGTCCACTCCGATCGCCAGTGACATCGGCTATCCCCTCGACTCGACGCGCCGCTTGAGCTCCTTGAGCGCGGTATCCATGATCATTTTCTCGGCCTTGCGGCGGAACATGCCCAGCATCGGCATGCTCAGGTCGATCGCGAGCGTGTACGTGACCGTCGACGTCCCGTCGCCGTTGTCGGCGATCTCGTAGGAGCCCTGCTGCGACTTCTGGATCGCCGAGGACCCCTCAAGGGTCCAGCTGATCCGGCTCAGGTCGTCGGCATAGGTGTAGCGCAACGCGTACTCGTCTTTGAGCACACCGGCGTCCAGTACGAAACCGACGAGCGCCGGCCTGTCCTGATCGTCGGTTTCGCGCACCTCCGACGACTTGATCGAGCCGGCCCACTCGGGGTAGGCCGCGAAGTCGAGGATCACCGCCGCGACTTGCTCAGGCGCGGCGGACACACCTATTGACTGTGTCGACGAGTCCGTCATGTGCACGAAGGTTACTCGACCGCCGAGGGGCGTCCGGTACAGCACGGCGCACTCGGCGCGGAAGCCTCAGCGGTCACGCTCGACCTCGTCCTTCACTCGCCACATCACCGCTTTCACCCGGCGCCTCAGCCGCTCCCGGCGACGTTCGGTCTCCCGCGGCGACCAGGGCTTTCCGGTGGGGTCGACCCGGACGTAGACGTGGACCAACGCGCCCCGATCGCGGTACCGTTCAATCCAGACCTCGGTGCTTCCCGCGACCGGTCCGCCGACTTTCCATCTCACCCCTTCCACACCGCGTTCCTCGGTAACGGACACGCGCCATTCCGGCCACAATTCGGCGGCCAGCGCGGGCGCGGAGACCAATGGCGCGAGCGTTTCGGGACTACACGCCATGTACGTGTCATCGATGAGATCGAGAGCGGGCACGGCCGTATTGTCCCCCAGGGTCTTCCAACCCGCGCCTACCAGGCGGTAGCGTTTCATTAATCACCCCGGAACGCCCCGGAAATTTTGGAGACAACCGTGCGCGAGTTTTCAGTGCCGCGAGCCGTGACGGTCCCTGACGACGCCAATCTGACCGACCCGCTGTGGGCCAACGCCGAGAACCACCCCGACTCGGTGATCTTCGCCCGCCCCGAGGCCGACGGCACGTGGAGCGACGTGACGAGCGCGACGTTCCGGGACGAGGTCGTCGAGGTGGCCCTCGGCCTGGTCGCGGCGGGCATCAAGCCCGGCGACCGCATCGGCCTCATGTCGGCCACCCGCTACGAGTGGACGCTCGTCGACTACGCCATCTGGGCCGTCGGCGCCGTGAGCGTCCCGGTCTACGAGACCTCCAGCGCCGACCAGGTCCGCTGGAACCTGTCCGACTCCGAGGCGACCGCCTGCATCGTGGAGAAGGAGGCGCACGCCGAGACCGTCGCGTCCGTGCGCGCCGACCTGCCCGAGCTCAAGCAGCTGTGGACGATCGAGTCCGGCGGCCTCGACGACCTCCGCACCGCCGGGAAGACCGCGGCCGCCGACATCAACGAGCTGCGCCGCGCCTCGAAGGCCGACGACCTGGCCACGATCATCTACACCTCCGGCACGACCGGCCGCCCCAAGGGCTGCATGCTGTCGCACCGGAACATGTACAGCGACATCTCCAACACCATCACCGGAGTGCAGTCGCTGTTCCACGAGCACGCCACGACGATCCTGTTCCTCCCCCTCGCGCACTCCTTCGCACGGATCGTCCAGCTCGGCGCCGTCGAGGCGCGCGTACGGCTCGGGCACTTCGCCGACGCCAAGAAGATCGCCACGATCCTGCCGACCTTCCAGCCGACCTTCCTGCTGGCCGTGCCGCGCGTGTTCGAGAAGGTCTACAACGGCGCCCGCCAGAAGGCCGCCGACGGCGGCAAGGGCAAGATCTTCGACCGGGCCGCCGCCACCGCCATCGAGTACAGCGAGGCCCTCGACAGCGGCCGCGTCGGACTCGGCCTGCGGCTGCGCCACAAGCTCTTCGACAAACTCGTCTACGGCAAGCTCCGCGCGGCCCTCGGCGGCCGCTGCGACCGCGCCATCTCCGGTGGCGCGCCCCTCGGTGAGCGCCTCGGGCACTTCTTCCGCGGCATCGGCGTGACGATCTACGAGGGCTACGGCCTCACCGAGACCTCGCCGGTCATCTCGCTGAACCTCGACACGGCCCACAAGGTCGGCACCGTCGGGCGCCCGGTGCCCAACACCAGCGCCCGCCTCGGCGACGACGGCGAGCTGCTCATCAAGGGCGACCAGGTCTTCAAGGGCTACTGGCGCAACCAGCAGGCCACCGACGAGATGATCGTCGACGGCTGGCTGCACACCGGCGACCTCGCCAGCATCGACGAGGACGGTTTCCTGCGCATCACGGGCCGCAAGAAGGAGATCCTGGTGACCGCGGGCGGCAAGAACGTCGCCCCGGCGCCGATGGAGGACGTGATCCGCGCGCATCCGCTGGTCAGCCAGGCCCTCGTGATCGGCGACGCGAAGCCGTTCATCGCCTGCCTCGTCGCCATCGACAGCGAGGCGCTGCCGGGCTGGCTGGAGCGCAACGGCAAGACCGCGGGCACTCCGGTGACCGAGCTGCGCGACGACGAGGACCTCAAGGCCGAGGTGCAGGCCGCGATCGACGCGGCCAACGCGACGGTCTCGAAGGCCGAGGGAATCAAGGCCTACCGCATCCTTCCGGCGGACCTGACCGAGGCCACCGGCGAGGTGACGCCGAAGCAGAGCGTGAAACGCAACGTCGTCATGGAAAAATACGCTGGGGAAATCGACATCATCTACGGCGGCGGCCGCTGACCGCCGGCACCGAAACGGGGGCACCGTCACATATGGACCGGGCCATATGAACGATCGCGCGTGGCCGTGGCCTAGGGAGCGCTGGCGGGTGCCGACGCTCCTGCTGCGGCTGTCCATGTTCCTCGTCGTCGCCGGGCTCGGCCTGGCGGCGACCGGCTGGTGGCACACGCTGACCTGGTGCGCCCTGCTCGCCGCGGCGAACGTGCCCGGGACCCTGGCGCCGGCCCACCCGGTGATCGGGCGGCTCGGGCGTGTCGCGGAGGTCGCGGTGGTCGTGCTGGGCACGGCGTCCAGCGACCATCTCGACGGGTGGCTGCTGCCGTTCCTGACGGTCCCGCTCGGCGGGGCCGCCCTCTTCGGCGGGCGCAGGGTGAAGGAGGGCCTCGGCGAGGCCCTCGCTCTCGCCCTGCTCACCGCCGCCGGCCTGGGGCTGCTGGCCGGTGACGGCGGTGAGGACTTCTGGGTCACCGCGCTGGAGTGGCTGGTGCTGGCCGGGTTGTTCGCGGTGACCGCGAGCTGGCTGCGCAAGGCGCTCCAGGCGAGCACGACGAGCGCCCCCCAGCCCTACGAGGAGGCCACCGCGCTGCTCACGCAGCTGCGGGCGGTCGCCCGTCAGCTTCCCGGGGGCACGCTGGACCCGGGCGGCATCGCCACGCACCTGCTCGACGAGGTGCGCAACCACGTCCCGGCCGAGCGTTCGGCCGTGCTGACCGGCGGTGGCGGCGACCGGCTGGTGATCCTGGCGCAGAACGCGCCCGACCGGGTCGACTGGGAGACGTCGCTGAACACCGACGGCACCCTCGCCGACGCGTGGGCGAGCCAGCAGTCGCAGACCTCGGCGCGGTCGCTGTCGCGATCGCGGTCGTCGGTCGGGGCGGTCTCGGTGCTGGTGGTCCCGCTCGTGGCGGGTGTGCGGACGGTCGGACTCGTCGTGTGCGAGACCGATCAGCCGGGCGCCTACACCGCCGAGATGATCGCCGAGGTCGCCGACGCCGCCGCCAGCGGCGCGCTGCGGCTGGAGACGGCGCTGCTGTTCGACGAGGTCAGGTCCCTGGCCACGACCGAGGAGCGGCAGCGGCTCGCGCGGGAGATCCACGACGGCGTCGCGCAGGAGCTGGCGATGGTCGGGTACGGCATCGACAACGCGCTCGGGCTGCTGCCGCCGCACGCGACGGAGGCCGCGGGTGAGCTCAAGGACCTGCGCACCGAGGTGACGCGGCTGATCACGGAGCTGCGGCTGTCGCTGTTCGAGCTGCGCAGCGAAGTCGACCGGCACGGCGGGCTGACCGCCGCGATCGCCGACTACGCGCGCACCGTCGGCGCGTCGGCCGGGCTGCGCGTGCACCTGTCGCTCGACGAGTCCACGGCGCGGCTGCCAGCCGCGACGGAGGCCGAACTGCTGCGCATCGCCCAGGAGTCGATCACCAACGCCCGCAAGCACGCCCGCGCCGACAACCTGTGGGTGACCTGCGAAGTAGACCCGCCCTACGCGCGCATCGAGGTCAGCGACGACGGCCGCGGCATCGCCGGTTCCGGCGCCGACGGCCGGTACGGACTGACCATCATGTCCGAGCGCGCCGAACGCATCCGTGCGTCGCTGGAGATCCGTCCCCGCGAACCGCACGGCACAACAGTGGCCGTGATCCTCGCCGCGCCCACAGCACGCGGTAGCGTAAACACGGCGAACAAGGAGTGAGAATCCGCTATGAACTCAGTGACCTCAGCGTCGACCAACCCGGTGCCGGCCGGCAACCGCATGACGATTCTGCTCGTCGACGACCACGATCTGATCCGCAAGGGTCTGCGGCACGCGTTCGAGCGTGACCCCCAGTTCGAGGTGACCGGTGAGGCCGGAAGCGTCGCCGAGGCGCTGCGCAAGGCGGCGGCGCTCCAGCCGAGCGTGGTGATCATGGACCTGCGGCTGCCCGACGGCAGTGGCCTGGAGGCGACGCGCAAGCTTCGCAAGGCCCACCCGTCGATGGGCATCGTCGTGCTGACCATGTACGCCGGTGACGACCAGCTGTTCGGCGCCCTGGAAGCCGGTGCCAGCGCGTTCGTGCCCAAGAGCGCGCCCGCCGACGACGTCGTCTCGGCCGCCCGGCACGCCGCCGCGACGCCCAACGCGTTCACCGCCGGCGACCTCGCCGAGGCCATGAAGCGCCGGCTCACCCCGACCGGTCCGCAGCTGTCCCCGCGCGAGTCGCAGGTGCTGAAACTGCTGGCCGACGGCATGAGCGTGGCCGGGATCGCCAAGCAGCTGTACGTGTCGGAGTCGACGGCCAAGACCCACATCTCGAAGCTCTACGAGAAGCTCGGGGCGGGAAACCGCGCGCAGGCGCTGATGACGGCCCTGCGGCTCGGACTGCTCGAAGCGCCCGACGCGCCGAAGTTCTGACGACGCCGTGCACGGGGCCGACCGCCGACGCGGTCGGCCCCGGCATCGTTTCCGGGTCTATCCGACGGCGGCGGTCGCCCGCTCGGAGACCTCCCACAACCGCCGCCCGTTCTCCTCGTCGAGCGCGTCGGCCGAAGGCCGCACCCGCGTGGGGTGCCCGCGCATCTCCCCCATGCCGTCGGGGCCGATGAACTCGCCGCCGACGACGCCCGGATCGGTCGCGGCGAACAGCTGCGGCCAGGCTCCCCGCTCGGCCGGCTGGGCCAGCAGCGCGTTGCCGAAGCGGCCCAGGAACAGTTTCGTGAGACCACTCGTGGAAGCCGTCTGAAGACCCGTCGCGCTGTACCCGGGATGCGCGAGGACGCTCGCGACCGGACTGCCCGCGGCGGTCAGGCGGCGGTGCAGCTCAAGACCGAAGATCGCGTTGGCGAGCTTGGACATGTTGTAGAAGCCCATCGGGGAGTAGCCGCGCTCGCCGGTCAGGTCGTCGAAGCGCATGCGGGCCTTGCGGTGGACGAAGGAACTGACGGTCACCACGCGCGGGTCGCGTCCGGCGGCGAGCAGGCCGAGCAGGCGCGTGGTCAAGGCGAAGTGCCCGAGGTGGTTGGCGGCGAACTGGAGTTCGTGCCCGCCGGGGGTGAGGGTCCGGGGTGGGCCCATGACCCCGGCGTTGTTGACCAGCACATCGAGTCGCCCGTGGTCGGCGGCCAGTCCGTCGGCGAAGGCGTCGATGGAGGCGGGGTCGGTGAGGTCGAGGCGCCGCACGTCGACGTTCTCCGGCGGCAGCCCGGCGACGGCCGCGCGGCCCCTGGTCACGTCCCGGACGGCGAGGATCACGCGCCCGCCCTTGGCCGCGAGGGCGCGGGTCGTGGCGAGGCCGAGGCCGCCGTTGGCCCCGGTGACGGCGAAGGAGCGTCCGGTGAGGTCGGGGATGTCGGCGGCGGTCCAGCGGTGTCGAGTCATGGACGGCACTCTGCCGCAAGTTGTCACTGAGTGTCAAGTAGCGCTTGAGTGCCACATCGGCATGCCGTAGCATGGCCGGGTGACCACGCCGCCCGCGACGAACCTGACCCAGCGCATGCGGCGGCTCGTGTCCGCCGAACTCACCGAGGCCGCGCTGCGGCTCATGGCCGCCGACGGCTTCGACGCGGTGACCATCGACCAGATCGCGGCCGCCGCCGGGGTCTCCCGGCGGACGTTCTTCCGCCACTACGCGTCCAAAGAGGACGTCGTGGTCCGCTTCCTCACCGACATGGGAGCCGACATCACCGCGACCCTCAGCGCCCGCCCGGCCGGCGAACCGCCGTCGGTCGCGCTGCGGCACGCCCTCGGTGTGCCGCTCGCCGCCTGCGCGGGCGCGCACGAACGCGCGCGGCAGGTGGTCGGGCTGATCCTCGGCACCCCGGCGCTGCTCGCACGCTTCCTGGAGCGCCAGAGCCAGTGGCAGGACGACCTCGCCGCCGCACTCGCGGAACGGCTCGGCACCGAGGACGGCGACCTCTACCCGCGCATGGCGGCGGGCATGGCGCTCACCGCGTTCGACACCGCCCTGCACCGCTGGAACGACGGCGGTCATGACGACCCCGGCGTACTCGCCGACCGGGCCTTCGCGATCATCGCCCCCGCACTCGACGCGGTGGAGCGCACGGCCTGACGCGGGTCAGGCCGCCAGGCCGTCCAGCACGATCTCCAGGTGACGGCGCCACGCGCCCGGTTCCGCGGCCTCGGTCAGCTCGACCGCCCGGCCGAGGGCCATGACCTGCACGACCACGTCGTGCGCGGAGACGTCCCGCCGCAGCCGCCCATCCTCCTGGGCGCGTCCGACGAGGTCGCCGATGACGCCGGCGAGGTGGTCGCGGCAGGCGTCGAAGGCGGCCTGCGTCTCGGGCCCCGACAGGCCGTCGAGCATCCCCCGGTGGCGGGCCATCAGGCTCAGCGTCGCCTCGGCGAAGGCGCGCAGACCCCGCCACGCGTCGGCGTCGGCGAGGGCGGGCTCGGTCGCCTCCGTCCACACCGCCGCGTCCTCGGCGAGCACGGCAGTCAGCAGCCGGTCGCGGTCCGGGAAGTGCCGGTAGAGGGTGCCGACGCCGACCCCGCAGGCCGCGGCGATCTCCCGCATGTCGACGGCGAGCCCGCGTTCGGCGAGCAGGGCGCGCGCGACGTCGAGGATCTGGGTGCGGTTACGGCGGGCGTCCTTGCGGCGGGGCTCTGCCTGGGCGGAGGTCATGGACCCATCCTAGACGAAGCGGAACAGTCGTTCCGGACGTGCTAACGTACCGGAACATCCGTTCCGGTACTTGGAGGAGAATCCATGGGCACGATCGTCATCACCGGCGGCACCGACGGGCTCGGCCGCGCGCTCGCCCGCCACTACCTGCGCGAAGGCCGGACCGTGGTCGTCGTCGGGCGCAGCCGCGCCAAGTTCGAGACCCTTGCCGCCGACGCCGGCCCGGTCACCGCGCATTTCATCGCGGCCGACCTGACCCTCGTCGCCGAGAACCGGCGCGTCATCGCCGCGGCCGCGGCCTTCGGCCCGGTCGACGCCCTGATCCTGTGCGCGGCCTACGCCCGCTGGAACCGCGTCGAGACCCCGGAGGGCTTCGAGCACACCTTCGCCCTCTACTACCTCAGCCGCGTTCTGCTCACGACCGGACTGCACCCGAAACTCGTGCTCAACACCTCGGTTCCCGGTGCCCGTCGTGACGCCATACCGCATCACGACCTTCAGTCACGGGAGGACTTCGGCTTCGCCAAGGCCAACCAGCTCACCCGCCGGGCCAACGAACTCTTCGGCCTCCACCTCGCCCAGAGCCCCGGCGAGACCCGCCACATCCTCTACAGCCCCGGTTTCGTCCGCACGAGCCATGCCGGTTCGCTCGGCCGCGTGGCGCGCATCGGCGTCACCGCCATGGCCGCCGTCCTGGGCACCCCACCTGCGAAGGCGGCCGTCGCGGCCGCCACCCTTCTGGCCGACCCGCCCGCCGAGCGCCACAGCGCCTTCGACCGCGACAGGCGGGTCGAGCTGGGCACCACCGGCGGCGACATCGCCGAGGCCGCGAGACTCCACGAGGAGACGCTTCGGCTCCTGGAGTGACCGAGACCACACGACCTCATCCACCAGGCCTAATGACGTCGTCATGACGTCAGCCTAAGTGCGTACAGTGTGCCCTACTTGCAAACAGCGATCCGCTGACGTACGTTGTTTCTCGTCAGCGCACACTGTACGCACCGATTTCGAGGGACGCTCACATGACCGATCGAAAGCTCGACGCCGCCGCCTACCGCGCCGCCGAGAGGCTCCTGCCCCACAAGCGCTCCGGCCTCGTCAAGAACCTCAAGGTCCGTCCCCAGTGGCTCGACGACGGCGAGCGCTTCTGGTACGCCGCCGACACCACCGAGGGAAAGACGTTCTTCACCGTCGACCCGGCCGCCGGAACCCGCGAACCCTTCGAGCCGCCCGCCGACGCCGGCGCCGACTTCCTGGAAGTCCTGTCCCCCGACGGGAAGACCGCGGTCTTCGCCAAAGGCCACGACCTGTGGGCGCGGTCGGTCGAGGACGGCCGCGAGTGGGCCCTGACCGCCGACGGCGCCGAGGACCACGACTACGGCACCGGCCCCGAGGCGATGGCACAGTTCACGCTGCTGGCCAGGATCGGGCTGACGGGCATGCCCCCGGCCGTGGCGTGGTCGCCGGACTCGACGAGGATCCTCACCCACCGCACCGACCAGCGCGGTGTCCGGCGGCAGCATCTCGTCGAGGACGCTCCCGCCGACGGCGGCGCCCCCCGGCTGGTCACCAAGCGCTACGCCTTCCCCGGTGACGAAACGCTCCCGACGGTCGAGCTGATGGTCATCGACGTCGCCTCCGGCGACACGGTCCGGGCGAAGACCCCGCCGCTGCTCGCCCCGCTCTACTCCCCCATCGCCCTGAAACTGGCGTGGTGGGCCGAGGCCGAGTCGGCCGTCTACTACCTGGAGCAGACCCGCGACCAGCGCACTCTCTCCCTGCGCCGCCTCGACCCCGCGACCGGCGAGGTCACCACCATTGTCACCGAATCCGGCCCGACCCGCGTGGAGCCGACGCAGACGATGGGCGCCGAACCGATCATCGCGGTGTTCTCCCACGGCTGGGAGGTCCTCTGGTACTCCCAGCGCGACAACTGGGGGCACCTGTACCTCTACGACGCCAGGACCGGTGAACAGCGGCTCCAGGTCACCTCCGGCGAGTGGGGCGTCCAGCGCGTCCTGCGCGTCGACGAGGACGCCCGCGTCGTCTACTTCGTCGCCTCCGGACTCGTCGACGGTCACCCCTACCGCCGCTCGGTGTGCCGGATCGGCCTCGACGGAACCGGTTTCGCGCGCCTCACCGACGACGACCTCGACCACGCCGTGACCATCGGCCCCGGCGCCCGCTACTTCATCGACAACGCCTCGACGACCGGCACCCCGCCGGTCATCACCGTCCGCGACTGGGCCGGGACGGTCCTCGTCGAACTCGAACGCGCCGACGTCTCCGGCCTCATCGCGGCGGGCTGGACCCCGCCCGAGCCCTTCACCGTCAAGGCCGCCGACGGCGTCACCGACGTCCACGGACTGCTCTATCTGCCGCACGACTTCGACCCCGAGCGCAGCTACCCGGTCCTCGACCACCCTTACCCCGGCCCGCAGACGAACCGCGTCCAACCGACCTTCGACCCCGGCTACTACGGCCGCGACGCCGAGACGATGACCGCGCTCGGGTTCGTCGTCATCGCCGTCGACGGCCGCGGCACGCCCGGCCGTGACAAGGCCTTCCACGACCACTCCTACGGCAACCTCCGCGCGGCCGGCTGCCTCGACGACCACGTCGCGGCCCTGAGGCAGCTCGCCGCCACCCGGCCCTGGATGGACCTCGACCGCGTCGGCTCCTACGGCTTCTCCGGCGGCGGCTACGCCACCGTCCGCGCCATGCTCGACCACCCCGAGATCTACCGGGCGGGCATGGCGGCCTGCGGCAACCACGACAACCGCTTCTACCACCTCGCCTGGGGCGAGACCTACGACGGGCCTTTCGACCCCGAGCTCTACGCCACGACCTCCAACGTCGACAACGCCCACAAGCTCCAGGGCGACCTGCTGCTCATGCACGGCAGCATGGACGACAACGTCTTCCCCCAGCAGACGCTCCGCCTGGCCGACGCGCTCCTGACCGCCGGCAAGGACTTCGAGATGCTGATCATCCCCGGCGCCGACCACATCTTCCTCGGCTACGAGCACGTCCACCACCGCCGGAAATGGGATTTCTTCACCCGCCGCCTGCTCCGCCTCGAACCCCCGGCGGACTACCGCATCGAGCCGACCGGCCTCGACATGGAGATCATCGGCGAGTTCTTCGAATAACAACCAACCGGACCGGCCGGGGTCGCGCGGAGAGGCCGCGACCCCGGCCCCGGCGTGTCCGGACGTAGAGTGTCGAAGCGATCCGACGGGGGCAGACATGACCGACCTTGAACTCCGCGCCGACTGCGCGAACTGCTTCGGCCTGTGCTGCGTCGTGCCCGCGTTCACCGCCTCCAGCGACTTCGCCATCGACAAACCGGCCGGGAAACCCTGCCCCAACCTGGGCACCGACCACCGCTGCGGCATCCACGCCGAGCTGCGCGAACGAGGATTCCCCGGCTGCACGGTCTTCGACTGCTTCGGCGCCGGACAGCGGGTCTCCCAGGTCACCTTCGGCGGACACGGCTGGCGCGGCGACCCGGCGACCGCGCGGTCGATGTTCGCCGTCTTCCCCGTGGCCCGCGCCCTGCACGAACTGCTCTGGTACCTGACCGAGGCACTCGCGCTGCCCGCCGCGAGACCCGTCCACCCAGAACTGGCGAAAGCCCGCGACGACCTCATCGGCCTCACCGAGGCATCCCCCGGGAAACTCGCCGCCGTCGACGTCACGGCGGAGCGCGTGAAAGCCAACCCGCTGCTGCTGAAGGCCAGCGAACTCGCGCGAGGCAACGGACCCGACCGGCGTGGCGCGGACCTCGCCGGTGCTTCACTACGCAACGCCCGTCTCGGCCGCGCGAGCCTGCGCGGCGCCCTCCTCATCGGCGCCGACCTGCGCGGGGCCGACCTGCGCAGAGCCGACCTCACCGGCGCCGACCTGCGGGGAGCCGAACTGAGCGGCGCCGACCTCACCGGCGCGATCTTCTGCACCCAGGCGCAGCTCGACGCGGCCAACGGGGACGCCGCCACACGGGTCCCGGCCGGGCGCACCCGCCCGGCGCACTGGCGCGCCTAGACGTCCAGGAGCTCCGACATGCGGGCCGCCTGACGGTCCCAGGTCCACTCCTCGCACACCCACGCCCGCCCGGCCGCCCCCAGCTTGGCGGCGAGTTCCCGGTCGCCGAGCAGGGTCACGAGCCGCTCGACGAGGGCCGCGCTGTCGGTCCCCCCGACGACGTAGCCGGTCTCCCCTTCGCGGACGGCGTCGGGCGCACCACCGGAGTCACCGGCGACGACGGGCAACCCCGTCGCCGACGCCTCCAGGTAGACGATGCCGAGGCCTTCGACGTCGAGACCGCCGTTGCGGGTGCGGCAGGGCATCGCGAAGACGTCCCCGGCGGCGTAGTGCGCGGGCAGCTCCGCGAACGGAACCGAGCCGGTGAAGAACACCGCGTCGGCGACACCCCGCCGCTCAGCGAGGGCCTTGAGCTTCTTGCGGTACGGACCGCCGCTGACCAGCAACAGCGCCACGTCGGGCACCTTCGCGCGGATCGCGGGCAACGCGTCGATGAGGGTGTCCTGTCCCTTACGCGGCACCAGGCGGGAAACGCACACGATCACGGGCCGATCGGTCAGCCCGTACCGTTCGCGGACCTCCCCGCCGTCGACCTCGGGGGTGAAGGTGTCGACGTCGACGCCCGGCGCCAGGCGCCGCAGCTCGGTCAGCTCACCGACCGCCGGCGCGAGACGCGAACGCGTGTACTCGCCCAGGTAAGTGAGGACGTCGTTGGCACGGGCGATACGCCGCAGCGCCGCCCGCGCGCCCGGCAGGGCCGCCCAGCCGACCTCATGGCCGTGGGTGAGCCCGATGGCGCGGGTGATCCCGGCCTTCTCCCGCAACGCTCCGGCGAGCAGGCCCAACGGCGCGGCGGCACCGAACCACACCGAGTCGCAGTCGTGCTCGCGGGCCAGCGCGACGGCCCGGCGGGATACACGCGGGGTGGGCAGGAGGACACCGGTCTTGTCGCGCACCACCGGGAAGGGCTGCTCGGCGTCGAAGGCCGAGGGGTCGCGCCAGGTGGAGGCGTAGACGACGAGGGAACCGGGCGGGCGCCGGACGGCGAGGTTGTGCACGAACGACTGGATGCCGCCCGGGCGTGGCGGGAAGTCGTTGGTGACCAGCAGGGTTCGGCGCACGCCGTGCACGTTACCGAGGCCTCGCCGGTCAGCCGCCGTCGGCGTGGACACGGGCGGCGGCGATGCGCTGGACCGTGCTCGGATGGGAGCTGAACAGCCAGAACAGGAGCCAGGGCGGGTCCACGTCGGACATGTTCGCCGTCGCGAGGCGCTGCTGCATGGACGCGAAGGTGCCGGGGTCGCCCGTGAGGGTGATGGCGTGCTCGTCGGCGCGCGACTCGGCCCGGCGCGACACCAGGTTCTGCAGGGGCGTGCTCACCAGACCCACGACCGCCACGATCGCCAGGAGCAGCGCGATCGCCCTCGGGCTGGTGATCGACCCGGCTCCGGCACGGCGGAGGAGACCGGTCCAGCCGCCGAGAACGGCGATGCCGCAGACGGTGACGGCCGCGCCGAGCGCGCCCAGGACGGTCCCGATCAGGACGTCGCCGTCCTTGGCGTGCCCGAGCTCGTGGGCGACCACCATGGCGACCTCGTCGTCGGGCGCCTCGTCGAGGAGCGTGTCGTAGACGACGATCCGGCGGGTCGGGCCGATACCGGACACGTAGGCGTTGACCGCGCGGGTCCGGCGGGAGGCGTCGGCGACGAGGACGTCCCCGACCGGGACGCCGTCGCGTTCGGCGAGCGCGAGGAGTTCGGTGCGCAGCGGCCCGTCGGCCATCGGCTCGAACTTGTTGAAGACCGGCTCGATCAGGACCGGGTAGATCAGCGACATGAGCACGACCAGCAGGGCCGCGCCGGTCGCCGCGAAGATCCACCACAGGCGCGGGGCGAGGCGGGTGAGGCCGTAGAAGGCGGCGAGGGCGACGGCACCGAGGACGGCGGTGACCGCGTAGGACTTGGCGACGTCGACGGCCCAGCCGCCCCAGTTCTGGGTGGACAGTCCATAGCGGACCAGGATCGTGTGCCGCCAGGCCGCGAAAGGCAGAGTGACCAGCTGCGCGAGGAGGAGGACGGCGAGACCCCCGAGGACCGCCTCGGCGAGCCGGTGCCCGCCGAAAGGGCGCCCACAGGCGGCGACGATCTTCGAGCCGAACGGGGTGAGTCCGAGGACGAGGGCGGCGATCAGCCCGACCGCCATGGCCAGGTACCCGCCCGGCCGCATCGCCGCGGCGAACTCCTTCCCCTTCGCCACCACCGAGGCCGGGAGCTCGCCGAGGGCGGCGAGCTGCGCCGAACGCGGCGGCGTCGGCGGGTGCTGCCACGGAATGAGGACGACCGTGGCGGCGATGAGGACGAGCAGGAGCACGGCGAAGGCGATGAACGCGGGCTGCCGAACGGCTTGGGACACGGCCATGAGGTACCGTACCGTCGTCCGTTCGGGCGATCCACGCGGAGATATGGGCCACGCGCGGCACGAACCATGGGCTGCGCGGCCCGAAGCCGCCGGGCAAGTGCCACACTTGACGCATGTCGGTACGGACCCCAGCGCGCCGCGCTTCGCGGCTTGACGTGTTGTGGGGGCACGCTGCGCTCTTTTCGCCCATACCGGCAGCGCCATGAACACCCGGCCGGGCAATGACCCGGCCGACGCCGACGCGCTGCGCCCCGGGGAGGCGCTCGCGGCAGGGGTCGAGGATACGGCGGCCGAGCCTGAACTCCCCGAGGCCGCAGAGGACGAGGGTGCCGAACCCGAGTTGCCCGAGGCCACCCGTCAGCGAATCGTGCACCTGACCGCGCAGACCCTTCCCGCGCTGCGCCGTGACGAACTGCCGATGCCGCTGCGGAAGGTCGCGAAGTTCGCGCCGAAACAGCGGGCCCGCCTCGGCGGGTCGACGATCGCCGCGCAGCTCGCGGCCGACCCGGCCTTCCGCGCGACGATCGCGGCGAAGGTCGTCGAAGGCACCGGCGAACTCGGGGCCGCCGTCGCCGCCGGGCATCCACCGGCCGCCGCCGACCCCGTCGAGGTCGCCGCCCTGGCCTATCTGACGCGGCCCGAGGGGTGGCTCGACCTGCTCGACGCCGCCGGCGCCGCCGTGCGCGTGAAGGACGCCGACGCGGCCGTGTCGGCGCAGCTCGCCGAGGCGCAACAGCTCGTGGCGCACGCCGAGCACGACCGGGCGATCGCCGAGCGCGAGGCAGAGAAGCTGCGGGTGGAGTTGTCGGAGCTGCGCACGGAGGTCGTCGACCTGCGCGCGTCGAACCGCGGCCTCGCCAAGGAACTGCGTGAGACGAGCCGCCGGGAGCAGAAGGCCGCCGACTCCCTGGCCGCTGAGCGGGGGCGCCTCAACAAGGCCGGTGAGGACCACAAGGTCGAGGTCCGGCGCTTGCGGCAGGAGCTCGAACAGGCCCGCAAGGCCCTCGAACAGGCCCGGCACGGTGCCCGTGACGCGCGTGCGCTCAACGACGCGCGCTTGTGGCTGCTGCTGGAGACGATCGGTGAGGCCGCGCAGGGGTTGCGTCGTGAGCTGGCGCTGGAGCCGGCGGAGAAGACGCCCGCCGACCTGATCGGCGGGACGATCGCCGACCTGCCCGGACCGTCGGGGACGGCCGCCGCGCGCGGCCTCGACGCCGATGATCCGTCCAGGCTGGACGATCTGCTGGCCCTGCCGAAGGCGCACCTGGTCGTCGACGGGTACAACGTGACGATGCGCGGCTACAAGGAGCTGTCGCTGGAGCAGCAGCGCGCGCGGCTGATCCGCGGGATGTCGGGGCTGGCGGCGCAGACCGGTGCCGAGACGACGATCGTGTTCGACGGGGCCGAGCGCATGCACGGCCTGCCGCCGGCACCGCGGGGTGTGCGGGTCCTGTTCAGCAGGAAGGGCGAGACCGCCGACGAGGTGATCCGCGCGCTGGTGCGCGCCGAGCCGAACGGCCGTCCCGTCATCGTGATCTCGTCGGACAAGGAGGTCGCCGACGGCACCCGCCGGCACGGCGCCTACCCGCTGTCGTCGGACACGCTGTTGCGGAGGCTCAGCCGGGCCTGAATGGCCTGCGCCGAAGAATCGCCGGTCTTGGTCCAAGATTGTCTTGTTTTCTTCGTGCGGCAGGCCACCCTGGCACGAATCCGTTAGTCAAGTGATCTTGGGTTCTCTTAAGGTTCAGCTCGGACACCGGCAGTCCAGCCCACTGAACAAAGCCGAACCTTGAAGGACGAACCTTGAAGAAGACGATCGTTACCTCCGCCGCCCTGCTGAGCCTGGCACTCCTTGCCGGATGCGGTTCCAGTGATGACGGCGGCAAGGGCGACGACAAGCCCGCCGACACCGGCTCGCAGGCTCCCGCGAGTGACGAAAAGGACGGCGAGCACGGCCTGGACACGCCGTATGCCTACCCGGACGGTTTCACCGTCACCCTGTCGAACTTCGAGCGCGGTAAGTCCTCCGACACCGCGCTGCCCGCGGAGACCGACTTCGTGCGGTTCACCGTCCAGGTGGAGAACAAGACGGGCAAGGCCGTCGACCTGGGCCTGTTCACGATCCAGTGCAAGACCGGCGACGACGGCTCGGCCGCCGAGGAGGTCTTCGACGAGGGCCTCGGCGGCCAGCTGACGGGCACCGTCAACGACGGCAAGAAGGCCACGGGGGACTTCGCCTGCGTCCTGGACCCGGCCGAGACGAAGCTGCAGATCGAGGTGTCGCCGAACTACGGCGACGACATCACGGAGCTGCCGGACACCGCCGTCTTCAACGGCGAGGTCGCGGCGAAGTAACCCACGCCAGACCCCGCCCCGTGGGGGAGGGCGGGGTCTGGTGGGGTGGGGGGTGCTGCTGGGGGGCTGCGGCGGCGTCACGGGCGGGGCTGCTGGGGGCGGCTGCTGGGGCGTCGCGGGCGGGCGCTGCTGCGGCGTCACGGGCGGGCGCTGCTGCGGCGTCACGGGCGGGGGCTACTGGGGCGTCGCGGGTGGGCGCTGCTGGGGCGTCGCGGACGGGGCGGCCCCTGCGGGCCGACCGAGATGGCGCGCGATTCGGCTGAATCGCGCGCCATTCCGCATGCGCGGTTACGGGCGACGCGAGCGACCGGCTCGCGGTCAGGCGCTCGCGCGGATGTGGGCGGCGGGTGAAACGTGAACGGCCCCAGGGGCCTCCCGGCCTCCGCCCTAAATCCGACCGTAGCGCCGGTCCAGGCGTGGGTGGCGAAGGTGAACACGGCTCGCTGTGGACAACCGGGCGGTTGTGGACAACCGGGCGGGAGCGCCGGGCGGCTGAACCGTCGGCGCGGCGCCAACCCACACGGCGAACGCCCGCGCGGCCGCACCCCCGGGGCCGAACCGCCCGCACGCCCCGCGCGCCCTCACCCCGCCGGGTCGAGCTCTGCCGTGCAAGGCGCGGTGGCCGACGCAGCCACCCCCGCAACCCCCACCCACCAGACGCCTACGCGAAACGTGAATGCCCCCAGGGGCCTCCCGGCCTCCGCCCTAAATCCGACCGTAGCGCCAGTCCAGGCGTGGCCGGCGAACACGAACACGGCTCGCTGTGGACAACCCTCCGGTTGTGGACAACCACCTCGCACCCCAACCCCGCACGCCGAGCGGTCCGCGCGGCCGCACCCCCGGGCCGACCGCCCGCGCGGCCGCACCCCGCAGGTTCGAACTCCGCCGCGCGAGGCGCGGTGGCCGACGCAGCCACCCCCGCAACCCCCACAGCGCCAAGCGGCCCGAAGCCCCGCAGGCGACCCCACCCAACAGACCAGCCGCACCACGAGCGCAGCGAACCAACCACACAGCCAAGCCAGCCCTGTCACACCTGACCGGTAGGGTCCCCTGCGTGGTCGATGTCGTGAACGGCAGGGGTGCGTCTGCTGAGGGGTCCGGGCGGGGCAGGGCTGTTCAACCGTCTCTTCTCGACCGTGGGGAGCCGCTTTCCGACATCACTTTCGTGGTGGTGGACTTGGAGACGACGGGTGTCGCGTCGGACAGTTCGGCGATCACCGAGGTCGGGGCGGTGAAGGTTCGTGGTGGGGAGATCCTGGGGGAGTTCGGTTCGCTGGTGAATCCGGGTGAGCCGATCGATGCGCGGATCACGATGCTGACGGGCATCTCGGATGAGATGGTGCGGGACGCGCCGTCGATTCGGGAGGTCTTGCCGGCGTTTCTGGAGTTCGCGGCCGGTTGTGTTCTGGTGGCGCACAACGCGCCTTTCGATGTGGGGTTCTTGAAGGCGGCGGCGGATCGTTGCGGTTACGCGTGGCCGAAGCCTCGGGTGGTCGACACGGTCGTGTTGGCGCGCCGGCTGGTGGATCGCGATGAGGTCCCGAACAAGCGGCTGGGGACGCTCGCGCGTTATTTCCGGGCGACGGTCTCGCCGAATCACCGCGCTTTGGCGGATGCCCGTGCGACGGTCGATGTCCTGCACGCGTTGATCGAGCGGCTGGGCAGTCATGGCGTGCACACCTATGAGGAGCTGGCCGAGTTCGGGCGGGCGGTGCCGCCGGAGCTGCGCAAGAAGCGTCATCTGGCGGAGAAGGTTCCAGACCGGCCCGGCGTCTACATCTTCCGCGACGCCGATGATCAGCCCTTGTACGTCGGGACGTCGATCAACATGGCGGCGCGGGTCCGGAGTTATTTCACGGCCGGGGAGACGCGCCGGCAGATGCGGGAGATGGTGCGGCGGACGACGCGCATCGAGACCGTCGAGTGCGCGCATGGTCTGGAGGCGGAGGTCCGTGAGTTGCGGATGATCGCGGCGCACAAGCCTCCGTTCAACCGCCGTTCGAAGAATCCGGAGGGCGTGAACTGGCTGAAGTTGACCGACGAGGCCTATCCGCGTCTGTCGATCGTGCGGCAGTTGTCGGCGGGGGACGCTCACTGGCTGGGGCCGTTCAGTTCGCGGGGCGCGGCGGAGTCCACGGTGGACGCGATCGTTGAGGCGATTCCGTTGCGGCAGTGCACGACGCGGTTGTCGGTGCGGAAGATGAGCCCGGTGTGCGCGCTGGCCGAGTTGGGTCGCTGTCCCGCGCCCTGCCGTCACGAGATTTCGGTGGAGGCTTACGGCGAGCTCGTGGGGGGCCTCACCGAGGCGATGTCGGGTGATCCTGATCCGGTGGTGGGTCCGCTGCTGGCGCGTATCGAGTCGCTGGCGGGTGCGGAGCGTTTCGAGGAGGCCGCGGCGGTTCGTGAGCGGCTGGTCTCGTTCTTGCGCGCGGCCATCCGGACGCAGCGTTTGGCGGCGATCACGCGGATCGCCGAGTGGGTCGCGGCTCGCCGTTCCGCCGACCGTGGCTGGGACATCGCGGTGGTGCGTCATGGGCGTCTGGTGTCGGCGGGGCACAGTGCGCCGGGCGCGGATCCCATGTCGACGGTCGAGGTGCTCGTGGCGACGGCCGAGACGGTCGTCGGGGAGCTTCCGGCGGCCTATGCCAATGAGACGGAGCGGATCCTGCATTGGCTGGAGGATCCGGAGACGCGGCTGGTGCGCAGTAGCGACGGCTGGTCGTCGCCGGTGCGGGGCGCGGGGCGTTACGGGTGGCTGCTGGCGAAGGCGCAGGACGCCGACTTATCGGTCACGCTGCGGCGGGCGCGCTCACGCCTCTGAGGCCTCGGCCTGCCAGGCCCGGGGTGTGCCCGACGATAACGGGACGCGGTCGACCATGTCGATGAGGCGGTCGGCGAGCTGGCCGGCGTCGATCTTGCCGTCGCTGACGGCGAGGCAGAGGGCGTCGACGTCGCGGTAGCCGAGGTCGCGGCCGAGGCGCATGAGCGGTTCGTCGGTGGACAGGCCGCGGTCGCGTTGGTGGAGGGCGAGTTTGAGGGCGGCGCGGCCGGCGGTGATGCGTTCGCCGAGGGCCTTCTCGGGCATGCGGTCGTCGCGGTGCCCGGCGAACCACTGGCTGATCTGGAGTTGCGCCTGCGGGGTCTTGGCGGTGAGGAGCCATTCCTGCGAGGGGCCTGGGTAGTCGCCGCCTTCGGCGGTGATGATCTCGACGAGGTCGCCGTCGGCGAGGCCGCGGGAGAGCGGTACGAGGCGGCCGTTGACGTAGGCGCCGATGAGGCGGTCGCCGATGCGGGTGTCGACGCTGTAGGCGAGGTCGACGGGGGTCGCGGCGAGGGGCATGAGGACCTGTTTGCCCTGGGAGGTGAACACCAGGATCTGTTCGTCGGCGAGGTCGCAGCGCAGTGATTCGAGGAACTTGGCCGAGTCGTTGGTCTCGCGTTGCCAGTCGAGCAGGCGCGTGAGCCACAGCAGCTTCTCGGGCCCGCGGTGGGCGCGCTGGCCGCTTGGCGAGAGCTGGGCGATGATGCCGAGTTCGGCGATCCGGTTCATGTGCCGGGTGCGGACCATGACGTCCATGGGCTCGTGGTCGGGGCCGAAGACGGTGGTGTGCAGTGACTGGTACATGTTGAACTTCGGTGAGGCGATGAAGTCCTTGAAGCGCCCGGGGATCGGCTGCCAGGTGTTGTGGACGGCGCCGAGGGCGGCGTAGCAGTCGGTGTCGGAGCCTTCGACGAGCAGGACGAGGCGCAGCGGGTCGTGTCTCCCGCTGGGGCGGCCGGCGTTGCGCTCGCGGTAGACGGAGTAGTGGTGGCGGGGCCGGTCGACGATCTCGGCGGTGACGCGGACCTCGCGCAGCTGCGGGGCGAGCCTGCGGCGCGCGGCCTCGACGCGCGCGATGCGGTCTCCCCCGCTGGCCAGGAACTTCTCGATCTCCTGGTAGAGCTCGGGTTCGATGATGCCGAGGACGAGGTCCTCCAGCTCCCGTTTGAGCACGTAGAGGCCGAGCCGGTCGGCGAGGGGGATCAGGACGTCCTGGGTGGCCTTGGCGATGCGCACCTGCGAGGGCCGGGACTTGAAGCCGAGGGTCTGCATGTTGTGCACCCGGTCGGCGAGTTTGATGACCATGACCCGGATGTCGCGTCCGGCGGCGACGATGAGCTTGCGGGTGGTCTCGGCCTCGGCGACCTCACCGAAGGAGACCTTGTCGAGCTTGGTGACGCCGTCGACCATCCAGGCGACCTCGGTGCCGAAGTCGGCGCGGAGCTGTTCGAGCGTGTAGCTGGTGTCCTCGACGGTGTCGTGCAGCAGTGAGGCCGCGAGCGTCGTGGTGTCCATGCCGAGCTCGGCGAGGATCTGGGTGACGGCGAGGGGATGGGTGATGTAGGGCTCGCCGCTCTTGCGCATCTGGCCGCGGTGCATCTGTTCGCCGATGCGGTAGGCCTTGCGCAGGAGGGGGATGTCGGGGCTGGCGTACTCGGCGCGGTGGGTGCGCACGAGCTGGTCCACGAGGGCGCTCAGCCCGTCGTTCGACTCACTGGATCTTGAGAGGATGGCCCGCAGCACGTCACACCTCCGTCCGCCTATTGTCGCGTCTTTGGCGATCCTAATGGGACGACCGGGCAGAACCTAGTGATCGAGGGCGAAGTGTCGCTCATCCGATCGGACGATTCGCGGGTGCTGGAGGCGGTGTCGCACAGGGGGTGCGACGTGCAGTGAAGTGTTTCGATATGCCTTCTCGGCCGGTCCGGAATCGGGCACGCAGCGTCCACTTTGGAGCATCCCGGACGTGTCGGAGCACACGCCCGATGATCTTCACTCTCGCCTTCAGCGCGCTATAGTCGAGTTCTGCTATCAGGAGTCGACCATGCCAAAACGGACTACCGACAATCCACTCGTCCTCCCCCTCATGGGCCTGCTCATGGAACGGCCCATGCACCCCTACGAGATGGCGGCCGTGCTTCGCGAACGCGGCAAGGACGCCGCCGTGCGGATCAACCGCGGATCCCTCTACGACGTCGTCCGCGCCATCGAGACCGCCGGCTGGATCACCGCCCTCGCGACCGTCCGCGAAGGCGGCCGGCCCGCCCGGACCGTCTACGAACTCACCCCGGAGGGCCGCGCCGAGTTCACCGCCCGCCTCGGCGACCAGATCCGCCGGCCGCGACGCGAGTACCCCGCCTTCCTCACCGCCGTGGCCTACCTCGGCGCCCTCGGCCCGCAGGGAGCGCTCGCCGCCCTCCGCGAACGCGAGGACCGCCTCGGCGAACTCCTCGACGCCGAACGCGCCGCCCTCGACGAGGCGCTGACCGCGGCCGCGGTCCCCCGCCTCCACGTCATCGAGGCCGAATACGCCCTGCACCAGCTCGACGGCGAACGCGCCTGGGTGCGCGCCATCGCCGACGAGATCCGCGCCGGGACCCTCACCTGGCCCACCTCACCCGACGAGAGCGAGAACGCATGATCTTCGGCATCTACCCCGGCGGCGCGCTCGGCGACGACCAGGGCCGCGTCCTGTCCGGTCCCCCCGACGACCCCGCCGCCATCACGAAGGCCCTCGACGAGCTCGGTGTCACCCTCGTCCGCGGATACCGCACCTACACCGGTGCGGCCGATACGCCGTCCACGCCCGACCGCGTCGAACAGTACGTCACGCCGGGCCGGAAACTCGACCTGGTCCTGCAGTACCAGTCCCCCACCGGCGACGTCGACGGCTACGCCGACTGGGTCCGCGCCGAGGTCGCCCGCCACGGCGCCGACGTCGCCACGCTCCAGATCGCGGAGGAACCGAACGTCGTCGGCAACCCCACCCTCGACGGCGCCTATCCGCGCGTGCGGGAGGCGATCGTCGCGGGCGTCCTCGCCGCCAAGGACGAGGCCCGTGCCAGGGGCTTCGCCGATCTGCGCGTCGGGTTCAACACGACGGTCCTGTTCGGTCCCGCCGCCGGCTTCGTCGCCGACCTCACCACCCTCGGCGGCCCGGAGTTCACCGCCGCCCTCGACTACGTCGGCCTCGACTTCTTCCCCGACGTCTTCCGGCCCATGCCGCTCGCCGAACTCGCCGAGGGAACGGCCGGACTCCTCACCTACCACCGCGAGCAGATCCTGACCCCCGCCGGCATCGCCGCCGACATCCCGATCCACATCACCGAAAACGGCTGGCCGACAGGCCCCGCCCGCACACCGGAACAGCAGGCACAGATCGTGGCAACGATCGTCGGGGCGGTGGTGAAGGCGGCGAGGGAGGTGAACGTGGCGGCGTACACGCACTTCTCACTGCGGGACGCGGACAGTGGCGGGGAAGGCCTGTTCTGGCGCTTCGGGCTGATGGACGACGGGTACGGGGCGAAGCCTGCGTTCGGGGTGTTCGCGGGGTTGGTGGAGAGGTACTCGTGAGGAGCCGACTCGGAGCGGGACGGACGGTGCCGCGCTGGTGGAGGGCGGGTGTGGGGCGGCCGGGGCCGCCGGGCCGAGCCGCGCCGCGGCCGGTGGCTGGGGAGGACGGCTGGCGGGCGGGGCTCCAGGGCTGGCCGCCAGCTGAGGCCGCCGCCCCTGGCCCCGACGGCTCGGGAGAACGCCGGCGGGCTGTGGACGGCAAGCCTGCGGGCCGGGACGCGCGAGCTGGATACCCACGGGCTGGCGGGCGGGCGGAAGCCGCCGATCCCTGAACCACCCCGAACCTCGATGGCACGCGAGGACGGCTGGCGGGATGGAAACTCGCAGCCGACTGGCCGACTAGCCGATGGCTCGCCAGCCAACGGACTGGCCGCTGGAGCCGCCGATCCGTGAACCACCCGAGCCCCGATCACTCGCGAGAACGGGCTGGCGGCTGGCGGCAAGGTCTGCGGTGGAAGGCGGCGAGGGCTGGTTGACAGGCCGGGGCTCGCGAGCTGGCTACCCACGGGCCAGCGGCCCAGCGGGCGGGCTGAAGCCGCGGATCCGTGAACCGCCCCGAACCTCGATGGCTCGCGAGAACGGGCGGCGGGATGGAAACTGGCGGGCCGGAAACTCACGGCCCAGTGGGCCGCCCGAAGCCGCCGATCCGTGAACCCCCAAGCCTCAATGGCTCGCGAGAACGGGCTGGGGACTTGAGGGCTGGGGACTTGAGGGCTGGGGACTTGAGGGCTGAGGGCTGAGGGCTGAGGGCTGAGGGCTGAGGGCTGAGGGCTGAGGGCTGAGGAAGCGTGACACGGCGGGCTCTGGCGGGCCTGCTCGTTTGCGAGCAGCTGACGGGCTGACGCGGAGGCAGCGGCGGTGGGGCGGGCTAGTGGCACCGGCGGGCCGACGCGAGCTGGCGGAGCGTGGCGCGGCGGGCGGCGAGGTCCGGTATGGAAGGCGGCGGGCTCGCGGGCCTGCACGCTCGCGGGAAGCTGACGGCTAACAGTGGACTCGCGCACTCGCTGGCGGGCCTACATGCTTTCGGGCAGCTGACGGCCAACGGCGGGCTCGCGGGCGAGCGGCTCCGGGCCGTGCGCGCGGGCCAGCGGAATGTGCCACGGCGGGCTTGCGGGCTTGCGGGCTTGCGGGCTTGCGGGCTTGCGGGCTTGCGGGCTTGCGGGCTTGCGGGCTTGCGGGCTTGCGGGCTTGCGGGCTTGCGGGCAGCGAAGCGTGACGCGGCGGGGTAGCGGCGGCGGGTCGGGCTGGCGGGGCTGGGAAAGCGCGACTCGGCGGGTGGCGAGGCCTGCGGTGGAAGGCCGCGAGGTCCGAGACGGAAGGCGGAAGCGTGCGGGCGCAGGTCCGGGCGCAGACGCGGGCCAGAGCTTCCCCCAAGCCGCGACCCACCACGGGTGAACTCTGCCGCGTAAGGCGCGGTGGTCGCCAAAGCCGCCCCGCAACACAAGACCAACCGCACCCATGGCCACGACAGTCCCCACCCAGTAAGGCGGCGGAGGCGACCACCGTGCCCAGCGGCAAGCGGGCCGAAGGCCCGGAGGCGAAGCCGCGCAGCGGCGCCAGCAGCATCGCGAGCGCAGCGAGCCAACCAGCACAGGCTCTACCCAAAACCAAAACCAACACCAAACACAAACAACCCCGGCCCCCTCAAGGGGACCGGGGTTGCTCCGTCACCGCCGCTACTTCCCGGCGGTGATCTCCTCACGCTTTTCGCCGTCGCCGACTTCGCCGTCCTCGCCGTCGGCTTCCGGCTTGGGGGCCGGTTGCTCGATCGGCTTGAAGAAGCCCTTCAGCGTGGGTGCGAGCGCGCCGAGGCGGTTCATCTTCTTCGGTACGGTCCAGCCGTTGTACTCCAGCGAGGTGTGTCCGTGCTCGTCCGGCTGTGCCAGCGGCTGGTGCACTTCGTAGAAGCGGCCGTCGGCGTCGCGCTTGATGATGCCGGTCTCGACACCGTGGGCGAGGACCTCGCGGTCGTGCTGCTGGAGTCCGAGGCAGATCCGGTAGGTCATCAGGTACGCCAGTGGCGGTACCACCAGCAGTCCGATCCGGCCGCCCCAGGTCATCGCGTTCAGGCTGATGTTGAACTTGTCGGCGATGATGTCGTTGGCGCCCGACAGTGTGCAGATGATGAAGAAGGCCAGGGCCATCGCGCCGACTCCGGCGCGGGCCGGAACGTCCCGGGGCCGCTGGAGCAGGTTGTGGTGCGCCTTGTCCTTGGTGAAGCGCCGTTCCAGGAACGGGTACATCAGCGGCAGCATGGTGAACAGCCCCATGCCGACGATGCCTGGCCAGAACACCGCCGGAACGGTGAAGCCGAAGGCCCTGATCTCCCAGGCCGGGAAGAGCCGGACGATGCCGTCGAGGAACATGACGTAGAAGTCGGGCTGCGAGCCCGCCGACACGACTTCGGCCCGGTACGGTCCGAACATCCAGATCGGGTTGATCTGGAACAGGCCCGCCATCAGCGCGATCACCGCGAAGACGAGCATGAAGAACCCGCCCTGCTTCGACACGTAGTTCGGGAACATCCGGTACCCGATGACGTTGTGCTCGGTGCGCTTCGGCCCGGGCCACTGGGTGTGCTTCTGGATGAACACCAGACCGACGTGGACGCCGATGAGTGCCAGCAGGAGGCCCGGCAGCAGGAACACGTGCAGGATGTAGAACATCGGGATCACCGAGTCGCCCGGGAACTCTCCGCCGAACAGGGCGAAGGAGACCCACGAGCCGACCAGTGGGATCGACTCGGCGATGCCGCCGGCGATGCGCAGACCGGTACCGGAGAGCGCGTCGTCGGGAAGCGAGTAGCCGATGAAGCCCTCGGCGAAGCCGAGCCAGAACAGCAGCACACCGATGAGCCAGTTCGTCTCACGCGGCTTGCGGAACGCGCCGGTGAAGAAGGTACGGCCCATGTGGACGACGATCGCGGCCATGAACAGCAGCGCGGCCCAGTGGTGCATCTGGCGCAGGATGAGTCCGCCGCGCACGTCGAAGGACAGGTTCAGGCTGGACTCGTAGGCCTTCGACATCTCGATGCCGCGCAACGGGGCGTAGGCGCCCTCGTAGTGCACCTCGGTCATCGACGGGTCGAAGAACAGCGCCAGGAACGTGCCGGTGAGCAGCAGCACGATGAACGAGAACAGCGCGATCTCGCCGAGCAGGAACGACCAGTGGTCGGGGAAGACCTTGGTCAGGACCTTGCGGAGCGGACTCGCCAGTTGGAACCGGTCGTCGAGCTCTCCGGCCGCCTTCGCGGGGAGCTGCTTGACGTCGAGTTTGCGACGCTTCACTTTCGTTCACGCTCCCAGAAGGCCGGGCCGATCGCGACCTTGTAGTCCGACGTCGCGTAGAGGTAGCCCTCTTCGTCGACGCTGATCGGCAGCTGCGGCAGGGCACGGGTCGCCGGCCCGAAGATCGGCGTGGCGTTGTTGGTGATGTGGAACTGCGACTGGTGGCAGGGGCAGAGCAGCCGGTTCGTCTGCTGCTCGTACAGGCTGGCCGGGCAGCCGACGTGGGTGCAGATCTTGGAGTACGCGATGAGGTTCTCCCACTGGGAGCCCTTGTTCATCTCGTAGGCGTTGTTCCGGGCCTCTTCGGCGTCGGGCTCCCGCAGGTGGATCAGCAGCGTCGGGGAGTCGGCGTGCTTGAGGGTCGCGCCGCCGGGGATCGCCGGGAAGACCGTGATCTGGCCGCCGACGCTGATCTCCTCGGGACGGATGAGCGTCCCGTCCTCGCGCATCAGGCGCACCGGGTTGCCGCCGTTGAACTTCGGGTTGAAGCCCGTGGTGAACAGCGCGTCGCCCGGGTCCTTGATCAGACCGCCGATGGGCATCAGCGCGGCCAGGCCGAGCGGCGCGGCACCGAAGAGCAGCGCGCGTTTGAGCATGGGACGGCGGGCCACGCCGGTCTCGTCGCCGATGTGGACGAGAGTCGCTCCGGTGAGCCTGCGCTCCACCGGGTCGGAGGCGCCGTCGTGCCGCTCCTGCATGAGCTCCTCGACGGGGAGGAGCTTCTTCGACCAGGTCAGGATCCCGATGCCGATGCCGCCGAGCGCGATGCCGAGCAGCGCGCCGAGGACCGGCGTGTACCACTTCGACCACGTGTCGGCGCCGCCGAACTCGTACTCCCACGGCCACCAGATGTAGGCGACGATGAAGCCGAGCGCGGCCAGGCCGGACAGGACGAAGAAGAAGGAGATGGTGCGGACGACCCGCTTCTCCTCTTTGGTCCCGGGGACCGGGAAGCGCGGTTCGTAGTGGAGGATCTCCACGCCGTCACGGCGCAGTGCCTCCTTGACGAGCTCGAAACGGGTGACGTTGGGGTCGAGGACGTCGAGCGGCTCGGCCTGCTCGTCCTTCTTCCCCTCGCCTGCTGGAACCTCGGTGCTCATGACTTCCCTGCAATCCAGAGCGTGGCGAGCGCCAACGCCACAATTCCGACGAGGAAGATCGCCAGGCCCTCGGTCGACGGCCCGAAGGCCCCGAGGTCCCAGCCACCCTGCGCCTGGTCGTCCTGGATGTACTTGATGTAGGCGATCAGGTCGCGCTTCTGGTCAGGGGTGAGCTGGTTGTCGGCGAAGACCGGCATGTTCTGCGGGCCCGACAGCATCGCCTGGTAGATCTCCACGGCCGAGGCCGGGTGGAGGTCCGGGGCGAACTTGCCCGACGACAGCGCGCCACCACCGGTGGAGAAGGCGTGGCAGCTGGAGCAGTTCACGCGGAACAGCGTGCCGCCGTTGGCGACGTCGGCGCCTTCGAGGTTGTCCAGGTCGACGTCTTCGGGGACCTCCGGTCCACCGCCGATGGCCTGAATGTAGGCGCCCAGGAAGGCCGCCTGCTCGGGCGTGAACATCGGGGGCTTGCGCAGGGCCTGCGCCTCCTGGCGCGCCATCGGCATGCGGCCGGTGTTCACCTGGAACTCGACGGCCGCCGAACCGACGCCGATCAGGCTGGGCCCGCGGTCCTCGACGCCCTGGGCGTCGGGGCCGTGGCAGCTGATGCAGCTCTGGTCGAAGATCTCCTTACCCCGCTGCTCGTCGAGCGTCAGGGCGGAGTCGGTGGGCTCGTCGGCGTAGATGCCGGGCGAGAAGGCCGTGTAGGTGGCGCCGACGAAGGCGAGTGCCGCGATGAATCGCGCCACCTTGCCGAGCCGACGGAACCGCCCGCGTTGACGGCTTCGAGGTCTGCTCTCTGCAGCCACGGTCATCCTCACTTATTTCAGGAAGTAGATCATGCCGAACAGTGCGATCCAGACGATGTCGACGAAGTGCCAGTAGTAGGACACCACGATCGCCGAGGTCGCCTGGGCGGGCGTGAAGCGCCCCATGGTCGTACGGATCATGTAGAAGATGAACGCGATCAGACCGCCGGTCACGTGCAGGCCGTGGAAGCCGGTCGTCAGGTAGAACATCGTGCTGTATCCGTCGAGGTCGAGCGGCATGCCCTCGGCGACGAGGTTGCGGTACTCGTTCGCCTGGCCGAGCACGAAGACCAGGCCCATCACGAAGGTGATGGCGAACCAGCGGCGCACGCCGTAGACGTCGCCCTTCTCCGCGGCGAAGACACCCATCTGGCAGGTGACCGAGGACGCCACCAGGATGATGGTGAAGACCAGCGCGTAGGGGACGTTCAGGTTCGCCGTGTGATGCTCCCACAACTCGGGCGCGTGCGCCCGGATCGAGAAGTACGCGGCGAAGAGCGCCGCGAAGAACATCAGTTCGCTGGATAGCCAAACGATCGTGCCGACGCTGACCATGTTGGGACGGGTCAGCGAATGGATTCGGCTCTTGTCGATGGTGGCTTGGGCCGCTGTCACGCGGTCATTATTACCGTTGATCGTCGACGCTGTGTAGAGGGGTGCGTAATCCGCGCGTGTCTCATGTGTCCGATGCCTGTTGAGCAGCGACAACGGTCGATACGTGTTCGGGTGGTGACCCGCCCGGCCCGATTCCCTCCTGGGTCCCGGACGCCGGTCGGGCGGCGAGTACGATCCGCAGTGTGCCGTCACGGCGCACGGGCCCGCCACCCGGCGGGCGCGCGAACAGCTACCGCGGAGTCAGCATGAGCACCGAGTACACCGTCCTTCTGTACAGCCACAACCCGGCGGTGCGCAAGGCAATGCGCTCGGCCATCGGCGACAACCCCGCCGCCGACGTCCACATTGAGTACGTCGAGTCGGCCGACTACGCCGAGACCGTGCGGGTCATCGACGACTATGAGGTCGATCTCATGCTCCTCGACGGTGAGGCCCAGCCCGCCGGTGGTCTCGGTGTCGCCCGTCAGCTGCGCGACGAGCTCGAAGACCCGCCGACCTCCTGCGTCGTGCTGGCCCGTTCCGCCGACGAGTGGCTGGGCGCCTGGTCGCGTGCCGACGCCACCCTCACGCACCCGCTCGACCCGGTGACCACCGCCGAGTCGGTCGTGGCCCTGCTCAAGAAGCGCCGTTCCCCCGCCAACTCCCGATAGACCCGGAGGCCCATCATGGGCGCGCGTACCTGGCCGCACCTCCTGTCCACCGTGCTGTCCGGCACGCACCTGTCCGCCGAGGACACGGCGTGGGCGATGGGCGAGATCATGGCCGGTGAGGCCACCCCCGCGCAGGTGGCGGGCTTCGCCGTGGCGCTGCGGGCGAAGGGGGTGACACCGGAGGAGGTCGCCGGCCTGGTCGAGGCCATGGTCGCGCACGCCGTGCAGCTTCCCGGTGAGCTTCCGGTCGCCGCCGACATCGTCGGCACGGGCGGAGACCAGGCGCACACCGTCAACATCTCGACGATGGCGGCGCTCGTGGTCGCCGGGGGCGGTGTCCCCGTCGTCAAGCACGGCAACCGGGCCGCGTCGTCGAAGTGCGGTTCGGCCGACCTGATCGAGGCGCTCGGCGTCCCGCTCGACCTGTCCCCCGAGGCGGTCGTGCGCTGTGTGCGCGAGGCCGGGATCGGTTTCTGCTTCGCCGCGCGTTTCCACGCCGGGATGCGGCACGCCGCCGCGACCCGCCGGGAGCTGGGCATCCCGACCTTCTTCAACTTCCTCGGCCCGCTGACCAACCCGGCGCGCCCGAAGGTCGGCGCGATCGGCTGCGCCGACGAGACGATGGCCCCCGTGATGGCCGGCGTCATCGCCCGCCGTGGCGGGACGGCCCTCGTCCTGCGTGGTGTCGACGGTCTCGACGAGTTCACCACGACCTCGCCGACGCAGGTCTGGCTCGCCCATCGCGGTGAGGTGACCTTCAGCGTCATCGACGCCGTCGACCTGGGCCTGCCGCGCGTGGAGCCGGTGGCCCTGCGCGGGGACGACGCGGCCTTCAACATGAAGGTCACGCACGAACTGCTCGCCGGGCGGACCGGCCCGGTCCGCGACGCCGTCGTGCTCAACGCCGCCGCCGCCTTCGCCGCGCACGAGGGACTGCACTCCACCGACGACGACTGGGCCGCCGACCTGCCGGGCGCGTTGCGCCGGGGCCTGGTCCGGGCGGCGCACGCCATCGACTCCGGCGACACCGAACGCACCCTCGCCCGCTGGGTCGAGGTGGCGGGCGCCTGAGCCGCGGCGGGCGCTGCGTAAGGTAACGCGTCATGGTGAATCGTCGTCGGGCCGGGCTTCTGCGCGGCACCGTCTACCGCGTCTTCTACCGGCTGCCGCGGCGCATGCAGCGCTTCCTGGCCAGGCGCATCTCCCCCAAGTACATCCTCGGCGCGGTGATCCTGCTGCACGACCACGACGGCTCCCGCCTGCTCCTGCTGCGCCAGCCCCCCGGCCACGGATGGGGCCTGCCCGCGGGCCTGATCGACCGGGGCGAGTACCCGATCGACGCGGCCGTGCGGGAACTCGCCGAGGAGACCGGCGTGCGTTTGGCGGGCGGTACCGAGCTGGTGCCGGCGTCGCCGAACGCGGTGGTGCACACCAGCGGCCGCTGGGTGGACGTCGTGTTCACCGCGAACGTCGACCCGGACACCACCGAGCTGACCATCGACGGCGCCGAGGTTCTCGACATCGAGTGGCACGACCTGGCGAATCTGCCGCCGCTGACCCCGGCCAGCGCGAAGCTGTTGTCGCACTACGGGATCGGGCCCTACGCCGAGAGCCTCGGGGAGCCCGTCAGTGACTAGTGCACCGGAGCGCTTGTGCGCCGTCGTCCTCGCCGCCGGTGAGGGTCGGCGCCTGCGTCCGGTGACCCTGCACACGCCCAAACCGCTGCTGAAGGTCGGCGGGGTCTCCCTGCTCGACCGCACCTTCGCGAGACTGGCCGCGCTCGGCTTCGCCGGTCCGGACCTGGTCGCGGTCAACGCCTGCCATCTCGCCGACCAGATCGTCGCCGCCGTCGGCGACCGCGCCCGGCTCTCCGTCGAGGACCCGCCCCCGCTGGGCACCTCCGGCGGGGTGGCGCGGCTCAAGGACTGGATCGGCGGGCGCGACGTGCTCGTCTGCAACGCCGACGCCTACCTCGACGGCGGCGCCGAACCCTACCGGCGCCTCCTCGACGGCTGGGATCGCCGGGAGGTACGGCTGCTGGGGGTCGTCGCCCCCGAAGAACCGCACCTGTTCAGCGGCCACGCGTTCGCCGGGGCGTCCCTGCTGCCCTGGAACCTGGTGAAGGACCTCGCGCCCGAACCGAGCGAGCTGGTGCGCACGGTGTGGCGCCCGGCCGAACGGAACGGCGCGCTGCGGCCGGTCACCCATGATGGAGTGTTCATCGACTGCGGCACCCCGCAGCGGCTGGCCGCCGCCGACCGGCACGCGGCCTCGATCGAAGGAGCAAAGCTGTGATCACCGCGATCGTCCTCATCGACTGCGCCACCGACGCCATCCCCGAGGTGGCCCAGAAGCTCGCCGAGCTGCCCGGCGTCAGCGAGGTCTACTCCACCGCCGGGCACGTCGACCTCATCGCGATGGTGCGGGTGCGGGAGTTCGAGCAGATCGCCGAGGTCATCGCCGGCGGGATCAGCAAGGTCGAGGGCGTCGCCGACACCGACACCCACATCGCCTTCCGCGCCTACTCCAAGCACGATCTCGAAGAGACCTTCGCGATCGGCTTCGACGCCGAGTGACGCCACCGGCCGGTCAGCAGCTCTGACCGGCCGTCGCGCGTCACGGCGTGTTGCCGCAGACCTTCCAGTCGCCGGACTCGGCGACCAGCCGGACGGTGTCCTGCGCCGCCTCGCCCAGACCGCCGATCTCGACGGTCACCGTCGCCTCGGTCTCGGCGTCGTTGATCTTCTCGTCGACGACCTCCCACTCGAAGTCGGCGACCAGCCCGGCGAGGGCGGCCTGCGCCTCGGCGTCGTCGGGACTCGGCGAGCCACGCTCGGCCTCGCACATGTACCCGCGGGCGCCTTCGAGGTCGGCGTCCTTGAGGGCCTGGAAGTAGTCGTCGACGACGTCGGAGGGACCGTCGGCGTCGAGCACGAAGAAGACCAGCGCGGCGACGCCGAGGGCGACGACCGCCGCCACCACCGCCAGCCCGATGAACGCCCCTTTGCGGCCCGTGGGGGCCTCGGGCCCGTCTTCGGGTACCTCCGCCGGTTCTGTGTCCGGCACGGTCTCATCCGGGTGGTCGGTCACGACGGTCCTCTCAGGTCGGCTGCCGGAACACCATAGCCTCGTGTTCGCGGGGCTCAGCCGCCGCTGCAGATCTTCCAGTCGCCGTCCATCTTCTCCAGCTTGAACTCGGCGTCCCCGGCGAGCAGGGCCGAGGAGCTGGTGATCCGCACCGTCACCGAGGCGCTGTCGCCGACCTCGGACTCGGTCAGGATCTCCCACTCCATGTCGGCGACGGCGTCCTTCCACTCGGTCAGCTCGGCGTCGTCGGTGAAGTCGGCGGGATCCATGTAGGTGTCGCTGTCGATCGAGCAGACGTAGGAGTTCACCTCGGTGAAGTCGGCGTCCTTGGCCGCTTCCAGGTAGGAGTTGACCGTGTCGCCGGGCCCGCCGCCGCTGAGCGCGACGATCATGACGACGAGCAGGATCACGACGAGCAGGGCACCGCCGCCGATGGCGGCGAACAGGCCGACCTTCGACTTCTGCGGCGCCGGGGCGCCGTACATGGGCTGGCCCGGGAGCTGGAAGCCCTGGGTCGGGGGCTGCTGGGCGTAGGGGTCCCCGGCGGGCTGGCCGTAGGGCGCACCGGAGGTGTGACCGTAGGCGTCGGGCTGCTGGGGCGGGTACTGCGGAGCCTGCTGGGCATAGGGGTCCGGAGCGGGCTGCGCGTACGGGTCGGGAGCGGGCTGCCCGTACGGGTCGGGCTGGGCGGGCTGCTGCGCCGGGTCGTAGGGCTGACCCGGCTGAGGGGGGTAGGTCACCTCGGTCCTTCCAAAGGTCTCAGGCGGTCGCCGTGAGCGATCCGCCCGCGGATCCTAGCCCTTCCAAGCTACGTGGCCGCGAGCGCGACGATGCCGCCCAGAACGATGAGCGCACCGGCGATTCTTCGCACGGCCTGGGATTCCCCGAGCAGCAGCCACCCGAACAGCGCGCCGACCACGATGGACAGCTCCCGCGAAGGCGCCACGACCGTCACCGGCGCGTACTTGAACGCGAAGAGAACCAGCAGGTAGGCGAGGGGTTCGAGGATCCCGACGACGAAGACCGGCTTGCGGTGCTCGCGCCAGACCTTGCGTATCTCGTTGATGCGGGGCAGCGCGTAGGGCGCCAGCGCGAGGGTGCGCGTCAGGCCGGTACCCCACTGCATGATGAGCGGGATGATGGCCAGCTGGCTGACGGCGTAGCTGTCCCAGACGGTGTAGGCGGCGATCATCACACCACTGCCGACACCGTAGAGGACGCCCGTCATGGCCGTCATCCGCTCGCCGCCGGCGCTGCCCAGGCCGATGACCAGGATCCCGCAGACCACGACGCCGGTGCCGAGCAGCGCGATGACGCTCGGGCGTTCCTGGAGGAACACCACGGCCACGATGACCGACAGCAGGGGTCCCGTCCCACGTGCGAGCGGGTACACCACGGAGAGATCTCCCTTGGCGTACCCGCGCTGCAAGAACAGGATGTAGCTGAGATGTAAAAGGCCGCTGACACCTACTCCGAGCAGGAGCTTGAGGCTCCAGTCGGGTTTGACCGCGAGCGCGACGCCGGCGACGACCGGGAAGTAGAGAACGGTCGAAGCTGCGCACGCCAGCCAGACGAAGACGGGGCCTCCCGTGGAGGCTCGCTTCGCGTACAGGTTCCAACTGGCGTGTGCGATCGCCGCGCACACGACCAGCCCGATAGCGAGGGGGGACATCGGGGTGGAGGGGTCCGTCGGCTATTCGGGACCGAGTCGGCGGGTACCGGTGTAGTACTCGAAGAGCAGCCCGCCGACGGTCACCAGCACCGAGATGAGACCGACCGCGATCAGCCAGGGGTACCAGAAGACGACGCCGACACCGGCGATCGTCGCGGTGAGCGCGATGCCGAAGGGCCAGTAGCTGCCCGGGCTGAAGAAGCCGACCTCACCGGCGCCGTCGGCCATCTCGCCGTCGGCGCGGTCCTCGGGCCGCGGGTCGATGCGCCGGGCCACGAAGGAGAAGTACAGGCCGCACATCGCGATCAGGCAGGCCGAGAGGATCAGGGCGACGGTGCCGACCCATTCGATCTTCCCGTCCTCGACCTTCGCCCACCAGATGTAGCCGCCGGCGAAGACCAGCAGGGTCACCCAGATGACGTGGAAGATGTTCGCTTCGGTTTTCATCTCGACGACTCCCTTAGCCCTGCTCGGCCTGGCGGTCTGTGTCGAACGGCTTGGTGGTGACGGCGTAGGGCTCCTGACCGATCGCGGACAGCGCGTCCTGCGTGGTCGCGCCCTCGACGCGCAGCTGGAGGTAGGTGTTGTAGTCGGCGAGCGGAACCGCGCGGACCTCGAAGTTCATCATCGAGTGGTACGTCCCGCACAGTTCGGCGCAGCGGCCGACGTAGGCACCCGGCTCGTTGATGGTGACCTGGAACTGGTTGGTCACACCGGGGATGACGTCGCGCTTGAAGAGCAGGTCGGGCACCCAGAAGGAGTGGATGACGTCCTGGCTGTCCTCAAGGAAGCGGATGTTCTGGCCGGTCGGGACCACGAGGATCGGGATGACGTTGCTGTCACCGGTGGTCTTGACGTCGTCGACGTCGTTGGCGTTCGGGTCGGAGCCGGTCGAGGGGTACTGGAACTGCCAGTTCCACTTGAACGCCGTGACCTGAATGGTCTGGTCGGGGTTCTCGTCGACCTTGGTGACGTTGCTCTGGATGATCGCGGTGTAGTAGAAGAGGACCGCGATGACGATGAACGGCGTGACCGTGAACAACAGCTCCATCGGGAGGTTGTAGCGGGTCTGCGGGGGAAGGTCCTCGCCCTTCTTCCGGTAGCGGATGACGCACCAGAAGATGAGACCCCACACGAAGACGCCGACCGCGAGGGCGGCGATCGCCGAGTAGATCCACATGTCGAACATCTGCTCCGACTGCGGACTCGGCTTCGTACGTGGCCAGCCGAAGTAGAAGGCGTCCTCGACCGAGCAGCCCGCCAGGACCGTGGTGAGGACCGCGCCGACGACGCTGAGACCGATCAGCCGGCTGACTCGCCGGGAAGCTGCGGACGATGGGCTCGCGGCCACCTGCTCCTGCCTTCCTATTTCGATCCTCTCCCACCACTGTGGCGGGGCGACACGGTGCGGCGAAGAATCGTCAACCGGTACTTCGGTCCTTGGGCACCAACGACGGCAGACTACTGGACTAAATGGCCCCGCCGCATCACGGGGTGGAATATTGTCGTCCGTGTCCTCGACCTATTTCGACGCCGCGAGCGCGTTTCCGCTGCACCCCGCCGCGTCCCAGGCACTGGCCGCGGCGCTGGCCGACGGCTGGGCGGATCCGTCCAAGTTGTACGGCGCGGCGCGTCGTGCCAGGCAGCTGCTCGACGCCTCGCGGGAGGCCGTCGCGGCGGTGATCGGCGCGCGTCCCGACGAGGTGTCGTTCACCGCGAACGGGACGCAGGCGGTGCACGCCGCGGTCCTCGGCGGCCTGCGGGGGCGGTCGCGGGCCGGGAACGTGTTCGTGCACTCCGCGATCGAGCATTCGGCCGTCCTGCACGCCGCCGAACTGCACGAACGCGACGGCGGGCGGGCGGTGCCGGTCGGTGTCGACCGCGCCGGGCGTGTCGACGTCGACGCCTTCGACGAGGCGGTGGCGGCGCCGGGTGTGGCGCTCGCGGCGCTGATCAGCGCCAGTCACGAGGCCGGGACGGTGCAGCCGGTGGGCGCGGTGGCCGCGCTGTGCGAGGAGGCCGGTGTCCCGCTGTTCGTCGACGCCGCGCAGAGCGCGATGTGGCCGGGCGGGATCGAGCCGGGCTGGTCGCTGCTGTCGTTGAGCGCGCGCAAATGGGGCGGTCCCCCCGGGGTGGGGGTGCTGGCCGTGCGGCACGGGACGCGGTGGGAGACGCCGTGGCCGTCGGACGCCAACGAGGCCGGGCGTGTCCCGGGCGCGGTGAACCTGCCCAGCGTGGTCGCCTCGGCGGCGGCCCTGCGGGCGGCGGCGGCCGAGGCCGCCGAGCTGGAGGCCCGGCTGCGGGCACTGACCGCGCTGGTGCGCGAGCGGGTGCCGCTGCTGGTGCCGGACGTGGAGGTCGTCGGCGATCCCGATGAACGGCTTCCCCACCTGGTGACGTTCTCGTGTCTCTATGTGGACGGTGAGGCGATCCTGTCGGCCCTCGACCGGGAGGGCTTCGCGGTCTCCTCGGGTTCGTCGTGCACGTCGTCGACGCTGCGACCGTCCCACGTACTGGAGGCGATGGGTGTGCTTTCTCACGGAAACGTGCGGCTGTCGCTGCACCGCGACGTCGCCGCCGAGGACGTCGAGCGTTTCCTGGAGGTGCTTCCGCCGCTGGTCGCGCGCCTGCGGGAGGAGTCGGGAGTGACCGGCCTGTGAGGGCCGGCCGGTCAGGACCCGGGCACTGGCCCTGACCGGCGACACCTCGACCGGGTCGGTCCGTCATCACCTCCCCGGCGATCCGCGGAGCCGGCCCCGGTTCGGGGTCCCGCCGTGTGGCATCGCCGCGGACCGGACGTCCGTGCGGCGTCCGGCCCGGGCCGAGACCTCCCGGCTCCGTGGTCGTGAGGGGAACGGTAAAGGCGAGCGCTTTTTCGGGGCTTTATGGCTGGTCCCGGTGAGGTGCCGGGTGCGAGATCACTCACGGGACGCCACGCCGCGGCCCGGCGGAGGCCGACGATGGCGGGCCCCGCCGTGCTCTTCGTTCGCCGGTGAGCGGGCGGCGGCGACGCACGCTTCCGCATGACGGCGAAAAACGGCGAGTTCGCAGGTCATGGAAGCGACGAAACGGCGACGGCGGCGGTCATGACGCCGTCAGGAGGGCGCGGGTCTCGGCGATGCGCGGGTCGTCGGGTGGCAACAGCTCGATGAGGCGTTCGACGGCAGCGGCGGCCTCGTCGGTGACGCCGAGACCGACCAGGCACTTCACGAGGACGTACTGAAGTTTGGCCTGCACGTAGCCGGCGCCCAGCTCCTGCGCGAGGTCGAGCCCTTCGCGGAGGACGTCGCGCGATGCGGCGAAGTCGCCGGAAGCGTGCAGGGCCGAGCCCTTGACGTGGACGATCCCCAGGAAGAGCGCGGGATACGGCGTGGCTCGAAGCTCCTCGATCGCCTCGTCGCAGCGCCGCACGGCCTCGGCGTGGTCGCCGAGCAGGAGCAGGTTCGAGGCGATGAAGACCTGGCAGTACAGCCGGTCGACGGAGAGTCCGAGCGCGATGTAGGCGCTCAGGGCGCGTTCGAGGATCGCGATCGCCCGGCGATGGTCGCCCGAGCGCTGGTACACGACGCCGAGTGCCCCCCTGGCGCGCGCGGCACCGGCCGTGTCGTCTCCCAACTCGAACTCGGCGATGGCCCGTTCATAGAGATCGTGCGCCTCGTCCTGGTCCTTCTCCACGACGATGGCGGTCAGTGAGAGGAGCGTCCAGCCCCGCTGCGCGTGCACCGACGGGTCGGGCGGAAGTTCGTCGAGGCGGGCCAATGCCCAGCGCAGCGCCGCGATCGCGATGCGCTCGTTTCCGCCGCCGAGACGCACGGCCTTCGCGAGTTCGACCGCGACGGCGGCGGCGCGCAGCGGGTCGCCCACGTCGAGGAAGGCGCGCCGGGCCGGCCTTGCCAGGCGCAGCGCCTCGGCACGGCGGCTTTCCGCGGTCAGGATCTTCAGCTCAAGGTAGTCGAGGCCCGCCTCGGCGTGCGGGTCGGCGAACGGGCGCATCGCGGCGACGGCACCGTGGATCCGCCGCATGGTGTCGATGTGGAAGCCCTGCTCCAGGAAGGTCACGGGTGCGAGGGCGAGCCGCCAGGCCAGGTCGGGGTACGCGGTGGCGGCCGTGACGGCGGCGGAGAGGACCTCGTGTTCCCGGGCGAACCAGGCTCGGGGCGCCGAGCGCACGGTGTCCAGCGCCGCCGGTTCGGGGGCCGTGAACCCTCGCGGGGGTATCGGTGGGACGTGGATGCGCGTACGAAGCGCCTCCGAGGCGGTGTGGGTGAGGCCGAGCAGGGCCTCGAAGCCCTGGGCGAGCCCCGCGTGGTCGGGGTCGGTCGCCTCGCCTCGGGCGAAGACGCGCACGAGGTCGTGCAGGGTCACGCGGGTCTCGGAGCCCGGGTTCTCAGTGAGGCGGATGAGCTGGGCTTCGGCGAGTTCGGCGGCCAGTGGTGCGGCCTCGGCGGAGGGCGTGTTCACGGCCGCGGCGGCGAGCCAGAGGCCGATGTCCGTCGCGGGCAGCAGGGCCACGGCGCGGAGCATGGCGGCGGCCGGTTCGCTGAGGCGCCGGTAGCCGACGTCGACGCAGGAGCGGACGCGCAGGTCACCGTCGCTGAGGGCGTCGAGGCGCCGCTGCTCGTCGGTGAGGCGGGCGATGATGCGGTCGAGGTGGAAGCCGCGGCGGGCGATGCGGGCGCCGACGATGCGCAGGGCGAGAGGCAGACCGCCGGCGAGAGCGGCGAGCCGGTGCAGGCGTTCGCGGTCGTGGCCGGAGGATCCGCGCGACAGGCGGGTGAGGAGCTCGACGGAGTCGTCTTCGGTGAGGGCGTCGAGACGGACGGCGACGGCGGGGTCGAGGCGGGACAGGTCGGCCCGGGCGGTGACGACGACCGCCGAGCCCGCGGTGTCCGGCAGGAGCGGCCGGACCTGTTCGGCGTCGAAGGCGTTGTCGCAGACGATGAGTACGCGCCGCTCGGACAGCAGGCGGCGGTAGAGGGTGATGCGGGCGGTGCCGTCGGTGGGAACGGCGTCGTCGGGCACGCCCAGGGATCGCAGGAACACCGCGAGGACGGCGTGCGGGTCGCGGGGCTCGGGTTCGGCGCCGCGCAGGTCGGCGAAGAGGCAGCCGTCGGGGAATCGCCACGACGCGGCGTGGGCGGCGTGAACGGCCAGTGCGGTCTTGCCGACGCCGCCGAGGCCGACGACGGTGAGGACCGCTCCTGCGCCGTCGGCGGCGTCTTTGAGACCGTCGGCGAGCGCGGCGAGTTCTCCGGGCCGTCCGACGAAGTCGCGGATGTGCGCGGGCAGTTCGCGCGGCCGCACCGCCGGTGCCGGCGGTGGTCCGGCGATCCAGGTGTGGAGCCGGTCGAGGGCCGGTGCGAGCTCGCCTTCGGGGTCGAGGTCGCGAAGTTCGGGGCCGGGGTCGATGCCGAGGGCCTCGACGATGGCCGCGCAGGCGCGTTCGTGTTCCTTGCGGGCCCGGGCGCGGTCTCCGGACAGGGCGTGGGCGAGGACGAGGAGGTGGAGGACGCGTTCGCGCAGCGGGCGTTCGGTGAGCAGGCCGGGGGCGTCGGTGAGGACGGGTGCGGGGTCTCCGGCGAGGAGGTCGGCGACCATGCGCTGTTCGAGGGCGGAGAGGCGTTCCTCCTCGATGCCGTTGACGACGGCGGTGCCGGCCAGGTCCGGGCAGGCCGGTCCGCGCCAGAGGGCGAGGGCGGTCTGGAAGGCCGCGCGGGCGGCGTTCCAGTCCCCCGCGTGCGCGGCCGTTTCGCCGGTGGCCACTCCGGCGCGGAAGTCGGTCAGGTCGGCGGCGAGGCCGTCGAGGACGTAGCCGCCACCTTCGCGGCGGAGGGTGGCGTGGGCGTCGAGTCCGGCTTCGGTGAGGGCGGTCCGGACGCGGTGGACGGCGATCTGGAGCTGGTTGGCGGCCGTCTTGGGTGGTTCGGCGCCCCACACGAGGTCGATGAGGCGGTCGGTGGAGGCGACGTCGCCGGGGGTCAGCGCGAGGGCGGTGACGAGGGCGCGGCTGCGCAGGCCGCCGAGGTCGACGTCGCGGCCGTCCACCAGCAGCTCGACCGGGCCCAGGACGCGCAGGCGGGCGGGGGCGTTGGCGGGCATGCGGCTCCTTCGGCCAGGCTGATCGGCGGAAGGAACGAGCATAGGCGGAAGCGGGCCTTGGTGGAACCGTTCCCAGTGAGGGCTTTTCGATGGAAAGGCCGGAGCCCCCCTGTGGCGGGCTCCGGCCTCGTTCCGGTCGGTCGTGCGATCACTCGACGGCGTGCACCACGTCACGGGGAGCGGCGTAGTGGCAGGCGTTGGGGTGGGGTGCGCCCTGACGGATCTGCAGGAGCGGTTCCTCGGATGCGCACTTGTCGGTGGCCTTCCAGCAGCGCGTCCGGAACCGGCAGCCCGAGGGCGGGTTCGCCGGCGACGGGACGTCGCCTTCCAGGACGATCTCGTCGCGGTGACCGCGAAGAGTCGGATCCGGCACCGGCACCGCCGACAACAGTGCCTGCGTGTACGGGTGCATCGGGGACTCGTAGATCTCGTCCTCGGTGCCCAGCTCGGCGACCTTGCCCAGGTACATCACCGCGACACGGTCGGCGATGTGCCGGACGACGGACAGGTCGTGCGCGATGAACAGGTACGACAGGCCGAACTCGTCCTGGAGTTGCTCCAGGAGGTTGATGACCTGAGCCTGGATCGACACGTCCAGGGCAGACACCGGCTCGTCGCAGATCAGGATCTCCGGCTTGAGCGCCAAGGCCCGGGCGATCCCGATGCGCTGACGCTGACCACCGGAGAACTGGTGCGGATAACGGTTGATGTGATCCGGATTGAGCCCCACCACGTCCAGAAGATCCTGGACCGCTCTGCGGCGGCCCGAGGTGGGTACCGCGTCGGGGTGGATCACGAAGGGTTCACCGACGATGTCGCCGACGGTCATGCGCGGGTTCAGCGACGTGTACGGGTCCTGGAACACCATCTGCACGTTCCGGCGCAACCGGCGCATCCCCGCGCGACCCAGCCGGGTCACGTCCTCGCCCCGGACCGAGATCGAACCGGAGGTGGACTTCTCCAGCCCGACCAGGAGCTTGGCGAGCGTCGACTTGCCGCAGCCCGATTCGCCGACGACGCCGAGGGTCTCGCCTTTGCGGAGGGTGAGGCTCACCCCGTCGACGGCCTTCACCTGGCCGACCACCGACTTGAAGACGATGCCCTGCCGGATCGGGAAGTGCTTGACGAGATCGGTCACCTCAAGGGCGATCTGTCCGGTGGGGCTAGACATCCTGGATCACCTCCGAGGAGAAGTGGCACGCCGAAGCGCGATCGGCGGCCACCGTCGACAGCGGCGGAACCTGGCTGCGGCACACGTCCTGCGCGTAGGTGCAGCGCGGGGCGAAGGCGCAACCCGGCGGGATGTTCGTCAACGCCGGCGGAAGGCCCTTGATGATCTCCAGCCGCTGGCCCTTGGTGTCCAGTCGCGGAATCGACTTGAGCAGCGCCTTGGTGTACGGATGCGCGGGCCGCGCGAAGATCTCGTGCACCTCCGCCTGCTCCACGATCCGGCCGGCGTACATGACCGAGATCTTGTCGGCCACGTCCGCCACCACGCCCAGGTCGTGGGTGATGAGGATCAGGCCCATGTGCCGTTCGACCTGGATGTCCTTGAGCAGACGCATGATCTGCGCCTGCACCGTCACGTCGAGGGCCGTGGTCGGCTCGTCGGCGATCAGGAGATCCGGATCCAAGGCGAGCGCCATCGCGATCATCACGCGCTGGCGCATGCCACCGGAGAACTGGTGCGGGTACTCCAGGATCCGCTGTTTCGCGGCCGGGATCTTCACCAGGTCGAGGAGTTCGAGGGAACGCGCCATGGCGTCCTTCTTCGACATTCCCCGGTGCTGGCGGAAGAGTTCCGCCAGCTGGTAGCCGACGGTCCACACGGGATTGAGCGCCGACAGCGCGTCCTGGAAGACCATCGCCACGTGGTTGGCCCGGGTGCGCCGCCGGGTGTCCTTCGGGAGTTTCAGCAGGTCGATGCCATGGAACAGCACCCGGCCCTCGGCGATGCGCGCCGGCGGGGTCTCCAGGATGCCCATGATCGCCTGCGAGGTGACCGATTTTCCGCACCCGGACTCGCCGACGATGGCGAGGGTCTCGCCGCGTTCGACGGAGAAGGAGGCCCCGTTGACGGCCTTGGCGACACCGTCGCGGGTGTGGAACTCGACCCGCAGGTCCTCGACCTCCAGCAACGGCCGGTTCAGGTCGAGGTCGGTGAGCACATTCGACTTCGTCTGCACTTTCGCTACGGCCACGGTCACCTCAGCTTCGGGTCGAGGGCGTCACGGATCGCGTCGCCGAGCAGCGCGAAGGAGATCGTGGTGGCCAGCAGGAAGGTGGCGGGCGCGATCAGCAGCAGCGGATGGCCCGAGATCAGCGTGGCGACGTTGTTGGAGATCATGCTGCCCCACGTCACGGCGGGCGGCTTGAGGCCGAGACCGAGGAACGACAGGGTCGCCTCCGCCTCGATGAGCCCGCCGATCATCAGCGGCACGCCGCTCATCATCGGGGCCATGGCGTTGGGGAAGATGTGGCGGAACATCAGGCGGCGGTCGGAGGCGCCGAGCGACCGGGCCGCGTGCACGTAGTCGAGACCGCGCGCCTCGATGAAACTCGCGCGCAGCATCCGCGCGGTGACCGGCCAGCCGAACACCGCCAGCGCCAGGATCGTCGGCCACACCGTGTCCCCGGCGGAGCGCCAGATCGCCAGGATCAGGATCGCGCCGAGCACGAAGGGGATCGCGTTGAAGACGTCGATGACGCGCGAGACGAGGGTGTCCCAGATCCCGCCGTAGTAGCCCGCGATCGCGCCGAGCACGCCGCCGACGACCACGATGAGCACGGTGGTCACCAGACCGACCACGATGGACGGACGGGCGCCGTACATCGTCATCGACCAGTAGTCGCAGCCGAACTGGTCGAAACCGAACCAGTGGCCGGCGCTGGGGCTGCCGAAGAAGCGTTCCAGCCGGCAGTCCTCGGGGTCCTCGGAGGTGAACAGGCCGGGGAAGGCCGCGATGGCGATCATCGCCACGATGATCACCGTCGAGGCGATGACGACGGGCCGCTTGCGCAGCACGTGGAAGGCGTCGCTCCACAGGCTGCGGACCTTGTCCGGCGGCGGTGGGCTGCTGGGCGCCGTGGCCGCGCGGATGAGTTCGGTGGTGTCACTCATAGCGGATCCTCGGGTCGAGTACGGCGTAGAGGAGGTCGACCAGCAGGCTGAACAACAGGAACGTGATGACGAGCATCGTCACGACCGCGATGACGATCGGGGTGTCGTTCTGCCGCACGGCGTTGAACACGAGCTGCCCGACCCCGCGCACGTTCCACAGGCCCTCGGTGATGACGGCGCCGCCGAGCGCGCCGCCGAAGGAGAGGCCGATCAGCGTGATCACCGGGATCAGGGAGTTCCGCAGGGTGTGGGCGAGCATCACGCGGCCGGGTTTGAGCCCTTTCGCCTTCGCCGTGCGGACGAAGTCGGCGCGCAGGTTCTCCAGCATGCTCGTCCGCATGAGGCGGGCGATGCCCGCCGCTCCGATGACCGACAGCGCGACACCCGGGACGAGGATCGTCAACCAGGGATGCTGATCGTCGAAGGAGGGCAGGAAGATTATCGAGAGCGCGTTCTCCTCACCGAGATTCTCGCGCAACCACCCCCCGAACCAGACGCCGGCCACGTACTTCAGGCCGAGGACCACCAGGAAGATGGGGACCGCGCCGAACACGATCGTGCCGAGGCGGATGAAGTAGTCCATGAACTTCTCGCGGCGCATCGCCGCGACCATGCCCAGCCCGATCCCGGCCAGGGCCCAGACGGTCGTGGAGACCGCGAATATCCGCAAGGTGTTCGGGACGCGCTCGGCGACGAGCTCGGTCACCGGACGGAAGCGCAGGTCCTTGCCGAAGTCGCCCTCGGCGTAGCGCTTCATCGTGTCGAAGAAGTTGCCGAAGCAGGGGTTTCCCGGCTGCGTCAGACACGGGTGATCGGTGTGGTAGAGCTCCGAGACGGTCTGCAGCTGCGCCGGGGTCGGCGTGATCTGGGCCCCGAAGAAGGCGTAGGCCGGGTTGCCGTTGATCTGGATCGACAAGGTTGTCAGGTAATGCAGGAGGAACAGTGCCAAGAACAAGGTCAGTACCGCCTGCAGCAGCCGGCGGATGATGTAGCGCCCCACAGATCGCTCCTCTCCAGGGCTGGCCCAATGAGGTGGACCGGCGAAACGGTGGCCGGCGGGGTGTAACTCCGCCGGCCACCGTCGTGTTCAGTCCGGACTGGTCGAGCTGACGCGCGCTGTTACTTGAGCTTCAGCAGACGCAGGTCGGCACCACCGAGGACCGGGTTGATGACCACGCTGTCGAGGTCGAGGCGCTCACCGACCACCGTGGCGGTCGTGCTGTAGAACATCGGGATGCCCGGCATGTCCTCACCGAGGATCTTCTCGGCCTCCTGGTACTTCAGGATGGCCTCGTCCAGGGTCGGCGCGGTGTCGCCGGCCTCCAGAGCCGCCGTGAACTCCGGGTTCTCGTAGCCGGAGCGGTTGTTGGCCGCGCCGCCGCCCCAGACGGGGGTCAGGTAGTTCTCGATGAGGGCGTAGTCGGGGCTCCAGCCGAGACGGTAGGGGCCGTCGACCTCGTGCGCCTGGGTCTTGGCCAGGTAGGCGTTCCACTCGACGAGCTCGTACTCGTAGTCGATGCCGAGGTTCTGCTTGACCTGGTCACCGAAGGCCTTGACCCACTTCTCGTTGGCACCCGAGGCGGCCGTGTTGATCCACAGCTTCAGCTTCTTGCCCTCGGGCCATCCGCCACCGGGCAGCTTCGCCAGGAGCTCCTTGGCCTTGTCCACGTCGAGCTTGCAGTAACCGCAGGTGTCGGCGATCGCGCCGGGGATGATCCCGGGCGGCGAGAAGGAGGTCGCCGGGGTGTAACGGCCCTGGTAGAGGGCTTCGTTGAGCAGGTCACGGTCGACCGCGAGGGACAGCGCCTGGCGGACTTCCTTCTGCTTGTAGAAGTCGTCGTACAGCGGGAAGCCGATGTAGCTCAGCGACGGGGTCGGCACCTCCAGCATGCGGTCGCCGTAGGTTCCCTTGGCGCTCTGGTAGTTCTCCTCCGGGACGGCTTCCATGTCGAGCTGACCGGCCTCGAAGTCGGGGAAGGTCGGCGCGCCGTCGGGGAAGATCTTCCAGGTCAGGGTCTTGTACGCGGGCTTGGTGCCGGCGTAGTCCTCCCAGCGCTCGATCGTCAGCGCGACACCCTTGTCCCAGGTCTTGAGCTGGAACGGGCCGTTGCCGATCGGCTTCTCCTTGCACGCGTCGACCGCGTCGAGGCAGGCCTTGGCCATCGGGAAGAAGACCAGGTAGCCGAGCATGGTCGGGAAGCCGGAGAAGGCCTTCTCAAGCTCGATGTCGATGGTGGTGGCGTCGGTCGCCTTCAGGCCGGTGAGCTCCTTGGCCTTCGGCTCCGGGGCCGTCTTCGGGCCGTCCGGGCCGTCGGGGTCTTCCGACACCATGTCGGCGGCGCCCTTGATGCGGCTGTAGAAGCTGTTGCCGCCCATGGCGTTGGGGCCGTAGGCGCCGTAGTTCCACGCGCGAACGAAGGACTCGGCGTCGACCGCCTCGCCGTTCTGGAACTTCAGACCGGACTTGATCTTGATGGTCCAGTGGATGTTGTCGGTGCTCGTCGGCACGGCCTCGGCGATGACGGGGACCAACTTGCCCGACGTGTCGTAATCGAAGAGACCGTCGTAGACCATGTTGATCAGAGTCGAACTGACGGACTCGGTGCCGTCCGGGGGAAGGGTGTGACCGGGGTCGGTACCCATGGAGAGGGTGATCGTGCCGTCGGTCTTGGACTCGCCCGAGTCGCCGCTGGTGCCACAGGCGCTCAACACGAGCCCCGTCGCGACAGCGAGGGCAATGACACGCGTGGCGCGCATCCTCAGCCTCCTATGTATATGTGGGCACGGATAGCACGCCTCCATGTGGACCACGTGCGTGCCATCACCCTGTCCGAGCCCATTCCAGATTGGAAGAGGTGTTACCGAGCTGATACCGAGGAGCTGCCCGATCGTGGCTTCCCGATCGTTAAGCGCCGTGTCACCGTGGGATCACTAGAGTTGGGGTCGTGGACACACTGGACTGCAGGGGGAAACGATGCCCCCTGCCCGTCATCGACCTCGCGAAACACAGTGGACATGCCGCGCCCGGGACGGTCGTCAGAGTTCTGGCCGACGATCCCGCGGCCGCCCTGGACATCCCGGCGTGGTGCCGGATGCGCGGCAAGGAGTACCTCGGCGAGTCCCTTGTGGACGGGGTCGCGGCCTACGACGTCCGGCTGTAGACGGCGGGAAAAAGAACACGGCGCACGGTGATCGTCACCGTGCGCCGTGCGCGTCGGTCCACTTCGGACCGTGGAGGTTCGGTCAGACGCCGAGGTACCCCGCCGCCTCGGCGGCGCTCGCCGGGCCGTAGGACTCGCCGAGGCGCTTGACGAAGTCCTCGCGGCTGACGGTGTACTCCTGCGTGCCGACGGTCTCCAGGACGAGCGTCGCCATGAGGCTGCCGATCTCGGCGGCCCGGCGCAGCGGAAGACCCCACGACAGGGCCGAGAAGAAGCCGGCGCGGAAGCCGTCGCCGACGCCGGTCGGGTCGTAGGCCTTGATCTCGCGGGCGACGGGGACGTGGATGGGCTCCATGCCCCGGCCGGTGATCTCGACGCCGTCCTTGCCGAGCGTGGTGACGCGGACCGTGACGAAGTCGAGGACCTCGGCGTCGCTCAGGCCCGTCTTGCTCTCCAGGAGTTCCTTCTCGTACTCGTTGGTGAGGAGGAACTCCGCGCCGGTGATGAGCTGACGGACGCCGTCGCCGTCGAGGCGGGCGAGCTGCTGCGAGGGGTCGGCGGCGAAGCGCAGGCCCAGCTCACGGCATTCGGCACTGTGGCGCAGCATCGCGGCGGGGTCGTTGGCGCACACCAGGACCAGGTCGAGCCCGGCCGAGCGCTCGACGATCGGGGCGAGCGCGATGTTGCCGGCCTCGGCCATCGCGCCGGCGTAGAAGGACGCGATCTGGCACATGTCCTCGTCGGTGGTGCAGACGAAGCGTGCGGTGTGGGCGGTGTCGCTGACGTACACCGAGTCGCAGTCGACGCCGTAGGACTTCAGGTGGGCGCGGTATTCGTCGAAGTCCGCGCCGACGGCCCCGACCAGGACCGGGCTGAGTCCGAGCTGGGCCATCCCGTAGCAGATGTTCGCCGCGATGCCTCCGCGTCGCAGCACCAGGTCGTCGACGAGGAAGGACAGGGAGACCTTGTCCAGCTTCTCGGCGATGAGCTGGCCGGAGAACCGGCCGGGGAAGTGCATGAGGTGGTCGGTGGCGATCGAGCCGGTGACGGCGATCTTCATGAAGAGAGGTCCCTGCGAGGTCGATGGACGCCCGGAGCACGAGCCGCCGGGCCGCGAAACAATATAGCGGCCCGCCGGTGGGGACCACGTGAAGCGGTGAGCGTGTCGGCCCGGGGTGTGGGGGACGGCACGGGGTTGGGCGGGGCGTTTGTGCCAGAGTGCCGGACGAACGTGCGAGACAGCCCGCCCGCGTCCGAGAGGCGCGGCGTCGCCGCGACGCGACCTGTGGCCGCGTGAGCCGCGTGAGCCGCGTGAGCCGCCGAGGTGTGGCACGACACTCGGCTTGGCCGCGTCGAGGACCGCCCGCGCCGGCGAGACACCGGCCACGCGCGGAAAGTCCCGCCCCCACGGGCACAGGAAAAGACCCCGCCCTCCCGGGCGGGGTCTCCAAAGCTCTTCCGAACCTCACGTCTCCCCCACGCCCGGCTCGAACCTTCCGGTCCGTTGCCGCACGTGTGGAACCCGTGACGCGGTGCCTAGTGGAACGAGTCTCCGCACGCGCAGGAGCCCTGGGCGTTCGGGTTGTCGATCGTGAAGCCCTGCGCGTCGATGCGGTCGACGAAGTCGATGCTGGCCCCCATGAGGTACGGGACGCTCATGCGGTCCACGACGAGCTCGAAGCCGTCGTAGGCGGTCGTCTGGTCGCCGTCGAGGGAGCGCTCGTCGAAGAACAACTGGTAGCGCAGTCCCGAACAGCCACCCGGCTGGACCGCAACGCGCAGGCGCAGATCGTCGCGCTCTTCCTGCGCGAGGAGGTTCTTGACCTTCTCGGCGGCGTTGTCGGTCAGGCTCGCGCCCGTGGCGACCGTGGCAGCCTCGGCGGCCTCCGGCGTGGTCTCTGTACTAGTCACTTGCTGCTCCCTGTCGACGGTTGCTAGATCCCACCGTAACGAACCACGCCGGGCGTGCCCACATTCCCGCGCCGTTCCGCCGGTCGGGGCCGGATCCGTGTGGGTCATGTCACCGATCCCACTGCGCGGCGAGCCTGGCGGCGAGCGCGCGGAGTCCTTCGGCGGGTTTGGCCATGGCCTCTTCGACGGAGCCGAAGTGGTCGACCAGGGCGTGTGTCTCGGTGACGCCGGCGGAGGCGGCTTCGCGGCGGCCGACGCTGACCTGCCCGGCGACGACGACGCACGGGACACCGCGTTCGGTGGCGGCGGCGGCGACGCCCGACACGAGCTTGCCACGCAGGGACTGGAAGTCGAAGGAGCCCTCACCGGTGATGACGAGGTCGGCGTCGTCGAGGGCGGCGTCGAGGCCGGTGGCGGAGCGGACCAGGTCGACGCCCGATTCGCGGGTGCCGCCGAGCGCGAACAGCGCGGCGCCGATGCCGCCGGCCGCGCCCGCGCCGGGCAGGTCGCGCACGTCCGGGGGACAGCCGGGGACGTCGCGGGCGAGGATCCCGGCGAAGTGTTCGAGGGCCGCGTCGAGGGAGAGCACGTCCTCGCGGCTCGCCCCCTTCTGCGGCCCGAAGACGTTGGAGGCGCCGTGCAGGCCGCACAGCGGGTTGTCGACGTCGGTGGCCGCGACCAGGCGCACCCCGCGCAGGACGGCCGTCCCGTCGAGGCGTTCGCAGGCGGCGAGGGCCGCTCCCCCGTACGGCAGCACGGCCCCGGCCTTGTCGACGGAGACCGCGCCGAGGGCGGCGAGCATCCCGGCGCCGCCGTCGTTGGTCGCCGACCCGCCCAGCCCGACCACGACGGTCCGCGCGCCCGACTCGGCCGCGGCGGCCAGCAGCGCGCCGAGCCCGAAGGAACTCGCGGCGCGGGGGTCGCGTTCGTCCTTCGACAGCAGGTGCAGCCCGCACGCCTGTGCGCTCTCGACGTAGGCGATGTCCCCGACGACGAGGACCTCCCCGGTGACCGGCCGCCCGAGCGGGTCGACGGTCTCGACCGGTACGCGTGTTCCGCCAAGTGCCGTGGCCAGCACTTCCACGAACCCGGGACCCCCGTCGGCGAGGGGCCGGCGGGTGAGCTTGCTCTCAGCGGCGACACCGGCCCATCCCTCGGCGATCGCCTCGGCGACCTGTGGGGCGGACAAGGTACCTGCGAACTTGTCGGGGCAGATCAACACGCGCATGGCCGGAACGCTACAAGTGATCGGACGGTAGCGGCCTGGCGGGCGGAGGCGAGTGGCAGCATTAACGCGGTTGCCTCACCCCTACCCAATGGTGGGGCCCTTGGAGAGGAACGGCGATGACCGAAACCTGGGCCGAGCCCGCCCCGACCGCCACCGCGCTGCTGCTGCTCGGCCGCGGCAGCGACGCGGACTCGGAGAAGGGCGTCGACTGTCCCGGCGAGCTGCCCCCCGCCAGCGACCCCGACCTGGTCGCCCGCGCGAAGGCGGCCAAGGAGAAGCTCGGCTCCTCGGTGTTCATCCTCGGCCACCACTACCAGCGTGACGAGGTCATCCAGTTCGCCGACGTGACCGGCGACTCCTTCAAGCTGGCGCAGCAGGCCGCGGCCCGGCCCGACGCCGAGCACATCGTGTTCTGCGGCGTGCACTTCATGGCCGAATCGGCCGACATCCTCACCAAGGAGCACCAGAAGGTCGTCCTGCCCGACCTGGCGGCCGGCTGCTCGATGGCCGACATGGCCGCGCTGACGCAGGTCGAGAAGGCCTGGGAGCAGTTCACCGACCTGGGCATCGCCGGTGACGTCGTCCCGGTGACCTACATGAACTCCACCGCCGACATCAAGGGCTTCGTCGGCCGCCACGGCGGCGTGGTGTGCACGTCGTCGAACGCCAAACGAGCGCTGGAGTGGGCCTACGCGCGCGGCGAGAAGGTGTTCTTCCTCCCCGACCAGCACCTCGGCCGCAACACCGTGGTGCGCGAGATGGGCTTCAGCCTCGACGACTGCGTCCTCTACAACCCGCACAAGCCCAACGGCGGCCTGAGCGAGCAGGAACTCCGCGACGCCAAGATCATCCTGTGGCGCGGGCACTGCTCCGTGCACGGGCGTTTCACCCTCGACTGCGTCAACGAGGTTAGGGAACGGGTCCCCGGGGTAAACGTCCTCGTGCACCCCGAGTGCAAGCACGAAGTCGTGGAAGCCGCCGACTACGTCGGTTCGACCGAATACATCATCAAAGTCCTCGACGAGGCCCCGGCCGGGTCCTCGTGGGCGGTCGGCACCGAACTGAACCTGGTGAGGCGCGTCGCTGCGGCGCACCCCGACAAGAACATCACGTTCCTCGACCGTACGGTCTGTTACTGCTCCACCATGAACCGCATCGATCTTCCGCACCTCGTCTGGGCGCTCGAAGAGCTGGTCGCGGGCCGCGTCCCCAATCAGATCACTGTGGACGGTGACACGGCACATTACGCCAGGGTGGCGCTCGACCAGATGCTGGCGCTGCCCTAACGGTTCCCAGAGTTGACCGTTATGCTCGCTTGCTGGCGCTGTCGGATGTTTGCCTAAGGAGCCAGTGTTGAGTGAAGACGTCCTCGTAGTCCACGGCGGAACCCCGCTCCGCGGTGAGATCCAGGTCCGCGGCGCGAAGAATCTCGTCTCGAAGGCGATGGTCGCCGCCGTACTCGGCGAGACGGCCTCGACGCTCTACGACGTCCCGGCGATCCGGGACGTCGAGATCGTCACCGGCCTGCTGGAGGCGCACGGCGTCAAGGTGTCCACCGGGCCCGAAGGCGAGCTCGTGATGGACCCGGCGAACGTGACCCGGGCCGCCGTCGACGAGATCAACGTGCACGCCGGATCCAGTCGCATCCCGATCCTGTTCTGTGGCCCCCTGCTGCACCGGCTCGGGCACGCGTTCATCCCCGACCTGGGCGGCTGCAAGATCGGCGACCGCCCCATCGACTTCCACATCCAGGCGCTGCGCGAGTTCGGCGCCGTCGTCGACAAGCGCCCCGACGGGCTGCACCTGTCGGCGCCCAACGGCCTGCGCGGCATCAAGTACGAGCTGGAGTACCCCTCCGTGGGCTCCACCGAGCAGGTGCTGCTCACCGCCGTCCTCGCCGACGGCGTGACCGAACTGCGCAACGCGGCCGTCGAGCCGGAGATCGTCGACCTCATCTGCGTCCTGCAGAAGATGGGCGCGATCATCAAGGTCCACACCGACCGGGTCATCGAGATCCAGGGCGTGGCGAAACTCTCCGGCTACTCGCACCGGCCGATCCCCGACCGGATCGAGGCCGCGAGCTGGGGCGCGGCCGCGCTGGCCACGCACGGCGAGATCTTCGTGCGCGGCGCCAAACAGGCCGACATGATGACCTTCCTCAACGTGTACCGCTCAGTCGGTGGCGCGTTCTCCGTCGACGACTCCCCCATCGGCGGCGGCATCCGCTTCTGGCACCCCGGCGGCGAACTCCAGCCGGTCGCGCTGGAGACCGACGTGCACCCCGGCCTCATGACCGACTGGCAGCAGCCGCTCGTCGTCGCGCTCACGCAGGCGCGCGGGCTGTCGATCGTGCACGAGACCGTCTACGAGCGCCGGTTCGGGTACACGACCGAACTGCGCCAGATGGGCGCCAACATCCAGCTGTACTCGGAGTGCCTCGGCGGGACACCGTGCCGCTGGGGCCGGCGGAACTTCCTGCACTCGGCCGTCATCGCCGGGCCCAGCAAGCTCCACGCCGCCGACCTCCAGATCCCCGACCTGCGAGCCGGATTCAGCCACCTCATCGCCGCCCTCGCCGCCGAAGGCACCTCACGGGTCTACGGCGTCGACAGGTACATCTCGCGAGGGTACGAAGACTTCGACGGGAAACTCGCCGCACTGGGGGCACGCACCGAACGGCCTTGAGCCGTGCCTGTTCGAGCGGCGCGAACGAAACCGCCCGAGGGGCATGGGATCGGGCTCGGCCCGCCGCCGGTGCCGGGTTCCCGGCGCGGCGCCTCGGCGACGTCGGGTTCCCCGATCGCGGGAGCCGCGACGCGTGCTCCCGTTCGCGGGGCCCGTGGCTTGCCGCCCGGCGTGAGTGAGACACGACGCGTGCTCTCGCTCACGGCGAGGGTCGCGGCCCGCCACCTCGCCGAATCCGGCCGCGCGCACCAAACCGCCCGAAAGGCGCACAACCGGGCCCACCCCCTCCCCCACGCCACCCTCCGACCCGGGTGAACGAGCACCTGTGACCAACGGCGGGCCGTACGCCTCGACGGGCGGCCCGCCGACTCGACTATCCTTGCGGCCGTGTCTTCCCTGTTCCGCCGCGCTGAAAAAGACGACGCGGCCACCGCCGATGTGACCGAGGCCGCCGAAGAGACCGAGGCCGTCGACCTCGGTCCGAAGAAAGCGAGCGGTTCGGGCCGCGACAAGGCCGCCGCGACGCCCAAACGCGCCGCCGGCAAGCGCGGGCCCTACGTCCCCCCGCCGACGAACCGCAAGGAGTCGGCCGCCCGCCGCCGCGAGAAGTCGAAGCAGGAGCGAGGCGAACAGCGCGCCCGCCGCGTCGAGATCCAGCAGGGCCTCGACCGCGGCGACCCGGCCTACGACAAGTACCACATGCCGCGCGACCGGGGCCCCGAGCGCCGCCTCGCCCGCGACATCGTCGACAGCCGCTTCACCATCTCCCAGTTCTTCTTCCTCGTCGTCCTCGTCGTCCTGGTGACCAGCCAGCCCGGCATGCCGCCGATGGTCCGCAACGTCTCGACCGGCCTGTGGGTCTTCATGCTCCTCGCCTTCGTGGTCGAGGCCTTCATCATCTGCCGCAAGGTCGGCAAGGCGGTCAAGGAGAAGTACCCGAACACCACCCAGAAGAAGCCCGGCCTCTACTGGTACGTGTGCATGCGCTTCATCATGATCCGCAAGCTGCGCATGCCGCGCCCGCAGGTCAAGACCGGCACCAAGGTCGCCTAGGTCCGCGCCGACCGGGAAGACCCCGCCTCGATCATCCGCCGCCCGAGCCGCCGCATATAAGCGGCGAGCTCGGGCGGTTCGCGTACCTCCAGGGGCACGTCCAGCAGGACCAGGCGCATCGCCAGCCAGTCAAGGGCGTCGCCGCCGGTGGTCAGCAGGCAGCTGCGCTCGTCGATCTCTTCGAGGACGCCGGTGCCGCCGGGGAGGCGGGCGCGGGCGTCCTCGATGCCGGTGTGCAGCACGACGAGCGCACGGTGCCTGGCCCGGATCCCGGTGATCGACTCCGCGACGAAGGTCGCGGCGTCCCCGCCTGGCGGTTCGCGCTCGGTGGCCGGCGCCCCGGTCGCTTCGGGGGCGCCGACGCGGTCGGCGCGGAAGGTGCGCCAGTCGAGCCGGTCGAGGTCGTAGGCGACGAGGTACCAGCGGCGGTCGGCGCTGACGAGCCGGTGCGGGTCGGCGTGCCTGCGCGCGGGTTCGGCGCCGCCCTTCGCGGCGTAGGTGAACCGCAGGCGCTGCCCCCGGCGGCAGGCCGTGGCGAGCGCGGCGAAGACTTCCGGGTCGACGGCGGGCGCGACCGGGTTCCCGCCCCGGAGCATCCCGGTGAGCGGCTCGGTGGCGGCCGTGACGGCCTCCACCCGGCGGCGCAGGCGCCCGGGGAGGACCTGCTCGATCTTGGCCAGGGCGCGCGCGGCCGGCTCGTCCATCCCGGTCGCCGCCGTCTGCAGTCCGACGGCGATGGCGACGGCCTCGTCGTCGTCGAGCAGCAGGGGCGGCATCGCCGTTCCCGCGACGAGCCGGTAGCCGCCGATCGCGCCGATCGAGGCGTCGACGGGGTAGCCGAGGTCGCGCAGGCGCCCGATGTCGCGGCGGATCGTGCGGATGCTGACGCCCAGCCGGTCGGCGAGTTCGACGCCGGTGTACTCGCGGCCGGTCTGGAGCACCGACAGCAGCCGCAGCAGCCGTTCGGTCGGTGAGGCTTCCATGGATTCCAGCATGCCGCAAAAGGGTGACGGGATCTGTCCTGCTTCGTGCCTAAGGTCGGTGACATGGCAAATACGGACGACATCAGGATCACCGGCGCGCGGGAGCACAATCTGCGCGATCTCACGCTGAACATCCCCAAGGGGAAGATCACCGTCTTCACCGGGGTGTCCGGTTCGGGGAAGTCCTCGATCGTGTTCGACACGGTCGCGGTGGAGTCGCAGCGGCAGCTCAACGAGACCTTCACCTGGTTCGTGCGCAACCGGCTGCCGAAGTACGAGCGGCCCAAGGCCGACACCATCGACCGGCTCTCGCCGGCGATCGTGGTCGATCAGCGGCCGATCGGCGGCAGTGCGCGCTCGACGGTCGGGACGATGACCGACATCTACTCGATCCTGCGGGTGCTGTACTCGCGGGTGGGCCGCCCGAGCGCGGGCGAGGCGACGGTCTACTCCTTCAACGACCCGGCCGGGATGTGCCCGGAGTGCGACGGGCTCGGCCGGACGTTCCGCCTCGACCTGGACAGGCTCGTCGACACCTCGAAGTCGCTCAACGGCGGCGCGATCCTCTTCCCGCCGATGGCGGTGGGCACGGTCGCCTGGCAGTACTACGCCGAGTCGGGCCTGTTCGACCCCGATCTGCCGCTGCGGGACTTCCCGGCCGACAAGTGGGAGCTCTTCTTGTACGGCAAGGGCTTCACCGTCAAGCGGCGCAGCGCCAACGCGACCTACAACAACACCTACTGGGGGCTGGCGGAGAACTTCGACCGGCTCTACCTCAAGCGCGATCTGTCGAGTCTGAGCGACAAGACCCGCGAGACCGTCCGGCGCTTCGTCACCGAGGGCGTGTGCCCGGAATGCGGCGGCGCCCGCCTCAACAAGGCCGCGCTGGCCACGCGGGTCGCCGGACTGGGGATCGCCGAGATGGCCGCGCTGGAGGTCGGTGAGCTGATCACGGTGCTCGCCGGGATCGACGACCCGGTCGGCACACCGATCGCGACCCGGGCGGTGAGCGCGCTGCGGCGGATCGAGGACATCGGGCTGGGCTATTTGAGCCTCGACCGGGAAACGCCGTCGCTGTCGGGCGGGGAGGGCCAGCGGCTCAAGACGGTGCGGCACCTGGGCAGCAGCCTGACCGGGATGACCTACATCTTCGACGAGCCGAGCATCGGGCTCCACCCGCGCGACGTTCACCGCCTCAACGACCTGCTGCGCCGGTTGCGCGACAAGGGCAACACGGTGCTGGTCGTCGAGCACGACCGGGACGTCATCACCACCGCCGACCACGTCATCGACATGGGGCCCGGCGCCGGGACGCACGGCGGGGAGATCGTGTTCGAAGGTACCGTCGAGGCGCTCGCCGAGGCCGACACGCCGACGGGCCGGGGGCTGCGCAGGCCGCCGTCGGTGAAGGACGGCGTGCGGCGGGGACGGGGGCGTCTCGACGTCCCGGCCTCGCGGCTGCACAACCTCAAGGGCGTCGGCACGACGATCCCCGAAGGGGTCCTGACGGTGGTCACGGGGGTGGCGGGTTCGGGCAAGAGCAGCCTCGTCTCGGGCGTCTTCGCCGCCGCGCATCCCGCGGCGATCATCGTCGACCAGTCCTCGATCGGCATCTCGGCGCGCTCGACCCCGGCGACCTACATCGGTGCCATGGACCGGATCCGCAAGGTCTTCGCCGACGAGCACGGGGTGAAGCCGGGCATGTTCAGCTTCAACTCCGCCGGGGCGTGCCCCGAGTGCGGCGGGCGCGGGGAGATCTACACCGACCTGGCGTTCATGGACCCGGTCCGCACGACCTGCGAGGCCTGCGGCGGCCGCCGGTTCAACGACGAGGTGCTGGCCATGACCGTGCGCGGGAAGTCGATCGCCGACGTGCTCGACATGACCGCCGAGGAGGCCGCCGGGTTCGTCGAAGGCCTGCCGGGCGCGAAGGCGATGAGCCGCGGCTTCGGCGCGCTGGTCGAGGTGGGCCTGTCGTACGTGAGCCTCGGCCAGTCCGTGTCGACCCTGTCGGGCGGCGAGCGCCAGCGGCTGAAACTGGCGACGCGGCTGCGTGAGGACGGCGCGATCTACGTGCTGGACGAACCGACGACGGGCCTGCACATGTCCGATGTGGACGGCCTGGTGGGGCTGCTCGACCGGCTCGTCGACGACGGGAACACCGTGGTGGTCATCGAGCACAACCTGGACGTGATCGCCCGGGCCGACTGGATCGTCGACCTCGGGCCGGACGGCGGGAGGCGCGGTGGGGAGATCGTGTTCACCGGTACACCGCGCGAGCTGCTGTCGGCGGAGGGTTCGGTGACCGGGGAGTGCCTGCGGGCGGCGGTGGGGTGAGGGCCGGCGGGGCCGGCCGGTGAAGGCGGCGGAGAAAATGTCACACCACGCCCGTATCGTGATTTTTGGGGCCCCTTTGGGGTGATGGGGGGAAGCGCGCGATTCGCTCGAACGCGTGCCGCTTCAGCTCGCCGTGAAACGCGCGCTCCTCCCGTCACCGCGCGGTCGCGTACAGCCTCGCGATCACATCCTCGATGTCCGGTTCGACGATCGACACGTCCCGCAGGCCGACCGTCGTCGCCAGGCGCGCGACGAGCTCCCCGGCCGTGGAGGCGCCGTTGGTCAGCGAGAACGTCACCCGGCGGGGGTCCTCGCCGTCGATCTCGCCGACGGCTCCGCCCAGGTCCAGATCTCCGCTCCAGGGGTCCTCCAGATCCACCACGACCTGCCGCCGTGAGCCGTAGCGGTGGTGCAGGGCGTCCAGGGTGCCGTCGTGGACGACGTGGCCGTGGTCGATGACGACGAGCCGCTTGCAGAGCCGCTCGATGTCGGCGAGGTCGTGGGTGGTGAGCACGATCGTGGTGTCCCCGCGCCGGGCGGTCTCGGCCAGGAAGGACCGCACGGCCTGCTTGCTGACCACGTCGAGGCCGATGGTCGGCTCGTCGAGGAAGAGGATCTCCGGGCCGTGCAGGAGGGCCGCGGTGAGTTCTCCGCGCATGCGCTGACCGAGGGACAGCTGGCGGACCGGGGTGTCGGCGAACTCGTCGAGGTCGAGCATCTCCCGGCAGCGCCTCAGCCGGGCGGCGTGCTCGTCGGCGGGCACGCGGAAGACGTGCCGCAGCAGGTCGAAGGACTCCCGCAGCGGCAGGTCCCACCACAGCACCGAGCGCTGCCCGAAGACCACGCCGATGCGCCTGGTCAGCGCGATCCGCCGCGGCACCGGCTCCAGCCCGCAGACGCGCACCTCCCCCGCCGAGGGCGTCAGGATGCCGGTGAGCATCTTGAGGGTCGTGGACTTCCCGGCACCGTTCGGGCCGATGTAGCCGAGCATCTCGCCGCGCTCGATGCGCAGGTCGACGCCGTCGACGGCCGCGACGACCGTCTTCTCGCGTTTGAGCCGGCCGGTCTTCTTGTAGACGACGAATTCCTTGCGCAGGCCGGAGACGGCCACGACGGTGTTGGACTCGCTCATGATCCCGCTCCCTTGTAGTGCCGAAGTCCGGTGCGCCAGGCCACGGTGGCCAGCAGCGCGGCGATACCCGCGACGAACGGTCCGCCCCACACGAAGAAGGACGGCATGCCCAGCGGGTCGGGGATGCCGAGGATCCCCAGTGCCGGGTAGTAGCCGACGAAGCCGAAACCGAGCAGGAATCCGAAGACCCGCCGGAACAGCCCGTCGAAGACGGTGACGGGGTAACTGGTGAAGTCGCGCCCGCCGTAGGTGAGGGAGTTGGCGAACTCGCCGGAGTCGATCCACCAGAAGGCCACGCACGCCGTCAGCACGAAGACCGCGGAGAAGAACAGCGCCGCCGACAACGGCGTGATCGCCAGCAGCAGCACCCGCGACGGCGTCCAGTCGATGTCGGAGGTGGACACGACCACGGTCAGCAGCGTGGCGCTGAACAGCACACGCCCGAGCCTTCGTGGCGCGAAATCGAGCACGAGCAGCTGCCCGAGCGCCGACAGCGGGCGGATCAGGACGGCGTCGAGCAGGCCGGTGCGCACGTAGTGGCGCAGCCGCTCGACGTTGCCGACGAGCAGGTCGGCGAGGGCGAAGCCGATCGCGGCCAGCGAACTGACCAGCAGCACCTGCTTGAGGGTGAAACCGCCGAGGCTCGGCGTCACCCGGAAGATCACCAGCACCGCGACGATGTCGAGCACCGTGAAGACGGTCTGCGTCGTCAGGTCGATGGCGAAGGAGGCGCGGTACTGGGTCATGCTGCGCACCTGCGCGGTGAGCATCCGCCGATAGGCGGTCACGGTGCCGTCAGCCACCCTGGATCACCAGCTTGCGCATCGCACGGCGCTGGACATAGAAGACCACCGCGTACATGACCGCCGTCCAGGCCACCTGGACACCGATCCGCTCCAACTGCCCGGCCAGGCCGCCGCGCTCGACGGCGACGTCGGTCGGGAACTGCATCAGCGACGGGAACGGCGTCCCGTACTGGAGGATCGCGGCCAGCCAGCCCGGCAGGAACGCGAGCGGGAAGTACAGGCCGGACAGCACGCCGGCGGCCGCCATCCACAGCGACACGACCCCGCGGATGTCGAGCAGCCAGAACGCCGTGAGGTTGACCAGGTAGCGGCAGGCGAAGCAGAGCAGCACCGCCAGCACCAGGCTGACACCGAAGAGCGGGTAGCTGAGCGGTTCGCGCGGCCAGTAGAAGGGGAAGAACAGGGCACCGAACAGCACCGGGACGAGCAGCCTGATCAGGGCGGCGTGCCCGGCCCGGCCGAGGTCGGTGGCGAGATAGGTCCAGACCGGATTGACCGGCCGGAGCAGGTCGGCGACCACGTCACCGGAGCGGACCCGGTCGGAAAGCTCCGTCCAGCCCCACATCAGGATCGTGGCCAGCAGTCCCTGCCCGACCCAGATGTAGGTGCCCAGCTGCGGCACGGTGTACCCGGCCATCACTCCCCCGGCCGCCGCACCCGCCGCCACCAGGACGTACATGCGCAGCATCCCGAAGACGATGTTGGTGGACAGGCCGGCGAGGGTCGCCTGCCGGTAGGTGGAATAACGCCGGAAACCGGCACGTGCCAAGGCGGCGCCCATGGCGACGCTCCGCACATTCAATGAAACTCCCTGGATGCAGAAGAGCACGAAATGATCACGAGTCCAGGCGAGCGGCTACGGCTCGCGAGTCCAGGGCGCGAAGGAGGTACTTTACTCCGACCGCACAGGTCTCGCACGCCCGATATCAACGGGGGCCAGATCTTCCGCTCCCTTGGGCGGCATGGCAGAGTAGGCGCCAGAGATGTGTGGTTAGTGCAGGTGGCATACGGCGGCCACCGGGCGGTATCGGGACCCAGATGACGGAAACGGCAGGCTTGGCGAGGGCGCTGCAACGCGCCACCATGCGCTTCGACCCCAATACTTTGCGCGAGTACGTCGACGACGCCGAGTCATTGTGGGCCGTGCGCGAGGAGATGGCCACCCGTCTCCCGACACTCCATCTCGACGTCGACCGCGCCCGGCTGCTCGGGCTCAAGGTCGTCGCCTCCCGCCTGCTCGGGGACTTCGAGACCGCCATGACCGACGGCAAGCAGGCCCTGGAGATCGCCGAGGCGACCGGCCGGGACCTCATCGTCGCCCCCGCCCGCGCGCGACTCGCCCGCGTCCACGCCTGGCGCAACGAACACGACGAGGCCGACCGGCTCTTCGCGCTCGCCGAGGCCGGCGACCTGCCGCGCGCGCTGGTCGCGTCGGTGCGCCTGCACGCGGGACTGTCGTGCATCGCGCAGGGGCGCCTCATCGAGGCCCTGATCCATCTCGAACGCGCCCTCGACAACTCCAACAACGACGAGTGGCTCACCTCGATCGCCGCCTACGCCCTCGACGCCGCGCACCGCCGCGCCGGGGCCTACGGCTTCGGGCCCCGCCCGCGCTCGTGGGCCGAACGGGCCCAGAACCCGGCACCGCGGCCCTACCGCGACCGCGAGACCGGCCGCTACGGCTACAAGGACGCCGACGGCAACCCCGTCATCATGAGCGCCTTCGACCAGGTCGGCGACTTCCGCGGCGGCGTCGCCACGGTCCGCCGCGGCCTGTGGGGAGCGATCAGCCGCGAAGGCCGCACGGTCGTGCCCTTCCTCTACGACGAGATGCGCACCGAGATGCCCGACGGCCGGGTCGTCGACGGGTTCGTCGACGGCGTCGTCGGTGTCGACCGCAGGGGCGGGAAAGGCGCCGTCGACCGGACCGGAAAGCTCGTCGTCCCCCCGAAGTACCGGCAGGTGCTGGCGCACCCGGGCGGTTTCGCGGTGTGCACGTCCTTCGGCCAGTGGGGCGCCATCGACCGCGACGGCGTCGAGGTCCTGCCCGAGCGCTACCGGCGCGAGCAGGTGCTGTCGCGGCTGGAGTCGTTCATCGTCGTCGACAACGGGCCGCTGTAGACGCGAGACCGGGCCGCCATGGCGGCCCGGTCCCCCATGCGGTCTCTAGAAGCGGAACCCCGATCCCTCGGCGAAGGCGAAGGTCCCCGTCTCCTCCGGCTCGCTCGGCGCACCGACGCAGGTCCGGGAACCCACCCTGCCGGTCTCGAAGAACTCCGCGATCCGGCCGGCGCAGTCCGGCGACATGAGCGCCGAGCCGTGCACGTCGTCGTTGACGGTCATGACCTTCCCGCCGACCTCGTCGTGCATGTCCCAGGTCCACTCATAGGGCGACAGGGTCTCGTAACGGTGGCCCGACAGGACCAGCGGCGTGCCGGAATCGCGCAGCCGCACCGGCTCCGGCGGGATCGTCCAGCCGGCGCAGGGCGGGACGAAGCCGCGCAGGCGCCCGGTGACCGGGTACTTCTTGAGGGCCTTGCGGTAGTCGGCCCAGGTCGAGTCGAAGTCGCGGTCGCCGAGGTCCTCGTTGCAGAACACGGCCTGGTTCATGGTCTCGTTGAACAGGCGCGGCGTCCCGGGCGGCGGGTCGCCGCGATCGGGCTCGTCGAACAGATCCTTGACCGACTGCGGCGCCTCGGGACCGGTCGCGTCGCGCAGGTCGGCGAGGAGCCGGGCGGCCAGTGCCCAGGTCGGCGCGTCCTGGTCGCCGGCCATGGCGACGAACGCCCCGTCGAAGACGAAGTCGAGATCGGTGAAGACGCGAGGTTCGGCGTCGAACGCCGCGGCCAGCCGGGCCAGGGACTTCTCGACCGCGCGGGTGGTCGTGCCGAAGCCGTACTCGTCGTGTTCGGCGAGCCAGCCCGCCATGCGGGTGAAGTCGCGGCCCACGGCGTTGCTGCGGACGGTGGCGAACTCGTCGAAGCGGAACTCCGGCGGCGCGACGCTGTCGATCCAGACCCGCCCGGCGTGCCTCGGGTGCTCGCTGCGGTAGACCGCGCCGAGCCAGGTGCCCCAGGAGACGCCGAGGAAGTTCATCCGGTCCTCACCGAGCGCCGCCCGGATCCGGTCGAGGTCGTGGGCGACGTTGACCGTGGTGAGCTGGGCGAGGAAGTCGGCGTTCGACTGCGAGCACTCGCGGTTGGCGGCGACGACGGCCGCGTACATCTCCCGCGCGTCGGCCTCGGTGACCACTCCCGCCGGGTGCCGTCCGCCGGGGCCGAGGTCGGCGCAGTCGTAGGAGGTGCTGTAGCCGACACCGCGCGGATCGAAGCCGATGAGGTCGTAACGCTCGTTGAGTTCGAGACCGACCGGCGTGACCCCCGGCGGGGCCATCGACAGGTCCAGCGGCATGAGGTAACCGCTGCCGCCGGGTCCGCCCGGGTTGACCGCGAGGCTGCCGAGACGGTTGGCCTGGTCGGTCGCCTTCAGGCGGGTGAGGGCGACGGTGATCCGCTCCCCGCCGGGATCGTCGTAGTCGAGTGGGACGCTGATCGTCCCGCATTCGGTGCGGGCCATGAGTTCGTGGAAGCTCGGGACCGCCTCGGCGGGCACGCCCAGCCAGGCGAGCATCTCGTCGGTGTACTCCGGACACGCGTTCCAGGACACCGTGGACGGACGGTCGGCCGCGTTCGCGGCGGCCGAGGGTTCCGGTGTGAACATGGGTGCGCCGACGGCGAGCAGCGTGGCGGCCGCGGCGATGGTCCTCGGTAAGGTCATGCCGCCACGTTCGCCCGGGCCGTGCTGCGCACGCGTCTGCCGGGCGGGAGACCGGCGGGTATGCCTCAGGGCATACGCGGCCGCCGTCCTCGCGGCCGATTCGCCCGGCGCGGATGCCGCATAGGCTCCTGGTTGCCATGTCGCACAACGTCTTCCGCGCATTTCGAGCCTGGTCGCGACGTCTCTGGGTCCAGGACGCCGGGCTCGCCCTCGGGCTGCTCGCGGCCACCGTCATGACCACCGGCCCGGAGGGCATGATGCCGCCCGGACCGCCGTGGTCGACCGAGCCCATGCCGAACTACGGCCTGTGGTGGCTGGCGACCGCGGTCGCCGTGCCCGCCCTGGCCCTGCGCCGCCGGTGGCCGTTGCCGCTACTGGCGGTGTGCGCGCTGACGGCGGTGACGCACATGTCGATCGGAGCGCTCGGCACACCGGTCGACCTGGCCACGCCGATCCTGCTGGGCACGGTCGCGGTCCGCCATTCGCGGCGGCTGTCGGTGGGCGTGCTGGTCGCGTTCGTGATCGGCGCGACCCTGTGGAGCATCGGGCTGACCGACACGGGCGCGGCGCCGAACGGGCTGGAGGAGGCGATCCAGGGGCAGACCACGGTCTCGGGCAAACGGCCGCCCGCGCCGCCCACCGCCGAGATCAAGATGCTCCACTACAGCGAGCCGGAGGGGCTGCTCCCGGCGACCTGGGGCGGCCTGCCGGTACTCGGTTCGGTGCTGATCGCCGCCTGGGCCTTCGGTTCGCGCGCGAAGGCCCGCCGCGCCTGGCTCGACGAACTGACCGCCCGCGCCCGCGACCTGGAACGCCAGCGCGACCAGCGCGCGGCCCTGGCCGTGGCCGCCGAGCGCGACCGGATCAGCCGGGAGTTGCACGACGTCGTCGCACACGGCCTGTCGGTCATGGTCGTGCAGGCGCAGGGCGGCGCGGCGGCCATGGACAACCGTCCCGCCGACACCAGGGCCGCGCTGGCCGCGATCGTCGAGACCGGGCGGGGAGCGCTGGCCGACATGCGCCGGGCGCTGGCCGCCGTCGGATCCGTCGACGCCACCCGGGAGCCCGCGCCGGGGCTGGCGGACCTCGCGGGACTGGCCGAACGGCTGCGGGGGGCGGGCACACCGGTCGAGCTGCGGATCGAGGGCCGCACCGCCCCGCTCCCGTCCACTGTGGACCTCTCGGCGTACCGCATCGCCCAGGAGGCGCTGACCAACACCGTCAAGCACGCCGGACCGGGCGCGAGCGCGGTCGTCACGCTCGTCCACGCCGACGGCGAGATCCGCGTCTCGGTCACCGATGACGGAACGGCCGCCCCCGTCGCCGACGGTTCGGGCAACGGACTGCGCGGCATGCGCGAACGCGCCGAACTGCTCGGCGGGACCCTCACCGCGGGCCCGGCGCCCGGTGGCGGATTCACCGTCGAGGCCAGGCTGCCCATCGAAAGGCGTCCACGATGACGACCCCGCCCGCACGCATCCGCGTCCTCCTGGCCGACGACCAGGCCCTGGTCCGCACCGGCTTCCGGATGATCCTCGACAACTCGCCCGACGCCGTCGTCGTAGGCGAGGCCGGGGACGGCGCCGAGGCGGTCGCGCTGGCCGCCGAGGTCGACGCCGACGTGGTGCTGATGGACATCCGCATGCCGGGGACGGACGGCGTCGACGCCACCAGGCTGATCCGCGCGGCCGGCGGCCCTCGCGTGCTGGTCCTGACCACCTTCGACCTCGACGAGTACGTCTACGCCGCCCTGCGGGCCGGCGCGAGCGGCTTCCTGCTCAAGGACACCCTCGCCCCGGACCTCCTCTCGGCGATCCGCGTCGTCGCCGCGGGCGAGGCGATCGTCGCGCCGACCGTGACCCGCCGCCTGCTGGAGCGCTACGTCGGCACCGGCGAGCCCGCTCCCCCGCCGGTCGACCTGGACGTGCTCACCGACCGCGAACGCGAGGTGCTGGGGCTGGTCGCGCGGGGACTGTCGAACGCCGAGATCGCCGCGCGGATCTACGTCTCGGAGGGCACGGTGAAGACGCACGTGAGCCGGATCCTCGGCAAGTTCGGGCTGCGCGACCGGGTGCAGGCCGTCGTGCTCGCCTACGAGAGCGGGCTCGTGCGGGCCGGGTCGGTGTGAGGCCCGCCGCCGGAACCGGCGTCCGGGCGTGGCCGACACACCCCCGTGCCATGCTGACCTGGTGAGCACCGACGACCTGGTCCGCCTGCGGCGGGCCCGCGATCTCATGGACCGCTCCTACCGCGAGCCCATCGACGTCGCCGTGCTCGCGCGCGAGGCCCTGATGTCACCGGGCCACTTCTCCCGCAGTTTCCGCGCGGCCTTCGGTGAGACGCCCTACAGCTACCTGATGACGCGCCGGATCGAGCGCGCGAAGGCACTGCTGCGCCGGGGCGATCTGTCGGTCACCGAGGTCTGCTTCGAGGTCGGCTGTACGTCCCTGGGCTCGTTCAGCTCGCGCTTCACCGAGATCGTCGGCGAGAGCCCGAGCGTCTACCGGGCGCGCTCGCACGAGGAGAGCGCCAACATCCCCGCCTGTTACGCGCGGATGTTCACCCGGCCGGTACGGCGGCCCGGGTAGGCCGGTGAAGGCGGCCCGGCGCTGTGCCGGCGTCGAACCGCCCGTTTCCCGCCCTACCCCCGCCGGGAGGCCTCCCGCGCCGACAGGATCGTGTAGACGAAGGCGCAGACCGGCGTCGGCGTGCCCGTGCGCTTCCCGAGGCGCACGACCGAGCCCGTCCAGGCCTCCAGTTCGGAGCGCTTGCCTTCAAGGATGTCGCGGTGCAACGAGGGCGTGCCCTCGGCGGGCTGCCGGTCGAGGAAGGCCATGCTCTCGTCGACGATGTCGGCCGGGAGCTCGACGCCCTCGGCCGCGGCGACCGCCGCCACCTCCGTCATCGCCGCGGCGACCATGGCGCGGGTACCGGCCTGCTCGCGGATGACGCCGAACGGTGCCTCCACGGTCGCGCACAGGCCCCCGGCGGTCGCCACGAAGAGCAGCTTCGCCCACAACGCGACCCACGGGTCGGCGGGCAGCTCGACGGAGACGCCCGCGCCGTTCAGGGCCTCGGCGAAGCGCTCCACGCGCGCGGAACGGCGCCCGTCCCACTCGCCGAAGGTCAGCAGCCCGGCGCCGCCGACGTGGCGGACGTGTCCCAGCCCGGCCAGCAGCGCGATGATGCGGGCGGTTCCCGGCCACACCGCGTCACGGCCGACGGCCTCGGCGACCTCGACCGGTGCCTCGACACCGTTCTGGAGGGTGATCACGGCGGTCCCGGGCCCCATCAGCGGCGGCAGTGCCTTGACGGCCTCGTCGAGCTGCCAGGTCTTGACGCAGAGCAGCACGACGTCGACCGGGCCGACCTCGCCCGTGTCGCCGGTGGCGGTGAAACCCGCCGGGGCGAGGGTGAAGTCGCCCTTGGGGCTGTCGACGGTCAGGCCGTCGCGGCGCAGGGCCGCGAGGTGCTCACCGCGCGCGACCAGCGCGACCTCGTGCCCGGCGACGGCGAGCCGCCCGCCGAAGTAGCCGCCGATGCCGCCTGCTCCGATGACCGCGATCCTCATGTGGGTCCTCCTTCGTGTGGCCGGTCGATCGGCCGGCCGGGTGGACCGGCCCATCCGGGCGCCGGCCGAGTGGTGGGGCGAGCTCCCCACCCGCCGAGCCGGTGGAAGGCCGTGTGGCGGGAGCGGACGTGCCGCGGGCAGGTCAGCGCGCGAGTTTCGACACCAGCCGCTCGCGGGCGGGCGGCCACTCCTCGGCGACGATCGAGTAGACGACGGTGTCGCGGAAGGACCCGTCCGGGCGCAGCCGGTGCCGCCGCAGCACGCCCTCGCGGGCCGCGCCGAGGCGTTCGATGGCCCGCTGGGAGCGTTCGTTGCGGTGGTCGGTGTGCCAGGCGACGCGCTCGGCGCCCAGATCACCGAAGGCGCGGTCGAGCAGGAGCAGCTTCGCCTCGGTGTTGACGCCCGTGCGCCGCCACTTCGCGCCGATCCAGGTGCCGCCGATGCACAGACCGCGGTCGGTGGCCTCGACGTCGTGATACGACGTGGTCCCGGCGACCTCGCCGCTGCCGGCGTCCACCTGGACCCACGGCACGGTCTTCCCGGCGGCGTGGGCGGCGAGGGAACCGGCCACGATCGCGCGCATCTCGTCCACTGTGGACGGTTGCCGGTGGCGCAGCCAGGTCCAGATGCCGGGGTCGGCCGAGGCCGCGAACAGCCCTTCGGCGTGGTCGAGGGAGAGCGGCTCCAACCGCACGTGCGCGCCCGCGAGAACGGGCCGGTCGAACCAGTCGGTCATGCCGGTGATCCTTCCGCCCGGCGGCGGCCCGGACAACGATCGCGGCCGAAGTGTGCCCAACGCGACTGTCAGGGCGGGGGCACGGCCCCGCCGAGCTCTATCGCGGTGATCAGCAGCGTGTGGGCGCGTTCGACGATCGCCCCGATCAGACCGTGCAGTTGCGGGTCGAGGGCTCCCGGGGCGGCGTCCTCCAGGGTCGACAGGTCCTCGCCGACCCGCGCGAGCAGCGCCGACAGGTCCGCCGGGGCCTTGCTGAGGGCGCCACCGACGTCGGTGAGGCTCAGGCCGTGCCCTTCGAGGCGCTGGATCAGGTGCACGCGGTCGACGGCCTCGACGGCGTAGAGCCGGTATCCGCCGGGCGAGCGCGTCGCCGGTGCGAGCAGGCCGAGCTGGGTGTAGTGGTCGATGGTGCGCGGTGACACGCCGGCTCTGGCGGCGAGCTCGCCGATCTTGAGCAGTCCGTCGGTCATGACCTCGCCCCCTCGTCACTCGAATACACGGCCGTTCGCGGTGGGTAACCATACAGTGGCACGTGCTACTCTTCGCTCGTGCCGGACGACGATACAGAGGGCTCCGTTCCTCGGCCGGGCCGGGCCCGGCGTCGTCTCATGGCGCTGCCGACGATCGTCGGCAGCGGGTGTCCCCACCCGTCGAGTGTGGGGCGTCGCTCCACGCTTCCCCTGCGAAGGATTCCAGCGAAGGAGCGGTTCTTCCGTGGTCTTCAAGAAGATGTTGCGCGTGTTCGGCGTCGGCGGTCCCACGGTGGACACCGTGCTCGACCCGCCGCGGGCCCGTCCGGGCGAGACGCTGACCGGCACGGTCCACATCAAGGGCGGTGACCACGACGTCGCCATCGAGGGCGTCGCCCTCGGGCTCGTCACGCGCGTCGAGGTGGAGAGCGGCGACGGCGAGTTCGGGGCGACGACGGAGTTCGCGCGGCTGGCGGTGTCGGGTCCGTTCCGGCTGGCCGCGGGCGAGACGCGCGACATCCCCTTCGGTTTCCCGGTGCCTTTCGAGACCCCGGTGACCCACGTGCACGGCCGGAACCTGCGGGGCATGACCTTGGGCGTGCGCACCGAACTGGCGGTCGCCAAGGCCGTCGACAAGGGCGACCTGGACGCCGTCGAGATCCACCCCCTGGCCTCCCAGGAGCGGGTCCTCGGGGCCTTCGGCGAGCTCGGGTTCGGTTTCAAGAGCGCCGACCTGGAGCGCGGGCGGATTCACGGCCTGCGCCAGGAGCTGCCCTTCTATCAGGAGATCGAGTTCCATCCTCCGTCCCGTTTCGCCGGGCGGGTCGGTGAGGTCGAGCTGACCTTCGTCGCCGACGCTCATCACCTGGCCGTGGTCCTTGAGGCCGACCGCCGGGGTGGCGTGTTCGGTGGTGGCGGCGACGCCTTCGGGCGCTGGACCTTCCCACACGAGGTCGCGCTGCGCACCGACTGGGAGGGCGAGATCGGGCGCTGGCTCGACGAGGTCGCCCAGCGCGGCGGCCGGCCCGGCGGGCACGGGCATCGCGGGCACGGTGGCGTCGGGGCGGGCGGTGTCGTGGCGGGCGCGGCGGCCGGGATCGTCGGCGGCATGGTGCTCGGTGAGGTCTTCGACGAGATGGGCGACTTCGGCGACGAGGGCTAGTCCGCGCGTCCCATGAACGGCCGGTCCGGGCCGCCTCTCCCAGCGGCCCGGACCGGTGGCCTTCACCGCGGGTCCGTCGCGCGGTCTACACCGGGTAGGCGCGGACCTGGGTCGCCTTGACCGCGGCCCAGACCTCGCGGCCGGGCACGAGCCGCAGTTGCGCGACGGCGGCGGGGGTGACGTCGGCGGCGACCGGGATCGGCCCGTCGAGGCGGACGCGCAGGTTGTCGCCGTTGTGCTGGACGCTGGCGACCGTCGCGGGCCAGGTGTTGCGGGCGCTGCCTTCGGGCCGTTCGGGATGCAGCGCCACCGCCGAGGGCGGGAACGCCGCGAAGACCTCGCCCGACACGCGGTCGGCGACGGCGAGGGGGAAGTCCGCGCCGACGCGCACGTCGTGGCCGTCGCCGTGGCCTCGGAAGAGGTTGAGGCCGACGAGCCGGGCGACGTAGTCGGTCCGGGGCCGCGCGGTGACGGCGGCGGCGTCGCCTTCCTGGACCACCCGGCCGTCTTCGATGATGACCAGCCGGTCGGCGAGGATCAGCGCGTCGAGCGGGTCGTGGGTGACCAGCAGGGTCGCGCCGGCGTGCTCGCCGAGGTGGGTGTGCAGTTCGGTGCGGGTGTCGAGGCGCGTGCGTGCGTCGAGGGCGGCGAGCGGCTCGTCGAGGAGCAGCAGCGTCGGCTCGACCGCCAGCGCGCGGGCCAGTGCGACCCGTTGCGCCTGGCCGCCGGACAGGTGCCGGGGCTTGCGGGCGGCGTAGTCGGTGAGGTCCATGCGTTTGAGCCAGTCGGCGGCCTTCGCGCGCGCGTCGCGTTTCGCCAGCCCTCGCCGCCGCGGACCGAAGGCGACGTTGTCGAGGGCGCTCAGGTGCGGGAACAGCAGGTAGTCCTGGAACACGACGCCGACCCGGCGCCGCTCCACCGGTGTCCACAGTCGGCTGCCGGGCCGGTCGAGGTCGAGCCCGTCGAGGGTGACGTGCCCGGCCGTCAGCGGCCGCAGCCCGGCCAGCGCGCGCAGGGCGGTGGTCTTCCCCGCGCCGTTCGGGCCGAGGAGCGCCACGACCTCCCCGGCGGCGATGCGCAGGGGCACGTCGAGGCGGAAGGTCTCCCGCTCGACGACCAGGTGCGCGTCCAGGACCGTCATGGCGAACTGATCCACCGGTCGCGCAGGCCGGCCAGGATCACCACGGAGACGACCAGCAGGACGAGGCTGAGCACGATCGCGGCCTCCAGGTCGGTCTCCAGGGCGAGGTAGACCGCCAGGGGCATCGTCTGGGTACGGCCGGGGAAGTTGCCGGCGAAGGTGATGGTGGCGCCGAACTCGCCGAGCGCGCGGGCCCAGCAGAGCACGGCTCCGGCGGCGATGCCGGGCGCGACCAGGGGGAGCGTGACGCGTGTGAAGGTCGTCCAGCGCCCGGCGCCCAGGGTCGCCGCGGCCTCCTCGTAGCGGCTGTCGGCGGCGCGCAGGGCGCCTTCGACGGCGATGACGAGGAAGGGCATCGCGACGAAGGCCTCGGCGAGGACGACGCCGGCCGTGGTGAACGGGAGCGTGATCCCGAAGGCGGAGTCGAGCCAGGCGCCGAGGATTCCCTTGCGCCCGAACACGAGCAGGAGCGCAACGCCGCCGACGACCGGTGGGAGGACGAGCGGGACGGTGACCAGCGCGCGGACCACGCGCTTGCCGGGGAAGTCGACGCGGGCCAGCAGCCAGGCCAGCGGGACGCCGAGGACGAGGCACACGACGGTCGCCATGGTGGCGGTCTGCACCGACAGGCCCAGCGCGGTGAGCACGCCGGGCTCGGCGAGCCGTCGCGGGAGGGTGGTCCAGGGCGCGCGGACGAGCAGCCCGGCGAGGGGCAGGACCAAAAGCAGCAGGCCGAGGACGGCCGGGACGAGCAGCGCGACCGGTACCCGCCCGGCACGCCGCCGCCGTCTCGGCGCCCGGACGGGGGCGGAGACGGCGGCGGACGGGTCGGCGGACATCGGTCAGGCGGCCTGGAATCCGGCGGTGGTGAGCACGAGCTTCGCCGGGTCGGACAGGACGTGGTCGACGAAGGCGCGGGCGGTGGCCTTGTTGGGGGCGTTCCTCAGCACGGCGATCGGGTACTCGTTGATCGCGCCCGCCGACTCGGCGAACTCGACACCGTCCACATCGGACGCCGCGGCGATCGCGTCGGTCCGGTAGACCAGGGCCGCGTCGACCTCGCCGAGGGTGACCTTCGACAGCACGGACTTGACGTCCTGCTCGAAGGTGACCGGCGTCAGCTCCACCGAGGCCGCTTGGAGGGCCTTCTTCGCGGCCGCCCCACAGGGGACCTGCTCGGCGCACAGGGCGACCTTCACGTCGGGGCCGACGAGGTCGGACAGGCCGGTGATCCCCTTCGGGTTGCCCTTGGGGACGGCGATGACGAGCTGGTTCTTGACGAAGGTGACGGCCTCGCCGTCGACGTCGCCCGCGTCGGCGACGGTCGCCATGTTGGCCGGGGCGGCCGAGGCGAAGACGTCGGCGGGCGCGCCCTGCCCGATCTGGGTCGCGAGCGCCGAACTGCCGGCGAAGTTGAAGGTGACCTTCGTGCCGGGGTTGGCGGCCTCGAAGTCGGCGCCGATCCTCGTGAAGGACTCCGTCAGCGAGGCGGCCGCGAAGACCGTGATCTCGCCGGTGACCTCCGAACCGCCGCCACCGGCGTCGTCGTCGCCGCAGGCGGTCAACCCGACCGCGGCCAGCGCGATCAGCCCGGCGGCCAGTCCGCGTATCCAGCGTGCCTTCACGTGACGGTCCTCCCTCTGGCGGCCGGGGCGGGCCTCTCCACCACGACCGTCGTCGACTTGATGACGGCGACCGCGACCGACCCGACCCGCAGGTCGAGCTCGTCGACGGCCTCCCGGCTCATGAGCGAGACGACGCGGAAGGGACCGGCCTGGATGTCGACCTGGGCCATGACGGCGTCCTTGACGACGGCGGTGACGATCCCGCGCATCCGGTTGCGGGCCGAGGACAACTCGGAACCGGGTGTCGCGGCCTGGGCGGTGACGAAGGCGGCGAGGTCGGCGCCGGCGATGACACGGTGGCCGTGGTCGTCGCGCGCGGCGGCCAGCCGCCCGGCGTCGACCCAGCGGCGCACGGTGTCGGCGCTGACGCTGAGGAGCTCGGCGGCCTCGCTGATCCGGAAGTCGCTCACGCCGCCAGCCTAGCCCTCGCAGTTGCGAAGGCAAAGAGGCGGTTCAACACGCAAGTGCGAGCTGATGACACGAACCTCGGGCGCGCCGGATTTCCCCTCAACGTATGTGACACAAGGTGTCAGGTATCCCGGTTTACGGTCTCCCCGCACGATCCGACCGACCCGAGGGACACCACGATGACCGACACCCTGCCCACCGAGACGGCGACCGCCGACGGCCGCGGAGACTTCGACTTCTACCACGGCCGCTGGCACACCTCTCACCGCAAACTCCGCGACGTGCTCGACCCGGAATGCACCGAGTGGCTGGAGTTCGAGGGCGTCAACACCTGCTCGACGATCCTCGGCGGCCTCGGCAACACCGAGACGAGCACCTTCGACTACGAGACGCCCTTCGAGGGCTACACCCTGCGGCTCTACGACCCCGCCGCGGGACTCTGGCGGATCTGGTGGGCCTCGACCCGTCAGCCCGGCGTCATGGGCCCGCCCGTCGAAGGGAGCTTCGCAGACGGCAAGGGGATCTTCCTCGCCGACGAGGAACTCGCCGGGCGCATGACGAAGGTCCGCTTCGCGTGGACCGTCGTCTCCGAGGACGAAACGCACTGGGAGCAGTCGTTCTCCTACGACGAGGGCGCCACCTGGCGCGCCAACTGGTCCACCGTCTCCCGCCGGGAGAAGTGAGGCGGCGGGCGCGGCGCGTCCTCGCGCGCCGCGCCCGTCACCGCCCCACGAGCACCTTGAAGGCCTCGACGATCCCGCCCGCCGCGACCGAACTCAGGACCGAGCCGAGCATGGTCCACACCACGGTCGCGGCCCGGCTCACCTCGGGCTCGCGCAGGCCGCCCTCCTGCGAGGCGCGTCGCAGGACGTAGACGGCCTCCCACAGCTGACGCGACTGCTGGCGGTTGAGCGCCAGCTCCCGCTCGTGCTCCTCGACCAGGCGGACGACCTCGCCGAGCGCGGCCCGGGTCGCGCCATCGGAGAAGCCCCCGTGGTACTCGTGGCGGATCCCGCTCTGGCCACCGTGGATGTTCACGTCACCGTTCGCCGGGCTGTTGATGACACCGCCGTTGTAGGCGGTGTTGGTCTGCTGGAACCCGGGCAGGACACCGGCCGGCGGCCGTTCCCGGCGCGCGGACAGCCCGGGGAGGATGCGACGCAACTTCTTCTCCAATCGCTCGATGTCCGAGATCGTGGTGCGCGCGTCGAGCCGCTCGTACTGGCACCGCGCCAGCGCGGCGAGGTCGTCGGGGAGGCCTTCGCCCGACAGCGGCGGCAGCCCGTCGAGCAGGACCGGGATGACCGTGCGGCCCGCCGCCAGCGCCGTGGCGATCTCACGGCGCACCCAGTCCTCGGGGTTCTCCAGCCGGCGGCCCCCGTCGGCACCCGCCGCGTCGAGCCAGTACGGGCCCACGACGGCGAGCATCGCCGCACAACCGGCCGCCTGTTCGAGGAGCGTGGTGACGTAGTCGGCGCCCAAGGGGATCGAGTTGCTCGACCGGAACACCGCGTCCGGCCCGAGACGCGCCGAGAGCTCACGATGCAGGGTGTCGGCGGCGTGCTGGCCGTCCCTGTTGCGGAAGTTGATGAAGATCCTCGCCATGGACGGGCGCCCTCCTCGCGATCGACGGCCGGGAGACCCGTGCCACGCCGGTGGGACAAGCCTAGGGAGAAAGTCCGGTCACGGTAAGGGGCGCAAGGGGATCGGCAACGGGGACACGGGGAATCACCCGACGGGACTCACGCGGGGAGACGGCCCGCGACCGGCTCCCCGGGAAGGCTCTTGGCGCCGTCTCCGCCGACGAACGTGAACGCGACTCCGGCGGCGGCGAGCACGGCGGTGCTCGCCCCGCACGCGGGGGTGGGCGCGCGGGACGGCGCCGAGGCGCGGCGAGGACGCCGGGGCCGCACAAGGGTGGGACGGCGCAGGCGATGACGTGCACGACTCGACCCTTCGTCGTCACCGTCTCAGCCGGGGCCGGAAACCCTCCCCCACCGAGATCCCCGCCACGCCCTCACCGTCGGCGTCTCCGCCTCCGGCATCATTGCGGAGTTAAAGGACACCGACTGTGAGGCCGAGTCACCGTGAACAAGCGCACCAGCGCCGTCGACCCCGCGACGACCGAGCTCGTCGAGCAGGCCTTCGCCGGGGTGATCGCCGCAACCGACGCCGGGCTCGACCTCGCGCTCGATCTGGGCGCCTCGAAGCTGGCCGCGTCGGCCGCGACGTGGCCCGAGGTCGGCAGCGCCCTCCTCGCCTACGGCGAGGCCGCCGTCGGGCGGGCCTGGACGCGCGGCTGGCGGCCCGCCGACCTGGCGCGCGTCGCCCGCCGGGAGCTCGGTCCCGAGCAGGTCGCGCTCGCCGCCGACCTGATCGCGGCCGAAGGCAGGCGCCACGCCGTCGCGACGCTGGACCGCCGGTGGGTCGAGCAGTTGCGCGAACTGTCGGCCGATCAGACCTGGTGGAGCCGCGACGAGGAGTTCCTGCCGGGCTTCACCGCACGCCACCGGCTCGACCGCTTCAGCGCGGCGACGGCGGCGCTGGAACTGCTGCGCCTGTGGGCGCGCCTGCCCGCGATCACGCCGGTCGCGCCCGCGCCCGGTGAGGCGCCCCGGGAGATGTCGCGCGGCCCGGTGGCCGGCGAGTCGCCGATGTTGTCGCGGATCCGGGCACTGCTGGCCAAGGCCGAGTCGACCGATTTCCCCGACGAGGCCGAGGCCCTGACCGCCAAGGCGCAGGAGCTGATGGCCCGCCACAGCATCGACGAGGCGCTGCTGTCGGCCGGCCGGCCCGGCGACGCGCCCGGCGCGCTCCGCATCGGTGTCGACGCCCCCTACGAGAGCCCGAAGGCGATGCTCCTCGACGCCGTGGCCGACGCCAACCGCTGCCGCGCGGTCTGGTCGAAGGAGTACGGCTTCTGCACGATCGTCGGCTTCGACGCCGACCTCGATGCCGTCGACCTGCTCTACACCTCGCTGCTCGTGCAGGCCACGGCCGCGATGCAGCGCGCGGGCGACAAGCGGCACCAGGCCGGTGCCGCGCGGACCAAGTCCTTCCGCCAGTCGTTCCTGGTCGCCTACGCCATCCGCATCGGCGAGCGGCTCGCCGCGGCCGCCGCGCAGGTGGTCGACGAGGCGACGGCGGGCCTGCGCCCGCGTGCGGACGGGTCCGCCGGGGAGCCCGCGGCCGACGAGCGGCTGCTGCCGGTCCTGGCCGCGCGGGAGGTCGCCGTCGACGACGCGGTCGACGAGATGTTCGGGAAGCTGACCTCGCGGCGGGTCCGGATCGCCGACGACGCCGGCTGGTACGCCGGGCGGGAGGCCGCCGACCGGGCCTCGCTGCGCGGGCGGCCCGAGGCCGTCGGCCGCTGACCCCGCACACCAACCGCTGACACTTCGACGTATAGTGTCAGCATGTCAGATCCGCGCTCCCGCATCCTCGACGCCGCCGCCGCGGTGTTCGGCCGGTACGGCTACCGGCGCAGCACCATGGATCTGCTCGCCAAGGCCGCCGGGATGTCGAGGCCGGCCGTCTACCAGTACTTCGCAGGCAAGGAAGCCGTCTTCCACGCCCTCGGGGAACGACTCGTCGGCGAGGTCATCGCCGCCGCCGAACGGGCGCGCGACGCGCGGGACCTGTCCCTCGCCGAGCGCCTGTACGGGGTCCTGACCGCCAAACTCGACGCGGTGACCGGCGGTTTCGGCCCCGAGGCGCGCGCCGAGATCCTCGGCGAGGCCGTCGAGGTCACGCCCGCGCTCGTCGTCTCCTTCAAGGAGCGGCACACCGCGATCCTCGCCGAGGTGCTCGACGGTGAACCCGGCCTCGACCTGGCGGCGTTCCCCGCGCGGAACGTCGCGATCCTGCTGTCGGGCGCCCTCACCGGGATCGCCCAGGAGGCGGGGGAACCCGGCGAGCTGCGCGCCCTCCTGCGGGAGCACGTCGACCTCATCATCCGGGGCCTCGCGCGCCCCACGACCTAGGAGCACCGACATGTGGCAGATGGTCGCCCTGACCTTCCTCGCCGGCGTCTTCGCCGCCAACGCGACACCGCACTTCGTCAAGGGCATCACCAAGGAGCACTTCCCGACCGTCTTCGGCTCGGGCCCGCTGGTCAACGTCGTCGTCGGCTGGACCGGCTACGTCATCGCGGGCCTGCTGTTCAGCGTGTCCCGCGCCGGGACGCACCCGCGGCTGGCGTTCGCGGCGGTGTCGTTCGGAGTCCTGGTGATGGCCGTGTTCCACGCGTGGGTCGGTGCCTTCGGGAAGCGGACGGCGGTGCGGTCGTGACACTCGACTCCGGCCGGTTCATCCGGTGCGCCGCCCTGATCCGGCCCGGCCCTACCGGTGCTCCGGATTCTCGAAGTCGTACCGGCACCCCGCGTCCCAGCCGGAGCGCTGATTCCCGTACGCCGGGATCCCGCCCGCGCGCTTGAGCATCGCCGCCAGGTGCATGAGGTTCCAGGTCGCGAAGGTCGTGTTCCGGTTGGTGAAGTCGTTCTCCGGCCCGCCGGAGCCCTCGTCCAGATAGGACGGTCCGGGCCCGACCTCGCCGATCCAGCCCGCGTCGGCCTGGGGCGGGACGGTGTAGCCGATGTGCTGGAGGCTGTAGAGGACGTTCATCGCACAGTGCTTGAGGCCGTCCTCGTTCCCGGTGATCAGGCAGCCGCCGACCCGCCCGTAGTAGGCGTACTGGCCCGACGCGTTGAGCTCGCCCGAACCGGAGTACAGCCGCTCGATGACGCGCTTCATCACCGAGGAGTTGTCGCCGAGCCAGATCGGCCCGGCGAGCACGAGGATGTCGGCGTCGAGGACCCGGCGGTAGATCGCGGGCCAGGCGTCGGAGGCGGCGCCGTGCTCGGTCATGTCCGGGTAGACGCCGGTGGCGATGTCCTCGTCGGCGGCGCGCACCACCTCGACGGACACACCGTGCTTGGCCATGATGCCCGCGCTGACGTCGACGAGGCCCTGGGTGTTGCTGACGGCGGGCGAAGGCTTGAGGGTGCAGTTGACGAACATCGCGCGGAGGTCGTCGAAGCGGTATTCGGTCGGCATGGGGTCATCCTGGCACCGGAACCACGCCGTCCGGTGGAGGTTGACCGACGCGTCAACACACCGTTGGATCCGTGTCGGATCCCACCTCCCGGCACCTCCCCTTCCCTTCCACTTAGGCAAGCCTTACCATTCCGTGGTGTCCCACCCCCGTCCGTCGGCCCTCCGCCCCCTCAAACCGCGCCTCGGCAAGATCGCGCTCGGCTCCTTCGCGCTGACGTCCCACCAGATCTGCGAGGCGATGGTCCCGGTGGCGATCGGTCTGACCATCGACAACGGCATCGTCCCGCGCGACCCGGGCGGTTTCGCCACGCACATCGCCCTCCTCGCGGGCCTGTTCGTCGTCCTCAGCCTCAGCTGGCGCACGGGCTTCACCGTCCTGATGCGCGTCAGCCTGGAGATCGGCCACGACCTGCGCCAGACCGTCACCGACCGCGCCCTGCGCCCCGGCGGCCTCGCCGGACACCGCTCGGCCGGCGAGTCGACCGTCATCGCGACCTCCGACGCCACCCGCGTCAGCTCGCTCGCCTGGCAGGTCGGCGTGCAGGTCGCCGCGCTCGCCGCGGTCGCGACCTGCACGATCGCGCTCATGCGCGTCTCGGTCGTGCTCGGCCTGATCGTGCTGATCGCCTCGCCGCTGACGCTGCTGTTCATGCACCTGCTCTCCCGGCCGCTGGAACGGCGTAGCGAGGCCGAGCAGGAGGCCGCCGCCGCGGCCGGCGGGCTGGCCACCGAGTTCGTCTCGGGAATCCGCGTGGTGAAGGGGATCGGCGCCGAGACCGAGACCGCCCGGCGCTACCGGCTGACCAGCCGCGACTCACTGCGCGCGGCCGTGCGGGCGGTGCGCGCGAAGGCCGCCTACGACGGCGTCGCCACGACCGCGACCGCCGCGCTGACCGCGGGCGTCGCGCTGGTCGCGGGACTCTTCGCCCTCGACGACCGCATCGCCATCGGCCAGCTCGTCACCGTCGTCGGCCTCGCCCAGTTCGTGCAGGGCCCGATGACCCGCCTCGGCGCCTTCGGCGTCGAACTGGCGCAGAAGCGCGCGTCGGTCCGCCGCGTCGACGACTACGTCAACACCCCTCCGGCGATCACGCCCGTCGAGGCGCCCGAACCCGCCGACAAGACCTCCCTGCTCACGGTCACCCGCGACGACCACGGCACCTGGCCGGACCTGCGCGTCGGCGAGGGCGAGCGCGTCGGGGTCGTGTTCGCCGACCAGGCCGACGCGGTGTCCTTCGTGGCCGCGCTGACCCGCCGCGAGGCCCTCGAAGGGGGCCGGATCACCGTCGGTGGAAGGGATCTGGCCACCCTGACGCCGGACGAGGCCCGCGCCGGCGTGCACGCCCAGCCACGTGACGCGCGCGTGCTGACCGACACCGTCCGCGACAACCTGACCCTCGACGGCCCACTCGACGAGAAGGCCCTGCACGCCGCGGCCGTCGAAGACGTCCTCGCGGCCCTGCCGGGCGGGCTCGACGAGCGGCTCGAAGGCTCCGGGCGAACACTGTCGGGCGGACAGCGTCAGCGGGTGCTGCTGGCCCGCGCGCTGCACACACCGCAGCCGCTGCTGGTCCTGCACGACCCGACCTCGGCGCTCGACGCGGTCACCGAGTCCCATGTCGCCGCCGGTATCGCGGGACTCGACGGGCGCGGGATCGTGCTCGTCACGACCAGCCCGGCGCTGCTGTCGTCCTGCGACTCCGTGACCGCCCGCCTCGACGGCGAGTGGACGGCCGCGACGCACGCCGAACTCTTCGACTCCTCGGCCTCCTATCGGGAACTGGTGGGCGCGTGAACCTCCTCCCCATCGCCGACGCGGCGACGACGCGCCGTCTCACCTGGCGTCTGCTGACCCGCCGTCCCTGGGCGCCGGCCGGTGTCGCCGCGCTGTTCGTCATCGCCGCCGCGTGCGGCCTGGCCGCCCCGGCGCTGCTCGGCGTCATCGTGTCCACGGTGGACTCCGACGGGCCGGCCGGCACGATCGTGGCCGCCGCCGTCGGCATCCTCGGCGCGGGCGCGCTCGCGGCCTTCCTCACCGCCTACGCCCAGGCCGCCATGGCGCGGCTGCTGCAGAACGCCCTCGCCGACCTGCGCGAAGACGTCTTCGCCACCACCCTGCGCATCCCGCAGGCCTCGATCGAGCGCGCGGGCGTCGGCGACGTCCTCAGCCGGGTCTCCGGCGACGTCGAAGCCGTCGGCGAGGCCGTGAGCGGTGTCCTCCCGGCCTTCACCTCGGCGGCGTTCACAATCATCCTGACCGTCACCGGCCTCGGCGTCATCGACTGGCGCTTCGCCGTCGCCGCCGCGCTCGCCGCGCCGATCCAGGTCCTCGGGCTGCGCTGGTTCCTCGGCAAGTCCGGGCCGATGTACCGGCGGGTGCGCATCGCCGAGGGCGAGCGCACCGGACAGCTGGTCGAGGCCTTCGAGGGCGCGGGGACGATCACCTCGCTCGGCCGGGGCGAGCGGCACTCCGCGCGGGTCGCGTCGGCCTCGCGGGAGGCCGTGGAGCTGTCGATGGGCGCCACGAAGGTCATGGCGCGCTTCTGGAACCGGGTCAACACCGCCGAGTTCGTGGGTCTGGCCTCGGTGCTGGCCGTCGGGTACTGGCTGACGTCGTCGGGGCTGGCCGGGATCGGGATGGCGACGGCGGCGGCGCTGCTGTTCTTCCGGCTGTTCGACCCGATCGGGACGGTCCTCGCCGAGTTCGACGAGCTGCAGAAGGCCTTCGCCGGGCTGAGCCGCCTCTTCGGCGTGCTCCAGCACAAGGGCGACCCGGAGGTCGACGGTGGATGGACGGGTTCGGCCGGGCGGCTGGAGGTGCGCAACGTCTCCTTCTCCTACACGCCGGGGCGTCTCGTGCTCGACGACGTCTCGCTGACCGTCGCGCCCGGTGAGCGGGTGGCGGTCGTGGGCGCCTCGGGTTCGGGGAAGTCGACGCTGGCCGCGCTCATCGCCGGCATCCACCCGCCCGGCGAGGGGCGCGTGCTCCTCGACGGTGAACCGGTCGAGACCGGGCGGGCGGCGGCCTCGGGCGTCATGCTCGTGACGCAGGAGGTCCGCACCTTCAGCGGAACCGTCGCCGATAACCTGCGGCTCGCCTCACCCAAGGCCGACGACGCCGCTTTGGACGCGGCCGTGCGGGCCGTCGGCGCCGACTGGGTCGGCGAGCTGTCCGAAGGGCTCGCCACCGTCGTCGGCGAGCACGGCGTCGCCCTCACCGGTGAGCAGGCGCAGCAGCTCGCGCTGGCGCGGGTCGCGCTCGCCGGGCCCCGGCTGGCGATCCTCGACGAGGCGACCGCCGAGACCGGTGCGCGCGCGGCGAAACGGCTCGACCGGGCCACCGCCGAGGCCGTGGGGGGCGCCAGTGCGCTGATCATCGCCCACCGGCTCACCCAGGCCGCCGCGGCCGACCGGGTGATCGTGATGGAGGCCGGGCGGATCGTGGAGTCCGGCGCGCACGACGAGCTGACGCGGGCGGGCGGGCCGTACGCGCGCCTGTGGGAGGCGTGGACGCGGCACGCGCGGGGCACGGCGGTAACGTCGGGCGGATCGGGTACCGGCTGAACCGAGGAGAGCTGATGACCGGGGCGGAACTGTTCGAGATCAACATCGGCGTCTACGCGGCGGGCAAGAACCTCGTGCGGCTCGCCGCCGACTTCTCCCTCCTCCTTGAGGAGCGCGACCTGCCGAGCCAGCTGTCGGTGGCGCGATCCGAGGGCGACTTCTACGCCGACCTGGCCGGGCAGTGGCGGACCGAGAACCCCGGCGCCGACCCGGGGACCCGGGAACTGCACGAGATACGGGTGGGCGTCTACACCTCGCGCGAGGACATGGACGCGCTGCGGGCGGAGCTGATCCGGCTGCTCTGCCCCGACGCGGAGCACGACACGCCCTGCCCGGTCCCGTGGGCCTCGGGCTACATCGACGCGGGCGTCGGCGAGGACGGCGTGCCCGACCCCGACCAGTCGGGCTATCTCGGCGACGAGTACGGACATCTCGTACCGTCCTGAGTGGACACTTGACCTGGAGCGCGCTCCAGGTCGCACACTCCCGGTGAGGCCCTGGAATCAGGGCCGCACGGGAGGAAACACATGAGGTACCGCACCATCGGCACCGACCCTTCGACCCGCCGCGAGGTCAGCTCGCTGTCCCTCGGCGCGATGCTGTTCGGGACCGACACCGACGAGAAGACGTCCTTCGCCGTCCTCGACCGCTTCGTCGAGGCGGGCGGCACGTTCATCGACACGTCGAACAACTACGCCTTCTGGTACGACGACGGTCTCGGCGGCCAGAGCGAGGAACTGCTCGGCCGCTGGCTGCGCAGCCGGGACGCCTACGACCGGGTCGTCATCGCCACCAAGCTCGGCGCCCGGCCGCGCACGCCCGGCACGAGCTTCCTCGACAACCCCGAAGGCCTGTCCGCGAAGACGATCCGCGCCGCCGTCGAAGGCAGCCTCGAACGGCTCGGCGTCGAACGGCTCGACCTGCTCTACGCCCACATCGAGGACCGCGTGACGCCCGCCGAGGAGACCGTCGGCGCCTTCGGCGAGCTCGTCGCCGAGGGGACCGTCGGGCTGCTCGGGGTCAGCAACCACACGACCTGGCGCATCGAGCGCGCCCGCGCGATCGCGGCGGCGACGGGCGTCGCGGGCTACGAGGTGCTCCAGTACAGCCACAGTTATCTGCGGCCGCGCACCGACATACCGCGCGGGATGTTCCCCGACGGGGGCGTCCACCCGGGCACCGAGCTGCTGAGTTACCTGCGGGCCGAGCCGGGTCTGAGCCTGGTCGCCTACTCGCCGCTGCTCAAGGGTGCGTACACGCGAGCCGACAAGCCGCTCTCCGACGACTACGACCACCCGGGCACGCCCGCGCGGCTGGCGGCGCTGCGGGAGGTGGCCGCCGAGACCGGCGCGACGCTCAACCAGGTCGTGCTCGCCTGGCAGACGGGGCACGAGATCCCGATCATCCCGCTCGCCGGCGCGTCCTCGGTGGCGCAGCTCGACGAGATCCTCGGCTCGGTGGAGCTGGAGCTGACCGCCGAGCAGCGCGCGAAGCTCGACGCCGCGCACTAGGAGGCACCGGCCGGAGGCCGATCGGGCGTGCGCCCGGTCGGCCTCCGGCGTGTCCGGCCACCCCTGACGTCATCGGGCCGGGGCGATCGGGAATCGTCGTCGGGGAACCCGGACGGAACCGGGCTTGCCATATACGCACACCTATACGTATGCTCGATTCATGGAGGTCCCCATGCCGAACAAGACGATCTATGTCTCCGACGACGACATGCCGCTGTTCAAACGCGCGCAGGAGTTGGCCGGCGGCAGTCTGTCGGCCGCGATCGGCACCGCGCTGCGGCGCTACGTCGAACTCCACGAAGGCGCCGAGGAGGGCTACGAGGAGATCACCGTCCGCGTCGGCGTCGGCGTGGGCCGCAAGAAACGCTTCTCCGGCGTCCTCCTCGGCGAATGGGGCCGCTCGAAGGGCAGCAACGTCGAGGCCTACCAGGTCTACCGGACCCGCCGCGGCAAGTTCGTCGTGCACACCACCCGCAGCCAGTACTTCGACTCCAACGAGAGCGAGGACGGCAACTGGGTCAAGGACCTCAACTGGCGCACCCTGCTCGGCATCGGCGAGCAGGTCTGGGCCTCCGCCGAGGACGAGAAACGCATGGAGATCGTCGACACCCTCGCCGAACTCGAAGACAAGATCCCGCCGAAGTTGTACGAGATGGTCGCCATCCTGGCCGAGGAGCCCGCGGTGGAGGACCTGGACATCTGATGAATTGAGGAACCATGACCACCGCCCTGGCCGGGCCGGCCATCGAGACGGCCGGCCTGCGCAAATCCTTCGGGGACCACACGGTCCTCGACGGCATCGACCTGCGCATCCCCGAAGGATCGGTCTTCGCGCTGCTCGGCCCCAACGGCGCCGGTAAGACCACGATGGTGCGGATCCTGTCGACACTGATCCCCGCCGACGGCGGCCGCGCGTCGGTCGCCGGGCACGACGTCGCCGCCGAAGGCGACGCCGTCCGGGCCGTGATCGGCGTGACGGGCCAGTTCTCCGCGGTCGACAACCTGCTGACCGGCCGGGAGAACCTGATCCTGATGGCCGACCTGTACCACCTCGGCCGCGCCGAAGGCCGCCGTCGCGCCGACGAACTGCTCGCCCTCTTCGACCTCGCCGACGCCGGCGGCAAGATCCCCGCGGCCTACTCCGGCGGCATGAAACGCCGCCTCGACCTCGCCATGACCCTGGTCGGCCGCCCGCGCATCATCTTCCTCGACGAACCGACCACCGGCCTCGACCCGCGCAGCCGCCGGGCCGTGTGGGACATCGTCCGCGGCCTGGTCGCCGACGGCACCACCGTCTTCCTCACCACCCAGTACCTCGACGAGGCCGACCAGCTCGCCGACCGCGTCGCCGTCCTCGACCACGGCCGCTTCGTCGCCGAGGGCACGCCCGGCGAGCTCAAACGGCTCGTCCCCGGCGGTCACGTCCTGCTCCGCTTCACCACCCCGGCGAGCCTCGCCGCGGCGACCCGGCTCCTCCCCGGAGCCGCCGCCGACGAGGAGAACCTGACCCTGCGCGTCGAGGACGACGGCCGCGTCCGCTCGATGCGCGCGCTCCTGGAACGCATCGACGACGCCGGACTCGACGTCGGCGACCTGACCGTCCACCGCCCCGACCTCGACGACGTATTCCTCGCCATCACCGGACGCCCCGGCGCCGAAAAGGAGACCGCGCGATGAGCCACGCCATCACCGACTCGGCGACCATGCTGCGCCGCAACCTCCGTCGCGCGCTGCGCTACCCGGGCCTGACCGTGAGCATGCTCGCGATGCCGGTCCTGCTGATGCTGCTGTTCGTCTACGTCCTGGGCGGCGCCCTCGGCGGGGGCATCGGCGGCGACATCCGCTACGTCGACTACCTCACCCCCGGCATCGCCCTGATGACCATCACGACCTCGACGATGACGGCCGCCATCGGGGTCTGCTCCGACCTGACCGAAGGGATCATCGCCCGCTTCCGGACGATGCCCATCTCCCCCAACGCCGTCTTGACCGGCCGCGTCGTCGACAGCATGATCCAGACCCTGCTCAGCGTCGCCCTCGTCATCGCCGCGGCGACCCTGATGGGCTTTCGGCCGACCGCGACCTTCCCCGAATGGCTCGCGGCGACCGGGCTGGTCGTCCTGCTGACCTTCGGCGTGACGTGGCTGGCGATCGCGATGGGCCTGCTGTCGAAGAACCCCGAAGGCGCCAGCAACATCGTCATGCCCCTGGCCTACCTGCCGTTCCTGGGCAGCGCCTTCGTGCCGCCCGACTCGATGTCGGGAGGACTGCGCTGGTTCGCCGAACACCAGCCGTTCACGCCCATCATCGAGACCCTGCGCGGGCTGCTCCTCGGCACCGGCATCGGCACGAGCGGCTACTGGGCCGTCGGCTGGTGCCTGGCCATGACCGTCGGCGGCTACCTGTGGGCGCGCTCGACCTTCCGGAAACGCGCCCTGGAGGCCTGAACCTCAGCCTTCGACCGCCTCGGTCGCCTTCTCCCAGTTGGCGTCGAGGCGATCGAGGTAGTCGGCGACCGACGCGCTCGGCTCGGCACCGTCGAGATAGGCCGACATCGAACCCGGACCGGCGTTGTACCCGGCGGCCAGCAACTGGTCGCGGGTGTAGGCGCCGGTCTCACCGTCGGGAAGACCCTCGGCGAGATCGTGCAGATACCAGGCCGCGGCCTGTACGGCGAGGTCGCGGTCGTCGGGGAGTTCCTCCCACTGCCGGCCGGCGAAGTCGCGGCCCCGCTTGGTGTCGTCGAAGGCGGCCTTGTGCATGTTGGCGATGCCGAAGGAGGCGTCCGGGTCGAGCTTCTGCCAGGCGCGCTCGGCCTCGGGATCGTGCGGCTTGTAGGACTCGTTGTAGAGGATCGCCATGATCAGCACCGGATTGACGTCCGTGGTCTCCGCGTGCTCGCGGACCTCGGCGGCGTAGTCGGCCGGATCGTAGTCCCCGCCGATGGGCTTCGGGTTCCACGAGTAGTCGTCACCGGCGGGAGTCGGCGACGGGGGCGAGTCCTCCGGGGACGACGGGAGGCCGCATCCGGCGAGCGCGAACAGCGTCAGGGCCGCCGTCGTGGCGGCGAACAGCCGTCGTCGTCTCGCACCCACCGTGACCTCCTCCGTCGAGTGCGACGTTACCGGCGCGGCCCGCCCCGGCCGCGCGCGACCCGCTGGCGCGCGAAAGCGCCCGCCGGAGACGGCGGGCGCTCTCCTGAAGCGCTCTAACCCTTCGGGGTCAGCACCACCGGCAGCCGCCGGTGGCCGTTGGAGATGAAGCTGGGAACCGGCTCCAGCTCCTCGCCGGAAAGGCGCATGTCCGGGAAGCGAGCGAACAGCGCGGGCAGCGCCACCGCCGCCTCCAGCCGCGCCAGCGGCGCGCCCAGGCAGTGGTGGACGCCGTAACCGAAGGCGAGGTGGTCCTTGTCGGCACGGGTCACGTCGAACTCGCCCGCCGTCGCGCCGTGCGACTTCTCGCCGCGCCCCGCCGCCGCGAACGACGCCAGGATCGCGTCGCCCTTGGCGATGACGACACCACCGGCCTCGATGTCCTCCACGGCGAAACGCAGCGGCAGGTTCGCCACCGGCGCCTCGAAGCGCAGGGCCTCCTCGATGACGTCGTCCCAGGTGGCCCGGCCGGCACGGACGTGCTCCAGCTGCTCGGGGTGGCTCAGCAGCGCGTGGATAGCCTGGTCGAGCAGGTTGACCGTCGTCTCGTGCCCGGCGCTGATCACCAGCAGCAGCGTGTCGACGAGCTCCTGCTCGGTCAGCGCCGAACCGTCGTCCTCGTCGCGCGTGCCGATCAGGACGCTGGTCATGTCGTCACCGGGGTGATCGCGCTTGATCTCGACGAGCTCGCCAAGGATCCCGTACATCGTCTGGAAGTTCGCGGTGGCCTCTTCGGGCGTCAGCGAGGTGTCGAAGATGCCGTCGACGCACGTGCGCAGCCCCGGCCCGAGCGATTCCGGCACACCCATGAGGTCGGTGATGACCTGGATCGGCAGCGGGTAGGCGAAGTCCTCGCGCAGGTCGGCGGCGTCGCCCTCGGGCGTCGCCGCGAGCTTCGCGAGCAGCTCCTCGGTGATCTCCTCGATCCGTGGACGCAACGCGGCGGTCCGCCGGTGCGTGAACGCCGGGGCGACCAGCCTGCGCAGACGACGGTGGTCGCCGCCGTAGGCGGTGAACATGTTCGTCACCGCCACCCACAGGAACAGCGACCAGGTGTGCGAGATCTCGCCGTTGACGAACGCCGGCCAATGCTGCCGCGCGTCCTTCGAGACCCGCGCGTCGACCAGCAGCTTCCGCAGGATCTCGGCGTCACTGACCGACCAGGCGCGGACACCGCCGGGCAGCTCGACGAGGGTGACCGGGCCGCGCTCGCGGATGCGCGCGGCCTCGGCCTGGATGTCGGTCCCGGCGGGATCGAGGACGAGGGGATGGTCCATCTGAAGGTTCTCCTTAGGCCACGGTGAGGGGCGGTGACGCGGGGAAGGCGACCGGCAGTGCCGCCAGCGACCGCGCGAAGGGGCCCGGCCGCCACGTCAGCCGGTCGGCGGGCACGGCGAGGCGGAGCTCGGGGAGGGCGTCGAGGATCTGGTCGATCGCGTCCTGCGCGATCAGGTAGGCCGCCGACTGGGCCGGGCAGGCGTGCGGGCCGATGCTCCAGGCGAGGTGGGAGCGGTTGTCGGTCCGGTCCCCGGCGGCGATGGCGGGGTCGTTGTTGCACCCGGCGAGGCTGATCACGACCGGCTGGTGCGCCGGCAGCCACACGTCGCCGATCATGATCGGCTGGGCCGGGTAGGACATGCAGTAGTTCGCCATCGGCGGGTCCTCGAAGAGCACCTCGTCGAGGGCGTCGCGCGCCGACATGCTGCCACCGAGCACGTTCCCGGCGAAACGCTCGTCGGTGAGCATCAGCAGCAACGTGTTGCCGATCAGGTTCGTCAGCGGCTCGATCCCCGCGCCGTAGAGGGTCACCAGCTGGTGGATCATCTCGACGTCGTCGAGGCCGTTCCTGTGCGCCATCAACCGGGAGGTGACGTCGTTGTGCTCGCCCTCCTTCTTCAGCCCCACCAGCTCCACCAGCGCGGTGGTGAGCATCTCGTTGCCCGCCTCGGCGTCGTCGAGCTCGAAGATCGCGGCCATGCCCTTGGCGACGCGCTCGCCGATCTCGGGCGGGCACCCGAGCATCGCGTTGATGACCTGGAAGGTCAGCGGCCACGCGTACTGGGTCAGCAGGTCGGCCGATCCGGTGGTGCAGAAGGAATTAATGAGCGGAACGGCGAGCCGCTCGACGGTGGTGTGCAGGGCGTGCAGGTCCACGCCGTCGAGGGCGGCGGTGTTGGCCTGCCGGTACCGGGTGTGCTCGGCGCCCGCGCTGCGCAGCGCGTTGGGCCGCCACTCCAGCATCGGACGCACCGGGCAGTCCTCGGCGACACCGCGCTGCCACATGCGCGGGTCGGCCGGGAAGTGCTCCGGATCGTTGAGGATGCGGACGGCGTCGTGGTAGCCGATGACGAGCGTGGCCGGCACGCCCGGGGACAGCTCGACCGGCACGAGCGACCCGAAGCGGGCGCGCAGCTCGCGGTAGGCGCCGTGCGGGTCGGCGGCGTACTCCGGCGCGTACAGCGGATAGCGGTATCCCGCCGGAGTCGCGGAGACGGGGCAGACCGGCGGGGAGGCGGAGGACTGCTGGGTACTCAAGGGCGGGACTCCAGTCGGTGGAACAGGAATTCGACGAGGGTGATGAGCGCGGCCACACACGTGGCCCGGTCCCTGGCGTCGACCGACGTCAGGGGCGTGGCGGGATCGAGGTCGAGGGCCTCGCGGATCTCTTCGAGTGGATAGCGGGCGGCGCCGTCGAACTCGTTGACGGCGACCGCGAAGGGCACCCCGCGCTCTTCGAGGACGGCCAGGACCTCGTCGGCGTGGTCGAGCCGGCGGGTGTCGACCAGGACCAGCGCGCCGAGGGCGCCTTTGGCGAGGTCGTCCCACATGGGCAGGAAACGGCGCTGGCCGGGCGTCCCGAACAGGTACAGCGCGAGACTCGCGCTGACGGTGATGCGGCCGAAGTCCATCGCCACCGTGGTCTGCGTCTTGCCGTCAAGCCCGGCGAGGTCGTCGACGCCGACGCTGGCCTCGGTGATGGTCTCCTCGGTGCGCAACGGCTTGATCTCCGAGACGCTGCCCACGAAGGTGGTCTTGCCGACGCCGAAGTTCCCCGCGACCAGCAGCTTCACCGAGCGGGTCACGGTCTCGGCGACGTAGGCGACCTGCTCAGACCGCGAGAGCGCGGAGCCCATGCAGCACCTCCTCCAGCATGCTCAGCTCCGGCACGGTCTCGGCCGGGGCCGGCGAGTCGGCGTGGCCGCCGTCCATGAGATCGCTGACCACGATCTTCACCACCGAGGGCGGAAGGTCCAGGTAGGCCGCGATCTCGGCGACCGACAGCGCGCCGTGCCTGCCGCACAGCCCCATGACCCGGCGGGCGTCGGGCGGCATGGTCTGCGGGGTGACGTTCGACTTCGGCGGGTTCTTCGCGGCGACGACGAGGGTGACCAGGTCCAGGTCACGCGTCGCGCGCGAGCGACCGCCGGTCCGGACATAGGCCCGGACCAGGTCGGGATCGCGCCGCGGCCCGCTCATGTCCCGCTGCCGCCGTCGCCGCGCCGGGGCTCGCTGCCCAGCTCGTGCCCGACCCGCGCGGCGAGCTCGTTCATCCGGTGCGCGACGAGGCCGACGTCGACCGCGGTGGTCGTGGCGACGCCCAGGAGGGCGCCCTCACCGGCCGCGGTGATGAAGATCAGGCCCTCGTCGTACTCGGTCATGTTCTGCCGCACGGCGTTGCGGCGGCCGCCGCAGAACTCCGCGAGGGCCTTGCCGAGGGACTGGAGACCGGACGCGGCCGCGGCGAAGCGTTCGGCGTCGTCGACGCGGACGCCGTCGGAGTGCGCGATGCGCATGCCGTCGGCCGAGAGCAGGACCGAGAAGCGCACGCCCGGGCCGTCGAGTTCTCTGAGCATCCAGCCGAGCCGGTTGGTGGCCTCGGTGACCTGCGCGTCGGGTGTGCCCATCAGGATGTCGTCCCTTCGGTGTGGTCGGATGCGGCGGCGCGGCCGCTGCGGGTCCCGGTGTGCCAGGCGGCGGCGATGCCGGGACGGGCGGGCTCGGAGCTGATGGCGCGGCCGTTCTGGGCGATCGGCGCGGCGACCGGCCGCCGGCGGCGCTTCGGCAGCCCGCCGGGGGTCTCCTCGACGGTGAGCGGCACGTCCGCGGGCTCCGCTTCGGCGACGGCGGCCGCGACCTGCGCCGGGGCGGTCACGGCGCCGTTGGACGCGGCCGCGGCGACGGCCGCCTGGACGGGCTCGCGCTCGGCGGCGACCGAGACCAGGAGGGACTCGGGGACGAACACCATCGCGCGCATTCCTCCGTAGGCGTTGGGACCGTCGACGGTGACGCTGAAGCCGTAACGGCGGGCGAGGGCGGCGATGCCGGGAAAGCCGACCTTCGGGGACGGACCGAGCTGGTGGACGTCGACCGGTCGCTCGCCGGAGAGGACGAGGCGGGCGTTCTCGCGCTGTTCGGCGTTCATCCGCACGCCGGCGTCGTCGACGATGACGGTGACGCCGTGGTGGCCCTCCTGGAAGCCGACCTCCACATAGGACGTCGGCGGTGAGTAGCGCAGAGCGTTGTCCAGCAAGGTCGCCAGGGTGTGCACCAGCGGTTCGACGGCACGGCTGATGACCCCGCGTTCGAGCTGCTTGGGCTGCACCCGCGTGTAGTCGCGGACGCGGCCCATGGCGCCGCCGATGACGTCGGTGAAGGTCTGCGTCGGCCAGCGCCGGCCGGGCAGGCCACCGCAGACGATCACGTAGGACTGGGCCTGGCGGATCATCTGCTGGACGGTGTGGTCGATGCGGGTGAGGGTCTCGTAGACCTCGTCCTCGCGATGCTCGCGCAGGGCCCTGCTGACGATCTGGCCGACGTCGGCGCCGAGGCTGACCACGGAGGTGCCGAAGGAGCGAACGGCGGCGCGGGTGACGTCGTGGGCCTCGGTCTCGATGCGGGCCAGCGTCGACTCCTCGGCGGCCAGGATGGCCTCGCGCGCCTCGGCCTCGACCTCTTCGCGCACCGTCTTCTCGGTGTGGGCGCGCAGGGAGCGCAGGTCGGTGCCGTAGCGGTCGGCGACGGTCCGGAGGTTCTCCGAGAAGCGCGAGTTCTCCAGGCGGGGCGCGGTGAAGTCGGCGACCTGCGCGTCGGGCCGTTCGAGGGATTCGGCGACCGAGGGGAGCGTCTTGGCGACGAAGTGTTCGAGGGCGCCGTCGCGGGCGTCGAGGCGAACCTTCAGGGCGTCGGCGCGGACGCGCTGCCGCTTGGCCGTCCGCGCCAGGTAGACCGCCGCCGCGACCGCCAGTACGAGGGCGGGAACGGCGCACCACAAAAGGACCACGGCTGTTTCAGGTCTCATCAGTTCTCTCGCTGGGGTCGAGGGACGGGGATCGCCGGGCGGGCCGAACGCGGCCGGACGGGCGGGAGGGGACCCGCGAAGGCGAGGCGGGTTAACGGGGCGTGGCCAAGGGGGCCGGGAGATCCTGCCGACGGGAGGGGGCGAAGCGCTTCGAGCGGCCGTGAACCGACTCCACCGTCCGATCTCACAGTGATCGTCCGCCCTCCATCCGATGCCGTCCACCGACCCGGGCTACTCCAGGTCACGGCACGAGTCACCGGATAACGGTCCCGTGCCGACGGAGCCCGATCAATGCCTCCGAACCCGACGATTCGCCCACACTAACAGCAATCCGCCGGGAGGCAAGGCGTGGTCCACATTGGATAACGAGGAACTTACATGTTCGATACGGGCGGATCCGCACGCGTCGCATTCATCGCCCGAAGCGGTGGGAAGGCCTCGATTTCGCGCGGCGTCCGCCGGTGCCGCGGCGCCGAGCGCTCGTTTCGGTTTCACGCGCGGGGCTGAGAGGGCGTGGTGCGGCGGGCGGCGTTTCGGCTTCGCGGGTGGGGTTTGCGGTGATGCGGAGGCGGCGTTCGCTTTCGCGCGCGTGGGCGCGGGCGGGTGCGGGTGCGGGTCGCAGGCCGTCGGCGATGGCGGCCGCGTTGGCGTTCGCTTTCGCGCGCGGGCTCTCGCGCGGGCGGGCGGACGGCGTGGTGGACTTCGCCCGCACTCGGGCGGACCCGGCGGAGTCCGCGCGGGCGGGAGGACGGCATCCGCCGATGGCGCGGCGCCAAGCCCTCGTTTCGGTCTCACGCGCGGAGCTGAGAGGGCGTGGTGCGGCGGGCACCGTTTCGCTTTCGCGGGTGAGGTTTGCGGTGGTGCGGAGGCAGCGTTCGCTTTCGAGCGCGCGGACGGGCTCCATGCGCGCCGAGGCAGCACAGCGGCGAAGGCCTTTCGCGCGCGGGCGGACGGGCGGCGTGGTGGACTCCGCCCGCTCTCGGGCGAATCAGGCGGAGTCGGCACGCGGGCGGGAGGACGGCATCCGCCGATGGCGCGGCGCCAAGCCCTCGTTTCGGTCTCACGCGCGGAGCTGAGAGGGCGTGGTGCGGCGGGCGGCGTTTCGCTTTCGCGGGTGGGGTTTGGGGTGGTGCGCAGGCAGCCTTCGCTTTCGAGCGCGTGGTCGGGAGGACGCACTGGCCGGGCCTCCGCCAGGCGGGCAGGCTCGTTCGCTTTCGCACGCGGGCGGGAGGGCCGGAGGGCGGCGTGGCGGACTCCGCCCGCACTCGGGCGGACCAGATGGAGTCCGCGCGGGCGGGAGGACGGATCGCCCACACCGCGAAAGCCATGGTGTCGCCGTGGAGTCTGCGCGCGGTCGGGAGGACGGCGTCCGCCGATGGCGCGGCGCCGAGCCCTCGTTTCGATGTCGCGCGCGGGGCCAAAAGGGCGTGCTGCGCGCGGAAACGGGGAGGGGACGCGGCACAAACCGACGGCGCCGGTGGAAACGCGGCGACAACGCGTCGCGAAGCCGATGACGGCACCGAGGCGCCCGAGCCGCGCACTCCCCCGCCGCCGCCCAGCGAACACGCGCTCATGGCGCCGGCGGAGGAGGTGTGGTGACGGTGATCGGCGGCCGATTCGGCGCCTCCGCGCCCGCCGCCGACGGCTCCCCGGCGTACGGCCCGCGCCCACGGCCGCTGCGCCACACGCACGTCGGTTGGAGCACCTCCGATCTGCGCGTTCGCACGATCAGGGCTCCTGCTCGCGGGTGAGGGCGTTGGCCGCCGCTCCGGTCCGCGCGTGCGCGCGATGAGGGTCCCTGCTGCGCTTCCGGAGCGAGGACCACGGCTCCGGTCCGCGCGTGCGCGCGATGAGGGGAGCGGATGCCGGAGTTCGTCGCCGAGCTCACCTCCGCTCTGCGCGTTCGCACGATCAGGGCTCCTGCTCGCGGGCGAGAGCGTTAGCCACCTCTCCGCTCTGCGCGTTCGCACGATCAGGGCTCATGCTCGCGGGCGAGGGCGTTGGCCGCCGCTCCGGTCCGCGCTTGCGCGATGACGGTGCTGGGAGTGGCGGCGCTCGGGTTCGGCGCCCTACGGCTCACACGCGGGAGTCCGCTCGCAGTCGGGTCGTCCGGCCCACGCGTGCACGGCAAGACGCCCAGACCTCGGTCTCGACGTCTCGACGTCTCGACGTCTCGATCGCGCTAGACCGCCCGCCCTCCCGCGCGCGTGCGGGAACGCGTGGATCCTCCGCCGCATCGCCGTCCGCGAGACCTCACCCACCCCCTGCGTCCCTTACGCCGAGCGCGAAAACCCGCGCCCGCGCACCCCCCACCCCGGTATAGCTGAGGGCAGATCTCACCCCCGCCCCGCGAAGGAGTGCCATGCCGGACCCGGTCCCCGTCACCGACGACCGCACCCGCCGGTCGCGGCTCCTCCTGCGCACGCTCATCGGCGCGGTCCTGCGCCGTGCCCGTCTCGACCAGGGCCGGACCCTCGCCGACGTGGCCCGCATGGCCCGCGTCTCGATGCAGTACCTCTCCGAACTCGAACGTGGCCGCAAGGAGGCCTCGTCGGAGGTCCTGGCCGCGATCTGCGAGGCACTGCGGATCGAACTCGCCGACGTCCTGACCGAGGTCGCCGCCTTCCTGGCCGCCGACCGTGCTCGCCGCGCGCCGGTCGGGCGGCTCGACGTCGTCCCGGTCCGGGCGCAGTCGCGCGGGTCCGGCGACGTGTTCTGCCTGGCGGCCTGAGGGCCCGCGGGTGTTTCGGCCCGCGCGATCGCTCGCGCGGGCCGATGCCGACGGAAACCCGGCCTCAGCGCGCCATCGCGAGCCGTTTGCCGCTCGCCTTGCGGCTGCCCACGATCCGGTCGGCCAAACCGAAGTCGACGGCCTCCTGCGCGCTGAAGGTGATGTTGCGGTCGGTGTCCTCACGGATCTTCTCCACCGAGTGCCCGGTGTGGGCTCCGAGGATCTCGTCCATCTCCTGCCGCATCCGCGCGACCTCCTTGGCCTGCACCGCCAGGTCGGGCAGGGTGCCCCGTGCCTGACTCGACGGCTGGTGCAGCATGACCTTCGCGCGCGGCAGGATCGAGCGCCTGCCCGGCGCGCCCGCCGCGAGCAGCACCGCCGCCGCGCCCGAGGCCTGCCCCATGCAATAGGTGGCGATGTCCGGCCGGATGAACTGCATCGTGTCGTAGATGGCCGTCAAGGCACTGAAGGAACCACCGGGCGAGTTGATGTACAGCCCGATCTCCAGGTCCGGGCTCTCCGACTCCAGATGCAGCAGCTGCGCCATGATGACGTTGGCGACGCCGTCGTCGATCTCGGTGCCCAGAAAGATGATCCGCTCCGACAGCAGCCGCGAGTAGATGTCGAAGGCGCGCTCGCCGTTCGGGGTCTTCTCGATGACCGTGGGAATCGTGTACTGGCCCATCGTCACACCCCCACCCGGCGCTGCGCGACGGCGGGACGCACGTCGGAGACGTGCTGAACGATGTGGTCGATCATCCCGTAGTCGCGGGCCTCCTCGGCGCTGAACCAACGGTCGCGCAGGCCGTCCTTCTGGATCGTCTCGGGCGACTGCCCGGTGTGCTCGGCGGTCAGTTTGTCCATCAGGCGGCCGATGCGCTCCAGCTGCCCGGCGTAGATCTCCACGTCGGCGGCGGTCCCGCCGAACCCGGCCGAGCCCTGGTGCATGAGAACCTGCGAGTGCGGCAGGCTGTAACGCTTCCCGGCGGTGCCGGCGCACAGCAGGAACTGACCCATGCTCGCCGCCAGTCCCATCACCAATGTGCTGACGTCATTGGGAATCAGCCGCATGGTGTCGTAGATGGCGAGTCCGGCGCTGACCGAACCGCCCGGGGAGTTGATGTAGAGGCTGATGTCGCCGCGCGGGTCCTCGGCCGACAGCAGCAGCAACTGGGCGCACAGGCGGTTGGCGACCTGGTCGTCGACCTCGGTCCCGAGCACGATGATGCGTTGCTGGAGGAGCCTGGCGGCCAGTTGGTCGTCGAGTGATCCGCTTATCGTCGTGGTCTGCATCGCGCCTTCTTTCGTCGACTGCGAAACCGCCGGAAAGCGGTTCTCGCGATCAACAATGTGCCGCCCGATCGGCGCTCCACAAGGCGATCTGCTGTCAGCAGAGAATCAGCCGGCGAGGCCCTCGACGACTTCGGCGCCGGGCTGGGCGGCCAGCGCGCGGCCCGGCACGATCAGCTTCCCGCGGCGGGAGCCGCTGCCGATGAGCACGTGCGGGCTCGCGGCGACGGCGGCGTCGATGAGCAGCGGCCAGCCGTCGGGCAGGCCGATCGGGGTGATCCCGCCGTACTCCATGCCGGTCTCGGCGACGGCGGTGTCCATCGGCGCGAAGGAGGCCTTGCGCGCCCCAAGGTGCTTGCGGACGGTCTTGTTGACGTCGAGGCGGGTCGTGGCGAGCACGACGCAGGCCGCCAGGGTGGTGACCTCGCCGCGGCGGGCGGCGACGATGACGCAGTTGGCCGAGACTTCGGGGGCGACGTCGTAGGTCTCGCAGAACACCGTCGTGTCGGCCTTCTCCGGGTCGGTGTCGACCAGGAGCACCGACTCCACCGGGTCCTCGGCCGTCCAGTGCTTCAAGGCGGCGGCGACCGGCGCGACGAGCAGGTCGGCCCGCTCGACGGCGGTATGGACGGTGTCGAAGGACCCGAAGGGCGCGTTGACCATGCCTTCCAGGAAAGCACGCGCGGGTGCCCGGTGCGTCCGGGCACCCGCGCTTCCCATCAGACGAGCGCGTAGGAGCGGACGGTCGTCTGGGTGATCGACGAGCCGAGGTCGTCGGTGGCGGTGGTGCGCACCGAGACGAAGCCCGCCCCCGCCGGGTGGTGCAGGGTGGCGGTGGCGTGGTCGCCGTCGCGGTCGAGGGCGACGGACGTCCAGGTGGCGCCCTCGTCGTAGGAGACCTCGAAGGCCAAGGTCGACGCCGTGGCCTCGGTACCGCCGGACTGCGAGGTGTAGTCCAGCGTCACCCGCTGCGGGGTCTCGCGGTCGGCGACGCCGCCGTGCACGCCGTCGGCGCCGAACACGACCAGGGAGAACGGCAGCGGCGTCGACTTTTCCGGCACGCCCGAGGGCGCGGTGTCGAAGGTCCAGTCGAGGCGGTAACCGGTGAGCAGGTTCGACCAGGGCACATCCAGGTGGCCGTCGATGACGAGGCGGTAGCGGCCCGCCTCGCCCGGTGGGAGGCCGGTGTCGAACCAGGTCACATCGCCGGTGATCCGGTTGATCTCGGCCCCGTCCCGGGTGATCACGGCGACGTTGTTCAGCGGCGAGTCGTCCATGTCGCCCCCGTAGAGCCAGTAGTCCTCGCCGGCCGGTCCGTCGCCGAGCTGGTCGAAGCCGAAATAGAGCAGGTCGTCGACGCGGTACATGCCCGAGGCGCCCTTGTCGTCGTCGGGATCCTCGGTGGCGTACGGCCGGATCCCATAGGTGAGCGGGCCGGTGCCGACACTCCACTCGTAGTCGCCGGGGGCCGCGAAGGACCGCGGCGGCCCGTCGTAACCCATGGTCTGCCAGGTCTCCCGGTCGCGCAGCTCGATGGACGGGAGGTTGTAGAGGTCCGGATCGGCGACGACCAGCTCGGTTCCCCGGTAGGGCAGGTCGACGGTCTCGGAAATACAGCTCGGGACCTCACGGCGGTCGGCGTGGCCCTGGTTGAAGCACAGCCTGGCGGCGGCCGCCGGGATCCCGAAGCCGCCGTACTCGACCGCGACGGCGGCGAGTTCGTCGTCGTCGACCTCGTGGACAAGGCGGGCGGGGACCTTTCCGGCCTCGGTGAACAGGAGCCGGTAGGTGTAGGAGCCATTCGCCCCTTGTGGACCGTTGCGGATCTCGGAGTGCGCGTATCCGGCGCGGGGGTCGGCCAGCGGGGTGGCGTACACCGCGACGTCGGGACCGAAGGAGGCGTCGGTCCGCAGTTGCCCCGGCTCCTCACCGCCGTAGGCCCAGGTGAGGTTGAGCTGCCGGGCTTCGAGCGTCGACCGGCGTTCGACCTTGGCGGTGACGGGCACGGACTTCGCGCCGTTCACGGTGATGGCGACGGGCGCGTCGCCGACGGTGAAGGTCTTGAGGGCGGCGACGTAGACGGCCTTCCGGTCGCCTTCGGCGGCGTCGAGAATGTCGGCGGCGAGGCCGTATTCACCGGGCGGCAGTTCCATGGTCGCGACGGCGGCGTCGTCGAGGTACACCGAATCCCAGACGGCGCCGTCGGCGGAGACGACGCTCGCGTTCACGTTGTCGGGCACGGCTCCCGACTTGTCGCGGAAGGTCACCGTGACCGTCCTGGTCTCCTTCGTGGCGAGGGTGTTCGCGGAGGCGGGCACGAGGCCGTCATAGGCACGGGCGTCGGCGACCGGCGCCGTAGCGGCGTCGGTGACCCCGGCGCGCAGGAGCGCCGAGACGTTGAAGCGACGGGGATCGAGGCCGCCCTCGCCGAACTCGCCGACCATGTCGGCGGGGATGAAGCTGACATCGCCGGAGCCGTCGAGGGCCTTCGGGCTGAGGTAACCGATGCCGTCGCGTCCGGCGGCGGGCTCGAAGCCGTAGGCGCCGTTCGGGTACAGGTTCACGCGGTCGCCGGTCGGCAGGGTCACCGACCGGGACGGGGCCGGCGTCGTGGGGCTCGCCGGCGCGGCCTGCCCGGTGGTGGCGGGAACGGTCGACAGCAGGACGGCCGCGGCCGCCAGCAGTGGCGTCACGAGTCGTGATCGCACCAGATGTCCTCCGGTTCATGGGGAGTGGGTCGCCCCTTGAACGAGAGTGGGAGCACGTCCGGTTGCCTCGGAATCCTCAATGGACGGAGTCAGTGGGTGTCGGCGCGCCCCTGGAACAGGCGGCCGAGGTGGTAGTCGACCAGCTCGGCGGCACGTTCGGCCTCGTGCACGTCGAGGAGCGTGTAGGTGGTCAGCCCGTCGGTGAGTGCGAGCAGGAGCATCGCCTCGGCGCCGAGGTCGCGGTCGGCGGCGATCTCGCCGCGGTCGACGGCGGTGCGCAGCAGCTCGGCGAACCAGGTGAGCAGCGGCGGGATGCCCTTGCGCGCGGGTTCGCGCATGCGGGCGTCGCGCACGGCCCGGCTGAAGTAGGCGATCTGGACGAGGATGCCGGTGCGGGTGTTGTCGTCGAGGGGCAGCATGCCGCGCAGGCAGACGCGGAGCAGCTCGTAGGGTGTCGGCGGCCGGTCGGGGAAGGCTCCGGCCAGGCGCGCGCGGATCTGGCGGTCGGCGAGTTCGCTGATGTGGTTCGACGCGAAGACGAGCATGTCGTCCTTGCTGGCGAAGTAGTGCTGGAGGCGACCGAGGGAGATGCCGGCCTCGTGGGCGACCTCGCGCAGGCTGGCGCCGTCGAGGCCGCGCTGACTGGCGATCCGCCAGAGCGCCTCGGCGATCTCCTGGCGGACGGCTTCGTGGTCGACGCGCTTGGGCAAGACGGCCCTCCTTTTTTCAAGTCAAGTGTACTGATATGGTCGCGGCGAAGGTTCCAATACAACTGACTTGGAAGGTGGCCCGGTGACCCCTCTCCGACTGCGACCGCCCCGGCACAAGGCCGATCCGCGCGCCCGGACCTGGTGGACCGTCCAGGCCCTCGTCGTGTTCAGCGGACCGTCGCTGCTGACCGCGCTGGCGCTGCTGGTGCTGTCCGCCCTGTTCTTCCCCGGCGCCCTGCCGTGGCTGGCGCCGCTGACCACCGTCGTCCTGGTCCTCCCGGCACTGGCCTACCTGCTGGCCATGCCGCGCCTGCGCTACCGCGTCCACGCCTGGGAACTGAGCACCGGCGCGGTCTACTCGGCCTCGGGCTGGTTCTGGCGCGAGCAGCGGATCGCGCCCCTGTCGCGGGTGCAGACCGTCGACACCGTGCGGGGGCCGATCCAGCGGGCCTTCGGGCTGGCGTCGGTCACCATGACCACCGCCTCGACGGCCGCGAACGTCACCATCGCGGGCCTGTCGTCCGCCGACGCCGACGAGATCGCCACCCGCATCGGCGCGGCGGCCCGGCTGGAGACGGGGGACGCGGCATGACCTGGCAGCGGCTGTCGGCGCGGACCGCGGTGGTCCGCGCGACCTGGCTCCTCCCGCCCCTCGGTTCGGCGCTGCTCGCCGCCCTGGCCTCCGGCGGGAACCTCGACGCCCGCTGCTGGATCCTCGTGGGCTCAACGGGTCTGACCTTCGCCGTCATCACCCTCAGCGGCCTGCTCCGGCTGCGCACGACCCGCTACCGGCTCACCGCCGACGCCCTGGAGACGCGCGTGCGGCTCCTCGGCAGCCGCACACGGACGGTGCCGCTGACCCGGATCCGCTACGCCGACCTGACCGCAGGGCCGGTCCACCGGCTCCTCGGACTGGAGGTCCTGCGCGTCGGGACGGCCGGGGCCGGTGACCTGGTCCTCGACGCCCTGCCCCGCGAGGAGGCCCGCCGCCTGCGGGAGCGGCTGGCGGCCCAAAGCGACGGGGACCGCACGGTCCTGTCGGCGATGAACCTCCGCTGGCTGCGTTACGCGCCACTGACCTTCTGGGTCTTCGGCGGCGTCGGGATCGTCGTCGGGTCGGCCTTCCGTCTCCTCGACCAGCTCGGCCTCGAACCGTGGCGGATTCCCGTCGTCGCCCGCGTCTTCACCGACTACGGGCCCGGCGCGCTGTGGCTGGCGATCCCGCTGACAGTGCTCGGCGTCGCCGTGATCGGCGGCATCGGCGCCACCGCCGTGTACCTGGAGAACTGGTGGCGCTTCCGGCTGACCCGCAGCGATCCGGAGACCCTGCGCGTCACGCGCGGACTGTTCACGACGCGGTCGGTGTCAATGGAACGACGTCTCCTGCGCGGTGCCGAACTCGCCGAACCCCTGCTGCTGCGCGCGGGCGGGGGCGCGAGCGTCCGTGCCGTCGCCGGGGGTCTCGGCGACGCCGAGGAGGCCCGCGCCCGCAGCCGCGTCCTGCCGCCGGCTCCGCGCGCGGAGGCCGTCGCGGTCGCCACGGCACTGCTCGGCACCTCCCCGGAAGTCGCGCTGCTCCCTCACCCGCGCGCCGCCCGCCGCCGCCGGACGACGCGCGGGCTGCTCTGGGCCGTCCTGCCATTCACGGTGGCGTTCCTCGTGCTCGCCGCGCTGTTCGGACCGGGCTGGCTGCACGGCGCGTGGGCCTGGTGCGCGGCCTCGTCGGCGGCCACCTGGTGGCTCGCCCGCGACGCACACCGCTCGCTCGGGCACGCGATCGCCGGACCGCACCTGATGATCCGCAGCGGCACCTTCAGCCGCGACACCGTCGCCCTCGACCGCTCCGGGATCCTGGCCTGGACACTGTCGGACAGCCCCTTCTCGCGACGCGCCGGGCTGGCGAGCCTCACCGCGGCCGTCGCCGCGGGCCGGCACGGCTACCGCATCCCCGACATGGCGGCCGACGAGGCCGCCGGCTTCGCCGACGACGCCGCCCCGGGCATCCTGCGCGAATTCCTGGTGCCCGGCGTCACCTTCGCCACGTCCGGGAATCCCACCCCCCACCCGGCGCCGTTGCACCCGTCATGACGACCTTCTCGGTGCTCGACCGCTCCCTCGTCCGGCGTGGCGGGGACCCCGCCTCCGCCCTGCGCGACACCGTCGCCTTCGCGCGGGAGATCGAAGCCCTCGGCTACCACCGGATCTGGGTGTCGGAGCACCACAGCGTCCCGGGCGTGGCGGGTTCGGCACCGACGGTCCTCGCGGCCGCCGTCGCGGCGGCGACCACGCGGATCCGCGTCGGCACCGGCGGCGTGATGCTGCCCAACCACCGGCCGCTGGTGGTCGCCGAACAGTTCGGGGTCCTGGAATCGCTGTTCCCGGGGCGCGTCGACATGGGTCTCGGCCGCTCGGTCGGCTTCACCGACGGGATCCGCCGCGCCCTCGGCGTCGGCAAGGACGTCGTCGACGACTTCGGCGAACGCCTCGGCGAGCTCCTCGGCTGGGTCGACGGGACGCAGCACGAACACCCGGGTGTCCACGCGATCCCGGCGGAGGGCCTGCCGATCCCGGCCTTCGTGCTGGCCATCGACGGCGGCGCCGACATCGCCGCGGCGCACGGGCTTCCCCTCGTCATCGGCTCGGGCCGCAGCCGCGAGCGGCTCGTCGCCGCCGTCGGGCGCTACCGCGCGGCCTTCCGGCCTTCGATGCGTGCCGCCGAGCCCCAGGTCGTCGTCGCGGCCAACATCGCCGTCGCCGAGACCATCGAGGAGGCCGCGCTGCTGCAACTGCCCGAGGCCTGGGCCACCGTCGAGTCACGCACGCGCGGGGTCTTCCCGCCGCTGGTGCCGGTCGAGGAGATCCCGGAGCCCGACGAGCGACGACGGCGCCTGCTGGAGGAGGCCCGCGGTTCGCAGATCTTCGGCACCGAAAGCGAAGTGGCGATCGTGCTCGACGAACTGGTCGCCGACACCGGCGCCGGGGAGATCCTGGTCACCCTCAACACGTTCGACCGTGAACAGCGGCTCGATTCCTACCGTCGGCTCGCGCGGATCGCGTCGCGGGCGGCGGTCTAGGAGCGGCGGAGTCGGCCCGGGGCCGACTCCGCCATGCTCAGCGGCCCGCGCCGACGAGTTCGCGCGACGGCGCCTCCGGGGCCGCCGAACGCCGCCCCGGCAGGAACGACGCGACCACGAACGCGATGACCGCCGCCCCGGCGCCGATCCCCATGACGAGCTGGAAACCCTCCTTGGCGGGCAGCGTGACCGGGCCGAGCGTCATGGTCAGCTGCGCGAGGACGACACCCGCGACCGCGCTGGAGATCGAGGTGCCGATCGAGCGCGACAGCGTGTTGAGGCTGTTCGCGGCGGCCGTCTCCGCGACCGGCACCGCGCCCATGATGAGCGCGGGCATCGCGCCGTAGGCCAGCCCGATCCCGGCGCCGATGAGGCCCGAGACGAGCACCAGCTGCCAGATCTCGGCCATCAGGACGGTGCTCAGGCCGTAGCCGGCGGCGACGACGAGGGCGCCCGCCATGAGCGTGATCTTCGGTCCCCGGGTGCGCGAGATGCGCGCCGACAGCGGCGCCATGGCCATCATCACCAGGCCCGAGGGCGCCATGACCAGACCGACGGTCATCATCGAGCGGCCGAGGCCGTAGCCGGTCGCCGTCGGGAACTGCAGGATCTGCGGCAGCACCAGCGACATCGCGAACATCGCGAAGCCGAAGACGGCCGAGGCGATGTTGGTCAACAGCACCTGGCGGCCGACGCTGACGCGCAGGTCGACCAGCGGCTCCCGCGTCCGCAGCTGCCACAGGCCCCACAGCAGCAGGACGACGGCCGCGGCGGCGAACAGGCCGAGCGTGCGCGGGGCGGTCCAGCCCCAGTCGCCGCCCTTCGAGATGGCCAGGAGGAGGCTGACCAGACCGGCCGACAGGCCGAGCGCGCCGAGCAGGTCGAAGCGGCCGCCGGAGCGCACCGCCGATTCGGGGACGAGCGTGGCGACCAGGAGGGTCGCGACCACGCCGAAGCCCGCGGCGGTCCAGAAGAGGACGTGCCAGTCGGCGTTCTCGGCGAGGAAGGCCGCGGCGGGCAGGCCGAGGGCGCCGCCGACGCCGAGGGACGCGCTCATCAGAGCCGTCGCCGAGCCGAGGCGCTCACGCGGGAGCTCGTCGCGCATGATGCTGATGCCGAGCGGGATGACGCCAGCGGCGAGGCCCTGGAGCGTGCGGCCGACGACCATCGGCGCCAGGCTCGTCGACAAGGCCGCGACGACCGAGCCGACGACCAGCATGCCGAGGCTCAGCAGGAGCATCCGGCGCTTGCCGTACATGTCGCCGAGGCGGCCGACGGTCGGTGTGGCCACCGCGCCGGCGAGCAGCGTGGCGGTGATGGCCCAGGTGGCGTCGGACGGGGCGGCGTGGAGGAGGTCGGGCAGCTCGGGGATCAGCGGGATCACGAGGGTCTGCATGAGCGAGACGACGATCCCGGCGAAGGCGAGGACCGCCACGATGAACCGGCCGGGTTTCGCGGGTGGAACGGACAAGGCGGGACGCCTTCCTTGCGAAGTTTTAAGTCAACTGATTGACTTAACGTACCAGGCCAAAGTGAACGGCCATGATCGAGCCGGAGAGGATGGCGACATGACCGGCAGGACGATGCGCGCCGACGCGACCCGCGAACTGATCCTCGACGCCGCCGAACGGCTGTTCGCCGAGGACGGGGTCTTCGCCGTGTCGAACCGCCAGGTCAGCGAGGCCGCCGGGCAGGGCAACAACGCCGCCGTCGGCTACCACTTCGGGACGAAGGCCGACCTGATCCGCGCGATCATCCGCCGCCGGAGCGCCCGGATCGAGGCCATCCGCCGACGCATGCTCGACGCGCTCCCCGAGACCCCCTCCCTCCGCGACTGGCTCGCCTGCCTCGTGCGCCCCGCGACGGTCCACCTGGCCGAACTCGGCGAGCCGCCGAGCTGGTACGCCCGCTTCGGCGCCCAGGTCATGACCGACCCGACGCTGCGGCCGATCATGGTCGAGGAGGCCCTGACATCGCCGGCCCTCGCCCGCATCGTCGAAGGCCTGCGCGACACCCTCCCCGACCTCCCCGACGACGTCCGCGCCGAACGCGGCGACATGGCCCGCCAGCTCATGGTCCACACACTCGCCGAACGCGAACGCGCCCTCGCCGAGGGCACCCCGACCCCGCGCGCCACGTGGGAGGACGCGGCGACGGGGTTGGTGGACGCACTGGCGGGGATGTGGGGGGCGGGGGTGAGTGGGGGCAGGGGTTAGGGGCACCCGCGCAGCGTCGGCGCGCCCGGCTACCGGCTCCCGACGCCGAGGGCGACGCGGTCGACGCGGTCGACGCGGTCGAGCGCGAGGGTCCGCCGGGGTGAACGGCTCCCCGCCCGCACCGCCGCCACGGCTCGGCACGGCACGGCACGGCAACGCCACCGTCCCGAGGTCGATGCCGTGGGACGCGAGGGTTCGGGGCACCCGCGCCACGACGCGCCACACGACTGGTTCGGCGACGACACCGCCACCAAGGCCGACGCGGTCGAGCACGGAGGTAAGCGGGGAGTTAGCGGCACCCGCGCCACGCCACCGCACACACGGCTCGCTCACTGAGGACACCGCCACCAAGGTCGGCACGGTGGGCCGCAGGCGTCAGCCGGGGCGAACGGCATCCCGCAGCACGGGCGCCGCCGTACACACGGCTCGCCGCTGTCGCCGTCACCAAGGTCGACGCGGAGGCGTCCCTTGTGGACGGAGCCACCATCCCAAGCCCCTCCAGGCCACGCGCAGGCGGACGGGAGCCGCCGGCCCTCCCCCATGTCAGCACCACCGCGAGCCCCACCCCCTCGGTTCCCCGCCCCGCCTCCCGAAAGGCGAAGCACGTCCCTCCCCCCGTGGACATACGCCCCGGTCAACCCCTCCCCCACCACTCCAGCACCCGCCGTGCCCGCAGCGTGTTCCACGCGCTCGGCTCTCCCACGCCGCCTTCGTCGAAGGCGAAGTGCACGCGGCCGGGGTGGACGCGGTCGAGCGGCCAGATGCCGTCGGGCCTCCGTTTGGCGCGCACGAGCTCGACCGCCTCGGCCATGCGCGGGTCACGGTCGGCGTCGGCGGCGCGGAAGTGGTCGAGCGCGCGCAGGACGTCGTAGTGCCAGTAGTACGGGAACGCCATGTCCAGGTACTCGGGGCGCACGACTTCGCCGGTCGAGCGCCGCCGGAACAACCCTCGCTCCAGCAGGTACTCCTCCCCCGCGCGGCGGGCGTCGCGGACGCCGGCGGAACCGCCGGTCGCCCGCTCGAAGGCGAGCAGCCCGTCGAGAACGTTGATCGTCGTGTCGAAGGAGGACCGCACCGAGCCGTTCTCGGCCTCGCAGTTCCACCCGCCGTCGGGCAGGCGCTCGGCGAGCAGCCGCTCGACAACCGGCGTGACGTCCACGCCGAAGTAGGCGCCCGTCTCGACCGTGCGGCCGTTGATGCAGGGCTCGACCTCGCCGTCGAAGAAACGCTGGCCGTCGTTCTCCCAGCGGGCGTTCTCCGCGACGAGGCCAACGGCCCGGCGCGCCGACGCGCAGTCGGGGTCCAGGCCGAGGATCCGCAGGGTCTGGAGGGAGTGCATCGTCGTCGTCCACGGCTGGCCGGGTTCGCCCTCGGCACGCGGCACGGGGAACAGCGCGCCGCCGTCCCACATCCCGTCGTCGCCTTGCAGCGCGAGGAGACGGGCGCCCAGGCCTTCGTGTTCGACGCGGGCGCGTTCGGTGGCGACGTCGGCGGCGGGGGCCCCGGTGAGGTCGCGCATGACCTGCCAGCGCAGGGCCGGATCGGTGTCGAAAAGCGCGTCCATCGCGGCAGCGTAGCGCCTTTCGGGGCGTCCCGGCAGCCGTGCGTCCCAGGCGCCGGGCCGGGAACGCCGTCGCGTTTTCCCAGCCAGGACGCCTCGCGGGTGTCCCACCCTGTCCCACGACGGATGCGCGGGGGTGGGCGCGGGTGGTGACATGTTCTCACCGGCGGAACCGCCGGGAACGAGACAAGGGAGAACGACGATGGCCGCCACGAAGGACACCACCGGTACCGGCTACGAGGGCTTCACCGCCGAAGAGCGCGACGCGATGAAGCAGCGCGCGAAGGAGCTCAAGGCCAGCGCGAAGGCCGAGGCGAAGGCCGCCGACGCCGAGAAGGACGTGCTCGCCAAGATCGCCAAACTGAACCCGGCCGACCGCGTCCTCGCCGAGGGCTTCCACGCGCTGGTCAAGGAGCACGCCCCAGAGTTGACGCCCCGCACCTGGTACGGCATGCCCGCCTACGCCCGCGACGGCAAGATCGTCTGCCACTTCCAGCCCGCCGAGAAGTTCAAGACGCGCTACCCGACCATCACCTTCAGCGACGAGGCGAAGCTCGACGACGGCGTCCTGTGGCCGGTCTCGTTCGCCCTCACCGAGCTGAACGCGGGCAGCGAGACCGCGATCGCCGAACTCCTCAAGGGCGCGATGGGCTGACGCCCCGTTCCTTTGGGCCGGGCCTTCGGGCCCGGCCCTACGTCGTCAAGCCCTATACCGGCTGCGGTGTCAGCCCTTTGAGGATGTCGAGCAGCTTCTGGAGCTTGCGCATGAGCTCGCCGAGCCGCGCCAGCAGCCCCTGGATCCGCGCGAGGACCTTGGCCGCGTTGGCCATGATCTTGGCGAAGAGCGCGGCGAAGCGCTGGATGATCGCGACAACGCGGGCCACGCCGGCCGTCGTGCGGATGACGTTCGCGACGGGGATCAGCATCATCGCGGCCATCGCCGCGATCTCCTGCTTGACCTGCATGATCGCCTCGATGAGCTTGTCGGTGAGCAAGGTGCGCACCTCCTCGACGACCTTGGCGGCGACGGCCGTCTCGCCCTCCATCGCCTTGGCGGCCTGCGCGACGGCGGTGAACGCCTCGCTCGCCGCCCCGGCCTGGGTGCGGTACTTGCGCGCGGCCTTCGACTGCCAGGTGCCGAGGTCGGCGGTGACGACGGCGTCGAGCGCGTCACGGCGGCCTTCGGCGGCTTCGGCGACGTTGGCCCAGATCTTGGCGTAGGCCTCGACCGCGGCGGGGTCGCCGGTGGTCTTGTTGATCGCGTCGGTGAGCGGTTTGAAGTGCTCGATGGCCCACCCGAGGCCCTGTTCGACGATGAAGTCGCCGGGATTCTGCGCGGCGTCCTTGAGGTCACCGAAGGTCTCGACGCCGCTCTTGGCCGCGTCGGCGTAGTCGCCGCTGTTGAGGGAGTCGACGATGTCGCCGATGTCCTCGATGATGGTGCCGTCGAAGTCCCCCGGCTGCTCGGCCTCTTCGATGAGGTTCAGGTCGGGCTCGGGCATCGGCTCACCTCGGTTCCACGCGCAGTTTCTTGATGGCGCTCTTGTTGCCGGTCTCGGTCAGTTCGTAGGCGTCGGCGGACTTCTCCACGCGTTTCGCCATCGCCTCCAGGGAAGCCCGCAGGTCCGCGCAGGCCTTCGAGATCGCCGTCTGGGCCTCCTCGAAGGCGGCGGCGAGCGGCTGGTGGATGGCACCGAAGGCGTGGTCGCCGAGGCGGACGTACTCGGCGGCGGTGTGCATCTGGCCGGTCTGGCCGGCGAGGGTCGTGACGGTACGGGCGTGCCGGTGCATGGCCTCGAAGTCGACCTCGATGGTGCTCACCAGGTCGTCTCCTTCGCTCGCGCGGGAAGGTTCTCGCGCAGGCCCTCGGCGAACAGCCGCCGCAGGCGGCCACCGGGCGGCACGAGCCGGGCGACGACGTCGGCGGCCGCGTCGGCGCAGTCGCGCTGTGCGGCCTGGGCCGTCTCGACGACGGTCCTGGCGAGCCGGTGGGTCGGCCACGACTGGGTTCTGGGGTCGATCGCGAGGTCGATCAGCGCACCCGTCGGTCCGACGGTCGCCTTGACCAGGCCCGAGCGGTCGGCCGCGCGACCGGTCAGCGAGGACAGTTCGGCGGTGACGGCGTCGGCTACGGCGAGGTCGACGGCGGACTGCTCGGCGAGTTCGGCGATCTCGCGTTCGAGGGCGTCAAGGCCAGGCATCTGCGCGCTCCATTCCGTTGGGAACAAAGCGGAGTGTATGGCCGGGGAGGGGTCTCGCGCTGTCCCGCGGAGGGGACGCTCAGACCGAAACCGCCATCCGCTCGCACACCGCCTGCTCGCGCAGGACCCTGGTGTACGTGGGAAGAGCGTCGTCGTAGCGTCGCCGCCCGAGGTCGCTGAGTTCGACGAAGAGCGCGCGCCGGTCCATGTCGCAGGCGGCCCGGGTGAGCAGTCCGGCGTCGTGGAGGCGGGTGACGGTCCGCGACAGGGCGCTCTGGCTCAGGTACATCTTGGCTTCCAGGTCCTTCATGCGCATCTTCCCGCCGTCGGCCGGGCAGTCGCCGCCGAGGACGAGGAGCACCTGGAACTCACTGAGGCCGAGACCGTGTTCGGCCTGGAGCGCGTGCTCCAGGACGGCCGAGGTGACGTGAACCACCCGGAGTGTCGCGCACCACTGCTCGCGAACCTCGACATCGGTGAGAGCTGCCATGACCAGGAGATTAACATGTCAACACATTAAATGCAAGCGGGTTCGATGTGTTGACATTGAATGCACGGGCATGTAATTTTCCCGGCGTGACACTGACTGACGCACGACTCCGGCCGACCATCGACACTCCCGCCCCCGCACCCTCCCGCAAGTGGAGCGCGAAACTCTGGGCCATCCTGATCGTCGCCGGACTGGCGATGTTCCTCGACGCGCTCGACGTCTCCATGGTCGGCGTCGCGCTGCCGTCCATCGGCGCCGAACTCGGCATGGAGACCGAGAGCCTCCAGTGGATCGTGAACGGCTACATCCTCGGCTACGGCGGCCTCCTGCTGCTGGGCGGCAGGGCCTCCGACCTGCTGGGCCGCCGCAAGGTCTTCCTGATCGCCCTCGCGGTCTTCGGGGTCGCCTCGCTCGTCGGCGGACTGGTCGACTCGGGCGGCCTCCTGATCGCCAGCCGCATCGTCAAGGGACTTGCCGCCGCCTTCACCGCCCCGGCCGCGCTGTCCATCATCACCACGACCTTCAAGGAAGGCCACGACCGCAACCGCGCCCTGTCGCTGTTCACCATCTTCGGCGCGACCGGTTACGCCTCCGGCCTGATCGTGTCCGGCCTGCTGACCGGAATCGACTGGCGCCTGACCTTCTTCGCCCCCGTCATCGCCGTCGCGATCGTCATCGTCGCCGCCTTCATCGTGGTGCCGAAGACCAAGAACGAGGAGCGCGGGCAGATCGACTTCGCCGGAGCGGCCACCCTCACCGGCGGCATGCTGGCGGCGGTCTACACCATCGTGACCGTCCCCGAAACCGGCTTCACACCCTTCCTGATCACCACCACCGTCGCGGCCGTCGTGCTGCTGGCCGCGTTCCTCCTCATCCAGAAGAAGGTCCGCGAGCCCCTGGTGCGCCTGGGGATCTTCAAGGTCGCCTCGATCGTGCGGGCCAACCTGGCCGCGCTGGCCATCTTCGGCTCCTACATCAGCTTCCAGACGATCGTGTCCCTGTACCTGCAGAACACCCTCAAGTGGGAGCCGCTCGACATGGCCCTCGCGCTGGCCCCGGCCGGCATCATCGTGGCCTTCCTCTCGCCGGTCGCGGGCAAGCTCATCGACCGCTTCGGCACCCGCCCGATGATCATCGCGTCGATGGCCTCCTTCGTGCTGGGCTACGCCTGGTTCATCGTCCGCGGCGGCGACGCCGAGCCGGCCTACTTCGTCGACTACCTGCCGTCGTTCCTGCTGCTCGGACTCGGCTTCGCGCTGGGCTTCTCGGCGGTGATGGTGCAGGCGACCGAGGGGATCTCCGACGACGAGCAGGGACTCGCCTCGGGTCTCGTCCAGACCTCCGGCCAGATCGGCGGAGCGGTCGTCCTGGCCGTCGTCACCGGCCTCATCAGCGGCGGCGTCGCGACGAGCCTGACGCAGTACCGGCCCGGTTTGTACTTCGTGATCGCCGTGGCCGTGGTGGGCCTGCTCGCCGCCGCGAGCGCCCTGCTGGGCTCCCGCAAGACGGAGGCCGAGCTGGCGGCCTGAGGCCCGGGCTCGACGGGAGCCACCGGACCGGACGGAGAACGGCGAAGCGCCGACGGGCATCCTGCCCGTCGGCGCTTCGCCGTTCGGGTTACCTCAAGCCCCACGAACCGATCGTCGTCTGCTTCGAGGTGTTGCCGTGGTCGTCCACAGTGGTCATCCGCACCGAAACCGACGTCGCGCCCGCCGGGTGGGTCAGCGTCGCCACACCCGTGTCGGCGTGGCGGGCCACGGTGACGGACCTCCACGTCTTGCCGGAGTCGTAGGAGACCTCGAAGGTCAGCGAGGTCACCTTCGTGCGGACCGCGCCCGTGTGGTCGACCGTCAGCGCGACGACCTGCGGGAGGCCCCTCTTGGCGTAGCCGTTCTCGACACCGGACGCGTTGAGGCGCACGGCGGTGAGGTACTGGTCGGCCATGCCGGTGACCGGGGCGGTCTGGAACGTCCACTCGCCGGTGGACTTCGCCCCGATCGCCGACCACGGCACGTCACGGTCCAGCGAGCACGTCAGCGTGACGGTGCCGGCGGCGTCGGCGGGGATGTCACCGCCGTGCGCGCAGGCCTGGCCCTCGTCGTCCATCAGCGTCTCGCCGTCGAGGGTCATGGTCGTGGTCCCCTCGAACTCGTACTGCGTGGTCGTCTCGATCCGGACGTCAGGTCCGGTGAACAGCGGGACGCTCATCAGCATCGTGCTGCCGAGGTGCTCGTCGTTAACCCGTGTCACTCCCGAGTTTCCGGGCAGGCCCACGCCCAGCGGGGCACGGTTCCAGCGCAGCGTCTCCACCCGCCCGGCACCGTAGACGGCGGAGTGTTGCGAGCTCTCGTAGGACTCCGAGCCTTCGACCTCGTTCATGTAGACCATGCCACTCGACCATGCTCCCGGGGTGAAGTACACGGTCCGGCTGCCCGGGACGGGCACGTGGAGCGCGGGGGTTCCCGTCCCACCGAATTCGGTCTCGTGGCTGTAGGAGACGAGCGTCTCGCCGGATACTCCCTGGCTCTCGTATCGGGCGTCCTGGCGGCCGAGTTCGTTGTCGCCGACCTCGACGTCGATCGTGGGGACCCGGTCGTAGCCGTAGTAGAGGTTGTACTGCCAGGTCTGCGCGGCGTCCCGGGACACGATCGTGGCGGCCAGCTCGACCCTGAAGAAGTACCCGCCCGGGTTCTCGCCGGGGATCGTGTAAGCCTCCGCCGAAGACCCGCCGTAGGAGTACGTCCCGCCGTTCTCGACCGGTTGCAGGAACTCTCCGACGGAGAGATCGGCGTACGTCGGGCCGGTACGGTCCTTGAGACGCAACGAGACCGGAACGGCCCGGCTCCCGTCGACCACCTGCTCGACGTCCGCCGCGATGCGCAGCGCGGGGAGCGTGAAGTGGGTGAGGGCGCCCTGGTCGTCGGTGATCTCGCCGGCCGTGAAGTAGTCGCCCGGCGGCACGCGGAAGTCGACGGACCCGTCGGCGTTGTACTTCGCGGGGAAGTGGACGTCCCCGGTGGCCTTGTCGACGTAGGCCAGGTTCAGATCGGTGACGGTACGCCCGTTCGGAGCCGTCGCCTTGACGTGCGCGTCGTACAGCTCCGGTTCGACGGTGACGCCGAGCGGGGTGCGCACGACGTGCTCCCCGGCGGTCGCCGTCAAGACCGCGGCGTGGGTGCCGAGCGCGTCGCCGACGGTGGGGCTCAACGCGACCGTGGCCCGCGCGGTGCCGCCCGCCGGGACGGTCAGGCTCGCCGGGCTCACGGTGAACATCCCGGCGGTGCCGGCCGAGGTGACCGCGAGCTCGACCGTGACGTCCATAGTGGACGTGTTGCGGTAGGTGACGGCCTTCTCCTTGGGGGAACCGTCGTCCGGGAACTCCACCGTCGGGAAGCTGACGCCGGCGTTCTCGGCGTACACGGCCGCGCCGATCGCGGCGGCGACGTCCACGCGGCCGGAACCGGTGGTGTAGACGCCGACGCTGTCGAGTCCCTTGGCACTGCCCATGAGCGCGGACTTGAGCTGCTGACCGGTCCAGTCGGGATGGCGCTGCTTGAGGATCGCGGCGGCCCCGGCGACGTGCGGGGTGGCCATCGAGGTGCCGTCGTGCGCGACGTACCCGCCCGTCCCGGCCTCGGCGGCCGTGATGGCCACGCCGGGGGCCGAGATGTCGGGCTTGACGGCGTAGTCGCCCACGCGGGGTCCGCGGCTGGAGAAGTCCGCCGGCGCGTCCTGCTTGTCGACCGCGCCGACGGTCAGTGCCGCGTCGGCCGAACCGGGCGACTCGACGGTGCCGTCACCGCCCTCGTTTCCGGCCGCGACGGTGAACAGGGTGCCGTACCGCGCCGACAACTCGTTGACGGCGAGGGCCATCGGGTCGGTGCCGTCGGTGGGCATGCCGCCGAGGCTCATGCTGATCGTTGAGGCGCCTTGGCTCGCGGCCCACTCCATGCCGTCGACGATGCCGCTGAAGGAGCCGGAGCCCTCGTCGTCGAGGACCTTGCCGACGAGGAGCGTCGCGCCCGGCGCGACGCCCTTGTAGCGCCCCTGGGAGGCCGCGCCGGTGCCCGCGATGGTGGATGCCACGTGGGTGCCGTGGCCGTGGCCGTCGGCGGCGTCCGGCGAGGTGCCGGTGAAGTCCTTCGCCTGCGCGACCTGGCCTTCGAGGTCGGGATGCGCGGTGTCGTAACCGGTGTCGAGGACGGCGACGGTGACGCCGGTGCCGTCGTACCCGGCTTCCCAGGCGGTCGGCGCGCCGATCTGCGGGACGCTCTGGTCGAGGAGGACGTCCGCCTTGGCGTCGAGCCAGATGTGCTCGACGTCGGCGTTCATCGCGCGGTTCCCGCCGCTGGGCGCGATGCGCCCCCACAGCTCGGTGGCGCCTTCGGCGGTGACGGACAGGGCGCGTGCGTCGATGCTGTCGAGGTCGCGGCCGTCCGCGGACAGACCGGAATCACCCGCGGCGGAACGGAACGCGGCACTGTCGCCGTTCTGGACGATGACCGGCAGGTCGGCACCGTCGGCGTACCCGTCCTCGATGAGCCCGTTGACGTCGAAGAGGGCGCGGTCGAGCAGGCCGCGGTTGACCAGCGGCGCGGCGTCGAGGGGCAGAACGCCCGCGCCGGAACGGATGTAGCCGATGTGTTCACGGCCGACGGCGGGCAGGTAGACGTAGCCGCCGTCGGCTTTGACGTGGATCTTGTCGCCGGTGATGAGGGTGACGAGGTGAGTCCGACCGTCGGCGGGCGCGGGAAGAGGTGTCCCGCCGGTATCGGTGGCCGCCTGGGCCGGAGTCGCCGCGACGGCGGCGGCCAGCAACCCGAGGGCGGCGAGGGTCGAGCGGATGCGCATGGGTCTCCTGGTTCGAAGTAGACAGTCCTATGTGGACAGACGACGCACGGTGTCGCCCACCGCGCGTCGTCCGCGCGCGTCAGGGGGTCAGACCGAACCCGTCGACGACACCCGAGGCGTCCCGGAAGAAGATGCTCTCGACCTCGCCCTTCTTCATCGAGATGTCGGACTCCTCGTAGGTGCCGTCGGCCACGGCGATCTCGCGGAAACCGACGTACTCGTGCGTCGCCGGGTCGACCAGTACCTGGTGCGACCACCAGCCGTCCTCGACGAAACCGAGCGTGAGGACCTCGCGGCCCTCGATCTCCGTCGGCCCCTCCACGACCGCGCCGGGGATCAGCGCGGCGGCCTGCCACAGCGCCGAGGTCACGTCGGGCGGAAGGAGGTTGTTGTCGAGGATGCTCAGGACGTACCGCCCCAGACCGGGGTTGTCCTCGCCGACCGGGCTCTGTACGTCTTCGGCGCCGTCGGCGCCCTGCTCCAACTTGGCCAGCAGCGCGTCCAGGAGCTGCTGCGGATCGGTGGGCAGGGTGGACAGGAACGGGTACTCGTTGTCCTGGTCCCAGGCCTCGATCTTGCCGTGGAGCTCGTTGTAGGCGGCCATCTGGACCCCGTCGGCCCGAAGCCAGACCTCGTCGGTGCCCTCCTTGCTCATTCCCTTGGATTCGGCCATCGGGCCGGGGTTGCTGCCACTGCTCTTGATGTAGAGCCACTGGTCGGGGCGCGGGTCGGTCCACGGCTGCGCCGCGGCGTACTGGGCGGCGAGGCGGAAGGTCCGGGCCGCCGGGGTCTCGTCCGGGTACTGCTGGGTCGCGGCGGTGTCCGGCGCGGTGCCGTCCCCGCCCGCCAGCAGGCCGAAACCGCCGGTGGCCGCGCCCACCGCGACCGCCGCCGCCGCGAGGACGGAGGCGGTGACGAGCGCGAATCGACGGCGCGGACGGCGAACCGGCCGCGCTTCCGGCTGGAACTCGGTCATGAGGAACTCCTGGATCTGGCGGTGGCGGTGCGCGGACAGGTCCCGGATCGCCGGGTCCGGCAGCAGCCGGGCCAGCTCGTCGTGGTCGTCGTGTTCATTGGTCATCGGGGTGTCTCCTGTGCGAACCGGACCGCATTCGTGCGGTCGCCTCGTGTCTGTCCCGGGCGGGCCACCGGTTCCCGCTTTTCTTCGGCCGGTTCCGCGAGCGGCCGCACACGTCCGGCGGCGACGAGCTTTTCGAGCCGCTTGCGGGCCCGCGAGAGGCGCGACCGGACGGTCCCCACGGGCACTCCGAGCGCCTGCGCGGCCTCGGTGTAACCGAACCCGGACCACACGCACAAGGTCAGAACCTCCCGCTCGTGCTTGCGCAGGCGGGCCACCGCGTCGCGCACCATGGAGAGCCGCTCGCGCTCGTCGATGGTGGCGACGACCTCGTCGGCGTGGTCGGGCACGGGTTGGGGCTTCGGGAGCCGCGCCATCGCCGACGCGTGGCGCCGAGCCGCCCGCCGCACGTTGCGGGCCACGTTGGTCGCCACGCCGTACAGCCAGGCCCGCAACGGCCCGGCGCTCTCGTCGGAGTCGACGCGTTCCCGAAGCCGCCAGGCTTCGAGGAAGGTCAGCGAGACGACGTCCTCGGCCGTCGACCAGTCGCCGGTGAGGCGGTAGGCATGGTGGTGGATGGCGCGGGCGTACTCGTCGAAGAGCTCGCCGAAGGCGTCGCGGTCCCCGTCACGGATCCGGGCGCGGATAGTCGGTTTCACGGTTGCTGCTGTCCGCGACGGCGGGAGGGTTCCGTGAGGTGGGTCACAGGAAGCATCGGGCGTGCGCGGTCCAGTCCAATACGCAGGTTCCCGGCCTGTTGTAGGTTCGACCCCATGGAATTCCGTCACCTCGGCCGCTCCGGCCTCGTCATCAGCGAAATCGCCTACGGTAACTGGATCACGCACGGCTCCCAGGTGGAGGAGGAGGCCGCGCACGCGTGCGTCCGCGCCGCCCTCGACGCCGGCATCACGACCTTCGACACCGCCGACGTCTACGCCGCCACGAAGGCCGAGTCCGTCCTCGGCCGCGCGCTCAAGGGCGAGCGCCGCGAAGGCCTGGAGATCTTCACGAAGGTCTACTGGCCGACCGGTCCGGGCCGCAACGACCGCGGCCTGTCCCGCAAGCACATCATGGAGTCCATCAACGGCTCGCTGGAGCGTCTCCAGACCGACTACGTCGACCTGTACCAGGCCCACCGCTATGACTACGAGACCCCGCTGGAAGAGACGATGGAGGCCTTCGCCGACATCGTGCACGCGGGTAAGGCGCACTACATCGGTGTGTCCGAGTGGCGCGCGGAGGAGATCCGGGCCGCGCACGCCCTCGCCCGGGAACTGAAGATCCAGCTGGTCAGCTCGCAGCCGCAGTACTCGATGTTGTGGCGGGTCATCGAGGCCGAGGTCGTCCCGACCTCGGAGGAGCTGGGCATCGGCCAGATCGTCTGGTCGCCGATCGCGCAGGGCGTCCTCACCGGCAAGTACCTGCCGGGGCAGGCGGCGCCCGAGGGCAGCCGCGGTGCCAACGAGGACGGCGGCGTCGGCCGCTACCTCAACGACGACGTCCTGTCCCGCGTGCAGCGGCTCAAGCCGATCGCCGAGGGCGCGGGCCTGTCGCTGGCGCAGCTGGCCGTGGCGTGGGTCCTGCAGAACCCGAACGTGTCGGCCGCGATCATCGGCGCGAGCCGTCCCGAGCAGGTCGCCGAGAACGTCAAGGCGGCCGGTGTGAAGCTCGACGCCGACGCGCTCAAGGCCATCGACGAGATCCTGGACCCGGTCGTCGAGCGCGACGCGGCCAAGACCGTCAGCCCCGAGAAGCGCCCGCTGTAGTCCGTCGCGCCGCCCCACCGCCTCGGTGGGGCGGCGTCGCGCGGCCGCTACTCCTGGTCGGCGTTGAGGCCCATGCGGTACTCGACACGCTCGTCCTCAAGGAGGACCACCGTGGCCACGCCCTGCTCGCTGAGTTCACGCCACTTCATCCCGAGCCACGATTCGGCGTCGCCCTGGCTTTGGTGCGTGTCCTCGGGGTCGGGCTTGCGCTGACCCTCGCCGTCCTCCAGCTGCCACGTCCACACCATCATGTCCCCTCTCATTGTCTGCCTTGGCAGGCTATAGCCTTGCTCCTCGTGAGCACTGAGAGCAGTTCGGCCGACACCGCCCCCGAGCCCGCGGCCATCGACATCACGCAGGTCACCGCACCGTTCCCGGACGAGGCGTTCTCCGGGGCCACGCGCAACCGCCTGACCACACTCGACCTGCCCGGCGGCGGTTTCGGCAACGCCGCCAACCTGCTCGCGTGGGTCGGCCGTGTGCAGGGCAGCGAGAACCCGAAGCCCTTCACCAAGGTCCGCGCGATCGTGCTGGCGGGCGGCTTCGCCGGTGACTTCGCGGCCGGCGACGAGGACCTCTCCCGGCGTCTGGCCGAGGTCCGCGACGGTTCGAGCCCCTTGAGCGTGCTCGCCGACGCCGCGGGCATCGGTCTGCAGATCGTCGAGGCGGACGAGGCGAAGGCCCCCGAGTCCGGCGACACGATGACCGAGGACGAGGTCACCTCGGCCATGAAGCGCGGTGCCGCCCTCGCCGACGCCGCCGTCGACTCCGGCGCCGACCTGATCGTCCTCGGCGCGCTCGGCCAGGGCCTGCGCACGGCCGCGATCGCGCTGGCCGCGCACGCCACGAACTCCGAGGCGATCGGCTGGCTCCCCCGGGTCCTGGCCGAGCCCGGCCGGTACGACGACGAGGCGTGGATGCGGCGTGCCGCCGCCGTCCGCGACGCCTCGACGAACGCCCGCCCGCAGGCCCGTCGCGCGCAGGTCATGCTGCGCGTGCTCGGCGGCCCGGCGCTGGCCGTCGCGACCGGCCTGATCATCGGCGCGGCCCTGCGCCGTACGCCGATCCTCTACGACGGCCCGGTCGCCGCGGCGGCGGCGATCATGGCCCGCGACGTGACCCTGGGCGCCCCGAAGTGGTGCTACGCGCCCGACCACGGCCCGCACAAGCCGGTCGAGAAGGTCAACGACCTCATCGGCTACCTGCCGGTCTTCGACCTGAAGCTCGACCTCGGCGAGGGCGCCACGGCGCTGTCGCTGCTGCCGGTGGTGAACACGCTGCTGGCGATGTCCTCGACGGGCAAGGTCCACGCTCCCGCGCGCGACGACGGGGACGCGACCTGACGACGGTGGCGGGGGATGTCGGTGGCCGGGCCTAACCTGGCCCCATGACGATCACCTACGAACAGGTTCGCGAGTGGGTCCTCGACCTCCCCGGCGGCCGCGAGGTCGTCGTGGCGGAGTGGGGGCACTCGCAGACCCTGCGCGTCGGCGACAAGGTCTTGGCCATGGGCGCCGAGGGCAGCGGGCAGCTGTCGGTGAAGGCGAGCCGGGAGATGCAGGCGGAGCTGCTGGACGGTTTCCCGGAGGTCTACGAGAAGGCGCCCTACGTGGGCCGCTTCGGGTGGGTGCGGGTCGACCTGGAAAAGGCCGACCCGGACGACCTGCGCGACCTGGTCGAGGACGCGTGGCGCCGCACCGCCCCGAAGCGAGTCGTCCGGGAGTTCGACGCCCGCGAGGACGGCTGACGGGCCCTAACGCACCGAGGGCTGCACGAACGGCGGTTTGACGACCTTCATCTCGACGCGGCGGCCGCGCACGTCGACCTCCACGATCGCGCCCTCGTCGAGCCCGGCGGCGGTGTCGAGGAGCGCCAGCGCGATGCCGGTCTTCTTGGTCGGCGAGAAGGTGCCCGAGGTGACCGTGCCGACGGCGTCATCACCGTTGTAGACGGTCATGTCGGCGCGCGGGATGCCACGGCCGGTGGCCTCAAGGCCCCACAGGCGGCGGCCCGGCCCGGCGGCCTTCTCGGCGACGAGGGCCTCGCGGCCCCAGAACTCCGGCTTCTTCCAGCCGACGGCCCAGCCGGTGCGTGCCTCGTTGGGCGTGATGTCCATCGACAGTTCGTGGCCGTGGAGCGGGTAGCCCATCTCGGTGCGCAGGGTGTCGCGCGCGCCGAGCCCGGCGGGGCGGACGCCCTGCGGCTCCCCGGCCTTGATCAGCGCGTCCCAGACGGCGACGGCGCCGTCGGCGGGGACGACCAGCTCGTAGCCGTGTTCACCGGTGTAGCCGGTGCGGCAGACGACGAGGGAGACGCCGTCGAGGTCGGCGTCGGCGAAGGACATGTAGTCGTGCTCGGTGGGCAGGCCGAGGGCGGCCAGGACCTCGGTCGACTTCGGGCCCTGCACGGCGAGCACCGCGTGGTCGGCGTGCTGCTCCTCGACGGTGACGCCCTCGGGCGCGGCGGCGGCGAGGCGGCGGGCGACCTCGGCGGTGTTGGCCGCGTTGGGGATGAGGAACACGCGGTCCTCGCCGTAGAGGTAGGCGATGAGGTCGTCGACGACGCCTCCGCCGGCGTCGCAGCACAGCGTGTACTGCGCCTTGCCGGGGGCGATGCGGCCCAGGTCGTTGGTGAGGCAGCGGTTGACGAAGTCGGCGGCCCCTTCACCGCGCACGTCGACCTTGCCCAGGTGCGAGACGTCGAAGACGCCGACGCCCTCGCGGACCGCGGTGTGCTCGGCGATCACGCCGCCGCCGGCGTACTCAAGGGGCATGTCCCAGCCGCCGAACTCGGCGAACTTGGCGCCCGCGGCTACGTGGCGGTCGTGCAGTGGTGATCGGCGAGACGTCGTGGTCATGAGGGGAACCTACCGCGCCTTCCCGGGCCGTACGATCGACGGGATCGAGAAAGATCCACGTGCCACACCGCAGAGCTGCGCAAGCCCGCCAGACACTGATTAAGGACACAGCTGTGACCGACTTGACCCTGACCACCGCCGATGCGACGGCCCTCGGCGTCGACGTCCTCGTGATCGGCCTGCACAGCGGCGACGAGCTGACCCTCGCCCCCGGCGCCGAGGCCGTCGACGCCGCATTCGACGGCGCCCTTTCGTCCACCCTCGAACTGCTCGGCGCGTCCGGTGCGGTCGGCGAGGTGACCCGGTTCGCGTCCCTTGGCAAGGTGACCGCGCCCGTCGTGGCCGCCGTCGGCCTCGGCCCCGTCCCGGAGGACGGCGAGTCGGTCAAGGCGGAGAGCCTGCGCCGCGCCGCCGGTTCGGTCGCGCGTTCGGCGACGGGCCGCGAGTCGGTCGCGCTGGTCCTGTCGACCGACGGCGACGAAGGCGCCTCGCTCGCCGAGGGCGCGCTGCTGGGCGCCTACCGCTTCGCCGGCTACAAGTCGGAGACCGACGAGAAGAGCCTGCCGGTCAAGACGGTCACCTTGGTCGGTTCGAACGCCGACGTCGCGCGCGCCACGGCGATCGCCGACGCCGTCGCGCGGTGCCGCGACTGGGTCAACACCCCCGCCAACCTGCTGCGTCCGCCCGGTTTCGCCGAGCTGGCCTCGGCGGCGGCGACCGAGGCCGGCCTTGAGGTCGAGGTCCTCGACGAGCACGCCCTGGAGGCGGGCGGCTACGGCGGCATCCTGGCCGTCGGCAACGGCTCGGACGCCAAGCCGCGCCTGGTCCGCATCGCCTACCGCACGCCTGGCGCGGCCAAGCACGTGGCGCTGGTCGGCAAGGGCATCACCTTCGACACCGGCGGCATCTCCATCAAGCCCCCGCAGGGCATGTGGGACATGAAGACCGACATGGGCGGCGCCGCCGCGGTGATCACCACGATCCTCGCCGTGGCCGCACTCAAGCCGAACGTCAACGTCACCGCCTACGCGGCGATGGCCGAGAACATGCTGTCGGGCTCGTCGTACCGTCCCGGCGACGTCGTCACCGCCTACGGCGGCAAGACGATCGAGGTCCTCAACACCGACGCCGAGGGCCGCATGGTCCTGTGCGACGCGATCGTGCGCGCCGGCGAGGACGACCCGGACTTCCTCTACGAGACCTCGACGCTGACCGGCGGGCAGGTCATCGGCCTCGGCAAGCGCACCAGCGGCGTCATGGGCGACGAGACCGAGTGCGCCCGCGTCAAGGCCGCCGGTGAGCGCGTCGGCGAGCTGATGTGGCCGATGCCGTTCCCGGAGGAGATCCACAAGATCATGGACTCCCCGATCGCCGACACCTCGCAGGTCGCGCAGGGCATGGACCGCGCCGGGCACATGCTCCAGGCGGGGATCTTCCTGTCGCGCTTCGTCAAGGAGGGTCTGCCGTGGGCGCACATCGACATCGCGGGCCCGTCGGGTCACGCGGGTGAACCCTACGGCTACATCCCGAAGGGCGCCACGGGCGTTCCGGTGCGGACGCTGCTCGCGCTGATCGAGGAGCACGCGGCGGCCGAGTAGCCGTCACACGTCGCCGACGGCGCCGGTTCCCCTCGCGAGGGCCGGCGCCGTCGGCAATTGCGTTGTCGTGTCGCGACGTCCCCGCCTAACCTGACCGGGCAGCCGATCGAGGGGGAAGTCATGCGCGTGTCCTATCCGCGCACCCCGCATCTGCCGTGGTCGCCGGGGTTCACCGCCGACGACCTGCGCACGGGAGTCGTGGCCCTCGGCGGGCGCGAGGTCGTGGTGACCGAGAAACTCGACGGCGAGAACACCACGCTCTACCGCGACGGCCTGCACGCCCGGTCCCTCGACTCCGGGCACCATCCGTCCCGGGCGAGGGTCAAGGCCCTGCACGGCCGCGTCGGGCGGCTCATCCCCGAGGGGTGGCGCGTGTGCGGGGAGAACATGTACGCCCGCCACTCCCTGGCCTACGACGACCTCGACGGCCACTTCTACGCCTTCTCCGTCTGGGACGGCGACACCTGCCTCGGCTGGGACGCCACCGCCGGCTTCGCGCGTGGGCTCGGCCTGCCCGTCCCGCGCGTGCTGTACCGCGGTCCCTACGACGAGCGTTTCCTGCGTCGGCTGCGGCTCGACACCGAGCGCGTCGAAGGCTACGTCGTGCGCGACGCCGCCGCGTTCACCCTCGGCGAGTTCGGCGAGCGCATGGCGAAGTGGGTACGGGCGCGGCACGTACGGACCGACACGCACTGGATGCACGCGACCGTGGTGCCGAACGGGCTGGGGCCGGCCGCGGCGTTGTGGGAGGTCCGCTCGGGCGGGAAACCCGATGTCGCCGCCTTGGCCGCGCTGACCGGACTGGGCGTGGAGCACGCCGACGCCGCCGTCGAGGCGGCCGCCCGGCTCGGGGACCGGACCGGGGACGCGCGGCTGTCGGGCGTCCTGGCCGCCCTCGCGCACGACCGGCCACGTGCCCGGCTGGCCGCGGAGCTGGCGTCGCGGGTCGGGGTGGGCCTCGCGCGCCGGGTCGCCGACCTGGTGGGCCTGCGGCCGCGACTGTCGGATCCGCCGGACCATGTGGCCTTGTCCGACGAGCGCCGCCGGGCGGGGTTGCTGCGCATGTCGGCCTCGGCCGACCTGGGCGTCCTGCACGCCGTGGCGATGGCCGTCGCGCCCGGCGAGGAGGTCGAGTGGTCGGCCGTGCACGCCGCCGAACTGCCGCTCGCCCGGCCGGTCCACGACGGGCTCACCGGCGACGCCGACGTCGTCGCGCGCCGCTGGGGCGAGGCCCGGGACGCCTTCGCCGACGGCCGGATCCGCACCGCCGAGGAGGCCGGGGCGCTGACCTGGCGCTGGCGCGACGGGGGTTTCCCGCGTGTGGTGATCACCGTGGGGCCGTCCGGAAGCGGCAAGTCGCGTTTCGCCGAGACGGTCGCCGCCGACGAGGTGCTCTCCCTCGACGCCCTGCGCGTCGCGCGCGGTTCCCGCGCCGACCAGCGCGACAACGCCGCCGTGCATCGCGAAGGGCTCGCGCGGCTGGGTGCGGCCTTGAGCGGGAAACGCACGGTCGTGTGGGACGCGACCGCCCTCAACGCCCATCAGCGCGCCTCGGTCCACGCCGTGGCCGCCCGCCGGGACGCCCTGGTCACCCACGCGGTGTTCCTCGTCGACGCCGGGGAGCTCGCCCGCCGCAACGACGCGCGCGAGAACCGCGTCCCGCCCGGAGTCCTCGACGCGCAGCTCGCGCGTTTCAGTCCGCCGTATCCCGGTGAGACGCACCGCACCTGGTACGTCGCACCGGACGGCTCGATCGCCGACACCGCGGGAGCCCCCGATGCGCACCAGTGACGAGATCTACCACCGGATCCGCTGGGACGCGCGCTTCGACCCGGCGCGCTTCGTCGTCGGTGTCGCCGAACGCGGTCGCGAGCCCAAGCGGGTGCCGTTCCCCGTGTTCGCCCCGGGCGGGGACGTGCCCTGGCACCGGGTGCTGTTCGTGGAGGCCGACGGGGAAACCGTGTGGGACCGCGCGAGCGGCCTCGACGTCCTCGACTCCGCCGGGCTCGGGCTCGTGCGGCACGAGAGCCTGCTGCGACCGCCGTTCTTCAGCGCCCGCGCGGTACGCGGGGAGGGCACGTCGACGGCGGCGGCCGTGCGCGTCTTGACGTGGAACACCCTGTGGGACCGCTTCGAGTCGCATCGGGTCCGCACCGCCGAGCGCCGTCCCCTTCTGCTGGCGGCACTGCGGGAGGCCGAGGCCGACGTCATCGCGCTCCAGGAGGTCGAGCTTCCGCTGCTGGCGATGCTGGAACCGTGGACGGCGTCCGGCTGGGCGGTGCTCGGCGAGCCCGACGACGTCGCCACGGCCGGGCTGGTCCTGCTGTCGCGGCTGCCGGTCCGTGAAGCCGGGTGGCACGCCCTCAGCGGGCACAAGGCCGTCGCGGCGATCGTCGTGGAGACCGCGACCGGCCCGCTGACCGTCCTGACCACGCACCTGACCAGCGACCACACCGAAGGTGGAGGCGACCGCCGGGGCGGCGAGCTGGCCCGCATCGCCGAGGGACTGTCCGGGGTGGACGGCGAGGTGGTCCTCACCGGCGACTTCAACGAGATCGGCGAGCGGCCGGCGACGATCCTGGCGATGCGCGACGCCTGGTCGCAGGCGCGCGGGGACGAGACGCCGACCTTCGACCCGGGCGCGAATCCGCTCGCCGCGATCGCCTCGCTGTCGGGGCGCTCGGGGCGGATCGACAAGATCTTCCTGCGCGGCCCGCACGCGGCGTCCGCCTCGCTGCACGGCGACGTGCCGGTCGGCGGGCTGCATCCGTCCGACCACTATGGAGTGTCCGCGGTGCTCGGCGGCCGGCCCGAAGGCGAGATCCTCGACGCCGCTCCCGGCGCGCGGACCGCCATGGCGTGGATCCCGCCGGAGGAGTTGTGGGAGCCGATCCAGCGTGTCCGGCGCGACCACGACGGATCCTTCGGCCGCTGGCCGCCGCACGTGAACGTGCTCTTCGGCTTCGTCCCCGAGGCCGACTTCGACCGGGCCGCGCGGCTCGCGGCGGAGGCCCTGTCTGGCGTCGCGCCGTTCACCGCCCGTCTCGGCGAGGTCCGCCGCTTCGAGCAGGGCACGGTCTGGCAGCACCCGGGCGACGCGGGCTGGAACGCCCTGCGCGACGCCCTCGGCGCCCGGTTCCCGGGCTGTGCGGGCCGCGCCTACATCCCGCACCTGACCGTCGGGCGCGGCGACGTCGCACCGAATCTGCCCGTCGCGACCGCTCCGGTCACCGCGCTCACCTTGCTGTCCCGCCGGGGCGACGGGCCGATGGAACCCCGTGCGACGGTTTCCCTCGGCACCGGCGAGGTCACCTGGATCGACGCGGCACCGACCGCGCCCACGCCGGGCCGCACGAGTCCCGCGTCGGTGATCGCGCGCGTCACCGCCGCCCTCCCCGACGCCGACGTCCACCTCGTCGGCTCCCGGCGCCTCGGCTGCGAACTGCCCGGCGCCGACGTGGACCTCGTGGCCGCCGGGACCGTGCCGGCCGCCGCGATCGCCGCACTGCCCGGCGTCACCGGGTTCCGGGAGCTGACCGACGCCCGCGTCACGGGCATGCGCTTCCGGCTCGGCGACCTCGCCGTCGACCTGGCCGTCGCGCCCGGCGAGCCGCGCGCGGTCGCCCGCCGGACCGAACGCGACCCGGCCACCGCGATCACCCTCAGCGCCGTCGGCGACGCCGAGGCCCTCGACGGGCGGGTGAATCCCGCGCTCGCCCGCCGGGTCAAGGCCTGGGCACGGGCGCGCGGGCTGGACGGCGCGCCGTTCGGCATGCCGCCGGGCCTCGCCTGGACGGTGATGGCGGCGCTGGTCTCCGGCGGTCTCGCCGACTTCTTCGCGCACTGGGCCGCCTGGGACTGGAACCGCCCGATCGCACTCGACGGCTCCCCCGAGCCGACCGGTGCGCCCATGACCGTCCTGACCCCGAGCGCGCCCGTCCGCTCCTGCACCACGCAGGTTCTGCCCGGCACCGTCGAGCTGCTCACCGAGGAGCTCTACCGGGGCTGGGAACTCGCCGGATCGTCCGGACTCCTCGCTCCCCCGCCCGTGCACCGCCGGCATCGCGCGTGGGCGGTGATCACCGTGTCCGCGACGGGCGACTTCGAGGCCGCCCGGGGCCGGATGCGCGGCCGGATGAACGCCCTGCTCGCCGAACTGCCCGAGGGCGCCCACGCCTGGCCGCGGCCCTTCGAGGAGCGCCCGGGCCGCGCCCGCTACGCCGTCGGACTCGGTCGCGGCGACATCGACGGCGTCGACGCGACCCTGACGGCCTGGGCACGCGGCCTGAGAGGCGTGTCGGCGGAGCTCGCGGGAAACGGCGAGGTCCCGGACCTGGTGTGAGGCCGGGACCCGCCGGGATCAGCGGACGACGGCCTCGCCCTGGGCCGCGACCGAGAGCCCGGCCCAGTCGTTCCAGGTCCGCAGCCGCTCGGCGTAGATCGGCGCGATCATCTCCAGCGGCTGCGCGCCGAAGAAGACGCGCAGCGGCGGGTTCTCCGCGTCGACGATCCGCAGCAGCGCCGGACCGGCCGCGGCCGGGTCGCCGATGATCGCGCCGCCGAACAGCCGCGCCCGTGCCTCGCGCACCGCGTCGTAGGCGCTGTTGGGCGCGGTGTGGGCGGCGGAGGCGCCGCCCCAGTCGGTGCTGAAGCCGCCGGGCTCGACGATGGTCACCTTGATCCCGAGCCCGGCGACCTCACCGGCCAGGGCCTCGCTGAAGCCCTCCAGGGCCCACTTGGAGGCGTGGTAGGCGCCGAGGAGGCCGAAGGCGGCGACGCCGCCGATGCTGGAGATCTGGACGATGTGGCCGGAGCCCTGCCCGCGCAGGATCGGCAGTGCCGCCTGGGTGACCCACATGGCGCCGAACAGGTTCGTCTCCAGCTGGGCGCGCAGTTGGGGCTCGGTGAGCTCCTCGATCGCGCCGAACTGCCCGTAGCCGGCGTTGTTGACGACGACGTCGAGCCGCCCGAAGTGCTCGTGGGCCGCGGTGACGGCGGCGAAGACCGCCTCCCGGTCGGTGACGTCGAGCGTCAACGGCAGGATCGCATCGCCGTGGGCGGCGGCCAGATCGGCGAGAGCGGTGACGTCGCGGGCGGTCGCGGCGACCTTGTCCCCGCGCCCGAGGGCCGAGGCGACGAACTCGCGGCCGAAACCGCGCGACGAACCGGTGACGAACCAGACCTTGCTCATGACCTTCTCCTTCGCTCGGCGCCACCTTCGGGCGGAGGCGCCGGACCTTCAATGTAGACGCTGACAACAAAGTTGGCAACGACAACAATGATGGCGTCGACAACATCACGTTAGGATCGGTGCATGTCCGCCCGCCCGTACCACCACGGAGACCTCCGCGCGGCCCTGCTCACCGCGGCCGAGCGAACCGTGCGCGAGAACGGCGCGGCGGCGCTGTCGCTGCGCGAACTGGCCCGCGACATCGGGGTCAGCCACGCCGCCCCCGGCCGCCACTTCAAAGACCGCCAGGCCCTCCTCGACGCCCTCGCCCTCACCGGCTACGAACGGCTCATCACCGGGCTCGAACAGGCCGGCGGAACCGGCACCCGCGAGCGCGTCGACGCGCTCGCCACCGCCTACCTCGGCTTCGCCGTCGACAACGCCGAGCTGCTGCGGATCATGTACACCAGCAAGCACCACCCGGAGGTCTCGGCGCGGCTGACGGCCGCCGTCGGCCGGATGGGCGAGATCTTCCGGGACGCGATCAGCGACGGCCAGCGCGCCGGGGACCTCGCCGAGGGCGACCCCATCCGCGTGGCCCTGGTCCTGGTCGCGACCCTGCACGGCCTGGCGGCGTTCAGTGCGAACGGAGCCTTCACGCCCGAGGAGACCCTCGGCGGAATCGGCGACGTCCTCGACCGCCTCTGGTCGGGCCTGTCACCGCGCTGACGACACGCGTGTCCGCGATCACGCTTGCGCGCCGGTGATCGCCTCGCCTATCATTGCGTCGTTCTTGTCCCCGACGTCAGGACGTCCATTGAACATCTGAGATCGCGAGACACCGCAGCGGCCGTAGCCGTACGCCTCCTTGTGCGTACCCGCTCGCCATGCGCGCGATCTTGGTGTGGACTCCCGTCGGGTTTCTTTATGCCCCGGGCCCGGATCACCGTCTCCACGGCACTCGCCGTGTCTCGCCATCGACGCAGGAAGCCGACGCGAGATCTTTCCGGAGCCGCTCATGACCACCGCCCAACATTCCATCGTCTGCACCGGCCTGACCTTCTCCTGGCCGGACGGCAGCCCGGTGTTCACCGGACTCGACTTCACCGCCGGGACCGGCCGGACCGCCCTCATCGGCGACAACGGCTCCGGAAAGTCGACCCTCCTCAAGCTCATCGCGGGCCTGCTCACACCGACCGGCGGGCACATCACCCTGGCCGGTGAGCTGGCCTACCTGCCGCAGGAGCTGCCGCTCCAGCTGCACCGGACGGTCGACGATCTGCTCGGCATCGCGGGAGTCCGCGCCGCCCTGCGCGCCATCGAGGGCGGGGACGCCGACGAGGCGCACTTCGCGGCCGTCGGCGACGCCTGGGACGTCGAGGAGCGCGCCCGCGCGACCCTCGACCGGCTCGGCCTGCCCCACGTGGAGCTCGACCGGCCCGTCTCGACCCTGTCGGGCGGGGAGTCGATGCTGGTCGGCCTCGCCGGGAAGCTGCTGTCGGAACCGACGGTGCTGCTCCTGGACGAGCCGACGAACAACCTGGACCTGTCCGCCCGGCGCAACCTCTACCGGGCCGTCGCCGAGTTCAGCGGTGCGCTGCTGCTGGTCAGCCACGACCGCGAACTCCTCGACCAGGTCGACCAGATCGCCGAACTGCGCGAAGGACGTGTGCGCATGTACGGCGGCGACTTCTCCATGTACGAGGAGGCCGTGGCCGGCGAGACCGACGTCGCCGAACGCGCGCTGCGCACGGCGCAGGCCGACCTCCGCAAGCAGAAGAGAGAACTCATTGAGGCCCAGATCAAGATCGACCGCCGTACGAGCAATGGCCGCAAGGCGCAACTGGCCGGAGGCATCCCCAAGATTGTCGCGGGCGGACTCAAGCGGAAGGCCGAGGTCAGCGCCGGCAAGCTACGCGGGTCCCACGAAACGGAGATCGCCGAGGCCGAAGCTGCCCGAGCCGATGCGGAACTCGCGCTTCGCGACGAGACGGTGATCAGGCTCGACCTCCCGCACACGCGCGTCCCGAACGGGCGCACGGTGCTGGAGGTCGAGAACCTCGCGCACGCCTACCTTCCCGCGCCGGTGACCTTCGAGGTGCGCGGTCCCGAACGGATCGCGCTGACCGGCGGCAACGGCGCCGGGAAGACCACGCTGATGCGGCTGCTCACGGGCACGATCGAGCCCGAGGGCGGCACCTTCCGGTACAACGTCCCGGGCGTGCACTACCTGCCGCAGCGGCTGGAGATCCTCGACGACGAGGCCAGCGCGCTGGACAACGTCCGGCGTTACGCGCCCGAACTGAGCGACCACGACGCCCGCACGCGGCTGGCCGCGCTCGGGTTCCGCAACAACCGGGCGCAGCGCCGCAGCGGCGTCCGCAACACCCGCGCCGAGCAGGAGGTCCGCACGCTCTCGGGCGGCGAGCGCCTGCGGGTGGCGCTGGCGGCGGTGCTGTCGGCCGAGCCGGCGCCGCAGCTGCTCATGCTCGACGAACCGACGAACAACCTCGACATGACCAGCGTGCGGCAGCTCGAACAGGCGCTGCTGTCCTACGAGGGCGCGCTGATCGTGGTCAGCCACGACCTGCCGTTCCTGCGGGCCATCGGGATCGACCGGTGGCTGCGGCTGGAGCGCGGCGAGGAGCCGGGGCTGACCTCCTCGGTCGAGGAGCCGTAAAAGCGGGCGCGCGGGCGGACGGGACCGGTTACGGTCGCGTTCGCCCGCCGTTCCAGCCCGAGGAGCCCGTATGAACCGCGACGATCGCCGGCACGCCCACGACACGGTCGCCGCGCGGCTCGGAACGTACGGCGACGAGGAACTGTCCGCGCTCCTGGCGGGCGGCGAGCCGCACGAGACCGGAATCGGCGGAAGCTCGGTCCTGCTGTCGGTCGAGGGCGTACGGGTCTTCGTCAAGAAGATCCCGCTGACCGACCTGGAGGCCCGGCCGGAACACCACCGCTCGACGGCGAACCTGTTCGGCCTGCCGCCCTTCTATCAGTACGGGGTGGGCTCGGCGGGGTTCGGCGCCTGGCGGGAGCTGGCCGCGCACCTGATGACCACGGGCTGGGTCCTCGACGGCGAACACGCGGGTTTCCCACTGCTCCACCACTGGCGGGTGCTGCCGGGATCGGCGGGCGCCGATGACGGCCGGAGCCTCGACGAGCGGGTCGCGTACTGGGACGGGTCGCCGGCGGTCCGGGCGCGGCTGGAGGCGATCGCGGGTTCCACGGCGAGCCTCGTGGTCTTCCTGGAGTACTTCCCGCACGCCCTGTACCGGTGGCTGCCGGAGCAGGGGCCCGGGGCGTACGCGCGGGTCGAGGCGGAGCTCGCGGCGACGGCGGCGTTCATGCGCGACCGGGGCCTCGTCCACTTCGACGCCCACTACCGCAACGTCGTCACCGACGGCCGCCACCACTACCTCACCGACTTCGGCCTGGCCGTCGGCGAGGACTTCGACCTGTCGCCCGGCGAGCGCGCCTTCCTCGCGGTGCACCGTGACTACGATCTCGCCTACGGGGCCGCGCACCTGGTCAACCACCACATCGCCGCGCGCTACCGGGCCGGGCGCGGCCACGGCGACTTCGTCGCAGGGTGGACGCGCGGCGAGCGACCGGCGGACGTCCCCGCGCCGGTCGCGGAGATCCTCGACCGGCACGCCCCGACGGCAGTGGTGATGGCCGGTTTCCTCGACCGGCTGATCGCCGGGCCGAAGACGACGCCCTACCCGGTGGCCGAGCTGGCCGCCGCCGCCCACGGGCGCGCATCGCGCGCCGGGGCCGGGGGCTGACACGCGGACCGGTGTCGAGGGCGGTGCGGGGGCCGGGACTTCAACCGGCCGCCGAACTCGCGACGGTCACCCGTGCGCCCGCGTGCCGCGCGTCGCGGTCACACTCGCCGGCCCGAACCGGCGACGGTCACTCGCGCGTCCGCTTGACGCGCTGACGGGCGTCGTAGTCGCGCTTGCGCTGCGGGTATCCCACGCGGGCCACGTCGTAGACCGGGATGCCGAGACGCTGCCCGAGGCGGTAGGCCGCGTCGGGGGCGTCGATGCGGCGGCGCGTCCATTCACCGTCACTGGCGATCAAGATCACGGTCGTCTCGGTGACCGTCGTCTGCGGCTCGACGTAGGCCTCGACCCCGATGCGCGTTCGCACGAATTCCTCCAGGTGGGAGGTGTCGAGCTGGGTCCGGGCCCGATCGCCGTTGCCCGGGCGACGCTTGCGGCGGAACAGACGCACGGCATTCCTCCTTGCACACGAGAGGTCAATATATGGACGAGATTCAAATGTCTGTCAAGACTATGGGACGGTCCACGTGTCTCCGCACACACCGGCGCACGGGTCCCGCCACATGCGACTCGCGCCAGGTGCGAGGATGGGCAGCGAACCTTGAGGATGACTTTGGGAGAACTCGTGAGCGACCCGAACCTTGGTTACGACGTGGTAATCCTGGGCGGCGGTAGCGGCGGTTACGCCTGCGCCCTCCGTGCCGTCCAGCTCGGACTCCGCGTCGCACTGATCGAGAAGGACAAGGTGGGGGGCACCTGCCTGCACCGTGGCTGCATCCCGACCAAGGCGCTCCTGCACGCCGCCGAGGTCGCCGACTCCACCCGCGAGAGCGCGCAGTTCGGTGTGCTCGCCGAGCTGACCGGCATTGACATGAGCGGCGTCAACGCCTACAAGGACGGCGTGGTCGCCAAGCTGTACAAGGGCCTGCAGGGCATGATCAAGGCCGCCAAGATCGACTACATCGAGGGCACCGGCAAGCTCGTCGGGAAGAACACCGTCGAGGTCGACGGGCGCCGCATCACCGGCAAGAACCTCGTGCTGGCCACCGGCTCGTACTCCAAGTCGATCCCCGGCCTCGACATCGACGGCGAGCGGGTCATCTCCTCCGAGCACGCCCTGAACCTCGGCGAGGTCCCCGCCTCCGCGGTCATCCTGGGCGGCGGTGTGATCGGAGTCGAGTTCGCCAGCGCGTGGCACTCCTTCGGCACCGACGTCACCATCATCGAGGCCCTCCCCCGCCTCGTCGCCGCCGAGGACGCCGACTGCTCCAAGCAGGTGGAGCGGACCTTCCGCAAGCGCGGCATCACCTTCAAGACCGGCAAGCCCTTCGAGTCGGTCAAGCACACCGACACCGGCGTTTCCGTGACGATCCAGGGCGGCGAGGTCGTCGAGGCCGAACTGCTGCTGGTGGCCGTCGGCCGCGGTCCGGTCACCCAGGGCATCGGCTACGAGGAGCAGGGCGTCGGCATGGACCGCGGTTTCGTCCTCACCGACGAGCGCCTGCGCACCAACATCCCCGGCGTCTACGCCGTCGGCGACATCGTCCCCGGCATGCAGCTGGCCCACCGCGGTTTCGCGCAGGGCATCTTCGTCGCCGAGGACATCGCGGGTCTCGACCCGCAGCCGATCGACGAGAACGGCATCCCGCGCGTGACGTACTGCGAACCCGAGGTCGCCTCCGTCGGACTCACCGAGGAGAAGGCCAAGGAGAAGTACGGGGCCGACAAGGTCAAGACCTACAACTACAACCTCGGCGGCAACGGCAAGAGCCAGATCCTCAAGACCCAGGGATTCGTCAAGCTCGTCGGTGTCGTCGACGGCCCCGTGGTGGGTGTACACATGGTCGGCAGCCGCGTCGGCGAGTTGATCGGCGAGGCCCAGTTGATCTACAACTGGGAGGCGTTCCCGAGTGACGTCGCCCAGCTCATCCACATGCACCCGACCCAGAACGAGGCACTCGGCGAGGCCCACCTGGCCCTCGCGGGCAAGCCGCTGCACGCGCACGCGTAGACGACCACAGGAGTTTGACGACCATGCCGGTATCGGTCACCATGCCCGCGCTCGGAGAGAGCGTCACCGAGGGCACCATCACCCGTTGGCTGAAGAAGGAAGGCGAGCGCGTCGAAGTCGACGAACCGCTGCTGGAGGTCTCCACCGACAAAGTCGACACCGAGATCCCCTCGCCCGCGGCCGGCATCGTGTCGCGCATCGTCGCGGCGGAGGACGAGACCGTCGACGTCGGCGGGGAGCTCGCGGTGATCTCCGAAGAGGGCGAGTCGACCGATGAGGCCCCGGCCTCCCCGGCCGCTCCCGCCGAGGAGCCCGCCGCCGAGGCCGAGCCCGAGCCCGCCGCCGAGGCGGAGCCCGAGCCGGAACCCGCTCCCGCCGCCGAGGCCGCTCCGGCCGCCTCTTCGGGCGGGTCGGGCACCGAGGTGCCGATGCCCGCGCTGGGCGAGTCGGTCACCGAGGGCACGGTGACGCGTTGGCTCAAGGCCGTCGGTGACTCCGTCGAGGTCGACGAACCGTTGCTGGAGGTGTCGACGGACAAGGTCGACACCGAGATCCCGTCGCCCGTCGCGGGTACTTTGCTGGAGATCAAGGCCGCCGAGGACGAGACCGTCGACGTCGGCGCGACCCTCGCGGTGATCGGGACCTCGGGTGACGCTCCGGCGGCCGCTCCGGCCCCGGCCGAGAAGCCCGCGCCGGCCGCCGAGCCGGCTCCGGCCCCCGCCGCGGCTCCGGCTCCGAAGCCCGCTCCGGCTCCCGCCGCCGCTCCCGCTCCGGCACCCGCGGCGGCTCCCGCCCCCGCGAAGGCCGCCGAGCCGGCCGCCGCGCAGAACGGCGGCGCGTACGTGACGCCGCTGGTCCGCAAGCTCGCCAACGAGCACGGTGTCGACCTGTCCTCGCTGTCCGGCACCGGTGTCGGCGGACGCATCCGCAAGCAGGACGTGCTGGCCGCCGCCGAGGCCGCCAAGGCGCCCGCTCCGGCCGCCGCGGCTCCCGCCGCTGCCGCCGCCCCGGCGAAGGCCGCGACGCCGAGTGAGCCGAGCCCGCTGCGCGGCCGCACCGAGAAGATGTCGCGGCTGCGGCAGACGATCGCCACGCGCATGGTCGAGGCGCTGCACACGCAGGCGCAGCTCACCTCGGTCGTCGAGATCGACGTCACGAAGGTCGCGCAGCTACGCGCCAGGGCCAAGGACGCCTTCCTGGCCCGCCACGGCGTGAAGCTGTCCTTCCTGCCGTTCTTCGCGCAGGCGGCCGTCGAGGCCCTGCAGGTCTTCCCGCAGGTCAACGCAACGATCGACATGGAGGCCAAGACGGTCACCTACCCCGACGCCGAGAACCTCGGCGTGGCGGTGGACACCGAGAAGGGCCTGATCGTCCCGGTCATCAAGAACGCCGGTGACCTGAACCTGGCCGGGATCGCCAAGCGCATCGCCGACCTGGCCGAGCGGACCCGCACCAACAAGCTGACCCCGGACGACATCGCCGGCGGCACGTTCACGCTGACCAACACCGGTTCGCGCGGCGCGCTGTTCGACACGCCGATCGTCAACGCGCCGCAGTCGGCGATCCTGGGCACCGGGGCCGTCGTCAAGCGCGCGGTCGTGGTCAACGACCCGCAGCTCGGCGAGGTCATCGTGCCGCGGTCGATGATGTTCCTGGCCCTGTCCTACGACCACCGGATCGTGGACGGCGCCGACGCGGCCCGCTACCTGACGCACGTCAAGGCGCGTCTGGAAGAGGGCAACTTCGAAGCCGAACTCGGCCTCTAGGAACGAACCGCGAAGGCCCCCGTGCTCGTCGAGCACGGGGGCCTTCGCGCACGGTTGCGCGAGGGGCGCAGAATGATCCGTCATGGCCTACCTCTCCACCGCCTACAAAGCCGGCCGGCGCGTCGAGCACGCCGGGGAACCCGTCGACGCCCTGGACAAGGTCGCCGACGCGCGCGGCGGTTTCGTGTGGGTCGACATGGTCTCGCCCACGTCGGAGGAGTTCGAGAAGGTCACCGACCAGCTCGGCATCGGCGGGCTCACCCTCGAAGACCTGTCCTACCACCGCCCGCGCCACGCGATCGAGCAGATCAACGGGCTCCTGGTGATCACCTTGAAGGGCTTCAGCCGCACCGGTGAGGAGACCACCAACCTCGCTACGGTGTCGATGCACATCTGCGTGACGTCGAAGGCGGTCGTCACCGTCCACAAGACCGCCGACGGGCTGCTCGCGGGCATTCGCCGCCGTCTGGAGGGCCGTACGAAGCTCCTCTCCTGTGGTCCCGACGCCGTCCTGCAGGCGATCTGCGACGAGGTCGTCGCCGGCTACGACCGGATCTCCCACGACATCGAGGGCGACATCATCGAACTGGAGCGCGACGTCTTCGACACGAAGGCCAGTCACCCGGTCGACGAGATCTACAGCCTCAAGCGCAAGGTGCTGTACCTGCGCCGGGTGGAGGACCCGCTGCACTCGGTCCTCGCCGACCTGGCGCGCGGAGACGTCGAGGTGCACAAGGGGACCGTCGACCATTTCCAGCACACCCTCGACCGGCTCGACCGCGTCGACAACACCATCGACGGCCTCAACGAGCTGATCACGAGCATCCTCCAGGCGCACCTGGCGCAGGTCGCCGTGCAGCAGAACTCCGACATGCGCAAGATCTCCTCGTGGGCGGCGATCATCGCCGTGCCGACGATGATCGCCGGGCTGTACGGGATGAACTTCGACTTCATGCCCGAGACGAAGTGGAAGGTCGGCTATCCGGGCGCCGTCGTGGTCATGTTGATCGCGTGCTGGATCGTTTACCGGCGTCTGAAGAAGAGCGGATGGCTCTGACTGCGGCATGATGTGACCCATGCGCATCGTCATAGCGGGCTCATCGGGCCACCTCGGCACCGCCCTCGTGAGCCGACTCCACGAGCAGGGACACGACGTCGTCCGCCTCGTCCGCCGCGAAGCCCGCACCGATGACCAGATCAGCTGGGATCCCTACCGGAGACCGCTCGACCCGGCCGTGCTCGAAGGCGCCGACGCCGTGGTCAACCTCTGCGGGGCCGGTATCGGCGACAAGCGCTGGACGCCCGCCTACAAGGGACTGCTCCAGGCGAGCCGCATCGAGCCGACGAGGGTCCTCGCCGAGGCGATCGCCGCGGCCGGGGTCCCGGTGCTGCTCAACGGATCCGCCGTCGGCTACTACGGCGACGGCGGGGAACTGCCCGAAGTGGACGAGTCGGCGCCCGCCGCGGACGACTTCCTCGGCAGGTTGTGCCAGCGCTGGGAGGCCGCGGCCGCCGCCGCGTCGGACTCGCGGGTGGTCTTCCTGCGCTCCACGCACGTCTTCGGGCCGGGCGCACTGATGCTCAAGCGGCTGGTGCCGCTGTTCAAGATGGGGCTGGGCGGCCGCTTCGGCAACGGCGAGCAGTACCTGCCGTGGATCTCGCTGCTCGACTGGACCCGCGCGGTGGAATTCCTGCTCACCAACGACGTCGCCGGCCCCGTCAACCTCGCCGGACCGACCCCGATCACCAACCGCGAGTTCGTCGCGGCCCTGGCGGGGGCCCTGGGACGTCCGGCTCCGTGGGCGGTGCCGGGCTTCGCGCTGAAGATCGCCGCCGGCGAGGCCGCCGTGGAGCTGCTGCGGGGTGTGCGGGTGCGGCCGAGGGCACTGGAGGACGCCGGTTTCGTGTGGGAGCACGCGAGCATGACGGATACCTTGGGGTGGGCGCTGGGCACGACGTAGGGGGACGGATGGAACTGAGCCTTTTCGACGAGGACGCCCGGGGGGCCGTGGCCCTCGCCGTAGAGTTCGCGCGGCTGCGCGAGCACGCACGCACCGAACGTCGTCACCTGTTACTCGCGCTCGCCTCGGACCCGAAGACGCGCACGGCGGGGCTCCTCGCCGAAGCCGGTATCGACGCCGACACCATCGACACCGAACTCGGGCGGCACAAGCCCGTCGGCCCGGTGCCCGACGGTGATCCCCCGCTCTCCCCGGATCTGCAGCGGATCCTCGACCTCGCCCCTCGTGAGGCCGCGCGGCTGACCGAGGCGCGCACTCGGCCCGAGCATCTCCTGCTCGCCATGCCGGCCTTCGACTCCGGAGAATCGATCCTCGACTCCTTCGCGCACGGCGGCCTCCGCGAGACCATCACGACCGAGCGCGGAGCGGACCTCGGCAAACCCGGCCTGCGCGACAGACTCGTCCGGGCGCCGGGGGACTACGCGCAGGTCTCGGACAACCTCCGCCACTACACGACCGACCTCTCCGAACGGCCGCGGAACCTGATCACGCCGATCGCCCGGGACGCCGAGATCGAACGAGCCGCGCAGGTCCTGGCCCGCAAGAACCGCAGCAGCCCCGTCCTCGTCGGCCGCCCGGGTGTGGGGACGTCCGCCATCATCACCGGGCTGGCACTGCTGGCGCGCGACACCATCGGCCGTCCCACCCGGGCCGGCATGATCAGGTCCCTCGACTGGGAGCTACTGGATCGCTCCGGCCACCCCGACACGGTCGAACGGATCTTCCGCGAGGCGGCCTCGCTTCGCGGGTTCGTGCTCTGCGTCGACAACGCCGCCGAACGTCTCGACCTCGGCCCTGGGCCGGGCACCGTCGGCGAATGGCTCTGGCCCCTCACCGCCAAGAGCGGCCTGCGACTCGTCTTGGCCATGACCCCCGGCGAGCTCGCCGCGCTCAACGCCCGGGGGTCTCGCCTGGAGTCGCTCTGCCAGCCGATGACGATCGCCGAACCGAACGTCGATCGGGCCACCGCGATGATCACCGCCGGGCTGCACGGGCTCGAATCCGAGTACCGCCTCCGGATCACCCAGGAGGCGGCCGCCGCCACCGTCGCGCTCGCCGACCGGTACGTCACCGACGCCCTCCTCCCGCTGAAGGCCGCGCACATACTCACCGAGGCGTGCGCCGCCGTGGCACGGACACAACGGCTCACCCCGGTCGTCGACGTCGCCGCCGTAACGAGGGCCGTCGCCGACTGGACCGGACTCCCCGCCGACGAGATCACGGCGCCGGAACCCGCGCCCCACGTCGTCGCTGCGGCCCCCACGGTCAGCGGCTCGCGTCTCCCTCTCCCCGCCCAGTCGACCGCCCTGCTCATCGGCACGGCGACCTACGACGACCCCGGGATCCCCGACATCCGCTCGATCTCGGGCAACCTCAACGACCTGCGCGCGGCCCTCACCCACGACCGCACGGGTGGTTTCGCGGCGAGCCGGACACACGTCTTCGCCGACGCCGACGACTCGCTGCGGCCGCGCGTCGCCGAACTCGCCGCCGAGGCCCGCGACACGCTCCTGCTGTACTTCGGCGGCCACGGCTGGGTCGACCCCGACGGGCGCCTCTACCTCGGACTGCGCACGACCGAATCAGCGCTGCGCAGATACACCAGCCTCCCCTACGAGGACCTGCGTTCGATGGTCATCGACAGTCCCGCCCGGCGCAAACTGGTCGTCCTCGACTGCTGCTTCTCCGGGCGGGCCATCGACATGCTCGGCGACGGCGAGGACACCGCCGGACAGCTAGACATCAGCGGGACCTACGTGTGCACCGCCACCTCCGCCACGCGCATGGCCCACGCCCCCGACGGCGCCCGCAACTCCGCCTTCACCGAAGCGCTCCTCGGCGTCCTGCGCGACGGGGTCGAGCACGGCGGCGAACTGATCCGCGTCGCCGACGTGTTCCCGCAGGTGCGCTCGCGGCTGGCCGCGAAAGGCCTTCCCGAGCCGCAGCAGCGCGGCACGAACACCATCGGCGAGCTGGCCATCGCCCGCAACCCGCGCCACCGCGGCTAGTCGCTGAAGACCCGCTCCTCGGCGTGCGCGACGACCTCGGCGACCGTCGGCGGTGTCGTCATCATCCGTTCCATGACCTCGGCGCTCGGGTCGCCGGCGTCCCAGGCGCGCAGGACGGCGTCGGCGACGTCGAAGGGGGTCCGGCGCGGGGACACGTCGGGGCCGAGCAGGGCCCACATGGCCGTACCGGCTTCGCCGTCGTGGAAGGCGAGTCCGACGCTGCCGGGGTTGACGCTTCGCCGGTCGCCGACGCGGCGGTCGAACTGGAGGTGGGTGTGCCCGGAGACCAATGTGGACTCGGGGTGGCCCGACATCAGGTCGGCGAAGCGCGCCTCCGGCGTCTCCGGGGTGATCACCTCGGTGTCGCCGCGCGGCGAGCCGTGACAGAAGCGGACAGGGCCGAGGCCAACGACGTCGACGACGACGTTGAAGTGGAAGCGCGACAACAGGTCCAGCGCCTCCGGCGAGTGTCGGCCCGGCATCCAGGCGTCCCGGGGACGTTCGCGGGGGCGGTCGCCGGCGGCGAGTTCGAGGACGGCGCGGTCGGCGTTGCCGCGCACGAAGACGGCCCGCGACCCGAGCTCGCCGACCAGGGAGACGGTCTCCTCGGGCTCGGGTCCCCAGGTCAGGTCGCCGCAGAAGACGACGAGGTCGGCCGAGGCGACGTCCCTTTCGGACAGTACGGCGCGGAGGGCGGGGATGTTGGCGTGAACGTCGGACAGGACGGCGACGCGCTCGACGGGGCCGAGCACCGGCGTCGGGGGCTCATCGGGCCGGGGCCCGTGCAGGACGGCCATGTCCCCATCATCGGCCGCGGCGGAAGATCCCCACAAGCACCCGCACGATGATCGTCACGCTCACCAGCAGCATGAGGTAGCCGAAGACCTGATAGACACTGACATCCGGCGCGAGCTTCGGGCCCTTCTCATTGCCCAGCAGCAGCACCGACATGATCCCGGTCGTGGCGCCGAGGATCGTCAGGAGCGCCTGGCCGAGGTAGCCGGCGACGGTCTCCCGGTCGCGGGCGTCGGCGAAGAGCCGCACGTTCACCGACAGCTGGCCGCGTTCCAGGGCCGCGCTGATGCGCTCGGCACGGCGGGGCAGACGGCGCAGCACCGGCAGCATCGGCACCAGTTCCCTGACGACGGCCTCCTCGACCGAGCCCGGTGTGAAGGTCGCGGCCAGCTGGGAGGAGGCGAAAGCCCTCGCCTCGTCGACGATGTGGAAACCCGGCGCGAGATCGGAGAGGGTTCCCTCCACTGTGGCCAGTGCCCGGAAGGCCGCCGCGACCTCGCGCGGGATGGCGATCCCGTGCGCGGAGACGAGCTTGAACAGGTCGGTGAACATCCCCGCGTCGGGCACCTGGCCCGCCGACAGGTGCCGCGCCATGAAGCGCCCGAGCGCGCGTTCCAGGCGCTCGCCGTCGATCCCCTCGGAGCGTTCCATGATCTCGATGAGGCCGTCGCGCAACCCGGCGGGGTCGCGCTGGTCGATGGCCATCAGGAGCGCGTGCAGGGCGCCCTGGAGGCCGGCGTCGATGCGGCCCACCGAGCCGAAGTCGATGAGGCCGAGGCGGTTGTCGTCGAGCAGGAGGATGTTGCCCGGGTGGGGATCGGCGTGGAAGACGCCGTCGATGAGGACCTGGCGGAGCAGGCAGCGCAGCAGGGCCTGCGCCAGCGCGGCCCGGTCGACGTCTCGGGCGACGTCGGCGGCGCTCGGCGATCCGATCGGCACGCCCGAAAGGCGCTCCATGACCAGGACCCGGCGGCTGCTGAAGTCGGCGTGCACCTCGGGCAGCACGACCTCGGTGAAACCCTCGCTGACGGCGCGGACGGCGGCGAGGTTGCGGGCCTCGATGCGGAAGTCGAGTTCTTCACGCAGGGCCTCGCTGAAACCTTCGGCCAGGTCACGGATGCCGACGTTGCGCGCCCATTCCGCGCGCTGGTGGAGGGTGCGCGAGAGTCTGTCCACAATGTCCAGATCGCGTTCGACGACCGGCCCGATCCCGGGCCGTTGCACCTTCACCACGACCGACTCCCCACTGTGGAGGGTCGCCCCGTAGACCTGGGCGATCGAGGCCGCCGCGATGGGCGTGGTGTCGAAGGAGGCGAAGACCTCACCGACGGGCGCGCCGAGTTCCTCGGTGAGCTGACGCTCGATCCGTTCCCACGGCACGGCTTCCACGTCGTCCTGGAGCCGCGCGAGTTCGTTGATGACGGCCGGGCCGAACAGGTCACGCCGGGTGGAGAGCACCTGCCCCAGCTTGACGAAGGTGACGCCGCCCTCTTCGAGCGCCGACCGCAGCGAACGGGCCAGGGCCATCGACGAGCCGTCGGGCCCGCGGCGCCCGGTGAGGTAACCGCCGAGTCCGTGCCGGACGCCGATCGCGGTGATGGCCGAATAGCGGCGGGCACGGCGGATCCGCCGGCGCAGCGAACTCCACCAGCTGATCAGCCCGGAGGGGCGCAGGCGGATGGCCTCGCTGACGGCCATGGCCACGAGGGTCGCGAAGAGGGCGACACCGGCGAAGGTCCAGAAGAGTCCCGCGCGGTTCGGCGCGTCCTCCATGACCGGGCCGATGGTGATCCCGGCGACGATGAGGCCGAGGAAGCCCGACGCGGCCGCCCGCACCGGGCCGACGCGCAGGCCCATCAGGCGCCCGGCGGCCATCATGAACAGCCCGACGACCACCAACGTGCCGAAAAACCCCAGCAACGCGCCCATGCGTCTCCCTCCGATGCCGCCCGTACGCTACCCGAGACGATCACCGTCGCTCGGGCGCGTGCGGAAGGCCTCAGAGCCAGGGGACGACCGTCCGGTACTGCACCAGCTCGCCGTAGGGTTCCCGCGCGGCCTTCGGCAGCAACGCCAGCCACAGCACGTCCTCGGCGGCGTCGTCGGGGCTCTTCGCCGCGCTCATGTCGGCGAACCAGGGCCGCGAGGCGGGGGTGTCGACCAGTCCCGGGCAGGCCGCGTTGATGACGATGCCGCGGCCGTCGCCGGCGAGTTCGCGCGCCATGACGCGCATGCTGGCGACCTGCCCGACCTTCGAGGGCACGTTGATCCAGTCCGGCCAGCCCGCCCCGGCGGCCGTCCCGTCGCCGACGGCGGCGGTGTACTCGTCCATCACGGCCGTGACGTCCTCAAGGGACATGTTCGCGGTGTCGAAACGCCCGTGCAGCCGGGGATCGAGCTGACTGAGGGTCCCGAAGAAGCTGGCGACGACGACGTACCTGCCGCCGTCGCGCAGCAGCGGCACGAAGGCCTTGAGCATCCGGGTCGTGCCGTGGTTGTTGGTGTCGACGAAACCGCCGACCTGCGCCGCGGCCCTCAACTCGGGCGAGATGCGCGCGGCGGCGTTGGACAAGACGATGTCGATGCCGCCGTGCTCCTCCGCGATCGCCGCGGCCAGCGCCGTCACGGACGCGTCGTCGGTGACGTCGAGCAGCGCGGGCCGAGCGGTGAGGCCCTCCCCGCGCAGGCGCGACACCGCCGCGCGACCGCGCTTGGGATCGCGCGCGGCGAGGTAGACCACGGCGTCGGGTCCCAGTCTCTCGCTGAGGCCGCGTACGAGGGCCAGCCCCAAGCCCTGGTTGCCGCCGGTCACGAGGGCCACTGTGGACATGTGTGCGCCTTCCGCTCGGTGTGCAGTCTGGCCGATGTTACGGGGCGTGGGGTGACACCGGCCGTACGTTGGGATTCCCATCCGCGACGACAGTCGCTACCCTCGTGCTGGGAGCGCTCCCATTTCACCGAACTCCCTGGAGTATCGCGATGCGGAGCAAACGCAGCCTCGCCGTCCTTCTCGCCACGGCGCTCGCCGCGGCACTGGCCGCCGTCGTCGTCCCCGCGCTGTCGAGCGCACCCGCCCACGCCGCCGGAACCGGCACCGGATATCTGAGCACCAGCGGCGCCCGGATCGTCGACGCCACCGGCACCGCCATCCGGATGACCGGCATCAACTGGTTCGGCATGGAGACCGACAACAAGACCTTCCACGGCCTGTGGGCCCAGGTCACCTGGCGCAGCCAGGTCGACCACATGGCCCAGCTCGGCTACAACACCCTCCGGATCCCCTACTCCGACGACGCCCTCAAACCCGGCGCCGTCGCCACCGGCATCAACGACTACACCAATCCCGACCTCGTCGGGCTGTCACCGCTGCAGATCCTCGACAAGGTCATCGACTACGCCGGTGACAAGGGGATGCGCGTCATCCTCGACCGGCACCGGCCGACCAGCGCCGGGCAGAGCGCGCTCTGGTACACCGCCGCCACGCCGGAGTCGACGTGGATCGCCAACATGACCATGCTCGCGCGCCGCTACGCCGGGGACACCACGGTCGTCGGCATCGACCTGCACAACGAACCGCACGCCGAGGGCACCGAGCCCAACGCGACCGGATCCTGCTGGGGCTGCGGCGATCCCGCCCGCGACTGGCGGCTGGCCGCCGAACGCGGCGGCAACGCCGTCCTGGCCGCCAACCCGAACTGGCTGATCGTCGTCGAAGGCGTCAGCTGCCCCAGCGGCGGCAACCCCAACGTCTGGGACGAGATCCCCGACGAGCCCTGCGGCTGGTGGGGCGGCAACCTGTCGAAGGCCGGCCAGGACCCGGTCCGGCTCAGCAAGCCCGGCAAGCTCGTCTACTCCGCCCACGACTACGCCATCTCCGTGTACCACCAGAGCTGGTTCGACGACCCGGCCTTCCCGGCGAACCTCCCCGGCATCTGGGACGGCTTCTGGGGCTACCTCTTCAAGAACAACACCGCACCGGTCCTACTCGGCGAGTTCGGCAGCACCCTCCAGGACCCGCGTGACGCGGTGTGGCTGCGGGAACTGCTGCGCTATCTGGGATCGGGCACGTCCGGGCAGAGCTTCACCTACTGGTCGTGGAACCCCAACTCCGGCGACACCGGCGGGATCGTCGGCGACGACTGGGTCACCGTCAACCAGGCCAAGCAGAGCATCCTCCAGCCGTACCTGATCCCACCGGCCGGCGGTGGCGGCCCGACGGGTTCGCCGACGACGAGCCCGGCACCGGGCGGCCCCGGGTCGTGCACCGCCGCGGTGCGCATCGACAACAGCTGGCAGGGCGGGTTCCAGGCGGCCGTGTCGGTCACCAACACGGGTAGCACGGCGGCGAATCCGTGGTCGGTGTCCTTCACCCTCCCGGCGGGCGCGACCGTCCAGAGTGGATGGAACGGCGACTTCTCCCAGAGCGGGACCACGGTGACGGTCACCGCGCCCGCGCACAACCGCTCCCTGGCGCCCGGCGCGAGCGCGAGCGTCGGCTTCACCTCCACCGGATCCTCGACACCGCCGCCGGGTTCGGTACGACTCAACGGCGCGGCCTGCACCTGAGCCGCAGGCGGCCTCCCGGTGGTGCGCGCCGCCGGGAGGCCGCCCAAACGCTGAATGCCCGCCGTCGCTCGCGGCGAGCTTTTCATTCGCGGCCCTTGCGCCGTTTTCCCCGTCTGCCCCATCATGTCGCCAGACGCCACGAACCAACGTCGGTAGCAACATTTACCAACACCGACGGGTGGCCGCACACCGACGCGAGGAGTAGACAATGGACAGACGCGGATTCCTCCGCTCCACGGCGACCGCCGCGGGCGCCACCGCCGCCTTCGCCCTCCTGCCCGACAGCCTGCGCGAGGCCCTGGCCGCCCCGGCACCGACCGGCGGCCTCGACGTGATCGAGCACGTGGTCGTGCTCATGCAGGAGAACCGCTCCTTCGACCACTACTACGGCACCCTGCGCGGTGTCCGCGGCTTCAACGACCCGACCGCGATCACCCTCCCGACCGGCAGACCCGTCTACTACCAGCCCAACGGGAGCGGATACGTCCTCCCCTACCCCGTCGACGACCAGTTCATGAAAGGCACCGCCCACGGCTGGAGCGACGGCCACAACGCCTGGAACAACGGACGCCACGACCAATGGATCCCCAACAAGGGCGTCCGGACCATGACCACGCATCTGCGCGGCGCCCTGCCCTTCTACTACCAGCTCGCCGACGCCTTCACCATGTGCGACGCCTACTTCTGCTCCGAGAACGGACCCACCAACCCCAACCGCTTCTACCTCTTCAGCGGCACCATCGGCTACGAGCCGGGCACCACGAAACGGGCCATCGGCAACGACTCCTGGCAGAACCCGGGCCACACCGGCTACACCTGGACCTCCTACGCCGAACGCCTGGAGGCCGCCGGGATCAGCTGGCGCGTCTACCAGGAGTGGGACAACTACGGCGACAACTCCCTCGACTACTTCGCCAGCTTCCTCACCGTCGGCAGGAAGGCCCTGGCCAAGACCGGCCAGACGAAGCTGGAGTACTTCTACTACGCGCTCGCCGACGCCGACGCCGCCGGGCAGCGCGACCTGCTCGCCAGGCTCGACGAGGGCCTGGCGACGCTCACCGCGACCGAGCGCCGCCTCTACGACCGTGCCCTGCAACGGGTCCGGCCCGACCAGACCGTCGCGGCCTTCGGTGCCGACGTCGCCGCCGGAAGGCTCCCGGCGGTGTCGTGGATCGTGGCACCCGAGGCGAAGACCGAACACCCCGACTGGGGCCCCAACCAGGGCGCGGAGTTCACCAAGCAGCTGCTCGACAAGCTCGCCTCGAACCCCGCCGTGTGGAACAAGACGGTCGTGTTCATCACCTACGACGAGAACGACGGGTTCTTCGACCACATCCCGCCACCGGCGCCGCCCGTCGACGCGAACCAGGGACAGTCGACCGCGCCCGTCGCCGACGACCTCACCCTCGGCGCGCCGATCGGGCTCGGCACACGCGTGCCGATGGTCGTCGTCTCACCGTGGACGCGCGGCGGGAACGTCTGCTCCCAGGTCTTCGACCACACCTCGGTCCTTCAGTTCCTGGAGAAGTGGACCGGCGTCGCCGAACCCAACATCTCGCCGTGGCGACGGGCGGTCTGCGGCGACCTGACCTCGGCGCTCGACCTCGGCACCGCCAACCCGGCATACCCGAGTCTGCCGACGCCCGTACCGACCAGCGGCCCGTGGTCGACGAACCCGCAACCACCGGCCGTGCAGGCCCTGCCCGTTCAAGAAGGCGGCGTCCGCCCGGCCCGCGCGCTGCCCTACGACCTGACCGTCTCCGGCCGGGTGCTCGCCGACAGGTTCTGGCTTGACTTCACCAACACGGGCGCGGCCGGAGCGCACTTCTACGTCCACGCCGCCTCCTACCGGACCGACGGGCCGTGGCGTTACACCGTCGGCGCCGGCAAGACCGCCACCGACTACTGGCAGGCGGGCACCCCGGCCGGGGCCTACGACCTGATCGTCAGCGGCCCCAACGGTTTCCTGCACCGCTTCACCGGCAACCGGGTCACCGCGACGACGACCGGCAACGCCGACCCGGAGGTGACGATGCGGTACGCGCCCGCGCAGAACCTCGTCTACCTGACCATGACCAACAAGGGCCAGAAGGCCTGCGTCATCACGGTTCGCGGCAACAACCGGCCCGGTGGACCGTGGACCTACCCCCTCGCGGCCGGACAGACCGTCGAGGACTCCTTCACCATCGCCAACGGCATGAAGGGCTGGTACGACCTGACCGCGACCGCCGACACCGCCGACGGCTTCCTCCGCCGCTTCGCCGGACGCGTCGAGAACGGCTCGGCGGGGATCAGCGACCCGATCATGGGTTCCGGCCGCCTCGCCGCCACCGTGTCCCATGTGGACAGTCAGGAGACCGCGTCGGAGTCCGGCGCGGCCACCCGTGCCGTCGACGGCCGGACCGACACCTTCTGGCACACCAAGTGGTCCGGCGGCGCCGACCCGCTCCCCCACGAGCTGCGCCTCGACCTGGGCGGCACGCGGACCGTCACCGGCCTGCACTACCTGCCGCGGCAGGACGGCGGCGCCAACGGCCGCGTCGGCGCCTACGAGCTGTACCTCAGCGCCGACGGGAACGACTGGGGCCGGGCGGTCGCGTCGGGCACCTTCGCCGACACCGCCGACGCGAAGACGATCCGTTGCTGGCCGACCTCGGCCCGGTACGTGCGCTTCCGCGCGCTCACCGAGGCCGGCGGCCGCGGTCCGTGGACATCGGCGGCCGAGGTCGCCCCACTCGGCTGGTGACACGACGGCGCCCCGGCCGAAGCCGGGGCGCCGCCTCAGATCGCGTAGTGCCAGACGGTGATCATGTGCGCGCCGTACCAGGTCCCGAACAGCAGGCCCGTCGCCGCCAGCGGGACCGCGATCCGCGGCCGCGCGCGCGACAGGGCCTTCGCGACCGGGACCAGCAGCACCAGCGCGGGAACCAGCAACCGCAGCTTCGAGTGGTAGTAGCCGTCGGTGCCCAGGGCCATCGCCACGATCACGACACCGTAGGCCAGCAGGGGCGGCCAGGGCCGGTCGAAGGCGGCGGCGACCAGCAGCGCCAGCGACACCAGGATCAGCACCGCCGTGCTCACCGGCACCCAGCCGTCGCCCGCCCGGAGGGTCTCCTCAAGGAAGGCGAAGGTGCCCTGCCCGAAGTCCCAGCGCGAACTCCACCCGGCGTCCTGGATGGCGAACCAGGCGCCGTCGTCACCCACCCGGGCGTCGACCCACCACCAGTACAGCGGGAGCGCCACGGCGGCCGCCAGCAGCCCACCGCCGATCCGCAGCCACACCTTCACGTCGAGGCGCGGCCCGTCGGCACGCCGCCACTCCGCACGCAGGAACAGGACCAGCGCGACGACGAGCGCGATACAGGCCGCGACGCCGACGACGCGCGTGAGGCACGCCCCGGCCGCGCACAGTCCCGCCGTCAGCCACGCCTGCCGCCGCATCGCCAGCAGCGAACCGGCCGCGAAGGCCAGGAACAGCGACTCGCTGTAGCCCATGGACAGCACGACCGACATCGGCAGCGCGCCGAGGCAGAAGACCAGCGCGAGCGCGAAACGGCGCCCGTGGAGATCCTTGCCGAGGAGGTAGATGAGGACGACGGCGACCAGGGCCGCGAGCGTGCTCGCCAGCAGCGGGGCGACCTGGTCGGAGAACCCGAGCCACAGGAAGGCGCGGATCAGGAGCGGATAGCCCGGCAGGAAGGCCAGGCCGTTGCCGAGGAGGACACCGCTGTCGTCGTAGGTGTATCCCTGCGGGTAGCCCTCGGAGGCGACGCGGACGAACCAGCCGCTGTCCCAGGACAGCAGCCGGTTCCACACGGTGTTGCCCGGGTCGTTGCCCGTCCACGCCAGCACGAGGAGCTGGACCGAGCGGGTGATGAGGAAGACGCCGATCGGCATCGACCACTCGCGCAGCCGCGCGACGGTGGCAATCCTGGAGCTTTCGGGCGAAGCGGACGCAGACGGGTCGTCCTCACCGGGCCGCCCCGTCACGGGAGCGGACTCAGCCGCCGCCACCGGCCTTCTCGAACCGGCTGGTCAACTCACGCCAGGCCGATTCGGCCGCGATCTGCTCGGCTTCCTTCTTGCTGCGCCCCTGACCCGAGCCGAAGGACTCCCCCGCCACGACGGCGCGCGCGGTGAAGGTCTTGGCGTGGTCGGGGCCGTCCTCGGTGATCCGGTATTCGGGCACGCCGAGGTCGTTGTCGGCGGTCAGCTCCTGGAGACTCGTCTTCCAGTCGAGGCCCGCGCCGCGACGGCTCGCGTCGGCGATCAGCGGATCGAACAGCTTGTGCACGACGGTGGTGGCCACGTCGATGCCGTGCTGGAGATAGATCGCACCGAGCAGCGCCTCCACCACGTCGGCGAGGATGCTCGTCTTGTCACGACCGCCCGTCGACTCCTCACCCTTACCGAGGTACAGGTACGGGCCGACCCCGTAGGGGCCGAGGCCGCGCGCGACCGACGCGAGGGCCCGCATGTTCACCACGCTCGCCCGCAGCTTCGCCAGTTGCCCTTCGGGCAGGTCCGGGTAGCGCTGGTAGAGAGCCGTGGTGACCACGAGGCTCAAAACGGCGTCCCCGAGGAACTCAAGACGCTCGTTCGTCGGCAGCCCACCGTGCTCATACGCGTACGAGCGATGGGTCAGCGCGAGGGTGAGAAGGTCGGTGTCGAAGGCGACGCCACACGCCGCTTCGAGATGGGTCGGAGAAGGCCGCCTCGTCGAGGACGAAGCGGACCGGCCCTGTGCCACTGCTGATCTGCCGATCAGACTTCGACGACCGTACGACCCTTGTACGTGCCGCAGACGCCGCACGCGGTGTGCGGAAGCTTCGGTGAGCGGCACTGGTCGCACGCGACCGTGTTAACGGCCTGCGCCTTCCAGTTCGCCCGCCGGCTACGGGTGTTGCTGCGCGACATCTTGCGCTTGGGAACGGCCACAATTCACTCCGAACGATCTTCACCCAACAGGTTGCCCAACGCCGCCCAGCGCGGGTCGAGCTTCTCGTGCCGATGGTCGGCGGGAAGCTCGTCCCAAGCCTGTCCGCAATCCGGACAAAGCCCCGGGCAGTCCGTGCGGCACAACGGGTTGACCGGAAGACCGAGCATCACCGCGTCCCGCACAGGTGGTTCCAGGTCGATCAGATCGTCCTGCAACCGCATGACCTCGTCCTCGTCGGTGGTCTCCTCCGTGGCGCTGTCCGGATACGCGTACAGCTCCTGGATGTCGAACACCGACGTGTCCTCGATCGGGCGCAAACACCGACCGCACTCGCCTACGACGGGCGCGGTGACCGTGCCCGTAGCGAGCACGCCCTCGGTGACCGAGGTCAGCGTGAGCTCGATGTGCAGCTCCGCGTCCTTCGGCACGCCGATCAAGTCGAGACCGAGACCGTCCAAGGACGGCACGTCGAGACGCAGCTCACGAAAGGTTCCCGGGCTACGCGGCAGTGACCGCGTGTCGACCACTAGCGGGGCCGCGGGATCTGGTGTGGGCGTCTTCTCATGCATCGTCATCGTTGGTTTCGGCTCAAGACAGGCCGACGTTGAACCTTACCTGACACGTGGACTCCTCCGCGAACTGGCATCGATGGGGCACCCGGGCGGTCGGCGACCGGGCCGGTCAAGGGTACTGGGGGCGCGGACGGGAAGAGGTGCGCGGCCTCACCGCGAGGGCGGCGGAGCGATGTCGCCGGAAGGCGGGACCGGCGGCTCGGCGTCGTCGAGGGCGGGACGGTTGCCGCAGCAGGCGCGGACCTCACGGCCGGTCAGGGGCACGGGCAGCGCGGCGAGGAGGGCGCGAAGTTCCACGGTGGCGGCGTCGCCGCCGCCACCGGCGGCCAGCTCGTCCAGCAGTTCCGGGCGCGCCTCCAGCTCGTCGGCCAGCTGCGGCCAGCGGGAGCGGATCATCGCCCAGGCGGCGAGGGTGTCCAGGTCCACCGGCACCGCCTCCAGCGTCCGGAGAGTGCGCAGCACCGTGTACGTGTTCAGGAACCGCTTGATGCCCCGCGGGTTCGGCTGGAGCAGGGGCGCGAACTTCAGCAGCGCGTGCTCGGTCGAGCGCAGGATGTCGGGGTCGGCCATCTTCACGGCGGCCTGCGCGGCCACCCGCACCCGGACGTCGGCGGGAACCTCGCGCAGGACCTCGACGACCTCCGCCTCGCTCCTCGCCGACGCGATCCGCCGTGCCGCGTCGGCGTCCTCGCCCGGTGCCGTCGCCCGCCCGAGTGTGAGCAGGCTCGCCATGTACGACGACTGCTGCTCGCCGGGCAGGAACCTCAGCGGCACGCTCAGCTGGAACAGCTTGTCCTGGAAGAGGTAGCCGAGGGGCCGTCCGGGTTCGTCGATGGCCGCCTTGAAGTCCTCGAAGTGGCCCTCGAAGGCGCAGCGCAGCCAGGCGCCGTCGGCGGAGACGACGAAGGAGGCGGCGTCGCCGGGCTCGGCCCCCGGACTCTCGCGGATGAGGTTCTGGACGACCTCCAGGGTCTCGACCACCGTCGCCCGGTCGCAGCGGTCGAGGTCGTCGATGAAGATCACGACCGGCCGCCGCGCGTGCCGCAGCAGCCACGCGAAGTGGTGCGCGACCTCGCCCATCGGGTCCTTGTGCGACTGCTCGAAGATGCGGGCGCCCCGCGCGGAGTCCCAGAGGAAGAGCCTCGCCGCGACCCGCGAGGCACCCCAGACGAGGCCCGCGACGGCGAGCGCCGGGCCGGCGACGGAGAGGATCGCGCCGGACCGCACCGGGTCCCAGTTGGCGCTGAGGGCGAGGACTCCGGCGGTGATCGCCACCGAGGTCGCGGCCATCGGCAGTGCCCAGCTCGCACCGGCGTAGCGGATGCGCATCAGGGTTTCCCGCAGGCGCAGGAGGCGGAAGTGGTACCAGGGGCGGGAATCGACGACGGTGTCGCGCACGGCGGTGAGGAGGGGGTACCAGGTGGGTTCGACGCGGGAGTGCCGCCAGGCGTTGAAGCCGACGACGACGAAGTCCTCGCCGAGGTCTTCGGCGAGGAGGTTGAGGAGGGTGGACTTCCCGGTGCCCCACTGGCCGTCGAGATGGGCGAGGAAGGAGACGCCGGGCGCCTCGGTGGTGACCTGGCGCAGGCGCTTGCCGAGGATCCGGGCGAGCGCCTCGCGCTGGAGGAGGTCGCGGGAGGCGGGGGTGTCGTGTTGCCAGGGGACGTGGTGGGAGGGGGGTGGTGGGGCGGAAGGAAGGCCGAAGGCGCGGTTGCGGGCGAGAGCGAGGCGGGACGGGCCGTCGCCCCTGTGCGCGGCCACGGACCGGACCGCGCCCGCGATCTCGTCGACCGTGAGAAGCTCCGGCCCGCCCCGGACTCCTCCGCTCAGGACGCTCACCACCGCCGCGCTCAGGCCGGTGTTCGCGGACCTGTGCCGAACGAGCACCTGTACCGGGCCGCCGAGTCCCCTCAAGTCGGCTGAGAGCCCACAGTCCAGGATCAACAGGCGCAGGCTCGCCGAACTCGATGCGACGGTGTTGAGCAGGTCGATCAACGGCAACATCGACTCCGCCGACGTGTCGGAAGCGTCGAGCCGCAGGTCAACGTCGCGGCCCTCGTGAGGAACGGCCGGCCCCTTGAAGCAGACCACGAACGCCTCGGTCGCGTCTCTCGCCGACTGCCGCAGCTGAGCCAGCATCTTGGCGCGCTCGGTGACCGAGTGGATGCGGCAATCACTCGCCGAGAGGCCCCAGACCGCGCCGTCCATCAGCGCGAGCGCCAGTTCGGAGATCTCGATGCCGGGGACATGTGGCGAGTCCCCGTCGATCAGCACCGCCCGCGACCGTCCGGGATCGGCTAACCGCGGCTCGAAGGCCGCCTCCGCCTCCGATTCCGGGGCGAGGGACGAACTCCCGAAGGGCCCGCCGCCCTTCGCCGTCGGAACGTTCTGCGATTCCACCACGCCGCACTCCCCCACCCCGAAACCGCTACATCGGCAGCGGCTTCTCCTCCTCGTCGGACGGCTGGAAGCTCCCGATCTCGCGCAGCGCGTGCATCTTGTCGCGGCCGCGCTCGACACCGGACAGCGCGCGGTGCAGGAACTGCTCGAAGTTGGCGAGGGTGGTGTCCACGTACTCGTCGACCTCGTTGCGCAGGCGGTTGGCCTCGTCGCGCGCCATGTTGATCAGGCGCTGCGCCTCGTGCTCGGCCGACACGGTGACCTCGTGTCCGGCGACGAGGCGGGCGTGCTCGGCCTCGGCCTCGGAGATGATCCGGTTGGCCTCGCGCTGACCGGCGTCGATGATCTTGTCCCGCTCGGCGAGCATGGCGTCGGCGCGGCGCAGCTCGGCGGGCAGTTCGCCGCCGAGTTCTTCGAGCATCGCGATGATCTCACCGCGGTCGATCTTGGCGGCCCGCGACATCGGCACGGCCTTGGCCTGCTCGACGTACGCGATCAGCTCTTCAATGCGCTCCAGTGGCCCCACCGGGTACTCCCCTCGAAATCGAGCGACTCTGTAGACAAGGCCACTCCATGGTCGCCTGCATGACAACGACCAGCAAGCTTAACATGACGGGATGCTATCGTGTTAAACATGGCGCTAACGGTGAAGCGGGCTTATAGGTACCGTTTCTACCCCACCGGCGAGCAGGCGGCCCTCTTGACGCGCACGTTCGGGTGCGTCCGCTTCGTCTGGAACAAGGCCCTCGAAGAACGCACCCGCCGCCATCGCGACCTGGGACTGGCCACCAACTACGTCGAGACCGCCCACTGGCTCACCGCCTGGAAGCAGGACGCCGACACGGCGTTCCTGGCGGAGGTCTCGAACGTGCCCCTCCAGCAGGCCCTGCGGCACCTCCAGTCGGCCTTCAGCCGCTTCCACGCCCGGCTCGCCCGGTACCCGCGCTTCAAGACCAGGCACCGGGGCAAGGCCTCGGCGACGTTCCAGAGCAACGCCTTCCGCTTCCGCGACGGCCGGCTCCATCTGGCGAAACTGGCCGAACCGCTCGACATCGTCTGGTCGCGGCCGCTGCCGGCGGGCGTCGACCCGACGACGGTCACGGTCAGCCGCGACGCCGCCGGGCGCTGGTTCGTTTCCATGCTCGTCGAGGAGCGGCTCAGTCCGGCACCGCCCGTCGAGGGCCGGGTCGGGATCGGCACCGGCGCCAACGCGCTGATCACGCTGTCCACCGGGGAGAAGATCACCGTTCCCCGGCAGGAGAGGGCCGACCGGCGCAGGCTGGCGCGGGCCAGGCGGACGCACGACCGCACGACACCGGGGAGCCGCAACCGGGCGAAGGCCCGCGTCAAGGTCGCGCGGATACAAGCGCGGATCGCCGACCGGCGGTCCGACCACCTGCACAAGGTCACCACCTCGATCGTTCGCGAGAACCAAACGATCGTCATCGAGGATCTCGGCCCGCGCGACACGGCGGGCGACCACGATCAGGGCACCTCGGACGCCGGCCGGGTCCGGCTGCGGTCACTGCTGGAGTACAAGGCCGCCTGGTGGGGACGCACCCTGCGGGTGGTGGACCGGTGGTATCCCAGCGCCGAGCTCTGTTCGACGGCCGCCTGCGGCCACCTCAACACCTCCCTGCCCCCGAGCGCCCGGTCGTGGAAATGCCCCCGCTGCGGGGTGCTCCACGACCGCGACCTCAACACGGCACGGAACGTTCTCGCCGCCGGGCTGGCGGAGAGCTGAAACGCCTGCGGAGGGCAGGTGAGTCCGATCCCGGAGCGTTCCGGGTGGGCACTGCCCGTCGAGACAGGAAACGCCGTGGGCGACCACGGTCCGCCCCTCCTCGGAGGAGCGCAGGTCAATGAGTCACTGCTCCCGCAGCCTGGCCACCAGGCGGCGCGCCACGGTCTCCGGAACGTATCCGGAGACGTCACCGCCCCACTTCGCGACATCGCGCACCAGGCTCGACGACACGAAGGAGTAGAGCCGGTTCGTCGGGATGAGGAAGGTCTCGACGCCCGACAGGCCGTGGTTCATCTGCGCCATCGACAGCTCGTAGTCGAAGTCCGACACGGCCCGGATTCCCTTGATGACGACGTCGATCCCCCGGGACTTGCAGTAATCCACGACGAGCCCCTGGAAGGAGTCCACCTTCACGTTGGGGAGGTCGGCGGTCACCTCCTCCAGCATCTCCAGGCGCTCGTCGATGTCGAAGAACCCCTGCTTGGAGGAGTTCGCGAACACCGCGACGTACACCTCGTCGTACAGCCGGCTCATCCGCTCGAAGATGTCGAGATGACCGAGGGTCACCGGGTCGAAGGATCCCGGGCATACCGCGCGTCGCACCGTCGTCGTCACGATCGGGCACCGTACCAAATAATGGACTCCCCATAACGGCGCCCACGCGTCTCTGTGAGCGTTTCGGGCCACGCGAAGGCCTTCGTTCGCGTGGACCGCTCCACCAGGACGAGCGAGTCCTCGTGCAGCCAGCCGCCCTCGACGAGCGCCGCGAGGTCGGCGGTGACCTCGGCGTTGTCCAGTGTGTAGGGCGGATCGGCGAAGACCAGATCGTAGGGTTCGCCGGGCGGCGCGGCCAGCGCGCCGCGCACGCTGGACGTGGTGAGGACCACACGGTCGCCGACGCCGAGCGCGGTGATGTTGGCGCGGATGACCCGGGCGGCGCGGGCGTCGGACTCGACGAGCAGGACGTGCCCGGCCCCGCGCGAGCAGGCCTCCAGCCCGACGGCTCCCGAACCGGCGTAGAGATCGGCGACGCGGGCGCCGTCGAAGTCGAGGAGGCTCGTCAGCGAGCCGAACAGGGCCTCGCGCACGCGGTCCGAGGTCGGCCTGGTGCGGTCCCCCGGCGGCGTCTGGAGCCGGCGGCCCTTCATGTCCCCGGCGATGATGCGGGTCAACCCTTCTCCAGGTACTCGGCGCGCTCGTCGTCGACGAGGGCGGCAACGGCGGCGGCCAGTGCGGGATGGCGGACGAGATCGGGGTCGTCGTCGACGATCACCACGGCCGCCTCGCGGGCGGCGCGGATCAGGTCGGCGTCCTTGAGCAGCGACAGCAGCTTCACCGACGAGCGGTGACCCGACTGGGCCTCACCGAGGACGTCGCCTTCCCTGCGCTGCTCCAGGTCCAGCTCGGCGAGCCGGAAACCGTCGGTGGTCTCGGCGACGGCGGCGAGCCGCTCGGCGGCCGGGCTGCCCGGCGCCGACTCGCTGACCAGGAGGCACAGTCCGGCGGCGCTGCCCCGGCCGACGCGGCCGCGCAGCTGGTGCAGCTGGGAGACGCCGAAGCGGTCGGCGTCGAGGATGACCATCATGGTCGCGTTGGGGACGTCGACGCCGACCTCGATGACGGTCGTGGCGACGATGACGTCGAGCTCGCGGGCCTTGAAGGCGCGCATGATCGCGTCCTTCTCCTCGGCGGGCATCCTGCCGTGCAGGATCCCGACGCGCAGGTCGTGCAGGGCGCCTTCGGCGAGCGCCGGGCCGACGTCCATGACGGCCACGGGCGGGCGGCGGCCGTCGTCGTCCTTCGGAGGCTTGTCATCGTCGTCGCCCCCGATCCTCGGCGCCACGATGTAGGCCTGATGCCCGGCCTGGACCTCTTCGCGGATGCGCTGCCAGCTCCGGCGCATCCACCGCTCGTCGGTGCCGGGCACGACGTGCGTCGTGATCGGCGAACGGCCTTTCGGCAGCTGTGCGAGCGCCGAGACCTCCAGGTCGCCGTAGACGGTCATGGCGACGGTGCGCGGGATCGGTGTGGCGGTCATGACCAGGACGTGCGGCGGGACCTCGGCCTTGGCGCGCAGGGCGTCGCGCTGCTCGACGCCGAAGCGGTGCTGTTCGTCGACGACGACGAGGCCCAGGTCGGCGAAGTCGACGCCGTCGTAGAGCAGGGCGTGGGTGCCGACGACGATCCCGGCGGTGCCGTCGGCGGCCTCGGCGAGGGCCGCGCGGCGGGCCTTGGCGCCCTGGGAGCCGGTGACGAGGGTGACGCGGGTGGCCTCACCGGCGGCGTCCAGCTCACCGGCACGGCCGTGCGCCCCCAGGAGTTCCACGATCGTGCGGTGGTGCTGGGTCGCGAGTACCTCCGTGGGCGCCAGCAGGGCCGCCTGTCCCCCGGCATCGACGACCTGGAGCATCGCGCGGACCGAGACGAGCGTCTTGCCCGACCCGACCTCGCCCTGGAGCAGGCGGTGCATCGGGTGCGGGGTGGCGAGGTCGGCGGCGATGTCCCCGCCCACCTCGCGCTGGCCCTCGGTGAGGGTGAACGGGAGCGAGGCGTCGAAGGCGGCGAGGATCCCGTCGCCGCGCTGCGGCCTGGCCTTGCCCTTCACCGCCCGCGCCGAGGCCTTGCGCCGCACCAGGACCATCTGGAGGCCGAAGGCCTCCTCCCATTTCAGGCGCTTGACGGCCGCGTACAACTCGCCCTTGCTGCCGGGCCGGTGGATGTCGTGGATCGCCTTGGCGAAACCGAGGAGCTTGTGCTCCTCGCGCAACCCCCTGGGCAGGAAGTCGGGCCCGTCGAGGGTGACGGTGTCCAGGACCGTCCGCACGCACTTCGCGAGGGTCCAGCTGGGCACCTTCGCCGCCGCCGGATAGACCGGGATGAGCGCCCCGGCGAACTCCTCCATGACCTCGGCGGCCCGCGCGCCCTCCCCCGCGACCGCGCCCGGCGTGAGCGCCGCCGTCAGGTCCTCACCGGCTTCCTCGGTGTCCGGGAGGAGCCGGTAGTCGGGCCCGTTGAGCTGGCGTTTCCCACGGAAGTCGGTGACCTTCCCGGCGAACAGCCCCCACCGGCCGACCAGTAGCTCGCGTTCCCGCCACGGCTGGTTGAAGAAGGTCAGCGACAGCGTGTACCCGCCGTCGCCGATGATGACCTCCAGGATGCTGCCGCGGCGGTTGCGCATGGCCCGCCGGTTCACCGCGCGGATCTCGCCCATCACGGTGACCTGCTCGCCGACTTCGAGGGTCCCGAGGTCCGTGCGTTCACCGCGCTCGGCGTAGCGGCGCGGGTAGTGGCGCAGGAGGTCGCCGACCGTGCGCAGCCCGAAGGCGTCGTCGAGCGCTTCGGCGGTCTTGCCCCCGAGCGGGGTCTTCAGCGGCGTGTCCAGCGTGATCTTCATTCGACCCCCACCAGGAGCGGATGGCGCCGCTGGCCGCCCTCGTAGCAGGACACCTCGACCAGCGGCCAGCGCGAGGCGAGGTGCGCGGTGACCCGCGCGACGGCGTCGTCGGACAGGCCCGCGCCGGTGACCAGGGTGACCAGTTCGCCGCCGGCGGCGCACATGCGGTCGAGGAGTTCGCAGGCGACCACGGCCGCGTCCTCGCCGATGATCACGACGTCGCCTTCGGCGAGGCCGAGGACGTCGCCCGGCTCGCAGCGCCCGGCGGTGGTCAGCGCGATCCGGGCCGCGACGGCCAGGGCGCCGAAGCGGCAGGCCCCGGCGGCCTCGGCCATGGCGATGACGTCGTCGTCGAAGCGGCGGCCCGGGTCGCGCACGGCGAGCGCGGCGAGGGCCTGCACCGGTGAGCGGGTCGGGACGACCGAGACGTGGAGTCCTTCGGCGCGGGCGAGTTCGGCGGCGCTGTCGGCGACCGACTGGCTGCTGCCGTCGTTGGGCAGCAGGATGACCTCGGCGGCGCCGGTGGAGCGGACGGCGGTGAGGAGTTCCTGGGTCGACGGGGGGCTGCTGACGACGGGGTGGGCGCCTTCGGCGGCGAAGAGCTGGGCGAGGCCGGTGCCCCCGGCGACGGCGACGACCGCGCGGGAGGCCGCTTCGGCCGGGCGGGAAACCCCCTCGTCGGGTGTTTCGGGGTGGGCGTGGGGGTGGCCGTGATCGTCGGCGAAGCGGGTGACCGAGATGCGGTGGGGCCGGCCGGCCTCGATCCCGGCCTCGATGGCGGCGCCGATGTCGTTGACGTGGACGTGGACGTTCCAGGTCTGGCGTTCGCCCTCGTCCGCGGGTTCGTCGCGGATGCCGGTGCCGACGACGACGAGGGAGTCGCCGAGGCCGGTCAGGCGCAGCCGGAGCCGCTCGACCGCGCCGGGCTCGGCGTCGAGGAGGTACTGGACCTCGTAGGCGAAGTCGCTCGAACCGGTCTCGCGTTCGGCGGGGACGACCGGGATCTTCAGGCCCTCGTCGAGTTCGGCGGCGGCCTGGGGCGCGCCCGTCGCCTCGCCGGTGACGGTCGCGACGAGCGCGTCGAGCACGAGCGCGAGCCCGAAACCGCCGGAGTCGACGACACCGGCGCGGGCCAGCGCGGGAAGCTGGCGCGGGGTCAGCTCGACGGCCTGCGCGGCGCCGAGGCAGGCCGCGGTGACGACCTTCGGCAGGGGCTCGTCGGCGAGACGGGCGACGGCGTCGGCGGCAGCGTCGGCGACCGACAGCATCGTGCCCTCGGTGGGCACGGCGACGGCGGCACGGCAGGCGTCGGCGGCGACGCGCAGACCGATGACGACGGCGGAGGGACCGGCCTCGGCGGCACCGGCGCCGCGGTGGGCCCAGGAGTCGGCGAGGCCGCGGAAGAACTGGGCCAGGATCACCCCGGAGTTGCCGCGCGCGCCGAGCAGGGCCCCGCGCGCGAAGCGCCGGAGCGCCTCGGAGAGGTCGGCGACCGTCCCCGCCTCCAGGGCGTGCAGGCCCGCGGTGAGGGTGGCGACCATGTTCGTGCCGGTGTCGCCGTCTGGCACGGGAAAGACGTTGAGCTCGTCGATGTCGCGCCGATGCCGGCGGAGGACGTCGACGCTCGCCGCGCACCAGCGGTGGAAACCTGCCGCGTCGATGCTCGTGAGCGGTTCCTCGGCGACCGCTTCCTCTACGTCCCGCACGAAGAACGAGCCTAGTGCCAGCCCCCGACACCGCGGAGGCTGGCGGCGACTACATGTTGAAGTGGAGCGTCATCAAGCGGTCTTCGGCGCTCTTGACCAGATCGGGCATGTCGTCGGGGACGGCCGTGTAGACCGCCGCCGCGCGCGACCCGTCGATGTCGATGAGCGCGACGGTGACGGTGTCGCCGCCGGCCGCCTTGGCCGGGTCGTCCCAGATCATGTGGTAGCGCAGGATGACCGCGACCCGGCCGTCGATGCGCGCCTGCTGGACGGTCGGCGCGGCCTCGCGCTTGAGGCCCTTGAGCGGGTTGCCGTCCGTGCCGACGTAGCGGCCGCCGTCGAGGGTCGTCGCCAGGTCCGCGGCCGCCACGCCGATCTGGGCGGGGCCCGCGTACGGGATCAGCGCGGTGTCGAGCCCGCCGTTGAGGAACAGCGCCGGGAAACTCGCGCCCTCCTTGAGCTCGCCGACGGCCTGGGCCAGCTCGTTGAACGCGGCCGGGGCCGTCGTCAGCGCCGTCCAGTCGCCGGGGGTGAGGTACTCCAGGCGGGTCTGCTCGTTGGTGACCGGGTTGAGCGCGATGACCGGCGGGCCGCTGGCCTGCGGGTCCTGCGAGGAGTTCGCGCTCGGGTCGGCGCTCGGCGTGCCGCCGCCGGTGTTGAAGAACAGCACCGCGCCGATGCCCAGCGCCACGACCACGATGATCACCGAGACGATCACGACGGCCTTCGGGATGCCCTTCTTCGGGCCGGGGACGGGCGCGCCGCCCCACAGCGCCGGGTCGGGCTGCGTGCCGGTGAAGGTCGGGCCGTCCGGCACGACCGGTTTCGGCGCGAAGACCTGCGGGTCCGGGCCGGACGGGTACTGCTGATGCGCGGGCGGCGCCGAGACCGGCGGCACATAGACGGGCGGGCCGGAGACCTGCTGGTTCGGCGGCGACGAGACGGGCTGCTGTGAGAAGGCGGGCGGGCCTGACACCTGCCCGCTGGGTGGGGCGGAGACCGGAGGCGGCGTGTACGCGGGTGGGCCGGACACGGGAGGCGTGTAGGCGGGAGGACCCGAGACCGGCGGCGTGTACACCGGCGGCGCCGACACCTGCTGACTCGGCGGAGCCGAGACCGGAGGCGGCGTGTACGCGGGAGGACCCGAGACGGGAGGCTGGTACGGCGGCTGCGGCTGCTCGGGCGTGTAGACCGGCGGGTTCTGCGGGACGTACACCTGCGGCTGCTGCGGTCCCCACTGGTTGGGGACCGTCGGCGGCTCGGCCGGGTTCGCCGGAGGCTGCTGCGGGTACTGGGGTTGCTGCGGCTGCTGGTACTGCGGCTGGGCGGGCTGCTGATACTGCTGAGGCTGCGGCTGCGGCGGCCCGTAGGAGGGCGGCGCGAAGGGATCCACCGGCTGCGGAGCGGCCTGCTGCGGGTCGGGCGCGGGCCCGAACGGCGAGACCGGATCCTCCTGCTCCTGCTGACGGTGGATTGCCTGGGTGTCCTCCGACGACTCCTCGTCGGGCTGCTGCGGGTAGGTCATCAGGGGCAAACTTTCCGGAGGGGGTACCGTCGCTCATGGACGCCTGCGGTAACGTCGCTGCCAGCGTACGTGAGCGTGACACCTTCTACACCACCCCCGTTTGGCGGTGGACGGTGACTCTCAGGTAGGCTTCCCAGGCTGCCCCTGTGTGGGCGATCAAGATCTACGTCAACACTCAGGAGTGCGTTCATCATGTCCAGCAGGTGCGATGTCTGCGGCAAGGGCCCCGGCTTCGGCAACAACGTGTCCCACTCGCACCGTCGGACGCGTCGTCGGTGGAACCCGAACATCCAGGTCGTGCGCACCAACGTGGCCGGCGGGGACAACAAGCGCAAGGTGAAGCTGTGCTCGTCCTGCCTGAAGGCCGGTAAGGTCGCCCGCGCATAGAGCGCGACCCGCGAAACTTATCGCCGGGCCCCTCGGGGCCCGGCTTTTTCGTGCCCGGCGGACGGGGTTTCCCGCCGGACAGGGGCCGCGGGCCATGGCCACGCCTCCCCCGCCTTGCCGGTCATTCCTGCCGGAAGTGGTCCCACCCCGCGGCCGAGCGCGTCCAGCGCGTTCCGTCGACCGTGACGCCCTCCCCCGCGCGGACCACGCCGATCTCGGCCCACTCACCGCCGAGCATCACGTCGGGTGGGAAGGTCGCCACCAGCGCGTGATCCTCACCACCGGTGAAGATCCATTCGTATGGGTCGACGCCCAGCGCGTTGGCCGAGTCGGCCATCTGCCGGGGCAGCGTGAAGTTCGCCCGGCGCAGGTCGATGTGCACACCCGAGGCGGCCGCGATGTGGCCGACGTCGGCGAGCATCCCGTCGGAGACGTCGATCATCGCCGTCGCGCCCAGCTCGGCGGCCAGGATCCCGGCGGCGTAGGGCACCTCCGGGCGGCGGAAGGCGTTGACCAGCGCTCCCGGTGAACGGAATCCGCGCGACAGGATCGTGTAGCCCGCGGCGGCCCAGCCGAGCCGGCCCGCCATGGCGACGATGTCGCCGGGGCGCGCGCCCGCGCGCGTGACGGGCTCCCGGCGCTGGAGGTCACCGAGCGCGGTGACCGCGATGGTCAGCGACGGACTGGCCACGGTGTCGCCCCCGACCACCGAGGCGCCGACCAGCGCGGCCTCGGCGGCCATGCCGTCGGCGAACTCCTCGGCCCACTCGACGGGCAGATCGCGCGGGGTGCAGAAGCCGATGAGCAGCGCGGTGGGCCGGGCGCCCATGGCGGCGATGTCGGCGAGGTTCGCGGCGGCGGCGCGATGGCCGACGTCGGTGGCGGTGGACCAGTCGCGGCGGAAGTGGCGTCCCTCGACGAGGACGTCGGTGCAGGCCACCACCCGGCCGTCGGGCGCGCGGACGACCGCCGCGTCGTCGCCGGGGCCGAGGAGGCAGTCGGCGTCGGCACCGTTCTGGGCGGGGATCGCCAGACGCCGGGTCACCCGCTCGATCAGGCCGAACTCGCCGGTCTGCGCCACCGTCATCTCGTCTCCTCCTGTAGCCCGCGCATAGCTTAGTGTCAACCGGGGAACACCCGAAGTGCGGCCGGGCGCGCCGCGCGCCCTCGCCTACGGCCCCCGTGTCCCCCTGGACACCGGCTCCCGTTGCGGTAGTTTCGCTCAAAGCCGAGCGCGTGTCTTGCGTGTTACGTGTTAAGGAGTCGTGTTGTGGTCCAGGCGTACATCCTTATTCAGACCGAGGTGGGCAAGGCGCGCGACGTCGCCACCACGATCAAGGAAATCACCGGCGTGGTCAAAGTGGACGCGGTCACCGGGCCCTACGACGTCGTGGTGCTCACAGAGGCGCGCACCGTCGACGAGTTGGGGCACATGGTCGTCAGTAAAGTGCAGCAGGTACCGGGCATCACCCGGACCTTGACTTGCTCTGTCGTCCATTTGTGAAGGAGTGACCCGTGGCCGACACGGTCACGCGGGGCGCCGCACGACTCGCCACGCTCATCGCGATTCCCGTGGCCATCGTCGCGGCGGTCGGCGTTTTCGTCCTCGTCAGCAACGCCGCGCCGCCGCTGGAGGACGAACCCGCGCCGGTGTCGAGTGAACCCGTAGCGGTCACGCTCCCCTCCCTCGACGAAGATCAGGCCGTCGCCTGCCGTGCCCTTCTGGCCAAGCTTCCGGACACCGCGCACACTCAGCCCCGCCGCCCCGTCACCGAAGGCGCCGAACAGGCCGCCGCATTCGGAGACCCCGCGGTGACCCTCGTCTGCGGTGTCGACGCCCCGAAGATCGAGCCGACCGAGACGGTGTACCCGATGGACGGTGTGTGCTGGGTACAGCGCCCCGGCACCGGCGCCGCGGTCTGGACGACCGTCGACCGGCAGGTGCCCGTCGCGCTGACCGTGCCCGGTGACGGGAACGGGTCGGGCGAGTGGGCACAGGCCTTCTCCAAGATCGTCAAGCAGCAGCTGCGGCCCCTCGACAAGGGTGTGCCGAGCGGCTGCGGCTAGGTAGGTCCAGGGACGCGCCGGCCCGGGCGCGTGTGCCCGCCTTGGGGTGCCCGCGCCCGTGCTCACCGGAGCTTTCGGCCGGGCTCCTTTGGGGCATACGGGAGAGCACGCGATCCGGTCGCTCAACCCGCGCTGAGGCGTGCCGTGAACCCGCCCGCACCTACCCCGGAATCTCCGGCTTCGTCTCCCGCGACATCAGCGCCGCCACGCCCTTGCGGGGATCCAGCCCTTCGTGGCACACCCGCTCCACCTGCTCCGTGATCGGCATCTCCACGCCGTTGGCGACCGCGAGGTCGCGCACCGAGCGGCAGCTCTTCACGCCTTCGGCGGTCTGCTTCGTCGCCGCCTGCGCCTCGGCGAGGCTCTCGCCGCGTCCGAGCCGCTCGCCGAAGGTCCGGTTCCGCGCGATCGGCGACACGCACGACGCCACCAGGTCACCGAGACCGGCGAGGCCTGCGAAGGTCAGCGGGTCGGCGCCGAGCTTGGCGCCCAGGCGGGCGGTCTCGGCGAGGCCCCGCGTGATCAGCGTCGCCTTGGTGTTGTCGCCGAGGCCCATGCCCGACAGCATCCCGTAGGCCAGGGCGATGACGTTCTTGACGGCGCCGCCGAGTTCGCAGCCGACGACGTCGGTGTTCGTGTACGGCCGGAAGTAGTCGGTGCTGATGGCGTCCTGGACGGCCGTCGTACGCGCGGTGTCGGTCCCGGCCACGACCGTCGCCGTCGGCTGCCGGTTGGCGATCTCGGGCGCCAGGTTCGGCCCGGACACGACCACGATCTGCCCCGGCTCGACCCCGGCGACCTCGGCGATGACCTCGCTCATCCGCAGCGTCGTGCCCAGCTCGATGCCCTTCATCAGGCTCACCAGGGTCGCGCCGGGCGGCAGCGCCGAACGCCACTCGCTAAGGTTCTCCCGCAACGACTGGCTGGGCACCGACAGCACGACCAGCTCGGCCCCGTCGAGGGCCTCGCGGTAGTCGGTGGTGGCCGTGATCAGCGCCGGGAGCGAAACACCGGGCAGGTACTCGCCGTTGCTGTGCTCCTCGTTGATCTCCCGCGCGATCCTCTCGCGACGGGCGTGGAGCGTGGTGCGGTGCCCGTTGTCGGCGAGGACCTTCGCGAAGGTGGTCCCCCAGGAACCCGCGCTAAGTACGGCCGTCCGCATGCCTTCTCCCTCACGCCTTCTTGTTGTTCTTGCGCGCCGCCGGGTCGTACAGCGGCGGGGGCGCCTCGCCGCGCAGCTCGCCGACGAGGCCGGCGACCGCCCGCATGATCGTGTCGGTCATCTCGTTGAGGGTCGACGCGGTCGCCTCGACGCCGTCCCAGGCCGACAGGTCGACCGCCGGGCCGGCCTTGACGACGCAGGGCGTGCGAGGACGCAGGCGCATCTTCTTCGTGATCGGGTTGTAGAGGTTCTGCGGACCCCACTGGGCGATCGGGATCACCGGGGCACCGGTCTCCAGGGCGAGACGGGCGACACCGTTCTTGCCGCGCATCGGCCACAGGTCCGGCGAGCGGGTCGTCGTGCCCTCCGGGTAGATGATCACGGCCTGCCCCGACCTGACCGCGCCGATGGCCGCGTGCAGCGACTTCACCGCGTCGGAGGTGCCCCGGTACACCGGGATCTGGCCGGTCGCCTGGATGATCGGGCCGAGCACCGGGATCTTGAAGATGCTGGCCTTGCCCAGGAAGCTGGGGTTGCGGCCGGAGTCGTAGACGTAGAAGGCCATGAGCAGCGGGTCGGCGTGCGAGAGGTGGTTGACCGCGAAGATCGCCCCGCCCTTCAGGGGGATGTTCTCGAAGCCGAGCCACGTGGCCCTCGTCATCAGGCTCATGACGGGTTTGACCAGTAGGACCGCCACCCGAAGCCAGAAGCCGACCTTCTGATCACCGCCTTTTCGGCGCCCGAACAAGCCCACGGTTCTCCTTAAGCGAACGGTTGTGGAACGACCTTACTGGCATCCTGGGGTCAGGGATTTCCCCTATGGCGCCGAAGCCCAACTGATGTCATCCTGGAGTCAGAGTGACAGCGGACCCTCCGTCGTCACCGCAAGAAGGAGACTCACATGAACCTCCGCCTTCTGGCCTGGATCGTCCTGCCGGTCGTCGGACTCATCCTCGTCGGGTGGCTCGCGATCAAGTTCCTCGCCTTCATCTTCGGCTGGATCGTCTACCTGGCCATCGGCGCAGCCGTGGTCGCCGGCGCGATCTACGCGTGGGGCAAGGTCCGCCAGGCACTGGGCAAGGGCCCGACGCGGCGCTCCCTCCCCCGCTAGCCATGCCCGACTGGACCGTCCTGATCCCGGTCAAGCGGCTGGCGGCGGCGAAGTCCCGGCTCCGGTCGGCGACGATGACCGTGCCGCGCGAGTCCCTCGCGCTCGCCTTCGCGCTCGACACGGCGCACGCCGCCACGAGCTGCCGCACGGTGGCGCGGGTCGTCGCCGTCTCCGGGGATCCCGCGGTCCGCAAAGCCGTCGCGGGGATGGGAATGGACACCCTGCACGAGGGGCCGCGTGCCGATCTCAATGCGGCGATCCGGTACGCGGCGGCCCGGCTGCGCGCGGCCGACCCGGCCGCCCACCTCGCCGTCCTGACCTCCGACCTGCCCGCCCTGCGTCCCGGTGAACTCGCCGAGGCCCTCGGCCGCGCCTCCCGTTTCCCGCGCGCGTTCGTCCCCGACGCCCTCGGCACCGGGACCGTCATGCTCACCGCCACCGAAGGCGCCGAACTCGACCCGAGCTTCGGTCCCGGCTCGGCCGCCGCCCACCGCGCGTCGGGCGCCGAACGCCTCGGCGGCCTGTGGCCCAGCCTTCGCCGCGACGTCGACACCGCCGCCGACCTCGCCGCCGCCGGATACCTCGGCCTCGGCCGCCACACGCTCGTCCTGCTGTTATCGGCGGAGAGGTGTAATGTCGGCCACCATGCAGGGCACCGTCGCCACGTTCGACCCCGACACCCGCTCCGGGACCGTCTTCCTGGACAACGGCGTGAAGATCGACTACGGCGCGGAGGCCTTCGCCGCCTCCGGCCTGCGCCTGCTCCGCCTCGGCCAGCGTGTGCGCCTCGACACCGACACCGAGGGCCGCGTCACGGGACTCGCCCTGCCGACCATGTAGTGACCGGGTTATCCAGGCCAGTTCACCCGAAGGTCATTTACTGGTAACCCGAACCCGGCCAGAATGGTGCGGTGAGCACCCCAGAACGAGGCACGGCTTCCGGCGGTCCAGCCCCAGGCGAACACGTCGTGGCCGACGGCAGCCCGTACCTCAACCGCGAACTGTCCTGGCTCGACTTCAACGCCCGTGTGCTCGCGCTCGCCGAGGACCAGCAGGTCCCCCTGCTGGAGCGGGCCAAGTTCCTGGCGATCTTCGCCTCGAACCTCGACGAGTTCTACATGGTGCGCGTCGCCGGCCTCAAACGGCGCATGCAGGCGGGCCTGACCGTCCGCGGCAACGACGGCCGCACCGCCCGCGAGCAGCTGCGCCTGATCGCACTGCAGGGCAACGAACTGGTGTCGCGGCACGCGCACTGCTTCTCCGACGACGTGGCCAAGTCCCTGGCCGACGAGGGCATCCGCATCGTCAGCTGGGAGGAGCTCGGCACCGATGAGCGCGAGCGCCTGCACCGCCTGTTCACCGACCAGATCTTCCCCGTCCTCACGCCCCTGGCGGTCGACCCGGCGCACCCCTTCCCGTACATCTCGGGCCTGTCGCTGAACCTCGCGGTCATCGTCCGCGACCTCGACTCCCCCGGCGCGCCGGAGCGGTTCGCGCGCGTAAAGGTCCCCAACAACGTCTCCCGCTTCGTCCGCGTCAACGACGACTCGACCTTCCTGCCGGTCGAGGAACTGATCGCCGCACACCTGCCCGCGCTCTTCCCCGGTATGAGAGTCGTCGAGCACCTGACCTTCCGCGTGACCCGCAACGCCGACGTCGAGGTCGAGGAGGACCGCGACGAGGATCTGCTCCAGGCGATGGAGCGCGAACTGGCGATGCGGCGCTTCGGGCCGCCGGTCCGGCTGGAGATCAACGACTCGGTGTCACCGCACGTCCTGGAGCTCCTGGTGCGCGAACTGGGCATCGACGAGCACGACGTGCAGCAGGTGCCGGGGCTCGTCGACCTGTCGGGCCTGTGGCAGCTCTACGGCGACGTCGACCGCGACGACCTCAAGGACCCGGTGTTCGTCCCATCGACGCACCCGAAGTTCACCGAGGGGTCGAGCCCGAAGAGCGTCTTCGCGACCCTCCGCGAAGGCGACATCCTCGTCCACCACCCCTACGACTCCTTCGCCACGAGCGTGCAGCGCTTCATCGAGCAGGCCGCCGACGACCCGCACGTGCTGGCCATCAAGCAGACGCTGTACCGCACCTCGGGCGACTCGCCGATCGTGGACGCGCTCATCGCCGCCGCCGAGGCCGGCAAGCAGGTCGTGGTCCTCGTCGAGGTCAAGGCCCGCTTCGACGAGCAGGCCAACATCGCCTGGGCCCGCGAACTGGAGAAGGCGGGCTGCCACGTCGTCTACGGCGTCGTCGGCATGAAGACGCACTGCAAGACCGCGCTGGTCGTGCGGCAGGAGAGCGGACGGCTGCGCCGCTACTGCCACATCGGGACGGGCAACTACCACCCGCGCACCGCCCGCCTGTACGAGGACTTCGGGCTCCTCACCGCCGACCCCGAGGTCGGCGCGGACCTCACCGACCTGTTCAACGTCCTCACCGGCTACAGCCGCCAGACCACCTACCGGCGGCTTCTGGTGGCGCCGCACGGGATCCGGCACGGCATCATCGAGCGGATCGAGCGCGAGACGGCCCGCGGCGAGCGCGGCCTGATCCAGATCAAGGTGAACTCGATCGTCGACGAGGCGATCATCGACGCGCTGTACCGGGCCAGTGCGGCCGGTGTGCGCGTTGATCTGCTGGTGCGCGGGATCTGCGCGCTGCGGCCGGGTGTGCCCGGGCTCAGCGAGGGGATCCGGGTCCGTTCGGTGCTGGGGCGTTTCCTGGAGCACTCGCGGGTGTTCCGGTTCGGGGCCGACGCCAAGACGATGGAGATGTTCATCGGTTCGGCCGACCTGCTGCACCGCAACCTCGACCGCCGGGTGGAGGCGCTGGTACGGGTCGACGATCCGGACGCCAAGGCACAACTGGTGTCGATGTTCGCGCTGATGCTCGACGACGGCACCGATTCCTTCGAGCTGGCGGGTGACGGGACGTGGCGCCGGCGGTCCGCCGACACGCCACTATCCGACGCACAGCGCCGCCTGATGCGATTACGGTAGGCGCCATGGCGTTGACGAACGACGTGGAACGGGTGCGGGCCGCCGGCGGGGTCCTGTGGGACTCCACTGGGGACGGTGTGCGGCTCGCGCTGGTGTACCGGCCCGGTTGCGACAACTGGTCGCTGCCGAAGGGGAAGTTGTCCCCCGGCGAGCATCCGCTCGCCGCGGCCTGCCGCGAGGTCGAGGAGGAGACCGGCGTCGCCGGGATTCCCGGGCCGTTCCTGACCACGGCGTCGTACACGCTGCCCAATCCCGAGCGCGAGAAGCACAAGACGGTCGACTACTGGGCGATGCGCGCGCTCAACCCGAAGACCGAGTTCGTGCCGAACAGCGAGATCGCCGAGTGCCGGTGGGTGTCGGTGGAGGAGGCGCGGGAACTGTGCAGCCGCCCACGCGACTTCGCCGCGCTGGACTCCTTCGCCGCGCTGCCGACGGTGACGGGGACGGTGGTGCTGCTGCGGCACGCCAAGGCTGCCTCGGTGACCTTCGACGGCCCCGACGTGGCCAGGCCGCTGGAGACCAGGGGCAAGGCGCAGGCGGGGCTTCTGGTGCCGCTGCTGGCCCTGTTCCAGCCGACGAGGATCATCGCGGCCTCGCCCCTGCGGTGCGTCAAGACCGTGGAGCCGCTCGCCGAGGCCCTGAGCCTGCCGCTCGAAGGCGATTCGGTCTTCGACGCCGAAGGGCACCTGCGCAACACCGAGCGGGCCGCCGCGCGGCTCGGGGAGCTGGGGGCGTCGGGCGCGACGACGGTCGTGTGCAGCCAGCTCCCGGTGATCGCCGACTCCCTGGCGTTGCTCGCCGACACCTCCGGGTTGGCGGTCCCCAGCGTGCACACGGGTACCGGTGAGGGCTGGATCCTGGGCTTCGACGGGACGACTCTGGTTACCGCCCACCGCCTCTAGGGGCCGTTCGACGCCTGGCGTAGGGTCTGCGTCCGAAGCAGCCCCAACCTAGGAGGTCGCACCCCCGATGAGGTCCGTCATCGTAGGCGCTCTCACCGCGTTCGTGATCTCCTTGTTCCTGACGCCCCTGGCCATCCGTTTCCTCCGCAATCGCACCGGGCAACCGATTCGCGACATCGGCATCCAGGCCCACCAGGTCAAGCGCGGCACCCCGACGATGGGCGGCGTCGCCTTCATCTCCGCCACCGTCCTGGCGTACGGCGTCGGCCACGTGGCCCTCATCCCCCTCGAAGGCCGTCCGCACCTGCCGACGATCACGGGCCTGGTCCTGCTGGGGCTCTTCGTGTGCGGTGGGCTCCTCGGTTTTCTCGACGACTTCCTGAAGGTCGCGAAGAAGAACAGCGCGGGTCTGGCCGGCCGGTGGAAGCTGCTGGGGCAGCTGGTCATCGGCGTCGGTTTCGGGACGATCGCGCTGTACTACCCCAGCCCGGAGGGTTTCACCGTCGGGAGCCAGTACCTGACCGTCGTGCGCGAGATCGACTGGCTGCACATCGGAAAGGTCGGATCGGTGCTGCTCTTCGCCGCGCTGATCCTCGGCACGTCCAACGCGGTGAACCTCACCGACGGGCTGGACGGGCTGGCCACGGGCAGCACGGCCATCGCGTTCCTGGCGTACCTGGCGATCGCCTACTGGCAGTACCGCCACTGGTGCGCCGACTCGACCAACCTCTCGTCGTCCTGTTATCCGGTCCGCGACCCGCTGGAGGTCGCGCTCATCGCCGGGGCGGTCGTGGGAGCGCTGGTCGGTTTCCTGTGGTGGAACACCTCACCGGCGAAGATCTTCATGGGCGACATGGGATCCCTCGGCCTGGGCTGTCTCATGGCGGGAATGTCCGTGGCGACCCATACCGTCATGCTGCTGCCGGTGATCGGCGCGTTGTTCGTGCTGATCACCTTCCAGCGGATCGTGCAGTACGTGTCATTCAAGACCACCGGAAAACGTGTCTTCCGGTCCTCGCCGCTGCACCACCACTTCGAGATGGCCGGCTGGAGCGAGGCGACGATCGTGATCCGCTTCTGGCTCCTGGCCGGGGTCGGTGTCGCGTTGGGACTCGGTGTGTTCTTCGCCGACTTCCTGCGCACCTCGGGCTGGTGAAGGGCCCTTATCCGGGCTCGCCGATCGCCCCATTTCGCACGGGAAGAATGGACGGAATGGGTACGGTCGCGGCCGTCGCCGATGGCGGGGGCCGGAGCGGATAACCGTGCGGGAATGGGACGTCCGTCCCGCGACTCCCCCATTCCCCGGTCGTCGGCCATGCCGCGAGGGTGCCGGGGCGTGGCGGTGAGACGCATTCTTCGCGCGCAAGCAGCATCATGCCCGGGCGAACGCCGGTGCGTGCGGTTTCGGGGAAAGTCGCCGGGGACCCGGGCGTGGTTTCCCGCCTGGACGGGCGTTCTGGCGAAGGCCCGTAAGGACCGGGGCGCGGTCTTGGGGCGGATGTGACGCCGGACCGCCTGCGGCGGCGGCGATCGGGGATCGTGCGGGCCGAGGCTCGGTGCCGTGGCCGGGTGGGGTGCGCGGGACCCGGTGGACGGGACCGGGACGTCAGGCGGGAAACCGCCGCTTCGGGTGAGCGGTGGGGTGCGCCTGAGTGCGGCAGGTCGCTGGAGCGCGCGGCGACTCTGGCAGACGAAGGCTCCTCCCCAGGCGGGAAACCACCACTTCGGCACATGATTCGAATTGCGGGAACACCGCCGTACCGGCGATCTCTGCCGGGTTGGGAGGGAAACGAGGACCGGGATCCGCGCCTGCGGGGGCTGCCTGTCGGCCCTTGCCGTGTCTGGAACCGGGTGGAGGGGCCGGGCCGTGCGGGCGGCGGGGATCGCGTCAAGCCGCCGGAAAACTCCTTCGAGCTGCGAGAACACCGCCGGCAAGCCGCCCAGAACCGCTTGTGCGCCCGGCATGTACGCCGGGGCGGTTCCGGGGTCGGCGATCCGGTGACGTCGCCTCCAGCGCGGACTGAGGCGGCCGGATGGGCGTCCCGGGCCGCCGATCACGTCCGGATCAGGGCTTTCGCCGGGGATCCCCGCCACCGGAGGTGCCCGGCTTCGCAGCGGGCGCGAGGCCGGTGGGGCCGTCGGCGGCCGCGTGACCCCGAGCGCGGACGGACGCCCGCCTGCGATCGCGTGCTGTGGCGGTGATCCCGGCGAAGGCTGTGCCCGCCGGCCCTCCACCACGCAGAACACCGCCGGAGCCAAGTGGTGGATGGCTCCGGCGGTGTGTGGATCCGCATACCGCTACTTCTTCTTGGCGGCCTTCTTCGCGCCCTTCTTCGCCGCCACGGCCTTGGTCGTGGTGGCCTTCTTCGTCGCCGTCTTGGCGGCGGCCTTCACCGTCTTCTTGGCTCCGGCGGCCTTGGTCGCCGTCTTGCGGGTGGCGGCCTTGGTCGCCGGGGCGGTGGTCTTCTTCGCCGCGGTCTTCTTGGCGGTGCTCTTCTTGGCCGCCGTCTTCTTCGCCGTCGCCTTCGTCGCCTTGACGGTCGACTTGGCGGCGGCCTTCTTCGTGGTGGTCTTGGCGCTCGACTTCGACGAGGACTTCGCGGCCGGAGCCGGCTTCGTCACGCCGGAGACGAGATCCTTGAAGCCCTGGCCGGGACGGAACGCAGGAACCGACGTCTTCTTCACCTTGACCGCTTCACCCGTACGCGGGTTGCGCGCCATGCGGGCCGCACGGGCCCGCTTCTCGAAGACGCCGAAGCCGGCGACAGAGACCTTGTCCCCCTTGGACACCGCGCGCTGGATCTCCTCCAGCACCGCGTCGAGCGCTGCCTGGGCACTTTTGCGGTCCCCCAAGCGAGCAGTGAGCACCTCGACAAGCTCGGCCTTGTTCACGACTTTCCCTCCCGGAATGTTCGGTGGTCCTTACGGACCGTATGGGCGAACGGTATGCCGCATTGCGTCCAAATTCAACTATTTCGGCAGGAAAGTCGTTGTGTCGCAAGGAAAAATCGTTCACCAGGCGTGAACTCGGCCCTCTCGGAGGGTCACGAGACCGATCCGAGAGGGCCGAAAAGTGATCGGCGCGAGCACTCTAAGACACCACGAGGTGTCTCCGGAGTGCCGCCGTTAAGCGGCTTGCGTTCGCGGCAAACGCGATGGGCGAGCCCCTTCAAAGGCCGTGATGTCGGCCTCGTGCCGCAAGGTCAGACCGATGTCGTCGAGTCCTTCCAGCAAGCGCCAGCGGCTGAAATCGTCGAGCGGGAACGACCACGACCGCTCCCCCGCGCGGACTTCGCGCGCTTCGAGATCGACGGTGACCGCCAGGGCAGGGTCGGCGTCGAGCGCGTCCCACAGCCATTCCACGGCCTCCGAGGGCAACTCGACCGGGAGCAGGCCGCCCTTGAGGGCGTTGCCGCGGAAGATGTCGCCGAAGCGCGGCGCCACGATCGCGCGGAATCCCTGATCCTGAAGCGCCCACACGGCGTGTTCGCGGGACGATCCGACGCCGAACTCGGTGCCGGTCACCAGGATCGTGGCCGTGGCGTGGGCGGGCTGGTTCAGCACGAACGTGGGATCATCACGCCAGGCCTTGAACAGGCCGTCGGCGAATCCCGTGCGGCTGACCCGCTTGAGGTACTCGGCGGGGATGATCTGGTCGGTGTCCACGTTGGAACGACGCAGCGGAGCCGCGGTCCCGGTGTGCACGGTGAACTTCTCCATGTCTCACGTCCTCCCTAGACCAGGTCCGCCGGTGCGGCGAAGTGTCCGGCGACGGCCGTCGCGGCGGCGACCTGCGGCGACACCAGATGCGTGCGGCCGCCGGGGCCCTGCCGGCCCTCGAAGTTGCGGTTCGACGTCGACGCCGAGCGCGCGCCGGGCGCGAGCTTGTCGGGGTTCATGCCCAGGCACATCGAACAGCCCGCGAAACGCCAGTCGGCGCCCGCCTCGCGGAAGATCTCGTGCAGTCCCTCGCTCTCGGCCTGCGCGCGCACCCGCGCCGAACCGGGCACGACCATCATCGTGACGCCGTCGGCGACCTTGCGGCCCCGCAGCACCTCGGCGGCGTTGCGCAGGTCCTCGATGCGGCCGTTGGTGCAGGAACCGACGAACACGACGTCGACGTCCACGTCGCGCATCGCCGTGCCCGGCGTGAGGGCCATGTATTCGAGCGCGCGCTCCGCGGCACCGCGCTGCACCGGATCGGTGTAGACGGACGGATCCGGTACGACCGCGCCCAGCGGTACGCCCTGACCGGGGTTGGTGCCCCACGTGACGAAGGGCGTGAGCTCGGCGGCGTCGATGACGATCTCGGCGTCGAAGACGGCGTCCTCGTCGGTCGGGAGCGTGCGCCAGTAGGCGACCGCCTCGTCCCACGCCTCGCCCTTCGGGGCGTGCGGGCGGCCTTCGAGGTAGGCGAAGGTCGTCTCGTCGGGCGCGATGAGGCCGGCCTTGGCGCCCCACTCGATGGACATGTTGCAGACTGTCATGCGGCCTTCCATCGACAGGGCGCGGATCGCCTCGCCCCGGTACTCGACGACGTGACCGATGCCGCCGCCGGTGCCCGCCTTGGCGATGACGGCGAGGATCAGGTCCTTGGCGCTGACGCCCTCGGGCAGGACACCGTCCACAGTGACCGCCATCGTCTTCGGCGGGCGCTGGGTGAGGGTCTGCGTGGCCAGGACGTGCTCGACCTCGCTGGTGCCGATCCCGAAGGCGAGCGCGCCGAAGGCGCCGTGGGTCGAGGTGTGCGAGTCGCCGCACACGACCGTCATGCCCGGCTGGGTGAGGCCGAGCTGCGGGCCGACGACGTGGACGACGCCCTGCTCGTCGTCGCCGAGGGGATGGAGGCGGACGCCGAACTCGGCGCAGTTCTTGCGCAGCGTCTCCAGCTGGGTCTGGGAGACCGGGTCCACGATCGAGAAGAGGTTGTCCGTGGGGGTGTTGTGGTCCTCGGTGGCGATGGTGAGGTCGGTGCGCCGCACCGGCCGCCCGGCCGCGCGCAGACCGTCGAACGCCTGGGGGCTGGTCACCTCGTGGACGAGGTGGAGGTCGATGTAGAGCAGGTCCGGCTCATCGCCTCCGGCGCGCACCAGGTGCGCGTCCCACAGTTTTTCCGCGAGCGTGCGCGGCTGGTCCGACATCACTGCTCCCATCATCTGGACATCCCGGGATTTGGGATGTATGTTTCGGGTCGTGGGAAACAATATCAGCGGCGTCGGGGTCCTCGACAAGGCCGTTCTCATCCTGACCGCGTGCGTGGACGGTGCGAGCCTCGCCGACCTCGTCGAGCACACCGGGTTGCCGCGCGCCACGGCGCACCGGCTCGCGCAGGCGCTTGAGGCGCACCGGATGCTCGTGCGCGACCCACGCGGGCGCTGGCACCCCGGCCCCCGGCTCGGCGAGTTGTCGAACGCCACACCCGACGTGCTGCTCACCGCGGCCGAGCCGGTGCTGACCGTGCTGCGCGACCAGACCGGGGAGAGCGCCCAGCTCTACCGCCGCCGCGCCGACGAGCGCGTCTGCGTCGCCGCCTCGGAACGGTCGAGCGGACTGCGCGACACGGTGCCGATCGGGTCGGTGTTGCCCATGTCGGCCGGTTCCGCCGCGCAGATCCTCCTCGCCTGGGAGCCGGCCGAGGCCGTCCTGCCGCTGCTGCCGCGCTGCAAGTTCACCGGCCGCACCCTCGCCGAGGTCCGCCGCCGCGGATGGGCGCAGAGCGTCGCCGAACGCGAGGCCGGAGTCGCCTCGGTGTCGGCGCCGGTGCGCGACCGCACGGGCCGCGTCATCGCCGCGATCTCGGTGTCGGGACCGATAGAGCGTTTCGGTCGCCGCCCCGGCGAACGGCACGCGATGGCGGTCATTCGTGCAGGTCAGCGCCTGTCCGGACTGTAGGGGGAATACCGCTTTGGACGCACCGGAGGTACTCCGGTACAGTCTTGTCCGGTGCGTCGAACGGACTCCGACGACGCGCGATGGGGTATGGTGTAATTGGCAACACGGCTGATTCTGGTTCAGTTGTTCTAGGTTCGAGTCCTGGTACCCCAGCGTTGACGATCCTCCGGCCCACGGCCGGGGGATTTTGTTTTGGTCTCGGGGCCGTGGCGGGTTCATCCGAGGCGACCGTCCGGCCGCCGTTCGCGTGACCCCCGCTCCGCGACAGGGGCGACGTCGCGGTCGACACTCTGAGGCCCGAGGCGCCGGAGACCGCTTCTCATTGCACTGAACGAAACCGTGCCGATCCCAGACCAACAAGGGAAACCCGTGCGGCCCATTCGGGCAAAACGCCAGGGCAATACCCATCCGACCGTGCGGCATTCAGTGAACGATCATTCGATGTCGATTTGCAGAGTTGATCATTACAGTCGGTTGTATGGATACTGAACGAACCTATTCGGAGACCGGAACCGTCGCCATGAGTCTCGGACAGGCGCTCGGTGTCATGCTTCGATTCCCATTCGCCTGCCTTCTCGGGATCGTCACCCTCATCGGATATCCCTGGCCCGCTTCTTTAACGTGGCATCTTCGACCCTTGCTGTTCGCCGGCGCAGCGGCATTGGTCATCTGGGACATCCGGCAGCGATATGTCCGCCCACTCGAAGCCTCACATCGCAAGACGCGTATCATCGACCTTCCCGACGAGCAGCCTGAGATACTTCAGCGCAGCGCTGCGGGCTCGGACGACGAGCATACATTCGACGCGGTTCAATGCAGGATCTTTCTCTACGGACTGCTATACCCGAACCGACTGCGCCAACGGCTGACCGAGCGCTATGCCCTCAGTCCGACGACGCTGAAACAGTCCGTGACGATAGACGTGCACATTCCCGAGATCATGCTCGTCACCGCAGGAAAAGGCGACTCGCCGGAAAAGGAACCCGAGCGGGTCGACCGGGTGCTCTTTCCGGTCCTCGTCCCCGCCAAGGGGGCGATGCTCGACGACCTGCGCGTCCTTGCCGCCGACCACAGCGACCTCCCCGCCCTGGCCCACCGTGAGTACCTGCAACTCGTTGCCCGCACCCTTCGACTCTTGATGGTCGTCGCCTACGGCGGAGGGCAGTTGAGTCCGGCCACTCACTGGTGGGCGTTGCGAGCAGAGCGCCTGGCCCTGCAGACGATCCTCCACCAAGCCGACACTCCGCCCCCGAAGGAGGCCCCCGGGGAGTCCCTCCGTGCGCTGCTGAGCATCCCGCCGGGGCAGAATCCGCCGATCGTCGATCGAGACGCGATCGAGTCGGCGGTGATGCTGGTCAAACTTCTCGCCGAGCACTACGTCGTCGTGACCTCGGTGCCATGCCCTCGCGACGGCCGCATGGTTGTCGCCTACGAGCGGTTGACCACCCGCAAGCCGACGAAGGAGGCCTCGGGCACCCACCTGTTCAGATTGCGGCCGCTGCTGTCGGGAACCGCCGCGAGCTATCACCTCATCGTCGAAGGACCGGAGGGCGTCTACCTCATCAAGCAGGGTTCACCGGGACTCACCGACTACTTCGGCGCACACTGGGCACAGATCGAGCAGGAGAACAAGGCGGCGATGTCAGCTGGTCGCCTCATCGATTCACCTCCTCCGCCCTATTACCGATTCGGCTCTCGCAAAGGCCAACGATTCGCGCACTTCTACACCCGCTTCGCGCCGATGCCGAGCAGCCCCGTCGGCTACGGAGACAATCCACCGAACATCCATCTACTGTTCCGCGAATCTCCCCCGGGTGAATCGTTCCGTGCGGCCATTACCTCCAGCGCGGCGGCCGTACTCATCTGGCTGGTCGGGTTCGTGATGTCGCGGGGCATGCTCACTAAGGTGCCGTTCACATTGGACTCGGATGCACCCGCGATCCTCCTCGTCTTTCCGGCACTCGCGGCCACCTGGCTGGGTGTCGAACAACGGACTCAGAACCTCATCGGACGAACGAAGACCACGTTCACGACAATGCTCGTGACCGTGTTCACGTCCATTGCCGCCAGCGGTGTCTTCATGATGAACAATTCGGCGATCACCTACCTCGCCTGGCGCAATCCCGGGAATGCCAACTTCCTCGGCATTCAGCACCTCCCCTGGAGCCTGCTCGCCTTGGCGGCGATCGTCAACGCCATCGTCGCGATCCGCTCGTGGCAGGGCCATTCGCGGGAGTACCGGCATCTGCGAACCCGCCGCGGGTCCCCCCATACCGACTAACTCACACTTGTCCCCAACCTGCCCATCGTGGTACCTTCGATACAGACTGTGACATGCATCACAGGATCTATCGCGCGGTGCAGCGTTCATCGAGAACGTGAGGAACCGATCATGACCTCCCCCGCCACCTCCGAAGACGCGCAGAGGATTCCATCAGTGATCATCAACAACGACGTCGACGCGGACCTCTGGGGCACCGAACGAACGGCCCTGGTCGACATGCAGGACTGGCCCGTGGAGGTCCTCGCGAAGGACACCCCGCCCAGCGCACGACGGGGTGTCGATCTCGTCATGAAGTTCACGGGCGAGACGCTGGCGACCGCCGTCGACGGACTCAAGACCGCGGGAAGCTGCGCCGGACAGCCCCGCCCGTCCTCCGCGCAGAGCTAGCCCGCCAAGCCCGCACCGCGCATCCAACCCCGCCGAGAAGCGCGTGAGGCCACCTGTAGACTTGCGCAGGTTGTTCCACAAGCCCCCGTCGTCTAGTGGCCTAGGACGCCGCCCTCTCAAGGCGGTAACGGCGGTTCGAATCCGCTCGGGGGTACCAGCAAGAAAGCCCGGACTCAGGTCCGGGCTTTTCTCGTTGGCGTCCGCCCGCGCGGCCCCGTCGAATCGGACGCGCGGAAGCGCCCGAACACTGAACAGCCGTCCACTGTGCACGATCATGCGATGCCGTCGCGCCCCCGGACTCTTACTCTCGGTCACGTGGACGTCGCGTCCGCCGGGGCCGATCTCGACCACGCGTAGCGACGTCGTCGCATAGGCCCCCACATGACCTTGCCCACCACTCGATCGCGTGATACCTTTCGTACCCTGTGAGCCAGCTCACAGAAGGTTTCACGTTCCACCGGACGTGAGGAGCCCCGAAAACGGGCACCCCCACCACCGCAGCATCCCCTGACACGCAGAGGACTCAGACCGTGGGATTCAAGAAGACGCGAGACCGCTCCACCGGCGTGCCGACCCGCACCCGCCGACCGGGCACGCACCTCGGCACCAGGCTCAACACCCTGATCGGAGCCACTGCCTTCCGGCTCGCCGTCGTCGGCCTCGAAAAGACGCCACGGACCCCCGAGACCCCCGGCGACTAGCCCCACCATCCGCGTCGCCCCTCACCCGATATCCCCTTGCATCCCCGCCCGGACGTCCCTGTAAGCTTGCGCAGGTTGCTACGCAAGCCCCCGTCGTCTAGTGGCCTAGGACGCCGCCCTCTCAAGGCGGTAACGGCGGTTCGAATCCGCTCGGGGGTACAAGACCGAAAACTGCATCATGTGAAGGGTTCGGCGACGACTCACATTAAGTCCGGCGCCACCTTCACCCACCCCGCCCGAGGTTGAGACGGACGGGGTAACGGAGAGGCCCACCTGACGCATCAGGTGGGCCTCTCTCGTACCCGCCGAAGATCCGCGAAGATCCGCGACCACAACGACCACAACTAACTCCACGACCACAACCGTGACCACCGTCACCGCACGGCGCGAACATGTCCCGGTAACCCCGCCGCAACGGCCGGGAAACGATCGAGGGAGAAGTCGTGTCACACACCTTTGGCAGGCGGCGAGTGCTCACCCGCGGGCTGGCCCTGGCCTGCGCGTCGCTGCTCGCCGTCACCGCCTCCGCCTGCGAGAAGGCGGGCGACGGCGGGGATGCCGACTACCCCAGCGACACGCTGCAGGTCATGGCCCCGGCGGCCGCCGGCGGCGGCTGGGATCTCACCGCCCGCTCCATCCAGCAGGGGCTCACCGACTCCGGCCTGGTCACGTCGGCCGTCGAGGTCTACAACGTCGAAGGCGCGGCCGGGACACTCGGGCTCGCCCAGCTCGTCACCAAGAACGAGGGCGACCCCCACCAGCTCATGGTCATGGGCCTGGTCATGATCGGCGGCGTCGTCACCAACAAGTCCCCCGTGAACCTCACGCAGGTCACCCCCATCGCGACCCTGACCGCCGAGCAGGAGGTCGTCGTCGTCCCCGCCGACTCCCCCTACGAGAACCTCCAGCAGCTCATGGAGGCCGCGAAGGCGACCCCCGACGCGATCAACTGGGGCGGCGGCTCGGCCGGCGGCACCGACCAGATCCTCGTCGGCCTGCTCGCCAAGGCCGCCGGCGCCGACCCGCGCGCCATGAAGTACCTGCCCTACTCCGGCGGCGGCGAATCGAAGGCCGCGCTCCTCTCCGGCGACCTGACCGCCGCCGTGTCCGGCGTCAGCGAGTACGCCGACCTGGTCGCCGCAGGCGAGGTCCGCGTGCTCGCGGTGTCCGGCCCGACCGGCGTCGACGCCGGCGAGGGCAAGCCCTCCCCGACCATCAAGGAGGCCGGTTACGACGTCGAGCTGATGAACTGGCGCGGCATCGTCGCTCCCCCCGGGATCGACGACGACGAGCGCTCCGCCGTCATCGCCCTCGTCGACAAGCTGCACGCCTCCACGCAGTGGCAGCAGACCCTGGCCGAGCAGGGCTGGGACGACTTCTACAAGAGCGGTGACGAGGCCGCCGCCTTCTTCACCTCCGAGACCGAGCGCATCACCGCCGTCCTCACCGACATCGGCCTGGCGGGCTGATGCCGGAGACGACACCCGAACCGGAGCCGGGCCCGTCCAACACGGACGGGCCCGGCCCCGGCCCGGCGGTGGAATCCCGCCGCCGCGCGCCGATCGGCCCACGCGTCGTCGGCGCCGTCCTGCTCCTGACCGGCCTCTACCTCCTCTGGGAGGCCTGGAAGGCCGTCGGCGACGACGAACTGACCATCATCAGTCCCCGCATCGCCCCGCTCATCGTGACGGGCATGTGGGTCCTGTTCGCCGCGATCTACCTCGTGCGGCAGCTGATCGACCCCACAGCCGACTACCCGGTGCCCGAACCGTCCGACGAGGACGACGACGCGCACGCCGCCACCGACACCGTTCACGACCCCATCGACTGGCGCACACCCGCCCTGGTCGCGGTCCTGCTCGTCGCCTACGTGCTCCTCCTGGAGCACGCCGGGTTCGTGCTGTCGACGGCCGTGTTCTACCTGGCCACCAGCCGCGTCCTGGGCAGCCGCAAGTGGATCCGCGACATCATCGTCGCCGTCGTCCTCGCGCTCGGCGTGTACCTGGCCTTCACCCGCCTGCTCGACATCGTCCTGCCCGAGGGGGTGCTCCCGCTGTGAGCTTCCTGTCCGACCTCCTCGGCGGCTTCGCCACCGTCCTGTCGCCGGAGAACCTCCTCTACGCGGCCATCGGCGTCACCGTCGGCACCTTCGTCGGCGTCCTGCCCGGCATCGGCCCGGCGCTCACCATCGCGCTGCTGCTACCGATCACGTTCAGCCTGGACAGCCCGACGGGCGCGTTCATCATGTTCGCCGGGATCTACTACGGCGCCATGTACGGCGGCTCGACCACCTCGATCCTGCTCAACACACCCGGCGAGTCGGCATCGGTGGCCTCGGCGATCGAAGGCCATCAGATGGCCCGCCGGGGACGCGCGAAGGCGGCCCTGGCGACGGCGGCGATCGGTTCCTTCGTCGCCGGAACCATCTCCACCATCGGCCTGACGCTCTTCGCCGAACCCGTGGCCTCCCTCGCGGTCACCTTCCGGGCCTCCGACTACTTCGCGCTCGCCGTGCTGGCCATGGTGTCGGTGACCGCGCTGGTCGGGCGTTCACTGGTGCGGGGACTGATGTCGCTGTCGCTCGGGCTGTTCATCGGCCTCATCGGCCTCGACCAGCTCACCGGGCAGGCCCGCTTCACGTGGGACTCGATGCAGCTGTTCGAGGGCATCGACATCGTCATCGTCATCGTCGGTCTCTTCGCCGTCGGCGAGACCCTGCACGTCGCCGCCCGCCTCGGCCGCCTGCCGGAGACGGTGGCGCCGCTCGGGCCGAGCGGCAAGGGGTGGATGTCGCGCGAGGACTGGTCGCGGTCGTGGCGGCCGTGGCTGCGCGGTACCGCCGTCGGTTTCCCCTTCGGCGCGCTGCCCGCGGGCGGCGCCGACATCCCGACCTTCCTGTCCTACACCTTCGAGAAGAACCTGTCACAGCGCTCACAGAAGATCAAGAGCGACAAGGCCCAGTTCGGCAAGGGCGCCATCGAGGGCGTCGCCGGTCCCGAGGCGGCCAACAACGCCGCCTTCTCCGGCGTGCTCATCCCGCTGCTGACCCTCGGCATCCCGACCTCGGCGACCGCCGCGGTGATGCTCGCGTCCTTCCAGGGCTTCGACATCCAGCCCGGCCCGCAGCTGTTCGAGAAGTCCTCGACGCTGGTGTGGGCGCTGATCGCCTCGCTCTACATCGGCAACCTCATGCTGCTGGTGCTGAACCTGCCGCTGATCCGCATCTGGATCAAGGTCCTGAAGATCCCCCGGCCCTCGCTCTACGCCGGGATCCTGGTCTTCGCGACCCTCGGCGTCTACGCCGTCTCCGGCAGCGTCGACCAGGTCCTGATCGCCTACGGCGTCGGCGTCCTCGGGTTCTTCATGCGCCGCTACGAGTTCCCGATCGCGCCGGTCATCCTCGGCGTCATCCTCGGGCCGATGATGGAGCTCCAGTTCCGGCGGGCGCTGACGGTCTCCAACGGCGATCTCTCGGTGTTCTACACCCGGCCGCTGACGGTCGCGCTGCTCGCGCTGGCCGCCGTGGCGATCGTGCTGCCGTACCTGCCGCGCATCATCGCCAAGGCGCGCGGGCGCAGCGCGAAACGGCTCGCGTTCGGTGAGGACGACTGAGCCCACCGCCGGCGATCGGGCGCCGCTTCGGGTTTTGTCCCGGGGCGGCGCCCTTTGCGGTCAGCAGGTCTCGGGCCCGGGCCTGGGCGCGTCGGGATCGTGGAGCGTCTCCAGGAGCGGCCCGAGGACCGCGCGCTCCCCGTCGGTGAGGCGGCGCATGATCATGTTCTCCTCGGCGATCGCCCGTGAGATCTCGTCGCGCACGGCGACCCCCGCCTCGGTCAGCGCCAGCAGTTTCACCCGGCGGTCGGTGCCCGGCACGCGCTCGACCAGGCCGCGCTCGTCGAGCCGGTCGGCGAGCGCGGTGATGTAGGAGCGGTCGCAGGCGAGCCGTTCGGCGAGGTCGCGCATCGGCGCGGGTTCGGTGAGCAGCACGATCGCCCGGGCGAGGTGCACCGGCAGGCCGAAACGTGCCACGATCCGCGCGAAGTCGGCCTTGGCCTGCTCGCCGATCTCGATGAGCAGCCGGGCGAGCCGGCCGGCCTCGGCGAGGCGGTCCTCCTGTTCGGTCATGTATCCCACGTTACTACAGAGAGTCAATAGTTGACCCACTCACGCATTTCGGTCTATCGTCGATTACGTGAGCGACTCAACCATTGGCTCGATCAACTAACGCGGGAGCGCACATGACCACCGCCTTCGACCCCGTCCGCATCGGCGCACTGGAACTGGCCAACCGGATCGCCATGGCCCCGATGACCCGCAGCCGCGCGCACGGGCCCGGCGCCACGGCCACCGAGCTGATGGCGACCTACTACGAGCAGCGCGCCGGAGCCGGGCTGATCATCACCGAGGGCGCGCAGCCGTCGGTCGTCGGACAGGGCTACCCCGACACTCCGGGCCTGCACACCGCCGAACAGGTCGAGGCCTGGCGCGCGACGACCGACCGCGTGCACGCCGCCGGAGGCGCGATCTTCGCCCAGCTCCTGCACACCGGCCGCATCGGCGACGCCGCCCTCCTGCCCGGCGAGCTCATCCCGGTCGCCCCGTCCGCGATCCCCGCCGCCGGACAGGTCTACACCCACGAAGGCCCCAAGCCCTACCCGACACCGCGGGCGCTGACCGAGGCCGAGATCGCCGAGACCGTCGACGACTTCGCCCGCGCCGCCCGCAACGCCGTCGAGGCCGGCTTCGACGGCGTCGAACTGCACGGCGCCAACGGCTACCTCATCCAGCAGTTCCTGTCCTCGAACGCCAACCGGCGCACCGACGGCTGGGGCGGCACGGTCGAAGGACGGATCCGCTTCGCCGCCGAGGTCACCGCGGCGGTCGCCGGGGCCGTCGGCGGCGACAAGGTCGGCCTGCGGATCTCACCCGGGAACACACTGCACGACATCGCCGAGGACGACGTCGAGCAGACCTACAAGGCCCTCGTCGCCGACATCGCCGGTCTCGACCTCGCCTACCTGCACATCATGGAGAGCGCGGGCATGCGCGACCTCACCGCCAGCCTGCGCGCGCGGTTCACCGGCCCGCTGATCCTCAACCCGAACACGCTCCCGGAGCCGACCGGCCCCGACGCGCTGTCGCTGATCGAGGACGGGACCGCCGACCTGGTCTCCTACGGCGCGCTGTTCCTGGCCAACCCGGACCTGCCCGCACGACTGGCCGCCGGCGGCCCGTTCAACGCTCCGGACCGGGGCACGATGTTCGGCGGCGACCAGCACGGGTACACCGACTACCCGACGCTCACCTGAGGAAGACCATGGCCTTCACATCCGAAGAGGTCGCCACCGTCTCCGGCGGCGGGCCGGTCAAGCCGCACAAGACCGTCCACGGCTCATGAGCGCCCGCGCTCAGCCGAAGCGCGTGCTCTCGGCGAGCACGCTCGGCACGGCACGCACGAGAGATCCGGTGCGGCGCCACGCGCGCCGGTGGACCAGCGCGGGCATGACGACGAGGTGGCCCGCGAAGAAGAGCGGCTCGTAGAGCCACTCGACGTCGCGGGCGCCTCGCGGCACGACGATCCCCCCGGGAGACGTTCGGACACCGTCGGCAGCCCCACGCACGCGTCCACCGGCAAGCCGAAGGGGTGGACCAGCGCACGCCAGAGGGCCACCGGGGCCGCGACGGCGGCCGGCACGATCACGGCGACGTCGGGGCCGGGTCCGGCGGGTCGCCTAGGGAGCGCGCCCACGCGACCATCCGGCGGCCTTCAGGCCGGCCGGGGCACCCACGACCATCGCGCCGGTCAGTCACCAGACGAACCAGCCGTCGAGGAACCACCAGTTGTCACCACGGTCGGTGGAGCCGCGACAGGTCGCGCCCTGCCGGCTCACCGTGCCGGTCCAGGCCGACAGGAGCGGCTGACCGGCCCCCAGCGAGGCGGCGACGACCGCGGGGCGGTGCCCGTCCCTAAAAGGACTCTCGAACGCATCTGAGGACCGCCAGGCGCGCTACCGCGCCGCCCATCGGTACCGGCGCTCCGGCCTGCCCGCCGAGCCGTAACGCAGCCGCACGGCCGCCTTCCCCTCGGCGACGAAGTGCTCCAGATACCGGCGCGTCGCGACCCTGGAGAGGCCCGCCAGGCCCGCGCATTCGGCCGCGGAGAGCTCGTCCGCGGCCTTCTTGAGCGCGGCCCCGACCAGGTCGGCGGTGTCGGCGTTGAGGCCCTTGGGCAGCTCGACACGGGCCGGGCGCATCGCCACGAAGAGCCGGTCGACGTCGTCCTGCCCGATGTCGCCGTCGGCGGCCAGGCCCTGATGCGCGATCGCGTAACGCTCAAGGCGCTCGCGCATGCTGTCGAAGGTGAAGGGCTTGATCAGGTAGTGCACGACCCCGCCGCGCATCGCCTCCCGCACCGTCTCCACGTCCCGGGCGGCGGTCACGATCAGCACGTCGACGCCGACCTTCCCGTCGCGCAGGCGGCGCAGCACCTCCAGTCCGGTGAAGTCGGGCAGGTAGATGTCGAGCAGGACCAGATCCGGCGCGAGCCGCTCGATCTCGGCGAGCGCACCGGCCCCGGTGTGGGCGAGGCCGACGACCTCGAAGCCGGGCACGCGGGACACGAAACCGCGGTGGACCTTGGCGACCATGAAGTCGTCGTCGACGATCAGGACGCGGATCACGACTGGTCTCCCGTCGCCGGAATCCGGGCGGTGAACACCGATCCGGACACGCTCACGTCTCCTCCACGCTGGGTGCAGATCAATCGGGTCAGGGCGAGGCCGAGACCGTGGTGCCCGTCGGTCGCGGGTTTGGTGGTGTAGCCCTGGCGGAACACCTCCTCGGCGAGTTCGGGCGGGACGCCGGGGCCGGTGTCGGTGACCGTGGCCAGGACGGCTCCGTCGGCGTCGGTGCGGACGTCGACCTCGACGCGTCCGCCGGGGCCGATGGCGGCGAGGGCGTTGTCGACGAGGTTCCCCAGGACGGTGCCGACGTCGGTGGCGAGATGGTCGTCGAGGGACGGGAGGTCGCTGCCGGGTGAAAGGGCCAGTTCGGCGCCCTGTTCGGCGGCGACGCTGGCCTTGGCGATGAACAGCGCGGCCAGGGAAGGGTCGCGGACGAGGCGGGTGACGTCGCGGTTGAGTTCCTCGGCGACCTGACTGACGCGGGTGATGTAGCCGACGACCTCGTCGTGCTCGCCGAGTTCGACGAGCCCGGCGATGGTGTGGAGCCGGTTGGCGAACTCGTGCGCCTGGGCGCGGAGGGTGTCGGTGGTGTGGCGGCTGCGGTCGAGTTCCCGCCGCAGGGCGGTGAGTTCGGTGCGGTCGCGGAGGGTCGTGACGGAGCCGACGCGGCGGCCGCGGACGACGACGGGTTCGCGGTTGAGGACGACGACGCGGTCACCGGACAGGACGACGCGGTCGGCGCCGGTGACCTTGCCGGTGAGGACGTCGCGGAGGTGGGGGTCCATGGGCTGCTGGTGGAGGCTGCGGCCGGTCTGCCCGCCGGGAAGGCCGAGGAGGCGGGCGGCCTCGTCGTTGATGAGGGTGACGCGGTCGGCGGTGTCGGTGCCGACGACGCCTTCGCGGATGCCGTGCAGCATGGCCTCGCGGTGTTCGACGAGTCCGGTGATCTCGACGGGTTCGAGGCCGAGGGTCTGGCGTTTGACACGGCGGGCGAGCAGCAGCGACCCGGCGACGCCGACGGCGGCGCCGATCGCGAGGTAGGTGAGCAGGTCGGAACCGGCCGAGACGAAGCGTTCGGGGAGCGTGGGGTAGGTGTGGCCGACGAGGACGAGGCCGAGCAGGTCGCCGTGGTCGTCGTCGAGGACGGGGACGTGGGCGACGAGGAAGGCCGAGCCGTCGTCGATGACGCCGATCCAGGAGCGGCCGGCGAGGGCGTCGCTGGCACCGAGGGCGGCGGGGCGGCCGGCGTCGGGTCCGGTGAGGAGTTTCCCGGCGGCGTCGGTGACGACGACGTAGGCGGCGCCGGATACCGCGCGGGCGCTTTCGGCCGCGGCGGCGAGCGCCTCGGATTCGCTGTCGGTGCCGAGGCTGAGCCGGACGGTGCTGTTGACGGCGAGGTTCTCGCCGACCGAGCGCAGCCGGGCGCCTTCCTGGGTGCGGAAGTCGGCGTCGGATTCGGCGAGGGACACCGCGGCGACGGCGCTGACCACGAGCAGGACGATGCCGAGCTGGAGGACGAGCAGCTGACCGGCGAGGGTGAGGCTGCGGCGCACGGTAGTCTTCCTCCTCCGGTGGGACCCTGGTGACCTGGCGCACAGGCGATGGGTTTGGAGACTACGCGGAGGTGCGCGATGCGGCGAAGGCTGTCCGTGGTCCTCGCCGCCGCGCTGGTCCTGAGCGGCTGCTCGGCGGGCGAGACCGAGCCTTCCGAGCTGCGGGTGATGGTGCCCAACCCGCCCGGGAGCGGTTACGACGTGACGGCCCGGACGGCGGCGCGGGCACTGGGGGACGCCGGTATCGAGCGTGATGTCGAGGTGTTCAACCTGCCCGGGGGCGGTGGCACGGTCGGGCTGCGCAGGCTCATGTACGAGGAGGGCAACGCCGATCTGCTGATGCTCATGGGCCTCGGCGTCGTCGGCAGCGAACAGACCTCCGGCGCGCCGGTCTCCCTGGCCGACACCACGCCCATCGCGCGGCTGATCGCCGAGCCGGGGATCATCGTCGTCCGCGCCGACTCCCCCTACCGCGACCTCGCCGAACTGATCGCGGCCTGGCGCGCCGACCCGGCCGCGGTCGCCGTCGGCGGAGGGTCGTCGCTCGGCGGCCCCGACCACCTCGCGCCCATGCTGGTCGCCGACGAACTCGGCATCGAACCGTCCGATGTGGACTACCAGCGCTACGACGGCGGCGGGGACCTCCTCGCGGCCATCCTGAGCGGCCAGGTCGCCTTCGGCGTCTCGGGCGTCAGCGAGTACCCCGACCAGGTGCGCTCGGGGCAGCTGCGCGTCCTGGCGGTGACCGGCGAACAGCGCGCCCCGGGCATCGAGGCGCCGACGCTGCGCGAGTCGGGGATCGACGTGGTGTTCACCAACTGGCGCGGCATCGTCGCGCCGCCCGGCCTGACGGCCGAGCAGGTCGAAGAGCTGACGTCGACGGTTTCCCGCCTGCACGACTCCGACCAGTGGCGGGCGGCGCTGGACCGGTACGGCTGGGCGGATGCGTACCTGGAGGGCGACGAGTTCGGGAGCTTCATCGCCGAGGAGTCGACGCGGCTGTCGGAGACGCTAACGGGCCTGGGGCTGGGTTAGGCGCACAACGGAAAAGGCCCGCCCGGTCACCCGGGCGGGCCGCACTTCCCGACGCGGCTAGAGCGTCGCCCGCGCCGCCCGCAGACGGTCGAGCGACACCTCGCGCCCCAGCAGCTCCATCGACTCGTACAGCGGCGGCGACACGGCCTTGCCCGTCGCCGCGACGCGCAGCGGGCCGAAGGCCTTGCGCGGCTTGATGCCCATGTCGTCGATGAGGGTCGCCTTGAGGGCGGTCTCGATCGCCTCGGTGGTCCACTTCGGGAGCGCTTCGAGGGCCGTGATGGACGCGTCGAGGATGGCCGGCGCGTCGTCCTTGAAGTTCTTCGCGGCGCTGTCGGCGTCGATGGCGAAGTTCTCGCCGGCGAACAGGAACCGCATCATCTCAGCGCCCTGCACCAGCGTGCCCGTGCGCTCCTGCACCAGCGGCGTCGCCACCGACAGCACGTGCAGCTGCTCCTCGGTCGGCTCGGCGCCGAGCAGGCCCATGTCCTGCAGGAACGGCAGGATGCGACCGGCGAGGTCCTCGGGCGCGAGCATCCGGATGTGGGATCCGTTGATCGCGTCCATCTTCTTCTCGTCGAAGCGCGACGGGTTGCTGTTGACGTCGGCGATGTCGAAGGCCGCGACGAGCTCCTCGGGGCTGAACACGTCCCGGTCGGGGCCGATCGACCAGCCGAGCAGGGCGATGTAGTTCAGGATCCCCTCGGGCAGGTAACCCTTGGTGCGGTAGGCGAGCAGGTCGGAGCGCGGGTCGCGCTTCGACATCTTCTTGCGCGTCTCGTCGACGACGAGGGGCGCGTGCGCGTAGGCCGGGACGGCCTCGGCGACGCCCAGCTCGATGAGCGCGCGGTACAGCGCGATCTGGCGCGGCGTCGAGGAGAGCAGGTCCTCACCGCGGATGACGTGCGTGATGCGCATCATCGCGTCGTCGACCGGGTTGGTCAGCGTGTACAGCGGCGTCCCGTCGGCGCGGGTGATCGCGAAGTCGGGGACCATCCCGGCACGGTAGGTGACCTCGCCGCGGACGAGGTCGGTGAAGGTGATGTCCTCGGCGGGCATCCGCACGCGCAGGACCGACGTGCGGCCCTCGGCGCGATAGGCGGCCTTCTGCTCCTCGGTGAGGTCGCGGTCGAAGTTGTCGTAGCCGAGCTTCGGGTCGCGGCCGGCGGCCTTGTGCCGGGCCTCGACCTCGGCGGGCGTCGAGAACGCCTCGTAGGCGTAGCCGCCGTCGAGGAGCCGCTTGGCCACGTCGAGGTGGATCTGGCGGCGCTCGCTCTGCCGGTAGGGCGCGTGCGGGCCGCCGACCTCGGGGCCCTCGTCCCAGTCGAAGCCCAGCCACGCCAGCGCGTCGAGGAGCTGGTCGTAGGACTCCTGGCTGTCGCGGGCGGCGTCGGTGTCCTCGATGCGGAACACGAAGGTCCCGCCGTGGTGGCGCGCGTAGGCCCAGTTGTACATGCAGGTACGCGCCAGCCCGATGTGTGGGACGCCCGTCGGGGACGGGCAGAAACGGGTGCGGACTTCAGTCAAGATCGATCACCTGGTTCGTGAGCGTGCCGATCCCCTCGATCGACACGGATACCTTGTCACCGGCCACCATCGGCTCGACGCCTTCGGGGGTTCCGGTGAGGATGATGTCGCCGGGGAGCAGCGTCATCACGTGCGACACGTACGACACGAGCGTCGCCGGGTCGAAGACCATGTCCTTGGTGCGGCCGAGCTGGCGCACCTCGCCGTTGACCTCGCAGCGGACCTCGACGTCGGCGACGTCGACGGCCGTGTCGATCCACGGCCCGAGCGGGCAGAAGGAGTCGAAGCCCTTCGCACGCGTCCACTGGCCGTCCTTGGCCTGCAGGTCGCGGGCGGTGACGTCGTTGGCGATCGTGTAGCCGAAGATGGCGCGCGCGGCGGCGCTGCGCTTGATCCGGCGCGCGCCGGAGGCGCCGATCACGATGGCCAGCTCGGCCTCGTGCTCGACCTGACGGGACACCGGCGGGATGCGGATGGCGTCGTCGGGACCGATGATCGACGTCGACGGCTTGAGGAACAGCAGCGGCTCGGCCGGGACCTCGGCGCCGTGCTCGGCGGCGTGGGCGGCGTAGTTACGGCCGACGCACACGACCTTGCTGGGCAGGATCGGCGACATCAGCCGCACGTCGGCGAGGGCCCAGCGCTGGCCGGTGAAGGTGATGTCGCCGAAGGGGTGACCCTCGATCTCGGCGACAGTGAGGCCGCCTTCCCCGCCGTCGGCGCCCATTTCGCCTTCGATGACGCCGAACGACATGCCCCTGGGATGGGCGACACGCGCGATACGCAAGATGCTCCCCTTCTGCGGCCCGGGCCGTCGGGCCGTGTGACGCTCGATGCGTCCACCGTCACGGATGAGGCGGCCCGCGGCCAACCTCTTTTCGCCAACGAGCCTAGTCGTGGGCGAGGTGACGGCTGCGCCACACCTGGAGACCCGCGCCGAAACGAGCGGCACCCGCCCCAGCGACATGGCTAACCTTCGATGCATGGCGTTGAGCACCCACGAGGTCGACCTTTTCGAGGGCGAGCGAGCGCGCCTTGAGGCGATCGCCTACCGGCTGCTCGGTTCGGCCGGCGACGCCGAGGACGTCGTGCAGGACACCTTCCTGCGCTGGCAGTCCGCCGACCGCGAGCACGTCGAGGTCCCCGCGGCGTGGCTGACGAAGGTGCTCACCAACATCTGCCTCAACCAGCTCACCTCGGCGCGCGCCAAGCGGGTCAGCTACGTGGGCCAGTGGCTGCCCGAGCCGGTCCTGTCCGGCGACCGCATGCTCGGCCCGGCCGACACCGCCGAGCAGCGCGAGTCGGTGTCCTTCGCCGTGCTCACGCTCATGGAGCGGCTCTCGGCCAACGAACGCGTCGTCTACGTGCTGCGCGAGGCCTTCGGCCACCCGCACGCCGAGATCGCCGAGATGCTCGACACCAGTGAGGCGAACTGCCAGCAGATCTACCGGCGCGCCAAGCAGCATCTGGCGACCCGGCGCGCGCGTGCCGAGGTCGACCGGGCCGCCGCGCACAAGATCGCCGAGGAGTTCCTCGCGGCGGCCGTCAGCGGGCAGACCGCACTCCTCGTCCGGCTGCTGACCGACGACGCCCGGAGCATCGGCGACGGCGGCGGCAAGGTCCCGGCGCGCACGACCCCGATCATCGGCGGCCTGACCGTCGCGCGCTTCCTGCGCGGACTGTTCAAGCCCAGCGCGGCCAAGCGCGCCATGACCGGCGGAAGCCCCGCCGCCTACGCCGAGGTCGTGAACGGCGAACCGGCCGTGGTCGTCCTCGTCGGCGAGCACGTCATGGGCGTGGCGACGCTGGAGCTGACCGACGAGGGCATCACCGCCGTCCACCTGCAGGTCAACCCCGACAAGCTCGCACGGATCACGCGGCAGTGGGCCGCGACCGAGCATGAGGAGCCCGTCCACATCCTCTGGTGACTCAGGTCACACTCCACTTCTGTCAGGAATCGCGCCGCCGTCCGGTTCAGGAGGCGAAGCCACGCCAGACAGGAGCACACCATGAAGCACCGCATCGTCGTCCTCGGAGCCGGATACGCCGGAGCGAGCGCCGCCGGACGCCTCGCCAAGCGCCTGCACGCCGACGACACCGAGATCACCATCGTCAACGGCGACGCCGACTTCGTCGAGCGGGTCCGCATGCACCAGCTCGCCACCGGGCAGGAGCTCAAGCACCGCCCGCTCGCCGGGATGTACAAGGGCACCGGCGTCGCGGTCCGCGTCGCGAAGGTGGCCGCCGTCGACGTCGAGGCCAAGACCGTCGCCCTCGACGACGGCGAGATCGCCTACGACACCCTCGTCTACGCCCTCGGCAGCGCATCGACCGACCACGGCGTCCCCGGTGTCGCCGAGCACGCCCACGACATCGGCGGGAAGGGCTCGGCCCTGCGCCTGCGCGAACGCCTCGCGGCGCTGCCCGCGGGCGGGACCGTGGTGGTCGTCGGCGGCGGGCTCACCGGCCTGGAGGGCGTCACCGAGATCGCCGAGAGCCGTCCCGACCTCGACGTGGCGCTGGCCGCGCGCGGCGAACTCGGCGACTGGCTCAACGACAAGGCCCGAACGCACCTGCGCGGGGTCTGCGAGCGGCTCGGCATCACCGTCCACGAGCACACGAGCGTGACGGCCGTCGAGACCGGTGGTGTGATCACCGGCGACGGTGAGCGGATCGCCGCCGACGTGACGGTCTGGACCACCGGTTTCGCCGTCCACCCGATCGCCAAGGCCACCGCCCTTGAGGTCTCCGACACCGGCCGGATCGTCGTCGACGGGACCATGCGCTCGGTCTCGCACCCCGACGTCTACGCGGTCGGCGACGCCGCCCTCGCCCCCGGCGCCGGCGACAAGCCGCTGCGGATGTCGTGCGCGTCGGGCGTCCCGATGGCCTGGCGGGCCGCCGACACGATCGCCGCGCGACTCACCGGCGGCAAGATCGACACCGCCCCGCTCGGCTACACCCAGCAGTGCGTCAGCCTCGGCCGCCGCGACGGCGTCATCCAGTTCGTCACCGCCGACGACAAGGCCAAGCCCGGCCTGCTCAAGGGCAGGTTCGCCGCCCGCTACAAGGAGCTCATCTGCAAGAGCGCCGCCTGGGGCGCCGCCAACCCGACCCTGGGCATGCCGGTCCGCCGCCGCCGGGTCACCGCCGAGGGCACGGCCCTGCGCGAGGCGACGGCGTGACGTCGGGGGCGAAGGGGCGGGAGCCGCGGCTCCCGCCCCGGCCCCTACGTGATCCGGATCAGTTTCCGCTCCACCGCCGTGGTCACCGCGGCCGTGCGCGTCTCCACGCCCAGCTTGGCGTAGATCCGCTGAAGGTGCGTCTTGACCGTCGCCTCGGTGATGAACAGCCGCTTGCCGATCTCGCGGTTGCCCGCCCCCTCCGCCAGCAGCCCGAGGATCTCGACCTCGCGCGGCGACAGCGCCGGGAGCGGGTCGCGCATCCGGCGCATCATGCGGCTGGCGACCTGCGGCGACAGCACGCTCTCGCCCCTCGCGGCGGCGCGGACGCCGCGGAACAGCTCCTCGGGCGGGCCGGCCTTGAGCAGGTATCCGGTCGCGCCGGCGTCGATGGCGCGGGCGATGTCGGCGTCGCTGTCGTAGGTGGTCAGGACGAGGACCTGCGGCGGTTCGGGAAGCGCGCGCAGGCGCCGGGTGGCCTCCACCCCGTCGACGCCGTCGCCGAGCTGGAGATCCATCAGCACGACATCGGGCCGCGCCACGGCCACCGCCCGCAGGGCCGTCTCGGCGTCCCCGGCCTCGCCGACGACCTCGATCCCGTCCTCACCGGCGAGCAGCGCCTTGACCCCGGCCCGCACGACGGCGTGGTCGTCGACCAGATAGACCTTCATTCCGCTCCCCCCACCGGCGTTCCCACGGGAATCGACACCGACACGGCCGTCCCGTCGCCGGGCGCGGTCTCCACGGCGAAGTAGCCGTCGAGGGCGGCGGCCCGTTCCCGCATCGCCGACAGGCCGTAACCCCGGCCGGGCTCCGGGGCCGTCGCGGCCGGGTCGAAGCCGGTCCCGTCGTCGCGGACGTCGAGATTGACGTGGTCGCCGATCCGGGAGACCGTCACCACGGCGTTGCGCGCGCGGGCGTGCTCGCGGACGTTGGCCAGCGCGCCCTGCGCCACCCGCAGCAGCGTCGCCGAGGTCTCCGGCGGCAGATCGCCCAGGTCACCTTCGACGTGCACCCGGACGTCGGCGCCGCTGACCGCGCCGGTCTCGGCCGCGAGCGCGGTGAGCGCGTCGAGCAGCGGGACGTCGACGCTGAGGTCGCGGACGAAGGCACGCGCCTCGGCGAGGTTGCGGGCCGCCATGTCCTCGGCGAGGCGGACGTGTTCGCGCGCCTTGCCGGTGCCCCACGAACGGTCGGCGTTCTGGAGCAGCAGGACGATGCCCGACAGCCCCTGCGCGAGCGTGTCGTGGATCTCGCGCGCGAGTCGCGTCCGCTCCTCCAGCACACCGGTGCGGTGCTGGGAGGCGGCGAGCTCGCCGCGCGTGTGCTTGAGCTGGAGGACGGTCGCCACGGTCATCCCCGCGATGGCGATGGGCACCAGGACGAGACTCGGGTCGACGACCTCGTTGAGCGCGAGCAGCGCGACGATCACCGCCGCGGTCAACAGGGCGCCGACGATCACGGTCGCGCGCGGGGAGAGCAACCGCAGGCACAGGAACAGCAGCGGCACGGCGACGACCGCGAAAGAGGGCGCGCGGTAGGTCAGCGCGAGCCAGCAGATCAGGACCGCCGCGAGCCAGCTAAGCGACCAGACGCGCCCGAGCCGGGACCAGCCCCACACGCCGGTGGCGTAGACGACGGCGGTGACGGCGGCGAGGGTCAGGTCGATGACCATGACGTGGTCGAAGGGGTGGCGGATCAGCAGCCTCGACGCGCCCGCCGCCATGAGCAGGAAGAAACCGGCGTGCATGGCCACGTCGAGCAGGTTCGGTTTCTCCCGGGGCATGCACGCACCATATCGGCCGGTCAGTGCCCCCGTGTCGGTCAATCGGATGACAGCGGGGGACGTCCACACGGATCGCGGGGTTCACGCCCGTGCCGGACACCGCCGACCCCGAGGACGCGGAGTGTGGAGGACGTAAGCGAGAACGCCCCGCACCACTTTCGGTTGGAGAACCCCGTGAAGAAGCCGCTGCTCATCAAGACCATCGCCGCCACCACCCTCGGCCTGAGCGTCATCGGCGGCCTCGCCGCCACGGCGAGCGCCAACGTCGACGATTCCGCGACCACGGTCGCCGCCGCCGAGGCCGCCGCGAACAAGCCCGGCAAGGACGACGGCGTCGTCGAGACCGACACCATCTCGGCCAAGACCGCGATGAAGGCCGCCCAGGCCGCCCTCAAGGAGGCCGAGAAGCAGGGCCAGCGCGTCACCATCGCGATCGTGGACCGCTCCGGCGCGACCCGCCTGATCATCCACGGCGACCAGGCCGGCCCGCAGACCGAGGAGTCGGCGGTCCGCAAGGCCTTCACCGCGGTGTCCTTCGGCCAGCCGACCAGCAAGCTCACCGGCGGCGCGACCGGCGACGCCCCCAACATCTCCGACATCCCCGGCACCCTGTTCCTCGCCGGCGGCGTGCCGGTGGCCGTCGACGGCCTGGCCATCGCCGGGATCGGCGTCGGCGGCGCCCCCAGCGGCGACATCGACGAGTCCATCGCCAACGCCGGCCTCGCCGCGATCGCCGGGGACCTGAAGTAACCCATCGCCTCCCCCAGCAGGGCCGGGACACCGTCGTGTCCCGGCCCGCAAGGCGCGAAAAGGCTGCGGACCCGGCCCGGCGTTGACCATGATGGGACGAGGTCGCGCCGACCGTGAGGGGGACGTTCATGGCCACGATCCGCGAGCTGGTGCTCGGCCAGCTCCGCCGGTGGAGGATGACCACGATCTTCGGCGACCCCGGCTCGACCGAGGCCTCCTTCGCGCACGACCTCCCCGCGGACTTCCGCTACGTCCTCGGCCTCCAGGAGGCCGTCGTCGTCGGCATGGCCGACGCCCACGCCCAGGTCACCGGCACCCCGACGCTCGTGAACCTGCACGGCACCGCCGGGCTCGGCGACGCCATGGGCGCCATCGTCAACGCCGCCCGCAACAAGAGCCCCCTCGTGATCACCGCGGGAGGGGAGGGCACTCCGCACTCGGAGCCCCTGTTCGCCCCCACCGCCGTGAAATGGGTCCACGAGCCGCACCGCGCCGAAGACGTCCCCGCCGCGCTCGCCCGCGCCCGGCTCATCGCCGACACCCCACCGCGCGGCCCGGTGATCCTGTCGCTGCCCGCGCACGACCTCGACACCGAGGTCGACGAGGCCCGAGCACGGGCCGCCGAGACCCTCGCCGAACGGCACGTCGCGGTCGCCGCCGCCGGAGACCCGCAGGCCCTCGCCGCGCTCGCCGAACGCCTCACCCAGGCCGAGAAACCGGCCCTGATCTGCGGTTCCGAGATCGACGCCGACGGGACCTGGGAGGACGCCGTCGCCCTCGCCGAACGCCTGCGCACCCCGGTCTGGTCGGCCCCCGCCGAAAGCCGCGCCACCTTCCCCCAGGACCACTGGCTGTACCAGGGCGCGCTGCCGCCCGACATGGGCCCGCTCGACGAGACCCTCGACGGCCACGACCTCGTCGTCGTCCTCGGCGCGCCGGTCTTCCGTCGCCGGCACCCCGTTCCCGGCGACTACCCGCCCGCCGGGACCACCCTGGTGCAGCTCACCAGCGACCCCGGCGAGGCGGCCCGGGCACCGTTCGGCGACGCCGTCATCGCCGACGTCGGTTACGCCCTCCAGACCCTCCTCGACCTGATCGAGGACCCCAAGCAGCCGAACCCGCGCGCCGAACCGGCCGAACGGCGGCCCCTCGACCCGGGCGGCACGAAAGGCTCCCCGCTGGACCCGGCGGCGGTCTTCACCGCGCTCGCCCGTTCCGCGCCGGCGCACACGCGCTGGGTGCACGAGGCGCCCACGCACGCCGATTTCTTCCCCCGGCACGTGAAACTGACCAGGCCCGGCTCGTACTTCGCCGCCGCCGACGGCGGCTCCGGCTTCGGACTGCCCGCCGCCGTCGCCGCCCAGCTCGCCGACCCGTCGCGCCCCGTCATCGGCCTCATCGGCGACGGCCCCGTCCAGTACGCCGTGTGCGCGCTGTGGACGGCCGCGGCCTACCGGGTGCCGGTCACGATCGTCGTCACGGTGGACGGGGAGAGCGCGTTCCCCGGTGCGCCGGGGCGCGGGATCGACGTCTCCGCCATCGCCACCGGCTACGGCGTGCGCGCCCACCGCGCGGTCGACGCCGTGCACCTCGCCTCTCTCCTGGAGGAGGCCACCACGAGCAAGGACGGGCCGACACTCATCGAGGTCCCGGTACGGACCGTTTTCCCCGGCACGCAGAACGGAAGGGACGAGCGATGAACGACCCCACCTTCCCGCAGGTGTCCACCTTGGACCAGTTGCGGCTGCTGTTCCTGCACAACGCCAACAACCTCGGCCGCGGGGTCGTGCTCGCCCGCCCGCGGGTCAACGCGCTGTTCACCAGGCTCCAGGCCGACCGGCGCCTCGTCCGGCTGCTCGACCGGCTCCACGAGGACCACGCCGGCCAGCCGGTGTGGACCAACGGGATCACCGGCGCGACGCTGCTGGTCCTGTCCCGCTCGGACGTGCGGCGGGTCCTGTCGGGCTCCGACCGCCTCTACGCGATGGCCACCCCCCTCAAACGGCGCATGATGGGCCACTTCCAGCCCGACGGCGTGATCCTCACCGAAGGCGAACTGCGCGAGAGCCGCCGCCGCTTCAACGAGGTCGTCCTCGACTGGGGCCGCGACGCCCACCGCGAGGCCGCGCGCTTCGCCACGGTCGTCAACGAGGAGGTCGAGGCACTGCTGACCGGGCCGCGCGCGACCGGGCGGCCGCTGAGCTGGCGCGCGCTGCGCCGGGCCTTCCAGCGCGTCGGGCGGCGCTGCGTCCTCGGCGACGTGGCGGCCGAGGACGTCGAGGTCAGCGAGCTGCTGGAGACGCTGCGCCGTGAAGGCAACTGGATGGGCCTGCGGGTCTGGCGGCGGGGACGGATGCACGCCCTGCGCGCCCGCTTCGACGACCGCGTCCACCGCTACATCGACGTCGGGCAGTCGGGGAGTCTCGTCGGGCGCTTCGCCGACCTGCCGATCGAGGCCCGCGTGCACCCCTCGGGACAGGTCGCGCAGTGGCTCATGGGCTTCGACACGATCGCCCCGCTCGCCGCGCGGACCCTCGCGCTGCTGTCGACCCACCCGTGGTTCCTGACCGCGATCGAGGAGGAGATCGCCGACGCCGACCGCTTCCACCACGCCGGTACCGCCGACTCCGTGCTGGCCATGCCGCACCTGAAGGCGACCGTGCTGGAGTCGGCGCGGCTGTGGCCGATCATGCGCGACCTGGCCCGCGTCGTCACCCGCGACACCGACTGGGACGGCGCGCTCGTTCCCGAGGACGCCGAGGTCGCGATCTCGCTGGTCTACCACGGCAGGGCCGCCTATCGTGGTCGCGCCGCCCACCGCTTCACACCACAGCAGTGGCTCGACGGCAGCGCCGACAACGACTGGGCGCTGTCCCCGACGAGCCGCGGCCCGGCCGCCTGCCCCGGCGGTGACCTGGGCGTCTTCATCGCCACCACCGCGATGGCGGCCTTCCTGCGCGAGGCCCGGTTCCGGCTGCTGACGCAGGAACTGCGACCCGACCAGCCACTGCCGTACGGCTTCGACCCGTTCCGGATCAAGTTCGCCGTCGCCGACCGGCCCGACACCCCGCCGACGGTGATGGTGCCGATGGGGCCCGGCGGCTTCGGGGACTTCGGGGACTTCGACGAGGAAGGCGAGGACTAGGCGGCGTCGTCTGGCGGAACGCCCCGGCGTTCCGCGAGCACCAGTCGGCGAAGGTCCCCGGGGCGCGGCCGAGTAGCCGTCGCACGGTGTCACCGCGCACGCCTTCGGTGTCGGCGCGCATGAGCGTCAGACCCTCGACGATCGCCGCCGCGAGTGCCGGCGGAGCACCGTCGGGGTAGCGAAACCGGACCGCCTCGGCCGGGGTGGCGATCTCACGGACGGCGATGTCGCGGCCGGTCGCGGCGGCCAGGTCCCGACCTGTTTTGCGAGGGTGAGGGGCCTCCTCACCGGGCAGCGGGAAGCCCCCGGCCAATCCTGCCCCGAACCCAGGAGACCGAAGCCCTCAGTCGCTCAACCTGAACGCCCGCGTCTCCACGATCTCACCCCGGTAGCGCGCGAGCTGGCGGTCGATGTGCGCCGCCGCCTCCGGAATGTCCGTCTCCAGGTTCTCGGCGTAGCGGGCGGCGCCGTGGCAGGCCGGGAAGCCGTGCCGTCCGTCGGCGTAGTCGACCTCGTACCAGTCGGGGTGCGGGTCGTAGGGCGAGCCGAAGCCGCGGCCGTCCAGGGTCGGCACGATGTCGTGCTGGTTGGTCACGCTGGCCACCCACAGGGACGCGTCCAGCGGGCTGCGGTAGTCGATGGGGGCGCCGACGGCGACGAGGTGCGTGAACCGGTAGCGCTCCACGAGTTCCTCGTCCTCGACCAGGTTCATCGCCACGACGCCGCCCTGGCTGTGGCTGATCAGCGCGACCTCGGCGCCGGCGGGTACACCGGCCTGCGCGAAGAGCGAGCGCATGGCCCGCGTGTAGGCCGCGTCGGTCAGCTGGGTGTTGCGGATGGCGCCGACGAGGTCCATGGCGGCGTCGCCGTCGACGGTGTCGGCGGTCAGGCCGGGCAGCACCAGGACGAAGCGTTCGGCGCCGTCGCGGCCGCGGATCCGGTGCAGCAGGGCATACCCGAAGGGCCGCATCAGCCTGATGTTGCGCATGTGCGCCACGATCGTTCCGTCGTCCTCGATCAGCGAGGCGACCGCGGGCGTCAGCTCGACGGGTTCGGCGCTGCCTCCGCCGTGCTCCAGGGCCGAGCCCCAGGTCAGCGGCATTCCCAGGACCGGTTCGCAGGTCATGGGCTTGCCGGTGGCGAAGTTCCAGCCGACGGCGTCGTTGAAGGGGTTGTCGTCGAGCAGCGCGATCAGCCCGGACAGCTCGATGAAGACCGGCGCGATCGCCCCGAGCGCCTCACCCGTCCCACGTTCGGCGAGCATCCGGCGGAAGCGTCCGACGGCCTCGGCCTGCCGGTCGCCTTCCACGGCGTCGATCAGCGCGGCCATGTCGTGGTCGGCGAACAGTTCGGGGTGCATGCGCGCCAGGCCCCGGATGCGCGCCTTCAGCGCGGTGGCCGCGACCAGCGCGGGCAGGCTCTCGCCGCCGCCGGCGCCGGTCAGCATGGCGACGACCTTGCCCAGCTTCGTCGTCTCGGTCCCGCAGCCGAGGCCTTCGGCTCCGGCGATGATCCTGGTCAGCAGCGCGGTGACCCGCGCTCCCGTGCGGGGACTGGCCGCCAGCGAGCGCAGCAGCGCCGGGTCGCCGAGCAGCGCGGTGAGGCGGCCGGCGGTCGTCGCGATCTGTTCGGCGCAGACGCCCAGGTCGCGGGCCAGGAGCATCAGCTCCTCGGTCTCGTGCGGCGCCGACTCGCCGGGCTCGTGGCCGTGCAGGTGCCGGGTGTGGACGTGCGCGTGGCCCTGGCTCATCGGCTTCCCCGGCTCTTCCGCCGTGAGCGGTGAAGCGCGAAGGCCCCCGCCCCGAGGACGGCGCCGATACCGGCCACCGCGGCCAGTTCGGGCAGGTGGCGCCGGTAGGCGGGTTCCTCGATCGCGCGGGAGTGCTCTTCGAGCACCTCCGCCAGCCGGTCGAGCTGCCGGGCCACCGACTGGCAGCGGGCGCTGTGGGCGTCGAGTTCGGCGCTGAGCACCGGGTCGGGCGCCGCGGCCGGCATCTCGGTGAGCGCCACCGCCTGCCGGAGCATGCGGTCGGCCTCGGCCGAGACGAGTTCGGACATGGTGAGCACGCGTCTCGGATCTGCTGGCATGGCTGTCCCCCCGGGTCGCCGACCATCGGCCTAGGGTGACGCTAATGCCCCACCCGCCCGGTTCACCCTAGTTCACCCGAAAGCGGCGCATCCTCCGGCGAGCAGGAGCGTCCCGACGACGGCGCCGACGAGGACGCCGACGCCGAGCTGGCGGGTCTTCGGGCTGAACATCAGGCCGAAGGCCGCGGCGAAGCACAGGGGGGTGGCGACGAGGCTGGAGAAGGAGCCCATCGCGAAGAAGTCGCCGATCGTGCCGCCCGAGACGGCCAGGAGGCCGAGGATCGTCGCGAGCACCACCTGGGCGATGAGGCCCAGGAGGGCGCCCGCGACGATCCGGCGACGCGCCAGGGTCGGGTCGGGGCGTGCGGCATAGCCGTAGCGGCTGTCGTTGTGGACCACCCGCCTACCGTACTCAGCGCCGCCAAACCCGCCCTCGCCTCAACGGGCGGCGGGAGCCGGCGCCAGGGCGTAGGTGAGGGCGTCGACGAGGGCGTGCCAGCTGGCCTCGACGACGTTCTCGTGCACGCCGACGGTGGTCCAGTCGCGGTCCTCGGCGCTGGAGTCGATCAGGACGCGCGTCACCGCGGCCGTCCCGTGCGAACCGGCGAGGATGCGCACCTTGTAGTCGGCCAGTTCGACCTCGGCCAGCGCCGGGTGGTGGCGCTGGAGGGCCTGGCGGAGCGCGGAGTCGAGGGCGTTGACGGGACCGTTGCCCTCGGCGGTGGCGATGACGCGTTCGCCGCGGACACGGACCTTGACGGTGGCCTCGCTGACCACGGCGCCGTCCTCGCGGTGTTCCACGATGACGCGGTAGGACTCCAGGGAGAAGGGCGCGGGGACCGTGTCGTCGAGTTCCTCGCGGACGAGGAGTTCGAAGGACGCGTCGGCGGCCTCGAAGGACCAGCCGGCGGCCTCCAGCTCCTTGACCTTGCTGGTGACCCGCGCGGTGACGTCGGGACGGCCGGTCAGGTCGAGACCGAGCTCGGCGCTCTTGAGCTCGATGCTGGCCCGACCGGCCATCTCGGTGACGAGGACCCGCATGTCGTTGCCGACCACGGCCGGATCGACATGGTTGTAGAGCTCCGGGTCCACTTTGATCGCGCTCGCGTGCAGTCCCGCCTTGTGGGCGAAGGCCGCGTGTCCCACGTACGCCTGATGGGTGTCGGGGGCGAGGTTGGCGATCTCGGCGATGGCGTGCGATACACGCGTCATCTTGGCCAGGCCGCCGCCGGGTAGGACGGGCAGCCCGAGTTTGAGCGCGAGGTTCCCGGCGACGGCGAACAGGTCGGCGTTGCCGGGACGTTCGCCGTAGCCGTTGGCGGTGCACTGGGCGTGCATGGCACCGGCCTTGACGGCGGTGACGGTGTTGGCCACGGCGCAGGAGGTGTCGTTCTGGCAGTGGATGCCGAGCCGGACGCTCTTCCCGGCGGGCAGGGTCCCGTCGAGCGCGGCACGCAGTTCGGTGACGATCTCGGTGACGTCGTGCGGGAGCATGCCGCCGTTGGTGTCGCAGAGGACGACGACGTCGGCGCCCGCCGTCAAGGCGGTGCGGACGACCTCGGTGCCGTGGCCGGGGTCGTCGCGGTAGCCGTCGAAGAAGTGCTCACAGTCGAGGAAGACCTTGCGGCCCTGGGCGACGGCGTAGGAGACGGTGTCGGAGATCATGGCCAGGTTCTCTTCGACCGTGGTGCGCAGGGCCCGCCGGATGTGGCGGACGTCGGACTTGGCGACCAGGCACAGTGCCGAGGTGCCGGCGTCGAGGAGGGCCTTGACCTGCGGGTCGTCCTCGACGGCGCGGCCCGCCTTGCGGGTGGCGCCGAAGGCCACCAGGGTGGCGTTCTTCAGGTCGAGTTCGTGGCGGGCCCGGCGGAAGAACTCGGTGTCGCTGGGCAGCGCTCCCGGCCAGCCGCCTTCGATGTAGTCCACGCCGAGGTCGTCGAGCAGCCTCGCGACGGCGAGCTTGTCGGCCACCGAATAGCCGATCCCCTCGCGTTGTGCGCCGTCGCGAAGGGTCGTGTCGTAGAGATGGAACTCGTCGGCGGGCTCGCTCATCAGGGGGCCGTCCTTTCGTCCGCTGCGGCCTTGCCGCGTTGACTCGTGCTTGCCTGAACCTGGAAAACAAGAAGACCCCCCGTGGTCACGGGAGGTCTGCGCGCTGTGGGTCTGTTCGACAGCGCGCTAAGGGCCGATAATGAGGTGGAGGCTCACGGCGACCACTATGCCAGCGGCTTCCAGATCTTGGCGAGAATTCCCACATCGCGGTATACGCGGCGTGTCGGGAACCCAACGCTTAGATCTTCCCGGGCATGCGATGATCCTCAGCGTGGCCGCGAGGATGAATGACGAAGCCAAACCCCCACGAAGAACAAGCCCGGGCGACAACGGGTCGCAGGGAGGCGGTGCGCGATGACACGCGATGACGATCTTCTGGTTTTCGGCGGCTCGGCGAGCCCGGTACTCACCGAGAACATCTGCCGGCACATGGGCATCCAGGCCGGTCTCGGGGAGGTCCTGCAGTTCTCCGACGGGAACCTCTTCGTCAAGGTCGGTGAGAACGTCCGCGGACGGCACGCCTATCTGGTGCAGTCGACGGTCTTCCCCGCCAACGACCACTTCATGGAGCTGCTGTTCTGGGTGGACGCCCTCAAGCGCGCGTCGGCCGCTTCGGTGACCGTGGTGATGCCGTACTTCAGTTATGCCAAGGGCGACAAGAAGGACGAGCCGAGAGTCTCGATCAGGGCCAGGGTCTGCGCCCAGTCCATCGAGGCCGCCGGAGCCGATCGCGTCGTGACCCTGGACCTGCACGCACCGCAGATCCAGGGTTTTTTCGGCATTCCGGTCGATGACCTCTACGCCCTGCCGACCCTGACCGAGGCGATCTCCGCCGAGGGACTCACCGACCTGGTCGTCGTCTCCCCCGACGCCGGTTTCGCCAAGAAGGCCCGCATGTTCGCCCGCAGGCTCGACGCCCCGCTGGCGATCGCCGACAAGGAGCGGGTCGACCACAGCGAGGCCGCGCGGGTGATCGACCTGATCGGCGACGTCCGCGACCGGCACGCGCTGATCGTCGACGACTTCACCATCACCGCCGGCACCCTCGCCGAGGTCGCCGAGTGCCTCATCGACAAGGGCGCCAAGTCGGTGCGTGCCGCGGTCTCGCACGGCGTGTTCACCGGCAAGGCCATGCACCGTTTGGACATGAGCCCGATCGAGACGCTGTGGGTGACCGACACCGTCGAGAACCAGCCGGTCGAGTTCTCCCCCAAGGTGCGCGTGGCCTCGGTCGCGCCGCTGTTCGCCGAGGCGATCTCCCGGATCCACCGTCGCGAGAGTCTGAGCGTGCTCTTCGACCAGTGACCCGACGACCGAGGGGCGCGGTGCCGGCCGGTGCCGCGCCCTTCGGCGTTCCCGGTGATCTCTCCCACTCGGCCCGACCGCGCCTTCGGCCGCGTCCCACCTTTACGGCATACTTTGGAACGACTCCAGAAAGCGACTTAACGCGCTGGCGTCTTCACCGATCGTCACCTTCCAAGGAGTGCCACAACGTGCTTACCGTCGGCGACCACTTCCCGGCCTACGAGCTGACCGCCTGCGTCTCGCTCGACCCCGAGAAGGCCTTCGAGACCATCGACAACAAGTCCTACGAAGGCAAGTGGCGCGTCCTGTTCGCGTGGCCGAAGGACTTCACCTTCATCTGTCCGACCGAGATCGCCGAGTTCGGCCGCCTCAACGGCGAGTTCGCCGACCGCGACGCCCAGGTGCTCGGCTGGTCGGTGGACAACGAGTTCGTGCACTTCGCGTGGCGCAAGGACCACCCCGACCTGCGCGAACTCCCCTTCCCGATGCTCTCCGACGTCAAGCGCGAGCTGACCGAGGCCGCGGGCGTCCTCGGCGAGGACGGCGTCGCCCAGCGCGCCACGTTCATCGTCGACCCGAACAACGAGATCCAGTTCGCCATGGTCACGGCCGGTTCGGTCGGCCGCAACGTCGCCGAGGTCCTGCGGGTCCTCGACGCGCTGCAGACCGACGAGCTGTGCCCGTGCAACTGGAACAAGGGCACGGACACCCTCGACGCCCAGAAGCTGATGGCGGGCTAGGTCCCATGGGCATCGACACGATCAAGGAATCCCTCCCCGCCTACGCCAAGGACACGCGGCTGAACCTGGGCTCGGTGACGACCACGTCGTCGCTGACGCCGCAGCGGCTGTGGGGCGCACTCGTCGCGACGGCCGTCGCGGCCCGCAACGCCGTCGTGCTGCGCGAGGTCGTCGAGGAGGCCGCCAAGAACGTCTCCCCCGAGGCGATCGAAGCGGCGAAGGCGGCCGCCTCGATCATGGCGATGAACAACATCTACTACCGGGGCAAGCACCTCATCGGCGATGAGGCCTACCAGTCCCTGCCCGCGCGGCTGCGCATGCAGGTGATCGGGAACCCGGGCGTCGACAAGGTCGACTTCGAGCTGTGGTGCCTGGCCGTCTCGGCCGTCACCGGCTGCGGGGTCTGCCTGGAGTCGCACGAGAAGGCGCTGGTCAAGGCCGGCGCCTCCCGCGAGCACGTGCACGACGCGCTGCGCGTCGCCGCGGTCGTGCACGCCGCCGCGGTCACGCTCGACGCAGAAGCCGCACTGGCCGGCTGAGAGGCCTTAGACGCACCGACGGCCCGCGTCCCGTGAGGGAGGCGGGCCGTCGGCGTGTTCACTGCATCGCGTTGCTGATGGCGGGATTGGACATCCCCGTGTTCGAGCCCGCCTCGGTCACGGCGCTGTTGACGACGTTGGGCAGGGCCTTGATGACGGCGAAGCCGTTGCCGAGCGCCTGGACGGCGATCTTGGCCTTGTCCAGGATCTTGGCGATCGCCTGGAAGATCTGGCTGCCCCGGCGCATCGCCGAGGTCACCTGGAGTACCGCGCGACTGTAGGACATCAGGCTCTCGGCGACGAAGACGCCGATGGAGCCGCCGAAGGAGATGCCCGAGGTGGCGGCGGCCACCATCCAGGCGATGATCCGGCCCGAGACCCACGAGCTGATGATGCCCTTGATGACGTCCTGGGCGACACCGGCGAGGGCCTTGGCGAGTTCGAGGACGCTCTCCAGGGAGGCGATCTGGCCGCCGACGGCGGCGATGGCGTCGCCGAACTCGTCGAGGCGCTTCTTGGCGATGGTCGCGGCCTCGCCGACCCAGCCGGGCATGTCCTTGGCGCCGACCTCCTTGACCTTCTCGGCCATGGGTTCCAGCGCGTCGCGCACGCGGCCCCACTTGTCGATCTCGGCGCCCATCCGCTCGGGGTTGCCGGTGACCATGCCGAGCATGTCCTCAAGGGGCTGGATGAAGTCGATGAGGAAGCCGATGCCCGCGTTGACCAGGAAACCGATCGGGTCGACCATGAGCAGGCCGATGTTGGCCGCCATGTCGGTGATCTGGATGCCGACGTCCATGACGCTGCCGGAGATGTCCTCGCCCTTGGCGAGGTTCCCGAAGGCGCTGCTCATCCCGTCGACGTTGCTGTACAGCGGGACGCTGTCCTTGAGGTTGTCGCCGCTGGTGTCGAAGTAGCTGTTTCCCGACCCGAAGTCACCGCCGAGCAGCGAGGGGGACGAGTCGCCGTGGCCCTCGTCGTTGGTGACGTCGGTGTCCTTGCTGGTGTCCGGTTCTCCCATGGCGGTTCCTTAGATGCGTTCGCGCGTGCCGGGTACGCGAGGTTCAGGCGGGGGCGGGGGTGTCACTTGCCGTCGAGCCGACGCTGGATGGCCTCCATCGTCGTCGTGTTGTCCTCTTCCTTGGTCCGGTAGGAGTCCGCGCAGATCTTGATGCGCTCGGCGTGGGCGTCGAGGGCCTCGTGCATGTCCTTGAGGTGCCCGTGGACGTCGTCGGCGGTCTGGAAGTAGGACGAGGCCAGGAACGACCCGAGCGCTCCCCAGACGAACCAGTCCGGGTTGGAGTCGGCGGCGAGGGCGGCGGCGGCCTCACCGTCCTTCGAGAGTCCGCGCAGGTTCGACTGCGCGGTGGCGAGCTCGTCGAGCTTCACGTGGAAACTCATGTGTCAACTCCGCTCTCTCGCGCGCGGCCGGCGCGCGGCGGGGGACGGCGCCGGGGGTACGCCGCACTCGGAACACCGTAGTGCTCCAAGACCATTTACGCACGCTCGGGCTCACGCGGATTTCACCAGCGGCATTCGCCCGAGAGGTCCTCGTTGCGGTCGGCGAGGTCGACGACGGTCTCCGGCCAGCCGTGCTCCCACCAGTGCGCGATCCGCCAGCGCAGGCGCCTCGGCCACACGGGCAGCCTCGCGATCTCGCCGACGGGCACCCATACCGGTTCCCCGCCGTCGAGGTCGAGGTCGGCGGGGTCGCCGAACTCGCCGCTGACCTCGGCGAGGAAGTAGTGGTCGAGGAAAAGGCCGGGCAGGCGCGCGCTGGTGCGCCAGACCCGGGCGATCCGCCGGCCGGGCACCGCGACCAGGCCGGTCTCCTCGGCGAGTTCGCGGCGGACGGTCTCTTCGAGGGTCTCGCCGTCCTCGACGCCTCCACCGGGGATCTCGTAGACGAGTCCCTGCTCGGTGGGGAGGGCGACGAGCAGCATCCGCCCGTCGCGGACCACGACGGCTCCGGCGCGCACGCGGGTGGGCGGCATCGGCTCGGGGTCGTCGGGGATGCCGTCGACGGCCGGTCCGCCGACGGCCTCACGGAGGAGCCGTTCGGCGGCGCCGAGGGGGCGGATCGCGGCGTGCAGGGCTTCGGTGAGGGGGACCCCGACGGCCTCGGTGAGACCGTCGGGGACGAGGTAACCGTCCCCGGTGGGGACGAGGTGAACGGTCGTTTCGGGCATCGGGCCAATCTAACCCTCGGCCGCGGCCCAGATCTCGCGCCAGAATCCGCAGCCGTGCCGGGCGTCCTGGTCGACCGGGGCGATCGCGCCCGGAGCGAGTGCGACGGGGCCCCCGTCGTCGTACACGGGCCAGGCGGGCAGTCCCCGGCCGTTGGGGTCGCCGTGGCGCGCGAAGTTCGACCAGTAGGCGACCATCCGCGCCGACAGCTTCTCCTGCGCGGGCGTCAGGTGGGGGTCGCCGGGTGCGGCCCACAGGTAGGCGAGGTCGGAGGCGTGGGCGGCCCCGAGCGGGAAACTCGGCGTGGTGGGCAGAGTCGAGGGCGCGTTTTCGTCGGCGAACTCGTAGGCGTAGAGCGTCCCGCCGAACATGTCGTGGCGCTCCAGGACCGGACAGGCCCACATCGCGGCGGTCATGGCCGCCGACCAGGCCAGCGGCGGGCTGTCGTAGTCGGCGAGGGGGTAGCGGTCGAGGACCTTCGGTGCGGCCGCGCCGAAGCCGAGGGTCATCAGCTCGCGATAGTTCCCGGCGGTGATCGGGTTCCCGGCGAACTCGTAGAAGGCGGCGGCGACGTAGCGGCTCTCGTCGCGCGTCGTGCCGGAGAGGACCGGCACGGGTTCGCGCCCGCCTTCGGCGAACACGACGCGCGGGTCCTCCGGCAGGGCAGGGGTGCCGTAGGCCGGGCTGGCGTAGGCGAAGAACTCGCCGGTGGTCACCAGTCGATCGGGAGTCTGCTGGCGGAGGCAGGTCACGGCGTCGGCGCGGCCCGGGCAGAGCCGCTCGGCGGTCGCCGCGCCTCGCGCCGCGACGGCCTCCTGCGGTGACCAGGGCGGGAGCGGCGGCAGTCCGGGCAGCAGCGCCCCGCCGGGCAGGTCGCGGGTGCACAGCCCGCTCTGGATGATCGCGCCCTGGTAGAGACCCGAGGCCGCCGGTGAGGCCAGGTGCCCGCAGACGCTCTGGCCGCCCGCGGACTCGCCGACGATGGTCACGCGCCCCGGGTCGCCGCCGAAGGCGCGGATCTCGCGTTGCACCCAGCGCAGCGCGGCCTGCTGGTCGGCGATCCCGAAGGAACCCGAGCCGGGCAGTCCGGGATGCGCGAAGAAGCCGAGCATCCCCAGGCGGTAGTTGACGGTGACGACCACGACGTCGCCGCCGACGGCGAGGCGGCGCGGGTCGTAGTCGCCCGCGGACTCCTGAATGAAACCGCCGCCGTGGAACCAGACCATCACCGGCTTCGGACGGCCCGTGGAGCGCGGTGTGGCGACCTCCAGGTAGAGGCAGTCCTCCGTGCGGCTCGCCTTCCCGCCGGCGCCCGGTTCCTGCACGCAGCGGGCGGTCTCACCGGTGGCGTCGCGCACGCCGGACCAGGAGCGCGCCGGTCGCGGGTCCTCCCAGCGCAGGTCGCCGACGGGCGGTGCGGCGTAGGGGATCGCGCGGAACCAGCGGTGGTCGGCGCCGGCCTCCCCGCGCAGCCATCCGGCCGAGGTCCGCACCACGGTGGAGCGGCCGGTCTCCGTCGTCACGTCCGCCACGGCCGTTCCGGCGAGCACCGCCGTGACCGCGAGCAGCGCGGTCACGAGGAAAGTTCGTCGTCTCATCCTGTCCTCCCAGTTTTACAATGCGATCGCATGGTAAACCGGGCGAGCCTAGAATGGCAATGCGATTGCATGGTGAAGGTCGAGGGAAGGCGGCATGATGCCCAAGCAGGTCGACCACGCCGAGCGTCGGCGTCACCTCGCCGGGGCCGTGTGCCGGATCATCGCCACGCGCGGGCTCGACGCGGTCAGCCTGCGCGACGTCGCCACCGAGGCAGGCGTGTCGATGGGCGCCGTCCAGCACTACTTCAAGACCAAGGAGGACATGCTGGTCTTCGCCCTGGAGGACGTCAACGAGCGCGGTGCCGCGCGGGTCGCCGCCTACCTCGCGGACATCCCGGACGCCACCCCGCGCGACACCCTGCGCGGGGTCCTGCTGCAGATCATCCCCGTCGACGAGGAGAGCGCCGAGGCCGTCGCCGTCGGTCTGGCCTTCTGGACGAAGTCGACGAGCAGCCCGCGCCTGGCGGAGCACCTGCGGGAGGGCTACGGGAAACTGCGCGACCTCATCGTGTTCCTGCTCGAACGGTCGGGAACGGCCCCCGGCGTGAACGTCGCCGACGAGGCCGACGCGCTGTTCGCCCTCGCCGAGGGCCTCTCCTCACATGTACTGGTGGGGTTGCGCGACCAGGAGACCGCGGTCCGGATCCTCGACGCGCAACTCGCGCGCGTCCTGACCTAGACCAGTTCGCCGTCGCGGGCGACGATCCGGCCCGCCTTGACGACCAGCGAACGCACCGGCCGCAGGACGACGGCCTCGGCGGCGTTGCGCACGTCGACGACGACGAGGTCGGCACGGGCGCCTTCGACGATGCCGTAGTCGCCGAGACCGGTGACGCGAGCGCCGCCGAGAGTGGCGGCGTCGACGGCGAGGGCGATGTCGGCGTCCTCGGCGAAGCCGGAGTGCTTGGCCTGGAAGAGGGCGCGCTCCAGCATGTCGCCGGTGCCGTACGGGCTCCACAGGTCGCGGACGCCGTCGTTGCCGAGGGTGACCGGGACGCCCGCCTCGTACAGCGCCTTCAGCGGGAGCGCCGGGGAGGGCGCGGTCGTGGCCAGGCTGATCCCGGCACCGGCGAGCCCGGCGACGAGGCGGTCGCGGGTCTCGGGGTCGGCGCCCGCGAGGGCGAAGCCGTGGCTGATGGTGACCTTCCCGGCGAGCCCCAGGGCGCGCGTGCGCTCGATGATCAGCTCGAACTGGAAGACGCCGAGCGTCCCGCGATCGTGCAGGTGGATGTCGACGCCCGTGCCGTGCCGCGCGGCCAGCTCGAAGATGACGTCGAGGTGCTTGACCGGGTCGCGGTCGACACCGGCCGGGTCGATGCCGCCGATGTGCTCGACGCCCTGCTTGAGGGCCTCTTCGAGGAGTTCGGCGGTGCCGGGGCTGATGAGCATGCCGGTCTGCGGGAAGGCGACGAGCTCGGCGGTGATGCGACCGTCGAGGCGTTCCAGGGCGGCGCGGACGGCGACGACCGAGCCGAGGCCGACCTCGGGGTCGACGTCGACGTGGGAGCGCACGTGGGTCGTGCCGAGCGTGACCATGTGGCTCAGCAGAGCGGTGATGTAGTCGGCGCTGGGGATGCCGAGCTCGGGGCGGCGGACCTGCCCGTTGCGGATCTTGTTCATCAGCCCGGGCGGCGCCGAGTGCGGCACCCACGGCCCGCCCCACAGGGTCTTGTCGAGGTGGGCGTGGCCGTCGACGAAGCCCGGCAGGACGAGACGTCCGCGCAGGTCCTCGACGGTCGCGCCGGGCGCGTCGATGGACGGCGCGATGGAGGCGACGCGGCCGTCGCGGAGCAGGAGGTCGGTGCGGACACCGTCGACGGTGGCGTCGCGCAGGAGCAGCTCGGTCATGGTGGTCCTCTCGCGGGGGTCGTAGAGTTAACGGTATACCACTATCCTCGGGGTGTGGACTAGTAGCGTCGACCCCCTCATCCGCCGGCAGCGAGGAACGACGTGACCGACAACGGACGACCGGGGGCACTGCGCGACCGCGTGTACGAGACCCTGCGCCGCCGCATCATCGAGGCGACCGCGCCGCCGGGGCTCCGGCTCGTCGAACGCGATCTGGCCGCCGAACTGGAGGTCTCCCGCATTCCCCTGCGCGAGGCGCTGCGCTTGCTGGCCGCCGACGGTCTCGTCGTCACCGTCCCGGGCCGCGGCACGATCGTGAGCCCTTTCACGCCCGACGACGTCCGTGATCTCTTCGACGTCCGGGAGAGCCTGGAGGCCCTCACCGCGCGGCTGGCCGCCGAACGCGCCGACGGCGAGGGCCTCGCCCGGCTGCGCGGTCATCTCGACGGGGCGCGGGCGGCCATGGCCGCCGGTGATCGCGCCGGGGTCACCGAGGCGAACGCCGACTTCCATGACGAGCTGGTCGCGATCGCGGGAAACGCCCTGCTCAGCACGCTCGCCCGGCCGCTGTCGGGCCGTTTGCGCCGGCTGTTCCATCTCACCGCCGACCGCGACCAGGCCGTCCAGTGCACCGAGCACGAGGAGCTGTACGCGGCGATCGCCGCCGGGGACGCCGGGCTGGCCGCGGATCACGCCGCGCGTCATGTCGCCGGTGGTCGTGAGCATTCGCTGGCGGCCGCGGCGGACTGGTCGCGTCTGGACGCGGAGAGCCTGACGCGCACTCGCCGTCGCCGGGCTCAGCCTTCGACGGGGATCTCGACGTAGGTCGAGGCGCCTCGTGTGAGGACGGCCTGTCCGGCGGTGGCTTCGGCGGCCCAGGTCGTGAAGGCGTGGAGTTCGTCGTCGGGGACGTAGACGTCTTGTGCGACGCCGGTGCCGTAGCGGGTGTCGCCGAGCCGGTGGCCGCGTGCGTGGAGGTCGCCGATGAGGCGTCCGGCGCGGGTGTGGTCGACGTCGATGGTCACGATGGTGACGGGGACGCGTTCGACGGCGCCGACGTCGTCGAGGGCGGCGGTGACGGATTGGCCGTAGGCGCGGACGAGGCCGCCGGCGCCGAGTTTGACGCCGCCGAAGTAGCGGGTGACGACGGCGACGGTGTCGGTGAGGCCGCGCCGGTGGAGGACTTCCAGCATGGGGACGCCGGCGGTGCCGGCGGGTTCGCCGTCGTCGTTGCTCTTGCCGAGTTCGGCGTGTTCGCCGAGGACGTAGGCGGTGCAGTTGTGGGTGGCGGCGCGGTGTTCGCGGCGTCGTGCGGCGATGAAGGCGGCGGCGTCGTCCTCGGTGGAGACGCGGGCGACGGCGCAGATGAAGCGCGAGCGCCGGATCTCGATCTCGGTGACGCCGCCGCGACTGATCATCCGCATGGCGCCATCATGCCGTGAGGCGACGGCGACGGTCGAGCGGTAACAGGGATGGGCTGGGGCGTGGCGGGGACCTGGCGTTGGTGCGAGCGCGAGTCGCACCGACTTCCGCCCGCCGACGCGGGGGGCCTCGCGCGTGGAGGCCCGGGCCGGGGATCCGGCTTCGCCGAGGCACCACGTCGGGGCCCGGCCGCAGGGGTCTCCTGTCTGGCGAGTCTCGCTTCGCTCGCGCACCCTGGCCGGGGACGCGGCACCGGCGGCGGGCCGCAGCCCGATCCCATGCCCGGCAGGCGGTTTCGTTCGCGCCGCCCGAACAGGCACAGGCCCTTAAAAGCCCACCCCCCAAGGCCGGGGACCCAAGACACACCCCACAAGCGTGAGCCTCGCTTCGCGGCCCACTCGGGCCCGGGAACCTAAGACGCGGCCCGGCGAGCGCGAGCCTCGCTTCGCTCACCCGCCCACCCACGCGGAGAACACAGCCACGTGTCCCACTCACGCCGAGACCCACCCGAACGCCCCCACTCAGGGCGAGCCTCGCTCCGCTCGCCCACGCAGGCCGGGAACCCGGCGGCGTTTCCGCGCCCTGGCCGGGGACGCGGCACCGGCGGCGGGCCGCAGCCCGATCCCATACCCGGCAGGCGGTTTCGTTCGCGCCGCCCCAACAAGCACAGGCCCTTAAAAGCCCACCCACCAAGGCCGGGAACCCAAGACGCCGATCCCACGAGCGTGAGCCTCGCTTCGCTCGCCCACGCAGGCCAGGGAACCCGCGCGCAGCAGTCTCACCAAGGCCGAGTCTCGCTTCGCTCGCCCGCCCACACAGGGAACCCGGCCGCAGCGGCCCCGCCAAGGCCGAGCCCCGCTTCGCGGCTCACCCACGCCGGGGACCCGGCACCGGCGGCGGGCCGCAGCCCGATCCCATGCCCGGCAGGCGGTTTCGTTCGCGCCGCCCAAACAAGCACAGGCCCTTAAAACCTCACCCACCCAAGACCAGGAACCCAGACACGGCCCCCGCGAGCGCGAGCTCCACTGCACGACCCACGCACGCCGGGAACCCGGCCGCAGCGCCTCCTCGATCGGCGAGTCTCGCTTCGCTCGCCCACCCAGGCCGGGTACCCGGCCGCGTTTCCGCATCCTGGCCGGGGACCCGGCACCGGCGGCGGGCCGCAGCCCGATCCCATACCCCTCAGGCGGTCTCGTTCGCGCCGCCCAAACAAACACAGGCCCTTAAAACCTCACCCACCCAAGACCGGGAACCCGGCCGCAGCCATCCCGCCAGGAGCGAGTCTCGCTTCGCTCGCCCACCCACGCCGGGAACCCGGCCGCGTTTCCGCACCCACGCCGGGAACCCGGCACCGGCGGCGTGCCGCAGCCCGATCCCACGCCTGGCAGGCGGTCTCGTTCGCGCCGCCCAAACAAGCACAGGCCCTTACAACCTCACCCACCCAACACCGGGAACCCACGACACGCCCCCACAAACCCGAACCTCGCTTCGCTCGCCCCCACCCCGGGAACCCGGCCACGCTTCCGCCCCCGCGCCGGGAACCCCGCACCGGCGGCGGGCCGAGCCCGATCCCATACCCTTCAGACGGTTTCGTTCGCGCCGCCCAAACCAGCACAGCCGCCCAAATCAGCACAGCCGCTCACATAGGCAAGGAGTTCCCATGCCCCGCCATTTCCCGCTCGAAGGCTCCCCCAATGTCCGTGACCTCGGCGGTTACCCGACTTCCAATGGCCGGGTGGTGGCCGAGGGTCGTCTGTTCCGTGCGGGTGCCCTCAATGCCCTCACGGATGACGACGTCATGGCTTTGGCGGGTCTGGGGTTGGCGTCGGTGGTGGATTTCCGTACTGCGGGTGAGATTCACGCGGCGGGTCCGGATCGTCTCCCTGATGGTCTGGAGGTCACGGCGTTGCCTGTTGGTGGTGGTGACCTCGACCGGTACTACAACGCGGCTTTCGATCCGGCTGAGCGCGCGCGGCTCTTGGAGGGGGGCCGCAATGTGGGGGCGCTGGTGTCGATCAACCGCTCGTTCGTGGCCGATGACGCGGAGCGCGCGCGTTTCGGTGACGCGGTGCGTCTGATCGCGGAGTCCGGTTCGCTGCCGTTGCTGTTCCACTGCACGGCGGGCAAGGATCGTACGGGTTGGCTCGCGGCGATCGTGCTGACGATCCTGGGTGTCGATCGGGAGACGGTCATGGCGGACTATCTCCTGTCGAACGAGTACTTCCTGCCGGCCGGGGAGAAGCTGATGGCGAAGTTCGCCGCTTCGGGTGTGGAGGTCGACACCGGGCTGTTCCGTCCGCTCATCGAGCAGCGTCCGGCGTACCTGGAGGCGGCGTTCGCCGAGGCGGAGGCTCGTTTCGGCTCCTTCGACGAGTTCCTCTACAAGGGACTCGGGCTCGACGACCGGACTCTCGGCGTGTTGCGCGCGGCTCTGCTCGACTGAGGGTCGCGCGACCGGTCGCTGACCTAGAGTGACCTCATGTCGTGGTTCCTGCTGGTGATCTCGGGTTTCCTGGAGACGGCCTGGGCGGTCGCCCTGGAGCGTTCGCAGGGCTTCACGAAGCCCGTGCCCAGCGCGGTCTTCGCGGTCGCGATCGTGTTGAGCATGCTGGGGCTCGGCCTGGCGCTGCGGGAGATCCCGGTCGGCACCGGCTACGCCGTGTGGGTCGGGATCGGCGCGGTCGGCACGGCGCTGATCGGGATGATCTGGCTGGGCGAGCCGGCGAACATCGCGCGCATCGTCTGCCTGGTCCTCATCGTGGCCGGCGTCGTCGGCCTGAAGGTCTTCCACTAGACCGTGAGCCAGTTGTCGGTCGTCTTCATCCTGATCCTGGGCGGGATCCTGCTGACGCCGGTCGCCGAGCGGCTGCGGGTTCCCGCGCCGGTGCTGACGACCGTCTTCGGTCTGGGGCTCGGTCTCGTGCCGTCGATGCCGGATCTGGCGATCCCGCCGGACGTGATCCTCCCGGCGCTGCTGCCGCCGCTGCTGTACGCGGCGGCGCGCCGGTCCTCGTGGCGTGAGTTCGCCTCGAACGTCAGGCCGATCCTGGTCTTGGCTGTCGTGCTGGTGTTCGTGACGACGGTGGCCGTCTCGCTGGTCGCCGCTTCGGTGCATCCGGCGCTGCCGATCGGCGCGGCGGTCGTGCTGGGGGCGATCGTGTCGCCGCCCGACGCGGCCGCGGTCACCACGATCGCCGGTCGTCTCGGCCTGCCCCGGCGGCTCGTCACGGTGCTGGAGGGCGAGGGTCTTTTCAACGACGTGACGGCGCTGACGTTGTATCAGGTCGCGGTCGCCGGGGTCGTCGCCGGATCCTTCTCGGTCTGGCGGGCCGCCGGGGAGTTCCTCTACGCGGGCATCGCGGCCGTGGCGATCGGGCTGCTGGTCGGCGTTCTCGCCAAGGTCCTCTTCGACCGGCTCTCCGACTCGCGGCTGACGACCGCGCTGAGCCTGCTCGTCCCCTATGTCGCCTACATCCCCGCCGACGAGATCGACGCCTCGGGTGTCCTGGCGGTCCTGGTGACGGCCTTCTACCTGGGCGCCCGGTCCACCGATCCCGACGACATCGAGGGCCGTCTGGTGCGCGGCTCCTTCTGGGACGTCACGGAACTGATGGTCACCGCGATCACCTTCGGGCTCATCGGCCTGGAACTGGTCGGGGTGTGGAAGGCGGTCGGGACGGCGGCGGCCTCGCTGATCTGGGTGGCGATCCTGATCGGCGTCGTGGTCATCGGCGTCCGGGCGCTGTGGATGGCGCTGGCCTACCTCTTCACGCGCGCCGGGCGGCTGTGGAGCGGGCGGGCGCTGGGGTGGCGGGACGCGGTCGTCGTCGGCTGGTCGGGGATGCGGGGCGTGGTCACGATCGTGACGGCACTGGCCCTGCCTTTCACGACCGACACCGGTGAGCCCTTCACCGGCCGGGACCAGATCCTCTTCGTGTCGATGGTCGTGGTCGTGCTGACCCTGCTGCTCCAGGGTTTGACGCTGCCCTGGCTGATCGGGCGGATCGGGCTGCGCGTCGACGCCGTGAAGGAGGCCGCGGCCACCCGCAAGGTCTACGACGTGGCCCGCCGGGCCGCCGAGGAACGGCTCGACGAGCTGCTGGCCGAGTACAAGCTCCCCGCCGAGGCCGTCGACCGCTTCCGCGCCCGCTACCGGCTGATGTTCGCCGACGAGGAGGAGGAGCTGCCCGATCCCGCGCAGCGCGACGAGCGGCAGGAGATGATCGCCCGCCGCGACAAGCTGCGCACGGTGGAGCGCGAACTGCTGTCGGCGGCCCGGCACGCCCTGGTCGCCGCGCGGGCCCGGCCCGGTTTCGACCCGACGGTCATCGACCAGGTGATGTCGGAAGTGGACGTCCGGTCCGCGGCGCTCGGTTCCTGAGCAGGTTCCCGATCCGGACGAGGGCGGCCGCGAGCGCCACGAACCACACGGTGATTCCGGCGCACATGACGGCGACGTGGCCGTAGCCCTTCTCGCGCGGGTCGATGAACGGGTAGGGGTACCAGTCGGCGAAGGGCCCGCGGATCAGCGTGTAGGCGGCGTAGGCGAGCGGGTAGATCAGCCAGGTCGCGGCGTCGGTGACGCCGAGCCGGTTCGCCGGCGGGACGATGAGCCAGTCGATGAGCATGACGACGGGCAGGATCTTGTGCATGACCACGTCGACGTAGCCGGGGGTGTCGAGGCCGGCCGGGTCCACGTCGGACAGCAGGACGACGACGACCACGCCGGTGGTGATCAGGTAGGTCGCGGCCGCCCCTCGCAGGGAGGAGAGGCCGCGGCTCTCCTCGCGTCCGCGGAGGATCGCGACGGCGCCCCAGACGAGCACGGCGCCGCCGATGACGTTGCTCTGGATGGTGAAGAAGGACAGGAGCCTGCCGAGGTCGGCGCCGGCGAACAGGCGCTCGACGAACACGCCGAGGGTGAGCAGGCCGAACAGCAGCCGGTAGGAGGCGACGAGTTTCCCGTACATGTTCACCCTCCGCTGCCGTCACCTGACACTGTGTCGCATCAGGGTAACCGCGACTTCCCCGCCCGCGCGGAGGGCGCGAGCGGGGAGATCGTCCCGGTCAGAGTGAGTGGCGGCCGAGCCACGCGTTGATCGAGGCGGCGATGGCGCCCGGCTGGTCCTCGGGCGAGTGGTGCCCGGCGACGAGGTCGTGGCGGTCGACGTCGAGGGCGGCGATGTTCGCCTCGCACCAGGCGATCATCTCCGGGTGCATCATCACGCCCGGCCCGGGCTTGAAGGCGATGAGCAGCTTGGGGACCTCCGGGGTCGTGGCGAACCACTCGCCGTAGGCCTCGGCGCGAGCGACGACGTCGGCGGGATCGCCGCCCAGCGGCATCGATCGCGCCCATTGCAGGATCGGCACGCGGCTCTCCCGGGTCGGGAAGGGCGCGCGGTAGATCTCGGCGTCCACCGTGGACAGCGGGTGCGCGACCGTCCCGTCGAGGTCGAGGAACAGGTTCCGGTCGAGCAGCATCTCCTCGCCGACGCCCGGCGTCTTGATGGCGGCGAAGAGCTCGCGGCCGCCGTCGGGGAACTCCTCCCAGGCCATCGGTTTCACGATGGTCTCGGTGAAGGCGACGCCCTTGACCAGCCCGGGTCGCCGGGCCGCGAGGTCGAAGGCGAGCGCGCCGCCCCAGTCGTGGCCGACGAGGACCACCTCGCCGAGGCCGAGGGCGTCGAGCCAGGCGTCGAGGTGGCGGGCGTGGTCGGCGAAGGTGTAGGCGAGGTCGGGTTTCCCGGACTCCCCCATGCCGATCAGGTCGGGGGCGAGGAGGCGGTGGCCGTCGACGGCGGGGAGGACCTCGCGCCACAGGTGCGAGGAGGTGGGGTTGCCGTGCAGGAAGACGACGGGGGCGCCGTCGCCGCGTTCGCGGTGGGCCATCGTCGTGCCCAGGACGGGGACGGTCCGCACGGCGCTCACCGGAAGGCCACGACGTTGCGGGCGACCCAGCCGGCGAAGTCGCCGGGTTCGCGGCCGAGTACGGCGGCGATGTCGGGGCTGACGGCCTGCTCGGCCGGGGTGGGCGAGCCGATGATGTCGAGGGTGGACTCGACGACCTCGGGCGGCATGAAGGTGAGCATCTGGGCGCGGGCCTCGCCGGGGGTCTGCTCGACGAGGCGGACGGGTGCGCCGACGGCTTCGGCGATCACGGCGGCGCGCTCGCGCGGGCTGAGGGCGGCGGGTCCGGTGAGGACGTAGGTCCTGCCGTCGTGGCCGGGTTCGGTCAGGGCGGCGGCGGCCACGGCGGCGATGTCGGCGGGGTCGACGAAGGGCAGTGCCACGTCGGCGAAGGGTGAGGGCGCCAGTCGCGCGGTCCGGACCGGTTCGGCCCAGGCGAAGGCGTTGGAGGCGAAACCGCCGGGGCGCAGGACGGTCCAGGACAGGCCGGAGGAGGTGACGGCGGCCTCGAAGGCGCGCAGACCGTGGTGGCCGGGGTTCTCCGGGCGGGTGCCCGCCCCCTGGGAGGAGAGCAGGACGACGCGGGTGATCCCGGCGGTCTTCGCGGCGGCGACGACCTCGGCGGGCCGGTCGCCTCCGCCGAAGAGGAAGAGCGCGTCGGCGCCGTCGAAGGCGGTGGCGAGGGTCTCGGGTCTGCCGAGGTCGGCGGCGCGGTGTTCGACGCCTTCGGGGAGGCCTTCGGCGGCGGTCCGCGACACGGCGACGATCTTCTCGCCGGTGTCGGCGAGGAGGCCGACGAGGACGCGGCCGACGTTTCCGGTGGCTCCGGTGACAACGATCATTGCTGGCTCCTTGGTGGCTTGTGGAGGCCAAAGTTAGGAAGCACGAGCGTTTTCCGGAAGGACTTACGTCGACGTAAGCTCACGACGTGGATGGCGGAGAACAGGTCATGGCGTGGGCGCCGCCGTCGGTGAGTGGCGCGTCTCACGCGAACTGCCCGGCACGTAAGGTGCTCGACAACGTCACCAGCCGCTGGGGCGTGTGGGTGCTGATCGCCCTGCGGGGCGGGGCGATGCGGTTCCACGAACTCCGCGACGAGATCCCCGGCGTGAGCGAGAAGATGCTGTCGTCGACCTTGCGGGCGCTGGTCCGCGACGGTCTGCTCTGGCGCGAGGTGGAACCGGCGACGCCTCCGAAGGTGACCTACGGCCTGACCCCGCTGGGTGTGGGGACGGCGGCGCCGTTGTCGGAGATGTTCGCGTGGCTGCGCGACAACGCGCTGGACATCCGCGCGACGCAGGAGGAGTACGACAAGGCGGGCTGAGGCCGAAGGCCGGCTCGGCGCGGATCAGCGTGACGCGCATATGGATAGCAGGTAGTATCAGTATCCACTCGCCATTCCGCTGTCCCATCCCATCCACCCCACCCGGAGCGCCCCATGGCCGAGCCCCTCTTCTCCCTCGTCTTCCTCACCGCCGCCCCCTTCTGGCTGCTCATGATCGTCCTGCCGACGTGGTCGTGGACCCGCCGGATCATCTCCTCACCGCTCATCGCCGCGCCCGCCGCCGTGATCTACGCCGTGCTCGCGCTCCCCCGGCTCGGCGAGCTGCTACCCGCCGTCGCCCAGCCCACCATCGACGCGGTGTCGGAACTCCTGGCCACGCCTGACGGGACGGCACTGGGGTGGGCGCACTTCATCGCCTTCGACCTGTTCGTCGGCCGCTGGATGTACCTCGACGCACGCGATCGCGGGGTCAGCGTCCTGCTGATGGCGCCGATCCTGGTCCTGACGATCCTGCTCGGCCCGCTGGGCTTCCTCGTCTACCTCGCCGTCCGCCACCTCCCGTTCTGGAAGCCGCGCGAGGTCAGCTGATCCCCTGCCGGTCCGGCAGCAGCGCGAACATCCGCTCCTCGACGCCGCCGACCGACGCCGCGACCCCCTCGGCCAGCAGCCGCTGCTCGCGCCGCAGGGGTTCGAGGTGTTCGGGCAGCGCGATCGACGCCAGATCCCCCAGGGCGGCGGTCAGCCGCCGCGTCACCTGCGGCGCCTCGATCCCGCAGCGCCGGATCTCGGTGAAGGCCTGCGCGACCATCCCGGCGAAACCCGGTTCGCTGATCACCACCCGCACCCGCCCTCGCCGGTCCCGCCACACGCTCGCGCTGTCCGGTTCGGTGGCCACCCGCGCGAGGACCTGGTGCAGCCGGTCGATCGCGGCGACGGCCGTCGTCGGGTCGTTGACGGCCGGGGAGAGCGCGCGGATCGCGATGTCGGTGAGCTGCCGCAGCCCGAAGCCGACATCCTGGTGCATGCTCCGTTCGGTTCCGACGCTCAGGCACCGCCCGAGCCCGCGCACCCTGAGGGCAGCGCCGTGCACACGGAACACCGGCGTCCCCGTGGTCAGGAAGTCGCCGACCTCGGGCAGGACCTCGACCACGGCGCCCGCCCGCCGTGCGACGCGGATCAGCCGCGGCAGGTGCACGTCGCGCAGGACCCCCGAACGGCCCGCGTGGCGCACGACGGTCCCGGTACCGGCCGGCGGCGAGGCGAAACCGGTGTCGAGACGCCAGTAGCGCAGGACCCGCATGGTCTCGCCGACGATCCGCTCCAGCACGAAGGTCACGCGCATCAGCCGCAGCGTCGCGTTCACGTACAGCACGAACAGCACCAGGCAGACCTGCACCAGGGCCAGTGCGACGGCCGCCGAGACGACCGGCACCGACACCACCAGCGCCGGATCCTTCTCGTCGTCGTATCCCAGTTGCGCGTACAACGCGAAGACGAAGGTCGCCAAGGTGACCGACAGCGTCGCCTTGGTGATCCGGCTGCGCACGTACAGGCGCAGCACGCGCGGCGAGAACTGACTCGACGCCATTTGCAGCGCCACCAGGGAAATGGAGAACACCACACCGACGAAGGTCAGCATCGCCGCGGCCACACCGGAGATGATCCCGCGCGCGGCGTCGGAGAAGGACTGCAATGAGGCGACCGCCTCCGCGCCACCGGAATCGCGGGCGGCGTCGACGAGCAGCTCGTCGGCCGAGATCGCGATCCCGACCAGGATCCAGGCCAGGGCCATCGTCGCCAGCGGCGCGAACCAGAACGTGTCACGCAGATGCTCGCGGATCGGCGAGCGCGGACGGCGGGACCACATGATCGAAAGGCTATGCGGCACCGGGCCGGGAATCAGGGTGAACGCCGCAGATTCGTCGGTGCGGCACAACGCGCGAAAGGCGCTCCGAAAACTCCCCCGATAAGTCAACGATAGCAGCGGATTCCCGCCCATGACAGGCTATCTTTCCGCAGGTCAGAGCCTTAAAGTTGGCATCGACGATTCCTTTAGCGCAGCCACCGCCGCAATCGCGGTGGCTTCCGCGTGCCCGAAAACCACGGAGGATCATGCTCACGCGACATATCCGTCCACATTGGCCGCTGGCCGCTCTCCTCGCCGTTCTCCTGCTCACCGCGACCGCCCTGCAGCTGGCCGGGCCGCGACTGCTCGGCGCTTTCGTCGACGGCGCCACCGGCGGCGAGGCCCTCACCGGCCTGATCGGCCTCGGCGTCTTCTACCTCGTCTCCGTCGCCCTCACCGGAGGTGTCGAGGTCGCCGCCGAGGCCATCGGCGGCCGGCTCGCCTGGCGTACCACCAACGAACTGCGCGCCGACCTGCTCGCCCACGCCCTCGACGCCGACCTGGAGTTCCACAGCGCCCACTCCCCCGGCGAACTCATCTCCCGCATCGACGGCGACACCGGCAGGCTCGCCGACTTCGCCTCCCGCCTGCTGATCCTCCTGGCCGTCAACGCGCTGCTCCTGCTCGGCGTCTGCGTGATGCTCCTGCTCGTCGACTGGCGGATCGGGCTCGGTTGCACCGCCCTGGTCGTCGCCGGACTGTCGCTGGTCCGGCGGATGGTCGGCTCCGCGGTGCCCGCCTCGGCGGCGGCGAGCGCGGCCGAGGCGGAGGTGAGCGGCTTCGTCGAGGAGCGGGTGCGCGGCGCCGAGGATCTGGTGCCCAACGGCGCGACCGCGCACACGCTGCACGGCCTGGTCACCCTCAACCGCGCGCTCTTCGAGGCCCGCAAGCGGGCGACGCTGGCACAGGTCCGCTGGCCGCGCACGGCCCAGCACCTCAACGCGACGGCGGTCGTGCTCGGGCTGGCGGGGGCGATCGCGCTGTACCGGGCGGACGCGGTCACGGTCGGCGAGGTGTACTCGGTGGTGGCGTTCCTGACGCTGATGCGGATCCCGCTGTTCGTCATCTCCAACAACATGTCCAAGGTGGACGACTCCCTCGCCGCGATCCGCCGGTGCCGGGAGCTGCTGGCCGAGCGGCCGACGATCACCCCCGGCGAGCGGGAGCTGCCGGACGGGCCGCTTCCGGTGGAGTTCGACGGTGTCGACTTCGACTACCCCGACCGGCGGGTCCTGCGCGGGGTGTCGCTGACGGTCCCGGCGGGCCGGCAACTGGCGCTGGTCGGCGTGTCCGGCGGTGGGAAGACCACGATCGCGCGACTGGCGGCGCGGATGCTCGACCCCGGCGCGGGCGTAGTCCGGGTCGGGGGGATCGACCTGCGGGAGACGAGCGCGGAGTCGCTGCGCCGGTCGGTCACCTACGTCACGCAGGAGGTGCGGGTGCTGGCGGTCTCGGTGCGCGACAACGTCGCGATCTTCGACGCCTCGGTGCCCGACGCGCGGATCGTCGAGGTGCTGACCGCGGCCGGTCTCGGCCGGTGGCTGGCGGGCCTGCCCGGGGGGCTCGACACCGTCCTCGGCTCCGGGCACGGCCTGTCCGCCGGGCAGGAGCAGCTCCTGGCGATCGCGCGGGTGCTGTTGCGCGACCCCGGCCTGGTGGTCCTTGACGAGGCGTCGTCGCGGATCCCGCCGGCCGACCGCGCGGCGGTCACGGCGGCCCTGCGCACCCTCCTCGCCGGGCGGACCTCGATCGTCATCGCGCACCGGCTCGACACCGTCGAGTCGGCCGACGAGGTCGCCGTCATCGAGGACGGCCGGGTCGCCGAACGCGGTGCCTACGCCGCACTCGCCGCCCGGCCGGACTCGCGTCTGTCCCGTGCCCTGCGCTCGGTGGGAAGCGAGGTGCGGGCCTGATGCCGGCGACCACCGCGCGTCTCACCCACCTGTTCACCCGGCACTGGCCGCGCTTCACCCTCCAGGTCGGCTTCGCGCTGCTCATCCGCGTCGCCGTCATCTCTTCGGGACTGCTGCTCAAAGTCGTCTTCGATCGCCTCGCCGGCGGTGGGGCGGTGTGGCTGCCGCTGGCCGCGCTCGCCGCCGTCAACCTCGCCTGGACGACGCTCTGGTTCGACCTGTCCATGGCCCGCTTCGAGGTCCGCTACATCGAGCGCGTCGCGGCCGGGCTGCGCACGAGCACCCTCGCGGGGATCCTGCGGCGCCCGGCCGCGGCGGCCACCGAGCACGAGATCGGCGACGTCGTCGACCGCTTCGGCCGCGACGTGAGCGAACTGCGCATCCTCCCGGCCTGGACGGCGAACAACGTGGGGCGGCTCGCCGGGGTCCTGCCCGTCCTGGCGATCATGCTGGCCATCAGTCCCGTCGTGACCCTCGGCGTGGCACTGCCCTTCGCGCTGGTCGTGGCCGTCGCGCGCATGTTCGACGGCCGCGTGCGCCGCCAGCGCGGAGCCAGCCGCGAAGCGGCCGCCGAGGTCGGCAGCATCATCGGCGAAACGGTGCGGGCCGCGGCGACCGTCCGCGCGCTCGGGCACCGCGAGCACGCCGTGGCGCGCCTGCGCGAACTGGGCCGGCGGCGGGAGCGGATCGCGGTCAGGGAGCAGACCTCGACGCAGATCCAGTCGGTCGTCTACCACTTCGCGATGAACGTCGCGGCGGGCCTGGTGATGGTCCTCGCGGCGAAGGAGCTGGCGGCCGGGACGCTGACGATCGGCGACATGGCGCTGTTCGTCTTCTTCGCCGCCGAACTCGGCGAGGTCGTCGCACTGGGCGGCGTGCTGCGTCAGCGGTTCCGGCAGGCGCGGGTCTCCCTCGACAGGCTCGCCGAACTCGCCGCACCGGCGCCGGTGACCGCCCCGACCCGGACCTGGCTGCGGACGCCCCCACCGGAGCCGCGCCGGGACACCGGGCCCGCCGAACCACTGGGTTCCCTCCGGGTCAGGGGACTCGCCTGCCGCCACGCCTCCGGCGGCGGTGTCGACGGCCTCGACCTGGATCTCACGCCGGGCTCGCTGACGGTCCTCACCGGGGCGGTCGGGACGGGCAAGACCACGGCCCTGCGCGCGATCCTCGGCCTGCTGCCCCGGCAGTCGGGCGCGGTCCGCTGGAACGGCACCGAGATCGAACCCGCCGAGTTCCTCATCGCGCCCCGCATCGGTTACGTGCCACAGGTCCCGCACCTGTTCACCGGAACCGTCGCGGACAACGTCCGGCTCGGCGCGGGCGGCGACATCGAACAGGCCGTCGGCGTCGCCGTCCTGTCCGCCGACCTCGACACCCTCCCCGAGGGCGCCGACACGCTCATCGGCGTCGGCGGGCGCAGGCTCTCCGGCGGACAGGCGCAGCGAGTCGCCCTCGCGCGCGCCTTGCAGCGCGAACCCGCGCTGCTCGTCCTCGACGACGTCGACAGCGCGCTCGACGCGGTGACCGCCCGCGAGCTGTGGGAACGGCTCCTCGGTGGGGACCGCACGATCCTCGCCGTCAGCCACAACCCCTACGCCCTCGGGCGGGCCACGCGGGTGATCACTCTGGGCTGACGTCCTCGGTGTGCCACCGGGCGCGGGCCAGGTCGAGCCTCGGCGCGTGCCCGGTGCTCGCCCGGTTCGCGTACCGCAGCGGCGTGCCCTCCTCGCGGTAGTGGGCGAGGGCGCGCTGCTCGTGGCCGGGGAGGAACCTCCCGTCGGCGCGCACGACCCGCCACCACGGGACGGCGGAGCCGTAGAGGGTCATGACGCGGCCGACCTGGCGCGGCCCGCCCTCGTCCAGCCATTCGGCGACGTCGCCGTAGGTCATGACCTTCCCCGGCGGGATCAGCTCGGCGGCGGCCAGGACCCGTTCGGCGTACTCGGGAAGCTCCTCGATCACCGCACCATCATGCCGCGCGCGGGGGCGTCCGGCCGCACGGGCGCGACGCACGCGCGGGCGACCGCGCGCCGCAGCATCGCCTTGACGAAGGCGCGGTGGAAGAGGGTCACGAAGCGGAAGTAGAGCCGCTCCCACGGGCCGCGCAGCCGCACCAGCGTGGACATGTGCAGGCGCTCGCCGTCGACAAGGACCGAGACCCGGAAGTCGACCGGCGAGGTGTCGCCGATGAGGACCTCACCGTCGGCGGCGGCGAACGTCGGGAACGGGCGGTGGAAGAAGATCGCCGACGCCCAGGCCGCCGGGTCCTCCGGCATCCCGGGGCGCAGCCGGATGCTGAACGAGTCGGTGTAGTCCGGCCGTGGGAAGGCCCCGTGGGCCAGCGCGGCCCGCTCGGGAATCGCCGTCGCGACCGGCTTGTCCCGCAGGAGGTAACGGCACAGGCGCACCCAGGGGCTCATCCGGTGAGGGCGGGCGAGGCGGCCGGTGGCGGCGTGTTCGGCGTTGTCGAGGGACGCCTGGATGAGGGCCTCGTGGCACCAGCGGATCATCAGCGGCCAGGTGACGCGACCGCTGCCGATGGCGCGGCCGGTGAGAGTGTGGGTGAGGACGCAGCGTTCGGGGCCGTCGGGGGTGACGGTGTACTCGTGCTCGCCTTCGAGGCGGACGGGCCGGAAGGCGAAGCGGACGAGGCCGGGCTCGCGGGCGGTGACGGTGTAGCGGACCGGGCCGTGGCCGCCGGACGAGCCGGGCGCGAGCGGGCCGTCGAGTCGCAGCGGCCACCAGGCCGGGCTCGGCCAGATCCGGTCGCCGGGAGTGGCGAGCGTGTCGAGGAGGGCGTCCACGACGTGGGCGGGGGCGTCGATGACGCGGGTCTGAACGTTTCGCATGAGGACCTCCCAGGTTCCATACGCGACCGTATGGTTTGACCGTACGCTAGCGTATGGTCATGTCGCAACGAGCTTCCCGTCTCACCGCGGGCGACTGGGCCGACGCCGCCCTCGACGCCCTCGCCCGGGGCGGCCTGGCCGCCGTCGCCGTCGAACCCCTCGCCGCCCGGCTGAACACGACCAAGGGCAGCTTCTACTGGCACTTCCGCAACCGCGACGCCCTCATCGAGGCGGCGCTGCTGCGCTGGGAGGAACGCGGCACCACCGAGGTCATCGCCGCCATCGAGACCGAGCCCGACCCGGTCGTGAAACTGCGCCGCCTCTTCGCCACCGTCATCGAACACGGGACCACCCACCGCATCGAACTGTCCCTGCTCGCCTCGGCCGGGCACCCCGCCGTCGGGCCGGTCCTGCGCCGCATCAGCGAACGCCGCGTCGACTACGTCGCGCGCCTCTTCGGCGAGGTGGGTTTCCCGCCCGGCGAGGCCCGCCGCCGCGCGGTCATCGGCGTCAGCGTCTACCTCGGCCACACCCAGCTCGCCAACACCGCGCCCGCGGCCCTCCCCGAAAGCGACGGCGAACGGCTGGCGCTGATCTCCTCGACGGTCGACGCGCTCCTGACGGGTGCGCCGGCCGCTCCGTGACGATACGATCGCCGCATGCCTCGCTACGACTACCGCTGCCGCGCCTGCGGAGCCACCTTCGAGCTCACCCGCCCGATGAGCGAGTCGAGCGATCCCGCGCCCTGCCCGCAGGGCCACGAGGACTCCGTAAAACTCCTGTCCACGGTCGGCCTGACCGGCGCCGCGGCCGCGCCGGCCGGTGGCGGCGGCGGTTGCTGCGGCGGAGGCTGCTGCTCCTAACGGGCCGGCGGCTCCCCGACGTCCTCGCCTTCCTGCTTGCGCGTCTTGAGCCCGATCCGCTTCTTCCCGGGGGCGTTGAGCTCCTCGCGGATCCCGACGATGTTCGCCCGCGCGAGTAGCACGTCCGGCGCCGACGCGAGGTCCCCGTCGGCGCGTTTGCACCGTGCCTTCGCCTCACCGAGAACGACCTGCGCGCGCTGCAGCCGGGTCATGATCCGCTTGCCGTACAGGCCGTAGTCCTTGGCGGCCTTCTTGCGCGCCAGGCGGCGGGTCCGCAGCGTCCGCATCGACTCCAGCTCCGCCGGAGTGATCACCGACTCGGGCTCGTCGTGCATGATCTCGGTGAACCAGTGCCACTCGCGCCGGGCCGAGATCCCGTACAGAATGAAGAAGAAGACCAGGATCAGCGCACCCTTGCCGTAGACGGCGAAGAAGGCCAGACCCTTCGGCAACCACGCCGGCAACGGCGAGTTCCACAGGAAGTGCAGCGCCCATGCCGCCAGGAAGCACGCGGCCGCCACCCCGTACCGCATCGCGCGCGTCCGGCCCGTCTGCGTCACCGCGAAGGCGATGCCCAGTCCGGCCACACCGCTGTAGACCGGGTGACTCCAGGGGCCCGCGATGAGGATCCGCAGCAGCGTCACCGAGACCGAACCCGCCAGGTCGCTGTTGGGATTGCTCACCGCGTTGTTGATCGCGTAGGTCAGGTTCTCCACGACCTGGAAGCCCAGCCCGACGAAGGCCCCGTAGATCAGGCCGTCCATCGAACGCTGGAAATGCTCGCGCACGATCAGCACGATGCAGACCACGCCGAGGGTCTTGAGCCACTCCTCGTTGATCGGGCCAGCGAGGGCCGCGCCCCACTTCGTGGCGAAGTTGACCCCGTAGAGCTTCGTGATCAGCGAGACCATCGCGTTGTTGGCGATGATCGCGAACGAGGTCGCGACCAGCGCGCCCCACAGCAGCGCCGCCGCCCGGACCGCCGCCGGCTCCCGCTCGAAGAGGTCCATCCGGCCCAGAATCCAGATGAACAGGGCCGCCAGCAGGCCGTTGAGCACGATCGGCACCCACAACGCACCCGCGAGATGACCGAAGGCGCCACTGAGCCGGTCACCGATGTAGAGCAGCCCGAAGGCGAGCAGCCCGACGTAGAGCCAGTACGCGGGCCGCCGGACCCGCACGAAGGTGCCCTGGCCCTCCATGACCACGCGCGTCATCACGTCACTCGACATCGCTCGCCTCCAAGGTCGCGAGGATGTTCGTGAGGTCGCCGAGCTGGTCCTCCAGACGGCCGAGGGGCGCCACCGCGACGATCACCGCGGCCACCTCGCCCCTGCCCACGACGATCAGCGCACCGCTGTACCGCTCCCCGGTGAGGTCACCCCAGTACCCGGTCAGACCCGTCGGGGTCACGTAGTCCCGCGAGCCCGTGGCGAACAGGACACGGTTGCCCATGCGCAGGTCACGGGCCTGCCGCTCGAAGAGGACGAGGATGTCGTCGACACCCCCGATGGCACTGGTCCGCACCACCACCGGCGAATGCACCAGCGTCACCGCGCTTTGCCGGTTCGCGCCCGTCTCGGTGACCCACCCGTCACCGGGGACGGTGAACCACACCCGGCCCTTGCCGACGGCGCCCGGATTGGAGCTCGCCTCCAAGGTGATGACGGTCCCCGACGGGACCGCCTCCTCACCGTCGACCGCCCCGTCCCACTGGGTCCACAACAGCGCCGGCGCGAAAACGGCCAGGGCCAGCAGCGCCGCCGACCAGAACCTCCCCCGCTCCAGGCCGAACCTGTTGAGACGTACCGCGCCTTCGATCACGTCCACCCCTCCGTGACGTTCGGTGCCGGTAGCTTATGTGCTCTTCGCGAGCCATTCGTCCCGCTCCGCGTAAAGGCGAAGGCCCCCGGCGAGTCGCTCGCCGGGGGCCGGGGGAAGTCTGCCCGATCAGGCGACGCGGGTGATCCAGCCGTGCCGGTCGGGACCGGTGCCGTGCTGGACGTCGAGCAGCGCCTGGCGCAGCCGCATCGTCAGCTCACCGGCCTTGCCGCCGCCGACCTCGATGTCGCCGTTGCGGCCCTTGGCCATGCCGATCGGGGTGATCACGGCGGCCGTCCCGCAGGCGAAGACCTCGGTGAGCGTCCCATCTGCGGCGTCGGCCCGCCACTCGTCGATGGAGTAGGCGCGCTCCACGAACTCGTAGCCGAAGTCGCGCGCGAGCGTCGCCACGGCGTCCCGGGTGATGCCGGGCAGGATCGTGCCCAGCTCGGGCGTGACGACCGTACGGTCGGCGTCGTAGACGAAGAAGACGTTCATGCCGCCGAGCTCGTCGACGTACTTGCGGTGCACCGCGTCGAGGAACACGACCTGCTCGCAGCCCCGCTCGATCGCCTCGGCCTGCGGCAGCAGGGAGGTCGCGTAGTTGCCGCCGCACTTGGCCGCACCGGTCCCACCGGGGGCGGCACGCGTGTACTCCTCGGAGACCCACACCGAGATCGGCTTCGGGCCCGCCTTGAAGTAGGCGGCGGCCGGGGAGGCGATCACGCAGTACAGGTACTCCTTGGCCGGGCGCACACCGAGGAAGGCCTCCGAGGCGAACATGAACGGCCGCAGGTAGAGGCTCGTCTCGGCGTCGCCGGGGATCCACTTCCGGTCGATGCCGACCAGCTGCTCCAGGGACTCCAGGAACAGCTCCTCCGGCATCTCCGGCATCGCCATGCGCCGTGCCGACTCGACGAAGCGGCGGGCGTTCTCCCGGGCGCGGAAGAGGGTCACGCCACCGTCGGCGGCGTGGTAGGCCTTCATGCCCTCGAAGATCTCCTGCGCGTAGTGCAGGACGGCGGTGGCGGGCGACAGGGACAACGGGCCGTAGGGCTGGACGGTCGCGCTGTGCCAGCCGATGCCCTCGGTCCACTTGATCGTGACCATGTGGTCGGTGAAGGTCTTCCCGAAGCCGGGGTCGGCCAGGATCGCGGCCCGCTCCTCGTCGGTGGCGGGTTTCGGGTTCGGCCGGATTTCGAATCCGAGCAGATCGGCACCGCTCATGCGTGGACCTCCGGAGGCGTCGTTCTCATGATGCGAGAAGGGCTTGACCCCGGCGCGAGTCGGGGCGGTGATGGTGTTTTCCATATCAACTTACCGTTCGTTCAGGAGCGCCGGAACACCCCACCACCGGTCGCGCACGCGAACGCGCCCGGCGGAAGGATCCGCCGGGCGCCCAAGGATGTTCTTACACGTGGGAGGGACGCGAGGCGGGTCAGCCGAGGATCTCGGCTACCCGCGCGGTTACTCGATCGCCGATCGCGTCGGTGCCGAGACGTTCGCCGGGGGTCCGCTCGGCGAGGTCGGCGGCGACGGCCCGGGTCACCGCGGTCGCGGCTTCCCCGTGGCCGAGGTGTTCGAGGAGCAGTCCGGCCGACATGATCGCGGCGACGGGGTCGGCGACGCCCTTGCCCGCGATGTCGGGGGCCGACCCGTGCACCGGCTCGAACATCGAGGGGTGCGTGCGGTCGGGGTTGACGTTGCCGGAGGCGGCCAGGCCGATGCCCCCGGTGACGGCGGCGGCGATGTCGGTGAGGATGTCGCCGAAGAGGTTGTCGGTCACGATGACGTCGTAGGCCTGCGGCCTGGTCACGAGGAACATGGCGGCGGCGTCGACGTGCTGGTAGTCGGTGGCGACGTCGGGATAGTCGGCCGAGACGTCGGCGAAGGTCCGGCGCCACAGTCCGCCGGCATGGGTGAGCACGTTGGTCTTGTGGACGCAGGTGACGTGCTTGCGGTCGCGGCGGCGGGCGCGCTCGAAGGCGTCGCGGATGACGCGCTCGGTGCCGTAGCGGGTGTTCAGGCTCTCCTCGGTGGCAATCTCGGCCGAGGAGCCCTCGTGGAGGGTGCCGCCGGCGCCGGCGTAGAGGCCCTCGGTGCCCTCGCGGACGACGACGAGGTCGATCTCGCCGGGCTTGACGTCGGCGAGCGGGCTGACCGTGCCGGGCCACAGGCGCGACGGGCGCAGGTTGACGTACTGGTCGAAGTCGAAGCGGAGCTTGAGCAGCAGCCCGCGCTCCAGGACGCCCGGCGGGACGCTCGGATCGCCGATGGCGCCGAGGAGGATGGCGTCGTGCCCGTCGAGTTCGGTGACGACCGACTCGGGGAGGATCTCACCGGTGGCGTGGTACCGGCGGGCGCCGAGGTCGTATTCGGTGGCGGTGTATCCGGGCAGCGCGACGTCGAGGACCTTGCGCGCCTGCGCGACGACCTCCGTGCCGATGCCGTCGCCGGGGATGACCGCGATCGCTGTCACCGAATGACCTCCTCGTCGGGGTGCACCGTGATGGTGCGGAGTGCGCCGGGCGGCCGGGGCCGTCTTAACGCGGATTCAGGCGGCTGAATCTACTGCACCATATCGAGTCGTCCCGAATGGCGGCCATGCCGTCCCATGATGTGGTCGTCGATGGTGGGTGCTCGCCGCTCTGCTCACAATTCGGTCACGGCGGCCTGAACCCGGAACCGGTCCCGCGTGATCTCCGTCTGAAGCGGCATGAAGCGTGCCATCGTCCTCGTGCCCCTGCTGTTCGCCGCCGGTCTCCTCGCCGCGTGCGACGCCGGAACGCCGCCCTGCGGCGCGTCGGGAGCCGTCAACACCCTCTCCTGCGAGCCCCCGGCGGAGCGAAAGGTGAACGCCGAAGTCGCCGAGTTCGTGCCCGACACCGCCGAAGGTCCCTTCCCCGCCGCCCGCGACGACGTACCCATCGACGTCGCGCTCCTCCGGGGATGGAACACCGGATCGAGTGGCGGCGACACCGAACCCCGCGACCCCGCCACCGCGTTCACCATGGAGGACACGCCCGCCGTCGACTACGTCGCCGTCTCGGCGAACACCGGCTGCCGCCTGGCCGAAGGCGCCGAACTGTACCTGCGCGGGAGCGACCTGAGGGTCCGCTTCACCGGTGGCCTGGACCGTCCCGAATGCGCGCGCTCCTACACCGCCTACGCCCAGTTCGCCGTGCCCGCCACCGAGATCGCCGCGGTGTCCACGATCGAGGGCGAGGACCCCGCCAACACCGCCGGACCCGGCACGCTGACCGACTTCGTCGCCATCGGCGTGCTCGACGGCGACACCGGCGGCCTCGCCCCGGTCCGCCTCGGCGACGGCCGCGGCGCCGAGCTGTACGAGGAGCTGATCGCCGCCGGCGCGGGCGAGTCCCCCAAGCTGCGCGAGGCCCTGCGCGACGAGTCGCCCGACGGCACGACGGCGGTCGCCTTCGTCTTGAGCGGCTGCGCCGAGGACGGCGCGAAACTCGTGGTCACCCCGGCCGTCGTGAGCGCCGAACTGACCGGCGGTGAGCGGACCGCCTGCGAGTCGGAGTCGTGGTTCGCGGCCACCTTCGCCGTCGGGAACGCGTATCTGCCGGGGGACGCCCGCCTGGCGGTGTTCGGCCGGGAGTAGCTTCTCGATCATGTCGCTGAACCCCGTCATGCTCGGCGTGCGCCTCGTCCTTGAGTTGTGCGCGCTGGCCTCCTTCGCCGCCTACGGCTGGCGCGAGTTCCCCTCGCCGTGGCGGTGGGGCCTGGTCGTGCTGCTACCGGCGATCGCCGGGGCCCTGTGGGGCACCTTCGCGGTGCCCGACGACCCCAGCCGCAACGGCAAGGCGCCCGTCCCGGTGGCGGGGTGGGTGCGGTTCGGGGTCGAGTTCGTGGTGCTGTGGGGAGGCGCGGCGGCGCTGTGGTTCGGCGGGCTGCCGAAACTCGCGCTGGTGTCGGCGGCGGTGCTGGCGGTGTACTACGTGCTGGCGTGGGACCGGATCGGGTGGCTGTTCTCGCGCTGACCGGCGGGTGCCCCGCCAAGGCGGACCGCCACGGCGAGCGGCCGGAACGCGACGGCCCACGACGTGGCGACCGGCATCGCCGACCGCGACGGCGAGCGGAACCCGTCGGCCGTCGGCACCGTTTCCCGGCCGACCGTCCGGCTTCCTCAAATGGCGGCGAGGTCACTGATCCGCCCTCCCGCCCACGGGGCTTCGAGGGCCATGATCGCCGGAGTAAGGTTTCGCACGTTTCGGCCGACGCCGCGAGTAGGAGTCCACATGGGCGGTTTCCATCACGTTGAACTCTGGGTCCCCGACCTCGCCGCCTCGCGCGAGAGCTGGGGCTGGCTCCTCGGCGAACTGGGCTGGTCGCCCTACCAGGACTGGAAAGGCGGCTGCTCCTGGCGCTTCGGCGAGAGCTACCTCGTGATGGAGTGCTCGGTCGCCATGACCGACTGCGGCCACAACCGGCTGCGGCCGGGCCTCAACCACCTCGCCTTCCACGCCGAGGACACCGCGACCGTCGACCGTCTCGTCGAGGAGGCCCCCGCGAAGGGCTGGGAGCTGCTCTACCCCGAGCGCCACCCCTACGCCGGCGGCCCGGAGCACTACGCGGCCTACATCGCCGACCGGCACGGCTTCGAGGCCGAACTGGTCGCGGGCACGAGTCTCGAACCGGCGTGACCGCGCTCCTCCCCCGCCTTCTCCCGCCGGTGGTCACCGTCTGCGCCGCCGTCGTCCTGCTCGGAGGCTGCGGCACCGACGCCGCCTGCGAACCCGCGCCCGCGGGCGCTGCCGACACCCGGACGGCGGTCATGCGCGGCGACGGCGACGACCAGCACCTCACCGCCGAGGTCACCGAGTGGCACACCGCGCCCCACCCGCAGGTGCCCGGCGAAGGCGACCACGTCTTCCTCACCGTCGACGTCACCCCGGTCCCCGGGTTCCACGTCGTCGACGACGGCGTCGCGCTCCAGGTCTGCGCGATCGACGCCGAACGTGTCGTCCTGATCTGCGGCGAGGTCTTCGCCGAGGTCGCCGCCGACGGCTCGGCGACCACCGCCGAAGGCGACCTGCGGCCCGCCGACCCGGCGGCCACCGCGCGGGTCGTCGTCCTCGCCAACCGCCTCGACGGCGGCGTCCACGGCTGCGGCGACCGGAAGGACTTCGACGGCTACACCCCGCCACGGATCCTCTCCCCGGGAACGCGGGTCTGACGGCGACGGCCCGTACGCCGTCACCGGCGATCACCCGGCCGCGTCGCCACCCGCTCCACGCGACCCCGGCGCAACCGCGCCGACGGCCGTCGCCATCGGCGGCCACGGCGACGTGGACGGCGGCCCGGTGCGTCCGTACCGGCGCCTCGGTTTCGTTGGCACGCCAGAGAAGTACGGGAGCCCCGCGAACGCGGGTCTGACGACGACGGCCCGAAGCTCACGGCCCCCCTGCCCGCGAGGCTCCAACGCCGTCACCGGCGATCACCCGGCCGCGTCGCCGCCCGCTCCACGCGACCCCGGCGCAACCGCGCCGACGGCCGTCGCCATCGGCGGCCACGGCGACGTGGACGGCGGCCCGGTGCGTCCGTGCCGGCGCCGCGTCCCCCGGGTACGGCCTGACCCGCGAAAGCCACCTGGGGCCCGTGTCGCGGTGTTAGCGTCACCGCAGCCGACACCGAGAACGGAGGGCCGCCATGGGCTCCCTCGACCTCGCCGGAACCTACCGTGACCTGCACGCGCACCCCGAACTCTCGCTACAGGAGACCCGCACCGCCGCGCTGGCCGCCGGATACCTGCGGGCCTTCGGCTACGCGGTCACCGAGAACGTCGGCGGCACCGGCGTCGTCGCCGTCCTGCGCAACGGGCCCGGCCCGACGATGCTCCTGCGCGCCGACATGGACGCCCTGCCCGTCGAGGAGAAGACGGGCCTGCCCTACGCCAGCACCGCCCGCGCCACCGACGACCTCGGCAACGACGTCCCCGTCATGCACGCCTGCGGACACGACGTCCACGTCACCTGCCTGCTCGGCGCGGCCGAGGCGCTCGCCGCCGACACGTCCACCTGGCGCGGCACCCTCCAGCTCGTCTTCCAGCCCGCCGAGGAGACCGGCGACGGCGCGCGGGCGATGCTCGACGACGGCTTCCACGACCGCTTCGGCAGGCCCGAGGTCGTACTCGGGCAGCACGTCTCGCCACTGCCCGCCGGGATGATCGGCCTGCGGGCGGGCCCGTCCTTCGCGGCGGCCGACTCGCTGCGGGTCGTGCTGCACGGCCGCGGCGGGCACGGCTCACGGCCCGAGGCCTGCGTCGACCCCGTCGTCATGGCGGCGGCGACCGTCCTGCGGCTCCAGACCGTGGTGTCCCGTGAGGTCCCCGGCGGCGAGACCGCAGTGCTCACCATCGGTGCGCTCAACGCGGGCACGAAGGACAACGTCATCCCCGACGACGCGGTGCTGCTGCTGAACATCCGGACCTACGACGACGACGTCCGCGCACACGTCATGGGCGCCGTCGAGCGCATCGTCAACGGCGAGGCGGCCGCCGCCGGGGCGCCGAGGCCACCCGAGATCGAGCCGACCCTCTCCTTCCCGATGCTGGTCAACGACGCCGCCGCGGTCGAGGTGATCGGGCGCGGTTTCACCGAGGAGTTCGGTGCCGGAGCCGTCGCCGACCCCGGGCCGGTCACCGGCAGCGAGGACGTCGGCTTCTTCGCCACCGCCGCCGGGGTCCCGTGCGTCTACTGGCTCCTGGGCGGTGCCGACCCGAAGGCCTTCGCGGGCGCGACCGACCTGGCCTCGGCGAAGAAGATCGCCTTGAGCCTGCCCTCGAACCACTCGCCGCTGTTCGCGCCCGTCATCGAGCCGACGCTCCAGGTCGGCGTGGCCGCGCTGGTGCGCGCGGCACGGACCTGGTCGGCGCGAACGGACTGAGCGAGCCGGACTACCCCGCCAGCGCCAGGGCCAGCGGCACGACCTCCTCGGCCCCGGCCTCGCGCAGCAGGCGCGCGGCGACCGTCAGCGTCCAGCGGGTGTCCACGACGTCGTCGATCAGGAGCACGCTTCCGCGTACCTCCGGCAGGGCCGCGGCCAGCTCTTCGGGCACGGTGAGCGTCCCCCAGACCGCCGACACGCGACGGGCGCTGTTGAACTGGCTGCCCGGCGAACCGGCGCGATAGGCCAGGGAACCCAGGTACGGAACGCGGCCGACCTCGGCGATGCGGCGGCCGGCCGAGGCGAGCAGTTCGGGTCTGCGGCCGGAGGCCATCGACGCGACCGCGCCGGGCCTGCCGATCCCCCAGCCCTTGATGAGTTCGAGGAGGGCGCCGAGGACGTCGTCGGGCAGTTCGCCGTCGGGCGCGTCGGGCTCGACGAGCGAGCGGATCCGCTGGCCCCAGCCAACGTAGAGGTTCGGCGCGAGGGCCCGCCCCTCCGCGGCCTGCGACTCGGGCTTGATCTTCCCGCTGAGCCCCAGCTCGCCGAGCCCGGAGGGCCACATGCGGCGGGGGGCGATCTCGGCGCCGGGCTTGTACAGGCGCCCACGGGCGGCCTCCGCCGCGGCCTCGCTGACACCGGCCTCGACGCGCGTGCCGGTGCAGTTGTCGCAGCGGCCGCAGGGCGCGGCCTGTGGGTCGTCGAGCTGGCCGCGCAGGTAGGCCATGCGGCATTCGGTGGTGTCGAGGTAGGCGAGCATGGCGTCCTGCTCGGCACGGCGTTCACCGGCGATGCGGGCGTAGCGCTCGGCGTCGTAGACCCACGGGTTGCCGGTGGCCTCCCACTTGCTGCGCGGGAGGCGCCGGACGGCGCCGTCGACGTCGAGGACCTTGAGCATCATGTCCAGGCGGGAGCGGCTCAGGTCGAGGTGGGTCTCCAGTTGCGGAACCGACATCGGCTCGGTGAGCAGCGACAGGGCCGAGGTGACGATCCGCTCGGGCGGGAAGGCCATCGAGGCGAAGTAGGCCCAGATGTCGGTGTCCTCCTTGCCCGGCAGGAGGATGACCTCGGCGCGGTCGACACCGCGCCCGGCGCGGCCGACCTGCTGGTAGTAGGCCACGGGCGAGGACGGGGCCCCGAGGTGGACGACGAAGCCGAGGTCGGGTTTGTCGAAGCCCATGCCCAGCGCCGAGGTCGCCACGAGCGCCTTGACGCGGTTGTCGAGCAGCTCGCGTTCGGCGAGGAGGCGTTCGTCGGCGTCGGTCTTGCCGGTGTAGGCGCGGACCTCGTGGCCCTGTTCGCGCAGGTACTCGGCGGTCTGCTCGGCACCGGCGACGGTGAGCGAGTAGACGATGCCCGACCCGGGCAGCTCCCGCAGCCGCTCGGCCAGCCAGGCCAGGCGGGTCGGCGCGTCCGGCGTGCGCACGACCGCCAGGCTCAGGCTCTCGCGTTCGAGGGTGCCGCGCAGGACGAGGGTGTCGGAGCCGAGTTGCTCGGCGACGTCGTGCGAGACGCGGGCGTTGGCCGTGGCGGTGGTGGCCAGGACCGGGGTGTCCTCGGGCAGACCGTCGAGCAGGTCGCGGATGCGGCGGTAGTCGGGCCGGAAGTCGTGGCCCCAGTCGGAGACGCAGTGGGCCTCGTCGACGACGATGAGACCGGCGTCCTTGGCCAGCCCGGGCAGGATCGCCTCGCGGAACTCCAGGTTGTTGAGCCGCTCGGGACTGACCAGGAGCAGGTCGACCGAACCGGCGGCGACGTCGTCGCGGACGCGGTCCCAGTCGTCCACATTGGACGAGTTGATGGTGGCGGCGTGCACGCCCGCCTTGGCCGCGGCGTCGATCTGGTTGCGCATCAGGGCCAGCAGCGGCGAGATGATGACCGTCGGCCCGGCGCCGGCGGCGCGCAGCAGCGCGGTCGCCACGAAGTAGACCGCCGACTTTCCCCATCCCGTGCGCTGGACCACCAGCGCCCGTTTTCGCTTCACGACCAGGGCCTCGATGGCGGTCCACTGGTCGGGCCGGAGGACGGCGTTCGGCCCGGCGAGGTCGCGCAGGTGGGCTTCGGCGCGGGTACGGAGGTCGTTTTGCGGCGAGATGTCAGTCATGCGGTCCTTGATAGCAGTTGGCTACGACACTTTCGCGGAGCGTGACGCCCGGGGCGGTGAAGTCCAGCATGCCACCGCTACAGCGACCACCAGCAGTAGAGGTGGCGGCCGGAGGAGACGGCCCTCCGGGCGAGCGCCGAGAGGTCGGTGACGAACCACTCCATGTCGGGGCCGTTGACGCCGCCACCGAACTCCTCAATCGTCACCCAGGTCGCCGCGACCGCCGGGACGTCGGCGGGGTCGATGGCCGCGAGCGCGTCGCGCATGGCGGTGGTGAGCCGCTCGACGCTGTGCTCCGGGCCCCCGCCACAGCGGTCGGAGCCGCCGATCTCCAGGAAGTCCACGCCGGTCAGCTGCTCACCGAGCTGCCCGAGCATGACGACGGGGTCGATGCCCTTGGCGATGAGCTTGTCCTCTTCGGGGAGAAGCCCGTACGGCCCGTGCTCGATGAGTTCGGGCGTGACGGCGTCGTCGTCGACGGTGAAGTACTCGGTGAGGATGCCCATGCGCGGCACCATAGGGCCCGTGTGCGACGAAACGGGGACGGCGGACGGATCTTTCCGGGGCTATCGTCGATCCATGAGCGAAGCTCCCGCAGATCCGCCGCCCGAGATTCCCACGCCGCCGCAGGAGGCGCACGAACTGACGGTCGACGTCGACGAGGCGACCGCCTACGACGGTGCGATCGTCTACAAGCGCAAGCCCGACGGCTCCCTCGAACTCACCTGACACGAGAACGGCCCCGGGACACCCGGGGCCGTTCTCACTTGCGACGTCCTAAGTCGTCCGACAGGGTGACCGTCGCCGCGCGCGTGCTGCCCACGGCGGAGGCGACCCGGTCGAGCAGGTCGGCGGGCAGGTCGGCGTCGACGGCCACGACCATCAGCGCCTCTCCCCCGACCACGCGGCGGGCGACCTGCATCGCGGCGATGTTGATCCCGGCGTCGCCCAGGGCGCCGCCGAGCACGCCGACGACGCCGGGGCGGTCGGTGTAACGCAGGAACAGCAGCGGGCCGTCGGCCTCCAGGTCGACGTCGAAACCGTCGATCTCGGTGAGCTTGAGGACCTCGCGCGGACCGGCGGTGATGGTGCCCGACACCGAGGTCGCGCGACCGTCGGTCAGGGCGCCGCGCACGGTCACCTGGCTGTGGAACTCGGCGCTCTCGGGGCTGGTGAACAGGCCGACGTCGACACCGCGCTCCTTGGCCAGGAGGGGCGCGTTGACGTAGGTGACCTGGTCGACGACACCCGCGAACAGGCCCTTGGTGGCGGCCAGCTGCAGCACGCTCACGTCGGCGGCGACGACGACCTCACCGCGGACCTCGACGGTCACCGACTGGGCGGCACCGCCGGAGACGGCGGTGAAGACCTTGCCGAGGCGCTCGGCCAGCGGCAGCATCGGCCGGACCTCCTCGGCGACCACGCCGCCGGTCTGGACGTTGACCGCGTCGGGCACGAACTCGCCGTTGAGGGCCAGGCGCACGCTCTTGGCGACGTCGAGGCCGGCGTTGTCCTGCGCCTCGACGGTCGAGGCCCCCAGGTGCGGGGTGACGACGACCTGCTCCAGCGCGAACAGGGGCGAGTCGGTGCAGGGCTCGGTGTGGAACACGTCGATGCCGGCACCGGCGACGCGGCCCTCGGTGATCGCGTCGGCGAGCGCCTGCTCGTCGAGGAGACCGCCGCGGGCGGCGTTGATGATCCGCACGCCGGGCTTGACCTTGGCCAGGGCCTCCTTGCCGATCAGCCCGACGGTCTCGGGCGTCTTTGGGAGGTGGATGGAGATGAAGTCGGAGACGGCGAGGAGCTCGTCGAGGCTGAGCAGCGTGATGCCCATCTGAGCGGCGCGCGCGGGCTGCACGTAGGGGTCGTAGGCGACGACCTTGGTGTCGAAGGCGGCGATGCGCGCGGCGAACAGCTGCCCGATGCGCCCGAGGCCGACCACGCCGACGGTCTTACCGGCCAGTTCGACGCCGGTGAAGCGCGAGCGCTTCCACTCGCCCTTTTTCAGGGAGGCGTTGGCGTTGGCGGTGTGCCGCGCGGAGGCCAGCAGCAGCGTGACGGCCTGTTCGGCGGCCGAGACGATGTTGGAGGTGGGCGCGTTGACGACCATGACACCGCGCTCGGTGGCGGCGGGGACGTCGACGTTGTCGAGGCCGACACCGGCCCGCGCGACGACGGTCAGTTTCGGCGCGGCGGCCAGGGCCTCGGCGTTGATCCGGGTGGCGCTGCGCACGATCACGGCGTCGGCGTCGGCGAGGGCGGCGTGCAGGGCGGGAACGTCGGTGCCGTCCACGTCGCGGACGTCGAACTCGGCGGTGAGGGTCGCGACCGCGGAGTGGGCGAGCGGGTCGGCGATCACGACGACGCGACGACCGTCACGGGGAGCATCAGGGGTCAGGGGAGCTTTAGACACGGCGTACCTCGCGGCCATAGACGCTGCAATAGAAACGGGGCGCGACGCTGCGCGAACCCATCGTACGGTCATTGGTAACAGGCCTCTGAACGGGTTAACCCGCCGGACATCTCCACAGTGGAGGTGGTCACGGGTGGTATGGGGCGGTTTGGGTGCGCCTGATACCCCTGGGTGGAACCTGTATCCCAGTGACTGGGACTCACCAGGGCACGGGCCGTCCGTCGCGGAAGAAGCCCCCGGTGGGGCCGTCGTCGGGCAGCCGGACCGCCCACAGCACGCTCGCGCCGCCTTCGGCGACCGGGCGACCGCCCGCGCCGCCCATGTCGGTGGCGACCCAGCCGGGGCAGACCGCGTTGACCAGGACGCCTTCGCCGCGCAGCTCGGCGGCGAGCATCCGCGTCAGCGCGTTGAGCCCGGCCTTGGTGACCGCATAGGCGGGTGTGCCGCCGCCCATGCTCGCGAGCGAACCGCTCTCGCTGGAGACATTGACCACGCGCGGGTGCGCGCTGCGACGCAAGAGCGGCAGGAGGGCCTGCGTCAGGCGCCACGGCCCGTACAGGTTCGTCTCGGCGGCCTCGCGGACGACATCGAGGTCGGCGGTGATCGCGCGCTGCCAGGTGTCGTAGAGGACGGCGGCGTTGTTCACCAGGACGTCGAGGCGGCCGTAGGCGCGGTCGAGGTAAGCGGCGAGAGGGGCGGGATCGCCGGTCACGTCGAGCGGGAAACCCCGCACGCCGAGCTCGGCGGCGGCCTTCTCCGCCTTGGCCCCGTCGCGCGCGGTCAGGACCACCTCGTAGCCCTCGGCTGCCAGCTGACGGCAGACCTCACGGCCGATCCCCCTGTTGGCCCCGGTCACGACCGCGACGGGCCCGCTGTGTGTCGGCACGTGATGACGTCCCTTCGGCCGCGCGAAATGGTACAGATGGTCCGTGGTGAATCTACCGGCCGCGCCCCGTCCCCCGTGGACGGTCACGTCCGCCGCCCGCGTCTGCCGGCTCCTGGTGGTGCCGATGGCCGGTGCCGCCGGGGTGGCGCTGACGAAGATCGACGCGGGACGGGTCGCGCTCGCCTTCTGCGCGGCGGCGCTGATCCTGGTCGTCGCGTGCTTCGCCGGCCCGATGTGGATGTACCGCACGGGCAGGCCCGGCGGTGTGGTCGCGGTGGCCGTCGCGCAGCTGGTGGGAAGCCTGTGCGCGATCCCGGGGACGGTGCCGCCGTCGGTGCTGTCGCCGCGGACCTTCGAGATCTGGCTGCTGTTCGCGCCGCTGTCGCTGTTCGTGCTGATCGTGCTGTGGCTGCCGTCGAGCCGGGACTGGCTGGACGGGCGGAAGGAGCGGTGGCGGTCGCCCGCCACCGCCCAGAAGGTCTAGCTCACCAGGTCACCGGCAGTCGTTCCAGTCCGCCGACGAGCATGCCCTCGCGTTTCGGCAGTTCCTCGACGGGCACGGCCAGCGCCAGCTTCGGCAGCCGGCGCAGGACCACGTCGAGGACGGCCTGGAGTTCGGTGCGCGCCAGGGCCTGGCCGATGCACGAGTGCGGGCCGACACCGAAGGCGATGTGCGTGTTCGGCGAGCGGTCGAGGCGGATCTCCCCCGCGCCGTCGAAGGCCTCCTCGTCGCGGTTGGCGGCGGCGAGACTGTTGATCACCGTCGTCCCGGCGGGCAGGACCTCCCCGTCGATCTCGACGTCCTCGGTGAGGAAGCGGGGCAGCCCGAACGGTGACATCGAGTCCATCCGCAGGGTCTCCTCGACGGCGGTGCGCACCAGGCCGGGGTCGGCCAGCAGGCTCGCGTAGCGGGAGCGATCGGACAGCAGCTGGGCGAACATCTTGCCGAGCTGGTTGGAGGTCGTCTCGTGCCCGGCGATGAGCAGGCCCTGGCCGGTGGCCAGCAGTTCGATCTCGGACAGGCGGCCGTCGTCGGCGTCGACGACGGTGATGAGTTCGCTGAGCAGGTCGTCGCCGGGGTTCGCGCGCTTGGCCGCGATGTGCGCGGTGAAGTACTCGGCGTACTCGGCGGTCGCGGTGTCGATCTCCTCCTGGCTGTACTTGCTGATGCTCATGCGGGTGCTCGACCAGTGGGCGAACCTGTCGCGGTCGCCGTCGGGGACGCCGAGGATCTCGCAGATCACCCACACGGGGAGGGGGAAGTTGAGACCGGCGACCATGTCGGCCGGGGGCCCTTGCTTGGTCATGCCGTCGATGAGGTGCCCGGCCATCGCCTCGATGCGCGGCTTGAGCTCGGTCATCTTGCGGACGGTGAACCAGCGGGTGACCAGGCGGCGCCAGCGCAGGTGACCGTCGCCGGAGGTCGGGATGGGGTTGCTGTCACCGTCGAAGACGCCGCCGGTCGTCCTCGACATGCGGGCCGAACCGGGGCCGCTGCGAGTGAAGCGCGGGTCGGCGAGCATGCCCCGGACATCGTCGTAGCGGGTCAGAAGTCTGGCCTGGTCACCACTGGGAAGGCGGACGTGGGCGACGGGACAGCCCTGCCGCAGCTCGGCCCATTCGGCCGGCGGATCGATGCCCTGGGGTGTGGCGAAGGGGTAATCGACGGGGTCGGGCGGGGTCTGTGCGCGGTCGCTCATGGTGAATCCCCTTTCGACGCGGAGTGTTGCCCTCACCCTAGGCGCGCCGTCCGGGGATGTCCATTGTGGATCGTTTTGGCCGTGGGCGGCGGCGGTGCCCGCCGCCACCCGCGGGCTCAGGCGTCGGCGAAGACGGCCGTGTCGAAGGCGACCAGGGTCTCCTTCACGAGACCGTCGACCAGGAGCATGCGGTCGACGCCCTCGAAGGTGCGGACCTCCCCGGCCAGGGTCGCCGTACCGCGCCAGCTGATGAACATGTAGCCCTCGTCGTTGGAGGCGGCGTGGGTGGGTTCGAGACGCAGGTCGGGAAAGCGGGCGAGCAGACCGGCGACGCGCTCGCGCCAGCCGTCGACGCCGCTGATCGGCGCGGCCTGGCCGGGGAAGCTCATCACGAGTTCGGGGTGAGCGAGCGTCCCCGCACGCTCGGGGCTGGGGTCGGCCCAGAAGGTGCGCCAGTTGGCGAGGAAGGCGTCGTGGTGACTCATGGGTGTTCCTCTCACAGCAGATAGACCGGTCGGTCTATCGTTAGGTGAAGTAAACCGAACGATCGGTCTACCGTCAAGTCCGTGGGAGACTGAAGCCCATGACCGCCGTTGCCCGCCCGGGGCCCCGCGACCGCCTGCTGGCCGCCGCCCGCGACCTGACCTACCGCCACGGCGTGTCCGTGGGGGTCGACGCGATTCTCAAGGAGGCCGAGGTCGCGCGCCGCTCGCTGTACCAGCACTTCGGCGGCAAGGACGAACTCGTCGCCGAGGTCCTGCGCACCAGCGCCGCCGTCGACGAACGCCGCTACGCCGATGGTCTCGACTCCGGCGGGGACGAGCCGCGCGCCCGGCTGCTCGCCCTCTTCGACCGGCTCGGCGAGTTCACCGGCCGGGAAGGTTTCCACGGCTGCCGCTACATCGCCGCGCACTCCAGCCTCACCTCACCCGAGCACCCCGCCTACGCCGAGATCATCGGACACAAGGACAGGGTGCTGGCGATGCTGCGCGCCGAGCTGGACGCGATGGGCCATCCCGGCCCCGAGGGCGCCGCGATCCGGCTGCAGTTCCTGGTCGACGCGATATTGGTCGAGGAGGCGGTCCGGCCGGGCCTGGGGGCGGCCGCGATCGCCCGCCCCCTCGTGGAGGCCGTGCTCGACGCTCAGTGAGCGCCGGTGACCGACATGCCCTTGGGCGTCAGCAGCCACACGGCAGCCGCGCCGATCAGCATGAGGACGCCGCCGGCGACGCCGAAGATCTCCAGTGCTCCGGTGAAGGAGTCCCGCGCCTGTTCGGCGAGGGCCGCGGCACCGGCCTGGTCGGCGATGGCGACGGCCCCGCCGAGCGACTCACGGGCCGCTTCGGCGGCGTCACCGGTCACGCCCATCCCGGCGAGGTCACCGGTGGAGAGCCCGGCACGGTAGACGATCGCGGCGACACTGCCGAGGATCGCCACGCCGAGGGCGCCGCCGAGTTCGAAGGCGGTCTCCTCAAGGGCGGCGGCGCTGCCCGACTTCTCCGCCGGGCTGCTCGACATGACCGCGGCCGAGCCGATCGCGAGCGAGGCCATACCGATGCCGACGAGGGTCAGCGACAGCGCGACGGTCGCGTAGGTCAGGGGCGCGGGCATGACGAACAGGGCCAGGAAGCCCAGGCCGCCGAAGGCGAGCCCGCCGGCCATGACGGTCCGGGCGCCGACGACCGCGGCGATGCGCGGCGCCAGCGGCGACAGGATGCCCGCCGCGATGGCGGCCGGGAGCAGGTGCACACCGGCTTCCAGCGGGGTCATCCCGACGACGAGCTGCATCCACTGCGCCACCAGGAGGAGCATCGCGGCCAGGGCGATGCTGGTGGTCAGCGCGGCGATGAGGCCGGCCGACAGCGCGCGCCGCTTCATCAGGCGGATGTCGAGCAGCGGGTCGGGCCGATGCAGGCTGCGGTGGACGAACCAGCCGAGCGCGCCGACGGCGACGACGGTCGCGATCAGGGCGGCCGGGTCGGTCAGGCCGTGCTTTCCGAAGTTCTTGATGGCGAGCATCAGCGCGACCATCCCGACGACCGACAGGACCGTGCCGAGGACGTCCCAGCGGCCCGCACGGTGCGAGCGGGACTCGGGGAGCACCAGCCAGGCCGCGACCAGCGCGATCGCCATGACCGGCACGTTGACGAGGAAGGCGGAGTGCCAGCTGAAGTGCTCCAGCAGCGCGCCACCGGCGATCGGGCCGAGGCCGGTGCCGACGGCGGCCATCGAACCCCAGACACCGAGCGCGACGGCGCGTTCCCTGGCGTCGGTGAACAGGTTGCGGATCATCGACAGCGTCGAGGGCATGATCAGCGCCCCGCCGATGCCGAGCAGCGCGCGGACGGTGATCAGCCCGGGAGCCGAATCGATGAACAGCACCAGCGCCGAGGCGACGCCGAAGGTCGCGAAACCGGTCATGAGCATCCGCTTGCGGCCGAACTTGTCGGCGAGGCCGCTGGCGGTGACGAGGAGTCCGGCGACGACGAGCGGGTAGATGTCGACGATCCAGAGCAGCTGCACCGAGCCGGGCCTGAGCTGCTCGGAGATCGCGGGCAGCGCGACGTTGAGGATCGTCATGTCCATCGCGACGATCAGGAGGCTCGCGCAGAGCACGGCGAGCCCGGCCCAGCGTTTCGGGTCGAGCTGCGGCGCCGTATGTCGGCGCGCGGAGTCCAGGGTGGTGGTCATGGTGAGAGTCCTTGCGTTTGTTGCGAGTGGGTGAGGTCTCAGGCGGCGCAGCCGCGCAGGAAGGATTCGCGCAGGAGGCGTTCGCCGTCGCGGACGGCGATGTCGCCGCGGCGGAGGGCCTCGCGCAGGCCGACGAGGAGGCCGAAGGCGGCGTGGGCGATCCACACCGCGGACATGTCGCCGCGGACGACGCCGGCGTGCTGCGCGGCGGCGTAGAAGGCGTGCTCGCGGGCGTGCTGCTCCTCGACGGCGATGAGCAGCTCGTCATGGCCGTAGGCGCCGGTCTCGGTGAGGGCGAAGCCGAACTCCTCGACATCGCGGATCCAGTGGTGGCACAGCGCGTCGAGGGCGGCGGTGATCGCCGCCGCCGAGCCTTCGGCGACGGCCTCGTCGACGCCGGCGTCGTCGAGCACCTGCCGCCAGCTCGCGACCGACAGGCGGCCGAGCTCCCCCATCAGCTCCTCGCGGCTGGCGAAGTGGCGGTGCAGCGTGGCCCGGCTCACACCGGCCGATTCGGCGATCTGGGTCATCGACGCGACGGGATCGGCGTTGAGCCGCCGGATCGCCGCCCGGGCGATCTGCTCACGATTGGCGACCATGAGACCCCTCCGTTCGATTTGATACATGACTGTCTCAAACGATACGGCAAGGTCTCAGCCTTGGCGAGGCGTGGTGATCAACTCCACCCCCACAGGTGAAAGTCCTTTTGCGTACGACTCCTACAATTCAGCGACGTTTCAGTACCAAGGAGGCAGCAACGTGACCGGAGCAGTGGACCCCTCGGGCCTCACTCGCATGCTCTCTCAAACGATGTCGGCGCTGGGACGGTTCCAGGAAGGGGGCGGTCGGGCCGACTCGGACCGGACCGCCGAACCCGCCGAGCCCCTGGAGGGTTACGCCGAGGCCGCCGAAGGCCAGATCATCGTCCGCACGGCCCCTCCCGGCCGGGTCAGCGGCATGGTCATCGACCCCAGGGCCGTACGGCTCGGCTCGGAGGTCCTCGCCGAGGAGCTGACCAGCGCGGTCAACGCCTCCCTCGCCGACCTCCAGGCCAAGTCCGCCGAACTCTCCGGCGACACCGACTTCAGCGAACTCAACGAACAGCTCAAGGGCATCCAGGAGACCGCCGGCGCCCAGCTCACCGCGTTCACCAACGCCCTCGTCGACGCCCAGGAGCGCATCGCGAACCGGGGCGGCCGCTGATGACGGGCTTCCAGGTCGACATCGGCGGCATCGACGGCGCCGGGAAGGTCCTCCAGGACGTCGCCACCTCCTTCGGGGAGGCGCTCTCCCGTTTCCAGGCCGAACTGAACGGCTACAACCGGCCCTGGGGCGACAACGACGACCTCGGCGGGCTCATCGGAGCCGCGCACGACGAGGTCTCGGAGTACGCCTTCGAGTGCTACCAGGACGCCCTCGACGAGATCAGCTCGGCCGGGGTCGACCTGAGCGAGATGGCCGAGAAGTACCGGATCGTCGAAGAGGCCGCCGACGGCGACTTCACGAGGTTCCACCAGAAACTCGGGGGCTGACACCGGTGGGCATGCAACTGCCGGGAGAGCTGCGCAGCCTCCTGGAGATCCTCGGCTACACCTGGCCCGAGGGCGACGAGATGAAGATGTTCGAGATGGGCGGCGCCTGGGTCTCCTTCTCCGGTGAGATCAACGGGATCGTCGCCGAGGCCAACACCGGGGCCCAGCAGGTCTGGACCGTGAACAAGGGACCGAACGCCGAGGCCTTCCAGAAGTGGTGGACCAAGGAGGACAGCCCGGCCGACAGCCTCACCGACGGCGCCACCGCGGCCGTCCTGACCGGCACCGGCCTGATCATCTGCGGCGCCATCATCCTGGCCTTGAAGATCGCGGTCATCGTGCAGCTGATCGTCCTCGCGATCCAGATCGCCCAGGCCATCGCGACCGCGGCGGTCACCTTCGGCGCCTCCCTGGCCGAGATCCCGATCTTCCAGCAGCTGTCCCGCACGATCGTCGGCAACCTGGTCACCGAGGCCATCTTCAAGCTGATGGAGGGCTGATCGGTGGCGAAGAAGGCCAGCCAGCGCAAGTCCACCGGAACGCTGATGCGCAAGGCGCTGCGGTACCTGCGCAAGAACGACGGGCGCAAGGTCAAACGCGCCAAGGACCCCAACCGCATGTCCCCGGAAGCCCTGCGCCACACCATGGAGGGCAACCGGACGAAGACCGACGACTACAAGAAGCGCACCGGCGGCCACTACCGGCCGGGCGGCAAGGACTTCCCCGGCCGCCGTACCGACCCGCCGACCAAGACGCACCCCAGCGGCGCCTACGAGGCCCGGACGGAGTTCCTGGTCCACGACCCCGGGCCACCGCCGACCGACACGTGGAAGGTCAAGGCCGGTAACGGCGGCAAGAGCACCTTCTTCCCCGACGACTGGACCCCGGGCAAGATCGACAACGCGATCTCCGACGCCTTCAAGAACGGCACCAAGAACGCCGACGGCTCCTGGTCGGGAACCGGGCCGGACGGTCTGCCGATCGTCGGCTTCTGGGACACCGCCAGCGGGGCGATCAAGCACGGTTACCCGAGCATCTGATAGGAATGCCCACCATGGACGTCATCCGCTTCCACATCGAGAACCGCCGCCCTCGCTACGAGGTCAGCGACCCGGCCTACACCGCGCTCGGCGTGTGGCTCGTCATGGACGTGGGGCACTCGGCGACGATGTGCCTCGACGCGCTCGCGATCGTCGACGACACGCTCCACCAGCGCGAGGCCGAGGAGTGGGAGGGCGAGGGCTTCCACGTCGACGTCTCCCTCGACGGGGTCTCACTGCGCAACATGTACAACCCCGACCAGCAGGGCGAGTACCCGCTGGACTTCGTCCGGCAGACCCTCGAACGCTACTGGGCGTTCGTCATCGGGCTCCCCGGCGACCCGCAGGTCACCCGCCTCTACCGGCCCGACCTGCCCGAGTGGCAGGCCGACCTGCTGGAGTGGGAGGCGGCGTGGAAGCGCCCCCACCCCTACCGTGGGCGGCTCGGCATCCCGGTCTCCGGACCGGCGTAGGCGACGGGCGGGGCTCCCACGGGCGCCCCGCCCCTCCTTTCGCGGCCATCACCGTGACCCCGGACGATCTCGCCGAGGAGATCGACGCCGTCGCGACCCGGCTCGACGCCAGGCGCGCCTCGGCCGGCGTCTTCTGGATCGACCGCGCGGCCCGGTCCCCGCCGCACCCGGCCCGAACGCCGCCACCGACGCGATCTACGGCCGGTACTCGCGGGTCATCGCGCTCGACGCTCTCGACGAGGAGTGGGCCGGGGTGTTCCTGCGGGCCGCCCGCTCGATGGGCGCGTTCGACGGGCTCTTCCCGACGAGGGCCGCCCGCGCCGAACCCGAGTTCCTTCTGTCCTGGACGGTCCTCCTCATCGAAGACGCCCTCGGCCCCGTGCGCGGCGCCTGGCGGGTCAGGCGCGAACCGGCGTCCTGGTACGCCGCCCTGTGGACCGACCTCCTCCTCGTCACCGACGACTGGGCCGCCGTCCTCAGCCTCACCAACGACAGTTGACTCACTCCCGCGACAGCGCGTCGACGATCGGCGCGCGCACGGCCCGGCGGGCGGGGAGGACCGACGCGGCCAGCGCCGCCAGCACGACCGTGCCGAGCACCCCCGCGACCTGCCCGGCGGGCACGGTCAAGGTGACCGGGCCGTCGGCCTTCAGCGCCTCGACCGCCGCCCACGCGACCCACAGCCCGAGCCCCAGTCCGAGCACCGCGCCGACCACGGCCACCAGCATCGCCTCGACGGCGAGCATCCCCCGCACTCCCCTGCGCCCGACGCCCAAGGCCCGCAGGACCCCGTGCTCACGAGCGCGCTCGACCACCGACAGGCTCAGCGTGTTGGCGATCCCGACCAGCGCGATGAGCGCGGCCAGCGCCAGCAGCGCGATCACCGCGGCCAGCAGCCGGTCCAGCCCGGCGGTGCGGGCGTCACGGTAGGCGTCGACGTCCATCAGACTCAGCGCCGGATGGGCCGCGATCGCGTCCCGGACGACGGCCGAGGCCTCCTCCAGCGACCCCGAAGCGGTGATCATGAGCGCGGTGACCGGAGCGTCGGGCAGCAGCAGCCGCGCGTCGGCCTCGGTGAACACGGCGAAGTCGCCCGGCTCGGTGAGGACCGCCACGACGGTGAAGTCGTGCCCGCGAAGGCGCAGCGTGTCGCCGACGTGCCCGCCGAAGTCGCCGGTCACCACGACCGTCCCGTCCCGCAGGTCACCCGGGAAACCCTCCTTCGGCCGCGGGTTCGCCTGGTCGAGGATCGCCGGATCGCCGGTCTGCACGACCGTCCCGTCGACCTCCCCGGAGCGCTGCGCGAGAACGGTGCCCAGCTCCGGCCGGGCCGCCAGCTCGGAGACCAGCTCCGCCGGGACCGCACCGTTGACGGTGAAGTCGGCCGGGAAACTCGTCGCCATCTCCGCGTCGATCCCGGCCTCGATGCTCTTCGCGCCGATCATCACCGCCGACACCAGACTCACGCACAGCACCAGCGTGGTCGTCGTCGCCGCGACCCGCCGCCGGTTGCGCGCCGAGTACACCACGGCGAGCCTCGCCCACCCGCCGAGGCGCGCGACGGGCCAGCCCACGACCCGCGCGAGCGCCGGGATGTAGGCCGGGCCGAGCGCGACGAGCCCGAAGAACCCGAGGATCCCGATCAGCGCGACCTGCGGAATCGACGCCGGAAGCGCCAGACTCGCCACCGCCGCGGCCAGCAGGAGCACACCGGACGCGATCCGCGCCCGCCCGATCGGCCGCGCGACCTCGGTGGCGGTCTCGGCGAGCGCGGCGATCGGCGGGACGCGTGTGCCCCGCCAGGCGGGCAGCGCGGCCGAGCCGGTCGTGACCAGGACGCCGGTGACGAACGCGACGACGAGGGTGCGCGGCTCGATGACGAAGGCACCGCCGAAGCTCGTGCCGAGGCCGGTGAGGACCGCGCGGAGCCCGGCGGCCACGCCGATCCCGGCGGCCAGCCCGAGCAGCGAGGCGCCACCGCCGACGAGACCGGCTTCGAGCAGCACCCCGCGGAAGATCTGGGCCCGCGAGGAGCCGACCAGACGCAGCAGGGCGAGCTGGCGGCCGCGCTGGGCGAGGACGATGGTGAAGGTGTTGGCGATGACGAACCCGGCGGTCAGGACGGCGATCAGCGCGAAGAGGAACAGTCCGGCGCGGATGATGTCGAGATTGCGGTAGGCGTCGCGGAGTTCGAGGTCGACGATCTCGTCGTGGGTGAGAATGTCGGCGTCGGCGCCCAGCGAGGTCTTGAGGGCGGCGACGAGCGTGTCGGGGCTCGTACCCGGCGAGGCGGCGACCAGGAGCCGGTCGAAGGAGTCCTGCCCGAACGCGGCCAGGGCGTCGTCGGGAGACAGGCCCACCATCGGCCGGTCGGCGAAGCGCGTCCCCTCCGTGTCGATGGTCCCGACCAGCGTGTACGTCGACGTGGGCCGGTTGTCGCCCGCCGACGCCGCCAGCGCCGACCCGAGAACGTAGCCGTTGCTCTCGGCGGTGGCCGCGTCGATGACGGCCTCACCGGCCCCCGGCAGCCGCCCCGAGACGACGTCGAAAGGCTGGAAAGGCGCGGACTGCACCGCCGACAACCAGCCGATCTCCGGCAGTCTCGCCGACTGCGAGGCCGTCGAGCGGATCGCGCCCGGCCCGAACACCGCCCCGGCGACGGCCGCCACGCCCGGCGTGGCGCGGATCCGGTCGAGTGCGGCGCCGGTGAAGCCCTCCTCGTCGAAGACGGCGGCGGCACTGCCCCGGTACTGACCCGAGGTCTGGGTGTTCATCGCGTCGCGCGCGCCGTCGGTGACGATGAAGGTCGCGGCGATGAAGGCGACGCCGATGATCACGGCGAGCGCGGTGAGACTCTGCCGCAGGGCGTGCGCCCAGGCGAGCCGGAATGAGGGTGGGAGTTTCGGCACGATACCGACGCTATGGGCGCGTGATCGGCCCGGCCTCGGGTCGCGGAGTGAGCTTTCGGGCCGATCTTGCGCCCTAGGGCGTAGGTCCGCCGGCGGCGGACCATCCTGAACACGCACCTCAGGCCCCTTTTCCACGGATACCCTCGATCAATGCCGACCTCGACCCGCAGCCGCCTCTTCGACCTCGCCGTGTGCGCGGTCGTGCTGGCGGCGACGGCCTTCGACATGTCGGTCGGCCGCTCGCCCGTCGTCGGCGCGATCGGCCTCGCGATGGCCGCCGCGCTGCTCGTCCGGCGCCGCCATCCACTGTGGACCGGTGGGATCGTCTTCGCCCTCGGCCTCCTCCAGGTCGTCCTCGCCTACACCCTGTCGACGTCCGAGACCGACATGCGCTTCACCGCGCCCGTCCTGTTCGACCTCGCCGTCCTCGTCGCCGTCCACGCCCTGGCCAAGTACACCCGCCACCTGTGGCAGGCCCTCCTCGCCTGCGCCGGCGGACTCTTCGCGGCCCTCCTCGTCTCCACCTTCTCCGGCCCCCACTGGTGGCGGCAGGCCCTGCTCCTCGGTGCCGTCGCCACCGCCGCCTGGACCATCGGCTTCTCCGCCCGCACGCACCGCCTCTACATCCAGGGCCTCGAAGAACGCAACACCGCCCTCCAGCGCGAACGACTGCGCCTCGCCGAGGCCGCCGCCGCGAGCGAACGCGAACGCATCGCCCGCGAGATGCACGACGTCATCGCCCACGCCCTCGCCGGGATGATCGCGCAGGTCGACGGCGCCTCCTACGCCATCGACGCCTCCCCCGACCAGGCCCGCCGCGCCCTGCTCACCGCCGGCGACTCCGGCCGCCGGGCCCTCGCCGAACTCCAGCAGCTCCTCGCCGTCCTGCGCGAACCCGCGGAACCCGGCCCACGCCGACGGCCCCTCGACGTCGACCGCCTCGACGAACTCGCCGTGTGGGCGAAGACCGTCGGCCTCGACCCGGCCGTGCACACCACCGGCGACACCGCCGCGCTGCCCGTCGGCGTCGCCCTCGCCGTTCACCGCATCGTCCAGGAGGCGCTCACCAACACCCTCAAACACGCCGGCCCCGGCACGCACGTCACCGTCGACGTCCACGCCGGCTCGGACGCCACCGGCGTCGAGATCACCGACGACGGCAACGGCCGTCCCCTCCCCGCCGTCCCCGACGACGGCGGCCACGGCCTGGCCGGGATGCGCGAACGCGTCGCCGTCTACGGCGGCGAGTTCACCGCCGGTCCCCGGCCCGGCGGTGGCTGGCGCGTCACCGCACTGATCCCGACCCCCAGCCAACCGACACCCGAGCCGAAAGGCACGTGATGACCGCCGAAGCACTCGCCGCAGCCGTCCGCGTCGTCCTCGTCGACGACCAGGAACTCGTCCGCACCGGCCTGCGCCTCGTGGTGGACTCACAGCACGACATGACCGTCGTCGGCGAGGCGGGCAACGGCGCCGCCGCGCTGCAACTGCTGTCCGGCGTGCACGCCGACGTGGTGGTCATGGACGTGCGCATGCCCGTCATGGACGGGATCGAGGCCACCGCGCACCTGACCGGCGGTGTCCTCAACGGCTCCACGCCGAAGGTCCTGGTCCTGACGACCTTCGAGGAGGAGGAAGAGGCCTTCGCCGCGCTGCGGGCCGGCGCCAGCGGCTTCCTGCTGAAGAACGGGACACCGGAGGACCTGCTCAGCGCCGTGCGCGTCATCGCCAGCGGCGACGCGATCGTCGCGCCGAGGATCACCAAACGGCTGCTCGACCGCTTCGCCCCGCAGTTCACCGCCTCGGCGGTGCCCGACCGGCGCCTGTCGGACCTGACCTCGCGCGAACACGAGGTGGTCCTGCTCATCGCGCGCGGCCTGTCGAACCTGGAGATCGGCGACCGCCTCGGCGTCGCCGAGGCGACGGTGAAGAGCCACGTGCGGCGGATCCTGACGAAACTGGCGCTGCGGGACCGCGTGCAGATCGTGGTCCTTGCCTACGAGTCGGGGCTGGTCAGGCCGCACCGGTGAGGGTCGCCGGGCCGTGGACGCCCGACGGCCACGTGCCACAGGATCAGCCGGCCGCCGAGAGGTTCCGGTGCTCGCCGTGCGTGTGCGGGTGCGGCACCGACACCGCGTGGGAGTCCCTCGTTCGCTGAAGTCGCCCGTCCGGAGCGCCCTGACGTGACGCCCCGACGGCCCTCTCAGCTGCGCGACTGCGCCCGCACGCGCAGCACAAACGGGCAATACCCGCACTACACGGCGCAGTACGGTGAAAACACACCGTCCATTGTGCTGCCCCGCGCCGCCGGCCCGCGCCGGCCGCGCTCCCCCACCCCACAGGGCCGAGCCGCCCACATCGCGGCCGCGCCTCACGAACAACCGCGCGCCACTCCCTAAGGAGCCGCCATGGCCGCGAAGCCCAACCCCGACCCGTCCCGCATCACCGCGGCGATGTGGCGACTGTGGTCGGAGTTCGACGTCCATCACCCAAAGACGCAGCTCGGTGGGATATTCGCGCCGAAATCGGGATATCACAACACCCGCAACGCCAATGTCCCCGGCGACTACAGCCGCCAGTTCGCCGCCGACCGCAGAGGCCCCGCCGACAAGGCCGCCGCGCTCGACCTCACCTTCCCCAACGCGCAAGGCGGGGACTTCTCCACGATCATCCTCTACTCCCGGCGCCTCGACGCCGCCGCCAAGGCGCGCGACCCTCGGCTCTACGTCGGCCGGACGCCGGTCCTGCGCGAGTTCATCGGCACCATCGACGGCGAGCGGCCCTACGCCTATGACCTGCAGCGACGCGGCAGCGACCACGACCGCGACGACAGCCACATGTGGCACATCCACCTGTCGGTCACCCGCCAGTTCGTCACCGACTGGGACATCCTCGCCGGCGTCCTGTCCGTCCTGATAGGAGACTCCATCGTGGCCATCACCAAAGACGACATGAAGACGATGATGCAATGGGACCCCGGCGACGACACCGGCATCCCCAACTGGGAATGGCGCGGCGACTTCACCGCCAACAAGACCGTCCGCGCCAGTTTCGCCTGGTGGCTCGGTCCCGAACTGGCGCACGCCGCCAAGGTCGAGGCCGCCGCCGCGCGCGCCGACGTCGCCAAACTCGCCGGTGAGCTCACCGAACTGCGCAAGCGCGTCGACGGACTGCCCAAGACCCTCGCACCGGCACTGGTCAAGGCCGTCGGGCAGGCGATCGCCGAGGGCATCGCCGACGACGTCCTCACCAACGCCATCAAGGAAGGCGTCCGCGACGTTCTCGGCTCCCTCGACTCCGACCAGCTCAAACCCGCGGAGGGCTGACGCGTCCGGCCGGCACACGGGCCGCCGCCACGCCGGCGAAGGCGGCGGCCCGAGACGACCGTGCCCGAACGCGCGCGTGGGAAGCGGCAACCGGGCAACGGCTCGCCGGGCGGCGGGCGCTCGCTACCGTCGGCCCATGAGCGACATCACCGACGCCGCGGCCAACGGCCCCGGCTGCGACCAGCCGCACTTCGGGACCCGGCCACGCCCCCGCGCCACCCACAGGATCCTTCGCGAGAACGGCGCCTACCTGCTCGTGTGCGACTCCTGCGCCACCGAACTGTCGTCCTTCGGCCGCGTGCTGCCCTACCGCCCCTGAGCACGAGAAACGCGACCCCGAGCGCGGCCCGGTGAGGGCCGGCGCTCGACGTCGCGTCGGTGGTCAGGCCGGGCGGATCGCGCCCGGACCGGTCACGCCGTCTCGGTGATCCGGCGCTTCACCCACGGCATCATGTCCCGCAGCTGCTCGCCGACCTGCTCGATCCGGTGGTTCTTCTGCTCCTCGCGCAGCTTGGCGAAGTTCTCGCGGCCCGACTGGTCCTCGGCGACCCACTCCTTGGCGAAGGAGCCGTCCTGGATCTCGGTGAGCACGCGGCGCATCTCCTCGCGCACGCCGTCGTTGATGATGCGCGGTCCGCGCGACACGCCGCCGTACTCGGCGGTGTCGGAGACCGAGTACCACATGTTCGACAGGCCGCCCTCGTAGATCATGTCCACGATCAGCTTCAGCTCGTGCAGGCACTCGAAGTACGCGGCCTCGGGGGCGTAACCGGCGTCGACGAGGGTGTCGAAGCCCGCGCGCACCAGCTCGGCGACGCCGCCGCAGAGCACGACCTGCTCACCGAACAGGTCGGTCTCGGTCTCCTCCTTGAAGGTCGTCTTCAGCACGCCGGCGCGGGTGCCGCCGATGGCCTTGGCGTAGGACAGCGCGAGCGCCTGCGCCTGCCCGGAGGCGTCCTGCTCGACCGCGACGAGGCAGGGCACGCCCTTGCCGTCGACGTACTGGCGGCGCACGAGGTGGCCGGGGCCCTTCGGGGCGACCATGGCCACGTCGACGCCTTCGGGGGCGGTGATGAGGCCGTAGCGGATGTTGAAGCCGTGGCCGAAGAGCAGCGCCTTGCCCTCGGTGAGGTTGGGGGCGATCTCGTTGGCGTAGAGCACCGCCTGGGCGGTGTCCGGCACGAGCACCATGATCACGTCGGCCTCGGCGGACGCCTCGGCGGGCGTGAGGACCCGCAGCCCTTCGTCCTCGGCCTTCGCCGCCGACTTCGAGCCGGGCTGCAGGCCGATCCGCACGTCCACCCCGGAGTCGCGCAGGGACAGGGCGTGAGCGTGCCCCTGGCTGCCGTACCCGAGCACGGCGACCTTCTTGCCCGAGATCAGGCCGAGGTCGGCGTCGTCGTCGTAGAACACTTCAGCGGACATGTGTTTGTTGCCTTCCTTAAGAACTTCGCGGTTGTTCGTGCTGGCGTGCTGTTCGGCTACGCGGCGCTGCGCAGAGCCGGGGTCGTGATGGCCTTGCTGCCGCGCCCGACGGCGACGAGTCCCGATTGGACCATCTCCTTGATCCCGTAGGGCTCCAGGAGCCGCAGCAGCGCGCCGAGCTTGTCGGCGGTGCCGGTGGCCTCGACGATCACGCTGTCGGGCGCGACGTCGACGATCCGGGCGCGGAAGAGGTCGGCGGCCTCGACCACCTGCGACCTCGTCGAGGCGTCGGTGCGGACCTTGACGAGCAGCAGTTCGCGCTGCACCGAGGCCGACTGCTCCAGTTCCACGATCTTCAGGACGTTGACGAGTTTGTTGAGCTGCTTGGTGACCTGTTCGAGGGGCCGTTCGTCCACGTTGACCACGATGGTGATGCGGGAGACGCCCGGCTGTTCGGTCTCACCGACGGCGAGGGAGTCGATGTTGAAGCCGCGCCGGGAGAAGAGGGCAGCCACGCGCGCCAGGACGCCGGGCTTGTTCTCGACCAGGACCGAGAGGGTATGCGTTGTCATCGGTCAGCACTCATCCTCGTCGAAGATCGGGCGCACGTCCCGGGCGAACATGATCTCGTCGTTGCCGGTTCCGGCGGCGACCATGGGCCAGACCTGGGCGTCGGCGCCGACGATGAAGTCGATGACGACGGGCCGGTCGTTGATCTCCATGGCCTTGTTGATGACGTCGTCGACGTCCTCGTAGGTCTCGCAGCGCAGGCCGACGCAGCCCAGGGCCTCGGCGAGTTTCACGAAGTCGGGGATGCGCCCGACGCCGTGGGTGCCGAGGTTGGTGTTCGAGTAGCGCTTGTCGTAGAACAGGGTCTGCCATTGACGGACCATGCCCAGGTTGCCGTTGTTGATGACGGCGATCTTGACCGGGATGCCCTCGATGGCGCAGGTGGCGAGTTCCTGGTTGGTCATCTGGAAGCAGCCGTCGCCGTCGATGGCCCACACGACCTTGTCGGGCCGCCCGAACTTCGCGCCCATCGCGGCGGGGACGGCGTAGCCCATGGTTCCGGCGCCGCCGGAGTTGAGGAACGTGCCCGGGTTCTCGTAGGAGATGAACTGGGCGGCCCACATCTGGTGCTGTCCGACGCCGGTGGCGTAGAGGGCGTCGGGTCCGGCGATCTCACCGATGCGCTGGATGACGTACTGCGGTGCCAGTGCCCCGTCGGCGGGTTTGTCGTAGCCGAGGGGGTAGCGACGGCGGAGGTCGTCGAGCTGGGCCCACCATTGCGCGAGGCGGGGTTCGTCGGGGCCGAGTCCGGCCGCGCCTTCGGCGAGGTAGTCGACGAGTTGCCCGATGGCGGCCTTGGCGTCGCCGACGATCGGCACGTCGGCGTGGCGGTTCTTGCCGATCTCGGCGGGGTCGATGTCGACGTGCACGACCTTGGCGTCGGGCGCGAAGGAGTCGAGTTTTCCGGTGACGCGGTCGTCGAAGCGGGCGCCGAGGGCCACGATCAGGTCGGAGCGCTGGAGGGCGTAGACCGCCGAGACCGTGCCGTGCATGCCGGGCATGCCCAGGTGCTGCGGGTGCGAGTCGGGGAAGGCGCCGCGGGCCATCAGGGTCGTCACGACCGGTGCGCCGGACTTCTCGGCCAGTTCGTGGAGTTCGCCGGTGGCACCGGCCTTGAGGACGCCGCCGCCGACGTAGAGGACCGGGCGGTCGGCCGCGGCGAGGAGTTCGGCGGCCTGGCGGACCTGCTTGCCGTGCGGGTGGAGGGTCGGCTTGTAGCCGGGCAGCTCCTTGCGCGGCGGCCAGCTGAAGACGGTCTCGGCCTGGAGGACGTCCTTGGGGATGTCGACCAGGACGGGGCCGGGGCGGCCGGTGGAGGCGAGGTGGAAGGCCTCGGCGAGCACCCGGGGGATGTCCTCGGGGTCGGTGACCAGGTAGCTGTGCTTGGTGATGGGCATCGTGATGCCGACGATGTCGGCCTCCTGGAACCCGTCGGTGCCGATGAGGTTGCGGGTGACCTGACCGGTGATGGCGACCAGGGGCACGGAGTCCATGTAGGCGTCGGCGATGGGGGTGACGAGGTTCGTCGCGCCGGGACCGGAGGTCGCCATGCAGACGCCGACCTTGCCGGTGGCCTGGGCGTAACCGGTGGCGGCGTGGCCGCCGCCCTGCTCGTGCCGGACCAGGATGTGGCGGACCTGGGTGGAGTCCATCATCGGGTCGTAGGCGGGAAGGATCGTGCCGCCGGGAATGCCGAAGACCACCTCGACGTCGAGGGCCTCAAGGGACTTGATGAGCGATTGCGCGCCGGTTACCTGGACGCCCGCCTGGCGCTGCGCGGGGACGGCGCGGCCCGCGAGGGCGAGCGGCGACGCAGGCGGCGGTTGTGGGACTGGATGCTTGACGGGATCTGTCATGACCTTCATCCGGTTCGCTCGGTCTTGTCGTTGTCGGTCGGGCTTCTTGGTGGTCTTGCGGCGTTTTGGGCTCTTTTGGCAACAAAAAACGCCCGCGTGCAAGACGCACGGGGGCGGGCGCACCGTCGCAGTCGGACTGCGGCGGTGCGCTAGATAAGTACGAGGTGCTGCGCGTTGGCGCTCACCGGGTGGCTCGAATGCACGCCGTAAGACTGCCGCATCTCAACGCCCGAGTCAACTTGTTCCGGATGCTGGGATGTCGTCGCGGTGGGCGGGATTGTGCGCGGGCACCTGGGGATTCACCGTCGCGGGGGGCGGATTTCCTCATGCGACCTGGGACGCTGAAGGGCCGTTCAGGGGGCGGGAGGACACCCAGGGTGACGGCGTGGAGTGACAGGGGTCACCGACGGTGCGGCGGTGCGCTGCGGTCCTGGCGTGCTGTTCGCTTCGGTGGCCGGGGGCGGACGGCCCGGGTGCGGCGGCGCGCCCTGAATGAGGACGCACCGCCGCCGAACCGCCGATCAGGGGCAGGTCGAGGGGCGGGTCCAGGGACCGCAGCTGAGGTTGCAGGACGAGGTGAAGCAGCAACGGCGGTACCGGCAGTTGCCACTGGACAGCTTCTGCCGCTCCGTGTAGCAGTCGGACGGGCACCCGGCGGTGGCGTTCTTCGCCGGAACCAGGGCGGACAGGACCTTGTCGCCGATCTTCCCGATGATCTTCATGTGGACTCCCGAGCCGAGGGCCCCGCCCGGTGCGGGGCGGCCGCATCGAGCTTGCGGCCGAGCCCGCCCGCTCAGCGCCCGCTCAGCGCCCGCCGGAGGCCAGCAGTCCCCACGCTTCGGCGATCTCGGGGAAACCGGTCCCGGTGAGCAGGCGAAAGGCCTCCGACCAACGCGCCTCCGCGGCGGAGTGGTCGGCGCGCCGGGAATGGGCGCGTCCCAGAATGAGCAGCGTTCGGGCCTGTTCCAGTCGGCGTCCGGCGCGCAGGTGTCCGGTGAGGGCCGCACCGGCGTCGTCGATGCACCTTTCGACGTCGCCGCGACACAGGTGCACCTCGGCGAGCAACCCAAGGGCGACCGACTCGTGCTGGCCGCCGCGGCTGAGTCGCAGGGCGGTGCTCGCCCTTTCGAGTGCCTCGTCGAGTTCGCCGCGTTCGAGGGCGATCCGTGCCCGGATGGCCGCGAGCAGGTAGCGGCCGTACCCGAACCGGGCGTCGCCGAGATGCTCGGCGGCCACGTCGAGGTGCCCGGCCGCCGCGCCGAGGTCGCCGACGGCGCACGCGGCCCTGGCCAGGCCACATCCGGCGAGAACGGTCAACCGCAGATCGCCGAGGCGAGAGGCCTCGTCGAGGACCGCTTGGAAGTAGGCGCGCGCCTTGTCGTGGGCGCCCGCTTCGTAGTGGACGGAGCCGAGACCGCACCACACGTTGATCTCCTCGTCGAGGCGACCGAGTTCGCGGTACAGCCCGGCCGACTCCTCAAGGATCGCGACGGCCTCGGGCAGGTCGGCGCGCATGCTGTGCGCGTAGGCGATGTTGGTGAGCACCTGCGCCTCGGCGTGACGATCGCCGCGGCCGCGGGCGAGGGCGAGCGCTCCGGCGAGATCGGTGAGGGCCTCGTCGAGGTCCCCGATCTGTGCGCGGGTCATGGCCAGGTTGTTCAGGCCCTCGATCTGGGACTCGGTGTCACCGGTGTCGCGGTCGACCGCCAGCGCCTCGCGGGCGAGTCCGATCGCCGTGGTGAGATCCCCTTCCATGTGCCGAACGGCGGCCAGTCCCTGCAGGGACAGCGATTCGCCCCGGCGGTGTCCGGCGGCGCGGTAGGCCGACAGCGCGCGGGTGTGCTCCGTGCCGGCGGCGGTGAGGTCGCCGATGCGCTGTTTGACGACACCGAGGGCGTGTCGCATGGCGGCCTCGCCGAGCGGGTCGCCGTCCTTCAGCGCGGCGGCCAGGCCCGTCTCGGCGACGGCGAGCCTGGTGGAGGCCGCCGTTCGGCCGGTCATCGGAACGAACAGCGCGTCGGCGAGCCGCCAGGCGGTCTCGCCGTGGCCGGCGGCACCGGCGTAGTGGACGGCGGCCACGAGGTTGGGCAGTTCGGCGGCGAGGCGGCGTTCGGCCTGCTCGGCGGTGAGTGGTGGGAGCGGCCGCGCGGGCGGCGGGAGCGGTGGCACGCGGTGGGAGCCGCCGACGGTGGCGAGGGTGCGGTGGAGGAGGTGGTCGAGCAGCGCGGTCACCATGGTGTCGCGCTCGGGGTCCGCGGTGGCGAGCCGGTGGCCGTACTCGCGGACGAGGTCGTGGTAGACGTGCAGGCCGTCGGCGGCCGGTTCGAGGAGGTGGCGGGCGGCCAGGTCGTCGAGCAGCGCCTCGGCGTCGGCGTGTCCGGTGCCGGTGATGGCGGCTGCGGTGTCGACGGAGATCCCGGCCGGAGCGTTGACGAAGGCGGCGAGCCGGAAGAGGCGGCGGGCGGGTTCGGGCGTCGACGCGTAGGAGAGGTCGAGAGCGGCGCGCAGGTCGGCGCTGCGGTCGCCGCGGATGCGCAGGCGGCCGATGCGGTCGGTGGCGAGTTCGGCGACGTGGTCGGCGATGGTGCGGCGTGGGCGGTCGGCGAGCTGGGCGGCGGCGATGCGCAGGGCGAGGGGAAGCCCGCCGCACAGGTCGGCGAGTGCGGCGGCGGCGCCGGGTTCGGCGTGGACGCGGTCGGCGCCGATGACGTGGGTGAGGACGGTGACGGCGGCGGTGGCGTCGAGGGAATCGAGGGCGACGCGGCGAGCGCCGTCGATGGCGACGAGGCCGCTGAGCCGGTCGCGGCTGGTGACGAGCACCAGGCAGCGTGGCTCGCCGGGCAGGAGCGGGCGGATCTGGGCGGCGTCGGTGGCGTTGTCGAGGACGATGATCAACCTGCGGTCGTGGGTGACCTCGTGCAGGAGGGCGCGACGGGCCTCAGGTTCGTCGGGGATCTCGATGGGCGGTACGCCGAGTCCGCCGAGGACGGTGGGGGTGTGGTCGTCGTCGGTGGGTTCGGGGTCGAATCCGCGGAGGTTGACGAGGAGCTGCCCGTCGGGATAGTCGTCGGCGAGGCGGTGGGCCCAGCGCACGGCGAGGGCGGTCTTGCCGGTCCCGGCGGCGCCGGTGATGGCGACGAGGCCGCCGTCGATGCCGTCGAGGGCGGTGAGCAGTTCGTCGCGGCCGGCGAAGACGCCGGTCGCGGGCGGAAGGCCCGACAGGCGTCGGGCGGGCCGGGGCGCGACCACGGTCAGCGCGGGGTCGGCGGAGAGGATGTCCTTGTGGAGTCGCCGGACCTCGGGTGAGGGTTCGAGTCCCGACTCGGCGGCCAGGCGGGTGCGCAGGGCGCGGTAGACGCGGAGCGCGTCCTCGGTGCGGCCGCAGCGGAAGAGGGCGAGCATGAACTGGGCGTGGAGGCGTTCCCGGTCGGGACGTGTCGCGGTCAGCGCGGTCAGTTCCGGCAGGAGGGTGTGGTGGCGTCCGAGGGCGAGCATCACCTCGGCGCGTTCCTCCTGGACGCAGGCGTGCAGCTCGTCGAGGCGGGCCGCGTCGGCCTGCGCGGCCAGGCTGTAGAGGCCGTCGAGGGCCGGTCCGCGCCAGAGGGCGAGGGCCTCGTCGTAGTGGGCGAGGGCCGTCTCGGGTGCCGTGACGGTCCGGGCCGCCGTTAGGGCGGTGTGGAAGACGTCGACGTCACACTGCCCGGGTGAGACTTCGATGAGGTATCCGGGCGCGCGGGTGACGATCGCGCCCGGCGCGACGCCGCCGAGGGTTCGGCGGAGTTCGGCGACGAGGGTCCGCAGCCGCGAGGCCGGGTTCGCCGGGAGGTCGGTGCCCCAGACGTAGTCGGCGAGGGTGCCCGCCGCGACGACCTCGCCGGCGCGGAACAACAGGCCGGCCAGGACGAGCGCCTGCTTCGGGCCGAGGGCGACGGTCTGCTCGGGGGTGCGCAGGTCGGGTGGGCCGAGGAGCCGGTAGAGCGGTCCGGACGAGACGGTCGGCATAGTCGCGATCATCGCAGAGTTCCCTTGGCGCGCAAGGCTTCCGCGACCGTGTCGCCCGATCAGGACTCGCGCGGAACCGCGGTCTCTTCGGCGGGTTCGCCCTCGATCGCGAGGCGTGCGGCGGGGACGGTGGCGGCTTTCGCGGCCTGCGCGTCGAGCCGCGACTCCAGGTCTTCGGCGAGGAGGGGACGGTCGAAGAGGTAGCCCTGGCCGAGGGGGCAGCCGGCCTCTTCGACGAAGGCCAGCTGGTTCTCGGTCTCGACGCCTTCGGCGATCACGTCGAGGTTGAGGCGCTGACCGAGTTTCACGACGACGTCGGACAGCGGCGCCGAGCCGTCCTCGGCGCCGACGACGAGCGCACGGTCGATCTTGATGATGTCGACGGGCAGCCGGTGCAGCTGCCCGAGCGAGGAGTAGCCCGCGCCGAAGTCGTCGAGGGCGATGCGGACGCCGGTCGCGCGCAGCCCGAGGAGCTGGGCGACGAGCCGGTTGATGTCGTAGGCGACGTCGTGTTCGGTGATCTCGACGACGAGCTGGTTGGGCGGGACACCGCGCTCCACCAGCGATTGCGCGACCTCGACGGCGAAGTTCGGGGAGTGCAGCTGGCGCACCGAGACGTTGAGCGACACCCAGAGCAGGTGCCCGGCCGCGCGCCAGTCGCTGAGCCGGCCCGCCGTCTGCCGCAGCGACCAGGCGGTCAGTTCGTCGACGATCCCGGCGGTCTCGGCGGCCGGGATGAACTCGCTGGGCGGGACGATCCCGAGCACGGGGTGGGTCCAGCGCAGCAGGGCCTCGGCGCCGACGATCGCACGGTCGGGCAGCGACACGACCGGCTGGTAGACCAGGTGCAGCTCGTCGCGCTGCATGGCGCCGCGCAGTTCCTGTTCGAGGGTGGTGCGGCGGCGCACCATCTGCTCGAAGTCGGCGTCGTAGCGCTCGATGCGGTTCTTGCCCTTCTCCTTGGCGAAACGCAGGGCGAGGTCGGCGTTGCGCAGGAGCGTCTCGACGTCGTCGGCGGTGCCGCAGCCGGCGACGCCGATGCTGATCGACAGGAACACTCGCGAGCGCCCGCACTCGTAGGGCTCCGACAGGGCCGCCAGGAGCCGTTCGGCGATGTCGCCGGCGTCCTTGGCGCTGCACCACAGCAGGACGGCGAACTCGTCGCCGCCGAGGCGGGCGCCGAGGTCGGTGGGGCGGAGGTTGGCGCGCAGGCGTTCGGCGACCTCGACGAGGACCTCGTCACCGACGTCGTGGCCGTGCAGGTCGTTGACGTTCTTGAACTCGTCGAGGTCGATGGCCAGCATGGTGCAGGGGATTCCCGACCCGGCGACGTCGCTGTCGAGTTTGCGCAGCAGTTGCCTGCGGTTGGCCAGGCCGGTCAGCGGGTCGGCGTAGGCCATGCGCGCGAGTTCGCGTTCGAGCTGTTTGCGGTCGCCGACGTCGCGGGTGTGCACGACGAGGCCGCGGACCTGCGGTACCCCGCGGTGGTCGGCGACGGTCGACTCGGTGTCGCGCCATTCGCCGTCGCGGTCCTTGATCCGGCCGTCGAGGAGGACGCGTTCGCCGTCGAGGGCGCGGGTGAGCTGTTTGCGGACCGGCGCGGCGTCGTCGTCGTGGACGAGGTCGACGAAGGGGCGGCCGAGGACCTGGTTGCCCGACCAGCCCAGCTGCCAGTTCGACGACGGCGACTGCCAGCGGACCACGAAGTCGGAGTCGAGGACGGTGATGACCTCGGAGGAACCGGCGACGATGGACCGGAAGTAGGCCTCGCGGTCGGCGAGCTGCTCGGCGACCCGGCGCACGTCGAAGCGGGTCAGCACCTGGCGGCAGGTCAGCGCGGCGACGACGAAGACGGCCGCGATGACCGTGTCGAGTTTGAGCGGGCTCATGTCGGAGGCGTGGTAGATCGCGGCTCCGCCGGCGATCGCGGTCGGCACGAGGGTGACGACGAGTCCGATGTGCGGGATCGGGGGCGCCTTCGGCTTGCCGGGGTTGCGGACGGCGAGCCACACCGATCCGGTGACGAGCAGCGAGGAGAAGCCCCAGGTGAGGGCGTAGGCGCGGCACATGTTGAAGTTGTCGAGCTGGACGCCGACGCTCATCCCGGTCGCGGTGACCATGAAGCCGGACAGGCCGATCATCAGCAGGCCGTGGGCGCGCCGGTGCCCGGTGGCGCGGACGGCGGCGACGAAGCCGATGCCGACGACGACGGCCGCCGACAGCGCCGAGGCGAGGATCGCCGCGTACTCCCAGGTCGGCCGGGGATCGAGCGGATCCGGTCCGTGGTCGGCGAAGTAGAGCATCCAGGCGGTGAAGGCCAGGCAGGCCGCGACGATCAGGCCGTCGAGGGCGAGGCCGAGGCGGGGCGCGTTGCCGGTGACGCCGCCGGGGAGCCGCAGCAGGCCGGAGACGCAGAAACCGGCCGCGCCGACCGAGCCGAGCGCGATGAGCCAGGTTCCGTGGCCCTGGATGAGGACGGCGAGGCCGACCGAGAAGGCGGCGACCTCCAGGCCGATGGCGATGCGGCGGTAGGCCGAGCGGCCGGGGACGGTGTCACCGGCCATCCCGGTGAGGACACCGGCGACGGCGACGACCACCGCCACGGATGCCGAGCCGAGGCTGGGCATGCGTTTGGTGTCGTCGAAGAAGGCGAGTCCCACGGCGCTGAGCAGGGTCACGGCAAGGATGGCATGCCGCACGGGACCCATTAAGGTCTCGGCTCGCCACTCTCCCCAGGTGCGCCACACGACTTCTACTGTGCCCGATCTGATCTCGACGGTCGCCTCGTGCCGGTCGGTGGACCGTCGCTTGTGGACGAAACCAGCCGGCTCGGTCGCACGGCCACCTTAGAAATTAGCACCGAGGGGGTGGGTGGGGGTAAGGAGTGGTCCCGGGACGTCCGAAAGGCGACGCCGGGGACCACCGTCGAGGCGGGAGGCGGCTAGCAGCAGCCGGTGACGACGCAGACCCGGGCGCTGCAGTCCGGCTTGGTGTAGCAGTGCTTGCGCGTGTGCAGCCCCGGGCAGACGCCGCTGATGACACAGGGGTAGGTGTGCTCGGGCGGGCAGGCGGCGTGGGCGCGGGTGCGGCCGACGAGCCTGTCGAGAACCTTGTCGATGAGCTTCATGGGGAATTCCTCCAGTTCGCACGACGTAGCCGGGCAACGATCTTGTAGGGAAGATTCGTGGCTTTTCTCCGGCATGGTGATCGTGGCAGCGCTCCTACGCCCGGTCAACACGTCACCTCTCGGAAGAGCCCGAACAGTGCGCTCGTGTATGCGGTCCGGTATGCGCCGCCGGTCGCCCTGAACGCGGTGAGGCCCCGGCGGGAACCCGCCGGGGCCTCACTCGCTCGTCAGATCACGGCACCAGCCGGATCGCCCCGTCGCTCGCCGAGGTCGCCATCGACGCGTACGCCCGCAGCGCCGCGGTGACCGGACGGTCCCGGTTCACCGGCGTGTAGGGCCGCTCGCGCGCCTCCTCCTTGGCCCGGCGGTCGGCGAGCTCGTCGTCGCCCACCTCCAGGCGGATGGAGCGGGCGGCGATGTCGATGCTCACGACGTCACCGGGGTGGACCAGCGCGACCAGGCCGCCCGAGGCCGCCTCGGGCGAGATGTGGCCGATGGACAGTCCCGAGGTACCACCGGAGAAGCGGCCGTCGGTGATCAGCGCGCAGGCGCGGCCGAGGCCCTTGCCCTTGAGGAAGGACGTCGGGTGCAGCATCTCCTGCATACCGGGTCCGCCGCGCGGGCCCTCGTAGCGGATCACGACGACGTCGCCTTCGACGACCTCGTCGTTCATGATCGCCGCGGCGGCGTCGTCCTGCGACTCGTAGACCTTCGCCGGGCCGCTGAAGACGAGGCACTCGTCGGGGACGCCGGCGGTCTTGACCACGCAGCCGTCGGGCGCGATGTTGCCGAAGAGGACGGCGAGGCCGCCGTCGGCGGTGTAGGCGTGCTCGACGGAACGGATGCAGCCGTTGTCGGCCGAGGTGTCCAGGCTCTCCCAGCGGTTCTTCGTGGAGAACGGCTCGATGGTGCGGATCCCGCCGGGCGCGGCGTGGAACAGCTCGACGGCCTCCGGGCTGGCCTTGCCTCCGCGCACGTCCCAATCGTCGAGCCAGGCGCGCAGGCCGGTCGAGTGGACGCTGCGGACGTTGGTGTGGAGCAGGCCGCCCCGGTCGAGTTCGCCGAGGATGGCGGGGATGCCACCGGCGCGGTGGACGTCCTCCATGAAGTACTTCGGCGAGTTCGGCGCGACCTTCGCCACGCACGGAACCCGGCGCGAGATCGCGTCGATGTCGCTCACCCCGAAGTCGATCTCGGCTTCGCGGGCGGCGGCCAGCAGGTGCAGGATCGTGTTGGTCGAGCCGCCCATGGCCACGTCGAGGGCCATGGCGTTCTCGAAGGCCTCACGGGTGGCGATGTTGCGGGGCAGGACCGAGGTGTCGTCGTTGTCGTAGTAGGCGCGGCAGAGGTCCATGACGGTCGTCCCGGCGCGCTCGAAGAGTTCGCGGCGGAAGGCGTGGGTCGCCAGGGTCGTGCCGTTGCCCGGCAGGGACAGACCGATGGCCTCGGTGAGGCAGTTCATCGAGTTGGCGGTGAACATGCCCGAGCAGGAACCGCAGGTCGGGCAGGCCTCGCGCTCGATGATGCCGAGGCTCTCGTCGTCGACGGAGGCGTCGGCGGAGGCGACCATCGCGTCGACGAGGTCGAGGCGGGGTTTGACGACGCCGCTGACGGCGAAGGTCCGGCCGGCCTCCATCGGCCCGCCGGAGACGAAGACCGTCGGGATGTCCAGGCGCAGCGCGGCCAGGAGCATGCCGGGGGTGATCTTGTCGCAGTTGGAGATGCACACGAGGGCGTCGGCGCAGTGCGCGTTGACCATGTACTCGACGCTGTCGGCGATGAGTTCGCGGCTGGGCAGCGAGTAGAGCATGCCGCCGTGACCCATGGCGATGCCGTCGTCGACGGCGATGGTGTGGAACTCGCGCGACACTCCCCCGGCCTCACGGATCGCCTCGGCGACGATCTCACCGAGGTCCTTGAGGTGCACGTGGCCCGGTACGAACTGGGTGTAGCTGTTGGCGATGGCCACGATGGGCTTGCCGAAGTCGCCGTCGGTCAGCCCGGTCGCGCGCCACAGGGCGCGCGCCCCGGCCTGGTTGCGGCCGTGCGTCGAGGTGCGGGAGCGGAGTTGCGGCATGCGACCCAGTCTCCCACTTTCCACATCATGGGATTCGTTGCCCAAGGACTGAGTGACGCTTGCCGTAGATGAAGTAGATGATCACACCCGCGGCCATCCAGACCAGGAAGCGGATCCAGGTCAGCACCGTCAGGTTGATCATCAGCCAGGCGCAGGCCAGGATCGCCAGCACGGGCACCACCGGCACCCACGGGGTCCTGAAGCCGCGCGGCAGGTCGGGGCGGGTCCGGCGCAGGATCAGCACACCGGCCGAGACCAGCACGAAGGCGAACAGCGTGCCGACGTTGACCATCTCCTCCAGCCGGCCCGCCGGGAAGAACCCGGCCGCGACGGCGACGACCACGCCGACACCGATCGTGATCCGGACGGGCGTCCCGTGCTCGCCGGTCTTCGACCACGAACGCGGCAGCAGCCCGTCGCGGGCCATCGCGAAACCCACCCGGCTCTGGCCGAGCATCATCACCATGACCACCGTCGTCAGTCCGGCGAGCGCGCCGAGCGAGATGATCGTCGCCGCCCAGTCCGCGCCGTGCGCCTCGAAGGCCGTCGCGAGGGTCGCCTTGGAGCCGTCCGGACCGGTCTGGAGCTCGGAGAAGGGCACCATGCCGGTGACGACGAGCGCGGTGGCGACGTACAGGATCGTCACGATCACCAGGGAGCCGATGATGCCGCGCGGCAGGTTGCGCTGCGGGTCCTTGGTCTCCTCGGCGGTGGTGGCCACGACGTCGAAGCCGATGAAGGCGAAGAACACGATCGAGGCCCCGGCGAGCATCCCGAACACGCCGTAGGTGCTGCCGACGTCGCCGAACATCGACGACAGCAGCGACTGGTTGACCCCGCCGTGCCCGGCGGCCGGTTCGGCGGCTGGCGGGATGAACGGCGAGTAGTTCGTGGTGCTCACGTAGCCGATGCCGAGGATGATCACAAAGAGCACGACGGCGACCTTGATCGCCGTGATGACCTGGCTGACGCGCGAGGAAAGGCGCGTGCCGACCGCCAGCAGGACGGTCAGGACCGCCACGACCAGGATCGCGCCCCAGTCGACCTTGAAGCCGCCGATCGAGGTCGTCGACACGTCGGTGCCGAAGAGACTGAAGGTCTCCCCCAGGTAGGACGACCAGCCCTTGGCGACCACGGCCGCGGCCAGCGCGAACTCCAGGATCAGGTCCCAGCCGAGGATCCAGGCGACGAACTCGCCGAAGGTCGCGTAGGAGAAGGTGTAGGCGCTTCCCGCGACCGGGACGGTCGAGGCGAACTCGGCGTAGCAGAGGGCGGCCAGGCCGCAGGCGATCGCGGCGATGACGAAGGACAGCGAGACCGCCGGTCCGGTGATGTCCCCGGCGGTGCTGGCGGTGAGCGTGAAGATGCCGGCACCGATGACGACGGCGACACCGAAGACGATGACGTCCCAGACGCCGAGCTCCCGCCGGAGGCGATGACTCGGCTCCTCGGAGTCGGCGATGGACTGCTCGATGTTCTTCGTACGCCAGAGCTGGCTCGTCATGGTCACCTGCCCGTTCGTGGGGTCCTTCGAGGATTTTATCACATATCAACGCATTCCCGAGCGAACGCTGTCGGGGTGTCGGGACCGGGTACCCGACGTGGCGGCGTTCATGCATGCGCCCGTACAGGACGCGCCCGACCTCGACGGGCACGCACGACGAGGCCCCACCGCCCGGAAGCGATGGGGCCTCGAACGGCCTTCGGCGAACCGTCCACAGTGGCCTGTCTCCGGCCCTCGTGGACGATCCGTCCGCTCAGCCGCCGGCGACCGACGGCAGGATCTGCACCTCGGAGGTCTCCCCGACGGGCGTGTCGAGGCCGCCTGCACGGCGGCACTCCTCGCCGTCGACGTAGACGTTGACGTACCGGCGCAGCTCGCCCCGCTCGTCACGCAGCCTGCGGTCGATCCGGGGATGACGCTCGGCGAGGGCGTCGAGGACGTCGCGCAGGACGCCGCCGTCACCGAGTTCGACGCTCACCTTCGACTCCCCGGCGGCGTCGACCCGCAGCGCGCCCGGGATCAGCACCGACACGGCCATGCTCAGACCTCCGCGGCCCGGACGCACAGCACGTCCGGCAGGTGACCGACGACCTGGCGGTAGGAGTCGCCGTCGTCGGTGGAGACGAACACGTCGCCGACACGGGTCCCGACGTAGATGCCGGGCCGCTCGGCGGCGTCGGTGCACAGCGCGTCGCGCAGCACGATCCCGTAGTAGGGCTCGTCGAGGACGTCGTGCGCCGTCCAGCTCGCGCCGCCGTCCTCCGTGCGGTGCACCCGCAGGGTGCCGTCGACCGGGAAGCGGTTGTCGGAGAAGGCGACCGGCGCGTTGTAGGCCACGTTGGCGCGGCCGGGGTGCGCCAGGATCGAGAAGCCGAAGTCGGTGGGGAGCCCACCGGCGATGTCGTTCCAGGTGGCGCCGCCGTCGTCGCTGCGGTACACACCTCCGTGGTTCTGCAGGAAGACGCGCTCGGCGACCTGGGAGTCGCGCGAGACCTTGTGGATGCACTGCCCGTGGTCGGGGAACTGCTGACCCTCGGGCATGAACTCGGCCTTGATGCCGGTGTTCGACGCCGTCCAGCTCGCGCCGCGGTCGGTGGTGGAGTAGACCCCGCCGGTGGACATGGCGATCAGCATGCTCGCCGGGTCGGTGGGGTGCGGGACGATGGTGTGGATCGCGGGGCCGCCGGCGCCTTCGTTCCAGTCGGGTTTGTCGGCGTGCTCCCACAGCGGGCGGTTGAGTTCGTAGGTGCGGCCGCGGTCCTCCGACCGCCACAGCGCCCACGGTTCCGACCCGGCGTAGACGACGTCCTCCTCGGGGCCGAAGGCGAACTGCCAGGCCCGTTTGAAGCTCGCGTCGGTGTCGGCCGGGAACGCGATCGGGGCCGAGTCGTGCGACTCGTCCCAGTTCTTACCGAGGTCGTCGCTGAGGTAGACGCTCGGGCCGTAGTGGGCGCTGTCGGCGCTCACCAGCAGCCGCGGCGTCGAGCGCCTGGTGTCGATGCCGACGGCGTACACGCCGCTGACGGCGAAGATGGGGTTCGACACCTCCCAGTTCTCGCGGTCGGAGGATGTGGCCAGGAACAGGCCCTTGCCCGTGCCGATGGCCAGCAAATAGGTCATGATCACTCCTTTCGGCAGAAGTCCGCCATGACGCAAGCACGACGGTATGACAAAACAAGTGCCGGACGTGGCCGGACGGGCCGGGACGGCACTGTGGGACCATCGACGGCGTGACCACCGTGAACATCACCCCCTCGCGCATCCGCTTCCGCCACACCGGCGCGCTGTGGGTCGCCGCGATGCTCACCTTCGTCGGCGGTGTGCCGCTGGCGCTGTCGGAGTGGTGGCTGGCGCCGGTGCTCCTCATCCCCGTCGCCATCGCCGTGTGGGCCTGGCGTTCGGGCGTCGACGCAGGTGACGAGGGCATTCGCGTGCGCGGGCTGATCGGCAGCCGCAGATTCGCCTGGTCGGAGATCGAGGCCTTCGGCGTCGCCCGCCGGCAGGCCTTCGCGATCGTGGCGCAGGGCGTGCGCGTCCCGCTGCCCTCGGTCCGCCGCGAAGACCTCCCACGGCTCATCGCCGCCTCCGGCAGCGAACTCGTCGCCGCCGAGGACGAAGACGACGACACCGAGGACTAGCCCGTCCGGGTGACCTCCCCTCCGCCCCGCCCGCCGGAACCCGGCGAGGCAGTATGGGCGGCATGAAGATCTGGATCGCGCACGAAGAAGGCCTCGCCGAGATGGGCGCCGTCCCCGAGGGCGTCACCGTCGAGGTTTTCCCCGGCGGTGAGGCCGAGTTCCCTTCCGACCCTTCCGGGGTCGAGTTCTGGGTCCCGCCGTACATGGCCGAGCACGGCGCCACCGGCACACTCGCGCGGATGACGTCCCTGAAGGTCGTGCAGCTGATGTCGGCCGGCGCCGAGGTGTGGGAGCCGGTCGTGCCGGAGGGCGTGACCTTGTGCGATGCCAAGGGCGTCCACACCATCGCGACGGCCGAGTGGGTCCTGACGGCGATCCTGTCCCATCTGCGCCGTTTCCCGCATTTCGCCCGGGCTCAGGCCGAGGGCCGCTGGGATCGCCGTGAAGGCGAGTCCCTGTACGGCAAGAAGGTCCTCATCGTCGGCGCGGGCGACATCGGTGAGACGATCGCCCGCCGCGTGGAGTCCTTCGAGGCCGGGATCACCCGGGTCGCGCGGACCGCGCGCGACGGCGTGCACTCCGTCGACGAGCTGCCGGTACTGCTGCCCGAGGCCGACATCGTCGTCATCGTGGTACCGCTGACCGATGCGACGACGGGTCTCGTGGACGCCAAGTTCCTCGCCGCGATGAAGGACGGCGCGATGCTGGTGAACGTGGCGCGCGGGAAGGTCGCCGACACCGACGCGCTGCTGGCGGAGACGTCGAGCGGCCGCCTCAACGCGGCCCTGGACGTGACCGACCCGGAACCGCTCCCCGAGGGCCACCCGCTGTGGGCACTGGAGAACGTGCTGATCACCCCGCATGTGGGCGGCAACGTCCCCGGCATCACCGGCCGCGCGTACAAGCTCATCGGCGAACAGGTCCGCCGCTTCGCGGCGGGTGAGCCACTGGAGAACGTGGTCCGCGACGGCTACTAGGACGCGGATGCGGGCTGTGCCGCGCACCGCGGCGCAGCCCGCCGAAATGTGGCGGACGGCATCCCGCGCCTTCCCTGACTACTCTGGTCCCGTGACCTCACGGCCTGTCCGCTCCCGCGTCCTGCGCGCCGCCGCCGTCCTCGCCGCGGCCTCATTGCTGTCCGCCTGCGCGTTCGGCGATCCGCCCCCGAACGATCCCGGTGAGCCCCCGAACCTCCCGCAGCCTTCGCAGAGTGAGGGGCAGGAGAGCGCGGTCGCGGAGATCGTGGCGGACAACCTTGAGGTCCCGTGGGGGATCGCGTTCCTGCCGGACGGGACGGCGTTGTTCACCGAGCGGGACACCGCGAAGATCCGGTCGATCGGCACCGATGGCGCGGTGAGCGACGTGCAGACCGTCGACGAGGCCGAGCCGGCCGGTGAGGGCGGGTTGCTGGGCATCGCGGTGTCGCCGAAGTACGCCGAGGACGAGCTCGTCTTCATCTACTACACGGCGGCCGACGACAACCGCATCGCCAGGTTGAAGCTGGGCGGGACGCCGGAGCCGATCGTGACGGGGATCCCGAAGGGTTCCAACCACAACGGCGGCGGTCTCGGCTTCGGCCCGGACGGTTTCCTGTACGCCTCGGCCGGGGAGACCTATCACACCGAACTCGCGCAGGACAAGAAGAGCCTCGGCGGGAAGATCCTGCGGATGAAGCCCGACGGGAAACCCGCGCCGGGCAATCCCTTCGACTCGCTGGTGTACTCCTACGGCCACCGCAACGTGCAGGGTTTCGCCTGGGACGAGGCGAAGAACATGTACGCGATCGAGTTCGGCCAGGACACGTGGGACGAGCTGAACCTGATCGAGCCCGGCGGGAACTACGGTTGGCCCGAGGTGGAGGGCGTCGGCGGAGACGCGAAGTACGTCGATCCGCTGGTCACCTGGGCCACCGGCGACGCGTCCTGCTCGGGTGCGGCGATCACCGGGAACCTGCTGATCACGTCATGCCTGCGCGGTGAACGGTTGTGGCTGGTCACCCTCGACGGTGAGGGCGGCGTGACGGGCGAGCCGCAACCTGTGCTGGAGGGCCAGTTCGGTCGCCTGCGGGCGGCCGTCGCCGCTCCGGACGGATCGGTCTGGGTGAGCACGTCCAACAAGGACGGCCGGGGCGAACCGCAGGCCGGGGACGACAAGATCCTGCGCATAGTCGCGGGAAGTTCGGGTATCGGCAAGGCTTGAGTCTCCAGCGCGGAACGGGTGACGACGTGGACGAGGTGGGCGAGCACGACGGCGGACGACCGCGGTCGGCGGTGGCGCGTGTCCGCGGCAGCCGCCCGGCGCGGGCCGTGTCGGCGATGTTCGCGTGGCTCGGTTCGCTGATCGCGCGCCTGTGGCGCGGTGACCTGTCCCGGTGGGCGCGCGAGTTCGGCGAATGGCGTTACACGGCCTGGGAGCGCTTCAAGGCGGGCCCGGTCGCGGGCGGGCTGGCGGCCTTCGGCCGCGGCTGCCGACGGGCGTGGCGGTGGCTGCGCGGCAATCGGGCGGCGCGGCGGACCCTCGTCGGGCTGGCCGTGGTCGCCGTCGCGGTGTGCGGTTCGGTCCTCGGGGTGACACTCGCGGGGAAGGCGTCGATCCCGATCGGGCCGTTCCAGTCCTCCATGGAGGTCCAGCCGTCGGTCACGGGAGAGACGCGGGTGGCGTTGCCGCCGCTGGGTTCGCTGACCCTCGACAGCCACACCGGTCCCCTGAAACTCAACGTCAGCCTCGATTCGCTCGACCAGGCCCGCACACAGGCGCTGGTCGCCGACCCCGAAGGGCTGAGCAAGGCCAGTGAGACCGTCGCCGAGGACCTCATCACGGGCTTGATCTCGGTGGCGCTGCGGGCCGCCGCCGGCGCCGCGCTGGCCGGGCTGCTGCTCGGCGGCGTGCTGTTCCGTTCGGTGCGGCGGGCCGCGGTCTGCGGCGGGCTGTCGCTGGCGCTGACCATGGGCGTCGTCGGGCTCGCCGCGGCGACGCTGCGACCGCAGTCGATCGAGGAGCCGCGTTACGACGGGCTGCTGGCCAACGCGCCGGCCGTCGTCGGTGACGCGCGCCAGATCGCCGACCGCTACGAGGAGTACCGCGCGCAGCTCCAGCGGATGGTCACCAACGCCGCCCAGCTGTACACGACGGCGAGCACCCTGCCGACCTTCGATCCCGACCCCAACACCGTGCGCATCCTGCACGTCTCCGACCTGCACCTCAACCCGGCGGCCTGGTCGGTGATCGCCACGGTCGTCGAGCAGTTCCAGATCGAGGCCGTCGTCGACACCGGCGACATCACCGACTGGGGCACCGAGCAGGAGGCGAAGGCCTACACCTCGGCGATCGGGACACTGCCCGTCCCCTACATCTACATCCGCGGCAACCACGACTCGCAGGCCACCGCCAAGGCCGTCGCCGCGCAGAAGAACGCGATCGTCCTTGACGGCGACACCGTCACCGTCGGCGGCCTGACCTTCGCCGGGATCGGCGACCCGCGCTTCACGCCGGACAAGAGTTCCGCGCCGGGCGACCTGCGCGAGGAGCAGGTCATGTACAACTCCGGCGCCGAACTCGCCGACGTGATCGCCGACTCCGACACACCCGTCGACGTCGGGCTCGTGCACGACCCGGTATCGGCCGGGCCCCTCGCCGGGCTGACGCCGCTGGTCCTCGCCGGGCACCGGCACCAGCGCGAGGTGTCGATCCTGCCGGACTCGACGACCCGGCTCATGGTCGAGGGCTCGACCGGCGGGGCCGGGCTGCGCGGCCTCGAAGGCGACGACCCGACACCCCTGGAACTGTCGGTGCTGTACTTCGGCAAGGACGACCACGCGCTCCAGGCCTACGACGACATCACCCTCGGCGGAGCCGGGCAGACCGAGGTCACCCTGCAGCGCAACGTGATCGACGGGATCGCCGACGAGATCGAACCGCCCGCGGCGCCGTCGGACGTCCCGGACCCGTCGGCGAGCTGACTACTCTGGCGGTGATCAACTCCCCACCCCAGACCGGAGCCACCTTGCCGATCCAGATCACCGCGCTCACCGACCCCGAGCCGCGCCCCTCGTCCTTCCGCCTCGCCTGGCTGGCCGCCGGCACCGACGGCGCCCCCACCGGCTCGGCGTACCTGCGTCTCTTCACCCGCGAAGGCCAGGATCACCTCGCCGAACTCGACGTCGCCGTACACCCCGCCGAACGCCGCCGGGGCGTCGGCACGGCACTGCTCGAACGGGCCCTGGACGGCGCCCGCGGCGAAGCCCGCCGGTCGGTGACCGCCTCGGCCGAAGCCGACTCGGACGGCGCGGCCTTCCTCACCGCGCGCGGCGGCCGCAAGGTCCTGGCGATCACGTACGCGCGGCTCGCGCTCGCCGACGCCGACCTGCCCGCCATCGCCGCGCGGGCGGCGCGGCCCCACCCGGGCTACCGGCTGGTCTCCTGGGACGGGACGGTGTCCGACGAGCTCGCGCGGACCTTCGCCGACTCGCGCCGGGCGATGGACGACATGCCCATGGACGACACCGACTACGGCACGGTCGTGTGGGACGTGGCACGGGTCCGCGAGATCGCCGCGGCGATCGAGAAGCGCGGCGAGGTCCTGCACACCGTGGCCGCCGTCGCCGAGTCCGACGGGACGATCGCCGGTTTCACCGAGCTCGTCGTGGCCGGTGACGGCGAAGGCGACGGTCAGCACTACGGCACGGGCGTGCTGCCCGAGCATCGCGGGCACGGGCTCGGTTCGTGGATGAAGGCCGAGGCGATCCGGCTGGCACGTGAGGCGCACCCGAACCTGTCGGGCCTGCTGACCGACACCGCCGACAGCAACACGTACATGCGCGCGGTCAACGACCGGCTCGGCTACGCCCCGACCCACAAGACGGTGACGTACCAGTTCGACCTGTGACCGGCCGTCTCGCCCACCTGTGCGGGACGCTCTTCCGGCGCGCGGTCACCACGCCCCGCCCGGGTCAGTGCAGGACCGGGCGGGCCAGTTCCCCGCGCCGGAAGCGGAACGCGTCGGCGATCTTGGTGGGATAGCCGCGGAACAGCGGCAGCGCCGTCGCCTCCGCCTCGGTGAACCAGCCGAAGTCGAGGGTCTCGTGCGTCAGGCCCGGCTCGCCGCCGACGACCTCGCAGTGCACGACCGGGATGTACAGGTGCCAGGCCGGGCGGTGGTCGTAGATGAGCCGGTTGTCGTAGAGGCCGATGAGCGCGCGGGGCTCGACCCTCAGGCCCGTCTCCTCGAAGCACTCGCGGACGGCCGCCTCGGAAGGCGACTCCCCCACGTCGCAGATCCCGCCGGGCATGCACCACGTCGCCGAACCGTCGGCACGCTGCACGAGCAGCAGACGGTCACGGTCGTCGAAGACCGCGGCGTCGGCGGCGGTGTTCGGCGTGCGCAGACCGACCGCGCCCCGGTACTCCTCGGTGATCCGTGCGGCCGTGCGGGGATCGGCCAGCGTCAGCAACTCCGCCGATATCTCCAGCAGCCGCTCGAAGCGGGCCTTGTCGTAGGGATCCCCGGCGAAGTGGAGCCCGTTGGCCGCGAGGGCCCGAACCTCGGCGGACAGTTCGGCGAGCGCGCGGCCCGGGTCTGCGGTCATCTCGTCTCCCATGCGGTGAAGACGCGACGACCGGCCGCGCGGGTTGCGCGGCCGGTCGTCGGGTGCGGACTAGGAGAGGCGGGCGATGACCAGTTCGCGGACGGCCTTGGCGTCGGCCTGTCCCCTGGTGGCCTTCATGACCGCGCCGATGAGGACGCCGGCGGCGGCGTGGTTGCCGCCGCGGATCTTCTCGGCGACGGCGGGGTTGGCGGCGATGGCGTCGTCGATGGCGGCGGTCAGCGCGCCGGTGTCGGACACGACTTCGAGGCCGCGCGCGGCGACGACCTCGGCCGGGCCGCCCTCACCGGCGAGGACGCCTTCGATGACGGTGCGGGCGATCTTGTCGGTGACCTTCCCGCCGTCGACGAGGGACTGCAGTTCGGCGACCTGGGCGGGCGTGATCGGGAGTTCGGCGAGTTCGGTGCCGGTCTCGTTGGCGCGGCGGGACAGTTCGCCGAGCCACCACTTGCGGGCCGATTCGGAGCTCGCGCCGGCGGCGATGGTCCGCTCGATCAGCGGGATCGCGCCGGCGTTGATGACCGAGGCCATGTCGTGGTCGGAGAGCTTCCAGTCGGCCTGGAGGCGCTTGCGGTGGACGCGCGGGAGTTCCGGCATCGCGGCCTTGAGCTCGGCGACCCACGCCGGGTCGGGCGCGATCGGCGTCAGGTCGGGCTCGGGGAAGTAGCGGTAGTCGGTCGCGGTCTCCTTGCTGCGCCCGGAGGTGGTGTCGCCGGAGTCCTCGTGGAAGTGGCGGGTCTCCTGGACGATGCGGCCGCCGTCGTCGAGGATGGATGCCTGGCGCAGCATCTCGCTGCGGACGGCGCGTTCGACGCTGCGCAGGGAGTTGACGTTCTTGGTCTCCGAGCGGGTGCCCCATTCCGCGCCGGGCTTGTTCAGGGAGAGGTTGACGTCGCAGCGCAGGGAGCCCTGCTCCATGCGCACGTCGGACACGCCGAGGGAGCGGATGACGTCGCGCAGTTCGGCGACGTAGGCGCGGGCGACCTCGGGTGCGAGCGCGCCGGTCCCGGCGACGGGCTTGGTGACGATCTCGACGAGCGGGATCCCGGCCCGGTTGTAGTCCACGAGGGATTCGGTGGCGCCGTGGATGCGGCCGGTGGAGCCGCCGACGTGGAGGCTCTTGCCGGTGTCCTCTTCGAGGTGCACGCGCTCGATCGGGATGCGGAAGGGAATCGGACCGTCAGCGCCCGGGACTTCGATGTCCAGGTAGCCCTCACCGCACAGCGGTTCGTCGTACTGCGAGGTCTGGAAGTTCTTGGGCATGTCGGGGTAGAAGTAGTTCTTGCGCGCGAAGCGGCACCACTCGGCGATGTCGCAGTTGAGCGCGAGCCCGATGCGGATCGTGGCCTCGATCGCGGCGGCGTTGGCCACCGGGAGGCTTCCGGGCAGCCCGAGGCAGACCGGGCACACCTGGGTATTGGGGTCGGCGCCGAACTCGGTGCGGCACCCGCAGAACATCTTCGTGCGGGTACCCAGCTCCACGTGCGTCTCCAGCCCGATGACGGGCTCGTAGCGGGAGACGACGTCGTCGTACGACGGCAGGGTGCTGGTGCTCATCTTCGGCCTTCCGGTGAGTTGCAACGCGTCGCGGTTCCAGCCGACCCCGCGCGCGCGGCGAGACCACCGGGGGCTCACCCCCGCGCGTGCGGGGAGGACAAGGAGCCCCCAGCCTAATTAGCCGGGTTTCTGCTCGCCCTGCTGGGGCGCGCACTCCTGCCTGGAGGCGGCCTCCAGCTCGGTGAGGAGGGCCAGCAGGTCACGCTGCTTGCCGTCGGGGAGCGTCGTGAAGATCTCCTCGGCGCCTTCGCGGCGGAGCTGGCGGAGTTCGTCGGCGCGGCGGGCGCCTTCGGGGTTGACCGAGACGCGGATGGAGCGGCGGTCGTCGGGGTCGGGGTTGCGTTCGACGTAGCCGCCGTCGACGAGCATGTCGACGATGTCGCCGGCCGAGCGGGCGCCGATGTCGAGTTTGCGCGCGAGGTCGACGATGCGCAGCGGGCCGTGGAAGTCGATGATGCGCAGGGCACGTGCCTGGGAGGCGGTCATGCCGGTCGGCGCCAGCTGTTTGTTCGCGCGGTGCCGGACCCGCCGCCCCAGCCGGAAGAAGAGGTGGGTGAGATCGCCGATCACGTCCTCTTCGACGTGCGGCTGCGTTGCGTCTGTGGTCGGCATCGCTGGCTCCTGTGGTGGGTCTGGGCCGAGAGTACGGGATGGGTGGTGGCGGGCCCGACGGTGACAGCCGGTGCGTTGTACGCCACGCCCTATTGCGAGGTTACCTCGTAAAGAGCTAAGCTCCTAGTCATGACAGCAGACATCACAAAGCCCAGCGGAGCGAAATCCGCACGCAGCCCGGGACAGCTGCGCCGCATAGCGCGGCTGTTCATCCCGTACCGGGGCCGCCTGGCCCTCATGCTCCTCATCATCGCGGTCACCTCAGCGTTCACCGCGGTCTCCCCATTCCTTCTCCAGCAGATCCTCGACGTCGCCATCCCCGAGGCGAACGTCCGTCTGCTCACGTGGCTCACCATCGCCACCCTCATCGTCACCGTCGCCGGCGCGGCGGGCAACGTCCTCCAGTCCTGGATCGCCAACATCGTCGGCCAGCGCGTCATGCACGATCTGCGCGTCAGCGTGTACGACCGGCTGTCGCGGATGTCACTGGGCTTCTTCACCCGCACCCGCACCGGTGAGGTCCAGTCGCGCATCAACAACGACATCGGCGGCGTCGACTCGGTGGTCACCAACACCGTCGGCAACCTCGTCGGCGACACCACGACCCTCATCGCGGCCGTCGCCGCGATGCTCCTGCTCGACTGGCGCCTGGCCCTGATGTGCCTGGCGACGATCCCGCTGTTCGTGTGGATCGCCCGCAGCGTCGGCAAGCAGCGCCGCGCGCTGGCCGCCCGCCGCCAGGAGCAGCTCGCCGACGTGACCTCGCTCGTCGAGGAGTCCATGTCGGTCTCGGGCATCCTGCTCGGCAAGACCCTCGGCCGCGGACCCGCCCAGGTCCGGCGCTTCACCGGCGAATCGGCCCGCCTCGCCGAGCTGGAGGTCAACACCCAGCTCGCCGGCCGGTGGCGCTTCGCCAGCATCCAGGTCTTCTTCGGGGTCATCCCCGCCCTGGTCTACTTCGCCGCCGGACTGGCCGCCGCCTCCGGGGACGCGCTGGTCTCGATCGGTACCCTCGTCGCCTTCACCACCGTCCAGGTCCGGATGTTCCGGCCGCTGATGTCGCTGATGTCGGCGGGCGTGCAGCTGCAGAGCTCCATGGCCCTGTTCACCCGCATCTTCGGCTACCTCGACCTGCACATCGACATCACCGAGAAGGCCGCGCCGAAGACCCTCGGCGAGGTGCGCGGCGAGGTCCGCTTCGACCACGTCGGCTTCGCCTACCGCGAGGAGAGCCCGACACTGCGCGACATCGACCTGACCGTCGCGCCCGGCACGAGCATGGCCGTCGTCGGCGCCACCGGCTCGGGCAAGACCACCCTCGGCTACCTCGTGGCCCGTCTCTACGACGTCACCGAAGGCACGGTCACCATCGACGGCGTCGACGTCCGCGACCTGTCCTTCGAGAGCCTCACCGACACCGTCGGCGTCGTCTCCCAGGAGACCCACCTGTTCCACGCGACCGTCGCCGAGAACCTCCGCTTCGCCAAGCCCGACGCCACCGACGCCGAGCTGGAGACCGCCGCCCGCGCCGCCCGCATCCACGAGCACATCGCCTCCCTGCCCGAGGGCTACGACACCGTCGTCGGCGAGCGCGGCTACCGCTTCTCCGGTGGCGAGAAGCAGCGGCTGGCCATCGCCCGGATGGTGCTGCGCAACCCGCCGGTGCTGGTGCTGGACGAGGCGACGAGCGCGCTCGACACCCGGACCGAGCAGGAGGTCCAGGCCGCCCTGGACGCCCTCGCCGAGGGCCGGACGACGATCGCGATCGCGCACCGGCTGTCCACGATCCGCGACGCCGACCAGATCGTCGTCCTCGACGGCGGCCGTGTCGCCGAGCGCGGGACGCACGCCGAACTGGTCGCGCTGGGCGGGAAGTACGCCGACCTGCTGGCGCAGGACGCGATCGAGGACTGGGCCGGTGACGTGGAGGAGCCGGTCGCGGGCTGAGCCCGCGGCGGCCCGCCGTCCGCTGAGACGCCCGAACGTCACGCGGACCGCGACGCCTCGCCCCGCCCCGCCCCGCCCCGCCCCGCCCCGCCCCGCCCCGAGTGTGATCTCCGTTCACCTCCCACCCGTCACCTCCCGCGCGCGTCGCGGGTTACCGTTTCCTCCCATCCGTGTCCCGAGGAGACGACATGCAGGAGTTCACCACCGCCTGGACCGCACTCGGCGAAGGCCGCTCGGCCTACGTCGCCACGCCCGCCGAGTCGCGCGGGACGGTCCTGGTCGCGGCCGAGATCTTCGGCGTGAGCGGGCATGTCCGGGACATGTGCGATGGCCTCGCCCGCGAAGGCTTCACCGCCGTCGCCCCGGACTTCTACTGGCGCGACGGGACGCGACTCGAATTCGGCTACGACGACGCCGGCCGCACCGAGGCCATGGCCCACATGCGCCGCCTCGACCGCGACGGCGTCCTCGCCGACCTCGCCGCCGCGCGCACGCTCGCCGGCGACACGGTTCCGGCCATCGTCGGTTTCAGCCTCGGCGGGCACATCGCCCTCCTCGCGGCCACGGAAGCGCCCTACGCCCTCGCCGTCGACTTCTACGGCGGCTGGACCATCGACGGCGGCGTCCCCCTCGCCGAGCCCGCACCGCCGTTGGCCGAGGCCGCCTCCATCGCCGCCCTCGGCACGCCCGTCCTGCTGCTCGCCGGCGCCGAGGACCACCTCATCGGCGACGACGAGTGGGAGCGCATCGGGCGGCGCCTGACCAACTACGGCGTCTCCCACGAGCGCGTCCGCTACGCCGGGATCAAGCACGGTTTCATGTGCGCCGAGCGCCCCGAATGGGACGAGGCCATCGCCCACGACGCGTGGCAGCGCATGACCGACACCCTGCGCAAGCGCCTGGGCTGAACGCGATGACGTCGGACAAGCGCACCTGGCGGACCGTCGACGGCGTCCGGATCGAAGGCACCCGGCGTCCGGTGTTCGTCGACAACGGTGGCGCCCACCTCCTCACCGACCTCACGATCTACGCCGACGGCGTCATCGACTGCCAGTCGGCGCACCTCGACCTCGACGGCCTGGCCGCCGCACTGGAATCCGGCCGCGTCGCCATCGCCCCTCCCCCGGGCTCCACGGTGTCGATCCACCACCTCGCGACCTGGACATGCGGCGAGACGCGCGCCGTCGTGACACCCGCGACCCTGCTCGCCGAGATCGCCGACGAGATCGACCGCCTCAACGGGCGGCCCGGCTCCCGCGAACGCTGCGAAGCCGCGGCCCACGCGTGGGCCGCCGACCCGGGCGAAGCCGAACGCCTCGCCCTGCGCGAGGCGTTCCTCGCCGTACCCGAACACAGGCGCCGGTACTTCGGCGCCCGGCTCTGGCACTACCTCTCGGCCATCACCCCGGTCGGAGAGGAGGCCGAATGCGACGGAACGCGCAGCCTCATCACCGGCGAACGCAGGGACAAGGCCAGGAAGTCCTTCGCCGAACAGGCCGCCGGACACCGGGCATCGCAGCGGGACACACCCGCCGACGGGCCGAGAGAACCCGCCTCCGCACCCATCGGAACCGGCGAGGCGGCGACCTGGGCCCTCCAGATCGACCACCCCGCACCGATCCACTACCGCGGCCGCGACTACCGCAGCGTCGCCCACGCCTACTGGGCCCTGTCCACCCCCGACCCCGCCGCCCACGACCGCATCGCCGCCGCCGAGAAGGGCTACGACGCGCACCGGCTCGCCAAACACGCCCCGCTGCGCCCCGGATGGCCCGAGGCACGACTGGCCGTCATGGCCGAACTGCTCCGCGCGAAATTCAACACGCACCCGGCGCTCGCCGAGATCCTGCGCGCGACCGGCGACGCGCGCATCGTCCACCACGGCCTCGAAGGCGCCCACTGGACCTCGGAGGGCACCAACTGGATCGGCCGCCTCCACGAGCTCCTTCGAGCCGAGCTCAGACTCCGCGAAGGACTGCGCTGAGCGGATAGGCCAGCGGCGAGACGGGCTCGCGCTCGCCGTGCCTGCCGTGCAGGTGATGTTTGTAGGCGCGTTGCGCGACGACCATTTCGGGGGCGATGAACAGCTCGTCGATGAGCGGGATGCCGACCGCCAGCGTGTCGGGAACGCCCGGGGGCAGGATCTCGTCGAGGAGCAGGATCCAGCCCGACGCGGGGGTGCCCTCGTCCTCGTCCTGGTCGCGGGCCTCGGCGACCAGCGCGCGGGCCGGGCGCTTGACGCCGTCGCGGTCGCGGGCGGTCAACTCGCGCTTGTGCCAGATCGGCGGGTCCTGCCGCCGCAACCGCGCGCGAACCGCCTCCAGCAGCTCTTCGGCCGAGACGCCCCAGGCCTCGACGACGGCGTTCGACACCCAGGTGCGCAGCTGGTCGGTGACGTCGTTCTCCGGGGCGAGGACGGTGAAACCGACGTGGAGGTTCTCGGCGAAGGGAACGGAGTAGGGGTCGTCGGGATGAAGGTCGTAGCCCTCCCTGGGGATGAACATCTCGTGCGGCTTGGTCTGGAGCCACGGTTCGATCGTCTCGGCGGCCCCGGCGAACCCGGCCTCGATCATCCACTCGCGCTGCGGGTCGTTGTTGACCAGCAGGCTGATCTCGCTGTCGCAGACGCCCGGCCACTCCTCGCGAGGGGTGCCGGCGAGCCGGTCGGCGAGACCGCCCAGGTCGAAGTAGTGGATGTCGACGGGCTGGCCCGAGGCGAGTTCGACACCCCCGTCGATGGACTGCTCCTCGGCGCCGTAGGCGTACAGGGTCGAGCGGACGGCCTCCTCGAAGGCCTCCCAGTCCGCGGGGGTGAACGACGAGCGGTCCGGGGCGGCGGGCGATTCATCCGACATGGTCGGCGAGGTTAGCCGATCAATGCGACAGAAAAGCCGCCCGGGCGTGCGCCCGGGCGGCTTCGCGAGTTCACACCGGCTCAGCGAGCGGGCGCGACCAGCGCGGCCTGAGTCGTCTCGAACGCGGCGGCGACCTTGTACATCACGTCGTCGCGCATCGTCGGGGCCATGACCTGCATACCGACCGGCAGGCCCTCCGACAGTCCACAGGGGACGGAGATGGCCGGGCCGCCGTAGAGGTTCGACGGGATCGTGTACAGGTCGGCCAGGTACATCTGCACCGGGTCGCCGGTGCGCGAGCCGAAGGGGAACGCGACGAACGGCGTCGTCGGCGAGACCAGGGCGTCGACCTGCTCGAAGGCCGCGGTGAAGTCGCGGTTGATGAGCGTGCGGACCTTCTGCGCCTGACCGTAGTACTCGTCGACGTAACCCGACGACAGGGCGTAGGTGCCCAGGATGATCCGGCGCTTGACCTCGGCGCCGAAACCGGCCTCACGGGTGAGGGCCATGACCTCTTCGAGGGAGCGCTGGCCGTCGTCGCCGACGCGCAGACCATAGCGGACACCGTCGAAACGCGCGAGGTTCGAGGAACACTCGCTCGGGGAGATCAGGTAGTAGGCCGGCAGCGCGTAGGAGAAGTGCGGGCAGGAGACCTCGACGACCTCCGCGCCCAGCTTCACCAGCGCGTCGACGCCCGACTGGTAGGCCGCGATGACGCCGGGCTCGGCGCCCTCGGTCGTGCCGAACTCGCGGACGACGCCGATGCGCATGCCCGACAGGTCACCGCGGGCGCCCTCCCGGGCCGCCTCGACGACCGGCGGGACCGGCTGCGGGATCGAGGTCGAGTCGCGGCGGTCGTGCCCGGCGATGACCTCGTGCAGCAGCGCCGCGTCGAGGACGTTGCGGGCGAACGGGCCGGGCGTGTCCAGCGAGGACGAGAAGGCGATGAGGCCGTAGCGGCTGGTGCCGCCGTAGGTCGGCTTCGACCCGACCGTGCCGGTCACCGCGCCCGGCTGACGGATCGAGCCGCCGGTGTCGGTGCCGATGGACAGGGGCGCCAGCCCCGCCGCGACCGCCGCCGCGCTGCCACCCGACGAGCCGCCGGGGATGCGGTCGAGGTCCCAGGGGTTGCGCGTGGGGCCGTAGGCGGAGTACTCGGTCGACGAGCCCATGGCGAACTCGTCCATGTTCGTCTTGCCGAGGATGACCGTCCCGGCGGCCTTGAGCCGCTCGACGACGGTCGCGTCGTAGGGCGGAAGCCACCCTTCGAGGATCTTCGAGGCGGCCGTCGTCGGCACGCCCTTCGTCGCCATGACGTCCTTCACCGCGACGGGCACGCCCGCCAGCGGACCGAGCTCCTCGCCCGCCGCCCGCGCCGCATCGACCGCGGCGGCCGCCGCACGGGCACCGTCGGCGTCGATGTGCAGGAACGCGTGGACGTCACCGTCTTCGGCGGCGATCTTGTCGAGGTACCGATCGGCGACCTCGACCGCCGAAACGCTCCCGTCGGCGATCAGCGCGGCGATCTCACTCGCGCTCAGCTTCGTCACATCACTCATCGGGTGCTACTCCTCCTCGTCCAGGATGCGCGGCACCCGGAAACGGTCCTCGGCGGAATCCGGCGCGGCCGCGAGCACGGCGTCACGCCCCAACGAAGGCTCCGGCTCATCGGCCCGAAGCACGTTCGTCAACGGCACCGAATGCGAGGTGGGCGGAATATCATCGGCGGCCACCTCACCGATCCGAGCCACGGACTGCAGGATGCCGTCCAGCTGCCCGGCGAACCGGTCGAGCTCGTCCTCGGTCACGGCAAGCCGCGCGAGCCGCGCCAAGTGCGCTACCTCGTCACGGGAGATGGCAGACATCGGTGGTCCCCTTGGGTGATGGTTTGCGGTTGGGGTGAGTTTATGGGGAGGGGACGGTGGGGGTGGGGGTGGGGGCGAGAGGGGGGTGGGTGGGGTGAGGGCGAGCGGGGGGTGAGGGCGAGCGAAGCGAAGGCGTGGGGGCGAGCGCGAGCGAAGCGAAGACGCGGGAGGCAAGCACGAGCGAAGCGAAGCCGTGGGGGGGCGAGCGCGAGCGAAGCCGCGGGAGGCGAGCGCGAGCGAAGCCGTGGGGGGCGAGCGCGAGCGAAGCCGCGGGAGGCGAGCGCGAGCGAAGCCGCGGGAGGCGAGCGCGAGCGAAGCGAAGACGCGGGAGGCGAGCGCGAGCGAAGCGAAGACGCGGGAGGCAAGCACGAGCGAAGCGAAGGTGTGGGGGCGGAGTGGGACGTGTGGACTCGTAGGGCTGGTGGGGCGCGGCGAGCGAAGCGAGCACGTGAGCGAGTGGGTGCGAGCAGGCTCCGTGGTGGTGAGTGGTGGCGCGGCGAGCGAAGCGAGCACGCGCGGGCGGGGGTGAGAGCGTGCGAGCTGCGTGGGACGGGGTGGTGAGGCAGGCGTGAGCGGCGTGAGCGGCGTGGGTGGCGCGGCGAGCGAAGCGAGCACGCGCGAATCCACCCCCTGGAGTGCGCGAGTCACGAGCCTCCCCACCGAAGACCAAGCACCTCCCCCAGTTCGCCGCTCGCGCTCGCCCCTCACGGTGTCGTGCGTCCACGCGAGGCAGTGAGGGATCGCACGGACGGTGAGACCCACGGAGTCCCGGGTCCAGGGACGGAGTCCCTGGTGGGGTCTGGGGCGAAGCCCCAGCGGGGGTCTCGGGGGCGGAGCCCCGGAGTGGG
>NZ_JACHGT010000004.1:449094-570749 GCF_014202425.1 Phytomonospora endophytica | reverse complement strand
GTGGGGTCTGGGGCGAAGCCCCAGCAGGGTCCAGGGACGGAGTCCCTGGTGGGGTTCGGGGCGAAGCCCCGACGGGGTCTGGGGCGGAGCCCCAGTGGGGGTCTGGGGGCGAAGCCTCCCAGCGGGGGTGCGGGGGGCGGAGCCCCCGGCCGGGGCTAACCGCGACACGCAGGGACATGTCCAGCACCCGAGACGAGACGGCGCACCGACGGGATGGGGGCGAGGCGGAGTAGTCGCGGCGAGAGCGACGTGGCAGCGCACGGAGTGGCAGACGCGGCGGGTGCCGACCTTTCGTGGCGTTCGGAGCGAAGCGAACGGACGCGTGAACCACCTACGGGCGCCGGGTACCCCGCTCAGGCCCCCTCAAGGCAGAACCTCGGCCCCCCGCAAGTTTGGGGTCCTGCCGAATGACGGTTCACCCGCCCACGCGTTCCGGGTCCTGCCGAATGACGGTTCACCCGCCCACGAGTTCCGGGTCCTGCCGTTCCCGGCGTCCTGGGGCTCTGCCCCAGACCCCGCAAGGGGCTCCGCCCCCTTGACCCCCGGCCTCGCTCGGGAGACGAGGAAGAGCCATCAACCTTCCAGGTCTTGACCAGGCTGCGGCAAGCCCCAGGCTGGGCTGTGTCGCGGGGTCCGCGCTCATCAAGGTGGCTGGCACACGCCGTGTCTCCGTCTTTTTCGGCCGCTCAAGGGGACACGAAGAACCTGGGACAGTCAAGGGAAAGAGCGCCCTTGACAGCCCCAGAACCTTCGTGTTGCACCAATCCCTGGCCGAAGCGACGGAGACACACGCAAGTGGATCGAGGGGACCAGTCGCGCTACGCGCGACAGGGCGAACACCCCCCCAGAGTCACGGCCCTGCCACGAGCACCACTCCCCAGCACACGCCAGGATCCACAGCGAGGACGAGCCCAGGAGTAGCGCAGACACGGAGGCGGAGGCGGAGACGGGCGGAAAACCCACACCCGCCCCCACCTAAGCCCGAGGCGCCCCCGACCCCAACCCCTACCCCAGCCCGCTCACAAACTCCGGGTTCGCCGCAAGCCATTCCTCGACGCCCTTGGCCGGGTCGTCCTTGTACTTGTTCAGCGTCAGGTCTTCGAGAGTCCCAAGCTGCGTGTCGTCCATCTTGAACTTCTGCAGCATGGCGGTGATCTCGGGCTGGTCGGCGCCGAAGCCCTGGCGGGCGATGGTGGTGACCTCTTCGGCGGCGCCGAGGGTGCCGTCGGGGTCTTCGAGGTCCTTGAGCTGGTACTTGGCGTAGGCCCAGTGCGGGTGCCACAGGGTCACGACGATGGGCTCCTGCTTGGCGATGGCACCGTCGAGGGCGGCGAGCATCGCCGTGGTCGTCGAGGTCTTGAGGTCCAGCTTGCCTTCGAGGCCGTAGGTCGGGATGACCTTTTCCTTGGTGGCGGTGGTCAGTCCCGCGCCCGGCTCGATGCCGATGATCTCGCCGTTGAACTTGTCGGCGTTGGCGGCGAGGTCTTTGAGCGACGTGACGTCGACGTATTCGGGGACGGCGATGCTCAGGGAGGCGTTGTCGTACCAGACGCCGACCTTCTCCAGCTTCTCGCCGTACGTCGCCCAGTAGTCGGCGTGCGTCTGGGGCAGCCAGCCGTCGAGGAAGAAGTCGACGTTGCCGTCGGCCAGCCCCTGGAAGAGCAGTCCGGGCTCGATGTTCTTCAGCTCCACGTCGTAGCCCTTCTCCTCCAGGATGTTCTCCCAGAGGTTGCTGGCCGCGATCGCCTCGTCCCACGACACGTAGCCGATGGTGATCGTCTTGTCGTCACCGCCGCCACCGCCGTCGGCTTCCTTGCTCTTTCCGCAGGCGGCGGCGCCGAGGGCGAGCGCCGCGATCGAGGCCAGCGCGATTCCGCGCAGCAGGTTGGACCTTCTCATCTTGTTTCCTTCCGTCCGTGCCGGGGCAGAGATGTTCAGACGTGGCTGGTGAGGCGCTTGGCCTTGGCGACCTTGGTGCGCGAACCGAGCGCGTCGGTGACGCGGTCGAGGAAGATCGCGAGCACGACGACGGCGGCGCCGGCGGTGAATCCCTTGCCGATGAGCAGGCGGTCGACGGATTCCTTGATGACGCTGCCGAGTCCTTCGGCGCCGACCATTCCGGCGATGACGACCATCGACAGGGCGAGCATGATGACCTGGTTGACGCCGGCCATGATCGTCGGCATCGCGAGGGGCAGTTTGATCCTGCCGAGGATCGCCGCGGGTGAGGCGCCGAAGGATTCGCCGGCCTCGACGACTTCCTTGTCGACCTGCCGCAGTCCCAGTTCGGTGAGGCGCACGCCGGGGGGCATGCAGAACACGACGGTCGCGAGCACGCCCGGGACGACGCCGATGCTGTACAGCGAGACCGCCGGGATCAGGTAGACGAACGCCGGCATGGTCTGCATGAAGTCCAGGACGGGCCGTACGACGACGCTGAAGCGCCTGTTCTCGGCCGCGAGCACGCCGATGGGCACGGCGATGAGCAGTGCGAGCGCGCTGGCCACGAGGACCTGCGCGAGCGTCTGCATCGTCTGCTCCCAGTAGGGCAGTCCGGAGACGAGTCCCATGGCGATGAGCACGCCGAGCCCGAACTTCCAGCCGCGCAGCCAGAGTCCAAGGCCGGCGAAGACGACGACCATGGCGATGGGCGGGGCCAGGAGGAGCAGGTCGGAGAGTCCCGAGGTGAGGGCCTCGACGATGGTCTTGGTGGTGTCGACGAGGGGGCCCAGGTTGTTCTTCGACCAGGTGACGATGGCTTCGAAGACGTCGCCGATGGGGACTTCGGGGATGAGGCCGTCGAGGGGCCGGTCCGCGGTGATCACGCGGTCGCCTCCTCGGGTTCGGGTGTGCCTAGCGCGGTCAGCAGCGTGACGCGGGGTATGACCCCGGCGAGGCGCCCGTCGTCGCCGACGACGGCGAGCGGCAGTGGCGTCGAGGCGCAGGGCGCGATGAGTTCGGCGACGGGCGTGTCGGGGTGGACGGTGACGACGTCGAGGTCGCCGAGGAGTTCCTCGACGGTGGCGACGTCGCCGGCCCTGGCGGCGCGGGCGGCGGTCTCGTCGGTGATGGCACCTTTGAGGTTCTTGTCGCGGCACACGACGTAGGCGGCCGTGGTGTGGCTCGCCTGCATCTCCAGGAGGGCCGCGCGGGGACCGCTGGTCGTGGTGACGACGCTGCGTGGGGGCTCCATGACCGACGCGGCGGTGAGCACGCGGGTGCGGTCGACGTCGGCCACGAACTGGGCGACGTAGTCGCTCGACGGGTCGGTGAGGATCTCCTCGGCGGTGCCGATCTGCACGATCCGCCCGTCGCGCATGACCGCGATCCGGTCGCCGAGGCGCATGGCCTCGTTGAGGTCGTGGGTGATGAACACGATCGTCTTGCCGAGGCTCTCCTGGAGTTCGAGGAGCTGGTCTTGCATCTCGCGCCGGATGAGCGGGTCGAGGGCGCTGAAGGCCTCGTCCATCAGCATGATGTCGGTCCCGGCGGCCAGCGCGCGAGCGAGCCCGACGCGTTGTTTCATGCCGCCCGACAGCTGCTGCGGCAGGGCGTCCTCGCGTCCGGTGAGGCCGACCAGGTCGAGCGCGTGCCGGGCGCGTTCGAGCCGTTCGGCGGTGGGGACGCGGGCGACTTCGAGGGCGTAGGCCGCGTTGTCCAGGACGGTGCGGTGCGGCAGCAGCGCGAAGTGCTGGAAGACCATGCTGATCTTCTCGCGGCGGAGGGTGCGCAGTTCGGCCGGGCGGAGCGCGGTCAGGTCGGTGCCGTCGACCTCGACGCGGCCCGAGCTGGGGGCGAGCAGTCCGTTGAGCATGCGGATCAGGGTCGATTTCCCCGAGCCGGACAGGCCCATGACGACGAAGATCTCGCCGGGCTCGACGTGGAAGCTGACGTCGGCGACGGCCGCGGTGACGTCGAGGCCGCCGACGTCGCGCCCTTCGGTGAGGCGTGCGACGGCCTGTTTGGCGCGTCGGCCGAAGACTTTGTACAGGTTGTGAGCGCTCAGGGCGGCGGGCACGATCTCCTCTTCTGCCGTCGGGCCGGGCCCTGCCGCCGGGCGCGCGTGCGCGCACCGGCCTCGGGCCCGTGTATGTCGACGCACGTTACTGATCAACAGGGGGAATGGGCGGCGGCGTGATTGCAGGATGATTGCAAGGTCGTAACGCCCGACGGTCTGTTTGTCGACAATAGGGCTGAGTGGATGGAGCAAAAGCGTTCGCCCGGCCGTCCCGCCGCCGGTAAGGTCTCCCATCGCGTCCGACCCGAAGGAGACCGTCGTGGACCCGCTCACCGAGGCCCAGATCCGCCGCGCGATGACCAACTGCTCGCGCGGTGAGGCCACGAAGATGACGCTGCCCGGAAGGCTCGACGAGATCGTCTGGGACCAGGTCGACTTCCTCGGCTGGCGGGATCCGAGGGCGCCGTTGCGGGCCTACATCGTGATCTGGCGGGACGGGGAACCGGCCGGGATCGCGCTGCGGGTCGCCGATTCGCCGAAGGCCCGCCGGGTCTCGGCGATGTGCGGGCTGTGCCGCTCGACGCGGCAGGGCGGGTCGGTGTCGTTGTTCACCGCCCGCCGGGCGCGGGGCGACAGCCGGGACTGGAACTCGGTCGGGACCTACGTGTGCAACGACCTGGGCTGCTCGCGCAACGCGCGGCTGGCGAAGGCCACCGCCGACACGCAGCTCGACGGGACACTGACCGTCGGCGAGCGCGTCGCGGGGGTGCGGACGCGGCTGGATCGTTTCTTCGACGAGGTGCTGCACGGCTGATCGGGCGCCGGGGGTTGCGTGGTGCACCGCGCGGGACATATCGTTGCTTGAGTCAAAGACTTTGTTGACGGAGGCAATGACATGATGGATTCGGTGACCGGCTCCCCCGCGCAGATCGCCGCCGTGCGCGCCTTCAACCGCTTCTACACCAAGGTCATCGGCACGCTCGGCGAGAGCCTCCTCGACAGCGGCTACACGCTCACCGAGGCGCGGGTGCTGTTCGAGCTGGCGCAGCGCGAGTCGATGCCGGTCGTCGCCCTGCGCAAGGAGCTGGAACTCGACGCCGGGTACCTCAGCCGGATCGTCGGCAGGTTCACCGCCGCCGGGTTCATCACCCGCGACCGCTCCCCGCACGACGCGCGGCAGCAGATCCTCGCGCTGACCCCGGAGGGCCGCAAGACGCAGGCCGAACTCGACGGCCGCACCGACGAGCAGGTCGCCGCGCTGCTCGACGGACTGTCGCCCTCCGACCGCGACCGCCTCGTCCGCGCCCTCGGCACGGCCCGCGACGTCCTCGGCGGCCCCAAGCCGCGCGAGGTGACCGTCCGCGACGCCCGCGTCGGCGACCACGGCTGGATCGTCTACCGACACGGCGTCCTCTACGGCGCCGAGCACGGCTTCGACGCGAGCTTCGAGGGCGCCGTGGCGCGGATCATCGCCGACTTCGCCTCCGCCAACGACCCCGAACGTGAACGGACCTGGATCGCCGAGCTCGACGGCGAGCGCGCCGGCTGCGTGATGTGCGTGCGCGAGGACGAGCGCACGGCCCGGCTGCGGGTGCTGCTGGTCGAGCCGTGGGCGCGCGGGACGGGCATCGGTTTCCGGCTCGTCGACGAGTGCGTCGACTTCGCCCGCCGGGCCGGTTACGAACGCATGGTGCTGTCGACCAACCACGGCCTGGACGCGGCCCGCCGGATCTATGAGCGGATGGGTTTCTCGCGACTCGACCGGGAGGGCACGCACGGCCACGACGTGGTCGACACGCACATGGAGAAGTGGCTCTAGCCTTCCGCCACACCCAGCGGGCGTTCGAGGATCGTGCGCAGGACGATCGTGGTCGCGGTACTCCGCACCGACGGGATCGCGCGCATCCGGTCGAGGGCGTCGGCCAGGGCGTCCGTCCCCGACACGCGCACCTTCAGCCAGTAGCAGTCCTCACCGGCGACCTCGTGCACCTCCAGTACGCACGGCTCCTCCGCGAGGCGCTCGTTGACGTCCGCCTTGGCCGCGGGATCGAAGCGCAGGGCGATGAAGGCCGCGGTCCCGGCGTCCACGTTCGCCGGATCCAGCTCGGCACGGTACCCGGTGATCACCCCGTCGCCTTCGAGCCGCTGCAGGCGATCGCGGACCGAGGGTTCGGACAGTCCCACCGTCCGGGCCAGCGCGCGCACGGTCTGCCGCCCATCGGCGGTCATCTCGCGCAGGATCGTGCGATCCACCGCGTCCAGTTCTCGCTTCATGGTAAAAACTTGCCCTTCAGCCGATCCGAGCCTAGTCTCTGCCAAGAAGTATGCCGGATGCGCCTTTTTAAATGAGGTCAGATGCTCACCGAACCTAAATTGACGACCTCAGGCCCCCGTGTTCTTCCGTGGCTGGCACTCCTCACCGTCTACATCGTGTGGGGATCGACCTACTTCGGCATCCGCGTCGCCATCGACACGATGCCTCCCCTCCTGATGGCCGGGTTCCGCTTCCTGATCGCCGGAGCGGTGATGCTCGCCATCGTCGGACCGCGCCACGCGCGCGGACCGAAACGCCCGACGGGCCGGCAGCTCCGCTCGGCGGTCATCGTCGCCGCCCTCATGCTCGTCTGCGGCAACGGCATGGTCAGCGTCGCCGAGACCGGCCTCGACTCCGGACTCGCCGCCCTCATCGTCGCCACGGTCCCGGTCTGGATGGTCCTCGTCAACGCCGTCGTCACCCGCACCCGAGTCACGGCCCTGATGTGGGTCGCGCTCGCCCTCGGCCTGGCCGGTGTCGGCCTGCTCGTCGGCGGACCGGGCGCGAGCGTCGACGTCGGCCTGGCGCTCCTCGTCGCCTTCGGGGCCCTGTGCTGGGCATCGGGCTCGGTCTACGCCCGCCGGGCGCCCCTCCCGTCGCATCCGCTCGTGACGGCGTCGCTGCAGATGATCGCCGGAGGGCTGATCCTCATCGCCGTGGGCGCGGCCGCCGGCGAGTTCGGCCGCCTCGACCTCTCCGCGGTCTCCGGCGCCTCCATCGCCGGTTTCGCGTGGCTGGTCGTCGCCGGGTCGATGCTCGCCTACACCGCCTACGGGTATGCGAACACGACCCTGCCCAACGACACCGTCGCCACCTACGCCTACGTCAACCCGGTCGTCGCCGTCGCCCTCGGCGTCCTCGCCGGCGACGAGGCCTTCGGCCCGAACCTCCTGCTCGGCGGCGGCGTCATCGTCCTCGCGGTGGTCCTGATCGTGGGCGGGAAGTCCCTCACCCGGCGTTTCCGCCCGGCGAGGACCTAGACGCCCGCCGCCGGTCCGGCGGGCTGGACCCGCACCGAACGCAGCAGGCTCGGCGGCCGGTAACGCGCCAGCCAGCCGGTGAACTCCTCGGCGGGCATCGGCCGGGCGTGGAACCAGCCCTGCGCGATGTCGCAGCCGAGCCCGGCCAGGGCCCGCCAGGTGTGCTCGTCCTCGACGCCCTCGGCCACCACGCGCAGCCCGAGCGAACCGGCGAGCTCGATGATGGAGCGCACGATGGCCGCGTCGTCGCCGCCTTCGTTGTCCATCCCCAGCACGAAGGAGCGGTCGATCTTGACCTCCGACACCGGCAGCCTGCGCAGGTGCTGGAGCGAGGAGAAGCCGGTCCCGAAGTCGTCGAGGCTCAACGCCACCCCGAGCGCCTCAAGGCCCTTCAGCGTGGTCAGGACCCGCCGGGGATCGGCCATGAGCGCGCTCTCGGTGATCTCCAGCTGAAGCTGCGCGGGCGCCACGTCGTGCTGCACGAGCCGCTTGGTCAGCCCCTCCACGAAGGTCGGGCTCTGCAGGTCGCGGACGGAGACGTTCACCGACGCGCGCACGTCGACGCCCTCCCGTGCCCACGTCGCCAGCTGCTGGATCGCGTTGTCGAGGACGCGGAAGGTCAGCAGGCGCATGACCGCGCTGTGCTCGGCGAGACTGATCAGCTCCTCCGGGTCGACCTTCCCCTGCTTGGGGTGCCGGTAGCGCAGCAGCGCCTCGACGCCGAGCACCTCACCGGTCATGATCGACACCTGCGGCTGCCAGTACAGCTCGATCCCGGGCAGGCGGTCGTCCTCCAGGGTCCGGCGCAGATCCCCGAGCAGGCTCAGCCGCTCGGGGGTGTTCTGGTCGGACTCCGGCGCGTAGACGGCGACCGGGTCGCCTCGGCGCTTCGCCTCGTACATCGCCACGTCGGCGTGCTGCATCAGCGCCTCGAAGTCCGTGCCGTGGTCCGGGCACAGCGCCACGCCCATGGCACCGGCGACGTCGATCGTGATCTCGCCGATCTGCACCGGTTCGTTGAGGGCCGCGCCGAGCCGTTCGGCGACCGCCACCGGGTCGGCCGCGGTTCCCGTCACCACGATCGCGAACTCGTCGCCGCCCAGGCGCGCCAGATGCTCGCCCTCGCGGATGTTGGCCGATAGGCGCCGCCCGACCTCGATGAGCAGCTGGTCGCCGATGGCGTGCCCCATCGCGTCGTTGACGGCCTTGAAGCGGTCCAGGTCGCAGACCAGCAGCGCCACTCCGCCACCGCGCTCGCGGTACCAGGCGATCTCGGCGTCGACCCACCGCTGGAGGGCCGTGCGGTTCGGCAGACCCGTCAGCGGGTCGGTCCGCGACAGATCCTCCATCTCGTTGGACAGGCGCGCGTTCTTGTACACGCCGTACAGCGGCAGCGCGATCAGCGGCGTCAGCCAGACGTTGTTCATCGCGGCCGTCAGCAGCACCGGCCCGAGCGCGAGCAGGGCGGCGTCACCGAGGGTGTCGTTGCCCAGGTGCCCGAGGAATCCGCGCCAGAACGGCCGCCCGAAGCGCAGCCACACGGCCAGGCTGACCATCGTGTGGTTCACCAGCAGCCACGCCAGGGCACTGGCGACGACGGCGACGAGCGTCTCCGGCTCGATCGGCAGCGCGACGTTCGGCGCGACCATGTCGCGCCCGTTGATCGCCACGAGCACCAGCCAGGCCGCGCTCAGCGAGAGCGTGTACTGGGCTGCGTTGAACCCGGCGCGCCAGACGGTGTAGCGGCAGCGCCAGGAGGACACGGCGGTGGCCAGGATCTGCACCACGATCGCCGGCCCGAGCCCCCATCCGAAGATGATGGCGTAGCTGAAACAGGTCGACATCACCACGATCGCCGACTGCCGCGGACCCGGCGGCGACAACGGCAGGGCGTCGACCACCACCGCCAGGATCGCCAGCGCCCAGAAGGCGGCCGGAGCGGTCGCCACGACATCGGAGATCGACGGCGTGGTCAACGCCAAGATCACCGCACTGGCCGCCATCACCAGACCGACGTACCCGAAGAAGACCCCGGCTCGGTTCGGTGGGGCGGTGTTGCGGAAGTTCATCGACGTCATAAGCCCCTCCCAGACGTCGAAACCGGCAACTGACACGCGTCAGCCAGGATCGTGCCTCCTAGTCCTACCGCGATTCCCCCCATTGAGCAACGACGATCATTCCGCCTGGTGACGCGCGAGTCGCGCGGCGGCCTCCGGCCCCTCGGTCAAAAGAGCCGTGAAACCGGCCTCGTCGAGGACGGGAACACCGAGCTTGAGCGCCTTGTCGTATTTCGAACCGGGGGACTCGCCGACGACCACGAAGCCGGTCTTCTTCGACACCGAACCCGACATCTTTCCGCCCGCCGCCTGCACCAACTCCGTGGCACCGTCCCTTGAGTACTGTTCGAGGGTACCGGTCAAGACCACCGTGACGCCCTCCAGCGAAGGGCCGTCGGACTCCACCCGTTCGTCTTCGGTTCGCACGCCCGCCGCGCGCCATTTCTCGACGATCTCGCGGTGCCAGCCGACGGTGAACCACGCCGCCAGGGACTCGGCGATGCGCGGTCCGACACCGTCGACGGCGGCCAGCTCCTCCACCGAGGCGTTCATGATCGCGTCGAGCGAGCCGAGCTCGCGCGCCAGGTCCCGCGCCGCCGAAGGCCCGACGTGCCGGATCGACAGGGCCACCAGGACCCGCGCGAGGGGAACGCTCTTGACCTCTTCGAGGTTGGCCAGGAACTTCTGGCCGTTGGCGCTGAGCCTGCCGTCCTTGGTGACGAACAGCGGGCAGGCGAGCAGCTTCTCCTCGGTCAGCGAGAACAGGTCACCCTCGTTGGCGACGACTCGTGAGTCGAAGAGGGCACCGGCCGACTTCTCCCCCAGCACCTCGATGTCGAAGGCGCGGCGGGCGCCGACGTAGAGGATCCGCTCCTTGACCTGCCCGGGGCAGGACTCGGCGTTCGGGCAGCGCTGGTCGACGTCGTCGGCCTTCTCCCGGTGCAGGGTCGTCCCGCACGACGGGCAGGTCGTCGGCATGACGAAGGGCCGCTCGGCGCCGGTGCGGGCCTCGGTGACGGGCCCGACGATCTCGGGGATGACGTCGCCGGCCTTGCGCAGGACCACCCGGTCCCCGATCAGGACGCCCTTGCGCTCGACCTCGTCGGCGTTGTGCAGGGTCGCGTAGGTGACGACCGAACCGGCGACCTTCACCGGCTCCAGCACGGCGTAGGGGGTGACCCGGCCGGTGCGGCCGACGTTGGTGCGGATGTCGATCAGCGGGGTCGTGACCTCCTCCGGCGGGAACTTCCACGCGATCGCCCACCGGGGCGCCTTGCTGGTCGACCCGAGACGGCGCTGGATGGCGACCTGGTCGACCTTGACGACGACACCGTCGATCTCGTGGACCAGGTTGTGCCGCTTCCTGGCGTACTCGGCGATGTAGGCGCGCACGCCCGCCAGGTCCGGGACGACCTTGAAGTACCCGCTCGTCGGCAGGCCCCAGGCCGTCAGCGCGGCATAGGACTCCGACTGCGCCGAGGGCGTGAACCCGCGGGCGGCGCCGACACCGTAGACGGTCATCCGCAGCGCGCGCCTGGCCGTCACACGCGGGTCCTTCTGCCGCAGGCTGCCCGAGGCGGTGTTGCGCGGGTTGGCGTAGGGCGGCTTGCCCTCGGCGACCAGGGCGGCGTTGAGGTCGGCGAAGTCGGCGACCGGGAAGTAGACCTCGCCGCGGACCTCGATGAACTCCGGGACCGGGAACTCCTCGGTGCCGGTCAGTCGGTCGGGGATCCCGGCGATCGTGCGGACGTTGGCGGTGACGTCCTCGCCGACGCTGCCCGTGCCCCGCGTGGCGCCGCGCACCAGGCGGCCGTTCTCGTAGGTGAGGTTCAGCGCCAGCCCGTCGATCTTGAGTTCGCAGAGGAAGTCGACCTGCGGGATCTGGGCGTGGATTCGCTCGGCCCAGGCGGCGAGCTCCTCGTCGTTCATCGCGTTGTCGAGGCTGAGCATGCGCTCGGCGTGCGTGACGGAGGCGAAGTCGGTGGTGAATCCGCCGACCTTCTGGGTCGGCGAGTCCGCCGTGACCAGCTCGGGATGGGCCTCCTCGATGGCGGTGAGTTCGCGCATGAGGGCGTCGAACTCCGCGTCGGAGATGAGCGAGGCGTCCCGCACGTAGTAGAGGTAGCGGTGCTCGTTGATCTCGGCGGCGAGGGCGGCGTGGCGCGTGCGCGCGGCGTCGGCGTCCCGCGGAACCGGCGTGCCGGCGCCCGCCGCCTGGTCCGGGGTGGAGCTCGCATCACTGTTCACGCCGAACATCATCGCAGGAACGTGCGACATTTCGTACCGCCCGTGGCCTGGGCCTCAGCGTTTCCGGGCGCCTCGTCGGTCCCTGTACGTGGCATTCGGAGCCCGGGGAGGCGAAGCTCACCCCTCGCGGAGACCGGAAAACTACTTCGTACGGTGTACGATCGAATTTTGCGATCACGCAGGCAACCAGCGAGAGGACCCCAGTGACCGCCACGCAAGGCTCCCCCGCGAGTTCCGGGCACGCCGACATCCGCATCACCGGCGCCCGGGTGCACAACCTCAAGGACGTGTCCCTCGTCGTCCCGGCGAACAAGATCACCGTGTTCACCGGCGTCTCCGGCTCGGGCAAGTCCTCGATCGTGTTCGACACGATCGCCGTCGAGGCCCAGCGGCAGCTCTACGGCACCTTCAGCTGGTTCATCCGCAACCAGCTGCCCAAGTACGAGCGCCCGCACGCCGACACCATCGAGAACCTGACGACGCCGATCATCGTCGACCAGAAGCCGGTCGGCGGCAACGCCCGCTCCACCGTCGGAACCATGACCGACATCTACGGGATGATCCGGGGTCTGTTCGCCAAGTGCGGTGACCCGGTCACGAACAACGTCGGCATGTACGGCTTCAACGACCCGCAGGGCATGTGCCCCGAATGCGACGGGATCGGCCGCACCATCCGCCCCGACCTCGACCTCATGCTCGACCGCTCGAAGTCCCTCGACGAGGGCGCGATCCTGCTGCCCGGCTACAAGGTCGGCGGCCTGGAGTGGCAGGCCTACGGCAACTACGAGGGCCTCGACCCTGCCAAGCGCCTGAGCGATTACCGCGAGGAGGAGTGGAACACGCTCCTGCACGGCTCCACGGGCAAGGTCGAGCTGCGCATGAAGAACGGCAACTTCAAGGCCAACTACGAGGGCGTGTACGCCAAGTTCGTCCGCCAGGGCGTCAAACGGGACCTGAGCGGCCTGAGCGAGCGCACCCGCGAGAACATCCAGAAGTTCCTCACCGAGGGCGTGTGCCCCGCCTGCGACGGCGCCCGCCTCAACCCGCAGGCCCTGGCCACCACCATCGGCGGCCGCAACATCGCCGAGTGGTCGCGGATGCAGATCACCGACCTGATCGAGGTCCTGGCGGCCATCGCCGGACCGCCGGAGGCAGCGGGCCCGGCCGGCCCCATCGCCGAAGGCGCGCGAGTGCAGCTCCAGCGCGTCGCCGACATCGGCCTGGGCTACCTGAGCCTCGACCGGGCGACCTCGACGCTGTCGGGCGGCGAAGGTCAGCGGCTGAAGATGGTCAAGCACCTGGGCAGCAGCCTGACCGCGGTCACCTACATCTTCGACGAGCCGAGCACCGGCCTGCACCCGCGCGACGTGGGCCGCCTCAACGACCTGCTGCGGGCCCTGCGGGACAAGGGAAACACCGTCCTGGTCGTCGAGCACGACCCCGACGTCATCGTCATCGCCGACCACGTCGTCGACGTCGGCCCGGCGGCCGGCGCGCACGGCGGCCGGATCGTCTTCGAGGGCCCGGTGGCGGCGCTGAAGGAGGCCGACACGCTCACCGGGCGCGGCCTGAGCCGCGCGGGAGCGGTGAAGGCCGAGGTGCGGCGGCCCACCGGCAAGCTCAGTGTCGACAACGCCGACCTGCACAACCTCAAGAACGTGTCGGTCGCGATCCCCACGGGCGTGCTCACGGCCGTGACGGGCGTGGCCGGGTCGGGCAAGAGTTCGCTGATCTCGGAGGTCTTCATGGCCGCCTACCCCGAGACCATCTTCGTCGACCAGTCGGCGATCGGCGCGTCCTCGCGGTCGACCCCGGCGAGCTACCTCGGGATCATGGACCCGCTGCGGAAGGCCTTCGCGGCGGCCAGCGGAGCGGCGCCCGGCCTGTTCAGCTTCAACTCCACCGGCGCGTGCGAGCAGTGCCAGGGCAAGGGCGTGATCATCACCGAACTCGCCTACATGGACCCGATCACGACCCACTGCGACGGCTGCGACGGGCGCCGGTTCAAGGAGTCGGTGCTGGAGCACCGGCTGCGCGGCAAGTCGATCGCCGACGTGCTGGAGCTGTCGGCCGAGGACGCCGTCGGCTTCCTCACCGAGAAGCCGATGCTGACCAAGGCGCGCACGCTGGTCGACGTCGGCCTGTCCTACCTGAGCCTCGGGCAGCCGCTGAGCACCTTGTCGGGCGGCGAGCGCCAGCGCATCAAGCTGGCCACGCAGCTGCACCGCACGGGCGGGGTGTACGTGCTGGACGAACCGACGACCGGGCTGCACATGTCCGATGTGGACACCCTGCTGGCGTTGATGAACGGCATGGTGGACAAGGGGAACACGGTCGTGGTGATCGAACACAACCTGGACGTGATCCAGCAGGCCGACTGGGTGGTGGACCTGGGCCCCGACGGCGGCAAGGACGGTGGGGAGGTCGTGTTCACCGGCACTCCGGCCGCGCTGCTGGAGTCGACGGTGTCGCTGACCGGCGAGTACCTGCGCAGGTACCACGCGGCCTAGGCGCGGCGGCCGGGGCCTGCGGTGGTCTAGCAGGTCCCGGGCGTGCCCGGGCCGAGCTTCTCCTGGAGCATCTCGTCGACGTCGAGGCAGGCGCCGATCCAGCGCTTCAGGCTGTGCTCGATGTGGTCGCGGGTGACGCCGAAACCGGCGTAGAGGAAGATCTCGCCGACGCAGCTGAGGGTGCCGTCCTCGAAGGTGTGCGTGTGGACCTTCGGCCAGAGGGTCCGGCGGTTCCAGTCGTCGACGGCGCTGAGCAGGCGGCGGCGGTCGTCGGCCTCGTAGCGGCGGTCGTAGAAGGTGCGTACGGAGAAGACACGCTCCTCGCCCTCCTCGCGGAACATGAAGTAGACGCGGACGTCGTCCCAGTAGGCGAGGACGTCGCCGTCGTCGTCGACGGCGTGCTTGATGTCGAAGCCGGTGAGCAGTTCGGCGACCGTCTCCTGGTCGAGGTAGATCGCGCGTCCGGTGTGGCCGGCGGTCGTCGGGGACAGGGGGTGATCGTCGTTCACGGGTGTTCCTTCCGGGGGGATCGGTCCATCTTCGCCGATCCTGTCAAAAGGGTCCGACAGTGCCCTCAGGGTGCCCGCAGGTACGTGGCGGGTACGTGCTCGGCGAGCCAGACGCCGTTGGCCGAGACGTAGAACTCGTGGCCTTCGGCGGCCATCATCCCGGCCAGGACGGTGAGCACGACGGGTTTGCCGTGCCGGGCGCCGACGCGTACGGCCGTGTCGGTGTCGGCCGACAGGTGCACGTGGTGGCGTCGCCCGCGGTCAAGTCCTTCGGCGAGGATCGCCTCCAGGTTGCGGGTCGCGGTGCCGTGGAAGAGGAGCGCGGGCGGTTCGGTGGCGGCCAGGGCGAGGTCGATCGCGATCGAGTGGCCCTGGTTGGCGCGGATGCGGCCGTCGGCGATGGTGAAGCGGCGCTTGTCGTTGCCTTCAACGACCTCGTCGAGTTCGGCGCGGGTGAGGGGTCTGCCGCGTGTCTCCAGTGCGGCGAGGAGTTCGTCGACGCCGACCCAGCCCTGCGCGTCGAGGGTGAGGCCGAGCCGGGAGGGGTCGTGGCGGAGGGTCTTGGACAGCATCTTGCTGGTGGAGATGAGTCTTTTCGGTTCCATGCCGTCAGATTAGGGAGCGTGGCCACGGTGGCGCGAGGGAAAATCGCGTCCACTGTGGACGGCGGGGTCGCGGCACGAGGGCGGCGGCCCGCGCGTGCGCGGGCCGCCTCGTCTCATCGATCCCTCGCGGGCCTAGATGAAGCCGGTGTACAGGAGCTTGTTCGGCGAGCCGGCTCCGGGGTTGGTCACGACACCGTTGGTGGCGTTGTTGACCAGGGCGTTGCGGACCGTCGCCGGGGAGGCCGACGGGTTGTTCTGGAGGTACAGCGCGGCCGCGCCCGCCACGTGCGGGGACGCCATCGAGGTGCCGCTGATGGTGCTGGTGGCGGTGTTGGACCCGATCCACGACGACGTGATCCCGCTGCCGGGGGCGAAGATGTCGACGCAGGTGCCGTAGTTCGAGTACGAGGCGCGCGCGTCGGTGCTGGTCGTCGCGCCGACCGTGATCGCCGCCGGGGTGCGGGCCGGCGAGTAGCTGCACGCGTTGGCGCTGGAGTTGCCCGCCGCGACGGCGTAGGTGATGCCGGCGTTGATCGACGCGTTGACCGCGTTGTCGATGCTGGTGCTGGCACCGCCGCCGAGGCTCATGTTCGCCGCGGCGGGACGGACGGCGTTGCTGGTGACCCACTGGATCCCGGCGACGACGCCGGCGGTCGTGCCGGAGCCGGAGCAGTTGAGCACACGCACGGCCACCAGGCGGGCGGCCTTCGCGACGCCGTACTGGCTGCCGCCGATGGTCCCGGCGACGTGTGTGCCGTGACCGTTGCAGTCGGTGGCGTTGTTGTCGTTGTCGACGGTGTCACGCCCGTGGGTGGCACGCCCGCCGAAGGTCGTGTGCGTCGTCAGAATGCCGGTGTCGATGACGTACACGCGCACGCTGGAGGCGGTGTTGTTGTAGGTGTAGCTGTTGGTCAGCGGGAGGTTGCGCTGGTCGATGCGGTCGATGCCCCACGACGGGACGGGCGACTGCGTCGCGGCCGTGGTGACGACCTGGTCGGCCTCGACGAAGGCGACGCGCGGGTCGGCGGCCAGGCGCCGGGCCTGCTGCTCGGTCATCTTCGCGGCGAAGCCGCCGAGCGTCGTCGGGTAGGTGTGGGTGATCTCACCGGCGTAGCGGTCGGCGAGCGTCGCCGACATCGCGTCGACGCCCGCCGAACGGGTGTCGGCGAGCTTGACCAGGTAGTGGCCTTCGATCACGCCGGGGTTCTGGGCTCCGATGACGACGCCTTCGGCCTGCGCGGGCGCCGCGCCCATGAGGGCCGCCGCGACGATCGCCGTGACGGCGACGCCGAGGCCGGCGGTTAAGCGACGGAGTGCGGTTCGAGACATTGTGGTCCTCCTTCGCGGCCCGGCTGGGGGTGCGCCGGGCACTGCCAGCAGGCTATTGGAAACACACAGGTGCGACAAGAGGTGACAGTCAGCTGATTTGTGACAGATTCGGCGCTCACCGTGTGCTATCCCCCGCAAAAGGGCACAGTGGACGGACCCCTGACGAAAGGGGTCCGTCCATGGTGTGCGCTCGCCGGCCGGGTTCGGGCCGCGACCGCCCGAGCCGGGGCGGTGGCCGCGGGCCGTCGCCCGGCGCGGTCAGCCGCTCGGCGTGGCGATGGGATCGGGTGGGATGAAACCGATGTAGAGCAGGCAGTTGGGCGAGCCGGTGCCGGCTCCGGTGATGACGCCTCTGGTGCAGTTGGCCGACAGTGCCGCCGACACCTGACCGGGCGTGGCGGTCGGGTAGCGGTGCAGGTAGAGCGCCGCCGCGCCGGTCACGAAGGCCGCCGACATCGACGAGCCGCTGAGCGTCGCCGTGGCCGTGGTGCTCCCGATCCAGGCCGAGGTGATCGACTGGCCGGGCGCGAAGATGTCCAGGCAGGTGCCGTAGTTGGAGTGCGAGGCACGCGCGTCGGTGTTCGTGGTCGCGCCGACGGTCATCGCGGCCGGGACGTGGGCCGGTGAGTAGTTGCAGGCGTTGGCGGCGCTGCCGCCCGCCGCGACGGAGTAGCCGACGCCGGACGCGATCGAGTTGTTCACGGCCGTGTCGAGGGCCGCCGACGCTCCCCCGCCGAGGCTCATGTTCGCCACGGCCGGCTTGATCGCGTTCCGCGTGACCCAGTCGATCCCGGCGATGACGCCGGCGGTGGTGCCCGAGCCGTTACAGCTCAGGATCCGCACCGGAACGATGGTGACCTTCTTGGCCACGCCGTACTCGGTCCCGCCGACGATCCCGGCGATGTGCGTGCCGTGGCCGTTGCAGTCGTCGGGATTGCCGTCGTTGTCGATGAGGTCGACACCCGCGGCGACGCGCGTCCCGAAGGTCTTGTGTCCCCTGTAGACGCCGGTGTCGAGGATGTAGGCCCGCACGCCCGAACCGTCGTTGGGGTAGCGGTAGTAGCCGTCGAGCGGAAGACTGCGCTGGTCGATGCGGTCCAGGCCCCAGTTCGGCGGGTTGGGCTGCACGCCCTGCGCGGTGACCGTGCCGTCGGCCTCGACCGAGGCCACCGCCGGGTCGGCGGCCAGCCGCCGCGCCTCGGCGTAGGTCATCGCGACCGAGAAGCCGCGCATCGCCGCGGTGTAGGTGCCGGTGACCTCGCCACCGTATCGAACGGCGAGGCCGTTCGCCGAACCGGCGACCGCGGTCGCCGCGGTGCCGGCGGCGAGCGTGACGATGTAGTGCCCGCCGATCGCGGTGGGCCCGCCGGCCCCCAGAACCTCGCCTTCGGCCTGTGCCGGGCCGGCCAGGAGCGCACCGGCGATCGCCGCGGCCGCGGCGATGCCGAGGACGCGCGTGGCGCGGCCGGATCCCTTGTGTGTCATGTGTTCGCCTCCCGTTGACGGGCCGGACCGGGATGTCCGGTCCCGGCCCGTCGTCGTGGCGGGCGGCGGTCCCGTGGTCGCGGGACCACCGCCCGCGCGATCGTGCGCCGAGCCCCTTAGAGGGTCAGCGTCCAGGTGTTCAGGCGGCCGGAGTCGCCGGAGTAGACGTCGCGGACCCGCAGGGTCCACGTGCCGTTGCCGGCCTCACCGGAGAGGTTGACGGTGTAGGTCGCGATCACGTTGTCGGCGCCGTCGAACAGGCTGCTGTTCTTGAGCCGGTAGGCGGTGCCGTCGGGGGCGATCAGGTCGATGACCAGGTCACCGCGGTAGGTGTGGGTGATGTTCACGGCCACCTTCGACGTCGCACCGCCGTTGCGGTTGCAGTTCGAGATCGGGATGGTGCTGTTGACCGTCGCCAGGTCGGCGATCGGTGTGGCCGTGCCGTTGGTGCCCGAGCAGCCGCCGCCGCCGGTGCCGTTGACGGTCAGCGCGTAACCGGCGCTGTGCGTCGCCGCCGTGCCGGTGCCGGTCAGCGTGATGTTGGCCGTGCCGGTCCCGGCGGTGGCCGAGGCGCTGAAGGTCACCGTCGAGGTCTGGCCGGAGGTGATCGTCGACGGGCTGAAGCTCACCGTGACGCCACTCTGCTGGCCGGACGCCGACAGGGTGATGCTCTGGGCGCTGCCGTTGGTCGTGGCGGTCGTGATCGTCGCCGTCGTCGACTGGCCCTGGTTGATGGTGCCGCTGGTCGGTGAGACCGACATGCTGAAGTCGTCACCGGGCGGCGGGCCGCCGATGAATCCGGTGTACAGCAGCTTGTTAGGCGAGCCGGTGCCCGGGCTGGTGACGACGCCGTTGGTGGCGTTGTTGACCAGCGCGTCGCGGACCTGCTGCGGTGTCGCCGAAGGGTTCGCCGACAGGTACAGCGATGCCGCGCCGACGACGTGCGGTGTCGCCATCGAGGTGCCGGAGATCGTGTTCGTCGCGGTGTTGGAGCCGATCCAGGCCGACGTGATCGACGAGCCGGGCGCGAAGATGTCGACGCAGGTGCCGAAGTTGGAGAACGACGAGCGGGCGTCGGTGTTGGTCGTGGAGCCGACCGTGATGGCGTTGGCGACCCGCGCGGGCGAGTAGTTGCAGGCGTTGGCGTTGTCGTTGCCGGCCGCGACACCGTAGGTGACGCCGGAGGCGATCGACGCGGTGACGGCGTTGTCGAGCGTGGTGTCGGCGCCGCCGCCGAGGCTCATGTTGGCCGAGGCGGGCTTGATCGCGTTCTGCGTGACCCACTCGATGCCCGCGACGACACCGGCGGTCGTGCCGGAACCGGAGCAGTTCAGCACGCGCACGCCGACGAGCTGGACGCTCTTGGCGAGGCCGTACTGGCTGCCGCCGACGGTGCCGGCGACGTGCGTGCCGTGGCCGTGGCAGTCGGTGGCGTCGTTGTCGTTGTCGACGGTGTCACGCCCGGAGACGGCCCGGCCGCCGAAGGTCGTGTGCGGGAAGTTGATGCCCGTGTCGATGATGTAGGCGTGCACGTTGGCCGCCTCGTTCGGGTACGTGTAACTGCTGTCGAGCGGCAGGTTGCGCTGGTCGACGCGGTCGAGTCCCCACGACGGCGGGTTGGGCTGCACGCCGTCGATCGTCACCGTCTGGTCGGCTTCGACGTAGGCGACCGCCGGGTCGGCGGCCAGGCGCCGGGCCTGCTGCTCGGTCATGGTCGCGGCGAAGCCGTGGACCGTGGTCGGGAACGTGTAGGTGACCGTGCCCTCGTACTCACCGGCGAGGGCCGCCGCGCTGGCGTCCACACTGGACACCGACACGTCGCGCAGTTTGACCAGGTAGTGCCCGGGAATGACGTCGGGCTCGTGGATGCCGAGGATCGTGCCTTCGGCCTGTGCGGGGGCCGAGCCGAGCATCGCCGCGGTCAGCGCCGCGACGGCGGCCAGGCCTAAGCCCGCGGCTAAGCGGTGCCTGAGGGACTTCGTTTCTCGCATGGGAGGGTCCTCTCCGAGTGGCGCGTCCGAAACGGGGTGGATTCGGGCGTCGACAGCAGACTATGAGAACGCGCGGGAGTGGACAAGAGCTGACGCAAAGTCAACTTTCACCGGACAGTGAATCCGTTCGGGAACTTTTCGATGACCATGGGTGGCGGCGGCCTCGACCCTCGCGGCCGTGAGGGTTTCGGCGTCCGGACCGCAGGAACGGCGGTCCCGCGTCGCGGGACCGCCGTCTCGTGCTCACGCCGGCACGGTTTCCGGAGAACTTTCGGGGCTTTCCATCGGCGTGCCGGCGTGCGTCACTCCCGTGTGGACTCGGGCGCTACAGCGCCAGGGTCCAGGAGTTGAGGGTTCCGCTGTCACCGGAGTAGGCGTCGCGGACCCGCAGGGTCCACGTGCCGGCGCCGGCCTCACCGGACAAGTCGACCGAGTAGGTCTCCTTGACGTTGTCGGCGCTGTCGAAGCCGCTGTCCTTCAGCGTGTACGACGTGCCGTCCGGCGCGACCAGGCTGATCACCAGGTCGCCGCGGTAGGTGTGGGTGATGTCGACGGTCACCGTGGAGGTGGCCGCGGCGTCACGGTCGCAGGTGACCGCGACGGTGCTGTCGGCCGTCGCGGCGTCCGGCAGCGCCTTGGCCGTGCCGTTGGTGGCGCCGCAGTCACCCGGCTCCGGGTCGGGGTCGCCGCCGCCGTCACCGGCGACGTTGAGCAGCTGGTTGATCGAACCGGCGCCCGGGTCGGTGACCTTGCCGCTGGAGGCGGAGTCGACCAGGGCGTCGCGGACCTGCTGCGGGGTGGCCGTCGGGTTCGCCGAGAGGTACAGCGCGGCCGCGCCCACGACGTGCGGCGTCGCCATCGACGTGCCCGAGATCGTGTTGGTGGCGGTGTTCCCGCCGATCCACGAGGACGTGATGTCGCTGCCCGGGGCGAAGATGTCCAGGCAGGTGCCGTAGTTGGAGTACGAGGCGCGCGCGTCGTTCGACTCGGTCGCACCGACGGTGATCGCGGCCGGGGTGCGGGCCGGCGAGCTGCCGCAGGCGTCGGCGTCGTCGTTGCCCGCGGCGACACCGTAGGTGACACCGGCGTTGATCGACGCCGTGACGGCGTTGTCGAGGCTGGTGCTGGCACCGCCACCGAGGCTCATGTTCGCCGCGGCGGGCTTCACCGCGTTCTGCGTGACCCACTCGATGCCGGCCACCACGCCGGTCGTCGAGCCGGAGCCACCGCAGTCGAGGACGCGCACCGCGACCAGCTGGGCGGCCTTGGCCACGCCGTACTCCGAGCCGCCGATGGTCCCGGCGACGTGCGTGCCGTGACCCTGGCAGTCGGTGGCGTCATCGTCGTTGTCGACGGCGTCGAAACCGGAAACCGCTCGCCCGCCGAAGGTGCCGTGGGTGAGGTTGATGCCGGTGTCGATGACGTAGACGTGGACGTTGGCCGCGTCATTGGGGTAGGTGTAAGCGCCGTCCAGCGGCAGGTCCGTCTGGTCGATGCGGTCGAGACCCCACGACGGCGGATCGGTCTGCGTGCCGGTCAGCGACACCTTCTGGTCGGCCTCGACGTACTCGACGCGCGGGTCGGCGGCCAGGAAGCGGGCCTGCTGCTCGGTCAGGGTCGCCGAGAAACCGCCGAGGGTGTTCGGGAACTTCGCGGTGACATCCCCGTCGTACCGGGAGACGAGGGTGTCGGCCGCGGCGTCCACTCCGGACACCGACATGGTGTCGCGCAGCTTCACCAGGTAGTGCCCGGCGATCACGTTGGGCTCGTTCATGCCGAGGATGGTTCCCTCGGCCTGGGCGGGGCCGCCGCCGAGAACGCCGGCGGCGAGCGCGGCGACGGCCGCGAGCCCGAGACCGGCCGTTAAACGGCGGCGAAGGGACGAAATGTCTCTCATCCGAAAGACCTTTCTTCTAGGGGGCGCCCGGCATGGGCCATCCGGGCTGTGCCGAGATTAGGGGCGCCCGGGTGGCTTGTACAGACGTGTCCGCCACTTCGTTACCGGCGAGTAGCTTTGGGCCGGACGTTTTCGCACGCCACGGCACGAAACCCCGGAGGCGGCTGTGACTCGAATCACTGCAACCGAAACGATGGTCGAGTCGTCCACAAGCGACCGTCCACCTTGTTGCCGGGCCGGGATCGCGACGACACCCCCGATCCCGCCGACCGTCCCCTGTGGACGGCGAAGGCCCGCACGCGATACGCGTACGGGCCTTGATGCCGGGGATCCGGCTACACGGTGATGTAGTGCAGGATCACGTTGTGGGCGTGCTTGGTCTTCTTGTCACCCCGGAAGTCCACCTCGTAGATGTGCTGCCCGACGTGGACCGCGATCGAGCCCGAGGAGAAGAACTGCCCGGCGATCGAGCGGTTGCTCACCACGCTCACCGAGCTGATCTTCGAGTAGGGGACGCTGGTCAGCGCCTCCTTCTTGCCGACGAAGGACTTGTCCATCACGATCACGCGACGGTCGGTCAGGCCGATGAAGCCCGTGCCGAGACCGATCGCGTCGTAGACCGCGATGATCTGCTCGCCTTCGAGGAGCGCCTCCTGGACCTGCTTGAGCTGTTCCTTGCGGTCGTAGATCGGCTCCACCTGCGTGGTCATCGCGCACCCTCTCGTCGCCCGGTCAACCGCGCCACCGTACTTTGGGCGCGCAAAGGGCGGCAACCGCTGTGCGTGAAGGGATGCGCACTCCCGGCTCGGTCAGAAGACGGTGTCCCAGTCGTCGCGCACGCTGATCAGCGTCCAGCCCTCGGTGTTCGCGTGAGCCAGGGCGTCCTCGGCGCCGACGGTGTAGGAGAACTCGCGGGCGGCGTCGTCGTGGTCGACGAGCAGGCGCAGCGCCGGCAGGCCCTCCCCACCGGTGAAGCGCAGCAGCGGGATGTCGCCGTTGGAGTTGCCGACGGTCAGGATCGGCCGCCGCCCGACCCGGCTCCAGAAGCGGCCCGGCTTCTTCGCGCCCTCGTCGAGGAACTCCATGCCCTCCTTGCAGAGCCGGCGCCCGTCGTCGCGGTAGCGCACGCCGGAGGTCCCGCCGACGACCCGCTCGGGCGGGACGCCGTGCAGGCGCGCGGCGAGGGGCCGCGCGAAGTCGCGGTCGCCACCGGCGGCGATGTAGCAGGTGAAGGCGTTGGAGTCGAGGTACCGCAGCAGTTCCCGCATCGGCGGATAACCGCAGTGCAGGTACGGGCGCTGGAGCACCGGGTGCGCCGCCGAGGACAGGAAGAGCGCGACCTCGTCGGCGAAGGCGCCGACATCGACGCCGTCGAAGGCCGTGCCGACCGCTTCGGCCACAGTGGACAGGTCGGTGTCGTCGCCCCGGTAGTGCCGCGCGACGGCCTCACCGAACCAGGTCAGGTCGTTCTCGGCGGCGGCCCGCCAGGGCTGCCTCCCCCGCACCGACGGGTCCTGTTTCGCGCGCTCGACGAAGCGGCGGGTGAGGAAGTCGAGCTGTACCGGCAGCGGCTTCTCGCACCAGAGCGTCCCGTCGCTGTCGAAGGCCGCCACCCGCAGTTCGGGCTCGACGAACTCGCGCGAACCGGGCGTCGTGACCCGCGTGACGAAGCCCGTGATGGCCAGCCACGCGACACCGTGTCGCCAGCCGTTGCCGAGTGTGTTCATCGCCGGATCCCCCATGACGTTGTGTGCCCCAGCCCTCCTCCATCATCCACAATCGACGGCCGTGGCGGGCACGGTCGGCGCGGCGGGCGAAAAAGCGCTCGCCCTCCCCGCCGCCGTCCCGCAGGATCGGTCGACGTTCCCACGCGACCGAAGGACCCCATGGACATCCGCCAGATCGACCCGCACGACGACGCGACCTTCACCGACTGGTACGCGGCATTGCGCTCCGGGCTCGTCGCCGGCCGTACCGCACCCATCGTGTTCGCCCGCGAAGAGGTATCCGCCTCCCTGCGCTCCCCGAGCCCCACCAAGAAGCGGCTCCCCTTCGCCGGATTCCACGACGGCCGCATCGTCGCCGGGATGATCCTCGACCTCCCGCAGGCCGAGAACCTCGATCTCGTCGAATGGACCCTCGCCGTCCCGCCGGAACATCGCGGGCACGGGCACGGCGCCGCCATGTTCGCCGAGGGCCTCGCCCACGCCCGCCGCCTCGGCCGCACCGTGCACAACAGCGAGGTCGACGTGCCCGCGGGCCAGGCCCTGGAGGACAGCCCCGGCTCCCGTTTCGCGCTCGCCCACGGCTTCGCCAGCCTGCACACCGAGGACCGGCTCGTCCTCGACCTGCCCCTCGGCGACGGCGAACTGGAGCGGCTGCGCGTCCACTCCGCCGTCGCCCACGACGACTACGAACTGATCACGTGGGTGGGCGCCTGCCCCGACGAGCTCATCGACGGCTACGCCGAGATGCGCACCATCATGGGACACGAGGTCCCCACCGGCGAGATCGAGCACGAGGTGATCGTGTGGGACGTCGAGCGGCTCCGGACCGGCGAACGACGCCTCGCCGCACAGGGTTTCGCGTCGATCACGACCGTGGCGCGGCACACGAGCGGCCGCTTCGCCGGTTACAGCCTGATGTTCGCCGGCGAGCACAGCCCCGAAGGCGTCTACCAGGACGACACCCTCGTCCTCGACGGCGACCGCGGGCACCGCCTCGGCGCGGCCTTGAAGGTCCGCAACCTCGAAGAACTCGCCGCGCGCTTCCCCGAGCGCCGCCACGTGCACACGTGGAACGCCGAGAGCAACGACGCGATGCAGCACATCAACGCCGACTTCGGTTTCCGCGCGGTGGAGACGATGCACGAGTTCGAGCTGCGCGACGAGGGGTGACGAGGGCGTCAGGCACGGCCGGTGCGCACATCACCGAGCACGCGGTCCGGCGGGCGCGCGGCCCACGAGACGAGCACGGTCAGCGCGAACAGCGACGTGTACACCACGTGCCACGACGCCGACCCGGAGAACGCGTGCGACACGGCGGCGCCGGTGAAGTTGAAGAACGCGCCCGCGTAGGCCCATTCCTTCAGCCGCCCGAACCCCGGCGCGAGGAACGCCGCCGTGCCGAGGACCTTCCACGCCCCGATGATGTAGAGGAAGTAGGGCGGGTACCCCAGCGCCACCATCCCCGCGAGGGTCTCCTCGCGATGGAGCAGGTCGGCGATGCCACCGCTGAACAGCGCCCCGACGAAGGCCACGGTCGTCACCCAGTAGACGACCGTGGTCGCGGTACGGCGGGCCGGGGCCTTCGGCAGGAGACGCGCGAAGGCCCGCCCGTACGGCGCCGGATCCCGCCGGGACTCCGGACGCAGCGCCCACGACACCGCGGTGATCAGGGCGAAACCGAGCGGCCCGAAAGCCGCGGCGGTCTCGCCGACGGCCAGGTGCGAGACGAAGGCCCCCGAGTATACGAACACGACGCCCGCGTAGACCCACTCCTTGAGCCGCGGCAGTCGCGGCAGGATCAGCACGATCGCGCCCGGGATCTTCCAGACCCCGAGCAGGACCGCGACGTACCAGGGATAACCGAGCCGGACCTCCAGCACGTCACGGACGTAGTCGGTGCGCAGGACGTCCCAGACACCGCCGAGGGCGGACTCCGCGGCGATGATCAGTGTCGCCGCCCAGTACCCGTAGGCCCGGAGGCGCGAACTCTCCACTGCTTCGATCATGATTTGCTTGGCTCCTGTCGGTCGCGATGTGGACGCTCACCCCACTGACGAAGCCCGACGGGAGAACCAGACCGTGCACGAGAAGGAATTTCTGGCGGCGCGCCTCGACGAGCAGCGCGGCCACCTGCGGGCCGTCGCCTACCGGATCCTCGGCTCCCTCAGCGAGGCCGAGGACGCCCTGCAGGAGACCTGGCTGAAGGCCTCCCGCGCCGAACTCGGCGAGATCGACAACCTCCCCGGCTGGCTCACGACGGTCCTCGGCCGCGTGTGCCTCGACATGCTGCGCGCCCGCAAGGCCAGGCGGGAAACGCCCCTTGACGACGAGCCCGCCCCCCTCGTGCGGCTCGTCCACCGCGCCGACCCCGAGGAGGAGGCGCTGCTCGCCGACTCCGTCGGGCTGGCGATGCTCGTCGTGCTCGACACGCTGTCGCCCGCCGAACGGATCGCGTTCGTGCTGCACGACATGTTCGCGGTGCCCTTCGAGGAGATCGCGCCGATCGTCGACCGCGGCACGGCCACGACCCAGAAGCTCGCGAGCCGGGCCCGGCGGCGGGTGCGCGGCGGCGACGCCGGACCCGACCCGGACCTGGCCCGGCGCCGGGCCGCGATCGCGGCCTTCCTGGCCGCCGCGCGGGACGGGAACTTCGCCGCCCTGCTGGAGATGCTCGACCCCGACGCGGTCTTCCGCGCCGACGCGACCGCCGTCACGCTGGGGTCCCGCGCCGAGCTCAAGGGCGCGGCCGCCGTCGCCGAGGCATTCTCCGGCCGGGCACAGGGCGCCTGTGCGGCCCTGCTGGGCACGGCCGCCGGCATGGCCGCCGGTGTCGTCGTGGCGCCGCTGGGCAGGATGTCCATGGTGCTCGCGGTGACCTTCGCCGGCGACCGGATCACCGCGTTCGACGTGATCGCCGACCCCGCGCGCCTCGCCGGCGTGACCGTCGCGGCGGGCTAGGACGAACGCGGCCGGATCGTCAGCGCCTGCCTGGCGTAACCGAAATGGCCGCGTGTGTCATGCAGCGCGCTCGCCGTGACGCCGAGTCCGGCGGGCCCGAAGACGACGGTGGTGTCGAGGCCGAGCCACTCGCCGGACGGCTGCCGGAAAAGATGGATCGTCAGGTCCAGGTTCGGGAACAGCCACACGTCGGGGCTCTCCCGCACCGACAGCCCGTTGGCCGTGTCGACCAGGCCCATGAGCCTGGCCAGGTCGCTCACCGGCTCCCCGGCCACGATGGACGCCGAGGTCCGCACCCAGGAGGTCCCACGTCCCGGTTTGGGTACGGCGACCGGGCGCACGTCGAGGGAACGGATGTACCCGCCGGGCCACACGCCGGTCAGGTCGAGGGGTTCGAGCGTCTCCGGGGCGGGCAGCGGATCGGCCTCGCCACCGGCCACGGCGGCGGTGTCGGTCACGATGGAACGCCAGACGCGGGCGTGCACGGCGCTGCGCCCACCGGACACGACCGTGACCTCCAGCAGTTCGATGGTCCGGCCCGGGCGCACCACGTCGACGGTGACCTCGAAGTCGTCGAGGTCGAGCACACCGAGGATGTCCACACCGACGCGGCTGATCGCCATGCCGTCGTCGCCGCGCCCGGCCCGGAAGCGCTCGACGGCGTGCACGATCAGGCCGTTCATCGGGCTGATGTGCTGCTCGGTCGTCCGCCAGGCGCCGCCGGTCAGGGGAGTCGGGCGGAACCGGCGCTCGTCGAGCCGGACGAAGTAGGCGTCGTCGGTGGTCACGGTGTCTCCGGTTCGGTCGGACGGTCGCTCGACCGAACGTATGCGAACGCGGCCCGCCCCGGGCGGATGTGTCGCCCGAAGCACAACGACCGGCGCGAGAAAAAACGCGCGGCCGGGCTCACGCCCGCGCCACGCGTCGTCGTTTACCGGCTCGTCAGCCGCGCTCGTCCCGGCCGGCCGTCTCCGGCCCCACCGCGTCGAGCGGCGTCGGCGGGGTCGTGCGGAGCTTCTCGCCGATGGCCTTCTCGGCGCGCGGCGACTTCTTGCGACGCTTACGGTGCTTGGCGACGTACGCGCCGGTGCCGACGGCCGCGGTGCCGAGCACGGCTCCGGCGACGACGGCCCACCACTTCTTGACCTTCAAGACTCGGCCCCCTTCGTTCAGCGCCAACGTACCGCCGACCTGCGACATCCGCCGGACGTCCGGACGAGGCGGCCTCCGCCGCGAGAACCGGTACATGCTGACAAAAGGGCCCGCCGAGAACAGCCTTCCCGGAGAGGTTTCCGCAGGTCAGGCGAGTGTCAAGGTCAACTTCGCGAAGACGTCGGCCGAGCCGGGCCATAGCTGAACCTCTGTGCCCGATGTCACCGGTCCGGGGGACCGCCGATAGAGCTAGATCACTCCCGCGAGCAGTGTCCGCGCGGTTTCGGCGACCGCCTCCCCGGCCTGTTCGGCCGCGCCCGGATGCACGTAGTAGTCGACCCAGAACAGGTCGGCGCCCCTCCGCGCGACGACCGACCCGTGCGCGGTGCCGCCCTCGCCCTCGTCGCTGTAGGCGGCGCACGCTTCGTCCCCGAGGCCGGGCAGACCGCTGCTCGGCCCCGCCGTGAACCCGGCGGCGCACTCGCTCACGAAGGTCTCCCCCGCCCGGTCGGGCCCCGAGGTGAAGCCGATCTGGCCGTAACGCAGCAGCCGCGCGCGCAGGAAGCCGTAGTCCTCCGAACCCGCCGGACGACCGTCGGCGGTCGAGTGGACACAAGAGGCGTCGGGGCCCGAGGTGTAGGTCGCCTCGGCCTCGACCTCGTCATGCGGCACGAGACGCACGGGCAGGTCGCCGAGCACGACGCACAGGTCGGGTGCCGCCGCGGGCGGATGGTCGCGCTCGGCGTCGCGCTGCACCAGAAGGTAGACGGCGAAGGCCGCACCGACCACGACGACCACCACCAGGGGGATCAGGCATCCCCACCGGGGACGTATCGGTTTGCGCGTGCCGGGCATCTCGCCCCTTTCGTCAGGGAGAGCCTAGGGCGGGGCGGCAAGGCCGGTGGTCGTGTGGGCACAACCAACTCTTCTAAGCCGTCACTTATATAAGTGAGCAGTGATACAGTGCCTTCATGCACGCCTTCGATGTGCTCGGCGACCCGGTTCGGCGACGCATCCTCGAACTGCTCGCCGAGGGCGAGCTCAGCTCGGGCGCCGTCTGCGCGGTCATCCGCGCGGAGTTCGGCATCTCGCAGCCGGCCGTCTCGCAGCACCTGCGGGTCCTGCGCGACAACGGCTTCGCCGTCGTCCGGCCCGCCGGCACGCGTCGCCTGTACGCGGTCCGGCACGAGGCCCTCCGCGACGTCGACGAGTGGCTGGAGCGCTTCCGGCGCTTCTGGACTCCGCCGCTGGCCGCGCTCGCCACCGAAGTCGCCCGGGGTAAACGTCGGCGGCGCCTCGCCGCCGAGGACAACGAGAAGGAGACACCATGAACGTCGACGTCGACACGCAGATCAGCGCCGTGACCCGCAAGCTCGGGGACCGTCCCGGTGAGGACGGGGAGCTGCTGGAGATGACGATCAGCCAGGCCTACGACACCGATGCCGCCGACCTGTGGGACTGCGTCACCAACGGTGAACGCATCGCCCGCTGGTTCATGCCGGTCAGCGGGGATCTGCGGCTCGGCGGGAAGTACCAGCTCGAAGGCAACGCCGGCGGCACGGTCGACAGGTGCGACCCGCCGCGCTCGTTCAACGCGACCTGGGAGTTCGGCGGCGGGGTGAGCTGGATCGAGGTCGTGATCACCGCCGAGGACGACGGCCGCAGCCGCTTCACCCTCGTCCACACCGCGAAGGTCGACGAGCAGTTGTGGGACGTCTACGGGCCGGGCGCGGTCGGCGTCGGCTGGGACGGGATGGTTCTGGGGCTCGGGCTCTACCTGGGCTCCGGCGAGGCGAACGACCCCGCGGAGGCCGAGGCGTGGTCGGGCACCGACGAGGGCAGGCGCTTCACGCGGCTCAGCAGTGACGCGTGGGTCGAGGCGGCGATCGCCTACGGCCGCGACCCGGAGAAGGCACGCGCGGCGGGCGAGAAGACGGTGGAGTTCTACACGCCCTAAGGTCGTGCGCGTGACGACCGGAACGAACATCCGCCCCCTCCGTCCCGGGCAGCGCGCCCGCCTCCTTGTCGGCGACGTCGAGGGCGGTCCCACGAGGCTCGTCCACGAGTGCGCGGGGAGCGCCCTCGAAGCGCCGAACTGGTCGCCGGACGGGCGGTGGCTCGTCTACAACCACGACGGGCTCCTGTACCGGATCGCCGCCGACGGGTCGGGCGGTCCGGAACGCATCGACACCGGCGGGGTCACCGACGCCAACAACGACCACTGCCTCTCCCCCGACGGGGCCACCGTCTACCTGTCGGCGGGCGACTGGCACATCCACGCCGTGCCCTTCATCGGCGGGGAACCCCGCCGGGTCACCAACGAGCACGCGCCGGGCCCGTTCCGGCACTTCCTGCACGGTGTCTCCCCCGACGGTTCCACGCTCGCCTACGTGGGCGTGGAACCATTCGAGGGCGACGAGTGGGGCTACCGCAACATCTTCACGATTCCCGCCGGGGGCGGCGCCGACACGCGCCTGACCGACTCCGCCGCACCCGCCGACGGACCCGAGTACAGCCCCGACGGCGAGTGGATCTACTTCAACTCCGAGCACGGCGCGAAGGCCCCCGGGCACGCGCAGATCTTCCGGATGCGGACCGACGGGTCGGGGCTCCAACAGCTCACCGCCGATGAGCGCGTGAACTGGTTTCCCCACCTGTCCCCCGACGGTTGGCACGTCCTCTACGTGAGTTTCCCGCCCGGGACGCTCGGGCATCCCGCCGACGTCGAGGTGATCCTGCGCGTGATGGGCCCGGGCGGTGAGGACCCACGGGACGTCGTCGCGCTGTTCGGCGGGCAGGGCACCCTCAACGTCAACGGCTGGGCCCCGGATTCGCGCCATTTCGCCTTCGTCGACTATCCGGCGGTGTGATCGAACCCCCTAGGATTTCGCGGTGACCGCAACGCGATTGGCCGTCGACTACGGCACCTCCAACACCGTCGCGATGCTCGATTTCGGTGACGGCCGGATCCGGCCGCTGCTGTTCGACGGCTCCCCACTGCTCCCTTCCGCGGTCTACGCCCAGGCCGACGGCGACGTGCTGACCGGCCGGGACGCGCTCCGCAGCGCCCGGCTCGAACCCGCGTGCTTCGAACCGAACCCGAAACGGCGCATCGACGACGTCGAGGTCCTCCTCGGCGAGCGCTCCTGGCCGGTGCTCGAACTGGTCGCGCGGACTCTCGGGCGTGTCGCGGCGGAGGCGACGCGGACGGCCGGGCCGGTGTCGTCGCTGGTGATGACCTGCCCGGTGGAGTGGGGTCCGGTGCGGCGGCGGGTGCTGGCCGAGGCGGCCGAACGGGCGGGGCTGCCCCGGCCGGAGCTGCTGGCCGAGCCGGTCGCGGCGGCGGCGTACTTCGCGGCGAAGCTCGACCGGGAGGTCACCGGCGGGCGCAGCGTCGTCGTCTACGACCTCGGCGGCGGGACCTTCGACGTGTGCGTGGTCCGCCGTGACGGGACGGGTTTCAGTCCTCTCGCCTACCGGGGTGTCGACGACTTCGGCGGCGTCGATCTCGACGCGCTGGTCGTCGAGCAGATCGCCGGTGCGATCCGGCCGGCCTCGCCCGAGACGTGGAGCCGCCTCGCCGCGCCGGGAAATGCCGCCGACCGGCGGCATTTCCGCGCCCTGTGGGACGACGCGCGCGACGCCAAGGAGGCCCTGTCGCGGCAGTCGAGCGCGCAGGTCTTCGTGCCCCTCGCCGACCGTGACGCGCAGGTTTCCCGCGAGGCCTTCGAGTCCTCGGCGAGCGAAGCGCTCGGCCGGACCGTCGAGGTCACCCTCGCGACCGTCCGCGAGGCGCAGGTGCGGCCCTCGGACGTGGCGGGGCTGTTCCTGGTCGGCGGTTCGACGCGCGTGCCGATGGTGGCGACACTGCTGCACCGGCGGCTCGGGATGGCGCCGACCCTCCTGGAGCAGCCCGAGACGGTCGTCGCCGAAGGCGCGCTCGTCGCGACCGCGACCGCGACGGTGACGGCCTCGGCGGCCGTGGAGGCCGCCCCGCGGTCGCGTCCCGCGCCGCTCCCCCTCGCGCCCCACTACGCGCAGCCGATCCCGCGTCAAGCCGCGGTAACCGAGCAGGACCCACCGGTGGAGGCCCCTCGGGTGGCCGGTCCCGAAGGTCCCCCGCGCGAGGAACGAAAGCTCTCGCGCTGGATGGTGCCGTCCATCGGCATGGCCTTGGCCCTCATGGGCGGGACGCTGCTCATGGGCACGCCCTGGGCGCCCGGGGCCGGGCAGGTGCCGCTCATGATCGCCGGCTGCGCCGTCGGGTCCACGTTCTTCCTCGCCGGCGGGATCATGACCTGGTTCACGCCGAGACTGCCGTCGGGGGCGCGCTTCTGGGTGCCGGCCGGATACCTGCTGTTCGCCGCCTTGTGGCTCGCCGCTCCGCTGCTGGAATCCCGGCTCCCCGCCGGTGCCCTGCGGGTGTCGGCGGCGATCCTGGCCGGCACCGGCGCGGTGCTGGCGCTGGTCACCGCGGCGACCCTGAAGGCGGGCCGCGAAGCACGACGTTGAGATCTACGATGCGTGGATGCCCGAAAGTCACATCGACCTCGACGTGCGCGAACCCGACGCCGAGACGCCCGGGCGACGTCGGCCGCTGATCTTCGCCGCCGTCGGCTTACTGCTCGCCGGAAGCGTCGCCTGCGGCCTGGCGCGCCGCCCGCCGGAGGAACCGGAGACCGCGCACCTGGTCGAGGCGGCCCCGCTGTGGACGGCCGCCGTCGACGAGGCCCTCGGGGAACCGCACGTCGCCTCCTTCAGCGAGGAAACCGTGCTCGTCACCGCACAGCGGGGGCTGGTCGCCTACGACCGCGCCACGGGTGCCGTGAAGTGGCAACGGCGGCTGGAGGAGCTCATCGCCTCGCCTTACGACGGCGAACTGAACCGGGACGCGGCCGCCCGTGTGGCGACGGTCGTCGGCGACGCCGTCGTCCTCGACGCGCAATGGGCCCTGGAGGCCGGGTGCAGCGACTACCTGGTGCTCGACCTTGCGACGGGCGCGGTCCGTTTCGCCCTGAAGCCCGGTGACGACGCCCAGTGGTTCCAGGGCCGGGTCACCTCCGGGGGAATCGTGTCCGTCGACTGCGACCGCGACGTGTGCGTGACCTCCGCACACGACCTCGCCGACGGGTCGGTGCGCTGGGCGCTGACGCACGCCGCCGGCACCCAGATGGCCTGGCCGGCGCGGTACCCGGCGTGGGAGCACCACGCGCCCGGCGGGCGGATCCAGCCCGACGTGGCCGCCGTCGGCGACGAACCCTCGTACCTGCTGTTCGTGGACCCCGAGCGGACCGCCCACGTCGAGGCCGTCGACATCGCCACCGGCGAACTCGCCGGTGAGTGGACCACCGACGTGGACACGGCCTCGAACTACGTCGTCGTGGGCGGCGCCGTACTCGACGCCCGGCCGGGGCGGGTGCGGCGGATCGACCCCGTCGACGGCGGCGAGCTGTGGCGCATTGACACCTTCCGCGAGGACTCCCTGCTAAGCACCGACGGGGTCCTCCTCGCGGGCGGGAAACTCCTCGACAGCGCCGAGGACGGCACGCGCACCCGCTGGATCGACCTCGCCGACGGCACCGCCGGCCCCGCGTACGCCGCCGAGCACCCCGTCGTGCTGCGCTCGGGTGTCGGCGTCGTCTCCGACGCGGCAGGCGTCACGGGCGTCGACCTCCTCACCGGCACGACCCTCTGGCACACCGCCGTCCGTCCAGGACCATGGGAGACCTTCCGCGAACGCGACGCCTTCGCCGATGACGACACGCTCGTCCTCGTCGGCCGCCTCGGCGCCGAACAACGCGCGACCCGCTGGATCTACACCGTCGATCTCGCGACGGGACACGTGCGCGGCTTCGGTGGCGCCACCGCCGTCGGCCACGACGGCGGGCAGGCGCTGACGTCGAGTTTCCCGTGGGAGCGGCCCACGGAGTACACGGTGAGGCTGGTGGAGGTCGGGTAGGCCCGTCCGTCAGCTGAGCGGCCGCAGGCCGAGACGGGAGCGGGCACTCGACTGGAGCAGCCACAGCAGTTCTTCCGTGCGCGCGGCGGCGGCCTCGTCGGTCACCTCGGCCACGTCGCCGGATCGCCACGCCGCGAGGACCGCCTCGCCGATCTCCCGCGGAGTCCGGTCCACGAGCCGGTCGGGGTTGACGGCCAGGGTCGGCAGGCCGTCGGAGCCGGTGCGCAGGCCGGTGTCGATGTCGTCGGTCATGTCAGTTCGTCCACAGCAGCGGCGGGAAGTCGCGGTCGCTCAGGCTCTCCAGGCAGAGCTTGATCGCGGGCTGGACGCCGTCGGTGTACCGGTCGACCGCCCTCTTGACCGACAGGCACCCCATGACGAGGAGTTCCAGGCCGTTCCACAGCAATCCGAGGGCCGCGGGGCCACGGATCCGGTCCCACAGCGCCGACGCCGCCAGCGCGCCCTTGACGGCGTTGTACAGCGCGGTGCCGTCGGGGGGTTGCCCCAGCGGCCGCTCAACGCCGGGGATCGAGGTTACGACGGTGATGAAGGGGACCAGCTCGTTGCCCGCGACGATGGCGGCCAAGCCCGCCTTGAACTGGAAGGCCGTCATCGCCGCACAGAACGCGATGTCGTCCAGGGCGGCGAGCGAGTCGGTGTTGAGGCGGCCGAATTCCGGGTAGCCCTCGTTCTCGACGGAGACCTCGAAATTGCCGATGTGGATCCGGGCCAGCTCCGCGGCCGAACCGTCCCAGGTGACCTGGACGTCGTCCATGCCCCGGCCCGTGTTGTCGGCGACGGCGGCCGTCGCGGCCCGGAACAACTCCCCCGCGGCCACGGCGTTGGCCAGGCCCTCCCACGGGCCCTGGTAGGCGAGGATGTGGTCGTCGAGGTCGATCCCGCAGCTCTTCAGCCAGTTCTTGGCGTCGGCGAACGGCCCCCCGCTGCCCATGGCGGTCAGCAGCCCGTCGAGGGGAATCCGCGGATCGCTGTGGTAGATGCCGGCGTAGGCCTCGTCGTAGTCCCCCGACCGGTGCTCGAACGGTCGCGAACTCTGCTCGGGCGCGTTCCGCTGCGCGTTGTCGTTGTCGTCTTGGCCTTCGGCGTAGACGTCGTCGACCTTGCGGCGGTTGTCCTCGTCGGCGTCGGCGTAGGCCTCGGCGATCTCCTTCAGAGCGAGCGAGTAGTCGCGCAACCTGGTCTCCGCGGCGTTCAGCGTCTTGCGCATCTCGCCGAGCAACCGGTCGTGGTCGGCCGCCCAGACGGACGTGATGTGCCCGTGCATGCCCAGGACGTGCTCGGCGCCGCCGCCGTCGCCGCCCCCGGCGCTGTTCCAGGCCAGGTCGCCGAGGTACCCGAAGACGCGGGAGGCGTCCGCCTCGCTCGTCAGCTTGAGCTGCCGGGCGTAGGCCTTGAGGTCCAGTAGATCGACCGCGAAGGCTCCATCGGTGGGCATCGCACGGCTCCTTTCGGTTCGTCCGGCCTCGACGATCTCTTGGAGCGCCACAAATACGCCACATTCCGGCCACGATGAACCACGACGTCCGGGAGACGACGGGCACAAAAAGGCCGCCGCCTCCATCTATCGAGGTCAACGGCCGTGCATACCCCACTCACGGATGCTGGGGGAAAGTGTGCGCGCGGCAGGTTTCGAACCTGCGACCCTCCGCTTGTAAGGCGGATGCTCTCCCACTGAGCTACGCGCGCCGGGGTCGGACAAGCCTACCCACCGGCTCCCGGGCGTCGCCGCCTGGGAGCCGGTGGGTGGCCGGTGGTTCAGGCCGTGAGCTCACCCAGGGCCTTGGTCCAGGCGGTCTGGTCGCGAGGCTCGCCGGGGAGGTTCATCTCGGCGAAGCGGACGACGCCTTCCTTGTCGATCACGAAGGTCCCCCGGTTGGCGAAGCCCTTCTCGTCGTTGAAGACGCCGTAGGCGGTGGCGACTTCGCCGTGCGGCCAGAAGTCCGACAGCAGCGGGAAGTCGAAGCCCTCGCGCTCGGCCCAGACCTTGTGCGTGAACGGCGAGTCGACGCTGACGGTGAGCACCGCCACGTCGTCGCTCTGGTACGCCGACAGGTTGTCCCGGACACCGCACAGCTCGCCCTCGCACACACCGGTGAAGGCGAGCGGGTAGAAGACCAGCAGGACGTTCTTCTCACCGCGGTAGCCGGCGAGGTTCACCTCCTGGTTGTTCTGGTCCTTGAGCGTGAAGTCAGGGGCCTTTCGGCCCACCTCGATCGGCATGCTCACTCCTCTGGGGGATTCGGTCGTCGGTCACGGGGGAGCCTACGTCCGGCGCCGGTCAGCGCCGTCCGCCTTTCGGGCTCACCAGACGCGTCGCGATCCAGTCCTTGCCGGCGTTGACGTTCGAGGTCTGCTGGAGACCGACCGTCTGCGCCGCCTCGGCGATATCGCTGGGCTCGATGTGGCCGTCACGTCCCGCTTTGGGCACGAGCAGCCATACGACGCCCGACTCGGCGAGGGACGTCCGAACGTCGACCAGCACGTCAACGAGGTCGCCGTCTTCGTCCCGCCACCACAGGAGCACGGCGTCGACGACCTCGTCGGTGTCCTCATCGACGAGCTCCTCGACCCGTTCGATGATCGCGTCGCGGAGGTCTTCGGCCACGTCATCGTCGTAGCCGACCTCCATAACGACCTGTCCCGACTCGATGTTGAGCCGGTCCGCCAGGCTCTGGACTTCGCCCGCCTGGCCAGCCGTCGCGCTCACAGTGTGGTGCCTCCTTCAAGTACGCATGGGTTCTTTCGGTCATCGCGCGCCCTGAGAATAGCGAAAGACCGCCCATGCGTGGTTGAGGAATGCCCGCCAGCCCGACGTGTGGTCGCCGTCCCAGTAGATCGGGTCCTCACGCTACCGGTCGCGGCCACAAGAGGCAGGATGGGGAGCGACACCGTAGTCCACATCGTCGAGTAATGAGGGAACGCCCGTGTCCACCGAACGTAAGCGCCCGGTTATCAGCGACGGTCTGCCAAGCCAGCTGCCCGACATCGACCCCGCGGAGACCGCCGAATGGCTGGAATCCCTGGACGGCCTGCTCGACGAGCGCGGCCGGCAGCGAGCACGGTACGTCATGCTGCGGCTGCTGGAGCGTGCACGGGAGCGTCAGGTAGGCGTCCCCGCGTTGACCAGCACCGACTACATCAACACGATTCCGCCGGAACGTGAACCCTGGTTCCCCGGGGACGAGCACATTGAGCGCCGGATCCGTGCCTTCATCCGCTGGAACGCCGCGATGATGGTCCACCGCGCGCAGCGCCCCGGCGTCGGTGTGGGCGGTCACATCTCCACGTATGCCTCCTCGGCGAGCCTGTACGAGGTCGGTTTCAACCACTTCTTCCGCGGCAAGCAGCACCCCGGCGGCGGCGACCAGATCTTCATCCAGGGGCACGGCTCCCCGGGCATCTACGCCCGCGCCTATCTTGAGGGCCGGCTCACCGAGCACCAGATGGACGGTTTCCGCCAGGAACTGTCCCACCCGGGCGGCGGCCTCCCGTCGTACCCGCACCCCCGCCTGATGCCCGATTTCTGGGAGTTCCCGACGGTCTCGATGGGTCTCGGCCCGCTGTCGGCGATCTACCAGGCGCAGTTCAACCGCTACATGCACCACCGCGGCATCAAGGACACCTCTCAGCAGCGCGTGTGGGCCTTCCTCGGCGACGGCGAGATGGACGAGGTCGAGTCGCTCGGCGCGATCCACCTGGCCTCGCGCGAGGAGCTCGACAACCTGACCTTCGTCGTCAACTGCAACCTCCAGCGCCTCGACGGGCCGGTCCGCGGCAACGGCAAGATCATCCAGGAGCTGGAGTCGATCTTCCGCGGCGCCGGCTGGAACGTCATCAAGGTCGTCTGGGGCCGCGAATGGGACTCGCTCCTGGCCGCCGACACCGACGGTGCGCTGGTGAACCTCATGAACACCACGCCCGACGGCGACTACCAGACGTACAAGGCCGAGTCGGGCGGCTTCGTCCGGGAGAACTTCTTCGGTCGCGACCCGCGCACGAAGAAGATGGTCGAGGCCTACTCCGACGACGAGGTCTGGGGCCTCAAGCGCGGCGGACACGACTACCGCAAGCTCTTCGCGGCCTACAAGGCGGCGACGGAGCACACCGGTCAGCCGACGGTCATCCTCGCCAAGACCATCAAGGGCTGGACGCTCGGTTCGCACTTCGAGGGCCGCAACGCCACCCACCAGATGAAGAAGCTCACCGCCGACGACATCAAGACCTTCCGCGACCGGCTGTACATGCCGATCCCGGACTCGGACCTGAGCGACCCGTACCTGCCGCCGTACTTCCACCCGGGCACCGACTCCGACGAGTACCAGTACGCCATGGAGCGCCGCAACGCGCTCGGCGGCTCGGTCCCGTCGCGCAACACGACGGTGATCCCGCTGAACCTGCCCGAGAAGAGCGTCTACGACGTCGTCAAGCGCGGTTCGGGCAAACAGAAGGTCGCGACCACCATGGCCTTCGTGAGGCTCCTCAAGGACCTCATGAAGGACAAGGAGACCGGGCAGCGGTGGGTGCCGATCATTCCCGACGAGGCGCGCACGTTCGGTATGGACGCGATGTTCCCGACGGCGAAGATCTACTCCCCGCACGGCCAGAACTACCTCTCGGTGGACCGGGACCTGTTCTTGTCGTACAAGGAGGCCGAGAAGGGGCAGATCCTGCACCTCGGCATCAACGAGGCCGGGTCGACCGCGGCGTTCACCGCGGCGGGGACGTCGTACGCGACGCACGGCGAGCCGATGATCCCGATGTACATCTTCTACTCGATGTTCGGGTTCCAGCGCACCGCCGACTCGCTGTGGGCGGCGTCGGACCAGATGACGCGCGGTTTCCTGCTCGGCGCCACCGCCGGGCGGACCACGCTCAACGGTGAGGGTCTCCAGCACGAGGACGGGCACTCGCTGCTGATCGCGGCGACGAACCCGGCCGTGGTCGCCTACGACCCGTCGTTCGGGTTCGAGATCGCGCACATCGTCGAGGACGGCCTGCGCCGCATGTACGGCGAGAAGCAGGAGAACGTCTTCTACTACATGACGGTGTACAACGAGCCGATCTTCCAGCCGGCCGAGCCCGAGGGCACCGACGTCGAGGGCATCCTGCGGGGCATGCACCTGTACGCGCCCGCCAAGGGGCACCCGAACCTGCCGCGAGTACGCCTGCTCGCGTCCGGGACGGGCATGCAGTGGGCGCTGAAGGCGCAGGACCTGCTCGCCGCCGACTGGGGCGTGGCCGCCGACGTGTGGTCGGTGACGTCGTGGACGGAACTCCGCCGGAACGCCGTGGAGTGCGAGGAGCACAACCTCCGCCACCCCGACGTCGACGCGAAGGTGCCGTACGTGGCGCAGCGCCTGGCCGACAGCGACGCGCCGGTCGTCGCGGTCAGCGACTTCATGCGGGCCGTGCAGGACCTGATCGCGCCGTGGGTGCCCGCGCCGTACCTGTCGCTGGGGACCGACGGCTTCGGCCAGTCCGACACGCGGGGTGCGCTGCGCAGGCACTTCAACGTCGACGGCGAGTCGATCACCGTGGCCGCCCTGCAGCAGCTGGCACGGGCGGGCGTCGTCCCGGCCGAGGCGGCCGTGCAGGCGGCGAAGAAGTACGCGATCACCGACGTCACGGCCGCGGACGCGGGCGAGACCGGCGGGGATTCGTAGGCGGGTCTCGCGAGGCCGCGCGCGTGCGCGGGCGCGGTGAGCGGTAGTGGTTGCGGAGGGCGGTCCGGGAGGGCCGTCCTTCGCTTATGTTCGGCGCCGGTTCGAATGTGCGGGGAGGACCGTTGTCATGTCGTTGATCCATTCCGGCTCGCTCGGACCTCGTCGTGGCGGATCGGCACCCTCGTACTTCCACTTGTCGTTCGGTGCGGCCGCCGCCCCAATGCCGAAACACCACCCGGTGACAGTCCGGCGCCAGGCGTACCACGACTGGCCGTCGTCGGAAACAACGAGTGTGAGGTCAGGCGCAACCGGGAGACCTTCACCCGAGTAATCCTCTGGGTGCCGGTCGACCAGATCGGCCAGGTACCTCTGACCATTCCGGTAATGCCCCAACTGACGGTTGAACAGCAAGGTCAGCACCCGCTTGGTGCGGTCGAACTCACGACGGTCGAGCCTGCGACCGCGCTCATCGAGCTCATCTGTACCCGCGTACCTCTCGGCGCGTCGAGCCTCTTCTTCACGTTCGTGGCGTTCACGCGCGGGCGCCGCGCAGAAATCGTCGATCACAGCCATCGCCTCCTTCCAGCCGGTGGCGCGCCCGAGCTCGTAGGCCCAACGATGACGGAATGCCGCGATCCGGCGAAGCCTCAGATGGAGCCGGACGATGAACGCGAGTCGCACGGTCCAGGGGATGCTCTTCCTGCCCGTGGATGCCTTGGCGTGGCTGAACGCCACCCCGTGCTCCAGATAGATGGCGAGCGGGAAGACGAACGGGATCAAGGCGACGCCGAGCCAGATGGGAAGGACGAACTGCTTCCAGGTGGTCTCCCAGTTCACGGTGGGCCACTGGGCGATGAGCTGGAGGATTGAATAGGCCAGCATTGCCCCGAAGATCAACAGCAGAATGTTCTTGGCCGATCTTTTCGCCGCGAGTCCCACTGACGGTTCGAACATCATCAACACGCAGCAGATCGCTACGACCTGAACGACGAGCTCGACGGCCGGCGGGAAGACGAAAACGCTCACCAGCGCCACGGCCATCGCTGAAAATCCCAGCGGGTCGAGTGTCAGGCGAAGGAAGTACCGGCCGTCCTTTGCCGCTTTGACCGAGCTCAGAAATATGCCGAACCCACTGAACAGCAGCCAGAACAGAGTCGCTCCCCAGAAATCCCAGCGCCACAAGCCCGTCCGCAGGCCGAGGAGTACCTCAAGTGTGAAATAGCCCAGGAACAGCAGAACCAGGGGAAGGACCTTGACGAAGGCTCGGCCCAGAACGCGCGGTGGCCCACCACGGACGAGCCCGAACGCGATCAGAACGGCGATGAGGAAGAGGGCGACGATTTCACGGTGGTTCGGCATCAGACCTCGCAGGCACCGGGAATCCAAACGTCCCCCATGCCTGCCTCACCGCCTCGTGTGATCGGCCGGTCCTCCGGGCAGCCGAGCAGCCCTCATGGCCCCGAAAAGCCCCCGCACGCGTCTTCTGCGCCCCCGGAACCACCCTCACGACCGCGAACCCGCATAACATCCCCCCATGCCCCTGCGCCCCGTCCAGGTCAACGTCAAGGCGCGCGAGGCCGCGGCCCTCGGCCGGTTCTGGGCGGACGCCCTCGGCTGGCGCGCCCATCCCGGTGAGACGGTCTACGTCGCGCCGCCCGGGCCGTTCGTGTGGCCGGACCCCGACGGCGGCATCGGGATCGACGTCGTCGGCGTGCCGGACGTCAAAGGGGCGGCGAAGAACGGCGTCCACCTCGACCTCGCGTCCGCCTCCGCGACCGGCCAGACAGCGCTGGTCGCGCGGTTGCGGGCGCTCGGCGCCACGCCCGTCGACGTCGGCCAAGGCGATGTCCCCTGGGCCGTCCTGGCCGATCCGGAGGGCAACGAGTTCTGCGTCCTCGAACCCCGCGACGTCTACCGTGACACCGGGCCGATCGCCGCGATCGTCGTCGACTGCGCGGATCCGCGCGCGATGGCCCGGTTCTGGGGTGCCGCGATCGACTGGCCGGTGCACGAGGTCAACGACGACTTCGCGTCGCTGCGCTCCCCCGTGGCCGTCGGCCCGTACCTGGAGTTCCTGCGCGTGCCCCATGACCGGGCCCCGAGCCGTCTCCATCTCGACCTGCTGCCGTACCCGGGGAGCGAAGGCGAGGTCGACCGGCTACGCGCGCTCGGCGCCACGCCCGTCGACGTCGGCCAAGGCGAGGTCCCGTGGACCGTCCTGGCCGACCCCGAGGGCCACGAGTTCTGCGTCCTCGCCTAGACCGCCTGCGTCACCGGCGCCCAGACGCGGGCGTCGCCGGGCACGTCCACGCCGTCGAGGCTCATGTACGTTCCGTCGAAGCGCGGCGCGATGCCGTGCGAGGCCGTCCACCGCCGCAGCCCGGAACGCGAGTGCAGGACGTCGACGCGGAGTTCGGCGTCGGCGGCCAGCGCGATGTCGGCGATCAGGACCGTCGCGGTCGCCAGGTCGTCGGCGACGACGGGCCCGATGACGAGCTGGTGGGTGTTGCGCCAGGCGGCGGCGTAACCGCGCACGCGCCCGTCCTCCTCCACCACCCGGAAGGCCTCGGAGCGGCGGTGCAGGGCCGTCAGGAGCGCCGTACGGTCCAGGCCGTGGGCGTCGCGGTCGTAGGCGAGGATCTCGGCGACGTCGCGCACCGGCCGGGTCGCCGGTCCGTCGGGCCGCGGGCCGGTGAAGTGCCCGTAGTGCGAGCTGTTGACGTCGATCGCCTGGAAGCCGAGTTTCTCGTACAGCGGCCGCCCCATCTCGGTCGCGTGCAGCGACACGACACCGTCGGCGACCGACAGCGCGTGCGTCATCATCCGGCGCCCGAGTCCGCGTCCTTCGAACCGCGACGCGACGAGCACCATCCCGATCGCCGACGCCTCGGCGCCGTAGCGGGTCAGGGTGTAGCAGCCCGCGAGGCCGCCGTCGGGGGCGTCGACGCCGTAGACCTCGCAGGCGTCGAAGAGCAGGTGCCACTTCGGCTCCTCGCGTCCCCACTCGCGGTCGGCGGCCAGGTCCATGCAGGCCTCACGGTCGTCTTCACCGGTGAGGCGGCGGACCGGCACGGTCGCCGGGTCGGTCCACAGCGTCCGCAGTGGGTCTCGCTCCACGTCGTTCTCCTTCTGGGTCGGCAATGGCGAGAATAGAGCTCCCCACTCGCTTGATCCACTCGATTAGGAGTGCCCCATGGAGACCTACGGCGCCGACATCCTCGACATCGCCGACGAACTCACCGACACCTACGTCGAGGTGTTCACGGCCCCGCCCTGGGACGACCGCGATCCCGAAAAGACCCGCGCGGCCTTCCGTGAACGCATGGAGACCGACGTTCCCCGCCCCGGTTTCCGCGGTTTCGTGGCCCGCTCGGCCGACGGCATCGACGGTTTCGCGACCGGCTGGACCACCCTCGCGCCGTTCCGCACCGACCGCTCCTACGGCCAGGTCACCGAACTCCTCGGCGAGGAGCGTGTGTCGAAGCTCATCGTCGGCGCCTTCGAGGTCGACGAGCTGGCCGTGCGCGAACGCGCCCGCGGGACCGGGCTGGGCCGCCGGCTCCTGGAGACCCTGATCGCCGACCAGCCGAGCGGCGCCTGGCTGCTGACCGCGCGCAAGGCCGTCGACACCATCGCCTTCTACGAGCGGGTCGGCTGGCACCGTCCCGAACCGCTCCCGGGCGTCGTCAACGACATCGTCGTGTTCCTGTCCCCCGGGCACCCCGGGCTCTGAAAGCTCGGGGTCATCCCCGATGTCCCCCGGCCCGGCACCTGCTAGATTCTCTTGGCATGTGCCGGGTTTTGCTATGAGCGATCTGTCGCCGACCGGCGACGAGCTCGCGCGCCTGCTCGCCACGCTCGCCAATCCGCACCGGATGCGGGTCGTGGCCGCGCTGGCGCGCGAACGCCACTACGTCTCCGACCTCGCCCGGAGGCTCGGCATCAGCCGTGCCCTCCTCCAGCTCCACCTCAAGAAACTGGAGGCCTGCGGCCTGGTCACCTCGACGCTGGAACTGTCCGGTGACGGCAAGGCGATGAAGTTCTACGAACTCGCCCCCTTCGACATCCACCTCACCCCCGAGACGGTCGCGCGGGCGGCCGAGGACCTCGCGCAGGAAGGAAGCCCGGAATGACCGGCAACGACTGGATGGAGGTCATCGGCGCGATCGGCGTGTTCACGCTGCTGATCTCGACGGTCCTGGTGACCGTCTGGCAGATCAACGCCAACCGCCGGGCCAGGCTCGCCCTGGCCGCCCAGCGCGAGCGCGACGACAAGGAACTCACCGAGCTGCGGACGCGCCTGGAGCGCGTCGAGGACATCCTCAGGCAGGTCGACTGAGCTCCTGACCAGGCCGGTCCGCCGAGTTGCAGCTCGGCGGTCCGGCGGCGAAAGGGATCCACCCCGCCCTCGGGCGGGTCTTCAACGCGTCACCCCTCCACCTGGAAGGACAGCACCTCATGCTGCCCGAAAGCAAATCGGGCGCCGTCCTGGCGCCGCCACGCCCTCCCGCCAAGGAGGCCTTCGTCGACCGGATCGCCGGCTGGTCGGTGCGCCACCGCGTCGTCGCCGTCACCGGATGGTTCGCGCTGGTCGTCGTGGCGCTGCTGGCCGGTGCGCTCGTGCCCGGAGAGAACGCCAGGGCGACCGATCCCGGCGAGTCGGGCGTCGCGCAGGACGTCCTGCGCGACGAGAACGTCGACGACCCGCCACTGGAGAGCGTCCTCGTGCAGCCGCTGAACGGCTCGCAACCCGACCTCGCGGCCGTCACCGAGCTCGCCGACACCCTCCGCGCCCGCCCCGACCTGGCCGCCGACGTGCGCGCACCCCTCGAAGGCGCCCACCCCGACCTCCTCACCGGCGCCTCGGCCCTGGTCACCTTCCGTGTCGCCGGTGCCCCCGAGGCCGTCCGCGACAACTTCGAGGCCGCGACCGCGCTGGTCGGCGACGTCGCCGCACGCCACCCCGGCACCCGGCTCGCGCAGGCCGGGGACATGAGCCTCTCCACGATCGTCGACGAGAAGCTCAAGGAGGACATGCGCAGTTCCCAGCACTTCTCGCTGCCACTGACCCTGGTCATCCTGTTCCTCGTCTTCGGCGCGCTCGTCGCCGCCGCGATCCCGCTGCTGCTGGCCGCGAGCGTCGTCGCGACCGGCTTCGGGCTGCTCGCCGTCCTCGACAACTGGATCCCCGTCAACAGCGCCAGCTCGGTGATGATCATGCTCATCGGCATGGCCGTCGGCGTCGACTACGCCCTGTTCTACCTGCGCCGGGTCCGCGAGGAGCGGGCCGCCGGACACGGACTCGACGCCGCCCTCAAGACCGCGACGCGAACCTCCGGCCGCGTCATCGTCGTCTCGGGCCTGACGGTGATGCTCTGCCTGGCCGGCCTGCTGTTCACCGGCCTCGACAACTTCCGCGGCCTCACCCTCGGCACCGTCCTGGTCGTCGGCCTCGCGCTGCTCGGCTCGGTGACGGTGCTCCCGGCGACACTGTCGCTGCTCGGCGACAGGGTGAACCTCGGCCGCCTGCCCTGGATCGGCCGCCTCCGCACCGGCGCGGGCGAGTCGCGCGCCTGGGCGGCGATCGCGCGGACGGTCGTGCGCCGGCCGCTGTGGTGGGGCACGGCGGCCGCGCTCGTGCTCATCGTCATGGCGCTGCCCGCCCTGAGCATGCGCCTGCAAAGCCCGGCGCCCACGGAGAGCCTCCCGTCGAGCGTGCCGACCATCGACGCCGCCGAACGCATGCGGGAGGCCTTCCCCGGTGCCCCGACGCCCGCGCGGATCGTCGTCTGGGGACCGCGAGCGCAAAGCGCCCTCACCATCGAAGCCGTCGAAGACCTTCGCGAACGCCTCGGCGTGCCCGTGACCACCGCCTCCGTCGGCGACGTGCTCATCGTCCGAGTCCCACTGCCCGGCTCCGGCAGCGACGAGGCGTCCAACACCGCCCTCGACCGGCTTCGCGCCGAAGACCTGCCCGCCACCCTCGGACGGGTCGACGGGGTCGAGTTCGCCGTCGCCGGCCGAACCGCGCTCGCCCGCGACTTCGCCGAGCGGGTCGGCGAGCGCATCTGGCTCGTGTTCGGGTTCGTGCTGGTGCTGGCGTTCGTGCTGCTGCTGATCGCGTTCCGCTCGGTGGCGGTCTCGGTGGTGTCGATCGTGCTGAACCTGCTGTCGATCGGCGCGGCCTACGGGATGCTCACCTGGGTCTTCCAGGACGGGAATCTGGCCGCACCGCTCGGGTTCGAGCCTTACGGCGGGATCCTGGACTGGTTGCCCTTGCTGTTGTTCGTGCTGCTGTTCGGGTTGAGCATGGACTACCACATCTTCATCCTCAGCCGGATCCGTGAGCGGCTGACGGCGGGCACGCCGGTGCGCGACGCCGTGGTCGGCGGGGTGGCGAGCAGTGCCGGGGTGGTGAGCAGCGCGGCGGCGATCATGGTGGCGGTGTTCACGGTGTTCGTGGCGCTGTCGGCTATCGAGTACAAGATGCTCGGGGTCGGGATGGCCGTGGCGATCCTGATCGACGCGACCCTCGTGCGCGGGGTTCTGCTCCCGGCGGCGATGGCGCTCGTCGGGAAACCGGCGGCTCGTCCGTCATAGCGGGGTGACGGGGGCGCGGCCGACTCCTCACCTCACGGCCGCGCTCCTGGCGCCGTTCGGCGGTTTGTCTTGGCCGCGCGACGGGAGACAATCGCGGCATGCCTTTCGCCCCCGTCACCGCCGCCAGCCGCCAAGCCCTCCCCGACGACCTCTGGATCCCCGTGCGCGGAAAGGACGTCGGTCATCTGCCCGGCGGTGGCTGGCTGACCGTCGCCGACGCCGGGGACGCCACGATGGTCTGCGTGGGGACCGTCGGCGAGCGGCTCGTGTGGGCCGGTGAGGCCGCGGCGGTCGGTTCGTACACGCCGTGGTCGGCGCTGGCGGCCGATCCCGCGCACGAGGCGGGTGCGGTCGTGCGGGCGGTGCAGATCGTCGCCTGGCGGGCCGCGCATCGTTACTGCGGTTCGTGTGCGGCGCCGCTTCTCGACTGCGCGGGTTTCCTGTCGCGCCGATGCCCCAGCTGCGAGCAGCTGTACATGGTGCGGCTCGGGCCGGTCGCGCTGGTGCTGGTGACGTCGGGCGACAGGGCGCTGCTGGTCAAGCACGGCTACATGGCGCACGACATGTGGGCGCTGGTGTCGGGTTACCTGGAGTCGGGCGAGTCGATGGAGGACGCCGCCCGCCGGGAGGTGGCCGAGGAGACCGGGCTGGCGTTGACGTCGCTGACCTACGCCGGGAGCGCGCCGAGCGCGTTCGGTGACCCCGATGTGCTGCTGGTCGGGTTTCGGGCCGAGGCCGCGTCGGCCGAGCTGCGGATCGATCCCGCCGAGATCGCCGAGGCGCGGTGGTTCGGGCGGGCCGAGATCGGCGCGCTCGGGGCCGAGGCCCTGCCGCCGGCGGGTTCGCTGGCCCTGGCGCTGATCCGGAACTTCGCCGCGATGTGATCCACCCCGCCCTGGACTTCCCGAGAGCATTAGCTTAGCCTCACCTTAGCTTCTGTTCCGTGAGGAGTCCGATGACCGTTCTCGCCGCACCGCCGACGCTCGCCGAGCGCATCGCCGCGCAGCTGCCCTTCCCCGCCGTGATGGCGGTGCCGGACGGCGAAGGCGAATGGGTCGGCTTCGACGACCTCCTCACCGGCGACGCCATGCGCGGGCAGTTCGCGCGCCTGGCCGAACGCGCGGGCGCACCCGCCGAGGTCCAGGTGACGCACGTCGTCGGCTGGCTGGCCGCGGCCGTCATCAACCCGCTCGTGGTCGCCCGCAGGACCGCCGGCGTCGTGCCGCTGCTCGACCCCGCCGAGACGATGGTCCGCTGCGACCCCGGCGGCTGGTTCAACGCCGTCGCGATCGGCGACCCCACACCGGCCACCGAAGGCGACCTCGACGCGGTCCTGCTGCGGCACCTGACCGAGCTCTTCGCGCCCGTCGTCGCCTTCGCGCTGCCGCACTCGCGGCTCGGCCGCCGCACGATCTGGGCGGTCATCTCCGACCGCGTCGTACAGGCCCTCTACCCCGCCGACCCCGCCGACCCGGGCGTCCACGAGGCCCGGACGGGACTCGAAGCCCTCTTCGCCGGCTGCGGTCCGCTGGAGCAGCGCCGCCGCTGGACGAGCGTCGTGCTGCCCGCCGGGCGCGAGGCCCTCGCGCCGGTCGCGGCGGCCTGCTGCCTGTCGTACAAGAGCGACGAGGGCGTGTACTGCGAGCGGGTGTGCCCGAAGACGACCGAGGCCGAGCGGGCCGCGGAGATCCGGGAGTTCTGCACGGGTAAGTGACCGGCACCCCGATCCGCGCCACGCTCCTCCGACGAAAACGGCCCCCGGCACGAACACCGGGGGCCGTTCGGCGTACTTCGCGCTAAGACCTCGTCACCGAGATCAGCATCGGCGTCAGTTCCGATCCGTCCCACAGGATGCGGATCTTGACGCCTTCACCGGCCACCTTCACCGAGTGCTGCGGGGACGCGGGGTCCCAGTAGGCGTCGGGGTTGGTGTCGTTGAAGACCGGCACGCCCTTCTGCGACGGGAAGATGACCTTCGCGCCGTTGTTGTAGAAGGTGATCTTGTCGGTCTTGGCGTTGCCGAAGGTCGCGTCGAGCGACTGGTGCGTGTTCGACAGCCGCGTCCCGTCGGGGAACTTCAGGGGCGCGACGCGGGCGTCGACCGGCAGGACCAGGCCGCGGCCCGGGTGCTGGCTGACGTCGTTGTTGCCGACCGTCGTGTCCACGTACCAGATCAGCGCGCCGTCCTGGTACGGGTAGTGGTTGACCTTGTCGAAGGCCGTGTCGAGCCAGCCGCGCTGGTACGGCCCGGTCTTCAGGGTCTTGTCGTAGGACACGTACTTCCGGTTCTCGACCAGATAGAACCGCGCGCTGCTCTCGGTCTCGGTTCCGGTGGTCCGCTTCCAGTTGTAGGCGGTCCAGCCGTTGTCGGCCGACTCGACGTCATCGGTCCAGGTCACCGCACCGTCGGCGGTGACGGCGATGTCGTCGAGGAACACACCGGTGCCGTGGGTGTTGGCGTCGGTGGTGTAGCGGTAGCGGAACTTGACCGGCTGACCGGCGAAGGGCGACAGGTCGTGGGTGACCGCGACGAAGCCGCCGTTGTCGCCCGAGAGCTTGTTCCCGACGTTCTTCCACGTGCCGCCACCGTCGGTGGAGACCTGCGCGAAGAAGTAGTCGTAGTCCTGCTCGGTGTCGAGCCGGACCTTCGCCGTGATCGAGGCGCTGGTGACGCCCGTGAGGTCGATGTCGCGGGTCAGCGCGGCGTTGATGTCGTCGCCGTCACCGCCCATCCACTCCCACGAACCGCTCGCCGGCTTGGTGTACTCCCTGGTCACGTCAACCGGCGGGAGGTTCACCAAGGTCGCCTCCTTGAAGGGGCTGGTGCCCCCGGCGGCGCCGAGCAGGTTGTACGACAGGTTCGTGTCCAGATCGACCACGTCGTAGTCGAGCCAGCCGAGGTACAGCTTCTCCCACGGCCCCATGAAGCCCGGGATCTCGCCGATGCGGTCCTTGCCCGCACCGAGCCACGAACCGGCCGACATCAACGTCCAGTTGCCCGTGCCGTTGTTGCCGCCCTTGGTGTCGTACAGGTCGGGCAGGCCGAGGTCGTGGCCGTACTCGTGCGCGAACACGCCGAGACCGCCGTTCTCGGGCTCGGTGGTGTAGTCGCCGAGCCAGATACCGGTGTCACCGACCGGGACGCCGCCGCTGGGGTTCCAGTCGGGACCGGCCAGGTCGGACTGGGCGAACCAGCTGTGCGACCAGATCGCGTCCTCGCCCTGGGCACCGCCACCGGCCTCCTCGCCTTCACCGGCGTGGATGGCCTGGACGTGATCGACGTAGCCGTCGGGCTCGTCGAAGTTGCCGTCGGCGTCGTAGTCGTAGCGGTCCCACACGTCATAAGGCGCGAGGTAGGCCTTGATCTGCGCCGGCGTCTTGCCCGCCGCGATCTGAGCGTCGTACCAGGCCTGCGCCGTGTCGCGGACGAACGCCCCGTACGCCTCGGCCTCGTCGGCGTTGTAGCCGTAACGGGCCTCGTTGTACGGCAGCGTCACCCAGTCCTCGACGTGCCCCTCGACCGTGTAACGGCCACTGGACTGGCGCAGGTAGAAGTCCGTCATGGACGGACCCTTCTTGCTGAAGAGCATGTCCTGGTAGTAATCCCGGTCGTAGTCGGGCTCCCAGGCCGTGGTGTTGTCCACGTCGCGGTCGGGCTCGGGGATCTCGTTGACCACCGGTCCCGCCTCGCCGCCGTGCTCGGTGACCTCGTCGCCGAACTGGGCGAGCAGCGTCCAGATCTTCTCGGTCTTCGGCTTGCCCCACTGCACCCAGGTGCCGTCGGGAAGCTGCACACCGCTGGACTCGCCGCGCTTCTGGATCGCCGCGTCTCCACCGACGACGGCGTTGATCGCCTCCATGCGGTTGTCGCGCTGCTCTTGCTGTTGCGGGGTGGGGGGCAGCGTCTCGCCCCTCACCGCCTCGGGCTTTGGCGTCGTCCGGAAAGCGCTGACGTCCGCCGTGGTGTCGTCATTGGACGGTGACGCCTGGGCAGGCGTCACCATCCCGAAGGTGAGTACTCCCACCGCGGTGACCGCGGTCAGGAGACGTGTGCGTGGTCGCACCGGGCTCCTCCCCTACTAAGGAACTAGGCTGCTGCAACACCTTCCCGTATGGATCACCGCGAGCGCAAGCTTTTCGGGCACGGGCTTGCCTACAACGCCACGACCTCTCCGGAGGTGCGGGAACGTTCCGCGGCGAACACGATGCGGTGGGTCGCGAGGCTCTCGGCGACGTCGGTGAGGATGAGTTCGGGCCGACCGGCCGAAAGCGCCTCGACGAAAGCCTGCATAAGCCCCAGATCCCCGCCGCCGTGGCCGCCGGAGGCGGAGTGGTCGGCCGGCGCGGTGTCGTGCACGGTCGTCTCGCCGGTGCGGAAGTCAGTGATCTCAATGCGATCCGAGTCGCCGAAGAGCTCGCCGTGGGTGCCGAAGAAGGTGGTGCGACGGCCGGCCATCTTGGTGAACGCGGTGACGGTGAAGGACGCGGTGACGCCGCCCTCGTATTCGAGGTTGACGACCTGGTGGTCGGCGACGTCGTTGTCGCATTTGTAGACACAGCGGCCGTAGGGGCTCACCGCGAGCGCCTCGGTGATCAGTTCGGGGGTGGGTTCGCGGCCACCGAGCATTTTGGACAGCGCGAAGGGGAGGCGCCCGATCTGGTAGATCTTGCGGGCGTCGTACTCGCAGTCGGTCAGCGGGCAGGCGACGCAGGTGTCGGCGGCCGTCGCGGGCTGGTTGCCGGCCTTGAAGTGGTGCAGGCCGCCGAAGGACGACACCCGTTCGGCGGGCTTGCCGATGACATAGGAGAGCCAGTCGATGTCGTGGCAGGACTTGGCCATGAGCATCGTGGCCGCTTCCTTGGTGGTGCGCCAGGGGCCGCGGACGTAGGAGTGCGCGAAGTGGTCGAAGCCGATCGGCTCGACGTGGTCGACGCTGACGATGTCGCCGATCACGCCCGCGCGCAGCAGTTCGACGAGCTTGGTGGTGTACGGGGTGTAGCGCAGGACGTGGCAGACGGCGATCGAGACGCCGTGCTTGACCGAGGCCTGCTCGATGGCGACGCACTCCTCCTCGGTGATGGCCATGGGCTTTTCGAGGAGGATGTCGTAGCCGAGTTCGGCGAAGGCGACGGTCGGTTCGAGGTGGTCGGCGTCCTGGGTGGCGATGATGACGGCGTCGGCCATCCGCGGCCGCGCGGCGAGGTCGCGCCAGTCGGCGTAGAGGTGCTCGGCGGGCACGCCGTGATCTCTTCGCAGGGTCTCCAGGCGGATCTCGTTGGCGTCGGCGGCGGCGGTGATGCGCGCGGGGACGTCCAGCAGGTCGTTCATGCGCGCGTACTGGCCGCCGCGGCCGCCGGCACCGGCGATCGCGATCGTCAGGGGACGGTCGAGGACTGATTTTGAAAGTAGGTTGTGAAACTCCATGCGGCGGAAGCGTAGTCGCGAAGATCACCGAAGGGAAGACGTAAGAGAGGATGTCGTCATGACGGATGCGGGCCGCAGGCGTGGGCGCCCGAGCACGGGCGTGCGCGAGGCCGTGCTGGCCGCGACGGAGGCGATCCTCGGCGAGTCGGGAGTGGCCCGCCTGTCGACGAAGGAGATCGCGCGGCGGGCCGGGGTGGCCGAGTCGAGCATCTTCTACCACTTCGGCGACCGGCTGGGGCTGCTCCAGGCCGTGGTGGCGCTGCATCTGCCGCGTTTCAAGGACGTCGCCGACGGCCTCGTGCCGGGCGAGGGCGGGCTGCGGGCGAACCTGGTGGCGCTCCTCGACGGGCTGGTCGCGTTCTACGCGCGGGTCGCGCCGATCCTGGCGGCGGTGCAGGCCGACGCCGAGTTGCGCGCGCGTTTCGCCGACCGTGGCGCCGGCGAGGTCATCGGCCCGCGTCGCGGGGTCGCGCCGATCGCGGCCTACCTGGCGGGTGAGCGCGAGCTCGGGCGGGTGCGCGCCGATCTGGACGTCGAGGCGGCCGCGATGGTGCTGCTCGCGGTCGCGCATCAGCGGGCGGTGCTGGGGCGCCTGAGCGACGGTCCGGCGCCGGGCGGCACCGGCGACGCCGTGGACGTGTTGCTGGCGGGACTGGCGGCGGGCTAGGGACGGTCGTCGGCGGGGGCCTGTGCGCGGGCGCGCATGAGGTCGAGTTGGTCCCAGTGCCGGGCGGTGCGCTCCCTGCCCTCGGCGGTCAGGGCGACGCTGGTGTTGGGTTTCCTGCGCACGAAGGTCTTCTCGATCGCGACCAGGCCGCCGTCCTCCAGTTTGGACAGATGACTGGAGAGGTTTCCCTTGGTCAGGCCGGTGGTGCGCTGGAGGAAGACGAAGTCGGCGGACTCCACCGAGGACAGCACGGTCAGGATCGCCAGCCGGGCGGGTTCGTGGATCAGCCGGTCGAGGGCCGGTTCGTCGTCACGCATCTCCATGATTGTTCCCGAAGTCGAGATCACGGTACGACCGGAAGGTGAGCACGAGGCGCCGGTGGTCGAAGAGTCCGGCGACCACCGTGGCGGCCGCGATCGGGAAGTAGGCGACGGCGTCCTTGTCGGCGCCCATCGTCCAGAGCGGTAGCAGCGCCGCCACGAAGACCGTCACCCAGATGACGACGTGGTGGGCGCGCAGTCCGGCGGCGATGGCGTAGAAGACCAGCATGCCGACCGCCCACGCGGCGGCGGTGGTGCTGACCGGCTCCAGCGGCGGCCGGCCGAGGACGGCCCGGCCGAGCTGGTCGGCCCCGACGTAGACGGCGAAGCCGACGAGAGCGGCGGCCAGGTACCTCGTCTGCCTGCTGCGCATGTGGACGACCTTTCCGAAACGGTGCCGGTAGTACCGGGCGACCCCGAAGAAGGCCGCGACGGTGAGCAACGGCCCGATGATCCCGATCCAGACGAGCACGGGCGGGTCGGTCAGGTTGGTCAGCCCGACGAGGGCCATCGCCATGCCGAACGGGATCCCGTAGAAGCCCTGCAGGTAGGCGTGCGGGTAGCCGGCCCCGGCCGACTCAAGTTGGCGCCGATCCATGGCATTCCTCCGCAGACTGGTTTGTGCTACAGACCGTACACGCCGAATCAGCTTCCGCAAACTGGTCTGCGATGCCAACCTTGTGGCCCCGCAACGGAAGCGGCTCCCACGCGGTCGGGTACCTTTTACTGAGTCATCACTCAGCAATTGGAGGATCTCCGTGCTCGTCCGTTACGTCAAAGCGCTCGCACTGCTGTCATCGGGACTGCTCGCGGGCGCGTTCATGTACGGGGCGACGAACGTCGCACCGACCTTCCGCGCGGTCCCGCTCGACGTGCGCCTGACCTTCCACACCGCGCTGATGCGGATGAACGGGCCGGTCATGCAGACGCTGATGGGGCTGACGTTCGTCACCGCCGTCGCCCTGGCGGTGCTCTCGCGGGGACGGACGCGGCTCATCGCCGCCGGGGCGGGTGTCCTGGCGCTGGTGTCGTTCGTCGTCACGCGTTTCGGGAACGTCCCGATCAACACGCGCATCAAGGTCTGGGCCGTCGAAGGCGCCCCGGCCGACCACGCCGAGATCCTCGCACGCTGGGACGCGTTCAACTACGTGCGGACCGCGGCGGGCATCCTCGCCTTCGGGCTGCTCATCTGGATCGCGCTGCGGAGACCGTCCACTCAGGACTGAGTGTCGCGGGGGCCGGGCGGCTGCCGGCCCCGCCCGTCCTTCGGCCGCAGGTCGCACAGCTTGACCAGCGCCTCGAAGCCGTCGTCGGTGCCCGGCCAGTGCGCACGGACGGCGGTGATCCCCGCACGGCGGACGACGCCGCGCAGGACCCAGGTGGCGATGATGGCGTCGTCGGCGTAACCGAGGACGGGGATGAAGTCGGGGATCAGGTCGATCGGCAGGGCGAGGTAGACCAGCAGGAGCGCCAGCCGGATCCGGACGTCGCGGGGCATGGCGCGGTCGGCGGCGAGGCGGCGGACGAGGCGCAGGGCGTCGGGCAGCAGCCGCAGCGACTCCTTCAGCAGGCCGCCGCGCGGGCGGACGAGCACCAGCGCGACGACGAGCGCCAGCCAGGCCAGCAGGAGCGCGGCGGCGACACCGATGGCGAGGTCCCACCAGAAAGAGCCGGTCATGGTGCCGCACGGTACCCCGGGTTGACGAAAGCGCGAGGCATCGCCTACCGTCTGATTCATGCAGACATTCGCATGTGATTACATGAGCCGGGGGGCCGTCGCGTTATGGGACACGGCCACGACCACGGAGCCGGCCACGCCGGCGGCCGCCACGCCTGGCGGCTGGCGGTCTCCTTCGGGCTGATCGGCGCCTTCTTCGTCATCGAGCTCGTCTTCGGGCTCGTCTCGGGCTCCCTCGCCCTGCTGTCGGACGCCGGGCACATGGCCGCCGACGTGATCACGCTCGGCACCGCGCTGCTGGCCACACGCCTGGCGACGCGGCCCGACTCGACCGGCCGCCGCACCTACGGCTCCTACCGGGCCGAGGTCTTCGCCTCCGGTTTCGCCGTGCTGGTGATGCTCGGCGTCGCGGTCTACATCGTCGTCGAGGCGATCGGGCGCGCCGGGGACGGCGGCGAGGTCTCCACCGGGCCGATGCTGATCGTCGGCGCGCTCGGCCTGATCGTCAACATCATCGCGATGTTCCTGCTGCGCGCGGGCGCCGGTGAGAGCCTCAACGTCAAAGGCGCCTACCTGGAGGTCGTCGCCGACACCGTCGGCAGCGTCGGGGTGATCGCCGCCGGCGTCCTCGTCGGCCTGACCGGGCAGACGATCTGGGACACCGTCGTGGCGCTGGCCATCGGCGTCTTCGTGGTCATCAGGGCGATCCCGCTCGGGCGCCAGGTGCTCGCCGTCCTCGCCCAGCACGCCCCGCCCGGGATCGAGCCCGGTGTCGTCGGCTCCTCGCTGGCCGACATCGACGGCGTCGCCGACGTCCACGACGTGCACCTGTGGACGCTGACGTCGGGGATGCACGTGGCCACGGCGCACCTGGTCACCTGCGAGGACGCCGACTCCCACGCCGTCCTCGACCAGGCGCGCGACCTACTGCGCAAGGACTACCAGATCGCCCACGCCACGCTTCAGGTCGAGCCCGGGACGCACCGCGGCTGCGACGAGCCGGGCTGGTGAGCGTGGACCGCGCGCTCCCGCGACCGGCAGCCGCACCCGACCTGTCGGCGCTGCCGTTCTTCCTGCCCTTCGCCGTCTACATCCTGCACACCCTTGAGGAGCTGCCGGGCTTCGCCGCCTGGGCGACCCGCCACTTCGGGCCGGAGACGACCTCGACGTTCGCGGCCTACCACGTCCCGCTGATCCTCCTCGTCGGCTACTGCTCCTGGCGTGCGGCCCGCGCCGGGCACGGCGGCGTCTGGATCGTGCTGGCGACGGCGTTCCAATGGCAGTTCGCCATGAACGCACTGTTCCACCTCACGACGTGGATCGCCCTCGGCGAGTACTCACCGGGCGCGGTCACCGCCGCGACGGTGTCGATCCCGGCGACGGGGCTGTACTTCGCGTGGATCCGGCGCACCGGACGGGCGACGACGCGGGAGCTGGTGCTCGGTGTCGCGGCGGGGACGGTGATCGCGGCGGGCGCGGTGGGGTTCTTGTTCTTGTAGGGCGGGGACGGTCGGCCCGGTCGCTTCGGTGGCCGGGCTCCTCGCCGCCGAGGGCGGCCGCCCGCACGATCCACGGTCCGCGCGGTGCCGTAGGCCCGTGTCCCGGCACCCCGCGCGACCCGGCGCCGAGAGAGGCTTCTGCGCGCCGCCGGGTCTCACAAGCCGATGGGCCGTACGCCCCCTCGCGCGATATCGCCCGAGCCCGCGCGCCTCTTCGGTGCCCGAGCCACCGTCGTTCACCTTCCGGACACCTCCACGCCGTCCCCGCCCGATAGAACCGCCTCAACGCACTCGATCTCTATCGACGGGAACCCCTCATGACGACCATCGACCGGCGACGGCTCCTCACCGGCGGTGCCGCCGCGATCGGCGGCGGCGTGCTGCTCGGCACCGGGCTCGGTGCCGGCGCCTACGCCGCGCCCGCCCTCCTGCGCGGGCGCCCCGAACTCACCCACGGGGTCCAGAGCGGCGAGGTCAGCGGCGACAGCGCCGTCATCTGGACGCGCGCCGACCGCGAGTCGCGGATGTGGGTCGAGCTGAGCCACCGTCCCGACTTCAGGCACGCGCGGCTCGTCCGCGGCCCGCGTGTGACCGCCGCGACCGACTTCACCGGCAAGGTCCACGTCGACGGCCTGCGCGCCGGCCGGACCGTCCACTATCGAGTGTGGACTTCGGACGGTCGCCGGGAGAGCGCGTCCGCCACCGGTTCCCTGCGCACCAGCCCCACGCGGCACCAGGACGTGCGCTTCGTGTGGTCGGGCGACCTCGCCGGACAGGGCTGGGGCATCAATCCCGAGCTCGGCGGCTTCCGCATCTTCGACGCGATGGCCGCCGTCGACCCCGACTTCTTCCTCTGCAGCGGCGACTTCAACTACGCCGACGGCGCCCTCGCCGAGACCGTGGCCCTGCCCGGCGGCCGCACCTGGCGCAACCTCGTCATCCCCGAGAAGACGAAGGTCGCCGAGACCCTCGGCGAGTACCGGGGCCAGTACAAGTACAACCTCCTCGACGAGAGGCTGCGCGCCTTCGCCGCCGCCGTCCCGATGCTGCACCAGTGGGACGACCACGAGGTCACCAACAACTGGTACCCCGGCGAGATCCTCGAAGACGCCCGCTACACCGAGAAGCGCGTCGACGTCCTCGCCGCCCGCGCCCGTCGCGCCTTCGCCGAGTTCACGCCCAACCGGCTGTCGGCCGACGGCGAGGGCCGCATCTACCGCAAGATCTCGCACGGTCCGCTGCTCGACGTCTTCGTCCTCGACATGCGCACCCACAAGAACGCCAACGACGCCAACAACGACCCGCACACCCGCTCCGGCGTCCTCGGCCGCACGCAGCTCGACTGGCTCAAGCGCGAACTGCGCCGCTCGACGGCGACCTGGAAGGTCCTCGCCGCCGACCTCCCGCTCGGCCTGATCGTCCCCGACGGCACCGCCCAGGAAGGCCTCGCCCAGGGCGACAACGGGGCACCGCTCGGCCGCGAACGCGAAGTCGCCGAACTCTTGTCGTACGTCAACCGCGCCGACGTCACCGGCACGGTGTGGCTCACCGCCGACGTGCACTACACCGCCGCGCACCACTACGACCCGTCGCGCGCGTCCTTCAAGGACTTCAAGCCCTTCTGGGAGTTCGTCTCCGGCCCGATGAACGCCGGCGCCTTCGGCCCGAACGTCCTCGACGGCACCTTCGGCCCCGAGGCCCGCTTCGTCAAGGCTCCCCCGGCGGCCAACACCTCGCCCGCCGACGGCTTCCAGTTCTTCGGCGAGGTCGTGATCTCGGCGGCGACCAAGGCGCTGACGGTACGGCTGCGCGACCTCGACGGCGCCGTCCTCTTCGAGGTCGAGCTGCCCGCCGAGTAGGCCGGTGCGGGGCCCGTGGGGTGCGGGCCCCGCACCATTTCATCCCCTGGCACGCAAGGCCTCCAGTGGCGTGACGGTGGCTTGACACGTCGTCGCGGGAAGCGGAACGATGATGCGATTCATCGAAACGCTTCGATTGGAGCTCGTGTTGAGAACTCATCGCATCCCCTTAGCCGCAACGGCTCTGGCCCTCGCCGGGGCCGGGCTCTTAGCCCCGGTACCGGCCGCCGCGGCCCCGGCTGTCTCGGTCACCGTCAACGCCAACGGGGGCCTGGCGACCATGCCGGAGACCGGACTCGGCCTCAACCACGCCATCTGGGACGCCGAACTCGCCTCCGACGCCACCGCCGACCTGCTCGGCGCCGCCGGGGTTCGGATGCTGCGCTACCCGGGCGGTTCCTACGCCGACATCTACCACTGGGAGACCCACACCGCCCCCGGCGGCTACGTCGCCCCGGGCACCGACTTCGACGCCTTCATGGCCGCCACCCGGCGGACCGGCGCCGAACCGATGATCATCGCCAACTACGGCACCGCCTCGGCGGCGGAGGCCGCGGGCTGGGTCCGCTACGCCAACGTCACCAAGGGATACGGCGCGAAGTACTGGACCGTCGGCAACGAGAACTACGGCAACGGCCACTACGGCTCGGCCTGGGAGGCCGACGAGCGCCCGCGCAAGGACCCGGCGTACTACGCCGCCGAAGTCGTCGCCTACTCCCGGGCGATGAAGGCCGTCGACCCGACCATCAAGGTCGGTGCCGTGCTCACCATGCCCGGCAACTGGCCCGACGCGATCACCGCCGGCGGCGACGAGGGCAGCTGGAACCAGGTCGTCCTCGCACTGGCGGGTTCGGCGATCGACTTCGCCGACGTGCACTGGTATCCCGGCGGCGGCACCGCCGCCGAATCGCTGACCCGGGCCGAGCACATCGCACCGGCGATGCGCCTGCTGCGCGAACAGATCGCCCGCCACGCCGGGCCTTCGGCCTCACGCATCCAGATCAGCATGACCGAACTCAACGTCGGCGTCGGGCAGAACACCCAGCCGGGCGCGCTGTTCCTCGCCGACGCCTACAGCGGGCTGCTCGCCGAAGGCGTGTTCACCGTGAACTGGTGGAACGTCCACAATGGCATCGGCACCGTCTCGACCGTCGCCGGGCAGACCGACTACGGCGACTTCGGCCTGCTGTCGAGCGGGAACTGCACCGCCGACGGATCGGTCTGCGAGCCCGCCTTCAACACGCCCTTCGCGCCCTACTTCGGGCTATCCATGATGGACAGGTTCGTGCGGCCCGGCGATCGCTTCGTGGCGGCCGGATCCAGCGATCCGCTCGTCTCGGCGCACGCCGCCCGCCGCCCGAACGGCGACCTCGCGGTCCTGCTGCTCAACAAGGATCCCGACGGCCCGCGCTCGGTCGACGTCACCTACACCGGTTACACCCCGTCGGCCGCCGCGCCGACGGTGTTCACCTACACCAACGGCGGCACGTCGGTCACCGAGTCGGCCGGCGGCAGCGCCACCGCACGCACCCTGCCGCCGTACTCGCTCACCACGCTGGTCCTGCACCCGTCCCGGCCGAGCACCGGGGCACCGGGCGCGCCCGGGCAGCCCGTCGCGAACGCGGTCACCGACCGCTCCGCGACGATCTCCTGGCCGCCGAGCGCGGCGGGCGCGGCCCCGGTCGCGAAGTACGAGCTGCACGGGCGCAACGGCGCCGTCGACGAGCAGCTCGGCGAGACGGGCGGCACGTCGCTGACCGTCGGCAACCTCAATCCGGGAACCCGTTACACCGTCAACGTTCTGGCGAGGGACACGGCGGGCCGCGTCTCGTGGGCGTCGCCGCCGCTGAGTTTCACGACCGGGACACCGACGCGCAGCACGTGCGCCGTGCGCTTCACCGCCGGCGGGGACTGGGGCAACGGCTACATCGGCGGGATCGACATCGTCAACACCGGCCCGGCCGTGATCGACGGCTGGACCCTGACCTACGCCTGGGCGAGCTCCTGGCAGCGGATCGACGGTGGCTGGAACGGCGTCTGGGCGCAGGACGGCCGGGACGTGAAGGTCACGCCCGCCGAGCACAACCGGGTGCTGGCGCCGGACGGCGGCGGTACGAATGTCGGCTTCGTCGGGAACTACGGCGGCCCGAACGTGCTGCCGACGGTGTTCAGGCTCAACGGGACCGTGTGCAGCGCGGGTTGATGGGTTAGGAGCCGGACGGGGTCCGTGTGGGAGCGCGCCCCGGCTTCGGCCCGACCCGTCACACCCGCCCCCACCTGCCCATCCCCGTCGCCCTCGGCCCTCATAGACTTTCGGCGTGCTGATCCTCCTGCCGCCCTCCGAGGGCAAGACCGCCACGAAGCGCGGCGCTCCGGTCGACCTCGCGGGGCTGTCGCTGTCTTCGCTCACCGACGCGCGACGGGAGGTCGGCGAGGCCCTGGTACGGCTCGCGACGGACGTGGACCGTGTCAAGGCGCGCGAGGTGCTCGGCATCAGCGAAGGCCAGGACGGCGAGCTCGACAAGGACGCCGCGTTGTTCACCGCGCCGGCGCAGGCGGCGTCGAAGCTCTACTCCGGGGTCCTCTACGAGGCACTGGACCTGTCCACTCTGGACGCGGCGGCCAAGCGCCGAGCGACGGCCAGCCTGCACGTCTTCTCCGGTCTGTGGGGCGTCGTGCGTCCCGGTGACCGGATCCCGCCGTACCGCCTGTCGATGAGCGTGAATCTGCCCGGGATCGGTTCCCTGGCAACGTATTGGCGCAAGCATCTGGCGGCCGTGCTGCCCGGGCTCGTCGACGGCCGGGTGGTGCTCGACCTGCGTTCGTCGCCCTACATCCCGGCGTGGCGGCCGGGTCCGGCCGACGGCGAGGTCGTCACCGTGCGGGTGCTGCACGAGCGGATCATCGGCGGGAAACCGGCACGGACCGTCGTGAGCCACTTCAACAAGGCGACCAAGGGCCGCATCGTCCGCGACCTGCTGATCGCGGGCGCGCGGCCGAGGAAGGCCGCGCAGCTGCTCGACGTGCTGCGCGACCTCGGCCACACCGTCGAAGGGGATGGGCCGGGCCGCGCCGACATCGTCGTGAGCGAGCTCTAGGAGTCCTGCTCGCTGAGCGACCAGACGTGCGCGATACCGGAGTCGCGCCCGTCGTAGTTGTCCTTGACCTCGTGCAGCGGCCCGACCTGTTCCTGCCACGCGACGTTGGCGGGGTGTTCGCGCAGGGCCGCGCGCATCGCCTGGTAGTCCTCGACGTCGATGAGGTGGAACAGGTGGGTGCCGTCGCGCCAGATGCGCCAGTCGCGCACGCCGGCCTCTTTGAGGGCGGCGGCGAGCTCGGCCGGGATGGTCTCGTGGACCTTGTCGTAGTCGAGTTCGCGGCCCGGGTTGAGTCGGGTGTGCAGGGCGATTTCCATGGTGCTCGCGGCCTCAGCCTTCCAGTCCGTAGACCTCGGCGGCGGTTCCGCCGAGGATCCTGCGCCGCTCGGTCGGCGCGAACTCGTCGATGAGCTCGTTGGTGACGTCCAGGACGCGCTGGTATTCGGCGGCGAGGGTGCAGACCGGCCAGTCCGAGCCCCACATGAGGCGTTCTGCGCCGAAGGTCTCGACCGCGCATTCGAAGTAGGGCCGCAGGTCCGCGATCGTCCACTGTGTCCAGTCGGCCTCGGTGACGAGTCCGGAGATCTTGGCGACGACGTGGGGGTGCGCGGCCAGAGGCGCGAGCGCCTCGCGCCAGGCCTTGAAGCCGTCGGCGCCGATCCCCGGTTTGCCGAGATGGTCGAGGACGAACAGGGTCTCCTCGACGGCGCCGGCGAGTTTGGCGACGTAGGGCAGCTGTTCGACGCGGACGAGCAGGTCGAAGGTCAGTCCGGCCTCGGCGACGGCTTGGACGCCGCGGACGACCTCGGCGCTGGCGCAGTCGGCGGGGAAGGGGTCGTCCTGCAGGTGGTCGCGCACGCCGACGAGCTTGTCGGCGCCGGGCAGTTCCCTGTACTCGGCGAGGGTGCGGGCCAGACCGGAGTCGCGGATGTCGGCCCAGCCGACGACTCCGGCGACGGTGTCGTTCTTGGCCGCGATGGCCAGGAACTCGGCGACCTCACCGGTCTTGCCCAGCCCGGCTTCGACCAGGACGGTCTTGCCGACCCCGGCGGGTCCGGTGACCGCGACCAGGTCGTCCACCGTGTACGGACGGCGCAGCGGTTCCAGTTCGGGCTTGGCGTCGAGCCACTTGTAGCCCTTGTCGTACTGCCACAGGTGGTGATGGGCGTCTATGATCATGGGACGGGTGCTTTCTCGTCGAGCATTCCGGCCCGGTGCAGGTCGGACCACAACTCAGCGGGTATGTCGTGGCGGGCCATCGCCACGTTGTCGGTCACCTCTTCTGGACTGCGCGCACCGACGACGATGGCGCTCACGGCCGGATGGGCCAGCGAGAACCGCAGCGCGGCCGCACGTAGCGGCACATCGTAGCGTGCGCACACCTCGCCCATCGCGCGAGCTTTGGCCAAAGTGCCCGCATCGACCGTTGCGTAGTCGTATCGGGCGTCTTCCGACGGATCGGCCAGCAGCCCGGAGTTGTACACGCCGCCCAGGATGACGCCGATGTTCTCCTCGGCGCACAAGGGAAGCAGCTCGTCGAGGCCCGACTGGTCGAGGAGCGTGTAGCGCCCGGCGAGCAGGACGCAGTCGACGGCGTCGGCGCGGACGAAGCGGGTGAGCATCGCGGCCTGGTTCATGCCCGCGCTGACGGCCCCGATGACGCCCTGGTCGCGCAGTTCGCGCAGGGCGACGGCGGCGCCGTTGATCGCCTCGTCCCAGTGGTCGTCGGGGTCGTGGATGTGCAGGACGTCGACGCGGTCGAGGCCGAGGCGGGTGAGGCTGGCCTCCAGGGAGCGCATGACGCCGTCGTAGCCGTAGTCGAAGACCGGTACGAGCCCGGTGTCCTCGGCCCAGGCCTCCTGCTGCCCTTCGCTTCCGGAGACGAGCTGCCGCCCGACCTTGGTGCACAGGACGTATTCGTCACGCGGGCGTTTCCGCAGCGCCTCGCCGGAGCGGATCTCGGAGAGCCCGGCGCCGTAGAGGGGCGCGGTGTCGTAGAGCCGGATCCCGGCGTCCCAGGCGGCGTCGACGGTGTCGGTGGCGGTGTCGGCGCCGACCTCGGCGTAGAGGCCGCCGATCGGCGCGAGGCCGAGCCCGAGTCGGGTCACCGGCAGGCCGCTGCGGCCGAGGGGGACGCGGGCGGTGGGCTCGTACGGGTTCGGCATAGCGCCACAGCATAGGCGCAGGCCGGGACGCCGGTGGAGGCACCCGAGAGACCGGCCCGACTCCGGCGCCGAACACGCCGGCATCCGCTCGGGCGTCCTGGCCCGCGAGGTGGCGCGGGATCGTGGCGGCGAATCCGGGCTCGGCGGTGTCGCCGGGCCCGATACGAGCCCGGCGGTCGTCGATTACACCAGCTGCCTGGTGATCGTCGGATCGGTGATCTTGTCGTCGGCGGCCAGCAGGAACACCTTCGACAGGATCACCCCCAGCATCCCGTCGGCCTCCTCGAAGGGCAGGAAGAGCTGCTTTCCGCCGTGCGGCTTGGCGACGATGCACAGGTAGGAGTCGTTCGGCTCCATCAGGATGTTGCCCGATCCGATGTGGACCTTGAAGGTGCGCTTGTTGCCGCGCACGCGAACGAAACGGTCGCCGATCTCGACCCGGTCGGCGATCTTCGTCCGGGGCAGCAGCCTGCGGAGGGCCTCCCGCCGGATCTGCGCGGCGGCGCCGAGATCGGCGGTGCTCGCGCGACTCCAGTAGTCCCAGTGGTCGCTGTCGCGGCCCGTGTCGGCCCAGGTCGGGTCGGTCGCGATGGAGGTGACGCCGACGGCGAGGTCGCAGTCGCGGAAGGCCTCGGACAAGACCAGGGCGGGAATGTCGCGCAGGGCGACGGACACGCCGTCGAGGGTGAAGTGGACCCGGCCGGTCGAGCAGAGCGCCGGGTTGCCGCCGTCGGTCTCGGTGGCGATGAGGGTGACGTCGAAACTCGCCCGGAACTCGGCGCCACCGGCCTCGTCGCGGTAGACGCGGACGGCCGCACCCTCGTACCCGCCGTCCCAGTAGCCCAGGCTCGGCGCGGACCAGCCGCGCGAGGTGAGCAGGGCCCGCGCCTGGCCGTAGCGCAGAACGTGGGCGGCGAAACGGTTCGAGTGGTCGTGTGTGGACTCCTCGGCGGGGGTGAGGAGGTAGATCTCGCGGTAGGCCTGCTTGAAAGGCTGCCGCAAGCGCTCCTCGGCGAACCGATCGCGCCAGGCGGCGACCTCGTCACGGTCGGCACGGACCGGGTGCCACAGGCGGACCCGGGCGTCGGCGGGCACCACGAGAAGACCACCGTCCACCATGGACAACTCACCCTCGGCGGGCAGCCCGGCCCGCCAGCTCGCGCCGCCGTCGGTGGAGATCTCCCAGATCAGCGCCCGGGTGATCCGGCCCGTCACGGGATGCTCCAGGCAGTACGCGCGCCACTCGGCACCGTCCCAGACCCGGCCCGACCCGAGCGCCTCCTCGATCCGGAAACGCTGCGTGGGCAGCATCTGCTTGAGCTCCTTGACCTCCCGGCGCAGGTCGGCGAGGACGTCGGCGTGGTCGGCGCGAACCGCCATCGGCACCCCGGCCAGGCGCCTGCCGGCGGCGTCGGCGAAGACCAGGCTCACCCCGTCGTCGGTCAGCGCGAGAACGGCGGTGTGCTCGCCGACCGCTTCGCTGCGGACACCGTCGGCGTCGAGGCCGTAGTCGGGGACGGTTCGGTCGAGGAGACGCTCGCGGCTGATCCCACCGCGTTCGGCCACTGTGGACAGTGCTTTGTCGACGGACTTCAGCATCGTCTTACGGCGCAGGCGGGAACGGATCCGCGACAGCTGCGCGACGGCCGCGTCGTCGGCGCGCTCACCGAGCGAACCGATGGCGGCGTTGACCAGGCGCTCACTGCGCAGCTCTCCCCAGCCACCGGCCATCCGGACCGCCGCGGTGACCGCCAGATCCCCCAGCAGCGAGGGGACCCACGCCGCGTCGAGGGTCGCGACCGCCCACACCAGGCCGCGCGCCATGTCGAGATTCCCGCCGTCGAGGTAGACGGGAAAGCCGTAGTCGCCATGGCTCGACGGTGAGACGACGAGTTCTTCGCGGTGGGCGACGAGGACGGTGAGAATCTGGCGGACGGCCTCGTGGACGGGTTCGGCGACGAGCCGGGCGGCCTGCTTACGCCAGGAGGCGGTCGGCCGGGCTCCGCTGCTCACGCCGACGGCGTGTTTGAGCAGCGCGATGAGGGCCCGGTCCTTGACGCGTTCACCGAGGGCCTCGCGGACCCGTGGGCCGAATGCGTCGAGGTCGTTGAGGATCATCGCGGGGAGGTCGTCGGCTTCGTGGCCGAGTCGGCCGGCGAGCTGCTCCAGTTGTTTGACGGTCGTGCCACGACGGTCGGGGTTCATGTCCTCGAAGCACTCGGCGGCGCGCGTACGGGCGGCCAGGATCGGCTCACGGAGGGCACGCAGCTCGTCGTCACCCAGGCGGGCGGCGGCCGACACGGGGAGCTTCAGCACGACCGGCAGGTGGTAGGAGTTCCGGTAGCGGGCGGCACAGTCGAGCAGGACCGAGATCTCCCGCGCCGTCCAGGCGAGCCTGCGCACCGCCACGACGTCGGTGACCGCGTTGCAGAGGTCGAGGTGCGTGCGGTCGGTTCCGCCGGTCCAGCGGTAGAGCATCGCCCACAGGCCCGCCGCGCGAAGGTCCTCGGTGGGCAGTCCGGCGAGCACCTCACCGGCCTTGGTGTCCTTGAGGGGGTGGTTCCAGGCGTAGCGCCGTCCGATCGACGCCTTCCGCAGCGCTTCACCGACCTCGACGACGCGGGTGGACACCGCGGGCCAGTCCGCGAAGCGGTTGACGGGGACGCGGATCGACTCGGCGAGCAGTTCGGCGGCCTCGGGGTCGAGGGGGCCGGTGCCGATGAAGGAGTCGCCCATGTCAGCCGCCCACCAGCGGAACGAGCCGGACGAAGGCGACCAGCGGCTCGGCGTCGAGGTCGATCTCCTCCTCGGGGGACTCGACCTGGCGATCACCCACCAGGACGATGAAACCGTTGCGGCCGAAGGCTTCCAGGGCCGCGTCGGCCTGCTTCTCCCAGTCCAGGCGACGGGGTTTGTCGAGACGGTAGCCGTTGAGCTCGACCTCGGCGTCGGTCGGTTTGACCAGCCCCTGGAAACGTCGCGAAGGGGCCGCGTTGTACCGGGCGACCTCTTCGCGGACGCGCAGGCGGATCAGTTCGCCGACGCTGATGCGGCTCGGCAGATCCGGCACGTCGAACTCGGCCAAGGTTTTCCCGGTCATGCTCTCGTCCCGGAAAGTCACGGTCGCCATGCGTCCCTCCAAAGTAGATTTCGTCGGGCATGATGGCACGCGGCTGGGACATAACCGGATGCCGCCGTCACAGGCCCGTGCCACGCTGTGGGCGTGAACCAGCCGCCGCGTGACCTCGCCGCCGCCGTCGCCGCCGAAGCGGCGGGCGTCCCCGTGAGGTTCCTGCATTTCTGGGGACACGCGCCGTCCGCCGACGGCACCGTGACGGCCTCGTGCCTGAGCCAGTGGTGGCCGGCACCGTTCACCGTGGACGGTGTGACCTACCGGACCTGTGAGCACTACATGATGGCCGCCAAGGCCAGGCTCTTCGACCACGCCGAGATGGAGGCGAAGATCCTCGCCGCCGGGCATCCGCGCACGGCCAAGGGCTTCGGGCGGCAGGTGCGCGACTTCGAGCAGGACCGCTGGGAGACCGAGCGCTTCGAGATCGTCGTGGCCGCCAACGTCGCGAAGTTCGGGCAGCACGCCGATCTGGGCGCCTTCCTGGCCGGGACGCGCGGGCGTGTGCTCGTCGAGGCGAGTCCGACCGGATCTGGGGCATCGGGCTCACCCGGGACGATCCCCGCGCGGGGCTTCCCAGCCGGTGGCGCGGGGAGAACCTGCTCGGCTTCGCGCTGATGGAGGCCCGGGAGCGGCTGTCGTGAAGCGGTACCCGGAGACCGCCGGCGAGGACTAGCCCCAGGTCGCCGTCTCCGGGTCGACGCCGTTGGCGCGCGCGTTGGCGAAGATGACCTCGCGGAGCCACACCACCAGGCCCGGCGCGAGGCCCTCGTAGTAGGCCGCGTAGCCCGGTTCGTCGGCGAACATCCGGCCGAGGCAGACCTGCATCGCGTGCGTGGTGTCGAAGTAGCCCGACATCAGCGCGCGGTGCCGCTCGGCGAGCGCGTTGGCCGCGGGTGAGCCGGGCGCGACGCCGTCGCGCATGGCGGTGGCGAAGTCGGCGTTGAGTTCGGCGGTGGTCGCGGCGGTGTCCTTCCAGTCCTGCGGGGACATGGTGGCGGCCCGTTCGGCGTACTGGGCCCACTGTTCGCCGTCGCCCCAGCGTTCCTCGGCCTGCGCGGTCCAGGCCGGATCCCAGTCGTCGCCGAAGATCTCGACCTGTTCTTCGGGGGTCAGCCGCATGCCGCCGCCGGTGGCGGTGAGCATGCGGTCGACGGCCCGGACCATGTCGGCGAGGCGGTCGGCGCGTTCGACGAGCTGCGCCCGCTGACGCCGGAGGTGGGCGCGGGCGTCGACGGCGGGGTCGTCGAGGAGCCGGCCGATCTCGGCGAGCGGGAAGCCGAGTTCCCGGTAGACCAGGACGCGGTGGACGCGGGCGACGTCCTCGCCGGAGTAGACGCGGTAGCCGGCCCGGGTGCGGCCGCCGGGGCGGACGAGGCCGACGGCGTCCCAGTGGTGGAGGGTCTTGACGCTGACCCCGACGAGGGCCGCGGCCCGGCCGACGGTGAGGGCCGTGTCGTCTTCGCTGCTCACCGGGTCAGTGTCGCGCACGCCGGGGCGGAGGTCACGCCGATTCCGGGCCGTCGAGACGGAGCAGGCCCGCTGTGGTCGGGCGGAAGCCGCAGGAGCGGTAGAAGCCTTCGAGGTGGGGTTCGTAGTCGACGTGCAGCCAGGCCGCGCCGCGCGCCCGCGCGTCGGCGACGGCTTCGAGGACGAGACGCCGTCCGAGCCCGGCGAGGCGCAGGTCGGGGTGGACGGTCGTGTCGAGGAGGAAGGCGTGGGCGCCGCCGTCGGTGGCGACGTTGACGTAGCCGACGGGGTCGCCCTGGCCGCCGTCCCGGCGGGCGATGACCCAGGTGAGGCTGCGGGCGTGGATCGCGGAGAAGTCGATGGGCCGGTGCTCGCCGGGCCAGGAGGCGGCGAAGAGCTCGTTGAGTTCCTCGTCGGTGGCGGGGCCGCGCGCGTGCAGCTCAAGATCGCTCATCGGACAAGGGTCGCATTCGCATACGGCGGGTTCCCGTCACGTCCGGGCCGGGAAATCGACAGAACGTACTTTTGTCGACATTGGTACGAATAGGGATGTTACGGTCTGAGGCGTTGCGGGCGGGCCGCGTCAGCGGCTCGCCGTCCGTCGACCAGGGGGTGGATGTGAACTCGGGCTGGAAGTTCGCGGCCGTCAGCGCCGTCATGACCGGGGCGGTGATCGGTGGTATCGCCGAGGCCGCGGCGGCAGAGCCGCCGATGATGCCGGAGCAAGGAGTCGCCGCCGACCGCGGCGAGGGCTGGCCGGTCGTCCCGTCGGGCTCACCGTCGGGTTCGGGCTCGGAGTCGCCGTCGACGGGGCCGTCGGAGTCGGGCGGTTCGCAGGTCGGGATCGTGGGCGTCGCCGCTCTCGGCGCCGGTCTGATCCCGCTGGGGGCGTGGGTGTGGCGCCGCCGGCGGGCACGACGGGAGGAGCGCGAGTAGGGGTGTGAGGGCGCGGCGTCTCGGGGGCGCCGCGCCTTTCTGTGCGCCGAGCACGGCTCAACGGCGAAGAGGCGCGTACCGGAAGGCTCTGGGTGTGTTCGCGACCATCGAGCTCCGCGACTCCTTCTTCGGCAACGGCGTCACCGTCGCCCTCACGTAGGCGCCGCCGGGCGGGACCAGGCGCGGGAGCGGTGAGGTGAGGATGCCACGTCCCCTACACCCCCTCCCCCCGTCCGAATCCCCTCAGCGCCAGCGATGCCGCCATCGCGATCTCCGAGCCGGCGGGGCGCGTCACGCCCGACAGCCACTCGAACAGCTCCTTGCGCGACTCAGGCCGCGCGTGGCGGAGCAGGGCCCCGACGGTGCGCAGGATGGTCAGGCGGATCACCGGCTCGGGTTCGTCGAGCCAGCGGGTCCGCAGCGCGAGGCACACGTCGTCGGCGAAGTACCGCGCGTCGGCGAGCATGAACACCGCGAGGCGCCGGACCTGCGGATACTCGTGCTCGGCGAGGGTCAGCACCGTCGACAGCGACTGCCGCCAGGTCCGCTCCCAGTACGGCTCCAGCTCTTCCGGGTGTGCCGCGGCGTGGCCGACGACGGCCGCCACCGCCAGCCCCAGGACGCGTTCCCGGAAGGCCGGGTCGGCGTGCACCGCCTTGGCCAGGAGGGCGGGGATGGCCGCGAGAACGGTCGCGTCGGCGACGTCGTGGTTGGCTCGCAGGCGTTGCTCAAGGTCGGCGAGTGCGTCGGGGTACAAGGTCGTCGTCCTTCGGGGGTTTGCCGGGTGTGGTGCGATGATGCCCTACCGGCGCATCCCACGTTTCGGAACCCGCCGGGCACCACCGGCCAAGATCACCGGCCCCGTCGGGCAGGATGACGGCCATGCGCATCGCCCTGTTCATCACCTGCGTCAACGACCTGATGTTCCCCGAAACGGGCAAGGCCGTGGTGCGGTTGCTGAGGCGGCTGGGCCACGACGTCGACTTCCCGGCGGAGCAGACGTGCTGCGGCCAGATGCACGCCAACACCGGCTATCGCGCCGAGGCGGTGCCCTTGGCGAAGCGTTTCGCGGGCGTCTTCGACCCCTATGACGCGATCGTGTCGCCGAGCGGTTCGTGCGCGGCGATGGTCCGTGACTCCTTCCCCGGCCTCGCGCCCGGCGACGGGCGGGTCGCGAGCGTGTCGGCGCGCACCTACGAGCTCTCCGAACTCCTCGTCGACGTCCTCGGCGTGACCGACACCGGCGCGTACTTCCCGCACAAGGTCACCTATCACCCGACCTGCCACGGCCTGCGCATGCTCGGTCTCGGCGACAAGCCGCTGTCCCTGCTGGCCAACGTCCGCGGCATCGAGCTGGCCGACCTGCCGGCCCCCGACGAGTGCTGCGGTTTCGGCGGGACATTCGCGGTGAAGAACGCCGAGGTGTCGACGGCGATGCTGACCGACAAGTGCCGCAACGCCCTGTCCACCGATGCCGAGATCCTCGCGGCGGCCGACAACTCATGCCTGACGCACATCGGCGGCGGCCTTTCCCGGATGCGGGCGGGGATGCGCGTGATGCACTACGCCGAGATCCTCGCCGCGCGGGAGCACGACCGCGGCCCGAGCGCCGGGCACACCGGTGAAGGAGTGCTGCGATGACCATCCCGCACGGTTCGGGGAACCTCGTCGGGCTGCCTTTCCCGACGGCCGCCAAACCCCGCGTCCGCGACATCGGCCTGCGCGCGAACCTGCGGCGGGCGACCGGCACGATCCGCGCGAAACGGGCCGCGGTCGTCGAGGAGGTCGAGCGGACCGGCGACTGGGAGCCGCTGCGCGAGGCGGGCCGCGCGATCAAGGCGTGGACGATGCGGAACCTGCCGGAACTGCTGGAGCGCTTCGAGACGGCGGCGACCGAGGCGGGCGCGGTGGTGCACTGGGCGCGCGACGCCGACGAGGCGAACCGGATCGTCGGCGACCTGATCCGGGCGCGGAACCAGCGCGAGATCGTCAAGGTCAAGTCCATGGCCACCCAGGAGATCGGCCTGAACGAAGCCCTTGCCGCACAAGGCATCGAGGCGACCGAGACCGACCTGGCGGAGCTGATCGTGCAGCTCGCCGGGGACGAGCCCTCGCACATCCTGGTCCCGGCCATCCACAAGAACCGCAGCGAGATCCGCGAGTTGTTCGCCGCGCGTATGCCGGGCACCGACGCGTCCCTCACCGACGAACCGGCCGCGCTGGCCGAGGCGGCGCGACGGCATCTGCGGGCGAAGTTCCTGTCGGCGAAGGTGGCGGTGTCGGGCGCGAACTTCGCCGTCGCCGAGACGGGGACGCTGGTCGTCGTCGAGAGCGAGGGCAACGGCCGGATGTGCCTGACGCTGCCCGAGACGCTGATCAGCGTCGTCGGCGTGGAGAAGATCCTCCCGCGCTTCGCCGACCTGGAGGTCTTCCTGCAGCTGCTCCCCCGCTCCTCCACCGGCGAGCGCATGAACCCGTACACGTCGATGTGGACGGGCGCGACCGACGGCGACGGCCCGTCGGACGTCCACATCGTCCTGATCGACAACGGCCGTTCGGCGACGCTCGCCGACGAGGTGGGCCGCCAGGCGCTGCACTGCATCCGCTGCTCGGCGTGCCTGAACGTGTGCCCGGTCTACGAGCGGACCGGTGGGCACGCCTACGGATCGGTGTATCCGGGCCCGATCGGGGCGATCCTGTCGCCGCAGTTGACGGGGGTGGCGGCGAACAAGTCGCTGCCGTACGCGTCTTCGCTGTGCGGTGCCTGCTACGAGGTGTGCCCGGTGAAGATCAACATCCCGGAGGTGCTGGTGCACCTGCGGCAGGAGGCGCCCAAGAACGCCGCGGAGAAGTCGGCGATGGCGACGATGGGCTGGGTGATGAGGAGCCGCCGCCGCTACGAGGCGGGGCTGCGGGCGGCGCGGATGGGCTCCTCACCGTGGCGCGGCAAGGGTTCGCTGAGCCGTCTGCCGTGGCCGATGTCGGGCTGGACGTCCTCGCGGGACCTGCCGGTGCCGCCGAGGGAGTCCTTCCGGGACTGGTGGAAACGGGAAGCCGCCGAGGGCACCGGAGCGAACGGAGAAGGCGAGTGAGCGCACGCGAGGAGGTCCTGGCCCGCCTGCGCACCGCGCTGCGGGACGCGCCGGTGGAGCCCGAACCGGTCCGCGACTACCGGCGCGAAGGGACCACCGACCCCGAGGAGCTGCGGGCGCTGCTCGTCGACCGGCTCCGCGACTACAAGGCCACCGTCCACGAGACCACCCCCGACGGCCTGCCCACGACCCTGTCGGCGGTCCTGGCCGACGCGACGGTCCTCGCCGTGCCCGCCGACCTGCCCGTCGAGTGGCTGGCCGGGCACACCGGCGAGGTACGCGCCGACCCCGACGTCCCCGGCCTCGACACCAGCGACGCCGTGCTCACCGGCGCGGCCGTCGCGATCGCCGAGACCGGCACGATCGTCCTCGACGCCGGTCCCGCGCAGGGCAGGCGCGCGCTGACGCTCGTCCCCGACCGCCACGTCTGCGTGCTGTTCGCCGAACAGGTCGTCGCCACCGTCCCGGAGGCGATCGCGCGCCTGCGGAGCCCGGCGTCGCCGCTCACCTGGATCTCGGGTCCCTCGGCGACCAGCGACATCGAGCTGCGTCGCGTCGAGGGCGTGCACGGCCCCCGGCGGCTCGACGTCGTCCTCGTCGGCGCAGCGGACGGGTGAGCTGACCGTTCGACCGCTTGCACCCGTGATGCGGCTTTGGCAAACTCCCCGCTACGGCCGGTGACCCGCCACGTCACCGGCGAGGCGCGGGGGACGCGCCGGTCCACAACGGGGGAGTTCGATGTCGAACGGGGAGCTCGTGTCCGTCGCGCCCAGACCACGCCAGGTCATCGTCGCCACCACTTTAATAGCGGTGCCCGCCTTCGTCGCCGTCCTGATCCTGCTCAACCAGGCTGGCCGGCTCGGCGGCTACGGCGGCGGCAATCTGCTGCTGCTGTGCCTCGCGCTGCCCGCGCTGGCGACCGGGATCCTCGCGGTCGGCTTCGCGCCCGGCCGCGACGGGCTGCGCCGCGCCGCCCTCGTCCTCTGCTCGGTCAGCGCGATCCTGACCGGCGGAGTCGCCGTGGTCAGCACGGTCCTCGCCGTCACCAACCTCGGCCGGGACCGCACGGGCCCGTGGAGCGGCCTGCTGACCGCGATACTCACCGCCGCCGCCCTCGTCGGCGCCTTCTTCGCCGTCGTCAACGGCCTCGCCATCCGCATGCTCCGCACCCGCCAGGCCCTCGACTGGTTCGCCGCCGAACACGACGACGAGGCCGAAGAGTGGCGGCCGTCGCGGGCGCTTCTCGTGCTGATGGGCGCCGCCGGAGCCGGCGGCGTCATCTTCCTCCTGGCCACCGCGGGCATCGGCGGGCTCGCCTCCGTCGCCGACAGCGAGAGCCTCGGAGCCTGCGCCTCGGTCTGCGCCGGGATCCTCGCCCTCCCCCTCCTGCGCGGTACCGCCGGGAAACTCCGCACCGCCGCGATCATCACCGGCTCCTTCGGCGCCTTCGTGTGGGCACTCCTGACCCTCCTGACGCTGTTCGGCGGAACACCCCTGCTCGGCCTCGTCGCGCTCACGTTCACCGCCGCCCACATCGCCATGATCGTCCTGCTCGCCCGCACCGAACCCCTCCCCGCGCATGACGACACGTCCGGCTGACCCCGCACCGGCCCCGCGCAGACCCGCCGAGGGTGGGCAACGCGCCCGCCGTGGCATCTTTGGCACACTGACCCACGTCGGATCAACGCGCCGCGCCCCCCAGGAGCCCATGAGCAACACGGAGACGCTCGCACGCGCCGCCGAGGTCGAGGACCTGCTCGGCAGGCTCGGCACGGCGCGCCGCACCATGCTCGCCGCCGCCGAACGCGCCGAGGACCTCCGCGAGCAGATCGCCGACGAACGCGTCGAGGCCCGCTCCCCCGACGGTCTCGCCACCGTCGTCTGCGACGGCCTCGGCAAGGTCCAGCGCGTCGAACTTGACACGGTCCGGTACAACAGAGCGACCGAGGAACAACTGTGCGCAGCCGTCCTGACCGCGCTCAGCTTGGCCCGCGGACGAGCCGAAAAGGTCGCCGCCGACTTCTGGCACGACTACGAACAGACCGCCCGGCGCTAGGAGGTCGCGTGGAGGACACCGATACGTCCGGGGACGGCGCGGCACGTCAGTGCGCCGAACTCGCCGACCGGCTCAGCGCCGCCCGGATCACCGCGACGTCCCCGCGCAACCTCGCCCGCGCGATCTACGACGGGCACGGCCGGGCCGTCAGCCTCGAACTCCGGCACGGCGCCAAGGACCAGCACGGCCCCGAGACGATGGGCGAGATGATCACCTCCGCTCTCCAGGCCGCCGACCGGGCCGTCGACGCCCTGCGCCAGCACGCCTACGACGACGTCCGCGTCGCCGGGGACACCATCGGCAACTGGCGCCGCCACCCCGGCGACCCGGGCTCGGCCGTCGCGTCCGCCTTCGGCGGAGGGCCGCGGTCATGACCCTCCCCGGCATGGACGCCGTTCTCGCGACCCTCCCCGCCGACCTGCGCGCGGCCGCCGCCGACCTGTACGTCAAGGTCGCCGCCATCGCCTGGGAGGCCGAGGAGACCCTCAGCATCGCCTTCCAGGTCCTGCGCGAGGCCCGTGGCGAACCCGAACTCCTCGACACCGGCAGCGAACTCCTCGACCGGGCCGTCGCCGCCGAACTCAACGCCGCCCGCGACGAGATCGGCGCGGCCGGTAATCGCTTCAGCGGCTCCTGGGTCGGCGGAGGCGCCGAGTCCTTCAACGCCTACCTGCCCAAACTCATGGCCGCGATCGAGTCGATGGAGGAATCGGCGGGCAAGACCGCCGAAGCCGTCCGCCTCTTCCGCCAGGCCCTCACCGACCTGTGGCAGCGCATCGTCGAACGCACCTGGCACACCGGCGGCGAGGTCACCGCCGCCGTCGCGCAGGCCGGACGCAACCTCGCCGTCGCCGTCCCGCTCGTCCTCGGCATCGTCGACCGCTACGCCGCCTACGTCAGCGGCATCGCCGCCGCCCTGCTCGAACTCGCCGGAAACGAGTACAAGGCCGGCGAGAAACTCGCCGAGGCGGGCAGCCTGCCCGGCGTCGCCGACGTCGGCGAACCGCGTCTCCCCCTGCCCGCCGACCCGTCCTGGAACGACGCCGACCGCAAGGACAACTGGCGCCCCGGCGGCGAACTGCGCATGGACACCGAGGCGATGGCGACCATGATCGCCGCCTTCCGGAACAACGGCGCGTACTGGGACAACGCCGACCGGCACCAGACCGAGGCCGCCGAGGCCCACCTCACCCCCCGCGCCTTCGGGCTCGGCGTCGGGTTCTACGGCGACGTCCAGCGCGTCATGGCCCGCGACCGGGGGCTCTACCGCGACGCCGACGCCCGCATGGACTCCGTGGCGGGAGCGCTCTCCGAGATCGGCGGGCTGTACGGCATGATCGACGAGGACACGACGTCCACGTTCAACAAGCAGATGGACGACCAGTAGCCCACGGAGCAGTATGTCCGCACTCGGCGGTTGCGACCACCCCGGCTCGACGAGCGGGCCTCATGGCAGGCTGGCGCGATGAAACTTGCTGCCACGATCCGCAACGTCGAGCGGGCGGCCGGGGCGCTGGCCACCCAGAGCGTGGCGCGGATGGACGAGGTTCTCCCGTGGTTCCGGGACCTCCCCGCCGACCAGCGGTCGATGGTCATGCTCGTGGCGCAGGCCGGCGTGCGGTCCTTCGTGGAGTGGCTGCGCAACGACGGCACCGATTCGGCGATCTCCGACGAGGTCTTCGAGGCCGCGCCGATGGAACTCGCGCGCGCGATCAGCCTCCAGCACACCGTCGCGCTGGTGAAGGTGACCATCGAGGTCGTCGAGGAGCAGGTCCCCCAGCTGGCCGCGAAAGGCGAGAGCGTCGAACTCGCCGAAGCGGTCCTGCGCTTCTCCCGCGAGGTCGCCTTCGCCGCCGCGCGGGTCTACGCGCGGGCCGCCGAAACGCGCGGTGCCTGGGACGCGAGACTTCAGGCGCTGCTCGTCGACGCGCTCCTGCGCGGTGAGGCGGGCGACGAACTCACCTCCCGCGCGGCCGCCCTGGGCTGGTCGGACGCGACGCCGGTGTCGGTGGCCGTCGGCCGCTCCCCCGGCGGCGAGGCCAGCGCGGTCCTGCACGCCCTGCACCGCACGACACGGCGGCTGGGCGTGGACGTGCTCGCCGGAGTCCACGGCGACCGTCTCGTGGCGGTCCTGGGGGGTGTGGCGGAACCGCTGGCGACCGTCGAGAAACTCGCCGGGAAGTTCGGCGACGGCCCCATCGTGGTCGGCCCGGCCGTGCCGACCCTGGAGCAGGCGAGCGAGTCGGCCCGCGCCGCCCAGATGGGCTTTCGCGCCGCGGCGGCCTGGCCCGACGCGCCACGGCCGGTGTCGGCGACCGAGCTGATGCCCGAACGCGCGCTGCTCGGCGACCAGCACGCCCGCCAGATACTGAGCACGCAGATCTACACGGCGCTGACGAAGGCCGGCGGCGAACTGCTGGAGACGATGGACGCGTTCATCGCCAGCGGCGGAGTGCTCGAAGGGACCGCGCGGGCCCTGTACGTGCACCCCAACACCGTCCGGTACCGGCTGCGGAGGATCACCGAGGTGACGGGGTTCTCGCCGACGGTGTCGCACGACGCCTTCACGCTGCGGCTCGCCCTTGCGATCGGGCGGCTGGATCCCAGTGGAGAGCTGCCCCGGTAGAAGCGCACATCCCTCCGCACACGGCACTTCCTCCACTGCGGATGATCCACTAGCCTGGCGCGGTCCCTCGACGAAAGGACCGCCGCCCATGCGTTTCACCACGTTCCTGCGAACGGCCGCCGCGGTGGCCGCGACCGCCGCCTCGGTGGTCGTGCCCGCCTCCGCGGCACAGGCCGACTGGGTGTTCAACGACGACTTCACCGGCGTCGCCGGCGCCCAGCCCGCCGCCGCCCGCTGGACCCAGCAGACCGGCTGCCAGTGGGGCGGACGGCCCGCCGACAAAGAACGCCAGTGCTACACCGACGGCGGGCACAACGCCAAGCTCGACGGGAACGGCAACCTCGTCATCACCGCACGGGACGAGAGCACCACGGTGGACGGTGTCACCTACGACTACACCTCCGCCCGCGTCGAGTCGAACACGCTCATCGGCTCCGGCGGCGGCGTCGAGGTGCGCGCCAGGATGTCGGGCTTCGAGGTCGGTGCCTGGCCGGCGATCTGGACACTCGGGCAACCCGAGGACGCGTGGCCGCAGTACGGCGAACTCGACCTCATGGAGAACGGCGGAGGCGGCTCCTGGGTGCCCCAGTGGCACGTGCACACCGCGACGAACGGCAACGGTGCCGCATTCCCCGGCGGAATCGACCCGAGCCAGTGGCACATCTACGAAGTGGAGTGGACCACCGGGCCCGGCGGGACCGCGAAGTTCTCCATCGACGGCGTCTTCATCGCCGAGGAACCCTTCGTGGTGCCCGCGAACTCGCCCGCGAAGATCATCCTCAACGTCGCCGTCGGCGGATGGGCCACCGACCGCCAATGCCCGGACGGAAGCTGGGACTGCAAGGTCGAGCCCGACGCCGACCTGAACAGCACCCTGACCGTCGACTACGCGCGAGCCTGGTGACACCCCGGGGCGGTAGTCTCCTCACTACCGCCCCGACATCCGTTGCGCACGAGGAGGACCCGCCGTGGCCAGACCGATCGAACTCCTCGCGGACATGCACGAGATCAAAGCCGTCGTCGACGGCATCGACAACTCCGTGGACGTCAAGGACTGGGAACACTGCCTGTCGCTGTTCACCGAACACGTGCACATCGACTTCAGCAGCCTGGGCGGCGGGGCCCCGACGGTGGTGCCGGCGGCCGCGCTCGTCGCGTCCTGGCGGACGAACCTGCACCCGGGGAAGTCGAGCTTTCATCTGAGGACGAACCACGAGATCAACCTCGACGGGGATCAGGCGTGGGTGTTCTCGAAGGGCGCCGGGTACAACAAGCTCGGGGACGAGCTGTGGGAGTTCTGGGGGACGTACGAGCACACGCTGGTGCGGACGGCGGGTGGGTGGAAGTGCTCGGCGATGGTGTTCACGCTGACGCACACGCGGGGGCGGGATTCGGTGCGGTTGGGGTAGGGGGTGGGTGAACACCGTGCTCATCGTCGCTTCTCGCGATGGGCGGTGGTGTGCTTGGGGTTGGTTTTGCGCTGACCGTCTCCACCGCTGCGCTGAGGGGTTTGTTTCTTTGGGGGCGGGTGGGGGTGGGGTTGCGTTGCGTTGCCGGGGGCTGTGGTTTCGGGCCGTGACCGGGGCTCTGGCTTCGGGCCGTGACCGGGGCTCTGCCCCGGACCCCGCAAAGGGGCTTCGCCCCCTTGACCCCCGGCCTCGCTCGGGAGACTGGGGGTGCCTTAGCGGTCTCCGGTCGGGTGGCCGGGGCGCGGGCTGAGGTTGTTTGGCACATGCGTGTCTCCGTCTTTTTCGGCCGGTCAAGGGGACACGAAGAACCTGGGGCTGTCAAGGGAAAGAGCGCCCTTGACAGCCCCAGAACCTTCGTGTTGCACCAATCCCTGGCCGAAGCGACGGAGACACAGGTTAGTAGTGGGTGGGTCGCGCTGGCGCGACCTTCAGGGGACGCCGCCAAGCGTTGCGGCTAGCGTGCCTACTCCCCTGATAACGGGAAGTAAGGTGCCCCGCGTTAGAGCTGTGGGTGCGGGTGCGGTCTTGTTGGTGGGTGCCACTTGATGGTCTGGTCTGGTCTGGTTCTGGTCTGTTACGCCAGTTCCCAGAGGCGGGGTCTTCCGGCTTCGTGGTCGTACTGTGGGGCGCGGGTGAGGCCGAAGGTCGACGGGTCCATGTCGTATGTCATCCACCGGCCGTGTCCGAGCACTGTGAGGCGGCGTCCGATCGGTACGGGGTAGCTGATGTGGCCGCGTGGGCGCATCGACGGGAGGTCGACGAGCCAGTGGCGGTCGGGCTGTGACAGGACGTCGCTTTCGTTGGTGGGGGCGAGGACCGTTGTCGCGTCGAGGAATCGGGGCACCCATTGCCAGCGGGACTGGTAGTCGTCGTCCTCCGCCATCTGGGTGGGGCTGACGCCCTCGAACGGGGGCGGCGCGAGCGATGCGAGCAACCCGCCGTCGGCGAGCCTGTGCAGGCCCATTGTCGACCTCCCTTCGTCGAGGGTGAGGTAGTGCTCGCCGGCCCGGTCGGCGTCGGTCACGATGTCCCCGGCAGTCGTCCGCTCGATGTGCAGTGCCGACCCGTCGAAGTGACCCCACAGCAGAGGGTCGCCGTCCAAGCCCATGCGGCTGGGGTCGGGGTGTGCGATGTGGTCCGAGGCGTGGGCGTAAGTCTCGACGTCCGCTTGGGCGAGGACCTCACCTGTCGCCGCGTCCAAGACGAGCCACGCGTGGGTGGGGGCCGCCTTATGGGCGTCGATGATGGTGATGCCCGTACGAACGTGCGCCCAGATCAAACGTCCGTCAGCGGAGAAGTGCGCCGAGCCGGAGCCGGTCGAACGGTGATCGGCGTCGCCTTCGTACTCGGCCTCGTCACGGTGCGGCTCCTGGCAGCGCCATGCCCAGCACGCGTGCCTGTGCTCCCATCGCGTCCGCCCCGAACTGTCCACGGCGCGGAGGGCGTGCGTCCCGCAGAAGACGGCGAGCTCGCCCGACGGTGAGACGGCGGTCGGACACGATGCCCACGGCGCGGGAAACACGGCGGGCATGGCCTCACCGAGGGTGGCGAGCTCATGAACACTGAGAGCGTCGTCGGCACGCACACTCAGCAAGGTCTTGCCGGGATACGCGGTGACGTCGATGCGGCGGCCGTCGTGGAAGCCGGGAAGAACAGCGACGAGGCGAGCGGAGAAAACGTCCATCACCTCATGGTCATATGTGGACGCCACAATCCCGCGAAGTGAGGTCCGGGGCAGGGCCCCCGGCAACGCCCCCGGTCTCGGGGACGCGGATGCCTCGGTGCGAGGGTGAACCCGCGCCTCAAGGAACACGCGCCCCCGCAAACCCCTACCCCTACCCCAGAGCCCCCCTCAACCACTCCACCTGCGCCCACAGCAATCCCTCGCCCGCCGCCGGATCCGTCGGCATGTGCGTCGTCCGCACCAGCGGCAGCACGTCGTGGCGCTTCCCCGCGACCAGCAACGCGTGCGACAGCCGCAGCGTGTGCACGGGGAACACGTTGTCGTCCGCCAGTCCGTGCACGAGCAGCAGTGGCCGCGACAGCTTCGGCGCGTCGGCGATCAGCGACGAATGGTCGTACGCCTCGGGGTGCTCGTCCGGGTGCCCGAGGTGCCGTTCCTGCCAGTGCGAGTCGTACATGCGCATGTCCGTCACGGGCGCCCCGGAGACCGCCGCGTGGAACACGTCGGGCCTGCGCAGAACGGCGAGCGCGGCGAGGTATCCGCCGAAGGACCATCCCCGGATTCCCACGCGGGTCAGGTCCAGTTCCGGGCGCTGCCGTCCGAGTTCCCGCAGTGCGGCGACTTGGTCGGCGAGCACGGGTGTCGCCTTGTCGAGGTACGTCTCGCGGGTGAAGGCCGGGCTGCGTCCGGGTGTTCCTGCGCCGTCGACCACCACGACGGCGAAGCCCTGCTCGGCGAACCACTGCGAGACCAGGGTCGCGCCGTTCTGCACGGCCATGACCTTCTGTCCGGCGGAGCCTCCGTAGGGGTCCATGAGGACGGGCAGGGGCGCGTCGCCTTCCTTGAACCATGATGGGAGGAACAGCGCGGTGTTGAGTTTGCGCTCCCCCAGTACGAGGAGCTCGGGCCTGGAGTCGAGGATGGGTGTCTCGACGAAGGTCTTCACTTCGGCCGCTTCGGCTCCCGCGCGCAGGACACGTACTCGTGGCGCGACCGAGTCGAGCGTCCTCGCGACGTGCACGAGCGTCCCTTCGCCTCCGACGGCGCCGCCGTGCACTCCCGGTTCGACGCTGCGGCGGCGGGCGCCTTCGTCGGGTCGCCATGTCCACAGGTGCGCGGAGACGGGGGCGGTGGAGGCGCTGAAGAGGACGGTGTCGCCGTCGACGCCGAGTACGGCGCGGACGTAGACGCCTTGGGGTGTGACGGCTTCGCCGCCGATGTGGAGGCGGCGGTCTCCGGTGCCGATCCAGACGAGCGCGCCGGTCGAGGTGCGGGCGGGGGTGCCGGGGGTGAGTTCGACCCAGCAGTCGTCGCGTTCGGTGTGCAGTGTCGAGGTCGTCCCGTCGGCGGGGTCGACGGCGAGCACCTGCACGGTCTGCTGGTCGCGGCTCTGCACGGTGATGACGGGGCCGTGGGCGTCCCATCCGGCTTCGGCGAGGTATTCGAATCCCTTGCGGTCCCAGTCGACGGCGACGGGTGCGGCGGATCCGTCCACCGTGTACACGTGGAGGCTCACGTCGGCGTTGGTGCCGCCGGCGGGGGGATAGCGGAACTCGCGGGGCGGGGTGGCCGGTTCGGCGGGGTCGCCGATGTACCAGACGTCGACGGCCGATTCGTCGACGCGGGTCACGAGGAGGCGTTCGCCGTCGGGTGACCACCAGTGGCCGCGTTGGCGGTGCATGGACTCGGAGGCGACGTGTTCGGCGACGCCGAAGCGGACAACGGGCCCGTCGGGTTCGACGATGGCGCGGTCGCCGGAGCCGTCGACCTCGACGACTCGTACGGAACCGTCGTGGGCGTAGGCGACGCGGCGGCCGGTGGGGTCGATGCGGGGGTCGAAGGCGCCGTCGCGGGCGGGCAGGGCCTTGGCCACGCCGGTGGCGATCTCGACCGTCCACAGTCGACCGGCGAGCGCGAAGACGGCCAGGCGGGTCTGCGCGTCCACGCCGTAGGAGGTGATCCCGGCGGAGCGGACGCGGGCGCGTTCGCGCCGGATCCTCTCGGCCTCGGGCAGTTCGCTCTCGTCGGCGAGGGCGGCGGCGTCGACGAGGACGCGTTCCTCACCGGTGGCGACGTCGAGTGCCCACAGGAGGGCGACGGGGTCGTCTCCGGCGCGGGAGCGCAGGTAGAGGACGGTGTTCCCGTCGGCGGAGACGGTGAAGGATCCGGGCGCGCCCGAGCCGAAGTGGCGGGTGCGGCTGAGTTGGCGGGGCAGGGTGTCGGCGGCCATGTCCATGATCCTGACACGCCGTGGGGGCGGGCGTCAGGTCGCGCGGAGTTGGAGCCAGGCGTGTACGACGGGCAGGTCGCCGTGGCCGATGAGGCGGTGTTGTTCGCCGGGTTCGATGATGAAGACGTCGCCGCTGCCGAAGGTGGTGGCGACGCCGTCGATCTCGACGACGCCTTCGCCGTGCAGGACGCAGAGGACCTCGGGGACGTCGTGGGGCGGGTGGTGACCGTCGGCGTCGGTTCCGTCGCCGTCGGGGTCGTGTCCGACGGCGACGGGGACGTAGACCGGGCCGATGCCCCGGGACTCCAGGTCGGCGAGGGTGAGTCTGCGCATGTGAGACACGGTACCGACCCGGGGGCGCCCGCGGCTTCCTCAGTGGGCCGCGTCGCGGGCAAGGTAGGCGGCGAGGACGCGCCGGTTGGCGAGGCGGGCGGGGATGATCTCGGGGAGGGCGTCGCGGGGGTGGAGGACGGCGGGGCCCTCGGCACCGTCGGTGCGGATGTCGCCGCCGGTGACGCGGGTGCGAAAACCCAGGATGTGGGCGTGCCCGAGGGGTGTGCCGGGCTGCTGGAAGCGGGTGAGCTCGTCGAGGATCTCGACGTGGAGGCCGGTGAGTTCGGCGACGGCGCGGGTGAGGCCTTCCTCGGGGCTTTCGCCGTAGTCGAGGAAGAGGCCGGCGAGCGAGGCGGGGGCCTCGGGCGTGCCGTGGGCGGGGTGGGTGAACACGAGCCCGCCGGGGGCTTCGATGACGGCGAGGACGCCGATGGGGCTGTTGGCGTGGTGGATCCAGCCGCAGTCGGGGCAGCCGGGCCGGGTGCGGCCGTCGAAGGGGTCGGTCTGTGCGGTGAGTTTCGCGGTGCAGTGTGGGCAGTGGCGGTAGACGAGCGCGTCGGGGGCGCCTTCCGGGTAGCTCATGCCGGGAGCCTAGACCGGAGAAGGCATATACATCAAGCCACTTTGATGGATTATCCTGGAGGCGTGACGATCGCACCGCCCGACTTCCTCCGCCTCGCCGGCCACCGGCTGCGCTGGGAGCTGCTCACGCTCCTCGCCGACGGCGACCGCCCGGTGCGCGAGCTGACCGCGCTCGCCGGACAGCCGCAGAACCTCGTCTCCTACCACCTGGCGCAGTTGCGCTCGGGCGGTCTGGTGCGGTCCCGGCGCAGCTCCGCCGACGGACGCGACACCTTCTACGCCCTCGACCTGCACCGCTGTGGCGAGCTGCTCACCGGCACCGGCGCGGCCCTGCACGCGGGACTGCGGCTCACCCCGCCCGCTCCCCCGGTCCCTCCACAAGGGACCAGGGTGCTGTTCCTGTGCACGGGGAACAGCGCGCGATCCCAGCTGGCGGAGGCGATGGCACGAGCCGGAGGCCTCGACGCCTTCAGCGCCGGGAGCCACCCGAAACCCCTGCACCCCAACACCTCGCGGATCATGCGCGAGCGCGGCCTGGACCCGTCGGGGCATGAACCGAAGAGCCTCGACGTCTTCCGCGCGGAGCCCTTCGACCTGGTGGTCACCCTGTGCGACAAGGTCCGCGAGGTGTGTCCGGAGTTCGAGGGCGGTCCCCCGCCAGTGCACTGGAGCATCCCCGATCCGGCGATCGACGGGAGCGACGCCGCCTTCGCCGCATGCGCCGAGGAGCTCGCCGTCCGGACCGGTTTCCTGTTGGCCCGGCTGGCCGCCTGAGCCTACGATCGCGCGCATGATGCTCGGATGGTCCGACGAGGGTTCGCCCGCCCTGCGCGCCACGCACGCCGACCGCGACGAACTGCGGCGAGTGCTCGGCCTCGCCCGCGACGAGGGCCGTCTCGACGCCACCGAGCACGACCGGCGCCTGGAGGCCGTCCGGGTCGCCAAGACCCGGGCGGACCTGGCGGCGACCGCCGTCGACCTGCCCGCGAAGAAGGGCATGCGGGAGTGGCTCGACGACGCCCGGATCCGTTCGGCCGACCGGGAACTGGCCGCCGGAGTCCTCACCGAGGGCGCGGCCTCGGGACGCCTGACGGCCGAACGCTACGCGAACCGCTCGGCCGGGCTCACCGAGGCCGACACCTACGCGCGGCTCAAACGGCTCCTGCACGGCCTGCCCGGCTGGCCCGGCACGGACGGGAAACGCCTGCTGCCGACCATCACCGAACGCGAGTCGGTCGCCGCCGACCTGTCCCGGGCGGTGTCCGACGGGCGCGTCGCACCCGGTGAACACGACGCCCTGGCCGCCGAGATCGCCGCCGTGGGCACGGCCGCCGAGCTGGCGGAAACCGCCCGGATCATCGCCCGGCGCGCCTCCTACGCCGACCGGGCCGCCACCGCCGACCGGCTCACCGAGGCCCTCGCCGACGGCCGTCTCGACCACGAGACCCGCGAGGCCCGTGCCGAACGGGCCGCGGCCGCCCGCACCACCGCCGACCTGGCCGCCCTCACCGGCGACCTCACCGGCAAGGCACGGCGGCTCTCCAACGCCGACCGGACCGAGACCGCCGCCGTCCTCAAAGGCGCGCTCGACAACGGCCGTCTCGACCTCGACGAGTACGACGCGCGCGTCAAGGCCGCCTACGCCGCCACGACCCTCGCCGAGACGAGACCACTGCTCGCCGACCTGATCGCGCCCCCGCGACCGCCCCGGCGCGGGCCCCTCGACCTGGCCTTCGACAGCGTGGTCGTCAACTCCGCACTGCTACCGGCACCGCGCGGCCTCATCGGCCGCCTGCACCCGAAACCGCTGTGGAAACTCGGGCTCCTGGGGACCCTGGCCGGCTGGGGCCTCACCGGCTACGCGCTGGGTCCGCCGCTCCTCGGCCTGACGATCGGCGCCGGCTGGATCCCGGTCATGCTCCTGCTCGTTCTCAACAACAAGATCGCCCACGTCGGCGCCGACGGTGTCAAGGCCCGCGAGGCCGAGGCACTCGCCGCGATCCGCCGCGAACTGAACGCGCACCCCGCGATCGCCTCCTGCGAGACCGAACTGGAGAACACCACGCTGAAGATCGACTTCCGGCCGCACAAGGGACACGAAGGCGTCCCCGAGGCGGTGTTCGCCGCGGCCGAGCGCCTCGCCTGGCGAAGCCGTCTGTACCCGCTGTCGACGCTGGTCGTCAACAACACCGCCGACTTCGGGGAGGGCGGCCTGAAACCGGTCATCCTCGGCCACCGGCGCAAGGAACTCGAACACCACCACGGCAGGCGCCCCTACGGACGCCTGCCCGCCGAGACCGGCTAGACGGGACGCTCGAACAGCAGCTCCAGGCCGTCCTCGTCGTCCATCAGCTCACCGACGTGCACGAAGCCGAACTTCGCGACGGTGGCCAGCGAGGCGACGTTGTCGGGGCTGATGGAGGCACGCACGACATGCGCGTCGGGCGCGTCGGCGGCGCGCTTGAGCATCAGCGTGAGGATCGCGGTGGCGTGGCCCTTGCGGCGCCGGTCCGGTTCGACCTCGTAACCGACTTCGACCATGCCGCGCTCGTCCGGGGGCTCGTGGAACCCGCCGCGGCCGACGATGGTCCCGTCACCGTCGACGGCGACGAACGGGAGCGCCCACGACACCGCGTCCGGATTCTGGGCGAACAGGTCGACGCGGTACTTCCAGGTGCGCTTGTTGCGTTCGCTCACGAGGTTCTCGGTGAGCGGGATGCCGGTGTGGCGGGCCGCTTCGGCGAGGTCGTCGGCGAGGAGCGCGTGGAGAGCGGCCTCCGGGAGCGTGACCAGGCGGAGTACGGGTGCGTCATGTGTAGTCATCGGGGTGATCTTCACCTGCTGAAAGACCCCGCGCAAGCGGGTTAACGGACCGAGGCGATCGCCCGTGCGATGCGCTGTTCGGAGATGGGATAGGCGGTGCCGAGGCCCTGGGCGAAGAAGCTGACCCGCAGCTCCTCGATCATCCAGCGGATGTTCTTGACGTCGACGGAGTTGCGACGTGACGGAGGCAACTCGGCGAGGAGTTTGGCGTAGGCCTCCTCGACGTACTCCATCTGCTCGCTCAGATCGCGGTCGCGGCCCGGGTTCTGGCCGATGCGGTCGAGACGGCGGTCGAGGGCTTCGAGGTAGCGCGGAAGGTGCGCGAGCATGTGCAGGCCGGTGGCCGACACGAAACCGGGGAAGACGAGCCCGTCGAGCTGGCGGCGCATGTCGGTCAGCGACGGCAGCCAGGCGAGATTGCCGGTCCCCTTGAGGCGCTTGTCGAGGCGGTGCCAGACACCCAGGACCTTGCGGACCGTCTGGACGGCCTGGTCGGTGGTGTCGATGAGCTCGGCCCGGAACGCGTCGTGGAGCGCGGTGAAGGAGTCACGGTCCCACACCACTCCCCCGTTGCGGGTGATGAGCGTGTCGGCGGCGCAGGTCACGCAGTCCTCGAAGAGCTCGTTCATCTTCGCGTAGGGGTTGGCCGCCAAGGCCAGCTTCGCCGGGTTCGACAGCCGCCCGAGGACGTGCTTGATCGGCGAAGGGCTGTTGAGCAGGAGCAGGCGGCGGGTACCGGCCCACATCGCGCGGGTCTGCTCGGTCGGCGTGTCCAGCAGGCGGATCGCCACGCTCGCGCCCTCGTCGACGAGTGCGGGGTAGGCCTTGACCTCGTAACCGCCGCGCTTGCGTTCGTAGACGCGCGGGAGAGCCCCGAAGTCCCAGGTCTTGAGGCCCTCACGGGTCACGCTGTCGGCGTCGAGGTTGACCTCGGCGCGGATCTGGCCGGCGAGTTCGGTGCGAAGCGCGGCCAGGTCACGGCTCTCGCCGATGCGCTTGCCCTTGTCGTCGAGGACACGGAAGGTCATCAGCAGGTGCGGCGGGACCTTCGTGAAGTCCCAGGAACCGTGCGGGACCGGAACGCCCGTCAGGGTCCGCAGCGCGACCTCCAGCTCGTCGCCGAGAGCGCGCTCGCCGGGTGTCATGGTGTGCAGGGCGGCACGGGCGTAGTCGGGCGCGGGCACGAAGTTGCGGCGCAGCGTCTTCGGCAGCGACTTGATCAGCGTCGTGGCCAGTTCCTCGCGCAGGCCCGGGATCTGCCAGCTGAACTCCTCCGGCGTGACCTGGTTGAGCACCGCCAGTGGAATGTGGACGGTCACGCCGTCGGCGGCGTCGCCCGGCTCGAACTGGTACGACAGCACCAGACGGATCCCCGCCGCGCTGTCCCAGTGGTCCGGGTAGTCCTCGCGGTCGACTCCCCCGGCGCCCTCGTTGATGAGCATCGACTTCTCGAAGTTGAGCAGGTCGGGCCGCTCGTGCCGGGCCTTCTTCCACCAGGAGTCGAAGTGCCGCCCGGAGACGACGTCCTCGGGGATCCGGGCGTCGTAGAACTCGAAGAGCGTCTCGTCGTCGACGAGGATGTCGCGGCGGCGGACCCGGTGCTCCAGTTCCTCGATGTCGTCGAGGAGGGCCCGGTTGTCACCGAAGAAGCGGTGGTGGGTGTCCCAGTCGCCTTCGACGAGGGCGTTGCGGATGAACAGTTCCCGCGCCACCGGCGGGTCGATGCGGCCGAAGTTCACCTTGCGCCTGGCCACGATCGGGACGCCGTAGAGGGTCACCTTCTCGAAGGCCATGACCGCCGCGGCCTTCTTCTCCCAGTGCGGTTCGCTGTAGGTGCGCTTGACGAGATGACCGGCGAGGGGCTCGATCTGCTCGGGCTCGATCTTGGCGGCGATGCGCGCCCACAACCGCGAGGTCTCCACCAGTTCGGCGGCCATGACCCAGCGCGGGGTCTTCTTGAACAGACCCGAACCCGGGAAGATCGCGAACCTCGCGCCCCGGGCTCCGGTGTACTCGCGCTTGTCGCCGTCCTTGAGGCCGATATGGCTCAGCAGGCCCGACAACAGCGCGGTGTGCACGTTCTTCGGGTCGGCGACGGCGTCGGTCGGATGAACACCGAGCCCTTTGAGGACCTGCCGCAGCTGGGCGTGGATGTCCTGCCACTCCCGGACCCGCAGGAAGTTGAGGAACTCGGCCTTGACCGTGCGGCGGAACTGGTTCGAGGACAGTTCCCGCTGCTGCTCGGTCAGGTGGTTCCAGAGGTTGACGTAGGCCATGAAGTCCGACTCGGGGTCGGCGAAACGCGCGTGCTTCTGGTCGGCGGCCTCACGACGCTCCGTGGGACGCTCCCGCGGGTCCTGAATGGACAGTGCCGACGCGATGATCATGACCTCGCGCACACAGCCGTTGCTCTCGGCCTCCAGGACCATCCGCGCCAGGCGCGGGTCGACCGGCAGGGCCGCCAGCTTGCGGCCCAGCTGCGTCAGGCGCTTGCGCGGATCCGACTGCGCCGGGTCGATCGCGCCCAGCTCGACCAGCAGCTCGACACCGGCCTTGATGTTGCGCTTGTCCGGCGGGTCGATGAAGGGGAAGGACTCGATCTCGCCGAGCCCGGCGGCCGTCATCTGCAGGATGACCGAGGCCAGGTTCGTGCGCAGGATCTCCGGGTCGGTGTACTCCGGCCGCGAGTTGAAGTCGGTCTCGGCGTACAACCGGATGCAGATGCCGTCGGAGGTACGGCCACAGCGGCCCTTGCGCTGGTTGGCCGAAGCCTGCGAGACCGGCTCGATCGGCAGCCGCTGCACCTTCGTGCGGTGGCTGTAGCGCGAGATCCGCGCGGTCCCCGGGTCGACGACGTACTTGATGCCCGGAACCGTCAGCGAGGTCTCGGCGACGTTGGTCGCGAGGACGATCCGGCGCCCCGGATGGGACTGGAAGATCCGCTGCTGCTCGGCGTTGGAGAGCCTGGCGTACAAGGGAAGTACTTCCGTATGCCGGTACTTCTTCTTGTTCAGCGCGTCGGCGGTGTCGCGGATCTCGCGCTCACCTGAGAGGAACACCAGCACGTCGCCGGGGGCCTCAAGGGACAGCTCCTCGACGGCCTCGATGATCGCCGAGATCTGGTCGGGGTCCTCGTCCCGGTCCTCGGCATCGTCCACGATCGGCCGGTACCGCACCTCGACCGGGTAGGTCCGGCCCGACACCTCGATGACCGGCGCGTCACCGAAGTGCTGCGAGAAGCGCTCCGTCTCGATCGTCGCCGAGGTGATGACGACCTTCAGGTCGGGACGCCTGGGCAGCAGCTGCTTGAGGTAGCCCATGATGAAGTCGATGTTGAGACTGCGCTCGTGCGCCTCGTCGATGATGATCGTGTCGTAGGCCCGCAGCATCCGGTCCGACTGGATCTCGGCGAGCAGGATGCCGTCGGTCATGAGCTTGACGAGGGTGTTGTCGCCGACCTTGTCGGTGAAGCGGACCTTCCAGCCGACGGCGCCGCCGAGTTCGGTGCCGAGTTCGTCGGCGATGCGGGAGGCGACGGTGCGGGCGGCGAGGCGGCGGGGCTGGGTGTGGCCGATACGGCCGCGGATGCCGCGGCCGGCCTCCAGGCAGATCTTGGGAATCTGGGTGGTCTTGCCCGAACCGGTCTCACCGGCGACGATGACGACCTGGTGGTCGCGGACGGCGGCGAGGATCTCGTCCTTGCGGTCGCTGACCGGCAGCTGTGGCGGATAGGTGATCTTCGGCACGGCGGAGCGGCGAGCGGCCACCCGGGCCTCCGCCTGCTCTATGTTCGTGGTGAGCTCGGCGAACATGTCCGGGTTCGGCTCGGAGCCGCGCAGGCCGTCGAGCCTGCGGCGCAGGCGCGCCTCGTCGGCGGGCATGAGCTCGGGCAGGCGTCGGCGCAGGGCGGCGAGGGTGAATCGGTCAGGCGCAGTCATGGCCGATCAAGAATAGGCCAGCGCTGTGACGCGGTCGTCTGGTTTTCCGCCGTGCCATCTTGGGCATACCCACCAGCCACGTTTGTAGGAAACCTCTAAAAGACCTGGTTCGATCTCGTAGACGGCGCTCTCGCGCGGACAGTGACAGGTAGGCAACAGTCAACAGGTGCTCGCTCTACTGGCTCCAGGCCAGGGCTCACAGAAGCCCGGCTTCCTGTCCCCTTGGCTCGACCTCCCCGGCGCCCGGGCGCGCCTGAACTGGTGGTCGGCCCTCTCCGGCGTCGACCTGGTCCACCTGGGCACCGACGCCGGCGACGACGAGATCAAGGACACCGCCAAGACCCAGCCGCTGCTGGTCGCCGCGGGTCTCCTGGCCGCCGAGCGGCTCCCGCTGCACGACGTGGCCGTCCTCGCCGGGCACTCCATCGGTGAGATCACCGCCGGCGCGCTCGCGGGTGTCTTCTCCCCCGAGACCGCGATGACCCTCGCCGGTGTCCGCGGCCGCGAGATGGCCGCCGCGTGCGCCCTCGAAGAGACCGGCATGGCCGCCGTCCTGGGCGGCGACCCCGCCGAGGTGACCGCCGCCATCGAGGCCGCCGGCGCCTACCCCGCCAACGTCAACGGCGCCGGGCAGACCGTCGCGGCCGGTTCCTCGGAGGCCATCGCGAAACTCGTCGCGCAGCCGCCCGCGAAGGCCCGCATCATCCCCCTCAAGGTCGCCGGGGCGTTCCACACGCCGTACATGGCACCCGCCCGCCGCACCCTCGAAGCGCTCGCCGGCGGCATCGCCACCCGCGATCCGCACAAGATCCTGCTGTCCAACGCCGACGGCACCGCCGTCACCGGCGGAGCCGAGACCGTGCGCCGCCTCGTCCGCCAGGTCACCTCACCGGTCCGCTGGGACGAGTGCATGACGACCCTCGCCGACCTCGGCGTCACCGCGATCATCGAACTTCCGCCCGCGGGGACGCTTGCGGGGCTGGCGAAACGGGCACTCAAAGGCATGGAGGTGGTCACGGTGAACACACCTGACGACCTCGCCAAGGCGCGGGATCTGATCGCCCGGCACGGCGTGGTGCCGAGCACCCGGCCGTCGGTCCCCTTCCACGTCACCGTCTCGCCTTCGGCGGGACGCTTCGCCCCGGCCGACATCGCCGAGGGCACCGAGGTCTCCCAGGGCGACCTGCTCGGGCGGGTGCTGACCCGACACGAACCGGTCGACCTGGTCGCCGGGCACACCGGCGTGCTCGTCGCATGGCTCGTCTCCGACGACGACCCGATCGCCGCCGGTCAACCGCTCGCCCGCATCCACCCAGGAGGCAACCCGTGACCAACGGCGTCAACGGGACCAAGGTCGTCGGCCTCGGTCACTACCAGCCGTCGAAGGTCCTCACCAACGAGGACCTGGCCAAGATGGTCGACACCAACGACGAATGGATCGTCAGCCGCGTCGGCATCAAGGAGCGCCGGATCGCCGAGGACGAGACGGTGGCCGACATGGCCACCGCCGCCGCCGAGAAGGCCCTGGCCGCTTCCGGTCTCACCGCGGCCGACATCGACTACGTGATCGTGGCGACCTGCACCGCGCTCGACCGGACCCCGAACGTCGCCTCCCGGGTGGCCGCGGGCCTCGGCATCGACGCGCCCGCCGCGATCGACATCAACACCGCCTGCTCGGGCTTCCCGCACGCCGTCGCCACCGCCGACCACGCCATCCGCGCGGGCGCGGCGACGAACGCCATCGTCGTCGGCGTGGAACGCCTCAGCGACTTCACCGACTGGACCGACCGCTCCACCTGCGTCCTGTTCGGCGACGGCGCCGGAGCCGTCGTGCTCACCGCCACCGCGCCCGGCGAGGAGCCCGGCGTCGGGCCGGTCGTGTGGGGCTCGGTTCCCGAGATGAGCGACGCCGTGCGCATCCTCGGCGACCACCCGTACATCAACCAGAACGGCCAGTCGGTGTTCCGCTGGGCCACCACCACCCTCGCCCCCCTCGCCCGCAAGGCGGCCGAGTCGGCGGGCGTCAAGATCGAGGACGTGGCCGCGGTGGTCTTCCACCAGGCCAACCTCCGCATCATCGAGGGCATCGCGAAGCGGCTGGGCGCCGACAACGCCGTCATCGCCCGTGACATCGTCGAGTCCGGCAACACCTCGGCGGCGTCGGTCCCACTGGCGCTCTCCAAGATGGTCGCGCGCGGCGAGATCCCCTCGGGGGCGCCGGTGCTGCTCTTCGCCTTCGGCGGCGGGCTCACCTATGCCGGCCAGATCATCCGTTGCCCATAGACGTCACCGAAGGTGTGACTGACAACCGGAAGGAAGAACCAGTAATGACCCGTGACGAAATCCGCGAAGGCCTTGCCGAGATCCTCGAAGAGGTCGCGGGTGTGAACCCCGACGACGCCGCCGAGGACAAGTCGTTCACCGACGACCTCGACGTCGACTCGCTCTCCATGGTCGAGGTCGTCGTGGCCGCCGAAGAGCGCTTCGACGTCAAGATCCCCGACGACGAGGTCCAGAACCTCAAGACCGTCGGTGACGCGGTGTCGTTCATCGAGAAGGCCGGCAAGTGACCGAGGTAGTCATCACCGGTCTCGGCGCGACGACCCCGCTCGGCGGGGACGTCGCGTCCACCTGGGCGGCCATGCTCGATGGCCGCTCGGGTGTCGGTGTGCTCGCGCAGGACTGGGCCGAACAGCTGCCGGTGCGGATCGCCGCGCAGCTCGCCGTCGACCCGTCCGAGAAGATCGAGCGGGTGCGCATGCGCCGGCTCGACCGCAGTGAGCAGATCGCGATCATCGCCGCCCGCGAGGCCTACGCCGACGCCGGGCTCGAAGCGATCGACGAGGACGTCGACAAGTACCGCCTCGGCGTCTGCTTCGGCAGCGGCATCGGCGGTGCCATCACCCTGCTCGCCCAGGACGACATCCTTGAGGCCTCCGGGCCGCGCCGGGTGTCGCCGCACACCGTTCCGATGCTCATGCCGAACGGCCCGGCGGCCTGGGTCGGTCTCGAACTGGGCGCCAAGGCCGGGGTGCACGCCCCGACCAGCGCCTGCGCGACCGGTAACGAGGCCATCGCCTGGGGCCTTGACATGATCCGCTCCGGCCGCGCCGACATCGTCGTCGCCGGTGGCTGCGAGGCGGTCATCCACGCCCTGCCGCTGGCCGGTTTCGCCTCGATGCGGGCGCTGTCGACCCGCAACGACGAACCCGAGCGCGCCTCCCGCCCCTGGGACAAGGGCCGCGACGGTTTCGTCATGGGCGAAGGCGCCGGCGCGGTCGTGCTGGAGCGCGCCGACCACGCCGCCGCGCGCGGCGCGAAGGTGTACGCGCGCCTCGCGGGCGCCGGTCTCACCTCCGACGGTTTCGACATCGTCCAGCCCGACCCCGAGGGCGGCATCCGCGCGATGCGCTTCGCCCTTGAGGACGCCGGCTTGACCGGTGCCGACGTCAAGCACGTCAACGCGCACGCCACCTCGACGCCCGTCGGGGACATGGGCGAGGTCCGCGGCATCAAGACCGCCATCGGCGACCACGTGCTGCTGACCAGCACGAAGTCGATGACCGGTCACCTGCTCGGCGGTGCGGGCGCCGTCGAGTCGATCGCCACGATCCTGGCCATCAAGAACGACGTGGTCCCCCCGACCATCAACCTCGAAGACCCCGACGACGCGCTCGACCTCGAAGTCGCGCGCGGCACCAAGCGCGAGACGGTCGTCCCGGCCGCCTTGAACAACTCCTTCGGGTTCGGCGGGCACAACGTGTCCCTGCTGTTCGTGAAGGCGTAGGGAACGAGACGTCCCGAGCGTCGCCGAGGCGCCCGTGGAGGGCGCCGGGGGATGACGGCTCGGAGCGAGATCGACGGGACACCGGTGATCGTGTGCCGCTCCGACGCGCGCCTGGCGGGCGGCGCTCGACAGAGGCACGCACACCGTCGAGGGCGTCGACGTGGTCGGCGAATGTCGACGGCGACGGTCCGCGCGTCGGGAAGGGCCGCGCGGATCTCGATCGTGCCGGGCCGGGCCGCCGGTGGCGGGGTCCACGGCCCGGTGCCGACCGGCGCCATGCGTGGGGCGAAGGCCGTGGAGCTCGGTGAGACGCGTCGGCGTGTCACGGAGACCCACGGGAACATTGCGCCGTGAAGGCGGCAGAACGTGACGGCGAGGCCCGGTCCACTGTGGACCGGGCCTCGCCGTTCCTTCTCCACATCGCGGCCGGTCGCCTGTCACGGCTCCGATTCCCCCGTCCCGGCAAGGGTTCGCGGTTAGCACGGCCATCCGGGACCGGTCGTAACGGACAAGCGCCCTGAACCGTTGCAAATCAAGGCACCGTGTGCGACCTTGTGGTTCCGCGACGCCGAGAACCTGGAGTGGGCATGGATACCGAGACCGTCGTGGCGGTGTCGCTGCTCGTCGTCTTCCCCGTCACCGTCGGGCTCATCGCCTTCTTCCTCGCCCGGAGGAAGCAGAAACTGGATCTGGCCGCGTTCGCCGCGCGCCAACCGGCACGGCCGGAGCGGGCGGTGCCAGCGGGCCAACAGCGGCCGCCCTCCACCGTGGAGGAACTGGGGCCGGTCGTGCAGCGGTATGTCACCGACAACAACCGGCGGGCCGTCACCGGGCTGGCCGCGTTCGCGGGCGGCGTCATCGTGCTGGCCTTCGCCATCCCGGTCGCCATCGCCATGATCGACAGCGCTGCGGCGTCGAATCCCTGCGGGGGGATCGTGATCGGCGCGGGTGGGGGCGCCTTCGGCGGCGGCATCGTCCTGGGGATGATGTCGTGGCTCCGCAGGGGCGAGACCTTCGACGTGCACGAGCGCGGGCTCGTCCACTCCTACGCCGGCCGGTCTCGCCTGTTCGGGTGGTCGCAGTTCGCCGACGTGAAGCCAACCCCGTTCAAGGAGGGCTGGTTCGCACGCGTGCTCGGGCGCGAGGGGCACACCCGCTTCCTGACGGGCGACGGCCGGAAGGTCGTCGTCACCGGCTTCACGCCCGGCGTGGAGTTCCTGGTCCACGCCGTCGAGCGCGCGGTGTTCCACGGTGAGACGCCCGGCGCGCCGAGTGTCCCGTGCACGATCTGCGGCGGGACCGGCCGCTACGGCGACGGCGGTCCGTGCGACGTCTGCGGCGGCACCGGGCGCTCGACCCGGTCGGGCCGGGACGTGGTGGGGTAGGGGACGGCCCCGGTCCACTGTGGACCGGGGCCGTCCCGCGCGGTCTAGACGATCGCGCGCCGGCGCAGACCGGCGAGACCCGCCGCGGTCAACGCCACGGCCAGGACCGTCAGGCCGAGCACGGGGACGGCGCTGAACTCTCCGCCCGAGATCACCTTCGGCAGGTAAAGGAAGGGGATCACGGCTTTCGAGGTGGCATAAGGAATCCCGACGATCGGGCCGAGGATCTCCCCGAAGAGGTTGACGAAGAGGAAGGCGCCCCAGCAGATCCAGCCCGCGGCCTTCGGCAGCAGCCCGAAGGCCAGCACGCCGATCCCGGCGAGCACCCACACGGCCGGGACCTGGAGCACGACGGCCCCGAGCACGCGCCACGGGTCCCCGGCGACGGCGCCCATGGCCAGACCGCCCGCGGTCAGGATCGCGGCCGAGCCGAGCGTGGCGATCAGCAGGTGCCCGGCGGCCCAGCGCAGCCGGGCGACGGCGCCGGTGAGCAGCAGTTCGGCGCGGCCGGTGGTCTCCTCGGCGCGCATCCGCAGGACCGCCAGCAGCGGGTAGAGGGCGCACACGTAGCCGAGGCTGAGGGCCATCAGCCACAGGTAGGTGTCGACGAGGTCGGTGTGGCCGTTGTCGGCGTAGCGCTCGAAGAACTCGCGCATCGAGTCGCCCTGCTTGTCGGCGAGGCCGGGGATGGCCGAGGCGAGCGCGCCGAAGGCGACTCCGGCGACGGCGAAGCCGGTGACCCAGCCGGCGAGCAGGCCGCGCTGGACGCGCCAGGCGAGGGCGAGCGGGGAGCGGACGCGGCCGTCGGCGGGGCCGGGCTTCTGGGCGAGGAGTCCGGCTCCGAGGTCGCGGCGGGCACGGAGGGCGAAGGCACCGACGGTGAGGGCCGTGGTGAGGGCGAGGCTGAGGCCGAGGACGGTGAGGTCGTCGGTGGCGTAGGGCTTGACGAGGTGGCTCCAGCCTTGCGGGGAGAGCCATTTCAGCCATTCCCGGCCGCTGCCGTCGGCGAGGAAGCGGAGGACGTAGCCGACGCCGAGGGCGAGTCCGGCGAGGCCGACGGCGGTGCGGGCGCCGTCGGTGAGCTGGGCGGCGAGTCCGGCGACGGCGGCGAAGACGATGCCGACGGCGGCCACGGCGAGCCCGAAGGCGAGGGAGCCTTCGGCGTCGAAGCCCTGCTTGATCATGCCGAGGGCGGTGATGAGGCCGGTGAGGAGGCTGGCGGTCCAGGTGAAGCCGAGGGCGGCGGCGAGCGGGGCGGCACGGCCGACGACGCCGGAGCCGAGGAGTTCGGCGCGGCCGGTCTCCTCCTCGGTGCGGGTGTGGCGAATGACGGTGAGGACGGTGACGAGTCCGATGAGGACGAAGACGGTGTCGGCGATCTTCCACACCGTCATGCCGGCCAGGGTGGGCGCGTAGACCTGGCCGGAGAAGGCGAGGAGGGCCTTGTTGCCGGTCATCTCGGTGGCGAAGTCGGCGATCGTGGCGTCGGAGGTGAAGGTCCGGGCGTAGCGGGCGGCCTGCCCGGCGGACAGGGAGCCGAGCAGGAGGATCCACAGTGGAGCGAGGACGCGCTCGCGGCGGAGGATGAGGCGGATGAGCCTGAGGGTGCCGGTCATCGGACCGTCGCCTCGCTTTCGTAGTGACGCAGGAAGAGCTGTTCGAGGGTGGGCGGCCGGCTGGTGATGCCGCGGATGCCGGCGCCGGCGAGGAGGGTCATGGCGGCTTCGAGGTGCCCGTCGTCGACCTGGAAGGCGACGGTGTCGCCGTCGGTGGTGACGTCGTGGACGCCGGGGAGCGCGGTGAGGCCGGGTGCGGGTGCGGCGAGGGTGGCGGTGACGGCGGTGCGGGTGAGATGGCGCAGGTCGTCGAGGGTGCCGGTCTCGACGGTGCGGCCGTTGCGGATGATGCTGACCCGTTCGCAGAGGGCCTCGACCTCGGAGAGGATGTGGCTGGACAGCAGGACCGTGCGGCCCCGGTCGCGTTCGGCGGTGACGCAGCGCTGGAAGACGGCCTCCATGAGCGGGTCGAGGCCGGAGGTGGGTTCGTCGAGGACGAGCAGTTCGGCGTTGGAGGCGAAGGCGGCGACGAGGGCGACCTTCTGCCGGTTGCCCTTGGAGTAGGTCCTGCTCCTCTTGCGGGGGTCGAGTTCGAAGAGGTCGAGGAGTTCGGCGCGGCGGGTCTTGTCGAGGCCGCCGCGGACGGCGCCGAGGAGGTCGATGGCCTCGCCGCCGGTGAGCTGCGGCCAGAGGTTGACGTCGCCGGGGACGTAGGCGATGCGGCGGTGCAGTGCGGTGGCGTCGCGCCACGGGTCGCCGCCGAGGAGGACGGCCTCGCCGCCGTCGTCGCGCATGAGGCCGAGCAGGATTCGGATCGTCGTGGACTTCCCGGCGCCGTTGGGGCCGAGGAAGCCGTGGACCTCGCCTTCGCGGACGCGAAGGTCGAGTCCGTCGAGGGCGACCGTCGCGCCGAAGGTCTTGCGAAGCCCGGTGACGGCTATCGCCGCGTCACTGGTTTTCATGCTTCACACCTTTCAGTATCTAGTGAACGTTCCGAACGACGCTGACGCTACACCCGTCTCCGGGAAGACTCCAGTGGGGTGTGGCGTGACGTGCGTCTACATCCCTTGATGGGCAAGGGATGCGGTTCGCCCGAAGCGGGCTCGGCCGGCGACGGGGAGCTGCACGTCGCTTACCGCGAAGGGACGCCGAGGAGTGGGAGACCTGGACGCGGCCGACGATCCCGCGGCCGCTCGGAGAGGGTCACGAGGACGGGATGATCGCGGGCGAGCCGGGCGTCGGCACCTTTCAGAACCGATGCGCGAACCGGGCGCCGCCGGCGGTTTCCGGGCGGAACCGCCGGCGGCGCTGGTGGGTATGCGGGAGCCCGGTCAGACCTCGACCGAGCCGCCCACCGGGATGCGGCTGTAGACCGTGCGCCCGGCCATGTCGAACCAGCGGTCGACGAGCCCCTGGCCGGGTTCGCTGAGGATCGCGTCGTGGATGGGATGCGCGCGGTGCGGGCGGACGGCACGCACGAAGTCGAGGGCCTCCGACAGCTTCAGCCACGGCGCGGCGGCCGGTACCAGCAGCGTCCCGACGGGGACGCCGGGCTCGTGCAGCGAGTCTCCCGGGTGGTAGACGACTCCGCTCGGGGCGTCGACGAGGAAACCGAGGTTGGCGCAGCCGGGTTTGCCCTCGTAGATCTCGGCGTGCTCGCCGCCGACCGCCTCGACGAGGAAACCGCCGACCGTGCGGTTCTCGCCGGCGCTGATGGGCGAGACGGCGTCGCCGAGGTCCCCGAGCTGTTCGGCCACGTCGGGGTGGGTGTGGATCCGCACGCCCTTCTTGACGGCGCCGGCGAGGAGTTCGGCGTTGAGGTGGTCGTAGTGCTCATGGGTGACCAGGACGTCGGTGACACCGTCGAGGGCCTCGGGTTCGGTCCAGACGCCGGGGTCGATGACCAGGGCTCGGTCCCCGTCGTCGAGACGGACGCAGGCGTGGGTGAACTTGGTCAGTCGCATGGCCCCAGACTAGGCAACCCGCCCGACGCCGGGTCCCAGCTTGGCGAGTTCGGCCACGAGCCTCTCGCCCGCGCGGCCGTTCGCCGACAGGCGCACGCCGCCTCCGTCGCGGCGGACGACGTCGACGACCGGCCCGGGGTGGACGCGAACCTCGGCGATGGCCGAGGCGGGCGTGAGGTGACGGTCCTTGAGGGGTTTCCCCCAGAGTTTCCCGAGGGCCCTGCGAACCGGCCGGAAGAACAGCAGCGGGAAACCGATGACGACGACCGGCAGGACCGCGAGGAACACGACGTAGCCGACGGCCTCGATGACGAGCTGCAGGAGCGCGGGGATCCCGCCGATGATCCCGGCGATGAGGAGGACCGCGCCGAGTGGCGCGCTGCCCGAGCCGAGCTGGGCGACCCCGAAGAGACCGACGACCAGCAGCCACAGGGCCGACAGGCCCACGACGCGGTCGTCGTCGAGGAAGTCCCACCTGCTCCGCGGGCTCAGGTGCAGACCCCGCGAGGAGGCCTTGACGCGCACGCTCCCGCCGGGCTGGGCGTGGACACCGCTGACTGACATGCCGGGAGGGTAGAGCGGGCCCGCAAGATCGCGCGGAGCGGGCCCGCCGAGGGTCACACCGGGGCGGGACGGCGGCGGCCTGCGGCCAGTCGACGTCCCGCCGCGACGACCGGCGACAGCCTCGTCGCGAGGTTGCGGACGGCGACGCCGGCGCGCGTGCCGGGCACGAGCAGGTGGGACGCGAGGCCGACGTTGCGCAGCCGAGGGCCGACGACCTTGCGGTGACGTTCCTCGTAGCGCCGCAGGGCGGCGGCGAGGTCGCCGCCCGCGCTCAGCTCCTCGGCGAGCGTGCGGGCCCCGACCATGGCGCTGCTGCTGCCGTCGCCGAACAGGGAGACCGAGGAGGAGGCATCGCCGAGCAGGGTCACCCGGCCGCGCGTCCAGGAGTCGATCTCGACGCGGCTGACGGCGTCGAAGTAAAGGTCCTCACCGGCACGCACCCGGTCGAGCAGTTCGGGGACACGCCAGCCGTCGTGGGCGTAGGCGGCGGTGAGGATGTCCCGCTGCCGCTCGATGTCGCGGCTGTCGAGACCGGCCACCGGCGGGTGCCGGAAGATGAAGGCGGCCAGCGCGCGCCCGCGTGAGGGGTGGAGGGCGAGCATGCGCCCGGGCACGTTGTACATGATCACGTCGCGCCCGATCTCCTCGTCGACGGGCATTCCGGCCACGTACATCCCGATGCCGCGCACGTAGTCGGCCTCCGGGCCGAAGGCCAGGCGGCGGGTCGTGGAGTGCAGACCGTCGGCGCCGACGACGAGACCGAAACGCCTCGGCGCGCCTCGCCGGAAGGTGACGTCGACACCGTCGGCGTCCCGGCTCAGGGAGGCGATGGAGTCGCCGAAGACGTACTCGGCGTCGTCGCGCCCGGCCTCGTAGAGGACCGAGGCGAGGTCGCCGCGCGGGATCTCGACCTCGCGACTGCCGCTCGCGCCCTGGAACGCGCGCATGTCGACGTACCCGGCCGGGCGGCCGGAGGGGCCGAGAAGGCGCAGGCCGTCGACGTCGGTGGCGGCCTCGCGCAGGCGGCGCATGACACCCATGCTCTCGGCGACGTCGACGGCCTCGCCGCGCACGTCGACCGGGTTGCCGCTGGAGCGCAGGTCGGCCGCGAGTTCGACGACGGTCGGGCGGTGGCCGGCGCGAGCGAGGAAGTGGGCGAGGGTCGGACCGGCGACGCCCGCACCGGAGATCAAGACGTCCATGAGGGGTTTCCTTTCGGGGTGGCTCACCGAACCATAACAGCATCGAGTGCAGACTTGCAATGAATGCAGCTTCGCAACCGATGCAGTAGACTGCCCCGCATGACGACCCTGCGCGACCGCAAGCGCCTGCGCACCCGCCGTGCCCTCGTCGAGGCGGCCACCGAGCTGTTCGAGACGCGTGGCTACGACGAGACGACCGTCGCCGACATCGCCGCCGCGGCCGAGATCGGCACGCGGACCTTCTTCAGCTACTTCGCCTCGAAGGAGGAGGTGCTGTTCCCCGACGCCGACGCGCGCGTCACCGCCGCCGTCGACGCGATCGCGACCCGCGCACCCGGCGAGACGCCCGTCGAGGTGCTGCTGCGCACGATGCGCGACCTGGGGACCGCCGCCGACGAGATGGTCGGCCGGACGGCGGCCCTGCGACTGCGGCTGACCCGGACCGTCCCCGCCGTGCGCGGCCGTGCGCTCCAGATCCAGCTCGACGCGCAACGCGAGATCGCCCGGCACCTCCGGGAGGCGTTTCCGGACGACCTCGACGCGGTCGGCGCGGGGGCCCTCGTCGGCGCCTTCATCGGCGCGACGGCGGGCGCGCTGCAGGTCCTGCTCGACGAGCCCGGCGCCCTCGACGGCGACCCGGCGGTCCTGCGCGAACGCCTGCAGGCGGCGATGGACACGGCGCTACGGCCGTGGACAGGTGGGGGCTGAGGACGCGGGTGTCGCCGGGATGGCCAGCGCGGGTGACCGTGGGGCGAACGGGATCGGATCGAGCGGGCGAGGGACCACGCGTGACCGAGCCGAAGGGGCGCCTCACCGGTGGGGCGCCGCCGTCACCACCACGGTCGCGCTCCGCCCACGCACGCGTCTTCCCCACGCCACGCCGCCGTGACCGGTGACGGCCCCGTCGCCGCCGCGCCCATCACCGCCATGACGGTCGCGCTCTACCCCGCACGTGCGCCTCACCGCGACACGTCGCGACCAGCGGAAATCCCGTCGCCGCCGCGCTCCGTGGCTCGCCCGCGGGGATACCGCCTCCCCGCACACGCCACCACGGTCGCCCGGAGTTCGGGTCACCGGCGGGTGTTCCACCCGCCCCCCGGGCACGAAAAAACGCGCACCCGGTCTCCCGGGTGCGCGTTCGAGTCAAGACTCAGGCCGCGATCACTCGCCGCCGAAGACCCCCGCGTCGGCGAGCCGCTTCGCCGTCGCGTCCCAGCCGTCCGAAGGGAACGCCGTGGTCAGCGCCTCCAGCTCGGCCTGGATCTTCGCGCCGTGGCCGGCCTCGCCCAGCAGGCGGATCTCCTCGAGGAAACGCTCCGAGTCGGTCGCCGCGTGAACGGTCTTGCCGTTGGTGAGGTTGCGGACATAGGCGTGCTTGCCCTTGTTGAGCGGGATGAGGTACTTGAACTCACCCAGCACGCTCAGACCGCCACCCTGGCCTGCCTGGCCGGCGCGGACCGATGCGCGCGCGGTCTTAGACGTGTTGCTGGCCACGCAGCTACTCCTCACGATTAGGTCTTGCTGAATAGATCTGTTCCAAAGCCTGTCTCAGGCCCGTCTTGAAGCCTCGCCGTCCCGACTACAGACGGACCGGGCAACTCTACCCGTTGACCTCCCCGGGCGGCCAGCGCCACCTGGGGCACCGCCTCGGGCGGGCGGTGTTTCCCGGCACAGTCCCCGCCGAATCGCCCCAAAAGGGCCTCCGCGCGATCCTGCCGAAGCCCCCGGGAAGTCCCCGGCAAGCTGCCGGAACGGTCCACCGCGAGCGCCGGTGCGGGGTCACCCGCAACAGGCGAACTCTACCCGATCAGCCGAGTCCGCTTCCAGCCGACAGCGGAGTGGAGCCGATGGTGACTCCCCGTATCCTCCACCTTGGATAGTCATATTCCTGGCGGCGAATCTCAGGAATCACTGGCGCAACGTGGGACCCATAAGTCAAGATGGGGATCGGCTCGTGGGTACGGGCCGTTCTGCGGTTCGCCAGGTGCGTTGGGGGAAGGCGCATCAAGACAACCCAGGAGGTCTCACGTGCCCACGCGAGGGGTCGTTTACGTCCACTCAAGCCCACCCGCCGTGTGTCCGCACGTCGAATGGGCCATCGCCCGGGTGCTCGCCACCCGCGCGACTCTTGAGTGGACGAAGCAGTCCGCGGATCCTGCGACGCTGCGGACAGAATGCACATGGTCCGGTGCCGCAGGCACGGGATCGCAGCTCGCCGCTGCCCTCAAACAGTGGCCGATGCTGCGTTTCGAAGTCACCGAGGAGCCCAGCGAGGGCGTCGACGGTGAGCGCGTCATGTACGTCCCCGGACGCGGCGTGTTCCGCGCCACGATGAGCGCCAACGGCGATCTCGTCGTGCCGGAGGACCGCCTGCGGGCACTCCTGTCCGGCAACGCCGGCGCCGAGGCGATCCGTCACGGCATGGAGAAGCTGCTCGGCACGTCCTGGGACGCCGAACTAGAGCCCTATCGTCACGCCGGAGACGGCGCTCCAGCGACCTGGCTGACCCAGGTAAGTTAGCCCGGGTGCTGACCCGACGGACATTGTTCGCGATAGCGGGCGTCTCGGCGCTCGCCGGCTGCTCGGCTGAGAAGGAGCCGGCCCCGACCCCTTCCACGACCCCTTCGCCGGAGTCCTCCGCGCAGGCTATGGTGGCCGCCATGACCGACGAGGAACTGCTCGGCCTTGTCCTGATGCCGCACGCGTACGGCAACGACGCCGACGACGTCACCGCCGCCTCCAGGGCCGCCAATCAGGCGTTCGCGGGCGTCGACACCCCCGGTGACATGGTGCGGAAGTACCGGCTCGGCGGGCTGATCCTCATGCGGTTCACCGCCGACGACCCCACGGCGGGCACGAACCCGAGCACGAACCTCGACTCCCCGAAGCAGATCCGGCGCCTCACCGACGGCCTCCAGAAGGCCGCGAAGGACGACCACGGCGGTCTGCCGCTGATCATCGGCATCGACCAGGAGTTCGGCGCGGTCACCCGCATCACCTCCGGGATCTCCCCGCTGCCCGCCGCGATGGGCTTCGGCGCCGCGGCCGACCCCGCGCTGACCACCCGCGCGTGGCAGGGCGTCGGCGGTGAACTGTCGGCGCTGGGCGTCAACGTCGACTTCGCGCCGACCTCCGACGTGATCGCCAACCCCGGTAACACCGTCATCGGCTCGCGCTCCTACGGTTCCGGCCCGCAGGCCGTCGCCGAGCAGGTCGTCGCGGTCCTCGCCGGGTTGTCCGGCGCGGGCCTCGCCGGGGCGGTCAAGCACTTCCCCGGCCACGGCAACACCGACGTCGACAGCCACAAGTCGATGCCCGAGCTCAACCAGAGCCGCGACGAGCTCCTCGCCGCCGACCTGGTCCCGTTCAAGGCCGCGATCGCCGCGGGCGTCCCGATGGTCATGTCCGGGCACCTCGATGTGCGGGCGATCGACCCGGGCGTGCCGGCCTCGCTGTCGTCGAAGGTCCTCATCGACCTGCTCCGCACCGAGCTGGGCTTCAAGGGCGTCGTGGTCACCGACGCGATGCAGATGCAGCCGATCACCGAGCGCCACGGCGCCGGCGAGGCGGCCGTCCGCGCGCTCATGGCCGGCAACGATCTCATCCTCATGCCGCAGAACCTGAAGAAGGCGCACAAGGGCCTCGCCGAGGCCTTGAAGAGCGGGAAACTCCCGCGCGAGCGGCTCGTCGAGGCGGCGACCCGAGTCGTCGCGCTCAAGCAGTGGCTCGCGGGCTTCCCGCGGCCCGAGGCGGCCGACCTCGACGACGTGCTCGGCTCCGCCGCCGACGTCGCCGCGGAGATCTCCGCCGCCGCCGTCACCCAGGTCGCCGGGTCCTGCGGGGTCCGGATCGACGGGCCGGTGCGGCTCGTCGGCGGTGCCGACACGACCCGCGAACGGCTCCGCGCGGCGCTGTCGGCGCGCGACGTCGAGGTCCGCGACGACGCCCGCCGGACCGTGCAGCTCACCGGCTTCGGCGACACCGTCTCCGACGTGGACGTCAACGCCGAGGTGACCGTCTCGACCGACGCGCCGTTTCTGCTGGGAAAGGTGAAGTCGGAGGTCCGGATCGCGGCCTTCGGGACCACCAGGGCCTCGATGGAGGCCGTCGCCGACGTGCTGACCGGCGTGGCGAAGGCGCCCGGCCACCTGCCGGTCACGGTGAAGGGCGTACCCGACAGCAGCTGCTGAGGCGCCTTGCGCCCGCTGCGTACGATGGACGCACCCGAACCCCTGTGAGGCCGTGCCATGACCAATCCGCCGCAGCTGCCGTCGGACGTTCCACTGTGGCCGGAGGAGGCCCGCCCGGCCCCGCCGAGGCCTCCCGCCACGGCCCGCCCGGCCGAACCGACGCCGGGAAACCCCCTGTGGGACCCGCCGTCGCAGCCTCCGCCCCCGCCCGCCCCCGGTGCCGGCAGCTATTCGCTGCCCCCGGCCGAGGCGAGCGGGAGCCGTCGCGGAGGCGGGGCTCCCCCGCCGCCACCGCCGCCGTCGGCCGCTCCCCCGGCGCCGCCCACGCAGCGGCGCAAGAAGCAGGCTCCTCCCCCACCGCCGCCCGCGACGACCGTCGCGCAGCAACCTTCCTATGAGGTCGAGCCGCCCGCGTACACGCCGTCCTACGAGATGCCGAGCTACGAGTCCTCGCGGGAGCCGTACAACCCGCAGGCGCTCGTGCCCGACTACCAGCCGGCCGACTCCTGGCAGCCCCCGCCGCCGCTGCCGCCCGCCACGACGGGCGGTCAGAAGGTCGGGCGGGTCTTCCGGATCTCCTTCGGGCTGCTGTTCCGCGGGATCGGGCGCTGCCTCTGGCTGCTCGGCCGCGCGATCGAGCGTGGTGGGCTGAAGATGGCGCCGCCGCGGCCGAAGGCGCCGCGAGGACGCTAGCCACGTGCGAGCGGGCCCGGCGAAGTCCGGGCCCTTTTCGCGTCCTGCTCAGGCCTCCGGCACGATCCGCTCGCAGAGCCGGTCGATCAGCTCGCCGAAGTCCTCTCCGCGCCACGCCTCGGGCAGCGTCAGGTGCTCCACGATCAGGCCGGTCATCGCCAGGTACAACGCCATCGCGGTGTACCTGTCCCCCGGGAAGCCGCCTTCGGCGTGCAGGCGGAAGTTCTCCGCGAGACTCGCCTCGACGGTGGCCGTCAGGTCCGCGCGCAGGCCGGGTCTGCGGGTCGCCTCCAGCCGCAGTTCGAGCAGGGCGAGGTAGCTCGACCGGTCGGCGGCCACGCGCGCGAAGAGCCCGTGCATGGCCGCGCGGATGGTCTCGCGGTTCGCGGGGGCCGCGGTGTACCCGTCCATCTCCCCCGCTTCGGGCGCGAGCCGCACGTGGATGCGGGCGCCGGCCTGGAGGAGCAGGTCGTCGCGGCCGGCGAAGTAGTTGGACGCGGTTCCGGCGGGCACGCCCGCGGCGACGTCGACGGAGCGGTACGTCAGTCCGCGCGCGCCTTCGGCGGCGAGCACGTCGATGGCGGCGTCGAGCAGGGCCGCGCGGCGTTCGGGATTGGACCTGGCCATGCGGGTGATCCTCTCATCCTTGACACCACTTCGTTTATAGTACTATGGTCGGAGTGGTTACCGACCAAGGAGGAACAATGCGATTCAGTCTCATGGGCACGGCCCTGATGTCCGACGACCCGGCCGGCGCCGCGCGCTGGTTCACCGAGCACTTCGGTTTCCAGGTCGGCATCGACATCGGGTGGTACGTCAACACCCAGCACCCCGACCACCCGGCCATGGCGCTCGACTTCGTCGACCGCGCACACGACTCCCTCCCGGAGGCCCTGCGCGGCAGACTCGTCGAAGGGACCCTGCTGGGTTTCGTGGTGGAGGACGTCGACGCCGAGGAGCGCCGGCTGCGCACGGCGGGCGTGGACATCGTGCTGCCGCTGGCGACCGAGCCGTGGGGGCAGCGGCGATTCCAGCTGCGCGGCCCCGACGGCGTGGTCGTCGAGGTGCTGCAGATGGTGACGCCCGACCCGGCGTGGATGGCCGCGAACGGCTACGCCTGAGTCAGGCCGCCAGCGTCCGCCTCGGGTACGGCATGCGGACCGGTCGCGGCGCACGGTGCGGCAGCGCGGCCACCAGCACGATGATCGCGACCGCGAAGGAGTTCTCGGTGGCGACCCGCAGCGGCCCGTCGGCCCAGTGACTCTCGCTCCAGGGGTCGAAGAACCAGATCGGCGAGGCCACGAACAGGACGTAGGTCGACAGCGCGGCCAGGCCGATCCACGTCGACCGCTGTTCGAGGGCCTTGAAGACCAGCACGGCGATCGCGGGCACGGCCCACACCAGGTGGTGCGACCAGGAGATCGGGCTGATGACGTTGGCGGTCAGGCCGATGATCGCGAAGGCCGACAGCTCGTCGCCCGCCTTGTGCGCGGCCAGCGCGCGGGTCAGCCCGAGGACCAGCATCAGCAGGCCGAAGGAGACCCACAGCAGCAGGGGCGTCGAGGTCCGGTCGTAGAGCCGGGCGAGGAAACCCGCGAGGGACTGGTTCGGCGTGAAGTCGGCGCGCCCGACGCGGGCGGAGTTCCACAGCACCGAGCCCCAGTAGGTCACCGACGAGTTCGGCGCGACCGCGAAGGCCAGGCCCCAGGCGGTCACGGTCGTCGCGGTCGCGACCGCGGCCGCCCGCCAGCGCCGGGCGACCAGCAGGTACACGATGAACAGCGCGGGAGTGAGCTTGATGGCCGTGGCCAGGCCGATGCCGACGCCGGTCCACTTGTTACCCAGCCGCAGCCCGGCCATGTCGGCGAGCACCATCGCGGCCAGGACGAGGTTGATCTGGCCGTAGCCGAGGGTCTGGCGGACGGGTTCGAGCGCGAGGGCGGCCAGGCCGACCGTCAAGACCAGTACTGGAACGCTCCAGGAGCGGCGCCGCGCGAAGGGCGCGAGGATGAAGTAGAGGCAGGCCAGCAGCGCGAACACGCCGGCGAGGGTGGTGAGGACGCCGGAAAGCCACATCGGCCAGGCGGTGATGGGCGCGAGGAAGAAGGCGCCGAAGGGCGGATAGGTGAATCCGAGCCCGTTGTTGGCCTGGAAGTAGGCGTAGAGGTCCTCGCCGTGCAGCCAGCTCGCGATGGCGTTGTGGTAGATGCGCAGGTCGTAGAGGCGATAGAAGGGCACGGCCGCGATGAGGACGGCGATCCACACGACAAGGAGACCGCCGACCGCGACGCGGATCCGGCGACGTCGGCGCGGATCGTCGACTGTGGACGGTTCGGAGGCGGAGGCGGTACGGCTGCGCAGCTCAAGTGGCATGAGGACTTTCCGGACCGTTGGGAGCTTTCCGTTTGGCAGCCTAGACGATGGGGGCAACTCCCGCCGGACGGGATATGGCGTGTTGACCTGCATGAACATTCGTTATGTCGAGTAATGTCCCATTCATGCCTGTGCATCGACATGCCTTGACCTCGCGCGGACATGTGCGCGCGATCACCGCCGCTCCGCATCACAGGGATGCGGGAAAGGCTTGCGACCTTGTCAATCCCGCTGGCAGGATCGGCGGCATGTCGATCAAGCTGAACGCGGCGGAGACCCGTCCCGGCGCCACCGAGGTACTTCGGCGGCTGCAGGAGGGCAACCGCCGGTTCGTCGCCGGCGAGCCGGTACACGGGCACGACGTGGCCGCCGCGCGGCGCCACGCCGAGGAGCAGAACCCGGTCGCCGCGATCTTCACCTGCGTCGACTCCCGGGTCACCGCCGAGGCGCTGTTCGACCAGGACTTCGGGCAGCTGATCGTGGTGCGCACCGCCGGGCACGTCCCGGACCGGGCCGCCATCGGTTCGCTGGAGTTCGCGGTGGCGAAGCTGTCGGTGCCGCTGGTCGTGGTGCTCGGGCACGGGCACTGTGGAGCCATCGAGCTCGGCGTGCAGGCCGCGCGCGACACCATCGGCGGCGTCGCGACGCCCGGTGGTTCGATGTCCTACCTCGTGGGACAGCTGTACCGCTCCTCGGCGCAGGCCCTGCGCGAGGATCCGGAGAACCCGAACGAGGCGGCGATGCGGCTGCAGGTCGTGCACACCGTGGCCGAGCTGCGGGCGGCGAAGGACCTCGGCGCGGCCTACGTGGTCGGCGCGCGTTACGACCTGGAGTCGGGGCTCGTCCGGCTGGTGGACTAGGAGCCCTCTCGACCGTGAAAACCCCCGCCGCCCGGAATGGGCGGCGGGGGTTTCGGTACTGCGCGAGCCGGGCGTCAGCCCTTGACGCTTCCCGCGAGGAGTCCTCGCACGAAATAGCGCTGGAGGCTGAGGAACACGATCAGCGGCACGATGATGGAGATGAAGGCACCGGCCGTCAGCCGCTGCCACTCCTCACCGCGGCTGCCCGCCAGTTCCGCCAGCCGCACCGTCATCGGTGACGTGTCCTGCCCGCTGCCGAACACCAGCGCGACCAGCAGGTCGTTCCACACCCACAGGAACTGGAAGATCGTCAGCGAGGCCAGGGCCGGTGTCACCAGCGGCAGCACGACCTTGCGGAAGATCGTCCCGTGGTTGGCGCCGTCGACCCGGGCCGCCTCGATGACGTCCCCGGGCAGCTCCGACATGAAGTTGTGCAGCAGGAACACCGCGAACGGCAGCGCGAAACAGGTGTGCGCGAACCAGATCTGGATGAACTTGCCCTCGTCCTCCAGTGCGAAGTTGGACGAGAAGAAGCTCAGCAGCGGCACGAGGGCCATCTGGAGCGGCACGACCTGGAGCGCGAAGATCCCGATGAACAGGGTGTCGCGGCCCTTGAAGCGGATCCAGGACAGCGCGTAGGCCGCGAAGGCCGCGAACGCCACCGGGAACAGCACCGAGGGAATGGTGATGACCAGCGAGTTGATGAAGTAGCTGCCGAGCCGTCCCGCCGACGAGTCGCTGAGGAGGACCTCGGCGTAGTTGTCGAAGGTGAAGGACGGGTTGGCGAAGAACGTCCACCAGCCGCTGGTCTTGATCTCCTCGGCCGGCCGGAACGACGACAGCAGCAGACCGAACGTCGGCGTCGTCCACAGGATGGCGATGATCAGCGCGATGACGCTGGCCGTGCGGCTGGTCAGCCGCTTCTTCGCCTTCGCCCGCCTGGTCTCCGGCTTTCCGCCCTTGGCCGCGGGCTTGCCCGCCATGGGAGTCAGAGTGGTCATCGTTCCTCCCGACGGGCGCGCATGGCCCGGACCTGGTAGATGATGATCGGCGTCACCAGCAGGAACAGGAACACCGCCATCGCCGACCCGCGTCCCTGCTGACTCAGCCGGAACGCCTGGGTGTACATCTCGTTGGCGACGACGCTGGTGCCGAAGTTGCCCGCGGTCATGGTGCGCACCAGGTCGAACAGCTTCAGGGCCGCGATCGACATGGTGACCAGGACGACGACGAGCGCCGGCCGGATCGACGGCACGGTGACGCGCCAGAACATCTGCCAGGCGTTGACGCCGTCGAGGCGCGCGGCCTCGACGATCTCACCCGGGATGGCCTTGATCGAGGCCGACAGCACCACGGTGGCGAAGCCGGTCTGGATCCAGATCATGACGATGATCAGGAACAGGTTGTTCCACGGGCCGTTGAGCAGCCACGGCTGGGCGTCCCCGCCGAGCCACACCACCAGCTGGTTGAGCAGACCGATCTGCTCGTCGCTGTTGGCGTTGAAGGCGTAGACGAACTTCCAGATGATGCCCGCGCCGACGAAGGAGATGCCCATGGGCAGGAAGACCAGCGCCTTGGCGAGCGCCTCGGTGCGGGTCTTGTCGATCATGATCGCGTAGATCAGGCCGGTCGCGGTGGCGACCAGCGGGACCAGGATGACCCACAGGAGCGTGTTGCGCAGCACCTGCTGGATGGCGTCATCGCTGAACATCCACACGTAGTTGTCGAACCCGACGGCCTTCTCGCCCTTGCCGTCGAAGAAGGACAGGACGACCGTGCGGATCGCCGGGTAGATCATGCCGATCAGCAGGAGCAGGCCCGCCGGCAGCAGAAATACCATTGCCGCGAACCGGCCCTTGTCGTATCCGGGCAGCTTGTCGACGACGAGCAGCAGGATTCCGACCACCAGGATGAACGCGGCGATGCCGATGCCGAGCTGGGTGAACTTGGGCAGCTCGTCGAGAATGTCGATTTGATCCATGCAAGACCTCCAGCCTCGTTGCCGATAGGTCGTGCGGGGCCCGGAGTCCCAGGCCCCGCACGGGCTAGTCGGCTACGCCGGCCAGGCGCCTTCGATGGCGTCGAGGGCGGCCTTGGTGTCCTTGCCCTCGGCGATCCAGGCGGTCATCTCGGTCCAGAACTTCGACGCGCCCACCTCGGCGGGCATCAGGTCGGAGGCGTCGAAGCGGAACGTCACGGTGGTGTCCCGGAGCAGCTCCATCGAGAGCTTGATGACCGGGTCGGCCGCGTTGCTGATGTCGGCCTTGTTGTTGGCCGTGGTGAACGGGCCCTTCTTCATGCGCTCGTTGAAGAACGTGCCACCGGCGAGGAACTGGCGGACGGTCTCGACCTCGGGACGGTCGGCGAAGGCCGTCACGAACTGGCCGGCACCCAGGAGGGGCTTGTTGGCGGCGTCGTCACCGGGCAGGTAGAACGCGAAGACGTCGCCGTCCTCGGCCACCTTGGTGCCCTCGGGCCACTGCGCGGCGTAGAAGGACGCCTGGCGGTGGAGGCCGCACTTGCCGTCCAGGATCGGCAGCCCGCCGGCCTGGAAGGACGTGGTGGCGATGCTCTTGACGTCACCGACGTACTCGGGGTTGCGCAGGATCGTGCCGACGCGCTCAAGGGCGGCGACGATCTTGGGGTCGTTGAAGGGAATCTCGTGCTTGACCCACTGGTCGTAGACCTCGGGACCGGCGGTGCGCAGGACCATGTCCTCGACCCAGTCCGTGGCCGGCCAGCCGGTCGCCTCGCCCGACTCGATGCCGGCGCACCAGGGGGTGTCGATGCCGTCGGCCTTGATCTTGTCGGTCAGCGTGATGAGCTCGGCCCAGGTGGTGGGGACCGTGTAGCCCTTGTCGGCGAACAGCTTCGGCGAGTACCAGACGAAGGACTTCACGTTGGCGTCGAAGGACGTCCCGTAGAGGGTGCCGTTGACGGTGCCGTAGTTGATCCAGTCCTGGGTGTAGTTCGCCGTGGCGAGCTCTTTGACCTTGTCGCTGGCGGGCTTGAGCTTGTCGGCGAAGGTCGCCATCAGGCCCGGCTGCGGGAAGATCGCGATGTCGGGCGCGTTGCCACCGTTGACCCGGATGCCGATCTGGGTCTCGAAGTCGCCGGTGCCCTCATAGTCGATCTTGATGCCGGTGCAGCTCTGGAAGTCCTTCCAGGACGCCGTCAGCTGGTCGGCTTCGGCATCGCGGACGGTCGAGTAGATGCTGACCTCGGTGTCCTTGTGCTCTCCGTACTCGGCGTACGCCGTGCAGTCCACGTTCGCGCTGTCGTCGGCCTTCCCGCAACCGGTCATGGCCAGCGGGACGCTGACCGCACCGGCGACGGCGATGAGCCATCGGCGTCGGTGGAGGGCCTTGCTCTTAATCGACATCCGTCGTGCCTCCTCTGCGGCCACTGTGGATGGCCGCGCGTGTTCCCTTCCCCGCGCTTCCTTTGGAAGCGCTCTCAGCGAGACTGGTGTTGGGGATGGTCGATGTCAAGGCCTTGTTACGCAATGGTTATCAACCAATTGCCGAGGCCGCTATTGACATCCCGTCGCTCCTCGATAAGAGTCCTGAGAGCGCTCTCATGGATATTGCAAGGGTCCGGCCACGGTCGCCGAACCGTTATCCGCCACCCAACTTCGCCTGCGAGGAGTCACATGTCCGGCTTGCGGTTTCCCGATGGTTTCGTCTGGGGTGCGGCTACCGCTTCTTACCAGATCGAGGGATCGACCGGAGAGGACGGCCGAGGTCCGTCCATTTGGGACACGTTCGCGGCGGTCCCCGACGCGGTGACCGACGGGCACACCGGCGAGGTGGCCTGCGAGCACTACCTCCGGTACGCCGACGACGTCGCGCTGATGAGCTCCCTCGGGCTGTCGGCCTACCGTTTCTCGATCGCGTGGCCGCGGATCCAGCCCTCGGGCAGCGGCCCGGTCAACTCGCGTGGCCTTGACTTCTACGACCGGCTCATCGACGAGTTGTGCGCCGCCGGGATCTCGCCGATGGCGACGCTCTACCACTGGGATCTGCCGCAGGCGCTGCAGAACCGGGGCGGCTGGGCCGCCCGGGAGACCGCCGAGCGCTTCGCCGAGTACGCCGCGGTGGTCGCGGCGAAGTTCGGCGACCGGGTGCGCTCCTGGTTCACCATCAACGAACCGTGGTGCGCGGCCTTCCTCGGTTACGCCTCGGGCGACCACGCTCCCGGGATCACCGCTCCCGCGCAGGCCTTCGCCGCCGCCCACCACCTGCTCCTCGGGCACGGGCTGGCCGCGCAGGCCATCCGCGCGGCCGGTGCCGGCGAGGTGTCGATCGCGCTGAACTGCACGAGCGTGCGGCCGGGCAGCGACAACGACGAGGACATCGCCGCCGTCGAGCAGATCGACGGGCTGTCCAACCGGATCTGGCTGGAGCCCCTGCTGCGCGGGGAGTACCCCGACGACATGCTCACGCTGGCCGAGCGCTTCACGCCGCTGTGGTACGTCAAGTCCGGCGACGGCGCGATCATCAAGCAGCCCCTGGACGTGCTGGGCATCAACTACTACACGCCAACCTGGGTCCGCGCCCGCCGCAACGCGCAGGGCAGCCCGGCCCACCCCGGCAGTGAGGGCATGGACTTCACCGCGCCGAACGGCCCGGTCACCGAGATGGGCTGGCGGGTCGACCCGACGGGGCTGACCGACCTCCTCGTCCGGCTGCACAAGGACTACGAGGGCCTGCCGGTGATGATCACCGAGAACGGCGCCGCCTACGCCGATTCGGCCGTCGTGGACGGCCAGGTGCAGGACGTGGACCGCGTCGCCTACCTCGACGGGCATCTGCGCGCCGCCCACGCGGCCATCTCGGCCGGGGTGGACCTGCGCGGCTACCTGGCCTGGTCGCTGATGGACAACTTCGAGTGGGCCTTCGGGTACACCCGCCGCTTCGGGCTCGTGCACGTCGACTACGCGACCCAGCGCCGTACACCGAAGGCCAGCGCCGACTGGTATCGGAAGGTGATCACCCGCAACGGGCTGGCGTAGATGGTGACGTTGAGGCCGACCCTGGAGCAGGTCGCCAAACTCGCCGGGGTCTCCCGGGCCACCGCCTCGCGGGTCGTCAACGGCGCCGGCGGAGTCTCCGCCGGTGTCCGCGAGGCCGTGCGCGCGGCCGTCGACTCGCTCGGCTACGTCCCCAATCCGGCCGCCCGCAGCCTGGTGACCCGCCGGACCGACTCCATCGCGCTGGTGGTGTCGGAACCGACCTCGCAGGTCTTCGGCGACGACCCGTTCTTCATCGACGTGGTGCGCGGGGTGTCGGCCGAGCTGGAGGCCGGTGACCGGCAGCTGGTGCTGATGACCACGGACACCCCCGCCGGGCGTGAACGCGTGAAGCGGTTCACCAGCGTCCACGTCGACGGCGTGCTGCTGCTCTCCTGCCACGGCAACGATCCGCTGTACTCGGCGCTGGGCAAGCAGGGCCCGCCGGTGGTCTGCGGCGGGCGTCCCCTGTACGGCCCGAGCCTGGCCTATGTGGACGTCGACAACGTCGGCGGCGCGCGGCAGGGCGTCGAGTACCTCATCAAGTCCGGGCGGCGGCGCATCGTCACGATCGCCGGGCCGCAGGACATGAACGCCGGTGTGGACCGGCTGATCGGCTACCGGGAGGCGATCGCGGCCGCCGACCGGCGCGCCATCGTCGCCTATGGGGACTTCAGTCGCGACAGCGGCGAGCGCGCGATGCACTCGCTGCTGGCCGACGAGCCGGAGCTGGACGCGGTCTTCGCCGCGTCGGACCTGATGGCGATCGGGGCGCTGGCGGCGCTGCGCAACACCGGCCGGCGCGTGCCCGACGACGTCGCGGTGGTCGGCTTCGACGACATCGAGCAGGCGCGCTACGCCGAACCGCCGCTGACGACGGTGCAGCAGCCTTCGCCGCTGCTCGGTCGCGAGATGGTGCGGATGATGCAGCGGATCCTGTGCGGGGATCCGCCCGACTCGCCCATGACGCTGCCGACGCAGCTCGTCCTGCGGTCGACGGCTTAGGTACCGGCCCCACCGGTACCCAAGCCCCGGCCGGAAGTACCTATGCGTGACAGATTCCGCGCCGACTCGATCTCCGTAACGTTCAGACCAGCGAGAACGGCTGAACATTCCCGAAGGAGAACGAGATGAACCGCTACGAGACCGTCGCCGCCCAGTACATCGCGGCGTGGAACGAGACCGACGCCGGTGCCCGCGCGGCACTGATCGAGAAGCACTGGGCCGACGGCGCCACCTACACCGACCCGCTGGCCGCGATCGAGGGCCGGGACGCGATCGCCGCGGCGATCGGGGCGGTGCAGGGACAGTTCGCCGGGCTGGTCTTCAGCCTCGGCGGAGCCGTCGACGGGCACCACGACGTCGTCCGCTTCACCTGGCACCTCGGGCCGGCGGGCGAGGAGCCGATCGTCATCGGCTTCGACGTCGCCGAGCTGGACGCCGAGGACCGGATCACCGCCGTGCACGGGTTCCTGGACAAGGTGCCCGCGGGAGTGTGACGCGGGCCGACGGAGGCGGGGCGGTGTGCCGGCCGGTACGCCGCCCGCCCGGCGGGAACGTTCCAGCGCGTGCCGGCACCGCGCCCGCGTCGACCGCCGCCTCGATCGGTCAACGGCGCACCCGATAGCGCAGGTGAAGCACCCGGTCACCCTGGATCACCTCGTCGGGCTCCTCCAGCAGGTGCTGGGCGTGGACCGACCCGAAGTAGCGCTTACCGGAGCCGAACACGACGGGTACGACGTCCATGCGCACCTCGTCGACCAGGCCCGCGGCGAGCACCTGGCCGCCGACGTCACCGGCGGCGACCTCGACGACGCGGTCGCCCGCGAGCTCCTGGGCCTTGGCCACGGCCGCCGCGACGCCGTCGACGAAGTGGAACGGCGCCCCGGGGTCCCAGCCCTCGGGTGCCGGGCGGTGCGTCACGACGACCACGTGGTCGATGCCGCCCGGAGGTTTCCCGTCCCAGCCGTCGGTCATGTCGAAGACGTGGCGGCCGGCGATGGTCGCCCCGATCTGGTCCCAGTACTGCCGGGTGTAGTCGTAGGACGTTCGTGACACCTTCAGCGCGCCGCTCTCGTCGAGGGGCACGTCACCGCTGAGCAACCAGTCGAACAGGGGTCCGGGCCGGTCGTTCTCGTCGGCGATGAAGCCGTCCACCGACACCGTGCTGTACATGACGACTTTGCCCATGAGTGCTCCTCCGCTCGGGATGCCCCCAGGTTAGGGCTTCGCGGGCCGCCGCTCTGGTAAGCAACCAATCGGCGGGCAGTGGCCGGCCGTCGAGTACGTGGCCGGGGTGTTCGCACAGGAGGCGCCGCCGGATGTCGACATATCGGCTCGGGCTGAGCGCGGGGCGACCCGAGATCCCCCGGGTACCTTTCCACCATGCTGCACGGCCGTGCCACCGAGATCGCCGCCATCGACGGCCTCCTGACCGCCGCTCGCGAGGGCCGCGGCGGCGCCCTCGTCCTGCGCGGTGAACCGGGGATCGGCAAGACCGCCCTGCTCGACCACGCCGCCGCGACCGCCGCCGAGTTCGGCGGCCCGCGGGTCCTGCGTGGCCTCGGCGTCGAATTCGAGGCCGAACTGCCCTACGCGGGCCTGCACATGCTCCTCCACGACCGCCTCCCCCACCTGCCCGAACTGCCCGGCCCGCAGCGGGCCGCGCTGTCCACCGCCTTCGGCCTGGCGACCGGCCCGGCGCCGGAGCCGATGCTGGTCGGCCTGGCGACGCTGACGCTGCTGTCGGTCGCGGCGGCCGATGCGCGGCTGCTCCTTCTCGTCGACGATCTCCAGTGGTGGGACCGCGACTCGACGCACGCGCTGCTGTTCGCCGTCCGCCGCCTGCACGCCGACGGGGTCGCGCTGCTGCTGGCGACCCGCGAGGAGGGACCGGTCACCGGCCTCGACGAGCTGCGGCTCGGCGGCCTGGACGCGCGGGCGGCCGGTGCGGTCGTCGGCGACCACTGGGCCGACCTCGACGCCGCCGTCCGCTACCGGGTCCTCGCCGAGTCGCACGGCAACCCGCTCGCCCTGCGCGAGCTGCCGATGAGCCTGACCGCCGACGCTCCGGCGGGAACCGTCCCCCTCACCGACCGGCTGCGGCTGGCCTTCCACGGCACCGCCGCCCGCCTGCCCGCCGCGACCCGCGCGCTGCTCCTGCTCACCGCCCTGGAGACCGGCGGTTCCCTCACGGTCGTCACCGAGGCGGGCGCCGCCCTCGGTGCCGGGCCGGACGACCTGCCGCCCGCCGAACACGCCGGGCTCGTACGCGTCGACGACGGCCGCGTCTCCTTCCGGCATCCCCTGGTCGCCAGCGCCGTGCACGCGGGCTCGGCGCACGCCGAACGCCTCGCTGCTCACCGCGCGCTCGCCGGGGCCCTCGACGCGCCCGAGCACGCCGACCGTCGCGCCTGGCATCGGGCGCAGGCCGCGGCGGGCACCGACGAGGACGCCGCGGCGGCGCTGGAGGCGACCGCCGACCGGGCCAGGGCACGCGGCGGCCAGTCGGCGGCGAGCGCCGCCTACGCCGAGGCCGCACGGCTGTCGGCGCCCGGTGCCGAGCGGGAACGTCGGCTGGTGCTGGCGGCCGAGTCGGCGGCGGAGGCGGGCCTGCGGGAGCGGGCCTCGGCGCTGGCCGGGCAGGTCGCCGACGGTGCGCGGTTGCGCGGACGGCTGGCCTATCTGCGGATCCTGCACGCGTTCTGGTCCGGGGACTACCTCCTCGCACATCGCCTGACCAGCGAGGAGGCCGCGCGGCACGAGCCGGAGCAGGCCGCCGAGCTGCTCGTGCAGGCCCTGCATTTCGCCTGGTACGTCGGTGAGGACGCGGTCGCCGACACCGCTCGCGGGCTCGCGGCTCTCGATCTGCCACCCGGTCCGCGGGCCCGGGTCGCCGCGTTCATCACCGCGGGGATCCTCGACGACGCTCCCCCGGCCCTCGTCGACGTGCCGGAGGCCGCGATCGGGGACCGGCTGATGATGTGCGGGATCGGCGTGCTGCTCGGACGCGACGACGAGGCGCACGCGCTCGCGGATCGGCTGGCCACCGAGATCCGCGCGGTCGGCGGGTGGGGCAGGCTGCCGACGGCGTTGTTCTTCGCCGTCGAGGTCGAGGTCTTCCAGGGGCGTTTCGCCGAGGCGCGCGAGACCGTCGCGGAGGCCATGCGCATCGCCCGCGACGGCGATCAGCCGCAGTGGACGAACCAGTTCACCGCCGTCCTCGCCTATCTCGCGGCCCTCTCCGGTGACGAGGAGGAGTGCCGTGCCCGTGCCGCCGAGGCCATGGCCGACATCGCCGGTGGCGCGATGTCGCCCGGGGCGCCGTGGGCGCGGGCGGCCCTGGCGCGCCTCGACCTCGGCGCCGGGCGGGTGCCCGAGGCCCTCGCCGAACTCGACCGGCTGACCCGGCCGCCGACCCGTCACCACATCTGCACCCTGCGGGCGGTCCCCGACGTCGTCGAGGCCGCGGTCCGGCTCGGCGAACCCGAGCGGGCCGCCGACGCCTTCGGGTACTTCTCGGCTTGGTCGAAGCGCGTCGGCGAGCCCTGGGCACTCGCGCTCACCGAGCGCTGCCGGGCGCTGCTCGCCGGCGACGAGGCCGCCGAGGAGCATTTCCGGGCGGCCTGCGTGCTCCACGACGGCGACCGCCACGAGACCGAGGCGGCCCGGACGCGGCTGCTCTACGGGGAATGGCTGCGCCGGTCACGGCGCAAGGCCGAGGCCCGCGACCACTTCCGTTTCGCCCTCGGCGTGTTCGAGCGCGCGGGGATGCGGGCGTGGGCCGAGCGGGCACGTGTCGAACTGGAGGCGACCGGGCTGAGTGCCGGTGCCCGCGACGAGCCCGGCCCGTTGTCCGCGCTGACGCCGCAGGAGTCGCGGATCGTGCGGCTGGCCGCCGAGGGCATGTCGAACAAGGACATCGCGGCCCGGCTGTTCCTGAGCCCGCGCACGGTCGGCCATCACCTGTACAAGGCCTACCCGAAGCTCGGCGTGCTCTCGCGCGCCGAGCTGTCCGGGGTGCTTGGTTAGGCGCGGAGGTCGAGGCGCCAGTCGTTGCAGCGGATCGGGTTGCCCTTCGGGTACTCGAAGTCGACGGCGGCCAGGAAGTCGAAACCGGCCTTGCGGCAGATCGCGTTCGACGCGGGGTGGTCGATCGAGGGGTAGGCGTGCAGGTAGCGGCGAGTGCCGACGGCGCGCGCCCGCTCGGCGACGGCCACCGCGGCGGCCGTGGCCAGCCCACGGCCCTGCATCTCGGGCAGGATGCCCCAGCCGGTCTCGAAGACCTCGGCGCCCTGCCACTCCTTCTCCCAGAAACCGATCAGCCCGGCCGGCTCGCCTTCGGCGAGGACCACGAACATCCCCGCGCCGGCGGGGTCGAGTTTGAGGTAACGCTCGTGGCGCTGCGCGAGCTTCTCGGGTGTCTCCGGGCCACCGAGATGGTCGGTCATCTCGGGCGCGTTGTTGCGCTCCAGCAGCCAGAAGTCGCCTTCGGCGTAGGGGCGGAGCTCTACTTTCGCGGGCATGTCGGTCTCCACTCATAGACGATCTTGACCGACTGTCGCACGGGCCACCGACATTTGTCGTACCCCTCGGCCATGCTGGACGGTGGGGAGGTCCGGCCCGGCGACCCGACACGAGGAGACGGCGAGCGCGACATGACACCCGAACTGTTCGGCCGCGACCATCCGGCGGCGCTGTTGCGCGCCGAGATCGGGCGGGTGACCGACGGCAACGGCGGCCTGGTCTTCGTGACGGGTGAGGCGGGGATCGGCAAGACGACCCTGGTGACCGAGGCGGCGGAGTGGGCGCGGCAGGCGGGCGCCCTGGTCCTGAGCGGGTCCTGCTGGGATTCGCACAACGCGCCCGGCTACTGGCCGTGGACGCAGGTGATCCGTGCCCTGCACCGGCACGCGCCGCCCGCGCGCGCGGCCGAGCCCGGCTCGGTCGAGCTGACGGCCCTCCTGGAGGAGGGCCAGGAGGCCGACGGGTTCCTCCTCTACGACGCGGTGACCAGCGCGCTGGTCACCGCCGCCCAGTCGCGGCCGCTGGTGGTCGTCCTCGACGACCTGCACTGGGCCGACGCCGCCTCGCTGCGGCTGCTGGAGTTCGCCGCGCAGCACTCGCGTTTCGAGCCGCTGCTGTTCATCGGGACCTACCGGGACGTGGAGGTCGAGGTCGACCCGCATCCACTGCGCGAGCTGATGCTGCCGCTGCTGGGCCGCGCGACGACGCTGACCCTCACCGGGCTCGACGCGGGCGCGGTCGGGGCGATCATGGCCCGCACGACCGGCCGTGAGCCCGCACCCGAGGTGGTCGCCGAGGTGCACCTGCGCACCGGCGGCAACCCGTTCTTCGTGGAGCAGACGGCGAGGCTGTGGCGGGCGGGGCAGTCGGTGTCGGCGATCGCGCCGGGCGTCAGCGACGCCGTCCGGAGGCGGCTGGCGCAGCTGCCGCCGCAGGTCGCGCGGCTCCTGTCGGACGCCTCGGTGCTCGGGCGCCGCTTCCACCGGCAGGTCCTGGCCGCGCTGGTGCGGTCGCCGGTCGCGCAGGTCGACCGGATGCTCGACCAGGCCGTGACCGCACGCCTGGTCGCCGCCGACGGCGGCGGCCGCTTCGCCTTCGCCCACGACCTGGTGCGCGAGACGCTGTACGAGGCCGTCGCCGACGCGCCCGCCCGGCACGCGGCCGTCGTGCACGCCATCGACCACTCCCCCGCGCTGGCCGAGCGGGTCCTCCCCGCCGACCTCGCCGGGCACGCGCATCTGGCCGGTGAGGCGCTCGAAGCCCCCAAGGCGGTCGCGGTCCTGCGCGCCGCCGCCCGCAACGCCGGCGACCGCTTCTCCTTCGAGGAGGCCACCACGCACCTGCGCCGGGCTTTGGAGCGTTTCCCGCCCGAGCCGTCGCGGGAGAAGATCCTCCTCCAGCTCTCGCTCGGCGGCGAGCTGCACCACTGCGGTGCCCGGAACCCGGCCTGGGCGGTCTTCGAGCAGGCCGCCGAGGACGCGCGCGCCATCGAGGACCCCGAGCTGCTCGCGCGCGTCGCGCTGACCGTGCACCGGCAGGGCACGGCCGAGGAGAAGGCCGACTTCAAGACGCGGCTGCTCACCGAGGCGCACCGGACGATGGTGCGCGACGTCACCGCCCATGTCGGCGGCGGCCGCGAGATCGACCACCTCGCGCGCGAACTGGCCGTGCGCGTGTCGGTCCTGGCCCGCCGCGACGGCGACGACGAGGCCCTCGGCTTCGGCCTGTGGGCACGCCACGACGTGATCTGGGGGCCCGGGACCGCGCCCGAGCGCGAAGCCCTGACGCGCGAGATGATCGAGATCGCGCACCGGTCCGGAGACGCCGACCTCCTGGAGTACGCCACGGCCCTGCTGTGGGTCGCGCTCGCCGAGCAGGGCGACCCGCGCTACCTCGCGACGCTCGAAGAGCTCGGCGAGACCGTCCGCCAGGGTTCACGGATGTCGGCCGGGCTGGACATCGACCGCGCGATCATCGCCGCCATGCGGGGCCGCTTCGCCGAGGCAGAGGAGCTGTTCGGGCGCTTCGCCGCCGTCCCGGAGGAACACGAGCACGAGCACTGGGCCTTCATGGGCGTCCACATCACGTGGGCGCGGCTGCTGATCCAGGGCGATCACGAGCGGATCGGCGAACTGCTCGCCGGGCTCGGGCCCGCGGACTACCCGCACGTCGACCTGCTGGCGGCGATCACCGCCGGGCAGCGGGGAGTGGCGATGCCGGTCGCGGCGGAGTACCCGCGCATGTTCGAGTCGCTGGCCCTGCGGGCGCGTGCCGTGGCCGCCGCGATCGACGGGGATCCCGCGGAGTGCGCGCGGATGCGCGAGACGCTGGAGCCGCTGCGCGGGCAGTGGCTGGTGTCGTTGTACGGGTGCGACCTCAGCGGCCCGGTGGCGCTGTGGCTCGGGCGGCTCGCCGCGGCCGTCGGCGACACGGTCGCCGCGCGCGCCGACTACGGCGAGGCCCTGCGCTCGGCCGAGGACATGGGCGCGCGGCCCTGGGCGCTGGAGGCGCGGGCGGCCCTGGCCGTCCTCGCCGTGTCCGAAGGCACGCCCGGCGCCGCCGAGGACGTCGCGGCGGTCGAGGCCGAAGCCGCCGAACTGGGCATGGCGCACCTGACGGCACTGTCCACGGTGGAGGCCGTCGCCGGCGGGGAGTTCCGCCGCGAAGGCGCCGTGTGGTCGCTGGGATGGGAGGGGACGACCGTCCGCGTGCCCGACGCGAAAGGCCTCCACGACATTCACGCGCTCCTCGGCGCACCCGGCGTGGACGTTCCCGCCGTACGACTCCTCGACCCCGCCGGCGGCGAAACCGTCGTCGCCGCAAGAGCCATGGGCGGCGACCCGGTCCTCGACGAAGAGGCCCGCGCCCGCTACAAACGGCGCCTCGTCGAACTCGACGAGGCCATCGACCGCGCCACCGGCCTCGGGCAGGACACCCGCGCCGCCCACCTCGACCACGAACGCGACGCCCTCCTCGACGAACTCCGCACCGCCACCGGCCTCGGCGGCCGCCCCCGCCGCCTCGGCGACGAGGCCGAACGCGCCCGCAAGACGGTGACGGCGCGGATCCGCGACACCCTGCGCAGGCTCGACACGCAGCACCCCCCGCTCGCCGCACACCTGCGCGAGGCGGTGTCGACGGGGGCGGTCTGCCGGTACGAGGGTGAGGGCGGCGTGCGGTGGCGGTTGTAGGGGTGGGGTTGAGGGGTGAGGAGCTTGAGGGCTCGCGGCGGTGAACGGGGGCGGGCGGGGCCTGTGGCAGGCGGGCGGGGGCGTGAGGGCCCGCGCAGGTGCAGGTTGCAGGCGGCCCAGACGCCTGGGGCTAGCGGCGACAGCTCGTGGTGGACGAGGGCTTGCGGCAGGCGGGCGGGCGAGGGCGTGAAGGCCCGCGCAGGTACACGTGACGGGCGGCCCAGGCGCCTGGGGCTAGCGGCGACAGCTCGTGGTGGACGAGGGCTTGCGGCAGGCGGGCGGGCGAGGGCGTGAAGGCCCGCGCAGGTACA
>NZ_JACHGT010000004.1:14306-448996 GCF_014202425.1 Phytomonospora endophytica | reverse complement strand
CCCGCGCAGGTACACGTGGCAGGCGGCCCAGGCACCTGAGGCTAGCGGCGACAGCTCACGGCGGACAGACACGAGGGCCTGCGGCAGGCGGGCGGGCGAGGGCGTGAAGGCCCGCGCAGGTACACGTGGCAGGCGGCCCAGGCACCTGAGGCTAGCGGCGACAGCTCACGGCGGACAGACACGAGGGCCTGCGGCAGGCGGGCGGAGGCTTGAGGGCCCACGCAGGTAACTCGCCGCGAGTGCGCGGAGACGCTGGCAGCTTCCCGCAGATGACTCGCGACGATGGGAGGCTTCCGGCGGCAGCGGATCTAGGTACGGCCCAGCATCACGGCTTCGCTGCCCGGTTCCGGCCTGGGCGAGCGCTGTCGCGGCCCGCGAGCGGCGCACTCGCCGGAGGCTCGCTCCGCGCGGGGACCGGGAGGCCAGGACGAGCACGGTCGTGGCTCGCGGCGGATGCGCCGGGCTACGTGCAGCCTCCGCAGGCGACTCGCGGCAGCGAACCGCAGGCCCTTGCACACTCGCGCGAGTAACGCGCCGCAGGCGCGCGAGGGCGTTGCACCCTCACGCAGACAACTCACGGCAGTGCCCAAGGCGCATGCGCCCTCGCGCAGACAACGCACGGCGGCGAACCGCAGGCCCTTGCACACTCGCGCGAGTAACGCGCCGCAGGCGCGCGAGGGCGTTGCACCCTCACGCAGATGGCTCGCGACGATGGGAGGCTTCCGGAGGCAGCGGATCTGGGCACGGCCCAGCATCATGGCTTCGCTGCCCGGTTCCGGCCCGGGCGAGCGCCGTCGCGGCCTCGCGGACTGCGGACAACGGACTCGCCGCAGGCTCGCCCGCGCGGAGGCCAACGCGCTGGATCGCTCTTCGCCGGTGAACCCGAACCGCCGCGACCTTCGCCGCTTGGGCGAGGCCGCCGGGAACCAGACCACGTCTGATCGCGACGCCGGAGCCCGGCGAGGCCGGGAAGCCGAGCCCGACACCCCGGCGAGAGCCATGCGCGGGGTCCTTGCCTTCGCGGTGAGATCCAACCGCCATGGCCGGTCGCGTCGACGCAGCCCCTGAGTCCGCTGATCGCGTCCTGCGGCGGGCTGAAGGCTGCGGCAGACGGCGGCGCCGAGCCACGGCGAGCGAACTCGCCCCGGCGAAACCCGCGCGGGACCCCTGTCCTCGCGCGTGCGAGGTCGTCGACGTGCGCTCGTCGCCACCACGGCCGTACCCGCCTGGGAAGCAGACGGTGTTCCGGCCGCGAGCGGCGGTCGACGAGCCGCGCGTTCGCCTGCGGCGAGCCCAACGCGGCGCTGGGCTCCCTGCGCGAGCGCGGCATCCCGGTCCGCGCAACCGAAGCCGAGCCGCCACCGGCCGGCCGGGTGGGTGGGTAGGCGAGCAGCCGTGGGAGCAGGAGCGGAGGTGATGGCGGGCCCGGGGATGCGAGCGGAAGTCAGGGCGCAGGGATGAGCGTGGGAGCGGGCACGCGAGATCCGCGGACGGGCACGGGCACCCAAAACGACGGGCCGGCTCCCCCCAGCCGGCCCGTCGTGTCGCCCCTGTCCCCCTGTCCTCACATCACTTCCGGTTGTAGAGCCGCATCGTCAGTGCACCGAAGACGAGCAGGATCGCGCCGCCCGAGATCAGTGTCCAGCCGATCTCGTACCCGTCGGGTTCGCCGTACATCAGCCCGCGTACGGCGGCGACCAGGTGGGCGACCGGGTTGACCGCGACGAAGCCCTGCAGCCAGCCCGGCATCGTCACCGGCTGCACGAACACGTTGCTCAGGAACGTCATCGGGAACAGCACCATCATGCTCACGCCCATCACCGACTTCTCCGAGCGCAGGAGCAGCCCGAACATCGTCCAGATCCAGGAGAAGGCGAAGGAGAACGCGACCAGCAGTCCGACACCGGCGAGCACTCCGAGCACGCCGCCGCCGGGGCGGAAGCCGAGGGCGAGACCGAGCAGGAGGATCGTCGTCGAGGCGATCGTGTAGCGGAAGACGTCGCCGAGGATGGCGCCGACGAGGGCCGCCGGGCGCCAGATCGGCAGGGTCCGGAAGCGGTCGAAGACACCTTTCTCGATGTCGGTGTTCACGCCGACGCCGGTGTACATGGTGATCATCACGACGCTCATGACCATGATGCCGGGCAGCAGGTACTGCAGGTAGTCGGTGGTGTTCCCGGCCAGCGCTCCCCCGAAGAGATAGGTGAACATCAGCGTCATCATGATCGGGAACGCGGTCACGTCGAAGAGCTGATCCGGGACGTGCTTGATCTTCAGCATCGCGCGCCAGCCGAAGGCGATCGACGCGGCCAGCGCGCTCGGCCGGGACGGCTGCTCGTCGGCCGACAGGACGGCACTGAGCGCCGAGGCGGCCGGCGTGTACACCGAGGACGTTGTGGTGGGGGTGGTGGTCGTCGACTGCGTGGTCATGCCACGGCCTCCTTCTCGGCGTCGTCGGTGGCGGGGTGATCGGTGAGGGCCAGGAAGACCTCGTCCAGGCTCGGCTGGCCGAGGGAGAACTCGTCGACGGTGATGCCCGACCTGGCCAGCGCGGCCAGCGCCAGCGAGGCCTGCTCCGCGGCTCCCCCGCCGTTCCCGTCGACGCGGGCGGTCAGGGCGACCGGGTCGGCTTCGAGGTTCACCCCGAGCGACAGGTTCGCCGACAGGACACGCTCGGCCTCGCCGCGCTGACCGGCGTCGCGCAGCCGGACGTGCACCGACCCCGACCCGACGGAGGCCTTCAGCTCGCCGGGTGTGCCCTCGGCGATGACCTTGCCGTGGTCGATGACGGCGATCCGTCCCGCCAGGTTGTCGGCCTCGTCCAGGTACTGCGTCGTCAGCAGGACCGTCGTGCCCTGCGCGACGATGATCCGGACGATGTCCCACACCTGGTTGCGGCTGCGGGGATCGAGACCGGTGGTCGGCTCGTCGAGGAACAGCACCTCCGGTGTCCGGATGATGCTGGCGGCGATGTCGACGCGCCGGCGCATCCCGCCGGAGTACTTCTTCACCTGACGGCCGGCGGCCTCGGTGAGTCCGAAGGCGTCCAGCAGCTGCTCGGCTCGGCGCTTCGCGGCGGCCTTGCGGTGCCCGATGAGGCGGCCCAGCAGGATCAGGTTCTCCAGGCCGGTCAGGTCCTCGTCGACCGAGGCGTACTGGCCGGTCAGGCTGACCTTCGAGCGCACGGTGTCGGCTTCGCGGACGACGTCGTGCCCGAAGACCCTCGCCTCACCCCCGTCGGGTCGCGTCAAGGTCGCCAGGACCCGCACGGCGGTGGTCTTGCCCGCGCCGTTCGGCCCGAGCACGCCGTACACGGTCCCCGCGGGGACGGCCAGGTCCACACCGTCCACGGCTCTGGTCTTGCCGAATGTCTTGACCAGGCCTTTCGTTTCTATCGCGAGGGTGTTGGCGCGGTCGCTCATGGTTCTTTCCTTTCGGTTCTCTTCAGCAGGTGAAGGGGCGGGCGGCCCGGCCCTCGCGCAGGGCGTGGCCCCACCAGGAGAGCTGGGCGAGCATGCGGGCGGCCGACTGTCCGGCCTCCGGTCGCGACACACCGCCGTCGGGGTCGAGGAGGTCGAGGTGGACGCCGTCGCGGACGGTCACGGTGTGCAGCTCGGCGTAGACCGTCCGCAGCTGCTCGACGGCGAACAGGCCGCGGTGGCGGTAGCCGTAGGAGACGAAGCCGACGGGCTTACCGTGCCACTCGTCGTAGCCGTAGTCGACGGCCTGTTTCAACGACGCGGGGAAGCTCCGGTTGTACTCGGGCGTGACCACGACGTAGGCCTCGGCGTGGTCGACGGCGGTGGTGAAGCGGGCCATCTCCGGCGTCGCCTCGCCCGGCAGGCGGGCCGGGAAGTCGAAACCGGCGAGGTCGAGGACGTCGACGGTGAAATCGCCGTGGTCCTTGGCCAGCGCGGCGAACCACGCGGCGATCGGCTCCCCGGCCCGTCCCTCGCGGGTGCTGCCCACGATGACGGCGAGCCGCAGCGTCGTGGTGGTGGTGTGCGAGCCCTTCATCTCCGTCTCCCGTCTCGATCCTCACCCTTGAGGCGCGAGACGCGGACGGGTTTCCGCTAGACCGGATCTAGCGGCGACTCGCGATGAGCCCGGCGACGCCGTCGAGGATGCGGTCGAGACCGAAGGCGAGGGCCTGGTCGGGCGTCGAGACGGCGAGCGCGGCGGTCAGCGCGGGGTAGCGCTCGCGGTGCTCGTCGAGCAGGACGGCCAGGGCGCGGTCAAGTTCGGCCTCGCCGCCCTCGCGTCTGGTGCCTTCGGGGGTGACGAGCTGCTGGGCGGTGCCGCGGACGTGCCCGGCGACGGTGAAGACGGTGTCGAGGCGTTCGCCGCCGTCGAGGCCGGTGTCTTCGAGGGCGGCGACGGCGTGGTCGGTCCAGGCGAGTTCGTTGGGGCCGAGGGGGCGGCGGCCGACCATGGCGGCGAGGAGCCAGGGGTGGCGGAGCAGGACGTGCCAGAGCGCTTCGGCCCAGGCGGTCAGGCGGGGGCGCCAGGCCGAGGGGGCGAGTTCGGGGGCGGGACCGACGGCGTGGTCGACCATGAGCGCGACGAGTTCGGCGCGGCCCGGGACGTGCCGGTAGAGGGACATCTTGGTGAAGGAGAGGCGTTCGGCGACGACCTGCATGGTGAGGGCGGGCAGGCCCTGCTCGTCGGCGACGGCGATGGCCGCGACGGTGATGAGTTCGGGGTTGAGCGCGGCTTTCGGGCCCCTCGTGGGCGGGGGTTTGAGGCCCCAGAGCAGGGCGAGCGCGTCGGTGAAGTCCTCGGCCATGTCGCCCTCCCCGGGAATCGCGTTTCGCGTTCGAAGAAACCGTGTCTACCATACACTGTGTCCAACAGACACGGTTGTGGAATCGGGAGAACACCATGAACGTCCTCATCTCCGGCGCGAGCGTCGCCGGCCCGGCACTCGCGTACTGGCTCGCCCGGCACGGCTTCCGGCCGACGGTGGTCGAGATCGCGCCGGACCTGCGCGGCGGCGGTTACGCCGTCGACTTCCGCAGCGACGCGCACCTGACGGTGCTGTCGCGCATGGGAGTTCTCGACGAGCTGCGCGCGGTCGCGACCGGCGGCTCGCCGGGCAGTTACGTCGACGCCTCGGGGGCCGAGATCTTCGCGCTCCCCGCGGAGTTCACCGGCGGCGACATCGAGGTCCGCCGTTCGGACCTGGCCCGCGTCCTGCACGGGCGCACCCGCGCCGTGTGCGAGTACCTCTTCGGGGACTCGATCACCTCGCTGACCGAGACGCCCACGGGGGTCGACGTGACCTTCGCGCGTTCGGCACCGCGTACCTTCGACCTGGTCGTCGGCGCCGACGGGCTGCATTCCAACGTCCGCCGCCTGGCCTTCGGGCCGGAGGAGGAGTACCTGAGCCACCTCGGTTACTACGTGGCGGGCTGGCCCGCGCCGGAGGGGACCGTGGCCGACCGTGTCGCGCGGACCTACAACGAGCCGGGCCGGATGATCAGCGTCGGCACCACCGCCGGGAGGCCGGAGGTCTTCGCCGCCTTCACCTCCGGTGTCCTCGCCTTCGACCGCCGCGACCTCGCCGCCCAGAAGGAGATCATCGCGCGGACCTACGCGGGGATGGGCTGGCGCGCCGCCGAGCTGGTCGGTGCCCTGGCCGGGACCGGGGAACTGTACTTCGACGCCATCAGCCGGATCGACGTCCCGGTCTGGTCGCGCGGCCGGATCGCGCTGGCCGGGGACGCCGCCCATGGGGCGACCCTCGGCGGGATGGGCACCGGCACGGCCGTCGTCGGCGCCTACATCCTCGCCGGAGAGCTGGCCGCCGCCGGAGGCGACCACGCCGTCGCCTTCGCCGCCTACGAGAAGGAGCTGCGCGACTTCGCCACCACCTGCCAGGAGGGCGGCGAGACGACCGGCTCGTTCCTCTCCCCGGCCACCGCCGAGAAGCTCGCCGAGCGCGACGCCATGATGCTCTCACCGGAGTTCCCGGCGATGATGTCCGAGGTCGCGCGGGAGCGCGCCGCCGACATCGAACTGAAGGGTTACGGCCTGTACTGAGAAGCGGCGGCCCAGGTCACGCGTCGCCGTCCCCGGCTTCCGCCGCCGCCGGGGGCGGCGCAAGATGTGAGCCGTCAGCACCCCTCGGACGAAAGGTCAGGGCACATGACCACCGAAGTCAGGGCCTACGCCGCCTCCTCGGCGGGCGCGCCCCTCGCGCCCACCACCATCCCCCGCCGGGCCGTCGGCGAGCACGACGTGCTCATCGAGATCCGCTACTCCGGGATCTGCCACTCCGACATCCACCAGGTCCGCGACGAGTGGCGGCCCGGGAACTACCCGATGGTCCCGGGGCACGAGATCGTCGGCGTCGTGACCGGGGCCGGTGCGGGCGTCACCCGGCACAAGGTCGGCGACCGGGTCGGCATCGGCTGTTTCGTGTTCGCCTGCGGCGAGTGCGACGCGTGCAAGGCGGGCCTCGACCAGTACTGCCGCAAGGGCACGGCGACCTACAACGACACCGAGGCCGACGGGAGCCCGGCGTACGGCGGTTACAGCACGCACATCGTCGCCAACGAGGACTTCGTGCTGAAGGTGCCCGAGAGCATCGACTACGCCGGCGCCGCGCCGCTGCTGTGCGCCGGGATCACGCTGTACTCGCCGCTGCGGCACTGGGGCGCCGGGCCGGGCAAGAAGGTCGCGATCGTCGGGATGGGCGGCCTGGGGCACGTGGGCGTGAAGCTCGCGCACGCGATGGGCGCCGAGGTCACCGTCCTCAGCCAGACCCTGAGCAAGAAGGAGGACGGCCTGCGCCTGGGCGCCGACCACTTCCACGCCACGAGCGACCCGGAGACCTTCCGGAGGCTGACCGGCCGCTTCGACCTGATCGTCAACACCGTCTCGGCCGACCTCGACCTCGACGCCTTCCTGCGGCTGCTGCGCATCGACGGCACGATGGTCAACCTCGGTCTGCCCTCGGAGGCGAGCTCGGTGCGGCTGTCCTCGCTGATCGGCGGGCGCAAGAGTCTGGCCGGGTCGATGATCGGCGGCATCGCCGAGACCCAGGAGATGCTCGACTTCTGTGCCGAGCGCGGCATCGCCGCCGAGTACGAGCTGATCAGGGCCGAGGCGATCAACGAGGCCTACGAACGGGTCCTGGCCAGTGACGTGCGGTACCGCTTCGTGATCGACGCGGAGAGCTTCTAGCCGTGACGCCGGGGCGCCCGCGCGGGCGCCCCGGTGGCGGGTTCAGACGCGTCCGGCGAGTTCGTAGCCGGCCTCGTCGACGGCTTCGCGCACGGCGTCGTCGGCGAGGGTCTCGCCGGTGACGATGACGTGGCCGGTCGGCAGGTCGACGCGCACCTCGGTGACGCCGGGGATGGCGCCGACCTCTTCGGTGACGGCCTTCTCGCAGTGCCCGCAGGTCATGCCGGTGACCTTGTAGGTGACGGTCTCCATGGCGGCTCCTCTCGTGGCGGTTCCTCGACCGTACTCTACCCCTAGGGGGTATGAATGCGGAAAAGCGGTGGCGTCCGGCGGGTCCGTGGCCGATGATCCGCCGGTGATCAGCGAAGCAGCGGCCAACAACGCCGGGTGGTGCGCGAGCATGTGCCGCGCCCACGACATCGAGACCTCGAACGACGGTCGAGTGTGGCGCGGTCCCGTCCGCACTCCCCTGTACTACCCCGACGCGGTGACACTCGTGCCCGGCCTCGCCGCCGAAGAGGTGCTCGCCGGGATCGATTCCTCCCCGGGCTGCTCGGTCAAGGACTCCTTCGCCGACCTCGACCTGTCCGCGCACGGCTTCGAGGTGCTCTTCGACGCCGAGTGGATCGTGCGGGAGGCGGGGACTCCCCTGCCCGCGGGCGACGCCCTGGAATGGCGTGCCGCGACCGACCTCACCGAGTGGGAGACCGCCTGGTCGGGAGGCGAGACGACGGGCCTGTTCACGGCCGGGCTGCTCACCGACACCTCGGTGCTGATCGCCGAAGGCCGCGACGCCACCGGCGCCATCGCGGCCGGGGCCGTGCTCAACACCGCCGGTGGCGTCGTCGGCGTGTCCAACGTCTTCGGCGGGGGTTTCGCGGGCGCCGTGCGCACGGCGGCCGACCTGCTCGGCGCCGGCGGCCTCGTCGGCTACGAGTCCGGCGACGACCTCGACGCGGCCCTGCGAGTGGGATTCAGATCACTCGGGCCGCTGCGGGTCTGGCTGCGGGCCTAACGTCGGACCATGACCCCGACGATCCCCGACGTCCGCGGCCACTTCGCCCCCGAGACGACCTATCTCGCCACCGCCTCCTACGGCCTGCCGCCCCTCGCCTCCACCGAGGCCATCGCCGCCCACGAGGCCGACCGCCGCGCCGGCCGCGTCGACATGCACACCATCGACGACCTCATCACGCGCGCCCGCACGGCCTTCGCCTCGATCGTCGGCGTCGACACCGGCGAGGTCGCGCACGGCCCCTCGGCCTCGTACTTCGTGGGCCTGGTCGCCGCATCCGTGCCCGACGACGGCGTCGTCCTCGCCGCCGAGGAGGACTTCACGTCGCTGCTGTTCCCGTTCCTGGTGGCCCGCGCCCGGGGAGTCACGGTCCGCACGGTCCCGCTGGCGCGGCTCGCCGAGTCGGTCACCGAGGACGTCGACCTGGTCGCCGTCTCCGCCGTGCAGTCCGCCGACGGACGCCTCGCGCCCTTCGCGGCCCTCGCCGAGGCCCGTCGTGAACACGGCCTGCGCGTCCTCTACGACGGCAGCCAGGCCGCCGGGTGGCTGCCGCTGCCCGTCGGCGACTTCGACCACCTCGTCGTCGCCGGATACAAGTGGCTGCTGGGCCCGCGCGGCACAGCCTTCATGACGGGCACTCCGCGGGCGCTCTCGTCGGTCACGCCACTGGCGGCCAACTGGTACGCCGGAAACGACATCTGGGACTCGATCTACGGTCCGCCGCTGCGTCTGGCGCCCGACGCCCGGCGCTTCGACCTGTCCCCGTCCTGGGCGCCGTGGATCGGGCACACCCCCGCGCTGGAACTCCTCGCCGGCCTCGACCGCGACGAAGTCCACGCCCACGACGTCGGGCTCGCCGCCCACTTCCGCGAAGGCCTCGGCCTGCCCCCGTCGGACTCCGCGATCGTCTCGGTCCCCTTGAGCGACCGGCAGGTCGCGGCCCTGCACGAGGCGCGGATCGTGGCCTCCCCGCGAGCCGGGCTGACCCGCTTCGCCTTCCACCTCTACACCACCGAGTCCGATGTGGACTTCGCGCTGAAGGTCATCGCCTCGTCGGCCTAAACGAAACCGTGCCCCCGGCGCGTGTCAGTGGTGTCCAACGGTTCTTCGCAACGGGGGCGCCTTGAACTCCTTCGACGACTATGTCCGCGCCAGAGGCACGGCGTTACTGCGTTTCGGCTATCTCCTCGGCGGTGACGCCCACCTGGCCGAGGACCTCGTACAGGAGGCGCTGGCCCGCTGCCACCGTTCGTGGCCGCGGATCAGCGCCGCCGGGGATCCCGACGCCTACGTGCGCAAGGCCGTGCTGCGCCAGTTCCTGTCCTGGCGGCGCAGGTTCAGCTTCGGCGAGCGCGTCACCGCCGACATGACCCCGCACGCCGCGGCCACCGCCGACCGTTCCGAGGCCGTCGCCGACAGGGAGGTGCTGTGGCGTCTGCTGGCGGGCCTGTCGCGCATGCAGCGGGCGGTGCTCGTGCTGCGCTTCTACGAGGATCTCGCCTACGCCCAGATCGCCGACCTGCTCGACGTCGGCGAGTCGACGGTGCGGGTGCACGCCCACAAGGGACTGTCCGCGCTGCGGGTGTCGCCGCAGCTGGTCGGCGAGAAGGAGGCGGGCCGATGAGCCGCGCGTTCGACGAATGGGATCTGGCCGAGAGTCTCGGGCACCACGCGGTGGACGCTCCGGACGACGAGGGCCTGCTGGAAGGCGTGCACCGGCGCCGCCGGGCTCGCGCACGAGGTCGCGCGGGCGCGGCGGGAGGGATCACGGTGGTCGTGACGGCGGTGGCGATCCTCTTCGCTCAGCAGTACACCGCCGACGACTGGTCGGGCCCCAACGCCGAGACCACCGCCTCGCCGGGAGTCTTCCCCACCGACCGGGACGGCCGGCGGGCGACGGTGTTCCCGTATCGCCCCGGCTGGATCCCCGAGGGGTTCCTGCTGCCCTATGGGATCGTGGTCAACGCGGGCCTGATGCGCCTGGGCTTCGCGTCGCCCCCGGATCCCGGTGCCGCCGAACCGCGGACCATCGCGCTCGACCTGTACACGAGCGCCCCGGCGGTGGCGCCGCAGGGCGGAACGCTGCGGTTCCGCGACACCTACGGCGTGTTCAGCGCGCCCTCGCCCCTGGGCGGCGACTACGCCCTGTCGTGGCAGGAGGACGGATACTTCTTCGTGCTCAGGGCCCGGGGCTTCGACCCGTCGGAGATGATGGACTTCGCCGAGGCCCTGCGCCCGGGCGGCGGTCCCGGCCCCGGCCTGCGCGGCTCCGATTGCGAGCGGGGACCGGAGTTGGAGTACATCCCACCCGACGGGACCCCGTTCGCGGCGAAAGATCTCGACGACGGTTCCCACCTCACCTGGCGCACGATCGAAGCGGAGCCCCCGGCGCTCCTCCGCGGCACGGACGACACCGTGGACCTCGGTGAGTGGAAGGGCAGCGTCGGCACACGCGAGTCGACCGGCGACCGCGTCCTGTCCGTCGACGTCGGTGACGGCAAGTACCTCGTGATCAACGGCTCCGCCGACCACACCGTCCCCGACGACGAACTGGCCTATCAGGCCCTCAAGGTCAACGCCGGCGGCCTCCTCTGCTGAGACCGCCGGACCGTCCCGGCTCCCCGGGCGTCACGCCACCTCTTCGCCCACGCCTTCACCGGCGTGGTTACGGGCGCACAGCTCGCGGGCGATCCGCAGGCACGCGCCCCCGCGCGGGCCGTCGGCGGAGAACACCGCCCAGCTCACCGGAACGCCGTCGACGTGGAACCGGACCTGACCGGCCCGGTCCACCTCGATCTCCTCGACCGCCGCCCACGGCAGCGTCCGCTCCTTGCGGCGCAGGCCTTCGGCGTCCATCTCCAGACCGCGGACCGCGCGCACGGCGACGGCTCCGCCGTCGGCGAGCGCGGCCCGGTGGCCGTCGAGCTGGACGGCGAGGACGCGTTGGCAGGCCTCCTCGGCGAAGTCGCCTATCGCGGCTCCGCACAGGAAGATCCGCGTGCCGTCGCGCAGTTCGATGCAGACGGCGTGCTCACGTTCGGGCTCACCGCCGACGGCGGGCACCACGGCGCTGCGGACCTCGATGTCCTCCACGGCCGTCCAGCGCGCCCATTCCACCGCGCCGTTGGGGTAGGTCTTGGCGCAGCCCTTCTCGTAGACCGTGAGCCATTTGCCGCCGTCCAGCGGCAGTGCGCGCGTCGGCAGTCCCAACCCGCGCGGTTCGGGGCGGGCGGCCTCCCACCCGCGCCGGCGGTACGCCGCGAACGCGAGCGCGGCGACCGCGGCCGCCATCGCGGCGAACGCGGCGATCCCGTATCCGACCATCATGCGACCCCTCCTCACTCTCCCCGGGCGGCGGATCGCACCACCGCCCTCGTGTGCCGGCGAGGCGCGACTCTCCCCTCCGCCCGGTCACGACCACCCCCGTGCGACCGTCCATTAAGGATGGCCCGGTCGACGCGACCGGGACTAACGAATAACCGCCACTTCGCGGTCCCCGTGACCGTCGCCGACAACGCCGATCGCCTCGGCTGAACCGAGGCCGGGTGGTCGGGTGCGGGCCGGGGTGTTCGTCACGCCCACGTCCATCTTCCCTCCATAGTCGACAATGCGGTCAAGTCGGATGATCTTGAAAGCACCGGACACGGAAGGTCGAGTAATGGTTCGACGGACGAGGAGCCGCCACGGGTCCGGCGAATCCGGGGGAATCGAACCCGGCAACGTGGCAACTCCGGGCCGGGCGAGAATGCCCGGGTGAGCAGTGCGCCGCCCGACGCCCCGGCCACCGCGTGGCCGGGCGTCCCCGTTCCCTCGCCGCTCCTCCCCTTGCGCGACGAACGACTCGCCCCCGGCACGCGCGTGTGGCTCAAACGCGACGACCTCGTCGATCCGCTCGTCTCCGGCAACAAGTGGCGGAAGCTGCGGCTCAATCTCGCCGAGGCGACGGCACGCGGCGCCGACACGCTGCTCACCTTCGGCGGGCCCTATTCCAACCACCTGCGGGCCGTCGCCGCCGCCGGGCACCGGCTCGGCCTGCGCACCATCGGTGTCGTGCGCGGCGAGCCGCGCCTGCCGCTGAACCCGTCACTCGCGTTCTGCGCCGCCCACAGCATGACCCTCGACCACCTCGACCGGGCCTCCTACCGCGAGAAGCACACGCCCGCCGTCCTCGGCCGGCTGCGGGAACGGTGGGGGCGAGGCCTTCGTCATCCCGGAAGGCGGCTCGAACGCCGCCGGGGTACGCGGATGCGCCGACCTGGCCGCCGAACTGTCGGCGCAGCTGCCCGGCCACGACCTCGTCGTCACCGCCGTCGGCACCGGCGCGACGCTCGCGGGACTGGCACACGGACTCCCGTCCGGCCGCGCCGCCGTCGGCGTGTGCGTGCTCAAAGGCGCCGAATACCTCGACGGCGAGGTCCGCCGCCTCCAGCGCGAGGCCTTCGGCGCCGAAGGCGGCACCTGGAGTCTCGACCACCGTTTCCACCACGGCGGATTCGCCAGATCCACGCCCGGACTGCGCGCGTTCACCGCCGACTTCACCGCCCGCCACGGCTTCGCGCCCGAAGCGGTCTACGTGTCGAAAGCGCTGTTCGCGGTACTCGAAGGCGGGCTCGGGGCCGGGCGCGACGTGGTCGTCGTGGTCACCGGCGCGCCACTGTGACCGGCGTAACTGTCACACTTCGGGCCCCGCGCCCGTCCTGTAGCCGTCAACCGAAAGAACCAGGTACAGGAGCACCCCATGCGAGTTCTCATCGCCGGATCCACCGGAGTCATCGGCCGCGCGCTCGTCCCCCTGCTGGCGACGACCGGGCACGAGGCGATCGGCCTCTCCCGCTCGCAGGGCGTCGACCTGCTCGACCCGGCCGCCGTCCGCAAGGCCGTGCGGCAGGCCTCGCCGGACGCCGTCCTGCACATGGCGACCGCCATCCCCGCCCAGCTCAACCCCGCCAAGTTCGACCGTGACTTCGCGCTCACCAACCGCCTGCGCACCGAAGGCGTCCGCAACCTCATCGGTGCGGCCACTGAGATCGGCGTCCCCCGGATCATCACCCAGGGCGTCGCCTTCGCCTACCGGCCCGGCGAGGGCCACGCCAACGAGGACGTCCCGCTGTGGACCGAGGGCGCCCCGAAGAAGTTCGCGCCCGCCGTCGAGGCCCTCGCCTCCCTGGAACGGCAGACCACCGAGGCCGGTGGCCTCGTTCTGCGCTTCGGCCACCTCCACGGCCCCGGCACCGCCTTCTACGCCGACGGCTCCTTCCCCACCGCGATCCGCGCGGGCAGGATGCCGCTGGTCGGCGAAGGCCGGTCGGTCTTCTCCTTCACCCACACCCACGACGCCGCCACCGCCATCATCGCCGCGCTCGACAAGCCGAACGTGACCGGCGCCCTCAACGTCGTCGACGACGAACCGCGCCCGATCCGCGACTGGCTGCCGGAGTTCGCGCGCTCACTGGGCGCGCCGGCGCCCAGGCGCCTCCCGGTGTGGCTGGCGCGGCTGGTGGTCGGATCCTTCGGCGTCGTGTTCATGAACGGCCTGCGCGGCGCCGACAACGCCCGCGCGCGCCTCACCCTCGACTGGCGGCCCCGGCACGCCACCTTCGACCCCGCGTTGGATACCGCGGCATGATCAACGGCGTGTTCGAGGAGCACCGTCCCATGCTGCTCGGCCTGGCCTACCGCCTGCTGGGCAGCATGTGGGACGCCGAGGACGTCGTGCAGGACGCCTTCGTCAAGTGGAGCGGCGCCGACCGCTCCGCGGTGCGCGAGCCGAGGGCCTTTCTCGCCACGATGGTGTCGCGGCTCGCCCTCGACCAGCTCCGCTCGGCCCGGCGCACACGCGAGGCGTACGTCGGGCCGTGGCTGCCCGAACCGGTCGCCTCGGACGCGTTCGGGCCGCTCGACACCGCCGAACTGCGCGACACCCTGTCCTACGCCACGCTGCACCTCATGGAACGCCTGTCGCCACCGGAGCGGGCGGTGTTCGTCCTGCGGGAGGCCTTCGACTTCCCCTACGAGACGATCGCCGGGATCGTCGGCGCGACCGAGGCCAACTGCCGCCAGATGCACCACCGCGCGGCCGCGCGGCTCGACGGGGGCCGCGACCGCTTCGGCCCGTCGAACGAGGAGCACGCACGGCTCCTGTCGACGTTCATGGCCGCCGCGGAGCGGGGCGACCTCGACACGCTCACGGCGATGCTCGGCGCGGACGTCGAGGCCTGGAACGACGGCGGCGGCAGGGTCCGCGCGGCACTGCGGCCGATCGTCGGCCGGGTCAACGTGGCGAGACTGATCACCGGGCTGTTCGGCAAGGTCGCGTTCACCGGGCTGCGCCTCGTCGAGGCCAACGGCGGCACGGCGATCCGTGCCGAGGCCGACGGCATGGACCAGGTGATCTTCCTGGAGTTCGGCGAGGGGAAGGTCCTCCGCATCAACGCCGTGCTCAACCCCGGGAAACTGACCCGCGTCGAGTCCTGAGGGCTCCCCGGCGACGCGCGAATCCGATCATGTCTAGGATTCTGCCGTTGTCCGACAGAAGCGCGATCAATCCCCTCCCCGTAAAGGAGATCGCATGCGTTCCCTCCCCTGGAAGCTGCCTTTAGCCGCACTCGTGGTCATCGGCCTCGCCGGTGGTGTCGGCGTGGCCGTCGCCGAGGACGGGCAGAGCCTCCCGGCCGCAGACGACGCCGCCCCGACCGTCATCGAGTTGCCGGTCACCGCCGACACCTACGCCAGCCAGTCGAGCCCGGCGAAGGCGCACGACGACTACACCTGGCTGTCGGTGTGCGCGGCGGCCTGCGACGGCGCGGCCGCCGCCGAACGGCGATCCTTCCTCAGCTTCACCGTTCCCGAACTGCCCGTCGGCGCCCAGAACGTCGAGATGGTCCTCCAGGTGCGTTCGGCGCGCACGACCGACACCACCGTCGAGGTTCACGACGTCGCCGCCTCCTGGTCGGCGGCCGAGCTGACCTGGAGCCGCCAGCCCACCATGGGCGCGGTCATCGGCGCCGTCGACGGCCTCACGGCGGGCGCCACGTCAAGCGTCGACGTGTCGGCGGCCTACCACGGCACGGGCGTCCACTCCTTCGCGCTGACCTCGCCCTCGGGCGCGCAGGGCGTGCTGAACTCATCGGCCGACACGGCCGGCACCCCGCCGAAGCTGACCGTGAGCTACACGCTCGGGGCCGTCGCGGCCGGACCGCTGCCCTTCGACCTGCCGCCCCGGGAAGTCCTGGAGGCCAGCGGGAAGAAGGTCTTCGCGCACTACTTCACGCAGTTCCGGATCTCCATCGACAACCAGGCCCCGGCCACCGACTACTACGCCCGCAACTACCTCACCCCCAACGGCGAGAACGGGATCCACGCCGCCTATGGCGGTTTCCTCCGCGACCGCCCGATCGGCCGTGACCCGCTCACCGGCGACTGGCAGCTCGCCGACATGGTCACCGAGGTCACGCGCGCCAAAGAGGCAGGACTGGACGGGTTCACGCTGAACCTGCTCAACGTCACCGAGTCGAACTACCACTGGCAGGCCGCGCTGCGGCTGATGAAGGCCGCGCCGATGGTCGACCCGGACTTCAAGATCGTCATCATGCCCGACATGACGGTGTCGACGCTCAAGGACATCGACCCGGCCGGGCTGGCCGCGGTCGTCATGAAGCTCGCCGCCTTCGACTCCGAGTACCGCCTCGACGACGGGCGTCTCGTGGTCTCGCCCTTCAAGGCCGAGAACAAGACGCCGGAGTACTGGACGCAGTTCGTGTCGGTGATGAAGTCGCAGTACGGCGAGACCGTCGCCCTCGTGCCCTTCGTGCTGAACTTCAACGCCAGCTTCGAGAAGTACAAGTCGGTCAGCTACGCCTTCTCCGAGATGGAGTACGGCGCGCCGGCCCTGCAGGACTCGCTGCCCTCGAAGATCGCCACCGCGCACAACGCCGGGGTGAGGTTCATGGCCAGTCTGTCCCCTCAGGACAGTCGCCCGAAGGAGGGCAACTACTACGAGGCGGAGAACAGCGAGAACCTCCGCCGCGGCTGGACGAAGGCCATCGACGGTGGAGCGGACTGGATCCAGCTCATGACCTGGAACGACTACTCCGAGAACCACCACTTCTCGCCCTCGGTCCGTAACGGCGGCGTGTGGCTCGACCTGTCCTCGTACTACCTGACGCGCTTCAAGACCGGCGCCTACCCGGCGATCGTGCGCGACACGGTCTACGTCGTCCACCGCAACCAGCCCGCCGGGGCCCCGGCCGCGCCGGAGAGCACGCAGACGAAACTGCAGAAGGTCCGCGCCAACGGCGGCACACCGAAGGACAACGTGGAGTTCCTGACCTTCCTGACGGGCGCGGCGACCGTGAACGCGACCGTCGGAGGTGCCGCGAAGTCCTATGCGGCACCGGCGGGGATGAAGTCCACCCTGTACCCACTGGCACTCGGGCTCAACGGCGCCGACGTCGTCCGCAATGGACGGACGACGGCCTCGGTGGACTCACCCTTCCAGGTGAAGGGCACCTTCGTGGCGCAGGACATGCTCTACAGCGCGGTGAGCAGCGGCCGCGCGTAGCCCGAACCGGCGAGCGCCCGTCCCTCCACCATGGAGGGACGGGCGCTCTCGTCATATACGGGCGCTAGCATCTGGGCCCATGACGACCGAGCCGAAACAGCGCTTCGCGGGCGCCGCCTTACCCTGGATCACCGGCATCGCGGGCGCCGCCGCCGTCATGGTGATCTGGTTCGGCGTCACCGTGTACGACGCCGGGAGACCGCCGGGCGAGATCGTCGCGCCCGAACCCACGGTCATCGCCGAAAGCGACGCCCCGCCTGCCGAACCGGAGCTCATGCTGCATCCCGGCACCCGCTGCGCCTGGCCCCGGCTCGGGGCGCCCTGGCAGGACTACCCCACCGCCGAGGAGTGGCAGCGGCGCGAACTGCACAACACCGTCGGCCAGATGATCGCCATCGACGACGAGTGGATCGCGCCTTTCGTCGGCGGCCAGCTCAACGAGGACGTCGTCGCCTACAAAGGACCCGGCAAGCTGCGCGCGACCGCCGACGCCGTCCAGAAGTACAGCCTGGAGACGTACTACAACGACGACGACGGCAGCGACATGGACGGCCTCAAGACCGGCAAGGGCGTCTACCGTCCCTTCGACGTCGACGGACGCGGGGGGCTCATCGCCGAGTACCGCGTGACCTGGAAGAAGGCCATGGCCGGCGACAAGGGCGAGGTCCAGATCGTCGCGGTCGTCGACATCGACGGCGAGCGCGCCATGGTCTTCCACCTCGCCCTTCCCGACTCGCAGTCCGACCAGTACCTGCCGGTGATGGACGCGCTGCTGGACGCCCGCTTCCTGGAGTGACCGGGGAGCGTCGACGGGAGGCCTCCGCGCCGGAGCGGAGTCGTGTGGGGCACCCGCGTGCCGGTGCCTGTGGCACAGTCCTGGACATGCCGCTGGATGAGCTGCCGGACTGGCTGCCGGCCTGGTGTCGCGACCATCTGGGCGCCGAACCCGCCGGCGTGCTGTTCCGCTCGCGGCAGGTCTCGACGGTGTTCGGTCTGCGGCTGACCGGCGGCGGGGACGTCGTGGTCAAGGCGCGCGTCGATGAAGGCCGGGCGGCGTCGTGCGTCGCGGTGCAGACCGGGATGGCCGAGCGCGGGTTTCCGTGCGCGCGGCCGCTCACACCGGTGATCGGCGTCGGCGCACTGGCCGTGCACGCCGAGGAGTTCCGGTCCGGCGGCGAGGTGCTACACGGGGACTCGCCGGACACGGCCGTGCGCTGCGCCGAGGTGTACGCCCGGCTGATGGCCCGACTCGCCGACCTGACCGCCCCCGCGCCGCCGCTGCCGAATCCGCCCTGGGTGCGCTGGGACCACGGCGATCCCGGGCCGTGGCCCGCGATCGGCCTTCTCGACGACCGGGACCAGGACATCGTGCCCGGGCACATCCTCCGGACGGCCGAGCGGGCACGCGCGCGGCTGCGGTCCGCCGACCTGCCGTGCGTGCTCGGCCACGCCGACTTCGAGGCGCAGAACCTGCGGTGGCGGGGCCTGCGGGTGTGGGCGGTGCACGACTGGGACAGTCTGGCCTGGCAACCGGAGGCGGCCCTCGCCGGAGCGGCGAGCGGGTCCTTCGCCAGTTCCGGACCGCCCACGCTCGCACCGATCGAGAGCTCCGAGGCCTTCCTGAGCGCCTATCAGAGGTATCGAGGGCGCACGTTCACGGTCGTGGAGCGGGAGGTCGCGTGGGCCGCCGGCCTGTGGATGGCCGCGTACAACGCCCGGGAGATGGCATTGTGCGGCGGCGATCCGGCGGGCGACGCCGCGCTGCGGGCACAGGCGGACGAACGCCTCCGCCGCGCCGGGCCACGTTGACCGCAGGTGCGGTCGTCCGTCCACAAGGGAGACGGCTACCCGGTGGCCGAACCTCCCTGGACCCGCCGGAACACCAGATCGAAGATCTCCCGCCCGGCCGCGACACCACGCCGCTCGAACTTCGTGACCGGCCGGTGCCCCGGGCGGGCCGCGAAGCCCTCGGCGGTGTTCTCCAGTTCCGGGTCGGCCGTCAGGACCTTCAGCATCCGTTCGGCGTACTCGGCCCAGTCGGTCGCGCAGTGGAACACGCCACCGGGCGCGAGCCGCGAGCGCAGCAGCTCGACGTGCCCGGCCTGGATGATGCGCCGTTTGTGGTGGCGGGGTTTGGGCCACGGGTCGGGGAAGTAGACGTGCAGTGCCGCCAGGCTCGCCTCGGGCAGGGTGCCGCGGGCGAAGTCGAGGGCGTCGCCGTCGAAGACGCGGACGTTGCGCAGCCCGCGCTCCTCGACGAGCCACAGCAGGTTGGCGATGCCGGGCGGATGGACCTCGACGGCGAGGTAGTCGCGGCCGGGGTCGGCGGCGGCCATCTCGGCGGTCGCCTGCCCCATCCCCGAGCCGATCTCCAGGATCAGCGGCGCCGAGCGCCCGAAGGCGGTGGCCGCCTCGAAGGACTCGTCGACCCCGTACACCGGCAGCAGGCGCGCGAGAGCGTCCTCGTGGCGGTCGCTGACCCGCCCGCGCCGGGGCTGGAAGGTGCGGACGCGCGCCATGCGGGGCTCGGCGGGGACGGACTCGGTGCTCACCGGATCCAGCTTAGGGTCCGATCCGGGGCTCACATCCGCTCCAGGCCCGTGACCTGCACTACCGCTTCCCCGGCCTCGTCGGAGGCGTGCAGGTCGACCTCGCCGACGATCGCCCAGTCGCGGTCGCCCGCCGGGTCGTCGACGACCTGCCGGACCTGCCAGTAGCCCACCCGGCCCGGGTCCTCGGAGATCTGGAGCATCTTCGGGCCCCGCGAGTCCGGCCCGGTCCTGATCTCGTCGTGCTCGTCGTAGTACGCGTCGAGCGCGTCGCCCCACTCGTCGGCCGACGGGCCCGTCTCCAGCGCGGCGAGCTCGCCGGGCCGGTCGAGGGCGGCGAGTTCGACGTGCCGGTACATGACGTTGCGGACCAGGACACGGAAGGCCCGCACGTTGGCGGTGACGGCCGTGGTCGTCTCGGTCATCTCGGTCACCGGCTTGTCCGGGTCGGGGTTGGCCAGCTGTTCCCATTCGTCGAGGAGGCTGGAGTCGACCTGCCGGACGAGCTCGCCGAGCCAGGCGGTCAGGTCGCGCAGTTCCTCGGTCTTGAGATCGTCGGGGACGGTCTGGTCGAGGGCCTTGTAGGCGCTGGCCAGGTACCGCAGGACGAGGCCCTCGCCGCGGGCGAGTTCGTAGAAGGCGACGAACTCGCCGAAGTTGAGGGCGCGTTCGTAGAGGTCGCGCGCGACGGACTTGGGCCGCAGGGGGTGGTCGGCGACCCACGGGTGCCCGCGCCGGTACATCTCGTAGGCCGCGCCGAGCAGCTCTTCCAGGGGCTTGGGGTGGGTGACCTCCTGGATGCGCTCCATGCGCTCCTCGTACTCGATCCCGTCGGCCTTCATCTCGGCGATCGCGGCGGCGCGGGCCTTGTTCTGCTGGGCGGCGATGATCGTGCGCGGGTCTTCGAGGGTCGACTCGATCACGGAGAGGACGTCGAGGGCGTGGTCGCCGCTGTCGGTGTCGAGCAGCTCGAAGGCGGCCAGCGCGAAGGACGACAGGGGCTGGTTGAGCGCGAAGTCGGCCTGGAGGTCGACGGTGAGGCGGACCGTGCGGCCGCTGTCGTCGGGCTCGTCGAGCTTCTCGACGACACCGGCGGACAGCAGGGAGCGGTACATGGCGATCGCCTGGTGGATCTGGCGGCGCTGCTCCTTGCGGTCGGAGTGGTTGTCGGTGAGGAGCCTGCGCATCGCCTGGAAGGGGTCACCGGGGCGGGCGATGACGTTGAGGAGCATCGAGGTGGAGACCTGGAAGCGCGAGACGAGCGGTTCGGGCTCGGCGGCCTGGAGGTTCTCGAAGGTCTCGTCGCTCCAGCCGACGAAGCCCTCCGGCGGCTTCTTGCGGGCGTAGCCGCGGCGGCGTTTCGGGTCGTCGCCGATCTTGGCGAGGGCCTTCTCGTTCTCGATGACGTACTCGGGGGCCTGGGCGACGACGTAGCCGACCGTGTCGAACCCGGCCCGCCCCGCGCGGCCGGCGATCTGGTGGAACTCGCGGGCGCGCAGGCGCCGGACGCGGGTCCCGTCGTACTTGCTCAAGGCCGTGAACAGGACGGTGCGGATGGGCACGTTCACGCCGACGCCGAGGGTGTCGGTGCCGCAGATGACCTTGAGCAGCCCAGACTGGGCGAGGCGCTCCACGAGCCGCCGGTACTTCGGCAGCATGCCCGCGTGGTGGACGCCGATGCCGTGGCGGACCAGGCGCGACAGGGTCTTGCCGAAGCGGGTGGTGAAGCGGAAGTTGCCGATGAGGGCCGCGATCTTGTCCTTCTCCTCGCGGGTGGACATGTTGATGCTCATCAGCGCCTGCGCCTGCTCGATCGCGGCGGCCTGGGTGAAGTGCACGATGTAGACCGGCGCCTGCTTGGTGGCCAGCATCTCTTCGAGCGTCGAGGTGAGCGTGTTCTTGCTGTAGCTGTAGATCAGCGGGACGGGCCGGTCGGCGGACTTGACGACGGCCGTGGGCCTGCCGGTCCGGCGGGTCAGGTCCTCTTCGAAGCGGGTGACGTCGCCGAGGGTCGCCGACATGAGGATGAACTGCGTGTGCGGCAGTTCGAGGAGCGGGACCTGCCAGGCCCAGCCGCGCTCGGGTTCGGCGTAGAAGTGGAACTCGTCCATGACGACCTGACCGACGTCGGCGTACTCGCCGTCGCGCAGGGCGATGTTGGCCAGGACCTCGGCGGTGCAGCAGATGATCGGCGCGAAGGGGTTGACGCTGGCGTCGCCGGTCATCATGCCGACGTTGTCGGCGCCGAAGCGGTGGGTCAGGTCGAAGAACTTCTCGCTGACCAGGGCCTTGATGGGGGCCGTGTAGAAGGTGGTGCGGTCGGCGGCGAGCGCGGCGAAGTGCGCGCCGGCGGCGATGAGGCTCTTGCCGGAGCCGGTGGGGGTGTTGACGATGACGTTGTTGCCCGCGACGACTTCCATGAGGGCTTCTTCCTGCGCCTCGTAGAAGGTGATGCCCTGTTCGCCGACCCAGGTGGAGAAGGCGTCGAAGACTTCGTCGGGATCGGCGGTTTCGGGCAGCACGTCGACAAGATTCACGGGGTCCATGGTGGCAGGCGCGGCCTCGGCCGGTGGGTGCGGGCGGCGGGGGCGCGTATGCGGTCGCGTGTGCGCGGGGCCCCTAACGTCGAGGGGTACAGGACCCGTCACGGGTCGTCGCGACTGATGGAGGGACCACCGGTGAAGATCATCACGAAGGCGGCCGACCGCCTGCTCTCCCGGTTAGTACCGGCGGGGGAAGCCCATGCCGCGCCGTGTGAGCGCCAGCGCTACCGCTGCCTCAACGGACGCTACTACCGCTGCTGGTGGGACGACTGCCAGAACATCTGGCTCGACTGCACGTTCATCGCCAACGGCTGCTGAGGGCGCGGGAGCGCGGTCGTCGAGACTTTCGCCCGCCCCTAGGACGCCTTCCGCTTCGCCGCCGTCTTCTTCGCGGTCGACTTCGCCGCCGTCTTCTTCGCGGTCTTCTTGGCGGCGGCCTTCTCGGCCGTCTTCTTCGCGGGCTTCTCCTCGTCGCCCTTCAGGCGCGCCATGCTCGCCTTGAGCGCCTCGGTGAGGTCGATGATCTGGGCGCCCTCGTCGGGTTCGGACTCCGGAACCGTCTCGGCGCCGGTGACCTTCGCCTCGATCATCTTCTCGACGGCGACGCGGTAGTCGTCGGTGTAGGCCGCGGGGTCGAAGTCGGCGCTCATGGTCTCGATGAGCGAGGCGGCCATGGCCAGTTCCTGGCGGCGGACGGTCGCGTCGGGGACGTCGAACTCGGGCTGCCGGACCTCGTCGGCCCAGCGGACCGTGCCGAGCATGAGCACGTCGTCCTTGACGCGCATGATCGCCAGCTGCTCCTTCTGGCGCATGACGACCTTGACGACGGCGACGCGCTCGGCGTCTTCGAGGGCCTCCCGGAGCAGGACGTAGGCCTTCGAGGCGCCCCGGCCGGGCTGGAGGTAGTAGGACTTCTCGTAGAGGACCGGGTCGATCTGGGCGGCGGGCACGAACTCGACGACGTCGATGACGTGGCGCGCGGCGAGGGGGATCGACTCGAAGTCGGCGTTGTCGAGGATGACGGTCTCGCCGTCGACGTCGAAGCCCTTGGCGATCTCCTCGTAACGGACCTCTTCGCCGTCGAGTTCGCAGACGCGCCGGTAGCGGATGCGGCCGCCGTCGGGCTTGTGGACCTGGTGGAAGCGCACGTCGCGGTCGACGGTCGCCGAGTGCATCTCGACGGCGATCGTGACCAGTCCGAAGGAGATCGAGCCCTTCCACATCGCGCGGGGCATATGTCGAGGGTGCCGCAGCGAGGGCCGGCCGGTACCGGAAACGCCCGATGTCGAGCCGCTGACCTGCGACTTCACGACCCATAGCGGCCGAAACGGCCGGGTTCGCGCCCGGAGTCCGGCTCGGGCGGTTCGCGATCGCGGGGGACCGCGCGGCCATAGGATCGGCTGGTGGAGCCGATGCTCGCGGTCGCGGGAAGGCTGCCCGGGGGGCCCGGCTGGGCGTACGAGTTCAAGTGGGACGGCGTGCGCGTCCTGGCCGACCTGCGCGGCGGCGCGGTGAGCCTGAGTTCGCGCTCGGGCCGGGACGTCACCGCCACGTATCCGGAGCTGGCCGGACTGGGCGCGGTGACCGCCGACGCCCTGCTCGACGGCGAGGTCGTCGCCTTCGACGAGGAGATGCGGCCGTCCTTCGCGCGGCTCGCCGGGCGGATGAACGTCACCGACCCGAAGACCGCGCGGCGGCTGGCGCGCACGACACCCGTCGCCTACCTCGTCTTCGACCTGCTCCGCCTCGACGGCCGCGACCTGCGACGACTCCCCTACCGCGAACGGCGCGAGCTCCTGGACACGCTCGCCCCGGAGGGCCCGCACTGGATCACCCCGCCGGTGTCCCACGACGGCCCGGCCGCGATGGCGATCAGCGCCGCACAGGGCCTGGAGGGCGTCGTCGCCAAACGCCTCGACTCGCCGTACCTGCCCGGTGCCCGTTCGGCGGCGTGGGTGAAGGTGAAACACCTGGTCACCGGCGACTACCTGATCGGCGGGTGGACCAGCGGCAAGCGCGAACTGTCCTCGCTGGTGCTCGGCGAACTCACCGGGGAAGGGCTGCTCTACCGGGGGCGGGTCGGGACCGGTTTCGGCGAGGCCGAGCAGCGTTCGCTGGCCGCCGAACTGGCGCCGCTGGCCGTCGGCCGTTCACCGTTCGCCGTGGAGGTGCCCCGCCGCGACGCCGCCGCCGTGCACTGGGTCCGCCCGGTGCTGGCCGTCGAGGTCGCCTACGCGCAGCTCACGCCGCAGGGCCGGGTGCGGCACGCGCGTTTCCTGCGGCGGCGGCCCGACAAGGACCTCGGGCCGAACGACGCGGCCTCCTTACCGGCGCGCGTGATCGACAGTGAGGTGGGCGACAGGCCCTCGCGCGTGCCAGGCTGAATCCTTTCGCGCCCCCACCGCCTCTTATGTACGTCCCGCAGAGCGCGCGGACGCGCCACCAGGAGGTTCCCATGCTCATCGCCACCGTCGCCGTCGTCGTCGCGGCCCTGCTGACCTGCACCTGCGTCGTGGTGCTGCGCCGCCGGAGCCGGGCCAAGTGAGCACCGCCTGGCCCGACGAGCGGGTGATCAGCGCGGCACGGGACGGCGACGTCGACTCCATCGCCGCGCTCGTCTCCGCCTCACACCCGCACGTCCGGCGGTTCGCGCACTCGCTGTGCCCGACACCGCAGGACGCCGAGGACGCCGCGCAGGAGGCGCTGATCATCCTGTACCGGCGGATCGGGATGCTCCGCGCGACGGGCGCGCTCGCCTCGTGGATGTTCCGGATCGTGCGCAACGAGTGCGTGCGGCGGGCGCGGCTGCTGGTGCGCCCGGACGTGCCGGAGCCGGTGACGGCCGTGGTGTCGGCCGAGGACGAGGTCCTGCGGCGGCTGGAGGCCGAGCGGGTCGCCGAGGCGATCTCCCTCCTGCCCGCCGATCAGCGGCTGGTGCTCATCATGCGCGACGTCCAGGACCACAGCGGCCGGGCCGTCGCCGACGCGCTGGGCCTCAGCCTCCCGGCGATGAAGTCGCGGCTGCACCGAGCCCGCGCGGCGGTGCACGCGACCCTCGCCGGACCGATGGGAGACGACGATGAGTGACTTCGCGAGCAAGACCCTCACCCGCCACCTGGTCCGGGGCGCGGTGGGCCTCGGCGCCCTCGCCGGTTCGGTGGCCCTGCTTCCCGTGGTCGGGGCGTGGTCACTGCTGCTGGCGCCCCTCGGGCTGCTGGCGCTGCGCGGCTGCCCGACGTGCTGGGCGATCGGACTGGCGCAGACCCTCTCCCGTGGGCGCCTTGAGCGCTCCTGCGAGGACGGGTACTGCGAACTGAAGGTGGCCAGGACCGGCCGGGGGGCCTGAACAGCGGCGGGCCGCGCTGCCCTACAGCGCCGGCCCGCCGCCCTTCCCGCCGGATCCAGCCTATCCGCGTTCCGGCGGCGAAACATCGGCCCGGAAAGCGATGTGAACGCACCTTCCCGGGTTCTACCGTTCAGTCCATGACCGACGCGCTGACGTCCCTTGTGGACGAAAAGCTGACCGCCGTGCCCGGCGCCGCCGTCGCCGTCCGTCAAGGACCCGAGCCCCGGTACCGCTCCTGCCACGGCTTCGCCGACCTCGAATGGGGCAGACCGGTGACACCGACGACGGTGTTCCGGCTGGCCTCGCTGAGCAAGCCCTTCACCGCCCTGACCGTCCGGCTGCTGGCCGCCGCCGGCGTCATCGACCTTGACGCGCCCATCGCGCGTCACCTGCCCGACCTGCCGCACGGCGACCGCGTCACCCCGCGGCACCTGCTCACGCACACGTCGGGCATCCCGAACTTCGTCACCCGTCCCGGCTTCCGCGGCGGGATCACCCGCCGCGACCACACCGACGACGAGGTCATCGCCCTCTTCGCGGGACTGCCTCTCGACTTCGAACCCGGCACCCGCTACGGGTACAGCAACTCCGGCTACCGGCTCCTCGACGTCATCGCATCGCGCGCGGCGGGCGCGCCCTTCGCCGAACTGGCCGCCGAACACGTCTTCGCGCCCGCCGGGATGACGGCGACGCGTGTGCTGTGCGACGAGGCGATCGTCCCCGAGCGGGCCCGGGGATACCAGCGCGACGGCGAAGGCTTCGTCAACGCCCCCTACGTGAGCATGACCATCCCCGGAGGGGCGGGCGGGATGGGCTCGACCCTCGACGACCTGCTCGCCTTCGACACCGCCGTCCGCGACGGGGTCTTCGACCTGCCCGGCCTCTACGACCCGGTCCGCCTCGACTGCGGCCGGACCGAGGGCTACGGCCACGGCTGGTACCGCAGCGTCTACCGGGGCCGGGACGTCGCCTTCCACGCCGGGGGCATCGAGGGCTTCTCCGCGATCTACGTGCAGGTCCCCGCCGAAGACCTCAGCGTCGTCCTGCTGACCAACCTCGGCGGTTTCCGCTGCGGCCTCGTCGCCCGCGCGGCCATCGACGTGGTCCTCGACCTCGCCGAACCGGTGCGGCCGACGATCCACGTGGCCCCGGCGACCCTCTGTTCACTGGCGGGCGCCTACGTCCACCAGGCCGGTGAGCTGACCGTCGAAGCCGACGGCGACACCCTCCTGGTCACGCACGCCGGTGAACCGCGGCGGATGCGACCGGTGGCGGCACGCACCTTCGCCGACCTCGACGACCCCGACGTCACGCTCGACTTCCACGACGGGGGCGCGGCGGCCCTGTGCCTACCGCTGTCCTGGGTGACCGGCCACCGCGAGTCGTGATCATCTACCGTGGCGCCATGCTCCACGGCCGCGGCGGCGAGCTCGCCGCCCTCGACACGCTGGTCTCCTCCGCCCGCGACGGCGCCGGGGGCGCGCTCGTCGTGAGCGGTGAGGCCGGGGCCGGCAAGTCGGCGCTGCTGGACCGGGCGGCCACCGGACCCGTGAAGGTGCTGCGGGCCGCCGGCGTCGAGCCCGAGTCGGGCATGGCCTTCGCGGCCCTGCATCAGCTCCTGCGGCCGGTCGCCGGGCTCGTCGAGCGGCTGCCGGAACCGCAGCGCGACGCCCTGCGCGGAGCACTCGGCGTGGAGAAGGCGCCGGCCGACCGTTTCCTCGTCGCCGCCGGGGTCCTGTCGCTGCTCACCGAGGCCGCCTCCGAGGGCGGGCTGCTGGTCCTCGCCGACGACGTCCAGTGGTTCGACGCCGCCTCGGCCGACGCGCTCGCCTTCACCGCCCGCAGGCTCGGCGGGGAAGGCGTCGCGCTGGTCCTGGCCGCGCGCGGAGAGGTGCCGCCGTGGGCGCGAGGCCTCGACCAGCTGCGCCTCGGCGGCCTGGGCCTCAACGACGTCGGCGCCCTGCTCGCCGAACGCGCGCCCGTCCCGCCCGCTCCCGCGGTCGTCGCGCGCCTGGCCGCGTCGACCGGCGGCAATCCGCTCGCGCTGGCCGAGGCCGCCGAGCTGCTGACGCCCGGGCAGTGGGAGGACCGCGAGCCCCTGCCCGACCCGCTCCCGGCGGGCGCGGCGATCTTCGCCGGACCGGTCGCGGCCCTCGGTCCTGCCGCGCGCAGGCTCCTGCTCGTCGCCGCCCTCGACGGTCCGGGCGACCCGGACGTGATCCTGGCCGCCGCGGGCGGTGACGGGCTCGCCGAGGCCGAGGCCTCGGGGCTGGTCACGGTCGGCGCGACCGTCACCTTCCGGCACCCGCTGGTGCGGGCGGCGGCCGTCGCCGAGGCCGGGCCCGCCCTGGTCCGCGAGGCCCACACCGCGCTCGCCGCCGCCGTCCACGCCGATCCCGACCGGCGCGCCCTCCACCTCGCCGGGGCGTGCGTCGGCGGCGACTCCGATGTGGCACGGCAACTGGCCGCCTCGGCCGAGCGCGCCCGCCGGCGCGGCGGGTTCGCCGACGCGGCCGCCGCGCTCATCCGGGCCGCCGCGCTGACACCCGGTCGCGGCCTGCGTGCGGGCCGCCAGCGCGCGTGGTTCCTCTTCACCGCCGCCCGCGACGCCTGGCTGGGCGGTCACCCCGGCCAGGCCGCCGGGCTGCTCGCCGACGCGCGCGAGATGGCCGAGCAGCCCGTCCTGTTCAACGAGATCGCGCGCCTGCACGGCCGTTTCCAGCTCAACTCCGGCGACGTCGCCGAAGCCGCCCGCGTCCTGCTGGCCGCCGCCACCGAGCGGCCCTCCGTCGAAGCACTGGCCGATGCCTCCGAGGCCGCCTCGCACGTCGGCGACGTCCCCGCGATCATCGCCGCCGGACGCCTCGCCGAGCCGCTGGAGCGAGGTTTCCTGCGCGACGTGATCGTCGGCGTCGGCGCGGTCCTCGACGGCGACGCGAGCGGTGTGACACTCCTGCGCGAGGCCCTCGGCCAGGCGGGCGACCTCGAAGACGCGGCCATGCTGCTGTGGGCGGGAGCGGCGGCCAGCTATCTCGGCGAGGCCGACGCCGCCGCCGGGTTCGTCGCCCGCGCGGGCGAGCGGGCACGCGTGTCCGGCCTGACCGGGCAGCTTCCGGTCGTCCTCGAATTCGTCGCCACCGGCGAGCGCATCGCCGGGCGGCTCGCGCACAGCGCGGCCGTCGCCGAGGAGGGCCTGGCCCTGGCGCGGGAGGCCGGATACGTCAACTCCGTCCCCGCGCACCTGGCCAACCTCGCCGCCGTCTCGGCGATCCGCGGTGACGAGGACGCCTGCCGGGCGCAGGCCGCCGAGGCGCTGTCGGTGGCCATCCCGCACCGCATCGGCCTGCGCGCGGGCACCGCGAGCTACGCTCTCGGCCTGCTCGACCTGGGCCTCGGCCGCCATGCCGCCGCGCACGACCGCTTCACCGCGCTCGCGGCCGCCGGTCCCGGACGCGGCCACCCGACGGTGACCTGGCGGTCGTCCCCCGACCGGATCGAGGCCGCCGTCGGGGCGGGCGACCGGGCCGGCGCGGCGGCGATCCTGGCCGACTTCGAACGCTGGTCGGCGGGCGCGACGAGCACCGAGACCCGCGCGCTCCTGGCCCGGTCGCGGGCACTGGTCGCCGAACCGGAGGCCGCCCTCGGACTGCTCTCCGACGCGGTCGCCGTCACCGGTGGTTCGCCTTTCGAGCACGCCCGTTCGGCCCTGCTGTACGGGGAGCGCCTGCGCCGGGCCCAGCGGCCCGCCGAGGCGCGCGGGCATCTGCGGTCGGCGATGGAGGCCTTCGCGCGGCTCGGGGCGGCACCCTGGACCGAACGCGCGCACGGCGAACTGCGCGCGGCCGGGGAGTCGACGGAGGAGCCCGTGGCCGACGTGCTGGCGGCGCTGACGCCCCAGGAGTTGCGCATCGCGCGGATGGTCGGGGCGGGCGCGTCGAGCAAGGAGGTCGCCGCGCGGCTGTTCCTCAGCCCCCGCACGGTCGAGTACCACCTCTACAAGGTCTATCCGAAGCTCGGCGTCACCTCGCGTACGGAACTGGCGAGGCTACTGGGAGACCAGTAGGACTACGGATGGCACCGGCCGCGGTCGGCGTCAGAGTAGTGACACATCCCGGGAACGGCCCGGGAGACGCACAAAGGTGGAACGGCTTGTCACTCGAAAAGTTCGTCAGCAACAACGGGATCGACCTGTGGACCGAGTCCTTCGGCGACCCGAACGACCCGGCGATCCTGCTGGTCATGGGCTCCATGTCGCAGGGCGTCGTGTGGCCCGACGGTCTCGTCGGCCGTCTCGCCGCCGCCGGGTTCCACGTCATCCGCTACGACCACCGCGACACCGGCCGCTCCACGGCGGTCGACTTCGCGGCATCACCCTATTCCTGGGCCGACATCCGCGACGACATCGGCCGGGTCCTCGACGGCTACGGGCTCGCCTCGGCGCACATCGTCGGGCACTCCGCGGGCGGCCTGCTCGGGCAGTGGCTGGCCGTGGAGGCACCCGAACGGGTCGAGACCCTGACCGCCATCGGCTCCTCGCCGCTGGGCGGCCGGGAAGGCAAGGTCCTCGGCGCCGCGCTCATGGGCGAGGAACCGCCCGCGGGCAGCCTCCCGCCGCCGAACCAGGCCTTCATCGACCACTACCGCGCGGCCATGACGGCCACTCCCCCGTCGACCCGCCGCGAACAGATCGACGCGCAGGTCGCCGAGGCGCGGCTCCTGCACGGCCCCGAACTGCCCTTCGACGAGGAGGCCGAGCGGGTCCAGCAGGAACGGCTCCTCGACCGGGCGGTGAACCCCGCCTCGGTCGTCAACCACCGCCTGGCGTGGATGGCCGACCCGGACTTCGAGCCGGCCGGCGTCCTCGACCGGGTCAAGGCCCCGACGCTCGTCGTCGAAGGCACGTGCGAACCCTGCAAGCCCGGGCACGGCGCGCTCATCGCCGAGCAGATCCCCGGCGCGCGGCTGCTGATGATCGAGGGCATGGGACACACCCTCCCCGCGGAGGTGCACGCCGAGCTCGCCGAGGCGATCACGGCGCACGTCACCGGACGGATGTAGTGCCCGGTCAGGCGTCCGCCGCCGTGACGACGGCGGCGAGGCGCTCGGCGGCCGAGAGGTCGCCGAAGGAGAAGGTGTTGCGCATCAGCGCGAAGGTGACGCCCGACGCGGTGTCGGCGTGGGCGACGGTCCCGCCGGCACCGGTGAATCCGAAGGTCGTCGGCCGCTCCACCGGGTTCTCGAAGGTGTAGCCGAGCCCCCAGGTCGCCTCGTTGCCGAAGATCTGGTCGACGCCGGTGAACGCGATCGCGGTGACCTCGGCCAGCCGCGCGGGCGAGATCAGGCGGACGCCGTCGACCTCGCCGAGCAGCGCGGCGTACATGCGCGCGACGGCGCGGGCGGTCATGGTGCCGCCGGCGAGCACGTTCGCGGTGAGGAAGCCGGGCCGGTTGTAGAGCGCCGCGCTGGGGAAGAGCGCCGGGGGCGCCGTCTTGAACATGGGCAGGTCCGGGGGCATCGAGGCCATCATCTCCGCGGCGCCCGGCGGCTCCTCCAGGACCGCCAGGCCGCCCAGCCGCCCCTCGGGGACCGCGAAGTAGATCTCCTCGGCGACACCGAGCGGGCCGGTCACCTCGTCGCGGAGAACCTCGGGGAGCTCGCGGCCGGTCGCGCGCCGGATGACCTCGCCGACGATCCAGCCGAAGGTCAGCGCGTGGTAGCCGGTCTTCGTGCCGGGCTCCCACCACGGCTCGGCGGCGGCGACGATCGCGGCCATGCGATCCCAGTCGGCCAGATCCTCGGGCGTGGTCTCGGGAGGAACACCGGGGATGCCGGCGGTGTGCACCAGCGCCTGCCGCAGGGTCACGCGCTCCTTGCCGTTCGCCGCGAACTCCGGCCACAGTTCGGCGATGGGCCGGTCGTAGTCGAGGACGCCCTTCTCGGCGAGGACGTGCACGACGGTGGCGACCACGCCCTTGCCCGCCGAGGTGGCGAAGAAGGGCGTGCCGGAGGTGACCGCCCGGCCGGTGGCGACATCGGCGACGCCCGCGACGGCGTCGACGAGAAGCTCGCCGTCTCGGTAGGCGGCGACCTGGAGCCCAAGCTCGGCGCCGGTGGCGACGAGCTCGTCGATGTGCTCCTGGACCAGCCGCTGGGTGTCGTTCATGATCACTAGCCTCTCATCGGGTGACGCGTGCTCGCGTTCTGCCCGTAGGTCGAGGCCCGCCGGGGCTTCTCTACATTCTCGCGTGAGACCCCGGTCACGTTTCTCAGCGGATGTCGATCATGACCCGGTCGAGGTCGCCGTGCAGCTGGTCGTTGTCGGCGGCACCGGTGACCCGGCCGCCGATGGTGACCTCGGCGTCGTTGGCGATGTTCATGGAGGCGTTCCCGCCGGCCTTCACCGGGTCACCGCCGTCGACGCTGATCGTCAGGGAGGAGCCGCTGCGCTCGCAGCGCAGCGAGACCCAGCCCAGGCCCGCGATCGACGGGCCCGAGACCATCGCCGACACCTTCCGGCCGTCCCGCGAACCGGCGATGCGGCAGCTGGGGACACCGTCGTCGACCTGGAGCTTCCACTGCCCGCCCGAGGTGTCGAAGTGGCCCTTCTGGACCAGGTTGGAGCCCGTGCCGCGTTCGGTGGAGGTCAGGTCGATCATCGCCGCGATGACGAAGTCGCGGGACTCGGGGTTGAGCCGTGCGGTGTGCCGGATGTACAGGATCGCGGTGCCGTCGCCGGGAGCCGGGAAGGTCACCGCCGGGCTGTCGTTGCCGCTCGTGCGGTGCACCGTACGGCTGATGCTCCCGCCGTCGGCGGTGCGGATACAGGCGCGCAGCGCCGAACCGCCGTCGGTGAAGCAGCCCTCACGCCACGGACCGCGCTCACTCTGCCCGGACGGGACCCCGTCGAAGGTGAGCACCAACTCGGCCGCCGGGACCGCCTGCCCGGCACCCGCGACGAGCACGGCCGTCACGATGACGGCGTATGCCAACCCGCGACGCAGGAAACGCGTCTTCCACCCGTAACCGACCATCCGACCAGTATCGCCGATAGACGGGCGTCTCTACGCGGAACGGTCAGTCCTCGGCCCAGAAGAACGCGGTGAGCCGCGGGAGGTGGGCGAGCATCACCTCGCGGTCGTCGAAGTCGAAGTCCGGGCCGGTGGGCGATGCCCCGTGCACCGGTTTCCCTTCCCGGTGGCGTTCGTACAGCGCCCAGTACTCGTCGCGGGGGCGGCCGGTGGTCGCCTCGAAGGCGTAGGCGGGCGCGTAGGCGAGCTCCTCGCAGAACAGGACCTCGTCCTCGCGGGCCGCGGCCGCGATGACCAGGGGGTGTTCGGCGAGGGTGTCGGCGTCGCCGAGGACCCGTTCGCACCACTCGCGGCCGAGGGCGATGAGGCCGTTGCGGAAGTCCATGAAGGCGTCGTCGGAGCAGCCACCGCCGATCAGGTAGCCCGCCGCCCACAGCGGCCAGTGGTAGAGCCGCCGCCGGGCATCGTCGTGCGCCTCGTCGAAGGCGCACAGTTCGGCGGGCGTCATCGTCTTCAGGCGGATCATGAGGCCGTCGTGGAAGGAGCGGAGGACCGCGTCGAGGGGGGCGTCGGCGGGCAGGGCCGCGATGTGCGCGGCGAGGGCCTCGTCGGCGAGGAGGCTGCCGGCGCGGACGTCGGCGATGACGCCCCAGAACTCTTCGGGATCCATGTCGCCGACGATCCCACGCGGGTACGACGCTACGGCGCGGGCGGGATCGCGAAGAGCGCGGCGAAGCGGTCGAGCAGCGCCGGATCGCCGGTCAGCTGGACCATCCCGCCGTCGACGGCCTCGGCGGGCGCGACCGCGCCGGCCATGATGTCGCGCAGGACCGGGCCGGTGACGATCGTGAGGTCGGGGTCGTCGAGCGGTCCGGCGCCGGCGTCGAGTTCGCCTTCGGCGATCTTCGCGTGGATCGTGACCGGGCCGAGGTGGACCACGAAGGACAGCGGCGGCCCGGCGGCCAGTTCGGGCCGGAAGGTCGAGCGCAGGGCCACGATCATCGAGTCGGTGGTGACGATGTCCTCGGGGCCGGGGTGGAGCATCGAGCGCGCGCCCCAGCGGCCGAGGGTGAGCACGACCGGTTCGAGTTCGGCGCCGTACTCGGTCAGCTCGTAGACCACGGCGCTGGCCGGGCGGGGCAGTACGCGGCGGGTGGCGATCCCGTTGGCCTCCAGCTCCTTCAGCCGGGCCGAGAGGATGTTCGTCGGGATCTTCGGCAGGCCGCGGCGGAGGTCGGAGAAGCGGCGTGGACCGACCAGCAGGTCGCGGACGATCAGCAGCGCCCAGCGTTCTCCGACGAGTTCGAGGGCATGCGCGAGTCCGCAGAACTGTCCGTATGCCCGCTTTGCCATGGCCAGATCTTAGCCACGCCGCTCCGCTTCGCTCCGCGCCCGATATGTGAATGCGCTCTCGCCGGGTTCGATCTAGGCTCCGCGCGTGACAGATGAAACCACCTACCGGGCCGAACGGCCCGTCGACCGCGCCGCCGTCCTCGACGTCCACACCAGGGCCTTCGGCGACCACGGGCCGAAGGTCGCCCGCATGCTCACGGCGCTGGACGAGTCGGACGCCGCCCTGCCCGGACTGTCCATCGTGGCCGAACGCGACCGCGAGGTCGTCGGGCACGTGATGCTGACCAGGTCCCTGCTGGACGCGCCGAAGCGGCTCGTCGACGTGCTCGTGCTCAGCCCGCTCGGGGTGCTCCCCGAGCTACAGGGCCGGGGTGTGGGCTCTGCGCTCGTGCGGCACGCGATCGCCGCGGCGGGCGGCGACTGGCCGCTGCTGTTCCTGGAGGGCGACCCGGGCTACTACTCGCGGCTGGGCTTCGAGGCGGGCGGCGGGCACGGGTTCCGCAGGCCTTCGCTGCGGATCCCCGAACCGGCGTTCCAGGTGGTCAAACTGCCCGCCTACGAGTCGTGGATGACCGGGACGCTCGTCTACGCCGAGGCCTTCTGGCGGCACGACTGTGTCGGGCTGCGCGACTAGCCTCAGCCGACGCTGGCGTGGTCTAGCCAGAAGTCGAGCAGTTCGGCGTCGCCGAGGACTTCGAGGGAGCCGTCGTCGAGGGACTGGCGGCGGTAGAGGGCCAGCAGGATCTCGGTGAGCGGGCCGCGCAGGGCCACGTCGGCCTTCTCGTGACCGCGTTTCCAGCCGAAACCCTTGTCGTTGAGCTCGATCAGCCACTCGGCTTCGACATCGGTGGCGTGCAGGTGGATGGTCCCGGAACCGTGCAGGTCCGCGAGGCCGCCGACTCCGCGGACCGTCTCCAGCACGTCGAACATCTCCTCGACGGCGTCCTCGGCCAGTTCGCGTTCGAGCGCGTAGGGCTCGCCGGTGGTGAAGGCGGCGTCGGCGCGGTGGATCGCCACGTCGTGCAGCGCGCGGCGGGCCCACCAGACCGCGCTCTCGTCGAGCCCGAAGTTGCTCACGATCGTGGCGGCGGGGGTGGTGTCGACGACAACCGTGAGCCGCGCGGCGACATCGCGCACCCAACCCGTCAGTTCGCCCTCGGAAACCTCCTCGGGCGCGGGCAGCGGATCGCCGGACCGGGGTGCGCCGGTGGCCGTGTGGAAGGCGTCCACCAGGATCCTCTGCATCTCGCCGACGTGCCGGATCAGATCGGCGTGCGTCCAATCAGGACAGGCCCGCACCCCCTTCGACAGGTCGGCCCCTTCGGCGAGGGCGAGGAAACCCGCGGTCTGGATCGGGATCTCGGCGCGGATGCGGTCGAAGGACAGGGTCATGTCGGCTCCTTCTCGTCGATGGGCGACCCGGTCACGCTAACAAGCGCCGATGACCGGAGACAAGACATGAGTCGAACTATTGTTCGAATCTGGCGCTTGCCTTGACAGAGCTTAGTTGTTTATTGCAAGCTGGCTTCTCCGGGATCACCTCACCTCAGGAGAGTCGCAGACATGGCCGCTTACGTGGACCTCAACGGCGTGAACACCTGGTACGACGAGCGCGGCACGGGCGAACCGCTCGTGCTCCTGCACGGCGGCATGTCCAACGCCGGTGAGTTCGAGGGCAACCTCGCCACCCTCGCCGACCGCTTCCACGTCTTCCTCCCCGAGCGCCGGGGCCACGGGCGCACCGCCGACGTCGAAGGCCCGCTGACGATCGCGCTCCAGGCCGAGGACACGATCGCGTTCATCGAGAAGATCGTCGGCGACGGCCCGGTCCGGCTCGTCGGCTACAGCCTCGGCGCGACGGTCGCGCTGCGCGTGGCTCTGCTGCGCCCCGACCTGGTGGAGCGCCTGGTCCTGGTCAGCGGCACCTACGCCAACGAGGGTTTCCTGTTCGGGCCGGGCGACAACCTCGGCGAGGAGAAGCCCTTCGTCCCGCCGCAGATCAAGGAGATGTACGGCGCCCTGTCCCCCGACGGGCCCGAGCACATCTACACGGTCCTCCGCAAGCTCGGCGAGGCCGCCGTGAGCGAGCCGGGCCTGACCGCGGCGGACCTCGCGCGGGTGGCGGCACGAACCCTGCTGGTCCTCGGCGACGACGACCTGGTGAAGGCCGAGCACACCCTTGAGCTGTTCCGGGCGCTGCCCGAGTCGGAGCTGGCGGTGATCCCGGGAACCTCGCACCTGCTGTTCCTGGAGAAGCCCGAGCCTTACACGCGCGTGGTCACCGACTTCCTCACCACCGACGCGGTCGCCACGATGATGCCGATCGCACGGGCGGAAGGTCAGCCGTTCCAGGACGCGTCGTAGTCGGGATGGCCCCGGTAGGGCCACGCCAGGACGCGCAGCACGTACTCGGGGACGCCACCGGCCTCGAAGGCCTCGATGATCCGGAGCTTGGCGGCGACCTCCGACAGCACCCGCACCGGGTCGTGCACGGCGATGTGTGCGGCGACGCCGTAGGTCAGGCCCCTGGGGGCGTCCAGGACCCAGTGCGGCGCCCAGTCCGGGGACGCCCTGAGCATGTACCGGTTGCGGCTTTCGAGGCGCAGCTCCTGCGCGCCGGGGATCGCGGTGTGCGCCCACCTCTGGCGGCCGTCGTGATGGACCCACTGGTGGCCACCCTGCGCGCCTTCGCGCGGAGCGAAGCCGGTCGCGCCCTTCAGCGGCTCGGATTCGCCGTCACGGACCCAGTGCCAGCTCTCGTCGGCGCCGACCGGGAAGCGCGGGTCGCCGTCGCGGTCCTGGTCGGGGTGCGAGGCGGCGTGCGCGACCGCCGCGTCCTCGCCGACGCGGGCGCGCAGGAAGGCGGCGAGGTCCATTCAGGACACGGTATCCGGGTCGGGCGCGAGGGCGAGTTCGGCGCGGAAACGCCCCTCCCCCAGGGCCTCCCGGATCACCGTGGCGATGCGGTCGACGTCGCCGCGTTCGCCTTCGGGAAGCGGAGCGCCGACGGACTCGCGGAGTGCCGTCGCGGCCCCGAGGAGCCGCGCGGCCTCGGTGTGCCCACCGTCGGCGGCGTGGGCCCCGGCCAGTCCCTCGACGGCGAGCGCGACGGCGCGCGGGTCGCCGATCCGGCGGGCGGCGGCGAGGCCGTCGCGGTGGAGACGGAGTGCTTTCGCCGTGTCGCCGCGCTGCTCGGCGGCGAAGCCGAGTTCGGCGAGGACGAGGGCGAGGCCGGGTTCGCCGTCGACGGTCCGCAGCCAGTCGACCCAGCGGGACAGGAGGGTCTCGGCTTCGGCGAAGCGGCCCCGGCGGCGGGCGGAGAGGGCGAGACCGACCTCGGCGAACTCCTCGGCGACGACGTGGCCTTGGGCGCGGGCGAGGTCGGCGGCCCGGCGGTGGCGCTCGTCGGCGGTGGCGTGGTCGCCGCGCAGGAGGGCGATGCGGCCGAGACCCGAGAGGCGGAATGAGGCGTCGACCCACAGGCCCAGCTCCTCGGCGACGCGCAGGCCTGTGGCGTGGAGGCGTTCGGCGCGGTCGTGGTCGCCGCGGATCTCGGCGAGTTCGGCGAGGGTGTTGGTGGCGCTGAGTTTCAGCCAGGGGTCGCCGCCGGGCGTTTCGGCGTACCGCGCGGCCGCCGCGGCGTCCTGCTCGGCCCCGGCCAGGTCTCCCTGTGCCCGGCGGATCGTGGCCCGGACGGCGAGCGCCCACCGGCGGGGTGAGCCGTCCTCGCACAACGCGATCGCCCGGTCGGTCAAGGCGGCCGTGGTGTCCAGGTCACCGAAGCCGCGGTTGGCGTGGGCCAGGAACCAGAACGCCCAGGGCCGTTCCTTGTCCTCGACGGCCTCGGCGAGTGCGGACAGGTCGGCCTCGGTGGTCTCCCCGGCGAGGAGCCCGGCGCCCGTTCGCCAGACCCGCAGTTTCGGGTCTTCGCCGAGGGCGAGGACGGTTTCGAGGCCGCGCGCGGCCTCGGCGTAGCGGCCGCGCAGAATCCACGGCCAGGCGAGCGCGTCGGCGAGCACGCGCGCCCGCTCGTCGCCTTCGGCGACGGCGTTGCCGAGGGCGGCGTGGAGGTCGGCGGCCTCGGTGTCGGTGATGGTCAGCCGCTCGGGGAGGGCGGTGTGGCGGGTGGCTTCGGCGAGATGGTGATCGAGATGCCGCAGACGGATCTGGTGAGTCTCCCCCGCCTCGTCGAGGCGTTCGGCGGCGTAGGCGCGGATGGTTTCGAGGAGGCGGTGGCGGGTGCCGCCGGGGGCGTCGACGGTCGTGACCAGTGAGCGGTCGGCCAGGCGGGGCAGGACGTCGAGGAGGTCGAGGCCGGTGACCGCCTCGGCGGCCTCGGCGGTCCAGCTTCCGGCGAAGACGGACAGGCGACGCAGTGCCGTGCGCTCGGGGACGGTGGCCAGTTCCCAGCTCCAGTCGATCATCGCGCGCAGGGTCCGCTGGCGGTCGGGGGCGTCGCGGGGGCCGCCGGTGAGGACTGTGAAGCGGTCGCCGAGGCGGTGGGCGAGTCCGTGCAGGCCGAGGGTGCGGACGCGGGTGGCGGCGAGTTCGAGGGCGAGGGGGATGCCGTCGAGCCGGGTGACGATGGACGCGACGGCCCGGTCGGCGTCCGTGCCGGACGGGACGGTCGCGCGACTGCGGAACAGTTCGGCGGCGGCGTCGGGCGGCAGGGGCGCGATCTGCCGGACGGCCTCACCGGCGACGGCGAGGGGTTCGCGGCTCGTGGCGAGTACGCGCAGCTCCGGCGCCGCGGCGAGCAGGTGCGCGCAGACGGAGGCGGCGGCGTCGATGACGTGCTCGCAGTTGTCGACGACGAGCAGGACCGGGCCGGTACGCAGGGCGAGGGCCGGGTCGGCGGAGGCCTCGCCGGACAGGCCGAGGGCGGCGGCGAGCGCGCCGGTCAGGATTTCCCGGCCGGCGTGCGTGGGGAGGGTGGCGAGGTCGAGGAACCAGACGGGGCGGTCGGTGAAGGCGCGGGCGGCTTCGACGGCGAGGCGGGTCTTGCCGACGCCGCCGGGTCCGGCCAGGGTGACCAGGCGGGTCGACGCGAGTCCCTTGTGGACGGACGCGAGTTCGGCCTCCCGGCCGATGAGCGCGCCGACCGGCGCGGGAAGGTTCGTGCGCGGCGGTCCGGCGGGGGCGAGCGCCGGGTCCTGCCGGAGAATCGCGCGGTGCAGCTCGGTGAGCTCGGGCGAGGGGTCGAGGCCGCTGTCCTCGGCGAGGAGCTCGCGGTGGCGGGAGTAGCCGTCGGCGGCCTCGCCGTGCCTGCCGAGTCCGGCGAGGGCGCGCATGTGGGCCGCCAGGGCGCGCGGACGCAGCGGTTCGGCGGTGACGAGCCGGCCGATCGCCTCCAGGGCGTCTTCGTGGCGACCGAGTTCGAGGCGGGTCTCGGCGAGTTCCTCCACGGCCCGGCGCGCGTCCTCGACGTGTCCGGCGGTCTCGGCCCAGCGGGTTCCGGGTTCGGGGTCGGTCCAGTGCGCGAGGGCCTCGGCGAGCAGGGTTTCCCGCCCGGCCGGGTCCTCGGTCGCCCGTGCCTCCCGCAGGAGGCCCCGGAAGCGCCCGGCGTCCACGGCGTCCTCGGCGACGTCGAGCAGGTAGCCCGGCGGCCGGTGCGCGATGAGCTTCCGCGCGCCGGGTTCGGCGGCGTCGAAGACCCTCCGCAGCTGGGAGACCTTGTGCTGGAGGGCGTTGTTCGGGTTCGCGGGCGGTTCGTCGCCGTCCCAGAGTTCGCGGATGAGCCGGTCGGCGGACACGACCTTCCCCGGCACGGTCAGCAGGATCGCCAGCAGCGTGCGGACCTTCGCCTCGGGGATCTCGACGCGCACGCCGTCGTCGGTCCACGCGCCGACCGCCCCCAGCACCCCGAATTTCACCGGGCAACCCTAGCCGCTGTCGATCACCCCTCGGCCGGCCGACAGGAAACCGACAGCGGGCCCCCGCAATGTGGTGTCCGTCAGCGAGAAACCCCTGTTGAGAGGCACCGGCATGAACGTCGCATCCCGCGAGATCCACCTGGCCGCCCGCCCCGTCGGCGAGCCCGCCGCCGAGCACTTCCGGCTGGTCACCGCCGAGGTGCCCGACCTCGCCGAAGGCCAGATCCTGGTCCGCAACACCTGGATCTCGGTCGACCCGTACATGAGGGGCCGCATGAACGACGCGCCCTCCTACATCCCGCCGTTCGCGCTCGACGCGCCGATGGAGGGAAGCGCCTACGGCGAGGTCGTCGCCTCCCGCTCCGGCATCGCCGTCGGTGCCCACGTCGTCCACTTCCTCGGGTGGCGCGAGTACGCGGTGGTCGACGCGGCGACCGCGACGGTCGTCGACCCGTCGCAGGCCTCGCCGGAGCACTGGCTGGGGGCGCTCGGCACGACGGGCCTGACCGCCTACGCCGCGCTCACCGAGGTCGCGCCGGTCAAGGAGGGCGATGTCGTGTTCATCTCGGCGGCGGCGGGCGCGGTCGGCAGCGTCGCCGGTCAGCTGGCCCGCAAGCTCGGTGCCGCGAAGGTCATCGGCTCGGCCGGTGGTCCGGTGAAGGCGAGGAAGGTCGTCGAGGACTTCGGCTTCGACGCCGCCATCGACTACCGCGAAGGCGACCTCCCCGGTCGGCTCGCGGCCCTCGCGCCCGACGGGATCGACGTCTACGTCGACCACGTCGGCGGCGACCACCTGGAGGCCGCGATCGGCGCTCTCCGGCATGGCGGGCGTATCGCCCTGGTCGGCGCGATCGCCGAGTACAACACCACCGAGCCGGTGCCGGGACCGGGCAACCTGTTCCGCCTGGTCGCGCGGGAGGCGAGCGTGCGCGGCATGCTCGTCAGCTCCTACCTTCCGCTGTTCGGGGAGTACGTCGGCAAGGCCGCGGGCTGGCTGGCCGACGGGAGCCTGCGCACCGAGGAGACCGTCGTCGACGGCCTGGAGAACGCGCCCGAGGCCTTCCTCGGCGTGCTGCGGGGAGCCAACACCGGCAAGATGCTCGTCCGGCTCTGAACACCGGACGGGTGCCGGGGAGGGCGGCCTTCGGGCCGCCCCACCTGCGTGAACACCTCACGGAAAAGCACTTGCGGCCGGGCGGGGACTGTCCTAGCTTCGACCCCGACAGGTCCGAGCCAGGCGACGACAGGAGACGGCGATGCGGCGACAGATGACGGGCACCCACGCTTCCCTGTTCATCGTCGCCTTGAGGACCACATCGCCATATGAAGCAGCTCAACATCGGGATCGTCGCGCACGTAGACGCCGGTAAGACCAGCCTCACCGAGAGGCTGCTGCACACCACCGGGGTCATCGACCACGTCGGCAGCGTCGACGGCGGCGACACCCAGACCGACTCGCTCGACTTGGAGCGGCGTCGCGGCATCACCATCCAGTCGGCCGTCGTGTCCTTCCACATCGGTGACCTGAAGGTCAACCTGATCGACACGCCGGGCCACTCCGACTTCATCGCCGAGGTCGCGCGCGCCATGCACGTCCTCGACGGGGCCGTGCTCGTCGTCTCCGCCGTCGAAGGCGTCCAGGCCCAGACCCGCGTCCTGATGCGCACCCTCGCGCGGCTGCGCATCCCGACGCTGATCTTCGTCAACAAGATCGACCGCCGGGGCGCCCGGCACGGCGAACTGCTCGCCGAGATGCGCCGCAAGCTCAAGGCCGATCTCGTCGCACTGTCCACCGTGGACGGACTCGGGACGCGCGAGGTGACCTCCGCGCCGAGGTCCTTCCGCGACCCGGAGCTCTACGCCGAGATCGCCGACGCCCTGTCCGCCCACGACGAGGAGTTCCTGTCGGGCTATGTGGAGTCCCGGCCGACGAGCCCCGGCGCCCGCCGGGCGGCCCTCGCGCGCGCGACCCGCCGGGCGCTGGCACAACCGGTGTTCTTCGGCTCGGCGGTGACCGGTGAAGGCGTCGACGCGCTCATCGACGGGATCCGCCGCTACCTGCCGCACCGGCTTCCGCACGGCACGCGGCCGCGCGGGTCGGTGTTCAAGATCAAACGCGGCCCGGCAGGCGAGAAGATCGCCTACGTACGCCTGCGCGAAGGGACCCTGCGGGCCCCGGCCCGCCTGCGTCTGTACCGTGCCGACGGCGACGGGCACGTCACCGCGAACACCGCCAAGGTCACCGCCGTGCAGGTCTTCACCGACGGCGCGGCGACCGTGCCCGGCGAGGTCCGCGCCGGCGGCATCGCCAAGGTGTGGGGTCTGCGCGACGCGTTGATCGGCGACGCCGTCGGCTCCCCCGGCGAGCTCCCACCGAAAGGCCTGTTCGCGCCGCCGACGCTGGAGACCGTCGTGTCGCCCGTGCGGCCCGAGGAGCGCGGGCGGCTGTTCCAGGCGCTGCGGGACCTGTCCGAACGCGACCCGTTCATCAACGTCCGGGGCGCCGAGGACATCACCGTCAGCCTCTACGGGGAGGTGCAGAAGGAGGTCATCACCTCGATGCTCGCCGAGCGCTTCGGGCTCGACGTGACCTTCGCCGAGACCCGCACGGTCCACGTCGAGCGGCCCTCGGGCAGCGCCGAGGCGGCCCAGGAGATCGGCGGCGGATTCTTCATCTACCTGGGACTGCGCCTGGAACCCGGTGAGAAGGGCAGCGGCGTCGTCTACCGCATGGAGGCCGTGCGCGGCAACCTCCTGGCCGGCTACCACACGGCCGTCGAGGAGACCGTCCGCGAGACCCTGCGCGAAGGGCACTACGGCTGGCGCGTGACCGACTGCGTCGTCACCCTCCTGCGCGGCGGCTACATCACCGGCAAGACCACCGGCCAGTTCCGCGACATGACCGCCGCCCTCGTCCGCCGGACCCTCGCCGAGACGGGGACGTACGTGTGCGCCCCCGTCCACCGCTTCGAACTGGAGGCGCCGGAGGCGTCGGCCGCGGGGATCCTCATCGCCCTCACCGACGCCGGCGCCGAGCTGCGCTCGCAGGAGACCGCCCGGGGCGTCTGCCACCTCACCGGCACGATCTCGGCGAAGGCGGTCCACGCCTTCGAGCGACGGCTACCAGGTCTGAGCAGCGGCGAGGCGGTGTTCACGTCCACGCTGGACGGTTACCGGCGGGTGTACGGCGAGCCGCCCCGGCGCGCGGGGACCGGTCGGGCGCTGACGCGCTGAGGACGTGGGTGGGGCCTCGCGGGGCCCCACCCACCGTCGTCAGATCCGGAACGTCGCGGCGAAACGCGCGAGCCCGCCGGGGTCACCGGCGACGAGGGCGACGTCGCCCGCGAGGGCCTCGTCGACGCTCGCCTCACCGGCCATCAGCGCCTTGATCCCCGCGCCGCCCTCGACGACCAGGTCGGCGTCGCCCAGCGGCCCTTCGGCCACCGTCAGGCGCCCGCCGTCGACGACGACGCCGAGCACGATCGCGCCGAGCCGCAGTTCGGCCCGCAGGTCGGCGGCCGACTCGGGCCGGAAGGTCGTGCGCAGGGCCATGACCATCGAGTCGGCCGTGACGATCTCGCCGTCCCGCGGCTCGCCCATGTCGCGCGCGCCCCAGCGGCCGAGCGCGAGCACGGTGTCCTCCAGTCCGGCGCCGCGTTCGGTCAGGGCGTAGACCACCGAGCCGTCCGGGCGAGGCCGGACACGTCGCTCAACCACCCCGGCGGCCTCCAGTTCCTTGAGGCGCGCCGCGAGGATGTTCGTCGGGATGCGCGGCAGGCCGTTGCGCAGGTCGGTGTACCGGCGCGGGCCGACGAGCAGGTCGCGCACGATCAGCAGCGCCCAGCGCTCGCCGACGAGTTCCAGCCCGCGGGCGAGCCCGCAGAACTGCCCGTATCCACGCTTGGCCATGATGGTGAGTTTACTATCCGCAGTGCGGTTGTTAAAGACAATCACCGGTGCCTTTTCCCGCGGAGGGCCCCCGCGCTCGCGTCCGTCCTGATAGGCAGCAGGAAGACCACGCGAAGGGAACGCCATGTCCACGAAGATCTTCGTCAACCTGCCCGTCGCCGACCTCGACCGCTCCATGGACTTCTTCACCAAGCTCGGCTTCGACTTCAACCCGCAGTTCACCGACGAGCGCGCCGCCTCGATGGTGATCGGCGAGGACAGCTACGTCATGCTCCTCACCGAGCCGTTCTTCGCGACCTTCACACCCAGGCAGGTCGCCGACGCCGGCGCCTCCACCGAGGTCATCGTCGCCTTGAGCGCCGACAGCCGCGAGGGCGCCGACCGCCTCGCCGACGCGGCCATCGCCGCCGGCGCCACCGAGACCCGGCCCGCGCAGGACCAGGGCTTCATGTACGGGCGCGCCTTCGCCGACCTCGACGGCCACCTCTGGGAGGTCATGTGGATGGACCCGTCGGGCATGGAGGGCTGAGACCGACGTGCGGGCCGCGCCGATGACGCGGCCCGCTCGCGTGTCCGGATCAGCCTTCCGTACCGCCGTGGTACACGACCTCGCTCACCTGGATCCCGAGCCCCTGCACACCGGCGTCGGGGATCATCGCGGCCAGTTCGTGCGCGCGCTCGCGGGAGTCGACCTCGACGAGGTAGTAGCCGCCGAGGAACTCCTTGGCCTCCAGGTACGGGCCGTCGGTCACGACCTTCACGCCGTCGCGGACCCGCACGACCGACGCCGACGACGGTTCGCCCAGCGCGGTCGTGCTGATCATCTCGCCGGAGGCGCGGATCGCGTCCATGAAGGCGCCGTGCCCCTCCTGGATCTCCGTGCGCTTCGCGGCGGGCAGCCCTTCCCAGACCGCCGGGTTGTTGTGCATGATCAGCAGGTACTTCATCGTCTCGCTCCTCCGTGTTCGCGGCCCCGTCCCGGGAGCCTCTCACCGACTGGTCGTCGCCGCCGCGCGGTCCTCGACATTTCACGATCGGGCAAGATCGGCGCCACCGCCACGTCCCGAAAGGCCGCGCATGGATCGCCCGACACGGACCGCGACGCTGTCGTGGGCGGCACTCGCCGTGCTCTCCGGCTTCATGATCGTCACCCAGGTGCGGATCAACGGACAGCTCGGGGCGGCCGCCGGTGACGGCTACGCGGCCGCCGCCTGGTCCTTCGGTTCAGGGCTGGCCGTGCTGGCCGCGTGCCTGCCGTTGTCGCGGAAGGCACGCGCGAGCGCCGCCGCGGTGGTCGGTGCGGTCCGCTCGGGCGGGCTGCGCCCGTGGCAGGTCCTCGGCGGACTGGGCGGGGCCTTTTTGGTGCTGTCGCAGTCGATCGCGGCTTCCGTGACGGGGGTCGCGCTGTTCACGATCGCCGTCGTGGCCGGGCAGGTCGCCGGGGGCCTGGCCTTCGACGTCGCGGGCCTGTCGCCGTCGGGTCGCCGGCCGGTGACGACCGCCCGCGCGCTCGGCGCGCTGCTGGTCCTGACCGCCGCCGCGATCTCCCTGGCGGGCCGCGCCGACACGGATCTCCCACCGTGGCTCCTGGTGCTACCGCTGGTCGCGGGCGTCTGCGTGAGCTGGCAGCAGGGAGTCAACGGGCACGTCCGGGCGGTCTCGTCGGGCTACGCGGCGACCCTGATCAACTTCGTCACCGGCACGACCGCGTTGTTCGCCGCGCTCGCCGTGCACGCCCTCGCCGGTGGCCTGAACGTACGGTGGCCCGGAAACCCGCTGCTCTACACCGGCGGCGTCGTCGGGATCGGGTTCATCGCGATCGCGGTCCTGGCCGTGCGGCACCTGGGCGTGCTCATCCTCGGGCTGTGCACGATCACCGGGCAGCTGGCGGGCGCGATCGTGCTCGACCTCGCGCTCGGCCCGGCGGTGACGGCGGCGACGGTCGCGGGCGCCGCCGTCGCCCTCGCGGGCGTGGCGGTGGCCTCGCGTGGGAACTTAAGGCGTGTTCGAAGGAATCGACGACATCGCCTGGGCGACGCTGCGCCACAACTACGGCACCGCCGAGAACATCCCCGGCCTGCTGAGGGCCGCGGCGAGGGGTGAGCCCGCCGCGAACGCCAATGATTCGCTCGACAACCTGCTCCTCCACCAGGGCGGCTGGGTCTGCCCGGCGGCGACGGCGGCGCTGCCGTTCCTGCTCGACCTGATCGAGGCGCCGGGCGCCGCCGACCGGATCGAGCACGTCGAACTCATCGCGTTCCTCGCCAGGGAAGCCGCCGGGGTCGATCCCGCGTACATCGACGACGGCTGGGGGCGGGCCTGGTCGGCGGCGTTCCCGCGCGTCGCGAAACTCCTGGACGACCCCGCCGAGGACGTCCGCCGCTCCGCCGCGTGGGCGCTGGGACACTCCCGGCACGAAGCGCCCGCCGCGATCGCGGGGCTGCGCGGCCGTTTCGCGCGCGAGCCCGCCGCGATCGTGCGAGCGGACCTCCTCGACGCCCTGGAGGAACTCGGCGACGGTGAGTGGATCGCGGCCCTCCGTGACGACCGGGATCCCACCGTCGCGGTCAACGCCGTGCTCAAGACGCACGCGCGGAACGGCTCCACCGTCGACACGGCCGAACTGGCCGCCGTCCTCACGGCCCTGGGCGGCATGGACGAGCCCGAGATCCACCGGCCGATCCTCGCCGCCGAAAGCCCCGCGCTCACACCCGCCGACTACCTCGCGGTCGTCGGGGTGCTCGCCGAACACCCCGAACCGTCGCGGCGCCTCGCCGCGATCGGACTGGCCAACCTGCTCCTCGCGGAACACCGCGACCTCGACGCGCGGCTGATCTCGCTGTTGACGCCGCTCATGGACGGCCCGGACACCCGTCGCAAGGCCCTCGGCGTGCTCGCGGCCGTCGCCGCTCCCCTGCCCGGCCTGTACGCGAACCACCTCGGCGACCCGGCGGCCGGCGTCGCCGACGCCGCCCTGTGGGCGCTCGTCCGCACCGGCGACGCGCGCTGTGTCCCGGTGCTATGTGAGGCGATCGCGACCGGCGAGCGGCACACGCGCGGACACGACTCGCTGCCCCACGTCTGGTCGCTTCCCTCGCTCGGCGAGCTCGCCGAGCTGGTGCCGGGTGCGTTCGTGCCGGAGGTGCTGACCGCCGTCCGCGCCAGGCTGGCGGCCGGGCCGCACTCCGCCAGGCTCGACTACCTGCACACGCTCGTCGCCTGGGGGACGCGGGCGTCGGCGGCCGGGCCCGAGGTGGAGGCGCTGGTCGGCACCGATGCCGACCACATGGCGCGGCAGGCGCTCGACGCGATCGCGCCGAGCACACCGTCACCGCCGGAGGCCGCCGAGCTGTCCGATCCGGACTCGTGGAGGCGCACCCGCGCGGCCCACCGGCTGTGGCGCGCGACCGGCGAGGTCACCGTGGCCGCGCGGATCCTGGTCCCCGTCGTTGAGGAGGCCCTCGACGGTCCGCGGGCGCTGCCCGTCGGGCGCGCGGCGATCGCGCACCTGGCGGAGATGGGCGCGGCGGAGGCGAAGCCCATCGCGCGAAGGGTTCTCGCCGAGGACCGCCGGCTGCGCTACTTCGGCGGCTGGCGCGTCTTCACCGAGGACGAGGCCTGGCGGCGCGCGGCGGAGCGGATTCTAGAAGCCTGAGACGATCCAGTCCCGCCAGCTCGCCGTGCTGACCGGGGCGGCCGGGTTCTCCAGCGTCCAGAGGAGATATCCGGCGCGGGCGGCGACGACGACGTCCTCGACCTCGTAGGCCTCGGCGAGTTCGTCGCGCAGCGCCGGTGAGTCGACGAGCCTGGCGAGGTACGGGTAGCGGCGGTCTTCGCGGCGCTGGAGGCGGAAGGCGGCGTCCATGACGGCTTCGGCGAGCATGGCGCGGCAGGAGTCGGGAACACCGAGTTGTTCGAAGGCACGCAGGACGCGCTTCTTGAGGCCCCAGGGGGCTCCGCCGGAACTCTCCCAGGTGTCGGGGTAGCGGTTCTCCAGCGTGAGAAACAGGGCGGCGTAGGGGGCGAGGGCCTCGTGCTCGTCGTCGTCGGCGGCCTCGGTGAACTTGGCGGCCAGGCCGTTGAGGGTGCTCTCGGTGGCTTCGGTGAGGGCCCGCTCAACCTGGTCGCAGCGTGCGACGAGGTGCGCGGGGACGTCTTCGCCCTCGTCGCGCAGGGCCCAGATGGCGCGCCACACGTCGCCATAGGCGTCGGCGGCGGTGAGGTAGGCGTCGTTGGCCATGTCGTTGCGGGCCAAGGCGACACCGCGGTGGCGTGGATCGTCCGAGACTAGGTCGAACATCCACGTGGTGTCGATACGGGGGAGTTTCGTGGACATGCGCGCAGCCTGCCACACCGAGGGCGGGTAGCACCGACCCCTTTTCGCCCGTTGAGACGCTGACATGCGCGCGGGGGTGCCCGGAGTTCGGCGGATCACACCCGGACGGGTGACGAAGCGGGTGTCAGGCCGCATACCGCGACAGCAGGCCCCCGACGGCCGCGCGGACGCGCGGCCCCGGCCCGCCGGGAGCGTCCGTCGTCAAGGTCGTGAACAGGATGCCGAGGACGCCCATCTCCAGGAGTTCGGCGTCCTCCCCGGTGACGTCGACGCCGGCGACCCGGCACTGTCGCAGGATGAGGTCGCGGCGTTCGGCGAGGGCCGCGGTCAGAACTCCGCGAAGGGCCGGGTCGCGGGTGGCCTCCAGGTGCAGCTCGAAGAGGACGAGGACGTCGTCCTCGTCGAGCATCCGGGTGAGGGTCGTGACGAGCGCGTCCTCCAGATCCGCCCGTTCGAGGGGGCGGATCCGGACGGCGGCGACGCGGTCGGCGAGGCGCCGGGTGATGCGCTCGACGACGGCGTCGACGAGGGCCTCCCTGGTGCGGAAGTAGCGGGAGGTCGTCCCCGCGGGCACGTCGGCCGCGGTGTCGACGGCACGGTGGGTCAGGCCGCGCGAGCCGTGCGCGGCGAGGACGGTGACGGCGGCGTCGGCGAGCTGTTCGCGGCGGCGCGCGTTAGGCGGCGGCATGGTCTCCCCGGTGGCTGCGGTCTGCCGGACCGCACCATTCCATCAGAGCCGCGGTGACGCCCTCTCGGTCCCCGGCCCAGGCGGCGTAACCGTCGGGCCGGACGAGGATCGCCTCAGGCCCTTGCGGGTCCACGGGCCGGGCGCCGTCGACGCGATCGCGCCACGGGGCGGGGACGTCGCCGTCGGCGAGCAGGACGAAGCGGCCCGAGCGCAGGACCTCGTAGAGCCTGCCGCGGTCGGTCGCGCGGTCGGCGACCCGGTGGCCGACGAGCGGGTGCGCGCCGGGGGCGTAGGCGAAACCGAGTCCGGAGAGGGTGCCGAGGATCCGGCCGCGCCCGGGGGCCGTGCGCAGGGCGGCGGCCATGGCCCAGCGGCTCAGGGTCAGCCGGAGCGCCGAACCGGTCAGCGAGAGGCGGGTGAGGTGGTCGGTCAAGGCCAGGACGGCGGCGCCGACGGGGTGCCGTTCGGCGTGGTAGCCGTCGAGCAGCCAGGACGGTGCCCGGCCCTGGACGGCCGCGGCGATCTTCCAGCCGAGGTTGAAGGCGTCCTGTACGCCGGTGTTCATGCCCTGCCCGCCGATCGGCGAGTTGACGTGGGCGGCGTCCCCGGCCAGGAAGACGCGCCCGACGCGGTAGGCGCCGGCCTGTTTGCGCTCGGCGGTGAAGCGCGAGAACCAGCGGGGCTCGCTCATGCCGTGGTCGGTGCCGGCGATCCTCCGGAAGGCGTCCCGGAGGTGACCGAAACCGGGCTCACCCTCGGGTGGGGTCCGCAGCCACGCGCCGACGCGGAACCAGCCGTCACCGAAGGGGATGGTCACGACCGCGCCGTCGGGGCCGATCTGCGTGATCGGGGGGACCTCGCCGCCGTCGATGCGCACGTCGGCCAGCAGCATCGGCAGCGCGTAGGCCTCGCCGGTGAAGCCGACGCCGAGGAGTTCGCGGACGGTGCTGTGCGCGCCGTCGGCGCCGATCACGTACCGCGACTCCAGCACGCTCCCGTCGGCGAGGGCCACCTGGACGCCGTGGTCGTCCTGGCTCAGCCCGGTGACCGTCGCCTCGCGCCGGACCGTCACGCCGAGCTCGGCGGCCCGTTCGGCGAGCATCGTCTCGGTGCCGCTCTGCGGCACGATCAGCAGCATCGGGTAGCGGGTGTCGAGCCGCCCGAAGTCCACGCGGGAGGCGTAGGCCGGGTGGACCGTCCGCAGCGGGTTGCCCCTCCGCACCAGTTCGTCGCCCATACCCCTGGCGTCCAGCAGTTCCAGGGCCCGGGCGTGCAGGCCGAAGGCCCTGACCACGCCCGACTCCTCCGCGCGGCGCTCCAGGACGGTGCAGGAGACCCCGGCCAGGGCCAGTTCGCAGGCCGCGGTCAGGCCGGTCGGCCCGGCTCCCACGATGATCACGTCGCTCATGCTTCCTCCTCGATTCGCTACAAACGTAGCGCTACTTTTATAGCGAATCAAGCCCCGAGGATCCCGGAAAAATATGGAAGCTACTCTCAAATGACAGCGACTTCCATTTTGAGAGGTGCGTCCATGCCCGTCTCCCCCGCCCGCCGCTGGTGGGCCCTCGGCGCGCTGATGCTCTGCGTCCTCGTCGTCGACCTCGACACCACCGTCCTCAACGTCTCGATGCCGACCCTCGCCCGGGAGTTCGACACCGGCACCGGCCCCCTCCAGTGGGTCCTGAACGCCTACACGATCGTCATGGCCGCGCTGTTCATCCCGGCCGGAGCGCTCGCCGACCGCGTCGGGCGGAAGAAGGTCATGCTCGCCGCCCTCACCGTGTTCGGCGCGGGCTCGCTGCTCGGCGCCTACGCCACCGACGTCGGCGTCCTCATCGCCGCCCGGGCCGTCATGGGCACCGGGGCCGCGGCGATCCTGCCGCTGACCATGTCGATCCTGCCGACGGTGTTCGGCCGCGAACAGATCGGCAAGGCGATGGCCTTCGCGTCGGTCGCGGGCATGGTGGGCTTCCCGCTCGGACCCGTCCTCGCCGGTTTCCTGCTCGACCACTTCTGGTGGGGCTCGGTCCTGCTGGTCAACATCCCGATCATCGCCTTCGCGCTGATCGCCTGCGCCCTCACCCTCCCCGAGTCGGGCGACCGGAACGGCCCCCGCGTCGCACCCGCCGCCACGGCCACGATGGTGCTCGGCCTCGCCGCCGCCATGTACGGCGTCATCGCCATCCCCACGCACGGCTGGACCGGCGCGCACGTCCTCGCGCCCGCCGCCCTCGGGCTCGCGCTCCTCGCCGTCTACGTGCGCGGCCAGCTGCGCTCCCGGCGCCCGACCGTCGACTTCGGGCTCTTCGGCGACCGCAACTTCCTCTGGGGAACCGCCGCCGCCGTCTACGTCTCCCTCGCGCTCGCCGGGCTGCTCTTCGTCTTCCCGCAGTACCTGCGGATCGTGCGCGGCCTCGACGGGATCGCCACCGGCCTCTCGGTGCTGCCTTTCGCCGCCGGCATGCTCGTCGGCGGGCAACTCGGCTCCGTACTGCTCGAACGCCTCGGTTTCCGGGCCGCCGTGACCGGCGGGATCGCCGCCCTGGCCGCCGGTCTCGGTCTCGGCGTCTTGACCACCGCTGACAGCGGCACGGGTTTCCTCGCGACGTGGACGGCCCTCGCCGGTGCCGGTGTCGGCGCCTCGATGGTCCCGGCGATGACGGTGATCCTGCTGACGCTCCCCCCGGCCGGCGCGGGCGTCGGCTCGGGCCTCAACCAGACGCTGCGCGGCGTCGGCAGCGCCCTCGGCGTCGCCGTCTTCGGCGGACTGCTCACCGCGATCGCCGGTGCCGCGCGACTCGACACCGCCGCACCGGACGGGATCGTCGACGGGATGGCGGTCGTCCTCGCCGTCTGCGCGGTGGGAGCGGTCATCACCGGCGTCCTGACCGGCCTGTTCCTGCCCGGCAGGGCCGAGCCGCCCCGGCAGGGGACAGAATCGACCCATGACCTCGCCCGGACTGCGTGAGAAGAAGAAGGCCCGGACGCGGCGAACGATCCGCGAGCACGCGCTGCGGTTGTTCGCCGCCCGGGGCTTCGGCCCGACGACCGTCGGCCAGATCGCCGAGGCGGCCGAGGTCTCACCGTCGACCTTCTTCCGCTACTTCGCCACCAAGGAACAGATCGTCCTCGACAACGACGTCGACCCGGTCATGGTCGACGCCGTCCGGCACCTGCCGGACGGCGTCGCCCCGGTCGAGGGCCTCCGTGACGCCGTCCTCGCCGCCCTCGGCGACTTCGACGGGACGCCCGAGGAGATGCTCCTGTGCATCCGGCTCGCCTTCAGCGAACCCGAGCTGCGGGCCAGCCGCATGGACCACGCCTTCGCCACGCAGGAAACCCTCGCCGCCGCCCTCGCCGAACGCCTCGGCCGCGACGCCGAGGACCTGGAACTGCACGCCTTCGCCGCCGCCGCCGTCGGCGCGTGGGGCAGCGCGCTCCAGGCCTGGGCCCGCGAGAACGGGCGGCGGCCCCTCGCCGAGTACGTCGACCGCGCCATGACCTTCCTCGGCGGCGGCCTGCGCCTCTGAGGCCGCGTCAGTCGCCCTCGGGAAGCAGCCTGAACTCGGTCAGCAGCTCACCGACCTCGCTCGCGTCGAGCCGCTTCAGCAGGTGCTTGCGCAGCAGTTCGGGTCCCGGGAGGCGCAACCGCTCACCGTCGCGCAGGTGGTACATCGCGTCGAGCAGCTTGCGGATGTCGTAGGTCGAGCCGAAGACCTCCGGGACCCCGCGCTCGACGCCGAGCAGCCGGTAGGCCGCCTCCATCCCGGTCCGCACGGAGTACTCGGTGGTGAAGATCGTGTCGCGCGTGGTCTCGGCGAACTGACCGATGAAGGCGAAGTTGACCGAACCCTCGGGCACCACGTCCGGCCGGTCCCCCGCGTGCCGGGGCGCGAAGAAGGAGGTCACGTAGGGCATCATCACCGGCACGCACTTGGCGCCGGTGGCGGCCATCTCGTCGATCTCGCCGACGGGGACACCGAGGTGGTAGAGCCACTCGCGGGTGATCTCCTCGCCGGTGCAGTCGGCGAGGGACTTCGTGACGTAGTCGCCGGGCCGGTCGACGAACAGCCCGTAGAGCCACACGACGACCTGGTCGGGCGGCTGCTGCTTGAAGTGCGGCTGGCGGTTGACGGTCCAGCTCATCAGCCACGACGAGTCGCGGATCGTGACGATGCCGCCGGTGACGACGCGCCCGCTGAGGGGATCGCGCTTGGCGACGCGGCGGATGTACTCGGGGATCCTGGCGTCGAGGGTGGTGACGGTCGCCGACTCCCACTTGCTCTCGGCGATGTTCCCGCAGAACACCTCCGGCCGGCCGAAGGACGGGTCGCGGCCGGCGATCTTCTTCCACAGCTCCCAGGCGGGCGCCGGGCCCTCGTCGAGGCGTGCGGCGGTGTGGTGGTCGCCGTTGTCGGAGTTCTCGGTGAGTGAACCGATCGTGACCAGTACCAGGTCGTCCTCGTCGAGCTCGACGCCGCCGGGCTCACCGTCGGCGACCCACGCGATGCGCGTGGCGCGCTTGCGCTCGGGGGTGATGTCGAAGTCGATGTCGGTGACCTCGGTGGAGAAGCGGAAGGTCACACCCTGGTCGATGAGCCAGCGGGTCAGCGGCAGGACGAGCGACTCGTACTGGTTGTACTTGGTGAACTTCAGCGCGGTGAAGTCCGGCAGCCCGCCCACGTGGTGGATGAAGCGGTGGAGGTACAGCTTGAACTCCAGCGCCCCGTGCCACTCCTCGAAGGCGAACATCGTGCGCCAGTACAGCCAGAAGTTGCTGGCGCGGAAGTCCTCCCCGGTGACGTCGGTGATGCGCTTGCCCTCCATCTCCTCGCGTGTCGCGAGGAAGATCCGCACGAGGTCCTTCTGCGCCTTGGCGTTGAGCGTGAACAGGCCGTCGGTGCGGGCGTCGAGGCCCTGCTTCTCGGTGACGCGCTGGAGGGAGTAGTTCGGGTCGTCCTTGTTGAGCCAGTAGAACTCGTCGAGCACCGACGCGTCGGGGACCTCGATCGACGGGATCGAACGGAAGAGGTCCCACAGGCACTCCATGTGGTCCTCCAGCTCGCGGCCGCCGCGGATCACGAAGCCCCGGCGAGGCTCCTTGATGCCGTCGAGGGCCCCGCCGGGCAGTTTCAGGCGCTCCAGGATCGTGATCCGCTCGCCGCCCATGCGGCCGTCGCGGATCATGAACGCCGCCGCCGACAGCGAGGCCAGCCCGGCCCCGACGAACCAGGCGGACTTACCGTCGACGCCGTCGGGCTTGCGTGGCCGGGCGAAGGCCTCGTAGTTGCCGCTGCTGTAGTACATCGGGCCCCCGGTCCTCGATGGTGCGAAACGGCCGAACCCCGGCGGAGTCCGGACGAATCACACGCTAACGAAGGCGCGCCGGGAGTGCCGGGCTTTGCCGTTCAGGCCGGGCGCGCGTCCAGGCCGGGCGTCCCGGCCGGTTCGCGGTCGGTGACCACGACCGGGCCGCTTCCGGGCGGCGGCGCGCGCGGAGTGGATCCCGGAGATGAGCCCCGGGCGGCACGCGGCCGCCCGGGGAACCCGGGTCACTTCAGTCGCGCCTCGATGGCCTCGATGATCCGCGGCCGCAACTCGGCCGCGCCGATCACCGCGTCCACCGAGCCGACCTCCACCGCGCGGCGGATGTCGTGCACGCCGTCGAACTCCGCGGCGACCTCGCCGAGCTTCTCGGCGCGGACGGAGCCGCGCAGCTCGTCGAGCTCGGCGGTCAGCGTCGCCCGGTCGGTCCCCGACGCGGCCGCGACGCGGACCTCCAGCTCGCGGACGCGCGGGTCGGCGGCCGTGCGGGCCTTGACCTCACCGGAGAACACCACGGCCGCGGCGGGCGCGCCGCCCAGCACCGAGGCGAAGGACCCTTCGAGGGCGAGCACGGTCATGTTCGGGTTGAGCGCCTTGGAGAACACCACGAACGCGCCGCCGTGGTACCGCGAGATCACGCAGAACACGATGGGCCCGCGGAAGTTCACGATCGCCCGGCCGATCTCGGCGCCGTACTCCAGCTGGAGTTTGCGCATCGACTCCGGGGAGCCGTCGAAGCCCGAGAGGTTGGCGAGGACGACGAGCGGCCGGTTGCCGCTGGCGGCGTTGATCGCCCGCGCGGCCTTCTTCGACGAGCGCGGGAACAGCGTCCCCGCCGTGTAGGTGTCGGGGCCGTCGGTGGGCGGGAAACCACGACGCGGCACCGAGCGCGACTCGATGCCCAGGAGGCACACCGGCATCCCGCCGAGGTGCACGTCCTGTACGACGGCGGTCTCGGCGTCGGCCATCCCGGCCCAGCGTTCCAGGACCGGGTGGTCCTGGTCGGCGAGCGCCCGCATGACCGTGCGGATGTCGAAGGGCTTCTTGCGGTCGGGGTTGGCCGTCGCGGAGAAGATCTCGCCGACGGTGGTGAAGTCGCTGCCTTCGACGGCGTGCGGGAAACCGGACACGTCGCGGTCGGCGGGGTCGGTCGTCACCGCTCGGCGGGGGCCGTCCTCGCCGGGGACCACGTAGGTGTGGTCGTAGTGCGCCATGAGGATGTCGCGCGCGCCGGCGAGGTCGGGCGCCCAGTACTGCGCCTGCCCGTTGGGGCCCATGACACGGTCGTAGCCGCCGATGCCGTAGTTGTCCTCGGCGGAGACACCGCCGGAGAAGTCGAGCGACTGCTTGCCGGTCAGGACCATCGCCGAGTCCGGCGTCATGACCAGGATGCCCTTGGTGTGCATGAGCATCGTCGCCTCGGCGTTCCAGTACGGCTGGGCGCCGACGTTGATGCCCGCGACGACGATGTTGATCTCGCCGCCGTCCTGGGTGAACTCGACGATCCGCTTGAGCGCGGCGGCCACCCAGTCCATGTTCTCGGTGCCCGACTCCATGGAGATCCGGGCGCCGGCCGACAGCGCGTACCACTCCAGTGGCACGCGCATCCGCTCGGCGAGGTCGAGGGCGGCGATGACGCGGCGGCACTCGGGTTCCGACAGCGCGCCGAGGGACTTCGTCGGGTCGCCGAGGAGCACGACCCGCGTGAGGCCTTCGGGGTGCCGCTCGGTGCGGCTCGTGACCACACCGGCGACGATCGCGGCGGAGTTGCGGCCCTTCGGGCGCGAGACGGGCGCGAGTTCGCCGGCGTCGTCGAGGTCGTGCTCGACGAAGTCACCGAGCTGCCCGGTCAGCTCGTAGGGGTAGACGGCGTTGCGGCCGGCGGCCCGCAGCACCTTCAGGCGGTAGTCGTCGAGGGGCTCGACCGGCTCGCTCGTCGGCTCGCCGAAGGTCAGTTCGGCCTCGCGGTTGGCGTTGAAGGAGATGCGGAGGTGCATTTTGCGCAGTTCACCGGTCTCGCGGTCGCGGCGGCGGGCGATGAACAGGATCTCCTCAAGGCCCGCGCCACCGGTCGTCGGGCGCACGCGCCCGGCGATCATGCCCAGTTCCTCGCGGGTGATGTCGACCGGCGGCCACACGTAGATGACGGCCCGGTTGGTGGTGAAGCGGTTCTTGGCGGGCCGCAGCGCCTGGGCGCGCCGGATCGAGTCGAGGCAGGCCGCGACGGTGTCCTCGGCGGTCGGCAGGGCGACGAGCCGGCCGTCCTGTTCGCGCAGTTCGGTCAGGTCGCGGACCTGCGCGAAGGCGACGAGCCGGTCGTCGGAGGAGTTCTCCCGCGCGACGGCCCGGAAGAGGTAGACCTCCTCGTCGGAGGACGGCAGGCGGGTCAGGTCGAACTTCCCGAAGCGCTCGATCTGCATGCGCTGCGCGATGTAGGGGTGCAGGCCGCGGATCAGGCGGTCCTCGGTCATCTCGGCGCCGTCCCGGCGGAGAGTGCCGTGCTGCCGGAAAGTGAAGTGGTGGTGCATCACCGCTCCGCTGCGGCCCGCGACGGTCGTGGTGAGCCTGCGGACGCGGCTGGGCAGCGGGTGGGCGGCGACGACGGCGTACAGCGCGGCGGCCATCGCCGCGGAGTCGGCGGGCTGGTCCTCCCAGGCGAGGTAGACGTCGGCGTCGATCTCGGTCTTGCCGTCGCCCAGCTCGGCGAGGCCGCGCAGGGCGTCGCCGAGGCCGTCGAAGGCGACCGCCGAGGAGACCAGCCACGAGCCGGTCCGTTCGGCGATGACGAAGGAGCAGTCGGCGACCTCGACCGTGCGCACACCCGACAGGCCCTTGTTGCCGTAGTACCGGCGGGTCAGGACCTCCAGCATCACCGAGTTGTCCCGGTCGCCGCGGTCGAGGCGCTGACCGAGGAGGCGGACGAGCGGCTCGGTCGTGCGGACCATCTCGGCGATGCGCTCGGCGCGGTCCGGGGAGTCGGGGTGGGCGTCGAGGTGGCGCAGGTGCTTGCGCACGCCCGCGTAGACGCGGGCGCGGTTGCGGCGCAGCAGGGGCTGCGCGAACCACGCGAAGACCACGCCCCGGGCGAGGTCGGCGAGCACCGGGAAACGGACCTGGGTGGCGGCCATGAGGCGCTCCAGCACCAGCCCGGCGGGCTCGCGCATCGACTCCTCCGGCGAGGGCTCGCGCAGCCAGGCGCGCAGGAGGGCGGCGATGACGCCGGCGTCGGCCGTCGCGCGCTGCTGGGCGAGGAAGACACGGAAGACCGCGGCCTCGACCTCGGGGGTGCGCTCCAGGTCGGTGACGCCGTAGTGGCCGAGGGCCTTGGCGAGTTTCGCCTGGAACCCGGCGGGCAGTCCGGCGCGTTCCACGTCGAGGCTCTGGAGGTAGGTGTGGAAGAACTCGCGGGCGCTGTGGACGTGGGTGTCCTTGCCGCCGTCCTCTCCACTGGGACGGTTGCGGCTGAGTTCGGCGAGGTCGGCGAAGACGTCGAGGAGCGCGAGCTCGCCCGCGAGGGGCCGGCGGCCGGCGGCGATGGCGGCCGAGCGGGCGGCGAGGTAGTCGCCGAGGACGCGGCCCTCGTCGTGCGGGTCGACGTCGAAGCCGAGGAGTTGGCCGCGCAGGTCCTCCAGGCCGCGCGTGGCGCGGTCCTGGGTGGTCGGTTCGCCCGCCGTGGGCAGGTCGAGTTCGACGGGAGCCGCGTCGGGGGCGGCGTCGGCCTCCTCGTCGGCGACCGGTTCCAGGCGCAGCAGCGCCGCGCCGGTCTCGACCTGGCTGCCGACGGCGACGGCGCACTCCTTCAGCCGCGCCTTGAAGGGCGCGCGGAGGACCGTCTCCATCTTCATGCTCTCCAGGACGAGCACGGGCGCGCCCGCCTCGACCTCGGCGCCGACCTCCAGGGGCGTGGCGACGACCAGCGCGGGCATCGGCGAGCGCAGGACGCCGCCTTCGTCGCGGCCGATGCGGTGGGTGACGCCGTCGACCTCGACGAGGTGGACGGGGCCGTGCGTGCCGGTGAGGAGGCGGTAGCGGGTGCCGTTGACGTTGATCTGGCCGGTGTGGGCGTCGAAGCGCTCCAGCTCGACGTCGGCGACACGATTCTCGACGCCGCTCGCGGTGCCTCCGATGCCGACGCGGAAGCGCTGCGCCCCGACGCGGGCGACGCGGACGCGGTACCCGACGCCGCGCAGTTTCAGGTCGAGGGGGCGGCCGCTCTCGTGGCGGACCTGGGGGCGGCCGCCGAAGGCGGTGGAGAGGAGTCGCTGGCGTTCGGCGCGCTCCTCCTCCTCGTAGGCCTCGATGGCGGCGGCGGCCAGGGCGACGGCGGAGTGGCGGTGGGAGACGAGGCGGCCTTCGCCGCGGACGCGGTCGATCCAGCCGGTGTCGGCGCTGCCGTCGATGACCTCGGGCTGGTCGAGGAGGTCGATGACGAAGCTCTTGTTGGTGGCGCCGCCTTCGATGACGACGGTGGTCTCGGCCATGGCCCGGCGCAGGCGGGCGAGGGCCTCGTCGCGGTCGCGGCCGTAGGCGATGATCTTGGCGATCATGGAGTCGAAGTCGGCGGGGATCGAGTCGCCTTCGCTGACCCCGGTGTCGACGCGGATGCCGGGGCCGGCGGGGAGGTCGAGGCGGGCGATGCGGCCCGGGGAGGGCGCGAAGTCGCGGTCGGGGTCCTCGGCGTTGAGGCGCGCCTCGACGGCGTGGCCGCGTTCGGCGGGCGCCGCACCGTCGAGTTTCCCGCCCGAGGCGACGTGCAGCTGGGCCTTGACGAGGTCGAAGCCGGTGGTGGACTCGGTGATCGGGTGCTCGACCTGGAGGCGGGTGTTGACCTCCAGGAAGGCGAGGAGGTCGTCGCCGGGGTGGTAGAGGAACTCGACGGTCGCCGCTCCCCGGTAGCCGACGCGGACGGCGAGCCGTTCGGCGGACTCCTTGAGCTCGCGGACCCGCTCGGGCGGGAGGACCGGGGACGCCGACTCCTCGATGACCTTCTGGTTGCGCCGCTGGACCGAGCAGTCGCGGACGCCGAGGGCCCAGGCGGTGCCCTGGCCGTCGGCGATGACCTGCACTTCGACGTGGCGGGCGCCGGTGACCAGCCGCTCCAGGAAGACGATGCCGCTGCCGAAGGCGCGCGCGGCCTCCTGGCTGGTGCGCTCGTAGGCGTCGGCGAGGTCGGCCTCGTTCGTGACGACGCGGATGCCGCGACCGCCGCCGCCGGCGGTGGCCTTGAGCATGAGCGGGTAGCCGATGCCCTTGGCGGATTCGAGGGCGGCGTCAAGGGTCTCGACCGGGCCGCGGCTCCATGGGGCGACGGGGACGCCGACCTCTTCGGCGATCAGCTTCGCGCCGATCTTGTCGCCGAGTTTGCGCATGGCGTCGGGGCTGGGCCCGATGAAGGTGACGCCGATCTTCTCGCAGAGTTCGGCGAAGGCGGGGTCCTCGGCGACGAAGCCCCAGCCGACCCACGCGGAGTCGGCGCCGGTCTCGACGAGGGCCTTGGCGAGGACGTCGAGGTCGAGGTACGGGCGGGCCGAGGCGGGGCCGAGATCGTAGGCCAGGTCGGCCTCGCGGACGAAGGTGGCCGTCCGGTCGACGTCGGTGTACAGGGCGACGGTCTCGATGCGCGCCCCGGTCTCCGCCGAGAGGTCCCGAACGGCGTGGATGAGCCGCATGGCGGCCTCACCCCGGTTGACGATGGCGACACGACTGAACACCGGTAGGAACCTCCTGTAGACCGACAACGCGCGAGCCGCCCACGGGCGGCTCCCCACAGTCTTCACTCTTCCGCTTCGGGCACCGACAGCACTATGCCGCGGGCTACGCGAACTACACGGCAAAGCTTGTAGGAACCATACAAACACGCGCGGACGGAACGCCACCAAGCGGCCATAGTGGGCGAAGCGGGCGACGGTGCCACCGGCGCCGGGTTCATGATCCCACCCCGCCCGGAGAGGCGGCCGGACGGAACCCGGTGAGGCCGTCCCCGTCACGCATGCGCCCGCGGAGCGGCCGAAATGGACGTGCCGTCCGGGCCTCGCGGTCGTACGCTCCCCCCGTGCTCGTACTTGGTATCGACGTCTCCGACGACCTCCTGACCCGATGGCGTGACTGGCTCATGCCGGAGCGGCAGCCCTACGCCCTCGCGCCCGGCCGCGCCGCCGAGCTCGGCCTGACCGGCCATATCGCACCGCTGCCCATGGAGCATCGCGACAGCTTCGAGCTCTACGCCCTCGGCGACGACGTCGTCGTCTGGCTCACCAGGGCCGAGGCGCGCGCGCTGCCGCGAGATGTGCGCGACGCCCAGCCGGGCGCGCACCGGCGACCGTCGCGCGACGACGCCGAGACGCTGCGGCGGATCGTCGCCTACGTCGAGAGCGGCCGCCGGCCGAGCCGGCACCGGGAGCCCGGCGCCGAAGCCTGGCGCGACCTCGCCGGGCGGCTGCCGCGCGCCGAGGAACTGGCGGGCACCTTCCCCGACGCCAGCGGCCCCAACTGCTTCGGCACCGTGATGGCCGCCGCCGGGGTGCCGGGCGCCGAGAAGGTCTGGATGCAGCGTGAGCCCTTCGAGGCCTGGCTCGCCGAACGGACCGTCCCCGGCGGCAGCGACGACGAGGCCGGAAGCGTCCTCGTCTGGCGCGACGACGCGGGCCGCGTCCAGCACGCCGCCGTCACCCTCGGCGGCGGATGGGCGATGCACAAGCCGTCGCAGGGCTGGATGTCGCCGACGAAGGTGCTGACGGTGCGCGAGGTGAAGGCCAGCGCCCGCACGCCCGGCCGCCACCGACGGCGGCACCGGATCGTGTGATCGGCGCCCGGGACCCGGTCCCGCCGCCTCTCGACGGCGACGCGAGCCCCGAGTCCCCTACGCCCCCTGCGAGCAGCACGCGCATCCCGGCTCACAGCCGCAGGAGCCGGGCTTCGGATCCTCGCGGCCGACGAGCACGGCCGCCGGGGCGCAGCAGTTGTCGCCGCGCCAGGCGCCGACGCCTTCCTTGACCGCGACGGCGGCGATGACCAGAGCGGCGACGGGGTCGGCCCACGACCAGCCGAACAGCGAGTTCACCGCCAGCCCGGCCAGCAGCACCGCCGAGAGGTAGGTGCACAGGAGCGTCTGCTTGGAGTCGGCGACCGCCGAGGCGGAGCCGAGTTCGCGACCGGCCCGGCGCTGCGCCCACGACAGGAACGGCATCACGGCGAGCGAGACCGCGGCCAGAACCAGGCCGACGGAGGAGTGCCCGGCCTCGGCTCCACCGAGGAGCGCGCGGATCGACTCGACCGTGACGTAGGCGGCCAGGGCGAAGAAGGACACGGCGATGACGCGTAGCGCGGTCTTCTCGCGGGCCTCGCGAACGGCGTGGTCGCGGGCCGAGAACTGCCAGGCGACCGCCGCGGCCGAGGACACCTCGATGACCGAGTCGAGACCGAACCCGATGAGGGCCGTCGACGACGCCATCGTCCCGGCGGTGAGGGCCACGGCGGCCTCGACGAGGTTGTAGGCGATGGTCGCGGCCACGAACAGCCGGATCCGCCGGGTCAGGAGATCACGCCGGGCCGGCGAGGGCCCGAGGCGGGCGAAGGTCATCAGCAGCAGCCCTTGCCGGCCGCGTCGGGGCAGGTGACGCCGGCGGCGACCGCGACGACGGCGGAGCGCAGGTCGTCGAGGGCGTGCCCGAGGCGCGCGTCGGCGAGTTCGTAGCGGGTGCGCCGCCCTTCGGGGACGGCGACGACGAGGCCGCAGTCGCGCAGGCACGCGAGGTGGTTGGAGAGCCGGGTGCGGGAGACGCCGAGGAGTTCGGCCAGCTCGGAGGGGTAGGCCGGTGCCTCGCGGACGGCGACGAGGATGCGCGCGCGGATCGGGTCGGCGAGGGCCCGGCCGAAGCGGGTGAGGGCGTCGAGTTCGGTGGCGAGCGTCAGCACGGGACCGACAGTACAGCAGATCCTGAATTCACGACTCCGTGGACCATGGTGTTCGCAGGACCTCGCCGGTCCGGTCGGTACGCGTACCGACCGGACCGGCGACTCCTCTACTCCGTCCGCAACCCGTTGGGCCGCATCATCCGCGCCAGCGGCGCCAGGCTCAGGACGGTCACGGTGAGCACGACACCGCCGCCGACGCCCGCCAGCAGGCCGATCGACGTCCAGTCGACGCTCATCGGGCGTCCCACCAGGCGCAGCAGGAACCCGCCGAGGAGCGCGCCGACCATCGAGGCCACGACCAGGCCCAGCAGGACCGGGATCGCGGTCTGCCAGAGCACCGACAGGCTCAAGGTCGCGCGGCGGGTCCCGAAGGCCACGAGGGTCGACAGGAGTCTCCGGCGTTCGCGGAGCTGCTCGATCTGCCCGACGAGCAGGCTCGCCCCGATCAGCGCCAGCACGCAGGCGGCGCCGACCAGCAGTCCGGTGCGGATGCCGGCGAACTCGTCACTGACCTCGATCCTGGTCAGCTGCGCGACCGAGGCGGTCCGGTCGGCGGTCTGGACGGCGTTGCGCACGTACTCGACGACGTCGGGCACCGACGCGTCGACGCTGACGTACACCGTCCGGGGCGCCGCCTCCCACAACTCCGGCGACACCGCGGCGGTCGTGGCGAACAGGCCGCCGCGGACCACCCCACCGGGGTCGGGGCGCGTCCCCGCCGGGGTCAGGTTCTCCGGCACCGTCCAGGTGAGCCCTTCGGCGCCCGAGGACAGGACGTGGAGGTCGTTCCCGGGGACGGCGAGGCCGATCGCGTTGGTCTCGCCCCCGTCGACGATGAAGACGTCACCGTCGGCGCAGGACGGGAGTGCGGCGACCTCGGCCAGGTCGGCGCAGGACCCGACGGTCACGTTCAGGACATCCTGCTGCTCCCCCGGCCGCGCGGCGAGCCACGCGGAGGCCACGGTCACCGTGCCGGTGACGCCTTCGACGCCGGTGAGGGCGTCGCCGAACCGCCCGCTCGCGCTGAGCTGGGCCCGGTCGGTGTCGTGCCCGGTCGGGCCGGTGAAGGAACTCTCGATCCCGACGAGCGCGGTGTACAGGGCGATCGCCCCCGCGACGGCCACGGCGATCCCGTTGACCTGGCGCGCGGCACCGCCGCTGTCGACCTGGAGCCGGCGGATCGCCAGCTGCCAGGAGACGCCGCCTCCCCCGCGCACCCGGCTGACCGCGGCCTCGACCAGCCACGGCAGCAGCACGGTGACACCGGTCAGCAGCAGCAGTGTCCCGGCGACGAGCTGCACGAGACTGAAACCGCTGCCGGGCTCGCGCCCGGCCAGCGGAAGCAGGAGCGCCGCGCCGAGGACCGGAGCGACCAGCCGCCACCAGACCCGGCGACGTACCCGCCGCGTCTCACGGACGACTCCCAGGGGCTCGATCACGGCACCCCGCATCGCGAACAGCGTCACCGCGACGGCGACGACCGGCAGACCCACGGCCACCAGGACCGCCAGCCAGGGCGGGACGTCGAGATCCTCGGGGAACACACTCTTCCCGAACAGCCTCACCCCACTCGCCGACTGCCGTCCCAGCGCGAAGAACAACGCCCCGAAACCCAGCCCCAGCACGGCGCCCGCCAGCGACTCGCCCGCGGCGATCCGGCGCACCGCACGCCGGTCGGCGCCCACCAGGCGCAGCGCGGCGAGCCGACGGTCACGGCGCTCGCCGCCGAAGCGGACGGCGGTGGCGATGAAGACCGCCACCGGCATGAGCAGCGCGGCGAAACCTATGACCACCAGGAACAACAGCAGCGGATCCAGGTCCTCGTCGACGACCGGTACCCCGAAACCGCTGATCCGCTCGGCGCTGCCGGAGGGGACTTCGAGCGTGTCGCTGCCCGCGTAATAGACCAGTTCGGCGGGCGAGACGAGGCCCTCGTCGGCGATGACGGCGGTGACGCGGTAGTCGAGCCGCTCCCGCAGCAGGGCGCCCGACGGCGACTCCAGGAGTTCCACCAACGCCGGTGAGGCCGCCATCTCCCCCGGTCCGGGAAGCGCGCTCAGCCCGAGCGGGAGGACCGGGTCGGCGCCCTCGGGCCGGACCAGGAAACCGGTGATGTCCTCGCCCCGGTAGCGGGTGTCGGCCCAGCCGAACAGGACCGTGCTCGCCGAGGCGGCCTCCGCGCCGGTCAGCGGGGCCCGGCCGGCGCCCCGGACGTCGCGTTCGGCCAGGGCGCTCGGCACGGCGCCCGCCAGCAGCAGCAAGGCCACGCCGAGACCGACGCCGAGTGCGGTGAGCACGGTCCGGGCCCAGCCTTCGCGGCCGCCGCGCAACGCGAAGCCGGCCCCCATCGCCAGGTCCTTCCAGGCCGTCATCGGCTCGACTCCAGGTCGCGGGTCCGCCCGTCGCGGACGACGATCTCGCGGTCGGCGTAGGCGGCGACCCGCGCCTCGTGGGTGACCAGCACGACCGCCGCGCGGGACTGCCGGGCGGCGGCGGTGAGCAGCTCCATCACGCGCTCGCCGTTGAGGGAGTCGAGCGCGCCGGTCGGTTCGTCGGCGAAGACGACCCGGGGCGAGCAGGCCAGCGCGCGGGCCACGGCGACCCGCTGCCCCTCGCCGCCGGAGATCTCACCGGGGCGCTTGCCCGCCAGCCCGGCGATCTCCAGCCGCTCCAGCCAGGGCAGGGCGGCCTGTTCGGCGTCGCGACGGCGCCGCCCGGCCAGGCGCAGCGGAAGGGCGACGTTCTCCACGCAGGTCAGCTCGGGGACGAGCTGGCCGAACTGGAAGACGAAGCCGAAGTCGGCGCGGCGGAGCCTGCTGCGCTCGGCGTCGCCGAGCTCGGACAGGACACGCCCGTCGTAGGTGACCGTGCCCGAATCCGGCCGGACGATGCCGGCCATGCACTGCAGGAGCGTCGACTTCCCCGAACCGGAGGGACCCATGACGGCGACGATCTCCCCGGCGGAGATGGCGAGCCCGGCGCCTTCGAGGGCGGGCGTGGAGCGGTAGGTCTTGTGCAGGTTCTCGGCGTGCAGCAGCGGCCCGGTCACGCGCCGACCTCCGCGGCCAGCCTGCCGAGACGCGCCGCGGTCAGCTCCAGCCAGCGCAGGTCGGCCTCCAGGTGGAACAGGGCGTGGTCGCAGATCAGCTGGTCGGCGAGGTCGCCCTCGGTCTTGCGGCGGGTCAGCTCCCGCATCAGCCGCAGGTGCTCACCGCGCTGGACGTCGAGCAGCCCGGCGGCGTCGCGGCCGGTGAGCAGCGCGAGGACGATCTTGGTGTAGAGCGTCGACTGGAGGTAGGGCTCGGGCCTCTCGGGCTGCGCCAGCCAGGAGGCGACGTCGGTGACGCCCGCTTCGGTGATGGCGTAGCGCTTGCGCTCGGGCCCGTCGCCGGGTTCGACGCCGTCGACTTCGACAAGGCCGTTCTTCAGCAGGCGGGACATCGTGGAGTAGACCTGCCCGTAGTGCAGCGGCCGGTCGTGGCCGAAGCGCTCGTCGAAGGCGCGTTTGAGGTCGTAGCCGTGTCGTGGGCCGGCTTCTTCGAGAAGCCCGAGGAGGGTCTGGCCGATTGTCATGAGGCGACTATACACACGATGTATACATGGCGTGTATAGCCAGCTCCCGTCTCTGCGCGACGATGTCCCCGCCCACCGTGCGGTGGGCGGGGACGTCGTCGCGCCGTTCACTCCCCGATCGTCAGCGCCGCCCACTGGTGACCGTCGAGGTCGGTGAAGCCGCGCTGGTACATCCCGCCGTCCTCGCTGGCGGGCCCCAGCCCGGCGGCACCCGCGGCGACCGCCTTCTCCACCAGCGAGTCCACCGCGGCCCGGTCCTCCAGCCCGAGGACCAGGATCGCCTCGGTCCCCACGGCGGGCGGGCGATGGGCGTAACCGGCGAAGACCGGTTCCGTCAGGAGCATCACCTGGGTGTGCTCGCTGATGACGACCGAGGCCATGTCCTCGGTGGCGCCGAAGAAGTCGAGGCCGAGGGCGGTGAAGAAGGACCGCGAACGCGCGAGGTCGGCGACGGGGAGGTTCACGAAGAGTTTGGTGGCCATGACCGGTATCTCCTGGTGTCTCGGGGTTCTCGTGCTGACATGAACAGCCTCCCGCGTTTCGGTCCCGCTGCTAAGGTCCAAAACCATGGCGGAAAACCAGACCGATTCCTTAGCCGGCGAGCTCCCGATCGAGCTCCGCCGCGACGTCCCGGTGCCGCTGTACCGCCAGATCGCCGCCGCGATCCGCGGCCGCGTCCGCGCCGGCGCACTGCCTCCCGGCACGGCCCTGCCGCCGACCCGCGTGATCGCCGCCGACCTCGGCGTGTCCAGGGGCGTGGTCGTCGAGGCCTACGCGCAGCTGACCGCCGAGGGCTACCTCACCGCCCGCTCCGGCGGCTACACCCGCGTCGCGATGGGCGCCCACATACCCGTCGCGCCGCCGGAACCCGACCCTCCGCCCGCCTACCGCCACGACTTCACCTACGGACGCGCCGACCTCGCCGGCTTCCCGCGACTGCCCTGGCTGCGTTCACTGCGCAGGGTCCTCACCTCGGCGCCGACCCGGCGGTTCGCACCGCCCGACGGGCGCGGCGCCCCGGCGCTGCGGGCCGCGCTCGCCGACTACCTCAACCGCGTGCGCGGCACCGTCGCCGACCCGCGCAACATCGTCGTCACCAGCGGTTTCGCGCAGGGGGTGCGGCTGCTCACCGAGGTGCTGGCCGGATCGGGGGCGACGCGCGTCGCGGTGGAGGACCCCTCGCCCGACGACGACGCCCGGCCCGCCGCCGCCCGGGCGGGACTGGAGACGGTCGGGATCGGCGTCGACGAGGACGGTCTCCTCGTCGACGGGCTGAACGGGCTGCGCGCCGACGCGCTGTTCCTGACGCCCTCGCACCAGTGGCCGGTCGGGGGCGTCCTGCCCGCCGCCCGCCGGGCCGCGGTCGTCCGTTGGGCCCGGGAGCGGGACGCGCTGATCGTCGAGGACGACTACGACGCCGAGTACCGCTTCGATCGCGTCCCCGTCGGCGCGATGCAAGGACTCGCGCCCGATCACGTCGTCTACGCCGGAACCCTCAGCAAGACCCTCGCGCCGGGCGTCCGCATCGGATGGCTCGTGCTGCCGCCGCGGCTGACCGCGAAGGTGGCGGCGGCGAAGGCGGCGGCCGACCGGGGTTCGGCGACGCTGGAGCAGCTGGCCTTCGCCGACTTCCTGGAACGCGGCGAGTTCGACCGGCACACGCGGCGGATGCGCCGGGTCTACCAGAGCCGCCGCCGCGTGCTGCTCGACGCGCTGCGCACGCACCTGCCCGATACCCGCCCTTCCGGTGCCGACGCGGGCCTGCACCTGCTGGTCTGGTTGCCGGAGGGGCTCGGCGAGGAGGCCGTGACCGCCGCCGCCGCCGAACTCGGCGTGTGCGTCCAGCCCCTCGGTCCGTTCCGGCTCGGCTCCCGCCAAAGCTCCCCCGGCGGCCTGATCCTGGGCTACGCCGCGCTCGACGAGCGCGCCATCGCCGAAGGAGTCGCGCTGCTGGGCCGCGCGGTGGCGCGCCTGCGCCGACGAAGCGGGCGCGAAGTGGTGCCGGTCCCCTAGCATCGGGGGATGTTCGCCGCGCTCACCGGATTCGGCCTGTCGACCGCGGCCGGGTTCAACGCCTACATCCCGCTTCTCGTCGTCGGCCTCGCCGCCCAGTTCACCGACCGCGTCGATCCCCCGGCGGGGTACTCGTGGATGACGAGCTGGTGGGCGATCGGCGTCTTCGCCGTGCTCCTGGTCGTCGAGATGGTGGTCGACAAGATCCCGGTCGTCGACCACGTCAACGACGTCATCCAGACCGCGATCCGGCCCGCCGCCGGCGGTGCCGTGTTCAGCGCGACGACGGCGGCCTCCGACGTCGACAACTCCGCCTGGCTGGCCGAGCGCCCGTGGGTCGGCTGGATCATCGGGATCGTGGGCGCGCTGGCCGTGCACCTGGTCAAGGCCACCGTCCGGCCCGTCGTGAACGCGACGACCGGCGGGGTCGGCGCGCCGGTCGCCAGCACCGTCGAGGACGGTGGCGCGCTCGGCATGAGCCTCGTCGCGATCTTCCTGCCGATCCTGGTCATCGTCGGCCTGGTGATCATGATCTGGTCGGCGATCGTGCTCATCCGCCGGGTCCGGCGCCGAAAACGCCGCAAGGCCGCCGAGAAGGCCGCACGCAGGACGGCCCGCGAGTCGGGCGCGTTGCCGCCGCCCGCCGACGGCACCTGGCCCGATCCCCTGTCGTGGCCCGAGGACCCGGACTGGCCGAGGGCCGGTCACCTCGGCAAGCCCACGGCCGAACGGCCGCCGCGGCCACCGGACACCTACCCGGGCGCCGACTCACGGGGATGAGCGCACGGCGAAGCGGGACCGTCCCGGTGGACGGCCCCGCCGCACGTCTCTAGCGCAGGCCCGCGAAGAAGTCGCGCAGGTCGCCGGTGATGACCTCCGGCGCGGTGTGGGCCGCGTAGTGCCCGGTGACCTTCTCGTTGACGCGCCAGCTCACGATCCGGGTGTGGTCGCGCTCGGCGAAGCGCCGGATCGACTGGAAGTCGCCCGAGACGGCGGCCGACAGTCCGATGGGGACGGTCGTCGGGCCGGTCGGGCGGTCGGTGTCGAGCTTGTCCTCCCGGTAGAAGCGCAGGGCCGAACCGGCCGTCCCGGTGAACCAGGTGATCGCGACGTTGGTGAGGACGAAGTCGTCGTCGAGATCGGCGTCGAAGAGCTGGATCTGCCAGCCCAGCAGACCGGCCGGGGAGTCGGAGACGGCGTGCGCCAGGGTCTGCGGCTGCTGCGAGTGGAGCACGTTGAAGGCGCCCTTGTTCTCCCAGAAGTCCTGGAGGACGCCCAGGGCGGCCATGTCCTCGCCCGACATGCCCTCGAACTCGGCCGGGTCGCCGCCGGGGAAGGAGTAGAGCTGGGTCACGTGCGCGCCGACCAGGTGTTCAGGGTCGAGCCGGGCGATCTCGGGGTTGATCATCGAACCGGCGTCGTTGCCCGCCACCCCGTAGCGTTCGCCGTAGCCGAGCCGGTTCATGAGCGTCACCCACGCGGCGGCGGTACGGCGAGTGCCCCAGCCCGGCGCCGTCGTCGGGCCGGAGAAGCCCATGCCCGGCAGGGACGGGACGACGACGTGGAACGCGGTCGACGGGTCACCGCCGTGCGCGCGAGGGTCGCTGAGGGGACCGACAACGCGCAGGTACTCCGCGATCGTCCCGGGCCAGCCGTGGGTCAGCAGCAGCGGCAGGGCGTCCGGCTCGGGCGAGCGCACGTGCAGGAAGTGGATGTTCTGGCCGTCGATCTCGGTGGTGAACTGGGGCAGGGCGTTGAGTTCGGCTTCCCTCGCACGCCAGTCGAAGCCGTCGCGCCAGCGGGCGACGAGGCGCTGGAGGCGGGCGAGGGGGACGCCGTAGTCGCCTTCGGGGAGTTCGGAGGTCCAGCGGACGCGGTCGAGGCGGTCGCCGAGATCGTCGAGGTCGGCCTGGGGGACGTCGATGCGGAAGGGGCGGATTTCGCTGTTGTCGGCCATGAACGAAGCCTCGCCGTAACACCCCTCCGGGCGCATCACGAGAACTCGTTATATCGACCGGGTATCGCATAATGGCGGCGTGGCAGCCCCGTTGAGCCCGGTGTTCGCCGGCCGCACCGCCGAGCTGGCCGCCTTGCGCGACTCGTGGTCGGAGGCGGCCGGCGGTCCGTCGTTCGCGCTGGTCTCCGGGGAGGCGGGGATCGGCAAGAGCCGCCTGCTGGCGGAGTTCACCGCCGGACTCGACGCCGGGACGCGGGTCCTGACCGGGGAGTGCCTGGAACTGGGCGGCCTGCCGTACGCGCCTTTCGCGGCGGTCGTCCGTGGCGCGGTCCGGGAGCTGGGGGCCGCGGGGGTCGCCGCGCTGCTCCCGGGCTCCTCGCCGGAGCTGGCGCGCTGGCTGCCGGTGCTGGGGACGCCACCCCCGGAGGACGGCGCCGGTCGTGGTCGCCTCTTCGAGGAGGTGCTGGGGCTGCTCGAAGGACTCGCGGCGAGCGGGCCGACGGTGGTGGTCCTGGAGGACCTGCACTGGTCGGACGCCTCGACGCGCGAGCTGGTGCTGTTCGTGGCCCGCAACCTCTCCACCACGGGCCTGCTGCTGGTGGCGACGTTGCGCGCCGAGGAGGCGGGGCATCTCGGGTCGCTGCCCGCCGGACTCGCTCGTGCCCCGGGGGCACGGCGGGTGGATCTGCCGCGCTTGAGCGCCGTGGAGGTCGCCGAGCAGCTCGCCGGGATCGACGGCCGTCCGGCGGACCCTGCCGAAGTCGCGCGGGTGCATCGCCGCAGCGAGGGCATTCCGCTGTTCGTGGAGAGCCTCGACCGTTCCGGGGAGGGGATGTCGGCGAGTCTGCGGGAGCAGTTGCTCGGCGGTCTGACGACCCTGCCCGACCGGGGCCGCGCGGCGTTGCGGGCCGCGTCGGTGATCGGCGTCCAGGTCCCCCACGACCTCCTGGTCGATGTCGCCGGGCTGGAGCCCGCGACCGCGGACGAGGAGCTGCGCCCGCTGGTCGAGCGGGCGCTGCTGATCCCCGACGGTCACGGCTACCGCTTCCGGCACGCGCTCATCCGGGCCGCCGTTCACGACGGTCTCCTGCCGGGTGAGCGGGTGCGACTGCACACGCGCTGCGCCACCGCGCTGTCGGCGCTTCCCGGCGAGCACTCCTCGGCGCTGGCCGGGCACTGGGACGCCGCCGGGCGCGCGCCCGAGGCCCTCGCCGCGGCCTGGCGCGCGGCCGGCGTCGCCGGGGAGTCCCACGCCCACACCGAACAGCTGCGCTGGCTGGAACGCGTCCTCGCCGGGTGGACCGCCGAACTCGGCGTCCCGAAGGTCGTCGTACTGGAGGCCGCCGAGTGGGCCGCGGCCCTCGCCGGTGAGCCGCAGCGAGGCGTCGACCTGGCCACGGCGGCCCTGGCGGAGCTGGACCCCGAGCGCGAACCCGAGCGGGTCGCAGCCCTCCTCGACCATCGCGGTCGCCTCCGATACCGCATCGACGGTCTCGGCCTCAATGACCTGCGGGAGGCGCTGACGCTGCTTCCGGACGGGAGTTCGAACATCTCGCGCGGCAACGCCCTCGCCAGCCTCGCCGGTGCCCACCTCTCCCACGGCGACCTCGACGCCGTCGACGCCCCCGCCCGGGAGGCCCTGCGGATCGGCCGCGCGGCCGGGGACCGCGCGATCTGCCTGAACGCCCTGGCCAGCATCGGCATGCGCCTGGTCCTGCTCGGCGAGACCGTCGCCGGGGAGGCCGCGCTGCGGGAGGCGATCGCCATCGCCGAGCAGCACGGCGAGCCCGACCTGCACACCGGGCTGCTGTTCTACCTGGCTCGCGCGCACGCCGAGGCCGGGGACTTCCGGCGCTGTGCCGAGGCCTCGGAGCGCGGCCTGACGCTGGCCCGCCGCTTCGGCCTCGACCGGCGGCGCGCGCCCATGCTGACGGTCTTCCTCGTCGAGGCGCACATCGCGCTGGGCGGATGGGAGGCGGCCCGGCACGCCCTGCGCGTGGCGCTGTCCACCGAACCCACGGCTTTGTACCAGGGGCTCCTGCACGCCCTGCGCGGCCTGACCGAGGTCGCCGCCGGAGACCTGGCGGCGGCGACGGAGGCCCTCGACCTGATCACCACGCTTCCCGGCGGCCGTCCCGAAGTCCTGCTCGCCCGCCGGGTGGAGCTGGCCTGCCGCATCGCCACCGACGGCGGCCGCCCCGCCGACGCGGTCCTCGCCGAGGCCGCCGCGACGGACCCGGCGACGGTGATGCGCCCGTGGGTGTTCCTCCCGGCCGTCGCGCGGGTGACCACCGAGCCCGACCGCTGGCGGGGCTACGCCGACGCCGCTCCCGCGCGCGGCCCCCTCCAGCGCGCCGCCCGCGCGACGGCACTCGCCCGCCTGGACGGCGCCGACACCGCGGGCTGGGACGCCCTCACCGCACGCTGGCGCGACCTGGACCTGCCCGGCGAGACCGCCGAGTGCCTGCTGTCCGCCGCCGCGGCCGCCGCCGCCGACGGCGACCGCGAAGGCGCCGTACGTCGCGTCCACGAAGCCGTCGAGCTCGCCGAAGGCTTCGGCGACGCGGGCATCACCGCCCGCGCCACGGCCCTCGCCCGCCGCCTGCGCGCCGGCCCGGCACGGCCCGCCGACTTCGGCCTCACCCCGCGCGAACGCGACATCCTCGCCCTCATCGCCGAGGGACGCAGCAACCGCGCCATCGCCGCCGAGCTGTTCATCTCGGTGAACACCGTGGGCGTGCACGTCTCACGGGTCCTGGCCAAACTCCAGGCGTCGGGCCGCACCGAGGCGGCCGCGATCGCGAGACGCGCGGGCCTGCTGGAGGGGTGAGGGCGCGACCGGGGTCCGTCCGCGGCACAGGGCCACTCCGTCAAGGCTGATGCGCCCGGCACACCGCCGGGAGGACGCACCTCCCCTGCGCGTGCACGGCGGGACGTGCGGTCGAGCGCGCTGGGGATCTGGACGGCCGCAAAGCCCGGTCGCACTCCCGCGAGGTCGTCGACGGCTGCGTCAGGGGCCCGGACATGGTCCCTACAGGGCGCCGCCCGGCCGGCGCGTGCTCGCGTTCACGCTGCCAGGCGGAGCAGGGTCTCCGGACGTCCCCTCTAGTCCGAGCCGACGAGGATCTGCTCGCGCAGGATTTCGGCGTGGCCGCAGTGCTGAGTCAGTTCGCGCAGCACGTGCAGGTACACCCAGCGCAGGGGCAGCGGGCCACGGCGGTTGCCGGTGACGACGTCGTCCAGGTCCAGCCCGGCCGTCGCCCGGCGTGACGCCTCGCAGGCCTCCCGGTGGGCGCGCTGGATCGAGGCGATGGTGTCACCGGCGTCGAGATCGAAGGACTCGTCGGGCGAGTCCGGGATGCCGATCTCGGCGCGCGGGCGTCCCGAGATCGCCTCGTCGAACCAGACCTTCTCGAAGAAGGTCGCGTGCTTGACCAGGCCCAGGGGCGTGGTCTTCGAAGCCACCAGCGACGTGCGCGCCTGTTCCTCCGACATGCCGTTCAGGCTGTCGTGCAGCGCGGCCCGGTACTCGTCGAGGAAGGCGTCGAACTGCGCGCGGATGGGCGCGTGAAAGGTCGCGGGATCCATGGTCAGCATGCGGCAAAGGTATAAGGCCGCGCGGGGGCGGAGCGCCCCGCCGTCGCCGCTGGCCCGGTCCCCCGAGTCTCACCCATCACATCCCCCGGTACCCGCCCCCCGTGTGCGCATACCATCGCTCTCAGGTCTACCGGCCACCAACCGAACTCAGGAGTGCACACCGATGAGCAACCACTTCGACGTAGTCGTACTCGGCGCCGGGGTCGGCGGGTACGTCGCGGCGATCCGCGCCCGCCAGCTCGGCCTGACCGCCGCGGTCGTCGAGGAGCGCCACTGGGGCGGTGTGTGCCTCAACGTCGGGTGCATCCCGTCCAAGGCCCTCCTGCGCAACGCCGAACTGGCCCACATCGTCACCAAGGAGGCCGACTTCTTCGGCCTGGGCATCGAGGGCACCCCCAAGCCCGACTTCTCCAAGGCCTGGACCCGCTCCCGCAAGGTCGTCGACGGCCGTGTCAAGGGCGTCCACTACCTGATGAAGAAGAACGGCATCACCGAGTTCGACGGCCGCGGTGTCTTCACCGACGCCAACACCGTCGAGGTGAACAAGGCCGACGGCTCCTCGGAGACGATCACGTTCACCAACGCCGTCATCGCCACCGGCGCGACCACGCGCCTGCTGCCCGGCACGCAGGTCAGCGACAAGGTCGTCACCTACGAGCAGCAGATCCTGTCCGAGGAGCTGCCCGAGTCGATCATCATCGCGGGCGCGGGCGCGATCGGCGTCGAGTTCGCCTACATCCTGAACAACTACGGCGTGAAGGTCACCATCGTCGAGTTCGCCGACCGGATGGTGCCCCTCGAAGACGCCGAGGTCTCGGCCGAGCTGGCCAGGCGCTACAAGAAGTACGGCATCGACGTCCGTCTCTCCACGCGTGTCGACGGGATCACCGAGACCGCCGACGGCGTCCAGGTCACCGTCACCAAGGGCGACAAGTCCGAGGTCCTGGAGGCCGGCAAGGTCCTGCAGGCGATCGGCTTCCAGCCCCGCGTCGACGGCTACGGCCTCGACAAGACCGGCGTGAAGCTGACCGAGCGGGGCGCCATCGACATCGACGGGCGCGGACGCACCAACGTCCCGCACATCTTCGCCATCGGCGACGTCACCGCCAAGCTCATGCTCGCCCACACCGCCGAGGCGATGGGCGTCGTGGCCGCCGAGACGATCGCGGGCGCGGAGACCATGGAACTCGACTACGTCATGATCCCCCGCGCGACCTACTGCCAGCCGCAGATCGCGTCCTTCGGGTGGACCGAGGCGCAGGCCCGCGAGAAGGGCTTCGACGTCAAGGTCTCGAAGTTCCCCTTCAGCGCCAACGGCAAGGCCCACGGCGTCGGCGAGACCGGCGGTTTCGTGAAGGTCCTGTCCGACGCGAAGTACGGCGAGCTGCTCGGCGCGCACATGATCGGCCCCGACGTCACCGAGCTGCTCCCGCAGCTGACCCTGGCGCAGCAGTGGGACCTCACCGTCAACGAGGTCGCTCGCAACGTCCACGCCCACCCGACCCTGGGCGAGGCCGTCAAGGAGGCGATCCACGGACTCGCCGGCCACATGATCAACATGTAGCCGGCCGGCGCACGACGACGCCCCTCCCACCGGAAACGGCGGGAGGGGCGTCGTGTTCGTCAGGCGGTCTCGACCACCGCGGGCCGGGGCCGCACCGCCTGGAGGATCGCCACGGCGAGCCCCATGATGGCCATGCCGGCCAGGGCGTGCAGGCCGAAGACGAGCGCACCGGCGAGTTCGCCGACCGCCTTGGCGATCGTCGCGATCCCGACTTCCAGGCCGACCAGCGCCGAGATGGCCACCGACATGCCGATCAGGCGGCCGGGAAGTTTGGCGACGGCGCCGACGATCGCCATCACGACCGGCACGCTGAAGATCACGTAGCCGAGGACGTGGTGCGGACGGTAGGCCTCGGCGCTGAACGCACCGGCGGCCGCGAAGAAGAACTGGGCGGCGACGAGAAGCAACAGCAGCGCCGACAGTCCCGCGAATACCTTGCGCACGGCTGGTTCCTCCTGGTGGTTCTTCCCGATGGGCGTACCGGGAATGGGCTTGGTGATCGAACGTTGCTCACCCGGTCCGACGAGACGGCCGCGTGGCATGTGAGGCCGAAACCGCTCACTGAGACCTAGGTCACGTTCGGATCTCCGACGGCCGCCCCCTTCGGGCGACACCCCCGGTCAGGGGCCCGGCGGCCGAAGCGGCGATGCCACGACATGCCCCCCGAAGAGCCGCGAATCGGTGCACACTCCACAGTGGTCGATCACCGAGATCGAAAGCGGGTCAACCCACCCGCCGTCCGTGAGCGTCTAAACGTAGTAGCCCTCGACCCATTGGAGACCCACCCACATGGCTTCCATGAAGCGACGCACGGTCCTCACCGCCATCGGCGCCGGAACGGTCGCCGGCATCGCCGGCCCCGCCGCGGCCTCCGCCGCGGAGGAGTCCACGCCGACGACGCCCGAGCGCGCCGCCCAGCACATCGCCGAGACCTACCGGCGAGAGAGCGCCGCCGCCGGCGGGACCTGGCAGGCGTACATCACCGTCGCCAAGCCCGACGGGACGCTGATCACCGCCGTCGACGACGAGTCGGCGAAGGTCGCCGACGCGTGGAGCACCAACAAGTTCCCGGTCGCCGCCACCGTCCTCGACCGCGTCGACAAGGGCACCGCCAGCCTGCACACCGAGGTCGACGTCGTCGACCCGTTCATCGTCTGGGACGGCGACGGCGTCATCCCCTTCGACGGCGCCTACCCCAGCCGGATCAGCCTCGGGCACGCGATCTCGCTGCTGCTCAGCATCTCCGAGGACAGCTCCTCGCGGCTCTGCTCGCAGATCGTGACCGCCGCCGAGATCAACGCCTACATGAAGGGTCTCGGCCTGCCCAACACGCAGGTCGAGGTCATCCCCGGCTCGCGGCGCTGGTACCTCGGCTGGACCTCCGCGCGCGAGATGCACGACCTGTGGCAGAAGCTCGTGCGCGGGCAGCTGCTGTCGGCGGCGTCGACGGAGTACCTCGTGAAGATCATGCGCTCGCCGAACGCCTTCACCGAGGGCATCCGCTCGAAGCTGTCGACGACCGAGCGCGGCCGCATCGCGACCAAGGCCGGCTGGATGGACACCGGCCGGTGTGAGGCCGGGGTCATCTACGACGCCGCCGGCGCGCCGGTCGTCACGTACTCGATCTACGCCGACCACCCCGAGCACCTCGACGACTACAGCGGCAACCACCCGCTCATCGCCGCGCGCGCCCGCATGGGACGCAAGTTCGTGCGGGCCGTGGACCGCCTGTCGGGCGCCCCGGGCATGACGCTGGAGCCGGAGACGTACCGCCCGTCGAACGGCTAGACGGCCGACGGCCCGGTCACGGCGGCGACGCCGGGGCCGGGCCCCGTCACTCCGGCACGGCGAGTTCCCAGTCGAGTTCCCACAGTCGTGCGGTGTGATCGCGGGAGTGGGACAGCACGTACCGCCCGTCGGATGTGGAGCGCACGTCGAGGACCTCGGTCCGGTGCCCCTCCAGGACGTGCACGCACGCACCGGTCCAGATGTTCCACACCCGGACGGCGGCGTCGGCGCCACCCGTCACCGCGTAGGACCACCCGGCGGTGAACCGGGCCGCGTTCACCCGGCCCGGCCCGGTCGCGAACCGCCGCATGAGCCGCCCGGTCCGGGTGCTCCACATCCGCACGGTCCCGTCGGCGGCGCTGGACAGCAGGAGGCTCCGGTCGCCGTTGACGCTCACCGAGGTCACCGCGTCGTCGTGCCCGTCCCACAGACGGATCCATCGCCCGGTGCCGGTGTCGAACAGCCGCAGCCAGGACCGCACCGATCCCACCCGGGCGGGTCCGGCGGAGGCGGCGAGACGCACGCGGTCGACGCCGTCCTCCGACACGTTCAGCCACCAGTGGCTCTGCCGGAGCGTGTGCCGTTCCTCGCCGGTGACGAGGTCCCACACGAGGACCGTGCCGTCCTCCTGGTCGACCAGCGCGCTGTCACGGGACAGGAACCGCAGTTCCCGCACGTCGTTCCGGTCGCCGGGAAGGACGCGCAGGCACTCACCGGACGCGACGTCCCACAGCCGCACGGTCCCGGCGCCGTGCGCGGACAGGGCGAGCCGGCCGTCGGCGCTGAGGCACACCGCGTGGGTCCGGGCCCCGCCGTCGAGGCTTCGCAGGACACGGGCGCCCTCGATGTCCCATACCCGGACCTGCCCGCCCGGCCCGCCGAGGAGGGCGAGACCGTCGTGGTCGGACAGGGAGATCGCGGAGACGTCGCCGAAGTCCGTGGGCGCCGCCGTCCACGCGGCCCGTACCCCGACACGGTCGGTGTGCCGCTCCAGCTCCCGCCACACGGACAGGACCCGCGGGGACCGTTCGTGCCCTTCGACCGACCGCGCCCGCGTCAGCAGGCCGAGCGCGACGGCGTGGGAGCCGGCGGCCAGCGCCGCCTCCGCCTCCAGGACCAGCCCCTCGGCCTCGGCGTACAGCAGGTTCACCCGTGCGTGCGGTCGCGGCCTGCACAACTGCAGCGCTCCCGTGTACGGGTTCGCCAGGTCCCAGCGCTCCAGTCCCGCGATGTCGGAGACGGTGTGGACCGACCGGCCGTCCGGGCTGAACCTGGCGTCGCGCGAGTACCCGCGCCGCGGCCCGTCGAAGGTGCGCACGCATCGCCCGGTGCCGAGTTCCCACAGCCGGGAGAACGTGTCGCCCGCCTCGAACAGGAGCCGCCCGTCGTCGCTGACCGCGAGCTCGCCCCCGTCCCAGCCGGTCCTCGACAACGTGCGCGCGCCCGCCCCGTCGCCGGGGTTCCAGAGTTCGATGGATCCCGACAGCCCGCCGATGACGACCGTCCGGCCGTCGGGGGTGAACGACAGGTACCTGACGTAGGAGTGCCGCAGCGTCTCCGTGCACTCGCCGGTCTCCAGGTCCCACAGGCGAACGGTCTCGGGATCGTCGGGGCGGGAGCCGCCCGTCACGGCCCGGCTCCCGTCGGCGCTCACCGCGATGTGCGAGACGGCCGGGATCGCGTCCCCTCGCAGCGGTACCCGGCGTTTCCACCTGCCGCCGAAGGGCTCCCACACTCTGGCCACGCCGTCGACGTCGACGTAGACGACCTTCCGCGCGTCGGCGCTCACCCGGACCCGGCGTGAGAACCCGGCCCCTGGGCGGTACCGGCGGAGACCGGCGCTGCGCAGGCAGCGCCCGGTGCCCAGGTCCCACAGGCGCAGACGGTCGTCGGCCGACACGCCGAAACGTCCGTCCGGGGTGACGTCGAGCGTCTCGACACGGCCGGGATGCCGCAGCGACGTTCGGGCACCGCTCGCGACGTCGCGGTGGCACAGCTTGCCGTACGCGTCCCGGTGCAGGAGCGAGGCGCCGGAGACGTCGGTCCGGGCGAGATAGCCCGAACCCGTCGACGTCAGCGTGCTCGCGCCGACCTGTCGCGCCCGTCCCGACGCGATCGCCTCGCGCGCGGCCCGGACCTCCGGTTCGCGGCGGTCCTTCGGCGCGACACCGTCGAGCAGTTCGCGCGCGGAGGCGAGGTCGCCGCGTTCCATGTGCGTCTGGGCCAGGAGGCACCACGCCTGCCAGGTGCCGGAGGGCATCGCCTCCAGCCGGGTGATGAGCTCCACGTCGCTGAACTCGCCGCGCCGCCAGCGGACGGTCCCGGCGTTGTAGGTGGCGGCCAGGTGCTGCGGATCGGCGGCGAGCGCCCTGCCGAAGGCGGCGTCGGCGTCGGCCGCGCGGCCGAGGTCGAGCAGGGACAGGGCCCGGTTGTTGTACTCGTCGGCGCGCAGGTCGGCGGCGACGGGCTTCGCGCGCGGGTACGGGCTTCCGGTGGCGGCGTGGTGGACGGCGGCCAGTTGTTCGACGACATCGGCCATCGAGGCGGGCCGTCGCGCGGGGTCGGCGGCGAGACAGCCGGCGAGCAGCTCCGACAGGGCCGGGGGCATCGCCGGGATCCGCACGGGCGGACCGTCCCGGTGGACGAGTTCCTGGAGGGCCGCGCCGGCGGCGGCCCCCGACCGCCAGGTCACGCCGCCGTTGAACATGTCGAGCACGGAGACGGCGAAGCTGAACACGTCGCCGCGCCGGCCGACCGGCCGTCCCTCCGCCTGCTCCGGGGACGCGTAGGCGCGGGTCATGCCGCCGCCACCGGTCACGAGCACCGAGACGTGGGAGGGGCCGTCGGGGGCGGCGACGCGGGTCGCGGCCGCCTTGGCCCGCGCGAGGCCGAAGTCGGTGACCTTCGCGGTGCCGTCGGCGTCGATGAGGACGTTGGAGGGCTTGACGTCGAGGTGGACCAGGTGGCGGGTGTGGGCGTGGTCGAGGCCCCAGGCGACCTGGATCGCGATGTCCAGCATGCGGGTGAGCGCCTCGGCCGGGCCGCCCCGGTACAGGCGTCCGTCGTCGATCCAGTGCCGCAGGCTGCCGCCGGGAACGTACTCGGCGAACACGCGCGGGACACCGTCGAACACGCGGACGTAGTGGCAGGCGCAGACGTTGGGGTGCAGGCCGAGGGAGACCCAGGTCTCGGCCTCGGTGACGAACCGTTCGCGGGCGGCGGCGGTCGCGAACATGTCCGGTCGGGGGCTCTTGACGGCCAGGTCGATGCCCCACAGCAGGTGCCGGACGGCGAAGACCAGCCCCATGGCGCCGTCCTCGTGGACACGGACGACGCGATAGCGGTCGTCGATGACGTCCCCGACCCGCCAGGTGGGCGTCCCGCCGGACACGATGTCGGTGGCACCGGTGGTCAACGCCGTCATGGGGACAGTGCACCACCCGCGTCCGGGGACCGCTCCCCGCGGCCGGTCAGCGGTCCGCGAACGGGATCGGGCACGCCGGGTCGGCGGCGCATGTGGCCAGGTCGTCGCAGCCGGAGCCGATCGCGGTCCGCAGGGTCGCCGCGATGGTGGCGAGGTCGGCGATGCGGGACTCGACCTCGGCGAGTTTGGCCCGGGCCCGGGTCGCCAGGCCCGGCCGGTGCGCGTGGCGGCGGCCCAGGTCGAGGAGTTCGGCGACCTCGCCGAGGGTGAAACCGAGGCGTTGCGCGGCCTTGATGGTCCGCAGGACGGTCACGCTCTCCGGCGGGTACAGGCGGTGGCCGCCGAGGCTGCGGGGCGGTTCGGCGAGCAGGCCGCGGCGTTCGTAGTAACGCAGTGTCTGCGGGTTGACCCCGGCGGCTTCGGCGACCTCGCCGCTGCGCAGTTCGCCGTTCACGGCCGTATCACCGCTTCGGCGCGCGCGACCAGCGCGGCGAGGACCCCGGAGTGCGCGCCGGGGACCTCGATGTCCAGGTCGGCGCCGGTGGACGTCGGGGTCACGGTGAAGGTGAGGAAGGAGCAGCACGACGACTCGCGCGCGGCCAGTTCGCCGACCCGCGCGGGCAACCCGGTGTCGCCCGACAGGGTGATCCGGGCGCGGGTCGGCGCGTCGAGCGCGGTGGCGGTGAGGTGGGCGGCGAAGAGTCCGTCGAACTCGGCCAGCCGCGCTGGCCGTTCGGCGGTCGGGAGGGTGCACGCGTCGGGGACCCAGTCGAGGCTCATGCGATCGACGTTAACCCCGTACCCGGGTACCGGTTGCAAGCCCCGACGGCACGCTTACGGCCGCCGCGCCTTCGCGCGGCGGCCGTCGTGTGCGGTCGGGATGCGGGTCGCTACCGGCGGCGGATCGCCCGGTAGAGGCGGACCGTCTGGTCGCGGCGGGCCCAGGCGACGGGGGCGACCAGGGCGAGGGCGACGATCGGCATGAACCAGAAGTAGCCGTCGAAGAAGACCATCTGGGTCGTGAAGGCGCCGACCATCAGCGCGACGAAGCACTGGGCGGCCAGCCCGGACAGGATCGGGATGAACAGGGCGATCGCGCCGGCGAGTTCGAGGGCGCCGATGACCACGAAGAACCAGGTGCCGACACCGAGCACGGCGGCGGAGTCGACGGTGGCCTGGTCGGCGGAGAGCTTCGGCAGCGAGGAGAAGGCGAACAGGGCGGCGGCCAGGACCTGGAGGGTCCACAGGCCGATCGTGGCGGCGCGGCCGCGAGTGCGGACGACGGTGGTGGTGGAGGTGGCGGGGATGCGGGTGGTGATGGCGGTCATCTCTTCGTCCTTGTCTCTGTGAGCCGGTTGTTTAACCAACTCGTTAATTAACGTCTAAGTTGAATATAGCGCTCACGGCGGAGGAGTCAAGTCCCTCGTCCAAGATTTTTTCGACCAGCGCGAACGCTTCCGTGCGGCCGCTCTCACCCATAGGTCGGAGCCGCCGGGCCGGATTGGACATCCCCGGGGAGAAATCTTCCGGATGCCTTACGTGGTGGGCATCCGGACGGCGACTGGCCGCTCACCCCTAGACTCCCGTCGTGGACGCATACAGGCTCGGCATCGACTACGGGACCTCGAACACGGTCGCCGTCCTGCGCTGGCCCGACGGCCGCACCAGGCCGCTGCTCTTCGACTCCTCGCCGCTGCTGTCCTCGGCCGTCCACGCCGCCCCCGACGGCCGTCTCACCGTCGGCCGGGACGCCGAACGCGACTCGCGCACCGACCCCGCCCGCTTCGAGCCCAACCCGAAGCGCTGCGTCACCGACGGCTCGGTCCTGCTCGGCGACCGTTCCTTCCCGGTGGTGGACCTGATCGCCGCGACCCTGCGCGAAGTGGCGCGCGAGGCCGAACGGGTCGCCGGGACGCTGCCCGACGACGTCGTCATCACCTACCCCGCGTCCTGGGGCGCGCTGCGCCGGACCACCCTGACCGAGGCCGCCATCGCCGCAGGCCTCCCCCGCCCCAGACTGCTACCCGAACCGGTCGCGGCCGCCGCCTACTTCGCGACGGGCGCGGGCCACCGGGTCGCCGACGGCCAGGTCGTGGTCGTCTACGACCTCGGCGGCGGCACGCTCGACGTCAGCGCCGTCCGCCGCACACCCGACGGCTACGAGGTCGTGGCCGTCGAGGGCATGCCCGAGTTCGGCGGCGTCGACCTCGACGCGGTCCTCGTGCGCCTCCTCGGTGGCGGGGTCGAGCCCGCCGAGTGGGCGCGGCTGCTGTCGCCCACCACCGACGAGGAGCGGCGGCGCACCCGGACCCTGTGGGACGACGCCCGCGCGGCGAAGGAGGCCCTGTCGCGCCGGCCGAACAGCTCCGTCCTGCTGCCGACGACCGGCCGCGACCTCCAGGTCGGCCGCGAGGCCTTCTGGGAGGCCGCCCGGGAGTACCTGGTCGCCACCGGCGAGCTCACCCGGAAGGTCGTCGCGCGAGTCGGCGGCGAGCGGCTCGCCGGGCTCTTCCTCGTCGGCGGTTCCACCCGCATGCCGCTGGTCGCCACGATCCTGCATCAGGCGACCGGCATCGCCCCGACCGTCCTCGAACAGCCCGAGCTCGTCGTGGCCGAAGGCGCGCTCCAGGCGACCCTCCCCCGGACCGAGGCCGATGACGGCGGCGTGATCGCCGCGTCCGTCCCCTCCGACGACCTCATCGTGCTGCACGCTCCCCCACTGCCCACCGACGCGGCCGAACCCGTCTTCACGCCCGCCGCGAAGGCGCCGGAGGCGCCGTCCCCGCCGCCGAAGCCGCGCACGGGCCGGTTCGTCGCCGGTCTCGTGGCGCTGATGCTCGTCGCGGCGGGCGTCTCCTGGGCCCTGGAGAACGCGACCGGCGACGACGACCCGGGCGGCACCGGCAGCAGCAGCGATGACCCCGGCGACGACGGCGGTGGCGAACCGGACGGTTCCGGCGCCCTCTACGCCCACAAGGCCGATCTGTGCGACACCGACCTCAAGCCGGTCCGCGGCATCGCCGGGGAGGTCGTCGGCGATCCGACGGCCTCGGGCCCGACGCAGAACGGCGACGCGACCGGCACCGGCTGCACCTTCACCCTGATGAAGTCCACCGCCGAGGCCTTCCAGCTGCTGATCGAGGCCGACGTGTACTCCGGCGGCGGCACGCACTCCAGCACCGTCAGCATCGCCGGTGGCGAGCAGGGCGAGCTGAAGGTCGACGTCGACGGCGCGAAGGCCCAGTGGGCCTACCTGAAGACCCCGGCCGGCGGCTACGCCAACCACGTCTACAACATGGTCGCGGTCAGCGCGAACCTCGTGTTGTCCATCGACCTCATCGGCGTGAGCTCCGACGACCTCGAACGCACCACCATCGACAAGGCCGTCGCGTCCCTGGCGGAACAGGTCATGGGCGCGCTGGCCTCGGCCTGACCGCTGCTGTCGAAAACCGGCGCACGGCTCCGACCTCCGGTCAGAGGCGTCCACTGGGGACGCCGCCCGACCGGGGAGCGGCCATGCGTTTCAAGATCTCCATCTACGGCAACGACGCGTTGTGGGGTTCGTTCACCGAGGAGTCCTTCGCGGCCCTCATCGCCGCCGACGCGGCCTTCCAGCGAGACCTGCGCGAGTCCGGCGAGCTCATCAGCGCCGAGGGCATGGCCGACTCGGGGCTCGTCCGTGTCGTCCGCGTCCGCGACGGCGTCCGGGTCGTCACCATGGGCCCCTACCTCGGGGGCGGCGAGCACCTCGGTTCCTATTTCGTGGTGGACTGTGACAGCCTCGAACGTGCCCTGGAGCTGGCCGCGGGTTACCCGACCGCGGGCGGCAACGGCGTCGAGGTCTGGCCGCTGCTGGAGCACTCCGGGACGACACTGCCGGATTAGGGACGGGCTGTGAGCGAAGACGTGAGCGTCGAGGAACTGCTGCGCGAGTGCGCGCCGCAGGTCCTCGGTTCCCTCATCCGCAGGCACGGGCAGTTCGACCTGTGCGAGGACGCCGTGCAGGAGGCGCTGCTCGCGGCCTCCCAGCAGTGGCCCGTGGAGGGGATCCCCGGCAACCCGCGCGGCTGGCTCGTCACGGTCGCGACCCGCAGGCTCACCGACCTGTGGCGCAGCGACGACGCCCGCCGCCGCCGGGAGGCGACGGTCGCGCTCCAGGAGGAGGCGAGCGCCGCGGGTCCCGGCGAGGAGGGCGGCGCTCCCGACCACGACGACACGCTGATGCTGCTGTTCCTGTGCTGCCATCCCTCGCTGTCGCCGCCGAGCCAGATCGCGCTGACGCTGCGGGCGGTCGGCGGTCTCACCACCGGCGAGATCGCCAGGGCGTTCCTGGTGCCGGAGTCGACGATGGGTCAGCGCATCAGCCGCGCGAAGAAGTCCATCAAGACCAGCGGCACCGGCTTCCGGATGCCGCCGCTGGCCGAGCGGCGCAAACGCGTCGCGGTGGTCCTGCACGTGCTGTACCTGATCTTCAACGAGGGCTATACCGCGACCTCCGGCGACGACCTCGTCCGCGTCGACCTCACCGACGAGGCCATCCGCCTCACCCGGGCCGTGCACCGGCTCCTCCCCGACGACGGCGAGGTCGCCGGGCTGCTCGCGCTCATGCTGCTCACCGAGTCGCGCCGCCCGGCGCGGACCACGCCCGACGGCGGGCTCGTACCCCTCGCCGAGCAGGACCGCTCGAAGTGGAACGCCGACCGCATCGCCGAGGGCGTCGGCCTGATCACCGAGTCCCTGGCCCACTCCGCCGTCGGCGCCTATCAGCTACAGGCCGCGATCGCCGCCGTGCACGCCGAGGCGCCGAGTACCGAGGAGACCGACTGGCCGCAGATCCTGGCCCTCTACGGGATCCTCGAACGCGTCTCCCCCGGCCCGATGGTGGCGCTGAACCGGGCCGTCGCGGTCGCCATGGTCGACGGTCCCCGCAAGGGACTCGACGCGCTCGACGCCGTCGCCGCCGACGAGCGCATGACCGAGCACCACCGCGTCGAGGCCGTCCGGGCGCACCTCCACGAGATGGCCGGGGAACCCGAGGCCGCGCGGGAGAGCTACCGGCGGGCCGCCAAGCTCACCACCAGCGCCCCCGAGCGCCGCTACCTCGAATCGCGTGCCGCGCGACTCAACCCGTGACCGCCGGGACCGTAACGGTCCCACCCGGCGCCTATCCTCGGCACCGCCCCGGCGATCGTCACGGCCCCGGCCACCCGCGGGGCTATATTTGCGTTCCCTGTACTCAACGAATTGGTTGAACAATATGGCGGAGGATCAGCTCAGCGTCCTGTTCGCGGCGCTCGCCGACCCGACCCGCCGGGCGATCCTGGCCCGGCTGGCCGAGGGCGAGGCGACCGTCAACGAGCTGGCCGAACCCTTCGAGATCAGCCTCCAGGCGATCTCGCGCCACCTGAAGGTCCTCGAACGTGCCGGGCTCATCTCACGTGGCAAGGACGCCCAGTACCGGCCCTGCCGCCTCGAAGCCGAGCCGCTGGGGACGGCCTCGGCGTGGCTGGACCAGTACCGCGCCTACTGGGAGGACCGCTTCGACCGCCTCGCCGCGCACCTGGAGAGGCTCCAGAAGGGCTCCGGCTGAGCCCCGGTCAGCGGAAGTCGGCGACGTGGTCGCGCGCCCAGGCCGCGAAGTCGCGGGCGGGCCGGCCGGTCGCGTCGGGCACGCCCGGCCAGGGACGCAGCAGCGCCGACCAGTCCTGCTCGGCGTAGCCGTCGGCGCCCGTCGGCTCACCCCCGCCGTAGTCGACGAAGCCGAGCAGCAGGTCCGCGGCACCGGCGGCGAAACCGCCCTGCGCCCGCAGGATCTCGCGGGCCTCCTCGCGGGAGACCTCGACGTAGGCGACCTCTTCGCCGAGCGCCGCGCCGATGGCCGCGACCTGCTCGCGAGTGGTGATCGCGGCGGGACCGGTGAGCGTGTAGATCTTCCCGTCGTGGCCGTCTTCGAGGAGCGCGGCGACCGCGACGGCGGCGATGTCGGCCTCGTGGACCGGCACGGAGGCCTCGTCGGCGAAGGGGTAGCGGACCTCGCGGCCCGCACGGATCATCGGGCCCCAGATCGGCAGCATGTTCGCCATGAACGAACCCGGCCGCACGTGCGTCCACGCGACGCCGGACTTCTCCACCGCCGCCTCGACCGGGTTGACGTGCAGACCGACGGTCACCGAGGCCGCCGACAGGTCCACGATCCGCCGGACCCCGGCGGCCACGGCCAGCGCGACGACCTCGTCGACGGCCTCCTCGACCGGGAACAGGTACATGCGGTCGACGCCCTCGAAGGCCGGTGCGAGCCCCGCCGGGTCGGTGAGGTCACCGGCCACGACCTCGACGCCCGCGGGCAGGCCCGCCTTCGCCGGGTCGCGCGTGACGGCCCGGACCTCGGCGCCCGCGGCGAGAAGCTGAGCGACGACCTGCCGTCCGACGACGCCGGTGGCGCCCGTGACCAGAACCTTCATGACCTTCTCCGATGCTCGTTGGCTGTCGGAGACGACGATAGGGGCCATGTAGGCCGGATCCGGTCCTAGTTCAGCCGCCTTTGCAGCGCGGGTTGCCGTCATCGGCCGGACTGTCGCCGAAACAGCCGACGGGCGGATCCTCCGGGTACGGGCTCGGATACGGCCCCTCCCCCTTGAAGACCCACTCGACGAGCGAGTTCGGGCGTGTCTCGCTGCCGTTGGTCGGCGCCATGGAGCCGCAGACGACGAGCAGCAGTGTGACGCCGAAGGCCCAGCCCGCGAACCTCCGCCGGAACACCAGCGCGGCCGCCAGCCCGAGGGCGGGCAGCAGCACCGCCACGGCGAAGGCGACGACCCACATGGTGCGCTGCGCCTGCGCGCCGCCCGGCTCGGGCGTGCTCCCCGCCAGGTGGAGGTCCTGGAGGGCCCCGAGGAGCACCAGGGCCGGCACTCCGAGCAGCAGGAGCAGCCAGTCGAGCGTGAAGAAGGCCGTGAGCCAACCTGAGCCCCCACGGTGAGGCACCGCGTTCGTGTCCGGCTCCCCCGTTGTCATGTCGCCAGTGTCGCCCGCGCCTCGGGATCGCGGTGAGCCGCGTTCCGTGACCGAACTAGGCCGACGCCTGTCCTACTCCCGGGTCATGCTGGACCCATGACCGACACACCCGGCCGGCTGCTCACCCTCCTGTCACTGCTCCAGACGCCGCGCGAGTGGCCCGGCAGCGAGCTCGCCGAACGGCTCGGCGTCAGCCCGCGCACCATCCGGCGCGACGTCGACCGCCTGCGCGACCTGGGCTACCCGGTACAGGCCACGATGGGCGCGATCGGCGGTTACCGCCTCGCCGCCGGCAAGGCGATGCCGCCGCTGCTCCTCGACGACGAGGAGGCCGTCGCCATCGCCGTCGGCCTGCGCACGGCGGCCGGACGCGCGGTCGACGGCATCGAGGAGGCCTCGGTACGGGCCTTGACGAAACTGGAGCAGGTCCTGCCCTCGCGGCTGCGGCAGCGCGTCAGCGCCCTCGGCGTGGCGACCGTCGCACTGCCGGAGGCGGGCGCGCGAGAGCCCGTCGACCCCGAGCACCTGACGGTGATGGCGGCGGCGATCGCGGCCGGTGAACGTCTGCGCTTCGGGTACGTCGCGCACGACGGGACCGAGAGCAGGCGGCACGTCGACCCCGACCGGCTCGTCGCCGCGCGGCACCGCTGGTACCTGCTGGCCTGGGACAACGAACGGGCGGACTGGCGGATCTTCCGGGCCGACCGGATCACCGCGCCGGTGCGGACGGGCGCGCGTGCGGCGCCCCGGGAGCTGCCGATGGCCGACCCGGCGGAGTACGTGCGCTCGAAGATGTACTCCCTGCTGCCGACCTACCGGGCGGTGGTCACGGTGCGGGCACCGGCGTCGGCCGTCATCGGCAGGCTTGGGGACTCCCCCGAGGACGTGGCGGAACTCGACGACGGCACCTGCCGCGTGCGCAGCCACAGCGACACGCTCGAATGGCTGGCGCTGCGGCTCCTCCAGCTCGGGCACGAGTTCACCGTGCACGAGCCGCCGGAGCTCGTCGAGGTCCTGGCGGGCTACGCCGGGCGGGCCGCGCGAGGGGCGGGCCTGACCGGCGAAGGCGGTTAGGATGCGGATGGGTCAGTACACATAGGACGAAACCCGCAGGAGGCAGCGTGCGCCCGACCACGTTCATCGTCGGCACCGGCCGGAGCGGATCGAGCGCCCTGTCGCGGATCCTCAACGCCCACCCGGAGATCCTGAGCCTCAACGAGATGCTGGCCGCGCTGACACCTGTCGCGCTGCCCGAGGGCGAGGTCCCCGGGACGGAGTTCTGGGCGATCCTGTCGGGCCCCAACGGGATCTTCGACCTGATGATCCGCAGCGACGCGGCCCTGCCGGAGTTCCTGTACCCGAGGAAGCCGGGGCGCCACAGCGCCGAGAACGGCATCCCGGCCCTGTGCCTGATGACGCTGCCACCGCTGACGGCCGACCCCGACGCCGCCCTCGACGCGCTGGAGCCGATCGTCACGGAATGGCCGACGCGGCCCGTCGGCGAGCACTACGCCGCGCTCTTCGACCACCTGACTGCCCGCTTCGGCGGCGAGGTCGTGGTCGAGCGCTCGGGCTACTCGGTGAGCTGGATCCCGCGGCTGCGCGAGGTCTTCCCCGAGTGCAGGTTCGTGCACCTCTTCCGCGACGGGCCCGACTGCGCGATGTCCATGAGCCGCCACCCGGGCTACCGGATGATCTACCACCTGCGGCTCATGGTCGAGATCCTCGGTCTGGACTCGATCACCGAGCTCGACGCCGACCAGGTCGCGAAACTGCCGCCCGAGCTGGCCGGGCTGTTCGCCGACCCCTTCGACCGGCGGCTGCTGATGGACGACGACGTCCCCCCGGCGAATTTCGGGAGGCTCTGGTCGGAGATCGTGACCGAGGGCGTGGAGTCCCTGCGCGGCCTGCCACCCGAGCGGGTCATGACGCTGACCTACGAGGACCTGATCGCCACGCCGGAGCGCGAACTGGCGCGGCTCGCCGAGTTCGCCGGAGCCGCCGCCGACCCGTCGTGGATCGCCCACGGCGCCGCGAACCTCGACGCGTCCCGGCGCGGTGCCGCGCTCCGGCTCCCGCCGAAGGAACTGACGGCGCTGCGGGAGGCGTGCGCACCGGGCGAGGCCGCGCTCGCGAGAGGCTAGGGCCGGTGGTCACGCCATGATCCCCCGGGGCGAGGGGCGTGAGCGCACGCCGCGGCTCGTCGGTGGCCTTGAGCGGCTCCGGTCTCGGCCGGCGGCTCGCCGCCTTCACGAAGGCCTCATCGCGATGCTTCGCGGCGAGGGTGTCGCGCCCCGGCTACTTCCCGCCCGAGCGCTTCGCCGCCTGCGCCAGGTGCGACTTCGCCGCCTTCACGAAAGCCTGGTCCCGGTGCTTCTCGGCGAGTACCGCGAGCACGTGCAGCGGTGGAGTCCCCGAGTCGCGGGCGATGTCGACGAGCGGGCCGAGGAACTTCTGGTCGAGGCCCTGCAGCTCGGCCGCCCACTTCTCGGCGTCCGCCTTGGACAGTCGCTTCTCGGTGCGCAGCCAGGCCGCCAGGGCGCCCCGCTTCATGACGGCCACGGTTACCAGCCCGCCGGGGCGTAGTCCTTGAGGAAGACGCCGAAGAGGTCCTCGCCGGCCTCGCCGCGCACGATCGGGTCATAGACGCGGGCGGCACCGTCGACGAGGTCGAGCGGGGCGTGGAAACCCTCGTCGGCCAGCCGCATCTTCTGCGTGTGCGGTCGCTCGTCGGTGATCCAGCCGGTGTCGACGCTGGTCATGAGGATGCCATCGGTGAGCATCTCGCGGGCGCTGGTGCGGGTGAGCATGTTCAGCGCGGCTTTCGCCATGTTCGTGTGCGGGTGGCCGGGGCCCTTGTACCCGCGGCTGAACACGCCCTCCATGGCCGAGACGTTGACGATGTACTTGCGGCGGGCCGTCGACGCGCGCATCGCCTGACGCAGGCGGCTGACCAGGATGAAGGGCGCGGTCTGGTTGCACAACTGCACTTCCAGCAGCTCGACCGGGTCGACCTCGTCGACGACCTGCACCCACGAGTTCGTGTCGACCAGGTCGGGGACGAGGCCACCGGCGTCGACGGCGGTGCCGGTGCTGATGCGTTCCAGGCTCGCCGACCCCGACGTGAGCGCCAGGGTGGTCAGCAGTTCGGGCGTCAAGGCGTGCGGGGAGCCGTCAGCGGCCGCGGCGATCGCGAGGGCGTTCTGGGCGGTGACCCCGCCGAAGCTGATCCGCTCGGGCAGGTCCCCGGCGGGCAGTTCGGCGGCCTCGGCCTCGATGAGGGCCTGGTAGGCGCCCGGGGAGCGGCGGACGGTCTGGGCGGCGTTGTTGATGAGGATGTCGAGCGGACCGGCGGCGGCGACGTCGTCGGCGAGCGCGACGACCTGCGCCGGGTCGCGGAGGTCCACGCCGATGATCTTCAGGCGGTGGGTCCAGTCGGCGCTGTCCTCCATGGCCGCGAAGCGGCGGACGGCGTCGTTGGGGAAGCGTGTGGTGATCGTGGTGTGGGCGCCGTCGCGCAGGAGGCGCAGGGCGATGTACATGCCGATCTTGGCGCGGCCGCCGGTGAGCAGGGCGCGCCTGCCGGTGAGGTCGGCGCGGGCGTCGCGCCTGCTGCGGTTCTCCTTGGCGCAGGCGGGGCACAGCTGGTGGTAGAAGGCGTCGACCTCGCGGTAGCGGTCCTTGCAGATGTAGCAGGAGCGGGCGCGCTGGAGGAAGCCGACGGTCTGCTCGCCGGCGCTGGCCTGGAGGAGAATCCCGTTGGTCTCGTCGTCGATCCGGTCGGGCGCGCCGGTGGCGGTGGCCGCGGTGACGGCGGCGTCGGCGGCGGTCACGGAGGCGCGCTTGTCGCGGCGGCGCTGCTGCTTGACGTTCTTGTAGACGCCGGCGGTGGCGCGGCGGATCGCGACGGAGTCGGGGTGGTCGCCGGGGAGTGCGAGCACCTCGGCGAGCACGCTCATGCAGATCTCCATGCGCGCGGGGTCGATGCCCTGGGCGTGTTCCATCGTGTTCTTTCCGTTTCGTTCGCGTCCGCTGCGACCAAGAACTCTACGCAGCCGGGGTGTCGTGACCCAAACCGAGCGGGCGGGGTCACGCCATCGCGGCCTGGCGGAACTCTCGTGGACTGACGCCGCGGGCGCGTTTGAACGCGGTCGACAGCGCGAACGGGCTGCCGTAGCCGACTTCGCGGGCGACGGAGCCGACGGTGGCGTCGGGTTCGCGGAGGCGGTCGGCGGCGAGGGTGAGGCGGAGGTCGGCGAGGAAGCTCATGGGCGGTTCGCCGGCCATGTCGGTGAAGCGGCGGGCGAGGGTGGCGCGTGAGACGCCGGTCTCGGCGGCGAGGGTCGCCACGGTCCAGGGGCGGGCGACCTCGGCGTGCATGAGCCGCATGGCGCGGCCGACGACGGGGTCGCTCCAGGCGCGGTACCAGACGGGGGCGTCGGCGCGACCGAACCAGGCGCGCAGGACGGCGATGAGCAGCAGGTCGAGGAGCCGGTCGAGGACGACGTCCTGGCCGGGGGCGTCGCGGGTGATCTCGGCGCCGAGCAGGGACGGCAGGGGTGAGTCGAGTTGTTCGGCGGTGACGACGACCAGTACGGGGAGGCTGGCGAGGACGCGGCGGCTGACCTCGTTGTGCACGCGGTAGGTGCCGATGAGCATGCCGGTGCCGCCGTCGGGGGCGTTGCCCCAGGAGCGGACGCCGAAGTCGAGGGTGTTGTGGACGGGGGTGCCGTCGAGGGTGGTGCAGCTCTGGTCGGGGTGGATGATCCAGTGGGCCGGGGTCTTGGGGCCGTCGGCGACGACGTAGGGGTCGGGGCCGCGCAGGAGGGCGATGTCGCCGTCTCGGAGGTGGTGGGCCTCGCCGTCGGCGGTGGTGACGTGCGCGTCGCCGGAGGTGAGGGCGAGCAGCGTCAGCGGGGCCTCGTCTCGCACTTGCACCGACCAGGGCGGGTTCATGCGGGAGCGGATGAGGAAGGCGCCTTTGGCGCGGGGGCCGTCGAGGAGTCCGGCGAGAGCGTCCATGCCGAGAAGTATAAGACTCTGGCGAATGTTTTCGAGCTTCTGAGCTATGGGAAGTCTCAGAGTTTCGGTATTAACTCAACTCATGACTGAGAACACGAACACCACCGCCACCACGACCGCCCCCATCCTCGTCACCGGCGGGACCGGCAAGACCGGCCGCCGTGTCGCCGACCGGCTCACCGCCCTCGGCCGCGAGGTCCGGATCGGCTCCCGCTCGGCCGAGATCCCCTTCGACTGGGACGACCGTTCGACCTGGGACGCGGCCGTGGCGGGCGTCTCGGCGATCTACCTGGCCTATGCCCCCGACGCCGGTTTCCCCGGTGCCGCCGAGATCATCGGCTCCTTCGCGGAGAAGGCCGTCGCCGCCGGAGTGACCCGGATCGTTCTGCTGACCGGCCGCGGCGAGGCGGGCGCCGAGGTCACCGAGAAGGTCGTGGCCGCCATCCCCGGCATCGAACTGACCATCGTCCGCGCCGCCGTCTTCGCGCAGAACTTCTCCGAGGGCTTCCTCGCCGACTCGGTGCAGGCCGGGGTGCTGGCCTTCCCCGCCGGCCAGGTCGCCGAACCGTTCATCGACGTCGACGACATCGCCGACGTGGCCGTCGCCGCCCTGACCGACGAGCGGCACATCGGCGAACTCTACGAACTGACCGGCCCTCGCCTGGTCACCTTCACCGAGGCCGCCGCCGAGATCGCCGCGGCGATCGGACGGCACGTGGAGTACGTGCCACTGACGGTCGAGGAGTTCCGCGCGGGAATGATCGAGCACGGCGTCCCCGCCGACGCCGCCGGGCAGCTCGCCGAGCTGATGCGCGAGATCATGGACGGCCACAACGCCCACCTCGCCGACGGTGTCCGCCGGGCACTGGGCCGCGAGGCGCGCGACTTCGCCGACTACGTGCGCGGCGCCGACGCGGCGGGCGCCTGGGGCTGATCCGCCGACGTTGAGAGGGCCGGGCACACGCCCGGCCCTTCTGCGCGCCTCACGACCGCGACTTGGCCGCGTCGTACCGCCCCTGCGCGGTGATGATGTCGTCGGTGCTCGCGGCGATCCACCCGATCAGCCCCGACAGATGCGCCGCCAGCTCCTCGCCGAGGGGCGTGAGCCGGTAGGTCACCTTGGGCGGCGAGTCCGGCTCGACCTCGCGGGCGACGAGCCCGTCGCGGGCGAGGACGCGGAGGGTCTGGGAGAGCATCTTCTCGCTGATCCCGCCGATCCGGTCGCGCAGAAGATAGAAGCGCTGCGGGCCCTCGGCGAGCGCGCCGATGAGCAGCGTCGCCCACCTGCTGGTGACGTGGTCGAGAACGTGGCGGCCGGGGCAGTCGGCGACGAACACGTCGTTGATCGGCTCGGCGTCCATGCCCGGAACGTACCCGAGGGCAGGCTATCGTCACATCTCATGTCGGCCTTCTCCCCGGTTCCGCTGCCGGTCTGCGACGGCACTCCCGGCGACCCCGCCGTCGTTTCGGACGGTGTCACCGCCTGGGCACGGTCGGCGCCGCTGCGGGCGCTGGTCGAGGAGTTCGGCGGGCGCCCCGACGACGCCCCGACCGGCGAGGCCCTCGCCCGACTGGAGGACTTCTCGGCCGAACACTGGGACTTCCGCGACGGGCGCGAACGCACCGAGGCCCGCCGGCACGCCTTCGAGCCCGGGACCGCCGCGCTGATCCTCGACGCGGCCCGCGCGCTCGGGTTGCTGTCGGCGCGACCGCCCCGGTACCGCGACTACACGCAGGTCCTCGTCCTCGGCGGGATGATCCGCGCCTGCCTGGTGCGGACCCGCCACGCCGCCGAACTCCTCGACGGTGGCGTCACCGCCGGGCGGATCACGGCCGTCGGCGGGTTCAGGCCCCTGACGCCGGCCGAGCACGCGACCGGCGCCGACCTGGGCCTGCCCGAATGCCGCTTCGAGGTCGACGCGCTCGAACTCGGGGTGCGGCAGGCGTTCGGCGCGACCTCTCATGACGAGGTCGAGGAGGGCGGCGACCCGGCCGCCGACCCGAACCGGGCGTGGCGGGTGACGACCTATCACCTGCCCGACACGACGCCCGCGCACGTGGTGGCCGCGCCGTCGAGCGCGCCGGCGCTTCGCCGCGCGAACACCGCCGACACCTGCCGCTACTGGGCCGACGAGGTCGTCAAGCTCGGCCCGCGCGACCGTGTCCTGGTCGTCACCTCGACGACGTACGTGCCCTTCCAGCACGCCGACGCCGTCGCGACGATCGGCCTGCCCTACGGTTGCGCGGTCGACACCGTCGGCGTCGACCTCACCGGGCATCCCGACGCGCGTTTCCGGCAGGTCCACGCTCCCGACCAGTGCCTGCAGGAGATCCGCTCGGCCGTGCGGTCGATGCGGTGGCTCTACCAGGTCGCCTCAGCCTTGTGATCATGGCGACAGCGAGGCCCAAACGCGTTGGCAAGGCCGTGGGAGCGGTGCCAGACTCCCCCGCATGTCGAGCACCTGGGAGCTGCGGCCGACGGCCGCCGCCGACGTCGAGGCGATCACCGAACTGCGCGCCGTCGTCATGCGCCCCGACCTGGAGCGCCTCGGACGCTACGACGAGACCCGCGTCCGCGAGCGCTTCCTGCGGTCCTACTCCCCCGAGCACACCCTGGCGATCATGGCCGACGGGACCTTCGCCGGATGCGTGACCCTGCGTCCCGCCGGCAACGGGTGGCTGCTGGAGCACTTCTACCTCGCGCCGGAGGTCCAGGGCCGCGGGCTCGGCGGTTCCGTGCTGCGTGAACTCCTGGAACGCACCGACGCCGAGGGCGCGCCGGTCCGGCTCAACGTCCTCCAGGGCAGTCCCGCGCGGCGGTTGTACGAACGGCACGGTTTCGAGCTGGAGACCGAGGACGAGGTGGACGTGTTCATGGTGCGCGAGGCCGGGACCGTCTTCGCCTGACGGCGATCGGGGACAGTGGCCCCATGGCCGGTTCCACAGCGCTGATTCCCCTCGACGGCGGCGACGTCCACGTGCGTCAGGACGGCCCGCCCGAAGCCCCGGCGGTCCTGCTCGTCCACGGATCCGCCTCATCGGTCCACTCCTGGGACCCGCTGGTCCCGCCGCTCGCCGAGTTCCACCGCGTCATCCGCCTCGACCTGCTCGGGCACGGCCGCTCGGCGAAACCGGCCGACGGCGACTACTCGATCCCCGCACAGGCGCTCCGTGCCGCGGCGGTGCTCGACCGGCTCGGCGTCGAGCGGGCCGTCGTCGTCGGGCACTCCACCGGCGGCTTGGTCGCCACCGCCCTGGCCGAGAACCGGCCCGCGCTGGTCCGCGCGCTCGCGCTCGTCAACACCGGACCCGAACTCGCCGCCTCCACCGCCCCGGCCATCGGGATCGAAGCCGAACAGTGGCCGCACCTCACCGACGCGCGGCTTCGCGGGGCCATGACCTCGGCGTTCGGCCGCGACGACTTCCGGGCCCCGCAGATCATGGTCGACGACCTGCGGCTGCTGACCTTCCACGCCTTCACCGCGACGCTGCGGGCGGCGCGGGACTACCTCGGTGAGCGGCCGATACCCGAGCGGCTGACCGCGGTCGGCAGGCCGCTGCTCGTGCTCTTCGGCGAGGACGACCGCAGGTGGCGGTCCTCCTCCGCCGGCGCCTACCGTGCCGTCCCCGGAGCCCGCGTCGAGATGCTCCCCGGTGTCGGGCACTCGCCGATGATCGAAGACCCTCCCGGGACCGCCGCGCTCCTCCTGCCCTACCTGGCGCAGCACACGGGCGGGACCGCCTAGAAGGGCGGTTCCAGCGCGGTCACCGTGAACGGCGCCTTCGGGCCGTCCGAGGCCGCGAGCTGCGAGTTGACTACCAGCAGCCGCCCGCCCAGGTACGCCACGGTCGTCGGGGTGTCGGCGGCGTCCATCGCGTGATGGCCGAGGACCTCGGCCTTGCGGTGGCCGTCGGTCAGGCGCAGGGCGGTGAGACGGAAGTGGGCCTCGCCGCCGGCGTCGCCGGTGTAGTCGCAGACGTAGAGCACGTCACCGGCGAAGACCATGCCGTCGCCGCGGACCTCGACCCCGCCGAGATCGACCGGCGCGGCCTCGCGGGTGGCGATGTCGACGTGCCATAGCTGCCCGGTGCCCTGCGCGGCGATGAGCAGCGCGCTTCCGTCCTGTGTGGACACCAGGCCGTTGAGGTAAGCGGCCTTGCCGGGCTCGATGCCGTGCCCGGTCAGGTCGATCCAGGGTTCGGCCGCGCCGATCTCGGTGTCGAGCGCGAAACGCCACACGGCCGGGCGCAGGGAGTCGGTGGCGTAGGCGTGCCCGCCGTTGACGCACACGTCGTTGAGCAGGGTGCGCTTGGTCGTCACCTGGTGGCGGGCGACGAGGGCGCCCGTGGCGGTGTCGTAGGCGAACAGCACGCCGGAGTGCCCGCCACAGACGATGAGCCGGCCCGCGCCGTCGACGGTCATGCCGAGCGCGCCGTGCCTGCCGTCGGCTCCCGGCGGGGACCAGAGCTCCAGCTCCGGCCGGTCCAGGTGGCCCCGGTAGACCGCTCCGTCGGCCGAACCCGACACGTAGAAGGTCTTGCCGTCGGGACCCTCGGTGATCCCCTCGGGGAACACGTCGCCACCGGGGAGCTCGTACCGCTCGATCATCATTCGCCCTTCGCGGAGATCGCTGGTGCGGCAACGATTATGCCCGGCGACCCTCCCCAGTGGAGCCGCCGATGATCACAGCCCGGCCGCAATTCGGATGCCCCGCCCCATCCCGGTTCCTATCCTCAAGGAGACAGCGAACCGCCGTGAACAGGAAGAAGGACCGTGAACACGTCTCCAGCAGTCATCGCGCTCGGCACCCGGATCGAGGCGACCGTGGCCGCCGCGATCCGACGCGCCCTCCCCGGAACCGAGCCGATCGATCCGCTGGTCCGACGCGGCGAACGGACCGACTTCCAGGCGAACGCGGCCCTCGCGCTGGCCAGGTCCGCCGGACGGCCCCCACGCGAACTCGCCGCCGCCATCACCGCCGAGATCACCCCGGACGGCCCGATCGAGACCGCCGAGGTCTCCGGGCCGGCCTTTGTGAACCTGACCCTCGCCGACGCCGAACTGTGGCGCCAGACCGCCCTGCGCCTCGACGCCGGGCTAGGACTGCCCGCGCCCTACGCCGGAACCGTCACCGTCGTCGACTACTCCGCGCCGAACGTCGCCAAGCGGATGCACGTCGGGCACCTGCGGTCGACCGTCATCGGCGACACGCTCGTCAAGCTGCTGGAATCCCTCGGCGGCACGGTGATCCGGCAGAACCACATCGGCGACTGGGGCACCCAGTTCGGGATGCTCATCCAGTACCTGGACGAGCATCCCGGGACCGCGTGGCACGGCACCGCCGACATCGCCGTCCTCGACGGGCTGTACCGGTCGGCCGCCGCGCACTTCGCCGCCGACGCGGCCTTCGCCGACCGGGCCAGGTCGCGGGTGGTCGCCCTACAGGCCGGAGACGAGGCGACCCTAGCGGTCTGGCGCGACCTGGTGGCGGTGTCCCTGGCCGCCTTCAACAAGATCTACCGGCGACTCGACGTGAGTCTGTCCGATGTGGACCTTGACGGCGAGTCCGTCTACAACCCGCATCTCGACGACGTCGTCGCCGAACTGACCGACGCCGGCATCGCGGTGGAGTCGCAGGGCGCGCTGTGCGTCTTCGACGAGCGCTTCACCGGACCCGAGGGCAACCCGATCCCGCTGATCCTCCGCAAGAGCGACGGCGGATACGGGTACGCGACCACCGACATGGCCACCCTGCGGCACCGGGTCCGCGAGCTGAAGGCAACGCGGATGCTCTACCTGACCGACGCCCGCCAGGCCCTGCACTTCGCGCAGGTCTTCGCCGCCGGACGGCGGGCGGGCTGGATCGACGCGTCGCACGAGGTCGTCCACGTCCCCTTCGGGACCGTCCTCGGCGCCGACGGCAGGCCCTTCAAGACCCGCTCGGGCGACACCGTCGCCCTGACCGGTCTCCTCGACGCCGCCGTCGCCGGAGCGCGGGCCGTCGTCGCGGCGAAGAACCCGGATCTCGACGGTGCCGCACTCGACCGGATCGCCGCTTCCACCGGGATCGGGGCGGTGAAGTACGCCGACCTGTCGACCGCCCGCACCACCGACTACCGCTTCGACATCGAGCGGATGGTGTCCCTCAACGGCGACACCGGCGTCTACCTCCAGTACGCGCACGCCCGGCTCGCCTCAATCCTGCGCAAGGCGGGCGAGGGCGAGACGATCGTGGACGAGAAGGCCCCGGTGAACACGTCGGAGCGCGCGCTGGTCCTGCGCCTCGACGAGTACGCCGCCGTGCTCGCCGAGGCCGCCGCGCTCAACGAACCACACCGGATCGCCACCTATCTGTTCGGGCTGGCGAAGGTGTTCAGCTCCTTCTTCGACCGCAGTCCGGTGCTCAAGGCCGAGACGGCCGCGCTGCGCGGGAACCGTCTCGCGCTGGTGCGGCTCACCCGGCTGACCCTCCACCATGGACTGTCGCTGCTGGGGATCGACGCGCCGGAACGGATGTAGACGCACGCCCCGCCACGGCCTGCCCCGCGAAGACCACGAAACCCGGGAGCAGCACCGCCGTGGCCGGGACCAGCGTTCCGATCGCGGTGGCGACGCCCGCCGCCGCCACGGCGGCCGGCACGGTCCACCACGCGGTGGTCGCGATCCGCGCGCTCGCGCGGATCGCGTCCCGCCAGCGGCCGTCGTGGACGGCGACGGTGAGCAGTGCCAGGCCGGCGAAGGCCACGGCAATCCCCGCCGTCACCGCCGCCACGGCCTTCCCTCCGGGCAGGGCACCGCTTCCGGCGACCCGCAGATTCACGAACAGGAGCGCTTCCACCGCGAGGAACACCGCCACGGCGACCGCACCGGCCGGGACGCCTCGCGCGAAGGCGCGCACGAACCACCCGAGCGCCGGGTAGGTGCCGTGCTCCCGCCGGTGCCGGATCGCCGCGCCGGCGGTGGCCAGCGCGGATCCGGCGGTGACCACCGGCAGCGCGCACACCGTCACGGCGATGCCGACGAGCGCGAGGTCGGCGGCGTCGCGCAGGTGCTCGCGCCAGTCGGCGCGGGGTGGGGCGGCGGCGTCCATCGTCAGCCCTTCAGTCCGGTCGTGTTGATGCCCTGCACCAGGAAGCGCTGGAAGGCCAGGAAGAACAGGAACACCGGGGCCAGCGAGAGCACCGACATCGCCAGCATCGGCCCGATCGAGGTCTGCCCGCCGGAGTCGATGAACAGCCGCAGTCCGATGGGGACGGTGTAGCTGTCGGGGCTGGGCAGGTAGACCAGCTGGGTGAAGAAGTCGTTCCAGGTCCAGATGAAGGAGAAGATCGCCGTCGTGACCAGCGCCGGTCGCGACAGCGGCAGGATCACGTACCGGAACACCCCGAAGGGCGAGCACCCGTCGATGCGGGCGGCGTCGTCGAGGTCACGCGGGATGCCGCGCATGAACTGGACCATGAGGAACACGAAGAAGGCCTCGGTGGCCAGCAGTTTCGGCACGATCAGCGGCAGCGGCGAGTCGACCCAGCCGAAAGACTCGAACAGGACGTACTGCGGGATCACCAGGACGTGCCCGGGGAGCAGGAGCGTCGCGATCATGACGGAGAACCACACGCCCCGGCCGCGGAAGCGCAGGCGCGCGAAGGCGTACGCGGTGACCAGGCAGGAGGCGGCGTTGGCGACGACGGTGGCCAGCGCGATGAGGGTGCTGTTGAGGAAGAAGCGGCCGAAGCTCAGGCTCTCGCTGAAGTTCCAGCCCTCGGTGTAGTTGGCCCAGGTGACGTCGGTGGGCCACACCGAGATGTTGCTGGCCAGTTCGGTCGGGGACTTGAGCGAGGAGCCGAGGACCCACAGCAGCGGGTAGAGGACGACGGCGAGGACCGCGACGAGCACGGTGATGCGAACGGCTCCGGTGAGGCGGGGCGCGCGGGGTCCGGGCCGGCGGGCGGCTTCGGCGGTGGTGGCGGTCATCGTCCGTCTCCGTCGGCGTAGTGGACCCAGAAGCGGCCGGTGCTGAAGAACAGCGCGGTGATCGCGCCGATCGCGAGCAGGAAGACCCAGGCGAGCGCGGACGCGTAGCCCATCTTGAACTCGGTGAATCCCTGCGTGTAGAGGTGCAGGGTGTAGAGCATGGTCGCGCCGACCGGCCCGCCGGTGCCGTCGCTGACGACGTAGGCGGAGGTGAAGCCCTGGAAGCCGTTGATGGTCTCCAGGACGAGGTTGAAGAAGATGACCGGCGACAGCATGGGCAGCGTGATGTGCCAGAAGCGGCGGAGTGGTCCGGCGCCGTCGACCTCGGCGGCCTCGTAGAGCTCGGTGGGGACCTGTTTGAGTCCGGCGAGGAAGATGACCATGGGGGCGCCGAACTGCCAGATCGCCAGCACCATCAGGGTCTCCAGGGCCCAGTCGGGGTCGTTGACCCAGGGCTGCCCGGTGATGCCGAAGATGTCGAGGAAGGCGTTGAAGGACCCGTCGCGGCTGAAGATGGCGCGCCAGACGAGGGCGAGGGCGACGCTGCCGCCGAGGAGCGACGGCAGGTAGAACAGGGCGCGGAACAGCCCGGTGCCGCGGCGTTCCCGGTTGAGGAGCATCGCGACGCCGAGGGCGGCGGCGAGTTTGAGCGGGACGGCGACCAGCGCGAAGGTGAGGGTGACACCGACGGATTTCCAGAAGACGGGGTCCTGGGTGAACATCCGCTCGTAGTTGTCGAGGCCGACCCAGCTGATCTGGTCCCAGTCGGACAGGACGTCGAAGTTCGTGAAGCTGAGGTAGAGCGACAGCAGCATCGGGGCGGCGGTGATGGCCAGCAGCCCGAGGAGCCACGGGGTGAGGAAGACGTGGGCGGCGCGGCCTTCGGCGCGGCGGCGGGCGTCGGCCGGTTTCCGGCGGGCGGGGACGCTCGTCCGGGCACGGCCGGGCGGCGGGGCGGTGGAGACCGCCATGCGGGTGTCCTTTCGCAAGGGTCGGCGGGTCCCGGTCCGTCCACAGGGGATGGACCGGGACCCGTGGCCTCAGCCCGACAGGGCGGCGGTGGCCTCGGTGAAGAACTGCGCGGCGGCGTCGGCGGGCGTCGCCGTCCCGTAGGTCACCGATTCGGCGATGTCGCGCAGGGTGTTGCGCAGGCCGGAGTGGCCTTTCGGCGGCGGCGCGGGCGCCGGGCCGAACTTGTCGGCCATCCCGTTCTCGAAGACGAAGGTGGCCTTCGCGTAGGGGTCGGTCTGCGCGGACTCGACGGCGGCGCGGGTGGCCTTGTTGGGCGGCAGACCCCGGTCGGTGCCGAGGATGGCGCCGGCCTCCGGGTCGTTGGTGAGGAAGTTGATGATGTCGGCGACGACCTCGGGGTGGTCGGTGGCGCGCGAACCGGCCCAGTAGGTCGACGCGCGGGCCCACTGCCCCTTGAGGTCACCGGGGTAGGGCACCATGGCCAGCTCGTTCTCGGTGGCCTTGCCCAGCTCGGCGAGCTGGTTGGACCACATGAACGACGTCGCGGCCTTGCCGGACACGACGAGCTGGGTGTCGACGCTGCCGGTGACGGCCTCGTGGACGACGTCGGCGGGCGGCGTCGCGCCCTTCTCCCGGGCCTGCTGCCAGAGGGTGAACCAGGCGGTCAGGTCCTCCTGCGTGAAAGCGAGCTGGGTTCCGTTGTAGAACTCCTTGCCCTGCGCGCGGAGCCAGAGCCACAGCGCCTTGTAGTCGCTGCTGGGGTCCATCGTGCCGTAGTACTCGCCGCCGGACTTCTCGGTGACCGAGGCGGCCCAGGTGATGTACTCGTCGTAGGTCCAGCCCTCTTTCGGTTCGTCGACGCCGAGCTCGGCGAGCTTGGTCTTGTCGTAGATGACGGCCGGGGTGTTCTCGCCGGTGGCGACGGCGACCTGCTTGCCGTCGATCTGCCCGTAGGCGGTCAGGCCCTCGTAGTGGTTGGACAGGTCGAGCTTCTTGCTCGCGACGTAGGGGGTGAGGTCGAGGGTGACGTTGCGTCCGGCGTACTCGGCGAGGCCGTTGTCGTCGATCTGGAAGATGTCGGGGGCATTGCCGCCGCCCGCGATCGTGGCGAGCTTGTCGTAGTACCCGTCGAAGGTCTGCCAGGTGGCGTTGATCTTCACGTCGGGGTGCTTCGACTGGTAGAGGTCGAGCGCCTGCTGGGTCATGGTGGCGCGGGCGTCGCCGCCCCACCAGAAGAACTCGACGGTCGTGCCCTCGTCCTCGCCGGAGCAGGCGGCCGCGCCGAGAACCAGTGGCACGGCGACGATCGCGGCCGTTAAGGCCTGCCGGAGGCGTCGCCCCGGGGAGGTACGTTGGGCTGGCGCGGGCCGGGCGGCGCGCGGGTGGGGATCGGTGGACTGCATGGGGTCGGTAGCTCCTTGATCTAGGTCGCCGCCCCACCTCGCGGCTCGGCCGCGGCACCATCGGTGCCGTCCACGGCCGGGGGCGCGGCCGCATGGCCGTGCGGCGGCGTCCTCGGCGGTGGCGCGGAGGTGGAGTCTCGGACGATCAGTTCGGTCTGCAAGGACACTTGGGCGGTTGTCCGGCGGTCGTCGCCGTGCTGGAGAAGCATGTCGACGGCGGCCCGTCCGGCGGCCGCGGTGGGGGTGGCCACCGTGGTGAGGCGGGGGCGGGTCACGCGGCCGAGGATGGTGTCGTCGACCCCTATGACGCTGACGTCGGCGGGGACGCGGGTCCCTAGCCGGTCGAGGCCTTCGATGAGGCCGATCGCCATGAGGTCGTTGTAGGTGAGGACGGCGGTGGCACCGCTGCCGACGACGTGCTCGGCGGCGGCGATCCCGCCCTCCTCGGTGGGCTGGTTGGGTCCGGTGACGGTGAGGCGGACGCCGGAGCGGGCGGCGGCCTGGGTGGCGGCCCGCCGCTGTTCGCGGCTGGTCCACGACCCGCGCGGCCCGGTGAGCAGCGCGATGTCGCGGTGGCCGTCGGCGACGAGGTGGTCGATGGCCAGGCCGGCGCCCTGGGCGACGTCCATGGTCACCGAGGGCAGCCCCGGTACGCGGCGGTTGACGAGCACGAGCGGCACCTCGCGGGCGAGCTGCTCGATCGCGCCGTTGTTGAGGCGCGGGCTGCACAGGACGATCCCGTCGACCTGTTTGGACAGCGCCTGAACCAGTTCGGCCTCGACGAGGGGATCCTCGTCGGTCTCGGCGACGAACACGTGGTGGTCGCGCATCCGGGCCTGGCTCTCGGCGGCCTTGATGAGCGGTGGGAAGAAGGGGTTGGCGATGTCGGCGACGATCAGGCCGATGTTGTGCGTACGGCCGGTGATCAGGGCCCGCGCGGCCCGGTTGGGCCGGTAGCCGAGTTCCTCGGCGGTGCTGAGGACCTTGGCGCGGGTCTCGGCGTGCACCAGGTGCGGGGCGGAGAACGCGCGGGAGACGGTGGAGATGTGCACTCCCGCGGCGCGCGCCACGTCCCGGATGGTCACTGCCACGTCGCAGACCTGCTTCCTCGATGTCCCTTGTGGATGGTGGTGGTGGTGCTTCTGGAGACATTTATGCAAACGATTGCCGTCGTGTCAACAGGTTCGGTTACCGCGATGTTGCCGATCGAGACGCCAACAGCGGTGAAAAGCGATCGTTTCGGGCAATGGAATTCGACCTGTTGACTCGCTCCGGGGCCGCCGCTAGCTTTGGCTGCAAACGTTTGCCGTCCAACGGAGACGCCATGACCCCGCCGAAATCCACCGGGCGGCGCCGCTACGCCCTGGTGGGCACCGGATCCCGCGCGGAGATGTTCACCCGCTCCATCGCCGTCGACCACGCCGACTCCGCCGAGCTCGTCGGACTCGCCGACACCAACCCCGCGCGGCTCGCCGCGCACCACCGCCGCCTCGAAGGCCTCGGCGCGCCTCCGGCCGCGCTGTACCCGGCCGAGCGGTTCGCACGGATGCTCGACGAGACCCGCGCCGACGCGGTCGTCGTGACCACGGTGGACAGCACGCACGACGAGTACATCCTCGCCGCGCTGGCCGCCGGGCTCGACGTGGTCACCGAGAAGCCGATGACCGTCGACGCCGAACGCTGCCGCCGGATCCTCGCCGCCGACACCGGGGCGCGGGTGCGCGTGGCCTTCAACTACCGCTTCAACCCCGTCCACGAGCGCGTCCGGACCCTCCTCGCCGACGGTGTGATCGGCGAGATCGGCTCGGTGCACTTCGAGTGGCTGCTGGACGTCCGGCACGGCGCCGACTACTTCCGCCGCTGGCACCGCGACAAGGCCAGCTCCGGCGGACTGCTCGTGCACAAGTCGGGCCACCACTTCGACCTGGTCAACTGGTGGCTCGGCGCGCGACCGGAGCACGTCTACGCGCGCGGCCGCCTGTTCTTCTACGGAGAGAACGGTTCCAGGCGCGGCCTCGACCGCGGCTACGTGCGCGCCCACGGCGCGCCGGAGGCCGCCGGGGACCCCTTCGCGCTGCGCCTCGCCGAGAGCCCCGGCCTCGCCGCGCTGTACCTGGGCGCCGAGGAGCACGACGGGTATCTGCGCGACCGCAACGTCTTCGCGCCCGGAGTGTCCATCGAGGACGACATGTCCGTGCTGGTCGGCTACGACACCGGCGCGACCATGACCTACCACCTGACGGCCTACTCCCCCTGGGAGGGCTACCGGGTGATGTTCAACGGCAGCGCCGGGCGCCTCGAACTGGAGGTCGTGGAGAACGACCACGTGGACCCGGTCGCGGCCGGTGGTGTGAAGGGCGCGGCCTTGCACGGCGCCGAGGCGTCCGCCGAGGCCGGTGGCGCCCGCCTGACCCTGCACCGCTTCTGGCGCCCACCGGAGACCCTCGACCTGCCCGACCGCCCGCGCACCGGCCACGGCGGCGCCGACGCCCGCATGGCCGCCGTGCTCTTCGGCGGTGCCACCGACCCGCTGGACCGCTCGGCGACCTCCCGCGACGGCGCCGACGCGCTCCTGACCGGCCTGGCCGCCAACGCGTCCATCGCCTCCGGCGAGGCCGTGGCCGTCGCCGGACTGCTCGCCTGACGCCCCATCCCGAGGAGCCCGCATGCCCCACCCCGACCTGCTGTTCCCGCCCGACCGGGAAGTCCGCGCGATCGCCCGCGAGCTGTTCGCGCTCACCCGCGACCTGCCGCTGATCTGCCCCCACGGCCACGTCGACCCGGCCCTCATCGCCGACGACGCGCCTTTCGGCGATCCCGCGCGGTTGTTCGTCGTACCCGACCACTACGTGACCAGAATGCTGCTGAGCCAAGGCATCCCGCCCGCCGAACTGGGCGTCCCGAGCGTGGACGGCACGACCGTGCAGGCCGACGGCCGCAAGATCTGGCACCTGCTGGCGGCGAACTGGCACCTCTTCCGGGGCACGCCCTCGCGGCTGTGGCTGGAGCAGACCTTCGCCGACGTCTTCGGCGTCGAGACACCGCTGTCGCCCGACACCGCCGACGACGTCTACGACCTGCTCAGCGAGCGCCTCGCCGAACCCGCCTACCGGCCCCGGGCGCTGTTCACCCGCTTCGGCATCGAGACGCTCGCGACCACCGAGTCCCCTTTGGACGACCTGTCCGCGCACGCCCGGCTGGCGGCGGAGGGCTGGGGCGGACCGGGGGGCCGGGTCATCACGACCTTCCGCCCCGACGACGTCGTCGACCTGGAATGGGCGGGCTGGGCCGAACGGGTCGAGCGGCTGGGCGAGGTCGCCGGTGCGGACACCTCCACGTTCACCGGTTACCTCACGGCCCTCCGGTCGCGGCGGGAGGCCTTCATCGCCGCCGGTGCCACCTCCAGCGACCACGGGCACCCGACGGCCGCCACCGCCGACCTCGGCCCCGAGGGCGCCGCCGCCGTGTTCGAGCGGGGTCTGCACGGTACGGCCACCGCCGCCGACGCCGAGTCCTTCCGCGCACACATGATCCTGGAGTTCGCCCGGATGTCCATCGAGGACGGTCTGGTGATGCAGCTCCACCCCGGCTCCGTCCGCAACCACAACCGCTGGCTGCACGCCACGCACGGCCGCGACGTCGGCGGCGACATCCCCCAGGCCACCGACTACGTCCGCGGCCTGGAACCGCTGCTCTCCCGGCACGGCAACGATCCCCGCCTGCGCGTGGTCGTCTACACCCTCGACGAGACCACCTTCAGCCGCGAGATCGCGCCATTGGCCGGTGGCTACGCGTCCGTCTACATCGGAGCGCCGTGGTGGTTCCTGGACTCCCCCGACGGCCTGCGCCGCTTCCGGGAGGCCGTGACCGACACCGCCGGGTTCTACAACACCGCCGGGTTCGTCGACGACACCCGCGCCTTCTGCTCGATCCCCGTCCGCCACGCCATCGCCCGCCGTGTCGACGCCGCCCACTGCGCCCGCCTGGTCGCCGAGCACCGGCTCGACGCCGACGAGGCCGCCGAGACCGTCGTCGACCTCGCCTACCGCCTGCCCCGCCGCATCTTCCGCCTCGACAGGAGCGCCGCGTGACCACCCGCATCACCGCCGTCGACGTCCACGACGTCCGTTTCCCGACCGCCGCCGAGGCCGACGGGTCCGACGCGATCAACCGCGGCGACTACTCGGCGACCTACGTCGAGCTGCGCACCGACGGCGGGCCCACCGGCTCGGGCCTGACCTTCACCAACGGGCGCGGCAACGAACTCACCGTCGGCGCGGTGCGGGCACTGGCGCACCACGTCGAAGGCCGCACCGTCGAGGAGATATTCGCCGCGCCGGTGGACTTCTGGCGCTCCCTGACCGCCGACCCGCAACTGCGCTGGCTCGGCCCCGAGAAGGGCGTCATCCACATGGCCGCCGGGGCCGTCGTCAACGCCGTCTGGGACCTGCGCGCCCGCCTCGCCGAACGCCCGCTGTGGCGGCTGCTCGCCGAGATGCCCGCCGAGGAACTCGTGGCCGCGATCGACTTCCGGCACATCTCCGACGCGCTCACCCCGGCCGAGGCCCTCGCCATCCTCACCGAGGGCGAGAAGGGCCTCGACGAACGTCTCGATCAGCTGCGGAAGCAAGGATTCCCGGCGTACACGACCTCCGTCGGCTGGCTCGGCTACCCCGACGACAAGGTTCGCGAACTCACCCGCGCGGCCGTCGCCGAGGGCTGGACCGCGGTGAAGATGAAGGTCGGCGGCCCCGTCGACGACGACGTCCGCCGTGCCGGGATCATCCGCGCGGAGATCGGCCCCGACGCGCTGCTCATGATGGACGCCAACCAGGTCTGGGACGTCGACGAGGCGGTCGCCAACATGGCGCGCCTGCGGCCCTTCGACCCCTACTGGATCGAGGAGCCGACCCACGCCGACGACGTCCTCGGCCACGCCCGCGTCGCCGAGGCGGTCGCGCCGATCCGCGTCGCCACCGGCGAAGTGGCCGCCAACCGCGTCATCTTCAAGCAGCTCCTCCAGGCCGGCGCGATCGGCGTCTGCCAGGTCGACGCCTGCCGCGTCGGCGGCGTCAACGAGGTGCTGTCGATCCTGCTGCTCGCGGCGAAGTTCGGTGTCCCGGTGTGCCCGCACGCCGGCGGGGTCGGGCTGTGCGAGTACGTCCAGCACCTCGCGATCTTCGACTTCCTGCGCGTCGGGCGCTCCCTCGACGGCCGCATGATCGAGTACGTCGACCACCTGCACGAGCACTTCACCGACCCGGTCCGGGTGGAGGAAGGCCGCTACCGGCTGCCGGACAAGCCCGGCTACAGCGTCGAGATGCGCCCGGAATCGATCGCCCGCTTCGGCTTCCCGGACGGCCCGGCATGGCGGTGAACCGGCTCGGCCTCGCCGCGCTCGCCCGGATACCCGCCGAGGCCCGCCCCCGGGTGACCCCGGGCGACGCCGGCACCGGCATCGTCCACATCGGACTCGGCGCCTTCTACCGGGCGCACCAGGCCGTCTACACCGAGGCCGCGATGGCCGCGGCGGGCGGGGACTGGGGCACCGTCGCCGTAGCGCCCCGCTCGCGACCGGTCGCCGACGCCGTCAACGCCCAGGACGGCCTGTTCACCGTCACCGAGCTGTCGGCCGACGGCGAGCGCACCCGCGTGGTCGGGTCGGTCAACGCCGCCCGCCACCTGCCCGACGACCCGGACGGGATCGTCGCGCTGCTGGCCGACCCGGCCGTCGGGATCGTCACCTTGACCGTCACCGAGAAGGCCTACGGCGACCAGGCCGCGATCCCCGGTCTGCTGGCGCGCGGGCTCACCGCGCGCGCCCGGACCGGCGCGCCCCTGGCGGTCGTCAGCTGCGACAACCTGCCCGGCAACGGCGGGCGGCTGCGGGCGGCCGTGCTCCGGCGGCTCGCGCTGTCGGACGCCGCCGACCAGGTGCTGGACTGGATCGACGGGCACGTCGCCTTCCCCGCCACGGCCGTCGACCGGATCGTCCCCGCCTCGACCGAGGCGACCTACCGCCGCGTCGCCGACACCCTCGGCGTCACCGACGGCGCCGCCGTCGACGCCGAGCCCTACGCGCAGTGGGTCCTCCAGGACCGCTTCCCCGCCGGACGGCCCGCCTGGGAACTCGCCGGCGCCGTCCTCACCGACGACGTGACGCCCTGGGAGGACCTGAAGCTGCGCACCCTCAACGGCGTGCACTCCACCCTCGCCTACCTGGGGGCGCTGGCCGGGTGCGACACGATCGCCGAAACCCTTTCCCTGCCTGGGATGGAGGCGACGATGCGACGGTTGATCGCCGAGGACGTCGCGCCCGGCCTGACCCCGCCGCCCGGCGTGTCCGCCGTGGACTACGGCGAGGAGGTCCTGGCCCGCTTCGCCAACCCCGGCATCGCCCACCGGACCATCCAGATCGCCATGGACGGCAGCCAGAAGCTCCCGCAGCGGATCCTGCGCACGATCACGGAACGCCGGGCCACCGGCGGCCGGCCGGTGTGGGCGGCGCTGTCCGTCGCGGCCTGGATCCGTTACACCGCCGGCACCTCCGACACCGGTGAGCCGCTCGTCCTCGACGATCCCCTGGCCGGGGCGATCACCGACGCGCTCGCCTCGGCGAACGGCTCGACCGCCGCGGCGGTCGAGGCGGTGTTCGGCCTGCGCGAGATCTTCCCGGCCGCACTCGCCGAGGACTCCGAGGTCCGCGAGCTCGTCGCCGACTGGCTCGGCCGCCTCGCCCGGCACGGCGCCGCCGACGTGGTGCGGGGGTCGGCATGACCCTTCCCTCGATCGCCGTCATCGGCGCGGGCGGCCACGGGCTGTGGCACCGCCGCCGGATCGCCGCACGCGCGGACAGGATCCGCCTGGCGGGACTGTGCGACGTCGCGCCCGTCCGCGCCGAGCCCGACGCCCCGATCCCCGACGGGACACCGGTCTTCAGCGATCACCGCGAACTGCTGGAGTCCATCCGGCCCGACATCGTCGTGGTCTGCACGCCCCCGCACACGCATCTGGCCATCGCCGCCGACGCGCTGCGCGCGGGCGCCGACCTCCTGCTGGAGAAACCGCCGGTCACCTCGCTCGCCGAACACCGCGAACTGGCCGGGCTGCTCGCCGGGACCGGCCGCGCGTGCCAGGTGAACTTCCAGGCCCTCGGGTCGCCGGTGCCCGAGCTGCTGCGCGCGGCGGTCGCCGACGGCGGGCTCGGTGAGATCCGCTCGATCGGCGTGGCGGGCGCGTGGCGCCGGCCCGACGAGTACTACCGTCGCTCCCCGTGGGCGGGGAGGTCCACGATGGACGGTCGCCCGGCGCTCGACGGCGCGCTGGCCAATCCCTTCGCGCACGCGGTGATGCAGGCGCTGGCAGTCGGTGAGGCCGTCGCGGGCCCCGGTCTTCCCGTAGGCGTCGAGGTCGAGCGCTACCGGGCGCGCGAGATCGAGGTGGACGACACGGCCTGCCTGCGCCTGACCCTCCGCGGCGGGCCGACGATCACGGTCGCGGTCACCCTGTGCGGCGAGGAGGCCAAGATCGAAGGCGGCATCACCGTGCGCGGCACCGGCGGCGAGGCCTTCTACGAGTACCCGACCGACCGCCTCGCCCTCCCGGGCCGGCCGGCCGCGACCGTCGCGGGCCGCGTCGACCTGCTCGACGACCTGCTCGACCACCGCGCGAACGGAACCGCCCTGCGGGCTCCGTTCGCGCGCACCGAACCGTTCACGGCCGTCATCGAGTCCGTCGTCGCCGCGCCGGTCGTGCGGATCCCCGACGGATACGTCCGGCGGGACGGCCCCTACGTCACCGTCGACGGCGTCAACTCCGTCGTCGAGGCCGCCGCCGCGAACGCGGCGCTGTTCAGCGAACTCCCCGCCCCCTGGGCGATCCGTTAAGGAGGCAGCACATGCGCAGGTACAAACTGGCCGACCTCACCGGCAACGGCGACGGCCCCGTCTTCGCCCCCGTCGTCGCGGGGCACCTCGTCGAGCGCGGCGGGGTCAGCTCCTACGGCCACGGGGAGCGCACGCACCCCGAGGGCTTCCACACCCACGACGTGCCAGAGGTCTTCTGCGTGCTCCAGGGCAGCGGGCTGGTCGAGATCGACGGCGCCACCACCCCCTTCGAGGCCGGTGACGTGCTGGTGATCGAACCCGGCGAGGACCACCATCTGATCAGCCTCGGCGAGGTGCCGCTGGTCCACGCGTGGCTGCACCTGCGCGCGGCCTGAGCGGCCGGTGCAACACGGCGGTCCACATAAGACGGACATCGCGGGGTGAACCGGGAGCAAGACAGCCGGTCGGCCCGTCCCTGTCCGGATTCGCTGCAATAATCCTGCAAATGGGCACCATTGACACTATTTCGTCAGTATTACAACCTGGTCGCAGAGGACATCACACCCGAGAAGGGACGATTCCCATGACCACACGACGCAAACGCGTACCGGCGTTAATCGGCGCGGCGATCCTGGCCGCCTCCGGCATGTTCGTCTCCGCCGAGGCCGGCGCGCGGACGGTGGAACCGGCCGCCGTGACACCCATGGCCGAGACCAGCCCGACCGGCTGGGCGAGCCAGAACGGCGGCACCACCGGCGGTGCCGGCGGCTCCACGGTCACCGTGTCGACCGCGAGCGCGCTGACGGCGGCGCTCAAGCAGAGCGGCAGGCTCATCATCCGCGTGTCGGGAACGATCAACATCTCCGGCATGAACGACGTGACGAGCAACAAGAGCGTGCTCGGCAACAGCGGCGCCACGATCACCGGCGGCGGTCTCGACGTCGACGGCGCGAACAACGTCATCATCCGCAACATCACCTTCCGCGGCTGGGCCGACGACGCGATCAACGTCCAGGACGCCTCGAAGAACGTGTGGATCGACCACAACACGTTCACCGACGGCTATGACGGTGCCGTGGACATCAAGCGCGGCTCGGACTTCGCGACGGTGTCGTGGAACCGCGTCTACGACCACGACAAGACGATGCTGCTCGGCCACAGTGACGGCAACGGATCCCAGGACATCGGCCACCTGCGGGTCTCCTACCACCACAACTGGTTCGACGGCACGACCCAGCGGCACCCGCGCGTGCGCTTCGGCAACCCGGTGCACGTCTACAACAACTACTACTCCGGCAACAGCGGCTACGGCGTGGCGACCACCTGCAACGCGGGCGTCCTCGTCGAGGGCAACTACTTCGAGAACGTCGACGAGCCGACGCATGTCGGTGAGGGCAGCTCGCCCGACGGCAACCTCGTGTTCCGCAACAACACCTCGGTGAACTCCGGGGCGCCGGAGACGCGCGGCTCGGTCGCGTCGATCCCCTACGGCTACACGCTGGACCCCTCGGCGAACGTCAAGGGCATCGTCACCGGCGGCGCCGGCGCGAACAAGATCAGCGTCTAGCGGCCGGGCCGGCGCGGTTGGGCGCGGCGGGCCGGTGGAACCGGCCTCCTCTCGGGGAGGCCGGTTCCTCCGCGTCACAGCAGGGTGCGCCAGTAGTCCCAGAACTCGACGCCGACGAGCGCCACGATCAGCAGGTACCAGACGACGAGCACCAGACTGTGGAAGCGCGCGATGCCCTCCACCGCCCGGCGCCAGGAGGACGGCACCGGGATGACGCCGGTGGTGAGGTTGTGCAGGGTCGTGTACCAGAACACCGGGATCGTCACGGTCCACACGACCATGCAGTACGGGCACAGCGCCCCGATCCGGTACAGGCTCTGGAAGATCAGCCAGTGCACGAAGACGACGCCGAAGGTCGCGCCGAGCTGGAGACCGAGCATGAACCAGCGGGGCGGGCGGGCGCCCGCGAGCAGTACGACGCCGACGGTGAGGACCACGGCGAACCCGGCGACGCCCAGCAGCGGGTTGGGGAAACCGAAGACCTCGGCCTGCGGGGTCTTCATCACCGAACCGCAGGACAGGATCGGGTTGATGCTGCACGACGGGCTGTACGACGGGTCCTTGAGCAGTGCGATCTTCTCGACCGTCAGCACGAACGCGGCCAGCAGGCCGAGCGCTCCCCCGCCGGTCAGGACCCACGGCAGAGCCCGCGAGACCGGCCTCACGAGGCCAGCGCCTTGTCGATGCGTTCCTTCAGCGAGTCGTAGGACGGGCCGTCGACCGGCTCGCCGTTGAGGTAGACCGTCGGGGTCCGGTCGACGCCGAGCGAGATGCCGTCGTCCTGGTCCTTCTGCACGCGGGCCGCGGTCGCCGGGTCGGCGAAGGCCGTCTTGAAGGCGTCCATGTCGAGACCGAGTTCGGTGGCGAAGCCGAAGAAGACCTCGTCCTGCGGGGACTGCTGCTCGCCCCAGCTCGCCTGGGTCTCGAACATCCTGGTGTACATCTCCTCGAACCTCCCCTGCGCGGCGGCGGCCTCGACGGCCCGCGCGGCGGGTTCGCCGTTGGCGTGGCCGGGCAGCGGGAAGTAGCGGACGACGAAGGTGATGCGCCCGTCGTAGTCGGCCCGCAGCCGCTCCATCTCCGGGTACAGCGCCCCGCAGGCCTCGCACTCGAAGTCGAGGAACTCGACGAGCGTGGCCTTCCCGTCGGCGGCGGTGGAGAGCTTGTGGCTGTCGGGACGCACGAGACGCTCGTCCTGGGCGTCGGTCGCGGCCGCCGGGTTCTCACCGCTTCCCGACAGGTAGACGGTGACACCGATCGCCACGAGCGCGGCCACGATCAGGCCGATGGTCATCTTCAGGTTGGTGCTCATCCCCCGCTTCGGCGGCGGGGCCGGCGCCTTCGCGGGCGCGGGCGGACGGGTCCTCTTGCCACCCGCCGGGCGGGTGTTCCTGCTCTTCTTCTTAGCCATTGGCGTGCCTGTCTGTGAGCGCGGTCGGCCTACACCCGGCGGCGTCGGGCCGGCGGGCGCGCGAAGTGGAACAGGGTCGGCCTACGTCCGCCAGACGCACAGCACGGCGAGCAGGCGGCCGGTCTCGGCCGCGGTGAGCCGCTCGGCGGGCATCGGGACGGCCCGGACCGCGAAACGGTCGGGGCCTTCGGCGGTGTGCGCGTCGCCGTCGGCGAGATCGGCGCCGGTGAAGGCACCGCCGAGGGCCCGCGCGGAATGCTCGGGATAGTCGGGATGCGGCAGGCAGGGGGCGTCGGAGTCGGGCTGCGACGCCGACACGGTGGGCGCGGGGTGCGCCACGGCCTCGCCGGTGTGCACCGAACCGAGGACGACGGCCGCGAGCAGGGCCAGCAGCAGGACGGCAAGGCGAAGCGGCGACCCGCCGGTCGCTCGCGCGCCACGCCTGGTGCTCACGGCGGCAAGGTTACCGGGCCGGGCGGAGTAACGTCGCAGCCCGGTAACGTCGCCGTTCATGACCCTCGCGCGTTCGCTGCTGCTGTTCGTGCTCGCGGCCTTCCTGGAGATCGGCGGCGCGTGGCTGGTGTGGCAGGGGTGGCGGGAGCATCGCGGGCTGTGGTGGATCGCGGCGGGCGTCGCCGCGCTGGGGGCCTACGGGTTCGTGGCCGCGTTCCAGCCCGACGCGAACTTCGGGCGGATCCTCGCCGCCTACGGCGGGGTGTTCGTGGCCGGTTCGCTGGGGTGGGCGATGGTCGTCGACAGGTTCCGGCCGGACCGCTACGACGTGATCGGGGCCGCGATCTGCCTGGTCGGCGTCGTGGTGATCATGTACGCGCCGCGCGGCTGAGGGCCCCGGTGGATCGTCACCGGAACCCCCGTGACGGTGTCAGCAGCCGCGCACGCCGAAGGCGAGGAACTGCGCCTTCTCCCGGCTGTCGAAGTTGTCGTCGGCGGCGATCACCAGGCTGCACTCGCCCGTGAGCAGGCGCGGTCCCCAGGCCATGGCCTCCAGGTTCTGCTGCGGTCCGTCGAGGACGCCGAAGTCGTAGACGAGCCGCTTCGACACCGGCGTGTAGCCGCCGTCGGCGAGACTGTCGCGGTCGAGGACGTCGTCGGCGCCGCGCAGGTCGAACTCGTAGAGCTTCGTGCGGTAGTTCACGCCCTCGATCCAGGAGCGCTCAAGCGCGAGGAAGCGGTTCTCGTCGATGGAGAGGATCTCCGAGACGCCGCTGTCGGTGATACCGCCGCCCGGGATCGGCGCGGCGGGCAGGGCGTCGATCTCGTAGGCGTACTGCGCCCGGATCCGGTGGAAGCGGTCCCAGACGGTGATGCGCGTCGTCGCGCCCTTCTCGACGGTGGGCATGGGGCCGTCCTCGTAGACCGGGTCCTCGTTGGCGGCGACGATGCGCGTCGCGGTGAAGGTCAGGGCCTCGATGCCGGTGTTGCGGCGGGTGCCGCTGTCGGTCTCGGTGAGGTGGATGTTCTCCGGCAGCGGAAGCTCCGCGAGGTACCCGCCGGACTTCGTCGCCCACCGGATCGACTGCTGCGACAGGGGCAGCGTCGGGCGCGCCTCGTCGGGCCGGTCGCCCTCCTGCGCCCACAGCAGCTGCCGCGACCACGGGTCGAGGCGCAGCGACTCCGGGTCGACGGTGAACTCCTTGCCGAAGCCGGGGTAGGGCTCGCCCGCGGCGTCGAGGAAGGTCTTGACGTCCTCGACGCGCACGCCCTTGAACGCGCCGGTCAGGGGGTCGATGTCGACGCGGCCGGTGTAGAAGCGCGCGGGGTTGTAGCGCCAGCGGTCGTCGGAGATGAAGTACCAGGTGCCGGTCAGCGGGTCGCGGTCCATTCCGGAGAAACCGCCGACGACGGTCCCCTTCAGGTCGAGCTTGTGCGGGACGACGTGCTCACCGAGGAAGCGCGTGACGCGCAGGGCGGCCTCGGTCTCACCGGCGGTCGCGGGCGGTGCCTGGGCGCCCGCCACCGCCGTGGTCAAGCCGAGCAGCGCGGCGGCGGTCGCCACGGATTTCTTCCAGCACGAGGTCATGGGCATCCCGTTTCCGAAGTGGACGTATCGGTCGATCGACCGCAAGAATGAGACAGGATGCGTGCGCGAATGTCCAGTTTCATGACCTCGTGTCGCGTATGACCGTTCGAAGAGGTGATGGCGCGGGGGCCGCGAGGCGCGACGGCACAAACCCGCCGGCCACCGGCGAGCGGGCGCCGCCGCTCACCGCTCGGCGCGGCACCTGCCCGGATCACACCCCACCGCCCGCGCGCGGTCACCGCGTCTCGCCGCGCCCGGCGTGGGGTCCGCCCGGGCTCACGGCGCCGCCGCCCATGAGCTGTGAAAGCGCGCATCCGCCGGGTCGGCGAGCGGGCGTGCCGCTCATGACCGTTCGGCGACACCCACCACGCCTCACCGCGCGCCCGCACGCGTCCCCGGTCATCCGAAACCGTCCATTGCTCGCCGTTCAGCGCGGTCCCCCGCAACACCCTCCCGAGCCCGCGGCCCCGCCCTCGATCGAGGCCGCCGTTCGCTCCACCTCGCTGAGGATCCGCGCGCGCTCGACGGCGCCGATGAGTCGTCCGCGTGTCACGACGGCGTGGATCCGCCGGGTGTTGGCGATGTCGGCGAGCGGGTCGCCGTCGAGCACGACCAGGTCGGCGGCCCTGCCTTTGGCGATGGTGCCGAGGCGGTCGCCCAGCCCGAGGAAGCGGGCGGGCTCGACCGTCGCGGCCCGGATGGCCCGGAGCGGTGACAGTCCCGCCGCGACGAGTTCGGCGAGTTCGTCGTGGACGCCGAAGCCCGGGTAGACGTAGGGGACGTCGCCGCCGTCGGTTCCGGCCAGGATCGGCACGCCCGCCTCGGACATCGCGTGCACGAAGCGGCGGCGAAAGTCGAGCAGGCCGTGCCACTCGGCGGCCTCGGCGGGGGTGCGGGCGTCGACGAAGAGGTCGCGGAAGGCCTGGGCCCAGTAGGCCGTGAGCGCGGCGGGCAGGTACTTCAGGCGGGGGTCGGCGGTGTCGACCTCGGCCGGGCGGTCCATGACGCGGCTGACGACGAGGGTCGGGACCATGCGCGTTCCGCTTCGGCGAAGCCGCGAGAACAGCCGGGCCGCCTTCCCGTGGCTGTAGCTCGCGGCGGCGATCATCTCGGCTCGGTGGACGCGGCGGACCCAGCCGGGGAGGTCGCCCGGCTCCCCCGGCTCGGCGAGGACGCGCTCGATCTCCTCGGCGCGGGTGGCCGCCGGATAGGAGATCGAGTAGAAGTGCTCGACACTGCGCTGCCCGGACCAGGCGGCGTGGTCGAGGGGGACGGTGTCGGGACAGTGCCCGGCGAAGGGGATGCGCCGTCGGCGGGACTCGTCGGCGATGACGTCGAAGAGGTCCCGGGGCAGGCCGGAGTAGATCTTCACGAAGTCCGCGCCGCCGTCGGCGGCCTCGCGGACGGCGGCGCGCGCCTCGGCCTCGGTGGTGACGACGGTGAAGAAGTCGGGGTGGCCGGTGGTCGCGGCGCCGTCGACGATGCGGCTGGCGATGACCGATCTCGGGCCGAGCATCGCACCGGCCTCGATCCGCTCGCGCCACTCGTGGAGGTGGGGCATGCCGAACAGTTCGCGGACGGTGGTGACGCCGTTGGCGATGTTCAGCGCCGGTGAGATCCCCGGGTGCTCGCCGCTGTGGGCGTGGCTGTCGATGAGTCCGGGGATGACGTGTTTGCCGGTGGCGTCGAGGATCCGGGCGCCGCGCGGGACGCGGACCTCGGCGCGGCGGCCGACGGCGAGGACGCGGTCGCCCTGGAGGAGGAGGGTGCGGTCGGGAAGGGCGCCGGGGGCGATCCCGTCGATGAGGGTCGCGCCGGTGATGGCGAGGACGGGCGTGTCTGCGGCGGCCGCCGGGGGCGCGGTGGCGGCCAGCGCGGCGCCTCCGGCGATGACGGCACCGCGCAGAACGGTGCGGCGGGTCAGGTTGCTCACGAGGTCTCCTCCGTCGGGGGTGACTTCGATTCTTGGTTCCGGGAAGGCCGTCGGCGCCGTCCCGCCGCACGATCTTCGGACTACCACCGGGGACGTAGCGCGGGTGCGGCTACGTCCGCCGGCGTAGGCGAGCCCGGCCGGTGGGACCGGCCGGGCTCGCTCTCCGTGGGGCGAGACGTCAGTGGCTCGCGCCCGCGGCGGCCGGCTCGGCCGGGACCGTCTCCGCGGCCGGCCGTGGTCGACGGAGGGTCAGGGCGGCGATGACGGCTCCGGCGAGGGCGATTGCTCCGGCCACGACGAAGGCGGTGGTGAAGCCTTCGGTCAGCGCGGCCTTGTCGCCCAGTTCGGCGCCGCCGCGCGAGGTCGCGACGGCCGTCATGACCGCCAGGCCGAGCGCGGAGCCGACCTGGTAGGTCGTGTTCACGATCCCGGAGGCGAGCCCGCCCTCCTCGGGGGCGACGCCGCCGATCGCCGCGAGCATCGCCGGGATGAACACCAGGGACATCCCGACCGCCGAGACCAGAGAACCGGGCAGGACGTCGGCGAGGAAGGACCCGTTCGGGTCGGCCGTCGCGAGGATCCCGAGGCCCGCGGCGAGCGCGACGAGTCCGGTGACGATCAGCGGCTTGGTGCCGAAGCGGCCGATGAGGCGGCCGGTCACGGCCGTCATCAGCAGCATCATGAACGCGGTCATGGGGACCAGGGCGGCGCCCGAGGCGAAGGCCCCGAAGCCGAGGACCTGCTGGACGTAGAGGTTCAGGAAGTACCACATCGGGATCCAGGCGGCTCCGAGCAGCGCCATGGCGACGTTGGCCGCCGCCAGGTTCGGGGTGCGCCAGACCTTCAGCGGCATCAGGGGCGAGCGCACGAAGCGCTGGAGGAGCACGAAGCCGAGCAGCAGGACCAGCGCGGCGCCGAGCTGGACGAGCGTCGCCGAGGAGCCCCAGCCGCGTTCGGGGGCCTGGACGACGGCGTAGACGGCGAGGGCGAGTCCGGCGGTCACGGCGAGGGCGCCGGCGATGTCCATTCCGGTGCGGCGGCCGGGGACGCGGGGCAGGACCTTCGGGGTGACGAGCAGGGTGACGACGCCGATCGGCACGTAGATGATGAAGACCCAGGGCCAGCTGAGCCATTCGGTGATCACGCCGCCGAGGAACACCCCGGCCGTGCCGCCCGCCGGAGCCGCGGCTCCGTACCAGGCCATGGCCTTGGGCAGTTCGGACGGCTGCCCGGCGAACAGCACCATCAGCAGGGTCATCGCGGCGGGTGCGATGAGGGCGGCGCCGACGCCCTGGATCCCGCGTCCGATGATCTCGGCGACCGGGCCGGTGGCGGCCGCGGCGACGATCGATCCGGCGGTGAGGGCGATCCAGCCGGCGGCGAAGACGCGGCGGGCGCCCCACAGGTCGGAGAGCCGGCCGCCGAGGAGGAGCAGTCCGCCGAACACGACGGCGTAGGCGTTGAAGACCCACTGCAGGCCGCTCGGGGTGAACCCGAGTTCGCGCTGCATCTCGGGCAGGGCCACCGCGATGATCGAGGTGTCCATGATGACCATGAACTGGGCGAGCGCGAGCACGGCGAGTGCCAACCAGCGCCGGGGATCGGGGGACATGACGACTCCTTCGACTTGCGTTTCAGATACCCCTAGGGGGTAGTGCGCGATGGACCGTAACATACCCCCTGCGGGTATGCAAGGGACGCACCCCGGCCGCTTCCGGGAAACAAACCCGTACATAATGGACAGATGTCCGGCGACGTTCTCCCGAAACCCGAGCCCAGCGGCGGTATCGACCGGGGCCTCGTCGCCGCGGCGGCACTGGTGGTCGTCGTCGCCGGGATGAAGTCCGCGGCGGGCATCGTCGCGCCGGTCGCCCTGGCGCTGGTGCTGGTCGTGGCACTGAGTCCGGTGCAGAGCGCGCTGATCCGGCGCGGCTGGCCGTGGTGGCTCAGTTCACTGGTGCTGCTGCTGGTGATCTACGGCTGCTTCGGCGCCTGCGTCTACGTTCTCGTCGTCTCGGTGGGCCGGCTGTCCGACCTCGTCCCCGTCTACACCGAACGCGCCCAGGACCTCATCACCGCGACCACCACCTGGCTCGCCGAACAGGGCGTCGACGCCGACCAGCTCCAGACCGCGGTGTCCGGGCTCGACCCGAACCGTCTCGTCGACGTGTTCACGACGGTCGCCGGCTCGGCGGTGTCGGTCCTGTCGAACCTGCTGTTCATCCTCGGCCTGCTGCTGTTCATGGGCATCGACGCCGCCGGGTTCCCGACCCGCCTCGACCGCCTCGCGCCCGAACGCCCGGCACTGGTCACCGCCCTGCGCGAGTTCGCCCGCGGCACCCGCAAGTACCTGATCGTCGCCACCGTCTTCGGGTTGATCGTCGCCGTCCTCGACGGGCTGGCGCTGTGGGCGCTCGGGGTGCCGCTGCCGCTGCTGTGGGCGCTGGTCGCGTTCATCACCAACTACATCCCCAACATCGGCTTCATCATCGGCCTCGTCCCGCCCGCGCTGCTCGGCCTGCTCGACGGCGGCTGGCAGACGATGGTGTGGGTCGTGGTCCTCTACTCGCTGTTCAACTTCGTGATCCAGTCGGTGATCCAGCCGAAGGTCACCGGCGACAGCGTCGGACTGTCGGTGACGCTGACCTTCCTGGCGCTGGTGTTCTGGGCCTGGGTCATCGGCGGTCTCGGCGCGATCCTCGCCGTGCCGCTCACCCTGCTGGTCAAGGCCCTCCTCGTCGACGCGACGCCCTCCACGCGCTGGGCGAACCACCTTCTCGCGGCCCACCCGCTTCCGGACACCAAGGACTGACGCCCGCGGCGGTTATCGTTGCCCGACCTCTGGAGGAGCCCATGACCGCACGCACCCTCGACCTCGCCGGACACCGCGCCACCCGGATGGGTTTCGGCGCCATGCGCCTGCCGACCGAGCCCGGCGACACCCGCGCGGCCTCGATCGCGCTGCTCCGGCGGGTCGTCGAGCTGGGCGTGACGGTCGTCGACACCGCGCACATGTACGGGTGGGGCGCCAACGAGGAGCTGGTCGCCGAGGCTCTGCACCCTTACCCGGAAGGGCTGCTGGTGACCACGAAGACGGGTGTCGAGCGACGGCCCGACCTCCCCGACGGCGCGATCTACAACGGAAGCGAGCGCTTCCTGCGCGCCCAGGTCGACGAGGCCCTGCGCCGCCTGCGCGCCGAACGGATCGACCTCCTCCAGCTGCACCGGATCGACCCCGAAATCCCCGTGGCCGAACAGGCCGGAACCCTGCGCGACCTGCGCGACGAGGGCAAGATCGGCCACATCGGACTGTCCGAAGTCGACGTCGAGCAGCTCACCGAGGCGCGCGCGACCGTCGAGATCGCCAGTGTGCAGAACCGCTACAACGTCCTCGACCGCGAACACGAGGCCGTCCTCGACGCCTGCACCGCCGAAGGCATCGCCTTCCTCCCGTGGCGGCCCGTCGCGGCCGGGAACACCGGCGCCGCCGCGCCGATCGCCGAGGTCGCCGCCGAACTGGACGCCACCCCGACCCAGGTCAGCCTCGCCTGGCTGCTGCGGCACTCGCCGGTCATGCTCCCGATCCCCGGCACCGCCTCGCCGGCCCATCTGGCGGAGAACGTCGCGGCCGCCGACCTCGAACTGAGCGACGAGCAGTACCTGCGCCTCAGCGGAGTCGGATAACCCGCTGGCCCACCGGGGACGGTCCTGCCATCATCGCCGCATGACCGATCCCCTGATCACCGGCGCGCGCGAGCTGTGGACGGAGCTGGCCGGCGCGCCCGTGCGCTTCACCGCAGGCCGCGTCAACGTCGCCGTGTCACCGGATTCGCTGCTGTGCCCGCCCGGCTGGGCCGGTCTCGTGACCATCGGGGACGCCGCCGTCGCGACCGCCCCCGACGAGACGAGCGCCGCCCGGCTCGTCGCGAGCCTCGCCGCCCTGCCGCTCGCGTCGGTCACCGACGCCGCCGCGATCACCCGCGTCCTCGACGTCGCCGACGTGCTCGGCCCGGCCGCGCTCGCCTACACCGCGGCCGAGCCACCACCGTCCACCGTGGAGGAACTCGCGCCGGGCGATGCGGCCGTCGTCGCCCTCGAAGACCTCGCGGGGGACGACGAGGCCGGTGAGGCGAGCCTCGACGAGGTCACCTCGCCGGTCTTCGCCATCCGCCGCGACGGCGCCGTCGCCGCCGCCTCCGGCTACCGAGTCTGGGCCGGCCGCGCCGCGCACATCGGCGTGCTCACCGCCCCCGAGTGGCGCGGAAAGGGCCTGGCCAAAGCCGTCGGCGCCGCGTCGACCGCGCACGCGCTGGCCGCCGGGCTGCTCCCCCAGTGGCGCGCGCGGATCACGCCGTCGCGCCGGGTCGCCCTGGCCATCGGCTTCCGCGAACTCGGCACCCAGCTGAGCGTCCGGCTCGGTTCCGGCGCGCCCGGCGCCTAACATCGGCGGCATGACCGCATCCCGCGCCGCCGCCGAGCGCTTCCTGCACGCCGAGGCCCGCCTGATCGAGCGACGCCTGTTCGAGACGCACTTCCAGGGCGGGCCGCCGTCGGCGGTCGCCGACGCCCTGCGCGGATACCAGAACCCCGACGGCGGCTTCGGGCACGGACTCGAACCGGACACGCGCTGCCCGGCGAGTCTCCCGATCTACACCGAGGTGGCCCTGCGCACCCTCGCCGAGGCCGGCGCCGAGGCGCCCGAGCTCATCGGCCGCGCCTGCGACCACCTCGCCAGGGTCGCCGACGAGGAGGGCGCCGTCCCGCTCGCCTTCCCCGTCATCGAGGACTACCCGAGGGCCGATCACTGGTCGGAGTGGACCTACGCGCCCGACGTCAACCCGACCGCCGGACTCGCCGGCCAGCTGTACCGGCTCGGCGTCGAGCACCCGTGGCTCGACAAGGCCGCCGACTACACCCGGCGGCGCCTCGACGCGCCGCCTCCCGACGGCGTGCACTCGATCTGGGAACTGCTGATCTTCTGCGAGCACGCCCCCGACGTCGCCCCGGGCCGCGCCGAGACCCTCCTGGACCACCTCAGGAACCAGGACATGTTCCACCTCGACCCGGAGACCCCCGGCTACGGACTGTCCCCATTGGACATCGCCCCGAGTCCGGACTCCGCCTGGCACGAGGCCTTCACCGACGCGCAGATCGGCGGCCACCTCGACGCCCTCGCCGCCGGGCAGCAGGCCGACGGCGGCTGGCCGATCACCTGGACCGCGCCGAGCGAGGCGGCCCTCCTGGAGTGGCGCGGAGTCGTCACCCTCAACGCCCTGCGGGTGCTCGACGCGTACGGCCGCCTGTAGGACGCGACACGGCGAGCGCGACGTGTCCACAATGGAGGTACGGCGGGCCTTCCGCCGCCCGTCGCCGACGTTGAGGGCACGGTGTGGCGTGCAGGATCCCCACGCGACGTGCGCCTCGACCGGGCGCGCCGGGAACTCCTCGCCGCCGAACCGTTCGGCACCACCGTCACCGCCGTCGCACACCGGTGAGGCTTCGCCCGTCTGGAGGAGCGACCGCCGCTCCGTCACGGTCGACTACCTGAGGTGGTGACCGGGCCGCGTCAGCCCGCCAGGATCGCCGCGTGCTCGTCGTTGCCCAGCTCGCGGGCGATCTCCAGGGGCGTGCGGCCGGTCAGTCCCTCGCGGAAGCTCGCCGGGTCGGGCAGCCGCACCTCCCGGCCGGCACCGGCCTCCAGCAGCAGGCGGACCCGTTCGGGATCGTCCCCGGCGGCCGCGCAGTGCAGCGGGGCCACACCGTCGGCCGAGAGGACGTCGACGTCACGGGCGGCGGCGATCAGGAGCCGCAGGATCTCCACGCCGCCTTCGCCGGCGGCCTTGTGCAGCGGGGTGGGTTTCCTGGTTCCGGGAAGGTGCCCGTACGCGCAGCCGCGGCACGGATCGGCACCGGCGGCGAGCAGTGCGCGCACCACGTCGGCGCTTCCCTTGACCGCGCTCAGCAGCGGACTCCAACGGTCGGCGGGGTCGGGGTCGGCACCAGCGGCCAGAAGCTGCCCGACCACGTCGACGATCCCTTCCCCGTGCCGGTGTGAGACCCGGCCGAACGGGCTCCCGAATCCGGTTCGCGCGTTGGGGTTCGCCCCGGCCGCCAGCAGGACCCGGACGATCCCGGGAACGGCCGCCACGGTCTCCGGGAACGGGGACGAGAAGCCTTCGAGGGCGGCGGCCAGCGGCGTATCGCCCGCCATGAGGCGGAGGTACCGGAACCGTTCCCGTTCGCCGTAGCGGTGCAGCGCCGCCGCGTCCTGGTCCAGTGGCACCTCCAGACCGGCCCCCGCCTCGATCAGGAGACGCACCGCCTCAGGTGAACGCGACGCGAGAGCCGCGAGGTGCAGCGGCGTCGGCTCACCGGCCTTCACCGGCCACAACCACGCGCCGGCGGCGATTCCGGCCTTGACGGCCTCGACGTCGCCGGTGGCACAGGCGCGCGGGAAGTCGTACTTCTTCGGCAGCGGACGCTTCGACTTGAGCCCGGCGAGCCGCTCCGACAGCGGTTTCGCCCAGAACGGCCCGTTCCGGAAGCCCTTGCCCTCCCTGGCGATCACGGGGTCGTCGGTGCCGGCGGCCGCGTCCAGGTCGAGGATCCAGCGGGCACCGTATTCGAGGCGGGCGACGGCGAACCACGCCCGTTTCTCGCCGAACACCTCCGCATCGACCTCGGACGTTTCGGGGAGGCGCAGCGCGTACTCACCGGAATCCTTGGTGATCACGACATGCCCGGCCGGCCACTCGACGGCCGCCAGCGCCAGCACCGACGGCGGCAGCACGCGTGTCCCGAGCGGCGTCTCGACCTTCACGTCGGCGAGCTCGACGGCGATAGGCGGGCGGGCCTTCAGGCGGCGGAGCTCGGCGAGGACTGCGGCGGAGAGGTGGGGTGCGGCCATCCGCGCATCCTACGAGGCGGTATCCACAGTGGACTATCCGGCGACGCCCGTCAGCGCGAAGAACTCCTGCCGCGAGCGACCGTCCTCCCGGAGCGCGCCTTTCAGCGCCGAGGTGACCGTCCGCGATCCGGTGGCGCGCACCCCTCGCAGCGACATGCACATGTGCTCGGCCTCGATCACCACGCCGACGCCCACGGGGGCGAGGTACTCCTGGAGCCAGTCGGCGACCTGTTTCGTCAGGCGCTCCTGGACCTGGAAGTCGCGGGCGAACAACTCGACGACGCGCGCCAGCTTCGACAGGCCGAGGATGCGCTCGCCGGGCAGGTAGCCGACGTGCGCGACACCGTGGAACGGCAGCATGTGGTGCATGCACAAGGACTGCATCGGGATGTCGCGCGCGAGGACCAGCTCGTCGTAGCCCTCGTCGTTGGGGAAGGTCGTCAGGTTGAACTCGCGCGGGGTGAGCATCTCGGCGTAGGCGTCGGCGACGCGCCTTGGCGTGTCGGCGAGATGCTCGGAGCCCGGGTCGCGGCCGAGCGCGACGAGCAGGTCGGCGACCGCGCGCTGGGCGGCGGCGAAGTCGATGTCCTCGCGCCCGGCCCCGGGCGGCCGGGCGGTGGGGAGTTCGGAAACGCGCACGACGGGCTCCTTCTATAGACAACAGATGCTAACGTTAGAAGCCCATGGAGGATCCGGTCAAGGGAGTTGAGTCGCAGAACATGGCCGCCGAGTCCCGCACCGAGCGCGTCGCCGCCATCGCCGCGCTCGACGAACCCAACCGCCGCCGCCTCTACGACTACGTCGCCGGGCAGGACGGCCCGGTCGGCCGCGACGAGGCCGCCGAGGCGACGGGCCTGGCCCGCGCCACCGCGGCCTTCCACCTTGACCGCATGGTCACCGACGGTCTGCTCGACGTCGTCTACGAACGCCGCTCGGGACGCACCGGCCCCGGCGCCGGCCGCCCGGCGAAGCTCTACCGGCGCTCGCCGGAGGAGATCGCGGTGTCCCTCCCCGACCGCCGGTACCAGCTCGTCGGCAACCTGCTCGCCGACGCGATCGCCGAGGCCGAGACCGGTGGCGGCTCCCCTCGCGCGGCCCTCGACCGGCACGCCCACCGAGCGGGCGTCGCGTACGGCCTCGCCGCGCGCTCCAGCGGGACCGGTCCGGTCCCGATCGCCGAGGCGCTGGCCGGTCTGGGCTTCGAACCGCGAGCCGAGAACGACTCCATCGTGCTCGCGAACTGCCCCTTCCACGCCCTCGCCCAGCGCCACACCGCGATGGTCTGCGGCATGAACCTCCGCCTGCTCGACGGCGTCCTCGAAGGACTGTCCGCGACCGGCCTCGCCGCCCGGCTCGACCCCGGGCCGGGGCGCTGCTGCGTGCGGATCGGGCCGGGGGCGCCCGGCTAGGCGAGCACCGAGAACTCCCCGGCGGCCCAGCGCAGGAGGAAGTCCCAGGCGTCGTCGGGGATGCGGTGGCGAGGCACCCGCGCGATATCGGCGGGATCGAGCGCGCCCGCGGCGGACCGGCGGCGCAACCGGATGAGTTCCGCGGCGACTGAGGGCCTGATGAGGTCGGGATCCACGCGCTCGTTCTCGGCCGCCAGTTCGAGATACGGAAGCAGATAGACCAGTTGCGCGCCGAGCGGCGCACCCCCAAGGTTCACGAGACTTCTGAAATAGAACAGGAAGTACTCGAAAAAGTTGTACTCGGTGAGATCCCTTCGCTCCGGTTCGACCGACAGCCACGGTGTCGGCAGGCGCATGAAGGCGGTACGGAATGTCGTCGGGAACTGAGCGTGGAGTTCAATGACGCACGGCTCGGTGACCCCGAACTGTTCGCGCCATTGATACAGCGGCTCCGGACCGAACTCTCTGAGAATCTCGGCCGGGGGCTTGTGTGGAAGGAGAAGAACAGGATGCCGCCGCATCCAGGACGTATAGTTCGCGCGCTGTGAAGGAGACAGACCGTCGATGAGACGTCGGTGGATGTCACAGTCCAACGCCGAGTCGCTCAGCAGCCACAGGTAGAACCCATCGCCGGAGTCGACGCACGCGAGCACCCGCTCCATGACGCGTGCGCGGGCATACTCCTGATTGCCCTCCAGACTGTTCCTCAGGAGCAATGCGAGAGGCGAGTCGGCCTTGTTCGAGAGTGGACTGTAGAACGGAGTCCGGACCTCGATAGACCGTGAGGCCGAACATACGAGCGCCTCGTCGACCAGCCGTTTGATGAGGGCGGGCGAGGCGACGATCTCCCCGCAGACCCGGGCGGCGAAGGCGCACAACGCCACCTTGCCATCGGCGTCCTCGACCTCGGCGAGTTCCTCCAGGCAGAGCTCCAGGATCGCGTCGGCACCGCCGTCCCGGTTGCGTTCCATCAGCTGGACGGCCAGCGGCGCCACGACCGTCCACGGCCCGTCGTCGATGTGCGGGCGCAGCACCTTCCAGACCTCCTCCGGCGTGGTGTGATGTCGCACCAGGTACTCGGCGGCGAAGTACTCCATGAAGGTCCGGTGGGCGAAACCGTAGATCTGCTCGGTGCTCGTCGAGCCGACCGCCTCCAGGACCCAGGCGCGGCCGATGCAGAATTCCAGGAACTCCTCGGCGGTGTCGCGGGCGTCGTCCTCGTCGAGGCCCTTGCCGCGAAGGTGCTCGGCCAGGAGCGTCACCACCTCCCAATGCGGCAACTCCGAGGCGCCCTCACCGGTGAACATGTGCCACGCGAGGGCCTGGATCCCGCCCCGGACGCGCCCGTGGAACCGCCGCGGCGTGCCGCCGACACCGCGCATGCCGTCCCAGCGTTCGAAGACCATCAGGGCGCACTTCTCGTACACCTGGACGCGGTTCTGGGGAATGTACTGCTCGGCCGAGTACATCGCGCACAGCAGCGAGAGCAGTAAGGCGTTCCGGCGAAGGTCGGTGATGGACGCGCTCTCGGTCAAGAAGGCCGCCCGGACTCGGTCGCGATCACCGGGGAGGTGGCTCTCGTCGAGCGCGAACCAGTTCTCGGCGTAGGACTCCACATCGGCGTCGGAGAGCGGCTGGATCAGCAGGGTCTCGAACATCGTGTGCGACAGGGGCGCCTCGGTGTATCCGACCCGGCGCGAGGTGACCACGATCGGCACCGAGGGGTACAGCGTGGCGAAGGACTCCGCCAGCTGGACGACCCTCGACCGGATGGCCACGTCGGTGAGTTCGTCGAGCCCGTCGAGGATCACCAGTGCCCGGCCGTTGAGCAGCAGGTACTCGACGGACTCGGCGGTGATGTCCACATTGTACGGTTCGCGGGCGAGCGCGATCAGATGGTCGATCAGCCGGAGCTTCCCGCTCCGGAGGGACTCGGAAATGTCCCGCAGCACCAGCCGGAACGGCACCACCGGCGAGTCGGGCGAAGCCGCCAGGTCGTGGGCGAGTTTGGCGGTCAGCGTCGACTTCCCGGCCCCCGGGTCGCCGAGGACGACCGTCCGGCATCCCGGGTACAGCAGGTCCCGCACCGTCACCGGTTCCCGGTATTCGTCGTCGTCGGCCTTGGCCTGCAGCGACGGCTCCACGTACAACCGTTCCCAGGGAACGGATCTGTTCTCCCCGGTGTGCGGCAATCGCATGGTCTGGTGCAGCCCGGCGACCGAGGCCCGCAGCTTCCCGGCGACCCGGTGGATGTCGGCGAGTGGCCCCAGACCCGCCAGCAGTTCGCCGTTGCGGACGGCGGCGGCCGCGACGTGGGCCGCGGCGGAGAGCATGCCCGAGTCGCCGGGCAGCGACGGCACTCCGGCCATCGCCTCGTGGCAGGCCAGGGTCAGGGCGTCGCACACGATGTCGGTCAGCGCGAACACCTCGGCCGTGGGAAGCGCGAGGGCGTGCCGCAGCCCGTGGCGGATCTCGTCCCGGACCGCGGCCGCGGCTTCCGTCCGGTGCTTCGCGCTCTGCGTGAAGGCGACGGTCAGGTGCAGGGCGATCTGACCGAAGTCGGGCGAGGCGAGGTAGTCCGACAGGGCGACGGCTCGCGGACCGGCCAGGTCGGCGATCGCCTGTTCCGCCATGACGCGGTCGGCGAGCGCGCGGACGTCGTCGCGAAGCCGCTTACGGCGGTGGGCGACGGTGGCCCGCCTGCTCAGCCAGCCGATCGCGTTGCCCGCCGCCTTGTCGATCTGGCCATCGAGTCCCACGACCACGGCTCTCCCCCTGTCTCATGTGGACACCGGGGTCAAGGGTAGGCCGTGCCCGCCCTTACTCCACCCCCACCAGATGCCATCCCGAGGCCTGCCGCCGCTGCGCCCAGTACCGCGCGAAGTGGCCGCCCGCGTCGATCAGCGCGGCCGGGGCGCCGATCTCGCGGACCTTCCCGCCTTCGAGGAACACGACCTGGTCGGCGCCGATGATGGTGTCGAGCCGGTGGGCGATGATCACCGTCGCGCGGTGCCGGGCGGTGGACGCCAGCGCCGCCACGACCGCCTGTTCGTTGCCGGTGTCCAGGGCGCTGGTCACCTCGTCGAGCAGCAGCAGTGGCGCGTCCTTCAGCAGCGCGCGGGCCAGTCCGACGCGCTGGCGTTCGCCGCCCGACAGGGTGGCGCCGCCTTCGCCGACGCGTGTCGACCAGCCTTCGGGCAGGCGCGCGACGACCTCGTCGAGCCCCGCGCGGGTCGCCGCCGAGGCGAGCGCGTCGTCGTCGGCGTCGCGGCGGCCGAGGAGGACGTTGTCGCGCAGGGTCCCCTCGAAGAGGTAGACGTTCTGGTGGACGACGGCGTAGTGCCCGGCCAGGTCGAGCGGGTCGTGGGAGCGCACGGACCTCCCGTGGATCCGCACGGTCCCCGCATCGGTGTCGTGGAGGCGGGCGGCGAGGGCGAGCAGGGTGCTCTTGCCGGATCCGGACGGCCCGACGATGGCCGTGGTGCCGCCGCGCGCGACGGTGAAGGACACGCCGTCGACGGCCGGGCGGTCGGCGCCGTCGTAGGTGAAGGAGACGTCGTCGAAGGCGAGGACGGGCGCGTCGACGGCGGGCGCCGGGTCGTCGTCCACCGGCAGCACCGGCGCGTCGAGGACGCCGACGACGCGGTCGATCGTGCCGCGCAGGGACGAGACGGCCTGGGCGAGGTCGCCGAAGGTGGTGAAGGGTTCCAGGAAGCGGACCGCGACGACGATCAGCGCGACCAGTGCGGCCCCGGTCAGCGTCCCGTCGAGGAAAAGCGCGGCCGCGGTCGAGGCCAGCGCCAGCAGCGTCAGTTGCGAGGCCACGCCGAACAGCAGGTGCCCCGGGACGCCGAAACCCAGCAGCCGCAGGGCCGCCCGCCGCTGGCGGGCCAGTGCGCCGCCGAGCGCCGATCCGCTCGGCCCGGCGCGACCGGCGGCCCGCAGGGCGGCCTGGTGCTGGGCGAGTTCGACGATGCGGGTGGCGACCTCGTCGGAGGCGCGGGCGTAGGCGTCGTCGGCGGCCCGGGAGAAGGCGCCCGAGGCCCACAGCGCGCCGAGCAGGAGCGGGACGGCGAGCAGCGCGGCGGCGGCGAGGGGCCAGGCGACGAAGGCGAGCCCGGCACCGATCAGCAGCGGTGTGAGGAACGCGTTGGCCATGGGGGTGATGAGGTAGGCCATGCCCTGGCAGATCTCGCGCCCGGCGGAGGTGAGCGCGCGACGGGCCTCGACGCGGCGGTCGGCGTCGAGCCAGGTGAGCGGGACGCGTTCGAGGCGGTCGAGGACGCGCGTCTCGGCGGTGCGCAGGATCTTCATGCCGATGTCGAAACCGCTGCGGTAGAGGCGGATCTCGACGATCCAGCCGACCAGGATCGTCCCGCTGAGCAGCCCCAGCCACGGCAGCGCCTCGCGCGGTTCGCCGGAGAACAGGCCGGTCAGCAGGGGGATCAGCGTGAGGGTCGCCGCGGCCCGGAACACCGCGCCCAGGAACAGGAGCAGCAGGTGAACGGTGGTCGCGCGCCGGTCGCCGGCGAGGGTGATGAGACGTCGGATCACGCGTGGGCCTCCTGCTCGCGCGTCGCGCCCGCCGCCGTCCACAGCTCCCGGTAGAGGCCGGGACGGGCGACGAGCTCGGGGTGGGTGCCGTACTGGACGAGGCGGCCACCGTCGAGGACGGCGATCGCGTCGGCGTCGGTGACGGTGTGCAGCCGGTGGGCGATGACCAGGACCGTGCGCCCGGCGATGAGCCGGGACAGCGCGCGCTGGACCTGGAACTCCGACTCGGGGTCGGCGAAGGCGGTGGCCTCGTCGAGGACGAGGACCTTCGGGTCGGCGAGGATCGCGCGGGCGATCTGGAGCCGCTGCTCCTCCCCGCCCGACAGGCGGGCGGCGCGGCCGAGGACGGTGTCGTAGCCGTCGGGGAGACGCTCGACGCGTTCGTGGATGAGGGCGGCCCGCGCGGCGGCCTCGATCTCGGCGTCGGTGGCGCCGGGACGCGCGAGGGCGATGTTGTCGCGGACGCTGGCGTCGAGCACCGAGACCTGCTGGAAGACGAAGCCGACGGTCGCGTAGAGCTCCTCTGTGGACAGTGCCCGCAGGTCGGTGCCGTCGATCGTGATCGCGCCCGCGGTGACGTCGTGGAAACGGGCGAGCAGGGCGGCCAGCGTCGACTTGCCCGCGCCCGACGGGCCGACGAGGGCGGTGACGGTCCCGGGCCGCAGCTCGATGTCCACATCGGACACGACGGGATGTCCCGGCTTGTACGCGAAGGACACCGAGGCGAAGCGCACCGACCGTCCGCCACCGACCGCCGGGAGCACACCGGGTGTGTCTTCGGCGGCCAACTCGGGTTCGGTGAGGACGAGCCCGATGCGCCGGGCCGCCGCGACGGCCTCGCGCAGACTCCCCAGCCCGTAGCCGATGGCCAGGAGCTGGGTGCTGAAGGTGACGCCGAGCAGCAGGAACGGCAACAGGTCCACAGGGGACATCACGCCGGCGATGACCAGGCCGGTCCCGGCGGCGGCGATCACCAGCAGCGAGGTCGACGGACGGGTCACCAGGTCGGTGGCCGTCCGGCGGCCGAGAAGCGGGCGCTGCCAGCCTTCCAGGAAGGCGGCGTGCTTTTCGAGGGTGGCGCGGAGCCTCCCGCCGGGGCCGAGGTCGTAGGCGCGGACGACCGGCAGACCGTCAAGGTAGGCGATCGCCTCCGACCCGGCCCGCGCGGTCCACTCCACGGCCGCCGGGATCGCCGCCGAGGACGCCGAGACCATGCGGGCGGTGAGGATCCCGAAGACGGCGAGCGGGATCAGCAGGACCGTCGCCAGCAGCGGCTCGACGGCGAAGAGGTAGCCGAGAACGGCGAGCGGCGTGACGACCGCAGCGACGACGTCGAGGACGGCGTGGGTGACGAGGTAGTGGAGGTTCGCGGCGTCGTCGGCGACGGCCTGCTTGACCCGGCCCGAGGAGCGTTCGGTGAACCAGCCGAGCGGCAACCGCGGCAGTTTCGCCACGATGGCCGTGCGGACCTCGTGGCCGAAGCGCGCGTCGAGGACGTGCATGGCCGTGATGAGCAGCAGCGCGAGGACCGTCCCGGAGAGGAACAGGACGAGCGCGAGCAGGCCGAGCCCGCGAAGGGCGCGCTCGTCGGCGTCTCCCGACAGCACCCGGCGGCACAGTTCGACGAGGACGACGAAAGGCGCCAGCTGGAGCAACGACACGACCGCCTGCACGGCACCGGCCAGGATGAGGCGGCCTTTCAGCGGCGCGAGGAGGGTGGACCCGGCGCGGGAACGCCAGCCCTCGCGCGGCTTCGGGGTCTCGGCCGGGATCGCCTCGGTGCGCGGCGACGGAACGGCGGGCGTCTCGGCGTCGTGCTTCGTGCCCATCGCGCGGCCGCGCATCCAGTAGGCCTGCGCGTGGATCTCCGAACGCGGGAAACCGAACTCCTTGAGCCGGCCGCGGACCCGGCGGGTCGCCGCCGACTCGGCCGTCACCCACGCGTACCAGTTCGACCAGTCGCGCTCACCGAGCGCGTCGGCGAGGGCGGCGGGGTCGCCGGTCTGCGGGACCCACGTGACCCGCATGCCCGGGTGGGGCGTCATGGGGATGTCGACGTCGTCGTCGTGCGAGCGTTCGAGGAGCACCTCGACGGGCACGTCGTCGGGCAGGACCGCGAGAACGCTGTTGAGCGCCGGGATCGCGGCGGTGTCTCCGATGAGGACGTAGCCGTCGGGGACGGGATCGCCGACGGCGAACTTGGTGGACCCGTAGCGGCTGGCGGTGATCCGCTCGCCGGGCTCGACCGACGCCGCCCAGGTCACGGCGGGGCCCGACGCGTGCATGGCGAATTCGAGGGTGATCGTGCCGGCGGCCTCGTCGGGGGCGACGATCGTGTAGCCGCGCTGGTGGTGACGGCCGGGCTTGGCGGCGTCGGGCACCCACAGACGCAGGTACCCGGCCGTCTCGAAGGGCCGGTCGAAGAGGGTCGGCGCGGAGAACACGATCCGGCGGTAGTGGCGCGTGAGGTCCTCGACCGACAGGACTTCGAGGACGTGGTCGCCGGCGCCGAGGGCTTTGAGCATGGCGCCCTGGAACCCGCGCGCCATCAGGACTCCCGCCCGTCGGCGGCGGCACGGGCGGCGGTGATCACGTCGCCGAGCGGGCGCCCGGGCGGCAACGCGGTGACCAGCCCGTCGACGGTCGCGGTCAGGACGATCGCGAAGAACTCGCCGGGCCCGAGGACGGGCACGCCGACGTGCGCCTCCTTGAGCAGTGGGTCTGCCATGACGACCTCCGAGGTGTCGGCGGCCAGTTCGGCCGCGGCGTCGATGTCCTCGGCGTGCGCGAGGATCCCTTCCTCGCCCACCACGAGCCCGATCGCCACCGACGCGACGGAGCCGCACAGGCCCGCGGCCGCGCTCGGGTCGTAGCCGCGCGAGGTGAGCGCGACGACCTCGGCCGCCTGGAGCTTCGCGCCCGAGGGGCCGCGCGGGAAGCTCAGCTGGAGGTAGCGCGCGCTGCCGGGGTGGGCGAGCAGGAAGGCCCGCAGTCGCAGCGCGAAGGAGACGAGGTGCTCGCGCACCGAGTCGGCCGGGTCGTCGGGGAGCTCGCACCCGGCGAGGACGGCCTCGCCGATGAGCCGCTCAAGGGCGACGCGACCGGGGACGAGCCGGTAGACGGCGGCGGCGGAGACACCGAGCTCGTCGGCGAGGGCCTGGACACTGAGCCGATGAAGGCCGAGGGCGAGACCGGCGCGCACGATGTCGTCGAGGTCGAACTGGGGGCGCCGACCGCCAATGCGGGGATTGCCTGCCACTGCCACCTTGCACCTTCCCGGATAGGTTAGGCATGCCTTAGTTATGGCGCATAAGTTAGCACCGCCGCCGGGGAGCGGGGAAGGGGGTGGGCGGGGTGGGTGTTCGAGTTTTGCGACGCCCGTCCCGCACGCTCCCGCCGGGTCGCCGGGTCGCCGGGTCGCCGGGTCGCCGGGTCGCCGGGTCGCCGGGTCGCCGGGTCGCCGGGTCGCCGACGCACGCAACCATCCCCCACCCGGAATCGGCCTCACGTTCGCGCGGCGAAGTCGCGAGGGTGCGGCAGGACGAACGCGCGTTGCGGGCCTTTCGTCGTGGGCACCCCGGCCTCACCGCCGCATCTCGCACCTGAGACTCGGGAAACCGCGCTCACCTGCCGTCGCGCGGGCGGCCGCGGATCCGCCGGCCAACCGCGCGTTCGCCACTGAGCTTCGCCGTCGCACGAGCGTGAAGAGCCGGGCGGCTTCGCCGTTCCGCTTCGCCGTCGCACGAGCGCGAAGAGCCCGCCGGCCTCGTTCGGCCTCGTCCCGCCTCGCCCCATGCGCGGCGACCCCGGAGACGGAGCCGCACTTCCGGCCCCACGAAGCGCCCGCGAGTTCGCCACACCTCGCCGCCGCGGGAGGACGCGAACCCGGACGCGTCCGCACACGCGGTCGCCCCGCGCAAGTCCCCACCCCGCACGCCCCGTCGCCCCGCGCAAGTCCCCACCCCGCACGCCCCGTCGCCCCGTCGCCCCGCACGACCTCACCAGCCCAAACACCCCAATCCCTACCCCAACCCCCTCCCCTCAGGTGACGTTTAGCCCATATTCTTGACTCATTCCAAAAAATGGAGAAGACTGCCACTCGTGACCACGACTCTGGACTTCGAGCAGATGCTGCGTGGCGCGGCGCTGCGCGTCACCCGTCCACGGGTGGCGGTCCTGAGCGCCGTGCACGCGTTGTCGCACGCCGACACCGAGGCCATCATCGGCGTCGCGCGTCAGGACCTCCCGAAGGTCTCCCACCAGGCCGTCTACGACTCGCTCAACGCGCTGGCCGCCGCCGGCCTGGTCCGTCGCATCCAGCCGCCCGGCTCCGTCGCCCGCTACGAGGCGCGCGTCGGCGACAACCACCACCACGTCGTCTGCCGGTCCTGCGGGCGCATCGCCGACGTCGACTGCGCCGTCGGCCACGCGCCCTGCCTGACCGCTTCCGATGACGCCGGCTTCACCATCGACGAAGCCGAGGTCATCTACTGGGGGTACTGCTTCGACTGCTCCCCCGAAGGCAAGACCTGATCCGCACCAGATCCGTCAAGTCCCGGAAGGAAAACGATGTCCGAGAACCACGATGCCATCATCCACGACGCGGAGGCGGGCGCCGAGTCCCGCTGCCCCGTCGCGCACGGGCGAGCACCACTGCCGGTGCAGGGCGGCGGTAATCGCGGCTGGTGGCCGAACCAGCTCAACCTGAGGCTCCTGGCCAAGAACCCGGCCGTGGCCAACCCGCTCGGTGCGGACTTCGACTACGCCGCGGCCTTCAAGACCCTCGACCTCCCGACCGTCAAGCGGGACATCGCCGAGGTCCTGACGACCTCGCAGGACTGGTGGCCGGCCGACTTCGGTCACTACGGCCCCTTCATGATCCGCATGGCCTGGCACAGCGCAGGCACGTACCGCGTCCACGACGGCCGCGGCGGCGCCGGCGCCGGTCAGCAGCGCTTCGCGCCGCTGAACAGCTGGCCCGACAACGGCAACCTGGACAAGGCCCGCCGCCTGCTGTGGCCGGTCAAGCAGAAGTACGGCCAGGCGCTGTCCTGGGCCGACCTGATGGTCCTCGCCGGGAACGTGTCCCTTGAGTCGATGGGCTTCAAGACCTTCGGCTTCGCCGGCGGCCGCGCCGACGTGTGGGAGCCCGACGAGGACGTCTACTGGGGCCCGGAGACCACCTGGCTCGGCGACGCCCGTTACACCGGCGACCGCGAGCTGGAGAACCCCCTCGCCGCCGTCCAGATGGGCCTCATCTACGTCAACCCGGAGGGCCCGAACGGCAACCCGGACCCGATCGCGGCGGCCCGCGACATCCGCGAGACGTTCCGCCGCATGGCGATGAACGACGAGGAGACCGTCGCGCTGATCGCCGGCGGTCACACCTTCGGCAAGACGCACGGCGCCGGTCCGGCCGACAACGTCGGCGCCGAGCCCGAGGGCGCGTCGCTTGAGGAGCAGGGCCTGGGCTGGAAGAGCACCTACGGGACCGGCAAGGGCGGCGACGCCATCACCAGCGGCCTGGAAGGCATCTGGACGAACACGCCGATCACCTGGGACAACAGCTTCTTCGACATCCTCTTCGGCTACGAGTGGGAACTGTTCGAGAGCCCGGCGGGCGCCAGCCAGTGGCGCCCGAAGGACGGCGCGGGCGCTGGCACCGTCCCCGACGCGCACGACCCGTCGAAGACGCACGCGCCGACGATGCTCACCACCGACCTGTCGCTGCGTTTCGACCCGGCCTACGAGCAGATCTCGCGCCGTTTCCACGCCGACCCGCAGGCCTTCGCCGACGCCTTCGCCCGCGCGTGGTTCAAGCTGACCCACCGCGACATGGGCCCGATCAACCGCTACCTCGGCCCGGAGGTCCCGGCCGAGGAGCTCGTCTGGCAGGACCCGATCCCGGCCGCGACCGGTGAGGTCATCGACGCCGCCGACGTCGCCGACCTGAAGGCCCGCGTCCTCGCCACCGGCCTCACCACGGCCCAGCTGGTGAAGACGGCGTGGGCGGCGGCCTCCTCCTTCCGCGGCAGCGACAAGCGGGGCGGCGCCAACGGCGCACGCATCCGCCTCGAACCGCAGAACGGCTGGGAGGTCAACGAACCCGACGAGCTCGCCGTCGTACTGCGCGGCCTCGAAGGCGTCCGCGACGCCTTCAACGCCGCCGGCGGCCGCCAGGTCTCGCTCGCCGACCTGATCGTCCTCGCCGGTTCGGTGGCGGTCGAGCAGGCCGCCGCGAGCGCCGGACACGACGTCGAGGTCCCGTTCACGCCGGGCCGCACCGACGCCTCGCAGGAGCGGACCGACGTCGAGTCCTTCGCCGCGATGGAGCCGTCCGTCGACGGTTTCCGCAACTACCTCGGCAAGGGCCACACCGTTCCGGCGGAGTTCCTGCTCGTCGACAAGGCGAACCTGCTGACGCTGAGCGCGCCGGAGATGACCGTCCTCATCGGCGGTCTGCGCGTCCTCGGCGCCAACCACCAGGGTTCGCGCCTGGGCGTGCTGACCGACCGGCCCGGAACGCTGACCAACGACTTCTTCGTCAACCTGCTCGACATGGGCACGACGTGGAAGCCGGCCACCGAGGACGCGGAGACCTTCGAGGCCCGCGACGCCGGTGGTGACGTCAAGTGGACCGGCAGCCGCGTCGACCTCGTCTTCGGCTCGAACTCCGAGCTGCGGGCGGTCGCCGAGGTGTACGCCGCCGACGACGCCAAGGACAAGTTCGTCGCCGACTTCGTGGCGGCGTGGGTCAAGGTCATGGACCTCGACCGCTACGACCTGGTCTAGCCACACCCGACCCCGGCGGCCCGGGATCGTCCACAACGGACGGTCCCGGGCCGCCGCCGTCGTCCGTCATCGACGACGGGGCGACGTTCCACGGCCCCGTCTGACGGTGGCCGGGTCGTGATCCCTCTGGTGGATAGAACGTTCGGGGATCCGCCCGCGGGTGATGGGACGCGTCGATGGTCGAGGTTCTGGACAGCGCCGCCCCCGGCCGCGTCGGGCCGTTCCGGCTGACCGGGAGGCTCGGCCGGGGCACCATGGGCACCGTCTACCTGGGCCGCTCGCCCGGCGGGCGGCTCGTCGCGGTGAAGGTCGTGTCGCCCGGGCTCGCCGCGAACGCCGAATTCCGCCGCCGTTTCGCCCACGAGGTCGCCGCCACGCGGACGGTCGGCGGTTTCCACACCGCCGAGGTCGTCGGCGCCGAGGCCGAGGCCGAGATCCCCTGGCCGGCCACCGCCTACATTCCGGGCCCGACCCTCCAGCAGGCCGTCGAGACCCAAGGACCGCTCCCCCACCCGGCGGTCCTCGTCCTCGCCGCCGGGCTCGCCGAGGCCCTCGCCGCCGTCCACGCGCGCGGGGTCGTGCACGGGGATCTCAAGTCCACCAACGTGATCCTCGGCGAGGACGGGCCGCGCGTCGTCGACTTCGGCATCGCCAACGCCATGGAGACCACGAACCTCTCGACCACCCTGCACGACTCGGCGGTGTTCCTGTCCCCCGAGCAGATTCGCGGCCTGCCCGCCGGGCCCGCGACCGACGTGTTCTCCTTCGGTTGCGTCATCGCCTTCGCCGCCACCGGGCGCCACCCTTTCGGTACGGGCACACCGATCGAGGTCCTGCGCCGGGTCCTCACCGCCGAACCCGGCCTGTCCGGTCTCCCGGCTCCCCTCGCGCGGCTCGTGAAAGTCTGCCTGGCCGGGGAACCCGCCGCCCAGCCCGGCCTCGCCGCGATCCTTCGCGGCCTGTCGCGGCCGATCCCGCGAGGCGTTCCGTGGCTGCCGCCCAAGGTCGCCGAGATGGTCGCCGACCGCCGGGTCGCCTCCGCCCGGCGCGCCCCGGGACGGCGCGGGCTGCTCACCGCCGGTCTCGCCGTCGCGGCGGCGGCCGTGTCGGTGCCGCTGGGCGCCGCGCTCGCCTCGCGGCAGGCGGCGTCGCTCGTCCCCGGCACCGCGAAACCCGGCGGCCCCGCGCTGGTCCCCCTCGCCACCCTCGACCTGGACTCGCCGGACACCACGACCGCCCTCGCCTTCAGCCGCGACGGCAAGACGCTCGCCGTCAGCGTCGAGGAGGGCGTGAGCGTGTGGGACATCCCGTCCCGGACGAAGAAGGCCGTCCACCGGGTCACGGGCTCGCGCGGCCCCATCGGGACGGTCGCCTTCGCCCCCGACGGCACCCTCGCCGCCGGGTTCGGTGCCTTCGAGGGCCTCGCCATGGACATCGGCGCGATCGCGCTGTCGGACCCCTCCGGGGAACCGATCGCCATCCTCAAGACGGCCAGCGACGACAGGGTCTCCCTCGACCCGATGGGCGAGGTGTCGTTCAGCGCCGACGGCGGCCTCGTCGCCGGGGGCCGCAGCGGACCCGAAGGCATCGGCAAGGTGGTGGTCTGGGACGTCGCGACACACGAGCAGGTGCGGGAACTGATCGTCGGCGCCCACAAGGGCGGCGACACCGCGGCCGTGCGCAGCGCCGTCCTCAGCCCGGACGGCGGGACCCTCGTGGCGGGCTGGGGCGCCGGCCTGTTCGGCGGGCTCGCGTTCTGGGACCTGCCCTCCTACAAGGGCCTGGAAACCCCCGAAATGGACACCGGCGCCTTGGGGGCGACCGGGCTGTCGTTCACCGCCGACGGTACGAAACTCGCCGTCGCCTACGGCGGTGTCGGGGTCTGGGACGTCGCGGCCCGCACCCTCGCGGTCGAACTCTTCCCCGCCGGGAACATGACGACCCAGTACCAGTCGGTGAGCATCACGCCCGACGGGAAGACCGTCGCGGCCAGCTTCGCCGGCCGAGGCGGCGCCCTGGCACTGTGGGACGTGGCCTCCGGCGAGAGCCTCGGCACCTACACGGCGGGCCGCTCCGGCGGCGGCGAGCTCGCGTTCAGCCCGGACGGCCGGACCCTGGCCGGTCTCGCCGGCTCCGCCGAGCTGCGGCCGATCGTCGAGCTGTGGACGGTCGCGTGATGGAGGCGCTGGGCGCCGACGACCCTCGCGACGCCGGTCCGTATCCGCTGCTCGCGCGCCTCGGCCGGGGCGGCATGGGCCAGGTGTTCCTGGGACGGTCGCCGGGCGGGCGGCTGGTCGCGGTGAAGATCGTGCACCGGACCCTCGCGGGTGATCCGGAGTTCCGGCGGCGCTTCGCCCTCGAAGTCGACGCCGCCCGCAGGGTCGGCGGCTTCTACACCGCCCAGGTCGTCGACGCCGGGACCGACGCCGACCCGCCGTGGCTGGTGACGGCCTACATCCCGGGCCCGTCGCTCCAGGAGGCCGTGGCCGCACACGGCCCACTGCCGCCGGACGTGATCCGCGTGCTCGGTTCCGGCCTCGCCGAAGGTCTCGCGGCCGTGCACGCGAGCGCGATCGTGCACCGGGATCTCAAGCCCGCCAACGTCCTCATCGCCGAGGACGGCCCTCGCGTCATCGACTTCGGCATCGCACGCGCCCTCGACGCCGTGCACCACTCGACGCTCGTCAGCGGCACCGCCGGGTTCATGTCGCCCGAGCAGGCCCTCGGCGAAACGACCGGCCCGCCCGGCGACGTGTTCTCGCTCGGCTGCGTGCTGGCCTTCGCCGCGACCGGCCGCGGACCGTTCGGCACGGGCCGTCCCGCCGCGCTGGCCTACCGGGTCGTCTACCGGGAACCCGACCTGTCCGGCATGCCCGCCGAGCTGCTGCCGCTGATGCGCGAATGCCTGGCGAAGGATCCGGCCGCGCGGCCGTCGCTGGCCGATGTCCTCGCCCGTCTCGGCGGGGAAGACGCGATCTGGCCGCCGCCCGCCCTGGGCGCGATGATCAGCGAGCGGCGGCGGGTACCGGTCCCGGTCCGGCGCGGACCGTCCCGGGCCACGCGCGTCGCCGTCGCGCCGGCTCGCCGAGCGGCAGTCCGGTCGTCCGCGGTGACGAGCCCTGCGACGTCCTCGACGCCGAGGTCATCGACGCCAACAGGCTCGTCGACACCGGAACGCCCGGCGGCTTCGAGAACGACGGCGTCGCCGTCACGAGCTGCCGGTGGACCCCGGCGCAGTTCGGCGACAACGAGATGCGGTACACGCTCCTCTACGCCTCCGCCGAGGTCGAGGTCGTCTCCGGCCTGCACCCGTACACCACCGACCTCACCGGGCTCCCCGCTCAGACGAACGCGAAGACGAGCGCCGAGGAGTCGCTCTGCCTGATCTCGTGGCGGAACTCGCGCGGGGTGGTGCTGGTGCTCGCCGACCAGTGCGGCGCGAACTCGGGGAACATCTGCGACCTGGCGGCCGACTTCGCGCGCTCGGTCGCCGGGAAGGTGCCGCTGTAGTGGGGCCGCCCCGGCTTCACACCGGGGCGGCGGATCGGTCAGTAGTAGTCCCACACGACCGGCCGGGCCTTGTAGAAGCAGCCCGCCGGGCGCAGCTTGCGCTCGGCCCTGGCGTTTCCGGTGTAGAAGTCGACGACGTGCGTCTGGTACTTCTCCTGGCAACGCTGGGCCGGTGCGCCCATGCCGTTCGTCCGGCAGGGCCGCGTCTCGGCGACCTCGCCGCCCCGGTCGCCGACCGACTTCACGCAGGAGCCGCCCTTCGGGCCCCTGACGACCTTGAAGCGGGAGTCGCCGGCGTACTTGTCGAAGGTGTAGAGCCTGTTGTGGTCGGTGACCCAGAACCCGTGCCGCGCCGATCCGCGATCGGGTGCGAGGTCGTGGCCGCCCTGGAAGCCCTTGACGGTGAGCATCCTGCCGACCTTCCGCAAGTCGTCGACGAGGATGTCGTACTGGAACAGCCCGTTGTACCCGACCGCCCAGAGCCGGCCGTCGCTGTAGAGGACGCCGTGGGCGCTCGCCACCTTCTTGCACTTCGGCTTCTTGACGCCGACCGGGTAGTAGATGACGTATCCCTTGGAGTCCGCGACGACGTACTGGCCGCCGTCGCGCACGCCCGGCACGCGCGGGATGAGCTCGATGGAGTGCGGGTTGTGCTCCTTCCCGCAGCCGCTTCGGCGGGTGTCTGCCGACCACACGAGATCCCCGCCGGGGTAGGTGAACGCGCCGACCATGCCCCCGCCGGCGGAGACCAGGACGACCTGGTCGCCATTGGGCGCGATGCGCGTCTTGACGTCGGTGACATGCCCCCAGCCGTATTCGCCGGGGATGTCCAGCGTCCACGCCGCGGCGGCGTCGGTCCGCCAGTCGGCGTCTCGCTTGAGGAACTGGATCTTCTGTCCGTCGTACCCGTTGCCGCGCGGCCCCTGGTCGACCACGGCGATGAGGTCGACGGCCGCCTCGGGCACCGCCGTGGCGGGCGCCGGTCCTTCGGCGCGCACGGCGAGCGGGACGGTCAGTGTGGCCAGGACGAGTGCGGCCGTGGCGATGATCGGCCCGAACGCTTTCCTTCTCTGCATGGAGGATCCCTCCGGAGATCGGCGGCTCTCCCGGGACCCGGCGTGAGTGGTGAACCCTTTGCCCAGCCCCCGATGGCGCCACCGAGGTCCCGTGGCCGCGTGGGCTCACGCTAAGCCGGGCGGGCTTGATCGTGCCGCCCCACCGGACACAGTGGACGGACGACGCACGGGGGCGGAAACCGCCCGCGCGGCACGGTGAAGATCATCGCCTCTATGGTGTCGGCATGACGAAGGTGGCACTGGTGACGGGTTCGGCCTCGGGGATCGGCGCGGCGACCGCACGCAGGCTGGCCGCCGACGGGATGACCGTCGTGGTGCACTCAAGGTCGAGTCGCGAGGCCGGCGAGGCACTGGCCGCCGAACTCGGCGGCACCTACCTCCAGGCCGACCTCGCCGACGACGGCGAGGCCGCCGGGCTCGTCCCGCGCGCGCTCGACGCGCACGGCCGCCTCGACGTGCTGGTCAACAACGCCGGCATCAGCCGGCCCGTGCCGCACGCCGAACTCGGCGCCCTCGGCGCCGCCGACTGGCGCGAGATCCTCGACGTCAACCTGATCGCCCCCTGGCTGTTGTGCACGGCCGCCCTCCCGGCGTTGCGCGAGTCGCGGGGCTGCGTCGTCAACGTGACCAGTCACGCCGGCGTCCGCCCGAAAGGCAGCTCGGTCGCCTACGCGGCCAGTAAGGCCGCGCTGAACCACGTCACCAGGCTGCTCGCCGCCGCCCTGGGACCCGAGGTGCGCGTCAACGCCGTCGCCCCCGGCCTCGTCGACACGCCCATGACCGCCGACTGGACCGCCGCGCAGGAGCTGTGGAAGACCACGAGCCCGATGCGCCGGGCCGCGCGGCCCGGTGACGTCGCCGATCTGATCGCGATGCTCGTCGGCCACGACTACGTCACCGGCGAGGTCGTCCTCCTCGACGGCGGCCTCAACCTGCGCTAGCCCTCCGGTTTGAGCAGCCCCTGGTTGTAGGCCTCCGCGACCGCCGCCGCCCGGTCGGAGACGCCGAGTTTGGCGTAGATGTTGAGCAGGTGGCTCTTCACCGTCGCCTCGGTGATGAACAACCGGGCCGCCGCCTCGCGGTTGGTGTTGCCCGACGCGACGAGCCCGAGGACCTCCAGTTCGCGCGCGCTCAGCAGCCGCCGGGCGGGCGCCTTGACCCGGTTCATCAGCCACGACGCGACCGAGGGCGAGAGCACGGTCTCGCCCTTCGCGGCGGCCCGCGCGGCCCGCAGCAGCTCCTCGCGCGGCGAGTCCTTCAGCAGGTACCCGGTCGCTCCCGCCTCGATCGCGGGCAGCACGTGCGCGTCGGTGTCGTAGGTGGTCAGGACGAGCACGCGCGCGGTCACGCCGAGCCGGGCGAGTTCGTTGATCGCGGTGAGCCCGTCCATGCCGGGCATGCGCAGGTCCATCAGGATCACGTCGGGCGCCAGGGCGCGGGCCATGCGGACGGCCTCGGCGCCGTCGGCGGCCTCGCCGAGGACCTCGAAGCCGGGCGCGGAGGCGAACATGCCGCGCAGGCCGTCGCGAACGATCGGGTGATCGTCGGCGATGAGCAGGCGGATCGGGTGATCGTCGGTCATCGGTGGCTTCCGCTCGGCGAGGTGGGGATGTGGGCCGAGATCCCGGTGCCCGCCCCGGGCTCGGATTCCAGGAGAAGGGTTCCCGACAGGCCTTCGACACGTTGCCGCATGATCATCAGACCGTAGCCGCCGGGGCCGGTGCGGCCGGTCGCGGCGGGGTCGAAGCCGCGGCCGTCGTCGCGGACGTCGAGGGCGATCCCGTCCTCCAGGTAGGACAGGGTCACCCCGGCCCTGGTCGCACCGGCGTGCCTGGCGACGTTGGCGAGCGCCTCCTGCGCCGTCCGCAGCAGGACGGCCTCGGCGTCGGCGGTCATCGGGCGGACGGTGCCGGTCGTGGTCATCTGGACGTCGAGGCCGTGGAGAGCGGCGCAGCGGGCGGCGAGGCCGGCGAGCGCGTCGGCGAGCCGCGCGGTCTCCAGTTGCTCGGGGCGCAGGGCGTGGACGGAGCGCCGGGCCTCCGAGAGGCTCTCGCGTGCGAGGCCTTTGACGGCTTCGAAGGGGCCGTGCCATTCCTCGGGTACCTCGCGGGCGCCTTCGGCGGCCTGGAGCTGGGTGATGATACCGATGAGGCCCTGGGTGACGGTGTCGTGGATCTCGCGGGCCATGCGGCGGCGTTCGTCGAGGGCACCTGTCTCCCTGGCCTGGAGAAGGAGCCGGTCGTGCAGTTCGGCGTTCTCGGCGAGGGCGGCGGCGAGGAGGCGGTTCATGCGGCCGAGTTCGCCGCGTTCGCGCTCGTCGGCGCGCAGGAACCACGCCAGGCCGACCATGATGACGATGTTGCCGACGATGATGACGGCGTGGATCGCCGGTCCGGCCGGCCCGGGTTCGTCCACATTGGACGCCATGGCGAGTCCGGCGACGACGGCGACGGCCGCCACGGCGGGCATCCGCCACGGCCAGGGAAGTACGGCGAAGGCGCAGATGTAGGGCGCGGTGGTGAAGAAGCCGAAGGTGGGGTCGCGTGCCACCAGGACGGCGGTGAGGGCCAGGAGCCCGGCGAAGTACGCGCCCATGACCGCCGGGCGGTCCCACCAGCCGGGCCGCAGCGTGAACATGCCGAGCATCCACGCCGCCGTGAGCGCGCACAGGCCGAGGGAGGCGAGCGGCGAGGTGCCTTCGGGCGGGTTGATCACGGTGGTGAAGACCGCGAGAACGGCCAGCACGGTGTAGGGCACGACGGTGACCAGCAGGTGCGGCGGCCGTTCTCGCTGCTCTTCCACGTCGCTCACCTCACTGCCAACGGAACCAGCGGACGGAGACGGCCGCGCAGGCCACGGTATACGCGGCGAGGGTCAGCACGGGCTGCGCGGAGGGGAAACCGCCCTCGTAGGCCTCCTGGAACGCGCGCATTCCGGCACCGAGGGGCGTGTAGTGGCTCACGTCGCGCAGCCACGGCGGCATCTGGGTGATCGGGATCCACAGCCCGGCGAAGAACATCATCGGGAAGTACAGGACCGTCCCGAAGGCCGTGGCCTGGCTGCGGCCGGGTGCGAGGGCGGTCAGGACCAGGCCGATCGAGAGCAGGGCGGCGGTGACCAGCGCCCACCCGGCGAGGAAGGCCGGGAGGCTGCCGGGCAGTCGTACGCCGAAGGCGATCCCGGCGACGGCGAGCACCAGGACGGCGGCGGCGACGGCGATCGCCAGGTTGGCGGCGAGCTGGGCGGCCAGGACGCGGACGGGGCCGACGGGGGTGGTCCGCATCCGTCGCAGGACGCCGTTCTCGCGGTACCCGGCGAGGGCGTTGGGCATGGCGATGAGGGCGAGCACGGCGAGGTTGAACAAGACGATGACGGGGACGTAGATCTCGAAGGTCGACAGGCCTCCGTTGACCTCCTGCGGTTCGCGCAGGGAGGGCACGTTGCCCAGGACGACCAGGAGAACGAGCGGGAAACCCACGCCCCACAGCGGCCCGACCTTCTCGCGGAGGGCCAGTTTCAGTTCGATGGTGACGAGGCGCCAGGTGGCCACGGCCCTACTTCCCTTCGGTCTCGTGCCGGGTCAACGCGACGAAGGCGTCTTCCAGGCTCGCCTGCTCCACGCGCAGGCGCTGCGCGACGATGCCCTGACGCGCGAGGAGCGCGCTGACGGCGTTGAGCGCGTCCTCGTCGCCGTCGACGGTGATCCGCTCGCCGTCGCGGGTGACGGCCGCGACTTCGGGCAGGGCGGTGAGGAGGCGGTCGTCGAGCGGTGCCGACGGCCGGAAGCTGACGCGCTGGCCCATTCCGGCCCGCTCGGTGAGCCCGGCCGGGGTGTCGACGGTGACGACACGACCGGCGTCGATGAGCGCCAGGCGGTCGCAGAGCCGTTCGGCCTCCTCCATGAAGTGGGTGACCAGCACGATCGTCACGCCGCGGGCGCGCACGGCCTCGATGAGGTCCCAGGTGTCGCGGCGGGCCTGCGGGTCGAGGCCGGTGGTGAGCTCGTCGAGGACCGCGATCCGCGGGTTGCCGACGAGCGCCAGCGCGATCGACAGGCGCTGTTTCTGGCCGCCGGAGAGCTTCCCGTAGCGGGTCTTGGCCTTGGCGGTGAGGCCGAGCGAGTCCATCAGGCCGCGCCAGTCGGCGGCGGTGTCGTAGAAGGAGGCGTAGAGCTCCAGGGCCTCGGCGACCCGCAGGCGCTCGGGCAGCTGCCCGTCCTGGAGCTGGACGCCGACGCTCCGGGTCACCTCGGCCCGGTCGCGCGCCGGGTCGAGGCCGAGCACCCGGATGTCGCCCCCGTCGGGGGTGCGGATGCCTTCGAGGCATTCGACGGTGGTGGTCTTCCCGGCGCCGTTGGGGCCGAGGATCCCGAAGATCTCGCCCTCCTCGACGGACAGGGAGACGTCGTGGACGGCGACGTGGTCGCCGTAGCGCTTGTGGAGGTTGCGTACCTCGATGACGGACGGCATGACGTCCTCTCAGATCGGTCGGCTGGACAGGTTCCAGCCTCGCGATCCGGGCGCGGATCCGGCAGTCCCCGGCCGACGGGAACACCGCTTCGGGCGGTGGAGAGGCGTACTGCGCCGGGTGACGGCGGGGATCAGCCGATCGGCGGGTTCGACAAACGGGACAACGTCCCGTATCTTTGAACCGGGACACCGTCCCACTTACTGGAGAGGACGACCACCGTGCACACCATCGTTTCCGCCAGGCCCGTCGTACTGCCCTCCCCCGGCCGCGGCGAGGATCTCCAGGCGCGGGTCACCGCCCCCGTCACCGGCCGCGACCTGCCCGTCATCGTCTTCTCGCACGGCTTCGGCTGGTCGATGGACGGCTACGCCCCCTTGGCCGACCACTGGGCCGCGCACGGCTTCGCCGTGATCCAGCCGACCCACCTGGACTCGCGCACGCTGAACCTCGCTCCGGACGATCCCCGCACGCCCGAGATCTGGCGCTTCCGCGTCGACGACCTCATCGGCGCCATCGACGGGCTCGACGCGCTCGAAGCCGCCGTGCCCGGTCTCGCGGGCCGCCTCGACCCGACGCGTGTCGCCGTCGCCGGGCACTCCTGGGGCGGCCAGTCGGCGAGCATGCTCCTCGGCGCCCGCGTCGCCGGTGAACCCGGCGACCGCACCGACAAACGCGTCACGGCCGGCGTCCTGCTGGCCGCACCGGGAAGCGGCGACGAGCTCACTCCCTTCGCCACCGAGCACCTCCCCTTCATGAAGCCCGACTTCGCGCACATGACGACACCGGCCCTTGTCGTCGCCGGAGACCACGACCAGTCCCACCTCACGACCCGCGGCCCCGACTGGTTCACCGATCCCTACACCCTCGGCGCGGGCCCGAAGGCGCTGCTGACCCTGTTCGGGGCCGAACACTCCCTCGGCGGCATCGTCGGCACGACCGTCACCGAGACCACCGACGAGAACCCCGCCCGCGTGACCCTGCTGCAAAAGCTGACGACGGCCTACCTGCGGACCGCGCTGGGCGTCGACGAGGAGGCGTGGCCGACGGCCCGGAAGGAGCTGGCCGCCGAGACCGAACCGCTCGGGAGCATCACGGCGAAGTGACCGGGCCCGCGCGCTAGCCCTCGTCGGCCGCGTCGACCGCCAGCAGGGCCAGCTGCACCCGGTTGTTCAGCCCGAGCTTCATCAGTGAACGCGACACGTGCGCCTTCACCGTCGCCACGCTCATCCCGAGCCCCCGCGCGATCTCGGCGTTCGACTCGCCGCGGCCCACGGCCGCGGCGACGTCGCGTTCCCGGCCGGTGAGGGCGTCGAGCGCCGTGCGGGCACCGGTGCGCCTCGCGTCGCCGGGCTCGGCGTCGAGCCGGGCGATGAGGCGGCGGGTCACCGTCGGCGACAGCATCGGCTCCCCCGCCGCGACCCGCCGGATCGCGTCGACGATCCGCTCCGGCGGGGTGTCCTTGAGCAGGAAACCCCCCGCACCCGCCCGCAACGCGCGCAGGACGTGCTCGTCGGCGTCGAAGGTCGTCAAGACCAGGACCTCGGGCGCGCCGTCCCGCGACCGCAGCAGCTCGGTGGCGGCGAGCCCGTCGAGTCGCGGCATGCGGATGTCCATGAGCACGACGTCCGGCGCGAACTCGGCGACCGCACCCTCCACGCGGGTCCCGTCGGCGACCTCGCCGACCACCACGAAGTCGGGCACCACCGACAGGAGCATCGTCAGCGCACCCCGCACGAGCGGGTCGTCGTCGACGATGAGGACGCGCACGGGACTCATGACGGCCACGGTAGCCACACGTGGACGCGGAAATCGCCGTCGTCGGGACCATGGGCGAGTCGCCCGCCGGCCAGGAGCACGCGCTCGCCGAGCCCGACGAGTCCCGTACCGGTCCCGGGGATGGCGGTGACGGCGCCGGGAGCGGGCAGCGGGTTGCGGACCTCCACGGTCAGCCCGCTTCCGGCGCTCCCGTCGATGACGACCGCGACCGGGCGGCCCGGCGCGTGCTTCCGCGCGTTCGTCAAGGCCTCACGGACGACCTGGTACACCGCCCGCCCGGCGCGTTCCGGGACCGCCTCGGCGTCGATGACGCGGTCGTCGAGCCGCACCTCGGCGCCCGCCGACCGCGACTCCTCCACCAGCGTGGGGACGTCGGTGAGGCGCGGCTGGGCGGTGACGGCGTCCTCGTCGTGGTCGTCGCGCAGGACCACGATCACGTCCCGCAGGTCTTCGAGGGCCTGGTGCGCCCCGGCCCGGATCACCCGCGCGGCCCCCGACACGCTGTCGGCGGCGTCGGCCGACCCGTACTCCAGAGCGCCCGCCTGGAGGCTGAGCAGGGACAGGCGGTGGGCGAGCACGTCGTGCATCTCGCGGGCGATCCGCTCACGTTCCAGCCGGCGCACCCGCGCGGCCCGCTCCCGCTGTTCGGCCTCGGCGCGCCGGGCGCGCTCGGCGAGGGACAGCATGAGCTGCCGCCGCGCCCGCGCGAACATCCCCCACGCCAGCAGGGTCAGCGCGGCCAGCGCGTTCACCAGCACCCACGCCGTGAGCGGCAGGAAGGTCACCGGCCGCAGCAGGTGACGGACCGCCGCGGCGGGCACGGCGAGCGCGCAGACCGCGGCGGCGAGCGGGAAACGCCGGTACAGGGCGACGGTGTACATCGCGACGCCCGCCGCGATCGCCGCCGCCGGGGCGACGGCCGAGGCGAGGACGGTGACCACGCCGACCGGCACCGGCCACCCACGCCGGAACCAGAGGGCGGCGCAGGCCGCGGTCGCGCCCGCCGCGTCGGCCGCGAAAGCCCAGCCGGGCGCGGGCGGCACCGAGACGAGGTCGCCGGTGAGCGCGAGGACCGCGACGGCGGCGGCGACCACGAGGCAGCCGACGTCGAGGGCCCAGTCGCGGCTCGTGCGCGGGCCGGGCCCGCCTTCGCCGTCGGCGTCGAGCGGCGGCGCGAGCCACGGGTGATGGGCGGCGGTCATGATCGGACCCTAACCCCGCAGGGGCCCGCGCGACCCCCTACCAAAGTCGCTCGCGCGCCCGACTTAGGAGACGCCGCCGAGGGGCTTCCGGCGGACGCGGCCGGGCCCCTGAGCGGCCGAGACTCGGGACATGACCGCATCTTCACCCGGGCCCTTGCGGGGGGTCGTGGCGGCGCTGTTCACCAGCGTCGGACTGAGCGTGCTCTTCGCCGTGTCGACCGTCGTCTTCCACGACCGGATCACGGCCTTCCAGGTCGCGCGGGGCGCGGGTGAGGAGGCCGAGGTCTCGGCCTTCCAGGTCGCGCGGGGCGCGGGTGAGGAGGCCGAGGTCTCGGCCTCGATCTGGATCCGCGCGGGCCTCGTCGTCGTCCCGGCGCTGCTGTACCTGTGGATGGCGCGACGCCTGCGGCAGGGCAGCCGTCGCGCCTACCTGCGCGTGCGGGTGCTGGCGGCGGTGGGTGCGGTCGCCGTCGGCTACCTCATCGCCTCCGGGCAATACCCGGTCTGGCTGCGTGTCGTGCAGGCCGCCCAGTTCGCCGCGCTCCTGGCGCTGTTGTTCCTGGTGACCCGGCCGGAGGTGCGCGCACTGTTCCCGAAGCGGCCCCGGCCGCCGGGCGGCGACCGGCGGGCCGCGCTCGTCCTGGTGGTCCTCGCGCCGGTCGTCGCCGAGGTCACGCTCGGTTCGACGCCGGTGTCGAGGATCTGGCTGCTGCTGTTGTGGCTGCCCATCTACGGTGCGGGCGTCCTGCTCATCCGCGAACTCGCGCGGCGGTCGGGCACCGGGTGGGCCGGGATCCTCGTCCTCGGTCTCGCCTACGGGATCGTCGAGGAGGGCATCGCTCTCCAGGCGCTGTCGAGCCCGACGCTGTACGGCGCCGGCGACTGGGCGCCCCGGCTGCTCGGCCTCAACAGCGCGTACACCGAGGTCATGCTCCCGTACCACGCCGTGTTCAGCGTCGCGATCCCGATCCTGCTGACCGAGCTGATGTTCCCGGCGTCCCGGTCGGCCCCCTACCTGCGCCGGGGCGGTCTCATCGCCACGGCGGTCACGGCCGTCCTCGGCGTCGGTCTCCTGCGGCTGGCGGTGCCGCCGAGCGAGGATCCCGGCTACACGATCCCCGCGCCGGTACTGATCGGCTGCGTCCTGGCCGTCGCCGCCCTCGGCCTGCTCGCGCTGGCCGTGCTCCCCCGTCGCGCGCCTCGGCCGCCGTCGCCCGGCCGTGCCCCGGGACCGTGGTGGCTCGCCGCCTTCGGCCTCGTCTCGGTCCTCGGTTTCCTCGTTCTGCTCTACCCCTTCGCCGGTGCCGGGCGCTCCGCCTTCACCCACGGCGACTGGACCTACCTGCCCATGGCGGCCGCCGCGCTCCTGGCCGTCGTCGCGGCTCTGCTGATCGGCCGCTGGTCGCGTACACGCGACTGGAACGACCGCCACAGCCTCGCCCTGGCGGCCGGTGCGCTCGTCGCGCACACCGCCTTCGGCGCCGTCACCATCCCCGACACGACCCTCGACCTGCTCGGCCTCATCGCCCTCGGCGCGGCCATGGTCGCCGGGCTCGTGTCACTCGCACGCACGATCACCAGGAGGAAGCACATGTTCGGACGCGGGAAGAACAAGAACGAGGCCTGGACCGGTGTGGTCGCGGAGAAGAAGCGCTCCTCGCCCGACGGCCAGAACATGTACCACCACGTGCTGGTCCGCACCGACGACGGGCAGGTCAAGGACGTGCGGGTCAAGGGCAGGCTGTGGCGGACCCTGGAGGTCGGCGACCGGCTCCGCAAGGTCGCGGGCGAGACCCAGCCGGGCAAGGCCTAGGCGTTGCCGACACTCTCGCGGTAGGCCTCCGCCCAGTCGAAGAGGATCTTGTGCCAGTCGTCCGGCGAGTTCGACGAGTACCAGTGGCCGGTCAGGACGACGCCGGCGAGCCGGGCCATCCCGATCGCGGTGAGCCGGTCCTCGACGTAGCCGCCGAGCGAGTACTCGGCCGCCGGGGGTTTCCGGTGCGGGCTGTTCGGGTCGAGGTCGAGGGGGATGCCGGGCGCGGTCTGGGCGAGCTCGCGCGTGACCTGGGCGGCGCGGTCCTGGTTCCTGATCCACTTCGACCACATGTGGCGTTCGATGATGCGCGCGACGTCCTCGGCCGAGCGCATCATGCTGATGCCCGAGGAGGTGCGTTCGAGGTCCTTGAAGTGGCGCTCGTAGGCCGCTTCCTGGGACTTCGGATCGAAGGAGGTCCACGCCTCCGGGGCCATGGCGTCGAGTCCGGCGCGCCTTCTGCCGAAGGCGCCTTCGATGCCCTGGCGTTTGGCGGCGAGGGCTTCGAGGTTGCTCGTCAGGAAGGCGACCGGGCTGGTGATCGCCGCCGGTCCCGCGGAGCCCTCGGCGGCCTCCGGGCTCGCGCCGGGGCCGCCCGCCGGGGCGGGGGTGTCGGGAAGTTTCCCGCTCTTCGCCGTCTCGGCGGCCCGGTTCGTCGCGTAGACGTTGGCGCTGCCTTGCGCGGCGGTGTTCAGCGGGTTCTCGGCGACCTCGACGAACCGCTCGATCTTCGAGGTCGAGACGCCCAGGGCGCCGAGCCCTTTCGTCAGCGCCCATTCGAGACCGGCGGAGACGCCGACGGTGGCCATGAGCATCATGACCTGGACGGCCAGGGCGTCGGCCTGGGCCTGTTCCTGCTGGGCGGTGGTGAAGCCGGTGGTGGCGGCCTCGATGCCGCCGCTCATGCGGTGGATGACCTGCTCGTAGTCGGCGAACTTCTCGCCGAAGCGGGCGCGCCAGCGCGCGTCGACCTCCAGGGCCGCGACGCGCTTGGCCTGGACGGCCTGCTGCTGGGCGAGCGCGGCCTGCTGCTGTTCGACGGCGGCGAGGCGGTCGCCGACGCTCGGTTTCTTCGGCGCACGCTGGACACGCAGCGGTACCGCGACTCCCGCCGACGGCTGAAGGCCGCCCGCGTTGATGAGGGCGGTGACGGCCCGGTTCCCGGCCGTGCGCTGGAGATCGAGCACCGTCGGCGGTGCCGGCTCGGAGGACTTCGGCGCCTTGGACGACGCGGGCACCTTCGCCGCGACGGGCCGCGAACTCGCCGGGGCCACGGCCCGCGTCCGACTTTTGAGCAAGGTCATGACGATCCCCACCTCCACGCACGTGCGCCGCGTCCCACCACCGCGCACGTCCCGGACACCGGTGAGGCCCGTCACGTCACCGGATCCGACAGGCCCCCGTCGAGAATGGAACGCCCGGAGACGACGCGCCGGAGCGTACGGGCGGTCGCACGGGCAACGCGGACTGCCCGAAAGGGCAGGGGACGAGCGAAAGGCGGTGGCGCCCGTCTCCGGCGCCCGGGACGATATCGCGGTGGACGATGTCGCGCGGCGGCTCCGGGCCTGTGAGCTGCGCTGGAACCTCGAAGGCTCGCGGGGCTTGGACGGGGGATGCCGCGCGGACGTCTTCGCCGCCGGGGTGGCCGGCGGTGGTGGCGGTGAGGTCGTGGTCAAGCTGGTGAATCCGCCGACGGAGGCGCGGGCGGAGGCGGCGGCGCTGTCCGCGTTCGCGCAGACAGGAGCCGTCGTGCGTCTCATCGACGGCGACTTCACCGTCGGAGCGCTGCTGCTGGAGCGAATCCGGCCGGGAACGCCGCTGCCGGCCGGCAACGACGAGGAGGCCACCGAGGTCGCGGCCGACCTGCTGACGAAGCTGCATCGGGCCGCCGTGCCCACGTCGTTCCCGTTCGCCACCCTCGCGGAGACCTACCCCGCGCGTGAGGCGCAGGCACTCACCGACAACGCCTTCGAACGACGAGCCAGAGCCGAACCCGAGCGCGGAAAGGCCGGGCTCGTGCGGCTCGCCGCCGCCGGGTCCACCGCCATGGAACTCTGCGCCGGCACGGACCGGCCCGTGCTGCTCCACGGCGACTTCGTCGACAAGAACATCCTCCGGACCCGAGACGGCCACCTGGCCGTCGACCCGTCGCCCCAGACCGGCGACCCGCACTGCGACATCGGCTTCTTCGCGGCCTACCACCCACCCGCGACCGCGATCCTCCAGCGCGCCGGCGCGATCGCCGCACGGATGGGACTGGACGGCCACCGCGCCCGGCGGTGGGCGTCGGTCTGGACGGTCCACCAAAGCTGCCAGGCATGGCGGGTGGACCAAGGGGCGCTGGACGCGGCGTTGGACGGCGGCCGCTTCGACGGCTTCCTATGACGGGGGCCCGAACCCGGCGCGCTCCACGTCCGTCTCGATCCGGCGAAGAATCCCCGCGCGAAAGGCCTTCGGGACAGCGGGCCACACCGGCGTCGATCCACAGTAGACGTCATTCCGGCCCCTCCACCCGGCCGGGATCCGCACGCCGGCCCGCCCGGCCTTCCAGGCGGGTTCGCCAGGCCACCGGCCCCGACCGTCTCCCCCGAAACCCGGCGACGCCGACACACCTGCTCGCCGACCGCCACACACCGACCGGGTCACCCCGGCAAGCCACTCGCGAAACGACGAAACCGCCTCGACATCGCATCCAGCGACGTCGGGGCGGTCATATGTTCGTGCAGGTCAGGGCGTATTGGTGAGTAGGGTGGGCGGGACTCGAACCCGCGACCCAAGGATTATGAGTCCTCTGCTCTAACCAGCTGAGCTACCACCCCTGGCGAAATGGCAGTGTCTCATAGCGGCGAGGGGCACCGCGCCGAGGCGCCGTCGACCCGCGAACTCGCTGGTCGCGCGGGGGTGTGGTCTGTCGATCCGCGCTTTTCACGTTCGCGCATGCCGTGTACCTCGTGCATTGACCAGCACGATGATCACCGTCGCGATCGCTGAGGCGGCCGCTGCGGCGAGGAACGTCGCGCCCAGGCCGGCCCTGGCTCCGATCAGGCCTCCGACGCTCGCGCCGAGGACTCCGCCGGCGGCGCGGGTGGCCAGGAAGACGCTCGTCCCGTACCCGATCCTCGGGCCGGCGAGATCCTGTACGAGCGCCATGCCGACGCCGACAACGGATGCGATGACGAAGGCGCCCGCCAGCTGAAGCAACGCCAGCTGCCAGAGCCGGTCGGCGACCGCCAGCAGCAGCATCTCGACGACGGCCACGACGGCCCCGGCCGCGACGACCCGGCCGGTCCCCCAGCGCCCCGCTGCCACCCCGCACAGCGGCATCAGCACGAGTTCGGCGACAGGCGCTATCGCCAGGACAGCGATCATGTGCGCGAGCGGAATCGCCAGGTCTTCGGTGGCACGCAGCAACAGGAACGATCCGCGGACGACCGGAGCCGTCGTCACCAGGATCAGCGCCGCGGCGATCCAGTACAGGTGGCTTGGGCGTGGTGGGGCCGGTGCCACGTTCTTGGGCGCGTCGGGCCGGCCGTCTCCGGGCGCCCGCGTCGGCGTCGATCGCCGTCGGCGTACGTATGCGAGCGCCGATGCGAGGTACAGGACACCGAAGGCGGTGATGCTGAGCCTGGTGTCGACGAGCGCGAGCAGGCCGGCGACCACGACCGGGCCGACTATGTATCCGAAGGAGTAGGCGGTGCGCAGCGTCGAAACGATGGCGGGCCGAGCGGAGTCCGGCAGGCCGGTGACGGCTTCACGTCCGTAGGCGAGCAGCTGTGCGTTGGTCGTGTCCACGAAGGTGAAGAAGGCCACGCCGACGATGAGCAGGCCGGCGAAGTCGCCGACGAACTGCACCGCCACGAAACCGATGAACACCCAGACGGTGGCGAGTACGGCGAACGGTCTCCGGTCGGCGAACTGGTCGGTGACGCGACCGGCGACCAGGCCGATCGGGATCGATATCAGAGTGACGACGGTGACATAGACGCCGACGTCGGCGGTGTCGGCACGCAATTCCCTGACGGCGAATACCGGAATGAGAGAAACCAGTGCCGAAACGGCACTCCCCGCGAGTAACAGCCCTCCGAACAGGCCCCTGAGGCTCCTTTGCCGCCAAACAACGTTGAAATGCTCGACGAGCTGCCGCATGAAGGTCCGGTCTACTTGTTCGACTGTCACGCCGCTGTTCCCCCCGTTTGTCATCGACCAACGAACCATCGAGTTCGAGCTCGGCGCAGTTTGCCATGGCGCCTTGAAGGGCACAACCGCCGAGACCGGATCCGGCCATCCTCAACGGCGACCACGGGGTGTTCGGTCGAGATCCGATCAGTGCTCAGAACCATCGAGAGACAACTCAGGTGATCTACAACACATCGTTCACGGGAGGTTCATGTTCTACGATGGCTGCTCAACTTTCGCGTGCCCGTGCCCATTTTGGAGTGCCCTTTGCCTATGTCAGAAGCAGAGCACGATGTGAACTGTGCACATCCGCGAACGAATGTCCGCGCCCGGCGCCCAACGTGGCGCGTCGGCCATTCATGCGATTTAACGATACGGCAGCAACTCATCATCCGAATGCTCGCGCGGGACTGGACTGATCGACGTATAGCCGGTGGACTCGGCATCAGCGATCGTCAGGTTCGCCGGGACATCAACACCCTTTGCCGCCTGTTCGGCGCTACCGGGCGCATCCAGCTGGTGGGCAAGGCGGTCCTGTTCGGCGCGGTCCCGCCGACGGTGTTCGTCACCTGATCAACGAAAGTGGGAGAACATGAACGACACCCCGATGCACAGCGTCGCCATGGTCGGCGTCGTTGAACGGGACGGACGTGTGCTCTGCATCGAGCGCATGGACAACGGTCGCTGGGAGCCGCCCGCGGGGGTCCTCGAACTCGACGAGACCTTCGAGACAGGTGTGGAACGCGAGGTCCTGGAAGAGACCGGCGTGGCGGTGAAAGCCCTGTGGATCACCGGCGTCCACAAGGAGTTCGGGCACCCCAAGCGGCCGGTGACCATGATCTGGAGGTGCGAGTACGTCGGCGGCGAGGCCACGCCGACGGAAGAGGCCAGGACCGCGGCGTGGCTGACCCGCGACGAAGTCCAGCGCCTCGTCCGTCCGGCCCACGCCATCCGCATCCTTGACGCCCTGGAAGCTCCAGGCCAGGCCGGTCCCCGCATCGTTTACCACGACGGGAACCGGCCGCTGGAGGATCCCGTGCCGCGGTGAGCCGCGGTGGCGGACGGTCAGCCGTCCGCCACCGCCAACGGCGGCACGAGTCCGGAGCGAACCCGGGACTTTCGGGCGTAGTCGGCGCCCAGGGACAGGCCTCGTCCAAGCCAGCCGACGTTCGCGTCGCCGAGCCGGTCGAGCGTTCGCACGGGAAGAGTCCGCTTGAGTGCGCCGACCAGCAGTGAGCGCAGGGCCAACTCGACGACTTCTCCATCCACGCGCGGCGCACGCCCATAGGAGGCGAAGACCTCGTACCCGGAGAACACCGCCGTGAGCCACGCATGGAACAGATGGGCCGGCGACAGGTCGCGGCGAAGCTCGACCACTTCGGAGAAGACCTCGTCCATGAACCTTTCGGACATCGTCTCCCTGGTCTCTTCGAGCACACGCAGGCAGTCAACGCCGCTCCGCAGTTCGAACTCCGCGATCCCGGGTCTCGGCGCGGCCACGGCCGAGGACAGCGTCTCCAGCGGCAGGTAGGGGAGGCACCCGAAGCGCACCACGTCGACGTTCGTGAGTGACTCGGCCGACACCTTTCCGGGATACACCGCCGCCCGCCGGGGTCCCTGGTCGAGGTTTCTCCGCCACAGGCTGTCGACCATCGGCTCGTCATGCTGGACGAGGCACGGCACGGTCGTCAACGCGACCTCCCCGCGCATCCTGAGGAACTCGAACAGCGCCCCGGAGTCGCGGTCGTCGGGGTGCCGCGGCAGGTAGTCGAGGAAGTCGGCGATCATCGCCGTCGGCATCACCACGGCCACGGCGACCACCGACCGGTCCGAGACGGGAGCCCAGTCCGCCTCGGAGTAGGCCGCGAGCCGGATCGCGGCGCCGCTCCGGTTGGTCCACTCGTTCCACACGTTGAAGACGCGTTCGGGCTGGAGCCGCACGGCCGCGGTCAGAGCCTCCTCGAACCCGTCGGGGACGGTGATGTCGTCCTGTACGACCAGGTGGTGCGTCGCCGACGGGTCATGCGCACGCCAGGCGAGGCGAGCGGTTCGCATCGCCGACGGTGGCGCGTCCGGTTCGGGATCGAACACGACCCGCGCGTCGAAGCAGGCGAGCCGTTCGGCGACCCGCTCGGCGGCGTCCTTGCGGCTCGGATGGGCCATGACGGCCACCGAGATCACCGGAGAGGCCGGGTTCTCAGCACTCATCACAGCACCTCCACCGCTGTACCGGCGCGCATTTTGTTCCGGCTGTCGAGAACGTATTCGGCGTGCGTGGACACCACATCCAGGTCGAAGCTGTCGTGGTCGGTCAGCAGTATCACGGCATCGGCGGCCGCGATCTCCCCGGCGCTGAAGTCGGTGCGGCGGGTTCCGTCGTCCTGCGGGAGTTCGTCCACGTGCGGATCGATGATCCTGACTTCAGCGCCCATCGCGACGAGCCGTTCGGCGATCCGCAGCGACGGCGATTCCCGCGCGTCGCCGGTGTTCTTCTTGTATGCCATGCCGAGCAGCAGGATCCGTGATCCCTTCACCGGTTTCCCGCGGCTGTTCAGTCCGGTGGTCAGGCGGCTGACGAGGTAGTCGGGCATCTGCCGGTTGATCTCGCTGGCGAGCTCCACCAACCGAAAGGCCCTGCCGGTGGACCTCCGCACGCTCCAGGACAGGTAGGTCGGGTCGACCGGAATGCAATGTCCGCCGACGCCCGGACCGGGCACGAAGCGCGTGAAGCCGTAGGGCTTGGTCGCCGCGGCGTCGATGGCCTCCCAGACGTCGACGCCGAGGTCGCGGGTGAAGGTGGCGAGTTCGTTGACCAGGGCGATGTTGACCAGCCGGAAGGTGTTCTCCAGCAGCTTCGCCAGCTCGGCGACACGGGGCGAGGCCACCGAGACGGTCTTGTGCACGATCGTGTCGTAGAACGCCTGGATCGCCTGGAGGGACGACTCGTTCACGCCCGAGACGATTTTGGGAGTGTTCTCGAACTGCCAGCTCGCGTTACCGGGATCGATGCGCTCGGGGCTGTGCCCGAGATGAAAATCGTGCCCCGCCCGGCAACCGGAGATCCGTTCCAGCAGGGGCGCGACGATGTCGTCGGTCGTGCCCGGGTAGGTCGTCGACTCCAGGACCACCGTCGCGCCGGGCCGCAAATGCTCGCCGAGCATCGAAGTCGCGTGCTCGACGAAGGTCAGGTCGGGTACTCCTGCACGCAGCGGGGTCGGCACGGTGATGACGGCGATGTCGAAACCGGCCGCCGCACCTGAGTCGGCGCTGGGCTCGAACCGGCCGGAGGCCAGTGCCGCGGCCAGTCGCTCCGCTGGGACGTCTTCGATGTAGGACTCGCCTGCCCGCAGGCGAGTCACGCGTGTCTCGTTGATGTCGTAGCCGATGACGTGATAGCCCGCCTCCACGGCGCGTACGGCCAGAGGCAGTCCCACATACCCTTGCCCGACGATGAGGACACGCCTGGGTTCTTTCATTCTTTCCCCCATAAGATCGTTGTGAGTGCCGTCGAGCGGGGTTCAGGACTCGCGGAGCGAGTCGGCGACGCGCCGAACGATCGTCGGCAGGTCCGTGGCCGGTTCCCATCCGGTTAGTTCACGGACCAGGTCGATGGACGGCTGCCGGCGCATGAAGTCGACGTAGTCGGTGGCATGCGCTTCGCGGTATCCGATCCGGCGGATCCGCGCCGCCGTGCCGGCCCCTTTCACCGCGGCCTCGGCGAGTTCGTTGATGGACACCGGTAGACGGCTGCCGACGTTGACGATCAGCGGTTCGCCGTTCTTGAGCGCGCCCAAGCGGACCATCGCGTCGGCGGCCTCGCCCACGTCGCAGAAGGTGCGGGTCTGCTCGCCGGTCCCGTAAACGGTCACGTCCTCGCCCGAGAGGGCCTGTTTGACCAGGCTCGGCATGACCATCCCGATCGTGTCGAGCTGACGCGGTCCGGCGATGTTGAACAGCCGCACGATCACCGGCGCGGGCCACGTCCCGGACGACTGCTCCAAGCAGTAGAGCTCGCTCAGGCGCTTGCTGCGCGGATAGCTGTCCCGTGCTTCTTCCCCGGAGAACTCCGGGATGGGCAGGCCCTCATGCTGCGGGCTCGCGGCTTCGCGCCCGTAGACCTCCGAGGTGCTGACCAGTACGAGCCGTGCCTTGGCGCTCACAGCGGCATCGACGACGTTGCGGCCGCCCACCCAGTTGGTCTCCATGGTCCCGGCCGGATCGCGTAGCACACGAGGCACACCGACGACGGCGGCGAGGTGGTAGACCGCTTCGGACTCGGCCGCCAGGCGATGCACCAACGACTCGTCGAGAACGGAGCCCTTGAGGAACCGGAAGCGCTCATGCCCGGTGAGGCCGTCGAGGTTGGACCGCCGCCCGCAGGACAGGTCGTCCAACGCCGTCACGTCCGCACCGGAAGCGACCAGTGCTTCGCACAGGTGCGAGCCGATGAAGCCAGCGCCGCCGGTGACGAGTACGCGCGCGCTCGATACCGACTCCACCGAGCCGTGTGCCTGCTGTCCCATGAATCCCCCGGCCTTCGTCGTTGTCGTGCTACAGCTTCACGACTCAGAGTGTTGAAGAACAAGGCTTTCGGCCGGATCCGGCCCCCGATGTCCCGATGTGGACGATGATCCTGACCGTTCTGGCCGGTGGGTGCGCTGAGCCGACCGCCGGTCTCCACCTGCCCGCCGAGTTCGTTGTTCGGAAGCACGCGAGCACTTCTCCGGCGGACGCGGTCGCCCGGCGAGGGTTGCGGACGGCCGCCGTCGGCGTCCGCAACCGGTGCCGGCGGGCGTCTCGTCGGCGTGTCGGATCCCGGACTTTTCCCTTGTCGGGCCCCCACCGCGTGTCATACGTGATTCTGAGGGACCGTGGGGTCCGGGACGCGGGGGTTCGTGATGCGCGGCAAGTCGAAGAGCGCGTGGCTCGGCTGGACGCAGGCGCTTGAGGCGGCCGCGGACTGGATCGAGTCCGCCTACCTGGAGGAGCCCGCCAGCTGGCCGACGTACGCCGGCTCGCCGCATCCGTCGGTCTGGGGCGGCACCGTCGACGGGGTCCGCGCCTACGTCGCCTTAAACAAGGTCGATGATCCCCAGGTCCACATGCGCGCGGTGGATCCTTCGCGGGCCATCGACTGGATCATGTCGCAGCAGTTGCCGGACGGCAGTTTCCCCAGCGTCGAGTTCCAGTTCGCCGGGGTGGAGTCCACGGCGTGGCCGCTGATCCTGTTCCGCGAGTGCCGCCTCCAGAAGCACCGGCCCGACGTCACCAGCGCGCTGACGTACCTGGAGGGGTGCGTGCAGCTCCAGGAGGGCGGCTGGGTCTCGACCACACCGAAGGACGGCACCTTCCCGCGTGTCATGCCGACGGCGTTGTGCCTGTGGGCCTTCTCCGTCTGGGGCCACGAGGAGAAGATGCGCCTCAAGATGATCGAGTACCTCTTCAGCATCCAGGACACCAAGTCACACGGCTGGGGCGTCTCGGCGAACTCCGTCCCGACCCCGGCGTCGACGGCGCAGGTGATCTGCGCCCTGCGCGCGGCGAACGTGCCGGTCTCCTTGCTGGAGAGCGCGATCGAGTACCTGATCGACGAGCAGGGCGGCGACGGCGGCTGGCCCGTCAGCGTCGACGAATGGCACACGACGACGGCACCGGGCACCATCCGCTGCTACAACGCCGGCACCGCCTGGGGTCTCTACGCTCTCGCCGGTCTGCCGCTGCGAAAGACGAAGGTCGCGTGCGCCAAGGCCGCCGACCACCTCGCGCGCACCCAGACGGCCTGGCCGGACGGCGACGCCGCCGACCGTGGCTCCTGGTCACTGAACAACGGCTCGAACGTTCGCCACATCTGGCTCGCCTCGCAGAACGTCCTGGCCTTCGACCGCTGGATCAGCAGTCTCGGTCACGGCGCCGCCACCGCCGAGATCGACCGGCTCTACAACGGGCTCTACCTCATCACGCGATGGTCGATCAACAGCGCCGCGACGATCGTCACGGCCGGTCTCGCCGTCATCGTCCTCGCGCCCTATCTCCAGGACGTCGTCACCGCGATCGGCATCAACTGGGACTCCGTCCGCGACAACCTCGTGGCCGGCGGGCTGATCGCGATCGCCACCGGCGTCCTGTCGTGGATCGCCCGTATCGTCGGCGACCGGATCGCGCGGCGACGCTGACCCGCTGAGCGCCGCGCGCGGACTCGCGCACGGCGCTCAGGGGCCCGTCAGTGCGCGTAGACCTCGAACTCGGAGATCTGGGCGGCGGGCCAGCCCGTGTTGCCGGTGAAGGTCAAGACCAGTTCGCGGGCGGAGACGGCCGAAAACGTGATGGTGACGGCGTTTCCGGTCGCGGGGTCGAAGCTGTGGTCGGTGGCCGCCAACAGAGGCGTGCCGTCGACGGTGAGGGCGATCGTCTGTGTGCGGGTTCCCCAGCCGTCCGGGAGTTTCAGCACGATACGGCCGACGGTGAAGTCCCGGCCGAGGTCGACGCCGAGGGTCTGCGGGAAGGCCCCGTTGGCGCTCTCGAAGTAGGTGCCCTGGTCACCGTCGACGACGTTCGACGGCGGCAGCCACCAGCCCGCCGTGGAACTCGCCGTGGCGGTGCGGCCCAGGGCGAGGTTGCCGTCGGGGTCGAAGCCGATCCCGGTGAGGCCGACGACGTAGGGACCGGCCGGTGAGGTCGTTTCGAGGACCATGCGGCCCTGGAAGAACCCCGCGGTGACCGGCGCGAATCCGATGAGGACGGTGCAGTTCGCGCCGACCGCGATGGTCGGGCAGGTGCCGCCGAGGACGGTGAAGCCCGCCGGTGGGCGGATCGCGGTGACCTCGACGGGATCGGGGCCGGGGTTGGTGACCGTCAGCGGCAAGGTCGCCGACTCGCCGAGAGAGTGGAAGCCGAAGTCGAGCCCCGCGGCCGGGGCGAGTTCCAGCTGCCCGGCGGCGGGAAGACCGCACGTGCTCGTGCCCCAGCCGATGTTGCCCTTGCCGCGGGTGAGGGCGAAGCCGTCGCCGCAGGTGTGGACGCCCGCCTCGCCGAGACCCCCGGCCACGACGCGGCTGAAGCTCGCCGCGCCCGTCGCCTGGACCTGGACGGCGAAGGAGCCCGCCCCGAGGATTGCCACGCGATCGACGGTGACGCCGGTGATGTCGCCACCGTAGAACTGCACGCCCGCGTAGGAGGAGTCGATCAGGCGCTCGCCTTCGACGCGGATCGCGCCGGTCATGGGCGCGTCGGCGGCCCAGAACCAGATCGCGCCGATCTGGACGGGGTCGTTGGGCACGAGCGATCCGGCGCGCACCAACAGGTTCCACGACAGCGTCGTGGTACCGGCCAGGGGCACCGAACCGAAGCGGTTGGCGACGTGGATCCCGCCGCCCTGCGTGACGCTGTCGGCGGCGATGTTGCCGGTCACGATGTTGTCGTGGCCGCCATAGACGGCGAAGGCGTTGGCCAGCAGGGGAAGTACCACGGTGTTGCGGGTGAAGGCGTTGTGGTGGTCGGCGTTGCGGTCCGACCACATCGCCATGCCGTCGTCGCCGGTGTTGCGCACGAAGGTGTCGCGGATCGTGGTCCGGCTCACTCCATTGTGGAGGTTGATGCCGTCGGCCCAGACGTTCTTGATGCGCGCGCGGCTGACCGTGAGCCCTTCCGAGGGCCCGTCGAACCACATGCCGACCTTGGTGTGCTCGATCCACACGTTGTCGATCGTGGACGCACCGCCGAAGGATCCGCCGAAACCGCTGTCGGCGATCGTGTCGTCCCGAACGGTCGTCTCGCCGAACACGGCGAAGTCCGACAGGTGCACGTTCGTGCTCGGGTCGGGGGCGTCGGTGCCGAAGACGCCGACGCCCGGCCCGGTCAGCACCGTCCGCCACGGTCCGGCGCCGCGCACGGTCACCTCGTCGACGCGGAGTTTGCCTCCGACGCGGTACCTCCCGGGCGGGATCCACAGCCCTGTCGCGCTGTCGCGGGCGGCGTCGATCGCGGCCTGGATCGCCTGCAGGGACTCGGTTCCGCCGCTCGGGTCGGCGCCGAAGTCGGTCGCGTCCAGGTAGCCGGCGGGCTGCGACGGCGCCGGGCCGACGGTCTCGAAGTCGGCGAGGTCCAGCACGGTCGGCGCTACCGCCTCGAAGCGAACGCGGGTCCCGGCAGGGAGTGTGCGGGGGAACATCACGCGCGCGTCGTCGAAGAAGTGGTGAGCCCCGCCGTCGGCCGGGTCGTTGGTGAAGGGGAACAGTCCGTAGGCGTGCGCGTAGGCCGACGTCAAGGCCAGGCCGGGACCGGCGCGCCCGTCGATCCGCGTGCGCAGCGTCGTCTCCCGGCCGTCCTGAATGGAGTAACGCACGTCGACGGCATCGGCCGTGCGGGCGAGGACGAACTCGACGTACTCGCCCGGGTCGAGCGCGACCGCGCGGCGGCCGGAGGCCTCGGCGGCGAGGTGGGTGTAGGCGCGGTCCGGGCCGAGGACGGCACCGGTCGTCCGCGCGTGTTCGGCCTCGTACTCGGTGAAGGGGACGGCGGCGCCGACGTCGGCGGGCAGTGGCAGGGCCGTGCCCGGAAGGCTGGGAATCGTGACGCGCGGGGGCGCGGCGTCGGCCGTCGCGGGGACGGCGGCGAGCGCGGCGCTCACCGCCGCCACCGCGGCGAGGCGGGCGAGGGTTCGGTTTCGCATGTGGGCTCCGTAAGGGCGTGCGGATGCCGGGCGCCCCCGGTGGGAGGGCGCCCGGGACGCGGTCACCAGCCGGTGTTGCCTGGTCCGCGGTCGATCGTGTAGCCGGTCTGGTTGTTGAGGCCGCCAGAGACGGCGCCGGTGACGGTGACGTACTCGAAGCGGGCGCCGCCGCTCGCGCGAATGTCGATGCCGTAGGTCCCCGCGCCGGTCACGGTCACGCGCTGGAAGGTGACGTTGGTGATCGTCCGGTCGCGTTCGAGGAGGATCGCCTGGTAGGTGCTGTCGTTGACGACGAGGTCCCGGATCACGATCGGTGCGGTCATGTCCCTCGCCTCGGCGTAGATCCAGACCGCGCCGAGGTTACGGTTCCAGTCGTTGTTGCGGCCTCCGGTGCGGGTCAGCGTGTTGCGCTGGACCGTCGTCGTCCCGGCGAAGGGCAGTGCGGCGTGCCAGGTGCTGACGATGACGCCCGAGGCGGTGTAGACGGTGTCGGAGAACAGGTTGTCCTCGATGCGGTTGTCGGTGCCGCCGTAGATCGCCGACGTGTTCGCCAGCATCGGCAGTGTCGCGGTGTTGAAGGTGAAGGCGGTGTTGACGACCGGCGCCGACTGCGACCACATCGCCAGCGCGTCATCGCCGGTGTTGCGCAGGACGCTCTGCTCGACCCGGCTGTCGCGGACACCGTTGTTGAGGTTGACGCCGTCGGCGAAGGTGTCGCGGATCCGCACGGCCGCCAGGTAGAGGCCGTTGGTGTTCCCCCTGGCCCACAGGCCGACCTTGGAGTGTTCGATCCACACGTTGTGGATCAGTGAGCCCGAGCCGAACTCGCCCTCCATGGCCGCGTCGGTGGTGACCACGCCGTCGGGGTCGCGGTGGCGGACGTCGCCGGCGAAGGTGAAGTCGGCGAGCTGGACGTTGCCGCCGACGGCGTAGAACCCGCCACGGCCGTTGTTGCCGCGCAGGGTCGCGTGCCACATGCCGGCGCCGCGGATCGCGACGTTGTCGACGTCGACGCGCGCGGTCAGATCGAAGGTCCCGGAAGGGATCCAGACGCTCTTGCCCTGCGACCTGGCGGCGCTGATCGCCGAACGGATCGCGCCGGTGTCGTCGCCTCCGCCGGAGACGGCGCCGTAGGCGGTGATGTCGAGGGCGCCCGCGGGCGGTGTGTAGGCGGCTTCGACGGTCTCGGTGTCGAGGAGGTCGACGGTGATCGGCGTCGCGGTTTCGTTCTGGAGCCGAAAGACCGTCCCGATCGGGTACGTGGCGGCCAGTTTGGCGCGGGTCTCGTCGTAGAAGCGGTGGGCCCCGCCGAGGCCGGGGTCGTTGGGGAAGGGGTAGTCGCCGTAGACCCAGCTGTAGGCGGAGGTGAGCTGGAGGTCCGTGACCTTGGTTCCGTTGGCGTACAGGGCGAGTGGCGCGGTGATCCCGGTCCCGGCGGCGTTGTCGGGGATGGAGTGGCGCACGACGACGGAGTTGGCGGGGGCGGTGAGGGTGAACTGGGTGTACTTCCCGGCGTTGTCGAGGCGGACCGCGCGGCGGCCGGAGGACTCCGAGGCGATGGTGCGGTACGTACGGTCCGGGCCGATGAGCGTGCCGTTGGTGGATCCGTTCTCGGCCTCGTACTCGGTGTACGGGACGGTGGCGCCTCGCGCGGCGAGCGCGGCACCGCCCGCGACGGTCACGTTGTCGAGCGCGACACCGCCGCTGTCGCCGCTGTCGTACTGGAAGGCGACGAGGTTGACGCCCGAGCGCAGGGCGAGGTTCTGGCTCGCGGTGAGCCAGCCGGTGCCCGCGGGAAGGACGATCTGGCCGGTCTTGCGGCCGTTGACGTGGACGCTGAGGGTCTTGGCCGAGCCGGTCGTGTTGCCGTACCGGACGGTCACGGCCGTGGTCTTCGCGCCGGGAACGTTGACGGTGCGGATGACGCGGGCGCCGACCGTGGTGAAGCCGGTGACGTAGCCCGAGCCGCCGTAGCCGCCGATGGAGGTCGCGACCGCCGGGCCGCCCGCGCGGAAGGCGGTTTCGAGTTCGTAGACCTGCCCGCCGGGCGGCGGTTCGCTCGGGCTGGGCGAGCCGGTGGGGCTCGGTGCGTCGGCGACGACGGTGATGTTGTCGAGGTTGACGTTGCCGGAGTCGGTGGTGTCGAAGCGGTAGGCGATCGTGTTGGCGCCGGAGGTTAGGGAGACCGTCTCGGCGGCGGTCCCCCAAGTGTCCCAATGGGACGTCGGCGGGAGGAGGATCTGCCGGGCGCGTGTTCCGTTGACGTACAGCGACAGCGTCATCGTGGCGCCGGTTCCGTTGGCGTAGCGCAAGGTCGTGGTCGCCTGACCGGCGACGGCGCTCACGGTGAAGGTCGTGGCGGCCGCGCCCTTGTTGCCGTCGGTGTATCCGCCGACGAAGCCGCTTCCGGTGTAGCCGGGGTGATCGGTGGCGACGACGGCGCCGCCGGACAGGGACGCCGATTCGGCCTCGTGGGTTCCGGCCGGTGGTGCGGCGATGTCGGTGACGGTGAGGCTGTCGAGGTTGACGTTGCCGGAGTCGCCGGAATCGAAGCGATAGGCGACGCTGCCGCGGCCGGCCGGGAGGGTGACGGTCTCGTCGCGGGCGGCCCAGGTGTCCCAGTTCGCCGTGGCGGGAAGTGCGACCTGTCGGACGCGGGTTCCGTTGACGTACAGGGAAAGCGACATCTGCGCGGTCGTGCCGTTGGCGTAGCGCAGGGACAGCCGGTGTGAACCGGCGGCCGCGGTGCTGACGGCGAAGGTCGTGGCCGCGGCACCCCGGTTGGCGTCGGTGTATCCACCGACGAAGCCGCTCCCGCTGTAGCCGGAGTGGTCGGAGGCGACGACGGCGCCGCCGGACAGGGACGCCGATTCGGCCTGGTACACCGTCGATCCGGCGAGGGCCGTGTTGGCGACGAGGAGGGCGCCGGCGGTGACGGCCGCTAAAGCGGCGGCCGCGAGGACGAACCGGGTGCGCCGGGCGGGTGGGGTCGGGGTGGGGCGAAGGTCGGTCGATGCCTTGCCGCTGCTCATGTGCGGTCCCTTCGGTGCACGCCGACGTCGGCGAAACGGCCGTTGCGTCCTTGTTTCGCATGAGTTGCGCGGGCGTCACGGCCATGCGGCGTTGGCAGAAGGATAGGGAGAGTAGGGCAGGAAGTCCAGAACCGATTGCAAGAAAGCTACTTGATGGAGTCTGGTTTCTAGCAGTCGCCTGAAATTCAGGCATTCGAGCGCGGTGGCGGACCGGTCGTCTCGCGGACGATGAGTTCCGGCTCGAAGAGGAGTCCACCCGCCTGATCGCCGCGGCCCGCGAGCAGGCCGGCCAGCGCCGCCACGGCGGCCGAGGCGATCGCGGCGACCGGCTGCCGCAGCGTCGTCAAGGGCGGATCGGTGACGGGCATGTACGCGGAGTCGTCGAAGCCGATGACCGACACGTCGCGCGGGACGTCGAGGCCGCGCCGGCGGACGGCGCGGATCGCGCCGAGCGCGAGCGCGTCGCTGGCGCACACCAGGGCCGTGACCCGCGCGTCGAGGAGTCGCGCGGCGGTCGCGCGGCCGCCTTCGGCGGTGAACATCGCGTGCGCGACGGGCATGCCGGGCAGGCGGGCGGTGAAGGCGGCGACCTTGCGGTCGGAGGGGGCGTGGCCGTCAGGTCCGGCGACGAGGCCGATCCGCCGGTGCCCCAGGTCGGCGAGGTGGGCGAGGGCCCTGCCGACGGCGTCGGCGTCGTCCACGGCGACCGTCGCCGCGCCGGAGTGGCCGTCGGCGGCGTTGACCAGCACCACGGGCATCCCGCGGTCGGTCAGGGTGCGGCGATGCTCCGGACCGGCGTCGGCGAGGCTGCCGCCGATGAAGATGACGCCGCCGGTGCCGTGCGCGAGCAGCAGCTCGATGTGGTCGGCCTCGGAGATGCCGTCGGGGGTGCGGGCGCACAGCAACGGAACCAGGCCGCGCCGGACGAGCGCGGCCGCGATGAGGTCGGCGAATGCGGGAAAGATCGGGTTGCGCAGGTCGGGGACGACCAGGCCGATGAGGCTTCCCGGCTCGGCGCGGGCGGCGGCGGGACGCCGGTACCCGAGCACGTCGAGGGCGGTCAGCACGGCGTCGCGGCTCCGGGCGGAGGTGCCGGTCCGTCCATTGAGGACACGACTCACGGTCGCGCTGCTGACGCCCGCGAGCTCGGCCACCTCTTCGAGTCGTGTCGTCATGCGCAGAGCCTAGCCGTCTTCGCAAAAACCGAACAGGGCATGCAAAGTTTTGGACAGAATGGCTAGACTGCCGCCATGGCAAGCAATCTGGCCGCTGTCGCCGCTCGCGCGGGGGTCAGCCAGTCGACGGTCTCGCGGGTCCTCAACGCCCGGCCGGGCATCTCACCGACGACGCGGGCCGCGGTCCTGGCCGCCCTCGCCGATCTCGGCTACGAGCGGCCGGTCAAGCTGCGCGAGGGGCGCGCGCGGCTCGTCGGCCTCGTCCTGCCCGCGCTCAGCGCCCCGGCGGCGGCGTTGACCGAGGTCGTCTCCGGGGCCCTCGCCCGGCGCGGTTTCGCGCCCGTCCTGTGCACCGGCGCGGGCGAGACCTTGAGCGAGGAGGCCTACACCGAGCTGCTGTTCGCCCAGGCGGTGTCGGGCGCGGTGTTCCTCGGCGGCGGTTACCAGTTCGCCGACGGCCGCGACGAGCCCTACCGGCGACTCGCCGAGCGCGGCCTGCCCACCGTGCTGCTCAACGCCGGTGACCTCGCCGTGCCGCTGCCTCATGTGTCCATTGAGGACGGTCACGCGGCCGGGCTCGCCCGGGAACACCTGACGGCGCTCGGACACCGCGACATCGGCCTCCTGCTCGGCCCCGAGACCCACCTGCCGTCACGACGGTGGCTGGCCGCGCACCGGGCCGCCTTCAGCGGTGCGGCCTGGCCGGAACTGGTGACCCGGACCGAACTCACCGCCGAGGACGGGCAGGCCGCCGCCACGCGTCTGGTCGCGGCGGGGGCCACCGCGCTGGTCTGCGCCGATCACGCGCTCACGATGGGCGCCGTCCGCGCGGCCCGCCGGCTCGGCCTGTCCGTGCCCCGCGACGTCTCGCTGATCGGCTTCGACGACGACCCGGCGCTGACCCACACCGAGCCGCCGTTGACGACCCTGCGCCGGCCGGTGGAGGCCATGGGCCGGGCGGTGGTATCGCTGCTCCTCGAACGGATCGGCGGTCTGCGCGGCGGTACCGAGGAGATGCTGTTCGACGCCGAACTGGTGGTCCGGGCGTCGACGGGGGCGCCGCGGCGGGCGAGCGACTGAACGGCCGCTTCGTCCACTGTGGATCGACGGTGTCAGCTGTCGCCGTCGTCTTCCCACCGGTCGATGCGGTCGGTGAGCGAAGGCAGTCCGCCGGGCTTGTCGGCCCAGCCGTCCGGGTCGCCGCAAACCCCTGCCGCACAAGCCCCACGGCACGCGACGAGGGTCCATCCCCGGTCTTCACCCACGGCGACCTCGTCGGCGCGGCCGTCACGGACGTCACGCCGGCAGCCGACGCACATCAGTCCGTAGGCCATCTCTTCGGTGAGGGTGGCCGGCACCGCCGTGGGGCGCGTGAGCATGGGCTTCGTTCTTCCGTGCGAGGAAGCGGGGTTGAGCCGAAGTCTCGCACAGCGGGATCGGCGTTGTCAGCCCTCAGATGTCGCGGTCCGTTCTCAGGTGGGTCACGTTATGAGCAGGAGTGCGCCGATCACCGGCATCCCCGCGCCCGTCGCCTGCGGCGCTCGGCCCGGCCGCGCGTGACGCCCCTGTCCCGCCGCGTCAGTAGGCTCCGTTCTCGATCGCCTTGTCGACGTTGGCCTGGTGCTCGGCCTCGGTGACCGCGAAGGCCGAGTTGCCCTCCTTGTCGATCTTCACGAAGTAGAGCCAGGGACCGTCCTCGGGCGCGAAGGCGGCGTCGAGGGCGGCCTTGCCGGGGTTGCCGATCGGGCCCGGGGGCAGGCCGAGGTTCCCGTAGGTCTGGTACGGGTTGTCGGGGTCGTGGTTCTCCTCGTCGGTGAGGTTGTCCTTGCGTTTCTCACCGTTGAGCTCGCGCCAGTAGTTGGTGGTCGAGTCCATGTTGAGGAAGGGCGGGTCCCAGATCTCGGGGTCGAGGCGGTTCCAGATGACCCGGGAGATCTTGCCGAAGTCCTTCTCGATCCCCTCGCCCTGGATGATCGAGGCGATGATCAGGGCCTCGTAGGGGGCGACGTTCTTCTCCTCGGCGAGGTCGCGCAGGCCGTCGGCGTCGGCGACGGCCATGAACTTGGTGACCATCTCCCGCAGCATCTCGGCCGGTTTCATGTCCTCGTTGAGCTCGTAGGTCGCCGGGTAGAGGAAGCCCTCAAGGCCCTTGGCGGCCTTCTTGCCGTCGGCCCGGGTGTACCAGGAGGGGTCGATGCCCAGCTCCTCGGTGTCCTTGGCGGCGTCCTCGAAGTCCTCGACGGGGATGTCGAACTTCTTCGACAGCTCCTTGTAGATCCGGAAGGTCTGCCAGCCCTCCTTGACGATGAACCCGTCGACGACACGGCTCTCGGGTTTCAAGAGGAGGTCGAGCGCGGCCTTCCCCGACATCTGCTTGCGCAGCTTGTACGTGCCCGGGCCGATACTCGTCGCCTGAGGGTTGCTCATCGTGGCGTTGACGAAGGCGCCGGGACTCTTGACCACGTCGTTCTCGAAGAGGACGTCGGCGATGTCGCTGAGGTTCGCGTCGGGCTCGACGGTCACCAGCACCTCGCCGGTGCCTTCACCCTCGTAGTCGGGCGCGGTGTCGGTGAGCTTGCCGTAGACGACCCAGCCACCGACGAGGAGACCGGCGCCCAGTACGAGGACCAGGGTCAGGATCAGTCCCGTACGGCGCTTCTTCTTACGGCGGTGGCCACGCGGCCGTCGCTCGCCCGGTCGCGGGCGCCGAGAGTCGCCGTGCACGGACATGATGTCCTCCCCAGTGTGCGCGCGATGCTTCGACCGCCGAGGCCGCTTCGCCCCTGTCGGAAAACTCGCCAACACCGTACTCCGCCGGCGCCTGTACGGGGGCGACTACTTTCCGCCCGCTCAGGTCCGCGCGCGGGGACGGTCCCGGCCGGTTCGGTGGAACCGGCCGGGACCGCCGGTGTCAGCCGACCTTGGTGAGTTTCCACCGCTGGTTGGCCCCGGTGCCGCAGGTCCACTGGATGAGCTGGACGGCGTCGGCGGTGGAGCCGCCGGGGACGTCCAGGCACTTGCCGCTGTTGACCGACACGACACGGTAGACGCCCGCCGTGCCGGTCGCCTCGAACTTCCACTTCTGGTTGTTCGCGCCGGACGCGCAGGTCCATTGCGCGATGAGCGCGTTGTCGGCGGTCGAGGCGCCCGTGACGTCGAGGCACTTGCCGCTGTGCTGGGCCGTCACGGTGAAGGTGCCGTTGCCGGCGTCGGTCAGTTTCCACTTCTGGTTGGCGCCACCGGTCGCGGGCCACTGGACGACCTGCGCGCCGTCGGCCGAGGAGTTCCCGGAGACGTCGGCGAGCTTGCCGCTGTGCTCGGCGGTCAGCGTGTAGACGCCGCCGTTCTGCGGGCCGCCGCTACCCGGCACGCCGACACCGGCGCCGTTGAAGGTGAAGGAGTCCAGGTCGAAGGGCGATCCGCCCGAGGACTTGAACACGGCGTAGAGGGTGCCGCTGACGCCCGGGTCGGTGATCGGTACGGAGGGCAGGGTGACGTAGTTGTCCCAGCCGCCCGTACTGGGGATCGTCTGGCTCGCGACCAGCGTTCCGGTGGGCGAGCCGGCGCGCAGTTCGATCGAACCGGCGTTGTTGTTGGGCGTGGACACCCGGAACGCCACGGAGGTGATGTTCTTGAGGTTCACCGGGTTGACGGCGATCCAGTCGTTGTTGGAGATGTCGCCGATGCGTTTGCCGTTCTCGGCGCCGCTCTGCTCCACGACGCGGATGCCGGACTGGGCGGAGAAGTACTCGGCCTGTTTGTGCTTGGGCTGGAGGGTGATCGTCGTGGTGCCCTGGAGGCCGCCGTTGTCGGTGTAGTCGGCGGAGATGACGTAGTAGGTGTTGGCGTCGGCGTCGTGCCCGGATGCGCTGGTCGGGACCGTGCCGGTGCAGCCGGTGAACTGGCCGGTGTCGTGGCTGTGGCTGTCGTGGCCCAGCGCGGTGGTGACCTTCACGCGGGAGCAGTCGACCGTGCCGTCCTCGGGGTCGGTGACGTTCACCGTGTAGGTCAGGTTGTCGCCGAAGGTGAGGAAGCCGCCGTTGGGCGGGTTGGCGAAGGTCACGCTGGGACGCGTGTTGCCGACGGTGATGGGAACGGTCATGCTGCCCGTCTTGCCGCCGGGGTCCTTGACGGTCAGCCGGGCCGTGTAGTTGCCGTTGGCGGTGTAGGTGTGCGCGGGGTTGGCGCTGGTCGAGGTGCCGCCGTCACCGAAGTCCCACGCGTAGGTGAGCGGGTCGCCGTCGGGATCGCCGGAGCCCGCGGAGGAGAAGGTGACGGGCAGCGGCGCCTTGCCCGAGTCCGGACTCGCGGCCGCCCTGGCCAGTGGGGCGCGGTTGCCCGCGACGTAGTCGATCCGGTAGATCCCGTCGTCGGTGTTGGAGTGGCCGTAGCCGATTCCCCATTCGGCGAGGTACATGGCGCCGTCGGGACCGAACTTCATGTCGATCGGCGCGCGCAGGTTCAGCTGCGGCACGAAGGGGTTGATCTTCAGCAGACCGCCGCCCGCGTCGAGCTTGAACTCCTTGACGTAGTTGCGGCTCCATTCGTAGTAGAACGGGGTCTTGTCGAAGTAGGCCGGGAACTTCCGCTCCGAGGAGCTGGCCGCGTCGTAGTGGTAGAACGGGCCGCCCATCGGCGCCGACCCGCCGCCGCCGTCGAGTTCGGGGAACTCCGCCGAGGCGTGGTAGGTGTACCAGGTCGTCGCGGGTTTGGCCGCCGGGAGGCTGGTCAGTCCGGTGTTGTTGGGCGAGTTGTTGACCGGCGCGGTGCAGTTGAACTTGGCGCCCGAGACGCCGGTGGCGAAGTCGTAGTCGTTGAAGGGCGTATTGGCGCCGACGCAGTACGGCCAGCCGAAGAAGCCGGGTCCCTTGATGAGGTTCCATTCGACGGTGCCTTCGGGCCCGCGGTTCGGGTTGGGGCCGCCGGCGTCGGGTCCGTAGTCGCCGAGCGAGATCCAGCCGGTGGTCTTGTCGACGGAGAAGCGGAAGGGGTTGCGGAAGCCCATCGCGTAGATCTCGGGACGGGTCTTCGCCGTGCCCGGCGCGAAGAGGTTGCCCGACGGGACGGTGTACGTGCCGTCGGCCTGCGGGTGAATCCGCAGGATCTTGCCGCGCAGGTCGTTGGTGTTGGCCGAGGAGCGCTGGGCGTCGAAGTGCTCGCGGCCGGGCCGCTCGTCGATCGGCGCGTACCCGTCGGAGGCGAAGGGGTTGGTGTCGTCGCCGGGTCCGATGTAGAGGTTCCCGGCGGGACCGAAGGCGAGATAGCCGCCGGTGTGGCCGGGCTCGTCGACGTTCCGGTAGGCCGGGATGTCGATGACCTTCTTCTCGCTGGCCATGTCGAGGGTGTCGTCGGTCTTGACGGTGAAGCGCGAGACCCGGTTGACCTCGGCGGTGCCGGCCGGTGAGTAGCTCACGTAGACCCAGCGGTTGGTGGTGAACGCGGGGTCGAGCGCGATCCCGATGCCGCCGTCCTCACCGCCGTCGTAGACGTTCAGCACGGCGGCGGTGTGCGTCTCCGGCACACCGGCGTGGTCGTGGATGACGTGCACCGAACCCGATCGCGAGATGTAGAAGACCTTCCCGTCGGGCGCGACGTCGAGGGCCATCGGCTGGTCGGGGGCGCCGTCGAGGGTCACCTTCTGGAAGCGGCTGGCGACCGTGCCGCCGCAGTCGCCGGCCTCGTTACCGGCGGCCCACTTGATGCCGCCGAGCACGTGCTTCTTGAAGCCGTCCTCGGTGTAGGACGCCGCCTCGTGGCCCATCGCCGTGGCCCAGACCTTGCCGCCCTCGGCGTTGCGGCACCAGGAGATCGGGTGGTCGGCGCCCATTTTGGACGGTCCGGCGTCATAGGTGGTCTCGTCGGCGGTGACCAGCACGTGCGCGTCCCCGCGGAAGTTCCGGTCGAAGTTGTACCACTCCTCGGTCCGCACCCAGCGGTCCGGCAGATCCCTTGTGGACGGATGCGCCCTGTCGGCGACCTTCGCCGTTCCCTGGAGGGTCGAGGAGTGCGCGGTCATGTGCGCGCCGCCCATGAGGATCTGGTCCCACCACGGGAACTGGGACTCGATGTTCATGTCGGTGGTGTTGTGGATCGCGACGATCCCGCGGCCACCGCGCACGTAGGCCTGGGCGGCGGCGCGCTGGGCGTCGGTGTCCCAGACCATGCCGGAGTTCTGCATCATGACGATCGCGTCGAAGGACGCCAGGCCCGCGGTGCTGAAGATCGCCGAGTCCTCGCTCTTGACGACCTCGAAGTTGCTGGCCGCCGCGAGCTGCTCGACCATGGTGATCCCGGCCGGGATCGAGGTGTGCCGGTATGCGCCGGCGGCGGTCTTGGTGAACAGCAGCACCTTGAACGCGGGCGCCGCCTGGGCGGGGGTCGCGGGGAGGAACAGCAGTGCCAGCAGCAGCGCCGCCGCCGTGGACAGGACTCTGCTGGCTAAAGGTCTGCGCATGGGGTGGATTCCTTTCGGGGGACGGGTTCGCCGTCCCGGTCGAGAACGTCTCGACCGGGAGGGCGGGCCGCTAGGGTGGCGGCATGAAAATCAGCCTCGGGCGGGCCCTGTCGTGGCGGATGGGACGGCATTTCCTGCTCGGCGGAGCCACGTCGGCCGAGGAGGCCGTCGGCAGGCTCGGCGCCGTGGGCGCCCACTCCGGCGACCCGGAACTCGCCGTGCGGAGAAGGCTCGCCGACTCCACACCGGGTGAGGTCGAGCGGGCGCTGGATGCGGGCCGGCTGATGAAGACCTTCGCCTTCCGCGGTGCCACCCACCTGATGGCGCCACAGGACGCCGGTCGCTACCTGGCCCTGCGGGCCGCCGGGCGGCAGTGGGAACTCCCGAGCTGGGTGGACCACTACAAGGTCGAGCCTCGGCAGTGGCCCGCGCTGCGCGAGATCGTCCGCGGCCTGGTCGCCGACGGTCCGATCACCGTCGGTGAACTCGCCGACGGGGTCGCCGGGCATGCCGCCTTCGCGCACCTCGGCCCGGAGTTCACCGCGCCGAGCCAGACCTTCCTCAAACCCTTCGCCTGGCAGGGCGACCTCTGCTTCGGGCCGGTCCGGAACGGACACGCGACCTTCCAGTCGCCGAACGCGAGCCCACACTGGAGCGGTGTCCCCGAGCTCGACGAGGCAGGCCGGTACGCCGTCGCCGCCTACTTCGACGCCTACGGACCCGCGACCCGCGAGCACGTGCACTACTGGCTCGGCGGCGGTCTGAGCGCCGGGCGCAAACGGATCGACCGCTGGCTCGACGAACTCAAGGCCGAGCTCGCCGACATCACCGTCGACGGCGAGTCGATGCTGTTCCCCGTCCGGCACCTCGACGCCCTCTCCGGGCAGGCCGCGACCACGGCCGTGACGCTCCTCCCCGGCCACGACCAGTGGGTGCTCGGTTCCGGCACCGCCGACGAGCGGATCGTGCCCGCCGGGCGCCGGGCCGTGGTGACGCGCGGAGCCGGCCTCGTCCTGTCCGCCGGTGTCGTCAGCGGTACCTGGAAGGGCCGTGCGGGCACCCTCACCGTGTCCTGGTTCGCCGAGGCGGGCGAACCGCCCGGGACCGCGATCGAGGCGGAGGCGGACCGGCTCGCGGGACTCCTCGGCGGACGGCTCGACCTCGGTGTCGACGTCGTCTGAGATGGCTGGAACGGGCCTGCTCCCCGGGTTCACCGCGGAAGCGCGCGTCGGCCGCCGTCGGCGCCGACCTTCGTGGATTCGCATGCTCATGGCTTCAGAGGCGGGGACGCCGAAGGTTCCGGTCCCGCCCGCGTCGCGGGCGGGACCGGATCACTAGGGCAGCGTCCAGCGCTGGCCGGCCGCGGCCGCGCAGGTCGAGATCACCAGCTGGGTGCCGTCGGCGGTGGCGCCCCCGGCGGCGGTGAGGCAGCGACCGGACTGCGGGTTGCGCAGGGTCCCGTCGGCCTGGACCGCCCAGTTCTGCGCGCCGGTTCCGTTGCAGGTCCACAGCTGCACCTTCGTGCCTTCGGCGGTGGCGCCGCCGGCGACGTCGAGGCACTTGCCGACGGCCGTGAGCGCCTGGCCGGTCACGGTCCACCGCTGGGCGGCCGAACCGTTGCAGGTCCACAGCTGGATCTTCGTCCCGTCGGCGGTGGCACCGGCGTTGACGTCGACGCATTTGCCGCCGACGCCGACGATCGGTCCCGGCCCGCCGCCGGGCGGGGAGCCGCGCACGAGGGTCAGGTCGTCGACGTCGAAGGTGCCGCCCGTGAAGACCAGGTACAGGTTCTGCACGCCCGCCGGGACGCCCGACAGGTTCGCGGTCACGTCCTGATAGGACTCCCAGCCGCCGGTGTTGCCGACGGTCGCGGTGCCGAGCAGCGTCCCGGTCGGCGAACCGATCCGGACCTGCACGCCGCCACCGGCCGTCGCACCCGGCGACGCGACCCGCAACCGCACCCGGTTCACGCCGGTCAGGTCGACGCCGTTGTAGGCCGCCCAGTCACCGGGATCGACGTAACCGAGCACCATTCCGTTGTGCGCCGGGGTGTGCGGGTAGGTCTGCACACCGCTCGCCGCCGACCAGTTCTCGGCCTGGACCGTCACGTCGGCGGCGCCGCCGAGCTCCTTGAGCCGGATATTGCGGAACTGCGCGTCGTCACCGGTCCCGTGGTTCTGGATGCCGACGTGGCCCTGCTGGAGCGAGCGCACCGGGTCGGTGTTGGTGAAGTCGTTGATCCGCACGCCGTTGAGGAACACCTGGAGGCGCTCGCCTTCGACGAGGATCTCGAAGGTGTTCCACTCCCCCGGCGGGTTGAGCGCGGCGTCGCGGGCGGCGATGTCGGCGGCCTTGAAGCCGTAGACGGATCCGGTGGTCCGGTCGGGGCTGTCGGTGGCGTCGATCTGGATCTCGTAGCCGTTGCCGACCGCCGAGTTCGGATCCGACGAGGCCGGAAAGCCCACGAAGACGCCGGAGTTGTCGTCGCCGGGCAGCCGCCAGTCGAGTTTCAGCGAGTACGCACGCAGCTCTTTGGCGCTGTACCAGAGCATTCCCATCCCGCCGGTCGCGGTGAGCGTGCCGTCGGTGTTGGTGAAGGAGCCCGGCCCGGCCTGCGACCAGCCGGTCGTCGCACCGTTGTAGAGGGTGGTGTAGCCGTTCTCCGGACGGCAGTCGGCCTTCGCCCGGCCGGAGGCGTAGCGCAGGCCGCCGAGCAGGAGCTGCCGGAACGCGGGTTCGGCGTAGGAGGCCTGGGTGTGGCCGCCGCCGGTGTAGAACGAGCGGCCGCCCTGGTAGGTCTTGCACCACACGTGCGGGTGATCGGCGCCCATGGAGCCGCCGCCGTAGGAGGATTCGTCCAATGTGGCCAGTACGCGGGCGGAGCCGCGCGGGTTGGTCTGGAAGTTGTACCACTCGTCGGTGCGCGCCAGGCTCGCGCCGAGGTGCGCCGTCGCCGGGTGCGCACGGTTCTCGACCCTGGTCGTCGCCTGCTGGATCGCCGGATGGGAGGCGAACCAGGCGCCGACGAGTTCGCCGTAGAACGGCCACGAGTACTCGGTGTCGGCGGCGGCGTGCACGCCGACATAGCCGCCGCCCGCTCGGATGTAGCCCTCGAACGCGCTCTGCTGCGCCGCGTCGAGGACGTCGCCGGTGGTGTTGAGGAAGACGACGGCCTCGTACCCGGCGAGGTTCGCGGCCGTGAACCGGGCGGCGTCCTCGGTCGCGGTGACGGTGAAGTTGTTCGCGGCCCCCAGATCACGGACGGCCTGGGTCCCGACCGCGATCGAGTCGTGCCGGAAACCGGCCGTCTTGCTGAAGACCAGCACGTCATAGGCCGGATCGGCGGCCCGCGCGGCGGAGGGCACGGTGAGCACGGCGAAGGCCGTGATCGCGGTGGTCAGGATGCGAAGCGGGGTTCTCACGGCATGCTCCATTTCTGGTTGGCGTTGCCGGTGCAGTCCCAGATGGCGAGCTGGGTGCCGTTGGCGGTGTTGCTTCCGGGCACGTCGAGGCAGCGGCCGGACTGCGGGTTGCGAAGGGTGCCGTCGGCTTGGGCGACCCAGTTCTGGGCGCCGGTTCCGTTGCAGGTCCACAGCTGCACCTTGGTGCCGTTGGCGGTGGCGCCGCCGGCGACGTCCATGCATTTGCCGAGGGCCTTGAGGGTCTGGCCGGTGACGGTCCACTGTTGCGCGCCGGTGCCGTTGCAGTCGTAGAGCTGCACCTTCGTGCCGTCGGCGGTGGCGGCGCCGGCGACGTCGACGCACTTGGCGGCCAGCCCCTTGATCGGGCCGGTCCCGCCGCTGCCGCCGCCGAAGGTGAAGGAGTCGACGTCGAACAGGGCGCCGGTGCCTCCGGTGAACACCAGATAGAGGGTCGTGGTTCCGGCCGGGACGTTCGACAGCGTCCCGGTGACGTTGGTGAACACCTCCCAGCCGCCGGTGACCGGAACGGCCGCCGACCCGATCAGCGTCCCCGTCGGGGATCCGGCGCGCAGTTGCAGCGTGCCGCCGACACCGCCGGAGGAGACCCGGGCGCTGAAGGCCGTGCCGTTGGTCAGGGCGTAGGGGCTGAACGAGACCCAGTCGCCGTTGTGGATGTCGCCGACGGTCTGGCCTCCCTCGGCGGTCGCCTTGGTGATCCGGCTGACGCCGTTCGAGGCGCCGTAGTGCTCGGCCTGCCGGTGCCGCGTCTGGGTGATGTGCTGGGTGTGGGTGGTCAGCGGCGGCTGTCCGTTGGCGCCGTTGTCGGTGTACTCGGCGTCCCAGACGCCGAAGATGTTCGCGGCGGAGTCGTGCTCGCCGTCGACCGGGACCGTGATGGATCCGGTGCAGCCGTTCTTGGAGCTGATCGGGTGACCGTGCTGGTCGTGGCCGAGGATGTAGGTCATCTTGACCCGTGCGCAGTCGATCGACGTGTCCTCTGGATCGGTCACGGTGATGGAGTACGGGACGGTGTCGCCGAAGGAGAAGGGCGCTCCGTTGGCCGGGAGGTTCACCTTGACCGTCGGGGCGGTGTTGCCGACCGTGATGATCACGTTCGCCGAACCGGTGTTCCCGGCGGGATCGCGGACGGTGAGGGTCGCGGTGTACTGGCCGTTGGCGGTGTAGGTCTTCGACGGGTTCGCCGCCGTGGAACTCGTGCCGTCGCCGAAGGTCCACGCGTAGGTGAGTGCCCCGCCCTCGGGGTCGGCCGAACCGGCCGAGGAGAAGGTGACGGCGAGCGGGCCGATGCCGGATGTCTTGCTGGCCGAGGCTTTCGCGACGGGGGCGCGGTCGGCGCCGGCGATGTACTCGATCCGGTAGAGCGCGGAGTTCTGGTCGCCGTTGAAGTAGCCGGTGCCGTAGTCGAGGACGTACAGGGCTCCGTCGGGACCGAAGGCGCTGTCGATGATCTGTGTGCCGGACCAGGGGAAGCTCGCGATCTCGCCGGGCGAGCCGTCGGCCTGCACGTCGATCGGTTTGATCCATTTGCGGCCGAACTCCGTGGCGAAGAAGTGCCCGTCGAGGTCGGCGGGAAACTTCACCGGGGAGGTGGAGGCCGCGTCGTGGCGGTAGACCGGTCCCGCCATGGGCGACTCGGATCCGCCGCCGAACTCGGGTGGCGAACCGGCGTCCCCGCCGTAGCGGATCCACGAGGGTTTCGCGGCCGGGAGTGTCGCGGCGCCGGTGTTGCGGAAGGAGTTGTTGGCCGGGCCGCCGGCGCAGTTGAACTTCGGGCCGGTGGTGCCGGTGGCGAAGTTCCACTCGTTGTAGACCTCGGCCGCGGAGTTCGTGCCGGTGCAGTAGGGCCAGCCGTAGTTCCCGGTGGAGGTCACCCGGTCGAACTCGACCTGCCCGGACGGGCCGCGGTTGGCGTCGCTCGCCCCGGCGTCGGGTCCGTAGTCTCCGATGTAGACGGTGCCGGTGGCCTTGTCGACGCTCATCCGGAACGGGTTGCGGAAGCCCATCGCGTAGATCTCGGGGCGGGTCTTGGCGGTGCCCGGCGCGAAGAGGTTGCCCGCCGGGATGCCGTAGGTGCCGTCGGCGTTGACCTTGATGCGCAGCAGTTTCCCGCGCAGGTCGTTGGTGTTGCCGGCGGAGCGCTGGGCCTCGTAGGCCGGGTTGCGGTTGGTGCGCTCGTCGATCGGGGCGTAGCCGGCCGAGTCGAAGGGGTTGGTGTCGTCGCCGGTGGTCAGGTAGAGGTTCCCGGCGGCGTCGAAGTCGATGTCGCCGCCGACGTGGCAGCACATGCCGCGGTCGGTCGGGACGGACAGGACGATCTTCTCGCTGCCGGTGTTGAGGGTCCAGTCGGCGTTGAGGGTGAAGCGGCTGAGCCTGTTGTGTCCCTGCCACGCCGACCAGTCGGTGCCGGTCGCCGGGGCGTCACCGGCCGGTGTGGACAGTGGCGGGGCGTAGAACAGGTACACGGCACGGTTGGTGGCGAAGCCGGGGTCGACGCCGACGCCTTGCAGGCCTTCCTCGTCGTGCGTGTACACCGGGAGGGTGCCGATCGTGGTGGTCGTGCCGGCGGCGTCGGTGCGGCGGAGTTTTCCGTCGCGGGCCGTGTGCAGGACGGACCGGTCGGGGAGCACGGCCATCGACATCGGCTCGCCCATCTCGGCGACGCCGCGGGCCAGCTCGACCTGCTGGTAGTCGGCGGGGTCGATGACCTCGTGCGCCTGGGCGGGTCCGGGTCCGGCCACGGCGACCGTGGCGGCGAACGCGACGACCGCCGCTGTGGCTAAGCGCCGGCGGGGGAATGGAGACATGGAGGGGACCTCATCTCTTGGGGCGTTGCAGTGGCCGGTCAGGACCACTGTTCGAACGTGATCTCGCTGGCCAGCACGGCCGCTCCCGCGACACCGGCCCGGGGGCCGAGTTCGGACAGGATGACCGGCAGGTTGCCGGTGGCGAGGGGCAGCGAACGGCGGTAGACGACGCTGCGGATCTCGGCGAGGAGGATGTGGCCGAGCTGGGCGAGTCCCCCGCCGATGACGATCATCGACGGGTTGGCGAAGCTGACGAGCCCGGCGAGGACGGAGCCGACGAGGCGGCCGCCTTCGCGGATGAGCTGGACGCAGGCGGCGTCGCCTTCGGTGGCGCCGTCGGCGACGTCGCGGGCGGTGACCGCGCCGTGGGCGGCCAGTCGTTCGGCGAGCGCGGGCGAGTTGCCCGACCGTGCCGCGGCGGTGGCCGCCGCGGCGAGCGCGGCGCCGCCGAACAGGGCCTCCAGGCAGCCGACGTTGCCGCACCGGCAGGTGGGTCCGTGGGCGGTGACCTGGATGTGGCCGATGTCGCCGGCGCAGCCGTCGATGCCGCGGTAGACGTCGCCGCCGATGATGATGCCGCAGCCGATGCCGGTGCCGAGCTTGACGAAGAACATGTCGTCGACGGAGTCGGCGACGCCGCCGTGGCGTTCGCCGATGGCCATGATGTTGACGTCGTTGTCGACGACGGCCGGGCAGCCGTGTTCGCGGGCGAGGAGTTCGCGGACGGGGTAGCCGTCCCAGCCGGGCATGATCGGCGGTGAGACCGGGACGCCGTCGCGGAAACTGACCGGGCCGGGGACGCCGAGTCCGACGCCGTCGAGGTGTTCGTAGACGCCGTCGGATCTGGCTTTGGCGAGGAGTTCGCCGATCCGGGCGAGGACGGGCTTGGGGCCTTTGCGGAGGTCGGCGGCCTCGGTGTAGGCGGCGACGGGTTCGAGGCGGCCGTTGGTGATCTCGATGTCGAGGGAGGTCGCGCCGAGGTCGACGGCGGCGAAGCGTAACCGCGGGTTGAGTTCCACGAGGGTGGATCGCCTGCCGCCGCGGGACTTCGCCGGTCCGGCCTCGGTGATCTGTTCGGCGGCGATCAGGCGGTTGAGTTCGCCGAGCAGTCGCGGGCGGGGGACTTCGAGGCGGTCGGCGAGCTGCGCGCGGGACAGGGGGCCGGAGTCGCGCAGTTGCCTTAAGACGCGGACGTGCAGGGGGTCCCAGAGGTGCCGGGCGGTGCTCATGGGGATCTCCGACCTTTGTGGGCGGTCAGGTGTCACGGGGTTGTGACGGAGATGTTACGAGCTTTGAAAGATCGACACCATGGCTTCGCGAAGAATCGCGAGAACTTTTGTCGGGACGGACAGAAGTGGGGTCATGTCGCGCGCGGACAGCCGAGTAGAAGACGGCGAGGACGGCGGCGTCGCCGAGGCCCGTCGTCGCCGGTGGGGGTCGGTCGAGTCCCGGCCGATCGACGCTGATCTCCTGCCCGGCCGACTGGCCCGGAGTACGTCAGGTCGTGACGCGCCCGCACACCCAGCCCTCGACTCGCAGCCGCTGTCCGGCGCGGACGCCGTGCGGTAGGTCGCCGTGGGCGGCGACGACGTCGAAGTCGCCGCCGAGCCCGGCCATGGTGATGTGATGGAAGGGGACGCCGAAGAGCCGGGTGCGGCGGACCTCCGCGCTCGTCACGGTTCCGGTGGCGAGGACGGAGGCCGTCGGCGGGTCGGAGAACTGTCCGATGGGGATGAGGGCCCGGTCGGCGAGCGGGAACGCGTCGTCGGGGTCGGGGTCCGTCTCGACGCTCTCCGCCACGAAGGTCAGGTGGGCGGTCGACGGTTCGCCGAGGCGATGCGCGTACGGCCGGGAGGCCGCCACGAGAAGGGGGTAGATCATCTCCCCTTCCTCGTGCACTTCGATGGCCAGGAGGTCGCAGCCGGGGCACTCGGCGTCGGGGACGACGGCCGTGGGCACGACCGTCTGGGTGCCGCCTCCGGTGAACTGCGGTGTGGCGCAGGGTTCGCGGCGGCGGCCGAAGCGGCTGCGGACCATCAGGTCGACGCCCGCGCCGCTCGGGTCGCGCCAGTTCGCCGTGCGGGTGCCGCGACCGGAGCGGGTCCAGTCGCGAGCCTCGGCGAACACACGGGCCAGGGTCGCCGCGAAGGTCTCCCCGTTGCCCGCTGGAAGGCCCATCGCGGTGAAGTGGTCGCCCATGTCGCTCCTCGTGATCGCCGGTCCGGCGTCGGAGTCTACGGCGCCCGCTCCCCCACCGTCACATGGTTATCACCACGTTCCCCCGCGCGCGGTGCGTCAGCATCCGCGCGACCGCGGCGGGCGTCTCGTCGAGGGGGTAGACGCCGTCGACGACGGCTTTGACGGCTCCGGTGCCGAGCAGTTCGGCGACCGCCGCGAGGTGGTCGCGGCCCATTCCGGTGTGCACCGGGCGGACGTCGGTGCGGCCCATACCGATAAGGCTGGCCCTGGCGATGCGGGGCAGGCCGGCGAGGACCGCGTTGCCGGTGTCGCCGACGCTGTTGGGGAGCAGCCGCCCGCCCGGAGCGAGGGCCTTGGCGGTGCGGGAGGGCGGATGGTTGAGGACGTTGTCGAGGATGACGTCGTACTTCCCGGATCCCCGCGTGAAGTCGGTCGCGGTGTAGTCGATCGTGTCGTCGGCGCCGAGGGAGCGGACGAAGTCGGTGTTCTTCGGCCCGCACACGGCGGTGACGTGGCCGCCGAGGTGCTTGGCGATCTGCACGGCGAAGGTGCCGACGCCGCCGGAGGCCCCGTTGATGAGCACGCGCGTCCCCTCGCCGACACCGCCGACGTCGCGCATGGCGGTCAGCGCGGTCAGTCCCGACATGACCGAGGCGGCGGCCTCCTCGAAGGTCACACCGGCGGGCTTGGGCACGAAGGCGCTCGCCGGGGCGACGGTGTACTCGGCGAATGCTCCGTGCTTCACCGCGAGGTTCCCGTTCCACAGCGACCCGAAGACCTCGTCGCCGGGCGCGAGTGCGGTGACGCCTTCGCCGACGGCCTCGACGACGCCCGCGACGTCGCTGCCGCGGACGGGCGTCCCGGGCCCGCGCAGCCCGGATTTCAGGCGGAGCACGTAGGGCACTCCGGTGACGGTGAGCCAATCGGGGGTGTTGACGCTGCTGGCGCGCATCCGGACGAGCACCTGGCCGGGCTCGGGTTCGGGCCGTGGCGTCGTGCTGATGGTGAGCACGTCCTCGGGAGCTCCGTAGCGGCTCTGGACGACGGCTCGCATGGTCGGGGCGTGGGTGGGCATGTGGGCGGCCCTCCTAGATGATCCTTATCTTGTAAGGTGACTAATTGCAAGACTAGCCTTAGCTTGTAAGGCTGTCAATGGGCGCGACGGGGCACGACCCGGTGATCAAGGAGGTCAGGCGGTGCGGAGGCGTTCCAGGCCGTCGAGGATCAGGTCGAGACCGAACTCGAACTCCGCCTGGCCGTCACACCAGCCGAGCGTGGATCCGGGATCCTCGTGCGCGATCTCCGACAGCATCCCCGCCAGGTACGGCAGTTCGGCGGCCATCGGCCCGAGCTGGTCGGCGTCGGCGGGCGCGGGCCCGCCGTCGGGCTCGAACAGCTCCTGGGCGAAACCGAGCGCCCGGCTCCCGAGCGTGTGCAGCGCCCGGTGGACCAGGTCGTAGGAACAGCCGCCGCGGCGCATGATCCCGGCGACCTCGTCGAGGTAGCGGATCACCGCCGGGTCGGCCGACCGGCGCGACGCGAAGACCTGCGGCGCCCAGGGATGCCGGAGCATGACCTGCCGGGCGGCCAGCACCTTCCCCCGCAGCGCGGCCCGCCAGTCCTCCTCGGCGGGCGGCCCGTCGAGGGCGGCGACGGTGTCGCGGACCTCCCCCATGACGACCTCGACGACACCGTCGAGCAGGGCCTCCTTGTTGGCGACGTGGTGGTACAGCGACATCGCCTCGACCCCGAAGAGTTCGGCCAGCCGGCGCATCGTCAGTGACTCCAGCCCGGCCGCGTCGGCCAGGCCGACGGCCGCGCGCAGCACCCGCTCCCTGCTCAGCGGGACCGGCTCGGCACCCGCCGCGGTCCGTTTCGCCACTGCGCCCACTCCTTCACCCCGGCCTGTCGGTACACGGTAAGTCTCGCCGAGGCCGGGCCGCGACCGTTCGGCCGCCTCGGCGGAAGCGGGGCGGGCCGTAGTAGACGCCGTCGGGGAGTTCGGCGAGGGCGGGGCGCACCGGGTCGCGGTGAGCGCGCCCGGGTGAGCATGGGCTCAAGCCCGGCGCGCGGGTCGGCGCCGACGAGAGCGCCTCCGGGCTCGTGCCCGTCGGCCAGGGCGGTGATCGAGCCCCACGAACTCGGCCGCCGCGGACGGCCCGCGACGAAGGTCGCGGGCCGTCCGGTGCCTACTTCAGGCCGTAGGAACGGATGGCGGTCTGGACGGAGGTGTTCCCGTCGGCGTCGACCGTGCTGATACGCGTCGACACACCGGTCGCGCCCCTGGGGTGCACCAGCGCCGACACGGCGGTGTCGCCGAAGAGCTTCGACGGCACCTTCTTCCAGGTCTTCCCGTCGTCGTAGGAGACCTCGAAGGTCAGCGACTTCACGGCGGGCTGGCCGGGGTTGTTCGGCTGGATCCTCATCGACACCACCTGCGGCAGCTTCGCCTTGGCGTAGCCGTCACGGACCCCGGAGGCGTTGAGCCGCACCAGGTTGACGGACGGATCCAGCCGCTCGCCGACCGGCGCCCCGCTGAACCCGAACTCCACGGTGGACTTCGTGCCGATGTCGCTCCAGGGGACGTCCCGCTCCATCTCGCAGGTGAAGGTGAAGTCTCCCGACAGTCCCGGCGGGATCTCGAAACGGTTGGTCCCGGCGTACGGGGTGTCGAGCACCGTCTCACCGTTGGCGGACAGGACGATACGGCTGTCCGGGAAGCCGTTCCAGTAGGCCGTCCCCAGGTCCGGGCCGCTGAACATGCCCAGGTCGACGTAGATGAACTGCCTCGACATCCGCACGCCGAGCTCGGAACCGAAGCCGGCCCCGAGCGGCGCCTTGTTCCAGTTCATCACCGAGGACGTTCCGGCGGTCACCACGTGCGTCTGGTTCTGCTCCTCCCAGGTCAGGAAGTCGGAGCTGTGGAAACTCAGCCCGGATCCCCATTGGCCCGGCGTGTAATGGATCCGGTAGGTCCCGGGAGCCGTTCGCAGCGTCCGGATGCCGCTCCCGTTACGGCCCGACCCCAGGTACACCTCGGACTTCTCCGCGCCCTGGCCGTGGATCACGTGCTCGACGACGCCCAGATCGGACTCGTCGTAGGACAGCGCCAGACCGTCGGGCAGCGGGCCCTCACGCCTTTCCGCGAGGTAGAACTCGCCCTCATCGGCGGCGAAGAGCTGCCACACGTCCAGCCTGGTCGACAGGTTCGACGAACCCGGCAGCAAGCGGATCCGGAACTCGCCGAGCGACATGTTCGCGCCGATCCCGCTGTGCGGGTCCTCGGTCGCGCCAAGCCTCAACTCGACGTCGGCGGCCTCCTGCACCTCGCCCTCGGCGAAGGTGACGTCGGTGGTCACCTCTCCGGCGGAGGCGGCGTCGAAGGCCACCGTCATGTCGGCGTGGACCTCCGCCGCCTTGTCGGTGAAGGAGGCGATCGGTGTGTCGGTGCCGTCGGAGCTCAGGGTCACGTAGGCGAACGCGTAACGACCCGGGGTCAGCCGCGCGTACGGCGTCCCGTCCGGCCGGTAGTCCCAGGTGCTGCCCCGCTCGTCGGTGTCGAGGTTCCAGTAGGTGACGTCGCCGTATTCGAGCGTCTCGCCGTCGGCGAGGGTGGACGGGAAGTCGACCGTGTACAGCTCCGGCTCGGTGCTGGCACCCACGGCGGTCCGCAGGGTCGCGGTCCCGTCGGTGGCGACCAGTTCGGCGCCGAAGTTGCCGTAACCGCGTGCGGGGTCGGGGTCGTAGGACACCGACACCGTCGCGTTTCCGCCCGCCGGGACCGTCACCTGTGGACGGTCGACGGTGAAGCCCTCGGCACCCGTGAGGGTGACCGCGAGTGTGACGTCGGCGTCGCCGTCGTTGGTGTAGGTGACGTCCTTGACGACCGTCTCCTGGTCCTGCGGGTGCTTGAACAGCCCGAAGGACAGCGAACCGTCGGCATAGACCTCCTGGGCGACACCGCGGCCGACGTCAAGCCGTCCCGCGCCCTCCTGGAAGGAGTCGAGGGCGTCAAGGCCCTTGGCGGAGCCGACGAGCGCGTCCTTCAGCCGTTCGGCCGTCCAGTCCGGGTGCCGCTGCTTGAGCAGCGCGACCGCGCCCGTCACGTGCGGGGTCGCCATGGACGTGCCGTCGTAGGCGACGTAGAGCTCGCCCTCGGCACCGGTTCCGGCGGCCTGGGCGGCGGTGATCGCGCTGCCCGGGGCGACCAGGTCGGGCTTCATCGTGTAGTCGTAGGCCGGGCCCTGGCTGGAGAAGTCCGAGAACTCGTCGGACTTGGTCACGCTGCCAACGGTCAGCGCCGACGGTGACACACCGGGGCTGTCGATGCCGCCGCCGTAGTTGTTGCCGGCGGCGATCACGAACAGGGTCCCGGTCTCGGCGGTGAGGCGTTCGACGGCCTCCACGGTGGGGTCGCCCTCGAAGGGCGATCCGCCGATGCTGATGTTGACCACGGACGCGCCCTGGGCCGCGGCCCATTCCATGCCCTCGATCATGTCGCTGTAGGTGCAGTAACCGTCGCTGGTGCAGACCTTGCCGACGATCACGTTCGCGCCGGGCGCGACGCCCTTGTACCTGCCCGCCGACCCGGCGCCGGTGCCCGCCGCGATCGAGGTGACGTGCGTGCCGTGCCCGGCGCGGTCGACGGCGTCGGCCTCGTCGGTGAAGTTCTCGGCCTTGGTGACCCGGTCGACGAGGTCGGGGTGGGTGGGATCCCAGCCGCTGTCGAGGACCGCGATGGTCACGCCGGTGCCGTCGTACCCGGCCTCCCACGCGGCGGGCGCACCGATCTGCGGCACGCTCTGGTCGAGGGTCAGCCGCGCCTTGCCGTCCAGGACGATCCTGGTCGCGCCCGAGCGGGCTCCGGCGCCGCTCATCGAGCTCCACAGCGCCGGGAGCTCGGCCCCCGCGACCACCGAGGCGGTCGCGTCGACGCTGTCCAGGCGGGTGCCCCCGGCGAGGGCCGAACGCGAGGCCGCGCCCCCGGAGACGATGAGGGGCAGTTCGTCGCGATCGGCGTAGCCGTCGCGGATCAGGCCCGTGACGTCGAACAGCCGACGGTCGACGCGCCCGTCGCGCATCGCCTCGACGGCGTCGTTCGGGACGACGTACAACGCATCGCCGTCGGCGAACCGCCGGTGGCCGATGTTCTCGCGGCCTGTCGCCGCGGCGAAGTCCGTCGTCCCGTCGGCGGCGACGGTCACCCGGTCGCCGGTCACGAGGGTGACGATGTGGCCGCGCCCGTCGGCGGGCGGTACGGCGCTGGTGGCGCCGCCCGGGTCGCCGGGATCGGCGATCACCGCCGGGGCCGTGCTCAACAGCAGCGCGGCCGTGGCCGCGCCGCCGACGATCAGTCGCATGGTTCTTCTCACGTCGATCCAACTCCCGCTGGTCCGGTGTGTCCTATGCGGACAGACCTCTGTGGACAGTCCAGAGGCCTGTCCCGAATACGAGTCCGGACGGGCGAAAGGTTACGGCGGAGACCGAAACCGAAGTGGCGGGTTCCGGCCACGACGCCTTCGGACAGGCGCTCACACGTGGGTCTCGGAGACGTCGATCCGCTGGTCGAAGGCCACGGCCTCGGTCGCCGGAGTCCAGTTCCGGTAGGAGATCCGGCCTTCGGCGTCGCGCGGGGGATCGCCGCCCGCGACGGGCCGCAGGGTCGACTCGCCCGACAACTCGACCAGCAGCGCCCGCGTCCGGCCGGGGTGAAGGCCGATCTCGAAGGTCACCGGCACCGCCGGTTCCGGTGCACCGCCGGCGATCGCGACCTCCGGCGGCAGGACGGCGACGGTGTGACGGCCGGGCGGCAGCCGGTACCACCAGGTCGCCCACGACGCCCTGTGGGCGTGACCGTCGATGCGCGGCCTCGGCGGGCCTAGCCAGGCGTGCGGGTTCCCGGCGAGGGCCTCCCCGGTACGGATGCCGTGCCGGAGCCGGAAACGCAGGAGGAGGCCGCCGTGTTCGGGTCCGGGATCGGGGAGGTCGCCTGGGGTGTCGCCGAGGAACCAGCCGTCGGTGAACCGGTGAGGCGCGCCCGCCAGGCAGGCGCGGTACCGCCGGTCGGCTCGCGCGCGGTATCGGTTCCACACCGGGGGAAGCGCGACCGCGACCGCGACGAGGGCGAGCGGGGTCCACCCGTCCGGCGGGTACCCGGCGCGGGTGAAGGCCGCCAGGGCCGCCATGAGCCCGCCGAACGCGAGCAGCCACGGCCGGGTGGTGGCGCCGACCTCGCGAACCGGCGCGGGCCCGAAGGTCCCGACGGTGCCCCAGTTGCGGGGTGCGGCGTATTCGAGTTCGACGACCGTTCCGGCCGCCACGTGCGCGATACGGGCGCCCTCGGCGCGTTCCTCGCGGACCTCGACGAGATGCGCGCCCGGCTCGACGACGGCGATCATCCGCCCCCAACCGTGCCAGAGCGGCCGTCCGTCGACGCCGACGTTGCGCGCCGGCTCGGGGTACCGGCGGTCCCAGCGGCCGCCGTAGCGCGTCCGCACGGCGATGCCGCCCTTCCCCGCCGGGAGTCGCGGCGCCGGACGGTCCTCGGGCCACTCCAGGACCGGGACCGCCGGGTCGGCGAAAGGCGCGGCGGGGTCGACGCCGGCGAACCTCACCGGCCGGGATCCAGGCCGTTTTCGATGTCCTCACCGGACATGCCGCTCCCCGGCGTGCCGATGTCGTTGACACCGGCGGCACCGACGGTCCCCGCCATGGGCATGTAGTTCTTCCAGTCTTTGAGCCACCTGCCGAGGGCCTTGCCCATGTCGCCGACGTCGGGGGTCTTGAGTGCCGAGATCGCCCGGTAGTTCTTGGCGACGTTGTCCTTGACGAACCCGGGCAGGACTTCGCGCAGGACCCGGCCGATCCTGTTGAGGAACTCCACGACGCGGTCGATGATCCGCACGGCCCGCGAGCAGTTCGTGGTGGCGTGCAGCGTCGTCACCGTCGCGGCACCGGCGGTCGAGCCGCCGAAGGTGACTCCGGCGGCGGCCAGCGCCGCCGTCCAGGTGATGATCAGCCACTCCACGAACTGCGCGATGAGGCCGATGATGATCTGCTGGGCCGCGCTCATCAGCGAGGCGAGGATGTTGAGCAGCGAGGAGACCTTCACGGCCTCACCCCCGCTGGCCTCGATGGCCTCGCCGAACTCTTCGAGGCGGGCCTTGGCGGCGTCGGCGTCCTTGCCCTCCCAGCCGATCAGCCCGTCGGCGGCCGCCTGCCGCACGGCCTCGCCGAGCGGGACCAGCGCGGCACCGATCCGGTTCCACCTCCCGGTGAACTCGCCCATGCGCTCGTAGTTGCCGGTGACCAAGCTCAACGCGTCTTCGAGGGGCTGGATCACGTCGATGAGGAACGCCAGGCCCGCCGACAGCAGCCAGTTGACGGGGTCGCCCGCGAAGGCGACGGCGTTGCCGCCGAACTCGGCGACGCCCATGGTCAGGGCCTTGATGTCGCCGTCGACGGCGCCGTCGTACATGTTCGTCGCGGCGCCCGACAGCGGGATGTTGCCGGCGTAGTTGGAATCCCAGGCGTCGGTGACGCCGAGATTCCCGTGGTAGGTGCCGTCGGCGGCGGGATCGTCGCCGACGTACGCGTCGTCTTCGTCGCCCATCATCTTCCGTTCAGGTCGTCGAGGAAGCGTTCGAAGGCCGCGGCCATCTCCTGGTCGAGCCGCTCATAGTTCTCCGCGGCGTTCGTGACGACGCGGGCCTGGCTCTCCAGGGCGTCGCCGATCATGCGGATGTGCTCGCGGGCCTCCTCGGCCTTCGGGTCGTAGCAGAGCTTGAGGATCCGCCCAAGGCCGACGCCCCACACGTCAAGGCCGGGATCGGCCTGCTCAGCGAGGCGCTCGATGTCGGCGGCGCTGTTCTTCAAGGTCTGGAGCACCTCGCCGACGGCCTTGATCTCGCCGGGCGGTGCGGTGATGCCGTCCCCCATGTGGTCCTCCCTGAGGTGCCGCGTGCGCGGCCGGTCGTGGTGGGTTCGCGGATCAGGAGCGGGGGTGGTCGCGATCGTCGGCCGCGTCCCGCAGCTCGGCCGGGATCGACTCGCCGACCAAGGCCCTGACGTCGAAGGAGTGTTCGATCCTCGCGGCGATGTCGGCCGTCTTCAGCGCGTGCGCGGCCTGGGCCCGGTGAATCGCCGAGACGATGGACCGGCCGAGCCGCGACGGGGAGCGCGTCGCGCCGTCGTCGAAGTCGAGCTTCACGACCACTCCGGCGTCGTCGATCTCGGCGCGGACCGAGCCGTCCTCGGAGCGGCCCTCCGACGTGCGGTCGCCGGCCTCTTCGCGGGCGGCGGCGTAGACGGCGAGGATCTCGTCGTTGCGGGCGCGCATCCTCTCCAGGTGCGCGAGCATCGCGTCGACGTCGGGCCACTGCCGCAGCGGCCGCCGGTGGCCCTCCGGCGGTCCCGTCACGGCGTCTCCCCGCGGTTCTCCGCGCGCATGCGGCGGATCTCGTCGAGAGAGGGCAGCGCGGAGGTGTCGGCGACGGGAACGCCGCCCATGAGTTCGGCCAGGCTCTCCCGCAGCTCGCGGCTCATCCGCGCCGAGGCCGTCCGCAAGCACTCGACGACCAGCTCGCCGAGTTCGGCGGCGGAGTACCTCGCGGCCCGGCCGGTGATGTCGACGTCGTGTACGGCGCCGTTGGGCCCCACCGTCACCTTGACCGCGAAGTCCTCACTGGACAGTTCCGTGCGCGCCTCGGTCACCAGCCGGCGGACCTGCTCGGCACGAGCGGAGACGTCGTCACCGAAGCCGCTCACGGGCGCTCACCATCCTCTCGTGCCATCCACCATGGACCTGCCCTTCGGCAGGCGGACCGGGACCTGGAATCGCTGTGTCCGATGTGGACCTGTGGCATGCGGGCACCTTCGATCGACGGTCCGCGACCTGTCTCGCGGAAACCGTGCCGACCAGACTTCCCGGCTCACCTGTCTCGACCCTGCCGGTCGCTTCCCCACCTTGTCAACGGCGAGGAGGAGACCCTGACGCGATCCTTACGCGGTCGGCGCTTCCCCGGTCAGGAGCAGTGCCGCACCCGCCGGGATCACCGAGCCCGGCATGGTTCCGGTCACCGGCAGCGACGGGACCGGAGGCGCGCCGGCGGGCGGGTTGGGCGGATTCCCCGGCGGCGGGGGCGACGCGAGCGGCGGCCGGTGGTCCTCGACCTCACCGCCGCCGCCGGACACCTGCGGCGTCGTCGACGAGATCCCGCGCGGACCGTCCCGGCACCCGGACTCGCCCGCTCGTGAACAAAAGCCACCCAACGGACATATCCTGACCGTAGGAGCACCTGGATCCGGTGCCGCCGGTCCGGCGACGCCGACGAGCGGGAGGAACGGGCCGATGAGCGGAGAGAACACGGCACGCGGCTGGTCGATCGGCGGCATGGCCCTCGGCGCGAGCCTCATGCTCATGATCGGCGCGTGGCAGGCCCTCGCGGGCATCGCCGCGATCGCCGAGGACGACGTCTTCGTCCAGGTCGAGGACTACGTCTTCCGCTTCGACCTGACCACCTGGGGCTGGATCCACCTGATCGTCGGCGTGCTGGTCATCGCGACCGCCGCCTTCGTCCTCATCGGACAGTCCTGGGCGCGGTGGGTCGCGATCGGGCTGGCCGTCGTCTCGGCGACGGCACAGTTCCTCTGGCTGCCTTACCAGCCGGCCTGGTCGATGGTCATCATCGCCATCGACGTGTTCGTGATCTGGTCGCTGATCCAGGTCGAGAGCGACTCCCTTGACACCCGTGGCACGCGCGGGACGGCGTGGTCGGAGGTCGACCCGCAGGCCACGACGGCCGGGCACACCAACCCCCGCCACGCGGGTGCGACGACGGCGGCCCCCGAGCGGACCGAGAGCGAGGCCTAGGCGCCCCAGTCCCAGCCGGTGATCGTGTCGCGCATCAACCGCGCGGCGGTCGACAGGTGCGCGCCCGTCGCCCATTGCAGCGTCAGGACGCGACGGCATGCGGGATCGTCGACGGCGATCCACGCGACGAGCGAGCGGGTGTCGGTGCGGCGGGCCATGTCGGGGATGAGGCCGACGCCGATCCCCGCGGCGATCATGTAGGCGACGGCACCCGGTTCGTCGCCTTCGCAGACGATCCTCGGCATCAGGTCCCGGCTGGCGAAGAGCCGGTCGAGGACCCGCCGCTGCCAGTGCCCCACGCGGGAACTGACGAAGGACAGCCCGGCGAGCTCCTCGACGGCCACCGAGGTGCGGGCGGCGATCGGATGGTCGTGCGGCGCGCAGAGCCACACCGGCTCGTCCATCAACTGCACCCCTTCCAGGCCCTCGCCGGGGATCGGCTGGGAGGCGATGCACAGGTCGACGTCCTGCGCCCGCAGCGCGCGTCCCATCTCCTCTCCGGTCATCTGGTGCAGCACGACGTCACCGGCGGGATGGGCGCGTTTGTAGGCGGTGAGCGGCCCGGCGATGGTGAAGAGGGTCTCCGAGGCCAGCCGCACGGTGCCGATCCCTTCACCGACGGCCTCGGTGACGGCCCGCCGTCCCGCGTCGAGCTCGCCGAGGGAGCGTTCGACGTGCCCGCGGAAGAGCCGCCCGGCCTCGTTGAGGCGGAGCCGCCCGCCGCGGTCGAAGAGTGGTGCGCCGAGCTCGTTCTCCAGCCTGGCGATGGTGCGGCTCAGGGACGGCTGGGCGACGCGCAGTTCCTCGGCGGCGCGGCTGAGGTGCTCCAGGCGCGCGACCACGAGGAACTGCCGGAGGGAGTGCAGGTCCATCATGCCTCCCAAGACATAACAGCATTGCGATATTGGTCTTCGACACGATAGCCCACCGGTCATAGCATCGGGGCGTTCGGCAATCGAGGAGTAGGGAGAACGCCCCATGGTCACCGCGGTGAACGACACCCGCGCGGCCGCGACCCGTCCCGCACCGCGGACGCGGCCGTCCGGTTGGGTCCTTCGGTCCCTGACCGCCGCCCATCTGCTCGCCATCGTGGGACAGCCGGTCTTCGCCGGCGTGTACCTCAGCGGCGACTTCGACGGCCTTCGCCTGCACGCGCTCGGCGCCGACGTCGTGTTCTACATCGGCATCGCGCAGCTCATCGCGGCGATCGTGGTCTGGGTCCGGCTCGGCCTCGCCTGGCCTTTCGCCGCCTCGCTGGTGGTGCTGGCGGCCGAGACCGTGCAGTACCTCGCCGGGATGGAGGGCGCGCTGTGGCTGCACCTCCCGCTCGGTGTGCTGACCGTCGCCGGGATCGCGCTGCTGTTCGTCGCGGTGTGGCGGCGGCCGCTGGCCCGCCCGGTGAAGCCGGAGGCGGGCGATGAGTGAGGGCCGTGGACTGTCGCGGCGTCGCGTGCTGGGCATCGGCGGCGCGCTCGGGCTGACGGCGGCGGGCTGGCTCGGCGCCTCGGCGGCGCTGTCGAACCGCCCGCCGGTGACCGGCGGGGAACTGCGCAGCGCCGTACCGCTGCCGCCCGCTTTTCAGGTGCCCCTGCCCATCCCCCGCGTGCTGACGCCGGTCGACACCGCCGGCGGGGTCGACCGTTACGCCATCACGCAGCGCGCCACGACGGCCGAGATCCTGCCGGGCGTCTCCACTCCACTGTGGACCTACGAGGGGACCTTCCCCGGCCCGACGATCGAGTCGCGTCGCGGCCGCCCGGTCACCGTGACCCACCGCAACCTGCTGCCCGTGCCGACGGTCGTGCACCTCCACGGCGGACACACCCCCGCCGACTCCGACGGCTATCCCACCGACCTGGTGATCCCCGAGAGCTGGGGGAACTCCGTCCACACCGGACACGACGGGCACGTCATGCACGACCCGCGGGCCGTCACCAGCGACCTGACCCGCGACTACACCTTCCCGATGAACCAGCGGCCGACGCTGCTCTGGTACCACGACCACCGGATGGACTTCACCGCTCCGGCGATCTGGCGCGGCCTCGCCGGGATGCACATCGTGCGCGACGACGCCGAGGACGCGCTCGGACTGCCCGCCGGGCCGCGCGAGCTGCCGCTGATGATCGCCGACCGCGCCTTCGCCGCCGACGGAAGCCTCGACTACCCGTCGATCGACCGCACCCTGCGCACGAAGCCCGGCGTCGAGGACCCGTACGTCGCGGGCGTGCTCGGCGACGTCATCCTCGTCAACGGCGCGCCCTGGCCGGTGTGCGAGGTCGACGCGGCCCGCTACCGGCTGCGGATCCTCAACGCCTCCAACGCCCGGCACTACGAACTGGAGGCGGTCACCGAGGACGGGCGGCGGCTGGACCTCGTCCAGATCGGCGCCGATCAGGGCCTGCTCGCCGCGCCGATCACCCACGCGACCCTGCCCATGGCGCCCGCCGAACGCCACGACCTGGTCGTGGACTTCGCCGGAGTGCCGGTCGGCGGTCTCGTCAGGCTCGTCAACCGGCTGGGTTCGGGCCGGACCGCCGAGGTGATGGCCTTCCGGGTCGCACGCGAGGCCGCCGACGACAGCCGCGTCCCGGACGTACTGTCCACCGACCTCCCGGAGTGGAACCGGTCGCAGGCCGTGCGAGTGCGCGACCTGTCCTTCCGCGCGGGGCGGATGGGCGACGGCCACGGCTGGCTGATCGACGGGCGGCCCTTCGACCCCGCCCGCACCGACGTCACCGTCCGGCTCGGCGACGTCGAGGTGTGGCGGCTCATCGCCGACGTGCACCACCCGGTCCACCTGCACCTGGTCGGCTTCCGTGTGCTGTCGCGCGGCGGCGGGGCGCCCCTGCCGCACGACGCGGGCCTGAAGGACACGGTCTCGCTGCGGCCCGGCGAGTCGGCCGAGATCATCACCCGCTTCGACGGGTACCGCGGCCGCTTCCTGTTCCACTGCCACAACGCCGAACACGAGGACATGGGGATGATGGCCAACCTCGAAGTGGTCTGAGGACGGCGTCGAGGCCGCGCCGACCCGATCGGCACGGCCTCGCCACATCCCGCGGCTAACCCACTCCGGTGAACAGCCGCTCCAGCTTCCGCGACATCCACTCCCCCGCGACGACCGCCTCGCCGCCGCCCTCGACCGGCTTGATCACGGCGTCGTGGTCGGGCAGGTAGAAGAACGGGATCGACACCCGCGACGAGGCGGCGTGCTCCGGCGGCGGGTTGACGACCCGGTGCATCGTCGACACCCAGCGCCCGCCGGTCCACAGCGCCATCAGGTCGCCGATGTTGACCACGAAACTGCCCGGGATCGCCGCCACGTCACGCCATTCACCCGCGGCGCCGCGCACCTGGAGCCCCGAGCGGTCGTCCTCCTGGTACAGCACGGTGAGGCCGCCGAAGTCGGTGTGCGGGCCGCGCCGCAACTGTCCCGGAAGCGGCGGGCGGGTCTGCGGGTAGTAGTAGTTCGCGGCGACCGAGGAGCCGTGGCGGCCGAAGCTCGACGCGAAGAACTCCTCGTCGAGCCCGAGCGCCAGCGCCGACAGGCGCATCAGGTCGGCGGCGAGCGCGGTGACGGCGTCCATGTACTCCCACCACACGTCCTTGAACTCCGCCGAGGGCCAGACGTTGGCCAGCGTCCAGGTCGCCCAGGCGTCGCCGAGCGCGGCGCGTTCGGCGTCGGGGAGTTCGCCGGTGACGTGCGCGGCGAAGACCTCGCACAGGTCGGGTGGGGTGTCCTCGCCGATGCTGGCGGCGGTGCTGCCGCCGAGGCGCCGGAAGCCCGAGACGCCGGGCCGGTTGGCGACGAGATCCTTGCCGGCGTCGGGCAGCAGGAAGAAGGACCGGGTCACGGTGTACATGCGGGTGACGAGTTCGGCGGCCACGCCGTGGCCGACGATGACGTAGAAGCCGGAGGTCGCGCAGGCTTCGCCGATGGTGGCGGCGAGCGCGGCACGGCCTTCGGGGGTGTCGCGTGTGGACAGGTCGATGACGGGGACGTAGTTGGGCATGGGTGTCTCCTCAGGAACGGGTGTTGCGGGACAGTGCGGTGACGGCGAGCGCGGCGGCGGTGAGGACGCCGGTGGCGGCCCACATCGCGACGGCGTAGCCGTCGACGGTCGCTGCGGTGGGTGCGGCGCCGTCGTCGAGCCGGGCGGCGGTGACGCCGAGGGCGATGGAGTTGAGTAGGGCGGTGCCGAGCGCGGCGCCGAGTTGCTGGACGGCGTTGTAGGCGGCCGAGGCGATTCCGGCGTCTTCGGGGCCGGCGACGTCGGCGGTGACGAGGTTCGTCGCGGCGGCGAGGAGGCAGCCGAGGCCGAGGCCGGTGAGGACCTGGGCGGGGAGGAGCCGGGTGGCGAAGGCGCCGGTGCCGTCGGCGCCCAGGCGGGTGAGGACGAGGGTTCCGGCGGCGGCGAGGAGGAGGCTGCCGGTGATGAGCGTGGCCGGGGCGAGGCGGATCCGGGCGAGGAGGGTGGATCCGGCGATGGCGGCGACGGCGTTGACGAGGAGCGTCAGTCCGGCCTGCACGGCGGTGTAGCCGAGGATCGTCTGCGTGTAATAGCTGACGAAGAGGTAGAAGCCGAACATCGCGAGGAACATCAGCGCCACCGACACCAGTGCCGTCGCGCGGGCGCGGTGGGCGGGGATGCGGGGTGGGAGGAGGGGGTGCCGTGTCTTTCGCTGCACGACGGCGAAGGCCGCGAGGAGCGCGACGCCTCCGGCGAGCAGGGCGAGGACGGGCGGGTCGGTCCAGCCGCGGGCTTCGGCACGGGTGAAGCCGTAGACGAGGGCGACGAAGCCGGTCGCGCTGAGCACGACGCCGGGCACGTCGAGGTTCCGGAGGCTTCCGGCGGGCCGGTCGCGGGCGATGAGCGGTGTCCCGAGGAGCGCGAGCGCGGCCATGGGGACGTTGATGTAGAGGCACCAGCGCCAGTCGGCGTACTGGGTGAGCAGTCCTCCGGCGACGACGCCTAGTGCGGCTCCGCCCGCGCCGACGCCGGCGAAGACCCCGAAGGCGCGGCCGCGTTCGCGGGCGGTGGTGAAGGTGAGGGTCAGCAGGGAGAGGGCGGCGGGGGCGAGGAGGGCGGCGAAGACGCCCTGGGCGGCGCGGGCGGCGATGAGGGTTCCGGCGTTCCCGGCGGCGCCGCCGAGTCCGGAGGCGAGGGCGAAGCCGATGAGCCCGAGAGTGAAGGCGCGGCGGTGGCCGAGGGCGGCGCAGACGCGGCCGCCGAGGAGGAGCAGGCCGCCGAAGGCGAGGGCGTAGGCGGTGACGACCCAGTGCCGGTCGGCGTCGGCCATGCCGAGTTCGTGCTGGGCCGAGGGCAGCGCGATGTTCACGATCGTGGCGTCGAGCACGACCATGAGCTGGGCGAGGCCGACGACGGGGAGGGTCCACCAGCGGCGGGCGGTGGCCGGGGGCGGTGCTGCGGTCAACACGCGAGACCTTTCTCGAACATTGGTCTAGTGACTCGAACGTTGTTCTAGAAAGGGGAAGCTAGCACACCCGCGGGCGCCGGCCCGGGCTCCGCGAGCCCCGCCCCGGTCGCTTTCCGGGCCCTAGAACCGGGCTTTCACCAGCACTTTCAGGCATCGGTGAGACCTGGGACACAGCGGAACGCCGACCGGGTCGCGCGCCGGGCCGGTGATACCTTGGCCTCGTCCGGAGGCGATCACGGCAGCGCGGAGGTGAAGGCCATCGCCGGCAACGACTCCCCCACGGCCGTCGGCGCCGTCTGGCTGCGTCCCGCGCGCGGACGCAAGGGCGAACCGCCGCTGACGCGCGCGCGGATCGTCGAGGCCGCCGTCGCCCTCCTCGACGAGGAGGGCATCGAGCGGCTGACGATGCGGCGGCTCGGCGAACGCCTCGACGCCGGCGCGACGACCCTCTACTGGCACGTCGCGACCAAGGACGACGTCGTCGACCTCGCCGTCGACGCGATCTTCGACGAGGCCCGGGTTCCCGAGCCGACCGGCGGGCCGCGCGAGGACATCACCGCGCTGCTCGGCGCATGGCGCGCGGCGCTGCTGCGGCACCCGTGGTCGGCGGGCCTGCCCGCGCGGCGGCGGCCGCTGATCGGCCCGAACTTCCTGGCCTGGATGGAGTTCCTCCAGTCGGCGCTGCTGCGCACCGGACTGTCCACCGTGGACCTCAACGCCGCGACGTGGGCGCTGTACAACCACGTCATGGGTTCGGCCTCGACGCAGGCGAGCCTGCGACTGTCCCCCGAGGAGATCGCGGCGGGACGGGAATACCTGGCCGCCGAGGCCGGGCGCTTCCCGACCGTCGCCGCCCACGACTACATCGCCGACGTCGACTGGGACGGCGCCTTCACCGCCGGTCTGGACTTTCTCCTCGACGGGATCGGGGCGCGGGCGCGGGGCTAGCCCGTGACCTGCGGGACGACGTTTCCGGTGATCACCTGTACGGATGACCCCGCGCGCCTCACCGCCGAACGGACATCGCGCCGGCCCGCCGAACCCGGTAACGTCGGCTGCGCGACGGCTTGCCATTCGCAAGCGCGGCATGGGGGCCGTCGTCCGCGCAGGGCCGGTCGCTGGAAGAATCGGGGCATGGTGATGAACGAGGGGTTGCCGACCATCGGTGAAGTGGCGCTCGACGAGAGCGGCCTCAACAAGGTCTACGAAGTCCGCGGCCACGACCTCGGCCGCGTCGAGATCTACCGCATCGGATCCCTCGGTTTCCCGCTCCACGTCGCGACCGTGGAAGGCGTCGACGCCAAGCCCGAGTGGTCCGTCCACAACGGCTACCCGCTCTCACCGGCCGACCGCGACGAACTGCTGACCAAGACCGCCGAACTCTGGCGCAAGACCCGGGACTGACGGCGGCCGCCGGGGTCCACAGGGGACGCCGACGGCCGGTGCGCGCGGCTCAGCCGCGCAGGCGCACGGGCAGGGCGTCGAGCCGGCGTCCCTGGATCCCGCCGATGCCCGACACCCGCAGCTCGCCGTAGGGACCGTCGAGCCGGGCCTTCGGATGGTCGGCGGCGAGCACCGCCGCGACCGCGTTCAGCTCCAGTACGGCCAGCCGCGCACCGACGCAGAAGTGCGGTCCCGCGCCGAAGGTGAGGTCCGGGCCGGAGCCGGGCACCGCGTTGACGCCCTGGATGTCCACCAGGACCGGGGATCGCGCGGGGATCGGCACGCCTCCGAGCTCGACGTCGTCGGCCGTGTAACGCCACAGCGTGTAGGGCGCCGGCGGATGGTCGCGCAGGGTCGCCTCCGCCAGACCCGCCGTCTCCACGGGATCGGGGCCGAGCAGGCGGGCGACGTGGAAACCCAGCGAGGCGTCGGTCGTGAGCTGCCCGGCGAAGATCAGCCCGAACAGGTGATAGTGCAGCTGCTGCGGGGTGGTGCCCTCCGGCACGCGTTCGCGCAGTTCGGCGGCGAAGCCGTCGGCGTCGCCGCCCAGTCCCGCCGCCGCGAGTTCGGCGAGGGCGCCGATCGCGGCCGCCTGGCCGCCGGGCTCCGTGGAGAACATGCGGCGGCAGCCGTCGACCGCCCGGTCGACGAGGTCGAGCGGAATCCCGAGCAGGTCGAGCAGCACCGTCAGCGGATAGCGGGTGGTGAACCCGGCCATCAGGTCGACGACGGGCTCCCCTTCGGCGAGTTCGGCCAGGAGCCGCCGGGCGATGGCGTGGACGCGGCCGGACCACGCCTCCATCCGCCGCATCGACAGCAAAGGCGCGTGGGCCTTGCGCAATGCACCGTGCTCAGATCCGTCCAATGTGGTTAGTGAGGGCTGGTCGGCGGCGGTCGCCTCCAGTCCCGCCGTGACCGGATCCCAGCGCGGGGGCGCGAAGGCGGGATCCTTGACCAGCCGCGAGTCGGTCAGGACGCGGCGGGCCAGGGCGGGATCGGTAACGATCCAGGCCGGTCCCCCGGCCGGGGTCTCGGCCCGCACGAGCGGCCCGGCGGCGCGCATGGCGTCGCGGACATGGTCGGGCTCGGTGAGGCCGCGCACGGTCGGGGCGAAAGGCCGGAGGTGACTGACGTCAGGTGCCTGCACTGCTTCTCCTCGGGAGTCAAGTGGGGAACCCCCGAACTGTGCCGGTAGAAGCGGCCACCGGCTGTCCGCTTCTCATGATGGAATCACGCCATGGCGGACACCTCGGGACGGCTGCTGCTCCTGCTGTCGCTGCTCCAGTCACGGCGGGACTGGCCCGGACCGGCGCTCGCCGAGCGGCTCGGCGTGAGCGCCCGGACCATGCGGCGCGACGTCGACCGGTTGCGCGAACTCGGCTATCCCGTGAGCGTCCGCAAGGGACCCGGCGGCCACTACCGGCTCGACGCCGGTGCCCGCCTGCCGCCGCTGCTCTTCGACGACGAGCAGGCCGTCGCGATCGCGCTGGCCCTCCAGACCGCGCCGACGACCGTCGCGGGGACCGCCGAGGCCGCCGCCCGCGCCCTGGCCACGATTCGGCAGGTGCTGCCGCCGAGGCTGCGGCGGCGGACCGAGGCGATCGCGGTCACCGCGCTGTGGAACCCCTGGGACCTCGCCGGACCCGAGGTCGACGCCGGCGTGCTGCTCGCCCTCGGTGAGGCCGTGCGCGGCAGGCAGGTCGTGCGCCTCGACGAGGGCCCGCACCGGTGGCGCGTCGAGCCGCATCACCTGGTGGTGTGGAAGGGGCGCTGGCACCTGCTGGCCTTCGACCTCGACGGCGGGGAGTGGCGGACCTTCCGCGTCGACCGGCTGGTCCCGTGTCTCCCCACCGGGCCGGGTTTCGGCGAGCGCGCGGTGCCCGGCGGCGACCTCGGCGGGTTCCTCGCCGCGCGGGCCGATCCCGGTGACCCGCCGGAGCACTGGCCGTGCCGTGGCGAGGTGCTGCTCGACGCGCCCGCCGCGCTGATCGCGCGCTGGGCACCGGGCGGGGCGGTCGTGGAGGCGCTGGGGCCACGGCGATGCAGGCTGATACTCGGCGCGTGGTCGTGGGCCGGGCTGGCGGGACTGATCGGCACCTTCGATCGCGCGATCGAGGTGGTCGGGCCGCCGGAGCTCGCGGAGGCCTTCGGCGTACTGGGCCGCCGTTTCACGGCCGCGGGGACGGCACCGTGACGGCGCCGTCCCCGGCCGGGATCAGCCGACGGCGACCGGTTCCGGCCTCTCCTCGGCGACCGTGGCGCGGCGGCGGCGCAGCCCGAGCGTCACCAGTAGCCCGACGACCATTCCGGCGGCGGTGAGCAGGACGACGAAGGCCTGCCCGTCGGCGGTCGCCGTACGCAGCGCCTCGCCGGTGCGGCCCTCGGTGCCGAGGTCGGCGAGGACGGTGAACACCGCGAGGCCGATGGCGTTGCCGATGTTGAGGGTGGTCGAGGCGATCCCGTTGGCGACGCCCTGTTCGTGGGCGGCGGTGCCGGTCGCGGCGGCGATCCACATCCCCGTCCACACGATGCCCTGCCCGACACCGCCGACGACGAGTCCCGGCACGAGCGAGCCGTAACCGGCGCCGGCGTCGAAACCGAAGGCCGTCACGACCGTGCCGACGGCGCCGACCCCGAAGCCGAGGAGCAGCGTCGCGCGTGTCCCGAGGCGGGCGGTGAGGCGCTCGCCGAGCTGGGTGCCCGCCGCGATCGCCAGTGACGGCACGAGGAAGGCCATTCCGGTTTCCAGGGCGCTGTATCCGTGGACGCCCTGCATGAGCATGGTCAGGAAGTAGGGCAGGACGCCGAAGGTCGCCATGAAGACGAAGGTGACGGTCATGCCGACCGTCAGGTTCGGGTTGCCGAAGAGGCGGAAGGGCATCACCGGGTCGGCGCTGCGGGACTCGATGAGCGCGAAGACCGCGAGCAGCGCCACCGACAGCGCGAAGGCGCCGAGGATCAGCGGGCTCCCCCAGCCCAGTTCGGGTCCTTCGACGAGACCGAAGACCAGGAGGGTCGCGCCCCCGGTGACGGTGAGGGTCCCGGGCAGGTCGAAGCGGCGGCGGGCGGCGCGGGCCGGGTCGCGCGGGATGATCAAGAGCGCGACCAGCGCGGCGATCCCGGCGACGGGCACGTTGACGAAGAACACCGCGGGCCAGCCGAAGTGCTCGGTGAGCATGCCGCCGAGCAGTGCGCCGATCGTCAGGCCGCTGGCGCCCGCGCCTCCCCAGACCGCCAGCGCGCGGTTGCGTCGCGGGCCCTCCTCGAAGAGCGTGTTGATCAGCGACAGGGTCGCCGGGAGCAGCAGCGCTCCGCCGAGGCCCTGCACGGCCCTGGCGATGATGATCAGGGCCGGGTCGCCGGCCAGGCCGCCCGCGAGGGACGAGACGGCGTAGAGCGCGAGCGCGGCGACGAAGACGCGGCGGCGGCCGAGGAGGTCGGCGGCACGCCCGCCGAAGAGGAGGAAGCCGCCGGCGAAGACGACGTAGACGCTGACGACGAGCTGGCGGGTCTGACCGGGGAAGCCCAGATCGGCGCCGATCTCGGGGAGCGCGACGAAGACGATGTTGAGGTCGAGGGCGTAGATCAGCTGGGCGAGGGCGAGCAGCGCGAGTACCCGGCCGAGGCGGCGGGGCGGGGTGGCGGTAGGCACGAGAGGACTCCGGTTCCTGAGGATGATCGTACGTATCTTTACGTACAGTCGTACCGTCCGGCAAGCGCGCCGCCCCGTAACGAGCGTCACGAGGGGATCGTCAGAGCACGTCAGGGGTCATTGTTGGAATGTCGCGGTACATTGGCGGCATGACCTTCCGCCACCCGGAGCGCGACCAGATCTCCGTTGAGGGAGTCCTGTCGGCGCTGAGCAACCCCACGCGCCTGGCCGCCGTCGGGATCCTCGACGGCGGAGGCGAGCTCAACTGCGGCGAGGTGCTGAAGATCCTCGGTGTCTCGGCGAAGTCGACGATGACCCACCACTGGCGGGTCCTGCGCGACAGCGGCGTCATCTGGCAGCGCCCGTCGGGCCGCGAGTACCTGCTGACGCTGCGACGGGAAGACCTCGACGCCCGCTACCCGGGACTGCTCGACATCGTCCTGGCCGGCGCGCGGACCGACGCGGGCTAGACCCCGCGCGGCTCGCAGTGGTCGCGCAGGGCGGGTGCGGCGAGGGCGCGGAAGAGGAAGACGCCGACGATCGCCGGGGGAAGCGAGCCGAGCAGCCAGGAGCCGACGCTCGGGAGAACGTAGGAGAGGTTCCAGCGCGGGGTACCGACCACGTTGAGCAGGTCGGTGAGGTCGAGAAGTCCGTAGAACGCCGAGAGGACCACGAAACCGGCGTAACCGAAGGAGGCGAGCCGGGCCCGGGCCGACCCGCGACGGACCCCGCGCGCCAGCAGGAGCAGCAGCACGGTGAACACCAGTCCGGCGAGGGCATGGACCGCGAAGCCCACGACCTCGTCCTTGAGCACCACCGGGACCCGCGTACCCAGCAACAGCCAGGCGATCCCGAGGAATCCCAGCGCCTCCATCCCCGCCAGAACCCGCAGCAGGACCGGCGCGGTACCCGGCACGGCAGTGGTCGCCGGCGGGTCGAGACCGGGTTCGGGTTCGAAGGACACGACGAGCTCGGACATGGGCGCTCCAGGACGGGCGGTGCGGGCCGGGCAAAGCTACCAGCGCAAGATCATCACTCCGCGCGATACCCTTGCGCAGGCAGTCCACTGTGGATCATGACGAGGGCGGCGGTCCCCCTGAAGAGTGACGGCCACACCCCCGCTGAGCCGGGTAAACGCTTACATCCGGGTTTCGGCGCACCCTTTCGGCCATCACCCGCCGCAGCGTCTTGTGATCAATCGGTCGACGTTATGTAATGGGCCGAGGTGGGTCTTCGCGTAAGGGGTGGCAATCGTGACGACGACTCCGGCGCAGACGTTCGTGCTCGGCCGTTTGGTGGAACAGGCCGCGATCGGCGAACTTCTCGGCGCCCCGCACCGGGGCCCGTCGGGGCTGATCCTGTCCGGAGAGGCGGGGATCGGCAAGACGACGCTGTGGAATCTCGCCGTCGACCGCGCCCGCGCCGCCGGACTGCGCGTCCTCGCCGCCCGGCCCGGCGCCGCCGAGGGGCAACTGTCCTTCGCGGGCCTCTTCGACCTCCTCGACCCCTGCTGGGACGAGGTCCGCGGCTCGCTCCCCGCGCCACAGCGGGACGCCCTCGACGTGGTCCTGCTGCGCTCGGGCCCGCGCGAGACGCCGGTCGATCCGCGCACGGTCGGCGTCGCCTCCCTGTCGGTCCTGCGGACCCTGACCCAGCGCGGGCCGACGGTCCTCGCCGTCGACGACCTCCAGTGGCTCGACCGGTCGAGCCTCCAGGCCATCGAGTATGCGCTGCGCCGGGTGTCCACCGAGCCGCTGATCCTGCTCGCCTCGGTGCGGGCCGCGACACCCGACGCCGCCCCCATCGGCCTGTCCGACACGCGCTTCGACCTGACCCGCATCCAGCTCGGGCCGCTCGGCCTCGCCGAACTGCACCGCCTCGTCCGGCTGCGCGCCGGGCTGGAACTGTCGCGGCCGGTACTCACCCACATGCACCAGATCTGCGGCGGGAACCCGCTCTTCGCGCTGGAGACCGCGGCCCGCCTGCGCAGGGAGGCCCCGTCCTCCCCCGCCGCGCGGCTCCCGGCGCCCCGGAGCGTCACCGACCTCATCGGCGAGCGGGTCGCGGCCCTGCCCGCCGACACGCGTGCGGCGCTGCTCTACGTCGCCGCCCTCGCGCAACCGTCCACGAGGGACGTCCGGGCGGCGATGGCCGTGCCCGACGGGGAGATCTCCCCGCTCGCCGCCGCCGAGGAGGCCGGGCTCATCGAGGCCCGCGACGGCCGCGTCGCCTTCAGCCACCCCCTGTTCGCCACCGCCGTCTACGCCGAGGCGTCCAGTGAACGGGTGCAGGACGTCCACCGGCGACTGTCCGACGTGGTCGCCGACGACGAGGCCCGCGCCTGGCATCTCGCGCTGGCCGCCGACGGCTTCGACGAGTCCCTGGCCGCGCCCCTCGACAAGGCCGCCGAGCGCGCCCTGGCCAGAGGCGCGCCCGCCAGAGCGGCGCAGCTGTGGGAGATGGCCGCCTTCCACACCCCCGCACGCGACGAACCGACCCGGCAGCGGCGCCTCACCCAGCAGGCCCGCTGCCTCTTCACGGCGGGCGACACCGGCACCGCCCGCGGGATCCTGGAACGCGCGGTCACCGGGATGCCGCCGGGCCGTGTGAAGGCCGGCGCCCTGTCGGCCCTCGCCGAGATCCTCTTCTACGAGGGCAGCACCGTCGAGGCCGCCTCGACCTGCCGTGAGGCCCTCGACGTCACCGGCGGCGACCCCGTCATGGAGGCCACGCTGCACCTGCGGCTCGCGTGGTTCAGCACCCACGACTCGGCGACCCAGACCACCAGCTCCCGTAAGGCACTGGCGATCCTGCGCGAACAGGGCCCGGCCGCCGACCCGGAACTGCTGGCGCTGGCGCTGGCCGTCACGGCCATGTACCGCATGATGAGCGGCGGCGGCCTGTCGCACGAGGACGTCACCGAGGCCGCCCGGCTGTTTCCGGTCTCCTCCCCACGCACCTGGGCCGGTTCGTGGGCGTGGACCGCGATCGCCGACTGGGCCCGCTACTTCCACCCCCACCGCGCCCGCGAACTCTTCGAGGCCCGCTACCACTGGACCGCCGAACGCGGCGACGAGCAGCAGGGCCACATGCTGATGCTGCTGTCGGAACTCGACTGCTGGCTCGGCGACTGGCGCTCGGCCCGCGAACGCGCGGTGACCGCGCTGGAGCTGCTGGAGCAGACCGGGCAACGCCGCTGGTGCGGGTTCTGCCTCTACGCGCTGGCCCTCATCGAGGCGCACCTCGGCGACGTCCCGGCCGCCCGCGGGCACGCCTCGCGCGGCCTGGCGCTCGCCGACGCCGGCGACGACCCCTATGTCGCCGTCCTGCACCTCCAGGTCCTGGGTTTCATCGAGCTGTCGACGGGCCAGGCCGCGCAGGCCGTGACCTATCTCGACCGGGCGGGCGGCCTGGTCGCGCGCATGGGCATCGCCGACCCGGCCCGCTTCTCCTTCCACGGCGACCAGGTCGAGGCGCTGATCGCCACCGGCGAGCTCGACACCGCCGCCGCCCGGCTGCGCGAACTGGCCGACCGGCACGCCGCCGCGCCCCGGCCCGCGCTGACCATCGCGCTGGGCCGCTCGCGGGCGCTGCTGCTGCTCGCCACCGGTGACGCGCCCGCCGCCGAGGCGGCGATCGAGGCGACCCTCGCCGAGCAGGCGGGCGTCCCGATGCCCTTCGAGCTGGCGCGCAGCCTGCTGGTCAAAGGCTGCGTCCTGCGCGCCCGCAAGCAGAAGAAGGCCGCGCGGGAGGCGCTGCTGTCGGCGCAGGAGATCTTCACCCGCCTCGGGGCGGTGCTGTGGTCGCGGCGGACCGCCGACGAGCTGAGCCGCTGCGGGCAGCGCCACTTCCCGCCACTGGAACTGACCCCGACCGAGGCGCGGATCGCCGCGCTGGTGATCGGCGGGATGACCAACCGGGAGGTCGCGGCGACCGCGCACGTCAGCGTCAAGACCGTCGAGGCGAACCTGAGCAGCGTCTACCGCAAACTCGGCATCCGCGGCCGGGTCGAGCTGATCACGCACGAGCGCGCCCCCGCGGTGGACCGCCGCCCTTGACGCGGCAGACCCTAGGGTTATCCCCGATTCCTCGCCCCCGCCGAGGGTGTTGCCTGGTGATGACGGGTCACGGTGGTGCCGGAACCTCATCACCGTGGCCCGTCTTCGAAGCCGGATCGCTTGGGGAGGCGGGCATGCGCGGGGCCGACGTGACACGACGCGCCCGCGCTCGCACGTCGACGTGGCTGCACGGCGGCCTGCACCCCGACCGCACCGGCTACCACCCGGCCGCGGCCCCGCTGGCGCCACCGCGACTGCCCGACGACCTGACCCCGGGCGAGCGGCGCCTCGTCATCGGGCTCCTCGACGGGCGGCTGCTGCGCACCGAGGTCTACGGCGACGACGGCGGCGACCGGGCCGCGCTGCCGTACCTGATCACCGAGCACCGCTACGGCGTCACGCGCGGGCCGGACGGCGTCCCCCGGGTCCACCCGCTGGAGACGGTCACGACCCACGTGGAACGCGCGGGCGCCGACCCCGATCCCCGCGTGGTGCACGATCTCGTCCTCGCCGTCGACGAGCACGGCACGGTCGTGTCCTCGGCCCGGATCGGCTATCCGCGGCTCATCCCGAAACAGCCCGGGCAGGAGACCCTGCACGTCCTGCTCACCGAGAACCGGCCCGCCGAGGACGGGCAGGGCCCGCTCGCCGAGACCCTCCGCTTCGAACTGACCGGCCTGCGCCCGCCGCCGGGGCGCCGCTTCACCGTCGCCGAACTGCGCGAGGCCGCCGCGTCGGCCGCCTTCGTGCCCTTCGAGGGCACGGCCCGGCCCGACCGCGCGCGGCTGCGGCTGATCGGGCACCGCCGGATCCGCTACTGGAACGACGACTTCACCGGACCGCTCCCGCTCGGCCACGCCGGGTCGGCCGCCCTCGTCCACGGGGTGTGGGACCTCGCGCTGACGCCCGGACTGCTGACCGGCGTGTTCGGCGGCCGCGTCGACGTCGCGGACCTCGACGCGGCCGGCTACCTCCACGACGACGCCGGCTGCTGGATCCCCTCGGACGCCGACGCCCCCGGCCGGCCCGGCCGGGACGCCCCGCTCGCATCGGGTACGCGGGTCGACCACGACCCGCTCGGCCGGGTCGTGCGCACCGAACACCCCGACGGCACCGTGTCCGAAGTGGACCACCACGCCTGGCGCCGCGAACACTGGGACGCCTGCGACACCGTGCTCGCCTCACGCTGGTACGCCGACCGGGGCGCGCCCGACCCCCTCACCGACGAACCGGCCAACCCCGAGGTGCGCGCCGCCTGGCTCGCCGCCCACCACGCCGACACCCCGTCGACCACGCACCTCGACCCGCTGGGCCGCGCGGTGATCGAGGTCGTCGACGCCGACGGACTCGACCAGTTCGCCACGCACCTGCGCCTCGACGCCAACGGGCACGTCCGCGATGTCGTCGACGCGCGCGGGGTGACCGCCCTGACCAGGGATGTGGACCTCCTCGGCCGTGAACTGCGGGTCGTCACCCCTGACACCGGTGAAAGACTCACCTTCCCGGACGCCGCGGGCCGCCCCGCTCAGACCTGGTACGGCGGCACCATGGTCCGGCGCGTCTTCGACGCCGACGGACGCCGGCGCGCGACCTGGGTCCACCGTGGCGCGACGGCCGTGCTCGCCGAGTTCTTCGTGCACGCCGACGGCGACCACCGCGACCGTCCGCTGTTCGTCTTCGACGGCGCCGGGATGGTCCGGCTCGGCCCACACGGCTTCACTCGCAGACTCACCGCCGACCACCGGGCCCCACCCGACTGGAGCGTCCTCGACGGGCTGCCCGCCGCCGAGGTCGAACGGGCCGCCGAAGAACTGCTCGACCCCCACGCGTACGCGCTGGAAACGATTCAGGACGGCCGTGCGCTGCGGATCCGCTGCCCGGACGGCACCCTCATCGACCGGCGCCGGGACGAGTCCGGGCGCCTGCTGTCGGTCACCCGGACCCCGCCGGAGCACGACCTGCCGGTGCCGGTCCTGACCGGGATCACCCGCGACCCCGCCGGGCGCCCGGTGCTCATCGCCTACGGCGACGGGACGGTCGTCCGCCGCGCCTACGACCCGCTCGGCGCGCTCGTCGCCGACGGTTCCGCCCGCTACGGCTACGACGCCCTCGGCCGCCTGCTGCGCGCCGAGTCGCCCGCCGGGATCCTCTGCCGCTCCTACGATCCGGTCGGCAATCCACTGTCGACCGTGCACACCGGGCCCCTCGGCGGGGCGCCCCGGATCGTGCGTTTCCACCATGCCGAGGACCCCGAGACCGGCGACCCGCTGTCCAACCGGGTCGTCGCGCACAGCTCCCCCGCCGACCCGGAGGGCGTCTTCTCCGCGCTCTTCGAGTACGACGACCGCGGCAACATGACCGAGCTGCCGCACCTGCCGGGCGCGGTCGTGTCCTGGGACCACGACGGGTATCCGGAGCGGATCGACTTCGCCGACGGGCGCGTCGCCCACTACGCCCACGATCCCGACGGAACGAGGGTTCGCGCCACCGTCGAGCACCCCGACGGCACCCTCGACGAACGCGTCCACATCGGAGACTGGACCCTCCGCCGCACCACCCGCGACGGGGTCCTCGTCGCCGAGAGCCGCCGCCTCGACCTCGTCGACGGCGACGATCACTTCGGAGTGGTCGAACTCACCGACGGCGCCGTCGCGCCCGAAGGCCGCGTGGCCGACCCGGAGACCGGTCTGGAGTACAGGGGCTGCCGCCTGCTCGCGCCCTGGCTCGGCCGGAGCCTCTCCCCCGGCTACGCGCACACCGGTCCGGTCGCCCCCGCCTGGCCACCGGGCCGGTGAGCGGGGCGGCCTCGTGCCGCCCCGCTCCACCTCCGCCGCGCTAAACCAGCGCGGCGAAGAACTTCCGCACGTCCCCGACCAGCAGCTCCGGCACCTCCAGCGCGGCGAAGTGCCCGCCGTCGGCGAACTCCGACCAGTGCCGCAGCATCGGCTGCGCCTTCCGTGACACCGACTCCACCGGGAGGATGATGTCGTGGGCGAAGACGGCCATGCCCAGCGGCGCCGGGCACGGCACCGTCCCGGCCGGTCCGCCCGACTCGAAGGTCAGGCGCGCCGAGGAGCCACCCGTGCCGAAGAACCAGTGCATCGACACCAGTGTCAGCAGAGTGTCGTCGGACAGCGGCGTCCGCGGGTCGGTCCAGTCCTTGACCTTGTCGGCGATCCAGGTCAGCTGCCCGACCGGCGAGTCGGCGAGGCTGTAGCCGATCGTCTGCGGGCGGGTGGCCTGGAGCCGCATGTAGCCGGGGAAGGCCGCGACGAACGCGCGGATGTGCTCGACCCGGCGGATCTCCTCGGCGGTGAAGCCGTCGGTGTCGTCGACCGGCCGGTGCGGCAGGTAGTTGACGTGCACGCCGATCACCGCGTCGGGAGCGGTGACGGCGAGCAGCTGCGAGATGCCCGAGCCCCAGTCGCCGCCCTGCGCGCCGTAGCGCTCGTACCCGAGCCGCGACATCAGCTCGGCGAAGGCACCGGCGACGCGGGCGTTGCTCCAGCCGCGCTCGCGGGTCGGGCCGGACGGACCGAACCCGGGGATGGACGGGATGACCAGGTGGAAGGCGGGCGCGTCCGTGCCGCCGTGGGCGCGGGGATCGGACAGTGGGCCGATGACGTCGAGGAACTCCACGATCGAACCGGGCCAGCCGTGGGTCAGGATCAGGGGCGTGGCGTCCGGCTCGGGCGAACGGACGTGCAGGAAGTGGACGGTGGCGCCGTCGATCTCGGTGACGAACTGGGGATGGGCGTTGACGCGGGCCTCCTGGGCGCGCCAGTCGTATCCGTCGGCCCAGTACTCCGCGAGACGGCGGGCGGTCGCGAGGCCGATGCCGTAGTCGTCACCGGCGTCGTCGACCTCGTCGGTCCAGCGTGTGCGTGCGAGGCGGGCGCGCAGCTCGTCGATGTCGGCCTGGGGAATCTCGATGCGGTAGGGGCGGATCTCGGGGTGGGTCACGGCGTCCTCCATTATTGTTGGCATGGCCAACGATAACAGCAGTCGTTGGCCATGCCAACGATCAATAGACTGGATCCCATGGACTCCACCGACGACACCCCGCCGGCCTCCCTGCGCCGCCTCTCGTCGTGGCTGGTCAGCCAGACCGCCGCGCAGGCACAGCGCATCATCAACGAGAGGCTGGCCACGGCCGGCGCACGGCGGTACCACTACTCGGTGCTCTCCGCCCTCGCCGAGTACGGCGCGATGAGCCAGGCAGCGCTCGGCCGCCACTGCCACCTCGACCGCAGCGACGTCGCCGCGCTCGTCGCCGAACTCGGCGGACAGGGCCGCATCGACCGCGAACCCGACCCCGCCGACCGCCGCCGCAACATCGTGACGATCACCGCGGCGGGCGAGCGCTTCCTCGCCGAACTCGCCGCGCTGGTCGCCGAAGGCCAGGACGAGCTGCTCGCACCCTTGGACGCCGGGGAGCGCGAGCAGTTGTCGGGACTTCTGGGCAGGGTGGTGACCCACCACGCCGAACAGCGGGGGTACGGCTGGTAGGGGATCCCTACGAGACCGCGTCCGCGACCTTGCGCGCCAGCGACTCGTGCTGCGCGTAGGCGTCGGGGAAGGCCGAGATCTGCACGGCCTGCGCGGCGTAGGTCAGGGCCATGTCCTCCCAGCCCGCCACGCCCTTGAGGCCGTCGTAGAAGGCCCGCGCCGAACTCTCCGGCGTCATGATCTCCTCGACGGTGCCCCAGGTGCCCGAGGCGCGCTGCTGGAACAGCCCGACCGAGTCGTGGTCGGCGCCGGTGCCCTGGTGGGGGTAGTCGAGCGACTCGGGCACGACGTAGCTGGCCAGGTTGAGCAGCCGGGACTCCTGCATCGCCGTCATCACCGCGATGATCCACGCCCGCTTCGGCAGGCCCATGTCCTGCCCGACGCGGACGATGGTCACCGCGTTCTTCATCTGCTTCGCGCTGAGCCCGGCGACCGGCGACGGCACCTTCTGCTTGTCGTCAGCCTTCTTCGGTGTGGGGGTCGGCGCCTTCGTCGTCGGGTCCGCGGGCTCTTCACGGGGCGCCGAGCGCGAGGCCTCGTCGAGGATCGTCGCGATGTCCTGCGCCGACAGGCGCGCGGTCTGCGCGGCGGGCGTGGTCGCCGCGAGGGCGGGCACGTGGACGACGCCGGTGGCGGCGACGACGACCGCTCCGGTCATCGCGAGGTGCGCGATCCGGCGGCGCTGGTCGAGCGCGGTGTCCACACCGATCGCGAAGGCGCCGCGGGCGTACTCGGCCGGATTGGTCCACCACCGTTCGTCGTTGGCCCGGTGACGTCCCGCCGCCGCGCGATGGCGGCCCGGGGCGGGACGGGGGTGGTCACCGGCTGTCCCGCTGTCGGCGAACTGGAGCCGTCGGGGGCCGGTTCCGTTGTCTCTGGCGTTTGACACCGCCCCAACCTAGGCGGTGGAAACGCAGGTCACAGGGACAGGAAGTGCGACACAGATATTGATGATTCTCTATGTGTCCTGCTAGTCGGCCGCGAGTCGGGAATGTCGGGCCTCACGTGTTTCACCCCTTCGAGTGCCCGTCGCGTGACGGCTCGACTGCTTTGTGTTCCCACGTACGAGTGACGGCGCCGGTACTTTCGGCCAATACCTTTCGGCGCATGAGCCCTATGTGATCCGGGCCACACCGAGGGGGCGGAACCCCCATCCGGGTCCCCGGGCGCTCCGTATCGTCGTGATCATGCGCCTCAGCACCGTCATCCTCCCGATCCACCGCTGGACCGAGGGCCGCGCGGTCTGGCGCCGCGCCGAGGAGCTCGGCTTTCACGCCGCCTACACCTACGACCACCTCTCCTGGCGGAGCTTCGTCGACGGCCCCTGGTTCGGCACGATCCCGACCCTCACCGCCGCGGCCACCGCCACCGAGCGGATCCGGCTGGGCACGATGGTCGCCTCGCCGAACTTCCGCCACCCGGTCACCTTCGCCAAAGACCTCATGACCCTCGACGACGTCTCCGGCGGCCGCCTCACCCTCGGCATCGGCGCGGGCGGCACCGGCTTCGACGCCACCGTCCTCGGCCAGAGCGAATGGACCCCGCGCGAACGCGCCGACCGCTTCGCCGAGTTCCTCGCGCTGACCGACACGCTCCTCACCCGCGACACCACGACCTACCAGGGCGGCTTCTACTCCGCCGTCGACGCGCGCATGCTCCCCGGCTGCGTCCAGCGGCCGCGCGTCCCCTTCCACATCGCCGCGACCGGCCCGCGCGGGCTGCGCCTGGCCGCCGAGTACGGCCAGGGCTGGATCACCTACGGCGACCCGAAGGGCGCCGCCGACGACACCGTGGCGACCGCGCAGGCCGCCGTCGAGTCGCAGCTGACACGCCTCGCCGACGCCTGCGAGGAACGCGGCCGCGACGTCGCCGAACTGCACAAGGTCCTGCTGCACTCGTCGTCGAGCCCCGAACGTCCCCTCGACTCCCTCGACGCCTTCGTCGACTACGCCGGCCGCTACCGCGAACTCGGCGTCACCGAGATCATCCTGCACTGGCCGGTCCCCGACTCGATCTTCGCCGCCGACGTCGCCGTCTTCGAGCGCATCGCCAACGAAGGCCTCGCGCGACTCGGCTGATCACCAGGGCTCTCCCGTACGCCGCCCGGCCCGTCCCGTAGGCGAAACGTCGTAGACCCGGTTACTCCCGCCGTGCGACGACCCGGCGGCGGTATGTGGCGAGGGTGAAAGGCATGCAGCTCTCGCGAAAGACCCGCCGTTTCGTCGTCGTCGTCCACTCCGTCGCCTCATCCGTCTGGCTCGGCCTGACCGCCGGGCTGCTCGCGCTCGGGATCAAGGCCTACACGTCCGGCTCGCCCGACGTCGCGACCTTCGCCTACCGCGCGATGGACGTGTTCGGCGACTATGTCCTGGTTCCGGTGTCGCTGGCGACGCTGATCAGCGGGGTCGTGCTGTCGCTCGGGACACCGTGGGGGCTGATCCGCTACAAGTGGGTGGCCTGGAAGTTCGTGCTGACGCTGATCACGGTCGGCCTGGTCCTGTTCTCGCTGGCTCCCGGGCTGAGCGAGAACGCCGAACTGGCGATGGCCGGACAGCCGGTGATCGACGTGAACCTGATCGTGGTCCCGACCGTGGCGTCGAGCGCCTACGTGTTCATGCTCGCGCTGTCGATCCTCAAGCCCTGGGGGATGACGCCGCACGGGCGCCGGGTGAAGGCCGCGCAGGCGGAGGAGGCGAAGGCGGCGCGGAGGGCGAAGACGGGGCAGGGGGTCTGAGGTGGTCGGATCTGCTCGCGGGTGAGACCGGTGGTGGGGGCGGCGGGCCGGGACTTCCGGATCTCGGCCCCCTGACACGACTATGCCCCCTCCATCGGAGGGGGCGGTCGATGTCGCTGCTAACCGATGGCGCCCGCGCCGAGCCCGAGCCCGACCGCCACGATCACCGGAACCAGGTAGAGCATCGGGTACGCGATGTGCCCGTAGGCCTTCGCCCGCACGATCGTCACGATCGCGCCGAGGAAGTACAGCACCAGGCCGATCGCGGCGGCGAGGCCGAGCGGCCAGAAGAACAGCCCGGCGATCAGCCCGAGCGTGCCGGCCGCCTTCGCGGTCGCGAGCCAGGGCCACCAGGAGGCGGGGACACCGTAGTCGGCGAGCGGCTCGACGACCCACGGCGCCTTCTTGTACATCGAGAAGGCCGAGAAGGCGACCCAGAGCGCGGCGGCGACGGTGACGATGTTGTACGCGACGTTCATGTCGAACTCCTTGAGGGGATGCTTTTTCGTTGTTCACCCCCTCGACCCGGCGCGACGGGAAGCTGTGACCGGAAGTGACCGGCGTCACGCATTGACAAAAGAGTCAAAGATCATTGACACTTACCGCGTGCCCGAACCCGAGCTCACCGCCTCAGCCGCGCAGTACAAGGCCCTGGCCCACCCCTTGCGCCAGCGCCTCCTGTTCACCCTCGACGAACTCGACGAGGCGACGATCAGCCAGCTCGCCGCCCACCTCGACACCCTCAAGGGCAACATCGCGCACCACCTGAAGGTCCTGGAGCAGGCCGGGCTCGTCGTCGTCTCCCGCACCAACACCGTGCGCGGCGGCACCGAGCGCTACTTCACCCGCGCCACCCGGCGCATCCACATCCCCCGCGAGACGGTCGACTCGATCCCCGGCGGCGCCGCCGGGATCATCCGGGCCGTCGCCGACGAGATGGCGACCGCGACCGAGGCGCCGGCCTTCCTCGGCGTCCGGCACGTCCGCCTCACCGAGGCCCAGGTCGAGGCCCTGCGCGAGGTGCTCAAGCACGTCGCCGACCCCGAGGACCTGCCCGACGCCGGTCCCGAGGGCCGCCGCTACGCCATCGCCCTGACCGTCTTCCCCACCCCATAGCCCCGGAGGACATCATCCGCCCCGCCATCAGAGCGGGGGTCCTGGTCATCGCGCTCGCCGCCGTGACCGCGCCCCTCGCCGCCCACGCGAGTCCACCCGCCCTCACCGAGCCCGCCTCGACCGTCCTGCGCATCGTCGAGTTCTCCGACACCGCCCGCGCCGCCACCGCCCTCGACACCACCGCCGCCCTGCGCGGCCTGTACGTCGAGGAGGTCCGCCGATACGACACCCTCTTCTCCGGCATGGCCGTGAGCGTCGACGCCTCCCGCGCCGACGAACTCGCCTCGCTGCCGGGCGTCGCGGCCGTCCACCCGGTCAACACCTACGCCGTGCCGACCGCCGACACCCTTCCCCCGCTGCCGAAGGACGCCGCGACGACCCGCGAGAACGTCACGGTCACCGACCTGACCGGCGTGCCCGAGGCGCACCGGGACGGCGCGACCGGCGCGGGGATCACCGTCGGGATCATCGACTCCGGCGTCGCCTACGACCATCCCGCCCTCGGCGGCGGTGGTTTCCCCAACGCCAAGGTGACCGGCGGCTACGACGTCGTCGACGGTGACGCCGACCCCTACGACTCCCCCAGCCTCGCCTCGGGCCACGGCACGCACGTCGCCGGCATCGTCGCCGGGAACGGCGCCGACCTCGTCGGCGTGGCCCCCGACGCGACGATCCACGCCTACCGGGTCTTCGGCGACTCGCGCCCGACCACCGACGACGTGATCCTGGAGGCCCTGGAACGGGCCGTCGAGGACGGTGTCGACGTGGTCAATCTCAGCCTCGGCCAGTCCCAGTTCGAGGTGCGGCAGGACGCCCTGCTGCCCATGGCCCTCGACGCGGTGGCCGCCCACGGCGTGGTCCCGGTCGTCGCGATCGGCAACGGCTTCGCCGGGCCGTTCAAGCCGGGGAGCCCCGGCATCGCCAAGAACGCGATCACCGTCGGCAGCGTCTACTCGACGCAGTACTCCTACCTGGCCTTCACCACCGGCGACGGCACGAAGGTCCCGTTCAACACGTTCAGCACCGGCCCGGCGGCGCCGTCGGCGGGCACGGTGTCCATCGTGGACGGCGGGCAGGTCTGCGCACCCGCCGCCCCCGGCTCCTTCGCGGGCAGGTGGGTGCTGTCCACCTCCGGCTTCTACCCGTGCACCCCGACGAACATGGTCGCCAACGCGACCGCCGGCGGCGCTGCGGGCGTCCTCTACTTCGACGACTCCGAGTGGGCCGAACCCGACGCGATCCCCACCGCCGACTTCTGGGGCGTGGCCGGAACGATCCCGGCCGTGGCGATCACGCAGAACCAGGCCCGCGCGATCCGCGCCGACCTGGCCGCGGGCACCGGGGCCACCGCGACCTGGGGCTCCTACTGGGGCCTCGACGTCAAGGACGAGTTCAAGGGTCTTCCCGACGCCTCCAGTTCCTGGGGCCCGAGCCACGAACTCGACTACAAGCCCGACCTGGTCGCGCCCGGCGGCTACGTCTTCTCCGCCCTGCCTCCCGGCGACGGCTACTACGGCGTCAAGTCGGGGACCTCGATGGCCGGCCCGCACGTGGCCGGGGCCGTCGCCGTCATCTTCGGCGAGCGCGGCACCATGAGCTCGACGCGGGTCCGCGACCTGCTCCAGTCGACGGCAAAGCCGACCCGCCTCAGCGGCGATCCCGACGGCGGCCTGCACCAGGTCGCGCAGCAGGGCGCCGGGCTCATCGACCTGCCGGCGGCGCTGGCGGCGACGACCGTCGTGACTCCCGCGAAGCTCCCACTCGGGGAGCTGGAGGGCAGGGCGGTGTCCCGGACGGTGACGCTGACCAACACCTCCCGCCACGCCGTGACCTATCGGGTGTCCACTCAGGACGGTCTCGGTGCCGCTCCGCCCTACACCGCGGAGTACCTGACCGTCGAGGCCGACGCGCGCGTCGAGGTCTCCCGGGACAAGGTGGCCGTCCCGCCGCGCAAGTCGGTGAAGGTGACGATCACCGTCCGGCAGCCGAAGAAGGCCGCCGACGGCACCGTCTTCGGCGGCTGGGTGACGTTCACGCCGAAACAGCACCACAAGGGACAGCCGGTGCGCGTGTCCTACCTGGGCATCGCCGGGGACTGGCACAGGGTCTCGGCGATCAACCCGACCTTCACCGATGTGAACTCCACATTGGACAATCCCGCGCTTCGCCCGGCGTATTTCAGCTTCGGGAAGAACGAGGCGCTCACCGTCACCGACCCCGCGGCGGGCGCGTGGGTGATGCTCTCGCACGGTTTCCCGACCCTGCGGGAACTGCGCATGGAGATCCTCGACGCGAGCGGAAACGTTATCGCCACACCACTTCGTGAAACCTGGCTGGTGCGAAACTCCGGCGCCGGAACGGGCGTGGACTTCTACGGCTGGGACACGACCCTGGCCGACGGAACGGCCGCGCCGAACGGCGTCTACCGGATCCGTCTCGTCTTCGACAAGATCCTCGCCACCGGACGCCCGGAGACCTGGACCTCGCCGGAGGTCACCCTCAGCCGGTGAGCACGCGTCGCACCGGAAAGTGCGACATCGCGCCATTACGTGATCGACGGCCCGTCCGCACAGCCGCGGACGGGCCACTTATTCAGTGACAGCACTGTCTTCAATACGTTTTGCGGCGGCGACATTCATTTTCAAAGATCGCTTGACCTCGCCCTTCACCATCGGGCCGCGCCGATTCATGCGAGCGCACGTAGGCAAGCCCTCGCGTCCCACTGAATAACCGGCGCACACGGAGATCGGATTTTCTGGTTGGCTTTCGAGCGCCGCAACAGCGGCGTCATCAAAGGAGCCCCCTATGTTAAAGAAAATGGTGACGGCCGGGACGTCCCTGGCACTCGTCGCCGGTATGACGGTCGCCCTGACCGCCACACCAGCAATGGCAGCCGAAACGGCCACCGCCGATCCGCTGTCCCTCGCGGTCGCGGCCGCCGACCGGGCCGTCACGAGCGGGCTGGACGAACTGACCCGCGGAAACTTCGAGCAGTACGACCGGCAGCAGGTCGTGCCCTGGGTCGACAACCTCTACTCGGTCAGCTACGAGCGCACCTACCGCGGCCTGCCCGTGGTCGGCGGTGACGCGGTCGTGCTCGCCGACGGCGAAGGCCGTGTGCTGGAGACCAACACCGCGTCGAGCGCGTCCATCGACGTGACGACCACCGCGAAGATCACCGGCGCCAAGGCCGAGAAGACCGCCAGGGGCGAACTGTCCAAGGTGGACTCGGTCGACTCGCGCCAGCTCGTCGTGCACATCGAGAGCGACAAGCCGAGGCTCGCCTGGGAGACGGTCCTCAGCGGTCGCGCGGACGGCGCGCCCAGCCACAAGGCGGTCTACGTCGACGCCGCCACCGGCAAGATCCTGGCGACGCGGGAAGACGTCCGCTACGGCTCGGGCACCGGCAAGTGGAACGGCCCGAACCCGCTGACGATCACCACCAGCCAGTCCGGCAGCACGTACTACATGCGCGACACGACCCGCTCGGGCCTGTCCTGCGCGCCCTACAACGGAAGCGTCTACTCCGGCCCCGACGACAACTGGGGCAACGGCGTCGGCACCTCCACCGAGACCGGCTGCGTCGACGCACTGTACGGGGCGCAGACCGAGTGGAACATGCTCAGCCAATGGCTCGGACGCACCGGCCACAACGGCAACAACGGCTCCTGGCCCGTCGAGGTCGGCCTCAACGAGCAGAACGCCTACTGGGACGGCTCCGGCGTCACCATCGGCAAGAACTCCGCCGGTGAGTGGATCTCGTCCATGGACGTCATCGGCCACGAGTACGGCCACGGCATCGACCAGTTCACGCCCGGCGGCGCCGGCCAGCAGGCCGGTCTCGGCGAGGCGACCGGCGACATCTTCGGCGCCCTGACCGAGCACTTCGCCAACCAGGCCGCCGCCTACGACCCGCCCGACTACCTGGTCGGCGAGGAGATCAACCTCGTCGGCACCGGCCCGATCCGGAACATGTACCAGCCCTCGCTGGTCAACAACGACCCGAACTGCTACTCCTCGGCCGTTCCCGGCATGGAGACGCACAAGGCGGCCGGGCCCTTCAACCACTGGTTCTACCTGCTCGCCGAGGGCACCGCGCCCGGTGGCGGCAAGCCCAACAGCCCGACCTGCAACAGCACCACGCTGACCGGCGTCGGCATCCAGACCGCGGGCAAGATCTTCTACGGCGGCATGCTGCTCAAGACCTCCGGCATGACCTACGTGAAGTACCGCTCGGCCACCCTCCAGTCGGCCAAGACCCTGGACTCCACCTGCGGCCTGTTCAACAAGACGAAGGCCGCGTGGGACGCCATCACGGTTCCGGCGCAGACCGCCGACCCGACCTGCACCAGCCCGGGCAACGACTTCTCCATCGCCCTGAACCCGGCCTCCGGCACCATCAACGCCGGCGCGACCGGCTCCAGCTCGATCACCACCACCGCCATCGGCACCCCGATGACGGTCAACCTGTCCGCGACCGTCGCGGGCGGCACCGGCGTCACCGCCAGCGTCAACCCGACCTCGGTCACCGCCGGCGGTTCGGCGACGCTGAACATCTCCGTCGCCGCGGGCTCGTCGGGCACCAGGACCATCACGGTCACCGGTACCGGCGCGACGACCCACTCGGTCACCTACAACCTGACGATCGGCGGCACCAACCCCGGCGGACCGCCGGACATCAGCGTCGACAACGTCAAGGCCCACCTCCAGCAGCTGCAGACCATCGCGTCCAACAACGGCGGCAACCGCCGCGCGGGCAGCGCCGGTTACACCCAGTCGGTGGCCTACATCAAGCAGAAGCTCCAGGCGGCCGGATACACCGTGTCCGAGCAGGCCTGCCCGAGCGGAAGCTGCACCTACCCGTCGAACAACCTGATCGCCGAATGGCCCCAGGGTGACGCCAACAACGTGTACATGCTCGGCGCGCACCTCGACGGCGTCTCGGCCGGTCCCGGCATCAACGACAACGGCTCCGGTTCGGCCGCCCTCCTTGAGGTCGCGCTGACCCTGGCCCAGAAGAACCCGACCCTGTCGAAGCGGATCCGCTTCGCCTGGTGGACCGACGAGGAGCAGGGCCTCAACGGCTCCGACTACTACGTCAACGCCATCGGCGCGACCGAGCGCGCGAAGATCAAGTCGTACCTGAACTTCGACATGATCGGCTCGACCAACGGCGGGTACTTCATCAACCACGTCAACAGCGCCACCGCGACCTACCTGAAGGAGTACTGGACGACGCTCGGCCTCGCACCCGAGGAGAACACCGAGGGCGCCGGCCGCTCCGACGACTACTCCTTCGAGCAGGCGGGCATCCCCACCAGCGGTTACGCCGCCGGTGCCAGCGCCCGCAAGACCTCGGCGCAGGCGCAGAAGTGGGGCGGCACGGCCAACGCGGCCTTCGACCCCTGCTACCACTCGTCCTGCGACTCCTACCCGAGCAACATCAACAGCACGCTGCTCGACCGGGCGTCGGACGGCATCGCCTACTCCATCTGGAAGGCCGCGGTCACCGACACCCCGCCCCCGAACGACTTCTCGATCGGCGTGAACCCGGGCTCCGGCTCGGCCAACGCCGGTGCGTCGGTCACGACGACCGTCAGCACCGCCACGACCAGTGGTTCGGCGCAGACGGTCAACCTGACCTACAGCGCGCCCTCGGGCATCACCGTGTCGTTCAACCCGGCGTCGGTCACCTCCGGCGGCAGCTCCACCGCGACGATCTCCGTCGCGGCCGGAACCGCCTCCGGGCCGTACTCGGTGACCATCACCGGTAACGGCGCCGTGTCGCACAGCACGACGTACTCGCTGACCGTCAACGGGACCGGCGGCTGCTCCAACGGCGGCAACAAGGTCGTCAACGGCGGCTTCGAGTCGGGCACCACGCCGTGGACCGGCAGCACCGGCGCCATCGGCAACTGGAGCTCCTACGGACAGCCGGCGCACGGCGGAACGCGCTCGGCCTACCTCGGCGGCTACGGCTACACCGCGACCGACACCATCAACCAGTCGGTGGCGGTCCCGGCGGGCTGCACCACCTCCTCGCTGTCGCTGTGGATCCACATCGACACCGACGAGACCGAGTCGGTCGTCTACGACCGCTTCACCGTCACCGTCGGTGGCACGGTCGTCAAGACCCTGTCCAACGTGGACGCCGCCTCCGGCTACGTCCAGGTGACGTTGCCGCTCGGCTCCTACGCGGGCCAGTCGGTGACCATCACGCTGAAGGGTGCCGAGGACGCGTCGCTGCAGACCAGCTTCGTGGTCGACGACGTGACCTTCACCGTCAGCTAGTGGCATAGAGCAAGGAGACGGGGCGCGTCCGTGCAGGACGCGCCCCGTTCGCTTCGCGCTAGAACCGCGGCCCCAGGAACATCCCGCCCGTCGCGTCGACGGTGTTGCCGGTGATCCAGCGGGCGTCGTCGGAGGCGAGGAAGGCGACGGCGGCGGCGATGTCCTCGGGCTCGCCCATGCGGTCGAGGGCGGTGGCCTTGGCGGTGCCCTCGACGACCTCGGGGATCTGGAACATCGGGTGACCGGTGTCGACCGGGCCGGGCGCGACGGTGTTGACGGTGATGCCGCGCTTGCCGGTGGCGTAGGAGTTGGCCAGGTTGCGGCTCATGGTCTCCACCGCGCCCTTGGTCATCGCGTAGACGGTCTCGGGCAGGGCGATGCGCGTGACACCCGAACTCACGTTGATGACGCGGCCGCCGTCGCGCATGTTCGGCAGCAGGCGCTGGATCAGGAAGAACGGCGCCTTGACGTTGACGGCGAACATCCGGTCGAAGTAGTCCGGCGTCGAGTTCTCCAGATCCGTCCCACCGGCCAGGGCCGCGTTGTTGACCAGGATGTCCAGGCCCGTGCCGCCGAGACCCGCGTCGAGCCCGGTGAGCAGGGCGTCGATGTCGCCCTCGGTCCCGAAGTCGGCGCCGACGGCGAAGGCACGGCCGCCCGCCGCCTGAATGGCGGCGACGGTCTCGTCGGCGGCGGCCTTGTTCGATCCGTAGTGGACGGCGACCAGGGCGCCCTCGGCGGCGAGGCGGGCGGCGATGGCGCGGCCGATGCCGCGCGAGGCGCCGGTGACCAGGGCGGTCTTGCCGATCAGCGTGCTCATGTCGAACTCCGTTTCGGTGGGGTCTCCCTTACCGCCGAAGCTTCGCCGGGACCACTGACCGGGCGCTGACCGTCGCCTGACCCGCCAGGCCGGTGGGCTTACCGCAGTCCGCGAAGGACGGCGACCGCCTCGCCGCGCGAGAGCGCGGCCATGGGGTCGTGGGCGGCGGCGTAGTCGGCCTCGCCCAGTTCACCGCGGACCGCCGACTCGACGTCACCGTCGTCGTCGAAGCCCTTCGGCATGGGCCCGGCGAGCGCCTCCCCCAGCCCGAGCAGGCCGGCCGCCTCCCGCCACCGCCCCGTACCCGCGTTGATCGCCGCCCAGGTGCGGGCGGCCTCACCGAGGGCGGGCAGGAACCAGTGGTTCAGCAGGATCTCGACGGCCTCGTCGAGCCGCACGAGCGCGCGCTCGTGGTCACCGCCGTCGCCGAGCGCGCGGGCCAGCCCGACGAGGAGGCGGCCGTGTTCCAGGTCGGCGACGAACGCGCCCGCCGAGATCTCGTCCAGCGCGCGCTCGTAGCAGGCGATCGCCGCGACCGGGTCGCCCGACCGGTGCGCCAGCGCGCCCCGGCTCCGGTGGACCCCGGCGAGGACGGCGGAGTTGCCGCTGCGGCGGGCCAGGTCGAGCGCCGCCCGGAACTCCGCGTCGGCGCGCTCGGGTCCGTGCAGGACGAACAGGACCTCCGCGCGCGAGCAGCGGCGGGCGGCGGAGTCGGCGACCGTGCCGAGCTCCTCGGAGAGGCGGACGGCCTCGTCGAAGAGGTCGAGCGCGCGCCTCGCGTCGCCCCGGGCGCCGGCCCGATGCCCCAGCTCGTCGAGGGTCTCGCCGCAGCCCCAGCGGTCGCCGACGGCGCGGAAGCCTTCCAGCGCGGCCTCAAGGTGGTCGTCGGCGGGCCCGGGGAGGGCCGTGTACGGCATGACCATCGCGTGGCCGAGCTCGGCGAGGGCCCGCGACCAGGGGTCCTCACCGAAGGGGTAATCCGCGGGCGGCGCGTCGAGGTTGTCGCCGTCGGGTCCGGTGGTCATGGCCCAGATGACGGTGGTGAACGAACGCTTCAGCGGCTCCTTGAGAGCGGCCATGATTCCCGTGGCGCGCGCGAGGTCCGCGGTGGAGGCCGCACCGATCGAAGCCGCCGAGGAGACGCACAGGACGAAGGACTCGTCCTCGGTGTCCTCGGGGAGCGCGCGCAGCAGGTCGCGGGCGGCGGGGCCGCCTTCGGCGTAGTCGCCGCGCAGCCACCAGTACGTCGCGAGGGTGGTGGTGAGGTCCAGGGCGAGGCGCGGGTCGGCCGTCACGGCCCAGCGCACGGCGGCGTGGAAGTTGCCGCCTTCGGCGTTGAGGGCGGCCATCGCGTCGAGCTGGCCGTGGCCGAGGAGCGCCGGTTCGGCCTCGCGGGCGAGGGCGAGGAAGTACTCGGCGTGGGCGCGCTGGAGACGGTCGTGCTCGCCCGGGTGCAGGCTCTCGGCGGCGAACGCGCGGACGGTCTCCAGGAGGCGGGCGCGGCCGTCGGCGAGCTGGACGAGGGACTTGTCGGCGAGATCGACGAGCAGTTCCTCGGTCTCGCCCGCGGAGAGTCCGGCGAGGTGGGCGACGGCGTCGACCCCGGCGGCGCCGGTGAAGACCGCGAGGCGGCCGAGGAGTTCGCGTTCGGCGGGCGAGAGCAGGTCCCAGCTCCACTCGACGACGGCGCGGAGGGTCTGGTGGCGGGGCGCGGCGACGCGTTCGCCGCGCGAGAGGAGCCGGAAACGGTCGCCGAGGCGGTCGGCGATCTCGGTGACGCCGAGCAGGCGCAGGCGGGCGGCGGCGAGCTCGACGGCGAGGGGCAGGCCGTCGAGGGCGGCGCAGATGCGGCGGACGTCGTCGGCGTTGGTCTCGTCGACGGTGAACCCGGCCCGGACGGCGGCGGCGCGGGCGGCGAAGAGGCGGACGGCGTCGTCGTCGACGGACAGGGGCGTCAGGGGGTAGAGCGCCTCGCCGGTGATGCCGAGGGCCTCGCGGCTGGTGGCGAGGACACGCAGGCCGGGTGCGGCGCCGAGCAGCCGGTGCGCGAGGTGGGCGACGGCGTCGACGACGTGCTCGCAGTTGTCGAGGATGAGCAGGACGTCCTCGCCGGTGAGTGCGGCGGTGAGCTGCGCGACGGGGTCGGCGGGGCCGAGCAGCCCGGCTTGGCGGACGCCGAGGGCGGTGGAGATCGCGCCGGGCACCTCCTCGGGCTTGGCGACGGCGGCGAGGTCGACGAAGCAGGCGTCGCGGGCGGCTTCGACGGCCAGGCGGGTCTTGCCGACACCGCCGGGGCCGGTGACCGTGACCAGCCGTGACGTGGTGAGGAGCCCTTCGACGGCGGCGACGTCCGCACGGCGGCCGACGAAGCTGGTGAACTGGGCCGGGACGCCGACGCGCGCGCCACCGACGACCGGGCGGGCGCGGAGGATGGCGGTGTGGGTCGCCGTGAGCTCGGCCGAAGGGTCGGCGCCGAGTTCGTCGGCGAGCAGTTCGCGGGTCTCCTCGAAGACGCGCAGGGCCTCGGCCTGACGTCCTTCGGCGGCCAGCGCGCGCATGTGGAGGGCGCGGAGGCGTTCGCGGAGGGGGTCGGCGGCGGTGAGGGCGGCGAGTTCGGCGGTGAGTCCGGCGGCGCGGCCGAGGGCGATGTCGGCTTCGGCGCGGTCCTCGACGGCGGCCTGCCGGGCGCCTTCGAGGCGGGTGGCATGGGCCTCGGCCTGGGCGGAGGCGTCGACGTCGGCGAGCGCCGGTCCGCGCCACAGGCCGAGGGCCTCGTGGAGGAGGGCGGAGGCGCGGGCGTGGTCGCCTGCGGTGAGGGCGCGGCGGCCGTCGGCGGCCAGGCGGGTGAAGCGGAGGGCGTCGACGTCGTCGGGGTCGACGGCGAGGCGGTATCCGGCGGGGTGGAACTCGATCGGGGCGCCGAGAATCCGCCGGCGCAGGCGGGAGACCTGCGACTGGAGGGCGTTGGCGGCGCCCTCCGGCGGGTGGTCGCCGTAGAGGCCGTCGAGGAGCCGTTCGGTCGGGACGACGTGGCCGGCGTCGAGGAGCAGCAGCGCGAGGAGCGTGCGTGGACGCGGGCCGCCGACGGCGACGGGGGCGCCGTCGTCGTCGCGGACGTCGAGGGGTCCGAGAAGGGCGTAATGCACGTGGGGAGTGTAGGCCTCCGTCAGCGTCCTAGCCCGTGCCGGAAGTCGGTGAGGTCGAGCCGCGTCGGGACCGTCGCGATGAGCCACTCGACGAAGGGCTCGCCGTGCTCCGCGCGGGCCATGCCGATCAGCGCGTCGGGATCGGCCGGCGGCGTGAGCCCGAAGGTCGCGGCGAGCCAGGCGACATAGTCGCCGTGGTGGTCGGAGGACAGGTCGTTCCCGTCGGCCGCCCCGAGCATCTCGTCGTCGAGGGCGAGCAGCCGGAAGAGGTCGCGAAGTCCGGCCCCGACGACGTCGAGATCACCTTCGTCACCGAAGAAGACGACGGGCAGCGTCGCCAGATCCGCACGGTCGTCACAACGCCAGAGCGCGTAGAAGGAGCCGCCACCCGTCGCCTGCGCGAAAGGCATGAGCCCGTCGAGGAAGACTCCGACGCCCGGCTCGTCGCCCTTCATGTCGAACCACTCGACGAGACCCGCGTCGGGCCGGTCGAAGTCGTAGAACTCGAAGCCCTCGGAGAAGTAGGGGTGGGCTTCGGCGAAGTCGTGGAGGAGGTTGAGCTCGGGAATCGGCGAGTAGGGCATGCGGGAAGGGTAGGGGTGGGGTGTGACGGGCTATGTCAACCCCGCCCCCAACTCCCGCACCACCGCCACGGTGTAGTCGATGTCCTCCGCCGTCGTGCGCCAGTTGACGATCGCGGGCCGCAGGACTGTCCGTCCCTTGTAGACCGACGTGCCCATGAACACCCGGCCGTCGTCGATGATGGCCTGGCCGAGGCGTTTGTTGAGCTCGTCGAGCTCGGCTTCGCCGACGCCTTCGGGGTGCAGGCGGAAGCAGACGATGTTCAGGGTGACCGGCGCGAACAGTTCCAGTTCCGGTGCCGCTTCGACGGCGTCGCCGAAGCGGCGGGCGAGGTCGAGATGGCGTTCGACCATGGCGCGGTGGCCTTCGCGGCCATAGGCGCGCAGGGTCGCCCAGATCGGAAGGGCGCGCGCCCGTCGCGACGACTCGGGGCCGAGCTGGTTGTAGTCCACGGCGTCGTCGTCGGCGGGGGCCAGGTAGGCCGCGCCCCAGCTGCCGAAGGCCTGGCGGAGAACCTCGGGATCCTTGACGAACGCGAAGCCCGACTCGTAGGGCACGTTGAGCCACTTGTGCCCGTCGGAGGCGATCGAGTCGGCCCGTTCGATGCCCTTGACCAGGTGCTTCGTGCGCGGCGAGGTCGCGGCGAACAGCCCGAAGGCGCCGTCGACGTGCAGCCAGGCGCCGTACCGGTGGGCGAGGTCGGCGAGGTGCTCAATCGGGTCGAAGTCACCGGCGTTGACCTCGCCGGCGTTGGCGATGATGACGGCCGGACCGGACTCCCGCAGCGCGTTCTCCATGCCGACGAGGTCGACGCGACCGGCGTCGTCGCGAGTGAGGATCCGCGCGCTGTCGCGGCCGAGTCCGAGGATCTGCAGGGCCTTGCGGCTGCTCACGTGCAGGTAACCGCTCGACAGGACGGGCATGCGCGGCAGCCCGGCGAGCCCGTCGGCGACGACGTCGACGCCGTGCTTCTCCGCCCACCACGCGCGGGCGGCGGCCAAGCCGGTCAGGTTCGCGAAGGTCGCCGACGGCGTGAGCACACCGCCGTGCGAGGCGGGCAGGCCGAAGAGGTCCTTCAGCCAGCCGAGGACGACCGTCTCGGCGTGCGCGGCGAAAGGTGAGGCCGCTTCGAGCCCGGCGACCTGGTCGAGCAGCGACGTGAGCCAGTCGGCGCCCTGCGCGGCCGGCGTCGAGCCACCGCAGACGAAGTGGAAGAAGCGCGGCCCGGTCGACCGCGTCGACGCCGCCGTCCCGACCTCGACGAGCTTCGCGAGCGCGTCGAGGGTCCCGTCGCCCTCCTCGGGCAGCGGACCGTCGAGTGCCTTGAGCAGGCCGTGGATCCCGGCGTCCTGCACCGGCGCGCCGGGGAGCGCGTCCAGGTACGCCGGAGCGGCGTCGGCGATCAGACGGAGGGCGGCGGGAGCGTGGTGGGCTTCGGTGCGGGGATCGCTCATGGGGGAAGGAGATCACGACGGGGAGGGCGGTGGAAGGCCAAAAGTGTCGGAAGTGGCCTGTAGGGTCCGCGCGTCGACGACAGAGGGATGTTGTGATGGGGGCGTCCGGCTGGGACCACATCGTGCCGTACCGGGAGGACTTCTCCGCCGCGCTGCACGAGCTGCGGGAGAAGGCACTTGCCGACGGCGACTATTACTGGCCGCACGACCTCCCGCGCCCGAAGACGCTCGCCGACATCGAGAGGATCGAGGAGGAGTCGGTGTGGGAGACCGGCTTCCACTCCATCCTTGATGTCACCAAGGTGACCACGGTCGAGCCGAAGGACCCCTACGACATCAGGGTCTACCACGCCGCCCGCCCGGTCACCCCCGCCGAACTGGCCGGGCTGCACATCGACAAGCCGGTCCAGACCGACATCGCCGACCTCAACACCCTCGCCACCGTCCGCTCCTGCGGCCGCCTCGCCGTCATCCACGACGACGAGGGCATCCCCACCCACCTCTACTTCTTCGGCCACTCCGGTGACTGATCACCCCAGCACCCCCTCCCCCACCCACCCTCCTTCCCCGCAGCCCGGCGGCACGGCGAACACCGCCGACCCGATCGGCGTCACCCACTTGTTGAGCAGGTCGGCGTCGGACAGGGCTCGCTGGATCGGCGTGAACTGCCGCTCGACGTCGGCCTGGTAGGACGCGAAGATCAGGCCCGTGTCGGGTTTCCCCTCGGCCGACGGCCCCTCGTCGTAGTTGTACGGCCGCCGCAGGATCCGCTTGTCGTCGGCGCCGACGCGGGCGAGCCGGACGTGCGAGCTCGGGTGGATCACGGGAATCCCCAGCTCGTCGCGGGCGGCGAAGTCGGGCTCGTCGTGCTCGGCGAGCCCGGTGAGGGGTGCGCCGGTGTCGAGGCGGCGGCCCACCGACATTTCGCGAACCGTGCGGTCGACGGCGGCCCAGTCGTCCAGCTCGGCGCGGATCCGGCGCACGACGAGCGTCGTCGACCCGTCGGGCCTCCACACGGCCGTGTCGAAGGCGGACGTCCCGGCGGCGGGGTTCCCCGTCCCGTCGAGCTGCCCGAGGATGTTGCGCTGGGTGCCCTTCGTACCGGACGCGGCCCGGAAGCCGCGCTGGGTCCAGCGCACCGAGGCGAAGGCCCGGGCGTCCTTGACGAGCATGCGCTGGGCGTGGGCGACGGTCAGCGCGTCGTCGCCGCAGATCTGGACCAGGAGGTCGCCGCCGGACCAGCGCGCTTCGAGGCGGTCGACGGCGAACCCCGGCAGCGCGGCGACCGGCGAGGCCAGCCCGGCCGCCGCGTACAGGCCGGGCCCGAAGCCGAAGGTCACCGTCAGCCGCGCCGGGGAGGTCGCCAGCTCGGGCTCGGTGTCGGCGAGCGCGGCGGTGCCGCGGGTGAGGCGGGCGGCGTCGTCACTGAGCAGCCGCATGAGCCGGGCGGTGGCGTCGCGGTCGGTGCCCTCGCGCAGGTCGAGGGCGCAGAAGACGCCGTGGGCCTGCGGTTCGGTGGCGATCCCGGCCTGCCTCGGACCGTGGAACGCCTCGACGGTGACCGGCTCCGGCGGCGGCTCCGGGCCGTCCACGAGGGAGCGTCCGGCGGCGATCCCCGCGGCGGCCGCTCCGGCGCCGACGGCGCCGCCGAGGAGGAGTCCCCGGCGGCTGACCTTCGTCACGAGTGGTCCATGCCGGGCTCGTAGCTCTCGTCGGCACCGCTGAAGTCCTTGACGACGGCGGTGAACGCGACCGTGCTCCCGTCGGACAGCGTCAGCGTCACGGCGATCTCGTCGCCGGGCCCTAGGGGCGCGGCGAGGTCCATCAGCATGATGTGGTCCCCGCCGGGTTCGAGGACGTGCGTGGCGCCCGCGGCGACGGCGAAGCCGCCCTCCTTGGGCCGCATGATCATCTCGCCGTCCTGCTCGACGACCTCGTGCAGTTCCAGCGGGGAGATCTCGGCGGTGGCCGAGACGACGGCCAGGTCGGTGGTGCTGTGGTTGACGAGCGAGCCGAAGATCGCCGACATGCCCTTCTCGGCGGCCTTGGCCCAGGGATCGGTGACGGTGATGGTGGCCTTCTCGGCGGGCGCGTCCTCGGCGGCGGCGTCCTTGCCGCAGCCGGTGAGGACGGCGACGGCGAGCAGGAGGAGACCGGTGACGGCGGCGAGCCCGCGCGGGTTGGGTTTCATGCCTGCACGGTCGAGTGTGGACGGGTCCTGGTTCCCGCCTGTCGATCTCGTGACAGGCGGGAACCAAGACGATGATCAAGACGACAGGACCGCGCGCAACCGGTCGTAGGTGGGCGCGAGTTCACGCAGTCCGCGCGCGACGGTGGCGTCGTCGTTCATGACGACCGGGTACTGGAGGGCGCCGACGAGCCGCGCCTGCTCGCGCAGGATCGCCGAGGCGTCGTCCAGGTCGAGGCGGGCCAGGCAGGTGGCGGCGTCGTCGAGGCGGCGGGCGCCGACGCGCACGGCGAAGTGCGCGAGGTGGCCGCGCAGTCCGTCGTCGGGCCCGGCCTCCCACAGGGCCGCGAGCCCTTCGGCGGCCTCGCCGTTACCGACGGTGCCGGGCGGGACGACGACGTCGTCGCGCAGGTGCAGCCAGGACGTCGCCGTCTTCAGGCCGGCGCGCAGGGCGTCGAGGTCAGCGACCTCGCCGACGCGCTCGAACCCGGTCCGGAGGGTGTAGGGCTCGCCGTAGGCGACGGACTCCTTCGCCCACGCCGTCATGAAGTCGGCGAGGGGAAGGGTCGCGTAGGGATATCCCTGCGGGTCGTGCATCAGCACGGTGTCGTCGTCGACGCCGAGGACGACGACGTAGTGGTCGGCGCCGATCGCGCCGGTCATGCCGGGCTGGTGGTGCAGGTGGCCCATCTCGACGGGACCGACCCACACCGGCCCGTTCGCGACCGCCGCGCGCAGCCGTTCCAGGGCCTCGTCGGCCGTGCCGCGGCTGGAGACCTCCGAGGTCCAGCCCAGCGAGGTCAGCACGTTGTCGAAGCCCTCGCTCGGGTCCCAGCCGAAGGGGTCGAAGAAGGGGAGTCTCCCGGCCAGCAGCTGCATCCCGAAAGGCCCGCCGGTCAGGGTCTCGATGACGGCCGTGGATGGGGCGTGTTCGCCCATGAGCATCGCGAAGGAGTTGGAGTAGCAGTACGGGCCGGAGCCCACGTAGGGGATGTGCACGGGGGTGCCTTTCGGGATCAGGGTTCGGTGACGGGGTAGACGACGTCGAAGCGGGCACCGGTGCCCGGCCAGACCTCGAAGCAGGTGTCGGCGCATTCGACGCCGGGACGCTCGTCGATCCAGGACTCGACGGCGTCGTAGAGCCGCAGGACGAGGGGGAAGTCCTCGTGGTCGGGCGGCGCCGGGAGGAAGGCCTCCGACTGGGCCGGTGACACGCGGATACGCAGGTCGGCGGTCGGTTCGACGCTGCCCTCGTAGGCGACGGCGACCTCGACGAGGCCTTCGCTGTCGGGCGTGACCAGGTCGTGGAAGTAGACGCGGGTCGGGCCTTCGCCGGGCAGCCCGGCCGCGCGCAGGTGCGCGCGGATCCGGGCGTCGGCCTCGGCGACGAAGGCGTCGAGGGAGTCGGTGTGGAGCAGGCGCTGGCGGCTCAGGAGTTTCGTCTCCGCGGCCGCCCGCACGCGCACGGCGGCGGCCAGTTCCGGCGACTCGGCGCCACCCCGGGTGATCGCGTCGATGATCACCGCGTGCCGCCCGATCTCCTCCTGCCGCGCCCGCAGCCACGCCCGCAGCTCCGACTCCCGGGCCTCGGGCGTCAGGTCCAGCAGGACCGCGATGCGCGCCAGCGGCAGGTCGAGCCGCCGCAGCCGCGAGATCAGCCGCGCCCGGTGCACCTGCGCCGGGTGGTAGTAGCGGTAACCCGTCGACGGATCGACGCGGGCGGGGACCAGCAGGCCCTGTTCGGCGTAGAGCCGGAGGGCCTTCGGCGACAGGCGGGTGGCGGCGCCGAAACGGCCCGCCAGCAGGTGCGGTTCGTGCATGCCGCAAGTCTGCGGCCCGCCCTTGGGGCGAGGTCAACTTTCGGGGGGATCGGGGGTGCCGATCCAGCCGAATCAGCCGAGAACGGGCCTAACTCCCGCGCAACTGGAACAGATACGCCGACGCCGTCTCCGTGTACGGCACCGACCGCGCCGACTTCAGGATGTCGTCGCGCGAGGGATGCGGCGGGCGCCGGGGCCGCAGGTAGCGGTCGAGGCCGCCGGTGCTCAAGGTCCCGTCCAAGCCGACGACGGCGCTCAGCCGCAGGTGCGGATCCGTGCAGGCCAGACCCGCGTCGGCGTGGCTGTTGTTCGCCAGCAGGTAACCGCCCGGCTTCAGGCAGCGCGTGGCGTGCTCCGAGACGAGCCCGGCCGACAGCGAGATGACCAGGTCCCAGCTCGCGGCGGGCAGCTCCGGCAGCGTCCGCGTGTAGTCGCCGGGGATGTAGGCGATCAGCGGATCACCGGGGTACCGCTTGTGCCGCACGGCCAGCGACAGCGGGACCTCGGCGTCGGCGAACATGCGCGTGGCGCGGTCGTCGGCGTCGAGGTAGGTGACGTCGGGCCACACGTAGGAGGGCGCGATGTCGAGGTAGCTGCCGGGGTACAGAACGCGCCGGGCGCCGGTGTGGGCGGCGATCTCCAGATAGAGGCGGCTGCGGTCGCCGGTGGTGTCGAGATAGGACGTGAAGTCGCTTGCGCTCATGAGTGGGCTCCGTCGCAGCGGGTGTCGCTGTCACCAGCTTCGCACACGTGCGCCACTGTGGACGGACGCCGCCGCCGCGCACGAGGTTCGTAGCATGTCGATCATGCAGCCCCCTCCCCATGCGCCGTACTACTACAACCCGGGCGGCTTCGCGCCCCGGCCACCGCGGCCCGCGAGGCTGACCGTCGCCGCGGTCGTGCTCGCCGCCGACGCGGCCGTCCTGTTCGGCCTGACCCTGCTGATCCTGGTGCACGCGGCCACCTACGAGTTCGAGCCGCTGATCGAACTGCCGCTGCTGGTGCTGCTGCCGGCGTGCGTCTGGCTGTCCTTCCTGGTCCCGGCCGTCGGGCTCGGGAAGCCCTGGGCACGGCTGGCGACCTCGGTGACCGTCCCCATCCAGGTCCTCTTCTTCGTCATGTTCATCGCGGTCATGGCACCGGCCGTCATTGATCCGGCCAACCCCGAAAGCTCCTGGACGGCCATGCGCGAGTGGGCCTTCGGGCTCTGCATCGCGGGCGTGCCCCTCGCCCTGACCGCCCCCCTCGTCCTCATCGGCGACGACGTGCGCGCCTACCTGCAACGCCCCCGCTGACAACGAAAGGCCCCGGACCGCCTGGCCCGGGGCCTTCGCGCGCCTAGACCGTGGCCGCCACCTCGGCCTTCGCCACCGCGCGGGACCGGCGGATCAGCAGCGCCGAGGCCGCCAGCATCAGGCCCGACACCAGCCACGCCACCGGCGTGGAGGTCGCCGCGACCAGGATCGGCAGCCCGACGACCCCGAGCGACCCACCGGCCTGCATCGCCAGGGACTGGATCGAGACGACCGTCGCCCGTTCGCTCGCCGAGACCTCGTTGTGCACCAGCTCCGAGCGCAGCGGACCGGTCACGCCCAGCCCGAAGAACATCAGCGCGTAGCCCGCGCCCGTCCCGACCAGGCCCGCCGTGCCGGCCAGTCCCCCGGTCCCCGCGAGGACCAGCAGCCCGCCGCCGCCGACGACCGCGCCGATCGCCGCCGCCCGGACCGGGTTCCCGCCGGCCCAGGTGGTGATGCGGCTCGCCAGACCGGAACCGAGGGCGTTGGCCACGAAACCGATCATGGTGATCACGCCGTACCCGCTCGCCGCGGCGGCCTCGCCGCCGAGCAGGTCGGCCATGCGGCCCGGGGTGAGCAGCTCGACGGAGTCGAGGGCGATGCCGACAATGGCCATGCACGCGATGACCTGGGCGAGGAGCCGATTGCGCAGCCCCAGTCGCACACCGGAGACGATGGTGCCGGGGACGGCCTTGAACAGCTCCCCGAACTTCGGCCGGGCGACCTCGCGGGCCGGTTCGGGCATGCCCAGCAGCGAGACGAGCAGCAGTCCTCCGTAACCGAGGGCGCCCAGCAGGATCGGCACCGACAGCGCCGGAATCGGGGACGACGCGGGGATCACCAGCGGGATCACACCGCCCACGACGGTGCCGACGCCGAGCGTGATCGACCCGATGGAGCTGCCGTAGGACAGGCCCTTGCGGATGTCGCCCTCGCGGTCCACGGCGTGCACGGCGTCGACGTACCAGGCCTCGGCGGGTCCGGACGACAAGGCCCGCGCCACCCCGCGGATCGCGGTGATCGCGACGAACTCCCAGGCCGAGCCCGCGAAGGCCATCCAGGCCAGCCCGCCCACACCCAACGCCGCCGACGTGGCCAGCACGCCACGGCGCCCGATGACGTCGGCGAGCCCGCCGGTGGGCAGCTCCAAAGCGGTCACGACGATCCCGTGCACCAGGAACACCATGCCGATGGTGGCGATGTCGAGCCCCTTGGAACTCATCTGCAGGACCATCACGGGGATGACGAGGCTCGTGCCGAGCCAGCCGAGGCCGGAGATCAGCAGGTAGCGGCGACGCAACGCGGACAGGTCGTTGAGGGACATTTCAGGCTCCATGGGGGTGGTGAAGGGCGGCGTTCATCGCGCGCGGTCGCACCGCGCGTCCTCAGGTGTGGTGGGCCGGTCTAGTTCATGTCGTCATCGACCGGGAAGAGTGCGACGAACAGGCGCACCATCTCGGTGCCCGCCGGTTCGGGACGGCGATCGTGGTACTCGTGGACCAGGGCGGTGATCCGGTCCCGCAGCTCCTGAGCCTCGTCCGGCGTGAGCCGCACGGCGTGGTCGCCGTGCCCGGACACCTCCGCCCACTCGTCGCCCCAGCGCGCCTTCTCGCCCTCGTAGACCGCGGTGGCCTCGACGACGTTGTTGAGCTGCCGACGGTTCATCTCCCGGACGGCCTCGCCGAGCGCGGGGTTCTTCGCCGCCTCGACGTTGCTCCAGCCGGTGTACATGTGCAGGGCCCGCCAGCGCTTGTCGCGCGCGTTGGGCTGCTCGGGGTCGAGTTCGATGAAGCCGAACTTCTCCAGCAGCCGCAGGTGGTAACTGGTCGTGCCCGAACTCTCGCCGAAACGGCGGCCGAGCTCGGAGGCGGTCGCGGGGCCGTCGACGCGCAGCGAGCCGAGCATGCGCGCCCGAAGCGGGTGCGTGACGGCCCTGAGCGCGGCGGCGTCCCCGACGCGGACGGTGGTCGGCTTCTCCATACCGTCAAGGTACACCGCAGAGAGTTTTCTGCAAAGAGAATTCTGCAAAATTCTTTCTGCGATCACGGGCCGGACACGACTGTCAAGATCACGTCAAGATGCGCAACGGCCACGTAGCGAACCCGTCAGCTCCCCTGTACGCGGGCGGGACGGCGACGTTCACTCGCAGACGCGCCCCTCACCGGGGACGCTCCGATCCCCTCGTAGGAGAAGGCGATGCCCGACCTCGTGTACCTGGCCATCACAGCCGTGGGCTTCATAGTCCTGGCGCTCGTGGTGAAGGCGGTGGAGAAGCTGTGAGCGCCGTCAACCTCATCGGCGGGATCATCGCCGTCGGTCTCGCCGCGTTCTGCGTGGCGGCCCTGATCTGGCCGGAGAGATTCTGATGAGCTCGACCACCGCCGGCATCATCTTCATCGTCGCGATGATCGCCGCGATCGTCGCGGTCCACAAGCCGCTCGGCGACTACATGCACCGCGTCGTGACCCGCGAGAAGGACCGCGCCGTCGAGCGCTGGATCTACAAGCTCGTCGGCGTCAAGTCCGACGTCGAGCAGACCTGGGGCGGCTACGCCCGCAGCGTCCTCGCCTTCTCCGCGATCTCGATCTTCTTCCTCTACGGCTTCCAGCGCCTCCAGGAGCACCTGCCCCTGAGCAACGACATGGTCGGCGTCCCCGCCGCCCTCGCCTGGAACACCTCGGTCAGCTTCACCACCAACACCAACTGGCAGGCGTACTCCGGCGAGGCCGCCATGGGCCACCTCGTCCAGATGGCCGGCCTCGCGGTGCAGAACTTCGTGTCCGCGGCCGTCGGCATCGCCGTGGCCGTCGTGCTCGTGCGCGGTTTCGCCCGCAAGCTCACCGACAAGCTCGGCAACTTCTGGGTCGACATCGTCCGCATCTCCATCTGGGTGCTCCTGCCGATCTCGATCATCGCGGCAGCCGTGCTGATCATCGGCGGCGCCGTCCAGAACCTCGACGCGGGCACCGCGAGCGACACGCTCAACGGCGCCGGGCAGACGATCACCGGCGGCCCCGTGGCCAGCCAGGAGGTCATCAAGGAGCTGGGCACCAACGGCGGCGGTTTCTACAACGTCAACAGCGCCCACCCCTTCGAGAACCCGACCTCGTGGACGAACTTCATCGAGATCTTCCTGATCCTGTGCATCCCCTTCTCGATGCCGCGCCTGTTCGGCCGACTCGTCGGCGACAAGCGCCAGGGCCTCGCGATCGCCGCCGTCATGGCCGTCATGGCGATCATCAGCGTCGGACTGATCTTCGGCTTCGAGAACTGGGCGGACGGCACCGTCCCCTCCGCCGTCAGCGCGGCCATGGAGGGCAAGGACGTCCGTTTCGGGATCCCCAACTCCGCGACCTTCGGCGCCATCACGACGCTGACCTCGACCGGGGCGGTGAACTCCTTCCACGACTCCTACACCGCCATGGGCGGCGGCATGACGATGATCAACATGATGCTCGGCGAGGTCGCGCCCGGCGGCGTCGGAGCGGGCCTCTACGGCATGCTCATCCTCGCCGTGATGACCGTGTTCATCGCCGGTCTCATGGTCGGCCGCACCCCCGAGTACCTCGGCAAGAAGATCGGCGCCCGCGAGATGAAACTCGCCTCGCTGTACTTCCTGACCACACCGTTCCTGGTGCTGGTGGGCACGGCGACGTCGATGTCGTTCACCGAGAACCGCGAGTCCATGCAGGAGGCGGGCCCGCACGGCCTGTCGGAGATGCTCTACGCCTTCACCTCGGCGAGCAACAACAACGGCTCGGCCTTCGGCGGCTTCAACGCCAACACCGACTGGTACAACACCGCCCTCGGCCTGTGCATGCTCTTCGGCCGCTTCCTGCCGATCATCCTCGTCCTCGCCCTCGCCGGCTCCCTGGCCAAGCAGCGCCGCATACCGGCATCGGCGGGCACACTCCCGACGCACAAACCCCTGTTCGTCGGAATGGTCGTGTTCACGACCCTCATCCTGGTCGCCCTGACCTTCCTGCCCGTACTGGCGCTCGGCCCCATCGCCGAAGCACTCTTCTAAGGACTCACCGGATGTCAAACCTGGCAACGGTCGCGCCGAAGACCCGCAACGGGCTGCTCGACCCCAAGCAATGGCTCAAGTCCACTCCCGACGCGCTGCGCAAGCTCAACCCCAAGACCCTGTGGCGCAACCCCGTCATGTTCATCGTCGAGATCGGTGCGCTCTTCACCACCGTCCTGGCGATCGTCGAACCCAGCACCTTCGCCTGGATCATCACCGTCTGGCTGTGGCTGACGGTCCTGTTCGCCAACGCCGCCGAGGCGATCGCCGAAGGGCGCGGCAAGGCGCAGGCCGACAGCCTCCGCAAGGCCAAGACGGACACCGTCGCCTACCGCCTGACCGCACAGAAGGAGGAGGTCACCTCACCCGGCGCGGCGGTCACCGAGGTCGCGGCACCGCAGCTCAAACGCGGCGACCGGGTCCTGGTCAAGGCCGGGCAGGTCATCCCCGGCGACGGCGACGTCGTCACGGGCATCGCCAGCGTCGACGAGTCGGCGATCACCGGGGAGTCCGCGCCGGTGATCCGCGAGTCCGGAGGCGACCGATCGGCCGTCATGGGCGGCACGAAGGTCCTGTCGGACTGGGTCGTCGTCGAGATCACCCAGAAGCCCGGCGAGAGCTTCCTGGACCGCATGATCGCCCTCGTGGAAGGCGCCAACCGGCGCAAGACCCCCAACGAGATCGCGCTGAACATCCTGCTGGCGGCACTGACGATCATCTTCCTGATGGCCGTGGTGACGATGCAGCCGCTGGCCATCTTCTCCAAGGAGTACATGGCCGCCGCGCGCGACAGCGCCGTCATCGACGGCGACGGCGTCACCGGGATCGTGCTGATCTCGCTGCTGGTGTGCCTCATCCCGACCACGATCGGCGCGCTCCTGTCGGCGATCGGCATCGCGGGCATGGACCGCCTCGTCCAGCGCAACGTGCTCGCCATGTCGGGCCGGGCCGTCGAGGCCGCCGGGGACGTCAACACGTTGCTGCTCGACAAGACGGGCACGGTCACCTACGGGAACCGGCGCGCGAGCGAGTTCCTCTCGGTCCCCGGCGTCGCCGCCGGGCACCTGGCCGACGCGGCGCAGCTGTCCAGCCTCGCCGACGAGACCCCCGAGGGCCGCTCGATCGTCGTGTTCGCCAAGGACACCTACGGCCTGCGCGAGCGTTCGGCTGGCGAACTGTCGCACGCGACCTGGATCGAGTTCACGGCGCAAACGCGGATGTCGGGCGTCGACCTCGCCGAGGAGCAGGGCCTCCACCGCATCCGCAAGGGCGCGGCGGGCTCGGTCGTCGACTGGGTCACCGAGAACGGCGGCGCCTCGGGCGACCGCGTCCAAGAGCTGGTCGACCGCATCTCCAACGCCGGCGGCACACCCCTGCTGGTCGCCGAGCACAAGGCCGGTCACGCCGCCGAGGTCCTCGGGGTCATCCACCTCAAGGACATCGTCAAGGAGGGCATGACCGAGCGCTTCGCCAAGCTGCGCGAGATGGGCATCCGCACGGTGATGATCACCGGCGACAACCCCCTCACCGCGGCCGCGATCGCCAAGGAGGCCGGCGTCGACGACTTCCTCGCCGAGGCCAAGCCCGAGGACAAGCTCGACCTGATCAAGTCCGAGCAGGAGGGCGGCCGCCTCGTCGCCATGACCGGTGACGGCACCAACGACGCGCCCGCGCTCGCGCAGGCCGACGTCGGGGTGGCGATGAACAGCGGCACCTCGGCGGCCAAAGAGGCCGGGAACATGGTCGACCTCGACTCCGACCCGACCAAGCTCATCGAGATCGTGGCCATCGGCAAACAGCTGCTGATGACCCGCGGCGCCCTGACCACGTTCTCCATCGCCAACGACATCGCGAAGTACTTCGCGATCATCCCGGCGATCTTCGCCGCGCTCTACCCGGGCCTGGACGCGCTGAACATCATGCGTCTGGCCAGCCCGGAGTCGGCGATCATCTCGGCGGTCATCTTCAACGCGATCATCATCGTGCTGCTGGTGCCGCTGGCGCTGAAGGGCGTCGCGTACAAACCGGGCGGCGCCTCCTCGCTGCTCCGGCGCAACCTCCTGATCTACGGCGTCGGCGGCATCATCGCCCCCTTCATCGGGATCAAGCTGATCGACCTGCTCGTCTCTCTCATCCCCGGGATTTCGTGATGCGCCTACCGAACTGGATCTCATCCCACCTCGCCGCTCTACGAGCGATCCTCGTGTTCACCGTCCTGCTCGGCCTGGCCTACCCGCTGCTCATGGTCGCGGTCGGCAAGATCCCGGGCCTGTCCGACAAGGCGAACGGCTCGCTCATCGAGCGGGACGGAACAGTCATCGGGTCGAGCCTCATCGGGCAGTCCTTCACCGACACCGACGGCGACCCGCTCGTGCGGTACTTCCAGTCCCGCCCGTCGGCGGCCGGCGACGGCTACGACCCGCTGTCGACCTCGGCGAGCAACCTGGGCCCGGAGAGCATCGTCGACGAGCTGCCCGACCCGGCCGATCCGGAGTCGGGTTCGGCGAGCCTGCTCACCGACGTCTGCTCGCGCAGCCTCGCCGTCGGCGAGCTGGAGGGTGTCGACGGGTCCCGTCCGTACTGCACGCCCGGCGGTGTCGGGGCGGTCCTCGGGGTGTTCTATTCCGACGGCCTGACCGGTGACGTCACCCGCGTGGTGAGCCTGAACGAGGACTGCGCGACGACGCCGACCCCGTTCACGGCGACCTTCGAGGGTGTGGCGGTCGAGTGCGCGAGGTTCGGTGAGGACTACGCCGAGGCGATCCTGACCCCGGTCAGGGGCGACGCGCCGGACGACCCGGCCGTGCCCGCCGACGCGGTGACGGCCAGCGCCAGTGGCCTCGACCCGGACATCTCCCCCGCCTACGCCGAGCTCCAGATCCCGCGCATCGCCCGCGAGCGCGGGACCGACGAGGCGACGGTCAGATCACTGGTCGACGAGCACACCACGGGCCGTTTCCTCGGCTTCATGGGCGAGCCCGCGGTCAACGTCCTCGAACTGAACCTCGCGCTCGACGAGACGTTCGGCGAGAAGTAGCGACCGGCACAACCGGCATGTACGCACGCGGCCCCGGGACGAAGTGGAGGACCATCATGGGCATGGCTCGTGGTCAGCTTCGCATCTATCTCGGGGCCGCTCCCGGCGTCGGAAAGACCTTCGCCGCGCTCGAAGAGGCGCACCGGCGCGCCGGGCGCGGCACCGACGTGGTGATCGGGTTCGTGGAGACGCACGGCCGGGAGGCGACGGCGGCGCTGGTCGAGGGACTGCCGGTCGTTTCGCGCAAGACGGTCGAGTACCGGGGCGTGGAGTTCAGCGAGTTCGACCTGGAGGCGACGCTCGCGCGGTCGCCGCAGGTGGTCCTCGTCGACGAGCTCGCGCACACCAACGTGCCCGGCGGCGCGCACGAGAAGCGCTGGCAGGACGTCGACGTCCTCCTCGACAACGGCATCGACGTGCTGTCGACGGTCAACGTGCAGCACCTGGAGTCCCTCAACGACGTCGTCGCGCAGATCACCGGCGTGCCGCAGCAGGAGACCGTGCCCGACGAGGTCGTCCGCCGTGCCGACCAGGTGGAACTGGTCGACATGACGCCGGAGGCGCTGCGGCGGAGGATGACGCACGGGAACGTGTATCCGCCGGAGAAGATCGACGCGGCCCTGTCGAACTACTTCCGGATCGGGAACCTCACCGCGCTGCGGGAGATCGCGCTGCTGTGGCTGGCCGACAAGGTCGAGGAGCAGCTGGCGAAGTACCGGCACGACAAGGACATCAGCGACACCTGGGAGTCGCGCGAGCGGGTCGTGGTGGCGCTGTCGGGCGGGCCGGAGGGCGACACGCTGATCCGGCGGGCCGCGCGGATCGCCGCGCGGTCGAGCGCCGAGCTGCGGGCGGTGTACGTCGCCGGGGGCGACGGGCTGGTCGGGACGGGCAGCTCCAAGTACCTCCAGCGGCAGCGGCTGCTCATCGAGAGCCTCGGCGGGACCTACCACCAGGTCGTCGGGAACGACATCCCGCAGGCGATGCTCGACTTCGCGCGCGGGGTGAACGCCACGCAGCTGGTCCTGGGCGCCTCGCGGCGGGGCCGGTTCGCGCAGATCTTCTCGCGCGGTGTCGGGACGACCGTGACGGCGGCGTCGGGGAAGATCGACGTGCACCTGGTGACCCACGAGAAGGTGGGCAGCGGGCGGCGGCGGTCGGCGGCGCAGACGGCGCTGCCGTGGCGGCGGCGGCTGTTCGGGTACATCCTGGCGCTCGCCGGGATGCCGCTGCTGACGACGGCTCTGCTGCCCTTCCGCAACGATCTCTCGCTGACCAGCGACGTGCTGATCTTCCTCAGCGCGACGCTGCTGATCGCGCTCGTCGGCGGGTTCTGGCCGGCGGTGATCGCGGCCGTCGGCGGGTTCACGCTGCTCGACTTCTTCTTCGTGGCGCCGACCGGGACGCTGACGATCGCGACCCGGGAGCACATCTTCGCGTTGCTGGTCTTCGTGCTGATGGCGATCATGGTCGCCACGATCGTCGGGGTCTCGGCGCGCCGGACGGTCCAGGCGACGCAGGCGCGCGCGGAGGCGCAGACTCTGGCGACGCTCGCCGGGTCGGTGCTGCGCGGCCGCAACCCGCTTCAGGCGCTGCTGCACCAGATGAAGGAGGCTTTCGGGCTGACGTCGGTGACGCTGCTGGAGCACGGCGAGGAGAAGGGCGTCGGGCCCGACGAGCGCCGCTCGCCCGGGGACTGGCACGTCGTGGCCTCGGTCGGCGAGCCCTGCCGGAGTCCGGGGGCCGCCGAGACCGACATCCCGATCGGTGAGGACCTGTCGCTGGCCCTGTGCGGGCGGACGCTCCCGGCCGCCGACCGGCGCATCGTCGAGGCCTTCGCGCTCCAGGCCGCGGTCGCGTTGCGGCAGGAGCGGCTGTCGGCCGAGGCGGCGGCGGTGCGGCCGCTGGCCGACGCCGACAAGATGCGCACGGCCCTGCTCGCGGCGGTGTCGCACGACCTGCGGACGCCGCTGGCGTCGGCGAAGGCGGCCGTCGCGGGGCTGCGCAACAGCGAGGCCGTGTTCAGCGAGCCCGAGCGTGAGGAGCTGCTCGCCACCGCCGACGAGTCCCTCGATCGGCTTGGGCGCCTGGTCGCGAACCTGCTGGACATGAGCAGGCTCCAGGCGGGCGTGCTCGGGTCGCTGCCGGTGCCGATCTGGCTGGAGGAGGCCGTGCCGCCCGCGCTGGACGAACTGGGTGAGGCCGCGGCCGGGGTCGGGCTGCGGATCGCCGGGGATCTTCCGGCGGTGCTGGCCGATCCGGGACTGCTGGAGCGCATCCTGGTGAACGTGATCGGCAACGCCCTGCGCTACAGCCCGCCCGAGCGGCCGCCCATGGTGACGGCGAGCGCGTACGCCGGGCACGTCGAGCTGCGGGTGATCGATCACGGGCCGGGTGTGCCGGAGGAGGCGCAGGAGCAGATGTTCACGCCCTTCCAGCGGCTCGGCGATCGCGACAACAGCACCGGTGTCGGCCTGGGGCTGGCGCTGGCGCGTGGACTGGCCGAAGCGATGGGCGGGACGTTGCTGCCCGAGGACACTCCCGGAGGGGGACTGACGATGGTGCTGACTCTGCCGGAGGCGACGGTCGGGGCGGAGGAGTCGTGATCAAGGTGCTGGTCGTCGATGACGAACCCCAGATCCTGCGGGCCCTGCGGATCAATCTGAGCGCGCACGGTTATGACGTGCAGGTCGCCGCCGACGGCGCCGCCGCGCTGCGGTCGGCGGCCGCGGCCGTGCCGGACCTGGTCGTGCTCGACCTGGGGTTGCCGGACATGGACGGGACGGAGGTCATCGGCGGGCTGCGTGGCTGGACCGACGTGCCGATCCTGGTGCTGTCGGGCCGGGCCGGAAGCCCCGACAAGGTCCGCGCCCTCGACGCCGGCGCCGACGACTACGTCACCAAGCCCTTCGACATCGGTGAGCTCCTGGCGCGAGTACGGGCGGTGACCCGCCGTCGCGGCACCTCCGACGAGACGCCGACGGTGTCGATCGGCGACGCGGTCGTCGACCTGGTGTCGCACACCGTGACCCGCGACGGGAAGGAGGTGCGGCTGACACCGACCGAGTGGCACCTGCTGGAGGTGCTGCTGAGGAACCCGGGGAAGCTGGTGAGCCAGCGCCAGCTGCTGCACGACGTGTGGGGTCCTACGTACGAGCGGGAGACGAACTACCTGCGGCAGTACCTCGCGCAGTTGCGGCGGAAGCTGGAGACGGACCCGGCGCGACCGCGGCACCTGTTGACGGAGCCGGGGATGGGGTATCGGTTTCGGCCTTAGGTGGGCGTGGGGCCCTGGAAGTTGTGCTGTGCCGTTGAAAACTGCGCACAGCACAACTTCGGACGGACATGGCAGCGCGAAGAACACCTGAAGGGTCAGCCGAGGAGATCGCCGAACTCCACGAGCGTTTTGGAGGCCGCGTTCGGCATGCAACGCCGCCGAGTCTCGACGGACGCTGCCAACCCTAAGCAGGCTGCTCCACGGACTCGAAGCAGATGGTGAGCCTGCGGTCGAACGCCGTGGCGAGGCGCGACAGCACCGGCAATGTGGGAGTGGTGCCGCCCAGCTCCATGCGGGCAACGGCGGACTGGGTCATCTCGGCACGCTCAGCGAGCTGCGACTGGCTCCAACCGTGCTCAAGGCGGAGGCGGCGGACCTCGATACCGAGCTCGTAGGCGAGTTGCGCGGCGCGGTATCCCTCCTGCGTTTTCGGGTCGGTCATCGCACGGTCACGGACGTCCTCCCACCTGCTGTGTTCAGCCATGCACCGACTCCTCATCCACCGTGTGTCCTTCACGTTGACACTTTTCCAACGCGCGTATCGCCCGTTCGACTTCGGCTGTTTCTCGGCGGGCCTGCTTCCGAAACACCGTCAGCAAGATGATCCTGCGTCCGGTTGCGATCCAATATGTGACTCGGACGTCGCCCGTCACGAGACAGAAGCGGAGTTCCCGCAGCTTTCCCGCGAGCTGCTTGCTGTGCGGCTCACCCAGCAGGACCCCTTCCGCCACGAGACGCTCGAAGTGGAAGATCACTCGTCCCCGCTCGTGGGGCGGCAATGCGAGAAACCATGCTTCAACCTCGGGTTCGAGTTCAAGAGTACCCCAATCCATACCGTCAACGCTATAGATCCACACGGCCCGCACCCGCCCCGCCACACCCGAACAACTGTCCGAAAGCAGACTCCCCACCCCACCGTGCAACCCTCTCCCCATGCCCCACTCCCAACCCAAGCGCGACCTCACCCCCGAGCAGTTCGCCGCCGTGCTCGGCGACATGCGCCCCACGTCCGTGGTCCCGGTCGACGCGGGCTCGTACAACACGCTCCACATCGTGACCCTCACCGACGGCACCCGCGTCGTCGTCAAGGTCCCGCCGGATCCGGCGCTGCCGTGCCTGCGTTACGAGCGGGGCATCCTGCGCGGCGAGGCCGACTTCTACCGCCACGCCGCCGCCGTCGGCGTCCCCGTGCCCGACGTCGTCCGCGCCGACCTCGACCACGGCACGCTCCCCGGTGGGTACCTCGTCATGTCCGAGATCCCCGGCGTGTCCTGGGACCGGGCGGAGGTCACCACCGAGGAGCGCCCGGCGCTGCGTCGCGAGCTCGCCGCCCATGTCGCGGCCCTGCACACCGTGACCGGCCCGGCCTACGGCTACCCCGGCGAGGGCAGCGGCCCACTCGCGGCGAGCTGGCGCGAGGCCTTCACCGCCATGATCGCGGCGATCCTCGCCGACGCCGCCGACCACGCCGCCCCGCTCCCCCTGCCGCTCGACGAGATCCGCGCGGCCTTCGACGGCAACGCGTCCCTCCTCGACGCCGTCACCCGCCCGGCCCTCGTCCACTTCGACCTGTGGGACGGCAACATCCTCGTCCACGACGGCGGCATCGCCGGCCTCATCGACGGCGAGCGCATGTTCTGGGGCGACCCGCTGGCCGACTTCGCGTCCCTGGCGCTGTTCGGCGACATCGAGGACGACGCCGACTTCCTCGCCGGGTACGCCGAGGCGGGCGGTGCCGTCCGCATCGGACCGGGCGAGCGTCGCCGTCTCGCGCTCTATCGCGCCTACCTGTACCTGCTGATACTCGTCGAGTCGGTGCCGCGCGGCTATCCCGAGGCGGACGCCGAGGGCATGCGCGAGTTCATGAACCCGCACCTGGTCAAGGCACTGGACGCGTTCAGGTGAGGGCGCCGGCGACGTAGGCCGCGGCCTCGGCGAGCAACGCCTGGTCGTAGGCCGCGTCCCGGGTCTCCCTGCTCGTCATGATCCCGATGACCAGCGGCTCCCCCGACGGCGGCCACGCGACGGCGAAGTCGTTGGCGGTCCCGTAGTCGCCGGTCCCGGTCTTGTCGGCGACGATCCAGTCATCGGGCAGTCCGGCGCGGATGCGTTCGTCACCGGTCAGGTTGCGTTTGAGCAGATCCACCAGGAAACCGCGCTTGTCGACGGGGAGGGCCTCCCCCAGCACGATCCGCCGCAGGTCGCCGGCGTAGGCGCGCGGTGAGGTCGTGTCGCGCGGGTCGCCGGGGGTCGCCTCGGTGATGTCGGGCTCGGTCCGGTCCATCCGGAAGACCTCGTCGCCGAGGCCGCGCACATAGGCGGTCAACTCGGCCGGGCCGCCGAGGTCGCGTAGCAGGAGGTTGCCGGCGGTGCCGTCGCTGTAGCGGACCGCGGCGTCGCACAGGTCGCGGATCGTCATCCCGGTGGAGACGTGCTTCGCGGTGATCGGGGCGTGCTTCATCAGGTCGGCCTCGCCGTACTTGACGACCGTCTCCAGGTGCGACAGGGGATTGCGCGCCAGCACGGCCGCTGCGGCGAGGGCCTTGAAGGTCGAGCAGAAGGCGAAGCGCTCGTCGGCCCGGTGCTCGACGACCGCGCCCGACCCGATGGCGAGGGCGTGGACGCCGAGGCGCGCGCCGAACCTCTCCTCCAGCGCGCTCAGGTTCGGATCGGGAGGGGCGGCCGACGCCGACGCCGATACCGGCCGCTCGGGTTTCCCGTTCTTCGCGCATCCCGCCAAGGGGAGCAGCACGGCGGCACCGAGGAGCGCGCGTCGGGTGATGATCGGTCGCATCGTCGTCATCTTCGTTTTCTACCCGAATCGGCGCGAAAAGTGGGCAAGCGCGACGGTGATCCGGTCCTCGGCGAGGATCACGTGCCCGTTCCGTCCACTAGGGACAACGGTCGTGGCGGGGAGGCGTCATCATGCCCCTCATGACGACCAGTGTCGCCGACCGCCCCGCCCCGCCTCCGTTCGCCGCACGGCCCGTCCTCGCCGTGGCCGCCGTGCTCGCCGTTGTGCTCACCGCCCTGTCGGGGCGTTACGGCTTCCATCGTGACGAGCTGTACTTCCTCGCCGCGGGAAAGCATCCCGCCTGGGGCTATGTCGACCAGCCGCCGCTCACGCCGATGCTCGCCCGCGCGTCGACCTGGATCTTCGGCGAGACTCCCCAGGGCCTTCGCGTCACCGCCACCCTCGCCTGCGCCCTGATGGTCGTGCTCACCGCGCTCCTGGCCCGCGAGTTCGGCGGCGACCGTCCCCAGCAGACCTTCGCGGCGGTCGCCGCCGCCGTGTCGGGCTTCGTGATCGCCGTCGGCCACATGGTCTCCACCAGCACCTTCGACCTGCTGTTGTGGCTGGTGCTGATCTGGATCGCGGTCCGGCTGCTGCGCGGCGGCGACGGGCGCTGGTGGCTCGCGGCGGGTGCGGTCGCCGGGATCGGCGTGCTCAACAAGTACCTGATCGCGCTGCTGGTCCTCGCGCTGCTCGCCGGAATCCTCGTGACCGGACCGCGCCGGGTACTGCGCGGCCCGTGGATCGTCGCCGGGGTCGCCGTGGCGGCGCTGATCGCGGCCCCGAACCTGTGGTGGCAGGCGGCCCACGACTGGCCCCAGCTGACGGTCGCCTCCGGGATCGGCTCCGACGACGGCGCGGAGAACCGGATCATGTTCGTCCCGCTCCAGTTCCTCTACCTGTCACCGCTTCTCGTGCCGGTCTGGATCGCCGGTCTCGTACGGCTCTGGCGCGCACCAACACTGCGCTGGGCCCGGCCGGTCGCCGTCGCCTACCCGGTGATGTTCGCCCTCACGCTCGCCGGGGGCGGCAAGGGCTACTACGTCCTGCCGATCCTGCTGGCCCTCACCGCCGCCGGAGCCGCGCCCGCCCTCGCCTGGGTGAAGAACACCGGACGACGCGCGTCGCTCACCGCCGCCGTGGTCGTCGCCGGGGCCTCCTCGGCCGTGGTCTCGCTGCCGGTGCTGCCGCCCGCCGCGCTCGGCGCCGTCAACGGGATCAACGCCGAACAGGGCGAGCAGGTCGGCTGGCGCGAGCTGGCCGAGGCGACCGCGGAGGTCTGGTCGCGCTCGAAACCGCCGGTGGTGTTCACCCAGAACTACGGTCAGGCGGGCGCGATCGCCCGGTACGGTCCCGAACTGGGTCTTCCCGAGCCCTATTCGGGCCACATGTCCTTCTATGACTGGGGTCCACCGCCCGACGCCGCCGGCGGCGTGGTGATCCTCCGCCAGAAAGGCGGCGACACGGCCGCGTTCGCCCCGTTCTTCACCGGCTGCGTCCTGGCCGCGACCTTCGACAACGGCTTCGGTGTCGACAACGAGGAACAGGGCGCCGAACTGTGGACCTGCACGGGCACCACGCGACCGTGGTCGGTGATCTGGCCGGAACTCCGACGCTATTACTGAGCCGAAAAGGCTCGTGTCAAGGCCCGTTTCGATGCTTGCCTACCGCCGGAGCGCTTGGAATAGTAGGAATCCTTCACCCAGTTCTCATCTCCCGTTAGGAAGCCACATGAGCAAGTCCGTGTCCCGGCGTGTGGTGCTCGCCGCCGGCCTGGCCGCCGCGGCGTCCACTGTGGCCGTTCCCGGCGTCGCCGCCGCCGACGGCGCCGACCACGAGCCGCCGGACAACCCCGTCGACTTCCGCGCGTGGAGTTCGGTCGCCGACTGGCACCGCGGCCGCACCGACGGCGTCAAGGCCTCGGGCCACGGCCGCGACGGCATCCGCCTCGGCCGGCCCGCCGGGACGGTCGACTACACCGATCCCCACACCGGCACCACCGCCGCCTGGGAGTACGGGACGTGGACCGGTCCCTGGCACGAGCTGCGCTTCGGCGCCAGCGAGCTGGTCCCGTCGTGGAACGCCGACACGCCCGCGGGCACGTGGATCCAGGTCGAGCTGCTCGGCCGCTACCAGGACGGCGGGCTGACCCCCTGGTACGTGATGGGCCGCTGGGCCGCCGGGGACGCCGACATCCGGCGCACCTCCGTGGACGGCCAGGGCGACCCGCGCAGCACGGTCTACACCGACACCTTCTCCATCGACGACCCCGACGCCAACCGGCTCACCGCCTACCGCCTGCGCGTCACGCTCTACCGCAGGCCCGGGGCCGAGGCGTCGCCGAAGGTGTGGCGCGTCGGCGCGATGGCGTCCCACGTGGAGGATCGCTTCGAGGTGCCCGCCTCCGCTCCCGGTGAGGCACGCGGGATCGAACTGGCCGTGCCGCGTTTCTCGCAGAACACGCACATCGGGCAGTACCCCGAGTACGACAACGGCGGGCAGGCCTGGTGCAGCCCGACGTCGTCGACGATGATCCTCGGTTACTGGGACCGCTACCCCACCGCCGAGGACACGTCGTGGGTCAACCCCGACTTCGACGACCCCGAGGTCTGCCACGCGGCCCGCTTCACCTACGACTACCAGTACGAGGGCTGCGGGAACTGGCCCTTCAACGCCGCCTACGCCGCCACCTACGAGGACATGGACGCGATCGTCACGCGACTGCGTTCGCTGTCCGATGTGGAGCGGTTGATCAAGGCCGGCATCCCGGTGATCACCTCGCAGTCCTTCCTCAAGGAGGAACTCGACGGCGCCGGTTACGGCACCGCCGGGCACCTGATGACCGTCATCGGCTTCACCGCCGAGGGCGACGTCATCGCCAACGACCCGGCCTCGCCGAGCAACGAGGCCGTCCGGCACGTGTACAAGCGGCGCCAGTTCGAGAACATCTGGCTGCGCACGAAGCGCTACAACAGTTCCGGCGGCGTCAGCAGCGGCTCGGGCGGTGTCGTCTACCTGTACAAGCCGACCCGCGAGAAGTGGCCGAAGCTCACCGACCGGCACGCCGAGGTCTGGGGCGACTAGCCGTGCACCGGCGGCCGTCGCCTCAGCGGCGGCCGCCCGGCGCGGTGTCTCACATCGTGTTGACGATCAGGCCGATGTGCGTGAAGTAGTTCAGCGCGCCGAAGAGCAGGAACGCCAGGCCCGTCAGCGTCCAGCACAGCCAGACGAGCTTGACCAGGCCCGCGCTCCATTTGCGCAGCGCGAAGGGCAGCAGGACCGCGCCGAGGCCGACGACGAAATACAGGCCGGAGATGAAGACGGCCTCGATCATCGGGTAGTCGGCGAACTCGCCGGAGATCGGTTCCTCCGGCGGCGCGGCGAAGAGCTTGTACTTCACGCCCGCCGCGGCGATCCCGAAGCAGGCGAGGCCCATGCCGAGGACGAAGACCGACAGCGGCCCGGCGAGACGCCGGACGTGACCGATCCGGTCGGGCGATTCGGCCAGGGCCATGCCCCGTTTCCACAGGTACAGCGCGGCCGCCAGCAGCATGACGCCGAAGGCGAGGGCCGGTTCCCCGAAGATGACGTTGTCGAAGGGGAAGCCCCCGGCGGCCAGCGGCCACGTCAAGGTCATGTGCAGGCCCGTGCCGGTGAGGATCGCCCCGACGACGCCGAAGGCCAGCGCGAAACCCTCGACCGGCAGGGCGGTCTCGGTGTCGGCGAGCCGCCGGCCGAACGCCGCGACCAGGAGCAGTCCCGCCCCGGCCGCGACGGCCATGACGGTGTTGTACGTGGGCATCGACGCCCAGTCGATCTTGAGACCTTCGGCAAGCATGACGTCCCCCCGTCGTTCAAGCCGATCTTGCCGAAACCCGCCGCCGCGCGACGGGCTTCGGCGAGATCGGGTCAGTCGTCCCAGGCCGCGGGCACGTCCCAGGTGGACGGATCACCGCTGGTTCTGGAGTCGTTCTCGACCGTTTCGGTCACGCGCTTGGTGATCGACGTGACCGACGCCGGTCCCGGCCGCGCCGGGTGCTTGAAGTAGACGCCGTACCCGGCCAGCGTGTCGATGATCGCCCGGTCGCCGCCGGGGTAGTCGCCGCCGAGCGCGGCGGCGATCTGGCGGGTGGTCCGCGGCCTGCCGGTGCGCTGATCGTCGGCGTAGAACCGGACCAGGTACTTCAGCAGCAGGTACTCGTGCTCGGGTAGTTGCGCGCTCATGCCTAGATCGTGCGCCGAGAACGCGCCTTACGGGAGCGTTTCGGCGCAGAAGGGGTGGTTAGTTACGTTTCCGGGACGCACCGAGAGGTACGGGCGGTCCGGGAGGATCGCCGGCGGGAAGAGGCGGGAGCTCGCGGCCCGGCGTACGTCCAGCTCACGCGCGCTCGCCGCCTCCGGGACACGAAAACCCCACCGGCCACAAGCCTTCATGAAAAAGCTCACCGAACAGCCCGAATACTTGTCGTACAGCGTACGTAATGCGTACCCTTCCCCTCCCGTGACGAAAGGACGGTGGCATTGCCGCCCAAGCTGCTCCAGGCGACCTTCCTGCCCGACCGCACCGACCCCTCCCGCGGCCGCATGGCCTGGTGGGGCGGTGACGACACCGCCGAACTCGCCCGCCGCCGGGGACTGCCCGAGGGTGAGCCCGGCTGGATCGCACTCGCACTTCCCGACGGCCCCGCGCGCACTCTGGCGCGGCTCGTCCCGCTGCTTCAGGCGGTGCCCGCGCTGGCCGCGCTGGCGACCGGCAAGCAGGTCTCCGACTCGGCGCTCGTGTGGCGGGCCGCCGCGCTCGGCGCGCTCGGCGAGGACTCCGCTCTCGACGGCCTGGCGCCGCTGATGCCGCCGGCCGCGCACGCCGTCACCCTCGACGGGGACACGGTCTGGTCGGCCGCGGAGCTGCTCGCGGCCTTCCGCCACGCCGTCCACGGCACCTACGCGTCCCCCTCGAAGATCCCCGACGCGCTGCTCGCGGCCCGCGAGCGCATGGCCGAGCGGGTCCCGGTCGAGGCCGTCCCGCGTCCCTACCAGCGCCACGGCATCGCCTGGCTCGGCGCGGTCGCCGAGCACCGGACGGGCGCGATCCTCGCCGACGACATGGGCCTCGGCAAGACGCTCCAGACGATCGCGCTGCTGGCCGGGCGCTCCACCACGCGCCCGCACCTCGTGGTGTGCCCGACCTCGGTCGTCGGCAACTGGGCGCGCGAGATCGCGCGCTTCGCCCCGGGGCTGCGGATCGTCCGCCACCACGGTCCCGGCCGTGCGAGCGAGGCCACCGCCTTCGCGCCGGGTGCCGTCGTGATCACCAGCTACAGCCTGCTCCTCCGCGACCTGGCGCTGCTGTCCGATGTGGACTGGGAGGTGCTGGTCCTCGACGAGGCCCAGCAGATCAAGAACCACACCGGCCAGACCGCGAAGGCCGCGCGCGCCGTCCCGGCGCGCGCCCGGATCGCCCTGACCGGCACACCGGTGGAGAACCGCCTCGCCGAACTGTGGTCCATCATGGACTTCGCCAACCCCGGCCTGCTCGGCCCGCACAAGCGCTTCGCGAAACGCTTCGCCGAGCCCATCGAGCTGCGCCGCGACCCCGGCGCGACCGCGCGGCTCCGCGAACTCATCGCGCCCTACCTGTTGCGGCGGCTCAAGAGCGAGGTCGCCACCGACCTGCCCGCGAAGCTGGAGTCCACCGTGGCCTGCACGCTCACCCGCGAGCAGGCGAAGCTCTACCGGAAGACCGTCAAAGGCGCCCTCGACGTCGGCCTCGGCGACGGCTTCGAGCGCCACGGCCGCGTCCTGGCGCTGCTGACCGCCCTCAAGCAGATCTGCAACCACCCCGCGCAGTTCCTCGGCGAGACCGAAGGACCACTCACCGGTCGCTCCGGGAAGCTCGACCGCGTCACCGAGATGCTCGGCGAGATCGTCGACTCCGGGGACCGCGCGCTGGTCTTCACGCAGTACCGCAAGATGGGCGAGCTGCTGGCCGGGCACCTGTCGGCCGAACTGGACCTGCCGCGCGTGCCCTTCCTGCACGGCGGCGTGTCCGGCACCGGCCGCGAGGCGATGGTCGACGCCTTCCAGGACGGTTCGGCGCCGCCGATCCTGCTGGTCAGCCTCAAGGCCGGCGGCACCGGCCTGAACCTGACCGCCGCCAACCACGTCGTGCACTACGACCGGTGGTGGAACCCGGCCGTCGAGGACCAGGCGACCGACCGCGCCCACCGGATCGGCCAGACCAGGCGCGTCGACGTGCACAAACTCGTCACCGGCGGAACGCTCGAAGAACGCGTCGCCGAACTGCTGGAGCGCAAGCGATCCCTCGCCGACGCGATCGTCGGGACCGGCGAGGAGTGGATCACCCGCCTCGACGACGCGGGGCTGCGCGCGCTGGTCGAACTGTCCGAAGTGGAGGTGGGCGAATGAGCACCCAGAAGACCTGGTGGGGCAAACGCTGGCCGCGCACGCTCGAAGCGCTCGGACTGTCCTATCCGGACAGCCGGATCGTGCGCGCCCGCGCGCTCATCCGCTCCGGGGCCGTCGACGACCTGCTCGTCGAACCCGGCTCGATCACCGCCTGGATCGACCAGCCCGGCCGCGCCTACGGCGTGACGATCCGGATCCCACCCCTCGGCGAAGCACAGTGGACGGTCGCGGCCGGCGCGCTCGCCGGCCGCACCCGCAGCCTCGCCGACCTGCTCGACGACCGGCTTCCCGAGGACGTCGACCGCGTGCTCGCCACCGTCGGACTGTCCCTGTTCCCGCGCGACGGTGAACTCAGCATCGAGTGCCCGTGCAGCGCGCGCGGCCTGTGCGTGCACGTCATCACCGTGTCGCACGCCTTCGCCGACCGCTTCGACGACGACCCCTTCCTGCTGCCGTTCCTGCGCGGCGGCGACCGCGCGCGGCTCCTGTCGGACGTTCGCGCGGCGATGTCGTCGATCGCGCCGCCGCCACCCCCGGCGCCCGTCGGCGTGGCGGCGGGATCCCTGTCGGCGAAAGGGTTCTACGCCGTCGAGGACGCACGCGACGCCCTGACCGCCTGGGCCGGTTAACCGTCGAATGGCTCGGTGGCGACCTCCCAGAGCTCGCCGAACCACTCACCGCGCCTTCGCACCCAGTCCGGCTGGAGCACGAGCCGGGTGGCGACGATGATCGGCCCGTCGTCGCCCGTCTCGGCCGCCGGGGTGGTCTCGTAACTGACCGTCTCGTCGAAGATGATGATGTCGCGCATCGGCCCGTGCACCTCGTCCCGGTCGGCCGGGTTGAGGATGCGCACGTCGATGCCGAGTTCGCGCTGTTGCCGGCACACCTCGCGCAGTTCCTCGCCGTGCGCGTCGGCGGCGTCGAGGACGTGGATGCGCCGGACGCGCACACCGCGGTCGCAGAGCCTGGCCTGCTCGGCCAGATAACGGCGGCCGAGATCGGTGGTCAGGAAGTGATGCCGGCCGACGTCGACGTTGTAGAGGGACACCGCCTCGATCGAGTGGTGCGAGCCGGAGGTCAGCGACAGCAGCCAGTCGCGGTCCTCGCCCTCGTAGGTGACCTCGCCGCTGGTCGCGAGCGCCTCGAAGAAGGTGCTCACGCGCGCCAGTTCCGTCGTGGCCAGCCGGAAGGCCAGCGCGGGAATGGCGTCGCGGTCGACCTTGGTGACGCTGTCGATGAGGCGCCGCACGAGTTCCGGCGGCAGCCCTAAGCCTTCGTTCTCCTCGTGTGGACGAACCATTGGTCTACTCCCCCGGGTCGTGGCGCGCTGGACGCCGTCGGACGTCTGCTGCCATCCTGCCAGCGTCGGTGACCGGCGTCTCGCCCCGAGAGGCTTGACCTCAAGCGTCGTTGAGGCTCTAGCGTCAAGGTCATGATCGACACCGAGACCGACGCGCGGCTCCTCGCCCAGCCCATCGGCTTCTGGTCCGCGCAGACGCACCGGGCCGTGGCGGCCCATGTTCGCGGAAAATTCGCCGAACTCGACGTGACCCAGCCGCTGTGGTGGGTGCTGTCCCACACCGAGGCCGCCGGCGGGATGGACCGGGACGCGCTGGCGGCCAAACTGCGGGACATCACCGCAGACGACTCGACGATCCCCTACGCCGTCGAGGAGGCCCGCAGCCGTGGCTGGCTGGTGCAGAGCGACGCCGGACGCCTGACCCTGACCGGCGCGGGAAGGGCCGCGCACGCCCGGATCGGCGAAGTGGCCGGGAGCGTGCGCGGCGAACTCCACAAGGGAGTGTCCGATGAGGACTATCTACTCGTAGTGAAGACCCTGCGGCGGATCATCGCCAACGCCGGCGGCGAGGCCGTCTACCCCGAGCGCTAGGGGTTGAACTTCGACGGTTCCTCGAACTCCCAGCGCAGACGCTGACCGCCGACGATCTCCACGACCCCGGTGACGTCCACGTCGACCATCCGCTTCGCGCCCGGCACGCTCGCCGCGCGTTCGGGATCCCAGTCGGTGCGGGCGTCGCCGGTGACGTGCAGGGCACGGCCGCCCTCGAAGTCCCAGAACAGCAGACCGCAGCGGGCGTCGAGTTCCAGGTTGCCCAGGGTCATGTACATCGAATTGCCCTGGTAGTCGGGAAAGGACAGCCGCCGGTCCCCCTCCACCGCCACGAATCCCGGTGCCCCACCGCGATGGGACACGTCGGCGCCCTGGCCCGCCGCGGCCGTGGCGATGAAGAAGGTGTCGGCCCGCGCGATGAGACCGGCCTGCTCCGCCGAGAGCCCGGTCCCGCGCACGGCCGCGCCCTCCTCCGCCAGGTAGAGACCGGTGCTCCGGCGACCCTGGATGTACTTGGGGCAGTTCGAATAGACCTGCTGTGTGTGCACCACGAGCCGCTCGCCGTCGCGCACCGCCCGCCCGTTGATCCGCATCCGCCGCCGGGTCTGCGGCTCGATCGCGATCATCCCGAGATCGCGTTCGCGCTCGAAGAGCCCGGCGAGCGGATCGGCCTCGTCCGGCACGGCCTCGATCACGACGGTCCGGTCGTCGGGCGCCGTCACGAAACCCGGCCACCCGTACAGCGCGCTCGCCCAGAGCGCACCCGCGTCGTCGGCCGCGCCGACGACGATCATCGGCTGCTCCGACAGGAAATCGGCGGCCACCGGCGGGATGTCGGCGCCGACGCGGGCCGAGCCCATCTTCGGCGCGCGCACGCCCGCCCGGCGCTGCACCGCGACCTCACCTTCGTGGATCACCGCTCCCCCTAGAAGAACCCGCAGGTGGGGGCGCTGCCCGTCGGGGCGGGGGCTTCACCGCCGACCTCGGGCGCGAAGATCTCCAGCCGCACGCCGTCGGGGTCGGTGAAGAACACGCCGCCCGAGGTGCCCTGTTCGCCGTGGCGGACGATCCCGTCGTGGACGAGGGTCGCGCCCAGGTCGCGCAGGATCTCCTCGGCGCGCTCGACGGCGGCCCGGTCGGGCACCTCGAAGGAGAGGTGGTGCAGGCCGGGGCGGTCGGTGGCGAACTCTCCGCTGCTCTGCTGCCAGAGCGTCAGCATGAGCGTCCTGTCGCGGCCCAGCATGGCGTAGCGGCGGCCGTCGGCGTCGCGCTCGGCGAAGACGGTCAGGTCGAGGACCTTTTGGTAGAAGGCGATCGAGCGGGTCAGATCGGTGACGTTCAGGCCGACGTGCCCGGTTTTGAGGGCGTTCACGATCACGTCCATTCTCATGGCTAGTGGCTCATCTATCCATGAGAATCCTGCCACGCACTTCTCACGGATGCAAGGGCGGGCTACCGTTAGACCGTGACCGGAGCACTTCCCCTGGCGATCGAGCTGGCCAACACGACCTACGCCGTGCGCGGAGTCGTGCAGGACGGCCTGCGCACCCGCGAGGACCTGACCGCGTGGCTGGCGCGCCTCTCCCCCCGCCTGCCGGGCGGCCACTCCGATGTCGGGGACGGGGACCTCACCGCCGCCCGCGCCCTGCGGGACGCCATCCGCGGCCTCGCGCGGTCCCTTGAGGACGGTGCGGCCCCGGACTCCGCCGAGATCGCCACCGTCAACCGCGCCGCCCGCGCCGCCCCGCATTGGACCGAGTTGCGTCCCACCGGCCCGCCGCGCGCCGAACGGCACCGCGAGACCGCCGGCGTCACCGCCGCCCTCGCCGAAGTCGCCGAGAACGCCGTCTCACTCTTCGCCGGCGAGGAGGGCGGACGCGTGCGCCTCTGCGGACGGCCCGGCTGCGTCCTGCTGTTCGTCAAAGACCATCCCCGCCGCGAATGGTGCTCCAACAAGTGCGGCAACAAGGTCCGCGCCGCCCGCCACTACCAACGGACGAAGGAGGGCTAGGACCCGAAAGCCGCCGGTGGCACGGGGACCAGTCCCCGTCCTCGCGCGTTTCCATGGAACCGGACGGCTCCCACCCGGGGCCGCCGGCGAAGGGAGGCGCGATGTCCACGAGATCCGGTGCCGTCAACGTCACCGCCGCGGTGGTCACCCCGATCATCGTCGTGATCTGCTGCATCGGCGTGATGAGCAGGGGCGGGAAGACCGAGGAGCCCATCGCCACCGCCGATCCGGCGGAGGTCGCCGCCCGGCTGGTCGTCCGCCTCGACACGGCCACCGCGGAACTGGACCTGCCGATGGACGCCCTCGTCGCGCACACCGGCTTCTGCGACGCCCCCAACTTCGAGGTGCCGCCCAAGGACCGCTACGTCGTCGTCACCGGATACCGCTACACGCCGGGGGTCTCGGCGCAGAACGACCACATCATCGCCCTCTACGAACGCTGGGGCGAGCTGGGCTGGCAGGCCGAGATCGACTTCGACTCCTACACCGGGATGGCCGATACCGAGGCCTCCGACGCCGGAGACGGCTTCTCGGCCTTCACCGACTGGCGGGAGCTGACGGTCTCGGTGACCTCGCCCTGCTACCTGTTCGAGGGTGAACCCGTCTGGGGCGAGATCACCCCGGCACCGGCGCTCTAGCGCGACAGGTGCCGCAGGGCCCGGCCGGGCAGCGCGTCGGTGTCCTCACCGTCGGCGAGTACCGCGACACCGTTGACGAAGACGTGGCGGATCCCTTCGGGGGCACCGAAGGGATCGTCGTAGGTGGCGGTGTCGGCGACCGTTTCCGGATCGAAGAGGACCAGGTCTGCGGCGTATCCGGTGCGCACGAGCCCGCGGTCGCGCAGGCCGAGACGGCGCGCGGCCCGGCCGCTCAGATGGGCGACACAGTCCTCAAGGGACAGTACGCGGAGTTCGCGGACGTAGTGCCCGAGGTAGCGCGGGAAGGTCCCGAAGGCACGTGGATGCGGTTTCGCGCCGGGGTAGAGCCCGTCGCTCCCGGCGGTGTGCGCGCGGTGGCGCATGATCGCGCGGACGTTGTCCTCGTCGCCGACGTGCTGCCGGATCGTCGTGCCGAGCCGGTCGTCGCGCAGGAGCCCGGCGAAGACCTCGAAGGGCGGCCGGTTCCGCTCGGCGGCGAGGGCGGCGATGGTGCGCCCGACGGCCCAGGACTGGCCGTCGTCGGCGACGCCGGCGATCTCGACGGTGTCCCAGTCGACGGGGACGCCGTGGCAGCCGTCGGATCCGGTCACCTCAAGGTCATGGGCGATCTTCTCGCGCAGACCCGCGTCGCCGAGACGTTCCAGGATCGCCGTCGGCCCGCCGGACGCCGACCAGCTCGGCAGCAGCGCCGCCAGGGTCGTCGACCCGGCGAGATAGGGGTAGGTGTCGAAGGTCAGGTCCAGTCCGGAGTCGAGCGCGGCGTCGAGCAGCGCCAGCAGATCCGGCCCACGGCCGCGGTTCGGCGGGAAGTTCATCGTGGCGTGCGCCAGGTGCAGCGGGCAGCCGGAACGGCGGGAGATCTCGATCATCTCCTCGTAGGCCGCGAGGGCCCCGGCCCCGTACGAGCGGTGGTGAGTGTCGTGGAAGCCGCCGAAGGACGCGACCGTCTGGCACAGCGCGGTCAGTTCCCCGGCGTCGGCGTACATCCCTGGCACGTAGGTCAGGCCCGTCGACATGCCGAAGGCGCCCTGCCGCATGCCTTCGGCGAGCAGCCGGCGCATCGTGTCGAGCTCGGCGGGGGTGGCCGCGCGGGCGCCGAAGCCGAGCGCCATGGCGCGGATGTTGCCGTGCGGAACGAGGTAACAGACGTTGGCGCGCGAGCCGGTGTCGAAGTGGTCGAGGTAGGCGCCGACGCTCGGCCAGGCCGGTACGTCCACGCCGTGCCAGCCGGTGATCAGCCCGCGCACACCCTCCGATGTGGACTCGTCGAGGGGCGCGAAGGACAGGCCGTCCTGACCGACGACCTCACAGGTGACGCCCTGCCGCGACTTCGCGGTGAAGGCGGGGTCGGTCAGCCGCGCCTCGGAGTGGGAGTGCATGTCCACGAATCCCGGCGACAGCACCAGTCCGGCGGCGTCGATACCCGGGCCGTCGAGCTCGCCGGGCCGCCCGATCTCGGCGATCCGGCCGTCGTGGACGCGCACGTCGCCGTCAAAGGCGGGCGCGCCGGTACCGTCCACGATGGACGCCCGGCGGACGACGAGGCCGCCCATCAGAAGTACGTCCGGATCGCGTCGACCACGGTGCCTTCGGCGTCGCAGACGGGGATGAGGTTCCACTTGTCGAAGGCCGTGCACGGGTGGGAGATCCCGAGCCGGACCTTGTCGCCGACCGCGACGCCGTCGATCTCGCCGGTGAGGAAGGCGTGCTGGTCGTTGAGCTGCACGATCGAGGCGCCCGGCAGGTCGAGCGGGACGGGCAGCCCGGCGTCGAAGGGCACGTCGCGGCGGCCGATGTCGAGGATCGCCAGATCCGTTTCGGGGCGCGAGATGACGCGCCCGAAGGCGCGCAGGGCCGGGCGCGGGACGGGACCGGAACGGCCGCGCAGCCCGGGGCTCAGTTCGACGTAGGTGCCGTCGTCGTGGGTGATGTAGGAGCCCGCGCGCACGACCACCCGGGCGTCGTCGAGGTCGGCGAGGTTCTCGGCGACCTGGTCGAAGTAGGCGCTGCCGCCCGCGGTCACGACGGGCACGTCGGTCTCGTACTTCAGGCTCTCGTGCAGCGAACGGAGTTCGGCGAGCAGGGCGTCGACCTTCGCGAGGTCGCCGGGGGTCGCGTCGTGGGCGACGCCGCCGTCCCAGCCACTGACGCCGGCCAGCCGCAGTCGCGACGAACGCTGCACGGCTTCGGCGACCTCCCTCGCGGCATCGAGTCCGCGGGCCCCGGCGCGGGCTCCGGGGGCGCCCAGTTCGACGCACACGTCGAGCGGTCCGGCCGAGTCGCGCAGGGCGTCGTCCATAAGGGACACTCCCGCGACGGAGTCGACGAGGCAGCGGATCTCGGCGCCTTCGGCCGCCCATCCGGCCAGCCAGTCCAGCGCCGCCGGGTCGGACAGTTCGTTGGCGAGCAGGACGCTGGAGACGCCGAAGGCGCGCGCCACCCGCAGCTGCGGGACGGTGGCCAGCGAGATCGCGACCGCGCCGGCGTCGAACTGCCGCTTCCACAGCGCCGGCGCCATCGTGGTCTTGCCGTGCGGCGCGTGCGCCACCCCGGCCGAGGCGCACCAGTCGGCCATCGCGGAGATGTTGTGCGCCAGGGCGTCGGCGTCGAGCGTCATCAGCGGAGTGCCGAGATCGGACAGGCGCGGGCCGGTGGCCAGCCACTCGTCGAGGGTGCTCCCGTGCGCGCTCGGCGGCAGGGCCTTGAAACGCCAGTCGAGCCGTTCGCCACGGGCGGCGTCGAGCGCACGTCCGTCCAGCCGGGCCTGCTCGCGCATCGCCGCCTCCTCAATGATCACGAGAGATGTAAGTTACCCGCATGGCCGACAAGACCGCGATCCGTACCGATGCCGCCCCCGCCCCCGCGCACACCTTCTCACAGGGTGTCCGCAAGGGCCCGCTCCTCCAGGTCTCCGGGCAGGGCCCCGTCGACCCCGCCACCGGCGAGTACCTCCACCCCGGCGACGTCAAGGCGCAGACCCTGCGCACGCTGGCCAACGTCGAGGCGATCCTCCAGGCCGGGGGCGCGAGCCTCGACGACGTGATCATGCTGCGCGTCTACCTCACGACCCGCGACGACTTCGCGGCGATGAACGACGCATACGGCGAGTTCGTCTCCGCGCGTGTCCCCTCGGGCGTCCTGCCGTGCCGCACGACGGTCATGACGGGCCTGCCGCGCGAGGAGATGCTGGTCGAGATCGACGCGCTGGCCGTCGTCACCGGCTAGGCCGGACCGTCCGCCGCGAGATCCGCTCCCGCAGCCGCGCGCGGCCCCACACCACCCGCAGCACGATCAGCGTCGCCAGCCCGGCGACGATCATCCCGCCGAGGTTGACGCCCAGCTGCACCAGCGAGGGCGTCACCTCCGCCCAGTGCGCCACGGCGAGGGCGACGGCGATGTACCCGGCGGCGGGGACGGTCGTGACGGAGATGAAGACGCCGACGAGGGCCGTGGACTTGTCGGAGGTCATCGACAGCATCCCGGCGGCACCGGCGAGCAGCGCGACGATGAAGGACCAGCGGTCAGGTTTGACGATGAACTGGGTCTCGCGGCCGACGCCGTCGAGCCAGGTCCCGTCGATCCAGCCGATCTTGTAGGACACGAAGGCGCACAGCCAGGTGATCGCGATCGCCACCGCGAAACCGATGACCAGGGTCTTGATCGAGCACCAGATGAGGCCGGGTCTGCGGCGCAGCAGCCCGAAGCAGATCGCGGCGATGGGCCCGAACTCCGGGCCGAGGACCATGGCGCCGACGATGAGGATCGGCGAGTCGACGAGGATGCCGATCGCGGCGATCTGCACGGCGATGGCCAGGAAGGCCACGAAAGACCAGGTGAGCAGGCTGCTGTCGTCGACGCGGCGGCCGAACTCCTCCCACACGACGGCGTCGTCGCCATGGCCGGGCGCGAGTTCCTTGGCGTTCTCGGCGCGGTCGGAGATGGCCAGGTCGACGCGTTCGACGGCGATGGAGCCGTCGTGGTCGATGCCGAGTTCGTCGAGGCCTTCGAGGATCTCGTTGGCGGCCTCGCGCGCGACGTCGCACAGGACGACGTCGCCGGCGGGGCTGCGCGCGGCACCGGGGAGGACCACGAGGTTGGTGACGGCCGGGTGCTCGGTCAGCAGCTCGGTGACGACCTCGGTGCGGTCGTCGGGGGTGATGATTCGCAGGTGCAGCACGGTTGCCACCGTACGGGACGGCGGCCGCCTCAGACGTGATGGTCGCGCTGGTCGCGCAGCTCTCCCAGGCGGTTGGCGGCCGGTTCGTACTCGGTGCACGGACCGGCGATGCGGCAGGTGGGACACCGGCCGCTGAAGGGGTCGGGGGCGTGCGCCATCAGCGCCGCCTCCGCGTCGCGGATGAGCAGTCGCAGTTCCTCCGCCATCGAATCCCCCTTGTCCTGCTGCTCCATGGTTCAAATATTGCAGCGTCGGGGGGTGGTTGGGGTGTTACAGCGTTCGGCGATTGATTTTGTGACGGGTCGGCCGAGCGGGCTCCGTTTTGTCCTTGATCCGACAGTCGGGCGTTCAGGCTTCGAGATGCCCGCCCCGGTAACCGTCGAAGACCCGGAATCCGGGCAGCCGCCGATGGGCCATCGACCGGTAGAAACCGTGCGCGTCCTCGTCGGCGAGCAGGTCCATGCGCCCGACGCCGGTACGCGCGAAAGCCTCGTCGGCGAGTGCCCGCGCGACGCCTCGCCGCCGGTGCGTCGCGGCCGTGACCAGCAGCGCGAGGTACGAGGTGAGGACGCCGTCGGTGAGGATCTGGGCGAAGCCGACGGTCTCCTCCCCGTCGAGGGCGACGAGCGCGAGGCACCCGGCGGCACCGAGCGCGCGGCGGACGCGGCCGGGGTCCGACCAGCCCGGCCAGCCCTCGGCGGCGCACATGGCGAGGACGGCGGCGAGGTCACGCCCGGGCTCGAAGAGGTCGACTCGCATGCGCGTCACGTTGCCATGGGCGGCCGGGCGAGCGCACGTGGATCGCAACCGCGTGGCCGCCGACGGTGTTCACCACTCCATGACCGACTCACTGCGCGCCCTGCGCGCCTTCTTCGCCGCCGAGGCCGACTACCTGACCGCCGGCGGTCCCGGCAATGCCTCCTTCGACGGGATGGCCGAGCACCTGCACCCGAACGTCGTCATGCATCAGGCCGAAGCACTCCCCTACGGCGGCCGCTGGAGCGGGCCGGAAGGCATCGAGGCGTTCATGTCGGCGATGAGCGCGGCATGGTCCTCGCTGGCGTTCACCGAGCAGTATCTGGCCGCCGACGGCCCCGTCGCCGTCGCGCGCAGCCGCGGCGTCCTGCGCTCCCGCGCGACCGGCCGGGAGCTGGACACGTGGGTGATGCAGTGGTTCACCTTCGACGAGGGCCGCATCAGTGAGATCCGGCCCTTCTACCTCGACACGGCGGCCGTCCTCGACGTTCTGCGATCCTGATCCGGGCAAAAAAATGAGGCCCTCGACACGGGTCGGGGGCCTTCGCCTCGCTGCTCCCTGTGATGGACTCGAACCATCAACCTGCCGGTTAACAGCCGGCTGCTCTGCCAATTGAGCTAACAGGGATCGGCGCCGCTTGCGGCGCCTGACATAGAGTACAGCACCCCCGACGGCCCCATCCAACCGGATATCCCGCCACCCGATCGGGCCCTCTTCCTGCCAAGACGCATGATCCCCGGCAAAATGGGCACCCTATGAGTCAGTGGCTTCGACGAAAGGGGTGACCCATGCGCAAAATGGCGTTCGTGGCGGGGTTCGCGGTCGGCTACGTGCTAGGCACCAAGGCCGGACGGGAGCGCTACGAGCAGCTTCTGCGGGCGGCCAAGCGTGTCCGCGAGAACCCCACCGTGCAGAGCGCGGCCGGACTCGTGCAGGCGCAGGTCGGCCGGATCGCCGGGAAGGGCAAGGACGCCCTGTCCCGCACGAAGGTCGGCGCGGCGGTCCTCGGTGAGAGCGAAGAGTACAAGCCGGCCCGCTTCGAGACCCCCGACCACCTGCCTCAGGGCTTCTGACCCGCGGGCGACACGGGCACCGGTTCGTCCCGGTCCCGGGTCGCCGTCCGCGAGACGGCGATCACGCCGCCGACGACGATCGCGCCGACCCACAGCACGAAGGACACGACATAGGGCCACGACGGCGCGGCCATCTCGGCCCGGACCAGCACGGGCGCGCCGGTGCCGCTCGCCCACCACAGTCCGCCCCGGATCATCTTCACGAAGTCGCCCTCGCCCCAGGCGTCGTAGTCGTTGCCCATCGACGTGACCATCACCCGGCCGCTCCCGGCGTCGCGCGCCCACGCGGTCGTGACGGTGACCTCGCCGCTCTGGTAGGAGGCGATGTCGGTCGTCCCGTCGATGTCGGCCGGATCCACCACCGGCGCGTACCAGCGGTCGTTCATGTCCCAGTTCGTCGACGCGTCCTTCGCCGCCGGGTGCTCGGCGACCAGCGTCACGTCCTTCTTCTCGGCGCCGCCGGTGTCGGCGATCACCCTCGGCGCGACGGTCTCGGCGTACCAGGCCCAGTCGGGTTCGGCGTTGACGGTCGCCGCGCTCGCCGCGACGAAACCGCCGCCGCCTTCGACGTAGGCGGTCAGCGCGGCCTGCCCGGCCTCGTCGACGACGTCGCCGGTCACGCCTGCCCACAGGACCGCCTGGTAGGAGGCGAGGCGGCCGGCGTTCATCGCGGCCGGGTCGTGGGTGATGTCGACGCGCACGCCGTAGGCGCGGCCCATGATCCCCATGGCCTGTTCGGCCTTCTCGACAGCGGCGTCCCCGTCGGGCGGCGTGAACATCAGCACGGAGAACACCGGCGGTTCCTCCGCCGTCGCCGGACCGGCCGGTCCGGCGACGGCGAACACCGTCAGGAGTGCCGCCGTGAGTGTCGCCGCCGCCCGTCGAGCCATGGCGTCAACCTACCGGTCTGCGGAGAAGGCCGCGTCGAAGGACGCCGCCGGAGGCGTGATCGCGTTGAGGTCGCGGACGAAGTCGAGGGCCTCGGGCGCGCCGTGGAGGCGGTCCATGCCCGCGTCCTCCCATTCGATGGAGATCGGGCCGTCGTATCCGATGGAGTTGAGGGCGCGGAAACAGTCCTCCCACGGCACGTCGCCGCGGCCGGTCGACACGAAGTCCCAGCCCCTGCGCGGGTCGCCCCACGACAGGTGCGAGGACAGGCGTCCGCGCCTGCCGTCGCCGACGCGGACGCGGGTGTCCTTGCAGTCGACGTGGTAGATGCGGTCGGGGAAGTCGAGGATGAAACCGGCGGGATCGAGGTCCTGCCAGACCATGTGCGACGGGTCCCAGTTGAGGCCGAAGGCCGGTCGGCGGCCGATCGCGTCGAGGGTCTTGACCGTCGAGTAGTAGTCGTAGGCGATCTCGCTGGGATGCACCTCGTGGGCGAAGCGGACGCCGGCGTCGTCGAAGGCGTCGAGGATGGGGTTCCAGCGGTCGGCGAACTCGCGGTATCCGGCCTCGATCGTCTCCTCCGGCACCGGCGGGAACATCGCGACGTAATGCCAGATCGGTGAGCCGGTAAAACCGACCACTGTGGACACGCCGAGGGCGGCGGCCGCGTGGGCGGTGGCCTGCATCCGTTCGGCGGCACGAGTCCGGACGCCTTCGGGGTCGCCGTCGCCGTAGACCTCGGGGTGCAGGATCGACTTGTGCCGGTCGTCGATGGGGTGGTCGCAGACGGCCTGTCCGGTGAGGTGGTTGGAGATCGCCCACACGCCGAGGCCGTGCTTTTCGAGAAGGTCGCGCTTCTCGGCGATGTAGGAGTCGCTCTCCAGTGCCTTCACGACGTCGAAGTGGTCGCCCCAGCAGCAGATCTCCAGGCCGTCGTAGCCCCATTCGGAGGCCAGGCGGCACACCTCGGCGAAAGGCAGGTCGGCCCACTGGCCGGTGAAGAGGGTGACGGGTCGGCGCTGGGCGGGGAGGTCGGTCACGTCGGCTCCTGACGGGGTGGGGTGCGGATCAGGGTGCGTTGGTTTCGCGACGAGCCTAGACCTTCCGGGGTGTAAGTGAACGGGGGATCTTGGCGTGGATACCGGCCACCGGCCTATGCGGACTCTTCGCCCGCCCCCACCCCCGCCGCCACGTTCAGCGCGGCCCGCAGCCCCGGTTCGTACGGGGCGGGCAGCTCGGCGGAGAGGGCGCGCCAGTGCCCCACGGCCGCGGTGGCCGCGGCTCGTGCCTCGCCGTACTCGCCCGCCGCCGCCAGTCGCCGGGCGTGCTCGGTCAGCGCGTGAGCGAGGTCTTCGCGCAGGTCGGGATCCTCGGCGTGGGCGTCCCGCAGGAGGGTGACGGCCCGCGCCGACATGGCCAGGGGCTCCTCAGGTGCCACACCCATCGCGGCGAGCCACTTCGCGCGCTGTGACAGCGACCAGGCGAGATCGGTGGTCGCGCCGAGTTCCTCCCACATGGGGACGGCCTCGGCCGCGCTCACCAGGGCCTCGGCGTGCCGTCCGGTCTCGGCGAGGGTCTCGGCGTAGGCGTCGATCGCGTTGGCGAGGTCGTGCGGGCCGCCGAGCCCGCGCGACAGGGTGAGGCATTCGGCCGCCGGCTCGACGGCCTCGGCGGCGCGGCCGTTCTCGACGAGGACCTGGACGAACGCCGACAGCGATTCGCGCAGCTGGAGGTCATTGGTGGCGCGCGCGAGCGCGACGGAGTCGAGGGCGGGCCCGACGGCCCCCGCCCGGTCCCCGGCCAGGAGCCGGAGCCTGGCGAGGTCGCGGTGGAGGGTGACGATCTCGGGAGCGAGTTCCGGGCCGCCGGTGAGGTCCTCGGCGAGCCGGAGGGCCTCCTCGGCGATCGTGGCGGCGCGGGCCGGATCACCGAGTTCACCGCGTGTCCAGGCGATCCAGGCGATGGCACGGGCGGCCGTCTGACGCAGGCCGGGGGCCAGCGCGACGGCCTCGCGCCAGGTGCGCAGTGCCTCCTCGGCGGCCGCCGCGGCCTCCGGGCGGCGTCCGGCGAGGCCGAGGTGGTGGACCTCGGTGTCGCGCAGTTCGGCGAGGCGTCCGAGGTGCCGGGAACGGTCGGCGTCGACGAGTTCGGTGCACAGCGCGATGGCGCGCCGCACATGGTCGAGCGCTTCGCCGGGCCGGTCGTCGTCGGACAGGAAGGCGGCGTGGTTCTCGATGGCGCGGGTGGCGAGTCCGCCGTAGACGGCCGGGTCGGTGGCGGCGAGATCGACCGCGAAGGCCACCGTCCGCGCCGAGTGGCCGAGCCCGTCGGCGGTGTGCGCGACCAGGTCGCGCGCGAGGTCGGTGAGGAGGCCGAGCAGAACATGGCCCGCGTCGGGGTCGCCGTCGGCGGCGTGCTCTTCGCCGATCGCGAGGGCGCGCAGGGAGTGCGTCATGCCCTCCTCGGCGCGCCCCAGGCCGAGCAGGCGTCCGGCGTGTTCGGCGTGCGTGAAGGCGCGCGACCACCAGTCGACGTCGTCCCGGTCGAGCAGCCGCACGGCCTCGGCGGAGCAGGCGACGGCCTCGGTCGCGCGACCGGTGCCGTCCAGGAGGGTGGCATGGCGGGCCAGGGACTCGGCCGCGGTCCGCCGGAGGCGTTCGCGGTCGGACGCCAGAAGCTCGGTGTAGAGGGCCTGGGCGCGCGTGGACCGTGCCAGTGCCTCGCTGGCGCGGCCTTCGGCCCACAGCGCGCGGGCGTGCAGGTCGAGCGCTCCGGCCAGCTCGGCGCGGGCGTCGAGCTCGGTGTACAGGTTCACGGCCTCGGCGGCGTGACACTCCATGCGCGTGGTCTCGTCCAGGATTTCCAGGTCGGCGCAGTGGGCGGTCAGCGCCTTGCCCAGGGCAGGGCGGAGGGAGGTGTCGCCGTGGACGGCTCTCTCCAGCCGGCGCACCGCCGTTTCGGAGCACTCCCGCGCCTCGTGGTGGGCCCCGTTCCGCAGCCAGAGGACGCGCTGGTTCATCAGCGCGATCGCGAGGTCGGCGGGAGCCTCGCCGACGCCGTCGGCGTCGAGCTCCAGCCAGGCGTCGACCGCCCGGCGTGACCAGTCGGCGGCCTCGGCGTGGCCGGCGTTGATCAGCTTCGCCGCCGCGTCGCTCAGGGAGTAGGCCGTCTCCAATGGACTGTCACCGTGTTCGGCGGCCTCGACCGCGCCGAAGGCGACGGCGATGGCCTCCTCTTCGCGGCCGAGGGTCAGCAGGCGGTTCGAGTGGAAGCGCAGCAGCCCGGGCAGCCGCGGGAAGGGGTACGGCCGCACCGACTCGGCGAGCGCGATCGCGCGTTCGGAAGCGGCGAACGACTCCTCAGGACGCGCGGCCAGGCCGAGAAGGTGGGCGTGACGGTCGTGGAGGATGGCGGCGTCGCCGGGGTCGGCGCCGGGCACCAGGCCGTAGCGGTCCCGGAGGCGGTGCGAGTGGCCGATGGCCTCGTCGAGGCGGTCGGCGGCGAGGAGCCGGGCGATCTGGCCGTCGACGACGCGTTCGGCGAAGGCGTAGCGCGCGAGGTCGCCGGTTCGGGCGAGGAGGTCTTCGACGGCCGTGACGATACGGGCGTCCACATCGGACCCGTCCCGGTCGGCGGCCTCGGCGAGGCTCGTCACGAGCGCTCGCAGGGCTTTCGGCCGCCGCTCGTCGGCGTCGGGAAGTCCGGCGACGACCACCGTCCACACGTCGGCGGCCGCCGCGAACTCACCGTTGCGGGAGAACCAGCCCGCCAGGGACTCCAGTGCCGAGGTGGGCGCGCCGTCGGCCGGGAAGCCCCGTGCGGCGGATCGCAGGAACGCGGCGGCCAGCGCGGTCGGGGCCCGGGACTGGCCGAGTTCTTCGGCCGAGCGCGCCAACTCCGGGTCGTCGCCGTGGCGCCGCAGCGTCTCGGCGAGGACGGCGGCGGCCTGGTCACCGTCCCCGGCCCCGGCGGCCCCGATCGCGTCGGCGAGGTCGGTGAGAGCGCGGCCGTGGTCGCTGGAGTCCATGCGAGGCAAGGTATGCCGCCGGGTGGGGAAAACCTTGAAGGAACCTTGAGCGGCTACTTCCCTTTCCTGCGCAGCACTCCACGGCGGGGTTTGCGTTTCGTGGCGCCTTTCGCCTCGGGCGCGGGCAGTTCGACCCACGCGCCGGTCTCGGTGCTGCGCTGGACGGCGTCGAGGACGCGCTGGACGCGCAGGCCGTCGGCGAAGTCCGGGCTGGCGGGGGTGGCGTCGATGACGGCGCGGATGAAGTCGTGCGCCTGGTGCGTGAACGGCTGCTGGTAGCCGATGGTGTGCCCGGGCGGCCACCACACGTCGAAGTAGGGGTGCGTCTTCTCGGTGACGAGGATGCGGCGGAAGCCCTGTTCGGCGGCGGGCGCGTCGGTCTCGTAGAACATCAGCTCGTTGGGCCGTTCGAGCTCGAAGACCGCCGAGGCCTTGCTGCCGTTGAGTTCCAGGCGCAGGCCGTTCTTGCGGCCGGTGGCGAAGCGGCTGGCCTCGAAGGTCGCGACGGCGCCCCCGTCGAGGCGGGCGAGGAAGGAGGCGGTGTCGTCGACGGTGACCTCGCCGGTGCCGTCGTCGTCGGACAGGGGCCGCTCGGTCACGAAGGTCTCGGTGTCGGCGACGAGCCGCGTGATGTGCTGGCCGGTGACGTAGGCGGCCATGTCGACGATGTGGGCGCCGATGTCGCCGAGGGCGCCCGATCCGGCCTTGTCCTTGTCGAGGCGCCAGGTCCAGGGCGCGTCGGCGTCGGCGAGCCAGTCCTGGAGGTAGACGGCGCGGACGTGCCGCAGCCTCCCGAATCGTCCACTTTGGACGAGGTGGCGCAGGAAGGTCACGGCGGGCACGCGGCGGTAGGTGAAGCCGACCATCGCGACGAGGCCGGGTGACTCCGCGGCGACGGCCGCCATGCGCTCGGCCTCCTCGACGGTGTTGGCCATCGGCTTCTCACACAGCACGTGCTTCCCGGCGCGCAACGCGGCGATGGCGATCTCGGCGTGGGTGTCGCCGGGGGTGCTGATGTCGACGATGTCGATGTCCTCGGCCTCGACGACGGCGCGCCAGTCGGTCTCGGCGCGGCTCCAGCCGTACTGGCGGGCGGCGGCGGTGACCATCTCGGTGCTACGGCCGCACAGGGCCGTCAGCTGGACCGAGACCGGCAGGTCGGCGTACACCGGGTTCACGTCGCGCCAGGCCGCCGAGTGCGCCTGGCCCATGAACGCGTAGCCGATCATGCCGACGCGCAGCGTCGTCACGGGCGGTCCGGAGTCGTCGTTGGTGCCCATGTAGGTGCACCTTAGTCGAGCGGACCGACGAAAGGCTCCGCCGGACCGTCTTCGTCGGGCTTCCGACCGGCTGCGTTCGACACCCTGCCTGGTCGAAGGTCAAGGCCCCGCCTGGTCTTTCAGGCATTCCCGGCGGGCGCCGCGGTCCATAGCGTCCACCGCCATGAACCAGCTCAGAACGCACCTCGCGCGCGGCCTCGGCGCCGTCGCCGTGCTCGCCGTCGCCGTCGCCGTCACCGCCTGGCTGTCACCCGGCGGTGTCGGCACGAACGAACTCGCGATGGTCACCGACGGCGCCTCGGCGTCGCTGTACCGCGCGCTGTCCGACGTCCCGCCCGCCGGCCTGGCCACCGCACTGGAGATCCTCACCCTCACCTGTCTCGCCGTGCTCGGTCTGTGGACGGCGTTCACGTGGCTGGCGGCCGTCCGGCGGCGGGACCACGTCCGCTCGGCGGCGGGCGTGGTCGCGGGCGTCGGGACCGTCGCCGCCTACGGGCTCAGCGAGGCCTGGAAGCTCGCCGTCGACGAGGAGCGGCCGTGCCGGGCGGTGCCGGGCGCCTCGGCGATCGCGGAGTGTCCCGAACCGGGCGACTGGTCCTTCCCCAGCAACCACGCGACCGTCGCGATGGGCGTCGCGGTCGCGCTGATGATCCTGCGGCCGCGGCTGACGGCCGTCGCGCTTCCGCTCGCGGCGGCGGTGGCGGTGCTGCGCGTGGTCGTCGGCGTGCACTACCCGCACGACGTGCTCGCGGGCGCGGTCCTGGGCGCGGGTGGCGTCGTCGCCGCTCATCTGGCGCTGACGCGGTTCGGGTCAGTGCTCGTGCGGCGGTTCCGCCGGGACGATTCCGGCCTCGTGGGCGACGACGGCCGCGGCGGCCCGGTTCTCCACGCCGAGACGCGACAGGATCGCGCTCACGTGGAACTTCACCGTCCCCTCGACCACGCCCAGCCGGCGGGCGATGCGGCCGTTGGCCCATCCGGCGCCGAGGTACGACAGCACCTCCCGTTCCCTGGGGCTCAGCGCGCCGACCCGCGCGCGGGCGTCCGCGCGACGGGTCGCGCGCGTCCCGTCGCCCCCGGCGGCGAGATGCGCGACCACCCTGGCGGCGACCTTCGGTGACAGGAAGGCGGCGCCGTCGGCGACCGCACGGACCCCGGCGATGAGCTCGTCGGGGTCGCCGGACTTGACCAGGAAGCCGGTGGCGCCGGCCCCGAGCGCGCGGAGGATGTAGTCGTCCTCGCCGAAGGTCGTCAGCATGACCACGCCGGTGTCCGGGAGGGTGCGGCGGATCTCGGTGGCGGCGGCGATCCCGTCGGTGCCGGGCATGCGGATGTCGAGGACGGCGACGTCGGGCCGGTGGCGCCGGGCGAGCTCGACGGCGGTGTGGCCGTCGGCGGCCTCGGCGACGATCTCGATGCCGTGGCCGGCAGACAGGACCGCGCGCACCCCGGCGCGGACCATGGGTTCGTCGTCGGCGATCAGGACGCGGATCATGCGCCGGGCTCCTCGGAGACGATGTCGGCGGACAGCAGGATGGTGCCGGCGAAGCAGAGGCGGTAGGCGTCGCCGGAGCGGTCGTCGAAGGGGTCGGAGGTGATCTCGTAGTACTCGCAGGCGGTGCCGGGTGGTTCGGGCGCCTCCGGGTGGGCCGGTGTCTCGGTGGTGGGCAGAAGGTGCGCGAAGTCGCCGCGTTCCTGGCCTGGGCGCAGGCCCGCGAAGACCTCGGCGTCGAGGACCGAGCCGCGCGCCGACAGCAGTTCCCAGCCGCGCAGTCCCGCACCGACGACGGCGAAGGTGACCAGGGGGACGAGGACGGCGGCGGCGATGGTGAGCCGGATCCGGCGGCGGGCACTGCGGTGGCGAGGTGGGGCGGGGTCGTGAGGGGCGCGCGTTCAGGCAGGCGGGCGCCCTCCCGGCCGGCATCGGCGAGGAACCGCCCGGCGAACCACGGCACCATCGTCTCGGCGAGCAGCAGCGCGAGGAAGCGGAAGCCGTGCGGGATCCACGCCGGTTCGAGCGCCAGCGCGGTCACGGCCGCGGCGAGCGCACCGACGGTGACGAGCACGGTCGCCCGGGCCAGGCCGGGCAGCCGTCCCGCGACGAAGGCGAGCAGGACGGTCGGGATCGCCCACCACGGGCTCCACACGCTCAGGGCCGCGAAGACCAGGGCGAACCCGACGGCGACGGGGCCGAGGCGGGCGAGGTCGACGGGTCGGTTCACCGTGGCGACGATACGTCGCGGTTGCGAGCGGGTGGGACGTGCCGGTGGCGTGGCATACGGTCGGCGGGTGACGGAGAAGGCGGGCTCGGAGCGTGCCGGGCGAGAAGGCGGTGACGCCGACCGGCGGCTGATCGCGGCCGTGGCCGATGGCGACGACGCGGCCGTCGAGGGCGCGCTCGCCGGAGGCGCCGACCCGGATGTGCTCGTGACGCGCTGGCGGCGGTCGGTGCTCGTGGCGGCCGCGTCCGCGGGCCGGGCCGACATCGCGCGGCGGCTGCTGGACGCGGGCGCGAGTGTCACGCGGGTCGGTGGCTTCGGGGCCTCGCCGTTGCGCGCGGCCGTGACGGCGTCGGCGCCCGCCGTCGTCCGCCTGCTGCTGGAGCGGGGCGCGCTCACGACGGAGCCGGGCGTCTTGGCCCAAGCGGTCGGACGGCCGACCCACCGTCCGGCACCGGGCGGCCTGGAGGTCTTGGCCCACCTGCTCGCCGAGGGCGCCGAGTCCGGGCCCGACGAGGAGGCGGCCTTGGTCGTCGCGGTCACGGCGTCGGCCGCTCCGGCGGTGCTGCGGGTGCTGCTCGCGCACGGCGCCGACCCGGACCGGCGGCGTTCCGACGGCACGCCCGTCATCGTCCTGGCCGCGCGGCGGGGTGATCACGCGGCGCTCGACGTCCTCGTGGGCGCCGGGGCGGACGTGGAGGCGGCCGACGCGATGGGCCGTACGGCGTTGATGCACGCCGTCGAGCGTGACCACAAGAAGGCCGCGGGCGTCCTGCTGCTGGCAGGTGCCGACCCCGGTGCCGTGAGCCCCGACGGGACGACGGCGTCGCGGCTCGCCCGCGGGTGGGGTCTGCAGAATATCCGCTTCCGGCTCGGCGAGGACGTCGTCGGCCGCGAGGTCGCGGTGATCGAACGGACCACGCTGCGCCTGCGCCCGACGGGCGTGCGCATCGACGGGGATCCGGCGATGTTCGGGTTCCTCGCCGACGTCGTCGCGATCGTGCTCGGCGATCTCGGTGACGCCGAGTGGGCGACGCGCACGGGCCTGTCCGCCGCGGACGCCCGGGCCTTCGCCGTGCGGCTGCGCACCGACGCCGTCGCGGCCGAACAGGGTTCGTGGTTCGAGGTGGGCGCTTCGATGACGGAGCTGGCGACGGTGCGCTCGGCCCTCGTCGAAATGGCTTACGGCACGACGAGGACGACGCCGGTGGGGACGACGCGCGTCGACGTCGAGGACCTGCTCCGCGAGCTCGAACTCCGGCTCGCGGGCTGACGGCGGCGGCGAAAAACGCTCGACCGTCCGCGTCCTCGTCGCGATCATGTCCCCATGTCTCGCGTTGTGCTCGTGACCGGTCTCCAGGCCGCCGGGAAGTCGACCGTCGCCGCGGCCCTGGCCCGGCGGATCTCACCCCTGGCGGCGCATTTCGACGGTGACGTCCTCTATCACGCGGTGGTGTCCGGTCACGTCGACATGACGCCGGATCCGGATCCGGCGGCGGTGCGGGAGCTGCGGCTTCGGTACGCGGGGTCGGCTCTGCTGGCCTCGCATTACGCGGGCGGCGGCGTCGACTTCGTGTGCAGCGACATCATCATGGGTGAGGACGTGTCCACATGGATGGACGACGTCCGGGACGCCGAACGGCATCTGGTGGTGCTGTGGCCGTCCACGGAGGCGGTCGTGCGCCGGGAGATCGGACGCGGGTCGAACTCCTACCGCGACTGGGGTTCCGACCTGACGGCCGCCGTCGACGCGATGCGCGCCGACTTCGCGACGACGCCGAGGCGCGGACTGTGGCTCGACTCCAGCGATCTGACCGTCGACGAGACCGTCGACCGGATCCTGGCCGACGACATGCGGGCCTCACGCTACTGACGCCGGCGGGGTCGCTCCGCGTCGATTATGACGATCGGTCTATTCTCTTCCCATGGCCACCAAGGGCGATGAGACGAGAGCACGGCTGATCACGGCGACGCGCGCGCTGATCGAGGCCAAGGGCTACCACGGCACCGGCCTCAACGAGGTCATCGCGACCTCCGGCGCGCCCCGCGGCTCGATCTACCACCACTTCCCCGGCGGCAAGGACCAGCTCGTCACCGAGGCCCTGGCCGCCGCCGGGCGCGAGGTCGACGGCATGGTCGCCGAGGCGGCCGCGACGACGCGCGACTCCCGCGACCTCGTCATGGGACTACTCGGCGCCCTCACCGACCGCATGGTCGCCGCCGACTACGCCAAAGGCTGCCCGGTGGCCACCGTCGCACTGGAGGTCGCCGCCTCCAACGACGCCCTTGCGGCGGTCTGCGACGGCATCTACACGAGCTGGCGACGCGCCCTCGCCGGGGCGCTGCTCGCCGACGGCCACCCCACCGCCGACGTGGACGACCTCGCCGCGACGGTCCTCGCGCTCATCGAAGGCGCCCTCCTGCTCGCCCGCACGGCCCGCAGCCGCACACCCGTCGACCAGGCCGGTCGCCACATCGCCAGACTCCTGACAACCGGCTGAACACGGTCCGAGCGGCGGGAACGCCGCCGAGAAGGTAAGTCCCCGCTCCATTCGAAGGTCACATCCGCCCGCACGACGCACGATCGTCGACTCAGATTATGCAGATCGGTCTAGAGAGGAACATCATGACCGCACCCCTCCCCGACACGGCCGTCTTCGGCGCCACCGGGCTCATCGGCCGCTGGTTGCTGCTTCACCTCCTCGCCGAGGGCCGCGCCGTCGCCGCCGTGCTCCGCGACCCGGCCCGCTCCGAGGAGGACCTTCGGACCTGGCTGCGCGAGCACGACACCCCCGACGACCGGCTCACCGTCGTCACCGGAGACGTCACCGGCGGCCCGAGCCTGGGCCTCACCCCGGCCGACGACGTGCTGCTCACCGGCGTCCGCGACGTCCACAACACCGCCGGCCTGTACCGCTTCGGGCTCGGCCGCGAGGAGGCCCGGGCCGCCAACGTCGACGGCGCCCTCAACGTGCTCCACTGGGCCGCGACCCGCACGGACCTGCGCCGCCTCGTGCACGTCTCCGGCTACCGCGTCGGCCTCGATCCCGAGCCGCGATACCCGATCCCCGAGCCCGAACTGAGCCGCCTGTACCGCGAAAAAGGCGCCTACGAGGGCTCGAAGACCGAGAGCGACGCGGCCGTGCGCGTGCTCGCCGCCGAACTCGGCGTGCCGTTGACGGTGGTCAACCCCAGCACCGTCATCGGCCACTCCGCGACCGGCGAGGCGGGCCAGTACATCGGGCTCGCCGACCTGGTGCGCGACATCTGGCGCGGCAGGCTCCCCGCACTGCCCGGCGATGCCCGCACCTTCGTGCCCGTGACCACCGTCGACCACCTGGCACGGTTCATGGCCATGACACCCGTCCATGATCATGAACCCGGTGGCGCCCACTGGATCCTGAATCCGGATACACCCGAGCTCCCCGGACTCGTCCGGCTTCTCGCCGGGCACCTCGGCGTCAAGGCACCGAAACGCCACATCCCCGTGTCACTGCTGCGGCGGCTTCCGGCCTGGCTCACCGGCGCAGACCCGGAGACCCTGGGGTTCCTGACCGACGAGCGCTACGACACCGCCTCGGCCGAGCGCCTCGCCGCCACCGCAGGGCTGGCGATGCCGCCCGTCGAGGAATCGCTGCTCCGGTGGGCCGACCGCCTCGTCGCCGACGGCTTCGGCGACTCCCCCACCACGACGCCCGGCGGATTCCACGACGTGGCCGGTGCGCGGACCTACCTCGCGGGCGACCGGGTCGCGCCCGCTTTCGTTCTGCTGCACGGGCTCCCGCTCGACGGCGAGTCCTGGCGCGGGGTCCTCGGCGAGCTCGGCGAGGAGCGCGTGCTGGTCGCGGACCTGCCCGGGCTCGGACGTTCGGCGCCATCCACGGCGGGGCCCGCGGAGTGGCTCGCGGACCTGCTGGCGCCCGTGCGGTCGCGGCCGGTGATCGTCGCGCATTCGGCGGCGAGCGGGCCCGCGATCCGTTACGCGGCCGCGCATCCCGATCGGATCGGCGGGCTGGTGCTGGTGTCGCCGTACTTCCTGCAGAAGCGCGCGTCGTGGCCGCTGCGGACGCCCCTGCTGGCCGGTCCGGTGTTGCGCCGGATGTCCGCCGACCGGCTCACCGCGACGCTCGTCGGAGCCGACGCCACGGGAGGGGCGCGCGTCGCCGTCGCGAGCGCCGCCGCCCAACTTCGGCGGCCCGGTGTCGCGCGGAGGACCGCGCGTTTCCTGCGCGATGCTCAGCGGACCGGCGAGCGCGCCGGACTTCTGGCGCTGCTGGGGGGATTCGAACGCGGACGCGTCCACCTCATCGCCGGTGAGGAGGATCCGCTGGTCGGCGATCCGGGACCCGTCGCGGTCACGGTGATCCCCGGTGCCGGTCATGATCCGCAGTTGACCCACGCGGCGGCCGTGGCGAAAGCGCTACGAGACATGCCCTCGCGTGCTGGCCTGCGGAGCACGCGTGCGTCCACAATGGTGAAGTGACCGTCGCATCCCTTGCTCGCCAGGGGATGTGGTGGCCGACCGCCAGATTCACCGGTTACGCAGGGGGTGCGGTGGAAGTCAGGTTCACGGTGGCCTCGTCGTCGCGTCAGCTCGACGGCGAGGATCTCTACCGGGCGCTGGCCCGGACACCACGGGTCGCGACCGAGGCGCGGCTGACCCGGATCTACGGATCCGGCGCGGAAGGCCAGCTGGGCGGGGTGCTGGAGACGATCCTCGCGGTGGCGAACACCGCCGCCGCGGTCGGTGGTGCGGTCGCGGCGACCGGCGCGTGGCTCACGTCGCGGCGCACGGTCGCGCGGCAGCAGGACCGGCCGCTGGAGATCACCGTCGAATGTGGAGCCCGGCGGGTGGTGCTCAGTGCCGGTACGCCCGAGGAGGTCCGCGGCGCGCTCGGCGTTCTCGGCCTGCTCGAAGGGGAGTCGCCGGAGTGACGGGGCTGCCCGGCTCGGAGGGTTCGCGGGTCGTGCTGATCGGCGTGCCCAAGTACCGCGAGGACGTCTTCGCCGACATCCCCGGTGTGGCCAACAACGTCGCCGAACTGCGGCGGCTGCTCGCCGACCCGCTCGTGTGGGGGATCCCCGAGGAGAACATCTGCCGCGTCGACGAGCAGGCGGGCCCCTCCGAGGTGCTGGACCGCATCCACACCTCCGCCGTCGAGGCCACCGAGGCGCTCATCGTCTACTTCGCCGGACACGGACTCGCCGACCGCGACGGGCTGCGGCTCATGCTGTCCGGCTCGTCGCCGGGCCGCCGCTGGACGGCACTGTCCTATCGCGACATCCGGGATCTGTTGCTGGACCACGGATCCCAGGCGGCGTGGAAGACGGTCATCCTCGACTGCTGCTTCGCCGGCGCGGCCTTCGACGGCACGCTCAGCGCCGCCGACCAGATCACCGACCTCGCCGCGATCCGCGGCACCTGCGTCCTGACCGCCTGCGGTGAGACCGAGTTCGCGTGGGCGCCGCCGGAGGACCGGTACACCGCCTTCAGTGGAGAACTCATCCGCCTGCTCGGCCAGGGGGTCACCGGCGGACCGGAGTTCCTGGACGTGGAGGCGATCTACCACCGTGCCCGCAGCGGCCTGCGCGCGATCGGCGGCCCCGAACCGCAGTGGCGCGTCCACGAGGACGGTGCCCGGGCCGTACTCGCCCGCAACAGGGCCTGGCGGGCCGCGAGTCCGGCGAAGACCGCGACGGCGAGTTCACCGCCTCCGCCCCGGCTGCGGCGCGAAGGCATCGACGTCCACATCCGCCTCAAGAAGGACGGCTGCTTCGGGATCGCCGGTGACACCGCCTACTTCGAGACCGAGCGCGCGCTGATCGGGATCGACCTGCGCGGAGGCGCCGTGGCCTGGGCGAGGCCGCTCGGTGAGGACGACCAGGTCGTCGACTACAACAACTGCCTCCAGATCATCGACGAGACCGGTACCTCGCTGCTCGACCCGGCGACCGGCGCCGTCTCCTTCCGCCGGGCGGACGGCGGCGTTCACCTGGCCATGATCAGCGTGTCGGGAACGACCATGATGGTCGGCTTCGACGACGACGGCGACACCGTCCAGCGCCTGAGCGGGGTGTCGGCCGAGGACGGCTCCCTGATCTGGGAGTACGAAGGTGACTTCAACGATCCCAGCGGCTTCATCGCCGACGGGCTCGGTCGTACGTGGGAGCTCGCCACGGCCGACGGCACGGGCCGGCTCATCCGGCTCGAACTGCGCGGGGGCGTGCGGCACGAGACCGGGATCGAGGCCGTCGACAGCGCTTCCGGGGACATCACCAGCGACGGGCTCATGTGGGTCCTCACCCGTGCGGAGGACCGCGCCTCGCTCACCGTGAAGTCCCTTGTGGACGGATCGACGCGGCTCTCGCTCACCGACTTCACGGTGCCGGGGCTGGACACGACCCTGTCCTGGCGCAATCGCGGCGAACTGTCCCGGCTGCTGAAGTCCCCGCAGACGCACGAGCTGGTCATCGCCGACGAACGGTCCAAGGCGGCGGCGATCTGGCTCGGCGCCCGTGGTCTGAGCACCGCCGCCCTCTGGGCACCCGACGACCTCATCGAGAACCTCGGGACCTACCGGGCCATGCTCGGACGCGCCGACGGCCACACCATGACCCGGATCCACGACCGCGACGGCCGTCTCGTCTCCAGTCACGACCGCCACTTCTGGCGAGTCGACGAGTTCACCGCCATCAGCGCGCCGAGGATCCCGGCCGACGACGGCGTCCCCGTCACCTCCCGAGTCGCGCTCCTCGACGTCCCCACCGGCCGCGTCACCGAACTCGGCTCCGTCACGACCTTCGGCGGCGCCGTCTGGTCGCGCACGCACCTGGCCGCGCCGACGCCCGACGGGGTGCGGATCTGGCGCTACCGCGACTGACCGCGGCAGCGCCGGTCCGGCACTACTTGTAGAGCACCCGCGACAGCCGCCGCGACGCGAAGGCCAGGCACACCGCCGCCACCGCGACCAGGTAGGCCGCGTGCACGAGCATCCACGGCGACAGCTCACCCAGCGTGCAGGCCCGCAGGAGCTCGATCCCGTGGTACAGCGGCGAAGCGTGCACGATCCACTGGAGGGGCTCGGGGTAGTTCTCGATCGGCGCGAAAGACCCGGAGAACAGGAACATCACGAAGATGAACGCCATCATCCAGTCGAAGTCCGGCCAGTTGCGGAAGTACGTCGTGGCCAGCAGCCCGATCCCGGAGAAGGCCAGCCCGACGAGTACCGAACCGGGCAGCGCCAGCAGCGACCACCACGTCTCGGTCAGCCCGAGCCCGGCCATCACGACCAGGAAGGCCGTGCTGTAGATCCCACCGCGGATCAGCGCCCACGAGATCTCGCCCGCGGCGACGTCGCGCGGCCGCATCGGCGTGGCGAGCACGCCGTCGTAGAGCTTCATCCACTTGAGCTTGCCGAACACGTTGAAGGTCGTCTCGGCGACCGCGGCGTTCATGGCCGCGCTGGCCAGCATCGCGGGGGCGACGAAGACCGCGTAGTCGACCATCCGGCCGTCGGGCAGTTCGATCTGCTTGACGAGCGCGCCGACCCCGACACCGAGGGAGAACAGGTAGAACAGCGACTCCAGCAGTCCGGTGAGGATCACCAGCCAGCCGTGTTTGTGGACCGCGTAGTTGCGCTCGACCATCGCGCCGGGGCGCAGGCCCTTCTGGCGGATGGCGAGCGTGGTCATGACCGTCATGTGGTTCCTCCTCTCAGACCTTCAGTCGCTTCGCGAGAGCGGCGCGGGCGAACATCCAGCCGCCGACCGCCCAGACCACGAGCACCGCCAGGTGCGCGAGCCAGGGCCAGGGCGGGGCGACGCCCAGCGTCGACGCGCGGGACAGCTCGACGCCGTGCCACACCGGCGAGATCCAGGCGAGTGGCCGGATCGCCAGTGGAAGCTGGTCGAGCGGGAAGAACACCGCCGAGAACAAGGTGAGCGGCAGGATCCCGAAGCGGTGCACGATCGACAGCGCCGACTCGTTCTTCACCGACATCGAGATCGCGTACACCGCGCCGATGGAGGCGAGCGCGGTGAGCATCGCCGCGAGGATCGCCAGCGGTGCGAGGGGCGAGTCGAGCAGCCCGAAGGCGGCCATGACGAGGAAGAAGACGACGGCGGAGACGGCCGCGCGGAACAGCGCGTAGAGCAGGTGGCCGTTGAGGATGTCGTCGTTGGTCAGCGGTGAGGCCTGCATGGCCTTGTACTGGCTGCCCCAGCGGGTGGCGGCGTAGACGGGCCAGGTCAGTTCGCCGGTGGCGATCTGGAAGGCCGTCGAGGCGAGCAGGCCGGGGGCGATGAAGGCGACGTAGTCGGCGCCGCCGATGGCGTCGGAACCGTTGACGTAGCCGCCGACGGCCATGCCGAGTCCGAGGATGAACAGGAGGGGCAGGAGGAAGCCGGAGAACACCGAGCCGTGCCAGGTCCGGCGGTAGTTGAGCAGCCAGTGCTCGAAGGCGTGGAGGGCTCCCGATCCGGTCGCGCGGGAGGGCGACTCCACGTTTTCGGAGACGGTGGTCATCAGTCGACCAGCGTCCGGCCGGTGAGGCGGAGGAAGACGTCTTCCAGGGTCGCGCGGCGTTCGAGGACGCTGGCGGGCTGGAGGCCGCGGCCGTGGACCTCGGCGACGGTGGATTCGCCGTCGTCGGTGTAGAGGAGGACGCGGTCGGGGAGGACTTCGACGCGTTGCGCGGTGCCGTCGAGCTTCTCGGCGATGGTGCCGTGGTCTTCGGTGTTGAAGCGCAGTTCGACGACTTCGCGGGTCACGTGCGCCTCGATGAGCTGGCGGGGCGTGCCCTCGGCGGCGATGCGGCCGCCGTCCATGACGACGAGACGGTCGCAGAGTTGTTCGGCCTCGTCCATGTAGTGGGTGGTGAGGACGAGGGTGACACCGCGCTGCTTGAGGCGGAAGAGGCGTTCCCACACCAGGTGGCGGGCCTGCGGGTCGAGGCCGGTGGTCGGCTCGTCGAGCATGACCAGTTCGGGTTCGTTGATCAGTGAACGGGCGATCGTCAGCCGCCGGCGCATGCCGCCGGAGAGGTCTTCGACCTTCGACTCGGCGCGGTCGGACAGCTGGACGAAGTCGAGCAGTTCACGGGCCCGTTCGCGGGCGACCTTGTACCTGATGCCGAAGTAGCGGGCGTAGATGACGAGGTTCTCCAGGAGGTTCAGCTCGGTGTCGAGCGTGTCGTCCTGGGGAACGACGCCGAGGCGGGCCCGGATCCTGGCACCGTCGGTCGCGGCGTCCATGCCGAGGATGCGCAGCTCGCCCGCCGTGGGCGGCGAGACGCAGCCGATCATGCGCATGGTCGTGGACTTGCCCGCGCCGTTGGGGCCCAGGAAGCCGAACGCCTGGCCTTTGGGGACGTTGATGTCGATGCCGTCGACGGCGGTGTGGTCGCCATAGCGCTTGATGAGGCCGCGGGCGGAGATCATGTCTTGCACGCGGCGACGGTACAGCGGGGGTGTGACGGAGTCCAACCGTATTCGCCGCCCGTTCCCGGGCGGGGCCGCGCGCCGTTCCCGGCGCGCGGCCCGAAAGGTCCGGATCACACGTACCCGTCGAACTCCACGATCGACCACCAGCTGCTCGCAGCGCCCGTCTGCACGACCCTCACGTAACGTGCCGCCCGAGCCGGGAAACCGACCGTGACCAGCGCACCCGTGCCCGATCCCGTCGCAACCGGGTTACCCCAGTTCGTCCCGTCCGTCGACAGGTAGACCTGGTAGCCGCGCGCGTAGTCGCCGCCGTAGCCGCCGGAGTCCATGGTGATCTGGCGGAGATTGTGCGCCGCCTTCATGTCCACGACGATCCACTGGCCGTTCGCCATCGGCGTCCCGCTGCTCCAGCGGGTTCCCGTCCCGTCGAGCATGTTGCCGGGGACGTCGGCGCCGGCGGTGGCCGAGGCGGTGGCGGTCCAGCCGGTGCGGGCGAGCTTCTGCGGGCCGGGCGCGGTGCCGCCGCCGTAGGAGGCGAGGTAGGCGGGGACGGTGGCGGTCCCCTGGGCGGGACCGCCGGTGTCGTTGATGACGTGCCGGATCGTCCCGTTACCGCCGAGCGACACCGCGAGCAGGTTGCGGAACTCGACGCCGGCGGTGTTCGGGGCCTCGAAGCCCCGGTCGGCGACGATGCTCGGGTCGACGTTGAAGTAGCAGTAGCTCCCGACGCCCCACGCCTGGTGGGCGGTGACGCCGTCGGCGACCTTGTAGGCGGCGTAGCCGTTGGCGCCGGTCCGCCAGGCCGCCTGGTTCGGCGGGTCGTAGGGCATCTCGTTCTGGAAGAACACCGTCCGGCCGCGCTGTCCGTTCCAGATCACCTGGTACTTCTGGTAATGCTCGACGAACAGCCCATAGGCGATGACGTCGGCGCCGTTGACGATCACGCCGGTGTCGGCCGGGTTGGTGGTCCACCCGACCCCGGCGCCGTGGTCGGCGCGCCAGGCCCAGATGTGGTCGATGATCACGTCGCGGCTGTTGACGACCAGGCTCGTCGTCGCCGCGCCCGGGCCGGGCCCGCCGATCCGGAAGTAGACGTCCTGCACGGTCGTCGGGTCGGCGGCGTGCGAGGCGCCCGCGCCCGACGGGCCGACCTGGAGCAGAACCGGCGAGCGGACCGTCCCGGCGTCGAAGAGCAGCCCGGCGAGGCGCACGCCGTCCACATCGGACACCGTCATCGCGGTGATCCCGTTGTCGGGGATCAGGCTGGCGTAGCCGATGCCGAGCACGACGGTTCCCGCGCGGGTGACGTTGAGCGTCTGGTTCAGGTGGTAGATCCCCGGCGTGAACAGCAGGTGCTTGCCCGCCGCGAGCGCGGCGTTGAGGGTCGCCGCGCCGACGCCGGGCGTGGCCACGTGGAAGGACGACAGCGGCAGCGACGTGCCGGGCGTCGGGCCGCTCGCCCAGGTCGTGCCCTGCGAGTTGCGTCGCAGCGCGGGCAGGAAGACCTGGTACTGGCCGGAACCGTCGATGTGGAGGTAGGGCTTCTCGCGGGTCACCGGACTGGTCGGCAGGACCGTGTACGGCGGGTTCGGGAAACTCGCGGCGGGCGCGCCCGCCACACCGGAGAAGACCATGTTCCACACGCCGTTGAGCCAGCCGCCGATCCGGCTGTCGCGGGTGAGCCACTGCTGCTGGGAGTAGGGCTGCGCGACCCGGTCGATGAGGCTGTCGGCGATGTACCCGCCGCTGGCCCAGCCGTAGCCGCTCGGCGCGAGGTTCAGGTCGCCGCGGACGTGGACCCGCCGCATGGGTGCGGCCTGGGAGACGGCCCAGCGGTTGAAGCCGGGCGGTGGGGCGATGGCGAGGTTCTCCACCGAGCGCCAGAAGTTCTGGGTGGCGTTGCCGCCGAACCAGCCGGCGTCGACGGTCACACCGTTGAGGGTGACGTCGTCGGGATTGCGCCCGAGGCCCGCGATGGAGGTGTGGAAGCCCACGTTGGCGTTGACGTCGTACGTGCCGGGCTTGAACAGGAGGGCATAGCGCTGGGGCCCGAACTGGTTGCTCTCCTGTTCGGCGAAGACGGCGTCGAGGCGGCTCTGGATGCTCGCGGCCGACATGGAGGGGTCGAAGACGAAGGTGTTGGGACCGAGGACGGGGTCGGCCGCGGCGGCCGGTGCCGCGGTCACCCCGGCGATTAACGGGGAGGTCACGGTGGCCGCGGCGATGCCGAGGACGTGGCGTCTGCGCATGGAGGGCTCCTTGGGGCCGTGGTGTCACATGCAGTGGGAGAGCGCTCTCCCGCGACGCTAGTGAGCCGAATCGCCTACTGTCAAGGTTTCCCGGGCGTTTCGGACGCGTGACGTCTCGCGGGCCCGAGCCGGAAATGTCGGCACCGAGCGGATGACCTGCCGTTTCACCGGCATACCAAGGGAAAGCGCTCTCCACCGGCGTCCGTCAGATGGGACGATTCGCCGAGCCCGCCCACCGTCGGACAAGATCCCCCCATGGCCTTCACTCTTCGCCCGGCCGAACCCGGCGACAGCGCGTTCATCACCGACATGCTCGTCGAGGCCGGCGACTGGGGACACACCGGCGCGACGAGCCCCGAACGCGTCGCCCGCATCCTCGCCGACGTCAAGGCCGCCCGCTACGTCACCGGCTGGCAACGGCCCGGCGACATCGGTGTCGTCGCCGCCGACGAGGACGGCGCACCGATCGGCGCGTGCTGGTCGCGGCTGTTCACCCCCGAGGAGCCCGCCTACGGCTTCGTCGCCGCCGACGTGCCCGAACTCGCCATCGGCGTCGTGCGTCCCTGGCGCGGCAAGGGAATCGGCCGGACACTGCTGCGCGAGCTCCTGGACCGCGCCCACGCGGCCGGGCACGCCCGGATCTCGCTCGGCGTCGACCTCGACAACCCCGCCCGGCGACTCTACGAGGCCGAGGGTTTCATCACCGTCGACACCCGCCCGACGGCCGTGACCATGGTCCGGTCGCTCTAGACCGCCCGGCTCGCCTGCTCCCGCAGGCTCCGCGCGTGCTGTTCGAGCGAGATCAGCTCACCGAACAGCTTCATGTACAGGTCCTTCTCCTCGACCGGGTTGACCCGCTGGAGACGCGACTTGATCGCGTTGACCTGCTCGGTCACCAGAGGCAACTGCACCCGCGCGAGCGTCAGCTCGACGTAGCGCGGCTCCGGCTCGCCCATCACCCGCAACGGCTCGACGGCCAGCTCGCCGACGAGCGCCTGCGCGCCCAGATCGGCGCAGGAGTCGGTGACCGCCGAGATCCACACCGGCCCGCCCGAGGCGACCGAGGCGCCGCCCGCGGCCGCGATGGCCTTGCGGATCTCGGCGTGCAGGGGATGCCCGTAGTGCGAGTCGTCGACGGCGTCGAAGTACGGTCCGGCCAGCGCCGGCGACTGGATCGCCAGCTTCAGGGCCTCACGCTCGACCAGCCAGCGCGGGTTGTCCGCGGCGAGGACCTGCGGCCGGCGCGGCGGCTCCACGCGCTCGCCCTTGACGGTCGCCACGGCCCGGCGGACGCGTTCGACCTCCATGCCGAGACGGCCCGCGAGATGGTTGACGTAGCCGGGGATCAGCGAGCGGTCCTTGATCTTGGCGATCATCGGCGCCGTCGCGCGCAGCCCGGCGACCTGCCCTTCGACGGTGTCGAGGTCGTGGCGGGCGAGCACGCTGCGCAGCGCGAAGGCGATCAGCGGCTCGCGGGTGGCGACCAGGTCGCGGACGGCCTCGTCGCCTTTGGCCAGGCGCAGGTCACAGGGGTCCATGCCGTCGGCGGCGACGGCGATGAAGGTCTGCGCGACGAACTTCTGCTCGTCCTCGAAGGCCCGCAGCGCGGCCTTCTGCCCGGCGGCGTCGCCGTCGAAGGTGAAGACGATCTCACCGCCGAACTCGTCCGAGTCCATCAGCATCCGCCGCAGCACGTTGATGTGCTCCGACCCGAAGGCCGTCCCACACGTCGCCACGGCCGTCGGCACGCCCGCGACGTGGCAGGCCATGACGTCGGTGTAGCCCTCGACGATGACCGCCCGGCTCTGCTTGGCGATCTCCCTTTTGGCGTGGTTGATGCCGTAGAGGACCTGACTCTTCTTGTACAGCGGCGTCTCGGGGGTGTTGAGGTACTTCGGCCCGTCCTCCTCCTCGGCGAGCTTGCGCGCGCCGAAGCCGATGACGTCGCCCGCCAGGTCGGTGATCGGCCACAGCAGGCGGTTGCGGAAGCGGTCGATGAGCCGCCCCGAGCGCGCCGGTTTGGCCAGGCCCGCGTCGACGAGCTCGTTCGACGAGAAGCCCTTCTGCTGGAGGTGCTTGGTCAGCGCGTCCCAGGCGTCGGGGGCGAAACCACAGTGATAGGTCTCGGCGGCCGTCCGGTCGAAGCCGCGCTGGTTGAGGAACTCGCGCGCGATCAGCGCCTCGGGACGGGCGAGCTGCTCGCGGTAGTAGACGGCGGCCTCGGTGTGGGCGGCGAGCAGACGCTGTTTGACGCCCTGTTTGGGACGCATGATGGTGCTTCCACCGGCGTCCTCGTAACGCAGCTGGTAACCGGCCTTGGACGCCAGCCGCTCCACCGACTCGGCGAAGCTGAGGTGTTCCAGGCGCATCAGGAAGCTGATCGCGTCGCCGCCGACGCCACAGCCGTGACAGAAGTAGAAGCCGCGGGAGGGCGTGACGTGGAAGCTCGGGCTCTTCTCGTCGTGGAAGGGGCACAGACCCTTGAGGTTGCCGCTGCCCGCGGGTTTGAGGGTCACGTGCTCGGCGACGATGTCGTCGATCGCGGTGCGTTCTCGCACTGCTGCGATGTCCTCATCGCGGATCCGGCCGGCCACGCGGCAACCTTACCCGTCCCACGCGGGGGGCCAGGTAGGCGCGACTTCACCGGTCGAGGGCCCGGGGTGATGCGCTAGAGTCCGAGGCCATGTCCCCACAGCGACCGTCTCCGCGCCACCGCGAGCGCGCCTGTGACCCATCGGGAACGCGGTTCGCCCGGCTTCGGGCAAAGGTCTCGTTCGAGTAGTCTGCCCTGCGAGTGCGAACCGCCCACGCCTGCGAAGTGATCGCGAGTGCCGCCCAGCTGTCGTCCATGAGGGAAACAGAGAATCACCGATGAGGCCCCCAATGGTTCCCAATCCTGAATCCGGTCCCGCCGAGCCAGAACAGCAGGCGGCGCCGCAGCCTCCGCCTCCGCCGACGAAGACGCTGGCGCCGGAGACCCACGGCCGCGGTGTCCGGATGGCGATCTACCTGTCGGGTGTGGCGATCATGCTCGCGCTGATCGGATGGATCGTGTTCCTGCCGCCGGACTCGCCCGGTCCCGGTGGGGGCGCCGGGGACGACGCCTCGCCGAGCGCGTCGGCGCCGCCGGAGGCTCCCGACCCGCTGCTCGCCGCCGACGGGACCATCGATCCCGCCGCGTATGTGGACATGGCGGGCAAACTGGCCACCGACGAGGGCCTGAACTGGCGGATGGGCCCCGACTGGCACAAGTATCACGGCAAGACCGACTTCGACGGCCTGACCACCGCGCCGAAGGTCGACGACAAGCCGCTCAACCTGCCGCTCGGCAACGTCGACCGGCAGTGGCAGCTCGGCTCGACGCCCCCGCCCAGCCTCGATTCGCTGCGGAACATCCAGGGGCAGGTCGGCTACGTCCCGAAGGAGGAGCAGCTGCCGGGTGTCGACCACATCACCTCGGTCGAGACGACGACCACCACCGTCGGTTACGCCCCCCGCGAGGGCGGGCGCCTGTCGACCGACGGCCATCCGGAGGTCGAGCTCGCCAACGGCGAGGCCGGTCAATGCGCCAGTGACGCCGACATCCCGATCGGAGATCTGGTCGACATGGCCCGCGCCGACGGGCTCGACGGCGCCGCGCACGCGGTCATGGTCTTCAACAAGGGCCTGATCGCCACGGCCGGGACGAGCGGCACGCAGGGCGGCCAGTGCCTGAAGCTGCCGAAGAACCTCGTGCCGACGGCCGTCGCGGTCACACCGGGCAACGAGTTCGCGCTGATCACGGTCTGGGACACCAAGAAGATCCAGGGCGGCGTGGCCGTGGTGGCGCTGACCGGTAAGCAGCAGAACACCCGCGCCGACTTCGCGACCCCCTTCCCGGCGCTGCCGAACTCCGGCTTCACCGTCGGGATGAAGCTCCTCGGTGTCGTGCCGCTGCCCGAGCTGGTCGCACCGACCGGGATCGGCGTGACCACCGACTACCACGGCAACACCGAACTGGACCGCCGCGGGGAGTGGCTGACGACACCGGAGGGCCGCGCGGCCACCGCGCAGAACGTCGCGCACAACGGCAGGGCCGTGATCGTATCGGCGGCCGAGCGCAAGGCCGTCACGGTCGACTTGACGCCGCTGTTCACCGCCACCAACGACGCGTACTTCGGCGAGACGGTGACCGGTCCCCCGCTGACCGGTGACGGCAAGAAGGAATGGCCCTACACCTTCAGCGGCAAGAAGGGCATGACGCCGACCGTCGGCAACGTCGTCGCGCTGCCGTCCTCGCCGAACGCGGCGAGCCTGGCCTGGGACGGCAAGTACGGCTATGTCGCCACCCGCGACGGCATGCTGCGGGTCCTGTCGCTGGAGAACCCGGCGCAGGTCGCCGAGGTCGGGCAGATCCCGGTGGGCGCCAACCCCACCTGCGTGACGCACACCCGCGACGGTTCGCAGTTGCTCGTGACCTCGCGCGGCGACCGCGCCGTGAAGTGGGTGCAGCTGGAGGGCACGGGTGGTTCCGTCGCCCGGAGCCTGACCGACTCGCGCCTCGCCGACCCGGTCTGCGCCGAGGACCTGGGCTCGATGCTCCAGCCGGGCGAGACGGGCGTGCAGGTCACGACCGCGCCGGTGCTGGCGATCGCCGACTTCGGCGGCGGCCTGGTGCACAACTTCCGCATCGGCGAGGCCGTCTTCGCCGACGGTTCGCGCGCCGAGATCCCCGCCGAGGGCTTCGAGTACGGCGGCGCCTACGACCCGAAGGGCAAGCCCTTCCGGGTGTCGGTCACCCTCGACCGCCCCGCCTGACGCACGACACGCCGAAGGGCCGGGAGACCTCTGGTCTCCCGGCCCTTTCGCGTCTCTAGGAGAACAGTCCCGCGTTCTCCCGGCCCCACTGCGCGAAGGTCCGCGCGGGCCTGCCGGTGACGCGCTCGACGGTGTCGACGACCGTGTAGCCGATCTCGGGGGTGTTCTTGCGGACGTCGACCATCCACGCCGCCGAACCCTCGTCCCAGCCCTCGGCGAGCAGCTGCGCGAGGACCTGTTCCTCGGTGAGCTCGACGAGGGTGAGGTCGCGGCCGAGCGCCTCGGCGAGGACGGTGACCTTGTCGCGGATCGTCAGGGCCTCGGGGCCGGTGATCGTGTAGGTCTGCCCGGCGTGCCCGTCCTGGGTGAGGGCGGCGACCCCGACGGCGGCGATGTCGGCCTCGTGGACGAGCGCGCTCAGGGACTCGGGGAAGCCTTCGCGGACCTCGCCGCTCTCCCGGATCCGGTCGGCCCATTCCCGGTGGTTCGACATGAACTCGACCGGGGTCAGCATCGTCCAGTCGATTCCGCTCGCCTGGACGGTCTCCAGGAAGGCGTCGTCGCCGGGCCCGCGCAGGATCGTGACCTTCCCGACGCCGGCCTCCCGGGCCAGTTCCATGATGCGCTGGCCGGTCGTGAGGCTCTCGTAGTCGCCGCCGAAGGTGATGAGGTGCGCGGCCGTCACGCCGTCGAAGACGCCTGTGAGGGTGTCCGGGTCGGTCAGGTCGCCCGCGACGACCTCGACGCCCTCGGGCAGCGTGGCCTTGGCGGGGTCGCGGGTGAGCGCGCGGACCGCGTGGCCGGCCTCGTGCAGCTGGCGGACGATCTGGCCGCCGACGGTTCCGGTCGCTCCGGTGACGAGGATGGTCATGGTGGTTCTCCGTTTCGCTCATGTGCTGGTACCCGAAGGCTATGAGCGATTGCGGACAGCTTCGGTCCTCAAGGCGAGACCGTGCGAGATTCCCCGACAGACGGACGCGCGTCGGCGATCCGAGCCGCCCGGTTCACTGCTCCCGCGGCGTCAGCACACAGAACTCGTTCCCCTCGGGGTCGGCGAGCACGACCCAGCCGACCTCTTGCTGGCCGATGTCGACGTGGCGGGCGCCCATGTCGACCAGCCGCTCGACCTCGGCGGCCTGGTCGTCGGGGTTGAGGTCGATGTGCAGGCGGTTCTTGACCGACTTGGGGTCGGTCACCGACACGAAGCAGAGTCCGGGGTGGCCGTTGTCCTTGGCGCCGATGACGGCCTCGTCGGAGGCCTCGTAGAGGAGTTCGTAGCCGAGCACCTCTCCCCACCAGCGCGCGAGCCGGGCCGGATCCGCCGCGTCGATCACGATCGTGTACCACCGGCTGCCCACAATGGACTCCCCTCGTTGGGATCGGGTGCCTCGATACTGCTGCGTCACCGCACGGTGGTCAAGGGGTCGGCGTGCGGCAACCTGTTCGCCATCCGGTGGGCACGGACCGACCGGACGTGAGGCGCGCGCGGGGAAACGGAACCGGGCCCCGCCGAAGCGGGGCCCAGGTCGACGGGGTGGGTTTACTCGGCGGCCTTGGGACGGTAGGTGGCGATGATCAGGCCCGTGGGGTTGATCTTGGTGTCCAGCAGCTCGAAGCTCGCCTTGAAGCCCTTGAGCGGCGCCGACACGCTGTCGCCCCCTTCGATGACGGGGTGGATCCACAGGCGGACCTCGTCGACGAGGCCGGCCTCGATGAGCGCGGTGGTGACCGTCCCGAAGCCGTACTGCAGGATGTCCTTGCCCTCGGACGCCTTGAGCTTGGCGACGGCCTCGACCAGGTCGCCTTCGAGGACCTCGGTGTTGTTCCACGACGGGTCGGTCAGGGTCGTGGAGGCCACGTACTTCTTGACGCTGTTGAAGTAGGCCGCACCGGTGCTCGGGTCGCTCTCGTCCATCGTCGGCCACACCGCGGCGAAGCCGTCGTAGGTCTCGCGGCCCATCAGCAGCGCGTCGGCGTTGCTCGTCTGCGACTCGGCGAACTCGGCGTCGAAGTACGGCATGGTCCACATCGGGTTCTCGATGACGCCGTCGAGGGTGATGTAGGTCGAGTTGATGAGCTTGCGCATTGTCTTCTCCTGTTTTCGTTCCCGGTCTCGCTGACAAGGAGAACTCTGCCGGAGGGGCCTTACGGTTTTCTTCAGGTCGCCTGACGCGCCTCCCGGCGAGCCGTAAGCGCGGCTCGGGCCGGGTGAGTGCTGCGTCACCGTCCGGAATGGACGGACGGCGCGGGTCGTTGTGCCGGTTGAACGGACTTCATGACCCCCCTGGGAAGGAACAATGACCACTCGATCGCCGATCCATCCGGGCGGCCGCCCCGCGCTCCCGGTCCACGACCGAGTGGACGACGAGGACTTCGCGCCTCTCGTCGACGACGGTGACCCCTGGGAGGCGTTCTTCGCCGCCGAGGACACCGCACCCGCGGCGGGCGATTCCCTGCCGCTCGCCGCCTAGCCCGCTGTTATCGGGCACTTCCGGCCGATTGATACCGCGCCGTCCCGGGTACACGAAGGTATGGACATCGCAGCGGCCATCATTCTCGTCGCGCTCGGCGTCGCCCTGGGTCTAGGTGTCTACATCTGGAGCCGCCGGGCCTCGCACGAGCACGACCACCCGGACATCACCATCGACGAACGGCACGAGCCACGCACGCGCAGGCTCGTGCACTCCACCGCCGACCGGCCCCCGTTCAACTACTGGGGACATCCCTACCAGCGGTGAGTTCGCACGTGAAGGTCCCCTCCGGCCGCGGCCGGAGGGGACCTTCACGTCGTGGTCAGCGGCTGTCGACGTGTTCGGCGCCGGCCGCGCGCTCTTCGAGGACCGCCTGCCCGGCGGCTAGCCGCGCGATCGGCACCCGGAACGGCGAGCAGGACACGTAGTCGAGCCCCGCGCGGTGCAGGAAACGCACCGACTCGGGGTCGCCGCCGTGCTCGCCGCAGACCCCGAGGTGCAGGCCGGGACGGGTTTCCCGGCCGCGTTTCACGGCGATCTCGACGAGTTCGCCGACACCGGAGGCGTCGAGGGTCTCGAAAGGCGAGGCCGGGAAGACGCCCAGTTCCAGGTAGCGGCCGAAGAAGGCGCCTTCGACGTCGTCACGGGAGAAGCCCCAGCCGAGCTGCGTGAGGTCGTTGGTGCCGAAGGAGAAGAAGTCGGCCTCCGCCGCGATCCGGTCCGCGGTCAGGGCCGCGCGCGGGATCTCGATCATCGTGCCGATCGGGACGTCCCCCGACCCCTCGACCTCGGCGAGGACCTGCTCGGTCTGCGCGCGGATCACGGCGAGCTCCCGCACGTCGCCGACGAGCGGGACCATGATCTCCGGGCGCGGGTCGAGGCCCTCGGCGCGCAGGGCCGCGGCGGCCTCGGCGATGGCGCGGACCTGCATGTCGTAGAGGCCGGGGAGGGTCAGGCCGAGCCGGACGCCGCGCAGCCCGAGCATCGGGTTCTGCTCGTGGATGCGCCGGACGGCGGCCAGCAACCGCACCTCCCGCGCGTGCTCCTCGCTGTCGTCGCCGCGTTCGTCGGCGAGCGCGACGGACACCGCGAGGTCTTCGAGCGAGGGCAGGAACTCGTGGAGGGGCGGGTCGAGGAGGCGGATGGTGACGGGGAGGCCGTCCATGGCGCGGAGGATGTCGCCGAAGTCGGCGCGCTGGAGTTCGAGGAGCTGGTCGAGGACGGGGGCGCGTTCGTCCGGGCCGGAGGCGAGGACGAGGCGTTCGACGAGGACGCGCCGCTCGCCGAGGAACATGTGCTCGGTGCGGCACAGGCCGATGCCGGCGGCCCCGAAGCGCCGGGCGCGGGCGGCGTCCTCGCCGGTGTCGGCGTTGGCGCGCACGCCGAGGCGGCGGGTGTCGTCGGCGTGGCCCATGAGGCGGGCGACGGCGGCGATGAGCGGGTCGCCGTCGGGTACCTCACCGGTCTCGAAGTACTCCACGACCGGCGAGGGCCGCACGGCGACCTCGCCGAGGTAGACGGCGCCGGTGGAGCCGTCGACGGAGATGATGTCGCCTTCGGTGATGACGGTCTCGGTGCCGTCGGCGGCGGTGACGACGGCCCGGTCGGCCTCCACGCCGAGGGTGTCGGCGCCGCACACGCAGGTCTTGCCCATCCCCCGGGCCACGACGGCGGCGTGGGAGGTCTTGCCGCCGCGGGCGGTGAGGATGCCCTTGGCGGCGAGCATGCCGGGCAGGTCGTCGGGGTTGGTCTCCTTGCGCACCAGGATGACCGGGGCGCCGGTGGCGGCGCGCGCGGCGGCGCGGTGGGCGTCGAAGACGGCGGCGCCGACGGCCGCGCCGGGTGAGGCGGGGACACCGACGGCGACCTTCGGGGTGTCGTCGCCGACCTCGCCGAAGGTCGGGAACATCAGCTGCGCGAGCTGCGCACCGGTGACCCGCCCGAGCGCGGTGTCGACGTCGATGAGGCCGTCGTCGACGAGGGAGGCCGCGATCGTGAAGGCCGCGGCGGCCGTCCGCTTGCCCACGCGCGTCTGGAGCAGCCACAACCGCCCGCGCTCGATGGTGAACTCGATGTCGCATAGGTCGCGGTAGTGGTCTTCGAGGATCCGCGCCGAACGCATCAGCTCGTCGTAGCCCGCCTTGTCGATGCGCGCGAGCTCGCTGATCGCGACGGTGTTGCGGATACCGGCGACGACGTCCTCGCCCTGGGCGTTGGGCAGGTAGTCGCCGTAGACGCCCTGTTCGCCGGTCGCGGGATCGCGGGTGAAGGCCACACCGGTGCCGGAGTCCGCGCCGAGGTTGCCGAAGACCATGGCGACGATGTTGACGGCGGTGCCGATGTCGTCCGGGATGCGCTCGGTGCGGCGGTAGAGGACCGCGCGCTCGCCCTGCCAGGAGGAGAACACCGCGCGGATGGCCAGGCGCAGCTGCTCGGCGGGCTCCTGCGGGAAGTCGCTGCCGGTGTGCTTGAGGACGATCGCCTTGAAGGAGTCGACGACGCCTTTGAGGTCTTCGGCGTCGAGGTCGACGTCGTCGTCGACCCCCTTGGCCGTCTTCGCCTCGGCGAGGGCCTCCTCGAAGGGGTCGCCGGGGACGTCGAGGACGGTCTTGCCGAACATCTGGATGAGGCGCCGGTAGGAGTCCTGGGCGAAACGCTCGCTGCCGCTCTGCGCGGCGAGGCCGTCGACGCTGCGGTCGGAAAGGCCGACGTTGAGGACGGTGTCCATCATGCCGGGCATGGAGAACTTCGCGCCGCTGCGGACGGACACCAGGAGGGGGTCGGCGGCGTCGCCGAACTTACGTCCCATGGACTCTTCGAGAGCGGCCAGATGCGCGGCCACCTCCTCGTCGAGTGTGGACGGGACGTCCCCGTCGGCGAGATAGGCGCGGCAGGCCTCGGTGGTGATCGTGAACCCCGGCGGGACGGGCAGCCCGATCCGGGTCATCTCCGCGAGGTTGGCTCCTTTTCCTCCGAGCAGGTCGCGCTGGTCTTTATTTCCTTCGGTGAAATCGAAGACGAACCTTTGCATTTCGGCCTCCCGACTGCGCGGCCGCGTCGTTGCGGCGGGTGGTCGTGGAGGCTAACGGCTCCGCGTGGTGATCGTAAGTCCACAGTGGGAAATCGCACTCCACGCCGCGTATACGCGCTCATTTCCACCCTGTCACACACACCGACACTCAGCCAGACAAGTGACGTTAAGCGATTGACGGCCCCGCGCGGGCCGTTTCCGCAGGGTTGATACCCACCTCCGCGCGCGGTCATACGATCCCTGCGAGGCCATAGCGAACACGGGGGGTGCGCGGGCAATGACGTCTTTCTCGCTGGACGGCAAGACGGTCGTGGTGACCGGTGGGGCACGCGGTCTGGGAGCGGCGTTCGCGACCGCGATCGTGGAAGGCGGCGGCAGTGTCGTCATCGCCGACGTCCTCGACGACGAGGGCGGCGCGCTCGCCGGGCTGCTCGGCGACGCCGCGGTGTTCGCGCACCTCGACGTGACCGACGAGGCGCAGTGGGCGTCGGCCGTCGCGACGGCCACCGACACCTTCGGCGGCCTGCACGGACTGGTCAACAACGCCGGCATCTCCACCGGCCAGTTCATCGAGAAGGAACCCCTCGACCACTTCGAGCGGGTCCTGCGGATCAACCTCACCGGCGTGTTCATCGGCATGAAGGCCGCGATCGCGCCGATGCGCGCGGCCGGCGGCGGGTCGATCGTCAACATCTCCTCGGCCGCGGGCCTGATGGGCCTCGCCCTGACCGCCGGGTACGGAGCCTCCAAATGGGGCGTGCGCGGGCTGACGAAGGTCGCCGCCGTCGAGCTCGGCACCGACCGGATCCGCGTCAACTCGGTGCACCCGGGCATGACCTACACGCCGATGACCTCGGCCACCGGCATCCAGACCGGCGAGGGCAACTACCCCAACACGCCCATGGGCCGCGTCGGGCTGCCCGAGGAACTGGCCGGAGCGGTCGTGTACCTCCTGTCCGACGCCGCGTCCTATGTGACCGGCGCCGAGCTCGCCGTCGACGGCGGCTGGACGACCGGGCCGACGGTCCGCTATGTCATGGGTCAGTGACAGTCACTGACTAATACCCCGTTATTCAAGGGTTTTCCCTACTGGCGCCGGTTAGGCACCTTTCAATACCGTCTGAAAGGTCCTCACGGACACCGCGAGGCGACAGCGACGGTGTCCGTCGGCCCACCCGCGACCCGGCACGGTCGCGTACCCAAGGGAGACCCCCGTGTTATCCAAGAGAGCGCTCCGTCTTCTCGTCGGCACCCTCACCTTCGTGCTCGCCCTGGCCGGCGCCCAGTTCGCCACCCAGTCGGCGGCCGTGGCCGACCAGAGCGTCAACGTCCGCACGGTCTACTACACGGCGTACGCCTACAGCTCCCAGTCGAGCCAGGCCGCCTCGATCTGGAACAGCGCGGCGCCGAACGTGCGCATGGTCAGCTCCGGCAGCGGCAGCATCCGCATCTACGGCACGACCGGCGGCGGCTCCCGCGCCTACGTGTGCGGCCTGGGTTGCGCCACGATCTACATCGACAGCCGTGACATCGCCGCCGGCCACAACGCGCTGCGCATCGTCGCCCACGAGATCGGGCACGGCCTCGGCCTGCCCGACACCTACAACGGCATCTGCTCGTACCTGATGTCGGGCGGCAGCGCCGGCACCGGCTGCTCGAACCCGTACCCGAACGCCGGTGAGGCCAACCGGGTCAACCAGCTGTTCAGGTCCGCGGCGACGTCGTCGGTCGGTCCGTTCGTGTCCGACGTGTACGACCCCTCGCTCGTTCGCGCCACGGTGTGATCGATCGTGGCCGGCCCGTCGTTCCCCGGGCGGGCCGGCCACCTCTGAGCAGGACGAACTGGATCGTCACCGACAGCGTCGGCGCCAGCCACACCCCGGGCAGGCCGAGCGGGACCGACAACCCGAACGCCAGGGGGACCTGGAGGAGGGTCCCGGTGAGCGTGACGGCGAAGAGTCTCCCGCCCGCGCCCTCGCCGAGCCGCACGCCCGTCGAGGCGATGAGGCAGGCCAGGACGAGCAGGTAGGGCGCCATCCAGCGCAGGTAGGAGACCCCGGCGGCGACGACCTGCGCGTCGTCGGTGAACACCCGCATCGCCCACGGGCCCGCGACGAAGGCGGCGACGGCCGCGACGGTCCCGGCGCCGAGGCCGATGAGCAGGGTTTCCCGCGCGATCGCGTCGGTCCCGCCGCCCGCACCCCGCGTGTGGGAGGTGTGGATGGTGGCGGCCTGGCGGATCGCGTAGAAGCCCATGGTCGCCGTGTACATCGCCTTCGTGCCGATGCCGTAGGCGGCGACCGCGACCGGCCCGAAGCGGGCGACGGCCGCGACCATCACCAGCGCGCCCACCATCCGGGTGGCGAACTCGGCGGCCATCGACACCCCCGTGGCGGCGATCCGGCGCGCGTCGGCCCAGACCTCGCCGAGTGGGGCGGAGGCTCGGGTTCTCGCGCGCAGCAAAAGTAGTCCGGCGGCCAGGGCGATGAGCCGCCCGGTGACCGTCGCGACCGCGGCGCCCGCGACGCCGAGGCGGGGAAACCCGGCGAGGCCGTAGATGAGCAGCGGGTCGAGGACGAGCAGGACGGCGTTGCCGAGGACGGCCAGCCGCATGGGCGTGCGCGTGTCGCCGAGTCCTTTGAAGATCCCGTTGACGGTGAGCTGGGCGAAGTACACCGCGATGCCCGGGAGACCGACGGCGAGGAAGGCGACGGTCATCTCGCGGGCCTCGCCGGGCGCGGCGAAGACCGCCCCGATGTGGTCGCGGGCGAGCCACCCGCCCACCGCGACGACGGGTGTGACGAGCGCGAACAGCAGCCAGGTCGCGCGGATCGCCGTGCGCACGCCGGCGTCGTCGCCGGCGCCTCTGCGGCGGGCGATGAGGACGGTCGCGCCGAGTTCGACGACGAGGATCACGCCCATCAGCGCGTTCTCGACGTTGGTGGCCACCGCGACGGCGGCCACGGCACCGGCGCCGAGCCGGGCGACCCAGGCGATGTCGATGACGCCGGCGACGACCCCGGCGAGCAGTTCGAGGTAGACGGGACCGGCGAGGGAGAGGAGTCGGCGGCGGTGCATGAGGGGCGCTCCAATAACTCGAATCGTGTTACCTCGAATCGAGGTGCCTCGGAACGATATAGCCTGGGAGCCCGGTCGACAAGTGGATGGAGTGCGCGTGCTGACGCTGGCGATCCTGGGTTTCCTCTACGAGGAGCCGCTGCACGGCTATGAGCTGAAGTCGCGGATCTCGGCGCTGACCGGGCACGTCAAGCCCGTCAGCGACGGCGCCCTCTACCCGGCGATCGCACGCCTGGAGAAGGGCGGGCTCCTCGACCGGCGGACCGAGTCGGGCACGGGGGCCGCGCCCCGGCAGGTTCTGACCCTCACCGACGGGGGCCGCGCCGAGCTGCTGCGGCGACTGCGGGAGCCGTCGCCGGTCGACATCACCGACCGGAACAGGTTCTTCACCGTGCTCGCGTTCCTGCGCCACCTGCCGTCGGCCGGGGACCAGGCCGCCGTGCTGCGCCGCCGCCTGGAGTTCATCGAGGCCCCGGCCGGGTTCTTCGTGCGCGACGGCTCGCGTGTGCGCAGCGGCGACGTCGCCGACCCCTTCCGCAAGGGCATGGTCGAGGTCGCCCGCGCGACCTCGAAGGCCGAACGCGAATGGCTGTCGAGGACCATCGCCGAACTGGCGTCTTGACAGTGACTAGATGGCGGGCTAGCCTCAGCATGACAGTAACTTGACACTGACTAGATAGGATCACGCGGTCATGCTGGACGACACCGGACGCATCCTCGCCGGAATCATGCTGCTCACCATCGTCACCATCGAGTTCGGCGGCTATTTCATGACCAAGATCGTGCGCGGGCAGGTCCCGATGACCGACTTCCAGAAGTCCTTCGCCCGTGCCGGCCACGCCCACGCCGGAGTGCTGGTCATCCTCGGCCTCGTCGTCCAGCTGCTCATGCCGTCGACGACCCTCACCGGCCCCGCCGCCTGGGTCGCCCGCCTCGGCGTGCCCCTCGCCGCGATCCTCATGTCCGGCGGCTTCTTCGCCGCCTCGGCCGGTAAGGACCGCACGCGACCCAACAAGGCGATCGCGATCCTCGGCCTCGGCGCGCTGTCGCTCGCGGCGGGCGTGGTGACGCTGGGGGTCGGGTTGCTGGTGGCCTAGCTCGCGCCATGCCACGACTGACCGGAACCTTCGACCTGACCGGCTGGGAGCCGACGACCGTAGACGACAGTCCCGGCGCCCAGCTCGGCCGGGCGCGCATCACCAAGGCCTTCCACGGAGACCTCGAAGGCGGCACCAGTCTCACCGAGATCCTCACCTTCGCCAACGCCGCCGAGACGCTGCGGACCTACGTCGGCCTGGAGAAGTTCACCGGCACGATCGACGGCCGCACGGGCTCCTTCGTCCTCCAGCACGAGGCCCGCGCCGACGGCGACGACGCGTCCCTGACCTGGCGCATCGTGGCCGGCTCCGGCGCCGACGGCCTGGAGGGGATCAGCGGCGAGGGGACGATCGAGATCAGCGACGGGGTGCACCGGTTCACGCTGGAGTGCGAGTTCTAGACGCGGGCGACTCCATGTACCATCTGGTACATGGAGTTCACCGCCACCACCACCTCCACCGCTTCCAAGGCCGCGTGCTGGGCCGTCCTCACCGACATCGCCGACTGGCCGAACTGGACCGCCTCGATCACCGCCATCGCGCCCGTCGACGCCCCCGAGCTGGCCGTCGGCCGCCGCTACCGCCTCACCCAGCCCGGCATGCCCGTCCTGACCTGGACGGTCACGAAGCTTGACGAGGGCGAGTCCTTCGACTGGGAGGCCCGCTCCCCCGGCGTGCGCACCCTCGGCTGGCATCGCATCAGCCCCGACGGCGAGGGCACCCGCATCGACATCGGCGTGCGCCAGACCGGGCCCCTCGCCTGGCTCTTCGGGTTGCTCGGGGGCGCGAAGACCCGCCGCTTCATGACGATGGAGGCCGCCGGACTGAAGGCCGCCGGTGAGTCCCGCTGAGGCCCTGCTCGACCGTTGCGTCGAGTACCTGCGCGCCAACGGCTTCCGCGACCACAGCCTCCGGCAGATGGCCGCCGCCGTCGGCACCAGCCACCGCATGCTCATCTACCACTTCGGTTCGCGCGAGGGGCTGCTCGCCGAAGTCGTCGCCCGCGTCGAGGCCGAACAGCGCGCCGCCCTGGCGTCGCTGAAGGACCAGATCGACCCGGTCGAGGCGTCGCGGGCCTTCTGGCGCGGCATCACCGCCCCCGGCCTCGCCCCCGCCGAACGTCTCTTCTTCGAGGTCTACGCGCTGGCCCTGCACTCCCCCGGCTGGAGCACCGACTTCGCCAAGACCGTCATCGACGCCTGGCTCACGCCCCTGACGGAGCTGCTCGTCGCACACGGCGTCCCGGAGGCCGCCGCGACCGCACGGGCCCGCCTGGCCATCGCGACCGCGCGCGGCCTGCTCCTCGACCTGCTCCTGACCGGCGACCGGGACGGGGTGGAGGCGGCGGCGGAGGCGTTCCAGGGGATGTTGTTCGGGGACCGTTGAGCACGCGTGATGCGGCACGAGGCGCAGGGGACCGGCGCGGCCGTCCCGGCTCCGGGAAGGCCGCACCGGTCCTGGTCATTCACCCGGCCTCATCGCGGATCCGCGCGAGCGTCCGTCCGCTCGCGATGTGCACCCAGGCGGTCCATCCGTCGTACTTCGAGCCGATGAGCTCCGCACAGGCCTTCGAGGGCGTCGCGAATCGACGGCCGTCGGCGAGTCCGGTCGAACAGACGCCTCCAAGCGATGTTGTTCCCCCCACCCTGACCTGCGCCGGACCCTCCCCGCCGGTGCGCCCGCGCGCGTCCGGTGTGTCATCCTCGAAGACGTGATCGCTCCCCTGACTCTCGGCAAATACACCGTTGACCCGCCCGTGGTGCTCGCGCCCATGGCCGGGATCACCAACGTCGCCTTCCGTCAGCTGTGCGCCGAGCAGGGGGCCGGCATCTACACCTGCGAGATGGTCATGACGCGCGCGCTCATCGAGCGCAACCCGAAGACCACCCGCATGGTCGCCTTCGGCCCGAACGAGTCGCCGCGCAGTCTCCAGCTCTACGGAGTGGACCCCGTCACGGTCCGCAAGGCCGTCGAGATGATCGTCGACGAGGACCTCGCCGACCACATCGACATGAACTTCGGCTGTCCCGTCCCGCGCGTCACCAAGAAGGGCGGCGGCTCGGCGATCCCCTACAAGCGCCGCCTGTTCGAGCAGATCGTGCGCGCCGCCGTCGGCGCCGCCGGCGACATCCCCGTCACCGTCAAGATGCGCAAGGGCATCGACGACGACCTGCTCACCTACCTCGACGCCGGCCGCATCGCCCAGGACGCGGGTGTGGCGTGGGTCGCCCTGCACGCGCGCACGGCCGCGCAGCGCTACTCCGGCGAGGCCGACTGGACGGCCATCGCCGCCCTCAAACAGCACCTCGACGTCCCGGTCCTCGGCAACGGCGACATCTGGGAGGCGACCGACGCCCTGCGCATGGTCGACGAGACCGGCTGCGACGGCGTCGTCGTCGGCCGCGGCTGCCTCGGCCGCCCGTGGCTGTTCGCCGACCTCGCCGCAGCGTTCAAAGCCCGCGCCGAAGGCCGCGAACCCCGCGACGACGAGCGCGTCCTCCCCCACCTCGACGAGGTCGCGCGCATCATGCGCCGCCACGCCGAACTCCTCGTCGCCTGGTACACCGACGCCGGTGAACCCGCCGACGAGGGCACGACGCTGCGCCCCGAGAAGCGCCGCAGAATCGGCGCCGAGGAGCACGGCTGCACCGACTTCCGCAAGCACGTCGCCTGGTATCTCAAGGGTTTCAGCGTCGGCAGCGACACCCGCCGCGCCCTGGCCATGATCTCCTCGCTGACCGAACTCGACGACCTGCTCGGCGGCCTCGACACCGACCAGCCCTTCCCGACGTCGATCCTCGGCCAGTCCCGCGGCCGCACGAACTCCCCCGCGCGGGTCCAGCTCCCCGAGGGCTGGCTCGACGACCCCGACGACGACACGGTCCCGTCGGGCGCCGACCTGGAGCACTCCGGCGGCTGAGGCCTAGCTGCCCCGCTTCGCCACCGACCAGTCGCTGATCTTGGGGCTCGCGAGCATGACCAGGGCCAGAATCCCGAGGAAGCCCCCAAGGACCACCGGGGCGATGCGGATCCAGAACTCGTTGGGGTAGATGCCGCTGTTCTCGTCGAACAGGGCCAGCATGATCTCGCGCCAGCCCCCGGCGGCCTCCCAGATGCCCGCACCGGCGGCCGCGGCGGCGAACACGCGACCGAAGTCGGGGTTGACGAACGCGAGGACGGCCGCGCCCGCCGCGCCGAGACCCATGACGATGAGGAAGACCCCGCGGACGTTCGTGATCGACGAGAAGGGCGCGCCGCGCGGCACGATGTCGGCGAACTCCATGATCGCGCCGACCAGGAAGAGCAGCGCGAGCCCGCCGAGGGCGACGCCCGCGACCGTCGCGCCCGTCGGACGCGTCCCCGCGACCGGCCGGACCGGCATCGGGCCGGCCATCTGCGGCGGGGGCGGAGGCGGGCCCATCCGGCCGGGCGGGCCGGGCGGCGGGTAGGCCTGCGACGGCGGATATCCCGGGGCAGGTGGTTGCATGCTCATGGCGCGTGATCCTAACCGGCTCGGCCTCCGGCGACCTTGAGCGGATCTTGAGCGGGCCTGACCCGGCGGCACCGTAGGATGGTCGTCGTCTCCCGAGCCCGCCCCTCCAGGAGCCGCCACCGTGCTGATCCGCCTCATCGGTCCCGTCACGATCGCCGCCGTGGACAGCACCACGCGGATCGGCGCGCCCAAACGCGCCTGCGTCCTCGCGGTACTGGCGGCCGAGCCGGGCGTCCCGGTCTCGCAGCGCGACCTCATCGACCGCGTCTGGAACGGCGAGCCGCCCGAGACCGTCACGAGCGTCCTGTACAGCTACATCGCCCGCCTGCGCGCCGAGCTGCGCCCCGCCGGGGCCACCATCGACCGGGCCGGGCAGGGCTACCTCCTCGCCGCCGACGCCGACGCCGTCGACCTCCATCGCCTGCGCGCCCTGGCCGCCAAGGCCGCGACCGCCGACGGTGAGGCCCTCGAACTGTGGCGGCGCGCGTGCGCGCTCGCCCAGGGCGAACCGCTCGCCGGGATCGGCGGGCGCTGGGCAGAGGAGTTCCGCGCGACCTTCGACCGGGAGCGCTCGGGACTGTTCGCCTCCCGCTACGCCGCCGAACTGGCCGCCGGCCGGCACGCCGCCGTCGTCGACGAGCTCGCTGCCCTGGTCGCCGACCGTCCGCTCGCGGAGCCGCTGGTCGGGCATCTGATGCTCGCCCTGTACCGCTCCGGTCGCCCGGCCGAGGCGCTGCATCGCTTCGAGGCCACGCGGATCCGCCTGCGCGACGAGCTGGGCGCCGACCCGTCGCCGGAGCTTCGGGGACTGCACAAGCGCGTCCTCGGGCAGGATCTGGGACTGTCCACAAGGGCCGGTGGCGCTTCGGTCGCGCCCGCCCAGCTGCCCGCCGACATCGCCACCTATACCGGCCGCGACGCGGACCTGGCCGCGCTCTCCTCGGCCGCCGCACGCGGTCGCACGATCCTCGTGACCGGCCAGGCGGGCGCGGGCAAGACCGCGCTGTCCGTCCACTGGGGACATGCGAACCGCGCGAGCTTCCCCGACGGGCAGCTCTACATCAACCTGCGCGGCTTCGATCGCGGTGACACCGTCACGCCCGGGGACGCGCTGGCCCGCCTGCTGCACGCCGTCGGAGTGACCGACGTCCCCGCCGACGTCGACCACGCCGCCGAAGTGTTCCGCGCCCACACGAACGGGCGGCGGATGCTCGTCGTCCTCGACAACGCCGGCACCGCCGCGCAGGTCCGCCCGCTGATGCCGGGAACGGGCTGCCTCACCGTGGTCACCAGCCGCGACAGGCTCCCCGGCCTCGTCGCCGTCGACGACGCGGTGGCCGTCGCGCTGGGCGTGCTCGCCCGGCCGGACTCGATCCGGCTGCTGCGCCGGATCCTCGGCGAGGTCGGCGACGCCGACGCCGACGGGCTCGCCGGACTCTGCGGCGACCTGCCCCTCGCGCTGCGCATCGCGGCGGCGAACGTGGCGGGCGGCGTCACCGGCGGGATCGGCCCGTACGTCAGGGATCTCGCGGACCGCGACCGCCTCGCGCTGCTGTCCGTGGACGGTGACCCGGATGCGACCGTGACCGCCGCGCTCGACCAGTCGTACGCCGCCCTCGACCCGGCGGCCCGGGCGCTGTTCTGCCGGATCGGCGCGACACCCGGCGAGGACGCCTCCGTCGACCTGATCGCCGCCGTATCGGGTGAACCGACCGAGACGGCCGAGCGCCTCCTGCGCCGGCTCGTCCAAGCCCACCTCGTCGACGAGTACCGGCCCGGACGCTACCGCACCCATGACCTGGTGCGGTTGTACGCCGCCGCCCGCGCGGAGGCCGAACTCGGTGAAGCCGGTGTCGCCGCCGTCGCCGACATGTTCATCGACTGGCACTTCGCGCATCGGCTGGACAACGCCGTGGCCGAGGAGGCCAACCTCTTCCGCGCCTGCGACACCCTCCGGGAACACCCGCGGGTGTGGAACCTGGTCAGCCGCTTCATGGACGCCGTCGATGCGGGCCGCTTCCTCGACCGCGTCGACGAACTGGCAACGCTGGGGCTGCGCAGTGCCGTGCGCGCCGACGACGCCCACGGCGTCTTCCAGATGCAGAGCCTGCGCGCGAACTGGCTGCGCACCCGGGGCGAGAGCGCCGCCGCCATCGAACTCGGCAGGCACATCATCGACCTAGCGGCCGATCTCACCGATCTCCAGATGATGGTGGCCGTGGGCAACCAGGGCCGCCGGCACAAGGAGGCGGGTAAATTCCCGGAAGCCGTCCGGTTGCTCAGCGAGGGCATCGAACTCGCCGCCCAGGTCGGCAGACCGTACAACGAGGTCTCCTTCACCTGCACGCTCGTCCAGGTACTCGTCCGGCGCGGCGAGGTCGACCGGGCCCGGAAACACGTCGATCGCATCGAAGCGATCGACATCACCGGTGGCCCGGGGAGCTTCCTCGTCCAGCGCCTTCTCGCCCGGGCCGAAGTGGAAATCGCGTCCGGTGACGTAGTCGCCGCGCTGGACGTGCTCGGCGAGGTGATCGCCACGGCCGAGTCCGCGTCACCCCCGTACCACCAGCGCTGGTGTTACTTCCTCGGAACGCTTCTCGTCCGTGCCGGCCGCGCGGACCTGGCGCGGACCGTCTACGAGGCCAACCTCGCCTACCTGCGCTCGATGCCGACGAACATGGCGCACCTGCCGGGAACCCTGTGCTATTACGCCGAGGCGCTCAACGAACTCGGGGAGCACACGCGTGCCCTTGAACTGGTGGCCGAGGCCGAGGGCCTGTGGCAGCTGAAACCGCCGTACGCGGGACCGTTGACGGACCTGGTCCTCGCCAAGGCACACAACGGTCTCGGTGAGCACGAGCGGGCGCTCCCGCACGCGCGATCGGCGGCGGCCGCGTACGGCGCGATGCCCGCGCTCGATCAGGAGGCCGAGTCGCTGCGAGCCGTGGAGACCGCGCGCGCCGGGCTCGCGGCATGGGCGCGCGAGCATCCCGCCGCGGTTTCTTGAGCCGACCTTGAGCCGACCTTGAAGCGACGGGCCGTCCGGCGTTTCCGCTGTTAGCGTGGCCGCGATCGCTTGTACCGCACGTCAAACGGATCGGAAGCAAAGCCCCATGCACCCCCTCGCGCGCGTTTTCCAGATCGTGCTGCTCGTCGCCGGAATCTTCTTCGTCATCGTCGGCTACAGCATCTTCTACGAGGACTACGACCAGGTCGGCACCGACGTCACCGGCGGCTGGAGCTGCTCGGCCGAGAACGAGAAACAGGTCTGCACGACCGACGGCCTCACGCTGACGTCCAAGACCAAGGACGAGGCGCACATCAACATCGGTGCCGGGCTGGCCCTGATCCTGGGCAGCGTCGGGGTCGCCGCCGGCGGCAGGCGCAAGGCCGAGGCCAAGCCCCCGGTCGGCGTTCCGCCGCAGCAGCCGATGTTCCCGCAGGGTCCGCCGCCGCAGGGGCCGCCGCCCCCGCCGCACGGCGCTCCCCAGCAGTACTGAGAACCGGGGGATTCCCTCGTGCACACGGGGGCACGAGGGAATCCCGTTCGCCGTCAGGTGACGGTGAATCCGTCGAACTCCACCGCGCCCCGGGCGCCGGACCCGCCGTTGGCGGCCGTCATGAACAGCCCGGCATCGAGCGGAACCCCTGCGGGCACGACGAACGAGCCCGCGTCCGTCCACTTCGTACCGTCGGCGCTGCACGAGCCCGTCACGGTGTCACCGACGCGGGTCAGCCTGACCCACAGGGGAGCCGAGAAGCCCGGCGCCTGCAGGTTGCGGTCGATGGTCCCGTCGTTGTTGGAGTCGTGGGCGAAGACGCAACCCTTGTCCGGTGTCAGCGCGATGTTGGCGAAGCCGCGGCTGATGTTCCCGGACAGGTCGGTGCCGATGATCAGTCCCGAGCGCGCCCACGGACCGGTGCGGTCCTGGCTCACCACCCGCGTCGTGATCGTCGTGCCGTCGGTGAGCACCCCGTCGCGGTAGATCGCCCCGAAGTGCTTCGTCGTGCCCCACAGGTCGTTGCCGCCGCCGTCGATGAGATAGCGGTCGCCGACCTGCCCGAAGACCGAGCTGTTGGTGGTGCGCGTGAGGTTCGGCGCCTCGACGGTGGTGACACGCACGACCCGGACCTTGTTCACCGACGTGCCGGTCGACGCGGTGGCCGTGACCGTCATCCGCGCCAGCGGCGTGTCCGCCGCCTCGGTCGCGTCGACGGTGAAGGTCACCGTCGCCGAACCGCCGGGGGCGAGGTCGGGCACGTCCACCGTCGGCTGACGGACGTGCAGTCCCGACCCCTCCGGGACGGTCAGCGTCGCCGATCCACCGGTCGCGGTGGCGAACGGTTCGGTGTTGCGGACGGTCGCGGTGACCGTGGCGGTCGACCCGTCGGGGACGGTGCCCGGGCTGACCGTCGCCGTCGAGGTGAGCGGTTCGGGGTTGGCGCGCAACAGATCCAGGATCCGTTCCGCGATGGCGTGGACGTCCCCGCGCGGTTTCATGGCGAGCCGGCCGTGCTCGGCGGACCAGTCGGTGCCCACGGCGTACCAGTGGAAGGCCTTCGGGGCGCGGTCCTCGGCGAGGGCCGCCGACAACTCGTCGAAGTAGGCCCGCCAGCGCGGCAGGTAGTACGTGCCGATCAGGCCCGACCATTCCCGGTTCGCGTAGTCGGCGAGCCCGGCGTTGAAGCCGTCGCGGGTTCCCCAGACCGTGAGGAGGGTGCGGGCGCTGGTCTCCAGGGCGTCGGCCTGCTCCCGGTTCTCGCCCCACGAGCGCGCGTCGGCGAGCCAGGGACCGAGCATGGTCTGGCTGTTGGTGGCCGCGAGGGCCTCCATCAGTTCCATGGAACGGATCCAGAGTCCCGACAGGCGCTCGAACTCGGCGGCGTCCTCGCGGTCGAAGGCGCCCTTGATCTGCGGCAGCAGCGTGCGGCTGCGGTTGGACAGGACCTGCCGGGCGACGTCGACGAGGTCGTAGCGGTAGGCGGAGCTGTCGCGGAGATCCTCGTCGACGTCGAGCATCGCGGGGAGGGCCGCGGCGAAGGCGGTGGGGTTGTAGCGCATCTTCTTGGGCGACCAGATCGACGGCGTGTCGGTGGTCAGTGAGGGCTGTGCGCTGAACAGTCCGCTTTGCGGCTGGGTGAAGCCGTCGGGGGGCATGGCGTAGGCCGTGGCGCCGATGGCCCGCCAGGCCGCCTTCGCCGAGGCGTCGCCGCCGCCGTAGCGGCGGGCCGCCCAGTCGGCGAACCAGTCGGCGGGCGCGACGGGTCCGTCCCGCCAGGCGAGTCCGGTGATGTAGTCGAAGGCCGCGGGGTTGTTGTCGCTGGCTTCGGGGATGAGGGCGATGCCGTCGAGGGTGCTGCCGGATTCGGCGCGCCAGCGCCAGAAGCGGTCCTCCCAGACGGCGGTGTTGGCGCCCATCGTGGTGTGGCCGCCGTAGTTCCAGATCGCACCGAAGGCCCAGGTGCTGTCGGGCCAGTCGCGGTTGCGGTCGGTGTCGGTGTAACGGTCGGAGAGGCCGTCGACGATGAAGATGCGGGAGCGGTCGATGGCGGCGAGGGTGTCGGGGCGCGGGTTGCTCTGCCAGCCGAGGAAGACCCAGATCCCGCCGGGGCGCGCGGTTTCGAGCGCGTCCTGGACGGCCTTGCTGGCCGGGCCGACCGGTACCGGGCCGGGCGTACCGCCTTCGTGCAGGAGGTCCATCTTGTAGTGCGTCGTGGCGCCGAAGAGCCGCTTCGAGCTGTCGTAGAAGGCTTCGGCGACACGGGCGAAGGCCGGGCTGGTCGGGTCGAGCCAGTCGGGGCGGTCGAAGCCGACCCATTTACCCTGCGGCACCGTGCGCGCGTCGGGCACCTTGGTGGTGAAACCCGGTGGCACGGTACCGAAGTAGCCGGGCAGGACCGGGGTCATCCCGAGTTCGCGCAGCCGCTCGACGATGCGGGCGCCGAGTTCGGCGCGCTCCTCGACGAGCTCGGCGGTGACGGCGCTGGGGAAGCCCGACATGTTCTGCAGCAGCCACCAGGGCTGGTGGGTCGGCTGCGGGATCCACGCGCGCAGTTCCTCGGCGGTGTAACCGAAGCGCTGGAAGGCATCGAGGTAGACCGCCTCGGCGCCGACCGGGACGAAGACCTGGTTGATGCCGTGCAGCGCGAGGACGTCGATCTCGCGCTCCCAGTCCTTCCAGGTGCGGTAGGCGCCGGTGTAGCCGTCGTCGGTGTCGTTGAGGCCGAAGCGGTTGGCGACGCTCGCCTCCTGCCGGATCTCGCTGTCGGGCAGGGGAAGCCGACGCGGAAGCCGGTCGAGGGAGTCGCCGTTCCAGGACACGTCGACGCCGGCGACGCGGTCGAGGTAGGCGTTGACGCCGGACAGGAGCGCGCTCGGTGTCGTCGCGGCCACCTGGACGCGCTGCCGCGAACGGCCGATGACGAAGCGCTCGGTGCCGTCGGCCGGCAGCGCGCGAAGCGTGAACTGGTCGGCCTTGCGGTCGCCGAGGACGCGTTCGAGCAGGTCCTCGACCGGGTCGGTGTCCCAGGCGTCGTGGTGCGGAGGGTCGGCGGCTACGGGGACGGCGGCCGCCGCGACGGAGACGAAGGCCATGACGACGGGAACGATCACACGTAACAGGAAGCGCACAGAATCCACCTCAGTCCAAAGTTACGAACCAATCGTTACTAAGCTAGGGATCGGGGGTGTGGGAGTCAAGGGCGTGTTGGTCCGGAATCGTTGTGGCCCAAGGTTTCTCGCGCCACCCGACCCGCGAACCCCAAGGGCCGGGGCGGCGTCGGGCGCGGGCGGATCCGTCAGACTCCGGATCCGCCCGCGCCGCCGTGGCCGGTGGTCGATCTCGCCGCCGGGCGACTACGCCCACGTGCTGCCTGCACAGAACCGAACCCGGCCTCACCCGTTGGTCATCGTGTACCAGGTCGGGGCGAACGCCAGCAGGATCAGCGCGGTGACGACCGCGGCCGAGGCGAGCACGCGGGCCGTGGTCAGCGGCCTGGGCTCGACGGGCCTCAGGCTCCAGCGTCCGACCGTCGTGAACACCGCGATCCCCGCGAGGACGACGTTGGCGGGGAGCAGCGAGTACTCGCCGCGCATGATGTGGAACCCGGCGGCGAGGATCATCGTCAGCGCCAGCCCGGCACCGGCGAGCGGCGTCAGTCTCGGCAGGACCCGGGTCATCGCCGGCAGGATCAGGCCGATGCCGCCGAGGACCTCGACGAGGCCGATGAACACGATGAGCGGCTGCGACACCGCCGCGTACCAGGCCACGGCATCGGGCGCCGACGCGTACAGGGCGTCGTCGTACAGCAGGACCTTCCCGAAGCCGCTGCCGGCGAAGAAGAAGCCGCCGACCACCTGCACGACCCACAGTGAGCCGTTCAGGGTGAATCGCCGGCGGCGGGCCTCGGGACGCCGCTCGGTTTCGGCGGTGACGAGAGGTGCGGTGCTGGTGTGGGCGTTCATGGCTTGCGGTCCCTTCTTCGAGTCGCTCCCGGCGAGCCGTTCGCTCACCCGGACCTCGTGACGGGAGTCAGTCGACCACCGGGGCCAGGGAACACGCACCTCTCGTGGGACACCCTGGGACACGCCGAACGCGGCCTGGCTGCGTGAACGGCGGCCTGTTCCACCGCGATGCGCTGGGACGACCCGCCGCTCCTCGGCGTTGGTCCGGGCCGGTCAGGCCGCGGTGTCCTTCGCCAGCCGCCGTTCGGCGCTGTCGAGGGCCATCCGGACCGCGCCCAGCGCCACGCCCTGTTCGCGTAGGGCCGAGACGCGCAGCTCGACCGGGACGAGCAGCAGCCGCCGCAGGTGCCGCCGGACGGCGTCGAAGAGCACCGTCCCGGCCCGCGAGACGCCCCCACCGACGACGACCAGACCCGGGTCGAGGATGAGCAGCTGCGCGGCGAGACCACGTGCGAAGCGGGCCGCGACGACATCGACGGTGGCCACCGCATCGGCGTCGCCGCCTTCGGCGGCCGTGAAGAGGGGCGCGATGTCGCCGTGCTCCAACGCGGCCCGCAGACCGGCGCAGCGTTCCACGGCCAGACCGAGGATCGCCCGCGCGCCGACGAGCCGCTCGAAGGAGCCGAGACCGTCGCTGGCCTGCGGCGGCTCGGCGTCGATCGGCGTCACCAGGTCCAGGAAGCCCAGTTCACCGGAGGCGGAGTTGGCGCCCCGGTAGGGCTTTCCGCCGATGACGATCCCCGAGCCGATCCGCTCGCCCCACTGCACGAACAGCAGGTTGTCGCTGGTCTCACCGCGCCAGCGTTCGGCGACGACGGCGAGGTTGACGTCGTTGTCGATGTGCACCGGACAGCCGAGCCACTCCCGCAGTTCCGCGAGCAGCGAGACACCCGCCCAGCCCGGGATGCTCGGCGCCAGCACGACCTCGCCGCGCTCATGGTCGACGACACCGGGCGTGCCGACACCGACGGCCCACAGATCGCCCGGCGCGACACCGGCCTCGTCGGCGGCCTCGACCAGCGTCGTACGCAGCAGTCCGGCCAGTTCGGGACCGGTCTGCGCGGGCGGTCCGACCACCCGGTGCTGCGCGCGGACGTTCCCGGCGAGGTCGGTGATCATGACGAGCACCTTGTGCGGGCCGACGTCGATCCCGGCGACGTGGCCGAGTTCGGCGCGGAAGCGCGCCCGCACGGCCGGTCGCCCGACCCGCGAGTCGTTGCCCTCGAAGAACTCCACGATCCCGGCGTCGGCGAGCAGCCCCAGCGCCCGCGTCACCGCCGGACGGGACAGTCCCGTGGCGCCCATCAGGTCGGCGACCCGGGCGGTGCCCCCCGCCGAGGCGCGCAGCGCGCCGAGCACGGCGGTCGCGTTCATTCGCCGCAGCACGTGCGGCCCGGTCGCGGCGAACCCCGACATCCCACTCCCTCCACGGCGCCGTCCGGCGCGGTGTCGAACATACCGCCGTTTCAAACGGTTCGTTAGTAAGGCCGCCCCGGCATGCCTCCATCCTGTGTGGACCGTCCACATAGCTCTTCGGTCGGGCGGTCCCTAACCTGGCCGTAATCCGGGCGAAACGGCCCGGGTCACGTCTTAAGGTTCGGAGCTCCACCATGACCATCAGACGCCTGCTCCCCGCTCTGGCGAGCCTCCTCGTGCTCATCACGGCGACGATCCTCGTCACGGCCGCCCCGGCACGGGCCGCGACGCTGCGACCGGTCGCCTCCTTCGGATCCAACCCCGGCAACCTCGCGATGTACTCCTACGTGCCCGAGGGTCTGCCGGAAGGCGCGCCGCTCGTCGTCGTCCTGCACGGTTGCACCCAGACCGCCGCTGCCTACCACGCCGCTTCCGGGTGGCAGAAGTTCGCCGACGCGTGGCGGTTCGCGCTGGTGTACGCCGAACAGAAGACCGCCAACAACGCCAACCGCTGCTTCAACTGGTTCCTCCCCGGTGACACCGCGCGGGGCCAGGGCGAGGCACTCTCCATCCGGCAGATGGTGACGCAGGCGATCGCGGGCAACAAAAGCGATCCGGCCCGCGTGCACGTCACCGGCCTGTCCGCGGGCGGCGCCATGAGCGCCGTCATGCTCGCGGCCTACCCCGACACCTTCGCCGCGGGCTCGGTCATCGGCGGCATCCCCTACCGGTGCGCGGCCGACGTCGTCAGCGCCTATTCCTGTATGAGTCCCGGCGCCGACAAGACCCCGGCCGCCTGGGGCGACCTCGCCCGCAACGCATACCCCGGCTACACCGGGCCACGGCCCAAGGTCGCGATCTGGCACGGGACCGCCGACTACACCGTCGCCGTCCGCAACGCCGAGGAGTCAAGGGATCAGTGGACCGACGTCGCCGGAGTCCCCGCGACGCCGACCGCGACGACTCAACTGCCCGCCGGCACCACGATGGAGACCTACGGCGGCGACAGGGTCCGCCGCTACCTCGTCTCCGGCATGGGCCACGGCACGCCCGTCGATCCCGGCGCCGCCGACGAACAGTGCGGAACCGCCGCCGCGTACTTCCTCGACACCATCTGCTCGACGTACCACGACGCCGTCTACTTCGGACTCAAGACCGGCGGCACGACCCCCACGATGCCCCCGAGCGCGACCCCGACTCCCGCACCCGTCTGCGAGACGGCGAGCAACTACGCCCACACCGTCGCCGGCCGCGCCTACCAGGCCGGCGGACGGGCCTACGCCCTTGGTTCGGGGCAGGACATGGGGCTGTGGAACGTCTTCACGGTCACGTCGCTGCGGCTCGTGCGAGCCGGGTACTGGACCGTCGGCTGCTGAGCTAGAACAGCCCTTCCTCCGCCACCTCGAACTCCGGGTACGACACCGGCCGCCGCTCGGCCTCCGGCCTCGCCAGCTCCTCGGCGAGGCCGCGGGCGGCGAGCCGGTCGGCGCGCTCGTTGCCTTCGTTGCCCGCGTGCCCCTTCACCCACAGCCAGGTGACGTCGTGCTCCTTGACGGCGGCGTCGAGGGCACGCCAGAGCTCGGCGTTCTTGACCGGCTTCTTTCCCCTGGTACGCCAGAAGTTCGAGCGCCACCGCTCGATCCAGCCGGTGATGCCGTCGCGGACGTACTGCGAGTCGGTGTGGATGACGACGGTGCTCCGCCGCTTCAGGCCGCGCAGCGCCTCGATCGGAGCGGTGAGCTCCATGCGGTTGTTCGTCGTCGGCCCGACGTCGCCACCGCAGAGCTCCTTCTCGTGCTCTCCACAGAGAAGCAGGGCACCCCAGCCGCCCGGGCCGGGATTGCCCTCGCAGGCGCCGTCGGTGTAGATGTGCACGATGTCGTCGTCGGTCACAACGGGACGATAGCGGCCGACGACGCCGGCACGTCCTTCCCCGTCAGCGAGTCAGCCGGAAATGCGCGAGCTCCAGACCCGGCGCGGGCGAGCTGATGCCGGTCGGTGTGAAGCCACCACGGGTGTAGAGCGTCACCGCCGGAACGTTGGCCGCGCCGGTGGAGACGACGGCGTCGGCGGTGGGGTTGGCCTCCAGCAGGTGGGTGAGCAGCGTGCGCGCGAGACCTTTGCGGAACCAGCCGGGATCGACGCAGAGGCGGTCGATGTCGATCGTGCCGTCGGCCTCGAACCGATAGGCGATGAAGGCGACGGGCAGGCCGGTCACCGGATCGCCGACCCCCAGCCATCGCAGCGGTTCGGCCCGCATGTCCACAAGGGACTCGTGCAGGGCCGGAATGCCGTCGAAGGCGATGATCTCGGCCTCGACGGCATAGGAACGCCGGCCGACGGTGTGAACCGCCTCGGCGACGCGGTCGTCGCTCAGATCGAGCGGGGTGGGCTGCATCGGGTCACCGTAACCTGATCTTCAGCGGGTCGTCCATGGAAATGGAACCGGCCCGGCGTGCCCTACGCCCCGGCCACCGCCGCCACCCGGTGCCTCCCCAGCGGGATCACCATCGGCGTACCGCTTCGCGGGCAGGGCATCACGTCGCACTGGAGTTTGAAGACGTCCTCGACGACCTCCGAGGTGATGACCTCGCAGGGGTCGCCTTCGGTGACGATGGCGCCCTGTTTCATCGCGATGACGTGGTCGGCGTAGCGGCAGGCGAGGTTGAGTTCGTGCAGCACCATCACGATCGTGGTTCCGGTGCGGTTGTTGAGATCGGTGAGCAGGTCGAGCACCTCGACCTGGTAGTTGATGTCGAGGTACGTCGTCGGCTCGTCGAGAAGCAGGATGTCGGTGCCCTGCGCCAGGGCCATGGCGATCCAGACGCGCTGGCGCTGCCCACCGGAGAGCTGGGTCAGCTTGCGGTCGACGAGTTCGGCGGTGCCGGTCGACTCCAGGGCGTCGGCGACGGCCTTGTCGTCTTCGGCGCTCCAGCGCGCGAACCAGCCCTGGTGGGGGTAGCGGCCACGGCTGACGAGGTCGCCGACGGTGATCGACTCCGGCGCGACGGGCGACTGCGGGAGCAGGCCGATGATCTTCGCGACGTCGAGGCTGCGCATGTCGTGCACTGCCTTGCCGTCGAGCACGACGGATCCCGCGCGGGGCTTGAGAAGGCGGGCGACACCGCGCAGGAGGGTCGACTTCCCGGAGGCGTTGGCGCCGATGATCGCGGTGATCTTCCCGGTCGGGATCCTCGTGCTGACGGCCTTGACGATGTCCTTGTCCTCGTATCCGAGGGTCAGGCCGGCGACGTCGAGGGTGTGGAGGTCGGTCATCACGCTGCTCCGCTTCTGTTGGCACGGATGATGATCCACGCGATGTAGGGCGCACCGACGAAGCCGGTCACGATGCCCGTCGAGATCGGCGTGGCGAGAACGTGCTGTGCGGCCAGGTCGGCGAACTGCACGATGAGCGCGCCGACGGCGGCGGCCCGGAAGATGCTCTCGTCGGCGCGTCCGGAGATGCGCGTGGCGATCGGGCCGGCCATCAGCGCCACGAAGGCGATCGGGCCGGCGGCGGCGGTCGCGAGCGCGACCAGGACGACGGCGGCGAGCATGAGCAGGGCGCGGTCGACGCGGGTGTTCGCGCCGAGGGCGGTCGCGGTCCCGTCGCCGAGTTCCAGTACCCGCAGGCGTTTCCCGAGCATCGCCGACGCGGGCAACAGAACGGCCAGCGCGATCGCGAGCGCGATGATGTCGCTGGTCTTGGCCATCCCGACCGAGCCGATGAGCCAGGTCATGGCGGCGCGGGCGTCGTTGAGGGTGGCGCGGGCGAGCAGGTACGACGTCAGCGACGCCATCAGCGCCGAGACCCCGATGCCGACGAGGATGAAGCGGTAGCCGCTGATCCCGCCGCGTCCGGCGAGGAAGTAGATCGCCGCGGCGGTGGCGAATCCGCCGAGGATGGCCGCGAGCGACAGCTGGTAGCCGGTGAGGTTCCACAGCACGAACCCGGCGACGACGGCGACGTTGGCGCCCGAGGAGACGCCGAGGAAGTCCGGTGAGGCCAGGGGGTTTCGCAGCAGGCGTTGGAAGATCGCGCCGGAGGCGCCGAGCGCGAGGCCGACCACGACGGCCGTGACGGCCCGCGGCAGCCGCAGTTCGTAGATGATGAAGGTGTGCCACTTCTCCGTCGGCGAGCCGATCGTGGCGAGCACGACGTCGATGGGTGCGACGGTGACGCTGCCGAAGGTCATCGAGAGGATGAAGACGACGGCGACGGCGATCGTGAGTCCGGCCGACAGCGCCAGGCCCCAGCGGGCGCGGTTGCGGCGGTGGGCCCGGAAGGAGCGCGTGGGTTCGATCGTCTTGGTCACAGCTGCACCAGCCTGCGGAATCGGGCCAGGGCGATGAAGGCGGGTGCGCCGACGATGCCGATGACGACGCCGACCTGTAGTTCGCCGGGGGCGGTGACGACGCGGCCGGTGATGTCGCAGGCGAGCAGCAGGACGGGCCCGAGCAGCGCCGAGTACGGCAGGATCCAGCGGTAGTCGGGACCGCAGATGAAGCGGGCGATGTGCGGGACCATGAGGCCGAGGAAGGCGATCGGCCCGGCGGCGGCGGTCGCGGCTCCACATAGGACGGCGATGATCGCGAAGAGGATCGAACGGGTCAGCGCGACGGGCTGGCCGAGCGCGCGGGCGACGTCGTCGCCGAGGGCGAGGGTGTTCAGGGGCCGCCCGGCGAACAGCGCGAGCGCCGAGCCGGCGATGAGGAAGGGCGCGAGCTGCCAGAACACGGGCATGAAGCGGCCCGACAGCGCGCCGACCTGCCAGAAGCGCATCTCGTTGAGGGCGTCGACGTTGGCCAGCACGACCGCGGAGGTCACCGAGCTGAACACGGCGGTGACGGCGGCGCCGGCGAGCGCGAGTTTGACCGGTGTGGCGCCTTCGCGGCCGGTCGCGGCCAGTCCGTAGACGAGGACGGTCGAGATTCCGGCGCCGATGAAGGCGAACCAGACGTAGCCGCCGGCGGACTGGACGCCGATGAGCATGATGGCCGTGACGATGGCGAGCGCGGCGCCGGCGTTGATGCCCATGACGCCGGGGTCGGCGAGGGGGTTGCGGGCGACACCCTGCAGGAGGGTTCCGCCGAGGGCGAGGGCGGCGCCGACGGCGATCGCCAGCAGCGTTCGGGGAACGCGCATGTCGCGGATGACGGTGAGGTCGGGCGAAATGGCGCTCGGGTCGAAGAAGGCGTCGAAGACGGTGCCGATGGTGATCGAGCGCGAGCCGAGGGCGATGCTGAAGAACGCGAGGACCGCCAGCGCGCCGAGGGCGAGCAGGAGGCCGCCGCCCAGCCCGATCCGTTTGGCGATCGAGACTTTGGGCGGCGTCGTGGTGGTGGGGGCCGCCGTGGCGGACGGCCTCCCGGTGGCGACCATGGCTACTCGCCGGTGTTCTCGTCGGCGGACTCGATGAACGTGGTCAGCTTGTCGAGCTGGGCGGTGTAGTCGGTGTAGGTGTGCAGCCAGTACGCGGGCCAGTTGGTCATGGCGCCGGCGGCGTAGGCCTTGATGTTCGCGGCGATGGGCTGCGAGGCGAGCTTCTCCTGGCCGCCGGGGGCGTTGCGGTCGTCGAAGAGGAGGACGTCGGGCTGGTACTTGTCGGCGTTTTCGAAGCTGAGCGACTCCCAGTACGGGAACTCGGGGTCCGGGGTCTCGGGGTCGATGACCTTCAGGCCCCACTTCTGGAAGTCGAGGAGCTCCGGCGCGTACTTCGGCACGGCGACGGCGTAGACGTCGTCGTAGGGGCTGATGGCCAGCGCGGTGAGGTTCGGTTTGGCGGCCGTGGCGGCCTGGAAGCGCGCGACGGCCTCGTCGAACGTCGCCTTCGCGCTGTCGATGGCGGCGGCGTCGGCGCCGAGGGACTTGGCGAGGGTCGCGTAGCCCTCGATGACACCGACGATCGAGTCGCCCTGGGCGGGGCCGACGACGTCGGCGAGTTCGGAGAGCTTCTTGGCGGAGTCCTCGACGCCCTCTTCCTGGCCGCTGTAGACCCCCTCGGCGGGCCACCAGTCGGCGACGATGAGGTCGGGGGCGAGGGTGACGGCCTTCTCGGCGTCGATCTTGCCCCACTCCTCGCCGAGGATCTCGATGCCGGTGAAGTCGACGCCCTGGAGGCCGACGTCCTCGGCGACCTTGCCGTCGGCGTAGATTCCGACGGGCTTGATGCCGAATTCCATGAGCGCCTTGGCGGCGTAGGCGTGCGCGATGATGCGCGTGGGGGTCTTGTCGGCGGTGTAGGTCTTGCCGTCGCCGGCGGTGTAGGACCAGGCCCCGCCGGCCGAGGAGGCGTCGTCTTTCGCGTCGGCGCCGCAGCCGGCGAGGACCAGTGCGGCTGCGGTGAGCGCGGTGAGGGAGCTGAGGACGGTACGGCGGCGCATGGGGGTGGTCTTCCGGTCGACGATTAAGGGCAGGCTCACCTTACCGGAGGGATCTTCGGGCATCCACCGGCGTTTCGGGTGGTGGTGGATTCGGGGTCGCTTGGCGGATTTGCTCCGCGATGGCCGCCGCCGCGACCCAACGGTTATCAAACGGTCCGGTCATCTGGCGTCGCTACTCTCGCGAAATGGCGGCCCCACCAGGGGAAACACCGCCGATCCGACGCATGCGGAGGCACCGGAATGCCCGTCGGCGACCGTGTTCAGGAAGGCCCGTCCCTCGGCTTCGAGGAGTTCACCGAGAAGTTGCGCAAGCTCACCGTCCGGGCACTGTCGCCCGACCGGAGTGTGCGCGCGATTCTCGACAGTACGGGCAAACGTGTCGAATTCGGCTATGACGGCAGCGGCGGGCACACCGAGCGGACCCTCGGCGAGCAGGTCACGGCCGCGCTTCAGGCGATCGAGCAGGGGTATCAGCGGGCCATGTCGATCCTGCTGTCCCACGCCACCGGGGAGCCCGAACCGCTGGCCGGAACGCCGGTGCTCGACGCCCGCGGTCGCGCCTACGCGCAACGCGTCGGCGGCATCGACGTGCGGGTGGAGTCGCCACGCGGCGCCGTGGCGATCCGGCGGTCGGCGCGGCCTTCGGGCACCGAGGTGAGGATCCGGCCCAACACACTGGGCGGCCTCGGGATGAGCGACGAGCAACTCGTGGGCGAGCTCAACGCCGCGATCGCGGCCGCCGACTCCGAGTACGAGCGGCGTTTCAGCGCCGTCCAGGAGCAATACCGTTGGGAGGCAAGGGGATGAGCGCCACCGAGGTCGTCGCCGATCCCGAGGAGATGCGACGGGCGGGCATGACCCTGCTGCCCCGGATCGCCGGGCAGTACGGGGCCGCGACGGCGAAGATCGCCGCCGCGCCGACCGGACTGGCGGGCCCGTCGGGCTGGGATCTGGTCAACTTCGCCTACGTCGTACAGGAAACGCTGGCCACAACCGCTGACGCCGTCTACGACTCCGGTGTCGGGCTGTGCAAGATGGCGGCCGGTTACCAGGTCACCGACAACGTGAACGCCGAACAGTTGCCGCGCCCGGTCGACATCGACTTCCCGACCCGGCTCGATCCGAAACTGCGGACGCTCTAGGAGGAGCCGTGGGACTCTCGTCGATCACGCCGAAGGTCGCGACGATGAAGAACGAGGCGTGGAAGGCCTACGCGAAGTGGGTCGAGACGCACTCGCGGGCGTCGGTGAGTCCGCCGTCGCCACTGGTCACGCAGTACGCCAACGAGATGTACGCCAAGATCGACCAGGCCTTCCTGTACTGGACGGCGACGCTGCCCGAGCCCGACCAGTACGACGAGGCCCTCGACGCACTGTCGACTGTGGACCATCTGATCACCGGCCCGGACGTGCGCGGCACCCTGGTGACGCTCAACGACCTGTCGCAGGACTGGAAGGGCGACGGGAACACCAACTTCCAGGAGAACTTCCTCGACAAGCTGCCCGGCATGACCGACCGGCACTCGAAGATGGTGCTGGCGCTGCACAACGCCTACAAGCTCGCCAAGGACATCGTCGAGACGAGCGAGAAGGACGCCAACAAGCTGGCCGACGAGGCGATCGCGGTCTTCAAGAAGCAGGCGGCCGCCGACGACGGGGTGAGCGCGTCGGACGCGAAGATCCTGCTCGACATGGTCGCGCTGGCGGCGGGCATCGCCAGCGCGGCGGCGACCGGTGGGGCGACGCTGGTGCTCGCCGGAATCGCGGGTGTGGCGAGCTTCGCGTCGAACCGGATCGAGGGCGCCGACGAGCCGGTGACGCTGAAAGGCGACTACGCGCTGGAGGTCGCCGACTCGATCGCCACGGAGGCGCACCGCATCAAGAACGAGACCGAGGAGGCCGCGGTCGGTCTGTCGCAACTGATCGGCCACGACATCCAGAAGATCAGCGAGTTCAACGACCACTACGTGCCGATGCGCCCGAACATCGCCGGACCGGTGTGACCGGGACCGGGACCGCGTCCCCCTCGCGCGGCTCCGGTCCCCCGCACCGTCGCCCGGGCGGGAGCCCGCGCGCGGGGGTGTCCACACCTTGCCCACGGGCACTACGCTCCTCCGCAAGCCGACCGAAGGACACGCCGATGAACGTCTCGCCCGACCCGCGTCCGCGGCCCGCCGTACTCGCGCTGCTCACCTTGTGGCGGATGGGCGTCGCGGCCTGCGGCCTCACCGGTGTCTATCTCGTCGTTTCCGAAGTCGACGACTTCTACTACCTCAGCCAGCTCGGCAGCCTCGCCGTCGGCGTCGTCTACATCGGACTCGCGCTCGTCCCGGTGTTCACCATGGGCCGGCGGCACGAACCGGGCTCCTCCTGGCTGCGCGGGTCCCTCGCGGTCGTGATGTCGCTGATCGCGGTGACCTCGATCCTGCTGCTCGACCCGGCCCTCGACCAGACGGGCTTCCTGCTGGAGCACCTCGTCACGCCGCTCGTCGTGGTCGCCGACTTCGTGCTCGTCGGCAGGGGCCAGTTCCGCACCCGCCCATGGGAACCGCTGACCTGGGTCGCGCTGCCGCTGGTGTACTTCGCCTTCCTGCTCGCCACGGGAGTCCAGGCCTACCAGAGCATCTTCGACCCGGACAGCCCCGAGTTCGTCCCGATCGTGCTCGGCTTCTTCGGCGCGCTCATCGTCTGCGGCTACGTGCTCTTCGGACTCGCCCGGCTGGTCGGCGCGATCCGGGCTCCGGCGCCCGCCGGACCGGTCGCCTCCACCCCCTGGTGACCCCCTGACCTGGGGCTATTGCCCGACTTCAGGGCAGCGCCCGTACCACGGCCGCCCGCTCGACATCCGCCGTTAACCTTCCGTCCGCCGCCGGCCGATAGACACACGTCGTGCGAATCCCCCTCGTCCGCCTGCTCGCCGGTGCCACCGGCCTCGCAGCGGCCTCCATCGTGCCCCTGTCCGCCCCCGCCGGGGCCGAGGAGTCGTCGGTGTTCCAGCGCACGGCGACCTTCCCGGTCTACCTGAACACCTCCGCCGAGGAGGAGACCGCCGCCGAGATCTCCGCGGTCACCGACGACGGCGAGACCCTGGTCTACACCGACAGCCCCGGTGAGCGCCTCGGCTTCGTCGACATCTCCGACCCGGCCGCGCCCAAGGCCGCCGGGATCCTGCCGCTCGACGGGGAACCGACCTCGGTCGCCGTCGCCGGGAACCGGATCCTCGCCGTCGTCAACACCAGTGCGGACTTCGTCGACACCTCCGGACGGCTCGTCGTGCTCGACGCGGACTCCCGCGAGGTCATCACGACCGTCGAGCTGGGCGGGCAGCCCGACTCCATCGCCGTCGACGGCGGGGACGACTTCGCGGCGATCGCCATCGAGAACGAGCGCGACGAGGACGTCGACGACGGCGACCTCCCGCAGGCCCCGGCCGGTTTCCTGGCGGTCGTCGACCTCGCCGACTACTCGGTGCGCGACGTCGCGCTGACCGGCATCGCCGACGTGGCAGCCGATGACCCCGAGCCGGAGTACGTCGCGATCAACGCGCGCGGCCAGGCCGTGGTCACCCTGCAGGAGAACAACCACATCGTGTTCGTCGACGTCGCGAGCGCGACGGTGACCGGCGACTTCTCCGCCGGTACGGCCACTGTGGACGGTGTGGACACCGTCGAGGACGGGATCATCGACCCGACGGGCTCCGTCACCGCCCCACGCGAGCCCGACGCGGTGGCCTGGGTCGGCGACGACCTGATCGCCACCGCCAACGAGGGCGACTGGAAGGGCGGCAGCCGCGGCTGGACCGTCTTCGGCACCGACGGCCGTGTCGTGGCCGACGCCGGGAACTCCTTCGAGCACCTCGCGATCACGCACGGCCTCTATCCCGAGCATCGCTCGGAGAACGCCGGCGCCGAGCCGGAAGGCCTGACCTACGGCGTCTACGACGGCGTCCCGTACATGTTCGTGGCCGCCGAGCGCGGCAACTTCGTCGCCGTCTACGACATGACCGACCCGGCGAAACCGCGCTTCACCCAGATCCTGCCGGTCACCAACGGGCCCGAGGGCCTGATCGCGGTGCCGTCGCGCGGGCTGTTCATCGTCTCCAGCGAAGAGGACCTCGCCGACGACGGGATCCGCTCCTCGGTGGCGCTCTTCAAGCTGGGCAGGGGATCGGCGTCGTTCCCGACGATCGTGTCCGACGCGCCGAACGGCGCCCCGATCCCGTGGGGCACGCTGTCGGGACTCACGGCCGACCCGGCCGACGCCGACGGGCTCTTCGCCGTGACGGACTCCGCCTACGCGCAGACCCGCCTGCTCGGCATCGACGTGTCGGGCGAGCCCGCGCGCATCACCTCGTCGATCCCGGTGACCAGGAACGGTTCGCCGGTCGGCTACGACGGCGAGGGGATCTTCGCGCGTCCCGGCGGCGGCTACTGGCTGGCCGCCGAAGGCAAGCCGAGTAAGGACGTCCCGAACCTGCTGGTGCGTCTCGACGGCAACGCCGTGGTGCAGCAGGAGATCCCGCTGCCGGCCGAGGTCGCCGCGGGGATGTCCGACAACGGCCTCGAAGGCGTCACCGCGACCGGGACCGGCGCCGACGAGGTCGTCTGGGTCGCCGTCCAGCGCCCGGTCGACGGTGAGGACACCGCCCGCCTCGGCCGCTACGCCGTCGCGACGGGCGAGTGGACGTGGCTGTCGTACAAGCTCGAATCCGCGCCCGAAGGCGTGACCGTCGGGCTGAGCGAGATCGTCGCCGTCGACGGCAAGACCCTCGCGGTCGTTGAACGCGACAACCAGCGCGGCACGAACGCGGCCGTCAAACGGGTGTACACGGTGGACGTCTCCGGCGTGACCGCCACCGCGACCGGCACTCCCCCGCTCGCCGCGAAGAAGTCCGCGATCGACGTCCTGCCCGTCCTCACCGCCGGACACGGCTGGACGCAGGACAAGCTCGAAGGACTGGCGATCGCCGGCAACGGCCGCGTCTACGCCGTCACCGACAACGACGCCGTCGAGGACGCCACCGGCGAGACGGTCTTCGCCGACCTCGGCAAGGCCACCGACCTCTTCGGCGGCAAGGGCGGCGGGGACGGCGACGGTCTCGCGACCACGGGCGCGAACGTGCCGATGATCCTCGCGGTCGCGGCGGCCGTCGCGGTTCTGGGCGGCGGGTTGTTCGTCTTCGCGCGCAGGCGGAAGGCGACGTTGTTCTGGTAGGACTCGGCGAAACGGAGGGCCCGGCCGTGGGCGGCCGGGCCCTCCTTCCTCGTCCGCCGGTGTCGGCCGCCGCCTATCCGAGCAGACCGAGAACTCCCGCGACGATTCCGCAGACCCCCGTCAACCCCTGGGCCCACCGGGTGAACGTGCTCTCCGTCCGGCGACTGATGAGGGCGAACAGCAGCAGCATCACGCCGCCGAGGATGAAGGCCCATGAGCCGAACACGCCGAGAAGATGCGCCATGAGCCGTCCCCTTGTCCCTTCGGGATGCCGTTTCCGCGCACGCTAGCCGATCCGGGATGGGTCGTGGGGACTCGATCCCGGCGCAGCCGACGCCCGGTGACGCGGCGGTCTATCCGAACGCCGCGACGACCTCCGCGAACAGCGGCTGCTTCCACCGGGGCGCAAGCCCGAGGTGATACAGACTCAACCGCCGTGCGCCCGCCGCGACGAGGCGTTCGACGTGCGGGAGGACTTCGTCCTCGGCGGCGGGTGAAAGCACCGTGACGTAGGCGTCGACGGGGATGCCGAGGCGGGCCGCGTCGGCGATCGCGTCGGCGGTCGCCGCGATCGTCGGCCAGGCGGGCACCAGCAGGGCGTCCACTTCGGACAGTGCCGCCGGGGTGATGCCCGGCGAGGGGCCGGTGGCCCACGGGTCGGGATTGGCGTGCAGCGTCACGGGGATGTCCGGGGTCACCTCGCGGATCGCGGCGAGGACCTGGGCGCGAAGCCGGTCGGCGGAGGCGTGACGTCCGCCCAGGATCTGCGCCTCGACGGCCGCGTCGAGGGGCTCGGGCGCGCCGACGGCCTCACCGTGGACGGCGGCGCGCAGGGCCGCGGTGACCTCGGCCGGATCGAGTCCCCGGCCCGACCACGCCGCCGCGCAGGCGGCGCAGCAGCAGACCGACAGCGACCGCGCGGCTTCTGGAGTCCAGGCGCCGTCGGTCTTCTCGTGGTGGCTCAGGTGAGTGACGCCCAGCTGGCCGCAGGCCTCCAGGGACACGGCGTCGGCGGGGGCGTCGCGGATCGCCTCGGCGGCGAGAGTGGCGGCGTAGTCGCGGACTTCCTCCTGTGCCGGGCAGAGGGCGTAGGGGTAGCGCTCGCCGAAGCAGTTGACGACGGTGAGTTCGGGGAAGGCGGTGCCGAGCCTGGTGTTGTGGGTCAGCACGATCCAGGCGGCGACGGACAGACCCGCGGTGTGGAGCTCCTCGGCGGCCCGGCCGTAGGGGTCTGCGGCGTCCATCCACTGTAGAGCGCGCGGACGCAGGCGCCTGCCATGCCAGACGGACTCGCGCACGGGCCGGTAGAGGGCGGCGAAGGACGCGTCGACGATCTGGTGATCCGGGTGAAGTGGCGTCGCCGCCCGCGTCGAGTGGTAGGACGCCGCCAGGGTCACCGCCGGGATGCCGTGCGCGGCGACCCGGGCGGTGAAGTCGGGATCGCCGAGGACGTCCCAGGGGTAGGCGTGCCCGGAGAACGTCACCATCGTGGCCTCTTGCGCTCGTAGGCCGGGTCGATCGACCGCATGTACCCGGTGTCGTTCCGCTCGGTGACGCCGCAGCGCAGGTAGTCGGCGTGCATCCGGGCGAGAGCGTCACGGTCGAGGGCCACACCGAGCCCCGGGCCGGTCGGCACTGCCACGGAACCGTCCACAAAGGTCAACGTTTCGGCGACGACGTCGGCGCCGCATTGCCACGGCGTGTGGGTGTCGGCGGCGTAGCTCAGGTTCGGCACGGCGGCGCCGAGGTGGACCATCGCGGCGAGGCTGATCCCCAGATGACTGTTGGAGTGCATGGACACGCCGATACCGAAGGTGCGGCAGATCGCGGCCAGTTCCGCCGATGCGCGCAACCCGCCCCAGTAGTGGTGATCGGACAGCACGACGCCGACCGAGCCCCGCCGGACCGACTCGGCGATGTCGCCGAACCCGATGACGCACATGTTGGTGGCCAGGGGCATCGAGGCCGAGCGGGCGACCTCCGCCATCCCCGCGAGGCCCTCGGTCGGGTCCTCCAGGTATTCGAGGAGACCCGTGGTGCGCTCGGCGACCCGCCGGGACGTCGCGGGAGTCCAGGCGCAGTTCGGATCGAGCCGCAACGGGTGTTCGGGGAATGCCTCTCGCAGCGCCTCGATCGCCGCGATCTCCTCGTCCGGGTGGAATACGCCGCCTTTGAGCTTGATGGAACCGAAACCGTAACGGTCGATCATCCCGCGGGCCTGCCGCACGATGCCCTCGGCGTCGAGCGCCTCGCCCCACTCGTCGGGTTCGGCGCCCGGATGGGCCGCCCACTTGTAGAACAGGTACGCCGAGAACGGGACCCGGTCACGGATGCGGCCCCCGAGCAGGTCGGCGACAGGCCGTTCGGTGGCGTGGCCCTGCACGTCGAGGCAGGCGACCTCGAAAGGCGAGACGACGCGCGCGAGGGTCTTCTCGGCGCTCGACGCACCGGTCAGGCCGTGACGATCGGGGGCGTCGACGACACCGATCGCGGCCGCGACGCGGCTGCGCAGATCGTTGAGGTTGAACGCGTCCAGGCCGATCAGGGCGCCTGCGGCCTTCTCCACGAGGACCAGATGCGCCGCGTCGCCGTAGGTCTCGCCGAGCCCGACCAGTCCCCCGTCGGCGTAGACCTCCACGATCGTGCGCAATGCCCACGGCTCGTGCACTCCGGCGGCGTTGAGCAACGGCGGATCCGGGAACGCGATCGGCGTGACGACGATGTGGCGAACGTCGAGCCTGCTCACTGCGCCTCCACGGTGGACACTCGGCCGGCCTCGATCCCCGCGAGCGCGGCGCGCCCGTCGGCGATGATCGCGGCGAGGCGGTCGACGTGGTCGGGCGAGGGGTCGACCAGTGGTGGGCGCACGCCGCCCATCGGCAGCCCGGCCAGTCGTGCACCCGCCTTCACCAGGGAGACAGCGTAACCGGGCACCTGGGCGCGGAGTGCCGCGAACGGGAGATAGAAGCGGGCGAGGAGGGTGCGGGTGGCGGTGTCGTCGCCGTCGGCGAAGGCGCGGTAGAAGGCGCCGGCGATGTCGGGGGCGAAGCACAGGACGGCCGAGGAGTAGCCCTCGACGCCGATCGCGCGGTAGGCCTGTGCGGACAGTTCGGCGGTAGGGAGTCCGTTGAGGAAACCGAACTCCCCGGCGCGGGCGTGACCGCTGGTGCGGACGGCGGTGACGAGCCGGAGCATGGCGTCGACGTCGCCGCGGCCGTCCTTGATCCCGGCGACGGTGGGGACGTCGAGCAGCGCGACGGCCGTCTCGGGGTCGAGGACGGCGTTGGCGCGCTGGTAGACGGTGATGGGCAGGCGCGCCGGTTCGGCGACGTAGCGGATGTGGCGCAACAGTCCGGCGGGCGTCGACTCGACCAGATAGGGCGGCAGCAGCAGGGCTCCGTCGGCTCCGCATTCGGCGGCGGCCGCGGCGAACTCGCGCGCGATGGCCGGTCCGCCGCCGATCCCGGCGTAGACCGGGAGGCGGCCCGCGGCGACCTTCACCGCCCTTCGCACGACCATGCGGAACTCGGCCATCGACAGCGCGGTGAACTCGCCGGTGCCGCAGGCGACGAACAGGCCGGAGGGCCCGGCCTCGATCTGGGCGGCGAGGTGGTCGGCGTAGACGGCGAGGTCGACGGTGTCGTCGGCGGCGAAAGGCGTGAGCGGGAAGGAGAGCAAGCCGTGCGGATGCATCGTGGTCGGGTCCAATCTGGAGGGACGGGGGGTCAGCCTTTGACCGCGCCCGCGGTCAGGCCTTTCATGAACTGCCGTTGCAGGGCGAGGAAGGCGATGACGGACGGCAGCAGGGCCAGGAGCGAGGCGGCCAGGAGCACGCCGAGTCCGACTTCTTCGTCGGACCGGAGGTTGCGCAGGGCGAGCGGGAGGGTGAACTGGCCGGCGTCCCGCGCGACGAGCAGCGGGAGCAGGTACTGGTCCCAGATCATGGTGAAGCCGAAGATGCCGATGACGCCAAGAGCCGGCCGGCACAGGGGAAGCACGATCGCGGTGAAGATGCGCAGTTCGCCGGCGCCGTCGATGCGGGCGGACTCCTCCAGTTCGACCGGGATCTCCTTCATGAACTCGGTCATCACCAGGATCGAAAAGCCCCACGCGGCGACGGGCAGGATCATGCCCCACAGCGAGCCGATGAGGTTGACGTGCACGACGGGCACGTCGGCGAGGACGAGCGAGAGCGGGATGGCCAGGATCTCCTCGGGCAGCATCATCGTCGACAGGATCAGCAGGAACACCAGTCGCATGCCCGGGAATCTCTTGCGTGCCAGTGCATATGAGGCCGAGACGGAGACGGCGATCTGGAGCAGGAGGCCGCCGCCGACGACCACGAAGGAGTTGAGCAGGTAGAGCAGGACGTCCCGGTCGATGGCTCGGGTGAAGTTGCCGAGGGTGAATCCCCGGGGGATCAGGGTGAACTCGGTCGGGCTGGTGACCTCGCCGAAGGCGCCGACGAGCAGGGCGAGAAGCGGCCCGGCGAAGATGACGACGACGACGGTGTGGAGCAGGATCCGCAGGACGCGGGTGAGCGGGCCGCGCGGGTAGGAGAGTCCGAGGGCGGTGTCGGTTCGGTTGCCGCGCCTCATGACGCGGCCTTGGAGTCGCGGCCACGCCTGGCGAAGCGGACGGCGAGGGTGAGCACGACGGTGGCCAGGAGCAGCAGGACCGAGCCCGCCGAGGCGACGCCGAGGTCGTGGCGTTCCAGGCCTACCTTGTAGATCAGGGTCATCAGCACCTCGGTGGATCCGTTGGGCCCGCCGTTGGTGAGCAGGAAGATCTCGGTGAAGACGCGCAGGCCGCGGATGGCGGCGAGGGTGAAGAGGATCGCGAAGACCGGGCGCAGCGCGGGAAGCGTGACATGCCAGATCCTGCGCGGGATGCTCGCGCCGTCGACCGAGGAGGCCTCGTAGAGGGTTCTGTCCACTCCGGACAGTCCGGCCAGGAAGATCATCATGTCGTAGGGGGCTCCGCGCCAGACGCCGACCGACATCACCGACCACAGCGAGGTGTCCTCGTCGTTGAGGAACTGCGAGGGTCCGAGACCGACCCAGCCGAGGACGCTGTTGACCGTCCCGTCGGGGCCCGGGTAGTAGAGGATGCGCCAGACCTCGGCGACGACGGCCATCGCGACGATCGTCGGCAGGAACACCGCCGTGCGCACGAACCACAGGTGTTTGGCGGTGCCTTCGAGCAGCAGCGCCAGGCCGAAACCGAGGACGAGCGAGCCACCGGTCTGGCCGACGGCGAGCACGACGGTCCGCACGATCGCCGAGGAGAAGGCCTCGTCGGTCAGGACGCGGGTGTAGTTGTCCATGCCGACCCACAGGTCGCCCAGGTAGGGGCGGACCTCGTGGAAACTCATGTCGAACGCGCGGCCCATGGGGACGAACTTGAACACGGTGAAGATGAGCAGCGCGGGCGCGAGGAAGAGCCACGCGGTTCCGGCGCCGCGCCAGCGGGTCCTTTGTGGACGACGCCGGGGGCGCGGCCGGTCGGCCACCGGTCCGGGCGGCGCCGTCGGCGGCACCGGCTCCGCCCGGGTTCCGGTGGCGCCCATCAGCCGCCCGCTCCCTGGCGGCCGAGCTCTTCGGCGAAGGTCGCGGCGAGCTCGTCGAGCGCGGTTCCGGCGGGGGTGTCGCAGTTGGACACGACGGCGTTGAGGGTCTCCGCCGAGCTCTGCAGGAAGGGGGTCCATTCGGGGACCTGGGGCACGTAGCGGGCCGAGCTCTGGTAGATGTCGTCGAAGGTCTGCCAGCGCGGGTCGGTGCGCACGCTCGCGAGGTCCACTGTGGAGTTGACCGGGAGGCGCACGATGTTGCCGGGCTGGTCGCCGTCCATGGCGAGGGTCTGGCCTTCGACGGAGACGGCGAACTCGGCGAACCGCTCCTGGCCGTCCTGGTTGTCGGAACCGGCCATGAGGTAGACGTTCTCGCCTTCGGCGAGCGCGGCGGGGGCGCCGCCGGGTCCGGCGGGCAGCGGTACGACCTCGTAGAGGTCCTTGCCGGGCTTGGCGTCGAACTTGCCCATCATGTACGGGCCGGTGAGATAGATGCCGCCGACGCCACTTTCGAAGTTGGGGTGCGCCTGGGTGGTCTCCAGGGTCGCCGCGCCGGGCACGACAAGGCCGTCGCAGAAGGACTTCTGGAACCATTCGACGGCGGCGAGCGAGGCGGCGCTGTTGATCGCGGGGGTGTACTTCCCGGGTTCGCCGGTGAAGAAGTCGCCGCCGGCGGCCCAGAGGAAGCTGGAGAAGTACCAGGCGGTGTAGCCGCGCTTGGTGGAGCCGGGGACGACGTAGCCGTAGGTGTCGGCCTCGCCGTTGCCGTCGGGGTCGTCCTTGGTGAACTTCGTCGCCAGCGCGTTGAGTTCGTCCCATGTGGACGGTACGCCGGCGCCGACCTTCTCGCGCCAGTCCTTGCGGATCAGCAGCGCGAAGGTCTGAGCGGAGAAGGGGACGGCGTAGGCCTTGCCGTCGGCGGCGGTGGCGGCGTCCCAGGAGATCGGCGTGAGCTGGTCGTGGCCCTCGACGGAGTCCTTCGCGATCTCGCGCACGAGGCCCTGCTTGACGAGCGTGCCGAGCTGGGCGGTGTCGTTGATGACGATGTCGGGCAGCTGCTTTTGGGCCGCGGCCTGCGAGAGCTTCGTCTCGAAGTCCTCGAAGATGGCGGTGACCTTCGTCGGGACCCCGGTCTTCTCGGTGAACGCTGCGGCGAGGTCCTTGGCGGTCTGCTCGGTCTCGGTCCCGGGCGGCTTGCGCACCCAGATGTCGAGCTGGCCCTTCGAGTCCTGTTCGGCGGCCGAACTTCCGCAACCGGCGACGCTGAGACCGACGACGAGGGCCGCCATCGGCACCACGAGTCGTAGTAATGCTCGACGTTGAGACATGTCACTGCCTCCCTATTCACATATGTGAATCGAGTCTGTGGATGTGATCGCTGTGCAACGACAAATTAACAGTCACTATGATGGCGGTCAAGGCGTCGACAGGACTTCGGATCCACCCCGCCTCGGACCGCCCCGGCCCCGGCCGACCCGCTTCATGTCGGTGCGGCACCGGGCGACGAGGCTCCGGAGACCGAGTCCGTCCACATGGGCGTCATGGGACAGAAGGGTGAACACATGCCACGCGGCCGTAGCGACTCTCCCGCCGAGAACGAGGGCTCGCTGGTCAAGTCCGCCGAGAGAACCGTCCGGATCCTTGAGGTCCTGGCGACCTCGCCGGTACGGCTCACCCTCGCGCAGCTCCAGGAGCGCACCGGCTACCCGCGCTCCAGCCTGCACGCGCTGGTCCGCACGCTGCGGGAACTCAAATGGATCGAGGCCGACGAGAGCGGCTCGGCCCTGGGCGTCGGGCCGCACGCGCTGCTGTCGGGAACGGCCTATCTCGATCGCGACCTCGCGCTACCCCACGCCAACGAGGCGCTCGAAGACCTCCGCGACGAACTCGGCTACACCTTCCACTACGCCCGCCGCGACGACGCGCACGTCCTCTACCTCGCCAGCCGCGAGGCCCGGGACACCGTGCGGACCGTGTCGAGGGTCGGCCGCCGGTTGCCCGCGCACCTCACCGCCCTTGGACAGGCGCTCCTCGCCGAGCTGACGCCCCAGGAGGTGGACGCCGTCCTGCCCGGTGAACTTGAGGTCTACACGAAACACACGATCACCTACCGCCACGCCCTGCACGGGGAGCTGGATCTCGTCCGCTCACGTGGATGGGCGCTCGAACGCGAGCAGGGCACCCTCGGTGTGGCCTGCATCGCCGCGGCCGTCGGCTACCGGATCCCCGCCACCGACGCGATCAGCTGCTCGATGCCGGCGCACCTGCTCAAGGAGGGTGAAGGGGAACGGGTCGCCGAAGCCCTCGTCGCGCGGACACGACAGCTGGCGGCGACGCTGCGAAGAGAAGGGATCCGGTAGGGGGTGCCACGTCGTTCGCCGGGCGCCGAGCGGCAGGCGGGCGGCGGGCGGCGGGCGGGCGACCGTGCTCGCGGCATGAACGCCGACCCCGACCCCGCGTGGACCCGGGATCTGATCGCCGACGACCCCGCGCCGCGCGCGGCGCGCGAACACCACCGCCGTGCGCTCGCCGCGCGAGTCGGGGCACGGCAATGGATCCACCAGATATGAGCGGTGGCGGGCACCCTTCGGCCGTCGGATCCCGCGCGGGCCGCCGAACTCGACCAGGCGTTCGCCGCCCGTCGTGACGCCGACGCCACCGAAGGCCAGATCTCGTGCTTCTGGTCCGCACGCCCCGGGAACGGCGTCTTCGAGAACGCGGCCGCGTACGCCGTCCATCCCTCGAATGGGAGCAGCGCTACCCGCACGAGTTCGACACGGCCGGCTGGAACCACTCCCGCCGGGGACGCGAAGAGGGCCTGCTGAGCCCCTTCGCCGGGAACGGCGTCCCGCTCGCGCCGCATGCCCTCATCGGCCTGGTGGTCGAGGCGGTCGAGGCGGTCGAGGCGGTCGAGGCGGTCGAGGCGGTCGAGGCGGTCGAGGCGGTCGAGGCGGTCGAGCGAACCTACCGCTGCAAGGATGGGATGTACCCGCGCGCCGCCCGCCGGGTCGACGGGCCGAAGCCGCGCGCCCGGCTGTCGGCGCGATACCGGGACGCGGACGCCGTGACCCCCTGCGCATCGGCAATCCGCGCTGGACACTCCGACGAGCCCGGCGCCGCGGTCGGCATCGGAACATGACGCAAGGGGCTCACGACGTCGGCATGGAACCCGGCGGCGGTGACGACCGCTCCTAGTTCGGCTCTCCCAGCGGGATCGAGCACCACCCGCCGCCGACGCGCTTGAGTTCCGGATCGCTCTCGTCGAGCGGCCCGTACTTCGCGAGCAGTTCCCCGGCGTGGGCCTCGGAGTCGTCCCGCGGGTCGTAGCCGATGGCCTCGCCTTCCTTCAGCGAGTACCAGCCGCGCGTGTTGCGACTGACGCCCCACACGATCCGATACCCGGGCTCCGATGTGGACAGACAGGCCTCGATGAGGCGGCCGCCGTCGTCGGGCGACATCCACAGCGACAGTCCGCGCACGTCGGGCGGCTTCGGGAACCACACGCCGATCCGCAGGACGATCACGCTCATGCCGAAGCGGTCGGCGAACAGCCGGCCCGCCGACTCGACCGCGACCTTCGACCACCCGTACAGGGTGTCGGGCCTGGCCGGGGCGTCGGCGGGGAGCCCACCGGGCGGGATGTCGGCACGGTCGTGGAAGCCGACCGCGTGATTGGACGACGCCAGGATCACCCGGCCGACACCGGCGCGGCGGGCCGCCTCCAGCACACGGTAGGTGCCGTGGACGTTGCGGTCGATGACGTCCTCGGCGCTCGCCTCACGACTCTGGCCGCCGAGGTGGACGACGGCGTCGGCGCCGTCGAAGTCCTTGGTGAGACCGTCGAGATCGGTGACCGAACGCCGCAGGAAGACCTCGCCCTCACCGGGCGGCGGGGAGGGTTCGACGAGGTCGAGCAGGCGGATCTCGCGGCCCTCGCGGCCGATCCGCGGGCGAAGCAGCCTGCCCACCTTCCCTGAGGCGCCGGTGATGACAATGCGTCCGTCTGCCATGGATCGACTCCCGGGGTCGGGTTGCGCGCTCATGCGAGCCTGGGTTCAGCGGGACTCAAGGTACCGCAGTCGTGGACTCCTACCTAGCATCCGGATCGCGTTCACATACTCGAACGATGCATCCAGATATGTAGACACGAGCCAAATATGAGATCTATAGTTGACACGCTGGACGACATCTCCTAACGTGACGCTCACGGTCACCGTGGCGTGCCGGCGAGGCCCCCGGGACCACGCTTGGGAGGCAGCCATGCAGCAACAGTTACGTCCACGACTACGGCTCACCGTCGTCTCCGCCGCGGCGGTCACCGCCGCCGTCACGGCCGGAGCGATCGTCATCGCGATCTCGGCCTCGCCCGATCCGGCGGCGTCACCGGGTGCGGCGGCGGGCGGTCTCGACCTGTCGGCGGCCAACCGGCGGGCGCCCGTCGACGGGCTGTACGACTGGTCGAAGGCCGGATACCGGGGCGACGGCGTCCTGCCCGGACCGCAGCAGGTAAACCCCGACCAGGCCTGCCGGATCGACGCGGCCGAACTCGCCGCCGACTACGACGTCCGGCCCGGCGACGGCGCCGACGACACCGCCGGGATCCAGGCCGCGATCGACGCGATCCGCGACACCTGCTCGGCCTCGGCGAGCCACGACCGGCTCAGCCTCATCACGCTTCCGGCGGGGAACCTCGACGTGTCGCGGCAGCTCGGCGTCGACGCCGACTACACGATCATCCGCGGCGCCGGGTCGGCACCCGGATCGGGCACGCTCATCACCTACCGGCCCGACGCGAACACCGTCTACGACGCACTCACCGAGGACGGCTCGGACTGGGACGAGGACGGCATGACCTGGGGCCAGGGCACCGGCGGATGGCTGTGGCCGGGCCGGGGTCTGTTCCGCGTCCAGTCGCGCGCGGTCCACAGCTCGTACGCCTCCGACCACGCCGGCGCACCGGCCAATCGCAAGGATCTGTTCGAGGGCACGGTGAACGTGCACTGGAAGTCGGGGAGCAAGCTCCGCGACAAGCCCGGTGACACCGGGTTCGCCGCCCGCACCGGGGACACCGTCGTGCACCTGGCGTCGAACGCCGACATGGGTGGCTTCCGGCCGGGTGGGCTGGTCAACGTCCGTGGCGCCAACAGCCTTGAGTTCTACGAGCGGATGAAGGCGACGCCCACCGAGCACGCGCTTCAGAACATCCACATGCGACAGCAGATCTTCACGATCGCCGCCGTCGACACGAGTGCCCGCACCATCACCGTCGACAAGCCCCTGGAGTTCGACCTGCCGGTGACGTCCACATCGGATGGTTCGGCGCCGATCGACGGGAAGGTCTACGACTCCAAGGCCGCCCCGCTGGTGGACCCCGTCGTCGGGGTCGGCATCGAGGATCTCGCCTTCACGCAGGCGATCGACGGCCTCGATCCGGCCGGTGCCGCGCACAACTACGGGAACATGGCGCCCGCGCGGGAGATGCACGGGATCGTGTTCAAGTGGGCGGCCGACAGCTGGGTGCGCGGGGTGCGCGCCGAGATGACCGGGTCGCACCCGATCGTGACGGAGGAGGCCTACCGCCTGCAGATCGTCGGGAACACGCTCAACGGCTCGTGGAACAAGGGCAAGGGCGGCAACGGCTACCTGCGCGGATCCCGTGTGTGGGACTCGATCTACGCGGGGAACACCACGCGCGGGCTGCGGCACTTCACGTTCCAGTGGTCGGCCTCGGGCAACGTCGTGATCGGCAACGACTTCGACTCCGACCTGAACCTGCACGGCGGATGGGAACGGCACAACCTGTTCGAACTCAACACCGTGACCGTGCCCTACGACCACCGTTCGGGGAGCTGCACCGTCAACTGCGGCGAGGAAGGCGGTGGCGGGACCGACGACTCGACCTGGTTCCCGATCTGGTGGGGCGCCGGGCGGAAGGCGGTGAAGTGGTCGGGCGCCTCCGGGCCACGCAACGTCTTCCACAACAACGCGATGACGAAGCAGACCGCGCCGAACGGTGCCTGGATCGCCTACTACGACGACGAACAGCGCGTCTACCAGTTCGGCTGGGACGGTTCGGCGTGGCGGCACCTCGACGCCGGCGGGACGCCGATCCCCGACTGGGCCGGCCGCGAGCGAGGTGACTACACCGGCGGGCACGGCGTCCACGCCGAGCTGACCGACGCCGCGCCCTCACTGTTCCTCCGCTCCACCGACACCGGACCGTCACCGACCGGCCCGCCGGGCCCGACGGGGACGACGTCGGCGTCGCCGTCGTCGACTCCCCCGAGCTCAAGTCCGACGCCGACACCGGATCCGTCGGCCTGCCTGACCGCGACCTTCACCCGGACGAAGACCTGGACCGGCGGCTACAGCGGAGACGTGTCGGTGACCAACGGCTGCGCCGCGGTCGTTCCGAAGTGGACGGTCGTCTTCGCGCTCCCGGCCGGCACGACCGTGAGCAAGGCCTGGAACGCGACGCACACGGCGAACGGAACGCTGCAGACCTTCGTGAACGTGGCGAGCAACGGAAACCTCAAACCCGGCGCCACCAAGACCTTCGGCTTCAACGCCAAGGGAACGGGACCGCCGTCGGGATGCACGGTCAACGGGAAGCCCTGCGGGGGTTAGGACGGGCGCGGGGGCGGCACCGAGTCCGGTGCCGCCCCCGCCCTTCCACCCCCGAGCCGCCCACGTGGGACGGACGGGGACCCCGTGGACTCCCTACTCGCCACAGGGTCCCCCTCCTCGGACGGATGTCGCCATCCGTTCCCGCCGGGCCGGTGCCGCGGCCCGGCGGGAACGCCCCGTCCGAGGGGGAATCAGCCGGCCGGCGTCTTGTTCATCTCGGTCGCCTGGACGATCGTGTCCACCTGGGCGCAGTCGGCGGCCGTGATACCGGCGGTGCCCGCCGAGGCGAGCGCGTTGCAGGCCTGCGGCAGCACGGTGTTGAGTTCGCCGTAGGTCGCCGAGGAGGTGAGCGTGTGCTGGACGCGCCACCAGATCTGCTCGGCCTTGTCCAGCCCGAGACCGGTGATGGTCCGTCCGTTGAAGGAACCACCGTCGACCATCAGGAACGCGGCCTTGTTGCCCACGCCGGAGTTGATGTGCACGTAGGCGCTGTTGCTGGTGCCGGTGTACCAGTTGGCGCTGCCGACGCGGTCGGGGTCGCCGAAGCGGCCCGGGTCGGCCATGTCGCGGATCGCACCGATCGAGGCCGGGAGGTCCTCGCCGAGGTCCCAGCGGACGCCCGCGCCGTCGTTGCCGACGCCGTTGACGAGGTCGCTGTACTCGCCGAAGATGTCCGAAAGGGACTCGTTGATGGCGCCGCTCTGGCTGGAGTACTCCAGGCCGGAGGTGAACTCGGTGACGCCGTGGGTGAGCTCGTGGGCGATGACGTCGTCGGCGGAGGCGAAGCCGGTGCCGAAGGTCATGCCCTTGCCGTTCCAGAACGCGTTCTCCATCGGGCATCCGTAGCCCGGGACGCAGGCGCGGACGATGGCGCGCAGGCGCTTGACGTTGTCGCCGGTCGCCTTCGAGCCGATGCCGGCCGTCAGGTCGTAGCCGAACGCGTCGGCGTAGTAGTCGGACGTGGCGCCGAACATGTCGTAGGCGTCGTCGACGTCGGCGTTGCCGGTCGGGGCCTGGCCCTCCTTGCGGGTGGCGTTCTTCGACACGCAGACCTTGCTGGTCGAGACGCTGCCGCTGTTGACGTCGCACACGACGCGGCTGGCCGCCTCGTGCTTGTGCGACATGCGCAGCACCTCGGCGCCGGTCGTGGCGTCGTAGAGGACCTCGCCGCCGAAGCCGATGAGGCCGTGGGGTTCGACCGTAACCGACCAGACCAGCGTCAGGTCCCCTGTGGACGGTGCGCCCGCCCAGATGGCGGGGTCGAACCAGGCCAGGCTCGGCTTGCCGGCGGTCAGGTCCTTGACCGCGACGTCGGCCTCGTCGGCGAACTCCTTGAGGGCCTTGCCGCGCAGCGCGTCCGGCTTCTTCCTGCCGGGGGTGGCGTCGAGGCCGAGGTTGGAGCTGAGGTTGCCGTGGATCGAGGTCAGTGCGCCGGTGTCGTCGAGGACCGTGACGAGCTGGCCGCCGAGGACCGGTACGGCGTCGACGGTCTGGTCGAAACGCACGACCGTGCCGCCCGGGATCGCCGTCGCGGGCCGCGCGACGAGGAGCTTCGGGTCGACGCCGAACCTGCCGGCGAAGGCGGACACGTGGTCGGTCGCCTGCTCGGTGGCATTGCCGGAGCCACCGTCGCGAAGCGTGTGACCGGCCGGCGCCGACAGGCCGGTGAGTTCGCCGGCGGTGTCGACGGCGACCCTGATCCCCTCGCCGGAAACGGGATCGGCCGACGCCTGGGTCGTCGCGAAGACGCCCGCGCTTAAAAGACCGGTGAGCGCGACCGCGATGGCCGTGCGAGTGAGGGGCCGAGAAAGCCCTGCCATGTCGTCTCCCTGCTGTCATGAGTTCGCCTACGGCACATCCGCCGTTCGGCGTACCTTCCGCTGTCCTGTTGTTCCATGCCGACGGCGGAAGGTCACGACCTGGAAGGCCTCGCAAGGGTGGGCGCAAGGGAAAACCTCCACCGAAACCGAAGGCCGGCGGAGGCTTGATCGACAGGCGTGGGGGTGGGCAAGGGGGCGCGGGAGGCGGCGGGTTCGGGTGGGACGCGAGAAGGCGGGCGGCGGTTCCGTTGGGGGCGGCGGGATCTAGGAACCGAGCCGGACCGGGTACCAGCGCAGGACCTTCGGGTCGCCGAGCCCCGACGCCGTCAGCCACGCCGCCGCGCGCCTCGCGTCGGCCTCGTCGGCGATGAGTCCGTGACGGCCCGAGCGCACGCCGGTCGCGTCGTCGACGTCACCGGTGAGCCCGTCGAGGCAGAGCCGGCTGTGCCAGGTGCCGCCGTCGAAGCCGACGAGCTCGAAGCCCAGTGGCGCAAGGGAAGGCGGTCCGGCGTCGCTCAGAAAGGCGGTGGCGCCCGTCCACTCCCCCATCTCACCGCGCAGGTCGGACACGAGGTCGGCGGGGGCGGCGGCCTCGATCAGCTCATGGCCGTCGCGAACCGCCGCACTGGCCGCCACCCCGTCGGCGAACCACGGATCCCGCGCCCAGTGGCCCGGTACGGGCACGGCGTCGGCCAGGCACTCGCTCATCGTCGTGATCTCCGCCGGCAGCAGAGCCGCGTCCATGTGCGCGGCACGCTGGAACCGCCGCACCACAAGGAAGCCCGCCGACACGAAGCCCTTCACTCCGCCAGCTTGTGCAGCAGTTCGGCCCGGTTCCGCACCCCGAACCTCCGGTACAGCCGCGACAGCCGCGCCTCGACCGCCTTCACCGACAGGAACAGCGCGGCCCCGATCTCGCGGTTGGTGGCCCCGGCGCGGACCATCGCCACGAGCCTGCGGTCGGCCTCGGCGAGGCCGTCGCCGCCGTCGGCGCGCTGGTGATCCAGTCTGTCGAGTTCGTCGCGGGCGATGGCGAGGTGGGCGTCGGCTCCGACGGCGGCGAAGGCCGTGACGGCGGTGGCGAAGGCGGCGCGGGCGACGGAGCGGCGGCGGGCGCGGCGGGCGATGCGCCCGAGGGTCAGTTCGGCGCGGGCGGCTTCGAGTGGGTAGGCGCGCGGGCCGTGCGTCTCGATGGCCGCGCGCAGTGTGTTCATGGCCTCGACGCCGTCGCCTCGGGCCGCGGTGAGCAGGGCGCGGACGCGCTCGACCTGGACGGCGATGACGGGTCGCCCGAACAGTTCCACGCGTTCGGCGAGGTCGTCGAGCCGCTCGGCGGCGGCGTCGAGATCCCCGGTGGCGACGAGCGCCTCGATGTGGTCGGCGTGCCAGGGGATGATCGCCGGATCCCTCGCGGCGCCGGCCTCTTCGAGCTCGGCGGCGCGGTCGAAGGCCGCGACGGCGGCGGCCGCGTCGCCGGTCATCAACAGCGCCTGTCCGTGGATCGCCAGCGCCGGTTCGAGCCATTCGTCGTCACCGAGGCGTTCGCAGACGGCGACGGCGTTCGCGGCCCGTTCGACCGCCCGCCGCGGCGTCCCGGCGCACCATTCGGCGCTGGCGCCGACGACGAGGCCGACGCAGGGGGTGGGCGCGGCGTCGAGGAACAGGCGCTCGCATTCGTCTCCGGCTCGGAGAGCGGCGGCGCCGTCGCCGGCGCGCACGTTGACCGAGGTGGTGGAGATGAGGACGCCCATGAGGTCGGCGATGAGGCCGCGCGAGCGGACGTCGTGTTCGAGGCGGGCAATCTCGTCGCGGGCGGTGGCGAGGTCGCCGCGGAACAGCGCGGTCATGGCCCACATCTGGCGGGCGTCGATGGCGGCGGTGGTGACGGGAAGTCCTTGGGCCATGCGGTAAGCGGCCTCGTGGAGCGCGTCGGCGGTCTCGCCGTCGGGAGCGTCGGGCGCGGCGATGGTCGCGCGGACGCCGAGGGCCTCGACGAGCAGGGCCTTCTCCCCGGCCTCGCGGGCGAGTCCTTCGGCGCGGTGGGCGTGGCGGGCGGCGTCGGTGTTGCGGCGTTCGAAGTAGGCGAGCGAAGCCTCGTAGAGGCCGACGCGCGCCTGGAGCGCGGTGTCCGCGCCGGCCTCGGTCGCGGCCCGGGCGAGCTGCCCGGAGGCCTCGCCGAGCTCGTGCCAGGCGAGGTCGACGACGAGCAGCCGCGCCCGCACGCGCGTGACCGGCGCTCCCCCGGCGGCGAGCGCGGCCTCGGCGAGTTCGCGGGCCTCGGGAACGCGGCCGGCGTCCTGGGCGTATCCGGCGGCGGTGAGGAGCCGGGCGGCGATGGCGGCGGTGTTCTCGGGCGGGGTCCGGCGGGCGGAGAGGCGGGCGAGACCGACGGCGGTGCCGGGCGCGCCCCGGCCGGCGGCCTCGGTGGCGGCGGTCTCGGCGAGGGCGGCGATGTCGGCGTCGGCGGCGGGGTTGCCGAGGGCGCGGTGGCGGGCGCGTTCGACGGGGTCGTCGACGACGGCGGCCAGTTCGGCGTGGGCGGCGCGGCGGGAGGCGCAGCCGGCGTCGCTGGTGACGAGTTCGCGCAGCAGCGGGTGGAGGAAGGCGATGTCGCCGTCGTCGGTGGCGGTGATGATGCGGGCGGTCTCGGCGGCGTGGAGGCCGTCGGCGGGCAGGGCTTCGGCGCGGATGAGCAGGCCGAGGGTGGGCCGGGAGACGAGGGCGGCGTAGACGAGGGCGCGGCGGGTGTCGTCGCCGAGGCCGTCGAGGCGCCTGGCGAGGAGGTCGCGGAGGCGGTCGGGGACGGGCAGGGGTTCGTGTTCGGCGGGTGCCGGTCCGCGGCCGAGAGCGCGGGCGAGTTCGATGGCGTACATGGGGTTGCCGCCGCTGGCCGCGTAGACGCGCTGGGCGGTGTGGGCGGCCGTCTCGGCGCTGAGGAGTTCGGTGATGGCGGTCCGGTCGAGTGGTTCGAGGGCGATGGCGAGGGGGTCGTGGCACAGCGCGCGGGCGGTGGGTTCGGCGTCCTCGACGCGTTCGGTGACCAGGATCGACACGGGCAGGCCGCCGATGCGGCGGGCGGCGAAGGCGAGGACGTCGGCGCTGGCGCCGTCGACCCATTGGGCGTCGTCGATGACGAGCAGGACGGGGTTCTCGGCGGCGAGACGGCGGAGGTGTTCGAGGACGGCGATGCGGACGGTCAGTTCGTCGGGTCCGGCGCCGGCCCCGCGGGTGCGCAGGAGCGCGACGTCGAGGGCTTCGCGCAGGTGGGTGGGCAGGGCGCGGGCGGCGGCGACGCTCTCGGCGAAGAGGTCGATGAGGACGAGGTAGGGCAGGTCGCTCTCGACGGCGGCGGGCGCGGCCCGCAGGACGTGGACGCCGTCGGCACGCGCGCGGTCGGCGAGGGCGTCGGCGAGTGTGGACTTGCCGATCCCGGGTGGCCCGTGCAGCAGGACGCTGCGATGGGCCGTCAGCGCGCCCGCCGCCTCCCGCAGCGTCTCCTCGCGCCCCACCATGCGCATCGCGGCACCTCCCCGCCGTCGGCCGGGGCCCAGAATAGTGGCGTTCAGTCACGGATTGGAATACGTCCGCGCTGGTGAACCCAGCCTTATGAGCAACTTTGTTCACCACTGGTGGTTCAGATGCGCCCGGCCTTGCGTTCCATCACCAGCAGCCACACCAGGTATCCGCCGCCGAGCAGGCCGGTGATCACGCCGACGGGCAGCGTGCGCCCGGTGAAGGCGCGCTGGGCGACGAGGTCGGCGACGACGAGCAGGACCGCGCCCATCGTCGCCGAGGCGAGCAGGTTCGGTCCGGGCGCGCGGGTCAGGCGGCGCGCGAGGTGCGGCGCGGTGAGCGCGACGAACGAGACCGGCCCGGCGGCGGCCGCCGCGAAGGACACCAGGAGCACCGAGGTGACGTACAGCAGCAGCCGCAGGCGCCCGACGGGCACGCCGAGCGCGCCCGCGCTCTGGTCGCCCATCTCCAGCATCACCAGCGCGCGGGAGGCGAGCACGAGGAGCGGGAGGGTGAGGGCGAGCAGGATCGCCAGCGGCAGCACGTCGTCCCAGTCGCGGCCGTCGAGGCTGCCGGTGAGCCAGAGGGTCGCCTGGGCGGCGTCGATGATCTGGGCCTTGGTGAGCAGGTAGCCGACGACGCCGGTGAGGATCGCCGACAGGCCGATGCCGACCAGCACGAGCCGGTAGCCGTGGGCGCCCGCGCGTCCGGCGACGATGAGCATGATCGCGCCGGTGACCAGGCCTCCGGCGACGGCGCCGCCGGCGACGGCCAGTCCCGAACCGCCCGCGATGAGCATGACCGTGAGGGCCCCGGCCGAGGCGCCCTGGGTGAAGCCGAGGACGTCGGGGCTGCCGAGGGGGTTGCGGACGAGGGCCTGGAAGACACCGCCGGACAGGCCGAGGGCGACGCCGACGGCGAGGGCGGTCGCCACGCGCGGCAGGCGCAGTTCGTTGACGATGAAGGCGTCCATGCGGCTGCCCTGCCCGAGCAGGGTCGTGACGACTTCGCCGGGGCTCAGCGGGTAGTCGCCGCTGCCGATGGACACGACGGCGACGACGACGGCCACCAGCGCGCAGGCGATCGCGACGAGCAGCGGCCGCAGGTGCAGCCGGACCGAGATGGAGCGGTGCCGCAGGACGCTCACGCGCGGGCTCCCTTCCGCCGCAGGAGGAGGTACAGGAAGACCGGACCGCCGACGACGGCGGTGACGATCCCGACGAGGATCTCACCGGGGCGGGCGACGACGCGGCCGATGACGTCGGCGCCCAGCAGCATGACCGGCGACAGGAGCAGGCAGTACGGGAGCATCCAGCGCAGGTCGGGGCCGGTGAGGGCGCGGACCATGTGCGGGACCATCAGGCCGACGAAGACGATCGGGCCGCACGCGGCGGTCGCGGCTCCGCACAGGAGCGTCACGGCGATCATGGACACGACGCGGGTGACGGCCGGTTTCGCGCCGAGCGAGCGGGCGGAGTCGTCGCCGAGGGCGAGGGCGTTGAGACCGCGCGCGAGGAACAGGGCGAGGACCGTCCCGACCACGATGAACGGCAGGACGCTCCAGACGGTGTTCATCCGGGCGTCGGCGAGCGAGCCGACGGTCCAGAAGCGCATCCGGTTGAGGGAGGCGGCGTCGAGGAGTTCGGTGGCGCTGACGAAGGAGTAGAGGGCGGCGTTGATGGCCGCGCCGGCCAGCGCGAGCCGGACGGGTGTCGCGCCACGACCGCCGCTGACGGCGTAGACCAGGACAGACACGGCCGCCGCGCCCGCGAAGGCGAACCAGATGTAGCCGGTGAAAGAGGTCACGCCGAAGAAGGTGATCGACGACACGACGGCCGCCGAGGCGCCGGCGTTGATGCCGAGCAGGCCGGGGTCGGCGATCGGGTTGCGCGTGAGGCCCTGGGCGACGGCTCCGGCGAGGCCGAGCGCGATGCCCACGATGAGACCGAGGACGGTGCGGGGCAGGCGCATGTCGTGCACGACGGTGTAGGAGTTGGAGGCGGCGTCGAAGAGGCCGGACCAGGCCTCGCCGAGCGTGAGCGGCCGCGACCCGAGGGCGAGGCTGAGCACGACGACGGCGATGAGGACGAGCAGGGCGGCGAGCAGGCCGGCGGCGCGCAGTGCCCGCGGGGCATGTCGTGCCGGAGGGACGGCCGCCTCGACCTGGGGGCGAAGCATTTGGCTAGGCTAACCTAACCATCCTCCTCCCATGCGAAAGGCACCCCATGCGCAGTCCGCTCACCTCGTCACTCTCCCGCCGCGGTCTCCTCACCGCGGGCGGCGCCCTCGGTCTCGGCGCCCTGCTGGCCGCCTGCGGCTCCAAGGACGACGGAGGCTCACCGGCGGGCTCGTGGACCTTCACCGACGACCGCGGTCAGATCGCCACGCTCGACGCCGCGCCGAAGCGGATCGTCGCCTTCATCGGTGTCGCGGCGGCCCTGCACGACCTCGGGCTCGGCGACCGCGTCGTCGGCGTGTTCGGCCCGACGACCGCCGCCGACGGGACGAAGGACGCGCAGGCGGGCGACCTCGACGTCTCCAAGGTGACCGTGCTGGGCAACGCCTGGGGCGAGTTCAACGTCGAGGAGTACGCCAAGCTGAACCCGGACCTGCTGGTCAGCAACATGTTCGACGACACGCTGTGGTTCGTGCCGGCGGAATCCTCGGAGAAGATCCTCGGGCTGGTGCCCAGCGTCGGGATCAAGACCTTCGACATGCCGCTGTCGAAGCCGATCGACCGCTTCGCCGAGCTGGCCGGGGCCATCGGCGCCGACCTCGCCTCGCCCGCCACGGCTGAGGCGAAGACGCGCTTCGAGACCGCCGCCCAGGCCGTCCGGGAGGCCACCGCGGCCAACCCCGGCATCAAGGTCATGGCCTGCGCGGCGTGGACGGACCTGTTCTACGTGTCGACGCCGGCCCGCAACAGCGACCTCATCTTCTTCAAGGAGCTCGGCGTCGACCTCCTCGTGCCCGACAGCGTCAACGCCGACGGGTACTTCGAGGAGCTCAGCTACGAGAACCTCGACAAGTACGACGCCGACCTGCTGCTCCTCGACGAGCGGACGCAGGGCCTCCAGCCCGCGCAGCTCGCCGAGAAGCCCGCGTGGGCGAAGCTCCCGGCGGTCGAGGCCGGGCAGATCACGCCGTGGGCGCCCGAGCCGCGCTTCTCCTACGCCGGGTGCGCGCCGCTGCTGGAGCGGCTCGCCGAGTCGATCGCGTCGGCCCGGAAGGTCGTCTGACTTTCCCTGCGGCCCTTGGGATCTGGGACACTTTCGGGCCGGACGTGAAACCTGCTGCGACGTCCGGCCCGTCTAAGCAGTGGATCGGCCCGTCAGCGGAAACGGGCCGGTCCGTGCTCGTTCAACAGGCCGCGATGTCGCAGCCGGCGGCCTCGATGGCCGCACGGACCGCCGCCTCGTCGACGTCACCGTCGGACAGGACGCTGACCTTGCCGGGCGCGGGATCCAGGTCGACGCCGCCGACGCCGGGCACCCGGATCAGCTCGACGCGGACGCTGTCCACGCGGTGCGCGCAGGTCCCGGCGTCGAGGCCGGTGACGCGGTAGGCGGTGAGACTGAAGTCGACGGTGATCATTTTCGCTCCTCACGGGGTGGTCCGGGGCGTGCATGGAACCGTACGGCGGTTAGGTATGACCGCCGTCGGCTCGCCCCGACACCGAGCATGGCCGTCCGCGGTCGGCCGGCGCCACGACTCGGCGCTTCCGGGGTACGCCATGGCGGGAACCGGACACGGTCGACGGGAGCGCCCATGGTGGACACGGCTCTTGCCGCGCAACAGGTCTACGCGCGCATGCGCGAGGACGGAACGACTTTCGCCGCGTCCACCGTGGACCTGCCACCCGAGCAGGTGCCCGGGGTGCGCGGGCACCTGGCCTCGCTCGGGCTGCTCGACGCGGCGGCCGAGATCTCCGTCGACGCGATGGCCGCCCTCGGAAGGCTCCTGGCCGACAACCGCGAGGATCGGCCGCTCATCGAGCAGATCCTCAACGAACTGGCCGAGCTGGCCCGGGAGAGCATCCTCGAACTGCACCCCGCCTCGGACTGGAACCACCACGAGCGCGAACCGGCCCGGGTCCGCACGCGCGACGACGTCGCACTGGCCAACGGCGTGCGGATCCGGACCCTGCACGCGCAGATCACCCACAACCTCCCGCACATGCGCCGCCACCTCGAAGCGCGCACGGCCACCGGAGTCGAGGTCCGGTACGCGCCGCTGGTGCCGACGCGGATGGTCGTCTACGACCGCGCCACCGCGATCGTCGAAGGCGACCGGAGCGACCCGCGCGCGTGGGCGGTGATCCTGCGCGGGCGCAACCTCGCGCAACCGCTGGCGCACCTGCACGACTACTGCTGGACGACCGCGTCGGAGGCCGCCGACGTGCCCGGATCGGTGCACGACGCGCGGCTCACCGAGCAGCAGCGGACGGTGCTGCGGATGCTGGGGACGGGCGCGAAGGACGACGCGATCGCGCGGGCGCTGGGGGTGTCGACCCGGACGGTGACTCGGATCGTCGGCGAGTTGACGGCGCTGCTCGGGGCGGGGAGCCGGTTCCAGGCGGGGGTGCGGGCGGCGCGGTTGGGGTGGTTGGACTAGGGATGAGGCGTGCGGGAAGCCCTCTCGCCTAACCCCCCGCCCCCAGATCCACGTGCAGGGCGATCATCCAGGCCCCCAGCGCCGCCACCAGCACCGAGAGCACGATCCCGGCCACCGCCACCGGCCTGCCGCGCCGGTTTCCCGTCAGGCCGACGATCGCCGCGGCGAGCCCCGCGAGGCCGAGCGGCAGGGCGATGAACGCGCGCACGCCCGTCAGGTCGATCGGCAGGAAGGGCAGCACGATGCCCAGGAACGCGAGGACCACCGAGGCCACGGCCGGTCCCGCGCTTTTCGGGGCTTCAGGTGTGCTGTGCGGTGGCTGCATTCCATGAGGCTAACGATCGCCGCACGGGAGAGGTCCCCGCGCTCGCCACCACCGGTCTTCGTGACGTAGGCTATGACCGAATATCCAATCCAGTCATAGCTTGAGTCAGGAGCCGCTCGTGCCGCCCGTCCCCTTCACCCCCGACGAACGCGAGCGCATCCACGCCCTCCTCCTCGACGCGGGCGAGGCGCTCTTTCCCGCGCAGGGCCTCAAGAAGACCTCCCTCGACGAGCTCGTCGCCCCCGCCGGGATCGCCAAGGGCAGCTTCTACGCCTTCTTCGATTCCAAGGAGGCGCTCTACACCGCCGTCATGCTCCGGCGGGCGCCGCTGATCGCCGACCGCCTGAAGCCCGCGCTGGCCGAACCGGCCGACGTCGAGGGGGTGACCGCCCTGCTGCACGCGCTCACCGAGGTCTTGACCACCGATCCCTTCTACCGTCGCCTTCTGACACATCCCGAGGAGCTGCGCGCGGTGTCGCGGCGGGTGGCGCCCGAGGACGTGGCGCGGATCGGGCCTCAGCTCATCGCACCGGTCCTCGACTACATCGGGCGGGGCCAGCGCGAGGGGCTGCTCGTCGGCGACGTCGAGCCCGGCACGGTGCTCGGCGTCATGCGCGCGGCCGGCCTGGTCGTCATGAACCGCGAGCTCTTCGGCGCCGACCACGCCGCCGTCCTCGACGCCACGATCGCCACCCTCGCCAGGGGCCTCACCACCGAACGGAGCTGACCATGGGCGCACTGTCCACTGTGGCCTCGACCTTCCGGATGACCGACGAATCCTGGAAGCGGCACGCCAACCCGTGGAGCGTCTGGACCCGCTTCGCCGCGATCCCGCTCATGCTGCTCGCCATCTGGAGCCGCGACTGGATCGGCTGGTGGTCCCTCGCCCCGATCGGCGCCGTCGTCGTGTGGCTGTGGCTGAACCCGCGCGCGTTCGCGCCCGTCGAGCAGCCTCGAAGCTGGGCGGCGAAAGGGATCTACGGCGAGAAGCGGTGGCTCGCCGACCGCTCGCTCGTCGACGCCGAGCACCGCGCGGTCCTGCGCCTCCTCGGCGTTCTCGGCCTCGCGGGCCTGGTCATGATCGTGTGGGGCCTCGTCGTGCTCGCGGTGTGGCCGACCGTCTTCGGGGCGACGCTCCTCATCGTCGGGCAGCTGTGGCGGATCGACCGCCTCGTCCGCCTCTACGACGAGAATCCTTGACGGAAACGCTCCCACGCCCGAGGATCGGAACCATGCCCGGGATCTACGACACGCCTCGGATGAAGGTGTCCCAGCCCGACAACAGCGTCGACTTCAGCTACACCGACGACACCGGCGCGCTCCTGGCCAAGGCCGTCCAGATCATCGGACCCCCACCCCGCAAGGGGATCGCGAAGTTCTTCGAGCCCGGTGACCACGTCGGCGACCGCCCGCACGTCGCCCTGCGCGTCGACGACGCCGCCGGGACGCCGATGTTCTACCTCGACCGCCAGCCGGGCCAGGTCTCCGTCGTCCAGGTGCCGGTGACGGTCCAGGCCGCCAACGGGATGGTCTACGGCCGCGTCGAGCACAACACCGCCAAGTACATCCAGAGCGTCGCGCCGAGCATGATGACCGCGCCCATCACCGGCTGGGTCGCCGGCGCCCAGTCGCACCGGCTCGTCGACGCCCACGGCACCCCGGTGTGCGAGGTCGCGTGGGAGGCCTTCGCGCAGCGCGCCGAAGGCGGCCGCGCGCACGGCGCCTCACAGGTCGCGTTCCTCGACGCCAACGGCGTCATGGTCGCCGAGTACGGCGACGACGGCGTCCTGCGACTCCTCTACCAGCTGCCCGAGCCGCTGCGGACGCTGATCCTGGCCGCGCCGATCGCGCTGGTCCTCATGGCTCTCGGGACAGACGGTTGATGTCGGCCATCTCCAGCACGCGCTGATCCCCGCCGCGTTCGGCGACCGCGAGCATCGCGCGGCCGAGCGCGTCGGTGGTCGTCACCGCGTTCGGCGCGATCGCCCGCAGGCCGCTGAGCACCGGCGTCAGCACGGTGTACAGAGCCCGGTAGAGACGCGTCTTCGACCGGATCCCGTCGCGAGGCTGGATCATCCCCGGGCGGAACATGTACGCATCCAGGGGCGTGGCGAGGAGCGCGTTCTCGGTGGCGCCCTTCACCCGCTGCCACATGCTTCGGCCGCCCGCATTCGTTCCGGCACCGGAGATGTAGAGGAAACGCGTCGACGGCCCGACGCGCACCAGGCGTTCGGCGACCGACATCGTCAGATCGTGGGTGACCCGCCGGTAGTCGGCCTCCCCCATCCCCGCCGAGGACACGCCGAGGCAGAACAGGCAGGCGTCGAACCCGGCGAGCCGGTCCTCCACATCGGACAGTTCGAACAGGTCCGGGCGGACGAGCTCGGTCAGCTTGGCGTGCGAGCGGCCGGTCGCGGCCCGCCCGACCGACAGCACTTCGCGCACGCCCGGATCCCGCAGGCACGCCAGCAGCGCGCCCTGACCGACCATGCCCGTCCCACCGAAAAGCAGCACCCTCATGAGTTCACGGTAGGCGAATCGGCCCCCGCGGGATGGATGTCCAGCTCACGAAGGCGGCCCACGAGCGCGGCCAGGGCCGCCTCGGGGTCGATCGCGAAGGCCGACTCGCGTACGCGGTGGAAGCGCCAGCCGCAGCGTTCGAGGTCACGCTGGCGGGCCAGGTCGTGCTCGTAGGCCTGCGGACCGTGCCAGGTGTCGCCGTCGCACTCGACGGCCAGACGCGCCTTGGCACCGACGACGACCAAGTCGATGCGGTAGCCCTCGACCGGGAAACGCGGGATCACCGTGTACCCCAGCTCGCACAGCCGATTGTGGACGCGCTGCTCGAACAGCGACTCGAAGGGCTCGACGCGGACGGTGTCGCTGACGCGCTCGCCGACGGCGGGGGCGCCCGTGCCGCGAACGGCGTGGTAGCAGTGGTCGAGCAGCTGGAAGCGCATGTCCTCGGGGTTGCCCAGGGCACTCGGCTCGATCGAGTGGAAAAGCCACATCTGGTCACGCGCACGGGAAGCGGCGACGTTGTAGCGCTGCACGTAGACGTCGCTGGTGAGGGCGGAGCGGAGCCCGCCGTCTCCCGCGCGGTCGTCGGGCGCGGCGACCATGGACAGGAACATGACGTCGCGTTCGGCGCCCTGGAAGTCGGCGGAGTCACCGCAGCGCAGGTCGCGGGCGGCCCATTCCTCCGGCGGTATCCGGTCCAGCAGCTCGCGCTCGATCGCCTTGGCCTGAGAGGTTCCGAGCAGGGAGATGACGCCGAAGGTGAGCCCGTCGTAGCGCGGGTCGGCGACGCACTTCTCGATCTGCGCGACGACGGCCTCGGCCTCCACGGGGTTGACCTTCCCGCCGGTCTGGCCGCGCGTGTACCCGTCGGGGCAGTACACCGGGCGGACCGGTTCGAGGCGGTCGACGCCGTACTGCCGCACCGGGAGCAGACGGATCCCGTCGGGTTCGTAGGCGACGCGGTTGGAGAAACCGATGATCTCGGGGACGCAGCGGCGGTGCTCGGTCAGCGTGAGCATCCCCCGGAACCGCATCTTGGCCTCGTCGAAGAGGCTGCGGCGGGGGTCCTGCCAGGAGGCGCGGTAGTGGTCGTCGGCGAGGTACTGGCCGGCGAGGTCGCGCAGGCGCTGCTGGTTGACGCCGACGGCGGAGGGCGAGACCTGCCGGTCGTCGCCGATCACGACGATCTTCGGCGCCAGGTACTGCAGGAAGGTCGCTTCGAGACCGGCCTGGGAGGCCTCGTCGACGATGACCACGTCGAACATGCCCGGCCGGATCCGCAGCTGCTCGGCGATCCGGTAGACCGGCATGATCCACACCGGGACGGCCTCGCGGCAGCGGTCCATGGCCTGGCGGATCTCCGTTCGGCGCTGCACGGCGTACTTGCCCGTGCCCTTGCCGAGGCGCTGCACGAGCTGGGCGTAGTGGGTGAGGTTCGCGCGGGCGGCGCCGGTCAGGCGCGCGGCCGAGACGGCGTGGTTCCAGGCGCGGGTGGCGGCCAGTTCCTCGACCTGGGCGCGGATCCGCTCCTCGACCGCGGTGACCGACGAACGCAGCAGGTTGACGTCCTCGGCGTCACGGCCGGTGATCCACGCGCCCGTCGCGGCCCAGTCCCAGGCCTCCTCGAAAGCGCCGAGCCGGGTGCGCCACACGGGGTCGCCGGGATCGGCGGCGACGGCCTCGCGCAGCCCGTCGGCCACTGTGGACAGACGGCGGGCGAGATCGTCGCGGCGGGCCGCCAGCGCCCGGACCTGATGGAGTCTCGCGAGCCGGGCGTGTGCGGTGGCGTAGGCGTCGGGGTCGCGTCCGGCGACGGCGGCGTCGAGCTCCCGGACGCAGGGCGCGGCGTCCTTCCAGCGCGCCACCTCCCCGACCACTTCGGCGATCCGGGTCAGCGGCACGCCCGCCGAACGAACGGCGTCGGCGGCCGCCGCGGCCTCCACGAGGGCGGCGTACGAGCGCACGGAGGCCAGGTCGGTCCAATCGGGACGCGGCAGGCCCATCCCGGCGAGGGCGCTCTCCTCGCGGTCGAGCGCGCCGCCGAGGGCGAGCACGCGGCCGAGCTGGGCGCGTTCGGTCAGGTGCCACTGGAGACGCTCCGACAGCGACTTCCCCGCCGGGACCGGGGTTCCGTCCGGCCAGGCCCGGTCGAGGGCACCGAGCGCGGCGAGCGCGTCGACATGGGTGGCGAAGGCTTCGAGCCGGTCGCGGGTCGTCGGCGGCAGGCCGTCGACGCGAACGCGCTCGAACAGCGGCTGCGCCTGTTTGACGGCCTTCGCGGTGAGGGCGCCGACCTTGACGGTGCCGTCCGGCCCGGCCTTGATGCGGCCGCCGGTGCCGAGGTGCTCCAGCAGCTGCCGCGCGAGGGCGTTGAGTGCGCCGACCCCGCCACCCTCCACCTCGATGTGGGTGAGCGGCCCGATTCGTTCCACGAGGGGCTTCGCGCGCACCATCAGGTCGCTGATCTGGCGGGCGCGGGCACGCCAGATCTGGGCGCGGCCGGAGCGGACGTCGACGAGCGCCTCGTCCATCCAGCGCTCGCGCCAGCGGGCGAGGTCGCCGGCCTCGTCGGCGAGGCGGTGGAGCCGCTCCCGCAACTCCGCGCGGACACCGGGATCCAGGGCCGTGACCGGCCGGTGCGCGGGGTGGTCCTTGAGGTGCCCGTGGGCCGCTTCGGCCTCGATGGCGGCGCGTTCCGCGGCGACGAGGTCGGCGAAGACGCGCGGCACGGGCGCGGCGGCGACCCGGTCGGCGAGTACGCCCAGACCGGGGACGGTGGCGACGAGATCGGCGTAGATGCCCCGGTCGGGGACGGCGGCCAGTTCGACGAGACGGGCGTCGGCCTCGGGTTCGTCGGCGGCGAGATCGCTGTCCCGCAACAGTTTCAGCCACGCCAGGGCCTCGGTGGAGTCGAGCGGGGCCGGCTCGCCGGCGTCGACCTCGGCGTACTCCGGCAGCCACGCGTGCTTCGCGCTCCGCTCGCGGTGACGGACGGCGAGCTGCGCCAGGGTGCCGCGCTCACCGCGGAACTCGTGCACGCGGACCTCGTCCTCGCGGGCGTCGACGAGGCGGTGGTGGAGCCCGGCGCGTTCGGCGCCGAGCCGGTCGATGGCGGCCAGGCACGCCTCGATGGTCTCGGCGGCGGCGGCCTCGTCGTGTTCGGCGGAGGCGGCGGCGATGCGCTCGACGGCGACCTTGAGGTCGGACATGTCCTCCCGCGAGGTGCCGACGACGGCGACCGACAGCGGTTTGATCGCCGCCGGAAGCTTGTCGCGGACCTCTTTGAGGGCGCGGTCGGTGTGGGCGGTGACCAGGACGCGCTCGCCGCGGGCGAGGAGGTGGGAGATGAGCAGGGCGGCGGTGTGGGTCTTGCCGGTGCCGGGCGGGCCCTGCACGAGGGTCTGGGCCCGGGTGTCTACCTGTTCGAGGATCCGGCGCTGCGTGTCGTTGGCGGGCAGCGGAAGGAAGGGATCACCGTCCACTGTGACCAGTGCGCCGCCGGGCCCGCCGGGTTCGGCGGCGGGCACGTGGTCGGGGTCGACGAGCGGGAGGAGGCCTTCGGGGACGCGACCGGTGTGGATCAGTTCTTCGCCGATGGCCTCGTAGATCTCGACGAGGTCGCGGCGGGAACGGCGGCGCAGGATGAGCGCGGGCGCGAAGGCGGCCTGCGCGCGGGGGCCGTGCGCGGGCGGGAGGTCGGCGTCGCTGTACCCGCCGTCGGCGTCGAGGGTGTGCACGAGACGGCGGACGAGCGGTCCCTGCTCGCCGCGGTGCATGGGGTGCGCGGCGGTGCTCTGCGCGTCGGCGCGAATCCCCTGGAGGTGCGCCGATGCGGCGATGTGGCCGGGGTCGAGCATCTCCAGTTCGACGGCGAGCGCGTCGAGGGCCTTGACGCGCACGACCGACAGGCGGCCGGTGTCGGCGTCGAAGCCGATGGCGACGGGCGCGGTCAGCAGGTGGCGGCGGACCGGGGACTCGCCGGGCGGGACCCAGGAGAGGCAGCCGATGCCGAGGACGAGTTCGAGGTCCTCGGGGTGGCCGGTGGCGGCCACGTGCATCGCGAAGAGGCGGCCGTACAGCGCGCGGACCGGCGCGTCGGCGCGTTCCTTTTCGGCCCAGGGGTTCCAGGCGGTGAGGTAGGCGTCGAGTTCGGGTTCGCTCGCGCCGTCGTCGAGCGCGGGCGGCGTGTCCGGGTCGTCGAGGGGCGTGCTCAGCCGCGCGGCCAGCGCTTCGGGCGGGGTGGGCGGGTCGACGCGCGCGACGCGGTCGACGGTGAGCAGCACGTCGTCGGGGCCGGGTTCGGGACCGATCGGCGCGACGGCGGGATGCGCCGGCACGTCACCGAACCAGAGGACGGCGCCGCCGCCCTGCTGGTAGGCCTCGACGGTGCGCGGCGGGTCGGAGCGCAGTTGCTGGACCCGCGCGAGGAACCGGAACAGCCTGATGGCGCGGTCGACGATGTTCGGGACGGGCATCGGCAGGTCACCTCCCTTAGAGGATGACACGCGCCCGGCGGGGCGGCGAATGTCGTGGCGGGTGGGGACCCTTGTGGATACCCGCTCGGCGCGGAGGCACGCATCCACCCACCTCCCCCACCCCCACCCGCGTATGGTCCCCCTCATGGCCCACCGTCCCGCGCTGCTCATCATCGACATGCAGACCGCGCTACTCACCCGCTCGCGGGCGCACGACCTCGATGCCACCGTCGCGGTCGTCGCCGGGTTGCGGGAGCGGGCGGATGCGGCCGGAGTCCCCGTGATCGCTTTGCAGCAGTGGGGCGAGAAACTGCCGCAAGGCGCGCCGGGGCACGAGTTCGTCGAGGCGCTGACGCCCCGGGTCGAGGACGTCGTGATCGCCAAGCGGAGCGCCGATCCCTTTATCGACACGACGTTGAAGGCGACCTTGGACGCGCTGGGCGTCACCGAGGTGCTGGTCACCGGCTTCGCCACGGAGTTCTGCGTCGAGAGCGCCGCGCGGGCGTCGCTCGGGCACGGCTACGACGTCGTGCTCGTCGCCGACGGGCACACGACGATGGAACGCGAGGACACCGACGAGTACATCTCGGCCGCGCGGTCGATCGCGCACCACAACCAGATCTTCGGCATCATCGAGTACCCGGGCCGCAGCGTCCGGGTACTGCCTTCGTCCGAAGTGGACTTCAGCTCGCCGTGACGAGTTCCGCCAGCAGCTCCGGGTCGAGGTTCCCGCCGCTGACGACGGCGGCGGCGCGGCCCCACTCGGACCCGTAGCGCAGGTACGCGGCGGTGGTGAGCGCGCCGGTCGGTTCGGCGACGAGCTTCGCGCGGCGGGCCAGTTCCCCGGTGGCGGAACGGATCTCGGCCTCGGTGACGGTCACGATGTCGTCGAGCCTGGCCTTGAGGTGCGCGAAGGTGAGCTCCGACAGGCCCGTGCGGACGCCGTCGGCGATGGTGCGGTAGCTCTTCTCCTGCGGCCAGGCGATGAGTTCCCCGGCACGGAGGCTCTCCTCGGCGTCGGCGGCCAGTTCCGGCTCGACCCCGATCACCCGGACCGTGGGCGCGAGCGCCTTGACGGCCGTCGCCACCCCGGAACCGAGCCCGCCGCCGCCGACCGGCACCAGCACGGTGTCCACATCGGATGACTGGTCGAGGATCTCCAGCCCGACCGTGCCCTGCCCGGCGATCACGTCGGGGTGGTCGTAGGGCGGGATGAGCACGAGGCCGCGTTCGGCGGTCAGGCGTTCGGTGGCGCTGAAGCGTTCGGCGGGCGTGACCATGATGATCTCGGCACCGGTGTCGCGGATCCCGGCGACCTTCGCGGCCGGGGCGGTGTCGGGGACGACGACCACGCACGGCACTCCGCGACGCGCGGCGGCGTACCCGAGGGCGCGCCCGTGGTTGCCCGATGAGTGCGTGATGACGCCGGCGCCCTCGGGGAGACGGGCCAGGGCGTTGGCCGCGCCACGGATCTTGAAGGCCCCGACCGGCTGGAGGTTCTCCGCCTTGAGCCACAGGTCACCGGCCCATGCGGCGTGCAGCAGTGGGGTGCGCACGGCGAACCCCTCGATGGCCTTCTCCGCCGCGCGGACGTCGTCGATCGTCACCAGCCTCATGGATCAAGTGTGCCCAGGGCTGGTCGCCGGGGCACGCCGGGTCCTACCATCGGGCATTCGCCGAGTAAGGAGCCGAGCATGCGAGCGGTGCTTTTCGAGGCCCACGGCGGCCCCCTCGCCGTCGCCGACGTCCCCGAGCCCTCCCCCGGTCGGCGTGGCGCGGTCGTCCGCGTTGAGGCGACCGGGCTGTGCCGCAGCGACTGGCACGGCTGGATGGGCCACGACCCCGACATCGCGCTCCCGCACGTACCGGGTCACGAGTTCGCCGGTGTCGTGGAGTCGGTCGGCGAGGAGGTCACCGGCTGGAAACCGGGTGACCGCGTCACCGCGCCTTTCGTGTGCGCCTGCGGGAGCTGCCCGGCGTGCGCGGCGGGTGAGCAGCAGGTCTGCGAGCGCCAGACGCAGCCGGGTTTCACGCACTGGGGCTCTTTCGCCGAATACGTCCGGGTCGACGCCGCCGGCGCCAACCTCATCGCGCTCCCGGCCGGGCTCTCCTTCACCGCGGCGGCCTCGCTGGGCTGCCGTTTCGCGACGGCGTACCGCGCGGTCGCCGCCCGGGGCGCGGCCCGGCCCGGCGAGTGGGTCGCGGTGCACGGGTGCGGCGGGGTCGGACTGTCGGCGGTGATGATCGCCGCGGCGGCGGGCGCGCGGGTCGTCGCGGTCGACGTCTCGCCGGTCGCGCTGGCCCTCGCAGAGCGCTTCGGGGCGGCGGTGTGCGTCTCGGCCGCCGACGGCGCCGACACCGCCGAGGCGGTCCGCGCGGCCACCGGCGGCGGTGCGCACGTCTCCCTCGACGCGCTGGGCAGCCCGGGGACGTGCGCGGCCTCGCTGCTGAGCCTGCGGCGGCGTGGACGGCACGTCCAGGTCGGGCTGCTGCCGGGTGCCGAGGGCGATCCGGCGCTGCCCATGGAGCGCGTCATCGTCTATGAGCTGGACGTCCTGGGCAGCCACGGCATGGCCGCGCACGCCTATCCGGAGATGATGGGGCTGGTCGCCGCCGGGCGCCTGCGCCCGCAGGATCTCGTGACGAGCACGATCGGCCTCGGCGAGGCACCGGCCGCGCTTGCGGCGATGGGCACGCGGCCCGGCGCCGGGGTCACCGTCGTGCTGCCGGGGGCCTAGAAGACCACGACGCCGAGGCGTTCCAGCAGCTTCCGGACGTAGGCGTCGTCGACGGGACCGGCCGAGAAGACGTAGCGGAAGTACATCGGCGCCATCACCACGTCGACGACGTCGCCGACCTCGGGCGTCCGTTCGCCGCGCGCCCGCGCGCGGTCGAGCATCGCCTCGATCTGACCGGTCCGCTGGCTCAGGAAGAGCCTGCGGACCTCCTCGCCGCCTTCGACGTCGAGGAGGGCGATGACCGTCCGCAGCACCGTCAGCGCGTCGGGCCCGTTGACGCCCCTGGCGACGTTGAGCGCGAACTCGCGCAGGTCCCCCGCGAGGCCGCCGGTGTCGGGAACGGGCCAGTCGGTGTTGAGCCGGTCGACGAGGACGTCCATGAGCAGCGCGTCGAGCCGTCCCCACCGGCGGTAGACGCTGGAGTCGGCGACACCGGCGCGTTCGGCGACGTCGCCGACGGCGAAGTTGCCGTAGCCGCGTTCGGTGAGCAGTTCGGTGAAGGCCCGGTGCACCGCCGCGCGGACGCGCGCGCTGCGGCCCCCGGTCCGGCGGGCCGGTGCGGTCGGAGTCACGTGCTTCACATTAACGCAGAAGCTGATTGCGTTAAGGGCGTGGTGGACTTAGGGTCACTAACGCAAGGCCCACTGCGTTAGGGAGCGATATGGACGTCTTCGACAAGATCGCCGGGAAAGCGGCCCTCGCCGCGCCCGACTTCACCAAGCGACTGACCCGGCTCCTCGCCGGCGAGCGCCTGCTCGCGCACTGCCGGGTCGTCCCCGGCGTGCGGCAGGGCGGCGAAGGCTCGATCGCGGCGGCCTTCTCCCGCGACGGCGACCCGCTCGTGCTGTCGGTGTCGGACCTGTACCTGACCTTCTGGGACTTCGGCGCGACGGGCGAGGAGGAGCCGTCGATGACCTCGCAGCTCCCCCGGCGGTACGTGGCCTCCTTCGCCGGCACCGGCGAGCGGGACGGTGACCCGGTCGCGCGGATGGCGTTCACCGACGGGTCCTTCCTCGACTGGCGGCTGATGACCGGCCCGGGGTTCCTCACCGATGCCGGTCTTCCGTCCGGTGACGAGAGCTAGGCGGCCGACGTGTCCGAGAACCTGTTCTTACTGATTCCCGTCGCGGTCCTCGCGATCATCGTCCTCGGCGCGGTCGCCGTCCTCAAGGCGCAGAAGGCCGCGTGGCACCGCTTGGGCACGATGGCGCACGCCGCCCCTCCGGGCGGGTTCCAGCAGTCGCCGCACGAGACCCGGGAGGAGTTCGTCCGGCGGAACTGGCAGCGCTCCGGCGTGGTCGCCAACGGGCCGACCCTCATCGACCTCTACGACCGCGTCCGGGCCCTTGAGCAGCGCCTCGCCGAAGCCGAGCGGCGCCTGGGGCCGCCCGCCTAACGGCCGCCCGCGAGGCCGTGACGCACCGCCCACAGCGCGGCCTCGGTGCGGGAGGCCGAACCGGTCTTGCGCAGCAGGTTCGACACGTGCACGGTCACCGTCCGGATCGAGATGCCGAGGCGGCTGGCGACCTGCTGGTTGGTCATCCCCTCGGCCAGACAGCCCAGGACCTCGCGTTCCCGCGCGGTGAGTTCGGCGCCCGGCGCACCCGCGCCGATGCCCAGCGACGCTCCACCGTCGGGCAGCAGGACCGCGACCCGCGCTTCACCGACCCCGGCCTCCAGTGCGACGCGACCGGCCTCGGTGAGCCCGGCGGCGTGCGCGTCCGGGCTTGCGGCGCCGACGTAGGCGCGCAGCGCCTTCTCGGCGGCCCCGGGCCCTTCGGCGAGCGCGAGGTCGAGTCCGGCCGACGCGCGCAGGACGCGCGGTGCGTCCATCTCGATGGTCTCGGCGGTGAGGCTCCTGCGCAGGCGCTGAGCCCCGTCGCGGTCTCCGGCGGCGGCGTCGAGGCGCGCGGTGAGGGCGATGAGCATCGCGCGTTCGACGCGGTCGGGTTCGATCACGACCCGCTCGGCCGCGAGGGCGCGGGCGTGGACGGTCTCACCGGCCGCGACGGCGGCCTCGGCGGCGGCGACGACGACCGGTCCGGCGCGGCCGCTCAGGTCGTGTCTGGCCAGCGCGGTCAGGTGCTCGTCGAGGACCCGGCGGGCGGCCTCCCCCGACAGACCCGGCAGGCGGACGGCGGCCGAGGCGGCCACGGCCCGGCCGAAGACGACCAGGTCGCGCGCGGCGGCGGCGTAGCGGCGGCCCGCCGCGATCAGGGCGAGCCCGCGTTCGCCGTCGCCGGTCAGCGCGGTGGCGTGGCCCAGGACGGTCAGGGCGGCGGGGTCGGGCTCCGTGGTCAGTTCGAGGGCCTGTTCGGCCCAGCCGACGGCCTCGGCGGGGCGTTCGGCGTACAGCGCGGCCCGGCCGAGGGCGGTGAGGTAGGCGGCCCGGCCGTCGGCCGCCACGCGCGGGGCGATGGACTCCAGCAGGCGGTGCTGTGAGGCTATCGAGCCGCCGTGGCCCCACAGGTCGGCGATCACGCGCTGGGCCTCGACCTTCCCGGCGCCGACGGCCGACGCCGACCACGCCCGCGCGTAGTCGGCGGCCTTGGCGTAGTCACCGACGGAGTGCGCGGCGATGTACGCCTCGCGCGCCAGGCCGGAGTCCCGCACCGGCCCGGCGGCATTGGCGAGCTCCAGGGCCGCGCGGGGACGCCCGGCGGCGAGGTGCGCGGCGACGGCCGGTCGCGGGTCGACCGCACGGCCACAGTGGAGGCCGTGGCGGAACTCGCCGTCGAGGTCGCCGGCGTCGAGTGCTCGCGCGTAGGCGCGGCGGTGGACCTTGGCGCGCAGCGACGGCGGGGCCGTCTGGGCGAGGGCTTCGGCGACCAGCGGTGAGGCGAAACGCGGTTCTCCGGCGCGGTCGCGGACGAAGACGCCCTGCCCGGCCAGGCGCGCGACGGCGTCTTCGGCGTCGCCGCCGCACAGGTCGGTGAGGGCGTCGGTGCGCAGGCTCGCGCCGAGGAGCGCGGCGACCCGGGTGACGCGGCCGTCGGCGCCGTCGAAGCGGGCCGTGGCCAGCGACGCCAGGTAGGGCGGGAGCGGGCTGTCGAGGGGTGTGGCGAGTTCCCGCGCGCGGACGGCGGCGATGATCTCGGTGGTCCAGCGGGCGTTGCCGCCGGTCCGGCGGTGCAGGCCGAGCACCAGGCGCGGGCTCGGTGGCGCGCCGGTGGCGCCGTCGAGGAGTTCGGCGGTCTCGGCGGGGGTCAGCGGCCCGAGGTGGCAGCGGGTCGCGCCGGACAGCTGGGCCAGGACCCGGGCGGCGGTGCCGTCACCCGCGGGACGGCTGGTGACCAGCAGCAGCGCGGGCAGGGCGCGGGCGGCGGCGAGGTCGGCGACGAGGTTGAGGCTCGCCGGGTCGAGGTCGTGCAGGTCCTCGACGAGGAGGACGCCCGGGCCTTCGCCGACGCGGTGGCGCACGACGTCGACGGCCAGGCGCAGCAGCGCGCCCGGCTCGTAGCGGTGGGTGGACGGGCGCTGGGTGAGCCAGGCGAGGGCCTCCGGCGGGGCGGGCAACCCGTCGAGGGACTGACCGTCGAGGGCCGAGGCGAGCCAGTCGTAGGGCGCCGGGCCGACCGCCCGCGCCCGCCCGGCGAGGACCGCCGACGGCTCCATCGCGGCCATGGCCTCGGCGGCCAGGCGGGACTTGCCGACGCCGTCGTCGCCGGTGATGACGACGGTCTCGCCGGTGCCGTCGGCCAGCACGCGGTCCCAGGCCGCGCGCACGGCCGCCAGCTGCACGGCGCGGCCCACGATCGGCCTCGTCCCCATCCGGTTCCCGTCGTCGTCCGTCACGGCCCTGACACCATACGCACAAGTGCGTATGGACAGCCCGGGCGGCGGCGGAGGATGCTGCGTGCATGATCTCGTGGCGTTACGCGGCACTCACCCATCACGGCCTGGTCCGGGCGAACAACGAGGACTCGATGCACGCCGGGCGGCACCTCATCGCCGTCGCCGACGGGGTGGGCGGGGCCGAGGCGGGCGAGGTCGCCAGCGCGCTCACGATCGCGTCGATCTCACCGGTCGACGAGCCGCAGAACGTCGTGGAGATGGCCGACCGGCTGCGCGACGCCGTCGACATCGCCAACGACGCCATCCGGCTGGCGGGCGAGGAGGATCCCGCGATCGTCGGGATGGGGACGACCCTGACGGCGCTGCTGCTGGTCGACGGGAAACTCACGATCGCACACGTCGGCGACTCGCGCGCCTACCGCGTCCGCGAGGGCGAGGTCACCCAGCTCACGCGCGACGACACCTACGTGCAGATGCTGGTCGACAAGGGCAGCATCACCGCCGACGAGGTCTTCACGCACCCGCACAAGTCCTTCGTGACGAAGGTGCTGCAGGGCGAGCCGGTCCAGCCGCATGTCCGGACGATCACGGCCGCCGTCGGCGAGCGGTACATGGTGTGCTCCGACGGGCTGCCCGACGCCGTTCCGGCCGAACTGATCGAGGAGACGCTGCTGGCCGACGGGACGGTGCGGGAGTGCGCCGACCGCCTCGTCGAGCTGGCTCTCGAAGGCGGCGGGCCGGACAACGTGACGGTCATCGTTGGCGAGGTCGAGGAGGCGGCCGAGCCGCGGAAGGGCTTCTTCGCGCGGGTTTTCGGTCGCTAGCACCCTATGTAGATCGGCGATATAGTCGCCGCATGGCGACCGCCCTCCTCGAACTCCCCGTCGACCGCCGACGCGACGCCCGCGCGCTGCGCATGGCCCTCACGGCGGTGGCGTCCCTCGGGCTCGCGCTCATGCTCGGAAGTTTCCTCGGCTGGATGAGCACCGACCTGTCCGCCGAGGACGTCGCCGAACTGGCCGCGCTCGTCGAGACCGAGCGGCCCACCGTCGTCGAGCACGACGTGTTCGACGGCGACCGGCTCGACCCTTCGAAGCTCCCGGCCTGGAAGCTGCTGCTCCTCGGCGACGACAGGTTCGAGGCACCGGTCGACGCCGCCGTCGCGGAGTGGCACTCCTTCGTGCCCGAACCGGATCGGCCGCCATACGCCGCCGCCGCCGAAGAGGGCCTCGCCGCGGCGGGCTGGGAGGTCCTCGCCGATGACGGCGCCCCCGACTTCGTGGAGGCGACCAAGGACGGCGTCACCGTCGACTACTACGTGGGCGCGACCTTCGGGCGCGTGCTGGCCGTACGGGTCGAGCCTCCATCGTGGACGGTCGTGGTCGCGATGGTGGTGCTGCCGATCCTGGTCATGGCCGGCCTGTTCGCCCTGGGCCGCAGGGAGAAGCGGCAGCCGGCAGGGCGACAGCGCCTGTCGCTCGGGCTGAGCATCGCGGGATCGGTGCTCCTGCTGCCCAGCGCGGCCTGCGCGCCGACCTTCTTCGCCGAGGAGGCCTGGACGGCCGGGCGCCTCTACGACCTGCGTCTCGGGCTCCTGCTCAACCTCGGGATCGCGCTGTGGATCGCCGCCGTCGCGCTCGCGGCGATCCCGGCGCGCGCGGATCAGTACAGCGGGAACGCCCAGCCACCCGGATAGAACGGCTCCCGCTCCGACCGGAACGCGAGCGAGGCCGCCGACAGCGCGCCCGGCCGCAACTCGCGGACCCGGCCGGTGGCGGCGAGCGCCGACAGCGTCGTCCCGCCCAGGAACACCGAGCCCAGTTCGGTCGCCGTCAAGGCCAGGCCGGCCTCGGCGGTGGTGCGTTCGCAGGTGACGGTGCCGCCGTCGGCGCGCAACCGGTGGCGGCCGGTGTTCCAGGGGCAGAAGGCGTCGTCGACATCGAGGACCACGTCCAGCGGGGTGGCGTAGCGACGTCCGGCGAGGGCCCTGTCCACGTCGACGAGGCGGACCCACAGGCGGTCGACGACGGTCGAGCGGGCCGCCCGCGGATCGACGAGCAACTCGGGCAGTGCCTCGTCGAGCGCGCCCTCGTACTCGATCCACGGCAGCACGTCGATCCCGGCGAGGAAGCGCCACAGCGCGGCATAGGCCGTCGGCGACTCCGCAGCGAGCTCCTGGACCCGCACGGTCCCGGCGAACTCGCCGAGCGCGTCGACGGCGTTGGCCCGCCGGAACAGGACATAGCCGGTGACCTCGCCGCCGGGTTCGCGGTGGACGGCGAAGCGCAGTGAGGTGGCGCCGTCGCGGGTCCCGGGTTCGTCGAAGAGCCGGCCGTTCCACAGGGTCTCGCTCCGGTCGGCCCAGCCGGCGCGGCCGGGCCACACCCGGTCGTAGACCTTCTCCAGGAGCGGGCGGGCGGCGTCGCGGTCGAGCTGTTCGACGGTGCCGTCGCCGAAGTCGGTGCCGGGCTTGAAGACCATCCCGCGCTTGTCGCAGCGCAACCGGTTGCCGCGTGAGGCGGCGCCGTAGCCGTAGCGGCCGTAGATCGCGGCCTCGGCGGGACGCAGCACCGCGAGGGACTCGGCGCCGCTCTCGTACAGTCCGGTCAGCTGCGCGCGCATCATCGAGGTGAGGATGCCGCGGCGGCGGTGCGTGGGCCCGACGCCGACGGTGGCCACGCCCACGACGGGCATGATCGCGCCGGGCACCGCCAGCAGTCGCGGGTAGATCGAGGCGCCGCCGACGGGCAGGTCGCCGTCGAAGGCGCCGATCGTGCGGGTCAGGTCGGTGGCCGCGCGCTGCTGGGCCAGCTCGGCGTCGGTGCGGTCGACGCTGTAGGTATCGGCGATCATGCGCGCCCAGGGCGTGAACTCGGCGTCGATGACGGGACGCAGGGGGTACGGGTCGGTCATGGGAACGGTCCTCTCAGCGGTGGGCGAGGTGGTCGGCGATGATCTCGTCGAGCCGGCGCAGGGCGCGCTCGACGCGGTCGGGGCGGCCGGCGAAGAAGGGGTCGTCGGGGACCGGCAGCGACGAGGCCAGGCCCCAGCCGCGGGCGCGCGTCCAGGTCGCCTCGTCGACGTCAAGGGCCGCGCGGAAGACCGCGCGGGATGGGCCGTCGAAGAAGGTCCAGGCGGCCAGGACGTCACATGCGGGGTCGGCGACGGCGAGGGTTCCGAAGTCGATGACGGCGCTCAGTTCCCCGTCGGCGGCGAGGATGTTGCCGGTGCCGAGATCGCCGTGCACCCACACCGGCGGCCGGTCCCAGGCGGGCGCGGCCAGCGCCGTCTCCCACACCTCGGTCAGCAGCACGGTGTCGGCCAGGTCGGTCAGCGCGGCGATCTTCGGCCGGACGCGTGCCTCGACGGCGATCGAGTCGGCGGGATCGCCGAGCGGCACGCCCCGGAAGGCGTTGCTCCACTGTGGACCGGGCCCGCCGGTGGCGTCGACGGCCTGGAGCGCGGTGATGAACCCCGCGAGGTCCACCGCGGCCCGCGACGGATCGGCGAGCCCTTCGATGTCGGCGTTCTCACCGTCGAGCCAGCGGTAGATCGACCACCGGTAGGGGTAGCCCTCGCCGGGCGCGCCCATGGCGAGAGGCGTCGAGACGGTCAGGGGCAGGAAGGGCGCGAGCCGGGGCAGCCAGTGTTGTTCGCGCTCGACCTGCCCGGCCCAGCGCTCGTACCGGGGCAGCCGCAGCGACTTGTCGTCGCCGAGCCGGAAGGTCGCGTTGTCCATGCCGGGGGCGGGAACCGGGGTCATGGGCAGCTCGGCCCACTGCGGGAACTGCGACTTCAGCAGCCGCCGGACCAGGGCCTCGTCGATGTCGGTCATGGGTCGAGCCTCGCCGTCTGAACAGGGCGGCCGCATCGGGTGAACACGGTATTTAGACGCCGAACGGCGCCCGCAGGCCTCTGTGGCATGCTTGGCGCCCGTGGTGGCAGGTCGCGTGGTCAGTCCCGAGTTCATCGGCCGTGCCGACGTGCTGTCGGCGCTGCTGGGCGCGTTCCAGGCGGCGGCCGACGGCCCGCGCGTGGCGCTGCTGATCGGCGAGGCGGGGATCGGGAAGTCGCGGATCCTCGCCGAGTTCGCCGCGTCCCTCGGCGCGCGGGTGCGGGTCGTCACCGGCGCCTGCGCCGAGCTGAGCGGGGAAGGACTGCCGTACGCGCCTTTCGTCGCCGTCGCCCGGCGGCTGATCCGCGAACTCGGCGCCGAGACGGTCACCCGGGCGCTGCCGGGGCCCTCAGCGCTGGCCCGGTGGTTTCCCCGGCTCGGGGACCCGGCCGTGGAGGGCGGCAAGCACCGGCTGTATGAGGAGGTGCTGACGCTCGTCGAGCTCGCCGCCGAGGACCGGCCGCTGGTCGTCGCCGTCGAGGACGTGCACTGGGCCGACGCGTCGACGCGCGAGCTGCTGGCCTTCCTGGCGCGCAACCTGTCGGTGCCCGGCGTGCTGCTGGCCGCCACGTCGCGGCCCGGTGTCGGGCCGCTGCTGTCGGAACTGGCCCGCGCGGCGCCGACGACCGAGCTGCGGCTCGACCGGCTGACCCGGCACGAGGTCGGGCGGCAGCTCGCCGCGATCCTCGGCGCCAGACCGGATCCGGCGCTGGTGCGGCGGGTGCACGAGCGCAGCGACGGCAACCCGCTGTTCGTCGAGGCACTGGCGCAGGCCGGTGAACGCACGCCGGAGAGCCTGCGCGAGCTGCTGCTGTACGGGCCGCGCGCGCTGGCCCCGCGCGGCCGCACGGTGCTGCGGGCCGCGGCCGTCGCGGGCGGGCCGGTCGCGCATCCGGTGCTGGAGACCGTTTCCGGCCTCGCCGAGACCGAACTGGACGAGGCGCTGCGGGAACTGATCGACGCGAGTCTGCTGGTGCAGGCCGACGGGGGCTACGACTTCCGGCACGCGCTGATCCGGCAGGCCGTGTACGAGGATCTGCTGGCGGGGGAACGGATCCGGCTGCACACGGCCCACGCCGAGGCGCTGCGGGAGTCCGGAACCCCGGCCGAACTCGCCGCGCACGCCTACGCCGCCGGGGACCGGCCGGGAGCCCTGGAAGCCGCGTGGCGGGCGGCGGTCGCGGCCCACGATTCCTATGCCTACCAACAGGAGGCCCGGCAGCTCGACCGCGTGCTGGAACTGTGGGAGTCGGTGCCGGACGCCGCCGCGCGGATCGGTGCCGACGAGACCGGCGTCCGGATCCGCGCCGCCGAGAGCCGCATGCTCAGCGGCGACTACCCGGGCGGCGTCGCCCACGCCTCGGCCGGGCTCGCCACCGTCGGCGATCCCGAGCGCACCGCGCTGCTGCTGGAACTGCGGGGAAGACTCGGCAACCGGGCCCACGGCGGCGCCATGGACGACTTCGCCCGCGCGCTGGAACTCGTGCCCGGCGCGACGGTGACGCGGGGACGCCTCCTGGGGTTGATGGCGATGGGATCGCTGCACCCCGACACCGCCGGATCCCGGGCGCTGGCGGACGAGGCGCTGCGGATCGGCCGCGAGACCGGCGACGCCGTCGTGCTCGTGCGGGGCCTGCTCGTGACCGGGCTGCTGACCGCCGAACACGCGATGCTCGCCGAGGCCGTCGCGCTGACCGAACGCGAAGGCCTCGACGACCTCCAGGTCACCGCGGCGATGTACGAGGCCATGTACTGGACCGAGGCGGGAGACGGTGCGAGCACCGCGCGGGTGGCGCTGGACGGGTTGCGCCTCGCGCGCCGGCTCGGGATGGGAAGCAGCCGTGGCGCGAGGCTGGCGGGGTACGCCGCCGAGGGCCTGATCGCCGCGGGCCGCTGGGACGAGGCCGGCGCGCTGCTCGACGAGGCACTCGAAGACGAGGCGCCGCAACGGTCCCGGGAGATCCTGCTCGACCTCGCCGGCCACCTCGCGCTGCTGCGCGGGGACGTCGCCGCCGCCCGGGACGCCGCCGACGCCGCCGACGCGATCGCGGCCGTCCTCGACGAGCCGGGCGTGCGACTCTTCCCCCGTTACCGCCTGCGGCTCCTGCTCGCGGGCCCCGCCGACGCCGACCGGATCCTCACCGAAGTACTGGCCGACCCCCTGCTGGACAGGACTTTCAGCAGTGACGCCCGCGCGGTACTCGTCGCCGGCGCACTGACGACGGGCCCCGCCCGACTCGCCGAACTGGCCGAGCGCGCCACGCGGCTGCCACTGTCGGGCCCCCTCGACACCGCCTGGCAGGCCACACTCGACGCACTGACCACAGTGGACGAGCCGGAGCGGTGGACCCGCGCGGCGGAGACCTGGCGGAAGCTCGGACGCCCCTACGAACTGGCCCTGTGCCTGTCGCGGACCGAGGCCGCCCAGATCACCGACCGCCTCCCGCCGAAACCCGACGACTTCGGCCTCACCCCCCGCGAACACGACGTCCTGGCACTCCTCGCGACGGGCCTGAGCAACCGCCAGATCGCCGCCGCGCTCCACATCTCGCCGAGCACGGCCGGCGTCCACGTCTCGAACATCCTGGCGAAACTGGGCGTGCCGACCCGGACGGCGGCAGCCGCGGTGGCCCACGGGCGGGGGCTGGTGGGGTAGGTCAGGGGTGGTGCGCCGCCGGCTGGAGGCGAGTGGTCACGAGGCCGGCCACGCGGGTCAGCCGGTCTGCGGCGGGTGAGGCGGACCCCGACGGCGAAGGCGCCGTGGACGGCTCGGCATGGTCCGGTCGGCGAGCCGGAGGCCGAACGCGAAGACGAGATCGTGCGCCTCCCGCGAACAGGCGGCGCCACGGGCGGTGTCGCCGAGCCGAGCTGTCGGGCGGCCGCGCTCGACGCGGCCGTGCGAGCAGATGAACGTCGCCGATGCGCCGGAGAAGGGGCGCGACACCGGGAGTCCCCACGAGCACGGCATCGAACGGGGGGTGACGGTGGCCATGGAGGAAGGCACGAGTGGGGTCGCGGGCTCGACCATCATGGAGTTCACGTGACCACGCCGCCCCGCACCGGCAACGGCGGAGCGCGGGCGCCGCCTTGAGCCGGAACTCGCGTGCCCGGCCCTAGCGCACCAGCGCCTCCATCAGCCTGTCCAGCTCGCCCGCCGGGTCGGCGGTCATGCCGGTGTGGACCGGGCCGGGCTGGATGATCGTGCTTCTCGGGGCCGTCAGCCAGCGGAAGCGTTCGCCGAGACGCGTCTCGCGGGCGGCGGGACCGCCCGTGGCGTCGCCGCCGCAGACGCGTGTCCAGGCTTCGAGGGCCGTGCGGACGGCGTCGACGTCGACGTCGGGGTGGAGGGCTTGGACGCGGGCCGGGTCGAGGTGTGTGCTCGCGCCGAGGAAGTCGAACATCTGGCAGTAGAGCACGACGCCGACGTTGACGAACTCCTCGCGCTCGACGCGTGGGACGAGCCGGATGGCGGCGTAGGCGAAAGGCTTCTTCACGAGGTCACCACCGTCGGGAGCCACGCCTCGTGGGCGGCGGCACGGGCCAGGAGGTGCGAGCGGTAGGCGCCGCGCACGTCGTCTGAGCCGTCGTGGTCGGGCGAGTCGAGCCAGGCGCCGGGAACCAGGGCCAGCACCTCGTCGAGCAGGGCTGCGGTGATCTTCGGCGCGAGGTCCGCGTCGGCGCCGGGCACGTCGGAGGCGAACGCGGCCAGGACATGGTCGTCGGCCTTGAAAGGGCGCGCGACCACCGCGCTCGCGCGGGCCCAGTTGTGATGGAAGTAGAGGCTCGCGCCGTCAGATATTCGTGATGTCACGAACCTCTGACCGTCATGCGGGCGAGACCACTGTCAGGCCGTGGTCGGCGGCCGCCGCGGCGAGGCGCTTGTCGTAGGTGACGAAGTGTGAGAGGGCGGCACCGAGGCTGAGTGCGGCGGCGACGTGCAAGGCGTCGAGCGAGCGCAACCGTGTCCCCGGCGAGAGTATTCCCGCGCTCTCGCACACCACCGCCGGCAGTGCGATCAATGCGCGGCGCTTGAGCCAGTGGTTCGCTCGGATATGAGTCTCAGGGTCGGCCTCGATGACATGCAGCCCTCGCCGCAACTCCGTGTGAGTGAGGTGGCTCGTGATCGTTTGCGCTGTCGTCTGTTGTCCGAGCCAGCTCTCCAGGGCTTCCGACTCCGCCTCGTCCTTGAACAACTTGATCGCGGCACAGCTGTCGAGATAGATCAAACCCATCAGAAGCGCTCTTCTTCGCGGAGAGCAATGATCGCTTCACTTCCGAGAAGGCTTCCGGGCCGGGACGGCTCACGCGGAATCCCCACATCCTCAGACGCCGACGGCAGCGTCTCCAATGCGACCGGATCGAGGATGCCTTCCGCGATCGCCCGCGCCAGGGCCTCTTTCGCAGGATCCGGAGGCGTGATCCGCCCGACTTCCTCGCCCCGCCGAGTGACGACGAAACTCTCTCCGCGTCGGGCACGGTCGAATACCTCAGCAGCGTTTCGCTGAAGATCGCGGATGGTGATGTGCTCCTCGCGCACGTCGGCACTCATGTCATCCATGTTAACAGCATGACAGGCAGCAATCGATAACGCATGACAACATGGATGCTCGCCTAACCAAGCCGCACCAGCGCCTCCATCAGCCTGTCCAGCTCGCCCGCCGGGTCGGCGGTCATGCCGGTGTGGACCGGGCCGGGCTGGATGATCGTGCTTCTCGGGGCCGTCAGCCAGCGGAAGCGTTCGCCGAGACGCGTCTCGCGGGCGGCGGGACCGCCCGTGGCGTCGCCGCCGCAGACGCGTGTCCAGGCTTCGAGGGCCGTGCGGACGGCGTCGACGTCGACGTCGGGGTGGAGGGCTTGGACGCGGGCCGGGTCGAGGTGTGTGCTCGCGCCGAGGAAGTCGAACATCTGGCAGTAGAGCACGACGCCGACGTTGACGAACTCCTCGCGCTCGACGCGTGGGACGAGCCGGATGGCGGCGTAGGCGAAAGGCTTCTTCACGAGGTCACCACCGTCGGGAGCCACGCCTCGTGGGCGGCGGCACGGGCCAGGAGGTGCGAGCGGTAGGCGCCGCGCACGTCGTCTGAGCCGTCGTGGTCGGGCGAGTCGAGCCAGGCGCCGGGAACCAGGGCCAGCACCTCGTCGAGCAGGGCTGCGGTGATCTTCGGCGCGAGGTCCGCGTCGGCGCCGGGCACGTCGGAGGCGAACGCGGCCAGGACATGGTCGTCGGCCTTGAAAGGGCGCGCGACCACCGCGCTCGCGCGAGCCCAGTTGTGATGGAAGTAGAGGCTCGCGCCGTGGTCGATGAGCCACGGCCTCTGGTGCCACATCAGCATGTTCGGGTTGCGCCAGGAGCGGTCCACGTTCTCGGTGAAGGCGTCGAGCCACAGGATCCGCGACGCGAGTTCCGGCTCGACGGTGTGCACGGCCGGGTCGAAGCCGAGCGAGCCGGGCAGGAAGTCCATGCCCAGGTTGTCGCCGACGCTGGCCAGGAGCAGCTCCTGGACCTCCGGGTCGGGCTCCCCGCGGGCGATCAGCTCGTCGAGGCCTACGACGGCCAGGTCCGGCACGGGCAGGCCGAGGCGGCGGGCGAGTTCCCCGACGATGACCTCGGCGACGAGGGCCTTGGGACCCTGACCGGCGCCGCGCCACTTGACGACATAGGTGCCGAGGTCATCGGCCTCGACGAGACCCGGGAGCGACCCGCCCTCCTTGAGCGGGGTCACGTAGCGGGTGGCGGTCACAGACGGCAACATGACGTCAGCCTACGGAACGTTGATCGCCGGGCCGCCCTCATGCCGGACTTCGCGATCACCCCCGCCGGTGTCGGCGCGCGCCATCGGCACGCGTCGCGCGACCCGCTGTCTACAGTGGATGGATGGCGCGTGAGTGGCTCGACGTCCCCTATGCCGAGAAGGACCAGGCGAAGGCCGTCGGCGCACGGTGGGACCCGCGCGAGAAGCGTTGGTACGCACCCGACGTGGTGACGCCTGAGTTGCGGCGGTGGGCGGCGCTGCCGGATCTGCCCGGGACCTTTCCGGGCGAGGATCGCGGGTTCGGCGCGGGCCTGTTCGTCGATCTGGTGCCGAGCAGCTGCTGGTTCACCAACGTCCGTTCCTGTGTGCCGCAACGGGACTGGGAGCGGATCCGCCGCGTGGTCACCGGCCGGGCGGCACGGCGCTGCGAAGTGTGCGGCGAGGCCGGGCAGCGGCTCGACGTGCACGAGCGCTGGGCCTACGACGACGCTCGGCGCGTGCAGGCGCTGCGCCGGCTGATCTGCCTCTGCGAGCCCTGCCACGAGGTCACGCACATCGGGCTCGCGGGGATCCGGGGTCGCGCCGACGCCGCCGTCGCGCATCTGCGTGCGGTCACGGGGATGTCGGGCGCGGAGGCCGACGCGCACGTCGAGGACGCCTTCGCGGTGTGGCGGCGCCGGTCGGCGCACACCTGGACGCTCGACCTCGGCATGCTCACCGACGTGGGCGTGACCGTGGCACCGCCGCCGAAGCCCGGCGAGCGCGCGACGATCGCCGAGCAGACCTTGTTCTAGCCCGCCGCCCGGGCCAGCACCGACTCCGCCCGGGCCAGGCCGGGGCGGGAGCCCCAGCGTTCGTGCAGGGCGACGGCCTCGGCGGCGGCGGTCGTGGCCGCGGCGGCGTCGCCCGCGGCGAGATGGGCCTCGGCGAGGACGGTGAGGGCGTTGGCTCGCGGGATCCGCAGGCCGCGTTCGGTGGTGAGCGCGACGACCCCGGCGGCGTGGTCGAGAGCGGCGGCGACGTCGCCTTTCCCACGGGCCGCCGCCGACAGCAGGATCCGGGCGTCGGCGGCCACCAGCGGCGACGACATCTCCTCCGCCATGCGCAGCGCCTCCGCGGCGAGCGATTCGGCGCGGGCGGGGTCGGCCATCGCCATCGTGGTGAGCACCCACGCCTCGGTGCGCTTGGCGCCCATGTCGCGCGCCATCGTCAGGGCGCGGGTGGCGGCTTCGACCGCGGCGGCGAACTCACCGGTGGCGACATGGACGCGGGCGAGGTTGTCCAGGTTGGACATCTCGACGGAGGTGAGCCCGTTCTCGGCGCCGGAGGCGGCGCCCTCGGTCGCGGCGTCGCGGGCCTCGTCGAATTCGCCGATGTCGATGAGGATCAGCGACAGGTTCCCCAGGCTCACGCCGATCAGCGTCGCGTCGGTGCGCCGCTTGAAGTCCACGGCCTCCCTGCACACCGACTCGGCCACGCGCAGGTCGCCCGCCTGCCAGTGCATGATCGCGGCGGTGTCGAGGGCGGCCACGAACATGCGCTCGTTGCCGAAGTCGGCGGCGAGGGCCCGGGCCTCGGCGGCCGTGGCCGCCGCGGAGTCGAGCTCGCCGAGGTCGGCGAGGGAGTGCGCGCGGTACAGGAGCGTGTCGATCTCGCGGTGGCGGTCGCCGGTCTCGCGCAGGGAGGGCAGCGCGCGGCCGAGGAAGTCGGCGGCGGCGCCCGAGTCCCCCGCCCTGCGGGCGGCGAGGCCGCGGTTGTGCAGGAGGACGCCTTCGGCGCGCGGTTCGGCGGTCGGCATCAGCTCGTCGAGGATCGCGGCCCAGTCGGCGGGGTTGGAGCGCATGTACAGCTCGCCGCTCAGGGCGTCCATGAGGCGCCAGCCGCGGCCGTCGTCGTCTGGTTCGCGCACGGCGGCGAAGAGATTCGGCAGTTCCGCGGTGATCCACGACTGGGCGGCATCGCTGTCGGCGAAGGGTTCGGCGGCGACGGCGGGATCGAAGTCCACCGGCGGAGGCGGCACCGCCTTGGGCCGCACGAGGCGGTGAGCGTCATAGGCGCCGTGCAGGTAGTGCTCACGCAGCCGGCCGAAGGCCTCCGGTTCGTCGGCCAGTTCACGGGAGTACTGCCGCAGCAGGTCGTGCATCGTGTACCGGTCCTCCCCCACCGGGACCAGCAGGTGCGCCGAGGCGAGCCGGGCCAGGGAACGCGCGGCCGAGCGGCGGTCGGTGCCGGCGAGCGCGGCGGCGGCGCCGAGGGTCAGGTGCGGACCGGGGACCGTCCCCAGTAGACGGAAGAGCCGGCGGACGGGCTCGGCGAGGGCGTCGTAGGAGTGCCCGAAGACCGTGCGGACGGCCGATTCGGGGTCGCCGTCGACGGCGAGGGAGTCGAGGCGGGCCTCGTGGAGGTCGGCGTTGAGTGCCGCGATCGTCCGCCGTGGACGCTCCACAAGGGACGCCGCCGCGATGCGCAGGGCGAGTGGCAGCCCGCCGCAGAGTTCGGTGAGCGTCGCGGCGGCGTCGGGGTCGGCGTCGACGCGGTCGCCGACGACGCGGCGCAGGAGCGCGAGGGACTCGGCGGCGTCGAGGACGTCGAGCGGTACGCCCTGGGCGCCGTCGCGGGCGACGAGGCCGGTGAGGCGGTCGCGGCTCGTCACGATCGTCAGGCACGCCGGGTCGCCGGGCAGCAGCGGCCGGACCTGGGCGGCGGTGCCGGCGTTGTCGAGCACGACGAGCATGCGACGCCCGGCCAGGAGTGAGCGGTAGCGGCCGACCCGGCCGTCGAGTCCGGTGGGGATCTCCACGCCGGGGACGCCGAGCGCCGACAGGAACAGGCCGAGCGCCTCGGCGGGTTCCATGGGGGCGCGGTCGCCGTGGCCGCGCAGGTCGGCGAAGAGCTGACCGTCGGCGAAGCGGCCGGGTTCGGCGCGCATCGTCTCGCGCGCCCAGCGGACGGCCGTGGCGGTCTTCCCGACGCCCGCCATGCCGGTGAGGAGGACGACGCCGTCGGTCTCGGCGTCGAGGGCGGCGAGGGTGTCGGCGCGGCCGGTGAATCCGGGTGGCGCCGAGGGGAGCTGCCGGGCGACCTTGTCGTCCATCGTGGACGGTGCGGTCTCGTCGTCACGGCGCAGGATCCGCTGGTGGAGGGCGCGCAGGGATTCCGGGGGGTCGATGCCGAGTTCGGTGACGAGGCGGTGCCGGGTGTCGCGGTAGACGTCGAGCGCTTCGGCGGTGCGGCCGGTGCGGTGGAGGGCCCGCATGAGTTGTTCGGCGAGGCGGTGGGTCCAGGGGTATTCGATGACGAGTTCGGCGAGTTCGGTGACGAGTTCGGCGTGGCGGCCGAGGGCGAGTCCGGCGTCGGCGCGGGCGACGAGGGCGGAGAGGCGGAGTTCGTCGAGGCGGACGGCGGAGCCGCGGAGGATCTCGGTGTCGGCGAACTCGCCGTAGGCGGGGCCGCGCCAGAGGTGCAGGGCCTCGGTGAGGAGTTCGGCGGCTTTCGCCTGGTCGCCTTCGGCTTGGGCGGCGAGGCCGTCGCGGTGGAGTTGTTCGAAGCGGTCGCGGTCGATTTCGCCGGGGGTGGTGTGGAGGACGTAGCCGGTGGGGCCGGCGAGGAGGCGGTCGGCGTCGCCGAGGACGGCCCTTAAGCGGTGGGCGTGCCAGCGGAGGGTGGTGCGGGCGGCGTCGGGCGAGTCGGGGCCCCAGAGCGCGTCGACGAGTTCGGCGGGGGAAACGGGGCGGCCGGCGCGGCTGAGGAGGACGGCGAGGAGGAGCCGTTGTTTGCGGCCGTTGACCGGGATGATTCCGGCGCCGGTTTCGACGGTGAGGGGCCCGAGCACGCCGAATCGCATAACGAAGACTCGCACGCGCGTGTGCGACTCTCCAAACGCGAACCCAACGCCCTGGTGCGAGGGTGGCTTCGGGAAGGAACGACCGCGCGGTGGGCGGTGCGCGAGGAACCCGCGCCGTCGCCGTGACTGTCCGGTCGTTGTCGGGGCGAGTGTTCTCCGGTATCGGATCCGGTGACGGGATGGATCCGCGCTGTGCGCCCCGGGGCGCGCCGGTGGCCGTGATCGGGGGATCCGGGCCGGTGTTCCCTCCGTCCGAGGTCGCGCCCGTCGTTCGGTCCGTCGTTCGCGCCGGGCAGACGGGGGCGGGCGCGACTCGGCCGGTTCGACGCCCCGTCGGGGATCTGGAGGGGATGCCCGCCGGGGTCCGCGGCCCCGCCCGGCGCCCGGTAGGGCAGGGCGCCGGGCGGGGGTGCGGGTCGATGGCGCACACACCCCGCGCAATCCTGGCTTCGAGCCTCCGTCCGGTCCACCATGGACACATGGTGTTTCCGGGGCGCGAGCATGTCGTGGTCGTTGGTGCGGGGGTTGCCGGGTTGGCGGCGGCCGCCGCGTTGTCGGGCCGGTTCACACGGGTGACGGTCTTGGATCGTGACGCCTTGGGTGATTCACCGGTGCCCCGGCGGGGGGTGCCGCAGAGCGAGCACGGCCACATCCTGCTCTCGGCCGGCGAGCAGGCGCTGGGCGAGCTCTTCGGCGGCCTCAGCGACGACCTCGTCGGGGCGGGGGCGGTGCCCTTCGATCCGGGTTCGCAGATGTCCTTCTTCCGCTGGGGTGGCCGGTGGCCGGACATTCCGACGGGTCTGCGGCTGATGAGTCTCAGTCGTCCGCTGCTGGAGTGGGCGGTGCGGCGGCGGGTCGCGGGGCTGGCGAATGTCGAGATCCGCGACAGGGTGGCGGTCGGTGATCTGACGGGTGCCGAGGGGACCGTCACGGGCGTCGTTCTCGACGACGGGAGCGAACTGGCCTGCGACCTGGTCGTCGACTGCACCGGGCGGGGCAGCCGTTCCGACCGTTGGCTGTCGGCGCTGGGCGTGCCCGCGCCGCGGGTCACGGAGGTGAAGATCAACGTCGGGTACGCGACGCGCCTGTTCGAGCGGCTGCCCGGCGACATCGACGACGTCGTCTGCCACTTCGCGCTTCCCTCGCCGCCCGGCGAGCGCCGGGCTGGTCTCGCCCTGCCGATCGAGGGGGACCGCTGGCTCGTCTCGATGGGCGGCTGGCACGGCGACTTCCCCGACGGCGACGAGGCGACCTTCCGCGACCACGCCGAGAGCCTGCCCCTGCCGGCCTTCGCGCGGCTGATCGGTGAGCGCGAGCCGCTCTCCGACATCGCGGTGTGCGGGCTGCCGTCGAGCCGCCGCCGGCACTTCGAGGAACTGAACCGCCTCCCGGCGGGCTATCTCGCGCTCGGCGACTCGGTGTGCAGCTTCAACCCCATCTACGGCCAGGGCATGACCTGCGCGAGCCTGGAGGCCCTCGCGCTGGGCGGCCTGCTCGACCGTCACGAGCGCGTCGACGCCGACGTCGCCGCCGAGTTCTACCGCGAGGCCGCGCGCATCATCGCCACCCCGTGGCAGTTCGCGGTCGGCGGGGACTTCGCCTACCCGCAGACGCGCGGGGAGCGGCCGCGCGCCATCGGACTGCTCAACTGGTTCTCCCGGCAGATCCAGCTGGCCGCGATGGTCGACCCGCCGACGCGCCGCCTCTACGTGGAGGTGCAGCAGCTCCTGACGCCCCCGACTGCCCTGCGCAAGCCAGGCAGGGCGGCCCGGATCCTACGCCAGGCGGGCCGCGCGCGACGCGAGATCGCGGCAGGCCGCCACAAGCCGTGAAATCCGGCGTGAACCCGCCTGTCGGCAACCCGACGGGCACGCTCCACTGTGCACTTCTGCCGGTCGGGAGGCACTGATTCGGGAGTCGAAAAGGTGCCCGGCGTCATACCGTCGAATGAGATTTCCGAAGTCGACCGCAACTCTTGGGGGCGGTTGCGCGTTTGTCTACACGGAAGGAGCAGTCAATGTCTGATTCAACGGGCGGCCCGCGGGCCACCGCACTCCTGGAACGCACCACGGGGATCGAGATGAACGAATCCACCACGGTGTCCGTTCCCGACTCCCCCGCCGAGCTGTGGGTCTCCACCAGCCGGCCGGTAAGCGCGACGTGCGCGTCCACCTGGGATCACGTGTCGGCCGACACCGCGTCCTGGGTCGCACCACCGGTCACGTTCTGCTCCGCATGACACCGGCACGCCCCATTCACGGTGTGTGAGGAATGCGGGCGGACAGCGGAAAGCAACGCACGCAAGGCGACGGCCCCGACCATTCCCGGTCGGGGCCGCCTTCATGCCTTCAGATTCTTCAGCAACCCGGCAGACGCTCGATGAGGTAGGTCTCGACATTGTCGAGCGAGACCCGCTCCTGCTTCATCGTGTCGCGGTCGCGGACCGTCACCGCGTTGTCCTCAAGCGTGTCGAAGTCGACCGTCACGCACAGCGGCGTGCCGATCTCGTCCTGACGGCGGTAGCGGCGGCCGATGGCGCCGGCGTCGTCGAAGTCGACGATCCACCGCTTGCGCAGGTCGGCGGCCAGGCCCTTCGCCTTCGGCGAGAGCTCGGGGTTGCGCGACAGCGGCAGCACCGCCGCCTTGACCGGCGCCAGGCGCGGGTCGAAGCGCATGACGGTCCGCTTGTCCATGCCGCCCTTGGCGTTCGGGGCCTCGTCGACGTCGTAGGCCTCCAGCAGGAACGCCAGCACCGAACGGGTCAGGCCGGCCGCGGGCTCGATGACGTACGGCGTCCAGCGCTCGCCCTTCGCCTGGTCGAAGTAGGTGAGGTCGGCGCCGGAGTGCTTGGAGTGCGTGGACAGGTCGAAGTCGGTGCGGTTGGCGATGCCCTCCAGTTCACCGAACTCCGAGCCGCCGAACTGGAAGCGGTACTCGATGTCGATGGTGCGCTTGGAGTAGTGGGACAGCTTGTCCTTGGCGTGCTCGTAGCGGCGGAGGTTCGCCTCCGACAGGCCGAGGTCGATGTACCAGTTCCAGCGCTCGTTGATCCAGTAGTCGAACCACTCCTCGTCGGTGCCCGGCTCGACGAAGAACTCCATCTCCATCTGCTCGAACTCACGCGTGCGGAAGATGAAGTTCCCGGGCGTGATCTCGTTGCGGAAGCTCTTGCCGATCTGGGCGATGCCGAAGGGCGGCTTCTTGCGCGCGGCGGTCTCGACGTTCTTGTAGTTGATGAAGATGCCCTGCGCGGTCTCGGGCCGCAGGTAGTGCATGCCCTCCTCGCTCTCGACGGGGCCGAGGAAGGTCTTCATCATGCCGTTGAACATCTTCGGCTCGGTGAAGGCGCCGCGGGTACCGCAGTTCGGGCAGGCGAGGGAGGTCAGGCCGCCCTCGGGGAGCTTGCCGTCGTGCTTCTCGGCGTAGGCCTCTTCGAGGTGGTCGGCGCGGAAGCGCTTGTGGCAGGACTGGCACTCGGTCAGCGGGTCGGTGAACTCCTTGAGGTGACCGGAGGCCTCCCACACCTGGCGGGCGAGAACGACGGCGGAGTCGAGGCCGACGACGTCGTCGCGCTGCTGGACCATCGCCTTCCACCACTGGCGGCGGACGTTCTCCTTGAGCTCGACCCCGAGCGGACCGTAGTCCCACGCCGATCGTGTACCGCCGTAGATCTCGCTCGACGGGAAGACGAAACCGCGGCGTTTGGCGAGACTGACGAGAGCGTCGATACGGTCTTGGGACATGGGGATTAACTCCATCCGGCTGGGGGTCGGCGGGTCGCCACCGGGGATAACGTCCCTGGCGGCCGGTAGGTTACGTCGCTCAGCGTACTTCCGCGCCTGAACGCCCTGCGAGGGGATATCAACGGGTGCCGGGTCGCGTACGTCACGGTCGCCCGCCGCTCCCGAAGGCCCGGCGGTACTCACTGGGCGGTACACCCCGCCGCCGGACGAACCGTTCGCGCAGCACGGCGGCGCTGGCGTAGCCGACCCTGCGCGCGACCTCTTCGAGGGGCAGCGCGGTCGTCTCCAGCAGGCGTTCGGCCTCGTTGAGGCGTTGCGCGAGCAGCCAGGCGTGCGGGCTCGTACCGGCCGTGGCGGTGAACCAGCGGTTGAAGGAGCGTTTGCTCATCAGGACCCGGCGGGCGAGGGTGTCGACGGTCAGCGGGCGCTCCAGGTTGGCCAGCATCCAGTCGCGCAGGCCGGACAGGCGCGGGTCGCCGCTCTCGGCGGGGACGGGCGCGGCGAGGTACTGCGCCTGACCGCCTTCGCGGTGGGCGGGCAGGACGAGGTCGCGCGCGACCGCGGCGGCCGTGGCGGCGCCGTATTCACGGCGGAGCAGGTGAAGGCACAGGTCGAAACCGGCGGCGGCGCCCGCGCCGGTGACGACGGCGCCCTCGTCGACGTAGAGCGCGGTCGCGTCGACGCTGACCCGCGGGTGCCGTTCGGCGAGCAGGCCGGCGAAGCGCCAGTGGGTGGTGGCGCGGCGGCCGTCGAGGAGCCCGGCGGCGGCCAGGGCGAAGGCGCCGACACAGTGGGCGGCGACGACGGCGCCTCGGTCGGCGGCGGCCCGCAGCGCGTCGAGGGCGCCCGCGTCCGGCTGCTCGCGGAAGGCGGCCCAGGGCAGGGCGAGGACGAGGTCGGCGGTGGCGAGACGGTCGAGGCCGTGTTCGACGGCGAGGGGCACACCGAGGTCGGTGCGGACGGGGCCGGGATCGTCGGCGCACAAGGCGAAGTCGAAGCCGGGCCGGCCGGAGAAGACCTCGGTGACGACGCCGACGGCGAGCATGCCGACGCCCTGTGGGGCGTAGGCGGCGACGCGGGGGAAGGCGGGCATGGAGCAATCATGGCACGAAAACTGCGATCGTCGGCATATGTGCCACTGGCCGGGCCTCCGCCGGGCGGGCAGGCTCTTGGCATGAGCGACGCACCGGCCGGACGCACGGCCTCCTACACGATCCTGACCACCGGTTACACCACCTCGACGGGTCCCGGCGTGGCCGCCACCGTCTCCCTGGTCGTCGACGGCGACCTGCGCATCATCGTCGACCCCGGCATGGTCGCCTCTCCCTCGCGGATCCTCGACCCGCTGGCCGTGCTGGGCCTGTCCGCCGGCGACATCACCGACGTCGTGCTGAGCCACCACCACCCCGACAACACCATCAACGTGGCCCTGTTCCCCAACGCCCGCGTCCACGACCACAAGGCGATCTACCGCGCCGACCAGTGGACCGACCGCACCGCCGAGGGCTACGCGTTCACGCCCTCGCTGCGGCTGATCGAGACGCCCGGGCACAGCCCCGAGGACATCACCCTGCTCGCCGGGACGCCCGAGGGGGTCGTCGCCTTCGCCGGTGACCTGTGGTGGCGCCCGAACGGCCCGGCCGACGACCCCGTCGCGCCCGACCGCGCGCTCCTGCGCGCCAACCGCGAGCGCGTGCTGGCCGCCGCCGACGTCATCGTCCCAGGGCACGGCGCGGCGTTCCCCGCCGACGCCGACGCGCCGCGCTGACCGGGAGTCAGTGCGTGAGCCACCCGCAGACCGACATGCCGGCCTGTTCGTCCTTCGACTGGGCGGGTTCGCTGACGACGTACACGTCGACCGACCATCTCCCGCCCGAGCTCTTGGTGATCGCGACAGGCACGTAGGTCAGGCCGTCGGCGTCGTAGGCCGTGCGCTGGAGCCCGTAGCGGCCGTCCGAGGGCAGCAGCAGCTCCCACTCCGCCTGGAACTGCGGCCGCGTGATCTCTTGCTGGGCCTCGACGCACATCTGCTGGTAGGCACTGTCGAAGTCGCCGGCGGAGACGTCGTCGAGGAAGGCGGTCACCGCGGCCTGGGCCTTCTCGTTCATGTCGCGCTCGAACCAGGAGAACAGCCCGGTCAGCCCGAGGAGCGTGCCGGCGCCGCAGACGGCGAGCGCCAGGACGCCGACGACGATCGTGATGGCGAGGCGGGTGTTGTTGCGGTCCTTGGGGGGTGCGAGGAAAGGCGCGCGCACGCCCGGGCCGCGCGGTGGGGGCGGGGCGGGGGGTGCGGGCAGCGGGATCCCGCCGGTGATCGGGCCCAGCGAGGATCCGACCGGCGGGAAGGGCTGCTGGCCGCCCGAGGAGCCCGGGTAGGGCGGGGGCGGCGAACCCATCGAGGCCATGTCAGCCGCCCCGGGGACCGTCGGGCGCGAGGTCGCCACCGTGCTCGGCGACCTCACCGGGCGAGGCGTCGAGCAGCACCTCGAAGGCCGAGGCCTCGGGGAGGGCGGCCGCGAGCAGGGGCGTGCCGTACATCTTCACGTCGAAGTTGGACAGTGCGCGCCGGTAGGTGCCGACGGACTCCCACTCGGTGGTCAGGACCCAGCGCTCGCGTTCGTCGAGGGCGCGGCCGAGCCGCCCGCGCACGAAACCCGGGCAGGCGCCCAGTGCCGCGAGCGCGGCCTTGCCCCGGTCGACGAAACCCTGTTCGTCTTCCTCCGGTACTTCGAACCGGTTCACCACGAGCACGCCGCTGCCTCCTGGGGTCTGACTTGCCGCTTGCTAGTCTGACGCTACCGGTAGAGGAGGACGAACCGTGGTCGACCACAACGCAACTCCGGAGGCCGATGAGGCCCCGGTCCGCTGGCTGCTGTGGCTTGAGCGGTTGCCGAAGGTCGCGGTCTTCCTCGCGGTCCTGGTCGTGACGCTCGGGATGCTGTTCACGCCGGGGATTCCCGGGGCGGTCCTGGTGCTGTTGCTGGCGGCGGCGACGGGCTACCTGATCTATTCGACGTGGTCGAAGTTCGGCACGCGGATGCGGGTGGCGCGGGTGCTGGTCGTGGTGATGCTGGCGGCGATGGGTGTGGCGAAGCTCTTCATGTGAGGTCGCGGAACACGCCGCGCCTCCCCGCAAATGTCCCCCTTGGGCCCTTCACCGGGCCACCATGAACCCATGAGCAGGTACGACGAGTACGCCGAGTCCTATGACAGCTACAAGGAGTCGGCGACGCTGGTGATCCCGGAGAGAGCCCTGTTCGAGCGGCTCACCGGGGACGTCGAGGGGCTCTCGGCGGTCGACCTCGCCTGCGGGACGGGCTACTACACGCGCGACCTGCGGCGCAGGGGCGCCGTCGACGTCGTGGGCGTCGACCTGTCGCGGCGGATGATCGAGATCGCGCGGGCGCGGGAGGACGCCGAGGAACTCGGCATCGAGTACCTGGTCGGCGACGGTACGGCGCTGCCGCACACGCGTGCCGCCGACCTCGTCACGGCCGTCTACCTGTTCCCCTACGCGACGAACGCCGCCGACCTGGCGGGGATGTTCGTCTCGGCGCGGGCGTGCCTGCACCCGGGCGGGCGGCTGGTGGCGCTGACCGTCGACAGCGAGTTCAAGCCCTCACCGGACCTGGCCGAGTACGGCTGGACCGACGCGCGTTTCGCCGACGACGGCGGCCACTCGCGCATCACCATCCGTTTCCTCGGCGATCCGCCCGCCGACCTCGTCAACCACCAGTGGCCGCGCACGGCCTACCAGCGCGCGGCCCGCGAGGCCGGTTTCGCGCGACTGGCGTGGCATCCGCTGGAGATCCCGCCGGGCGCGATCGCCGGTTACGGCGAGGCCTACTGGCGCACCCTGCTGGACAACCCGTTCATCACCGGCCTGACCGCGGTGGCCGTCTAGGCCTCGTCGGGCCCGAGGGCGCCGAGGATCAGCGTCAGCCCGAAGTCGAACTCCTCGCCGTAGTCGTAGCCCTCGGCGAGGACGTGCCGCACGGCCATCTCGGCGAGATGCGGGTAGACGCCCTCGGGCATCTGCCGCACGAGGTCGCCGGCGGCCTCGTCGAGGTCGCCCGGGCCGCTGAACGGCAGGCTCAGCTCCTGGAGCACGTAGCCGTAGAGGTAGCTGTCGATCAGGGAGAAGGCGTGCGCGGCCATCGCGACGGAGAAGCCGCCGGCGCGCAGGACGCCCAGGACGGTGTCGTGGTGGCGCAGGGTCGCCCAGCCGGGCCGCCGCCGGGAGTCCATCAGGCCGACGGCCCACGGGTGGCGTTTGAGGGCCGCGCGGGCGGAGGCGGTGCGGTCGCGGATCGCCTCGCGCCAGTCCGCGCCCGCTTCGGGAAGTTCGATCTCGGCGAACACCGTGTCGACCATCCCGTCGAGGATGTCGTCGCGTCCGGCCACGTGGTTGTACAGCGACATGGCCTCGACGCCGAGCCGGCCCGCGAGCGCGCGCATCGTCACGCCGGGCTCACCCTTCTCGTCGGCGAGGGCGACCGCGGCGGTCACGACGCGCTCCCGGTTCAGGGGTGTGCGTCTCGTCCGTTCGGCCATGCGTGATTCTCCCTCTTCCGCCCATCGCACTTACGTTGTAAGCTTAACGCAGGCTTACAGTGTAAGTAAGATCGGGATGCGAAAGGCCGGGGACATGGGCACAGGGATACGCAAGGTCTGCATCGTCGGCGCCTCGGGGAAACTCGGGCGCTACATGGTCGGGCAGGCGCTGGAGCGGGGCTACGAGGTGGTGGGCGTCTGCCGTGAGCGCAGCGTGCCGAAGCTGGCGGAGTTCGCCGACCGGATCACCATCGTGCCGGGGCAGACCGACGACCGGGCGGTGATCGCCGAAGCCGTCGCCGGATGCGACGGGGTGCTGACCGTGCTCGTCCCGTGGGGCGTGCGGCAGTACTCCTCGGGGACGGCCCAGGCGGTCCTCGACCACGCCGAGCCGGAGGCGCGGCTGATCTTCTCCTGCGGCTGGCACATCACCCGCGACGGGAAGGACGCCTACTCCTGGGCGTTCCGCACGACGCTGAAGGTCGCGTCATGGCTCGGCAAGGCCCTGCGGGCGGTCGAGATCGACGACCAGGTCGAGGCCTGCCGCCGGATCTTCGCCAGCGACAAGCGGTGGACGGTCGTGCGCGGCAGCAGCCTCGAAGAGGGCGAGAGCCAGGGCCTGCCGGTGTGGAGCCGCCACGTCGGCGACCCGGTCCTGGCCAGCGACAAGACCCGGCGCGTCGACTTCGCGCTGTTCATGGTCGAGGCCCTGACCGACGACACGCTCGTCCAGGAGGCCCCGGCCATCGTCGGGCGCCTGTCCGCGAGCGCCCTGGCCCACGCGGCCTAGCGGCGGTCGAGGTAGGCGCGCATCTCCGCGCGCTTCTCACGGACCGACGGGTTCGGGTGCTCCTCGGCCGCCCGCAGGTAGGGAGCGGCCTCGCCGACGGTGACGAGGTCGCCGAACAGCAGCTGGTCGAGGACGCCGACGCCCCAGGTCTGGATCGCCGGGTCGTCGTCGGCGAGGAACTCACCGACCAGCGGCAGGTCTTCTCCCGTGGCGACCACGCGCAGCAGCTCCACGGCGAGGTGCCTGCGCGCGGGATCGGCGTCGGTGCGGTAGATCTCGGCGCAACGGGCCCGCGCGGGCGCGGGCCGCAGCAGCCACAGGACCGAGCGGGCGTGCTCGGCGGCCGGGCGGCCGTCGATGTACCAGTCGACCGCCCGGCGGAGCGCCTCGTCGCCGAGCAGGTGGGCGAGGGCCCGCCGGGCGACACCGTCGCCGCCGGAGTTCGGGTCGACGCCGATGGCCGTGGCGAGCTCGCCCCAGTCGATCGTTTCCTCGTGGCTCGTCATGGGTCCATGGTGGCCGGTCACCGCGCGATGACGATGGCCCGCCGGTAGGTGGAGCGGTCCTCGATGGAGCGCAGCAGGAAGTCGGCGACGTCGGCGCGGGAGATGTTGAGGGCGCCTTTGAGCCCGCGCTCGCCGCCGACGCGGTAGCGGCCGGTGCGGGGCTTGTCGAGCAGGCGCGGCGGGCGGGCGATGGTCCAGTCCACGGTGGACGCGCGGATGATCGTCTCGGCGTCGCGGGTGTCGTCGAAGCTGTGGCGCAGGAAGCGGTTCAGGAGGGGTTTGACGGCGTACCTGGTCAGCGGGCCGTCGACGGGCTCAGGGAAGGCTCCGGCCGCCGAGACCATGAGGTAACGGCGTACACCGACGGCCTCCATGGCCTTCAGGGCGCTGGTGGCGCCGCTGGACAGCAGCGAGACCGGTCCCTTGACCGGCGGGCGGACGCCGAGGGCGCTGACGACGGCGCCGGCCCCGGCGACGATGGGCGTGAGCTCGGCCGGGTCGAGCGCGTCGGCCCGCCGCACGTCGGCTCCGGGCACGTCGAGCGCCGAGGGGTCGCGGACGACGGCGGTGACCTCGTGCCCGGCCTTGACGGCCTGCTGGACGACGATGCGGCCGATGCCGCCGGTGGCGCCGAGAATGACGAGTCGCATGATCAGGCTCCCGGTATTGTGGTGAGTGTTCACTAACCAAGGTAAGTGAGTACTCACCCACCTAGCAACAGCGGAGCGTCAGATGGATCTCACACCCCGGCAGACGGAGGCGCGCGACCGCATCCTCGACGCGGGCCTGGCCGTGCTCTCCGAGAAGGGGCTGATCCGCGCCACCACCAAGGAGATCGCCCGGGCCGCCGGCTACTCCGAGGCGAACCTGTACAAGCACTTCGCCAGCAAGGACGACCTGATGGTCGCCGTCTTCATGGAGCGCCTCCCGGCCCTCGGCGCCCTGCTGGAAGCGCTGATAAAGACACCGGGCACCGGCGAGCTGCGCGCCAACATGGAGCACGTCGCGGCCACCGCGCTGGCCTTCTTCCGCGGCTCCGTGCCGATAGCGGGGGCGGTCCTCGCCGACCCCCAGCTCCTGCGCAAGCAGCGCGCGACCGACGTCCACGCCACCCGGGGGCCATGGGTGCCGATGCAGCGCCTGACCGCCTACCTCGACGCGGAGAAGGAGGCCGGGCAGCTGGGGCCGGACGACGACCCGGAGGCGATGGCCAAGCTTCTCATGGGCGCCTGCCTGCAGGAGAGCTTCATCCACACCCTTCGCGGGACCGGGACGCCGACGCCCGCCGAGGACGCTGCCCTGGCCGCACGACTGGTCGGCGCGCTCCTGCGATGAGGCCCACCGGAGATCCGGATCACTCCCTGGGCGACCCTTTCGCGCCTTTTGAGTAGGTAAAGGGCTGTTTGCTCACCGCCCATATGCCTGAATCAGCGTATGCGTTGTTGACAATGATTGTCGATAGCGCGCAGGCTTGTCACATGCGACAGTCACCCCTCAAGGTCGCCGGTGTCGCCCTCCTGGCCACCGGCGCCCTCGCCCTCGCCGCGTGCGGCGCCAAGGGCGGCGGCGGCGCCACCGCTCCCGACCCCGACGCCAACCCGAACGCCAGCGTCGAGGCCGTCGCGGCCTTCTACCCGCTGCAGTTCGTGACCAAGAAGGTCGGCGGCGAGCACGTCAACGTCGCCAACCTCACCGCCCCCGGCGTCGAACCCCACGATCTCGAACTGTCGCCGCAGCAGGTCGCCGACCTCACCGAGTCCGACCTGGTGGTCTACCTGCACGGCTTCCAGCCGGCCGTCGACGAGGCCGTCGACCAGCAGGCCGCCGACAAGGCCCTCGACGCTGCCACCGCGACCACCCTCGAAGACCACGGTGCCCACGAGCACGAGGAGGGCGAGGGCGACCACGCCCACGAGGACACCGGACTCGACCCGCACATCTGGCTCGACCCGACCCGCCTCGCCGCCGTCGCCGACCAGGTCGCCGCGAAGCTCTCGGCGATCGACCCCGACCACGCGCAGGCCTACGCCGACAACGCCGCCGCCCTGCACGGCGACCTGGCCTCCCTCGACGGCGAGTACACCGGTGCGCTGTCGACCTGCCAGCGCAAGGAGGTCGTGACGAGCCACGCGGCCTTCGGCTACCTCACCGAGCGCTACGGCCTCGAACAGGTCGCCATCTCGGGCCTGTCCCCGGAGGGCGAGCCCTCGCCGGGAAGGATCTCCGAGGTCGCCGCGTTCGCCAAGGAGCACGGTGTGACCACGATCTTCTTCGAGACCCTCGTCAGTCCCGACGTGGCCCAGACCCTGGCCACCGAGGTCGGCGCGCAGGCGAAGGTCCTCGACCCGATCGAGGGACTCGCCGCCGACTACGACGGTGACTACTTCACCGTGATGCGGACCAACCTCACCGCCCTACAGGAGGCGCTCGGCTGTGGCTGAGAACGACGTACCACCGGTCGCCGTGACGCACGGCGTGGTCCACTACGGTGACCGCGCCGTGCTGCACGGCGTCGACCTGCGGGTCGAGACCGGCCAGGCCGTGGCGCTGCTGGGCGCCAACGGCTCGGGCAAGTCGACCCTGATCAAGTCCTCGCTCGGCCTCGTGCGCCTCACCGGCGGCGAGGCCGCGCTGTTCGGGACGCCCGTGCCGAGGTTCCGCGCGTGGCATCGCGTCGGCTACGTCCCGCAGCGCCTCGGCGCCGGCTCGGGCGTGCCGGCGACCGTCCGCGAGGTCGTGTCCGCCGGGCGGCTGTCCCGCCGCGTGCTCGGGCTGCCCGCCCGCAAACGCGACCGGCTGATCGTCGAGCGGGCCCTGGAGGCCGTCGGACTCGCCGACCGCGCCAAGGACCCCGTCACCTCGCTGTCGGGCGGGCAGCAGCAGCGCACGCTCATCGCCCGCGCGCTGGCCGCCGAACCCGAACTGCTCGTCCTCGACGAACCCACCGCGGGCGTCGACGCCGCCAGCCAGGAGGCCCTCGCGGCCGTGCTGTCCGACCGCGTCGCCGACGGCGCCACCGTCCTGCTCGTCGCGCACGAACTCGGCCCGCTGGAGCCGCTTATCGACCGGGCCGTCGTGCTGTCGCACGGCCGGATCGTCCACGACGGACCGGTTCCCGAGCCCGCCGGCGTGCACGCCGAACCCGGGCACGTCCACGTGCACCCGCACGCCAAGGAGGAGGAGCGGCTGTGGACCTGAGCATCTTCGGTTACGACTTCATGATGCGGGCGCTGATCGGCGCGCTCATCATCGGCGTGGCCGCGCCCTCGGTCGGGGTGTTCCTGGTCCAGAAGCGCATGGCCCTCATCGGCGACGGGATCGGGCACGTGGCCCTCACCGGTGTCGCCGTCGGGTTCCTCATGGGCACCTCGCCGGTGTGGACCGCGGTCGTCGTGACGATCGTCGGCGCCGTCGCCATCGAACTGATCCGTGAACGCGGCAAGGCCAGCGGCGACGTCGCCCTCGCCCTGCTGTTCTACGGCGGCATCGCCGGCGGTGTCGTGCTGATCGGGATGAGCGCGGGGAAGTCGAACGCGACCCTGATGTCCTACCTGTTCGGTTCCCTCGTGACGACCTCGGCGGAGGACCTGCGCACGATCGCGATCCTCGGCGCGCTCGTGACGGTCCTGATGGTCGTGCTGCGGCCGTGGCTGTTCGCGGTGAGCCAGGACGAGGAGTACGCGAAGGTGTCCGGCGTCCCGGTGCGCTTCCTGAACATGCTGCTCGCGGTGACGACGGCGGTGACCGTGACCGTCGCGATGCGCGCGGTCGGGCTGCTGCTGATCAGCGCGCTGCTGGTGGTGCCGGTGGCGACGATGCAGCAGTTCGCGCGCGGATTCACCGTCACCATGTTCGGGGCGATGGGCCTCGGCGTGGTCGCGGCCGGGTCCGGGGTCGTCGTCGCGGGAGTCGGCGACCTGCCACCCGGCGCGATGATCGTGCTGATGGCGCTCGGACTGTTCGTCCTGGTGGCCGTGGTCACCGCCGTGGTGAAGCTGGCACGCCGCACCCTGCTGCCGACCCGACCGGCGACCGTCGCGGCGACGGCGCCAGAACCACTGGACTGCCACCTTGACAAGGCCGCCTGAACAGATATCACGCCGGTCACAGACGACTTCGGTTATCGGTGCACGCTACGGTTGCTCCATGCTCGCCGAGAACCGCACCGAGGCGTACCGGGCCGCCGGAGAGCTGCTGCGCGCGCTCGCCGCCCCACTCAGGGTGGCGATCGTGACCGAGCTCGCGGCCGGGGAACGCTGCGTGCACGAGATCGTGGACTCCCTGGGGGCACCGCAGCCGCTGATCTCACAGCACCTGCGGATCCTGCGGGGCGCCGGGGTCGTGCGCGGGCAGCGGCGCGGCCGGGAGATCGCGTACTCGCTCATCGACGATCACATCGCGCACATCGTCGCCGACGCGGTACACCACGTTCAGGAGTCGTCTTGACCGAAGAAGCAAGCACGCAGACCCTCACCCGCTCGACCCGCCAGCGCACGGCGGTCCTCGACCTCCTCGGCGAGGTCGACGAGTTCCGCAGCGCGCAGGACCTGCACGCGCTGCTGCGCGACCGCGGCGCCAAGGTCGGGCTCACCACCGTCTACCGCACGCTCCAGGCCCTCGCCGACGCCGAACGCATCGACGTGATGCGGCTGCCGGGCGGCGAGCACCTGTACCGGCGGTGTTCGCAGGGACACCACCACCACCTCGTGTGCCGGACGTGCGGGCGGACCGTCGAGGTCGCCGGGCCCGCGGTGGAGCGGTGGGCGGACAAGGTCGCGGCGGAGCACGGGTTCACGGACGTGGCGCACACGCTGGAGATTTTCGGGACTTGCGGGGAGTGCGCGGGGAAGTGACACCGGACGAGACGGTCCTGAGGACGCGGGAGGACGTCATGCGACTCCTCGACGCGGACGAGGAGGGCATGCGGCTCGCCAAGCGGGAGCGCGAGGAGTACGTCCTCGCGTGGCATCGTGCGGAGGCCAGCCGAAACCGGGTCAGAACAGACCGAGCTTGAGCAGCAACGCCCGATCGAGTTCCTGCACTTCCCCGGCATCTAGGGCACCCTTGAATTCACCGAGCCTCTCGGGCGCGACCGAGTAGATCTGATCAGTCAGGATCCGCGACGTGGTGCCATCGATCTCGATTTCCGGGCGGTAGACGGCGGCGCCCGCGCTCGCCGAGGTGAGCGCGATGGTGATCGTGCTGGTGGCGAACTGATCGGACTGAATGATCACGGCGTACCGGCGGCCCTGCTGCTCGCTCCCCCGCGCCCCCGGCATCGCCTTGATCTCGTAAACGGCCCCCCGGAAGATCACTCGGCGACGCCCATGAACCGCTGGATCGCCAGCATCTCGGCTTGATCGTCCGGGTTCTCCGCGAGTCGATCGGCGTCGGCCTTCGCCTGCGCGATCATCTGCTCGCGATAGGTGTGCAGCAGCGCGTACCGAACCGCTTCCGAGCGGCTGCGGCCGCCCGAGGTAAGGGCTTGCAACGCAGTTTCCATGGCTTCATCCGTGCGCACGTTGAGAGTTCCCATGCGAGAACTGTAACGCAATTTGTATCACACGGCCAGAAGTTCACCGCCGCCTCCTCACTCATACTCCTTCACCGGCGCCCCCACCGGTTCCAGCGTCTCCGCGGCGATGAACGGGATCCGCTCGTTGTTGATCGGGTCGCGCACCATCGTCGGCGAGTAGGTCCCCACCACCGCGACCCACGTGTCGTCGGCGTACCCGTCGGTCCCCGCGCCTTCGATGCCGACCTTGATCGGGCGGGCGTCGGCGGCGCAGCAGCTCAAGATCATCCGCGTCAGGAACACGGTGCCGTCGTCGGCGCGGGAGATGAACCCGGTCAACCGCACGCGGCGGCCCTCGATGGACCTGCCCTCGTCGAAGATGGCCCTGGAGGCGTAATCGAGGACGGGGATCTCGGCGGGGTCGCCGTCGGGCAGGGGCGGGTAGTCCGACTCCTCCTCCCACGCTCCCAGCGCGGTCCCGGTCGAGTCGGCGGCATACGCGCCGAGGGCCCCAGGCGCGACCAGCAGCAACCCGACGACCGGCGCCAGCAACAGCCACGACACCTTCGGCTCCGGGTGCTCGTGGGCGTGGGCCGCGCGGCGCTCCCGCAGCTCGTAGTACAGCGTCGCCACGGCGATCGCGACGAGCGCGACCCCGGCGGCGATCAGGAACGGCCGCAGCCCCTCCTTGACGTAGCGCAGGTACGCGTCGGTCAGGCTCGTGCGCAGCACGGCCCCGCCGAGCAGCATCAGCACGACGGCCTGCGCCTGCCGCTTCACAGGACCACCGTCCCCACGATCGCCGCCGAGGCCACCGCGACGACGAAGGTCGCCGGCGCGAACCTCGCCGCGAAGGACTTCCCGAACACACCGGTCTGCATCGCCACCAGTTTGATGTCCACCATCGGCCCGACCACCAGGAACGCCAGCCGCGCCGTCAGCGAGAACTGCGTCAGCGAGGCCGCGACGAAGGCGTCGGCCTCCGAGCAGATCGACAGCACGACGGCGAGCAGCGCCAGCACGACCACCGACAGCACCGGCCGGTCGGCGACGGCGGTGATCCAGCGTTCGGGGACGACCGCGTTGAGGGTGGCCGCGGCGGCTCCGCCGACGACCAGGAACCCGCCCGCGTGCATGATGTCGTGCCTGCACGAGGCCCAGAACGCCGCCGCCTTCGAGTCGCCCTCGGTGTGCGGGCGGGCCGGGGGCTTGAGCCAGTCGGCACGGCCGAGGCGCAGCCACAGCCAGCCCATGACGACGGCCGCGAGCAGCGAGGCCCCGAAGCGCGCGGCGACGAAGTCCGGCCGCCCCGGGAAGGCCACGGCCGTGGAGATCAGCACGATCGGGTTGATCGCGGGCGCCGACAGCAGGAAGGCCAGGGCCGCCGCGGGCGTCACCCCGCGCCGGATGAAGGCCCCGGCGACCGGCACCGACGCGCACTCACAGCCCGGCAGGACGGCCCCGGCGGCGCCCGCGACGGGCACGGCGAGCGCGTCGTTGCGCGGCAGGACGCGTGCGAAGAACGACGGCGGCACGAACACCGCGATCACGGCCGAGAGGACCACACCGAACACCAGGAACGGCAGTGCCTGGACGATCACCGACACGAACACGACCGTCCATCGCTGGAGCCAGGGCGCGGCGAGCGCGTCGGTGAGCCAGGGACGGGCGACGAGGATCACGATCAGCCCGGCGGCGAGGACTTCGAGCCCGCCGAAAGGGAGGCGATCGCGCCTGCGGTGAACGGTTTCGGGGGCGCCCGGACCGGTCTCGGTTTCGGCGTCGACGAGCATCACCCCAGCCTGCCGGGCCGGGGCGCCGATGGCAAACCACCACGCTGCGGTGCTACGGTCGCATCGACGACAGGGGAGCCCCCTCGGCTGAGAGTGCGCATCAGCGCAGACCCTACGAACCTGATCCGGTTAGCACCGGCGAAGGGAGTCGTATCTCTCGTGTTCCCCCTGCGTGCGATCAGGGAGGTACAAGTGTCCAATGTAGGTGGTTCGCCGGCCCGCTGGCGAACGGTGGACATCGTGGTGGCCGCTGTTCTCGCGGTGGCGTTCGGTGTGGTGTTCCAGGTCGCCAACGGCCTGTGGGAGGTGACGTCCGGTGCCTTCACGTTCTTCCCGCCCGCACAGGCGGTCCTGTACGGCCTGTGGATCCTGCCCGCGGTCCTGGCGCCGCTGATCCTGCGCCGGGTCGGCGCGGCCCTGTTCACCGAGACGCTCGCCGCGGCGGTCTCGCTCATGCTCGGTTCGCCCTACGGCGCGATCGTCGTCGTCCAGGGCGCGGTCGAGGGTCTGGGCGCCGAGATCGGTTTCGCGCTCGGGCGCTACCGGCGCTTCAACGCCGCCTTCGCGATGCTGTCCGGCGCGCTCGGCGGGGCGGCGGCCACGACCTGGGACGTCTTCTACTCCTACGCGACGTGGTCGGCCTCGTGGAAGCTCGGCTACATCGCCTGCGCGGCGGTGGCCTGCGCGATCGTGGCGGGCCTCGGCGGGCTCGCCTTGACCAGGGCCCTGGCGCAGACGGGCGCGCTCGACCGCTTCCCGTCCGGCCGGGAGCGCGCGTCGGTCTGACATGGCCTCGGTCGAACTGCGCGGTTACGGCTGGCGGCACGCCGGGCGCAAGGCACGGGCGGTCACCGGCGTCGATCTGCGGATCGGCTCCGGTGAGCGCGTGCTCCTGCTCGGCCCTTCCGGCTCGGGCAAGTCGACGCTGCTCAGCGCGCTCGCCGGTCTGCTCCCGGAGGATTCCGGCGAGCAGACCGGCGAGCTGCTGATCGACGGCGTGGAAGCCGTCAAGGCGCGCGAGCGCACGGGCATCGTGTTCCAGGACCCGCAGGCGCAGCTGGTGATGGCCCGCAGCGGCGACGATGTCGCCTTCGGGCTGGAGAACCGGGGCGTCGACGCCGCCGAGCTGTGGCCGCGCGTCGACGCGGCGATGGCCGCCGTCGGCTTCCCCTACGGCCGTGAGCGCGAGACGAACGCCCTCAGCGGCGGTGAGCAGCAGCGGCTCGCCCTGGCCGGCGTGCTGGCGTCGCGGCCGTCGCTGCTCCTGCTCGACGAGCCGACCGCGAACCTCGATCCGGAGGGCGCCGGGCAGGTCCGCGAGGCGCTGCGCTCGGTGCTGGCGGCGAGCGAGGCGACGATGGTGCTGGTCGAGCACCGGGTGGCCGAGGTCGTCGACCTGGTCGACCGGGTGGTCGTGCTCGGGGAGGGTGGCGGTCTGCTCGCCGACGGGCCTCCCGGCCGGGTCTTCGCCGAACACGGCGACGCCCTCACCCGGCAGGGCGTGTGGGTGCCCGGTGCCCCACCGGTGCCCGAGCGCAAGGCGGCCGGGAGTCCCGGGGAGACGCTCGTGCGGGCCGACGGCGTGGGCCGGCTGCATCCCGGCGCGGCGGCCCCCTCGCTGTCCGATGTGGACATGGCGGTGGCGGCCGGTGAGCTGGTGGCCGTCCTGGGAGCCAACGGTTCCGGCAAGTCGACACTGGCGCTGATGCTCGGCGGCCTGCTGCGGCCGACGAGCGGCCGGGTGCTGCTGACCGGCGCCACCGCTCCCCCGCACAAATGGCGGGCACCGGCGCTTGCCCGGGCGGTCGGCTCGGTGTTCCAGAACCCCGAGCAGCAGTTCGTGACCTCGCGTGTCTACGACGAGCTCGCGCTCGGCCCGCGCCGGGTCGGGTACGACGAGGCCGAGGTCGCGCGGACGGTCGGGGAGCTGCTGGAGCGGCTGCGGCTGTCGCCCCTCGCCGAGGCGAACCCGTTCACGCTGTCCGGCGGGCAGGCGCGGCGGCTGTCGGTGGCCACGGCGCTGGCGACCGCGCCGGGTCTCCTCGTCTTCGACGAGCCGACCTTTGGTCAGGACCGCCGGACCTGGACGGAACTGGTCGAGCTGATCGCCGGCCTGCGCGACGAGGGCCGGGGCGTCCTCGCCGTCACCCACGACCGGGACTTCACCGCCGCGCTCGCCGACCGGACCGTCACCATCCACGAGGGACGTGTCGCGTGCTGACGCTCGAACCCATGACCGCCCCGGCCGGGCGCATCGCCCGGCGCAACCCGGCGGCGAAGCTCGGCGTCGTCGCGGTCATCTCGATCGCGGCGGTGACCACGACCGACCCGCTGACGCCGTCGATCCTGCTGGCCGCCGAACTCCTCGCGCTGCCGTTCTGCGGCATCCGTCTCGGGGTCTTCTTCAGACGGTGCCGCCTCCTGCTGTTCGGCGCGGTGAGCGTGACCCTGGTCAACGCGCTCTTCGCCGCCGAGCAGGGACCGGAGCTGATCCACCTCGGGCCGTTGCGGATCGGTGAGACCGCGCTGTTCACCGGCGCCGCCCTGGGTCTGCGCATGCTCGCCGTCGCCGTGCCCGGCGTCGTCGTGTTCGCCACGACCGACCCCACCGACCTCGCCGACTCGCTCGTCCAGCAGCTCAGGGCGCCCGCCCGCTTCGCGATCGGGGCGCTCGCCGCCTTCCGGATGCTGCCCCTGCTGGCCGCCGAGTGGGAGCTGATCACCATGGCCCGCCGCGCGCGGGGAGTCGACGCGGGCGCCGACCCCGTGGCGCGCGGGCGGCTGTTCGCCTCGACGATGTTCGCGCTGCTCGTCGGCGCCATCCGGCGCGGCACCCGCCTGGCCACGGCGATGGACGCGCGCGGCTTCGACGCCGGCACACCGCGCACGATCGCGCGCCCGCAGCGGATGCGGACGGCCGACTGGGCACTGCTCGGCGCGGCGACGGTGGTCGCGGCGGGAGCGGTCGCGGTGAGCGTGGCGGCGGGGACCTTCCAGGCGCTGTTCGCCTAGCGGACCTCCCGCATCTTCTTCACGTCCCAGATCCGCACCGTCCGGTCACCGCCGCCGCTGACCAGGTACTTCGAGTCGGCCGTCCAGCACACCGCGGCGATGTCGCCGGCGTGACCGGTCAGCTCGCCGATCGGGTCGCTGCTCTCGGCGTTCCACAGGCGGATGACGCGGTCGACGCCGCCGCTGGCGATGCGTTTACCGTCGGGCGACCAGGACACCGTCTCGACGGCCGCGCTGTGTCCATTGGGGAGGGTCACCGCCTTCGTGCCGCCGATCGTCCACATGCGAACGTCGCCGCCGGCGTCGCCGAAGACCAGGCGGCGGCCGTCGGGCGACCAGGCGAGCTGGCGGATCGTCAGCGGGTCGGTGCGCAGGACCATCGTCGGATCCTCGCCGACGACCTGCCAGATCTTCACCAGGCCCTGGCATCCGGCCGCCGCGAGGAGCTGCCCGTCGGGCGACCACGCCACGCAGCGCACGCCCTTCGGGACGACGGTGCTGTTCGGGTCGGCGAAGGTCAGCTCGCGCTTGAGCTTCCCGTCATAGCTGCGCCACACCCGGATCGAGTTGATGTTGGCCCCTGCGATGCTGCCGGTGGCCCACGACAGCGAACGCACCTGGTCGGAGTGCGAACCGAGCCGCCGCTGGAGGACGTTGGGGCGCCACATCTCCTGCGACACCTTCCATCCCCAGCTCGCCTGCGCCCACAGCTGCACGGCGTCGCCGTCGGCGCTGGAGGCCAGGACCGTCCCGTCCTCCGACCAGGCGAGGGCACGCGGGGTCGAGGAGTGCCCGTCGAGGACGGTGACGCGGCGGCCGGTGCTGGCCTCGGCGATGACGATGCCCTGGGTCGTGGCCACGGCGAGGTAGCGGTCGTCGCGCAGGGCCAGCGCGGTGACCGCGCCGAGCTCGCCTTCCGGTGCGCGGACGGGGATCGCGCCGTCGGCGGGCCGCGGCGGCAGTGGAACGGGCGGCCCGTCCGGCTCGTCGTGGACGACGTCCGGCATGAACTCCGGGTCGGTCTCGATCCGGGTCGGCGTGTACGGGAGCGGCTCGTGCTTAACGCCCTCCTTCGCCGGAACCTGCGCGAGGCGCTCGTGCACGACGTGCTCCGGCGGCGGCTGCGTGCGCACCGGCACCTTCGCCACACCGCGGATCACCTGGCGCGGCGGGGGCGGCATGGTCGGCACGAAGGACGTCGGGTCCTGGGGCGCGGGCGCCGGGGCGGGCGGGGCCGCGGTCGGCGCGTCGACGGCACCGCTGGCCACGACCAGTTCGGGCTGCTCCAGAACCGTCGCCGCCACACCGATCCGGCGCAGCAGCAGGGTCGACACCAGCGGCATCCGGCTGGCCCCGCCGACCAGGAAGAGCCCGGCGACGCTCTTGGCGTCGACGTTGGCGCGGTCGATGACGTTGGCGGTCAAGGCGACCGTGCGGTTGAGCAGGGGCGCGGCGAGGCTCTGCAGCTCGTCGCGGGTGAGGTGGACGTCCTTGTCGAGCAGGGGAATGAACAGCGCGGCGGTGCTCTCGCGGCTGAGCAGTTCCTTGGCGTCCTTGACATCGCGCCACAGGCCGCGGCGGTGACGGCGGTCGCCGGGGGTCTCCGGCCGCCGCAGCTTGGTCCACGCCTCGTCGGGGTAGACGCGCTGGAGGTGGTCGACGATGGCCTCGTCGATGTCCACACCGCCCACATCGGACAGTCCGCCGGAGGCCACGACCTGCATGCGGCCGCCCTCGTTGCGCACGACCGTCACGTCGCAGGTCCCGCCGCCGAGGTCGTAGACGACGGTGTTGGTGCCCTCGGGGAAGGTGTGGCCGAGATGGGCGGTGAAGTGCGTGGCCGCCGCGACCGGTTCGGGCGTGAAGCGGGGAGCGCCGAGCCCGGCCAGTTTCGCGGCCAGGCGCAGCACGCCGAGGCGTTCGGCGCGCCAGTCGGCCGGGTGCGTCAGCACGGTCGTCTCGGGCAGCGCCCCGGCGACCCGCACGGCCTCGTCGACGACCCGGCGCAGCACCGAGGCGATCACCTCGGTGACCGGGAACTCCTTGTCGCCCAGCAAGACCAGGCCGTCGCCGACACAGCGTTTCGGGTTCGGTTCGAAGCGCGCGGGGTCGGCGGCGGCGGAGCGTTCGGCGTCGCGCCCGATCAGCAGCTTCCCCTCGCCGGCGAAGACCGAGGAGGGCAGCACGGGAGACCCGTCGAACAGCAGGGTCTCGATCGGCCGGCCTTCACGGGCCAGGACGGCGACCGTGCTGGACGTGCCGAAATCGATGCCCAACCGCACGCCACTCGCCGACTCCGCCATGACGGGAAGGATAGGCCACTCTCGCCCGTGTCGAACGGCTCACCGGGTGTGCCCGAACGGGCGGGTTCTCAGGTCCGCGCGTGCGCCTCGGCACCGGTTGCGGCGTTCCAGATCCGGACCGGCCCGCCGTCGGCGAGGACGAGGTGCGACCCGTCGCCGCGTCACGGGTCGAGTGGGGGTGTAAACTTACACCAGGGTGATGCCTGGGGAGGCGTACGCAGAGGGGTGGGGATGGTCAGTGCCGGAAGGCACCCCAAAAAGAAGTCGCTGAAGCGCTCAACCGGGCGAAGACCATCGGACTGGAGGTGACCGAGGTGCACAGAGGTCATCGTTGGGGCGCGGTGACCTGCGCGCTCTGCTCGATGTCGTTCGCTATAGCGTGCACGCCACGTAGCCCGAGTGCCCATGCGAAGCAGATCGACCGGTTTACGCTCAAGCACACACACGAAGGTCACGCCCATGGATGAGGAAGGTTGCCGGTACATGCCTGTCTTCACGTTCGCGGTGGTCCTCGATCACGTCCCGTCCGACGAAGAGTACGACACCCTGCACGAGATCGCCGCCGATGATGTCGGTGTCGAAACCCGGCCCGGCTACGCCGTCGCGCAGTTCGACCGTGAGGCTGCGACCTGCGCCGACGCCATCGCCTCCGCGGTCGCCGATCTCGATCGCGTCGGCCTCCGCCCACTCCGCTTCATCGACGAGGATCTCCTCACGCTCGCCGAGATCGCCGACCGGATCGGCCGCAGCAGGGAGAGCGTCCGCCGGTACTCGATCGGTGAACGTGGTGGCGGCGATTTTCCCCCGCCGGTGAATCCCGGCCACGGCGGCACCGTCTTCTACCGGTGGAGCGAGGTCGCACCGTGGTTGCGTTCGCGAGTCGACGTCGACGCCCCCGACGTCGAACCCGCTCTGGTGGTGGCGAACCATCTGCTCCAGACGCTCGTGCAGTCGCCCCGTGTCCCTAACGTCGGGGTCCTCCACCGCCTGTTCGCGGCCTTACCCCCACCCGACACCATGGCCACGTGATCGAGCGAACGGCGTCCTCCTCCTCGTCGTCGTCGGAGGGCGGCGAGGGCAGTGGCGGCATCGACGGTCGCCCGCAGCGCTCCCCCGGCGACCACGAGTTCCGGCTGCTCGACGACGACCGGCGCGATGCCCGTCGCCCGCAGCAGCTCGGTGGCGACGAGGGGCATCCGGCTGGCGCCGCCGACCAGGAACACCGCGGCGACCTTCCCGTGCGCGGTCGCGAGCTTCGCGGCGAGCACGGCGGTGGCGCGGATCTGGTCGCGGGCCAGGGCATCGAGCTCGTCGCGGGTGAGGTGCACGTCGCGGTCGAGGAGCGGGAGGTACAGCTCGGCGGTCGTGGTCGAGCTGAGGTTCTCCTTGGCCTCGCGGACGTCGTCGGCGAGCATGCGCCGCTGCCGGCGCTCATGCTTGTCGCGCGGGGAGCGAAGCCGCTCCCACTCGTCGCCGGTGGCGGGGTGGACGCGTTCGAGGTGGACGAGGATCGCCGCGTCGATGTAGGCGCCGCCGACGTCGCCGCGTCCCTCGACGGCGACGACGACGATCTGGTCGCCTTCGCGGCGGACGAGAGTGAGGTCGCAGGTACCGCCGCCCAGGTCGTGGATGAGGGCGCTGGCGCCGTCGGGGAGGCGGGCGGCGTGGTGGTCGAGGAAGTAGGCGGCGCCCGCGACGGGTTCGGGGACGAAGTCGGGCGTTGGCAGGTCGGCCGACTCGGCGGCCAGGCGCAGGGCCCGCAGCCGCCGTGCGCCCCACCCGGCCGGGTGGGTCAGCGCGACGTGTTCGGGAGTCCCGCCGAGGACCCGGCGCGCCTCCTCGGCCACCCGGCCGAGGACCGCGCCGAACAGCTCGGCGACGGTGAACTCGCGCTCGCCGAGCAGGACGGTCCCGTCGTCGACGCAGCGTTTGGGATGCGGTTCGCAGCGCGCGGGATCGATCGCGGCCGAACGCAGCGCGACCCGCCCGGCGAGCAGCCGGTCGTCGGCGGCGTAGACGGCACTGGGCAGGAGCGGCGAGCCGTCGAAGAGCAGGGGCGCGGGCGGGCGACCCGGCCTGGCGATGACGGCGACGGTGTTGGAGGTCCCGAAGTCGACGCCGAGCGCCGGACCGCCGTCCACTGTGGGCATGTGGGTGAGGATAGGGGCGGAACGCTTGTGCGGGAACGGGTGTGGGGGGCGCGGTTCGAACCCGGCTCCCGGGCCTGATCGTCTCCCGGCTCGCCGTGGGCGGCGTCGGGGCTGTTCACCGTGCCGCGGGGGGCTCACGGGAGGCATCGCGGGAAGCGGAGTCCGAAGCCCGATCGGCACCGGGTGGGAACGCGAGGTTCGGCGTCCCACCCGGTGCCGCCTCATCCGCCGCTCGGGCGGCGCGGAGTCATCGGCGAACGACCAGGGCTGAATGATGACCCAGCAGCACTTGCCGGTCAGGGTGGTGTGAACACCCGCCGGCCGGCCACCGCGATGCTTCGTCCACTGTGTCCGTCACTACCGGTCAGCGGGCCCACCGTCCGCGAACCTACACTCAAGTCCACGCCCGATCGCCCCTCGGAGCCCACGATGCCCAACGCCCAGATCACCGCCTCCAGCTGCCCCCGGTGCCAGGCCCGCCTGGTCACCGACATCTCGCGCGAACCGTGGTGCCCCGGCTGCCGCTGGAACCTCGCGGCGGTCGAGCCGGACGCGCCGATTCGGCTCGGGCCGCTGCGGCGCCTCGGCCGCCGGGTCGCGCTGCGGTCGACCCTGCGCACCTTCGACCGCCTGCGCGCGAGCGGGAAACTGCCCCCGCGGAGCGGTACCCGCCACCTGCTGACGGCGATCTCGGCCCTGCTCCTGCTGACCACCCTCGCGCTCGGCGCGGCGGGCGTGTGGCTGGTCGTGTACGACTTCCCCAGCCCGCGGATCATCCCCGGCGTGGTCTGCCTGGCGGTCGCGGCCATGCTGATGCCGCGCGGCGGGCGCCTCGACCCGAGCTGGACCCACATCGACGCCGCCACCGCGCCGACCCTGCACGCGCTGGTGCGGCGCGTCGGCGACGCGTCCGGGGTCCCCATGCCGCACCTGACCGTCCTGTCCTCCGACTTCAACGCCGCGGCCGGCGTGTTCGGGCTGCTGCGCCCGCGCCGGGTCCTCGTGATCGGCGTGCCGCTGTGGATGTCGCTCACCGCGCAGGAACGGGTCGCGCTGCTCGGGCACGAACTCGGGCACTTCCGCAACGGCGACGTCAGCCACACCCTGGCCGCCCAGCCCGCGCTGACCACCTTCGCGCGGCTGGCCGACGCGACCACGCCGTCATGGCGCCCGGGAATCCGGCCCTCCCTGCTCGACCGGCTCGTCTACCTCATGATGATCCCGATCCACGTGTCCATGCTCCTCATGCAGACGGCGATCCTCGCCCTCGCCAGCCGGGAGCAGCAGAACGCCGAGTACCGCGCCGACGCCGAGGCCGCGCGCCTCGCCGGGAAGCCCGCGATGGCCGGGCTGGCGACGAAACTGGTCCTCGGCGAAGGCATCATCACCATCACCGGGGCGAAGGCCCGCGCCCACGAGTTCAGCCCCGAGCACGTCCTCCCGGCCGTGACGGAGGCGCTTACCCGCCGCGCGCCTCGCGCCGCCGACCACCGGCTGCGCACGGTCCGGACCGAATCCGACATCTTCGCCTCGCACCCGCCGAGCGGGCTGCGCGCCGAACTCGCCGAGGCGCTACCGCTCTCGGCGGCGGCGATCAGCTGCTCCACGGCCGAGTCGGACCGGATCGACGCCGAACTGGCGGGAACCTACGAGCGAATGCGCAAGGCGGTGGCCAACGGCTGGTAGGCCCGGCTAGACCTCGACCACCGGGTTCGGCACGGCCCCGCCGTACCGCCGGTCCCTGCTGGCGAAGATCTCGCAGGCCCTCCACAGGTGCCGGCGGTCGAAGTCGGGCCAGAGCACGTCCATGTACACGTACTCGGCGTAGGCGCTCTGCCAGAGCAGGAAGTTCGAGCTGCGCTGCTCCCCCGAGGGGCGCAGGAACAGGTCCACGTCGCCGATGTCGGGGTTGTACAGGTACTTCCCGATCGTCTTCTCGGTGATCCGGCTCGGCTTCAGCCGGCCGGCGGCGACGTCCTCGCCCATGCGGGCCATGGCGTCGGCGATCTCGGCGCGGCCGCCGTAGTTGACGCAGAACTGCAGGGTCAGCTTGTCGTTGTCCTTCGACATCTCCTGCGCGACTTCGAGTTCCTTGATGACGCTGCGCCACAGCTTGGGCCGCCGGCCGGCCCAGCGGACCTGCACGCCCATGGCATTGAGCTCGTCGCGGCGGCGGTGGATGACGTCGCGGTTGAAGCCCATGAGCCAGCGCACCTCCTCGGGCGAGCGGCGCCAGTTCTCGGTGGAGAACGCGTAGGCCGACAGGGTCTTGATCCCCATCTCGATGGCGCCCTCGATCACGTCGAAGAGGACCGCCTCGCCACGCTTGTGCCCCTCGGTGCGCGCCAGGCCGCGCTCCTTGGCCCAGCGGCCGTTCCCGTCCATGACGATGGCGACGTGCTCGGGCACCAGCTCGGGCTGGACGTACGGCGGTCGCGCGCCGGAGGGGTGCTGGTTCGGGGGACGGTAGCGGGTCAACTTCTCTCCACATAAGACAGTGAGCGCAGGTCGCGCTCCAGGTGCCATTGCAGGTGCGCGGCGATCAGGCCGCTGGCCTCCTTGCGGACGCCGACGACGCTGTCCTTCGCGCGTTTCCAGTCGCCCACGGCCAGCGCGCGCATGAGTTCCAGTGCCGAAGGCGACGGGTGCGCCGACCCGGCGGGACGGCAGTCGCGGCACACGCAGCCGCCGGCGGGGATCGAGAAGGCGCGGTGGTCGCCTTTGAGGCCGCAGATGGCGCAGGCGACCAGGATCGGCGCCCAGCCGGCGTCGTGCATGCCGCGCAGCATGTAGGAGTCGAGGATCAGCGCGGGCGGGTGCTCGCGGTCGGCGAGGACGCGCAGGGCGCCGAGGGTCAGCTGGAACAGCCGCAGCGAGGGCTCGCCCTCGATCGGGGTGAGGCGTTCGGCGGTCTCGGAGATCGCCGAGGCGGCGGTGTAGGCGGCGTAGTCCTCGGCGATGCGGCGGCCGTAGAGGTCGATGCCCTCGACCTGGCTGACGATGTGCAGGTTGCGGCCTTCGACGAGCTGGAGGTCGATGTGCCCGAAAGGTTCGAGGCGGGCGCCGAACTTCGAGGTCGTCTTGCGTACGCCTTTGGCGACCGCGCGCATGCGCCCGTGGCGGCGCCCGATCATCGAGACGATGTGATCGGCCTCGCCGAGCTTCTGGACGCGCAGGACCACCGCGTCGTCGCGGAAGAGCCGCCTGCGCATACCGGTCACCGGCCCATTGTGCCTTGCGCCTGTGACGGTGCTCCGGGAGCGCCGGGCGGCAGGAAGGGGAGCCCCGCCGGGGCGCCGTCGGCGATGACGCGCAGCAGGGCCGCGGTGTCGAGGTGTTCCTCGACGAGGTCGCCGAGCAGGTCGAGCATGCCTTCGCGGACGGCCGCGAAGGAGGTGCCGGGCGCGACGGTGAAATCGGCGCCCGCGCGGGTGGCGGCCTCGGTGAGGTAGGCGCGGCGGAAGTCGTCGTGTTCGAAGGCGCCGTGCCAGTGGGTGCCCGACACCGCGCCCAGCCGGGCGCCTTCGCCGGTGCCGTCGGGGAGGGTGAACATGGCGGGCGTGCCGTCGGCGACGTGGTCCACGCCGTGGTGGATCTCATAACCGCCGACGGGCACCCCGTCGTAGGTGCCGGTGGGGCGCCGCAGGGTCTTCTCGGCGGCGAAGTCGACCTCGACGGGCAGGAGTCCCAGGCCGGGGACCTCGCTGCGGCGGCTCTCGACGTCGTCGCGGATGACACGGCCGAGCATCTGGTAGCCGCCGCACAGGCCGAGCAGGGGCTTCCCGGCTTGGGCGTGTTCCTCGATCACCGCGTCGAGGCCGCGCGACCGCAGCCACGCCAGGTCGTCGACGGTGGATTTGCTGCCCGGCAGCACGATCAGGTCGGCCGCCGACAGTTCGCTCGGCTCGATCGTCATCCGCACCCGCACGCCCGGCTCGCACGCGAGGGCCTCGGCGTCGGTGGCGTTCGACATGCGCGGCAGCCGCACGACGGCCACATCGAGCCACTCGCGCCCGCGCGGCGGCGCGGGGCGGCCGAGGACGCGGCCGTAGGCGACGTCGTCCTCGGCGTCGAGCCACAGGTCGAGGTGCCAGGGGACGACGCCGAAGGTCGGGCGGCCGGTGAGGCCTTCGAGCTGGTCGAGGCCGGGGCGGAGGAGGCCGACGTCGCCGCGGAACTTGTTGATCACGAATCCGGCGACCAGGGCCTGGTCCTCGCGGGACATCAGCGCGACCGTTCCGAAGAGGTGCGCGAAGACGCCGCCCTTGTCGATGTCGCCGACGATGACGACGGGCATGTCCGCCTCGCGCGCGAGCCCCATGTTGACGATGTCGTGGTGACGCAGGTTGATCTCGGTCGGGGAGCCGGCGCCCTCGCAGATGACGGCGTCGAAGTCCCGCCGCAGCCCGGCCAGGGACTCGGCGACGGTGTCGGCGACCATCGGGCCGAGCCGCGCGAAGTCGGCGGCGTCGAGGAAACCGTGGGGTTTCCCGCGCAGGACGATCTGGCTGGAGCGCTCGCTGCCCGGTTTGAGCAGGACCGGGTTGAAGCGCGTGTCGGGGACGAGGCCGCAGGCGGCGGCCTGGAGGGCCTGGGCGCGGCCGATCTCGCCGCCGTCGGGGGTGACGGCGGAGTTGTTGGACATGTTCTGGGCCTTGAACGGCGCCACCCGCACCCCGCGCCGCCGCAGCCACCGGCAGATCCCGGCGGTGAGGACGGACTTGCCCGCGTCGGAGGTCGTGCCCGCGACGAGGAGGGCGCCGTTGCTCATGATCACCGGGTCATTGTGGTGGGCGGCGGGAACCGCCCGCCTCGCGCCCACCCCTCTACGGTGACGGGGTTCCCGCCTGCCCGAGGGGACACCGTGACCGGCCGGCGCATCGCCACGGCCCGCGCCACCTGGACCGACGTCCTGCGGCACCTTCGGTCGTCGGCGCCGTCGGCGCCGATGTGCCGCTGCTCGCGCTGAAGATCCTCACCGACGTCGAGGGCACCCTCCCCGAACGCCTCACCGTCGCGCGCGCCGCCGTCGCACCTCGGCCCGCCCTCACCTCCGCGCCCCGACCCGGATCCTCCTGAATCCCCCCTTGACGCCCCATTCACCAGGCCCTACTTTTAGGGAAATTTCCTTTTGGGTACCGGCCTCCCCGGCATCCGTTGCGAGAGGTGCCCGCCATGGGACGACTCCTCACCGCGAGCGCCTGCGCCGCCGCGGTCTTACTCCTCGCCACCGCCTGTCAGGGCGACGACGCCGACGGCGGGGGTGACGCGAGCACGCTCACCTTCCTCGTCGCCGAGACCGCGGAGCGGCCCGCCGCGTACTGGCAGACCGCGGCCGACCGGGTCGGCGCGGCCGCCGACGTCAAGGTCGAACTGACCGTGATCCCCCTCGGCGCCGACCCGACCGGGCACGTCCGCGACCTGATCGCCGCGGGCACGCCGTTGCCCGACGTGATGGCCGGGGTCTCCCCCAACGGGCTCGGCACGCCGGAGCTGCTCTACGCCTGGCAGGACGCCGAGCTGACGCGCTTCCGGCTGCCCTACTCGGGCTCGGTCGCCGGGAAGGTCTACCGGCTCCCCGCCACCGGCGAGGCCGTCCCGCTCGTCTACTACAACAAGAAGCTGCTCCCGGAGCCTCCCGGTACCTACGCGGAGCTGCTGAAGACGGCCGGCGACCTGCGAGACGACGGGGTCCGCCCATTCGCCGTCGGCGGCGTCGACGCCGCGACCCTGTTGTGGAGCGCGACGGTCACCACCGACGTCTACCGTGAGGCGCCGACCTGGATGCAGCACCGCCGCCTCGGCCACGTCCACTTCTGCGACGAGAACTTCCAGGCCTCGGCGGAGAAGCTCGCGGGGCTAGGCGACTACATCTCGCTCACCGACGGCGGGGGCGACGCCGCCTTCCTCGCCGGTGAGGCCGCGATGTACCCGGCGGGCAGCCGCTTCGCCGTCGCGGCCACCGCGACTCCCCCGGACTTCGAGATCGGCGTGTTCGCCTGGCCCGCCGACGACGGCGGCGCGGTCGTGCCCGCCTATCACGGCGGCGGTCTGTCGGTCAGCGCCGCCGCGAAGGACCTGGAGGCCGCCCGCCGCTTCGCGCTCGCGTTCTCCGTCGACCAGGGCAACCTGGACCACGCCGTGACCGCCGAAGGGCTCTACCCGGCCGTGACCGACTACGTCCCCCCGCAGAGCGTCAGTCCCGCCTTCCAGCTCGGCTACGACCTCTACATCGCCGCGGCGACGACGGGCGGCCTCCTGCCGGCCGTGGGCAGCGAGGACGGCGACGACGGCGTGCCGTCGGCGGCCCGGGAGGAATGGCAGACCTCGGCGGCACGCCTGCTGGGTGGCCTGACGACGCCGAAGGACGCCTGTAAGGCGCTCGACGAGGTGTACGCGCCGACGGGCTAGCCGCTCACCCGAGTCCGTCGATCCGGCGGCGCAGGAACCGGCGCTCCGCCTCGGTCGGCGCCAGTTCCAGCGCCGCCGCGTACGCCTCCCGCGCCTCGCCGTCGCGCCCCGCCCTGCGCAGCATCTCCGCGCGGGTCGCGGGCAGCAGGTGGTACCCGTCGAGCCTGCCGTCCGCGGCCAGTTCGCCGAGGATCGGCAGCGCCGCCTCCGGCCCGTCGGCCATGCCGATCGCGACGGCCCGGTTCAGTGCGACCACCGGCGTCGGGACGAGCCGCAGCAACTCGGTGTACAGCCCGGCGATCTGCGGCCAGTCGGTCCCGGCCGCCGTCGTCGCGGTCGCGTGGCAGGCCGCGATCGCCGCCTGAAGCTGGAAGGGCCCGGCGCGGCGGCGGCGCAGGGCGCGCTCCAGCTCGGCCTCGCCCTCGGCGATCCGCGCGCCGTCCCACAGTGAACGGTCCTGCTCGTCGAGGGCCACGAGCTCGCCGTCGGTGTCGGCCCGGGCGGCGTGGCGGGCGTCGTGCAGGAGCACCAGCGCGAGCAGGCCACGCGCCTCGGGTTCGTCGGGCATCAGCGCGACGAGGAGGCGGGCCAGCCGGATCGCCTCGGCCGTGACGCGCTCGCGGGAAGGGTCGCCGTACCCGGCGTTGAACAGCAGATACAGGACGTGCAGCACCGTCGGGAGCCGCTCGGGGAGCAAGTGCGCCGGGGGCACCCGGAAGGGGATGCCCGCGTTCTTGATCTTCTGCTTGGCGCGGAACAGACGCTGCCCCATCGTCTTCTCCGAGACCAGGAACGCGGCGGCGATCTCGGCCGTCGACATCCCGGCCAGGCTCCGCAGGGTCAGCACGACCTGCGCCTCGACGCTCAAGGCCGGGTGGCAGCAGGTGAAGATCAGTTCGAGGCGCTCGTCGGGGATCTCGGCGTCGTAGGCGGGCGCCGGTACCGGTTCCATCGACGGCTCCACCATTCCCGCTTCCCGCAGCTTCCCGGCCTCCACCGAGGCCCGCCGGATCACGTCGATCGCGCGGTTGCGGGCCGTCGTCGTCAGCCACGCGAGCGGCCGTTCGGGCACGCCCGACACCGGCCACCGGCGCAGCGCCCGCGCGAAGGCGTCCTGCGCGCACTCCTCGGCGAGGTCCCAGTCACCGCCGGTGAGCCGGATCAGTGTCGCCACGATCCGGCTCCAACCGTCGGCGTAGACCGCCGCGACGACGTCGCCGACGTCCGTCACGCGTCGTCGCCCTCCCAGAACGGGCGCAGTTCGATCAGCCCGCCCCAGGCCATGGGGTGCTTCGAGGCGACGTCGATGGCCTCGTCGAGGTCGGCGCAGTCGAGGACGTCGAAGCCGACCATCTGCTCCTTCGTCTCGGCGAAGGGGCCGTCGGTGAGCAGGACCTCGCCGCCCCGGACGCGCACGGTCGTCGCGTCGGACGCCGGGCGCGTGCGCTCGCCGATGAGGCGGATGCCGCGCCCGTCCATCTCCTTGACCCACTCATTGACGTCGGGAGCGTCGTCGACTTCGTTCGGGCCGGGCGTGAAGCTCGGGTCGAGGCAGACCAGCATCAGGTACTTCATGGTTCTTCTCCGATCACGTTGGCGTCATTCAACCGAATGACGAACGGGGACCGCGCTCCACTACCGGTCCCGCGAAAAAACTTCCGTCGCCACCGACCCCTACAGTGACCGCCGTGGACGCCCGCCGGGCACCGATCGCCGGAGTGCTCGCGGCCACGACGCACGACGCCCCTCCGCCACCCGGGAGAAGCCGTGAACGAGCGCACCCTGCCGGCCGCCGCGGCGGCCCTGCTGCGCGGTGTCGCCGAACCCGACTGGGCCCGCCTGCTCACCGGCGCGCGGCTCGGCGCGGGGATCCTCCGCCACGACCCGCCCGACTCGCTGATCGACCACGTCCTCGCCACCGGTGACCCGGCCCAGCTCGCGATCCTCGCGGAGAGCAACGTCGCCCTGCACGGGCGTCCCGGCCTGACCGACCGCCTCGTCGCCGACGTCGAACCCGCCGTCCTGTGGAAACCTCTCCTGACCACGCGGCAGTGGCAGTACCGGCACCTGGAGGCCGTGCTGCGCCGGATCGACCCCGCCGACCCCGGGTGGGAGAGCGCCGACACCGCCGGCGACTCCCACCGGCTGTCCGACGACATGGTCTCCGTCCTCGCGCACTCGCCCCTGCCCGGCCACTACCTCGACCCGCGCGTGGACTCACGCCGCAGGCGCCTCACCGAACGCGAGCAGATCACCGCCCTCGCCCGACTCCACGCCGACGGCGGCGAGGACGACGGCCGCTACGAACCCGAGGTCACCGCCCGCTTCACGGCGGCGGCCGAGGCGGGCGAGGTCCGGGCTCTGCTAGCCGAGCTGGACGGCACCGACGCGGCGATCACCGCCTTCCGCACCGACACCGGCGTCCTCCGCGTCCGGACGCACGCCCGCGAACGCGCCGAGCTCGACTGGGACCGCGTCGCCGCCGCCCACGCGGAGGACCCCTTCTCCGCGACGACCTCGGCGGTCCTCGCCTCCCGGGGAGACTGCCCCGAAGCCGTCCGTGCCGCCCTCTACGCGAGCCATCCGGCCGAGGTCGCCGAGCGGGCCGCCACATCCTTCCCGGCCCTGTTCGCCGTCCCGGGCAGCGGACCCGAGCACGCGAGGGGCGCGCGCAGGCTCATCACCCGGATGCGCGACCGGGGCCTGATCGAAGAGCTGGTCGCCCACGGCCGCCCCGCCACCGCGGTCCTCGACATCGCCCGTCACTCCAGCGAGTGCCTCGACGCCGCCACCTGGCTGCTCACGCCCGTCCACACGCTCGTCGCCCGCATCCTCGCCGAGACCGTCGGCGCCGACCCGGCCGCCTGGCGCGGCCTCCGCCGGCTCCTCAAAGGCCACCGGGGAACCATCGCCGAACTCTGCGCCGCCGCCACAGCCGCGCCCGAACCCGACGGACCATGGCCCGACGCCGCGCCCCTGCCCGGCCGCGACGCCGCCCCGATCGGCGCGCGCAAGGCCTTCCTCGCCCTCCTCGACGCCGCAGGCCCGGCCACGCAGGCCGCGCTGATCCCGCACCTCGACCCGCGCACCCTCGTCGACCTCTTCGCCCACGGCGTGTGGCGCAGCGAATGGTTCGGTCTCGTCACCGACCACGGCACGCCTGTGCGCCGTGCGGCCTTCGCGCGCACCCGCGGACCGCTCACCACCGCGCAGATCCAGCGGCTCCTCGACTTCGGCGAACCCGGGCTCGGACGCGCGCTGCTCGCCCGCCACGATCTCACCGCGGCCCAGACCGCGCAGGCCCTCACCGGCCTCGACGCGCCTCCCCGGCGGCTGCCCGCCGTGGTCGCCCGGCCCGAACTCGCCGCTCTCGACGCCGGTACCGCCTTCACCGAGGTCTTCGCGGGTCACCGGCCCGACGGCCACGACAACGCCGACTGGACCCACGCCGGACTTTCCTGGGTCCGGTCGGCCGTGGCCACCGGCCGCGTCACCTGGACCGAGATCCTGAACGACGCGGCACCCGCCGGGATCGTGTTGAGCCTGGTGCGACAGGCCCACCCGGTCGACGCGCTGCCCGCCCTGCGGGAGGTCGTGGGTTCGGCGAAACCGACCACGGAGGCCCTGTTCCTCGCCCTCGGGATGCTCGCCGACTTCACCGGGACCGTGCCCGAGCTGCTCGCCATCGCAAGCGCGGCCGCCGACCCGGGGTGAGCCCTCAGTCCGCGAGCCGGAACTCCAGCACCGTCTCCCACTTGTGCATGTCCGGCTCCTCGCGCGGGTCGGTCTGGTACCACTCCAGCCGCGAGCCCCAGCGCTCGTTCTCCGCGCCCGGTTCGATGTCGAAGACCAGGCCCTGGTCCTTCGCCCAGTTCAGCAGCGAGCTCGTCACGTCGACCAGGCCGTCGGGGTGCCCGAGGTGCGTCACCGTCACGTAGCGCCCACCGGGCAGGACACCGGCGAAGATCTCGCCGTCGCCGCCCCCGGGTTCGGCGACCGGCACACCGGCCTCCATGTCGAGCGGACCGGGCATGGCGATGCCCGTGTAGCGCAGGAAGGGCGCGCCGATCGGCGCGACGCCCCGGGCGCCGAGAAAACCGAAGATCTCCCCGAGGCGGTCGGCGATGTGCGGAATGGTGGTCATCGTGACCCGGCCGGCGACGCCCACGTAGTGGCGGTCCGGGCGGGTCACGATCTCGGGATCGCTCATCGGCCCATTGTGCCGCCGGAGTGTGACAGGAGTCGCTAGAAACCGAGACGCTGGAGCAGCTTCGGGTTGCGCTGCCAGTCCTTGGCGACCCGGACGTGCAGGTCGAGGTAGATGCGCGAGTCGAGGAGCTTGCCGATCTCCCGCCGCGCCTGGGTGCCGACCTGCTTCATCCGCGCGCCGCCCTTGCCGATGACGATCGCCTTCTGGCTGGGCCGCTCCACGTAGATGTCGGCGTAGATGTGCTGCCGGGTGGCGCCTTCGCTCTCCTCTTCGAGGATCTCCTCGATGACCACCGCGATCGAGTGGGGCAGTTCGTCGCGCACGCCCTCCAGGGCGGCCTCGCGGATGAGCTCGGCGATCATCACCCGCTCGGGCTCGTCGGTGATCATGTGGTCGGGGTAGAGCTGCGGCGACTCGGGCAGCAGGTCGCTCACCACGCCGACGAGGGTGTCGACGTTCTCGCCGGTCATCGCGCTGCACGGGACGACGTCGGCGAACGGCGCCATCTCCGACACGGCCATCAGCTGCTTGGCCAGGTCGCCCTTCGACACCAGGTCGATCTTGGTGACGACGGCGACGACCTTGCCCTTGAGCTCGCTGATCTCCTTGGAGATCATCCGGTCGCCGGGCCCGACCTTCTCGTCGGCGGGGATGCACAGCCCGACGACGTCGGTCTCGCTCCAGGTTGCGCGGACCAGGTCGTTGAGGCGCTGCCCGAGGAGGGTGCGCGGCTTGTGCAGGCCGGGCGTGTCGACCAGGATCAGCTGCGAGTCCGGGCGGTGCAGGATCCCGCGCACGACGTGCCGGGTGGTCTGCGGCCGGTTGCTGGTGATCGCGATCTTCGAGCCGATGATGGCGTTGGTCAGCGTGGACTTGCCGGCGTTGGGTCGGCCCACGAAGCAGGCGAACCCGGCGCGGTACGGCACGTGATCGGTCATTCTCGTATTGTGCCGTCCGGGTCGGCGACGTACACCGGCGCGGCCGAGGACAAGTGACGTACGGCCGAAAGTCCGCCCTCGTCGACCTCCCCCGCGGTGACCACGACGGCGGCCTCCAGCTCCTCGGCTCCGGCGGCGACGGCGTTGGCGACGGCCAGTTGCAGGCCGGACAGTTCGAGCCCCGGCAGTGTCACCGACGCGGCCGCGTAGGTGCGCCCGTCCCCGTCGCGCACGGCCGCGCCCGTCTCGGCGCCGATGCGCCCGCGGGCGCCGCGCGCCAGGATCAGCAGCTTGTTGTCCTCGGCGGTGAATTCAGGGAGTTCAGGCATCCGCGCCCATCCTCTTCTCGGCCTTGTCGTCGGCGTCCTCGGCGGGCTCGCGCCGCACCAGGACCGTGTCGATGCGGTTGCGTCGCCCGGTGGTGCCCTCCGCGGTCAGGCGCAAGCCCTCCACGACGGCCTCGGCACCGGGGATCGGCACCTTCCCCAGTGCCTGCGCGAGCAGGCCGGAGACGGTCTCGACGTTCTCCTCGGGCAGGGTGAGGCCGAACAGTTCGCCCAGGTCCTCCACCGACAGGCGCGCGGTGACTCGCACCGACCCGTCGGCGAGCCGCTGCACGGGGGCGCGCTCCACGTCGTACTCGTCGGTGATCTCGCCGACGATCTCTTCGAGGATGTCCTCGATGGTGACCAGCCCGGCCGTGCCGCCGTACTCGTCGACGACGACGGCGATGTGCACACGCGCCGACTGCATCTCGCGGAGCAGGTCGTCGACGGGTTTCGACTCCGGCACGAAGGTCGCCTCGCGCATGATGTCGCCGACCTTGGCGTCGTCACCGCCGACGGGCAGCCGGATCAGGTCCTTGAGGTAGACCACGCCGCGGATGTCGTCGATGTCCTCGCCGACGACGGGGATCCGCGAGAAACCCGAGCGCAGCGCGAGCGCGCGGGCCTGCGCGGCGGTCTTGTCGGCCTCGATCCACACCATCTCGGTGCGCGGGACCATGACCTCGCGGACGATCGTGTCGCCGAGCTGGAAGACCGAGTGGATCATCTGCCGTTCGCCGTGCTCGACCTCACCGCGCTGTTCGGCGATGTCGACGAGTTCGCGCAGTTCGGTCTCGGTCGCGAACGGTCCCTCACGGAAGCCCTTGCCGGGTGTGACGGCGTTGCCGACGAGGATCAGCAGCCGCGTCAGCGGCCCGAAGGCACGGCCGAGGAAGCGCACGATCGCCGAGGAGGCCAGCGCGACCGGGTAGGCGTGCTGGACGCCGATGGTGCGCGGCCCGACGCCGATGACGACGTAGGACACCACGAGCATCGACCCGGCGGTGGTGAGCGTCGCCGCCCAGCCGATGCCCCAGGCGTCGAAGGTGGTCAGCGCGACCAGGGTCGTCGCGGTCAGTTCGCAGGCCAGCCGCAGCAGGAGAAGCAGGTTGATGTAGCGGGGGCGGTCCTCGGCGATGGCCTGCAGGCCGGTCGCGCCCCGGACGCCGTCCCGGGCCAGCTCGGCCGCGCGGGCCGGGGAGATCCGGGACAGTGCCGCGTCGGTCATCGCCGACAGTCCGGCCAGGACGACCAGGGCGACGGCGACGCCGAGCAGCGTGGGGGTCGACATCAGCGCGTTCGTCGCCAATCCTCTAGCAGCTTGCCCTGGAGACCGAACATGCGCTTGGCCTCCTCGGGCTCGGCATGGTCGTAACCGAGGATGTGCAGGACGCCGTGCACGGTCAGCATGTGCATCTCGTCGGCGGCGGTGTGCCCCGCCGCGACGGCCTGCTTCGCGGCCACCTCCGGGCAGAGCACGACGTCGCCGAGCAGCGCCGGGGAGGCCGGTTCGTCGGAGTTCGGGCCCCGGTCGACGGGCATCTCGTCCATCGGGAAGGCGAGCACGTCGGTCGGGCCCGTGCCGCCCATCCAGCGGTGGTTGAGCTCGGTCATGTAGTCGACGTCGACGAGCAGGACGGACAGTTCGGCGAGCGGGTTGACGCCCATCTCGGAGAGCGCGAAACGCGCCACTTCGAGGATGGTGTCGCCGTCGACCTCGTGCCCGGACTCGTTGGCGATCTCAATGGACATGGCGTTCCCCCCGCGTCACTGCCGTCCGGACCGGCGGTCGGTCCGTCGCGGCCTCTGCTGCCCGTGCCCGGGCCGTTGGTCCTCGTCCTGCTCGCGCTCGGCGTCCCACTTCTCGTAGGCGTCGACGATGTCGCCGACGAGGCGGTGCCGCACGACGTCGGCGCTGCCCAGCGTGGAGAAGTGCACGTCCTCGACGTTGTGGAGGATGTCACGGACGATGCGCAGCCCGCTGACGGACGCGCCCGGCAGGTCGATCTGGGTGATGTCGCCGGTGACGACCACCTTGGATCCGAAACCGAGGCGGGTGAGGAACATCTTCATCTGCTCGGGCGTGGTGTTCTGCGCCTCGTCGAGAATGATGAACGCGTCGTTGAGGGTGTTGTGGGTGAGGATGAAGTCCTCGGTCACGTACAGGGAGTCGGCGGCCGCGACCTGGATGCACACCGCCTCGGCCCGGCCCTCGGGCTCGATGCCGACGATGTGCCGTTCCGGGCAGGCCTGCCCGGCCGCGCGGTACTTGTCGGCGTTGCGGGCGCGGCGGAAGGGCTCGACGCCGGCGGGGAGCCGGATGTCGAGGGTGTGCGCGTTGTTGCGGACGCGCGTGTCGACCACGCCGCCCAGCGAGCGCACGAGGTAGCGCAGGTCGTCGCGCAGCTGCGTCGACGGCGTGATGTAGCGGACGCTGACGCGCCCTTCACCGACGGAGGAGCCGGGCAGGGTCGCTACCCGGCCGTCGGCGTCGAGGAGGCCCTGGAGGACCGCGAGACGCACGTCGTGGGTGTTGTGCAGGTAGTCGGCCGGGACGAAGGCGGTGTCGGGGCACACGCCGGTCAGGCCGAGGCCGCCGGGGATCTCGGTGCGGGCCCGGACGATCCGGCCCAGCCCGACCGCCTCGTTCTCACGCTGACCGGCGGCGACGGTGTCGAGACACCCGTCCCACAGGCGCAGCCCGAGCTCGTAGGGGTCGACGCTGGTCTCGCGTGCCGGGAGGTAGGCCGGGCCGCTGAGCAGCGGCAGCCGGTAGGCGCCGGCCTCGGGGAGGCCCTCGATGAGCTCGGCGGTCGTCTTGACCTCGCCGTCGTCGACGGTCCACAGGTGATCGCCGGTGGCGACCGTGGACGCGGCGTCGCGGGTGCGGATCCGGAAGACGTCCTTCTCGCCCTGCGGGTAGACGCCGAGGACCGGCGTCGGTTCGCCGTTCGAGCCGACGACGAGGTCGCCGACCTGGAGCTCACCGATCGGGCGCCAGCCCTCGGGCGTGAGGACGGGCGTCGACACCGGCTGCGCGCGGCCGCGCATGTAGGCCAGTGGCGCGACCTCGATGGTGCCGTTGGTGATCAGGCGCGGGATCGAGTCGGGGTCGACCATGTCGTGCAGCGCGTCGTACAGCGGCCGCAGGTAGGGGTCGATCTTCTCGAAGAGCGTGCCGGGCAGGTAGCCGAGGCGCTCGCCGGCCTCGACGGCCGGGCGGGTCAGGATGATGCGGGTGACCTGCTTGGCCTGGAGGGCCTGGACGGCCTTGGCCATCGCGAGGTAGGTCTTGCCCGTACCGGCCGGGCCGATGCCGAACACGATGGTGTGCTCGTCGATGGCGTCGACGTACTTCTTCTGGCCCATCGTCTTCGGCCGGATCGTGCGGCCGCGGCGGGACAGGATGTTGAGGGTGAGGACCTCGGCGGGGCTCTCGTCGCCCTCGCCGGACTTCTCCAGCATGCCGAGCGTGCGGCGGGCCACGTCGATGGTGACGGGTTCGCCCTTGCCGACCACGGCGATGAGCTCGTTGAAGAGCCGCTCGGTGTCGGCGACGTCCTTGGGCGTGCCCGAGAGGGTGATCTCGTTGCCGCGGACGTGCACGTCGCTGCGAACGCTGCGTTCGAGGTAGCGCAGGATCTCGTCGTTCGATCCGAGCAGGCTGACCATCGTCTGCGGGTCCGCGACAGTGATCTTCAGTTGCGATTGGGGAGGCGTCGCGGAGGACGAATGCTCGGACATAGGCACGGCCCGGCGGGCCTTGAGCCACCTGCTCTCACTACCGGGGACCACGACGCGTGGCCCTAGTTGATCGGGAGTACATCTTATCGCTGCGGGGGCGGGCGGCGTCGACCGAGATTGGCGCGCTTCACCGCGCCAGGAGCGGACCGAGTGGTTCGCCGCCGAGAACGTGGACGTGCACGTGCCGGACTTCCCAGCCGCTGTCGTCGCCGGTGTTGGCGATGAGGCGGTAGCCGCCGTCGAGCCCTTCGGCCTCGGCGGCCCGCCCGGCCGCCGCCAGGAGTTCACCGGCGAGGGCCGGGTCGGCCCCGGCGAGTTCGGCGATGGTGACGTGGTGGTCCTTGGGGATGGCGAGGAGATGCGTGGGCGCCTTGGGCGAGATGTCGCGGAAGACGAGGACGCGCGGGGTTTCGAGGACGGTCGCCGAGGGGATCTCACCCGCGACGATCCGGCAAAACAGACAGTCCGCCATGCCGGGGATGTTATCCGGGCGGGTGGGCGGGCGCTGCGGCGGTGGCGGCCGTTTCGCGGTTCGGCCACCGGCGGCGTGCCGCGTGTCGTCCACTGGAGGCCCAGGAAGGGAGACCTCATGTCCAAGCACGTCCTCCTCGCCCTCACGAGCCACGGCGAGCTCGGCGACACCGGCGAACCGACGGGTTACTACGTCTCGGAGGCGGCCCATCCGGCGGCGGCCTTCGCGAAGTTCGGCTACGAGCTCGACTTCGTGTCCCCGAAAGGCGGGCGGCCGCCCGCCGACGGCGTCGACGAGGCCGCGAAGGATCCGGTGGCGCGGGCCTTCCTCGACGATCCGGTGCTGTCGGAGAAGGTCGCCGACACCTTCACGCCCGACCGGCTCAAGGCGGGCGACTTCGACGCGATCCTGTTCGTCGGCGGGCACGGCGCGATGTGGGACTTCCCCGGCGATGAGGCGCTGCTGTCGCTGGCGGCGGGGATCTACGAGCGCGGCGGCGTGGTCGGCGCGGTGTGCCACGGCCCGGCGGCGCTGGTGAACCTGCGGCTGAGCGACGGCTCGTTCCTGGTGAAGGGGAGGCGGGCGACGGGGTTCACCAACGAGGAGGAAGAGGCCGTCGGGCTCACCGCGACCGTGCCGTTCCTGCTGGAGTCGAGGCTGCGCGAGCGCGGCGCCGACTATGTCGCGGCGGAGAAGTGGGCCCCGCACGCGATCGCCGACGGGCGCCTCGTCACGGGGCAGAACCCGGCGTCGGCGACGCGGGTCGGGGAGCTGATGGTGACGGCGCTGGGCGGGCACTGAGGGCCCGTCACCACCGCCCGAGCCGCACCGACAGGGCCGCCAGCGCGGCCACCCCCGCCGTCGAGGTCCGCAGGACCTCGCGGCCGAGCCGCACCGGGACGGCACCGGCGGCCTCGAAGACCGCGAGTTCGTCGCCCGACACGCCGCCCTCCGGTCCGACGACGAGCACGTACTCGCCGTCGGCGGGCAGTTCGGCCGTCGACAGGGCGGCCGTGGCCTCCTCGTGCAGGACGAACGCGGCGGCGGCGGAGGCGATGCGCGCGGCGACCGCCTTCGTCGACGCTGTCGCGGCGAGCTTCGGGACGCGCGCGCGGCGGGCCTGTTTGGCGGCCTCGCGCGCGGTCGCCGCCCATTTGGCGTGGGCCTTGTCGCCGCGGTCGCCGCGCCACTGCACCACCGAACGCGACGCCGACCACGGCACGATCACGTCGACGCCGACCTCGGTCATGGCCTGCACGGCGCGTTCGCCGCGGTCGCCTTTCGCCAGGCCCTGCACGACCGTCAGGCTCGGCGACGGCTCGGGTTCACGGCCGGCCGCGCCGACGTCGAGGATCAGGGCGCCCTTCTCGGCGGCGGTGACCGTCGCGGGGCAGACGCCGCCGTCGCCGTCGGCGAGGAGGAGACGCTCGCCTTCGCGGAGGCGCTGGACGTCGGCGGCGTGGCGGCCCTCGGGACCGTCGAGGCGGTAGACGCCGGGCGCGGGCAGGGCGTCGACCAGGAACAGCGGTGCGCTCATGCCGCGACGTTAGCCCACGGCCCCGGGATGGCCGGGCGTCCATAGGCTGGCGGCATGGATCTTGACTATGCGGTGCGCGAGGGCGTTCCCTCCGTCGACGAGTACCGGCATCTGCGCGGCGCGACCGGTCTGGGCGCGAAGTCGGTGGAGGCGTCGGCGCTCGGGTTGCCGAACACGTGGTTCGGAGTGGTCGTCGAGCACGGCGGTGAAACGGTCGGAATGGGCCGGATCATCGGCGACGGCGGGTGCTTCTTCCAGGTCGTCGACATCTGCGTGCTGCCCGAACACCAGGGGCGCGGGCTCGGGAAGCGGATCATGGCGGCGCTGACCGCCGCGATGGAGACGCGCATGCCCGAGGGCGCCTACGTCTCCTTGATCGCCGACGGCGAGGCGCGGCGGCTGTACGCGCGGTACGGCTTCGCCGAGGTCATGCCCGCGTCGGTCGGGATGGCGCGGTTGTTCACGTGAGACGGGGAACAGGGCGGCGGGTGCTGTCGCTGTAGAGGCGACTGTGGACGAGAGGGAGACATGAGCGATCCGACGATCTATGAGTTCATCGGCGGCGGCGACACACTGCGCGGACTCGCCGAGGCCCACTACCGGCGCTGCACGACCGACCCGGTCCTGCGGCAGGTGTTCGGCACGGAGCCGCGTCCGGAACACGCGGTTCACCTGGCCGACTGGCTGGGCGAGGTCTTCGGCGGCCCGGCGACGTACACCGAGAAGCACGGGGGCCACGAGGCGCTGCTGCTCCACCACGCGGGCAAACACATCACCGAGGACCAGCGTGCGGCCTTCGTCCGGGCGTTCGCCGAAGCCGCCGACGAGGTCGGCGTGCCCGGGGACGAGCACCTGCGCGCGCGGCTGACGTCGTACCTGGAGTGGGGGACGGCGATCGCGAAGGACGTCTCCCAGGCCACCCCGGCCGACATCTCCAGCACGGACCCGGTCCCGAAATGGGGCTGGGACGAGAAGGACTCACCGGCTTGAGGCCAAGGAAAGGCGCCCCGAAGGGGCGCCTTTTCCGTGGGTGAGGGGGCACGGCGTGGCTCGTGGGCCAGGGGTGCCGACGCGGGCGCCGGGTGGGCCGCACCCGCGCGGAACTTCAGTCACGCGAGCCCACACGCCGAACCGCCACCGCGGCCTTCACCCCGCGGGGTGAACTCTGCCGCCCAGCGGGCGAGCCGCATCGCGAGCGCAGCGAGCCGATAGATCAAGCGTGCCCGTTGAACGCGTCCCGCATCCGTGAGAAGAACCCGCCGCCGCCTTTGACCTCGACGATCTCCTCGTCGCGTAGCTGTGCGAGCTTCTGCAGCAGCTCCCCTTGCTCGGCGTCGAGTTTCGTCGGGGTCCGCACGTCGAGGTGCACGAACAGGTCCCCCCGTGCCCCTCCCCCGCGCAACCGGGGCACGCCCTTCCCGCGCACCCGCAGGGTGCTGCCGGGCTGTGTCCCCGGGTTGACGTCGACGCTCTCCTCGCCGTCGAGCGTCTTCAGCGTCAGGTTCGTACCCAGCGCCGCCGCGGTCATGGGGACCTTGATCTTGCAGTGGAGGTCGTCGCCCTTGCGGGTGAAGACGTCGTGGGGCCGTTCGTGGATCTCGACGTAGAGGTCGCCGGCGGGGCCGCCGCCGGGGCCGACCTCGCCCTGTCCCGCGAGACGGATGCGCATGCCGTCTTCGACGCCCGCCGGGATCTTCACGGTGAGGGTGCGGCGGCTGCGGACGCGGCCGTCGCCGGCGCATTTCGGGCAGGGGTTGGGGATGACGGTCCCGAAGCCGGAGCAGGTGGCGCAGGGCCGGGAGGTCACCATCTGGCCGAGGATGGTGCGCTGCACGGACTGGACCTCACCGGACCCTTCGCAGGTGTCGCAGGTGACGGGCGCCGAACCGGCCGCCGCTCCGGAGCCTTCGCAGGTGCCGCAGACGGTGGCGGTGTCGACGGTGATCGGCGACTCCAGGCCGAAGGCGGCCTCTTCGAGGTCCAGGTCGAGGCGGAGGATCGCGTCGGAACCGGGCCGCACACGGGAGCGCGGTCCGCGGCGGGGACCGGCGCCCATCGGACCGGACGCCCCGAAGAAGGCGTCCATGATGTCCTGGAAGTCCATGAAGGGACCGGCGCCACCGGCTCCGGCGCCTCCGCCGCCGCCGGGGGCGAGGGGGTCGCCGCCGAGGTCGACGATCTGCCGTTTCTGCGGGTCGGAGAGGACCTCGAACGCGGCGTTGATCTCCTTGAATTTCTCCTGCGCCTCGGGGCTGGGGTTCACATCGGGGTGGAACTCCCGCGCGAGCTTGCGGTACGCCTTCTTCAGGTCGTCCGGGGTCGCGTCCTTCGCCACACCGAGGATTCCGTAGTAGTCCTTGGCCACGTGTGCTCTCATCGCCTCAACAGCTCAATATCGAATCAAGGAATGTAGGTGGTGATCAGTTCTGGGCGAGGACCTCGCCGACGTACCTCGCGACCGCGCGGACGGCCGCGATGGTCCCGGGGTAGTCCATCCGGGTCGGGCCGAGCACGCCCAGTCCGCCGACGACGTCCCCCGAGGGTCCGTAGCCGGCGCTGACCACCGAGGTGGCCCGGAGACCGACGATCTCGTTCTCGTCGCCGATCCGGATGTGCAGGGCGGCCGAGGTGTCGACCTCGCCGAGCAGCTTGAGCAGGATGACCTCTTCCTCCAGGGCTTCGAGGATAGGCCTCAGGGATCCGGCGAAGTCGAGGGCGTGCCGGGTGAGGTTGGCCGTCCCGGCGAGCGCGAGGCGCTCCTCTCGTCGTTCGACGAGGGTTTCCAGCAGGACGGTGGACAGGTTGGTCATGGCGGGCCGCAGTTCGGCGGCGGCCTCTTCGACGAGCGACTGGATGAGTCGCGGGGTCTCGGTGAGGCGCGCGCCGGCGAGTTTCTCGTTGACGGTGCGGCGGATGGTGAGGACGTCGGCCTCGGCGACGGGGCCGGGGAGTTCGACGAGACGCTGTTCGACGCGGCCGGTGTCGGTGATCATCACGAGCATGAGGCGGCTGTCGGTGAGGTGCACGAGTTCGAGGTGCCGGACACGGCTGCGCGACAGGCTCGGGTACTGCACGACGGCGACCTGGCGGGTGAGTTGCGCGAGGAGCCGGACGGTGCGGTGGACGACGTCGTCGAGGTCGAGGGCGCCGTCGAGGAAGCGGTGCAGGGCGCGGCGTTCGGCGGCCGTCAGTGGTTTGACCTGGCTGAGGCGGTCGACGAAGAGGCGGTAACCCTTGTCGGTGGGGACGCGGCCGGCGCTGGTGTGGGGCTGATGGATGTAGCCCTCGTCTTCGAGGACGGCCATGTCGTTGCGGACCGTCGCGGAGGACACGCGGAGGTTGTGCCGCTCCACGAGGGACTTGCTGCCGACCGGTTCCTGGGTGGCGACATAGTCCTGGACGATCGCGCGCAGCACGTCGAGCTTGCGCTCATCCATCGGCATCCGGGCGTCCTCCTCGCGCTCTCGTCGATGCGGTTTCCAGCAGGGCTCGAGAGCGTTGCGGCACAGGCCTGGCACTCGGGCAGACTGAGTGCCAGTCTACTGGCGCCGGACCCGGTATTGCCTCCTCGTTCAGGGCGGAGTGATACGGCCACCTTCGGTGACGAGGGCCGCGGTCGCCCCGAAATCGGCGCGGGAGAGTTCGTTGCACGTGTCATGTGCCGTGTTGTCCGGATCCGGGGCGGGATATCCGCCGTCGACCATGCGTGTGGCGCGCAGTTCGCCGCCGGCCCAGTCCCCGTCAATGGTCAAAGTCACCGAGAGGACGCCGCCGACGCCGCGGTTGCCCTCGGTCGATAGGACCCGGTATCCGGCGAAATTTCCGAGACTGTAGGCGATGAGGCGGCCCCGGTAGAACTCCATGCCGCGCATCACGTGGGGGCCGTGACCGATGACGAGGTCGGCTCCGGCGTCGATGACGGCGCGGGTGAAGGCCATCACGTCGCCGCGCTTCTCGCCGAGGAAGATCTCCTCGCCGGGGGCGACGTGGTCCTTGTCGGCGCCTTCGCCGCCGGCCTGCATGCTCATGATCACCAGGTCGTTGCGCTCGCCGGCGGCTTCGACGAGGGCGATGGTCCCGTCGAGGTCGTGCATGTCCTGCGACCAGGAGTAGGGCGACACGCCGACCACGGCGACGTCGACGCCGTCGACGGTGAACTCGGCGTACTCCCCGCGCGTGCCGGTGTGCTCGATCCCGGCGTCGTCGAGGGCGGCGACGGTGTCGGCGAGGCCGCCGGGGCCGTAGTCGAGGGCGTGGTTGTTGGCGAGGTTGAGCACGTCGAAGCCGGCGTCGGCGATGACCTTCGCGTAGGCGGGCGGCATGCGGAAGGCCGCGCAGTTCTCGGCCTTGGGCTTGCACTTGGCGGACTTCTCGCGCTCGGTGAGGGCGCCTTCGAAGTTCCCGATGAGCAGGTCGCCGTCCATGACGCCCTCGGCGCGCCCGAAGAAGCCCTCGGCGCCGTCGGGCGGGAGGTCACCGGGGGCGGACCCGAGGATGATGTCACCGGTCCCGGTGATGGTCACGGTCTTCTCGGGCGGCGGCGCCGAGGTCGATTCGGCGGACGGCGGCGCCCCGAGCGGCGCGTTGAGCGCCGCCTGGGGCATGGGCAGCGCGACGGCGGTCGTGGTGCCCGCGACGGCGAGGACCGCGGCGACGACCGTCAGCCGGGTCAGGCGCGGATCGACCCGGGGCGGCGCGGCGTGGCGTGGGACGTGGCGGGGTCTTCGAGTCGGCATGTGACGTCTTCTCGTCGCGAGCGCCGGGACACTCTCAGTCGGGCAACAGGTCGCGCACGACAGCGTCGGCGAGGAGCCTCCCGCGGAGGGTCAGCCGGGCGATCCCCTCGGCGAAGGCCTCCTCGTCGAGGAGTCCGTCGGCGACGGCGCGAGCCGCCTTCTCGGGCCCAGGCGGCGCCAATGAGGTTACCCGGATACCGTCGACGATCCGTAGTCTTAGCAATACATCTTCGAGGTATCTGTCCTCGTCGGCCAGCAGTTCGCGCCCTTCGCCCGGGGAGACGCCCTCGGCGAGGCGGGCGGCGTAGGCGCTGGGGTGCCGCACGTTCCACCAGCGGACGCCGCCGACGTGGCTGTGCGCGCCGGGCCCGAAGCCCCACCAGTCGCCGCCCTGCCAGTAGAGAAGGTTGTGGCGGCAGCGCGCGGCCTCGTCGCGGGCCCAGTTGGAGACCTCGTACCAGTCGAGGCCCGCCGCCGACAGGGTCGCGTCGGCGGCGAGGTAGCGGTCGGCGGCGACGTCGTCGTCGGGCATCGCGAGCTCGCCGCGGCGGATGCGCGCGGCGAGGCGGGTGCCGTCCTCGACGATGAGGGAGTAGGCCGAGACGTGGTCGACGCCCGCGGCGACGGCCGCGTCGAGGCTGGCGGCCCAGTCCTCGTCGCGTTCACCGGGCGTGCCGTAGATGAGGTCGAGGTTGACGTGACCGAAGCCCGTCTCGCGGGCCTCGACGGCGGCCTGCGCGGCACGGCCGGGCGAGTGCTTGCGGTCGAGGACGGCCAGAACGTGCCGGGCGGCGGACTGCATGCCCAGCGACACGCGGGTGAACCCGGCATCGAGGAGGCGCGCGAGGTAGGCGGGGTCGACCGACTCGGGGTTGGCCTCGGTGCTGATCTCGGCGTCTTCGGCGAGGCCGAAGGTCGCGTCGACGCCGTCGAGGATGCGCGCGAGGTCGTCGGCGGGCAGGAGCGTGGGCGTGCCGCCGCCGAAGAAGACCGTTCGCGCCTTCGGCGCGGTGCCGTCGAGGACGCGCGCGGCCAGGCGCAGCTCGTCGAGGACGAGGTCGGCGTAGGACTCGCGGGTCACGCCCCCGGCCAGCTCGGCGGCGGTGTAGGTGTTGAAGTCGCAGTACCCGCAGCGCGAGGCGCAGAAGGGCACGTGGACGTACACGCCGAAGCCGCGCTCGCCGACGCTCGCGAGGGCGGCGGCGGGCAGCGACCCGTCGCGCGGAACAGGTTCACCGTCGGGTGGGAGTCCAGGCACGGGCGCTAGCGTACGGGACATGACGAGCCACGAGCCCGCCCGATTGGTCCGCTATGCCGTCGATGACGGCGTCGCGACCTTGACACTTGACAGTGATCACAACCGCAACGCGCTGTCGACGCCCCTGATGACCCGGTTCCTCGCGCACCTCGCCGAGGCGATCGCCGACGAGACCGTCCGCGTCATCGTCCTCGATCACAGCGGGAAGGTCTTCTGCTCCGGCGCCGACCTGAAGGAGACCGCCGCGGCCCGCGAGGCCGGGCAGGTGCCCGCCGCGATGCTCACCGACGTCCTCGCCGCACTGTGGGAGTCGCCGAAGCCGGTCGTCGCGCGCGTCGGCGGACCGGCCCGCGCCGGCGGTCTCGGCCTCATCGCCGCCGCCGACATCGCCGTGTGCCGCACCGACAGCACCTTCGCGTTCAGCGAGGTCCGTCTCGGCGTGATCCCGGCGGTCATCTCCGCGACCGTCCTGCGCCGCCTCTCCCCCCGGGCCGCCGCCGAGCTCTACCTGACCGGCGAGGTCTTCGACGGGCACCGGGCCGCCGAGGCCGGACTCGTGACACGCGCGGTCGCCGCCGACGATCTCGACGCGACCGTCGCGGCCTTCACCGCCGCGCTCGTCAAAGGCGCGCCCGGCGCGCTCGCCGGGGCCAAGTCACTGCTCCGTCGACGCCTGGGCGACGACATCCGCACCGAGCTCGCCGAGCTCGCCGGGGAGTCGGCCGGGTACTTCCTGTCGGACGAAGGCCGTGAGGGCGTGGCCGCTTTTCGTGACAGACGCGACCCCTGGTGGGTACCCACTGTGGATGAAGCCACGTAATCTCGAAAGGCCCACGGTGCCCATCGGTCCGACAAGGAGGTGTGGATGCGCGCGCGAAACGTCGTCACGGGAGTCGTGGCGGTCGCGGTGCTCGCCGGAGCCGGGTTCGTCATCGCCGGGCTGCTCGACGCCGAACTGCCGAACCCGTTCGCCAAGCCCATGTGCACGGTGACCGGTACGGACGGATCGGCCATCAAGGTGGACCCGACGCAGGCCTCGAACGCCGCGACGATCGCCGCGGTCGGCGCGAAGATGGACATCTCCGAGCGCGGCGTGGTCGTCGCGCTGGCCACGGCCTACCAGGAGTCGAGGCTGGAGAACATCGAGCACGGCGACCGCGACTCGCTGGGCCTGTTCCAGCAGCGCCCCAGCCAGGGCTGGGGCACCGAGGAGCAGATCCAGGACCCGCGCTACTCGTCCAAGCGCTTCTTCAAGGCCTTGAAGAAGATCGAGGGCTGGGAGGACATGCGTGTCACCGAGGCCGCCCAGGCCGTCCAGCGCAGTGCCTACCCGGAGGCCTACGAGCAGTGGGCCGACGAGTCGCAGGTGCTGGCCGAGGCGATGCTCGGCTCGGTCAACGCGGCCGTGGCCTGCAAGATCGACGACAAGGGCAAGACCGGCGACGACGCGATCCACGCCGTGAAGTCGGAGTTGAGCCTCGACTGGGACGGCGTGAAGCCGGAGTCCGACGGCACCACGATCAAGATGTCCGACGTCGGCAACGGCTGGCAGTTCGCGCACTGGATGGTCGCCTACTCCGAGGACCTCGGCGTGTCGAGCGTGGTCTACGACGGTCACGAGTGGTCGGCCAAGAGCGGCGAGTGGGAGGAGTCCGACAACGCCGCCGGGAAGTCGGTCACCGTCAAGGTGCGCGCGAAGGCGTGAGCTTGACCGGACCGGGTCGATCCCCTAGATTCGGCTCCACATAGGACAAAAGCGGACGCGTCACGCCGAACCGGCGGGCGCGTCCTCTTTCAAGGAGCCGCTTCATGCGCCTGTCGAGAGCCATCGCCGTCACCGCCGCCTTAGCGGCCACGACCTTCACGGGCGTCTGCGGCGCCCAGGCGAGCAACGCCGCCGACGCGAACTTCGACTTCGACTCCCCCGAACAGGTCGCCTCGGGACTCGCGTTCCCCTGGGGCCTGGACTTCCTGCCCGACGGGACGGCGATCTTCGCCGAGCGCGACTCCGCGCTGATCAAGACGGTGACACCCGGTACGTCGCCGCGGACCGTCGGCCAGGTCCCCACCGTCGTCCCCGGCGGGGAGGGCGGGCTGCTCGGGCTGGCCGTCTCCCCCGGCTACGCCACCGACGGCGCCGTCTACGTCTACTTCACCGCCGCCGGCGACAACCGCGTCGCCCGCCTCACCCTCGACGACCTGACCCCGCAGCCGATCGTCACCGGCATCCCGAAGGCCTCCATCCACAACGGCGGACGGCTCGCCTTCGGGCCCGACGGGAAGCTGTACATCACCACCGGCGACGCCGCCGTGCGCGACAACGCCCAGAACCCGGCCAGTCTCGGCGGGAAGATCCTCCGCGTCGAACCCGACGGTTCCGTACCCGCCGACAACCCCTTCCCCGGTTCGCGGGTCTACACCCTCGGGCACCGCAACGTGCAGGGACTCGACTGGACGGCCGCGGGCGAGCTCTACGCCAGCGAGCTCGGCCAGAACACCTGGGACGAGGTCAACCGCATCGTCGCCGGGTCGAACTACGGCTGGCCGATCGTGGAGGGCGAGGGCGGTGATCCCGGCTACGTCGACCCGATCGTCACGTGGACGACCGCGGAGGCCTCGCCGAGCGGTGCGGCGGTCGTCGGTTCGACGATGTACGTGGCGGCACTGCGCGGTCAGCGGCTGTGGACGGTGCCGCTCGGCGGCGGTGCGCCGGTCGACGTGCTGAACGGGACGTACGGGCGTGTCCGCAGCGTCGCGCACGGCCCGGACGGGTGGCTGTGGATCTGCACGAGCAACGGGTCGGGGGACGTGCTGGTGCGTTTCCCGCCGGTCTGAGCGTGTTCCCTCCGCGTGAGCCGCCGGCTCACGCGGAGGGCGGTTCCTAGTCGTAGACGTCCTGGTTGAGGAAGCGCGCGAAGGCGCGCCAGGAGTTCGGGCCCATCTCGCCGTCGACGGGGCCGGTGTAGCCCCATTGCCCGCCGAGCCGCTGGACGGCCGCCCAGGTGTTCGGGCCGGGGACGCCGTCGACGGGACCGGTGTAGCCGTACCCCTTCATGGCGCGCTGGAGGGCGGCGTAGGTGTTGACGCCCGGGTCACCGTCGACGGGGCCGGTGTAGCCCCACTCCATCGACAGCCAGTTCTGCCCGCGCTGCCAGAAGACCGGCCCGGGTACGCCGTCCCGCTCGGTCGCGGTCTTCGGCAGGCCGCCGGGATCGCCCGGGTCTCCCGGATCACCGGGGGTGACGACGTCGAACGCGCCCGCCACGGCGGCGTTGAGGTCGACGCGGTAGCCGCCGACGGAGCCGTTGGACGTGTACTGGTGCGCGCTCCACGCCGGGTACGCCCCGCCGAGGTCGGGGGCGCCGGGGTAGGTGCCGTCGTTGGCGCCCCAGGACGCGATCCACAGTTTCACGCCGAACGCGCCCGTGCGGTTCCACGTGCCCGACCGCAGGTCGGAGGCGTTCATGTAGACCCACGGGACGTGGTCGCCGACGCGTTCGTGGACGCGGGTGAAGAAGGCGGTCACATCGTCGTCGCGCCACAGGCGGGTCGAGTCGTCGAGGACCTCGTCGTCGAGCGCGAGGACGTCGCCGGGGCGGTAGTCGTGGAGGTGGTCGGCGAAGTAGTCGGCGGCCCGCGCGGGCGTCGAGTAGTCGCCGGAGAGCCAGTAGTGCCCGACGCGGAGTCCGGCGGCGCGCGCGCCGCCGACCTGCCGCGCGTAGTACGGGCTGGTGTAGTTCCCTTCGGTGAGCTGTGATCCGCCGGCCTTGACGACGGCGAAGCCGTGGCCCTGACCGCGCACCTGGGCGAAGTCGATCCCGGCCTGTGGGGTGGCCACGTCGACGCCGGTGACCGCGCCGGGCGGGAGGGGCGCCGCCTGGGCGGACGCCCCGGGGATCATGGCCGCTGCCGCGGCGGTGCCGGCCGCCGCCGTGCCGTACAGGAACGCGCGTCTGCTGATCTTCTTGCCTGCCATGCCGACTCCAACGTGGAATGGGGTGCCGCCCGTCGGTGCGAGACTTCGCCGAACACTAGGTGAGGCGCGGCACGGCCGCATCGATCGTTCGACCGATGGGCGGCCGTCGCCGCAGGTCAGGCCGCTACCGCAGCGCCCGCGCACGCGGGAAACCATGCGCACCGGCCGCGAGGACGACCACCGCGACGGGCACCAGCAGCGCCAGGACGCTCCACGGGAAAGACGTCGCGCCAAGCCCGCTCAGCAACACTCCGCCGACGACGCCGCCCGCCGCCATCGCCGCGTTCCACAAGGTGACGAGCATGGCCTGAGCGGCGTCGGCGTGTTCCCCGCCGGCGTCGCCGACGGCGGTCTGGAGCAGCGTCGGCGCGCCTCCCCAGCCCAGTCCCCACAGGGCCACCGCGACGTAGACGAGCGCGGGACTGCCGGCGAGCACGGCCATGATCGCCGCGGCGGCGCCGACGAGGGCGACGCTGGCGATCGTCAGCGCCCGCAGGCGCCGGTTGATGAGCGCGCCGACGGCCCAGATGCTCAGCAGGGAGGCGGCGCCGAAGACGAGGAGGACGAGGCCGGTGGAGCGGCCCATGCCCAGACGGTCGAGGAAGGGCGCGATGTAGGTGTAGAGGACGGTGTGGGCGAGGACGAACACCAGCGTCACGAACAGGACGGGCGCCACGCCCGGGACGCGCAGGGCCCGCAGCATCGGGGTCCGGGCCCCGGCCGCGCGGCCGGGGTGGTCGGGAACGGTCGCGGTGATCCAGGCGAGGAGCACAAGGGTCAGTCCGGTCATCGTCGCGAAGGCCGCCTGCCAGCCCAGGGCCTTGCCGAGGAAGGTTCCGGCGGGCACACCCAGGGACAGCGCGACGGGGATCCCGGCCATGGCCACGGCGATGGCCTTGCCCTGGAGGTGCGCCGGGGCCATGCGGCGGGCGTATCCGGCCAGCAGTGCCCAGGCGAGCCCGGCGGCGACCCCGGCGAGGAAACGCGCGGCCATGGTCAGGGGGTAGTTCGTCGAGATCGCGGTGACGGTGTTGGCGAGCGCGAAGCCCGCCATGGCCGTCAGCAGGAGGCGCTTGCGCCGCCAGCCCGCGGTCGCCGCCGACAGGGGGATCGCGGTCAGCGCGGTGCCGACGGCGTAGACGGTCACCGACTGGCCCATCGCCGGTTCGCCGACGCCGAGGTCGCCGCTCATCGCGGGCAGGACCCCGGCGGGGAGGGTCTCGGTGAGGCTGGTGATGAACACGGCGGTGGACAGGGCGAGCAGGGCGCCCATGGGGAGTTTCGCGCCCGGAGCGCGGGCCGGTGCGGGAACGGTCTCGGTTCGCATGCGACCATGCTCAAACCTTCACATCAATGTGAAGGTCAAGCCGAGGGTCTGTGAGGTCGGGCACGTGCGCATCGGAGAACTGTCGGAACGCACCGGCACACCCCGCCGTCTGCTGCGCTACTACGAGGAGCAGGGACTCATCCTGCCCGAACGCGCGGCCAACGGCTACCGCGACTACGCCGGGTACAACGTCGACCGGGTCGTGCAGATCCGCGGCCTGCTCGACGCGGGCCTGCCCACCAGGATCATCAAGCAGATCCTGCCCTGTCTCGACAAGCCGCGCGCGATCTACTTCCCCGACGCGACGCCGGAGATGATCGCCACGCTCCGGGGCGAGCGGGAGCGGATGGACGACCGGATCCGCTGCCTGACGCGCAACCGGGACGCCATCGGCGACTACCTCGACGCGGTTCTCGCCTACGACCACGCCGAGGCCACCTAGGCCCGCCGACCCCGCACCCACGGCGTGACGACACGTGGCGCCGTGTCGTCACGGTGCCCATGTCCCGCCGGTCGCGTGCCTCGAACTGCGGTTTCGCCGCCGGCCGCACCCGCCGCTCCGGCTTCGGCCGCCGTGACCCTGTGCGACGTCGAGCTGGTGTACGGCGAGTCCGGCAGCCGCGTCGAGGCCTGCAGAAGCGGTTCAACGAGCTCGGGCTCAACCGCGGCGACGAACTCGCCACCCGCGCCCGCGTCATCGCCTTCCAGGGACGCGACAGGCTGGCACTGAACGGGCCACATGTTCAACTGGACCCGCATGGCCGACAAGGGGGCGTGGTCGCGGATCGGCGCGAACGAAAGTGCGGGTCCACACCATGGGCCCGTACTACACGGAGACGACCTGGGTCGCGGCCTACCGCGTCCTCGGTTACCAGACGGTCTGATCCCCGCGCCCTTGGTCAGACCCGTCCCGGCGCCCGTCCGTGCCGGGGCGTCCCGCCGTCACAGCGCGGCGAGGCGTTCGGCGACGGTCTCCGCCTCGGGCACCCCGCAGGTGGTGTACCCGGCGGCGGCGCGAAGCAGGTGGACGCGTCCCGTCGCGACGTCGCCGAGCAGGCAGTGGGCCTCGCCGAGGCCGTGCTCGGCCCGCGCGAGCTCATAGGCGTCCTCCTGCGACTCGGCCAGCGCGGCGGCCCGCTCGTGGTGCCCGACCGCCTCACCGGGGCGGCCGGCGGCGGTGAGGGCGGTGCCGAGGCTGTTGCGGGCGGCGCGCTCCATCGACGGGTCGCCGGTCTCCAGCACGCACGCGACGGCCATGGTGAGGCCGTCGACGGCCTCGGTGTCGCGGCCGAGGCGGCGCAGATCCTCGGCGAGTTCGATGAGCGTCATGATCACTCCGGCGTCGATGCGTTCGCGGCGGCAGTCGTCCAGGCAGGCGGTGTGCAGGGCCAGGGCGGTCGCCGGGTCGCCGAGTTCGCGGGCCAGGTTGCCGCGGAAGCCCTCGATGCGGGTGCGGGTGTGCTCGTCGTCGGCTTCGAGGCGCCGTTCGGCTTCGGCGAGGCGGTGGCCGGCGTCGGCGAAGCGCCCAAGGCGGAGCAGGGGGACGACCATGTTGACGCTGATGAGCACCACGACGGCGTCGGGGGCGTCGGCGGCCAGCGCGAGGGCGGCCGCGTAGGTCTCGACGGCGTCGGCGAAGCGCCCGGAACGCCGGTGCAGGACGGCGACGTTGGTCAAGGTCAGTGCCGCGGCTCCCGTCTCGCCGTGCTCGCGTTTGAGCGCGACGGACCGCTGGAGCTGGACGATCGCCTCCCGGTGCCTGCCCTCGGCGCCGAGTTGCCGGCCCGCGTCGCCGAGTGCGTAGGCCTCTTTCAGGCCGTCGCCGATGCGGCGGGCACTGTCGAGGGCGACATCGTTGAGGGCGGCGTGGGCGGCCCGGTCACGGTCGTAGATGAAGAAGCCGTTGAAGGCCGTGGCCAGGTGCCAGGCCCGGTCGAAGTGCCCGGCGCGGAAGGCCGCGGCCACCGCGCCCTGGAGGTTGCGGCGTTCGGTGTGGAACCACGACACCGCGTCGTCCTGCTCGGTGAAGCCGGGCAGTCCGGCGTCGAAGGCGGCGGCGCCGTCGGCGAACAGCGCCGAACTCGGGGTAACCCGGGCGACGGCCCGGTAGGCGAAGTGCAGGTACACGTCGAGGAGCCGCAGGAGGGCCCCGTCACCGCCGGTCTCTTCGAGCGCCATGAGCCGGGTCGCGAACAGCCGGACGAGGTCGTGCATCCGGTACCGGCCGGGCGCGCGGGTCTCGGCCAGATGGGCGTCGACGAGGGACTCCATCATCGCCGTCGCGCGTTCGGGTCCCTCCTCGCACAGCGCCCCGGCGGCGTGGGCGTCCAGGTCGTCGCCGGGGACGAGCCCGAGCCTGCGGAACAGGCGCCGGTGGGCGGTGTCGAGTTCGAGGTAGGAGGCGCGCAGCCCGGCGGTGACGCCACGGTGTCCCATGTCGAGTTCGTCGAGGAGGCGGCCCTGGTCGGCGAAGCGGGCGAGCAGGTCCTCGACGCGCCAGCCGGGACGGCTGCGCAGGCGGGCCGCGGCCAGTCCCATCGCCAGCGGGAGCCGCCCGCAGCGCTCGGCGAGCAGCGCCGCCTCGGCGTCGCCGATCCGCCCGGGGACGGCGGCGGTCAGCATCGCGGCCGCCGAGGCCTCGTCGGGCGGTTCGAGGTTCACCGAGTACGCCCCGGTGAGCAGGGACATGTCGCGGCGGCTCGTGGCGAGCACGAGGCTGTCGGGCGTCCCGGGCAGCAGGGCCTCGACCTGTTCGGCGCCCAGGGCGTTGTCGAAGACGAGCAGGACCCGGCGTTCGGCGATGACGCTGCGGTAGCGGGCGGTGAGTTCGTCGAGGTCGGCGGGGATGTCGCCGTCGGGCACGCCGAGGGCGCGCAGGACCCGGGTCAGGACGGTCCGCGCGCCCGGGCGGGGCGCGAGGGAGTTGGTGAAGCCGTGCAGGTCGACGAAGAGCTGCCCGTCGGGATAACGCCCGGCCAGGGCGTGGGCGGTCCACACCGCCAGGGAGGTCTTCCCGACACCTGCCATGCCGTGCACCGCGACGGCGGTGGCGCCGTCGTCGACCGCGTCGAGTAAGGCCGCGACGTCGGCTTCGCGGCCCGCGAAGGCGCCGAGCGCGCGCGGCAGTTCTCTGGGCACGACGGCCACCCGTTCCGGCGTGCCGAGCAGCGGGCCGTCGGTCTCGCCGAGGCCGAGGGCCGCGGCGAGCAGCCGGACGGTCCGGGGCTGCGGCCGCACCTTCCCCGACTCGACGTCGCGGACGGTGCGGGTTCCGATGCCGGCCTTGGCGGCGAGTTCCTCCTGGGTCATCGCCGCCCGCAGCCGCAGGCGGCGGAGTCCGCCGGTGGTGTCGAACGCTCCCTCGGGCACGCGCACATGATAGTGCGATCCGGTGCGCGTGCCCGCGTTCGTGAAAGGCGCCCTACGCGGTGTCGAGCGCGCGGGACAGGTCGGCCCACAGGTCGTCGACGTCTTCGAGCCCGACCGACACCCGCAGCAGGTTCTCGCCGATGCCGCCGGCCTCCCGGTCGGACGCCTGGACGACCCGGTGGGTCAGGGACGCCGGGTGCTGGATGAGCGTGTCGACGCTGCCGAGGCTCACCGCGGGTGTGATCAGCTCGACGGCGGCCACGACCTTGTGCGCGTCCCCGTCGACCTCGAAGGCGACGAGCGCGCCACCGCCGTCCATCTGGCCGGGCCGGTCGACGGCCAGGCCCGGGTAGTGCACGGCGGCGACCTTCGGGTGGGCGCTGAGCCGCAGAGCCAGCTCGTGCGCGCTCGCCTGGGCGGCACGGACACGGACGGGCAGCGTCGCCAGCCCGCGCAGGAGCAGGTAGCCGGCGAGGGGGTGGAGGACGCCGCCGGTGGCGACGCGGACCTGGCGCAGGCCGCGCGCGAAGTCCTCGCCGCACGCGACGACGCCGCCGAGCACGTCGCCGTGCCCGCCGAGGAACTTCGTCGCGCTGTGCAGGACCACCGAGGCGCCCCGTTCGAGGGGCCGTTGCAGGACCGGCGTGGCGAAGGTGTTGTCGACCAGCAGCGGCACCTCGCCGCAGTCGGCGGCCAGCGCGGCCAGGTCGAGTTCGGTGAGCGTCGGGTTGGCCGGGGACTCGACGACGACGAGGCCGGTGTCAGGCCGGATCTCGGCGGCGACGCCCTTCGGTTCGGCCCAGGTGACCTCCGTGCCGAGCAGGCCGGAACCGAGCAGGTGGTCGCTGCCACCGTAGAGCGGGCGGACCGCGACGACGTGCCGTTTGCCGGCGGCGGCGGTCGCCAGCAGGCACGCGCTCATCGCGGCCATGCCCGACGCGAACGCCACGGCCGCCTCGGCGCCCTCCAGCTCGGCGAGGGCCGACTCGAAACGCGCGACGGTCGGGTTGTGCAGGCGCGCGTAGATCGGCGACCCGGAGGGCTGCGCACCCGAGGCGAACTCCTCGATGCGCGCGGCCTCGCCGGCGCAGTCGACGGCGGGGTAGGTCGTGGACAGGTCGATGGGGACGGCGTGCACGCCGAGGTCGCCGAGATCGTCGCGGCCGGCGTGCACGGCACGCGTGGCGAAGGAGTGTGCCGGGGTGAGGTTCATGGGCGACAGTGTCGGGCGGTGTACGCCCCACCGGGGCGCGCGCCGGATATCGTTCGGCGCATGCCCGAAACGGTGAGTCTTGACACGGTGGATCTGCGCATTCTCCGTCACCTGCAGAACAACGCGCGGATCACCAACCGCGAACTCGCCGCCGCCGTGCACATCGCGCCCTCGACCTGCCTGGACCGGATCCGCCGGCTGCGCGACGCCGGCGTCATCACCGGCTACGGCGTCCGGCTCGACCCGGGCTCGCTCGGCCGTCCGCTGCAGGCGTTCCTGGCGGTGCGCGTCACGCCGCACCGGCGTCCGCTCGTCGCGGAGTTCGTCGCCCACGCCCGCGCGCTGCCGGAGGTGCGGACCCTGTTCCACCTCGCCGGTCCCGACGACTTCCTCGTGCACGTCGCCGTGCCCGGCGTCGCCGACCTCCAGCGGCTCGTGCTCGACGAGTTCACCTCGCGGCCCGAGGTGTCGCTGGTGCACACCAACCTGATCTTCGAGCAGTGGGAGGGGCCACCGCTCCTGCCGCCCGGGGCCTGAACTCAGCCGACCCGGCGGCCGACCTTCTCCCGCGTCGACTCGGGGATCGCCGGGGCCGTGAGCACCTTCGGGAGCAGCTCCGGCTCGGTGGTCAGCGCGCGGAACATCTCACCGACGGTCAGGTCGTGCTCCTCCGGCCGCGACACGACGGTGATCGCATCGCCCGCGCCGACCTCGCCCTCCTCGACGACGCGCAGGTAGGCGCCTGGCACGGCCCGCTCGGTGAAGCGCTTGATGAGGTCGGGCACGTCCCAGAAACCCGAGAAGGTCCGGCACGGGATCCGCACCGAACTGACCTCGACGACCGCGTCGCCGATCGCCCAGCGCTCCCCGATGAGCGCGCCGGTCACGTCGAGGCCGGTGGTGGTGAGGTTCTCCCCGAAGGCGCCGGGACCGACCGGGCGGTCGAGCTCGGCGCTCCACCACGCCGCGTCCTCGGCGGCGTAGGCGTAGACGGCCTGGTCGAGGCCGCCGTGGTTCTTCAGGTCGACGATGACGTCGCCTTCGACGCCGAGCCGCCCGATGCGCACACGGCCCTCGGCGGGACGCTTGTCGATGCCGGTCCGGCCGAGGCTTCCCGCCCAGCCGCCGCTGCGGAGGACACCGAGATTCACCGTTGCGAGCTTCATACCGACACGCTACGAGACGCCCGCCGCGGCGGCCACGGAGATATCCGGCCCCGGCTGCGACAATCGTCGCCATGCCAGTGATCAAGCGCGTCGGAGCCACCGAGATCATCGCCCTCGAAGACGGCGCCGGGCCCTTCTTCGAACCCCGGGGCAACGCCTTCCCCGACGCGACCGAGGCGCAGTGGGCCGCCGCCGACGCCTTCGACCCGGCCTCCCGCACCGCCGAAGGCGGCTGGTGGCTGAAGTTCCGCTGCTTCGCGCTGCGCCTCGAAGACGGGCGCGTGATCCTCATCGACGCCGGGATCGGGCCCGCCGACTCCCCGGCGGCGTCCTGGGCGCCGGTGCCCGGCGCGCTGCCCGCCGAACTCGCCGCGGCCGGCATCGACCCGTCCGACGTGGACACCGTCGTGATCACACACCTGCACACCGACCACGTCGGCTGGGCCGTGGTCGACCAGAAGCCCTACTTCCCCGAGGCGAGGTACGTGCTCCAGCGCGCCGAGATCAGCGCCGTCGACGACCTCAACCCGGGACTCGCCGACAGTCTCCTCACGCCGCTGCGCGAGCGTGGCCAGCTCGCCCCCGTCGACGGCGAGAAGCGCCTCGCCGGTGCCGTGCGCGTCCTGGCGACACCCGGACACACACCCGGGCACCAGTCGGTGCTGGTCCGCGACGGCGACGACCTCGTCGCCGTCACCGGCGACCTGCTCGTGCACCCGGTCCAGCTGCTGTACCCCGAACTCGCCTACGCCCACGAGGCCGACACCGCGATCGCCCGCGACTCGCGGACGCGACTGCTGCGCGAACTCGGCGAGCGCGGCGGGATCGTCGCGACGCCGCACCTGGGCGAGCCGTTCGTGAACGCGGGGAGCGCGGGGGCGCGGTGAGCGGGAGGTGCGACGGCGCGTCCGACGGGCGGTTGCCGGCAAGCGGTTCCGGTCCTGATCTCGCGGCGAGCACCGCACGGCCTGGCGCCCGGGCCCTCGTGCGGCGCCTCGGCGGCGAGCCGCCGGGGATCACGATGAGCCTCGTTCCCGGGCCACCGCCGACGGCCGTGGCGGTGCGGCCGAGTTCGACGCCCGGGAGGACGCACTGTGCCGGCCGGGACTCCGCGAACGCCCGCCGACCGCCTGCCGCGCTTCGGCTGTGTCGCCGCCTCGGCGTTCTTCGACGGCCCGCTGATCGCCGCCCGGTGGGCACCGGCGGACCGGCCCCGGGCACACGGCCCGAACTGACGCGGACCGCCTCCGGGACGGCCGGCGTGTCCGGAACACCGCCTTCGGGGACTCCGGCCGCGGCGACCGCGAGCCGGAGCTCGCGATCCTCGTCGAGCACCCCGGTGTGGGTGGCGTCGGCGGGCGCTGCCCGGAGCGCCTTCGGCCGGACCGGCGGGCCGCGGCCCGCCGGCGCGTTCCCTACTTCTTCTTCGACTCGGCCGAGTCGTCGGTCGACAGCGCCGCCACGAACGCCTCCTGCGGCACCTCGACGCGGCCGACCATCTTCATGCGCTTCTTGCCTTCCTTCTGCTTTTCGAGGAGCTTGCGCTTACGCGTGATGTCGCCGCCGTAGCACTTGGCGAGAACGTCCTTGCGGATCGCGCGGATCGTCTCGCGGGCGATGACGCGCGAGCCGATCGCGGCCTGGATCGGCACCTCGAACTGCTGCCGGGGGATGAGCTTGCGCAGCTTCTCGGCCAGGCGCACGCCGTAGGCGTAGGCGCTGTCCTTGTGCACGATCGCCGAGAAGGCGTCGACGGGCTCGCCGTGCAGCAGGATGTCGACCTTGACGAGGTCGGCGACCTGCGAGCCGGTGGCCTCGTAGTCCAGGGACGCGTAACCGCGTGTCTTGGACTTCAGCTGGTCGAAGAAGTCGTAGATGATCTCGGCGAGCGGCAGCGTGTAACGCAGCTCGACGCGCTCCTGCGAGAGGTACTCCATGCCCATGAGCGATCCCCGCCGCGACTGGCACAGCTCCATCACGGCACCGACGAACTCGTTGGGCGTGAGGACCGTGGCGCGCACGACCGGCTCGTGGACGGCGGCGCTCTTCCCCTCGGGGAACTCGCTGGGGTTGGTCACCTCGACCTCGGTACCGTCCTCCATGTCGACGGTGTAGACGACGTTGGGTGCCGTCGAGATCAGGTCGAGCCCGAACTCGCGCTCCAGCCGCTCGCGGATGATCTCCAGGTGCAGCAGGCCGAGGAAGCCGCAGCGGAACCCGAAACCGAGGGCCGCGGAGGTCTCCGGTTCGTAGACGAGGGCGGCGTCGTTGAGCTTGAGCTTGTCGAGCGCCTCGCGCAGGTCGGGGTAGTCGGAGCCGTCGATCGGGTAGAGGCCCGAGTAGACCATCGGCTTGGGGTCGGCGTAGCCGCCGAGCGCCTCCCGCGCGGGCCGGTTGTTCAGCGTGACGGTGTCGCCGACCTTCGACTGGCGCACGTCCTTCACACCGGTGATGAGGTAGCCGACCTCGCCGACGCCGAGGGCCTTCGACTTGATGGGCTCGGGCGAGATGACGCCGATCTCCAGAAGCTCGTGGACGGCGCCGGTCGACATCATCTTGATGCGGTCGCGCGCTTCGAGCAGCCCGTCGATGACGCGGACGTAGGTGACGACGCCCCGGTAGGTGTCGTAGACCGAGTCGAAGATCATGGCCCGGGCGGGCGCCTCGGGCTCGCCGACGGGCGGCGGGAACTGGTGCACGATCTGGTCGAGCAGCTCGGCGACGCCCGCGCCGGTCTTGCCCGACACGCGCAGGCAGTCCTCCGGCTCGCAGCCGATGAGGTGCGCGAGCTCCTCGGCGTACTTCTCCGGTTGCGCGGCCGGGAGGTCGATCTTGTTGAGCACCGGGATGATCGTGAGGTCGTTCTCCAGCGCCAGGTACAGGTTCGCGAGGGTCTGGGCCTCGATGCCCTGGGCGGCGTCGACGAGCAGCACGGCGCCCTCGCAGGCGGCCAGCGAACGTGAGACCTCGTAGGTGAAGTCGACGTGGCCGGGCGTGTCGATCATGTTGAGCACGAACTCGTCGCCGTCGCGCTCACCGGAGCGGGCCGTCCACGGCATGCGCACGGCCTGGCTCTTGATGGTGATGCCGCGCTCACGCTCGATGTCCATGCGGTCGAGGTACTGGGCGCGCATCTGGCGCTGGTCGACGACCTCGGTGATCTGGAGCATGCGGTCGGCGAGGGTGGACTTGCCGTGGTCGATGTGCGCGATGATGCAGAAGTTCCGGATCCGCTGCGGATCGGTGCCGCCGGGCGCGTACGTCACTTCCATCATCCATTCGCGTGGTGTTAGGTGGGGGCTGCTGCGGTGTCAATGATCCCATGGGCTTGATCACCGCTTATGCGGTGGCATCGAGTGGCGACGGGTGACACGATCGGTCGCCATGAGCAGTGACATCGCCGTCCCCTACGACCGCACCGCCGAACGCCCCGAGGCTGAAAGCCTACCTTCGGAGGTGCGCGCCCTCATCGAGCGTGAGCTGGCGGGCCCGATCGTCTCGGCGCCGCCGGCCGGCGGCGGGTTCACCGGGGGTTTCGCGGCGGTCGTCACCGCCGCGGAGGGCCGGTCGCTGTTCGTGAAGGCCGCGGGGCCCGACAAGCCGCACGTGCTGAGCTCGTACCGTCGCGAGGCCGAGATCAACCGGGCGCTGCCCGCGGATCTGCCCGCGCCGACGATGCTGTTCGCCGAGGAGACCGCCGGCTGGGCGGTGCTCGGCTTCGAGGCGGTCGAGGCCCGTCCCACGACGCTGCCGATGGCGCCGGCGGATCTGGATGTGATGCTCGACGCGTGGGCGCGCGCCGCCGAGGTCCTCACGCCGGTCCCCGACGCGCTGCGCGCCGCCGGTATCCGCACCCTCGCCGAGGACGCCGGGGATCAGTTCCACAACTTCACCCGCGCCGCCTCCGGCCAGGCGCCGATCCACCGGGCGGTTCCCGTGGACCGTCTCGACGAGCTGGCGACGCTGGAGCAGGGGATCTTCCCGGCGGTGGCCGCCGACGCCGTCACGCACGGGGATCTGCGTCCCGACAACATGATCCTGGGCCCGTCGGGCGTGCTGATCTGCGACTGGAACTGGCCGGCGATCGCCGCGCCCTGGTTCGACACGGTGTTCCTGCTGATCACCGCGCACGGTGACGGTCACGACGCCGAGAGCCTGTTCTTCGCCCACCCGACCGCGGTGGGCGTCACGGGTGAGCAACTCGACGCGGTACTGGCCGCGGCGGCGGGCTATTATCTGGACCGGGCGCAGCAAAACCCCATCCCCGGAGTGTCGTCCTATCTCCGCCGCCACCAGAGCTGGTGCGGAGAGGCGGCCCTGGCCTGGCTGGCCACTAGACGCGGCTGGTAAGCTTGCCCCTTGTGTGTTGGGCTCCCATGCCCTGCGCGCAGCAGTGTCGACGGAAAGCTCCGCAGGCACTTACCTCCATGCATGCGGACGAATCGAGACCGAGGCTTCAAACGTGGCGAACATCAAGTCCCAGATCAAGCGCAACCGGCAGAACGAGAAGGCTCGGCTGCGTAACAAGGCCGTGAAGTCGTCGCTGAAGACCGCCGTCCGGAAGTTCCGCGAGGCCGTCGACGCGGGCGACGCCGCCACCGCGGGCACCCAGGCCCAGTTCGCCACGCGCGCTCTGGACAAGGCCGCCAGCAAGGGCGTCATTCACAAGAACCAGGCCGCCAACCGCAAGTCTTCGATCACGAAGGCCTACAACGAGCTGGCCGCCGCCAAGTAGCCCGCGAGGGCTGTAGCCCGCGAGGGCTCACACGCTTCAACGGCTCCCACCTTCGGGTGGGGGCCGTTTTGCGTGGGTGGGTGTCGGGCTCGGTGGGTGCGTGTCGGGCTCGGTGGGTGCGTGTCGGGCTCGGTGGGTGCGTGTCGGGCTCGGTGGGTGCGTGTCGGGCTCGGTGGGTGCGTGTCGGGCTCGGTGGG
>NZ_JACHGT010000004.1:13746-14210 GCF_014202425.1 Phytomonospora endophytica | reverse complement strand
TGGGTGCGTGGCTCCTCCGGTGGGACGCCGCCGATCGGAGGTCGCGGATCGGCGGACATGCGCGGCGGATACCGGGCCGCGGCCGGTCGAGGGCGGCACGGGGCGGCGCACGCCTCGACGAAACGCGCGCTCCCCCCTCGCCCCCAAAGGGGCCCCAAAAATCACGATACGCACACGCTATGACAAATCTACCGCCGTCGATCGATGGCGAGGCGGTCCCGGGAGCGGCCCCGGAGAGCGGCCCTGAGCGCCGTCACCGCGCCGGTCCCGTACCCGCCCGCACATGCCGCGCACTCAGCCCGCGCGTCCCCTTCGCCGACGCCCCGGTGACCGCGGTCGCCACCGAAGGACGCGCACCGGCTGCGGCGCCCGCCGCTTCACCTCGGCGAGGTCACCGTCGAGCGGCTGTCCGTCGGGAGGTTCGGGCACGGTTCGCTCACCCGCCCTGGCGGCGGAGACGACCA
>NZ_JACHGT010000004.1:0-13646 GCF_014202425.1 Phytomonospora endophytica | reverse complement strand
GCCGCCGCTTCACCTCGGCGAGGTCACCGTCGAGCGGCTGTCCGTCGGGAGGTTCGGGCACGGTTCGCTCACCCGCCCTGGCGGCGGAGACGACCGCCACACCCAGCGGCAAGCGGGCCGGGGGCCGCCGCTTCACCTCGGCGAGGTCACCGTCGAGCGGCTGTCCGTCGGGAGGTTCGGGCACGGTTCGCTCACCCGCCCTGGCGGCGGAGACGACCGCCACACCCAGCGGCAAGCAGGCCGGCGACCGCCGCTTCACCTCGGCGAGGTCACCGTCGAGCGGCTGTCCGTCGGGCGGTTCGGGCACGGTTCGCTCACCCGCCCTGGCGGCGGAGGCGACCGCCACACCCGGCGGCAAGCAGGCCGGCGACCGCCGCTTCACCTCGGCGGGGTCACCGTCGAGCGGCTGTCCGTCGGGTGGTTCGGGCACGGTTCGCCCGCCCTGGCGGCGGAGGCGACCGCCACACCCGGCGGCAAGCGGGCCGGGGGCCCGCCACACCGCCGATGGGGCTCCACCACCAACGCCCCGATGAGCGCCGGCGCCGCGCCGACGGCCCGCGGTCGCGGTCTTCGACCCGGCCGCCCGCCGTCGAGTTCCTCACCCCAAGCTCGCACCGCGACGCGAAGCCGTGCCCCCGCGTCGCGGCGGCAGACCGCCCACGCGAAGACACACCCACCCACGCACACCGAAGGCCCGGCCGTCGGCCGGGCCTTTCGAAGCGTTCACGTCACGCCGCCACCGCGATCCTCCCCTGCCACCAGGCGATCGTCTCGGCGAGGGCCTCGTCGAAGTCGGTCGCGGTCTCCCCGAAGACCTCGGTGTAGCGCGAGGAGTCCATCTCGAAGGGCAGGTCCCACTGGTGGCGCGTCTCGGCGAAGCCGCGCATCGCCGGCTGCACCGTCCCGAGCACGTTGATCAGCAGCCACCACGGCATGGTCCCGATCTTCACCATCGGCACGCCCGCGACCCTCGCGATCGCCGCGACGATCTCCCGCTGCGACAGCGCCGGCGCACTGGGCACGTGCCACGCCCGTCCCCAGGCGCGCTCGTCGGTGCCGAGGCGGACGAGGGTGCGCGCCACGTCTGGCATGAAGGTGAAGCTGTGGGGCGCGTCGGCGTCGCCGAACAACGACACGCTCTTGCCGCGCAGGACACGCGGGACGACGCGCTCGCCGATGACGGCGTTGGCGGTCGGGCCGGGGCCGAAGAAGTCGGAGGCGCGGGCCTCGGTGACGCGCAGTCGGCCGGCCTCGTGGCGGGCGAGCGCCTCCTTCCACATCCCGGCGCGCAGGCGGCCTTTGGCGCCTTCGGCGGCCAGGGGCGTGTCCTCGGTCATCACGCGGGCGGCGGGGCCGTACCCGTACAGGCAGCTCATGGTGACCAGGACGGCTCCGGCCGACTCGGCGGCGTCGAGCAGCGCGCCGGCCATCCGGGGCCATTCCCGCTCCCAGAGGTGGTAGCCGGCGGGGTTGGCGCAGTTGTAGACGACGTCGGCGCCTGCGGTCGCCCGGCGCAGGGCTTCGGCGTCACCGGCGTCGACGGCGAGGTGGGTGACGCCGTCGGCGTCGCGGCCGCCGGAGCGACTGAGGACGCGGACGGTCTCGCCGCGCTCGGCGAGCATGCGGGCGGTGGTGGAGCCGACCGGGCCTTTGCCGAGGATCACGTGAGTCGACATGTTCTTCTCCCATCACATTCGAGAGCGGTGCTCTCGCTTCTGACGAAAGCATGGCACGCCGATCGGCGAGCGTCAAGAGCAGTGCTCTCATTTTTGTGCACTGCTTCCAAAGTTTGTTAGGCTCACTCCATGTCAGCACCCAGAACCGCCCGCGAACGAGCGCGGGCCGAACTCACCCAGGCCATCAAGGACACCGCCCGGCGCCAGCTCGCCGACGTCGGCTCACGCGCGCTGTCCCTGCGCGCCGTCGCCCGCGAACTGGGCATGGTCTCCTCGGCGGTCTACCGGTACTTCGCCAGCCTCGACGAGCTCTTCACCGCGCTGATCATGGACGCCTACAACGCCGTCGGCGAACAGGCCGAACTCGCCGACACCGAAGCGCGCGAGGCGGGCGCGACCCCCGCCGAGCGCTGGCTGGCCGTCTCCCGGGCCGTGCGCGCGTGGGCGATCGCGCACCGCCACGAGTACGAACTCCTCTACGGCACGCCGATCCCCGGCTACGCCGCACCACAGGACACCATCGCGGCCGCCTCACGCACACCGTTCACGCTCGTCAGGATCTGCAACGACGCCATCGCCGAGGGCGCGACCTTCCCCGCCGACCGGCCCACCGTCACACCGGACCTCTTCGACGAGAACATGACCGGACTCGTCAACGACCCGACCTTCGCCTACCCCGGCCGCATCGTCCTCGCCTGGAGCGGCCTGATCGGGGTGATCACCTTCGAACTGTTCGGGCAGTTCAACGGCGTCATCACCGACTTCGCCGCCTACTTCGACTACACCGCGCGCGCCACCGCCGCCGAACTCGGACTCACCTGAGTCAGCGGCGCCCGGCACCGGCGACGACGTCGTTGACCTTCACCATCAGCGCGACCAGCAGCGGCAGGATCGCCACGACCCACCAGCTCACGATCTCGGTCAGGGCCAGCAGGACCCCCAGCGCGATGCTGCCCTCGAAGAACACGAAGCACAGGGCGGCACTGGGACGGATATGGCGAAGCCGCAGGACCCGCGCGTAGAAAGGGCGCCGTTCGGGGGCGTCGTCGTCCCCGTCGGTCACCGCACCCCTCCGGCACGGACGTCGCCCTTGCGCGCGGCGGCGATCGCGAAGATCGCCCGCTCCAGGGCGTAACCGCGGTCGTCGGAACCGCCCTTGACGGCGGCGTTGACCTCCGCGGCGGCGTCCATCGCCAGCGCCAGGCCCTCCGGCGTCCAGCCGCGGGTCTGCGCCTGCGCGCGCTCGACGCGCCACGCGGGCATGCCCAGCGTCGAAGCGAGCTGGAACGCGCTGCCCCGGCCCGCCCCGGCAACACGCGCGACGTTGCGGACACCGGTGGCCAGCGCGTCGGCGATCGGGACGGCGTCCATCCCGATCGACATCGCCCAGCGCAGCGCCTCCAGCGCACCGGGGACGTCGCCGACCACGGCGGCGTCGGCCACGGCGAAACCGGTGACCTCGGCACGGCCCCGGTAATAACGGTTGATGACGTCGACGGTGATCGAGCCGCCGGTGTCGGCAACGAGCTGATGGCAGGCGGCGGCCAGCTCGCGCAGGTCATTGCCGATGGCGGTGAGCAACGCGTCGGCGGCGTCGGCACCACAGCGCGCCCCGAGCCGGCGGAACTCCTCGCGCACGAAGGCCGTGCGGTCGGCCGGACGCTTCAGCTTCGCGGCCGCCACGACGTCGGCACCTGCCTTCCGCAACCCGTCGGCGAAGGCCTTGCCCTTGACGCCCCCCGCGTGCGCGACGACGAGGTAGACGCCGTCGACGGGACCGTCGGCGTACTTCAAGACGGCGGCGGTGAGGTCCTTCTTGGCGTTGTGCGCGTTGCGCAGGACCACCACCGTCCCGCCCCCGAACAGCGCCGGGCTGACACCGGACACGAACTCGCCGACCGTCGCCGATCCCGCGTCCCACTCCCGCACCTCGGTGTCGGGGTCGGCGGCGCGCACGGCGCCCGAGATTTCGGCGATGGCCCTGGCCACGAGCAGTTCCTCTTCGCCGAGGACCAAACGAATCGGGGGTATTGACGTCACCCGGCCATCCTCCCACGCGCGCGGAGGGTGAGCGGGGGTGCGTGGACGGGCCCTGAGGGGTCTGGTTGTCCACAGCGGCCTGGTTGTCCACAGCGAGCCCGGCTCACTTTCGCCGGCCACGCCTGGCGCCGCGCTACGGTCGAATTTAGGGCGGAGGCCGGGAGGCCCCTGGGGCCGTTCACGTTTCAGCCGACGTCCGGGACCGCGTGCTTTTCGCGCGGCGATCCGCACTCCGCGCCCGCGTGGCACGCCAGGCGGTAAGCCGCACCCCGCGCCCGCGCGGCGCCCCACGCGGCAAGCCGCGCCCCGCACTCCGCGCCCGCGCGGCAAGCCGGGAGATCACCGCTCCGCGACTGCGCGGCCTCCTCCGCACTCCGCGCCCGCGCGGCAAGCCGCACCCCGCGCCCCGCGCCCCGCACCCCGCCTCACGCCGACCGAGCCGCCGCCCGGTTGTCCACAACCCGCGAGTTATCCACAGGCCCGTCCACCGCCGGGATGCGCGAAGCCGCGAACTCGGCTTCGCTTGATCGGTGCGAACCCACACAACCCACCGCGAACAGGTCGAGCGCATGCGTCTTCGCCTCGCCCGCCTCGCGCATCCGCCCGGCACCGCGAACCCCGCCACCGATCACGAACCCGCCGCCTACCCACCGGGTCTCCCACCGCCCGCCGAAGCACCCGTCACCGTCGTCGAATGCGAGACGGACGAGCGGCCCGAGGCCCCCGAACCCGCCGACTCGCCTTTCACCATCGCCGCCGTCCCCCGCCGCGTCCTCGCGCTCGCCGCCGTGGCGGTACTCGTCCTCGCCGGGCTCGTCGCGTGGTGGTCATGGCCCCGCCCGGAGCCCGTCGCCGTACCCGTCGAGGCCGCGGTGAGCGAGGCGGGTCCCGCCGCGATGCTCGTCGTTTCCGTCGCGGGGAAGGTCCGCCGCCCCGGCCTCGTCGAGGTGCCGCCCGGCTCACGCGTGGCCGACGCGCTCGCCGCCGCCGGTGGCGTCGCCGACCCGGCCGACCTCGGCATGCTCAACCTGGCCCGCAAAGTCGTCGACGGCGAGCTCATCATCGTCGGCCCGGCCACGGCGGGAACCGGGACCGGCGGCCCGGGCGCGGGCCACACGGCCCCGGTCAACCTCAACGCCGCCACCGTCGCCGAACTCGACGGCCTGCCCGGCGTCGGCCCGGTCCTCGCCCAGCGGATCGTCGACCACCGCGACGCCGAGGGCCCCTTCGCCTCCATCGAGGAACTCCGCCAAGTCGACGGCATCGGCGCCGCCCGCTTCGCCGACCTCAAAGACCGGGTGACGGTATGAGGCGAGGCTCCGACACCGACGGCGGAGGAGACAACGGCCGCGAGGAAACTGCGGCGGCACGGGTTCCGGGTGGCCGCAAGACGCCACGGCCCGCCGCCCGTCCCGCCTCAGCCCGAACGGACCACGCCGTAGCCGAGGCCACGACAAGGCCTGACAACCACCCCGCCTCAGCCCGAACAGCCCCCGCCGTCGTACCGGCCGAGCCGCCAAGCGAGGCCACACCACGACCCTCCGCCGGCCCCGCCTCCAACCGGGCAACCCATGCCACCGTCAAGGCCACACCCCATCCCACCACCGACCGCGCGAACCACAACCGCACGTCGCCCGAACCCCAAACCCCCAACCGTCCCCCCGTCCCCCGCCTCGACCTGCGCCTCGCCTCCGTCGCCGCGGGCGTATGGCTCGCCGCCCTGGCCGCACTGTTCCTCCCCGCCACCATCGGCTTCACCCTCGCCGCCGCCTGCGCCATCGCAGCCGCCGGCACCGAAGTCCGCGCCCGGCGCACCCGCAAGGCCCTGCTTGGCCTCCTCGTCGCCGGGCTGCTCGGCGCGGCCTGCGGCTCGGCCGTCATGGCCTGGAAGGTCGCCGTCCGCGACAGCCCCGTCATCACCGGACTCGTCGCCGAACGCGCCGAAGGGACCGCGACCCTCATCGTCCGAGACGACCCACGGCGCCTCAGCGCGGGCGCCGCCTACGCCGCCGAAACCCACCTCGTCCCCGTCCGCCTCACCGGCCTCCGCACCGGCGACACCTCCTACGACCTCGACGTCCGCGCCCTCGTCTTCGCCGCCGACCCCGCCTGGGCGGCACTCCTGCCCGGCCAGGAACTCCACACCGAAGGCCACCTCGCCGCCGCCCGCGGCGACGGCCTCGAAGCCGCCGTCTGGATCACCCGCGACGGACCCCACGACGTCACACCCCCGTCCTGGTGGCAGGGCGCCGCCGGAGACCTCCGCGCCGGACTCCGCGACGTCTGCGCCCGTCTCCCACCCGAGGTCGGCGGCCTCCTCCCCGGCCTCGTCGTCGGCGACGTCTCCCGCCTCGACCCCCGCGTCGCCGAAGACTTCCGCGCCACCGGCATGACCCACCTGACGGCCGTGTCGGGCGCCAACGTCGCCCTCGTCATCGGCGCCGTCCTCCTCACCGCCCGCTGGGCCGGCCTGTCCCGCCGCTGGGCACCGCCCCTCGCGGGCCTCGCCCTCATCGGCTTCGTCGTCCTCGCCCGCCCCTCGCCCAGCGTCCTGCGCGCCGCCGTCATGGGCGCCATCGGCCTCCTCGCGCTCGCCCTGGCCCGGCCCCGCCGCGCCCTGCCGATGCTCGCCGCCGCCGTCACCGTGCTGATCCTCATCGACCCCGGCCTCGCCGGCGAACCCGGCTTCGCCCTGTCGGTCCTCGCCACCGGCGGGCTCCTCATCCTCGCCGGACCCTGGAGCACCCGCCTGCGCGAACGCGGCTGCCCGCGATGGCTCGCCGACGCCCTCGTCGTCCCCGCCGCCGCACAACTCACCGTGGCCCCCGTCGTGGCGGGCCTGTCGGGCACCATCAGCCTCGTCGCCGTCCCCGTCAACGCCCTCGCCGTGCCCGCTGTGGCCCCCGCGACCGTCCTCGGCGTCCTCGCCACCGCCTGCGCCCCCTGGTGGCCGCAGGCCGCCCACGCCCTCGTCTGGCTGGCCTCATGGCCCGCGTGGTGGCTGGTGAAACTCGCCCACCACGGCGCCGCCCTGCCCCTCGCCGGCGTCCCCTGGCTCACCGGCCCCCTCGGCGGTCTCCTCCTCGCCGCGCTCCTCGCGGCCCTCATCGCCGGGCTGCGCTGGAAACGGACCCGCCGCTGGGTCGCCGTCATCGGCGCCGTCGCCGTCGCCGCCTGCGCCGGGATCCTCCCCGCACGGCTCCTCATCGGCGGCTGGCCCCCGCCCGGCGCCGCGATCATCGCCTGCGACGTCGGCCAAGGAGACACACTCGTCCTGCCCACGGCCGACGACGCCGCCATCGTCGTCGACACCGGCCCCGACCGCACCGCCGCCGACCGCTGCCTGCGCCGACTCGGCATCGACGAGATCCCCCTCCTCGTCCTCAGCCACTACCACCTCGACCACATCGGAGGCCTCGACGGCGTCCTCACCGGACGCCGCACAGGCCGCGTCCTCGCCCCCGCCTACGCCGAACCCGCATCGGGAAGACAAGCCGTCCACACCGCCGCGACCAAGGCCGCGATCCCCATCACCGTCCCCGCACCGGGCGAACGCCACCTCACCGGCGGCTGGGAACTGACCGTCATCGGCCCCACCACGCCCATCACGGGCACCCGCTCCGACCCGAACAACAACTCACTCGTCCTGCGCGCCACCCGGCCCGGCATCTCGATCCTGCTCGCCGGAGACCTGGAGGAGACCGCTCAGGACGCCCTCCTCGACGCCGGAACCCCACTCCACGCCGACGTCCTCAAAGTCGCCCACCACGGCTCGGCCTACCAGAGCCCGGCCTTCCTGAAAGCCGTCCACCCCGGCGTCGCGCTCGTCTCGGTCGGCGCCGGAAACGACTACGGCCACCCCGACCCGGGCGTCCTCGGCGTCCTCGAAGACACCGGCGCCCGCGTCCTGCGCACCGACCACGACGGCGACCTCGCCGTCATCACCACCGAAAAAGGCCTCGCCATCGCCACACGCGACACGAGCACCTGGGCCTCGCCCCTCAGTCCACCCGCCGGTACACCACGGCACCCACCAGACCCGGCCCCACATGCGCGCCCACGACCGCACCGACCTCGGAGGTGTACACCCGCCGCAACCGGCGCCCGAAACGCTCCCGCAGCCGCCCCTCCAGGTCGGCCGCCGCGGCCTGCGCCGCCAGATGATGCACGGCCACGTCCACCGCGCCCTCGTGCCCGGCCGCCTCCACCAGGTCCACCAGCCGCGCCATCGCCCGCGACGAGGTCCGCACCTTCTCGCGCACCACCAGCGCGCCCTCGTCCACGTGCAGGATCGGCTTCACCGCCAGCGCCGTGCCCACCAGCGCGCTCGCCGCGCCGATGCGCCCGCCCCTGCGCAGGAACTCCAGGGTGTCGACGTAGAACATCGTCGTCGTCCGCGTCACCGCGCTCACGGCCTCGCGTTCCACGACGTCCACACCACGCCCCCGCGAAGCCGCGCGGGCCGCGGCGAGCACCGGGAAACCCAGGCCCATGCCGGTGCTCAGCGAGTCGACGACCCGCACCTTCCCGCCGAACTCGGCGGCGGCCAGCACGGCGGCGTCATAGGTCCCCGAAAGCTTGGAGGAGATGTGCACCGACACCACGCCCGTCGCGCCCTCGTCGAAACGCCGCCGGTAGCACTCGGCCAGTTCGGTCGGTGTCAGACGCGACGTCGTCACCCGTACCCGGCGTTGCGCCATGGCGATGGTCACGTCCGCGGGGGCCACGTCCACGCCCTCCCGCCCTTCGGCGCCCGAGAGGGACACCGGCAGGGAGAGCACCGAGATCGCGTACCGCTCGACCGGTTCGGCCGGCAGGTAAGCCGTTGAGTCCGTGACCACCGCGACTGGCATAGACGAACGGTAGCGGATCGGCAACGCCGATCACAGTGCCCGGGCGGTCTCCACCTGGAATGGGGTGCCCTGCTGGCAGAAGGACATCACGTTCGGCGCCTCATGCCCGGTCACCTCGACCTGGGCTCCGGCGACCAGCACGGCCCGGTCCCCGCCGAACAGCGAGTAGACCTGCCCGTTCGCGTTCAGCACCAGGCAACCGTGCTCGACGCCCGCCTCGACCGTCCCCGTCAACGTCACCGACTTGCCCTTCGTGGGATCCACACCCGGCTTGTCCTTACCCGGCAGGCTCGGTTCGCTCGACGGGCCCGGAGGCGGCGTCAACACGTCGCTGCTGGCCGAATCACTCGGCTGGGGCGCACCGGAACCGGAACCCGGCCCACTCGCGCCACACGCCGTCACAGCGGCCATCATGAGCACACCGGCGGCGATCACGGATACGGCCGTGAACCGGGAGCGTGACTTCGTCATCCTCGTCCTCATGCAAGATCCGACGCGCCACGAGGGCGCGCCGTTCCATGGTCAGGCCTGAGCGCCCACGTTGTAGGCGTGCAGACGCCACCCGCGTGACAGCCGCACATCCGCCCAATGGCAGTTGTCGAGGCCGTGGATCGTGTTGGTCATCTCCGCGTCCCAGCCCAGCACCGCCGCGACGGCCTGCCGCGCCGAACCGCCGTGACACGCCACGACGGCCGTGCCGTCGCCGACCTTCTCCACGATCTCGGCCATCGCCGCGCCCGTGCGCGCCTTCAGCTCGTCCCAGGTCTCGATACCGGCCAGCGCGACCGGCCGCCCCGCACGCCACAGGTCGTGCTCGGCGGGCCAGCGTTCACCGATCTCCGGCATCGTCAGGCCCTCCCACGGGCCGTAACCGCGCTCGCGGAGCCGCTCGTCGGTCACGACCGCCTGACCGGTGAGGTCGGCGACGGCCTGCGCGGTGGAAACCGCCCGCGAGAGGTCGCTCGCGACGATCAGGTCCGGGTTCTGCGCGGCCAGCACGACCGCCGCCCGCAGCGCCTGCTCACGCCCCACCTCGTCGAGTTCGATGTCGGTCCAGCCCTGGAAACGCCTCGAACCGTTCCACGAGGTCTGACCGTGCCGGACGATGAGCAGCCGGGTCACGCCTCGACCTCGGCCGGCTCGCTCACGGCGTCGGCCGGGCCGTTCTCGAACGGGACCGTCGGGCAGTCCTTCCACAGCCGGTCGAGGGCGTAGAACTCGCGCTCCTCGCTGTGCTGGACGTGCACCACGACGTCGGCGTAGTCGAGCAGCACCCAGCGACCCGCGCGCTGGCCCTCACGGCGCAGCGGCTTGGTGTCGTACCGCTCGCGGAGCTTCTCCTCGACCGCGTCGACGATGGCCTGCACCTGGCGCTCATTGGGCGCCGAGGCGAGCATGAACACGTCGGTGATGACCAGCTGGTCGCTGACGTCGATCAGCACGATGTCGTGGGCCTTCTTGTCCGCCGCGGCCTCCGCTGCGGCGAGGGCCAAGGTACGTGCGGTTTCGGTGGCGGCCACATGACTCCTAACGTCGGTCGTCTCAGGCCTCCAGTCTGTCACGACCGGCTGACATACGCCTCATGCATTAGGCGCGGTAGAGGCCGCGCCGTGCGATATAGCGCACCACGTCATCGGGCACGAGCCCCCACAGCGGCCGCCCCTCGGCCACCCGGCGGCGGCAGTCGGTCGAGGAGATGTCCAGCTGCGGAATCTCCACGAGCTCCACAGCCCCTGGTGGGACGTCGATGTCGAGCAGGTCGTACCCCGGACGCGACACCCCCACGAAACGCGCCAGGTGGAACAGCTCCTCCCCGCCCTTCCACGTGCGGATGCCCCCCAGGGCGTCGGCGCCCGTGATGAAGAACAACTCCGTCTTCGGCGGACTGACCGCGCGCAGGTCCCGCAGAGTGTCGACGGTGTAGGTCGCGCCCGGCCGGTCGATGTCGACACGGCTCACCTCGAACGCCGGATTCCCCGCCGTCGCCAGCAGCGTCATCGCGTATCGATCCTCGGCGTCGGAGACCTCGCCGTCGGTCTTCTGCCAGGGCTGACCCGTCGGCACGAACAGCACCTTGTCGAGGGCGAGCTTGCCTGCCACCTCCGCGGCCGCGAGCAGGTGCCCGTTGTGGACAGGATCGAATGTCCCGCCCATGACCCCGACGCGGCGCCCGGCACCCACCATCCCGCGATGCTAAGTGACCGGGCGCCCGCGCCGGGGCCGAACGTCAGAGCGTGTCGGCTGCCTCACGAACCCGAACGGCCCGCGACAGGTCGTCCAGACGGTCGGCCGCGGTACGACGGAACTCCTGCGCGAGACCATCCGCCGACAGCATCTCCGCCGCCAGCTCGGCCGTCCTGGCCTCCACCGCGAGCGACGGGAACATCGCCGCCGTCAGGTGCATCTTCTCCCACGGCATGCGCGCGTCGATCGCCGCCGGGAACTCCGCGAAGAAGCGCGCCACGTACGGCTCCAGCAACTCACGCTGCTCCGGCCGCCAGAAACCGTCCGCGGTGGCCCGCAGCACGTGGTTCGACAGGTCCGTGCCGTGCAGGACCGCCTGCCAGGCCGCCTCCTTCGCCTCCGCGTCGGGCAGCGACGCCCGGCACGTCGCCGCGTGCTTCACGCCCTCCGAGCTCGGGTCACGCGTCAGCTCCGCGGCGATGTCGTCCTCACCGGCCGCGCCGAGGACGCACAACCGCGTCAGGATCTGCCAGCGCACCTCGGTGTCCACGACGAAGCCCTCGGGCACGTCCACACCGTCCAGCCAGCCACGCAGCAACGGCACGTCATCGCCCGTCGACGCGCCGATCACCGCGCGCAGACCCGACAACTGCCGACCGCCGCCCGGCTCGGCACCATCGGCGATCGCCCGGCCCAGCTCCGCGAAGTCCCGCAACGCGGCCACCCGCGCCGACGGCGCCACATAGTGCTCGATGACGATCCGGCGCGCCATCATCATCAGCTGCTCCACGACCACCATCAACGGCTCGCTCGGCAGGCACTCCCGCACCAGGGCCAGGAACTCGCCCGGCGGCAGCTCGGCGTCCCGGCAGCTGTCCCACACGATGCTCCACAGCAGCGCCCGCGCGACCCGGTCCTCCAGCGCCGGAAGCGCCGTGCGCACCGCCGCGAGACTGTCGGGGTCCAGGCGGACCTTCGCGTAGGTCAGGTCGTCGTCGTTGACCAGCAACAGCGCCGGCTTGACCACGCCCTCCAGTTCCGGGATCTCGGTCAGCTCACCGCTCACCGCGACCGTCACCTGCTCGCGGCGGACCATGCGCTCGCCGTCGAGGTCGTAGAGGCCGACCTTGACGTGGTGCGAGCGAAGCGTCGGGTGCCCCTCCGGTGCGGTCTGGCGGATCGCGACGGAGGTGTAGCGGCCATCCCCGTCGACGGCGACCTCGGCCCGCAGGGTGTTCGGGCCGGTCGTGCGCAGCCAGGAACGGCCCCACTCGGCGAGGTCGTGGCCGGACACCTTCGACTGGCAGTCGAGGAAGTCGGCGAGGGAGGCGTTGCCGAAGCCGTAGCGGTCGAAGTACTCGCGCAGACCGGCGAAGAAGACGTCGTCGCCCAGCCAGGCCGCGAGCTGCTTGAGGATCGCGCCGCCCTTGGCGTAGGCGATGCCGTCGAAGTTGGCGAGGGCGTCGGCGCTGACCTCCAGCTCGCAGGACACCGGGTGCGTCGACGGGCGCTGGTCGGCGGCCAGGCCACCGAGCTTGTTGAACACGACGTTGGCCCAGCCGCCCTCGAAGCGGGTGGCCTCGGCGGCACCTCGGTAGCCCATGTAGTTCGCGAAGGACTCGTTGAGCCACAGGTCGTCCCACCAGCGGAGGGTGACCAGGTCGCCGAACCACATGTGCGCCATCTCGTGCGCGATGGTCGTCGCCCGGCCCTCACGACGCGTCTCGGTGACCGCCGAGCGGTAGATGAAGGCCTCGTCGCGGAAGGTCACGCAGCCGGGGTTCTCCATCGCGCCGGCGTTGAACTCCGGGACGAAGGCCTGGTCGTAGGTGGCGCCGAAGGGGAAACGGACGCCGTACAGCCGCTGGAAGAGGTCGAAGCAGCCGAAGGAGACCTCGAAGATCTCGTCGGCGTCGGTGTCGAGGCCCTCGGCCATCGACTGGCGGCAGTGCAGACCGAAGCGCACGCCGTCGTGTTCGCGGTAGACCGAGTGGTACGGGCCCGCGCACAGGGTCGTGAAGTAGGTCGCGAGGGCCTTCGTCTGGGTGAACACCCAGCGGCCGGGCTCGACCTGCTCGCCGTCCTCGTTGGCGATGACGGTCCAGTCGGCGGGCGCGGTGACGCCGAGGGTGAGCGGGGCCTTCAGGTCGGGCTGCTCGAAGCAGCCGAAGACCCGGCTGGCCATGTCGTGGAAGCCCATCATGTACGTGTAGACGAGCTTGTCCTCGGGGTCGGTGAAGCGGTGCAGGCCCTCACCCGAGTGGGAGTAGCTCATGTCGGCCTCGACGACGAGCTCGTTCTCCGCGGCCAGTCCGGACAGCGGGAAGCGGTTGTCGGCCAGGTCGGCGACGGGGAGTTCGGTCCCGTTGAGCACCACCCGCCGCAGCGTTTCCGGGACGACCTCGAAGAAGGTCGCGGCGCCGGTGTCGGCGGCCCGGAAACGGATCGTGGCGGTCGAGCCGAAGAGCTCGTCTCCCCTGGTCAGGTCGAGGTCGACGGTGTACGAGTCGACGGAGATCAGCTCGGCCCGGGTCTGGGCTTCGTCGCGTCTGAGGCTAGGCATGGCCCCCATACTGCCCCAGGTGGATGAGGGGTTTCCAGCCTCCGGAGGTCACAAAAGGGGGTGCGGGGGCATCGCTGTTCGAGAACGGTGGGGGCGCCCGGGATCGGGTCGCCGGCTCGTCCTTGTCGTCCTCTTCGCCGACGCCGCAGGCGCCTCGGTCAGCCGCGCGAGGCCGCGGTTTTCGGGCACGCAAAAAGACCCCCTACGCCACATGGTGGCGTAGGGGGTCCCTACGTAAGTTCGGCGGTGTCCTACTCTCCCACCCCGTTCCCAGGGCAGTACCATCGGCGCTGAAGGGCTTAGCTTCCGGGTTCGGAATGGGACCGGGCG
>NZ_JACHGT010000003.1 GCF_014202425.1 Phytomonospora endophytica | reverse complement strand
ACCTGCGAAAACGCGCATAGATGCTGCGCCAAGGCCCGTAGCGTTCGGGCACGTCCCGCCACGGCGCACCCGACCGGATCTTCCACGCGATCCCGTTCAACACCCGACGATCATCCATCCGCGGCCGACCACCGTTCACCACCGGTGGCAGCAACCCGGCCAGTACATCCCACTCAGGATCAGTCAACTCATACCGACAAATCACCCACCCAGCATCCCACCCCTTTGCAAACACGCCCTAGGGCGACGCCCACCGCGCCCGCCCCGTCGCCACGGGCGGGCACGGTGGTGTCATGGCCCACCGGCCGGTGCGGAACAACCCCGCCCGGCGGGCGGGCGCGTCACCCGCCGGGCACGTCACTCGCCGGGCGGCGTCACCGCCGTTCGGCGAGGACGGGCGCCGCCGCGACCCGCCCCTCAGGTGCCCCAGGCCTCGAACTCGTAGATCCGGGCCGCCGGGTCCCCGTTCTGCGTCGGCTGTGTGATCACCAGCCGCACGTAGCGCGCGGTCGCCGTCGTGGTGTGCGTCGTCGTGGACGCCGTGTTGGCCGTTACCGTCACGGCCGTGGTCCAGGCGTCGCCGGTGGTCGCGCGGACCTGGATGCCGAAAGCCCGCGTGTTCCACGACGTCGACTCCCCGCCGGCGCCCGCGTGCTTCACCACGAACCTGCTCAGTGAGCGCGCCGACCCCAGGTCGACTTCGAGCCACTTCTCCGAGGTCAGCGTGCACCATTTGTCGCCGTTGCCGCCCGACACGCTGCCGTTGACGGCCTTGGCGGGTCCTTCGTTGGCGTTGGCCTGTCCGGAGGCCGTCGCCGGACGGTTCAGCGCCACGTTCGACTCGCCGGGCGACGTCGACCACGAGACCGTCGCCGTCGCCGCGGTGGAGCGCCCGTATTCGGGCGAGACCGCCTCGACCTCGATCGTCGTGGACGCCTCGCTGCCCGCCCGGTCGAGCTGCGGGACGAAGTAGGCGTCGTTCGGTGTGCCGCCGAGGTAGGTGCGGCCACCGCCGGGATCGCGGCGGTACAGGTCGAAGTGGTGTACCGCGCCCGAGGGTGGTGTCCAGGCCAGCCGCAGCGACCTGCGGGCGGCTGAGACGTCGGTCGTCCCCAGGACGGTCAGACCGGTCGGTGCGCCGACGGGGTCCACGGCACCGTCGTAGACGGCGATCTGGCCGACGCGGACGTCGTAGGAGGCGACCGTCGCCGGTGCCTGCGCCTGGAGCGCGATCTGCGCGATCGTGCGGCCCGCGTGGGCCGACAGGTCGAGTGTCTTGCGTTCCCACCCGGTTCCCGACGTCGCGCCCAGGTCGAGTGCCGTGAAGGTCGTCGGTGCGTTCGTGAAGGCGATGGCGGCCTTCAGGTGCGTCGCCCCCGCCGCCGGGGTCTTGACCACCATCGACAGTTTCGTGTCCGCGGCGACCGGCAGCGCCGTCTGGTACAGCCGGACGGTGTTGAGGGCGTCGAGCCTCCCGGTGATGCGCAGCGAGGAGCCGCCCTCGTAGGCCTCGCCGAAGTCCAGCGTCGGCGACAGGCGTGTCCCCGTCGTGTTCACGATCCACCGGTAGGTCGGCGGGACGTCCTGTACGGCGAGGTTGTTCCAGGCTCCGGTCCGGACGCGGACGCCGCCGACGTGGTAGATCTCGCCGTGCCCGGCGTTGAAGCCGGTGACGAACGGTTTGGCGGTGATCGGCGTGGACTCGGCGATGTAGTTGGCCAGGCCCTTCCAGGACGAGGTCGTCGCCGTGTTCGACGGGTCGCCGTTGGCGCCCACCCAGTAGCGGGAGTCGCGGACGCGGAAGTCGGCCGGGCCGGTCGACGACTTCCACGTCCACTCTGGACGGTAGAAGCCGAGCGAGGTGACATGCGCGGCTCCCGGCGGGAAGATCGCGTCCCAGTTGACGCCGGTGTTGTAGCCGTTGGACTCGGTGTCGACGCCCGAGTAGAGCTCGTACTCACTGCGCCCCAGCGAACGCGCGAGGCTCCGTGAGGAGCTCAGTCCCGAGGCCGACCAGTTGAAGTTGAGGAACATCGAGTCCGAGACGCGCGCCGGGTCCGAGAGGAAGGCGTCGTTGGCGGAGTTCAGCGCGTTCTGCCAGGAGATCGAGCCGTTCTCGACCATCGAGTCGTACCACATGTACTCGGTGCCGCCGGCCCGCGCGTACTTCATGAACGAGCGCAGCTCGGTCGCCAGCGCGGTGTCCCCGCCGCCGGTCTCCTGGTTGATGAACCAGCCCTCGAAGCCGTAGTGGTCGGCGACCTGGTTGAGCTTGTCGGCGACCGGGTAGGACGAGCCGCTCTTGACGACGAAGTCGCGGACCCACTGGAGCTGGCCGCCGTAGGCCGCGGGCGGGAAGAACACCGTCCCGTAGACCTTGACGCCGTTGCGGTGGGCGGCGTCGATGACCGGCCCGTTCGGCGCGAGGATCAGGCCCTCGCCGGCCGAACCGCCCCAGAACACGAGCGTGTCGATGTACTGCCAGTACCCGAAGGCGTAGTAGTTCGCGTCCAGTGAGCCCTGGGACGGATTGCTGGAGGTCGGTCCGAAGGAGACCAGCGAGACCACGCGGCCCTCGTTGGGGCGGGCGTTGGCGTTGGCCTTGAGGCGCGGGTCGAGCGACCGCGTTCGCAGTGGGACGCGGGAGCGGTTGAAGCGGGCGTCCAGGTCGCCCGCCGGGTTCCAGCCGAGGATCGTGGCCGGGTACCAGTACGAGGCGAAGGGCTGGTCGCCGGCGGCTCTGGGGGTGCCTTCGGCGGCGAAGGCCGGTGCCGCGCCCGTGGCGGCGATGGCTAATGCGGGCAGCAGGGTCAGGACTGTTCGTCGGTGCATCTTGCGTCTCCTCCCGGTCGTCCGGAATGGACGCCGCGACCCGGCCGAGCGGCGTGGGAACACGGCGACCCGGGTCGGATACTAAACCGCTATAGCGGTCCTGCCAAGAGGCTTCGGGTCAACGTGCGGCGGCGCCCGACGGCGGGGCCGTGCTCTCGTGAACGCTGAGGCGAGGCGTCGCGGTCTTGACGTTGCGGGCCTCCGCCGGGTCGGCGATGGCGGCCAGGAGGGTCCGGGCGACCGTGCGGCCGAGGTCGAAGGTGTCGCGTGACAGGCAGGTCAGCGAGGGGTGCACGATCCTGGTCAGCACGGACTCGTCGAAGGCCACGATGGACAGTTCGGCGGGCACGGCCACGCCCATCTCGGTGGCCACGCCGAGACCCGCGACGGCCATGACGTCGCTGTCGTAGACGATCGCGGTCGGGCGCTCCGGGCGCGACAGCAGGGTCCGGGTCCGGTCGGCGCCCTCGGCGTCGCTGAAGTCCGTGGGCAGCGACTCGGCGCGCAGGCCGAGCCGGCGCGAACGGTCGCGCAGGGCCTGGATCCGCCGCCGGGTGTGCCAGAAGGCCGGCAGCCCGGCCACGTGGGCGATCCGGGTGTGCCCGAGCGCGGCGAGGTAGTCGGCGATGGCGAGCATCGCCTCCCGGTCGTCGGCCCACACGCTGGACAGCCGCCCGTGCTTGCCGGGCAGGCCGCCGAGCACGACCGATGGGATCCCAAGCTTTTCGAGGACCTCGGTGCGCGGGTCGTCGACGCGCGGGTCGACCAGGATCAGCCCGTCGACGCGATGCTCGGAGGCCCAGCGGCGGTAGACCTCCATCTCGGCCTCGATGTCCTCCACGACCAGGAGCTGGAGCGCGATCGAGTCGGCCGACAACCGCGCCTGGAGCCCGGAGAGCAACTGGGCGAAGAAGGGCTCGACGCCGAGGGTCCGCGCCGGGCGGGCGGTGACCAGCCCGACGGTCTCGGCGCGTGCGCCCGACAGGGCGCGGGCGGCGCTGTGCGGGCGCCAGTTCATCTCCTCGGCGACCTGGAGGATGCGTGCTCGGGTGGCCTCGCTGACCCCGGGCCTTCCGTTGAGCGCGAAGGACACCGCGCCCTTGGACACGCCGACACGGCGGGCGATGTCGGCGATCGTCGGTCGCGGCACGGCAGTCCTTCACTCCTTTGACCGCGCTCGGAATTCGGCGCGGAACCCTTGACACGAAAGTCTAGTCGTTGGATAGTCGCGAATTACTAGACCGGATTAGCAATTCCTCACACCGGTCGAGGGCACCGGCCGGACTCATCGGTGAGCCGGCGCGGACGGACGGGAGTCGACGATGCGCAAGGGTTGGTTAATACCGGTCGCGGCCGCCGCGGCGGTCCTGCTGTTGTCCGGATGTGGTCTCGGCGGTGACGGCGGCGCGGGGGAGGACGTCGACGCCTCCGGTGAGGTGAAGGGCAAGGTCACCTTCCAGACCTGGGCGCTGCAGCCGAAGTTCACCGACTACGTGCAGGGCGTCATCGACGCCTTCGAGGCGGCCTACCCGGGCACCGAGGTCGAATGGCTCGACCAGCCCGGCGACGGGTACTCCGACAAGGTCTTGAGCCAGGCCGCCGGGGGCTCCCTCCCCGACGTGGTGAACCTGCCCCCGGACTTCGTTCTTCCCTTGGTGCAGCAGGGAATGCTGCTCGACATCGAGGGCGCCGACGACAAGCTCAACGCCGACTACGTCACCGGCGGTATCGACGCCTACCGCTACACCGGGCACAACGGCGTCTACGCCTACCCCTGGTACCTCAACACCGACGTGAACTACTGGAACACCGAGCTGCTGGCGAAGTACGGCCTTGACCCCGCGAAACTCCCCACGACGGTCGACGAGCTGATCGCGCAGGCCCGGACCATGAAGAAGGAGTCCGGCGGCGAGGTCTATCTGATGAGCCGCAAACCCGAACTCGGCGACCTCGCCAACGCGGGCGTCCCGATCATGGCCGAGGACGGGAAGTCCTTCGTGTTCAACACACCCGAGGCCGCCGCCGTGCTCGACAAGTACCGCGCCGCCTTCGCCGAGGGCCTCATGCCGCGAGACGTACTCACCGACAAGTACGCCGGCAACGCCGAACTGTTCAACAGCGGCACGGTCGCCTGGACCACCGGCGGCGGGAACTACATCACCAGCCTCGCCACCGACAACCCGACGCTGGCGCCGAAGGTGATCCCCTCCCCGGCGATGGGCACGCCGCCGCTGTACGCGCAAGGCCTCTCGGTGGCCAGCGGCAGCAAGAACCTGCCGACCGCGATGGCGCTGGCCCGCTGGGTCACCAACGCCGAGAACCAGGCGGCCTTCGCGCACCTGGTCAACATCTTCCCCAGCACGAAGGCCTCGGCGAACGATCCCTTCTTCGCCCAGAGCGACGGCACTCCCTCCGGTGACGCCAAGGTCATCGCCTTCACCTCGCTGGCACAGGCGCGGATGCTCCAGCCCGTCGAGGTGACCGGCGCGATGAGCGACATCGTCAAGCAACAGATCAGTCTGGCCATCAGCGGTGACGCGAGCTCGCAGGAGGCGCTCGACGCCGCCGTCGAGCAGTGCGACAAGCTCATCGGGCAGTAGCGGTGACCCACCAGCGGTGGTTCACACCGTGGCTGCTGGTGGCGCCCGCCGCGGTGTGGCTGGCGGTGTTCAGCCTGTGGCCGTCGCTCAACACCGTGGTGCTGGCGTTCACCAACGCCAAGCCCCTGGGCGGCGGCCGGTTCACCGGCGTGGAGAACTTCGCGCGGATCACCGACGACGCGCAACTGGGCGACGCGCTGCTCAACAGCGTGATCTACATGGTCGTGTGCGTTCCCCTGCTGACCCTGCTTCCCCTGCTGCTGGCGGTCCTCGTACAGCGGAAACTGCCCGGGATCTCCTTCTTCCGGACGGCCTTCTACACACCCGTCATCGCCTCGGCGGTGGTCGTGGCGTTGATCTGGGGCTGGGTCCTGGAGGAGCGGGGACTGGTCAACGGGCTGGCGCAGCAGCTCGGGGTCCTGTCGGGGCCGTTGCCGTTTCTCACCGACAGGTGGCTGCTGCTGCTCAGCGCCATCAGCCTCACGGTGTGGAAGGGCCTGGGCTATTACATGATCATCTACCTGTCGGCGCTGGGGAACGTCAGCCGTGAACTGCACGAGGCGGCGTTCGTGGACGGCGCCGGACCGGTCCGGCGCTTCTTCAACGTGACCGTCCCGGGTGTGCGGAACACGATGGCGCTGGTGTCGGTGCTGATCTCGGTCTCGGCGCTGCGGGTGTTCTCCGAGCTGTACGTGCTCTCCGACGGGACCGGCGGCCCGGGCGGGCAGGACATGTCGGTGGTCATGCTGATCCAGATGTACAGCCGCGGATTCACCGGGCACCTCGGCTACGCCTCGGCGCTGAGCCTGCTGCTGTTCGCGGTGACGATCGGGCCGATGCTGCTCCTCCTGCGGCTCAACCGGAAGGCGGCGTGACGATGGCCAGGCGGACCGGACGCGGCTTCGGCACGGCGGGACCGGGGGAGAAGCTCCTGCGCTACGGGCTGATGCTGGTCGTGCTGGTGCTGACCGTCGGGCCCTTCGTGTGGCAGTTGTCGACCTCGCTGAAAGGCCTCGGCGAGGACATCTACACGCGCACGCCGAACTTCGTCCCGGCCGATCCGACGCTCGCCAACTACGGCGGCGTCGCCGACACGATCCCGGTGTGGTCCTACGGACGCAACTCGCTCGTCGTCGCCGCGATCGTGGTGTTCGGCAACGCCGTCGGCGCGACGCTGGCCGGATATGCGCTGGCGAAGCTGCGCTTCCGGGGACGCAGGCTCATACTCGGCCTGTTCCTGGCGACGCTGGTCCTGCCCGGCGAGGTCACGATCATCTCCCAGTACGTGACGGTCCGCGGCCTCGGACTGGCCGACACACTGCTCGGTGTGGCGCTCCCGGGCGCGATCGGGATGCTGAACGTGCTGCTCATGCGCACGGCCTTCATGTCCATCCCGGCCGACATGGACGCCGCGGCCCTCATCGACGGCGCCAACGTGTGGCAGCGACTCGTCCACATCGGACTCCCCAACGTGCGCGGGATGCTGTCGGTGGTGGTGATCTTCTCCTTCATCGGCGCCTGGGACGACTTCCTGTGGCCGCTGATCGTGCTGACCGACCCGGAGAACTACACACTCACGGTCGGGCTCCAGTACCTCAACGGGACCTTCAGCGCCAACCCGCGGCTGATCGCCGCCGGGACGATGATCGCCTTCATTCCGATCGTGGTGGTCTTCGCGGTGTTGCAGCGCTTCTTCTTCAAGGGCGTGGAGGAAGGCGCGATCAAGGGCTGAGAGTGTGCCGATGGTCGCGGGGAAGAGCGGCCGGGGACACGGCGCGACTCGGGTCTCGGACTCACGACCGGTGTCCGCACCGGGCGCCCGGCGGCACCGCGCCGCCGGGCGGTGGTCGCGATGTCCGCCGCGTGGCGGACATCGCGACCACTCCCCGCTAGCCGAACAGCAGCACGCCGGCGGCGACCGCGACGTTGAGGGAGTCGGCGCGGCCGAGCATCGGGATCGACACCGGCTCGTGCGGGACCTCCCGCCACTCGGCGGCGACGCCGTTGCCCTCGGACCCGACGACGATCGCCGTGGGGCGGTGGCCGCGCGGCCGGTCGCGGAAGTGGGCGTCGGCGCCGGGCAGCGCCAGGTACACGGCGAAGCCGTGGCGGGCCAGCCAGCCGGCGGCACGTTCCGGCGAGCCCAGGTCCACGATGGGCGTCGTCAAGACCGTGCCCCGGCTCGCGGTGAAGACCTCGGGACTCTCGACCCGGGCGCGGCGGCCGGTCAGGATCAGCGCGTCGGCGCCACTGCCGTCGACGACACGGACGAGGGCCCCGAGGTTCGAGGCGTACTCGATCCCGTCGGCGACGAGCACGACCGTGCCCGGCCCGACGGTCCGCCCACCTATGACGCCGTTCTCGGCCCGCCAGTCGGGGAGGCGGACGAGCGAGGCGAGACCGGAGGGCCTGCCGCGGCGGCTGATGCGGGCGAAGGTCTTCGCCGAGACGGCGAACGCCGCCCGCGCCCGGCGGGCGACCTCGCGGGCGAGTGCCCGGCCCTCGTCGCCGAGCAGTTCGGGGCATTGGACGAAGACGTCGACGTCGCCTTGGGCCTCAAGGAGGCAGCGGTGCGCCCACTCGCCTTCGGCGAGCAGGGTCCGCGGCGGGGTCTTGCGGTGGGACAGGAGTGCGCTGATGCGCGGATCGCGTGCGCTGATGTGCGCGACGGCCATGATGTTCTCCGGACGGAGGGTACGGCTGAGGCAGGCGCGTCGTCCTCATCGGACGGACCTGCTCTCCAAGGCGTGTTGCGCCGGAACGGCGCCCCCGGTTGCGCGCGGTCTACCGGGTGCCCTGGCCGTACATGGCCGAGATCATGTGCGCAGGTTAGCCGCCGCCGAAGCGGCGGCGCACCTGGATTTCGGGTCAGCCGAGCTCCTTGAGCGCGGCCGTGAGCGACTCCGGTCCGGCGGGCAGGAGCGGGAGCCGCACGTCCGGTGTCGGGATCCGGCCCTTGGCGTGCAGCACGGCCTTCGTCACCGTCGGGTTCGGTTCGGCGAAGAGCGAGGCGGACAAGGGGGCGAGGCGGTGTCCGATGGCGCGGGCGTTGGCGACGTCCCCGGCGTGCCAGGCGGTGATGAGCGCGGCGAAGTCGGCGGTGGCGACGTGCGCCGAGGCGAGGATCCCGCCGTGGGCGCCGATGGCGAGCAGGGGCGAGATGTAGATGTCGTCGCCGCCGAGGACGGTGAAGCCGGGCGGCAGGTCGGCCATCAGCGCGATCGTGTCGGGGTTGAGGCCGCCTCCGGCGTACTTCACGCCCGTGACGTTCGGCAGGGCGGCCAGGCGGCGCAGCGCGTCGGCGGAGAGGTACTGGCCGGTGCGGTAGGGGACGTCGTAGACGATCAGCGGCACGGGGGAGCCGGCGGCCAGTCGTTCGAAGTGCGCGACGACTCCGGCCTCGCCGGGCCGCACGAACGGTGGCACGACCGTCAGCGAGGCCACGACCTCCGGGTGCTCGCCGAGGGCGGCCAGCGCCTCGGGTGTGGCGGCGCCGACCACCAGCGGCGCCGACCGTTCGCGGCTCACACGGGCCGCGACCTCGATCACCGCGCGCCTCTCGTCCTCGGTGAGCGATCCCGGCTCGCCGGTCGTGCCGAGCGCGACGAGGCCGGTGGCGCCGTCGTCGAGGACGTCGTTCGCCAGGCGCTCCAAGGCGGCCAGGGCCACGGTGCCGTCCTCGGCGAAAGGCGTGATCAACGGGATGTACAGGCCGTTCAGTGTCATGGTCCCCATGCTGCCCGCCGAGAAGCAGAAGCACCAGTTCCGATTCCTGACGGGATGCGTAAGCTGAGCTTATGCTCGACGTTCGCCGTCTGCGTCTCCTGCGCGACCTCGCCCACCTCGGCACCATCGCCGCGGTCGCCGAGGCGCACACCTACTCACCGTCCGCCGTCTCCCAGCAGCTCGCGGCACTCCAGCGCGAGGCCGGCGTGCCACTGCTCGAACGCGACGGTCGCGGCGTCACGCTCACCGCGGCCGGAGCGGCGCTCGTCGAGCACACCGAGACCGTCCTGGCCGCCCTCGAAGCCGCCTCGGCGACCCTCGCCGCCGCCCGCACCGGCCTGCGCGCCACCGCCCGCATCGGTGCCTTCCCCACCGCCGTGCGCACCCTCCTGCCCGCCGCGCTGGTCGCCCTCGCCCGCGACCACCCCGGCCTCGACCTGATGGTCACCGAACTCGACCCCGTCGACATGCCCGCCGCACTGCGCGACCGCACCCTCGACGTCGCCCTCGTGCACGACTACGACCTCGCCCCCGCCGCCCCCGACCCGACACTCGACTCGACACCACTGCTGGACGAGACCGTCTTCCTCGCCGTACCCGAAGGCACCGACCCCGGCGCCGAACCCGTCGCCGGGGTCCGCGACGCCCACTGGATCCTCGGCACCCCCGGCACGCTCTGCCACACCGTCGCCCTGCGCACCTGCGAGGCCGCGGGCTACACACCCCGGGTCCGGCACCACGCCGACGACTTCACCGCCGTCCTCGCGCTCGTCGCCGCCGGGCAGGGCGTCGCACTGGTCCCGCAGCTCGGCGCGGTCGCATCTCCCGCGGCCGTGCGGCTGCTCCCACTGCCCATCCGCCGCCGGACGCGCGTCGCGCACCGTCGCGGCACGAGCGCCCACCCGGCGGTCGCGGCCTGCGTCGCGGCCATCCAGGCCGCCGCCGCGGACTACCCGCGCGCCACATGACTCAGCGCGCCAACGCCAACTCGATCGCGGCCTCACAGTGCAGCCGCGTCGTGGGGAACACCGGCACCGGGCTGTCCGACGGGCCCACCAGCAACTCGATCTCCGTGCAGCCCAGGATGACGCCCTCCGCACCCCGCTCGACCAGCCGCGCGATGACCTCGCGATAGGCCACACGCGACTCCTCACGCACCACCCCGAGGCACAGTTCGTCGTAGATGACCTCGTGCACGACCCGCTGGTCGTCCTCACCGGGCACCAGCACCGTCGGCCCATGCGACGCGATCCGCCCACGGTAGAAGGACTCCGACATCGTGAAACGCGTACCGAGCAACCCGACCGTGCCCACCCCGGCCGCCGAGACCGCGGCGGCCGTCGCGTCGGCCAGATGCAGCAACGGGACCGAGATCCCGCCGGCGATCTCTCCCGCGACCTTGTGCATCGTGTTCGTGCACAACAGCACGAACTCCGCACCGCCCGCCTCCAGCGCGCGAGCCGCGGCGGTCAGCTCCCCGGCGGCCTGCGACCAGCGCCCCTCGGCCTGCATCGCCTCGATACCGGCGAAGTCGACCGAGTACAACAGGCACCGCGCCGAATGCAGCCCACCCAGCCGCTCCGCCGCCAGCTCGTTCAGGATCCGGTAGTACTCCGCCGTCGACTGCCAGCTCATCCCGCCCAGCAGGCCAATGAGCCGCATGGGAACCGCAGCGCTCGTCACCGCCGTAACCCTAGACGCCGCCGCCGAACCCGCCCGCCGGCCCCGAATTGCTCTACGGTGGGGGACTCCGGCACCGACCCGCATCGGCAGGAGGCCCCCGATGACCGGCGGCGAACCCATCGGCAGGCGCGTCCAGTCGCGCATCTACCGCAACGGAGCCCTCGGCGTGCCCATGGCCACGCCCCGCTCGCCCGACGGACTCGAACGCGCCGCCCGCCGCCGCATGAGCGCCCGCGCCTTCGCCTACGTCGCCGGATCGGCCGGCGCCGAACGCACCGCCCGCGCCAACATCGAGGCCTTCGACCGCTGGCAGATCGTCCCCCGCATGCTCCGCGACGTCGGCGAACGCGACACCTCCGTCGAGATCTTCGGACGCCGCCACCCCACGCCCTTCCTCCTCTCACCCATCGGCGTCCAGGAACTCGCCCACCCCGAGGCCGACGTCGCCACCGCCCGCGCGGCCGCCGCGACGGGCGTCCCGATGGTGTTCTCCAGCCAGGCCTCGCGCCCGATGGAGGAATGCGCCGCCGTCATGGGCGACGCGGCCCGCTGGTTCCAGCTCTACTGGAGCAGCGACGACGACGTGGTCGTCAGCTTCCTCGAACGCGCCGAGGCGTGCGGATGCGAAGCCCTCGTCGTCACACTCGACACCCACGTCCTCGGCTGGCGCCCCCGCGACCTCGACCGGGCCTTCCTCCCCTTCGCGCACGGCATGGGCATCGCCCAGTACACCAGCGACCCGGCCTTCATGCGCCTCGCCGCCGCCCGCGCCGACAAGACCGACCCGAACGCGCCCCGCCCACGCCCCACACTCGCGGCGATCCGGACCCTCCTGGCCATGTCCCGCCGCCACCCCGGCCGTTTCAGCGACAACCTCCGCTCGCCCATGCCCCGCGCGGCCGTGGAGACCTTCCTCGACGTGTTCTCCCGCTCCACACTGACCTGGGACGACCTGGGTTTCCTGCGCGAGCACACGACACTGCCCATCGTCCTCAAAGGAATCCAGGATCCGCACGACGCCGTCCGCGCCGTCGACGCCGGCGTCGACGGCATCGTCGTGTCCAACCACGGCGGCCGCCAGGTCGACGGCGCCATCGGCTCGCTCACCGTGCTCCCCGAGATCGTCGCCCGCGTCGGCGGCGCGCTCCCGGTGTTCTTCGACAGCGGCGTGCGCACCGGCGCCGACGCGTTCAAGGCCCTCGCCCTGGGCGCCACCGCGATCGGCATCGGCCGTCCCTACATGTACGGCCTCGCCCTCGACGGAGCAGCCGGGGTCGAGGCCGTCGTCGACCACTTCGCCGCCGAACTCGACCTCACCATGGCACTGGCGGGCGCGAGCCGCGTCGGTGACATCGACGCGGGTTTCCTGCGGCACCGCTGAGGTCTAGGCGGGCGCCGGTCGCACCTCGATGGTGAGCCCCGGACTGAACGGGATGCGCTTGGCCAGCGCGATCGCCTCCTCGCGGTCGGCGCATTCGAGGATGAACAGGCCGCCGATCTGCTCGGCCGTCTCGGCGAACGGCCCGTCGGTGACCAGGTCGTCGCCGTCGGCGGAGCGCCGCACGGTGAAGGAGGCGCCGCTGCCCTCCAGCCCGACACCGGCGACGAAGCGGCCTTCGGCGCGCATCTCGGCGCCGAAGGCCTCGTGCAGGCGCACGACGCGCGTCAGTTCTTCGGGCGGCAGGCTCCGCTCGGCGTTCTCGTCGGCGTAGCCGAGGAACAGGTAGCGCATGGCCGGGGTCCTTTCGGTCGGGATCGGATGTGCTCGCGATCCTTGACGTTCCAGACCGCCCGGAATCGACAACTCCGGCCCCTCATCTTCCCCGCGGCACGCCTCCTAGAAGAAGTACTGGTCGCCGTAGAGGTGCACGGCCGTCCAGGCGAGGGTCGCGTTGTCCATGCACGACGCGACCGCTTCACCGGCGGGGTAGGTGTCGATGCACGCCCGGTCCATCTCCTCGTGGAAGCGCGCGTCGATCCAGTCCTTGGTCTCGCGGGTCACGCTCAGTTTGAGGGCGTAGTGGGCGCCGTAGTTGCGGTAACCGAAGTCGTGCTGGACGCAGGCGTTGTGGAAGATCTGCTCGGTCGGGCCCGAACACCCGTCGTTGCTCCACTCGAAAGGGGCATCGTGGGGTGCGCCGACGAAGTCCCCGGCGTGCATGTTCATCAGCGCGTCGGCACGGTCCCGGACGTCGTCGGCCTGCGCGGCCGCCGGGAAGAGGACGGCGACGGCGAGGGCGGCGCCGAACGCCGCGATACGTGATCTTGAGGTCATGCCGCCTTTCTACGGACCCCGCCGACGCCCGTCCCGCCGAAGCGCGAGCGCTGGCGGGTTGCCGCCGACTACGGCGAAGTCACCCCGAGGCCGGGGTCACCGCGCCCGCCTCGTATGCCGCGATGACCAGCTGGGCCCGGTCGCGGGCGCGAAGCTTCGCCAAGAGCCTGCGCACGTGGCTCTTCACCGTCGCCGGGCTCAGGTACAGGCGCGCGGCGATCTCGTCGTTGGACAACCCGCGCGCGATCAGCACCAGCACCTCGTGCTCGCGAGCCGTCACCCCCTCCAGCGAAGCGGCCCGAGGCCCGGCGCCCCCGGAGCCGGCGAACTCGCGAATCAGCCGGCGGGTCAGCGCCGGCGCGAGCAGCCCCTCACCCGACGCCGAGACCCGGATCGCCCGCAACAGGTCCGCCGGCGGGCAGTCCTTGAGCAGGAAACCGCTGGCCCCGACCCGCAAAGTGGCGAACAGGTACTCGTCGAGGTCGAAGGTCGTCAAGACCACCACCTTCGTGGCGTCCCCGGCCGCGCAGATCAGGCGCGTCGCCTCCACACCGTCCATCTCCGGCATCCGCACGTCCATCAGCACCACGTCCGGCGACAGGCTGCGCACCGCCCGGACCGCCGCGATCCCGTCGGCGGCCTCACCGACGACCCGCAGGTCCGGCTCGCCCTCGATCAGCACCCGGAAACTGGCCCGCAGCAGCTCCTGGTCGTCGGCGATGAGGACCGTGATCGGCTCGCTCACCGCGCCTCCCCGGGCATGTGGGGAAGCCGCGCCGACAGCGCGAAACCACCACCCGGCCGCGGACCCGCGCAGAACTCGCCCCCATAGGCCTCGACGCGCTCGCGGATGCCGGTCAGGCCGTGGCCACCGGGCAACTTCGTGACGCGGGCGGTGCCGTTGTCGGTGACGTCGACGCGAACGTGCCCGTCCTCGACGCGCAGCAGCACCTCGCAGGCGGCGGGAGCGGCGTGTTTGACGACGTTGGTCAGCGCCTCGGCCACGATCCGGTACACCGACAGCTCCATTCCACCGGGCAGTGGTGGCAGCTCGTGCGGAGGCATGCTCACCTCGACACCGGCGGCCTCGGCGCGGGCGACGAGCTCGGGCAGCTCGGCCAGGCCCGGGTCGCCGAGCGGCGTCTCGGTCTCGGCCCTGCGCAGGGCCTCCAGCAGCTGCCGGACCTCGGCGAGCGCCGTCCGCCCGGTCCGCTCGATGACGCGCAGGGTCTCCACCGCTTCCTCCGGCCGTTGTTCCGCCACGTGCAGGGCCACCCCGGCCTTGACCGTGATGACGCTCAGGTTGTGCGCGACGACGTCGTGGACCTCGCGGGCCAGGTGCAGGCGCCGGTCGGTGTGGTCCTGCCGCTCGGCCTGCGCCTCGGCCAGCGCGGTCAGTTCCCGGTGCCGTCGCACCATCGCCCCGAGCACCCACGCCACGCCGCACACGACCCATCCGATCACGGCGTGCGGCCACCCGTACTGCGCCGGGACGTCGTGCACGTTCCACACCGGGGCCAAGGCCAAGACCCCGGCAATGGCTGCCATGCACACACCGAGGGCGGGAAGCGAGCGCCGTCGCGGATCGTCCCTGGCGACCATGTACAGCGCGTACGCCGTCACGCCGGAGGCACCGGAGACGACCTGAAGTAGGTCGGCGGCGCACGCCGCGGTCAGCACCACGCCAAGGACCGGCAACGGCCACCGCCGCCGCAGCCCCAGGGGCAGCCCGAGGGCGAGCGCGACGGTCACGCCGGCGACCCGCAGCCAGCCGGTGAAGCCCGGATACTCCGGATCCGGCGGTTCGAGGACCGCCAGCAGCGCCGGGAGGGTGAGCAGCACTCCGGCGACCACGTCGAGGCCGACCATGAGGGCATCCCGGTCCCACATCCCCCAAGGCGTGCGCCGCTCGACTCGGTCCATGCCACGACCGTAGCCAGCGGTGTCACGGGCGGACATCAGCCCTGGAGATGACTCCCGGGGGCGGAGACCGGCCGCGTGAGTGCCGCCCGTGAGGTCATGTCGCGGGCGCCCGGCCGCAACAGGCTTGGCGGCATGAGCAAACGCATCCCCGCACTGGCGCTGGCGGCACTGTCGGCGGCGCTGGTCGTCGCCGTTCCCGCGCCCGTCTCGGCCGCCCCTCCCGAACTCACCGCCGCCAACGTCGCCGCCTTCTTCGACGAGCGCCTGCCGCCGCTGCTGGACGGCGGCCCCATGCCGGGCGCGGCCGTCTCGGTCGTGTCCGGCGGCGAGCAGGTCTTCACCGGCGGCTACGGCGTCGCCGACGTCGGCACCGGCGAGCCCGTCGACCCCGAGCGCACCGCCTTCTTCATCGCCTCGGTCACCAAGCTCTTCACCGGGACCGCCGTCATGCAGCAGGTCGAGCGCGGCGTCCTCGACCTCGACACCGACGTCAACGACTACCTCACGACCTTCCAGATCCCCGACACCTATCCCGGCGAGCCCATCACCCTGCGCCACCTGCTCACCCACACCGCCGGATTCGACGGGCTCGTCCTCGGCATCGGCGCCTCCGATCCGGCCGACGTGATCCCGCTCGGCGAGTACGTCGAGAAGTTCCTCCCCGACCGCGTCCGGCCGCCCGGCGAGGTCTCCTCCTACGACAACTTCGCCGTCTCACTCGCCGGGTACGTCGTCGAGGCCGTCACCGGCACGCCCTTCGCCGACCAGGTCCGCGACCACCTCTTCACCCCGCTGGGCATGACCGCGACCTCGCTCGCGCAGCCCGCTCCCGCCGAGATCACCGACGCCCTCGCGCGCGGCTACACCCCCGTGGACGGGAAACAGGCCGAGATCGGCGGACAGTACGGCTTCGACGCGCCCGCCGGAGCCGGGACGATCAGCACGGCCGCCGACATGGGCCGCTTCATGATCGCCCACCTCGACGGCGGCGGAGGCGTCCTCGCACCGGCGACGGCCGCGATGATGCACCAACGGCAGTTCGGCAACCACCCGGCGATGCCCGGCCTCGGCCTGAACTTCATGGAGCAGAACCTCGGCGGGAACCGGGTCGTCGAGCACGGCGGCGACTCCCCGGGCTTCCACAGTGGACTATGGCTCTTCCCCGAGCGGGACACCGGCGTGTTCGTCACCTACAACGGCGACGGCGACGGGACCACCGACCTGCGCGGCGAACTCATCACCGCCTTCACCGAGCACTTCTTCCCCACCCCGGCCGAGGCGCCCGCGCCCTTCCCCGGTGACTCCGAGGGACTCGCCGGCACCTACCAGATCGCCCGCATGAGCCGCACCGACGCCACACGCGTCCTCACCGTCATCACCACGGTCACCGTCGCCACCAAGGACGACGGCACCCTCGACATCGCCGGCGAGACGTACTCCCCGGTCGGCGAGGACCTCTACCGGGCCGCCGACGGCGTCCTCGCCGGATTCCGCCGCGACGCCGAAGGACAGGCCGCCTACCTGTTCTTCAGCGACCAGCAGGCCGAGACCTACGAACGCCTCGCCTGGTACGCCGACCCCGGCCTGCACCTCGTCGTGCTCGCCGCGCTGGCCCTGGCGCTGCTGTCGACCGTCTGGTGGCTCTTCTCGGCGCTGCGGCGCCGCCGCGAAGCCCCCGCGCCCCTGGGCGCGCGGCTCGCCCGCATCACCGTCGCGGTGTTCTTCGCCGCGGTGCTCGGCGCCGTCGTCACCGCGATCCAGGCCGCGGGGGACGAGGCCGCCACGATCGTCGCGGTCCTCGAAGGCGGGTCCGCCCTGCTCAACCGGATCCCGGCATTGCTGACGGCGGCCGCCCTGGCCGGCGCGGCCGCCGTCGTGTTCGCCGTGCTCGCCTGGCGGCGAGGCTGGTGGACCCGCCCGCTGCGGGTCCACTACGGACTCGTCGTGCTGTGCGCGCTGGCGTTCCTGGCCGTGGCCGGGTACTACCAGCTGCTCGGCTGGCCCGTGACGGCCCGCCTGTGAACGGCTACGTCGCGGGCGGCACGAAGGCCGAGGCGGCCGAGCCGGGTTTCCCGCCCGACATCGTGAGGAACCCGCCGTTGACGTCGGTGGTGTACATGCCCTGGTCGGTGTCGTCGGTCAGGCTGACCACGATCTCGATCGCACCGGCGGGGGAGTCGCCGACGATCGCGCGTGTCACCGAGACCTGGAGTTCGGTCGGCGCGGTGATGCCGGTGGCCTCCATGGCCTTGTCGACGAGCTCGGGGATCTTGCGGTAGTCGACCTCACCGGCGTCGAAGAGGGCGGCGAGGGTCTGCTCCGGCGTGGCCTGGAGGGGCTCGTCGGAGCGGGTCGCCTCGCCCTTCTCATAGGTGTAGATGTTCAGGATCGTGGCGCCCGGCTCGCTGGGCGCCACGGCGGTGACCTTGCCCTTTTCGAACATGAGCTGGGCGACCTTGTCGGCTCCGGCCTTCTCGGTCAGCGCGTCGACGGCGGCGTCCTGGCGCCAGTTGCGGGCGTAGTCGTCGGGATCGATGTCGCCGAGCACGCCTTCGGCGCCGACCCGGAAGTCGTCGCGGAACACCCCGACGGGCGCGGCGACGCCGATGGCGAGGGCCAGCGCGTAGAGCACGACGCGCAGCGGCCTGCGCCGCTTGCCCTTACCGAGCAGGGGCTGGCGGCCGATGGGCTTGCCGTCCTTACCGGGCAGCCAGAGCGGCGCCTCTTCGGGGACGTCCTCGCCCTCCTCCTTGATGCGCTTGCGCCACTCGCGGTCGGGACGGCGGACGATGAAGGCCTCGGGCCGTTCCTCGTCGGGTCGGGCGACGAGCTTGACGAGCCCGGGCTGGTAGTCCGAGGTCTCCTTGGGGCCGACGAACAGCTGCGCGCGGGTCTTGTAGGCGTCACGATCCTCGGGCGCGACGACCAGCGTGATGTTGCACAGCGTCGCCTCGTTGATCTCGACGTCGGTGCGGTTGACGCTGGTGATCCTGGCCAAGGCGCCGCCGTCGGCGGCGAGGGCGGCGGCGACCGCCTTCTCCGAGGGCTCGTAGTTGCCGCGCCCGCCGATGCGTGGAATGCCGATCGCCGCGCTGCCCACCGCGACGAGGATCGCCGGCAGCCACAGCCACACGAAGCTCGCGTCGAGGGTCACGTACTCGAGCGCGATCGCGCCGGCGGCGAGTCCGGTGGATAGTAAAAAGACGATGATAAGCATGATGGGCGCCACCTTATAGGCCGCGACGCCCGCGCGCGAGCGGCCTCAGCCCTCGACGCGCCGGAGCGCGATGACGGGGATGTCGCGCTCGGTCTTTTGCTGGTAATCGTCCCAGCCGGTCCAGACCTTCTTCAGTTCCGGCCAGACCCGGGCCTTCTCCTCGGCGGACAGGGTGCGCGCCTCGGCCTCGAAGCGTTCGGTGTTGACGCGCAGGCGCACGCGCGGGTTCTCCTGGAGGCTGAGATACCAAAGGGGGTGCGTCTCGCTGCCGCCGTTGGAGGCGACCACGAGGTGGTCCTCGCCGTCGCGCCCGTACATCAGGACCGTCCGGTGCCAGTCGCCGCTGCGGCGGCCGACGTAGTCCAGGAGCAGGCAGGGGATGCCTTGCGTGGTGGTGCCCTTCGTGCCGCCGGACTCCTCGTAGAGCGCGGCCTGCTTGGCGACCCAGGCGGACTTGCTCTGGCGTACGGCGCTGTCGTTCGGCATGGGTTCTCCTCGCGCGTTTCGGTGGACGCAGCAACCCAACCTCCCGGCCGCGACGGGTATTCCGCGGTGGGAAGGCCGGGTCCACTGTGGCCGGTCAGTCGCTCCCGCGCCTGCCCAGGGCCGCGCCGAGCAGGATCATGCCCAGGGCCAGTCCGAGGTGCAGCCAGTTGTCGGCGGTGTTGACCGGGATGAAGTTGGCGGCGCTGTCGTGGTCGACGATCAGGCCGAAAAGCCAGATCAGCCCGTATACGACTCCGCCGCCGAGCAGGAACGTGCGTGCCCCCGCCCAGGTCCGGGCCATGGCCACACCCGCCACACCGAACAGCAGGTGTACGAGGTTGTGCAGGATCGACACCTGGAAGACGCCGAGCAGCATGGCCCCCGAAGCGTGGCCGGCGAAGGACATCTCGCCGAAGCCGGTGGTGAGGCCCGGGATGAAACCGGCGATCCCCGCCAGCAGGAACACGACGCCGATGGCCAGTGCGGCGATCTGCACGGGCGTGTGCGGAATCGCGGTGGTCGACGGCCGGTGAGCGTGAGCGGTCATGGTGACCTCCTCAGGGCCGGGTGCCCACGAAAAGAGGGCGACCGGATTTAGGCCCTTTCGCCCCCATTCTACGGTCCGGTGGCGCGGTGAGCGCCACCGGACCGCGCCTGGTTCACCAGCCGACGGTGATGGTCAGTCCGCTCGGCGGGTTGGCGTTGGGGAGGATCTTGACGCTGCTCTGGTCGTTGACGTCGTCGTAGGGGAACCCGTAGGCCCGGTTGGCGAGGCCGATGGTGTGGAAGAAGGCCGAGTACTCGTTGTCGGTCGCGCCGGCGTAGTACGCCGAGGCCTGCCACCAGGTCGCGGTGTTGGCGGCGACGCCTCGGTTGAAGGCGGCGCAGAACTCCGCGCCGAGCTCCAGTTCGGTGACGTTCATGCCGGGCGAGGCCAGCGCCCCGGAGCAGGAGAAGACGTCGGCCGATGTCGGCTTGTTGAGGTAGAAGGGCCCGGCGCCGTTCTTGGTGAACTGGAGCCGCCCGCCGCTGACGCGACCGGTGAAGGTCTGGCCGAGGCGGTTGAGGGTGAACTGTCCGGTCGTGTACTGGTTCCAGACGGCGTTGATGTAGCCCTGGAGGTAGCCGGCGTTGGCCCCTCCGGGCCGGAAGGCGGGCGAGCTGCGCGGCGCCAGGATGCGGCGGGAGTCGAGGAGCCCGTCGAAGGCGCTCGACACGGCCTGCGTGAACCGGGCGCGCACCTGGTCGCGGGTCGCGGTGATGCCGACGGTCTGGTCGTAGCCGATGGCGCTCTGGGTGAGGCGGGCGGTCATCGGGAATCCGAACATGTCGACCTGGGTGGTGTTGCCGCCGAAGGGGACGAGGCCGTGGATGTAGGTGAACTCGTACCAGTCGAAGGCCGTCTGGAGGTTGGGGTCGCCGGGGTTGTTGATGTCCGGGCCGCCCCATCCGCGGTCGTCGGGGGAGATGGGGAAGTACATGGGCTCGCCGTAGGAGACTTACATGCGCGCGCCTTCGATGCGCGGGGGCATGGCGACGGTGCGCGCCTGGGCGAGCGTGTAGGACATGTTGGCGTAGTTGCGGCCGTTCTTGGTGAGGTGGCCGGGGGCGTTCTCGTCGTTGTGGTTGATGGGGCGCAGGGTCCCGTCGGTGCGGAGATAGGCCCACTGACCGGGGGAGGACTGGCCCATCACGGTGATGTACACCTGGGCGTCGGACCAGGTGCCGCGAGTGTTGTTGACGACGGTGACGGGGAAGGAGCCGGCCGGGGCGGCCGAAGGCGCGGGGGGAGCGGCCAGTACGCCCGCGACGAGGGCGACGGCGGCGGTCAGTGCGGCGGTTAAGCGGGATGCGGGAGTCATCGGAAGGTGCCTCCTGTGCCGGGTGGCGACCCGTTACTAACAGGTCAGTAACTTTAAGGCCAGGCTAGCGGATATCGGCTGAAATGCAACGGATCGCCGTGGGGAGTGCGGGGATGACACGCGCTGTGGTCGGGGGAGATGTCCCCTGTGGTGGCCCCGGCGCCCCGGCGCTCCGGATCAGCCGGTGACCGGCGGCCGCAGCCCGTCGAGGGCCAGTTCGATGAAGCGGCGCCAGTCGCCGATGCCGTCGCGGCCGATCATGGCGACGGCACCGACGAGCATGTAGAGGTCGGCGGTCGTGGCGTCGGCACGGAACCGCCCGTCGGCGCGCCCACGGGCGAGGATCTCCTCGCCGAGTTCGACGAGCTTCGCGCCCACCTCGCCGCGCGGTTCGGTGTCGCCGAGGACCGCTTCGATGGCCCCCGACAGTGCCCGCTCCCGCTCGTGGACCTCGGCGACGTGGGTGAGGAAGCAGGCCAGCGCGCGCCGGGCGTCCGGCTCGGGCAGGCAGACCCGGCGGGCGTGGTCGAGGATGCCGGTGAAGCGGCGTTCGGCGGTGGCCTCGATGAGCGCGCGGCGGGTCGGGAAGTGGCGGTAGACGGTGCCGATGCCGACCCCGGCTTCGCGCGCCACGTCGGCCATCTGGACCTCGTCGCCGCGTGCGGCGAACAGCGCCGAAGCCGTGTCGAGGACGTGCTCGCGGTTGCGGGCGGCGTCGGTGCGGAGCTTGCGGCTGGTCGGGCTCGGCATCGGAGTCTCCGTCGGAGGGTCGGGGGTCGCGAAGGAGGTTACCCGGCGGCCGGGCGCGGGATGGGGGAACGCGTGCGCTCCAGCACGAGGGCGGCGGCGAGGAGCAGGAGCATGACCAGCGCGATGAACAGCTGCGGGTCGAGCCCGATGAGCTTGAGGCCGTCGGCGTGCTCGGGATCCTGGGCGGCCGTGCCGGGGAAGAGCAGCGCCCCGAACATGCCAAGCCAGGTGACCGAGGCGAGCGCGGCGGCGACGAGGAACTGCCCGCGGAGGTTCCCGGTGCGCCGCCACAGGATCGCGATGCCGACGAGCCCGATCAGCGCGCCCATGACGATGTACTGGGCGTCGTGGAACTTCGCGTGCGGCGGCCACGCGGGGTTGTGCAGGTGGCGCTCGGCGATGTCGGGGACGACGAGGTCGGCGAGGAGCGGTCCGAAGAGGGTGAAGAAGAGGACGACGCGCACCAGGATGCGGGGGAGTGTCCAGTGGCGGGTGGGGGCGGTGGCCGGCATGGGTGGGTCCTGTCGTCGACGAGAATGGAAGCGGAATCCGATTCCGTTTGGAGTGTAGGCGGGAGATCCCACGAACGTCAACGGCGGGGCTCGGGAGGTGGACGCCACCTGGGACCATCCGGCATGCCCACACGCCGCAAGCTCCTCATCGCCGGTGGCGCCGCCGCCGGGCTGACCGCCCTGGCCGCCGGCCTTGTCGAGGCGCGGGTCCTGCCCGGCCGTGCCACCGTGCACGAGTTCCTCGGCCTCACCGGCGAGGACGGCGTCGTCCCCGACATCGAGCCCGGCGAACGCCTCACCGGATCCTTCGTGTCGGCGGCGATTCCCGGAACCGAGACCGCCTGGGCCGTCGCACTCCCGCCGGGCCGCCCGGCGGACGGGCTCCCCGTCGCCGTGTACCTGCACGGTCGCGGCGCCGACCACCGGCACGCCGAGACCGTCGGCCTCGGCCACTTCCTCGCCGCCGCCGTCGGCGCGGGAGTCCCGCCTTTCGCGCTCGCGGCGGTCGACGGCGGCGCCGACGGCTTCTGGCATCCCCGCGCGTCGGGTGATCCCGAGCGGATGATCGTCGAGGAATTCCTGCCGCGACTGTCCACCCTGGGTCTGTCCACCGCCCGGATCGGCCTCCTCGGCCACTCCATGGGCGGATTCGGCGCGCTCTCCGTCGCCGGGCGCCACCGGGACACCGTCGCCGCGGCGGTCGCGGTGTCACCGGCGATCTGGCGGGGCTTCGACGAGGCCCAGCCGGGTGCCTTCGACGACGTCGCCGACTTCGACCGGCATGATCTCTTCACGCGCCGGCCCGAACTGGCCGGACTTCCGCTGCGCGTCGACTGCGGAAACGACGACCCTTTCGCGCCGAACGTCGCCGACTACCTCGACGGGCTCCCCGACTGCGAAGGCGGCATGACCCCCGGGCTGCACACCGACGGGTTCTTGCGCCGGGTCGCGCCCGCGGGGCTCGCCTTCCTCGGCGAGCGGCTCGCCCGCTGACGCATCCGCCACGCGAGCGTCGCCGCGCCGAGGGCCGCCAGCCACGTCAGGCCGAGCAGCCAGCCGCCGAGCACGTCGCTCGGGTAGTGCACGCCGAGGTAGATCCGCGACAGCCCGACCGCGACGGTCCCGACCGCACCGGCCGTCCACGCCGTCGCCTTCGCCGTGGCACTCCCGGTCACCAGGCAGAGCAGCCAGGCGATCACGGCGAAGCCGACCAGTGACGTCGAACTGTGCCCCGACGGGAACGAGAAGCCCGTCGCCGTCACCAGGTGCATCGGCGGATTCGGCCGTTCCCGGGCGATGATGAGCTTGATCCCGTTGACCAGGATCTGGATCCCGCCGAGCCCGGCGAGCGCGAGCAGGACCGGCCCCCACGAGCGCCTCGCCCGCGCGACCACGAAGGCCGTCACCGCCACACCGGCGGTCAGCAGCAGGGTGCCGCCGAGGTCGGTGACCGCGATCTCGACCTGGTTGAGGACCGGCACGCGCCGGTCGGCCAGCCAGTCGACGGTGGGCGCGTCGACGACCGTCATGTCGTCGCCCTCCACGACACCGTCGAGGATCTCGGCGAACATCGAGCCGAACAGCAGCACCGCACCCGCTCCGGCGATGAGGATGAGCGCCTCCGCGGCGACCCACACCGTCAGCCGCGAGAACCCGGCGCGGCCGCGGTCGCCCGCCGCGCGAGCCCACGACGTGCCGCCGATCCGGGCCACCGCGGGCCGCAGGGACCACACGATCGCATAAGCGAAGGCGACTACCTGAGCGGCGATCACCAGGCTCGCCAGCAGGCTCCACTGCACGGTCACTCCATCCGGACGGGGCCGACGCGGGCGACGATATCGCGGATCGGCGGCCCCCGGAGTCGATCTTCAGCGGGGCTTCAGCCTCGCGGTTCACCGAACCAGCGCCAGTCGGTGAGTCTCGGGCGGCCGGGGAGCTCACCGCGCCCGGTCGCCCAGAGCAGCGTCGCCCACGGATCGGTGTCCACCGGCACCGCCGGGAACAACCGGTACAGCACCCGCGCGCACAGCTCCGGCGGCGGCGCCCACGCGAAGCCCAGACCGAGCGAGAGATCGTGGGTGTGGACGAGGGTCTCGACCACGCCCATCGCCGCGAAACCCTCCGGGTCGGCCACGCCGTGCACGTGATGCGCGCGCGTGTCCGGTGAGACCGTGGCGACGACCGCCGACAGGAAGGTCCCGCAGGCCTCGATGATCTGCACCAGCCCGGCCGGCCCCGCCTCCGGATCCCCGAAGACGCTGCTCGCCGGCCCACCCGGAGTCTTGCGCTTCCAGGCGAAGGCGACGTGGGTGTCCAGCGGCGGCCGGCGCGGCCCGAGCTGCCCGGCGTAGGCGAACAGGTCGTCGGCCAGGTGCTCGGCGGTGTCCCAGCAACTCCAGGTCAGCTCCCCGGCGCGAGCCGACCAGTCGGCGTCGAGCACACCGCCGAGCGCGTCGGAGCACAAGGCGACGGCGGCGCGCACGTCGTCAGGGGTCACGGGACCGGGAGACTCGGGCATCCGGCGAGGTTACCGGGTCACTCGCCGAGCAGACCGGCGTCATGGGCCAGCAGCGCGATCTGTACCCGGTTGTTGAGGTCCAGTTTGGTCAGGATCGCCGAGACGTGCGTCTTGACCGTCGGCACGCTCAGGTGCAGCGCCCGCCCGATCTCGGCGTTCGACCGCCCCAGCCCGACCTGCACCGCGACGTCCCGCTCACGCTCGCCCAGGCCCGACAGTCGCGCCTTCGCCCGCGCCCGCCGGTCGTCGCGGCCGTCCTCGGCGACCCGCGCGATCAGCCGCCGCGTCACCGACGGCGACAGCACCGGCAGCCGCCGCGCGACGAGTCGCACCGCCTCGACGATCTCGGCCGGCGGAGTGTCCTTCAGCAGGAAACCGGCCGCGCCGGCGCGCAACGCGCGCAAGACGTGGGCGTCGGCGTCGAAGGTCGTCAGCACGATCACCTCCGGCGCGTCCGGGCGAGCCCGGACCGCCTCCGTCGCCGCCAGCCCGTCGACCGTCGGCATCCGGATGTCCATCAGCACCACGTCCGGAGCGAGCCGGTCGACCAGCGCGAGCACCTCGCCCCCGTCACCGGCCTCGCCGACGACCCGGATGTCCGCGGCGCCGCCGAGCATCATGATCAGCCCTGCCCTCACCAGCGGATCGTCGTCGACGATGAGCACGGAGACGACGGCGGAATCGGGCGAAACCCGGAAAGGCGGGACGGTCATGGCGGCCAGGGTAGCGACGCCCGCACCAGCCACTCGCCGTCCCCCGGGCCGTAGGCGACCTCACCACCGGCGAGGGCGACCCGCTCGGCGAGACCGATCAGGCCCTGACCGCCCTCAGCGGCGACGGCACCGGCGAAGCGATTGCGGACCACCGCGGTCAGACCCCGACCCGGCGCACCCGACACCTCCACCGTCACCGCCTCGCCCGGCGCGTGCTTGCGCGCGTTGGTGAGCGCCTCCTGAACGACCCGGTAAGCCGTCCGCCCGGCCAGGTCCGGCGGCTCCCCCTCGACCGCGAAAGCGAGTTCCACCGGCGTCCCCGCCCGTACCGACTCGGCGACGAGGCGTTCCACGTCGGCGATCGCCGGCTGCGGGAGCTCGCCGACGGGCGCGCGCAGGACACCGATCACCTCGCGCAGGTCCTGCAGCGCCAGGTGCGCGTTCTCGCGGATCACCCCGGCGGCGCGGACGACGTCCTCGGCGGGTGCGTCCGGCCGGAACTCCAGTGCCCCCGCGTGCACGCTCAGCAGCGACAGGCGGTGGCCCAGTACGTCATGGATCTCCCGGGCGATCGCGTCGCGCGTGTCGCGCTGCGCCTGCTCCGCGCGCATCTGCGCCTCGTTCTCGGCACGCGTGGCCCGGTCCCGCAAGGATTCGACGAGCCTGCGCCGGTGGTGCACGAACAGCCCCCACCCGACCGCCGCCGCCATCAGCGACGTCCCCATGAGCAGCGAGACCTCTCGCGGGGTGTCCGGGTCGGGGCGCACGATGACGTAGACGACCCCGGCGAGGACCGCCAGCCCGAACACCGTCATCGACACCCGGGGCCTGCGGTGGACAGCGACGGTGAACAGCGCGATGAGCATCGCCCCGGCCACCAGCTCCGAGATGGTCGAGGCCAGCACCAGGCCGACCGCCAGCTGCACCGGCCAGCGCCGCCGCAGCCACACCGCGCCGCAGCCGATCGCGCCGAGGACCTGGTCGACGTCGAAGAGCCACGCCGGTTCGGGCAGCGCGTTCGCGTCGATCCGCATCCCCGACAGCGTCAGCCCGAACAGGACGGCGAACGCGAACGCGGCCGAGTCCACGATCCAGTCGCGAGCGCCGCGCTTACGGTCCATGCCACGAACCTACCGACGCCTCTCCGGCCCGGCACGCGTTCCCACCGCCGCCGATACCGAAGTCGAGAGACCCGATACCTAAGTCGCGGCGGCCGCGCGCGAGCGGCTACCTCCGTCGCGACATCGCCTGCCGACGGCCGATCCGCTCGAAGGCCCTCGATCCATAGCGTCTGAAGACATGCGAAAGACAGTAGAGACCATCGGATTCATCCTGGTTCTCATGGGCGTCAGCGGCGCCGTGGACCGCCTCTGGACCCAGCCGATCATGAGCCTGTTCCTCAACGCCTTCGACCGCTGGGTGATCCCGCACCTCCCCTTCGCGACGGGCTACGAGGTCTACGCCAACCTCATGCTCGCCGTCGTCGGCGGCGTGATCATCCTCCTGGGCGGGAGGCTCAAGGCATGACCGGGCCCGACCGGACCGTCCCACGCCGTATCCGCTGGTCCCTCGCCCTCGGGCTGATGATCCTGTCGCCGCTGTGCGCCGAGTACCTCGTCGGCTACGACGACAGCACCGGCGACCCCCTGGCGCTGCTCGGCGGGCTGTTCATCTTCATTCCGCTCTACGGCGCCCCGGCGCTGCTCATCCGCGAGGTCGCCCGCCGCTGTGACCTGAACTGGCCGGGGATCCTGGCCCTGGCCGCGGCCGCCGGTGTCGCGCAGGCCGCCCTCATCGACCAGAGCGTCTTCAGCCAGTCCTACCGCGACATCGACTACTGGTCGGAGATGACCGGCCCGACCTACCTGGCGCCCCTGGGCCTCAGCGCCGCCACGACCCTCTCCTTCGTCGCCGGGCACGTCATCTGGAGCTTCGGCGCGCCCATCGCGGTCGTGGAGTCCTTCGCGCGTGACCGGCGGCCCTGGCTGAGGGCGCCTGGCCTCATCGTGGCCGTGGTCCTCTACCTCCTCGCGGCCGCCGTGGTCCTGCGCTGGCATCTCAGCGGTGAAGACGACCACGCCACCGCCCCCGAGCTCATCGGGGCGAGCGCGGTGGTCCTGCTGCTGGTCGTCGCCGCGTTCGCCTTCGGGCGGCGCGCCCGCGAGCCGCGCGAGGCCTTCACGCCGCGCGCGCTGCCGCTGGGGCTCGGCGCCTTCGTGCTCGGCCTGGGATATCAGTTCATGCCGCCGACATGGGCGGGCGTGGCGGGCTCGGCCGTCCTGCTCGGTGTCGCTGCGGTCGCCGTGGCGCGGTTCGCGCGGTCGCGGCGGTGGACCCGCGGGCACATCGCCGCCCTGGCGACCGGTGCGCTGGCCGCTTCGGCGACGACCGGGTACTTCGCCGACCCGATCGGCGAGGTGAGCCGGACGGCCCAGTTCGCGCACAACTCCTTCTTCTTGTTCGGGGTGCTCGTACTCGGGTTCTTCGCCTGGCGGAGTGGCCGGAGTGAGCGATAGGCCCTCGTCCCGCTCGCTCGCAAGCGCACTGTCGTGTGCGACACGTTCCGGTGCGCGCCACTTGTCACCCCGCTCTACCGCTTCGGGGGCCTCGCGCGGCCCGTCTGTGACCAGCGACACGGCTTATTCGATGTGGCGATCGGGCCCTCGCTGGGAAGACTTGGGCCTGCCTGACCCATCACTTAAGGATTCATTGATGTCCACCGTTCCGAACGGTCCAGCAGCCTCCGAGAAACTCGACGGCGGCGTGCTCAAGATCGCCGGGGTGGTCGTGCTCGGCCTGGTGATGTCCATCCTGGACATCACCGTGGTCAGTGTCGCCCTCCCGACGTTCACCACAGAGTTCAACACGAGCCTCGCCACGGCGGCGTGGACGATGACCGGCTACACCCTGGCCCTGGCCACCGTCATTCCGATCACCGGATGGGCGGCGGACCGTTTCGGGACAAAGCGCCTGTACATGCTCGCCCTGGTGTTGTTCCTGGGCGGGTCGGTGTTGTGCAGTTTCGCCTGGGACATCAACTCGCTGATCGGCTTCCGGGTCGTGCAGGGTCTCGGCGGCGGCATGCTGATGCCGCTGGGCATGACGATCATGACCCGCGCGGCCGGTCCGGCGCGCGTCGGCCGTGTGATGGCCGTGCTCGGTGTTCCGATGCTGCTCGGCCCGATCGGTGGCCCGATCCTGGGCGGCTGGCTGATCGAAGAGGTCAGCTGGCACTGGATCTTCCTGATCAACGTTCCGCTCGGCATCGTGGCCCTCATCTTCGCCGCGATCGTGCTGCCCAAGGACGAGCCGCACCCGTCGGAGTCCTTCGACTTCGTGGGCATGCTGCTGATGTCGCCCGGTCTGGCCCTGTTCCTGTTCGGTGTCTCGTCGATCCCCGAGGAGGGGACGGTCGCCGCGGCCCGCGTGCTCATTCCCGCCGCGATCGGCCTGGTGCTGATCATTGCCTTCATCTGGCACGCGTTCCGGCCGCGCCACCCGCTGGTCGACCTGCGCCTGTTCAAGAACAAGCAGCTCACCGTCGCCACGGTCACCATGTTCCTGTTCGGCATCGCCTTCTTCGGTGCCATGCTGCTGATCCCGACCTACTTCCTGCAGGTCCGCGGTGAGTCGACCCTCCACGCCGGCCTGCTGGTCGCGCCGCAGGGTCTCGGCGCCATGATCACGATGCCGATCGCCGGCCGCCTGGTCGACAAGATCGGTCCCGGAAAGATCGTCCTCGCCGGCATGGTGCTGATCCTCGGTGGCATGGGCGTGCTCACGCAGATCGAGTCGACGACGCCGTACCCGGTCCTGCTCGGTGCGCTGTTCGTCATGGGCCTCGGTATGGGTGCCACGATGATGCCGACGATGACCGCGGCGATGCAGACGCTGACCGACCACATGATCGCGCGCGGCTCCACGCTGCTCAACATCGTGCAGCAGATCGCCAGCTCCATCGGTTCGGCGATCATGTCGGTCGTGCTGACCAACCAGATCACGAGCTCGATGCTGGCCGGGCCGGCCATCGCGGCCCAGCACGACCCCGCCGTCGCCGCCCAGCTCCCGCCGGGCGCGAAGGAGCAGGGCCTGGCCGAGGCCGCCGAGGGCTTCGGTGCGACCTTCGTGCTGGCCTTCGTGCTGATCGTCGCGACCATGGTCGCCGCGTTCTTCCTCCCGAAGAAGAAGGCGCCGGCCCCCACCGGCGAAGCCGGTGAGGAGCGCGCGCCGGTGATGGTCCACTAGGACGCACCAGTTCGACAAAAGGGCCGCCCCGGGAGGGCGGCCCTTTTCGCGTGTGACGAACGGTCAAGATCAACCCGTAGACCGGTCGACCCGAACCCGTCGACGCCCAGGAGCGAGATGACACCGGAACAGGAGAGCGACTTCGAGGAATACGTCGCAGCCCAGTCGAAACGACTGTGCCGTTTCGCCTACCTGTGCTGCGCCGACTGGCACCAGGCCGAGGACGTCGTGCAGACGGCGCTGATCCGGCTCTACGGCGCCTGGGCGCGGTCCACCCGATCCTCGGTGGACGCCTACGTCCGCAAGATCATCGTCAACGCGCTGATCGACGAGCGCCGCCTGTTCCGTTTCCGGCGCGAGCAGACCCGCGACGAACTGCCCGAGAATCCCCAGCGCCCCGCCGGGCTGCCCGAGGAGCGCGTCGTCCTCATCGACGCGCTGCTGCGACTGCCCAAGCGGCAGCGGGCCGCCGTGGTCCTGCGCTACTGGGAGGACCTGCCCGGCGAGCAGGTCGCCCGCGTGCTCGGCTGCTCCAACGGCGCCGCCCGCAACCTGACCATGCGCGGCCTTGCCGGACTCCGGGAACTGCTGTCCGCCGAAGCCCTCGAACTCTTCGAAGGAGTGCCGTCATGACCACCGAGGAACTCAACCGAGCGCTCGACGAGGAGCTCGACCGCAGCACCCCCGAGGTCTCATTCCTGCCCGCGGAGGTCCTCCGGCGCGGGCGACGGAGGGCGCGGGCAAGGCTCGGCGGCTATGCCGCCGGGGGAGTCGCCGCCGTCGCGGCCGTCGCCGTCCTGCTGCCCGTGGCCTTCGGCGGGGGCATCGACCCCGACACCGGCTCCTTCGGTTCGCGACAGCAGGACCCCGGCGAATACCCCGTCGCGCTGGACCCGGACGTCGAGTACATCTGGGGTGCCGACGAATCGCGCTTCGACGAGGAGGAGGAGGTGAACGCCTACATCACGACCCCTCTGACCGAAGAGCTGACCGCGGCCTGGACCGCGGCGATCGCGGACCTCGGTATCCAGACGCGGCCCTCCTTCATGGACGAGGTGCAGCGCTACAACGAGGTCCTCACCCCCGACCAGGACCAGTCGGGCGCCTTCGGCGGGTGGGGAGGCGACGAGTCGGTCGTCCTCGCCGAACGCCCGGTCTACGGGGGGCAGGCCGAGAGCGAGGAACGCGTCATCACGATGAGGGTCTACCCCGCCGGCTCGTTCCTCCGGGGCGCGGGGACGCAGTCGAAGAACCCCAACTACCTTCTCCCGGACGCGCGCTATCTCGTCCCGGGCTGTGACCCGTACACCGAGACCGTCCAGTTTCCAGAGCCCAAGCAGGTCGAGACCACGTTCGAGTGCGTCGACGCCGACGGCCCCGACGGCGAGCAGATCCTCAGCGTGCGGCCGACGGAGATCATCGACGGGAACACGATCCGTACGATCACCTACCTGGCCGTGTACCGCCCCGACGGTTCGGCGGTGCTCATCCGCGAGCGCGTGTGGAACGAGCAGAGCGAGCCCGTGCTCACCGACGAGCAGCTGACCGGCCTCGCGCTCGCGCTGCCGTCCGTCCCGGTGGAGTGAGACCGGTGGCCCGGCGCCCGGACGGGGGCGCCGGGCCACCTCACGCGCCGATGAGTTCACCGTCCTCGGCGCGGTAGAGCAGCAGACGACCCGGGACCGGTGCCAGCCGCACGGCGGCGCCGGGCTCGGGTTCGTCCTCCTCGGGGACGGTCGCGCCGACCAGTTCGTCCCCGCAGTCGACGGTCACCAGCGTCGTCGTGCCCAGGTGCTCCAGGATCGAGACCTCGCCCGCCAGACCCTCGCCGGAACGGCTCAGCCGCACGTACTCCGGCCTGACCCCGACGATGACCTTCTCCCCGTCGGTCACCAGCCCCTCGGCCCCGGCGGGGACCGGCAGCGAACCCCCGGCGACGTCCACGGTGGACCCGCGCACGACACCGTCGAGGAGGTTCATCGGCGTCGAACCGATGAAGTTGGCGACGAAGGTGTTGGCGGGACGCCCGAACACCTCCCGGGGAGTCCCGAGCTGGCGAATGCGACCGGCCTCCATGACCGCGATCCGGTCGGCGAGTGCCAGGGCCTCGGCCTGGTCGTGGGTGACGAAGACCGTGGTCACACCGAGTTCACGCTGGAGGCGCTTGAGGAAGGTACGGGCCTCCAGCCGCAGCCTGGCGTCCAGGTTGGACAGCGGCTCGTCGAACAGGAACAGCGACGGGTGGCAGGCGACCGCGCGGGCGAGCGCCACCCGCTGCTGCTGTCCCCCGGACAGCGCCGCCGGACGCCGGTCCATCAGGTCGGCGAGGCCGAGCTGGACGCCGATCTCGGTGGCCCGCGCGTGCCGGGCAACGCGCGCCTGGCGTTTGATGCGCAGCGGATAGGAGATGTTGTCGATGACGGTCATGTGCGGGAAGAGCGCGTAGTCCTGGAAGACCATCGCGACGTCGCGCCGGGCGGGGGTCACGTTCGTGACGTCCCGCCCACCGATCAGGACCGACCCGCCGGTGGCCTGCTCCAGCCCGGCGATGGTCCGCAGCAGCGTCGTCTTCCCGCAACCCGAGGGGCCGAGCAGCGCGAAGAACTCGCCGTCGTCGATGTCGAGGTCGAGCCGGTCGACGGCGTGCACACCGCCGGGGTAGACCTTGTCGAGTTTCCTCGCCGAGATTCCGGCCATCAGCTCTTGATCCCTCCGTGGAAGCGGAAGCCGTACTTGCGGGAAACGTAGAGGTACATCGCGATCACCGGCAGGGAGTACAGCAGCGAGAAGGTCGACAGCAGCGCCAGGTTCGGCTGCCCGGATTCGGTGTAGAGCGTCCGCATCAGCACCGCCGCCGGCTGCTTGCCCGGATCGCGCAGCAGAATGAACGGGACCAGGAAGTTGCCCCACACGTTGACCACGGTCCACACCGCGATCGTCGCGAGGCCGGGCGCGATCAGCGGTGCCACGATGTCCTTGAGGATCCGCAGCGGCGAGGCGCCGAAGACCCGCGCCGATTCCTCATAGGAACGCGGGACGGTGTCGACGAAGTCCTTGAGCATGAAGATCCCGGCCGGCAGCAGGCCACCGGCCATCACCAGCATCACCGCGAAGCTGGAGTCGATGCCCAGCGCCGGATGGACGCTGTCGCCGATCTCGGAGACCAGCAGGAACAGCGGGACCATCGCGGCGGTACCGGTGACCACGCTCGACAGCAGCAGCAGCACGTAGAGCAGGGCGTCCCGGCCCGGCATGCGCACCCGCGACAGGGCGTAGGCCGCCAGGGCGGCGCCCACGACCACGAACAGCGCCGTCCCGATCGACAGCACGATCGAGTTGAACATCGACCCCCAGGCGTAGGGGTTGGCGTTGATCTCGGCGAAGTTGTCCAGCGTCGCCTCCGGCACGTCCACGGCGTAGGTCGGACTCGCGTCGAAAGGCGCGGTCACCAGCCACAGCAGGGGAAGCGCGAAGAACACCGCGATCAGGCAGGTCAGCGCGTAGAACCCGATCCGGGCGGCCATGCGCCAGGCCGCGCGGCGGGCGTCGTCGTCCGAGATCGTCATGACACGCTCCGTTTGCGCAGCATCCGCAGGTACAGCAGGGCCAGCACGACGTTGGCGACGAGGATCAGCAGCGAGATCGCGCCGCTGTAGCCGAGGCGGCCGTCGCGGATGGCGGTGTTGTACACGTAGACCGACACGATCTCGGAGTCGTCGCCCGGGCCCCCGGCGGTGAGCAGGAAGGGCGTGAAGTCGTTGAAGGTCCACAGCGTGATCAGCAGGGTGTTGGTCAGCGCGTGCCCCCGGATGTGCGGGAACACCACGTCGCGCAGGGTCTGGAGACCGGAGGCCCCGGCCAGCCTCGCCGTCTCCAGCTGCGAGGGCGGCACCGAGGACAACGCCGCGCCGTAGAGCATCAGCGAGAAGGCCGTGCCACGCCAGATGTTGAAGATGATCAGGCTCGCCATCGGATAGTCCACGAACCACGCCAGACCGGGCGTGCCGAGCAGCGCGTTGACCGTCCCGCCGTCCCGGTCGAGCATCGCGATCCACAGGAAGGCCACGACAGAGCCGGGCAGGATCCACGCGAACAACACCAGCGTCTCGACGGTCCGCCGCACCCACCCGGCGACGTTGCGCAGCGACCAGGCGAGGGCGAAGCCGAGTCCGTTCTGGCCGATCACCGCCGAGAAGCCGACGAACAGCAGCGACAGCCACAGCGAGTTGTAGAACGACGGGTCGGCCAGCACATCGGTGTAGTTGCCGACGCCCACGAAGGACGGGCTGACGTGCTTCGGGCCGGTCCGCTCGTAGTCGGTGGCTCCGATGTAGAGCGTCCACAGCGCGGGGAACAGCAGGAAGACGCCGATGAGCAGCAGCGCGGGCGCGACGAACGCGAAGGCCCGCGCCCGGCCGAGCCCGACCACGTCGGTCGCCGCGGCGGCGGCGAGCGGCGGATCGACGGCGACCGCGCCGTGGTGGCTCGTCCCGGCGGCGGCCCCGGCCGCCGGGCCGTCGTTCACGCCGGAGGGGTCACTGTGTCGCGATGTGTTCGGCACCGACGATGCTCTCCAGCGTCTTCTGATAGGCCGCGGCGGCCTCCTCGACCGAGGCGCCGTCCACGATCGCGTAGGTCGCCTCCTGGAGCGCCGTCGAGACCTGCAGGTAGGACAGCTCGCCCGGCCGGAACCGGGTCAGCGGCACGACCTCGGTCGCGATGAAACTGAGCATCGGGTCCGCGGCGAGGACCTCGGCGTTGACGTCGTCGCGCTGGGTGATGCGCGGAGTGTCCTTCACCAGTTCCTTGACGGTGTCGGCCGAGGCCATGAACCTCATCAGCTCCCAGGCCTGCTGCGGGTACTCCGTGTTCGGGTTGAGGACCTGCGCGGCCCCGCCCGACATCGACACGAAGTCCTGCCCGCCGATGCCCGCGCCCGGCGTCATCGCCGGGATCTTGGCCCAGCCGACCTTCTCATCACGGTCGGGCATCGGCGCCACCGCCGAACCGGGCTTGATCACGTCCCGCCAGAAGTAGTCGCTCTCCAGGAGCATCCCGATCCGCCCCTTCGAGAAGCCCTCGAAGGACTTGTCGCGCCCCTTCGCCTCCTGCTGGAGCGTGGCGTCGCCGAGGTCGCCCGAGTAGACCTGGTGGTACAGGTCGAGGACCTGCCGGACGGCCGGGGAGTCGCCCTGCCACTTCCCGTCGGCGAAGATCTCCTTACCGGTGCCGGCCAGCAGCGGCAGGACACCCTGCATCGTCGTCGCCTCGCCCATCGCGGTACCGGCGTTGAGCTGGATCGGCGTCGCGTCGGTCTTCTCGGCTATCGCCTCGGCCGCGGTGATGATCTCCGCCCAGCTCGACGGCTGCCACTCGGCGGGCAGCCCGGCGGCGGCGAAGACGTCCTTGTTGAAGTAGATGACGCGGCCGTCGGTGCCCGAGGGGATCCCGTAGCGCTTACCGCCGTAGGAGGCGTTCTGCTGCACCGAGGTCTGGATCTGCGTCCAGCCGTCCCAGCCGTTGGCCGCGTCGGCACCGGCGACCTCTTCGAGCGGCTTGATGAAGTTCGAGGCGGCGAACTCGCCGACCCAGATCCCGTCGATGTCGATGATGTCGGCGCCCTTGCCGGCCTCCAGGTCGAGGCCGATCTTGCTCTTGTACTCGGCGTCGTCGACCCCGTTGGGCTCGAAGTTTATGTGGGCGGTGACGCCCTGCTCCTTCTGCTGCTCCACGAACTTCGGGATCACGTAGTTCGCGAGGAAGTCGGCGCCTTCGGCGTTCTTGCCGCCCGCGATCGCGTTGGAGGTGACGGTGAGCGTGTACTCCTTGGCGTCGGCGTTGCGATTCGGGTCGGTGGACGCCTCCTCGGCGCCGCCGCCGAGGCATCCGGCGGCCGCCGCCGCGGTCAGTCCCGCGAGGGCCAGGACGCGGCCGGCGCGTCGCACCGGCCCCCATGTCGGTAACGAGCTCGGTCGGCGCATCGCGGGTCACCCTCTTCACTGAGGCGGCGTCGACGGCCGCCGGTGGGCTTGGGATCACCGAACGAGCCGGTCGTCTTGGAGGCCCGACCCTAGTCAGGACAAATCGTCGATGTCAACAGTTCGGCGCGGTGGCACCGGAAGCCGCCGATCGGGGACCCGGTCCGGATATGCGCTCGTCTGTACGTTCCGGGGGTAGCGTCCGGGCCGTCCCCTCCTACACCGCGCACGGTCAAGGGAGAAGCCATGAAGCTCCGCTCGATTCCCGCACGACTGCTCGACCGTCTCGTTCCGCGTGCCTCGGCGGCGGCCCACTGCGTGTTCTGCGCGCCGCGGTGCCGTCCCGACGGGATCCTGGAGATGTGGTGCCGCAACCAGTGCACCGACGAGCAGTACAGCGGCGGCGTGATCGGCACCTGCGAACCGCCGAAGTAGTCCTCGCCCGGTCCGGTGGCGGTCAGCCGCCGCCGGACCGCGGCAGCCGGCCCAGTTCGGCGCGCGAGGCGACCCCGAGTTTCGGGTAGGCCTTGTACAGGTGGTACCCGACGGTCCGGGGGCTCAGGAACAGCTGTGCGCCGATCTCGCGGTTGGTGAGTCCGTCGGCCGCCAGCCGCACGACCTGCGACTCCTGCGGGGTGAGCCCGGCGAAGGGGTCGTCGGGTCCGGGGGCCTGGGCGGTGACGCTGTCCCCGGCGGCGCGCAGTTCGAGGCGGGCGCGGTCGGCCCAGACGGTCGCGCGGAACCGCGCGAAGGCCTCGGCGGCCTGCCGGAGGTGAGGCTTGGCGTCGTTGACGCGTCGCCGCCGCCGCAGCCATTCGCCGTAGAGCAGGGTGGTGCGGGCGGCCTCGAACGGGCGGTCGCCCGGCAGGGCGTGGGTGGCGAGTGCCTCGGTGAAGTGCTCCTCGGCGTTCGCGTCGTCGAGGAGGGCCCGGCAGCGGGTGACGACGGCCCTCGCCCAGGGCATGCCGGTGGCGGTCGCCCAGCTCTCGAAGAGCTCGAAGGCGTCACCGAGCTGCGGTGGGCCGTTCAGGCGGGTCGCCGATTCGACGAGGTCGGGGACGTAGGGGATGAGGTCCAGCCGGTGGGGCCGCGCCAGGGTCGTCGACAGGCGTTCGTGCGCGGCCTCGAAGCGGCCCAGTCCGAGGTCGAGGAGCGCGAGTGGGCCTTCGCCGATCGAGCCGGCGCGGTCGCCCGACATCGCCAGGATCTCGGCCATCAGCCGCGTGCAGCGCTCCTCGTCGCCTTCGATGGCGGCGAGGTAGGCCAGGACGCTCGCGGGCACGCCGAACAGGAGGGCGCTGGAGCCGATGTCCTTGGCCAGCCCCACTCCCTCGGTCGCCGCGTCGAGAGCCTGGCCGTGGGCGCCGCTGTACAGGCGGGCGCGGGCGAGCAGCCCCAGCGCTCGGGGCAGCACGCCGAGCGCGCCTCTGGCCCGGCAGCGCGCCACGAGGTCCTCGGCTCGCTCCAGTCCGGTGACGTGGTCGCCGAGCATGAGGTGCCACACCACGACGGTGGTCCCGTCGGCGAGTGCGGTCGGGCCCTTCCCGGTGTGGACGACGCCGAGCATGCGGCGCAGCGCGTCGAGCCCGTCGGCGGGGGTCTTTCCGGCGCGGCCGTTGATGCCGGCGGCCGTGGTGGCGATCGCGGCGACGCGGTCGGCGTTGCGCAGACCGAGTGCGGCGGCGCGTTCGGCGTCTTCGGCGGCGGCGGGGAAGTCGCCGGTGAGCCAGGCCAGTTCGGCGGCGTTGAAGAGCAGGTAGCTGGCGTTGTCCTGCGAGTGGGGGGCGACGCGGAGGGCGGCGTCGGACCAGATGCGGTGGGCGGCGGCGGGGCTGCCGCGCCAGTTCGCCGCCGAGCCCCGCACGCGCGCCACATGCGCGAGCGCGATCTCGTCGGCGAGGTTGCGGGCGGCCTGGTCGGCGAGGGCGTCGGCGCGGTCGAGCTGCCCGGCGTCGAGGGCCGTGCGGGCCGCGGCGAGGAAGCGGCGGCCGCGTTCGGCCGGTAGCGGACTCAGCGCCGCCGCACGCGCGTAGCCGCTGGTCACGGCGGCATATCCGCCGCGGGTGAGGAGGGCGTCGGTCTCGGCTTCGAGGAGGGCGGCGACGGTCTCGTCGGTGCCGGTGGTCGCCGCCGCGAGGTGCCACGCGCGCCGGTATCCGTCGACCTGGGCGTCGAGGACCGTGGCGAGCGCCTCGTGCGCGGCGGCACGCTCCCGGGTGGCCGCCCCCTGGTAGGCGGCGGCGCGGATCAGCGGGTGCCGGAAGAGCAGCTGCTCACCGGCCGGGCGGAGCAGATCACGGCTCTCGACGAGGTCGAGGTCGTCGAGGGTCGCGCCGAGCCGCTCGGCGGCGGCCAGGACGGTCGTGGTGCTGCGGGTGTCGTCGGCGGCGGCGATGAGCAGCAGGTTGCGGGCGCCTTGGGGGAGAGCGGCGATGCGGTCGCCGAAGCTGCGCTGGATGCGGCCGTGGGTGGGCAGGCGGGCGATGCCGGCGGTCTCGGCGCCGAGGTGCCCTTCGCGCTGGGCGGCGGCCAGCTCGCGCAGGGCGAGGGGGTTGCCGCTGGATTCGGCGCGGATCAGGTCGCGGACGTACCCGGGCAGGTCGGCGGCGTGCGCGGCGAGCACCTCACCGGAGGCGTCGTCGTCGAGCGGGGACACGGTGAGCTCGTCGATGCCGTCGGCGGCGAACGCCGGCGCGTGGGAGTCGCGGGCCGTCAGGATCATCACGACGCCCTCGGCCTGGAGCCGCCGGGCGACGAAACGCAGGACCGCGGTCGTCTCGTGGTCGAGCCAGTGCACGTCGTCGACGAGGCACAGCACGGGCGCGTCCTCGGCGAGTTCGGTGAGGAGGCTGAGGACGGCGAGGCCGACGAGGAACCACTCGCGGTCGCCGTCGGCGGCCAGGCCGAGGGCGGCGCGGAGGGCCGCGGCCTGCGGCTCGGGGAGCGACCCGATGCGCCCGACGTGCTCGCGCAGCAGGAGATGCAGCCCGGCGTAGGGAAGCTCCGACTCGAACTCGGCTCCGGAGCTGCGCAGGAGCGTGAACCCATCGGCATGGGCGGCGCAGTGGTCGAGGAGCGCGGACTTGCCGATCCCGGCCTCGCCGCGAAGGACGAGCGCGGCGCTGTGACCGTCCCTGGCCGCGTCGACCAGCCGGTCGAGTCGGGCGATCTCGGAGGGGCGGCCGAACAGCATGGGCGCGATTCTATGCGGAGTGACCTCGGCGGGAACGTGAACGCCCGTCCGGTTCACCCCGTTCATGGCGATCGGTGCCGGCGGGGGCCCGCCTGAACGTGTGGGGGGTGATGGAGGCCACCACCCCGCCACCGGACCGCCGGCCCCCGCCGGCGGTCCACACCACGGCTACGGGACCAGTACGACCTTCCCGACAGTCGACCGACCTTCCAGGGCGGTGTGCGCCGCTGCGGCCTCCGCGAGGGGGAACTCCTCGGTCAGCGCGATGAGTCGTCCGGCGGCCCCTTCGGCGAGGGCCTGGGTCTCCAGGCTGCGGATGCCGCCGGGGCGGGCGACCATGCGCGGGCCGAGGGCGACGGTCACCTGCAGGGACTTGGCGTAGAGGTCGTCGGCGGTCAGTTTCGTGGCCTCCCCCGCCGACCAGCCGTACATGATGAAACGGCCGCCGGCGCCCAGCAGGTCCAGGGTCTCGCGCCCGGCCGCGCCGCCGACGCTGTCGAAGGCGACGGTGATCGCTCGGCCGCCGAGGGCCTCGCGGACCAGTTCGGGCCAGTCGGGCCGCGTGTAGTCGACGGTGATCGCCTGCGGCGCCACGGACTTGACGTGTGCGAGTTTGTCGCCGCTCGCGGCGGCCACGACGACCGCGCCGAGCCCGGCGGCGGCTTGCACCAGCAGCGACCCGATGCCACCGGCGGCGGCGGTGACGAGGACGACGTCGTCGCCGCCGAGGGCCGCCACGTCGAGGATCCCGACGGTGGTCCGCCCGGTGCCGACGAGCGCGACGGCGGCGGCGTCGCCGAGCCCGTCGGGGATCGCATGCACGGCCTCGGCCTCGCGGACGGCGAGTTCGGCGTAACCACCGCTGGCGATGCCGAGGTGCGTGACGACCCGCCGCCCGATCCAGGCGGTGTCGACGCCGTCGCCGACGGCCTCGACGACTCCGGCCACCTCGCGGCCGGGCGTCATCGGCAGTTCCGGGTCGGCGAAGGGGTGGCCCCCGGCGGTGCCGCCGCGGATGGCGGCGTCGAGCAGGTGGACCCCGGCGGCCTTCACCCTGATGAGCAACTGCCCGGGACCGGCGACCGGATCGGGCACCTCCTCGAAGCGCAGCGTCTCGGCGGGACCGACCTCGTACTGGCGAACGGCGTGCATGGTGTGGGCTCCTTCCCGGAGGCTCAGGCGGCGTAGGCGGTTTCGAGGCGGGCGGCGCGCAGGGCCCGGCCCCACCAGGCGAGCTGGCCGAGCATGCCCTTGGCGGCACCGGCGAGGGCCTCCGGATCGGCGAAGCGGCCCTCGGCGTCGAGCAGCGACCAGTAGTTGACCAGGCCGATCGTGTCGCGCACGGTCAGCGCGTGCACCTCGGGGAAGATCTGCCGCAGGTGCTCCACGGCGCGCTGTCCGCCGACCATGCCGCCGTAGGAGACGAAACCGACCGGCTTGGTGTGCCATTCGCTCTGGTAGTGGTCGATCGCGGCCTTGAGGGAGGCGGGGTAGCTGTGGTTGTACTCCGGCGTGACGACGATGAACGCGTCGGCGTCGTGCAGGCGGGCCGACAGGCTCTTCACCGTCGGGTGGTCGTCGCTGTCGCCGGTGATGCGGTGCGGCAGTTCCAGCTCCAGCAGGTCGACCACGTCGACGTCGAAACCACCGAACGCGCGGGCCTCCCCGGCGACCCACTCGGCCGGCACGGGCCCGAAGCGGCCCTCGCGGGTGCTGCCGATGATGACGGCGAGTTTGAGGTTGTCGTTCATGGAAGGGCTCCTGTCTCGACGCTGTGAGCACCGGTCTCGGTGCCGGGCCAACGCTATGGACGCCGCGACCGGCCGCCATCTGTCGCGTGACTGGGGTCGGTGACCGGTCGCCCGCACGTCACCGGTGACCGAGGTCCCGGTAGGCGTGACCAGTCACCCGACAGATGCCTCCCCGGGTCGTTGATCCATAGCGTTCGGGCATGACTCAGCCGCACACCCCCACCACCGAGACGGCCGCCCCACCGCGCTGGGCGCCCGTGTTCGCCCTCGCCCTGGCCATGGTCGTGGTGACCTCCGACCTCATGCTCGCCGCCGTCGCCCTGCCGAGCATCGGCACCGACCTGAGCGTCGGTCCCGCCGCCACCGCCTGGGTCCTGCTCGGCTACGCCCTGCCCATGTCGGCCGCGGCGATCCCGGCGGGCCGCTGGGCCGACCGCGCCGACATCCGCAAGGTCTTCCTGCTGTCGATGTTCGGAGTCGGTGCCGCCAGCGTCCTGGTCGCCGTGGCCCCCACCTTCTGGTTCCTGATCGCCGCGCGCTTCGTCCAGGGGCTCGCCGGATCGCTGGTCCTGTCGGTCTACATGCCGATCGTGGCCGCGGCCGTCTCACCCGACCGGCGCGGGCGCGCCATCGGCTACATCATCACCGTCATGACCATCGGCTCCATGGTCGGCGCGCCCCTGGGGGGACTCGCCGTCGGCGCCTTCGGCTGGCGCGGGCTGTTCCTGCTGAAGCTGCCCGTCGTGGCCGCCGCCCTGTGGCTGGGATGGCGCGCGATCCCCGGCAACGGCAAGGGCCTGCCCGTGCCCGACCGCGTCCTGATCCGCGACGCCGTCGTCATGGGCGGTGCGGTCGCCGCGATCCTGCTCGCCTTCGACCGGATCAGCGAGCAGCCCGTCCTGTCCGCCGTCCTCGGCGCCGTAGCCGTCGTCCTGGCCGCCGGGTGGCTGCGGCTGCGCAGTTCGGCGCCGCTCGTCGCCGTGGTCCGCCGCCGCACGATCGGGATGGCGTTGCTCGGCCTGTTCCTGATGTCCTTCTCGATCGGGCTGATCTCCTTCCTGCTGCCCTACTTCGTCGTCGACGAGATGAGGCTCAGCCCGGCCATGACCGGCGTCGCCCTGCTGTTCCTGTCGGGCGCCATGGCCCCGGTCGCGCCGATCGCGGGCAAACTCGCCGACACCTTCGGCGCCTACAAGGTCGCCGTGGCCGGCGCGGTCGTCTCCGTGGCGACGCTGGCCACGATGCTCACCATCGACGCCGACTCCGGACTCTTCGGCCTGATCTGGCGACTGGTCCTCATCGGCATCGGCTCCGCCCTGTTCAACGGCCCCATCAACACCGCCCTCATGGCCGCCACGCCCGCCGACGCGATCGGTTCGGCCGGGGGAGCCTTCGCCACCGTCCGGACCCTCGCCTCGACCGTCGGGCCCGCGGTGACCGCCCTGGCCTGGACCGTCGGCGGCGGCGGGATGACCGGCTTCACCATCGGCGTGACCACCCTCGTCGTGGTCTACGTCGCCGGCACCGTCGCGCTCCTGGCGGCGAGTCCGTCGCGGGGGAAGACGCGCACGGCGTGACGACCCCGCACGGCCGCCGGACCCCGCGACGGGACGGCGGCCTATTCGGTCAACGTGAAGACGTCCAGCGCGGCGGCCCGGACCTCGGGCTCGGCATGCCGCCGCAGGCGCGACAGCAGCCCACGCCACGGCGGGTCGGCCGAGGACCACCCCGCACCGAAACCGGCGCCGCCCTCGACCAGCGCGAGCGCGAAGAACCCCCCGGCGACGTCCCCGCGTCCGGCCAGGGTCTCGGCGGCCGACCACAGGGCACGCGGTGAGTCCGGCCGCCGTGTGCTGATCGCCCCGAGAAGGTCCTCCCGCGCGCGGAAGGCCGCGATCGGACGGCCCGCGAACAGGTCGGCGACCGGCCCGAGCGCACCGGCGATCGCGTCGGCGTCGGCCGAGGCGAGATCCACCGACGCGATCAGCAGCCGCGCCGCCGCATCCAGGTGATCCGGGGCGGCGGCGAGGAGCCCGCCCGCGCCGACGAGAGCCGGTCGCACCGACTCCCGCGGCGCCCAGCGCAGGCGGTACATCACGATCCGCACGAGCTCGCCGAGCCGCTGCGCGGCCGGTCGGTCCCGATCAGGGGCCTCGACGTTTCCGGCCGCCAGGAGCGCCGCCACCGCGACGGCCACCGCGTCGGTGTCCGGGACGACCACGACCAGTTCGGCCAGGGCCTGCGCGGCGGTCCGCCAGTGCGCACGTTCGTCGAGATCGGCGACGGCGGCGGCGATCCGCGCGCCCGCGTCGGGCGCCCACGACGCCCACAGCGGATAACCGCTCCAGGCCGCCGCCGCGACCGTCACCCGCGGATGATCGCAGGCGGCGGCCACGAGCCCGCCGTAGCGACCGCGGTGTCGTGGCGCCGTACCGAGCGGATCGGCACCGACGACCGCGAGCGCGACGGCCTGTTCGTCGTCGCCGACGGCGTCGTCGAGGATCTGCCAGGCACGGGGATCGTCGAGATGCCCCCGGACGGCCGACACGATCGCGACCTTGAGGTCGCGGTGCGGCTCCGGCCGCCAGACTCCCGCCAGCGCGTCCATCGCACCGGGCACAGACAGACCCGACAGCAACCGCGCGGCCCCCTTGCGCGCGGTGACCTTGCGGCCCTCGGTGAGGACGCCGCCCAGCAGCGGGGCGAGACGCGACGGTGGAGTGAAGCGGGCCGCGCGCCCGGCGGCGTGGACGGCGACGTGGGCACGGTCCCCGTCGACGTGCGCGAGAAGGAGCTCCAGGGCGTCGGCGGGCCGGTCGGTCCAGGCGAGCGCGCCGAGCGCGGCCTCGGCGAGGGCGACGTTCGGGGAGTCGACGTACTTGGTCACGGGCGTCCACCCGTGCCCGGGGATTCGCGCGGCGGCCTGGACGGCGGCGGCCCGCCGGTGCTGCGGGGTGCCGGCGTCGGCGGCGACCGCGGCCAGCAGCTTCGCGTATACCGCGCGTTGCCGTGGGAGCCAGCGGCCGAGGTGCCAGGCCCAGTCGGGCACCCAGCGGGCGCCTTCGGCGATGTGGCGGCCCGAGGGTGCCTTGTCGAGGACGAGGTCGATCAGATCGGTGCGACTGCCGCACAGGACGCTCCACACGATCGGCAACGTGACCGTGGAGGTGTCGCCGCGGACGATCTCCTCGACGCGGGCCGCACGGGTCTTCGGGTCGTCCAGCCAGAGGTGGACGCCGCGTGTGATGACCGGGACGACGTTGCCCGGGTCGCAGGCCTCGCGCAGCAGCCGCTGGAGTTCGCCGAGGCCACGGGCGCGCCGGCCCAGCGCGCTCGCCACCGCGAACAGCGGCTCGAAGCGGGAGCGCCGCACCCCGGCCTCGACCCACGGGAGCACCGCGCGCGAGAAGTCCCGCTCCTGCCCTTTCCGCAGTACCCGGTCGAGCCGCCCGAGCTCGGGCGTCCCGGAACCGAACAGCAGGTCGAAGGTGCCGGTCGCCCAGGCGAGGAGTGGCCCGTCGCCGCTGTGCGCGCCCAGGATCCGGGCGGCGAGATCACCGAGCGCCGCACGTGTCGCCCACGATGAGTCGCGGGCTTCGACGGCGTCGCGGACGAGTGTCCCCAGTACGGCGGCGTCGGCCGGGTGGAACCGCGCGGGCGGCACGGACGCGAGGGCCGCGAGCACCGGTGCCCGGACCGGGTCCTGCTCGTTGCGAAGGCGGTCGAGCGAGTTGAGGGCCACGGCGAGCGCGCCCGGGCCGGACGAGCGGACCGCGCATGCGATGAGCAGGCGGTAGGCCTCCGCGCGGTCGGCGGACTCGTGGCGGCGGGTCGCGGTGAGCAGCACCGGGTGCGCTTCGGCGAAAGGCAGGAACGCCGTGTACCGCAGTACCGCGTCCTCATCACCGGCCACGACGGGCAGCGCGAGGCATCGGCGGGCCTCGGCGACGCGGCGTTCGTGCGGAAGCGCGGCCAGGACCGGTGTCGCCAGGGGCTCGGGACTCTCCTCGCGTTCGGCGGTGACGGCGTCGAAGAGTTCGCCGCGGCGTGCCGGTGGGAGCGCGTCGAGGAGTTCGGCGAGGCCGTCGTCGCCGGTGAAGGAGCCGATGAACGCGGCCAGCACCGGTGTGTCGGCCTTGGCGATACGGCGCAGGACGCCCGATTCGCGCCATTGGCGCCGGGCGGCGGTCTGCTCGGTGTCGGTGAGGAGCCGGACGGCGCGTGCGGGGTCGGCGGCCGCGATCCGGCCGAGGGCGATGTTCAGGCCTGAGACCGACGGCAGCCCAGGGTGGGTCTCCAGCAACTCGGCGACGCGTTCGGGGAAGGCGCCGGCGGCGGTCAGGACGCCTGGGCCGTGCCGCGACCACCACCGGGAGCGCAGGGTGTCGGGCAGGGCGCCGAGCAGGCGCCGGGTCTCGTCGAGGACCGGGCCGGGATGCCGTCGCGCGAGCACCGTCCAGGAGGCGACCGAGGCGCCCAGCTCGGGGAGCAGCCTGGCGACGGTGCCGGTCGCGCAGCCCGCGAGCAGTTTCGCCGCCTCGCGGTCGCCGAAGCGGGTGCGGACGGGCCCGATGAGGGCCTCGGCGACCGGGGCGGCGTGGCGGGCGAGTCGATACACGCGTGCCCGCAGTTCGGCGGGAGCGTCGGTGATCACCTCGGCCAGCAGGCCCGGGTCGACCGGCCGCGCGTGGATCACGCGCAGAGTCCGGGCCATGATCCGCGGGTCCTCGTCGCGCAACCCGGTGAGAACGGACGCCTCATCGCGGGAGACGGCTCCCATGGTCACCGCGAGGTGGCGGTGGTCGGCGTCTCCGGACCACAACTCACCCAGCAGAGCCGGGAGGGTTCCGGCGGCCGCGAGTTCCCGCGCCCTGGCGGCCAGGAGCCGCATGCGTCCGGGGTAGGGGAGCGGGTCGAGTTCGGCGAACAGCTGGGAGACCTGGGTGGCCGGCATGCCGTCATCCTGCCCCAGGCGCGCCACGGCGGGCACGGGCTTTCGCCGCACCGGAAACCGATCACCAGGAAACCACTGAACACTTTGTGTTTATGGCGTGATCACCATGGGTAGTCGGGTTGATGACAGGCCTACGCGAGCGGATCTTTCGGGGGGATACCAATGATCGGCCAAGCGCAACTCGCCCAACTCCACGACGCGACCGTGTACGACTCGGCCGGCGAGAAGATCGGCGGGGTGAAGCAGGTCTTCGTCGACGACGCCACCGGGGACCCGGTCGTGGCCAGCGTGCACACCGGCTTCTTCGGGATGAGTGAGAGTTTCGTCCCGGTTCACGACGGCGACCTCAGCGACGACGGTCGCGTCCGGCTCAGCGTCGACAAGGACAAGGTCCGCGACGCGCCACGCCTCGAACCGTCCGGCGACGGCGACGACGTCCATCTCAGCAACGAACAGCTCGGCGAGCTGTACGCGTACTACAACCTGCCCTACGGCGGCGGCCGTCGCGGCTACGACCGCGCCGACATGCAGGACACCGGACAGCCGATGGCCGGACAGAACACCGCGCAGGGTCGCGCCGAGGTACCCGGCACCGAGGCTCAGGACGCGGCGATGGCCGGCATGGCCGGCTCGGTCGCGGGCGGCGCCGCCGACACCGACTCGCCCGAGGTCACCCGGTACGAGGAGCAGCTGCACGTCGGCACCGAACGCGTCGAGAGCGGCCGCGTGCGACTCCGCAAGTACGTCGTGACCGAGAACGTCACCAAGACCGTCCCGGTACGTCACGAGGAGGTCCGGGTCGAGCGCGTCCCGGTCGAGGGCACCGCCGGCGGCGAGCACGAGTTCACCGACGAGACGATCGAGGCGACGACCTACGCCGAACGGCCCGTCGTGGAGACCGAGGCCGTACCGGTCGAGAAGGTCCGTCTGGAGAAGGACGTGCGGACGACCGATCAGGAAGTCACCGGCGAGGTCCGGCACGAGGAGATCGACGTCGACGACGGACGTCGCGAAAGCTAGCCCACCGCGGCCGGTGCCGGGGCGTTCACGCGCCCCGGCACCGTCACCGTCCTCCGACGGCCGCGTGCTCAGGAGACGCCGTAGTCGGCGTCCCGGACGAAGATCGTGACGTCGTGCCCGATCCAGTCGTGCAGGAAGGACGCGTCCTCGCGGGAGAGCAGCTCCACGCCCGGCGGCGACCAGTCGAGCGAGTACGACTTCCGGCGAGCCTTGCACAGCCGCAGCGCGATCCCGTCGGGGAAGTCGTCCAGACGCCGGTCGGACTCCACCACCAGCTCGCCAAGCGCGAGCACGAGGTAGAGCACGGCGCCGAGCACCTCCCGGCGGTGCCCGGCCGCGCGGGCGAGGGCCCGGTCGCCGAGCGCGAGCACGGCGGGCACGAAATCCGGGTCGCCGGGCATGCGGGGCAGCGTGGTGAGCTGGTGCAGGCGATGCGGATGGCGCACCGAGCGGTGGACGTAGGCGAGGTCGCGCAACGCGCCGGTGCGCGAGGCGGGGTCCGTCCCGGTGAAGGCCGAGGCCAGCAGCGCCATCGCCGAGGAGTACGGCGGGCGCCGGGTGTAGGCGTGCAGCTCGCTGCCGAAGAGGCGGTCGAAGAGGGTCTCCAGGAAGTCGACGGGCAACTCGCGCAGCGGCAGCGATCGCTGCTCCAGGCAGAACTCCCACAACCACGGATGCGCCTGGCACAGCTGCCGCACCTGCCCGGGGTCACGCGCCAGACGTTCGGCCGTGACCGCGGCGAGCACACCCGGGACGGCCCCGGCGTGCCGGAAATGCGGCCCGAGCAGCAACCGCAGCCCGCCGTGCGCCGACGAGGTCGGCATCCGCTCCAGGAAGCCCGACAGGACACCCCGCAGCGCCTCCCGGTTCAGCGGGACGGTGTCGGCGGTCAGGATGCAGAACTCCCGTAGTACACCCGCCTGCGGCTGTTCGGCCCGCTCGGCCTCGGCGAGCAGCTCCAGGATCATCTGCGAGGACCCGGCGGCGCTGTTCTGGCTGACGATGCTCACGCACATCTGCGCCAGGACCGGGTTCTTCTGCGAGACGATGTGCGGTACGAGTTCCCGGGCGAGCCGGTCGACGGAGGCGGCGTGCCGCACGTGGTGCCGCGCGGCGAAGTACTCCATCAGGCTGCGGTGGGTGAAGGCGAAGATCTCCTCGGCGTCGTCGTTGAGGCCGATGTCGGTGAACAGCCAGCCTCGTCCCCGGCACAGTTCGATGACCTCCCCGGCGAGCCGTTCGGCCTCCCGGCGGTCGGCGACGACCTCGGAGAGCAGGTTGCGGGCGGCGACCGTCCGCAGTTGCCGCTCGGTCATCCCACCCTGGTACTCGGGCGTGTGCAGCATGAGCGCGGCGATCTCGATCAGCGCGATCTCGTAGGTGTCGACCTCCCAGGTCCCGTCGACGATCCCCCGGGAGAGGTCCCAGTCGCGCAGCAGCAGTTCGACGCACTTGCGGTAGATCTGCGTGCGCCGCCGGGGGATGTCGGCGTGGCCCCGGTAGAGCACGCAGATGAACGACAGCATGAGCGGATTGCTGCGCAGGTCGTGGATCGAACCGCTGGTCTCCATGAAATGAGCCGTGGAGTCTTGGAGGGCCTTCCCGTCGAGCCCGGCGGCCAGGCGGAACCAGCGGCGCGCGTACTCCTCGACCCGGTGGACGTCGAAGGGTTCGATCTCCAGTTCCCGGAACAGGTCGGCGTCGAGCCGGATCGCCGGGTAGCCGATGCTGCGGGCGGTGACCAGGATCGCGCTGAGCGGAAAGGCGTGGCCGACGGCCTCGATCGTCCGTGACACCGACTTGCGGCGGGCCAGGGAGGTCACCTCGTCGACCCCGTCGAAGACGACGAGCGCGCCGCCCTCCAGCAGCGTCCGCTCGACCAGCCCGCGCGGCGGGCGGAGCTGGAAGCCGCGGGCCAGCCGCCGCTCGATCTCGCGCACCACGTCGAAACCGGAGGGATCGAGGTTCAGCTCCCGCACGGGCAGCAGGAACACCGGGCCGCGCTCGCGCGACCAGCCGATCCCGACGATCCGGCTCAGCGTCGACTTCCCCGCGCCGGGGTTGCCCACGATCACGGTCCGGTCCAGTTCCTCGACGATGCGGTCGACGCCCGTCGGCTCCGGCGCCTCCCGGCCCGCCGTGCGGCCCGGTGGGCGCACCCGGACGTCGACGCGCGCCGACGCCGGTGGTGACACCTCCGGCTCGACGTACAACTCGGTGTGCGGCACCTCGCGACGGGTTCCCAGGTCGGGGAGGGGGATCCGCCCGTACGCCCGCTCGAACTCGCCGCGGTACTTGGTCAGCCAGCGTTCGTCCTCGCCCTCGTCGCCGGTGTCGGCCAGGACGGCGAGGTAGCGCTCGATCGACTCGACGGTGGCCAGCGAGAGCGTCGCCTGGGCCCAGTTGAAGGACTCGCCGGGCTGCACGGGGTATTCCGTCAGCTGTGCGGCGACCCGCTCGCAGGCGGTGTCGAGGCTTTGCCACAGTGCGTCGAAGGCGGGCCGGAACGACGCGTCGAGGGCGCGGCGGCGTTCACCGGTGTCGTCGCCGAACAGGTGCCCGGTGAACAGCGCGAAGAGGGCCTCGCGCAGGCGTTCGGCACCGGCCCCACCGGGCCCGGTGATGCGCAGCGCGATGAGCTGCTTGGCGAAGGCCTGGAAGCGGGGGAGCCCGACGACCTCCAGCAGCCGTGCGTAGGTCACCGTCGGCGGCAGGTCGAAGACCAGCGACAGCGCCGAGAAGTCCCCCGTGTGCGGCCCCCGGATGTGCTGGAGCCGCCCGAAGGCGTCCGGACCGCGCACGTGACCCTTGCGGATCAGCGCGAACCACGCCCGCTGGACGAACGGGCGGGCGGCCGCGGTGAGGACGTTGGTGAGGATCGGGACGAGCCTGGTCAGGTCCACCCCACAGAGGCTAGGCCCGGCCCAGGCGGCGATGCCAGGGCCGAACGGGCAGCGGCCTCAGCGCGGTTCGGCGCTCACCCGGAAGTCCCGCGCGGTCGCCTCGATCGCCGCGGTCACCTCGCCCGATCCCCTGCCACGGAAACGGAAGCGCCCGCCGACGTGCTCGTAGTAGGCGTCGGCGGCGGGCAGGATCTCCCCCGGCCGCAGCAGCGCCTCGGCGTAGGGACCGGGGACGCGGCCGGTCATCGGCGTCGCCTCCGTGATGCGGCAGGGGCGGGCCGCGGGCGCGGGGACGAGCAGCCACCCCGCGGTCTCTCCGGCACGGAAGTCCCGCCAGGGCAGGGGATCGAGGCCCATCGACAGGCGGAATGCCGCCTCCATGAGGTCATAGCCGTGCACCTCGCGCCACAGGAAGGGGATCTCAGCGCCGCCGACGCGGGCGCCCACTTCGAGGAAGGCGCAGTCGCCGCTGTCCTCGTCGACGAACAGCTCCAGGTGGAAGGGCGTCGGGCCCTCCGACAGTGCCGACAGGACCCTGGTGGCGAAGGCGCCGATCGCGTCGAGGAGCGCCTCGTCGTCCTCCTCGACCGAGCCGAGGACGTCGCCGGTGCGGAAACCCAGGCAGGTGTTGAGATAGCGCGACGCGCGCCAAGGACCGAGCGCGACCCCGTCGAAGAGCCCGTCGACGTGGAAGATCTGCCGGGCGTCGAAGGACTGGGCGAGCAGCGGCTCGTCCTCGAAGTCCAGCATGGACAGCGCGTCGGCGGTGTCCACCAGGGAGACTCCCTCGCTGGCGCTGCCGATCCGCGGCTTGAGCACGACCGGCCGGCCGTGCCGCCCGGCGAAGGCCGCGACCTCCCCGGGCGAGGACACCGTCGCGAACGCGGGCGAGGCGATCCCGGCGGCGGCGACGGCCTGGGCCATGACCAGCTTGTCCCGGAAGGGCAGCAGCGCCTGTGCCGAAGGACCGGGGCAGCCCCACTCGGCGCGCAGCCGCGCGGCGACGAGCAGGTCGTCCTCCTTCAGCGCGACGATCGCGGCCGGCGGCCCGTGGTCCTCGGCGAGCTGCTTGACGCGATCGGCGACCCCCGGCAGGTCGTCGGTGGCGGCGACGAGGACGACCTCGGCCGCGTCGGGCGGGACCGCGACCGCGCCCACCTCGGTCGTCACATAGGTGACGGCGTGCGTACGGTGGTCCAGGTAGCGCTCGTACTCGGCGTAGCGCGCCGCCCAGCGGTGGATCACCACGACGTGCGGCCGCTCGGTCATCACGACTCCGCCACGTCGTAGAAGCCCGCGCCGTCGAGGTGACGGAAGGTCCCGAAGTCGCGGTCGACGATCTCCTCGACCGGGTGGCAGAAGTTGGCGATGAAGGGCGTGGACAGGTCGTCCACGGTCGGTGTGAGCCGGTCGCCCGGCTTCACCAGCGGGCGCACGTCGTAGAGGCTCTCCAGCGCCTCGACCCGGTCCAGCAGCGGGTAGGAGCGCAGTTCGGCGTCCACCGTGGACACCGCGAGCGCCGAGATGAAGTGCCGCTTCAGCTCGTAGTCGTCCTTCCAGCGCGCGGCGAAACGCTCGGGCCGTACGTAGGCGTCGACGACCCACTCCATCTGCGCCTCCCCGATGCACTCGGTGGCGTAGAAGGGCGTGTCGAAACCGGCCGTGCGGGCCCCGACCTCGACCAGGCACGGGCCGTCCGGGGTCAGTTTGAGCTCCATGTGCGCCGCTCCGTGCCGGATTCCGAGCGCGTCGAGGACGTCGAGGGCGTAGGGCACGATCTGCTCCTGCACCGGTCCACGCCGGGGCAGCAGGCGGATCCCGCAGCTGAGGTCGGGGATGCCGTTGGCGCTGAGCTTCTCGTACTTCCACAGGTCGGTGACGTGGTGCTGCCCGTCGAGCCCGACGGTGTCCACGACGTACTCGCCGCCGATCAGGTACTCCTGGGCGATCGCGCCCTCGTTGCGGGTGGAGAAGACGTTCTCGGCACCGAGGATCCGCCGGTAGGCGGCGACCGACTCCCCGGGGGTGTCGCAGAACGTGACGCCGTCCCCGGCGGCGCTGCGCACGGGCTTGACCACGATCCGGCCGCCGAGCCCGCGATGCCACTCGGCGAGTTCCTCGGCGTCGGTGATCAGGAGCTGGCGCGTCGCGCGCAGACCGGCGGCCCGGACGGTCTCCATCTGCACGTACTTGTCGCGCCGTGCCGGGCTCAAGGCCGTGCCGTTGGTGAGCAGGCCCATGGCCTCGCTGAGGGTGTCGGCGAGTTCGACGCCCATCTCGCCGCCGGCGACGACCGCCTCGGGGGCGTAGGCCCGCAGCGCGTCGACCGTGGCGGCGACGTCTCCACTGTGGACGATGTTGGCGGCATAGGGCGACAGGTCGAATCCGGTCCGGTAGACCCGCGGTGGTTCGGGGGTGGACTGGACCCGCACGACCTCGTATCCGGCCTTGGCGAACTCCGGGGCGAGGCGCCGGTTGGGCGCGTACACGTCGACGATCACGACGTGCCTTGGCGAGCTCATGGGAATCCTCCACGGGTCTGAAGATGCGCGACCGGGCCAGGATCGCCGTCGCCGCTACAGATCCGCCACGAATCGGCCGGGCCCGGCGCGCAACGGATCCGCAGCGGATCTGCAGGCGTCGTTGCCAGACTCGCCCGGTCTCCACCCCGCCTGACACGGCGGTTCCCCTCGACCCGGATCGGTGAGCGATGACTGAGCTGACGAGCACCCTGCGGCGGATGATCTGGCTGTTCCCAGATCGCGAGTCGACGCGCACGAGAGTCAAGTGGAGCGCGGCCTTCTGGGAGACCTACGCCGAGCTCGCCAAGGAGATCGGCCTGACCTTCGAGCGCGTCGCCCCCGAGGCCGTGGTGATCGACGCCATGGACCCCAAGCGCCCCAAGGTGTACATCGACCGGGAGATCGTCACCCGCGAGGAGACGCTGTTCATCACGTCCCCGTACACGCTGCCCTACCAGTCGGCCGACACCTTCAACCAGCTGACGCTGTACCAGGTGCTCCACGAGGCGGGCTTCTACCTTCCGCACCCGGCGGACATGGCCGTGCTGTTCAACGACAAGCTCGCCACGATGTTCCGCTTCGCCGACTGCCCGGTGCCGTCGGTGCCGACGATCCGGATCGGCTCGGGCCGCGACCTCGTCTACGACGACTACGAACCGGCCATCGCCGGCCTGCCCTACCCGGCCTTCGCGAAACCGGCCGGGTGGTGCTCCTCGCGTGGGATCAACCTGGCCCGCGACTCCCACGACGTGCGGGGCCTGCTCAGCCTCGCCCACGGCGGCGACACCACGATGGTCTTCCAGCCCTACCTGGGCAACGGCACCGCCGACTACCGCGTCTTCATGATCGACGGCGAGCCGCGCGGGGCCATGCTCCGCGCGCCCGGCGACGGCGCCCTCTACCCGCAGTTCAGCACCGGCGCGAAGGTCCGCTGGGTGGACGTGCCCGACGAGCTCGCCGAGGCCGTCGCCTACTTCGGCGACAAGCTCACCGTCCCCTTCGCCTGCGTCGACTTCCTGCACGACGGCGAGCGCTTCTACTTCTCCGAGATCGAGCTCGACGGCAGCATCCTGTGCCCCGATCCGACCGATCCCGAGGCCGTCCGGATCCAGCGTGAGCTGATCATCGCTCGCTTCGAGGCGTACCGCTCCGGCCACGCACGCCTGTTCGCCGCGAAGGGCGGCGCGTGATGTCGGGCTTCCACTCCACCTACCCCGGCGGACGCGACACCGCCCGCGCGATGCTCGGCGGGCTGCGCACGGTCCCCGCGCTCGCCGACCGCTACAGCGACCTCGTGGCCCTCGACAGCCTCGAAGACCTCGTGCACGTCCCGGTGATGTTCAAAGAAGACCTCAACATCGCCCTCGACCACCTCCAGCCCAGGGCCCACGAGGGCGCGACCTGGATGTTCCAGAGCGGCGGCACGACGGGCTCCCCTCAACTGGGCTTCGCGCCCAGCGGCCTGTACATGTCCGAGGTCCACGACCAGTGGAAGCCCATCGGTCCCGACGACCTGTTCGTCAACGGCTGGAGCGCCGGGCGGATGTGGGGCGGCCACTACCTGGTCAGCGCCTACGCCGACCTGACCGGCTGCACCGGGATCGGCCTGGGCGCGGTCGGCCGCGCGGAGTACGACGCGTGGCTGGACTTCTTCGCCAAGCGGCGGGTCACGTCCTTCGGGGGCGCCCCGAGCACGCTGCGCCAGCTCTTCGGGCACGCGCGGGAGACGGGCGTGAAACTCCCCGACCTGCGGACCGTGCTGTGGCTCGGCGAGGGTTGGCACCCCCAGCTCGATGAGGACATCCCGGCCGTCGCACCCAACGCGCGGCGCTGGGGCCTCTACGGCAGCACCGAGACCTGGGTGATCGCGACCAACACTCCCGACTGCCCCGACGACACCTGGCACCCGCTGCCCTCGCAGCTCGTCCACATCGGACCCGACCAGCTCATCGACTTCACCTCGCTCAAACCGCACGGCCTCAACCCGGTGCTGCGCTACCAGACCGGCGACGCGGGGGAGTGGGTCGTGTGCCGCTGCGGCGAGCCCGGCCCGGCCCTGCGGCTCCTCGGCCGCCGTGACGGGATCGTGTTGTTCCGCGGCTTCGGACTCGACGTCGACGCCACCATCGGCGACCTGTCGGTCCAGCCGGGCGTGTCGCGGATCCAGCTTCGCATGACCACTTTCGAGACCAGGCTCGACCACCTGGAGATCCTGGTGGTGCCCGCCCGCGACGCCGCCTCCGACCTCGCCGAGCGGCTCCGCGCGCACATCCTCAGCGGCGGCTTCGGACCCGGCGTGCTGTTCCAGAACGACCCCTCGTCCTTCGAGGTCCGGCTCATCGACGCGGCGATCACCAACGAGCGCACCGGCAAGAGCGCCAACCTGATCCGCCTCAAGGACGAGTCGTGAGCGCCGCGAAGATCCGGCTCGGCCGCGACTTCAACCTCCTGTGGGCAGGCCAGACCGTCAGCTACGTCGGCGACAAGGTCAACATGTTCGTCGTCCCGACGGTCATGATCCTCTTCCTCGACGCCTCCGCCTTCCAGGTCGGCCTGGTCGGCATGGCGCAGTGGGTCGCGATCCCGCTGCTCAGCCTCGTCGCCGGGGTCCTCGTCGACCGCTGGAATCTCCGCTCGACGCTGATCTGGTGCGACGTCATCCGCTTCGCGGTGATCTTGATGCTCCCGGTGGCCTACTGGCTGGACGTCCTCAGCGTGCCGCTGGTGTGGGGGAGCGTCGCCGTGGTCAGCGCGGCCTCGGTCTTCTTCAACATCGGCTACACCGCGACGATCTCGGCGATCACCACCGGCGAGGGCCGCGTGAAGGCCTACTCCAACATGGAGACCAGCCGAACGACCTCCGAGGTCGTCGGCCCGGCCATCGCCTCCGGTCTCTACCAGCTCATGGGCGTCGCCTCGCTGCTCGTCGACGCCGTCACCTACCTGCTGTCGGCCGCCGGGATCCGCGCGATGCGCCCCTACGGCGGTGGCGCCGGCCGCTCCCAGTCGATGCGGACACGCCTCAAGCGCGGCTTCCTCCTCAACTGGAACGACCGCGTCCTGCGCGGCACGATGCTGGCCACCCTGCTGTCCAACATCGGCGGCCCGATCTTCGTCGTCGTCATGCCGATCCTCGCCTACCGCGGCCTCAACCTCTCGGTCGGCGTCTTCGGCACCGTGATGTCCGTGGCCGCCCTCGGCGCCGTCGGCGGGGCACTGCTCGCACAGCGCGTCAGCCGCTGGTTCGGCGCCGCCCGGGTCATGCCCTGGGCGATCTTCCTGCACTCCTTCGTCGGCCTCGGCGTCCTGCTCGCACCGGCGCTGCCCGCCGCGATCGTGCTCGGCGCGACGCTGACCTGCTACGGGATGACGATGGTCTGGTACAACATCAGCACCGCCGCGATCCGCCAGGCCCGCGTCCCCGCCGAGGACCAGGCCGTCTCCCACGCCGCCTTCCGCACCGTCACCTGGGGCATCATCCCCCTCGCGGCCCTGTTCGGCGGGATCGTCGTCGAACAGCTCGACGGCCCGCTCGGGATCCTCGACGCCGCCAAGTACACGATGGTCGGCGCCACCCTCATCGGCACCTTCCTCGCCTGGATCCCCATCGCCGGGAGTCAGCGCCGCCTCGACCGGGAGAAGGCCGCCGCCGAGGCACTCGCCGCCGACGGCGAGGAGAAGGTGAGCGCCACGTGAACACCGGCCGGGTAGTCCTCATCACCGGAACCTCCTCGGGAATCGGCCTCGCGGCCGCCGTCCAGGCGGCACAGGCCGGCTACACCGTCGTGGCCACCATGCGCGACACCACCCGCTCCGACGCGCTGCTGAAAGCCGCCGCCGAAGCCGGGGTCACCGTCGACGTCCGCCGCCTCGACGTCACCGACCCCGAATCCGTCGCCGCGTGCGTCACCGCCGTCGCCGACTCCTACGGGCGCCTCGACGCGCTGGTCAACAACGCCGGCCGCGCCAACACCTTCGCCACGATCGAGACCTGCGACCTGGCGACCTACCGCGAGGTCATCGAGGTCAACTTCCTCGGCGTCGTCGCCGTCACCCGCGCCGGCCTGCCCCACCTGCGCGCGGCGGGCGGGCGGATCGTGACGGTCGGCAGCACCCGCGGCCTGATCGGACAACCCTTCAACGAGGGCTACTCGGCGGCGAAGTTCGCCGTCGAGGGCTTCATGGAGAGCCTCGCGCCCACCGCGGCCGGCATGGGCGTCCGCGTGGTCATGGTCGAGCCCGGGCCCGTGTTCGAGACCGCCTTCGGCGCCAACTCCGGCCTCACCCGCGAATCCCTGCTCACCGAGGCCGGGCCCTACCGCAGGGTCTTGGAGCCCTACCTCGACTGGGTCGCGCGCGGCGCCCACCCCGGTGCCCAGACCGGAAGGGAGATCGCCGAACACATCGTGACCGCCCTCACCGACCCCGAACCGCCCTTCCGGGTCCTGACCAGCGACTGGGCCCGCGAGTACACCGCGATCAAGTACACCGACCCCGAAGGCGGACGGGTACGCGCGATGACCGCGTCCTGGCTCGCCCGCGAGGAGGACTGAAGCCGTGACCGTAACGACCACAGTGGACACCGGCGACCTGGTCGAGGCACTCGCCGGGCACCGGCACACCGGCGGCACCGCGATCATCCATAACGGGCACCCCATCGGCCACGCCGAACTGGCCGAGCGGATCGACGCCATCGCCGCGACGCTCGGGCCCGACCCGGGCACGGTCGCCGTGCTCACCTCGCGCACCCCGGCGACGGTCGCCGCTCTCTTCGGGATCCTCACCGCCGGTGGCGCGTACTGCCCGATCGATCCGGCCTACCCACCCGAACGCCAGGCGGCGATGCTGGCCGCCGCCGGATGCCGCACGATCCTGCTCACCGCCCAGGGACAGCGGGCGCCCGACGGGCCACGCGCCATCGACGTCACCGACACCCCCACGGCACCGGTCACACCGGCCGCCACCGGACCCGACGACCCCGCCTACGTGCTCTTCACCTCCGGCTCCACCGGCGCCCCGAAACCCGTGCTCACCCCCCGAATGGCCATCGCGGCGACCACGGCCTCCCTGCGCGACCTCTTCGCGATCACGCCCGCCGACCGGGTCCTCCAGTTCGCCTCGCTGAGCTGGGACACCTGCTTCGAGGAGATCCTGCCGACCCTCACCGCGGGCGCGACACTCGTCTTCGACGACGAAGCCCACACCGGCTCCTTCCCCCGCCTCCTGCGCATGATCGCCGCGCGCGGCATCACCGTCGCCGACCTGCCCACCGCCTACTGGCACGAACTCGTCCACCACCTCGCCGACCACCCGGCCCACACCGAAGATCCCCTGCCACCCTCCCTGCGGCTCCTGATCATCGGCGGCGAGGCCGCGAACCCGGCTCGGCTCACCGACTGGCACGCCCTCCCCACCGGCGGTGTACGGCTCCTCAACACATACGGCTGCACCGAGACCACCCTCATCACCCACGCCGCCGAACTCACCACCGAGACCGGCGGACCCGTCCCGATCGGCCGCGCCCTGCCGCACGTCGTCGAACACGTCACCGCCGAAGGCGAACTCCTCATCGGCGGCCCGGCACTCGCGCTGGGCTACCCGGGACTGCCCGAGGCGACTACCGAGCGCTTCACCACGTTGCCCGCCGGGCGCTTCTTCCGCACCGGCGACCGCGTCGAGCGTCGCCCCGACGGGCAGCTCCGGCACCTCGGACGGCTCGACGCCGAGCTGAAGATCCGCGGGATCCGCGTCGACCCGGCCGAAGTCGAGGCCCACATCGGCGCCCACCCCGACGTCGCGGCGGTCGCCGTCACCGGCGCCACCGCGGCCGGCCGGACCGTGCTGGCCGCCTACGTGGTCCCCGCGGCCCGGGCCGCCCGCGACGGGCTGCCCGCCGCGATCCGGGCCCACCTGCACGCCACCGTCCCCGGCCACCTGGTGCCCGGGCGGCTGACGGTGGTCGAAGAGCTCGCGCACACCGCGAGCGGAAAAGTCGACCGGGCGGCCACGCACCGGCGCTATGAGAGGGAGGCGAGACGATGAACGTCGACGGGGTGATCGCGATATTCCGCCGGGTGCTGGAGATCGAGGAGATCAACGCCGACTCCGACTTCTTCGAGCTGGGCGGCGACTCACTGCTCGCGACCCGCGTGCTGAGCGGGGTGGCGCGCGGAAGCGGCGTCGAACTGACCTTCGACGACTTCCTGCTCTCACCGACGCCCGGCGCGCTGGCCAAGCGGATCGGCGCCGGGGAATGAGGGTCGTCGTCATCGGCGCCGGCCTCGCCGGACTCAGCGCCGCCGCCCGCCTCACCGAGGCCGGCGCCGAGGTCACCGTCCTCGAAGCCCGCGACCGCGTCGGGGGACGCACGCACGGCATCGAGGTCGCGCCCGGAGCCTGGGCCGACGCCGGCGCCGCCTACCTCGGCGACCGGCACACCGAACTGACCGCGCTCATGGCCGCGCTCGACCTCAAGGCGACGCCCACCGGCATGGTCGGCGACAGCCGCTTCGAACTCGGCCACGGCAGCGAGACCCGGCACGGGCGTTTCCCACCGCTCAACGCCGTCGCCCTCGGCGAACTCTTCGACCGCCTCGCCGAGGTCACCGAGACCGTGCGGACCGACGCGCCCTGGCTCACCCCCGACGCCGCCACACTCGACACGACGACGGCCGCCGACTGGCTGGAGGGTCTCTCACCCCACCCCGACGCGAAACTGTTCTTCCCACTGTTCCTCGGCGAGATGATGGCCGCCGACCCGGCCGCCGTCTCGGTCCTGCACATGGCCTTCTACCTGCGATCCGGTGGCGGGATCCGCTACCTCAACGCCTTCGAGGGCGGCGCCCAGCAAGACCGCGTCGACGGCGGGGCACAACAGATCTGCGCACGTCTCGCCGCCGGACTCGACATCCGGCTCCGGCGGCCCGCGCGCGCCATCGACTCCGGCCCCGACGGCGTCACCATCACCACCGACACCGAGACCTTCCACGCCGACTCCGTCATCGTCGCGATCCCGCCGGTACTCGCCGACGCCATCGACATCCGCCCGGCCCTCGCCGTCCCGCGCTCGACCACGCGGACCGCACCGGGCTGCGCGGTCAAGGCACACCTGATCTACCCCGCCCCACTGTGGCGTGACCACGGCCTGTCGGGCTGGTCGGTCAACGCGCACGGGCCGCTGCTGTCCACCGTGGACGACTCACCCGACGGCGGCCCCGGCGTCCTCACCGGCTTCGTCACCGGCGCCGAGGCACACCGATACGCCGCGCTCTCGCCGCGGGAGCAGCGGGCCACCGCCATCGCGCAGGCCATGCGGCTGTTCCCCTTCCTGCCCGAACCCGACGGGTTCCACGTCACCGACTGGCTCGGCGAGACCTACAGCCGCGGCTGCTACGCCGCCCTGTTCGGACCCGGCGACTGGACCCGCCTCGGACCCGCCCTGACCACCCCGCACCACCGGGTGTACTGGGCCGGCACCGAGACCAGCCTTGAATTCTTCGGCCTCATGGAAGGCGCCATCCGCTCCGGGCACCGCGCGGCCGCCGACATACTCACCGACAAGCAGAGGACCACGTCATGAGCGACACCACCTCGATCGCGCCCATAGCCGCCCGCCGCCGCCTGATGGACGAACCCGGCCTCGGCGCCGGGAACTTCCTCGACCACGCGATCGCGGCCAACCCGAACCGCGCCGTACCCTTCGTCCACACCCACCACCTCGACCACCGCGGCCAGGTCGTCCTGCGCGCCCACAGCCTCCTCGACCTCGCCGCCCTCCGCGACCGCTACGCCCGCTGGTACCACACTTTCGGCGTCAAGCCCGGCGAACCGGTCGGCGTCGTCGTCGCCGAAGGACTCGAACCGCTGATCCACTTCCTGGCGCTCTCGGCGCTCGGCGCGATCCCCGCGATGATCAACGACGCCATGCGGCCCGACGTGATGGTCCGCTACCTCGACCACGTCGGCGTGGTCGGCGTCGTCGCCGACGACACCACCCGCCTCGCCTCGGCCTACCGCGCCGACCCGCGCAACCGCCCGCGCTTCCTCGCCCTGGCCGCCGAGGTCCAGGCCTTCGACGCCGAGTCGGCGACCCTCCCGGAGGTCTACCCCTACCGGCACGACGCCGACGACATCGTCGCGCTCATCCACTCCTCGGGCACCACCGGGACCCCGAAGTCGACCATGCTCGGCCACCACCAGTTCTGGGACGGCAAGCAGCCGCGCATGATCCGCTTCCCCGCCGAACCCACCGACCGGCTCATGTCCCTCATGCCGCACACACACGCCGGCGGCCTGAGCTACTTCCTCACCGCGACCCTGCTCGGCCTGCCCCAGGTCATCATGGGCGACTGGCGCCGCGACGTCGTCGAACCGGTCATGGAGGCCTTCCAGCCGACCATGATCGCCTCCTTCCCCCGCACCTTCGTGGAACTCGCCACCGGTGAGCTCCCCGTCAAGGGCGCCGCGAAGATCCACTCCTGGTTCAACACCGGCGACTCCGCCCACTACGGCCACATCCGCCGCCTGGTCACCCTCGGCGAGCGGCCCGCCGGGCTGATCAAACCCTGGCTGCTGCCCAGCGAGGCCGCCGCGGAGCTGGCCCTGCCCGGTTCGCAGTTCATCGACGGCCTCGGCTCCTCCGAAATGGGCATGGCCCTGTTCGGTCAGGTCACCACGCCCGAGTCCGTGCGCGACGACCGCTGCGTCGGCAAGCCCACCGAAGTCGTCCGCGCCGCCGCGGTCCTCGACGACGACGGCGCGGAGGTACCCGACGGAACCGTCGGCATGCTCGCCATCCAGAGCCCGTCGCGCACCCCGGGCTACTGGAACAACCCGCGCCTGACGGAGTCCTTCGAGCTCAACGGGTACTGGCTCACCGGAGACGTCGCCCGCCGCGACGCCGAAGGCCGCTTCTACCACCTCGACCGCACCGTCGACGTCATCGACACCGCCGCCGGACCGGTCTACAGCCTGCCCCTGGAAGAAGTCCTCATCGCCGACTGCGCCGACCTCGTCGCCGACTGCTCCGTCGTCGGCGTCCCCGCCGCCGACGGGATCGGGCAGTCCCCGATCGCCGTGGTCCGCCTCCAGGACGGCGCCGCCACGACCGGCGACGCCCTCGCCGAGCGGGCCAGCAAGGCCCTCGCCGACGCGGGACTGGCGACGCTGGCCGCCGTGCGCGTCGCCGTCGAACCCGGCGACTTCCCGCTCGGACCGACCGGCAAGGTTCTCAAACGCGAACTGCGGACGCGGCTCGCGGGCATCCTCGCCGGTGATGGAGCCGCCGCCCGATGACACACGACGCCGCCCGGCAGCCCTACCGATACGTCCGTACCCCGTTGACCGAACCGGACTGGCGGCGGCTGCCGGGCTGGCGGCACGTCACCGCGGCCGAATGGCGCGACGCCCGCTGGCAGCGCGCCCACTGCGTGAAGAACGTCCGGGAGTTGCGCGAGGTCTACGGCGCCCTGATCGGCGACCGCTTCTACACCGACCTCGCCGAGGACACCGCGCGATTCGCCACGATGTCGATGCTCCTGCCACCGCAGATGCTCAACACCATGGCGCCCGGCGGCGAACCGGACACCGACGCCCTCTACGCCGACCCGGTCCGCAGCTACATGCTCCCCGTCGCCTCCGACCGAGACCCCGAATGGCCCTCGCATCCCCTCGCCGAGCGGGATTCGCTGCACGAGGCCGACATGTGGGTGACCGAAGGCCTCACCCACCGCTACCCGACGAAGGTCCTCGCCGAACTGGTCTCCACCTGCCCGCAGTACTGCGGGCACTGCACCCGCATGGACCTCGTCGGCAACTCCACGCCCCAGGTCGCCAAGAACCGGCTAGTCCTGCGGCCCGCCGACCGCCAGGAGCAGATCCTCGACTACCTCAAGCGGACACCGGGCGTCCGCGACGTCGTGGTCTCCGGCGGCGACGTCGCCAACGTGCCATGGCCGCGACTGGAGTCCTTCCTCGCCCGCCTGCTCGAACTGCCCTCGATCCGTGACATCAGGCTGGCCACGAAGGCCCTGATCGGCATCCCGCAGCACTGGCTCCAGCCCGAGGTGCTCGCCGGGATGGAGCGGGTGGCCGACACGGCGGCCTCCCGCGCGGTGAACCTCGCCGTCCACACCCACGCCAACCACACGAACTCGGTGACACCACTGGTCGCCGAGGCCGCGCGCGCCCTGCTCGACGCGGGCGTCCGCGACGTCCGCAACCAGGGCGTCCTCATGCGCGGCGTCAACGACACCCCCGCCGCCCTGCTCGACCTCTGCTTCGCCCTCCAGGGCGAGGCCAACATCCTGCCGTACTACTTCTACATGTGCGACATGATCCCCAACGCCGAACACTGGCGCACATCCCTCGCCGAAGCGCGGGCACTGCAGGAGTCGATCATGGGCTACCTGCCGGGCTACGCCACACCGCGGATCGTGTGCGACGTCCCCTTCGTCGGCAAACGCTGGGTCCATCAAGCGGTCTCCTACGACCGTGAACGTGGCACGTCGCTGTGGGCCAAGGACTACCGGGTGACCGGCGAGGACCCCGACGGCGGTTTCGCCTACCACGATCCGATCCGCGCGCTCCCCGAGTCGGGACGCCGGTGGTGGCGCGCGAACCACGGGGGCGTGCGGGAGTAGGCTCGCGAAGCACCTGGGGCGGAATCCACATTGGATACACCGCGGGCGGCGCCGACGCACCGGCGCCGCCCTTACCGCTCTCAGACCCGGCTCGCGGCCAGGCTCGGTACGACCGCGGCGAGCACCCGCCGGCGCAGGTAGAACCACCAGTTCGCCACCGCGAAGACGGCATAGGCGCCGAGGAACACGTACATCGCCGTCGCGATGGATCCGGTGCCGCTCAGGGACATCGCGAACCCTCTCGGGATCAGGAAGCCGCCGAAGGCGCCGATCGAGGACGCGATCCCGATCGCCGCGGCGGACTCCCGTTTGGCCCTGGTCAGCGCGGCGGCGGCGTCGGCGCCCTCCGACAGCTCCCGCCTCGCCCTGGTGGCGAAGATGGCCGGGATCATTCGGTAGGTCGAGCCGTTCCCGGCGCCGCTGGCCACGAACAACAGCAGGAACGAGCCCAGGAAGAGCCAGAACAGGTGCCGGTCGAGACCGACGACGGCCCCGCCGACACCGAGCGCCATCACCCCGAAGGAGCAGCCGGTGACCCGGGCGCCGCCGAGGCGGTCGGCGAGCCATCCGCCGGCGGGACGCGCGAGCGAGCCCACGAGGGCGCCGAGGAAGGCGAAGTAGGAGGCCTTCGACTCCGGGAAGGTCCGGTTGATGACCAGCGGGAAGGCCGCCGAGAAGCCGATGAAGGACCCGAAGGTGCCGATGTACAGAAAGGACATCACCCAGGTGTGGGCGCGTGTGAAGGCGCGGCCCTGCGAGGCGAAGTCGGCCTTGACGACCGTCAGGTTGTCCATGAAGAAGAAGGCCAGGACCGCCGACAGCAGGATCAGCGGCATCCAGATCAGCCCGGCATTGGCCGCGACCGTCCCGGCGCCGATGGTCACCGCGACCGGCACCAGCAACTGCACGACGGCGACGCCGAGGTTGCCGCCTGCGGCGTTGACGCCCAGTGCGATGCCCTTGCTGCGTTCGGGATAGAAGTAGGAGATGTTGGCCATCGACGAGGCGAAGTTGCCGCCGCCGAGACCGGCGGTCGCGGCGGCCGTCAGCAGGACCCAGTAGGGCGTCGACGGGTCGGACACCGACCAGGCGAGCAGGCCGGTGGGGATCAGGAGCAGCAGCGCGCTGACCACCGTCCAGTTCCGGCCGCCGAAGATCGCGACGGCGAAGGTGTACGGCAGGCGCATGGCGGCCCCGCACAGGTTCGGCACGGCCACCAGCCAGAACAGCTGGTCGACGCTCAGCTCGAAACCGGCGGCGGGCAGGTAGAGCACGACCATGCTCCACAGCAGCCACACGGTGAAGCCGAGATGCTCCACGAAGATCGAGTGGATCAGGTTCCGGCCGGCGACGCGGCGTCCGGTCGATCTCCAGAAGGCCTCGTCCTCGGGGTCCCAGCGGTCGATGGTTCGGTGCGATGTCAAGGGGTGTCTCCTCTGTTCAAGGTGGCGGTGAGCGCGGCGACGCGACCGGCGCAGTCGCCGCATCCGGTGCCCGCGCGAGTCGCGGCGGTCAGGGCGGCGGCGTCGGCGGCTCCCGCGCGCCAGGCGTCCACCAGGGACTTCTCGGTGACGCCGTTGCAGCGGCACACCAGTGCGTCGGCGCCCGCCGGGCCCGCCGGAAGTGAGCGGCCGAACATGAGCGCGATCCGGTCGGCGGGCAGGGGCTCCCGGCCGTCGTGGAGCTGTGTGATCCGGGCGGCGGCGTCGTCGAGGCCGAGGAGGATCGCCCCGGACAGGCGGTCGCCGTCGACGGCGAGGCGGGCGTAGCGGCCGCCCGCCGGGTCCTCGAAGCGCAGCACCTCGCCGGTCTCGGCGCGGCCGTCGCCGACGACGGTCAGGTCGATGTTCCCGGCCCGCAGGCGGGTGGGGGCGGGGGAGTGGTGGTAGCGCGCGTCGCCGCCGGTGAGCACGTCGGCGAGGACTTCGGCCTGGCGCCACGCCGGGGCGACGAGGCCTTGCGGGGGCACCGTGGCGCGGGCGCAGTCGCCGATCGCGTGGATCGCGGGATCGGTGGTGCGGAGGCGATCGTCGACCAGGACGCCGCCGTCGACGGCGAGTCCGGCGCACTCGGCCAGGCGGGTGTCGGGCCTGACCCCGGCAGCCACCACCGTCAGTTCGGCGGGGAGGAAGGAGCCGTCGTCGAGTTTCACACCTTCACCCGGATACAGCCGCACGGCACCGCGTCCGAGCACGGTGCATAGACCATGGCGGCGGCACAACCCGTTGAGGATCGCCGCGGCACCGGCGTCGAGTTGCCGGTCCATGAGCCGCCCGGACGGCTGGACGACCGTCACCGACGTGGCGCGCCGCGACAGCGCGAACGCGGTCTCCAGCCCCAGCACGCCGCCGCCGAGGACCACCGCGCGGGCTTCGGCGTCCAGGACCGCCGCGGCACCGAGGAAGTCGTCGACGGTGCGCAGAACGGTGACGCCGGGAGCGTCGGGGGCCAGACCCTCGATCGGCGGCAGCACCGGGCGGCTGCCGGTGGCCAGGACGAGCGCGTCATAGGGGACGTGCGTTCCGTCGGACAGCAGGACGTGCCGACCGTCTCTGTCCACATGGGACACCGAGGTGCCGGTGCGCAGGTCCACGCCGCTGCGCGGCGCCCATCCGGGCTCGTGCAGCGACAGATCGGTCTCGGTGAGTTCACCGGTGAGCAGGCGCGACAACAGGACCCGGTTGGCGGCGGGCCGCGCTTCGGCGCCGATCACGGTGACCTCGACGCCCGCGTCGCGCGCGGCCAGGAGCTCCGCGAGTCGAGCCCCGGCCATGCCGTATCCGGCGATCACGACCTTCACGCCGGCTCCAGCCGGACCGCGCAGGCCTTGAACTCCGGCATGCGGCTGAGCGGGTCGAGAGCGGGGTTGGTGGCCAGGTTGGCCCTGGCCGCGCCGGGGAAGTGGAAGGGCGTGAAGACGGTGTCGGGGCGGATTCCGGGGGCGAGGCGCACGCGCGCGACGATCGTGCCCCGGCGTGACACCACGCGTGCGACGTCGCCGTCGGCGAGTCCGGCGTGGGCGGCGGTGTCGGGGTGGACCTCGACGAAGGGTTCGGCGTCGAGTTCGGCGATTCGGCGGGTCTGCGCGCCGGACTGGTACTGGGCGAGGATCCGGCCCGTGGTCAGCCACAGTGGACGGTCGGCGTCGGTCGTCTCGGCCGGGCCGCGATGGTCGACGGCGCGGAAGCGCGCGCGGCCGTCGGGATGGGCGAAACGCTCGGTGAATGGTCGCGGCGTGCCGGGATGACCGGGAGCGGGACACGGCCAGTGCAGGGCCTCGCCCGCGCGGAGACGGTCGTAGCCGATGCCCGCGTAGTCGGCGGGACCTCCCGCCGAGGCCCTGCGCAGTTCGTCGAACACCGCCTCCGCGTCGACGGGGAAACGTTCGGGCGGCTGGCCGAGCCGCACGGCGAGATCGGCGAGGATCCGCAGTTCGTCGCGGACGCCCGGTGGCGGCTCGGTCGCCTTGCGGCGCAACAGGACCCGGCCCTCCAGATTCGTCATCGTGCCGTCCTCCTCGGCCCACTGGGGGACCGGGAGCACGACGTCGGCGAGCGCCGCCGTCTCGGAGAGCACGAGGTCGGCGACGACGAGGAGGTCGAGGGCGGCCAGGCGCCGGGCGACCCGGGCGGAATCGGGCGCCGACACGACCGGGTTACTGCCGAAGACGAGCAGGCCGCGCGGACCGCCGGGCGTGCCCAGGGCGTCGAGCAGCTCGAAGGCCGAGCGGCCGGGACCGGGAAGCACGTCCGGGTCGACGCCCCAGACTCCGGCGACGTGCGCGCGGGCGTCGGCGTCGGTGATGCTCCGGTAGCCGGGCAGCTGGTCGGCCTTCTGGCCGTGTTCGCGTCCGCCCTGGCCGTTGCCCTGTCCGGTGACGCAGCCGTAGCCGGACCCGGGCCGTCCGGGCAGGCCCAGCGCGAGGGCCAGGTTGATCCAGCCGGAGACCTGGTCGGCGCCCGAGGAGTGCTGTTCGGTGCCGCGGCCGGTGAGGATGTAGGCGTTGCGGGCCGAGGCCAGCGTGGCCACGGCGGTGGTCAGGTCGGCGGCGGCGACCCCCGTGACCGGTTCGGTCCGCTCGGGCCACCACCGGGACGCGATTCGCCACGCCTCGGCGAAACCAGTGGTCCGCGAGGTGATGTGGTCGTCGTCGGTGAGTCCACTGGAGACGGCCGCGTGGAGCATTCCGAGCGACAGCGCCAGATCCGTGCCGGGGCGGGGACGCAGGTGCAGGGCGGCCAGTTCGGCGGTGGGGGAGCGGCGGGGGTCGACGACGATGAGGCCGCCGCGGTCGCGGACCCCGCGCAGGTGCCGCACCAGCGGTGGCATCGTCTCGGCGATGTTGACGCCGACGAGCATGACCGCGTCGGCCCCGGCGAGGTCGGTGACGGGGAAGGGCAGTCCGCGGTCGAGGCCGAAGGCCCGCATTCCCGCGGCCGCCGCCGAGGACATGCAGAAGCGCCCGTTGTAGTCGATCTGGGCGGTACCGAGCGCGACCCGCGCGAACTTCCCGAGCTGGTAGGCCTTCTCATTGGTGAGCCCGCCCCCGCCGAAGACCGCGACGGCGTCGGCGCCGTGCCGCTCCCCGATCGCGCGAATCCCATGGACCACACGGTCGAGGGCCTCCTCCCAGGACGCCTCACGGAGGCGTCCCTTCTCACGCACCAGCGGGGTCCGGAGCCGCTCGGGATGGTCGAGCAGGGCCGTCGCCGACCAGCCTTTGCGGCACAGGGAGCCCTCGTTGACGGGGAAGTCGCGGGCCACGACCTTCAGGCCGCGCCCGTCGGGAACCAGACCCATCGCGCACTGCAGGGCGCAGTACGGGCAGTGCGTCGCGACGGCGTTCACGGCCGCGCCGGGAAAGGGTTCCCGGCCAGGGAGACGCTGTGGCCGCGGAACTCGGCGACGACGCGCCCCTCCGGGCCGGTCACGGTGACGTCGTAGACGCCGTTGCGGCCTTCGCGGACCCGTTCGACGGCCTCGGCGACGAGCGTGTCCCCGACGGCGGCGGCGCGCACGAAGGTGACGCTCGCGTGCTGCGCGACGGTCACCGGGCCGTGCGAGTTGCACGCGTAGGCGAAGGCCGCGTCGGCGAGCAGGAAGACGTAACCGCCGTGCGGGATGCCGTGGCCGTTGACCATCGACCCGGTGAGGACCATGCTCATCCGCGCCCGGCCGGGACCGACCTCGTCGAGGGCGATGCCGAGCTCGCGGCAGGTCAGGTCGCGGGCGTACATCGCCTCGGCGTGCGGGCGGGACATGGATCCTCCTGAGGGGCCGGCCTATGCCGAGCCTGGCGGCCGGCCCCTCAGTTTCGCTTCAGATCCGGTACGGTTCCGCCGCATACGGTTCCGCCGAATACGACTCGGCGACGTTCAGCGCCGGAAGCGCCATGTACACCTCCTCGGCGTGCGCGACCCCGGCCACTGCGGGCACCACGTCCCGAGCCCGCAACGCCAGACCCAGGTCGATCAGCGTCCGGGCCAGACCACGGTCCTGGGGCGTGACCCTGGGCGCCGAGAGCGAGCGCCCGAGGTGGTCGAGGTACTCGTCGGCGAGCCGCCGGTCGAGACACACCCGGCCGCGATCGAAACGCCCGAAACGGCCCTCCTGCCAGCCGACCGCGGCCTGGCACAGGATCACCGCCTGCGCGAAACGCTCGTGTCCCCGGTCGACGGCACCGGAACCGACCAGCACCTCGGCGTAGCCGAGGAGAACCACCGCGTAGGACAGCGGCTCCCGGCCCGGATCGAGATGCGACAGCGCCGACTCCATCGCCTCCCGTGCCTCACCGTGACGGCCCTGGACCGCGCGCGACGCGCCCAGCGCGAACGAGGTCGCGCTGGACAGGCGCCCGTCCCCGGCGTCGAGGAGCTCGACGGCCAGGGTCAGGTGCCCGTCGGCGGCGTCGAAGGACACCGGATCACGCAGCAGGACCAGACCGAGCCGCGCGTGCGCCTCCCCGGCCGCACGACGGTCGCCGAGTTCCAGCGCCGCCGCGAGACCGATCTCGCAGGCCTCGACCGGCACCCGCGCTCCCGACGCGTGCGCCAGCGCCACCAGCCGCCAGGTCAGCGAACGGTCGGGACGACCGGCCGTCCACCGCACCACCGCGAGGAGGTTCGGGCTCTCGGCATCACGGAAGCGCTCGGTGCCCGAACCGTCCGGCTCGAACGGCGACCACTCCGGCTGCCCGGGAGCCGGCGGCCAGTCGCGGTCGGGTTCGAGACGCCTGGCGAGCGTGTCGAACACGGCCACATACCAGCGCACCACACGCTCCTCGACGACCGCGCGGTCCGAGAGGGCCGCGCCGCACCGGCGCGCGAACCGCCGGATCATGTCGTGCAGCGCATAGCGATCCGGCCCGGTCTCGAAGACCAGGTTCGCGCTGATCAGCTCGTCCAGCAACCGCCGCGCGCGCAACACCGAGGTGCCCGCCGTCGCGGCGGCCAGGGACAGGCAGACCGACGTCCCGGGCAGCAGCCCCAGCTGCGCGAACAACCGCCCCGCCGCCGGGTCGAGCCCGGCGTGCGTCTCGGCGAGCGCCGCCCGGACCGTGCGCGAATCGTCGGCCACCGACAACGCGTCGGCGTGCTCGCGCAGCTCCTCGGCGAACGATGACAGCGACTGCCGTGGACGGGCCGCCAGCGTCGCACCGGCGAGCCGGATCGACAGCGGCCAGCCGCCGCACAGCGACACCACCTCGGACGCGCCCTCACCCCGCAGCCGCTCGGGTCCCACGATCGCGCGCAGTAGGGCGTGCGCGGCATCGGGGTCGAGCGGTTCGAGGGTGCGGGAGCGGACGGCGTGATGCGCGCTGAGCGCCGACAGGCTGCTGCGACTGGTCGCCACGACGAGACTTCCCGCCGTCGGTGGCACCAGCGGCAGCAGCTGCGCGACCGAACCGGCGTCGTCTGCCACGATCAGCAGACGGCGCCGGTGGATCATCGTCCGGTAGAGGGCGGCGCGCTCCTCCGCGCTCACCGGCAGCTGATCCGCGGTCACCCCGAGGGCCAGCAGGACCGACCCGAGGGCCGAACCCGCCGAGAGTGCGGCGCCCAGCCCCGCGCCGTGCAGCTCGACGAAGATCTGGCCGTCGGGGAAACGATCGGCGACCGAGTGCGCCCAGGAGACGACCAGGGCCGTCTTGCCGAGCCCACCCGCGCCGGTCACGACCAGCACGCGAGCCTCGTCGGACGGTCCCGGGAGCGAGGCCGACAACCACGCCAGATCGCCTTCCCGGCCGGTGAAATGGCCTACCCCGGCCGGCATCTGCGCCGGCCGTGGCTCCTCCTCTCTCGGTTCCCGCGACGGCGGCTCCGGCACCGGCGGGTGCACCGCTGCCTCCCCACCGCGCAGGATCATGGCGTGCAGTTCACGCAGATCCGCGCAGGGATCACCACCCAGCTCCTCGGCCAGCCGCTCCCGCAGCGCCTGATAGGCGCGCAAGGCGTCGGCCTGACGGTTGCAGCGGTACAGGGCCAGCATTAACTGACCCGCGAGCCGCTCCCGCAGGGGCTGGGCCGCGACGGCGGCGATGAGCTCACCGACGAGCGCGGCGTGCTTTCCGAGGCCGAGTTCGACCTCGAAACGTTCCTCCAGCAGACCCACCCGGAGTTCGGTGAGGCGGGCCCGGTCGGCGTCGATCCCCGGCGCGGTGACCCCGTCGAGGGGGTCGCCGCGCCAGAGGGCGAGGGTTCGGTTGAGCAGTTCGGCGGCCGAGACGGGGACGGTCGCCGAACGTGCCTGACGGGCGAGGTCCTCGCACCGGCTCAGGTCACTGCCGTCCGGGGGGACGGCGAGAAGGTACCCGGGGTGCCGGGTGATGAGCGTGTCGCCGAGCTTGCGGCGCAGGGTCGACACCAGGCCCTGTACACGGGAACGGGGCTGCGCCGGTGGGCGCTCACCCCAGAGACTGTCGATGATCCGCTCGGTGGAGAGCACGGTGCCCGGTGACAGGGCGAGCAGTGCGAGCAGGTTTCTTTCCAGCGGCGCCAAGGGCACGCCGACACCATCGACTCGGGCCTCCACCGGCCCGAGCAGGACTACCTCCAACAACGCAGCACCTTCGCTATCGTCGAATCGGTTGCCCACCGCTCGCCGAGTTGTTCCGCGAGGACGCAAAGGCCGTCTCGATTCGTCTTGAGCGAAATTGGGGCTCCCGCTTGAGACTTCGAATTCTCGTGTTCGCGGTGGACGTGGTTTCTGTAAGCGTTTTCGGGATCGTTCGGTCAGGAAAACCGGCCACTCGCGTGACGGTTTTCGACATGACGGTGACATGGAGAAATCGGTGCTTCACGCAACGCGAGAGCACCTGGCGGAACGCCGGCCGTCATCGGTCGCCGCGGCCGACGGAACCGGCGGCACGCGCCGGAACCGAAGGGTGTCGCGGCGGCCTCGAAGGCCGGGCGTGGGGGTGGGTCGGGCGCGTGCGAGCAAGCGCGATGGACAGTGCGGCACATCCGTTCGGGCAGCGTCGCCGACCCATTCGCCGAGGGGGTCGCCCGGAATGCGCACGGCGGTGAACTCGCGCATTCCGGTAGCGACTCGCTCGCGCACGGGAGTCGGTTGACCGCGAGAACGGACATGGCTTCACACTACCGACCGACTACAAGGTTCCGGCCAATCCGGCAGATCGTCCTTTAGGGCTAAGTCGCGGGGCCGGAAGGGGTGGAAGGGTCGATTTTTCGGGGGCGGGAAAAGGGAACGAAAAGGGGCTTGATGAGTGAAGGCGATCATTTGGGGGGCCAGGTCTGGTTTGTAAGGCAACATCGTTTAGGTCCGGGTTTTCCGGCATCGGCGGCGCAGGAGAGGGGACACCGGCCGCGCCTGTGATGCCCAGGCCGCGGCCGCATGCCCCGGGGGGCCGCACCCACCGAACCGCGGAGCCGCCCCCGTCGCCGAACTCACCCACCACCCCACCGGCCCCAAACCCCCCACCAACCCCACGCGTCGCCACCCGTCCCCTCCCGAACACCGCATCTCCCCAGTCGGCGATCCGACGGCGCTTCGGCGTGCTTGTATCGGATCATCGCTGGTGAAGCCCAGATGACGGCTGCCGCGGCCGTCGCGCGACCAGTCGCGTGGGCGCGATCGGCCTCGGCCGCCAAGGGGGAGCACGACATGTCGTACATCAAGTGGGGGACGGCCGCGCCGAGCGGGCGGATCCTCGTCATCGGCGGTGCCGAGAGCCACTGCGAGCACGACGACACGATCCTCGACCGCTTCGTCGAGATCTCCGGTCGCGGGTCGGCGCGCATCATCGTCATCGCCACCGCGAGCGGGGATCCCGACAAGATCGAGGCCGAGTACATCGAGGTCTTCACCCGGCTCGGCGCCGGACATGTCGAGGCGCTGCGACTCGAACACCGCGAACAGGCCAACAGCGACCACGCCGTGGCCCTCCTGCGCAGCGCGACCGGCGTCTTCTTCACCGGCGGCGACCAGCTGCGCATCACGACCGTCCTCGGCGGCTCGCGCGTCGACACGATCCTCCACGAACGCGCCGAGGACGGGCTCGTCCTGGCCGGCACCAGCGCGGGCGCCACGATGATGGCCAGCACGATGATCGTCGAAGGTCAGGGCTCGCGCGTCTCACCCGGCAGCGTCCGCACCGGCCCCGGCCTGGAGTTCGTGCACGGCGTCCTCATCGACATGCACTTCGCCGAACGCGGCCGCCTCAACCGGCTGCTCAGCGCCATCGCGCAGTATCCGCACGAACTCGGTCTCGGCATCGACGAGAACACCGCGATCCTCGTCGAGGGCTCGCGTTTCGAGGTCATCGGCGCCGGATCGGTGACCGTCATCGACGCCGGCCCGGCCAGCACCATCGAGACTCCCAGCGAGGAGCTCGGCCCCATCGCGCTCTGCGGAGTGCGGCTGCACGTCCTCCCCCACGGTTACACCTTCGAGCTCAACGGCCGCCAGCCACGCATCACCGAAGCACCCGAACCGGAGGAACAGCCATGAGGATCGAGTCCGTACGCCGACTGCGTGGACCGAACCGATACCTGCCCCGGCCGGTGGTGACCGTCCGTCTCGAACTGGACGGCCTCACCGGCGACGAGACCACCGACCACGACGGCTTCACCGAGGCCCTTCTCGCCCTGCTGCCGGGCCTCACCGCGCACCACTGCGCGAGCGACCGGCCCGGCGGCTTCGTCAAGCGTCTCCACGGCGGCACGTACTTCGGCCACGTCGCCGAGCACGTCGCGCTGGAGCTGTCGGCGATGATCGGCCGCGACGTCACCTTCGGCCGCACCAGCCTCGCCGGGCCCGCGGGCCGCTACGACGTCGTCATGGAATGCCCACGCGACGAGCCCCTCGACTCCACGGTGCCGCGTTCGCTCATCGAACTCGCCGTCGAGATCGTCGGCGCGCTCGTCGACGGACGCGAACCGGTCTGGGCCGACGCCTTGGCGGCGATCCGCGCGGCCCACGAGAGCGAGCGCCCGGGGCCGAGCACCGAGGCCATCGCGCAGGCGGCCCGCCGGCGCGACATCCCGGTCGAGCGCGTCGGGCGGCTCGGACTGCTGCGCCTGGGATACGGACGCCACCGCCGCCTCGCCTGGGCGGCGATGACCGACCGGACACCGGCGGTGGGCACCGACATCGTCGCCGACAAGCAGCTGACCCGCGAGTTCCTCGCCGCCGCCGGGATCCCGGTCCCGCAGGGGCGCGTCGCGCAGACCGTGCAGGACGCGATGCGGCTCCTCGCGGAGATGGGCGCGCCGCTGGTGGTGAAACCGCGCCGCGGTCGCCAGGGCCACCACGTGTACCTCGACCTGTCCACACCGCGCGACATCACCGAGGCCTTCGCCGAGGCGTCCCGGGACGGCGACGTGCTGGTGGAGCGGCAGTTCGAGGGCGCCGACTACCGCGTCCTGATGATCGAGGGCGAGCTCGTCGCGGCCGCCGAACGCCGCCCGGCGCACGTGACCGGCGACGGGCGGCACGACATCACCGCGCTCGTCGCCCAGGTCAACACCGACCCCCGGCGCGGTGAGCATCACGACCGGGCGCTGACCCGCCTGCGGCTTGACGCGGGCGCGCTGCGCCTGCTCGCCTCGCAGGGCAAGACACCCGCGTCGGTTCCGGGCGAGGGCGAGGTCGTGTGGCTGTGCGCGAACGCGAACCTGTCGACCGGCGGGACCAGCCGCGACGTCACCGACCGCGTGCATCCCGACATCGTCGAGCTGTGCCGCCGCACGGTCGCCGCCGTCGGGATGGACGTCGCGGGCATCGACCTGCGGCTACCCGACATCTCCGAACCGCTCGAACCGACCGTCGCCGCGCGCCCGGCGACGGCCGGGGTCATCGAGGTCAACGCCGCGCCGGGCCTGCGCATGCACCTGTCGCCTTCGGAGGGCCGCTCGCGGCGGGTGGGGTCGGCGATCGTCGAGGCGATGTTCCCGGCGGGGACGCCCTCGCGGATCCCGCTGGTGTCGGTCACGGGCACGAACGGCAAGACCACGACGACCCGCCTCGTCGGGCACCTGCTCGGCGTCGAGGGCACGCGCGTCGGGATGACGACCTCCGACGGCGTCTACATCGCCGGGCGGCTCGTGCACCGCGCCGACGCGACGGGACCGGCGTCGGCGGACATGATCCTCGGCGACCCGACGGTCGACGTGGCGGTTCTGGAGACCGCGCGCGGCGGGATCGTCCGGCGCGGCCTTGGTTACGAGTGGTCGGACGTCGGCGTCATCACCAACATCGAGGCCGACCACCTCGGGCAGGACGGGGTGAGCACGATCGGTGAACTCATCGACGTCAAGAGCCTCGTCGCCGAACGCGTCCGCGACGGGGGCGCCCTGGTCCTCAACGCCGACGACCCGAACACCGTGAGTGTCGCGGACCAGCCGGGTGTGCGGGCGGCGTACAAGGAGCAGATCTGGTTCGGGACCGACGACCGCAATCCCGTCATCGCCGCGCACCTGCGCGCGGGTGGGCGCGCCTTCCTCGCCGAGGACGGGCGCCTGGTGGAGGCGAGCGGCCCGCGGCGCGAGGCGCTGATGTATCTCGCCGACATCCCCGGCTCCTTCGACGGGAAGGCACCGCACGCGCTGGCCAACGCACTCGCGGCGGTCGCGGCCGCGCGGGCGCTGGGCACGCCGGCCGAGGCGATCGTGGACCGGCTGCGGTCCTTCGACCCGTGGACCGGGAACCCCGGGCGGGGCATGCTCTGGAATCTCGACGGCGTCGATGTGCTCGTCGACTACGCGCACAACGCGCCGGGCCTTGCCGCGATGGCCGGGACGGTCGGCGAGATCTGGGACGGCGCCGTCGCGGCGGTGACCTTCCCCGGCGACCGGCGCGACGACCTCCTGGAGGCGTCGGCGCGGGCCGTCGCCGACGGTTTCGCGCGTGTCGTCGTCTACGAGGACGTCGACAAGCGCGGACGCCGGGCGGGGGAGACGTCGGCGATCATCCATGACGCGATCACCGCGCACCGGCCGGACACGGAGTGCCGGACGGCCATCGGACTGCGGGAGGCGCTGCCCGTCGCGCTGGGGATGGCGCGGCCGGGTGAGGTCGTCCTGCTGACCTACGAGAAGCTCGCGCCGGTGGTCACGCTGCTGGAGGCACTGGGGGCGACACCGGTGACCGCGCCGCGCCTGTTCGCGCCGGGCGGGGTGCTCGGTGAGCCGCTGGGGCTCAGCGAGAACCTGACGGAGGCGATCGGGCGCGGCTGAGGCCGCGACGGTTCGGGGGAGGGGCGAGCGTGCCCCTCCCCAGTAGACTCGGCGTGCCCGTCCCCTCGACCCCAGGGCCGCCCATGAGCACGTTCAAGCGCACGCTCGTCCTGCGCGTCCTCGGTTTCCTCGTCCTCTTCGTCGCCGGGCAGTGGATCCTGCGCCTTGGCGCTCGCGAGGCCTCGCTCGTCGAGTGGGAGTGCTACGGCGGGGAGTGCTCGACCAACGACTTCGCCGGAGCCGCACCGGTTCTCGGCCTCTTCGTCATGTTCGCCGCGGCCTACGCCGTCCTTCCACCGGGCCGTGGGCATCTCATGTTCGGCGTGGGGCTGTTCCTCTCGGCCGGCGCGACCCTCGTCGGCCTCGAAGAGGCCGTCGGCGAGGGCCTCATCGAACGCGACGGTCCCGCGCACTTCCTGTTCTTCGGCGGTATCCCGACCTCGACCATCGAGATCGCCCTCGCCGTGATCGCGGGATTCGGGCTGGTCACCGTCGCGGTTCTGCTGGTCAAGGTCCCGCACAAGCCCGAACCGACGTCGCAGCCGGCCCCCGAGCCCTCCGGCGCGGGGGAGGACGACGAGGCCGCCCGAACGGCCCGGGTCATCGCCCAGCTGACGAAGCTGCGGGAGTCCGGTGAGATCGATCAGGCGACCTACGACACGGCGGTCGCGAAGCTGCTGAAGTAGGCCGCGGACGGTCGGCCCGATCGCGAACCGGCCGATGCGGACTCGCCTGTGCGACGCGGACCGTGCCGCCGGGCTCTTTCTCCACCATCTTGAAAACGCTCCCACGCGCGCGGGACTTAAGTCCCCTGGCGTTCATGGGGGGCCGGAAAGAGGGTCAGGGAAGGCCCGCATGGACGCCAGTCCGCACGCGGGAGGAGCTCGCGGGGCGGCGGGGGCCAGGACCGAACCGGAGACTTCCATGCTGTCCATCTCCATCGACACCACATCCCTCCACCGGCGTGGGCGGCGCTGGGTGATTCTGGCCGCCGCGAGCATGCTCGGGCTGGCCATGGCGACCGTGACCACGGCACCGGCGTGGGCGGCGCCGCCCGCCAACGACGACTTCGCCAACGCCGAAGGCCACACGACCGTGTTCGGGGCCAGTGGTTCCACCGTGGACGCCACCATCGAGGCCGGTGAGGACAACACCTCGCCGTGCAAGGTGAACGCGCTCGACACCGTCGACAACACCGTTTGGTACAGCATCACCCCGTCGGTGTCCAGGAACATCCAGGCCGACACCGCCGGGTCGAACTTCGACACCATCCTCGACGTCTACACCGGGTCGGCGGTCAACGCGCTGACCAACATCGCCTGCAACGACGACGGCATCGCCCCCGGAGGCGCCTCGACGGTCACCTTCGCCGCCACGGCCAGCACCACCTACTGGATTCGCCTCGGCGGCTACCACAACGTCGGGGCCGGAACCATTGCCGGGTCCTACAACATCAACGTCACCCCACTGAGCCCCGACCTGATCGTCGGCGTCGCCGACTCGGCCGACCCGATCACCGTCGGCGCGGGGAACGTCACCTACACCACCACCGTGACCAACGAGGGCACCCCCGCCACCGGCGTCTCGGTCGCGACCACCCTCTCCGGTAGCGCCGCGACGATCGTGTCGAGCAGCACCAGCCAAGGCTCCTGCTCGACATCCGCCCCGGTCGTCACCTGCACCGTGGGGTCGATGGCTCCCTTCGCGTCGGCCACCCTCACCGTCACCGTGACGCCGACCGCTGCGGGCACCCTCACCGCGACCTCGGTGGCGAGCCTGAACGAGACCGACGCCAACGCCACGGACAACACCGACGCCGAGTCCACCACCGTCAATCCCGCCGGTGCCGACGTGTCCGTCGCGGTTTCCGACTCCGCCGACCCGATCGCCCTCGGCGGTGCGAACCTCACCTACACCGTGGCGGTCGCCAACGCCTCGGGTGTCGCCAACGCCACCGGTGTCTCGGTGGCCACGACCCTTACCGGAGCATCGGTGGCGATCGTGTCGTCGACGACGTCGCAGGGGTCCTGCTCGACCTCCGCCCCGACGGTGACCTGCACGATCGGCGCCCTCAACGCCGGAGCCGGTGCCACCATCACCGTGACGGTGACACCCGCCGCTACCGGGACCGTGACCGCCACCGCCGTGGCGACTCTGAACGAGACCGACCTCAACGGTTCGGACAACACCGATGCGGAGTCGACGACGGTCAACAACTCCCTGGGGTGCTCGATCCTGGGGACGAACGGCAACGACACCCTCAACGGCGGCAACGGAAACGACGTCATCTGCGGCCTCGGCGGCAACGACACCATCAACGGTGGGAACGGGACCGACACGATCTACGGCGGGCCCGGTGTCGATGACATCGACGGCGGCAACAACGACGACACCATCTACGCCGGGTCGGGCAACGACATCATCGACGGCGGCAACGCCGACGACGTGATCTACGGAGGCGACGGCGATGACGCCATGGGCGGCGGGAACGGCGCCGACTACCTCTATGGAGAGAACGGCAACGACACCAACTACGGAGAAACCCTCCTCGGATCGCTGCTGTACCTGTTCGACAACGGCGCCGACCACATCTACGGCGGCCCCGGAAACGACGACCTCGACGGCCAGAACGGCAACGACACGATGCTCGACACCGACGGCACCGACATCATGAGCGGCAACCTCGGCAACGACAGCATCAACGTCCAAGACGGCGTCGGCGGCGACAGCGCCAACGGCGGACTCGGATCCGACACCTGCACCACCGACGTCGGAGACACCACATCGAGCTGCTGAGCGGCTTCCCACAGACGATCGGGCGGGCCGCGGGAACCGCGGACCGCCCGGTCGCACCCCCGTCGCCCTCGCGCCAAGCCCACCCGCGAGAAACGAGGCACCATGTCCACACCATCCCGTGCACGCGCTCGGTTGAGGCGCGCGATCACCACCGTCCTCGGCTGCGCCGTGGCCCTCGCCGTCATCACGGTCCCGGTCACTCCGGCCCACGCCGCGTCGACGACCACCTGCACCGGAACCAGCCACGTCGCCCTGAGCCCAGGGATGACACTCACCCCACAGACGGTCACGGTCACGGAGAACGACGCTCTCACGTCCTGCACGTCCACCGACCCGACACTCACGAGCGGGTCTCTGGGCCCCTTCGTCTACAGCGTTCCGAACGCCTCCTGCAACTCGATCTTCCCCCTCGGCACCGGTCCGCTCCTGCTCGCCTGGAACAACGGCCAGACCTCCACCGCCACCCTGACCTACACGGCCAGTTCCACCGCCGGAATCGTGCAGCAGACCGGCGTCGGCTCCATCATCGCGGGCCAGTTCACCGGCGCCGCGGCGGTCGTCACCTGGATCTACCTTCTCGTCAACCCGCTGGAATGCCTGGTTCCCGGCGGGATGACCAGCCAGAACGGCACCATCCTCGTCCAGATCACCGGTCTGTGACGCGCACGGACGGGTGCGCGGTCCGCGCATCCGTCCCTCGTCACGCGCCGATGTCTCCGAGCAGTCCCGTCAGCACGCGCCTGAGCAGCCCGGGGAACCGGTCGGCGCCGGTGTCACCGGCCTCCGCGAAGACCGCCGCTAGCCGGGGATGCCCGCCGTCGCCGGCGACGTGCGCGAGGTAGGCCGTCTGCCGCCGCATGAGCTCGCCCTCCGCACCGGCTTCGTGGTGGGCGTACATCGCGATGAATCCCTGGAGCAGCGCGAAGCCCTCCATCTTGGCCGTGGCGTCGAGCGGTAGCCCGTCGACGACGGTCAGGAAGTGCTCCAGGAGGTCCGCGCCGCCGGGGCCGAGGGTCGAGCGGGTGAGCACCAGCGTCGGCAGCCACGGATGGCGGCGCATGATCGCCAGACTCCGGGTGCCCAGAACTCCGAGGTCGGCGAGGGGATCGCCGCTCGGCGGCCGGAGTTCGTACTCGGCGGCGGTGGCGTCGGCCATCAGGTCGAGCAGGTCGTCGCGATTGGCGACGTAGCGGTAGAGGGAGGCCGCGCCGGTACCGAGTTCCGCGGCGACCTTGCGCATCGACACCGCGTCGAGGCCTTCGCGGTCGGCCAGGCCGATCGCGGCGGCGGTGATCTCGGCGCGGCTGCGTTCGGCGGGTCGGCCGACGGCCGCGTGCTCGGGCCGCAGCCAGATGACCTCCTCGGACATCGCTCCCCCTCCTCGGTGTTTGCGAACACCGTACCCGATCGGCTAGCCTTATTTGCGAACGACGTTCGCGAAAGGAGTCGGCATGTCCACCCGGTACACGACCAGCGGAACGATGACCATCGCCTACGAGGACCACGGAGGAAAAGGCGGCGACCCGCTTCTGCTCATCATGGGCCTCGCGGCCTCCCGCTTCTGGTGGCCGCCCGGCCTCATCGACGACCTCGTCGCCGCCGGGTTCCACGTCGCCACCTACGACCACCGGGACTCCGGCGAGTCGAGCCGCTGGCCCGACCGGAAGCGCGGCAACCCGATCACGTCCCTCTTCCGCCGCCGCCCGGCCGCCTACACCGCCGAAGACCTCGCCGACGACGCCGTCGCCGTCCTCGACGCGCTCGGCTGGAGCGGCGCGCACCTGTTCGGGCACTCGATGGGCGGCGTCGTCGCCCAGCACATCGCCCTGCGGCACCCTGACCACGTCCACACCCTCACCACCTCGGCGTGCGTCCCCAGCGGAGCCGGGCCCCTCGCCCTGATCCGCTACATCCGGCCGGGAGTCATGGTGCGCATGTCCCGCATCCGCTTCGCCGACGGCCACGAGGGCGACGTCGCGGCCGGGATCGCACTGGCCCGGATGCTCGCATCGCCCGCCCACCCCTTCGACGAGGAGTCCGCCCGCGCGGCGGCCGAACGCGACCGCGTCAGCGGCTTCCGCGACACCGCCGCCCAAGCCCGCCAGACCGGCGCGCGCTGGAGCGGCCCGGAGCTTGGCACCCTGCGTGCGCCCACCGTGGTCTTCCACGGCGAACAGGACCCGCTGCTGCGTCCCCGCGCCTCCCACGACCTCGCCGCCGCCGTGCCCGGCGCCCGGCTGATCACGCTGCCGGGCGTCGGGCACGACCTGCCTAGAGCCCTGTGGCCGCGCTATGTGGACGAGATTCGCGCACAGGCCGACCGAAGCCCGACACGATCGCCGCGATGAGAGCCAAGGCCACCAGCCCGGCACTGACCCACAACGGTGACCGGAACCCAAGCCCGGCACCGATCGCCAGGCCACCCGCCCACGGCCCGAGGGCACCACCCACGTTGAACGCGGCCGTCGCGAAACCACCGGCCAGAGTCGGGGCGGTCGGCGCCGCGTACAGCGCCCGTGCGATCAGCGTCGAACCGACCGCGAAGGACAGCGCCGCCAGGACCGGCACCAGCACGACCGCCGGCACCGGGTTTCCCGCCGTGAGCGCGAACAGCGCCCACCCCGCGGCCAGCGCGCCCCCGCCGCCGAGGACCATCCGCCGCGGCCGGGCGTCGGCGAAGCGCCCCCCGGCCGTGACGCCCGCGAAGGAACCGAGACCGAACAACGCCAGCAGCGCCGGGACCCAGACCTCGCCGATGCCGCCGACCTCGGTCAGCAGCGGGGCCAGGAAGGTGAAGGCGCAGAACGTGCCGCCGTTGACCAGGGCCCCGAGCAGCAGCGTCGTCAGCAACCGGGTGTCCCGCAGTGCCCGCAGCTCACGACGGGCGCTCGTGCCCGCCGAAGGCGGCGGCCCGGCCGGGACCGACCGCAGGATCGCCACGACGGCGGGCACCGAGACCGCCGCAACCGCCCAGAAGGCGGCCCGCCAGCCCCAGACCTGCCCGAGCAGGGCCCCGCCGGGGACCCCGGCGACGCAGGCGACGGTGACTCCGCCCAGCAGTACCGAGGTCACGCGGCCCTTGGCGCCGCCGGCGACGAGCGCGCCCGCCGTCGTGAGTGCCACGGCGAGGAAACCCGCGTTGGCCAGGGCCGCGATCACCCGCGTGGCCAGCAGCACCGCGTAACTGGTGGTCACCGCGCCGACGATGTGTACGAGCAGGAACGTGATCAGGAAGATCAGCAGCGCCCGGCGGCGCGGCCGGCGCAGACTGAGGATCGCCATGAGCGGCGCCCCGATGATCATCCCCAGCGCGAAGGCGGAGGTGAGGTTCCCCGCCGCGGGAATGGACACCGACAGGTCGCCGGCGATGTCGGGCACCAGGCCCGCGAGCATGAACTCCGAAGTGCCCTGCGCGAAGACCGCGAGGGCGAGCATGTAGACGGCGAAAGGCATGAAGAGACTCCGTGACCGTGGAATGGACCGTTGTGGACACGGCGGTACCGAGAAACGGACCGCCGGGGAACGGCCGCCGGTGGCGGAGCCAGAGCGTGCGGAAAAGGGCGCCCGGAGCCGGGCGCGATCAGCGCGAGGTCGGCGAACGGCCACCGGAGACCGGTGGCCCGGGTCTGGACGCCTCGGGGCTGGACATGGCCGAGACCTTAGCCGGGAGGCCCGAACCGTGTCGAAGGAGTTTTCGCGGCCTGCACCTTCGGGTGCCCTTTCGCCCCGTCGCCCGGCCGTGCGCCTTCCTAGAATTGGTGCCCCGTGCTGGGAGGAGACCGCCTTGCGCGACCGCCACCGCCCGCCCGCCTCGGCCATCCGGGCCGTGCGACAGGGGGGCACCGAGGACAAGACCGACGAATCCCTTCTGGACCGTGCCGCGGCCATGCAGAGCCGGGTCGGCAACCGGGCCTTCGGGCGGTACCTGGACGCGAGCGCGGCCGACCGCCCGACCGTCCAGCGCCGCGTGTTCATCGCCGGAGTGCGGGTCCACGCACCCGACCCGCGCCTCAACGCGATCACGACGCCGTGGGCTGGCGACGGGCTCATGCGCGACTACCACGACGTCGCCGAGATGAACGCCCACGCGGCGGGCACCACCGACCACATCGGCAACCTGCCCGGCCCACCCAGCGCCGACACCTGGGTTCGCTTCCCCCGCACCGGTTTGAACATCCTCGGCGAGGACCACACCCAGGTGAAGTTCGAGATGGTCGCGCCCGCGATCGGCACCACCAACTTCACCTACGAACCCTTCTCCAGCGACCGGCTTCCGGCCGGCTCCCAGATCAGCGCGGCCTACAACACCGAGAACAACGCCGGCTACGCCGCCTTCGGCGTCGGGGCGGCACCGAACCGGCGCCGCTTCGGAGGGGAGTCGCTCTACCCCAAGATGGCCTTCGCGATGAACCTGCTGATCCCGTACTTCAACGGAACCAGCGCGCTCGCCGGCCTGGCCACCGGAGGCTACGTCGGTGAGCCCACCCAGCGATACCTGAAGATCTCCTGGGCCTTCGCCAAGGACGTCGTCGCCGAGGTCGCGGGAAGGCGCCGCTGGCAACGCGCCCTCTCCGCCGAGAAACGAAACCTCGCCGCGGTGACCACCGCCCAGATGGCGACCCTCGACGCCTGGATCACCGGGCTGGTCGTCGACGGCCACCTCGGTGACACGCTCGACACCGTCGCCCACCGCCCGAAACTGCCCAACCTGCTCGCCTTCGTCAACGCCCTCCTCCCGGTGCTCAACGCCCGCGCGGGAAGTGACGCCGGCCTGAACTGGCGAGAACGACGAAGACTGCGCCGCATGCCGAGCGCCACCGAGGCCGACCGCGCGAGCAAGTTCGCGCTGTGGCGCAATCTCCACTTCAAGCACGTCGTCGCCGACGCCGCCAGGCGCGGGGTCCGCTACGCGGGCATGGGCAGGGCGCACATGGACTACCTGGTGACCGATCACGCCGTACCGCGCGGAGCCCGCACCTTCGACATGACCGGCGCCGACCTCGCCGGCTTCGAAGGGCGCACCGCCCACCTGGCGACACTGCCGTGACGGGCCTCAACGTCCGCGTGCGGCTGCTGCGCACCCGCATCGCGCCGGGCGCACCGGTGCTCACCACGCGGCTGACCATCTGGTGGCGCGGCACGCGTTTCCGGATCCACGACGAGTCGGGTCGCGCGTACGCCGATCTCGCCGCCGACGTGAGCGAGCCGCGCGGCTTCGGGCGCACCCCGCGCACCATGGAGGAGTTCATGGACGCCGCCACCGCGGTCCCGGACCGCGGGCGCACCGACCTCTACGGGGATCTCGACGAGCCGGTCGGTCTCGTCGACGAACCGCGGGCGCGCCCGTGGGAGGTGCCGGTCGCCAGGATCGCGCCGATCGCCGCGCAGGTGCTCGCCGGAGACCTCGACGGCCAGGTGCCCGGCGGGCGGGAGACCGTGCTGGGCCGGGAGTGCGTGGAGTACCTCGGCGTGCTGGAGGGGAACGAGGGCGGCCGGGCGTTCCGCAGCGAGGTTCGGCGTCTGGTGTCGGGGCCGTATGTGCTGTTGCGGGAGGTCGTCGACCTGGACGGCGGCCTGCTGCGGCTGCGCGCCGAGGCGGCGTCGCTGGACGAGGGCGCCGTCACCGCGTCCGATGTGGACCCACCGGGGTAGCTCAGTCCAGGTCCATTTCCATGGCGACGCCGGCGAGGGTCGTCCCGTCGGGCAGCGGGAGGTCTTCCCGGCCGAGCTCGCGGAAGCCGAAGGCCTTGTACAGCGGCACACCCGGCAGGGTCGCCATGAGCACCAGCGAGCGGTAGCCGTCGGCCTTGGCCGCCTCGGCGCAGGAGGTGAGGATCGCGCGGCCGATTCCGCGCCGGGCGTGGTCGCCGCGCACGAACATGGCCCGGACCCGGGCCGGTTCGGTAGCCGGGTCGAGGAGGCGGGCGTCGCCGTCCCTGTCGCCCGAGCCGGTGTAGAGCTTGTCGCGCTTGCTCCAGCCGCCGCAGGCGATGATCTCGCCGCCGTCCTCGTGCACGTAGTAGGTGCCGTCGTCGATGAGGACGATGTCGGGGACCGTGAGGTACTTCGCCGCGGCGGCGGTGTCGCCGGCGTCGTGGAAGAGGGGGAACAGCTCTTCGACGGAGCGGCGCATGAGCGCCTCGATCGCGGGGACGTCGTTGCTGAGGGCCTTGCGCTGGGGTGGTGTCGTTCTCACCGGGATGATCATTCCATCGCGCGGCCGCCCTGGGAAGGGTCCGCGGGCGGGTGGCCCGCGGACCCTACCGGTCAGGTGAAGGTCCAGTTCTGGTTGGCCGCGCCGGTGCAGGTCCAGAGCTGCAGTCTGGTCCCGTCGGCGCTGTTGTTGCCGGTGACGTCGACGCACTTGTTCGCCGCCGGATTCACCAGATCCTGGGTCGACGCGTTGTACGTCCACTGCTGGTTGGCCGCCCCGGTACAGCTCCACAACTGCAGCTGACTGCCGTTGGCGGTCCCGTGGTTCGTCACGTCGAGGCACTTGCCGAGCGCGCGGACGGTCCCGTCGCCGGGGCGCGACCACTGCTGGGCGGTGGTTCCGTTGCACCCGTAGAGCTGCACGGCGGCACCGTCGGCGGTGCTGCCCCCGGCGACGTCGGCGCACTTGCCCGCGAGGCCGGTGAGCCGGCCGCCGGTCGGGTCGCCACCGGGGGTTCCCGACCAGGTGAACGTCGCCGTGGTGCGGGCCGGGAGGCTGTAGGTGAAGGACTGTCCGCCCCAGTTGACCCGGACCTGCTGGGCGGAGCCGCCTCCGTTGTGGGCGATGAGGGCCTTCGAGCCGTCGGGGTTCTTCCACGCGACGTTCGGGACGGACCCGTTGGCGGTCGAGTCGATCCGGTACGCGCCCGGCTTGACGAACTTGGTCAGGTGCCCGGTGGTGTAGTACTCGATCGTGTAGTCGACCTGCCCGGCGCGCGGGCCGCCCTCCTGGACGGTGATCAGGCCGGTGCAGGTGCCGCAGCCGCCGTTGTGCGGGCCCATGTTCTGGTTGAGGGCCAGGCTCCACTTGACCAGGCTGCCCGACCAGTTGCGGGTGTAGTTGACGATGTCGGCGAGGTCCTCGTTGTGCTGATTGCCGATCCACGTTCCGCCGGAGTGCTCGGTGCTGAACTGCTTGACGTTCGGGTACTGGCCGTGCACCTGTGTGCCGACCGCCGGGTCGCCGAAGTAGCCGTGCCAGGCGATGCCGCCGAACAGTGGATCGCCGCGCAGCGCCGAGTCGGCGAGGATCTGGCCGCCGAAGTTCGGGTAGTCGCCGTAGTTCCAGTCGTGCACGAGCACCTTGGTGGTGATCCCGGCGGCCCGGAAGGCCGGGAAGACGTGGTTCTTGGTGAGCTCGATCAGCCCGGAGGCGTTCCAGCTCATGCCCGGGTAGTTCATCGCGGTGGGGTTTCCCGACTGGCAGCAGTTGGGCTCGTTCTGCACCGAGATGTAGTTGACCGGGACGCCGGCGGCCTGATAGCTCTGCACGTACTTCACCAGGTACTGGGCGTACATGGCGTAGTACTCCGCCTTGAGCCAGCCCATCTGGTCCATCCGGCCGTTGTCCTTCATCCAGCCCGGCGCGCTCCAGGGCACGCCTTTGACGCGCAGTGCCGGGTTGAGCGACTTGGCCTGCTGGGTCAGCAGCCGGACGTTGGTGTCGTACCCGTTGGCGTTGAAGTCGTTGAGGTTGCAGCAGGTGTCGTCGAGCGAGACCATGCCGGGGCGGGAGAGGTCGGAGGCGCCGATCGGGTTGCGGACGAAGGACAGCCCGATCCCGTCGGTGGGGGAGAAGAGCTTGCGCATGACCGCGTCGCGGGTGGCGCCGCTGATCGGGCCGCCGCGCATGAGATAGGCGGTCGTGTCGGTGATGGAGGCGCCGCCGCCCTCGAACTGCTGGTAGGTGGTGCCCTCGTTGACGGTGATGGTCTGACCGCCGCCGCCGGGGGCGCCGAACGCGGTGGGCGCCTGCTGTTCGAGGCCGCGGGTGACAACGCGGCCGCCGCCGTCGGAAGTGGTGGTCAGCCAGACGTCGACCCGTTCACCGGCCGCGCCGGCCGGTTGCGGGGAGACGGTGGTCCCTAATGCGACCAGACAAGCGGCGATGACGCCGATGCCGAGGAAGCGTCGATGTGTTCTGTGCACGCCGGGCTCCTTTCACGGAGGGAGCGCGAGCGATGGAACAAATGAAACAAAACTGGAACACGCTCGCCAAACCAGAGAAACACGGCGCACACGCGCTGTCAAGAATCTGAAACGTTTACTCGGGTGACGGGACCGGTCGAGCCCCGCACGACCAGTTCGGTGGCGAGCTCGACGTGCAGCGCCTCCAGCTCGTGCCGGTCGAGGAGCCGCATGAGCAACGCGACCGCCATCCGCCCCATCTCCTGAAGGGGCTGCCGGACCGTGGTGAGCATCGGCCGCGTCGCACGGCTCAGATCCAGGTCGTCGAAACCGGCGATCGACAGGTCCCCGGGCACCGACAGGCCGCGCTCGGCCGCCGCGTGCAGAGCCCCGACGGCCATCTTGTCGTTGAACGCGACCAGCGCGGTCGGCCGCTCGGGCAGGTCCAGCAGCTCACCGGCGACCCGGCGACCCAGGTCGGTCGTCGGCTCGGCGACGTCGCGCACCAGCTCGGGCGCCGTGATGACACCGGCCTCGGCGAGCGCGGCGGCGTACCCCGCGAGACGCGCGTCGTTGGTCAGCCACGCACGCGGCCCACCGACCACGCCGACCCGCCGGTGCCCCAACTCGACGAGATGCGCCATCACCTGGCGGGCGCCCGCGAAATGCGCGGCCGACACCGAGACGATGTCGCGGGGGAGGGACGTGCGCGGATCGACGACCACGAAAGGGAAACGGCGGTCGCGCAGGTGGATGATCTCGGCGGCGTCCTCGGGCGGGAGGATCAGCACCGCCGCGGCGAGCTCCGGCTGGGCGGCGAGCCCGGCGAGCACGGGCTCGCCCTGCGAGGACTCCCCGGCGTTGAGGACGACGCGGCGGCCGTGGCGTTCCAGGGTCTCGGCGATCGACGAGACGATCAGTCCGAAGTAGTCGGTGAGGACGTAAGGACAGCGCACGAACACCGCCCCCTCGGCCGGGCGCACCGCCGCCACGCGCGGCCGGGGCGCCTGCGCGCCCAGCCGGTCGACGGCCTTGAGCACGAGCTCGCGAGTGTGGGGCGCGACGTTGGCCTGGCCGTTGAGCACACGGGAGACCGTCGCGATCGACAGCCCCGTCTCGGCGGCGACGTCACGCACGGTGGCGCGGACGTCCGGCCTGGACTGTCTGGACTGCCCGGTCATGTGGCACCCTCCCTGGCGCAGAACGTTACCCGGCACGGCGAAGCGGGCAGGCCCGGCCGGTGATCCACAGTGGAGCGCGCCGGTAGGCCTAGGTCCCGGCCAAGAGGGGTCGTGAACCCAGTGTTCCGACCTGACGATCACGCCATTCTCACTGCATGACGACCCGAACCCCACTACTCAAGACGGCCACGGCGATCCTCGTCGCGATGGCCGCCACCGTCGCGGCACTCGCCGGGACCACCGCCCCGGCGCACGCCGAGACGCCCGACCTCCCCGGCCTCGCCGAACTGACCGACCGCGTCATGAACCAGCAGCTCGCCGACGGCGACGTCCCCGGCGCCGCCGTCACGATCGTCGCCGGTGGACAGGTCGCCTACACCGCGGGCTACGGCCTGGCCGACATCGCCGCGGGGGCGCCTGTCGACCCGGCCACCACCGGCTTCTACACCGCCTCCACGGCCAAACTCTTCACCGCCGCGGCCGTCCTCCAGCTCGCCGATCAGGGAAGGCTCGACCTGAACACCGACGTCAACGAATACCTGACCGACGTCGAGGTCCCCGACACCTACCCCGGGAAACCGGTCACCCTGGAGCACCTGCTCACCCACACCGCGGGCTTCGACCCCGACGCGGGCATGCTCGGCATCGCCGCCACCACGGCCGAGGAGCTGCCGAGCCTCGGCGAAAGCCTCACCGAGGTCCCCGAGCGGATCCGCGAACCCGGCACCGTCCTCGCCTACGACAACTACGGCGTCGCGCTCGCCGGGCACATCGTCGAACTCGTCGCCGGCGTGCCCTACGACCGCTACATCAACGAGAACATCTACGCGCCCCTCGGCATGACCGGCGCGACCGCGTCGCAGCCCCACCCGGCGGCCGTCGACGAGAACCTCGCGACCGGTTACCGGCCGTCCGGTGACGGCCAGAGCGAGACCGCGGGGGACTACAACCCCTGGTCGCCGACCGGCCCCGGCCAGGTCACCACGGCCGCCGACATGGGCCGCTTCATGCTCGACCAGCTCTCCGGCGCCTCGGTCCTCGGCGCGGGAATCCCCGAACGCATGATGGCTCGGCACTACGCCCAGGACCCGCGCATGCCCGGCATGGGCTACATCTACGAGGAGCGCCCGCGCAACGGCCAGCGCGTGATCTTCAAAGGCGGCGACGGAACGGGCTACCACAACGACATGTCCCTGCTGCCCGACCAGGGCATCGGCGTCTTCGTCACCGTCAACGGCGACGGGAACGACGACTTCGACGGAGGCGCCCTGATCGACGCCGTCCTCGACGAGTACTTCCCGCAGGCGCCCCCGGCCACGGCGCCCCGGGGCATCGGCGGGGACGTGAGCGGCTACGAGGGCAGCTACCAGACCTCGCGCCTGTCCACCGACGGGATCCTGCGGGCCCGGGCCCTCACCCAGTCCGTCGTCACCGTGACCGCCAACGATGACGGCACCATCACCACCAGCGACCGGACCCTGTCGTCGAACCCCGACGCAGACACCCAGGTCTGGGTACAGACCGAGCACGGCTTCTTCCAGGAGATCGACGGCCACGGCACCCTCGCCATCAGCGACGACGGCGTCCTGACCGAATGGCGCGGCCAGAACCAGGTCTACCTCAAGATCGCCTGGTACGAGCTGCCCACCTTGCACTTCCAGGTGCTCCTCGCCGCCGTCGCGCTGCTCCTCGTCGGGGTCATCGCGATCCCCGTGGCCGCGCTGGCCGGACGCAAGCGGGCGGCGAGCCCGCGCGTCGCCCGCTACGCCGGACTCACCGGCTGGATCACCGCCGTGCTGAGCGTCGGCCTCGTCACCGGCGTCGTCATGCTCCTGTCCGACCAGAGCGCCGCCATCGAGATGGTCACGCTCGGCACACCGGTCCTCTATGGACTGATGATCCTGGCGACCCTCACCGTGGTCGGCGCCCTGGCCGTCGCCGTCGCGGCGGTCGCCGCCTGGTGGCGCGGCTGGTGGCGCCCGGCCGGCCGGATCGCCTATGCGGTCCTGGCGCTGTCCGGCCTGGCCTTCGCGGCGGTGATCTACACCTACAACCTCACCGGACCGCCTTTCAACTGACGGCCGTCGCGGAGGGGGAGTCGGTCTCGTCCCGGCTTCCCCTCCGCAGCAGGAAGCCCGCCGCGGTGGCGGTGAGGAACATCCACAGCCCGTAGGTGAGCGCCGGAACGGCCATCCGCGAGTCGTTCAGCAGCGTCGGGCTCAGCGCGATCGCGATGGCGAGGGTCCCGTTGTGGATCCCGATCTCCATGCACGTCGCGATCGACTGCTCCCGCCCGACCCGCGTCAGCCTCGGCGCCCAGTAGCCCACGGCCAGGCTCAGCACGTTGAACAACAGCGTGACGGCGCCGATCGCGACGATGTACTCGCCGATGTGCTCGAACTCCTGGAAGACCGCCGCGGCCAGGGCCAGAACCAGCACCACGATCGACGTGATCCGCACGGGCTTGGCCATCCGGTCGGCGAAACCGGGGTAGCGGTGCCGCAGGAACATGCCGAGGGCGACGGGGATGAGGATGATCGCGAAGACCTGGAGGCTCTTGTCGAACTGGAGCCCCACGGCCCCTTCGGCCGACATGAAGTAGTCGAGCGAGAAATTGACCACCAGCGGCAGCGTGACCACGGCCAGGACCGAGTTGACCGCGGTGAGCGTGACGTTGAGGGCGACGTCGCCGCCGAAGAGGTGGCTGAACAGGTTGGCCGTCGAACCACCCGGCGAGGCGGCCAGCAGCATCATCCCGACCGCGAGCGCCGGCGGCGGATCGAAGAGCAGGATCAGCCCGAAACACGCCGCCGGGAGCAGCAGGACCTGGCAGAGCAGCGCGACCAGCGTCGCACGGGGATAGACGGCGACGCGTTTGAAGTCGGCGACGGTGAGACTCAGCCCGAGCCCCAGCATGACGATGCCGAGGGCGATGGGTAAGAGGGTGCTGATGACCTGCATCGAAGGCTCCTGGAAGTCGAGGGGCCTGCGAACGTACCGCGCCCGGAGCCGCGATGGTGGGAGGGCGCGGTCGGCGGGCCGCTAACCCCAGAGCATCTCCGCGCCGGTGTGCCCGGCCCGGAACACGTAGAACAGCGAGGCCAGCGCCAGGGCGATCAGCACGACGCCGAGCACCGCCAGGAACGCCTTGCGTCCCGAACCGGGCTCCTCGCCCTCGCTCAGCCAGGCGCTCGCCCGGCCGATCGAGCGCGCCTTGGCGAAGGCGTCGAGGCGGCGGCTGGCCAGTCCGGCGTAGACGAGGGCGCCGATCGCGAGGGCCAGGACCAGCCAGACGAGGACGTCGCCGTACTGGGAGTGGTTGTTGAAACTGTCGGCGGCGGCCCGCGCGGCCTCGGGCGACTCGCGGAGTTCGGTGAGCTTCTGCTCGGCGAGGTTCTGGCCGCTGAGCTTGGCCGCGAAGGAGACCACGGGCGCGATCACCGACAGCAGCACGACCCACCAGCCGATGTTGCGGCGGATCCGGGGCACGAGCACGTACCCGGCGGTGAACAGGGCCAGCAGCGGCACGAACACGACCGGCAGGTGCACCGCCAGGGGGTGCAGGGGCAGTCCGAGGAACTCCGTGGGCATACCGGCATCGCCTTCCGTTGGTCATCGACCGGGCGGCGGGTTTCGCCCACCCCATCATGACTACGGCGAGGTCGCCCGGATGGTTCAAAGCGGGAAAGACCTCATCGCGTCCAGTGCAGGATGACCTTCCCGTCGAGGTCCTGGATCTCCATCGCGCTGATGTTCTCCGGCGCCCAGCGCGTGAACAGCAGGATGCCCTCCGACAGGCCGTCCTTGGCGTGCCAGCTGCCGGCCATGTCCTCGTCGCCCTTGTCGTTGGTGACCACGAGCCGGTACGGCAGGCCACCGAGGTAGGAGTCCTTCCCGACGGTGTAGGCGCAGTCGATGCGTATCTGCGTCCCGCCCGGCAGGCGGGTCAGAGCGGCGTCGCCCCACACGTCGAAGCCCTCGGCGGCGGCGAACCGCACGTCGATGGACTCCGGCTGCGCCACCACCGGCGCCTGCGGGGGATCGGTCCGCAGCAGCTCGGCCGTCCCGAGCGAACCGGCCGCGAGGAGCACCGCCGCGGCGGCCCCGACCAGCGCCGTGCGCCACTTGCGCTGGCGGCGGTCGACGCGGACGCGGTGGATCAGCACGGGCAGGGTGTCCTCGGGCGGCGGTGGGCCGGCCGCGGCGAGGAGGTTCTCGATGGGCGCGTGGGCGAGCACGCCCGGCAGTTGCGCGAGACCGCGGACGGTCCCGGTGCATTCGGCGCAGTGCGGTAGATGGGCCTCGAAGGCCGTGCGGTCGGCGGGATCGAGGGCCCCGAGCACGTAGGCGGCCCCGTCGTGATGGTGCTGACAGGTCATCGGGACTCCTCGGTGACCACTCCGGCCTCTTCCAAGGCGAGTTTCAGTGCGCGCAGCGCGTAGTGGAGGCGGGATTTGACGGTGCCCTGCGGCACGCCGAGACGGGTGGCCGCCTCGCCGACGCTGCGGCCGCCGTAGAAGCACTCGACGAGCACCTCGCGGTGGGCGGTGGTGAGCTTGCGGAGCGCCTCGGTGACCAGAAGGCCCTGTATCGCGGTGTCGACGTGGTCGGCGACCTGGTGTTCGGGGATGTTGTCGGTGACGACCTCGGGGCGGACGCGACCGGCGCGCCAGTCGTCGATCACCCGTTGCCGCACGGTCGTGAACAGCCAGCGGCGGGCGTGTTCGGTGCTGACCGACAGCACCCGCGGATGGCGCCACGCCCGCAGCAGCGTCTCCTGCACGGCGTCTTGGGCGCGCTGCTCGTCACCGCGGGTCAGACGCAGCGCGTAACGCCACAGCGCGTCGGAGTGTTCGGCGTACAGCGCCCGCGCGAGGCGTTCCTCGTCGGGTGTGGCGGCGCCGGCGAGTCCGCCGCCGCGCTCGGGCGTGCCGTCTTTGTCCATGCCGTGGGTCCTCGTCCAGGGGAATCCGCCCGGGCCGCACGCCGCGGCCGCGATCTCCATGCCGGTTACTACGGTGACGGGCGCCGAAGCGTTCAAGCCGTCGCGCACGTCACTCGGCGCTCCCGGGGCGGATCCGAGCCTAACCGGGAAAAGATTGAACCTTTTTCGCGTCGTGGCCGTAGTGCTGGGGAGCGGCGCCCGGCCGCGGGCCGTGACGGGCTGGGAACGTCCCGGCACGCCTCGGCCGGGCGAAGCGTTTCGATCCGGCTATCCAGACGGGAAACAACGTGAACGAACTCAAAGAGGCAATGCCGGTCCAGTCCGCCTCGGCGGTGCAACTCGCCACCGAGGTCGTCCGCTCCTCCCGGCGCGGCGTGCTCTGCGGCGCCTTCGGCGTGTCCGCCGTGGCCGTGCTCGCCGCCTGCGGCTCCGAGACCGACGCCCCGCCGCCCACCGGCGCCGACACCCCCGCCGGAAACGGCGAGAGCAGCCCGTCCACCGACGGCGGCGACCCGCCGAGCGAGGGCGCGCTGGCCAAGCTCGCCGAGATCCCCGTCGGCGGCGGACTCGTCGCCGGGAACCTCGTGCTCGTGCAGCCCGAGGACGGCAAGGTCGTCGCCTTCAACCGCACCTGTCCCCACAAGGGTGTTCAGCTTCCGGCTCCGCAGGACGGGACCATCACCTGCCCGTCCCACGGCTCGGAGTTCAAGGCCGCCGACGGCTCCCTCAGCAAGGGACCCGCCACCTCGGGCCTCACCGAGGTGCCGGTGAAGATCAAGGGCGACGAGGTCTTCCCCGCCTGAGACGCGTCGATCCGTGAGGGCTGGCGCCGCGACGCGGCCGGGGCGCACAGGTGCCCCGGCCGGCCGGCGTTCGCCGCCGCTACCGCAGCCCGCGGAAGAACTCCCGCACGTCCGCCGCGACGAGCTCCGGCTCCTCCTTGGCGACGAAGTGACCGCCCCGCGGCAGGTCGTTCCAGAAGCGGATGTCGGCATAGGTCCGCTCGGCCAGTGAACGCGGCATCCCGAGGTCGGCCCTGCTCACCGTGATCCCCGCCGGGACGGTGATGACCGGGAGGGCCGGTTCGAAACGGTCGTCGTGGTAGGCCCGGAACGAGGTCCCGATCGTGCCCGTGACCCAGTAGAGCGTCACGGTGGTGAGGATGTCGTCGTAGGTGAAGCGGTCGCCGTCGCTCCAGGCGCGGAACTTCTCCGCGAGCCACGCGGCCAGGCCCGAGGGCGAGTCGAGCAGGGCCGCCGCGAGGGTGTCCGGCCGGGTCGACTGGATCGCGCTGTAGCCCTCGCCCCGGTCCCAGCGGGCGGCGAGCCAGTCCAGGAAGGCCCGCTCCTCCCCGGTCAGATCGCCTTTGCGCTCCTCGGGCGGGTACGCCGGATGGGCGGCATGGATCCCGATGACGCGCTCGGCGTGCCGGGCGGCGAGCCAGTCGCTCACCCCCGCGCCGACGTCCTCGCCGTAGGTCCCGAAACGCTCGTACCCGAGCATCGCCATCAGCCCGGCCCACACGTCGGCGGTCGCCGGGCCGATCACCGGCCCCTCCGGCGCCGAGGACCACCCGTAACCGGGCAGGGAGGGCACGACGACGTCGAAGGCGTCGGCCGGATCCCCACCGTGCGCTCCCGGGTCGGTCAGCAGGGGCACGATCGGCAGCATGTCCGCGAAGGAGTACGGCCACCCGTGCGTGACGACGAGTGGCAGCGGCGGCGGGCCACCGGGCACGCCGACGCCGCGGACGTGCGCGAAGTGCACCGTCTGCCCGCCGACGTCGGCCAGGAACTGCGGGAAACCCGCCAGCCACTCCTCGGTGGCGCGCCAGTCGAAGCCCTCGGCCCAGTACTCGACGAGTTCGCGCAGGTAGTCCGGATCCGTACCCGCCGACCACGGCTCGCCCGGCGTTCGCTCGGGTATTCGCGCCGCCGCGAGACGGTGGCGCAGGTCGTCGAGCACGGCTTCGGGGACCTCGATCCGGAACGGCTCCATGCCGACAGGATGCCATCGTCATGCGACAGGCCGGTGTCTACGAGGCGATGCTCGCCGCCAGCACCAGGCTCGCCGCGCCCCGCGCGTGGGCGCTGTCGTCCCACGGCCGGACCCGCACGTCCAGGTCGGGGAAGGCGACGACGCCGGCGGCGACGGCCTCGGTGAACCCCGGCTCCAGATGGGGCCACAGCACGTGGCTCTCGCCGATCACGGTCAGCGCGCGCACGGCCAGCACGTTCACGACGCCCGCGACGGCCCGCCCGAGGATCGCGCCGGTCTCGGCCAGCAGTTTCGCCATCCCGGGATCCCCGGCGGCGTCGCGCAGCCCGTCGACGGTCAGCGTCTCCTCGGTCAACCCCAGCTCGCGGGCGCGGGCGGCCAGGGCGTAGTCGGCGACATAGGCCTCGACGCAGCCCCTCCGGCCGCACATGCACGGCGGCCCGGCCGGGTCGACCGGCACGTGCCCGAACTCCCCGGCGACGCCGTCGGGTCCGCGGTGGACCCGTCGGCCCAGCACGATCCCCATGCCGACGCCGTCGCCGATGGCCAGGACGAGGAAGTCGTCGTGTGACCGGCCGGCGCCGAAGAGCAGTTCGGCGGTGGTGCTGGCACGCGTGTCGTTGTCGATGAGGACGGGCACCGGCAGCCGTGCGGCGAGCAGCGGCCCGAGCGGCATGTCGGTCCAGCCGAGCCTGGGGGAGAGGCGGACGGTCCCCGTGGACGGGTCGATGACGCCGGGGAGGGCGACGCCGACGCCCCTGATGCGCGAGACGGGCGCGGCGGCGTCGGTGTTCTCGGCGAAGGCGTGGGCGCAGGCGTCCGCCAGCTGGGAAACCGGGTCGTTCGCGGGATCGAAGGGGAGCTCGAAGCGCTCGACCTCCGAGCCGTCGAGCCGGACCAGCACCCCGACCACGTGCGTAGGGTGGACGCGCAGCCCGAGGGTGTAGGCGGCGTCGGCCACCACTTCGAGTGGCACGCGCGGCCGTCCGGGCCCGCTGACCTGGGGCGCGAGCTCGCGAACGTAGCCGAGCGCGACGAGTCTGCGGGTGTGCTCGGTGACGGTGGCGGCGCCCAGGCCGAGGCGCGCGGCTATCTCGGAGCGGTTGAGCGGACCGGCTCCGAGGAGGGCGAGGATCTCGGTCCGGGTGAGGTCTTCGCGGTACCGGGGGTGGCTTGGCACAGGTTCATTCTCCGTTGCGTCTTGACGACCCGGCCGATGGGGGCCTACAGTCCGAGCTTATTAATTCGCCTCCGAAATTACTACCCGTGGTGGGTGTTTCGCCCGGAGGTCCCCAGGAGGAACAAGATGCGAAAGCTCAGGAGGGCCGCCCTCGCCCTCGGCGCCGTGGCCGTGGCCGCGGGCGCCCTCACCGCCTGTGGCGGCGATGCCGACTCGGCCGGTGGCACCAAGGCCGAGGACGGCACCGTCACCCTCGACTGGGAGATGTGGGCCGGCAGCGAAGACGAGAAGGCCCAGCTGGACCACCTCGCGCAGATGGTCACCGACGCGAACCCCAAGATCAAGGTCAACCTGCGGACCGCGCCGTTCAACGACTACTTCACCAAACTCCAGACCGAGTTCGCCACCGGCGAGGAGGCCTGCCTCGTCTCCATGCAGAGCCTGCGCCTGGCCGGATACACCGACCTCCTCGAACCCCTCGGCGAGCACGTCCCGGCCGACGGCTTCGACCCCGCCTCCACCGCCGCCCTCAACCTCGGCGGCAAGCAGCTCGCCATGCCCTTCGACCTCGCCTCGATGCTCGTCTACTACAACAAGGACGCCTTCAAGGCGGCCGGACTCGACGAGCCGAAGGCCGGCTGGACCATTGCCGACTTCGAGACCGCCGCGAAGAAACTGACCACCGGCGGCAAGTCCGGCTTCGGCATGTCCTTCGCCGACCTGCACACCCTCTCGCTGCTGCTGTCCTACAACGACGCCGCACCCGTCACCGACGACGTCAAACTCCAGTTCGACGAGCAGAAGATGATCGACGCCGTCACCTGGTACGCCGGACTCGCCAAGGACGACGTCGGCAGCGTCCCGGCCAGCGCCGCCGACGGCGGCTGGGGCGAGACCCAGTTCGTCAACGGCAACGCGATGATGGCCGTCGACGGCTCCTGGAACATCGGCTCCAACATCTCCTCGGCGAAGTTCGACGTCGGCGTCGCCCCGCTCCCCGCGGGCGTCGGCGGCTCCAAGACCTACGTCGCCAACTCCGGCTTCGGCGTCTCGAAGAGCTGCGGCTACAAGGACGAGGCCTACCAGGCCCTCCAGATCCTCACCGGCCCCGAGGCCGCGCAGTACCTCACCGACCAGGGCCGCAGCTTCCCGGCCCGCACCGAGCAGCAGCCCGCGTTCAAGGAGTTCCTGGTCGCCCAGGACCCCGACAACGCCGAGGCCGTCTCGGCCGCCGTCGACTCCATCACCGCCAGCCTGAGCACCGGCGTGCCCCTGTTCACCACCAAGAACTGGGACGAGGTCACCAAGAACATGGCCCGCTACCTGATCGAGGTCTACACCGGAGCCTCGACACCGGCCGACGCGCTCGCCGCGATCCAGCAGCAGGGCGCCCGAAACCAGTGATTCCCCGCGGCGGGCCGGGCCACGTCTCCCCACCCGGCCCGCCGCCCTCAACGACGAGGTGACCCGTGGCGACCACGCCCCTTTTGAGTACGGCCGCGCCCGGCCGCGGCAAGCCGCCGCGGCGCAAGCGGCCCGGCCGGCGCGCCGAACAGTGGAGCGCCTTCGGCTTCGCCGGCCCCAGCGTCGTCGGCCTGGGCCTGTTCACACTGTTCCCGGTCGCGATGGCCGTCGTGATGAGCCTGTTCCACTGGCCGATGCTCGGTGAACCGAGCTTCCTCGGCCTCGACAACTTCAAATACCTCTTCGGCGAGGACCCCAACTTCGGCGTCGCGCTGCGCAACACCTTCATCTTCACCGGCCTGTACGTGCCGCTCAACGTGATCGTCGCGCTCGGGCTCGCCTTCTGGATCAACAACTCGCGCTTCGCGCAGCTGTGGCGGGTGCTGTTCTTCATCCCCGCGATCACGCCGATGGTCGCCAACGCGGTGATCTGGAAGATGCTCCTCCAGCCCGACGGGACCTTCGCGTACTACCTGGAGAGCCTGTTCGGGATCTCCGCGCCGAACTTCCTCGCCGACGGGCGCACCGCGCTGCTGTCGGTGGTCGCGATGAGCGTCTGGCAGGGCTTCGGCTACAACCTCATCGTCTTCTCCGCCGCCATCAACGAGATGCCCTCCAACGTGCTGGAGGCCGCCCAGCTCGACGGCGCCACCGGCCTGCGGAAGTTCTGGTCGGTGCAGCTGCCGCTGATCTCCCCGGCGATGTTCTTCGCCACGACGATGACCCTGATCACCTCGATGCAGGTCTTCACCCAGCCCTACATCCTCACCGCCGGAGGACCCGGGAACTCCACCGAGACCCTGGTGATGAACGTCTACCAGGCCGGTTTCCAGTCGCGCGATCTCGGACTGGCCGCCTCGGGCGCCTGGATCCTGTTCGCGATCATCCTGCTGATCACGGCGCTTCAGTTCGTCGGCCAGAAGAAGTGGGTCCACTATGAGCACTGACGCACCGGCCCGCCCGGCCCGGACGCTGAAGCGGATCGTCTCGCACGTCCTGCTGGCCGCCGTCGCGCTGCTGTTCCTCTACCCGCTGATCTTCGCCGTGGCCACGGCCCTGAAACCGCCCGGGGAGACCTTCGCCAGCCCGCCGTCGCTGATCGGCTCCGACGTGCGCTGGCAGAACTTCGCCGACGTGTTCACCTACGTCCCGTTCCACCGCTACATCCTCAACGGCCTGTTCGTGGCCGGTGCGGGAACACTGGTGGTGCTGGCCGCCTCGGCGATGTCGGCCTACGCCTTCTCCTCCCTGCGCTGGAAAGGCCGCGACTCGCTGTTCCTGGTGTTCCTGGCGACCCTCATGGTCCCGCAGGAGGTCCTGGTCGTGCCGATGTTCCTGCTCATGCGCGAACTCGGCTGGGTGGACAGCTACGCCTCCCTCATCTTCCCCTGGGCCTTCACCGCCTTCGGGACCTTCCTGCTGCGGCAGTTCTTCCGGGCCGTGCCCTACGAACTGCACGAGGCCGCCCGCATCGACGGCGCCGGACCGGTCCGCATCTTCCTGCGGATCATGCTGCCCATCGCCAAACCCGCCCTGGGCGTGCTCGCGGTGTTCACCTTCATCAACTTCTGGAACAGCTTCCTGTGGCCGCTGATCATGATCAACGACGTCAGCGAGCGCGGGACCGTGCCCCTGGGCATGCAGCTGTTCTTCGGGCAGAACGGCAACCAGTGGCACCTGGTCATGGCCGCCGCCGTCGTGTCCATCCTGCCCACGCTCCTGCTGCTCATCGCCCTGCAGAAGCACCTGGTCAAGGGCATCGCCACCGCCGGGCTCGGCGGCCGCTGAGGCCCGCCGCGCGCCTTCACCGAAAGGGATCCATTGCTTCTCTTCGACCGCCGCACCGGGCCCGACCTCGGCGATGCCGCGCCGGTGTACCCCGAACGCGACGTGCCCGCCTGGTACCGCGACGCCAAGTTCGGCGTCTTCGTCCACTGGGGCCTCTACTCGGTCCCGGCATGGGCGACCCCGCACACACCGGGACACCACGTCCCGACCGAACTGGAGTTCAGCCACCACCAGTACGCCGAGTGGTACGCCAACACCGTCCGCATCGACGGCTCGCCCACCCGCGCGCACCACGAGGCCGCCTACGGCGTCGGCGCGTCCTATGAGGACTTCGCCGACGGCTGGACCACCGGAGCCTTCGACCCCGCCGCCCTGGTCCGGCTCTTCGCCGACAGCGGCGCCCGCTACATCGTCCCGACCGCGAAACACCACGACGGCTTCTGCCTGTGGGACACCGCCACGACCGGCTTCAACAGCGTCCGCCGCGGTCCCGGCCGCGACCTCGTCGCCGAGTTCGCCGACGCCACTCGCCGGGCCGGACTCAAATACGGCCTCTACTACTCCGGCGCCCTCGACTGGCACGTCTCCGACTTCCCGCCGATCCGCTCGCTCACCGAGCTGTTCACCTTCCGCCGCAACGACCCCGCCTTCGCCCGGTACTGCTTCGACCAGGCAGCCGAACTCGTCGAACGCTTCGCCCCCGACGTCCTCTGGAACGACATCGACTGGCCCGACGCGGCCAAGTCCGCCGACGTCCCCTACGGCCTCGCCGCCCTCTTCGACGCCTACTACGCGACCGTCCCCGAAGGCGTCGTCAACGACCGCTGGGGCGTGCCCCACCTCGGCTACCGCACCCGCGAGTACCGCACCGAAGAGGACATCCAGCACGGCGTCTGGGAGGCCACGCGCGGCATCGGCCGCTCCTTCGGCCACAACCGCGCCGAGGACGACCGCCACCTCGCCGGCACGACCGACCTCGTCCACCTGCTCGCCGACACCGTCGCCAAGAACGGCAACCTGCTGCTCAACATCGGCCTGCGCGCCGACGGATCCGCTCCACCCGAACAGGTCGAGCGCCTGCGCGGCCTGGGGGAGTGGCTCGCCCGCGACGGCATCGCCGTCTACGGGACGCGCCCCTGGCGGCGGCACGCCGAGCCCGTCGGGGACCCGGTTCGGTACACCACGTCGCCGGACGGCACACTGCACGTGATCATGCTCGACCCGGCCGCGGGCGCGCTGCGGTTGCCCGGTGACCTGCCCGGCACCGGCCTGCGCTGGTACGGCGAACCGGCCGAGGCCGACGCGACGGGCGCGATCGAGGTACCCGGGCGGCTGCGCGGCGAGTCCGCCGCCGTCCTCACCATCGAGGGAGGTGCGGTGTGAGCGAGCTGAAGGACACCGGGACGGCCGTGCGGATCGCCGAGGTGGTCCGCGGCGGCTTCGTGGAGAGCGTCCACCTGGGCCACGCGGTCGTCGTCGACGGCGACGGGAAGGTCGTCTGGGCGGCCGGGGATCCCGGCGTGACGATGCTGCCGCGCTCGTCGGCCAAACCGCTCCAGGCGGTCGCGAGCCAGCGGGCCGGGGCCGGTCTGTCCGGCACGCTCCTGGCCGTCGCCTGCGGGAGCCATACCGGCGAGGAGTTCCACGTCGAGGCCGTCGACGCGATCCTCGATCGCGCCGGACTGCCCCGGGAGTCGCTGCGCAACGTCGCCGACTACCCCGAGGACCTGCCCGCCCGCTACCGCCTCGTGCGCGCGGGCGGCGAACCGGCGCCGGTGTACATGAACTGCTCCGGGAAGCACGCGGCGATGCTCGCCGCCTGCGTCGTCAACGGCTGGGACCTCGACGGCTACCTCGAACCCGCGCACCCGATGCAGCGGCTCGTCGTCGAGACCGTCGAGCGCCTGTCGGGCGAGACGGTCCCGCTGACCGTCACCGACGGCTGCGGCGCGCCCTGCCCCGCCGTCACCCTCACCGGACTCGCCCGCTCCTTCGGGCGGATCGCCGCGGCCCCCGCCGGGACCGCCGACGGCGACGTCGCCACCGTCATGCGCGCCCACCCGGAATACGTGGGCGGAACAGGGCACGTCAACACCCGTTTCGCGCAGCTCGCGCCGGGTGCCGTCGTCAAAGGCGGAGCCGAGGGCGTCCTCGTCGCCGCCCTGCCCGACGGCACGGCCGTCGCGGTCAAGTGCCTCGACGGGAACCCACGCGCCGGCACGGCCGTCGCCGTCCACGCACTCCGCGCGGCGGGTGCCGACCTGCCCGGTCTCGGTGAACTGACCGAGCTCGCCGTGACCGGCGGCGGGCTGCCGGTCGGCCGGATCGACATCACCGTGAAGGGACAGTCGTGATCACCTACGAGGTCTGCGTCGACAGCGTCGCCGGCACCCTGGCCGCCGAGGCGGGAGGCGCGCACCGGGTCGAACTGTGCGCCGCCCTCTTCGACGGCGGGCTCACCCCGACCCTCGGCACGGTCGAGCGCGCGATGGAGCGCGTGACCTCGATCCGCGTGCATCCGATCATCCGGGCGCGCGGCGGGGACTTCGTCTTCGACGCCGACGAGGTCGCGGCGATGCGCCGGGACACCGAACTGTTCGCCGGGACCGGCGTGCACGGGATCGTCATCGGCGCGCTGACCCCCCAGGGCGATGTCGACGTCGACACCTGCCGCGCGCTGATGGAGGCGGCGCCCGGCCTGTCGGTCACCTTCCACCGCGCCTTCGACATGGCCCGCGACCCCTTCGCCGCGCTGGAGACCCTCGTGGAACTCGGCGTCGACCGCGTCCTCACCTCCGGCCAGGAATCCCTCGCACTGGAGGGCGCGCCCCTGATCGGTGAGCTGGTCAAGGCGGCCGGCGAGCGGATCATCGTGATGCCCGGTGCGGGCGTCACCGCCCGCAACATCGACCGGATCCACGCCCAGACCGGTGCCCGGGAGTTCCACATCGGCGTGTGGGAGCACGTGGAGAGCCCGATGGTCCACCGCAACCCGCACCCCTTCATGGGCGGCGAGCTGCGGCGGCCGGAGTTCGCCCGCGACGTGACCAGCGGCCGGGGCGTCGCCGAGTTCGTCGCCGCGGCTCGCCGCGCGATCGGCTAGGGCGCGGCCCGCGGCTTGGTAGCCTCGAAACGGCCGAGTCGATCTTTCCGGCCCAGGGAGGTCCGGATGAGACGCGCCGCCTACATCACCGCCACCGGTGAGCCGGAGACGATCCGGGTCGGCGAGCTGCCGGTCCCGAGGCTCGGGCCCACCGACGTGCTCGTCGCGCCCGAGGCGCTGGCGGTCGACCCCGTCGACACCTTCATCCGCTCCGGCGCCTACCGCACGCCGATGACCTTCCCCTTCGTGCTCGGCCGCGACCTGGTCGGCGAGATCGTGTCCACCGGCCCCGACGTCGTCGGGTTCACCGCAGGGGACCGGGTGTGGTGCAACAGCATGGGCCACGCCGGGCGCCAGGGGAGTTTCGCGACCCTCGTGGTCGTCTCGGCCGACCGGCTCTACCGGCTCCCACGCGGTGTCGACGCCGCCGAAGCCGCCGCCGCGCTGCACCCGGCGGCGACGGCCGCGCTCGGGCTGCGCCGGACGGGTCTGCGCGCCGGCGAGACCGTCTACGTCGGCGGAGCCGGAGGCAACGTCGGCGCCTGCGTCGTGCGGCTGGCCCGCACGGCCGGAGCCCGGGTCGTCGCCACGGCGAGTCCCGCCGACCACGAGCGTTGCCGGGGCCTGGGCGCCGAGGCGGTCTTCGACTATCGCGAACCCGGCCTCGCCCGCCTGCTCGCCGAAGCCGCTCCGGGAGGCTTCGATCTGCATTGGGACACCTCCGGGCACCATGATCTGGACACGGCCGCCGAGGTGCTCGCCCACGGTGGCCGGATAGTGGTGATGGCCGGGCTGGGCGCGCGGCCGGAGCTGCCTGTCGGCGGTCTGTACACGAAGGACGCGAGCCTCGTCGGCTTCGCGATCTCGAACGCCTCGATCGGTGACCTCGCCGCGGCGGCGGAGGTGGTCAACCGTGAGCTGGCGGTGGGCGGTCTGCCGGTGCGGATCGCCGGGGAGTTCTCCCTCGCCGAGACCGCCGAGGCCCACCGCCGCACCGAACGGGCGCCCTCGGGCCGGATCGTCGTGCGGCCGTGAGGGCACAATCGTCGGCGTGAACACCCGTGATCCGATCATCGTGGCCCTCGACTTCGACGACGAGCGCGCTGCCGAGGCGCTCGTGGACCGGCTCGGCGAGCACGCCGTCCACTACAAGATCGGCCTCGAACTGCTGACCGCCGCGGGACCCGGCCTCGCCCGGCGTCTGGCCGCGGACGGCAACGGGGTCTTCATGGACCTCAAGCTGTTCGAGATCCCCAACTCCGTGGCCGGGGCCGTGCGCGCGTGCGGGCGGCTCGGGGCGTCGATGGTCACCGTGCACGCCTCGGGCGGCCCGGGCATCCTGACGGCCGCCGTGGAGGCCGCGCGTGACTTCCCCGGACTTCAGGTCATCGCGCTGACGGTGGTCACGAGCATGACCGACGCCGACCTCGCGAGCGTCGGCGTCGCCTCGGGCGTCGGCGAGCAGGTCGAACGCCTGGCCGCACTGGCCCGCGACTGCGGATGCGACGGCGTGGTCGCCTCACCGGGTGAGGCGGGCGAGCTGCGGGCACTGCTCGGGCCCGAGGCGGTCATCGTGACGCCGGGCGTGAGCGTGTCGGGAGCCTCGGGCGAGCACGCCCGGACGGGTGGCCCGGGCGCGACGGTCCGGGCGGGCGCGACGCACATCGTGCTCGGCCGCGGGGTGACCCGGGCGGCCGACCCGGTCGCCGTCCTCGCCGAAGTGCGCGCCGAACTCTCCTGACCTGCGTGGACATTCGAAATCGAGCTGCTTCGCGATAAAGTTTGCTTGACCGTGCTAAATTCAGCTCATGCAAGCAAAACCTCGGCGGCCCGCCCCGACGCTCACCGAACAGGCACGCCGGGCCCAGATCGTCGCCGCCACGATCGCCACGATCGCCGAGGCCGACCTGGCCAAGGCCTCCTTCACCCGCATCGCCGAACGCGCGAAACTGTCCAGCACCGGCCTGATCTCCTACCACTTCGCCGGGCGCCAGGACCTCCTCGACGAGGTCGTCCGCACCGTGACCGCCGACTTCACCGCCTACGTCCTCGCGCGCGGAGACGACGGCACCCCGGCGGGCGGCCTGCGCACCTTCCTCGCGGCCAGCCTCGACTTCATGCGCGACCACCGCGCGCACCTCGTGGCGATGCTGCGGGTGCAACTGGCCTCCCCGCCCACCGACGGAAGCACCGCCCACCTGGCCGCCTCCGACCGCGCGAAACTCGCCGAACTCCTCGCCGACGGTCAGCGCTCCGGGGACTTCCGCGACTTCGACACCGACGTGATGGCCGGTTTCATCCTCTCGCTGCGCAACGGCGTCATCGCCCGCGTGGCCGCCGAACCCGGCTTCGACCCGGCCGCGTGCGCCGCGGAACTCCTGCGCGTCGTCGAGCTGGCCACCCGAAGGGAACCCACATGAGAAGGCGACGACTGATCGCGGTCGCGGCGGCGCTGGCGCTGCTCGCGACCGGAATGACCGCGTACGCGACGGAAGGGGACGGCATGAACAGGGCGGTGGCCGACACCGGCTACGGCAAGGTCCGGGGAACCATCGAGGCCGCCAACCGGGTGTTCCAGGGAATCCCCTACGCCGCCCCACCCGTCGGAGAACGACGCTGGGCCCCGCCCGCCGAACCCGGCACCTGGAAAGGCGTCCGCGACGCCACGAAACCCGGCAGCCCCTGCCCGCAACTGCCCACGCCCTACGGCGGCGAGGGCAGCCTGGACGAGGACTGCCTCTTCCTCAACGTGACCACCCCGCGGCACACGAAAGGCCCGCTGCCGGTCATGGTCTGGATCCACGGCAACGGCTCCATCGGCTCCGGTGACGTCTTCGACGCCCGCCGCCTCGCCGCGCAGGGCGAGGTCGTCGTGGTGACCCTCAACTACCGGATGGGCGTGTTCGGCGCCTACGGCCACCCCGACCTGCCCGACTCGGGCACCATGGGCCTCCAAGACCAGCGAGCGGCCCTGACCTGGGTCCGCGGCAACATCGGCGCCTTCGGCGGCGACCCCGCCAATGTCACCCTCTTCGGCGTCTCCTTCGGCGCGACGGCCACCGCCGCGCACATGGTCGCCCCCGCCTCGCGCGGCCTGTTCGACAAGGCGATCATGCACAGCGGGTTCGCCACCATGGACGCCCCCGCCGGTGCCCTCTACCCGCAGCTCGGCGCCATCGAGCACTTCGGCTGGAAGACCGCCGCCGAGAACCGCGACGTCGGCGCCATGGTCGCCGCCGAACTCGGTTGCGAAGGACCCTCGGCCCTGGAATGCCTGCGGGGTAAGGAGGTCGAGGAACTCCTCGCCTACCCCGAGGTCATGAACATCTTCCAGACCTACGCCTTCGGCAACCGTGAACTCCCCGTCGACCCGGCCGTCTCGCTCGCCGAGGGCGACTTCGCGAACGTCCCGGTGATGGCCGGAGCGACCCGCGACGAGCACCGCACCTTCGTCGCCATCCGCGCCCTCAGCGGCCATCCGATGAACGAGACCGCATACGAACCCGCGCTGCGCCAGGCCTTCGGCGTACACGCCGAAGCCGTCGCCGCCGAATACCCCCTCACCGACTACGACGGCAACGCCGGCCTCGCGTTCGCCGCGGTGATGACCGACCGGATGTGGGCGAAGAACATCCACCGGCAGAACGCACTGATCGCCGCGCGCGGGCCGCTCTACTTCTTCGAGTTCGCCGACCGCGAGCCGCCCGAGGAGTTCCCCTTCCCGGAGGACCTGCCCTCAGGCGCCTACCACAACGCCGACATCAGCTATCTCTTCCGCTCACCGGGCTTCGATGGGCAACTGCGTCCCGGCCAGCGCGAACTGTCCGACACGATGATCGCCTACTGGACGGCCTTCGCACGCACCGGCGACCCGAACACCGACGGTGCCCCACAGTGGACCCCCTTCGGCGACGACGGCACCGTCCAGTCCCTCGCCCCGGGCGACGGCGGGATCGCACCGGTCGACTACGCCGAAGAGCACCGTCTCGGCTTCTGGGCCGGGCTGGACTCCTGAGCCCGCCCGGCGCGGTGTGACCGGCCTCGCAGTCACAACCGGGCGGGGAGCGGCATCTAGTGGGCGAACCGAACAACCACGGTCACGAAACGTGAGAGGAACACCGACATGACCACCGCCTCCCGCCTGCCCAACCCCGCAGCCCTCGTCCCCGCCATCGTCGACGTCGCCATGGCGGTCAACAAGGTCAACGACGGCGTGCTCCCGCAGACCACCGTCGACCTCATGCAGCTGCGCGTCGGGCAACTCCTCGGCAGCGCCTACTTCACCGCCCGTATCGTCCGCGAGTCCACCGACACCCCCGAACGCCTCGGCGCCGTCGCGACCTGGCGGGAGGCCCCGTACTTCACCCCGGCCGAAAGGGCCGCGCTCGCCATCGCCGAAGCCGTGCACACACCGAACCCTTCGGGCGTGCGCGTCTCCGACGAGCTCTACGCCGAGGCGGGCGGGCACTTCGACGAGCGCGAGCTCGTCACCATCGCCGCCGTACTCGGCCAGATGGGCTTCTTCATCCCGCTCGCACTCATCGGCCGCCCCGTCCCCGGCGTGGCGCCGGCCGAGCAGTGGCGGGCGCTCTAGCCGCCGGCCGAGAAGACGGTGGGACGCCCGCGTTCGCGCGGGCGTCCCACCGTCAGGGAAGCTGATCGAAGGCCGGGCGGAGACCGCCGTCGGCGAGATGCTTCCGCCAGAGCGCGGTCTCCTCCGCACCGGCGCGTGCGGAGTCCCACAACCGGACCTCGACGGGAGCGGCCGGCGGGGCACCGACGGAGTCATAGCCGCCGTCGGCGACCGGGATCGCCGAGACGACGCGGCCGTCGCCGTCGGTGAACTCCCAGATGACCGCGCGGGCGACAGGCCCCGTGAGCGGGTGGTCGAGGTACAGCCGCCGCCAGTCGCGGCAGTCCCAGGTGCGTGTCCGCGACAGGCGGCCGACACGGTGGCGCTCGGTGGCTAGTCCGGCCAGCACCCGCTTGGCGGCACGCTGCGTCGCCTCGACGTTGTGACTCCCGAACCGGCGCTTGAACCCCGTCGGCGAAGGGAAAGGATGGTCCGTGACCTTGACCGACCCGTCGGTGTCATGCCAGGTCAAGGTGACGTCGAAAGCGCCCTCGACGGTGATCTCGGCCGGGTAGGGGGAACTGCCGTAGACGGTCCCCTCACCCAGTGCGCGCAACGTGGCCACGCCCTCGGGCCCGACACCCCAGGCCGGAACCGAACGCTCCGTCCAGTCCTCTTCGGACACCCCCTGCGCCGCGGCGGCCCCACCGAGGACCTCGGTGACCTTCTCGTGCAGGATCACGTAGCTCACCTCCCGGCGCAGCCGGCACAGCGCGTCAATGGACTCGGGTACCGCGAGGTCGGCCAGCGCGTAGAGCGCGACCTGCGCGAAACCGTCGTCGCGGCCCAGCATTCCCGTGCCGTGGAGGGACCCGGCACGCCGGGCGAGACGCGTCAGGACCGGCACGGCGTCGGTACGGGCGCTGAGCCCGGCGGCGACGACGAAGCCCATGGCGAGATCACGGTTCTCCGTGCCGATGAGGACCCTGCGGTCGGCACCGTCGGCCAGTGCGGCGACCGCGCCGAGCACGAAGTCGTGCGTGCCGGGGACGAGCAGCCTGGCGACCTTCCCCAGCCAGGCCTTCTTGAGTTCGCGGCGTTTGGTGAAGGCCCCGCCGAGCGTCGCCAGGTGCGCGCCCAGCTCGGCGAGTCCACCGGGGACGGACGCGGTGAGCCGTTCGCGGATCACCGTGCCCCACTCGTCGGCGGTCGTCGGTGCCCACTCCGGGACGGTCGCGTCGGTCATGACCGCGATTCTGCTCGACCGGCGCGAACCTCCCGCGCGGCGTACCGTGAAGTCGTGGCGGACGCTTATCCCGACGGGCTCTCCATGGAGATCGCCGACCGGCCCGACTGCCGGATCTTTCGTCTCTCCGGCGAACTGGATCTGCTGGTGGCCGGTGCCCAGGAGGCGGAGTTCGCCACGCTCGTCCTGGCCTCCCCACGCCACACGGCCGTACTCGACATGTCCGATGTGGCCTTCTGCGACTCCACCGGCCTCGGCATGCTCATCCGGGCGGCGAGGCAGCTCTGGCCGCGCGGCGGCTCCCTGCGCATCGCCGCGCCACAGCCACAGGTGACACGGCTGATCACGACGAACGGACTGGCCCGCGCGCTGCCCCTGTTCGACTCGGTCGAGCTGGCCTGCGCCGCCGAGGAGCACGGGCCCTTCGGAACGCCCGCCTAAGAGTCGACGGGCTCCTGCGCGATCATGAACCGATAGCCCTCGATGCGCGCCTGGAAGACCCACTCACCCCACGCGCGCTGCTCCAGCTCGCGGGTGACGACGCCCGCGTCGGCGTGGCGGGTATGGATCGCGTCGATGCTCACGCCAGGCGGGAGCCGGATGTAGATCTCGGCCCCGGCGCCACGATGGGCACGGGCGGCCTCGGGCAGGAACTCCGGCCCGGCCGAGCCGAGCATCACCTGGGCGCCGCCGAGTTCCACGCAGGCGAGCAGGTCATCGGCATCGGGCGGACTGGCGAACACGAGGTTCCAGCCCAGCAGACTGGTGAATAAACCCGCGGTCTCCAGCGGGTCGTCGCAGGCCAGGATCACCGACAGCATGGCCGTCATCCTAGGTGGCGCAGGGCTTGTCCGGACTCCACCGCTCGGCCGACCTCGCCCCCTCGGCGGAGCTGTGTCGCACCCCACGTCGACATCGGGCGCCCCCGTCGGCGAAGCTGACCGGCGTGTCAGACAACGCGAAAGTCCGCCTCGGCATCATCGGCCTCGGCGCCATGGGCGGCCACGTCCTCGCCTCGGCCCGCGACCACGCCGACATCACCGTGACCGTCGCCGCCGACCTCGACCCGGCGACCGTGGAACGCCACCGCGCCACCGATCCGGCCGTCACGTACACCACCGACCCCGCCCAGGTCGTGGCCGCCGACGACATCGACGCCCTCTACATCGCCACACCCCCGGCCTTCCACGCCGAACTCGCCGTCGCCGCGCTGCGCCGGGGCATCGCGGTGTTCTGCGAGAAGCCCCTCGCCGTCAGCGAGGCCGACGGGCGCGCCATGCTCGCCGCCGCGGAAGAGGCCGGTGTGGCCTGCGCGGTCAACTTCGCGCTGTCCGACCGGGCCGCCGTCCTGGAGATCGAACGCGCCCTCGCCGCCGGTGAGGCCGGCGAGGTCCTCGGTGTCGACGTCCGGCTGCGTTTCCCGCGCTGGCCCCGGGCGTTCCAGGCCGACGCGCGGTGGCTGGACGGCCGCGAACAGGGCGGCTTCGTCCGCGAGGTCTTCTCGCACTTCGTCTACCTCACCGACCGCCTCCTCGGCCCGGTCGAGGTCGTCGACGCCGGCCTCGACTACGCCGAAGGCGCCTCCGAGACCGCCGCCCGCGGCCACCTGCACGCCGGGGGAGTCCCGGTGCACCTGTCGGCCTTCGCCGGGATCGCGGGACGTGAAACCTACGAGTGGGTCCTGTGGGGCACGCGACGGTCCTACACCCTCGACGCCTGGAGCAGGCTCCTCGTCTCCGACGGCGGCGACTGGACACCCGTGGAGCTCACCGGGCCGCAGGGCGGCGAACCGTCCCGGCTGGCCGCGTTCGCGCGCGCCGTGCGCGGCGGCCCGCAGGTGAACCTCGCCGACTTCGCCGCCGGGTTCCGGGTCCAGCGCGTCATCGAGGCGTTCCACGCCTGAGCCCGGCGCGAGACGCCCGCGGGCGATCAGCCGCGCACGACCGTGCGAAGGCGGCCGCCGCATCGACATCGCGGGGGACGGCACCATGTCGTCGCCTGCACACGGCCCGAACCGGGCCGCCCGAACTCAGTCGAGCGTCACCACGACCTTGACGTCGCCCGGCCGCGCTTCGAGCGCCTCGGCGAAGTCGCCGAGCGGGACACGGCGGGTGATCAGACCCTCCAGCCACGCGAGGTCGGCGGCCAGCAGGGCCTTCGCCGCCGCCTCGTAGTGGCCGACGTTGGCGTTGACCGTGCCGATGACGACGTCGTTCTCCAGCACGATCTCGCGGTTGACGGCCCCGGCGTCGACGCCGATGCTGTGCCCGCCGGTCGACACGCCCGTCAGGCACACGATCCCGTAGGCGGCGGTGTTCCGCATGGCGTCGAAGACGACCTGGCCGACACCGGTCGCCTCGATGACGATGTCGGCGGTCAGCGCCTTGGCGACCTCCGCGGCCGGTTCGCTGTGATAGGTCGCGCCCAGCGCCTCCACCGCGGCCGGTTTCGGGCCGTCGGTCGCGAGGTCCACGACGTGCACGTCGAGACCGCGCTGCACGCCCATCAAAGCGCCCAGGAGCCCGATCGGGCCGGCACCGGTGACCAGCAGCCGCCGCGGCTCGAACCACGAACGGCCGCCCACCCGCTCGATCTGATCCCAGGCCTTCGCCAGCACCGAGGCCGGTTCGATCAGCATCCCGACCGACTCCAGCCGCGCGTCGACCGCCACGGCGTAGTCCGCCTCGACCGTCCACAGTTCACTGGCGAAACCGTCGATCTCCTTGATGCCCCGCTCGGTGTACTTCCCGTTACGGCACATGTCGAACTGGCCGCGCGCGCAGGCACCGCACGGCTCCGGGTCCGGCCTGCGCACCACGCCCGCGACGAGGTCGCCCTCGATGAAGCCGCTCCCGCCGGGCGCCGACACGACGCGCCCGAGCGACTCGTGCCCGAGGACCAGCAGATCGCGTCCGGGCGGCGCCCAGCCGTAGTCGCCGGCGATGATCTCCCGGTCGGTCCCACACACACCCACCGCGATGCCACGGACCAGCAGCTCACCCTCACCGGGCACCGGATCGGGCACCTCGCGGACCGCGACGGCCCCGGCCTTCAGCGGTTCCATCGTCAGAGCACGCATCGACGACCCCCTTTGTCAGCCTCACCCTAAATGCCCCGGCGCGGACACGAGACGGGATCGCCGGACACGGTGGGCACGCCCGGCCCGGCACCCACGCGGGCGTTAACCTACCGAGGTGACCGCCGAGCTGATCCTCCTCTCGCGAGTGGCCCACCGCGACAAGGAGATCACCGCTCCGCGACTGCGCGGCCTCCTCGCCCTCCTCGCCGACGACCTCACCGCCGGATGCGGCACCGCACGCCTCGTCGACGGACTCTGGCCCGAGGACCGCCCCGAGAACCCCGGCAAGGCCCTCCAGGTCCTCGTCTCCCGCGCCCGCGCCCTCCTCGGCGCCGACGTCCTCGCCAGCACCCCCACCGGCTACCGCCTCGCCCTCGGCGAGGACGCCGTCGACGCCGCCGCCGTCCTGGCCCGGTCCGACGAGTCGGCCCGCGCCGCCCGCGCCGGAGACCACGTCACCGCCCTCGCCGCCGCCGACCGGGGACTCGCGCACTGGCACGGCGTCACCCCCAGACCCGACGCCGACACCGACGACCCCCTCGCCGTCCTGCGCGCCGACCGCGCCCGGACCCACCGCGCCCTCACCCGCGGACGAGCACTCGCCCTCTCCCGCCTCGGCAGGCGCGCCGAGGCCGTCGAGGCGCTCACCGCGATCTTCGACGCCAATCCCCGCGACGAGGAGGTCCTCCTCGAACTCCTCCGCAGCGAGGCCGCCACCCTCGGCACGGCCGCCGCCCTCGCCCGCTACGACGACCACCGCGTCCGCCTGCGCGACGAACTCGGCTCCGACCCGGGCACCGCCCTCAAGGCCGCCCACCGTGAGCTCCTCCAGGCCGAGACGCCCGTCGTCCGCCAGGGCGTCACCCACGAACCCAACCGCCTCCTCGGCCGCGACACCGACCTCCAGGCCGTCGCCGACCTCCTGCACACCTCCCGCGTCACCTCCATCGTCGGCCCCGGCGGCCTCGGCAAGACACGGCTCGCCCACGCCGTCGGACGCGCCGCCGACCAGCGCCTCGTCCAGTTCGTCGCCCTCGCCGGCGTCACCGCCGAGGAGGACGTGGCCGCCGAGGTCGCCGGAGCGCTCGGCGTGCGCCAGAAACCCGGCCTCGAACTCGTCGCCGGCATCGTCTCCGCCCTCGCCGGCCGCTCGACCCTGCTCGTGCTCGACAACTGCGAACACGTCCTCGGCGGCGTCGCCGAACTCGTCGGCGCACTGGTCTCCATGGCCCCCGAGACCCGTGTCCTGACCACCTCACGGGCACCGCTCGGCCTGTCCTCGGAGACCGTCTACGCCCTCCCCGAACTCGACCTCGCCACCGCCGTCGAACTCTTCACGCAGCGCGCCCGCGCCGCCAGGCCCAACGCCGAACTCCCCGCGGCCGCCGTCGAGGAGGTCTGCCGCAACCTCGACGGGCTCCCGCTCGCCGTCGAACTCGCCGCCGCCCGGATCCGGGTCATGTCGGTCGCCGAGATCGCCCGCAACCTCGACGACCGCTTCAGCCTCCTGCGCGGCGGGTCGCGCGACGCCCCCGAACGCCACCGGACCCTCCAGGCCGTCGTCGACTGGAGCTGGAACCTCCTCGACGAGGACTCCCGCGCGGCCCTGCGCGCCCTGTCGATCTTCCCCGGCGGGTTCACCGCCGAGGCCGCGCGGCACCTCCTCGGCCCCGGCGCCATCGACATCCTCGAACAGCTCACCGAGCAGTCCCTGCTGCGCACCCGCGACTCGATCACCGGCGTCCGCTTCGGCATGCTGGAGACCGTCCGGGAGTTCTGCGCCGCCCGCCGCGCCAACGACGGCGAGTCACCGCGGGTCGCCGAGGGTTTCCTCGCCTGGGTCCGGGCGCTGGCCGCCGCCCGCCACCTCGACGGCCTCGGCCCGCAGCCGTTCGCGTTCACCGCCGCGATACGCGACGAGCAGGACAACCTCCTCCTCGCCCTGCGCATGGGCCTCGAACACGGCGACGGTGCCACCGTGGCCTCAGCCACCGCGCTCCTGGCCGGCATGTGGACCGTCGACACCAACCACGCGCGCATCTCCCGGCTCACCCTCGAAGTCGACGGGATGCTGTCGCACTACCGCCCCGAGCCCGCATACGTCGACGTGACCCGGGCCGCCGTCACGCTGTGCCTGGCCAACACGCTCCTCGTCACCGGCCCCGGCCCGTACCGGTCCATCGCCACCCTCCGGCGCCTGCCCGCGCCCGCCGCCGGCGAGGGACTCGGCGCCATCGCGCTGATCATCCGCGACATCGGCCACTACCTCGGCCCCGACCGCACGCACATCCGCGAACTCTGCGACAGCCCCGACCGGCACCTCTCCGGAGGGGCCTGCGGGATCTACAGCTACCTCGCCGAGGCCGACGGCGACGCCGAGGGCGCCATGGCCGCGGCCTGGCGCATGCTGTCGGCCTTCGACCCCCGCACCGACCCGTGGATGCGCTGCATGGCCCACGGCCGCATCTCCGACCTCTGCCTCCAGCAGGACCGCCCCGAAGAGGCGCGCGACCAGCTGGAGGCCGCCATGCGGATCATGGAGTCGCTCGGCGAGTGGACCGACCAGGTCGGCGTCCGCTGGGGACTCGTCCTGGCCAACCTCCAGATCGGCGACGTCGACGCCGCCGAGGACTGGATGCGCAAGATCCTGCCCGAGATCACCGACAAGCTCGTCGGCGTCCTGCGACCCGATTTCGGCATCGAGGCCGAGATCCTGCTCGCCCGCGGCCAGATCGACGCGGGCCTGCGCATGTGGCGGGCGACCACGCTCCAGGTGCAGGGCCCCGACATCGTCGTCGACCCCTACCTGGAGGCGTGGGTCCTGGAGGCCGAGTCGATCACCGTCGTCGCGCACGCCCGGCACGGGCGCATCGACCTCGTCACCGAGATCGCCGACACGCTGCCCCTCAAGCTGCGGGCACTGCTTCCGGGGAGGTTCCCGGTCGCCTCGGGCACGATCATGCACGATCCGATCCGGGGCATCGCGCTGGTGGCGATCGCGATGGCCGACCTCGCCCGCCACAGTGGCGATCCGGTGGTCGCGCGGCGTGCCGTCCGGATGATCGCCCTCGCCGAGCGGATGCGCTTCCTGCGCGGTTTCCAGCCGACCATGGCCCCGGCCGGGGTCGCCGCCGCCGCGCGGGAGGCCGACGGGCCGGCCTACGACGAGGCGATCTCGTCGTACGCCGGCCTGAGCCCCGAGCGGCTCCGCGAGCACGTCGCCGAGCTGCTGTCCGAGCGCGGCTAACGCCTCGGGTCGCGGTTGAAGGCGCTGCGGGCCCACAGGAACCCGAGCAGCGTCAGCCCGAGGCACCACCCGACGGCCAGGTAGCCGCTGTTCCCGATCGGCGTGCCCAGGAGCAGGCCGCGCAGGGTGTCGATGATGGGCGTGAAGGGCTGGTACGCGGCGAACCAGCCGATGCCCGAAGACATCAGGTCCGGCGCCATGAACGCGCTGCTGACCAGCGGCAGGAACTGCATCGGCATGGAGGCCATGTTGGCGCCCTCGGCAGACCTGACGACCAGCCCGAAGGCCACCGCGAGCCAGGTGAAGGCCAGGATCAGCAGGGCGAGGAGCCCGATCGCGCCGAGCCACGCGACCGGTCCGGCGGCGGGCCGGAAACCGACCAGCAGGGCGACGCCGATGACCAGCGCGAGGCTCACGAGGGTCCGGATGGTGCTGCCGACGACCTGCCCGGTGATGACCGACCCGCGCGAGATGGCCATCGTCCGGAAGCGGGCGATGATGCCCTCCTTCATGTCCACCGCGACGCTCACCGCGGTCGACGCCGACCCCGCGCCGACGGCCATGACCAGGATCCCCGGGGTGAGATAGTCGATGTAGGAGACACCGCCTCCGGTGCCGGCGCTGATGGCGGGGCCGATGGCGCCGCCGAAGATGTAGACGAACATCAGCATCATGAGGACCGGCAGGAGCAGGCCGCTCAAAGTCATCGCCGCGTAGCGCACGGAGTGCGTGAAATTACGGCGGAGCATCGTGGTGGAGTCGGCGATGGCGCTCATCGGGAGTCTTCCTTGTCGGTGGTGGCGGAGTGGCCGGTGAGGGCGAAGAACACGTCGTCGAGGTCGGGCCGGTGGACGGTGAGGTCGTCGACGGTCACGGCCGCCGCGTCGAGGGCGGCGAGGACGTGCCTGAGAGTCTCGACGCGGCCGTCGCCGGGGACGGTCAGCGTGAGGGTCTCGTCGTCGCGCGAGGAGCCGGGGAACACGGTGAAGGCCTTGTCGAGGCCGCCGAGTTCGGCGAAGGTGAGGCGGACGTGGCCGCCGGGGATCAGCCGCTTGAGTTCGTCGGAGCTGCCTTCGGCGACGATGCGGCCGCCGTCGAGAACCGCGATGCGGTCGGCGAGCCGGTCGGCCTCCTCCAGGTACTGCGTGGTGAGGAAGATCGTGGTGCCGGCGGCGACGAGCTCCTCGATGATCTCCCACATGGTGCGCCTGCTGCGCGGGTCGAGGCCGGTGGTCGGCTCGTCGAGGAAGATGATCCGCGGATCACCGACGAGCGTCATGGCCAGGTCGAGGCGCCGCCGCATGCCGCCGGAGTAGGTGACCGGCGACTTCTTCGCCGCGTCGGCGAGCTCGAAGCGCTCCAGCAGGGCCGCGACGCGTCGGCGCCCGTCACGCCTGGGCAGGTGGTTCAGGTCGGACATCAGGAGCATGTTCTCCTCACCGCTGAGGAGGCTGTCGACGGCCGAGAACTGCCCGGTCACGCCGATGGCGCGGCGGACCGCCTGCGGGTCGCGGGCGAGGTCGTGACCGGCGACGCGGATCTCGCCGGCGTCGGCCCTGATGAGCGTGGACAGGATCTGCACGGCGGTGGTCTTCCCCGCGCCGTTGGGGCCGAGCAGGGAGAAGATCGAACCCTCGGCGACGGTGATGTCGACGCCGTCGAGGACCTTCTTGTCGCCGTAGGACTTGCGGAGCCCTCGTGCCCCGATCGCCTGCCCGGAAGGGACGGTCGTCATGTCGTTTCCTCGCCTCGTCTCGCATGGCCGGTGCGGCCACGACCAGGTGAGTCTGCGAGGGGCGGGGTTCAGGCGGGTTTCAGCGCACTTTCACGGCGTCGCCGGTGCCGTCACCGGACTGAAACCCCTGCTCGGCGCCGATCGCGGCGGCCTTCGCGCGCAGGAAACGCTGCTGCTGGAGGTTCGCGGTGAGCGCGGCCGCCGTCAGATAGGCCGCACGCGCAGGGGCGGCGTCGCCGGTCATCTCCAGCAGGTGAGCCCGCGCGGCGTGGAGGCGGTGGTCGCGTCCGAGCGGCCCGTCGAGGTCGTCGAGCAGCGCCAGCCCGGCCTCCGGCCCGTCGGCCATGGCGACGGCCACGGCGTGGTTGAGCCGCACCACCGGGTTGTCGCCGACGCGCATGAGCAGCCCGTAGAGCGCGGCGATCTCGCGCCACTCGGTGTCGGCGGCCGAAGGCGCCCGGTCGTGCACGGCCGCGATCGCGGCCTGGAGCTGATAGGGGCCGGTGTCCCCGCGGGGAAGGGCGGCGGTGATCAGCGCGATGCCCTCGGCGACGTAGGCGGCGTTCCACCGGCTCCGGTCCTGCTCGGCCATCGGGACCAGGGCGCCGTCGGGGCCGGTGCGGGCGGCCCGGCGGGCGTCGGTGAGCAGCATCAGCGCGAGCAGTCCGGCGACCTCGCCGTCCTCGGGGAGCAACCGCCGGACCACACGGGCCAGGCGGATCGCCTCGTCGGCGAGGTCGGCGCGCTGGAGACTGTCGCCGGAGGTGCTCACGTAGCCCTCGTTGAAGATCAGGTACAGCACGTGCAGGACCGAACCGAGCCGCTCGGCGCGGGCCTCGCCGGCGGGCAGCGCGAACGGCACGCCGCTGTCCTTCACGGCCGCCTTCGCACGCGTGATCCGGCGCGTCATGGTCGCCTCGGGCACCAGGAACGCGCGGGCGATCTCGGCGGTCGACAGGCCCCCCACCGCGCGCAGCGTCAGCGCGATCTGGGACGCCGGCGACAACGCCGGATGGCAGCACATGAACAGCAGTATCAGCGTGTCGTCGGCGGCGGGACCCGTGCGGTCGGCGGCGGGCGCCAGCCAGTCGTCCGGCAACCGCCACCGCGCGACCCTGTCCTCACGGCGACGGCGCGCCTGTTCGGTGCGCAGGAGGTCGGTGAGGCGACGGGCCGCGACCGTGATCAGCCACGCCTTCGGGTCGTCGGGGACGCCCTCGCCCGGCCAGCGCGTCGCCGCCGCCAGCAGCGCCTCCTGGGTGGCGTCCTCGGCGAGGTCGAAGTGGCCGTACCGGCGCACGACGGCGCCGAGGACCCGCGGCGCCAGCGAGCGCAGCAGGTCCTCCGGCCGTTCGCCGTGCTCGGTCACAGCATGTCGCCCGCGGCCTCCTGGATCGGCCGCACGTCGATGTAGCCCTTCTCGGCCACGTGGGCCGGCCCCGGGCACCTGCACAGTTCGGCGGCGATCTCGGTGGCGCGGTCGATGCCGTCGCATTCGACGACCCAGTAACCGGCGAGGACCTCCTGCGTCTCGGCGTAGGGACCGTCGGTCACGACCGGCACGCCGTCCTTGAGCCCACTGACCCGGCGCGTGTGCACCGGACCGGCCAGGCCACGCGTCTCGACGAGCTCGCCGGACTCCTCCAGGGACTTGTTGAAGCGCGTCATGAACTCGACCATCGCGCTGAACTCCCCGGCCGTCCAGGCGGGCTCGCCGCCGGCCTTGCCTCCCATGCCGTCGTAGTCCTGCTGGGATCCGTTGGTGCTGAGCATGAACTTCACGGTTCTCTCCTTCGCTCCGGCGCCCTCGCGGCGCCTGTTCACCGGAGACGTCGAAGCCGCGGCGCCGGACCGGACATCGCCGTGCGGGTTTTCCCCGACGAGTCATCTTCGCCCATCCGGCGGCCTACGGTGAGGTCATGACGCATCCCTATCGAGGCAACGACGACCGGCAGATGAGCGGCGAAGGGGAAGTCGACGAGGAAGCCGAGCACGAGGCCGAGGAACACGCCGAGGACGTGCGCCGCGAAGACCCCGGCGCCATCGCCGACGAGGACGCCGACGACGATGAGACGCCGCCTGTCGCACCCGTGTGATGGCATGACCGGGTGTCGATCCCGGGTCTGACCCTCGCCTCCTCTTACCTCGACGACGCCGCGCAGGACACCCTGCTCGGCGTCGTCGACGCGCTGCCCTGGTCGGCCGAACTCAGACGGCGCGTCCAGCACTACGGCTACCGCTACGACTACAAGCGCAAGTCCGTGGACGCCACCGACCACCTCGGCCCCCTGCCCACCTGGGCCGCCGCGCTCGCCGCGCGCCTGCACGCCGACGGCCACGCCCCCGCGACCCTCGACCAGCTCATCGTCAACGAGTACCAGCCGGGCCAGGGCATCGCCTCGCACGTGGACTGCGTGCCGTGCTTCGCCGACACCGTCCTGTCGATCAGCCTCGGGTCGAGCTGCGTGATGGTGATGTCGCGCAGGGACGGAGAAGGCGAGAAGGTGCCGCTGCTGCTGGAGCCGGGAGCCCTGCTGGTGATGACGGGCGAGGCGCGCTACGACTGGCTGCACGGGATCCCCGCACGCAAGACCGACCGCCACGACGGGGGAGTCGTGGTGCGGGGGCGGCGGGTGTCGTTGACGTTTCGGACGGTGGTGGCGGCTCAGCGCCCCCAGGTCGTGGGCAGCCCCAGCTCCTGACACCGCGCGACCACGGCCTCCACCTTGGGCAGTGCCTCGGGGAAGTCGAGTTCGCCCAGATCGAGCGCGACCATGCCCTCGAAGACGCCGGTGTCCGCCGACCGGACGCCGTCGATCTCCTCCAAGGGCGCCGCGTCGATCTCGGGACCGTAGCCGCGGCCCGCGATGACGATCACCCGCTCCCTCGTGCGCTCCCAGTCCTCGTCCTCGTCGGCGAAGGTCGAGTCGTGGGCGTGGCTTCCGTGGGGGCCGGGGTCGTGGCTGCCGCCGTCCTCGGGGTCGACGTCGTTGTCGGTCTCGATCGTGACCGACCATGCCATCGCCAGCCGGTCCTCCCAGGCTTCGGCGTCGGTGAAGTCGGAGAAGTACGGCGTCCGATAGCGCTCACAGGACCAGGTGACGTTCTTCGCCTCGGGCTGACCGAGTTCTTCGAGGATCGCGGTCATGCACTCCGTGGTGCCCTCGTTGATCTGGGTGAGGCCCATCGTGGTGACCTGCAGGCGCGTCCGGAGCCTGCCGTTGTGAGTGTCCCAGCGCGGGAGCCACAACCGGTAGTTCAGCGGCCCGGTGTCGGGGATGCCGCCGGAGGGTTCGGTCACGGGGGATCGTCCTTTCCTCGGAAGTCGGGTCCCACCTCGGGCTGGTACTTGGGACCGCTCTTACTGCCGTTGCAGCTGGTGCAGATGGTCGCGTGGTTCGAGATGAGGTTGTACCAGGTCTCGCGCGGCGAATGGGGCGTGTTGTGCCCTTCGTCGTTCCATTGGGCGGCGACCTCGTACTTGTGGTCGATGGCGGGAAGGCCCTTGGGATCCGTCTTGTCCGTCAGGTGCGCCGCGCTGGAGCCGTTTCCGGGACAGACGTACCAGTCGGACGAGGCCAGCTGCTGCGGCGTCGGCTTCCAGATGTGCTTCTCGTCGTTCTTCCGCTTGACGTGCTCCTTGAGCTGACGGCGCTTCTCGGCGGTGGCGGCGGAGTTCCAGCTGGTGTAGAAGTTCGCCCGGATCGCGTCGCTGCCCTGGTACTGGGGCAGCAGTTTGCCGTTGGCGGTGTACTTGCTCTTGGTGAAGTCGGTCAGGTCCTTCATCTTGAAGACCTGCCCGAGGACCTGCAGCGCCTCGGTGATCTTGATCAGCTGCGCCTCGATCTTGTCCTTCTTGGCCTGCGTCAGCGGCCCGGACTCCTGCTTCTCGAAGTCCTTGATCTGCCGGTCGATGCCGCCGAGCATCCGGCGCAACTCCGGGTCCTTGGCCTTGCCGAGCGCGGCGGTGACCAGCCCGCCGATCCACTGGCGCCGGGCCGAGGCCATCTCGACGCGGACCTTGCCGTTCTTGACGTCGGCGTAGACGGTGTGGCCCTCACCGGCCATCTCGGTGCTCTTGGAGGTGTGCAGCTCACCGGTGGCGGCGGGATCCTTCTTGTCCTTCCCGTCCTTGTCCTTCTTCCCGAACTTCCCCTTGATCTTCGCCCAGATCTTCTTCCCGAAGCCGACGATCTTCCCGACCACCCAGTCGACCGCCTTCATCACCGGCTTCGACAGGGACGCGAAGAACTTCTTCACCTTCTCCGCCAGCCCGCCGATGCCGAGGAGGGCCGCGAGGAAGCCGATGAGCACGGGGATCGACTTGGCCAGCGCGTTCTCGATGAGGGCGCCGACGCCGCCGGAGCCGCCCTTGGCGATGGCGATCACGGCGTCGAGCACGGCGTTGACGAACTCGGCGATCTGGGCGCCCTTGGTCACGATGAAGGTGACGATGTCGATGATCGCCTTGCAGGCCTTGATGAACGCCGACGCCGGGTTGAGCAGCGACAGGATCCACGTCACGCCGGCGATGAGCACCGTCGGGATCAGGTACTCGGCGATCTTGCCGAACAGGTTCTCCTTGAGGTCGCCGATGTAGTCCTTGATGTCCTCCCACACCGCGCCGATGCCACCGCCGGCGATCTTCTGCGCGATCGGGACGCTCGCCTCGACCGCCCTCATCGCCTCGGCGGGCACGCCCTTGGCGATGACACGGCCCTTGATCGAGCCCCAGGTCAGTCCGAGCATCGAGGCGATCATCGTGAGGATGCCGCGCAGGTCGAACTTGTCGGGCAGCTGCAGCCCGGCGCTGGAGGCCGCCCCGAGCAGCCAGCCCAGCACGCCCTTCTTGAGGTGACCGGCGATGTTGGCCATGAACGACTTGATGCCGCTGCCGATCGCGCCGATGAGGTTGCCGAGGAAGCCGATCGGGTCCTTGATGATCCCCGCGATCGCCGACGCGGCCTTCGCCAGGATCCCCAGCAGCAGGTTCTTCAGCTCAAGGATCGTCTTGACGACGCCGACCACCGCGTCCATCGCCTTGGCGACCAGACCCTTGTTCTTCTCCTTCTCCGAGGCGATCTCCTCGTCGACCGACTTCAGCGCGTCGGTGTACTTCGAGGCGAGGGTGTCGACGAGTTCGGTGCCCTTGCTGTCGACCGACTCGGTCAGTTCGTCGAACTTGCCGGAGAACTCACCGGCGGCCTCCTTGCCGATGGACTGGAGGTCCTTGGGCAGCTTGTCGACCTCGGCCTTGAGATCGGCGCGGCCCTTGGCGATGCGCGCCTTCGCCGCGTTCAGCTCGGTGCCGATCAGGTCGGCGACGCCGGCGATCACCGTCTGCATCGCCGTGGTGTAGCCCTGCCGGGACACCGCGAAGATGTCGTTGGCCTCCGACGGCATGCCCATGAGCTTGTCCTTGGCCCATTTCAGCCCGCCCGACCAGCCCGAGTACCGCTTGTCCTTGTAGGCGTCCATCCGCCGCTTGTGGTCGGCGGTGAACGCGTCCCGCGCGACCTTCTCGTCCTTGCCGAACTTGTCGTCGACCTTCTTGTCGAGGTCGCCGAGGATCTTCTCCACATCGGTCTTGGTGGCATCGAAGACGGTCTGGAGCTTCGCGGTGACCTGCGCGCGCTTCTGCTCGTCGGCCGACTGCGCCTTGCCCTTGCCGGAGGTGAGGTCCTGCCCGGACTTGTTGCGGGCGACCGACATCGACGACATCGCCGACGCGCCCTCCTGCTTCGCCTCGGCCTTGGCGGTGCTCAGGGTGGCGTTCTCCTTGGCGCGCACCTCACCGGGCGCGGTCGCCGAGTGCTCCTCCCCGGCCTTCTTCTCCTTGAGCGCACCGGTGAACTCCGGTTCGTTCGACTTAGCCAGCTGCTCCTCGGTGACCTCGGCGTCGGCCATCTCCTTGTCGACCTGCTTCGGTCCCTCGGAGAAGTCCGTGGCGGCGGGCGGCGCCTTGTCCGGCACCGCCATCGACGGGTCGGGGGTACCCGGCAGTGGCGGCGGCTTGTCTGCCGCCAGGGGCGTGACCGCCTTGTCCTTGGCCGCCGAGGTGTCCGGGGGAGCCTTCGTCGTCGACTCGATCGCCGAGGCCGACTGCTTCTTGCCGTCGCCGACCTTGCCCTGCACCTGGTCCTTGACGCCGTCGGCCTTGCCCGAGGAGCCGAACTCGTCGGCCTCCTCCAGGTTCTTCGGCGCCTTGGCCGCGATGGCGGCGTTGACGGCCGTGATGAACGCGGCCTTGTCGAACTCGCCGGGCTTGGCCTCGTTCATCTTCTCGGCGTTGGCGGCCTTGCCCTGGGCGAGCTTGTCGTCCTGCGGCGGCTTGGCCGCCTTGGCCGCGGCGTCGGCCTCGTTCTTGGCCGGCGGATGCTTGGCGAGCGTGCCCTGCTTGGTCTTCACGTCCTTGGTGAGGGCGTTGAACTTCGGGTCCTGCCCGGGTGAGTCCGGGCGGGCCGGTGCGGCGGCGGGCGCGCTCGCGAGCCGCTGCAGGGGAACGAACTCGACCGGCGCGGCCTCCGGCGAGGCCTGCGTGGCGGTGGCGCCGAGAGCGGCCGCCGGGGCGGGGCTCGGCGCGGCCTGCTTCGGGACCGCGGGGGCCTTCGGCGCCTTGGTGCGCTGGGCCATCATCCGCGACACGGCGCGGTTGCCGACGCGGCCCTGCAACGCGAGCGCCGACCGGGGGCTTAAGCCGGGCGCGGTCCGGGCGCCGGGCAGCGCCTCCTCCGCCGTGGGACGCGCGGACTCGGGCCGCTCGGCACGTGGCCGGGCGGCGGCCTGCTCCTCGCGGTGGGGCTCCGGGCCGAACTCCACGCGGACCTCCTCGACCGGTCGCCGTGATCGCTTCAAGCGTCGGATCGCACACCCCGTGTGCGGCAGGCGCACGGGCAGCGGGACGGGCAACCGGGATTGCCCCAAGGGGCCTTCCGTCCGCCCGTCCCGCCCTGCTCAGGCGACGCGCCTGGTCAGTTGCAGGAGGTACTCGCGCCGGTTGAGCGGGTTGCCGTCGGTCCGCGACCGTTCCGGCACGACGGCGCCGCGCACCGGCTCGTAATGGTCGAACGCCGAGTCGAGCACCCCTTCGCCGCGCGCGATCCCGGGCAGCCGCTGTTCGAGGTCGTGCACGGAGGCCGCCGGGATGTCGCCTTCCAGTTCGCACACCTCCCCGCGGGTGAGCGTGGACTGCGGGACGGCCCGCAGTCGCGCCAGGACGGGCAGGACCGCCCCGAGCGTGTCGCCCGGGATCTCCAGGTGGAAGCGGTGCATCGGTTCGCACACCTCGGTTCCCGCCTTCCGCAGCGCGTCCATCAAGACCAATGGGGTGAGGTTGCGGAAGTCCCCGGCGGTGCTCGACATGCTCGGGTCGAAACTGCCGTGGCTGTGGCTCTGCCGCGCCCAGTACCCCGAGCGGGTCATGGTGACGACGACGTCGGTGACCCGCCATCCGTGGATCCCCTGGAGCAGGGTCTCCCGGACGGTGTCCTCCACGGCCCGGAAGAACGACGGCGGCATCGAACCCAGCTCCACGCCGAGCCGGAAGTCCACACCGCCGCCCGGCGGTCCCGCCTCGACGCGCAGCCCGACGGTCGCCAGGAACGGATTGGGCTCCTTGGCGATGATCTCCAGTGACTCCCCGGTCCCGACCGGCCGTTCGATGTGGACGGTGGTGGTCTCCCGGAAGGTGACCGCCACACCGAACTCCTCGGCGAGGGTCGCCTCGATGACCTCCTTCTGCACCTCCCCGTACAGCGACACGAAGACCTCGCCGCGGACGTCGTCCTGCCGCAGGTCGATCAGCGGGTCCTGTTCGGCGAGCTGGGCGAGGGCGGCGTGCATGGCTCCCTTGTCGGCGGCCCTGACGGGGACGACGACGGTCTCCAGCGACGGCGGTGAGAAGTGCCGCCGCCCGGCGGCACCCGGCGGTGTCTCACCGACGGTGTCGCCGATCCGGACATCGCCGAGGCCCCAGAGCTTCGCGATCCGGCCGGCGCGGACCTCATCGGCGCGTTCGTCGCCGCCGTCGGCGAAGACCCGGATCCCGGTCACCTTCGCCTCCTCGCGGGTGCCGAAGCGCAGCCGGTCGCGTGTGCGGACCGTCCCGGTGAAGAGGCGGACATAGGCGATCTTGTCGCCGGTCGGGCCGCGCTCGATCTTGAACACGCTGCCCGACACCGGTGCCTGCGCGTCGCCCGCCGCCGGGGGCAGCAGCGTCCGGATGCCCTCGGTCAGGGATTCCACGCCCGCGCCCGTGACGGCCGAACCGGTGTAGACCGGGTGGACCAGCGAGCGCGAGGTCTGGACGGCGAGTTCACCGTGGACCCGTTCGGGGGTGAGGCCGCCGTCGAGCCAGGCGGCGAGGAAACCGTCGTCGTGGTCGGCGAGGACCTCGGCGTCGGGCACGTCGAAGGGGACGTGCCGGGCCGAGCGGCTTCCGGGCGCGACGGTGGAGCCCATCGCGATGACGGCGGGGCTGAGTTTGGCGGTGATGCCGGCGATGCCCCGTTCGGGATCGGCGCCGCCCCGGTCGATCTTGTTGACGAAGATCAGGGTGGGGATGCGCAGTCGTTTCAGGGTCCGCATGAGCACGCGGGTCTGCGGCTGGACGCCCTCGACGGCCGAGACCACCAGGACGGCACCGTCGAGCACGCTCAGGACGCGTTCCACCTCGGCGATGAAGTCGGGGTGCCCCGGTGTGTCGATCAGGTTGACGGTCGTGTCGCCCAGCGCGAAGGACACCACGGCGGACTTGATGGTGATGCCGCGCTGCCGCTCCAATGCCATGGAGTCGGTCTGGGTACTGCCGTCATCGACGCTGCCGACGGCGTCGATCACTCCGGCGGCGTAGAGGAGCCGCTCGGTCAGGCTGGTCTTACCGGCGTCGACGTGGGCGAGGATCCCGAGGTTGAGGGTGCGCACTTGGCGTCATGTCCTTTTGGTAGGCCGAATTCGGAACCTGGTGGGACATGTGAGCTGTACGCAACGGAGTTCTCCTCGCCTTGGTGTGAATGCGTTCGGTGGGAGTAGATCAGGACCGCGGGGGAGCGGCAAGCGGATTTCCCGCGTGGCCCGGCCCGGAAGGTGCATGCACGCTCACACTCCCGGCCGATCTTCGGCGAAGCCGCACCGGCTCGGCGACAGCGCTGGTCAGGGGATCGGGTGGGCCGAAAGTACGAGTGCCCGGGGGGCAGAATCCGTTGATCGAGGCGACCCCATCGGGCATCGGGCCCTGCCCGCCCGGTTGTCCACAACGCCATCCTCGCCCCGCTCGGCGGGAGTGACGCTCTAGTCCGAGCATCCCCGCGGAGAGGACTGAAGCGATGGCCACGCTCATCGTGCCGGGAGTGCGGGTCGAGGCCCGCTTCGACATCCTGCCCCCGCTGCCGAGCCCCGCCGGGATCGTCGGCGTGGTCGGCATCGTCGACCGACCGACCGCCGACGGTTCACTCGTCGGCGTCTCCAAACTCGCCGAGCTCCGCGAGGTGCTCGGCCCGGGCACGGCGGTGACGATGCCCGAAGCCGTGCACGCGCTCGGCAACGGCGCGAGCGAAGTCGTCGTCGCCCCGGTTCTGGGGGGAGCCGCCGCGCGGCTGACCCTCAACAACCGCGACGGTGCCGCCGCCGTGCTGTTGCGCTGCCGTTCGGCCGGCGACTGGGCCAACGGGCACCTGGCCGTGGAGGTCCGCGAGAGCACCGACGCCGTCGGCGAGCCCCTCCGCGTGACCATGCGCGTCCTGCGCGACGGCGTCGTCGTCGAGACCCACAGCGACCTGCGGGTCGCGCCCGGTGAGGCCGACGACCTGTTCGGCACCGTCAACCGCGCGTCCGGCCACCTGGTCGCACTCGACCCGGGCATCGCCGGCGCGACCGCCGTCGGCCTCGACCTCACCTTCGATCCCAACGCCGATCCGGTCGAGATCCCGGTGAAGAACGGCGCCAACAAGGTCCTGGCCGTACTCGTCCCGGCCGAAGGCGCCGACCCGACCGGACTGCGCGTCGTGCTGACCGTCCCGTCGAGCGGCATCGCCATCGACGTGCACCAGAACGGGCTCCAGGAGTCCTTCCGGGGCCTGTCCCTCGACCCCGACTCCGAGCAGTACCTGCCGTTCGTCCTCGCGACCCGCAGCGCCTACCTGCGTGCCAGGAGCGCCACCACCCTCACCGGCGGCGACGCCCTCCCGGCCGCGACGGCCGCCCCGCAGCCCTTCGCCGACGGGACCACGCCCGGCGTCGACGCCTACGTGACCGCCATCGACCGGCTCGGCGACGACACCCGCATCGACCTGATCGTCGCCGCGATCGAACCGACCCGCACGACCGCACAGGTCCGCCAGATCCACCAGGCCCTGGTCGCCCACGCCGTCGCGATGTCCGACCAGGGCGCGCCCAGGATCGCGTTCGGCGCGGTCACCGCCGAGGAGCAGAAGAAGGTCGCCGACGTCCGCGACCACGCCTCCGTGGCCCGCAACCGCCGTTTCGTCCTCGTCTCCCCGGCCGGTGCCGCCGGAGCCGTCGCCGGAATGGTCGGCCGCCTCAACCCGCAGGACGCGCCCACCTTCAAAGGCGTCCCGCTGTTCGGCGTCGCCCCGGCGGGCTACCGCGAGAGCGAACTCAACGTCCTCCTCGGCCCGACCGTCAACGCCTGCGTGGTCGCCGACCGCCGGGGCCGGGGCGTCATCGTCCTCAAGGGAATCGACACCACCGGAGACCAGATCTCGGTCACCAGGGTCGCCGACCAGGCCGTGCGCGAGACGAAGGCGATCGCCGAGAACTTCATCGGCAGCCTCAACACCGAGTCCGCGCGGGTCGCGCTCAAAGCCCAGCTGGTCGCCACCTTCACACGGATGGAACGCGCCGGCGCGCTCGTGCCCTCCACCGACGGAACCGACCCGGCGTTCATCGCCGACGTCTACTCCACGCAGCAGGACTTCGCCCAGGGCATCATCCGCATCGACATCGCGGTTCGCCCCGTCCGGGCCATCGACTACGTGTACGCCACGATCCGGGTCAAGAACTAAGGGGACGCCATGCCGACAATCGTCGCCGCCGCAGAGAGCAAGGTGCAGGTCGACGGCACACCGGTCGACGGGGTGCGGGCCATCGACTACCGGACCCAGCAGGCCCGCACCAGCGTCTACGCGCTCGGCAGCACCGAACGCATCGGCGTCGTCGCCGGGGCCCGCTCCGTCGAGGGCCGCCTGCGGGTCGCCTCCACCAGCGACGCGCTGAACCAGCTCGCCGTCGACCAGTCCTTCGCACTGGTCGCCGAGTTCCAGCACGGCGCGACGAAGCTGACCGTCAGCTTCGAGGAGTGCTTCCTCACCGAGAGCGGCTTCGCCCTCGCCGTCGGGGAGTTCGGTGAGGCCGTCTACAGCTTCACCGCCACCAGGGTCACCGAGACCGTCACCCAGGGATAGGCGGACATGGCCAAGGTCAGCGTCGATCTCGCCACCGGCACCGCCACGGTCGCCGGACACGAGATCACCGTCGGCGAGCACCCGGACGGCCTGCGCCTGCACGGCCCGGACGGGCCGGTGCTGCGGGCGCTGAGCTTCGGGCAACGGCGCTTCGCCGTCCGCGCGGCCGAAGGCTGCCCCGACCCGGCCGACGCCCTCGCGCGCTCGGTCGGGTTCCTCGCCCTGGGCCGCGATCCCGAGGACGCCGCCGTCGAGGCGCTCGCACTCTTCTTGGCCGGCGCCCGCGAAGACGCCGGCGGCCCCGGACTGACCGAGGCCGCACTGGCCGTCCTGCGCGTGACCGGATGGACCGCCACCCAGCTCGACGACGCCGGCGCGGCATCCGTCGACGACCTCGCCCGTGGTCTCATACCGGCCGCGCCGGACGCCGACGACGGCTGGACCCGCCTGGAACTGGCACCCGCGACGGTCACCGAGACCCGCGCGGAACTCGCCGCCGACCTGCTCGCCCGAGCGGCTCGCCGCCCGCTCCCCGAGGACTACGGGCGGGAAGTCCGGCGCGGCCCCGGCGAGGAGTACGGGCGGGTCCCGAACGGACCGTCCACTCAGGACACGCGCTTCGGGGCGGCGCCGATGAGAGCTCCGGGTGCCGGGCCGGGCGCGCCCCCGTCCGGATCCGCCGCCGACGCGCCACGGGCGGCGGAACCGTCCACCGCGGACGGGCCCGGCACCCGGCCGGACCGGCCCGGAAGGCCCGGCAGGTACGTGGGCACCACGCCCGCGAACGCCGAAGGCTCGACACGGTCGCCGAAGCCGGACGGCTTCGACGTGCCGCGTTTCCCGGCCGACCCGTTCTCGGCCACCGGACCGGGACACCCGCCGCCGGGCCGGGGACCGTGGCCCGTCCTCCCCGCCACCGAACCACCCGCCGCCCCCGGTGCCGTCGACACCGAACGGGCGTGGCGTCCCGGCCGCCAGCAGGGCGCCGGGCACCGTCCTTCCTGGACGGCCCGCCGCTCGGCCCCGCCCCTGCCGGCGCCGGGCACGTGGACGCCGATCCCGAAGCCCGCCACCGCCCCCGAACGTGCCGGGACCCTCATCACCGGCCCGTGGGCACCCCTCGCCGAAGGCTCCGGCCCGCCGCTGCCCGCCACGACGCCCGACGAGCGGGCGGCGGGCGACCCGGTCCTGCGCCTCGTCGCCGACGACGAGGACCTCGCCGAGCGCCTCGCCCGCGTCCTCCACGACGAGGCCGACCTGCGAGGGATGGCGCCATGACCAGGCCGACGCCCCTGCTCGGCGACCTCACCCTCGACGCCGTCCAGCACATCGAGCACCTCCTCGACGGCGGCCACACCTCCACACCCATCACCGGACTCGACGGCGAACTCCAGCAGCGCACCGGCCGCCCCTCCCACCGCATCGTCCTGCGCGGCGAGATCTTCGGCGCCGACGCCGCCGACCGCCTCGGCGGGATCCAGACCGCCGCCGCCGAAGGCGCCGAACTCACCTTCGCCGCCGACATCGCCACCGCCCTCGAACTCCAGAAGGTCGTCGTCACACGCCTCCACGTCGTCGCCGTCGCCGGGCACACCGACCGCTACGGCTACGAACTCCACCTCGCCGAGAGCCCCGAACTCCCACCGCCGGCCGAACTCAGCGGCTTCGGTGGCCTCGACGGGCTCGGTGGACTCGGCGACCTCGGCTTCGGCGACCTGGGCGGGGTCCTCGACGACATCGGGGAACTCGCCGGGCAGGTCGCCGGAGCCGTCGACCAGGCCATGGCCGCCGTCGAGGCCGTGCAGGCACTCGCCGCCCTCGCCGATCTCGGCCTGCCCGACCCCTCGGGTCTCCTCGCGCCACTGAGCGGACCCGTGACCGCCGTGGGCGAGGCGGCGGCGGTGATGGGCGAAGCGGCCACCGCCCTCGGTGAAGCCTTCGGAGGTTCCTGATGAGCCTCGCGCCCGCCGCCGGCCTGACCCTCGCCGACCTGCGCTACGACGCCCAGCTCGCCACCGTCTCGGTCACCCTCGGCCTGCTGCCCGAGGTGAACCGCTGCCGGGCGGTGCTCCCCGCGAGCGTCCGCTTCGAAGCCGTACCGGGCGATCCCGGCGAAGTGTCCCTCACCGGCCTCGAACTCACCGGCGGCGCCGCCGAGGAGACCGTCCTGACCGGAACCGTCCACCGGGTCCGCCGCGACTCACGCTGGATCCACGTCGACCTCACCGACGCCTCGGGCGCGCTCGCCGCCGCCCGGCCCGCCGCCGGATACACCGGCACGACGGCGACCGACGTGGTCACCGCACTGCTCGGCGAAGCCTCCGCGACGCCCGGCGAACTGCGGATCGACCTGCCCCTGGCCGGATACGTCGCCGACCAGGCGCGCACCGCCGCCGAACACCTCGCACGCCTCGCCGCCCTCGCCGGGTGCGTCGGCACGGTCGCCGGCGACGGCCCCGTCTCCGTCGCGCCTCCGGCGGCGAGCGCCGAGACCGCGCTGCGCCACGGCCGCGACCTGCTGACCTACCGCGTTACCGAGCACGGCCCGCCGACGACGCGGACCGTCCCGGTCGGAGCGGGACCGGCCTCGCCGGAGGAACTGCGGCCGAGCCCGGACTTCCTGCCCGCCGACGCTCCCGAGGCCGCCGCCGACGTCCAGCGCCACGCCGAACCCGTGCTGCGCGTGCCGAGTGCGGCGAGCACGGCCTCCGACGCCGCCGAGTCGTCGGCGTCCCGCCGCTCCCGCCGCCTGTACGCGCGTTGTGTGCTGCTGCCGTCGCTGCGGCCCGGCACGGTCGTGGAGATCGCCGAGTCGCCCGGCGGCGTACTCGACGGTTCGTGGCTGCTCACGCGCGTCACCCACCGCATCACCGCCGGTCGCCCATCGGGGACCGAGATCGACGGGACGGCCGCGTCATGAGCGGTTTCGTCGAGGCCGTGGCGCGGATCGCGCGCCACGAGTCGGCCGCACGGGCGGTGGCCTCCGTCGGGCAGGTCACCGAGGCGCATTCCGGGGACGCCGATCACGCGGTCACCGTTCGCCTGCGCGACACCGGGCTTGTACTCGCGAAGGTCCCGGTCGCCGTCGGGATCCTCGGCCACGCCGCCATTCCGGCCGTCGACGACCTGGTTTTGGTCGTGTTCTGCGAAGGCGACCGCAACGCCCCCGTCGTCGTCGGCCGCCTCTACCACCCGGGCCTCAACCCACCGGATCACGCCGACGGGCAGGTCGTGCTGAGCCTCCCGGCGGGGGAGACCGAACCGAAGGTGCGGGTCCTCGTCGAACCCGGCGAGAACCGGGCCGTCGTCGAGATCGGCGGCGAGGTCCGCGCCGAGATCACCGACAAGGTCGTGCACCTGCGCATCGACGACGAACTCTCGGCGAAGGTCGACTCCGGTGGGGGAGGGCGCGTCGAGCTGTCGGCGGGCGGCTCCTCGCTGACCTTGAAGAAGAACGGCGACGTCACCCTCAAGGCGGCCGGGAAGCTCGAACTCTCCGGTACCGAGGTGGCCGTCAACGGCACGGCGAAGGTCGCCGTCAAGGGCGCGATCGTGGAGTTGAACTGATGGCCGACACCGACCTGCTGGTCCTGCCCCACTTCGTCGCCCACGACGCGAGCGACGCCGACCTGTCGACCGTGCCCCGGATCGCCGTCCGGGTCCGGCCCGACGGGGGAGTGCAGCCGGGCGGCCGCGCCGAGGTCGCCGACCTCGCCGTCGTCGCCGAGCGCGAGAACCTCGCCCAGGCCTTGATCCTGCGGCTGCTCACCCCCGTGGGGAGCCTCGCCTCGCTAGGGCATCCGGAGTACGGATCGCGTCTGCACGAACTGATCGGCGCACCGCGCGACTCCGCTCGCAGGCACCTGTGCCGGGCCTTCGTGCTGGCCGCCGTGGCCGCCGAACCGCGCGTGGAGCCGGGCGCGGTGGGCTTCGACTTCGATCCGGCGTCGGAAGGCCCGGACTCCCTGGTCTTCACCCTCGTCGTCCAGCCGACGGCCGGCGGCGATCCCCTCGCACTGAACTTGGAGGTGGGGGCATGAGGAACGACGCGCCGGTGGCCCGCGAGACGGGCACGGCCCGAAGGCTCGCGGACGACGAACGCCCCGAGAAGGGCGGAGCGGCATGAGCTACGTCCCGCGCGCCTACCCCGACATCGTCCGTGACCTGCTGACCACGCTGACCGGCGGTGTCGTCCGCGAGCAGATCACCGTGCCCGCCGGCGACGAGCCCGTCCTGGTCCTCCAGCAGCTCGCGCAACGGCCGGTCCGCCGGGTCTCTCACCTGACCGGACGGATCACCGCCGGGAAGGGCGCCAACGCGCGCGAGATCGACTACCGCTTCACCCCGGCCGACTTCGAACTCGTCGGCGGCGAGGGCGGTGAGCCCGACGCGATCGCGTTCCGCCCCGGCGGCCGCAGGCCCGTCCCACTGTCCACGGTGGTCGTCAACTACTACCCGCTGGTCGCGTCGCCCGCGCCTCTCACCGACCTCAACGTCGGCTCGGTGACCCGCACCCTCCTGGAGAGCGTCGCCCGCGAACTCGCCGAGCAGTACGAGCACCTGCGCCTGGTCTACGAGTCGGCCTTCGTAGACTCCGCGACCGGCACCTCCCTCGACCAGGTCGTCGCCCTTGTCGGCGCACAGCGGCTCCCGGCGGGTTTCCCGGTCGTGACCTTGCGTTTCACCCGCGCCGCCGGGGTCCTCGGGCAGGTCACCGTCCCGGCGGGCACGGCGGTCGTCGACGCCGCGGGAAACCGCTACCTCACGACCGCCGCCCTCACCCTCGAACCCGGTGAGCCGGAGCGCTCGGTGCAGGCACGCGGCGAGACGCAGGCGACCCCGGTCGTCGCGGCCGGCGCGCTCGACCGTCCCGCCGTGCTCATCGCCGGCGTCGGCCAGGTCACCAACCCCGAGCCGGCCCGCGGCCTCATCGCTCCCGAGTCCGACCCCGACCTGCGCCGCCGTGCCAAGGCCGCCCTGCACGGCGTGGTCCGCGGCACCACCGACGCGCTCCTGTTCGCCGTCCGCTCGGTCCCCGGCGTCAAGGACGCCACCCTCACCGAGGCGCCCGGCGAGGTGACCTTGACCGTCGTCTACGAACAGGACACCGCCGAGGTCCGCCGCCAGGTCCAGCTCGCCATCGACGACACCCGCGCCGCCGGGATCCGCGTCCACAACGGAGCCGCCGAACCGCTCACCGTCGGCGCCCGGATGCGCCTCACCGTCGCCGGCAAGACCGCGCCCGTCGGCTCCGAACTCGCCGAACTGAGCACGGGAGCCGTCGACCGGATCACCACACTGCTGCGCGGCATCGCGCCCGGCGGGAAGATCCGGCGCGCCCAGCTCGCCGGGCAGGCCCTCGCCGACCCGCGCGTGGTCGACGCCGAGATCACCCTCCTCCCCGAGGGCGGCGCCGAGACCGACGAACTCCAGCTCCCCGAAGGTGTCACGGTCAAGGCCGGGAACGTCGAGGTCACCGGGGTCGAAGCCGAGGAGGCCACCGCCGGAAGCGCGACCAGCGCCGTCGCCGACGTGTTCCTGCCGCTCCACCTCAACGCCGGCGTCACCGCCGCCGAGGCCGAGACCGCGATCACCGCCGCCGTCGACGCCCACCTCGCCGGGCGCGCGCCCGACCAGCCCCTCACCGTCGACGGCCTGCTCGCCGCCGCCCGCGACGACACCCGCTACGCCGTCGTCCGCACCGAGGTCACCGTCACCGTCACCGACGCCGACCGCTTCCTCCAGCTCACCGACGGACAGGGCTCCTTCGCCCCGCAGACCGGGCAGGCCACGGCACGCGGAACCGTCACCCTCGACGTGCGAGAGGGGGCGTGATGGCGCACGCCGCCCGCATCACCGCCCGCCTCCCCGCGCTCTACGCCGACGGGGAACTCGTCCGCGCCCTCGTCTCCCACCCGGCCCTGGCCTGCGAGATCACCGACGAGGACGTCCTGGAGATCCGCCGCGCGCACTTCTTCGACGCCGCCCTCGAACTCACCGAGGCCGCCGGGCTCGCCGCCCTCCTCGACCTGCCGCCCGAACCCTGGCAGGACCTCGGCGCCTACCGCTCCTGGGTCCACGCCCTGCGCGAGGCGACCCTCGACCACGGCGCCGTCGGCGTCCGCGCCCTCCAGGTCTTCGTCGAGGAATACCTGTCGCGACTCACCCTCGCCACCGGCGTCCCCGGTCTGTTCACCGCGATTCCCGACCGCGAGAGCGACTGGGACGCCGAACCCGCCACCGACCGCGCGGCCTTCACCGAGAACCCGAAACGCGAGATCGTCGCCCTGCCCGGAGCAGTCGCACCGCTGGCGCGCTTCAACCTGCGCAACGACGGCCTCGACCCCGCGCCCGTGGGTTTCCTGCTCACCGGCCTGGCCGACGGACCCGAGTACGTGCCCGTCCTGGTCAACCTCACCACGGGAAACGCGCTCGTCCACCTCGACGCCGTCCCCGTCGGGCAACGCCTGTGGCTCACCTCCGACGGCCGCGCGGCCCTGGAGAACCACGACGTCACCGACCGCGTTCGCCGTATCGAACAGGTCGAACCCGGACAACCGTGGACCCCCGCCGAGGCCCTGCCCGCCGGACAACCGCTGACCCTCGCCCGCGGCGACAACGACCTCTGGTTCCTCACCGTCGCCCACCACGACTCGCCCGGACTCGACCGCGTCCTGCTCGCCATGGCCGACCTGGAACTCGCCCAGGGCGCCTACGACGCCGCCCGCCTCGACCACGCCCTGTTCGCGCAGGAACCGGCGGTCGCCGTGTCGGCGTCCTGGCACGAGACGACCCCCGCCGCCGTCCGGGTGACCCTCCCGGCGGGAACCCTGCTCACCCGCCATGACGCCGATCCCGGCCTGGCCGTCCGCGAGCAGACCGGCACCGCGCTCGCCGCGGGCCTGGCCCGCCTCTCGGTCGCCGGGGTCGAGACCACCGTCGACCTCGCGCCCTTCCGCGAGACCCAGCCGCAGCAGGCCTACCTGACCGGCCGCGGCCCCATGATCATCCGCGAGGGCGGACCCACCGGAGCCGACTCCCTGCCGGAATCGGGCGGCCTGTTCGACGTGACCCCGTTCGAGGACTCGACCTTCCGCTGAGGAGTGACCATGCGTGCCCGGATGCGCCTTGAGTTGACCGGCCGGCGCGGCGACCTGCTCGCCGTCCGCGAGGCCCGCAACGCCGTGATGCGCGGCGGCGCGCTGCTCGTCGCGGCCCTGTTCACCGGAGCCGAGGACACCGGCCCGATCAGCCACCTCGGCGTCGGGACCTCCGACGCCGCCGAGAGCGACGCCTACGACACCGCCGCCCTCAGCAACGCCGACCCCGCCCTCGAAGGCGAGACGGAGGCGCCGGTACCGCCCAGCGCCTTCACCGTCGTCCCCGACCCGCAACGGCGGCTCGCCCTCGTCCGGGTCCGCGCGACCCTCCCGGAGACCTCCGCGCTGGGCACCATCCGCGAAGCGGGACTCCTGTCGCGGACCGGGGACACGACCGTCCTCTACAACCGGGTCACCTTCGCGCCGGTCAGCAAGGGCGACGACCACGAGCTGACCCTGTTCTGGGAGATCACCTTCCCCTACGGCGACCTGCACGGCCTGGCCTGAGGAGTACTCGAATGCTTGCCACACTCAACGTTCAGATGCAGGGGCACACCCTGGCCTTCCGCGACGCCGAGGTGCACCTGACCAACCAGGCCACCGGCGCCACGATCACCCGCAAGCCGTTCCTGGACGGCAGCCTCGTCGTCCGCGACATCGACCCGGGCGTCTGGCAGATGAAGGTGACCCACCCCAACCTGACCCTGCCCATCGACAACCGGCCCATCCGGATCTTCGACCAGCGACCCCCGACGCTCGTCCCGATCCCCGTCCCGGCCGACCTGTTCCGCGACAGCCCGATCCGCGACATCCCCGACGCCGACGTCGGACCGGTCCAGGCCCTCGCCACGACGGCCCGCGACCGCGCGCTCCCCCTGGGCGGCAAGGCGTCCGGCGAGGTCATCCGCGCCTCCGACTGGAACGGGCTGGTCGGCACCGTCACCGACCTCGCCAACGCGGTCCTGCAACTGGCCGCCCTGGTCTCCCCGCGCGGGCACGACCACCCCGAGATCGCCGAGAAGATCGCCGAGGTCCAGGGCAACCTCCGCCGCTTCGCCGAGTCCTTCGGGCACTCCCTCCTGGAACTCCGCCGCGAGATCGAGGCGGGCACCCTCCACCAGCGGCTCACCGACGTCCTCGCCAAAGGCCAGGCGGGAACCGACCTCAAGGACCGCCTCAATGGCCGCGTCCTCGACCTCCACCGCAGCCTCCAGGGCGACACGGTCCTGTTCAGCCAGCAGCTGTCCTCGACCGGTTCCGACATCATCACCGGGATCCACGAGCTGGCCACCCAGCAGAGCGACGGCGGCACCGCCTTCCTCGCCGACACCCAGGTCAAACAGGTCCTCGCGATGGCCGGCACCTACTTCGACGCGGGCACCCAGACCCGCCAGGAGAGCGAACTCCAGACCTACCGCCAGAGCACCGCCAAGGGCGGCCCGAAGCTCGGCGCCGTCTTCACGATCCCGGCGGCCTGACATGACCACCTCCGCCGACCTCGACCGCCTCCAGGCGCTGCTCACCAGACTCACCCCGGTCGCCGAACGGCAGCGCGGTGAGGTCATCCGCGCCGACGACTGGAACCTCGTCGTCGGCAGCCTCATCGAGCTCGCCCGCGCCGTCCTCGCCGAGGCGGCGTCGCCCGTCGTCGCCGACCACGACCACACCGACCAGGTCCAGCTGTCCTGGCTGGACGGCCGCCTGCGCACCCTCCTGCAGGCCGGACCGCTCGCCGACCCGGCCGCGCTGGCCCGGCTGTCCACGGTGGAGAAGCGGCTGGCCGGTTCGGGCGGCAACCTCGACACCGTCAAGACCGACCTCGACGCCCTGCGCGACCGGATGACCCAGGTGACCACCCGCGACCTCGTGCGCGAGGCCGACGTGACCACGGTCCGCCGGTCGGTGGCCGCCATCGGCGACACCCGCCGCGACATCCTGTCCCTGCGCGAGACGATGACCGCGATCCGCACCGACCTCACCCGCGCCATCGAGGTCGGCCGCGACCTGGAGGTCGACGGCGAACGCGTCAACATTCCCGCGCTCGTCGCCGCCGTGGCCGCCCTCGAAGTCCTCCGCGACCACCTGACCCTGCCCGACGGCCGTCCCCTCGACGCCGCCGAACTCGAACGCAGGCTCACCGAGCTGACGAACACCCTCGTCACCGAGGAAGAACTCGACGAGGCCCTCGAACCCTTCCGGCGGCCCGTCCCCGACGACGTCCTCGAAGGCGTCAAGGCCGACGTGCTCACCTCGACCCTCGCGCAGGTCAACCCGAAGATCGACGACCTGCGCACCGAGACCGCGTCGACCATCGACGAGCGCCTGTCCGACCTGGACGGACGCATCGGCGAGTCCGTCGACGACCGGCTCCCACAGGTCCGCGACCAGATCCTGGTGAGCGTGCGGGAACTCGTCGACACCGCCGTCCACGACGAGGACACCGCCCTGCGCGGACACCTCGAACAGCGCCTGACGGCGACGGCGAACGGGCTGCGCACCGAACTCGGCGGACGTGTCGACGCCGTCGAGGACGGCGTCCTGCCCACCGCCTCGGCGGAGGCCACCCGGCAGCTCGACCAGCGCCTCCCGCCGGTCCAGACCGCCGTCGTGAACCTCGGCACCCGCACCGGGAAGGTCGAGTCCGACGTGAGCGGGCTGACCGCCCACAACGGCACCCAGGACGCCGCCATCGGGAAGCTCGGCAACGACGTCGGCTCGCTGTCCGGCCGCGTCGACCGGGAGGTTCCGGCGGCGATCGCCACCGCCGACGCCAACGCCCAGGCGCGCATCTCCGAGGCCGCCGGGAAACTCAAGAACGACCTGACGGCCTTCTGCGACCAGCGGATCGGCGAGCGCCTCGACGACGTGCTGAACCAGCTGCGCGGCGAGGTCCGCGAGATCGTGCGCGACGAGATCGGGCCGGTCCGCGACGACCTCCGCAAGTACACCGACGAGCGCATCCGGGCGCGCTTCGAGCAGCTGCCCGACGACATCCTCGCCGTCTTCAAGGCCGACTTCGCCCGCCAGGGCCCGCTGTACCAGCTGATCATCGAACGCAAAGGTCTGCGGTCGGCCGCGCCCGACCCCGCCCCCAAACCGGCCACCGCGACCGCGCTCTCGGCGAAGACGTCCACAAAGGACGAAGCCGCTACGCCCACGACCGCGAAGAAGACCTCCCGGCGCAAGAGCGCCACCACCGACGACGGCGCCGCGCCCGCGAAGCGGACCTCCCGGCGCAAGCGGGACGGCGAGGAGTCCGGATGATCCGCGACCTGGAGGTGCGTCTCGCCGAGATCCTCGGCGAGCGCCTTCCCGCGCCCTTCACCGGCCGTGTCGAGGCCGCCCCCGCGCCGGGCGCGCCCGGCACCGAGCCGCGCGTGGTCGTCGCGGCGGTCAGCGCCGAACGGGTCGTCGGCCAACTCGGCGGCGACGGGCCGCGCATCGTGGCCGGATCATCGCTCCCGCGCCGGGTCCTGCGCCTGGCGTGCGTCCTCACGGCCGTCGTGGAACCCGCCGACGACGCCGGGCGGGAACAGCAGATCGCGGGCCTCGACGCCCTCGGCTACGCCCTCGACGACCCCGGCCTGCTCAAGGCCCTCGATCCGCCGCCCGCCACCGACCCCGGCTTCCAGCTCGACCGCCTCGACCTGACGGGCCTGTCGGCACCCACCGACCCGGCCGACGGACCGGTCACGGCGACCGTGGCGGCGCTCGGATCCTTCTGGCCGACGGGAACCACCGGGGCCTCGGGACCGCAAGTCGTCGAGATCCGCGTGCGCGCCGGGCTCGCCCCGGTCGAACTCGTCCTGCCACCCGACCCGTTCACCGCGGGCGGACCGGCGGGGACGATCACCCTGCGGGTCGGCGGCGTCGGCACCCTGCGCCTGCGCGAGACCGGACCGGCGACCGAGGACTTCGGGAAACTCGCGCTGCGGCTCGTCGCGGCGGGCGGGAAACCCGGCGCGGGCGCCCTCTCCGGCGGCACCGCCGGCGCCCAGCCGGGCGTCCGCCTCGTCGACCTGAGCGGCGGACTGGCGTCGGTGACCTACACGCCTCCCGCCGACGCGGCACGCGACTTCCTCGTCGTGTCCCTCGCCGACGCCGACGGCGGTACCTCCACCGAACTCGGCCGCGCGCTCCTGGAGGTCCGATGACGGTCTTCACGGTCGCCGGGGAGGTCTCCGCCCGCGAGGTCGACGTCATCAGCCTGCCCGTGGACGTCGGCAACGGCGTCGACCTCGGCTACGACTGGGGCGCGGTCCCCGGCACGGACGCGGCCGAGGTCACCGCCGCCGCGCTCACCATCACCTCCGCGCCGGGGGAGGAGTCGCTGAGCCTGCCCGTCACCGCCGACGGCGACGGGCTCATCATCACCCCACCGGCCCACGTGGACGTCAAGACCCTCACCCTCGTCGGCCTGTACCGCCTCGACGGCGAGGACAAGATCACCGTCCGCTCCGAGGCCGACCTCGCCGGGCGCCTCGCCGTGCGCGTCGAACCCGCGACCGGCGGCGGCTTCGCCGCCCCCGCCTACAGCGTCCCGCCCGTCTGGGGCCACGACCTGATCCCGGCGACCCTCACCGGCGCGAGCATGGGCTACTCGCCCTACCCCGCGCTGCGCCTGCCCACCGGACTCCGCGCCAAACGCCTTCGCCTCAGCCTCGTCACCGGCGACACTCCCGAGGAGTTCGAGGAGCGGCCGTTCGGCGTCGACCGGATCCAGGGCCTCCTCGTCCGCCCGCCCCGCGACCTCACCGTCACCGGACCCGGCGGAACAAAAGTCCTCGACGTCCCCGGCGAGACGCCCGCCGGGCGCCGCTTCGACGTCGACCTGACACCCGAGGCACAGAAACTGCTGTCCACCGCGCTCGCCGCCGGGCAACCCCTCACCGGCGCGTTCACCGTGCGCGGAGCGGCCGGTTCGAAGGTCCGCCTGACCGGCGGGAAAGTCCACGGCGACCTGATCAGATCCTTCCCCGGAGTACGCGGTACGACCCTGCGCGGCGAGGCCGTTGTCCCGGCGGAGTTCGCCGCGACGGTTCCCGGCGACGTCCGCGGCGACCTGACCGTCGCCTACCTTGGCCTGCGCGTCCACACCGAACCGTCCGACGCGTTCCCGGCACAGCAGGGCGGGATCGCCGGACCTGTCCTCACCCCCGACGGCCTCCCCGTGACGCGTGCGTTCCCACCCGCCGGGATCGGCCAGCACCCCCTCGCGCTCGTCGGGCTCATCGGCCGCGCCACCGGCGACTGCGCCATCACCCTCACCGTCACCCGCCCGAACGGTGAGCCGCTCGGACCGGCCGCACAGGCCCAGGTCCCCGCCGCCGAACGCGTCGGCACCACCTGGATCACCCTGCCCGCACCGGTCACCGTGACCGAACCGGCCGCCCTCACCGTGACCGTCACCCGCGGACGTTTCCTGTGGGCGGCCGGAGACCGGCCCCTGGCCCGCCTCGTCATCGCCGACCCGGCCCCGCCCGCCACCCCCGTCACACTCGGCGCGACCGTCCTCGCCGCCGTCGACGCCGACGGGATCCACCTGCCCGCCCACCCGCTGCCCCCGAACCTCGCGGCCGGCGCGCCCCTCGCCTCGGACCTGTTCGTCCAGGTCGACCTCTCCGACGTGGTGATGAGGTACCGACGATGAGTCTCCTCGACGACCTCCAGAACATCGACCTCGGCGACATCCTCGACGCCCGCGCCGGGATCAGCGCCTCCGTTTCCGGCGGCGAGGTCCAGGTCATCATCGACGGCGGCGCCGTCACCAGCGCCCTCGGCCCGCTCGGCGAGCAGGTGACCGCCGTCCTCGACGCGCTCGACGACCCCGCCGGTCTCATGGCCCCGCTGATGACGGTCCTCACCGAACTCCTGCGAGGGCTCGGCGACACCGAACTGCCCGTCGCCGAACTCGCCCGCGCCATCGCCGAGGGCACCGGCGTCGTCGTCTCCTTCATCGGCGGCTTCGCCGAGAACCCCATCGGCGCGGCGGGCGTCCTCGGCACCGCCCTCCCGGAGGCGTTCGGGACCCTCAACCGTCTCGCCGACGGTTACCAGCTCGCCGGTGTCGACGCCTTCGGGGCCTTCGACGCGCTCACCGCCCGCGCCGAAGCCGGGATCACCGACCCGGCCGAGCTCATCCGCCTCATCATCGACGTCCTCGCCCCCTTCCCGCGCGAGGCACTGGAAGCGCTGCGCGAAGGCGCCTCCGCCGTGCTCGGCGCCGTCGCCGGCATCTCCCTCCCGGCCACCCGCACCGTCGGCATCACCGCCCGCCTCGATGCCGTCGCCGTCGCCGCCGCGACCGGGGACGCGGCCGCCGTCGCCCGCGCCATCACCGAACTCGACCGCGTGCGCGCGCAGGCGATCGACGCCGTCCGCGCCGACCTCGCCGCCGTCACCGCCGCGATCGACCGGATCCCCGTCCTCGACCTCGCCGGAGCCATCGGCACCGCCGGCCAGGCCCTGGCCGGTGCCGAGAAGACCGTCCTCGAACTCTTCGACGACTGGCGCGGGGACATCGCCACCATCCGCGGCTTCATCGAGGCCATCGACCCGGCCGCCGCGATCGCCCAACTGGACCCGCTCGTCGACAGCCTCGAAGCATTCCTGCGTGAGAACTTCGAGGCCCCCATCGCCGGGATCGCCACCGCCGTCGCCGGACAGATCCACGCCCTGTTCGCCCACATCCCCGTCCGCCCCGTCCGCGAGACGATCCGCACGGCCCTGCACGACGCCGCCCAAGCCGTCGAGGACACCGACCTCGACGCCCCCGCCGAACAGATCCGCGCCGTCCTCCGCGACCTCCGCGACCTCGTCGGCCAGGCCGACCTCGGCGAGCAGATCCAGGACGCGCTCGGCGAGGCCACCGGCGCCCTCACCGGCGCCGTCGACGGCGTCATCGCCGCGATGGAACAGGTCAAGGCCGCCATCGACCTCATCGCCGAACCCGCCGCCGAGATCCTCGACCGCGCCGTCGCCGCCGTCCACGCCTTCGCCGACGCGGTCGGCGTCGTCGCCGGCGCCGTCGACTCCCTCGACCTCACCGCGGCCGCCGACGAGGTGATCGCCAAGATCCGCGAGATCCGCGAGGCCGTCGAAGGCGCCATCTCCGAGGTGCCCCTCCCCGAACCCGTACGGCCGCTGATCACCCAGCTCGTCGAGCAGCTCGAAGCCCTCGACCTCGACGGCGACCTCGCCGGCAACCCCATCATGAAGCCGATGCTCGACGTCGTCGCGAGCCTCCAGCTCTCCGACACCCTCGGCGGCATCGTCCACGAAGGACTCAACGCCCTGCGCGAGGCGGTCGCCAACCTCGTCCCCGCCCGGCTCATCGCCGACATCGAAGCCGAGATCGGCGCGGCGCTCGACGTCGTCACCGGCTTCGACCCCGCGAGCCTCCTCGGCGAGGCCGGCGGATTCATCGACGGCATCGCCGAACAGGTCGAATCCCTCGACCTCGAAGCCGTCGGCGCCGCCGCCCACGCGCCCTTCGCCGAACTCCTCGCCGGCTGGGACCGCCTGCGCCCGAGCGTGCTCCTCGAACCGGTCATCACCGCATACCGCGACGCCCTCGACGCGATCCCCATGCCCGAACCCCAAGAAGCGGCCGCCACCGTCGGCGCACAGGTCAACACCGCCGCCGACAAGGCCGGGCGCGCCGCCACCGCCCCACTCGCCGAGGTCGTCCCCGGCGCCGAACCCCCGCCCGCACAAAGCCCCGCACCGCGACGGCCCACCGTCCCCACCGAGACCGAACTCGCCGACCTGCGCCCCGGCGACGTCATCCGCCTCTTCGGCTACCTCCCCGCCAAACTCCGCGAAGCCCTCGCCGCCCTCGACGCCGGACCCGCCGGACAAGCCCTCGACGCCCTCGACGCCCTCATCGGCGGCCTCGCCCGCGACCTGCGCGCCGCCGCCGTCGAACTCGCCGCCGTGGAGAACCGCATCGACGCCGGCCTCGACGCGCTCGTCGCGCCGCTGGCCGCCGCGCACGTCCGCGCCCAGGTCGCCCTCCAGGCGAACCTCTCCGGCGCCGAGCTCACCGTCTCCCTCAACGGCGTCAACCGCAGCGGACCGGCCGCGTTCCGCGCCGAGATGTCCGTCCACACCGGAGAGGCCCGCGGCCGCGTCGCCCGCACGGGGAGCAGGCACGCGCCGATCTCGGCGAAGCTCAACACCATCGCCGCCGGCCTGGAGACCTCACCGCTCGCCGACCTCACCGGAGGCGTCGACGCACTCCTCGCCGCGCTCGACCCCGAGCCCCTCGCCGTCGAGGTCGACGAACTCGTCTACGCCATCGTCCAGCTCGCCCCGGTCCTCTTCGAGGCGGTCGGGCCGGCCGTCACCTCCGCCGTCGAGCGAGCCAAGGCGCTGTTCGGTGCCCTCAACCCCACCGCACTGGCCCAGCGGATCCTGCTCGCGGCCGTGCGCGCCCTCCAGGAGGAGCTCGCGGTCTTCGACCCCGCCGTCCTCGCCGCCGAACTCGACGAGGTGCACCAAGCCGTCCGCGCCACCGTCGCCGCCTACGACCCGGCGATCCTCGCCACCGAACTGATCGGTGTGCGCGACGAGCTCGCCACCGCACTGCGCGGACTCGATCCCGCCGCCCTGCTCGGCGACCTCGGGGGACTGACCACCCTCATCGAACGCGCCGCCGACGCCGTCCCCACCGACATCCTCAGCGGTTTCCCCGACCAGCTCACGGCCCTCGACGAGGCCTTCGGCGCCGTCGACTTCGACGCCGTCCTCGCATCGGTCGCCGAACTCGGACCGGAACTCCTCGAAGCCTTCGCGCACGCCCTCGACGGCGTGCGCAACGAGATCGTCGCCCTCCTCGAATCGCTCAGGTACGCCACCGCGAGCATCGAGGCCCACGCGGAGGTGAGCACGTGATCCGCTACAGCACCGACGTCCCGGGAACCACGCTGCGGCTGGCCTTCATCCGCGCCGAGGACGACGGGCGCCTCCTCGAACTGCGCTGCGGAGACCGGATCCACGCCCGCTGGGACGGTGAGGCGCTGATCCTCGGCGACGAGCTCGCACGCGTCTCCTCACGACCCGAACCCGACGGCTTCACCCGCACCGTCGAGACCGCCGAACGAACCTGGACCGAGCGCTACTCCTGGGACGCCGACGGGCACATCGTCCACGTCGACGGTGTCGACGTGCGCCGAGACGAGCGAGGGCGCATCACCGCCTGCGTCGACACCGACGGCGGCGACACCTGGCGCTACGGCTACGCCGGGCGCCACCTCTCGGTCATCGACTCCCCGGGCGGCACCCGCCACCTCACGCCGGGCGAGGACGGACGTCCACTCTGGACGCGGACCGACGGGCGGCGGCACCGCCTCGACTACGACGCCGACGGGGCCCGCGCCGCACAGGCGCCGGAGACCTGGCATCACGACGACGCCGGCCGTCTGTGGACCGTCCTGGCCGAGGACGGCACCGTCACGGCGACCTACCTGTGGGACGGCGCGGCCTGTCTCGGACGGATCGACGGACCCGCCGACCATCCACTGTCGACGGTGTACTCGCTGGACCCGGGTGGGACGCCGGTGCGCGTCATCGGCCGCGACGGCTCGGTCCGCGTGCCCCGCGACGCCTTCGGCGAAGGCCTGCTCGCCCACGCCGGGACGCCCGGCCTGTTCGGCGGAGCCGTCCATCGGGGACTCGTGCACCTGCCGGCCCGGGCGCTCGATCCCCTCGCGGGCGCGTTCTGCGCCGCCGACCCCTATGACGGCGGAACCGGTGACCCCCGCCGCGCCGAGGGCTACGACGGCGAACTGCCCGTCGAGACCGCGACCGGGCCCTACGCCGTCTGTCGCCACGACCCCGTCGGCCGCACCGACCCGAGCGGCGCGATCTCCTGGTGGCTCCCGCTGTCGGACTTCACCTGGGGCCTGCAGAACAACATCGTCTCGACCTTCGGGCTCGACTTCACCGTCAACTGGTGGATCAGCCTTCTCGGCTGCCAGCCGGGCCGCTGGTTCAACTTCGCGGGCGCCAGCACCTCCGACCGGATCGGCGCCTACGCCCTCCGCCGCGACGGGATCCTCGCCAGCGACCGCTCCTTCACCTTCGCCCACAACTGGTTCGTCAACGACGTCGGCCTCCAGCGGGTCACCAAGACCGAGCTGTTCGATCCGGTGGAACCCTTCGCGCCCGCCTGCTACGGCACCGTCCTGCGCCTGGCCCGAACGGCGGCCTCCGGACCACCGCCGATGCTGCTGTCCGGTGATGCGACCTTGAGCCGGTCGCCGCTCACCTGGAACCGAGGCGGGGGACCGGGCACGCCCGCGATACCCGGCTCGGCCGCCTCGGTCTTCCTCGACGGCGGGGTCTTCTTCTCCCAGCCCGACGACACGCCCTGGCGCGCCCACACCGACGCGACCCTCACCGAGCTGTTCCCGATCGGCGCCCCGGCCGCCGGGAGCCTCGCCGCCGGGACCGTGGAAGCCCCGATCACCGGCGCCGACGGCCTCGCCGCCGCCCGCGCCGAGCAGTACGGCGTCGCCGACCTCGCCGCGCTGCAAGCCGCGACGCCCGTCGCGAGCTTCGGTCTCGGCACCCTCGACGCGACCGCCCGCACGGTCTCCTTCGACGGAGCGACCACGGGCAGTCCACGGCCCGGGAACATCCGGCCCGGGCAGGTCGTCCTCGTCGCCGGCACACCCGAGGTCGTCACCAACGTCACCGTCACCTGCGAGTTCGACCGCGCCATCACCGACCTCACCGGCACACTCACCCTCACCCAGGTCGTGACGACCGGAAACGCCTACGACGCCGCCGTCCTCCCCGACGGCACCCTCGCCGTCGCACCGACCGTCGGCGCGGGAGCCACCCGGACCCAGTTCCCGCGCTTCACCGCCGGCGAACTCGTCCGCGTCGACTGGACCCACGCCACCCAGCCCGGACCCGACGAGTTCGCCCTCACCACCGTCGACGGCGGTCACCTGACCCTCACCGGCGGGCGGGCACCCGTCCCCGTCGACGCCACCGCCGTGACCGTCACCCGGCTCACGCCGATCGCCGGGCCGAACGGCACCGTGGCGCAGGGCCGCAACGGGCGGCACCTCGCCGGAGAGTTCGCCGACATCGACCTGTGGCGCGGAGACCAGGCCGACGCGTGGTCGGCCACCGCGACGACCCTCGCCCTCAGCGACGCCACCGGCTCCCGTCCCGTCCGGATGAAACCGCCGCCGCCTCCGACCACACCGCCGACTCCGCCGCCCGTCCCGGACTGGCGCCTCACCTTCGGCGCGGTCCCGTCGGCCACGGGCGCGGTCATCGTCACCGTCCCGCCCGCCCCGGCCAGAACCGGCTACTACGCGACGGCGAGCACCGACGACACCGCCACCCGGATCGCCGACCCGAGCGGCGGCACCGAACCGACCGGAGCGAACCTCGTCATCGTCACCGGCTTCGCGCCCGGGGAGACCCCTGTGGCCACCGGCCGCTCGGAGAGCGGCCACAGCCGCACCGCCGAGGCCGACGAGGACTTCGAGACCGACAAGTACCAGGGCCTCGCCGATCACGAACTGATGCACACCGTCCAGTCACAGCGGCTGGGACCGTGGCTGCTGGCGTGCTTCCCGCTCGCCCTCTTCGAGCTCGGCCGGATCGCCCCGGCGCTCCGCGACTTCGACATGCCCGACTACTCGGCCTTCGGAGAGGCGACCATCTCGGCCCCGGAGCCCGGCAAACGGATCCTGAAGGTCGACAACGCGGCCGGAGTCACCTACGGCAAAGGTGACGACGTGCAGATCTGGACCACCGGACAGCCCACCATCGCGACCCTCGGCGAAGCCTTCGGCGGTGGGTTCACCGTCATCGTGAAAGACGTGGCCGACGGTCCGGTCGGCATCCGCAAGGTCAACGTCAGCACCGGCCTGACCACCTACCGCGCCTTCTACGAGGCCCTCAGCATCCTGACCCACACCGGGATCATGAGCCTGGTCAGCGGCACGATCTGGGGCGGTCTGTTCTACCTGATCGGCCGCGGCGGGGAGATGCTCCACCTGCTGCGGACCACCACGAAGTGCGACGCCGACGTCGACCCGTCGGACTCGAAGATCCTGGTGCTGAAACCGGGAGGCGACGACAAGGAGAAGGCGGAGACGCTCGCGAAGTTCCGCAACATCCCCCGGGTCCTGCTGAAGAAGGGCGACGACTCCGTCCTGCGCGAGGTCGCCACCGCCGACCCGCCGACGCTCGTCCTGGCCGCCCCGGTGAACATGTCGGGCCGGATCACGGTCTCCACCGACACCACCCACGGGTCGATCTGGGACGACGTGGACTACTTCCCGGCATCGGTGCCCGACCCGGCCCGGCCCGGAACGGTGAAAATCGAGAAGGTCGGCGACAAGACCCTCACCCTGCACATCCACGACCGGGTCATCGTCGAGTTCGCCGACGCCGTCGGCTCGAAGGACTCCAACTCGGTCCGCACCTACGTCTCCCACGTCCGTGCGGACGGCCTCGTCGAGCTCCAGGACCCGCCGTTCGTGAACAAGCAGCCAGCCGCCGTGGGCCGGATCGCCAAGATCGCGTCCACCGACGGCGCGGGCTGGGCCGACAGCTGGCTCCTCGAACGCATGGGCATGGACTGGATGAAGTGGATCTACGACCCCTACGGGCAGCTCACCCAGCGCACCAACCCGGAGCACAACTCCGCCGGGGAGATCGTGGCCCGCGTCTTCCGCTACCTGATCGGCGGCAAGTCGTGGAGCTTCGTCCCGCCGGTCTTCGGTTACTACTGGTGGGACAATGCCTTCAACCAGCCCAGCAACGGCTACAAGTCCAGGATGGAGCAGGAGGCCTCGCAGGAGAGCGGACGGCTCTACAGCCCCGAGGGGCGCCTGCGCGTCGAACCGAAGGTGGTCGGCGACATCGGCCGCTACTGGTACTTCATCTCCAGCAACGGCAACCCCCTCGTGGCCGGGTTCCAGAACGGCCCGGGCGTCACCGCGCCGCAGGTCCCGACGGTGATGCCGCTGGTCACCGACGAGACCGGGACGACCTCCCCGCCGTTCAACAAGGGCGCGACGGTGCCCGCGCAGACGCCCGTCGCCGGTGCTCCGCCGAACCCCGGCGGCTGTGTGCCCGACGTCTTCTACGTCAAGACGGCCGTCACCGGCGAACCCACCGGCGCCGCCCGGGCCTTCCAGTTCACCGACCAGGGCGCGATCCCGCTGCTGCCGGCGACCGCCTTCAACGCGGGCCTCCACGTGGCCTTCTGCCGCCCGGGGAAGCACCGCATCACCCTCGTCGACGGCTTCTCCGACACCGACAGTGAGACCAAGGCCCGCGACGCCCAGGACCGCGGCATCCAGCGCGTCTTCTATGAGCGCCAGATCGACGACGTCGCCGTCGTCATCGGCGGTCTCCCCGTCGCCGAAGGCGCCACCGTGCGCCTCCTCGCCGGTCAGCGCGCGCCCATGACGGTCACACCGGGCGGTCCTGGACGCAAGCACGCGCTGACGGTCGTGCGCCCGGCCGACGGGCCGATCCGCACCGCCGACGACGGCGACACTCTCATCGCCGCCGCGGCCACCCCGCCCGGCACACCCGCGCCGGCCGAGATCAGCCGCCGCTACCGGCCCGGCCCCGAAGGCGTCCACACCGACGGCGGCCTCGCCGGCCGCCGCGTGCACCTCGACCGCGACGTGCACATCCCCGTGCGCGTCTTCGCCGTCGAGGTCTCCACCACGCTCATACTGCGCTCGGCGACGGTCATCGACCCGGCCGACCCCGAGGCCGGCAAGGTCACCACGATCCACCCCGGTGCGCCCGTATTCCTGATCCTCCCGGTCACCACGACCGGAGCCCCGACCGTGTCGCCCGCCAACGCGGTGACCATGACGACGGAGCCGGTCGACGTACCGCCGGAACTCGCGCCTTTCGTCGGCGACGGCACGATCCTCCGGCTCACCTTCGAGGCACCGTCCGCCGCCACGCCCTTCACCATCGGCGTCGCGGCCTCGATCCCGGGCGCACCCGACGAGGCACCGGTCGCACTCGTCACCGAAGGCCTCACCCTGGAGACCACCTGACCACCGGGGTGTACCCAGGTACACCCCGACCGGGCAGCCCGGTCCAATGTCGACCACCGTTTCACCGGGCATCGTCGAGCCGTCCCCCTCCCGACGGCGAAAGCGAAGCCCATGCACAGCCTCCACACCCCGGTCCGCGCGCCACTCACCCGCGTCCTCCTCCCGGCGACGGTGTTCTTCACCGTCGCCCTCCTCGCCTCCGGCGCGCTGGCCGCTGAGCAACCCGTCACCGGAATCCCCGGCGAGGTCATCGAGCTCGTCCAGTTCGGCCCGGCGCTGGCCGTCGGCGCCGTCGCCCTGATCTGGCGCCGCCGGATCAAGACCCTCCTCGCCGGGACGTTCACCGGCCGCGCCCGCCCGGCGGTCCTGCTCACGGCCCCGCTGATCATCGCCGCCGCCGCGGGCGCCTACGCGGTCCCGCGCGGCGGCATCGGTGTCGATTCCCCCGAGCACTCCTTCGCGCTGATCGTCGTGGCGCAGTTCATCGGCGCCTGCGGTGAGGAGATCGGCTGGCGCTGCTGGCTCCAGCCCCTCCTGCGCACCAGGTACGGCGTGCTGACCTCCTCGATCACCGTCGGCCTGCTGTGGGCCGCCTGGCACGTGCAGATCTTCGCCCAGGACCCGCTCTACGCCGCCGCCTTCGTGCTCGGCGCCGTGTCGATGTCCGTCGTCCTCGGCGTCGCCCTCGACCGCAGCGGACAGCGGCTCCTGCTCGCCGGCGCCTTCCACACCCTCATCAACCTCGGGATGCTGCTCGTCATGGACGAGGAGTCCGGCGCGGTCGCGCCCATGGCGCTGTTCGGTGGATCATGCCTGTTCGCGGCCCTGATCTGGGCCCGGAAAGCGCGGGCTAGCATCCACGGGTCCACCGCACGGTCTTGAAGAAGGCGGGGAGGAATGTCGCCGGTCCGCGCACTCGGCCGCTGCGTGCTGCGCAGCTGGCTGCTGATCGCCGCCTGGGCCGTCGGCGCGGTCGTCGTGCTCGCCGTCCTGCTGCTCCCGGTCGGCCTCGGCCTGCTCCTCCTCCCCGCCTCCGCCGCCCGCCTGCGCGCCCTGTCGGACCGGGCCCGCGTCTGGGCCCGGCCCGTCCGCGAACCCCCGCCCCTCAATCCCGACCGGAACCTCACCCGCAGGAGACAGGCCGGGGCGATCATCGGCGCCGAGTCCTTCTGGCGCGACCTCGTATGGGCCGCGATCGAACCCGCCGTCGGCGGCGCGCTCGTCGCACTCCCGCAGAGCCTCGTCCTCTTCGGCGTCTTCGGCGCCTTCGTCCAGCCCTTCATCTGGCGCGCCATCGACGACGGCAACTGGTACGCCTTCATCCCCGTCAACAGCACACCGACGATGCTCGCGGCCCTCGCCCTCGGGCTCGCCTTCATCGCCGCCGGCCTCCGCCTCGCCGAACCGGCCCTGCGCCTCCACGGACGCTGGACCCGCCTCCTGCTCGCCGCGCCCCGCTCGGCCCAGCTCGCCCGCCGCGTCGAGCAGCTCACCGGAACCCGCACCGACGCCCTCGACGCCCAGGCCGCCGAACTCCGCCGCATCGAACGCGACCTGCACGACGGAGCCCAGGCCCGCCTCATCGCGCTCGGCATGACCCTCGACAACGCCACCCGCCTGCTCGACACCGACCCCGAGGCGGCGCGCGGCCTCCTGCTCGACGTCCGCGCGACCTCCTCGCGGGCCCTGGCCGACCTGCGCGACCTCGTCCACGGCATCCACCCGCCGGTACTGGCCGACCGCGGCCTCGTCGACGCCGTCCGCTCGCTGGCGCTGGACAGCTTCCTCGACGTCGAGGTACGCGCCGACCTCGAAGGCCGCCTCCCCGCGCCGCTGGAGTCGGCGGCCTACTTCGCGGTGAGCGAGGCCCTCGCCAACGCGGCCAAACACTCAGGCGGCCGGAACGTCACCGTCGCGATGACCCACGACGGGGAGATCCTGCGCGTGACCGTCACCGACGACGGGCACGGAGGTGCCGCACTCGACGGGGGGACCGGGCTGTCGGGGGTGCGGCGGCGGTTGGGTACCTTCGACGGCACCCTCGTCCTCCAGAGCCCGCCCGGCGGGCCCACCACCGTGACCATGGAGATCCCGTGCGCGTCGTCCTCGCCGAAGACCTCTTCCTGCTGAGGGACGGGCTCGTCCGGACACTCCGCGAGCACGGCTGCGAGGTGATCGCCGTCGACAACGGCCCGGCGCTGCACCGCGCGCTGGCCGAGGAGGCGCCCGACGTCGCGGTCGTCGACGTGCGCCTGCCGCCGACCTTCACCGACGAGGGGCTCCAGGCCGCGCTGGCCGCGCGGAAGGCGCGTCCGGGGCTGCCGGTGCTGGTGCTCTCGCAGTACGTCGACCAGCTATACGCCCAGGAACTGCTCGGTGGCGGTGAGGGCGCGGTCGGGTACCTGCTGAAGGACCGGGTGACCGACACCGCCCAGTTCATCGACGCCGTGCGGCGGGTCGCCGCCGGCGGCACGGTCATGGACCCGCAGGTCATCGCGAAACTCCTGTCGCGCGGGGACGCGCGCGGCACGATCGGCGGCCTGACCGCCCGCGAACGCGACGTGCTGGAGCTGATGGCCGAGGGCCGCTCGAACGCCGCGATCGCCGCGGCGCTCCACGTCAGCGAGAGCGCCGTCGCCAAGCACACCGCGGGGATCTTCACCAAGCTCGGCATCGGCGCCTCGGAGGACGACAACCGGCGGGTGCTGGCGGTCCTGGCCTACCTGCGCCACTGAAGCGTCCACTTGGTGTGGACGTTGACTTCGATACCCGTCCCACCGCGCCCCGCGGCATCGTGCGGGGCAGCGACACCTACGGCACGACCGCGGTCATCGCCGTCGAGACCGCCCGCCGCCCCATCGCACACCCCGCGCCAAGCCCGGAGTGCTCGCGTCCGCCCAAGCCCCCCACCCGACCGCCTTCCTCGGCCTCCTCGCCCCGCACGGGATCGAGTGGACCGTCGAGGAGCCGTCGGCGACTTGCCGACGAGCTCGCGGGCATGCCCGCACACCCGAGAGCCGAGGCCGCCGGGGCGTCGGACGGGGATGCCGTGAATCGTCGCCGTTGCGACTGTGTTCCGTCCCGCCGGCCGACACTGAAGTAGTCTCCATCACCGCCGACTTCTGGTTCGACCCTTCCTGAGGGAAACCAGAGGTTGGAGGCGCTGAACGGGAGGGAAGTCGCTCTGAGGCTGGGTGAGGCGACTTCCCATGCTCTACTTCTCCGCGATGATCTTCTGGAAGAAGAGGGTTGCGCCGGCCGCCGCCGTGCCGGCGACCAAGAGGGCCGAGAACGGGTCCCGGTTGGACAGGTAGGAAGTGAGTCCGGCGGCCCCGGCGGTGAGGAGCGCGAGGAGGACGATGAGTGCTGAGCGCGGTGTGATCAGAGGGCTGTCCATCAGCGTTCTATCTTGGCGGGCTCGGTGCCGGGCGTGACGGCGAAGGGCGGCAGCAGGCGATAGCTGTTGACGTAGCTGTACCCCTCCGGACTGAGTGCGGCCGTGCGGCGATATCGGTGTTTGGTGAGGATTCCGTGTTCGAGGAGTTCTGTGAAGCCTCGCTCGGCTGTGTCGGCTGACCAGCCGTACCACTGGGGCATCTTCTCTGTTGGTAGTTCGAAGCCGGGTCTCTCCGCGAGCGCTACGAGCAGCATCGCGAGTCCGGGGAGCTTGAGTTTGTCGCACCAGCCGGCGGTCCAGTACTTGTGCGGGAGTTGAAGGAAACGGTCTGGTGCCGCGTTCCCGTCTGGGCGATCGTAGGCATGTCCGGTTCCGTCTTCTCTGAGTAGCGTGATGCGGATCTTGCGTTCGCGTCCGCTGCGGGCGCGGGTGATGAGCTTGCGTTCGCTCAGGCGAGTGAGGATTTTGGTTGTGGCGCTGGAGGCAGAGGAGGGTTCTGCCGTCTCGCTGGCTCCGAATGCTCTCGCCCAGACCTTGAGGGGGTGCGTCGTGCTCCAACCGTCTTGGCCATCGCCGTTGCTCGTCGCACCGATGATCAGGAGGTAGGCCTGAAGGGCGCGGAGATCTCGGTTCTTCACGAACGCGGCCAGAGGACCGCGCCGGTCCTGCCGCCTTACCGCTCGCTGGCTCGGAGCCTGGACGAAGGTCTTGCGGACAGGAGTGGAGGTGCGGCGGGCACGATCGAGGAGGGCAGATCGAGTATCGGCCGTCGTGGCGGCCGGCTCGTCTTCGTGGGCGTCATCCATGACAACCATTGAGCCGCATCCTGGCGTGCGCGGCAAATGGTCGTAGCTCTCAACAACTGCCGCCGCAGCGGGTGTGTGGAAAACCATGTGAATCCATGTGAGTCCAAATGCGAGACCCCATGAAACAACCCCCGCCGAGTGCCGCGTGACATGCCGGAGCCATGCATCGCGGCGGGTGGTTCTGGACTGGCGCTCAGCGGTTGGCTGCAACCTTGCTGGGATCGGTGGCCGCCGCGAGTGTGTTCTGCCAAGGCAGTCGACTGAAGTAGTCTCCATTCCATGTCTGTGCATGAAACCCGAGACCAAACCGCCGACTTCTGGTTCGACCCCATCTGCCCCTGGGCCTGGATGACGTCCCGCTGGGTGCACGAGGTCAAGCGGCAGCGGCCCGAGATCACCGTGAACTGGCACGTCATGAGCCTCGCCGTCCTCAACGAGGGCCGTGACCTGCCGCCGGAGTACCACGACGCCGTCGTCGTCCGGGGCTGGTACTCCGTGCGCGTCCTCATCGCCGCGGCGAAGGCGCACGGTGACGAGGTCCTCGGCGACCTCTACACCGCCCTCGGCACGCGCATCCACCTCAACAAGGAGGAGATGAGCCGCGAACTGCTCGAAGGCGCCCTCGCCGACGTCGGCCTGCCGAAGGAACTGGCCGAGGCCGCCTACAACGAGGACAACGACGAGGCCCTGCGCGCGTCGCACGCCGAGGGCATCGGCCTCGTCGGCGAAGACGTCGGGACGCCCGTCATCGCCGTGGCCGGCGCCGACGGCGCGCGTGTCGCCTTCTTCGGCCCCGTCGTCACCCCGGCGCCGAAGGGCGAGGCCGCGCTGCAACTGTGGGACGGCACGCTCATGGTCGCCGGCATCCCCGGCTTCTACGAGATCAAACGGACCCGCACCCAGGGCCCGATCTTCGACTGATCACCCGGCGGTGCGGGTGCCGTTCCAGCGCAGCCGCACCGCCACCGCGTCGTCCCCGCCCCCGAGGACCTCATAGGCGTCCAGCTCCCGCAACGTCCCGACGTGCCCCCACAACCCGGGCCCGGCGGCGAGCAGGTCGACGTCGAGCACCGCCAGCAACGGCAGCACCTTCTCCACGGTCTCCTCGTCGAGGCCGTCGAGCGCGACCAGCCGCGCCGACCCGTCGGCGCCGGACACGTCGTACAGCGCCGCCAAGGCGCACAACCCCAGTTCCAGCGGGTCGCCGACCGCGTCGAGCCGACCCCAGCCGCGCGGATCCAGCGCGGCCCGCACGCTCGCCGCGCACGGCCGCGCGTGTCCGGCGACGAGCCCGGCGATGATCCCGCGCAACTGCGCCTCCTGCGAGGCATCGCGCTTCGCCCGCAGCAACGCCAGCGCGGTCGCGTGCTCCGGCGCGGTCCACGTGACGGCCCCGTCGCCCGTCCGCTCCAGGATCGCCGCCAGCCGCGCGAGCACGGCGTCGATGAAACCGACCCGTTCGGCCATGTCCCCGGCGAGCCGCCCGTACCAGCGGTCCAGCCGAAACTCCCGGTCGGCGACCTGATCGGCCCGCGCCTCGACGGCCGCACCGAGCCCGTCGGCGTCGTGCACCTCCACGGTCACGATCCCGTCGGCGCGCCCGACGGTCACCGGATGCCCGGCGAGCACCGCCCGGTGCCGCTCGACGACCGCGCGGAACTGGCTCTCGGCGGTCCCCGCGTCCTCCGAAGAACCGCCCGGCGCCTCATCCCCGTCGATACCGAGCCGCTCGGCGACGAGCCGCACCTCCGCCACCGCGACACCGACCGCCTCGGCCCGCGACTCCAGCACCGACCGCGCCACGTCGAGCGCGGCACGCGCACGCGCCAGCGCGTCACGGCGGCATCCGTAGGCGTCGACCAGGTCCGACGGCGGCGGCCAGTGCGATTCCCCCGCCCGAACCGCGCGGTACCCCGCCTCGGCGGTCGCGCGACGCTCCCGCAACCACTCCCAGGCCGAATCACGCGAGGCATAGGCGCCCACCCGCGCGGCGAGCCGGGACGCCGACTCCGCGGCCGCCGCCACCCGATCGGCGAGCCGCTCGGCGTGCACGGCCCGCTCGGCGAGCGCGGCCACGTCGGCCCGCGCCGGATCGGCCCCCTCCCGCAACGCGGCGGCAGCGGACCTGGCACGCGACTCCGCGTCCCTCGCGGCGGCGACCTCCGCGTCGAGACGCTCGGCCTCCGCGCGCGCGGCCGCGAGCCGGGCCGAGGCCCGCCACAGCCGCTGCGGATCCGGTGCGCCCGCGAGCAACTCGCCGAGCCCGCCGCGATCCCGCCGAACCCGCTCACCCACCGACGTCACCGCGCCCAACTCGGCGCCGAGAGCCGCGATGCGCTCATCTATCCGTTCCAGCCGACGGGCACGCGCGTCGGCGCGATTACCGGCACCGATCATCTCGGCGCGAGCCTTGCGCGCCACCCCGCGCACCGGCCCGAGCCGCCAGCGCCCGTCCAGACCGAGCCAATGCGCCGCCGCCGACTCGCCAAGCCCGATCCCGCGCAACATCCCCGCGAGCCGCGCGTCACCCTCATCCAGCGGCCGCAACACATCCGCCAGACTCGCCCCCGCCACCGGTTCACCCACCGCCACCGACACCCCACGCGCGTACGGATCGCTCACCCGCGTGTCCCCGACGAGCCGCGCGTCCAGCAACCCACTCGCCTGCAGCGCGGCCTCCAGTCCGGCCTGCCCCGCCGGACTCACACCCCGCGCGAACTCCACCCGCAGATGCCACGGCGCCACCCCACGCCCCGACTCGGGCGCCGAGACCGCGGCGCGCTCGGTGGCCGCCTCACGCAGCGCCTCCGTCAGTACCGCCAGCCTCGCCCGGGCGGCCTCCTCGTCGGCGGCGAGCCGCGCCAACACCGGCGCAGCCACCGCCTCCGGCGCACCGGCCGGATCGAGCCCAGCCGACTCCGCCCACGCCGCCCGCTCCGCGCGATGAGCGCGCTCGCCCGCGGCCAACCGCACCTCGGCGGCCTTCACCCGCCGATGCGCCTCCACCGCCCGCGCCTCGAACTCGCCCGTGCGACGCGCGGCCTCATGAGCCACGGCCCGTGCCCGCGACCACGCCTCCTGCCCGTCCCGCAGCGCACGCGCCTCCGCCGCCAGCCGCGCCAGATCGCCCGCCGCCGCCCGCACCACCCGCCGCCACCGTTCGAGCGACGGTCCCAGCGCCGCCGGACTCTCCCCGTCCGGCTCGGGCGGTGAACCCGGCAGAACCGGCCCGGACCCGAGCGAACCCGCGAGAGAGACCGTGCGCTCCCAGGCCGCCCGCAAAGCCGCGAGCTCACCGAGGACGAGCGCCGTCTCACCACTGTTCCAGCCACCGATGCGGGCATCGAGATCCCGCACCACCGACAACTCACGCCACCGCGCCCGCAACTCCCCGTCGCCACCCGTCACCGAAGCCGACCGCATCCGCTCGGCCGACTCCCGCGACGCGCACTCGGCACGGGCGACATCGGCGCTCGCCGCAAGCATCCGGCGCTCGGCCTCCCCGTGGGCCGACCGCGCCGACCGCAGACGACCGGCCCGCTCGGCGAGGAGCGCGCGCAGGTAGACGTGATGGGCGGAGGTGATCTCGCCGACGGCCGCGCAAACGTTCGTGACGCGGTCGAGCGCGGTCCGGGAGGCCCGCAACTCGGCCAGCGCGTCGGCGCAGGCCTCGACACCGACGGGGTCGAGTGTCGGCAGGACCGCCCGGACCCCTCCCGCACCCGACAACCGGTCCGGCTCCCGCAGCCCGCGCAAGGCCGACACCACATCACGCAAACGCTCGGCGGCGGGCCCGAACACCGACGCGACCCGCGCCAGATAGTCGGCCGGGTCGTCGAAGACCGCGCCCGCCCCGACCAGCCCCGGCAGGTCGGTGGCGCCCGGACGGCGCGCCGGGTCGTGCAGTGGCAGCGAGTCGCCGACCGGCACCGGCGTCGCGAAGAAACGCGCGCGGCCCATCGTCACGGCCGCGCCGAGGACGTGGACCTCACCGCCGCGGGTGAACTCCAGCCACACCACCCCGGTCCCGCCGGCCCGGCGTGGATCGGCGTCGAGGGGCAGGAACAACGCACGCAGCACCTCCGACGCGCGCGCCCCGCCCCGGAGCAGAAGCCGCCCGCCCCCGCAGGTGAGGACCTCGTCCAGCCCGGCGAGGCCGTGCACACCGGCCCGGCTCAAGCGCCACCGGTTCAGCGGGCCGAGCCTTTCGACGCCCCGCACCGGCCTCGCGATCTCGTCGACGCTCATCGCCCGCCCCTCTCGGTCAGCACACCACCGCGCCCGCCAGCGCCGCGTCGATCCCCAGCAGCGCCTCGGCCGCCGGATCGAACGCGTACGCGGCCGGATCACCGTCCACCTCGAACACCACGCCCCAGTCGCGCAGCACGGCCAAAGCCGCGACCAGCGACGCCCGCCACCGCTCGGGCCCCTCGGCGCCGACGTCGATTCCCGCCTCGACGGCCACGGCGGTCACCCGCGCGGCGAGCTCGGTGACGGGCAGCCGCGAAGGCGCGGCCGACAAGACCACGGCGGTCAGCACCAGACACGCATAGACACGCGGCGACAACGGCACACCGTCGGGGCCCTTCAGGCCCGCCGTCCCCGCATCGACGAGACGCAGAAAGCCCCGGCCCACCCGCAAACCGCGCCCGGACGCCCGCAACCGCTCGTCCACACCGGCCGTGAAGGCACTCAGCGGTTCGAACAGGTCATGCCCGGCCGGGACCAGCGGTGTCACGGAGAGGGCATCGACGAGCGCGGTCACCCGCGCATCCCCTCGCGCCCGCCCGCCGCCCATCACAAGGCCCCCGGGTCCTCAGCCGGCAATACCGACAACCGAAGCTTGAAACCATCCAACGTCAACGTCCCGTCCACACCGAACAAAGACGTCGACGAGCCAGGAGAGTGCAACAGCTGCAGCTCCAGACCACACGACTCATCCGCCACATAGCCATCCGACCCCGGCGACGTCCGCGCCAGCGCACGACCCACCAACCCCACCAACAGCACGAACGCCGACGACGAAAGACGCCGACGGGCAAGGTCAGCACAAGCACCCTGAAGCTCCACCGACGGCGGCGGCGAACGAAACCGCTTGAGAGGCATGGGGTCGGGCTGCGGTCCCGCCGCGGTGTCCGGTCCCCGGCCTGGGCGGGCGAAGGTTTCGCCGCGCCCGGCGTCGCGGGTGGGGGACTGGTCGTCCCCGGCGTGGTGGGCGCGGGACTCGTGGTTCCCGCTTGTGCCTACGTCGGTGAACCCGTCGTGTGCTTCGGTGTCGAAGGTTCCGGGTCCCGGAAGAGGCGTGGGGAGACCGATCGTCGCCGCGTACAGCGCGACCGCCTCGGCATCCGAACACTCATCGAAACGACGCGCCAGTTCCAGCAAGCCCTCGCGATCGACCGGTTCGGTCACCGGCTCAGGCGCCGCCGTGACACTCGTCCGGCACACCTCGCGCCACACCCGGCCGCCCAGCTCCGACAGGCCGAAACGAACCGCGCCCGCCCGGTACTCCGCGACAGTCCGCACCTCGGCACTCCGCGAAACGTCGCCCCACCCGACCAGCTCCACCAGCCGCGACTCCACAATGGCCCGGTCCGCGCCCAGCGCCTCGGCGACCTCCGCCGCCGTCCGCGAACACTCCGGCTCCTCGGCCAGCACACCCAGGATCGCTTGATACGCCACGGAATCGGGCACCAGGAGAAAAGCCAGACCGGTGAGCGCGTCCGCGCCACCGCCGGTCACCCCCGGCGGCGTGGCCCCCACAACCTCGCCGTCCATGGACTGAAATTAGCGTCCACCAGCGACGACGCAGAGGGAAATGCGAATCTTCGTCGGGTCGCTTATCCGACGGAGAGTTCCGCAGGCGTCGTCGCCGGCCGCGGATCGGGCACCGGCGCGTGCGGCGACTCGGCGAGATCACGCACCCGCGTCCGGAACAGCAGCAGCAAGGCCGCGATCCACAGCACCGCCGCACCCAGCATGTGCGCGCCGACCAGGATCTCCGGCAGGTTCGTGAAGTACTGGACATAGCCGATCGCGCCCTGCGCGAGCTCGACAGCGATCAGCCAGTACCCCGCGCGGACCACGGTGGCCGGCGCCTTGAGCGCCTTGAGTGCCAGCAGCATCGCCACCGACAGTCCGATCAGCAGGAACACCATGTCGGCGTGCAACTGCGTGATGAGATGCCCGTCGATGTTCAGGCGCGGGGTGTCGGGGTCGCCGCCGTGCGGTCCGCTGCCGGTCACCATCGTGCCGACCAGGATCGTGGCCGCCGCGGCCGCGACGATCGCCCACGCGCCCAGCCGGATCGGTGTGGGCACGATCAACCGGGCCGGGCCGTCGGGCTCGCCCGAGCGCACCCAGAATGCCACCGCCGCGACGAGCACGACGATCGTGGCCAGGAAGTGCCCGGCCACCGTCCACGGGTTCAGGCCCGACACGACCGTGACCATCCCGATGATCGCCTGGATCGGGATCCCGACGAACAGCATCAGCGACAGCTTCAGCAGCGACTTCCGCCGGGGCTTGCGCAAGATCGCGGCGAGCACGCCCACACCCGCGATGATCCCGACGACGACGCCGAAGAGCCGGTTCCCCCACTCGATCGCGCCGTGAATGCCCATCTCGGCGGTCGCGTGAAAGGATTCGGGGGAGCAGTTCGGCCAGCTCGGGCAGCCGAGCCCCGAACCGGTCAGCCGGACGGCCCCGCCGGTGATGACGATGGCGACATTGGCGATGATGTTGATCAGCGCGATACGCCGGACCCACGTAGGTGACACAACGCCACAGGCTACGGGGCCGGGCGAGCCGCGCCGAGCGCGGGTAGGGGTGAACTTCTACGTCGGGTCGAAATCAGCGATCCGGGGTGAGGGTGCGACGGTCCGAGGGCGGGAAAGCCTTCCCCTCCGGGCGCCCGAACGGGCGACAGGGTGATGACCGCCCAGGTCAGAGCCGGTAAGGGTGCCCTTCGTGATCGCCTTCACGGGACCCCTCCATGGCGTGCTCGGACGAAATAGGTAACACTTGGGTTGTGGAATTCGACCTGGCGATCGAACGGACGGGGAGCGGCTGTGCCACCCCCGACGGTCGCACGCGCCAGCGAGTCGCCCAGCTGCTGCTCGAACGAGGGCACGCCACGGCCGCCGAACTCGCCGCCGTTCTCGGTCTGACCGCCCACGGGGTGCGCAAGCACCTCGACGCGCTGACCGTCGACGGTCTGGTCGAGGCGCGCGAGCCGTCGGCCACGGCGGGCCGCGGTCGCGGCCGTCCGGCGAAGGCCTACCGCCTCACCGACGCCGCGCGCGACACGTTCCCCCACACCTACGACAACCTCGCCGCCGACGCCCTCCGGTGGATCTCCCGCACCTCCGGGCCCGCGGCCGTCGGCGCTTTCGCCGCCGAACAGGTCGCCCGCCTCGAAGAGCGGTGCCGCACCGCGATGGACGGCGCGGGCGAGGACCCCGTGGCCAGGGCGACCGCCCTGGCCGACGCCCTCTCTCACGAGGGGTACGCTGCCTCGGCCTCGGCGATCGCCACCGGCGGGCAGCTGTGCCAGCACCACTGCCCGGTCGCGCACGTCGCCGCGGAGTTCCCGCAGCTGTGCGAGGCCGAGACAGAGGTGATCGGCCGACTGGTGGGTACACACGTACAGAGGCTGGCCACGATCGCCAACGGCGACGGCGTGTGCACCACGCACATCCCCGCCCAGGCGGGCCGGCCTACCGCAGGCAAATCCAGTGTCGACAACTTGAGGACGCGAGAATCATGACGGAGACGACCAGCCCGGCCCCGCTGAGCCAGGACGAGGTACTGGCCTCACTCGGTAACTACGAGTACGGCTGGGCCGACAAGGACGACGCGGGCGCCTCGGCGCAGCGCGGCCTGTCCGAAGCGGTGGTCCGCGACATTTCCGCGAAGAAGAGCGAACCGCAGTGGATGCTCGACCTGCGGCTCAAGGGACTCAAGCTCTTCGGCCGCAAGCCCATGCCGAACTGGGGCTCGGACCTGTCGGGGATCGACTTCGACAACATCAAGTACTTCGTGCGCTCCACGGAGAAGCAGGCCGCCTCGTGGGAGGACCTGCCCGAGGACATCAAGAACACCTACGACCGTCTGGGCATCCCCGAGGCCGAGAAGCAGCGCCTCGTGGCCGGTGTGGCCGCCCAGTACGAGTCCGAGGTGGTCTACCACAAGATCCGCGAGGACCTTGAGGAGCAGGGTGTCATCTTCCTCGACACCGACACCGCCCTCAAGGAGCACCCGGAGCTCTTCAAGGAGTACTTCGGCACGGTCATCCCGGTCGGCGACAACAAGTTCGCCGCGCTGAACACCTCGGTGTGGTCGGGCGGCTCGTTCATCTACGTCCCGCCGGGCGTGCACGTCGACATCCCGCTGCAGGCCTACTTCCGGATCAACACCGAGAACATGGGCCAGTTCGAGCGGACCCTGATCATCGTCGACGAGAACGCCTACGTGCACTACGTCGAAGGCTGCACCGCGCCGATCTACAGCTCCGACTCGCTGCACTCGGCGGTCGTCGAGATCATCGTGAAGAAGGGCGGCCGCTGCCGCTACACGACGATCCAGAACTGGTCGAACAACGTGTACAACCTGGTCACCAAGCGCGCCGTCGCCGAGGCGGGCGCGACCATGGAGTGGGTCGACGGCAACATCGGCTCCAAGGTGACCATGAAGTACCCGGCGGTCGTCATGACCGGCGAGCACGCCAAGGGTGAGGTGCTCTCGGTGGCGATGGCCGGTGAGGGCCAGCACCAGGACGCCGGCGCGAAGATGACCCACGCGGCGCCGCACACGTCCTCCTCGATCATCTCCAAGTCGATCGCGCGCGGCGGTGGCCGCACGTCCTACCGGGGCCTGGTCCAGGTCAACGAGGGCGCGCACCACGCCAAGAGCACCGTCAAGTGCGACGCGCTGCTGGTCGACACCATCTCCCGCTCCGACACCTACCCGTACGTCGACGTCCGCGAGGACGACGTGCAGATGGGCCACGAGGCGACCGTCTCCAAGATCTCCGACGACCAGCTCTTCTACCTGATGAGCCGCGGTCTGACCGAGGACGAGGCGATGGCCATGATCGTGCGCGGCTTCATCGAGCCGATCGCCAAGGAGCTCCCGATGGAGTACGCCCTTGAGCTCAACCGCCTCATCGAGCTTCAGATGGAGGGCGCGGTCGGCTGACCCGCCCGCGCGAAGACCTTGCCTGAAGAGACGAATTCGACCGGAGTAGACACGAGCATGACCACGAACGCGTTGGCGCGCCCACATTCGCACGGAGCAGAGGCCGCTTCGGACGTAGTACCGCCGAAGACCAAGTCCCAGTTGCTGCGGTCCTTCGACGTCGCCGACTTCCCCGCGCTCAACGGGCGCGAGGAGGACTGGCGCTTCACCCCGCTGCGCCGCCTGCGTCACCTGCACGACGGCGCCTGGACCGCGGCTCCCGCCGGCCCCGTCCACGAGTACGGCGACGCCCCCGAGGGCGTCACCATCACCCGTGTGGCGAAGGACGACGCCCGCATCGGCAGCGTCCTGGTGCCCTTCGACCGGATCAGCGCGCAGGCCTACACCGCGGCCGAGGAGGCCCTCGTGGTCTCCGTCGCCCGCAACGCGGTCGTGACCGAGCCGGTCGTGCTGCGGATCGAGGGCAAGGGCGCCGAGGGCGCGAGCTTCGGCCACACCTTCCTGGAGATCGGGGAGTCGGCCGAGGTCACCATCGTCCTCGACCACGCCGGTTCGGTAACGCTCGCCGACAACGTCGAGATCGCCGTCGGCGCCAACGCCAAGGTCACCGTCGTCACGGTCGCCGACTGGGCGCCCGACGCCGTGCAGGTCCAGCACCAGAAGGCCCGCATCGGCCGCGACGCGACGCTGACCCACATCTCGGTGAGCCTCGGCGGCGACCTCGTCCGCCAGTACGTGTCGGCCGAGTTCGCCGGCCCGAACGCCGCCATCGACGCCTACGGCATCTACTTCGCCGACAGCGGCCAGCACCTGGAGCACCGCCAGCTCGTCGACCACGGCGTGCCCGACTGCCGCAGCAACGTCAACTACCGGGGCGCCCTTCAGGGCGCCGACGCGCACACCGTGTGGGTCGGTGACGTGCTCATCCAGGACGTCGCCACCGGCACCGAGACCTACGAGATCAACCGGAACCTGGTGCTCACCGACGGCGCCCGCGCCGACTCGGTGCCCAACCTGGAGATCGAGACCGGCGAGATCCTCAGCGCCGGCCACGCCAGCGCCACCGGGCGCTTCGACGACGAGCAGCTGTTCTACCTCCAGTCGCGCGGCATCCCCGAGGAGTCGGCCCGCCGCCTGGTCGTGCGCGGCTTCTTCGCCGAACTGCTGGAGAAGATCCCGGTCGAGCCGATCCGCGTCCGCCTCCACGACAGCATCGAGGAGCGCCTGTCGAAGGTCGGCATCTGATGGACACCACCGAGACCTTCATCCGGGTGTGCGCGCTGAGCGACCTCCCGGTCGGCACGGCGGTGCGCGCCGAGATCGACGACACGCCGATCGCGCTGGTGCACACCGACACCGAAGAGGTGTACGCGATCTACGACGAGTGCTCACACGCCGCGGTGGCACTGTCCGAAGGGGAGATCGAGGGCTGCACCCTTGAGTGCTGGCTGCACGGCTCCCGCTTCGACCTGCGGACCGGTGAACCCACCGGCCTGCCCGCCACGGTCCCCGTCCCGGTCTACCCGGTCGAGATCCGCGACGGAGACGTTTACCTGAGCACGGTTCCACACAACGGCCCCGCCGCCGCGGGCGACGAGTAATCAACAGGAGCAGTACACATGAGCACCCTTGAGATCCGCGACCTCCAGGTGTCGGTCAACACCGGCGACGAGGACAAGGCGATCCTGGCCGGTGTCAACCTGACGGTGAAGTCGGGCGAGACCCACGCGATCATGGGCCCGAACGGGTCGGGCAAGTCGACCCTGGCCTACTCGATCGCCGGTCACCCGAAGTACACCATCACCGGCGGCAGCGTCCTTCTCGACGGCGAGGACGTCCTGGCCATGAGCGTCGACGAGCGCGCCCGCGCCGGCCTGTTCCTGGCGATGCAGTACCCCGTCGAGGTCCCCGGCGTGTCGGTGTCGAACTTCCTGCGCACCGCCAAGACCGCCATCGACGGCGAGGCCCCCAAGCTGCGCACCTGGGTCAAGGACCTCCAGTCGGCCATGGCCGGCCTGGAGATGGACCCCGAGTTCGCCACCCGCAGCGTCAACGAGGGCTTCTCCGGCGGTGAGAAGAAGCGCCACGAGATCATGCAGCTCGAACTGCTCAAGCCGAAGATGGCCATCCTCGACGAGACCGACTCCGGCCTCGACATCGACGCGCTGCGCATCGTCAGCGAGGGCATCAACCGCGTCAAGGAGAACAACGACCTCGGCGTGCTGCTGATCACCCACTACACGCGCATCCTGCGCTACGTCAAGCCCGACTTCGTGCATGTCTTCGTCGCCGGCAAGATCGTCGAAGAGGGCGGCCCGGAGCTGGCCGAGCAGCTGGAGGCCGAAGGCTACGACCGCTACGTCAAGGGCGCGGGCGCCGCGAAGGTCGGAGCCTGACCATGACCACACCCGGAGCGGCGGTCGCGACGGAGCCCGGCATCGCGGTGCCGAGGCTGGACGTCGCGGCGATCCGCGCCGACTTCCCGATCCTGGATCGGGAGGTCAACGGGCACCGGCTGGTCTACCTCGACTCGGCGGCCACGTCGCAGAAACCGCTCCAGGTCGTCGAGGCCATGCGGGACTTCGCGTTGACGCACAACGCCAACGTGTCCCGTTCGGTGCACACGCTGGGCACCGAGGCCACCGAGGGTTACGAGGGCGCGCGGGCGAAGGTCGCGGCCTTCATCGGCGCGGCCCGGCCCGAGGAGCTGGTGTTCACCAAGAACTCCACCGAGTCGGTGAACCTGGTCGCCTACGCGATGCTGGCCGCCTCGCTCGACCCGAAGGCCGACCCGCGGCTGCGGCTCGGCCCCGGCGACGAGGTCGTCATCTCCGAGATGGAGCACCACTCCAACATCGTCCCGTGGCAGCTGCTGTGCGAGCGGACCGGTGCGACGCTGAAGTGGTTCGGGATCACCGAGCACGGCCGTCTCGACCTGTCGAACCTCGACGAGGTCGTCACCGAGCGCACCAAACTGGTGTCCTACGTGCACCAGTCGAACCTGCTCGGCACGGTCAACCCGACGGTCGCGGTGGCGCAGCGGGTGCGCGAGGTCGGCGCGCTGCTGATGCTCGACGCGTCCCAGTCGGTGCCGCACATGCCCGTCGACGTCGTCGAACTGGACGTGGACTTCCTGGTCTTCACCGGGCACAAGATGCTCGGCCCGACCGGGATCGGCGCCCTGTACGCCCGCCACGAACTGCTGGAGGCGATGCCGCCGTTCCTCGGCGGAGGCTCGATGATCGAGACGGTCGCGATGACCGGTTCGACCTACGCGCCGCCCCCGGCGAAGTTCGAGGCCGGTACACCGCCGATCACCGAGGCCTACGGTCTCGGCGTGGCGGTCGACTACCTCCAGCGGGTCGGCATGGACGCGATCAAGTGGCACGAGAAGGAGCTGACGGCCTACGCGCTGGACGCCCTGGTGACCGTCCCGGGTCTGCGGATCATCGGGCCCGAGGTCGCCGTCGGCCGCGGCGGATGCGTCTCCTTCCACCTCGACGGGATCCACCCGCATGACGTCGGGCAGGTCCTCGACGCCGAAGGTGTCGAGGTGCGAGTCGGACATCACTGCGCAAAACCGACGTGTGTTCGTTTCGGGGTACCGTCGACGACCCGTGCGTCGTTCTACCTGTACAACACCACCGACGAGGTGGACGCCCTCATCACGGCGTTGGACAAGGTACGGAAGGTCTTTGGCTGATGCGGCTCGACGAGCTTTACCAGGAGATCATCCTCGACCACTACAAGCGGCCGCACGGCCGCGGCCTGCGCGAACCCTTCGAGGCCGAGGCGCACCACGTCAACCCGACGTGCGGTGACGAGATCACCGTGCGGGTGCACCTCGACGGCGGGAAGGTCGCCGACGTCTCCTACGACGGCGTCGGCTGCTCCATCTCGCAGGCCTCGGCGAGCGTGTTGTTCGACCTGCTCAACGGCAAGGCCCTGGCCGAGGCGATGGTGACGCTGGAGGCGTTCACCGAGCTGATGGTCGGCAAGGGAGAGGTCGAACCGGACGAGGACGTGCTCGAAGACGCCGTCGCCTTCGCGGGTGTGGCGAAGTACCCGGCGCGCGTCAAGTGCGCACTGCTGTCCTGGATGGCGTTCAAGGACGCGGCCGCCCGCGCGACCGCTGCCGATGAGAGCGGAGAGAGTTCATGAGTGAAGAAGTGCTCGACCAGACCGCCCCGGCCGAGACGCCGGAGGGCGGCGTGAAGAAGGCGGCCGCCGAGGACGTCACCGAGGCCATGAAGGACGTCGTCGACCCCGAGCTGGGCATCAACGTCGTCGACCTCGGCCTCGTCTACGGTGTCCACATCGACGACGAGAACGTCGCGACCCTCGACATGACGCTGACGTCGGCGGCCTGCCCGCTGACCGACGTGATCGAGGACCAGACCCGTTCGGCGCTGTGCTCCGGCCCGGGCGGCGGCCTGGTCGCCGACATGCGCATCAACTGGGTGTGGATCCCGCCGTGGGGCCCCGACAAGATCACCGACGACGGCCGCGACCAGCTGCGCGCCCTCGGGTTCAACGTCTGAGGCCGAGAAGATCCCCCTGAACCGCCCGGCGTACGCCGGGCGGTTCTCTCATGCCCCGATGTTCTTGAGGGCCTCGCGCTTGGACAGCGGCGACAGTTCCGTCCGCGCGACGAACGCGCGGACGGCGGCGGGATCGGTCTTGGCGTACTGCCGCAGGATCCAGCCGATGGCCTTGCGGATGAAGAAGTCGCCGTCGCCGGCCCTTCGTTCGCAGTAGCGGTAGAGGCGTTCGGTGTCGGTGGCGTCCTGGTAGTGCATCTGGTGCAGGATCGCCACGCGCGCCTGCCACAGGTCCGGCGACTCGATCCACTCGTCCATGACGCCCACGAGCGACGGCTCGGCGGCCACCAGTGGCCCGGCGACGCGCGTGGCGAGCCCGTCGACGGTGTCCCACCACGAGTCGGTGACCACCAGGTGCCGCAAGGTCGGCACGAACGTCTCCGACAGGGCCTTCACCCGCTTGATGAGCAGATCCACCGCGAAGTACCGGTACTCCCGCTCGGGCAGCTCCCAGCAGGCCAGCGCGATCCCCGCGACGGCCCGCTCGTCATAGGCGGGCGCCCCGGCCAGGACCTCACGCGTCAGGACCCGCCGCAGGGGCGTGGGGATGCCGAGGTAGGCGAACTTGCCGCGCATGTACGCCGACATCGCCGCCGCCTTCTCCGCGTCGGCGGCGGGCGCGAACACCGCCGTGAGCCGTTCGATCAATGCGCTGGTGTCGCGTGGGTCCATGAGGCTATCCTCGCTGAGCCGTACGACACGGCACCCGGCGAACAAGACAGAAAGGCGGTCGGCGATGTCGAACTCCCGGCCGGCCACCGGCGGCGGGCGCATGATCAGCGTGCCCCCCGAACGTCTCGTGCGCTGGCTCAACGGCTTCATCGGCCGCCACGGCCCCAGCGCGATCGAACAGAGCCTCGACGGCATCACCCTGACCGCCGCCGACGGCGCCGTCGCCGCCTGCGCCCTGCCCCTCGGCGAACGCTTCGAAGACGAGATCGAACCCGAGGCCCTCGTCGAGACCTTCGTCGAGCGCGCCTCGGCCGAACACCTCGTCGCCGTGCTCGTCGTCCGCAAGGGCGCCTTCGCGATGGGCGTCTTCCGCGGCGCCAAACTTCTGGCCTCCAAAGTGGACACCACCTACGTGCAGGGCCGCACCGCCGCGGGCGGCTGGTCCCAGCAGCGCTACGCCCGCCGCCGCGAGAAGCAGGCCAAGCAGGCGCTCAAGAAGGCCACCGACGCCGCCGCCCGCGTCCTCATGCCCTACCTCGGCGAGATCGAGTGCGTCGTGGCCGCCGGCGACCGCCGCACCGTCGCCGACGCGCTCGCCGACAAGCGGCTCGAAGCGTTGCGGCACAAGATGGTCCCGCTCGTCATGGACGTCGGCGAACCCCGCCTGGCGACGCTCAAGGACACCCCGCGGCAGTTCCGGGCCGTCCAGATCCACCTGACCGAGCCGGAGCCGGGTCCCGAAGCGGACGGCGAGAGCGAGGAGCTCGCGGACTAGGCGAGCAGGCGCTCGATGCCCCGCAGCATGAGGCCGCGAGCCAGTTCCGCCCGTTCGGCGCGTTCGGCCCCACTGAGGACGACCGTCTCGCCGCGGCGCCGGGCGGCGATCTGGGCGGCCAGTCCGGCCGGCACGTCGAAGTGGCCGAGGCGTTCGATGGCCTCGCGTTTGGTGATCAGGCGGCCTTCGGTGACCGTCGCCTCGACCCTGGCGAGGGTGATGAGGCCGAGGTCGACGTAGACGTCCTCCAGCCACGCCTCGCGCCGGTGGACCGCCTTCGACCAGTAGCCGCGCAGTTCGTCGAGCGCGGCGGCCCGGATGGCCGCGTCGTCCAGGCCTGGCAGGAGCCCGGCGGGTGGCGGACCGTGCACGACGATGCCGTCCTGCAGTACCTCGGCGCGGGCGATGCCGCTGACGGCACGGGAGTAGAGCTCCCCGTGACCCCAGTAGGGGTGCTCGCGGGTGAGATCGGCCGCGTCGTCTTTCAGGAGGTACGCGCAGTGCAGTTTCCCCGCGACCGCGTCGGCCTCGATGGCGGCCAGGTGAACGGCGGTGAGGCGATCCCGTGCGGCATCGTCGATGCCTCCGATGACGGCGAGTACATCGATGTCGCTGATCCCCGGCCGGTAGTCGCCGAAGGCCAGTGAGCCGCCCACATAGAGGCCAACGAGGTCGACGGCGTCGCGGATGCGCTCGGTGACGCGCGCGACGACCGGGACAGGGGTGAGACGTTGATCCATGGCCTCATCCTCCCGGTTCGCCCGAGCGTGTCGAAAACCGCGGGCCGGTTCCGACCAGGTGGTGAAACCGGAGCAACCCCAGGAGGAGACCGTCATGACCGTTCACGCCGACCACACCGCCGCCATCGACCTCGTCGCCCGTGCCCTCGACCAGGCCGGGGAGGTCCTCGCCGGGGTCGAGCCCGGCCAGGCCGCGCTGCCGACGCCGTGCGCGTCCTGGAACGTCCGCGACCTCGTCGAGCATCTCGTCGACGAGGTCGGTCAGTTCGCGGCCGTCACCGCCGGTGGGACCCGCGGTCCGAACCGTCCCCTCACCGGCGACGACTGGACGGCCGCCTACCGCGAGCAGGCGGACGCGCTCTTGGCCGCATGGCGCTCGCCGGGCGCCTTCGACCGTGTGATCGTGTTCCCCTTCGGGGAGCTGCCCGCCGCCTGGACCATCGACCAGCAGGTGGCGGAGCTGGTGATCCACGCGTGGGATCTCGCCAAGGCGAGCGGCCAGCCGACCGAGCTCGACCGCGAACTGGGGGAGCACGTGCTGGGATGGGCGCCGGGAGTCCTCACCGGTGAGGTGCGCGGGTCGGAGGCCGACGGAATGCACATCGGTCCGGAGGTCGCCGTGGACGCCGAGGCGCCCCTCTACGACCGTTTGGCGGCTTTGGGCGGTCGCGATCCGCGGTGACGGGGGAGTGGCGCGGCTTCCGGAGTGCCGGGCCCCATTTCTCGCGCGGACGCGGAATGAACCCGAAGCGCATATCGAAGTCCATCACTTTGTTGCGGCTCGGCGACTCCGTCACCGTGAGTAGAACGTTTCCGGGCGAACAATCACTTTGCGTGATCATGGAGCCTTCGGGATCGTCCCGCGTTTCCGCACAATGACGCGATCGAGTCCCCAGTGGATCGTCGAAACGGAGCGGCTTCCTTTCGCGACGATCACCAGAACAGTGCAGAATCGGTATCTGTTGATCGCAAACAGACGTATGACGCGCAAATACACTCCGCGCAAAGGATTGGCGGCGGCACCCGAGGGTGCCGCCGCCCATTCATTGTCGTCAGGGTCCAAAGAGGGGATTTCTCGTACTCAGAGGTCGACGCCGTGCTTCTTCAGGAAGGGGACCGGGTCGACGGGAGTTCCGTCGACGTGGACCTCGAAGTGCAGGTGCGGTCCGGTCACATCACCGGTCGAACCCGCCTGCCCGAGAACCTGGCCCGACTTCACCTTCTGACCGACCCGCACGTCGACGTTGGAGAAGTGCCCGTACAAGGTCTGGATCCCACCGCTGTGCTTGATGGTCACCGACAGGCCGTAACCGCCGTTCTCGCCCGCCTGGACGACGGTGCCGTCGAAGGCGGCGTAGTTGTCCTCGCCCTCGTCGGCGGCGAAGTCCGTGCCGTCGTGCTGCACACCGGCGCGCCAGGCGCGCGGCCCGAAGACGTCACTGATCAGCGCCTTCGAGGGCAGAGTCCAGTGCGGCTTGGCCGCCTCCTCTTCCTTCTTCTTCTCCTCGGCGGCCTTGCGCTCGGCCGCCTCCTTCTCCTCCTGCTCCTTGGCCGCCTTGTCGACGGCCTGGTCGGAGGCGTTGTCCAAGCCCCGCTCCTTGTCGCGGGTGACCTGGTCTTCGAGGTCGCGTGTGCTGTCGATCGCGGCTGTGGGGTAGCCGTTGTCCACACTGTCGTCGCCGGCCGTGGCCACGTTGTACCCGGTGAGAACGACCGCCGCGCACATCAGCGCGGCGAACGCGACCCGGGGGGCCTGGAGGCGAGCCTTGGGGGTGAGGCGGAGTGAACCGCGCAACTTCCTTGCGAGGTGTTTGCGATCAAAAGACATAACCCGCTGAACCTAGCGACCACGCAGCGCAGCGAACCGGACACGAAGTCGGCTTCGGGTCGAGACCCGGCATCAAAGGGCCGCACGCAGGAGTTTCTCGGTCCGGACGGACCGTTCACCTCCTCCTCCCGGTGGACGTTGGTGGCACCTTCAGCGCTTTGGTTACACTCGACGCATGCTCCGCCGTTGCGAAGACTGACCGACCCCAGCCGACCGTCATCCCGTGTTGAGCCCTGCTCCACGCGGTCGGCAGATGTCTCGCGTCCACGGTCAGTCCCATTCGTCCGAAAGTGAGCACTTTCCATGATCTCCGTCACCGGCCTCGAACTGCGGGCCGGCGCCCGCATCCTCCTCGAAGACGTCAGCCTGCGCGTGCAGCCCGGCGACCGCATCGGCCTCGTCGGCCGCAACGGCGCCGGCAAGACCACGACGCTCAAGGCGATGGCGGGGGAGGGCACGCCCTACGCGGGCTCCTTCGAGCGGCGCGGCCCCTTCGGCTACCTCCCGCAGGACCCGCGCACCGGCGACCTCAGCGTCTCCGCCCGCGACCGCGTCCTGTCCGCCCGCGGCCTCGACACCCTCATGGCCGACATGAAGAAGGCCGAGACCGCGCTCGCCGAGGTCGTCGACGACGCCGAGCGCGACAAGCTCCTGCGCAGGTACGGCAACCTCGAAGACCGCTTCGCCGCGATCGGCGGTTACGCGGCGGAGTCGCAGGCCGCGCGGATCTGCGCCAACCTCGGCCTGCCCGACCGGATCCTCGCGCAGGCACTGTCGACCCTGTCGGGTGGTCAGCGCCGCCGCGTCGAGCTGGCGCGGATCCTGTTCGCCGACACCGCCGACGGTGAGGGCACGCTCCTGCTCGACGAGCCCACCAACCACCTCGACGCCGACTCCATCACCTGGCTGCGGGACTTCCTCGCCGGTCACAAGGGCGGGCTGATCGTGATCAGCCACGACGGCGACCTGCTCCAGGCCGTGGTCAACAAGGTCTGGTACCTCGACGCCAACCGGTCCACCGTCGACATCTACAACGTCGGGTGGAAGAAGTACCTGGAGCAGCGTGAGGCCGACGAGCACCGCCGCCGCCGCGAACGGGCCAACGCCGAGAAGAAGGCCTCGGCGCTGACCGCGCAGGCCGAGAAGATGCGTGCGAAGGCGACGAAGGCCGTCGCGGCCCAGAACATGCTGCGCAGGGCCGAGCGTCTCACCGCCGGACTGGAGGACGTGCGCGTCGCCGATCGCGTGGCCAAGGTCCGTCTGCCCCAGCCGGCGCCGTGCGGGAAGACACCGCTGACGGCGGAAGGGCTGTCGAAGTCCTACGGGTCGCTGGAGATCTTCATGGACGTCGACCTGGCCGTCGACCGGGGCTCGCGGGTGGTGATCCTGGGCCTCAACGGTGCCGGTAAGACGACGCTGCTGCGCATGCTCGCGGGGCTGCTCGAACCCGACACCGGCGAGGTGATCCCCGGGCACGGCCTGCGGATCGGGTACTACGCGCAGGAGCACGAGACCCTCGACGTCGACCGGACGGTGCTGGAACTCATGCGCTCGGCCGCGTCGACCTCCGGGAGCGACCTGCCGGACACCGAACTGCGGAAGATCCTCGGCGCGTTCCTGTTCACCGGGGACGACGTGGACAAGCCCGCGGGCGTGCTGTCCGGTGGCGAGAAGACGCGACTGGCGCTGTCGACGCTGGTGTGCTCCGGCGCGAACGTGCTGCTGCTCGACGAGCCGACGAACAACCTCGACCCCGCCAGCCGTGAGCAGGTGCTCGACGCGATCGGGCGTTTCCCGGGCGCGATCGTGCTGGTCACCCACGACCCGGGCGCCGTGGCGGCACTGCGGCCCGAGCGGGCGATCATCCTGCCGGACGGGGTGGAGGACACGTGGAGCGAGGACCTGCTGGAGCTGGTGGAACTGGCTTGAGGGGCCGGGGCCGGAATGGGGCCGGGTTCGGCGAGGGCTGAGGCCGGGTTACGGGCTGGGCCTCGGGCTCGGGGCGGCTCCGGAGCTCGGGTGGCCCGGTGGCTGAGAGCGCTGAGCCTGCGTGCTGAGCTGGGAGAATGAGTTGATGAGGGCCGGGCGGCTTTGCTGCCCGGCCCTCATCGTGTTTCGCCGGGAAGTGTCCGGACGATAAGCCTAAGTTATGTCCGCCAACAGTTTCGGACGGGAAGCCAACTACAGGTCAAGACCGCGACGGCGAACTGCGGCTCGCGCCACCCGGCCGCACCATGGCGGGTGCCGCCGGCCCACCCCCGCCACCCGCTCCCTGCGCGTTCGGTCCCGACCGCGCACGCTTTCACGCCGTCGCACGCCGCGATCGCGCGTGGTCGCTGCGCGGTCCTAGGCGCCTCGCCGTTCCCGCGATACAACCGTTCCGACATGAACCCTCGTTCGATGACGTGGAAACGGTGGTCTCCCATGGCACTCTTACTCCGCGAGCGTGGCCGGCGCCCGCATCGGCGTCGCCGTTCGGCGGCGCGTCTCTTCCGTACCGCTCGTGGCCTCAACGCCGCCCGTGCCGTGGCCGCGGCGGCTCTGGTGGTCGTCTTGGCCGTCCCGGCGGCGGTCGCGGCGGCCGAGCCTCCCGGTGACGGGCAGCTCGGCGACGTCACCGGCTTCTCGGCCGACGGCGCGGTCTTCACCTTCTCCAGCGGTACGGCCAAGGCCCGTGTGGCCTTCGACCTCGACGATCAGTTCCGGCTCCAGGTGGCGCCGGACGGTGTGTTCACCGACCCGGCGAACACCCCACCGCAGGATCCTTCGGCGCCGTCGGCGAACATCGTGATCAAGACGGACTACCCGGCACCCGCGGCGTCCCATACCGAGACGGACGACGCGTACGTCCTGGCCACGGCGTCGGTGCGGGTCGTGGCGCACAAGAGTCCGCTGACCTTCGAGGTCTTCCGTTCCGACGGCACTCCGGTGTGGCGTGAGACCTCGCCGGTGTCGTGGGCGGCGGGGGACGGCGGGTGGCGCACCACCCAGCATCTGGCGCGCGGGCCGCGGGAGCAGTTCTTCGGCGGCGGCATGCAGAACGGGCGCTTCAGTCACCGCGGTGAGACGATCCGCATCACCAACCCGGACGGCTGGGAGGACGGCGACGTCCCCAACGCCTCGCCGTATTACATGAGCACGGCCGGGTACGGGGTCCTGCGCAACACGTTCGCCTCGGGTGAGTACTCCTTCGGGGAGCCCTTGTCGACCACTCATGACGAGGATCGTTTCGACGCGTACTTCTTCGTCGGGGACCTGAAGACCTCGCTGGACCGGTACACGGCCTTGACGGGCCGGCCGATGATGCCGCCGGTCTACGGGATGGAGCTGGGCGACGCCGACTGCTACCTGCACAACGCCAACCGGGGCGAGCGCACCCCGGAGGACGCGGTGGCGGTGGCGCAGGGCTATGTGGACAACGACATGCCGCGTGGCTGGATGCTGGTCAACGACGGTTACGGCTGTGGTTACGAGCGCCTGGACTGGATGGGTGATGAGCTGCGCGAACGCGATATCCAGCTGGGTCTGTGGACCGAGGACGGTCTGCCGGATCAGGAGTACGAGGTGGGCACGGCGGGGCTGCGGGTCCGCAAGCTGGACGTGGCGTGGGTTGGTGACGGTTATCGTCACGCGCTGAGTGGTTGCGAGGAGGCACACGGCGGTATTGAGGACTACTCCGACGCTCGCGGTTATTCATGGACGGTGGCGGGCTGGGCCGGTACGCAGCGGTGTGCGGTTCAGTGGACCGGGGACCATGCGGGGTCGCTCGACGCGATCCGGTGGCAGATCCCGGCGATCCACGGTTCGGGCCTGTCGGGTATCGCCTACAGCGCGGGCGACATCGACGGGATCTTCGGTGGTTCGGCCGAGTCGTACGTGCGCGACCTGCAGTGGAAGGCGTTCACTCCGGCGTTGATGAGCATGTCGGGCTGGGCGGCGTCGGACAAGCAGCCGTGGGCCTACGGCGAGCCGTACACCGACATCAACCGTGATTACCTGCGGCTTCGGGAGCGGTTGCTGCCCTACCTGTACACCTATGCGGCCGAGGCGCATGAGACGGGCGCGCCGATCAACCGTTCGCTGGTGCTGGAGTATCCCGACGACCCGAACACGTGGGGCGAGAAGGCGGCCTATGAGTTCTTGGCCGGTGAGGACTTCCTGGTGGCGCCGGTGTACGAGCGTGGGTCGACGCGTGACGGGATCTATCTGCCGGAGGGCACGTGGGTCGATTACTGGAGTGGCCGGCTGTACGAGGGTCCGGTGACGGTGGACGGTTATCACGCGCCGCTGGATCGGTTGCCGTTGTTTGTGAGGGCCGGTGCGATCGTGCCGATGTGGCCGGAGGGGACGAACAACCACGCCGACGTCGATTCCGGTGATCGCTTGACGCTGGACGTCTATCCGCGTGGCGACAGTGAGTTCGTGTTGTACGAGGACGATGGTCTGACCAGGCGGTACGCGGGCGGCGAGAGTTCTCGGCAGTTGTTCGAGGTGTCGGCTCCGGAGTCGGGCCGTGGGACGGTGACGGCGACGATCGGTGCGGTGTCGGGGTCTTTCGAGGGTCAGGCGGGTTCGCGGCCCTATGAGCTGACGATGCACACGGGCGATGCTCCGGTGCTGGCGCAGTTCGGGCGTTCGGTGCTCAAGCGGTACACGGATCGGGAGGCCTATGAGGCGGCGTCGACGGGGTGGTTCTTCGGCGACGGTGTCGCGCGGGTGAAGACTCCGTCGGTCGGTGCGGCGAAGTCGGCGACGGTGACGTTGCGGGGTGCGAGTGCCGTCGGCGGTGCCCACCCCGAGGCCGACGCGGTGTCGACGCGGGTGGAGTTCCCCGACTTCGCGCCGGGTGGGCAGGAGCTGACCGCGAGGGTCTCGTTCACCAACGAGACCGGCGGGACTCTGCGCGGGGTGCGGTTGGGGCTCGACCTGCCGGAAGGCTGGACGTCGAGCCCGGGGACGCGGACGCTGCCGAAGGTGCGCGACGGTGAGACCGTGACCGCGGGGTTCACCGTGGTGCCCGGGGACACCCCTGGAGTGTCCACGGTGGTCGCGGAGGCCGAGTACTCGGCGCGGTTGCGCGAACGCCGTGTGGAGTCGTCTGTGGACACGCTGGTGCCGTTCGCGGGCTTGTCGGCGGCGGTGAACAACACCGGGGTCTCCGATGACGCCGACACCACCGCGGCGAACCTGGACGGCGGCGGGTCGAGCTTCTCGGCGCAGGCCCTGGCCGCGGCCGGTCTGGTGCCGGGGGAGGAGTTCGCCTTCGGTGGTGCGACCTTCACGTGGCCGTCGTCGGCGGGCGGCGGGAGCGCCGACAACGTGACCGGTGCCGGCCAGTCGGTTCTGGTGTCCGGTTCGGGTTCGAAGCTGGCGTTGCTGGCGACGGGCACGGGCCAGAACGCGGGTGGTCCGCTGACCGTGCGCTACACCGACGGGACGAGCGAGACGCTGTCGATGTCGGTGCCGAACTGGTGCTGTCTGCCGACCGGGGACACGCAGGTGGCGGTGCGGGTGAAGGGTAAGAACACCGCGGCGGGGCCGGGTCAGTATCCGACGGTCGAGTACCGGATCTACTACCTGCCCTTCGAGGTCGATCCGGCCAGGACCGTGCAGGCGATCACCTTGCCAGACAACGCGACGGTGCACGTGTTCGCGGTGGCGGTCGGGTGGTGACGGCCGGTTCGTGATCGGAGTGGTCTCACCGGGGGTGCGGTTCGGTGCTCCCGGTGAGACGCAGGTCGACGGCGAGGGGGCGATGGTCGGAGGCGCTGGTGCGGGGGATGGTGGTGGAGACGGCGGCGTATTCGGGGGTGGCGAAGACGTAGTCGATGCGGCGGACGGGCCACATGGACGGGAAGGTTCCGCCGGGGGCGCGGGCGAGGAGCCAGGTCAGCCAGCGGGGTCCGGTGTGGACGGTGGCCCAGCCGTCGTTGAGGACGTCGCGGACGGGTATGAGTTCGGAGCGTCCGGGTGGGGCGTTGAAGTCGCCGGTGAGGATGAGCGGTGCGGGGGTCTCGGTGCGGACGGTGGTGATGAGTTCGCCGATGACGGCGAGCTGGCGGGCGCGTCCGGCGCCGTCCCAGGGGAGGTGGTTGAGGTGGGTGTTGACGATGTGGAGGGGCCCGTCGGGGGTGTCGAGGAGGGCGTGGAGGGCGCCGCGGTCTTCTTCGGTGTCGCGGGTGGGGAGGGTGATGAATCGGTGGGTGAGGACGGGGAAGCGGGTGAGGACGGCGATGCCGTAGCCGCCGTTTTCCCGGGGGATGGTGGGGCCGAAGAGGGGTGTGGCGCCGAGGGCTTCGGCGAGTTCGGCGGGTTGGTCGGCCCAGTTGGAGCGTTCGCCGTAGTGGGCGTCGGCTTCTTGGAGGCCGGTGATGTCGGGCTTGAGTGCGGTGAGTGCGGTGGTGATGCGGTCGAGGCTGGGGCGTTTTCGGATGTCGGTGCCGTGGTGGATGTTGTAGGTGGCGACGCGGAGGCTGGACATAGGCGCAGGTTAGCGGGCTACCAGGGGGAGAGGAGGACGGCTTCGACGATTATGCCGGTGGCGGCGCCGGTGGCGGCGAGGAGCAGGGGCAGGCGTCCTGGTGGGCCGCCGGGTGTGGCGGGTGCGGTGGCGGCGAGGGTGAGCCAGGGGAAGAGGGGGAGCCAGGCGTGTTCGACGCCTCCGCGGGTGAGGCCGGCGGCGATGGAGAAGATGACGGCGGCGGTGGCGCCGATGAGGAAGGGCCAGCCGGGGGTGTTGCGCATTTTTCGGGCGCTGGCGACGATCGCGGGTCCGGTGACGATGATGAGGACGACGAGGCTGAGGGCCGCCCACCAGAGGCCGGGGCGTTGGTATTCGATGCGGTTGGTGTAGTCGTGGTAGGCCATGCGCAGGCCGGTCATCCAGTTGAAGCCGATGAGCTGGGCGAGGAGTAGGGGGGTGAGGGCGCCCAGGCCGGTGGCGATGTTGTGGAAGGGGCGGCGGCGGGCGAAGTTGAGGAAGACCAGGGACAGGCCCATCCAGGCGGCGGCGTAGGAGAACATCGTGGCGGCGCCGAGGAGGAGGCCGGCGGTGAGGGCCCAGGTGATGGCGGGGATGCCGCGGGTGGTGCGGCGGCTGGCGTGGGCGCCTGCGGCCATGGTGGCGGCGAGGATGGTGGCGGTGATGCCGTCCATGCTCACGGCGACCCAGATGGCGTAGGGGGCGAGGATGAGGAGGGGGGCGTAGCGGCGGGCGGCGGGTTCGCCGACGGCGTTCTTGGCGGTGATGAGGGTGAGGGGGACGGTGAGTGTGGACAGTGCGGTGAGGGTGATGCCGAGTCCGAGGCCGGTGCCGAGGAGGGGTGTGAGCAGGGCGAGGAGGAGGAGTGGGCCGGGTGGGTGGCCGACGGAGGCGGCGGTGAGTTGGTCGTCGAGGCTGGTGAAGGTGGCGAGGAAGTCGCCTGGTCCGTCCACGTTGGAGAGGTTGGGGAGGTAGCCGTCGGTGCCGGCGAGGGGGTTGCGGAGGCCGTCTTTGCCGTCGAGGAGGGCGAGGGCGAGGGTCCAGGCGAGGGCGGAGATGTAGGCCAGGCCGAGGATCGCGGGCCAGCGGACGCGGGTGAGTCGGGGGCGTGACGCGGTGTAGACGACGGCGGCGGCGATGAGGGGGGCCAGAATGCTCTCCGGCTTGATTGCAATTCGGTAACGGCCGAAGAAGGGGGCGGCGGCTGTTCCGAGGTCGTCGGCGTAGGCCACGGCGAGGGCTGCGGTGAGTAGGCCGATGAGTACCAATCCGAGCCAGATCGCCAGGTCACGAAGCTGGGCGCCGGTCTGTTCGCGTATTGGGTGTAGGGAACGTTCGCCCGGTCCGGTCGTCACGGGCTCATACGGTATCGGGTTGCCGACAAGGACCGTGTATGGGTTGGGTGGAAATCTAATACTGGCGCATGATCGCCGGGCGCGGTCTAATAGGTGAGACCGTCAACCGCTCACCGTGAGTTGTGAGGGAAAGAAATGGCAGCCACCGACACCAGCACTACCAACGACAAAGGACGCCGGATCGTCGGCGCGGAGCGTGCGACGCTTGCTCGAAACCTGGTACAGCGTTACAGCCAAGGTGAAAGCATTCGTGCGCTGGCGTCTGCGACCGGTAGGTCGTACGGGTTCGTGCACCGTGTGCTGACCGAGTCGGGTGTCCAACTGCGTCAGCGCGGCGGTGCCCGCCGTCGCAAGCAGGCGTAGCCCGATAGCACACGGTACGGTCTGGTGTCAGTCGACGTGCACTTCCGGGGTTTTCCCCAGTGGCAACGTGGGGCGTTCTTTTTGGTTCCTTGTTTTTCCGCCGTCGTTACATGTCGGCGCATAAAACCGGGTTCTATTACGGGGGAGGCTACGTGTGACTGAGATCGAGGCCGTTCGTTTCACCGTGGACGGGCCGGTAGCGCGAGTTGAGCTCTACCGGCCCGCGTCGCTCAACGCGCAGACCCCGCGGATGTGGGATCGCCTGCGTGAGATCGGGCGTGAGCTGCGCGGTGATGTGCGGTGTGTGGTGGTGACCGGTGCGGGTCCGTCGTTTTCGGCGGGCCTCGACCGTGCGGTGCTGGCCGGTGGACTGGCCAAGGAGCTGGTCGCGATGCCCGGTGAAGAGGGCGATGCGCGCATCGGTGAGTTCCAGGAGGCGTTCTCCTGGCTTCGGCGGCCCGACCTGTTGAGTGTCGCGGTGGTACGGGGGCATGCGATCGGGGCGGGGCTGCAGCTGGCCTTGGCCTGCGATTTTCGGGTGCTGAGCGTGGACGCGAAGTTGCGGATGCCCGAGGTGAGTCTCGGGTTGGTGCCCGATCTGGGCGGGACGAAGCGCCTGGTCGAGCTGGTGGGCTATGGCCGTGCGCTGGAGTTGTGCCTGACGAGTCGTGCCGTCGGTGCCGGTGAGGCGACCGCGATGGGGCTGGCGACGCTGGCCGTCGAGGACGCCGAGTTGGAGGGCACCGCCGAGGACCTGGTGGCGGCGTTGCTGTCGGCGCCGCGTTCGGCGGCGATCGAAGCCAAGGCGTTGCTGCTGGGTGCGGTGACGGCGAGTCCCGCCGAGCAGCTGGCCGCCGAGCGGGCCGCGCAGCTGCGGCTGCTCGCCGAGTTGACCGGTGAGGCTCGAAGCTAGGGTCGTGTCCATTCACACCCTTCACTTTCACCGAAATATTTCGACGCCTTTCGAAATTGTCACGGGGGACGACTCACCTCAAAGGTTGGAACAACTGTGGCGATGATGGGCGGACGCGGATTCCCGATGATGGTGCGGCATGACCGCAGCAAAGTCGACGGGGTCAAGCTCTCCAAGGGGACGATGCGGCGAATCCTGCGTTTCGCCGCGCCCTACCGCGGCAAGATCACGATCTTCCTGGCGACCGTCGTGCTGTCGTCGAGCATCGGTGTGGCCACGCCCGTGCTGGCCGGTGACGTCATCAACGCCATCACCGGTGGCGGGTCGGCCTCGGCGGTGGCGCGCATCGCGGTGATCATCGCGATCCTCGCCGTCATCGACGGGGGACTGTCCCTGGTGGACAGGTGGTTCTCGGCGCGAATCGGTGAGGGCATCATCTTCGACCTGCGTCGCGGGATCTTCGGCCATGTTCAGCGCATGCCGTTGCAGTTCTTCACCCGCACCCAGACCGGGGCGCTGGTGTCACGGCTCAACAACGACATCATCGGCGCGCAGCGGGCTTTCACCACGACGCTGTCGGGCGTGGCCAGCAACACCATCGCGGTGTCGCTGACGCTGGCGGTCATGTTCAGCCAGAGCTGGCAGATCACGCTGATCTCCCTGGTGCTGCTGCCGGTGTTCGTGTTCCCCGCGCGCTACTTCGGGCGCAAACTGGCCGCCTTGACCAAGGAGAGCTTCGACCTCAACGCCGGCATGAACGCCCAGATGACCGAACGCTTCGGTGTCGGAGGCGCACTGCTGGTCAAACTCTTCGGGAGCCCCGCCAAGGAGGCCGAGGCCTTCGCCTCGCGCGCCGGGCGGGTCCGCGACATCGGTGTCACCTCGGCGATGTACGCGCGGATCTTCTTCGTCGCCTTGACCGTCACCGCCGGTCTCACCCAGGCGCTCACCTATGGACTTGGCGGGTGGCTCGCGTTCAACCAGGCCATCTCCGCCGGGACCGTGGTGACCCTCGCGCTGCTCCTCACGCGCCTCTACGGGCCGCTGACGGCGTTGTCGAACGTCCGCGTCGACGTGATGAGCGCCCTGGTGAGTTTCCAGCGCGTTTTCGAGATCCTCGACCTCGACCCGCCCATCAAGGACGCCCCCGACGCCGTCGACGTATCGCGCGGTGCCGGGCGGGTGGAGTTCCGTGACGTCCACTTCCGCTACCCCTCGGCGTCGGAGGTGTCCCTGGCCTCCCTGGAGGACGTCGCCACCCTCGACCAGTCCCGCAACGAGCCCGTCCTCAACGGCGTCACCTTCACCGTCGAACCCGGCCAGCTCGTCGCCCTCGTCGGCCCCTCCGGCGCGGGCAAGACCACCACGTCGATGCTCGTCCCGCGCATCTACGACGTCACCGAAGGCGCCGTCCTCGTCGGCGGCGTCGACGTCCGCCACGCCACCGCCGCCTCACTGCGCGCCGAGATCGGTGTGGTCACCCAAGACGCCCACCTCTTCCACGACACCATCCGCGCCAACATGGCCTACGGACTCGACGACGTCGCCGACGACCGCCTGTGGGAGGCCCTCGAACGCGCCCAGATCGCGCCCCTCGTGCGCGGCCTCCCCGACGGCCTCGACACCGTCGTCGGCGAGCGCGGCTATCGCTTCTCCGGTGGTGAGAAGCAGCGTTTGGCGATCGCGCGGTTGTTGTTGCGGTCTCCGGGTGTGGTGATCCTCGACGAGGCCACGGCCCATCTCGATTCGGAGTCGGAGGCGGCGGTGCAGACCGCGTTGGCCGAAGCCCTCGCCGGTCGCACGGCCCTGGTCATCGCTCATCGCCTGTCGACGGTCCGTGATGCCGATCAGATCATCGTTTTGGCCCGGGGCGAGGTCGCCGAGCGTGGGACGCATGATGAGCTCGTCGCCGTCGGCGGGATCTACGCCGACCTGTATCGCACCCAGTTCGCGCGCACTGATTCCCCCGCGCGGCCGGAGGATCCCGATCCGCTCACGGTCGCCGCTCCGGGTGCCTCGGCGGTCGAGCTGTAGGAAGCGGACCGCGGCGGTGGTGGTCCACCGCCGCGGTCCGTGTCAGGTTCGGGTCGTCACAGGCTCGATGCGCGGGTCGCCCAGACGTAGCGCTTGCCGGGGTACTCGCTCAGCGACCACATCATGTCGCGTGGCCCGTCGTAGGAGACGTCCTCGCAACCGATGGGGAGGGTGTCGTAGGCGATGTTGACCGTGCCGGCCGGGGGCTTCCATTTGATGCGGTCGCCGGCGTTGCCTTCGCCGTCGCTGGTCGACACGTGGAAGGTTCCGTTGACGGCGGTGGCGCCCTGCATGCTCGTGAAGTTCACCAGGTGCGCCTCATTGGCGCGGGCGTAGCCGTCGGATCCGGTGACCAGCAGCCTGTTGGTGTAGTCGATGGGGACCCGTGCGAGGCGGGTGCCCGTGCCGGGGCTGGCGTATTCGGCGATGACGAGACTGTCGGGCGTGCTCGTCCGGTCGAGGGACACCGCCGAGAAGCGCAGCTTGGCGTAGCCGCCGGTGGCGCTGTGGGTGTAGGCGGCGGTCTGTGGGAGGACGTAGGCGTAGTTGTAGGCGTGGTAGGTGCCGTCGGACTGGCGGCCGATCTTCGACTCGTCGCCGGTGGACACCTGCCAGAGGTGGTCGAGGTCGAAGACTCGCAGGCCGTTGAAGGTGTCGGCGACGTAGAGCATGTTGCCGTACCAGGCGATGCCGCCGGCGTGGATCCGCACGGGCGCGAAGCTCGGTTGCCCGCCGACCGTCGTGGGCTCGACGAGGAGGATGTGCCGGTAGTTGGGCGTGACCGGGTCGGAGAGGTCGACGACGGTGATCCGTACGCCTTTGTCGGTGCCGGTGGAGGCTGTGCTGTACCAGCTGGCCAGCAGTACCCGTCGGTCCTCATAGGTTCCGGCGCCCAGCGCGTCGGCGCTGGTGGTGATGCCCTGTGGCATCCATTCGGCGGTTCCGGCGTCGCCGGGGTTCCAGCAGAACGACGCCACCCGGTGTTGCGCCGGGGCGCTGCAGGCCGTGGCGGTGCGGTTGCCGGAGTCGACGACGGTTTGCGTCGACACGTTCGGCAGGGCCGCGTCGAGACCGGAGATCAGTGAGGCCGGGGTGCGGGACAGGCTGAAGCGGAAGTTGTTCGCCGTCAGTACCGAGGAGATCGACGGGTCGGCCGAGGCCGGGACCGGGGCGGTGATCGACGCGAGTGCCGTCGCGGCGATCGTGAGCAGGGCGGCTAAGCCGCGGCGGGGGATAGAGGCGGTGGTCATGGGCACCTCCGTGTGCTCGTGGGGTGACTGTGGAGGTTAACCGGGCGGGGCACATATTCGATACAACCGGCCCAATGGGGTTCAACCGGCGCTGATCGCGTAGACGAAGCGCTGTCCGGGATGTTCGCTGAGTGACCAGAGCCGTTTGTCGGGTCCCCAGTAGGAGAGGTCTTCGGGGCCGGGCGGGAACACGTCGTGTTCGGTGACGGTCTTGCCGCCCGGGGTCCAGGAGGAGAGGTCTCCGCCGTTGCCGTCGCCGTCGCTGGTGGCGAAGAGGTAGCGGTCGCCGACGTGGGCGACGCCCTGCATGCTCCCGATCCCGACGACGTGGATCTGTTCGCAGCGGACGAAACCGTCGTCGCCGCGCGCGGGCATGCCCTCGGAGCCCAGGGGGATGCGCGCCAGGCGGGTCCCGTCGCCGGGTTCGGCGAACTCACCGGCGAGCAGCGCGTCCGGGCCGCCGGTGCGGTCCACCGACAGGAACGAGAAGCGCAGGCCGGGTTCACCGTCGTCGGTGGAGTGGCGGAACAGTCCCGACTGGCCGAGGACGTAGGCGTAGCCGTAGCCCTGGTAGGTCCCGTCGGGCTGGAGGCCGAGGAGTTCGGGGGAGTCGCCGTCGACGCGCCAGATGTGGGAGAGGTCGAACACGCGGATCCCGCGCCAGGTGTCGGCGACGTAGAGACGGTCGCCGTACCAGGCAAGGCCTCCGGCGTGGATGCGGATCGGGGTGAAACTCGCGCCGTGGTCACCGTGGGTGGGAGCGGCGAGGATGACGTGGCGGTAGACGGGCGCGGCGGGGTCGGCGACGTCGATGAAGGTGATCCGCGCGCCCTTGTCCTCTTCGCCGCCCGAGGCGGTGTCGTACCAGGAGGTGATGAGGACCTCGCGGCCCTGGTAGGAGCCGTCGGCGGTGGCGTCGGCGCTGGTGGTGATGCCCTGTGGCATCCATTTGCGGGTCGCCGCGTCGTCGTCGTTCCAGCAGAAGGACACTTCGCGGCGCTCCACCGGTGCTTCGCAGGCCCGGCCGGAGCGGTTGGCGCCGTCGAGGACGCCGCCGACCGAGGCGTTGGGCAGCTTCTCGTCGAGTTCGCCGAGCAGTTTCGGGTCGGCGGGTTCGTAGGAGAACTTGTAGCGGCCGGGTTTCGGTGCGGCGGCGTGGGCGGGGGAGGGGGTCTGCGCGATGAACGCGCCACACGTTACGGCGAAGAGCACCAGTATGGTGACATTCCACAATCTATGCGACACAGTTCCACAATGTAGTGTCGATCATGGACTCGGCGGGGGTGAACCGTCAGCTCCGGCGGCGCACCGCTTCCTCGATGAGACCGAGGATCGGCTCGATGTCCTTGGCGTCGCGGCCCATCGCCAGATGCAGCACGAGGCCGTCGTAGGCGAGTTCGAGGAACTGCTGGATGACCTCGATGGGGCGGTCGGCGCGCAGGACCCCGGCCTCGCGCTGGCGTTCGAGGCGCATCCGGGTGGCCTCGGCGATGGCCGCCGAGCGTTGTTCCCAGCGGGCGGCGAACTCCGGGTCGGTGCGCAGGCGGCGGGAGACTTCGAGCTGGCTGCCGAGCCAGCCGGCGGTCTCGGGTTCGTGGGCGCGTTCGGCGAGGTCGCGCATGACCTGGACGAGGCCGTTGTCGGCGACGGTCTCGACCATGGTGGCGGCGTCGTCTTCGGCGACGGCGAGGAAGAGGGAGTCCTTGTCGCGGAAGTGGTGGAAGATGGCGCCGCGGGACAGGCCGATCTCCTGTTCGAGGCGGCGGACGGTGGCGCCTTCGTAGCCGAAGCGGGCGAAGCAGGTGCGTGCGCCGGCCAGGATCTGGCGGCGTCTGGCGTCCAGATGGTCTTGACTCACCCTCGGCACAGTTGCGTTCCCCTCCCGCCGTCGACCCGTGTCGTAGATCGTTCCACTAAGTGGACACCGATGCAATCCGTACGTACGACTTGCCCACCGTCTGTCAGCCTCGCGGCGTGACCTTGCTGCTGATCGACCTCGATAACACCCTCATCGACCGGGACGCGGCCTTCCGGACGGGTGTGCGCGAACTGCTGGTGGCGCACGCTCTGCCGGTGGGCGACGTCGACTGGGTGATGGAGGTCGACGCCTCAGGCTATACGCCGCGTCCGACGGTCGCGGCCGCCGTGGCGGCGCGGTACCGGGAGACGGGACTCGGGCGTGACGAGATCCTGGAAATGTTGTTCCAGGGGGCGCGCGAGCACGCCCGGATCACGTCCGGGACACGGGCGGCGCTGATCGCGGCGGCCGGGGCCGGGCACCGGGTCGTGATCGTCACCAACGGGATGGTCGGACAGCAGGAGGCCAAGATCCGCAACGCCGGGCTCGACGCGCTCGTCGACGGCTGGGTCGTCAGCGAGGGCGTCGGTGTCAAGAAGCCCGCGCCCGGGATCTTCCGCGCGGCCGCCGACCTGGTCGGCGCGTCACTCGACGGTGCCTGGGTGATCGGCGACCGCGACGACGCCGACATCGCCGGAGCGCACGCGCTGGGTCTGTCGAGCGTGTGGCTGAGCCTGGGGCGGGACTGGACGATCACCGAGTTCGCGCCGACGGCGACGGCCCGGACCGTGGCGGAGGCCGTCGGGAAGGCCGTCGCCGGGTGACAATGGGGGCCGGCCCGTACACGCCTTCGGGAAGGACCGCAGTGAACTGGACCCTGGAAGTCGTCATCCTGCCCGTGTCCGACATCGACCGCGCGAAAGAGTTCTACACCGAACGTCTCGGCTTCGTCCTCGACCACGACTCCCACTTCGGCGACGCCGGCCGCGTCGTGCAGGTGACCCCGCCCGGTTCGGGCTGCTCGGTGGTGTTCGGTTCCGGTCCGGGCCTGCCCGAGATGGAGCCCGGTTCGATCAAGGGCGTTCAGCTCGTCGTCAACGACATCCGCGCCGCGCACGCCGAACTCACCGCACGCGGTGTCGACGTCAGTCCGGTGCAGATCGCCGCCCCGGAGGGCTTCCGGTCGGCGGAGGAGTCGGACACCGAGCTGAACAACGTGGGTTTCGTGAGCTTCGCCGACCCCGACGGCAACGAGTGGGCGGTGCAGGAGATCAGTGGGCGGCCGTAGGCGCCTCGACCGCGCCGGTCTCAGGAAGGTCCCGGCCGGCCGTGTCATCATCGGCTCATGACTGCAGATGAGCGACTTCCGCAAGCTCCGGTGACGGACCTGCGGGTGGCCGCGGCGCAGGCCGCGTCGGTTCCCGGTGACCTCGTCGCGAACGTGGCCAAGGCCGCCGACTTCGTCGACCGCGCCGACAACGAGGGCGCCGACCTCGTCGTGTTCGGTGAGTTGTACCTGCCCGGGTATCACCCCGAGAGCCTGGCCGCCGATCCCGATGGCTGCGACGTCGAGGCCGACGGCGAGGGCCTGGTCGCCGATCCGCGGCTCGACCCCTTGCGGCAGATCGTCCAGCATCACCACGTCAGCGTCCTCATCGGTGCCAGCGTGCGGCGAGCCGGGAAACGCCACATCTCGCAGCTGCTGGTCGACAAGTACGGCCTGGTCCACGACGCCTACCACAAGCAGCAGGTGTGGGACGAGGAGCGACGGCTGTTCACCGCCGGCACCGACGGTGGTTCGGTCCTGCTCGGCGACTGGCACCTCGGGCTCGGGATCTGTTACGACGCCTGCTTCCCCGAGCACGCCCGCGCGGCGGCCGTCGACGGGGCGCACGCCTACGTCGTGGGCGGCGCCTACCTGGCCGGCGGGGGACACCGGCGCGACCTGTACCACGCGGCCCGCGCGCTGGACAACACCTTCTACACCGTCTTCGCCGGCGCGGTCGGTGGGGAAGACCCGTGGCGTTTCGGGGGAGGCAGCGCGATCTACGACCCGGAAGGGCAGGTCCTGGCCCACGTCGATGAGGACACCGAAGGTCTCGCCGTCGCCGACCTCGACCCGCAGCGACTGTCCGAGACCCGCGCGGAGCACACGATGCTCGTCGACCGCCCGGGAGATCTCGGTGGCCGGAACGTGACGAAGGCACCCATGTAGGGCGGGATTCGAACCTGATTTTTGGGGCGGCTCACGGTCGCCCCAAACCATCTACTCAGGTTCGGATGATAACCCTAGATTATGTCCACATCGGCGCGGAAACCGACACGACGAAAGCAAAGACCAGCCACAAAAAGGCGTCCCGGCGAGTTGATCTTGCCAGAGGGGGAGACCGGAGCCGTGTCGCGGCGAGGGACGGCCCCACGCGGGCCGTCGTTTGCTTTTACAGGGCGGCGGCGAACTTGGCCACGCGTGCGGCCAGGGGGGCGGCCGCGCGGGCCCACAGGAAGTGGTCGAGTCGCGCACCGGCCTCGCCGGTGGTGTAGTGATGCGCCGCGACGTTCGTCCCGGTGAACTTCGCGACCAGGTGGTCGATCGTCACCGGCGGCGTGAACTGGTCGTCGTCGACGGTGATCGCCTGCACCGGCACCCGGACACCGGCCAGCCCCAGGTCGGGATCACGCCCGTCGACGGACACGAACCGCCCCTTGTGCACGGTGTGGGCCCAGTCGCGGATCACGCCGTGCGTCTGGCGGCCGGCGAAACCCGCGCCCGGCCAGTGGCCCAGGACCTTCGCGGTGGTCCGCAGCGTCGTGGCCATCGTGTGCACCATCGGCCCGCGCCACCCGTACAGCGCGTGGTAGGGGATCCCGCACGCCACCAGTGTCAGCCCCCGGACCGGCGACTCCGGCGCACCGGCCAGATACAGGCTCGCGACGTGACCGCCGAGGCTGTGCCCGAGCAGCATCAGCGGGCGCTGACCGTCGGGGCCGAGGAAACCGTGATCGACCAGGTGGTCGATCACGACGGGCACGTCGGAGACGAGTTCGGCGTAGCCGTAGCGCTGGTCGCGGGACGCCCGCGGGGTGCTGGAACCGGTACCGCGCAGGTCGGCGACGGCGACGTTGAGGCCCTGCTCGGTGAGATCGGCGGCGAAGCGGCGGTAGTAGCCGGCCGGGACGCCCATCGCGGGCAGGACCAGCACGGCCGGGCCCTCGCCGGGGGAGGGGTGGCGGTGGACGCCGAGACGCTGCCCCTCGTGGGGGATGTAGTCCTGGACGTAGGCCTGGGCTTCGGTCACGACCGCAATCCTACCGGCGGGTAACGAGTCGGCCCAGGCCGCCGCCGCCCGAGCGGCGGTATGACAATCGTTCCCGGCAGCGATCTGGGATCACGCGCGTGAGCTGCGGTAACACTGCCGTGACCATGGACTTAACGAACGTTCGGTATTCGCTGACTCACGTACCGCTGTCGATCATTGACACATTGGTGCCTTTCCGACACATTGCGGTGTTACCGGCCCGCTGTCCGGGTCGGCACTCCAATGAAGGAGACGGTCCAATATGAGACGCCTGCTCGTGGCGACCGCCGCGCTCGGATTGTGCGCCGGGGTCGCCTTAACCTCGGGCACCGCCCACGCCGACCCGAACCCGGTTCTCCCCTCCTCGCAAGCCGACGTGCTGGCCGTCGCGGCCCACTCCGCCGACGCCTACGTCAACTCCCGTGCCGCCGAACTGTTCGTCAGTCCGGCCGACACCTTCACCCGAGTCAAGGCCGAACACTCCCTCGGCCTCAACTTCATCTCCTACGGCCGCAGTCACGCCGGCATCCCCGTGGTCGGCGGCGACTTCGTGGTCGTGACCAACGACGTCGGCACCGTGGAGTACACCTCCGTCGCGCAGACCTCGACCCTCAAGGTCGACACCGACGCGAAGCTCTCGGCCCGCGAAGGCACCGCCAAAGGCGCCGACGCCAAAGCCCGCCTGGTCGTCTTCGCCCACGGTGAGCGGCCCGCGCTGGCCTGGGAGAGCGTCGTGTCGGGCACCGACGACGAGGGCGCGCCGATCCTGCGCTTCGTCTACGCCGACGCCGACTCCGGGGCGAAGCTGGCCTCCTATGACCTGGCGATGGCCGGGACGGGCAACACGTACTACAACGGCCGCGGTGGCCAGGTGCCTTTCGGGACGACCTCTTCGGGTGGCTCCTATGTGATGCGCGACCCGGCCCGTCCGGGTGTCTCGTGCGCGCAGCAGGGTGGTCAGCCCTACACCGACGCCGACGACGTGTGGGGCAACAGCACCGGCACGAACCTGGTGACGGCCTGCGTCGACGCGATGTACGCGCTCGGCCAGGAGTGGGACATGCTCTCGGGCTGGCTTGGCCGCAACGGCATCAACGGTTCCGGCTCGGGCTACCCGATGTACGTGGGCCTCAACCAGGTCAACGCGTTCTGGAACGGCAGCTCGGCCACGTTCGGGCACTCCCAGGACAACCAGCGCCAGCTGACGCCGCTCGACATCGTGGCGCACGAGCTCGGACACGGGATCTTCCAGACGACGCCGGGCGGTTCCAGCGGCGGTAACGAGACCGGTGGTCTCAACGAGGGCACCGGGGACATCTTCGGCGCGCTGACCGAGTGGTGGGACAACCAGCCCAACGCCGAGCCGAACGACCCGCCGGACTACCTGGTCGGTGAGGAGGGCGGTCTGCTGTCTCCCGGCACGCCGATCCGCAACATGCCCAACCCGGGTGCCGAAGGCGACCCGAACTGCTGGTCGACGTCGATTCCGAGCACCGAGGTGCACGCGGCGGCCGGTCCGATCAACCACTGGTTCTACCTCACCGCCGAGGGCACGACCGCCGGTGGCGCGGGCAAGCCGGGCAGCACGACGTGCAACGGCACCACGATCCCGAGCGGTATCGGCGTCGATGACGCCGGCCGGATCTGGATGGGCGCGCTGAACGGGAAGAACTCGTCGTGGACCTACGCGCAGGCGCGTCGTGCGGCGCTGAACTTCGCGGCGACCTCGCCGGTCTTCGCGACCTGCACCGAGTACGACGTGGCCAAGGCCGCGTTCAACGGTGTGAGCGTGCCCGGCACGACCGACCCGGTGTGCAACAAGACCCCGACCCGCGACTGGGACCTGGGCGTCACCCCGGCGAGCGGGAGTGTGGCTCCCGGTGGGACGGCGACGGCGACGGTGTCGACGACGACGTTGTCGGGTGCGGCGCAGAACGTGAACCTGAGCGCGTCGGTTTCCCCGGTGGACGCGACGGTGACGGCGTCGGTGTCGCCTTCGTCGGTGACGTCGGGTGCTTCGGCGACGTTGACGGTGACGACCACCGCGGCGACGCCGCAGCGGGTGTACACGGTGACGGTGACCGGTGTTGGTGTGACGGGTACGAAGTCGAAGACCTACGCGCTGACGGTGACCGACGGTACGGGTCCGACGGTGGTGTTCGAGGACGACTTCACCACGAACAAGAGCTGGACGCGGAACTACGCGGGTACCGATACGGCGACCTTGGGTCTGTTCGAGCGTGGTGACCCGGCGGCGACGAGTTACTCGGGTACGACCTTGCAGCGCGCGGACTGCGCGAGTGAGACGCAGTGTCTGGTGACGGGTGCGACGGCCGGTGCCGATGCGGGTGCGAACGATGTCGACGGTGGTCGTACGTCGATCACGTCGCCGGCGATCGTGGTTCCGGCGGGTAAGCCGGCGACGGTGTCGCTGTCGTACTACCTGGCGCACTTGAACAACTCAAGTTCGGCCGACGGGCTGACGGTGACGATCAGCGCGACCGGTGTGGCGACGAAGACGGTGTTGACGGTGGCCGGTGCGGCGACGAACCGCGCGGGTGCGTGGGCGTCGTTGTCGGCGGTGAGCATCAATGAGTTCGCCGGTACGACGATCCGGATCACGGTGGCGGTGACCGACGCTTCGACGGGCAGTCTCGTCGAGGGCGCGGTGGACAACGTCCGGGTGGTCTCGGGCTGACTTTTCTCCCTTCCCGCGATCACCGGGTGCCCGCTTCGGCGGGCGCCCGGTGATCCTTTTCGATGTTTCGATGTCCTGGCAGGATGGGCTGGTGACCGATCCCCTCAGTGATGTCTCCCTGTCCGAACTGCGTTCCCGGCAGAGCGTGAAGTGGCGCATGTACGAGCCGGACGTGCTGCCCTTGTTCGTCGCCGAGATGGACTCGGCGCTGGCACCGCCGGTGGCGGCGGCGCTGACCGCCGCGGTCGAGCGGGGTGACACCGGTTATCCGCATCCGGGTCGCTTCCCGGCGGCGTTCACCGCTTTCGCCGAGCGCCGGTACGGGTGGGTGGTGCCGTCGGAGCCGGTTCTGGTGGCCGATGTGATGGTGGGGTTGATGGCGGCCTTGGACGAGGTGTGCGGGCCGGGGGACGCGGTGGTGGTGTCGACGCCGGCGTATCCGCCGTTCTTCCGGAATCTGGAGTTGTCGGGGCGGCGGCTGGTGTCGAGTCCGCTGAAGGTGTCGGCGGAGGGTTTCGCGCTGGATCTGGATCGTCTCGAAGCGGATTTCGCGTCGGGGGCGAAGGCGTATCTGTTGTGTAATCCGCATAATCCCTGTGGTCTGGCCTACAGCCGTGCGGAGCTGCTGGCGGTGGCGGGGCTGGCGGAGAGGTACGGGGTGCGGGTGGTGGCCGATGAGATTCACGCGCCGTTGACGATGCCGGGTGTGGGGCATGTGCCGTTCGCGTCGCTGGACACCGAGGCTTCGGCGTTGGCGTATACGGCGGTGTCGGCGTCGAAGGCGTGGAACCTGGCGGGTTTGAAGGCGGCGTTGCTGGTTTCGGGTGCGGCTTGTGCGCGGCCCGCCTCGGCGCGGGATCTGGAGGAGCATGTCGGGCACTTGGGTGTGCTGGGTGGGACGGCGGCTTTCGAGGAGGGGGAGGAGTGGCTGGACGGTCTGCGGGCGGCGATCGCGGTGAACGCGGCGTGGCTGGGGGCGGAGTTGGCGCGGCGGCTTCCGGAGGTGGCGTACTTCCCGCCGAGGGCGACGTATTTGGCGTGGCTGGACTTTCGGGCGCTGGGTCTGGGTGATGATCCGGCGGAGGTGCTGCGGGAGAAGGGGCGGGTGGCGTTGGTTCCGGGGCTGGATTTCGGTGCCGAGGGGGCGGGTTTCGCGCGGCTGAATCTGGCGACGTCGCCTGCGATCCTGGCTGAGGGTGTTGACCGGATAGTCAAGGCCGTGCGGTGAGCGGACCCGGTGGCAGCGGCTGGCCGTTGGGGGATCCGCCGCCGGGGACGGCGGCGGGGGTGCGTTCGGCGCTGGTGCGGTTGGCGGTGACGCGCGGGAGGGTCGCGCAGGCGATGTCGGCGGCGGTGGCGGCCGGTGAGCCGGTGCGGGATCTGGAAGGTCTGGCGCACGAGATGCTGGTGTCGACCGATGCCGAGATCCGGCGGGTCGGTGCGCTGGCGCTGGGTCAGCTGGCGCCGCGTGGTATCGACCGGGAGCGGGCTTTGCGGGTGCTGCGGGGGTTGCTGCTGGATCCGTCGATGGGTGCGGTGGCGGGGGAGTCGCTGGGGCAGGTCCTCAATCACGGGTAGTGGGCATGGGAAAGGGGGCGGCGCGTCGGCGCCGCCCCCTTTTTCTTCGTCGTCGGGTGTTACTTCGCGATCAGGGACCGCAGGACGTACTGGAGGATCCCGCCGTGGCGGTAGTAGTCGGCCTCGCCGGGGGTGTCGATGCGGACGACGGCGTCGAAGGTGACGTCGCCGGCGCTGACCTTGACGGTGGCGGGGATGCCGCCGTCGTTGAGGTCGGTGACTCCGGTGATGTCGAAGGTCTCCTCACCGGTCAGGCCCAGGGAGGTCGCGGTGGCGCCTTCGGGGAACTGGAGCGGGAGGACGCCCATGCCGATGAGGTTCGAGCGGTGGATGCGCTCGTAGGACTCGGCGATGACGGCGCGCACGCCCAGCAGGGAGGTGCCCTTGGCGGCCCAGTCGCGCGAGGAGCCCGAGCCGTATTCCTTGCCGGCCAGGACGACCAGCGGCGTGTCGCCGGCGGCGTAGTTCTGGGCGGCGTCGTAGATGGTGGTGACCGGTCCGCCCTCGACGGTGAAGTCGCGGGTGAAGCCGCCTTCGGTGCCCGGCGCGATCTGGTTGCGCAGGCGGATGTTGGCGAAGGTGCCGCGGATCATGACCTCGTGGTTTCCGCGGCGTGAGCCGTAGGAGTTGAAGTCGCCGGGGGACACGCCGTGCTCGGTGAGGTACTTGCCGGCGGGCGAGTCGGCTTTGATGGATCCGGCCGGGGAGATGTGGTCGGTGGTGACGGAGTCGCCGAGTTTGGCCAGGACGCGGGCGCCGGTGACGTCGGTGACGGCTTCGGGTTGTGCGGGCATCCCGTCGAAGTAGGGGGCTTTGCGCACGTAGGTGGAGTCGGTGTCCCACTCGAAGGTGGCGCCGGTGGGGATGGGCAGCGAGGTCCAGCGCTCGTCGCCGTCGAAGACGCCGGCGTAGTCGGAGAGGAACATCTCGCGGCCGATCGAGGAGTTGACGATCGTGGAGATCTCGTCGTGGGAGGGCCAGATGTCGGCGAGGTAGACCGGCTTGCCGTCGGTGTCGGTGCCCAGTGCCTCGTTGTCGAGGTCGAAGTCCATGGACCCGGCGAGGGCGTAGGCGACGACCAGGGGCGGTGAGGCGAGGTAGTTCATCTTGACGTCGGGGTTGATGCGGCCTTCGAAGTTGCGGTTGCCCGACAGGACGGAGGTGACGGCGAGGTCGGCGTCGGCGATGGCGGCCGAGATCTCGGTGGGCAGGGGCCCGGAGTTGCCGATGCAGGTGGTGCAGCCGTAGCCGACGAGGTTGAAGCCGAGCTTGTCGAGGTAGGGGGCCAGGCCGGCGCGCTCAAGGTAGCCGGTGACGACCTGGGAGCCGGGGGCCAGGGAGGTCTTGACCCAGGGCTTGCGGGCCAGTCCCTTGTCGACGGCGTTCTTGGCCAGGAGGGCCGCGCCGATCATGACGTAGGGGTTGGAGGTGTTGGTGCAGGAGGTGATGGCGGCGATGACGACGGCGCCGTGGTCGAGTTCGAAGGCGGTGCCGTCTTCGAGGGTGACCGGGGTGGGGCGGTGAGGGCGGTTGCCGTTGGCGGTGACCGCGGGGGCGTCGGAGGCGGGGAAGCTTTCCTTGCCGGTCTCCTCACCGTCGGAGACGTAGTTGCCGACGTCGTGGCGCCAGGTGGGCTTGGACGCCGACAGGGAGATGCGGTCCTGGGGGCGCTTGGGGCCGGCGATGGAGGGGACGACCGTGGACAGGTCGAGTTCCAGGTATTCGCTGTAGGAGGGCTCGACGGACGGGTCGTGCCACAGGCCCTGGGCCTTGGCGTAGGCCTCGACGAGGGCGATCTGCTCGTCGCTGCGGCCGGTGAGGCGCAGGTAGGAGACGGTCTCGTCGTCGATGGGGAAGATGGCGCAGGTGGAGCCGAATTCGGGGCTCATGTTGCCGATGGTGGCGCGGTTGGCCAGGGGCACCGAGGTGACGCCTTCGCCGTAGAACTCGACGAACTTGCCGACGACGCCGTGGTCGCGGAGCATCTCGGTGATGGTGAGGACCAGGTCGGTGGCGGTGGCGCCGGGCGGGAGGGCCCCGGTGAGCTTGAAGCCCAGGACGCGGGGGATGAGCATGGAGATGGGCTGGCCGAGCATGGCCGCCTCGGCCTCGATGCCGCCGACGCCCCAGCCGAGGACGCCGATGCCGTTTTCCATGGTGGTGTGGGAGTCGGTGCCGACGCAGGTGTCGGGGTAGGCGACGACTGAGCCGTTCTCGTCGCTGCGGGTCATGACGACGCGCGCGAGGTGCTCGATGTTGACCTGGTGGACGATGCCGGTGCCGGGGGGCACGACCTTGAACTCGTCGAAGGCGGTCTGGCCCCAGCGCAGGAACTGGTAGCGCTCGCGGTTGCGTTCGTATTCGCGGATGACGTTGCGTTCGAAGGCGTCGGCGCGGCCGAAGTAGTCGACGATGACCGAGTGGTCGATGACGAGTTCGGCGGGGGCGAGGGGGTTGATGCGGTCGGGGTCGCCGCCGAGGTCGCGGACGGCTTCGCGCATCGTGGCCAGGTCGACGACGCAGGGGACGCCGGTGAAGTCCTGCATGATCACGCGGCCGGGCGTGAACTGGATCTCGACGCTCGGGGCGGCCTTGGGGTCCCAGGAGGCGAGTGCGCTGATGTGGTCGGCGGTGATGTTGGCGCCGTCTTCGGTGCGCAGGAGGTTTTCCAGCAGGATCTTGAGGCTGTAGGGGAGTTTCTGGTGTCCGTCGACGGCGGACAGGTTGAAGATTTCGAACGCCTGGTCGCCGACGTGGAGCTGGGTTTTGGCGCCGAAGCTGTCGAGGCTGGCCACTGGTACTCCCTCGAATGGTTGTTTGGTGATCGTGGTCAAGTTTGCCGTAGGGGGTGGTGCGGGGGTGCGGTAAGGGTTGGTTCGCCTCCACCCTACTACAAACCGTACGTTCGTCTTGCTATGGTCTCGGTGTTGTACGCCGCACGGATGGAGACACCATGAGTTCTTACCGCATCGACCATGTTCAGCTCGCGTGCCCGGCGGGCGCCGAGGACGCCTCGCGGGCCTTCTTCACCGGCCTGCTGGGGATGACCGAGCTGGTCAAGCCGCCGGTCCTGGCCGCGCGCGGGGGCTGCTGGTTTCGCGGGCCCGGTGACGGCGGGATCGAGATCCACCTGGGCGTCGAAGCCGACTTCGCGCCGGCCCGCAAGGCCCACCCGGGTCTGCTGTGGCCCGGTCTCGACGAGCTGGCCGCGCGGCTTGAGACCGCCGGTTATCCGGTGACCTGGGACAACGAGTCGATCGTCGGGCGGCGGCGGTTCCACACCAGTGACCCGCACGGCAACCGCCTGGAGTTCCTCGCTCCCGACGCGTGAACCCCGTCACAAGGCCCCGGTCGCGTGGAGCGGCCGGGGCCTTGCGGTGTGGTCAGCGGCGGCGGTTGGCGGCCAGGACGTTGTAGGGGTAGATCTTCGGTTTGTCGCTGGCCTGCGACAGGCGCGTGAACTGTTCGGGCGACAGTTCCCACCCGGCGGCTCCGGCGCAGTCGCGGTACTGCGTCATGGAGCTGGGTCCGATGATGGGCGCGGTGACGGTGTCGGCCTGGATCAGCCAGCGCAGCGCGACCTGCGCGATGGTGCGCCCGGCCTCTTCGGCGACCTCGCCGAGGACGTCGAGGACCGACCAGGTGTGCTCGTTGGCGTAGTCGTCCCAGGCCCCGGCGTTCTCGGCCAGGCGGGTTCCGTCGGCGGGACCGTCGCCGCGCTGGTAGCGGCCGGTCAGCCAGCCTTCGCGCAGGGGAGCCCAGGGGACCACGCCGATGCCCTCGTTGCGCGCGACCTCGACCAGCTCCCACTCGGTCTCGCGGTCGAGGAGGTTGTAGAGCGGCTGGAGGGCGACGTAGCGCTCCAGGCCGTGGCGGTCGGCGAGGTCGACGGACTTCTGCAGCTGCCAGCCCGACAGGTTCGAGGCGCCCAGGTAGCGGACCTTGCCGGACTTGACCAGGCCGTCGAGGGCCGAGAGGGTCTCTTCGAGCGGGGTGGCGTCGTCGAAGACGTGGGTGTAGTAGACGTCGATGTGGTCGGTGTTCAGGCGCTTGAGGCTCGCCTCGACGGCCGACAGGATGTGCTTGCGGCCCAGGCCGGCGTCGTTGGGAGCCTCGCCGGTGCGCCCGTAGACCTTGGTGGCGATGACGAGGTCGTCGCGTCGGCGGCCTTTCAGCCAGCGCCCGACGACCTCCTCGGCGGCACCGGCGCCGTAGGCGTCGGCGGTGTCGACGAAGGTTCCGCCGTCGGTGGTGAAGGCGTCAAGGAGGGCGTGGGCGTCGGTTTCGGCGACCTTGCCGCCGAAGAAGGCCGAGCCCATCGCCAGTTCACTGACTTTCAGGCCGCTGCGGCCCAGATAGCGCTGTTCCATGGGGCGCACGTTAGGACCTGGAGCGCGCTCCAGGTCAAGTGCGCCAGGAGCGCCCGTCGGTGATGGACGGGCGCTCCTGGCGACTCGGATGGTTTCGCGCGGCGGCCGAATCAGCCCGGCAGGCGGGCTCCGGCGTCGCGCTGTTCGGCCAGCCACGACTCGACCTCGTGCGACTTGCGGGGGAGCCCGTCGGAGAGGTTCTTCGAGCCGGTGTCGGTGACGAGGATGTCGTCTTCGATGCGCACGCCCAGGCCGCGCAGTTCATCGGGGACGAGTTCGTCGTCGGCCTGGAAGTACAGGCCGGGTTCGACCGTGACGACGTGACCGGGCTTGAACTCGCCGTCCTGGTAGTGCTCGCGGCGGGCCGAGGCGCAGTCGTGGACGTCGAGGCCGAGCATGTGCCCGAAGCTGTGCAGGGTCCAGCGGCGGTAGACCTGCGAGTCGGGGTCCATGGCCTCTTCCACCGAGGACGGCAGCAGACCGAGGTCGGCGAGGCCTTCGGCGAGGACGCGCATGGTGACCTGCTGGATCTCCTTGTAGATCAGGCCCGGGCGGATGGCGTCGATGCCGGCCTGCTGGGAGGCGTAGACCAGGTCGTAGACCTGGCGCTGCAGGTCGGTGAAGGTGCCGTTGACCGGGACGGTGCGGGTCACGTCGGCGGTGTAGAGATGCTCGTTCTCGACGCCCATGTCCATCAGCAGCAAATCGCCGGGCGTGGTCCGGCCGTCGTTGGTGATCCAGTGCAGCGTCGTGGCGTGCGAACCGGCGCCGACGATCGAGGAGTAGCCGACGTCGTTGCCGTCGTGGCGGGCGCGCAGCTGGAAGATGCCCTCGATCAGACGTTCGGACACACCCCGGTCGGAGGGGAGGACCCGCGCGACGTCTTCGAAACCACGGACCGTGGCGTCGATGGCGTCTTGGAGCTGGGCGATCTCCCACTCGTCTTTGATGGCGCGCAGCTCGGAGAGGATCTCGGCGAGTTCCTTGTCGCGTTCGCCTTCGCCGGTGGCGGCGATGGCCTTGTCGACGGCGGCGTCAAGGCCGCGCAGGACGCGGGCCTTGGCGTCGTCGAGGGCGGCGAGGACGGCTTCGAGTTCGGCCAGGTCGCGGCATTCGATGCCGAGGAGGGTGGCCTTCTCGTCGAGGGAGAGCTGGCGGCCGACCCACAGTTCGCCGTATTGGGCGCTGCGGAAGAACTCGTCGGTCTCGCGGGACTTGCGGGGCCGGCGGTAGAGGACGGCGTCGTGGCCGCCGCCGTCGGTGGGGTGGAGGACGAGGACGGACTCGGGGTCGTAGTCGCCGGTGAGCCAGGCGAAGTCGCTGCCGGGGCGGAAGCGGAAGAAGGTGTCGTTGGCGCGGCGGTGCTCCGCGCCGGTGGGGATGACCAGGGTCTCGCCGGGGAAGGCGGCCGAGAGCTGGTCGCGGCGGCGGGCGTGGTTGCGGGCCTGGGCGAGTTCGCGCAGGTCGGGGATGGTGCTGTCACCCCAGCCGGTGCGCATGAACTCCAGCAGCTTCGGCGGGAAGCCGGGGTCGTGCTTGCGTTCGCCTTCGACTCCCTTGGCGGGAACGGCGTTGTCCTCAGCGGTCATGCGGGGTGTCTCCATTCACACGAAACCATTGCGCCATTGCAATATTACTGCGCGCGCCGCGCTGTCACCTCGACGGTATCGCCTGTACCCGGCCGGTGGGGCAAAGGTGCAGGGGGAGGTGGGGAAGGTCGCGTGCGGTGGGCGGGGTGAGCGTGCGGCGGGCCCAGGCTTCGGGCGATGACGTGTCCCGGCCGCTTCTCTGTTCGGTGTCACACCGCCCGAGGGCCGGGCCGGGCTCGGTCGGTCGGGGTGATGCCTGCGCGGTGGCGGAGTGAAAGGACCGAGTCCTCGGGTTCCGCGTCGGCCGTCCGGCACAGGTCACGCCGGCCGCCCATGTCGGCGGCCACTTAGGTGACGAGGTCAAGCCGGGAGGCAGGCCCTGCGACGGAGGGCCGGCGGGCCGGGCAACGGTCACCTTCTCGGCCGGGCGCCGTCACGGCCCTTCGCCCCTGGGCGGCGCGGGTCTTCGCGGTGGCGCGTCACGCCTCAGGTGCCGGTCGGCGAGCGCCCGTGTGGTGGGCGGGAGTGGTGTGGGTGCGTTCGTGCTCGGCCGTGGTTCGCGGCCGGTGGTGCGGGTGGGTGATGTGAGTCGTTGAGCCCGCCCGCCTCTTCTCGCGGTGTCTCGCGGGTGTGGCTGGCGGTGCCTGGCTTGGGTGTCTTCGCGCCTCTCCGCCCCGGCCTGCTCGGCCCGGTTGCGTCCTGTTCGGTCCGCTCGGTGGTGGGTGGTGGTGGTTGCATGCGCGGCCGGGGCTTGGTCCCGCTGGACATCTCGGTAGTCTCGACGGAGTCTGTTGACCTGAGATCAACCGCCGTGAAGGGATTACACGTTTTCCATGTGCGGACTCCTTACCTTCATCAGCGCCCACGGGACGGCGAGCCTGTTCAAGGGCCCGATCGGGGATGCCGTCGAGCACCTCCACCACCGGGGACCTGACGAGACCGGCGTGGAACTCATCGACGATGACGCCGTGCTGTCGCACAAGCGCCTGTCGATCATCGACGTGGCCAGCTCCCATCAGCCGATGTGGTACGCCGACGGCCGGTATGTGATGACCTTCAACGGCGAGATCTACAACTACAAGGAACTGCGCGCCGAGTTGATCGCCAATCACGGTGCGACTTTCGCCACCGACGGCGACGGTGAGGTCATCCTGGCCGGGTATCACCACTGGGGCCCGTCGGTGACGACGCGGCTGCGGGGCATGTTCGCGTTCGTGATCTGGGACCGCCGCGACCGGCGCGCCTTCGGCGCCCGTGACCCTTTCGGTATCAAGCCGATGTTCTACCTGCAGACCAATGACGGGGTGTTCTTCGCCAGCGAGAAGAAGGCGCTGATGCCTTTCGTCGACTCGCGTGACATCGACGAGGTCAACCTCTCGCACTATCTGACGTTGCAGTATCCGCCGGAGCCGGGCACGATGCACCGCGCGGTCAAGCGCATCGGCTCGGGCTACCAGGTCGTGTTCGATCCGGGCGCGCCCAATGAGCGGGCCGCTGCGGTCACGTCGGCGCGTTACTACCGCGCCGACTTCCAGCCGCGTCCCGTGGATGATCCCAAGCGTCTCTACGACGAGATCCTCGACGTGCTGCGCGAGAGCGTGCGTATCCACATGCGCTCCGACGTGCCGGTCGGCGCGTTCTTGTCCTCGGGCATCGACTCCACCGGGGTGGTCGCTCTGGCGCGGGAGTTCAACCCCGAGATCTTGACCTTCACGATGGGTTTCGACGTTCCCGGGCACTACAACGAGCTCGACGTCGCCCAGGAGTCGGCGCGCGCGATGGGCGTCACCTCCATCGGCACCAAGATCGGTGCCCGGGAGATGATGGAGGAGCTGCCGCGCATCGTGTGGCACCTCGACGACCCGGTGGCCGACCCGGCGCTGGTGCCGTTGTATTTCGTGGCGAAGAAGGCCGCCGAGTACGTCACCGTCGCCATCGGTGGTGAAGGCGCCGACGAGTTCTTCGCCGGCTACCCGATCTACCGTGAGCCGCTGTCGCTGAAAGGCGTGCAGTCGCTGCCGCAGTCGATGCAGTCGGGTCTTAGGGCGGTGTCGAAGGTCATCCCCGAAGGCGTCAAGGGCAAGAGTTTCCTGGAGCGCGGGACCACGCCCCTCGAAGAGCGTTTCGTCGGCAACGCCAACATCTTCGGTGAGGCCGAGAAGCAGCTGCTGATGCGGCGTTACAACCCCGAGGTGCGCTACACCGACGTGACCGGGCCGGTCTACGCCGAGTGCATGGGTCTCGACCCGACCACGCGCATGCAGTACGTCGACATCTACACCTGGCTGCGCGGCGACATCCTCGTCAAGGCCGACCGCATGTCGATGGCGCATTCGCTGGAGGTGCGCGTCCCCTTCCTCGACCCCGAGGTGTTCAAGGTCGCCGCGAAGGTCCCGCTCGACCAGAAGGTTCCTTCGCGCATCGCCGGGCAGACCAAGCACGCGCTGCGCATGGCCCTGGAATCGGTGGTGCCGCCGGCGATCGTCAACCGCGAGAAGATGGGCTTTCCCACCCCGACGCGCGTGTGGCTCAAAGACGAGATGTTCGAGTGGGCCGACCACATCCTGGCGACCTCCAACGCCGGGGAGTACCTCGACCTCAACTACGCCCGCAAGCTCCTGCGCGACCACAAGGCCGGCGTCGCCGACAACTCCCGCAAGGTCTGGACGGTCCTGGTGTTTTGCACCTGGTTCGCGATCTTCGTGGAGAAGTCCCTCGACCCGGGTATCCGCCGCGCCAACTCCCAGCTCGCCCACAAGCCCGCGGTCGGCTCGGTGGTGGCCTGATGGGACGACATGCGGCTGGCGATGACGAGTATGCGTGGACTACCGTGTCGGGTATGCAGAGCAACAGTCAGCGGATAACCGTGACGATGCCGGCAGACCAGGCCGACCAGCTCAAGCGACTCGTCGACGCCGGCGGCGCCGACTCGGTTTCCTCCTATGTCGCCGAAGCGGTGAAGGCACGTCTCGACCGCGACCAGGGGCTGGCCGACCTGCGTGACCTGTTCGACCGCAAAGGCACCGGCCCCGGCGCCGAACACCTCGCGTGGGCACGCGAACTCCTCGGCGTCGACGAGGCCGGCGACCCCCAGGGTGCCGTGTCGTGATCGGGGGCCGCATCCTCGACTCATCGGCCATCATCGGCTTCGCCGCCAGCCGCCCCTACCCGCAGGCGGTCGTGTGGACCGCGGTGGAACAGGGCATGGTCCTGGCGGTCCCCTCCGGCGCGCTCACCGCCGCCTGGTCGCACGCGCCCCGACGCGACCGCGACGCCCTCACCGTCCTGCTCGGCCTGCCGGTCACCGTCATCCTCGACCTCGACCACCGCGCCGCCAAGGACATCGGCCTGCTGCTGTCGCGCACGAAACAACACGGGAACCTCGCCTCGGGCCACGTCGCCTGGTGCGCGCAACGCCGCCGCGGCTGGCCCGTCGTCACCGGCGAACCCGGAGCCCTCCTCGAAATGGACTCCTCACTGGAGATCGACCGCCTCCCCTAACCCGCGGCCTTGCGCACGAACCTCTCCCGGTCGACGACCACGCGCTCCACCGTGCCCTCGGCGACCACCGCCACCCCGTCGGAGACCCGCACCGAGAACACCAGCCGGCGCTCCTCGGCCGACACCACCCGCGCCGTGGCCCACACACGCCCGCCCACCGGCGTGGGCGCCAGATGCGCCAGGTCGACGCGCGTGCCCACCGTCGTGCGGCCCGGGGCCAGCCGCCCCACCGTCACCGCCACACACGCCGCCTCCGCCAACGCCACCACCCGGGGAGTGCCCAGCACCGGCACGTCACCCGAACCCAGCGCCTGCGCGGTATCGGCCTCGGTGACGATCAGCTCCACACCGGACTCCTGGCCCGCCACGATGTCCATGCCCACCAGCCTAGGCGAGCCTCGCACGCGCCCGGTAGCGTCGCGGCATGACCATGAGCGCCTTCGCCGGGCTCCTCAAGGCCGCACCGTCGGTGACCGTCTTGACCGGGGCCGGTATCTCCACCGACTCCGGCATCCCCGACTACCGCGGCCCACAAGGCGTGTGGACCAAGGACCCCGACGCCGCCAAGTACGTCACGCTCGACACCTACCTCGCCGACCCGCAACTGCGCCGCGAGTCCTGGCTGCGCCGCCGCGACCACCCCGCCTGGGACGCCCGGCCCAACGCCGCCCACGCCGCCCTGGTCGCCCTGGAAAAACGCGGACAACTCGACGCGATCATCACCCAGAACATCGACGGCCTCCACCAAAAAGCCGGCAGCGACCCCGCCAAGGTCATCGAGATCCACGGCACCATCTTCGGCGTCGACTGCATGACCTGCCACGAACGCACCACCATGCGCCAGGCCCTCGACCGCGTCGCCGACGGCGAACCCGACCCCGCGTGCCTCGCATGCGGCGGGATCCTCAAATCGGCCACCATCTCCTTCGGACAAAACCTCGACAGCACCGTCCTGCACGCCTCGGTCGCCGCCGCACAGGCCTGCGACCTGCTCATCACCATCGGCACGTCCCTCACCGTCCACCCCGCCGCGGGCCTGGTCGACGTGGCCCTGCGCGCCGGGGCGCGCGTCGTGATCTGCAACGCTGAACCCACCCCGTACGATGCGGTGGCGCACGCGGTCGTGCGCGATCCGATCGGCGAGGCGCTGCCCTCGGTGGTCGCGGCGACCGAAATCGACGAGTAGCCCCTTATGAGGATGGACGCGCATGACGGCCGACAGCGGTGAGCCGACCGGAACGACCCCGCCGACCGGCCTCGCCAAACGGCGCGCCATCGGCATCGCGGCCTGGGTCGCCGGATTCGTCCTCTACAGCTTCGCGCTGGGACTGCCGACCACCGACCCGGTCTTGGCGTTCCTGTGGCTGTGGGCACTGACCTACGCCTGGAACAGCCACTACCCGCTGCGCAGGCACCTGCGCTTCCTGCGCGACTGGTTCCCGATGATCCTGCTCCTGCAGGTCTACAACGTCTCCCGCGGCTTCGCCGACGACGGATTCGTCCCCCACGCCACCGAACTGATCGCCTTCGACACCTGGATGTTCGGCGGGAACGTCCCCACCGTCTGGCTCCAGCACCACCTCTACGACCCCGACCACGTCCAATGGTGGGACGTCCTGGTCAGCGTCGTCTACTTCTCCCACTTCGTGGCCGCCCTCATCGTCGCGGTCCTGCTGTGGCTGCGCGCCCGCCCCGAATGGGGCCGCTTCATCCGCCGCTGGTTCTTCCTGATGTTCTTCGGCCTGGTCACCTACTTCCTCTACCCGGCCGCACCCCCATGGTGGGCGGCGAAGTACGGCATGATCGAACCGATCGAACGGATCTCCACCCGCGGCTGGGACCTCATCGGCCTCCACGGCGCCGGGAACATGCTCAACCAGGCCCAAATCGGCCTGTCCAACCCCGTCGCGGCGATGCCCTCACTGCACACCGCCTTCGCCCTGCTCGTCGTGGCGTTCTTCTTCCCGAAAGTCCGCACCCGCTGGATCCCGCTCCTGGTCGTCTACCCCCTGGCGATGACCTTCACCCTCGTCTACAGCGGCGAGCACTGGATCATCGACGTCCTCGTCGGCTGGATCTACGTCGGCATCACCTTCGCCGTGGTCGGCTACGCCGAGAAATGGTGGCGCCGCCGCAAACAGCGCCGCGCCGCAGCCGCCGCACAGGCACGCGGCGAAGACGACGGCGAGGTCAGCCGGGAGGAACCGGACGGTTCTGCTGTGAACGCCGGACCAGATCACGTGCCAGCGTCACCGCCTCACTGAGCGGACGGTGCCGGGCGGCGGTGCTCACCGAGATGGTCCCGGCCAGATCGACATGGACGGTGGCCAGCGCCAGCAGGCGCTGCCACCGGCCCTGCGTCACCCGCACCGACAGGATCCGCCCGTAGGGGACGAACGCCTCGGTCGGGCTCCACCGGCCCGAACGCACGGCGTAGTGCTCATCGGTCAGGCACACCCCGAAGAACCGCCACCGCAGCGGCGCCCGCCACCGCGCCCGCCGCGGCAGACCCCGGTAGACCAGACCGTCGATGTCGGCGCCCGGCAGGACCGCCGCGGTGATCACCGCGGCCTCCGCACGCGTCCCGACCGGCAGGAGACTACGCCCGCTGAACGCCTCGGTACCGGCGTTCGTCGCCGAATAGGCCGCACTGGCCACATGCGCACGCACCCAGCCCACCGGGCGCCACAACAGCGGCGAACGGATCGTCACCGCCGTCACCCGCCGCAACGGCAGCGTCTGCTGGCGCTGCTCGAACAACCCATGCCGGATGCGCAACCCGTCATCGGTCACCGAACCGGTGAAGCCGTAGTTGACGAAGGCCTCTTTCACCGGCTGGAACAAGATCCCCGCCACGGCCGTGAACATCCCCGCCAAGCCCAGAATCGACAAGTCGGGGTCGATGGCGAACAGCCACACCGTCACCGCCACCGCGATCGGCAGGAACAGGATCTGCGGCGTCATCAGCTGCGCGGCCAGCAAACGCCTGGCCGGGACCATCACCAACGGCGCGGCGGCCGCCACCGGCTCCAACACGGCCTCACCGTCATCGGCCGCGGCCGCCTCCGGCCGTGAGGCGGCCAGCAACTCCCGCCGCAGATCCCGCGCACGGCCCAGCGTCAAATACGACAAGGGCGCCTCGGTCTTGGCGCCACCGGCGACCTCAAGACGCAACTCCGCCAGCCCCAGCAACCGCGCCAGCAACGGCCGCACCACATCGACGGCCTGCAAACGCGCCACCGGAATCGTCCGCCGGCTCCGCGTCAAGATCCCATCGGCGATCCGCAACTCACCGTCGGCGACCTGATAACCCGTCACGTACCAGCCGATCCACGACCAGATCAGCCCCAGCACACCGAACGCGGCCACGATCATCGCGCCCCGCTCCAGCCCCAGCCGCGCGAAACCCTGCCAGGAGATCGCCGCGATCACGAACCAGAAACTCCGCACGCCCTTCACCAGCGGCGTCAACGGATGCATGCGGTCCATCCCCGCCGCCGCGGGCTTCACAGCCCCTCCGTGCGGGCACCCGACACGTCGGCGAGCCGATCGCGCAGCGCGGTCGCCTCGGCCGGTGCCAGACCCGGAACGGTGGCGTCGGTGGTCGCCGCGGCGGTGTGCAGTTTCACCGTCGTCAACCCGAACAGGCGCGAGGCCGGGTCGGCGGTCAGGTCGAGGTACTGCAGACGTCCATAGGGGACGATCGACAGGCAACGGGTCCAGATGCCGTGCCGGACCAGCAGGTGCTCACCGGTCTCGGCGTAGGCCCACACACGCACCGCGCGGACGATCGCCACGACACGCGCGGCGATGAGGACCAGCGCGCAGGCGGCGACGAGGATCCCGAAACGGGCGCCCCACCACCACGTCGACAAGACGGCGGCGACCACCGTCAGCGGAATCGCGCCCAGCGCGAGGTTGATCAGCCGAACCCACACCAGGCGCGGGTCGACCGGCCGCCAGTCGACTTCGCCGTCACGGCCGTTCCAGATCGGGTGCTCCACACCGCGAGCCTAGCGATGACGCGTCACGGCCCGAACGGTGCGACGTCGAGGGGAAACCCGCGAGCCGACAGGAACGCCCCCAGACTCTCCCGGTGCTCAGCACAGGCCAGCCACGTCTTACGGCGGGTCTCGTCATGGATCTTCGGGTTACGCCAGCGCAACGCGAAGACGGCCGGGCGGCGGCAACCACGCGCCGAGCAGACGGCGTCTTGAGTTTCGGAGGAGTCCATCACCGCGAAGCCTAGAACAGGCGCGGTGGGCGCGAAGACGTCGGGCGGCCACGGGGGAAGCCGCCCGACGTGAGGCTCATGTTACAGGGCTCACCTGAGGGCTTGTCCAGACCCGGGCGCGTAAAAGTTCGCCACTCGCCGACTGTCGTTAGGATCGTCGGCGACGGGTGTTGGAGGTGCAGGTGGCTACCGAGGCCATGACACAAGACGAGGCGGGTCGTACGACCCCCGCGCAGGACGCGGCTTCCCTGGAGAAGGCCCTCTTCGAGGTCAAGAAGGTGATCGTCGGGCAAGACCGGATGATCGAGCGGATGTTCGTGTCCCTGCTCGCCAGGGGCCACTGCCTGCTCGAAGGCGTACCGGGCGTGGCCAAGACCCTGGCGGTGGAGACACTGGCCAGAGTCGTCGGCGGAACGTTCAGCCGAATCCAGTTCACGCCCGACCTGGTCCCCTCCGACGTGGTGGGAACCAGGATCTACCGGCAGTCCAGTGAGAAGTTCGACGTCGAGCTCGGCCCGGTGTTCGTCAACTTCCTGCTCGCCGACGAGATCAACCGCGCACCGGCGAAAGTCCAGTCGGCGCTGCTGGAGGTCATGGCCGAGGCGCACGTCTCCATCGGCGGCCAGACCCACAACGTGCCCGACCCGTTCCTGGTGATGGCCACCCAGAACCCCATCGAGCAGGAAGGCGTCTACCCGCTGCCCGAAGCGCAGCGCGACCGCTTCCTCCTCAAGATCATCGTCGGGTATCCCACCGACTCCGAAGAACGCGAGATCGTCTACCGGATGGGCGTCAAGGCACCCGAACCCGAACCGGTCTTCACCCCCGACGACGTCCTGCGCCTCCAGCGCAAGGCCGACGAGGTGTTCGTCCACAACGCCCTCGTCGACTACGCCGTCCGCCTGGTCATGGCCACCCGCAAACCCGCCGAGTACGGCCTGTCGGCGGCCGCCGGACTCATCCAGTACGGCGCCAGCCCCCGCGCCTCCCTCGGCATCGTGCGCGCCACCAGGGCCCTGGCCATCCTCCGCGGACGCGACTACGCCCTCCCGCAAGACCTCCAGGACATCGCCCCCGACATCCTCCGCCACCGCCTGGTGCTCTCCTACGACGCGCTCGCCGACGGCGTACCGGCCGAAGAGATCGTCAACATGGTCCTGGCGACCGTCCCGGCACCGACCGTGGCGCCCCGCCAGGACGCCAACGCCCGCCCGGTCACCGCCCCGGCGGGCACCGGCTGGGTCGGCCCCGGCGAACCCACCGGACGGCCCCTGTGACCGGCGGGCGCGCGGAGTGAGCCGCGCCGGCCTGTCGGTGTTCGGGCGCATGCGCCGCGACGGCACCACCGGGCACCCATCGGCCGGGCCCGGCGGCCGCGACGAGTTCGTGCTGGCCAAACTCCAGCTGCTCATCACGAACAAACTCGACGGCCTCCTGCACGGCGACTACCTCGGCCTGCTCCCCGGCGCCGGCAGCGAACCGGGGGAGTCGCGCGAATACCGGCCCGGCGACGACGTCCGGCGCATGGACTGGCCCGTCACGGCCCGCACGACCCACCCCCACGTGCGCACCACCATCGCCGACCGCGAACTGGAGACCTGGCTGGCCGTCGACATGTCGGCCAGCCTCGACTTCGGCACCGCCCGCTGCCTCAAACGCGACCTCGCGCTGGCCGCCGTGGCGGCCATGTCGCACCTGACCGTCCGCGGCGGCAACCGCATCGGCGCCGTCGTCGGCACCGGCGCCACACCCACCCGCATACCGGCCATGCCCGGCCGCAAAGGCGCCCAGGTCCTCCTCAAAAAAGTCCACGACACGCCCAGGGCCGGCACCGGCGGCCGCACCGACCTCGCCGCCCTCATCGACACCCTCAACCGGCCCCCACGCCGCCGCGGCCTGGCCGTCGTCATCTCCGACTTCCTCGCCGCCGACGGCTGGCAGCAGCCCCTGCGCAAACTCGGCGTCCGCCACGACCTGCTCGCCATCGAGATCGTCGACCCCCGCGAGCTGGAGCTCCCCGATGTCGGCGTCCTCGAACTCGTCGACCCCGAGACCGGCGCCGTGCACGAGATCCAGACCGCCGACGCGCGCCTGCGCGAACGCTACCGACAAGCCGCAGCCGCTCAGCGCGCCGGCATCGCCGCCGCCCTGCGCAAAGCCGGCGCCGGGCACCTGCGCCTGCGCACCGACTCCGACTGGCTGCTCGACATCGTGCGATTCGTGGCCGCCCGCCGCCACGCCCGCACCGGAGGGACCACCCGATGATCCGTCTGCTTCAACCGATCTGGCTGCTGGCACTGCTGCCCGTGCTGGCCCTGGCGGGGGCCTACATCTGGGCCCAGCGCAGACGCCGCGTCACCGCCGTGCGCTTCTCCAACCTCGAACTGCTGCGCGACATCGCACCCAAAGGCCTCGGCTGGCGCCGCCACGCCGCCGCCGGAGTCCTCATCGCCGCACTGGCCGTCCTCGCCGTCGGCATGGCCCGGCCCTCGGTCGACATCCAGGAACCCAACGAACGCGCCACGGTCGTGCTCGCCATGGACGTGTCGCTGTCGATGATGGCCGACGACGTCGCACCGACCCGCATGGAAGCCGCCAAGGAGGCCGCCAAGAAGTTCGTCACCAGCCTCCCGAAGAACTTCAACGTCGGCCTGGTCTCCTTCGCCAAGTCCGCCAACGTCGTCGTCTCGCCCACCAAGGACCGCGCTCAGCTGTCCACGGCCATCGACGGTCTCGAAATGGCCGCCGCCACCGCCACCGGGGAAGCCGTCTTCGCCTCCCTCCAGGCCATCCAGTCCGTGCCCCCGGAAGGTGCCCAGGGACTGGCGCCGGCCCGGATCGTGCTGCTGTCGGACGGATACCGCACCGCCGGGCGCTTCGTGGAGGAGGCCTCGGCCGCCGCGCTGGCCGCGAAGGTCCCCGTCTCGACGATCGCCTTCGGCACCGACGAGGGCGTCGTGGAGATCGAAGGCCAGGTCACCAAGGTCCCCGTGGACCGCAAGGCGCTCGCCCAGCTGGCCGAGGACACCGAGGGCCGCTACTACGAGGCCGTGTCGGGAGACGAGTTGTCGGAGGTCTACGCCGACATGGGCTCCTCGATCGGCTACCGGACCGTCGCGCGGGAGATCGCGCAGTGGTTCATCGGCTTCGGCATGCTCGCCGCGATGGCCGCGGCCGGCATGAGTCTACTGTGGACTTCGCGCATTCCGTGACGTCCCCGTCCCGGGTGGGGGCGGTTGCCGACCACCCCCATCGCGTACGATCATCGCCGACCGTCTGCGGCCACAACACCGAGGAGAAACCGCCGTGCCTAGAACCGTCCTCGTGACCGGCGGAAACCGCGGGATCGGTCTTGCCATCGCCCAGGCCTTCGCCAAGCAGGGCGACACCGTGGCGGTCACCCACCGCGGCAGCGGAGCCCCCGAAGGCCTGTTCGGCGTCGAATGCGACATCACCGACGGCGCCGCCGTCGACGCCGCGTTCACCACGGTGGAGAAGGAACTCGGCCCCGTCGAGGTCCTCGTCGCCAACGCCGGCATCACCGACGACACCCTCCTGCTGCGCATGAGCGAGGACCAGTTCACCAGCGTCATCGACACCAACCTCACCGGCGCCTGGCGCTGCGCGAAGCGGGCCTCGTCGAAGATGCTGCGCGCCAAATGGGGCCGGATGATCTTCATCTCCTCGGTCTCGGGTCTCTACGGCAACGCCGGGCAGACCAACTACGCCGCCAGCAAGGCCGGACTGGTCGGCCTCGCCCGGTCCATCACCCGTGAGCTGGGCAGCCGCAACATCACCGCCAACGTCGTGGCCCCCGGCTTCGTCGAGACGGACATGACCGCCGCACTACCCGAAGCGCAACGCGACGGCTACCTCAAGGCCATCCCCGCCGCGCGCTTCGGTAACACCGACGAGATCGCCTCGGCCGTCCGCTGGCTCGCCGCCGACGACGCCGGGTACGTGACCGGCGCGGTGATCCCCGTCGACGGTGGCCTCGGGATGGGCCACTAGCCGCGCACCCCCCATACTGACTGCGTAGGCGCGGCAGGTGGGCGAAGACCCCTTGCTTCGCCGAAAAACGACCGTACGAAGGGAACACACGTGACCGGGATGCTTGAAGGTAAGCGTCTGCTTGTGACCGGCCTGATCACAGAGCAATCGCTGGCATTCGGGGTGGCCAAGCTCGCCCAGGAACACGGTGCCCAGGTGATCCTCACCGGGTTCGGGCGGATGTCCCTGGTGGAGCGCATCGCCAAGCGGCTGCCCGCGCCCGCCCCCGTCCTCGAACTCGACGTGACCAACGCCGAGCAGCTCGACTCGCTCGCCGACCGCGTCAAGGAGCACGCCGACGGTCTCGACGGGGTCCTCCACTCGATCGCCTACGCGCCGCCCAGCGCCCTCGGCGGCGGTTTCCTCACCGCCCCCTGGGAGGACGTCGCCACCGCGCTGCACGTCTCGGCCTTCTCCTTCAAGTCCCTGGCCATGGCCACCTTGCCGCTGCTGAGCAAGGGCGCCGGCATCGTCGGCATGGACTTCGACGCCTCGCAGGCCTGGCCGGTCTACGACTGGATGGGCGTGTCCAAGGCGACGCTGGAGTCGACCTGCCGTTACCTGGCACGCGACCTCGGGCCCAAGGGCATTCGCGTCAATCTCGTCGCCGCCGGCCCGGTGCGCACGCTGGCCGCCAAGTCCATCCCGGGGTTCGAAGCCTTCGAGGAGGCGTGGACGGGCCGCGCACCTCTCGGCTGGAGCCTCACCGACTCCGAACCGGTCGCCAAGGCCTGCCTCGCCCTGCTCTCCGACTGGTTCCCGGCCACCACCGGCGAGATCGTCCACGTGGATGGCGGGTTTCACGCGGTTGGGGTCTGATGACCTACGACGCTTTGCTCCTGGTCTCCTTCGGGGGACCCGAGGGGCCCGACGATGTGCTGCCGTTCCTGCGTAACGTCACGCGGGGCCGCGGCGTGCCCGACGACCGTCTCACCGAGGTCGCCGAACACTATTACCACTTCGGCGGCGTCTCGCCGATCAACGCCCAATGCCGGGCGCTGATCGCGGCGCTGCGCGGCGAACTGTCGGTGCACAACCTGCACCTGCCGGTCTACTGGGGCAACCGGAACTGGCCACCGATGCTCGTCGAGGCGCTCCAGCGGATGCGCGCCGACGGCATCAAACGGTCGCTGGCCTTCGTGACCAGCGCCTACGGCTCGTACTCCTCCTGCCGCCAGTACCTCGACGACATCGCCGCGGCCCGCGCGGCGGTCGGCGTCGACGCGCCGATCATCGACAAGATCCGCCACTACTTCGACCACCCGGGCTTCATCACGCCCTTCGTGGAAGGCGTCAAGGCGGCCCTGCCGCACATGCCGTCCAACACGAAACTGGTGTTCACCTCGCACTCGATCCCCTTGTCGATGAACGAGGTGTCGGGCCCCGCCGGAGCCCGCTACACCGAACAGCACGCCGAGGTCGCGCGCATCGTGGCCGAGACCGCCGCCCCGGGAGTCGACTACGATCTGGTGTGGCAGTCGCGGTCGGGTCCGCCGGAGTCGAAATGGCTCGAACCCGACGTCAACGACCACCTCGCCCTTCTCGCGCAGGGCGGCACCGAGGGTGTCATCGTCGTCCCCATCGGGTTCACCTCCGACCACCTCGAAGTGATCTGGGACCTCGACAACGAGGCCGCCAAGACCGCCGAGCACCTCGGCATGGCCTTCACCCGGGTGGCCACCCCCGGCACGCACCCGGCGTTCGTGTCCATGGTGCGCGAACTGATCGCCGAACGCACCCAAGGCGCCCCGGCGCAGCACCTCGGCAAGATCCAGACCTTCGACAACACCCCCGACGGCTGCTGCCCCGCGCGGCGGCCGCCCATCCCCTCACGCTGACGTGACAACGGCCCGGGTCGAGTCGACCCGGGCCGTTCGTTTCGCTGCCGACAGCCTTTCAGGCCGCGAACTCCCGCAGGTCACGACGGTAGGACAGGCCTTTCGGGCCGGGGATCCCGTCGGTGGAGAACCCCGTGCGCGTCAGCACCCCCTGCGAGGCGGTGTTGGTGACTCCCGTGCCCGCCCGCAGCGACGTCAGGCCGTAACGGTTCGCGGCCAGCGTGCACAGTTCCCGCACGGCGGCGGTCGCCAGGCCCTTGCCGGTGGCCGCTTCGGCCAGCCGGTAGCCGAGTTCGGCCTCGCCGTCCTCGGCGTCGACGAGGTTGAAACGGCCGAGGATCGTGCCGTCGTCGTCGGCCAGGACGTGGAAGAAGCAGGTCCCGGTGGCCTGTTCGGCCAGCAGGGCGGCGTGGCGGTCGGCGAATTCGGTGAAGTAGTCGTCGCCGCGGTCGGGGATGGTCTCGGCGAAGAACGCGCGATTGGCCTTCTCGAAGGCGAGGACGGCCGGTGCGTGGTCTTCGCGGAGCAGCTGGAGTGCGGGCATGATCGCGAACCTACCGGGGGAGGTTCGCGGGGCCGAGCGATTTAGGCGCCGAGGCCGGTGAGGGCGGCCGACAGGGCCCACAGGCGCGCGGCGGAGGCGCGGTCACGAGCCCAGGGTTTGACGCCGCCGGTGAGCATGTCGTCGTCTTCGGCGGGGCGGGCGAGGTCGCAGTCCTGGCAGTAGGCGCCGCCGTGATCGTCGAGGTAGGGGCTGGTGGCGGCCCACACAGCCGTGGCGGCGCCCTGCTCGGGTGTCTTGAAGCCCGTGGGGAGCGAGCCGTCGGGGGTGATCCACCCGAGTTCGCTCTGGGTGTCGTGGGGGACGTGGCGCTGGAGCGGGGTGAGGATGCTGCCGGGGTGGACGGCATAGGCGTGCGAGCCGGTGGGCAGGAGCCGGTCGAGGTGGAGGGCGAACAGGGCATTGGCGGTCTTGGCCTGCCCGTAGGCCTCCCACTTGTCGTAACCGGTGGTGAAGTGCGGGTCGTCCCAGCGGATGCCGGACAGGAAGTGTCCCGATGAGGCAACGGCGACGACGCGGGCGTTGTCGTTCAAGGCGGGGAGGAGGCGGTTGACGAGGGCGTGGTGGCCGAGGTGGTTGGTGGCGAACTGGGCTTCCCAGCCGGGTCCGACGCGGGTTTCGGGGCAGGCCATGATGCCGGCGTTGTTGATGATGATGTCGATGCCGCGTCCGGTGGCCAGGAAGCGTTCGGTGAAGTCGTCGACGGAGTTGAGGTCGCCCAGGTCGAGGCGGTCGACGTCGGCGATGCCGCCCAGGGCTTCTGCGGCGGTTTGGGGCCTGCGCGCGGGGACGACGACGTGCGCACCGGCGTTGGTGAGGGCGCGGGTGGTCTCCAGGCCGAGGCCGGAGTAGCCACCGGTGACGACGGCGAGCTTCCCCGACAGATCGACACCGGCGAGAACCTCGCCAGCGGTGGATTCGTGACCGAAACCGGAGTTCTGCTGCTGGATCATGGGCCCGACGCTACGAGCTGGAGTGCGCTAGAGGTCCAATCCCTGTGACCGGCGCCTCAGCCGACCGGGGCGTTGCACGCGGCGGTTAGCGCCTGACGGCACGCCGCCCCGAGGGGGCGCAGGGCCGCGTCACGGGCACCGGCCTCGTGGACGTTGACGGCACCACCGGGCGCGTCGCCTTCGGCGATGGCCAGGACGCGTTCGAGGACTCCGGCGCGCGCGTAGAGGCGGCGGGCGCGCTGGTCGTAGCCGGGCGGGAGGTCCATGCCGTGCTCACTGCGGCGCAGCTGGGTGAGGGCGACGCCGAGTTCGGGACGCCAGCGGGCGACGTCGAGGGCGACGAGCCTGCCCGTGGCGGTGTGCAGGGCTTCGGCGAGTTCGCTTTCGGCTTCGCCGGGGGAGACCGGTGGGACGGGTTTGACGGGGCCGCATTCGTAGACGCGCCAGGTCACCGACTGCCATTGGTCGCCGGAGCCGGAGACGTGGGTGGTGATCTCGGGGACGAGTCCGACGGTGCCGGCGATGACGGCTTCGCCGGTGCCGAGGGCGGCGGCGGTGAAGTCGCCTTTCACGGGGAGTCCGCGTGGGTCGCCGGGGGCGGGCAGGACGAGGCGGATGTCGTCGGGGTGGATGCGGGAGAAGAGCGTGGGGGCCTCGGCGAGCGACACCGGATGCCAGCTGTCGGGGATGTCGGCGACGACGTGTTCGATGTCATCACCGCCGTCGATCTCCTCGACGACGGCGTCGACGACCGCGTCGTAGGGGACGAGCCCGGTGCGCCAGGAACGCAGCCACGGCACCAAACGCGCCGACGGGCGGATCGTCAATCCAGTGTGGGGGGACGGGACCGGCATCTGCCCAACTTAACGGTTCGGTTCGACGGGGAGATCGGCCGCGGTGGCCCAGGTGGGCGAGACGAGCGTGAACATGCCAGGATTTACAGATGGCCCCCTTCATCTGGCTGATCATCGCGGTCCTGCTGGCCGTCGCCGAGATGTTCGCGCTCTCCTTCGTGCTGATCATGCTCGCCGCCGGTGCGCTGGCAGCCGCGGGCGCCGCGGCGCTGGGCGCCGACCCGTTCATTCAGGTCGGTGTTTTCTCGGTGGTGTCGGCGTTCGCGTTGTTCGTGGTCCGTCCTTTCGCCAAGAGGATGATGAACGACCGGACCGGTCCCGACGCCGAGATCGGCCTGGCCGCGCTTGAGGGATCACCGGCGCTCGTGCTGGAAAAGGTCGATGACCAGCACGGACTCGTCAAGATCGGTGGAGAAGAATGGACGGCGAGGGTGTATGAGGACGGGCAGGTCCTCGAAGCCGGTGAACGTGTCCACGTCGTGGAGATCAGAGGTGCAACCGCAATGGTATGGAGGCAACAGTGAGTGACGCCGGCCAGATAGTCGTCTGGCTCTTCCTCGCCGTGATCGGCCTGTTCGTGGTCGTGACGCTGGCGAAGGCCATCCGGATCGTCCCGCAGCAGCAGGCGTACGTGATCGAGCGGCTCGGCCGCTACAAGAAGACCCTCGGCGCGGGCCTGAACTTCCTGGTGCCCATCGTCGACGCGGTCCGCGCGAAGGTCGACCTTCGCGAGCGGGTGGTCAGCTTCCCGCCGCAGCCGGTCATCACCTCCGACAACCTGGTCGTGTCGATCGACACGGTCTTGTACTACCAGGTCACCAACCCCACCGACGCGACCTACTCGATCGAGAACTACCTCCAGGGCGTCGAGCAGCTGACGGTGACGACGCTGCGCAACGTAGTCGGTTCCCTCGACCTGGAGAAGGCCCTGACCAGCCGCGACGACATCAACCGGGTCCTGCGGGGCGTCCTCGACGAGGCGACCGGCAAGTGGGGCCTGAAGGTCACGCGGGTGGAGATCAAGGCCATCGAGCCGCCCCCGAGCATCCGCGACTCGATGGAGAAGCAGATGCGCGCCGAGCGCGACCGTCGCGCGGCGATCCTCAACGCCGAGGGCGTCAAGCAGTCGCAGATCCTGTCGGCCGAGGGTGAGCAGCAGGCCGCGGTGTTGCGCGCGCAGGGTGAACGTCAGGCGCGGGTGCTCCAGGCCGATGGTCAGGCCAAGGCCATCAAGCAGGTCTTCGAGGCGATTCACGCCGCCAAGCCCGATGAGAAGCTGCTGGCCTACCAGTACCTGCAGACCTTGCCGCAGATCGCGGCCAGCCCGTCGAACAAGATCTGGATGATCCCGGCGGAGCTGACGCGGGCCCTGGATTCCTTCTCGGGCGCGCTGGGCAACCTCGGCGGGACCTTCGGTGGCGGCGAGTCCGCGCCGGCGAAGTCGGACAAGACCGAGGAGCCCGCGGCCGGACCGGCCGCCGACGACGAGGGCGAGCGCGCGATCGAGGCCTCGGCGGTGCCGATGGCGTCGACGGGGCTGCTCAAGCCGCCCGCGACGGCCGATCCGGTCCACCCCGAGGCCGCTCCGGCTCCGGCCGCGAACGAAGGCGAACGGAAATAGCCGCGTCGACGCACGCCGAGCCGGTCACCGCCGCGAGCGATGACCGGCTCGGCGATTACCGGGCCTTGACCGATGTCGCGCTGCGTACGAGGTTCGAGCAGCCGCACGGGTTGTTCATCGCCGAGGGCGAGTTGGTGATCCGGCGGGCGTTGCGGGCGGGGTACCGGATGCGCTCGATGCTCGTCGACGCCAAACGGGTGGAGCAGGTCGCCGAGCTCGCGGCGCATCCGTTCGCCGAGGGTGCGCCGGTCTATGCCGCGACGCAGGGGGTGCTGGAGTCGATCACGGGTTTCCATGTGCATCGTGGTGTGCTCGCGTCGTTTCATCGCAGGCCCGTGCCGAGTGCGGCGGAGGTCTTGGCGGACGCGCGACGGGTGATCATCTGTGAGGATTTGAACAACCACACCAATATCGGCGCGTTGTTCCGTGGTGCGGCCGGGTTGGGGATGGACGCGGTGTTGCTGTCGCCGACGTGCGCCGATCCGTTGTACCGCCGGGCGGTGCGGGTGAGTATGGGCGAGGTGTTCGCGGTGCCGTACGCGACTTTGGGTCCGTGGCCGGACGCGCTCGACGAGGTCCGCGCGGCGGGTTTCACGGTCTTGGCGTTGACGCCGGCCGACGACGCCCTGCCGATGCAGCGGTTGACGTCTGAGCAGCGCGCGAAGGCGGCGTTGCTGTTCGGGGCGGAGGGTCCTGGCCTGACGGGCGCGGCGATGGGCGCCTCGGATGTTCGGGTGCGCATTCCGATGCGGGGTGGGGTGGATTCGCTGAACGTGGCGGCAGCCGCGGCGGTCGCGTGCTGGGAGCTGACGCGCGAGGATCCGTTGTAGCGGGAGGGGTGTTCGCGCTCCGCGCTGGCTGGTGCCGCCCGGGTGGTGTGTGGGTGGCGGGACTGCGGCTGGGACAACGTTCGCCCGCGCACGCCGGGAGTCCCGCTAAGGACGACTGTCACTTCGCGGCCCGCTCAGACCGGGGACCCGGCCGCGTTTCCCCGCTTTCGCCGGGATCCGGCACCGGCGGCCCGGTCTAGGGCGTGCTGCTTGGCGGTCTACCTCCGCTGGGTACTCGCCCGCAGCCGCTTCCCGATAGGCGAGTCTCGCTTCGCGGCCCGCCCATCGAGGGCCCGGCACCGGCGGCGGGCCGAGCCCGATCCCATGCCTGTCAGGCGCCAAGGGCGAGCCCTCGCTTCGTGGCTCCCGCAGGCCGGGACCCCGCAACGGTCGCGTGGGCGAGTCTCGCTTCGCTTCCCCGCCGCCCCCGGGAACCCGCCCGCGTTCCAGCACCGCGCAGAACCCTCCCCGCGCCGGGGCCTTGACCCGCCCTAACCTCCCGCGGTGAACACTCCGTGCGCCGCCACCGCGTCCGGCAGGTACGGGTATGCGGCGAGCCACGCGGCGCCGGCGGCGCCGTCGCGAGCGGTGTGCAGTGGCGCGGTGGGGAATCGTGCGGTGAGTTGTGTGCGGACGCCGATGCCGACGCGGGTTGTCTCGGTGAGGAGGCTGCCGCCGAGGACGATGGGGGTGTCGGCGCCGGTGTGTCGCACTGAGGCGATGGTCGTGGTGAGGAGGGTGGCGGCTTCGTCGAGGAGGGCGGTGGCCTGGGGGTCGCCGTTGTCGGCGGCGGTGGTGACGAGGCGGGCGTATGCGGCGAGTTGCAGGGGTGGGCGGTGGGCGATGACGTCGATGAGTTCGCGCGTGGCGGGTCTGGTGGGTCCGGGCCAGGCGGCGGTGATGACGGCTTCGGCGAGGGGCCCGGTGGGGAGGTGTCCGTCGAGGACTTTGAGGGCGACGCGGGCGGCTTGGCGGCCGAGCCAGTATCCGGATCCTTCGTCGCCGAGTAGCCAGCCGTAGCCGTCGGCGCGGCCGGTGAGGTGGCGGTCTTCGATGGCGGCGGCGATGGCGCCGGTGCCGCCGATGGCGACGGTTCCGGTGGGGGCGGGTGTCGCGGCGGCGAAGGCGACGGTGAGGTCGGTGTCGATGGCGACGGGCGCGTCGATGCCGAGGCCGGTCCAGACCTGGGACAGCTGTGCGCGGTTGGCGGGGTCTTCGTAGGGTTGCCCGCCGGCCAGGCCGAGGTGGAGGGCGCGGATCCGGGCGGGGTCGTGGTCGCCGATCGCGGCGGCGGCGGCCTCGCCGATGGCCTTCAGGGAGGCGGGCAGGCCGTGGGATGTCGGGTTGCCGCCGGGCCCTTGAGCGGCGCCGACGCGCTCGCCGTCCAATGTGGCCAGTAGTGCTCGGGTGGACGTGCCGCCGATGTCGAAGCCGAGCACCAGATCCTTGTGCATCGGGCGATCGTACGCGCGGAGGTGTCGCCGGGCTGTTCGGTGGGTGTCGGCGAGGCGGCCGTGTGTGTACGTTGGGCCGCTGTCGGGGTAATTTACCCTCCCAGTCGTGAATTCGTGTCACGCGGTGACGCTCGAAGGAGAACGTCGGTGCCCCCCAAACCGCCGTCAGGCAGTACCCGTCGTCAGATGCTGGGCCGCGGCGCGGCCGTCGCGGCAGTCGCCGGTCCCGCGGCGGGCTGGCTGTCGGGGTGTTCTCCCGCCGAAGAGGAGGGTTCGGCCCCGCTTCCGTTGAGCAACAACGGCGGACCGTCCAATCCGTTCAACGTCGACGGGACCCGTGCCCTCGACGTGGTCATCTTCGACGGCGGTTACAGCGACCGTTACGCCGCCGAGGGCCACGAGGTCATCTACCACAACCGGTATCCCGAGGCGCCCATCGAGCACATCGCGGTCACGCAGATCAGTGAGGTCCTCAATCCGCTGCTGGTCGCCGGCCGCCCGCCGGACGTCGTCAACAACTCCGGTGCCCACCAGGTTCCCGCCGAGCGGCTCTTTCACGACGGTGCTCTCACCGACTTGACGTTGCTGCTCGACGCGCCCTCCTTCGACGATCCCGACGTCAAGGTGCGCGACACTCTGCGGCCCGGGATCGTCGACGACGGGTCTCTCGGACCGTCGGGGCAGCGGCGCATGCACATGCTCTACTACGGCTACACCGCTTTCGGCCTGTGGTACGACAAGGCCCTGTTCGATGAGCGGCAGTGGAAGGTCCCGGCGGGCTGGGGCGAGTTCATCGATCTGTGCGGCACGATCCGCAGCCAGGGCGTCTCCCCGTTCGTCTACCAGGGCCAGTACCCCTACTACCTCCTCGAACCGTTCATGACCCTCGCGGTGCGCCACGGTGGTGTCGACATCGCCGAGGCCATCGACGACCTCGAACCCGACGCTTGGAACAACGACTCGGTCCGCGCGGCCGCGCAGGCCCTCTACGATCTCGGCGCGGCCGGGTACATCCACAACAAGGCCGCCTCGGCCACCCACACCGAGGCCCAGGATCTGTGGAACGCCGGGGAAGCGGCGTTCGTGCCCTGCGGGACGTGGCTGGAGAACGAGCAGCGCGACAAGACTCCACCCGATTTCCAGATGCAGATCATGGCCATGCCCGCCCTCGAAGGCAGCATCTCTCCGGGGACGGTCTGCGCCAGTGGGACCGAGGCGTTCATCGTGCCGGCGCTGGCCCGCAATCAGGCCGGTGGTCTGGAGTATCTGCGGATGATGCTGTCGAAGGAGGGGTCGAAGCAGTTCACCAGCCGGGTGTCGTCGCTGACGTGCGTGGCCGGTGCCGAGGAGGGCCTCGACGCGCCGGGTGTGCGTTCGACCAATGAGCTGCTGAAGTCGGCCGGTGAGGACCTCTACGCGTTCTATTTCGACAAGCGTTACCGGACTTTCGCCGACGACGTGGTGGGTCCGGCGATCCGCAAGCTGCTGGTCAACTCGCTCAAGCCGGACCGTTTCGTGGCCGACATGCAGGAGGCGACCGACCGGCTGCGCAAGAGCGGCGCCAAGCAGAACCTCGTGTGACGGCCGATGTGACACGGCGGGTGCCGGTCCCCGGTGAGAGGGGACCGGCACCCGCCGTGCGCCGTTCGCGGTGTCCAGGCCCCCACCTCGGGCCAGGCTCGTGTCGCGTGGTGGCGGCTATGTCAGTTTCGCGGCGAGGTCGTCGAGGATCATGTTCGCGGCGGTGACGCCGATCCCGGTCATCCAGATCTCGTCGTTGACGGTGTAGGCCTTGCCGTTCTCGACGGCCGACATGCCCTTCCACAGGGAACCGTCGGTGACCTCTTCGAGGGCGGCGGTGGCGTCGGCGCCGTAGGCGCAGTAGAACAGGACGTCGCCGTCGGCGTCGTCGATCTTCTCCTGGGAGACCTTCGCGAAGCGCTTGTCGTCGGCGCCGTTGAGTTTCTGGAAGTCGGGCCGGTCGAGGCCGGCGTCGGCGACGACGATTCCGGAGAAGGAGTCGGGTCCGTAGACGCGGATGTGGTCGGGCATGAACCGGACGATGCCGACTTCGAGGTCGGCGGCGCCGTCGATGTCCTCGCCGACGGTCTCGGCGCGGTTCTCGTAGGCGCCGAGCAGGTCGGCGGCGGTGTCCTTCTTGCCGAGGGCCTCACCGTCGAGGAGGAAGTTCTCCTTCCAGGTGATGCCGACCTTCTCGGTGAACACCGTGGGGGCGATGGCGGAGAGTTCGTCGTAGAACTGTTCCTGGCGGAACTTCGTGCCGAGGATCAGGTCGGGGTGGAGGCCTTCGATGGCCTCCAGGTCGGGTTCGGTGAGGGTGCCGACGACCTGGACGGTGCCGACGGCGTCGCCGAGGTAGGTGGGCAGTCCGGTCTGGTCGGCGACGGCCGCGCCGACCGGGGTGATGCCGAGGGTGACGGCGGTGTCGAGCTTGTCGGTGTCGAGGACGACGACGCGCTGGGGCGTCAGCGGGACCTCGGTGGTGCCCATCGCGTGGGCGACCGGGTGGGTGTCGCCGGTCTGCTGACCGGCGGGCGGGTCGCTCTTCCCGCAGGCGGCGAGGCTCAAGGCCAGGCCTGCGGCGACCAGCACCGTGCGAAGCACCGGACGGCTACGAATGAGTGGGTTCTCCTGTCGTGATGTGGGGTATCACCAGCGGTTTGCCGGTGACGGGGCAGGCGACCACGGCGCAGCGGAGCCCGAAGACGGCCTCCACGTTCGCCGCGGTGATCACCTTGTCGGGTGACCCCTGCGTGATGACGCGGCCGTCGCGCATGGCGATGACCTCGTCGGCGTAGCGGGCGGCCTCGTTGAGGTCGTGCAGGACGGCGACGATGGTCCGGCCGTCTTCGGTGTTGAGGCGCCGCAACAGGTCGAGGACCTCGATCTGGTGGGCGAGGTCCAGGTAGGTCGTGGGTTCGTCGAGCAGGAGCGTGTCGGTGTCCTGGGCGAGGATCATGGCGATCCACACGCGCTGCCGCTGCCCGCCGGAGAGGGTGTCGACGGGCCGTGCGGCCAGGTCGGCGACTCCAGCCAGGGACAAGGCCCGGGCGACGGCCTTTTCGTCGGCGGGTGACCATTGCCGCCACCAGCTCTGGTGGGGGCTGCGGCCGCGCGCGACGAGGTCGGTGACGCTGACGCCTTCGGGGACCAGGGGGCTTTGCGGGAGGACGGCCAGGCGCCGGGCGAGCCGGCGGGTGGGGATCTGGTGGACGTCGGCGCCGTCGAGGGTGACGGTCCCGGCGAGGGGCTTGTGGAGGCGGGCGATGGTGCGCAGGAGCGTGGACTTGCCGCAGGCGTTGGGTCCGATGATGACGGTGAAACGGCCGGCGGGGATCTGTGCGTCGAGGCCGTCGATGACGACGCGGCCCCGGGGCGGTTTGCCGTAGGCGACGGTGAGGCCGTGGACGGCCAGGCGCGGTTCGGGGTTCATGTGGACGTGCCTTTCGCTCCACGGCGGATCAGCAGCAGGATCAGGTAGGGGCCGCCCAGGACGGCGGTGACGACACCGGCGGGCAGGGGAGTGGCGAAGAGGTTGCGGCCGAGGAGATCGGCGACGACCGTCAGCAGCGCCCCGGTGAGGGCCGCGGTGAGCAGGGGCGGGCGTTCGGTGCGAGTCAGGCGCCGGGCGACCTGCGGGGCGACGAGGGCGACGAATTCGATGGCGCCGACGTTGGCGGTGGCCACCGCGGCCAGGGCGATGCCGATGGCGGCCAGGCCGACGCGGCGGCGGGTGACGTGGACGCCGAGGCCGCGGGCGGTGTCGTCGTCGAGGGCGGTGGAGTTCATCGCCGACGACGCCCACAGCAGTGCCGGGAGGAGCACGGTGATCGCCGCGGCGATCATGGCCGTCTCGTTCCAGCCGCGTCCGCTCAAGGTGCCGATGATCCAGATCTGGGCGCGCTGGGCGTCGATGGCGTCGGCGCTGATGAGGAACATCTGGGTGACGGCCCGCAAGGCCACGGCCACGGCGATCCCGGCCAGGACGAAGCGGTTGGCGCCCATCCCGCCGCGCCCGGCTATCGCGAAGACCAGCAGCGCGGCGAGGAGTGCCCCGGCGAGGCTGGAACCGACCAGGACGCCTATGCCCAGGCCGCCGGTGAGCGCGATCGTGGCGGCCAGCCCGGCGCCCTGGGTGACGCCGATGACGTCGGGACTGGCCAGCGGGTTGCGGGCCACCGACTGGATGAGCGACCCGGCCAGCCCGAAGGCCGCCCCTGCCACGACGGCCAGGACCGTGCGCGGCAGGCGGAGGGTGTTGACGGTGACCTGGTAGCCGGTGTCGGCACCCAAGACGGTGTCGAGGACGTCGGGGAAGGCCACGAAGGTCCGCCCGAACGACAGCGACGCGGCCACGGCCGCGGCGAGCGCGGCCAAGAGCAGCATGGTCACCGCGATGGATCGTCGGCGCAGCAGGAAGGAGGCGCCCGACACGCGGATGAGCGTGCGGCCGGTGGGGCGCAGCGTAGGGGCGCTCACGCGGCGACCAGCCGTGCCCGGCGGACCAGGACGATCAGCAGTGGCGCGCCGATGACGGCGGTGACGATCCCGGCCGGGACCTCGCCGGTGGGCAGGACGACCCGGCCGATGACGTCGGCCGACAGCAGCATCACCGGCCCGAGGATCAGCGACAGGGCCAGGATCCACCGGTGGGCGCCGCCGACGAGGGCGCGGGCCAGGTGCGGAATGGCCAGGCCGATGAACCCGATCGGTCCGGCCGCGGCGACCGCCGCGCCGGTCAGCAGCGCCACGGCGAAGGCCCCGGCGAGGCGGACGCGGGCGACTTTGTGGCCGAGGCCCGCGGCCATGTCACCGCCGAGGACGAGGGCGTCGAGTCCGCGCGCGAGCCAGGCCGCCAGCAGCAGCCCGGCGATGAGGAACGGCGCGACCTGCAACGCGATCTGCGGGGTCCGGCCGGCCAGGGAACCCGCGACCCAGAAGCGGTAGCCGTCGAAGGTCGTGGCGCTGGCGGCGAGGATCGCGTAGACCGCGCCGCCGATGGAGGCGTCGAGGGCGGCACCGGCCAGGGCCAGCGTCACCGGGCTGGCCCCGTCGCGGGACCGCGCGGCGACGAGGTAACCGGCCATCCCGGCCACCAGTGCCCCGGCGATGCCGAACCAGACGTACTGGGTGAGCAGGCTCAGCCCGAACACCGACATCGCCAGGACCACTCCGAGACTCGCCCCGGCCGACACGCCCAGGATCCGCGGGTCGGCGAGCGGGTTGCGCGTCAGGGCCTGCATGATCACGCCCGCCACGGCCAGGCCCGCGCCGACGACGAGACCCACGACGGTGCGCGGCACCCGCAGCGAGCGGATCACCTCGGCGTCGGGAGCGTCCGGGTCGAACAGGGCCGCCAGCGCGTTGAGCGGATTTATCGCCCGGGCACCCACGGTCAGTGACAGAACGACCACGGCGAGCAGTAGAACCGATGCCGACAGCAGCAGGGCACCACGCCGTGCACCGGGCATTGGTAACTCCTTTTTTCGCCGCCGGCCAGATCCAGTAAGGCGCACCTTACTTCCTGCCGACGGTGATGGCCCGTGGGCTGACCTCGGTAATCGCCCAGACCACAATCGACACGAACTGTTCGGCGATCAGTGACGAGCGCATGAACGCACCGTTACGAAAAGTCTCGGCTGTGAAAAGATTTCCCGCCCGCTATTGACGATCGCCTCAAGAAGGTAAAAGTTCTTCTCAAGCCGGATCGTGCTTCACGTCACCGGCAAGGCGCAAAGGAGCGTTGCACACCATGACCGAGCACGAAACCGAAGCGGGTCCGGCCACCACGGCCGACGACCCCACCGGCGGCGTGCTGGTCCGCATCCGCACCGCTCAGCACGAACTCACCGGAGCCCTGCGCAAAGTCGCCGAACAAGTACTCGCCGACCCCGCAGGCGCCGCTCGCAGCACCATCGTCGAACTCGCCGAACGCTCCGGCACCTCACCGGCCACCATCACCCGCTTCTGCCGGGCGCTGGGCTTCGACGGATACGCCGCCCTGCGCGTGGCCATCGCCACCGCCTCCGGCCGCGCCGCCGCCTCCAACGGCTGGACCGTCGACATCGGCCGCGAGATCGCCCCCGAAGACCCCCTCGACCTCGTCTTGGGCAACATCCTCGCCGCCGGCGTCGCCAGCCTCCAGGACACCGCCGCCCTCATCGACATCACCGCCGTGGCCAGCGCCGCCGACGCCATCAGCCGCGCCGGCCGCGTCGACGTCTACGGCATCGGCGGCAGCGCCCTCGTCGGCGCCGAACTCCAATCGGGCCTCCACCGCATCGGCATCCCCATCTGGGCCTGGCGCGAAGTCCACGACGGACTCACCAGCGCCGCCCTCCTCGGCGAAGGCGACGTCGCCATCGCCGTCTCCCACTCCGGCTCCACCGTCGAGACCATCGAGATGCTCGCCGAAGCCTCCAGCCACGGCGCCCTCACCATCGCCGTCACCAGCTACCTCGCCGCGCCCATCACCGACGTCGCCGACATCGTGCTCACCACCTGCACCCAGGCCCGCAGCTTCCGCGCCGACGTCCTGGCCGCCCGCCACTCGCAGCTGCTCGTCCTCGACCTGCTCTACGTCGCCGTCGCCCAGCGCACCTTCCGGCGCACCAACACCTTCTTCGCCTCCACCTCGCGCGCCGTCGCCGCGCACCGCACCGACCGGCCCCTCAACGGAGACCCACCGACACCGCGGGACCCCGTGCAAGACAACTCTTAGGTATCTGTAACGTTCAACGACCCCCACACCCCACCCCCCTCGACCAGAAGAGGAGCCCCGCCCATGAGCGTCGACGCCAACGCCTACGTCGAGGCACTCGACAAGGTCCTCAAGACCGTCATCGCCACCCAGACCGACAAGGTCTCCCAGGCCGCCGAACTCATCAGCGCCTCCCTGAGCGACGACGGCGTCCTCCAGGTCTTCGGCACCGGCCACTCCGAAGCCCTCGCCATGGAACTCGCCGGACGCGCCGGCGGACTCGTCCCCACCAACCGCGTCGCCCTCCGCGACCTGGTCCTCCTCGGCGGACACCCCGCCGCCATCCTCGACGGCGGCCTCCTCGAACGCGACCCCGCCTACGCCCGCGAGCTCTACACCCTCACCGGCGCCCGCCACGGCGACGTCTTCGTCATCGCCTCCCAGTCGGGCATCAACGGCTCCATCGTCGAATTCGCGCTCACCGTCGCCGAACACGGCCACCCGCTGATCGCGATCACGTCCACCGACCACAGTGCCAAGGTCCCCCCGCGGCACCCCTCGGGCAAACGACTGCTCGACATCGCCGACGTAGTGCTCGACAACTGCGCTCCGTACGGCGACGCGCTACTGCCACTGCCCACCGGCGGTGCGGTCTGCGCCGCCTCCTCCATCAGCGCGGCGCTGCTCGCGCAGATGGTCGTCGCCGAAGTCGTGCGGCGACAGCTCGACGGCGGTGAGGTGCCACCCGTGTACCTATCCGCGAACGTCCCCGAAGGGGACGCCCACAACAACACCCTCGAGTCGCGGTACGCCGGACGCATCCGGCGCACCGCGTGACCCGAACCCAGGAGAGACAACACCATGGCATCTGAAACCACCCCCAACGAGGCCGGCGACCTCACCCGCCGCTCCGTCCTCAAGACCTCGGCGGCCCTCGGCCTCCTCGCCGTCCCCGCCGTAGGCCTGCTCAGCGCCTGCGCCTCCGGAGGCGACGACGGCGGCGACGACGTCGAGGCCAGCGGCGACGCCAAGAACCCCTTCGGCGTCGACCCCAAGAAGCCCCTTGAGGTCGTCATCTTCCCCGGCGGGTTCGGCAAGGACTACGCCGAGAAGCAGAAGACGGTGTACAACACCAACTTCCCCGAGGCCGTCGTCACCATCAACGCCATCGAGGACCTCCGCGCCGAGCTCGCCCCGCGCTTCCAGGGCAAGACCCCGCCGGACATCCTGCAGAACGAGGGCGCCAACAAGATCCCCCACGGCGAGCTCATCGCCAACAACCAGTACCACGACCTGCAGCCCCTGCTGGACGCCCCGACCCTTGACGACCCCAACGTCAAGATCAAGGACATCCTGTACCCGGGCGTCGTCGAGTCGGGGACCTTCAAGACCACCGACGGCTCCTCGAAGTTCTTCGTGCTGAAGTACACCTACTCCATGTGGGGCCTGTGGTACTCCCAGCAGCTCTTCGACGAGAAGAAGTGGACCGTCCCCACCACGTGGGCCGAGCTGATGACCCTGTGCGCGCAGATCAAGAAGGACGGCGTCGCCCCCTTCACCTACACCGGCGTGCACACCTACTACATCCGCGACATGTTCGTGACGCTCGCCTGCCGCCACGGCGGCACCGACGTCATCAAGAACATCGACAACCTTGAGCCCGACGCGTGGAACCACCCGTCGGTGCTCGCCGCCGCCGAGGCCCTCTACAGCCTCAAGAAGCAGGGCTTCATCCTCGGTGGCTCCGAAGGCCTCGACCACCGCCAGTCGCAGGCCCGCTGGGTCAAGCAGGACGCGGCGTTCATCCCGGTCGGCGGCTGGCTGGAGAACGAGGAGAAGGACATCCTCAAGAAGGAGTTCGAGATGCGCCTGATGGCCGTGCCGCCGCTCGACGGCTCGGTCAACCCCCAGGCCATCAACGCCGGTGCCGGCGAAGGCTACGCCGTTCCCGCCGACGGCAAGAACGTCCAGGGCGGCCTGGAATGGCTCCGCGTCATGCTGTCGGCCAAGGGCCGTGAGGCCTTCGGTGCCGACGCCGGTACCCCGACGGTCGTCAAGGGCGCCAAGGAAGGCCTCCCGCTGGAGGACAAGCCCGGCCTGAAGTCCATGGTCGGCCTGCTGGAGTCCAACGGCGACTTCGCCTTCCAGGCGATGATCGGCGACTGGTACCCGCAGTTCGGCGACGGCATCTGGGGCCCGGCCCTCGGTGAGCTGATGTCCAACGCCAAGAACGCCGCGGAGTTCGTCGAGGCCTGCCAGAAGGGCGCCGACGCCATCGCCTCCGACGACTCCATCGAGAAGCAGAAGCGCTAGGTCAGCGAAGAGGACAAGGGCTTAAGGACGAAGACGGTCATGAAGCAACGCAAAGGCCTGTTCATCACGTCGTTTCTGGTGCTGCCGGTGGCGCTCTACGCCATCATGGTGATCTCGCCGTTCCTCCAGGCGTTCTACTACTCGATGACGAACTGGACGGGGACCAACCCCAACTACAAGTTCGTCGGCCTGGACAACTTCAAGCGACTGTTCACCAACGAGTTGTACTCGGTGTACCTGATCCCGGCGTTGAAACACAACGCCTTCCTGCTCATCGCGATGCCCGTGATCGTCATCGCCCTTGCCCTGTTCTTCGCGTTCATGCTCAACGTGGGCGGACGCAGCAGGGGAAGCCGTATCCGCGGAGTCGGCGGATCGAAGTTCTACAAGATCGTGTTCTTCTTCCCACAGGTCCTCTCGGTGACCGTCGTGGGCGTGCTGTGGGGCGCGATCTTCCGTTCCGACGAATACGGCTTCCTCAACAGCATCCTGGCCCTGGTCGGCATCCCGACCAAGCCCAGCGGCTGGCTCTCCGACCCCGACATCGTGCTCCTGCTGGTCATGCTCGTCATGATCTGGAGCTCGGTGGGTTTCTACCTCGTCTACTTCTCGGCGGCGATGAGCTCCATCCCCACCGAGATCTACGAGGCCAGCATGCTCGACGGCGCCAGCCGGGTCCAGACCTTCTTCAAGGTCACCCTGCCCCTGCTGTTCGAGTCGGTGCAGACCGCCTGGATCTACCTGGGCATCATCGCCCTCGACGCCTTCGCGCTGGTGTTCGTCATGACCCCCGAACAAGGCGGGCCGAACCACTCCAGCGAAGTCCTCGGCGGCGTCATGTACCACTACTTCAGCAGCAGCAAGGCCGCCGTCGCCTGTGCCGTCGGCGTGGTGCTGTTCTTCTTCACCTTGACGCTCGTGATGGTGTCACTGCGGGCAACCCGGCGTGAGCGGGTCGAGTACTGATGGGAGCCACGATGCAGACCGACACCCGCGCGCCGGAGAAGGGCACCGCCACCACCGGAACGCGCAAGCAGCCCAAGAGCGGTGGCGTGCTCAACGTCTTCTCCCACGGCTTCCTCGCCTTGTGGGCGATCATGATCATCGTTCCCCTGGCGTGGGTCGTGATGACCGCGTTCAAGAGCGACGACGAGATCTTCACCGACCCGCTGGGCCTGCCTTCCCAATGGCACTGGGAGAACTTCACCCGCGCCTGGGAGAAGGCCGGTATCGGCGACTACTTCCTCAACACCGTCCTGGTCGTCGGCGGCGGTGTCGCCCTGACCATGCTGCTGGGCTCCATGGCCGCCTACGTCCTGGCGCGCTACGAGTTCAGGCTCAACAAGTTCTTCTACCTGATGTTCGTCGCCGGAATGATGTTCCCGGTCTTCCTGGCCCTGGTCCCGCTCTACTTCATCGTGGACAACCTCGGCCTGCTCGGCACCCACTTCGGCCTGATCCTGGTCTATACGGCCTATTCGCTGCCGTTCACGGTGTTCTTCCTGGCGGCGTTCTTCAAGACCCTCCCGCACGGAGTCGCCGAAGCGGCGATGATCGACGGTGCCGGACACTACCGCCTGTTCTTCCAGGTCATGATGCCCATGGCCCGCTCGGGACTGGTCTCGGTGGCCATCTTCAACATCATCGGGCAATGGAACCAGTTCCTTCTGCCACAGGTGCTGATGCCCGGCGAAGGCAACAACCTCCTCGCCGACGGCATCGCCAGCGTGGCGGTGTCCCAGCGCTATGACCCCGACTTCTCGGGTCTGATGGCCTCGATGGTGATCGCGATGATCCCCGCGTTCGTCGCCTACGTCATCTTCCAGCGCCAGATCCAGGCCGGACTGACCGCCGGCGCGATCAAGTAGGTCCTCTTCCCCGGCGGCGCCGGGCGGCCACTGTGGATGGCCGCCCGGCGCCGTTTGCGTGTGGGGGACGGGGACGGTGAGTTCTCGCCGCCGCTTCACGGCCGCGCACGTGAATACGGACCCGCCCCGACCCGGCTGAGCGCCGTGCCGACGTGTCCACCGGTGGCCGCCGCCTTTAGTCCGGCCGCCGTGCCGCGCATGGCCGGGAGCCCATGATCGGTGTGGGGTGCGCGGCGGGCACGAGCCCTGTGCCGCGTGACCTTTCGGCGAGCGCCCCGCCTGACTCCACCGTCGTCTTGCGCCGGCCTCTGGCTTCACGACCGGCGTGAGTGCGGGATCTCCCGCCAATCCCGCACCCATGAGCCTTCCGCGAGCCCGCAGCGGTCACCGGCTCCCAGCGATCGTGGATCGCTGGGAGCCGGTGACCGCGTCGAAGACGGGGGAAGACGACGGCGCCGGTCATCGCTGAGTTCACCGGCGTCCCGGCCGAGCTGCGGCCTGTAGAGACCCGCGAGGAGGCATCCTCTTCTGCCGCCACCGCGCCGCCAGGCCACGAGCCCTCCCGCCCGCCCCACACCCTTCCCCACAGCGGTCCTCTACAACGCCACCGTCGTGTACTCCGACTCGCACGGCGGTCCGGCCGTGTAGGCCAGTTCCCGCGTGTCGACGTCGATCACGACCGACAGCGCGGTGTGGATCCGCTCGTGCGGGGCCTGCGTCGCGATCGGGTGGCGGCACAGGGCGTTGGCGCCGTTGACGTGATCGCGCAGGCGCTCGCCGATGCCGGCCGGGTCGACGGGGCCGGTGCCGAGGAGTTCGGTGAGGCGGTCGTTGCGGTCGTAGGTGGTGGGCGGCCAGTGGCGCCAGGTCTCGGTGACGCCCAGGGAGGCGGGGTCGGTGAAGTGGTTGGCGTGGACGAGGACGCCGTGGCAGTCGATGCGGTTGGCGGCCACGGGGGACAGTTCGATGTCGGCGACGGCCTCGGGTCCGCCGACCATGAAGTTCGCCGAGTTCGACACGGTCTTGTCGCTCAGGCCGGTGGTGAGGTGGCCGACGGCCTCGTCGACGGTGTCGCTGTGCAGGGCGCGCCAGGTGCGCAGGTGGAAGGGGATCCCGGCGCGGGTCCAGTCGTCGGAGTCGCTGGTGAGTCCGTTGACGCACAGGGCGATGCCGGCGTCGTTGACGCCGATTTTGATGCCGGCGATGCCGGCTTCGGTGAAGCCGAGGATGGTGCGGCCTTCCTCTTCGACGCGCAGGAGGGCGCAGCGCACGTCGGGGAACCAGTCCCAGTTCTGGCCGATGCGCTGGCGGCCGTCGGTGGCGGCGTCGCGCAGGATCCCGAAGGAGGTGCACTCGTCGATGTCGTGGGCGACGCCGGCGGCGCTCCAGGCGCTGTAGAGGACCTCGTAGCGGGCGTTGAGCCACGCGATCGTGGTCAGCGGCTGTCGGCTGCCCTCGGCGATGCCGTCCATCATGGCCCGGTAGTCGGGGTCGGCCTTGGTGAAGACCTCCAGGAACACCTCGGCGCGCGCGCGGATCTCGTCGTCGCCGAGTCCGGCGTCGTCGTGGAGTCTTCGCGTGTAGAGGGCGATGTTGTCGGCGATGTCGGCGGCGAGCGCGCGGCCGTGGGTCAGGCCCTTCTCGTACGGGGTGCCGGTGAGGGTCAGGTGCGGGAGGGGGGTGGTGGTCATGGCGGCCAGTGTTACACGGTGAGGGCGGTCATGACCTCGTCATATCTGGCCGTCCACCACTGGAGCAGCGCCGCCTGTCCGGCCAGGAGGTGGTCGGAGGCGGGGTTCTTGCGCAGGTAGTGCCATTCGACGATCCAGTTCTCGGTGAGGCGTTCCCACCACAGGCGGTGGACGCCGTCGGCGATGGCGGGGGCGCCGATGTCGAAGACGCGGCGGTATCCGGCGACGAAGGTCTGGGCGCGTTCGAGGTCGAAGCCGCGTTCGTCGCCGTAGGTGAAGAAGAAGGTGGCGGCGCGGACGAGTTCGCGGGCGTAGGGGCCGATGCGCAGGCGGTCCCAGTCGAGGACGGCGATGACGTCGTCGGTGCGGTCGAGCAGGACGTTGTGGGGGTGGAAGTCGCCGTGGACGTAGCCGGCCATGGTGGTGGGGATCTGTGGTGGGTAGCGGTCGGCCAGGCGCAGGAGCATGCCGCGTTTCATGCGCAGGGTGCGTTCGGCGAGGCGGTCGAAGTCGGTGTTGCCGTTGCGGCTGTCGACGACGTCGAGGAGGCGGTCGATGTTGGTCAGCGCCTGCACGGCGGGTGCTGCCGAGGCCTGGTAGGGGTGGGGTGGTGTGGGCAGGGTGCGGCGGAGGGTGCCGTGGATGCGGCCGAGGGTGGCGCCGAGTTCGGCGCAGCGTTCGATGGTCATCGACAGGCCGGAGCGGTGGACGCCGGTGACCCAGGGGAAGACGCCGTATTCGTGGCCGGAGATGAGGATGGTGTCGGTGTTGTGCTGGGTGAGTACGGGCAGTGGTACGGGGACGCCGACGGCGGCCAGGGCACGCAGGACGCGGATCTGGAAGGCGAGCTGGGGGCCGCGCACGTCGAGGAAGAGTTTGAGGACGTAGCTGCCGGTGTCGGTGTCGACGCGCCAGTTCTTGTTCATCATGCCGGTGGCCACCCGGTGGATTTTGTGCACCCTGCCCAGTCGCCATTGGGCGATAACGGTGGCCGGGGGCGGCGCGGAGGTCAACACCATGAGGTCACGGTATTCGGTCGGGGCGCGTGGGTGGGCACCGGAGGCGGTCTGATTCGTCGTGGTGGTGCGCGAAACAGGCCCGGTGTGCGCGGTTTCGCGCGGGCACCGGGCCTGTGTGGTGGTGCGGGCCGGGGCTAGTCGACGGTGTCGTCGCCCTCGTCGTCGGTGTCGACGCTCGGCGGGGTGGCCGGCTCGTCTTCGGCGAGGATGCGGTAGAGGCCGCGGCGGGCCTCGCCGAGCAGTTCGCGTGCCTTGCCGAGCTGGCCGGGTCCGCCGGCGGCGGCGACCTGCTGGGCGGCGGTCACGACCAGCCCGATGAGGCGCTGGTATTCGACGGCCTCGTCGTCGACGGAGGACTGGAGGTTTTCCCACGGGTCGCGCAGGCGGTCGGGGTTGGCCTCGGTGTAGGTGCGTCCTTCGTCGGTGAGTTCGAAGGTGCGTTTGCCGTCGATGTCGACGGCCCGGACGAGTCCCTCGTCTTCCATCTGCTGGAGGGCGGGGTAGATCGAGCCGGGGCTCGGGCGCCACATGCCGCCGCTGCGGCTGGCCAGTTCCTGGATGAGCTGGTAGCCGTTGCGGGGTTCCTCGACGAGGAGGCTGAGGATCGCCGAGCGGACGTCGCCGCGCCGCATGCGGGGGCGGCCGCGCCTGCCGTGTTGCGGTCCGAAGCCCCAGGGGCCGGGGGGAGGCATGGGCACTCCCGGCGGCATGGGCGGGAGTGGTGCTCCCGGGGGCATGGGCGGCATGGGGACTCCCGGGGGGAAGCCGCGCATGTCGCGGTCGTGGCCGCGGTGGTGTCCGTCGCGTCCGCGTCCGCGGTGGCCGCGCTCGGAGCGGCGGTGGGCCCGGAGTCGTTCGCGGGGGTCGAAGCCGGGGCCGTTGAACCAGTGTTCTTGGTGATGATCGGTCATCGGAATGCTCCTGTCTATCGAAGTAACTCAACGATATATCGAAAGTGTTCGGGCGGCAAGGGTGACGGCGGTCATGGACCGACCTTTGGCCGGTGACCAGCGGCGCCAGGGGCAAACGGCGGAGACGAAAACGACCACACGGCCGAGTCGGCCGCGAAAGACGAGCGGGGGAGTCCGCACTGCCCGTAACGGCCTCACTTGCGGACCCGACGGCACTGCCCCCACCGGCATACCCCCAGCTCACAGCCCCACCGGGAGCGTCAATCACCTGTCCGGCCGGTGCCGCCGGTGGCGCGGGTGCTCTACCGTCGGTTGCTATGAGTTATGAGCAGTACGGAGGCGGCTACGCCGGGCGCCAGGAAGTCACCGTGTCGGCCGGGACGGCCTTCAAGATCGGCTTCTTCGGGGCCTTCGGCGCCATGGTCGCCGGGATCATCCTCTCGGTCATTTTCTTCGTCGTCGGCCTGCTGCTGGCCGCCGCCGGCGTCGGGTTCCTCAACGAGCTCGGCTGATCGTCGCGGCTGCTCAGCCACTACGGCAACGAGCAGCCGAGGACGCACTAGCCGTTCGGTCGGTTCCATAAACCCTTTGGCGTATCCTGTCCTGGCGTAAAGACGCCACTACAGACCCATTGCCTCTCGGTGTTCGCATAGACGACGATCGTCGGCGAACCGGAATACGCGGGCGACCCAACCCGCGTTCCCGGCACACAACCGAGAAGGGAGCCGTCGTGCATAGCCCAACACGGCGATGGCGAACCACGTTAACCCTCACAGCGGCAGTCGTAGCACTGCCGCTTTTCCTGGGTCAGGGGATGGCATACGCCGACCCCGCCGACTCCGCGGCGCAAGCGGTCGCCAAGAAGGTCGACACCCAGGTCCTGTCCGAACTGTCCACCGACGGCCAGACCGACTTCTGGCTCCGCTTCGATGACAACGTCGACCTCAGCGCCGCGAGCCGGGCCGACTCCAAGGAAGCCAAGGGCGCCGCGGTCTACGAGGCCAAGACCTCCTACGCCGACCGGACCCAGAAGGAAGCCCGCGAACTGCTCACCGATCGCGGCATCGGCTTCCAGAGCTTCTGGATCATCAACACCATCAAAGTGACCGGCGACGCCGCACTCGTCGAGGACCTCGCCGTCCTCAGCGGCGTCGAGCGCATCGAACCCGATGCCGTGGTCCAGATCGAGGAGCCCAAGGCCGGCACCGACGAAGCCACCGTCGACGCCGTCGAGTGGAACATCGACAACATCAACACCCCCGCCGTCTGGGACCAGTACGGCGTCCACGGTGAAGGCATCGTCGTCGCCAACATCGACACCGGTGTCGACTACCTTCACCCCGCGGTGAACTCCAAGTACCGCGGCAAGAACGCCGACGGCACCTACAGCCACGACTACAACTGGTTCGACCCGACGGGTGTCTGCGACTCCGCCGCCGCCCCCTGTGACAACCACGGCCACGGCACCCACACCATGGGCACCATGGTCGGCGGCGAAGGCGCCAACACCATCGGTGTCGCCCCCGGCGCGACGTGGATCGCCGCCAAGGGCTGCTCCACCAACGGCTGCACCGAAAGCGACCTGATCGCCTCCGGTCAGTGGATCGTGGCGCCCACCGACGTCAACGGGAACAACCCCGACCCGTCGAAGGCACCGCACGTCGTCAACAACTCCTGGGGCGGCAGCCCGCCCAGTGACGACCCCTGGTACGAGGAGATCGTCCAGTCGTGGGAGGACGCGGGGATCTTCCCGTCGTGGTCCAACGGCAACGACGGCGACCTCGGTTGCAACACCTCCGGATCCCCCGGCAGGTACCCGGTGTCCTACTCCTCGGGCGCCTACGACATCAACAACGCCATCGCCTACTTCTCCGGACGCGGCCCCGGCCGCAACGGCGACGTCAAACCCAACCTGGCCGCGCCCGGCGTGAACGTGCGCTCGGCCAAGCCCGGCGGCGGCTACCAGTCGATGTCCGGCACCTCGATGGCCGCACCGCACACCACCGCCGTCGTCGCCCTCATGTGGTCGGCGGCACCGGCACTGATCGGCGACGTCGCCGCGACCAAGGCCCTCCTCGACGACACCGCGCGTGACACCGAGGACCTCGAATGCGGCGGCACCCTCGACGACAACCACGTGTTCGGTGAGGGCCGACTCGACGCCCTCGCGGCCGTCGAGGCCAGCCCCCGCGGCGGCACCGGATCCCTCTCCGGGACCGTCACCGGCGACGGCACCGCCCTCGCGGGCGCCACCGTCGTCATCGACGGGCCGATGGACCGCACCCTGACCACCGGCGCCGACGGCAAGTACAACGTGTCGGTCGCCTCGGTCGGCGACTACACCATCACCGCCAGCAAGTTCGGCTACGGCACCGAAACGGCGACCGGCACGGTCACCGAAGGACAGGCCACCGTCGTCAACCTCGCCCTCGAAGCCGTCCCCTCCGGCGACGTCGAAGGCGTCGTCACCGACGGCGGCGGACAGGGCTGGCCCCTGTACGCCAAGGTCTCGGTCACCGGCACCGACATGTTCACCTACACCGACCCCGCGACCGGTGAGTACGCGCTGACCCTGCCCAGCAGCCAGCACGTCCTCCACATCGAATCGGTCATCCCCGGCTACACCGCCGCCGACGTACCCGTCGACGCCTCCACCGGAGGCAGCGTCGACGTGGCACTGACCCCCGCGGCGTCGTGCACCACCCCCGGATACGAGTTCGACTACGGCAACCTCGCCCTGGCCGAGCGCTTCACCTCGACCTCCACCCCCGCGGGCTGGACCGTGGTGAACAACAGCACCACCGGCGGCATCCCCTGGGCCTTCAACGACCCGGGCGCCCGCAAGAACCTCACCGGCGGTGACGGCGGCTTCGCCGTCGCCGACAGCGACGAGTCGGGTTCGGGCAAGAACGTCGACACCGACCTGATCTCCCCGGCCTTCAACCTGTCCACGTCGGCGACGAAGGTCTTGACCTTCAACAGCGACCTGAACATGCTCACCCAGGACGTCGCCTCGGTGTCGGTCACCACCGACAACGGCGCGACCTGGTCGAAGCTGTGGGAGTACACCAACGGCCAGGACCGTCGCGGCCCGCGCGTGGAGAGCATCGACCTCTCCGCGATCGGCACCGCCACCGCCGTCAAGGTCAAGTTCCACTACGTCGGATCCTTCGACTGGTGGTGGGAGATCGACAACGTCCAGATCGGCACCCCCGACTGCGTCGCCACCGACGGCGGCCTCGTCGTCGGCAACGTCCTCGACCAGAACGCCGGCACCACCCTCAACGGCGCCAAGGTCACCGACACCGTCTCGGGAGCATCCGCGATCACCGCGGCCACCCCCGACGACACCCAGCTCGCCGACGGGTTCTACTGGCTGTTCACCGACGCGACCGGGCCGCATGACCTGACCGCGTCCAAGAGCGGCTACGTCGCCGACACCAACACCGTCGACGTCGCCAACCACGGCACGACCGAAGCCGACTTCACCCTCGGCGCCGGACGCATCGTGGTCGACAAGACCCAGCTCGACTCCGTGGTCACCCTCGGCGCCGGCTGGACCCACGACGTCACCTTCACCAACACCGGTACCGCACCGGCGACCATCGAGATCAGCGAGAACGGCGGCACGTGGACCGCGTCGGGCGCAGGTGCTCCCTTCACCGTCCTCAACCCCGACCAGAAGGCCGACCTGTCGGCCAAGCCCGCCACCGCACCGGCCAAGCCGGAGTCGACCACCGACTCCTCGGTGACCGCCGATGACGCCTGGGCCCCGATCGCCGACTACCCCGTCGAGGTGTTCGACGCCACCGCCGCCTACGGCGACGGTGTCCTCTACGCCGTCGGTGGAACCGTCGACGAGGCCCAGACCGGTGCCGGTTACAAGTACAGCGACGGTGCCTGGACGCCGATCGCCGAGATGCCCACCGCGCGCAACCAGCCGCAGGCGGAGTACATCGGCGGGAAGCTCTACGTCGCCGGCGGCTGGCTGGAAAGCGGCGCCACGGCCACCCAGGTCGAGGTCTACGACCCCGCCAGCGACTCCTGGTCGACGGCCGCGGCCAACCCCACCGGCCGTGCCGCGGCGGGCCACGCCTCGGTCGATGGTGACCTGTACCTGGTCGGCGGCTGCGCCGACGACCAGTGCGCCATGAGCGACGACGTGGTCAGCTTCGACCCGGGCAGCAACACCTGGTCGACGCACGCCGCCTACCCGGTGCCCACGGCGTTCATCTCCTGCGGTGGCCTCGAAGGCACCCTGGTGTGCGCCGGTGGCTTCGATGACCAGTCCCCGACGACCGGTGCGTACGCCTACGACCCGGCGGCCGACGCGTGGACGGCTCTGCCGAACATGCCGCTGTCGCTGGCCGGTTCGGCGTACTCGGCGGCCAACGGGAAGCTCGTCATCTCCGGTGGCTGGCTCAACGGTGCCGGCACGACCAACGCCACGGTGGCGTTCGACAAGGCCTCCGGTGCCTGGGAGACCCTGCCGAACAACACCGCCCCGCGTGCGCGCACGACCGGCGCCTGCGGATTCTTCAAGGTCGGCGGCTGGCAGACCAACTGGATCGGCACCAACGACGCCGAAACCCTCGGCGGCCTCGACGACTGCGGCGGAAGCGCCGACGTCCCGTGGCTGAAGGAATCGGTCCAGACCGCCACGATCCTGCCGGGTAAGTCCAAGACGGTGAGGGTCACCACCTCGGCGCGCGCCGCCGACGGCGTGACCCAGCCCGGGACCTACACCGCGGGCCTGTCGGTCAAGACCGGCACCCCGTACGGCGCGCTCGCGATCGGCGTGAAGATGCTGGTGGCACCCACCGCCAACCTCGGCAAGCTGGTCGGCACCATCTCGGGTAAGGCCTGTGACGGATCGATCTCGGTCATCACCGGCGCCCAGGTGCAGGTCAAGAACGTCGCGACCGGTGTCCGCACCGATCTCAAGACCGACGCCAAGGGCAACTACGCCTGGTGGTTCGCAGCCGCGAAGTACCAGGTCATCGTCAGCAAGGACGGCTGGGCGGCCGACGTGGCCGTGTTCACGTTGAAGAAGCAGCAGGTCAACACGCTGTCCTTCACGCTGGACAAGCTCGGCTGCACCGCGACGAAGGTCGAGGGCGGCTGGCTCGTCCCACTCGTCTAAGCAATCCCTGACGGGGCCGCCGTCTCCGCACCCGGCGGAGACGGCGGCCCCCGCCTCCATCCCATGCCCAACGCAAGGAGTGCCCCGATGAAAACCCTCACCAAGGCCGCCTTCGCCGCCGCCGCGCTGTCGATCCTGACCGCGGCCGCCGCCTCACCCGCCCAGGCCGCCCCCACCGAGATCATCGCCACGATCCGCGTGCCCAACCCCGACCCGGCCGGCATCGCCTTCGAAGACTTCCACGTCCGCCTCATCGAAGACGTCGACATCCAAGACGCCTACGCATCCCTCGAAGGCCGCAACGACGACCCCGTCCACGGACGCATCGCCGGCAACGCCGACAACCCCGGCTACATCTGGGGCCTCGACCCCAAAGACGTCGCCTTCGCCTCATCCCACATCGGGATCTGCTTCAACGGCATGCCCAGCGCCGTGGCCACCCTCCCCGGCACCATCGAGTACTACTGCCCGGCCGGGTCCTACGTCACCGCCATCACCGAAGCCTGACCCGCGCCCCTGACTCACCGGCCCCGCGCCCACCGGCGTGGGGCCGGGTGCGTCTCACCAGTCGTACCCGGCCTTCCACAACGCCTCCGCCAAGGCCTTCTGCCCGGCCAGACTCGGATGGAAGTAGTCGATCGCCGACACCTCGTCCAACCCCAGTTGCGCACCGAACACCGCGCCACCGTCGAAACGACACGCCGCGTAGTTGGCACACGCGGCCGCCAAGGCCGCGTTGTACTCACCGATCAACGACAGCACCCCCTGCCGACGCTGCTCCACCCCCGCCTCATCCGAAGCGGCATCACCCAGCATCTGCGCGCACAGATCCAACCCCCACACCCACAACGCCCGCTCGTTGTCCCGCCCGGCCTCCCACAACGCGTACAGGTTCGGGATACTCGCCACCAAAACCCGCACATCCGGCGCCGCCGCCGTCAACACCCCCAGCGACCGATCCACATAAGACCCGAACTCCACCGCACCCACCGGCGTGGCATCACAGGCGTCATTGGCGCCGATCAGAATCGTCACGTACTCGGCCCCACCGGCGGCCAACTCCGCCTGCCCCGGCAAGTCGGCGACCTTCGCACCGTTCTCGGCGAAATTCGACGACACCACCCGCTGCCCGGGATGCGCCGCCTCCAGACGCTGGAAATGACTCCCCACCGCCGGATCGGTCCCCGTCGCCCAGTTCGCCTCCACGCACTCACCGATCGTGGCGCACGCGTTGACACCTCGGCTGATGGAGTCACCCAAGGCCGCGATCGACGTCGGCGCATCCGGGTTGGGATCACCGGCATCGACCGGCGGCAGACTCGACGAACCCGGCGGGGGAGTCTCGGCACTACCCGCAGACTCCAACCCACAGCCCGACAACAGCAACGTCACCGCGACGCCCAGCGCGAGGAATGTACGGCGCATCGTGTGGCCCCCAAAGGTCTCGCGTCCCGCCATGGGGATCGACGATAACCCACAGACGCCCCGGGACTAATCTGTGCGCGGTATCCCGACAGAGCTGAGGAGACACGATGGCGACGGCATCGACGACCACGGTGGCCCGCGAAGAACTCCACGACTTCATCAGGCCACGCCACAAGGCACTCCTGTCGACCACCCGCGCCGACGGCCGCCCGCAACTCTCCCCGGTCTCCTGCGGCCTCGACGCCCACGGCCGCATCGTCATCTCCACCTACCCCCAGCGCGCCAAGGCCCGCAACATCCGCAAAGACCCCCGCGTGTCGGTGTGCGTCCTGTCCGACGACTGGAACGGCGCCTACGTCCAAACCGACGGCACCGCCGAAGTCCTCGACCTGCCCGACGCCCTCGACGCCCTCGTCGACTACTACCGCGTCATCTCCGGCGAACACCCCGACTGGGACGACTACCGCACAGCCATGACCCGCCAGGGCAAATGCCTCATCCGCGTCACCATCCAACGCTGGAGCCCCATCTCCACCGGCGGATTCCCCGCCCACCTCAACATGGACTAAGACGCCGTCACGAAGTCGATGAGCTCCTCCACCCGACCCACCAGCGCCGCCTCCAGATCCCGGTAGTCACCCACCGACGCCAGAATCCGCGCCCACGCCTCACCGGTCTCACAACCCCACCCCAGCGCCTCGACCACCCCCTCCTTCCACGGCCGCCCCTTGGGCACCACCGGCCACGCCGCGATCCCCACCGCCGACGGCCTCACCGCCTCCCACACATCCACGAACGGATGCCCACACACCAGCACATGCTCACCCGACACCCGCGAAGCGATCCGCGTCTCCTTCGAACCCGGCACCAGATGATCGACGAGGACCCCCAAACGCCGACCCGGCCCCGGCGCGAACTCCGCCACGATCGCCTCCAGATCGTCCACACCCTCCAAGAACTCCACCGCCACCCCCTCGACACGCAGATCATGCCCCCACACCCGCTCCACCAAAGCGGCATCGTGGACACCCTCCACATAGATCCGGCTCGCCAAGGCGGTCCTGGCCCGCAACCCCGCCACCGCCGTCGACCCCGACGCACTCAGCAACCGGCCTACACCGGCCCCCTTCGGCCGCGCCAAAGTCACCGCCTCACCATCGATGAGGAACCCACCCGGCAACAAAGGAAACACCCGCCTGCGCCCATGACGATCCTCAAGAGTCACTGAATCCTTCCCGCACTCCACCACCAGCCCACAAAACCCGCTGACGGCCTCCTCGGCCACGACCTCGCCGGTCGCCTCCACCACCGGCACGACCCGCCGCCGCGCCCGGCCACCACCGGCCAGAACGTCGTCTCCATAACGCATCCCCACAGTCTCCCAAACCCACCTCGCCATCGACGAGCACCCATCTTTGCTGACACACTCGTCCACACCAGACGAAAAGGAGCACTCCCGTGCAGCACCGGAGACTGTTCACCACCGCCGCCATCGCGGCCTTAACCCTCGCCCTGACCCCCACCACCGCCGCCACCGCCGCACCTGACACCACCCCCTACTACTGGAACATCACCGGCCCCGCCGCCACCCTGACCACCCTCGGCGACCACGACCTCGACATCGCCCACACCGAACCCGACGGCTCGGCCACCGTCATCGCCGACACCGCCACCGCCCGCGACCTCAAGAACCAAGGCCTCGACGTGTCCTTCATCGACACCGTCTACAAACCCGTCCCACCCGGCACCCAAGCCGCCGACACCTACTACGGCGGCTACCACACCACCACCGCCCACGAAACCCACCTCACCCAGGTCGCCGCCACCTACCCCACCCTCGCCACCGTCTACGACATCGGCGACTCCTGGCGCAAAACCCAAGGCCTCGGCGGACACGACATCAAAGCCATCTGCATCACCAAGAAACAAACCGGCGACTGCTCCCTGGCACCGCAGTCGACCAAACCCCGCTTCTCGATGATCGCCCAGATCCACGCCCGCGAACTCGCCACCGGCGAAGTCGCCTGGAAGTTCATCGACCTGCTCACCACCGGCTACGGCACCAACCCCCGCATCACCGCACTCCTCGACACCACCGAGATCTGGATCGTCCCCATCGCCAACCCCGACGGCGTCGACATCGTCGCCACAGGCGGCAACAACCCCAAGCTCCAACGCAAAAACGCCCACACCGGCGGCGGCTGCACCGGCACCTCCATCGGCGTCGACCTCAACCGCAACTCCACCTTCAAATGGGGCGGCGGCGGATCCTCATCCAGCCCCTGCTCCGAGGTCTACCGCGGCGCCACCGCCGGCTCCGAACCAGAAACCCGCGCCCTGGAGAACTGGTTCAAGGCCATCCACCCCGACCAGCGCGGCACCGGCGACACCACCCCGGCACCCTCCACCGCCCGCGACGTCATGATCACCCTCCACTCCTACGGTGGCTACGTCGTCATCCCCTGGGGCTGGACCGCCGCCGACGCACCCAACGACACCGCCCTGCGCACCCTCGGCCAGAACATGGCCGCCTCCAACGGCTACTACGTCGGCAACGGCCCCGAAACCGTCGGCTACACCTCCGCCGGCGTCACCGACGACTTCACCTACGGCGTCCTCGGCGTGGCCAGCTACACCTTCGAAATGGGCGCCGACTTCGGCACCTGCGGCGGCTTCACACCCGCCTACTCCTGCATCAACTCCCAAATCTGGCCCGGCAACCGCGACGCCCTCCTCACCGGCGCCGAAGCCGCCGACAGCCCCTACAACTAGCCCCCACCCGCCCGCCGGCACCCCCGGCGGGCGGGCACAATGCACACCGTGACCGCCAAACCGGCCCCCGGCCGCCTCATCCTCACCGGCCTCGCCACCTGGCTCATCCTCGCCGTCATCGCCCCACCACTGGCCAGCGGACGACTCCCCAACCCACCCGTCCTCGCCCGCGACACCACCCCCGGCCACCCCATCGCCCTCACCACCGGCGACGGCATCGGCGACTGGATCACCTTCTACACCGACATCCTCACCGTCACCATCGCCTGCGGCCTGCTCGCCCTCATCGCCGCGACCGCGATCATCGCGATCCACCCCGGGATCGGCCGCTTCGCCGCACCGGTCGTGTTCCCCCTGGCGATGCTGTGGCCCGCCCGGCCGCTGATGGCCGTCATCGACCCCGACAACGCCGACTGGCCCGGCGCCTACCTGTCCGGTGGTGCCCTCGTGGCGCTCCTGGCCTGCCACTTCCTCGCCGGCAACGCCTACGCCACCTTCATCACTCTGCGCACAAAGCCCTCCACCGCACAAGCGGTGGAGGGCGTGAACTAGGGGAGTGTCTCAGCCCGTCAAAGGCTCACCCTCGCCGTCACCGTGGACATCGGCGTGCGCCGCCGGGATCGACCCCAGCCGGCCCGCCTGGAAGTCCTCGAAGGCCTCGACGACCTCGGCCTTGGTGTTCATCACGAAAGGCCCGTACATCGCGATCGGCTCCCGAATGGGCAGCCCGCCCAGGATGTACACGTCCAGCGCGGAGTGCCGCGAGTCCTGACGCTCATCGGCCGCGATCGTGATCGAGTCCCCGGCACCGAACACCGCCAGCTGCCCCGCACCGATCGGACGCGCCTGCGCTCCCACACTCCCGTCACCGGCCAGGACATAGGCCAGCGCGTTGAAGTCGGCGCGCCACGGCAAGGTCAGTGACGCCCCCGGCGCGATCGTGGCGTGCACCAGCGTGATCGGCGTGTACGTCGAACCCGGACCGGCGTGACCGTCGACCTCACCGGCGATGACCCGCACCAGCGCGCCACCGTCGCCCGAACTCAGCAACGCCACCTTCTCACCGGTGATGTCCTGATAGCGCGGCGCGGCGAACTTCTTGTCCCGCGGCAGGTTCACCCACAACTGCAGCCCGTGGAACACCCCGCCGGAGGCCACCAGATGCTCCGGGGGAGTCTCGATGTGCAGGATCCCCGCACCCGCCGTCATCCACTGCGTGTCACCGCCGCCGATGAGGCCACCGCCCCCGTTGGAGTCGGAGTGCGCCATCTCCCCGTCGATCATGTACGTCACCGTCTCGAAACCCCGGTGCGGGTGCCACGGCGTCCCCTTCGGCTCACCCGGGGCGTACTCGACCTCACCCATCTGGTCCATGTGCACGAAAGGGTCGAGCGCGCGCAGGTCGACACCGGCGAAGGCCCGGCGCACCGGGAAGCCCTCGCCTTCGAAGCCTTTCGGCGCCGTCGTCACCGACACCACCGGGCGCGCCCGGTCGGTCGAAGGGTCGAGCGTCCTCACCCGGGGGAGGGCGAGGGGGTTCTTGGCGGTCACGGCCGGCATGACGATCCACCTCCACGAAATGTTGTTACGTCAGCAACTCTAGCAAAGGATGCTGACACGTCAACTATTCCCGTACCCTCACCCCCATGAGCAACCTCGACCAACACCCCACCGAAACCACCTGCGGCGGAACCCAACACACACCCACCACCCCCACCCTCGAACTCATCCACGGCCACAACGTCGCCCTCGGCGGCACCCGTCACACCACCGTCCACCGCACCCTCCCCGACCGACAACGCCGCATGATCGGCGCCTGGTGCTTCAACGACCACTACGGCCCCAACCCCACAACCACCACCCCCATGGACGTACCCCCACACCCACACACCGGACTACAAACCGTCTCCTGGCTCATCCAAGGCGCCATCAACCACAACGACAGCGCCGACCACCACCAAACCTTCACCGCAGGCGAACTCGCCATCATGACCGCCGGCCACGGCATCACCCACTCCGAACAAACCCTCACCACCCACCCCACCACCCACGGCTACCAACTCTGGACCGCACTACCCGACAACACCCGCAACACCACCCCACACTTCGACCACCACCCCCACCTCCCCGCAGACGACACCACCACCCTCATCCTCGGCACCCACAACGGCACCACCAGCCCCGCACCCACCTACACCCCCCTCATCGCCCTCCAACTCCAACTACCACCCCACACCACCCACACCACACCCCTCGAACCCGACTTCGAACACGGCATCACCACCGCCACCGGCCACGCCACCATCGACCACACACCCCTCCCACCCGGCCCCCTCCTCTACCTCGGTACCAACCGCAAAAGCCTCACCATCACCACCCACGACCAACCCACCACCCTCCTCCTCATCGGCGGCCAACCCTTCGAAGAACACATCGTCATGTGGTGGAACCTCATCGCCCGCGACCACGACGAGATCACCACCGCCCGCACCCAATGGCAAAACCACGACCCCCGCTTCGGCACCGTCACCGGCTACACCGGAAACGGCCAAAGACTCACCGCCCCACCCATGCCCACCACCCGACTCAAACCCCGCGGCCGCACCCGTTGATACCGTGAACCACATGGCACTAGAGATCACCGACCACCACGTACCCACCGACGGCCCCGAAGCCAAAGCCGGAGACACCGTCGCCGTCCACTACACCGGCACCCTCCACACCGACGGCACCCAGTTCGACAGCTCCGCCGGAGCCGCACCCATCACCTTCACCCTCGGCGCCGGCCAGGTCATCCAAGGCTGGGACCAAGGCCTGCTCGGCATGCGCCCCGGCGGCAAACGCACCCTCGTCATCCCACCCGAACTCGGCTACGGCGACCAGGGCTTCCCCGGCGCCATCCCGCCCAGCTCCACCCTCGTCTTCGACGTCGAACTCGTCGCCATCAAGTAACAACGCACACCAAAAAGGGCCCGGCGGGGTGTGTCCGCCGGGCCCTTCGCCCTATCCGCCTAAACCCACCCCGCCGAATCCACCCCACCCGGCACCACACCCGCCGGACCATACGGCTCCCGCGTGTACACGAACGTCCCCACATCCAAATGACTCACCACACCCACCCCATCACGCACCACCCGCAAAACCTCACCGGTGTAATACCCGTCAAGACCCGTCCACGTCCCATCCCCGTTCGGCCGGAACCGCGCCCCACGCCCACCAGACCGCCCCAACGAGAACAACTCCAGCCACCCCTCCCGCAACAACCGCACCCCCGACGGCGCCGCACCCCAATACCAAGGCCCCACCACCTCCAGCAACCCCGGATCCACACCCACCTCCGGCGACCACTCACCAGGCATCGGCGGCTCCAACTCACCCAACGCCGACAACAACGACGCCGCCACCCCCGACTTCTCCGACGACGTGCAGTTCATCAACGCCACCGCACCCGACGACCACTCCCGATCCACCACGATCCCCGCCAAATACCCCGGCACCGAACCCCCATGCCCCACCAGCCGACGCCCCCCAGAACGCCACAACTGCACACCCAGCCCATACCCACCCGTCCACGCGTCCCCATCAGACACACCCACCGGCTCACACATCTCCGCCAGCGTGTCACCCGACAACACCCCACCGGTATCACCCGACAAGAACACCGCCCACCGCGACAAATCCGCCACCGTCGACCACAACTGACCCGCCGGACCCATCGCACCCAGATCCTGCACCGCCTCGGTCAGCACCACATCCGCCCACGGATGCACCGCGAACCCCCTCGCGAACGCCCCCGACGGCTCCAACACCGTCCGCGACATCCCCAGCGGCCCCAGCAACTCCGCCCCCAGAACCTCCCACCACCCCGCACCCCGCACCCGCTCCACCAGCTCGCCCAGCAACGCGTAACCCGGGTTCGAGTAATGGAAACCCCCACCGGCACGCGACACCACCGGATCAGCCGACAAGCGCTCGTGCATCTCCTCGCGATCCACGCCCGGCACCCGCTCCCACCAAGATCCCGGCAACTCCGCAACGACACCGCCGGTGTGCGCCAGCAACTGACCGACCGTCCGGTCGCCGACCGCCGACCCCGGCACATGCTTGTCCAGCGAATCGGACAGATCCACCAGCCCCTCGTCGCGAAGCCGCATCACCAGCACCGCCACCATCGTCTTCGTCAACGACCCGATCCGGTACTGCGTCCCCACATCGGGAACCACACCCTCGACACGCCCCCGCGCCCCCGACCACGCCAGCCCACCACCACGCGAAACACCCGCCACCAGCGAAGGCATCCGCCCCACCGACTGAGCCTCGGCCACGACCCGCTCGAACCGCCGCGCCGTACCGTCCAGCACACCCTGAGAAGACATGCCGGACACCCTACCCGCGATCACCACCGGTCAACCGGCCCACGAAACCGTAGGTCGGGTTCGCCCGCGCCGCCTCCCGCAACTCCCGCGCCGTCGCCTTGATGTACCCCTGCGACGCCGCCAAAGACCGATGCCCCAGCAACTCCATGATCTCGGTCGCCGAAGCCCCCGACTGACCCAGCTTCGTCGCGAACGTATGCCGCAACGCGTGCACCAAAGCCCCACGCTCCACCCGGTCATCGATCCCCGCCGAGCGATACGACTGCTTCACCAGATACTGCAACTGATTCCGCGTCAACGCCTCACCACGATGATCCACCCACAACGGCGACCGCGGCGGAAGCGGCGAACGCTCACCCGGCAACCGCGCCGCCCGCGTCGACAAGTACTCCGCCAGCAAACGCTCCAACGGCACATCGACCGGAACGACCCGATCGGCATCACCCTTGCCACCACGGACCACCAAACGCTGCTCGCCTTCGGCGCCGGCCAGGTTCCCGACCGACAGGCCCAGCAGCTCCGCCGTGCGCAGGCCGGTGAGGAGAAGCGTCGCCACGACCGCGAGGTCGCGTTCCAGCCAGGGATTGCGGGCCTTGCGGGCGCCGGCGGCGATCGCCGACAGGAGGCGCTCGGCGGCGTCCTCGCCGCGCAGGGGCTTGGGGGAGCGGTCGGGGAGTTTGGGCCGGGCGACTCCCGACATCGGGTTGCCGTCGAGGATCCCGTCGCCGACGCAGAAGGCGAAGAAGGTGTTCCACGTCGACCAGGCCCGCGCGATCGACGACTTCGCGCGGGTGGAGGCGTAGTCGGCGAAGGCCAGCCGCAGGACCCGGGGAGTGAACAGGGAGCAGGGGAGGGGAGTGGTGGTCTTCTGCTGCTCGGTCACGATCCGTGCGATCGCGGTGAGGTCGCGCCGGTAGGCCGCGACGGTGTGGGGGGAGTCCTTACGCGGAGCCCGCGAAATGAAGAAGGCCTCCACCGCCGACTCGAAAAGCATGCGTCCCTCCACGGGAGATGGTGACGGGGCTGACGACACGGCGACAACGGGTTGGCAACGGAACGACGAGGTAAGAATGGTGCAGGGGTGTGACATTCCGGATGGCGGGGTGGGGTTCGGAGGCGGGGGAGCGGGGGAGTAATGGATCTTGCGAGGGGTCTCTGTGCGGCCGGCCGGTCGCGGGGGATCGGTCGAGGGCGCGTTCCGTTCGACGGGGCGGGTCGTTGCACCGCTAGTGCGTAGAGCAGCCACCCTAACGACGTGGCGCGAGGTGGAGGCGCGGCCGGGGACCGCGGTCGGTGGGGAAGTCCCGTCGGCGAGCGAAACTCACCTCTCCCCCTCTCCCCTAGGTCAACATCGTAATTTCCACATAAGGGTAGTTATGTGGAAATTGCGGCAATTTTCGGGTCGAGTGTCCGTTTCGACTCCTTGGCCGGAGCGGCCTTCATGAGAGGTCCAGTGAGGGCCGCGAGTGAACCGTCCCTAGGGGGATCAGCACGGTCCGCAGGGTTCTCGGGCGCTCTGAGGGTCGGGGAGTGCGATTCGGGCATCGCCACGGCGATCAAAGCGGAGCCGCGAAATCCGAGTCAGCGTCACGTCCAGGCCGCACCGGCTCGCGATAACGCGCGGCGGACCCGTCTGGGGTCCATCGTGAGATCCGCTTGGCCACCACGGCTGTCGTCGAGCCTTCGGCGCGGCTGCGTCTCGACGGCCGGGCCCGCACGTACTCTGTCCGTCGTGGAACGCACGGAGTTCACCGGAACCCTCATGGGGCATCACGCGCACGCCGGTGACCCCTCTCGGCCCTCCTCGATTTACGTTTGATAATCACCATTATGTCAATATGTAAAGTTGCGGGCCCTCCCCGCACTACCAAGCTCCCACGCGCCTCTTGACCGCTCAGGGCCGTACAGGCCCTTCTTGTTGGCACCGAACGGTGGACGGGTGCGCGTTCGTGGCGCGATTGGCCGCCAAGGCCGGAAACCCCGCCCGTGCCGGGCCGATCCGCCCAGAGGTTCTCCGGTGCCGGCGCTCCAGAACGCACGGCCGATGTGTCCTCTCCGGCGCCGTCTCCTTGACCCCTCTTGATCTTGACTCGTTCAAGATGCACCCCGCGACGCCTTCCGTCCCCCCGTCGCCACCGCCTCTCCCCCACGCGGCCGGTATGTGAACCGCGGCATGAAGTACTGCGTGATCGGCCCGATCGCCAGGGCGTAGAGCACCGTCCCCACACCGACCGTCCCGCCGAGGAGCCAGCCGACCACCAGGACGCTCAGCTCGATGAGCGTTCGGGTGAGCCGGATGGAACGTCCCGTGGCGGCGGCCGTGCCGGTCATCAGCCCGTCCCTCGGCCCCGGCCCGAGCCGGGCTCCGACGTAGACGGCGATCGACAGTCCGTTCAGGACGATCCCGCCGACCAGGAGCGCGGCCCGTACGTACAGGTCCTCCCTCACGGGGATGACGGCGAGTCCGAGGTCGAAGGCGACGGCCAGGACGGCGATGTTGGCCACGGTCCCGATCCGGGGTCGTTGCCGGAGCGGGATCCACAGTAGGAGAACGAGCACGCCGACGAGGGCGCTGACGGTCCCGAAACTGAGCGGAACGTGCCTCTCGACGCCTTCGTTGAGCACCGTCCACGGGTTGAGGCCCAGGGCGGCGCGGATGGTCGCGGCGGTGCTGATGCCGTAGAGGGCCAGGCCCGCGAAGAGCTGGGTGAGGCGCCTGGCCGGCTGTTGGTGGAGGGGAACGTAGGTGAGCGGGGTGGCCATTGGACCGAGTCTGTAGCGTGATTGGCCTGGGATGCTGGGCCAATTCGAGGAGAGTGGCATGGCCGGTGTGGGAGCGCGACGTCTGGCGGGGATGCTGCCGTCACCGGCGGGGCCCGGTCCGGTCTACCGGCACTGGGCCGAGGCGATTGGCGGGCTGGTGCTCGACGGGCGCATCGGGCTGCACGTACGCCTGCCCGCCGAGCGGGAACTGGCGGCGGCGCTGGGAACGAGCCGCACGACGGTGACGGCGGTGTACGACCTGTTGCGGGCCAATGGTTTCGCGCGGAGCCGCCGGGGCGCGGGGACGTGGACGGCGTTGCCGGAGGGCCGTTCGGCGCGGGTGGCGCGGCGGCTGTTGGGGCCCGACGAGGTGGCGATCGACTTGGCGCGGGCCGCGCCCGGCCTGCCGGAACCGCTGCTGGCCGAGGCCCTCGCCGAGGTCGGTCCGCGTCTGGCCGAGCGGGCGCGGTCGGCGGGCTATCACCCTTTCGGGCTGCCGGAGCTGCGGGCGGCGGTGGCCGAACGCTTCACCCGGCGCGGATTGGCGACGACACCGGAGCAGGTGCTGGTGACCTCCGGGGCGCAGCACGGACTGTCGCTGGTGCTGGGTCTGCTCTGCGGTCCCGGTGACCGGGTGCTGGTGGAGAACCCGACCTACCCCAACGCGCTGGAGGCGATGCGGCGGGCGCGGTTGCGGCCGGTGCCGGTTCCGGTGACCGACGCCGGATGGGACGTGGAGATCGTGGAGTCGACCTTGCGGCAGGTCGTGCCGAGGCTGGCGTACCTGATCCCGGACTTCCAGAACCCGACCGGCCGCCTCATGCCCACCGAGGAGCGCCTTCGGGTGTTGCGGGCCGCGGCGGGTGCCGGGACGTGGCTGGTGATCGATGAGGCGATGGCGGAGCTGGCGCTCGACGTGGAGGCCCCGGCGCCGACGGCCTCGCTGGCGGGTGGCGCGAAGGTGGTGACGGTCGGGTCGATGAGCAAGACGCACTGGGGCGGGTTGCGGATCGGGTGGGTGCGGGCTTCGGCGCGGCTGGTCTCGGAGCTGGCGGCGCAGCGGGTGGCCGTGGACATGGGCGGTTCGGTGCTTGATCAGTTGCTGGCGCTGGTGTTGCTGGAGCGTGGCGAAGGGCTGCTGCGGGAGCGTCTCGCGGGTTTTCGGGAAGGGCGGGCGGCGTTGACCGAGGCCCTCGTCGAGCATCTGCCGGGGTGGTCGTGGCGAGTGCCTGCGGGTGGGTTGTCGTTGTGGGTGGATTTGGGTGAGCCGGTGGCGTCGGTGGTGGCCGATGGTGCGCTGGGGCGTGGGGTGCGGATCGAGGGTGGTGGTTTCTTCGGGGTGGATCCGGGGGTGTTCGAGCGGCGTCTGCGGATTCCGTACACGTTGTCGCCGGGGGTGTTGCGGGAGGCGGTGCAGCGTATGGCGGGTGTGCTGGCCGATGGTGGGGTGGCGTCGGTGGTGGGGCGGGGGCATTGGATCGCCTGAGCTAGGCACTGTACCGTCCAGACGGTATAGTGCTGCGTATGTCCGATACTCGAACGCGGCTTCTGGACGCCGCGACACAAGTGATGTTGACCGGTGGGGCGCAGGCCCTGACCCTCGACGCGGTCGCGGCCGCCGCCGGGGTGTCGAAAGGCGGGCTCCTCTACCACTTCCCCGGCAAGCAGGCGCTGGTGGCGGGGATGGTGGAGCGTTTCGTCGGGCAGTTCGACGCGGCCCTGCGTGTGGCGGGCGACTCCCCCGGTGCGGCGACCCGCGCCTATCTGGAGGCCACGATCTCCCCCGGTGCTTCCCGTGCGGGCGCCGAGGCCGACGCGGTGACGGCGGCGTTGTTCGCCGGGGCGCTGGTCGACCCTGAGGCGTTGGTCCCGCTGCGCGCGGCCTACGAACGGTGGCAGGCGAGGCTGGCCGACGACGGCATCGATCCGGTGGTGGCCACGGCCGTGCGGCTGGCCGTCGACGGGTGGTGGCTGGCGCGGCTGGTGGGCCTGGCTCCCCCGGCGGCCGGTCTGCATGAGCGGGTGCGGTCGTTGCTGCTGTCGATGACCGAAGGGGGCGAGTGATGGCGTGGGGTCTGCTGGGAGTCGCGGTGGTGACCGAGGTGGTGGCCACGCTGTCGTTGCGTGGGATGGCCGGTGGTGGGAAGGGCTGGCTGGTCGCGGTCGTGGTCGTGGGGTACGTCGTGTCGTTCAGTGTGATGGCGCTGGCGTTGCGGTCGCTGAACGTGGGGGTGGCGTATGCGATCTGGTCGGGTGTGGGGACGGCCGGGGTGTCGCTGGCGGCGGTGTGGTTGTTCGGTGAGCGGCTCAACGCCGTCGCGGTGGGCGGGATGGCGCTGATCGTGGCGGGTGTGGTGGTGCTGGTGTCGTCGGGGGCGACGTCGCATGGCTGAGCGCTGGGTGAAGCGGTGCATGCTGGTGACCGATCTCGGTCTGCTGGCGTATTGGGTGGCGACGGCGACGCGGTTGATCGCGCCTTATCCGGCCGAGGTGCTCGTCGACTGGAACTGGTCGTTTCTCGGGCTCGACGTGATGGTGAGTGTGACGGGCTTGGCGGGGTTGTGGTTGCTGCGGCGGGGAAGCGATGTGGGGCGTTGGCTGATGCCGGTGTCGCTGGCCTTGACGCACGCGGCGGGTCTGACCGCGCTGAACTTCTGGGTTCTGCGCGGTGAGTACGCCCTGGGGTGGTGGTTGCCGAACCTGTGGCTGGCGGTGTTCCCGGTGGTGGCGCTGGTGGTCCTGTGGCGGTCTAGTCGAACTGGAAGGAGCGTTTCGCCAGCCCGTACCAGTATCCGTCCACGACGGCCTTCTGGCTGAGGGGTTTGTCCTCGCTGGCGCCGAGCGCGACGAAGAGGGGTGCGTAGTGCTCGGTGCGGGGGTGGGCGATGCGGGCGGCGGGTGCCTTGTGCTGGAAGTCGATGAGGGCGTCGATGTCGCGGGTGGTGACGGCGTGGTTGGTCCACTCGTCGAATTCTTTCGACCAGGCGGGTGCGTCGCCGGCGGCGGCGGGGTCCATTTCGCGGAGGTTGTGGGTGGTGAAGCCGCTGCCGATGATGAGGACGCCTTGGTCGCGCAGGGGTGCCAGGGCGCGGCCGAGTTCGTAGAGTTCGCGGGGGTCGAGGGTGGGCATGGAGATCTGCAGGGTGGGGATGTCGGCGTCGGGGTACATCTCGACGAGGGGGACGTAGGCGCCGTGGTCGAGGCCGCGTTCGGGGTCGTCGTGGGCTTTGCCGCCGAGGAGTTTGCGGATGTCGGCGGCGAGTCGGGGTGCGCCGGGGGCGGGGTAGGTGACGTCGTAGTAGTGCTGTGGGAAGCCCCAGAAGTCGTAGACGAGGGGGATGGTGCGGGTGGCGCCGATGGTGAGGGGTTGGGCTTCCCAGTGGGCGGAGACGATGAGGATGGCTTCGGGGGTGGGGAGGTCGGTGGACCAGTCGGCGAGTTGGCGGGTCCAGAGGGGGTCGTCGGCGAGGGGTGGGGCGCCGTGGCTGAGGTAGAGGGTGGGTGTGCGGGTCATGGGGTGCTCCGGTTTGGTTGAGGGTTCAAGTGTGAGCCTAACGCGGGTTGGTTGAGAGTTCAAGTTTTGGGTTAGGGTGGCGGGATGACGCGATGGCTGGATGAGGACGAGCAGGAGTTGTGGCGGGCTTACCTGTGGAGCTCGCGTTTGCTGTTCGAGGCGCTCGACCGGCAGTTGCAGCGGGACGCGGGTCTCCCCCACGCCTATTACATGATCTTGTCGGCGTTGTCGGAGGCGCCGGGGCGTGAGTTGACGATGACGGAGCTGGCGGGGACGGTGCGGGGTTCGGCGTCGCGGTTGTCGCACGCGGTGGCACGGCTGGAGGAGTCGGGGTGGGTGGCGCGTGAGCGGCTGGCCGGTGACCGTCGTACGACGGTGGCGCGGTTGACCGCCGAGGGGCTGGCGGTGGTGGTGGCGGCCGCTCCGGGGCATGTGGAGACGGTGCGGCGCTTGTTGTTCGATCCTTTGGGTGAGGGGCAGGCCGAGGAGCTGCGGTCGGCGTTTCGGGCGGTGCTGGGGCGGCTGGATCCCGAGGCGGGGTCGCCGGCGGCGCGGTGGTCAGGCCGTGCGGGTGCGGCGGTGGGCTCCGGTGACCTCGATGGCGACCAGGACGGCCAGGATCGCGCCGGTGGCCACGGCGGTGAGGGGTAGTCCCGCGGTGGGTGCCAGTGCGGTGGCGGCCAGGACGGCGAGGGCTCCGGCGGCCAGGAGGCGGACGCGGACCCAGTCGCAGTTGGCTTCGGCGATGGAGTCGAACAGGGCCGACATGCCCAGGAAGACCGCGGCGGGGACGGTGATGGCGCCGCCGAGGATCCAGGCGGAGGGCCGGGTGTGGTGGCCGGCTTCGGCGATGTGCTCGGCGGCCAGGGCGAGGCCGGCGCCGACGGCGGCGACCGCGGCGAAGACGAGGAGGTGCCCGTAGCCCCACAGGTACTGCTGCCAGCGTTTCCCGGCCGGTGCGGTGTTGGTCTGGTAGTCGAAGTAGAGCCACCAGATCGCGAAACAGGTGACCAGGCCGCCGCCGGCCAGGACGAGGAGTTCGATGAGGTGGCCGCCTTTGTCAAGGCCGGCGGTGATGGCCATGGTCGCGGCGGTGATCGTCTCGCCGAGAACGATGATGGTGAACAGGCCGTAGCGTTCGACGAGGTGGCCGGTGTGGCCGCCGGTGCGCGCGTCCCACCCGGCGAGTGCGGGTGTGGCGATGTCGAAGGCGAACCAGATGATCCAGGCGGGGATGATCCATGCCTTGGGGACGGCGAGGAAGGCGATCCAGCCGAGTTGGCATATGCCGTTGAGGATGATCGTGCGGGTGGCGACGGTGCGGAGGGGGTCGGTGGTGTGGCGTCGGGCGCGGATCCATTGGGCGATGTAGGCGGTGCGCATGACGACGTAGGAGATGACGGCGACGCGGAAGTCGAGGTTGGCCATGGCGGGGATGCCTGCGGCGAGGCCGAGGGATCCGGCGATTTGGACGATGGTGAGCAGGCGGTAGGGGACGTCGTCGGTGTCGAAGAAGTTCGCGAACCAGGTGAAGAGCATCCAGGCCCACCAGATGGCGGCGAAGGTCATGAGGTAGGCGACGGTGCCGGTGGGTGTGTGGTCTTCGGTGATGGCGTGTTCGAGGTTTTTGGCGGCTTGGGCGACGGCGACGACGAAGGTGAGGTCGAAGAGGAGTTCGAGGCTGGTGGCGGGTCGGTGGCCTTCGCCGGGGTCGCGGCGGGTCATGGTGGTGATCCAGGGGCGGCCGGGTCGGGCGTGGGCGGGCATCGGGCGTCCTTTGTGGGTCACGGTTGGGTGTCGGAGCATGGTCAGGATAGGCGTATGGGCGCCGGTGCGATTGAATTGGCGCGATGAGTGCCGTGACTGGTTGGGATGAGGTGTCGGCCGCCGCGGGTGTGGCCGGTGCGTGTTTCGTGTGCGAGTTGGTGGCCGGGAATCCGGACTTCGCCCACCATGTGGCCTATCGGGATGCGGCCACGATCGTGTTCTTGAATCGTTTTCCGTGGTGTGAGGGGCATGTGCTGGTGGCGCCGGTGGCGCATCGGGAGCATGTGGTGGGTGATTTCTCGATGGAGGAGTTCGCGTCGTTGCAGCGGGTGTTGTACGCGGCGGGGCGGGCGTTGGGCGAGTATGTCGAGGCCGATGGGTTGCGGGTGTCGGTGACGGGTGCGTCGGGGCATGTGCATTGGCATGTCAAGCCGGGTACCGGGGATGGGCCTGAGGAGCCGGTCGTGGTCGATGAGGCGGCGTTGGCGGCGTTGGCGCACAAGATGAGGGCGCGGATCAGGTGGTTGCTGGCCGCCGGTGGGGCCAGTGTTCCGGTAGTGCGACGGTGATGGTGTCGGGTGGTCCGGCGAGGTAGGCGGCGGCTTTCGGGCGGGTGATCTCGTTGAGGCGCGGCCTCGATTATGGTGGCCGGATGCCGATTCTTGTGGTGGTCACCGGTCCCCCGGCGGCGGGTAAGTCGACGTTGGCGGCGCGTCTGGCCGATGATCTGGGTTTTGTGCTGCTGGCCAAGGACGCGTTGAAGGAGGCGATCGCCGAGGGGTGGGGTGTGTCCACTCTCGATGAGAGTCGCCGGGCGGGGGCGGCGGCGGTTCGGGCGTTGTACGCGATGGGTGCCGAACTGTTGGGGCGGGGTGTTTCGGTGGTGATGGAGTCGGCTTTTCATCGTGGTCTGGCCGAGGCGGATCTGGTGGGGTTGCTGGCGTTGGCCGAGGCGGTCGTGGTCGATTGCCGTGCTCCGCGCGCGTTGTGTCTGGAGCGGTATGTGGCCCGGGCGGGGTCTGTGGAGCGTCATCGGTGTCATTTCGATGCCGAGCGGGTCGCGGCGGGGGCTTTGGACTGGGGTGTGTGGGAGCCGTTGGATCTGGATGTGCCGACCTTGCGGGTCGATACCACTGAGGGGTATGTCCCGGCCTATGACGACGTGGTCTCGTTCACGACGACGGGTGTCGTACCGTTGAGCGCATGACGACGCTGCGACTGGCCGATGAGCTGATGCTGATCGCCTACGACGATGAGAAGGGCAACAACCGGGCCACCGGTCTGGATCTGGGGCTGGCCGGGGCGCTGCTGCTGGAGTTGGCGCACGCCGAGCGCATCGACGTCGACGGTAAGAAGATCGTGGTGGTCGATGCCGCGCCGATCGGCGAGGAGTTCGCCGACGAGGCGCTGGCGCTGATCGCCGCCGACAAGCCGCGCAACGCCCAGGCCTGGGTGACGAAGCTGTCGAAGGGTTTGGCGGCGAAGGTCCGCCAGAGGCTTCTCGACGCGGCGATCCTGCGCGAGGAGAAGCACAAGTTCCTCGGTGTCATCCCCTACCGCTACTACCCGGCGGTGAGCATGACCGCTGAGAACGAGGCCCGTGAGCGTCTGTCGCGCGCGGTGGGCAACGGTGTCGCGCCCGACGCGCGGACGGCCGCGCTGGCGGGGCTGGTGCGGGCGACGTCGCTGCACAAGGCGGCACTGCCGGGCCTGTCGGGTGGGGACGCCAAACGCGCGATCAAGACGGTGGCGGAGAACGGGTGGGCCAATGAGGCCACCCGTAAGGCCATCGAGGCGACCCAGGCGGCGGTGACCGCGGCGATCATGGCGGCCGTGACGGCCAGCACGGTCGCGGCGGCATCAAGCGGCGGGGGCTGAGCCGCGCCCGTCGGCGGGCGCGAACACCTCCAGGGCGTCGACGTCGCTGTAGCGGCCGCGGAGGTACTCCCCCGTCCAGTCCTCGACGCCCGCGTAACCCGATCCGGCGATCACCTCGGCGCACACCGCGTCGGCGTCGAGGGGTGTGCGCCGTAGCGTCACCCCGGGCCCGAGGAGGGCCCAGTAGGCGCCGGGCGGGCCGTAGGGCATGCCGACCGAGCCGGGGTTGACCACGGTGCGGTTGGCGGCCAGACGCGTGAACGGCATGTGGGTGTGCCCGCACACGATGGTGGTGACGGTGCCGGGCAGGTCGGCGAAGACCTCGATGTAGCGTGCCGGGCGCGAGTCGACCAGCAGCATCTCGGTGTCGTCGCGGGGTGTGGCGTGGCAGAACAGCACCTCCCCCAGCCCGTCGACGTGGCGGGTGAGGGTGGTGGGCCACGACCGCATCCAGGACCGCTGTTGGCTCGTGAGCCGCGCCGCCGCCCAGGGGCCGATCTCGTCGGGAAACACCGCGGTCGTGCCGGGGTACCAGTCGGCGAGTTCGCGGTCGGCGTTGCCGCGGATGTAGGAGACGCGTTCGCCGAGTGCGGCGAGGCGGTCGAGGACGGCGGTGGGCTGGGGGCCTGCGGCTACGTCGCCGGTGATGATGATGTGTTCGGCGTTTTTCACGTCGGGTTCGGCGAGGACGGCGTCGAGGGCGGGGAGGACCCCGTGGATGTCGGAGAGTACGGCGATGGTCATGCTCGCAGCCTGCCCGCGGGTGCGGGCGGGCTGCGAGCCGGTTCGCTGCGGGCGAACGGGTGATCAGGCGGTGACGGTGGTGGTCTGCTTGTCTTCGCTGGGGATGAGGATCCACAGGGCGAGGTAGATCAGGACCTGGGTGCCCGGCAGCAGGAGTGAGGCGATGGTCAGGACGCGCATCGTGGTCGGGGTGGTCCCGAAGCGTTCGGCCAGTGCGGCGCACACGCCAGCGATGACGCGTCCCTGCGTGGGGCGGGTGAGGTTTTCATCAGGTGGTGCTCCCTTCCGGTCTGTGTCAATCGTGGCCGGGCCGGGGGCCGGTGGCGTCGTCCTGGGGGTGGGCGGTGCCCTGAGGATTCCCTGACGCGGGGTGCCTAGGGGTCGCGGCGCCAGGCGGTGACGGTGAAGACCGGTTCGGGGCGGGCGCGGTGTTGGTCGGGCAGCAGGCGCATCGCCGTGGCGGCTTCGTCGACGGCGTCTTGGGTCAGGCCGGGTGTCCATTGGAAGTGGCGGCCCGATTCCAGGTGCGCGGTGAACCCGGCGGGGGTGCGGCCTTGCCCGGTGCCGGTGAAGGTGGCCGTGGCGTGGGGGTGGACGCCCAGGGGTGCCAGGACCTCGGTGAGGCGCTGGGGGTCGTCGCCGGTGTCGGGGGGCAGGGCCACGGTGGCGTGGAGGCGGTTGACGATGACGTCGATGTCGCTGCCGACGTCGTGGCCGGCGTTCTTGTCGGTGGTGGTGGCGAAGATCCCGCCGGGGGCGAGGACGCGGGCGGCTTCGCTGGCCACGGCGTCGGCGAGTGCGGAGGGGATCAGGTGGAGCAGCCAGGAGCAGATGGCCGCGGTGAGGGACCGGTCGCCGAAGGGCAGGGCGGTGGCGTCGGCGCGCAGGGCGTTTCCGGGGAGGCGCCGGTCGGCCAGGGCGAGCATTCCGGCGGAGGCGTCGACGACGCAGACGTGGCGGTGGGGGGTGGCCAGTTCGGCCGAGACGATGCCGGTGCCGCCGCCGAGGTCGGCGATGGTGCCGGTGGTGGGGAGGAGGGTGTGGAAGGCGGTGGCGGCGGCGCGGGCGCGTTCGATGCCGCCGCGGGTGGCGTCGTAGACGGCTGCTTCGGTGTCGTAGTCGAGCATCGGGGGTCCCCTGGTCCTTTTCGGCGCGACAGCGGCGTCGATGTTTGGTTAGGGTCGCGTCATGATTGATCACCACTATCCCCCGCCGTTGCGGGCGGGCGACAAGATCGCGGTGCTGTCGGCGGCCGCTGGGCTGCCGGGTGTGCTTCCTCTTCCCTTCGATTTGGGTCTGGAGCGGTTGCGGGCCTTCGGTCTCGAACCGGTGGAGTATCCCACCACGCGTGTCATGGGGGCTTCGGCGGCCGATCGTGCGCGGGACGTCAACGCCGCCTTCGCCGATCCCGAGATCAAGGGTGTGCTGGCCAGTATCGGCGGTGACGACCAGCTCACCGTCATTCCGTATCTGGACGCCGCGGTGATCGCGGCCAACCCGAAGCGGTTCTTCGGGTACAGCGACAACACCAACCTGCTGGACTTCTTGTGGCGGCAGGGGGTGGTGGGTTTCCACGGTGGTTCGGTGATGGTGGAGTTCGGGCGTCCGGTGGGCATGCACCCGGTCACCGAGGCGAGCCTGCGCGCGGCGATGTTCGCGCCGGGCGAGTACGTGCTGAGCGAGTCGGGGTCCTATGGCGACGTCAACCGTGACTGGGCTGATCCGGTGACGTTCACGCTCGAACCGGACAGTGAGGCCGCGCCGCCGTGGGAGTGGCATGGGCCGCCGCGGGTCGTGGAGGGCATCACGTGGGGCGGGTGCCTGGAGATCGTGGAGATGCTCCTGGCCGCCGGGCGCGTCGACGACGGTGCCTTCGGTGATGGTGGGGTGCTGCTGCTGGAGACGACCGAGGAGCTGCCGTCGGCGGATGTGGTGTTTCGTTGCGTGCGCAACATCGGTGAGCGGGGTCTCCTCGACCGTTTCGACGCGTTGCTGCTGGCGCGGGCCAAGGCGTGGTCGTTCGAGGCGCCCAACGATGTCGGTGTCAAGCGCGCCTACCAGTCCGAGCAGGCCGAGGCGGTGCTGCGTGCGGTGGCGCCTTACCGGCCGGACATGCTGGTGGTGACCGGTGTCGACTTCGGTCACACCGATCCGCAGGTCGTGCTGCCTTACGGTGGACGGGTGCGCGTCGACGGATCGGCGCGCGCGATCACCGTCACGTACTGACACGACACGAAGGGGGCCCGCCGTGGGGTTTGCGGAGGTCGCGGTGGGGGTATTCGTGTGGCGCTATCCCGTTCTCGATGTCAACTGCACGTTGATCACCGGAACCGAGCGGGCGGTCCTCGTCGACACCCTCTCCGGCCCGAGCCAGGGCCGGGAACTGGCCGCGGGGGTCCGGAAGGTCACCGCTTTGCCGGTGGTGGTGGTCAACACCCACGCCCACTTCGATCATTGTTTCGGTAACGCCGCCGTCCGCGACGCCCTCGGCGTCACCGACTTCTACGCCCACCCCTCGGTCGCCGAACGCCTCGGTGGCCACGACGCTCATTCCCTGGCGGAGATCGCGGCCGCCTACGGGCACCTCGATGAGGTGATGGCAACAGAACTGCCCGGTATCGAACTCCACGCCCCGGGCCGTGACGTGACCGGCGAGGTCCGTCTCGGCCTGGGGGGACGTTCGGTGCTGCTGAGGCACGTCGGGCACGCCCACAGCCCCGGCGACGTCGTCGTCTTCGCCGACGATGTCGCCGTCATGGGCGACATCGTCGAAGAAGGCGCCGAACCGCAAACCGGTGACGCCGACCTCGACGGGTGGACGCGCGCTCTCGATGCGCTCGCCCCGCGCCTGCCGGGCATCGTGGTTCCCGGCCACGGCGCCCTCGTCGACCCTGAGTTCGTCACCGCGCAGAGCCGCCGGCTCACCGACCGGAAGGAAACCTAAGTGACCGAGACCGTCGCACTCAACAACGGACGGCTCATGCCCCTGGTGGGGCTGGGCACCTCCCGCGCGGGGGACGACGACTCCCTCGCGCGTTTGGTGGCCACGGCCGTCGAGGCCGGGTACCGGCTCATCGACACCGCCGCGGTCTACGGCAACGAGGCCGGGGTGGGACGCGGCATCAAAGACGCGCGCGTCGCCCGCGAAGACCTGTTCGTCACCACCAAGGTCTGGAACGACGCCCACGGCCGCGACGCGACCCTGGCGGCCTTCGAGGCGTCCCTGGAACGCCTCGGCCTCGACTACGTCGACTTGTACCTGGTGCACTGGCCGGTCCCGTCGAAAGACCGCTACGTCGAGACGTGGCAGGCACTGGAGGAGATCGCCGCGCGGGGCCAGGCGAAGTCGATCGGTGTGTCGAACTTCCAGATCGGTCACCTCGAACGCCTCGCCAAGGAGACCGGGACGGTCCCGGCGGTCAACCAGATCGAACTCCACCCCTACCTCACGCAGGTCGCGCTGCGCGGCCACGACGCCGTCAACGGGATCGTCACCCAGGCGTGGAGTCCCCTCGACAAGGCCCGTGGTCTGATGAATGACGCGACCTTGACCGAACTCGCCGGGCGCTATGAGCGCTCCATCGCCCAGATCGTGCTGCGCTGGCACGTCCAGTCGGGCATCGCGATCATCCCCAAGACCTCCACCCCGGCGCGGCTGGCCGAGAACATCGCCCTGTTCGACTTCACCCTCGCCGAGGACGACATGGCCCTCATCGACGCGTTGAACGCCGACCTGAGGCACGGACCCGACCCCGACGTCCACGCATGATGGCATCCTGACAACAACGATCATCCAGCGAGAAGCGAAGGGGTTGGGCACCTGTGGACGTACCCGGCATCACCTTGAACAGCGGCACCGTCATGCCCCAGCTCGGCTTCGGTGTGTGGCAGGTCGGCGACGACGAGGCCACCACGGCCGTCGCCGAGGCACTGCGCGCCGGTTACCGGCTCATCGACACCGCCGCCGGCTACTCCAACGAACCCGGCGTGGGACGGGCCCTGGCCGACTCCGGCATCGCCCGCGGTGAGCTGTTCATCACCACCAAACTCGCCAACCCCGACCAGGGCCGCGACGCCGCGCTGCGCGCCTTCGACACGTCTTTGGCCAAGCTCGGCCTCGACCACGTCGACCTGTACCTGATCCACTGGCCGATCCCGCACCGCGACCGTTACGTCGAAACCTGGCGGGCCCTCGAAGAGATCCACGCCGACGGCCGCGCGAAGGCCATCGGTGTGTCGAACTTCCAGATCGGCCACCTCGAACGCCTCGCCAAGGAGACCGGGACGGTCCCGGCGGTCAACCAGATCGAACTCCACCCGCAACTGTCCCAGGCCCAGCTGCGCGAATACCACGCCGACCACGGCATCGCCACCGAAGCGTGGAGCCCCCTCGGGCAAGGCGGGGATCTGCTCACCGACCCGGCCTTGACCGCCATCGCCGAAGCGCACGGCGTCACCGTCGCCCAGGTCGTGCTGCGCTGGCACCTGCAACTGGGCAACATCGCCATCCCCAAGTCGGTCACGCCCTCACGCATCGCCGCCAACATCGACGTCTTCGGTTTCGCGCTCACCGACACCGACCTCGCCACCATCACCGCCCTCGACAGCGGCCGCCGCCTGGGACCCGACCCCGACACCTTCGGGAAATGACACGACCGGCGACGGTGGCGCAGGAAACTTCTCCGCCACCGTTGTCGATCCCGCCTTCGCCGGCACGTCAACACCGTGAACACCACGGCGACACCCGCCGCGGCGAGGCAAGGAGAGACGGCCATGAAGTACGCACTGCTCATCTACGGCAACGAGAAGAACTGGACCGAAGCCGACGACGCCACCCGTGAGGCGGCCATGGCCGCCCACGGCCGCTTCGGGGACCTGCTCACCGAACGCGGCGCCATGCGCGGCGGTGAAGAACTCGAAAGCTCCGAGGCGGCCACCACCGTCCGCACCGACGGCACCGGCGGATTCGTCCTCACCGACGGCCCCTACGCCGAGACCAGCGAACAACTCGGCGGGTTCTACCTCGTCGAAGCCGCCGACCTCGACGAAGCCGTCGAATACGCCAAGGCCCTGCCCGGCGACATCGTCGAAGTCCGCCCGATCGTCGAGTACCACGGGCCATGACCCACCCGGCCGAGCAGGCGTACCGCGACCACTACGGGCGCCTGCTCGCCCTCCTGGCCGCCGAATACCGCTCCCTCGACACCGCCGAAGAGGCACTCGCCGACGCCTACGCCAAAGCCGTCGCCGGATGGCACGGCCACACCGTCCCGGCCAACCCCGCCGCGTGGCTGCTCACCGTCGCCCGCCACGCCGCCACCGACCGGCTGCGCCGCGACGCCACCGCACGCCGCAAAATGCCCCTGCTCATCACCGGCGACGACGACCAACCCCGCACCGACACCGGACCCGTCCCCGACGAACGCCTCCGCCTGGTCTACACCTGCTGCCACCCCGCCCTGGCGCCCGCCGCGCGGATCGCGCTGACCCTGCGCTACGTCACCGGCCTGCGCACCCGTGAGATCGCCCGCCTCTTCCTCGTCGGCGAGGCCACCATGGCCGCCCGCCTCACCCGCGCCAAAAAGAAGATCGCCGCCGCCGGAGTCCCCTACCGCGTCCCCGCCGCCGCCGACCTCCCCGCACGCCTGGCCACCGTCCTGCACGTGGTCTACCTCGTGTTCACCGAGGGCTACCGCGCCACCGAAGGACGCGCCTTGACCCGCGTCGAACTCGCCGACGAGGCGATCCGCCTGGCCGGCGTCATCGCCGAACTCACCCCCGGCGAACGCGACGTGGCGGCCCTGCGCGCCCTGATGCTCCTCCAGCACGCCCGCCGCGACGCCCGCGTCGACACCGACGGGCGACTGGTGCGCCTGTCGGAACAAGACCGCTCGGCCTGGCACCGCGACGAGATCGCCCACGGCCTTGCCCTGCTCGCCCAGGCCCTGCGCGGCACCGGCGAGAGCCGCTACCTCCTCGAAGCCCAGATCGCCGCCGCGCACGCCACCGCGGCCACCGCCGCCGACACCGACTGGGCCCGCATCGCCGGCCTCTACGCCCGCCTCGAACAACGCACCGGCTCACCCGTGGTCCGCCTCAACCGCGCCGTCGCCGTCGCCGAGTGGCAAGGACCGGCCGCCGGACTGGCACTCCTCGCCGGACTCGACACCGCACTCGCCGGACACCACCTCCTGCCCGCCGCGCGCGCCGAACTCCACGCCCGCCTCGGCGAGCACGCCGCCGCCCGGGCGGCGTTCGACGCGGCCATCGCACTGGCCGGCACCGACACCGAACGACAGTGGCTGACCGGCAGGCGAGCATCGCTGGGCTGACACCACGGTGGTTCACCACGCGGCGATAAGCGGCGCTCCCGGCCGGCATCGCCGCCAGGCGCGCGTGAGGCGGGTGAGCCGAGTAGGGGCGGCGATCCCGCGCACCATGGCGATACGCCCGGCGACAAGGTCGAAGGTCACCGCGCCGGCGACCTCGCCGCCGGATACGAACAGGATCGCCGGGGCATCGTTGACCAGGGCGTAATGCACCGCCGGGCGGCCACCGGCGAACCGGCGTTTCGCCGGTGTGGGCGTGAACCCGGCCCGCGCGATCGCCGCGATGCGCTCGGGGGTGTCGTATCGCAGGAGCGCCGCGGTCAGGCCCGCGCCGTCGGAGACGGCCGTGGCGTCGTCGGTCAGCATCGCCACCAGCCTCCCGGTGTCGCCGGAGGAGGCCGCGGTGAAGAACTCCTCAACGATCCGGCGGGCCGATGCCGGGTCGACTCGCCCGCCCCGGCGCCCGGCGGTGACACGGTGCCTTGCGCGGTGCAGGTGCTGCTGACTGGCCGACTCGGTGACGTCGAGGATTCGTGCGATCTCGGCATGGCCGTAGGCGAAGGCCTCACGCAGGACATAGACCGCACGCTCCACCGGCGACAGGCGCTCCAGGAGCGTCAGCACCGCAAGCGACACCGATTCGCGTTGCTCGGCGGTGTCTGCCGGGCCGAGCATCGGGTCGCCGTCGAGGAGCGGTTCGGGCAGCCAGGCGCCGACGCTGCGTTCACGGCGGGCCCGGGCCGAACGCAACCGGTCGAGGCACAGGTTGGTGACGACTTTCGTCAGCCACGCCTCGGGCACCCTGATCTGCGACCGGTCGGCCGACTGCCAGTGCACAAACGCGTCCTGCACGGCGTCTTCGGCCTCGGCGGCCGAACCCAGCAGCCGGTAGGCCAGGGCGGCCAGCCGGTCGCGGCCGGCCTCGAAACGATCCGTGGCGGTGTCGTCCACGCCGCACACCCTAGGCGGACACGCCGCCGGCTCCGGCGACCGGTTGCTCCTGGGTCGTCCGGCGCGTGCGTGTGGGCAACCCGAAGGTCGGGTGCGACACCGTCCACAGCGAGACCCGGTTGATGCCCTCTTTGACCAGCGCGGCGGCCCGGCCGCCCACGTAGCGTGGTGTGGCCCGCGCCTGAGCGTCGACGGACTGCAGGATCGCGTCGCGCCGCCCGAGAGTGATGTGGTTACCGGAGTAGGCCAGCGCGGTCTCGTCGATCCTCCCGCCGGTCAAGCGCCCCATGATCGCGTTGACGGCCTGCCGCGCGGTGTACCCGGCCGAACCGCACGACATCGGCATCGGCAGGCCGTTGTCGCCGATGGCGTGGACGCTGTCACCGGCGGCGTAGACGTCCTCGTGTGACACCGACCGCATCACGCGGTCGACGATGATGCGGCCGTCGGCGGTGACGTCGAGGCCACCGGCGGCCGCGATCGGGCCGACGGTGAACCCCGCCGCCCACACCGTGGCGTCGCAGGCGTGCACCGACCCGTCTGCGCAGCGCACCCGATCGGCCTCGACCGCCGTGACCTCGGCGTGCTCGACGACGGTCACCCCCAGCCGCGTGCAGGCCCGGCGCAGATGACCGCGGGCCCGAAGCGACAGGCGGGCGCCGAGTTCGCCGCGGGCGAGCAGCGTCACCGACAGACCCGGCCGGGACTCGGCGAGTTCGGTGGCGGTCTCGATGCCGGTCAGGCCGTCGCCGACGATGAGGGCCTTCCCGGCCGTGCCGAGGGCGTCGAGGCGGTCGCGCAGGCGCAGTGCCGAGGGGCGGGCGGCGACGTTGAAGGCGTGTTCGCGCACGCCCGCCACGCCGTGGTCGGCGACGTGGCTGCCGAGTGTGTAGAGGAGGGTGTCGTAGCCGAGTTCGGCTCCGCCGCCGCTGTCGGCGACGGTGACGGTCCGGCGGTCCGGGTCGAGGGCGGTGACGCGGGCGACGCGCAGGCCGATGGCGGTGCCGGCGAAGACGTCGGCGAGTTTCTTCGAGGCGAGGGTCCGGCCGGCGGCGAGCTGGTGGAGGCGCAGCCGTTCGACGAAGTCGGGTTCGGCGTTGACGACGGTGATGGCGGTGTCGGCCGGCGACAGTCCGCGGGCGAGGTTCCCGGCGGCGTAGGCGCCGGCGTAACCGGCGCCGAGTACGACGATGTGGTGCTTCATGTGCTGCTCCTGTCCTTGTGCCGTGGCTTTCGTGTCTTGAGCGGGGCGGCGGCGCGAAAGCTGACAGGAAGCGCGTGTGGCGTGGGCCACAGGGCGTCAGGGGGTGGTCTGGTGCCGGGTTCCCCAGTCCCACAGGGTCTGCAGCACCGGCGCCAGGCGCCTGCCGCTGTCGGTGAGCTCGTAGGACACGCGTACCGGGAAGCCCGCGGTCGCCTCCCGTCGCAGCACACCGCGGGCGCGGAGGTGCCGCAGCCGCTCGGTGAGAACCTTGTCGGACAGGCTCGGCAGCCGCGCGGCCAGGTCGCTGTAGCTTCGCGCGCCCGACAGCAGTTCGCGCACGACGAGGGTGGTCCAGCGGCCCGACAAGACGTCCATCGCGACCTCCACCGGGCAGTCGGGGGCAGGCGCGGTGACCCGCGCCAGCGGGTGCGGCGGGAGCCCGGGTGCGTGGCTTTCGCTTTGGTGAGCCATGGCGGCGCCTCCTAACGTCGTGGTCGCAAGCACCCATGACACCAGACTCTTGGAGCCGAGATGACCATGCCCCTGGCCCGCCGTGCCGCCGACGTCCCCGCGGTGTTCGCCGCCCGCTTCAACAGCGGCGACATCACCGCCGTCGCCGAACTCTACGAGACCGGTTCGGTCATGGGAGGCCAAGACGGCCGGGCCGTCGACGGCGACGGGCGCCTGTCGATCCTGGGCGGGCACATGGCCCTGGGCGCGGCGATCACGGTGGCGCCCCGGAAGGTCTTGGAGGCCGACGGGATCGCGTTGCTGGTCGTCGACTGGGTCATCGGTGAGGACCTGGTGCGCGGTACGGCCACCGATGTCGCCAGGCGCGGCGCCGACGGGTACTGGCGCTACGCCGTCGACAACCCGTTCGGGACCGCCTGAACCGGGCGCGCGAGGACCGCCCGCGCGCCCGGACGGTCTCAGGTGTTGCGGGCGGTGACCAGCAGGTGCGAACTCGCGCCGAGCAGTGAGGGTTCACGCTCGAAGGCGCGCAGCCCGTCGAGGAGGCGCGTGCGGGAGTCGTCTTCGTCGAGGAGGGCCTCCAGCCGCGACACCAGCCACGCCGCGCCTTCCACGGCGTAGGTGTCGGGGGTGAGGCCGGCGGCGGCGAATTCGGCGTCGGCCTGCTCGGGGCGGTGGGCGTAGGCGGTGGTGAAGACGGTGTCGAGACCGTAGTCGCGGGGCCGCAGTTCACCGGTCGCGGCGACCTTGTCGAGCATCGCCGGTGCCCCGTCGAGGGTCAGCAGGTCCCAGCGCAGCCCGTCGAGCCAGGGCGCGAAACGGCCGATGACGGCGGCGACGATCAGCCCGCCGGGTTTGGCGACGCGGCGGGCTTCGCGCAGGGCGGTGACGCGCTCTTCAGTGGTCTGGAGGTGGTAGAGCGGGCCCATCAGCAGCACCGCGTCGAACGACGCGTCGGGCAGCGGGAGGGCGCGGGCGTCGCCGATCCGGGCGTCGACGCCGGGCAGTGCCGCGGCGACGGCGACCTGGGAGGCGATCGGGTCGATGAGGGTCACCGCGTGGCCGTCACCGGCGAGCCAGGCGGCGTGGACGCCGGTGCCGCCGCCGACGTCGAGGACGGTCGCGGGCGCTTCGCCGATGAGGCGGCGCAGGATGTCGCGGGTGCGCAGGAATTCCAGGCGGCCGGTGGCCGAAGCCGTCAGCCGGGTCCGTTCACCGCCGCGTTCGTAGTATTCGTGGACTTCGGGGGCCACCGTCGAATCGGTCATGGCGACATGGTCGCCTCATGGGCGTGTCGCGCGCATCCCGATATCGCCTCGCCTCACCCGAACCAGTGGGCCCGGTCGATGGCGTAGACGACGCGGGCACCGCCGTCGAGGTCGCCGCCGCGGCGGAAACCCGCGCGTTCCAGGGCGCGCCTCGCGGGGCGGTTCCCGTCGGCGGGGAAGGCCACGATGTGTCCGGTGCCGGGGTGGGCGGGGATGACGACCTGGCGCAGGTAGGACCACAGCAGCGTCGCGCCCAGGCCGTGGGAGACCACGTCGGGGTCGGCCAGGAGGAACCCGATGCGCACCGCCCCGGCCAGGGCCTCGACGTCGGCGAGGCCGGGCTCGTCGGCCAGGGCGTGTTCGGCGTATCCGGCGGCGCGCCCGTCGGCCAGGACGATGTGCCCGGTGGCGTGCTCGGTGACCGCCGAGTCCGCCCAGGGCGCGATGTGCGGGACGGCGCGCCAGGTGAGCAGCTCGCCGGTGTCGGCGGGGGTGACCGGGCGGAAGGTGAAGGCGACGCCGGGGACGGTGTCGGCGACGGGGACCTGGCCGGCCACGGCCGACGGCAGGCATGTGCGGCCGGCGGTCTGGGGATCGACCCAGCGGTAGTCGTCGTGTTCGACGTCGATGAGTTCGACGTGGGCGTCTTCGCCGACCTCTGTGTAGAAGCGGGCCCAGCCGTCGGACAGGTCGATGGGGTGGATGTCGGCGCCGTCGATGCCGGCTTCTTCCTTGAGTTCACGCAACGCGGCCGGTTCGACGGCCTCGCCGGGCTGGCGGGCACCGGCCGGTGGGGTCCAGGCCCAGGGCCCGGCGTAGTCGGGGCCGTGGTGGGCGCGGTGGAGGAGCAGGTATTCGAAGCGGTCACCGCCGATCGGGCGGCGAACGACGATGGTGGCTCCGTGGGGTTCGTCGGCGGCGATTTCGAGGCCGTCCCAGGTGGTCGCTGCGGCGGTCGTCATCAACCAAGCCTAAACGAGGGGCCGGGGTGGCGCACATCACGAACCATTGCTGTTCGTGGCACGAACTAATACGGTTCGTAGGGCGAATCAATCTATTAGGGAATGTGATCTGACATGAACGCGACAGTCGCGGTGATCGGCGGCGGATACGGCGGATCGGCACTCGCCAAAGCCCTCGACGACCACGCCGAAGTCACCCTCGTCGACCCCAAGGACGCCTTCGTCCACTCCGCGGGAGCCCTGCGCGCCCTCGTCGACCCCACCTGGGCGCACAACATGTTCTTCCCCTACGACACCCTCCTCACCCGCGGCACCCTCATCCGCGACCGCGCCGCCTCCGTCGACCCGCAAGGCGTCACCCTCGCCTCCGGGACGCGCCTCGACGCCGACTACATCGTCCTGGCCAGCGGCTCCCGCTACCCCTACCCCGCCAAAATGGACACCGACGACCACCACGAAGCCCTCGGCCGCCTCCGCCACACCCACGGTGAACTCGCCGAAGCCGCACGCGTCCTCATCGTCGGCGCCGGACCCGTCGGCCTCGAACTCGCCGGCGAGATCAGCGCCGCCTGGGCCGACAAGACCGTCACCCTTCTCGACCCGGCCGAAACGCTGCTGCCCGCCTTCGCGCCCCAACTGCGCCGGGACCTGCACCGCCAGCTCGACGAGCTCGGTGTGCGACTGCGCCTTGGCACCAGCCTCACCCAACAGCCCCCCGGCCAACCCGGACAGGCCAAGACCTTCACCGTGGCCACCACCAGCGGCCCGATCACCGCCGACATCTGGTTTCGCGCCTACGGCGTCGACGTCAACGGCGACTACCTCGGCGACGGCCGCCTCACCGCCCGCAACGCCCGCAGCCAGGTCCACGTCACCGAACACCTCACCGTCGACGGCCACCCCACCGTCTACGCCATCGGCGACATCACCGACCTCGCCGAGGCCAAGATGGCCGGATACGCCATGCAGCACGCCGAAGTCGCCGCCGCCAACATCCTCGCCCAGATCAACGGAAAGACCCCGCAGGCCACCTACCGGCCCGCCGCGACCCCCTCGGTCCTGCTGCCACTCGGCCCGAAAGCCAGCGTCGGCCAGTTCCCCGGTGACGACGGCCCCCTCATCCTCGACGCCGCCACCGTCAGCGCCTACAAGGGCACCGACCTGTTCACCGGCCGCTTCCACGACCTGTTCGGCACGAACTGAACGACCAGACCCCTCAACTCGGCGAACCGGTACGCACCGGTTCGTCGAGTTCCATGAAGACCTCCGGCGCCTCATTGCCCGTCACGATCCGGCCGAGCAACTCCGCCAGCGCCTCGCGCTCGCCGTCGGCCAGACCCGCCGACAGTTCCTCCACCTTGCGGCAGGTCGCGGCGTAGAAGTCCTCGGCGAGGACCTCACCCGGCCCGGTCAGCGCCACCCGCACCGCCCGCCCGTCGAGCGGGTCGGGCTCACGCCGCACGTACCCGAGCTTCGCCGTCCGGTCGACCAGGCCCGTCAGGCTCGACTTGGCCAGCCCCAGCATCCCGCCGAGCTCGCTCATGCCGTAAGGCTGGGGCATCAATACGCACAGGAGCTGCCCCTGCTGGGGGGTCAGCCCGTATTCGCGGCCCGAGGCCGCGTAAGCGGCGTTGACCAGGAACGTCGTGCGCACCATCGCGGTCACGACGCTCATCTTCTCCTCGGGCCTGCCCATGGAGGAAGAATAGCGCGAATGATTCGCGTACCGAACAAATAAAGAACGCGGCCTCAGCCCAGGAATGACAGCCGGACCGTGCGCTGTGGATTGTCGGCGTTGGTGTCGATCAGCACCACCGACTGCCACGTCCCCAAGGCGATCCGCCCGGCCACGACCGGCAGGGTCGCATGAGGGGAGATGAACGCCGGCACCACATGGTCGCGGCCGTGCCCGGGACTGCCGTGCCGGTGCCGCCACCGGTCGTCGGTGGGCAGGAGGTCGTCGAGGGCGGCGAGCAGGTCGTCGTCGCTGCGGGCACCGGTCTCCATGACCGCCACACCCGCCGTGGCGTGTGGGACGAACACGTTGAGCAGGCCGTCACGGCCGGGTGCGTGCTCGTTGAGGAACGCCGCGCACTCGACGGTGATGTCGAGCGCGACAGGCGCCGAGCCGGTGGTGACGCCGATGGTGATGGTGGTGAACATGCGCCCCTCCGGTCAGGCAGATCAAGCCACGCCGAGGGCCGACAGTACCAAAACGGGGATGTCGGCGTGCTCGTACACGCTGCCGTTCACCAGGCCGGGTCCACGGCCGGCGACCCACGCGGTGCGCTCCAGGTCGGAGTCGCCGCCGTGCCCGCCGCCGTCGACGTGCCCGTGGTCGGTGACCGCCAGGACGGTCCAGGTCTCGTCGGCGAAGGCCGGGCGGGCGGCGACGGCGGCCAGGACCTGCCCGACACGGGCGTCGGTGTCGGTGATCTGCGCGTTGTACTCCGGGCCCGTCCCGACGTGGTGGCCGACCTCGTCGACGGCACCGAAGTAGACGAACGCGACGTCGACGTCGCTCGATGACAGGACCTCGCAGGCGTGGTCGGCGACGGCCTGGTCGGTGTAGGGGTCGCCGCCGGCGGGTTCACCGGGACGCGGGTCGGGCGTGTACGCCACGGTCGGCCGGAAGATCGGGCCACCGGAGTCGCCGGTCAGCAGCGGGGGCCACGCCGCGGCCCCGTAGGTGCTCAGCCCGGCCTTGTCGGCCCGGGCCAGGAAGCACGGGTGCTCGCCGAGGCGGTGGCCGGTGAGGTCGTTGCCGAAGATGTTGTGATCGTCGGCGTGCACGCCGGTGGCGATCGTCGCCCAGCACGGGCCCGAGATCGTCGGGTTGATCTCGCGGATGCGCGTCGGCGCGAGGAAACCTTCGGCGGCGATCGCGTCCAGGTGCGGCGTCGGCGACGACAGCAGCCGGTCATAGCGGATTCCATCGAGTCCGAACACGAGTACCCGTGCGGTCATGGTTGCTCCCGGGGGTGTGATGCGTGGCGCGACGATCTTCGCACGGCACCGGGCGGTGGTCCAGACCACGTCGCGTTGACCTCGACCACGGTTGGGGATCTACCGTCGCCGACATGACCGTCTATCTCGTCACCGGCGCCTCCGGCCGCGTCGGCGCCCACGTCCTGTCGGGCCTGTCCGCGGCCGGGCACGAAGTCCGCGCGCTCGTCCGCGACACCACCGCACTCCCGCCCGACGTGGAAGGCCACGCCGGGGACCTCTCCTCACCGGCGTCGATGGAGGCCGCCCTCGACGGCGTCGGCGCCGTCTGGCTGATGTGGCCCGGCATACCGGTCGTGCCCGAGGTGATCGACCTGGTCACCACCCGCGCCAAACGCGTGGTCTACCTGTCCACCGACGTCACCGACCTCGCCGAAGACGACACGCCCACGTCCTTCCACCAGGACGTCGAACGCCGCATCCGGGCCTCGAAGGCCGAGTGGACCTTCGTGCGCGCCATCGACTTCGCCGCCAACGCCCTGGCCTGGGCGGAACAGGTCCGCAGCGGTGTCGTCCGCTGGCCATACGCGCGGGCCGCCCGCTCCCTGGTGCACGAACGCGACATCGCCGAGGTGGCCGTTGCCGCCTTGACCACCGACGGGCACCACGGCGGCAAGTACGTCGTCACCGGCCCGGAGTCGATCACCCATGAACGCCAGGCCGCGATCATCGGTGAGGCCACCGGCCGCGACGTGCGCTTCGAGGAACTACCGCCCGACATCGACGTCTTCGCCGCCAGGTGGGGCGACCGGGCCTTCGCCGCGGCCCGCCTGGCGGCGTGGAAGTCGTTCACCGAGACCCCCGAGCGCGTCACCGACACCGTCGAACGCGTCCTCGGGCGGCCCGCACGGACATTTCGCACCTGGGCCGAAGACCACGCCGGCGACTTCGCCTAGATCGCGATCACCTGCTTGCCGCGCACACCGCCGTCCTCCAGGGCGCGGTGGGCCACGGCGACCTCCGACAACGGCCGGACGGTGTCGACGACGGGCCTGATCGACCCGTCGCCGACCAGGACCGCCAGCTCGTCGAGCAGTTCACGACGCGGATCGCCACTGAAGAACCGCACCCGCCGCGAACCGTGCACCACCGAGGCGAACAGGTACCCGACGTCGCGCAGGATCCGCGAGGCGTCGAAGGCCACGGCGACCATCCGCCCGCCCGGCGCCAGCAGCCGCCGAAACTCCGGAAGCCGCCCGCCGACGGTGTCGAACACGACATCGAAACGGCCCAGATCCCCCGGACCGGTGACGGCGTAGTCGAGAACCTCATCGGCGCCCAGCCCACGCACGAAATCACCGGTCCGCGCCGAGGCCAGGCCCGTGACGTGCGCACCGAAGACCTTCCCGAGCTGCACGGCGAGGCTGCCGACACCACCGGCGGCACCACGCACGAGCAGACGCTCCCCGCCACGCAACGCCGCCTTGTCGCGCAGCCCGGTCAGCGCCGTGGTGCCACCCGCCAGCAAGGAGACCGCCTCGATCGCGTCGAGCCCCGCCGGGATGGGCGCGACACGCCCGGCGTCGACGGCGACGAACTCCGCGGCGGTGCCCATCCGCCCGCGCGGCAGCACACCCCACACGTCCTCACCGGCGCCAACACCCCGCACACCCGGCCCGAGGGCCTCGATCCGCCCGGCGAAGTCGATGCCCACCGCCTTCGGGAACCGCCGCCCGGTCAGCAACCGCAACCGCCCCGCCCTCGCGAACAACTCACCACCGTTGACGCTCGCCGCGCCGACCCGCACCAGAACCTGGCCCTTGCGCGGCGTGGGCACCGGCGCCCGCCCGACGTAGATCACCTCCGGCGGGCCGTAGGAGTCGTAGAAGGCCGCGCGCATCATCGCCATATCGATCGGTCCCGTCGCTAGTCAAAGGCTTGCGCGCCCACGCTAAACCCAAAAACGGAACAGGCCATCCGGTTGCGTTAAAGTGAGAGACATGCGCGCACGCCCCTCCCGGAAACAGCGCACCGACGCCCGCGACAACCGCGAACGCATCCTCACCGCCGCCGGCGAGGTCTACCGCACCCACGGCATCGACGCACCCGTCACCACCATCGCCCGCCACGCCGGCCTCGCCGTCGCCACCGTCTACCGCCACTTCCCCGGCCGCGACGCACTCGCCGCGGCGGTGTTCACCAAAAACCTCGGCACCTGCCGCGAAGCCCTCGACGACGCGCTCGCCGACCCCGACCCGTGGCGCGGGCTGACCGGCGTCATCGCCACCGTCGCGGCCGAACGGGTCACCGACTCCGGCTTCACCGGGGCCTACCTCGCACGCAACCCCGACGCCGTCGAAGCCCACACGCTGCGCGACCGCGCCGAGACCGCCCTGGCGACGCTGGTCGCCCGCGCGAAGGCGACGGGAAGGCTGCGCGCCGACTTCCACCCCGCCGACATCGGCCTCGTCCTCGCCGCGGCCGACGGACTGCGCGGCGGGTCACCGGCCTTCTCGGTCGCCGCGTCACGAAGACTCCTGGCCTACCTGCTGCAGTCTTTCGCCGCGGAGAACGCCGCGCCCCTGCCGCCACCGGCGGGCATCGCGGTCAACAGGCTCCTCGGGACGGCGTGGACCGCGACCAACGATCGCGCGAAGACCGGCGCCAAGGGGTGATCCCGGTTTGCACGGCGTCGGCTGAGGTGGCCGGTGTCGAAGGCACCGAGGGCGGCATCGTCACGTACCGGCTGGGAGTCGTCTGCCGCGGCGTCACGCCCGGCTCGGGCACGGCGAACGCACCGGCCCGGCCATGCCGCGCACCGATGACTGGCTCTACCGCACAGCGCACCAGTCTGCGCGGCCTGCGACCTTGAGACTCCCGGCCGACCGGTCGCCCATTGACCGGTCGGCCGCTTCGTGTCCTAACGACCCGGTGGAGTGTTCACCGGATCCTTCCTTTGTGGAGGCGAGGAAGGCCTGCACCCGCTCCATGAGCAGCGCGGCCGCCTGCGGGTCGTATGCGTCGAGTGAGGAGTCTGCGAAGAGATGCTGGTCGCCGGGATAGACGAAGAGCTCGGCGACCGGTGTGGAGTCGGCGAGTTCGCGCGCGGCCGGTAGGTCCTCGTCGAAGAACTCATCGCCTTCCTTGCCGTGGATTTGCACCGGCAACCCTTGCGGCCAGGTGTCCCCGTACTCGGTGACGGGCATGCAGGAGTGCATGAGCAGCGCCCCACGGGCACCGGGTCGGGTTTGCGCCAGCCGCTGGGCGATCGTCACGCCGAAAGAGAAGCCGGCGTAGACGAGTCCGGGGGCGAGCTGGTCGGCGGCGGCGATACCGCGTTCCCGGATCGCTTCGAAACCGGCATCACGGGCGAATCCGAAACCCTCCTGGATCGTGGCGAACGTGCGGCCGTCGAACAGGTCGGGGGTGTGCACGGTGTGCCCGGCCTGGCGCAGGTCCTCGGCGAAGGCCCGTACTCCGTCGGTCAGGCCCTGGATGTGGTGGTACAGCAGTACTTCGGCCATGTCAGTGGTCTCCCCATGCTCATTGAACGACTTTCTTGGAACGTTCTGCGATGGTAGTCTGTTTAGTCATGACCGACAACTCCCCTGACTACGAGCTGGCCGATCGGATGGCGCTGTCCACGGCTGACCAGGTCAAGGCCATCGGTCATCCGCTGCGCACCGCGATCCTGCAGCTCCTCCACGAACGGGCCGCGACCATCACCGAGCTCGCCGTCGCGGTCGATCGCCCCAAGAGCACGATCGCGCACCATGTGGGCGTGCTCAGCCGCAACGGCCTGCTCCAGGTAGTACGCACCCGGAAGGTTCGGGCGATCGAGGAGCGCTTCTACGGGCGCACCGCGCGCATGTTCCACGTGACAGCCGAGCCGTCACCCGCAGGTGAAGAGATGCCGGGAGACTTCAACGACTTCGAGGTGGCCGCACGTGAGTCGGCCACGGCGTTCGAGCAGCGAAAGCTCTGGGGCTTCATCCGGCATGCGCGCATCTCGGAGGATCAGGCCTCTCAGTTCTGGGACCGGATGGCCGAACTGGTCGATGAGTTCGACCGGACGCCGAGGTCCGGCGACACCGTGTACGGATTCGCCATCGGCATCTACCCCACCGACCACCCCAGACTCCCGACGGCGGAATGACGCACCGACCCCGAGCCCAGGACGGCCAGCCAGGCGGGCGGCGAGGATTCTTTGCCCCTGAACCACGGTGGCGTCCCGCGATGCGTCCTCTTCGGGCTGTTGCCCGCTAACCAGGACCTCTACCTTGCCGCCGGTGACATGTTCGTGCGGCGGCTTGGAGCCGGTCGAAGGGATCGTCCAGGAACGTACCCAAGTAGCGAACCGTCGTCTCCTCGACGGCGAAACCAAGCCGGTTGGCCATAGCCACGCCGCTCGGCCGGCGCCGTCGGGGAAGAAGAACCGCTTGAGGTCGGCCACCGGTGGCGCTCCACCCACGGACGGCGTGAACGCGGCATTCGCCGTCGTCGAGACTCCTTCGGACAACGGCCGGCCCCGCACACCGAGGCCGGCCCGTCGTCGGGTCTAGGAGCCCTGTTCCTTCTTCTCCAGCCTCTCCCGCTCCGCGAGTGCCGCCCGCTCCCGCAACTCCGCGGTCACCGCCCGCTCCAGCAGCGCGGCGTTCTCCGCCCGCGCCGCCGACAGGCGCTCGCGGTGATCGTCGAGGCGGTCGTCGAGCTGCTGGGCCCGGCGCACCTGCTCGGCGGCTTCGGCACGCGCGCGTTCGGCCTCCGTCGCGGCCGCGGTGACCCGGGCATCGGCGGCCGACCGGACCTCGGCCAGATCCCGCTCGTGACCGGCCTTCGCGTGCTCGATGGCACGATCGTGCGCGGCGGTGGCCTCGGCCAGTGCGGTACGCGCCCGGTCGGCGTCCTGCCGGGCACCGGCGGCCTGGGCGACGGCCTCGGTCGCGCGGGCCTCGGACCGGTCGGCGGCGGTGGCGGCCATGTCGCGTTCGGCCTGCGCGGCGACCACGGCACGCGCCGAGGCGGCCCGGGCGGTCTCGGCGCGGTCGGCGGCGGTGACCGCCTCGTCGCGTGCGGCCTGCGCGGCGGCGGCCAGTCCCCGGTCGCGTTCGGCGTCGGTTTCGGCCCGCTCGGCGCGAACACCCGCGTCGGCGGCACGGCTTTCGGCCGCGTCACGTTCGGCGGCGACGCGCTCGGCCTGTTCGGCGGCCGCGCCGGCGGCCAGACGCGCCTGATCGAGTTCGGCACGCAAAGCGGTGAGTTGCTCCTCGTGGGCCCTGGCGGTGCTGGTCGCCTCGGTCTGGGCGTCGCGCAGGCGCCGGAAGGCGTCTTCACGGTCGGTCTTGGCGGTGGCGACCTGGGCGGCGGCCTCGGCCTTCACCGCACTGATCTTCGCTTCGACCCCGGCGGGGCTCATCTCGTCGGCCAGTACTCGCGCCAGGGGTTCGATCGCCTGGGCGAGGCCGGTCTCCATGCGGTCGTAGAGGTCTTCGGCGCGGGCCAGGGCGCCTTCGAGGCCGGGGGAGGCCCGGCGCAGGTCCCGATCGCGTTTGGCCGCGCCCTGGCAGGTCCCTTCGGGGCAGTACTGGCGTGGCCGCCCGCGCCCGGCCCGCTGAGGAACGATGGCGCCGCAGTGCTTGCAGAGAATGTCCGTTTTCACGTGAGCAGCCTAACAGATTTATTGAATTACTGGAAATACTAAATCAAACATACTTAATGGGCGTGTCGCTCCGGACTGCCATAACTCACGGGAATGAAGATTCCCGCAAGTAATCACGCTCGGATCGGCCACCGGAAACCCACTTGCCCCACGAGCCCCACCACTGGCAGGCTCCGCCACGTGCCGGAGACGAAAATGCATGACGACGAAGTGGACATCGACGCCGCCCTCGTGGCGCGGCTCCTCACCGCGCAGTTCCCCCGATGGGCCGGCCGGCCGCTCCGGCCCGCAGCGTCGGGTACGGACAACATCACCTATCGCCTCGGCACCGACCTCGCCGTGCGCCTCCCCCGCACCCCCGGGACACAGCACCAGGTCGGACTCGACGGCACCTGGCTACCCCGCCTGGCACCCCACCTGCCACTGGCCGTCCCCGAACTGCTCGCCCTCGGCGAACCCGGCGAGGGCTACCCCTTCAACTGGGGCGTCTACCGCTGGCTCGACGGGGAGGACTTCGACCTGGCCCGCGTCGACCCCCACCAGGCCGCCGCCGACCTCGCCGGCTTCGTCCACAGCCTCCAGGCCATCGACGCCACCGGCGCACCCGTCCCCGCCGACGACCCTTTCGAACGCGGCACACCACTCGCCCCACGCGACACCCTGTTCCGTGAGGCCCTCGACGAACTCCGCGACGAGTTCGACACCGGCCTGCTCCTCGCCTTCTGGGAACGGTCCCTGGCCGCGACCCCATGGCAGGGCCCGCCGGTGTGGATCCACGGCGACCTCATGAGCGGCAACCTCCTCATGAACAGCGGGCACCTGTCGGCCGTCATCGACTTCGCCACTCTGCGCGCCGCCGACCCGGCCGGCGACCTCCTGGCCGCCTGGTACGTCTTCGACGCCCAGACCCGGCAGACCTACCGCTCCGAACTCGGCGTCGACGACGACACCTGGGCACGTGCACGCGGCTGGGCCCTGTCGCTGTCGCTGATCGCCATCCCCTACTACCGCAAACGCTTCCCCGACCAGGTGAGCGACTCGCCCGCCCTGATCGCCGAGGCCCTCGCCGACTTCGTCGCCGAAGGCTAGGGGCTACGGTCCGGTCAGCACGCCGATGATCTCCCGGCAGGCCGCCGGGTCCCAGGTCAGGCCCGCTCCCGTCGACCACAGGAAGTAGTCGACGGCCCGCACCAGAGTCCAGCCGCGCGCCTTGCCGCCGTCGAGTCCGGCGAGCTCGACGAAGCGGTCGAGGCGCGATGCGACCTCGTCGCGTCCGGCGAACCTGTTCCACAGCAGCGGGCCCAGCGCGAACTCCGGATCGCCGATCACGCCACGGGGGTCGATGGCCAGCCACGGCTCCCGGCCGGCGGCCAGCACATTGCGGTAGTGCAGGTCGTGGTCGACGAGCACTCCCCCGGCGCCCGCCGCCAGTACGCGGCAGGCCTCGCCCGCCTCGTCGAGGAGACCGCGTGGCAAGGGGCGCCCCAGCGCCTCCCACTCATCCACCCACCGCTCGGGCCAGACCCGGACGTGCTCGGCCAGCTGCGGCAGCTCGCCCGGCGAGGCGGTCACCGACAGGCGGCGCAGCAGCCTCGCGGCGGCCTCGACGGCGGCGGCGGGTTCGAGGTCGTCGAGGGACCGGTCGGCGTTGAGCCGTTCCAGCAGCAGCGCGCCACGCGAGGCGTCGGTGGCGGCGAGCCGGACCGTGCCGCGCTCGTCCCACTCCGCCAGGGCGGCGATCTGGTTGTCCACCTCGGATGATGGGCGCGACACCTTCAACGCCAAGGCATCCCCGTCGGCCGACCGCACCGGGATCATCACGCCCACATGACCGTGCCTGGAGGTGCCGTCGACGCGCAGATCCCAGCGGTCGAGCAGGTCGGCGGCCAGGTCGGGGAAGGCAGCGAGCCATTCCGGGCCGCCCGGACGCGCGGCCGTGTCGCGCGCGAACGCCGCCGGGACCAGCGCCGCCGCGTCTTCACCGCGTCGGGTCATCGCCGCAATCTAGCCGACGGGAAGTTGCTGGGTCGAGCAGTGGACGCCTCCGCCGCCTTCACCGAGGGTGTCGACGCCGACCTGCACGATCTCGCGTCCCGGGTACAGCTCGGCGAGGATGGCCGCGGCGTCGGCGTCGGCCCGTTTGTCGCCGAACCGTGGGGCGATGACGCCGCCGTTGACGACGTAGTAGTTGACGTAGCTGGCCAGGAAGTCCTCACCGCGGCGCCCGATGTCGACCGGTTCGGGCAAGGCGACGATGTCGAGGCGCCGGCCTTGCGCGTCGACGGCCTCGGTGAGCACACCGTGGGCCTGGTCGTAGGCGGCGGTCCACACATCGGGCGGTGTCTGCTCGTCAGGGGTGCTCATGACGACGACACCGGGCCGGGCGAAGCGCGCCAGGGCGTCGATGTGGAAGTCGGTGATGTCGTGACCGGCGACGCCGTCGACCCAGATCACCGTGGTGACGCCGTAGAGGTCTTTGAGGGCGGCTTCGATGTCGTCGCGGGTCTTGCCCGGGTTGCGGTTGGCGTTGACCAGCGAACTCTCGGTCGCCATGAGCGTTCCGGCGCCGTCGACCTCGATCGAGCCGCCTTCACCCACGATCGGCGCCTGGATGCGGGCGATGCCCGCCTCGTCGAGGATCGTGCGGGCGACGCGGGCGTCGTTGTCGTGGAACTGTTTGCCGCCCCAGCCGTTGAAGTTCAGGTCGATCCCGGCGACACCGTCGGGCCCGAGGACGAAGTTCGGGGCGGTGTCGCGCGCCCACAGGTCGTCGACGGTCGCCGGCAGGACGTCGACACCCGAGCCGCACGCCTTCGCCGCCGCCGCGACGTCGCGTTCACCGGCGAGCAGGACGACCGGTTCGAACTCGGCGATGGCCCGTGCGATACCGGCGATGTCGGCGCGGACGTCGTCGACGTCGGACTCCCAGATCCGCCGCGTCGGCCACGACATGTAGGTCAGCTCGTGCTCGTGCGTCTCGTCGGGCATGCGCCACGCCGACGCGTCAGCGTCAACCACCACCGGACTCCGATCCCCACTCTCACAGGCCGCCAGTGCCGCCGCGGTCCCCGACAGCAGCGCCGTGGACAAGAACTCACGCCTTCGCATCCGCACGGCACCACTCCCCCACCTCGCGACGCCCCGTCGGTTCACCCTAGGACGGGACGGAACCGGTGAAGGCCGAAAATACTGGATCAACGCCACCGGGGAGGTAGGACAGAGGTAGCGGGAGGCGGTTTTGGGGGCGCTGTGGGCATCTCAGGGCGTTTTGCCTGGTCAGGGCGGCGGAAGGGAAGCCTGTGGCCTGGCTTTGGGTAGCTCGTGGTGAGAACGGGGCGAGCATTGCAGCAGCGCACCGTACCTTGGAGCGGACCGTGCAGCTGGACGACCGGATCGTGCAGCGTGAGATCTGTGGTCTCCATGTCAGCCCAAGTGCTGCGGCAGTGTCAGCGGCTCGATCGCCTGGCCGGTCCTCTGCGTCCGTCAACGAAATCGGGCTGCGCTGGATCGGAGTGTCGGGCAGCATGGCGGGGTGCCGGATCTGCTGTGGGACGACGTGCGGGACTTCTTCGACCCTGACCTGATGGGCGCTCTGCCGGATGTGTGCGTGGCGGGTGCCTCGGTCGAGGACTGGCAGGCCGTGTTCGACCTGGTCCAGTCGAGCGGTTGGACATGGGAGTACTCAGCAGGCGGAATCGCCGCACCGCTGCCGACTGCCGCAGAGGTGCTGTCTCGGCCCGCCGACGCCGAGGCGGTCGATCTGCGGGTGTGGCCGGTGCCGCACGTACTGGTGATCTTCCGGCCGTTCTCCGACGAGGAGATCGACTTCGACGTCGACCTTCGTGAGCTGCGAGGGCAGGCAGGAGTAGACACCCTGTGCGGATTCCTGAGCGCGATCGGTCGTCGGCTGGGCAAGCCCGTGACCATGACCGCCGAGGGCCACTATGGGCCTCCGGTGCTCGGGTTCGACCCAGATGTCGACCGCGTGGTGCTGCTGGCGCATTCCCGCCTCAGCTGAATCGCTGCCGAGACCCTCATGCCGACGCGGCAGATCTCACAGGACCGCAGGCCGACGCCTGGCCAGTGGGCCCGCGGAGGGCTCTCCGAGACCGCCAAGGCCCATCCGCTGCAAGCAATCTACGCCGAACGGCCCGCCCGAGCTGAAGTCGATCCCTGCAACCCGCCGCACCGGTAACCTCCGCTCAGGAATGCGTTCAAGGCGACCGCGACGAAAGGACCCGACAGCGGTGAAGGAACCAGAAGGTGGAGCCCAGGGATGAAGGCCGTGACTTTGGGCAGGAAGGCCGCCGCCGCCGTCGCCGCGATCCCGGGCGTCATGCTCCATCCGGGACTGTCCGATGCGGAGTTCATGGTCATCGAGGCCCGGTACGGCTTCGCGTTCGCCGATGACCATCGCGCCTTCCTCGCCGCTGCGCTTCCCGTCGGCGATGGGTGGGTCGACTGGCGAAACGGCGACGAGGAGACGATCCGAGACCGCCTCGCCTGGCCGGTGGAGGGCATCTTGTTCCACATACCCGGGGCGCTCGGATTCTGGTACCCGACCTGGGGCGAGCGTCCCCAGCGGGAGGCCGATGCTCTGGCCATCGCCCGGGAGCATCTCGCCGGCGTGCCCGGCATGGTGCCGGTCTACTCGCATCGCTTCCTGCCCGCCGGTCCGGGCGGTGGCGGACATCCCGTGCTCTCCATGCACGCCGGCGACATCATCGTGTACGGCGACGACCTCGTCGACTACATCGGCCGAGAGTTCGGCGTGCCCATCGATCATCGCGCGGAGGGGACGCCGACGGTGGAGTTCTGGCGTGACCTGGTGAGCTAGCCGGTCTGCGGGCCCGTGCGAGACCCGCTCCACCGCGAGATCACCCCATGCGTTTCGACGTCCGCCCCGCCGCCCGCACGATCGCCGCGGTCAGTGCCTGGTGCTCGGGTGCGTAGAAGGCCGGGGTGCATCGTCGGCGCGTGTAGCCGTAGGCGACGCCGGAGCGCGGGTCGGCGAAGCCGAGGCTGCCCGGTGTGCCGCTGTGGCCGAAGGCGTCGCCGCCGAGGGCCGGGTACTGCGCCAGGTTCTCGAAGCCGACGTTGAAGCGTGCGGGCATGCCGCTCACCAGGTCGTTCCCGGTGGACTGGACGGCGGTGAACACCGCGACGGTCCTCGGGTCGAGCAGTCGCAGGGCCGCGTCGTAGAGGCCGGCGAGTCCCTGGGCACTGCCGACGCCACCGGCGGAGAACTGCCCGAGGGCGCGCATCCGGCGGTCGTTGGCGACCAGCGTCGGATCGGTCGGTTCCTCGGCGTCGAGGTTGTAGGCGATCGCCGCGACGCTGCCCGCCCCGGGCCAGCCGGACCACAGCTCGGCCTCCTGTTCGGGGGTGAGCACCCAGGGCTTGATCTCACGGAAGCGTTCTTCGAGCTCGGCGGGCAGTCCGACATGGAGGTCGAGACCGAACGGCACGCGGAGGCGTTCCTCGTAGTGTTCCCGCAGGCCGCGTCCGGTGGCGCGGAGGACCACCTCGCCGATGAGCGCGCCGACGACGTAGGCGTGATACCCGTAGGCGGTCCCGGGTTCCCAGTACGGCGCTTGCGCGGCGACGCGGACGGCGATGGCCCGGTCGTCGGCGAGTTCGGCGGGGGTGAGTCCACCGTCGACGCCGGGTACGCCTGCTTGGTGAGCGAGGAGCTGTCGGAGGGTGAGGCGGTCTTTGCCGTGCGCGCCGAACGCCGGCCAGTGGGAGGCGACGGTGTCGTCGAGGTCGAGGACGCCGTCTTGGACGAGTAGGGCGACGGTGAGATAGGCGGCGCCTTTCGTGGCGGAGTAGACGCCGGTGAGGGTGTCGCCGTTGATGTCGTCGCCGGTCCACAGGTCGACGACGAGGCGGCCGTGGACGTAGGCGGCCAGTTGCGCGTCGGGTGGAGTGTGCTGTCCGGTGGTGAAGTCGGTGAAGGCGTCGCGGACGTCGGCGTAGCCTTCGGCGACGGTTCCCTGGATGTGTGTGGTGGTCACGGGTTCGTGCTCCGTTCTCGCATCGCGGTGGTCACCGCTTTGACGAGCCGGGTGGCGCCGATGTGACCGTCAGACGGTGTCGCCGAGTGATTCCAGGAGCAGTTTCAGGGTGGCGGCGAGTTCGGTGCGTCCGTTTTCGGGGAGTGCCGCGAGGAGGCGTTCCTCGGTGGCGAGGTGGTCGGGCAGGGCGCGGTCGATGAGGTCGCGGCCTTCGCCGGTGAGGGCGACTTCGACGACGCGGCGGTCGTCCTGGGCGGCGGTGCGGGTAACGAGGCCGCGTTCTTCGAGGCGGTCGAGGCGCTGGGAGATGGCGCCGGAGGTGACCATGGCGGCGCGCATGAGTTCGGCGGGTGTCAGGTGCGGGTCGCCCGCGCGGCGCAGGGTGGCCAGCACGTCGAAGGATGATCTGTCGAGGCCGTGCGCGGCGAAGGTCTTGCCCTGTTCGGCGGTGACCAGGCGCGCCAGGCGTGTCAGCCGTCCGCAGACCGCCATCGGGGAGGCGTCGAGGTCGGGTCGGCGTTCGGCCCATTGTTCGAGGATCTTGTCGACATGGTCGGTCACGTCCACAGCCTAGAGGTGCGCTTGGTGCCGAAGGGAGCGGCGGCGTGTGCTCAGTGCCAGCAGTGTCAGCCAGGTCAGGGCGATGGCGACGGTGAGCCGCTGGAGGAGTCCGCCGAACTCGACGAGGCCGGGTTGTTGTGCGAAGGCCGCGCCGGAGGCGAAGAACGCGATGAGGAAGCTCGTGGCGGTCACGGCGGTGTAGACGGTCCACGCGATGCGGCGCTCGGTGATGAAGCGTGCGGTCATGATGGTGCAGAGCACGGGGAATCCGAGGAAGACCGGTAGTGCGAACAGGTCGTGCAGGGTGCCCGTGGTGGTGGGATCGGTGACCGCGTCGGGGGTGCCGGGCGGGTATCCGCTGACCGGGTCGGTGATGAACAGCCCTGAGCCGATCATGCCAAGGCCCCATCCGGCGAGCAGGACCGGTGCCCACAGGCGGCCGCGTCCGGGTTTCAAGGCGGGACGCAGGCCGGCGGCGTAGACGGTGTAGAGGATGCCGCAGACGATGAAGTTCGCCGTCTGGGTCCAGCCGTGTTCGCCGAGCGCGAGGGAGCTGATGGGGTGGCGTAACGGGTCGTAGTCGGCGCGGGTGGCGCCTGCGACGGCGGCGGTCAGGGCGAAGAGGGGTCCGCCGACGGCGCCGCACAGCAGCGCGATCCGGACGTGCGCGTCCTTCATGCTCGTCAACTTTAGTTGACACCACGACTCGCGTCAACCAGGGTTGACTTGTGAAAGTGTTCACAAGGCCGTCGCTCACCGTGTTCAGGTAGCGTCGCCCGCATCATGCCGATCACGCCCCTCGCCCACCCCGGCACCCCCGACGCCCGCGGACCGGCCCGCTACCTCTGGTGGCTGGTCATCCGCCAGCCCTGGCGCGTCCTGCGCGGCTCCTTCTTCGGCACCGTCTGGATGGTCGGTTTGACCCTGCCGCCCTACCTGACCTCGCGCGCCATCGACGACGGCCTGCGCGCCCGCGACACCGGCGCGCTCCTGACGTGGACCGCCGCGATCGTGGCCGTCGGCGCCACCAACGCGCTGCTGGGCATGATGCGCCACCGGACGATGACCTTCATCCGCATCGACGCGTCCTTCCGCACCGTCCAGGCCGTCGTCCGCCACGCCACCCGCCTCGGCGCGGCCCTCCCCCGCCGCCTGTCCACCGGCGAGGTCATCGCCGTGGGTTCCACCGACGTCAACCGCATCGCGCAGGTCTTGACCTTCGTCGGTCCCGGCGTCGGCTCGGTCATCGCCTACTTCGTCGTGGCGATCCTGCTGTTCAACGTCTCGGCACTGCTCGCCGCGATCGTCCTCGTCGGCGTCCCGGCGATGGTGCTGCTGGTCAGCCCGATGCTGCGCAGGCTCCAGCGCGTCGAAACCGAATACCGCGAACAGCAGGGTGTGCTGACGGCCCTGGCCGGCGACGTCGTATCGGGCCTGCGCGTCCTCAGCGGCATCGGCGGCAAGGAACTGTTCGCCTCCCGCTACCGGCAACGCTCGGCGGCACTGCGCGACGAGGGCTACCGCGTCGGGTCGGTCGCCAGCTGGATCCACGCCTGCGCGGTGGGCGCACCCGCACTCTTCCTCGCCGCCGTCATCTGGCTCGGCGCGCGCACCGCCGCCACCGGCGACATCACCGTCGGCGAGCTCGTCGCCGTCTACGGCTACGTGGCGATGCTGACCACGCCGGTGTACTTCTTCATCGAGACCAGCTACGACTTCACCCGCGGCCTGGTCGCCGCCCGCCGTGTCACGACCGTCCTCAACCTCGAACCGGACGTGACCGAGGCGCCGTCGACCGTTCCGGTCCCGGCGGGCCCGGCCGATCTGCACGACCCGGTCACCGGCCTGACCGTGCCCGCGGGGACGCTGACGGTCGTCGCCGCCGACGAACCCGCCGAGGCGCTCGCCCTCGCCGACCGGCTGGCGCGCCTGACCGACTCCGACGCGACCTGGGGTGGGGTGCCGCTGTCGGGGATGCCTTTCGCCGAGCTGCGTTCCCGGGTCGTCGTCGCCGACAACGACGCCTACCTGTTCGCCGGGTCGGCGCGCGACACGCTCACCCCGCCCGGTGAGCACACCCCCGAGGCGATCGCCGCGGCGGTGCACACCGCGTCGGCCGAAGACGTCCTCGACGCGCTTCCCGACGGTCTCGACACCGCCGTGGGCAACCAGGTCCGTACCCTGTCGGGCGGTCAACGGCAGCGGCTGCGGCTGGCGCGCGCGGTCCTCACCGACGCCGACGTGCTGATCCTGATCGAGCCGACGTCGGCCGTCGACAGCCACACCGAGTCGGTCATCGCCTCTCGCCTGCGCGCCTTGCGCGCCGGGCGCACCACGGTCGTGGTCAGCACCTCCCCGCTGTTCCTCGACCTCGCCGACGTCGTCGCCCACGTCCACGACGGGGCGGCTGCCACCGGCGACCACGAGACCCTCCTGCACACCAGCCCCGCGTATCACGCCCTCGTCGACCGGCGCACCGGCGACGACCAACCCGCCGAGGCCGGCCGATGACCAGCACCCGCCTGCCCGTCGCCGACCGCCGCGACGTTCGCCGCGCCACCTGGCGCCTCCTGTCCGGCGACCGCCGGGCGCTGACCACCGTGCTGGCGCTGTACTGCGCGGCGGCCGCGGCGGGCCTGGCCGGACCGTGGATCGTCGGCCGCATCATCGACCAGGTCGAGTCGGGCACCACCACCTCCACCATCGACGTCCTGGCCGCGACCGCCTGCGCCTTCGTGATCACCCAGGTCCTGTTCACCCGCGCCGCCCGCTACGCCGGGCACCGTTTCGGGGAACGCGCCCTGGCGCGCCTGCGCGAACGTTTCCTCGACGATGTCCTCGACCTGCCCGTGGCCACCGTCGAGCACGCCGGTACCGGCGACCTGATGACCCGCGCCTCCTCCGACGTGGCCACCGTCGGCAACAGCGCCCGCGACGCCCTCCCGGAGATCTTCCTCGGTTTCGTGCAGATGGTGTTCATCGCCGGGGCGCTGTTCGTCCTCGACCCGATCCTCGGGCTGTGCGCGCTGATCTCGCTGCCGGCGCTGACCCTGGTCACCCGCTGGTACCTGCGCCGCGCCCGCGACGCCTACCTCGCCGAAGGCGCGGCCAACACCGAACTCGCCGAAGACCTCGCCGCCACCGCCGAAGGCGCCCGCACCGTGGAGATCCTGCGGATGCGCGCCGGGCGGATCACCGGCAACGACGAACGCATCGGCGCGGCATTCGCCACCCGGGTGCGCACACTGTGGCTGCGCAGTGTGCTGTTCCCGAGCATCGACATCGCCCACACCCTCCCGGTGGCCGCGACCCTGCTCATCGGCGGTGCCCTCTACCTCAACGACCAGGTCTCCCTGGGCACCGTCGCGGCGGCCACCCTGTACCTGTGGCAGCTGGTCGAACCGATCAACGCCGTGGTGATGTGGATCGAGGCCCTGCAGGCCGGCAGTGCCGCCTTCGCGCGCATCGAAGGCGTCGGGAAGGTCCCGCCGGCCACGCCCCCGTCGGGACGCGTCCCGCACGGCGACCTCCTCGACATCGACGACGTCCACTACGCCTACCACGCGGGGCACGACGTCCTGCGCGGTGTGAGCCTGTCGGTCCGGCCAGGCGAGCGGCTGGCCATCGTCGGCCCGTCGGGTGCGGGCAAGTCCACGCTCGGGCGGCTGCTGGCGGGAATCGACGCGCCGTCGGCCGGGCGCATCACCATCGGCGGGGTCGACGCCACCGACCTCGACGCGACCGAACTGCGGCGCCGCGTCGCGCTGGTGACCCAGGACCACCACATCTTCCTGGGCACCCTGCGCGACAACCTCGCCCTCGCGGCGCCCGACGCCGACGACGCCCGCATGTTCACCGCGCTGGAGGCCGTCGGCGCGACCTGGCCGGCCGACCTGCCCGCCGGGCTCGACACGATGCTCGGTTCGGGCGGGATGCAGCCCGACGCCTCCCAGTCCCAGCAGCTCGCCCTGGCCCGTCTCGTCCTGGCCGACCCGCACACCCTCATCCTCGACGAGGCGACCTCCATGCTCGACCCGCGCGCCGCCCGCGACGCCGAACGGTCCCTCGCGGCGGTCCTGGAAGGCCGCACCGTCATCGCCATCGCCCACCGCCTCCACACCGCCCACGACGCCGACCGCGTCGCCGTCATGGAGAACGGTGTGGTCACCGAACTCGGCAGCCACGACGAACTCGCCGCCGCCGGCGGGACCTATGCCTCACTGTGGCGGTCCTGGCACGGGGGCTAGTCCAGGTGGGGGCGTAAGGTGCCGGTCGTGGCCGTGGAAGCAGCAGGGAGTCTGACGTGATCACCTTCGACGACATCCGCCGGATCGCCGCCGGCTATCCCGAGACCGAGGCGTCGACGCACGTCCACCGGCCGAGCCTGCGTGTCAAGGGCAGGTCCTTCTGCGGGATCGAGAAAGGCGGCGCGACGGTGGTGTTCTCCGTCGGCCGCGACGAGGCCGCCGCCGCTGTCGCCGACGCGCCCGGTGTCTACGAGGAGGTCTGGCGCAAGGCCGCGACCATGACCTTCGTGGGCCTGCGCGTCGAACTCGACAAGGTCGGCCGCGACCGCATCACCGAACTCGTCGGGCAGGCCTGGCGCCACAAGGCGCCCAAGCGGCTCGTGGCCGCCTACGACGCCGGCTAGACCGCCGCCGGGGCCTTGCGCGGCCCGCGCAGCATCCACGCCGCCAGGACACCGCCGACAAGCCCGAACAGGTGCCCCTGCCAGGAGATGCCGGACTGCCCGGGCAGCACACCCCACACGATCGAGCCGTACACGAACAGCACGACCACCGCCACGGCGATGTCGAGCAGCCGCCGGTCGAACAGACCACGACCGATGACGTAACCGAAGTACCCGAACACCACGCCACTGGCACCGACGGTCACCGTGTACGCCGGCGCCGTCAGCCACACGCCGATCCCACTGACCAGCACGATGACCACCGTGGCGAGCACGAACCTCCCCGGCCCGCGCAGCGCGGCCAAAAAACCCAGCACCAGCAGCGGGACCGTGTTGGCACCCAGATGGTCGAAACCGGCGTGCAGGAACGGCGCCAGAACGATCCCGGTCAGCCCGTCGACATCACGCGGGACGATGCCGAGGGCGTCCATGTCGGCCGGGAGGACATAGTCGACGGCCTCCAGCACCCACAACAAGGCCGTGGCGATCAGCAACCCGACGATCCCCGACAGCGTCCCGGCGGGCAGACGCGGACCCGGCTGGGGCACGACGGGCGTGGGAACGTCATTCATGTCCCCTACGGTAGACACTCCGCACCAGCGCCCCCACGCCGAGGAGCAACCGCCGTGCCCGAGTCGCCGACCGCCGAGATGATCGCCCGGGCCTTCGCCCTCGGCACCCCCGACGGCGCCCCGGGCCACGTCGCCGGCGCCTACTCACACACCATGTGGCGGCTGCGCACCGACACCGGCGAATACGCCGTGAAGATCTTCGACCGGACCGTCGACCACTCCCGCGGCGAGGACTTCGCCCGGCGCATGGCCGAAGCGGTCACCATCGAACTCGCCGCCATCGCCGCCGGTGTCGACGCGCCACGACCGATACCCGACATCGACGGTGACCACATCAGCGCGGCGGCCGGCGGCGTACTCGCCCGCGTCCACACCTGGGCCGACGGCGAACCCGTCACCGGCCGACCCGACCCGCCGTTCGCCGCACGCGTCGGCCGGGCCCTGGCCACGATCCACCGGCTGCCCATCACCTGCCCCCACGCACAGGCCGAAGGCCTGTGGACCACCCACGACGACGCCCACATCGCCGCGCTCGCCGCACGCGCCGGCGCCGCGAGCGAGTCCTGGGCCGGTGACCTCGACCGCGCCAGAGGCCCCTGGCAGGACATCCGCGACCTCGCCGAAACCCGCCGGGGACGAACCTGGCCGCTCATCTCCACCCACCGCGACCTCGGCCCGAAGAACGTCCTGCGCGCCCCCGGCGACCGGCCCGTCATCGTCGACTGGGACGTGTCCGGGCCCTGGACGGCCACCGAGGAACTCGCCGCGGCGAGCGTCGAATGGGCCGGAGTGAAGACCGGCGCACCCGACCCCAAGGCCGCGGCCGCACTCGTCGAGGGCTACCTCGACGGCGGCGGCGACGCCGGAATCGACGGACCGGAAGTCTTCGCGTCCTGGCTGATCAAACACGCCAACTGGACCGAGATGCACATCCGCCACGCCCTCGACCCCGCCGCGCCCCGCCGGGAACGCTCACGCGAAGCCGTACCGGGACTCCTCACCGAACTGTCCCGGTACGTCGCCGGGGTCGGCGAATGGACCCGGTGGCTGTCACGGTGAAGACGTGAACCACTCCAGGTAACGCGACTGCCCGAACGTCCGCGCCGTCGCCCGCGCCGAAGGCGTCCCCGCGTCGGCGTCGGCACCGGCGTCGAGGAGCGTGCGCACCACCTCGGTCTCGGCCTTGAACACCGCGCCGGCGAGCGGACTCTGACCCCGCTCGTTGAGCGTGTTCGGGTCGGCACCGTGCTCCAGCAGCATCCGCACCGCAGAGACGTGACCGTGATAGGCCGCCAGCATCAACAGCGAATCGCCCTTGTCGTTGGCCAAGTCGACGGGCACATCATCATCGACATAGGCGGCCAGCCGCGCGGTGTCGCCCGTCCGCGCCATGTCGAACACCGCACCGTCGCGCTCGGCGAGCTCCCGGTCGTGCGGCGCCTGCGAGTCTGCCATGACCCGATCCTGTCAGAGCCACACCGCCGAGCGGGCATCGTCGGGCAGAGCGGCCCCGTGTGTCCCGCCCGGCCCGGCCCCGCCTGGCCTAGGCTGGGCGGCGTGTCGTCCATCGTGGAGCTACCCCGGCAGCGTGACGCGGCGGTGCACGCCGACCCGTACACGACCTACCTCGACGCCCTCGACAGCGCCGAATCGCGCCGGTCGATGAAAGGCTGCCTCGACCGCATCGCGCGCCTGATGACCGGCGAGGACGACGGCACCGGCGCCGGACAGCCCTGGCACCTGCTGCGCTACGAGCACACCACCCGCATCCGCACCATCCTGTGCGAACAAGGCTGGTCGGCCGCCTACGTCAACAAGCACCTCGTCGCCCTGCGCCGGGTCCTGAAGGAAGCCTGGCGGCTCGGACTGACCTCCGCCGAGGACTACCAGCGCGCCGCCGACCTCGCCACCGTCGAACAGCACCGCCTGCCCCACGGCCAGCACGTCCCCGGCGAAGTCCTCGGCGCCGCCCTCGCCGCCTGCGACGCCGACGAGTCCCCCGCCGGGCGCCGCGACGCCGCCCTCCTGGCCGCCCTGTACTCCACCGGATGCCGCCGCGCCGAACTCGCCGCGCTCGCCGTCGGTGACTACGACGGAGCCGCACGGTCGTTTCGTGTGACGGGCAAACGCAACAAGCAGCGCATGGTCTACCTGACCTCGCAGGCCGTGGCGCGGCTGGAGGCGTGGCTGGCGGTGCGCGGGAAGGCACCGGGCGCGCTGTTCGGGCCGATCAACAAGGCCGGACGGCTGCGCCTGCGCGACGGCGCCGTGGCGGCGATGTCGGGACAGGCCGTCGCCGACATTCTCACCCGCCGCCTCACCCAGGCACAGGCCCCGTCGCGGAGCCCGCACGACTTCCGCCGCACCTTCATCGGCGAACTCCTCGACGCCGGTGTGGACCTGGCGACCGCCCAGGGCCTCGTTGGGCACGCCTCACCGGCCACCACCGCGCGTTACGACCGCCGGCCCGAGCGGCAGCGCCGCGCGGCCGTCGACCGCCTGACCCTGCCGGAGGCGAAACCCTTGCGGTGACGGTGCCGGCGGGGCTGCCTGTGTCGCATGACCCGCACCGAGGCACACGTCATCTGGCCGCACGGTGACCTGCACCCGGCCAACGTGCTCACCGCCGACGGCTTGTTCTGCGGCGTCATCGACGTCGGGGACCTCCGCGCCTTGCCGCCGCCTGGATCCTGTTGCCCGACGGCGCCGCCGACCGGGCCCACCACGATCCCGCGACGCTGCGCCGGGCCAGGGGCTGGGCGCTGATGCGCGCACTGGCCGGCATCTTCATCGGCGACGCCGGCGAGCATGGTCGTCTCGGCGGGGAACCCACCTCGGGCCCGCCCGCTCACGCGTCACTGCGGCGTCTCATCGCCACGGCTGGCTGAACGGGCGCCTCAAGCGGCGAGCAGGACCTCGTTGAGGACCGGCGAAACATGCGCCAGGTAGTCGATGTCGCGGCGGTACAAGGCGTCGTGCCCGTCGGCGATGTGCGAGGCGAAGGCGGCGTCGCCTTCGGCGGCCCGGGCGTGCATCCACGACACCAGGGCGTCCAGGCGGGTGATGGCGGTGCGGACGAGGATGTCGCGGTCGTGGCCGGTGAGGCCGTAGGCGTCGGCGAACACGCGCAGCCGGCGGGCCTGCTCGCCGGTCCCGGCGCTGCCTTCGGGGCCGTCGGGGTCGGTCAGCGGTACGAAGCGGTAGGCGGCGTAGGCCAGGTCCCACACGCGCGGCCCGGGATGGGCGGTGTCGAAGTCGATGAACGCGACGGGTTGCCCGTCGCGGTAGACGCAGTTGTAGGGCGCGAGATCGCCGTGGCAGACGACCTCGACGGGTTCGCGCACCGGGAACATCCACACCGCCTCGCCGGGCGGGGTGAACGTCGCCGTCGCGTCGTGCAGGCCGCGGATCAGCCGCGCGGCGGCGGTCAGTCCGCGGTCGGAGTACACGTGAGCGGGCAAGGGATAGTGCGCGACGTCCCCCGCCATGAAGTCGAGGATCTCGCGGCCCTGATCATCGACGCCGTGCACCCGGGGCGCCCCGGCATAGCCCTCCCCGGCCAGGTGGCCGAGGAGGGCGTGCACCGCGGGGGTGTGGGGGCCGGTGGGTCGCCGCACGGTCGACGCGACCCGCACGACCTCGTTGACCCCACCTCCGGTGAGCGGCTCTTCGGTCACGACGCGATTATGACCGGCGTGAAGTCCGGGTCTGCCATCGCCTCGTCGAGCGGGAAGATCGGCCGTTCGACACCGACGTGTCCCAGACGCACGATGTCCTGGTCGACGCCGCCGGGCGTCAGGCCCATGATCCAGCCTTTCGCCGCGTCGAACAGGTCGGGGACCAGGTAACCGATCTTGACGACGGTCGCGTCGACATCGGACGGGTCGAGACCGAGCTCGGTGAAGTCGGCGATGTAGTGATACGGCTTGCGGCGGGCGGTCAACACCGCGTGGACACCACCGCTGGTGACCACGGCGATGTCGCCGCCGGTCGGGTCGCCGCGCAGGATCGAGGTGACCTCGCCCGACAACTCCACGCTCGCGCCGCCGTCGTAGCCGAGGTCGCCGCCGACGCGCACCGTCACCTGCGCGCCGAGACCGGCCTCGACGCAGGCGGCCATGGCGTCGGGGGCCACACACGACGCCCAGATCGCGCTGGCCTCGCCCGCGGCGAGCGCGGGGTGGGCTAGGAGGCGGGTGAGGGTGTAGGGGACGTCGCCGGAGCCGCCGGCGGTGGGGTTGTCGCCGGAGTCGGAGATGAAGAAGGGGCGTTCGTCGGCGGCGAGGGCGGCGCTGATGGCGCTGTCGGCGTCGGCGGAGGTGGTGGAGAAGGCGAAGTCGCCGCGGGCGGCCCACCACGCGGCGGCGAGTTCTTCGGCCTTGGCGGCGATGAGTTCGGTGTCGGTGCCGGAGACGACGACGGCGGCGCGGCAGCGGGGTTCGTCGGCCCAGGCGTAGCCGATCCAGATGGCGGCGTCGATGACGCCGTCGAGGGCCTCGATGGCGGGGAGGCGGCCGTAGAGGCCCTTGGCGGGTTCGTCGCGGGTGCAGGCCTTCTCGCCGGGGAGGAGGACGGGGACGGTGACCCAGGCGCGGTGGGGGCGGACGCCGCCGTCGAGGCATTCGACGAGTTTGTCCTGTGCGCGCTGGATGGTCAGCGGTGAGTCCTCGTGGGGTGACATGCGGTGGGAGGTGAGCAGGTCGACGTTGTCGACGAGGCGGCGGGAGACGTTGCCGTGGGGGTCCATCGACGCCGAGACGAGGACGCCGGTCCCGACGACGGCGCGGACGCGGGCGGCGAGGTCGCCTTCGGCGTCGGGGACGTCTTCGACGCTCATGGCGCCGTGGATGTCGAGGTAGACGCCGTCGAGGGGTGCTTCGGCGTGGGCGGCGGTGAGGCCTTCGATGAGTTCGGCGCTGGTCTCGCGGTAGAAGCCGGCGGTGACGGCGCCGCCGGGCAGCGCGCGGGCGTGGACGAGCGGGACCCACTCGACGTGCTCGGCGAGCGCCTTGTAGCGGCCGAGGAGTTCCTCGCCGCGCACGACGGTGAAGTCGGCGTGGCCCGCGCGGTGGGGGGAGAAGGTCGAGGACTCGATGTGGATGCCGCCTACGGCGATGCGCCAACGCTTGGGGGTGGTGATCATGGTTTGGGACCTTACCTCCGTGGCGGGCGTGAGGGAAGAGTTATAGGCAGGGGGCCTGCGTAATGTTGGGCCGCCTGCCTTCGGTTGACTCCGGAGGTGCTGGACATACCCAGGACTGTCGGAGCCTCGGCGTACCTTCAGCGCAACAGTGCCAACACGGAGGGCTCAACGATGAGTTCACGTCAGTATCGGAGCGCGTTGGAGCGCAAACGAAAGGAACAGTCGGCTGCGGAGAAGAAGGCGGGCGACTTCAAGAAGAAGGAGGCAGACAAGCGCCTTGCCGCAGCGAGGGCGCGCGCCGCCGCAGCACGGTTCTCCGGTAGTTCCGCCGCAAGCAAACTGCGTGAGGCCACCAGACACGAGGACGACGCGAACAAAGCGTTGAAAGAGGCCGCACAGTGGCAGCAGAAGGCGGCCACACTGGGCAAGGACTCCGCGGACTTGGAAGTCCGCCTGGCCAAGGCTCTAGCGACTGAGGGCCTGGCTGCGGAGCGAAAGCGGGCGCAGGAGCTTCAGCTCGCCGAACGCCGCGCGGCGATGCAACGAGCCGAGATGACGCGTCGACTTGAGCAGACCGAATCGATCGTTGAGGGAGTACTTGTGCATGTCCCGGCACCGAAACCAGAGAAGCTCCGGGGCTTGCTGCTTGGGGCGTCCTCGGAGGGCGAACTGCGAGTGGCACGTGAACAGGCCCGGATCCGCTCCGTGGTGGAGCGGGCTAACCACAGGGATCTGATCCAGATGGATGCCAGGGCTTCGGCGACCGCCGTCGACCTCCTCGACGGCATTCTCCGATTCCGGCCGCACGTTGTTCACTTCTCTGGACACGGTGACGAAGATGGTGCCCTGTTCTTCGAGGAGGACACCGACATCGCCCCAAAGGACACGGCAGTCACACCGCGTGTGTTCGCCGCCGCGATGGCCGCCACCGACACTCCGCCGATCCTGGTTCTCCTGAACGCCTGCGACTCAGCTGTTCAGATCGGCGACCTGGTGCGGGATATCGTGCCGTTCGCAATCGGGATGTCCGACGAGATCATGGACGGGGACGCCATCACCTATGCCGCCAACTTCTACGCTGCGGTGGCGAACGGCCACTCCATCCGTTCAGCTCATGCGGCTGGACAAGTCGCATTGGAGTTGGCTGGCCTGACCGGAGCGAAGCTCCCTGTCCTCGCATGCGCGGCGGGACTCGATCCGGCAGCTGCAATCCTGGTCAAGCCAGCAGAGTGATTCGTCGGCACTGGGCGTGAGAGCTCGCTGAGCTGTGCCAGAGCCCTCGCCGGAGCGAGGGCTGTTTGTTCGGTACTTGTCAGCGAGTAACCGTTCGCAGGAACCCTCGCCACTCGTCGGCCGACATTGCAAGGATCGGCGACCCCTCAGCTATTTTGCTGTCGCGAACCTCGAACCGCCCCAAGTTCACGCGGGCCTCGACGCACTGACCGCCCTGACCGCCGCTACGGGTCGACTTGCGCCACGGGGAAGTACCCACCTGGAAACTCCTCTACGGGGATCGCATGATCTCGGATCACGTTGAGGACCTCACGATACGCCGCGACGGCTGAGGCGACCTCCACGTATCGGCACCCGTCAAGACTCTCCAGGTAGACCACGTCGGGGTCGAGCGAGTCGTCGAACTCAAGGATCGTGAACGGCCCCGAATCAGGCGCCGGGTGGTCCCCGCGAGCCAACGGCAACACCCGCAGGTCGACCTGCGGGAGGCGGCCAAGTTTCGTGAGCCGGTCGCGTTGAGCGGCAAGGACTTCAGGCCCACCGACGGGCCTCAGCAACGCGGCCTCACCTAGGACGATCGTCGTTGCCCCAGCGTGTTTGCCAACCCGATCCCAGTAGTCCCGCTGCCTGCGCTGACGAAAACTACGCGCGACATCGATACTTCCCTTGTCCGACAAGGGATGCTGCCGGTACAGCGCTGTGGCATAGCTGTCCGTCTGGCACAGACCCGTCACCAGTCCCGGATCGAAGATGAGCAACCGGTCAGCCGTCTGCTCCATCTCAGCGAACAACCCGAAGCCTTCACGAACGCCCTGCCCGTACTCCTCGTACCAGCCAGGCTCGTCGGCCGCTCGATACATGCGCTCCAACTCCGACGTCACCGCAGTGTCCGCCCCGTACAGCCGGGCGAGACCGCCGATCACTGTGAACGGCATCGACGTGGGTTGCCCGTTCTCGATCCGGTTGAGCGTCCGCCGCGACTTGATCCGGCCTGAGCGCTCAACGTCGTACGTGCTGAGGTTCGCGTGCTCCCTCAGCCTGCGGAGTCGCTTGCCCAACTGCCTGCGCGTCAGAAGTGGACCGGCCATCGCCACATGATGCCCCACTCGCGCCCCAGCGTAGGAGGCCTACGCACCCTGCTTTCCCAGGGCAATACGCCCCAGCTGATCGCCCTACCGTGTCGGGCGGCTTGCTCCGTTGTCCCAACGTCACACCAGCCGTAACGTCCGGGGCGTACCGGCAGCGTCACGTTGTGAGACTGACGCGGAGACAGGTTGGCACGTCGAGCACCACGCGCCGAAAGGTTCTCGGCGACCGGTATAGGGACGGCCTCTGTTCGCTGACCTCCGGACCGTGCAGAGGCTGTTCCTCCAATCCGGCAACTCGCAGGGAGGGCGTGTGGCCACCAGGTTTGTAAAGACGATCATGTGGACCGTCCTTGCGGGAGTGTTCGTCGGCCTGACGTGGTTCAGCAGCTTCGGTTCCGGCCTGTTGTGGGCAGCATGCGGAGTGGCGCTCACGGTCGTTGCGGCCGGTCTCGCCGGACTCGTCGCCTGGAACATGCCCGACCCTCCCGACATATCAGAGGAGAAGTGACCATGGCCGTGGTCGTGGATTGGAGCGCGATCGCAAGCGCTCACGTCGAGCAGACGACGACTCACAACACCGACGCCGGCGAAGCGCAGACCCTCGGCACCGGGATCTGCGCCGACTGTCTGCGGTCCTTCCCCGGCGGCCCAGCACGCATGGCGGAGATAAAGCGACGAGCCGGATGGGTCGACCATGAGCGCTGAGCAGTCGCCCGCCGCACTGTGGGCACGCTGGCGGAAGCACACGCAGGCTGTCCACCCCTACAAGGTGTGCATCGAGAACTGCCCCGAGGGGTGGCCATGCGAGACCCGACGGGAAGCAGAAGCGGCGTTGCGGGCGCAGGGCATCGACCCATATGCCGTTCTGCGGCATGAGGTTTCCCTGCCGACAGGCTAAGTTGCCGGAGTGGGTGCGTTCGAGGACTTCCTAGACGGGGCACGGCGAGCGCTTGAGTTGCTCACCGAAGCGCAGGGCTTACTGCGGTCGGCCCGAGAGCGAAACGGTGAGGCCAGAGTCCGCCTCACTGAGGCAGCCGCCGGGTCGGGCAACGACCGTGTGGCCGCGTCGCTGACACGGCTTGAGTCCGTCGGAGAAGCACTCAACCGAGCCGAGGTCGCATCGGTCGGTGGAGGCGACACCTTCCGTGAGTACCTCGTCCAGATCGGCGCCGAAAGCGCCCTGAGCGCCACCGCATCCTCGACCGCAGCCGAACCGCCAGCCGCGGTGAAGCGCAGCCCTCTGCAACTCCAGGACTTCCGCGCAGGCCGGTTCCATCGAGACGCTGTGAAGGCCATCGAGCGGGAGGGTTATCCCCGGAACAAGTCCGGGAAGACCTCGGCCCGCGCGCACCTTTACGACGCCGACGGGCGCGAGGTCCAGCCCACCACGTACAAGGCATACGTGAAGGGCGAGCAACCCGACCGCCCGGAGCTGACACACCCGTTCAACGATGCCGACCGGACCACGACTGCCTGGCATGCCGAAGCCGACATCGCCCAGGCAATCCGCGACGGCGGCATGCCCGAGGCGACGATCTATCTCAACGTGCCGCTCTGCGGCAAGAGCAGCAAGGACAACCCGAACGTTCCCGACCCGCGCCGGTGCTCGGAGAACCTGCGGCACATAATCCCGAGAGACGTGGTTGTCTACGTCCACGTGGTCCCAGAACGCGGCACCGAGAGCCGCAGGCGGATCGTCGGAACCGGAGAGGGGATCAAGGGTGACTGAGGGACCGCACCGTCCCGTACAGGCGGACGCCGACGTGCTCGCCGACCTATGGGAGCGGGTTGACCAACTCGACACACGAGACCTGACGGCGTACGCCCTGGAGCGGGGGCTCACTCCCCCGGCCGAGCCGGAGGGGTACCAGGGGTGGGAGATCGTGATCGCCTACCCGGACCGCGACTACGACAACGGCGTTCTCTACTGGTGGGGGCCAGAGGAAGATCACGGCGAGGAAGACGAGCCGGATGCCGAGGACGGATGACCTGTGCCCGAAGACGTGACGGTGGACGCATTCGAACCAAGTACGAAGTGGTCGGCAGGATCGATCCTCATCACGAGCCGCACGGTGAGTCCCGACGAAATCTCAGAACGCCTGAGGCTCCTGCCGGACGAGCAGTTTGAACGAGGCAGCCTGACCAGCCCTCGCAACCCAAGCAGCGCCCGACGCGACTCCAACCTCTGGGCCCGCAAGAGCGGGCTAGGCAGCGATGCCGACCTCGCTGAGCATGTCGGGGCCCTGGTTCAACTAGTGACCGGATGCCGCGATGAGCTCAGACTCCTGTCCGTCGACTGCGACCTAAAGCTCTTTCTCGGTTTCAGCAGTGACAACGGCCAGGGCGGCTGCGTCCTCCCAGCCCCGCTGCTCGCCGAGATCGGTGCGCTGGGCTTTGACGTCGTTTTCGACCTTTACCACCCACCAGAGGTGTCGGGCGCCTGGACCTGGTGACGGCCTCATTAGTACCGGTGCCCGTCAAACTCGAACGCCCCAGCCGCATCGACGAGAACAGGCTGAGTCTGGACGATGCCGCCCACCTGACTGAAGGCCCCGAAGGCTTGTAACGGCGAGCCGCGCCGGATTTTCGCCTGATGGCCTTCAAGCTGCCGATCTCGACCGCCTCCCTCGCTTCCCTCGCACCGACGGTCTCAACGATCGCAGCGACGTGGCCGGTGCCGGCGCAGATCGTGGACTGCCCGAGCGAACGGGCAAGCGCGATTGCCTGATGCCCGGCGAACTCGCCAGGCCGGTCAGGCCGGAGGTAGACGGCGGTCCAGCCCGGGAAAATGTTCTGCATGACGATGTGGCTCGTGACACCGAGGTCGGTCAGTTCGGTCAGTCGTTCGTCGCAGTGTCCGTCGCACATTCGAGCACGTTCGGCAGTAGGCGCGACAGGGAACCGGGACTCCATCGCATTCGGCCCGTCATAGCCGGCCCGCAGTTCTTTCACAATCTGCATGAGGCGCTCATGGTCGTGGCCGACGGGCGCCCACAGGTCGGTCGCCACACCGAGCAGTCCGCGTTGCTTCCAGCCCTCGACGGTGCACGGGCAGCAGCAGGAGTGGTCACCCAGGACGGCGATCCGATCGGGTTGCCAGTCGTGCAGAGCGAGTCGGAAGAGCACGGCGCGCCAGTTCATCACCCTCAATCGGAACCGTTGGGGCTCAGCGTTCGCGTGGGGAAGTCAGCACAGCTTCGAGTTGGTTGACCGTCCACTTGGCGCCCTTGACCTCGGTCGACACACCTTCGGGTCCGAGGGTGGCGTTCACGTGGCGTTGGTGGTCGCGCGGCGTCATCACGGCTCGAACGTTCCAGTCGACGCGTAGGCGATTGAGTGCCCAGCTCTCCTTGACGATTCGGGTGTGTGCTTCGTAGGCGAGGGCGGACGTCACGGGGTCGACGGCCAGGACCCAGCGTTTCTTCCCCTCGTGTTCCTTGCGGACGGTGCGGTAGCCCCACGGCCAGTTGCCGCCGTGCCAGAGGTCGACGTCCCGGTAGTAGGCGGTCTGCTTGGCGCGCTTGTCCTTGACCGCGTGGCGGTAGTCGGCGGTCATTGACGCTTTGACGCCGGCGACGAGGCGTCCGCGTGGAGTGGAGATGTCCAAGCCGGGGTCGTCCAAGACGATGACGTGCTTGCCGTTCTCCAGGCACCAGCCGACCAACTGGTGCCAGTGGAGGTCGTCGCCGGTGATGCGGTCCTGCGTGGTGACCATGAGGGCTTGCCACTCGTGGACCTTCGGTTCGCGCAGCCACTCCCCCAGCGACTTGCGCTGGTCGAGGTTGATGGCGCCGGAGACGGTGGCGTCTTCGACCATGTGCACGAGGTTGTGGCCGCCGTCAGCGATCGCTTCGCGTAGTTCTGCGTCCTGGCGTTTAAGTGCCGACGATGCTTCGGGGTCGCGGCTGATCCGCTTCGCGGCGAGCAAGTCCATGATCAAGTCCCCTTGGGTCATCCTCCCCCGCGGGGCGTTGACCAGGGGTCGGAACGCCTAGTAGGCGACCAGTTCACCGAGATAGGCCGCCGGGACACCGTAGGACCAGTCCTCGTTGCCCTCGTCGAGGGGCGGGCGGGTGGCTGCCAGGCGGGTGCGCAGGTCGTCGAGGACGGTGTCGGGCACGTGGATCGGGGTGGGCTCCAGGGGGAAGGCCTGCGGTGCGGTCATCGCGTGGTTCCTTCGGTCGGGATGCTGGACGGCCGGGCGGCGGCGCTGACACTCGACGCCTGTGACGATAGATCGTCCCGCCGTTTGGTTCTTGTCCCGTTCCATCGCCGGCCGCTACCCTTGATCCTCGGGTGGCCCCGCGACTGTGCCGGGGGCCGTGAGCAGGCGAAAGGCGGACGGCCATGACGGTGTGGCGATTCCCGACCTAGCCGCCCGCCTGGAGAGTCCGGGATCACGGGCGGCGGGTTCCGGGAGGAACGCGATGTCCCGTACGGACCGGACCAAACCGCTGTGGGTACGCCACGCCGAGCACGACCCGCGGCCCGTCCACGACCACCGTCACGGCCCCTGTGACCTGCCGCCTCGCCCGTCGCGGCTGCTCGACGAGACGCGCTGCCGCTGGGAGCACCCCGGGGCGCTCACCTTCACCCGCCGCTGCTGCTCGGGCTGTGCCGTGCGCGGTTGCATCCGCGAACGGCAGGCGATGACCAAGACCGCCAACCGCAAGGCCCGCTACGCCGGCCGGCGTGCGGTGCGTCGCCACGCGACCGGCGACAACGCCGACTAGGCCAGCAGCAACGGCAGGATCGCCTGGTGTCCGGCCATGAGGGTGCGTTCGGCGACGGCCGTGACCGGCGTCCAGGTCGGCGCTGCCGTGGTCCCGTCGGGTTCGGCGCGCAGAGCGCCACCGGTGACGGTCACGGCGTAGACGAAGAAGACACAGTGGAAGTCGACGTTGCGCCCGACGGTGCGGTGGTCGCTGCCCACGTGCAGCAGCGCCCCGGGCGCCACGTCGAGTCCGGTCTCCTCACGCAACTCCCGCACGAGCGCCTGCTCGGGGTGCTCCCCGTGTTCGACACCGCCGCCGGGGAGCATCCACTCCCCACCGCGTCCCACCTGGACCAGCAGAACCCGGCCGGCGTCGCGCGCCAGACCGTAGGCGGCGACACGCTGAACCTTCCTCGTGAACAGCATCCGTCCAGGGTGCCAGGCCGAAAGACGCGGCGGGTACCGTGGCCGACGTGCTCAAAGTGTCGACGGTGAACATCAACGGAGTCCGCGCGGCGGCGAAGAAAGGTCTCGTCGAGTGGCTGCGCGCCACCGAGGCCGACGTGGTCTGCCTGCAGGAAGTCCGGGCCACCCCCGAGGAATGGCCCGAGGAGGTCCTCGCCGACAGCGGCTGGCACCAGGTCGTCGCCCCGTCGACGGCCGCTAAAGGCCGCGCGGGCGTGGCGGTGCTGTCACGGACCGAACCCAGCGCCTTCAAGGTCGGTTTCGAGTCGGCCGAGTTCGACACCTCCGGCCGCTACGTCGAAGTCGACCTACCCGGCGTCACCGTCGCCAGCCTCTACCTGCCTTCCGGTGAGGTCGGCACGTCCCGCCAAGACGAGAAGGAACGCTTCTGCAAGGAGTTCTACGGCCACCTGGTGAGCCTGCGCGCACGCGCCGAGACCGAGGGCCGTGAAGCCGTCGTGTGCGGCGACTGGAACATCGCCCACGCCGAGATCGACTTGAAGAACTGGAAGACCAACCAGAAGCAGGCCGGTTTCACCCCCGCCGAACGCGCCTGGCTGTCCTCGGTCTTCGACGAGGTCGGCTACGTCGACGTGTTCCGGGGCCTCCACCCCGAAGGCCCGGGACCCTACTCGTGGTGGTCCTACCGCGGCCGCGCCTTCGACAACGACGCCGGCTGGCGCATCGACTACCAGATCGCCACCCCGGGACTGGCGGCCACGGCGACTTTCGCCGAGGTCGAGCGGGCCACCGAACACGCCGCCCGCTGGTCGGACCACGCGCCGGTGACCGTGCACTACGACGTCTAGAGGGCCGCCGCCTCGGCACCGAGCTCGGCGATCCGGTCGTGCCAGGCCGCCAGCGCCGCCGCGGAGCGCTCGCCGGTGCCGGTGTGGGTCAGCAGCAGCCGCGCGCCGCCAGGTCCGGGCGCGAACTCCCAGCGCACGTCACCGGCGGGTTTCCCGTCGGCGTCGAGCCAGTGATAGGTCAGGAAGAACGGCGCTTCGACGGCCGTGACCGGCCCGGGCGGGAAACCGGCGACGGTGAACGCTTCGGGGACCTCGGCGCCGACGTCACCGAAACCCGGTCCGTCCAAGTGCGCCCAGACCTCTTCGAGGCCGCCGCGCAGCTGCCGCTCGAAACGCACCCGCGGGCCGTCGGCGTCGTCTTCGATCGTGCCTTCGTCGAGGCCGAACTCCTCGACGAAACGTTCGTGCGCGGCCGCCGAGGCCGAACCGTCCACGGTGACCTCGACACCGTCGAGGACCTGGGTGGCGGCGTCGAGGCAGGTCTCCCAGCCCGCGGCGAAACTCGCCGCGCCGGGGATGTCGTCGAAAGTCTGGGACAAGGTCAGCAGCGTGCCCGCACCGTCGGGCTCGACGGTCCACTTGAGATGGTCGTCGCCCCAGGTGTAGGCGAACACGCGCGGCGGGTCGAAGGCCGTGACACGCCCGGTCAGCGGCGGCCCTTCCTCACCGGGGAACACGAAGGTGATGGCACCGCCCTCGGCCGGCTCGGCCTCCACGTGGGCGGGAAACCACCGGTCGAGTTCAGCGGTCTCGGTGAGCACCCGCCACACCGCGTCGGCCGGGTGCGGCAGCCGCCGCCGTGTGGTCAGCACTCCGCGTCCATCGACGATCGTGAAGGTCTCGTTCATCCTCGCTCCTCCCAAAGCGGCCACGGTACCGGCACAGGTCGTGGGCCGCAGCCGTTTGGCACCGCACCCCGGGTCTGTCACGATGTCCTGCCGTGACCTTCGAGGAGCGACCGTGACACTGGTGTTGATACCCGGTGGAGTCTGGAACCCGATGTCCGCCGGCGACTTCTGGACCAACCCCGGCGTCACCGGCGACCTCCGCGACGCCGGGCACACCGTCGACGCGCTGCCACCATCGACGGCGCCGCTACCCGGCTTCCCACGGCACCGCGCCGCCTTCACCGCCGCCCTCCACGACAGGCTCACCGGCCAGCCCACGCGCGAAACCCAAAGTCCGCTCGGCGTTGAACGCCAACTCCCCCAAGCGGCCCGTGAACGCGTTGTAGGCCTGCGCGTCGAGCCCGATGTGCACCAGGCAGCACCGCAACCGCAGTTCGGTGTCCACCCCGTACTCGCCCGTCCGGCGCAGATGTGCCCGCACCTCCGCGCCGATGTCGATGCCCGCCCACGACGGGTAGAACGGCCACCAGTACATCAACCACGCCAGGTCGTACAAGCCGTCCCCGTACAGCGAGTTCCCCCAGTCGAGGACCGCGCTGATCCGCCCACCCTTTACCAGGACGTTGCGGTACAGCAGATCCGAGTGCACCAGCTGCCGCACGTCCGGACACGCCCCCGCCATCTCCCGCAACGACTCCGCCGCCTCCTCGAACGGTCCACCGCCCGTCGGCGACGACGCCAGCGCCGCCCGCCACCCCGCGACCCGCGGATGCTCCGGCCCCAGTATCGCCGCCAAGGCCTCCGCCCAGCTGCCGTGCGGCGCGTCCCCGTCCGGACCCCACGTCCCGAAACCCGAACCCGGCACCGAAAGACCCCGCACCGCCCGCGTCACCGCCAGCAACGACGGCAGAACCTCACGCATCCCGTCACCGTCGAGCTCATCGAGATAAGTGCCCCGCGCCCGCCGCGCCACCACGAAATGGCGCTCGCCGGTCATGCCCCGCTCCACCACCTCGGGCACGTCGACGACGCCCCGGGCGAGTGCGGCGACGGCGGCGTCCTTGGCGAAGTCATCGCCGTGGGCGCCGACCTTGGCGATGACGTCGTCACCGTCGAGGGTGAAGGCGTAGGCACGCGACCACTCCCCGGCGCCGAGCAGTGCCGGGGCGGTCGCACGTGGGCCGTAGCGGCCGGTGATGAAGGATTCGGCGTCAAGGTCGGGCGCGTTGCGTGCCATCAGGTCGGCGACGACGTCGGCGAGCTCGGGGGGTTCGAGCCGGTCGAGGCTCTCGAAGTCGGCGGGGTGGACCCAGCGCCGGTCGTCGAGGGTGGCGGTCTCGTAGTCGAGGAGCCCGTCGGCGCTGACGGCGGGCTCGTCGGTGTCGTAGCGGGCGAGGAAGAACGCCTCGGGTCCGGTGAAGCGGACGCCTTTCCACGTCACGTCGCGTTCGACGACGACGTAGACCGGTGAGATCGCGTCGGGGTCGAGGCCGGTCTCTTCGGTGAGTTCGCGGCGGGCGGTGCTGAGGTAGTCCTCGCCGGGGTCGACGCCGCCGCCGGGCGGTTCCCAGAGCATGGAACCGTCGTGGGGGTCGCGCCAGCGCATGAGCAGGACGCGGCCGGACTTGTCGGCGCACACGATCCGGACGGCGCGGCGGAAGCGGGTCTCCATGGGCGACGACCCTACCCGGGGCCCTGGCCGATATTTCGTACAGACGTGCGGGGTAGCGTGCCCGCATGAGCGAGACGACGATCCGTGAAGCGGTGCCCGGTGACGTGCCCGGGCTGGTGGAGTGCAGTGTCGGGTTGTTCGCCGAGGACGGCGGGACGCGCGACGCGACGATGAACGTGGACTGGCCCAGGGAGTTCGGGGCGGAGTCGATGCGTTCGGGGATCGACGATCCGGAGCGGCTGGTCTTGGCGGCGGTATGCGACGGGCGCGTCGTGGGGCACTTGACGGGCAGGGTCGCCGAGCCCGTGGCGATCCGGCCCGTGCGGGTGGCGACGCTGGCGAGCATGTACGTGCGGCCCGAAGCGCGCGACGGTGGCGTCGGATCGCTGCTGGTGGCGGCGTTCAAGGAGTGGGCGCGGGGCAAGGCCGCCGACCGGCTCGCCGTGACGGCCTACGCGTCCAACGCCTCGGCGATCCGCTTCTACCGCCGCAACGGTTTCGAGCCCTTCCACCTGGTCTTGGAGGCGGGCCTCGACTAAGACCGGACCCGGCCGCATACCCGGGCCGGGCCGGTCGGGTTCAACTCGCGCAGGCCACGTACACCACGTCGGCCGGGCCACGCGGCACCGCGACCTCCACCACCCGCACGTCGGCGAAATGCTCCCCCAGCCGCCGCTCGAACTCCACGCTGGCCGCCGCGCTCCAAAACGCCGCCACCCCACCCGGCGACAGACGCGAGATCACCAGCTCCAGCCCCGCCTGGTCGTACAACCGCGCGTTGGCCGGCGTCACCGTCCAATCGGGACCGTTGTCGATGTCGAGGCACATCACGTCGAAGAACAGCTCATCGGGCGCCTGCCGCAACCACGCCAACAGGTCGGCGCACACCACCGTCACATCGGCGTCGCCCACCGCACCGGCCGAGAAGTCCGACAGGTGCGTGCCATGCCAGGCGATCACCGAAGGCTCGCACTCGATGACCGTCACCTCCCCGACCCGCGGGTCGGCGACCGCCTCGGCCAGCGAGAACCCCACCCCGAGGCCCCCGATCAGCATCCGCGCCGAAGCGGCCTTCACCGCGTCGACGGCCGCGCGGATCAGCACCCGCTCCGACTCGCCGTTGCGCGTGTCCATCAAGAACACGCCGTTACTTATGATCTCGAAATGCCCGTCAACCCTGCGCAGGACCAATTCACCCTGCCGACCGTGGACGCGAGACAGAACCACCGCACCGGACCGTGACATAGCTCTCAGCCTACGAGCAGTCCGCCGCACATCCCGACCGCAACCCCACCGAAGGCGACGGTGTTCATATGGCCGTGAGCGGACCCGACGACCCCAGCCATCTCATCACCGCCCTCGGCGATGACCTCGACCACGGCTTCACCGCCCTCTACGACGCCTACCGCACGCCGGTGTTCACCACCGCCCTGCGCGCCACCGGCTCCTGGACCGACGCCGAAGACTTCACCGCCGAGACCTTCCTGCGCGCCTACCGCTCGCTGATCTCGGACAACCCGCCCCCACTCGACACCCTCCGCCCCCGCGCGTGGCTGCTGACCATCCTGCTCAACACCGTCCGCAACGACCGCCGCACCAAGGCCCGCAAACCACCCCCCACCGACATCGACAACACCCCCGAACGCCCCGACACCACCCAAGACCCCGCACGGGCCGCCGAACTCCACGAGACCAACCGCGACCTCGCCACCCGCCTGGCCACCCTCACCGCCAAACAACGCGACGCGGTGATCCTCCGCCACGTCCTCGACCTGCCGATCGAAGAGATCGCCGTCATCCTCGACTGCGCCGAAGGCACCGCCAAATCCCACATCTCACGAGGCCTGACCGCACTGCGCAAACAAGCCACCACCGGCGACACCCCACCCGCCACGGCCACACCGGACCCCGCGCCCACACCACGAACACCGCCACAACCGAAGCCCGCCGTCACCGACACCTACACCCACCCCACCGCGGCCTTCACCACCGCGGTCACCTCCACCCCCACGACCTCCACCACGTCCACCCACACGATCAGTTCACCCGCCAGCGAGGTGCGCCATGCCTGACACCGACCCGCTCACCCCCGACCCGACCATCACCGCACTCGCCTCTCTCAGCGCGAGCCCGCCGGCCGGTCTCATCGACCGCATCGCCGCGCGCTGGACCCGGCAGCCGAGCCCGATCGGCGACGTCGACGTCGCCTACACCGACCGCGGCATCGCCTACCTGCGCCCCAGCGAACTGGGCACCCTCGCCGAAGAGTTCCGCGCCCGTTTCGGGCGGCCCCTGATCCGCACCGAGCACCCACCGGCGGCCCTCACCACCGCCCTGGCGTCCTGCGACGGCACGAAACTCACCTTCGACCTCACCGGACTCACCCCTTTCGCCGTGTCGGTCCTGCGCGCCGCCCAGACCATCCCGCGCGGCCAGATCCACCCCTACGGCTGGATCGCCGAACGCATCGACAACCCCCGCGCCGTCCGTGCCGTCGGCACCGCCCTCGGCCACAACCCCGTCCCCCTCCTCATCCCCTGCCACCGGGTCGTCAAGGCCGACTGCAGCAGCGGCCAGTACATCTTCGGCACCGACACCAAGATCGCACTCCTACGTCATGAAGGCGTCACCGTCGTGTCCTGACCTCGCGCCGAAAGGCGCCCGGCCGCTACGATCGCGCCGTGGACGATCAGCCCCTCACCGGTGAACCCGACATCACCGAACCCACCACCGCCCGCCTGCGCCTGCGCCAGTGGCGCCCCGGCGACCACGCCCCGTTCGCCGAACTCAACGCCGACCCCGAGGTCATGGAGCACTTCCCCTCCACCCTCACCCGCGACAAGAGCGACCGCCTCGCCGAACTGATCGCCGACCGCATCGGCGACAACGGCTTCGGCATGTGGGCCGTCGAAGTCATCGAGACCGGCGAGTTCATCGGCTTCACCGGCCTCAACACGGTCACCTTCGACGCCCACTTCACCCCCGCGGTCGAGATCGGCTGGCGCCTGACCCGCAAGGCCTGGGGCCACGGCTACGCCACCGAGGCCGCCCAAGCCGCCCTCGCGCACGCCTTCGAAGGACTCGGCCTCGCCGAAGTCGTCTCCTTCACCGCCACCTCGAACCTCCGCTCCCAGGCCGTCATGACCCGCCTGGGCATGACCAAAGACCCCCACGGCGACTTCCACCACCCCGCCATCGGCGACCCACAACACCCCCTGTCACTTCACGTCCTCTACCGCATCAGCGCCGGTCAATGGACTAAACGCCGTTGACGAACCGCGCGGGACGTCGTCCACAATGACCCGGTGGATCCCGACCGCGCACTCGTCGACAAACACCTCCGCGACCGCTACCGCGACTACCAGTGGCGGGAAGTCACCGTCGGCCACTCCGGCAGCGTCGTCGCCCACCTGACCGGCCCGGCCGACCTGCACCTCAAATACGGCCCCGACCCCCTACACCCCGACCCCGGCTACGACATCGGCGCCGAATACGACAGGCTGCGGTGGATGGCCGCCCAGGGCCTGCCCGTACCCGAAGTCGTCGAATGCGACGTCTTCGACGGGCACACCTACCTGGTCGCCACCACCGTTTCCGGCCGCGACGCCGCAAGCCCCTGGCCGGCCCACGAGCGCATGCGCGTCATCGACGCCGTCGCCGACTTCGCCCGCGACCTCCACGCCCTGAGCACCACCGGCTGCCCTTTCGACCGCAGCCTGCGCGTCACCGTCCCCAACGCCCGCGTCGCCGTCGCCCTCGGCCAGGTCGACCTCGACGGCGCCGGCCCACAACAGGCCCTGACCGAACTCGACGCGGCCCTGCGCGGCAACGACACCGAAGACCTCGTCCTCACCCACGGCGACTACTGCCTGCCCAACGTCCTCCTCGACCCCGAAACGCTCACCGTCACCGGCGTGGTCGACGTCGGCCGTTTCGGGCTCGCCGACCGCTACACCGACCTCACCACGATGGCCGGAAGCATCGACGGGCCCCTCAATCCCCAGTACACCCGCGAGCACACCGACCGTTTCCTGTGGCGCTACGGTCTGGCCCGCCTCGACGAGGCCAAGGCCGGTTTCTACGGTGTCCTGCGCCGTTTCATGTGAACACCCGGCACCGGCCACGGCCCGAAGCGTGCCGTACCAGCCGGCGTTCCCACGCGGCGGCCAGGACGCTCGCGCCATCCGGGTCGAGGCCGCGAGCGGCTTCGATGACGTCGACGACGTGCGCGCCTTTCGGGCCGAAGAGGCCGGCGACGGGCAGTTCGTGCCGGACGTGAACGCCGAAGGTGGGGATGAAACGCGCCGCGTGACCGGCTGCGAGGTGGGTCTCGCCCTGCCCGACGGTCAGCTCGTGGATTCGCGGTCTGAGCCGGGAGTGGCAAGCCGCAACGCGATGGACACCGCTTCCGCTGCCGTCGTGGTCTCGGCGAGCGTTGGACCCGTGAAGTGGGCGTCTACGGTGAAACCGCCCTTGTGAGGAGTGGCGAGGCAGATGGTGTTGAGGGAGACTTCCCCAGGAGTCGCATCGAGCCGCTGGGGCGGCAGCACGGTGGCGAACCTCAGCGCCCAGTGACTGGTGAAGGCCTAGATATCGCGCAGTTCCTGCTACGCGCAGGCCGCCTCGATCAGCTCGATTTGCTGCACCGCCGTGGCGAGATCACCTCGCGGTCAGATCGAGGCGGCGGGACATGACACATTCGCTACCAGCGGGCCTTGACGACGACGTCACCCAGACCCGCGCCGGTCATGGCCCCAAGACGCTCATCACCGACGCACACGAATCCCTCGGGCAGGCCGTCACTGTGGTCAGTGGTGGAACGTGACCCGCTCGGGTCGCCGTCCCGACGCCAAGGTCTCCACACACGAGCCGATGTCGGCCACGAGCAGATCGGCGCGGTCACGGCTGATGCCGTGCCGGATCAAGATCCGGTGGATGACGGTGTCCTGCCGCGCCGGCGGCAACGGATACGCCGGAATCTGCCAGCCGTGCGCACGCAGCGCCTCCGACAGGTCATAGAGGCTGTAGCCGGGGTCGCCGTCAAGGGTGTACGACACCGCCGGCAACGCCCCCCGCCCGTCATAGAGGAGCGTGAACGGCCCCATCCGCGAGATCTCGTCGGCGAGGTGGGCGGCGGTGTCGGCACAGGCGCGCTGAACACGTCGGTAACCTTCCCGGCCAAGGCGCAGAAGGTTGTAGTACTGGGCGATGATCTCACCGCCGGGGCGGGAGAAGTTCAACGCGAAAGTGGGCATGCTCCCACCGAGGTAGTCGACGTCGAAGACGAGATCCTCGGGCAGCAACTCGGCGGTGCGCCACACGATCCAGCCCACACCCAAAGGCGCCAGCCCGTACTTGTGACCGGAGGTGTTGATGGAGGCGACCCGTTCGAGCCGGAAGTCCCATTCGAGGTCGGGACGCAAGAACGGCGCGATGAACCCGCCCGAGGCGGCGTCGACGTGGACGGGCACATCGGGTCCACCGTCGGCGGCGATCGCGTCGAGTTCGGCGGCGATCTCGGCGACCGGTTCGTAATCGCAGGTGTAGGTGACACCGAGAATGGCGACCACACCGATGGTGTTGTCGTCGACGTGTTCGCGCAGCTGATGCGCGCGCAGACCCGTGGCGTCGGCCTCCAAAGGGACCTGGCGCAACTCGACGTCGAAATAGCGCGCGAACTTCTCCCAGCAGACCTGCACCGGCCCGCAGACCAGGTTGGGCCGGTCGGCGGGTTTCCCGGCCGCCTCCCGCCCGGCCCGCCACCGCCACTTCAAGGCCAGCCCACCCAGCATCGCCGCTTCACTCGACCCCGTCGTGGAACACCCCACGGTCGTGCGGCTGCGGGGACTGTGCCACAGATCGGCCAGCATGTGCACACACCGCGACTCGATCGCCGCGGTCTGCGGATACTCATCCTTGTCGATCATGTTCTTGGCCATGTTCTCGGCCATCAGTTCCTTGACCTGCGGTTCGGACCAGGTCGTACAGAAAGTCGCCAGGTTCTGCGAGGCGTCCCCGTCGAGAGTCAGCTCATCACGCAGAAGCTGATGGACCGCCCGCGGGTCGTTGGGGCCCTCGGGAAGCCGGTACTTCGGCAAGGGCCGGCGACTGAGCAGCCCGGAGTAGACGTCGTCGAAACCTTCGTCGCGGCCACTGGTGACATGGTGCAGCGCCATGATGTCTCCCCCCGGGTCTCCGCAGGTGACGCTACTGCCGGGGCGCGCGCTCGCGGGCGTGTTCGCGCAAAGGAGCCCGGGCGTCATAGCGCACGAACGACGGCACCGCCAAAGCCAGCGCGATGATCCCGGCGACGCACACCAGGCCCCCCGAGATCAGCGACGCACCGGCACCCCACACACCGGCGGTGACACCGGTACGGACATCACCCAGACGCGGCCCACCGGTCACCACGACGATATGCGCGCCCTGCAAACGGCCCTGCATGCCCGACGGCGTCCCCGCCTGAAGCATCGTCGAACGGTAGATGGCACTGACGGTGTCGGCGGCACCAGCGACGAACAACGCCCCCAGCCCGATCCACAACACGTCACTGACACCCAACAGCGCGATCGCCGCACCCCACACCCCGATCGACACGATCACCCCCAGCCCCTGCCGGTTAACACGCGCCACGGCCCCACCCACCAGCGTCACCGCGAAAGCCCCCACCGCCGGCGCGGCGTACAACAACCCCGCCGTGGTCGCATCCCCGTGATACACCCCGTAGGCCAGCGCCGGAAACAACGCCCGGGGCGCGGCGAACACCATCGCGTTGATGTCGACCAGGAAAGTCATCAGCAGGGTCTTGTTCCCCGCCAGGAAACGCAAACCCTCCAGCACCGACGCCAGCCCCGCACGCCGCCCACCGTCACCCGGCGGAAGAGACGGCAACCGCAGCACCGAATAGAACACCGCCGCGAACGACACCACATCAAGGGCGTACGCCCACGCATAACCCCCGGCACCCACCACCACCCCGGCCACCAGCGGCCCCACGATGACACCGAACTGGAACCCGGCCTGACGCAGATTGTTCGCCGCGGCGAGCTTGCCCTTCCCCACCAACTGCGGCAGGATCGCCGACCGCGTCGGCGAATCGACCGCCGCGGCACCCGCCTGCACCGCCACACACACCAACAGCAACCACAGTCGCGTCCCACCGGCCGCCGCCTGAACCAGCAGAACGACACTCACCAGCAGCATCACCGCACCGGTCACCAACGCGAGTTTGCGGCGATCGACGGCATCGGCGATGGCACCACCGTAGAGACCGAACACGATCAACGGCGCCAGCCCCGCCACACCCAAAAGACTCACCGCCAACGCCGAATGCGTCGCCTCCCACACCTGCAACGGCACCGCGACCTGCGTGATCTGCGCACCGATCAGCGACACCACCTGCCCACCGAACAACCGCCGGTAGGGCACCGAATCCCGCAACGGACTCACATCGGGCGCCGCGGCACGCACCGCGCGCCACACACGGTTCACGACCGTCTCCTCGTACGCGTCACGACCGACACCGCCGCGATCACCAGGACACAGCCACCGACCTGGACGAGAGTCGGGCGCTCGCCGATGGCGAGGCCGAAACCGAAGGCGAGGACGGGCTGAAGGAGCATGAGGGAGGCGCCGACGCCGGGGGTGAGGCGTGGGAGGGCGGCGGTGACGAGGATCCAGGCGAGGACCTGCCCGATGAGGGCGAGGGTGGCCAGCCATGCCCAGGCGGCGGGGTCGTCGGGGAGGTGGATGCCGGTGAGGAGTCCACCGAAGATCCCGGCGGTGGCGGCCGCGGCGGTGGTGGAGATCGCGACGGGGGCGATGGTGTGTCCGGCGGCGCCGGAGCGGCGGGTGAGGTGGAGGTATCCGGCGTAGGCGACGCCGGCGGCGGTTCCGGCGGCGATGCCGGTGACGGGATCACCGCCGGGTGCCGATCCGCCGAGGGCTCCGCCGGCGATGGCGACGCCGGTGAGCATGACGGGGATGGTGAACAGGAACCCGGTGGTGGGCCGGGGACCGCCGCCGCGCCAGGCCAGCAGGGGAAAGACGATGACCTGGACGCTGATCAGGACGGTGGCGATGGAGGCGCCGACTTCGGCGATGGACACCGAGAAGAACACGAAGTCGACACCGAGGAGGACACCGGCGGCCAGGTCGGCGGCGACGACGCGGGCCCGGCGTGGGCCGCGTCGGCGGTGTTCGGCGACGGCGAGGGGCACCAGGACGGTCAAGGCCAGGGCGCAGCGCAGGAACGCCGCGGTGCCGGGGTTGGCTCCGGAGAGTTTGATCAGCGCCGCCGAGGCCGAGGTCGCCGCGGCGCCGGTGACGGCGAGGAGGACGGGGTGCGCGCCGGTGGCGGGCACCGTGGTGGCGGTCACCAGCGCCAGGCGGGCATGACGTCGAAGGGTTTGGCGGTCTTGGCGGGGTCGCGTTCGACGAGGTCGCCGTGCTCGGGATCGGTGAGGGCGGCGTCGATGCGGGTCATGGTCGCATCGTCAAGGGTCAGGTCGAGGGCTTTGACGTTGTCGGCGATCTGGGCGGGCCGGGAGGCACCCATGATGGCCGAGGCGACCTGGGGGTTGGCCAGGACCCAGGCGAGGGCGAGCTGGGCGAGGGTCGCGTCGTGGTCGACGGCGATGGGCCGCAGGCGTTCGACGGCGGCGAGGACGGCCTGGGAGATGTAGCGGCCGACGAAGCGCCCACCGCGGGCGTGTTTGGCGCGGCTGTCGTCGGGGGCTGTCCGGCCGGGCCGGTAGCGGCCGGCGAGGACGCCTTGGGCCAGGGGCGAGAACACCATGTGGGAGATCCCGAGCCGGGCGCAGGCGGGGGTGACTTCGGCGTCGATGACCCGCCACAGCATCGAATACTGCGGCTGGGACGCCACCAGGGGGATACGGAGTTCGCGCGCGAGGGCGTGGGCCTGGGTGATCTGCGCGGCGGTCCACTCCGAGACCCCGAGGTAGCCGATCTTGCCGTGGCGGTGGAGGTCGGCGAAGGCGGCCATGGTCTCGTCGAGCGGGGTGGACGGGTCGTGGCGGTGAGCCTGGTAGAGGTCGATGTGGTCGGTGCGCAGGCGCCGCAGGGAGGCGGTGACGCTTTCGGTGATGTGTTTGCGGGACAGGCCGCGGTCGTTGCGGCCCGGCCCGGTCGGCAGGCACACCTTGGTGGCGATGACCAGACCCTCACGGCGCCGGCCGGCCAGCGCGTCGCCGAGGACGGTCTCACCGGCACCGAACTCGGGGGCGCCGTAGACGTCGGCGGTGTCGAAGGTGGTGATCCCGGCGTCGAGGGCGGCCCGGATGCAGTCGCCGGCGTCTTCGGGTCTCCCACCGGTGAGCCAGTTCCCGAAGGTGATGGCGCTGACCTGGAGTCCACTGTCGCCGAGGGCGCGGTGCTGCATGCCGACCACACTTCAGTAAGGGGTTGGATGGGGAGTTGTACATTACCACCGGTTTTCGGGCGGGGGTGGACGGCGAAAACCCCCGCCCGAAGCGTTCACAGGTGCGCGAAGACCGTCAGCCACTCCGCTGGGGAAACATGCCCGACGGGGACCCGCGGGTCGAGCCCGGCACGCGCGAAGGCCGCCAGGACACGCCTGCGCGAATGGACCCCGGCCAGACTCGCCGCCAGCGACCCGCCCCGCCCGGTGAAACCGGTCTCGACCAGCCGCCGCCACGAACGCATCCGTTCCGGCGGCAGCAGCCGACGTTCACGCCTCACCAGGCGCATCACCGCGGCGTCCACGCCCGGAACGGGCCGAAACGCACCCCGCGGCACACTCCCATGAAACGACCAGTCCCACTCCGGCCACGTCGACACCGTCAGCAGCGTCCACCGCCGGTACCCGCCGGTACGTTTCCGCGCGTACTCCAGCTGCGTGACCATCGTCGCCGCACGCAACGCCGGCGCGGCCAGACACCACGCGACGATGCCGGCGGTGACCGAGAACGGAATGTTCCCCACGAGATGGAACTCCTCCCCCGGTGGCGCCACGGTCCGGAAATCGGCGTGGCCCACGGTCACGTTCGGTGGCGCCCGCCGCGCCAGGCGCTCCGCGAGACGCCCATCGCGCTCATAGGCCAAGACACGCCCCGCACCCCGCGCCAAACACCGCGTCAAGGCACCCTCGCCAGGACCGGGTTCGACGACGAGTTCGGTACCCCTCAAACCCGCCACACCGACCACACGGCGCACCACGGAAGGATCGATCAGGAAATTCTGCGAAAAGACACGCCGGCGCTCCACAGCGCCGCGAAAACGGCCGTGCACGGTGGTTCCCGTCTCCCCGCCGATACGCGGGGCAGGAGGGGACGGACCGCGTCGACTGGTGAAGACGACAAGAAAAACACCGTACGGCGGGCCCGTCCACGTCGATGAAGGACGTGGAGACCAGCCCTGGGGCCGCGTGCACGACCGACCCACCCCTCAAGGGGTACCGGGATCGGCCTACTACTACATCGCGCTGACCGCGGGGCCGGTCAGGCGCCGCGAGGACGAGCATGCGGCATGGCCAGGGCCCGCCGCGAATCTGTCACCGCCGAGAACATTCCCATGAACGAATACGCCCCTACTGGCTTCCGTTGTTCAGCGCCACGATCAGCAACCCGATGAACCCGAGCACCAAAATCGCCGCCACCACGATCGTGGCCACCACCGCAGGCTCTTGATGCCACGCCTTCTTCGGCGCCGGCGGCTGCGCCGGACGCTGCTGCACGATCGGCTGCTGCACCACCCGAGGCGGCTGCGGCGCCGGACGCATCACCGGCTGCGGACGCGGCGGAACCGGCTGAATCGGCGCCTGCTGCATCACCGGCGGACGCGGCTGCTGCACCTGCGGCGGCGTCGACACCGGACGATTCGGGATCACCGCCGGACGCGCCGGACCCGACACCGGCGGACCCACCGGACGCGACGGCGCACCACCAGGCCCACCACCAACGGCCAGCACACCCTCGACCACCACGGTCTCCGGCTGCTCGATCGTCCGCGGCGCCACACCCATCTCCTTGTGCAGCAAATGCGCCGCCAAAGGAATACGACTCGACCCGCCCACCAGGAAGATCCCGACCAGATCCTTCGGCGTCAACCGCGCCGCACCGATCGCACGACCCATGCACGCCACCGTCCGCTCCAAATGCGGACGCGCCAGCGCCTCGAACTCCTCACGCGTCAAATGCGCGTCGACGTCCAACGCCGGCAGATGAATATCGGCACTCGCCGTACGCGACAGCATCTCCTTCGCACCACGCACGTCCTCGTACAACATCCGCCGGTAACGCCGGTCCTTGTCATCGACCGGGTTGATCAGCTTCTGCCACGTACCGGCACTGCTCTGCCCGTAGGTCTGCCCCAAATGCTCCACGATCGAGTGATCGAAGTCGAGGCCCCCGACATCATTGAGGCCCTCCTCGCTCAACACCTCGAACCCCGTCTGCGTACGACGCACCACCGTCGCGTCGAAAGTCCCGCCACCCAGGTCATAGATCGCCAGCGACCGCCCCACCGGCACCGACGTACCCAGCACCGTCGCGAAATACGACGCCGCACCCACCGGCTCGGGAATCAACTGCGGCTTCGGCAGGCCCGCGATATGCGCGGCCTCGACCAACAGCGAACGACGCCGCTCGCCCCACCGCGCGGGGTGCGTCATACGCACGTGCTCAGGCTGCCCACCGATCTGGCGCCGCGCCTCGGTGAGGATCTGCTCAAGCACATAGGCCATGAGCCGCGGAACCGGAATCTCCTGGTCACCGAGAAACACCGAACCGTCGTCGATACGCCGTTTCGGGTTGGGCTCGAAACGGGAAGGATCGACGCGCGCGTTGCGCTCGGCGTCACGACCGACGAGCATCCGCCCATCGGGCGCGAGATACACCGCCGACGGCTGCAGCGGCGACCCGTCGAACAGCAACGGGCGCGTCCGCCCGTCGGGCATCCGCAGGATGGCCACCGTATTGGAGGTACCGAAGTCAATGCCGAGCACGCGCATGCGAGATTTCTCCTTCCCCGACCGCACACCATACTGCCTGCCGTCATCACCCCGACGGGTCGGCCATGCGGTCGGACCTGACACACCCGGCGACCAGCACCCTGACATGGCCTTTCACGACTTGCCCCGACCTGGATACTCAAAGGCATGTCCGCCCACAGGCGCAGCAACTACGCCTACCTCGACACACCCCGCCCGATCGCCTTCGCCCACCGCGGTGGAGCCGCACACGGCGACGAGAACTCCAGCACCGCCCTGGCCCGCGCCGTCGAGGCCGGCTACCGCTACATCGAAACCGACGTACACGTCTCCGCCGACGGCGTCCCCGTCCTCTTCCACGACAACACCCTGCACCGCCTGTCCGGCGACGACCGCGAGATCAGCGACGTGCCCTGGACCGACCTGGCCGCCATCCGCGTCAACGGCGAGGCCCTCATCCCCCGCCTCGACGACGTCCTGACCGACTTCCCCGACATCCGCTTCAACATCGACATCAAAAGCGACCAAGCCGTCCACGCGACCCTGGCGACCCTGCGCACCGCCGACGCCTTCGACCGAGTCCTCATCGGGTCCTTCTCCGACGCACGCCTCGCCCGCGTCCGCCGCCTCGCCGGACCACGCCTGGCCACCTCCATGGGCCCCCGCGAAGTCGCCACCTTCAAAGCCGCCACCTACACCGGCCGCCTATGGCCCCGCGCCCGCCTCGGATACACCCGCGGCGCCGTCGCCCTCCAAGTCCCCATCCGATACGGACCCCTGCGCGTCGTCGACAAAAGATTCGTCGCATACGCCCACCGCCTCGGGCTTGACGTACACGTGTGGACAGTGGACGATACCGCCACCATCAACGCACTCCTCGACCTCGGCGTTGACGGCATCATGACCGACCGCCTCGAAGTCCTTCGAGACGTCTACGCCGCCCGCGGCCACTGGCCCGAGCCCACCCCTGGACGGTAAGCCCGCGATGACAGGCCCCACCGAGACGTCCCCGGCCCCCGCCTACGGTCACTCCTCCCGCCGCGAACGCACCGGCTGGTACATCTACGACTGGGCCAACTCGGCGTTCTCCACCACCGTCGTCACCGCGTTCCTCGGCCCCTACCTCACCAACATCGCCAAAGCCGCCGACGACGTGACCGGCACCGACACCGTCGGCCAGATCGCGTTGTTCGGCCTGACCTTCCGCGCCGACTCACTATGGGCGTTCACCACCGCCCTATCGGTCATCCTGCAAGTCCTCGTACTACCCGTGGCCGGAGCCATCGCCGACCGCACCAGCCGCAAAAAACAACTACTCGCCGCGTTCGCCTACACCGGCGCCGCAGCGACCTGCGCACTGGTGTTCCTCACCGGCGACCGCTGGGAACTCGGCGCCGTGCTGTTCATCATCGCCAACGTCTCCTTCGGCGCCAGCGTGGTCGTCTACAACTCCTTCCTCCCACAAATCTCCACCGAAGAAGAACGCGACGCCGTCTCCAGCCGCGGCTGGGCCTTCGGCTACCTCGGCGGCGGCACCCTGCTCCTCCTCAACGTCATCGCCGTCCTCCTCGGCGGCGACGACATGCTCGCCGAGACCGCGCGCTACTCGATCGTGTCAGCGGGCCTGTGGTGGGCCGGTTTCACCACCATCACCATCGCCCGCCTCCAAAACCGCCCCGCGGCCGCCGGCGAAGCACAAGGCTCGGTCCTCACCGACGGGTTCAAACAGTTCTTCCGAACACTCAAAAGCCTGCGCGCCTACCCCAAAACCCTGGCGTTCCTGATCGCGTTCCTCATCTTCAACGACGGCATCCAAACCGTCATCGCCATGGCCGGCACCTACGGACAAGAAGAACTCGGCTTCGAAAACGACGTCCTCATGCCCACCATCCTCGTCGTCCAGTTCGTCGCCTTCGGCGGAGCCCTCGCCCTCGGACGCCTCGCCCGCCGCTACGGCGCCTGGAAAACCGTCCTGGGCAGCCTGGTCGGCTGGGTGCTCGTCCTCATCGCCGCGTTCAACCTCCCCAGCGGCAACGCACCCCTCTTCCTCGCCGTCGGCGCCGGCATCGGATTCATCCTCGGCGGCTCACAAGCACTCTCCCGCTCCCTGTTCAGCCAACTCATCCCCAAAGGCCGCGAAGGCGAATACTTCGGCCTCTACGAGATCAGCGACAAAGGCACCAGCTGGCTCGGCCCCATCGTCTTCGCCGTCACCAACGAGATCACCGGCAGCAACCGCCTGGCCATCATCTCCCTCGTCATCTTCTTCATCATCGGATTCATCCTCCTCATCCGCGTCCCCATGGCCGACGCCATCCGCGCCGCCGGCAACACCCCACCCGAGAAGCTCTGACCACAACGCGCCCCATAAGCTCATCGCCCGTGACGGCGCGACTGAAGTTCTTCTATGGACCCATGGACTGCGGGAAATCAACCCTCGCCCTGCAGATCCACCACAACCACACCCGCTCAGGCAGAAAGGGACTCCTCCTCACCCGCCACGACCGCTCCGGCTCCCCGCGCATCACCACACGCATCGGCCTGGCCAAAAACGCCACCGAACTCACCGACGACCACGACGTCCGCGCCCTGGCCAACACCCACAACGCCGACTACGTCATCTGCGACGAAGTCCAGTTCTACCCCGTCGGCCACATCGAGCAAATGGCCGACCTCGTCGACTGCGACGGCATCGACGTCTACGCCTTCGGCCTGGCCACCGACTTCCGCAGCGTCCTGTTCCCCGCCACCCAACGCCTCCTCGAACTCGCCGACGAGGCCCTCCGCCTCCAGGTCGAAGTGTTGTGCTGGTGCGGATCCGAAGGACAGCTCAACGCCCGCGTCATCGACGGCCACGTCGCCCGAGCCGGACAGCAGGTCGTCATAGGAGACACCGACGACGCCACCGTCCACTACCAGGTGCTGTGCCGCAAGCACTACCGCGCCGGCGAACTCGCCGCCGTCGAGGCCTTCACCGAGGCGAGCTGACTAGTGGATGCCGGCCATGAGCCGGCGAAGGTTCTTGACCATCGCGATCGCGGCCGCACCAAGCAGCACCGACGCACCGCCGAGGATCGCGAAGTACTGCCATTGTTCGATGACGTCGGCCAGGCGCCCCACCTGGCCGCCAATGGCATCACCGACGGCGGTGGCCAGGAACCACAGCCCCAGCATCTGCGCGGTGTAACCCGCGGGCGCGAGTTTCGTGGTCGTCGACAATCCCACCGGACTCAGACACAACTCACCGGTGACCTGCACGGCATAGGCGGCCACCAGCCACAGTGGTGAGACCTTCTCACCACCGACGGCAGCGAGCGCGGCGAACATCATCACGATGTAGGACAGGCCGTTGAAGATCAGGCCGAGCGCGAACTTCGTCGGCGTGGCCAACCGGTGCCCGAGTCTGAGCCAGACGACACCGGCGATGGGCGACCCGATGATGATGAAGATCGGGTTGACCGCCTGCAGCGTCGAGGCGGCGATCTCACCCAAGACCGGCACATCAAGATCGGTGCTGTTCTCCGCGAACAGGTTCAGCACCGAACCGGCCTGGTCATAGATGAGCCAAAAGCACGCGGCGAACACGAACAGCCAGATATAGGCCTTCAACCGCGACCGCTCCACATCGGTGACACCCGGATCGGCGAACATGCGCGCGAAATAGGCCACCGCGATCGCGATCGGCACGAAAGTGAGGATCCCCAAGACGACGTTGACCGTCAGCCACCCCAGCAACGCCAGCACACCTACCACCACGGCGACACCCACCACCGCCAACCCCACCGCCCGCAGCACCCTGCGCGTCTCATGAGACGCCAACGGCTTCACCGCGTGACGGCCGAGCTCACCGAGGGCACCGCGCCCGGCGACATACCAGACCACCGCGATGGTCATACCGACCCCCGCGGCACCAAACGCCAGATGCCAGTCCTGCTTCTGGCTCAAAAACCCGGTCACCAACGGCGCGATGAACGCACCGAGGTTGATGCCCATGTAGAACAGCGAGAACCCGGCGTCACGCCGCGGATCGTCTTGACCGTAGAGGTCACCGACCATCGCCGAGATGTTCGGCTTGAGCAGCCCCGTCCCCAGCACGATCAAGACCAGCCCGAGGAAGAACGTCGGTTTCGCCGGGATCGCCAGACAGTAATGCCCACAAGCGATCACCACCCCGCCCCACAAGACCGACCGGCGCGGCCCAAGGACACGATCGGCGACCCACCCACCGGCCAACGGCGTCAGATACGCCATGCCCGTATAGACCCCGTACAAGGCCGTGGCGTCACCATCGCTCCAGCCCCAGCCACCATTGGCCGGCGACGCCACCAGATACAACACGAGGATGGCGCGCATCCCGTAGTAACTGAACCGCTCCCACAGTTCCGTGGCGAACAACGTCGCCAGCGCTCGCGGATGCCCGAAGAATCCGCGATCGGAACCGGGGTCCGCCGGCGCGGGCGTCCCGACTGTGGCCATGCCGCCTCCCACCCTCAGTCTGGTGATGTTACGACCGTTGCGGGCGGCTTAGCGGCGACTTGACCGGATTGGGGCTGATGGGACTTCGCTATCGGGCGTCTCCCAATGGTGTGTGCCCCGCCGGGACGGTCTCGGCGGCACTCGGCGGTCCCGGTGGTGTCCCGTCCCCGAAAGGCCTGCCACCAAGTGCCTCACGCCCGTGCGGGGTCAGCCACCCCGCCAGGTCCGGGCCGGCCGGGACGATGCCGGTGGGGTTGATGTCGCGATGGACTTCGTAGTAGTGCCGTTTGATGTGGTCGAAGTCGGTGGTGTCACCGAACCCCGGAGTCTGGAACAGGTCACGGGCATAGGCCCACAGCACCGGCATCTCCGAGAGTTTCTCCCGGTTGCATTTGAAGTGCCCGTGATACACCGCGTCGAAGCGCGCCAGCGTCGTGAACAACCGCACGTCGGCTTCGGTGATGGTGTCCCCGACCAGGTACCGGCGCCCTTCCAGACGCGCCGACAACCAGTCCAGCCGGGCGAACAAGCGCCCGTAGGCGTCCTCGTAGGCCGCCTGCGAACCGGCGAACCCACACCGGTACACCCCGTTGTTGACATCGGCGAACACAACGGCGTTGACCTCGTCGATCTCGGCCCGCGCGTCCGGCGGATACAACACCGGCGCACCCTGGCGGTGAAACGCCGTCCACTCCAGCGACAGGTCGATCGTCATCTGCGCGTAGTCGTTGGTCACCACCCGCCCCGTCGACTCCTCCACGATCGCCGGGACCGTGATGCCCCGCTCATAGCCCGGGAACCGCCGGAAGTAGGCCTCCTGGAGCCGTTCCATGCCCAGCACCGGGTCACGCCCGCCCGGATCGAGATCGAAGGTCCACGACCGTGCGTCGTGCGTCGGGCCCGCCACCCCCATCGACAAGACGTCTTCGAGCCCCAGCAGGCGCCGGACGATGATCGCCCGGTTCGCCCATGGGCACGCCCTGCTCACCACCAGCCGGTAACGCCCGGGCTCCACCGGAAACCCGTCACGCCCGTCGGCGGTGACACGGGTGGCGATGTAGCGCTGGTCGCGAGTGAACTCGCCGTCACCGGCGATGTAGGAACCTGTCTTGGTCGGCATGTCCCACATGATGTCACCGGGGGTGTGTCTCGTCACCTTCCCGACACCTGCCCGTTCGGTGTGTCCGGCTCCCGCCGCAGGTCACGACCCTTTCCGCCCCAGTCCACGGCGACCTGCTTTGACCAGGCGAAACACCCTGAGGGTGAACCGTGACCGAAACAGCGTCACAATGGTTTCGGCTAAAGGGTCTCAACGGTGGAGGGGATGCCATCCTTTCCTCGGTGGACGTTCGGGTCCCGAATAGGGAAACATTCAGCTGGCTGCGTCGTTACACCGGACAGATGTCGCAGATGTGGCTGTCAAGGGTTCAGAGGGGAAGCCAGGTTTATGGGTGAGCGCATGCTGCGCGGAAGTCGACTGGGCGCGATCAGCTACGAGTCTGATCGCAACACCGAGCTGGCACCGCGGCAGACCAGGGACTTCGTCTGCCAGCGAGGGCACCGTTTCGAGGTGCCGTTCGCGGTGGACGCCGAAGTGCCATCGACGTGGGAGTGCCGCCTCGACGGCACCGTCGCCCGTCTCGTGGACGGCACCGAGCCGGAGGCGAAGACCGGGAAGCCTCCGCGCACGCACTGGGACATGCTCCTGGAGCGGCGCAGCGTCGATGATCTCGAAGAGATCCTCAACGAACGACTCGAAGAGGTCCGCGCCCGGCGCGGAAAGGCGTAAAGACCGTCAGGTCTTGGGGGCCGTGGATCACCGAAGGTGGTTCACGGCCCTTCGTCCTTCTCGCGCGCGTCGATAACTTCGCCTTCGATGACCTCACCCGAAGGCGCCTCATCGGGCACCCCCGCCTCGGTCCGCACACGCCTGGGCCCGAACAGGTTCTGCGCCCCACCAGAACCCAGACGCGACTCCAGCAGGCGCCGCGCCACCGGCCGCAGCAACGCCCGCGTCGGCGGCAGCACGCACAACAGACCGATCACGTCGGAGATGAAACCCGGCAGCAGCAGACCCACCGCACCCAGGAACGAGATCGTCCCGTCGACGATGTGGTCCCCCGGCGGCCGCCCTGCGGCCTGATCGGCCTGGTAGGCACGAATCGCCTTCGCCCCGAAATACCGCATCAGCGACATCCCGAGCATCGACGTCACCAACGTCGCCAGAATCGCCCAACCCAGCCCGATCCACCGCGCCACCGCGATATAGGCGACCAGCTCACAGATCGCCAGCAGCGAGAAGAACGGGAACCGCCTCCGCCGCCGCGGTGCCCCGGCCGGGCCCGGATTCATTTCCCGCGACCGAACAGCGCCGACAACTGCCGCGCCCGGTGCCTAACCCCCCACGACCCGACCCGCAGCAACGCCTCCCGCACGATCGGCCCGCCCATCTTCGACGCCCCCCGCTCACGCTCACTGAACGTGATCGGCACTTCCACCACCCGCAGGCCGGCCTTCACCGCACGCCACGTCAGATCGATCTGGAAGCAATACCCCGCCGAGGCGACACTGTCGAGATCGAAGGCGTCCAGCGCCGTCAACCGGTAGGCCCGATACCCCGCGGTGTTGTCCCGCACCGGCACACCCAGCAGAATCCGCGTGTACAGACTCCCGCCCCGCGACAGCAGCAAGCGGTGCATCGGCCAGTTGACGACCTTCCCACCCGGCACGTACCGCGACCCGATCACCGCGTCGGCGTCACCGAGGGCGTCCAACAGCCGCGTCAACTGCTCCGGCGCGTGAGATCCATCGGCGTCCATCTCGACCACGACATCGAAACGCTGCTGTCTGGCCCACGCGAAACCCGCCAGGTACGCCATGCCCAGGCCCTCCTTACCGGCCCGGTGCAGCACATGCACCCGCTTATCGGCCTCGGCCAGACCATCGGCGATGTCACCGGTCCCATCGGGACTGTTGTCGTCGGCGATCAGCACATGAGCGGCCGGCACACTCGCCCGCACCCGCTCCACGATCTGGGCGACGTTCTCCGACTCGTTGTACGTCGGAATGATCACCACGACCCGCCCGATGCGCGGATACACATCGGAACGATCCTCGCCCCTGCTGTCGGTATCGGCTTCGGTGGTGTCCGGATGCGCCGTCACACGGCCCCCTCTTCGGTCACGGCTCGGCTTGCCCTGCGACGGCGCACGGTCAGCGCCGCCGCTGCCCCCACGACCCCGGCCGCCACCGCGGACAGGAGCAACTCAGGAAGCATACCGAGGACGTGCGCGGGCGTTGCGCCCTCACCGAGGTCCACACGCCGCACCAGCTCGGCACGCGTGTTGAACCCCGTCGCGTCGTGCACCGTCCCATCGGCGTCGACGAACCCCGACACACCCACCGTCGAGGCCATCAACGCCGACCGGCCGTGCTCCACCGCCCGCAACCGCACCATCGCCATCTGCTGCAGTGCCTCGGCGTTGTTGAAAGTCGCGTTGTTGGTCTGCACCGCGATCAACTGCGCCCCCTCATCGACCGTCTCACGCACCACATCATCGAAAGCGATCTCGTAACAGATCACATCCCCGACCGCCACACCGTTCATCTCCACGATCCCCGGCTCGGTACCCGGCGCGAAGTTCCCCGCGATCTTCACCTTGTCGGTGATCTTCTCCACCAGCGACCGCAACGGCACCTGCTCCACGAACGGCACCAGATTCCGCTTCACGTACCCCACATACGGGGCCCCACCCACCGGCCACACCAGCCCCGAGTTACGCGAACGCCCGTCCTCACCACGCACCAACGCACCCACCAGGATCGGCGCACCGATCGCCGCCACCGCCCGGTCGATCGCCGCCGCCGCGTCAGGATGACGCGTCGGATCGATATCGCTGGAATTCTCCGGCCAGATCACCAGATCGGGCTGATCGGCCGTACCCCGCACCCGCTCGGCCAAAGCGATCGTCGCCTCAACGTGATTATTGAGCACCGCCATCCGCTGAGCATTGAACTCAAGCCCCAAACGCGGCACATTCCCCTGAATCACCGCCACCACGGCGCTACCGGCATCAGGCGTCGACGTCGGCACGAACACCGACGCCCCGAACACCGCACACGCCGCCAGCACCCCCGCACCCACCCGCAGCAGATCCCAACGCCCCCACACCGCCACCAGCAGCAACCCACCGGCCAAAGCCGTCGCGAACGTCACCAACGGCGCCCCACCCAGCCACGCCAGCGACAACAACGGCGAATCGGCCTGACTAAACGCCAGCCGCCCCCACGGGAAACCCCCGAACGGAACCCGATCCCGCAAAGCCTCCGCACCCACCCACAACGCACCCGTCCCCACCGGCCACACCCACACCCACCGGTCGAACACCCCAGACGCCCACGCCGACACCGCCCCCAGCACACCCACAAACACCGCCTGCGACAACGCCAACAGCAACCACGGCCACGCACCCACCTGCGTACCCGTCCAATCCAGCAACGGCACGAACAACGCCAGCCCCGCCAGCAACCCCAACCCGAACCCCGCCCGCGCCCGCCGCCGATGCACCGCCGAAGCCAACCCCGCCACACTCAACGGCGCCAGCCACCACCACCCATACGGCGGAAACGACAACCACAAACCCGCACCCGACACCACCGCCGCCGCCACCGCCGCCCACCACGACAACCGGCGCTGGCGGCCGGTGCCGTGCAGGAGGCTCCACGCGTGTGGTGTGGCGGCCGCACCGGCCGGTTCGGGTCGGTGTTCCATAGGGGTCGTCACCACAGCCGCAGCGCTCCTGTCAGGCGAAGAAGAGGGATCCCAGTATCACCGACCCCGCCTGGCGGCGGCCACCGGGCAAAGCGAAGGGGCGTGGTGTATGCCACGCCCCTTGCGTTCCCAGGCCCTTTCGGCGGGTGATCTTGAAACCGTCGTGCCAGGACCTTCGGACCAATTCGGAACCGACCGGATGCCGACGCCGCAACTGTTGTCTACTGGCCTGTCACCACACGTACCAAATCTCACCTCACGGCGACCGTCTCGCACCGCCCCGCCGACCCCCGCGTGCTGAGCCTGGCCGCCGGCGGTGATGCGGCCGACCACCGCCGATTGCCCAGTCTGCGAAGGAACGAAGCGAGCCGAGCCGCCCCCGATTACGGACACTGGCAACCGTAAGGCGTCCCATGCGGGGCCTGTCAACCGGGTCCGGGAAATCAACCGAAAAATGGCCCACGCCGCGCCTGCAACTCCCGCCACAACAGCCCCAGCGCCGCCACCGGATGACTCTGCGCCAGCAACCCCGCCGCCGCCAGCACATAGCGAACGTCGACCACCACGCCCGCGCCTTCCGGCAACGGCCACCCACCCGAACGATCGGCCACCGCCTCGGCGAGCACATCACGGCCGGCGTTCCCGGCGGCATGCCGCAGCACCCCGCCCGAACCGATCACCAGACCCACCCCGCGCAGGTCCTTCCCGCCCCGAAACGGCCCGTCGAGGCCGTCGAGGCGCTCACCGCGCGCGTGCCTGCGCAACGCCACCTTCATCGCCAACCCCGCCAGTTCCACATCGACGCGCGCACCGGCCTCGTCGTCAGGCAGGAAACCCGGTACCGCCGCCCGTGCCGCCGCGGGCCCTTCCAGGCGGGAAACCCCTTCGGTGTCGAGGAGCCGCTCCGCCGCGGCGGCCTCCACGATCCCCGGCGCGTTCCACCGCACCCCCAGATCGCCTTCCACCGTCCGCGACCGCCATTGACTGCCCGCGACCTCCGCCCGCGGACCTTCCAGTTCCGCGTCGGGCGTCAGCACCGAATACACATCCGTGGTCGCCCCACCCACATCGACCAGCAGCAGATCCCCACGGCCCGGCACGTCTTCGAACCCGTCGGCGAGCAACTCCACCCCCGAAAGCACCGCATCGGGTGTGGCCGCCCGCACCAGCCGCGTGAACTCCTCCCCGGCCGACAGGTGTTTCCCCGCGATCACATGCCTCAAGAACGCCTCACGCAAGGCCCCACGCGCCTCCTGCGGCCGCAGCATCCCGATCCGCGGCAAGACGTTGCCCACCACCTGCACCGGCAGGCCCGCACCCCGCAGAATCGCCTCCACCTCACCGGCGGCGCGCGCGTTGGCCGCCAGCACCACCGGCACCCGAAGACGCCCGTCACGTCCCACCGCCGAGGCGTACTGCCGCGCGTGTTCCAGCAACACCGACGCGTCCCCACCATCGGTCCCACCGGCGAACAGCACCGTATCGGGCACCGAACCCGCCAGGACCTCGAAATCGGCGTCCGACAACACTCCCGCCGCCACGCCCACGATCCGCGCACCGGCCGACAACGCCGCCCGGTGCGCCGCCGTCGCCGTCACCAGGGGTTCGTTACCGACCACCGCGCACGTCAGACCACCACCGGCCGACGAGCACACCCGCAACTCCTCGACGACCACGCCATCACCCACACCCGACAGCACGACATCACGAGCGGCGTACAACCCGTCGAGGACATCGGTGGCGATCGTCGTCGGATGCGCCGCCGTGCCCAGCAGGGCACCCGAGTCCACATCGACCGCCGCGACCTTCGTGTACGTCGAACCCACATCACCGCACACCACCACCCGCACGGCCCGCCCGCCCGTCACGACTTCGGCGGCACCACGACCGTGCCCACCGCGCTCGTGGCCAGCACCGGCGGATCGCACACCTCGGCCGCCGACTCGCCCAGATCCGGGCGGCCCCGGCACACCACGTGCACACTGAACTCGATCGTGCGGCTGCGGGTACCCACCCGTGTGAGCACCGCCGTTGTCTCCACGACGTCACCGGCACGGATCGGTGAGTGGAACTGGACATCACTGTAGGAGGCGAACAGTCCCTCGTCACCGTCGCTGCGGATGCACAACTCCGTGGCCACGTCCCCGAACAACCCCAGCCCATAGGCCCCGTCGACGAGGTTGCCCGCGTAGTGGGCGTGGCTGTAGGGGATATAGCGGCGATGCCGCACGGTCAGACCTTCCACGGCACTCAACCCACCGGCTCCTTCACATCACTGGCCAGAGCATGAACAAGATAAGAGGCCACGTCACCCGGCGTCGTCCCCCGCGAGAAGATCCGGTCCACACCGAGCTCACCGGCCATCATCTCGTCGAAACGGGGACCGCCCACGATCAACAGCGGACGATCCTGCGGGCCGAACGCCTCCCGGAACGCCGCCGACATCTCCCGGGTGTTGTGCAGGTGCGCGTCGCGCTGCGTCACAACCTGACTCACCAGCACCGCATCGGCGCCCTCATCGACCGCCCGGTTCACCAGATCGGGTACCGGCACCTGCGCGCCGAGGTTCACCACCCGAAGCTCCCGGTAGTACTCAAGGCCCTTCTCACCGGCGAAACCCTTGATGTTGCAGATCGCGTCGATGCCCACGGTGTGCGCGTCGGTCCCGATGCACGCCCCCACCACCACGAGCTTGCGCCCGAGGTTCTCCTTGACCGCGTCGTTGACCTCTTTACTCGTCAGCAACGGGTAGTCGCGCTCGACGACCTGGACCTCATCGAGGTTCACCAGATGCTTCGCCGCCCCGTACACCACGAAGAACGTGTGCGACGTACCGATCTGCTTGGCGTGAACCACCATCACCGGGTCAAGGCCCATCTTCGACGCCAACTGCGCCGCCGCGCCCTCAGCGCGCTTGTCATGGGCCACCGGCAACGTGAACGACACCTGCACCATCCCATCGCCGGTGGTGTCACCGTAGGGACGCACGATCCTCGGATTGCTCACGCCCGGCCCTCCAGGATCTCCGTGGCCGGGTTGAAGTACCCGTCCTGGTGCTCCTCGACCCCGTCGAGGCCACGCCCACCATCGGCCGGGCGCTTCATGATCCCGAACGTGCCCACACCGATGGCGTTGAGCAGCCCGTCATCACAGATCCGCTCCAGCAACTCGATCGCCTCACCCAGCACCACCCGCGCGCGCGTGGCGATGAACCCGTCGGCCGGCGGATGAAAGTCCTCGGTCAGCCCACCACAGGCGTTCATCACATACCGCACGTTCTGCAACGCCAGATCCCGGTCGGACAACCACGGCGTCACCACCGCCTCGGTCATCATCCCCACCAGCAAGATCCCCTGACCGGTCATCGCACCCACCAGGTTGAAAAACCCGTCAAGGAGATAACCCCGGAACACATCCCCCGTCATGTGCTTCGTCGGCGGCATCCACTTCAACGGCGCATCCGGGAACAACTCCCGCGCCAGCAACGCGTGCGCCAACTCCAGCCGGAACGAATCCGGCACCTCCGGATTGATCTCGAACGCGTGCCCCAACCCCAGCAACTCATCGGGCAGACCCGCCTCATGAGCGAAGAACTCGTTGAGCAACTGCGACACCGTCACCGTGTGCGCCGCCTCCACCGCATCGGCGGTGGTCAGGTAGTTGTCCTCACCGGTGTTGATGATGATCCCCGCCCGCGAATGGATCTGCCGCGAGAACCGCTGATCCACAAAAGTCCGGATCGGGTTGATGTCCCGGAACAAGATCCCGTACATCGAGTCGTTCAACATCATGTCCAGACGGTTCAACCCCGCCAAGGCCGCGATCTCGGGCATGCACAACCCCGACGCGTAATTCGTCAACCGAATGTAACGCCCCAGCTCAACAGACGTCTCATCCAGCGCCGCACGCATCAGCCGAAAATTCTCACCCGTGGCATACGTCCCCGCGAAACCCTCCCGCGTCGCCCCCTCCGGCACATAATCCAGCAGAGACTGACCCGTCGACCGGATCACCGCGATCACATCGGCACCCGCCCGCGCCGCCGCCTGCGCCTGCGGAATGTCCTCATAGATGTCACCGGTCGCCACGATCAGGTAAATCCACGGCCGCTGCGGCGGATCCCCGATCTCGGCGACCAGCCCGTCCCGCTCCACCCGCCGCGCGTCCACCGCCGCGATCCCCGCACCCACACTCGCCGACGCCAGCTCCCGCGCACGCACCGCCGCGGCCCCCGCGGGCACCTCGAAACGCACCGCACCCGACGCCGCCTTCTGCGCCAGCGCCAGCAGATCACTGTGCCCGTCGGCGGCCAGCGCGTGGAACACCGGCAGCGACACACCATGCCCGATACCCACATCGCCACGCACCGCGTCGACCAGACGGTTCACCCACGGAATCCCGTCGGGATCGGCACCGGCCAAACCCGCCAGCCGCAGCGTCGCCCGCTCCACCGACACCGTCGTCCGGCTCCGCGCCAGGTCCACCACCGGCTGACCCGCCCGCACCGCCAGCCGCCGCGCCCTCGCGACGAGCTCACCGTCCAAATGAAGACGGGTCTGATGTGCCACTGCCTACTCCTCCACGTGAATCGTCCGACCGGAAAGCACCGTACGGTGACAGACCGGCGCCGACACCGGATCCGGCAACTCCGCCGACCGGTGATCCCACACCGCGAACGTCGCCGGCGCACCCGGCGCCAGCACACCCGCCACGTCATCGCCCATGGCCCGCCAACCACCCCGCGTCGCCGCCGCGAACGCCGCCTTCAACGACAACCGCTGCGCCGGATTGTGATGCCACACCGCCGCGGCGATCCCACCCCACGGATCAGTCGGCGTCACCGGCGAATCCGAACCGAACGCCAACGGCACACCCACCCCCGCCAACGACGCGAACGGATTCGCCCCCAGCGCACGCTGCCGACCCAACCGGGCCGCATACATCTTGTCCGTCCCACCCCACGCCGCATCGAAAGCCGGCTGCACACTCGCGTGCAGCCCGAAAGCCACGAAACCCGCGATCAACTGCTTGTCCAGCAACTCCGCGTGCTCCACCCGGTGCCGCATCCCCCGCACCGCCTCCACACCCAACTGCTGCGCCGCCGCGGCCACACCCGTCACCACGTTCGCGATCGCCTGGTCCCCGATCGCATGAAAACCACCCTGCAACCCGTGCCGATGACAATCCAGAATGTGGTTCTCCACATCCTCCGCCGACAGATACGCATGCCCACGCGTCGCCGCATCGGCATAGTCCTCCCGCAACGCCGCCGTCCGCGCACCGATCGACCCATCCGCCGACAAATCCCCGCCACACGCGTGCGCACCCAGATCACGCGCCTTCTCCGCCGCGCACAACTCACCCCAGTAACCCACCACCCGCGGCAGGCCACCCTCGGCCGACACCTTCAGCAACGACGAGAAATCGGCCTCCCCCACCGACGTCCCCTCAGAAGGCATCCCGCACTCGTGAATCGACGCCACACCCAAACCAGCCGCCCGGCGCAACGCCGCACGCTGCCACCCCGCCCGCTGCGCCACCGACATCGACTCCGCCGCCACCGCCCGCGCACGCCGATGCGCGTACAACGTCAACGGCCCATCAGCCGAATACCCCTCCAGACCCGCGATCTCACCGACCTCCGCCCGCAACGCCGACGACGCCAGCCCCTCATGCCCACACACCCGCGACAGGTAACCCCGCCGCCCACCCAGCGCGGAATCGAGCTCCTCACGCGACGGAACCCGCCGCTCCTCCCACGTCGACTCGTCATACCCCTGACCGGTCACCACCGCCTCCCGCGGAAGACCCCGCACGAACGCCGCGACCCGATCAAGAACCTCCACCGCCGACCGCGTCCCCAGCAGCGACAACTCCGTCATCAACACACCCGTCGCCGCCACATGCGCATGCGCGTCCACGAACGCCGGAGTCACCAGCCGACCATCGAGATCCACCACCTCACCGGCACGAGGCGCATCGGCGTCAGCACCCAGCCACGACACCGCCCCCTCATCGTCGACCAGCAACGCCGTGGCCACCGGAGCGGCCGGAGACAGAACATGCCCGTTACGAAAAAGCGTCGTCATGACTACCTAGTCTCAGCCAACCGCCGGTCGAACATCGCACGGACCCCCGGCACCGAACGCACCAGCCGCAACGCCAGATCCGCATGCCCCGGCGTGAACCCGTTCCCGATCAGCATCCGCACATCGGCCGCCAAACCCTCCGCCCCCAACGCCGCCGCCGGAAACGACGTCGCCATCGAAAAGAACACCACCGTCCCACCATCAGACGTCGCCAGAATCGCCCCGTGCTCACACCCCGGCACATCCACACACACCACCGTCACATCCGCCAGGGCCCCCACACCCTCCACCGCCGCCGCCGTCGCCACCGGATCGGTCGCATCCGCGATCACCACCGCATCGGCCAGACCCGACTCCGCCAGCAACTTCGCCTCCGACGGCGTCGGCACCAAACCCGTCACGCGACCCGCCCCCGTGGCACGGGCCGCCGCCAACGACAAGGCACCACTCTTACCCGCCGCCCCCAACACCGCCACATGCGGCGCACGACCGGTATCGGCGATGAACTCCGACACCACCCGCGCCGTCAACGCCGGCGCCCCGCACACATCGAACACCGCCAAGGCCAGATCCGCCGGCAGATCATCGGGCAACACCGCCGCGATCGACCGCGCGAACAACACCGCGTGCCCCCCGGCCGGAACCTGCTCGCCGAGCCCGTCCCAGCCGGCCAGGCCGTCGGAGATCACCAGCGGCGTCAGCGTCAGCGACACCAGCGTCGCCACCCGCTGCCCGACCGACAGTCCCAGTGGGGAGTCCGGGCCGACCTCTTCGACCGTCCCGATCAGCATCCCACCCGAACCGGTGTCCGGATTGTGCATCTTTCCGCGCTCGGCGACGATCCGCAGGACCTCTTGACGGACCTTGTCACCGTCCCCACCGAACTTGACGCTGAGCTGACGGAAACTCGCCGCGTCCAGGTTCAGCCTCTCCACCCGGATCCGCACCTCGTCGGCACCGATCGCGCGGCTCGCGTCCAAGCGCCAGGCCGCCTGGGGCAAAACGCCCGACGGCTCCAAAACCCGATGCAAACCCGCAGGCGAAGACATGAAACCTCCTCGAACACACACGCCAAGATGCCAGCAGCCTAACCGAAGATTCTCCGGCGGGGTAGCTTGACATCAGGAGGGTTTCCGCTAGTAGCCTCTGTCGAATCGCGTATCTCAATGCCGAGGAGGCGTTAACGTGTCGTTGACGGACCCCGCCACAACAGGACCGGCCGAACAGCCGTACCTGTACCGGCGAACCGAACTCGTCGAACCAGACTGGCGACGCTTCCCCGGCTGGCGCGACATCACCACCGAACAGTGGGAAAACGCGCAGTGGCAACGCGTCAACTGCGTCAAGAACATCAAACAGCTCCACACCCTGCTCGGCGACCTCGTCGACGAACGCTTCTACAAAGACCTCGCCGACGACCAGGAACACCTGGCCACCATGTCGATGCTCATCCCGCCACAGATGATCAACACCATGGTCACCCACGACGCCGACACCACCCCCGGCTCCTGGACCGAGGCCTTCTACGCCGACCCGGTGCGCCGCTACATGATCCCGGTGGCCTCCGACCGCCGCCGCGACTGGCCCTCACACCCCTACGCCACCCGCGACTCACTCCACGAACACGACATGTGGGTCGCCGAAGGCCTCACCCACCGCTACCCCACCAAGGTCCTCGCCGAACTGCTCTCCACCTGCCCGCAGTACTGCGGGCACTGCACCCGCATGGACCTCGTCGGCAACTCCACCCCCACCGTCGACAAGCTCAAGCTGACCTTGAAACCCAAGGACCGCTACGACGCCATGATCGACTACCTCAACGACCACCCCGGCGTCCGCGACGTGGTCGTCTCCGGCGGCGACGTCGCCAACGTCCCCTGGAAGAACCTCGAAAGCTTCCTCGCCCGACTCCTCGACGTCCCCACCATCCGCGACATCCGCCTCGCCACCAAAGCACTCGCGGCCCTGCCGCAGCACTGGCTGCAAGACGACGTCGTCGACGGACTCGGCCGGATCGCCACCACCGCCCGCGAACGCGGCGTCAACCTCGCGATCCACACCCACGTCAACCACGCCCAGTCGGTCACCCCACTCGTCGCCAAAGCCGCCCGCGCCGCCCTCGACGCCGGCGTCCGCGACGTCCGCAACCAAGGCGTGCTCCTCCGCGGCGTCAACGACACCCCCGCCGCCCTGCTCGACCTCTGCTTCGCCCTCCAGGGCGAGGCCAACATCCTGCCGTACTACTTCTACATGTGCGACATGATCCCCAACGCCGAACACTGGCGCACATCCCTCGCCACCGCCCAGGCCCTCCAAACCGCCATCATGGGCTACCTACCCGGCTACGCCACCCCCCGCATCGTCTGCGACGTCCCCTTCGTCGGCAAACGCTGGGTCCATCAGGTCTCCCGCTACGACACCGTCAAAGGCGTCTCCTACTGGACCAAGAACTACCGCACCTCGATCGAGATGACCGACCCCGAGGCGCTCACCCGCGAATACCCCTACTACGACCCGATCGACACCCTCCCCGAAGAGGGCCAGGCCGCATGGCGCGAGAACCACGCACCCGCCGACATCGCCGCCGAAGCCAAACAGGCCGCCGCGCTGTCACGAGCCGCCAGCCTCTAGAACACGAAAAGGGCCGTCGCGATCGCGACGGCCCTTTCGCACGCCAACCTAACCCTCAAGTAGAGGTTCAGGGTCACCCTCGACCAGGCGGCTAACGGTTCAACGCCGCACCCACCGCCGCCAGCCGACCCTCAGCCTCCGCCCGGTCGGCCACGAACCACGCCTGCCTACCCCGGTTCGACTCCCGCAGCAGATCCCGCAGCGCATCGCTCTCGGCCACCCACCCCGAGACGTCACCGACCACGACCAGCCCCATCCGGTAGTCGGCGAACTTCCCGAGAACCTGACCGGCCACCCCCGAACGCAATACGAAGAAGTCCGGCTCAAGCCGCTCCACCGGCACCAGCACCCACGACGCCTCCACGCTGTACGCCCCGGCGATCAGATCCACCGCGTCCCTGTCGTTCGCGACCACCTCACCCTCGGCGCCGCACACGAACACCGGGACGCCCCCGATCGATTCCAGACTGTCAGCCATGACGACGCTCCTTCAGCAAAGTGTCGACGAGTTCGAGCAGTGCCGCACAACGGCCCGGACCGCCGTGCACGATGATCCTCAGCACCGCCCGCTCCTCGTCATAGACGTTCTCCACCCGCAACCGCTCGCCGCCCTGCGGCGGGCCGAGCGAGTGTCCGGTGATGGTGTTGGCGAGCCAGGAGACCTCTTCACGCCCGATCGCCTCGACCTGGACGACCGCCGAGACCTCCACCGCGCGGGTCCGCGCGGCCTCCTCGCGTACCGGGGAGGGTGCGGCCGTACCGGTGAACTTCTCAAGGTCGGCACGCGCGATCCGGTACTGCTTGCCGATTCGCGTGGCCTTCAGCTTCCCGTCGCGGACGTAGTTCCGCACCGTCTTGACGTGCAGGCCGAGTAGTTCGGCCACTTGGTCGACGGAGTACAGCGAGGCTGACACGGGACGTCCTTTCGAGCGAGCATGATTCCCTAAGCTTCCGCATGCGACCGTAACATGAGACTGATAGGGAACGATAGAGAGTTATGGCGCCCGCACGGTGCCGTGATCGGTAGGGCGACCACGGCACCGCTCCCCTGCCCTCTCGGTATCGACGGACAAGCCGACACGAACGACCTCAGCCGGTGCGCAGAACGCGAAAACGATCGGGCCGCGCCGGATCCCGGTCGACGACCTGGACCGGCGGCCACGCCCACTGCCATACCCCGATCCCGGGCACACGCGAGAACCGGATCCGCCCGCGCGTGCCCGCGACGTCGACGTGCGGCCACGACGCGGCGATGTCCGCCCGCTCGATCCCCCGCGAACGCATCACATCGGCGAGGACGGCCACCGTGTCGTAGCCCTCGAAGGCGACGAACGAAGGTGCCTCGCCGAGTCGAGCGCGAAGGGCCGTCTCGACGCGAGCCCCGAGAGGCCCCAGACGGTCAGGCAGGTACCGCAGGAACGGGATGGCCGAACCGGCGCCGTCCGGCGATCCGCGCCATGCGGCGAACTCCGGCTGACCGGCCGGAGCCCCGATCACCAGATCGGCCAGGCGCCGGTCACCGCGCACGGATGCCACGACCGACATCGCCGGCTCCGGATGCCCGGCGAGCAGGAGAACGGCCGTCGACCGGTGGCGGACGAGCTCGTCGCACACCTCCGAGGGCGTGAGCGAGGCCAGGTCGAGTTCGACGACGGTTCCGCCTCGCGAAGCGAAATGGTCGGTGAGGACGCGGGTGCCCGACGCCCAGTAGACGCTCGGCTGGGTCACGACGGCGATGTGCCGGTGGCCCGCGTCGAGGAGGAAGTCCGCGTAGACGCGCCAGCCGTGCGACTGCGCCGGACACAGACGGGCGACCCACTCCGTCGGCCGGTCGGTGAGCGCGTCGAGAACCGCCGAGCTGCACAGGAAGGGCAGGCCGAGCACGTCGACCCTCGCGGCCACCGCTCGCGCGACGACACTGTGGTACTCCCCCACCAGAGCCGCCACGCCCAGGCCGGCGAGTTCGTCCACCGCCGCCTCCGCCCGCAGCGGATCGGCCGCGGTGTCCCGCACCACCAGTTCAAGTGGTCGCCCGAGGATCCCTCCGGTGCCGTCGACGTGATCGACGGCCGTTTCGAGTCCGGCCAGCAGATGCCGGCCCGCCTCGACCCAACCGGGTCGACTCAGTGGGGCAAGGGCTCCGATCCGCACTGGTTCCCGCATCCGCATGATCCTGCCGGACGACGTCCACTCGTCCGTGCCGGCCACGTCGGCGACCAGACGTGGAGAGCCTCGACGCCTCCAACGCGCACCCGCTCCCCCTGTCGGCGGGTCACGCTCCCGAAAACCTCAAGATCAACTCGGCGGCCCTTGTTTTTTGTGGAGAGGTTCCTCCCGGCGGAGAGCAGTTCCCGCGCCGCTAAGTGACATAACTCTTCATTATCGTCCGTGAATTGCCAGGAGAAAGAGGCGACCGCCGGTCGCCTCTTTACTTTCGCGCTTGTACGGGCCCTGAGCTGGGCTTTTGCCCTTTTCGCGAGATCGGGCCCCGCCCTAGACGACCTTCTTCGCCCCCGCCAGGTTCGGCACCCGGCCCTCATAGGGAGTCGACAGCACGATGGTCGTGCGGTGGGTGACGCCCGCTTCCGAGCGGATGCGGGCGAGCAGCCGCTCCAGCGCCGTCGGTCCGGACACCCGGACCTTCAGCAGGTAGAAGTCCTCCCCCGCCACCGAGTGGCAGTCCTCGATCTCGGGGAGCGCCGACAGGCGCTGCGGGGCGTCGTCGTCGGCCGCCGGGTCGATCGGGCGGATCGCCACGAAGGCGGTGAGCGGCAGGCCGGCCTTCTCGTAGTCGAGCTGCGCGGTGTAGCCGCGAATGACCCCGCGCTCCTCCAGTCGCTTCACCCGCTGGTGCACCGCCGAAGTCGACAGGCCAACGCGTTCGGCGAGTTCGGTATAGGACATGCGGCCGTCCTCGGTGAGTGCGGCCACGATCAACCGGTCCAGTTCCTCCACAGTGACACGGTACCGGCGCCGCGGCGGATACGCGCGGGCGAGCGCCTTGTGCCCGCTTCTCCCCTCCCCCGCGCTACTGTTCCGGGCGGGCCGGACCACCCCGGAAAGGTGTGTTCCCCCACCCTTGTCCCCCTGCGTGACGGGTTTCGATGGTCTTGCCCGTACACTTCTAATCCGGCCGCCATCGCGGCCGCATTCGATTGGGTATCACCATGCCGGTGGCGCCCAGGGCGCGTACCGAGCATTCCGTCGCAGATCGCATTCAGGCGGTCCTTCCCAGGGGATTGGGAACCGGACGGGACTTTGGCGCGTGCTTGTGATCCCGAAAGGTTCATAGTTGTCTCTCAATACCGACATGCCCTCGTTCACCGACCTGGGCCTGCCGCAGCGTGTCGTCGACGCCCTCGCCGAGCGAGGCGTGACCACGCCGTTCCCCATCCAGGCCGCGAGCATTCCCGACGCCCTGTCGGGTCGTGACATCCTCGGCCGCGGCCGCACCGGCTCGGGCAAGACCCTCAGCTTTGGTCTGCCCCTGCTGACGCGCCTCAACGGGAAGCGCTCGAAGGCCCGCAAGCCGCGCGGCATCGTGCTGGTTCCCACCCGCGAGCTGGCCATGCAGGTGGCCGAGTCGCTGGAGCCTTACGGCAACGTCTTCAACCTCGACATCAAGGTCGTGTGCGGCGGCACCTCGATGCAGCGTCAGATCTTCGCGCTCCAGCGCGGCGTCGACGTTCTCGTCGCGACCCCGGGCCGTCTGCGCGACCTCATGGCGCGCGGTGTGGCCGACCTGTCCGAGGTGGAGATCGCGGTCCTCGACGAGGCCGACCAGATGGCCGACATGGGCTTCCTGCCCGAGGTCACCGAGATCCTCGACCAGGTTCCGGCCGGTGGGCAGCGGATGCTGTTCTCGGCGACCCTGGAGAACGAGATCGACACCCTCGTCAAGCGTTACCTGAACGACCCGGTCACCCACGAGGTCGACCCGTCGGCGGGTGCCGTGACGACGATGGAGCACCACGTGCTCGTCGTGAAGCCGGGTGACAAGGCCGCGGTGACCGCCATGGTCGCCGCCCGGACCGGTCGCACCATCGCCTTCGTCCGCACGCAGCTGGGCTGTGAGCGGGTCGTCGAGGAGCTCAACGCCGGTGGCGTGCGGGCTCTGGCCCTGCACGGCGGCATGAACCAGGCCGCGCGCACCAAGACCCTCGCCGACTTCAAGGACGGCCGTGTGCCGCTCCTGGTCGCCACGGGTGTGGCGGCGCGAGGCATCCACGTCGACGGTGTCGACATGGTTCTGCACATCGACCCGGCGGGTACCGCCAAGGACTACCTGCACCGCGCCGGCCGCACGGCTCGCGCCGGTGAGAGCGGCACCGTCGCGACCCTGGTGCTCCCGCACCAGCGTCGTGGCATGTTCAAGCTCCTTGAGGAGGCGGGCGTCGACGCCGTCCGTCACCGTGTCGAGGGCGCGTTCACGCCGGAGCTGACCAAGATCACCGGTGCCCGGTCGATCGCCGACATGCGCGCCGACGCGGCCACCCGGGCCGTCGAGGACGCCGAGTCGGAGATCGTGGCGCTGACCCGCAAGCTGCAGGCCGCCGAGGACCGCCTCATCGACCTGCAGGACCGCGCGCGTCGTGCCGCCGAGTACGCCGAGGGCGTCCGCAACGGCACGATCACGCCCGAGGTCGAGCGTGAGCACCGTCCGCACCGCTCTTCGCAGGGTGGCAAGGGCGGCTGGGACCGCAAGCCCCGCGAGCAGCGCACGGGCGGCCGGAGCTACGGCGACCGTGGTTCGTCCTCCTACAGCGGCGAGCGCAGTGGTTACGGCAAGCGCGACGATCGCCACCCGCGTGACGGTCACCCGCGTTCGTCGGGTGGTTACCGCGGCCAGGGCGGCCGCAAGGACCGTCCGAGCTACAACGACCGCGCCCGCTAGGGACACGAGTACGTGAGAACGGCCCCCACCTTCCCGGTGGGGGCCGTTTCGTGTCGGGGTCAGGGCTGGTGGCGGTAGACCTCTTCGCCGTCGACGTAGGCGACCTCGACGCGCGAGTAGACGTCGAGGGGGTCGCCGGACCAGACGCAGAAGTCGGCGTCCTTGCCGACGGTGAGGGAGCCGAGCCGGTCGTCGACGCCCATGATCCGTGCCGGGTTGATGGTGAGCGACTCCATCGCGACCTTGCGGTCGAGTCCTTCCTTGACGGCGAAGGCGGCCTGGTGGACGAGGTGTCCGATGGGGACGACCGGGTGGTCGGTGGTGATGGCGATGGTGACGCCCGCGGCGGCGAGGAGGCCGGGGTTCTCGATGGAGCGGTTGCGGACCTCGACCTTGCTGCGGGAGACCATCAGTGGTCCGATGATGACGGGGATGTTCTTCTCGGCGATGATGTCGGCGAGCAGGTGGGCCTCGGTGCCGTGGTCGATGACGAGTTCGTAGCCGAACTCCTCGGCGATGCGCATGGCGGTGGCGATGTCGTCGGCGCGGTGGCAGTGCTGGCGCCAGGGGATCCGGCGGTCGAGGACGGCGACGAGGGCTTCGAGTTTGAGGTCGCGGTCGACGGGCTTGCCCTCTTCGGCGGCGGCGTGCCTGGCCTTGTAGTTGGCGGCGTCGACGAAGGCGCCCCGGATGACCGCGGCGGTGCCGAGGCGGGTCGAGGGGGTCTGCTTCTTCTCGCCGTAGACGCGCTTGGGGTTCTCGCCGAGGGCGGATTTGAGGCCGCTGGGGGCGCGCAGGGCCATCTCGTCGACGGTGCGGCCGACGCATTTCAGGGCGATGGTCTGGCCGCCGATGGGGTTGCCGCTGCCGGGGTTGACGTTGACGGCGAGGACGCCGGCGGCGACGGCGTCGGCGAAGCCGATCTCGGCGGGGTTGATGGCGTCGATGGCGCGGACGTGGGCGGTGACCGGGTCGGTCATCTCGTTGGTGTCCTGCCCGGCCCAGCCCTCGCCTTCCTCGTGGACGCCGAGGTGGACGTGGGCGTCGATGAGGCCGGGGACGATCCATTTGCCGGTGGCGTCGACGATCTCGGCGCCGTCGGGGATGGGTGTGGTCGCGTCGCCGACGGCGCTGATGCGGCCGTCGGTGACGATGACGACGCCGTCGTCGAGGGGTTCGGCGTCGATCGGCAGGACACGACCGCCGGTGAGGGCGAGGATGTGGGTGGACACGTCGGCTCCTGGGTGCGTGGGGATCTTTCGGTCGGGGTCTGTTCTACCCGACGTGCCGGTGGCGTGGTCACCGATCCGGTCGTGGAGTGACGCTGGCGGCCATCGCGTAGCGTGCAGCCGAGACCTGGCGTAGCTGGTGAGGAGCCGTACGTTGATGACGCTGACACATTGGACCCCGGAGGATCTCGCGTCCCGGGTGGACGAGGTCCTCTCGGTGTACGCCGAGGCGATGGGGTATCCGCCGGAGGTCGCCCGGATGCGGCACGGTTTCGTGGTGTCCCATTCGCAGCGTGAGGGGCTGCGGGCCGTGGCGGTGACGGCGGCCGACGATCGGCTGCTCGGGTTCGGCTACGGCTATCTGGGCGGGCCGGGACAGTGGTGGCACGACCAGGTCGGCGAGTGGCTGACGCCGGAGGCGTACCGGCGGTGGATGAGCGACGTGTTCGAGCTGGTCGAGTTGCAGGTGCGGCCGGAGGCGCAGGGGCGTGGGCTGGGTGCGCGTCTGCTGACCGAGCTGCTCGGCGACGCTCCGGGTTCGACGGTGGTGTTGTCGACGCCGGAGGCCGACGAGGCGAAGTCGCGGGCGTGGCGGCTGTACCGGCGCACCGGGTTCGTCGACCTGGCGCGGCATCGGCTGTTCCCCGGTGACGACCGGCCGTTCGCGATCCTCGGGCGCGAGCTCTAGCGCGCAGGGCTCGGCGCGGGGCCGGGTGGCCCCACGTCTAGCGCAGGGCCGAACCGACCACGATGAGCAGCTGCACGAAGCCCAGTGCCCCCAGCAGTGCCCACGCCGTCGTCGCGAGACTGGCGATGCCGGTCGCGAACCCGGCGGACAGGCCGTCGCCGAGAACGACGGCGGCGCCGGCGACGACGAAGCCGACCACGGCGATGATGACGCGCATGTTGCGTTCGCCGAGGGTCTGCATCCCGGGTTCGGTCATGCCGGCGCTGACGGCCTTGGCGCGGACGTACTCGTGCAGCCAGGACAGTGCTCCGGCGACGACCACGACACCGCCCATGGCGCCCAGGGCGTAGAAGGCGCACAGCCAGCCGGCTTCGGCGACGCGGGCGCCGAGGGAGTCGAAGACCTCACCGCGCGCACCGCGCCGTCCGGTGTGGACCGACAGGGCACCGCGCCCGATGTCGGTGCCCGCCGTGGTCAGCACCAGAAGGGCCGCGACGGCGACGAAGACGCCGCCGCGACGGGTGATCAGGGGGGTGACGATGCTCGCGACCACTCCGATCGCGGTGAGGGTGCCCGGTCGTACCCGCATCGCCGACAGCGCTCGGCCGGTCAGGTCTCCCGCGGCCGCCAACGTACTCATGGGATGTGGATATCAGACGGGGGCGACCGAACGCAGGTTTTGCCAGATCTCGCGCGTGGCGGTCGAACGGTTCATGGTGATGAAGTGGATGCCCGGTGCGCCCTCGGAGAGCAGCCGGTCGCACAGTTCGGTGGCGATCTCGACGCCGAGGTCGCGGACGGCGACGGGGTCTTCGGCCACGGCGTGGAAGCGGTCGGCGATCGCGGGCGGGATGTGCGCGCCGGTCAGTTCGGCGATGCGTTCGAGGTTGCGGACGTTGATGACCGGCATGACGCCGGGAACGATGGGGACGTCGCAGCCGGCGGCGACGGTGGCGTCGCGCAGGCGGGCCCAGTCGGCCCAGTTGAAGAACATCTGGGTGATGGCGAAGTCGGCGCCGGCGCGGCACTTGGCGACGAAGTGGCGGATCTCGCTGTCCCAGTCGGGTGAACGCGGGTGGCGTTCGGGGAAGGCCGCGACGCCGACGCTGAAGTCGCCGGACTCCTTGAGGAGACTGACGAGCTCGTGGGCGTGCGTGAAGCCGTCGGGGTGGGCGATCCACTCTCCGCTGACATCGCCGGGCGGGTCGCCGCGCAGGGCGAGGATGTTGCGCACGCCGACCGCGGCGAAGTGGCCGATGAGGTTGCGCAGCTCGGCGACGCTGTGGTTGACGGCCGTCAGGTGGGCCATCGGGAGCAGCGTGGTCTCGGTGGCGATGCGCTCGGTGGTCTCGATCGTCTTGGCGCGGTTGCCGCCGCCGGCTCCATAGGTGACCGACACGAAGGACGGCTGCAGCGGTTCGAGCTCGCGCAGCGCCGTCCACAGTGTCTTCTCCCCCTTGTCCCCGCGTGGCGGGAAGAACTCGAAGGAGAACGTGGGCTCGGGTGCGGCGACCAGGTCCCCGATCGCGGGGGGCTGGCCGGGCATCACCGACGGGGCACCGAGTGTCACCCCCCGAGCCTAACGGGCCGTGTTCTTTACCAGGGCCGGTGGTGGAGGGTCGGTCACAGAATGGGATGGGCCGCGCGGCACACGGTCCACCCATTCTCCCTTGCTCCGCACTGTGCAGTGTGATCACCCGTTTGGCCATACTCGGCTGACCGAATTGTTAGTCTCATTCGGAATTGTCCGCTCTCGTGCGGGTGAAGGGGAGCTATGACGCTGCGGGGGCTGCTTCGGCCGGTTGTGGTGGGTCTGCTCGTCCTGCTGTCGACGGCGCCCGCCGGCGTCGCGGCCGCCGAGGAGCCAGTGACGCTCGACTCCGGCCAGATCACCGACAAGGTCGGCGCACTGGGCTCGCGTAAAGGCGAGGTCACCACCGCGCTCGACAAGCTGAACACCGACCAGGGCGTGCAACTCTTCGTCGTCTACGTCGGCGACTTCTCCGGGCGCAACGCCCAGACCTGGGCCGATGAGACGGCGAACCGCAACGGCCTCGGCCGGCGGGACATGCTGATGGCCGTGGGCACCTCGGTGCGCCAGTACGCCGTCTCGGTCGACACGGACTTCCCGCTCACCGACGCGCAACTCGACACCGTCGCGCGGGTCGCGATCGAACCGTCGCTCCAGCAGAACGACTGGGCCGGCGCGGCAATCGGCGCGGCCAACGGCTACAACGCCACCCTCTCGGGGAAGCCCGTACCCGGCGTGGCGGTACAGCCCGGTGAGGCCGATCCCGGCGGCGGAGGCGGTGGCAGCGCCTGGCTGTGCCTGGTCGTCGTCCTCGTCCTCGTCGCCATCGCGGTGGCCGTCTGGTGGTTCGTGCGCAAGCGGAAGCAGGCCGCCAAGGGCGGCGGCGCGGCGACCGCCGACCTCACCGGCGTACCCCTGCCCGAACTCGACAAGCAGGCCAGCCAGCTGCTCATCGACACCGACGACGCCGTCCGCACCAGCGAGCAGGAGCTCGGCTTCGCGACCGCCCAGTTCGGCGAGGAGGCGACCGCGCGCTTCAGCGAGACCGTCACCGCCGCCAAAGAGCACCTCAACGTCTCCTTCCGGCTGCGCCAGCGCCTCGACGACTCCGAACCCGAAGACGACGCCACCCGCCGGCAGATGCTCACCGAGATCATCGGCCGCTGCCAGGAGGCCAACACGCGCCTGGACGCCGAGGCCGCCGACTTCGACCGGCTGCGCGACCTCGGCAAGCGCGCGCCGGAGGCGATCGGGGAGCTGGAGGGCACGACCCAGGCCCTCGCCAAGAGGCTCGAAACCGCGAAGGCGACCCTCAACGAACTCGGCACCCGCTACCCGGCAGGTGCGGTGGCGACCATCGCCGAGAACCCCGCCCAGGCCGCCGACCGGCTCGCCTTCGCCGATGAGCAGCTCAACCTCGCCGGAAAGGCACTGGGCACCGGCGACGGGAACAAGGCCGCCGTACTCGTGCGAGCCGCCGAGGAGGCCGTCGGGCAGACCGGGCAACTCCTCGAAGCCGTCGAGAGGCGCGTGGGCGAGCTGCGGGACGCCGAGACGGGTCTGCCGGCCCTGCTCACCGAGACCGACAACGACCTCGCCGAAGGCCGCGCGGCCGTCGCCGCCGGGCGCCAGGGCGCCGGGCTGGCCGAGTCACTCGCCCGCACCGAGAGCGTGGTGGCGAGCGTGCGTCAGGAGATGGCGTCGGGTTCCTTCGACCCGCTCGACGCCGTGCGGCGTCTCGAAGAGGCCGACGGGGCCCTCGACAAGGCACTCGCCGACGTCCGTGACCTTGAGGCCCGCCAGCAGCGCGCCCGCGCCAATCTCGAACAGGCCGCGCTGGCCGCGCGCAGCCGGATCGCGGCGGCGGAGGACTTCATCAACACCAACCGCGGCGGCGTCGGCTCCGAGGCCCGTACGAGGCTCGCCGAAGCGCGCCGCCAGTACGAGCGGGCCGTCGAGCTCAGCTCCACCGACCCGATGGCCGCCCTGGCCGCGGCGCAGCAGGCCGACCAGCTCGCCGCCTCGGCGCGCGACCTGGCCGAGAACGACGTGCGCGGCTACCAGACGCCTTCGATGCCCGGTGGGGGCTTCGGCGGTGGCGGCGGAGGCGGCGGAAGCTCCACCGCGGCCGTGCTCGGCGGGATCCTCATCGGCGGTCTCCTCGGTGGAGGCGGCGGCGGGGGCCGGGGCGGTTCGGGCGGTGGCCCGCGGATGACACCGGGCAGTTTCGGCGGCGGCGGCACACGGGGCCGCCGTGGCGCCGGTGGACGTTTCTGAGCACTCGACGAACAAGGGATGAGGACATGGGTGAGAAGCAGACGATCTTCGGGCGCGTCGCGCAGCTGGCGAAGGCCAACATCAACGCCCTGCTCGACTCGGCCGAGGACCCGGAGAAGATGCTCGACCAGATGATCCGGGACTACTCCAACAACATCAGCGAGGCCGAGCAGGCCGTCGCGACCACGATCGGCAACCTGCGCCTGGCCGAGGACGACTACAACGCCGACGTGCAGGCGGCCAAGGAGTGGGGCGCGAAGGCGGCGTCGGCCAGCGCCAAGGCCGACGAGCTGCGCACGAGCGGCAAGTCCGAGGACGCCGACAAGTTCGACAACCTCGCACGGGTCGCGCTCGGGCGCCAGATCGACTCCGAGAAGGAGGTCAAGGCCGCCGAGCCGAACATCGCCTCCCAGCGCGACGTCGTCGACAAGCTCAAGTCCGGGCTGGAGCAGATGAAACTCAAGCTGACCGAGCTCAAGGGCAAGCGCGACAGCCTGGTGGCCAGGCAGAAGTCGGCCTCGGCGCAGAACAAGGTCAACGACGCGATCAAGAGCGTCAACATCCTCGATCCCACGAGCGAAATCAGCCGCTTCGAGGACAAGATCCGCCGCGAGGAGGCCCAGGCCAGGGGTGCGCAGGAACTGGCATCGTCCTCGCTGGACGCGCAGTTCGAGAGCCTCGACAAGCTCGGCGACGACGCCGAGATCGAGGCGCGCATGGCCGCGCTCAAAGCGGGCTCGTAGTGGAGCGGCCCGCCCGGCACGCCGGTGCCGGGCGGGCCGGTTCACCAAAGGGCCTAGGAGGTCACGCCGCGGCGGGCGGCGGCGAAGCGCCGGAACTCCTCGGCGTCGTCCGGCACGAAAGCGGCCTTGGGCAGGCTCCACGCGTGGCCGGGAAGGTCGACGCGGTGCAGGAGCCACATGTCGGGGTACTCGGTGATCGTGCCGATGAGCCGCCAGGACACGCTGGAGTCCTCACTGGGGGTGGCCGCGCTCAGCCGCTCGTCGGTGAGCACGTAGGTGACCGGTTCGGTCGTGCGGAGACGGGCGGCGACGGCCTTGCCGATGGACGCCACGACGTTGACCCACAGGAACACGTGGAACGCGCCGACCCCGATGAGCATCGGTCCGGCGAAGCGCGCGACGGTCTCGACGCCGGTACCGTCGCCGGGGTCGAGCGCCAGGGCGGCGATGCCACAGGCGGTGAGCGTCGCCGCGTTGAGGAGCAGCCTTCCCCGCTGTGCCCGGCTCATGCGGCGCAGGGCGCGCTTCATCAGCCGCGGATCGGGCCGGTGGTGGAGGGTGATCTGCACCGAGGCTCCCTAGCGGGGACGGACGCGGCGGACCGCGCCGGTGTGTGAGGGCGGCCTCATTCCACCCGCCGCCGCTCCCCCGGTCAAATCCGTGACCCGCCTTTCATCCACGCGCCACCCGGTGGTTCCCCCGTGATCGCAACGGCTAGCGTCAATACGTGACCAACGCAGGCGCCGGCCGGCCTTCCTCCCCCCTCGACACCGCCAACCTGGGCGCGCGTGTCGAGAAGGCCCTCGACGAGTTCCTCGCCCGGCAGCGGCCGCGGCTCACCGACATCGACGGTGCACTCCTGCCCGTGGTCGAGGCCCTCGAAGGCTTCGTCCTCGGTGGCGGCAAGCGCATGCGCCCGGCCTTCGCCTACTGGGGTTACCGGGGCGCCGGCGGCGCCGACGGCGAGCGCCTCGTGGCGTGCGTGGCCTCGCTGGAGCTGCTGCAGGCGTCGGCGCTGATCCACGACGACCTCATCGACGGTTCCGACACCCGGCGCGGGGACCCGTCGGTGCATCGCCGTTTCGCCGGTCAGCACGTCGCCAACGCGTGGTCGGGGTCGGCTGCGGAGTTCGGCGCGGCCGCGGCGATCCTGCTGGGCGACCTGTGCCTGTCGTGGTCGGACGAGCTGTTCTGTTCGGCGGGGCTTCCCGTCGAAGCCGTGATGCGGGCACGTCCGGTCTTCGACGCGATGCGCACCGAGGTGATGGCCGGGCAGTACCTCGACGTTCTCGCCCAGGCGTCGCGGGACACGACGCTCGAACGCGCCGGGAAGGTCGCGCGGTACAAGTCGGCGAAGTACACCGTGGAGCGGCCACTGCTCATCGGCGCCGCCCTCGCCGACGCACCGGCCGAGCTGTCGGCCGCCTACTCGGCCTACGGCCTGCCTCTCGGGGAGGCCTTCCAGATGCGAGACGACGTGCTGGGGGTGTTCGGCGACCCGGTCCGCACCGGCAAGCCCGCCGGGGACGATCTGCGTGAGGGCAAGCGCACCTACCTGATCGCCGCCGCCTACGAATCCGCCGACCCGGCGCAGCGCTCGCTGCTCGACGCCAGGCTGGGTGATCCCGGCCTCGACGCCGAGGGTGTGGCCGCGCTTCGCCAGGTCATCGACGACACCGGGGCGCTCGCGCGCACCGAGGAGCGCATCGACCGGCTCGCCGCCGAGGCGGCGTCGGCGCTGGCCGCCGCCGAGGTCGACGACGCGGCCCGGCCGGTCCTGGAACACCTGGCGACCGCCGCGATCCAGCGCGCCCTCTAGGGGCCGGTCTCGCGGCGTTCGCGCCACATCCACACCGACAGGGTGGACAAGACCAGGGCGAAACCGAAGCCGAGGTCTTCGACGGGTGCGTGGAAGACGCGCAGGCCGAGGATCGTGTCGGGCCGGTAGTTGAAGACGCCCGTCGAGGTCAGGATCCCGTTGGACAGCAGCTGGAACACCAGCACGATCGGGTAGGTCAGCCACCACGTCAGCCTGGTGAGCAGGCGCGTGCGCAGGACGAACAGGTCCAGGGCGGCGGCGGCCAGCATCATGGCGACGGCGAGGACGGTATAGCCCGGGCTCACCGTTCGGCCTTCCCGAGCCGTCCCAGGACCGTGCGGACGGCCTCGAAGCCGAGGATCGCGCAGACCGGGACGACGACGAAGAACAGCACCTCTTCGAGGGGGACCCCGCCGGGCAGGTACGCGCCGATCACCGCGTCGCCGTCGAACCACCACCAGCCGGCGAGGATCGCGGCGGTGTCGATGAGCAGGAACGGGATCGCGACCAGGGCGATCGTGCGCAGGACTCGCCGGTGGCGGGCCAGGACGCGTGTCTTCAGGACCGGTTCGAGCCAGCCAGCGCAGACCAGGCAGCCCAGGAGGACACCGAGATAGATGAGTTGCCGCACGACTACTCACTCCACCGTTCGGCGGAGGCGGGCTCATCCATCACGTTGATTCCCGTTCTTTTGGCGCCACGGCAGCGACCTAAGCGCGCCCCGCTCGTTGAACTCAGTGTCGCGCAAGGACGGGAATGCGCGGAGAGGCGGGGGACGGTGGGCACCCGCGCGGCGCCGGCCCGGTGCATCTGAGGGGATTGCACTGGACCAGGCGACGCAGGTGCCCACCACAACCCTCTCTCCGTGGGTGAACGTTCTGCGGCAACGTCAGTTACATACCTCCTGTCGGTCCACTCGCGCCTGTCGCGAGTGGACCGTCGCATATCACGGTCGCCGTGCCTGCACCCTCGATCCTTCTCACCCCAGGTACTCCTCCCGGCCCGTGGACGCACTTTTCATCCATGCTGGAAGGACCCTCGTGAGACCTTTGCGCACCTTGACCAAGGAGTTCCGCGTCGCAGGCCGGTCCCTGCGCTACGACCTGCGCGGCCGTCGCGGCTCCATCCGCCTCCTCGGCACGATCGTGCTGCTGGTCGCCGCCACCGCGGTGGTCATCGCCACCGGCCTGCTCGGCAGGCTCACCGGAGGCGACACTCCCGGCGACCGGGCCGAGAACGGCTCCGGCCACAGTGGCCAGCCCGCCGGGCTCGCCGAGCAGTACCTCAACCCGCAGGCCAGTGCCGGTTTCCCCTATCTCGGATCGCCCGCGCCCTCGCCGTCGCGGTCCTCGTCTCCGTCGGCCTCGCCGTCGGGACACAAGCCGACCCTCGGCCCCCGGCCGACCGAGACGTCGCACACCCCCTCGCAGTCCCCGAGCGCCGACCCGTCGGGGTCACCGTCACCGTCGGAGTCGCCGTCGCCTTCGGACCCGCCACCGAGCAGCGCACCGGCGAACTGACGCGCACGACGGTAGGTTGTGGACCATGACGACCGCCTACACCGACCGCACGAAGCTCCGGACCGGGGCCTACGCCGACGAGCGTCCCTTGGAGACACGCCGGGCGATCTATGAGTACCGGCGCCCGCGGCTGGACCTGGTCGGCGAAGTCGTCCATCGCTTGCGCGACATCCCCGCCGGGGTCGTGGCCGACGTCGGCTGCGGCTCCGGCGCCTACACGAAGGCGCTGCGGGAACGGCGTTCCGACCTGACCGTGCTCGCCGTGGACTTCTCCCCCGGCATGGTCGGCCACGCCGGGGGGCCCGGGTTCGTCGCCGACGCGATGGCGTTGCCGCTGGCCGAGGACTCGTGTTCGGCCGTCCTGGCCCTGCACATGCTCTACCACGTGCCCGATCCGGCGGCCGCCGTCGCCGAGTTCGGGCGCGTACTGCGTCCCGACGGCAGCTGCCTGATCATCGGTAACGGAGCCGACGACAAGATCGAGTTCATCCGGCTCTGGCGGCAGGCACTCCGCGATGTGCTCGGCGGGGATCCCGAGGGCGACATCTTCGGCTCGTCGATCCTGCGCTTCGGTGACATGGACGCCCTGGCCCGGGAGGTCTTCCCGAGCGTGGAGCGCGTCGAGTACTTCGGCGGCACGATCGTCCCCGACCCGGCGCCCGTGATCGCCTTCATCGACTCCACGCGGCATCTCAACGACCACCCGGAGTTCGACGCCGTCCGCGACCGCGCCGCCGAGATCGTCACCGAAACCGTCGCGCGCGAAGGCGCGTTCACCTTCACCAACCACCTCGGTGTGATCCGGGGTCTGCCTTGCTGAGCCGGCGCCCGGCTGAGGGCACGTTCACGCTGACCACCGACGACGGTATCCACCTCGACGCGGTGCACCTGCATGCCCGCCACCCGTCGGAGCTGGTGATCGTCGTGGCGCACGGGTTCACCGGTACGTGGCGCAGCGCCCGCTTCGGCAACATCATGGAGATCCTGCGCGGCTACGGGGCCGTGCTGAGCTTCCAGTTCCGCGGGCACGGGCGTTCCGGCGGCGGCTCCACACTCGGCGACCGGGAGGTCCTCGACGTCGACGCGGCCGTCGCGCACGCCCGCGAGCTGGGCTACCGGCAGGTGGCGCTGCTCGGCTTCTCGATGGGTTCGGCCGTGGTGGTGCGCCACGCCGGCCTGTACGGGGACGTGTCGGCGGTCGCCGCGGTCAGCGGGCCGAGCCGCTGGTACTACAAGGGGACCGCGTCGATGCGCTGGGTCCACCGGGCGGTGGAGTGGCCGATGGGACGCCTGGTGAGCCGTTCACTGCTGCGCACCCGCATCGCCGACGGAGGCTGGACGGAGGAGCCGGTGCCGCCGTGGCGGGCGGCGGCGATGATCTCACCGATCCCGTTCCTGATCGTGCACGGCGACCGCGACAGGTACTTCCCACTGCGGCACGCCTACGAGCTGTACCACGCGGCGGGCGAGCCGAAGGAGCTGTGGATCGAGAAGGGCGTGGGGCACGCCGAGGCGGGCATGACGCCGCCGATCGTGCACCGGATCGGGCGCTGGCTGGGCGAGCACGCGAAAGGTTAGGCCGTGGGCCGCGTCACGCCCGCGGCCGTCGTCGCAGCGCGGCTCCCGGGAACGGTCGCGCACCACTCGTACACTCGGTTGCAATGGACACCACCGTCACCGACCCGCTGATCGGAGCAGCCCTCGAAGGGCGCTACCGAGTGACCGAACGCGTCGCCACCGGCGGCATGGCGACGGTGTACCGGGCCGTCGACGAGCGCCTCGACCGCGTCGTCGCCGTCAAGATCATCCAGCGTTCCCAGGCCGACGACCCGGGCTTCCTCGCGCGCTTCGAGCGCGAGGCGAAGATCATCGCGCGTCTGTCGCACGCCAACGTCGTCGGCGTGTACGACACCGGCAGCCACGACGGGCTGCCGTACCTGGTGATGGAGTTCGTGGCCGGGCGCACTCTGCGCGACGTCCTCAACGAGCACGAGCGGCTCCCGGTGCGGCACTCGGTGCGCATCGCCGCGAGGCTGCTGGAGGCCCTGTCGGCGGCGCACCGGATCGGGCTCGTCCACCGCGACGTGAAGCCGGAGAACGTGCTGCTCGCCGAGACCGGCGCGGTGAAGGTCGCCGACTTCGGGCTGGCCCGGATCGTGGAGGCCGAGAGCGACCCCGAGGAGGATGGCGGTCAGCTGCTGGCCACCGTCGCCTACGTTCCGCCGGAGCTGGTCGCCGACGGCCTCGCCGACGCGCGTTCCGACGTGTACTCCGCCGGGATCGTGCTCTTCGAGCTGCTGACCGGCGTGGTGCCCTTCGACGGGCCCGACGCCGCCGAGGTCGCCGGGCGGCACGTCCACGAGGACGTCCCCGCGCCGTCCACACTCGTCGACGGGATCCCGCCGGAGCTGGACGCGCTCGTGGTCGCCGCGACCCGCCGCGACCGCGCGGCCCGGCCCGCCGACGCCACCGAGTTCGCCGCGCGCCTGGCCGAACTGCCCGAGCCGGCGGCAGCGCCCGTCGCGCGCAAGCCCCAGCGCAAGACGACCATCCTGCCGACCGAGCCGGTGTTCCAGGGTCGCAGCGCCACACCCGCACCCCCGGCTCCCCGCGCCCCGTCGCGGGTGCTGACCAGGCTGCGCAACGTCCCGCGCCGGACCCTCCTGGCCCTCGGCGCGGTGGCGCTGGCCATGCTGCTCGTCGGCGTGACCGCCTGGTGGTTCTCCGCCGGCCGATACGAGCAGACACCGTCCCTGCTGTCCATGACCGCCGACGAGGCCGAGACCCTCGCCGCCGACAAGGGCTTCACGGTCCGCTTCGACGGCGGCGGCTTCTCCGAGAACATCCCGAAGGACACCGTCCTCGGCCAGAACCCGATGCCCGGGGAGAAGATCCTCGACGGCGAGCCCATCACCCTGACCCTCTCGCTGGGACCCGAGCGCTACGTCATCCCCGCGCTCGCCGGCACCGAGGGCGTGGCCGCGGTCGACCAGCTGTCCGGAATGCACCTCCAGGTGGGGGTGGTCAACGGGTACGACGACACGGTCCCGGAGGGACAGGTCGTGTCGGTGACGCCGGCGCCGGGCACCGAGGTCCGCCGCGACTCGAAGGTCGAACTCGTGGTGAGCATGGGTCCCGCCCCGGTGAAGGTGCCGAAGGTGCTCGGACTCAAGGCCGACGACGGGCGCGCCCAGATCGAGGCGCTCGGTCTGACGGTGACGATCGTCGAGACCTACGACGACCACGTCCAGCCCGGTGAGATCTTCGCCCAGGACCCCGCGCCGGACGCCGGTGTCGGCACGAACACGATGGTGACCTTGACGGTCAGCAAGGGACCGGAGCCGGTGGCGCTCCCGGACGTGACCGGAAAGCCCTTCGAGGAGGCCCGCAGCGAGCTCCAGCGGCTCGGTTTCGAGGTCGACCGCTTCGACCTGCCCCTGGGCGACGACACGGTGTGGGACATGAGCCCCGACGGGAACTCGACCCAGCCGAAGGGCGCGACCATCACGCTCTACACGTACTGACCGGCCGAGAGATCCGCCCGGATGTGATCCGTACCGATCTCGTGCCCACCGTACGCATATGGCACCGCATATCCGCGCTCGGGCTCATTGACTTCCCCTGGGGCAGATGCGAGATTCTCCCTTGTCGATCAAGGAATCCGATCCGACGAGGGGAACGTCATGATTCGTCTGGTGAGCAAACTCAGCGACCGTTTACTGAACCGTCTCGTTCCGGCCGGGGACGCGACGGCCTGCGCCGTCACCTGCGGGAAGGAACGCTGTTCGGGAGGACTGCGGACCGGCCGCTGTGAGAGAACCTGCTGCTACGACTGTCACGGCACGCAGCTCGGCTGCGACGAGTGCGTCTGCTGACGAACCGCCCCGCCACACCCAACCTCACAACGGAGGAAAGCCCGTGATCAAGGCCGTCAAGCGCGTCTCCGACCGGATGCTCGCCAAGTTCGTCCCCGCCACCGACGCGCACGCCTGCGCCACGGTGTGCGTGGAGAAGGTCATCGACGGGCGCTACTGCTACTGCGCCTCGCCGTGCCAGAAGACCTGCTCGTTCTGATCCGAGACGCTCAAGGGCCCCCGAAGCGATGCTTCGGGGGCCCTTGGCCGGTGCGCGTCTAGTCGCCCTTCGGCGGCTCGATCAGGGCCTGGAGGTAGAGCTGCTCACCGAGTTTCTCGATGAGGTCGAGCTGGGTCTCCAGGTAGTCGATGTGCTGCTCCTCGTCGGCCAGGATCGACTCGAAGAGCTTCGCGGAGGTCACGTCGCCGACCTCGCGCATGTGCACGATCCCCTTGCGCAGGCGGTCGACGGCCTCGGCCTCGATCTTCATGTCGCAGCGGAACTGCTCGCCGACGTTCTCGCCGATGCGCAGCGGGAAGAGCCGCTGGTAGTTCGGCATGCCCTCAAGGAAGAGGATCCGGTCGGTCAGGACCTCGGCGTGGCGCATCTCGTCGACCGACTCGGCCCGGGTGTGGGCGGCGAGTTTGGTGTAGCCCCAGTTCTCCTGCATCTTGGCGTGCAGGAAGTACTGGTTGATCGCGGTCAGCTCGGCGGTGAGCTGCTCGTTGAGGAACTCGATGACCTTCTTGTCACCTTGCATGTGCCTGCCTCCCGGGGTTTCAACTGGCGCTTGCTCCAGAGCGTATTACCGGGAGATATCGGACACTAAGCCAGGAACGCCTAATTTAGGTCAGGCTGTGCTCGCTAAGGCGACCCTGAGCCGGCGGTCAGACCAGCGCCCGGACCGGTGACTCGGCTTCGATCATCTCGCAGATCCGGTCGAGGCAGGTGCCGCATCCCGTACCGGCCTCGCAGGCGTCGCCGACGGCCTCCTCGGTGCGCGCGCCGGCCCGGATGGAGTCGCGAACCTCGCATTCGCGCACACGGTGGCAGATACAGACGTACAACGGTCCTCCAAGCAAGCCTCACCTAACGAAGGCTTGCCTAACATAACCGACCGTTCGGCGCACCGCCATAGTCCGTGCTGTCAGCTTTCGGCGGCGGCCGTACCCCCGCTGAGCAGCGAGGTGAGGACTTTCACCGCCTGCTCGGTGCCCGCGTCGTCGACGTCCATGTGCGTCACCAGACGCACCAGCCGCGGCCCGAGAACCGACACCAGGACGCCCTCTTCCCGTGCGGCCGCGCCGAGTGCGGCGGCGTCGGGGACCGTGAGGACCACGATGTTGGACTGGACGCCCCCGGCGTCGCACACACCGAAAGGCGCGAGCGCGGCGGCGAGGCGCTTGGCGTGGGCGTGGTCCTCGGCGAGCCGTGTGATGTGGTGGCGCAGGGCGTGGCGGCCGGCCTCGGCGAGGATGCCGGCCTGCCGCATGCCGCCGCCGAGACGCTTGCGGATGACGCGGGCGGCCGCGACGCGCTCGCGGGTCGAGATCATCAGGGAACCGACGGGCGCGCCGAGTCCTTTCGACAGGCACACCGAGACGGTGTCGAAGAGTTCGCCGTACTCGTGCAGTGGTACGCCGTCGGCGACGTGGGCGTTCCAGATGCGGGCGCCGTCGAGATGCAGGGCGACGGCCCGTTCGTCGGCGAGTTCCCGCAACCTGCGCAGCTTCGCGATCGGGATGACGCGGCCGCCGCCGAGGTTGTGGGTGTTCTCGACGGCCACGGCGACGGTGGGCACGGCGTAGCCGCCGCCGGGGCGGATGAACGCCGCGACGGTGTCGACGTCGAGGTGGCCGGCGCGGGTGGGCCAGGTGCGGGTGGAGACCCCGCCATAGGCCGCCGCGGCGCCGCCTTCGAAGGTCACGACGTGGGCGTCGGAGTCGCAGAGGAGTTCCCCGCCCGGGCCGGCGAGGGTCTGCACGGCGATCTGGTTGGCCATGCTGCCCGAGGGGCAGAAGAGCGCGGCCTCGTGGCCGAACAGCTCGGCGGCCTCGTGTTCGAGGGCGTTGACGGTGGGGTCCTCGCCGTAGACGTCGTCACCGACTTCGGCGCGCGCCATGGCCTCGCGCATCGCGGTGGTCGGCCTGGTGACGGTGTCGCTGCGCAGATCGACGGGCATGCGGCTCAGCTTAGTGAGCGGCGCATGCCCGTCGATGATCGGCTCGGTCGGTCTAGTGGCGTAGCATCTCCGCGACGAGGAAGGCCAGCTCCAGCGACTGCTGCGTGTTCAGCCGCGGGTCGCAGGCGGTCTCGTAGCGGGTCGACAGGTCGGAGTCCTCGATGGCCTGGGCGCCGCCCAGGCATTCGGTGACGTCCTCGCCGGTCAGCTCGATGTGGATGCCGCCCGGGTGCGTGCCGAGGCCGCGGTGGACCTCGAAGAAGCCGAGGACCTCGTCGACGACCCGGTCGAAGTGGCGGGTCTTGTAGCCGCTGGGCGACTCGTGGGTGTTGCCGTGCATCGGGTCGCACTGCCAGATGACCTTGTGCCCGGCGGCGTTGACCTTGTCCACGATGTCCGGGAGGACGTCGCGGATCTTCTGGTTGCCCATGCGGCTGATCAGCGTCAGGCGCCCGGGGACGTTGTCCGGGTTGAGCTTCTCGCACGCCTCGATGGCCCACTCCGGGCTCGTGCCCGGGCCGATCTTGATCCCGATCGGGTTGGCGATTCGGGAGATGAAGTCGATGTGGGCGCCGTCGAGACGGCGGGTGCGCTCGCCGATCCACAGGAAGTGGCCGGACAGGCCGTAGGCCTCCTCGCCGACGACGCGGGTCAGCGCCCGGTCGTATTCGAGGGCGAGCGCCTCGTGGCTGGCGTAGACGGTGACGGTGTGGAGGGCCTCGTCGTCGACGCCGCACGCGGCCATGAAGGCGAGCGCGCGGTCGATCTCGCGGCCGATGTCGTCGTAGCGCTCGCCGGCCGGGGACCGTTTGACGAAGTCCTTGTTCCAGTCGTGGACGGCGCGCAGGTCGGCGATGCCGCCGGTGAGGAACGCGCGGAGCATGTTCATCGCGGCGGCGGCGTTGGCGTAGGCGCGGACCATGCGCTGGGGGTCGGCGACGCGGGCCTCCGCGGTCGCCTCCAGCGAGTTGATCATGTCGCCGCGGTAGACGGGCAGGCCGAGGGCGTCGGTCGCGGCCGAGCGGGGCTTGGTGTACTGCCCGGCGACGCGGCCGACCTTGATGACGGGGACGCTGGCGCCGTAGGTGAGGACGACGGCCATCTGGAGCAGGGTCCGGGCGTTGGCCAGCAGGTGCGATTCGGTGTTGTCGTCGAAGGTCTCGGCGCAGTCGCCGCCCTGGAGGAGGAAGGCCTTGCCCTCACAGACGAGGGCGAGGCGCTCGCGGAGCTGGTCGACCTCGTGGGGGGCGACGATGGGCGGGACGTTGGCGAGCGTCGCGCAGACCGCGTCGACCTCGGCATAGTCGTTCCACGGTGGCATCTGGTCGCGCGGAAAGTCGCGCCAACGGTCCAGTCCGAGCGTGGTCGCGTCGACGACGGGGCCGTCGGTGGACTGGGCTGGGTTGCGGAGATGCTGCCACTGGAGTGTCACGGGGAAATCTTACGGTCGTCGCCGGACGTCTCAGATGGCAGGTGGCCGATCTCAACAGATGAAAGGGGTCACAGTCGTTTCGCGGCGTGCGGCGGCCCGGCCCCTCCCCCACCTCGCCCCCTTCGACCCCAAGCGCGAAAAGCGTCCCTTCTGGCAACTACACGACACTCACGCACCGCATCCACCCGTACGGTCGGCACAGGGAGTGAACAAACGACCATGCCATGAATTGGAGGTGCGGCATGCGGAGAGTTGCGTTGATTCTCGGCGCCGTCCTCACAGTCCTCGCCATCTCATCGCCCGCTCAGGCTTACGCCCATGACAGGGTGGCCAATCCGGCCCTGCACACTGTCCTGGACGTTCTCACCCTGGCGATCGTGACGGCGCCGCTGTGGACGGCTTATTTCTGGGGGAAGGAACGCAGGGCGCTCATGATCGCCCTGATCGGGGTCGTGCAGATCCCGGCGGCGGTTTTCGCGTTCGTGCCGATCCCCGACCCGGTATTGCACGTCGTGGCCCTCGTCGCCGGTCTCACCGTGACGGCGACCTCGCTCTGGTACGTCCGCGCGGCCGCGCGGTCGGCCGAAACGGTCGGCGCCGCGGAGCGTTGACCACCGACGGGGCGGCGTCGCCGACGACGTGACCCCTCCTAGACCCTGCCGAAGCGCTGCCGTCGGCCCCGGTGTGTGGTGGCACCCGGGCCGGCGGCAGTCGCACGTCCGGGCCGGTCTAGACCCCGGCGTGGGCGTAGCGGGCGGGGCCCGGTTCGCCGCCATCGCTGCCGTTGATCAGCAGGTAGCGGGGCTCGGCCTCGCCGACGCGCACCGAGAATCCGATGACGATCTGGCCGCGGCGGTGGACGCGGACCTCCGGGCAGTCGTGGTGGGGGCCTTCCCAGCCTCCGCCGGGGAGGTGGAGCGCGCTGGCGCGGCAGTGGCTCTCGCCGACGTAGCCCCAGGCGCGGAAGACCTCGCGGTCGTCGAACGTGTACACCCCTACCGAGGCGGTCCGGCCGTCCTCTTCCTCTTTGCGGTAGAACCAGCCGTCGAGCCCCGGGACCGCCACTCCTTCGAAGTCGATGTTCTCCACGACCTTGTTCAGGACGAAACCGGCCAGATCCGGCAAAGCGGTGTTCACACGACGTACAACGAGCCGGGCACGCTTTGGTCGCGTACCCGGCTCGTATAAAGCATCACCCGAGTGGATGTTCATCCATTCGGCTCAGCCGAAGAAGACCTCGGCCTCCTGGTAACGCTCCAGCGGGACGGTCTTGAGCTCGCGGGTGGCGTCTTCGAGCGGGACGCGCACGATGTCGGTGCCCTGGAGCGCGACCATCTTGCCCCAGTCGCCGTCGCTGACCGCGTCGATCGCGTGCAGGCCGAAGCGGGTCGCGAGGACCCGGTCGAAGGCCGTCGGGGTGCCGCCGCGCTGCACGTGCCCGAGCACGACCGCGCGGGCCTCCTTGCCGGTCTGCTTCTCGATCTGACCGGCGAGCCAGTTGCCGATCCCGCCGAGGCGGACGTGCCCGAAGGCGTCCAGTTCGCCGGTCTGGGTGACCATGTCGCCCTCGGCCGGCATGGCGCCCTCGGCGACGACGATGATCGGCGAGTAGTCGATCTCGAAGCGCGAGCGCACATGCGCGACGACCTCGTCGAGGTCGAAGCGGCGTTCGGGCAGCAGGATCACGTTCGCGCCGCCTGCCAGGCCGGAGTGCAGGGCGATCCAGCCCGCGTGGCGGCCCATGACCTCCACGACGACGGCCCGGTGGTGGCTCTCGGCGGTGGTGTGAAGGCGGTCGATGGCCTCCATGGCAATGTTCACCGAGGTGTCGAAGCCGAAGGTGTAGTCGGTGGCGCCGAGGTCGTTGTCGATCGTCTTCGGCACGCCGACGACGTGCACGTCGAGGTCGGCGAGCTTCTTGGCGACACCGAGGGTGTCCTCGCCGCCGATGGCGACCAGCGCGTCGATCCCGGTGGCGGCCAGGTTCTCCTTGATGCGCTCGACGCCGCCCTCGATCTTGAAGGGGTTCGTGCGCGACGACCGCAGGATGGTCCCGCCGCGAGGCAGGATTCCGCGGACCTCCTTGATGCCCAGGGGCATCGTGACGTTCTCCAGCGGCCCGCGCCAGCCGTCCCGGAAGCCGACGAACTCGTGGCCGTAGGTGGACACGCCCTTGCGGACGACGGCGCGGATGACCGCGTTGAGACCGGGGCAGTCGCCCCCGCCGGTGAGCACGCCAACGCGCATGTGCTCTCACTCCCTGTGTTTTGTGCGGGCCTGTCTGCCTCGGACACCGGTCATTCGCGACCTGCGGCCTCATTGCCGGTCCGGGCGTGCCGCCACGTGCTGCACTTTAGCCGCTCCGCCCCGCGGGGCTCGGCAGGACCGCCGCGATGATCAGGCCGTGGGATCGGGCCGCATCACGTTCCAGCGCGCCAGGTTGTGGCGGGCGTCGGCGAGCGCGTCGTGCTGGCTGCCCTCGATACTGGGCAGGGTGGGCCGGCCGAGGTCGTCCCACATCTGCTTGAGGTCCTTGGTCATGCGGGGCAACGCGCGCGGCAGCGCCGGCATGGCGCCCCACAGCTGGGCGAGCGCGACATGGTCGTAGGCGCCGTACCAGGCCCACAGTTCCATGCGCACCTGCGAGCGTCCGCGCAGGGGCGCGACGAGGAACTCGTAGAGGTCGTCGCGGATGCGGTCGCGGCCGCGCCAGGCGGGGTCGGCCGGTGAGGGGAGTTTGTCGAGGACGTTGCGGCGGACCCACGGGATCGCCTTGTCGGGGTCGAACTCGGTGGACACCGCATAGAACTCACGGCCGTTCTCGTCCACCACGCCGATCGACACCAGGTCGATGGTGACGCCGTCCTCGATGAATTCGCAGTCGTAGAAGTACCGGTAGGTCATCCGCGCCGTCGACCTTCCGCGCCTTGGCCGTTCAACAGGTGCCCGCCCTCTCTGCGGAGTCGACCGTCCGTTCTCGGACGGGGGTCTCCGCCCCAGACCGGTCGGTCCCACCCGCCCCCGGTCGCGGCCTCCACCCGTACCTGACGGTACGCGACCGCACCACCCGACTACCGGCCGACCGGCGGGGACCGAACAGGGTCTGGCGCCAATGCGGACACTAGGGTATAAAGCTCTCATGGATCCTTACCGAGCGTCGCCGGAAACGATCTCAGGCGTGCGCCGAACGCGTGCGGTGAGGACGTCGACAACACCGGACAGACGATTGCGGGGCTGTACAAGCGAGGTAATTCCAGCCATGATCGGGGGTGCCCGTGGAGACGGTCCTCCCGGTAGGGGGTGTGCAGGTGGACAACCGTTCGTCCGATGATCCGCTCGCCGGTGTGGCGATGTTCTCCGGCCTGGAGCCGGAGGCGCGCAAGCGCATCGCGTCGGTTTCCGTGCCGCGCCAGTACCGCCGCGGACAGCTCGTGTTCGTCGAGGGCGACCCCGGCGAGTCGCTCATCATGATCCGCTCCGGCGCGGTGTCGGTGTTCCGCACCGCCCCGACGGGCGAGCGCGCGATGCTCAACGTCATGCGTCCACCGGACGTGCTCGGCGAGGTGTCCCTCCTCGACGGTTCGCCGCGCTCGGCGTCCGCCGAGGCGATAGAGGACACCTCGGCGCTCGCGCTGTCCCGTGTGGCCTTCATCGACCTAGTCCACGCCAACCCGAGGATGGTCGACGTCGTGCTGCGCGCCATGGGCGTGCTCGTGCGGCGGCTCACCGACCAGAACGCCGACCACGTGTTCCTCGACCTGCCGGGGCGTGTCGCCAAGACGCTCGTACGGCTCGCCGGGAACTCCACGGCGGCGATGGTCACCATCGAGCTCAACCAGAGTCAGCTGGCCGAGATGGCCGGCGGTTCGCGGCAGAGCGTCAACCAGGCGATCGGTTCCTTCGCCGGACGCGGCTGGCTGCGCACCGAGGGGCGCCGCATCGTCGTGACCGACGTACCGGCGCTGCGACGACGGGCGGGGCTCGAAGACAAATAGTTCGGCGGCGGCGACCATCGGCGAATGCATGGGATCGGCACCGCGGCTCTGCCGCGGTGCCGAGGACCAGACGGTGCCGGGCCCCTCGACGAGGTCCGGCACCTCTTCACCCGCTCAAGCGGCCTTGACGAGGTCCGGCGCCGGAGCTCCGCGCCCGCAATGGCGGCAGACTCCACGCCTGCGCAGGTGGTAGGCCAGGGTCGCCGCGCCGAGGGCGAGGCCCCACAGGATCCAGAACATCGCCGGGCCGGTGGTCCCCCACAGCCCCTCCTGCGGCATCTGCTGCAGCGCCATGCGTCCGCCCGGGATCAGCGCGACCGCGACGACGCCGGCGGGAATGATCGCGGTCGCCGGGTGGATCCGCCGTCCGGCCTTGAACCAGACCCAGCGCGGCCACACCTCGCCCCAGCGGGCCACCAGACCGTGCGAGAGGACACTGCCGACGGCGGAGGCGACGCCCAGGCCGAGACCGACCTCCAGCATCCCGGGTGTCGCCCGCATCTCGGCGAGGAACTCCTCGGTGATGCCCAGCGGCCAGCCGAAGTACCAGGCGAGCCGGGTGATGTCGTAGGGCAGCGTCGCCGCGAAGGCGATCCACACCGCCCACTTCCCCCAGCGCCGGGCGGCCTCCGGGGAGGTCCAGCGCGCGGCGGGCCGGTCGTCGCGGCCGCAGCGCACGCAGGCGTGCCGGCTCCGGCGCTGGTAGGCGAGCGCGGCGAGGGTCCACAGCAGGCCGCCGACGAAGATGATGATCAGGTTTCCCCGGTGCCAGTAGATGATGTCGCCGACGCCACCCTGGTCCCCCGGCACGCCGGTGAAGGCGAAGATCAGCAGGGCCGGGGAGAACGCGACCAGCGCGATGATCGTGTAGTCGGGGATCAGCAGGGTGAAGGCGACCGCCTGCAGCCACCCGAGCCCGAGGAGCACCAGGCGGGAAACGCCGTGCCCACGGCGGCGGGCCATGAGGATCCCGGTGACGACTCCCAGCGCCCCTGTCGCCGCGATGAACGGCCCGACCACCTCGGCCCGGCTCGGTTCCAGGAACGACGACGCCGTCAGGTCCTCATCGACCTTCGCGAAGGGGTACGCGGCCCCGCCGAGTGTCCAGTACAGCCCGGCAAGGCCGTACAGCAGCGACCAGGCGGCCGCTGCGTAGGCCGACCAGTCCGGCCAGCGGTGCGGGAAACGCAGAACCATGACGGCTCCTTCTCACGAGACTCTGCACGAGACGACGTGCCTGTCGCCTCTCATCCTCGAAGGACGGCGGTCGTGAGCGAAGATGCCGAAAAGCACCGGTGGGGCCGCGCGGGCCCCACCGGATGTGCCGTTCGGCCTATGAGGCCGCCGGGGTCTCCTTCTGCGGGGACTCCGCGGCGGCGGCGTTGCGGAACTTGGCGGCGTAGGTGTCGATGTACTCCTGGCCGGACAGATCCATCAGCTCGTACATGATCTCGTCGGTGATGGCCCGCTCGACGAGCCGGTCGCCGGCCAGGCCCGAGTAGCGCGAGAAATCGATCGGTTCACCGATCTTGATGTGCACCCGGCCGATCTTCGGCAGCTTCTTCCCGATCGGCTGGAGCTCGCCGGTGTTCATCATCGCCGCCGGGATCACCCGCGCACCCGACTCCAGCGCCAGGCGCGCCACTCCGGTCTTGCCGCGGTAGAGCTTCCCGTCGGGCGAGCGCGTGCCCTCGGGGTAGATGCCGAACAGCTCCCCCTCGGCGAGGACCCGTTTGCCCGTCTCCAGTGCCCCGGCGGCCGCGCGGCCACCGCTCCGGTCGACCGGGATCGCGCCGACGCCGGTGAAGAAGAACCGGCTGAACAGGCCCTTCACGCCGCTGCCGGTGAAGTACTCGGCCTTGGCGATGAAGGTGATCTTTCGCGGGACGACCAGGGGCAGGAAGATCGAGTCGGAGAACGACAGGTGGTTGCTGGCCACGATCGCCGGTCCCGTCTTGGGGATGTTCGACAGGCCCTCCACCTTCGGGCGGTAGATCAGGCGCAGCCACCAACCGACGAAGACATACTTCAACCACCAGTAGAGCACCGGCACCTCCGCAGCATGAGCCCGGTCACGTTGTCGTCTAAGTATTGCGTCAAGGCGCAGGGCTTCGCATCTCGGCACCGGGCAGTCCGGGACCGCCGTGCCATTCCGTCCGGCGCGTGCCAGGATTACGGGGTATCGCTGTCCCCCTTTGGGAGGTGTCCGGTGCCCGTCCTTCCCGGTGCCCAACCTTTCCTTCTCGACGCCGGAGCCGACGCCCCGGCCACCGTGCTGCTCTCGCACGGCTTCACCGGTTCGCCGCAGACCGTGCGCCCATGGGGCGAGGCGATGCACGCCGCCGGCTACACCGCCATCGGTCCGAGGCTTCCCGGCCACGGCACGCGCTGGCAGGATCTCGCCGCCACCAGATGGCAGGACTGGTACGGCGAGCTCGAACGGGCCTTCGACGAGGCCCTCGGACGCGGGAAACCCGTCTTCGCGATGGGCATCTCCATGGGCGGGACGCTCGTGTTGCGCCTGGCTCAGCAGCGCGGGGCCGAACTCGCCGGGCTGGTGCTGTCGAACCCGTCGGTCCTGTCGCAGCGTTTCGCGGTCAACCATCTGCTGCCGTACCTGGCGCGGGTGAAGCGGACCGCGGCGGGCATCGCCAGCGACATCGCCAAGCCCGGCTCGACCGAGGTCGCCTACGACAAGGTGCCACTGGCGGCGCTGCGTTCGCTGACGGAGTTGTGGCGCCTCACTCGCGAGGACCTCGCCAGCGTGACCGTGCCGCTGCGGGTTTACCGTAGCGCCGTCGACCACGTGGTCGAACCGGCCAACGCGAAGGTGGTGCTGGCCGGGGTCGCCAGTACGGATGTCGCCGAATACGTGATGGAGAACAGCTACCACGTGATGACCCTCGACAACGACGCACCGGAGCTCTTCGAGGGCAGCGCGGCCTTCGTCGCCGAACGGCTGGCGGCGCTCGGCGCCGCCGGGGCGGGGCCGGTCCGATGACCACCGACCGCCCCGAAGAGGAACCGGACCACAAGTCCGAGGACGGTCTGTCCGACGCCGACCTGAGCGGCGACAACCTGGAGCGCCGCTTCTCCGAGCTCATCGCGGGTCTCGACTCGCCGAAGTGGCCCGAGGAGGAACCCGACCCCGCGCCGGCGCCGGTGGCCCCTAAGAAGGAGGAGCCGACGCTCCTCGAACTGTGGGACGCCGACCTCCCCGAGGACGAGGAGGAGGCCGCCGCCCAGTATGACCCGCCGCCTCCCCCGCCGGTGCCGAAGCCTTCGCGCCCGGCGATCTTCGGGCTCGTGCTGATCGTGGCCGGTGTCGTGCTGTTCCTGCAGCCGACGTTGCTGGGGCTCGGCTCCGACGTCGGGATCCTGCTCGGCGCCGCGACGGTCCTGGCCGGGGTGGGCGTGCTGATCTGGCGTCTGCGTCCCGGGGACGAGGAGGACCCGTACGACCCCGACGACGGGGCCGTGGTCTAGCCGGCGGCTCCCGGTGAGGCCTTCACGGTGTCCCCAACACCGCGTCGAGTACGGGACAGGTCGTCGCCTGAGAACCCAGGACACGCCGAAGGCCGCCCGCGGGCGGCCTTCGGCGTCGTACGCGTCTACTCCCCGACGACCGTGCCGTCGAGCCAGTCCAGGATCGCGTCGAGGGGTTCCCGCCAGGCGGCGGCCAGCATCATCTCGTGCCCCGCGCCCTGGAAGAACAGCGGCGCCACGCCGTAGTGGGCGGCGGCCTTCTCCAGCATCTGCCGGGGCGCGCGCTTGTCGTCGGGGTCGCCGACGACGAGGGTGGGCGGCGCTCCGGCGGGCGTCGGCGGCACCAGGCGACCCAGTCGGGGCGCGACGAAGACCGCCGCGCGTGCCGGGTAGCGCGCGAGGGCCTCGGCGAGGATCTGGGCGCCTTTGGAGTGCCCGATGATGACCGGCCGCGCCGGCAGCGAGGCGGCGGTCTGGGCGACGTCGCTGGCCCAGGCCCGCAGGTCGCCTTTGACCTCGGCGGCCCTGCCCTGGCCGCGCACGCTCAGCGCGTAGGCGGGGAAACCTCGCCCGGCGGCGTGCCCGAGCCAGTGTTCGGCGAAGATCCCGGCGCCGCGCCGGTCGCCGCCGACGAACAGCAGCGCGGGCTTGCCGGCCGGTTCGTCGGGCTCGCTGGTGATCACCTCGCGGGCCGCGTGCGGTACCGGTTCGCGCCGGTCGCCGAGGCGGAGCAGGTCGAGCCGACTCATTTCACACCGTCCAGTTCCTCGATCATCTGCCCGAGCGCCTTGAGGTACACCTCGTAGGAGACCTCCAGGCGGTGGCGGGGGGTGTCGTTGAGCTTCCCGTGCACGTACCGGCGCCCGGCCTCGGGCACCGCGTTCGCCCAGAACCGCGCGGCGGCCTCCGGGTCCTTCTGGCGCAGCCGGAGCCATTTCGCGATCGCGATCGTCTGCCAGTGCACCAGTGGGAAGATCCCGCCGTCGGCCTGGAGGAGACCGGCGACGGCCAGGGTCGGCGTGCGCGGGGTGAACATGTGCCCGATCAGCCTCGGCGAACCGTCGTCGCCGCCTTCCATGCCGAGCAGTTCGGGGTCGCAGAAGCCGAAGGTCGTGCGGTAGCCGGTGGCCATGATGACCAGCTGCGGTTTGACGCTGGTGCCGTCGGTGAAGTGGACCTCGTCGGCGGTGAAGTGGTCGATGTCGGGCTTCGGGGTGATCGTGCCGTGCCCGATGTGGTGCAGCAGGTGGCTGTTGACGATCGGGTGGGAGGCGAACAGCGCGTGCTCCGGGCGTTGCAGGCCGAATCGGCGGGGGTCGCCGACGACGCGGCGGATCGCGAACTGCGAGACCTTCTGCCGCAGCCCGAAGGGCATCCACGACATGCGCGCCATCGTCTGGTCCCCGGGACGCCCGAACATGTACTTGGGGACGAACCAGTACCCGCGGCGGGTCGAGTGCCAGCACTTGTCGGCGTTGACCGCGATCTCGCCGGCGATGTCGCAACCGGAGTTGCCCGCGCCGACGACCAGGACCTTGCGGCCACGGACCCGCGCGGGCTCCTTGTAGGCCGAGGAGTGCAGGATCTCGCCGCGGAACTCCTCCTGGCCCTTGTAGGAGGGCAGTCGCGGATCCCAGTTGTGGCCGTTGGCGATCACGACCGCCGAGTAGCGCAGGCGCCGGGCGGCGTTGCCGCTGACCGGCTTGACGATCACGTCCCAGCGACCGTCACCGGTCGGTTCGATGCGGGAGATCTCGCTGCCGAACCAGATGTGCTCGCGCAGGCCGAAGTGGTCGGTGTAGCGCTCCAGGTAGGCCAGGATCTGGCTGTGGTGCGGGTAGTCCGGCCAGTCGTCGGGCATCGGGAAGTCGGGGAACTCGGTGTGCGTCCGCGAGGAGACCAGGTGGGTGCTCGAATACACCGGGCTGCGGTCGTGTCTCCAGTTCCAGGAGCCGCCGACGGCGGTCTCCCGCTCGTAGCAGTCGACGGTGAACCCCTGCTCGCGCAGGTTCTTCACCGCCAGGAGCCCGGCCATGCCCGCGCCGATGACGCAGACGGCCTCCCCCCGGTCGTATGCGGCGTCCACGCCGTACGCGTCGAACTGGCCCTCGGACACGTGACTCTCCGTCCCTGCTGGCGGGTGCCCGTCGGACACTCGCCGTTTCAGTGATCCCGGCAGCGGTCATGCTATTGAAAGAACCGTGCACGATAAAGTCGTGGCGCCCGCCAGAGAGTGCGAGGATAGCGAGACCTCGCCGTGCGGTCTTCTTCGCCCACAACGGATCCCGGGAGACCCTCCGACATGATCAAACACCCGACCGCGACCGTGTACGTTCTGCATCGGTTCGATGACTCTGAATGGAAGGTCGGGCTCGTCGAACACCCGCTGTGGGGCAAATGGGTACCGGCGGGCGGGCATGTCGAGAACGACGAGAACGCCGCCGAGGCCGCCTTGCGGGAAGCCGCCGAGGAGACCGGCCTTCGAGGCTTGCGACTTCTCGCTCCGGAAGGCCCCGAAATCCCCGCCGACTACCCCTCAGTGGATCACGAGGACTATTCAGGTCATGTTCCACTCCCTTGGTGGGTGATCGAATTCGATGTCGCCCGCGGAGATCGCGCACTCGCCGAACGACATGTGCACGTCGACCATCAGTTCGTCGCGGTGACCGACGAACCGGAGCCCGCGACGAAAGGGGCTCACCCGTTCGGGTGGTACTCGGCCGCCGAACTGGCCACGATTCCGGTGTTCACGGACGTGGTGGCGACGGCGAGTCACCTGCTGGAGCGGGCCTCGCGGCTGGTCAGCGCACGGACACCCCCCGTATCCCCGGCCGTTCAATAGAATCCGCCGCAACACGCCGAAGAATTACCGACCCGCGCTCTTCCGTATCCAAGGACGGGGTCGTAAGCTTCGCTCACCTCGCCGATTCCGGCGGCTCTCATCTGCGCATTCTCTAGGAGCGTCGGTGTACGTCAATGTTCTTCCGGCCGAGCGTGCTGCTCACCTAAAGGCCGCTTACACGGTCCGACACGTGGACCTCAGCCAGGAGTACACACTCATCGAGGACGCGATCCCCGGACGGGGAGATCTCGTCGTCGCCAAGGTGACGGCCTTGGGGCATCACACGTGGGTCGAGCTGCCCAGCGGCCGCCGCGCGACGCTGTACGTCGGCGACGAGCTCCTGCTCGCGTACGGCGCCCGGTACGCGCCCGACCAGTTCGAGGCCGAACTGCCCGAGGATCTCGGGCCGGCCGATCTCGTCGCCGCCGGCGGCGTCCTGGGCAAGGTCCACAGTCGGCACACCGCGGTCGGCGCCCCGACCAGGCTCGACCCGGTCGGCCTCCTCGGCGACGCCGAGGGCCGCGTGCTGAACCTGCGCGACTTCCGCCTCCCGGAACCGCCGACCGCGCTGCGGCCGCCGACGACGATCGTGGTCGTCGGGACCTCCATGAACTCGGGCAAGACCACGACGGTCGCCGCGATCGTGCGCGGCCTGACCCTCGCCGGCCTGCGCGTGGGCACGGCGAAGCTCACCGGCACGGGCGCCGGAGGCGACCCGTGGCTGTTCCGCGACGCCGGCGCGGTCGCCGCCTACGACTTCACCGACGCGGGCTACCCGACCACCTTCCGCGTCCCGCTCGACGACCTCGTCGAAAGCTCCCAGCTCCTGCACGGGCACCTCGCCGCGCAGGCCGTCGACGCGGTGATCCTGGAGATCGCCGACGGCGTCCTCCAGGCCGAGACCGCCGCACTGCTCGACCGGCCCGAGATGCGCCGCCTCGTCGACGGCATGGTCTTCGCCTCGGGCGAGGCCGCCGGAGCACTGTTCGGCGTCGCGCGGCTCCAGTCGCTCGGCCTGCCCGTGCTCGCCGTCAGCGGTCTGCTCACCTGCTCGCCGCTGGCGATGCGAGAGGCCGCGGCCGGGCTGTCGGTTCCGGTGTACACACCGGCCGACCTGTGCTCGCCGATCCTGGCGACCTCGCTGCTCGACCGGGTCGGCGGGGCCCTGCCCGGCGCGACCGGCGACTCGATGCTCGCCTGACCGCCTCACCCGAACCGGTAGTCCCGGCTCTGTAATCACCTCGAAATGCCCCCACGGTGGCCGTCATCATCGGTGACGGCTACCGTCCTTTGAGTGTGGATCAGCGCCGATCCACGCGCATCACCGCAGCAGGAGGCATTTTCCGTGAAGCACACCGAGACAGTCGAGGTCCGGGGACACATCCTCGACTCCGGCGTTTTCGCCCGGATCCTCGACGACGTGCTCGAATACGGCGGGGACTACCGCATCGACAAGCTCGACGTCGGCCGGACCCACACCGACGAGAGCTACGCACAGCTCACCATCGGCGCCGAAGACGCCGAGCAGCTGGCGCGGATCCTGATGCGGCTCCAGACGCACGGCACGAACCAGCTCGACCCGGGCGAAGTGCTGCTGCGACCGGCCCCCGCGGACGGTGTGTTCCCCGACGACTTCTACTCCACCACAAACCTGCCGACGCAGGTGCGCCTCAACAGCGCCTGGATCGACGTCGCCAACCCCGAGATGGACTGCGGCATCATCATCGTCGACGGGCACGCGCGCACCATCGCCGTCTCCGACATCCGCCGCGACGACGAGGTCGTGTGCGGTGCCAGCGGCGTCAAGGTCAAGCCCCTCCCGGCGCCGGTGCGCGCCGACCCGGGCAGCTCGAACTTCGAGTTCATGTCCAGCGAGGTCTCCAGTGAGAAGCCGCAGGCGCTGCTGGTCCGGCGCATCGCCGAGCAGATGCGCGAGGTCAAGGCCGAAGGCGGCAAGATCCTCTGGGTCGGCGGTCCCGCGATCGTCCACACCGGCGCCGCGCCGGCGATGGTCGCCCTCGTCGAGGATGGTTACGTCGACGTCCTCTTCGCCGGCAACGCCCTGGCCACGCACGACATCGAGGCCTCCCTGTTCGGTACCTCCCTCGGTGTCGACCTCTCGCAGGGGCACGGCGTCCCGCACGGCCACGAACACCACATCCGCGCCATCAACACGATCCGCCGCTGCGGCTCGATCGGTGAGGCCGTCGAACAGGGCGTCCTGACCAGCGGCGTCATGCACTCGATGGTCACCAACGGCAAGGAGTTCGTCCTCGTCGGCTCGGTCCGCGACGACGGCCCCCTCCCCGACGTCTACACCGACGTGATCGCCGGGCAGCGCGCGATGCGCGCCGCCCTTCCCGGGGTCGGCTTCGCCATCATGGTCGCGACGATGCTGCACTCCATCGCGACCGGCAACCTCCTGCCCGCCACGACACCGCTGGTGTCGGTCGACATCAACCCGGCGACGGTCACCAAGCTCGCCGACCGCGGCAGCGCGCAGGCCACCGGCGTCATCACCGACATCGGGCTGTTCCTGGAGCAGCTGGCGACCGAACTGGTCGTCGGCTACAAGCGCGACTAGCCCACCACCGTCTCGACGGCCCCGGTCCCACGTGGACCGGGGCCGTCGGCCGTCAACCCGGCGAAGACCTCGCGGATGCGCTCGCGCAGCCACGCGTGCGCGGGATCGACGTCGAACCTCGCATGCCAGGCCTGGGCGATCTCCAGGCCGGGGAGCACCAGCGGCGTCTCGACCGTGGTCAGCCCGAGCCGCTCGACGAGCGGACGGTGCATACGCGCGGCGGCACGGCCGACGAGGTCGCTGCCGGCGACCATCAGCAGCGCGATCGTCGCCGTCGGGACCGAGGCGACGACCTCCCTGGTGAGGCCGCGCTCGCCGAGGAACGCGTCGATCGGGCCGTGCAGGATGCCCCGGCGCGAGACGGTGACGTGCTCGGCGGCCGCGTAGCGGGCCAGCGTCACCGGCCCGCCGGTGGTGAGCGGATGCCCGCGACGCACCACGACGACGCTCTCTTCGGCGGCGAGCGTCTCGACGCGGGTCTCCGGCGTCGGGGAGTCGACGACACCGATCTCCAGGTCAGCGGTGCCGTCGCGCAGGGGCGAGGTGTTGTCGCGCGGCCCCTCGCCGAGGAAGCGCAGGGAAACGCCGGGCGCCTCGGCCCTCATCCGTGTCAGGAGCCGCGCGCCGACCACGGCGAAGGTCGAGTCGTCGGCCTGGACGGTGAAGGTGCGCTCCAAGGTCGACAGGTCCAGCGGCCGCGGCCGTTCGAAGAGCGCGGTCGTGCGGGAGACGAGCTCGCGGACCTCCGCACGGATCGCCTCGGCGTGCGGGGTGCGGACCATCGCGCGACCGGAGCGCACCAGCACCGGGTCGCCGAGGGCCTTGCGGACGCGGCCGAGCGCGCGGCTCATCGCGGGACCCGACAGGTGCAGGCGCGCGGCGGCGCCGTTGACGCTGCCCTCATCGAGCAGCGCGTCCAGCGCGACGAGGAGATTCAGGTCGAGACTGGAGTGCATGGCGTGCACTCTACCTCTGCGGAACCTGCAGTTGCCGTTAGCTCCGAGGGCTTCTAGCGTTGGGCTCACGCACCGGCGCCGTGGCCCGGGTACCCCGCCGGTGCGATCCCGTTCCCCCACACAGAGGTTCTCCATGTCTGTTCACGCCGCCCTGAAACCGCCGGAGACGGGCCATCCCCGGCGCACCACGATCCTCGCGCTGATGTCGGCCTGCACGGTCGTGACCATCGCACTGGTCGCCGCGATCAACCTGGCGCTGCCGAGTCTGGCCGCCGACGCGCTCCGGCCGTCGAGCAGCGGACTGCTGTGGATCGTCGACGCCTACGTCATCGTCTTCGCGTGCCTGCTCATCCCCGCCGGGGCCTTCGGCGACCGCTTCGGCCGCAAAGGCACGCTGATCGGCGGGCTCGCCGTCTTCGCGCTCGGCTGCGTGCTCGCCGCCGTCGCACCGACCGTTCCGGTACTCATCGCCGGCCGCGCCCTCTCCGGCGCCGGAGCCGCGCTGATCATGCCGGCGACCTTGTCGATCGTCGTGCACGCCTTCCCGTCGGACCGTCGCGGGCAGGCCATCGCGACCTGGACGGCGGCGACCGGCGCGGCCGGCGTCGTCGGCAACGTCGGTGGCGGGCTGGTGCTCCAGTACCTGTCCTGGCGCGGGCTCTTCTGGCTCGTGGCGCCCGCCGCGATCGTCCTGCTGACGCTGACCGCGCGGCTCGCGCCGAGGATCGAGCGGCACGAAACGCCCCTCGACCTGCCGGGTTCGGGACTGCTGATCGCGGCCTTCCTCGGCCTGCTCTACGGAGTCATCGAAGGCCCCGAGAAGGGCTGGGCGTCGGCGGAGGTGCTCGCCGGGTTCGCCGTGGCAGCCGTGCTCACGGCCGTCTTCACCGTCTACGCCCTGCGCGCGAAGAACCCGGTGGTCGACCCGCGCTACTTCCGCGACCCCCGACTTCGCGCCGGAGCCCTCGGCGTGACCGCGACCTTCCTCGGGCTGTTCGGCGTCTTCTTCGTCAACGCGCAGTACCTCCAGTACGTCAAGGACTACTCCCCCGTCGTCACCGGCATCGCGATCGGGCCCATGGCGATCGCCATGATCGCGGTGTCGCGACGGGCCGGCGCGATCGCCGCCCGCGTCGGACAGGCCCGCGTCATCGTCGGCGGAATGCTCACCATCGCCGTCGGTCTCAGCCTGCTCTCCCTCGTCGACGCCACGACGCCGTATCCCCTCTACGCCGTCTACCTCGTCGTCATGGCCGTCGGACTGGGACTGTGTCTGCCCGCCCTCTCGACCGCCATCGTCGCCGCCGTCCCCCACCACCGCGCCGGCCTGGGGTCGGGACTCAACAGCGCCACCCGCGAAGTCGGCAGCGCCCTCGGCGTCGCCGTCGTCGGAACGATCATGACGACGACGTTCACCTCGGGACTCCCCACCGGCGTCCGCGACCAGGCGACCTCGGTGGCAGCGGCCCTCGCCGCCGGCGGCGACAAGAGGGCCGTGCTCGACGCCTTCACCGACGCGATGGCCTCGGGCTACCGCGTCACGGCGGTGGTCCTGGCTGCCTGCGCCCTCGCGGTGGGGCGCTGGCTGCGGCGGGGGTGAGACGAACTTCGGCGAGCCCGGGGCCGGGCTCGCCGAAGTGAAGCTCTCGCGGGCCTACTCCCCCGTACCCACCGGCCGGGACGGGTCGGCGACCCAGTTACTCCACGATCCGATGTAGACCGCGGGCGTGGGAAGACCGGCCGCGGTCATGGCCAGGGCCGTACGGGTCGCGGTGATGCCGGAGCCGCAGTAGGCACCGATGGGGAGGTCGGGGTCCTCGGCGCCCAGGGGGGTGTAGCGGGCGTGGAGTTCGGCGGTCGTGCGATAGCCGCCGTCCTCGGCGAGGTTGGGGCCGTCGGGGACGTTCACGGCTCCGGGGATGTGACCGGCGACCGGGTCGATCGGCTCGGTCTCGCCGCGGAAGCGCTCGGGGGCGCGCACGTCGATGAGCAACCCTTCCGAGGCGAGGCGGGCGGCGCCTTCGGCGTCGAGGAGCGGCATCCCGCCGGCCCGGACGGTGATGTCGCCAAGGGCGGGTTCGGGTGTCGCCGTCGACAGGGCTCCATCGGCGGCGAGCCATCGGGCCATGCCGCCGTCGAGGACCAGCACGTCGGCGTGCCCGGCCCAGCGCAGGGTCCACCAGGCGCGCGAGGCGGCGAGGTTGTCCCCTGCGTCGTAGACGACGACGGTCGAGTCCTCCCTGACTCCCGCCGAACGCAGGACTTCCTGCAGGGCGTCCGGTTCCGGGAGCGGGTGGCGGCCGGCGGACCCGGCGGGTCCGCAGAGGTCGGCGTCGATGTCGAGGTACACGGCGCCGGGCAGGTGTCCCAGCAGGTAGCCGTCGCGTCCGGGCGGGCCGTTGAGCGACCAGCGCACGTCGAGGATGACCGGGGGCGGTTCCTCCGACAGCGCCTGCGACAACTGAGCGGCGGTGATCAGCGGGTTCGACATGTGATCAGTTTCCCCTACTCGTCGAAGAGATGCACATTGGCCGCGCGCGCCTCGGCCTCCAGCCCGGCGAGCTTGACGACCTCGACGCCCGCCGCGCGCAGGACCTCGACGCCTTTGCCCGGCACGAACAGCGAGGGCTCGTCCCAGGCGTAGACGACGCGGCGGACGCCCGCGGCGATGATGAGCCGCGCGCAGGTCAGTGGCCGGGAGGCGCGTTCCCCGCAGGGTTCCAGCGAGCTGTAGACGGTGGCCCCGGCGAGGTCTCGCGGCGCGTGCCGGAGCGCGACCTCCTCGGCATGGTCGTGCGGCTCTTCCTGCCTGGAGTACCCACGGGACAGGACGGGCCCACCTGGTGTGGCGATGACGGCGCCGACACTGAACGCGGTCGCCGACGGCGGGCACGCGTAGGCGAGCCGGACGGCCTCACGCAGGTGGTCCTCGTCGCTCATGTCCCGTCCTCGCGGAGGTGGTATCGAAGGATCGCCATGTCGTCGAGCTGCCGGACCTCGCTGAGGCGCATCCGGCGGTCCTTGCCGAAAGGAAACTCGCCGGGCCCGACGAAGCGCGGTGCCGCGCCTCCGCCGACGAAGAAGGGCGCGACGGCGAGCTGGATCTCGTCGACGAGTCCGGCGGTCAGGAGCTGGGTGTGGACGGTCCCGCCGCCTTCGACCATCAGGCGCACGACTCCGCGCCGGCGCAGGTCGGCGAGGATTCCCGGCCAGGAGAGGGGTGTTCCGCCGTCGACGACGGAGGCCAGCCCGTCGAGGCGTCTGCGGGTCTCCGCCAGCGCGGGGGTGGCGGCGTACACGATCCGTTCGGCCGATCCGACGGTGAAGAAGCGCGCGCTCGGGTCGAGGTCGCCGGTGCCGGTCACGGTGACCTTCACGGGCTGGCGCCCGCCTTCTCCGGAGGTGAGCCCCGGGTCGTCGCGGCGGATGGTGGAGGCGCCGACGAGGATCGCGTCGCTTCCGGCCCGGACCTCGCGCACGCGGTCGAGGTCGGCGGGGGTCGACAGGATCAGCCGCTTCGGCGAGGCGTCGTCGAGGTACCCGTCCAAGGACACCGCCGCCGACAGCAGAACGTACGGGCGCTCGGTCGGCATGGGGTGATCATAAGCCGCGCCGGCCGTCGACGTACTGGGCCCAGGTCACGGTCCCGCCGGCGTGGGCGGGGGTGGTGCAGTGCCCGGCGGCGATCGCCGCGCCGACCTTGCCGGGGAACCAGGTCGACACGACCGGGCGGTGCGAACCGCGGCGGCGCATCTCGTCGCGTACGACGCGGGCCAGGCTGAAGATCTGCGGGCCGCCAAGGTCGTCGACGCGGCCGGCCGGGTCGGCGAGCGCGAGGGTGGCCAGGCGTGTGGCGACGTCGTCGACGTCGACGGGCTGGCAGGTGCCGCGTGGGACGGCGAGCAGTGGTACGGGCAGTTTGGCGACGCGGTCGACGAGGACGGGGATGAACTGGTGGAACTGCGTGGTGCGCAGGGTCGTCCAGGGCAGCCCCGATTCGCGGATCATGCGCTCGCAGCAGCGCTTGTCGCGGTAGTAGCGGTAGGGGATGTCGTCGATGCCGACGATGGAGATGTAGACGATGTGCGGGTTTCCCGCCTCGGCGGCGGCGTCGATGAGGGTGCGGGTCGATTCGACGTCGGCGCCGGGGATCTCGGGTTCGGAGGCGCAGTGGACGACGACGTCGGCGCCGTCGAGGGCTTCGGGGAGACCGACGCCGGTGTGCAGGTCACTGACGTGCCAGGTGACGCCGTCGGTGTTCTCCCGTGCCTGACGGCTCAGTGCGCGCAGTTCGGTTCCGGGCGCACTGAGCCGTTCCAGCAGGGAGCGGCCGAGCAGGCCGGTCGCGCCGGTCACCAGGATGGTGGTCATCGCAAGTGCCTCCGGGCACGTCGGGACGATGTGTCAACCCACTGTCCTACTCCTCCGCAAGCCCCGGCGGCAACAGTCGCGGGCGAGTCTGTGACAGGGGGAACTCAGTGGCTCTGCGTGACGCAGAATTCGTTGCCGTCGGGGTCGCGCAGAGTGGTCCAGCTGATACCGGGGGCTTCTCTTTCGGCGACGAGTTCGGCGCCGAGTTCGCGCATGCGGGCCACCTCGGCGGGGAGGTCTTCGGTGGCGAGGTCGAGGTGCAGCAGGGTGCCGCCGCCGGGGCGTTCGTCGACGCGCTGGAAGGCCAGGCCGATCGCGCCGGCGTCGGTGAAGATGAAGTCGCCGAAGTCCCGGGTGATCTTGCCGTCCACGATCTTCGTCCACCAGTCCGCGAGGGCGCGGGGGTCGGTGGTGTTGATGGTCAGGTTCACGATGCGCGCGGTCATGCGCGGGAGGGTAGCGAGGGGGTGCGACAGGTTCGCGGGGTTTGCCGGTCCGGCGCGTCCGGGTCTATGCTTAGCCAAGCTAAGTTAGTCAAGCTAAGTATCTGCCCCGGGAGTCCCGATGACCGCCGAAACGCCCGCCGTCCTCGCCGGCGCGGTCAACCAGCTCATGCGCGACATGGTGCTGCTGCTGCGCCGGGTGAGCTCCGAGCTGCCGGTCACCGCGCCCCAGCTGGCCGTACTCGGCTCGCTCCTGACCGGCAGCCGCCGGATGAGCGACCTGTCGGCCGAGCACGGCGTGCGGATGCCGACCATGACCGCGCAGGTCAACCGGCTCGAACGTGACGGCCTGGCCATCCGCGGCCGCGACTCCTCCGACGCGCGGGTGGTCACCGTCGCGCTCACCGACGCCGGCCGCGAGGCCCTCGCCACCGGGCGCGCCCACCGGCTCGACTACCTCACCGAGCGCCTCTCCGGCCTCACCCCGGAAGACCGCGAGGCCATCGCGGCCGCGATCCCGGCACTGTCCCGCATGACCAAAGGAGCCCCCTCCGATGAGTAGCCACGCCCCCGAAGGTGCGGCTGTGAGAACAGCACCCTCCATCCTGAAACAACCCGCCGCCGTGTGGGCCACCGCCTTCGCCGCGGTCATCGCCTTCATGGGCATCGGCCTGGTCGACCCGATCCTCCCCTCGATAGCCAAGGGCCTCGACGCCACACCCAGCCAGGTGTCGCTGCTGTTCACCAGCTACTTCCTGGTCACCGCGGTGGCGATGCTGCTGACCGGCTGGGTGTCGAGCCGGATCGGCCCGAAGAGGACCCTCCTGGCCGGCCTCGCGCTCGTCGTGCTCTTCGCGTCCCTGTCGGGGACCTCGGAATCGGTCGCGCAGCTCGTCGGCTTCCGCGCCGGCTGGGGCCTCGGCAACGCCATGTTCGTCGCCACCGCGCTCGCCGTCATCGTCGGCGCGGCCAGCGGCGGCGCCGAATCGGCGATCCTGCTCTACGAGGCCGCGCTCGGCCTCGGCATCTCCGCCGGGCCGCTGATCGGCGCGCTCCTCGGCGACTGGCACTGGCGCTATCCCTTCTTCGGCACGGCCGCGCTCATGGCCGTCGGGTTCGTCCTCATCGCGACGCTCCTGCGCGGGAACGGCAAGCCCAAGGTCAAGGCCCGGCTGAGCGACCCGCTGCGGGCACTGGCGCACAAGGGCCTGTCGACGACGGCGATCACCGCGCTGTTCTACAACTTCGCGTTCTTCACGGTCTTGTCCTTCACCCCCTTCATCCTCGGGATGAGCGCCTACGGCATCGGCGCGGTCTTCTTCGGCTGGGGCGTGCTCGTCGCGGTCAGCTCGGTCTTCGCCGCTCCCTTCCTGCAGCGCAGGCTCGGTTCGGTGCGGACGATGTACGTGTCACTGGCGTTCCTGATCGCCTGCCAGGTCGGCATCGCCCTGTCCGGGCACGGCGGGATCATCGTGTTCACGATCCTGACCGGCATCGGCATCGGCGTGAACAACACGGTGTTCACCGAGGCCGCGATGGAGGTCAGCGACTCCCCGCGCGCGATCGCCTCGGCCGGGTACAACTTCGTCCGGTGGCTCGGGGCTGCCCTCGCGCCCTACATCGCCAGCAAACTCGGCGAGGAGATCGACGTCAGCGTCCCCTACTACCTGGGCGCGCTCTGCTGCGCCGTGGCCATCGCCGTGCTGTACCTGCGCCGCCACCACCTCCAGAGCCTCGAAGCGGTCGACACCGACCACGAACGCCTCGACGCGGTGCCGGCCTGAGCGGCCCGGCCCCTTGGGTAGCCTCGGTCGGCATGAGCCCTGACCTCATCACGCGACTGCTCGACCGAGGCATCACCGACCGGGTCTTCCCCGGCGCGGTGTGGGGCGTCGGGGACGCCTCCGGGCTCATCGACGGCGGCACCCGAGGGGTCCTCGACCCCGACGAACCGGACGAACCGATGCTGCCCGACACGATCTTCGACATGGCCAGCCTGACCAAGGTCCTCGTCGTGTGGACCGCGGTCGGGCGGCTGTGGGAGCGGGGCCTGATCGCCCTCGACGACCGCGTCGACGCGCATCTGCCGGAGACCGCCGGGCGGCCGCTAGGGCCGGTGACCCTGCGCCAGCTGCTCGGCCACATCGCCGGCATGCCGCACCACGCCGGTTTCCGGGCCAACTACGGCACCGACCCGGCCGCGATCGTGGCCGGGGTCTTGAGCGCCGACCTGCACTGCCCGCCCGGGACGGTCGTGAAGTACACCGACCGGGCCTCCTTCATCCTCGGCGTCCTCGCCGAGCGCCTCACCGGCGAGTCCCTCACCGACATGAGCCGCCGGTGGGTGTGGGACGCGCTCGGTATGCGCGAGACCTGGTTCGGGCCCGTGCCCGAGGCCCTGCACCGGCGCTGCGCGCCCACCGAGTTCGACGAGGACAGCGGGATCCGCAGACGCGGCCTCGTCCACGACTTCTCCACCCGGCTGTTCGGCGGCGCCTGCGGCATCTCCGGCGTGTTCTCCACCCTCGGCGACCTCGGCCTCTTCCTCCGCCATCTCCTGCGTCCCGACGAGCGCACCGGCTTCGGCGCCGCCTGGATCACCGAGTCCCTCCAGGTCCACACCGGCGCGCTCGAACCCGCCCGGGGACTGTTCTGGTTCCCCGCGCCCGACACCGCGATCGAAGACGACGTGTGGATGCACCTCGGGTTCACCGGCACCGGGATGTGGATCTCGCCCAAGCGCCAGCGCTGGGCGGTGCTGCTGACCAACCGCGTCGTCCACGGCCGCGAGAAACCGCCGATCAAGGCCGTGCGCGACGAGTTCCGGGCGATCGTGTTCGACTAGCGCTCTAGAGTCGGCGGATGGATCTCAGCGAAACCTTCGACTGGAAGGGCCGCCGGATCGCCTGCGGCCGGAGCGGTTCGGGTCCCGCGGTCGTCTTCTGCCACGGGACGCCCTGGTCGTCGCACCTGTGGCGGCCGTTCGCCGAGGCCCTCGCCGCCGACTACACCGTCCACCTGTGGGACATGCCCGGCTACGGCCGCTCCTCCAAGGACGCGGGCCACGCCGTCGACTTCGGTGTCCAGGCCGAGGCCTTCACGGCGCTCCTGGAGCACTGGGGCCTCGACCGGCCGCACGTCGTCGCCCACGACTACGGCGGCGCGGTCTCCCTGCGCGCCCACCTCGTGCACGAGGTCGCGTTCGCGTCACTGCTGATGACCGACGTCGTGGCCGTCCCACCGGCCGGATCGCCGTTCTTCCGGCTCGTCGCCGAACATCCCGACGTCTTGACCCGCCTGCCCCCGTACATCCACGAAGCGGTCATGCGGGCCTACATCGGCGACGCCGCCCACCGCGAACTCCGCGAAGACGAACTCACCGCCCTCGTCGCCCCATGGCTCGGCGAGGAGGGCCAGGCGGCCTTCTACCGCCAGATCGCCGCCTACGACGAGGCCTACCTCGCCGAGAACGAGGCGCTGCTCGGCCGCGTCGCCGTCCCGGTCTCGATCCTGTGGGGCCGCGAGGACGGCTGGATCCCACCGGCCACCGGCGAGCGCCTGGCGGCGGGGATCCCCGGTGCGGCGTTCCGGCTCGTCGACGAGGCCGGTCATCTGATCCAGCTCGACGCGCCCGTCGCCCTCGCCACGGCGCTGCGAACCTGGCTCGACCGGGTCTCGGCGTGAAGAACGCCCCTCCGGCGGACCGGAGGGGCGTCGGCGGTGCCTAGATGTCGCGGAAGATCTCGATCTGCGCGCCCAGCTGGTTGAGCCGGTTGGCGAGGTCTTCGTATCCGCGGTTGATGACGTAGACGTTGCGCAGCACCGAGGTGCCCTTCGCCGCGAGCATCGCGATGAGGATGACCACGGCCGGGCGCAGCGCGGGCGGGCAGATGACCTCGGCGGCCGACCAGCGCGTCGGGCCTTCGACGTACACGCGGTGGGGGTCGGCGAGCTGGACGCGCGCGCCGAGCTTGGTGAGCTCGGTGAGGTAGATGGCGCGCTTGTCGTAGACCCAGTCGTGGATCATCGTGGCGCCTTGCGCGGAGGCCGCGATGGCCGCGAAGAACGGCAGGTTGTCGATGTTGAGGCCGGGGAACGGCATCGGGTGGATCTTGTCGATCGGCGAGTGCAGCACCGACGGGCGCACGGTGATGTCGACCAGGCGGGTGTGGCCGTTGGCGGCCGGGTACTCCTCGGTGCGGCTGTAGTCGAGGCCCATCTCCTCCAGCAGCGCCAGTTCGATCTCCAGGAACTCGATCGGGGCGCGGCGGACGGTGATCTCCGAGCCGGTCACGATCGCCGCGGTCAGCAGGCTCATGGCCTCGATCGGGTCCTCGGATGGCGCGTAGTCGACGTCGGCGGAGATGTCGGTGCGGCCGTGGACGGTCAGCGTGGTGGTGCCGATCCCGTCGATGCGCACGCCGAGGCGGGTGAGGAAGACGCAGAGGTCCTGGACCATGTAGTTGGGGCTGGCGTTGCGGATGACCGTGACGCCGTCGGCGCCGGCGGCGGCGAGCAGGGCGTTTTCGGTGACGGTGTCACCGCGTTCGGTGAGCACGAGGGGGCGGACCGGGGCGGTGCGGCTCTCGACGGTGGCGTGGTAGCTGCCGGCGGTCGCCTTGACGGCCAGACCGAAAGGCCGCAGGGCGATCATGTGCGGCTCGACGGTGCGGGCGCCGAGGTCGCAGCCGCCGGCGTAGGGCAGTTCGAACACGTCCTCGGAATGCATCAGCGGGCCGAGGAACATCAGCACGCTGCGAGTGCGGCGGGCGGCGACCTCATCGATGGACCCGAGGTCGAGGATCTCGGGGCGCAGGATCTCCAGGTCGTTGTCGGCGTTGAGCCAGCGGGTCTTGACGCCGATGCTGTTCAGGACTTCGAGGATGCGGTTGACCTCCTCGATGCGCGCGACCTTGCGCAGCACGGTCCGGCCCCGGTTGAGGAGGCTGGCACACAGGAGGGCGACACCGGCGTTCTTGCTGGACTTGACGTCGATGGAGCCGGAGAGGGGGTGGCCGCCGACGACGCGCAGGTGCATCGGCCCGGACGTGCCGAGGGAGACGATCTCACTGTCGAGGGCCTCGCCGATGCGGGCGAGCATCTCCAGGCTGAGATTCTGCTGCCCGCGTTCCATGCGGTTGACGGCGCTCTGGCTGGTGCCGAGCGCGTCGGCCAGCTGGGTCTGGGTCCAGCCTCGGTGCTGCCGGGAGTCCCGGATGAGTTTGCCGATCCGTCGGCGGTAATCGTCAGTCACGCGCCGACGCTATCTCACATGTGATGTACCGACAATCGACTTCGGGTGTGTTCATTGTCCGTCAACGAGTCCAGAGCGAGGTGCAACCGACTCCTTGTCGAGACCGTTTGGTGATGGACATTATCTTGAACGCCATGGTCTTATTGGGTGTCACAAGGCGGCTGGGAGGGTGGAATGCCAACGGGGACAACGGGTAACACCATGGCTCCGGTCAGTTCTCAGCAGTCAGGAACGTCCACTGTGGATATACCGCGGCAACGCGGCGGGTCACCGGTGGTCGCGCCGGGCGCGAAACGTGAACACCTGCTCGGCCGCGGACGCAACACTCCGGGCCGCCTCACCCTCCTCATGGCCGTCCTCGCCTTCCTCGCGCTCGCCTCCGGCGTCGCGGGTGTGGCCGACGTGGTCGGACGCGACGACCTCATCGACGGTGTCTCCGACGGCAGCGGCAGGCTCGGCGTGGCCGCCCTGGAGGTCTACCAGTCGCTCTCGGACGCCGACGCGACCGCCACGAGCGCCTTCCTGGCCGGCGGGGTCGAGTCGCCCGAGCTGCGCGACCGCTACGACGAGGACATCAACCACGCCTCGATCCAGCTGGCCACCGCCGCCGCGAGCATCTCCACGCAGGAAGGCGCCGACGCCGTCGCGCGCCTGTCGGCGGACCTGCCGGTCTACACCGGGCTGATCGAGAACGCGCGCACCTACAACCAGCAGGGACTCCCGGTCGGCGCGGCCTATCTCCGCGAAGCCTCGGGCCTGATGCAGGACCGGCTGCTCCCCGCGGCGCAGGAGCTCCAGGACAACGCGGGCGCACAGCTCGCCGAGACGCAGGACTCAGCGGCGACGCTCCCCTGGATCGCGCTCGCCTTCATCCTGCTGACCCTCGGCGTCCTCGCGTTCACGCAGATCGACCTGTCGAAGCGCACCAACCGGACCTTCAACGTCGGTCTGCTCGCCGGGACGATCGCGATGGTCCTCGTCCTGGGCTGGCTGGGCGTGGCCTCCTTCCTCGCCGCCGGGCACATCGACTCCGGCCGCGACCGCGGCAGCGCCCAGATCGAGCGCCTCGCCGAGGCCCGCATCGCCGCCCTCCAGGCGCGCTCGGCCGAGTCGGTCACGCTCATCGCCCGCGGCGGCAAGAGCGCCGCCGACTACGAGGCCTCCTTCGTGCAGCAGATGAACCTGCTCCTCGACACCGCCAACGGCCCACTCGCCAAGGCGAAGGCCGCCAACACCGACCCGGCGCTCACCCCGATCCTCGACCAGGCGCTTGCCACGGCGCAGGCATGGAACGAAACCCACGCGACCCTGCGCGGGGACGACCAGCGCGGCGAGTACACCAAGGCCGTGGAACTGGCCTTGAGCACCGAGGACGGCGGCGCGGCGAAACTGTCCCGCCAGCTCGACGACCTGCTCGCCCAGGCCATCGGGTCGGCCGGCGACCACTTCCGGTCCCAGACCAGCGCCGCGTCGAACTCCCTGACCGGCGCCGGGATCGGAGTCGGCCTCCTGGCCGTCGTCTGTCTCGCCGGTGCCGCCAACGGACTGCAGCGACGGATTGCGGAGTACCGATGAAGACCCCCCAGCGCGCTTTCCGGCGATCCAGTCGGCGCCTCCTCGCCGTCGCCGTGGCCTGCGGCGTGCTCGCCACGATGGCCGCGTGCGGCTCCGACATGGCTCCCAAACTCCCCGATGACGCGGCCTCGCCACCGATGCCGGTCGGCGTCCAGGACCCGGCCCAGCTGCCCGACGTCACCACCGACGACAGCTGCGGCGACGCCACGGCAAGCTACGCACCGAGCAACGGCCTCAACATCGGCTCAGGCTCGACGATGGCCCAGATCAAGGCCAACGGCGTGCTGAAGGTCGGCGTCGACCAGAACACCTACCTGTTCGGGTACCGCGACCCCAGCACCAACGACCTGTCCGGCTTCGACGTGGCCATCGCCCGCGAGATCGCCCGCGCGATCTTCGGGGACCCGTCGAAGATCCAGTACAAGGCCATCAGCTCCGACCAGCGCGTGCCGTTCGTACAGCAGGGCGAGGTGGACATGGTCGTGCGGACCATGACCATGAACTGCGCCCGCTGGAAGGACGTGGCGTTCTCCTCGGAGTACTTCCGGGCCCACCAGCAGATCGCCGTCTACGGCGCCCACAAGGTCGTCGAGACGCTCGAAGAGCTCAAGGGCGAGCGTGTCTGCGCGGCGACGGGCTCGACGTCGATCCGCAAGATCGCCGACTCCGCGGCCACGCCCGTCGCGGTCCCGGAGTGGACCGACTGCCTGGTGATGCTGCAGCAGGGCACGGTCGACGCGATCTCCACCGACAACGCGATCCTCGCCGGCTTCGCCGCGCAGGACGACCAGGTCAAGCTGAGCACGACCTCACTGAGCGAGGAGCCCTACGGGATCGCGATCAGCCTGGAGCACCGCGACCTCGTGGAGTACGTCAACGCGGTCCTCGAAGACCTCCGCGGCAACGGCACCTGGGCCGCGCTGTACGCCAAGGCCGACGACTCGGGCAACTCGCTGAAGAGCCTGCTGGGACCGGCCTCCCCGCCGGCCGCCGTGTACAAGTAACCGTGAACGGCGGCCCGGCCATGACGCCAGAGGAGATCGACACCGAACTGCGGCAGCACGACCTGACCCACCGCAGATTCGCCGAGGAGCTCTACGCCCTCGACAACGCCGGCGCGCACTCCTACCTCCGCGACGGCGAACTGACCGGCCTGACCGGGAAGGCCGCCGCCGAGAGCGGCACGCGCCTGTCCGCCCTGTGGTCACAGTTCGGCGCGCTCGGCACGGTCGTCGACCGCGCCAAGGAACTCCGGTCCCGGCGCACGCGCCTGGCCGAACCCGAGCACAGCGAACTGACCATGCTCCTGCGCGAGGACGTCGTGTCCCTCGGCGCCGACGGGCTGCGCCCCGGCGACTCCGGCGGCGAGGTCACCGAACGCGTCTCCCTGCCCGACCTCACCAAACGCATGAACGGCTCCGTGACGGCCCTCAAGGACCTCTACGCCGAGGTCGACGCCGCCTGCGCCCGCGTCGCCGAGCGCCTCTCCTCGCTGACCGCCGCCGTCGACGACGCCGAACGCCTCACCGAACTGCTCGACCTCACCACCGATACCACCGACCCCGACGGCCTCGCCGCCCTGGAACGCGAACTGACCGTCCTGCGCGGCGCCGCCCTCGCCGACCCGCTCGACCCGGCCGTCACCGGCCGCCTCGACGGCTTCGCCGCACGCGTCACCCCCGTCCTGGCGTCCCTCGCCGCGCTCGACACCCTCCGCACCGGCCTGCCCGAGCGGCTCCTGCTGCGACGCTCGGCCATCGCCGAACTCGCCGCCGCCGAGAAGGAGGCCGCCGAGATCACCGCCGTCGTCGAGGTCAAGATCGCCCAGGTTCGCATCCCCGCGCTCAGCCCGCAGGCCTCTCCCCTGCGCCAGCGCCTCGGCGACCTGCGCCGCCTCGCCGCCGCCGGACGCTGGCGGCTGCTCGCCGAACGGCTCGAACAGATCGACCGCGACGTGACCGCCGCCCGGGAGGCCGCCGCCACGGTCAACGAGACCGCCACGGCGCTGATGGACCGGCGCGCCGAACTGCGCGGCCGCCTCAAGGCGTACCAGATGAAGGCGGGCCGCACCGGCGCCGCCGAGAGCGCCGAGATCACCAGCCAGTACGAGATCGCCCGTGCCCTGTTGTGGACGGCGCCGTGTGACCTGCGCGCGGCGACCCGGGCGGTCCGGGACTTCCAGCAGGCGCTGCTCGCGACGGAGGAGTCGGGATGAACCCATGCGTCCACCCAGGTTGCCGTGGTGCCTATGAGGCCGACGGCTACTGCAACGAGTGCGGCCGGGCCAGACCCGGCGGTGGCGCGCCGTCCGCCGTTCCACAGAGCAGCTACGCGGCCGCGGCCGCCGAAGCCGCCGCGAACGCCCCCACCTCGGCCACCCCCGCGCCCGCGCGCACCGTCTCGCCGTTCAGCTCCGCCCTCACCGGTGCCATGACCGGCGCGATGACCGGGTCCATGAGCACCCGCACCCGCGGGACCCGCAGCACCCGCTCGGGCAGCCGCGAGATCGAGATCCCGTGGGTGGCCCCCCGCAACCCCTCCGACGTCATTCCCGACAGTCCGGTCGTGCCCGAGGCCCACCGCTACTGCCACCAATGCGAGAAACCCGTCGGCCGCACCCGCGACAACCGGCAGGGCCGCACCGAGGGCTTCTGCCCGAACTGCCGCACACCCTTCTCCTTCGTCCCGAGCCTGCGCTCCGGCGACGTCGTCAACGACCGCTACGAGGTCCTCGGCGCCCTCGCCCACGGCGGGCTCGGCTGGATCTACCTGGCCCGCGACCGGCACGTCAGTGACGACGTCTCCGACCGCTGGGTCGTGCTCAAAGGCCTCATCAACACCACCGACCCCGAAGCCATGGCCGTCGCCATCGCCGAGAAGCGCTTCCTCGTCGGCATCGACCACGCCGCCATCGTCGAGATCTTCGACTTCACCCGGCACGCCGACCCGGTCACCGGCGACCCCCTCAACTACATCGTCATGGAGTACGCCGCCGGGCAGTCCCTGCGCGACCTGCGCCGCGACTACCGCAACGAACACGGCCAGCACGTGCCGCTGCCCCTGTCACAGGTCCTCGCCTACGGCGCCGAGATCCTCCCCGCCCTGGGCTACCTCCACGACGCGGGACTGCTCTACTGCGACTTCAAACCCGACAACGTCATCCACGTCGGCCAGCAGCTCAAACTCATCGACCTCGGCGCCGTCCGCCGCATCGACGACGCCGACAGCCCCATCTACGGCACCCCCGGCTACCACGCGCCCGAGATCGGCGAACGCGGTCCCTCGATCGCCAGCGACCTCTACACCGTCGCGCGCTCCCTGGCCGTCCTCGCCTTCGACTTCCACGGGTTCACCAAGCACTTCCGGCACTCCCTGCCCGACGCGTCCGAGGTCCGCCTGTTCACCGAGCACGAGTCCTTCCACCGGCTCCTGCTGCGCGCCACCGCCGCCGACCCCTACGCGCGTTTCGCCTCCGCCGAGGACATGCGCGAACAGCTCCTCGGCGTCCTCCGCGAGACCAAGGCCGCCGAGACCCGCAACCCGCAGCCTTCACTGTCGACGTGGTTCACACCGACCCGACGGAGTTTCGGCGTCGAGATCGGCCGCGTCGCCAACGTGGAGTCCAGCGCGGTGACCCCCAGCGGGCCCGGCGCCCCCGTCGACTTCACGCAGGTCGTCCCGGCCCTGCCCATCCCGCAGGTCGACTCCACCGACCCCGGCGCGGGGTTCCTCGCCACGCTGACCGCCACCACCCCCGAGGAGCGCATCGCCGCACTCGGCGCGGCACCGGTCCGCAGCCCCGAGGTCCGCCTCCGCCTCATCCTCGAAATGATCGAGGCCGGCCGGGTCCAGTCCGCCCGCCAGGAACTCGACTCCTACGCCCGCGACGAACAAGACGACTGGCGCACCGACTGGTACCGCGGCATGAACGCCCTGCGCGACCGCAACCCCAACGCCGCCCGGGAGTCCTTCGACAAGGTCTACAGCGAACTCCCCGGCGAACTCTCCCCGAAACTCGCGCTGGCCGCCGCCGCCGAATGGGCCGGCGACCTCGGCACCGCCGAACGCCTCTACGGCACCGTCTGGCGCACCGACCACGCCTACGTCTCGGCCGCCTTCGGCCTCGCCCGGCTCCTCACCCGCCGCGACCAGCGCGACGCCGCCGTCACCGTCCTCGACGGCGTCCCCCACAGCTCCGCACAGCACACCACCGCCCAGGTCGCCGCGATCCGCATCCTCCTGTCGGCACCGGCCCACCAGCGCAACATCGAGAAACTCCGCGCCGCCGCCGGCCGGCTCGAAGGCCTCGACCTCGACGAACGACGCGCCGTCGTCGCCGCCGAGATCCTGCACAGCGCCCTCGAATACGTCAAGACCGCCGGGCAGCACGGCCCGGGCACGGAGTTGCTAGGTTGGCCCGTCGACGAACGCGGCCTGCGCTTCGGCCTGGAACACTCCTACCGAGACCAGGCGCGAACCTGCGCCGACCAGAACCAGCGCATCGCCCTGGTCGACCGTGCCAACCGAATCCGACCGAGGACCTGGACGTGACAGCGACGATGATGCACTGCCCGGCCTGCGACCTGACCGCCGAGGACGCCGCCCAGTGGTGCGAACGATGCGGCGAGGCACTCGAAGCCGTACCCGCCCGGGAAGCCGCGCTCGACGCCGCGCCGGCCCCGATGTGGCGTTCGACGGCCGCGCAGCTGACCGCCTGCCTCCAGTGCGGACGCCCCGAGCACACCGCCGACGGCTTCTGCGTCCACTGCGGACAGCGACGCTCCCCCAACTCCATCCGCTCGGCCATCGACCTCGGCCCCGTCGCCGGATGCACCGACCGCGGCCCACGCCGTAAACGCAACGAGGACGCCCTCGCCGTCGGCCGCTACGGCCTCACCACCGTCGCCGTCATCTGCGACGGCGTCGCCTCCGCCACCCAGTCCGACGACGCCGCCCTCGCCGCCGTCGAGACCGGCATCCGCGTCGTCCTCGACGAACTCGCCTCCGGCAAACCCGCCGGTTCCGCCGCCCACACCGGCCTCACCGAGGCCGCCGCGGCCGCCGCCGCCGTCGGCGTCAACTACGACTCCAACCCACCCGCCTGCACCTACGTCTCGGCCATCGTCACCGGCAACGAGGTCACCATCAGCTGGGTCGGCGACTCCCGCATCTACTGGTGGGGACCCGAATCCATCGGCTGCCTCACCGTCGACGACTGCCTCGCCGGACGACTCGCCGCCCAAGGCGTCCCCGCCGACGACCCCCGCTACCAGGCCAAACACGCCTACGCCCTCGATCACTGGCTCGGCGCCGACTCCCCCACCCTCGACGCCCACGTCGAGACCTTCACACCCCCCGGCCCCGGCCTCATCATCGTCTGCAGCGACGGCCTCTCCCGCTACCTCCCCCAGCCCGCCGACCTCGCCGCCACGCCCATGGGCACCCCCGCCGCCACCGCCCAAGCGCTCACCCAGCGCGCCATCGACGCCGGCGGCGTCGACAACGTCAGCGTCGCCGTACTGGCATATCCCCCCATCGAGGACGGAGCACGATGATGAACCAGGCACCGAACTTCCAGCTCGAAGTGGACTACAACCACTTCCTGGCGGCCGGTGCCCGCGTCGTCGACGCGATCGTCACCGTCTCCACCACCGAAGGCGAACCCGGAGCACCCGGCACACCGGCCACCCCACCCGCTACGAGCATGGCCCAGGTCATCATGCTCGACTGCTCCGGCTCCATGATCGGCCAGAAGATCATTGAAGCCCGCCGCGCCGTCGTCACCGCCATCGACACCCTCCGCGACGGAACGCCCTTCGCCGTCATCGCCGGAACCGACAAAGCCTGGATGGCCTACCCCCAGAACATCGGCACCGTCACCGCCTCGGCGCAGACCAGAGCCGCCGCCAAGGCCGCCGTCGGACGTCTCGAAGCCTTCGGCGGCACCGCCATCGGCTCCTGGCTCCGCCTCGCCAACCAGGTCCTCGACACCGTCGAAGCCGAGGTCAAACACGCCATCCTCCTCACCGACGGCGACGACCTCCACGAGACACCTCAGGAACTCACCGACATCCTCGCCGCCTGCGCCACCCGCTTCACCTGCGACTGCCGCGGCGTCGGCCGGGAATGGAAACACGAGGTCCTCCTCAAGATCTCCTCCGCCATGCTCGGCACCGTCGAAGGACTCGTCGACCCCACCGCACTCGCCACCGACTTCCGCGCCATGACCGAAAACGCCATGGGCAAGACCGTCGGCAACGCCTCCCTGCGCGTCTGGTCCCCCGCCGGATCCAAGGTCAAACTCGTCAAACAGGTCAACCCCACGATCGAAGACCTCACCGAACGCGCCACCGAGGTCAACGCCCGCACCGCCGACTACCCGATCGGCGCCTGGGGACCCGGCGAAAGCCGCGACTTCCACGTCTGCCTCGACATCCCCACCGGCGAGATCGGCGAAGCACCCCGGCTCGCCACCCGCATCAAGATCGTCACCGGCGACACCGACCTCGCCGAACACGCCGTCACCGTCGAATGGACCGAGGAGAGCACGCTCTTCACCGAGATCAACGCCCGTGTCGCGCACTACACCGGGCAGGAAGAGCTCGCCACCGCGATCCTCCAGGGCGTCGCCGCCTTCAAGAACGACGAACGCGAGCTCGCCACCGAGAAGCTCGGCCGCGCCGTCGCGCTGGCCACCGAGTCGGAGCACACGCAGGCCCTTTCGGCGCTGGGGGCGCTCGTCGAGATCGACGACGCGTCGACGGGTACCGTACGGCTCAAATCCGACGCCAAGAGCATCGACGCCGAGATCGCCGGTGTTCGTTCCACCACGACCGTCGCGCTGCGCAGGCGTGCCGAGGACGAGGGCGGGACGAAGACCGAGGCCTCGGCCGACCCCGACGTGTGACCGCAGCGAGCCGGGAGTATCCGCACATGCCGACCTGCCCCGCAGGACACAACTCGAACACCGTCGACTTCTGCGACGAGTGTGGCGCTCCCATGAACGCCACCACGCAGTTCTCGGTGCTGCCGCAGCCACCGGCCGGCGGACCCCCGCAGCAGCAGGCGGGCTGGTTCGCGCCGGAGGCGCAGCCGTGTCCCGAATGCGGGGAACCGCTGCTCGACCGCTTCTGCGAGGCGTGCGGGTGGGGTCCGGGAGTGGCGCCGGCGGTTCCGCCGAACGCCGCCGGAGCGCCGCATCAGCCCTTCGACCCCTTCGCGCAGGGCGGCGGGGCTCCGCCCCCGGCCCAGCCGGGGCCCGTGCCGGCGCCGTTCCCGCCGCCGGATGCGCAGCAGTACCCACCGCAGCCCTCGCAACAGTTCCCGCCGCCTCCGCAACCCGCCGAGGCCCCCGCGCCTTTCGCGACGCCGTCGGCCCAGCCCGCCGACCCTTTCGCCGCGGCCTTCCCCGCACCACAGCAGGCGCCGCAGCCCATGCACGCCCCGGCCCCTGCCCCGCAGCAGCCCGCGCCGCCGGTGTCGGCCCCCCCGATGCACGCCCCCGGGCCATGGCAACTGGTCGCCGACGCCGACCGCGCCTACTTCGAACGCATCTGCCGCCTCAACGACCTCGACCCGAACACCATGCAGTTCCCGGCCTACGTGCCCCAGCGCTTCTTCCGGCTGCACGGGCCGCAGCTCCTGCTCGGCCGCAGAAGCGCCTCGAAGGGCATCAACCCCGACATCGACCTGTCCGGCCCGCCGACCGACGCGGCCGTCTCCCACGCCCACGCCCTCTTCATCGCCCAGCCCGACGGGTCCTGGGCCCTGGTCGACGTCGGCTCGTCAAACGGGACTTTCGTCAACGAGTCACAGCAGGCGCTGGTCCGGCACCAGCCCTTGCAGCTCAACGTCGGCGACCGGGTGCACGTCGGCTTGTGGACGACGTTGACGGTCACCACGGGGATGTAGGGGCCGACGGCGCCGCTGCAAGACGGCTCAGAGGGTTTGTGCGCGCTCCGAGAGGAAACGGCTTCCCCGGGTGCCCGGACGGTCTCAGAGCATCCGCAACGGCAGCCGAGTTCAGCACCGGCGCTTACCTCGTCGGGCAGTGCCGATTCCCGGTCTTACACCTAGAGTGTCGTTGGAGTTCGCTGCGAAGTTGTCAGGAGCCCGGTGGTGCCGGGCCGACACAGGGGCTGGTGATGTGCGGATGGATTTCTTACGTGCTCGGATGGACGGGAAGTCCGCCGATCGGACCGCGAGAGCGGTGTGGGTGCTGTACGGGCTGATCGCCGCCGTCTCCTGCACGCTGGTGCTGCTGCGCACTGACCGCTTGTCCGACCTGCACATCTACTACGGCGCGGTGCGCACCGTCCAGTCAGGTGCGCCGCTGTACGACTACGTCGCCGCCAACGGCGGCCCCTTCACGTACCCGCCGTTCGCCGCGCTGGTGATGTGGCCGATGACCGGCCTGCCCGAACCGGTGCTGCGACTACTGTGGCTGGCACTGACCTGCGCCGCCGTGGCGGGGCTGGCGCTGTCGGTGGGCCGGGCGCTGCACGTGCCCCCGCACCGTCGCGCCCTGGCGGTCGCGGTCGTCGCCTGCGCCGTGCTGCTGTCCGCCCCGGCCCAGAGCAACATGCGCTTCGGTCAGGTCAGCGTGTTCATCGTGCTGCTGGCATTGGTCGACGCGGCGGGGCTGACTCCGGCCCGCTGGCGTGGAGTACTGGTGGGCGTCGCCGCCGCGATCAAGCTGACACCGCTGTTGTTCGTGGTGTTCTTCCTGCTCTCGCGCCGGTGGCGCGACGCCGCCCGGGCCGTCATCGCGTTCGCCGCGTGCGCCGTGGTCGGGGCGATTCTGCTACCCGCCGACAGCTGGACGTACTGGTCGGAAACGGTCATGCAGACCTCACGGATCGGCGATCTGTCGTCGCTGGGCAACCAGTCGGTGCACGGGATGCTGCTACGGATCGGGGTGCCGCTTCAAACGCTGCCGCTGGTGTGGATGGGTCTGGCCGCCCTCGTCTGCGGGACCGCGCTGGTGCGCGCCCGGCGCTTGCAGCTCGACGGCGAGCCGGTGCGCGCCACGGTGATCGTCGGCTGCGCGACGGTCGCGGCATCCCCGGTCTCGTGGACACACCACCAGCTGTGGACGGTGCTCGCGGCGATGCTGCTGGTCGCGGCCGAGGGCACTCTGCGGCGGGTCGCGGGGGTCGTGCTGGCGGTGGCGATGACGCTGTCGCTGGGAGTACTGCTCAGCGACGTTTCGGTGTATCCGGGAGTGCAGTTCCTGCTGGAGAACGCCCGCACCATCGGCGTGGTCGCCACGTGCCTGGCGGGGCTCGGAGGCGCTGCGACGCTCGCGGTGACCACCGCGCGACGCGGCGGGCGGGTGTGGCTGCGCGCGGCGACGGCGACGCTGGCGGTACTCGCTTGCTTCGCCGTGCTGCCCTTGCCGGCGGGCGCGGACCCGACGTTCAAGGCCTACGCCCAGAGCGACACCGCCAATCCGCGCTACTTCTACTTCTGCCGTACCGAGCCGGCCTGCTCCGACGCGGCCCAGGACATGGTGTCGCAGGGAGCGGTGATGCGCTTCGATGTGGTCTTCGAGGAGACGAAAGTACGCGTCAACGGCGTGGTCGACGCGTTGGTGGCCCGGCTGGAGTACCGCTCGGCCCCCGGCGGCGCCCCGCGCGGGGTGCCGATCGTGGCGATGTTCGGTGAGCGCGGCTTCTCGTTTCGCAGCGCGAACCTGACCGCGGGCGAGCTGACCGCCTACGCCGCCGACGGCACGCTGCTCGCCGCGTACTCCGCCGAACTCGACCCGGAGGCGTAGCCGAAAGAGCGGCGGGCCGCCGATCCGAGAGGATCGGCGGCCCGCCGTCGTTCAATGCGGCTAGCTGCAGCCGGAGGTCGAGCCGCAGCCCTCGCACACGTAGCAGCTACCGGCCGGACGCATCTTCGTCCCGCAGGTCATGCACAGCGGAGCGTCCGCGGCCTTGCCGAGCGACCTCTCCAGGACCTCCATGGAGGAACCGACCTGACGCTGCGGTGCGTCCTGGACGAGCTTCTCCACGACCTTCTCGATCGGCGCCGAAGCGGCCAGCGCGGCGAAGTCGACCTCGTCCTCTTCGGGACGCGAGACCGAGGCGGGATCTTCCCCGTTGACCTCGGCGATGCGCTCGGCCGAGGTCAGGATCCCCAGCTCCGCGCGGGTCTCGTAGGGCAGGAAGTCCAGCGCCAGGCGGCGGAACAGGTAGTCCACGACCGAGGTCGACATGCGGATGTCCGGGTCGTCGGTCATGCCGGCCGGCTCGAAGCGCATGTTGGTGAACTTCTCGACGTACTTCTCCAGTGGGACGCCGTACTGGAGCGCGATGGAGATCGCGACCGAGAAGGCGTCCATGATCCCGGCCAGGGTCGAGCCCTGCTTCGACATCTTGAAGAAGACCTCGCCCAGACCGTTGTCGGGGTAGCTCGACGCGGTCAGGTAACCCTCGGCACCGCCGACGGAGAAGGACACGGTCTCGCCGAGGCGCTTCTTCGGGAGCCGCTTGCGGACGGGCCGGTACTCGACGACCCGCTCGACCTCGGCCTTGGCCGTGGTGTCGGCCTCGGCGGTGTCCTTCTTCTTGGCCGAGAGGGGCTGGCCGACCTTCGAGTTCTCCCGGTAGACGGCGAGTGCCTTCAGTCCGAGCTTCCAGCCCTGGAAGTAGATCTGCTCGAAGTCGGCGACCGTGGCCGACTCGGGCACGTTCACGGTCTTCGAGATCGCGCCCGACAGGTGCGGCTGGACGGCGGCCATCATGCGGACGTGGCCCATGGGCGCGATGGAGCGGTCGCCCATGGCGCAGTCGAAGACCGCGTAGTGCTCGGGCTTGAGGCCGGGGGCGTCGACGACGTGGCCGTTCTCGGCGATGAACTCGACGATGGCCTCGATCTGCTCCTCCTGGTAACCCAGGTTGCGCAGGGCCCGCGACACGGTGCCGTTGACGATCTGCATGGAGCCGCCGCCGACGAGCTTCTTGAACTTGACCAGCGCCAGGTCCGGCTCGATGCCGGTGGTGTCGCAGTCCATCATGAAGCCGATGGTGCCGGTCGGCGCCAGCAGCGAGGCCTGCGCGTTGCGCCAGCCGTTCTTCTCACCGGTGGCGAGGGCCGACTTCCACTGCGCGACGGCCTCCTTGACGAGGGCCTTGTCGCTGAGGTGGTGCGTCTGGATCTCGTCGACGGCGGAGGCGTGCTTGCGCATGACCCGGGTGTGGGCGTCGGCGTTGCGCGCGTAGCCCTCGTACGGGCCGACGACTCCGGCGAGTTCGGCGGAGCGGCGGTAGGACACGGCGTTCATCAGCGCGGTGATGGCGGCGGCGTAGGCGCGGCCGTCCTCGGAGTCGTAGGCCATGCCGGAGGCCATGAGGAGGGCCCCGAGGTTGGCGTAGCCGATGCCGAGCTGGCGGTAGTCGCGGGTCGTCTCGCCGATCTTCTCGGTGGGGAAGTCGGCGAAGGAGATCGAGATCTCCATGGCGGTGATGACGAACTCGACGGCCTTGGTGAACTTCGCGACGTCGAAGGTGTCGTCGTCGCGGAGGAACTTCATGAGGTTCAGCGAGGCGAGGTTGCACGAGGAGTTGTCCAGCGACATGTACTCCGAGCAGGGGTTGGACGCGGTGATGCGGCCGGTCTCGGGGTTGGTGTGCCAGTCGTTGATGGTGCCGTCGTACTGGATGCCGGGGTCGGCGCACTCCCAGGCGGCGGTGGCCAGCTTCTCGAAGAGGTCCTTGGCGTCGATCCGCTCGATCTCGGCGCCGTCGAGGCGGCCGCGGAGGGCGAAGTCGGTGCCGTTCTCGACGGCGTTCATGAACTCGTCGCTGACGCGGACGGAGTTGTTGGCGTTCTGGTACTGGACGCTGACGATGTCGGCGCCGCCGAGGTCCATGTCGAAGCCGGCGTCGCGGAGGGCGCGGATCTTGTCCTCTTCGCGGGCCTTGGTCTCGATGAACTCGGCGATGTCGGGGTGGTCGACGTCGAGGACGACCATCTTGGCGGCGCGGCGGGTGGCGCCGCCCGACTTGATGGTTCCGGCGGAGGCGTCGGCGCCGCGCATGAAGCTGACGGGGCCGGAGGCGTTGCCGCCGGAGGAGAGCAGCTCCTTGGAGGCCCGGATGCGCGACAGGTTCACGCCGGCGCCGGAGCCGCCCTTGAAGATGAGGCCCTCTTCCTTGTACCAGTCGAGGATGGAGTCCATGGAGTCGTCGACGGCGAGGATGAAGCAGGCGCTGACCTGCTGCGGCGAGGCCGTGCCGACGTTGAACCAGACCGGCGAGTTGAAGCTGAAGTACTGGTGCAGGAGCAGCCAGGTGAGTTCTTCCTCGAAGACCTGGGCGTCGTGCTCGGTGGCGAAGTAGCCGTTGGCCTCGCCGCCGGCGCGGTAGGTCTTGGCGACGCGGTCGATGAGCTGGCGGAGGCTCCATTCGCGGGCGTCGGTGCCGACGGCGCCGCGGAAGTACTTGGAGGTGACGATGTTGGTGGCGTTGATGCTCCAGAACTCGGGGAACTCGACGCCGCGCTGCTCAAAGTTGATCGAACCGTCGCGCCAGTTCGTCATGACGACGTCGCGGCGCTCCCAGTTGACCTCGTCGTACGGGTGCGCACCCTCCGTCGTCCACACGCGTTCGACGGTCAGGCCCTTGCCCTTTTTCCTGCCGTTGACGGCGTTGCCACCGCGGCGGGCCTTCCCCGGGCCCGACGTGGTGCTGACTGCCTCGGTCATGGTTCTCCTTAGAGTGGTCCGCGCGGTGTGCGGCCGCGCCTTGTATAGCGACAAATGACACGTCGGTTATTTCCGGCATCGCCGGTTCGACCGTTTCCCGCTCGCGGCGGGCGCCGGGTCAGGCGTTGTCGGGCGCGGGCGTCCCGACGGGGAGCTTCTCGCCGGCGGGGGCGGGCTCGGCTTCGCCGGGCTCGTCCGGTGGACCGGCGTCGCGGAGGCCGTCGCGCAGCATGGAGATCTCGCGTTCGAAGTCCGCGAGGGACTCGAAGGAGCGGTAGACGCTCGCGAAGCGCAGGTAGGCGACCTCGTCGAGGTCCCGCAGCGGTTCGAGGATGGCGAGGCCGACCTCGTTGCTGGGCACCTCGGCGGCGCCCCGGGCGCGGATGGCGTCTTCCACCTTCTGCGCGAGGAGGGCGACGGCGTCGTCGTCGACGGGCCGTCCCTGGAGGGCCTTGCGGACTCCGGTGACGACCTTGTCGCGACTGAAGGGTTCGGTCACGCCGCTGCGTTTGACGACGGCGAGAATGGACTCCTCGACGGTGGTGAAGCGTTTCCCGCAGCTCTGACAGGAACGCCGGCGGCGGATGATGAGTCCGTCTTCGGCTTCCCGCGAATCGACCACGCGCGAGTCCGAGTGCCGACAGTATGGGCACCGCACGTCACTCGCCTCCTTCGTAGCCCCCGCTGGCAGTCAGTGACGGCCCCGGTGGGCGGGGCGTTGTGGACGGGCTGTGGATGGCCTGTGGAAGACCTACCCCAACCTGTGGACAACTCACATGACTGTAACCACTAGATGTTGTGCCTCCGACGGTATGCCTTTCGACGCGGCGATGCAAGTCGAACCGCCGAATCCCCCGGTGTCGCGTCAATCTCATCCGTTTCGGTGACCCCACCCGTCACGCAATGTGCGGCGCGGACTTCCGACACGGGCCGCCGGAATCGAACGGATGTTTGCCTTCCCCGACACAACCGACTAATGTCACCACCAGCGGCGATCACCCATGAGGAGGACCCAGGTGGCCATCAATCCGGCCAAGCCCGAACAGAGCGTCGATTCGGGCGATTCGGCAGCGGAGAAGGTCGTACTGACCGAACGGCAACGCCGCATTCTCGCCTACATCCGTGAATCGGTCGACGTCAGGGGGTATCCCCCGAGCGTTCGCGAGATCGGCGAGGCGGTCGGTCTGGCGTCGGCGTCGAGTGTGGCATACCAGCTCGGCGTGCTTCAGCGGAAGGGGTTCCTTCGCAAGGCGCCCAACCGTCCGCGCGCCGTCGACGTGCGCCCGATCGAGAACAACGAGCCCGTGCGGCGCCCGACGCCCACCTTCGTGCCGGTGCTCGGTGAGATCGCCGCGGGTACCCCGATCCTGGCCGAGCAGAACGCCGAGGAGGTGTTCCCGCTGCCCCGCGAACTGGTCGGCGAGGGCGCGCACTTCCTGCTGCGCGTCAAGGGCGACTCGATGATCAACGCCGCCATCCAGGACGGCGACTGGGTCGTGGTCCGTCAGCAGAACGACGCGACCAACGGCGACATCGTCGCCGCGCTGCTTGACGACGAGGCGACGGTCAAGACGCTGCGCCGCCAGGGCAACACCGTCGAGCTGGTGCCGCAGAACCCGCTCTACGACCCGATCCCCGCCGAGCACGCCAGCGTGCTGGGCCGCGTGGTGGCGGTCCTGCGCCGGATCTAGGCCGGCTCCCGAACATTTCGAAGAGCCCGGGCTCGGATCGATCCGAGCCCGGGCTCTCACCTGCGTTTGGCGTCAGTAGCCGCGCGGGTCGTCGCGCTGGATGCCGAAGTCGGGATGGGGATCCTCACGGCCGTACTCGTCGCGGCGGCCGCCACCGCCGTAGACGGCGCCGCCACCACGGTCGGGACGGGGAGCCGGGCCGCCGTCGTAACGCGCGCCGGAGTCGTCGCGGTATCCGGCGCCGGCGGAAGGGGGCGGGGCGTAGCGGTCGTCCTGAGCGGGCGCGTCCCGGTATTCGGGGCGGTAGGCACGGTCGTCGTACCCGGCGGGCCCGTCCGGCCGGTGGCCGCGGTCGTAGGGGTCTTCGCGGCGGCCGTAACGATCATCGCGGGGGTCACGGTCGTAACCGCGCGGGTCGTCGTAGCCGTCACGCGGGTCGTAGATCTCCTCGCGGCGGTCGTACCCGGACGGGGCGGGCGGCGACGCGTACCGCGAGCGCGGGTCGTCATCGTCGTCCGGGTCGTCGTCACCGGACTCGGCGTCGCCGTCGCCGTCGCCGTCGCCTTCGAGGCGCCGGCGTTTGCGTGCCTTGACGATCACGATGACGCCGACGGCGGCGAGGATGAGTCCGAGCGCGCCGACGCTGCCGCCGGCGAGGAGGATCAGCTGGTCGAGGGTGAGGTCGCTGAAGAGCCCGCCGCCGTCGGCTTCCTCGGTGGCGGTGTCCTCCGGGGCCGGGGGCACGGTCGGCGTGTAGGTATAGAGGGTCGCGCCGTCCTCACCGTTGGATTCGGTGCCGGTGACGTACTTGCCGTCGGCACCGAAGGTGATGGCCTCGCCCTGGGGCTCCTCGGGGAGGGCCGTGCGACGGGGGGCCGTGCCGCCGGTGATGGTCTTGGCGACGTCACCGTCGGCGACGTCCCACTCGTAGGCGTCGGTGTAGGAGCGGATGACGGCCTTGGCACCGTCGGAGGAGACGGCTCCGCCCGTGGCGACGAGCTGACCGGGCGGGCCGACGGGGCCGCCGGGGGTGTTGGTCTGCGCGAAGGCGAACTCGCCGACCTGTTCCAGCTCGGTGGTCTGCTCGTTTTCGAGTTCGCCCTTGGGTTTGAAGACGAGGGCGGTGGTGGCGTCCTTGGTGACGACGACGGGGGTGCCGTCGGGCTGGAGGAGGAGCGCCTCGGCGTCGTGGGGGCCGTCGGGGAAGGACAGGCGGTAGAGCTCGGCGCTGTTGGGCTCGCTCGGGTCGACCCGCCACAGCGCGATGGTGTCGCGGACCTTGTCGTTGTCGCCGAAGTCGGCGACCCACAGACGGCCCTTCTCGTCGATGCCGAGGTCTTCGGGGTCGTTGGCGTCGGCGGGCTGGCCGTCGGACTTCTTGTACGGCAGGACCGACTCAAGGATGTTGCACTCGGCGTCGAGTTTGAAGATCTCCAGTTGCGCGGTTTCGAGCGTTCCGTCGGGAACGGCCCAGTAGTCGTCGCCGTCGGCGACGAGGCCGGAGAGCTCGGCCAGACGCTCGTCGGAGACGGTGCAGAGCTCTTCGCCCTTGACCGGCTCCGCCGGGGGGTCGGAGGGATCGGCTACCGCGGGAGCCGTCACCGCCCCCACCAGCCCGCACACCAGCGCACCCACCGCCATGGCGCGCGGCGCCATCCCACCAGTTCGCAGCTTCAGTCGACGCACCGGGACAGTGTGCCAGAGCCATTCACGTTCAACGCGCTGGCCGGATCATAGTTCCGTAACGGATGCGAGTGCCGAACAGACGATAACCGTCGTCTCGTCCGATTCGACACGGGGTTAGGGGGTGGGGACGAAGGGGTGAACGGGACTGGAGATCGTGTGGTTCTCGCCCGGCCGCGTGCGGAACGGCGGCGGGCGCCGGCGTTGCCGGGCCGCACGTCCACCGCCGCCACCTCTCTTCCGATGTGGCCTGCGGGGTGGGGTCCCACCTTCAGCGGAAGTCCGCCGCGTGGTCCGCGGCCCACCTCCGGAAGGTTCTCGCAGGGGTGCCCGTGATGCGCTCGACCTCGTCGTTGACCGGTTCGGGGTCGGCCAGCAGCCGGGCCTGGGCCGGGACGACGGCGTCCACCAACTCCGGCGGGTAGCCCGCGGCCTTCATCTCCTCCATGGCCTCGTCCTGGGTGATCTCCTCGAAGCGGACCGGGCGGCCGATCGCCTCGGCGATCAGCGCGACCTGCCGCTCCTGGGTGACCGGTTCGGGGCCGGTGATCAGGGGGCGGGCGGCGAGGAGGGTGTCGGTCGTCAATGCCTTGAGGGCGACCGCGGCCATGTCGGCCTCGTGGATCAGCGGGCGTGCCAGGTTCGCCAGTGGTGCCCGGACGACTCCGGTGGTGCGGACCTCGTCGGCCCAGCCGAGCGTGTTGCTCGCGAAGCCGGTGGGGCGCAGCGCGGTCCATTCCAGGCCGGAGACCTCGATCAAGCGCTCCAGTTCGGCGTGGAAGGTGGTGATCGCCTCGCCGGGCTCATCCGTCGCGTCGGCCACCCCGGCGGAGGAGAGGTAGACCAGCCGGCGGGTGCGCTCGCCGATCATGTCGATCAGGTCCGGTGCGCCCTCGGCGCTCATGAACGGCCACACCAGGAAGACCGCGTCGATGCCGTCCAGGGCCGCGTCCAGCGTGGCGGGATCGCCCAGGTCGCCGCGCACCGTCTCCACGCCCGCAGGGAAGTCGGCCTCGCGGCGCACCAGTGCGCGCACGGGGACGCCCGCCGCGTGCAGCTGGGCGACCAGGGCGCCGCCGACCTTTCCGGTCGCTCCGGTCACCAGGATCTTGGGCTCGGTCATGGCCGTCTCCTCGTCTCGTGTTCCGATGAGATGACCCTCGTACATCAACAAAGGTTCAGGTCAAGTCCGGGCCAGGAGGAGATCCGGCGCCGGCAAGGGGTGTCCTCGGGGATGGACGCCCAACGGTGCCGTGACCTGGGGAGGACACCGCCCCTTCTCCTGCCTGTGCGCTGCGCGACAGCGTGCCGCGGCGGGCCGACGGGGGCCTCCCGGACCACGGCCGGCGCCGCCCCTGTCACAGGGTGGCGCCGGCCGGGTTCGATGTCAGGCGGTCTCGGCCGCCATCTCGAAGGGTCGCAGTTCGGCGGCGAGCGCCTCGTCGACCCGGGCGTGCAGGACGGTCCCGTCGCCGCGGTGTTCGGTGCTGAGCACCTCACCGCGCTGGCGGATCCGGGAGACGAGGTCTCCGCGGATGTAGGGCACGACCACGCGCATCTCGACGGCGGGCTGGGGCAGTTCCTGCTCGATGACGAGCCGGAGCTTGTCGATCCCGGCGCCGCTGTGGGCCGACACGAAGACCGCGTCGGGCCATTCGGCGCGCAGTTCGAGCACCATGTCGGCGTCGATGGCGTCCATCTTGTTGACGACGAGGATCTCGCGGACCTCGTCGGCTCCGATGTCGCCGAGCACTTCGCGGACGGCCTTGACCTGTCCCTGCGGGTCGGGGTGGGATCCGTCGATGACGTGCACGATGAGGTCGGACGCGGTGACCTCTTCGAGCGTCGAGCGGAAGGCCTCGACGAGCTGGTGGGGCAGGTGCCGGACGAACCCGACCGTGTCGGACAGCGTGTAGTGCCGTCCGTCGGAGGTCTGGGCCCGGCGGGTCGTCGGGTCGAGCGTGGCGAAGAGCGCGTCCTCGACGAGCACACCCGCGCCGGTGAGGCGGTTGAGCAGGCTCGACTTGCCGGCGTTGGTGTAGCCGGCGATGGCGACGCTCGGCACGAGGTGCCGGTGACGGTTGTGGCGTTTGGTGTCGCGGGCGGTGCTCATCTGCGCGATCTCCCGGCGGAGCCGGGCGATCTTGGTGCGGATGCGCCTGCGGTCGGTTTCGAGTTTGGTCTCACCGGGACCGCGCAGGCCGACGCCGCCGCCGCTGCCGCCCGCGCTGCCGCCGGCCTGGCGGGAGAGCGCCTCACCCCAGCCGCGCAGGCGCGGCATGAGGTACTGGAGCTGCGCGAGTTCGACCTGGGCCTTGCCCTCGCGGCTCTTGGCGTGCTGGGCGAAGATGTCGAGGATCAAGGCGGTCCGGTCGATGACCTTGACCTTGATCTCCTGTTCGAGGCTGCGCAACTGGCTCGGGGACAGTTCACCGTCGGCGATCACCGTGTCGGCGCCGGAGGTGACGACGGCGTCGCGGAGCTCGCCGACCTTGCCTCGCCCGATGAAGGTCGAGGGGTCGGGACGGGAGCGTCGCTGTACGAGGCCGTCGAGGACCTGGGACCCGGCCGTCTCGGCGAGCGCGGCGAGTTCGGCGAGGGAGTTCTCGGCGTCTTCCAGGGTTCCTTCGGTCCAGACACCGACGAGCACGACCCGCTCCAGCCGAAGCTGCCGGTACTCGACCTCGGTGATCTCGGTGAGTTCGGTGGACAGACCCGCCACGCGGCGCAGGGCGTTGCGCTCGGCGAGTTCGAGTTCGCCGTTGTCGTCGGTGAAGAGGTCGTCGAATTCTGGGTTCATGTTCGTCTCAGTCATTGGCTGAATCGTCGCACGGATGTGCGGAGAGTGCACGCGGGTTTGGGCGTGGGTGAGGTCGGATGGCGTGGGTGGAACGGTGGGAGGGGGCGGGGCATTCCCGTGCGCGGGGCAACACGTGCGCCCCACGCGCGTGGGTCGTGTGCGCAAACGAGTAAGAATGGTGAAGGTTGCATCCACCCAGCCGTCTCAAAGAGGAGCGTCGTGTCCATTCGCCAGCTGCCCAGCGCCGGTTTCTCCATCACCGTTCGTGTCTCGCTTCCCGCGGACGCCGGTGCGATCGGCCGTCTCACCACCGCCGTGGGTGAGGCCGGCGGGATTGTGACCGCCTTGGACGTCGTGAGCTCCGATCACAAGAACGTGGTCGTCGACATCACCTGCGACACGTCCGACTCGGGTCATGCCGAGCAGATCGCGCAGATCCTCGGCGAGTTGCCGGGGGTGTCGGTCCGGAAGGTGTCCGACCGGACCTTCCTGCTGCATCTGGGTGGGAAGGTCGAGGTCACGTCGAAGGTGTCGTTGCGCAACCGTGACGAGTTGTCGCGTGCGTACACGCCGGGTGTGGCGCGGGTGTGCATGGCCATCGCGGAGAACCCGGAGGACGCGCGGCGCTTGACGATCAAGCGGAACACGGTGGCCGTGGTGACCGACGGGTCGGCGGTGCTGGGGCTGGGCAACATCGGCCCGGCGGCGGCGTTGCCGGTCATGGAGGGCAAGGCGGCGCTGTTCAAGCGTTTCGGGGGTGTCGACGCGTGGCCGGTGTGCCTGGACACGCAGGACACCGACGAGATCGTCAACATCGTCGCGGCGATCGCGCCGGTGTACGGGGGCATCAACCTTGAGGACATCGCCGCTCCGCGCTGTTTCGAGATCGAGGAGCGGTTGCGGGAGCGTCTCGACATCCCGGTGTTCCACGATGATCAGCACGGTACGGCGATCGTGGTGCTGGCGGCACTGACGAACGCGCTGCGCGTGGTCGACAAGCGCATCGAGGACGTGCGGGTCGTGGTGTCGGGTGCGGGCGCGGCGGGTACGGCGATCATGAAGTTGCTGCTCAAGCAGGGTGTCGGCGACATCATCGCGTGCGACCGGGCGGGTGCGCTGCATCGCGGGATGGAGTTCAACGGCCGTGAGTCGTGGAAGTGGCTCGCCGAGAACACCAACCGGGACGACTTCAGCGGGTCGCTGAAAGGCGCGCTGGTCGGTTCGGACGTGTTCATCGGGGTGAGCGCGCCCAATCTCCTCGAAGGCGCCGACATCGCCAAGATGGCGCCCGATCCGATCGTGTTCGCGCTGGCCAACCCCGACCCGGAGATCAACCCGATGGAGGCCGCCGAGCACGCCGCGATCGTGGCGACGGGGCGTTCTGACCAGCCCAACCAGATCAACAACGTGCTGGCGTTCCCGGGCGTGTTCCGGGGAATGCTCGACGCGCAGGCCACCGAGTGGACCGACGCCGCCGCGCTCGCCGCGGCTCAGGCGATCGCCGACGTGGTCGGTGCCGACAAGGTCAACCCGAGCGTGATCGTGCCGAGCGTGTTCGACCCGCACGTCTCCCCCGCGGTCGCCGACGCGGTGAAGAAGGCGCTGCTCGCCGGGCGTGAGCAGACTCCGAGCCGGTAGTCGCCGGAGGACGACGTCGAAGCGCCCCGGGCGGTAGGGCCCGGGGCGCTTTCGTGTCGCCGGTCAGACGTAGGCGGAGACGTCCTCGTCGTAGCTGGAGTTCGCGTCCTCCCAGACGTCCTCCGCCTGCTGCTGGTCCTCGTAGGCCTCGGCCTCGTGGTACTGAGCCTCTTCGTACTCGGCCGCCTCGGCGTGGTCGCCGTCGCCGTTCCAGTCGTCGCCCATGGCGCGCTCCTCGTCTCCGGTGGTCCCGCCGCGCCCTGCGCGCGGCTCACATCCGGTGAAACGGAAGGCGGCGCCGTTCGGTTCACGCGACTTAGCGCCGGGGCGTCAGCGCAGGTGGAAGCGTCCTTCGGCGACCATGACGGCCGGTCCACTCAGCCAGAGGGTCCGTTCGTCGACGGTGACGGTGAGGCGGCCGCCGGGCACGTCAACGGTCGCGGTGCCCTGTCCGCCGCCGAGGCCGACGGCGCCCGCCGCGCACGCGCCGGTGCCGCAGGAGAGGGTCTCCCCGACGCCGCGTTCGTAGACGCGCATGCGCACGCCGGTCGGGGTCGGGCAGATGAACTCGATGTTGGCCTTGTTCGGGAACACCGCCGGGTCGACCTGGGGTTCGCGGAAGAGTTCGAGGGCGGCGAGTTCGTCTTCGGTGACGTGTACGACGAGGTGGGGGTTGCCCATGCTGACGTGGGTGCCCTCGTAGGCGCGACCGGCCAGGGTGGCGTGTTCGGTGCCGAGGAAACGCGCCGGGGACATGTCGACGCGGAGGTCGTCGCCGACGACGTCGACGGTGCGCAGCCCGGCGCGGGTCGCGACCGGGACGGCCGAACCGGACGAGAGTCCGGTTTCGAGGAGGTAGCGGGTGAAGACGCGGACGCCGTTGCCGCACATCTCGGCGATGCTGCCGTCGGCGTTGCGGTAGTCCATGAACCACTCGGCGCTGTCGGCCTGGTCGTGCGCTTCGGGGTGTTTGGCGGCGTGCACGACGCGCATGATGCCGTCGGCGCCTATCCCGTTGTGCCGGTCGCAGATGGCCGCGACCTGCGCGGCGGTGAGCTCGATCGAGGCGTCGAGGTCGGGGATGACGACGAAGTCGTTGCCCGTCCCGTGGCCTTTGGCGAACTGAATCCCTGCGGCGCCGATCACCGGGCGCGTTCCTGTTCCCACTGGTCAATGATGCCCGTGGCCGCTTCGGTGAGGTCGGGCCGGGCGGCGTCGAGCCAGACGACGCGCTTGTCGCGGCGGAACCAGGAGCGCTGGCGGCGCACGAAGCGGCGGGTGGCGCGCACGGTGTCGTCGCGGGCCTCGTCCTCGGTGCACTCCCCCGCGAGGAAGCGCAGGACCTGCCGGTACCCGATGGCCCGGGAGGCGGTGAGACCTTCGGCCAGGCCGTGCGGGAGCAGCCCGCGGACCTCGTCGACGAGCCCGGCCTCCCACATCTGGCCGACGCGTGCGGCGATGCGCTCGTCGAGTTCGGCGGTGTCGCGGTCCACCCCGATGCGCAGGCTCCGGTAGCGGGCGACCGGCTCGGGCGGGAGCTCCGCTCGGAAGCCCCCGGTGAGCTCGACGACCTCCAGGGCGCGCACGACGCGGCGGCCGTTGCTGGGCAGGATCGCCGCCGCGGCGGCCGGATCGCGCTCACTGAGGCGGGCGTGGAGGACCTCCGGGCCGTGTTCGGCGAGTTCGGCCTCCAGGGCGGCGCGCAGTTCGGGGTCGGTCCCGGGGAATTCGAACTCGTCGAGGACGGCGTCGACGTAGAGGCCCGATCCCCCGACCAGGACGGGCACGCGCCCGCGGGAAAGTATGTCGACAACGGTAGATCGCGTCGCCTGTTGGTACGACGCCACATCGGCCGTCTGGGTGACATCCCAGATGTCGAGCATGTGGTGCGGGACGCTCTCCCGTTCGGCGACGGTGACCTTCGCCGTGCCTATGTCCATGCCCCGGTACAGCTGCATCGAATCGGCGTTGACGACCTCGCCGCCCCCGCCGGAGCCCACCGCGCGGGCCACCGCCAGCGACAACGCGGACTTGCCCGCGGCCGTCGGGCCGACGAGCGCGATGACCGGTCCCGGGAGGGTTGCGTTTGCATGCACACCTCACCGTAACCACCTTCGCGCGATGCAATACGGTCACGGTTCGGCTTCGGGCGCTCGTCACGGCCCGGGCGGGACCTGTGACAATGCGGGGGAACTCCATCATCGGCAGTGGCGGACCGTACGGAATCACCGTAGGGTCGCAGCGAGGACAAGTCAGAGTTGGTAGAGGAATGAGCGTGATGAGCGCAGACGGGCACGACTGGACGGCGTTCGGTCGAGTCGACACCGACGGCACGGTCTATGTGAAGACCAGTGCCGGCGAACGTGTCGTTGGGTCATGGCAGGCCGGATCTCCCGAGGAGGGGCTGGCGCACTTCGCACGGCGCTTCGCCGATCTGGTCACCGAGGTCGACCTGCTCGCCGCACGCCTCAATTCCGGCACAGCGGACCCCCAGCACACGGTCTCGGCCATCAAGAAGATCCGCGAGAGCCTCGACGAGGCCCACGTGGTCGGTGACCTCGACGGGCTCGCCACGCGGCTCGACGAGCTCGCCTCCCGTGCCGGGAGCAAGGCCGACGAGGCCGCCGAGGCGAAGGCCAGCGCACGCGCCGAGGCCTTGACCCGCAAGGAGGCCCTGGTCGCCGAGGCGGAGCAGCTGGCGGAGTCGTCCACGCAGTGGAAGGCCACCGGTGACCGGTTCAAGACGATCGTCGACGAGTGGAAGAACATCCACGGCGTCGAGCGCAAGGCCGACACGGCGCTGTGGCGTCGCTTCGCCGCCGCGCGGGACGCGTTCACGCGTCGCCGGGGAGCGCACTTCGCGACCCTCGACGCCGAGCGCAAGACCGTCCAGTCGGCCAAGGAGGACCTGATCGCCCGGGCCGAGCAGCTGTCCCGCTCCGAGGAGTGGAACGAGACGGCCGCCGCGCTCAAGGGCCTGATGGACGAGTGGAAGGCCGCCGGCCGGGCTGGGAAGGACGTCGAGCAGAAGCTCTGGCAGCGTTTCCGGGCCGCGCAGGACGTGTTCTTCAACCGCCGCAGCGAGGTCTTCACCGCTCGCGACAACGAGTTCAAGGACAACCTCGCCAAAAAGCGCGAGCTGCTCGCCGAGGCCGAGGCCCTCGACGTCGAAGGCGACGCCAAGACCGCGCAGATCAAGTTGCGCGAGATCCAGGGCCAGTGGCACGACGTCGGCCGCGTCCCGCGCGAGAACACCGCCGGGCTGCAGAAGCGCCTGCGGGCGGTGGAGAACAAGGTCCGCGACGCCATCGACGTCGCGTGGCGCCGTACCTCCATCGAGGACAACCCCCTGCTGGCGCAGATGCGGCAGCAGGTCGAGGAGGCCGAGCAGAAGCTGGAGAAGGCCCGCCAGGCCGGCGACAGCAAGCGCATCAAGGAGGCCGAGGCCTCCCTGGCCGGCAAGCGCCAGTTCCTCGAACTGGCGCAGAAGTCGGCCTGATGACCGAGCGCCCCTCGAAAGACCACGACAACGCCGAGGCCGGGGCCAGTCCCCGGCCTCCGGCCGTGGAGGAGCCCCGCCGCGTCGTCCTTGGGGCCGTGCACAACATGCGCGACCTGGGTGGTCTTGAGACCGCCGACGGCCGTGTCGTGCGATCCGGTGTGCTGTTTCGTTCGGACATGCTCAAGCACGCGACCGGGTCGGACCTCGAACGCATCGGCGCACTGGGTCTGCGCACGGTCATCGACCTGCGCCGTCCCGACGAGATCGCCCTGCACGGGCACTTCGAGGCCGAAGGCGTCGACTACCGGCACCTGGAGCTGCGGCATCTGCGCTGGGAGCTGTTCGAGCAGGAGCCCGCGACGCACGACGAGCGGGTGCTGTTCCTGCGGCAGCGCTACAGCGGCTTCCTGGAGTCGGGTTCCGACGCGATCCGCGAGTCCCTCGACCTGATCACCAACCAGTCGCCGACGCTGGTGCACTGCATCGCCGGCAAGGACCGCACCGGGATCGTCGTGGCGGTGACACTCGGGCTGCTCGGCGTCGCCGAGGCCGACATCGCCGCCGACTTCGCGCTCACCGCCTCCGGGCAGCAGCGTTATCAGGCGTGGGCGGAGCGGGAGGGCCTTGAGGTCTTCCGCGGCCTCACGACGCCTGAGGAGGCGATGCTGGGCACCCTCCAGGAGCTGCGGTCACGCTACGGCTCCTTCGAGGGCTACGCCCGGATCATCGGCTTCGCCGACGTCGACAAACTGAAGGACGCGCTGCTCGACTGATGGCGCGAAAGCCTCCGAAATACCGTGTGGGACGCGCCCAGGCGGCCTGGTCACAGGTCACCGCCGGGCGCGTCCGCCCGTCCGCGCCGCTCATCGCGGCGGCCGCCGGCGTCGGGGTCGCGTTGCCGACCGATGTGCCGCTCCTGCGGATCCTGGGCGTGCTCGTCGCCGTCGTGGCCCTGGTACGGCTCGCCGTCCCCCGCAAGGTCCGCATCGAGATGGATCTGTACTCCGTGCGCGTCCGCTACGGGATGCTGCCCGGGGTGGTGCGCCTGCCGCTGCGGATGATCACCGAGACGCGTGTCGTCGACGTCGCCCGTTTCGACTGGTTCGGCGCCGGGCGCCGGATCCTGCCGCGCGGGACGGCGTTGCTCGCCCGGACCGGCCCGGCGGTGGAGTTCGCGCTGGTGTCCGGGCGGGTGCTGGTCGTCAGCCTCGACGAGCCCGAGCGGGCCCGCGAGGCCTTCGAACGGATCCGGGCGCGGCATCTGGGCGCCCGGGACCAGTCCGGTCAGTGACCGCCGCAGGCGCAGCCGCCGTCGTCGTCGCCGGTGGCTCCGCCGACGCCCAGTTGGATCAGCGGACGGGGCGCGCCGATCGTGGGCATGCCCAGGCTCACGCCCGGAAGCTTCGGCGTGTTCCCGGCCTCCCAGGCGTCACCGGCGGCGGTCTCGCGGTGTTCGAGCAGTTCCCCGTCGGCGACGAGGTGGTGCGGCGCGGCGTAGGTGACGACGGTCCGCACGATGTCGCCGGGGCGGACGTGCGGTTCGACGAAGTCGCCGTCCTCATCGACGAGCATGGTCGCGTCGAAGTGGACGAGACGGCCGTCGCGGGAGCGGCCGGACATGCGGCCCGTGGCCTCGTCCTTACGGCCCTCACCGGCGGCGACGAGGATCTCGATCTCCTGGCCTTCGAGCTTCTGGTTCTCCTCCCAGGCGATCGCGTTGACCAGCTCGACGAGCCGCTCGTAGCGTTCCTGGACGACGGCCTTGGGCAGCTGGCCGTCCATGTCGGCGGCGGGCGTGCCGGGCCGCTTGGAGTACTGGAAGGTGAAGGCACCGGCGAAACGTGCCTTGCGCACGACGTCGAGGGTGGCCTGGAAGTCCTCCTCGGTCTCACCGGGGAAGCCGACGATGATGTCGGTGGTGATGGCCGCGTCGGGCATCGCCGCGCGGACCTTGTCGAGGATCCCGAGGTACTTTTCCGAGCGGTACGAGCGCCGCATCGCCTTCAGGATCGCATCCGAGCCGGACTGGAGCGGCATGTGCAGCTGGTGGCATACGTTGGGCGTCTCGGCCATGGCGGCGATGACGTCGTCGGTGAAGTCGCGTGGGTGCGGACTGGTGAAGCGGACCCGGTCGAGACCCTCGATCTCGCCGCAGGCGCGCAGGAGCTTCGAGAAGGCCTCCCGGTCGCCGAACTCGGCGCCGTAGGAGTTCACGTTCTGACCCAGCAGGGTCACCTCGCTGACGCCCTCGGCGACCAGCGCGCGCACCTCGGCGAGGATGTCGCCGGGACGGCGGTCCTTCTCCGTGCCGCGCAGGGCGGGGACGATGCAGAAGGTGCAGGTGTTGTTGCACCCGACCGAGATCGACACCCAGCCGGAGTAGGTCGACTCGCGGCGGGTCGGCAGCGTCGAGGGGAACACCTCAAGCGATTCGAGGATCTCGACCTCGGCGGCGGCGTTGTGCCGGGCACGTTCCAGCAGCACCGGCAGGGAACCGATGTTGTGCGTGCCGAAGACGACGTCGACCCAGGGCGCGCGCTTGACGATCTCGCCACGGTCCTTCTGGGCGAGGCAGCCGCCGACGGCGATCTGCATGCCCGGGTGGGCGTCCTTGACCGGCCGCAGGTGCCCGAGGTTGCCGTAGAGGCGGTTGTCGGCGTTCTCGCGCACGGCACAGGTGTTGAACACGACGACGTCGGCCGACTCCCCCGTCTCGGCACGGGAGTAACCCGCGCCCTCCAGGAGACCGCCGATCCGCTCGGAGTCGTGCACGTTCATCTGACAGCCGTACGTGCGTACCTCGTAGGTCTTCACACCGATTTCCACAGACACCAGGCAAGAATAGTCGGGCGTCCCGGGAGGGAACGACGGGTCGTGTCGAAGGCCTCCCCGGACGCTCCGGCGCGCCTAGGCTCGCCGTCATGACGAGTGACGCCTTCGACCGTTTCGACCTTGAGACAGCGCGTGTCGACGCCTTCTACGCGGGCCTGGGCCCCGCGGGTTGGGCCTTCCCCACACGCTGCGACGGCTGGGACCGCAAAGACCTCCTCGCGCACCTGTGCGGCATCGAGGACTACGCCCGCGCCGGGCTCGACGGCTCCGTCGGCGAGCACGCCCGGCACGAGGACCGGCAGGTGGGCTACGAGGAGCTCAACGAGATCCGGGTGGCCGCGCTGCGGCCGCTGTCCGCCGGAGAGCTGCTGGCGAAGTGGCGGGCGCTGGTCGCCGAGGTGCACCCGGCGCTGCGGGAACGCGGTGGCGACGCGACCATCGACACCGCCGCCGGGCCCTATCCGCTGGGCCGGCAGGTCTGGTACTTCGCCAGTGAGCTGGCCGTGCACGCCGACGACGCGGGCGTGCCGGTCACCGCCGAAGAGCGCGACGAGCGGGAAGGCTGGCGGGTGTGGTTCGTGCTCGACGCGCTTCAGGAGGTCGCGCCGGCCGTCGAGGTCAACGGCTCGGAGGGGACGTTCACCGTCCGGCTGGGCGAGGAGTCGGTGGAGCTCACCGCCGTCGAACTCGTCGACGCCGCCGCGCGGAGGCTTCCTAAGGGCAGGCTGCCGCCGGACCTGGAGCGGGCCTTGGTCGTCTTGGCGTGAGGTGTGATCGACGCCCAGACGGCGGCGACACCGTCGAGGGCGGCGTAGGCCTCGCGGCGTTCGATGCCGTAGAGGACACCGAGGGTGAAGGCCTCCGACGGGTCGGTGACTCCGGTGAGCGCCTCGCGCAGGTCGGCCATCGCGATCTGGCCGTCCTGGAAGCCGCCGAGGGCCTCCTGCATCTTCTCGGCGTCGCGGGCCATGTCGGTGGCGGGGGCGCCCAGGACGGGACGGGCGGCCTCGGCGGCGTAGCGGGCCTGTTTGGCGAGCTTGCGGGCGTCGTGGCGGGCCTCGTCGGTCGACGCCGACTCGTAGGCCCCGGCGAACTTACGCCAGGCGCGGCGGGTGCGGCGGCGGAGTTCTCGGGCGTCGTCGTGTCCTGCGCGTTTGGTGAACGGCGGGACGGTGACGATGGCGTCGAGGCCGTTGAGGATGGTCAGGTAGCGGCGTCCGCTGAGGGTCGTGTTCAGGGCGCGGTAGGCCTCGGCCTCGCGGCGGTCGATGTCGGCGAGCCACGCGTTGGGGCGGGCGAGCCGGGCGTCGAGAGTGGCCAGGCGCGCGGTGAAGCGCATGCGCAGGACTTCGAGGTCGCGGACGGTGCCGAGTTCACCGGCGAGCCAGCGGAGTTCGGCGCGCAGTTCGGTGGTGCGTTCGCGGTCGATGACCGAGCGGTAGGACTTGAGTGTGGAGCGGATGCGGCGGACGGCGACGCGCATGCGGTGGACGGCGTCGAACTCGGCGCGGCGGGCGAGGGGGTCGTGGGTGAGGATGGCGGCCAGCTGGCGGGCGAGGTAGGCGGTGACGGCCGCGCCGGCGGTGCCTTCGTGGCCGCCTGGGCGCGTGGGTGCGGGGACGGCGTCGCCGAGGGCGCGGGCGAGTTTGGAGGCCGAGGAGGCGCGTTCGGCGCCCGCCGCGCGCAGGCGTTTCCCGACGGTCTTGAGGATCTCGGGCGGGCCGTGGACGAGTTCGACCTCGACCTCGCGCCAGTGCGCGGCCTGCCCGTCGGCGCGTTCGGCGCGGACGTCGTCGTCGGCGAGTTCGGCGAGGACGCGCCCGCCGCCGTCGAGGAGTGGGCGGACCGTGCGGACGGTGGTGAGGGTCGCGACGGGTTCGAGGGGGCGGCCACGGGTGTGGGCGAAGAGGAGTCCGGCGAGTTCGCCGGGCGGGGTCGCGGCGCTGTCGAGGGGTGCGTGGAGTTCGACGCGGGTGTCCTTGGCGGCGGGCAGTTTGAGGTGCCAGCCGGCGTCGGGGCCGCCTTCGCGGCGGCGGAAGGTGAGGCCGCCGGCTTGGAGCCGCAGGTCATGGGTGTCGTGGTAGACCGCGCGCAGGGTGAAGGTGCGCGGTTCGCCGACGGTGGCCACACCCGCGAGGTCGGGCGTGGCGAAGCCGGGGTCGACGTCGTATTTGCGTTCGGTCTCGACGGTCCTTGCGGTGTCCGCGTCGGCCACGGGTCGTCCCTTCGCCGGCTCCTCCCCCGACGGTACCGAAACCGGGGGTGCCCGCACCAGGGGCGGCGGTTCAGTCGACGAGTTCGCGTTCGGTCCGGGTGCGGAAGCGCGGGGTGACGCGGATGGTGCCGAGCCAGGCGGTGACGCGGGCGGTCTCGGTGGCGACGGCGGCCTCGGCCTCGGCTCCGATGTCGCGGAGGTAGCGGACGGCGATCTCGCCGTCGGGTCGCTGGGCCCAGGCGCCGATGATGTGGCCTGCCCACCAGATGGAGGCGCCGATGTTGCCGCTGCGGTCGAACATGGCGGCGCGGTCGTCGGGGTGGAGGAACCAGTCGCGGGCCTGGCGGCCCATCGGCGCGGGGTCGAGGGCGGGTAGTAGCGCCGCCCACGGTTCGGGGGTGGCGACGGGGTCGGTGTCGCCGGGGAGGACGAAGCCGGTGCCCTCGTCGAGGCGGACGGTTTCGGCGCCGACGGCGGCCAGTGCTTTGCGGACCTGGCCGAGTGGCCAGGCGGTCCACCATTTCAGGTCGGCCTCGGTGCCGGGTCCGTAGGCGGCGAGCCAGCGGCGGACGAGTTCCTCCTGGGCGTGTTCGCGGGTGAGTTCGGGGGATTCGGTGGCGAGTTCCCAGCTGAACTGGCCGCTGGTCCAGCTGCCGCGCGGGCGGCCGCGGACGATGCGGCCCTCCATCGCCAGGAGCGGGACGAGGCGCATGCCGAGGGTCTGCTTCGTCTCGTAGGACTTGCCGGCGCCGTAGACGAACTCGCGGCGAAGTTCGGGCAGGGCCGCGCTGAGCTGGAGGCCGGTGGCCGGGCCTTCGGCGAGGGCGGCGAGGACGGCGGCCTCGGCGTCGGCGAGTTCCTTCTCGGTGAGGCCCTGTCCGGTGACGAAGGAGACGAGGCCTTTGCGTTCGGTGCGGGCGACGGCGTCGGTGGAGGAGGCCTGGACGACGGGGACGAGCGCGCGCGGGAGCACGAAGACGGTGCGGCGCATGCCGTGCATGCGGACGAGGCCGCGTCGTTCGTAGAGGGCGTCTTCGACGGCGGTGGAATCGACGCCTTCGGTGCGGGCGGCGATGGAGAGGAAGACCGAGGCCGGGTCGGAGCCGTGGAGGCCGACGAGGGCTTCGGCGACGGCTTCGGGGGTGTCGGCGCGCAGGCCGGGGGCGAGCAGCTGGCGGACGCCGAGGCGGGCGCGGCGCTCCTCGCCCGGGATGTGGCGGGTCACTCCTCGGGCTCCAGTTCGAGTTCGGCGGCGGCTTCGGCGAGCATGTCGCGGACCACCGACATCGCCACACCCGGTGGGTAGCCCTTGCGGGCGAGCATGCCGACGAGGCGGCGCATCTTCGCGTCGGGCGCGACGGCGGCGCTCATGCCGCGCAGTTTGCGGGCGACGAGTTCGCGTGCGGAGGCGCGTTCGGTCTCGTCGTCGAGCTGCTCCAGGGCGAGGGTGGCCAGTTCCTTGTCGACGCCCTTGCGGCGCAGTTCCTCCCCCAGCGCGCGCCTGGCGAGGCCTTTGCCGCGATGGCGGCTGGTGACCCAGGCGGTGGCGAAGGCGGCGTCGTCGATCATGCCGACCTCGGCGTAGCGGTCGAGGACCTCGGTGATGACGTCTTCGCCGAACTCGCGCTTGGTCAGCGCCTCGGCGAGCTCGGCGTGGGTGCGAGGGCGGTGGGAGAGGAGGCGAAGGCAGACTTCGCGGGCGTGTTCGCCGTCGAGGGGCTTCTTCGGGCGGGTGTCCTCACCGGACTCCTCATCGCGCCCGCGGCGGCCTCCCCGGCGTCGGGGCGTGAAACCGGTGTTCCCGGCCATACGGCGACCTCCAAGCGTGACGGTGACGTGATCACGATTCCACCACGCGGGTGTGACATCGGCGCGCACGGCGCGGCGGGTACCGGAACCGCCGCGTTCCTCAGACGTCCACCGTTCCGGCGACGACGCCTCGTGCGAGATCGGACAGCCGAGTGTTTTGGCCGCGCGCACCGGCGCGCAGCCGGATGAAGGCCTCGTCCATGTTCAGCATGTACCGCTCGGCGAGCACTCCCTTGGCCTGCTCGATGATGACGCGGCTGTTGAGGGCGGTCTGCAGCTGCTCCGCGAGGACTTCGTGGTGGCGGATGCTGCGGGCCTGGAGCAGCCCGATCGTGGCGACGTCGGCGAGGGCCTGTCCGATCCGGAGGGTCTCGTCGGGCAGTCGCCCGGTCTGCCGCATGAACAGGTTCAGTGCACCGATGACGGTCGAGCGCAGGCGCATGGGAAGCGCGTGGGAGCCCTGGAAACCCGCGGCGAGGGCCTCGTCGCTGAACCGCGGCCAGCGTTCGGCCTCGGCGGCGATGTCGGGCACCGCGATCGCCCGGGCCGTCTGGAAGGACTCCGGGCAGGGTCCCTGGTTGGTCTGGAGCTGAAGGAGTTCCAGGATACGAGTCTGCTCGCTGGAGGCGGCCGCGACTTGAAGGGCTCCCCGCTGGTCGGCCAGCAGGATGCCGACCGCCGCCACCTCCAGGACCTCGGCGCACCTGATGGTCACCTGGTGCAGGAAGTCGATCACGTCGAACTCGTCAACGAGGGTATCGGCGAGCTCGACGAATACCTCGGCCAAACCCTGCTCACGCATTATCGTCCGCCTCACATTCATCTCGCCCGAAACTCCCTGGCTTTTACCCTTATGTACCCAATCGGAGGCGTTCTCAATCGTCGGCTACCACTTCCGGCCCGGTGTCGGGCCGGAACCGGAGTTTTCGGTCCACGACGTCACGTGCCACCTCGGCGAGGGGCCGGTTGTGGGCGAAGGCGTAAGCGCGCAACCGGGCCAAGGCGCTCTCGGCGCTGACGTTCAGCTGGACGAGGACCATCCCGGTGGCCTGGTGCACGTGGATCTGGCTCGTCGACTGGCCGTCGCGGTACCAGGTGAGGTCGGCGGCGCCGGTGCGTTCGCCTTCGGCGTCGGCGAGCAGCAGGACGCAGGCGGCATCGGCGAAGGCGAGGGCGTCGGCGATCTGGTCGCCGTCCAGCGGTCCCGGCGCGAGCCGGTAGAGGTTGAGCGCTCCCAGCCGGATCGCACCGACCTGCATGGGGAACGCGAACGCGGCCTTCACCCCCTCCCCGGACGCCTGTGTCGCGAACACCGGCCACCGCGTGATCGACTCCAGCGAGTCGAGGTCGGGCGCGAGCACCGGGCCTCCGCGCTGATAGGCGTCCACCGTCGGGCCCTCACCGAAGTCGAGCTGCCATCCCTCGATCCGTGCGGCGGGCTTGTCGGTCGCGTACAGGGTCTCCCAGACGGTCGCGGCGGACATCAGCGTGACCGCAGCGCCGTCCACATGGGCTTCGGCGACGGCCGCGTCGCAGATGTGCGCGACGGTGAAGGGCGCTCCCCGAGACTCCAGTCCGACCCGAGTCCAGATCCAGGCGCCACGGTCGTCACCGCGTTCCATGACCGGAACAGGAGTCGAGCCGTCGCGGCTGGAATCCACCGACGGCTCTGGAACAGAATGAGTCGATAGGTGTGCGCGGGTTCGCGTTGATCACGGCTCCTCCAGTTCTCGGGTGAGGACATGTTGCCTTGAGTCTGGAGCAACCGTCGTAGTCACTTTAGCGGTTCGGAGAGCGACCTTGCCGTGACAGCCGGGGTCGATGTTCGGGTGGCGCACCGGAGGCGGCGCGGCGGGCCTCGCGTGCGACGTCGCGTCCGCAGTGGACGATCCGCCGCGGCCCTTTCGGCGCCCCTCCTGAGCGCACGCCAACGCCCGGTGTCGTCGACACCGGGCGTTGGCGCTTATCTCTCACCGCATGGCCAATACCGGCCGGGAACACCCTCGCCCGCCTCGGCTGACCGCTTCGCCAGTGGCCAAAACCCCTGGCGGCAGCCGGGCGGCACGGGTTCTCCCCGCCGCGGGCGTCGTCGGTTCGGGCGCGGAAACCGGCCGGCCACCACCGCTGACCGGTTTCCGCGTCCGTCGACGCCGGTTCGTTCGATCGGCTAGAAGTCGACCGGTTCGGCTTCGACCACGGCTTCGTCGGCCGCCGGGGCCGAGCCGGTGATGCCGAGCTTCTCCAGGATCTTCTTCTCGATCTCGTTGGACAGGTCGGCGTTCTCCTTGAGGAAGGCGCGGACCTTCTCCTTGCCCTGGCCGAGCTGGTCGCCTTCGTAGGTGTACCAGGCACCCGACTTGCGGATGATGTTCTGTTCCACACCGACGTCGATGATCGAGCCCTCGCGGCTGATGCCCTGGCCGTAGACGATGTCGAACTCGGCGATCTTGAACGGCGAGCTGACCTTGTTCTTGACGACCTTGACCTTCGTGCGGTTACCGACGGCGTCGCCGCCGTCCTTGAGGGTCTCGATGCGGCGGACGTCGAGGCGGACCGAGGCGTAGAACTTCAGCGCCTTACCACCGGTGGTCGTCTCGGGGCTTCCGAAGAAGACACCGACCTTCTCGCGGAGCTGGTTGATGAACACCGCCGTGGTGCCGGAGTTGCTCAGGGCACCGGTCAGCTTCCGCAGCGCCTGGCTCATCAGGCGGGCCTGGAGACCGACGTGACTGTCGCCCATCTCGCCCTCGATCTCGGCGCGCGGCACGAGGGCCGCCACGGAGTCGATGACGATGATGTCGATCGCGCCGGAGCGGATCAGCATGTCGGTGATCTCGAGGGCCTGCTCACCGGTATCCGGCTGGGAGACCAGCAGGGCGTCGGTGTCGACACCGAGCGCGGCGGCGTACTCGGGGTCGAGCGCGTGCTCGGCGTCGACGATCGCGGCGATGCCGCCTTCGCGCTGGACGCTGGCGATCGCGTGCAGGGCGAGCGAGGTCTTACCGGAGGCCTCCGGACCGTAGATCTCCACGATCCGGCCGCGCGGGTAGCCGCCGATGCCGAGGGCGACGTCGAGCGCGATCGACCCGGTCGGGATCGCTCTGATGTCGGTCTTGGGGCGCTCGCCGAGGCGCATGACGGAGTTCTTGCCGAACTGCTTGTCGATCTGCGCCAGCGCCAAATCGAGCGCTTTGGTCTTGTCGATAGAACCAGCCATGCCCGACCCTCCTGAGACTGGGAACGAGTTTGTCTTCTTGGTCAGCGGTGGTTGTTTAGCCATGCCGGTCACGGTAGACCGCGGGTCTGACAAGACTGCGGCGGCGCGACCGAAGTGACCTTACCCGAACTAACGTTCGATAATCGCGGAGGTCGCGGGTTTCGGCGTGGCGAGTTCGACGGGGCGTCACCTGCGGATACGCGAGGGCACCCGGTCCCCGTACGTCGTGCAGACCGCCCGCCAGATCTCGCCGATGTCCTCCCCGGCGGCGATGGCCTGTTCGATGGTGCGGCCCCTCAGCTGCGGCAGCACCTGGTCGGCGGCGACGCTGGCGGCGTAGGCGGGCCCGAAAGTCTCGCCCATACGCTCCCAGAAGTCGGTCCGTCGCATCGTGTCTCCTCCGTCATCTCCTCCGCGCGCGCAACGCGGCCACGACCACCGGCACGGTCGTCACCGCCGCGCACAGGGCCAGTATCGGGTATCCGGCGGCGTCCATGACGACGCCCGACAGCGCGCCGGCCACGGCGCCCGCGACCCCCATGGTGACATCGGACAGCGCCTGCGCCGAAGCGCGCCGCGCGACGTCGACCGACTCGGTCAGCAGCGCCGACCCGGCGACCATCGTGCACGACCAGCCGAGACCCAGCAGGACCAGCCCGGCCGCGAGCTGCGGCGTGCCGTCGCCGGCGGTTCCGGCGGTCGCGCACGCGGCGATGAGCAGCACGATCCCCGACAGGATCACCGCGCGCCGCCCGAAGCGGTCGGCGGCCCAGCCCACGATCGGCGAGAACGCGTACATGCCCGCGATGTGCAGGCTGATGATGACGCCGACGACGCCCTCGACGGTCCATCCGGAACCGGTGTGCCCGGCGTGGGCGTGTCCCTCCATCGTGTCCTGGATGTGCACGGGAGTCATGACCATGACGCCGACCATGACCAGGTGGCCGAGGGCCACCGCCGTCAGGCCGAGCAGCGCGTCGCCGTTGCCGCGCACCGCACGCCATCCCGCGCCCAGGCCCCGCTCCGACTTGACCATCTCGGGGGCGTCGGCGACCCGGCGGGCCACCAGCAGCGGATCCGGGCGCAGCAGGAACCACAGCACGATCCCGGCGAGGAGGAAGCCGATGGCGCTGACCACGAACGGGCCGACGTACTGCGGCGCGTCGAGCACGCCGCGGATGAAACCGTCGGCCTTGGGCATCAGCAGCGGCCCCGCGACCGCGCCGACCGTCGTCGCCCACACGATCATCGACAGCTGCCGGCCGCGCCTCGCGGGTTCGGCGAGGTCGGTGGCGGCGTAGCGGGCCTGGAGGTTGGCTGCGGTCCCGCCGCCGAAGAAGAACATGCCGACGAAGGCCAGCGGGGCCGAACCGGCGACGATCGCCGCGACGAGCACGAGCGCGCCGACGATGCCGGTCGCGTAGGCCAGTGCCAGGCCGGGACGGCGGCCGTAGAGGTTGGTCACCCGTACGACGGGGATCGCCACGAGGGCGCCGCCGATCACCGACATGGCCTGGCCGAAGCCGGACAGTCCCGGCCCGCCGGTGAGGTGGTACAGCAGCAGGGATCCGACGGAGACGCCCATGGCGACGCCGACGCCGCCGAGGATCTGCGTCGTGGCGAGCAGGCGGATGGTGCGGCGTTGCAGTCGGGGGACGTCGACGCCGGGGGCTGTGGCGGTCACGCTGGTGACTCCTGGGTAAGGGGTGAGGTTGGGGTCGATCGTTTACCAATGGGGCGTGGGGCGCAAGGCGTCGATCATCACCGGAAGGCCGACGTGGAGGGATTCGCGAGTCCGGCGACGGTGTCGGCGATGAGCTCCAGGTCCTCCTCGCCGACGAGGGAGCCGACGGTGACGCGGATTCCGGGGGCGGAGCGGAGGCGGTTGACGGCGCCGGGGCTGACGGCGTAGCCGCGGTCGCGCAGCGCGGTGACGGCCGCCGTCTCGTCGGCGACGGGTATCCACACGTTGAGGCCGGTGTGGCCGGTGGCCCGCACGCCCCGGGCGGTGAGCGCGGCCAGAAGCGCCTCCCTGCGGGCGCGGTAGGTCTCTCGCGCGCGGGCGACGGCGTGCTCGGTGGCGGGGTCCTCCCACAGTCCGAGGACGACGTGCTGGAGGAGGGTGGAGACCCATCCGGCGCCGAGGCGCATGCGGCCTTCGACGCGGGCGATGGTGGCCTCGTCGCCGGTGGCGACGGCGAGGCGGAGGTCGGGACCGTAGGGCTTGGACACCGAGCGGACGAAGAGCCAGTGCCCGGTCCCGCCCACGACGGGGTGGAGCGGGTCGGTGGCGAGTTCGGCCCAGTGGTCGTCTTCGATGACGAAGGTGGCGGGGTGAGCGCTGAGGAGCTCGCGGAGGAGCGCGGCCCGTTCGCGGCTCACGACGGCGCCGGTGGGGTTCTGGGCGCGGCTGGTGACCACGACGGCGCGGGCGCCTTGGCGAAGGGCGGCGCGGAGGCCGTCGACGGTGGGGCCTTCGGCGTCGACGGGCATGGGAACGGCGTGCATGCCGAGGGCGGCGATGAGGTCGCGGAGGTTGCCCCAGCAGGGATCTTCGACGGCGACGGAGTCGCCGACGGACAGGTGCACCGACAGGCCGCGTTCGATGGCGTCGAGGGCGCCGGAGGTGAAGGTGACGGCGCCGGGCGGGAGTTCGTCGGCGGCGAGGCGTTCGCGGGCGAGGTCGGCGAGCTGCGGGCAGGGGCCGGCGTCGCGGTAGCCGGAGGGGCGGGCGGGTACCGCGCGCAGGGCGGTGGTGAGGTCGGGGAGGAGAGCGGGGTCGGGTTCGCCGCTGCTGAGGTCGATGACGCCGGGCGGCAGGGCGCGGGGTCCTCGATGGGTGAGGGGCGGACGGTGGCGGACGTGGCTGCCATGGCGTCCGGCGGTTTCGATGACGCCGCGCTGCCGAAGGGCGCGGTAGGCGGCGGCGACGGTGGCGACGGCGAGTCCGAGGTCGGCGGCGAGGCGCCGGACCGGGGGGAGGGGGGCTCCCGGTGGGAGTTTCCCGTCGCGGACGGCGGCTTCGATGTCGGCGGTTATCCCGGCGGCGGTGGACCCCGTCGGCTGGTATTGTTCTGCCACAACTCCAGGATTGTACTAGAACAAAGGAGTCGGCGGTGACCTACCCCCGGACCGACCGCACCACCTCCCTGCGCGCGCCCGAGAAACTCGCCTACGACGTCGCCTCGGTCAACGCCGTCCTCGACGAGGCGCTCGTCTGCCACGTCGGCTACATCGCCGACGACGGTCTCCCCCGTGTGCTCCCCACCGTCCACGCGCGCATCGGTGACGTCCTCTACGTCCACGGCTCGACCGGCAGCCGCGCGATGCTCGGCGCCCGGCAGGACGGCGTCGACGTGTGCGTCACCGTGACGCTCCTCGACGGCCTCGTCTACAGCCGCGCCTGGTTCCACCACTCGGCCAACTTCCGCTGCGTCATCGCCCACGGCAAGGCCCGGCTCGTCGCCGATCCCGACGAGAAGTGGGCGGCGCTGGAACGCATCGTCGACACCTTCGGCGAAGGCCGTGCCGCCGCCTCGCGGCCGCCGTCGGCCAGGGAACTCGCGCAGACCGCCGTGCTGGCACTGCCCCTGTCGGAGGTGTCGGTGAGAGTGCGGGCCGGCGGCCCCAAGGACGAGCCCGAGGACATGGGCCTCCCCTACTGGGCCGGGCACGTGCCGCTCGTGCTCACACCCGGGATCGCCGTCGAGGACGAGAATGTGACCGTCGCCGCTCCCGCGCACCTTGCCCGCGCGGACGCGAACGTGCAGGCTTGACCACCATGTGGGGTGTGACCAATATCTGGGCGTACGTGATCGGGACCGTGCTGATCATCCTCCTGCCCGGCCCGAACTCGCTGTACGTGCTCAGCGTCGCCGCCCGCCGCGGCGTGCGCGACGGGTACAAGGCGGCCTCGGCGGTGTTCATCGGCGACACCGTCCTCATGGTCGCCTCGGCCGCCGGCGCGGCCTCGCTGCTCAAGACCTCGCCGACCCTCTTCTCGATCGTCAAGTACGCCGGCGCCGCCTACCTGGTGTGGATGGGCTTCAACCTCGTCCGCGACGCCGTCCGCACCTGGCGTGCCCGCCACGCGCCCGCCGAAGAGGACGCCCCCGCGGTCACGGGCGGGAAACTGGAACGGCCCTTCCGGCGAGCGCTCTTCGCGAGCCTGCTCAACCCGAAGGCGATCTTGTTCTTCGTGTCCTTCTTCGCGCAGTTCGTGGATCCGGCCTACGCCTACCCGGCGCTGACCTTCCTGATCCTCGGCGTCATCGTGCAGATCTGCAGCCTGAGCTACCTGACCCTGCTGATCTTCGCCGGGACCGGGCTGGCCACCGCCTTCCGCCGCCGTAAGAAGCTCGCCTCCGCGGGCTCGGCGACGGTCGGTGCGGTGCTGATCGGGTTCGCGGCGAAGCTGGCGACGTCGAGTATGGGCTGAGCGGGCCTCACCGCATCCGCCGCGTCGCCAGTTCCGCCAGCAGCGCGGCGCCGTCGGCGACGACGGAGTCGTCGAAGGCCGCGCGGGGCGAATGGTTGCTCGGGGCCACCGAGAAGTCCTCGCCACGGCAGGCACCGAGGAAGACGTAGGCGCCCGGGATGCGCTCCAGGATCCGGGAGAAGTCCTCCGAGCCCATCAGCGGATCCTTCAGGTCGCTGAAGCGCTGCGGCCCGAAGACCTCCCGGACGGTCTCGGCCACGAAGAGGTGCTGGTCGCCGTCGTTGATCGTCGCCGGGTACTCGTCTTCGAAGCGGACCTCGGCGCGCAGCCCGTGCGACTCGGCGATGCCCTCGCACAGGCGCACGGCATGCTCCCGCACCTGCTTGCCGGCCTCGTCGGAGAAGGTGCGCACGGTCGCCTCGAAGACGGCCTCGTCGGGAATGATGTTGCGGCGGGTGCCCGCGTGGAAGGTCCCGACGGTCACCACGACCGGCTCGAACACGTCGATGCGCCTCGACACCATGGTCTGCAGCGCCGTCACCATCTCGCAGGCGGCGGGCACCGGGTCCAGCGCGTCGTGCGGACGTGAACCGTGGCCGCCGGCGCCGATGACGCGCACGAACAGGCCCGCGGAGGCCGCCATGAGCGGACCCGGCCGCGACGTGAACACACCACACGGCAGCAGCCCCGAGGTGACGTGGATGCCGTAGGCGAAGTCGGCGGGCCGTCCCGCGGCCTCGACGACGCCCTCGGCGATCATGTGCCCGGCCCCGTCGAAGCCCTCCTCACCGGGCTGGAACATGAACACGACGTCCCCCGCGAGTTCTTCACGATGGGCGGCCAGCAGGCGGGCGGCGCCGACGAGCCCGGCGGTGTGGAGGTCGTGCCCGCAGGCGTGCATGACGCCGTCGACGGTGGAGGCGAAGTCCTCGCCGGACAGCTCGGTGACCGGCAGGGCGTCCATGTCGCCGCGGAGGAGCACCACCGGGCCGGGACGGGATCCGCGAAGGACCGCCGTGACCGAGGACAGGGCCTCACCCGTGGTGATCTCCAGGTCGAGGGGCGCGAGCGCGGCGAGGACCTTCTCCTGCGTGCGGGGCAGGTCGAGCCCGATCTCGGGTTCGCGGTGGAGGGCCCTGCGCAGGGCGACCAGGTCCTCGGAGATCGCGGCGGCTTCGTCTCGCAGGCTCATGACGGCTCCTCACCTTCGTGCGGCACGGGTGCGGCGAGCCTATCCGCGCGAACCCCGGCGGGAAACCCCGCGATGTCGTACCCGCGGGGCATGATCGACCCATGGGCAACGATCCTCTCGCGGGCTTCACTCCGGCGACCAGGCGGTGGTTCGCCTCGGCGTTCACCGCGCCGACCGCGGCCCAGGCCGAGGCCTGGACGTCGATCTCGCGTGGGGACAACACCCTGGTCGTGGCGCCGACCGGCTCGGGCAAGACGCTCTCGGCGTTCCTGTGGGCCATCGACCGTCTGTCGGTCGCGCCCCCGCCGGAGAAGGCAACGCGCCGGTGCCGGGTGCTGTACATCAGCCCGCTCAAGGCCCTCGCCTACGACGTCGAGCGCAACCTCCGGCGCCCCCTCGACGGGATCCGCGCCGTCGCCGAAGCCCAGGGGCTCACGGTGCCGCAGGTCGCCGTCGGGATGCGCACCGGGGACACCCCGGCCAGTGAGCGCCGCGCCTTCGCGCGGACGCCGCCCGACATCCTCATCACCACTCCGGAGTCGCTGTTCCTGCTGCTCACCTCGGCCGCGCGGGAATCACTGCGCTCGGTCGAGACGGTGATCATCGACGAGGTGCACGCCGTCTCGGCGACCAAGCGCGGCACGCACCTGGCGCTGAGCCTCGAACGCCTCGACGCGCTGCTGGAGCGCCCGGCCCAGCGCATCGGCCTGTCGGCGACGGTCCGCCCGGTCGAGCAGGCCACGGAGTTCCTCGGCGGCGTCGCACCGGTGACGCTCGTCCGTCCCGCCTCGGCGAAGACCATCGAGGTCACCGTCGAGGTCCCGATGGAGGACCTCACCTCCCCCGAACCCGACCCCGACGGCCGCAAGGCCTCGGTGTGGCCCGCCGTCGAGCGCCGCCTCCTCGACCTGATCAGGGCGCACTCCTCGACCATCGTGTTCGTCAACGGCCGCGGGCTCGCCGAGCGCATGTGCGGGCGCCTCAACGAGCTCGCCACGGGAATGGTCCCGCCGACGGCGATCAAGGAGCAGATGACCGCCCAGTCGCACAAATCGGCGGGAGCGCCGCCGGTGGTGGCCAGGGCGCATCACGGCTCGATGTCACGCGAGGAGCGCAAGTACGTCGAGGAGGCGCTGAAGGGCGGGACGCTGCCTGCGGTCGTGGCGACGTCCAGCCTGGAGCTGGGCATCGACATGGGGGCCGTCGACCTGGTCGTGCAGATCGGCGCTCCCCCGTCGGTGGCCTCCGGGCTGCAGCGGGTCGGGCGCGCCGGCCACCAGGTCGGCGCGGTCTCAAGAGGCGTGGTGCTCCCGACCCATCCGGGCGACCTCCTGGTCAGCGCGGTCGTCGCCGAGCGGATGGGCGAGGGCGCGCTGGAGCGGACCCACGCTCCGAAGCATCCGCTCGACGTGCTCGCCCAGCAGATCGTGGCGATGGTGGCGATGGACCCGTGGCCGGTCCCCCGCCTCGCCGAGCTGGTCCGCCGCGCCTCGGCCTACCGGGCGCTGCCCGACGCGGCATTGACCGCGGTCCTCGACATGCTCGCCGGGCGGTATCCGTCGACCGGCTTCGCCGACCTCAAACCGCGCCTGGTGTGGGACCGCCGGACCGACGTGCTGACCGCGCGTCCGGGCGCTCAGCGGCTCGCGGTGACCTCGGGCGGCACGATCCCCGATCGCGGGCTGTACCCGGTGTCGCTGCTCGAAGGCGGAAAAGGTTCGCGCGTCGGCGAGCTGGACGAGGAGATGGTCTACGAGTCGCGGGTCGGCGACGTGTTCGTGCTGGGCGCCTCCACCTGGCGTATCGAGGACATCACCCCCGACCGCATCCTGGTCTCGCCCGCGCCGGGGCAGCCCGCGCGGATGCCGTTCTGGAAGGGTGAAGACATCGGCCGTCCCGCCGAGCTGGGCCTGGCCATCGGCCGGCGCCTGCGCGCGGCGGCGGCCGGGGACGGCGCCTGGCCGGAGCTCGACCGCTACGCCGTGTCCAACCTGGAGTCGTACCTCACCGGCCAGCAGCAGGCGACCGGCGCGATCCCCGACGACCGCACCGTCATCGTCGAGCGCTTCCGCGACGAACTCGGCGACTGGCGCCTGGCCGTGCACTCGCTGCTCGGTAAACCCGTCAACGGCCCCTGGTCACTGGCCATCGCGGCCCGGATCAGCGAGATGTACAAAGTGGACGCCCAGGCGCTGCCGACCGACGACGGCATCATGCTGCGCCTGCCTGACATGCCCGAGCCCCCCAGCGCCGAACTCGTCGCCTTCGACCCCGACGAGATCGCCGCGCTGGTCACCGGGCAGCTGGCGAACTCGACGCTGTTCTCCGCGCGCTTCCGGGAGTGCGCCGCCCGGTCGCTGCTCATGCCCCGCCGGGACCCGCGCCGCCGCCAGCCCCTGTGGCAGCAGCGTCAGCGGGCCGCCCAGCTGTTCGGCGTGGCCCGCGAGTTCGAGGACTTCCCCGTCACCGCCGAGGCCGCCCGCGAGTGCGTCGAGGACTTCTTCGACCTGCCCGCGCTCACCGGCCTCATGCGCGACCTGGCCGGGCGCGCCACCCGCCTCGTCGACATCGAGACGAAACGCCCTTCGCCTTTCGCGCGTTCGCTGCTGTTCGCCTACGTCGCGGGAAACCTCTACTCCGAGGACACGCCCATCGCCGAACGCCGGGCCAACGCGCTCGCCGTCGACTCGACGCTCCTCGCCGAACTGCTCGGCGAGGTGCGGCACACCGAGCTGCTCGATCCGGCCGTCGTCGCCGAGGCCGCCGGCTGGCTCCAGTGGACCGGCGCCGAACGGCTCCGCGACGCCGAGGACGTCATCGAGCTGCTCCGCGTCATCGGCGACCTGTCCGCCGAGGAGATCGGCGAACGCGGCGGCGAGGACGCCTGGACCGCCGAACTCGCCGACGCCGGCCGGATCACGCCCGTCGCGATCGCCGGTGAGGTGAGGTGGATCCTCGCCGAGGACGCCGGCCGCTACACCCAGGCGCTCGGCATCGCCGTCAAGGGCGTGCCGGAGGCCTTCCTCGCCCCGGTCGCCGACCCCTGGGGTGACCTGGTCTCCCGATACGCGCGCACGCACGTCCCCTTCGCCACCGCCGGGATCTCCGCCCGCTTCGGGGCCGAACCGACGACCGTCGAGCCGGTCCTGCGCCGCCTGGCCGCCGCGGGAAACCTCGCCCACGGCGAGTTCACCGCCGCGGAACCGCAGTGGTGCGACGTGGAGGTCCTGCGGCTCCTCAAGCGCCGGAGCCTCTCGGCGCTGCGGGCCGAGATCGCGCCCGTCCCCGCGCGCGCCTACGCGCGTTTCCTGCCCGCCTGGCAGGGCATCGGCGAGGAGGCCATGGGAGTCGACGCCGTGGCCGCCGCCGTCGAACAGCTCCAGGGCGCACCGATCCCGGCGTCGGCTCTGGAGCGACTGGTCCTGCCCGCGCGGGTCGGCGACTACACCCCGGTCTACCTCGACGAACTCACCTCCTCGGGCGAGCTGCTGTGGGCGGGTTCGGGTTCCCTGTCGGCCAACGACGGCTGGATCACCCTCGCCTACGCCGACGCCGCCGAGCTGCTGCTCCCCGAACCGAACCCGGAGGCGCTGTCCACCGAGCTCCACACCGCCGTCCTCGACGCGCTGGGACAGGCCAGGTTCTTCCGCGACCTCGCCGAGACGGTCGATGCCGAGGACGACGCCTCGCTGGTGTCGGTGCTGTGGGACCTGGTGTGGTCGGGCTGGGTCACCAACGACTCCCTCGCACCCCTGCGGACGCTGCTCTCGGGCGCCGGAGCGCATCGCTCCCGGCCGAGCCCGCCCAGGTCGAGACGCGCGCGACCGGGTTTCCCACTCTCCCGCCGCGCGGGCGGGGCACCGCGGACCTCCCCGCCGACCGCGACCGGCCGCTGGCAGCGGCTTCCCGAGCGCGACACCGACCCGACCCGCCGTCTTCACGCGCGGGCCGCCGCGGCGCTCGACCGGCACGGTGTTCTCGTCCGCGAGACCACCGTCGGTCTCTACCCGGTGCTCTCGGCGATGGAGGACCGCGGGGCCGTCCGGCGCGGGTACTTCGTCAGCGGGCTGGGCGCCGCGCAGTTCGCCGAGCCGGGAGCCGTCGACCGTCTGCGCGCGTGTGCCGCGCCCGGCGGCGAGGTCGTCGTGCTCGCCGCGACGGACCCGGCCAATCCCTTCGGGGCGGGCCTGTCCTGGCCTGATCCGCGCGAGACCGTCGCCGACGGCGGCGGGCACCGGGCGGGGCGCCGCGCCGGGGCGCTGGTCGTCCTGAGCGGCGGCGAACTCGTGCTCTACGTCGAGCGCGGTGGGCGGACCATGCTGTCCTACACCGTCGACGAGAAGGTCCTCACCGGTGCCGCCGAGGCGCTGGTCGACACCGTCCGGCGCGGCGGGCTGGGCTCACTGTCGGTCGAGCGCGGTGACGGTGAGCCGGTGTCGGGGACCGTTCTCGGTGCCGCGCTGACCGCGGCGGGGTTCCGGGAAACCCCGCGCGGTCTGCGGTTGGGTTAGCTCGCGGCGGCCAGTTCGTCGGCGAAGGTCGTCAGGTCCATGACGTTGGTGCCGTTGATGTGCACCGTCGGGACCGCGCCGGCGGTGAAGGCCGCGCTGCCCTCGGCGATCCAGTCGCGGTACTTGACCGTGCGGACGCAGTCGGCGAAGGCGTCGCCGGTGCCGACCGGTGGGCCTGCCTGTACGAGCTCCTCCTCACTGAGTCCGGGACCGCCTTCGGCGGGCTGGTTGTCGAAGAGGAAGCCCGCGTAGGCCTCGAACTTCCCGTCGTCACCGGCGCAGACGGCCGCCGTGGCCGCGCGGGTGGAGTACTCGTCGGGCGAGGTGCGGTCGAGGAAGTTCACCGGGTGGTAGACCACCGTGATGCGGTTGGTCGAGCTGAGCTGCATGAGCTTCTCGGCGTTCGTGTCGTGGAAGGTCTTGCAGGGCGGGCACCCGAAGTCGAGCCAGATGTCGACCTTCGTCGCACCGCTGCCGACGACCACGCCGTAGTCCTCCGTCGCCGCGGTCGGCGCCGTGGCGGTTCCGCCTCCGGCGGGTGTCTCATCGCTCGTCGGCCAGAAGACGACGGCGGCGAAGACGATCGCGCCGACCAGCAGAACGGCGCCGGCCAGGGAGCCGATGATCAGGCCGGTCCGCTTCTGCCGGGGCGGCTGGGGTGGGAAGCCCGGCGCGCCCGGCCAGCCGGGCGGACCGGGCGGGGGCGGGAAACCCTGCTGCGGCGGGTGACCGGGCTGGCCGTAGGGCTGCTGGGCACCGGGTGGGAAACCCTGCGGGCCGGGTGCCTGGCCCGGCCACCCTCCCGGGGCGGGCGGGTGACCGGGCTGGCCCTGCGGCGGGTAGCCGGGCTGCGCGGGCGGGTATCCCTGCGCCGGGGGGCCCTGTGGCGGTATGGGGCCTTGCCCATGCTGCTGGTACGGCTGGTTGCCCTGCTGCCACTGGGGTTCACTCATGAGCGCAGATGGTAGTTGCCGTCGTCGAGGGCGCCTTCGGCCGACCTCACCCGACCATGAGCTTCACCCCGAGACCGCAGAACACGGCGCCGGTCACGGTGTTCACGGCCCGGCCCACCTTCGGCCGCCGCAGGAGTCTTCCGCCGAGGCGTCCGGCGAGCAGGCCGAGGGAGGCGTCGACGGCGATCTGCAGGACGACGAAGGTCGCGCCGAGGACCAGCAGCTGACCGGTCACTCCCCCGGCGGCGGGGTCGACGAACTGCGGGAGGAACGCGATCGAGAACAGGATCATCTTGGGGTTGAGCAGGTTGGTGACGGCGCCGCGCGTGAAGGCGCGGGTGAGGCCGGGGCCTTCGGTGCCGTCGGCGCCGGGTTCGAGGGGTCGCTTGGACCTGCGCCAGGCCTGGACGCCCAGGAACAGCAGGTAGGCGGCACCGGCGTAGCGGATCCCCTGGTACAGCACCGGGTTGGCGGCGAACAGCGAGGCGAGGCCGAGGGCCGCGGCGGCCATGTGGACGGCTTCGCCGAAGGCGACGCCGAGCGCCGCGGCGATGCCGGCGCGGGCGCCCCAGCGTCCGGCGTTGGCGATCACGAACATCATGTCCGGTCCCGGCGTGATCATGAAGACCGCGATGGCGGCCAGGTAACCGAGGTAGGTCCCCCACTCAGGCATCGGCGGCTTCCCGGAGGGCGGCGCGGAGCGCGAGCCGGTGCGTGCGGCGGATCTCGGCCTCGCGGGATCGCCGGACGTCGGCGTCGGAGGTGATGACCAGTGGCGGCACTGGCCGGGGGTTTCCCGCCTCGTCGACGGCGACCATGACGAGGTGGGCGGTGGCGACGACGGTCGCGGGGACGGACTCGTCCCAGCGGTCGGCGGTGACCTTGACGGCGACCTCCATGGAGGTGCGGCCGGTCCAGGTGATCTGGGCGTCGACGTGGACGACGTCGCCGACGCGTACGGCGACCAGGAAGGCGGTCTCGTCCATGGACGCGGTGACGGCGGGGCCTTCACTGTGGCGGGCGGCGACGACCCCGGCGACGGAGTCGATGAGCTTGAGGACCACGCCGCCGTGGACGGTGCCCATCAGGTTGGTGTCCTGTGGGCCCATGATGCTCGACATGGTCACGCGTGAGGCCGACGGTGGCCGGGCGCTCCCGGGCTGATCCGTTCGGGGGGCGTGGGATCGGGCCGGTTCTTCCAGTGTGGTCATGCTTCGTTCCTTCCCTCGAGAACGGTCGCCGACCGTCGGCCGAGGGCAGGACAGGGCGCGGCGAGAGTCGCGCCCGTTCGGCCCACCCACGAGACCGGCGGTCACCGCGCGCGGTCGCGCGCGGGGCACGGGCAGGTATCGGGCTCACGGGCGGAACGCGCGTTGACCGTTGCGGGGCAGCCCCGGATTCCCACCGGGTTCCCTCTTGCGGCGTCCCCGGGCGGGAACGCACCAGCGCCATGATCAGACTAGCCACGGGAATGCGGTGGGAGCATCGTGCCGTTGCCCACTGTGAGGAGGCGCTCGTGCGAGTGGAACTGGTGCAAGGCGACATCACCGTGGAGCACGTCGACGCGATCGTCAACGCGGCGAACTCCTCGTTGCTCGGCGGCGGCGGCGTGGACGGCGCCATCCATCGCGCGGGCGGGCCGGAGATCCTCGCCGCGTGCGAGGATCTGCGCCGCTCGCACTACGGCAGGGGCCTGCCGACCGGTGAGGCCGTGGCCACGACCGCGGGCCGTCTCCACGCACACTGGGTGATCCATACCGTCGGCCCGCAATACTGGCCCGGCAAGGACCAGACCCACCTCCTGAGGTCGTGCTACGTCCGCAGTCTCGCCGTCGCCGACGAACTGGACGCGCGCACGGTCGCCTTCCCGCTGGTCTCGGCGGGTATCTACGGCTGGCCGATCGACGACGCGATCGGCGTCGCCCTCGGCGCCTTCGACTCGGCCGAGACGAGCGTCGAGGAGGCTCGGCTCGTGCTGTTCGACCGGGAGACCCACGACCTCGCCACGCGGATCCGTTCAGGCGGCTGAGGGGAAACACCCGGCGAAAGGGTCCTCCCCGGCCGTCCAGGCGTCCCTGCCCTGTGACAGCTCCATGTCGGTGAGCAGGCAGCCCTCCAGACGGAGGCGGAGCTCGTCGACGTCGAATCCCTCGCCGATGAAGGCGAGGGACGTACCGCGGTCCCCGTAGTACGGATCCCAGTCGAGCGCCGCCGCGACCCGACGGCCGGCACTGTGGGCGTCCCATCCCGACACCGGAAGCGCGTCCAGCCAAGGGCCGAGCGAGGCCATCGCGATGCCGCCCCCGGCGGCCTCGAAGGCGACGACGGTGTCGGGCTGCGTCGCCAGCCACAGATGGCCGCGGGCACGCAAGGCCGGGTAGGCGATCTCGTCGAGCCGGGCGTGCAGGCGCCCGGCGTGGAAGGGCCGGCGGGTCGCGAACAACATGGAGATCACGCCGCAGTCCTCGAAGGGCTCGTGCACGCCCAGGGTGAGCCCGGCCAGTGCTCGCGCCGGGCCGGGCGGACGTCCGGGGTCGTACCTGCCCGTGCGCAGGATCGCGGCGGCGAGGCCTTCGTCGTCAGGGGGCGACGGGTGCGCGGCCCAGGGCGCGAGACGGCGGGTGAGAACGCCGAGGCGCGCGGTCTCGTAGGGACCGCCGGACGCCTCACCGCGCAGCAGGACGGTGTCGGCGTACTCGATCTGCCGGACCAGGACCTCGGCCACGCCCCGGGTGTCCTCGACGGGTGTCCGGCGGCGGTGGGCGAGGTCGTCGACGCTGTTGAGGTCGCCGAGCAGGCTCAGGGCGTCGAGGACGGTGGTGCAGGAGTCGACGCGGAGGACCTCGGCCGCCGGCGCGTGTGCACAGGCCTCGGCGAGGTCCTGGGGCTCGACGGTCTCGGGCAGTTCGACGAGCAGCGGGCGGCCGGGATGGTCGTGGGCGAGGCGCACCAGCAGGGGCACGAGATCGTCGCGCACCGCGCAGGAGACGCAGCCGTGGGCGAGTGCGGCCTCGCCCTCTTCCAGGACGCCGGTGGCGTCGCGGACACGGCGGCGCACGTGGCCGTCGGCGAGGTCGGCGAGGTCGTGGGCGATGAGGATGAGGCCCGGTTCGGTGTGCAGGAGGCGGTCGGCCACGTCGGCGGTGGCGTGGGAGTGGAGGCCGGCGAGGACGGTGACAGGCGTGCGCGTGGCCGGGGCCGGCTCTGGACGGCGTGGTGGGGCGATCGGTCCGGTGGTGGTCATCGGGTCTCCCGGGAATAGAGGCTTAACGATAATGATTATCATTATGCATAACCTTTCCGAGGAGGACGCCCATGGCTTCCACTGACATCCGGCCCGTCGTCAAGCTCCGCAGCACGGCCGGGACCGGCTACACCTACGTGACCCGTAAGAACCGCCGCAACGATCCCGACCGCCTCGTACTGCGCAAGTACGACCCGGTCGCCGCACGGCACGTCGAGTTCCGCGAAGAGCGCTGACCCGGCGAGAGGGGCGTCACCTCGTGACGCTCCTCTTTCGCGGTGGGCAGCACGAACGAACGCCCGTTCGCCATCGTTACGATGCCCCGGTGGCATTACTGGAGGAAGACCGCGTCAGGCGGCTGCTGCGGCCGCTGCTGCGCACGAGGACGGTCCTGGAACCGGTGGCGAGCCGTCCGGCGGAGCGCGAACTCACCGGGACCCGCTTCGGCGGGCTTCCGGCCATGGAGGACGGCGAGTCCTGGCCGGTCTGCGACGGCTGCGCCGACGACCTGAGGTTCGTAGCGCAGGTGAACAACGAACGCGACGGGCTTCACGACCGGCTGCCCATCGCGTTCTTCACGTTCTTCTACTGCTGGAACTGCCATCCGTGGGGCCGAAGCGGCGAGCGGGGCGGCTGGCTCGTCCGGTCGTACACGTCGCTGACGGATCCGCATGTGGCCGACGCCGGCGACGGCCCCGCCTTCGAGGAACGCCATGCGCTTCCGCTTCCTGGGAAGTCACTGCCCGACGGCTGCGGAATGTCGCTGCACTGCCCCGAACTGTGGGATCTCGTGCCCGGCGACAGCGGTGGCCGCGACGCCTGGGCGAACTGGCGGGTCGTCGACAGCGCCTCCCTCGACCTGACACACGAGCGCGTCCGCGCCCCGCACCTCCGCAACGCCGGGGTCGCGATCGGCGGCTATCCGTACTGGGCCAACGGCGGCGACCAGACGCCGTTCTGCCCCGACTGCCCGGACCCGATGGAGCTGCTGCTCCAGATCCGGCCCACCGAGCTCACCGACGCGTCGTGGGGCGACGTCGGCACGCTGTACCTGTTCATGTGCCGTGAGCACACCCAGCGCACGGGACTGCGCATCCAGTGCACGTAGTCAGGACCCCGGCGTCCGCTGGGGCGAAGAACGCCGGGACCGAGGAGGAGAGGTCAATCGACGGCTATGCCGGCCGCCCTCTCCATAGAAGGCGACACGGCCGACCGCCGCGCTCGTCGTCTGGCAGTTGCGACTCGTCAGTCCGGCGGGCATTCGACGCGGAGCGGGCACGGAACACTCCCCCACCGGCAGGCGGCCGACCGGGCGCCCCCAGCCGAGGGCGCCCTGTCGGGTCCGTCTACTTCAGGCCATAGGACCTGATCGTGGTCACGGTCGCCGTGTTGCCCGCGTTGTCCACCAAGGACAGTCGCGTCGACACGAAGGTCGCTCCCGCCGGGTGCTTCAGCGAAGCCGTCGCGTGGTCGCCGGTCCGGTGCACGATGATCCTCTTCCACGTCACGCCGTCGTCGTACGACACCTCGAAGGTCAGCCGCCTGGTGCCCGCGTAGCCCTCGCCGTAGGCGAAGGCGTCCAGCGTCACGAACTGCATGGCCGTCGCCGGGGCGTAGCCGTTGACGACGCTCGCCGATCCGAGCGCCACCGAGTTCAGCGGCAGGTCCGCTCCCTCGTCGGCCGGGGGCGGCACGGTGGCGAAGGTCCACCGCGCGCTCGACGTCGTCCCGAGCGGGGACCAGTCGACCGACCGGGTCGCGGTGCAGGTGAGCGTCGCGGTTCCACTCGCCCCGGTGGCCAGCGCGGTGTTCACGTCGCACGGGTCCTCGTTGGCGACGAGCTCCTCACCGTTCAGCGACAACACCGACGTACCGGTCGCCACGAGGTAGGAGTCGGAGAGAACGCCCCGGCTCGCGTCGTCGAACAACGCCGCCCCGATGTGAATGTCGTCGGCGAAACGGGAACCGTACGAGGTGGCCCCCAGCGGAGCCTTGTTCCACACCGGATGCGCCGTCCTGCCCCTGATCTTCGTGGACAGGCTCGACGCCACCTCCGTCGCTCCCCCGTCGAAGTCGCCGACGTACAGCTCGCTCACCCACGCTCCCGGGGTGAAGTACACGGTCGCCTTGCCCGGCAGTACCTGCTCGACGGCCTCGGTAACGCCTCCGTCGTCGGCGCTGTAGTCCTGGCGGTATCCGGTGATCGCCGTGCCTTGGGAGTGGTACGTCTCGTCGTCTCGCTGCAGCGCCGAGTTCCTCACCGTGCGCACCGTGCCCGCCGGGATCTTGCCCGCGGTGGGATACGAGACGTTGTAGCGGTACGGGTTAGCCGACCCGTCCGGGCTGACGTACTGCGCCTGGAACTGGTAGGTGAAGTACTTGCCGAGCATCGTCGCGCTCGGCACCGTGTACGCCTTGACCGTGTCGTCGAGCCACCAGTTGAAGCTGTGGTACCAGTTCTCGGTGACGTTCATGGCGCTCAGTCTCAGTGTGCCGATGTCGAGCCGCTCGTCCTTGGGGTCGAGGTTCACATCGTCGCGCCTGCCCTTCCTGGCGTCCCAGACCACCGTCTGCCCGGCGTCGGTGATGATGACGTCGGTGGCGAACGCGGTGACCTCGCCCGTGGCCTCGGTGGCGACGTAGCCGAGCAGCTCGTAGCGCCCGGCGGGCAGGCGCACGGTGATGTCGTCCGCCTCGTGGAAGGACTCGCCCTCACCGCTGTCGAGGTCGAACCATCCGCCGAAGAGGGCGTCCACTGTGCCGCCTTCGCGGGCCGTGGCGTCGATGGTGATGTCGAACTTCTCGGCTTCGAGGTTGGCGCCGACGGCCGTGCGCACGGTGCCGCCACCGCCGGTGGCGGCGAGCACGGCGGACTGCGCGCCGACGGTCTGGTCCGCGGAGGGGTTCGCCGTGACGGTGACCTCTGCGGTTCCGCCGGCGGGAACCGTGACGGCGGTCTTATCCAATGTGAACAGTCCGCTGTTGCCGCCGGTCACGCTCATGGTCAGTGCCACGGCGGCACCGGAGGCGTTGGTGTAGGTGACGGTCTTTCCCACCGGCGTCTGGTCGTGCGGGTGGGCGAAGTTCCCGAAGGACAGGCTGCCCGTGCTCGGCGTGACGGCCGCGGAGATCGCGGTGGACACGTCGAGACGTCCCGCGCCCTGCTGGTAGACCGACAGCCCGTCGAGGCCCGTCGCCGAGCCCATCAGCGCGGCCTTGAGCCGCTCGGCCGTCCAGTCGGGATGCGCCTGCTTCAGGATCGCCACCGCGCCGGTGACGTGCGGCGTGGCCATCGACGTCCCGCTGGCGGTGGTGTAGAAGTCGCCTTCCGGCTCGCCGAGTGCGGTTCCGGTCGCCCTCGCGGCGGTGATGGCGCTGCCCGGGGCCGCGATGTCGGGTTTGACGGCGTAGTCGCCGACTCGGGGACCCTGGCTGGAGAAGCCGCTGAGGTCGTCGGACTTGGTCACGCTTCCCACCGACAGCGCCGCGTCGGCGGTGGACGGGCTCGTCACGCACGCGACGCACCCGTCGTTGCCCGCGGCGATCACGAACAGCGTGCCCGTCGCCTCGCTGATCTCGTTGACGGCCCGGTCCATCGGGCTCGTGCCGTCCGTGGGCCCGCTCCCGAGGGACATGTTGACCACCGCGGCGCCCTGTTCGGCGGCCCACTCCATGCCCGCGATGATCCCGCTCTGCGAACCGCTCCCGGAGTCGTTGAGCACCTTGCCGACGATCAGCGACGCGTCGGGGGCCACGCCCTTGTACCGCCCGTCCGAAGCGGCGCCGGAACCGGCCACGGTGGACGCCACGTGCGTGCCGTGTCCATGGCCGTCGATCGCGCCCGGCGAGGTCCGGGTGAAGTCGACGGCCTCGGCGACCTTGCCGGCGAGGTCGGGATGCGTCGGGTCGTAGCCGGTGTCCAGGATCGCGGTCGTGACACCGGATCCGGTGTAACCGGCGGCCCAGGCGTCCGGGGCGCCGACCTGCGGAACGGATTCGTCGAGGAGCACCTCGACCTTCCCGTCGAGCCACACGTGCGTGAGCCCGGGGCTCAGTGCCCCCGCTTTCGGGGTGAGGCCCGCCCAGAATCCGACGGCCTCCTCCGGGGGCACCTCCACCGCTTTCGCGTCGATGCTCTCCAGGTTCCGCACGACCGTCACACCGTCCAAAGAGGACGCCGACATCGATCCACCGTCGTCCTGCACGATCAGCGGCAGCGAGCCGCCGTCGCCGAAACCGTCACGCACGAGCCCGGTGACGTTGAACAGACTCTCGTCGAGCACGCCTCGGCGGAGCAGCGGCAAGGCGTCGCGCGGGATGACGTGCTGTTCGGCGTCCTCGGTGTAGGCGACGTAGCCGACGTCCTCGCGCCCTTCGCCGGGTAAGAAGGCGAACTTGCCGGTGGGTGAGACGAGGACCTTGTCCCCGGTGACGAGACCGACGGTGCCGGCCCGTGCGCGTTCGGCCGGGGTGAAGGCCGCGGAGCCGGGCAGGACCGGGTCGGCGTGCGCCGTTCCGGTGGTGAGGGTGGCCAAGAGGACGGATGCGATGCCCGCGGATGCGAGCCAAGGGCGGTGGTTCACGAAACGTTCCCCAATCGTCGAGCGTGGACGCCGGCGCGCCCGAGCCGAACGCACGGGGTGTCGTCACGGACCGGTCGCTCGACGGCGAACCACGAGGGCCGCCCACCGACGGTGACCGTCCTTTGTAGATCGTCCACTTCAGGCCGTTGGACCTTACCGTGGCCAGGGCTCCGTTTCGCACATTGAATCTACAAAGGACGGTCGGGTGCGAATGTGTTACGTAACTCATATTGCTTGATGGTCGCAAGACTTTAATATGAGTCTCGTACGATCCGAAACTCGAAGGAGCATGATCATGACACGGTACGTGCGATTCGCCGGGCTGCTGTTCAGCGGCCTGTTCGCCGGATTCCTCACCGGGGTCCTCGTCCTGGAACTGTCGCTGCGGAAATTCGACGCCACCGCCTACACCCAGGTCCGGCTCGTCGAACTCGACTCCCTGGACACACTCGCCACCGTGACCCTGATCCCCGCACTGCTCACCACGGCACTACTGGTCTACCTGACCCGCAAGACCAACGCACGCGGACTCACCGTCGCCGCGTTCGCCCTCCTGCTCTTCGTCTTCGGCCTCACGCTGGTGGTGAACCTCCCGATCAACTCCGACCAGCTCGGCTGGAGCGTCTCCGCACCGCCCGCGGACTGGACGGACACGCGGGACCGCTGGCAGATCGCGCACGCCGCCCGGACCGCGGCCGGCGTCCTCGCCTTCGCCGGCCTCGCCGTCGCGGCCCTGATGCCCGCACGGCGCGCGTAGCGAGGCCGTCGAGCCCCGCGCCGGGCGCGACTGGCTACTCTGCACCGCATGTCGGCATTTCATGAGGAACTTCCACTTGATCCCGCACGCACCGAAGGATGGCGACAGGTGTGGAGCAGTCTGCTGCCGAAGGGCGTCACGTCCTGCCCGCCTTTGGGGAACATCGGCGGCCACACCGGCTGGGTGTCGACGGTGGCGACCACCGTCCTCGATGGACGGGCGGTGGCGGTCACCGCGAGCGGCGACAAGACCGTCCGGGTGTGGGATCTGTCGACGGGCGAGCAGGTCGGCGCCCCCTGGACCGGTCACACCAACGGCGTGCGGACGGTGGCCCTGTCCGTTCTGGACGGCCGCGAGGTCGTGGTCAGCGGTGGTGACGACGAAACGATCCGGGTATGGGATCTCGCGTCGGGAAAGCCGGTGGGAGAACCTCTCCACCTTCACGCCGACAGCGTGCAGGCCCTCGCCGTCGGGGAGCGGCAGGGCCGCCGGGTGGTCGTCACCGGCTGCTATGACCACACCGTGCGCGTGTGGGACCTCGAAACCCGGGAAGAGGTGATGGCGCCGTTCCGCGAACACACCGGCCCGGTCTACACCGTGGCGACCGCCGTGCTGGACGGACGCTGGGTGGCCGTCACCGGTGGCGGCCCGGCCGTGCACGTATGGGATCTGGAGACCGGTGAGCCGGTGGGAAAGCCGTTCACCGCGCATACGGGCTACGTCGGCGCGATCGCCGTCGGCGAGCTGCCCGGCGGACAGGCCGTGGTGATCTCCGGCGGCTACCAGACGACGACGCGGGTGTCGGATCTCGCCACCGGGCTACCGGTCGGCACGTTCCCCCGGCCGGATCATCTGGAGGGCGCGGCCATCACGGTCGTCGACGGCCGGATCGTCGCGGTCCTCTGCGTCGACGAAGAACCGGCCGTCCAGCTGTGGGACCTGGCCACGATGGAACCGGTCGGCGAGCTGTTCCCCCAGCACACCTCCACGCCGAACACGTTGGCGACGGCGGTGCTGGACGGTCGGCAGGTGGTGGTGTCCACCTGTAGCTACGGGTCGATCCGGGTGTCGGAACTGGTCGTCAATGGGACGGTGGGGAAACCGGTCCGCCATGACGCCGCGATCACCGCCGTGGCGACCACGTCGGTCGCCGGGCGGCCGGTGGTGGTCACCGGGAGCGAAGACCGGACCGTCCGGGTCTGGGACCTCGACACCGGAGACGAGGTGTGCCCGCCGCTGACCGGCCACACCGGTGCCGTCACCGCCGTGGCGGCGACCGAGGTGGACGGGCGGGGCACGGCCGTCACCGGAGACACCGAAGGCGAGGTCCGGACCTGGGACCTCGCGATCGGGAAGCAGGTGAGGGAGGCGTCGACCGTCCACCGCCGCCCGATCACCGCGATCGGTGCCGACGGCGGAGGCGACATGCCCCGTGCCATCACCGCCGGCGACGACAAGACCATCCGGGTCTGGGATCTGCGCACGGGCGAGGAGACCGGCAAGCCCCGCAAGAGCGACCACCGGTGGGTGCAAGATCTCGCCGTCACCGCCCTCGACGAGCGGCCCGTCGCCGTGCTCGGGCGCTGGGGCGGCGGCTTCAAGGTCCGCGACCTCGCCTCCAACCGCGACACCGGCCTCCAGACCACCGGAGGCAACGGCAAGCCGGTGCGCCTCGTGGCCGCCACCGTCGCGGGCGGACGGTCCTTCGCTCTCACCGCCGACGACTCCTGGCCCGAGCCGTGGGTGAAGGTCTGGGACGTCGCCGCCGCCCGGCAGGTCGGACCGCTTCCCGTCAGTTCCGTCGAAGCACTGGCCGCGACCACGATCGACGGCCACCCCGTCGCGGTGACGACCAGTGGGAAGGGTGTCGAGATGTGGAACCTCACCACCCTGATCAGGATTCGGCCCGACATGCGGTTCCCCGAGCCGGTCAGGGCGCTCGCCGCCACGCCGGACGGCCGCCTCATCGTCTGCTTCGACCGTGACGTGGCCGTGTTCCCCCTGGTGCCCACGGGCTGACCGTACGAACATGCCTCCCCCATGACGTGGATCACCATTCCAATATACCCCCTAGGGGTATATGCTCGGCATGGTCAACGAGCAGAACGGCGCCACGGCGCACGTCCCACATGGAGGCATCATGAACGGCCACGGCGAGCACGACATGAACGGTCACGGCGGAGCCCGCCCCGGCGGCCTGTCGGTCTCCGAGGACGGGTACACCTTCGAACTCGACTCGCCGATCCTCACCGGCGGGGCGCGGCTGGTCACCTTCCGGATCACCGGCCCCGACGGGCGGCCGGTGACCGAGTTCGAGCCCGAGCATGAGAAGGAACTCCACTTCATCGCCGTCCGGCGCGACACCGCGAGGTTCCAGCATGTGCACCCGGTACGCGACGGGAACGGCACCTGGACCGCCGAGCTGACCCTCGCACCGGGCGCGTGGCGGTTCTTCGCCGACATCCACCCGACCGGCCACGGCCGGAGCCTGACCCTCGGCGTCGACGCCTCGGTCGGCGGGCTGTACGAGCCCAGGACGTTCACCGAGGACAACAGGACCGCGCGGATCGGCGAGTACACCGTGACCCTCGACGGCGAGCTCGCGCCCGGCGCGGCGACCCCGCTGACGCTCACGGTGAGCCGCGAAGGCGCACCCGTCACCGACCTTCAGCCCTACCTGGGCGCGTATGGGCACCTGGTGGCCCTGCGCGGTGGGGACCTGGGCTATTTGCACGTCCACCCGGAGAGCGGCGCGGACGTCACACCGGGGCCCGACATCACGTTCATGGTGGTCGCGCCCACCGGTGGCGTTTACCGGCTGTACCTCGACTTCCAGCACGGTGACGTCGTCCGCACGGCGGAGTTCACGCTGCACGCCACCGCCAAGGAGGCGGTCCACATGCGGCACGCCGAGCACGCGCACCACTGACCACAGACGGCCCATGACGGAGGAAACCCATGCCTCACCTCGACCTGTCCTGTCCCTGTCGCAGCGGACTCATCTCCACGCCAGTGCACGGCCTCACGGCAAGATCCGCTCGTGGGGCGCGGCCGTCACCTCGCGGCCGCGCCCCACCGCATGGGCACGAAAGGAAACCGCCATGCGACTCTTCGCCATCCGCGACTACCGCCACCTCTTCAGCGCTCAGCTCGTCGCCCTGTTCGGCACCGGGCTGACGACCGTCGCCCTCGGACTGCTCGCCTACGACCTCGCGGGACCCCGCGCCGGCACGGTCCTCGGCACCGCCCTCACCATCAAGATGGTCCTGTACGTCGTGATAGCGCCCCTCGCCGCCGCGTACGTCGACCGGCTCCCGCGCAGGGCCTTCCTCATCGCTCTCGACCTGGTCCGCGCCCTGGTCGTCCTGGCCCTGCCGTTCGTGACCGAGATCTGGCAGATATACCTGCTGGTCGGCGTGCTCCAGGCGGCGTCGGCGGCGTTCACGCCCACCTTCCAGGCCGTCATCCCCGACATCGTCACCGACAAGGCCGCCTACACACGCGCCCTGTCGGCCTCCCAGGTGGCGTCCACCATGGAGAGCCTGCTCAGTCCGGTACTGGCGGCGGTGGCCCTGGCCTTCATCGGTTTCGACGCACTGTTCGTGGGCACGTCGGCGGGATTCGTTCTCGCCTCCCTGCTCATCGGGTCGACGCGCGTTCCCGACGCCCGCCCCAGTGCCCACGCCCGGGCCTGGGACAAGGCGGCCGCCGGGATCAGGACCTTCCTCGCGACACCGCGGCTGCGCGGCGTCCTGGCCCTGAACCTGGTGGTCGCGGCGGCCGGTTCGATCGTCGTCGTCAGCACCGTCAACTTCGTCCGCGACGAACTCGGCGGCTCGCAGTCGGAGGTCGCGTGGATGCTCGCCGCCTCCGGCGCGGGGACGCTCACCGCCGCGCTCACCCTCCCCCGGCTCCTCGACCGGATCGCCGAACGCACCGTCATGGTGACCGGCGCCGCCGTCCTGGTCACCGGAACGATCACCGCGACGGTCCTCGTCGCGACGGGACTGGCCACCCGGACGAGCACGGCGATCGTCTGGAGCGTCATCGGCGTCGGCATGGCGCTGATCATCACGCCGACCGGCAGGGTCATCCGTGACTCGGTCGCACCGAACCGGATCCCGGAGGCCTTCGCCGCCCAGTTCTCCCTGTCGCACGCCGCATGGCTGATCACCTACCCCGTCGCGGGATGGCTCGGGGCGCACGCCGGTCTGGCGGTCACGTGGTCCGTGCTGGCGGCTCTGGCGGTCGGCGGAACGGCCGGAGCGCTGGCGCTGTGGCCGCGGCGCGGGGGTTCCGCCGCCGAGGAGGAGCCGGTGCCGGAGCGCGTCGAGAGGACACTGGCGGCCTGAGGCGCGCGGTAGCCGTTCGTGGTGACGAACGGCTACCGCGCCCGCGAAGTCCCCTCGGGGTCGATGGCCAGCTCGGCGGCGCGAAGCATCGCGTCGCGCTGCTCGGCCGGTGAGCGGCCGAGCCGGAGCGCGGCGAGCATGGCGGCGTTGACGGCGCCGACGACGGCTCCGACACGCGCGGCCGCCTCGACGGGGTCGAGGTCGTCGCCGTGTCCGGCGCACAGGGCGGCGGTGAGCTCGTCCTGGGCCGTGAGGGCGTGTTCGGCGACGCGGGCGCGCACGGCCGGGACGGTCGCGATGAGCTCGGCGCGCAGGGCGGCGAGGCCGTCGGCGGCGTCGGTCGAGTCGTTGTGGCCGATCATGCGGCGGACGGCGTCGAGCAGGGTCGCGCCGACCGTCGCGCCGGGCCGGGCGTCCGCGATGGCGGCGACGCCCACGGCGGTGCGTTCGGCGGCGTTGGCGAGAAGCACGTCCTCCTTGGTCGCGAAGTGCAGGAAGAAGGTGCGCGGCGACAGTTCGGCGGCCTCCGCGATCTGGGCCGCCGTGGTCTTGTCGAAACCCTGGGCGCGTATGAGGGTGACCGCCGCGGCCACCAACTGATCCCTCGTGCGCCTCTTCTTCAGCTCCCGCAACCCCGCCATGGCCAGATCCTACATTGAGCGCACTGCTACAGTGACTGCATTAATTCATTTACCGCATCCTTGAGGAGCTCGTCATGGGAAGTCTCGACGGACGCGTCGCACTCATCACCGGTGCCGGGCGGGGCATCGGAGCCGCGTTGGCGCGCTACTTCGCCCGCGAGGGCGCGAAGGTCGTCGTCAACGACCTCGGCACGGCACCGAACGGTTCGGGCGTCGACGCCTCGGTCGCCGAGGCCGTCGCACGATCGATCACCGACGCCGGTGGCGAGGCCGTGGCCGACACCGGGAGCGTCGCCGACTTCGGCGACGCCCGCCGCATGGTCGCCACGGCCGTCGAGGCGTTCGGCGAGCTGCACGTCGTCGTCAACAACGCCGCCGTGGAGGCCGGTCTCGGCCTCGTCGACCTTGACGAGGACACCTTCGATCGAGTCGTCGACGTCGGCCTCAAAGGGACCTACGCCGTCAGCCACTGGGCGGCGAGGTACTGGCGGGACAGCGCGCCGCCCGCCGTCGACCGGGCCATAGTCAACACCGCCTCGGGCTCCGGTCTGCTCAACCCCCTGCCGACCCAGACCAACTACGCCGCCGCGAAGGCCGGCGTCGCGGCGATGACGACGGTGCACGCACTGGAACTAGGGCGCATGGCTGTGCGGGTCAACTGCGTCTCGCCGTCGATGGTGCGCACGCGCCTCACCGAACACGTCCCCGGTATGCCCGCCCCGGTCGCCGACGGCTTCGACCCCACCGGGCCGGAGGTCACCGCACCCCTCACCGCCTACCTGGCCTCCGCCGGCTGCCCGCTGACCGGGCAGGTCCTGTCGGTGCGCGGGGGCACGATAACGCTGAACCGGCCCTGGCCCCACGGGCCTCACGTGGAGCGCCACGACCGGCCGTGGACCGTCGCCGAACTTGAGCGGGAACTGTCCACCCTCGACGTCGGCGACCCCTACGCCGATCTGGCGGCGAGCCTCCAAGGCGCGCTCGGCGGCAAAGGGGCATTCGCCTCACGGTCGGCGCTCCAGGACATGATCGAGGACGTCCTCGCTCGGGCGAGGGCCGCTCACGCGGGCTGAGGGCCCCTGCACGCGGCTCGCCGATGCCCGCCGCCCGTGCCTTCGTCCGCCTCGACGGCTGAGCGGCGAGCCGTCCTCCATGGAAATCGCGCGCGACCTCGGTCCACACCACATGGCTCGATGGGCGTGCCCCGGCCGGTGACGGAAGCGCACGCCTACGCCTGGTGGCGCGTCACGATGTCCACTTCGTTGCCTTCCGGGTCGACGATGGTCCGACGATCCGGTGCGTCCTCGGTGACGATCCGTCCTCCGGCGGCCACGGCCGCGTCGATGCGGGCTTGAGCCTGATCGTGCGGGACGAAGAGGTCGACATGGATGCGGTTGCGATGTTGCCGCCGCTCCGTGTCGGCTGCGTCCATCTGCTGGAAGAACAGGACCGGATTGAGCCGACGCGGATCGTAGATGTCGGTCACGAACGCCCGTGGGTCGTGCCGGTAGCCGAGTACCGATGTCCAGAAGGCTCGCACCGCACGAACGTCGACCGCGTCAAAGCCGAGCTGGACGAAACGCGGGCGCGCGAGGTCCGCTGAAAGCCCCAGGCCGCGCGCCGCGGTCTGGATCCGGCCGGCCAGGTCCACGAACCGGCTCGTGGCGGAGCCCTCCCCGTCTTCCCACTGATCCTTCCCACTGTCGATCGTGACGCCATCGGCCCGCAGGTCCACCATCAGCGGCAGCCCCGCGTCGTCGGCCAGGCCAGCGACAGCCGACACGAACCCATCCGCCTTTACCGGCGAATCGACGGGGTAATGCGCTATCGCGCCGAACAGGACTTGCCAGTCCTCGGTCTCCGGCTCCTTCGAGAGCCTGTCACCGGGGACCACGTCGACCACGTTGCCGTCGGCGTCGGCGAGTGCGACCCCGTACGCGCCGGACGGCTCTTGTCCGACCGCGGCCCTGGCCGCCTCCACCGCGTTCGGCGCGCGGACCACATCGACGTGGATCCGATCGCGCGGCGGCCGTGGCGGGCTCCGGTGAAACGACAGCGCGGGATCCCGTCGCGACGGATCCCCGAGCCCGTCGGTCCCGGCAGGCTCGTAGCCGAGCACGGTCCGCCAGAACGAGACCAGCGACGGCCGGTCGGTGGTGTCGATGACAAGCCGCACGGCTTGGAGTACAGCCGGGTCCGCGGTCAAGCCGAGTTCGTGGGCCGCCGCCGAGATCGAACGAGCGAGCTCGACGTCGACGGGGGTGAGGTCCCCCGCCGAGCCGATTCGCACGCGCACCCCGCCGGGTCGCAGGTCAACGTCCGGCAGACCGGTGGCGGCCGTCAGTTCGGCGATGCGGCCGACGAGCGCCGCCCCCGCGGTCAGCGACGGCGCGTCGAACCAGGCACTCGCGCCGGTGTCCAGGACGCGCCAGTCCCGGACGCCGTCCGCTTGCTGGAACCCGGTCACTGTGGCTCGGTCCATCAGATCCCTTTCAGCGTCCGGTCGGCACGACTGGGGCGGCCCTCGCTCGTTGACCCATGCGGCTGAAACGCGGCTCGTTGAGGAGGGGCCGTGCGAGGTGATGCTCCCACAGGGCTGATGCCGGTGCGTACCAGCCCGTGCCGGGCGGGCCGGACCATGCGTGCACATCCGCCGCACATCAAACGTCCATGATGGATGGCATCCTGCACGAACCTCCGGTACGGTGCCGCGCGGTTCTGAACGGAGAACGGTTCTAACCAACTCGGGGTGAGGCGTGCACTTTTCGAACGCCGCCAGGCCCGTACCGGATCCATATACCGCCGGCGAGGAAGTCGTCAGCATCTGGGACAGCCCGAAGGCGCCCGAAGAACTCCTCTACTCCACGAAGGTCAATGAGACCGGCGGCGGAGACGCGACCGGAATGCCGCAGGAGCGGTCACGCGACATCCGCAACTCGCCGGGCTACCGCGGGTGCCTACCGGGCGCCTCTCGTTCAGGAGGTTCCAGAGTGGATGGACACGACGGCCACATCGGTGAGCTGGTGCACCCGTCCATGGCTGCTGTCCTGCCGCGGATTGACAGTCGACGAGGAGGAAGTCCACGCACTGGTCTGAAGCAGAGAGGGGACGTACCGGGGATTTCTCCGTGGTCCGCGCTCGTCGTGATCACCGACTCCCACGCCGCTCATCCGGACAGGACTGCGAGTCACCGGCCGACGAAGTCGGCTTTCGCTCGCTCCGCTGACGACGCAGGCCGGGCCGGCGGCCACGTGCAGTGCGAGAGCGGTAAGGAAGACCGGCCCGGCGTCGGGGACCTCCAGATCGAGGATGACGATCGTCGGTTCGGGCACTGCTGCCCCGTTGCGCCTATTGCCCGGCGAGGATGCCGGAGAGTCCTTTGAGGACGTCGGTGACGGGCCGGTAGTAGACCCAGGTGCCTCGCCGTTCGCCGGTGATGAGTCCGGCTTCGCGCAGGATCTTCAGGTGGTGGGAGATGGTCGGCGGGGTGACTTGGAAGTCGCCGCCGGTCAGGTCGCAGACGCAGATCTCGCCGCCGGGTGCGGCGGTGATGCGCGACAGCAGGCGCAGCCGGATCGGGTCGCCGAGGGCCTTGAACTGCTGGGCGAGGGGCGCGGCCTGGACCGCGTCGAGGGCTTCCTCGGCGATCGGAGCGCAGCAGGACCCCGCGGTGGGACTCTCCAGAACCGGAAGCTGCTTCGACATGCTTCTATGTTGACAGTCTTCGAATCAAGATGCAAACTCGGTCTCGCCAGCTTGATTTGAGATTCATCGAAACAGGAACGAGGCTCGACATGAGCACCGAGACCACGAAGACCAGCGGCGGCTTCGACGGAAGCCCGCTTGAGGCCCTTCAGGCCCCGGCGGCGGGCGGCTGTTGCGGCAGCGCTCCGGCCGCGAAGGCCGAGCAGGCGAGCGGTTGCTGCGGGACGGCGGTCGCGCCGACGGAGGCGTCCGGTTGCTGTGGGACGTCTGCCGAGAAGGCGCCTGCGGCCAAGAGCTGCTGCGGGTGATGTCGGCCGACACCGTGCCGGCGCCGCTCGACGGCGGCGTCGGCCCTGACCTGACGCGGATGCGTGCCACCGTCGAGCGTCTGGCCGGCGACGACTTCACCGGTCGCCGGGTCGGTACGACCGGTGGCAGGGCGGCTGCCATGTGGCTTGCCGATGAGCTGCGCGGACACGGCGCCGAGGTGCACTTCGACGAGTTCACCCTTGAGGGCGCGGTCCGCGAGGTCTACGCCACCCCGCGCATGCGCTTCGACGACGGGAAGAGCGCCACCGATCTCGTCTTCCGTCGCGACTTCTGCGAGCACCTCGCCACCGCCGAACTCGCGCACCCGCGCGAAGCCCGGCTCGCGGAGGCCGACGGTAGCGTCGCGGGCGCTTGGGTCCTGATCGACGGCTGGTCGCCCGAGGCCGCCGCCGACGCGCACCATCGTGGTGCGACCGGGCTGCTGATCCCACGCGGGATCGACAGCGCCGGGTGGATGCCGAAGATGATCGCCGGGCCTCCTGTCGTCGGTATCCCGGCCCTGGCGGTGCGGACCGACCTGCACAAGCGGATGCGCCGCAGCATCGGCGCCGGGCGCGTGACGGCTACGGCGCCGGTGCGGGTGGTGGACGTGCCCGGCCAGAACGTCGTCGCCGAGTTCAGACCACCAGGTTCGGGCGTGAACGTGCTACTGACGGCGCACTTCGACGGTGTGGGCGACGATCCCGGTTACCGGTTCCCGGCGGCGTGCGACAACGCCTCTGGCGTGGCCGCGATCGTCGAGGCCGCCCGGCTTCTCCACGCGGGACTGCCGCCGGGCGTCGGACTGTCCGTGGCGCTGCTCGACGCCGAGGAAGCCGGAGCGCACGGTTCGGCTCACCACGCCCCGCAGGTCACCCCGGGCACCTACGTGGTGAACCTCGACGGTGCCGCGCAACTCGGCTCCGCCGCCATCGAAGCGGGAGGCGCGGCCGAACCTCTCCTGACCGCGCTAGACCGCGCCGGCCGGAAGCTCGGCGTGCCGCTGCGCGCCGAGACCATGCCCTCCGACAACCGCCGCTACGCCGCCGCAGGTCTGCCCAGCGTCGGCATCGGCATGGGCATGCCCGGCTACCAGACCCCCGCCGAGACCCCCGACCGCGTCGAGAACACCACGCTCATCGCCGCAGCCGCCCTCCTCCACGCCACCGTCATCGACCTCGTCTCGACAATCACGCTCACCGCCGACTAGCATCATCGTTGATCGCCGATGAACGATGGAGGTTGTCGTGGAACTGCTCGACCGCACGACGGCGACCGAGTACGCCGCCTGCTTCAAGGCCCTCGCCGACCCTTCACGCGTCCAGCTCGTTGAACTGCTCGCGCGTCACGGCGAACCGATGGGCGTCGGCGAAATCGTGACCGCGATGGGCCTGGCGCAGTCGACGGTCTCGCAGCACCTGAAGATCCTCCTCGACGTGCGCTTCCTGCTCGTCGAACGCGACGGCAACGCCCGCCGCTACCGCATCAACGCCAACTGCATCGAGTACTTCCCCAGCGCCGCCGACGTCATCATGGGCAAGCCCTCGCCGACCTCGGCCATGAGCTGCGAGTGAGCGAGACCACCCGACCACTGATTTGACGTTCATCTAAACAAGTGGCAGTCTCGGTCCTGCTGATTCGACCTTCTTCGAAACAAGGAGTTCCGTGATGAGTACTCTCCCCATCGCCGTCATCGGCGCAGGGCCGGTCGGCCTGGCCGCCGCGGCCGAACTCGCCGCACGCGGCCGCGACTTCGTGATCCTCGAAGCCGGCGGCACCATCGCGTCCTCCATCGCCGAATGGGGCCACGTGCGCCTCTTCTCCCCCTGGCGCTTCAACACCTCCCCGACCGCGCGTGCACTGCTGGAGCCGACCGGATGGATCGCGCCCGACCCCGACAAGCTGCCCACCGGCGCCGAGCTCATCGCCGACTACCTCGCTCCACTGGCCACCCACCCTGCGATCGCGGCGAACCTGCGCCACGGCGCCAAGGTCACCGCCATCGCCCGCGACGGCATCGACAAGGTCCGCACCACCGGCCGCGAGAACACGTCGTTCCTGCTGCGCCTGTCCGACGGATCGGAACTGCTCGCCTCGGCGGTCATCGACGCCTCAGGCACCTGGCGCAGCCCGAACCCCCTGGGCGGCAACGGACTGGCCGCACTTGGGGAGACCGAAGCGGCCGACCGAATCCATGTCGGGATGCCCGACGTTCTCGGCCGCCTGCGCGGTTCCTTCGCGGGCCGCTCGGTGGCCGTTGTCGGCGCCGGGCACTCGGCGACCGGAACCCTCCTGGCGCTGGCCGAGCTAGCGGAAAACGAGCCGGGCACGAGCGTGCACTGGCTGCTGCGGGCGCCGAATCCGGAGCGGGCGTATGGCGGCGGCGAGGCCGATGCGCTGCCGGCGCGGGGCGCGATCGGCACCCGCATCAAGGCACTGGTGGAGGCCGGGAAGGTCACCGTCCACTCTGGATTCCTCGTCCGTGAGGTCACCGCGGAGGGCGTGGTCTCGGCCGACGGCCGCAAGGTCGCCGCCGACGTCATCGTCAACTCCACCGGCGCCCGTCCCGACTACACGATCAGCACCGAACTGCGCCTCGACCTCGACCCGATCCTCGGCTCCACCAGGGCGCTGGCTCCACTCATCGACCCCAACCAGCACTCCTGCGGCACCGTTCCCCCGCATGGCGCCGACGAACTCGGCCACCCCGAGCCCGGCTTCTACGCCATCGGCGCCAAGTCCTACGGCCGCGCGCCGACCTTCCTCCTGGCCACCGGCTACGAGCAGGCGCGTTCGGTGGTCGCCGCTCTCGTCGGTGACTGGGAGGCCGCGCGGGATGTGCAGCTGGAGCTGCCCGAGACCGGCGTGTGCTCCTCGTCGGCCGCCCTCGGTGAGGACGAAGGCGACTCCTGCTGCGGCACGCCCGCCCCCGCCGCCGAACTGCCGGTGATCAAGCGCGGCCTGGCGACCGGCGTCGTCGGCGGACTGCTCACGCTCCCGCTGGTCGAGGAGAAGACCGAGACCGGCTGTTGCGGGTGACCACCGACGTCGCACCGAAGACCGCCGCCCACCCCCGGACCAGGGGGCTGGTGGCGGTCTTCGCCGTCACCCAGACCATCGGCTACGGCGTCCTCTTCTACACCTTCTCCGTCCTGCTCACCCCCATGACCGCGAGCCTGAGCGCGAGCCGCTTCGAGATCACCATCGCCCTGACGATCTCGGTCATGGCCGCCGCCGCGTCGGCGATCCCCGTCGGCCGGTGGCTCGACGCCCGTGGCGGGCGCGCTCTGATGACCACCGGCTCGATCCTCGGCGCCGCGGCCGTCGCCGCCTGGTCGCAGGTCACCGCCCTCTGGCAGCTCTACGCGGTATTCGCCGTCATCGGACTCGCCTCGGCAATGTCCCTCTACGAAGCGGCCTTCGCCGTCCTCATCGCCGTCAGCGCACCCGAACGCCGCGCCACGGCGATGCTGGCCGTCACCATCGTCGCCGGATTCGCCAGCAGCATCTTCTTCCCCCTGACCGGCTGGCTCGCCTCCACCTGGAACTGGCGCACCGCCCTTCTCGTCCTCGCCGGGCTCCTCGCCCTCACCGCCGTTCCCGGACACTTCCTCGCCGTTCCTGCCGCTCGCCCCGCACGCCAACATGCAACATCCGTCGGCGACGTGCGCCGCGCCCTCACCGACCGCGGTTTCTGGCTCCTGGCGGCGTCCTTCGTCACCCACTCCGCAGCAGTGGCCGCCATCGGGGTTCTGCTGGTGTCCTACCTCGCCGAAGCCGGACACGCCGCGACCCTGGCGGCATCGCTCGCCGGGCTCCTCGGGATTCTGTCGGTCACCGGGCGACTCACCACCACGGCCCTGGCCCGGCGCTTCGGCATGCCCGCCGTCACCGCCGCCATCTTCGCCGTGCAAGCGGCAGGGCTGGCCATGCTCCCGTTCTTCGCGACGAGCGTCGCCGGAGCCGCCGCCTGCGTCGTCGCGTTCGGTCTCGGGTTCGGCGTGGCCACCATCGCGCGGCCCACCATCCTCGCCGACCGCTACGGCCCCGCGCGCTACGCCACCATCGCCGGAACCATGGCACTGCCCATGACCATCGCCAAGGCCCTCGCACCCTTGGGCGCCGCGCTCTTGGCGGCGGATGCGTTCATCTGGATCTCGGCGGTGGTGTGCCTGGCCGCCGCGGGGCTTCTCGCGGTCGTCGGACACCGCAGTGGCAGCCACCAGTAAGCGAAGAGCAGGTGAACAAACCCGCCCCGCGTTGCCTACAGTTTCGACAGTCATCAAGATAGATCTATGTCAAAACCGCTGCTGCCCCTGCTTGCCGAGGCGTGCACCCCCGTCGCCCGCGCCGTCATGCCCGACGACGAGGCCGCCGAACTCGCCAGGATGTTCAAAGCGGTCGGCGACCCCGTTCGGCTGAAGCTGCTGAGCATGATCGCCTCCGACCCTCGCGGCGAGGCCTGCGTCTGCGACCTCACCGAAGCGTTCACGCTCACCGGCCCGACCATCTCCCACCACCTGAAGGTGCTGCGCGACGCCGGGCTCATCGCCAGTGAGCGCCGCGCCAGCTGGGTCTACTACCGCGCGGTGCCCGAGGCGACGGCCCGGCTGTCGGCCGTCCTCGCCCCGCTCCCGGCGGCGACCGCGTGACCCACACCGGGCACTCCCCCGCCGCCGCGCCCGTCGTCGCACGACTGTCGCGCCTCGACCGCTTCCTGCCTCTGTGGATCGCCCTGGCGATGGGTGTCGGGCTGCTCGCCGGACGCGGCATCCCGGGACTGGGTGACGTGCTCGACGCCGTCCACGTCGACGGGATCTCCCTGCCGATCGCGCTCGGGCTGCTGGTCATGATGTACCCGGTGCTCGCGAAAGTCCGCTACGACCGGCTCGACGAGGTCACCGGCGACCGGCGGCTGCTGTGGTCCTCGCTGGTGTTGAACTGGGTTCTCGGCCCGGCGCTGATGTTCGCCCTGGCCTGGCTCTTCCTGCCCGACCTGCCCGAGTACCGCACCGGCCTGATCATCGTCGGCCTCGCCCGCTGCATCGCCATGGTGATCATCTGGAACGACCTCGCGTGCGGCGACCGGGAAGCAGCGGCGGTGCTGGTCGCGCTGAACTCGATGTTCCAGGTCGTGGCCTTCGGCATCCTCGGCTGGTTCTACCTCCAGGTTCTGCCCGGATGGCTCGGCCTGGAACAGACCGGTCTCGACGTCAACGCCCTCCAGATCGCGAAGTCCGTGGTCATCTTCCTCGGGATCCCGCTGCTGGCCGGCTATCTGACCCGCCGCTTGGGCGAGAAGGCCAAGGGACGGGCCTGGTACGAGGGGAAGTTCCTCCCCCGCATCGGCCCGGCCGCGCTCTACGGCCTGCTGTTCACCATCGTCATCCTCTTCGCCCTCCAAGGCGACCAGATCACCTCACGACCGCTCGACGTCGCCCGCATCGCCCTGCCGCTCCTGGTCTACTTCGCGATCATGTGGGCCGGATCGTTCCTGCTCGGCCGAGGCCTGGGCATGAGCTACGAACGCACCACCACGCTCGCCTTCACCGCCGCCGGGAACAACTTCGAACTCGCCATCGCCGTCGCGATCGCCACCTTCGGGATCTCCTCGGGCCAGGCCCTCGCCGGCGTCGTCGGTCCCCTCATCGAGGTCCCCGTCCTCGTGGCGCTGGTCTACGCCGCCCTCTACGCACGCCGCCGGTTCAGGGCACCGACATGACCGCCGACGAAAACCCCTCACAGCGCATCGCCGAGAACCAAGGAGCCACCATGTCCACCGAGCAGCCCGAAGTGCTCTTCGTCTGCGTCCACAACGCCGGCCGCTCACAGATGGCCGCGGCACTCCTCGACCACCACGCCGCCGGCCGTGTGACCGTTCGCTCGGCCGGGTCGGCACCGGCGGACACGATCAACCCGGCTGTAGTCGAAGCGATGAACGAACTCGGTCTTGACCTGTCGAAGGAGTTCCCGAAACCGCTCACTGATGAGGCGGTGCGAGCCTCGGACGTGGTCATCACCATGGGCTGCGGCGACGCCTGCCCCGTCTACCCCGGCAAGCGCTACCTCAACTGGGAGCTCGACGACCCCGCCGGACAAGGCCTCGACGCCGTCCGTGCCATCCGAGACGACATTGACCGGCGCGTCCTGGGGCTCCTGCGTGACCTGGCCGTCTCCGGGCAGGAGCTCAGCGAGCATTGAGGCGCGTACGTCATGGCGGCGTCCGACGTTGCGGCCGGTGGTGAGCAGTCCTGTTTGGTGGGCTTGCCCGTCGTCGGGTGCAATGAGGGGCGAACCGTGGCCGGCTCGCCCCTCGTTGTGTTGGCCGTGTCTTACGCGACGGCCTTGATCTCGCCGATAAATCCGGACCAGGTGGAGGCATCGACGGCTAGGACCGGGTAGGTGGCACCTGAACGGTTCTTGGAGTCGCGGATGCCGACAACGGCGTCCTTGCAGGCAACCTCGACGCACTGCCCGTTTCCACCGCCGCTGCTTCGGGTGCTCTTGCGCCAGGACGCGACCCCCCGCAGGTCGGGGAGGGCGGGAGTTTCGGGGATGGTCATGTCGCTGCGTCCTTTGCTAGTTGCGCGATCAGTGCCTCGGTCTTGGAGGCGGACAGCGCGTCTGCCCAGATCGCGTTGTAGGAGTCTGTGAAGGAGTCTATGTCCGGACCCTCGACGTAGATCGCGCCTGCGGGTGTCTCGACGGCGACGACGTTCGGGAACGGCACTGGCAGCTCGAAGGCGGTGAACCCGCCGCCGACGGTGGCCGCAGTGTGGCTCCAAGCGCGAAGTGGAATGACCCGTATCTCAAGATTCGTGCGCTTCATAGCGGTGAGCAGGTACTCAAGCTGCCCCTTCATGACGCCAGGCTCGCCTACCTCTTGGTGGAGGGCACCCTCGTGAATCAAGAACCGAACATGCGGCGGGTGTGGCCTGGAAAGTTGCTCACGCCTCAGCAGCCTGGCTTCGATCAGCCGCCGCACCTGAAACTCATCGCCGCTCTGTGGGCCGCGACCGATCAGGGCTGCCGCATACGCGGGCACTTGAAGCAAGCCGGGGACGTTGTTGATGTCGAGCAGGTGCATGGCATCGGCACGACTCTCCATCCACACGTAGTCGGCGAAGTTCGAACCGAGCAGGCTGGCGTAGCCGTCCCACCAGCCGCGTTGAGCTACTTCCTCTGAGAGTTGAAGCAGCTCGTTGCGTTCCTTGAGGTCGTTGACACCGTAGAGATCCATGAGCTGCAGGATCGTATCGCCGGTGAGGGGGAACTCGCCGTTCTCCAACTTGCTGACGGTGCCCTGAGTCTTGCCGATGTAGTCGGCGACGTCCGAGCCCTTCAACCCGCGGCTGTCGCGCAGCGCCTTGAATCTGGCGGCGAGCCATCCGGCGCGCATCGTCGTGGTCGGCTTCGCGGGTGCCATGGCCGCTCCTCCTCAAGTGATGAGCCCAGCTCACCAGAGCACGATATTCCTGTCAACGTCAAAATTCTTGACAGAGAAACTTGATTCGATTCTGTGACGTATGCCATGCTACGACTAGTTCGTCAGCTACAGCCTGTGAGGAGTTGAGCCGCGCGCCGTAAGAGCCTGCTGCGTGCCACTTCCGGGCCCCAAGGGCATGGCCCGGAAGGGTGCGGGCGCCCGTTCTCCCGGACGGGTAACCCCCGCACAGGTACGCGGCTCCGGCGGGAGGCACGCCAGGTCGAGGGACCATTGGCGGTGTGTCTCCCGCGCAAGCCCCGCCCCGGTCGCCGCGTTGACCAGGAAAGGGGCGGGTCCCGCAAGGGAGTCGGGACCGTCGCGGTCGAGATGTAGGAGTCCAGCCGCGGCGGTCCCGATCGAAACAGCACGACTCGAACCAGAGGATCGAGACCGATGCCGAAGATGACCATACCCAGCCGGGCGCGAGCCTGGGCTGAAGACGACATGTGGGTCCACTCAGCGACCGTCCGCGCCTTCCGCGACCTGTGGCTGATCAAGCGGTGCCGCGCGTGCGGTGAGAAGACTCCGTGCCAGGCGGTCAAGCACGCCCGAGGCGTCCTCGACGGCGCCGACCCGCTCCCCCCGCCGGCCAAAGGCGACCTTCGCCCCTGGCCTCCCCTCCAAGCGCAGGCCGTTCCGCGCCGGCGTGAGGCGTAACCGCAGCATCCGCGAACCCGGAGACGCGGCGTCCGCCAGTCGAGATGCCGTCGGGTCACTGTCCACAATGGAGCCTTCGGCATGCCCGTTTACACATCGACCGCACCATGCCCGCCGCCAGTGGCGGCTCGCCCAGACCATGCACCTGACGCCATGAACGCCGTCGATACCCGTCCACCGTTCCGGCCGTTCGTTCTCTACCGGTGGCACGACGGGACGGGTGTGTCGGGGACCGGACCGGTCGCGTTCGGTATCGCCTGGCCAGACGGTCGGGCCGTGACCCGCTGGTCCGGCGCCACCACGGGGGTCCAGCAGATCAGCGTGTGGGACTCCGTCGAGGAGATCCGGCGCATCCACGGACACGGCGGGCGCACCGAACTGCGCTGGCTCGACCAGCCGGCGACTCCAGCCGAAGCCCTGAACGGAGACACGTCGTGACGACATCAAGCGGGTCGGCTTCGGCGCCTGCGGCGCCCGACCGAGCCGGTCCGATGCGGGCCGACGCCCGCCGCAACCGGGCACGCATCCTCCAAGCCGCCGTCGAAGTCTTCGGGGCCAAGGGCACCTCGGCGTCCACCGAAGAGGTCGCCCGCCTCGCCGGAGTCGGCATCGCGACCGTCTTCCGTCACTTCCCGACCAAGGAACACCTTCTCCGTGCGGTGACGGCACTCGACCTCGACGAGGTCGCCGAACAGGCCGCCGACGCCCTGGCGACCGAGGACGCCGCCGTCGCCTTCGTGGCCGTCTTCTCCGGCCTCGCCGAACACGTCTCGACGGCGCTGCTCGTCGACATCCTCACCGACGGCACCGAGTCCGGCACCGAGGAACCCGTCCGGGTCTGGTGGAGCGCCCTAGGCATGCTGCTCAGCCGCGCTCAGGCGACCGGCGCTATCCGCGCCGACGTCACAGGAGCCGAAACCATCGCGCTGCTCCTCGGTGTCTGCCGGGCGGCGACCTCGAACTCGTGGCCGCCCGAGACACGCCGAACCGCGCTGCGCGTCGTGTTCGACGGCCTGCGCACGTCCCCGAGCACACCGCACGACGAACGCGAACGCTCATGAAGCCGCTGGCCTGGCGTATCGAAGGAGCCGCCGTCGTGCGCGACATCGGCCTGAGCTCCCTGTCGGCGTCCCCGCGAAACGGCAACAGCGAAGGCGGCCACCGTGCAGACGCCTTACGCCGCGGTCGCCGCCGAACATGAGCACCCGTACGGCGTGATGCAGATGGTGTTCGCCGCGCATCCGACAGCGGTCGGCTGCTCGCGGACCTTCGCCCGCTACGCCGCCGGTCGCTGCTGGGGCCGGGAACATCTCCTCGACGACCTCGAAGTCCTCGTCTCGGAGCTGGTCACCAACGCCGTCAAGGCCACCGCAGCCAGCAGGGCGCCCGGCCTGTCCAAGGTCGCGGTCCGGTTCCTGCTGCTCCCGTCGAGCCTCGTGACGCAGGTGTGGGACCCGGTCCCGGCGCAGCCGGTCGTGCAGCCACTGGACCCGGCGGCCGACGGCGGACGCGGCCTGCACATCGTCGACGCCCTCGCCTCCCGCTGGGGAGCGTTCCCGGCCACGGGCGGCGGAAAAGTCGTGTGGTGCGAAACCCCCACCATCCACATAGGCCCACTGGAGGCGCCGTGATCCCGCACCTGACCACCCATCTCAACACCCACACGAAGATCGCCGCCGAGACCGACCGCGCCTACGCCAACCTCCTGCTCCACGTCCACGACCCGTGGACCGAGCACTGCTACCGCTGCGACGCCCCCGGTCCCTGCCCGCTGCTGAAGCACTGGCTGGACCGGCTCGCCGCCCTCGAAGCCGCCGGCCAAGCCCTGCACGAAGCGGAAGAACCCGAAGGCGAGGACACGCCATGAACACCAGCCTCGTGCCAGCAGCCCCGCCGGACTCATCCACTGACCCGACGGCCGCGAAGAAGCGGCGCCCGCGCTGCTACTGCTCGTCACCCTGATCGTTCGGGTCGGGTCCCAGCCGGGCGAGGAGTCCCTCGGACGGGCCGTCTTCGGGGAACACCACGACAGTCACCCGCTCGTCCCGGACAGCCTGTAAGGCTCGCTCATCGACGCGTGAACTCGTCAACCGCGACCAGCCCCCGCACCTCGATACCCTGCGCCTCAAGCCCCGCCCGAACCTCCGGCCGCAGACTGTCCACCAGGTACGACACACCGACCAGCTCGGCGCCCGTCCCGGCCACCAGCTCCGCCACCCCCCGCACCGTCGAGCCCGTCTCCGACCAGTCGTCGACCAGCAGGACCCGTGCTCCGTCGGACAGGGCGGCGCGGTGGGCGTGCAGTTCATCGGCGCCGGCCTGCGCTGAGGCGCGCTCGTGCGGGCCCTTGAAGAAGAACCTCCGGTCGCGGCAGACGGGGGCGAAGGGAACTTCCAGTTCGCGGGCGACGAGTGGTCCGAAGAGCACGCCGCCGGGGTCGGGGCCCAGCACGACGTCGACGGTGCCCATGAACGGTCGCGCGAGGCCGCGGACGACGTCGACGGTCGCGCGCGGGTCGGCGAGCAGTGGCCACAGGTCGGTCTCGCCGCCTTGCCAGCTGAGGAGGCGGGTGAGGGCGACGGCGGCTGCCTGTCCGGGCTCGTCGTAGGGGTTCTCGACGCCGTCGAGGCGCATTTCGAGGACGAGTTCGTCGCTGATGGCGTGGCCGTCGGCGTCGGTGAGGGCGATGCCGGGCTTGGCCTTGCGGGAGGCGGCCACGGCGCCGGTGCGGACGGCGACGAGGTGGAGGCCGTTGCGCTGGTAGAAGCGCAGGGCCTGGGAGTTGTTGTTGGTGGTGACCAGCCAGAGTCGTCGCAGGCCCAGGGAGACGGCGTGGTCGCGGGCGGCGGTGATCATGCCCGTGCCGGCGCCTCCGGCTCGGCTGTTGATCGTGAGCACTTCCAGGGCGTCGCCGTCGACGCGGTAGACGAGGACGCCGACGACCTCGTCGCCGAGCAGGGCGACGAGCGCGGGCTGCCCGGTGAGGACGACGCCGCGGCCGCCGACGGCGATGTAGGGGCGGCCCCAGGACTCGGTCAGGATCGCGTCGATGGCCGGCCGGTCGGCCTCGGTCGCCTCGCGGATGATCGTGTCTGCCATGCCCGGACCATATCCGCCGGGGTGGTGGGAGTCTGCGACGATCACCCGATGAGCGAGCGGTGGACGAGCGTCGAGGAGATCGACGCGGCGCGAGCGCGTTTCGAGGCGGCCATACCCGGCTGGGAACGACCGGCGGCGTACGGGATCGGCTGGTACGCCGACGGTTCCTTCGTGTTCGCCCGGATCGCCGCCGGGGAGTCGCACCTGCCGGGCGTGGTCCTGGCGACGGTGTGCGGGCACGTGTCCGGGGCCGGTTCGTACCTTGTGGACGGTCCGGGGCTCGACCGGGCGATCGCGTCGCTGTCCCCCGCGGAGGCGTGCACCCTGCTCGACCATCCGAACCTCGCGACGTGGCGTTCGCTGCGCGGCCAGCTCGGCCCCGGCGAGACCGTCACCGTCGTGTTCGCCGACTCCTTCGACACCGCCTCGGCCGACCCGCTGGTCCGCGCTCTGGTCACCGAGGCGCTCGCCGGGCGCGTCGAGAACCCCGACGGGACGACGACGCTGTGGCGTCCGACGGGACCGGCCGAGCTGCGGCTCGTCGAGGAGTCCGGTCGGCGCCGCTGGCCGCCGAGGCTCCCCGAGCAGCCGATCTTCTATCCGGTCCTCAACGAGGCCTACGCCGAGCGCATCGCCCGCGAGTGGAACGTGCCCGACGGCGGTCGCGGAATCATCACCCGCTTCCGGGTCGAGACCGCCTACGTCCGGCGCTTCCCGACCCGCCGCGCGGGCGGCGGTGACGTGCTGGAACTGTGGGTCCCGGCCGCCGAGCTCGACGAGTTCAACGACCACATCGTCGGCCGCATCGAGGTCGTCGGCGAGTTCTGAGGACGGTGCGGGGGTGCGCCGGGCCGCTACGGTTCCACTATGGACACCCAGGTGCGCTTCACGAGGCTCACGCCCGTCTTAGCGGTACTGGCCGCCGCCGCGCTCGCGGCGGCGCAGGTCGCGCTCGCCCAGGTGCTCGGACTGCTCGAACTGGGCGGCGGGTTCGAGGCGGGCGCCGAGCGCGGCGAGGGCATCGGCGTCACGCTGCTCATCTGGTTCTGCGCGCTGTCGGCGCCGGTCGCGATGCTGCTTGTCCGTGACGCGTCGGCGTGGACGCGTGCGATCACGGCGGTGCCGGCGGGTCTCGCGACGCTGGCGGCCCTGCCGGTGGCGCGGATGTACGTGGGCGACGTCCTCGCCGACGACGTGCCAAGGGCCGTCATCCTCGGGGCCGGGATGAGCGTGGTCGCCGCGCTTCTCGTCGCGCGGCTCACCTCGGCGGGGCTCGGCATCGCGCTGCACGCGGGATTGCTGTGGGCGGTGGCGGTGGTGGCGAGCCTGGTCGCGGCGACCGGGGTCCTGTGGGGCACACCGACGTTCTTCGCGGGCTTCGTGCTGGACACCTTCAGTGATGGCTTGGTTCTGGACGTCCCCCTGCCGGGGAGGACGTTCGGTTACTTCCCGCAGCGCTCGCTGGTGATGATCGCCCTGCTGCTGGCCTTCACCGTGGTCGCGCCCTCGATGGTCGTGAAGCGCGGTGGGCGGTGGTGGGAGGGTGTGGCCGTGGGCTTCACCGGGCCGTTCCTGGCGGTGGCGGCCTATCTCGCCGACGTCGATCAGCTGGTCATGTGGAACCTGGACTTCCTGCCGCTGCTGGCGGTGCTGAGCGTCCTGGGGCTCGTCCTGACGTGCGTGACGGTCGCGGTCGTTACGCGAAAGCACGGGTGGGGAAACGGCCACACGGCCTGACGCGACACGGTCCCCCTGGCATCGTGTTGGTTCCTGTCGTATCGTGATCGTCCATGACGCCTCCCCGCCGTCCGAACGTCGTCTGGATCGTCTCCGACGACCACGGTTACGCCGACCGCTCCCGTCTCGGGATCCATCCCGAGGTCAAGACACCGGCGCTCGACCGGCTGGCCGATGAGGGTGTGTCGTGCACCGAGGCCTACGTGTCGGCGCCGATCTGCTCGCCGTCGCGGGCGGGCATCGTGTCGGGCACGCACCAGCGGCGGTGGGGTGTTCGGTGGTTCGACGACGCGGCCTTCCCGCCGGACGACCTGCCGACGGTCGCCGAGCGCTTCCGCGACAACGGCTACGCGACCGGCTACCTCGGCAAGGTCCACTATGGACCCGAGCGGCCCGGCGACCGCGCCTGCCCCGAGAACCACGGGTTCGGCGAGTCCTTCTACGGCCTCGCCGGGATGCAGCAGGGCCGCCTCAACTACCTGCGCCACTCCGACGCCGCCGTCGCCGAGTACGGGCCCGAGGCCTCGTGGCGGATGGCCGTCCAGCCCATGTTCGACGACGGCGAGTCCACCGAGCTCGAAGGATTCCTGACCGGTGAACTCGGCGAACGCGCACGCGACTTCGTCGAGCGCAACGCCGAGGGCCCCTTCTTCCTCCAGCTCGCCTTCAACGCCGTGCACAACTTCTGCTGGCAGCTGCCCGCCGACGAGCTCGCCGCGCGCGGGCTGCCTCCCCACGAGGACTGGGATCCCGACGTCTCCACCTACCTCGACTGGTACGACGGCGCCATCTCCCCCGCGCTCGAACACGGCCGCGAGTACTACCTCGCGCAGCTCGAACTCATGGACACCGAGATCGGCCGCCTCCTCGACACCCTCGACGCCCTCGGCCTCGCCGAGGACACCCTGGTCGTCTACACCACCGACAACGGCGGATCCACCTGCAACTACGGAGACAACACGCCGCTGGCCGGCACGAAGTACACGCTCTGGGAGGGCGGCATCCGCGTGCCGCTCATCGTGCGGTGGCCCGGCGGGGGCCTACCCGCCGGGGTCGAGCGCGACGGACTGGTCAGCACCCTCGATCTGATGCCGACGTCCCTCGCCGCGGCCGAAGTGGACAGTGCACAGTGGTCGCACTGCGACGGCGTGGACCAGCTCGCCCACTGGCGCGGGGACGAGTCATCGCGGCATGAGGCGCTCCATTGGGACTGCGGCTTCCAGTGGGCGGTCCGCGACAGCCGCCACAAGCTCCGCTTCGCGGACGGCGAATCCGCCACCGCGAAGGCGATCGAGCAGGTCGAGCACGCCCGGCCCGGTGACGGCCTCGCCCTGTACGACCTGCGGGAGGATCCCGGCGAGACGAAGGACCTGGCCGCCGAGCTGCCCGAGGTGGTCGCACGGCTGCGGGCCGCCTGGGAGACATGGCCCGCCCTCCAGGGCTTGCGCGGCGAGACCGTCGGGGAGCGGTGCTAGTCTGCGCCCTCCACAAAGGACGGAGACGCGCGATGTCCGCGAAGCGGAACCCCACCGTGGTGCCGGGCGACCCCGGCCGCTACGCCTACGCCCGGGCCGAAAGGCTCGACATCACGCTCCCACCCGAGCGCACCGTGGAGACGCACCTGCGTTCGCTCACCGGAGTCGCCACCGGTGAGATCGGGCCGGAGGCGCTGGACGGTGTCACCGGATTCTGGCTGAAGTTCACCAGGGCACCCGACTTCACGCTGCTCGCCGGCCTGCGGAAGCTGGAGTGGCTCGCCGTCCGCACACCCGCCGACTTCGACCTCGCGCCCCTCGTCGACGCGCTCGCCGGAACGCCCGTGCGGAGCCTGCACGTCGAGGCTCCGCTGACCCGGATCGACTCCCTGTCAAGGCTCACCGGCCTCGACAGTCTCCGCCTGAGCCACACCGAGGTCACCGACCTCGCCCCGCTGTCCGGCCTGACCGGGCTGCTCGACATCTCCCTGTGCGACGGCCCGCTGAGCGACCTGTCGCCCCTCAGGGACCTGACGCCGTCACGGCTCTTCGTCTACCGCACCGCCGTCACCGATCTGCGGCCGCTCGCCGGCATGCACACCATCGGAGTGCTCGGCCTGGCCGGCTGTCCGGTCGCCGACCTCGCACCGCTCAAGGAGATGCGCGGTCTGCATCACGTCAACCTCCACGGAACACCCGGCACCGACCACACGACGCCACTGGAGCTCCTGATGGGCGGCGTGGGCGTCGACTTCCCCGACGACGACGACGAGAAACCAGCGGCCCAGGCCGGTGAGCCCGAGCCGGTCGGCGAACTTCTCACCCGGTTTCAGGACAGCGATGACTTCACCGAGCGCCACCGCCTGTACGGTCCGCTCCTCGCCTCCCGCGACCCGGCCGCCGTCAAGGCCGTCGTATCCGCGGGCATCACCCACGGCTCGCACAGCCGGCACTCCGTCGTAGGCCAACTGCTCCAGGGCGGACGCGGCGACGTGCCCTTCCCCGCGAACCCGTGGGGAATCCGGCCCGACGAGGGACTGGCCGCAGCCCTCGCGCGGCTCTGGGACCCGATCGCCGATCTCGCTCCGCAGTTCGTGGGCATCCTGCGCGCCCGCACGCTCGGCCTCGTTCTGCTGGCGGCCGAGGACGCCGAACCGGGACTCGGCTACCTCGTCTGGGGCTGCGATGAGAAACGCAGCGGCGACGACCGCGCCTGGCAGCTCAAGCGCGTCGCACCCGCGCTCGACGACCTGACCGGACTCGGCGAGGGCGAATACGTTCGCGTCATCACCGGATCCGCCCCGCGCGAGGTCGATCCCGACGCCGTCGTGCCGATCCTCGCCGGGCCGGTCCCCCGTCCCCTCCGCGACCTGTGGGCCGTCCACCCGTCGCTCACCCACTTCTGGCACGGGATCAGGGGCGAGCTCGACGAGAACGTCCTCGGCTTCGTCGAGAACGACTGGGACGAGGGGCTCAAACGCACCGGCGGCACCGCGCCCGACCGGCTCGTCCTCGACGTCGGCCGCGGTGACTTCGAGTCCTACGCCCTCGACCTCGACGTGCTCGACGCGGCGGGCAACCCGACGGTCGTCTGCTGGCACTGGAAGGAGTGGGGCACGGGCGTCAACCGGCAGTTCTGGGACTGGCTCGACGACGAGGGCACCCGTCTGGCGTGGCTGTGACCGCCGAGTCCCCGTCGTTTCGGCGGTCACGTCGCCTCTTCCCCGGCCACTGGGGCCCCGACGCCCGAGGGCGCTCGGCCTGGCGGCGCGGGCGGGCGCTCGCCGCCGTCGCCGTCCTGGTCGGCGGCCTGATCCTGTTCCACGCCGTCGTCCCCAACGTGGTGTGGCGGCTGGGCAGCCTGATGGAGAGCTTTCTGCCCTGGCTCGGCCTGGCCGTGCCCGTGCTGCTCGTCCTCGCGCTGGTGCGCCGGTCCGCGGCCGTCCTCGCGGCCGTGCTCGTGCCCGTCGCCGCGTGGCTCGCACAGTTCGGCGGGACCGCGCTGGCGACCGCGGAAGCCCACGACATCACCGTCGTCCAGCACAACGTGAGCGACGAGAACCCCGACCCGGCGGGAACCGCGCACACCCTCGTCGAGGCCGCGCCCGACCTCATCGCCCTCGAAGAACTGACGCCCGAGGCACTGCCCGCCTACGCCGGGGTCCTCACCCCCGGCTACCCGTACTACGCGGTCACCGGAAGCGTCGGGCTCTGGTCGAGGTACCCGCTCGCCGACGTGCGGCCGGTCGACATCCGGCCCGCCGCCTTCCCCGCGACGTGGAATCGCGGGCTGCGCGCGACCGCCGAGACCGGCCACGGAGACGTCGCCGTCTACGTCGCGCACCTGCCTTCGCTGCGGTTCGGTCTCTCCGGTTTCGGTTCGGGATCACGCGACGAGAGCGCCGTCCTGCTCGGCGACCTGATCGCCGCCGAGACCCTCCGGCCGCTCGTCCTGCTCGGCGACCTCAACGGCACCGTCGACGACCGGGGCCTCGACCCGATCCTCTCCCGCATGAGCGAACCGGGCCCCGGTCTCGCCTTCAGCTGGCCGGCGTCCCTGCCCCTGGCGCGCGTCGACCAGGTCCTCACCGCCGGGGCGGCCGTCACCGGTGTCCGGACGCTCCCCGCGACCGGCAGCGACCACCTTCCCGTCGCCGCCGGGATCGCGTTCTAACCGCCCGGCGCGACCAGCCCGGTCTCATAGGCCAGGACGACCGCCTGCGCCCGGTCGCGCAGGCCGAGCTTGCCGAAGATGCGCGCGACGTGCGTCTTCACCGTCGCCTCGCTCAAGGTCAGTTCGGCGGCCAGTTCGGTGTTCGACATGCCGCGGCCCATCAGCGCCAGGACCTCCAGCTCCCTCGGCGTCAGCGCCGACAGGTCGCCGTGGACCGAGGGCGATCCCGGCGCGAAGCGCTCGACGAGGCGGCGGGTGATCGACGGTGCCAGCAGCGCGTCGCCGGTGCCCACCAGGCGCACGGCGGCCGCCAGGTGCTCGGCGGTGACGTCTTTGAGCAGGAAACCGCTGGCACCGGCCGACAGCGCGGCATAGACGTAGCGGTCGAGGTCGAAGGTGGTGAGCATGATGACCCGGCACTCCGGCGAGGCGGCGAGGACCCGGCGGGCGGCTTCGAGCCCGTCCATCACCGGCATCCGGATGTCCATGAGGACCACGTCGGGCCGCAGGCGGCGTTCGGCCGCGACCGCCTCGGCGCCGTCGGCGGCCTCCCCGACCACGTCGATGCCGCGGGCGGTGAGGATCAGCCGGAAACCGGTGCGGACGAGTTCCTGGTCGTCGGCGATGAGCACCCGGGGCGCGGTCTCCTTCACCGGCGGTCCAGCGGAATGCGCGCGCGGACCCGGTAACCGCCACCGAGACGGCGGCGGGCGTCGAGATCCCCGCCGTAGACGGCCACGCGTTCGCGCAGCCCCACCAGCCCCCGGCCCGTCCCTTCCGGCCGGGACTCCGGCCGGTCCCCCGCCAGGACACTCGGCCCGCTGTTGAGGACCTCGACGCGCAGATGGCCTTCGGCGTAGCGGACGGTGACCTGCGCGGGTTTCCCGTCACCGTGCTTGAGTGCGTTGGTCAGGGCCTCCTGCACGATCCGGTAGGCCGTCAGGTCGACTCCCGCCGGAAGCCGCCGTGGCTCGCCGATGACGCGGACCTCGACGGGGAGCCCGGCGAAGGCGATCCGGTCGACGAGAGGGCTCAGCCTGCTCAGGCTCGGCTGCGGAGACAGGTTCTCGTCGTCGCCGCTCGCCGACGGTGCGAGCACGCCGAGCAGCGTGCGCAGTTCGGTGAGCGCGTCGCGCCCGGCTCCCTCGACCGCCGCCATCGCGGTGGCGGCCTCCTCGGGCATCGTCGCCAGGACCTCACGGGCGGCTGAGGTCTGCACGACCATGACGCTGACGTTGTGGCTGACGATGTCGTGCAGTTCGCGGGCGATCCGGGCGCGTTCGGCGTCGACGGCGGCCCGCGCGGTCCCTTCGCGTTCACGCTCGAAGAACCAGCGCTGGTGGGCGAGTGTCTCGCGGTGGAGGCGGCGTTCCCGGACGAAGGCGAGCGCGAGCCCGCCGACGGCGGCGAGGGCCGCGGCGGCGGCCGCGAGGGCCCACGGCGCCCAAGATCCGGTCACCCGACCACTGTGGCAGGCGGCGTGGCCGGTCGGCATCCTCCGCCGGTACCAGGGCCGTACATCCCCGGGATGACCCGGCCGCCGGCTTACCTCCGCGGGCCGATGCGCCGAACCTGATCAGCGTTCTAGTTTGGGGCCATGAGCAGTGCAGACAGCACCGGGCAGGTAGTCGTGCGACTCGACGGCGTGCGCAAGGAGTACGGCGAGACCGTCGCGCTGGACGGCGTGTCACTGGAGATCCGGGCCGGTGAGGCCGTGGCGGTGATGGGTCCGTCGGGTTGCGGGAAGTCGACGATGCTGAACATGGTCGCGGGCCTGGACCGGCCGACGGAGGGCTCGGTGTCCGTCAACGGCGAGGATCTGGGGCGTCTCGACGAGACCGGTCTCGCCTTGTTCCGCCGTCACCGCATCGGGATGATCTTCCAGTTCTTCAACCTCCTCGACGACCTGCCCGCCCTCGACAACGTCGCGCTCGCCGCACAGCTGACGGGCGTACGGGCTTCGCAGGCCCGTAAGCGAGCCCTCGAACTCCTCGACGAGCTGGGCATCGCCGGCCGGCGTGACATGTACCCTTCGGCCCTGTCGGGCGGCGAGCGGCAGCGGGTCGCGGTGGCGCGGGCGCTGATGAACCGGCCCGCGCTGCTGCTGGCCGACGAGCCGACCGGCGCATTGGACAGCGTCGCGGGTGAGCAGGTGATGGACCTGCTGCTCGATCTCAACCAGATCGGCCAGACCCTGCTGATCGTCACGCACGATCCGCAGCTGGCGGCCCGCTGCGCGAGCCGGCTCGTCGAGTTCGCCGACGGCCGCGTGGTCGGCGAGCGCAGCCTGGAGCGTGCGGCGTGAAGGCGGTGTGGCGGGCGGCGCGGGCGGCGGTGCGGCGCCGGAGGCTTCAGACGGTCGTGATCGGTCTGGTGCTGACGTTCACGACGGCGACGATCGTGCTCGCGCTGGCGCTGCTGGAGTCGTCGGTGGCGCCCTTCGACCGGGCCTTCGAGGCACAGCGGGGCGCGCACGCGGTGGTCGCGTTCGATCCGGCGGTGGTCTCGGCGGCCGAGCTGGCCGCGACGGCCGAGCTCCCGGGTGTGAAGGCGGTGGCGGGTCCGTTCGGTCAGACGGTCGTGGCGACACCGCCCGGCAATGAGCTGAGGGTGCCGGGCTTCGGCGGCGGGCGTGCGACGCTGGTCGGCCGACCGGCTCCGGACGGTTCGGTGGACGAGCCGGATCTGTGGTCGGGGCGCTGGGCGACGGCGCCCGGTGAGGTCGTCTTGAACGTTCTGCCGCCCTACGGGAACGGCCGGGCGCCCGAGGGTGATCCGCGGCCGATCGTCGTGCCGGGCGGCCCGACGCTCACGATCGTCGGATACGCCTCGTCGCTGAGCGCCACGGCCGACGGCTGGGTGTCGCCGGAGCAGATGGACGCGCTGGCTCCGACCGCGACGCAGATGCTGTACCGCTTCGACGACAGCGCCTCGCAGGCCGACGTCGACGCGGGGATGGCCGCGGTGGCCGGGGCCTTGCCCGGCGGCGCGGTGCTCGCCGAGCAGTCCTATCTGACCGTCAAGGACGCCGTGGTGTCGGGGACGGGTCAGTACATGCCCTTCCTGGTGGCCTTCGGGCTGCTCGGGCTGGCCGTGGCGATCCTGATCGTGGCCAATGTGATCAGTGGGGCGGTGGTCTCCGGGTTCCGGCACATCGGTGTTCTCAAGGCGATCGGGTTCACACCGAGACAGGTCGTGGCGGTCTACCTGGTGATGGTCTCGGTGCCGGCGGTCGCCGGCGCGGTGGTCGGGACCGTGATCGGTCACTTCGGTTCGCAGCCGCTGCTGACGACGGCTTTCCGCGGTGTCGGCCTCGGTGAGGTCGTCATCAACCCGTGGGTCGACGTGGTGGCTGTGGTGGGGATGCCGCTCCTGGTGCTGCTGGCGGCGCTGCTTCCGGCGCTGCGGGCGCACCGGCTCCCGGCGGCCCAGGCCATCAGTGCGGGCAGCGCGCCACGGCCCGGGCGTGGGCGGCGGGCGCAGTTGTGGCTGTCGGGCACGCGGCTGCCGCGGTCGGTCAGCCTGGGGCTGGGACTTCCGCTGGTGCGGCCCGCTCGCACGTCGCTGACGATGGCGGCGGTGGTGCTCGGCGTCATGACGGTCACCTTCGCCTCGGGTCTGGTCGCCAGTGTCACCGAGTACGCCAAGGTCGCCGACCGGAGCGAGGCCGTGCAGGTCTACGCCCATCCGGTCGACCCCGAGGCCGCCGAGCGGATGGATTCGGAGAGTGTCCGGGCGACGATGGCGGGCCTGCCGGGTGCCGCGAACGTGGTCGCCGAGGTCTTCATCCCGGTCTCGGCACTGGGTTACGCGCAAGGGGTCGACATCGAGTTCATCCAGGGTGAGACGGCCGGGATGGGTTACACCGAGCAGCTCGTCGGCGGGCGCTGGATCGAGGCGCCCGGGGAGGTCGTCTTCTCCTCGAAGCTGCTTCGGCAGCTGGGGAAGGACGTCGGCGAGCATGTGACGCTGACGTTGAACGGCGGGCGGAAGGACGTGCTCATCGTCGGCCGGATGATGGGCGGTGTGCTGGACAACGCCTACGCCGACTGGGATCTGCTCGCCGAGCTGGCGCCGGGGCACGAGGTGCGGCCCGACTGGATCACCTACCAGGTCCAGCTCGACGAGGGCACCGATGTCGAGGGCTATCTGGCGGCCGTGCGGGCGGCCGAGCCCGGGCTGCGCCCGGAGGCGAACGCGGGGCTGGGCCAGTACACGGTGACGGTCATCAGCCTCTCGACGACCTTGACGCTCGTGCTCGGCACGGTCGCGGCATTGGGGGTCTTCAACACCGTCGTGCTCAACGCCCGCGAGCGCCGCCGCGACCTGGGAATGCTCAAGTCGATCGGGATGACACCGCGGCAGGTCGTGGCGATGATGGTGACCTCGATGGCGGCGCTGGGCGTCGTCGGCGGGATCGCCGGGGTGCTGCTGGGGATCCTCGTGCACCGCCAGGTGGTGCCGATCATGGGCGAGGCGAGCCAGATCGAGCTGCCTCCGGTTCTGCTCGACGTGTGGCGGCCGCTGTCGCTGACGCTGCTGAGCACGGCGGGCGTCGCGATCGCGGTGTTCGGCGCCTACATTCCGGCGCGGTCGGCGGCGCGGCTGCCGATCGCCGAGGTGCTGCACAACGAGTAGCGGAGGGTGCCGGACGGGGCCGTTCGGTCCCGTCCGGCACGGTGTCCTCAAGGGATCAGCAGGACCTTCCCGCGGATCCCGCCGGCCTCGGCCGCGCGGTGGACCTCGGCGAGTTCGGCGAGTGGGCGGGTGTCGGAGATGTCGACGGTGACGACGCCCGCGTCGACGAGGGCGGCGAGTTCGGCGAGCTGTGCGGTGTCGTTGCGGGCCACGAAGTGGGTCGAGGTGACGCCCTCGGGTGCTTCGACGGGGGTGGCGGCCGAGACGATCCGGCCGCCGGGCCGGACGAGGGCGCCGAGTCCGGCGGCGGTCTCGGGCGGGATGCCGGCGAGGTTCAGCAGGACGTCGACGGGTTCGCCGACGTGTCCGGCGATGTCCCCGGTCGTGTAGTCGACGACGAGGTGGGCGCCGTGGCGGCGGACGGTCTCGGCGCTGCGCGGTCCGGCGGTCGCGATGACGGTCGCGCCGGTGTGGCGGGCGAGTTGGACGCCGAAGGATCCGACGCCGCCGCCCGCGCCGTTGATGAGGACGCGTTCCCCGGCGCGGATGCCGGCCTGTTCGAAGACGGCCTGCCAGGCGGTGAGTCCGGCCACGGGGATGGCGGCGGCGTGCGCGAGCGGGATCGAGATTGGGGCGGCGGTGAGGTTCGCCTCGGGCGCGGTGGTGTATTCGGCGGCGGTTCCGCCGGTGTCGAGGCGCCCCATGACGCGGTCGCCGACGGTGAGTGCCGTGCCTTCGCCGAGGGCGACGACGGTCCCGGAGACGTCGGCGCCGAGGGTCACGGGGAAGTCCGCCGGGAACATCTCGTGCAGGAGACCGGAGCGGAACCACACGTCGGAGGGGTTGTGCGCGGCGGCCGCGACCGCGATGAGGACTTCACCACGACCCGGGCGTGGGGTGGGCGCGTCTTCGACGCGGATCACGCCGGCGTCGCCGTAGGTGTGGATGCGGGCGGCCTTCATCGGGTCTCCTCGGGTGTGAAGTGGGCGGCGTGGGCGGCGGCCCAGTCGGCGAAGGCCCGGGCCGGGCGGCCGATGACCTCCTCGACCGTGCCGGTGACGGGGCGGGGGTCGGTGACCATCCGGTGCTGGGCGTCGAGGATCCCTTCGACGATCCGCGGTGCCCAGCCCATCGTGAGCATCGCCGCGGCCGCGTCCGCGCGGGAAGTCTCCACGAAGCGGACCGCGTGACCGGTCGCCTCGGCGATGGTCCGGACCTGCCGCCGCTTGGTGAGCGGCGCGGTGCCGGTGAGTTCGAGGACGCGACCGTGGAGACCTTCGCGGCTGAGCGCGCGGACGGCGACCGCGGCGATGTCCGCCTCGTCGATGAGGCTCATCGCGGCCTCGCCGTAGGCCTCCGTGACGACGCCCCTTCGGACCTGCTCGGCCCAGCGCAGGGTGTTGGCGGCGAAGGCGTGGGGGCGCAGGATCGTCCACCGCGGAGCGAGCGCCCGCACCGACCGTTCGACGGCCGCGTGCAGGCGGGCGTTCGGGTCGGTCTGCTCGGCGAGGGCGTCGTCGACCGTCGCCACCGACAGGTAGACCACCCGTGCGTTTCCGGCGTGGGCCAGCACCGCCTCGACGCCGTCGGGACGCTCGAAAGGCCACACCAGGAAAACCGCGCCCACACCGTCGAAGGCGGCCGCCAGGTTCGCGGGATCGGTCAGGTCACCGGCGGCGAGTTCGGCTCCCGCGAGCGCGGCACGGTCCGGGGCGCGAACCAGCGCCCGCGCCGGGATCCCGGCGGCGATGAGCTGCCGAACGACTTCGCGCCCGACGGTTCCGGTCGCGCCGGTGACGAGCACCGGCGCCGCTTTCTCGTTTGTCATGCCACGACGCTATGGCCGTGATCGTGGACGGCCAATGCGTCAGGCGCTCCCTTACATACGCGATCGTCTCCCACGATCGTCGACGGCGATACGCTCGGCGGGTGGATCCTCTCAGCGACGTCATCAGTGTCATGCGCACCGGCGAACCCCGTTCGGCGCGGGTGCGGTGGCGGGCGCCCTGGGGGCAGCGCTTCACGGGCGTTCCGGGCTCGGCCGGTTTCCAGGTGATCCTGCAGGGCTCGTGCTGGCTCATTCCGCGCGAAGGCGAACCCGTCGCCCTGCACACCGGCGACGTGCTCTTCCTTCCGCACGGCACCGGGCACGGGCTCGCCGACGATCCCGGCTCCGTCCTGGCCGAACCCGCCTGCGACCCGCGTGACGCGAGCCGCTTCGAGGAGCGGCACGCGGCTCCCCCGGCGGGCGTCGACCTCGGTGAGGACCCCGCCGGGACCGTGACCTTGTGCGGCGCCTACGAACTCCGCCGGGGCCGGACCCATCCGCTCCTCGGCACACTCCCCGAGATCGTCCACCTGCCCGCGCGCGTCGGCCGGCGGCCGGAACTGCGGGCGGCCGTCGACCTGCTCGGCGCCGAGATCGGGCGGGAGCGGCCCGGGTCGGCCGCCCTCGTCCCCGCGCTGCTCGACACGCTCCTGCTCTACATCCTGCGCGCCTGGTTCGACGAGCGGGCCGACGCCGGGGCCGGCTGGCCCGCCGCCCTCGCCGACCCGGCCACGACCGCCGCGCTCGGCGCGATCCACCATGAGCCCGGCCGGTCGTGGACGGTGGAGTCACTCGCGACGGTCGCCGGGCTGTCGCGAGCCGCCTTCGCGCGGCGGTTCACCGCGCTGACCGGACAGCCGCCACTGTCCTATGTGACCTGGTGGCGCATGACGACGGCCGCGCGGCTCCTGCGCGAGAGCGACGCGCCCTTGAGCGCCGTGGCGGGAAAGGTCGGCTACCGCTCGGAGTTCGCCTTCGCCGCCGCCTACAAACGCGAGTTCGGCACCCCGCCCGGTCGCCACCGCCGGCTCCCCGAAGGCGTCGCCGCCGGACGATAGGCTCGGCAGCGCGCATCAGGAGAGGAACGCGATGTCCCACCAGCACGCCGCCCACGGGCACGACCACGCCAAGACCGAGATCGACTGGCTCGCCGAGGCCGACCGGCTCGTCCGGGCCGCCGCCGACGACGCCGCCTGGTACGCCGAGGCCGCCCTCCTGCTCCTGCGCCCCGACGACAAACTCGCCGTCGACTTCGCCTGCGGCGGCGCCGGGATGGCCACCGCCCTGGCCGCCTCGTCGGACGCGCTGACCGTCGTCGGCCTGGACCGCGACGCCGCCATGTACGCCGCCGTCGCCGACCGGCTGCCCGGCGTCGCCTTCGCCACCGGCAGCTTCGAAGACGACCCCGAGGCCCTGCGCGAGGCCGTCGGCGGTGCCCCCGACCTGATCTGGTCCCGCAACGCCGTCCACCACGCCGACAACGGCCAGGACGCCGTCGCCACCCTGACCGCCATGCTCGCACCGGGCGGCCGTCTCGCACTCGCCGAAGGCGGGCTCAAACCCCGCTTCCTGCCCTACGACCTGGGGATCGGCGAGCCCGGCCTCGAAGACGCCCTGCACGCCGCGATCCACGCCGAGTACCGGAAGGTCTCCCACCACGTGCGCATGGAGTACGGCTGGCCCGTCGCCCTGCGCCGTGCCGGGCTCGTCGACGTGACCACCGTGCCGATCCTGACCGACCTGCCCGCGCCGCTCGCCCCCACCGACCGCGAGCGCGTGGTCCGCAAGCTCACGCTCGTCCTGTCCCACCATCGCGATCATCTCGACCCGGTCGACCGGGCCGCCTGGGACCGCCTGCTCGACCCCGCCGACGAGGCCTGGATCGGCGGGCGCGAGGACCTGCACCACCTGGAGGTCCGGACGATCCACATCGGACACAAACCGGCCTGATGGACTCGGCCGAGATCCTCGCCGCGGTCGCCCCCTCCCGGACGCTTCACCCGCACCAGACCGCCGCCCTCGACGGGCTCGCGGCGAACCTCGCCGGGGGTGCCCGCCGCGCGTGGGTGGTGCTTCCGCCGGGTGCGGGGAAGACCCTCGTCGGCATTGAGGCCGCGCGCAGGCTCGGCCGGCCCGTCGTCGCCTTCGGCCCCAACACCGCCATCCAGGGCCAGTGGCTCGCCGAGTGGAACCGGCTCGGGCCGGTTCCTCCGACGTCCTCGGACGGGCGCGACCTCAGGTCGGTCTTCACCGCCCTCACCTACCAGGCCCTGGCGACCTTCGACCCCGACGCCGAAGTCGATCCCGACGGCGGGCAACGGCTCTCGCACATCAGGCGGCTGCGCCCGCAGGGCCGCGAGCTGATCACCGCGCTCGCCGCGCGGCCGGTCACGCTGATCCTCGACGAGTGCCACCACCTCCTCGACGTGTGGGGCGAACTGCTCGCCGAGGTCCTCGACGAGCTGCCCGACGCGACCGTCATCGGCCTCACCGCCACTCCCCCGACGGCGCTCACACCGGCCGAGGCGACCCTGGTCGGCAAGCTGTTCGGTGAGGTCGTGCTCGGCCCCTCGATCCCCGCGGTGGTACGCGAGGGAAGGCTCGCGCCCTACGCCGAACTGGCCTGGTTCACCACCCCGACCGACCGCGAGCAAACGTGGCTGTCGGCGCAGGGCGAGCGCTTCGGCGAGCTGACCGGCGATCTCGTCGACCCGGCATTCGCCAGCATCGGGTTCCTGCCCTGGCTCGACTCCTATGTGGTGCGCCGCTCGCATCACGCGGGTGAAGGGGCGGTGGTGCCGTGGCACCGTTTCGCGCGGGAGCGTCCCGAGATCGCCGACGCCGCCCTGCGCTTCCACCATGCCGGTCTGCTGGCGCTGCCCGAGGGGGCGCGGCTGCACGAGACCCACCGGCGTGAGCCCGACGCCGACGACTGGATGCGGCTGCTGCATCCGTACACGCACCACTTCCTGCGCCACAGCGAGGATCTGCGCGACGAGCACGCTCACGAGGCGATCCGGCGGGCCCTGCCCGGCCTCGGCTATCAGCTGACCGCGCAGGGGATCCGCGGCGGGCGTTCGCCGGTGGACCGGGTCATCGCGCGCAGTGCGGCGAAGATGGGCGCGGTCGCCGACATCCTCGCCGCCGAACACGCCGTGCTCGGCGAGGGCCTGCGGGCGGTGGTCGTCTGCGATCACGAGCAGGCCCGGGCGACACTGCCCTCACGGCTTGTCGGCGTCCTCGACGAGGACGCGGGGTCGGCACGGCTCGCCCTGCGGGGCGTCGCCGACGCCGGGTGGGCACGGCCGATGCTGGTCACCGGCCGGACGGTCGCCGCGCCACCGGGGGTGGCCCGTGACTTCGCCGCGTTCGCCGCGCGGGTGGACCCGCGGCTGCGTCTCGACCCGATCGGGGACGAGGATGTCGTGACGATCACCGGGTCGTGGAGTTCGCGTCGGTGGATGCCCCTTGTCACGCGCTTCTTCGAGGAGGGCGGCGCGCGCGTGCTGGTCGGAACACGCGCGATGCTCGGCGAGGGCTGGGACGCCAGGGGCGTCAACACCCTGGTCGACCTGACGGAGGCGACGACCGGGACGGCCGTGGTGCAGCTGCGCGGCCGGGCGTTGCGCCTCGATCCTGAGCGGCCGGGGAAAGTCGCGCACACGTGGTCGGTGGTGTGCGTCGCCGACGGTCATCCGAAAGGGGCCGCCGACTACGAACGTTTCGTCCGCAAGCACGCCGGATACTTCGGTGTCACCGAGAACGGCGATGTCATGTCGGGTGTGTCCCATGTGGACGCGCGCCTGTCGCCGTACGCGCCCCCGCGCACCGAGGACTTCGCCGAGCTCAACGCGGTCATGGCCGCCCGTGCCGCCGACCGCGACCACACCCGCGCGCTGTGGCGGGTCGGGGAGCCTTTCGCCGACCGGGTCGCGCACGCGGTGCGGATCACCGGGCGCGCCCGGCCGCTCGTGCGCCCGGCCGGGCCGCCGCGCTTCGTCGTGGCGCACCAGGGCGCCACTTCACGGGCGAGGAGCCGGGGCGTCCTCGCTCCGATCCTCGCGCTGATCACGGCGATCCTGTTCGCGGCCGGGGCGATCCCGTTCGCCGTGGGACTGCTCTTCCCCGCGCTGCTGGCGGCCGGGGCCGACCTCACTCGCGCGCGCCGCCACGGCCGCGCCGCCCACGAGGCCGCGCTGGCTTCCGGCGATGTCGGCGCGATGGCCTACGCGACCGCGGAGGCGCTGCACAAGGCGGGGCTGATCCGGCGCGGCGCCGAGGCCGTCGACCTGGCACCGGACGAGGGTGGCGCCTGGCGCGCCGTGCTGCGGGAGGTGTCCACCGAGGACTCCGCGTTGTTCGCCACGGCCCTCGACGAGGTCCTCTCCCCCATGACCGACCCGCGCTACATCGTCGCGCGCTACGTGCTCGACGACCCCGGACCCGATCTCGTCGCCCAGCTCCGGCGGGGCTGGCCGCGCCCCCGCCGCTGGCTCCCCGAACTGCCGGCCGTCCACCACGCCGTTCCGGCGGCACTGGCCGACCACCGCCGCCGCGCCGACCTGTTCGCCGCCGCCTGGAGCCGCTGGGTCGCCGAGTCGCCCGCGATCTACACCAGGAGCCCCGAAGGCGCGCTGCTGCTGGCGGCTCGGCGGGGAGCGTCCCCTTTGGACGTCACCACGGCGTTGCGGCTCTCCTGGGGCTGAGGGGTAGCCCTCCCCATTGCCCCGCCCGCCCGGTTCTCACTAACCTCAGGCATCATGCTTCCACTACTTCATTAGTGAAAGGGTGGTGATGCATGATCGAGTTCCGGATCGACCGGCGCTCGGGAGTCAGCACCTACCTCCAGCTCGTCCACCAGGTGCGCCACGCGCTCCGGCTGGGCCTGCTGGCGCCCGGTGACCGGCTCCCGACCGCGAAAGAGGTCGTCGCGGCGACGGCCATCAACCCCAACACGGTGTTGAAGGCCTACCGCGAACTCGAACGCGAAGGACTCGTCGAGCCTCGGCCGGGGCTCGGAACCTTCGTACGCCGCTCCCTCGCCCAACCCGAGCTCGCCAGTGACGGGCCCCTGCGCACGACCCTCACCGAGTGGGTCGGCCAGGCCGTCGCCGCCGGACTCGAACGCGAAGACGTGGAGGCGCTCGTCAAGGCCGTCCTCGACGAGCGCTACTGACCACCCCGACCGAAGGATGACCGTGAGCACGATCGCTCTCGAAGCCCGCGCACTGGGCAAGAAGTACCGCCGGGCCTGGGGCCTGCGCGACTGCACCTTCCAGCTGCCCGAAGGGCGCATCGCCGCCCTCGTCGGCCCGAACGGTGCGGGAAAGAGCACCATCATGGGCCTCGCCACCGGGCTCCTGCGCCCGACCGAGGAGAGCATCGAGGTCTTCGGCCAGCGCCCCGGCGACCAGGGCAGCCCCGATGGGCTCGCCTTCCTCGGCCAGGACAAGCCGCTGTACAAGGGATTCACCGTCGCCGAGATGCTGCGCGCCGGACGCGAACTCAACGCCTCCTGGGAGCAGGAGTACGCCGAATCGCTGCTCGCCGACGCGAGGATCGACCCGGCCGCCAAGATCGGCGCGCTCTCCGGCGGGCAGCGCACCCGCGTCGCCCTCGCCGTGGCGCTGGGCCGGCGACCCCGGCTGCTGATGCTCGACGAGCCGCTCGCCGACCTCGATCCGCTCGCCCGCGAGGACGTCATGCGCTCTCTGATGGCCGAGGTCGCCGAGACCGGCATGACCGTCCTGCTGTCCTCGCACGTCATCGCCGACCTCGAAGAGGTCTGCGACCACCTCGTGCTCCTGATCGGCGGCAAAGTCGCGTTGACCGGGGACATCGACGACCTGTTGGCCGAGCACCGCCTGCTCATCGGCGCGCGCCCTGAAAGCGAACCCGACTTCGGTCCGCACACGGTGATCCAGCGCCGCGACACCCAGCGGCAGGCGACCGTGCTGCTGCGCACGACCGCGCCGGTGAACCTGCCCGACTGGGACAGCGACGAACCCAACCTGGAGGAGCTCGTCCTGTCCTATCTGCGCGTGGCCGGCGCCCAGGAGACGGGGGACTCGAAATGATCTGGCTCGCCTGGCGCCAGCAGCGCCCCATCGTAATGACCACCTTCGGCACGGTCGCCGTCGTCATGGCCGGAATGCTGATCCTGCGCCTCACGGGCGTGGCCTATATGGACGAACATGGGATCACGGGCTGCACGGTGCCCGGACCCGGCTGCGACGGCACGGCGATGAACATGTTCGCCGAGGCCTTCAGGGGACTGTGGCTGCCCCTGATCCTGATCATGTTCGCACTGCCGCCACTCGTGGGCGCCTTCACCGGCGGGCCCCTGTTCGCCCGCGAGATCGAACGGGGGACGCACGTCTTCGCGCTCACCCAGTCGGTCGGACGGACACGCTGGTGGGCGGCGAAGACCGTCGTCGGGCTTGTGCCTGTGCTGGCGGCGATGGTGCTCCTCGGCCTGGTGGCGAGCTGGTCGCTGGCCCCGCTCGCCTACGTGACGACGAGTCCCATCCGCACCCCCGGCTTCGAGACGCAAGGACTGGTCGTGGCCGCGTACACCCTGCTGGCCTTCGCCATCGGCTCGGTTGCCGGGATCCTGCTCCGCAACACGCTGGGGGCGATGGTGCTGGCGATCGCGTTCTACATCGCCCTGCTGGTCCCCGTCGGGAGCTTCCTGCGGCCCGCCTACGCCGAACCCGTGAAGGTGACGGTGAGCGTCGCCGACATGCTGGAACAGGAAGCGCCGGACGCCGACGGCTGGCAGGTCGCCTACGGATACCTCGACGCGGCCGGGAACGAGGTCGACCCCGCCATCACCCCGGACTGCGGACCGCCGGACAAGTGCATGGCCGACCAGGGGATCGTGGCGCTGTACACCCTGGGCCACCCCGCCACACGCTTCTGGCGTTTCCAGCTCACCGAGTCGGCGCTTTTCGCCGGTATCGCCGTGCTCGTCATCGCGGCCGGTTCCGCGGCCGTCCGTCGAGTACGGACCTGAGTGGACGCCGACGCCCCGGGATCCGTTCGGATCCCGGGGCGTCGGCACGTGTGCGCTCAGTCGTCGATCGGGTGCAGCACCCGGTGCAGGAAGGTGCGGGTCCGCTCGTGCTGCGGGTCTCCGATCACCTGCGCCGGGGCGCCCTCCTCGACGATCACACCGTCGTCCATGAACACGACCCGGTCGGCGACCTCGCGAGCGAAGCCCATCTCGTGGGTCACGACCAGCATCGTCATGCCCGACTCGGCGAGGTCCCGCATGACGGTCAGCACGTCGCCGACGAGCTCGGGGTCGAGCGCCGAGGTCGGCTCGTCGAAGAGCATCAGGTGCGGGCGCATGGCCAGCGCGCGGGCGATCGCCACACGCTGCTGCTGGCCGCCGGACAGACGGGCCGGGTACTCCCCGGCCTTGTCGCCGACACCGACCGACGCGAGCTGGCCGCGCGCGGTCTCCACGGCGGTCTTCTTGTCCACCTTGAGGACCTTGCGCATCGCCACGGTGACGTTCTCCAGCACCGTGAGGTGCGGGAAGAGGTTGAACTGCTGGAAGACCATGCCGATGCGGCGCCGGGCCTTGTCCAGGTCGCAGTCGCGGTGGGTGAGGACGACGCCGTCCACCTCGATCTCGCCGCGGGTCGGCCGCTCCAGCAGGTTCACGCAGCGCAGCAGCGTCGACTTGCCCGAGCCCGAGGGCCCGATCACGCACACGACCTCGCCGGGCTTGACGTCGATGTCGATGCCCTTGAGGACCTGCAGGTCACCGAAGCTCTTGTGCAGGCCGCGGATGCGGACCATGGGCCGTGCGTAGCCGTGTTCCACGACCTCTTCGGCCGTCGATTCCTCGCTCATCACCGCGTCACCTCGCCTTCGCCTGTCGGGCTTCGAGCCGCCGGACCACATAGCCCAGCGGGACCGTGATCAGCAGGTACGTCAGACCCGCGAGCACGAAGGGCGTCGAGTTGCTGTGCTCGGTGGCCAGGTCGTTGCCGATCTTGGAGAGGTCGGCGGTGCCGGCCGTGATCCCGATGGCGAACACCAGCGAGGAGTCCTTGAACAGCAGGATCAGCTCGTTGGTCAGCGGCGGGATGACGATCCGGATCGCCTGCGGCAGCACGATCGTGACCATCGCCCGCGGGGCCGACATGCCCAGCGAGCGCGCGGCCTCGATCTGCCCCTTCGGCACGGCCTGGATGCCGGCCCGGAAGGTCTCGGCCATGTAGGCCGCCGACACCAGCCCGAGTGCGAGCGCGACCGTTCCGTAGGGCGGGAACGGCAGTTCGCGATCGGGCATCGCGATCGGCAGGCCGAAGGCGAGGATGAGGAACACCAGCAGTGCCGGGACGCCGCGGAAGATCTCGATGTACCCGTGCGCGAGCAGGCGGTTCAGGCGCAGCGAGGACAGCCGCATGACGGCGATCAGCAGGCCGAGGAAGAACCCGAGCGCGTACCCGGAGACGGTGTAGATGACGGTGTTGACCAGGCCGATGGTGAACAGTTCCGGCCAGACCTTGCCGAGCATGTCAGGGTTGAAGAAGTTGTCCTGGATACGAGACCAGTCGACGACCGCGATCGCGATGACCACGACGGCGACGAGGGCCACGTACTGTCCGCCGACGCCGAAGTTGCGGCGCTGACGGGGCGTGAGCCCGGTCCGCGTGCGCGGACCGGGCTCAGCCTTGAGCGTGTCGGTCATGAGGTGGCCGGGTTCGGCGCGGTACCGATCCACTTCTGGTAGATCTCGTCGTACTTGCCGTTGGCGCGCGCCTCGGCGAGCGCGTCGTTGATCGCCTTGAGCAGGACCGGGTCGGCGGCCTTCTTGAGGCCGAAGCCGTACTGGGCGCCGGTGGTGATGCTGCCGCCGAGTTCGAAGGCGGAGCCGATCTCGGGCTTCTTCAGCCATTCGGAGATGACCGGGAGGTCCTGGAGGATCACGTCGACGGTGCCCGCCTTGAGGGCTTCGAGCTGCTTGCCGGCGTCGTTGAACTGCTTGGGGTCGAGACCGTTGTCCGTGGCGTACTGGAGGCTGGTGGTGGCGGTCTGCACGCCCAGCGTCAGGTCCTTCGACTTCACCTCGTCGATCGTCATGATCTTCTCGCCGGTCGGCGTCATGAAGGCGATGGCCTCGTCGAAGTACGGGTCGGAGAAGGTCAGGTGTTCTTTGCGCTCGTCGGTGATCGTCATGCCCGCGGCGGCCAGGTCGCAGGTGCCGGCCTCAAGGGCGGCGCCGCTCTTGATCTGGTCGAACTGCATGTCGACGATCGTCTGCGTCACGCCCAGCTTGGCGGCGGCGAGGTCGACGATGTCCACGTCGAAGCCCTGGACTTTGCCGTTGACGTCCTCCTGGAAGGGCGGGTAGGGCAGGCTCGTGCAGACCGTCAGCGCTCCCGCTTTGACCAGGGTCACCGATTCGCCCGCGGGCGTCTCGGTGGTCGACTGCTCCTTGGCGCACGCGCTCATCGCCAATGTCATGGCGAGCGCGAGCCCGCCGAATGCCGCCAGCCGGCGTCGGCGTCCAATAGCCACGGGGGCCTCCAGGTAAATAGTCATTCGGTCGAGGTTCGAGCAGTTTAGATGCGTGAATGGCTTCGCGGGGCCTCGCCGAACTGTTGTTATCAGTCTGTGCCCGAGCGCAATCGCAAGGGCAGGGCGTGGTGCCCGTGGGACTTCACGATGGGACTATGGTGGGTCCGGCGGGCGTTTCGGCGCATTGGCCGCTTTAGGGCCGTCTTGGCCGCTCAGGGCACTCGCGGGGGTGTTTCCGGCGGGCCGTTCGTCACTCTTCCGGGCGACGCCCGACGGGCCGGAAAGGGTCGGCCTTCCGTCCGCTTCGAGCGGTGTTTCGGTTCGCGTGCCGGGGATGATCCGCCGCTCGGGCCGCCATTACGCGACGACGGCGGCGATGATCGCCGTCACAGCCTGTCGGGTAGGTCGAGTGACAGTGGGACCCGGCCGCCGGAAGCTTGCGGGGTAGACCCCTGGGGGGAGCAAGCGATGGAGCCTTCGGTTCTCACCGGTCCGTCCTACATCATCTGGGACATCACCTACGCCTGTCCGTTACGGTGCGTGCACTGCTACTCGGAGTCGGGGCGCAGACCTTCCCGGCAACTTCCCTTCGACGACCTGCTGAAGATCGCCGACGCGCTGATCTCGCTGCGGCCGGCGCAGCTGGCGTTCTCCGGCGGGGAGCCGATGAGCGTGCCGGGGCTGACCCTGCTCGCCGCGCGGGTCCGCGCGGCGGGGATCGAGACGGCGCTGTACACCAGCGGCTGGGCGCTGACGGCGGACGCGGCCTGGCGGCTGATGGACGTCTTCAGCGAGATCCACGTGAGCGTCGACGGCGCCGACGCGGCCACGCATGACCGGATCCGGGGCAGGGCGGGCTCCTACGCGCGGGCGATGTCGGCGCTGGAGGCGCTGAACCGGGAGGCCGATCTGCGCTACTCGGCCGGTCAGCCGCCGTTCCGTTTCGGGATCGACAGTGTCGTCATGCGCGGCAACATCGACGGGCTCGAACGCTTCTGCCGTGAGGTGCTGCCGCGTTTCCCGATGCTGCACACGGTCCTGTTCGGTGCCGTGGTGCCGTCGGGTCTGGCCAGCCGGGCGGGTTTCGCGCGGCAGGAGCTGCTGAGCGAGGAGCAGGTCGAGCGGCTCACCGGCCAGTCCTTCCGGGCGCTGCTTCGTGGTGTGGCGCCGTCGACCGTCGACGTGCAGACCACCGGCAATCGCGAGCTCCAGATGCACCCGGATCTGATCGCCGACGGGATGGTGTTCCCGGCGATGCAGGTCGAACCGGACGGTGAGGTGCGCGCGATGCCCATCTACGAGGGCACGGTCGGCAACCTGCTGACCGAACCGGCCGCCGAGCTCTGGCGGCGCTCGGTCGAGCGCTGGAGCGATCCCTTCGTGACCTCGGTGCTGTCCGGCGCGCGGACCTGGCCGGAGTGGGCCGAGGCGACCCGCAAGATCGACGAACATTTCGGCGACGAACGGGTCCGGGCCAGAATCGCCGCACGGCCCGCCTACGCGAATCCCGGCCTCGACGGCTGAGGCGCGGTCATGGACACGACGGCGCGTCCCGGGGATCGCCTCCTCACCGACTGCGTGCGATCGGCGCTCGCCCGGCACGGCCTGGTGGACTGGCGCGTCGAACCGCGCGAGGAATGGTGCGTCGCCGAGCCTTTCGGCGGCGGTGGCCCGGTGCAGGGCTGGAAGCTGCACGTGTCGGCCACTCCCCTGTCGGCGCCGGTGGTGCTGGCCAGGGTCGCCGACATCCTCGCCCGCCGGCGCTGCCCCTTCAAGTTCGCCGCCGATCTCGACGCGGTCCGCGAGCTGGGCGCCGCGCACGCCGCCCGCGCCGGTGGCGGGAAGTTCATCACCGCCTATCCCGACGTCGACGGGGAACACTGGCGCGAGCTGGCCGCCGAGCTCGACGAGGCCACGCGTGGGCTGCCCGGTCCAGGGATCCTCTCCGACCGTCCGGTGCGGCCGGGTTCCCTCGTCCACTACCGCTTCGGCGTGTACAGCGGGGTCGAGGCCATGTCGGTGGACGGGACCTTCGAGGCGATGCTGGAGGCGCCCGACGGGACGCTCGTCCTCGATCGGCGCGAGGCGTGGTTCAGCACGCCCGACTGGGCGCCGGCCGACCCGCTGACCACTCCGCGGAAGCCGAAACCGTCCGGGGCCTCCGGTTCGGGCGGGCCGGTGCTGCTCAACGGCCGCTACCTGGTGACCGGGGCGGTGCGGCACTCCTTCACCGGTGGCGTCTTCCGCGCCACCGACCAGGGCGACGGCAACGCCGTCATCGTCAAGCAGGCGAGACGCCACAGCGGTGCCGACCTGTCCGGCGCCGATGCCCGCACGGCCCTGCGCCACGAGGCCGATCTCCTGTTGCGCTTCAACGGATCGGGACTGACCCCGGGCTTCGTGGAGACCTTCGCCCAGCAGGGCGACCAGTTCCTCGTCGAGAAGGCCATCGCCGGGCACAACCTGCGGCTGTGGATCGCTCGCAACGTGCGCGCCGACGAGGCCGACTGGGGGCCGCCTCCGGCGGTGGTCGCGCGGATAGCGCGCGGCCTGTGCGATGTCGTCGAGCGCATGCACGGCGACGGGTTCGTGCTGCGGGATCTCAACCCGGGCAACGTCATGGTCGACGCCCGTGCTCGCGTGCGGCTCATCGACCTGGAACTCGTGGCCGTTCCCGGCGAACCGGTCGTGCGGGCCTACACACCCGCCTACGGCGCCCCCGAGCAGGTCGCCGCCGAATGGCTCGCACCCGCCCCTCCCACCACCGCCGACCTCTACGGCCTCGGCGCGACGCTCTTCCACCTCGCGACCGGCATCGACCCGCAACTCGCCGACGACGAGCCCCCGGCCCGTGAACCCGCCGAGCGGATCGCGGGCTGGCTGGAACGACTCGCCGAGGGCAACGCGACCGCCGCCGCGCTGGCGCCGACGATCACCGCGCTGATGGACCCCGACCCGGCGCGCCGGCCGGACATCCCGGCCGTGCGCGCGGTCCTGTCCACACTGGACGATTCGGCGCCCGCGCCGGTCCGGCGGCGGACCGAACCGGAGCTTCCCGTCGACGGGATCGTCGGGCACCTGCTGGCGACCATGGACCTCGACGACCCCGAGCGACTGTGGCCGCAGGACGGCTTCGCCGCCCGCACCGACCCGCTCAACGTGCAGCACGGCGCCTCGGGCGTCCTCGCGGCCCTGCGGCTCGTCCGTCCCCGTGACGCCGTCCTGCGCGAGTCCCTCCGCGACATCGCCACCTGGATCGGCGCGCGCGCCGACACCGGCGGCCCCGCACTCCCCGGTGTCCACTTCGGACGCGCGGGCACCGCGTGGGCGCTGCTCGACGCCGCACTCGACCTCGACGAGCCCGAACTCGCCGACACCGCCGTCGCGCTGGCCCGCCGCCTGCCCGCCGACGCCGACAATCCCGACGTGGCGCACGGCCTCGCGGGCGCGGGACTGACCTGGCTCCACTTCGCCGCCGCCACCGGGGACGAGGACTTCACCCGCCGGGCCGTCGCCGCCGCCGAACTGCTCGCCGAACGGGCCGTGAACGACGGCGGCCTGCTCATCTGGCCGGTGCCGCGCACGTCCCCATCGCTGTTCGCGGGAACCGCGCACTACGGTTTCGCGCACGGCACCGCCGGGATCGGCGCCTTCCTGCTCTCGGTCAACCGCGCGACCGGCCGCGCCGACTTCGGCGAACTCGCCGTCGAGGCGGGCCGGAGCCTCGGCCAGCTCGCGCGGGTCGACGACGGGGCCGCGCGCTGGCCCGACGAGTCGGGCGGGCCGATCAAGAACCACTGGTGCGCCGGTTCCTCGGGCGTCGGGACCTTCCTGATCCAGCTCTGGCTGACCACGGGCGATCCACGCACCCGGAACCTCGCCGAGGCCGCCGCCTGCACAGTCCGGCGAGCGCGCCGCCACGCGGGCACCTCCCAGTGCCACGGCCTCGCCGGAGACGGGGAGTACCTGCTCGACCTGGCCGACGCCACCGGCGACGAGCGCTACCGGGAGTGGGCCGGCGAGATCGCCACCGCCCTGGCGATGCGGACCGTCGTCCGGCACGGCCGGCTCCTGGTGCCCGACGAGACCGGCGCGACGGTCCGCGCCGACTTCGGCACCGGCCTGGCCGGGGTGCTGGCCTTCCTGACGCGGCTGCGGTCCGGCGGACGCCGGCCCTGGCTGCCCGAATCGTTCACCGGAGACAGGTGAGCGCATGTCCGCCACACGTGGAAGAGAGGGGGTGAACACGATGGAATTCGATCTGGCGAAGCTCACGCCCGAAACGGACGTGGAGGCTCTTCAGGTCCTGCAGGACGAGGAGGCCGAGGTCGGCCTGTACCCGTGCAGCTACACCTGCGGCTACACCTGTCAGGTGACCTTCAAGCCCACCAAGTGATCCCCGGCCCTGTTCGGAGCACGAACCAGGTGCTCCGAACAGGGCTCCAACACCGGAGACGTTCCTGCGTCCGGCCGACGGTCCATCGTGGATGCTACGCCGTGCCGCCGGTCCGCGTGACCCCAGTGAGGAGGCCCGGGTGCCCACCGGAACCGCGTCCAGGACGGCCGCCGTCGTGCCCCGGCGGCTCAGTTTCCAGTTCTCCGCCGACGGCGAGTACGCCGCGTGCGTGCTGGCGGGCGCATCGGCGCGGCCGCTGGTCGAGGCCTGGTCGCTGGCCGGTCCGCGCGCGCGGTCGCGGCTGATGCCCGTCGACGGTGTGCCCGTGGACGGGACGCAACTGGTGCCCTGCGCCGACGGCCGTGTCCTGGCGCTCTTGAACGGTCACGCCGGCCACCGGCTGAACGTCTTGTCGCCGCACGGTTCGCGGCCCGTCGGGGAACTGCCGGGCGAGGCCCTGCGCGGTCTGCCCAGCCGGGACCCGGAGGTGCTGGCATGGCTGCTGTCGTGCGAGGACGGGGAACGCACGACCCTCTTCGCCGTCGAACCCACGGGGCTGGCCTGCCGTGAGGTGGCGGGCTTCGCCGGCCGAGTGGCCGGACCGGTGTGGTGGGACGCGGCGGGGTGTTCCCTGACCGCGACCGTCGTCAACGCCGGTGGACGACGGGTCGTGCGCGTCGACGCCCCGTCGGGCAACGCGAGAGTGGACCGCTGGCCCGTGGTGCCGCTGGCGGTGTCGCCGCACGGGACCGTGCTGGGCACGGCGACCGGCCCGCGCGGAACGGTCGTCGGCTGGTTCGATCCCGGCGGCACCAGCCTGCGCTGCCCGCCCGGCCTGAACGGGCTCGCGGGATGCCTGCGACCGCTGGCCTTCGATCCCACCGGGACCAGGCTCGCCCTTCGGGTCACCGAGGGCGCGCGTTCCCGGCTGCTGATCGGCGAGGCCGGATCCGACGATCTCCGCGAGGTCACGCTGCCACCGGGGGTGATCCGTGCCGCGGGATGGGGACGGCGCGGCCTGCACCTGGTGTTCACAACCCCGGCCGATCCGGCGACGGTGGCCACCGTGGACGGAGAGGGGCGCCTGGCGCCCCTCTCTCCGCGCGTCGGTGCGGGACCGACGGCGGCGCTCAAGAGCTTTCCCGGGCCGGCCGGCCCGATCGAGGCCGTCTGTTACGGCGACCACCGCACGGCCCGCACGGTGGTCCTGGCCCTGCACGGCGGACCGGAAGGCGCCTGGGAGTTCGCCTGGGAACCGGTGTTGCGCGCCTGCGCCGACGCCGGGATCGCCGTGGTGGCCCCGAACCAGCGCGGCAGCATCGGCTACGGCCCGGCGCACCGCCACGCCGCCGACGGCGCCTGGGGTGGTCCCGACCTCGAAGACGTGCTCCATCTCGGCCGCGCGATCGCCGGCGAGCGCGACGGACGCCCGGCCGCGCTGCTCGGGACGAGCTACGGCGCCTTCCTCGCGCTGCTCGCCGCCGCGGCCGAGCCGGGCGGCTGGACGCGCTGCGCGGCACTGGCGCCCTTCCTGTCGGCGGAGCGCCTGCACGCCGACGCCAACGAGCAGGTGCGGGCGATGATCGACCGGCTGAAAGGGCGGACCGCGATCACCGACGCGCTCGGAACACGCGACCTCGACATCCTCGCCGCACGTGTCGAGGTACCGGTCTTCTGCGCGCACGGCGGCCACGACGAGGTCATCCCGGCCGCGCACTCGCGGCGGATCGTCGAGCGCCTCCTCGGATCCGGGCGGCTGCGGCCCGCCGACGTGCGATACCGGGAACCCGCCGGAGCCGGTCACGACCCGCTCGACGGTCCCGGGGGCGCCGCCCTCACCGCCGAACTCGTCGCCTTCCTGGACGGGAGCGCGTGATGGCCGAGACCCTCCCCCCACGCGACCGCCTGCGCCTCGTCCGGCTGATCCGGCTGGCGCCGCTCGCGGCGGTGGCGTCCCTGCTGTGCGAGGTCGTCGTGCAGGCGACGTCCCTGCTGATCCCCGTGGTGTTGGCGGGAGTGGTCGACACGGTCGTGCGCGGGTCCACGCCCGGGCGCGCGCTGGCCCTGCTCGCGGCGCTGCTCACGGTACGGGTGCTGTGCGAGGCGGCGGGCGGACTGGCCGACGCCTCGGCGAGCACGGGGGTCACCGCCCGCCTGCGGGAGCGGCTCGTCCGGCACGTTCTCGCCTCGGGGATTCCGGGAATCCGGCGGCACCACACCGGTGACCTGGTGGCGCGGCTGACGGCCAACACGGCCGCGGCCGGTCACGCCGTCCCGGCCTTGGCGTACATGGTCCTGACGTCGCTGACCACGCTCGGCGGGCTGGTGGCGCTGTGGCTGCTCGACTGGCGGCTCGGTGTGGTGTTCCTGGCCGGGGCCGTCCCGTCGGTCTATCTACTGCGCAGGCTCACCCGGGACGTGACCGACCGCTACGCCGGCTACCTGGAAAAACTCGGCGACATCGCCGGACGGCTCACCGACGCGCTGACCGGGGCGCGCACCATCCGCGCCACCGGCACCGCCGGGCGCGAGATCGAGCGGGTCCTGGCGCCCCTGCCCGGCCTGCGCGCGGCGGGCGCCTCGACCTGGGACGCGCAGCGCGCGATCGCGTGGAAGATCGACACGGTCATCACGGTGTTCCGGCTCGGTGTCCTCGCCGTCGCGGGTGCGGGCCTGGCGGCCGGGCGGCTGACGCCGGGTGACTTCCTGGCCGCCGCGATGTACTTGACGATCGCGCTGGGCTTCCTCGATCAGGTCGACAATCTCGTCACCCTCGCCGAGGCCGACGCCAACGCCGAGCGGGTCACCGGCCTGCTCGCCGAACCCGTGCCCGCCGTGCCGACCGCCGACGGGCCGCCGCCCGGGCCGGGCGCGCTGTCCTTCCACGGTGTGCACGTGTCGCACGACGACCGGGTCGTGCTCGACGGCCTCGACCTCGCCGTTCCGGCCGGGGCGGCGGTGGCCGTCGTCGGCCGTTCGGGCGCCGGGAAGACGACCCTCGCGCTGCTCGCCGGCGGCCTCGTCCCGCCCGACGACGGCGAGGTCCGTCTCGACGGTGTACCGCTCACCCGGATCCCGGGCGCGCGGTTGCGGCGGGAGTTCGCCTACGCCTTCGACCGTCCGGTCCTGCTCGGGAGCACCGTCGCCGACGCGATCGCCTACGGCGACGGCGATCCCGGCCCCGAACGGATCCGGGCCGCCGCCCGGGCCGCGCGTGCCGAGGAGTTCGTCGACCGCCTCCCCGGTGGATTCGACACTCCACTGTCGACGGCACCGCTGTCCGGTGGGGAAACGCAACGCCTCGGTCTGGCGCGCGCGCTGGCCCGCGATGGGACCGTCCTGGTCCTCGACGACGCCACGTCCAGCCTCGACACCGCGACCGAGGCGCAGGTCGCCGACGCGCTCACCACCGCCGCAAGGGGACGCACACGGCTCATCGTCGCCCACCGCGCGGCCACCGCGGCACGCGCGGACCTGGTGGCGTGGCTGGAGAACGGACGTGTGCGATCCCTCGCGCCCCACCGTCGCCTGTGGACGGACGAGCCGGAGTACCGCGAGGTCTTCGCCGATGAGGGGACCGCGCGATGAGCCCCGGAACCGCCCTTCTCCTGGGCGCGATGCGCGAGCACCGGCCCGCACTCGCACGACTGGCCGCCTGGTCGGCGGTGGAGGCCGTGCCCGCACTGGTCTCGGGACTCCTCCTCGCCGCCGCGACCGACCACTTCATCGCCGGGCGCCTGTGGACCGGTCTCGGCGCACTCGGCCTGCTCCTCACCGCTTCGCTCGTCGGCGTGACCGCCACCCGGCGGTTGTTCCCCTACTTGACGGCGATCGTCGAACCCGTGCGCGACGCCCTGCTCACCGCCGCCGTCACCGGGGCAGTCGCCTCGGCGGCCCGGGCCGGTACCGGCGACGCCTCGGCGGTGGCGCGCCTGACCGGGCAGGTGCAGTCGGTCCGCAACCTGCTCTTCGCGCTCCTGCGGACCGTCCGGCAGATCGCGTTCACCGTCCTGGCCGCACTCGTCGGCCTCGCCCTGCTGGCCCCGTTGGCAGCCGCGATCAGCGCCGCCGCCGTCGCCCTCGCGCTCGGTCTCTTCGCGCTCGTGCTCCCCGGCCTGGCCCGCCGGCACCGAGCCGTGCTGCTCGCCGGAGAGGACGTCGCCGCCGAAGCCGGAACCGTCCTGCACGGCGCCCGCGACGTGATCGCCGGCGGCGCCACGGATCGAGCCGCTCGTGACGTCGACGTCCGCGTCCACGCCGAGGCGCGACTCACCCGTGTCCTCGCGCGCGTGTTCGCCTCCCGTCACCTGCTGGTCTTCCTCGGTGGGCAGCTGCCGGTGGTGGCCGTGCTGGCCGCTTCACCGTGGCTGCTGCGAGACGGGCGCCTGTCCCCCGGAGAGGTCGTCGGTGCCGTCGCCTACCTCTCGGTGAGCCTCGAACCGGCCCTGCGCGGCGTCATCGGTCTCCTCGGCGGCTGGGGACTCGATCTCTACGTCAACCTCACCAGGCTCGGAGAGACCTTCGCGCCCGAAGCGGCACCCTCCCAAGAGGACGGTCCGGCGGTGCGGGCGGCCACGGGCGGGCTCAGTGCCCGCGGTCTCACCTTCGCCTACGGCGAACGGGCCGCGCCCGTCGTCGACGGTCTCGACCTCGACGTCGGCGAAGGCGGCCACCTCGCGATCGTCGGCGCCAGCGGGATCGGCAAGTCCACCCTCGCCGACCTGCTCTGCGGCCTGCTCACACCCCGGCGTGGCCGGGTCCTGCTCGCCGGACGCGACCTGCGCACGATCCCGGACGCCGTGCTGCGCCGGACGATCGCGCTGATCCCGCAGGAGGCATACGTCTTCACCGGCACCCTCGCCGAGAACATCGGCCAGCTCGCGCCCGGCGCCGACGAGACGGCCCTGCGCCGGGCCGCGGAGGCGGTCGGGCTCGGCGCACTCCTCGACCGCGCCGACGGACTGTCCACGAGGGTCGGCACGGGCGGGCTCGAACTCTCGGCGGGCGAACGTCAGCTCGTCGCCCTCGCCCGTGTCCACGCCTCACCCGCCCGGATCGTGATCCTCGACGAGGCCACGTGCCACCTCGATCCGCGCGCCGAGGAGCGCGCCGAGAACGCCTTCGCCGAACGGCCCGGCGCGCTGGTCGTCATCGCCCACCGGATCAGTTCGGCGCGGCGGGCCGACCGCGTGCTCCTCCTCGACGGGACCCGCGCCCACGTCGGCACCGACGCCGAACTGGGCGCGAACTGCCCGCCCTACGCCACCCTCACCGGCTTCTGGGACGAAGGCGCCGGGATCACTCCCGTCCGCTCGACCAGCGGTCGATGACGCCGTCGAGGATGTCGAGCGGGACCGAACCGTGCGACAGGACCCGGTGGTGGAACTCGCGCAGGTCGAAGCCCGCACCCATCGCCGCCTCCGCGCGCTCCCGCGCCCGGCGGATGCTCAGCCGCCCCACCATGTAGGCGAGCGCCTGGCCGGGCCAGGCGATGTAGCGGTCGATCTCGTTGGTGATGTTCGCCTCCGACAGGGCGGTGTTGTCGCGCATGTACGCCAGCGCGCGCTCGCGGGACCAGCCGTAGTGGTGCATCCCGGTGTCGACGACGAGGCGGCAGGCGCGCCAGGCGTCGAAGGAGACCATGCCGAGGCGGGAGAGCTCGCTGGTGTAGAGGCCCATCTCCTCGGTGAGGCGTTCGCTGTAGAGGCCCCAGCCCTCGGAGTGGGCGGTGACGTAGGCGAAGCGGCGGAATTCGGGGAGGTCGCCGAGTGACTGGCTGAGGGCGAACTGGAGGTGGTGCCCGGGGACCGACTCGTGGAAGGCGAGGACCTCGTACTCGAAGCGGGTGCGCAGGTCGGGCCGGTGGGTGTTGACGACGTGGGCGCCCGGACGGCTCCCGTCGGCGGCGGGCGCGAGGTAGTAGCCGAGGACGTTGCCGGCGGCCTCGGCCGGGTCCATCTCGCGGACCACGCAGGGCGCGATGTCGTAGCGGCGGAACCAGTCGGGCAGGGCCTCTTCGGCGCGGCGGAGGGCGACGGTGACGGTCTCGACGATCTCGGCGGCCGCGGTGAAGCGCAGGGCGGGGTCTTCACGCAGCCGGTGCAGGACCTCGGCGGTGTCATCGACGCCGAGGGCGCGGCCACCGCGTTCGGCGAACTCCTCGCGGAGCCCGGCGACGAGGGCGAGGCCGGTCTCGTGCAGTTCCTCGGGGCTCAGGTCGGTGGTGGTGTGAGCGCGGGCGGCGTTGCGGTAGGCGACGTCGCCGCCGGGGACGTTGCCGACGCCGACCTCGCCGGAGCCGCGTCCGACGGGCAGCAGCTCCTCGGCGAGCGCGGTCCGGTGCCGGGCGATGGCGGGCCGGACCGCGGACTCGATGATCTCGGCGGCCCGCGCGCGCCAGGCGGCCGGGTCGGGGGCGCCGGTGGGGTCGGGCCGCAGGAAGGGGTCGGTGCCGAGGGGTCCGGTCAGGTAGCCGTCGAGCTGGGCGATGGTCTGGCGGACGCCGAGGGCTGTCGGGAAACGTCCGTCGGCCTTGGCGTCGAGGTGGCGGCGGGTGAGGGCGTCGAAGTATCCGCCGAGCCCGGAGAGGCGGGTCAGGTAGGCCTCGGCGCGTTCGGGGTCGGACACGTTGGCCATCGGCAGGCAGGCCACCATCTCGGAGAAGACGCCCGAGGTGGTGGCGCTGACGCCGACCTCGGTGATGCCGTCGTCGAGGGCGTCGCGCTTGTCGCGGATGAGGCGGGCGAGCATGTCACGGGTGATGCGGTCCTCGCCGGTGAGACCTTCGGCGTCGATGCCGTCGAGCCGTCCGCCGAGGCGGGCGAGGTCGTCGCGCTGGGCCCGCGCGGCGGCGCGGCTCGGGTCCGGGAGCTCGGCGTCGTAGCCGGGCACGCCGTCGGTGGAGGCGTAGACCGGTTCGGCGGCACAGTTCGCCTCGAAGTAGTCGCGGGCCAGATCGTCGAGTGCGCTTGTCATGAGCCGATCGCCTCCAATGCCTTACATCCGTCGCTGCTGTGGAAGGTTATCCGGCTCCGCCGCGGTCGCGGCCGACCCGTGCGGGAATATCCGCGTGCGCATGGGACCCCGCGTCTGCTTGGGTGACGAACGTGGACGCTTCCCAGATGACCGAGGTCGTGGACGACGTGGCCCGCGTGATCGGCGTGCGGGTCGCTCTTCTCGATCGCCTGGCCGGAGGCGCCAACGGCGGTGCCACCCGCGTCCGCCTGGCCGGACGGGCCAACGCGGTTCTCAAAGCCGTGCCCCGGGCACATCCCGGCCATCTGGACGAGCTGTCGCGAGCCCGGCGAGTCGTCGAGCACATGCGTGGGCGCGGCTATCCCACCCCGGCCTGGCTCGGCGTGGGGGCCACGGCCACTCATGTCTGGCATCTGATGGACTTCGTCGACGCGCCTCCCGCGCCGGAGCTGACCCCGTCCCTCATCGAACAGCTGATGGACGTCATCGAACTCCAGGCCGGCCAGGCCTCCGAGCCCTACGACCACTGGTCGTACGCCTGGCGCGTCGCCACCGGTCAGGGAACCGGACCGGCCGTCGACGAGACGCCGGAGCAGTCGCGTCTCCGCGAGGCCCTCGCCGGGCTCCCAAGCCACTCCACAGCGGTGTCGGCACTGGTCGAGCGCCTGCGGCTGGTGTGCGCCGACGTCCCGCCACCACCGGCGGCACCCGACATGGTCCACGCCGATCTCGCGACCCCCGGCAACGTCCTGGTCCGTGACGGGGCGGTGGTGGCGGTCGTGGACGTCGGCAACGCCGGCAGCGGAACGCGGGCGACCGATCTCACCACCCTCGTCTGGTACACCTTCCGCGATCCGCTGCTCGACGGGGTACGAAGGCGGCTGTGGGCGAAGGTCCTCGACCTGGTCGGCGCTGAGGGATCGGCGATGCTCGCGGCGACGCACATCCTCCACATGCTCGACATCCCCATCCGAGAGGGACGCCACGATGCCGTTCCAGGGGTGGTCGAGCGCGGCCATCGCACCCTCGACGAGCTGAACGCGCTTCGCTGACCGTCACCGGCGGGGACGGTGTGCGAGGTTCAGCCGACGGCCGCCGGATCCTGCGCGCCGAGCCGTCCGTCCCGCATGACGAGGGCGCGGTCGGTCAGCCCGAGGTGCCGCGGGTCATGGGTGACGAGGATCGTGGCCGTCTTCCGGTCGCGGGTGATGTCGCGCAGGAGACCGACGACGGCCCGGCCCCGTTCGGCGTCGAGCGCCGAGGTCGGCTCGTCGACGAGGAGCACGGCGGGACTGCCCATGAGGGAGCGTGCGACGGCGACGCGCTGCCGTTCCCCGCCGGACAGCTCGTGCGGGCGCTTCCCGCGCTTCGCCGACAGCCCCACGTAGTCGAGAAGCTCGGTCGCCCGTTCGCGGGCGGTGTCCCTGGAGGTCCCGGCGACGTGGGCGACGAGCAGCAACTGGTCGACGGCGGTGAGGGAGGCCAGGAGATTGGCCTGCTGGAAGACGAAACCGATCCGTTCGCGACGCAGCCGGTCGCGGCGCTTCTGGTCGAGACCGGACACGTCGACTCCGTCGACCTCGACGGTCCCGGCATCGGCCGTCACGAGGGTCCCGGCGACCGCGAGGAGACTCGACTTGCCCGAGCCGGAAGGGCCGGTGACGGCGACGATCTCGCCGGGCGCGACGGTCAGGGACACGTCGTCGAGGGCGGTCAGCCTGCGCTCGCCGTCGGGGTAGGTGAGGCGGACACCGGTCATGGTGAGGGTCATCGGGCTGCTCCCAGCGCGGTGAGGGGGTCGACGGTGGTGGTGCGGCGGACGCACACGGCCGCACCGAGGAGACCGACGGCGATCATCGACGCCACCGGCACTCCGACGGTCTGCGCGTCCAGAACGAAGGGCACCGCCCGCGCGGCGAGCGCTCCCAGTCCCGCGGCGACGGCGCCACCGACGGCCGAGCCGAGGACCAGCACGGCCAGCGCCTGCCCGAGGGCGTCGCGCAGGAGGTACCCGCGACCGGCGCCGATGGCGCGGACGACGGCGAGATCGCCGGAACGCTGCATGGTCCACACGGTGAAGAAGGCGCCGACGATGAGCACGGACACGCCGAGCAGCAGGCCGCGCATGAGGGTCAGGGACCCCTGCTCGGAGGAGTAGCCGCCCACGGCGCCGTAGGCGTCTTCGCGGGTCAGGGTGACCGCTCCCCGCGTCTCGCCCGGGTCGCCGGTGAGGGCGACGGCGGTGATGGTGTCGGTGCTGGCCAGTTCCTGCCAGGTGGCCAGGGGCAGGTAGACGACGGGCAGGTGGTTGAGGGTGGTGGTGTCGACGATCGCGGTGACGGTGAGGGACCGTCCGTTGAGGTCGACGGTCGAGCCGGGCGCGAGTCCATGGGTCTCGGCGAGTTCGGCGGTGACGGCGACCTCGCCGGCGCCGGGGTCGGTCCCATCCTCGCGGTCGGGGTAGAGGGACGGGTCGGTGCCGATGAGGTTCACCGCGGCGGAGCCGCCGCCGACGTTGAGGCGTGCCGTGGACACGCCCATGCCGTGCGCGGTGTCGACACCGGGCAGTGCGCCGAGTTCGGCGACGGACGTGCCGGGCAGCTCGCTGGTCGCGAAGGCGGGTTCCTGGCCCTCGGCGGGTTCCTGGAAGGCGATGTGATCGGCGGGCAGGGCCTCGACGGCCGAGACGCTGGCGGCGCCGAGACCGGCGGTGAGCCCGGTCAGCAGGACGACCATGAGGGTCATGAGCGCGATGACGCCGCCGAGCAGGGCGAAGCGGCCCTTGGCGAAGCGGAGGTCTCTCCAGGCGATGAACACTCCACAAGCCTTCGCGGGAAAAGGCGCGGGCGCATCGGTGACGGGATGGGACCGGGCACCCGTCGAAAGTTGCAGGCCGACGGGCGCCGACGCGGCTAGTGTCGAGTGGCCATGACCAGCACAGTTCCCGCCCGGCCGGTAGCCCTGGCGCTCCTGCGGCGCGCCCAGCACGTGCTCTTCGCCGCGCTTCTCCTCGTCGGTCTCGTCCGCACCCTTTCCGAGGGGCGCCATGAGCTCGCCGCGATCGCCGGGACGGCCACGCTCGTGGCCTGGTATCTCGGGGGCGTGCTCCTGTCGCGGCGCTCCACCGACCGCCGCCTCGCCGCCTGCTGGCTGTTCGGTCTCGCCGTGGGCTGGACCGGTCTGTCGATCCTGTCGGCGGACTTCGTGTGGGTGGCCTTCCCCTTGTTCCTGCTGTGCATGCAGATGCTGCCGATGCCGGTCGCGTTGTGGTCGGTCGCCGGGCTGACGGCCGTGACCGTCGCCGCCATCGCCTGGCATCGCGGCGGCTTCGACGTGGCTGCCGCGCTCGGGCCGGTGATCGGCGCGGTCGTCGCGGTCGTCATCACCGTCGTCTACCGAGACCTGCGCCGGCAGAACGAGACCCGCGACCGGCTGCTGGCCGAGCTGACGGCCGCGCGCGACCGGCTGGCGGTGACCGAGCGCCGCGCCGGGACCCTCGCCGAACGCGAACGCCTCGCCCGCGAGATCCACGACACCGTCGCGCAGAGCCTGGCCAGCATCATCCTCGTGCTGCGCTCGGCCCGCGAGGCCTACGCCGAGGCGCCCGAACCGGCGCGGCGGCAGGTCGACGCCGCCCTCGGTTCCGCGCGCGACGCCCTTGAGGACACCCGGCGGCTGGTGCGCGCACTGGCACCCGCCGAGCTCGACGGTGGTTCGCTGCCGGAAGCGCTGCGCCGCCTCGTCACCGAAACCGAGGCGCTGGGGCTCGACGCGAGTCTCGTCGTCGACGGTGACCCGGCGCTGCTGCCGACGCCGCTGGCGGTCGCGCTGCTCCGCACCGCGCAGGGCGCGCTGGCCAACGTCCGCGCCCACGCCGGTGCCACACGGGTCGCGGTGACCCTGACCTTCCAGCCGGGCTCGGTCGCCGTCGACGTGGCCGATGACGGCAAGGGCTTCGACCCGGCTCGTCCGTCGTCCGACCCGGCCACGGGGACCGGCATGGGCCTGGCGGCGATGCGCGACCGGCTCGCCGAGGTGGGCGGCCGGCTTCTCGTCGAGTCGGAGCCCGGCGGCGGCACGGCCGTCAACGCCACCGTGCCGAGGGAGGGACCGTGATCACCGTCCTGATCGTCGACGATCACCCGATCGTCCGCGGCGGCCTGCGCGCGGCCTTCGACGCCGACGAGGGCATCGAGGTCATGGGGGACGCCGGAACCGGCGAGGCAGCCGTCGATCTGGCCGCCCGTGCCCGGCCCGACGTGGTCTTGATGGACCTCCAGCTGGGCGCGGGCATCGACGGCGCCGAGACGACCCGCCGCCTGCGCGCGCTGCCCGAACCGCCGCGTGTGCTCATCCTGACCACCTACGACAGCGAGGCCGACATCCTGCGCGCCATCGAGGCGGGCGCGACCGGCTACCTGCTCAAAGACGCCGAACCCGCCGACCTGCGGGCCGCGATCCGCACGGCCGCGCGCGGTGAGACGGTCCTCGCGCCGTCGGTCGCCACCCGGCTGGTGTCGCGCGTCCGGCGACCGGAGCGCACCCTGACACCGCGGGAGACCGAGGTCTTGCAGATGGTCGCCGCGGGCAGCGGCAACCGGGCGATAGCCCGCGCGCTGTTCATCACCGAGGCCACCGTGAAGTCGCATCTCGTGCAGGTCTTCGCCAAGCTCGGCGTGGACAGCCGGACCGCCGCGACCGCCGAGGCGCGGCGCCGGGGCGTCATCCGCTGACCTAGGGTCTGGCGTGGAGGTGATCGCGTGCGGATCGGCGTCCTCGGCCCGCTGGAGGTGTTCGCCGACGACGGCGCGCCCCTCGCCGTCACCGGCGCCCGGCCCCGCGCGTTCGTCACGCTCCTCGCCGCCGCGTACCCGAAGGCCGTCGACGCCGCCCGGCTGACCGCGCTGCTGTGGCCCGGCGGTCCACCGGCCAACCCCGCCAACGCGCTCCAGGCACTCGTCTCGCGGCTGCGCAAGGTCATGGGGAGTGAACGGATCCGGCACACCGACGGCCGCTACCTGCTGACCGGCGTGGAGGTCGACGCGACCCGTTTCGCCGCACTGCTCACCGACGCCGCCCGGGCTCCCGCGGATGAACGCGTCGGAATCCTCCGCGCCGCCCTGGGCCTGTGGCGGGGTCTCCCGCTCGCCGACGCGCCCGTCCTCGGTGCTGAAGCGGCCCGGCTGACCGAGCTGCGGCGGGACGCCGTCGCCGCCCACGGCCACGCCTGCCTCGACACCGGTCGCGCGGCCGAGGCCCTCGCGCTGCTCACTCCCGCGACCGCGGCCGACCCGCGACACGAGGTGCTGCAAGCGCTGCGGATCAGAGCCCTGCACGCCACCGGACGCCAGGCCGAGGCGCTCGCCGCCTACGAGGAGGTCCGCGCGGCGATCAACGCGGACTTCGGCGCCGACCCCGGCCCCGAGCTGGCAGCGGCGTATCTGGCGGTACTGCGCGAACCCTCGCCTACCACCGACCCGCGCGGGAACCTGGCGCACCCGATCACCAGCTTCGTCGGCCGCGACACCGAGGTGGCCGAGCTGCGGGAGCTGCTGCTCGACCGGCGCCTGGTCACCCTCCTCGGGCCGGGCGGGGCGGGGAAGACCCGCCTGGCGGTCGAGACCGGGCGCCAGACCGCCGCCGACCGGCCCGACGGGGTCTGGATCGCCGAACTGGCACCGCTTTCCGACCCGGCCGAACTCCCCCGGACCGTCGCACGCGCCATCGGCGTCCGCGACCCACTCGGTGTGCCCCTCCCCTCCCACGACCCGCCGGAACGCCTCGACCGGATCGTCGCCGCCATCGGCGAACGCCGGATGCTGCTGATCCTCGACAACGGCGAGCACCTGCTCGACGCGGTGGCGGCCCTGACCGGCCGCCTGCTGTCGGACTGCCCGGAACTGACGATCCTGCTGACCAGCCGGGAACCGCTCGGCATCCCAGGGGAGGTGCCGCGTCCCGTGTCGCCGCTCCCGCTGCCGCCCACGACGGCACCGGCCGCGGAGATCCTGCGCAACCCGGCGATCCGCCTGCTGCGGGACCGGGCCGCCACATCGGCCCCATCGGTGATCCTCGGCGATGCCCAGGCGCCGGTCCTCGCGCAGATCGTGCGCCGGCTCGACGGGATGCCCCTGGCCATCGAACTGGCCGCCGCGCGGCTCCGCACGCTGGCGCCCGCCGACCTGGCCGCCCGGCTCGACGATCGTTTCGGTCTGCTCGTCGGCGGCAGCCGCGCCGCCCTCCCCCGCCACCAGACCCTGCGCGCGGTCGTCGAGTGGAGCTGGGACCTCCTCGGCGTCGCCGAACGCGAGCTCGCACGCCGCTTCGCGGTCTTCGCCGGACCGCCCGACCTCGCCGCCGTCGAAGCGACCTGCGCCGGGGCCTCCCCGGCGACCCTCGGGTCCCTTGTCGACAGGTCCTTCGTGGAGTTCACCGGCGACGGCCGCTACCGAATGCTGGAGACCATCCGCGCCTATGCCGCCGAAAGGCTCGCCGAAGCGGGCGAGTCCGCCTCCACCGCCGACGCGCACGCCGCGCATTTCCTCGCCGTCGCCGTCGCCGGGCAGCACGGCCTCCACCAGCCCGAACAGCTGGAATGGCTGCGGCGCTTCACCGTCCACAACGACAACCTGCTCGCCGCGCTGCGCAGGCTCATCGACCGCGGCGACACCGGGGACGCGCTGCGCATGTGCTCGGCGCTGTGCGAGCGCTGGTGGATCCTCAACGACCAGGGCGAGGCGGCGTTGTGGGCACGCCGGGTCCTGGCGATGGTGGGCGACGACGGTCCACCCCGAGGGACCGCCGGGGCCTACGCGATGTGTCATTTCAGCGCCGGTTTCGACGCCTGGGCGCCGACCATGTTCGGCGACCCCGCGGTCATGGACGCCATGACCACCGACTTCCTGCGCCTGGCCGACGCCGCCGAGGCCGAGGGGACGGCGTCGGTCACGGTCCTGGCCTTCGGCGCGACCTTGTGCATGCTCGCCGGCCGCCACGACGACGGCCGGGCCCGGCTGTCCCGGTACCTCACCGCCGACGACCCGTGGCTGGTCGCCACGGCTCACATGTCCCTCGCCTACTTCGCGCTCAACACCGGCGACAACGCCACGGCCGTCGCCGAGTTCGAGACGACGGTGGCCGCCTTCGGCGCGCTCGGGGACCGCTTCAACCTCGCCAACGTGTCCCTCGGCCTGGCCGACCTGTGCCTGCGCACCGGTGACCACGAGCGGGCCGCCGCCCTGCTGTCCTCGGTGGACGTGATCGCCGACGAACTGGCGGACTACGTCGAGGCCGTCGACATCCACCTGTGGCTCACGCGGATCCGGCTCGCCGGCGGCGATCTCGCCGGAGCCGAGGTCAGCGCGCGGAAGGCGCGGACCATGCTCGGGTCAGCCGCGGCGACCACGAGAACGCACGCGCGGCTGATCTTCTCCACCCTGCTGCGTGCCCAGGGGCACCTGGACGAGGCCGTCGAGGTGGCCGGGGAACTCGTCGGCGAGCTGCTCGCGGCCGGTGCCGTCCAGCCGCTGGTGTGCTGGGCCTACGCGCAGCTCGGCCGGGCACGCGTGGCGCGCGGTGAGACCGAGGAGGGCTTGCGCGACCACGCGCGGGCTTTGCGGCTCCTGCACGTCAACCCCACGACGCGGCTCCAGGCCGTTCCGCTGATCATCGACGGCGTTGGGCTGGCCGCGCTCGCGGGCGGCGACGCGCGCCGGGCGGCGACCCTGTTCGGGATGGCGGCGGCCTTCGACAACCACACCCACCACGACGCCGACGTGGCCGCCGTCCTGCCTTCCGTGCGCGCGATCCTCGGCGCCGAGGGCTTCGCGGAGGCCTGCGCCGAGGGACGCGACGCGACCCCGCCGGGTGCCCTGTCCCTCGGCGCGGAGGCGATCGCCTCCCTGCTCGGGCTAGATCTTTCGCTTGTAGGCGCGGACCGCAAGGGGCGCGAAGACGGCGACGAAGAGCAGCGCCCACAACCCGGTCCAGGCCAGTTCGGTGCCGAGGCCGTCGGCGTGGTCCCCGCCGAGGAGCAGGCCGCGGACGCTGGAGACCAGGTGTGACACCGGGTTGACCGCGATCCAGCCCTGCAGCCAGCCGGGCACGTGCTCGGGGACGATGTAGGCGTTGCTGCCCATCGACAGCGGCAGGAACAGGCCGAAGGCCATGAACTGGATGCTCGCGGCGTTCGTGGCGATCAGGCCGACGTAGGCCGACATGCACGCCACGGCCATGGCGAAGGCGACGACGAGCGCGAGCCCGGCGAGGGTCTCTGGGACCCCGGTCTGGATTCGGAAGCCGACGGCCCAGCCGATGAGGAGGGCCGCGAGCGCCGAGACGGCCACCCCGGCCGCGTCGGCGACGATCCGGCCCGTGAGCGGTGCCGAACGGGCGATGGGGAGGCTGCGGATCCGGTCGAAGACGCCGTTACCGAGGTCGGTGTGCAGGTTGAGGCCGGTCGCGGTGGTCCCGATGAGGGCGGACTGGACCAGTACGCCCGGCACGGCGTACATGATGACGGCGGCGCGGTCGCCCGCCGCGGCGGCGCCACCGAAGACGTACACGAAGACGAGGATCATGACCAGCGGCTGCATGACGAAGCCGAGGAGCTGGCCGGGTGCGTTCTTGAGCGGGACCAGGCCCCGCCAGGCGAGGGTGAGGCCCTGGCGGAAGGCCTGGCCGGGGGTGACCCGGAGGGGCGCGGTCATACCGTCACCTCTTCGTCCCGCTGTCCCGGTGCGGCGCCTCCGGCTCCGTGTCCCGTCAGGCTCAGGAACACCTCGTCGAGGCTGGGCCGCCGCAGGGTCAGCTCGGCGACGAGGATCCCGGCCTCGTCGAGGCGTCGCAGCACCGCCGGTGGGAGGTTCAAGTCGGGTACGCCGACCGCGAGCAGCCCGTCGTGTTCCTCCGGCGTCTCCCCCGTCACGTCAGCGAGGACCCGCGCTGCCTCGGCGACGCGGGACGGGTCGGCCGGGCGCACCTCCAGGCGTTCACCGCCCACGGTGGACTTCAGCTCGGCCGCCGTTCCGCTCGCGACCACCGCGCCCGCGTCGAAGACCGCGATCCGGTCGGCGAGCCGATCGGCCTCCTCCAGGTACTGGGTGGTGAGCAGGACGGTCACGCCGTCGGCGACGAGCTCGCCGACGGCGTGCCACAGGTCGTTGCGAGCATGGGGATCGAGGCCGGTCGTGGGTTCGTCGAGGAACAGGATCCGCGGGTCGCCGACGAGGCTGACGGCCAGGTCGAGGCGGCGGCGCATCCCGCCGGAGTAGCCCTTGACCTGCCTGGTGCCCGCCTCATCGAGGCCGAAGCGGCCGAGGAGCCGCGCGGCCTTGGCTCGGGCGTCGCTCTTGGGCATGCCGAGCAGGCGGCCGACGAGCATCAGGTTCTGGGTTCCGGTGAGGTTCTCGTCCACCGAGGCGTACTGGCCGGTGAGGCCGATGGCGCGGCGGACCTGGTGGGCCTGGCCGACCACGTCGAAGCCGCCGACGCGCGCGCTCCCCTCGTCGGGCCGGACGAGCGTGGCCAGTGTCCGCACGGCCGTGGTCTTGCCGGCCCCGTTGGGGCCGAGAACGCCGAGGACGCTCCCGGCGGGTACGGCGAGGTCCACCCCGGCGAGCGCGGTGGTCTCGCCGTACCGCTTCACCAGGCCCCTCGCTTCGATCGCATTGGTCATGTGGTGAGCCTCGCCGGGCGCGCTGACACGTCGCTGACGGACTTTTGTCAGTGCCGGAGGCGACAATGCGGTCATGGACACCGATCCGGTCGCGCGCCTGCGCGAGCTGTGCCTCGCCCTTCCCGAGGTGACCGAACGGCTCAGTCACGGCGAGCCCGCCTGGTTCGTGCGGGACAAGAAGCTGTTCGTGATGACCTCCGACCATCACCACGACGAGCGGCTCGGGTTCTGGTGCGCGGCGGCGCCCGGGGAGACCGCCGCGCTGGTCGCGGGCGCCCCGGAGCGCTTCTACGTGCCGCCGTACGTGGGGCACCGCGGGTGGCTCGGCGTCTACCTCGACGTCGACGGCGTCGACTGGGCGGAGATCGCCGAGCTCGTACGCGAGGCCTTCCGCTGTGTCGCCCCGAAAGGGCTGGTGGCGCGTCTCGACGAGGGTTGAGTCAGCCCGTGAAGTGGACCCGGGGGCCGTACGGCGACGCCCGGTCGACGCGGACGACGACCGTGCCGGCGAGTTTGTCGTGCAGCGTCTGCCGGTTCGGTTTGTCCCGGAACGCCCAGCCGAGGTCGAGGTGGCCGAGGACGGGAACGACGCTGAACAGCAGTGTCGCACCGGCGCGTCCGGCCGCCTGGCTCCAGCCGACGGCCCCACCGTCGGCCACGCGCACCACCCGGAGTCTCATGGCGCGCTTCCCGATCGTCGCGCCCCACATCGCCACGCAGAGGCCTTGGTAGACCGCGAGTAGCACGAGGACCATCCCGATCAGGACCAGATTCATCGCGAAGACCGGTCCGGGTGTATCGACCGTCTCACTCGCTTCGGCGTATTCGGGGAAGCGGACGGCGGTCACGATCCCGACGGGGACCGAGAGCAGGCAGGCCACCGCGCCGAAGATGAGGTGGTCGATGATGTACGCGCCGACCCGCTGACCGATCTCGGCCTGCGGTACCCCCGGGCGCGGTGGCCGGTGTGGGGGGCGCGGTCGCGGGGCAGGGCGCGGCGGGCATGTCGTGGACGCGCGTCACAACGCCTGTCCCCCGGCGACGCGCGTCCACCTTGCCACGACGCTATCGCGCGCGACCGTCCATTGCGGATGGTCGCGCGCGGATACGTACCTTCGGCCGGAATTCTCGGGCCGGCGGCCGGGCCGTCACCGGCTCAGGTTCGCCGCCAGTCGACCGGCGGGCCGTCGAGGTGGGCCGGTTCGCCGTAGACCGGGTCGTCGACGCGGATGACGACGGTGCGCACGCACTTGTCGTGCAGCGTCTGCCGGTTGGGCTTGTCCCACAGGCACCACAGTGGATCGAGGTAGCCGACGCACGGGATCAGCGACAGGACCCAGTGGGCCAGGGAGCGCAAGATCGACCTGCCCCAGCCGACGGGACCGCCGTCGGCGACGCGGACGACCCGGAGCTTCATCACGCGCTTGCCGAGGGTCGCGCCCCAGATCGCGGTCAGGACCGTCTCGTAGGCGAGTGGGGCCAGCAGGAGTGCGGCTACGAGGAACGCCACGACGGTGCGGCGGCCGGTGCCCTCCTCGACGCGGTCGACGAGGAAGAGCCCGGGGACGACGATGGCGGCGGTGATCACCACCGCGATCAACCCGTCGAGGATGCGGGCCAGGAGGCGCTTTCCGACGTCGGCGAGCGGCGGCGGGTAATGGGCGGTGGGGACGGTGAAGCCGTCTACGGGGGCTTGAGCGGACTGCTCGGCAGTCATGGGCGGACTTCCTCAACGGGCGGGTCCGGCGCGGGCGGCGCGGGACGGTGGGCGGAGGTACCGTATCGCACCGCCCGCGCGCTATCCGAGGACGCCGCGGAGGTGGCGTTCGAAGGCCTCGGGCGCCGAGAGCATGGGGAAGTGGTCGGCTTCGGGGAGGACCGTCAAGGTCGCGTCGGGCACCTGCGCGGCGAGCCGCCGTGCCCACAGACGAGTCGCCTCGAAGTCGCGTTCGCCGACCAGGACGCTGACGGGGACGGCGAGTTCGGCGAAGCGGTGTTTGACGGGCGGGTCGAGTTCGGTGCCGAGATACTCCTCCAGGAGCACCCAGTAGGTGTTGGCGAGCTGGAGGCCGACCATGCGCCGGCGCTGGTGGGCGTCGAGGGCAGGTGCCCAGCCGTCGATGTCGCCTTCGGCCCTGGCCTGGAGGCCGTCGGCGGCGTGGACCTTCTCCAGGCGCGCGAAGTGCTCGCGCATCACCCGCCGCGACGCCTCCTCCTCCGGTGTGGGATCGGGGAACTCACCGAAGGATCCGGCGACGGCGACGACGTGGGAGACCCGTTCGGGGTGGCGGTGGGCGAAGGCGAGCGCGCGCCGGGCTCCGTCGGAGACGCCGACCAGGACGGCGTCGCGCACGCCCGCGTCGGTGAGCACGGCGGCGATGTCGTCGAGTTCGCTGTACGGTTCCGTGGCCGTCGACGACAGGCCGGTGTCGCGGTAGTCGAAGGTCGTGACTCGCGCGATCCGCTCCAGCCAGGGCGTGACGGTGTCCCAGGTGCGCAGGTCGGCGGCGCCGGGGTTGAGGAGGACGACGTCGCGGCCTTCTCCTCCGATGCGGCGGTGGAGGTGGCCGCCGGGTACGTCGACGAACTTCTCGTTCTGTTCGGTCATGGCGACACGGTGGCCGCAGGCCGGGCGGGCGTCAAGCCGATTCCGTGCGCGGCGGCGGGCGCCCGTGTGCCCGCCGCCGCGCTCGTTCTATGCGGCTCTGGCCAGCAGCAGCGCGAAGGCGTCGGCGGGGTCGGTCCACGTGTGCTCGTGGGCGAAGCCCGCCGCGGCGAGTTCCTCGGCGAGACCGGTGACGGTGAACTTCGCCGAGATCTCGGTGCGCAGTTCCTCGCCCTCCTCGAAGGCGACGGTCATGTCGAGCTCGGGGATGGTCGCGGTCTGGGTCTTCGTGGAGCGCAGCAGCATCTCGATCCACGCGTTGCGCGGATCCCAGCGCGCGACGTGTTCGAAGGCGCCGGGGTCGAAGTCGGCGCCGAGGCGGGTGTTGAGGACGCTCAGGACGTTGCGGTTGAACTCGGCGGTGACGCCGGCGGCGTCGTCGTAGGCGGCGACGAGCGTGCCGGTGTCCTTGACGAGGTCGGCGCCGAGGAGCAGTCGTTCACCGTCGTGCAGGGCGGCCCTCAGTTCACCGAAGAACCGGGCGCGTTCGCCCGGTTCCAGGTTGCCGATCGTGCCGCCGAGGAAGGCGATGAGCCGCCCGTCTCCGTTGGGGATGCGGTCGAGGTGGCGGGTGAAGTCAGCGACGAGGCCGTGCACCTCCAGGCCGGGGTAGTCGGTGCCGATCCGCGTGGTCGCCTCGCGCAGCGCGGCCTCCGAGACGTCGAGCGGCACGAAGCGCGCGAGTGTGCCCTGCGCGCGCAGGGCGTCCAGTAGCAGGCGGGTCTTCTCCGAGGAGCCCGAGCCGAGTTCCACCAGGGTCTTTGCTCCGCTGATCTCGGCGACGCCGGCGGCGCCTTCGGCCAGGATCGCGCGTTCGGTGCGGGTCGGGTAGTACTCGGGCAGGCGGGTGATCCGTTCGAAGAGTTCGCTGCCGCGTGGGTCGTAGAACCATTTCGGCGGTAGCCGGCGCGGGCGCTTCGACAGCCCGGTGTGGACGTCGGAGCGGAGCTGTGCGGCCAGGTCCTCGCCGGTCAGATGGACGTCGATGCGCACGTCAACGGTCATACGATTGCCTCCACTGTGTACATGGACGGGTCGGCGGACACCAGGTGCCGGTCGGGTACCGGGATCCAGTCGGTGCAGCGGTCGTGCGGTTCGGAGGCGATCAGGACGACGCCTCCGCGGTGTTTGATCGACAGCGAGTGGCCGACGGTGGTCGCCCAGGCGCCGCACCCGTCGGTGAGCAGGAGGTTGAGCCGGGAGCCGGGTGCGGCGGCCTCGACCTCGGCGACCAGTTCGGGCAGGGCCCGGTCGGGGGCCGTGCCGTGCCGCAGCTTGTGGCGCAGCAGCGCCCACAGCAGCGCCGAGTCGGTGGGGGCGTCGAGGGTGTACAGGTCGACGGGCGGCAGAGCGGCGGCGAGCCCCGCGAGGCTGCCGGGCCAGCCGGTCACCACGCCGTTGTGACTGAACAGCCAGTTCCCTTCCCCGAAAGGGGCGCAGGCCGTCTCCACCACGGGCATACCGACCGTCCCGGAGCGGACCGCCGCCAGCAGGGCACCGGTGACGGTGACCTCGGCGAGCCCGGCCAGATCCGCGTCGGTCCACATGGGGCGGTCACGCCGGTACCGGACGGCGCGTCCCCCCGCGTACCAGCCGATCCCGAAACCGTCGGCGTTGATCGTCCCGCCCTCGCGCATGTCGCGCGGTGCCCAGCTCTGCGTGAGCAGGGAGAACTCGGGTGCGATCAGGACCGTCGCCAGCGGCACCCGCGGCCCGAGGTAGACCAGGTGCCGGCACATCAGCCCACCTCGCCGGGGCGCGGGTCGCGGGCGAGCCGGATGCCGCTGAAGATCTGCCGCCGGATCGGCAGGTCCCAGTTGCGGAAGGTGCCCCGGCAGGCCGAGGCGTCGGTGCCGAAGGAGCCGCCGCGCAGGACCTTGTAGGTCGGGCCGAAGAAGACCTCGGAGTACTCGCGGTAGGGGAAGGCCACGAAGCCCGGGTAGCCGGCGAAGTCGGTGGCGGTCCACTCCCACACGTCGCCGATGAGCTGGTGGACGCCGAGTGGTGAGGCGCCGTCGGGATACGCGCCGACCGGTGCGGGCCGCAGGTGCCGCTGGCCGAGGTTGGCGTGCGCTTCGCCGGGATCGGCATCGCCCCAGGGATAGCGGCGCGAACGGCCGCTCACCGGGTCGAAGCGGGCGGCCTTCTCCCACTCCGCCTCGGTGGGCAGGCGCTTACGCGACCAGCGCGCGAAGGCGTCGGCCTCGTGGTAGCCGACGTGCACGACGGGGGCGTCGGGCTCGACGGGCGCGCGGTGCCCGAAGTGCGTGCGGGTGCCGTCGCCGTGCCAGTGCATCGGCCCTTCCAGGCCCGCCTCGACCCGGTGGCGCCAGCCGGGCTCGCTCCACCAGCGACGGTCGAGATAGCCGCCGTCGTCGATGAACTCGGCGAAGCGGGCGTTGGTGACCGGGGCGGTCTCGATGAAGAAGGCGGGCACGTCGACGGTGTGGGCGGGGCGTTCGTTGTCGAGCGCCCAGCGCTCGGTGGACGTGCCCATCGTGAACGGCCCGCCGGGGACGAGAACCTCGCCGTAGACGCCGGCCTGTGCCGACGGCGGCGACGGAGCGGTGAGCACCGCCTCGCCCGCGCGCAACTGGTGGGTGGCGAGCATCGTCTCGCAGTGCTGCTGCTCGTGCTGCACGATCATCCCGAAGGCGAAACCCTGCTCGACCAGGCGGCGGCCCTCCAAGGGGACCGTGTCGAGGATGTCGAGGACCTTGTCGCGAACGGTGCCGACGTAGGACCGGGCCTCGCGCGGGCCGAGCAGCGGCAGGGAGGGGCGGTCGGCCCGGGGGTGCTTGAAGGCGTCATAGAACCTGTCGATGTCGACCCGCACCGGATCGCGCCCGCCGACATCGCGGACGAGCCACAGCTCCTCCTGATTGCCGATGTGCGCCAGATCCCAGACCAGCGGCGACATCAGCGGCGAATGCTGCCGGACCAGGTCGCCGTCGTCGACGGCGTCGGTCAAGGCGATGCTGCGTCTACGTGCGCGCAGCAGCTCAACGGCGGTACGGGCGCGCAGATCCGTTGTCACGGCACACCTCCGGGGTGGGTGATGGGTGGGAAGGCACGAGGCCGCACGCGGCTTCCCCATCCCCCGGGCGCGGTCCGTCGCCGCGACACGGTGGGCGCGGTGAAGCGCCGCGGGGTGCCGCGGTGGTCCGTGCGGGGGATCTCTCCGAAGCGAAGGCTGTCTCCACCGGTGCTTCGGGAGGGGAATCGGTACCGGCGGCGGACCCTGACGGGGTCGCACGCCCGGCCCGGCGCCGCGTCTGACGCGGCGGGAGAGGATGTCGTGGCGGGTGGACTCGGGGTACGGCCGAACCGCGGTGGTCCGGTCTTGAAGCAGATCCGGGCCACGTACCACTCGGGGTCCGGTGCGTGCCAGATCCGTCGTGCGGTCACACGGGCCATGGTTTCGTCACTCCTCGTGCCGTGCCGTAGACCGTACCGTGCCGGTGCGACGAAAAGGTGCCCGTCGGCGTACGCGGATCAATCCGTTCCGGCGTAATCGGACAAGCGGTCGGCGAGTTCGCGAACGGCCGTGCGGAGCTCCGCCGGGCGCCGGACGGTGAAGGACCAGCCGAGACCCGCCAGCATGCGCGCCATGCCGTCGAGCCGCTCCGCGCGGGAGCGCAGGAGCACACCCTCACCCGTCACCGACAATTCACCGATTGCCCGGGGCAGCGCCGCGCGGGCCTCGTCGAGGGAGGTCCGCAGGACGACCTCGCACTCCCAGCGGTACGGCACGGCCGCCAGGGAACCGACGATCTGGGCGACCGGGTCGAAGCCGCCGGGCGCCTCGAAACCCTCCTCGCCCAGGCGTGCCGAGGCGATCCGGTCGAGGCGGAAGGTGCGGCGTTCGCCGCTGCGGTGGTCGTGTCCGGTCACGTACCAGCGGCCGGAGTGGAAGACGACGCCGTAGGGGTCGAGGTCGCGTTCGCTGTCCTCGCCGCGCCAGGAGGTGTAGGCGAGGTGGACGCGTTTGCGGGAGGCGACGGCTTCGCTGAGGGTGAGCAGGACCGGAGTGCTCGGGCCGACCGCGGTCGTGGCGCGGGAGGTGAAGCCCAGTGTCGTCTCCAGCGCGCCCGCCTGGTCGCGGACGGCGTCGGGCAGGACCCGGCGCAGTTTGGCCAGCGCGAGGTCGGCGGAACTCTCCACGGTCGACAGGCCAAGATGCCGTGCGGCGAGCAGGCCGAGGGTTACCGCCACGGCCTCGGCGTCGGTGAACATCAGCGGCGGGAGCTTGTAGCCGGGCTGGAGCCGGTAGCCGCCGTAACGGCCGCGGGCGGCGGTGACCGGGATGCCCAGTTCGACAAGTCTCTCGGTGTAGCGGCGCAGGGTGCGGGGGTCGACGTCGAGTCGTTCGGCGAGCTCGGCGCCGGTGAGTCCGGGGTAGGTCTGGAGCAGTTCGAGCAGCGCCAGGATCCGGGTGCTGGGGTATGACATCTCGCACAGCTTAATGCGGGCGGATATCGCCCGCATTTGATCATAGGCTTCGGGCACAGCCGAAAACGAAGGAGCACAACGATGTCGACCTACATTCTCGTCCCCGGTGCCTGGCTCGGCGAGTGGGCGTGGCGCGAGACCGCCGAAGCGCTGCGGGCGCGCGGGCACGAGGTGCACCCGCTGAGCCTGACGGGCCTGGCCGAGCGCGCCGTCGAGGACGGCTCGGGAATCGACCTGGAGACCCACATCGCCGACGTCATCGGCTTCATCGAGGAACGCGACCTGCGCGACGTCGTCCTGGTCGGGCACAGCTACTCCGGGATCGTCGTCGGCGCGGTGGCGCACCGGATCGGCGACCGGCTCTCCGACGTCGTCTACGTCGACAGCGCACCGTTCGGCGACGGCCAGGGCATGCTCGACCTCATGCCGCCCGAGGGCGCCGACGAGATGCGGGCGCTGGTCGCGGCGGGCAACGGATGGGGCTTCCCGATGCCCGGCCGCGACGCGCTCGGCGAGGCCAGTTCGATCCTTGGCCTGACCGACGAGCACTTCAAACTCTTCGGCGAGCTCGCCACCCCGCACCCTTTCGGCACCTACGAGCAGCGCCTGAGCCTGCGCGGGGAACCGGCCGGCTCCCCGCGCCCGGTCCTGATCGCCTGCGAGGACTTCCGGATGATGCTCGACGCCGGGAACCCCTGGCTGACCGCGCTGATCGACCCGTCCTGGCTGCGTCTCGACATCGCCACCGGCCACTGGCCGATGCTGTCGGAGCCCGTCGCGCTCGCCGAGCTGCTCGACCGCGTGGCCGCAGACCGCTAGATTCGGGCGCATGGGCGCCGCATCGACTCCGCCCGGCCACGCGCTGACCCGCGTGGCCGGGGTACGTGAAGCCAACGACCTGACCGTGAGATGGCTCAAGGCCGTCGAGAGCCCGTCGCCGGTGCTGTCCGGCGCGGGCGCATGGCCGCTGCTGGCGGCTTTGGCCGCCGGAGCCGCCGGGAAGGCCCGCGACGAACTCGCCGAGGCCGTCGGGATCGACCCGGCGACGGCACTCGACGCCGTCCGCGACTACGCCGCGGCGCTGTCGGCATCGGCGGCGCTGCGCTTCTCCACCGGATTCTGGGCCTCACCGCGGATCACCCTGGATCCGGCCTGGACCGACCGGCTTCCCGCCGCGTGGGCGGGGGCCCTCACCGGCGACCTGGCCGCCGACAAGCGCACCCTCGACGCCTGGGCCGAGGAACGCACGATGGGACTCATCGGCCAGATGCCCATCGTGTTGACGCCGGAGACCACGCTGGTGCTGGCCACCGCGCTCGCGCTGCGCACCGAGTGGGCCCACCGCTTCAGCGACGCCCCGCTGATGCCGCGGACAGGGCCGTGGCGCACCGACCGGCCCTGGCTCGGCCTGACCCGCTCGACGTCCGATCTGACCACGCTCAGAACCGCCGACGGTGTCACGATCCTCCCCGTCACCGGGCGCGACGACATCGACGTGCACCTGGCCATCGGTGAGCCCGGCGCCGACCCGGCGGAGGTGCTCGCCACCGCCGTACACGCCGCCGACGGCCGCCTCGCCACCGCGGCAACCGAGGAGGGCCCGGGCATCACCGTCGGGACCGAACCCTCCCATGAGGCCGCGCCGGCGCCGCTGCTGCGGGTCACCACCGTCGGCTTCGACGTCACCGCCGAACACGACCTCCTCGGCCTGGCCGAGGTCTTCGGCCTGCGGATCGCGACCGGCCCGGGCGACCACTTCCCCGGCGTCAGCGCCGACCGGCTCACCGTCAGCGACGCCGCCCAGTCGGCCGTGGCCGTCTTCAGCGCCAAGGGCTTCGAGGCGGCCGCGGTGACGGTCGTCGGCCTTCGCTGCACCGGTGCCTTCTCCCCTCCGGAGGGCGCCGACCGCAAGGTCGTGTCCGTCGACTTCACCAGGCCTTTCGGGTACGTCGCCGTTCACCGGCCGACCGGTCTCGCGCTCGTAGCGGGCTGGGTCGACGAGCCGAAACGCTTCCAGGCCTAGGCGCTCAGGCTTTCGCGTGCTCGGCGAGACCGGCCCTGCGCAGGCCGCGAATCGCCGGGACGGCCAGCAGTGCCAGGCAGCAGGCCAGGCCCACCGCGCTCCCGAAGCCCATGACGACCTCGGCACCGACGAGCGCCGCCATCGGCCCGGCGAGCGCCTGCCCGATCGGGATCGAGCCGACCGAGCCGGCGACCTCGTAGGCCGTCACCCGGTTGAGGACCTCCGGCGCCACCTGGGTCTGCACGCTCGTCGACCACATGACCGACCAGAACGCCCAGGACGCGCCGCCCAGGACGTGCAGGGCGATCAGGCCGGCGAAGGGCGCGTGGACGGCGTAGCCCAGTGGCATCAGCGCGAAACCGATGAGCGCGACCGCTCCCGCCCGCAGCATGCGCACCGGCTTAAGGCGGATGGCGATGAGCCCGCCCAGGATCGTTCCGGCGCCCATCGCCGACATGACCCAGCCGTAGGCGGTCGGCCCGAGCCGCTCGGTCACCAGCGCCGACCCGAGCGGGTACAGCGGTGCGAAGGTCAGCATCGCCATGCTGGAGAAGATCGCGATCACACCCCACATCCAGGTGCGCGAGGAGAACTCGAACCACCCTTCGCGCAGCTTGCGCAGCATCGACGTGCCCTTCTCCACGACCGGCTCCGCGCCGAGGCGCAGGGCGAGCAGGCACACCGCGCTCACCGCGAAGGTGGCGGCGTTGACGGCGTAGACGACTCCGGCGTTGATCGCGGCGACGAGGATCGCCGAGAGCGCCGGCCCGGCGAGCTGGGCGATGGCGTCGGCGACGCGGAGGGTTCCGTTGGCGCGCTGAGGATCGGCGGCGACCCGGCGGACCATGCCGTTGACGCCCGGCTGGAACATCGCCGCCGCCGCGCCGGCGATCGCCGACATGGCGACGAGCAGCCACAGCGAGGGCTCGCCCGCGAAGAGTGCCACGGCGACGACGGACTGCGTGGCGACCCGGACCAGATCGGCACCGATCATCATCCGGCGGGCCGTGAAGCGGTCGGCGAAGACGCCACCGAACAGGATCAGCAGCGCGAAGGGGACCATGAAGGCGGCGAGCACGAGTCCGACGCCGGTGGGGCCGAAGCCGGCGCCGCCGACGGCGAGCGCGACGGCGACCGGGAGCATCCCGTCACCGAGGAGGGCGACGGAGCGGGCCGTGAAGTAGAGGCTGAAGTTTCGGGTCCAGAGGGCGCTGGAGGTCCGGGGAGGGGCGAGGGCGACCACGGCCGTTCCTTCCGAGGGTAAGGAGCTCTTCGGGAAGCATTCCTTACCATTGGATGGGCGGCAAGAGGATGTGGATCACAGTGGAGCGCGGGCGCCGGACATGTCCGGCATCCACGCGCCATCACGGCCGCGTCACTCCACCTTGGTCACCGCTCCCCCGGTCAGCGACGCGAGGACCGCGTTGATTCCCAGCGCGGTCGTGTAGGCCAGGTCGACGGAGTTCTGGTCGAGCAGCCACTGGATCTGGAGGCCGTCCATGAGCCCGATGATCACCGAGGCGGCGGCCCGGATCTCCTCCTCGTCGGGCATGGTGCCGGCTTCGCAGACCTCGCGCAGGGCGTCGGCCAGTATCACCCGCAGTCCCGCGAAGCGGGCCCGGAACCATTCCTGTGCCGGGTGGTCGTCGGTCACCGACTCGGCCGACAGCACCGCGTAGGACTGGACGATCCCGGGACGGGTCGCGTTGAGCCGCGCGGTCCGCACCAGGTGCGCGAAGAGCCCGAGGCCCTCCGGCAGGTGGTCGACGTCGAGTTCCTCGAAGTCGGCCTGGTCGCGGTAGCGCAGCACCTCGATGAGCAGCTCGTCCTTCGAGCCGAAGTGGTGCAGGATCCCCGCGTGGGTCATCCCGACCACCTCGGCGATCTCGATGAGGGAGCCGCGCTGGTAACCACGCCGACCGAAGATGCCCATGGCGGCCCGCAGAATGTCCAGGCGCCGCTGGACTGAGCGTTTCTGCCGCATGCTGACCTTACCGATCGGGGGTGGGTTCGCCAAGGACTCGCCGGCCTCTGTCATGCCGACAGACTACTGACCGGCGCGAAACTTACTGACAGGTCAGTAAGGTCCGTCACGAACTTTTCTCCCTCGGCTTCGGCGCGATCGCGAGGTGCCCGGGAACGGCCACCTCGTAGCCGTCGTGGAGGAAGCAGGCGACCTGCCGGTGCCCCTCCCCTTCACGTCCGGTGCCCTGCAGTTCGGGACGCTTGCCGTCGCAGGGATCGAAGGCGTGCGGGCAGCGCGGATGGAACGGGCAGCCCGCCGGCAACGCCGTCAGGTCGGGCGGTGAACCGGGGATGCCCGACAGTTCCCGGCGCGGCCCGTGCAACGGCGGGAAGGAGTTGAGCAGGCCGTAGGTGTAGGGGTGCCGCGGCCTGCGGTACAGGTCGTCGGCGGTCGCGTCCTCGATGATCTGCCCGGCGTACATGATGGCGATCCGGTCGGCCAGCTCGATCAGCAGCGACACGTCGTGGGTGATGAAGATGACCGAGAAGCCCAGTTCGTTGCGCAGCTTCACCAGCTGTTCGACGATCTGGCGCTGCATCACCACGTCGAGCGCCGTGGTCGGCTCGTCCATGATGACGACCTGCGGTTCGAGTGCCAGGGCCATCGCGATCATCACGCGCTGCCGCATCCCGCCGGACAGCTGGTGGGGGTAGGAGTTGATCCGGTCGGGCGAGATGCCCACCATCTCCAGCAACTCCTTGGCACGGGCCCTGTGCTGCCCGCGGGAGCGGTCGGGGCGGTGCGCGGTCATCACGTCGATGAGCTGCTTGCCGACCCGGTAGACCGGGTTGAGGGAGTTCATCGCGCCCTGGAACACGATCGCCATGTCGTCCCAGCGCGAAGCGCGCAACTGGTCGTCGGACATCGCGAACAGGTCGAGGCGGCGGTCGTCGCGGCTGCTGTGGAAGATCACGTCGCCGCCGGTGATGACGCCCGGCGGCGGCAACAGCCGCGTGGCCGCGTAGGCCAGCGTCGACTTGCCGCAGCCGCTCTCCCCGGCGAGGCCGAGGACCTCGCCGACGCCGAGGGTGAGGCTGACGTCCCGCAACGCGTGCACGGCGCTGTCGTCGTAGCCGTAGTCGACCGACAGGTTCCGGATCTCCAGCACGGGATCACCGACGGCGGCCCGGTGGCCGGTCGACGTCACGGCCGTGTCCACCTTGTTGACTCGCTGCCCCATCAGTCCTCTCCTCGCTTCTCGGCGGGCGCCCGGTACACCGGGGTGAAGCCCACGCGGGCCCGGATGCGCTTGGCGCGCTGGGCCTTGGCGCTGCCGCCGGTGGTCCGCAGCCGCGGGTTGACGAACTCGTCGATGCCGAAGTTGATCAGCGTCAGGGCAGTGCCGAGGGCCGCGATGCACAGGCCGGCCGGGACGAACCACCACCACGCGCCCTGGGCGAGCGCCTGGTTGCTCTGCGCCCAGAACAGGATCGTGCCCCAGTTCCAGGTGGACACGCTGGTCACGCCGATGAAGGCGAGGGTGATCTGGGAGAGTACGGCGAAGATGACCGTGCCGATGAAGCCGGAGGCGATGATCGCGGTGAGGTTCGGCAGGATCTCGAAGCAGACGATCCGCCACAGCGACTCACCGTTGGCGCGGGCGGCCTCGACGAAGTCGCGCCGCCGCAGGGAGAGGGTCTGGGCCCGCATGATGCGCGAACCCCAGGCCCAGCCGGTGAAGGCGATGACGAGGGCGACGGTCGTGCCGCCGGCCTCGGGGAGCTGGCTGGCGATGATGATGATCAGCGGCAGCGCGGGGATGACCAGGAAGACGTTGGCGAGCAGGGACAGGAACTCGTCGCCGACGCCGCCGATGAAGCCCGCGGTGACGCCGATGAGGACCGAGATCGCCGTGGCGATCGCCCCGGCGAGCAACCCGACGATGAGGACGCCGCGGGTGCCGACGATCAGCTGGGAGAGGATGTCCTGCCCGGTGTTCGTGGTGCCGAGCCAGTGCTCGCCGGAGGGGCCCGACATGAGGGTGGAGGAGACCTTGTTCGGGTCGTAGGGGGCGATGACGTCGCCGAGCGCGGCGATGATCGCGAAGAAGCCGAGGATGCTCAGCCCGACGATCGCCTTGCGGTTGCGGAAGATCGACCAGGCGCCGCGGCCGCCGCGGCCCTTCTTGGGCGAGATCCCGTGTTCGCCGGACGCGACCGGCAGGTCGACGGTGGTGGGGGTGGCCACTTCAGCCCTCCTGTCGGATGCGGGGGTCGAGGGCCGCGTAGCCCGGGTCGGCCGTGATGCTCGGCGCGACCGGGACCGGCGACGCGACACGACCCTGGACGGATCGGTTTCGGCACGACATGGCTCAGCCCTCCTGTCGGGTGCGGGGGTCGAGGGCGGCGTAGGCGAGGTCGGCGAGCATGTTGGCGACCAGGACCGACAGCGTGATGATCAGGAACACGCCCTGCATGAGCGGGTAGTCCTTCGAGCTGACGCCTTGGTAGAGCACGTATCCGATGCCGGGGTAGGAGAACACGATCTCGGTGACGAGGGTTCCGCCGACGATGAAGCCGAGGGACAGCGCGAAGCCGGAGATGTTCGGCAGGATCGCGTTGCGGGCGGCGTAGCCGAACATGACCGTGCGTTCCTTGAGTCCCTTGGCGTGCGCGACGGTCACGTAGTCCTCGGACGACACGGTGACGGTCATGTTGCGCATGCCGAGGGCCCATCCGGCGACCGAGCTGACCACGATCGTCACGGCCGGGAGCAGCCCGTGATAGACCGCCGACCAGATGAAGTCGGCGTCCCAGGAGGGGACGAACGCGCCGTCATAACCGCCGGAGGCGGGGAAGACGGGCCAGGCCACGGCGAACACGGCGATGGCGATCAGGCCGAGCCAGAAGTACGGGATGGCCGAGAAGAAACTGCCGACGGGCAGGAGGCTGTCGGTCCAGCGTCCGCGCCGCCAGCCGATGTAGACGCCGGCGAGGGTGCCGAGGACGAAGCTGATCAGCGTCGACACGCCGACGAGGATCAGCGTCCACGGGATGCTCTGTTCGATGACCTCGGCGACGGGCGTCGGGAAGTACGTGAACGACAGCCCGAAGTCGCCCTGGAACAGGTTGCCCCAGTAATCGAGGTACTGCTGCCAGACGCTGGTCTCCTTGTCGAGACCGAACATCGCGTAGAGCGCCTGTGTCGCGTCGGTGCTGAGCTGACCCTGGTAGCGGTTGATCAGCGACTGCACGGGGTTGCCGGGCAGCATGCGCGGGATGAAGAAGTTGAGGGTGATCGCCGCCCAGGCGGTGACCACGTAGAAGACGAAGCGCCGCAGCAGGAACGTCATGCCTTCACCTCCAGGCCGGCGGGCTTCTCGACGCCCTCGGCGTACAGCCAGCACGCGGCCACGCGCCCGTCGCCCGCGGGCAGCGACGGCGGCGATTCGGTCTTGCAGCGGTCCATCGCGAAAGGGCACCGCGGGTGGAAACGGCAGCCCGACGGCGGCTTGATCAGGCTCGGCGGTTCACCGCGGGCGGGCCTCTCGGCGGCGTCGGCGAGCTTGTCCGGGTCGGGGGCCGAGCTGACGAGCAGCTGCGTGTAGGGGTGCGCGGGGTTCTGCGTCACCGATTCGCTGTCGCCGCTCTCGACGACCTCGCCGGCGTACATGACGACCGTGCGGTCGGCGAAGTAGCGGGCCGAGGCGATGTCGTGGGTGATGTAGAGGATCGCCAGGTCGAGCTCTTCCTTGAGCTCTTTGAGCAGGTTGAGCACGCCGAGGCGGATCGAGACGTCCAGCATGGACACCGGCTCGTCGGCCAGGAGGACCGTCGGGCGGGCGCCGAGGGCGCGGGCGATGGCGATGCGCTGACGCTGTCCGCCGGACAGTTCGTGCGGGAACTTGTCGATGTAGCGCTCGGCGGGACGCAGGTGGACCTGCTCCAGCAGTCCCGCGAGGCGGGTTTCGAGTTCCTCTTTGGACAGTCCGCGGTGGTGGATCCGCAGTGAGCGGGTCAGCACGTAGCGGACGGTGTGGATCGGGTTGAGCGAGGCGAAGGGATCCTGGAAGATCATCTGCACCTGGCGGCAGTAGGCCCGGAACCGGCGCCCGAAGCGGACCTTGACCGGTTCGCCGCGCAGCAGGACCTGTCCGGAGGTGGCCGGGTAGAGCTGGGCGAGCAGGCGCGCCACGGTGGACTTGCCCGAGCCGGACTCACCGACGAGGGCGACCACCTGGCCGCGGCGGAGGGTCAGGTCGACCGACTCGACGGCGCGGACGGCCTTGCCGCGTCCGCGCAGGCCGCGGACCGGGAAGTGTTTGGTGAGTGCCCGGGCTTCGAGCATGATCGGGTCTTCGGTCGGGGTCGTCGCGGCGTCGGTCGCCGGACCTTCTCGCTGAGCCATGGCCTACCTATCCGGAAGGGCGTGGTGGTGGGAACCGGAGGGTGTGCCCGGCCGGGATCGGAGGTCCCGGCCGGGCGGTGCGTCACGATGCCGGGGTCAGCTTCATGACGATCATCGACGCGCTCGGCTGCGTCGGCTGCGGCATGGCGTAGGGGTCCTCCGCGGTCGGCCAGCCCTCCCAGAACTTCGTGGAGTACTCGGCGCCGATGGGCCCGGCGACCAGCGGGATCGCGGGGACCTGTTCGACCATGATGTCCTGGAGCAGGTCCATGGCGGTCTTGCGCGTGGCGTCGTCGGAGGCGTTGGCGTAGTCGTTGAGGGCCTTGGTGGCGTCCTCGTTGCGGTAGCGCCCGAAGTTCCACGACGCCTTCTTGCCCAGCGGCTCCAGGTGGGCGCCGTTCATGATGCAGTCGTAGATGTCGTAGGGGGTGTTGCCGGTGTTGGTCCAGTGCAGGCTGGCGTCGAAGTCGCCGACGGCCAGGGCCTCGGTCCAGGCGTCGACCGTCATGGTGTCGACGGTCGCGTCGATGCCGAGCTGCTTGACGCTGTCGGCGATGATCTGCAGGTCGGCGAGGTAGTCCGACCAGCCGGCCGGGTCGACGAGCTTGAAGGTGACCGGGTTGCCCTCGGGGTCCTTCAGGGTCTCGCCGTCGAGGGTGAAGCCGCCCTGCTGGAGGATCGTCTTCGCCTTCTCGACGTCGACGGCCTGCGCCTGGCCCTTGTACTTGTCGGAGATGAACGCCTCACCGGCCGGGCGCGGGATGCCCGTCGGGCTGTCGACCAGCGGGTACAGGCCGGCGTGGCCCTGCACGTGGATGGCCTGGCGGTCGATGACCAGGTTGATGGCCTGGCGCAGCGCGGCGTGCTTGAAGGCGCTCTTCTCCATGTTCAGGAACAGCGCGTGGATGCCGAGGCCGGAGGGGAACCACAGCTTGTGGTTGTCCTTGTCCTTGGCGACGAACACGTCCTGGTAGTTCGGCATGAACACGTAGGACCACTGGCAGGCACCGCTGGCCAGCGCGGTGGTCTGCGCGTTGTTGTCGTTGTAGGACGTGTAGCGGACCTCGGGGACCTTCGGCTGGCCACCCCAGTAGTCGGTGCGGGGCACCATCGTCACGACCTGGGCCGTCCACGACTTCAGCGTGTACGGGCCCGAGCCGATCGGGTTCTGGTTGGTGTCGGTCGTCGGGTCGGACATCGCCGACCAGATGTGCTTCGGGACGACCATGGTCTCCAGGACCCGGCCCTGGTTGACGAACTGCGAGGACGTGAAGGTCAGGCTGACGGTGTTGCCCTCGACGGTGATCGCGTCGAAGGGGATCGCGCTGCCGTTGAAGGCGTCGTTGTCCTTGATCAGGGTGAAGGTGAACCCGACGTCCTCGGCGGTCATGACCTGTCCGTCGGACCACTTGACGCCGTCGCGGATGGTGAACTTGACCGACTTGTAGTCGGCGGCCCACTCCCACGCGGTGGCCAGCCACGGCGTGGGCGCCTGGTCGGGGGCGATCTGGTTGACCTGGGCGAGGGGCTCGTAGACGAGCCAGCGGTAGCCCAGGGAGTTGCCCGACGACGTCGGCGTGAAGGGGTTGCTGTTGTTGGTCAGCGGCCCGTTCGGCATGCCGACGGTGAGGGCCTGCGGGGCTCCCCCGTCGCCGTCACCGGTCTTGCCGTCGCCGCACGCGGCGAGGGCGGGGGTGGCGAGCACACCGGCCATGAGTCCGAGCGTGGTGCGTCTCTTCATTGAGAATGTCTCCTTGCGTGGGGTGAATCTCAGGGGGCGGTCATCGGGTTCGGGTGACGTGCGCGTCGAGCCGCAGATCGGTGACGGATCGGCCGACGCGGACGCGGTAGCGCCCGGCGGGGGTGATCCAGGCGTGGCTGCCGGTGTCCCAGATCTGGAACGCGCGGGCGGCCAGCCTCAGCCGGGCGGTGGTGGACTCACCCGGAGCGGCCTCGGCGACGGCGAAGCCGCCGAGTGCGCGGACCGGTCGGTCCGCGTCGTCCTCGCAGGGTTCGAGGTACGCCTGGACGACCTCCCGGCCGGGCCGGGCGCCGGTGTTGCGTACCGTCACGTCGAGCAGGACCTCGCCTTCGGCGGTGTCCTCGACGTGCAGATCGGTGTATTCCCAGTCGGTCCAGCCGAGGCCGTGCCCGAAGGGAAGGGCGGGTTCGACGCCGTCGCGCAGCCAGCCGCGGTGTCCGATGTGGACGCCTTCGCGGTAGGCGATGAACTTCCCGTCCGGGATGGCGTCGGGAACGGGGACGTCTTCGAAGCGGGCAGGAAGCGTCCACGGCAGGCGTCCGGCGGGCTCGGTCCGCCCGAAGAGGACGTCGGCGAGGGCGTGGCCGCATTCCTGCCCGGGGAACCATGTCCACAGCACGGTTCCCGCGTCGGCCAGCCACGGGAGCAGCACCGGCGCCCCCGCGTTGACGACGACGATCGCGCGGTCGGTGACCTTCAGGACCCGGCGGACGAGTTCGTCCTGGCGGCCGGGGAGGTCGAGGTCGGGCCGGTCCCAGCCCTCGGACTCGACCTGACTGTTGGTGCCGACGACGAGGACGGTCAGGTCGGCGTCGCGCGCGGCCTCGACGGCGGCGGCGATCTCTTCCTCGTCGGTGCGGCCGGGAAGGCGGTGGCGCAGTTCGGCGCGGACGAAGCGGCCGTAGGCCTCGGCGTCGACGATCTGGAGGTCCACGTCGATGTCGACGGTGACCGGGGCGGCGACGGCGACCGCGCGGCCGCTGTCGGCGGGCGAGTTGACGCTGGAGTTGAGCAGGACCTCCGAACCGGCGCGGATGGTGGACTCGCCGGTGAGCACGCCGCCGATGCGGGTCCGGTGCGCGCCGACGGTGCCGACGCCGAGCCAGTGCTCGCCGGGTTCCTGGAGTTCGACGGTCGCGGTGAGGCGGGCGGTGGCGGCCTCGGGGGTGACGTACCACCAGCCGTTCTCGCCGTCGTGGACGCGGGAGTCGATGACGGTTCCGGTGGCGTCGCGGATCTCCAGGCGGATGCCGGGGAGGCCGGTCTCGGGGTCGATCGCGCGGCCCTTGACGTCGAGGCGGGGGGCGTGGGGGCGTGCGTAGCCGCCGCGTTCGACGCGGATCTCGACGTCGCCGCCGAGGGCGGCGCGCAGGCCGTCGAGCGGGGTGACCTGGAGGTCGGGCCAGACGTACGCGCTGCCGCCGCCCTGGGTGAAGGCGTCGGTGGCGTTGGGGCCGATGAGGGCGACGGTCCGCACGTCCTCGATTCCGCGCGGGATGCGACCGCCGTCGTCTTTGAGCACGACGGTGGAGCGGGCGGCCAGCTCGCGCAGGATCTCGCGGGTGCCGCCGAGGTCGGCGGTGTCGAGGACGTTCTCGGCGCCGTCGAGGCCGCCCACCCGTCCGGCGAGGCGGAGGATCCGGCGGACCTTGTCGTCGATGACGTCCTCGCCGACGAGCCCGTCGTGGACGGCCTGGACGAGCGCGTCCTCCCACGGGCCGCCGGGGCCGGGCATGACGAGGTCGAGTCCGCCGTTGGCGGTGGCGACGGTGCTGCGCGCGGCGAGCCAGTCGCTCATGACGACGCCGTCGAAGCCCCACTCGTTCTTGAGGACGTCGACGATCAGGTGGTGGTGCTCGGTCGAGGTGGCCTCTTCGACGCCGTCGTCGACGCCGTTGTAGGCGGCCATGATCGACCAGGCCCCGGCCTCCTTGACGGTCAGCTCGAAGGGCGCGAGGTAGACCTCGCGCAGGGTCCGCTCGTCGACCTGGGCGATGTACTCGGTGCGGGCGGTCTCGGAGTCGTTGGCGACGAAGTGCTTGACGCAGGCGGCGACACCGCGTTCCTGGAGCGCCTTGACGAGCGCGGCGGCCATGCGGCCGGTGAGCAGCGGGTCCTCCGAGAAGCACTCGAAGTGCCGTCCGCCGACGGGGGTGCGCTGGAGGTTGACCACGGGTGCGAGGACCACGTCGACGCCGTGGCGGCGGGCCTCCCGGGCGAAGAGGGCGCCGAGCCGCGCGGCGGCGTCGACGTCCCAGGTCGCGGCGAGCGCGGTCGGTGAGGGGAAGGATGCGGCGGTCTCGGCGGGGTCGCCGTTGGGGCCGCGGACGCCGGCGGGGCCGTCGGAGAGGACCAGGGAGCGCAGCCCGGCGGTGTCGGCCGCGTGGAGGGTGAAGGGCGTGGCGCCGGTCAGCAGCCGGACCTTGTCCGTGAGGGCGAGGGCGGCGAGCCGGTCGTCGAGGGTGGGACCGGCGGCGGGCTGCTGTGTGGCCAAGGCGTTCTCCAGGTGGGAGTGGGTAACGCGGCTCACGTTAGCAAACTTACTGACAGGTCAGTAAGTGACTTGGGTAACAATTAAGTCTCATGATTAACCTGCCAGAAATCAGTGATCGGGGGAAGTGTGCGACTTTGTGACGTGGGTCCCAACTTGCCCGCCGGGACCGCTCTGAACTGCGGATTCACATACGTGGGCGCGGGCGGGGACGGTTTTGGCACGTGGGCGGGGCGCGGGGTGCCGGAACCCGTGGGGCGGCAGGTGCGCGCCCGTCGGCGAGGCGGGCCTCCACGTGTCGATACCTGGGCCCCGACCACCACTCGCGCCATCCGGCGACGCTAGAGCCCACTCCGCCCGTCACCGGGACGGATAGCCTCCAACCGCATGAGCGCACCATGGAATCCGGGACGGCCCGTCGCCGTCCGATACGGACGCTTCGACACCCCGCGCTGGGTCTACACCGGCAACGTCATCGCCGACGGCACCGAGGAACTCGCGATCCTCCTGCGGCCGGGGAACCCGACGGTCGAGTCGCACGCCGCCGACGGGCGCGACGTCCGGGACCTGAGCCTTGCGGAACGGACGCGCGCGGAGCTGCGGGCTCAGACCGAGTCGAACTGGTACGGCGAGGCCGCCGTGCTCGTCTTCCCGGCCGGAGCCCCCTGGTCGGTGTGGATCTTCTACAACGCCGACGGCTCCGTGCACCGCGCGAAGGTCAACTACGAGAAGCCCTACGTCCGTTGGAGCGACGCCTCGGGCAACGCCTTCGTCGACACCGCCGACCGGGAACTCGACCTGGTCACCTACCCCGACGGGACCTGGCACTTCAAGGACGAGGCCGAGTTCGAGCACATCATCGGCCGCCCCGGTTACTGCACGCCCGAGCTCGCCGCCGAGGTCCGCGAGCACGCCGAACAGTCCCTCGCGCGGTTCACCGACGGCACCCTCGTGCGGGGAACCTATGAGAACACCGGGCCCGGCTCGTGGCCGACCCCGGTGCTCCCCGTCTCCTGGCGTGACCGTCACACGCACTGGCCCTAGACCAGCGCGGGCTCCGGAAGCCTGGCGCTCCTGCGGTCCATCGCGCCCGACACCAGCGCCAGGGCGAGTCCGGCGACACCCAGCAGCGCGGCGACCCACGCCGTCGCGGTGTAGCCGAGGCCCGCGTCGATGACGACGCCGCCGAGGAAGGGGCCGATGGCGTTGCCGAGGTTGAAGGCGCCGATGTTGACCGCCGAGGCCAGCGTCGGCGCACCCTCGGCCTTGTCGAGGACCCTCGTCTGGAGCGGCGGGACGGTCGCGAAGGCGGCCACACCGAAGGCCAGGATCGCGATGACGAAGGCGACCTGCGAGTGCGCGGCGAACAGGAAGGCCACCGAGATGACGATCAGGGCGACGAGGATCGCGTAGAGCGAGGGCATCAGGGCGCGGTCGGCGAGCCGCGCGCCGACGAGGTTCCCGGCGACCACGCCGACGCCGAAGAGCCCGACGAGGATCGGCACGGCACTCTCGGAGAAGCCGGCGACCTCGGTGGCCATGGGCGCGATGAAGGTCAGCACGGTGAAGGCCGGCGCGAAGCCCAGCACGGTCATGCCGAGCGCCATCCAGACCTGCGGGCGGCGGAAGACGCGGAACTCGGTGCGCAGGGCGGGCCGCTCGGCGTCGGGGCGGTCGGCGGGCACCAGGGCGGCCACGCCGATGAGGCCGACCACGCCGATGGCGACGACGGCCCAGAAGGCCGACTGCCACCCGAGGTTCTGCCCGAGGAGGGTGCCGACGGGCACACCGACGACATTGGCGACGGTGAGGCCGGTGAACATCATCGCGATCGCCTGTGCGCGCTTCTGTGGCGCGACGAGGTTGGCGGCGACGACCGATCCGACACCGAAGAAGGCACCGTGGGCGAAGGAGGACACGATCCGCCCGGCCATCAGTGCGCCGTAGGAGGTGGCGAGCGCCGAAAGCAGGTTCCCGGCGATGAAGACGACCATGAGCAGCAAAAGCATCTTCTTGCGGGAGAGCCGGTTGCCCAGGATGGTGAGCACGGGCGCGCCGACGAAGACGCCGAAGGCGTAGCCGGACACCAGCAGGCCTGCGGTCGGGATGGACACGCCGAACTCGGCCGAGAGGTCGGGCAGCAGGCCGTTGATGACGAATTCCGTCGTGCCGATGCCGAAGGCGCTGATCATCAGCGCGACCAAGGCGAGAGGCATGGTGGGCTCCTCGGATACAGTAGGACGCGTACGAGATAAGCCGCGCCCGAGACAGTTGCTCGGTAATTAGTTGCATACGCCGTTGTTTGCAGACGCTGCCTATCTCAGCACGCGATCGCTGGTCCCGCAAGCGGGGCCCGGAAAGGTGTGAGCCATGCCTCTGTCCGACGACGCCGTCGAAGCCCGGGCTCAGGGCTGGCGAACCCTCGCCGCGCTCCACGCCCGCATCGAGGACGCCCTGGAGCGCTCCCTCCAGGCCGCACACGACCTGAGCGTCACCGAGTACACGGTCCTCGACGTGCTCGCCAAGCAGGACGGCTGGCACATGCGCATGCAGCAGCTGGCACGGGCGGTCGTGCTCAGCCAGAGCGCGACCACGCGTCTGGTGACACGACTGGAGAAGCGCGGACTGCTGTCGCGCTATCTGTGCGAAGACGACCGCCGGGGCATCTACACCGAGGTCACCGGCCCCGGGCACGACCTGCTCACCAAGGCCCGCCCGACGCACGACGCGACACTCGCCACCGCGCTGGAGGAGGCCTCCGGAGTGCCCGAACTCGAACCGCTGGTGCGGTCGGTGCAAGGGCTCACCCACGTCTGACCGCTACCCCGGTAGCGGGTGTCGGCCTACTGTGGAGTGACGTGCCCGGCCGCCCGGGCCCCTAGCGTCGCGGGCATGGAACCCGGTTTCTGGAGACTGCCGTTCACCGCCGTCACCTGGCGGCGCTGGGCCTACGTCATCACCGGCGGGCTGCTCGCGCCCCTGCTGCTCCTGCCGATGCTCGCCGGGCTCGGCGCGGGTGTGGAACGCGCGCGTTCGCGATGGGTCCGCGACGACGAGCCGCTCCCCCGGCCCGGGTGGCGGCGAGGCGCCCTGTACGCGGTGGTGAACCTGCCGCTGTCGCTCGGCCTCGGGCTGTTCTTCGCCTACCTGACGACGCTGTGGTTCTACTGGGTCGCCTACCCGGTGCTCTTCTGGAACGCCGACCTGTCCGAGGGCACGTGGGGCGGCCCGACCTGGATCGGGGCGGTGTCACTCCACGTGGCACCCGCCCCGATCATGCTGTTCGCCGGGCCGTGGCTGCTGCGCCACGCCGCTCGCCTGCACGCCGCACTGGTCAGGCGCGTGCTGGGCTAGCGGTCGCCGTCACTTCATGTGCTTCAGCGCGTCCTCGATGGCGCGGTAGAAGGTCGGGTAGGCGTACATCATGTGCCGCAGGCTGGAGAACGGGACCTCGCCGTAGACCGCGACGGCCAGCGCGCCCATGGTCTCGCCGCCCGCGGGGGCCGCGACGGTCGCGCCGACGAGGATGTCGCGGTCGGTGTCGACGACGAGTTTGACGACGCCCTCGTTGCCGTCGCCGTAGATCCAGCCGCGTGCCGAGGTGGGGATCTGCGTCGTTCCGACGTGGACGTTGAGACCTGCCTCGCGGGCCTGAGCCTCGGTGAGACCGACCGCGCCGACCTCCGGGTCGGTGAAGGTGACACGCGGAAGGGCGCGGTAGTCGGCGGGCGGACCGGGCTGGTCGAGGATCGCGCGGACCGCGACGGCCGCCTGGTACATGGCGACGTGCGTGAACTGACCGTGCCCGGTGACGTCACCGACGGCCCACAGGTTCTCGCCGGCCCGCATGTGCCCGTCGACGGAGACGGCCTTGCCCTTCGGGTCGAGACCGACGGTGTCGAGCCCGAGATCGCCGAGTTCGGCGTGGCGGCCGACGGCGACGAGCAGGCGCTCGCCGCGCACGGTGGCGCCGTCGTCGAGGGTCACGGTGAACTCCTGGCCGTCGTGGGCGACCTTGACCGCCTTGCGGCCGACGACCATGGCGATGTCGTCTTCACCGAGGGCCTCGTGGACGACCTCGGACGCCTCGGGCTCCTCAGCGGGCAGGAGCCGGTCGGCGGCCTCGACGACCGAGACCTTGGTGCCGAAGCGCGCGAAGACCTGCGCCAGCTCGACACCGATGGCGCCACCGCCGAGGACGATGAGGGAACTCGGGGCCGACTCGGTCTCGATGGCCTCGCGGTTGGTCCAGTACGGGGTTCCGGCCAGGCCCTCGATCGGCGGGATCGTCGGCGCGCCGCCCGTCCCGAGCACGATCGCCCGGCGGGCGGTGTGGACCTCGCCGTCGACCTCGACCTTGCCCGGTCCGGCGAGTCGCGCGCGGCCGCGGACGAAGGTGCCGCCCTTGCCGGTGAAGCGGTCGACGGCGACCTTGTCGTCCCAGCCGTCGGTGGCCTCGGTGCGGATGCGCCGGGCGACCGGCGCCCAGTCCGGCGTGACCTGCACGAAGCCGCCGATGCCTTCGAGGCGGCGGGCGTCGGCGATCAGGTTCGCCGCGCGGATCATCATCTTGCTCGGGATGCAGCCCCAATAGGGACACTCGCCGCCGACCAGTCCACCGTCGATGCCGAGCACTTCGAGCCCCGCCTCGGCGAGCCGTCCGGCGACCTCCTCGCCCCCGACGCCCATTCCCACGACGATCGCGTCAACCTCGGTCATCTCGCACCCTCCGCATTCGGCCAGCGTCCACATGGCACGTTACCCGCCGGGCGGTGGCGGCAGACGGTGGTACCGCGAGACCACCGGGCTTTCGTCCCCGGCCTCGCGGTACCCGGACGAGCGGCTAGTCCTTGTCCCGGTCGGCCCAGTGGATCGGGTCCGAGCTGGGCAGTTCGCTCACGCCCGCCTCCCGCATCGCGCCGATCGCCAGGCTGCGGTGCAGTGCGCCGTAGGTCAGGACATGCGTGACGGCTCCGCCGTAGGTGAAGGTGCGCGGGGGCTCGCAGAGGGCGTCGATGAAGGTCTCACCGGAGCGGCCGTCGGCCAGGGCCGAGGTCACCGACCGGCTCCACCGGGCCCCCGCCGCGGCGTAACGCTCCCGCAGCGCCGACACCGAGTTCTCGGTCTCGTCGGGCGCGGCGCCGCCCTCCATCGCGGCGGTCCACCGCTCGCAGGAGAAGACCAGCTGCGCGAGCAGCTCACGGATCGAGGTCTCGTCGCTGCCGTAGTCCACGTTGTACGGGAAGGTCTCGTCGAGGACCTTCGGTGTCAGGGGCTGCGCCTTCGCGAGCAGCTCGCCGACGGTCCAGACGTGGTGCTCGATCATGTCGTTCAGGACGGTCATGGGGTCTCCTTCGGTGGCGGGCAGACGGATGCCGCCCGGCGGATGGAAGTGGATGCCGCTGTCGCAGGCGATCCGAAAGCGCGTGTCCCGGCGGAGCCGGTGCCTGCTCGGCGGCCCGCCGAATGCCCGGTAGAACGCGCGGCTGAAGGCTTCGAGCGAGCCGTAGCCCGCGTCGAAGGCGATCGTGGTCACCGGGCGGTCGGTGGTGGCGAGGCTGTAGGCGGCACGCTCCAGGAGAAGCCGGCGCCGGAAGGCGCCCGGCGGCTCGCCGAGGGCGGCGGCGGCGAGCCGGTCGAAGTGGAACCGGCTGAGGTGCGCGCGCCGGGCCAGGTCGCCGCCGCTGAGTCGCGGGTCGTCCAGGCAGCCGCTCACCGCGTCGAGCAGGGCGGCGAGCCGGTCGGGATCGGTGGCCTTCATGACTCGATCCTCGCGTCTCGCCCGGTGCGGCGCCTGATCGTGTTTGCGGAACCTCGATGTCAATCCAAGTTGACGCGATCGCTGTTGTCAATGTAAGTTGACAGCATGAGCGAAGCCACCGACCTCGCCACCGACGCCGGCCACACCGACCCCCGGGTCGGGCTGCGGGCGGTCGCGGCCCTGCGCAGGCTGCTCGAACACCTGGAGTCCGCCCAGGTCCGCAACGCCCGCGCGAAAGGCTGGCCCTGGCAGCAGATCGCCGACGAGCTGGGGGTTTCCCGCCAGGCCGTCCACAAGAAGCACGGAAAGGAGCGCTGATGTTCGAAAGATTCACCGAACCGGCCCGCCGGGTCGTCACAGCCGCCGTCGAGGAGTCCCAGACCGCCGGAGACGCGCTCGTCGACGAGGAGCACCTCGCCTACGCGCTCTTCCGCGACCCCGACGGCACCGCTTCGCGCCTCTGCGGCGGCGAAGTCACCCTCGACCGACTCAAGGCCGCCTTCACCGCCGCCAACCGGCGCGGAGGCCTCAGCGACGCCGACACCGCCGCGCTGCGGGAACTCGGGATCGACGTCGACGCGGTGGTCACGAGCTTCGAGTCCGGCCTCGACCCCGGCCGGCTGCTCCCGCCGCGCAAACCCGCCCGCCGCCACCGGCCGTTCTCCAAGGCCGCCAAACGGGTCCTGACCCTCGCGCTTCGCGAGGTCGTCTCCCGGAGTGAGCGCACCCTTGGCGAGCGCGACCTCCTGCTGGGGCTGCTGCGCAACCGGGCGCTGGCCGCCGGGGTGTTCGAGGGCCTGGGCGTTCGCTACGCCGACGTGCTGGCCCGCCCGGTGTGACGAACGGCGGGCCCGGATGCGCCCGGGCCCGCCGTTGGCCGTGGTCAGGCGATCAGGTGCACGTCGCCGAACTCGTGCCAGAGGTAGCGGCCTTCGACGGCCGCGGCGTAGGAGCGGGCGAGGAGGTCTTCACCGGCGATCGCGCGGAGCATCCACAGGTGGGTGGACTTCGGTTCGTGCAGTCCGGTGAGCAACCCGTCGACGAGCCGGACCCCGCCCTCGGGCGTCACGATGTGCTCGGTGAAGCCCGACGCCGCCCGGGCGCGGCCGTCCGGGTCCGCGGCGCTCTCCAGTGCGCGGACACCGGTCGTGCCGACGGCGATGACGCGTCCGCCGGAGCGCCTGGTGTCCTCGACACGGCGGGCGGTGCTGGCCGGGACGTTGAACCACTCGGCGTAGGGCGGTTCGTCCTTCTCGGTACTGGCCACACCCGTGTGCAGGGTGACCGGGGCGAAGGCGACGCCTTTCGCGACGAGCCGCGTCACCAGCGCGTCGGAGAAGGGACGTCCGGCGCTGGGCATCTCGGCGCTGCCGGGGTCGACGCCGAACACGGTCTGGTAGGCCGAGAGCGGCCACTCGCGGTCCACATAGGAGTACCGGATCGGGCGACCGTGCCCACGCAGGTAGGCGACGACGTCGCGGTCGAGCCGCGCCCGCCACAGGCGGGGCGTGTGCCGGTCGATGAGCCGCAGAGTCGCGCCGCCGGGCAGCGGGATCCACTCCCCCGCGAGGCCCCCGGCGTAGGGAACGGTCGCACGCCGGGTCAGCTCGCGCAGCTCGACGAGCCAGTCGCCGCCGTCGAGGCGGCCGCTGAAGTGCACGGCGATGCGCTCGGTGTGGACGGCCGCCGGAAGGGTACCGGAGGTGTTGACGACCAGCAGGTCGCCCGGCTTGAGCAGGTCGGGGAGATCGGTGAAGCGGTGGTGCGCGACGCCGCCGCTCGCCTTGTCGGTCACCAGCATGCGCACGCCGTCGCGGGTCAGACCGCGCGCCTCGGGCGGCTCGTGCGCCTCCAGGTCCGGCGGGAGCTCGGTGAACTGGTCGAGGGTGACGGTCATGCCGCACCTCCCGCGACGAGCTCGGCGGCGCGGTGGCGTCCGCTCGCGGGCCGGTGGAACACCAGGTCGGCGAGGGTTTCCCCGACGCCGTCGGGCTCGGGCGCCTCCTGCGACTCCACGCCGATCGCGTCGGCCAGCATCACCGTGCGCATCTCACCGGGGTCGACCCACCAGACGGCGACGTCGGGTTCCTCGGCGGCGAGGACGTTCGAGAGCTGTTCCAGGGCGGCCTTCGTCGCGCCGTAGCCTCCCCAGCCCTCGTAGCCTTCGACGGCGGCGTCGGAGGTGATGTTCAGGATCGCGCCGTGCCGTCGGCGTAGTCCGGGCAACGTCGCCTGTGCCAGCGCCAAGGGGGCAAGCACGTTGGTGTCGAACAGTTCCCGCAGCGTCCCCAGTGGATAGTCGGCGAGTTTGGGCAAGGGCGTCGCGCCGAGGCCCGAGGCGTTGTTGACCAGCAGGTCGAGGCCGCCCGCCTCGGCGGCGAGGTCGGCGAGGGCGGCACGGTGCTCCGGGTCGGCGACGTCTCCGGCCAGCGCCCGGGCGCCGAGTTCGGTGGCGACGGTCTCCAGCGGGCCCTCGCCCCGGGCGGTGAGGATGAGCCGCCAGCCCCGCTCGGCGAGGGAGGCGGCGATGGCGCGCCCGAGGCCGCGGGAGGCGCCGGTGATCAATGCGGTCTTCGTCGTCGTGTTCATGGCCTCGACGCTATGGCCGCGAGGGCCCGCCCGCCTCGGGCCGCGGACCGGACCACGCCTAGGTCTTTGGACCTAGGACCATCAGCGCAGGCGGTGAGCCCGGCTCGTGCCTAAGCTGATCACGTGGGCGAACCTCAGGGCAAGGACGCGATACTGCGGGCGGTCAGCGCCGCCGTTCTCGCCGTGACGCGGCACCTGTCGGCGCACGAGGTCCTCCAGGTCATCGTGCGCTCGGCGCGCGAGCTGCTCGGCGCGCGCTACGGCGCCCTGGGCATCCCCGACGAGGACGGCGCCTTCGCCGAGTTCGTCGCCGACGGCATCAGCGACGAGGAGTGGGACCGGATCGGGAAACTCCCCCGGCAACACGGGATGCTCGGCGTCCTGCTGCGCGAGGAGAAGGCCGTGCGCCTCGACGACATCCGGGCCGATCCCCGCTTCGGCTGGTGGCCGCGGGCGCATCCGGTGATGGCCGACTTCCTCGGCGTCCCCATCCGCGACGGCGATGCCGTGCTGGGCATCATCTTCCTGGCCAACAAGGAGACGCCCGGCGGTTTCACCGACGAGGACGAGCGGCTGCTGGAGCTGTTCGCCGGGCACGCCGCGATCGCGATCATCAACGCCCGCCTCTACGAGCGCGGCCAGGAACTGTCGGTGATGGCCGAACGCGGGCGGCTCGCCCGCGACCTGCACGACGCGGTCGCCCAGAAGCTGTTCTCACTGCGGCTGACGGCCAAGGCCGCGGGCACACTCGTGCCCACCTCACCCGAACGCGCGGTCGAGCAGATCGCGCAGGTCGAACGCCTCGCCGGGGAGGCCCTCGACGAACTGCGCTCGGTCATCGTGGAACTGACACCACCCGACCTCGCCGCCGACGGCCTCGTCCGCACCCTCGTCAAACAGGTCCGCCTCCTCGACCGGCTGCATCCGTCCGAGGTCACCTGCGAGGCGGGCCCGGACGCGTCCTGCCTCCCGGCCGCCGCCGAGACCGTCGTCTTCCGCATCGCCCAGGAGGCGCTGCACAACGCGATCCGCCACTCGGGCGCCGACCGGGTCCGGCTGAGCATGTCCTGCGGCGACGGCGCCTTCACCCTCGTCGTCGCCGACGACGGACGCGGCTTCGACACCCGAGCCGCCGCCAACCGCGGCCTCGGTCTCCAGTCGATGAACGTCCGCGCCGCCGAACTGGGCGGGAAACTACGGCTGCGCACCGGACCCGACGAGGGCACCACGGTCACACTGGTGGTGCCCAGTGACTGACACCGCGCCCGCGACGATCCGCGTCGTCATCGCCGACGACCACCCGGTCGTGCGACAGGGCCTGCGCACCTTCCTCGAACTCCACGACGACATCACCGTGGTCGGTGAGGCCGCCGACGGCCGCGAAGCCGTCGACCTGGTGCACGCCCTCGAACCCGACGTCCTCCTCCTCGACCGCAAGATGCCGGTCCTCGACGGCCACGGCGTCCTCGCCGAACTGCGCGACGCCGCAGAGCGCACCCGGGCGATCATGCTCACCTCGGTCACCGACCCCCGCGACGTCGCCCCCGCGATGGCCGCCGGCGCGGCGGGTTTCCTCTACAAGGACGTCGCCCCGGACGCACTCGTCGCCGCGATCCGCTCGGTACACAGTGGACAGTCGCTGTTCGCGCCGGAGGCCCTCGCCGCGATGACCACCGCACCGGCCCCGGAAACCTCCGCCGGGCCGCTGACCCCGCGCGAACGACAGGTGCTCGCCCTCATCGCCACCGGACGGTCGAACCGGGAGATCGCCAGGGAACTGGTGGTGGCGGAGAAGACGGTGAAGACGCACGTCTCGAACGTGCTCACGAAGCTCGGAGTCGCCGACCGCACCCAGGCGGCGCTGTACGCCGTCCGGCACGGCCTGGCCTGAGCCTTCGCGGGCCGGGACCGGTGGAAGGCCGATCCCGGCCCGGCGGTCAGGCGGTCGTCGGGGACAGGGGCGTCTTTCGCAGTCCGGTCTTGGCCTCGGCGGACCCCGTCAGGTCGCTCTCGATCTCATCGGGATCGACCTCGGTGTCCTCCAGCATGTCCTCCGGCATCGCGTCGGCCATCTTCTTCATGGCGATCACGGCGACGCCGGCGGCGACCACGGCGGCCACCGTCACGCCTCCGATCACCGCGAGAACATTCCGCACGATCATGCGGCAACACTCCTCGGCTGGGAGATATGGGGGCGGGCCGACCGGCACGGCCGTCTGCGGCCGCGACGCGACCCGCCTCTCACGGTAGACCTCAACGGCGCCGCGAGGGCCCGGCCGGGCGAACCCGGCACGACAAACACCCGATCAGGGCGCGGCGAGGGGCTCCAGCACCTCCGCGGCGGCGAGGAACTCCTTGGCGAAGTCGCTGTCGCCGGCACCGCTCACCGACATCCACAACACCGTGTCGACCGCTCGTACGAACGCCCAGCCGCACGCCCTGCCGCGACCCACGCCGAGGCCGTCGGCGACACGGGTCACGACCTCCCAGGCATAGGCGGTGTCGGGACGTTCGGCGACCTGCTGGGCGATCAGGAAACCGGCGTCGAAGGCCCGCTCTCCCAGCAGGGGCTTCGGATCGATCAGCAGCCACGGTTCCCGCCGCGCCGCCAGGAAGTTGCCCAGATGGGCGTCGCGGTTGACCAGCCCCACCGGCCCATCGGGGACGGCGAAGGCGTCCAGCAGCTCCACGGCCAGGAACACCGGCCTCTCCCCCAGCACGTCACCACCCGGCCGCGCCAGCCGTTCCGGGAAGGTCCGCCGCCACCGGGCGACCAGCGCCGACACCTCGGGCAACGCGGGAAACCCCGGCGGGATCTCGCCCGGGACGCGCCACAGACGACGCAGGACACCCGCGGCGACTTCGGCGGCGCCGAGCCTGTCGGTCTCGTCGACCAGGGCGTTCCCCGGTTCGGCCCGCTCGATCAGCAGCGCCGCCCGCTCCGTGTCGAACGCGTGGAGGCGCACCGCCCCGTCGCCCGCATAGCAGTGCAGAGCCGTGGGCTCGGGCGCGTTCTCCTCGTCGGCGAGAGTCACCTTCAAGACCGCGCGGGAGCCGTCGGCGCGTCGCACGACCGGCTCGGCGTAGGAGTGGGTGCCACCGCCCATCGCCGGCCCGTCGGGGTCGAGCCCCCAGTGCGCGCGAAGCTCCATGACCTTCGCGGGAAGAGCGGCGAGCCAGTCGGCGGCGCCGAAGAAGCGCAGGACGTTCTCGCGGAGACTCTCGGGAACCGACACGCCGTGATCACCCATCGGATCAACATATCCAGCCGCGCCCGCCTGTGCGACCGTGGAGGGCGTGACCTCGAACCTCGCGCGCGTCCCCATCGGACCGGTCGTCAGCCTCACCACCGATTACGGGCTCGCCGACGGCTTCGTCGCCGCCTGCCACGGAGCGATCCTGGACACCGCGCCCGCCGCCCGGATCGTGGACGTCACGCACCTGGTCCCGCCCGGCGACGTCCGCCGCGGCGCCCACGTCCTGGCCCAGACCCTCCCCCACCTGCCGGAAGGCTCGATCCACGTGGCCGTCGTCGATCCCGGCGTCGGGACCGTGCGCCACCCGCTCGCTTTGGCCACGCCTCGCGGAGTCCTCATCGGGCCGGACAACGGGCTTCTGGTGTGGGCGGCCGCCGAACTCGGCGGGGTCACGCAGGCCGTGGCGCTGACCAACGACCGCTACCACCGCCATCCGGTCTCGCGGACCTTCCACGGCCGCGACGTGTTCGCTCCGGCCGCCGCGCACGTGGCCACCGGGGTACCGCTCACGTCGCTGGGCGACCCGCTGGACGTCCACCGCCTGTGCGAACTGCCCGAACCGGTCCTGCGCGTCGGCGAGGACGGTTTCGAGGCCGAGGTCACCTCCGTCGACCGCTTCGGGAACGTCCAGCTCGCCGCCGGGCCGGAGACACTGGACGCGCTCGGCGAGGCCCTCGACGTCGACGGCCGGCCCGCGCTGCGCGCCGACGTCTTCGCCTCGGCCGAGCCGGGCGGCCTGATCGTGCTGGTGGACTCGGCCGAGTGCGCGGCACTCGCGATCAACGGCGGGAGCGCCGCCGAGGCCCTCGGCCTCGCCGCGGGCGACCTGGTGCAGGTGCGGTCGCGGGAGGACTAGACCCCGGGCGGGGTCGGGGGGTTCATGCCGCGGTGCAGGTCGCGCATCTCGCCGAGCCCGGCCGCGAAGCCCTTGAGCCGGTCGGCGGCGTCGGTGAGACGCCGCACGACCATGTCCTCGCCGTGAACGGCACCGGGGAGGGTCCCGTTCTCGGCCATGATCTGGGCCGCACCGGCCACCATGGACTCGTAGGCCCGGACCCCCGATTCGAGCCGCCCGGCAAGCTGCCGGTGACCTTCGGCGAGAGCCGCGCGCTGTTCACGGGGTGCCACGGCGAGCGAGCGCTCCAGCCCACGGACCTGGTGGCAGAGACCGCGCAGCTGCTCCTCGACGTCGCTGACGTCGTCGACGGCCTCACGCGCGGGACCGTCGAGGCGGGAGATGATCTCGCCGTACGCGCGGCTCGCCGCCTCCAGGCGCTCGTAAGGGCCACCGGCCGCCGAACCACGGAACTGGGACTGCGTCCTCTTGCGATGCAGCACCCCGGCCGCGGCGTCGGCGACGTTGCTCAGCTCCCCGGCCAGGGTGTAGTGACCGTGCTGGGTGAGGCGGGCCGCCTCATCGGGCAGCGAACGCGACAGGGCCTTGTAGTCGAACCAGCGCAGCGCGGCCATGCCGATCGACGCGCCCGTCAGCGCGGCCCAGATGGCGTCCAGGCCGCCCAGGCCGGCGTAGGGAACCAGGATGGCGGTGGCGCCGCCGAACAGTCCGGACAGGACCGTCCAGCGCCGCGCCGCCCGGAAACGGCGCCGCAGCTTCTTGTAGGGCTTGCCCATTCCACCGAACGCCTGCCGTCGAAACGACCGGTCCATGACCATCGGGGCACCTTCTCGTCAGGGGTGGGCGCGGGCCGTCAGCCCGATGCGGCGTCCTTGTCCTTGTTGAGGCTCGCGCGGATCTCGTCCAGGCGGGAAACCGTCGCGGAGTTCCCGGCGGGGGCCTGCTCGCCTTCGCCGCTGCCGACCGCGGGGGCCAGCTTGTCGCCGGAGAGGCTCGCGCGGATCTGCTCCAGACGCGCCGAACCGGCCATGTCGAGCGAGGATTTCTGCACTTCCAGCATGCGGCCCTCGACGGAGTTCTGCGCCAGCTCCGCCCGGCCCATGGCCGAGGCGTAGCGCTGCTCGATCTTGTCGCGGACCTCGTCGAGCGAAGGAACGTTCTTGGGCGCGGCCAGCGCGCTCATCGATTCCAGGGAGTTGGCGATGGTCTCCTGCATCTTGGCCTGTTCGAGCTGGCTCATGAGCTTGGTGCGCTCGGCGAGCTTCTGCTGGAGCATCATCGCGTTGTTCTCGACGGCCTTGCGGGCCTGCTGGGCGGCACCGATGGCCTGGTCGTGGAGGGCCTTGAGGTCCTCCATCGACTGCTCGGCCGAGACCAGCTGCGCGGCGAAGGCCTGCGCGGCGTTCTCGTACTCGGTGGCCTTGGCCTCGTCGCCGTCGGCGCGGGTCTTGTCGGCGAGGACGAGCGCCTGACGGGCCGAAGCCTGCAGCTTCTCCACGTCGGACATCGTGCGGGAGAGCTTCATCTCCAGCTGGCGCTGGTTGCCGATGACCGCGGCGGCCTGCTGCACGAGTGCCTGGTGCTGACGCTGCGATTCCTCGATCGCCTGCTGGATCTGCACCTTCGGATCGGCGTACTGGTCGATCTTCGCACCGAACAGCGCCATCAGGTACTTCCAGCCCTTAGCGAACGGATTCGCCATCTCGCGGTCCTCTCTGGCTACCCAACACGTCTACGTCTATGTTGTCAGGCGCTCGCCACACCTACAACATCGCCCCGGCGTCATTTCGATGCGCCGGTGATGCCACTGCTGTCACGCGGCGACGCGGGCCTCGGGCACGGTGTGCCTGACGCGACGCTGCGGCGGGTGGGTGAGGGGACGCACGCGCAGCGCCGTCACGGTGGCGTCGACGCGCGGCGCCGTGGCCACGCGGGCGCGGCGGGCCTCGCGCATCTTCTCAAGGCGCTGGGAGTCCTCCACGCCTGCGACGGTGCGGCTGACCTCGCCGAGCACGTCGGACAGGCGCGTGTCGAGGGCTTCGCAGATCGAGGCGAGCAGTTCGCTGGAGGCCTCTTTGTGGCCCCGCTCGATCTCGGAGAGGTAGCCGAGGCTGACGTTCGCGGCCGTGGACACGTCCCGCAGCGTGCGCTGCTGGGCGCGCCGGCGTTTCCGCAGCGCCTCGCCGATTATCCGACGCAGCAGCACCATCGCCTGCCCCCTTCACTGTTACCCCGAAGCCGGGGTTGACCGCCACGGTACCGCGCGTTCACGCGTTCAGCACGCACCCTTGCCTCCCGTCGCCGCGAGCTCTCCGATGAGCAGCCGCAACGCCGCGTCGACGGCGTGGCGGCGGACGTCTTCCCGGGAGCCGGTGAACACGAGTGTCTCGGTGCGCATCCGGTCACCGGGTCCGGCCACCGCGAGACAAACCGTACCGGGCTCGTGCCCGCCGTGCGGTTCCGGTCCGGCGACGCCGGTGGTGCCGACGCCCCAGTCGGTCCCGAGCAGGGAGCGGACGCCGGAGGCGAGCGCGGCGGCCGTCTCGGGCGAGACGACGCCGTGCTCCTCGATGGTCTCGGCGGGGACGCCGACGACGCGGATCTTGATGTCGGCGTCGTAGGCGACGACGCCGCCGCGGAAGACCTTGCTGGCTCCGGGGGTGGTCACGAACGCGGAGGCGACCAGTCCGCCGGTGAGGGACTCGGCGGCGGCCACGGTCTGGGCGCGCGCCAGCAGCGTCTCGACGACGGCGGTGGTGCTCACGCTCGGGCGTTCCCTTCCTCGGTGCGCCTGCCTTTGCGGCGAAGCGCGATGACCCTGACGACGTAGTCGGCTCCGGTGGCGACGGTGGCGAGGAACGCGGCGGCCATGAGCCAGGGTCCGACGGCCGCGAGCGGCTCGGGCCACGGCCACAGGTACCAGGCGATCGCCGCGATCTGCAGAACCGTCTTCACCTTGCCACCGCGGCTGGCCGCGATGACGCCGTAACGGATAACCCAGAAACGCATCAGGGTGATGCCGACTTCCCGCACGAGGATGACCAATGTCACCCACCACGGGACGCGGTCGTAGACCGAGAGCAGCACCAGGGCCGAGCCGGTGAGGGCCTTGTCGGCGATGGGGTCGGCGATCTTCCCGAAGGAGGTGACCCAGGCGTTGGCGCGGGCGAGGTAGCCGTCGAGCCAGTCGGTGATCGACGCGACGAGGAAGACGAGGCAGGCGGCCATGCGCCAGCCGTCGTGGGTGAAGTCGGAGATGGCGCCGAAGGCGACGAAGACGGGGACGAGCAGCAGGCGGAGCGCGGTGATCGCGTTGGCGGGGTTCACCAGTGGCGCGGCGTGCACCGCGCCTCCTTCCCGGTCACCCATGCCGGGCCGGGGGCGCGTCGACCTTGGCGATCAGATCGACGCCGACGCTGTCGACGACGGTCGCGGCGACCAGGTCGCCGGGGCGCAGGTCACCGGTGTCGCCGGTCAAGGTGGTGGTGCCGTCGACCTCGGGCGCCTGGTGGGCGGCTCGGCCCTCGACGAGGAGACCGTCCTCGGCCTCGTCGTCGTCTTCGACGGTGTCGACCAGGACGTACACGGTGTCGCCGACGCGGTCGGCGGCCCGCTGGGCCGAGACCTCGTCGACGAGGGTGCTGATGATCTCGTAGCGCTCGGCGATGGTGTCCTCGTCGAGCTTCCCGGGCAGGCCGGCGGCCTCGGTGCCGTCCTCGTCGCTGTAGCCGAAGACGCCGACGGCGTCGAGGCGGGCGTTGTTGAGGAACTCGACGAGTTCGCCGAACTCCTCCTCGGTCTCGCCGGGGAAACCGACGATGACGTTGGTGCGGATGCCGGCGTCGGGGGCGTACTCGCGGATCTGCGCGCAGAGCTGGAGGAAGGACTCCACGGAGCCGAAGCGGCGCATGCGGCGCAGCACGGTCTCGCTGGCGTGCTGGAAGGACAGGTCGAAGTAGGGGGCCACGCCGGGCGTGGTCGCGATGATCTTCACCAGGCTCGGCCGGAGTTCGGCGGGCTGGAGGTAGGAGGCGCGGACGCGGTCGATGCCGTCGACGAGCGCGAGATCGCGAACGAGTTTGTCGAGCAGTCCGGTCTCGCCGAGGTCCTTGCCGTAGGAGGTCGTGTTCTCACTGACGAGGCTGATCTCGCGTACGCCCTCCCCGGCGAGCCAGGCCGCCTCGGCCAGGATCTCGTCGGGATGCCGGGAGACGAAGGCGCCGCGGAAGGACGGGATCGCGCAGAAGGTGCACCGGCGGTCGCAGCCGCTGGCGATCTTCACGTGCGCGACGGGGCCGTCGGCCAGGCGTTTGCGGAGCACTTTGAGGTGGGCGGGGGTGCCCTCCTCGGAGCGGTCGCCGTGTCCGGGGACGACGGCGGCGACGGCCTGTCGCGCGACCGGGGCCAGCGGCAGGAGCGTCCGGCGGTCCTTGGGGGTGTGGGCCGCGGGGTTCTCGCCGTTGAGGATGGCGTTGAGGCGCGCGGCGATGTCGGGGTAGTCGTCGAAGCTCAGCACGGCGTCGGCCTCGGGGAGGCTGTCGGCGAGCTGGTTGCCGTAGCGCTCGGCCATGCAGCCGGCGGCGACGACCTTCGCGCCGGTGTCGGCGGCGGCGAGGAGGGTGTCCACGGAGTCCTGTTTGGCCTGTTCGACGAAGCCGCAGGTGTTGACCATCACGACGTCGGCCGTGTCACCGTCGTCGGTGAGTTCCCACCCGTCGGCGGCCAGGCGTGCGGCGAGTTCTTCGGAGTCGACCTCGTTGCGCGCACACCCAAGGGTCAGTAGCGCGACACGGCGAGTTGCTGGTACAGACACCCCACGAGCCTAGCCGTCGGTCCCGGCGCGGGAACGATCAGCCGAGGGGACGTGTGTAATACCTCTTCTCCTCGTCTGCGTGGGTGTACCCGAAACCGGCCTTGTCGAGCACTTTCCGGCTGGCGTGGTTGCCGTGGTCGGTGCTGGCGATCACGGTGGTGAACCCGGCCACCCCGGCGGTGGCGGCGAGGAGCCCGTTGAGGGCTTCGGTGGCCACGCCCTTGCCCTGGAAGACGGGGACGACGCCGTAACCGACCTCGGTGCACCCGTCGTCGTCGGGCGGGCCGAACAGGCCGATGCCGCCGATGGTCTGCCCGGTGGCGGTCCAGGTGATCTCCCAGGGACCGAAGCGGCGGGCGTGGTCGTCGGTGGCGGGGTGTCCCAGGTACATGCGGGCCACGTCGACGTCGTCGGCGGGCGGGTAGCCCTCGGCCCAGTCCCGGTCGCCGGCGACGCCGTCGACCATGGCCTGGGCGCTCGCGACGGTGAAGGGGCGCAGGGTGAGGCGCTCGGTGGTGATCTCGATCGGGGTGTCGTTCACGGCAGGATCATAAGGCCGGCCGGGGGCCACCGGGCTCGCCCACCCGCCGAACTCAAGCCGCGCGCATGGTTCGCCCACCCATGCCGGGAACCCGACACCGGCGGCAGGCCGAGCCCGATCCCATACCCGCAAGACGGCTTCGTTCGCGCCGCCCAAACCAGCACAGGCCCTTAAAACCTCACCCACCAGGCCAGGGAACCCCGGCCGCAGCAGTGTCACCAAGGCCGAGCCTCGCTTCGCTCGCCCGCCCAGGCCGGGGACCCGGCACCGGCGGCGGGCCGAGCCCGATCCCCTACCTCTCAGGCGGTTTCGTTCGCGCCGCCCAAACAAGCACAGGCCCTTAAAAGCTCACCCACCAACACCGGGAACCCAAGACGCCGGACCCGCGAGCGTGAGCCTCGCTTCGCTCGCCCACGCAGGCCGGGGACCCGGCCGCAGCGGCCCGTCAAGGGCGAGCCTCGCTTCGCTCACCCACCCCGGCCGGGAACCCGGCACCGGCGGCGGGCCGCACCCGATCCCATGCCCGGCAGGCGGTTTCGTTCGCGCCGCCCAAACCAACACAGCCTCATCCGCCGCGGATCGTGATGAGTGTCCCTTCGAGTTCTTCGGGTTTGATGAGCACGTCGCGGGCCTTGGAGCCCTCCGAGGGGCCGACCACGCCGTGCGTCTCCATGAGGTCCATCAGTCGCCCGGCCTTGGCGAAACCGACCCGCAGCTTGCGCTGGAGCATCGAGGTGGACCCGAACTGGCTGTTGACGACCAGCTCGGTGGCTTGGAGCAGGAGGTCCATGTCGTCGCCGATGTCGGGGTCGATGTCCTTCCTCGGTCCCTCGGTGGCGGCTGCGACGTCCTCGCGGAACTCCGGTTCGCGCTGCTTCTTGGCGAACTCGACCAGGCTGGCGATCTCGGCGTCGCCGACCCAGGAGCCCTGGATCCGCTGTGTCTTGCTGGCCCCCATGGGCAGGAACAGTCCGTCGCCGCGTCCGATGAGCTTCTCGGCGCCCGGCTGGTCGAGGATGACTCGCGAGTCGGCGAGCGAGGACGTGGAGAACGCCAGCCGGGACGGCACGTTCGCCTTGATGAGGCCGGTGACGACGTCGACGGAGGGACGCTGGGTGGCGAGGACCAGGTGGATGCCGGCGGCGCGGGCGAGCTGGGTGATGCGGACGACGGCGTCCTCGACGTCGCGGGGGGCGACCATCATCAGGTCGGCGAGCTCGTCGACGATGACCAGCAGGTACGGGTAGGGGCGGTAGACGCGTTCGCTGCCCGGGGGCGGCTTGATCTGGCCGTTGCGGACCTTGCGGTTGAAGTCGTCGATGTGGCGTACGCCGTTGGCCGACAGGTCGTCGTAGCGCATGTCCATCTCCTTGACGACCCACTGGAGGGCGTCGGAGGCTTTCTTCGGCTGCGTGACGATGGGTGTGACCAGGTGCGGGATGCCCTCGTAGGAGGTCAGTTCGACCCGCTTGGGGTCGATGAGCAGCAGGCGCACCTCGTCGGGGGTGGCGCGGGCGAGGATCGAGCCGAGGAGCGAGTTGATGCAGCTCGACTTTCCCGAGCCGGTGGCGCCGGCGATGAGCAGGTGCGGCATTTTGGCGAGGTTGGCCAGGACGTAGCCGCCCTCGATGTCCTTGCCGAGCGCGACGACCATCGGGTGCGTGTCGTTGCGGGCGGTGGCGCTGCGCAGTACGTCGCCGAGGGCGACGTCCTCGCGGTCCACGTTGGGGATCTCGACGCCGACGGCGCTCTTGCCCGGGATGGGGCTGATGATGCGCACGTCGGGGCTCTTGACGGCGTAGGCGATGTTGCGCGAGAGCTGGGTGATGCGCTCGACCTTCACTCCGGGGCCGAGTTCGACCTCGTAGCGGGTGACGGTCGGGCCGCGGGTGAAGCCGGTGACGGCGGCGTCGACGTTGAACTGCTCGAAGACCTCTTGGAGGGCGGAGATGACGACGTCGTTGGCCTTGCTCCGCGACTTCGGGGCCGCGCCTTTCTTGAGGATGTCGAGGGGCGGAAGCCGGTAGTCGCCTTCGGGCAGGGGAGGCTGGACGGCCTTCTTGGGCGGGGTGCCGTGGTCGGGCGGGCGCCTGGTGTCGGGGACCTTGTCGGCGGGCGCGACCGGGAGTATCGGGTCGGGGTCGTTGGGCGTGTCGTCCTCGGCGGCGGCGTTGAGGTCGACGGGCTCGACCTTGGTCATGGTGTGCTGGCGTTTGCGGGAGGAGCGGCGCAGCCTCGGCTTGGGTTCGTCGTCTTCGGTCTCGGTCTCCTCGGCGGGCGGCGCGGGGGCGCGTCCGGTGGCGAGGGCGAGGAGGGCGCGCAGACGGTCGGGGATCTGGTTGACCGGGGTGGCGGTGACCACGAGGATCCCGAACAGTCCGATCAGGATCAGCAGGGGCACGGCGACGTAGGCCGACAGGGCCTTGTCGAGCAGTCCGCCGACGACGCGGCCGACGGCTCCCCCGGCGTGCAGCTGACCGTCGAGTGTGGTGGGTTTCCCGCCGGCGAGGTGGAGCAGGCCGACGGTGCACAGCCACAGCGCGGTCCAGCCGACGACGGCCCGTCCTTTGGCCTCCTCGTCGATGGAGTGCCGGAAGACGCGCACGGCGAGGACGGCGAACACGACGGGCAGCGCCAGCGCGGCGCCCCCGACGAGCCAGCGGACGGCGAGGCTCATGGCCTCGCCGACGATCCCGGCGGTGTCGAACCAGACGCCGACGGCGAAGACGAGCGCGAGCCCGAGCAGCAGGAGCCCGACGCCGTCGCGGCGGTGGGCGTGGTCGAGGTCGCGGGCGCTGGCGGCGCCTTTGCCGATGGACCGGGCGGCCCAGCCGAAGGAGCGGGCGATGCCCGTCAGGAGCGCCCCGAGGCCTTTCACGAGCACCTCGAAGGGCCCGGGGATCTGTGCCCTGGGTTTCTTCGCGGCGGACTTCGCGGGCCGACGCCGTGCCGCGGTGGTTCCCGTGCGGCGGCGTGCGGGCGCGGTCCGCTTGGTCGCGGTCTTCTTCCGCGTCGTGCTGCTCCGGCCGGCCATGCCCTTACCGTACCGATGAATGACACGCGTGTGCTTCAAGCTGGCGGCCGCGGTCCCGCGCCGTTCATCCCGGCAGGCGGTAGGACCAGGTCCGCAGCTGTTCGGCGACGGCGGTGGCCTGCTGCGCCTCGGCGCCGGTCCGGTGGCCGCGCTCGATGGCGGCGGCGAGGGCGGCGAGTTCGTCGGGTGGGAGCCTGCTGCGCTGGGTCGCGAGCGCGAAGCGGAAGAGTTTCCCGTCGGGTCGGCGTGTGCACAGCAGTGGCAGGACGGCGCCGGTGCGGCCTTCCCTGCGCACCTGGTGCTCGTCGAACCACACGGTGGGGACGGTCGCGAGGTCGACGCTGGTGCTGGTGAAGGCTCGTTGCATGGTCACGACCGTGCCGTCGAGGCGTACTCCGCCGCGCAGGACGGAGAGGGCGAGCCAGATGAGCCCGGCGACGACGAGGAGGTAGACGGCGCCGACGGCGATGACGGCCACCGTGAGTTCGCCTCCCGTGCCGGTGTTCTGGGCCGTGAGCGCGATGAGCGGCGTGGCGGTGCAGCACATCGCGAAGAGAGTGAAGATGACGACGACGGCCTTGGCGGCCGTCGTCGATCCGAGGCTGAGTTTCACGGCTTTTCTCCCGTCGCGACCTTGGAGCGCATCGTAGTGGGCCGACGCACTCGGCCGCGATCACTCGGTGGCGGTCTTCATCAGCTCCCGGAGTGTCGCCACGCCGTTCGGGTCGCCGGTGACGGTGAGGACGTCGTCGCCCGCCCGTCGCCACAGCCAGTAGAGGAGGTCGGAGGGCTCGGCCTGGATGATGGTCGCGGCCTCTCCTTCGGCGTCGATGACGACGCCTTTGGTGGTGGGCCGCACGAACCAGGAGCGGCCGCCTGCGCGCAGTTCGATGGTGGGCAGGTCCTCGTCGCGGAACTCGCGGTACTTCACCGAGCCCCAGGCCAGCATGATGTCGAGGACCTCGTCGACGCCGTCGGCGGCGAGTTCGGCGCCGACGGACGTGACGGGGACGCCGGTGGCGAGTTCGGCGTCGGCGCGGTGGACGGCGGTTTCGAGGGCCATGCGGCGGATCCAGAAGCCGACGGTCTGGTCCGGGTCGTACCAGGTGTGGGTCTCGTCGGCGGGGTCTCGCGCGTCGAACTCGGCGCGGAGTTCACCGAAGGCGCGGTCGAGGAGGGCCGGGGTCTCCTCGTGGCCGAGCGGGGGCGGCCATTCGGTCGGCATGGCTCCGGCGCGCATCGCGGTGACCTTGTGCAGGTAGACGACGGCGACGTGGCGGAGCAGCTCGTCGAGGGTCCAGTCGGGGCAGGTCGGGACGCGCCGGTCGGGGCCGGATTCGGCGTGCGAGCGCAGGAGCGCGTAGTCGACGGCGAGGGCTGCCAGGTGCGCGGAAGACTGCATGCGGGCAGCCTAGGAGGGGGCTGTGACATGTTCGCGTGCTCGGCGGCGGCGCAGCACGAGGTGGAGCGTTCCGGCCCATGACACGGCGACGACGGCGACGACCAGCCAGCGGACGAGGACCGTGCTGTCCTCGGGGTAGACGACGTTCTCGATGTAGGTGTCGATGAAGCCGCCCGGGTTGAGGCCCGCCTCTCCGGCCTTCGCGCGGAACTCGTTCTCCAGGTGGGTCAGCGGGCACACGACGGGGAACGCGATGGCGAGCAGGCCCCAGCACGCCATGGCCAGGTGCGCGAACCATGCCTTCGGCCATCGCCAGGCGAGGAAGCCGCCGACGGCGAGGTAGATGAGCACGGCGAAGTGCACGACCATGACGGCCTGTCCCGCGATCCGGTAGCCCATGTGGTCATGGTGCCGCGCCGGGCCGGGGTTCGGGGTAACGGTTCGGGTGCGGGACGGTTCGGTGGTCTCTGGCTCCCAGCGGACCGAGCAGCCACTCCCCGGTCGAGCCGGGCGCCTCGTCGAAGTAGAACGCGCGGATCGCCTCCATGAGCTCCTCGCGGGTCACGTAACCGTCTCCGTCGGTGTCGAGGCGGTCGAAGACGCCCCCGGCGATGGGTTCGGGGAGGCCCATGAGGGTGCCGGTCCAGCGGATGTGCTCGTCGCGGACGAGGCGGCCGTCGCCGTCGACGTCGGCGATGTCCATGATCGCGTCGAGGAAGGGGATGTAGCCCTCGTCGAAGCTCGCCGGGGTCTCCAGGAGGCCTGCGGCGAAGGCGTCGCGGTACTCGGTGAGGCTGATCTGCCCGTCGGCGTCGGCGTCGGTCACGGTGACGAGGTAGTCCCACAGGTCGAGCAGCAGTTCCATGAGGCGGACGCGCGGCGGGGAGTCGGCGGCGTGCCCGAAGGCCGCGCCCATCGCCGCCCCGGCGAGGGCGAAGTCGGTGCGTTCGATGTAGCCGTCGCCGTCGGTGTCATAGGTCTCGAAGCGGCGGGTGAGCTTGCGGTCGAGGAAGAGCGAGTGCTCCACGGTGAGGTCCTCCAGGCTTGGCCGAACCTGCAAGCCTAGGGGTCTGGGAGGTCCGCTTCACGGCGAAACGCCGGGCGGGAGGACGTACACCTCGCTGGGGGCGTCGTGGCGGTCGACGAGCCGGTCGAAGACGAGCCCGGCGCGCTCGGCGACCTTGCGGGAGGCGTGGTTGCCGGGCCGGATCAGCGCGACGACGGGTGTCCCGGGGATGAGGGCGCGGGCGGCCTCGATGGCGGCGAGGGCCAGTTCGACGGCGTAGCCGCGGCCCCACGACGTCGGCCGGAACCGGTAGTAGAGGTTGAGGACCGGGTCGTCGAGGAAGGCCCGGCGCACTCCCCCGACGCCGATCACCTCGCCTTCGCAGTTCTCGCGGACCATCCAGTAGCCGAGTCCGTCGACGGTCCAGCTCGCGCGCCAGAGGTCCAGTTCGGCGGCGTTGGCCGCGGGGTCGGCCGATGGTCCCGCCGGGTTGTGCGCGTTGGTCGCGGGGTCGCTGTGGAGTTCGTGGTGGGCCCGGGCGTCGGTGGTCTCCGGCGCGCGCAGGCAGAGCCGTTCGGTGTGGGCGTGTCCGGCGGCGCCCGTCTCCGGCCAGGTGGTGGTCACGCGGCGACGCTACCCGGCGACCGTCCACTGTGCATCGACACCGGATCCTCCACAACGGAGGTCACTGTCCGCATTCGAGTGTTAACGTCCCGTTGTCGCAGCCTGTCGAGTTCGGGGGACGAGATGACGACGGCCACCGCCGCGCAACCGCAGGCACCGCCGGTGCTGACCCGCGGCCGGATCAACGTCATCTTCGTCACGATCATCCTGGGCATGCTGATGGCGGCCCTTGACCAGACGATCGTCGCCACGGCTCTGCCGACCATCGTCGCCGACCTCGGCGATCCCGGTCAGATGGCCTGGCTCGTCACCGCCTACCTGCTGGCCGAGACCATCTCCACGGCCGTCGTCGGCAAGTTCGGCGACATGTTCGGCCGCAAGGTCGTCTTCCAGATCAGCGCGGTCGTGTTCATCCTCGGCTCGGCCCTGTCCGGGCTGGCCTGGGACATGACGATCCTCATCATCGGCCGCGCGATCCAGGGCGTCGGCGCCGGCGGCCTCATGGTCACGGCGATGGCGCTCATCGCCGACGTGATCCCCTTGCGCGAACGCGGCAAGTACCAGGGCGCCATGGGCGCGGTCTTCGGCGTGACCACGGTCATCGGCCCGACCGTCGGCGGCCTGTTCACCGACCACCTGTCGTGGCACTGGTGCTTCTACATCAACGTTCCCATCGCGATCGTGATGATCGCGATGGCCGCCAAGACGATTCCGGTGGTCAAGAACGCCGAGAAGCCGGTCATCGACTACCTGGGCCTGCTCCTGGTCGCCGGCGGATCCTCGGCGCTGATCCTCGGCCTCGAATGGGGCGGGGACGAGTACGAGTGGGGCTCGCCGGTCATCTTCGGGCTCTTCGCGGCCGCCGTGGTGATGCTGACGGCCTTCGTCTTCGTCGAGCGGCGCGCCGTCGCGCCGATCCTGCCCATGCACCTGTTCCGCAACCCGGTGTTCACGGTCAGTTCGATCCTCAGCTTCATCGTCGGCTTCGCGATGCTGGGCGCGATGACCTACCTGCCCACCTATCTCCAGTACGTCGACGGCGTCACCGCGACCGCCTCGGGCATCCGGACGCTGCCGATGGTGGTCGGGCTGCTGGCGACGTCGATGCTGTCGGGCATCGTGGTCAGCCGCACCGGCCGGTACAAGTTCTTCCCCATCGTCGGCACGGCCGTGATGGCCGTCGGTCTCTATCTCATGTCGACGATGGGCGCCGACGCCACGGTGTGGCAGGAGTCGCTGTACATGCTGATCCTCGGTCTCGGGATCGGCCTGGCGATGCAGGTGCTGACCATCGCCGTGCAGAACACCGTGCCGTACCACGAGATGGGCGCGGCGACCTCCGGCGTGACCTTCTTCAGAACGCTCGGCAGCGCCTTCGGCACCGCCATCTTCGGGACCCTGTTCACCAACAAGCTCAACCCGAGTCTCGCCGAGGCCTACGCCCAGTCGCCGGGCATCGACCCGGCCGTCGTGGCCAGTCCGGCGGCGCTGCACGCCCTTCCCGACGAACAGATCGCGCACATCGTCAAGGCCTACGCCGACACCATCGACTACGTCTTCTTCTGGGTCGTGCCGGTCGCGATCGTCGGTTTCGTCGTGGCCTGGTTCCTCAAGGAGGTCCCGCTGCGCGACAGCGCCCGTGCCGGCGCCACCGACATGGGCGAGGGCTTCGCCGCGCCCGACACCCGCGACGAGAACGAGCATCTCGCGCGGGCGGTCTCGCAGGCCATCAGCAAGGACCGCGGGACCATCGCCGAACAGATCCTCGCCGACTCCGGCAGCGAGCTCGACAAAGGACAGGCCTGGCTGCTCGCGCAGGTCCACATCCGTTCGCGCTGGCAGGGCGGCGCGCGGATGTCGGAGATCGGCGCCGCGCACCATCTACCGCCGCAGGTGCTGGCCCCGGCCTTCGCGGTGGCCGCCGCCGAGGGCTACGTCCGCGTCGACGGCGACAGCCTGACGCTGACCACGGTGGGCCGGGGCGAGATGGATCTGCTGGTCAACTCCTGGCAGGACTGGATCCACCGGCGCCTTGCCGACTGGAACAGCGTCGACGTGCGGGAGCAGGCCCGCTTCACCGAGGCCACCCGGAAGCTCGCCGTGCGGTTGCTCAACGAGGACGAGGAGAGGTTCTCCACGGCCGAGACCAGTCCGCCTACCGCCGGGAGCGGATGAGCACCTCGATGCCGTCGAGGACGCGCGCCAGGCCGAACTCGAAGGCCTCCTTCGGCCCGTCGGCGTGCGATTCGGCCTCGCCGGTGCTCATCACCGTCGGGTAGCGCTCGTAGGCGATGTACTTGTCGAAGACCGGCGCGATCTGCTCCCACCACTGGTCGCGGGTGAGGCCGGTGCGGCGCTCCTCCTGGATGACCTGCACGGCACCGCGGACGGCTCCGCCGACGAATCCGGTCACGAGGCTGATCACCGAGACCATCTCGGTAGGGGTCAGCCCGATGCCGGCGATCGCCGACAGCTCCGATTCGTAGGCGTCCATCTGGCCCGGCCCGACGAGGTTGCGCTCGGATCCGACGTCGACCAGCCACATGTGGCGGTGGCAGAGGTCCCAGCCGTCGCGCGCGACGAGTTCGAGTCTGGCCCGCCAGTCCCCTTCGGCGTCGCGGCGGTCCGGGCGCTCGCTCATGACCGCGTCGATCATCAGGGCGATCAGTTCGTCCTTGCCGGGGACATAGGTGTAGAGCGTCATGGCACCGACGCCGAGCCGCTCGGCGACCTTGCGCATGGACAGCGCGGTCAGTCCTTCGGCGTCGGCGAGTTCGATCGCCGTGCGCACGATCGCCTCGATCGTCAGGCCCTGTTTCGGCCCCCGGCTGGACTGCTCCCGCACTCCCCACATCAGTTCGAAGGTTCGTACGGAGGTCGCCTTGGGGCTCTCATCGCTCTTCATCGCTGCCCATCCTAGATCTTGGTACGGTGTACGATATCATTTCGTACACCGTACGGAGAGAATGGAGCCGCACGTGACCTCCCCGACCCGCGCCGTCCACGCCGAAGGGCTGACCAAGCGCTACGGCGGCAAGACCGCCCTGGACTCTTTCGACCTCACCGTCCCCGCCGGAACCGTGCACGGCCTCCTTGGACCCAACGGCGCCGGGAAGACCACGGCCGTGCGCATCCTCGCCACGCTCCTGCGCTTCGACGCCGGGCGCGCCGAGATCGCCGGCGTCGACCTGCGCCGCGACGCCCCCGGCGTCCGCCGCCGCATCGGCCTCGTCGGCCAGTTCGCCGCCGTTGACGAGATCCTCAGCGCGCGGCAGAACCTCTTCCTGTTCGGCCGCCTCTACCACCTGTCCCGCCCGGCCGCCCGGAACCGCGCGGCCGAGCTGCTGGAGCGCTTCGCCCTCACCGAGGCCGCCGACCGGCCCGTCGGCCGCTTTTCCGGAGGCATGCGCCGCCGCCTCGACATGGCCTGCAGCCTCATCCTCGCGCCGCGCGTCCTCTTCCTCGACGAACCGACCACCGGCCTCGACCCGCGCGGACGCGGCGAGGTCTGGGACTGCGTCCGCGACCTCGTCGCCGGCGGCACCTCCGTCCTGCTGACCACGCAGTACCTCGACGAGGCCGACCAGCTCGCCGACCGGATCTCCGTCCTCGACGAGGGGAAGGTCGTCGCCGAGGGCACACCCGGCGAACTCAAGGCCAAACTCGGCGGCGACCGCCTCGACGTCACCGTCCACGACGCCGCCGCGCTCGACCGGACCGCCGCGATCATGGCGCGCGTGACCGGCGGCGAACCGCAGCGCCATGACGACGGGCGGACGGTGAGCGTCCCCGTCATCGACCGGGTCTCGGCGCTGACCGAGGTCGTACGCGAACTCGACGCCGAGGGCGTCACGGTCGAAGACCTCGCCCTGCGCCGCCCGACCCTCGACGAGGTCTTCCTCCACCTGACCCGCTGACCGCACCCCCGAACGAGAGGCCTTCGATGTCCACGCTCCTCCAGCCCACGCCCGACACCGGCGTGCCCTACCGCGTCCGGTGGGCGATCACCGACGCCTGGACCCTGACCACCCGCGAGACCTCGCACTGGCTGCGCCAGCCCTTCGAGATGGCCGTCGGGCTGCTGTTCCCGATCATGTTCTTCCTGATGTTCGGCTACCTCATCGGCGGGGACATCTCGGTCCCCGGCGGTGGCGACTACCGGGAGGCCCTCATCCCCGGGACCCTGGCGATGACGATGATGTTCGGCGTCGAGACGACCATGACCGCGATGGCCGCCGACACGCAGAAAGGCGTGACCGACCGCTTCCGCTCCATGCCGATGTCGGCCTCGGCGGTCGTGATGGGACGCGCCACCGCCGACCTGTTCCAGTCCGCGCTGAGCCTCGTGGCACTCGTCCTGTGCGGGCTGCTGACCGGCTGGACCTGGCACGACGGCCTGCCGTCGATGCTCCTCGCGCTGGTCCTGCTGCTGTGGCTGCGTTTCGCGATGCTGTGGATCGGCGTCTGGCTCGGCCTGGTCATCCGCAGCACCCAGGCGACCGCGTCGGTACAGATCCTGGTCTACCCGCTGGCGTTCCTCTCGAACGTCTTCGCCTCGCCGGAGTCGATGCCGGCGTGGCTGGGCGCGCTCGCCGAGTGGAACCCGGTGTCGGCGACGGCCGCAGCGTCCCGGGAACTGTTCGGCAACCCCGGCTGGGGCGGCGACTCGTGGGCGGCGGCGCACCCGGTCCTGCTGGCGGCGCTGTGGCCGCTGGTCATCACCGCGGTGTTCCTGCCGCTCTCGGTGCGCCGGTACCGGCGGCTCAGCCGCTGAAGCGGCCGACCGCCAGGGGGACCAGCCGCGCGGTCGCGGCGGCGAGCGGTTCGGGCAGGTCCCCGGCGGGCACCCACGCGAGGTCGAGCGACTCGTCGCTCACCCGCGGGGTCGCGCCGGGGGCGGCCCGGAAGGCGAAACGCACGTCGTGATGCCAGGCCTCACCGCCACCGCAGCGGGCCCGGTGCCGGTCGACGTCGATCGGTACCGGGTCGGCCTGGACGCCCGCGAGCCCCGACTCCTCGGCGACCTCGCGCAACGCGGCGGCCAGCAGGGTCGCATCGCCCGGCTCGATGTGCCCGCCGAGCTGCATCCACTTGCGGGCCTTGCCGTGCAGGCACAGCAGAACCTCGCTCAGGTCGTGCGAAACGACCAGGGCGGAGGCGGTCACGTGGGCTCCCGGATTGGCTTTGGCCAGCACCGCCGGGCCGTCGTCGAGGAGCACGACGGTGGCCTCGTAGGCCTCACGGGCCTCGGCATGCGGTGTCCAGCGGGACAGGCGGTCGCGTACGTCGTCGAACAGCACGCGACCGATCCTGCCCCACGGTGATCAGTTGTTCGGCGGTGCCCCGTACACGTCGTGGACGTAGGCGGTGAGGGCGTCGTCGTCGAGATGCGCGGCCAGGTCGGCCTCACTGATCATGCCGACGAGCTGACGGTTGTCGATGACGGGCACACGCCGGATCTTGCGGTCGCGCATGAGCGAGACGACCTCGCCCTGGTCGGCGTCGCCGCGGACCCACGCGAGGTCGCCGTTGGCGAGTTCGCCGGCCTTCATCTGCGCCGGGTCCCTGCCCTCGGCGATGCACTTCACGACGATGTCGCGATCGGTGATGATGCCCTTGAGCTTCTGGTCCGAACCACAGATCGGCAGCGAGCCGACCTGCCGGTCGGCCATCATCCGGGCCGCGTCGGCGAGGCTTTGTCCTTCGTCGACGCAGTCGGCGCCGGGATGCATGATGTCGCGAGCCGTGCTCATGTGCTTGACCTCCGGTTTCGGCGGCCACGCTGCGGGGACGGGGAGTCGCCCACACCAGGCTCCCACACCGTCGGCGGCGGCGGAGGGGGTTCGGTGCCCTCAGAGGTCGCGGTCGAGGCGCCCGCGGAGCTCCCGCAGGCCCTGTTCGGCGGCGACCCGCACGGCGGCCTCGCCGTCGTGCTCGGCGGCGCGCAGGGCCGGGGCGTGCTCGCCCTCGCCGACGGCGCCCAAGGCGCGAGCGGCGGCGGCGCGGACACGCGGAACCGGCTCCCGGTCCTCGCCCGTGAGGTCGGCCAGGAGTTCGGCGGCCTCACCGATCTCGCGCAGCCGGACGAGTTTCGCCGACATCTCGCGGACCCGCCAGGCCGGATCGTCCAGGCCCGCGACGACCGCCGCGGCGGCTTCGGGGATCCACACGTAGAGCAGTCCGCGCGCGCCCCAGACGCGCGGCCAGTAATGGTCCTCGCCGTCGGGCGCGGTACGGCCGAGTTCCCACGCCGCGACCCGGCCGCCAAGCCAGGCGAGCGGTGGGTGCTCCTCGTCGTCGCCTTCGACGCGGCCGGTCAGCAGGTCGCCGCACCAGGTCGCGACGACGGCCTCGCCGTAGTGGAGGGCGGCGCCAGCGAGCAGGTCGCGGGGGTGAGCGGCGGGATCCGGCGGCTCGGGTCGCGGCATCGTTTCCTCCCCATCGGGCCTCGCCGTGCCTTGACGGGCATGGCGAGTGCCATCACCTGTTGGTGAATTCCTCACCGTCGAGTCGTGACAGCACACACTATCGGCGCCACGGCCTCCGGAGACAGCATGGTCTCGACCCAGTGACGACCGGATAGGGGCGACATGGACGACAGATACGAAGCGTTCTCCATGGCGGATCCGCTGTTCTACGACGCCATGCACTCCGAGCAGACCGCCGGGGCCTCCTTCGCACTGGCGAGCCGGGAACTTCCCGAGGGCTGGCATCGCTACGAGCAGGACGACTGGTTCGTGTTCCACGCCGACGGGGCCCGCCCGACGCCGGCGCAGGGCTGGAAGATCCACGCCTCGGCGGCCGTCGAGAGCGCCGAGAAGGTCCTCGAAGGCGTGTGGGAGTACTGCATGCCGCGCGGGATCGGCTTCAAGTTCCTCCGGTCGAGCGGTGCGCTCGCCGCGCGCGTCTCGAAGTACGCGCCCCGCGGCTACTCCGGGAAACTCGTCACGATCTACCCCGCCGACGACGCCCAGTGCGAGGAGATCCTCAGCGAACTCGGCGCGGTGCTCGACGGGACGCCGAACCCGTACATCCTCAGCGATCTGCGCTGGGGCGAAGGGCCGCTGTTCGTACGCTACGGCGCCTTCACCAACCGCTACGGCGTCGACGACAAGGGCGAGGTCGTACCGGTCATCGAGAAGCCCGACGGCACGCTGGTCCCCGACCGCCGCGACCCGGTCTTCTACATCCCCGAGTGGGTGACGCTGCCCGACTTCCTCGCACCCGCCTTCGCCGCGCGCGGCGCGGTTACCGTCGCCGATCTGCCTTACACGATCGAGAGCGTCCTGCACTTCTCCAACGGCGGCGGCATCTACTCCGGGCGCGACACGCGCACCGGTGAGCGCGTGGTCCTCAAGGAAGGCCGTCCGCACGCCGGTCTCGACTCGGCCGGCCACGACGCGGTCCGGCGCGTGGAGCACGAGCACGCGATCCTGACGCGGCTCGCGGGGATCCCCGGTGTGCCGAAGGTGCACGACCTGTTCTGGCTGGGCGAGCACCGTTTCATGGTGATGGAGCACGTCGAGGGCGACGTCCTCAGCCGCGCGATCGTGCTGAAGTATCCGCTGATCGACGCGACGGCCACCGACGCCGAGTACCTCGGGTTCACCGAGTGGGCGACCTCGGTGCACGCGAAGGTGTCGGCGACGATCGAGGCGATCCACGAGCGCGGGATCGTCTACGGCGACCTGCACCTGTTCAACATCATGGTCGGCGAGGACGGCGCGGTGTCGCTGCTCGACTTCGAGGTGGCGTCCACCGTGGAGTCGGGCACCCGCGCGGGCCTGGGGAACCAGGGTTTCGCGGCGCCGCGGTCGATGAGCGGGCTGGAGGCCGACCGGTACGCGCTGGCGTGCCTGCGGCTGGCCCTGTTCCTGCCGATGACGAACCTGCTGTGGCTGCACCGCCCGAAGGCCCGGCACTTCGCCGAGATCATCACCGAGCACTTCCCGGTCGATCCCGCCTTCCTCGACGCGGGTGTCGCGGTCATCGCGCCTCCGTCGGCGCCGGCCGAGGAGACGCCGGTGTTCGATACCGACCCGGCGGCCTGGCCGCGGCTGCGCGACCAGCTCGCCAAGGGCGTCCTGGCCAGTGCCACGCCCGAGCGCGACGACCGCCTGTTCCCCGGGGACGTGCAGCAGTTCGCCGTCGGCGGGCTGGGGCTGGCCTACGGCGCCGCCGGTGTCCTCTACGCGCTGGCCGCGACGGGCGCCGGGCGTTTCCCGGAGCACGAGGAGTGGTTGCGTTCCCGGGCGCTGAACCCGCCCGGTGGGACCCGGCCTGGCCTCTACGACGGCCTGCACGGCGCGGCCTTCGCACTGGAACGTCTCGGCCGGCGCCAGGACGCGCTCGACGTGGTCGACATCTGTCTGCGCGAGGACTGGGAGTCGCTCGGTCCCGACCTGTCGGGCGGGCTGGCCGGCATCGGGCTCAACCTCCTCGACCTCGCCGACCGCACCGGCGAGTCCGCGCTGGCCGAGGCCGGCATGAAGGCCGCCGCGCTGGTCGCCGCCCACGCCGACTCCCACGACGCCGAGGCGACGATCAGCGGCGGATCGCAGCCCTGGGCGGGCCTCATGCGGGGCCGCTCAGGGCAGGCGATGCTCCTGCTGCGGGCCTTCGACCGAAGCGGCGACCGCGGTCTCCTCGACGCCGCCGCCCGCGCGCTGCGCGCCGACCTGGCGTGCTGCATGGAACGGCCGAACGGCTCGCTGGAGGTCAACGAGGGCTGGCGCACCATGCCCTACCTCGATGTCGGCAGCGTCGGTGTCGGTCTCGTCCTCGACGCCTACCTGGCGCGGGAGGCCGATGAGGAGTTCACCACGGCGCTGGCCAAGATCGACCTCGCGGCGTCCTCGGCCATGTACATCCTTCCGGGGCTGTTCAGCGGCCGCGCCGGAATCCTGGCCTACCTCACCGCGCGCTCGGCCGCGCCGCTCACCGACGAGCGCGTGCTTCTCCAACTGCGCGGACTGCCCTGGCACGCGCTGCCCTACGGCGGGGGACTCGCGTACCCCGGGACGGGTCTGATGCGCCTGTCGATGGATCTCGCGACCGGCACCGCCGGGATCCTCCTCGCCGCCGGCTCGGTACTGCACGGCGAACCGGCCGGACTGCCCCTTCTGGACCCTCGCCCGGTCCCACGAGCACCCGCGTCTCCCGACGCGGGCAGTAGGTAAGAAACCCCTAACAAAGGAGCACATCATGGCCCTCCTCGACCTCCAGGGAATGGAAACCCCGCTGAACGTCACCGTCACCGGTGGCTCCAGCTCCAGCGGCCACAGCTGCCCGAGCAACCTGTCCGCGCTGCTGTGCGGCGGCACCTCCAGCCTCAGCATCACCCTCTGCCACTAAGAGGAGCGGTAGGCCCAACCGGCTCCGGGTTCTTCACCCGGAGCCGGTCACGTTCGCACGAGGGAGGCGACATGTCCGTCCACGGTTCCATCGTCCGGCGCGGCGGCGCCTGGCTGCCGGTGCTCGCGGTGTCCTCCCTCGGTGGGGCGGCCGTCTCGCTGGCCCTTCCGGCCGCGCTCGGCCGCGCGGTCGACGCCATCGTGGCCGGGTCGGGCGCGCGGGGCGCGCTGCTGCTGGTCACCCTCCTCATCGCCGCGGGTGTCGCCGCCGACCTGCTCGACACCTTCGCCGGAACCCTGTGCGTGGCATCGACGACGGTGTGGCTGCGCCGCAAGGTCCTCGGACACCTTCTCGACCTGCCGCCCGCGACCGCCGCTCGTTTCGACACCGGCGACCTCGTCAGCCGCGTCAGCGGCAACGCGCCACAGGCCGCGCAGTCGGGGATCGCGCTGGTCACCGTCGTCGCCGCGGCCGCGCCCCCGGTCGGCAGTCTGGTCCTGCTGGCCCTCATCGACTGGTGGACCGCCGCGGCCTTCCTCGCCGGACTCGGCGTCATCGCCCTCATGCTGCGCACCTACACCCGCCGCACCACCCAGGCCGTCGCCGACTATCAGCGCGTCCAGGGCGAGCTCGCCGGACGCCTCACCGAGGCCCTCGACGGGGCTCGCACGATCGCGGCGGCCGGGACCGTCGCCGCCGAACGCGAGCGGATCCTGCGCGGGCTGCCCGAGCTGCACCGGTTCGGGCGGATGACCTGGCGGGTCCTCGCGGGGACCGGCGCGAAGGCCGCGATCGTCGGGCCGATGGTGCTGATGTCGGTGCTGGCGGTCGGCGGTCTCGCCCTGGCCGCGCACCGGATCACGGCGGGTGAGCTGTTCGCCGCCGGGCAGTACGCGATGCAGGGCGCCGGGCTGGGCGGCCTCACCGGCGTGCTGGGCGGTCTGGCGCGGGCGCGGGCCGGAGTGCGGCGGATGGACGAGGTGCTGTCCGAGGCGCCCATGTCCTATGGGGACCGCGCGCTCCCCGAAGGTCCCGGCAGGCTCGAACTGCGGGACGTGACGGTCGACGAAAGCGGACGCCGGGTACTCGACGGCGTCACCCTCGACCTGCCCGGCGGGACGGTCGTCGCCGTCGTGGGGCGTTCGGCCGCCGGGAAGTCGACTCTCGCGGCCGTCGCCGCGCGTCTGCGCGATCCCGACGCGGGCACGGTGTCGCTGGACGGGGTTCCGCTCGACCGGCTCGATCGCGGCGCCCTGCGCGAGGCCGTCGCCTGCGCGTTCGAGCGGCCGGTGCTGGTCGGCGAGACCGTCGGCGACGCCATCGGACTCGGCCGCGGCGAAGGCTACGTTCGCCGCGCGGCCGAGGCCGCGTACGCCCACGACTGGGCCGGAAGGCTCCCCGACGGCTACGCCACGGCGCTCGACGCGGCTCCGATGTCGGGCGGCGAGGCGCAGCGGCTCGGTCTGGCCCGGGCGTGGGGTGCGCGGCGGGTCCTCGTCCTCGACGACGCGATGTCGAGTGTGGACACCGCCACCGAGGCGCAGATCCGGGAGGCGCTGACCCGCGACCACGGGGGGCGCACCCGCCTGATCGTGACCCACCGGGCGTCGACGGCGGCACGCGCCGATCTCGTCGTCTGGCTCGACGGCGGCGAGGTCGCCGGTCTCGGATCGCACGAGGCGTTGTGGGCCGATCCCGGTTACCGCGCCATCTTCACCGTCGGGGAGGACCGGGGATGAGACGAGAGATCTCCTACGGGCTGCGCTCGCTGCGCAGGCGCCCGCTGTGGATGTTCGCGTTGTGGTCGGTGCCGGAGGCCCTGCCGACGGCGCTGTCCGGGCTGGCCGTGGCGCGTGCCGTCGACGACGGTTTCCTCGCCGGGCGGCCGCTGGTCGGTGTCGCCTGGCTCGCCTCGGTGCTGGTCGCCGCGTGCGCCGGGGCGCTCGGTGCGCGCCAGGTCTTCGCCCGGCTCGGTGACCTGGTCGAACCGTTCCGCGACGACCTGGTCCGCTCGACGGTGGACGGAGCGCTCGACCGGGCGGTGCGGGGCAGGTCCGACGACGGCGCCCTGGCCCGCCTGACCCATCAGGTCGAGATCGTCCGCGACACCTATGCCGGGCTGCTCGTCCTGGTCCGTGGCTTCTGTGTGACCAGCGTGGGCGCGATCGCGGGCCTCGCCTCGGTGTCGCCGCTGGTGCTGATCTGGACGCTGCCGCCCTTCGCGCTCGGGCTCGGGCTCTTCCTGGCGACTCTGGGGCTGGCCGCCCGGCGACAGCGCGAGTACGTGCGCAGCGACGAGGATCTGTCCACGGTCGCCGGGCGGGTCCTCGGCGGTGCCCGCGACCTCGCCGCGCACGGGGCCCGCGACTGGGCGCTCGCTCTCGCGGGCCGTTCGGTCGACGCCCAGGCTCGCGCCGAACGGGCGCTGGCCCGTGTCGCCGCGCTTCGCACGCTCTGCTTCGCCGTCGGGGGATGGCTGCCGCTGCTGGCGCTGCTGGCCGCGGGGCCGTGGCTGGCCGCGCGCGGGGTGACGGCCGGCGCGATCCTCGGCGGCCTGACCTACGTCCTCATCGGACTACAGCCGGCCCTCGGGTCGCTGGTACAGGGGCTCGGCGGCAGTGGTCTGCGCTTCGTGGTGACCCTGGGCAGGCTGCTCGACACCGCGGCTCCTCCTCCACGGCCCTCGCCCGCCTCGGGCCGCCCGCGAGGCGGAGCCGTCAGCGCGCGCGGCCTGACCTTCGCCTACGGCCCGCACGCCGAACCCGTCCTGCGCGACCTCGACCTGGACCTGCCCGCAGGTTCGCATCTGGCGGTCGTCGGCCCGAGCGGGATCGGCAAGTCCACCTTCGCGAGCCTGTGCGCCGGGCTGCTGACCCCGGGCGCGGGCACCGTGACCGTCGACGGATCCCCCGAGCCCGCACCGGATCTGCGCGTCCTCATTCCCCAGGAGGCCTATGTGTTCACCGGCACCGTCGCGGAGAACCTGAGCTACCACTCCGCCGACGCGTCCCGGGCCAGGCTGGACCGGGCCGCCGAGGCCGTCGGGGCCGCCGGGCTCATCGCCAGGCTCGGCGGTCTCGACGCCCCGATCCGCCCGGCCGGACTGTCGGCGGGTGAACGGCAGCTCATCGCCCTCACCCGCGCCTACCTCTCCCCCGCGCCGCTGGCGATCCTCGACGAGGCGACCTGCCACCTCGACCCCGCCGCCGAGGAACGAGCCGAGAAGGCCTTCGCCGAACGGCCCGGCACCCTCATCGTCATCGCCCACCGGATCAGCTCGGCCGAGCGCGCCGGAACCGTCCTCGTCCTCGACGGCACCGGCGCGGTCTTCGGCGACCGCGCGACAATGCCCGAGCGCTCGCCGATGTTCCGCGAGCTGCTCGGGCACTGGGACGCTCAGATCCAGCCGGCGTCCTGAGCGATCCGGACCGCCTCGATGCGCGTGCGCGCACCGGTCTTCGACAGAGCGCGCGACAGGTAGTTACGGACCGTCCCCGTGCTGAGGAAGAGCCGGGCCGCTATCTCCCTGGTCGGTGCACCCCGGGAGGCCATGAACAGCACCTCCCGTTCCCGCTCGGTGAGGGGATTGTCGCGTGCGGACAACATGGCCAGAACAAGGTCCGGGTCCATGACCGGCTGCCCGCTGGCGAGATCCCTGATCCCCGCGATGAGCCGTTCCGGTGAGGCGTCGATCCCGATGAGGCCGACGCGCGGGGCCAGTGCGGCGATGACCTTCGCCGCCGGCGCCTTCCGCTCCATCAGCAGCAGCACCCCGCAGGTGGGCGCCGTCTTCCGCAGCAGTTCGCACAGCTCGTCGACCGGCGGGCCGCCGGTGAGGCCGGCGTCGAGCACCACCACATGCGGACGCTCGGTGATCGTCGTGGGCAAGACCTCCTCTCCTTTCGATCTCTCCGCGACGACGTCGAGGTCGTCTTCCTGGGACAGGACGGTCGCCAGCGCCGTCCGCCACAATGTCCTCTTTTGACACAGTAAGATGCGAATCAACATGCTTCCCGACTAACGGCCCCAGCTATTCTCATGACCTTGGCCGCACTTACATACCCTTCGCGTCGCCATTCAAGCCTCGCGAGAGCATGGGCATTTCCCTCTGAGAGTATTTGGCCATCTCCGAACAGTCAATTGCCGAATGCGCATTGACACGGCGTTTGGAATGGCATTCTCCGGCAACGATTCACAAGGTTTTTGGTTACGGCCAACGACTATCGGATAGCTGACAGATGACCGTGGACCTGCCCGTTTCCCACCCCACCGGGATCCGAACCCGCCTCACATCACTCGTTCGAGTGAAGCCGAGACAATTCCGAGCTCGTCGACTACATGTTTTCACAGCGACGACCAGGTGAACCGAAGCTCTTTTTCCACCAGCCGGAACGGGCCACGCGGCGTGCCATTCAGCGGATTACCCACACCCTTTCGATAACTGCAACAAACCTCTGGCGCGCACTGTTTCCACTCTCGCAAAGGTCGCCGACGCCCGCTGTTCGGGCGAGATCGGCCCACGGGGAGCGCGGGCGGCGTACTTTCATGGGCATGTAGACGGGTCTCCCAGGGACGGTGACATGCCAGCCGAACGCCAGACCGAGACGATCGACGGCCACGAGGTCTCCCTGTCCAAACCGGACAAGGTCATGTACCCCGACGCCGCCTACACCAAGGCCGACGTCGTCGGCTTCTACCGGCGGATCGCCCCGGTCATCCTCCCCCACCTGCACGACCGCCCGGTCACGCGCATCCGCTATCCCAACGGGACCGGCACACGGCCCTTCTACGAGAAGAACGCGCCCGCCGGGACACCCGACTGGGTCCGGCTGGCGACCCTGTCCACACCGGGGTCGTCGAAAGGGCGAGACACCGCCGACTTCCCCGTCGTCGAGGAGACCGCGACCCTCGTGTGGCTGGCCAACCTCGCCGCGCTGGAGCTCCACACGACACAGTGGATGATCGGCGACGACGGCGACGAACGCCTCCCCGACCGCCTCGTGGCCGACCTCGACCCCGGCCCCGGGACGGGCCCCGAGGACACCGCCGAGGTCGCGTTGCTCCTGCGCGAGCGGCTCGGGCGCGACGGCCTGACCGCGTACGCCAAAAGCTCGGGGAAGAAGGGCGTGCACGTCTGCTGCCCGATCTCGGCGACCCAGACCGACCTCGACGTGTCCGCCTACGCCAAGGCGATCGCCAAGGAGCTGGAGGAGGAACGGCCCGACCTCGTCACGTCCAACATGCTCAAGAAGGAGCGCGACGGCCGCATCCTCATCGACTGGAGCCAGAACAACGCCGCCAAGACGACCGTGGCGCCCTACTCGCTGCGCGGGCTCGGCGTGCCCACCGTCTCGGCCCCGATGACCTGGGACGAGGTCGAGACGGCCCGCGAACTCAAGTTCACGCCCGAGGAGGTCTTCGAGCGCGTGGACAAGGACGGCGACCTCTGGGAACCGCTGCTGGAGCGCGGACCGAAGGTACCCGAGGTCGAAGGACCGAAGCCACGCCGGAGGGCCGCACGCCCGCGGACGTGACGGGACACCGAGGGCGCGCCGGACGCGGACCGGGGCCGCGAACGGCAGGTGAAATGCCGCGACCTCACCGGTGTGCGGGCTCGATCGCGCGGCGGATGGGGCTTTCGCGTGGTGGTGGGCCTGGGCCCCGGAAACACGAACCCGATCGGCGGGCCCCGGCCAGGTGGCCGGGGCCCGCCGTCTATCCGTTCCTATCCGTTCCCGTTGCCTTTCGCCCGCCGGGCCTCAGCGGTCGTCCCGGTCGTCGTGCCCCTTCTGCCGGACGTAGATCTTCGGCAGCGTCACGCCGTTGACCGAAACCTTCAGCGTCGGGAAACTCCCCGAGCGGAACACGACGGTCCGCGTGTACGTGCCGTCGGTGTTCACCGGCGGCGGCTGGTGCTCCTTGACGTGGGCGAACACGCCGCCGTCGCGCACGGCCCAGATGACGGTGTCGTCGAAGCCCGGGCCGAGCCGGTTCTTGAACTTGTCCAGCGGCGTGACCGTGACCTTCACGGCCTTCATTCCGGGAGGCGCGTCCTTCAAGGTCTCCTTGCGGATGATCGAGGTATGCGAGCTGACCCCGATCGTCGCCAGCGTCGACTGGTCGAGCCGCTGGCTGAAGACGTTCCCCGAGGTGTCGACGCCCTCGACGAACAGCGTCCAGTTGTAGACGCCGTCGGCGTTCACGCGCGCGAAGGTGTTGGTGTACGTCCCGTCACCGTCGACGTCGTGCAGGATGTCGGTGCCGTCGACGAACAGTCCTCCACTGTCACCGGGGTTGCAGCGCGGCAGGTGGTGCCAGTCGTGCTTGGCCAGCAGCGCCTCGATCAGCGCCGCGCGACCGCGCGAGCGGTCCTTCGGCGAGCGGATCTTGCGCTTGTTGCGGTCGATGTCGTCGGCGTCGAGATCGGCGAGCATGCCACCGAGGCCACCGTCGGGCGCGTCGAGCACGGCGCGGACGGTCGCGCCGGGCAGGCGCGCGAAGTCGTGCCGGATCCGCACGGCGAGGTTCATGTCGTCGCCGGTCCGGTAGTCCTTCTGGTCCAGCGTCAGCGCCGACTTCACGTGCAGGTCCTCGAAGGCGATCACGTCGGACGACGTGGGCGTCACCGCGAGCGGCTCGGGCACCCCGGCGTTGAGCCGGCGCACGCGCCAGGTCTGCGATCCCGCGCCGAAGGCGCTCGCGTTCGGCACGCCGATGTAGTGGTGTCCCTCGAAGGTCTGCACCGGGATCGGCTCCACCACGAAGGACGAGCCGTTCCAGCGCGCGATCTCGACCGTCGTCGGCGTCACCGGAGAAACGGTGATGTCGCGCAGCACGGCGACCCCGAACTTGTCGGCGCTGGTGGTCGTGAAGAACACCTCGTTCTGCGGCGACGGCGGCTGCACCGGGTTCGGGTCCTGGGTGTAGCGGGCCGTGAGCTTGTTGATCTCCTGGGAGATCTTCAGCATCGTGGTGAAGCGGTCGATGAGTTCGCCGACGGTCACCGCGGCGGCGAAGTGCCCCTTGGCGACCAGGCTGTTGAGCACGGTGTTGTTCGGCGCCGAGCCCAGCCCGATGGTGAACAGGTTGAGGTCCGGGTGCGTCGCGATCGGGTTGATGTCCGGGATCGCGGGCAGCGCCGAGGGCGCGATCCGCTGCGCCCAGGTCATCGGGTTGGCCGGGTCGGCCCCGGGCCCGATCTTGACGGTCCCGGCGTTCTCGTCGCCGTCGGTCAGCAGCACGACGGTGTAGCGGGCGTCGGCGGGCAGGCCGCCGTTCTGCAGGATCTGCAGCCCGAAGGCGAGTCCATCGCCGATCGGCGTGCAGCCGCCCGGGTTCCCGAAGATCGTCGAGCCGATGTTCGCCGCGACCTGCTCGGGTTTGTCGAGGCCCTCGACCGCGGTGATCAGCGGGTCGACGGTCCCGTTGACCGGCGGGCGCGGGTCGCGGAAGACACAGGCGCTGTCCTCGAAGACGGTGATGCCGATGGCGTCCTGCGGGTCGACGTTGTTGCGGAACTCGCCGAAGAGGTTGACGAAGATCCGCGCGGCCGTCTTGGCGTTGTCCCACCGGTGCTCGGCGGACATGCTGCCCGAACGGTCGAGCACCAGGACCGCGCGCTGCGGCCGGGCTTCCAGCGTGGTGTTGAAGGTCCCGCGCGCCGAGAGGAAGTCCGGAGCGTCGGGTGTGATCCCACCGTGGACCACGTCGACGGTCATCGGGACCGGCGTCGGACCATAGACGCCGGGCAGCGGCGCCGGGGCGAGGGATGCGTCGACGAGCTGGTAGGTCTGGCTCGGCAGCGGATCCGAAGGCAGGCCGATGATCGCGATCAGCCCGGTGTGCCCGAACTCGTAGGTCGGGCTCGGCGCCGGGAGGACGAGGTCGCCGCTCGTCGCCCGCACCACGGTCGGTGCGGCGAGCGGCCCGACGGCGTCGTCGGCGGTCAGCGTGAGCAGCTGCTGCTCCAGCAGGTTCGGCGTGAGCCCGTTGAACGTCGCCACCGGGTCGCAGACGAGCCGCACGACGGTGGAGTTGAAGGCGTTGTCGACCGAGAACGACCAGTTGATCGGGTTGGTCGCGCGCACGCGCAGCTCATAGTGCTCGTTGAGGATCCCGGCCTCGGACGGGTCCTGGATGTTGCAGGTGAGCTGGGTCGTGCCGCCGCCGGTGAAGCGGTTGACGCTGACGTCGCGTCCGCTGATCGTGGTGTTGTCGACGACGCCGTCGGTCATCGCGTCGAGGTCGATGCTCGCGGCCGGCGCGCTCACCCGGCGCAGCTCGATCGACAGCCCGGCAGGCGCCGGGTCGGGGTAGCTGACGGTGAAGGCGCGCGGGATGTTGTTGAAGTCGAGGATCGAGTTCACCACGAAGGCTTTCGACCCGGAGATGGAGTAGGCCGCTACACCTGGAGTGTTGGGGCTGATGGCGGGCATGATGGAGCCTTTCTGTGGGCTAGATGGCGGTGACGATCCGCTTGGCGAAGAGGTCGAAGTTCCCCGCGCCGGGGCGGTCGCTGCGCCACAGGACCCAGATGCCCTGTCCCGGCACGAGGACCGGGTGGGGGTTCTGGTCGTTCGCTGGATTGGAGATGACCTGCTGTGCGGCACCCCAGACCCCCGTCGCGGGGTCCCGCCGGCGCAGGAAGATCTCGTTGAGGGAACCGGTCACCGGACGCGTGGCCAGCAGGAAGCAGCTGCCCTGCGCGTCACGGACGGCCGCGGGAGTGAGATCGGTGTCGCTGTTGGGAATGGTGACGACGGCGCCGGTCGCCCAGGTGCCGCCGCCCGAACTGACGACCTTCAGCGCGGTGTCCTTGTACATCACCATCGCCTCGGTCCCGCTGATGCCGAGCACGAACGGGTCCGATCCGGCCAGGGGCGCGCCGACGACGTGGTCGACGGCGGTCCCGGCCGGTGCCGCGGGGTTGAAGCGCAGCAGGTTCATCGTGTTCCCGGCGGTGGTCACGTAGGCGACCCAGACCACCCCGCCGGCGGCGGCGGCGTGCAGGCCGCCGGCCACCCCCGCGGTGGCGTGCAGCACCACCGGGTTGGCGTCGACGAACGTGTTGTCGGTGTGCCGGTAGCGACGGAAGGACCACGTGCCCGTCGCGGCCTGCCGGGTGAAGACCGTGACGATGTCGGCGACGAGGACCGCGAAGGGCGTCTCGTCGGCGCTGCCCGCGGTCGCCGCGACCGGCTGCTCGACGGCACCGGGAAGCCCGGCGAGGTTGGCGCGCTTGAGGACCACGTCGGTGGCCGCACCGCCGATGGCGCCGTTCTGGTAGGCGACGACGAACTCGCCGTTGGGCAGCGCGACCGCGGTCGGCTCTATGTGCGTGACGCCGCTGGTCACCGCCGCGGCCGGCGCGAAGCCCAGTTCGGGCGCGGCCAGGTCGAGGCGGGCCGAGAAGATCTGGTTCGTGCTGGCCACGCGCGGGGAGATCCAGAACGCGGTCAGCCCGTTGAGGGTGTCGACGACGAAGGCGCGGCGGATGGTGTCCGAGCCCGGCGCCGGAGATACCGACAGGTCGGCGGTGGTGGGCAGCTGCCCGGCGAGCAGGGCGTTGATGGCGTCCCGGAAGCTGATCGGCGGGCGCCCGGTCCCGCGCCGGTATTCGTAGGGGTCGACGCCGAGCATGTCGCTGACCAGGTGCGAGGGCGGCGACAGCAGACGGCGCTGCCGGCGGTCGACGATGTGCCCGTCGGGGATCACGTCGACGCCGGTGAAACGGTTGATCTGGGCGAGCTGGCTGTAGGAGTGTCCGGGCAGGCGCGGGCCGATGGAACCTTCGGGGTAGGCGCGCACGACCCATTCGCGGCGGGTGCGGGCGCAGGTCTCGACGCCGAGCCCGGCGTGGACGAGGGACGGATCCTCGTCGGGCGTCACCAGGCGCTCCCACACGTCGAGCTCCACCAGGACGCGGTGGTCGGAAGCCGGTGTGGTGAGGGCGGCGATGACGGGAACGCCGAGCCGCGCGGCGAGCGCGGCCGAGCCGGGCTGGCTGGTGTGCAGCGGCTGGGCGGTGAAGGCGACGTCGGACTGGATGATGACGTCGAGTCCGTCCACTATGTAGCGTCCGACCTGGCGCAGCGCGGCCTCGACGGGCGGCAGCGAGCCGCCCGGTCCCTGTGTACCGGCGCGGATGGTGAAGCTGTTGGACAGCCCGCCGGTGATCAGGTAGCCGTCGTTGCCGTCGGGGACGCCGTCGCCGACGAACCACTTGAGGAAGGCCCGCAGTTCGAACTTGCGGATGTCGTCCAAGGTGTTCACGTCGGCGTCGACGATGGACACGCCCTGCTGGAGCCGGACGTTGACGTGGGCGAGCAGCGGATTGAAGGTGCTCGGCGTGATGGTGGCCATGGATCGGCTCCTCGCGGATCGTTAGAACACCAGCCAGATGGTCCGCTCCAGCGTGCTGGCGGGGTCCTTGGCGATGGCGGGGTGTGTGCGGTAGTTGATCAGGACCTGGACGTTGTTGAGGCGTGCGACGAGCCCGAACTCGCGCAGGGTGCTCGTGGCGTGGAAGCCGTCGGGCCAGGCTGGGATGCCGGGGCCGAGGGTCGCCTTGAGCTGGAGCGTCCCGGTGGGCTGTGCCGAGATGGTGCCGTTGGTGGGGTTGATGAACTCCAGCTGGAGTTGCGCGCGGGGCACGAGGTGCGGGTGGGCGTCGACGAGGCTCGCCTGGTTGGGCGAGGGCTGCGGCGGTCCGCTGGTGTCCCAGGCGGGGAGCCCGGCGCCGACGGCGAGGCCGAACACGCCTTCGGTGATGGTGGGCGCGCCGCGGACGAAGCCCGCGAGCAGGCGGCGGCAGTCGCCGACGATGGTGTTGCGCACCCAGCCGCGATCCCACACGCACCGCCCGGCGGCGTCGTAGAGCACGTCCCGGAACTGGCCGTAGAGGCCGTCGGTCGGGTGCTCGTACTGGTCGAGGTTCTGCATGGTTTCTCTCCCGGTCACTGCAGCGGTGGGTGGTGGGTGCGCCAGCGCAGGCTGGTCAGGTCGGCGGAGTCGGCGGTGACGCCGGTGGCGGCCGGGTCGGGCGGTGGCGGGGTCGACAGGACGGCGCTGCCGAGGACGGCCCAGCCGGGGAGGACGACGGCGCTGGTGTCTCCCATGGGACCGAGCCGGTCGATGTCCGGGTGGACGTCGGTGAAGGTGTCGATGAGGTCGGCGGCGGCGGTGTAGACGTATTCGACGTCGGCGCGGGGCGCGAGCCAGACGACGGCCCGGACGTTGAGGGGCAGGAAGCGGTGGAGGACGGCGCGGACGCGTTCGGCCATCTGCTCGTCGAGGAGTCCGGAGACGGGCTGGGTGAGGTAGAGGCCGACGGTGCCGCGCGTGTAGACCTCGTTGTCGGCGAGGGGCTGGCCGGTGAGTTCGCCCGCGGGCCGGTGGGGCGTGTAGGAGACGAGGTCGTCCCATGCCTGGAGGTTGCGGAGGCGGTCGAGGTCGCGCAGGACGATCGTGGTGCTTCCGGCGTAGCGGCGCAGGGTTCCGGTGTCGGCGGCCCGGCCTGTTCCGGCGCGGGAGTGGGGCACGGAACGGTCGCTGCGGTGGAGGAGCCACTGGGCTCCGCCGACGGTGACCGGGGTGGGCCAGGTGTCGGCGTTCGCGCCGGCGGTGACCTCGGCCGCGGCTCCGCCGACGGGGATCGACCAGATGTCGGCGCCGCCGGTGCGGTCGGATCGGAAGAACACCCGCGGTGGCAGGGCGGGCCGGGTGGTGATCGCCGGTTCGCGGTCCCCGGCGGTGCCCGCCGGGGGCGTCGGGGTCAGTTCGGTCTCGGCGCTCCAGGGCCCGGCCGAGGGCCGGTTGCGCTGGCGCAGCGACCATCCCTGCTGCGCGGGTCCGTCCTGGCGGGCCCAGACGGCCCAGACGCGGCCGTCGGGGTCGCGGGCGAGTGCCGGTTCGCGGCTGCTGACTCCGTTTCCGGTGCTGAGGGCCTCGTCGCCGGCCCAGACCGCGCCGTCGAAGCGGACGGTGCGGACCTGCCAGGCCGAGCCGTCGTGGCGGGCGTAGGCGAGACGGGCGCCGGTACCGTCGCCGACGGCGGCCAGGTCGGTGTAGAGGCTTTGCGGCAGGCCGGGTATGGGCTGCGGCTCGGTCCAGTCGATGCCGTCGCCGAAGTCTCCGGTGGCGCTGGCGTTGCCGGGTCCGAACCCGAGGGCCGCGGCGGCGCTGGAGTGGAGCAGGTCGATCTGCAGGCGGGCGTCGCCGCCGGTTCCGGGCGACTCCAGTCGCAGGGCGCCGCCGGGCGCGGCACTGGCGACGACGATCCCGGCGAGGCGGTCGTTGAGGACGGCGAGGACGTCGGTGATCGAGGGCGCGTCGGGGTTGGCGAAGTCGGTGCGCGCGAACTGGGCGGCGTGCCCGCGGCCGGCGGCGTCGCGCAGCATCAGGTAGGAGCCGTGCGTGATCGGGAAGGGCGTGCCGCGTACTCCGGTCAGCACGGCGGGGGTGGGCGTGCGCGGTGTGCCGATCGCGCTGTGGATCCGCGCGCCGGGCAGGCCCGGTCTGTCCACCCAGCTCAGCAGGATCCGTTGCGGCAGGCCGGGTCCGCTCGGCGGGAGTGCGGCGGCGGCCGGTTCGCCGCCGGCGAAGAGTTCGGCGGAATCGCCCCAGCGGCCGCCGCGGTAGGGCTTGTGGTGGATGCGCTGGAGCGGTTCGGCCGGGAGGTAGGGCGAGGCGTCCGGTGAGGCGACGGGAACGCCGAGCTCGCCCGGCACGGGCGGCCGTGGGAAGGCCATGCCGGCGACCGCGCGGCGGGCGGCCCGGTCGTCGGCCGGTCCGAGCGGGTCGGCGACGGTGTGGAAGACGCGGAAGGAACCGGCCGGGTCCGCGACGACGGACAGCCGTCCGCGCGGTGCACCGTCGAGGCTGACGAGGCTCGACTCGGCGGCCTCGACGCGCAGCGTGCCGCCGTGGGCGTCGAGGCGAAGGCGCCCGCTCGGCAGGGCGGTGGCGGTCAGGTCGCGGTACTGGCGGTTGAGCGCGGCGGCGACCTCTCCGGCCGTCGCGGCGGACAGGTTGAGGGCGTCGTCGCGGGTGAATCGGGCGGTGACAGGGCCTTCGCCGTCCGTGCTGACCGTGAGTTCCATGCCCGGCCGCAGCGCGAACGGCTGGGTGAGCGTGCCGGTGACCGTCGCCAGCCCGGCGCCGGTGTTGGGCGGGGCGAAGCCGAGCAGGTCGGCGGCGTCGTCGGCGGCGAGCCATCCCCCGGCGGTCTCGCGCAGCGCGAAGAGGTTGCTCTGGGCGGGCTGGTTGCTGCGGTTGATGTGCTGGGCGTACTCGGCGATCCTGATCTGCCACCCGGTGTACCGGGTGACGATGGTCCGCAGGTTCGGGACGGTGCCGACGGTCCGGTAGAGCACCGGCGCGGCCCGGACCTCGTTGCGCTGCGAGTAGACCGGCAGGGTCCGGTCGGTGCGCCAGTCGAGGAAGTCGGCCAGCAGCGGCAGGAACTCCGGCTGCACCCGGTCGATGTCGTGGAGCTGGCGGAGGGCCTCCGCCGTGGAGCGCATGAGCGCGACCGGCGCGGTCGCCGCGGCCAGGAACCGGCGCAGCTGTCCGGCCCCGCGCAAATCGGGCGGGAGGACCCGCAGGGCCTCCTGCACGGCGGGGTCGAGCAGGCGGATCTCGTCCGGCCGCAGTGGCACGTCATCACGTTGGTGGACGGCCGGCAGGAGCCGGTAGAGGCTTTCGGCCATGCCGTATCCGTCGGTGGCCAGCGCGCTGGCCCGGGCGCCGTCGCCGCTGTGGTACTCGGCGCCGTCGAAGGCGAAGACCGTGTAGTAGTACCGGGTCAGCGGCGTCAGTCCACTGTCGACGAGCCGGTCGACGACCGGGCGGCCGATCCCGTCATAGACCACGTCGCCGTCGTCGATGCCGCCCGGGAAGCTGCGCTCGCGCCGCACGACCCGCACCGCCGTGAGGAAGCCGCCGTCGAAGGCGGAGACCGGCGGGTTGGTCCAGCTCAGCTCGACCGCCGCGCCCAGCAGGTGCGGGCGGGCGCTCGCACCGGTGGGCGCGCGGGTCGGGGCCGCGACCGGGCTCATCGGGCCACGCCCCCTTCGATGACCAGCCGGATGATCTCGGGATACCCGGCGCGGGCCAGCTCGAAGGGCTCCAGCTCGATGACGCCGTCGGCGTCGACCGCCCCGTCCTCGGTACGGCTGAACTGCGTGACGGTCAGCGACGCCACCTGCGGCAGGCTCTGCAGCGCGTCGTAGAGGCGGCTGAGATAGATGGGCTGTCCGAAATCGACGGTGTCGAAGGCGATCAGCGCCGCGGCGGCCTCGGTGACGGCGTCCTGGACGTCGGTCTGGAGGTAGTAGGGCTCGGCGCGGACCGTCGCCGAGAGGTAGATGTCGGCCGGGTCGGGCCCGAGGACCCGCAGAACGCTGGTGGCCATGCGGGAGGACTCGAAGGCGGCGAGCAGGTCGCGGCGCAGCAGCTCGGGCGGCTGCTCGACGCGCCCGGCGGGGGCGACGTAGAGAAGCACGTCGTTCCAGTTGAGGGCGACGGCCCGGGCCTTGCCGACACCGGGCGTGCGCAGCGCGAGCTCGACGTAGTCGTCGGCGGTGACGGCCCGGTCCTGGGCGCGGTACAGGCGGGGCGCGAGGGTGCGGGCGGCGTCGATGCTCTCGGCCTCGGTGCCGCCGGTGCCTCCGGCGGGGGCGGTGATCGCGCGCAGTTCGCTGACCGAGGAGGTGAAGGGCGTCCCCGGTGGGACGTTGCCGAGGATCCCGCCGCCGACGCGGTAGGTGGCCGAGACGACGACCTGGTCGAGGCCGGACCCCCCGCGCGGCGGGATCGCGCCGTTGAGCCCGTCGCCGAACAGGAGCGAGACCGCCCCGTCGGCGTCCCGCTGGACCATGAAGCAGCGTTGCACCGGTGCGGCGGTGGCCAGTGTGCGGACCTCGCGCCACTCGGTGGCGCCGCCCGGTCCGGTGACCGTCACGACGATGCTCCCGGCGATCACCGGGCCTTCGCCGAGCCGGTACAGCTGGTTGGCGGAGCCGTCGGAGACCCCGAGGACCTCGGCGGTGACCGTGCGGCCCTCGACGACGCTCACCGGCAGGAACCAGCGCAGGTTGCCCTCCAGAACCGGGCCGAGGACGGCGTCGGTGAGGGTCGTCGCCCGCGTGGTCTCGAACTGGACGCGCTCGGCGGTGCTGGTCAGCGCCTGCACGGCGGTGCCGGCCGGGATCGTGAACGGCAGGGCCAGTCCGGCGTCGACGGCGACCGACAGCTCCACCGTCGCCGGGACCGCGCTGCGCAGCTCGAAGCCGAGCAGCCGCAGCAGCTGCACCAGCGACTCCGGCTCGTCGCTCGTCGACGGGAACAGCTGCGAGGCGATCCGCGACTGGTAGTAGAGCGTGATGTCGCTGGCGTAGGCGAACAGCTCGATGAGCAGGACGCCGAGGTCGTTCTCGGAGTGGTCGGTCCACTCGGGGAGGGTCTGCCGGGCGATGTCGAGCATCGACTCGCGCAGGGCCTCGTACCCGAGATTGGTGTAGTCGATGGGGAGCCCGCGTACCTCGCTCATGACGACCTCGGCAGGGTGAGCGCCACCTGTTGCGCCGGCTCGGCGGAGTCGAGGGCGTAGTCGAAGGTGACGGTGAGTTCGGATTCGTTGTGCGCCAGGCGGACCGGCGTGACCAGCCGGGCCTGCGGGAGGTGGTCGCGCAGGGCCTGCTCGATTTCGCGGCGGATGAGACTGCGCAGCGTGTGGTCGTTCGGCTGCTGGAGCCGCTGCTGCACACCGCCGCCGTAGCCGCGCCGCAGGACGCGCTCGCCGAGCCTGGTCGACAACAGGTGGCGCAGGTTCTCGGCGATCTTGTCCGGCCCGGAGGTCTGCCCGACCCGGCCGCCGACCACCCGGAACGGCACCGACATGCCTCGCAGCACGGTCATTGCACCCGCCCCCTCAGCACCGTGGGTGCCGCCGGGGTCGAACCCGGGACGGTCAGCGCGGCGATGGCGCCCTTCAGCGTCGTGCCGCTCGCCGGAACCAGCGGATCCCAGGCGGCGAAGGCCGCCTTCAGCCCCTGGTCGAAGGCGCGCAGCTGCTCGACCTCGCCACGCAACGCGGTGACGAAGGCCCAGAACACCGGGTCCTGGACGGCGGCGGTGATGGTCTCGGCGTCCGCGGTGAGGATGCGCCAGACCCCGTCACCGAGGGCGTCGAAGTTCGGTCTCACCTCGGGCTTGTCCACATTGGAGCCCACCGGCGGGTCGAGCGTGTCGAGATGCGCGCGCATCGCCTCGCGCAGTTCGGTGGCGCAGATCGTCTTGTCCGGCCCGAGACTCATGACCGCCCCCTCACGCCAGCACTTTGGTCTGGGTGGTGATGGTGATCGGCACGGGCGCGCCGAGGTTCCCGACGCCCATGTCGCCCAGGTGCAGCACGGGCATCGCGCCGGCGCCGAGCATCACGACCGGGCCGTCGACCTTGGCCATGGCGGCCCCGATCTCCAGGGTCGAGGCGCCGACCGCGGCCTTCACCGCCGAGGCCTCCAGGGTCACCTTCGCCATGCCGACGCCGTGCTTGATGTCGATCACGCTGGAGCTCATCTCGATCACGTGGGAGTTCTTCCCGTCGGTGATCTTGATCCCGGCGGAGCTCATCTCGATGACATGGGAGTTCTTCCCATCGGTGAGCTTCACCCCGTCCTTGTCGAACAGGAGCTTGTGGGCGTTCTTCCCGTCGGTGATGACGATCGACTCACTGCCCTCGGTGTCGTCGAAGATCAGCAGGTGCCCCGAGACGGTCTTGACCGCGCGGACCGTCGGCGGATCCTTCGCCGCCTCGGCCGCCCACGTCGACGGGGTGTGCTGGACACCGGTCCACAGCGGGAACTCCGAGTCGCCGCCCTCGAACTCCACCCACACGCGGGTCTCGTTCTCCGGCACGAAGAAGTACCCGAAGGGCAGGGCCGCCCGCGCCGGTACGAGCTCCTCCGGCGGGAACACCGTCGGCACCGAGACCAGCACGATCCCGTTCTTGTCGGCGTCCCGGTTGTCCTTGACGACCCCGGTGTACTTGGCGAAATACTCGTCGGCCATGGCCCACCCTCACCGCACTGCCTTGAACTCGGATTTGTATCCACCGGTGTCGATGGTGTGGGTGACGCCCGTGACGTACCAGTCCCCCGCGAAGCGCTCGTGCACCCCGAGGATCGACACGTTGCACTTCGCGCGCATCCAGATCGACCCGGCGGTCGTCCCGCTCGCCGACATGCCCAGCCGCCGCGACTCCAGCGACCCGGTCTTCTCGTCGAGCTGTTGCTGGCTTCCGGCGACCTTCCCGGTCGTCGGCTTCGGCTTCGCCAGCTCCGTCTGGAGCTTCTCGCGCGCCCGCAGGCCGACGTCGTAGAGCGCTTCGATCCGGTCGAGGTCGGCGCGGCTGGCGCGCGCGCCCAGATCGTCGGCGAGGGGCCAGATGAACACCTCGACCGGCGGCTGCGGCGGCGTGTTGACCGCCTGGCCGGAGTCGTCGATGTCGTTGACCTCGCGGACCCGGTCGATGAAGCTGGCGTCGAAGGCCGGGCTGAACGTCATGAGGTTGCTCGACGGCCCCATCCGGTAGCGCAGGACCAGCTTGTCGGCGCGGTTGATGCCGAGGATCTTGCGGTCGGCGATGAAGTAGAGGACCTCCTCCTCGTTCTCGTCGAGCTCCACGAAGCACTTCGCCTGGAACTTCTTGGCGAGATCCTGCAGGAAGGCCAGATCGGTCTTGCCGTCCTGGTTCTCCCGGGTGACCTTCGGGTCGGGCTTGAGGTCGGCGACGATGTCGGCGAAGTGATAGGGCTCGCCGATCTTGCGCACCACCGCGTTGACGGTGGTGTTCGTCCAGTTCTTCTTCTTCTCGGCGAGGCCCATCTCGATGGACTTGTCCTCGCCCTTGATCTTGACCTGCGGGACACCGTTCTCGGGATAGGTGACCTCGACCTTCGTGATCGTCGCCCGCAGCATCAGCGCGTGCTGGTCGGCCTCGGCGTACCCGATGTCGACCTCGGCGATGCAGCCCTCCATGAGCGCGTCGGCGTAGATCATCCGGGGGTCGTTGACCGTGATCGTCGTGTTGTCGGCGAGCCGGTCGTCCTCGACGACCTGCACCGAGGTCACCCAGGGCGTGATGTCCTGGCCCTCCACGACCACGGAGAAGTACGGGACGCGGGCGATCCGCGGGCCGGTCACCGGAAACTCCTGGCCCGGCTGGCGCGCGTGGCCTGGCCCGGTGCGGGCAGCCGCAGCTGCTCGCCGGGCGCGAGGTCGAGCGGGTAACGCAGCGGGTTGACGTCGAGGATGCGCCACCAGGAGCGCTCGTCGCCGAGGTGGCGGCGGGCGAGCAGGTCGAGCGCCTCGCCCTGCCGGACGCGGTGGACGCGGTCGCCGGGAGTGTCGGTCCCGGTCAGGCGCAGGCCGATGACGTGCCGGGGCCGGCCATCGGGGCCGGTGACCTCGAAGACGGGGAGGTCGGCGAAACGTGAACCTCGCGGGACGGGCATCGCGCGCTCCTAAACGGACGGATCGGGGTTGTAGGGGGTGATCTCCACGAGGGTCACCGAGACCTCGGCCCGCACGGGGTCGAGGCTGGCGTTGAACAGCTGCTCGGTGATGGAGACCTCGGTGACGATGCAGTCGATGACGCGCTCGCCGAAGCCGAAGGCGCAGACCGGTGGCGCGGCGAAGACCGAGTTCGGGTCGTCGTAGAGGCTGACGAAGCCGTCGACGGAGGTCTCGGCGTCCTGCCAGTTCTCGGTCTGCGGGTACATGAACGCCCGGTACTTGAGCAGTTCGGGGCCGATGCCGCCGCGGTCGTCGCGGGCGATGTCGATCTCGTCGTCGGCGGGTCCGGCGAACAGGCCGTCGACGAGGACCTTGAAGGACAGGGTCCGGTCGCCGCCCGCGCTGTACTGGCGGACGGGCATGAGCATGCCGGGGGCGTTGAGGCTGGCGTAGGAGATCGAGCGCTTGTCGTCGACCTTCTCGGGGTTGTACTGGAACTGGACCAGGATCTCGGGGTCGAGGCCGACGCTGACGAGGAAGCCGCGGACGGGGTTGCGCTGGTTGAGGTTGGCCATGTCCTCCGCTCCCTCCTATGCCGCCGCCGGGCGGGCGCCGGCCTGGAAGTCCTGGGTGGACCGCAGTGCGCCGAGCCGAGCCTGGAGCTGGGCGATGATGTCGTCGGTGAGCAGCGACGCGGAGTCGGCCTCTAGGCGCTCGGCGCTGATGCTGATGTTGATGCCGCCGGCGTTGACGGTCTGGTCGACGGCGGTGGATCCGCCCGCGGCGGGTGCGGCGAGCGCTCCCCCGGAGGCGAGGGCGCCGAGTCCGGCGGGTGCGGCCGTGGCGGCCGGTGGCGGGGGCGGTGGTGCGGCGGCCGACGGGAGCGCGTTGGTCAGGGGGACGCTGGGTTCGTCTTCTCCGAAGAGGAAGTCGCCGACTCCCCCGATGGCGTCGCCGATGCCGCCGATGGCGTCCCCGGCGAGGTCGACCATGCCGCTGGCGGCGTCGCCGACGAGTCCGGCCGCTCCGCTGATGACGTCGGTGACGCCGCCGATGACCGATCCGGCGACGTCGCCGATGAGGCCGCCGAGGGAGCCGATGGCGTCGCCGATGCCCCCGAGGACGTCGCCGACGATCCCGCCGAGTCCGCTGAGGACGCCGCCGAGCATGCTGCCGATGCTGGATACGACGCCCAGGACGCTGCCGAGGGATCCGAACAGCGAGGCGAGGGTGGCGAGGGGACCGGCCGCGTAGACGAGGGCGGCGGCGACGGCCCAGACGAACCCGGCGATCAGGGCGAGGCCGATGCCCATGGCGACCATGTCGCCAGCGGTCATGGCGCCGAGGGTGGCGGCGAGCTGGGACAGGGCGGCGATGAGGCCGGTGAGTCCGGGCAGCGCGCTGACGGCCTGGGCGGTGAGGGTGTTGAGGGCGAGGGCGAGCAGGTAGACGAACCCGGCGATGAGCAGGAACCCGGCGGCGATCTGGAACATCTGGCCGACGCTGAAGGCGGCGATGGCCTGCATCATCTGGGTGATGGCGGTGAAGAACTTGGCGAGGGGTTCGAGGGCGGAGATGGCCTGCTCGGTGAGCGTCGCCAGGGCCTTGCCGAGGAGCCAGACGAAGCCGGCGATCAGCAGGAACCCGACGGCGATCTTGGCCAGCTGGGTCCAGTCGAAGCCCGCGATGGCGGTCATCAGTTTGGTGATGCTGTCGAAGAACGTGTTCAGGTGCGGGATGACCTGGCCGAGGTCGGTGGTGAACTGGCGGAAGGCGATGCCCAGCAGCGCGACGAAGCCGGCGATCAACAGGAACCCGACGGCGATCTTCCCGAGCTGCGACCAGTCGAAACCGGCGATGGCGGTCATCAGTTTGGTGATGCTGTCGAAGAACGTGTTCAGGTGCGGGATGACCGTGCTCAGGTCGGTCGTGAACTGCTGGAACGCCTTGCCGAGCAGGGCGACGAACACCGCGATGGCCAGGAACCCGACCGCGATGCGCCCCAGCTGCGACCAGTCGAAACCGGCCAGGGCCGTCATCAGCTTGGTGATGCTCTCGAAGAACGTGTTCAGGTGCGGAATGACCGTGCCCAGGTCGGTCGTGAACTGCTGGAACGCCTTGCCCAGCGCGGCCACGAAGAGCGCGATCCCGGCGAACCCGGCGGCGATCTTGCCCAGCTGCTCCCAGTCGAAACCCGCGATCGCGGTCATGAGGGCCGTGATCGCCTCGAAGAACGTCTTGAGCTGCGGGACGATCACGGCCAGGTCCGAGGTGATCTGCTGGAAGGCCTTGCCCAGCAGTGCGACGAAGCCGGCGATGCCGAGGAACCCGGCGCCGATCTTGGCCAGCTGCTCCCAGTCGAAGTTCGCCAGGGCGTTCATCAGCGGGATCAGGCCGGCCACCAGCAGGCCGATCGCGATCGCCGCCGGGATCGCCGCCGCGGTGAAGGTCGCCAGGGCGGCGCCGACGCCGAAGAGGAACGCCACGATGATGGCCAGCCCCAGGGCGAGCAGGCCAAGGAGGCCGAGCAGCTTCAGCAGGTCGAGTTCGGCGAGCGGGTCGGCACCGGTCACGATGATCTGGATCGTGCCGTTGACGCCGATGCCCTCGTTGAGTTTGGCGAGGATCGCCTCCAGCAGCCCGATGATCTGTGCGCCGATGCCGCCCTGTTCGGTGGCGAAGATCGCCACGAGCGTCTCAAGGCTCACCAGGCGCCCGATGATGTCGTGCAGGTGGATGTGCGAGCGCCCGTCGAGCCAGCGCATGTAGGCGATGTGGTCGAGCAGTTCGAGGAACTTGTTGTAGCTGAGGTAGGCCACCGCCCATCTGGTGGCCTCGATGTGGTCGAGGAGATCCTCGTTCATGACCTCGACCCGGAGTCTGCTCTGGAATACCGACCCGAACGTGTCGACGAGGTTCAGCGTCATCAGCCGCAGGACCGTGCGGATCTCGTTGAGCTGCGCGTCGATCGAGTCGAGCGGGGGCCGGACGACGTCGATGAGCCCGCTGCGGACGTAGGCGCCGATGAGGCGCGCGCTGTCGTCGCTCAGCGACAGCGAGATCGGCAGTACACCCTCCACCGCGGGTCACCTCCCTTGGTCAGCGCCGTGCCTGGGCACGGGCCCGTTCCATGTCGGCCTTCTGTTCGGCGAGAACGTCGGCGAGGAGCCGCACGTAGGATCGCCGTTCGTCGATGTCGAGGCCCATCGCCTCCGAGTAGCTCCAGTGCAGGTGGTAGCCGAGCGCGAAGATCTCCTGGCGCAGCCGTTCGGTCTCGGTCAGCTCGGGGTAAAAAAACTGGTCAGGTCCAGTGAGGTCCGCATCGGGCGGCCGCAGGTCTGGCAGTCGATCTCGCGGGTCAGGTCGAGACCCGGCATCTCCTCGCGGAAGGCCTTCTCGATGCGGGCGCGGTCGCCCATCGTCAGGTCGGACAGGATCTTGGTGCCCAGCGCCTCACGGCGGTTGTCGGGCATCTCCTCCCCGTCGCAGCTGACGCTCACCAGGCACCGCGCCAGCAGCGCGTTGGTGCCCTTGGTGGCGTTCTCCCGGGCGACCATGGAGATCCGCTCCTCGTCCTGCCCGATCGGGATCCGGAAGCGCATCAGGTCGTACCAGGCGTCCTTGGCGCGGTCCTCGAACCCGTCTTCGAGCAGGACGATGATCTCCGGCGGGCCGGCCCCTTCGCACATGCGGACCGGGAAGGACTCCAGGTCCTCGATCGACAGGGTCGTCTCCCGGCACGACGGGCACGTGTAGCTGGCCTCCAGCTCGGTGCCGAAGGTGAGCTTGCGCAGTTCGAGGAGGAGGAAGTTCCGGTCGGGAGAGGTCAGCTCACCGACGACCTGGCGGTTGATCTGGGTGATGTCGCCGAGGCCGCGCAGGCAGCCGTTGAGGAGCTCGGTGACCAGCTTGCCGCCGTTGGCGCGCAGCTTGCGGTCGGCGAGCAGGGCCTCCTCGTGGCCGGTCATCTTGCGCAGCCGCGCGGTCTTGTGGAGCCGGCCGTCGGCGTCGAGGTATCCGACGGGCAGCTCCACGTCGTACTCGCGGGGCCGCCGCGGCCGGGACTCGACCTCGGTGATCGTCACGAGACACGCTCCAGGCCCTCGTGCTCGATCTCAAGGGTCTGCTTGAACAGGCCGGAGGAGCCGGCCTCCAGGTCGGAGAACTTCGAGGACTTGACCCAGGCGCCGTAGAACGCGAAGCGCAGGACCTCCTGGCCGTTCTCGGTCTTGATGATGGCGCCGTTGCGGCGGACCGAGGAGGTCTGGGTCTCGCCGTTGAGGGCGAACATCTCGCCGAACCAGTCCTTGAAGAACCCGTCGAAACGGCTGCCGTCCATGTTGCGCTCGATGACCATGGTGTCGAACTTGATGACGCCGCTGGCGATCTTGTGGATGGTCGGGGATCCGCCGTCGGGCTGCTCGATGACCTCGGTCATGCCCTCGTTGAGGCCGGTGACCTTGGTGACGGGGCACTGGGTGCCCTCGATCTCGACCAGGAAGCCGTGCGTGCGGTAGGACTCTGAGAAAGTCAGCTCAGCCATGTCGTCTCGCTCCTTTGCTCTCTACGCCTCGGCGGCGCTTGCTCCGCTGTCTTGCTGGCCGACGATGATGAGGATCGCCTCGACCGGTTTGGCCGGGTAGAAATAGACCTCGAGGGTGAAGATCCCGTTGGCCACGTCGGCCGGTGGGTTGTTCTCCGCGTCGCATTTGACGGTGAAAACCTGCTCGGCGGGGTCGGAGCCGAAGGCCCCCTGCCGCCACAGGCCCAGCAGGAACGGCGTGACGACGTTGAGCCGCACGGCCTTGCGGAGCTCCTCGCTGTGCGGTTCCTGCGGAACCCAGGTGAGGCCGTCGCGCAGTGAGGTCTTGAGGAAGTTGAACAGCCGCCGCACGTTGACGAAGAGCCAGCGCGTGTCGGTCGACAGGGTTCGGGAGGCGTCGACGACGATGCCGGCGCCGGGGAGGGCGCGGATCCCGTTGATGCCGCCGTTGCGGACGAGGTCGGTGTGGTCGGCGTCGGTCATGTCGTACTCGACGCCGAGGGCGTCGGACAGGCGTGCCTCGTCGCCGCCGGGGGCCTTCCACACGCCGCGCGCGTCGGCGATGCGTGCGTAGGTGCCCAGGACCTGCCCGACGGGCGGGATCCACACCAGCGGCTGCACCGCGGCGGCGACCGGGTCGGGGTTGACGACCTGGATCCACGGTCCGTACAGGGCTCCGAAGACCTTGCGGCCGCGCAGCCCGGCGGCGTAGGCCTTGGCGCCTTCGATGTCGAAGTCGTAGGGCACGGTCCCGACGAACATCGCGTCGCCGCGTCGTTCGCAGTAGGCGATGCATCCGGCGGCGACGCCCACCGAGGTGGTCTCGGGGCAGGCGAGCAGCTGGATCGAGGCGCCGTTGAGGGCTTCGAGACCGGTGCGGACGGCCGGGTCGCCGAGGAAGGCGGTGTCGGCGGGGTCGGCGCCGTCGGAGCCGGTCAGCAGCGGGTAGGTGCCCGCGGCGGGCGCGTCGAGGCCCGCTCCGGACGCGCTGTCGAGGTCCGTGGCGACGATGTAGGACGAGCCTCCGGCGGGGTCGTTGACGACGGCCTCGACATAGGACCCGTGCGAGTCGACCATGCTCAGCGAGGAGAAGCGTTCGACCTCGGCGCCGTCGCGGCGGACGACCAGGTCGAACTCGACGCTGGAGACTCGTGCGGCGACGGCCGGCAGGGCGGGGAACGCCGGAAGGGCGCCCCAGCCGATCAGGCGATGGGTCTCGGAGGCGGCGGTGAGCTCGCGGAAGGTCTGGGTCCCGGCGACGGGCGTGGCGCCGGTCATGCCGAGGGCCGCGCGGGCGTCGGTCGCCGGTCCGGCGGGTGCCGCCAGTGCGATCGTCGAGCCGGTGCCGTCGCGGTTGGACAGCAGGGCCAGGCGGTTGTTGTGGGTGGTCTCGGCGGTGAAGCCGACGGACTGGCGGTTGATCGCGGCGACGACCTCGCCGATGGTGACCGCGGCCGGGTTGGCGAAGTCGGTGTCGGCGAACAGGATCGTCTCCCCCGCGCCGCCGTCCGGCGTCACCAGGACGCCCGAGCCGCCCGGGACGGTGGCGGCCAGCGCTGCCCCTGCGAGGACGTGCCCGCGGGTGGCGAACTTGACGGCCGATCCGGTGCGGAAGCCGCTCGCCGAGGACAGCGCGATCGAGGTGCGTCCCGCCGGGATCCCGTTGTCGCTGTTGGCGTTGCCGCCGGTGAAGCCGAGGCTCGCCGGTGCGGTGACCGCCAGGCGCGACCAGACGCGCGGGTCGGTGGACACGACCGCGGCGGCGACGTGCCCGTCGGGTGTCACCGCGGCGCGGACGGCGGTGGTCTGGCGGTTGATCACCGCGGCGACCTCCTGGGCCGAGGCGGCACCGATGGTGGCGAAGTCGCTCGTGTGGAACGTGACCGTGGCGACCTGGTCGGCGCCCCTGGTGGTCACGGTGAACTGGACGGTGGCGCCGTCGGTGAGCACGAAGGGCTCGGCGGTGGCGCCGATGACCTGTGCGGGCACCGAGGCCGAGCCCAGTGGGTTCGGTTCGACGGCGACGGCCAGGGCGTTGCCCCAGGCGCCGGGGTCGGCGGCTCCTCTGGCCCCGGCGCGCAGACGCAGGGTCGGGACGGGCGTTCCGGCGCGGTCGTTGACGTCGGCGGTCGCGGCGGTCGCGCCGGCGCCGACGACGCGGACGACGTAGGCGTCGGAGCCGCCGTTGTCGAAGAACCCGCGAACGGCGTAGGCGCCGAAGGCCTTCGGGTGGTAGCTCCCGAAGTTGGCGGTGAAGTCGGCGAAGCCTCGGATGCGGACGGCCCGGTCGGGTGCGCCGCGCTGGCTGCGGACGACGAAGCCGGCGACGGAGGTCGGTGCGGCGGTGATCGTCGGCGCGGACCGGCCGTCGACCTCGACGACGGTGACACCGAGATTGATGCTCATGGATTCACTCCTCAGGCTTCCGCAGCGGAGCCGCCGCCGGGCTGCTGGCCGACGATGATGTGGACGGTCTCGGCGGGCCGGACGGGGTAGACGTAGACCTCCACCCGGAACAGTCCGAGGTCGACGTCGGCCGGCGGGTTGTTCTCGGCGTCGCATTTGACGGTGAAGACCTGCTCGGCGGGGTCGGAGCCGAAGGCCCCCTGCCGCCACAGGCCCAGCAGGAACGGCGTGATCACGTTGAGGCGCACGGTCTTGCGGAGGGCCTCGGTGTGCGGTTCCTGGCGGACGAAGCGCAGTCCGTCGCGCAGAGTCGCCTTGATGAAGTTGAAGAGCAGCCGCGTGCTGACGTACTGCCAGCGTGTGTCGGTCGACAGGGTCCTCGACGCGGCGACGGCGGGCGTGCTCCCGCCGGGCGAGAGGATGCCGTTGGTGCGGCCGTTGCGGACGAGGTCGTCATGCTCGCCCGCGCTGAACCCGGCGGCCAGCGCCTGGGCGCCGCGGATGGTGGCGGCGATCCCGGCGGGTGCCTTGTGGATGCCGCGTTCCTGTTCGGTGCGGGCGTAGACGCCCATGACGTGCCCGTCGGGTGGAACGAAGCGCACGGGCGAGGGGCCGACGCCGACGGGGTCGGCGACGAGGATCCACGGTGCGTAGACGGCCCCGTAGACCTTGCTGCCCTGGAACTGGGCGGAGTAGGTCTTGACCGTCTCGGTGTAGTGGGCGACGGTCTCGGTGTAGTCGGCGGGCGAGCGCGGGACGGTGCCGACGGGGGCACCCCGGTCGGGGGGCGAGCCGACGTAGACGGCGTCGCCGCGCAGGGCGCAGTAGTCCATGGCGCCACGGGCGGTCTGGGAGCGTCCGGAGGCGTCGAGGAGGTGCGCGTCGGGGACGGCCAGGAGCTGGACGGCCACGGTGTCGAGCGCGTGGATCCCGGTGCGCGCGGCGGTGTCGCCGAGGAGTCTCCCGGCCGTGACGGCGTTCTCGGTGCCGCCGGCGAGGGCGACGCCGCTGGCGACGGCGGGTACGTCGACGCCGGGACCGGCCGAGGTGGTCAGGTCGGCGAGGACGATCAGGCGTGAGCCGGTGACCGGGTGGTTGACGCGGTCGGGGGCGTAGTCGGGCGTCGCGGGCTGCATGGACAGGTTCGCCCAGGTCTCGACGACTTCGAAGGCTCCGGTGGCGGGGTCCTGGTCGCGGATGACGAGGCGGAACTCGGCGGTGGTGACGGCGACGCCGGCGGCGACGGCCTCGCCGGTGGCGGTCACGAAGGAGACCACGCGGGTGGCGGGGTCGACGGCGGTGACGACCCGGAACAGGGTCGTCGTGGAGGCCACGCGCAGGACCGAGCCGACGGAGACGCCCGAGGTGGATGTCAGCTGGAGGCTGGTCGCGGCGGCCGTCGCGGCGACGGCGGTCGTGGTCGTGGCGCGAGGGTCGTCGCGGACGTCGACGCGCAGCGTGTGGGCCCAGGTGCCGGGGTCGGCGGCTCCGCGGGATCCGGCGGTGACGCGCAGGCAGGCGGCGGGGGTGCCCTGGCGGTCGTTGAGGGTCGCCTGTGCCGGAACGCTCCCGGCGCCGACGACGCGCACGACGTGTGCCTCGCGGCCGCCGTTGAGGAAGAACCCGGTGACGGCGTGCGGCAGGTACCCGCCGGTGATGTGGCCGCCGAAGCGCGCGGCGAACTGGTCGAGGCTGGTCACGCGGACGGCCTTGTCGGGCACGCCGCGGCGGGCGCGGCCGACGAATCCGGCCACCGACGTGGGTGCGGCCTGGAGCGTGGGACTGGCGCGACCGTCGACCTCCGTGACGTTGACGCCTACCTGGAGTGGCATCGCTACGTATTCCTTTCTGGCGACGTCCGGACCGCGCCCTGCGCCGCGAGGCGGGAGAGCAGGCCGTCGGCCGCCGTGTCACGGGCGACGACGAGACGCCCGCGGGCTGGCAGCACACAGCGCCCGGTGGGCAGCTGGAGTTCGATCGGCGCCGAGGTGAGGTTCTCCACCACGACGGTGTCGGGTGCGGGCCGGCAGGCCAGCCGCGCGGGTTCGGTGCGGTAGGGGTCGGTGTGCGACGCCGGTCCGGTGAAGCCGAGGACGGCGGCGGCGTCGGGTGTGTCGGGATCGGCCGGGCCGGTGACGGTCAGGCGGGATCCGACGCCCTGGGTGGGCGAGACGAGGCGGACGCGCCCGTCGCCGGTGACGCGGGCGATGGTCCGGCGGAGTTTGCGGTTGATGTTCTCGGCGGCGTCGGCGGGGGTCCAGTGCCCGTCGTGTTCACCGAAGCCGATCTTGCGGGCCTTGCCGTCGACGTGGACGGTCATGGACGCGTCGACGGGGATGGCGAAAGGGCCGCCGGCGCCGGTGAGGCTCGCCGCCCCGGGGCCGGTGCCGGTCGCGGTCGCGCCGGGTGCCAGGCCGAGGGCCGCCGCCGCGGTGGATGAGGCGGAGACCTCCAGGGTGGTGGTCTCGCCGGTGTCGTCGGTGACGAGGACGAGCCGGTCGCCGTCGTCGGTCTCGGCGGTGACGCCTTTGAGGCCGACGGCGATGGCGACGGCGAGCTCGCCGGGGGTGGCGGCCTCGGGGTCGGCGAAGGAGCCGACGTCGAAGGTGAGCGTCTGCCAGGGGCCGCCGTCGACGCGGATGACGAGGGTGGCGCCTTCGGTGAGACGGTAGGCGGTCATAGCCGCAGCACGATTCCTTCCTGGTCTTCGGGGGCCGGGACGGCGGGCGGCTCGTCTCCCGCGGGGTCGAAGGGGCTCGCGAGCGGGCCGGACGCGAGGGTGGCGTTGGCGGCAAGGGGCAACTCGACGCGGGGGCCGACCTCGACGCGGGTGCCGATGTGCAGGTAGACCGGTGCGGGCACGGCGCGGACGCGGACGTCCAGTGGCGGCGGCAGGAGCGTGCGCACGGGCAGGACGGTCCCGTTGACGCGCAGGCCGGTGTCGATGCCGACGCGGCGGAGGATCTCGGCGCGCAGGGCGGTGGAGTGGGCGCGGGAACTCGCGGCGGGCAGGATCTGGTACTCCACCAGGACCGGCCGTGCCGGTGGCCGCACGCTGGCCACGGTCAGGGCGCCGCTGGGCCGGTAGCTGTCGCGCTGGGTGATGTTCCAGCCGCGTTCGGGTTCTTCGCGCTGGTCGGTGAGGGTGACCAGGACGACCGGGTCGGGCAGGTCGGCGGCCGCGGCGGGTGGCGAGAAGGGCTCCTCCTCGACGACGACGGGGGCGATGACGCCGATGGTCGCGCCGGGTCCGAGGGCGGCGCCGAGGACGGGCGAGATCGTCAGCGTCGTGGTGTCGCCGGGTTCGTCGTGGGCGACGCCGACGACGGCGTGGCGCGCCTCGCCCACGGCGAGGGTGTTGCCCTCGTAGAGGCGCCGGTTGAGGCCGGTCACGACGAGCGTCGAGGCACCGGCGGCGGCGGGTTGCACCGCAAGGCCGGTCACACCGGGGATCGGCATGCCCTCCAGGAGCCCGGTGAGGGCCTCCTCGACGTCGGTGAGTGGTTCCTCGGCGACGGCGAGGAGCTCGTCGAGGCGGAACTGGAAGGACGCGTCGGTCAGACATCGCACCCGCAGCGAGGTGACCGCCGTGCGGCGGTCACCGGCGATGCCGAAGCGGTGCTGTTCCCATACGCGCGTCCGGGCGACCGGTACGAGCCACCGGTGCTCCTCGCCGGGGAGGTCACCGGCGTCGGTATAGGACAGTTCCAGGATGAACGGCCTGCGCTGGGTGCCTTCGGAGGCGCGGGTGGAATAGGTCCACAGCCGCAGCTCGTCGAAGTCGCTCAGATCGAGAGGGGAGGCCGGGGTATGGCTGGCTGCCACCCCGGCGGCCCCGGCGCGGGCGGTGAGCTGCAGACTTCCGGAGCCCTGTACCCGGAACGGGATGACCGTGGTGTCGAGGAGGGCCGGATCCGACGAGACCCAGACGGTCTCGAATCCGTGCACCAGCGCACTCGGCATGCCGATCCCCCTACGGATCTGTCGGCTCCCCAGCCCGCTAATCAGTAAATGCGGACGGGGCGGGGAGCGACAGGGCACGAAGGCGGCCGAAGGGGAATGTGTGACTGCCTCTTCACACACCGCGTTTCAGGACTTTGGTCCCGTACTTCGGCGAGCTTTGCCCGATGTGGACCATCCGGTGCGGATCGAGGCGGGATCGTGCGGCGTCCTCACTCTATCGCCCGGTACCGGGCCCGCCGGCGGGCACTCCCGGACACCGCCCGCCGCGCCACGGCGGGCACAATCCACCGAAGAGCGAGCACGGCGAGGGGAGTGGGATCATGGCGGCACCCGGCACGGGTGACGGGCGGACGGTGGTGACCGATCCGCTGCGAGACCGGCTGCTCATGTGGATCGGCCTGCCGATCCTGGGGGCACTGGCGGTGTGGGTCCTCAAACTGATCGCGGGATGGGTCGCCGGGCTGAGCTGGGCGCCGTTCCAGGGCGCCTTCCGGCTCGCCGCCGACGTTCCCGAGCCGGTCGCCACGCTCGCGGCCTTCGCCCTCGGTGCCGCCGGCGGGCTCGTGCTGGCCTACCTCGGGCACGTGGAGTCCCTCGTGCTGACCTTGGAGGGCGACGCCGTCGAGGCCGCCAAGGACGGGCGCAGGCGCACGATCGGACGCCACGAGATCGACCGGGTGTGCCTGTCGGGCAAGGAACTCGTGCTCCTGTCCCCCGACGGCGCCGAGCCCCTGCGGGCGCGCACCGAGACGAAGGCCGACGTACTCGCCGATGCCTTCCGCGCGCACGGATACACCTGGGTTGACGCCGACCCGTACGCCGCCCGCTTCGCCCGCTGGGTCGACGGCGCCGAAGGTCTCCCGCCCGGCGCCAACGCGATCCTCAAGGCCCGCCAGAAGGCCCGCGACAAAGACGACAAGGACGACTCCGCCGAACTGCGCGACGAGCTCGCCAAACTCGGTGTCGTCGTCCGCGACGAGAAGAAGCGCCAGTACTGGCGCCCGGCCAAGGAAGGCTGACACCTTGCTCAACGCCACCCGCACCGCCTACCTCACCGCGGCCGAGTCCGCCGCGGCCCTCCTCGCCGATCCCGCCGTGACCACGACCTGGGAGCAGCCGAGCGCGCTCGCCGAGTTCAAGGTCGGCGGCCTCGCCGGGCACCTGGCCTACCAGGTCCTCAGCGTGCCGTCGACGCTGGCCATCGCGCCCGACGGGGGCGAACTGATCCCCCTGCTAGAGCACTACGCACGGGGCACGTGGCTCGACGCCGAGATCGACGACGAGGTCATGGTCGGCATCCGCGAGACCGGGTACCGCATCGCCGCCGAAGGCCCGGAGGCGCTGGCGCGGACCGTCGCCGACACCGTCGCCGCGCTGCACGGCACGCTCGCCGATGAGGCGGCCGACCGGGTGGTGGCGCTGGGCCGCGCGCCCTGGTCGCTGACCTTCGACGACTTCCTGACCACGCGCACGATGGAGCTGGCCGTCCACTCCGACGACCTCGCGGTCTCGATCGGCGTCGACACGCCGAAACTGCCCGCGGAGGTGACCGAGCCGGTCCTCGACCTGCTGGCACGCCTGTCGGTGAAGCGGCACGGGCCGGTGGCGCTGATGCGCGCCTTCAGCCGGGCCGAGCGGGCACCGCGTTCGGTGGCCGCGTTTTGAGCGGCGCTCCGGTGTGGTGGCTACTCGCGGGGGCCGCCGTCGCGCTCGCCCTCGTCGTGGCCTGGCGGCTGCTCACCAGGCCCGGGAGCAGGCCCGCACCGCGGGCCGGGGGCGGTCCGGCGCCGGGTGAGATCTGGTGGGCCGATGTGCCTTTCGAGGACGGGACCGGCTCCAAGGTCCGGCCCTGCCTCGTGCTGCGCGCCGACGGCCGTGGCGCGGCGGTCTTGAAGATCACCAGTCAGGATCAGAGCCACCGCCGCGACCACGTCGAGATCGCCACCCGCCACTGGGATCCCAAGGCGAGGCACAACAGCCATCTCGACCTGACCGATCCGATCCGCGTGTCGCGCGGGTCCTTCACGAAGAGGGCCGGGCGCCTCGACGCCGGGACCTGGTCGAAGGTCCGCCGCCTGCACCGGATCTGACCCTCCACACGCAACCGTCCAATGTGGACCTTGAGTGGGATGCCCGGCAGCTCAAAGCATCCGGGAGGAGGGTATTCCCGTATTAGCACCGACCTGCCACTATGTCTGGCATGGTGACGGTCGACCCCGCATTCCTCGGCTTCCGCGGTCCTTGGGAGCCCACGCCGCTCGAACGTGACGCGGCGACCCGGATACTCCCGGCATTGACGTGCCCGGAGCCCGACGAAACCCTGCTCATCCGTCTCGAACGCGTGGCCGCGGCCGCGACCGTCATCCGTCGCGCGATTCTGGAGGCGGGCCCGCAGATCGCCGAACCGGGCGCGCCGATCTGCCTGGCGAGGCTCGCCGTGGCGAGTCTGCGCCGCTTGTCGTCGCTGGAGGAGCTCGCCGACCGTCTGCTGGACTCGCGTGCCGGGCTCTCGGCGCCGGAGGCGGATTCGGCGGTGGACGCCGAGGAGTTGCGCGGCCGGGTGGAGCTGGCGGAGGAGATCGTGTCGAGGCTGGGCGAGTTGCTGAGCACCGCGGTCGGGGCGGTGTAGGCGCGGCGGGGACGAAAAGGCCCCGGGAGCCCGACTGGGCAATAGCCGAACTCCCGGGGGTAAGCCGCAGCGAAGCATGCCCATGCTTCGTAAAGTGCTGCGGTGGACGCCGCCTGCGTGCCCGTGCCTGCGGCGCCAATCCGGAACAATACCCATGCTCGTCCCGGAAGTGAATAGCGGCGGGGCACATCACACACTTCAGTGTTTCTTCGAAGAAGTCTTTCTATTGATCATCGGCTGAGCTCGGCAATTGCTTCGACGGCGAGCCAAATCCCGAAGAGCGCGAACAGCGCGGCGGCGCCGAATTTGATCACGCGCTCGGGCAGACGTTTGCCGAGCCAGCGGCCGACGAGGATGGCGAGGGCGTCGGCGGCGACCATGCCGATGGTGGAGCCCAGCCAGGTGCCGAACCAGCCGTGGGTGGTGGCGAGGGTGATGGTGGCGAGCATGGTCTTGTCGCCGAGTTCGGCGAGGAAGAAGGCGACGGAGACGGCGAGGATGGCCGAGCCGCGGGATTTTTCGGCTTTCTCCCGTTCGGCGTCGGTGAGGCTGTCGCCTTTGAGGGTCCATGCCCCGAACCCGAGGAAGGCGATGGCGGCGACGAGGTTGATCCATCCGGTGGGGAGGGCGGCGCCGAGCCCGTAGCCGACGCCGACGGAGACGGCGTGCACGACGGCGGTGGCGATGGTGATGCCGATGAGGACGGGCCATGGGCGGTAGCGCGTGGCAAAGGTCATGGCCATGAGCTGGGATTTGTCGCCGAGTTCGGCGACGAAGATGACGGCGAAGCTGATGAGCAGCGCCGTGACGAACGAGTCCACGAGGGAGGGTCCTTTCCCGTTTGGTGCCGGGTTGAAGGACGGCGACGACCTCGACCCGGCTTGTCAGCCAGATCGAAGGTCTCGCTCGCCTCGACGGGTCGGGACATGGTCCGACCGCCGGGGCCGCGTGGCCGGGCACGTCAAACGCGCCAGTGTGTCGACCACGACATTGGGAGCTACTCCCCTTCGCGGGTGTGACTCTAGCGGGACGGGACCCAAGACCAACGCCCGCGTCACGGAGGTCACAGCCGCGGGACCCGACCGCGAGGACTGGCCCTATCCCCCCAGCCCCCCCATCCAGCTCCCCCACCAGCCGCATGGGCACTTCCACCCCGTACTCCCGCGCCAGCTCCAGCCACCATCCACGCCCGGCCCGCCAAGCCGCGACGACCCCGTCTCGCGCGTTCCCCGCCGCCGCGACCTCCCGCAACGCCTCCACCGCTCCGTCGGTCAGCGCACCCTCGGCCCCCCGCGAAGGCGTCAGCCAGTCACCGGTCCGCCCTTCCACCAGTCTCGCCATCCACAGCAGGTGCCGTTCCACGTGCGCGAGTGCGTCGAAGGCGCGCAGCTCCTCGCCTCTGGCCTCGACGTGGTGCGCGAGCAGCAGCCAGTTCGCGAACCGCCCGCACACGGTCTCCACCTGGCCGGCGTCGACGGACACCACCGGCAGCACGGGCACCGACTCGATCACCGGCCGGAGCCGTCCGCTCCGGTCGAGCAGCAGCATCGCCTCGACCGTCGCGCCGCGCGCGGGCCAGTCCCCCACCGATGGAATGTCGGTCGACAGGGCGAAGTGGAACTCACCGCGCACCAGTCCCCCGAAGAACGCCACGTGCGTCCCGAACTCGTTGACCACGAGATGCCGTAGCGGCGCGACCCGCGCGCACCACGCGGCCGGATCGACGTCTCGCCGGGCGGTGGGCCTGAAGAAGAGCCAGAACTCGATGTCGCTGTGCTCGTCACCGCGTCCTTGTGGGAAGGATCCGTAGGTCAGGGCGGCGTCGAGGCGGTCGTCGGCGGCGCAGAGCGCGCGGACCCGGTCGATCAGTTCGTGTTGGGGAAGCACGGGAGGACTCTATGCGGGGTCTTCCCCGCGGCCGTCACGTTTTTCACCGGCCCCGCCTTCGGCGACCAGGCGCAGCGCTTCGGCGAGGTCGGGGCCGCTCAGGGCGTGTTCGGGGTCCATCAGGTACTGGGCGAGGACGCCGGTCAGCAGCGCCTGGTAGAACGACCCGGCCAGCCACCGCTCTCGGTCGCCGACGCCGTCGGTGTCACCGAGGGCCATGGGCGCCATGCCCATCCGGGCGCCGCGGATGCTCCCGGCGAACCGCTGCTGGAGTTCGCCGGAGACGGCGATGCGGCCGAGCAGCTCCAGCTGGGTCGCCCACAGTGGACGGTCGGCCTCGAAGGAGGCCAGAACCTTCGTCCAGACGGCCGCGAAGCGCTCGTAGGGTCCCGTGCCGGGCTCCAGTTCGACGGAGAGGGCTTCTTCGAGGTGCTCGCCCCATTCGGCCATGGTCTCGGCGAGGGCCTCGTCGAGCAGCGCCTGGGTGCTCTTGAAGTGGTAGCCGATCGCGGCGAGGCTCACGCCGGCGGCGCCGGCGATGTCGCGGGCAGTGGTGCGGGCGTAGCCCTTGTCCAGCAGGCATTTCCGGGCTCCGGCCAGGAGCGCTTCCCTGTTTCCCATGGTCGACAGCCTAGCCGATGAATCAGACGAACGTCTTGCACATCTGTGCTAGACAGTCGTCTGAGACTTGTGTATGGTTCTGTCATCGGCAACGACCCACCCCTCGAAGGAGCCCCCGATGCGCAACACCACCGTCCTCATCTCCGGCGCCGGCATCGCCGGACCCGCCCTCGCCTACTGGCTCGCCCGGCACGGCTTCACCCCCACCGTCGTCGAACGCGCCGAGACCGTCCGCGAAGGCGGCTACAAGATCGACGTCCGCGGCGCCGCCCTTACCGTCCTCGACCGCATGGGCCTGCGCGAAGCCGCCGAAGCCGCCACCACCGACATGCGGACCGGCACGATCGTCGACGCCAAGGGCAAGACCATCGCCGTCATGGACGCCGACCTCTTCGGCGGACGCGACAACGACGACGTCGAACTCATGCGCGGCGACCTCGCCCGCCTCATCCACGACGCCACCGCAGGCACGGTCGAGTACCTCTTCGGAGACTCCATCCACAACCTCAAAGACACCCCCGGCGGCGTCGAGGTCACGTTCGACAGCGGAAACACCCGCACCTTCGGCCTCGTCGTCGGCGCCGACGGCCTCCACTCCCACACCCGCCGCCTCACCTTCGGCGACGAAACCCCCCACATCCGCCACCTCGGCCACCACATCGCCATCCACACCACCCCCAACCACCTCGGCCTCGACCGCCGCGAGGTCACCCACCCCGCCCCCGGCCGCACCGCCCTCGTCTACAGCACCGCCGGGAACACCGACGCCAAGGCCATGTACCTCTTCACCTCACCCACCACCCCCTACGACCACCGCGACACCGACCACCAGAAGCGCCTGCTCGCCGAAGCCTTCGACGGCGTCGCGTGGGAGGTCCCCACCCTCCTCGACAGCGCCGCCGACGCCCCCGACTTCTACTTCGACTCCATCAGCCAGGTCCACATGGACACCTGGTCCCACGGCCGTGTCACCCTCGTCGGCGACGCCGCCTACTGCCCCTCCCCGGCCTCCGGACAGGGCACCAGCCTCAGCCTCGTCGGCGCCTACGTCCTGGCCGGCGAACTCGCCGCCGCCGACGGCGACCACACCCCCGCCTTCGCCGCCTACGAACGGCGCATGCGCCCCTTCGCCGAGGCCAACCAGGCACTCGCCGCCAGCAACCTCAAAGGCATGGTCATGGGCTCCGCCGCCCAGATCTGGTTCCAGACCCGCATGCTCCGCCTCATGCCCCACATCCCCGGCAGCACCAAGATGATCGCCCGCATCGTCGAGAAGATCCACGGCGCCGCCAACGCCATCGACCTGCCCGACTACGCCGCCACCGGCGCCTGAGACGCACCCCGCGCCGGGCGGACCATCAACGACATGAACGCCGCCGCCGCGCACAGCACCCCCGCCGCGTACCAGGCCAGGTTGTAATCCCCGAACCTGTCCCGCGCGACACCGCCCAGAACCGCCACCGCCCCGGCCCCGACCTGATGCGCCCCGAGGACCCACCCGAACACCACCGGAGCATCGGCGTCACCGAAACGCTCACGGCACAAGGCGATCGTCGGCGGCACCGTCGCCACCCAGTCCAGGCCGTAGAACAAGATGAAGAAGAACATCGGCGGCTCCACCGCCTGCGCGAACAACGACGGCAGGAACAACAGCGACACCCCCCGCAGCACGTAGTACACCCACAGCAACCGCCGCGAGTCGAAACGGTCGGTCAACCACCCCGAACCGATCGTCCCGACGATGTCGACCACCCCGATCACCGCCAGCAGACTCGCCGCCGCCGTCAACGGCATCCCGTGATCATGCGCGGCGGGCACGAAATGCGTCCCCATCAGACCGTTCGTACTCGCGCCGCAGATCGCGAAGGCCCCCGCCAGCAACCAGAACTCCCGCGTCCGCGCCGCCGAGAACAACACCTTCAACGCCCGGCCCGCCGCCGCACCCGCCCCACCGCTCACCGCGACCACCGGCGAGGGACCATCCGCGCCATAAGCGTGCACACCGACGTCCTCCGGCCGGTCGCGCATCAGCCACCACACGAACGGGACCACCGCCAAAGCCGTGAACGCCACCGTCAGCGCCGCCACCCGCCACTCCCCGTCGTCCACGATGGACGCCACCAGCGGCAGGAACACCAGCTGCCCCGCCGCCCCCGCGGCCGTCAGCACCCCCGTCACCAGCCCCCGCCGCTTCACGAACCACCGGCTCGTGATCGTCGCGACCAGCGCCAACGCCATCGACCCCGTACCCAGCCCGACGACAACACCCCACAACAGGACCAGCTGCCAGGCCGCGTTCATGAACACCGTCAGCCCACTTCCGGCCGCCACCAGCAACAGCGCCACCGCCACCACCCGCCGGATCCCGAAACGCTCCATCAGCGCCGCCGAGAACGGCGACGTAAGCCCGTACAACACCAGATTCACCGACACCGCCGCCCCGATCGTCCCCCGCGACCACCCGAACTCACCCTGCAGCGGATCGATCAGCACACTCGGCGTCGCCCGAAACGCCGCCGCACCCACGATCGCCACGAACGTCACCGCCGCCACCCACCACGCCCGGTGCACACGAGGCCGACGCTTCACTTCCACAGAAATCCCGGTCACCGGCACAGCCTCCCCGCCACGTGACCGGATGAACAGTGGCCCGAAGGCCATCATGTGCAACGATCTGGCCATGACCGTCACGCCGCACCACATCGTCGTTCTCGCGCTGGACGGCGTGATCACCTTCGAACTCGGCATCCCCGCCCGCATCTTCGCCATGGCCGAAGACGCCGACGGCGCCCCCCTCTACCGCGTCACCACATGCGGACTCACCGCCGGACCCGTCCAGACCACCTCGGACTTCGACGTCCACGTCCGCCACGACGCCACGAAACTCGCCGAGGCCGACACCGTCGTCATCCCCGCCTCCCACGAGATCTCCACCGCCCACCTCGACGGCCGCCTCCCCGCCGAGATCGCCGCAGCCTTCGCCCACATCCGCCCCGGCACACGCGTCGTCTCCATCTGCACGGCCTCGTTCCTGCTCGCCGCGGCGGGACTACTCGACGGCCGCCCCGCCACCACCCACTGGATGTCCACCGAACAGCTCCAGCGCCTCTACCCGAAGGTCAAAGTCGACCCCGACGTCCTCTACACCGACGACGGCGACGTCCTCACCTCCGCGGGCGTGTCCGCCGGCATCGACCTATGCCTGCACATCGTCCGCCGCGACCACGGCACCGAGATCGCCAACAAGGTCGCCCGCCGCAGCGTCATCCCACCCTGGCGCGACGGCGGCCAGGCCCAGTACATCGAACGCCCCGTCCCCGGACCCGGCACGGCCTCCACCGCCGCCACCCGCGCCTGGATCCTCGACCACCTCACCGAAACGCTCGCCCTGACCGAGCTCGCCTCGCACGCCAACATGAGCGTGCGGACCTTCACCCGCCGCTTCCGCGACGAGGTCGGGCGCACGCCCGGGCGGTGGATCACCGCGCAACGCGTCGAACGGGCGCGCGGACTGCTGGAGTCGACCGACCTCTCGGCAGACCAGATCGCCCGCCGTGCGGGCTTCGGCACTTCGGCCTCACTGCGCAAACACCTGCACGAGGCGCTCGGCGTGGCGCCGATGACCTACCGCAGGACCTTCCGGGGCGACGGGGTCAGGCCGCCCGCAGCAGGGAACTGAACCGCTGCTGGAGCTGCCCGGCGACCGCGACGGCCTGCTGCTGAGTCGCGTAGGCGCGGCACTCGTAGGCCTGCCATTCCAGCTCGACGTACCACCGGCCGTCGACCAGCTCACCGAAGCGGATCCGGCGGGTCGCCGAACGGAAGCTGCGACCGGGCCGGCGCCTGGCCAGCGAGGGGTCGACCGGCTCGCCTCCGTCCACCGTGCCCCGCGTGTTCCGGGGGCGCAGAGTGCTCACTTCAGCCATGCGAACAAATGTACTAAGCGATGACGGAAAAGGCGAGAGACGACGCGGCCGCCGCGAAAAAATGGCACATCAGTACGACTCCCCCGCGCCGCCGGCGGGCACGTACGCGGTCAGACGAGCGGCGGCGGTGTCGGCGGGACTGAAGCCGAGGGCTCGCGCGGTGGCATGGACCGCGGCGAAGCGGACATGACCGCGGCCGGTGTCGACGTTGGAGTCACGGATGGCGGTCACCGTCACCTCGTGCGGCGGGCCGGTGTGCTCCGACAGCGCCCGCGCGGCGGCGGTGTCGGCGGCGACCTCGGCGGAACTGACCATTCCGTCGTCCGCCGGTCCCCCGATCCAGGCACCGGGGCCATGGGCCTCGCGACGCCATCCGCAGGGATCGCCGCCGATCCGGACCGCGTCCCGCGCGGCCGGGCGCACCTCGACGGCGACCTCCGCCCGGTGCGGGAGGCCGTCGACGATCCTGGCGAGCCGGAACTCGGCGAGCATCCCGGAAAACTATCGCTCCGGCATCGGCGGCGCCACCCTCTTTCGCCGCGGGTTTTCGGTCGTGTTCGCAGGTCGTCGCCAGGTGACGGACATAACTGATACTTATCGCCCGGACAGATTTCGGCGCCGCTTCGGACCTTCCGAGAGCGCTTCGTTCATACGCTTCAGATCTCCGTGCGGACGCTTCCGTCCCGGACCGTCAGTAAGCGTTTTCCCGCAGCTCTTGCACGTGATCGACGAACAGTGATAGAACTCCAGACGAAGATACGTTCCGTATCTTCGCCACGCCCCTCCATCGGGAGTCCCCTCCCCTACCGGAAGGACCCGCCCATGCCGACCGAGTCAGGCGCCGAGGTCACGGTCCGCCCGCTGCGCGACAGCACCGAGATGCACGCCGCGGTCGAGCTGTACCGGCGCGGGTTCCAGCTCAAGCCCACGGACCCGTCCTTCTCTCCCCGCCTGCTGGCCGCCCTGCGCGACAACGGCGGGGGCGTGCTCGGCGCCTTCCTGCCCGGCGAGATCCTCATCGGCCTCGTCATCAGCTTCACCGCGCTCGACAAGGGCCGCCCCTACCAGTACTCGCAGACCGCGATCGTCGACCCGGACCGGCAGAACGCCGGCATCGGACGCCGCCTCAAGCTCGCGCAGCGCGAGCACGCCCTGGCCAGCGGCATCGAGACGATCCGCTGGACCTTCGACCCGATGCGCACCCGCAACGCGCACTTCAACTTCGACGTGCTCGGCGCACGCGGCCGCTGGTTCAAGCGCAACTACTACGGCTCCTCCGACATCGGCCCCGAGGCCGGCGCCCGCTCCGACCGCGTCGTCGTCGAGTGGGACCTGCGCGCCTACCCGCCCGTCCGCGACCGCCGTGAAGGCCTGCCCGTCCTCGGGTGGGGCGAGCACGCCGACGCCGGTGACGAGTTGCTCCTCGGCCTCCCGGCCGACTGGACGAGCGTCTTCGCCGCCGACGCCGACGCCGCCGAACGGGTCCGGGACCGGGTCGCCGACGTCCTCGAAGCGAACCTGGCGGCCGGGCGCGCGATCGTGTCGTGCGTGCGGGTCACCGATGAGACCGCCGTCTACGTGCTCGGGGACCCGGCGTGAGCGAGGACTTCGGCGAGCGCCTGCTGGCCGTGGCCGAGGGGGAACCCGCGGTCCGGCTGGCGGAACTGATCGCCGAGAGCTATCCGCATCTGGAGCATCTACCGCCGGCGCGGCTGCTGCGGCAGGCGAAGGCGACGCCCCGTGACCTGGACCGGCTGCTGGCGGCGGTCGGTGTGGCCGACTACGGGCGGCTGCGTGAGCTGGCCGACCGCGAGGAGGACCGGGCGCTGTCGAGTCCCGACGACCGGTTCGGCGCGCGGATGCGCCGGTCCTCGGCCGACGCGCTGATGCGGCAGGTGATCGAGCATGAGCAGGCGAACCTGCGGCACACGCTCGACGCGGTGGTCGCCTCGGGCTCGGTGGAGCTGGCGGCGGGCAAGATCGTGGCCGCGCGGAGGCGTTTCGTGATCGGCGCGGGCAAGAGCGGCGCGTACGCGTCGCTGGTGGCCAGCGACCTGTCGGCGAGCATGGCGGGTGTGGCGCTGGTGGACGCGCCCCTCGATCTGCTGTCCGACGTGCGTGCCTCGGACGTGCTGATCGCGTTCTCGTTCCGCCGCTATGTGCGCACGACGCTGGTCGTGGCCGAGGAGTTCCAGGCCGCCGGGGGCACGCTGATCGGTGTCACCGACTCCCGCGACAGCCGGCTGGCCGCGCTGTCGGACATTCCCGTGATCGTGTCGACCGGTTCGGCTTCGTACGCGGATTCACCGACCGCGGTGGCGGCCGTCTGCCACCTGCTGGTCACCTTGGCCGCCGCGTCCGCCAAGGGCGCGCGCCGGCGGCTGGCCCGGCGGGATGTGCTCGCCGCGCGACTCGACGCCTATGAGGAGGCATAACGTGCGCATCGATCGGATCGAGGCCTTCCGGGTGTCCCTGCCGCTGGTGCACCAGTTCCAGACCAGCTCGCACGCCAAGACGCATCTGGAGCACATCCTGGTGCGGGCCGTCGACGCCGACGGCGCCGTCGGGTGGGGCGAGATCGCCTCGCCGTCGGGGCCGTTCTACTCGCCGGAGACGGTGGACACCTGCTGGCTGATGCTGGAGCGGTACCTGGTTCCGGCGGTGCTGGGGCGGGACTGGTCGCATCCGCGTGAGGTTCCGGCTCTGTGGGCGAAGGTGCGCGGGCACGAGTTCGCCAAGGCGGGCCTTGACATGGCGGCCTGGACGCTGTGGTCGAAGGCTTCGGGTACGTCGCTGTCGGCGGCGCTGGGCGGGACGCGGGCGACGGTCACGGCGGGTGTGAGCCTCGGCATCGAGCCGACCATCGACGAGCTGCTGGCACAGGTCGCCAAGCACGACGAGGCGGGTTATCCCCGCATCAAGCTCAAGATCGCGCCCGGCTGGGACGTGGAGCCGGTGAAGGCCGTCAAGGCGGCCTTCGGTCATCTCCAGGTGCACGTCGACGCCAACGGCGTCTACACCGAGTCGCCCGAGCACGACGCGGTCTTCGCCGCCCTCGACGAGCAGGGTCTGGTCATGGTCGAGCAGCCGTACACGCCGCGCGCGCTGGCGGCGCACGCGCGTCTCCAGGCGCGTCTGGCCACGCCGGTCTGCCTCGACGAGTCGGTGGTGACCGTCGACGACCTGGACACCGCGCTGGCTCTCAAGGCCGGGCGGGTGCTCAACATCAAGGTCTCGCGGATGGGCGGTCTGACCGCCGCCGTCGAGGCGCACGACCGCGCCAGCGCCGCCGGCATGGACGTCTGGTGCGGAGGAATGCACGAGTTCGGGATCGGGCGAGCGGCCAACGTGGCCCTGTCCAGTCTGCCCGGATTCACCCTGCCGTCGGACGTCTCCGGCTCCGACAAGTACTACCGCGAGGACGTGGTGACCCCACCGATCCGCGCGGACCGGGGCGAGGTCACGGTGCCCACCACCGTGCCCGGTCTCGGACACGAGGTGAACGGGGAGTTCATCCGGCGCACCGCGTCGGCGACGCTCGACCAGCGCGCCACCTGATACTCCCCGGGCGCCTCACACCGATCCCCCTGTGAGGAACCCCCGAATGTCCACGACACCGAAGTCGACAAGAGAGCCCCGGCCTTCCGGCACGAAGGACGAGGAACAGAACGCGTACCACGTCGAGGTCTCCCCCGGCCGCCGCCGGCTGGTCAATCTCCTGGCGCTCGCCGGGATCCTGACCAGCCTGGTGGCCGGGTTCTTCGTCGAGGCCCCGACCGTGTGGGGCCTGATCATCCCGATCGTCATGTACTTCGTGCTGACGCTGCTGGGCATGGACCTGCTGGTGGCCACGATCGCGGTTCTGCTGTCGGCGGTGCTGCTGGCGCAGAGCACACCGGCCGAGATCGGCGATCTGCTCGGCACGGCCACCGCGGACCTGGTCACGATCATCGGTTTCATCATCGTGCTGGGCGCCGGGGTCGGTGAGGTCCTGCGCCGGACCGGCGTCGCCGACACGATCGTGCGCTCGACGATCCGCGTCGTCGGTGAGAACAGTCCGTGGCGTATGCAGCTGGGCATCATGCTGGCCTGCCTGATCCTGGTGGCGAGCCTCGGCACGCTCGCCGGGGCTCTGGCGATCGCCGCGCCGATCCTCATCCCGGTGGCGGCGCGGATCGGTTTCACGCGTTCGGCGACGGCGCTGATGATGTTCATCGGCGGCGCGGCCGGGCTGGCCGTGGCGCCGTTCGCGGGCAGCAACGTGGCGATCCTGGAGGCCGCCGACATCGACTACCTGACCTATCTCAAGACCGTCGCCGGCCCGCTCGCGGTCCTGTCGGTGGTGCTCGGGATGGCGCTGATCCCCTGGATCCAGCGGCGTTCGAAGCGCGAGAACGACTTCTACACCGCCGAGGAGACCGCCGACGACGGTGCGGCGTCGCCGCGCACGGCGAAGCAGGCCACCGCGGTGTTCCTGGTTCTGCTGGTGGCGCTGGTGGTGTATGCGACGTGGACGAAGGCGGGCACGAACTTCCCGCTGCTGGCACTGCCGTTGCTGGCGATCGCGACCGGCTTCGCCGGGCGTCTCAAGGTCGCCGACATCGTCTCGACCTTCTTCAAGGGCGCCTCGAAGCTGCTGAGCATGCTGGTGTTGTTCTGGCTGCTGGCGGCGGTGTTCCTGGCGGTGGACGCGCTCAAACCCTATGACGTGATCCTGGCGACCTACGGCGACAAGCTCGGCCACATGTCCGCGCTGCCCTTCGCGATCGTGATCGCGCTGCTCGGCTGGGTCGGTGTGCCGGGTGCGACGGCCGCGCAGGTCGTGCTGCTGGACAAGGTCTTCGGCGGGGTGGCGGCAACGCTCGGTATCGCGGCGCCCGCCTGGGCGATCGTGCTGTTGTGGTCTTCGAAGGGCGACACCTACGGGCCGATGCCGAACGCGAACATGGTCGGGGCGATGGGTCTGGCCAGATCGACGAATCTGCGGAATCTGCTGCTGCCGTCCTGGGTGATCATCGGTGGCGCGTGCGTGATGTACGCCGTCCTGCTGGTCATCCTCACCTAGAAGGAGAGCCGAGATGCGTTTCGACATCGTCATCGAAGGCGCGCTGGTCCTCGACGGGACCGGCGCGGAAGGCCGGGCCGCCGACGTGGGCGTGACCGGCGAGCTCATCACCGCGGTGACGCCGCCGGGTGGGCTGGCCGGCGCCGAGGCCGTGGAACGGATCGACGCCGGCGGGCACGTCCTGTCGCCGGGTTTCATCGACCTGCACTCGCACACCGACTTCACCGTGCAGGGCACGCCGGGCGCCGACGCCAGCGTCGCGCAGGGCGTGACGACGCTGCTGACCGGCAACTGTGGTTTCTCGCCCTTCCCGGTGCGCGACCTGGAGTCGGCGAAGCGGACGGCGGCGTTCTTCAATGACGGTCTCGCCTGGGACTGGGACGATCTGGCCGGGTACGCCGCCTCGGTGGAGGCGTCCGGCCCGGCGATCAACCTGGCGCTCCAGGTCGGGCACGGCGCCCTGCGCACGGCGGTGATCGGGCCGGGCGAGCGGGGTGCCGAGGCGGAGGACGTCGAGGCGATGCGCGGGCTGCTGGCGACGGCCGCCGAGCAGGGCGCCTACGGTATGTCCACCGGGCTGATCTATGCCCCGGGGTCCTACTCCAATGCCGCCGAGGTGACGTCCCTGGCGGCGGAGGCCGCCGCGCACGGGCTGCTCTACTCGACGCACATGCGCAGCGAGTCCGAGCACCTCATCGAGGCCGTCGGGGAGGCGATCGCGACCGCTCGCGCCAGTGGGGTGCGCCTGGAGATCTCGCACTTGAAGGCGATGGGCCGCCGTAACCACGGCAAGGTCGGCGAGGCGCTGAAGATGATCGAGGCGGCCCGCGCCGACGGTGTCGACGTCGCCGCGGACGTGTACCCGTACACGGCCTCGTCGACGACGCTCACCTCGCGGCTGCCCGGCTGGGCGCTCGACGGGGGCGTCGGCGCGCTCCTGGAACGTCTCGGCGACAAGGAGACGCGCGAGGCCATCGCCGAGAACCTGCGGGCGCGGATGGCCGCCGACATCGACTCCGCGGGCGTCGTCATCGCCGACCTGCCCTTGGGGCGGTTCACCGAGGACGTCGGGCGCAGTCTCGACGAGATCGCCGGTGACCTGGGCATCGACCCCGCCGAGGCGGTCTGCGAGATCCTCGCCGCGCACGGCGGTGCGGTGTCGATCGTGAACAACGCGATGGCCGGCGCCGACGTCGACGAGGTCCTGGCCCACCCGCTGGTGAGCGTCGCCAGCGACGGCCAGGTCCTGCGCGCCACCGGACCGGGGCGGCCCCATCCGCGCAGCTTCGGCACCTTCGTGCGGGTCCTCGGCCACTATGTACGTGAACGCGGCCTGCTGACCCTGCCCGAGGCGGTGCGCAAGATGACCGGTCTGCCCGCCGAGCGGCTGGGACTCACCGGACGCGGCCGGATCGCCGAGGGGATGGTCGCCGACCTCGCGGTGTTCGACCCGGACACCGTCGCCGAGCGCGCCACCTTCACCGACCCGTGGCGCCTGGCGACCGGGGTTCGCGACGTGTTCGTCGCCGGAAAGGCCGTCCGGCGCGACGGCGAGGCCACCGGGGAACGCCCCGGCCGAGTACTCCGCAAAGGACAGTGACGAGGAGATCATGGACATCGACATCCGGGCAGTGCGGGACTGGGCCGCCGAGCACGAGGGCGACATGCTCGCCGACCTGCGCACGCTCGTCGAGTGCGAGACGCCCAGCGACGATCTCGACGCCCTGCGCGGCGGCCTGGCGCTGGTCGGCGACTGGATCACCGAGCGCCTCGGCGCGCCGGACCGCGTCGAGACCACACCGGGAGGCGGCACCCACGGTGACGCCGTCCGGATGGAGTACGGCACGGGCACCCCGACGCTCATCCTCGGGCACTATGACACGGTGTGGCCGGTCGGGACGCTGGTGGACATCCCCTTCTCGATCGAAGGCGACGTCATCCGCGGGCCCGGTGTCTTCGACATGAAGGCCGGGCTCGTTCAGGGCGTGTGGGCGCTGCGGGCGTTCGACGCGCTGGGCCTGGCGCGTCCTCCGGTGCGGCTGATGCTCAACGGGGACGAGGAGCTGGGATCCCCGGTCTCGCGGGCGGCGATCGAGGCCGCCTGCGAAGGCGTGCGGGAGGTCCTCGTCCTCGAACCCAGTGTCGACGGGAAGGTCAAGACCGCACGCAAGGGCATCGGCGGCTTCCACATCGACGTGACCGGCGTCGAGGCCCACGCCGGGCTTGACCCGACGGCCGGGGCGAGCGCGATCACGGCCCTGTCGCGGATCGTGCTCCAGTTGACCGGCGCGGCCGACCTGGACGCGGGCACCTCGGTCAACGTGGGGCTCATCGACGGCGGTTCCCGGTTGAACGTGACGGCCGGGCACGCCCACGCGGGTGCCGAGATCCGGGTGCGGACCCGGGCCGAGGCCGAGCGGATCGAGGCGGTCGTGGCGAATCTGGACCCGGGTGACGCGCGGGTGACGGTGGCGGCGAAAGGCGAGTGGCGGCGTCCCGTGATGGACCGGACGCCGGCGATCGGTGCCCTGTACGAGCGGGCGCGGGCGCTGGCCGTGCCGCTGGGACTGGATCTGGGTGAGGCGGCCGTGGGCGGTGCCAGTGACGGGAACTTCGCCGCGGCGACGGGCCGGCCGGTGCTGGACGGGCTCGGCGCGGTCGGTGCGGGGGCGCACGCCCGTGACGAGTACGCCACGGTGAGCGGGCTGATCGAGCGTTGCGCGCTGACGACGGCGCTGCTGGGGTCCTGAAGGGACGAACGACGGAACCACCCGGTGATCTCTCCCGGGTGGTTCCGCCGTTTCACCACAAGTAGGCGGCGCGCCCCTGCCGTTTCGGACCCGGACGCGCCATGCTTGCGGTGGAGACTGGCGCACTCATCGTGGGCAGGTGCCTGTGAACCGCCGGGAATGGATCATCGTCGCCGCGGTCGGCGCGGTCATCGTGCTGTCCTTGGCCGGACTGGTCTTCCTCGCCGCGCGCGGCGGCGGCCAGGACGGCGCCGCACCCGACGTGACCGTCCCGACGGCCTCGGCGACGAGCGCTCCCCCGCGCGCGCCGACGTCTCCCGCCGCGTCACCGAGCGCTTCACCCTCGCCGTCGGCGTCGGCTCCGCCCGCACCACCGGTCCCCGACGGCCTCGCCGGTACCGACGTCACGGCCCTGCCGACCGCCGCGAAGGTCGTCGCGCTCACCATCGACGTCGGCGGCGACAAGGCCGGACTCTCCTCCATGCTCGCCACCCTCGCCGCCGAGAACGTGCCCGCCACCTTCTTCGTCACCGGCGACTTCGCCGCCGAGCACCCCGCCGAAGTCGGTGCCATCCTCGCCGGGGGCCACCGGATCGGGAACCACTCGATGACCCACCCGCACTTCCCCCCGTTGAGCGACGCCGAGATCGCCATCGAGGTCGCCGACGCCGAACGCGCCCTCAACGCCGCCGGAGCCGACCCGCGCCCGTGGTTCCGCTTCCCCTACGGCGACCGCGACGACCGCTGCGTCGGACTGCTCAACGACAGCGGCTACGTCCCCGTGCGCTGGACCGTCGACACCCTCGGCTGGAAAGGCGTCGACGCCGGTATCACCGCCGACATCGTCGTCGACCGCGTCCTCTACGCGCTCCAGCCCGGCGAGATCGTGCTCATGCACGCCGGATCCAACCCCGGCGACGGTTCCACGGTGGACGCCGACGCGCTGCCCGACGTGATCGTGCGCCTGAGCGAGGCCGGCTACGGCTTCGTGACGCTCGACGCCATGCTCGGCTAGTCCTGCGCCGCCCGCACCTGCGGCGGCAACCCGAAACGCACGGTCTCCACCGCGGTCTCCCGAACCTCCACGTCCACCGGGCCGAGCCCGGACAGTGCCTCGATGACGTCGTCGACGAGCCTCGGCGGTGCCGACGCCCCCGCCGTCAGACCGATGGTGGCGGCGCCCGCGAGCCACTCCAGGCGCAGTTCGCCCACGTCGTCGATGAGATGGGCCGCCGTGCCGTCCCGGGCGGCCAGCTCGGCAAGGCGCAGCGAGTTCGAGGAGTTCGCCGAGCCGACCACGACGACCAGGTCGGCCTCACCGGACACCGCGCGCAGCGCCTCCTGCCGATTGGTGGTGGCGTAACAGATGTCGTCGGTACCTGGCCCTCGCAAAGCGGGGAACCGCGCACGGAGGGCGTCGACGATCTCGGCGGTCTCGTCGACGGCGAGCGTCGTCTGCGTCAGGTAGGACACTCGTGCGGGGTCGGGCACGTCCAGGGCGGCGACGTCGGCGGCGCTCTCCACCAGCAACGTCTGCTCCGGCGCCTCACCGAGCGTCCCCTCGGTCTCCTCGTGCCCGGCGTGCCCGACCAGCAGGACCGTGTCACCGCGAGCGGCGAAACGACGGGCCTCGATGTGCACCTTCGCGACGAGCGGACAGGTCGCGTCGATCACGTCGAGCCCGCGCCGGCTCGCCTCGTCGCGCACCGCCGGGGACACCCCGTGCGCGGAGAACACCACGGTGCCACCATCGGGCACGGCGTCGAGTTCCTCGACGAACACCGCGCCCTTCGCCGCGAGCTCCTCGACCACATGGACGTTGTGCACGATCTGCTTGCGGACGTGCACCGGTTCCCCGCCGGCGCGTTCCAGGGCACGATCGACGACGTCGATGGCACGTTCGACGCCCGCGCAGAAGGCGCGCGGCGAGGCCAGCAGGACCCGCCGGGGCGCCACCGCCGCCGACCACAGACCGAAGACCTCGTGCGCCAGTTCACGCGTGCCGACGTCCCCGTCGGGCACCGCGAAACCGAGCGCCGCCGGATCCCCGTCCACTTCGGACAGGAGGACCCCGACGGCGTTGACGCTGGCCGCCCCCAGCGCCGCCGCCATGGGCGCCACGGTCACCTGCAGGCCCCGCGAACGCAGGGCCCCGGCGAAAAGGACCGCCGACGGGCAGGGCACGACCCTCCCGTCAAGGAGCCGCAACTCGCCGGCGACCACCGCCGACCCCGGCGCCAGCGCGCCGGGGTGGGCGACGGCGATCCGGTGCCTCGACACCCGGATCTCCCGCTCAGCGGTCACGGCGGGTCGCCAGCCGTGCGAGCAGCCCCAGCTCCAGCGACGGACGCGGACCCGGATCGATCATCGCCAGCTCGGCCATCGCCCCCTTGAGCAGCTCGTCGGCCTGGCCCTGGCTCCACTCGCGCCCGCCCGCCTGGTCGATCAGTTCCGCGGCCCGCGCCAGCTCGGCCTCCGACAGCGGCTCGACCCGGTGGTACAACCCGGCCAGCTCCTCCCCCGCGGGCGTGCCCGAGGTCAGCGCGGCCACCACCGGCAGGGACTTCTTGCGGTTGTTCAGATCGGAGTAGACCGGCTTGCCGGTCACCTCCGGCTCGCCCCAGATGCCCAGCAGGTCGTCGACGTGCTGGAAGGCCAGACCGAGCCGGGTCCCGAAGTTCCGCAGGCGCGCCACCTTGTCCGGCGCCGCCCCCGCGAAGGCCGCACCGATCGCGCAGGCGCAGCCGAGCAGGGCACCGGTCTTGGCGTCGGCCATGCTCACGCACTCGCCGATGCCGACATCGACACGATCCTCGAAGCCCATGTCGGCGCTCTGCCCGTCGACGAGGTCGAGCACGGCCGTACTGAGCATCCGCATCGCCTGCTGCGACACCACGTGCCCACTGGCGGCGAGCACGTCGAAGGCCAGCGTCACCAGCGCGTCCCCGGCCAGGATCGCCGGTCCCACGCCGTAGACGCTCCACGCCGTCGGCCGGTGCCTGCGGGTGGTGTCGCCGTCCATGACGTCGTCGTGCAGGAGCGAGAAGTTGTGCACCAGCTCCACCGCGACGGCGGCCGGCACCGCCTCGGCGCTCGACCCGCCCGCGGCCTCGGCCGCCAGCAGGACCAGCGCGGGGCGCAGCGCCTTGCCGCCGTCCCCGTGGTCCGGCGCGCCGTCGGCGTCCCACCAGCCGAGGTGGTACCCGGCTATGCGCCGCATCGAGGCCGGCAGCGAGTCCACGGCCGAGCGCAGCACCGGCTCGACCAGGTCCCGGCTCCACGCCAGCACGTCGCGCGCCGAGCGGTCCGGCGAGGTTCTCGCCCCGGGGAACATGGCACTGGTTGACATCAACGGGCCTCCTTCAGGCTTGTGGTGGTGCCGACCGGTGCTCAGCGGCCGATCTCGACGTGTTCGAGGATCCCGAGCGCGTCGGGGACCAGGACGGCTGCGGAGTAGTAGGCGCTCACCAGGTAGGAGATGATCGCCTGCTCGTTGATCCCGTTGAAACGCACCGAGAGGCCCGGCTCGATCTCGTCGGGCAGACCGACCTGGTGCAGGCCGATGACACCCTCGTCCTTGAGGCCCGTGCGCATCGCCAGGATCGAGGTGACCCCGCTGGCGCTGATCGGGATCTTGTCGCAGGGCAGCACCGGAGTGCCGCGCCACGCCTGCACCTTGCGGCCGTCGAGGGTCACCGGATCGGGATATACGCCCCGGTTGCTGCACTCGCGCCCGAAGGCAGCGATCGTGCGCGGGTGCGCCAGGAAGAACGCCGTCTTGCGGCGGCGGGCGAGCAGGTTGTCCATGTCGTCGGGCGTCGGCGGGCCGGTCCGGGTGTGGATCCGGTGCTTGAGGTCGGCGTTGTGCAGCAGCCCGAAGTCGCGGTTGTTGATCAGCTCGTGTTCCTGCCGCTCCCGCAGCGCCTCGACGGTCAGGCGCAGCTGCTGCTGTGTCTGGTCCATCGGCTTGTTGTAGAGGTCGGCGACGCGGCTGTGCACCCGCAGGACGGTCTGCGCCACGCTCAGCTCGTACTCGCGCGGTTCCAGTTCGTAGTCCACGAAGGTGCTCGGCAGGTCGTGTTCGCCCCGGTGTCCGGCGGCGAGATCGATCGCCGCCTCGCCGTGCCGGTTCTGCGGACGCTGCCCTCCCGAGCGCACGGCCTCGATGTGCGCGCGCAGCTGGGGACTGCGCTCGGCGAGGGCGTTGTAGTCGGAGCGGGACAGCGACAGGAGCGTGACCGGGGTGACCGCCTTGACGGTGTACTCCCAGATCGCCTGCGGTTCGACGAGCATGGCGTTGCCGAAGTGCTCGCCGTCGGCGAGGGTGCCCAGGTTCGTGCGGGCACCGTACTCGCCGGCGCCGAGCTTGTCGACCTTGCCGTGCGCGATCAGGTGGACCTGGTCGGTCTCGTGCCCGAACTCGACGATGACGTCCCCGACGGCGTGTTCGCGCTGCTGGAAGCGCCCGGCGAGGTCGGCGAGGACGGTCTCGTCCTCGAAGTCGCGCAGGGCGGCCAGTTCGCGCAGTTCCTGCGGGATGACCTGGACGCGCGATCCGGTGCTGGTGAAGGTGACCCGCCCGTCGCCGACGGCGTAGGTGAGGCGCCGGTTGACCCGGAAGACGCCGCCCCCGGTCTGTTCCCACGGGAGCCTGCGCAGCAGCCAGCGGGGCGAGATGCCCTGCATCTGCGGCGTGGACTTGGTCGTGGTGGACAGTTTCCGGGCCGCCGCGGTACTGAGGCTCAGTTGCGCGGCGGCCGCGGCGTCGGACGTGACTGTCACAGGTTGCTCCTGCCTGTTGGTGCGGACTGGGTGCTGGGGCTGCCGTGCCGAAGGTGCGGTCGCGCCGCGAGGGTGCCCAGCCCGGTCGGGCCGTGCGGAGCGTGGGTGGGGGCGGCCCGGGGGCCGTCCGCCGCCGCGTCCGTCCCGTGTGACGAGGACAGGGCGGGTGAGGGTGCGGGGGCGCCGGGGCCTCCGCCGATTCCGGCCGGGACGCGCGAGGGCGCCGTCAGCAGCGGTCCGCCGCCGACGAGGGTCGCGGTGTCGGGCCGGGTGAACAGTCGCGCCGCGGACATGCCCAGCTGCCGCGCCGGTGCCGTGCCCGCCGTGTGGTGCGTCAGCGGGAAGCGCAGGTTGGCCTCCGGGTAGCGGGCGCTGCTCTGGTGCCACAGCAGGATTCCGGCCATCCAGTCGGCGAGTTCGGCGATGTAGGAGGCCATCGCCGAGCGGGCGCCGGGTGTGGCGTCGTGGTGGTCGAGCATGACGGGCAGTTCGTCGGCGACGATCCCTTCGAACTGCTTCATCCGGGCGGTCATCAGGTCGGTGACGACCGGGACGGCCTGGTCACGGTCGATGCCGAAGAAGCTCTCGACGACGAGGACGAAGTTGTGCACCTCGCCTTCGAATTCGAGTTCCTTCTGGTAGGAGTACAGGTCGTTGATCATGCAGGCGTAGTCGCAGGCGGCGTTCTCCAGTGCCCGCAGGGTGCTGGTGGCGTAGATCTCGGGCGGGATCTCCCCGCCGTGGGCGAGCTTCGACAGGGCGATGGTCAGGTCCGACCCGAAGGTCAGGCGGCGCATCTCCAGGTAGTCCACCGGGTCGGGGATCCGGCGCTGGATGTGGTTGGCCAGTTCCCACAGCCAGCTGTCGATCATGACGTCGACGGAGCGGCGGAAGGCGTTGCGGCCCGCCTGCGGCATGGGTTCGGCGGTCCGGCGCCACAGTTCGGCGAGCCCGAGTTCGAGCGCGTTGACCGGCTCGGGGACGGGTCCGAGGTCGAGCGGCATGAACTGGGCGAGCCGGGCGTTGAAGGCCTTGGCGGCGGCCATGTTGCCCGAGCCGTTGAACACCAGCGGGAAGTAGTCGTCGGCGTAGGTGCCCCAGGTGAGCCATTCGGCCGACAGGACCAGCTCGCGTTCGGTGGCGTCGGGGTCGAGCCCGGCCGAGCACAGGGCGAAGTCGAAGCCGGTGTTGAGCTCGCGGGTCCACAGTGGCACGCCACCGGTGCCCGGTTGCGGGTCGTAGAAGCCCATCCGCCCGCCCCAGTCGATGCTCTCGCGCCGGGCGGTGTCCAGGTGCGGGCTGAGCCTGACCTGGTAGGGCATGTAGATGTCGGGGATCGGCAGGTGCCCGACCTTCGTCAGGGGCGGGCGGACGTGGTTGCGCGGTCCGCCGGGTCCGGCGATTCCCTTGAGGAGGCCGAGGTAGGCCGAGGCGGTGCCCAGGCCGGCCGGTCCGCCGAGGACGGAGTCGGCCTGCGAGACCGTTCCGGTCGAGCCGTTCATGTAGCGGTTGGAGCGCATGTGCCACTCCTGGCCGCCGGACTGCCAGTCCTGGAGTCCCTTGACGTAGGAGAGCGCCTGGTAGCGCTCGGCCGGGCCGAGGGCGTGCTCGTCGAAGAGTCCGGGCAGTTCGGTAAGCGTGGTGTTCTCGAACTGGTGCAGGCGTGAGGTGATGAGGTCGTTGACGACCTCGGCGGCCTGCTGCGTCGCGACGCCGAAGAAGCGCTCGACGACCAGGACGCCGTTGTTGACCTCGCCTTCGCTCTCGGTCTCGCGCTGGTAGCTGAAGATGTCGTTGCGCAGGTGCACGCCGTCGGAGAAGGCGTCTTTGAGGACGCGCATCGGCCGGCTCCCCGCGATCGACCCGGGGACCTCGATGCCGAGGGAGTACTCGACGATGTCGGCCGACCACGGTGCCCCGCCGACCTTCCGGCGCATCTCGACGTAGTCGATCGGGTTGGGCACCCGGTCGCCGGTGATGTTGTTCATCTCCCACACGCAGTCCAGCAGCAGGTTGCGTGTGCTCTCGGTGAAGCGTTCCCGCCAGCCGTCCGACATGTGCGGGATCGTGCGCGTCCACAGGTCGGCCAGCCCGCGCTCGTCGGGGTTGGCCGGTTCGGGCATGTCGGCCAGGACGGCCGGCATGAACGTGGCGAGCCGGTCGAGGTAGCGCGTGGCGCCGTCGAGGTCGCCGGTGCGCTTGAACGCCTCCAGGAAGTGGTCGTCGAAGTAGAAGACCCAGGTGTACCAGTCGGTCACGACGTCGAGCCGCGGCCCGGAGGCGTCGGGGTGGGTGTACGCGCAGAGTCCCGCGTAGTCCATCCCGTCGAACTCCGCTTCGTTCCAGACGACTTCGCCGTCCTTCACCGGGCCGAGCATGCCCATGTCGTACGCCCACGTCTTGGTGTGGGCCCGCGCGGCCTCCAGGTTCGGGTTGAGCCGCGCGGGATACGGCATGTAGAAGTCGGGCAGTTCGAAGGGCTGCATGGCGTCGGTCAGCCTTCCCGGCCGATCTCGACGTTCTCCAGCACACCCAGGGCGTCGGGCACGAGGACCGCGGCCGAGTAGTAGGCGCTGACCAGGTAGGAGATGACGGCCTTCTCGTTGATGCCCATGAAGCGGACGTTGAGGCCGGGCTCGTACTCGTCGGGCAGGCCGGTCTGGTGCAGGCCGATGACGCCCTGCGCCTCCTGGCCGGTGCGCATCAGCAGGATGGAGCTGGTGCGGGTCGCCGAGACGCCGATCTTGTTGCAGGGCAGGATCGGCACGCCGCGCCAGGACGGGACCTGGTGGCCGTTCATGTCGACACTCGACGGGTAGAGGCCCCGGCGGCTGCACTCCTGACCGAAGGCGGCGATGGTGCGCGGATTGGCCAGGAAGAAGCCCGGGTCCTTCCAGACGGTGGCGAGCAGCTCGTCCATGTCGTCGGGGGTCGGCGGGCCGGTCCGGGTGTGGATGCGCTGCTTGAGGTCGGCGTTGTGCAGCAGTCCGAACTCGCGGTTGTTGATCAGCTCGTCCTCCTGCCGTTCGCGGAGGGCCTGGATGGTCAGGCGGAGCTGCTGCTCGATCTGGTCCATCGGCTTGTTGTAGAGGTCGGCGACGCGGGAGTGGACCCGCAGGACCGTCTGGGCGACGGAGAGCTCGTACTCGCGGGGCGCGAGTTCGTAGTCGACGAAGGTGCCGGGCAGGTCGGCCTCTCCCTCGTGGCCGGCGGCGAGCTCGATGGCGGCCTCGCCGTGCTCGTCCTGGGGTTTTCCGCTGCCTTCGAGGATCTGGGCGATGTGGGCGCGGAGGGACTCGGCGTGGCCGTTCATCTGCGCGATGGCCTCGCCGGCGAGTGTCAGAACGGTCACCGGGGTGACGGCCTTGACGGTGAAGTCCCAGGTGCCCCGGCTTCCGGCGAGGATCTGCTCACCGAAGTAGGCGCCGTCGGCGAGGGTGCCGAGGATGGTCTGGTCGCCGTATTCGCCGGCGCCGAGTTTGTTCACCTTGCCGTGTGCGATGAGGTAGACGTGGTCGGCGGACTGCCCGGCCTCGACGAGGACGTCACCGGGCTCGTACTCGCGCTGTTCGAAGCGGGAGGCGAGTCCGGCGAGGACGGCGTGGTCGGTGTAGCCGCGCAGCAGCGGGAGCTCGCAGAGCTCCTCGGGAATGACGCGGACCTCGGCGCCGACGTTGGTGAAGGTGACGCGGCCGTCGCCGACGGCGTAGCTGAGGCGGCGGTTGACGCGGTATACGCCGCCCTCGGTCTGGATCCACGGCAGCATCTTGAGCAGCCAGCGGGAGGAGATGCCCTGCATCTGCGGGACGGACTTGGTGGTGGTGGCCAGGTTGCGGGCGGCGGCGGTGCTCAGGCTCAGCTGGGCGCGTTCGACCTCGATCGTCACGTCCGGATCGGCCAACTCTGTCACGATGCGTTCCCCTTTTGGTTTGTGCACGTCTGGTCTGTCCCCGTCGCGGAATGTGCCGGTGGAGCGACTTCCGCGATGAGAAGGTAACGCGACGATACGAAGCGAAGTGATGTGACGCGCCGTATCTGTCGTTGTCACGACATGTGTTCTCGCGGGGTTCACTCTGGCGGGCGATGTTCCTTGCACTGTGCGGATAGCGAGGCTTCAATGTCCAATGCGGACGGCTCTTCAGTGCACAGTGGACGGTCGCGCCCGGAATCGAGTTCATGAGCTGGATCGCCGGGTCGGCGGGGCCGTTCGGACCCCGTCCCGGGGCATCGAGACCCGTCGCTGGGCAGGGGTTTCACCATCGCCGGAAAGGGCGATGCCCGATCCGGGCTCCCCTGTTCCGGTGTCGCGGTGACGGTTGCCCGATGTGCTAGGACCTCACCGAGGCTCTGCTCGCGGTGGCGTGGGATCGTATCGGCGTGCCTGATCTTGCCCCCGAGCCGCCGCGCGGCGTTCCGCCCGTGCGCTTCCTCATGGAAATCGTCGCCTGGGTGGCGGTCCCCTGGGCCCTGGTGCCCGTCTCCATCCCCTTGGCCGTGCTGTCGGTGGTCGTTCTGATCGGCCTGCCCACGGTCTTCCAGACGCCGGATGACAAACCGCGGGTGATGGTCGCCGTGCCGGGATACGTCACGGTCGGGTTGCTGATCCTGCAGCTGGCCTCCGGGATCACGGCGGCCTGGCTGGCATGGTGGCCGCTGGCCGCGGTCGGCGTCTCGCTGCTGGCGGCGGCGACGGTCGTGACCGAGCTGCGCCGCTGGCGCTGGTTGCTGACGGAGAAGAGCTAGGAGCGGGGTTTCACCCGCCGCGTCGGCGGCGCCGTCATCGGGTCCTCCGGCCACGGGTGCCGGGGGTAGCGGCCGCGCAGCTGCGCTCTGACCTGCCGGTAGCCCTCGCCCCAGAAGGACACCAGGTCGGAGGTCACCGCGACCGGCCGGCCCGCCGGGGACAGCAGGTGCAGCACGACCGGGACACGCCCGAAGGCCAGGGCGGGCGCGCTCTTCCAGCCGAAGACCTCCTGGACCTTCACGGCGAGCACCGGCGCGGCGGGATCGGCGTAGTCGACGCGGACGCGTGCGCCGCTGGGGACCTCGACGCGTTCGGGTGCGGCGTCGTCGAGGCGGGCGGCCTCGGCGTAGCCGAGCAGGGTGCGCAGGGCCGGTGCGACCTTGACGCGGGCGAGATCGGCGCGCCGGCGGGCGCGGGCCAGTTGCGGGCCGAGCCACTCGGGCAGGCGGGTCAGGAGGGTCTCGTCGTCGACGGCGGGCCAGGGCTCGCCGAGGGCGCGGTGACAGAAGGCCATCCGGGCGCGGGTCTCGGCGGCGGCGGCGTCCCAGGTGAGGAGGTCGAGTCCTTCGCGGGCCAGCCCGTCGGCGAGTGCGGCGGCGACGCGTTGCGGGTCGGGTCGTCGCAGGGGTTCGGCGGTGAGGGTGATCGCGCCGAGGCGGGTGGTGTGGCGGGCGACGACGTCGCCGTTGCCCCAGGCGATCTCGTCGGCCTCGGTGAGCAGGCCGGCGGCGGCCTCGCGGGCGGTGGCCTCGTCGACGGCGGCGGCGAGGCGGACGCGGGCGTTGCGGTGACCGGGTTGCCGGGCGGCGTCGGCGATGGCGAGCCATTCCACGCCGTTGAGTCCACTGCCGGGTCCGAGTTCGGCGGCGGTACCGCCGGTCATGAGGTAGGCGCCGCCGCGGGCGCGGGCGACGCGTTCGGGGTAGGCGAGGCCGACGACGAGTCCGGCGGCGAGGTCGTCGGTGAGGCCGGTGCGGGGAGCGGCGGGGACGGCGCCGCGCAGGCGGCGGGTCTCGGTGCGCCAGTCGTGGTCGCGGCCTCCGCGGAGGGCGCGCCAGGCGGCGGTGAGGTCGTCGGTTCCGCGCCGGTCCGCCGACAGGAGGGCGACGATCTCGGCGGCGCGGTCGGCACCGACGAGGGGCGCGCCGTCGAGGAGGGCCCGGGCGAGTCGCGGGTGGGCTCCGGCGCGGGCGATCGCGCGGCCCCGGCCGGTGACGCGGCCGCCGGAGTCGACGGCGCCGATCGCGGTGAGGGTGGTGCGGGCGACGTCGAGGGCGGCGGCCGGGGGCGGGTCGAGGAGGGCGAGGCCGTCGCCGTCGAGGTGGCCCCAGCAGGCCAGCTGGAGGATGAAGGCGGTGAGGTCGGCGGTGGCGACCTCGGGTTCGGGGTGGGCGGCGAGCCGGTCGCCTTCGGGCCAGCAGCGGTAGACGTCGCCGGGCGCCTCGCGTCCGGCACGGCCCGCGCGCTGGTCGGCGGCGGCGCGGGACTCCCGGACGGTGACCAGGGCGCCGAGGCCCCGCGAGTGGTCGGTGCGGGGGACGCGGGCCAGACCGGAGTCGACGACGACGCGCACGCCGGGGACGGTCAGGCTGCTCTCGGCGACGGCCGTGGCCAGCACGACGCGGCGGTGGGGGCCGGGGCGGAGGGCGGCGTCCTGATCGGACTGTCCACCGTGAAGGGTCACGGTGTCGACGCCGGAGAGGCGGCGGCGGACGGCCTCGATCTCGCCGACGCCGGGCAGGAACACCAGCGCGTCGCCGGAGCGCTCGGCCAGCGCGTCGCGGGTGACGACGGCGACGTGGTCGAGGAAGCGGGGGTCGACGCGGAGACCGTGGGGGGCGTCGAGGACGCGGCCCGGGGGTCGCCAGTGGACGGTGACGGGGTGCGGGCTGACGTGGGCGGTGACGATGGGCGCGGGGTCGCCGATGGCCGCGGCGAGGCGTTCGGCCTGCGCGGTCGCCGAGGTGGCCAGGAGCATCAGGCCGGGGCGGAGGTTGGCGCGGACGTCGACGGCGAAGGCGAGGGCGAGGTCGGTGTCGAGGTGCCGTTCGTGGCATTCGTCGAGGACGATCGCGGCGACGCCGGGCAGTTCGGGGTCGCGCTGGAGCCGCTGGACGAGGACGCCGGTGGTGACGACCTCGACGCGGGTGCGCGGGCCGGTCTTCGACTCGCCGCGGATGGTGTAGCCGATCTCCTCGCCGAGGCGCGTGCCGGTGAGGGCGGCCATGCGGCGGGCGGCGGCGCGGACGGCGACCCGGCGAGGTTCGGCGACGATGACGCGCCCGGCGGAGTCGGCGGGGAACAGTCCGGTGAGCCACAGGGGGACGAGCGTGGTCTTGCCCGATCCGGGCGGCGCGACGAGGACGGCGGCGCCGTCGGCGCGCAGGGCCTCCCCCAGTGCGGGCAGCGCGTCGGCGACCGGGAGGTCCGTCGACGGGAGCGGGACGGGTGAAGGCATCGGATCAGTGTCGCCTACCACGAAACTGTGCTGGACTGGCACCCGGAGGGGAATTCAACTAAGTTGAAACTCATCGCTTGATGAATTACTGGAGGAAGCCATGACCGCACTCGTCCTCCCCCTCGCCGAGATCGGTCCCGAACGCTTCGAGGTCGTCGGCGGGAAGGCCGCCAACCTCGGCGTGCTCACCCGGGCCGGATTCCCCGTCCCGCCCGGCTTCTGCCTGACCACCGAGGCCTACGCCCGCGTCGTCGCCGACGTCCTCGACCCCGTGCTCGACGCCTTCGACGTCCCCGGTGCCGACCTCCCCGCGCTGGCCGCCCGGGCCCGGGAGCTCGTCACCGCCGCCGAGGTGCCCACCGCCATCGCCGAAGCCGTCACCGCCCTCGCCGACGACAACACGCCCTACGCCGTCCGCTCCTCGGCCACCGCCGAGGACCTCCCGAACGCCAGCTTCGCCGGGCAGCAGGACACCTACCTCAACGTCGTGGGAGCCCCCGACCTCCTCGACGCCGTCCGCCGCTGCTGGGCCTCACTGTGGACCGAGCGGGCCGTGACCTACCGGGACGCCAACGACATCGGCCACCGCGCCGTCCGGCTCGCCGTGGTCATCCAGCGCATGGTCGCCAGCGAGACCGCCGGGGTCATGTTCACCGCCGACCCGGTCACCGGCCGACGCCGGCAGATCGTCATCGACGCCGCCCCCGGACTCGGCGAGGCCGTCGTGTCCGGCTCGGTCAACCCCGACCACTTCGTCGTCGACCCCGGCGGCCGCGTCATCGAGCGCCGCCTCGGCGACAAGACCGTCGCCGTCCGGCCACTGCCCGGCGGCGGCACCGAGACGCTCACCCTCGCCGGAACCGGCGAGCCCTGCCTCACCGACGCGCGGATCCGCGCCCTCGCCGAGCTGGGCAGACGAGTCGAAGAGCACTACGGAAGCCCGCAGGACACCGAGTGGGCGATCGACGCCGACGGCAAGCTCTGGCTCACCCAGGCCAGGCCCATCACCACCCTCTACCCACTGCCCGACAACCCCCACGGCACCCTGCGCGCCTACCTGTCGGTCAACGTCGCCCAGGGCATGTTCCGGCCCTTCACCCCGATGGGCGTCGCCGCCGTCAAGGTCCTCGCCGCGGGCGCCGCGCGCGACATCTTCGGCCAGCGCGTCACCGACGTCGTCGCCGGTCCGCCCGCCTTCGCCGTGTCCGCCGGCCGCGTCCTCGGCGACCTCACCGAAGCACTGCGCAACGCCGTCGGCCGCCGGATCCTCCCTCGCGTCTTCGACGTCATGGAGGCCCGCTCGGCCGTCGCCGTCCGCGGCCTCCTGGACCGGCCGGAGTTCGCCGTCCGGAAAGGCTCCACCACCCGCTTCGCGCGCCGATTCGCCGCCACCATGTGGCGCCACCGGCTCCCGCTGCGGGTCCTGTCGGCCATCGCCCGCCCCGCAGCGGCCCGCGCCCGCGTCGACCGCGCCGTCGGCGAACTCCCCGCCCGGCTCCCCGCACCCACCGGATCCGGCCGCAACGCCCGCCTCGACCACGTCGAAGCGGTCCTCGCCACCGAGTTCGGGCGCGTCCTGCCGACCGTCGCGCCACCCGCCGCCGCGGGCTTCGCGATGCTCGGCCTGGCCGCCCGCCTCCTCGGCGAACGCGCCCGCGACGGCGAACTCCCCATCGTCCTGCGCGCCCTCCCCCACAACGTGACCACCGAGATGGACCTCGCGCTGTGGCACCTCGCCGCCCGCCTCCGCGAAGACCCCCCGACGGCCGCGCTCCTGCTCACCACACCCGCCGCCGAACTCGCCGCGCGGCGCGGCGACTGGCCGCCCGCGCTCGCCGACGGCCTCGGCGGTTTCCTCGCCGTCTACGGACACCGCGCGGTCGCCGAGATCGACCTGGGCATGCCCCGCTGGTCGGAGGACCCCACGCACATCCTCGGCGTCCTGGCCAACTACCTGCGCGCCGATCCCCGAGACCGCGCCCCCGACGTGCTCTTCGCGCGCGGCGCCGACGAGGCCGAGGCCATGATCGGCGAGCTGGCCGCCCGCTGCGGACCGGTCCGCGGCCGCCTCGTGCGCTTCGCGCTGGGCCGCACCCGCGAACTCGCCGGGCTGCGAGAGATGCCGAAGTACTGGCTGGTGTCCTCGCTGGCGGCCATGCGCGCCGAACTGGCGGCCGTGGGCGCCGGCCTGGTCCGCGACGGGCTCCTCGACGAGCCCGGCGACGTCTTCTACCTCGACCTGACCGACGTTCGCGACCCCGGCGGCGAGCTCAGGCCCCTCGTCGCGCGCCGCAAGGAGGACCACGCCCGCGAAGTGCGCCGCCGCCACCTCCCGCGCGTCCTGCTCTCCGACGGCACCGAACCCGAGGCCGTCGCGGCCGAGGCGCCCGACGGTGCCCTGACCGGCACACCCGCCTCACCCGGACGCGTGACCGGGATCGCGCGCGTCGTCCTCGACCCGGTCGGGGCGCACCTCGAACCCGGCGAGATCCTCGTGGCCCCCTCCACCGACCCCGGCTGGACACCGCTGTTCCTCACCGCCGGAGCCCTGGTCATGGAGATGGGCGGAGCCAACAGCCACGGTGCCGTCGTCGCCCGCGAATACGGGATCCCCGCCGTCGTCGGGGTTCGCGACGCCGTCGCCGCCATCACCACCGGTCAGCGCGTGACGGTCGACGGCACGAGCGGCACGGTCGCCGTCGAGGCCGGGGAGGAGGCGCACGCGATCGCCTGACACCCGCCACACACCGGGCACGCAATGCCACAGCGGCACGACGGGTCGTGGTTATGCTGGTGCCGCCGGAGCCACGGCAGCACCGTCCGACCAGAAAGGCCCGGCATGGAAGAGACCGTCGTGCTCGTCGACGACGAAGGCCGCGACATCGGCACGATGAGCAAGCGGCTCGTCCACCACCGGGACACCCCGCTCCATCTCGCCTTCTCCTGCTACGTCTTCGATGACCGGCGCCGGGTGCTCGTCACCCGCCGCGCCGGGCACAAGACGACCTGGCCGGGCGTGTGGACGAACTCCTGCTGCGGCCACCCCGCGCCGGGCGAACCGATGACCGGCGCCGTGCGCCGCCGCCTCGTCGACGAACTCGGACTGACCCCGGCCGAGGAGATCACGCTCGTCCTGCCGCGCTTCCGCTACCGCGCGACGATGGCCGACGGGACGGTCGAGAACGAACTGTGCCCGGTGCTGTCCACCGTCGTCGAAGGCGACCCGGTGCCCGACCCCGACGAGGTCGACGGCTGGGAGTGGGTGCCGTGGGCGGAGTTCGCCGCGACCGTCCAGGACGGCACGCGCGACGTGTCACCGTGGTGCCGTCAGCAGGTCCCGCAGCTGACCGCGCTGGGTCCCGACCCGCTGGCCTGGCCCGCCGCGTCGCACTGGGAGCTGCCGCCCGCCGCCGTCTGGACCTAGGCCGGCGGGCGTCTAGGATCGTCGGAATCCCCCCAACCCGTCCAGGAAGAAGCCACAGATGTCCTCGGCGCCCACCGCGCTGCACCCACGGCCACGCGCGGAACCACGCACAGCCGTCTTCCGGCCCGACATCGAAGGGCTGCGGGCCGTCGCGGTGCTGCTGGTCGTCGCCGGACACGCCGGGATCCCGTGGCTGAAAGGCGGCTTCGTCGGCGTCGACGTCTTCTTCGTCATCTCCGGCTTCCTGATCACCGGGCTGCTGGTCCGCGAACTGCGCGGCACGGGCCGGATCTCCGTCACCGGCTTCTACGCCCGGCGCGCCACCCGGCTGCTACCCGCCGCGACCGTCGTCGTCGCGGCCACGCTCGCGGCGTCCTGGCTGTGGCTGCCCGGCACGCGCATGGCTGGCATCGCCCGCGACGCGCTCGCCAGCGGTGTCTACGCCATCAACTTCCGGCTCGCGGCGACCGGTACGCAGTACCTCAACGCCGACGCGCCGCCCTCGCCGCTCCAGCACTTCTGGTCCCTCGCCGTCGAAGAGCAGTTCTACCTGCTCTGGCCCCTGCTGCTGATCGCGACCGCCTGGGGCGTGCGGCGGAGGTTCCGGCCGCGGCTGATCATCGCCACCCTCGCCGTCCTCGCGGCCGGATCGCTGTGGTGGAGTGCCGCGCAGACGGCCGTGTCGGCGCCCTGGGCCTACTTCGGGATCCACACCCGCGCCTGGGAACTGGCCGCCGGAGGGCTCCTCGCGCTCGCCGCGCCGGCCTTCGCCAAGCTGGGCAGGCCCTTCCCCGCGCTCGCCGGATGGCTCGGGCTCGCGCTGGTCGTCGCGGCGGCGGTCCGGTTCGACGAGCTGACGCCCTTTCCCGGGGTGGCCGCGCTCCTGCCCGTCACCGGCACCGTCCTGGTCATCGCCGCCGGGTGCGCCGCCCCGGCGGAGGGCGCCGGGCGGGTGCTCGGGCTGGCGCCGTTCCGGCTGGTCGGGCGCGTCTCCTACGGGTACTACCTCTGGCACTGGCCGATCCTGCTGATCGCGCCCGCCGCGCTCGGGCTGACGCCCTCGGTGCCGCTGAACCTCGCACTGATGGTCGCCGCCTTCGGCGTGGCCATCGCCTCGTACCACCTCGTCGAGCAGCCCGTCCGCACCCGGCGGGTCCTGACCACCAGGCCGTGGCGCGGCATCGGCCTGGGCGCCGGGCTCACCGCGACCGCCGCGGCCGTCGCCGTCGTGACGCTGCTCGTGCCGCCGAGCCTCAACGGAGGCGCCCAAGCCGCCGACCCGCGCCCGATGGTCGCCACCGCGAGCGATCCGGCCGCGACCCTCGCGGGACTGCTGGCCGACGCGGGCGGTCCGGTGCCCGGCAACCTCACCCCCGGGCTCACCGCCTCCGCCGACGACAAACCGGCCGTGTACGACGACGGCTGCCACCTGGAGTCGGAGACGGTCGCCGCGCCCGGGCCGTGCGTCTACGGCGACCCCGCCGGGAAGCGCACGATCGTGCTGTTCGGGGACTCGCACGCCGCCCAGTGGTTCCCGGCGCTGGACACGATCGCGCGGGAGCGCGGAGCCCGGCTGGTGTCGTGGACGAAGAGCTCGTGCGCGGTGAGCGTCGTCGGGCTGTACAACGAGTTGCTCAAGCGGCCCTACCGCGAATGCGGCGAGTGGCGTGAGCGGACCCTGTCGGCGATCACCGAGCTGCGGCCCGACATGGTCGTCACCGCCTCCGCCGACGCCGACTCCGCCGAGCCCCTCGACGCCCCCGACCCCGACCGCGCCTGGACCGACGGCTGGGTCGAGGCCTACGACCGGCTCGCCACGAGCGGCGCCCAGGTCGTCCACATCGCCGACACCCCCTGGCCCGGCGGAGACATCCCCGACTGCCTCGCCGCCGACCTCGACGACACCACCGCGTGCGCCGCCGACGCGTCGAGCGCGCTGAAGCAGCCGGCCCGCCGCGCCGCCACCATCGCCGCCCTGACCGAGGCCGGCGCCACCGTCATCGACCCGACGCCGTGGTTCTGCGCCGCCGACGGGGTCTGCCCGCCGGTGGTCGGGAACCTGCTGGTGTACCGGGACGCCCACCACATGACGACGGTGTGGGCGGAGTTGCTGGCGGGGGTGCTGGGGCGGGGCTTGCCGGAGTTGGGGTAGAGGCGCCTGCCACGACCCCTTCCCTTTCCGATCATGCTTCCCCTACAGTAAGCGCTTACCATTCTGAAAGCGCTTTCCAGCCGCCGGAGGCCCCTGTGCTCCAGCTCCCCGCCGAAGACCGCGTCCACTCCCCGCGCACCGGGTGGAGCCGTGCGCACTGGGAGGCCGTCGCCGACCACTGGCTCGGCACGCTGCGCGAATACTCCAGCCCGCGTCACGCCCTCCCCGTCCTGCCCGGCCGGGTGACCGACTCCGGCGTGCGTCGCGAGGCGCTCGAAACCTTCGGGCGGAGTTTCCTCATGGCCGCCCCGCGCATCGCCGGGGCGCGGGGGCGCGACCCGCTGGGCCTCGCCGACTGGTACGCCGAAGGCCTCGACGCCGGCACCGACCCCGACTCGCCGGAGGCGTGGCCGCGCGGCGCCACGGGCCGTCGGCCCCTCCTGGGCATCACCAACCCGATCGTCGAGGCCGCGAACCTCGCCTTCGGCCTCCACCTCACCCGCGAGTGGGTCTGGGACCGCCTCGACCGTCCCGTCCAGAAGCGCGTCGCCGCCTGGCTCCTGCATCACGCGCGCACCGAGGTCTTCAACAACAACTGGCAGCTCTTCCCCTCCATGGCCGAGGCCTTCCTCGCCTCCGTCGGCGAGGACACCCGCGGCTGCACCGGCCCGCGCAACGTCGCCCGCGTCGAGTCCTGGCACCTCGGCGGCGGCTGGTTCACCGACGGCCCCGAGCACGCCGTCGACCACTACAACGCCTTCGTCATCCATCCCTACCTGTGGGCCTGGCACCGCATGCGCGGCGACCTCGACCCCGCCGCCTCCGCGCGATACCTGGAGCGCCTGTCGGCCTTCACCGACTCCTACTCGCGCCTGTTCGCACCCGACGGCTCCGCCCTCCACTTCGGACGGTCGCTCACCTACCGCACGGCCGTTCTCGCGCCCTTCTGGGCCGCGGAGATCTCGGGCGTCAGCAGTCTGCGCCCGGGCGCGACGCGGCGCCTGGCCAGCGGCGTCCTGGCGAACTTCACCCGCCACGGCGTGGGCGTCGACGGCCCGCTGACCATCGGCTGGCACGGCGAGCACCTGCCGTCCTCGCAGGCCTACAGCGGCTTCGGTTCGCCCTACCTGGCCGGAATCGGCTTCCTCGGCCTCGCGCTCCCCGCCGAGCATCCCGTGTGGGCCGACGCCGAGGAGCCGCAGCCGACCGACGAGACCGACGCGCGCACGGTCCTGCCGCAGGCGGGCCTCATCGCGAGCGCGACGGCCTCGGACGGCATCGTCCGCCTCGTCAATCACGGCAGCGACCACTGCGGCCTGCCGGTCGGCGCGGGCGCCGACCCGGACGACCCGCACTACGCGAAGTTCGCCTACAGCAGCCACACCGCACCGGGCACGGGCGCATCGTGGGAGGAGGGCGCCGACGGGCACGTCGCGCTGATCGCACCCGACGGACGTTCGAGCCGGCGCGGGCCGCTGCGCGGCTGGTTCACCGAGGGGCCGGTGGCGGCCTCGGCGCACGTTCCGCAGCGCGACGGCAAGGCGTGGCCGGGGACGTCGGTGGTCACCGCGTCCATCGTGGACGGTCCTTTCGAGCTGCGCTGCCACCTGGTCACCGGCCCGGCCGACCACGCCCTGCGCGAAGGCGGCCACGCCGTCAGCGGCACCGGCCCGGACGCCGGAACCGAGACGACGGCGGCGTGGGCCGCGTCCGGCGGACTGGTCGCGGGCGTCGTCGGTGTGCACGGCTGGGACCGGGCCGAGACCCTCGACTACGCCGACGGCACCGCCATCGGCCCCCGCGCGACCGTTCCGATCCTGCGCGCCGAACGGTCCGCCGCGTCGAGCGTCCATGTCGCACTGCACGTGCTCACACGTGGAGAACCCGACGTGACGGCCTGGCGGGAAGCGGTGTCCGTCGAGGTCGACGGCACCGTCGTGACGGCCGTCTGGCGCTCGGGCGCCACGGCACGCGTCGACCTGGCCACCTTCGTCCCCTGGGACGGCCATCCCGGCTGAACCGGCCGTCCCGGCGCCACCGCGGCCATAACATCGGCCGCGGAACCGTCCGTTGCGACCTGGAGGCGAGCCGTGATCCCGTCCGCCGAACTGTCCGACCCCGCCGTCCGCGCCTTCGTGGAGGCCCTCAACGCCGGGGACCGCGCGGCCTTCACCGCCGTGCTCACCCCGCGGGCGACGATGTCCGACGACGGCACCGAGCGCGATCTGGCGGACTGGACCGAGCGGGAGATCTTCTCCTCGGGCGGGCATCTCGACGTGGAGTCGGAGAGCGACGGCGGCCGCGCCTTCGTCGCCGAGTACCGCAACGACACGTGGGGCGCGATGCGAACGGCGTGGCGCTTCACGGTCGACGGCGACCGGATCAGCCGCTTCGACACCGGTCAGGCGTGACCCCTAGACGCCCCCTACGCCGGGCGGCGTAGCCGGGCGCACGCCCGCCACTCCCGATGTCGTAGGCACCGAGCCGCCGTCGGCCGGACGACGCGGGGCCCTCCCGCGACGATCGTTACGGGTATGAGCCTTCCCGTTGAAACCGACCGCCTCACCAAGCGCTACGGCGAACTCGTCGCCGTGGACGAGGTGACCCTCACCGTCCGGCCGGGCGAGATCTACGGCTTCCTCGGCCCGAACGGCGCGGGCAAGACCACGACTCTGCGCATGCTCCTCGGACTGGTCCGCGCCAGTTCCGGCAGCGTGCGGCTCCTGGGCAGCGCGCCGGGCTCCCCCGGCCACCTGGAACGCGTCGGCGCCCTCATCGAGGGCCCCGGCTTCTGGCCGTACCTTTCCGGCCGGGACAACCTCAAGGTCCTCGCCAGATACGCCAAGGTCGGCGCGAGCGACGTCGACCGGGTCCTGGACCTGGTGGACCTGACCGACCGCGCCGGTGACCGCTACCGGACCTATTCGCTGGGCATGAAGCAGCGCCTCGGTGTCGCCGCGGCGCTGCTGAAGGATCCCCGGCTGCTGATCCTCGACGAGCCCACCAACGGTCTCGACCCGGCGGGCATGGCCGACATGCGCGCGCTGATCCGCAAGCTCGGCGCCGACGGCTGCACGGTGCTGCTGTCGAGCCACCTGCTCAGCGAGGTGCAGCAGATCTGCGACCGGGTCGCCGTCATCGCCAAGGGCCGCATCGTCGCCGAGAGCACCGTCGCCGAACTTCGCGGTGACGTGCGCGTGAAAGTGGTCGCCGACCCCCTCCCCCTCGCCGCCGAGACCGCCCGAGCGCTGCTCGGCGCCGACAAGGTCGCCGTCGAGGACGGGGCCCTTGCCCTCGACCTGGAACCGGCCCACGCCGGCCGGGTCAACCGCGAGCTCGTGACCGCGGGCGTGAACGTGACCGAGATCCGCCCGCTGGAGCGGGACCTGGAGCAGGTGTTCTTCGAGCTCACCGGACAAGGAGAAGGAAATGTCGGGTAGTACCGCGGCCGAGCTGATCAAGATGATCCGCCGCCCGGCCAACTGGGCGATGGTGGGCGTGGCCCTCATGCTGGCCATGACGTTCACGTACCTGGCGCCCTACGCGGGCGTCGCCGGAGCCGAGAGCGGCATGCCGGGCAACGACCGTGGCCTCGCCGCGCTGCTGCCCGACCAGCTCGTCGGCAACTCCGTGGCGGGCCTGCCCGTCTTCGTCGGCGGGATCGCGCTGGTCATCGGCGTGCTGGCCGTCGGCGGCGAGTACGGGTGGGGCACCTGGAAGACGCTGCTGACGCAGGGCCCGTCACGCCTGACGGTCTACGCCGGCAAGCTCGCCGCGATCGCCGTGGCGTGCCTGGTCCTGGTCGCGTCGCTGTTCGCCACGGGCGCGGTCGCCAGCGCGATCATCGCCTCGGTCGAGGACCAGGCGCTGAACTGGCCGTCCTTGGGCGATCTGGCCCTCGGACTAGGCGCGGGCTGGCTGATCGCGGTCATGTGGGCGGCGCTGGGTGCGCTGCTGGCGATCGCGATGCGCGGCGTCGCCCTCCCGCTGGGGCTGGGCATGGTGTGGATGCTGGTGGTACAGAACCTGCTCGCGTCCATCGCCGCGCCGCTCATCGACTGGGTCGGTGAGCTCCAGAAGGGTCTGCCCGGACCCAACGCGGGTTCGCTGGTCTCGTCGCTGGGCGCGCCCGGGGGCACGCCGGGGGTGTCGGAGCTGGTCGGTTCCGGGCAGGCGACGCTCGTGGTCGCCGGTTACCTCGTCGCCTTCGTGGCGGTGGGGGCGCTGATCCTGCGCCGCCGGGACGTCGTCTAGGGCGCGACCCGGGTGATGACGAAGCCGCTGCGGGGCCTGGTGGGTATCGACGCCGTCGAATACCTCAGGTCCTGCGGCGGCACCGTGTAGGACAGGCGCGACAGGAAGCGGGCGGCGCGGCCGAGGAGCTCCATGGTGAAGGGCTCCCCGGGGCAGCGGTGCCCGTCCTCGGGTTCGCCGCCGCCTTGCGGGATCAGTGCGTAGCGGCCGGGTTCGTGGCGCAGGAAACGCGTGGGGTCGAAACGCTCGGGGTTCGGCCAGAGCCCGGCGTGGTGGTCGGTGGCGTAGAGGTCGAGGATCGCCAGCTGCCCGGCCTCGACGTGGTGGCCGCGCCAGCCGAAGCCGCGCCGGGCGCGGGCGGCGAGCATCGGCGCGAAGGGGAAGCGCCGGCGCACCTCGTGGGCGAAGGCGCGGGCGACGCCGTCCTCGCCGGCGGCGAGCCGTTCGCGCCACTCGGGGTGGTGGTGCATGGCCAGTGCGGCGAAGGTGACGAACCAGGCGACCGCGATCGTGGGGCGCAGCAGGTTGATCAGCTCGTCGGCGGCGCTGTGCTCGCCGAGGCGCTCGCCGTCGGTGTCGCGGTGTTCGGCGACGGTGGCCAGGGCCGTGCCGGGCGTCGTGTGGAGGCGTCCTTCGCGGGCGCCGGCGATGAGCCCGCGGGCCCAGCGGGTGGAGCGACGGCGGGCGAGGCGGGCGCGCACGTGCCGCGGGCCGACGCTGCCGAAGCCGTCGATGATCGCGGCGAGGTCGCGGACGCGTTCGTCGCGGTCGGTGTCGGCGGGCAGGTCGGCCCATTCGCAGACCGCCTCGCCGAGGACGCGGACAGCCTCGTCGAAGAGCACGGCCCGCCCGTCGCGGCGCCATCGGCGGACCGCGGCGTCCCAGTGCTCCTCGGCGAGGTCGGCGACGCGGACCGCGGAGGCGTGGTCGGCCAGGTGGACGAACATCGCCTTGCGGTGGCGGTGCGCCGGGCCGTCGAGCCCGTGCACGGTGTCCTTGCCGAACAGGGTCCGCCGGACGGGTCCGGGGACCGCCCCGGCCCGCACGAACCTCGTCTCGTCGTAGAAGAGGCGGGCGCCTTCGTGCCCGCGCAGGAACAGGGTCGGCCGTCCGAGGAGACGCGCGGCGAAGGCGTCGGTCCGGTAGCGGTCGAAGGCGGTGGACAGCGCCCGGTACCCGTCGGTGAACAGGGCCGGGGCCATCTCGGTGTAGGGGTGTTCGCCGACCGCGGCTCGCCCAGGGCCGCCGTCGCGCCGGTGTGTCGCCGAGTGCGTGGTCATGTGCGGGTGATACCCGTTTCGGGCCGGGACGAACCGGTCAGGCGGCGGGCAGTGTCAGGGCGGCGATCACGGGCCGGTGGTCTCCCCCGGGCAGGTCGTCGAAGGCGACGGCGCGGACGGCGACGCGTTCGTCGACCAGGACGTGGTCGAGGGCGACCCGGGGCGGGACGAGGCCGCGCACGCTGGCGCGGTCGCCGGGGTGCGGCTGCCAGGTTCCGGTGAGCCCGCTGCCGACCGCGTCGGCGGCGTCGGCGTACCCGGAGTCGATGATGTCGCGCATGGCGGCGTGGTCGAGGGTGGCGTTGAAGTCCCCGGCGAGGATCCGCACGGCACCTTCCGGTGTGGCGCGCGGAAGGCGGGCGAGGTCGGACAGCCAGTCGCCGACCCGCGCCGCCTCGTAGGGCGCGAGGGGGTGGGTCGCGAGCAGTTCGACGGGCGCGGCGCCGGGGATCGCGATGGTCACGCCGGTCATCATGAAGTGCGTGTCGAATTCGAGGGAGGTGTTACGGGTCAGGGGAAAGCGCGAGTAGACGCCGGTGCCGGAGGCGTCGATGCCCGGGGTGATCTCCCGGTACGGGAATCGCGCGGCGATTCCGGCGGCGTCGAGCGCGGTGACGGCCTCGTCGGTGAGTTCCTGGATCGACAGGACGTCGACCTGGTACTCGTCGGCGAGCGCGACGACCGCCGCCGCGTCGGCGTGGCCGTAGTAGAGGTTCACCGTCGCCGTGGTGATCTCCGGGCCGCGCGCGTCGGGCTGGTCCCCGGCCAGTGCGCGGGGCGCGATGAGGACGGTCAGCACCAGCGGCGCGACGAGGGCCGCGACGGCCAGGCGCCAGTGCCGCAGGGCGAGGGCGGCGAGTGCGGGCAGCAGCGCGGCGGCCGTCACGTAGGGGGTGTAGGAGACGAGCACCCGCAGTGGCCAGGTCACCTCCAGCCCGAACAGGCGCATCAGGGCGAAGGCCAGGGCGAGCGCGGCGGCGAGGCAGGTCATGGCGAGGGCGGCGCGCTTGAGGTGGCGGGGCAGGGCACGGGGTGTGCGGGTGGCGATCACAGGTGGGCTCCGTCGTCGTTCGGTGTGGGCACCGTGGAAGACGCGGTGGGGGGTGCGCGGGGTTCAGCGTGGTGGACGACCCGCCGGCCGGCCCACGCGGAGCGCGGCCGGCCGGCGGGAGCCTCGCTAGAACCCCGCGGTGATCGTCGTGAACTCCCAGTTCGCCTGGTCGATGCCGGAGCAGTGGGAGGCGACGCCGCCGCCGGGGCAGGGCCGGTCGCGGTTGACCGCCCAGAACGCCAGGCGGGACAGGCCCTTCGAGGAGGCGTAGTCGCGGATCTGCGTCCAGGTCGCCGGGCTGGTGAGCTCCTGCTGATCGGACAGGCCGTTCATGCCGGAGATGCCCATGTGGGCGTAGGCGGTCGCGTCGTCCCAGCCGTTGACGCTCTTCAGCTTGTCCTTCAGGCCTTCCGCGGCGGCGACGGTGTTGCCGTACATGTCAGCGCCGCCGCCGAAGTCGAAGGGCATGATCGTGAAGACGTCGACCGGGACGTCGAGGGCCTTCGCCCGCTCGATGAGTCGGCCGCCCCAGTAGGTCGGGCCGGTCGTCGAGGTGCCGAAGGTCAGGATCGTGGTGATCCCGGGGTTGTTCCGCTCGACGATCCCCAGGGCGCCGAGGATCCGGTCTTGCACCTCGGCGTTCTCGAACTCGTCGGTGTTCTCGATGTCGACGTCGATGGCTTTGAGGCCGTAGGCGTCGATGACCTGCTGGTAGGCGCCCGCGAGCGCCTCGGGCGTGGAGCAGTTGGGGCCGAGCTTGTCGCCGGACCATCCGCCGATGGAGGGGACGATGTCGCCGCCGGCGGCGCGGATCTCCGCGATCGCCTGGGCGTCGGCGCCTCCTTGCAGCGGGCGGGTGGAATCCCACGCCGGGGCGCAGCCGCCGCCGGAGAGGATGAAGGCCATGGTGAACCACTTGACGCCGGTGGCGCTCATGACGGTGGCCGGGCTGGGCGGTTCGCCCCAGCCGAGGAAGAGGTAGGGGGCGGCGGCCTTGCCGGCCAGGGCGTCGAGGTTGGCGCCGGTGTTCTCGGCGGTGGCTCCGGCGTCCACGGCGACCTCGGAGGTCGGTGTCACGGCCTGGCCCGTACCGGGGGCCAGGAAAGCGACGGCGAGGACGGTTAAAGCGGTGAGGGCGGTCAGGGAGCGTATTCGTCGCATGGTCGTCCATTCCCCGGCGACACCGTTGTCGGATGGCGCCGGACTCGCGGTGGCGAGTTCCGGGCCGTCACCCTCACGGCCGTCCGGTCCATCGAGGAGGATCGGGGGAAGCGACTGTAAGGAAAACTCACCGGAAAACTCGGTGGCTCGGATCCTAGTACGAGTCGGGCTTTTCCTACAAGGGGTGGATCTGCGGTGGTAACGCCGATCCACCCCCGGCTCCGGAACGCGGCGAGCGATCGCCCTGACGCCGCCGGTCACCTCTCGCGGGCGGGTTCGGCGCGGGCGGGCGCGTCGGCGGGGTCAGGCCGTACCCTCCTGGATTTGCTCGCGGATCCAGGCCCCGGCGGGCTTCAGCCGCGTGGGTCCGGCGAACGGGCCGCCCGGGCAGGTGCCGGTGGTGAACGCGGCGCCGCTGCGGAAGTCGTCGGAGTAGTTCCAGTTCACCCACGAGATCTGCTTCTCCGCCATCAGGTCGAGGTAGCGCTGCGACATGCCGAAGTCGTTCGGTCCGTCGCCGGTGTACTCCTGGGTGCCGAACTCGGTGACGAACATCGGGATCCGCTCGGCCGCGCGGGTCAGCCCGTCGAGGTAGTAGTCGTCGTGCGAGGCGGCGTAGAAGTGGAAGGTGTACATGATGTTGGCGGCGTTCACGGGATCGTCGGCGACCTCGGTCTCGTCGCCGTCCTCGGACAGCCCGAGCGAGGACCACGCCCTGGTCCCGGCCAGTACGACGGCGTCGGCGTCGAGCGCGCGGATCACCGGGATGATCGCCTCGTGGTACTCGCGCAGCCGTGTCCAGGAGACCCCGCTGGGTTCGTTGGCCACCTCGTAGAGGACGTTGTTCTTCGCCGCGTGCCGGGTCGCGATCTCGGTGAAGAAGGTCCGCGCCGACTCCAGGTTCTCGTGCGGGTCGCCGGGATCGAGCATGTGCCAGTCGACGATGACGTACATGCCGCGTGCGGTGGCCTTCTCGATGTACTCGTGCGCCAGGTTGGTGAAGTGCTCGGGATCGGTCTCGTAGCCGTCCTCCTGCACGTAGGTCGACACGCGCAGGACGTCGGCGCCCCAGTCCCCGGCGAGCGCGTCGAGGGAGGCGTCGTTGACGCACTGGCCGTACCACTGGGTGCCGTGGGTGCTCACGCCGCGCAGCTGGATCGGTGTCCCGGAGGCGTTGCAGAGCTTGACGCCGCAGACGGCGAGCTGTCCGTTGCGCCCGACGGGCGTGTCGGCGGCCGTCTCGGCGGGTGTGCCGGTCTCGGCGGCCTCGGCGAGCGCGGTCGCGCCGGTCGCCGCGATCGCGACGGCCAGTAAGAAGGCCAGCAGGGCCGGTTTGACGCGTTTCACTGTTTCGACTCCTCCGTCGGGGGCATTGGCCCCGAAGCCAAGCAAACTCGGCGCACCGGGTCAATACCCCCGTACGGATCCGCCGGTCAGCGGGGTGCGGTCAGGGCCGCGCAGGCCTCGGTGGCCATGATCGCGCTGAGCTGGGCCGAGTAGGGGACCTTGCCGGTCGCGGGCTCGCGCCAGTCGCCGGGGGCGAGGAGGGAGTCGCCGGCGAGGGCGCGGCTCCACAGGGTCTCGGTGCTGTCGAGGATGACCGCGCGCAGTTCGGCGTCGCCGGTCGCCTCGGCGAGTAGGCGGGCGTAGCGGTAGAAGATCCCCTTGAACAGGCCTTCATCACCGCCGTCGCCTTCGTGGGCGAAGACCCCGCCGACCATGAGTTCGGTGACGGCGGTGCGGGCGGTGCGCAGGCCCTTGTCCAGGTGGCCCTTGTCGCCGGTGGCCTCGGCGAGCGCGACGCACGCTCCGATGTAGAGGCCCTGGTTGTAGGTGTAGCGCCAGTCGGTGTCGACGGCGCCGTCCTCCTGCCGGTTGCGTCCATCGTGGACGAAACCCTCGGGGGTGACCAGTGCGGCCTCCAGCCAGTCCATGGTGCGCCGGGCCCAGGCGAGATGGTCGCCGGTCCCGTCGTCGAGGCGGGCGGAGAGGATGACGAAGGGCCCGTTGGCGGGGGTGTTCTTGTAGTAGGGCTGCTGGACGCGCCAGGCGATCCCGCCGCCTTCGATGTCGTTCCAGCCCTTCTCCCCGACGTGCCGCCACAGGGCGGAGGCCTCGGCGTGCAGCGCGGCGTCGCCGGTCGCGCCGGCGAGCCGGAGGGTGGCCAGGGCGAACCAGAGCATGTCGTCGAAGTAGTCGTTGTAGAGGGCCTCGTCGTTGCGGGCGAGGATGTTGTCGTGGGCCCCGCGCGCCTTGTCCAGCCACGCGGGGTCGCCGGTGCGTTCGTAGGCGTCGACGCGCACGTCGATCAGGTGCGCGAGCCACCAGTAGTTGAAGACCTCGTCGTCTCCCGGTTCGGACGGGCAGGTGTTGTGCAGCAGCTGCTGTCCGGGTGCGCCGAAGTACTTCTCCAGACTGGCCTGGGCCAGGTCGGCGCGTTCGGTCCAGGTGTCGTGCGTGGTGGGTGGCACTGGTGCGGTCTCCGTATCGCCGGTGGTCGTGGCGGGCCGCCCGGCGGGCGGCCCGGGTCTCAGGCGTTCTCGCCGAGGATCTGGTTGCCCTGCGTCTCGGCTTGGGCGAGGGCTTCGGCGGCCGAGAGCTCACCGGCCATGAACTTCTCCAGCGCGGGGAGCAGAGCCAGGGCCTCGACGTCGGCGTAGCCGGTGACGGTAGGGCGGACCTGGGCGTAGTCCATGGCGGTGATGAAGGCCGCGTAGTGCTCGTCCTCGGTGAAGAAGGGGTCTTTCGCGGCGGCGACCGTGGCCGGGATCCAGCCGCTGATCCGTGCGAAGTCGACGCCGTTGGCGGCGTTGGTGGTCCACCATTTCGCGAAGGTCCAGGCGGCCTCCCTGTTCGGCGCGCCCTCGGGGATGACCAGGCCGAACCCGCCGGTGATCGCGCCGGTCCCGGCGGCGCCGGTGACGGGCGGGACGACGCCGTAGGACAGTCCGTCGACGGCGTCGTAGGTCGACAGTGCCCACGGGCCGTCGTACTTGAAGGCGGCGTTCCGCTGCGCGAAGGCGTCGACGCCGTCGCCGAAGCCGAGTTCGAAGACCTTCCGGCGGCGCAGCAGGTCGTCCCAGAAGTCGAGGACGGCGCGCCCGGCGTCGCTGTTGAAACCGACGGACTTCCCGTCGGCGCCCAGGAGGCTCCCGCCGGCCTGGAGCAGCCAGATGTTGAACAGGCCGGGATCGTCGAGCATCAGCCCGGCGCGTTTCAGCCGCCCGTTCTCGCGGACGGTCAGCTCCTCGGCGGCGTCGGCGAGTTCGGTCCAGGTCCCGGGCGGGGTGAGACCGGCCTCGGTGAGGAGTTCCCTGTTGTAGAACAGGGACCGGTTGTCGACCAGGAGCGGCAGGCCGTAGAGGGTGCCGTCGACGGTCATCTCGCTGACGGGCGGCTGGTAGAACGCGCCCAGGTCGACGCCGTCGCGTTCGACGAGTTCGCCGAGGGGCGCCAGCGCGCCCTTGGCGGCGTAGACGGCGGTCTGGTAACGGTCCCACAGGACGATGTCGGGGACTCCCCCGCCGGCGATGGCGGTGAGGAGTTTCTGCTCGACGAGTTCCTGTGCCTCGTAGCGGACCTCGATCTCGCTCTGGGCGGCGTTGAAGGCCGCGATCTGCTTCTCCAGCTGGCCGATCTGCTCACCGGACCACGATCCCCACATGGTGATCGTGCCGTCGCCGGCGCCGGAGCCGGGATCGGCGGTGCATCCGGCGAGGGCGAGCGCGCCGACGCCGAGGCCCATGAGGGCGTGGCGGCGGGTCAATCCGGGGTGCGGGGATGTCATCACTGGCTCCAAGGTGGTGGGGGCGGTCATTTGATGCCGGAGTGGGCGATGCCGTCGATGAGGTAGCGCTGCCCGAACAGGAACACGACGAGTACGGGGAGGCTGGCGATGACGGTTCCGGCCATGAGGGGGCCGTACTGGGTCTGGTGGTCGGTCACGAAGGCCGACAGGCCGACCTGGACGGTCATCATGTCCCGGTTGTTGAGGACGATCAGGGGCCACATGAAGCTGTTCCACCCGGCCTGGAAGGTCAGCAGGCCGAGGACGGCGAGGGGGCCTTTCGCCAGTGGCAGGTAGACGCGGCGGAAGACGGTGAACTCGCCGGCGCCGTCGATGCGGGCGGCCTCGCCGAGTTCGTCGGGGAGGGTGCCGAAGAACTGGCGCATGAAGAAGATCGCGAAGCCGCCGGCCGCTCCGGGCAGGATCACCGCCCAGTAGCTGTTGATGAAGCCGACGCCGCCTTCGCCGAGGAGGTCGTTGCCGCCGAGGAGCGGGAACCTCTTCAGGATGAGGAACAGCGGGATCATGGTGACGACCGCCGGGATGCTCATCGAGGCGATCAGGGTGAGGAAGAGGGAGCGTTTGAAGCGGAATTCGAGTTTGGCGAAGGCGTATCCGGCGAGGCCGCCGAAGAACATGTTGGTGGCCGCGCCCGCCAGGGCGATGGCGAGGCTGTTGAGGATGTAGCGGACGAAGGGGACCTCGGTCAGCGCGTCGGCGTAGTTGCCGAGGGAGAAGTCGCGCGGGAGCAGGCCGGAGCCGCCGAGGATCTCGCCTTCGCCTTTGAAGGAGGTGGCGAGGGTCCATATCAGGGGGAAGACCGTGGCCAGGCTGAGGGCGGTGACGGCGACGTACCAGACGGCCGAGTTGACGCGGCGGCGTGCGATCGTGGACACGGTCGTCACCTGTTCTCCCGGTCGACGGCCCGCGCGTTGACGATCGCGAAGACCAGGATGATCGCGGCGAGGACGAAGGAGATGGCCGAGGCGTAGCCCATCTCCAGCTTCCCGAAGCCCTTGTTGTAGATGTAGTAGACGAGGGTGATCGTCGAGTTGCCCGGTCCGCCCTTGGTGAGGACGTAGGCCTGGTCGAAGACCTGGAACGCGCTGATGATCAGCAGCGTGGACACGAAGAAGGTGGTCCGGCGCAGCTGCGGGAGCGTCACGTGCCGGAAGGCCTGCCAGGCGTTGGCGCCGTCGAGCCGGGCGGCCTCGTAGAGTTCGCGTGGGACGGCCTTGAGCCCGGCGAGGTAGATCATCATGTTCGTGCCGAAGCCCGCCCACACGGCCATCATCACGATGGCGGGCATCGCCCACGTCGAGTCGTGCAGCCAGGCTGGGCCGTCGATGCCGAACCAGCCGAGAAAGACGTTGAGCAGGCCGTACTGCGGGTTGAGCAGCCAGTACCAGATCGTCGCGGTGGCAACGGTCGAGGAGATGACCGGGATGTAGAACATCGTCCGGTAGATCTTGACGGCCCTGACCCGCCGGTTGAGCAGCATCGCGGCGCCGAGCGCGACGGCGATGCCCAGCGGCACGTACATGAGCGTGTAGACGACGGTGTTGACCAGTGCGGTGGTGAAGTACGGGTCGTGGAAGATCCGCGTGTAGTTGCCCAGTGCGGTCCAGTTCGTCTCGCCGATGACGCTGTAGTCGGTGAAGCTCAGGACGAAGGCCATCGCGATGGGCAGGACCGTGAACACCGCGAACAGCAGCATGGGCAGCGCGATGAACAGGTAGCCGTGCCGTTGCCGGTGGCGGCGGGCCCGGCCGGGCCGACGTCTCCGGACCGGCGCGACGGCGCTCATCGCCGCGCCTCGGCGTCGAGGCGCAGGCCGCTGTGGCGCAGGAGCAGCTCGCAGTACATCGCGTCGGCCCACGAGAACCATTCGCGGGTGTAGGTCTCCGGCCGGTCGCGGTGGAAGGACTCGTGCATGCGGCCGGTTCCGGCGTCGGTGTCGCGGAGGGTCGCGATGAGGCGGGCGCGTTCGGCGGCGTCTTCGGCGGTGAGGCCCTCGACGGCCAGCGCGATCGGCCAGACGTGACCGTCGGGGGTGTGCGGGCTGCCGATCCCGGCGGCGGCGGTGCCGGCGTGGAAGTGCGGGTTGGCGTCGCTGAGCACAAAGCGGCGGGTGGCGGCGTAGACCGGGTCGCCGGCGTCGACGGCCCCGAGCATCGGCAGGGACAGCAGGCTCGGCACGTTGGCGTCGTCCATGAGGTTCGCATCGCCCAGGCCGTCGACCTCGTAGGCGTAGATCCGGCCGAAGCGGGGGTGGTCGACGACGCCGTGCGCGGCGACGCCCGCGCTGATCTCGGCGCGCAGGCGCGCGGCCCGGGCGGCGAGGTCACCGTCGTCGAAGACCTCGTGGGCGATCTCTTCGAGATGGCCCAGGGCCGTCGCGGCGAAAAGGTTCCCGGGAACGTTGAAGCCGTGGCGGCAGGCGTCGTCGCTGGGGCGGAACGCGCTCCAGGTCATCCCGGTCACGGCGGTCACCGGACCGAGTCCGTCGCGGACGAGCGTGTCGCTCGCCGGGCAGTCGTCGCGCTCGAAGCGGTACGGGGAACGGTTCTCGTGGTCCTGCTCGGTGCGCAGGACCCGCAGGATCGCCTCGGCGGCGGCGCGGAAACGCTCACCGAGATGCGCTGCCGAGCCCGTGACCCGCCACAGCAGATAGGCGAGCTGGACCGGGTGGCACAGGGAGTCGACCTCGTACTTGCGCTCCCACACCCACGGGTTCATGTCGGTGCGGTCACCGGAGTGCCCGGCGCCGTCGGGCGCGCGGTTGAAGGCGTTGGCGTACGGGTCGAGGACGATGTACTCGCACTGCCGCTCGACGGCCCCCGCGATCAGCGCGGCCAGCTCGGGATCGCCGGCGAGGTAGAGGTAGGGCCGCAGCTGCGCCGAGGAGTCGCGCAGCCACATCGCCGGGATGTCGCCGGTGATGACGAAGGTCGTGCCGTCGGCGAGGGTCTCGACGGCCCGGTCGAGGGTCTCGGTCATCGCGCGGCGGAAGATGCCGAGCGCGCGCTCGTCGCCGAGCCGCTCGGCGATCCGGTCGCCGGCGCGGTCGATGGTCCCGGCGCCTGGTACGGCCATGGGGTGCTCCAGTGGTGGTGAGGGGTGATGGGCCCGGCGGGCGGCGGGCTGTCCGGCCGCCGGGCCAAGGGGTCAGGAAAGGCCGGTGCGGGTGACGGTCATCCGGTCGAAGTTGAGCCAGTTCCCGTTTCCCCGCGCGGGATCGAGCAGGACGACGATCGTGTTGTGGCCGGCGTCGAGGTCGATGCCGTCGAGGACCGTCGTGGCCCAGGCGTCCCAGCCGGCCGTGCCCGGGAAGCGGTGGTTCGTCGCGACGAGTTCCCCGTTGATGAGCAGTCCGCGGGTGGCCTCGCCGGCCGCGGCGGCGTAGCGCAGGCCGAGCTCGTGGGCGCCCGCCTCGGCGAGGTTGACGTGGAAGGTGACCTGCTGGTTCGCCGCCGACCACCCGGCGAGATAGCCGCGGCCGGTGAAGCCGGGGCTGGTGCTCTCGGCGCCGAGTTCGGTCGTCACACCGTTCTCGGCCTCGTAGACGCCGTTGTCGGGCTCGATGCCGGTCCCGCCGTCGGGCGGTACGACCTGGAGGGCGCTGACCGCGGCCGCCGCGGTCAGGGACTGGAGGTTGCCCGAAGGCGCGGGCGCCGACCAGTTCGGGCCGACGAGGCCGTCGGCGCGTCGCTGGTTCCAGGCCTGGCTCGCGTTGTGCTGAAGGAAGTCCAGGTACTCCGTGCGACCGTGGCCGGTGGCGAGGCGGGTCAGGCCGCGGACGAGGAGGCTCTTGAAACCGCCGCCGTCGTCGATGCCCTCGAAGTTGATCGTCCCGCCGTTGACGAGGTGGGTGGTGGCCCAGTCGCCCGCGCCGGTCGCCCGCGCGAGGTAGGCGGCGTCGCCGGTGGCCTCGTACAGCTCGGTGGCGGCGCCGATGTAGGTGCCGAAGTTGTAGGTGAAGTCCCACTTCACGAGGGTTCCCGAACCGGGACCCTCCAGGTGGTCGTAGACGTGCCCGCCGGACTCCAGCCGGTCGGCGAGCCACGCGAACAGCTCTTTCGCCTTGTCGAGGTAGGCGGTCGTGCCGGTGGCCTCGTAGAGACGGACGGCGGTCATCGCCGCCGGCGCGTTCGTGGCGACGTTCTTCTGGTCGTGGACGGTGTTCTTCCACCAGATCCCGCCGCCGAAGGTCGCGTCCTCATGCGCCCACAGGCGGTCGAAGAGGGCCGTGGAGGTCGTCAGATAGCGGGTGTCGCCGGTGATCTCGAAGGCCCGGGCACCGGCCAGGGCCCACCAGCCGATGTCGTCGTTGTAGTCATTGGCGAAAGACGGGTAGTAGGCGGTGAAGCCGTCGTAGACGTCGTCGATCATCTGGCGGTACCCGGGTTCGCCGGTCCGCTCGTAGGCGTCCATGACCAGCTCCCACAGCTGCGCCTCCCACCAGAAGTCGGTGTAGAGGCCGCCTTCGGGACCGTGCGCGTGCTCGGGATGGATCTGGTGGTCGCTGTTGGTGTAGAAGTACTTCTTCGCCGGGTCCCAGTAGGCCGCGACGAACGCGTCCATGGCGGTGTCGGCGTCGGCGGTGGTCGCCGCCCGCGCCGGTTCGGGGGCGACGGCGAGCGCGGGGAGCAGCAGCGCGGCCGCGAGGGCGGCGCAGGTGGTTACGGCCTTGAATCTCACGATGGACTTCCCTCGCTTGACATGCCTGACATCTGGCCGAAACCCTAGAGACGCGGTTGGTATATGTCAACACCTGCTTGTATATACTTTGCCAGGCAGAGACTCGCCGACCTTGAGCCACTTGGTATGTAACTTGGTATGCCGATAGGATCGAGCGGCATACCAATCGCCGGACAGGGGAGAACATCCACGTGGGAGCCCCACTGCTCTACGCGCAGATCTGCGACTTCGTACTCGCCGAGATCCGCGCCGGATCACTCACCCCAGGAGCACGCGTACCCTCCGAGATGGAGCTCGCCGAACGCTTCGAAGTCAGCCGGATCACCTCCAAACGCGCCCTGGAGATACTCCGCGAAGCCGGCGTCATCGACCGCATCCGCGGCAAAGGGTCCTTCGTCGTCCCCGAACTCCCCGACCTCGACACCCTCGACCTCGCCGGAACCGGCCGCAGCAAGAACCCCACGCCGTCCCCCGCCGCCATCGCCCTCGTCATCCCCGACGTCTCCGACGCCTACGGACTCGAACTCCTCTGCGGCATCGAAGAACGCTGCGCCGAACACGGAATCAGCCTCATCGTCCGCCGCACCCGCGGACTCCAGGACGTCGAAGAAGAAGTCATCGAATCCCTCGTCGACACCGGCCGAGCCGACGGACTCATCGTCTTCCCCGTACACGGCGAGTACTACAACGCCAGCCTGCTCCGCGTCATCCTCGGCGGCAGCCCACTCGTACTCGTCGACCGGTACCTCTCCGGAATCCCCGCCTGCGCCGTCCACACCGACAACGAAGCCGCCGCACACGCCCTCACCGAAAAACTCCTCCGGCAAGGACACCGCCACATCGGATTCGTGTCCTCACCCCCCGCCAACACGTCCTCCATCGAAGAACGACTCACCGGCTACCGCGCCGCCTACACCCGGCACGGACTCCCCACCACAGACCAACGACTCCTCACCGAAATGCGCGGCGGACTCCCCGGAGCGTTCACCCCCGACATAGTCGCCGCCGACGTCGACAGAGTCGCCGAATACCACGCCGCCAACCCCGACATCACCGCGTACATGGTCTGCGAATACAACCTCGCCCGAATAGTCGAACGAGCACTCAACACCCCAGACGGGACCACCAAACCCGTCATCACCTGCTTCGACACCCCACCCGACCCCATCGACGGACCCCGCTTCACCCACATCCGCCAAGGCCAGCGCGCCATGGGACGCACCGCCGTCGACCACCTCCTCGCCCAACTACGCGGCGAAGACGTGCCCAAACAAACCACCGTGCCCTTCGAACTCATCGAAGCCGGCGACTGAGAACGTCAACGCCCCAGCAGATGCGCCTGCGCCGCCCGCAAGGACTCCACCCCACGATCAGACCCCGGACGAGCCAAACGGTCCAACTCCTCCCACGCCTTCTCCAGAGCATCCACCAGGACACGCCGCTCCGCGACATGCCGACTCGACAACTGCTCACGCAAAGTCTGCAAACGCCGAGCCCACCCGGCATTCACCGTCGCACGCCAATCCGCGTCCGGCGGAGGCGCCGCCTGCACAGCCCGAAGAGCCGAAGCAGGCACGATCGCGGCAACCGGACGCGAATCACCATCACGCGTCACGATCGTCGTCGAATTATTGAGATCGGCAAGAGACACGAGCTGAGTGAACCGGATCCGAGCCTCGCGCAACGGAATCGACGCGGGCCCCGGCTCAACATTCCGGGCGGCCATGAAGACAGACTCCACCAACGGTCTGACAATTCCCGCGAAGAAGATTCGAACAAAGGCGGGCGGGGTGTATTGAGGGGCGAGAACGGGGCCGGGTGAAGGGGACAGGGGTGCGGGGTGCGGGGTGCGGGGTGCGGGGTGCGGGGTGCGGGGTGCGGGGTGCGGGGTGCGGGGTGGGGGGTGCGG
>NZ_JACHGT010000002.1:630262-661514 GCF_014202425.1 Phytomonospora endophytica | reverse complement strand
CTTGACAGCCCCAGAACCTTCATGTCGTCCAATCAATGGCCGAAGCGACGGAGACACAGGTAGACGCCCTGGGGTGTGTCGCGCTGCGCGCGACCCCAGGGGCTTGGCTCCCGAGGGTTGCGGGTCGTGTGGTGGGTATGGCGTCCCGGGGAACGCGGGAACACACCGCGAGGTCAACACCACCCCCACGCCCTGACGCAGGAGTGGTCTCGGTCAGCGACAGGACACACGACGAGCGCGGGCACAGCGAACGCAAGCACAGCGAACGCAGGCACAGCGAGCACAGGCCCGGCGAGCACAGGCACAGCGAACGCGGTTTCGGCGATGCCTCGCGCCTCCCGCGTCAAGAACACATGTCCTCGCCGAAACCCCACACCCCCAACGCACCTACCACTTCCCAGCGACTGCGCCCCCCACCGCGAGCACGAACGCAGGCGTGGGTTGCAATCACCGCTGCGTGGCTGCGTGGCTGCGTGGCTGCGTGGCTGCGTGGCTGCGCCGCTGCGCGGCCGCCCGCACGCCCGCCCCCTACTCCCGCAACCCCGCCTTCCTGTCCTGCTCCGCCAGTTCCGCCAGGTACGCGTTGTACACCTCGTGCGGGTCCTCCTCGGGCCGTCCCGTCTCTTCGGCTCGCTTCGCGGCTCGGTCGAGTCTTCGTCCTTCGCGGTCTTCGCTCTTGCTCCACTGGATCAGCAGTGCGATGAGCACGACCAGGCTCGGCGCCTCGCCGAATGCCCAGGCGATGCCGCCGCCGGCGCGCTGGTCTTCGAGCGGGGTGTCCCCCCAGGGGCGGGCGATGGCCGTGTACCAGTCGGCGGCGAGCAGGTCGGTGGACTGCATGATGGTCAGTCCGAAGATCGCGTGGAAGGCCACGGCGACGAAGAGCATCAGGATCCGTGCCGGGTACGGCACTTCGCGTGGGGCGGGGTCGGGCCCGATGAGCAGCCAGAAGAAGAGGCTGCCGACGGCGAGGAAGTGCGCCAGCATGAGCAGGTGTCCCGCGTGTGACGCCATGGCCCAGCCGAAGATGCCGGTGAAGTACATCATGTACAGGCTGGCCACGTAGAGCGCGAGCGCGATGAGCGGGTTCGAGACGAACCTGACGGCCTTGCTGTGCAGGATCAGCACGAGCCATTCTCGTGGGCCGCGTCCGTCCTTGACGGGTTTCAGCGCCCTGAGTGCGAGGGTGATGGGCGCCGAAAGCATGAGCAGGATCGGCACGAGCATGTTCATGCTCATGTGCTGGACCATGTGGACGCTGAACAGCACCATGCTGTAGCGGCCCATGCCCGACGAGGTGACGAACACGGCCAGTCCCCAGCCCGCGATCCAGAGCAGCGTCCGGGTGATCGGCCAGGTGTCGCCGCGTTTGCGGAGCCTTCGCACGCCGAGTACGTAGGCCGTGATGGCCAGGGCCGCGATGGTGCAGATGAGCACTTCGGGGTACCAGTCCAGCAGCAGCGTCTTCGCCGAGGCGGGGGCGGGCATGTCGAAGCCGAGCAGTGAGCGCGCGAGGGTCTCTTCGTCGGTCGACGGGGGCGGGGGTGTGCGGCCGAGGGCCACGGCGAGTCCGAAGGTGCCGCCCATGACGAGGACTTCGACGGAGGCGAGGCGGCGGAAGGGTCCTGGTCTCCCGTCGGCGAGCCGGGGCAGTGTCCGCGTCCGGTGCCAGAGCCCGAAGGCGCCGAGTGCGGCGAGCGCCACGGCCTTGAACAGCAGTTCGCGGCCGTAGGCGGTGTCGAAGAGGTGCCCGGCGTTGTCGATCCTGGTGGCTGCGTTGATGACCCCGGAGAGCGCCACGGCGGCGAAGCAGAACAGCGCGAGTCTGCTGTAGCGGGCGGCGACGTCGGCCTTGTCGCGCCTGGCGAGGAGGAGCGCGATGAGCCCGCCGACCCACAGGACGGCGCCGAGGACGTGCAGCACCATCGAGTCGACGGCGATCTGGTGGCTCCCGGCGGAGGCGGAGTGTCCGGTGAAGACTGGCGGGAGCACGGCGGCGAGCGCGAGGACGGCGGCGAAGGCCGCTCCGGTCGTGCTGAAGGTGCGGGCGCCGACGATCGCGGCGAGCAGCGCGATCCCGGCGGTCATGGCGTAGGCGAGGCCGTTCTCGGTGTCGCTGACGAAGCTCCACAGGCCCTGGAAGGTGACGGCGTCGAGGGGCCGCGCGAACAGGTCGGACAGCGACGCGGGGAGCACGATCAGCGCGGCGGCGACCCAGCCGACGGCGAACAGCGCTCCCGCGCGCAGCCAGCGGTAGGCCTGGGGCCCGATGCGGCCCTCGTCGTCGCGGACGAAGAAGGCGGCGGCGACGAAGCAGCCGATGGTGCCGGCGGCGAACAGGTCGCAGGCGAGCTTCGCCATCGGCAGCATCCACGCCACGACCGGGTCGGCGACGGGTAGACCGGGCACGGGCACGAGGTTCACGCCACCGCCGAGGCGCAGCACGACGACCGCGACGGCGACCGCCGCGGCCAGCGCGCCGGCCAGCGGCAGGGTGGGCAGCGGGCGGCGCGGGGCGGCGGTCGGGCGCGGCTGGTCTCGAACGGGAGCCTCGGTCACGTCCTCGATACTGCGCCCCGGCCGCGTCTCGCCGTCGGCCGGGGTTGGCGTGGGCGGCGAGGGTCTCACGGGCGCGCGGCGGGCTTCCGGCGGGTCAGGAGGGCGACCGCGACGGTGATCGCGATGACCAGGACGATGCCGCCGAGGATCCAGTAGATCGTGGAGTTTCCCCCGCCGGAGGAGTCGGCGGTCTCGGTCGCGACGGCCTGTGTCGGCCCGGGGGCCTTCGAGGTGTCGGGGGAGGCCGACGACTGCGCACCTTCGGTGGCCTTCTGGGTGGTGAAGGCGATGCTGCCGTCGACGCGGTGGCCGTCTTCGGAGACGATCCGGTAGCCGATCATGTAAGGCCCGGGCGCGGGGAGCGTGAGCGGGAGGGTCAGGTTCACGCCGTCGACGGTGAACGCCCGGGTGGGGACCACGGTTCCGGTGGCGTCGGTGAGCGCGATCTGGGTTGAGGGCGCGTCGATGCGTTCGGAGAATTCGAGCACCGCCTCGGCCGGCGCCTCGTCGAGGACGGCGCCCTCCTCCGGGTCGGAGGAGACGAGCTGCGCGTGCGCCGAGGCGGGCGCGGCGGTCAACAGCAGGGCCGCGACGGCGACGGCGAGAGTGGTGACGAGGATCCGGACAGTCTTCACGGCGGATTGGTCGTCCGGGGAGGGCGGAAGGTTCCCGGGGTGCGGGAATCGGTGCGGCTCAGAACGGTAAACCGGTCTCCGTGAGCGTCCCCAGGTGCGCGTGGAGGACGTCGACGGCCCTCTCGGGCGTGAACGACCACGGCTGGAGCACCGCGGCCATGGCCAGGCCGTCGAGGAGGGCGGCGAGGTGTTCGGTCTCGATGCCCAGGTCGAGGCCCTCACGCAGGCGACCGTTGCGGTGGGCCTCGGAGAGGACCTTCCCGACGATCATGCGCATGCCGTCGTGCAGGCGTTTCGCCTCCGGCTGGAGGCTCGGGCGGGTGCGGGCGGCCTTGACGAACTCCAGCCACACGACGGTCTCGTCGAAGCGCTCGTCGTCGACGGGCAGGAACTCCCGCAGCAGCGCCTCGGCGCGGGCGGCGCGGTCGCGGACCGGCGCCGGCCTGCGCAGGGCCTCGGCGTGGGCGAGGACACGTGCCGAGACGCGCTCGACCATCTCCTTCATCGCGAAGACCATGAGTTCTTCGTGGCTGGTGAAGTAGTGCCGCACCGAGCCGATGGCCAGGCCCGCCTCGGTGGCGATGTTGCGCAGGGAGGCGGCTTCGACGCCGTCGCGGCGCACGACCCGGAACACCGCGTCGACGACGGCTTTCCGGCGCTCCTCCGGATCGACGATCTTGGGCATGGAGTGAGTTTATAGCATGTGCGTGCTACTTTATTTGGCATGACCGTGCTACGAAAGGTTTCGAGATGAGCGGCTGGATCTGGACCGTCGTGATCGTCGCCGCGGTGATCGCGCTGATCGTCAAACGCTTCCGGGGGGAACCCCTCAACGCCCGGGACCTGTGCGTGCCGCCGCTGGTGCTGCTCGGCATCGGCGTCTACCACCTGACCAAGCTCGACATCGTCGACGGCCGCGACGTCCTGTGGATCATCGGCGGCGCGCTCGTCGGGGTCGTGCTCGGCGCCGTACGAGGGACGACGACGATCCTCTACGCGCGCGAAGGGCACCTCTGGCAGCGCTACACCGCCGGGACCGTCCTGGTGTGGGTGCTCTCGCTGGGGGTCAACGCGGGGGTGGGTTTCCTGGCCACGCACGTCGGTGGCATGCACGCCGAGGCCCGCCAGATGACGCTGTCGATCGGCGTCGGCCTCTTCGGTGAGATGGTCGTGGTCGGCCTGCGCGGGCTGCGGACGGGTCTCCCTTTCGCGCCGGAGAAGGACGGCGGCGTGCTGTCGGGACTGATCGACCGGCGGTGAGGCTCAGCCGATCCCGGCGTACCGTCCCTCGGCGAGCCGCTGCGCCGCCCACAACTCGGCGTAGTAGCCGTCGGCGGCGACGAGCTCGGCGTGCGTGCCGCGCTCGGTGACCCGGCCGTCCTCCAGGACGAGGATCTCGTCGACGGCGTCGAGGCCGCGCAGGCGGTGCGTCACGAGCACGACGCTGCGGTCGGGGGTGGCGCGCAGGACGTCGGCGAGCACGTCGTCGGCGGTCTGCGGGTCGAGGCCCTCGGTGGGTTCGTCGAGGAGCAGGACCGGCGGGTTTCCCAGCAGCGCGCGGGCCAGGATGAGGCGCTGGCGCTGGCCGCCGGACATGCGGTCGCCGTCTTCGCCGACGACGGTGGCCAGGCCATCGGGGAGGGAGGCGACCCAGTCGGTGAGCCCGGCCGCGGCGAGCGCGGCGGCGACGCGGGCGTCGTCGGCGGTGCCGTCGGTGGTTCCTTCCGTGCCGCTCAGTCGACCGGGTGCGGAGGGTGTCGCCGGAGGCGTTGAGGTCCGCACGGCTCTTCCTTCGCCGGCGATGCGCAGGTTCTCCTCGATCGTCGCGTGGAAGACGTGCGCGTCCGACAGGGCGCCCGACACCAGTCGGCGGACGTCGTCGCCGCGCAGGTCGGCGAGCGGCACGCCGTTGACGGTCGCCTCGCCGTGCGCGAGGTCGACGAAGCGGACCAGTGCGGCCAGCAGCATCGACTTTCCGGCACCGCTCGGGCCGACGATCGCGACGCGCCTGCCGGGTGGCAGGACCAGGTCGACGCCACCGGCGCCGGGGAGCGGGGTTTCCCGCTCGCCTTCGCGGGCGGGGATCTTCGGGCGGGCGTCCGACAGTCGCAGCGTGACCGGGCCCGACGGTGCCTCGCGCGGTTCGGCGGGGTCGGCGACGGGCGGTTCGGCGTCGAGGACGGCGGCGAGCCGGGTCGCGCTGGCGCGCACCTCCTGGAGCCGGCGGGCCGCCGTGGTCAGCGGCAGCAGCACCTCGAAGGCGGCCAGCGCGGTCAGCGGCAGCACCGCCGTCATGAGCGGCGAGATCCCTTCGGTCGACGCCGCCGCGAGGAGCACGCCGATGACGGTGAGGCCCTGCGTGAGCAGCGCGGCGGCCGCGACGAGCGCGTTGCCCGCGGCGCCCCGGCGTTCGGCGTCGGACAGGTCGCGGGCGACGCGACCGGCGTCGGCGACCGCGCGGCCGGTGGCGCCGAAGGCGGTGAGGTCGGCGGCACCGCGTACGAGGTCGACGGTGGCGGTGCTCAGTTCGGCGCGCGCGTGGGCGGTCCGGCGGGCCGTGCGGCGGGCGAGGTTCCCGGCGAGCCAGGGCAGCAGGACCCCGGCGACGACCGCGCCGAGCAGCACGATCAGCCCGGCGAGCGGGGCGAAGACCGCGGTGAACACGACGACGGCCCCGGCCACGACCAGCGCGGTCAGCGCGGGCATGACGCAGCGCAGGAGCAGGTCCTGGACCGCGTCGACGTCGGCGACGAAGCGCGTGAGGAGGTCACCGCCGCGGATCCCGCGCAGACCGCCGGGCGACAGCGGCGTCAGCGCGCGGTAGACGCGGGAGCGCAGCTCGGCGAGGGCGCGCAGGACGGCGTCGTGCCCGGCGAGGCGTTCGAGGTAGCGGAACCCGCCGCGCGAGATGGCCAGGGCGCGCACGGAGACGATCGCGACGGTCAGCGCGGTGATCGGCGGCTGCTCGGCCGCGCGGGCGAGCAGCCACGTCGCGGTGGCGATGAGGCCGATGCCGGACAGTTCGGCGGCGACGGACACGAGCCCGGCCAGGGCGACGCGGGGGAGATGCCGGCGGATGAGCCGGAGGATGCGCAGCTCGCTCACGGCCGGACTCCTCGGGGGTGGGCGTGCGCGGTCCGGTTCTCCGGTGCGCGCTTCGGCTCGGCCGAGACGGTGCGGGAGCGGCGTGCGTCCGCGCGGTCGCTTCCCGTCCGCTTCGCGGCACCGGGAGTCGGGCGGGCGGTTGTCTCGCGCGAGGTGGCGGGAGTGGCGTGGCCCCTCATCGCGCGCTCCCCTCGGTCTCCAGTTCGGCGACCTTCCCGTCGGCGACGCGCAGGACGCGGTCGGCGCCGTCGAGGATCGCCGGGCGGTGGGCAACGATCAGCGCCGTGCGGGAACCGTCGGCGGTGAACCTGGCCGTCGCGCCGGTGACGGCGGCCTCGCTGCGGCCGTCGAGGCTCGCGGTCGGTTCGTCCATGAGCAGCAGGGGAGCGTCGCGCAGGAAGGCCCTGGCCAGGGCGAGGCGTCGCGACTGCCCGGCGGACAGGCCGAGGCCACGGTCGCCGAGCAGCGTGCCGTAGCCGTCGGGGAGGTCGTCGACGAAGTCCGCGTCGGCCGACGCGGCCGCGGCCCGCACCCGCGCGTCGTCGGCGTCGGGGGCGCCCAGGCGGATGTTGTCGGCGACGCTTCCGGCGAACAGGTGCGCGCGCTGCGGCACCCACCCGATCCGCCGCCGCCACTCCTCGACGTCGAGCGTGGCGAGGTCGACGCCGTCGACGAGGACGCGCCCGCCGGTCGGCGCGACGAAGCCCAGCAGCACCGACAGCACCGTCGACTTGCCCGCGCCGCTCGGCCCGATCAGGGCGACGCGCTCCCCGGCTCGCACGGTGAAGGAGGCGCCGTCGAGGGCCTTCACACCGCTCTCGGGGTACTCGACGGTGACGTCGTCGAACCCGATCGTCGCGAAGGTCCCGGCGGGCCGCGCGCCACCGGAGGGCAGCCCTTCGGCGCTCTCCACGATGGTCAGCGCCTCGTCCATCGCCGCGAGGCCCTCCTGGCTGGCGTGGAACTGCGTCCCCATCGCCCGCAGCGGCAGGAACGCCTCGGGCGCCAGCAGCAGCACGAAGAAGGCGATGCGCAGGTCGAAGTCACCGGCCTGGAGCCGCAGCCCGATCGGCACGGCGACCAGCGCGACCGACACCGTCGCGACCAGTTCCAGCACCAGCGCCGACAGGAACGCCACGCGCAGGGTCGCCATCGTCGCACCGCGGTAGCGGTCGGCGACGTCGCGGACGGCCTCGGCCTGCTTCCCGGCACGCCCGGCGATCTTGAGCGTCGACAGGCCCGCGACGACGTCGAGGAAGTGCCCGCCCAGGCGCGACAGCAGCTTCCACTGCTTCTCGGTCTTGGCCTTGGTGTGCCAGCCGACGAGGATCCCGAAGATCGGCACCAGCGGCACGGTCACGGTGATGATGATCGCCGAGGCGAGGTCGGCGAAGTAGAGCATCGCCAGCACGGCGACCGGCACGGTGGCGCCGAGCATGAGCTGCGGGAGGTAGCCGACGAGGTAGGCGTCGAGACCGTCGATCCCGCGCGTGACCAGCGTCGCCGTCTCGCCGCCCCGGCGTCCGCGCAGCCAGCGCGGGCCGTGCGCGGCGGCGGCCGCGAGGGTGTCGGCGCGCAACCGCGCCTTGATGCCGGCGGCGGAGCGCGCGGCCAGGCGGCCGTGCGCCCACGACAGCAGCGCCCGCACCCCGAAGGCGGCGGCGACCAGGGCCAGGCCGTTCAGCAGCGTCGACACGGCGGGCGCGTCGACGGCCCGGGCGAGTACCCCGGACAGCGCGTAGGCCTGCACGCCGATCGCCGCGGCCGTCACCGCGCCGGTGACGGCCGTCAGCGCGAGGTAGCGGCGCAGCTCGGGCAGCCGCCGCGTCATCCGGGGATCCACGGGTCTCACGGGTCGAAGACTACGGCCTGTAGAAGTTCAGTAGAAGAGCGGAGTCGACGACGACACACGCCTGCGCCACAGCCACCACATCGCCGCCTGGAAGCCGAGGAGCACCGGAATCATCGGAGCTGCGGCGATGGTGAGCAGGTCGAAGGCGGCGGCGTTCGTGGCGCCCTGCGTCACGGTGAGCGAGTTCACCGGATCGGCGGCGTCGACGTAGCCGTAGGGCAGGCGCGCGAAGCCGACGATCAGCAGCGGCGCCACGACCGCGACGCACGTCGCCGCGAAAGCCCGGCCGCGGCGGCCCGCGGCGGTCCAGCGCCCGGCGAACAGCACGGCGGCGGCCAAGATGACGACCCCGGCGACGGCCACCACGGGCAGTTCGACGGCCCCGGCGGTGAAGAACCCGGCCACCGCGACGACGCCCACGCCGATCAGCGTCGGCGCGACACCGGCCGTCACGACCGCCGAGGCCTTCGCCCGCGCGTCATCGGTCCCGCGCAGGGCCAGGAAGGTCCCGCCGTGCAGGAGGACCAGCATCGCGAAGACGAGGCCGCACAGCAGAGAGAACCAGTTCGGCAGCCCGTGCAGCCCCTGGACCAGCTGGCCGAGGAAGGCGCCCCAGCCGACGACGGTGACCAGCGCGCCGGTCGCGATGAGCACGTCGAAGATCTCGCGCCCCCGCTTCGCCCGGCTGCGGATCTGCACACACGCGGTGAACACGACCAGCCCGCACAACAGCACCGCCAGCAGCGTGCTGCTCGTGCCCAGGAGTTTCCCGTCCAGCAGCGGGAACGCGCCCAGCAGCGCGCCGATCGCGGCGACCAGCCACACCTCGTTGCCCAGGAAGAACGGGCCGACCGCGGCCAGCGCCCGGCGGCGCCCGTCGTCGTCGCGCGCGAGGTGCCGGAACAGCAGCCCGACGCCGTAGTCGACGCCCGCGAGCACGAAGTACGCGGCGAACAGCAGCCCGAGCAGGGCGTACCAGAGTGTCTCCATGGCTACCTCGTCCCTTGGGGAATGAGCAGGTTCGTGGCCGTGTCGACCGGCGTGCCCGGGTCGGGCTGCCACACGTCGACGCGGGGGCCGCGCAGGCCGTGGCGCAGCATCAGCCACCACGCGGTGATCAGCAGCGCGCCGAGCACGGCGGTGAAACCGATGAAGGACGTCCACATGCCGCCGACGGTGGCGCCGCCGAAGGCCTCGGCGGTCGTCTGCACGCCGTAGACGGCCCAGGGCTGGCGGCCGACCTCGCGGAAGACCCACCCGGCGACGGCCGCCAGGAACGGGAAGGGCACGAAGACGATGAACAGCGGCATCAGCCACCGCATCTTCGCGGCGAGTTTCCAGATCACGATCGGCGCGACCAGCAGCAGGACCATCGAGCCGACCTCGCCGACCATCGCCATGAAGTCGAAGGCTCCGCGTAGCCCGTCGGCGAGCCGGTAGTCGCCGGCCCCGTACTGGGCGGCCAGTTCGGCGTTGACGGCGCCGATCTCGGCGTCGTCGGCGGACTTCATGGGCTGGATCTCGCCGACGAAGCCGTACTGCGCCCAGCCGGTGCCGAAGGCCCAGCCGATGCCGACGAAGAGGAAGGTGAAGCCGACGCGGAAGGACCGCAGGAAGAACGCGTCCTCGGTCTTACGGAAGATGTGCCAGGCGGCGGTACCGAGGATCACCACGCCACCGGCGGCCATCGCCGCGCCGACGATGTGCACGAAGGCCCACCAGGTCGACGGGTTGGCGAAGACGGCGCCGACGTCGGTGAGAACCGCCGTCCTCCCCGCAGGCCCTTCCGTCATCTCGTAGCCGACCGGGTTCTGCATGAACCCGTTGGCGACCAGCACCCAGAACGCCGACAGGTAGGCCGTGATCGCCACGAGGTAGATCAGCCCGAGGTGGACGGCCTTGGGCAGCTTGTGCCAGCCGAAGATCCACAGCGCGAGGAAGGTCGACTCGGCGACGAAGGCGATGATCGTCTCCAGCGCGAGGGGCGCGCCGAAGACGCCGCCGACGAGGTGCGAAAGGCCCGCCCAGCTCGTCCCGAACTGGAACTCCATCACGATCCCCGAGGCGATGCCCAGGGCGTAGTTGATGACGTACATCAGGCCCCAGAAGCGGGTCATGCGGAAGTAGAGCTCGCGCTTCTCCTCCTTGCGCGCCAGTGTCGCGCGCGTCTGGAAGTACAGCAGCGAGGTGACCAGGCCGAGCGTGACCAGCACGAACAGCCAGTGGATCGAGGTGGTGACCGCGAACTGCAGGCGGGCGAGATCGAGTGCCTCCATCACCGTCCTCCTGATACCTGAGTAGACGACATGTTGGCAGTCTACATATCGCGCGCCTACCTACCAACCGGCGCTGTAGCTGGGAATACGCTGAGGGCTCTGGCGCTCACGTCCGGTGGACCACTAGACTCGCTACTTATGAAGGCCAGCTCCCTGCACGGGCACCTCGACGCGCTGATCCTCGCGGTGGTCGAAGACGAGCCGCTGCACGGCTACGCGATCATCGAGGCCCTGCGTGCACGCAGCGAAGGCACGCTGGACCTGCCGACGGGCACCGTCTACCCGGCCCTGCGCCGCCTGGAGCGCGAAGGGCACCTGCGCAGCGAATGGTCCAATGTGGCCGGACGCGACCGCCGGACCTACCGCCTGACGGCCGGGGGCAAGAAGGCCCTCGCGGGCCGGCGCGGGGAGTGGCGGGAGTTCCGCGACACGATCAGCGCGGTGCTCGGGACGGCGTAGGGGCGCGTCCGCCGGCTCGCGTCCGTCGGCGGTGACGCGCGATCCGGTCGTCTTCGCGGGGCCGCGTCGGTTTCGCCGTCCGGAGACCGGACACCCGCCCCGAAGATGACGTGAAGGTCTTTTCGGTGCATTGACGGACATCACTCCATAATGCCGCGAAACCATCTCATGATCGGCCAGGATGTACCCCGGAGTGAGAGGGGGACATCATGGGGCTCTTGGTCGTCATCGGCATCTGGCTCGGCGTCGGACATCATCATCACCATCACTGGTGACGTATCCAGTAGGTGCGTGAAAGCGGGGGCGGTCCGGTGGACCGCCCCCGCTCCCGTCTCCTACGCGGCCCGGGCCGCCAGCCATCCGGCCATCGCCCGCACCCCGACGCCGATCGCGCGCGGGTCGGGATCGAACGCCGCCCGATGCGGCGACGAGGTCTCGATGCCCGCGCCCGGCCTGCGCACGCCCAGATAGCTGTAGGTGCCCGGCAGCCGGTCGGCGAACAGCGCGAAGTCCTCGCCGTTGAAGGGCATCGCGGCATGCGCGACGCTCACCGTGTCGGGCCCGAGCGCCGCGAGCACGTGCCGCTCCAGCGCGCGGGCCTCACGCTCGGCGCAGACGAGCGCCGGGAAGGGTTCCTCGGGGAAGACGACGGCCGGGTCCCCGTAGGGCGCCGCCAGCCGCGCGACCTCCGCCCGGACCTCCGCGTGCCGCTCCTCGGGCCAGCAGCGGTAGAACACGCCGACGTCGACGCGGCCGTCCGCGCCGGGCTCGCCCGCCCGCGCGTTCAGCCAGACGAAACGCGCGAGCGGCCCGTCGGGGGTCTGGATGTCGGCGACGAGCCGCTCCAGGTCGGCGGGCGACTCCGGCGGCGTCACCGTCGACAATCCGGCGAGCTCGGCGGCCAGCCGTCCCGCCCGTTCGGCGGCGTCGGGTCCGGTGAGGGTGACCGTGCCGCGATCGAGGCCGGGCAGGCCACTGCCGGGGGTGATCGCGATCCCGCCGACGGGCATCGGCCCGCAGTGCAGGGCGTGGATCTCGGCGGGCGCGTAGCGCTCCAGCACGCGCGCGGCGAGCATCGCGCGGGCGCCTTCGAGGGTCTCCTCGGCGGGCTGGAAGAAGAACACGATCTTCCCGCGCAGCCGCTCACGCAGCGAGGCGAGGACCTTGGCGACGCCGACGCCGACGGTCGTGTGCACGTCGTGCCCGCACACGTGCGCCGTCGCGCCGCCGCCCGGGAACTGCTCGCCGGATGCGACGGCGTCCATGTCGGCGCGATAGGCGACGGTCCGCCCGGGCCGCGCGCCTTTGAGGACGCCGACGACGCCGTGCCCGCCGACGCCGGTGGTCACGTCCAGACCGGCCTCGGTGAGCGCGCGGGCGACGGTCGCGGCGGTCCGGCGTTCGGCGCCCGCGAGTTCGGGGTGGCGGTGGATGTCGTCGCGTAGGGCACGCAGCCCGGCGTCGATCCGGGCGGCGGCACGGTCGACGGCCGCCTGGTCGATGGGGTGGCGGTGGACGGACTCGGTCATGGGAAACCTCCGATGGTCCTCGGTCTACCGGGCAAGCGTGCGGCCGGGCGGGGGCGCGCGCAGTGGTGCCAGGTCCCCTCTTGGGACGCGACAAACCCCCCAATCACCGATCTCGGCGTTACCCGATCCACACCTGGAGACCCCGTAAAGGACAAGATCGCCGTCTACGCTTGCAGCGGCCCGTGGTGGGACGACGAGGTCCCACGCGTCTGCGGCCGCTAGGAGCAGTGGTGATCAGCGTCTTCGACCTCTTCAAAGTCGGCATCGGACCGTCCAGTTCCCACACGGTGGGACCGATGCGGGCCGCGCACACCTTCGTCGCCGGATTGAAGGCCGACGGGCAGCTCGCGCAGGTCGACGGGATCCGCGCCGAACTGTTCGGCTCACTCGGCGCCACCGGCCACGGGCACGGCAGCGACAAGGCCGTCCTGCTCGGCCTGATGGGCGAAGACCCCGAGACCGTCGAGACCGCGACCGTCGGGGAACGCGTCGCCGCGATCCGCGTCGCCCGCCGGGTCGCCCTGATGGGCACCCACGAGGTCGACTTCGACGAACGCCGGGACCTGATCCTGCACCGCCGCAAGAGCCTCCCGTTCCACCCCAACGGCATGATCTTCCGCGCGGTAGCCGCCGACGGCTCCGTCATGCGCGAACGGACCTACTATTCGGTCGGCGGCGGCTTCGTCGTCAACGACACCGGCGGCGACGGACCCCTCAAACTCGACGACACGCCCGTGGCGCACCCGTTCAAGACCGGCGGGCACCTGCTCGACATCACCCGCGAGACCGGCCTGCCGATCAGCGGCGTCATGCTCGCCAACGAACTGTCCTGGCGCAGCGAGGCCGACGTGCGCGCCGGACTCCTGCACATCTGGCAGGTCATGCGCGACTGCGTCCACACCGGCTGCACCACCGAGGGCACACTGCCCGGCGGACTGAAAGTGCCGCGGCGGGCCGTCGGCATGCACCGCGACCTGCAAGCCGAGATCTACGCGACCGACCCCCTCCGCGTCATGGACTGGGTCACCCTGTTCGCGCTCGCCGTCAACGAAGAGAACGCCGCCGGAGGCCGCGTCGTCACCGCCCCCACGAACGGCGCCGCCGGGATCGTCCCCGCCGTACTCCACTACTACTGGCGATTCGTGCCCGGCGCCAGCGACGAAGGCGTCGTGCGCTTCCTGCTCACCGCGGGCGCGATCGGCGTGCTGTTCAAAGAGAACGCGTCGATCTCCGGCGCCGAAGTCGGCTGCCAAGGCGAAGTCGGCTCCGCCTGCTCCATGGCCGCCGCCGGACTCACCGAAGTCATGGGCGGGACACCCGCACAGGTCGAGAACGCCGCCGAGATCGCCATGGAACACAACCTCGGCCTCACCTGCGACCCCGTCGGCGGCCTCGTGCAGATCCCCTGCATCGAACGCAACGCCGTGGCGTCCATCAAGGCGATCACCGCCGCCCGCATGGCCCTACGCGGCGACGGCGAACACCACGTGTCGCTGGACAAGGTCATCAAGACGATGCGAGAGACCGGCGCGGACATGAAGGTCAAGTACAAGGAGACCGCGCGGGGCGGACTCGCGGTCAACGTCATCGAGTGCTGAGATTTCGGGCCGCTCTGCTGGTTGGGGCGGCGCTGTGCTGGTTTGGGCGGCGCTGTGCCGGTTTGGGCGGCGCGAACGAGACCGCCTGCCGGGTATGGGATCGGGCTGCGGCCCGCCGCCGGTGCCGGGTTCCCGGCGGGGTGGCTCGGCGAGGTCGGGCTCGGCGTGGGGGAGTCGTGAGTGGGTTCCCGGCGTGAGTGGGCGAAGGAGTGGGTTCCCGGCGGGGTGGCTCGGCGACGGCGGGCTCGGCGAGGGGGAGTCGCGGGCTTTCGCTCGCTGACGGACGTGGGCAGCGTCCTGCGGTGGGTGACCGCACGGAAAACGCGTCCCCCCACTCGCCCCAAAGGGGCCCCAAAAAACACGATACGGGCGAGGTGTGACAAAACCGGAGGCGTGAGACTTGCTCGCCTTCGCCTTCGCCGCGAGCACGCACGCCCTCGCCGTCTTCGACCGCCCCCGCCCGCCCCGCCCAGCGCCGTTCGCCCGTTCCCGGCCGGGCGCCGCGCTCCCGCTCCCTCCCGACGCCACACCCGCGCCGGCTTCCACCTGCATCCGCATTCACCCCGCCCGCCCGCCCCGCCCGGCGCTGTCCGCCCGCGTTCCCGGCCGGGCGCCACCCACCGCCCCCGCCCCCGCACTCGCCGCACCCCGCCCCGCCCGGCGCTGTCCGCCCGCGTTCCCGGCCGGGCGCCACCCACCGCACCCCCCGCCCCGCCCCAGCCCCACCCCAGCCCGCGCGCGAGTCCCCACCCTCCACCCACGGTGGACGCCGCCCCCGTCGACCGCTATACCTTCCACTGACGGGTGCCCGGCCCGCCGCGAAGGAGGAACGCATGAAGATCGCCGTGTTCGGCGCGGGGAGCATCGGCTGCCACCTCGGCGGGACGCTCGCCGGGGTCGCCGAGGTCACGTTAATCGGACGTCCGTCGGTCTTCGACGCCCTGCGCGCCGAAGGCCTGACCCTGACCGGGGGCGGCCGCCCCGAGACGCACGTGCCCGCCGCCGACCTCCGTCTCGCCCAGGACGCCGGGGCCGCGTCCGGCGCCGACTACGTCCTGGTCACCGTCAAGTCCGGCGCGACCGCGCACGCCGCCGCCGAACTGGCCGAGGCGGGCGGCGACGCCGTCGTCGTCAGCTTCCAGAACGGCCTCCGCAACGCCCCCGTCCTGCGCGAAGGCCTCCCCGGCCGCACCGTCCTCGCCGGGATGGTCCCCTACAACGTCGCCCGAACCGCGCCCGCCGCCTTCCACCAGGGCACCTCCGGCCGGCTGATGTTCGACGACGGACCACACTCGGCCGAACTCGTCGCCGCCATGCGGTCGGCGGGTCTCGACGTCGAAGCGCGCGGCGACATGCCCGGCGTGCAGCACGCCAAACTCCTCATGAACCTCAACAACGCCGTCAACGCCCTCTCCGGCCTCCCCCTGCGCGAACAACTCGGCCGGCGCGCCTACCGCGCCTGCCTCGCCCTCTGCCAGCGCGAAGCCCTCGCCGCCTTCCGCGCCGCCGGGATCCGCCCGTCGAAGATGGGCCCACTCCCGCCCGGCCTGATGCCCGCCGTCCTCGGCCTGCCCGACGGACTGTTCCGCCGGCTCGCGGCCTCGACGCTGCGCGTCGACGCGCAGGCCCGCTCCTCGATGTCGGACGACCTGCGGCTGGGCCGCCCGACCGAGATCGCCGAACTCCAGGGCGAGGTCGTCGCCCTCGCCGGGAAACACGGCGCCGAGGCGCCCGTCAACGCCCGCCTCGCCGAACTCGTCCGCGAGGCCGAAGGCACCGGCACGCCCCGAACCTGGACGGGACCCGACCTGCTCGCCGAGCTCAAGGCCGCGGAGGCGAACCCCCGCGGCGGGTGAGCCGCATCGCGCCGAACGCGCGAAACGAACCCCGCGGGAGAGAATGGCCCCATGTGGATAGCCCTCCTCGGCCCCCTGGAGGCCGCCGGCGACGACGGCCACGCCATCGCGGTGTCCGGCACGCGCCTGCGCGGCCTCCTCGCGCTGCTGGCCCTCGACGCCGGCCAGTGGGTGTCGGGAGACCGCGTCGCCGGTGCCCTCTGGCCCGGCGGGCCGGTCGCGGCCAACACCGTCCAGTCGCTCGTCTCTCGCCTGCGCGGCGCCCTCGGCGCCCGCGGCTCGATCGAGTCGGGCCCCGGCGGCTACCGCCTGACCGTCGACCCCGACGACGTCGACGCCCACCGCTTCACCCGCCTCGCCGCGCAGGGCCGCCGCGCCCTCGCCGCCGACGAGCACGGCCGCGCCGCCGCCGAACTGCGCGAAGCCCTCGACCTGTGGCGCGCCGACCGCGCCGACGCCCTCGACGGCATCGCCGACGACGCCGTCGCGCGCCTGTCGGCCGCCCGCGCCGAAACCGCCCTCGACCTCGCCGAAGCCGAACTCGGCCTCGGCCGCGCCACCGCCGTCCTCCCCGACCTTCGCGCGCTCGCCGAGGCCGCGCCCCTCGCCGAACGCGCCCAGGCCCTGCTCATGCGCGCGCTGGCCGCCACCGGCAGCCAGGCCGACGCCCTCGCCGTCTTCGACCGCACCCGCCACCGCCTCGCCGACGAACTCGGCGTCGACCCCTCCCCGCTCCTCGCCGAGACCCACCGCACCGTCCTGCGCGGCACGCCCGCCCCCGCCCTCGCCCGCCGCGACAACAACCTCCCCGCCGCCATCACCAGCTTCATCGGCCGCGACGACGACCTCGCCGCCATCGGCGACATGCTCGGCCCCTCCCGCCTGGTCACCCTCACCGGCCCCGGCGGCGCCGGCAAGACGCGCCTGGCCATCGGCGCCGCCGCCCGCGCCGACGGCGACGTCCGCCTCGTCGAGCTGGCCCCGGTCGCCGACCCGGCCGAAGTCCCGCACGCCATGCTCACCGCCCTCGACCTCCACGACACCGTCCTGACCTCCCGCCGCGCCGTCAAGAACAGCCCCGGCGACCCCGTGGACCGCATGATCGGCGCCCTGCGCCGCACCCCGACCCTCCTGGTCCTCGACAACTGCGAACACCTCGTCGACGCCGCCGCGTCCGTCGCCGCCCGCCTGCTCGCCGGCTGCCCCGACCTGCGCGTCCTGGCCACCAGCCGCGAACCCCTCGGCCTCACCGGCGAGACCCTCTACCCCGTCGCGCCCCTGCCGTACCCGGCACCGGGCGTCACCGTCGCCGAGGCCCTCGCCTTCCCCGCCGTCCGCCTGCTCGCCGACCGGGGCCGCGCCGCCCGCCCCGACTTCGCCGTCACCGACGCCAGCCTCGCCGCCGTCCTCGACATCGTCCGCCGCCTCGACGGCCTGCCCCTCGCGGTCGAACTGGCCGCGGCCCGCCTGCGTTCGATGACGCCCGCCGAGATCGCCGCCCGGCTCGGCGAGCGCTTCCGCCTCCTCACCGGCGGCGACCGCGCCGCCCTGCCCCGGCACCGGACGCTGCGCGCGGTCGTCGACTGGAGCTGGGAGCTGCTCGGCCCGGCCGAACGGGAGCTGCTGACCCGCATGTCGGTCCTCGCCGGAGGCGCCGACCTCGCCGCCGTCGAGGCGCTGACCGACGACGACCCGCTCGACGCGTTGACGTCCCTGGTCGACAAGTCCCTCGTCGTGCACGGCGCCGACGGCCGGTACCGCCTCCTGGAGACGATCCGCGAGTACAGCGCCGAACGACTGGCCGCCGACCCGGAAACCGACCGCGAGGTCCACCACCGCCACTGCCTCCACTACCTCGCCCGCGCCGAGGCCGACGACCCGCTCCTGCGCACGGGCGAGCAGCTGAAGGCACTGCACCGCCTCACCGCCGACTACGACAACCACGCCGCCGCGCAGCGCTGGGCCGTCCGCGAGAAGGACGCCTCCATCGCCGTGCGCTTCGTCGCCGCGCTCGGCTGGTACTGGTGGCTGCGCAGCCGCCGTGCCGAAGGCTCGCAGGCCGCGCTGGCGGCGTTGAGCCTCGACGGGCCCGTCGACCCGCTGTCGGCGGCCCTGGCCAACATCGTGTGCGCCTTCAACTCCTTCGAGGCAGGGCCGGGCTTCGGGTCGGTCTTCGGCTTCGTTGACCGCGCCCTGGAACTGCGCGCCGAGCACGACCTGCGCGACGCGTCGCCGCTGATGCGCCTGCTCGACCTGCTCGACGCGATCCTCCATCAGCGTGACACCCAAGCCGTCGTCCACACCGCGCACCTCCTCGACGACCCCGACCCCTGGGTGCGCGCCACCGCCTACTCCTTCCACGGGGCCCTGCGCGTCAACATCGGCGACTTCGAAGGCTCGGCCGAGCACCTGGAGATCTCCGGCCGCCTCTTCGAGGAGATCGGCGACCGCTGGGGCCTGTCCTTCGTCCTCGCCGAGCTCGGCGAGATCAGCATGTGGCGCGGCGACCTGGCCGCCGCCGACGAGGTCTTCCGCCGGGCCCTGGCCGCCGAGGACGAGATCGGCGCCGACCCGGGCATGTCCCAGATGCGCATCCGCTACGCCCTCTGCCGCGCCCTCATCGACCCGCCCGAGACCGCCACCGCCCGCCTGCGCGAAGTCCTCGCCGACGCCCGTGCCGTCCGCGAGCACAACAACATCGCCCACGCGGCCGTCGCGCTGGCCGCTCACCTCCGCCGCGTCGGCGACCTCGACGGCGCCGCCGAAGCCCTCGACGAGGTCGCCGGCGAGCTGCCCTTCTGCGGCGGCCCGCCGCACATGGACGCCCTGCACGCCGCGTCCGTGGCCTATCTGCGGCTCGCCCGGGGCGCCCCCGGCGCCGGAGCGCTCGCCCGCGAGGCCGCCGCCATAGCGGTGACCACCGGCGACGGCCCGATCGTCGCCGACACCGCCGTGGTGGTCGGGACGGCGCTGATGTCCGAAGGCGACGCGCGCGGGGCGGCCGAGGCGCTGGCCGCCGCCGAGGTCCTGCGCGGTGCGCCCGACCGGTCCTCGCCCGAGGCCGCCGCGCTGGCGCTCCGGGCCGCCGAAGCCCTCGGCGAGGCCGCGTACGCCGAGGTCCGGGCCAAGACACTGGCCCGGACGCGGGAGGAGCTGATGGCCGCGTTCGGCGACGGGCGGCCCGATTGGACGCCCGACCGGGTCGGCCCCGGCGAGGTCCGCCGTCCGGGGACGCCGGGCTGATCGCCCGGCGCCCGTCACGACAGCTTCGCGCGGTAGGCGCGCATGGCCAGCGGGAAGAACACCACGACCAGACCCGCGGCCCACACCAGCGTCACGATCACCGAGTGGCCGACCGGCGTGCCGTCGAGGAGACCGCGGACGGAGTCGGCGATCGCGGTCACCGGGTTGATCTTCTCCGCCCAGAACTGCAGCGCGGAGGGCAGCGTGTCGGTGCGGACGAAGGCACTGGAGGTGAAGCTCAGCGGCATCGCGATGGTGAAACCGAACATCATCACCTTCTCCTCGGATCCCGCGACGAGCCCGAGGAGTACGTTCAGCCACGCCATGGCGAGGGTGAACACCAGCAGCAGCGCCAGCGAGGCGAGCGCGCCGCCGATGCCGCCGTTGAGGTCGAAGCCGATGATCAGACCCAGCACGAGCATGAGCGCGACCGCCCACACCTGCTTGACCATGTCGGCGAGGATCCGGCCGATCAGCGGCACCGGCCGCGCGATCGGCAGGCTGCGGAAGCGGTCGTAGACGCCTTTGGCGACGTCGGAGTGCAGGCCCACGGCGGTGTTGAGCGCGGTGAACACCGAGTTCTGCACGATCAGCCCGGCCAGGGCGTACTGCAGGTACTCCTGCGGCGACCCCGACATCTGGCCGCCGAACATGAACGTGAACAGCAGCAGGAACATCACCGGCTGGACCGACAGGTCCAGCAGTTCCATGGGGTTGTGCTTGATCTGGACCAGGCTGCGCCACGCGATCGAGGCGATGTTGCGCAGGTTCGCGGCCAGGCCGTGCTGGCGTGCGGGGGAGGGGACGGTGGCGGTCAGGGCGGTCATCGGGTGCTCCAAAGCGGTGGGCGGGACTCGGGTCGGGAGGCGTTCACGCGGGCACCTCCACGGGCTGCGCGGGCGCGCCGGTGAGGGTCAGGAACACCTCGTCGAGGCTCGGGCGGCGCAGGGAGAACTCGGCGACCTCGATCCCGGCCTGTTCGAGGCGCAGGGCCGCGGCGGGCATGACCTTCGTGTCGGTGACCGGGACGGTCAGCCCCTCGCCCTCGGCGGTGACCTCGCGGCCGGCGACCTCGGCGAGCAGGCCCTTGACGACGCCGACGTCGGTGCCGCGCTCGGCGCGCACGTAGAGGACCTGGCCGCCGACCTTCGACTTGAGTTCCTCGGGCGCGCCGGTGGCGATGACGCGGCCGTGGTCGATGACGGCGATCTCGTCGGCGAGCTGGTCGGCCTCTTCGAGGTACTGGGTGGTCAGCAGGACCGTGACGCCTTCGGCGACGAGTTCCCGCACGATCGCCCACAGCTCGTTGCGGGCGTGCGGGTCGAGCCCGGTGGTGGGCTCGTCGAGGAACAGGATGCGCGGGCCGCCGACGAGGCTGGCCGCGAGGTCGAGCCGCCGCCGCATGCCGCCCGAGAAGGTCTTGGCGGCGCGGTCGGCGGCGTGGGAGAGGTCGAAACGCTCCAGGAGCTCGCCGGCGCGGGTCTTCGCCTGCGGGCGGGTGAAGCCGAGCAGCCGCCCGATGAGCAGCAGGTTCTCGAAGCCGGTGAGCATCTCGTCGACGGAGGCGTACTGGCCCGTCAGGCCGATCTGGGCGCGGATCCTCGCCGACTCGGTCGCGACGTCGAAGCCGCCGACGAGCGCGCGCCCGGCGTCGGCCCGCAGGAGGGTGGTCAGGATGCGGACGGCGGTGGTCTTACCGGCCCCGTTGGGGCCGAGGACCCCGTGGACCGTGCCGGTGCGGACCGCGAGGTCCACTCCGGTGAGGGCCTTGGTCTCCTTGAAGGACTTGGTGAGCCCTTCGGCCCAGACGGCGTGTTCGGTGTGTCGTGTCATGCCCGCAACGGTGCGAGGGGGTGCTGGCATGGCGCGCACACGGCGCTGGCACGGGCCTGGCGGGGGCCGTCACATGTATTCGAGGACGGTGTCGATGCGGTTCTGGAGCGCCTTGCCGGGGACGCGTTTCCGCAGGTCCTCAAGGGTGCTGCGGGACTTGTCGTGGTAGTAGAGGGCCTCGACGGCGGCGTTGGCGAGTTTCTGGCTGCGCGGTGGGCGCGTGCCGCCGGCGGCGAGGATGATGTCGCGGAAGACGGGGATGATCCAGCCCTTCTCGAAGGCGTCGGCGACGAAGATGAGGCCGCGCAGGGTGTCCTCGCCCCGGCTGAAGCGGCCGTGCTCGGCGAGGTGCGCGGGGATCGCCTTGAGAATGTCCTGGACGGCGTACTCGTGGCCGTTGGTGAGTCGTTTCATCGAGTCGCGCCACCACCACGAGGGACGCTCCGGGCGGTTGAGGGCGCAACGGAAGATCAGTTCGCGGATGGGCCGGTTGAGGGTGGCCGCGACGCGTTCGGCGAAGAGCGGGTCGAGGAGGTCCTCGGGCCTGGGCGCCTCGGCGATGCGGGCGTCGATCGTGTCGAGCCGTTCGATGAGGCCCGCGTCGGTCACGACTTCGCGGAGCCGCGCGACGTGCGGGGCGGCGAGGGGGAGTTCGTCGGCCTGCATGGACTCGACGGCGGCGAGGATGAGGTGCGAGGTCGCCTTCTTCGCGGGGGTCATCGACGCGATCCACAGGGCGTCGGCGTCGGACCAGCGCACGCCGTCGAGGGTTTCCCGCCTGAACAGCGCCGACCCGCCGGGTTGCCCGAGGAGGGCGCGCAGCAGGGCCCACAGGACGACGACCGAGCGGCCGTTCCACGGTTCGAGGTCCATGGCGAAGGCGAGGGACCTCTCGCCGTAGCGGCCGTCTTCGCGGGTGGCGTCGAAGCGGTCGGCGAGGACGAGGAAGTCGGGGCTGATCTCGGGGAGCCAGTCGGGGAGCTCGTCGGCGTCGGCGAAGCCGAGCCGTTCGGCGTAGGCGGAGGCGGGGAGGAAGGGGGAGGACATCGGGGCAGTGTGCCTGACGGATGCGACAAGGGGCCAGGGGCGACGTGGCGCGGGTGGCGTTTGGCGGCCCGCCGCCCGAACAGACACGGACTAGAGTTCGATCGCGGGTTTCATCCGCCCCATGCTCCAACGGCGCTGGAACATCGCCGTGAGCGTCGACGCGGCGACGGTCGCCGCGAAGATCGCCGCGAGCACCACCGCGTCGCGTACGGCGTGGGCGCCGACGCCGCCCGAGATCGTCACGCGCAGTCCGTCGACGAGGTAGGTCATCGGCATGAACGGGTGCAGCGCGCGGAAGAACGCCGGCGCCGTCTCGATCGGGTAGAGCCCGCCGCACGCGGTCAGCTGCAACATCAGCAGCACGAGGATCAGCACGTCTCCGACGGCGTCGAAGGCCATGCGCAGCCAGTGCGCGATCGCGGAGAACGTCAGCACCCCGAGCAGGCACATCCCGATCGTCCCCAGCACGTTGACGGGTTCGAGCCCGAGCCCGACGTCGACGACGACGTACAGCACGAGCGCGCCGACGACGCCGAGCAGGCCGGCGGGCAGCCAGCCGCCGAGGGCGACGGTGAAGGCGTTGACCTTCCCGGCGAGCGCCCGGGCGTTGAAGGTGCGCAGGAGCAGGAACGCGACGAGACCGAAGACCCACAGCGCGATGCCGAAGAAGAAGGGCGCGAGCCCGCGTCCGTACACACCGGCGGGGTGTTCGTTGGTCGTGTTGACGCCGACGGGCGAGCCGAGCACGTCGGCGGCCTGCGCGTTCTGCGCGGGGTCGTCGCTGGGGAGTTTCGCGACGGCGGAGTCGAGGCCGGTCGCGAGTTCCGCGGCGCCCGACTTGAGCTTCTCCGTGCCGGTCGCGAGCTGGTCGGCGCCGGTCTTCGCGTCCGACACGCCGGAGGCGACCTGGTCGGCGCCGGTGGCGACGTCCTTGGCGCCCTTGTCGAGCGCGGCGACCTTCTCGGCGCCGTCGGTGATCTTGTCGACCGACAGGTTCTGCACGGTCTTGTTGGCGCCCTGCACGGTCCCGTTGACGTTGTCGGCGCGTTTGGCCAGCGCCTTCAGGTCGGCGCAGATCTTACCGTCGGGGTCGTCGTCGCAGGCCAGCGTGACGACCCGGTCGATGTCGCCGTCGAAGGTCTCGCTGACCTCGGCGGCGCTGGACAGGCTGTCCTGGAGGCCGGGCAGCGCGTCGGTGGCGAAGTCGGCGACGGTCTGGATGACGACGTTGATCTGCGTGACGCCGTCGGCGACCTGGTGGGCGCCGCTGGCGACCTGCGCCGAACCGGTCTGGAGCCGGCCCAGCCCGGTGGACAGTTGCTTGGCGCCGTCGTCGGCGGCGGCCGCGCCGTCGGCGAGTTGTTCGGCGCCGTCGGCGGCGTCGGACAGTCCGGTGTGGAGCTCGCCGAGGCTGCCGAACATGGTCTTGGCGAAGGTGGTGTAGGCGGCGGTGTTGATCTGGTTCTGGAGCTCCGACTTCACCGTCTCGCTCATCATGCCGATGATGTAGCCGTTGGCGTCGTCGAGGTTGATGGAGATCGACGCGCGTTCGGGGTTGGTCCCGGCGAGGCTGGACAGTTTGGCGGAGAAGTCGTTCGGCACGACGATCGAGAAGTAGTACCGCCCGTCGTCCATGCCCTCCCGCGCCTCGGTGGCGGAGACGAAGTTCCAGTCGAAGATGGGCGTGCCCTTGAGCTGGGCGACGAACTCGTCTCCGGCGGCGAGGGACTTGCCGTCCACGGTGGAGGGCTGGTCCTCGTTGACGACGGCGACGGGGACCTGGTCGAGGTTGCCGTAGGGGTCCCAGTTGGACCACAGGTACAGCGAGCCGTACAGCAGCGGGACCAGCACGATCATGCCGAGGGCGAGTTTGCGCAGGACCGGCTTGCTGAACCGGCGCAGCTCGATCAGCGCGAGACCGAAAGCCTTCATCGGGTGCCGTCCTCGTCTCGTTCGTTCGCCGTCGTTTCCGGGGTGCCGGGGGTGCCGTCCGCGGTGGGCGGGCGGGTCTCGGCGCGGTGGGCGCCGGTGTGGCGCGGTGGGGCGCCCGGCGCGACGCGCGGCACGACGCGGGTGGCGTCGAGGGGCTCGGCGGGCAGGTGCACGGTCACGTCGGCGATGTCGGGCTGCGCGGTGGTCGCGATGACGAGGTGACCGTGGCTGGCGAGGGTGCGCAGGGCGCCCCACACGCGGTGCGCGTTGGGGCGGTCGAGTCCGGCGTCGACGTTGTCGATGGCGATGATCGGGCGGTGCTCGGCGGTCGCGAGGGCCAGCGCGAAGAGCACCTTGGTGGGCGCGTCGAGGTGCCCGTAGGGGGTGCCGGAGTCGGGGTTGATGCCGAACAGGTCGCAGGCCTCGACGACCGACGCGGGGGTGATCTCGGCGCCGCCGATGAGGAGCCGTTCGCTGGTCAGGGCGCCGACGCTGAGGAACTCGTCGGGTTCGACGGCGGGTCCGGCCGAGGCGATGGCGGCGTACTCGCGGATCCGTTTCGGTTCGGTCTGCCCGTCGACGGTGACGGTCCCGCCGGTGTGCTTGAACCGTCCGGTGAGGGCGAGGAGCAGTGACGTGCGGCCGGTGCCGCCCTGTCCGACGATGGCGACGAGCTGGCCGCGTTCGGCCTCGACGGAGACGCCGTCGAAGATCGGGCCCTCGGGTCCTTTGGCGTGCAGACCCCGGGCGGACAGGAACGACGGCCGGTCCGGCGCGGCCGGCTCGTCCAGATTGGACACTGACGGCAGGACGGTCGTCGTCTCGTCGCTCATCCCCTCATGATCACATCTCTTTGACACACAGCTATGTTACTCACGAGTACGGTTAGTGATTTTGGGCTGATTGCACCCGATCCGGGATGCTTTGGGTGTCGACTGTGGCCGGTCGTGCGCTAGATCTGCGCGCCGACCAGCGCGGCCAGTCCCTCGACGACGTCGACGGCCGCGTCGTAGTCGCCGTGGTTGTCGGTGAGGATCGCCAGGTAGACGGCCCGGCCGTCCATCCTCTCGATGAGGCCGACGGAGTTGACCACCCACCGGCCGCCGATGCTGGTGCGGGTGTCCCAGCCGTTCTTCAGCATGGTGACGTCACTCTCGCCGGCCGCCGCCGACACTCCCCAGGCCTGCCAGCCGACCACGGACCCGGTCAGCTCCCGCAGGTAGGCGACCGACTCGGCGCCGAGGACGCCCTCGGTCATGACCGCCCGCCACAGCGCGACCTGGTCGCGGGCGGTCGTCTTGACCGTGCCCCAGTCCCAGCCGGCCTCGGTGTCGGTCATCTCGAAGGCCTTGTTGGCGGCCTTGAGGCCGTGCGGGCCGTCGATGTCGCCGTAGAGCTCGTCGGTGGCCTTGTTGTCCGAGGCGGTGATCATCTTCTTCGCGAGGGTCCGCTGCCGCGAACTGAGCGAGGTCCCGTCCCGCTCGTGCTGGTAGAGCAGGGTCGCGAGGATGTCGACCTTGACGATGCTGGCCGTGTCGTAGTGCCGGTCGGCGTCGTACTCGAAGCTCTCGTCGCCGACGCTGACGTAGACCGAGCAGTGGATGTCGCCCTTGTCGGCGACGTACTCCCCGATCAGCGCGGTGAGCTCGTCGTTGTCGAGCACCGGCTCGGGAGCCGGGGGCGGGTTGAAGACCGGCTGCTCGCTCGCCGAGTCCGACGTGCTCGGGTCGCCGGCCCCTTCGCCGTGCGCGGGGACGTCGGAGCCCTGGAGGCTCACGGTGATGCCGACGGCGATGACGAGCACCCCGATCGCCGCCGCCCGCAACGGCAGCCGCTTCCAGACCTGCTGGGGAGTCCAGGAGAAGACCACCCAGGCCACGTCGGCGAGCAGCTGGAGTTTCTTTTGAACGGCGGGGTGCATGCGGGGGAGTCCTTAGGTTGGGGGTCTGCCTAAGGTGAAACGGCTTCGTCGTGCAACCGGGGCCAGGTTACGGCATTTCGGTCGCGGGCCGCAGTCTCAGGTCGAGCGTCCCGTCGGCCACCAGCCGCCGAATCCGGCGAATCCGTAGATAACGGTCCTCGAAGTCGGCCAGCCGCAGGTCTTCGGCCTGGTAGGCGGCGGCGAGTTCCCGGACACCCTGCTGGACGGTCCACGATGGCCGGAACGCCGGGATTTCCCGACTTATCCGGTCACAGCTCACGCGATAGGAGCGGGAGTCCAGGTGGGGGCCGTCGTCGAATTCGATCTTGGCGCCGGGAACTTCGTCACACACCAGGTGCACGAGGTCGGCGATGCGATGGTTCTCGTCGCTGCGGCCGACGTGATATGCCCGTGCGTGCCAGGCATCCCGGCCGGTCGACAGGACCGCGAGGTACGAACGGGCTATGTCGGACACGTGGATCAGCGGGCGCCAGGAGTCGGCGTCGCCGTGCAGGAGAACGTTGCCGGTCGTCACCGCGAAGGCCACCAGGTTGTTCACCAGCAGGTCCCCGCGCAGCATCGGCGCGACCCCGTAGGCCGTGGCGTGCCGCAGGAACACCGGCGAGAAGTCGTCGTCGGCGAGGGAGGCGATCCGGCGTTCGGCGAGGACCTTCGACTCGCCGTAGGGCGTGTCCGGCGCGAAGGAGACGCGCTCGTCGATCCAGTCGTCCGAACCGGCCCCGTACATCGCGCAGGTCGAGGCGAACAGGAAACGCGGCACCCCGGCGGTCTTCGCCGCCCGGGCCAGCCGCACCGCCGCGTGGTAGTTCACGTCGTAGGTCACCGACGGGTTCAGGTTCCCCAGTGGATCGTCGCTGAGCGCGGCCAGGTGCAGCACGGCGTCGAAGCCCGCGCAGTGGTCGTAGGTGACGTCGCGGACGTCGACGCGCAACGTCGGCACCCGCGCGGCGGAGCGCCGCTCGGGCCGTGGCGGGAAGGCGCAGTCGTTGAACCAGCCCGTGTCGAGACCGGTGACCTCGTGCCCGGCGTCGAGCAGCATCGGGACGAGGACCGACCCGACATAGCCTTCGTGTCCGGTGACCAGCAGTCTCATGTCCGCGCCCTCCCCGTCGGTAGCCGCGCGGGAGTGAGGCTAGGTGAGGCCGGAGGGCCCTGGATAGGGACGTGACGGGTATCCGTCCCAAGTGGGCGGTCAGCCCGCCTCGGGCCCGCCCTTCTCCTCGGCCTCTTTCGCGGCCTTCTCGGCGAGTTCGCGTTTGGCGCGGGTGGCGAACATGTCGACGTACTCCTGACCCGACAGGGCCTGGATCGCGCGCATGATCTCGTCGGTGACCTCCCGCAGCGTGACCCGGTCGGGCGAGTCGGTGAGGCGGTCGGTGAAGTCGAGGGGCTTGCCGAGGTCGATGCGGACCTTCGCCATCTTCGGCATGATGCTGCCCTCGGTCTGGACGTCCTGGGTGCCGCGGATGCCGGCCGGGATGACCGTGGCGCCGGTGGCCAGGGCCAGGCGGGCCGCGCCGGTCTTGCCCTTGTAGAGGCGGCCGTCGGGCGAGCGGGTGCCCTCGGGGAACACCGCGAGGACCCGGTCGTCGCGCAGGATCTGCTCGGAGGCGCCGAGGCCGTCGAGGGCCGCGCGCCCGCCGGAGCGGTCGACGGGCACCTGGCCGAGGCCGTTGAACACCGCGCCGATCAGCTTGCCCTTGATGCCGGGCTGCGCGAAGTACTCGATCTTGGCCATGGTGGCGATGTGCCGGGCCGTGATCAGCCCGAGGAAGTAGTGGTCGGCGGCGGAGAGGTGGTTGGCGACGATGAGCACCGGCCCGCGACGCGGGATGTGCTCCTGGCCGGTGAACTTCGGGCGCCAGATCAGGCGGATCGCCGGCGCCGCGGTGACTTGCAGCACCCTGTACAGGACTGTCAACGTTCTCCCTTGAGGTCGTCGACGGGCTCTCCTACTCCCGCCGTCGTACTGGGCCGCACTCCCACCGGCGAATGCCACCGACCAGCGGCGACGCCTACCGTTGACGCGTGCAACCTGACGAGCACAGCGATCTTACGGACCGTACCCGGACCGAAGCAGCCGACCGGGGCGGGAAGCGGAACCCGCCACGATTTGGGCGGGGTCCCGTCCCGCCCTGGCGGCGGGCGTACCCCGACGACCCGGAGCGCTGGACCGGGCACGCCTTCCGCGTGCCCTCCTGGATCCTGCCGATCCTGGTGGCCTTCTTCCAGTTCGTGGGCACGGCGGGCGCGTCGCGCTGGGGACACGGCGACTCGACGCCGCAGAACTGGCTGTCGAAGGTGCTGCTGCTGGCCGGGCCGGTGGCGCTGCTGTTCGCGGGGAAGTACCCGCGGACCGTCGTCGGCGTGGCCATCGGCGCCGCGGCGGCCTACTACTCGCTGGGGTACGCGCCGGGGCCGATCTTCCTGTCGGTGGTCGCCTCGCTGTTCCTGTGGGGCAGGTGGATGCGCGGGCAGCGCAACGCCGAACGCCGCCGCGCGCGCGTTGCCGAGGCCGAGCAGCGCGCGGGCGCCGAACGGCTGCGCATCGCCCAGGAGCTGCACGACGTCCTCGCCCACCACATCTCGCTGATCAACGTGCAGGCCGGCGTTGCCCTGCACCTCGTCGACGAGCGGCCCGAGCAGACCCGCACGGCCCTCGCCGCGATCAAGTCGGCGAGCAAGGAGGCCCTCGGCGAGCTCCGCGCGGCCCTCGACGCCCTGCGCAACCCCGGTGACGAGGCCCCGCGCGCGCCGACGGCGGGACTGTCGGAGCTGCCCGCGATCGTCGACAGCGTCCGCGCCGCCGGGCTCGACGTGCGCTTCGACGTCGAAGGCGAACCGCGCGAGCTGGGTGTGGCCACCGAACTCGCGGCGCTGCGGATCGTGCAGGAGTCGCTGACCAACGTGATCCGGCACGCGGGCGCGACGGCCGCGTCGGTGACGCTCGCCTACGACGAGGGCGCGTTGCGGCTCGTCGTCGCCGACAACGGCACCGGCGGCGTGCCCGTCCCCGGCAACGGCCTGAGCGGCATGCGCGAGCGCGCCGGGGCCCTCGGCGGGACGTGCACGGCCGGGCCCGCGCCCGGCGGCGGCTTCGCCGTGCGGGCCGAGCTGCCGGGCTAGTCGCGCGGGCCTGGCAGAATCGCGCGTATGGGCCCGACACAGGACATCCGTGTACTCCTCGCCGACGACCAGGCCCTCCTGCGGGCGGGCTTTCGCGCGCTGCTGGACTCCGCCGACGGCATCTCGGTCGTCGGTGAGGCCGCCGACGGCGCCGAGGCGATCCGGCTGATCAAGGACCTCTCCCCGGACGTGGTCCTGATGGACATCCGCATGCCCGGCACCGACGGGCTCGCCGCGACCGCGCAGATCGCCGCCGACCCGCGCATGTCGGACGTGAAGGTCATCATCCTGACCACCTTCGACCTCGACGAGTACGTCTTCGAGGCGCTGCGGGTCGGCGCCAGCGGGTTCCTCGTCAAGGACACCGAGCCGGTCGAGCTGCTGCACGCCGTGCGGGTCGTCGCGCGGGGGGACGCGCTGCTGTCGCCGGGTGTGACGCGGCGGCTGGTGTCGGAGTTCGCGACGCGCGCCAAGGAGCCCGTCGCCTCCGGCGAGATGGACCGGCTCACCGAGCGCGAGCGCGAGATCGTCGCGCTGGTCGCGGCGGGCATGTCGAACGAGGACATCGCCAAGAAGCTCTTCGTGAGCCCGGCGACGGCCAAGACGCACGTGAGCCGCGCGATGATCAAGCTGCGGGCCCGCGACCGCGCGCAGCTCGTCGTCCTCGCCTACGAGTCGGGACTCGTCCGGCCGGGCTGGCTGGGCTGACATACCCCCTGTGACCTCCTGTTCCTTCATGCGCCCGGAGAATTGCGCGATCGCCTAATGCGTACGCCTTGCGCGATCGCCCAAATTCGGGTTACGGTGTTCCCATCACCCCGCACGAAGGAGAACCACCGTGAACACCGCCACCCTCACCGTCGACGGCCGCACCATCGCCTACACCGACTTCGGCGGCACCGGCCGGCCCGTGCTCGCCCTCCACGGCCACCTCGGCGAAGCCGCGACCTGGACGCCCCTCGCCACCGCCCTCGCCGGCGAATGGCGCGTCATCGCCCCCGACCAGCGCGGCCACGGCGACTCCGACCGCGCCGCCACCTACACGTCGGCCGAATACGCCGCCGACGCCGTCGCGCTCCTCGACCACCTCGGCCTCGACGCCGTACCCGTCATCGGCCACTCCGGCGGCGCGCTCACCGCCGTCTACCTGTCCGCCCTGCACCCCGCGCGGGTCACGGCGATCATCGCCGGGGAGATCCCCGCCGTCCTCGACAAGCCCGGCTCCCTCGACTTCGTGCTCGGCCTCCCCTACACCGGCGAGAGCCGCGAAGCCCTCACCGCCGCCCTCGGACCCCTCGCGACCTTCGTCGGCGACCGCCTCCGCGAACTCCCCGACGGCACCGCCCGGCTCCCCTTCCACCCCCAGGACACCGTCGCCTCCGAACGAGCCGGCCACGGCGAACACTGGGACGCCTGGACGACCGGCACCTGCCCCGCCCTCGTCATCCGAGGCGCCCACGGCGGCATCGTCACCGAGGACATGGCCGCCGACATGGCCGCCCGCAGACCCGGCACACGGATCGCCGTCCTCGACGCCGACCACTTCCTGCTGGAGAAGGACCCCTCGGGGTTCGCCGCCGCCGTAAGAGACTTCCTCCGGTGAAACCCCTACGCCACACGCGGTAGCCACGAAGCCGCCCGCCGGACGACGCCGAGAAGCCCCGATCGGAAGAGCCTTGAGACAACAACCCAGGCAGACCACACCGAACGGAGCCCGACATGATCACCCAGACAATCCTCGCCGGCGGACTGCACGACGGATACGGCGGCTGGCACGGCGGAGGCGGACCCTGGTTCCTGCTGTTCCCGCTGTTCTGGATCGCCGTCATCGCCACCCTCGGCATCGTGTTCGGCCGCCGCCGCAGGGCCATGTGGGGCGGACGGCAATCCGCCGAAGCCACCCTGCGCGACCGGTACGCCAAAGGCGAGATCGCCGAAGAGGAGTACCAGATGAGGCTGCGGACCCTGCGGGAGAAGTAGGCGGTGGTGCGGTGGGGTGCGGTGGGGTGCGGTGGGGGCGCGCACGCAGGCGCCGACCTGCCGCACGCACCCGCTCACCCGTGGCGCTGGCCCGCGGGCGGGTGCTCACGCTGGCCCGCGGGCGGGTGCTCACCCGCGACCGCACGCACTCGCCGCGACGAGGGTGCGCCGCACGCGGGTGCGCGGCCGCCCGCAGCGCGCACTCACCGCGACGCACATTCGCGGGCATGTGGGCATGTGGGCACCCGCAACCGCACGTCCGCACTCACGCAGGCATGCA
>NZ_JACHGT010000002.1:458998-630163 GCF_014202425.1 Phytomonospora endophytica | reverse complement strand
ACCCACGCACGTCCGCACTTTCGCTGGCCCGCAGGCGCGGAGCGACGCACAGGGGACGCCCGCAGGCCCGCCCGCACTCACGCAGGCATGCACCCACGCACGTCCGCACTTTCGCTGGCCCGCAGGCGCGGAGCGACGCACAGGGGACGCCCGCAGGCCCGCCCGCACTCACGCAGGCATGCACCCGCGCACGTCCGCACTTTCGCTGGCCCGCAGGCGCGGAGCCACGCACAGCGCAAGCCCGCAAGCCCGCCCGCACCCACTCACAACGCACCCACCCACCACAACGCACGCCCGCAGGCGTGGAGCCACGCACTCACGCGGGCCCGCAGGCGTGGAGCCACCCTCAGGGCACGCCCGCAGGCGCGGAGCCACGCACTCACGCGGGCCCGCAGGCGTGGAGCCACCCTCAGGGCACGCCCGCAGGCGCGGAGCCACGCACTCACGCGGGCCCGCAGGCACGCAGCCACCCACAGGGCACACCCGCAGGCACGCACTCACCCCCGACGCACACCCGCAGGCGCTGCGGGCGTGCGTTGTGAGCGCTCTTGGGGTTAGAACCTGTGCTTGTTTGGCTCGCTTCGCTCGCGATGCGGCTGGCGCCGCTGCGCGGCTTCGCCTCCGGGCCTTCGGCCCGCTTGCCGCTGGGCGCGGCGGTCGCCTCCGCCGCCTTGACCGGGTGGTTGCTCACTCGGTCGAGGCGGCGGCTCGGGCGAGGGTTGCGGGGCGGCTGCGTCGACCACCACGCCTTACGCGGCAGAGTTCACCCCTGCCCACTCCGGGCCGCGCGAGGCGATCGCCGCCCTCGCAGCCCGCACCCCCTCTCGCCCGCAGCCGTGCGGGCCGGTCGGCTCCCGCCTTCCCCCGCCTCGCCTGGTCTGTGACCCGGTGCTCTCGCCCCTGTCCGCTCGGGGCCGCGCGAGACGAGCGCCGCTCTCGCGGCCCGCACCCATCCGCACGCAACCCCCGCCCCACCTCGCCTGGTCCGTGACCCGGCGCTCTCACCCCTGCCCACTCCGGGCCGCACGAGGCGATCGCCGCCCTCGCAGCCCGCACCCCCTCTCGCCCGCAGCCGTGCGGGCCGGTCGGCTCCCGCCTTCCCCCGCCCCGCCCGCTCCGTGACCGGCGCCCTCACCCTGCCCCTCAGAACCGCGCGAAGCGAACGCCGCCCTCGCAACCTGCCCCCCTCGCCGCACGCACCCCCGCCCGCAGCCGTGCGGGCCGGTCGGCTCCCGCCTTCCCCCGCCCCGCCCGCTCCGTGACCCGGCGCCCTCACCCTGCCCCCCAGAACCGCGCGAAGCGAACGCCGCCCTCGCAGCCCGCACCCACCCGCACCCACCCGCACCCCCCGCCCGCAGCCGCGCCGACCGGTCGGCTCCCGCCCCGCCCCGCCCCCTCGCTGCGCTCGACCGCGAGCAGGCCCCGGCCGAAGCCCCGTCGCCACCCGCCAGCGCCAAAACCCCTGGCGTCCCCGCCCGTCGTGCCTGCACACTCGCCGGGTGGGCTACATCGATGTCGCGGCCGTCAGCCGCACCCTTCCCGACGGTCGCGTCCTCTTCTCCGAGGTGTCCTTTCGGGTCGGTGAGGGTGCCAAAGTCGCGCTCATCGGCGCCAACGGGACCGGCAAGACCACCCTCGTGCGCATGATCGCCGGGGACATCCCCGCCGACGAGGGCGCCATCACCCGCGGCGGTGGACTCGGCGTCATGCGGCAGCTCCTCGTGCACGACGACCGGCACCTGGCCGACCTCGCGCTGTCCCTCGCGCCCGCGCGGCTGCGGCAGCTCGGCGAGCGGCTCGCCGCGGCCGAGGCCGACATCGCCGCCGCCGAGAGGCGCGGCAAGTACAGCAACGCCGCCGAGAAGGCCCAGGTCGCCTACGCCGACGCCCTCACCGCCTGGGGCGACGCCGGCGGCTACGACTTCGAGGTCCTCTGCGACACCGTCTCCATCCTCATCCTCGAAAAACCCTGGGACGAGACGCGCCACCGCGTCGTTCGCACGCTCTCCGGCGGCGAGCAGAAACGCTTCGCCCTCGAACTCCTCCTCCGCGGCCCCGAGGAGGTCCTCCTCCTCGACGAGCCCGACAACTTCCTCGACGTACCCGCGAAACGCTGGCTCGAAGAGCGCATCAACGAATCCGAGAAGACGATCCTCTACGTCTCCCACGACCGTGAGCTCCTCGCCAACACCGCGCAGCGCATCGTCACCCTCGAAGCCGGCGACGTCTGGACCCACGGCGGCGGCTTCGCGACCTGGCACGAGGCCCGCGTCGCCCGCTGGGACCGTTTCGAGGAACTCCGCCGCCGCTGGGACGAGGAGCACCAGAAGCTCAAGGACCTCGTCGCCATGTACCGCAAGAAGGCCACCTACAACGACGGCATGGCCTCCCGCCTCCGCGCCGCCGAGACCCGCCTGGCGAAGTTCGAGGCGATCGGCCCGCCGCCGACCCCGCCGCGCGAGCAGGACATCAAGATGACCCTCCGCGGCGGCCGCACCGGCAAACGGGCCGTCATGTGCGAGCAGCTGGAACTGGACAACCTGACCTTCCCCTTCGACCTGGAGGTCTGGTACGGCGACCGCGTCGCCGTCCTCGGCGCCAACGGCACCGGCAAGTCGCACTTCCTGCGGCTGCTGGCCCGCGGCGGCAGCGAAGGCGCCGGACCCGTCGACGGGCAACGCCTGGAACCGGTGCTGCACAACGGATCGGCGCGGCTGGGCGCCCGGGTCATGCCGGGCCACTTCTCCCAGACCCACGACCGGCCCGAACTCATGGGCCGGACCCTGCGCGAGATCCTGTGGAAGGGCGACGAGCACCGCCCGAGCCTGGAGCGCTCGGCGGCGATGAGCAAGCTGTCGCGCTACGAGCTGGCGCCCTCCTCCGAACAGGTGTGGGAGAGCCTCAGCGGCGGACAGCAGGCGCGCTTCCTGGTGCTCCTGCTGGAACTGTCGGGGGCGACGCTGCTGCTGCTCGACGAGCCGACCGACAACCTCGACCTCGCCAGCGCCGAAGCCCTCGAAGAGGGACTCGGGAGTTTCGACGGCACCGTCATCGCGGTGACCCACGACCGCTGGTTCACGCGCGGCTTCGACCGCTTCGTCCTCTTCGGCGGCGACGGCGAGGTCGTCGAGACCGACGAGCCGGTGTGGGACGTGCGATAGTGAGCCGTGCCCTGGGTTAGACGCGCCATCACCGCGGCCCCGCTCGCCGCCGCCTTACTCGCCGCCACCGCCTGTGGCGGCGCCCGCGACATCGCCGCCGACAAGCTGCCCGTGCTCCAGAACGAGTGGTGGGACTGGGTCGTGTCCTCGCCCGTGGACCGCAACCCGGTCACCGACACCACCGGCGCGTTCTGCGGGGAGGGGCAGCCCGACGACATCTGGTTTCTCGCCGGGACCTTCGGTGACGCCGCGGGCCCCGTCGACCGCGCGTGCGAGATGCCCGCCGGTGTGCCGATCCTCGTTCCGGCGGTGAACCTGCTGGCCTTGCCCGACCTGTCCGGAGCTCCGGAATCGCAGGCCTGCCTTGAGGTCATGGGACAGATGAGCGGTGTGATCACCCTCGACGGCGCCGAGGTCCTCCTGGAGAAGGTCGAGGGCGCGCAGGTGACGGTGAAAGGCGTGATGGGCAACCCGATCTCGCATGACCTGTCCATGGTCAGCGGCGCCGGATGCGGCCTGTGGGCACGGATCGCGCCGCTCGCCCCAGGCGCCCACACGCTCACGATTCGCGGCGAGATGCCCGGCGCGAACGTCGACGTCGACTACGCCCTCACGGTCACCGACTGACCATCACCGGGTGACCCAGCCCTCACTTCCCTCAACGAAACGCCCCTTGCCCCCGCACGCCCCGAAGGCGTACGGTGGCCGCAAGTAACCCACGGGAGTCCGGTGCACCGGGCTGAGAGTGGGGCTTCGTAGCCCCAGACCGTCGAACCTGATCCGGATCATGCCGGCGCAGGGAGGAGCCCTACTGTGCTGTTTCCGCACGCGTTTCCGCGTCTGCACGTCATCACCGACACCGCCCCGGGCGTCGACACCGTCGCCACCGTTCACGCGGCTCTCGCCGCCGGCGCGCCGTTGATCCAGGTGCGCCCGAACGAGCGCGACACCGACCGTGCCGCCTACGATCTCGCCCTCCACATCGCCGAGCTCTGCGCCCGCTATGACGCGACCTGCCTGGTCAACGACCTGCTGCACGTGGCGCTGGCGGTCGGCGCGCACGGTGCCCATGTCGGCGCCGACGACCTGCCCGTCGACGCCGCTCGCCGGGTCCTCGGGCCCGCCGCGATCCTCGGCGGGACCTGCCGGGACCCCGACGCGGCCCGCGCGGCACAGCGCGCCGGCGCGAGCTACCTCGGCGTCGGACCCGCACACCCGACGTCCACAAAGGACGGCCTGCCGGATCCGCTCGGGGTGTGGGGAATCCGGTCGGTCGCCGCGGCCGTCGACATCCCCGTCGTCGCCATCGGCGGGATCACGCCCGGGCGGGTCCCCGCGCTGCTCGCCGCCGGTGCGCACGGTGTCGCCGTCGTCGGCGCGATCAGCCGCGCCGCCGACCCGGCCGCCGCCACCCGCGACTTCCTCGACGCGCTCCCCGGCGACAAGCCCGCCGGAGCCGCCCGATGACCCACGTCGGCATCGTCGGCGCGGGCACCATCGGACTGACGATCGCCTGGCGCTGCGCTCAACGGGGAATGTCCGTCGACGTCCACGACCCCGCGCCGGGCTCCGGAGCGTCCACCGTGGCCGCCGGGATGCTCGCACCCGTCGGTGAGGCCCACTACGGCGAACGGGACCTCCTCGAACTGTCCCTGACGTCTTGCGCGCTGTGGCCGCGATTCGCCGCCGAACTCGGCGTCGACATCGGCTACCGCGAGAACGGCTCGCTGCTCGTCGCCCTCGACGCCGGCGACCGCGCCGAACTCGACCGGCGACACGACTTCCACCGCGAACTCGGTCTCCCCGCGACCCGTCTCACCGCCGGTGAGACCCGGCGGCGGGAACCCCTGCTGTCACCCAGGATCAGCGGCGGACTGCACGCCGGCGGGGACCACCAGGTCGACCCCCGCAGACTCCACACCGCCCTCCTCGACGCCGCCGTCACCGCCGGAGCCAGACTCGTCCGGCGGCACGTCGCGGATCCATCCACAGTGGATGCCGACGTCGTCGTCATCGCCGCCGGGAGCCACTCCGGCCCCATGCTCTCCGCCGCGATCCGGCCCGTCCAGGGCCAGGTGCTGCGCCTGCGCGGACCCGCCGACCTCGGCACCGTCGTCCGCGCCACCGTCAACGGCAACCCCGTCTACGCCCTCCCGCGCGCCGACGGCGAAGTCGTGATCGGTGCCACCAGCGCCGAACGCGGCTTCGACCTCACCCCACGCGCCGGAGACGCCTACGAACTCCTCCGCGACGCCATCGCCGTCATCCCCGAACTCGCCGAATACGAACTGCGCGAACACACCGTCGGCCTGCGTCCCGGGACCCTCGACAACGCGCCACTCCTCGGCCGCACCGGCGATCCCCGCGTCATCGCCGCCACCGGTCACTACCGCAACGGCATCCTGCTCGCCCCCGTCACCGGCGAACTCATCAGCGAGCTCATCGCCACCGGCCGGACCCCGGAGGCGCTCGAACCCTTCGACCCCAGGAGGTTTTAGCCATGCACGTGATCGTCAACGGTCGCGCGCGCGAGATCGCGCCGGAGTCAACGGTCGCCGACGTCGTGCGGCAGACGTCGCCCGAGGAACGCGGCATCGCCGTCGCCCTCAACGGCGAGGTCGTGCCGCGCGCCGACTGGGCCACCGCGCTGCGCGAGGCCGACCGCGTCGAGGTCCTCGTCGCCAGCCAGGGCGGCTGACATGGGCGACGACCTCACCGTCGACGGCGTCACCCTCCCGTCGCGCCTGATCCTCGGCACCGGCGGCGCCTCCGGGCACGCCGCCGCCGAAGCCGCGATCCGCGCCAGCGGAACGGGACTGGTCACGGTCGCGCTGCGGCGAGTGGACCCGAACGCCGCGGGGAGCATCCTCGACGTCGTGGAACGCTGCGGTGTAAGGCTTCTGCCGAACACCGCGGGCTGCTTCACCGCCTCCCAGGCGATCCGCACCGCCCACCTCGCCCGCGAGGCCTTCGGCACCACCTGGGTCAAGCTGGAGGTCATCGGCGACGAGCGCACGCTCCTGCCCGACCCGGTGGAGCTGCTCGCCGCCGCCGAGAAACTCGTCGCCGACGGCTTCACCGTCTGGCCCTACACCAACGACGACCCGATCCTCGCCCGCCGCCTCGCCGACGCCGGCTGCGCCGTGGTCATGCCGCTGGGCTCCCCGATCGGCACCGGCCTGGGCATCCGCAACCCGCACAACATCGCGCTGATCACCGAGAACGCCACCGTTCCGGTCATCCTCGACGCCGGGATCGGGACCGCCTCCGATGCCGCCCTGGCCATGGAACTCGGCTGCGCGGGCGTGCTCGTCGCCTCCGCCGTCACCCGCGCCGCCGACCCCGCCGCCATGGCCGAGGCCATGCGCCACGCCGTGCGCGCCGGGCGTCTGGCCCGCCTCGCCGGACGCATCGCGCGGCGCCACCACGCCGAGGCCTCCACCGCCTTCGAGGGGATGGCCGAACTGTGACGCCGCCCAGGCTCCTCGTGATCAGCGACGGGACGCAGGCCGTCCATCCACTGTGGGACGTGCTGTCGGCCGCGATCGACGGTGGTGCCCGCGCCGTGGTCCTGCGCGAACACGCCATGGCGCCCGGCCCGCGCGCCGAACTCGCCGCCCGCCTGTACGCCCGTCTGTCCGAAGTGGACGGAAGACTGCTGCTCGCGGTGTCCGGCGAACCACCCGAGGACGTTCCCGCCCACGGCCTGCACCTCGCCGCCCGTGCCCGGCCCGTCGACGCGCCCGGCCTGCTCGTCGGCCGCTCCTGCCACGATCCCGGCGAACTCGCCGCGGCCGCGGCCGAAGGCGCCGACTACGCCACGGTCTCACCGGTCTACCTGTCGGAGTCGAAGCCCGGCTACGGCCCGGCGCTCGGCCCGGCGGGCCTGTCCGTCCTCTGTGGCCGGACGAGCCTGCCGGTCTACGCCCTCTGCGGCGTCACGGGTCCCGAGCGAGCACGCGAGTGCCGCACCGCGGGCGCCCACGGCGTCGCCGTCATGGGCTCGCTCATGCGCGCGGCCGACCCGGCCGCGCTGGTGGGGGAGCTGCTCGATGCGCTCGGCTGAGGCGCCTGCGCGCGTAGTGGACCGTCAGCGCCCCGAGCAGCGGACCCCATCGCATCAGTGGCGCGTACGCCACGATCGCCGCGACGCCTTCCAGGGTGTCGAAGGAGAGCGGGAAGTCGCCGCGCATCTCGGCGATCCCGGCGAGTGTCCACGTGAGAGTGAGGGCGGCCGATCCGATGGCGGCGGGGACGACCGCCGGCATCGGCGGCACGCGACGTCCGGCCACTCCGGGGATCCAGCGCGGGAAGACCTCGCCCCAGCGCGCGACCAGGCCCACCACGCTGAAGGCGAGCACCTCGGAGAACACCGAGAGCGGTACGACGCGGAGGCGTACCGGCAGCCAGTCCGGCAGGGCGCCGGAGCCCTGTTCGGCGCCGCCGCCCATGTGGAAGGTGACCGTCAGGATCCGCCAGATCCCCGACGGGAGAACGGTCAGCGGCACCGCGTGCGCGGCGAGGACCGCCCACCGGGGCACACCGGCCGTCGTCACCCTGGAGTTGCGGGCGGATCCCCCGTCATGGGAAGAAAGGGGCCCGTGTCATGAGCCCGCCGGTCGTGCTCACCATCGCCGGTTCCGACTCCGGTGGGGGAGCGGGGATCCAGGCCGATCTGAAGACCTTCGCCGCGCACGGCGTGTTCGGCACCAGCGTGATCACCGCGCTGACCGCGCAGAACACCGTCGGCGTCACAGGCGTCCACGCCGTCCCGGCCGACTTCGTCGCCGCGCAGCTCGACGCCGTCCTCGCCGACCTCGACGTGCGGGCGGTCAAGACCGGGATGCTCGGTGATCCGGCGATCCTGGCCGTCGTCGCCGACTACGCCCGCGCCGGGCGGCTGCCGAACCTCGTCGTCGACCCGGTCGTGGTCGCCACCAGCGGTGACCTGCTCTACCGGGGTGATCCGGTCGACTATCTGCGCCTGCTCACCCCGCACGCGACCGTGCTCACCCCGAACATCCCCGAGGCCCGCGTCCTGGGAAGCGAGGACGCGGCGATGCTGGCCCGCGCGGCGGGCACCGCGGTCGTGCTCAAAGGCGGCCACGCCGACGGCGAGCGCTCCACCGACACCGTCGCCGACGGCGAGCGGCTCTGGATCCTCGACGCCGCGCGGATCGACACCGTCAACACCCACGGCACCGGCTGCACCTTCTCGGCGGCGATCGCCGTCGGGCTCGCGCGCGGCGCCGATCTCGCCACGGCGCTGCGGGACGCGAAGTCGTACATCACCGGCGCACTGGCGGCGGCGAGCACCTGGCGGCTCGGGCGGGGCCACGGTCCCGTCGACCACTTCTGGCGCCCCTAGATCTCACGCCGGCCGCGCGGCCGGGCGTTCACGACGACCACTTTGGAGTGTCCATATGCGACAGAAGGTCTACGTCGAGGGTTCGAGCCCCGGCATCCGTGTTCCCTTCGCCGAGGTGCACCTGTCCGGCGGCAACCCGCCGGTGCGTCTCTACGACACCTCCGGGCCCGGCTCGGAGCCCGAGGAGGGCCTGCCGGAGCTGCGCCGGGCCTGGATCGACGAAAGGGCGGCGCACGGCACGGGTCCGTGCGTCACCCAACTCCACTACGCGCGCAAGGGGATCATCACCCCGGAGATGGAGTTCGCCGCGATCCGTGAGGGCCTCGACCCAAAGATCGTGCGCGAGGAGATCGCCGCCGGGCGCGCGATCCTGCCCAACAACGTCAACCACCCCGAGTCGGAGCCGATGCTCATCGGATCCCGCTTCCTGGTGAAGATCAACGCCAACATCGGCACCTCGGCGGTGTCGGACTCGATCGCCGACGAGGTCGAGAAACTGCGCTGGGCCACCAAGTGGGGCGCCGACACGGTCATGGACCTCTCGACCGGCAAGCACATCCACGCCACCCGTGAGCACATCATCCGCAACTCGCCGGTGCCGATCGGGACCGTGCCGCTGTACCAGGCACTGGAGAAGGTCGACGGCGATCCGGTGAAGCTGACCTGGGAGGTCTTCCGCGACACGGTGATCGAGCAGGCCGAGCAGGGCGTCGACTACATGACCGTGCACGCCGGGGTCCTGCTGCGCTACGTGCCGCTCGCCGCCGACCGCGTCACCGGGATCGTGTCGCGCGGCGGGTCGATCATGGCGGCGTGGTGCCTGGCGCACCACACCGAGAGCTTCCTCTACACGCACTTCGAGGAGCTGTGCGAGATCTTCGCCCGCTACGACGTGGCCTTCTCGCTCGGCGACGGCCTGCGCCCGGGCAGCATCGCCGACGCCAACGACGAGGCCCAGTTCGCCGAGCTGCGCACCCTCGGCGAGCTCACGCGGATCGCGTGGCGGCACGACGTCCAGGTCATGATCGAAGGGCCGGGACACGTGCCGATGCACAAGATCAAGGAGAACGTCGACCTCCAGAAGGAGATCTGCGCCGAGGCGCCGTTCTACACCCTCGGGCCGCTCACGACCGACATCGCGCCCGCCTACGACCACATCACCTCGGCGATCGGCGCCGCCATGATCGGCATGTTCGGTACGGCGATGCTGTGTTACGTCACGCCGAAGGAGCACCTCGGCCTGCCCAACCGCGACGACGTCAAAGCGGGCGTGATCGCGTACAAGATCGCCGCCCACGCCGCCGACCTCGCCAAGGGCCACCCCACCGCGCAGGCCTGGGACGACGCCCTGTCGAAGGCCCGCTTCGAGTTCCGCTGGGAGGACCAGTTCAACCTCTCCCTCGACCCCGACACCGCCCGCGAGTATCACGACGAGACCCTCCCCGCCGAACCGGCGAAGACCGCGCACTTCTGCTCCATGTGCGGGCCGAAATTCTGCTCGATGCGCATCTCGCACGACCTGAAGGAGTACGCCGCGCGCGGCATGGCGGAGAAGTCGGCGGAGTTCGTCGACGGTGGGGGGAAGGTGTACCTGCCGGTCGTGAGCTGAGCGGACGGTGCTCGGCGGCTCCGGCCGCCGGGGACCGGGACGGGCCTCGCCGCCGACCGGGTGACCGGGGCGTCTCCGGGCCGCCGACGCTTTTCGGTGGCTCGGTGGCTCGGTGGCTCGGTGGCTCGGTGGCCCGGCCCGCGGTGACCTGACCGAGCCCTCGCCGCCGCCGAGAGCCTCGTCACCGGGCCTTCCGTACTCGACGAGGCTTCGGTGACGCTCCCGCGCCATGGGAAGGCCTCATTCCCGACCTGCCGCACATGCGTGGGCGGGGCGGGCTGCGGGGTCCTCTCGCCCGCTCGCGGAGACGCTGACCGGCGAGGGCCGGGAGCCGTCGGGAGGGAACAGGGGCACCGCCCAGGGCCGACGGCGCCTTCGACCGTCGAGCGGCCCCGGGGCTCAGCCTCTTCTCCGGCGGCGTGGGCCGCGATGACGGCCCGGCCGACCGGGGTGGCCGGGGCTCGGCCGGGACCGGGAAGGGCTCAACGCGGACCTTCCCCATGCGGGAGCAACGCTGGGTGAGGACGTCCGTCCCCGCGCTCGCCTGGCGACGCCACTGGGCACGCGCCTCGCCAGCGGGCGCGACGGGCGCGGGCACGGCCCTCGCGGCAACTGGTCCTCCCAGCGGAACTCGAAGCGGGCAGTACGGCCCCGACGCGCCGAGGCCGGGGTTGTCGCGGTGCGGCACCGCATGGAGCGGACGGCATCGGTGTAGCCGGGCAGGTCGACGATCCGGGGGAAGGGGCGCACGACCCTCGCGCGGCCGTGAGGAAGTGCCGTCCCCGCGCCGCTCGCGGCGGATCCCGCGAACGGCCACCGGAGAGTCGGCCGGGAGCACGAGAGCGGCCCGCTGTGCCGGCGCTCACGCGGAACAGCGCTCTCGGCGTGCCCCACGCCGAGCCGCCGGTGGCGGCCGTGCACGCCGAACGCCACCGCCTCCGCCGGGAGCCCGGGCCCCGCCCCGTGACCCCCACCACCCACCACGCCATCCCACCCGGCACCCCCACCGGATACACTTGCCCTGCACACGAGCGTGCCCGCCACCCCGCCGGACGGTCAGCCACGAGCGCGGGGTAGACTCGCGGACTGTTGTGCGAGCGGCCGGATGCCACCGAAAGTGTGTGCACCCAGTTCAGGTACGCTCGGGCGATCGGCGCGGTCTCGCGCGCCCACACACCGACGATGAGAGCAAGGTAGACCTGTGCCTACGTACAGCCCGAAGCCGGGTGACATCACTCGCGAGTGGCATGTCATCGACGCGACCGACGTTGTGCTCGGCCGTCTCGCCACCCACGTTGCCACGCTGCTGCGCGGCAAGCACAAGCCGACGTTCGCGCCGCACATGGACACCGGTGACTTCGTGATCATCGTCAACGCCGGCAAGGTGGCGCTGACCGGTAACAAGCGTGAGCAGAAGATCGCCTACCGGCACTCCGGCTACCCGGGTGGTCTGAAGAAGACCAAGTACTCCGAGCTGCTCGACAAGAAGCCTGAGCGTGCCGTGACGCTTGCCGTTAAGGGCATGCTTCCGCACAACAAGCTCGGTGCCGCGCAGCTCACCAAGCTGAAGGTGTACGCCGGTGCCGAGCACCCGCACGACGCCCAGCAGCCGCAGCCGTTCGAGATCAACCAGATCGCGCAGTAGGCGCGGCTAAGGAAGCGTGAAGAAACAAATGACCGAGCCGACGACCGCCCCCGAGGCGACCGACGACCTCACCGCCGAAGTTCCGGCCGTGGCCGACGTCCCGGCCGTTCCGGCTGTGGCCGACGTACCCGCCGTGCCCGCCGTGGCCGACGTCCCCGCGCCGTACGTCCCGCGCATGGACAAGCCCGTGCAGACCGTCGGACGCCGTAAGAAGGCGATCGTCCGGGCCCGTCTCAAGCCCGGCACCGGCAAGTTCCTCCTCAACGGCCGTTCGCTGGAGGAGTACTTCCCCAGCAAGGTCAGCCAGCAGATCGTCAAGGAACCGCTGGTCACCATCGACCGCGTCGAGACCTTCGACATCTTCGCCAACCTGCACGGCGGCGGCATCACCGGTCAGGCCGGTGCGCTGCGCCTGGCCATCGCCCGGGCCCTCATCGAGATCGACCCCGAGGTGCGCCCCGAGCTGAAGAAGGCCGGATTCCTCACGCGTGACGCGCGTGCGACCGAGCGCAAGAAGTACGGCCTGAAGAAGGCCCGCAAGGCACCGCAGTTCTCCAAGCGGTAATCACATCCTGGCGTTTCGAAGCCGCCGGGGACGCGTGCGGCGTACCCGGCGGCTTCGGCGTGTATTCACCGACAGGTAGTCGACACTTGGAGGACTGGCATGGGGCGGTTGTTCGGCACGGACGGCGTACGCGGACTGGCCAACGAGAAGCTCAGCCCGCAGTTGGCGACCTCGCTGGCTGAGGCCGCGGTCCATGTCCTGTGCGATAAGGACGCCGTCGCGGGCCGCCGCCCCGTCGCGCTGATCGGCCGCGATTCCCGCGCCAGCGGCGAGATGCTGGAGGCCGCGACGATCGCGGGCCTGCTCAGCGCCGGTGCCGACGTCCTCCGCGTCGGTGTCCTCCCGAGCCCCGCCGTGGCCCACCTGGTCGCCGAAGTCGGCGCCGACCTCGGCGTCATGCTCTCCGCCAGCCACAACCCCATGCCCGACAACGGCATCAAGTTCTTCGCCGCCGGTGGCCACAAACTCTCCGACGAGGTCGAAGACGAGCTGGAGGCGAACCTCGCCACCGCCTGGCCGCGTCCCGTCGGCGGCGACATCGGCCGTCTCCGTGACCTCGCCGACGGCACCGAGCGCTACATCCGCCACCTCGTCGGCACCATCGACGTCGACCTCACCGGCCTGCGCGTCGTCGTCGACTGCGCCAACGGCGCCGCGACCGAGGTCGCGCCCGAGGCCCTGCGCCGCCTCGGCGCCGACGTCACCGCGATCCACGCCTCGCCCGACGGCCTCAACATCAACGACAACTGTGGCTCGACGCACATGGCGTCGCTGCGGGAGACCGTCCTGTCCACCGGCGCCGACATCGGTTTCGCCCTCGACGGCGACGCCGACCGCTGCCTCGCCGTGGCCGCCGACGGGTCCGAAGTGGACGGTGACGCCATCATGGCGATCCTCGCCCTCCACCTGCGCAAGTCCGGCGGCCTCGCCGACGACACCCTCGTCGCCACCGTCATGAGCAACCTCGGCCTGCACCACGCGATGCGCGAGAACGGCATCAGCCTCGTCACCACCGCCGTCGGCGACCGCTACGTCCTGGAAGCCCTGCGCGCCAAGAACCTCAGCCTCGGCGGCGAGCAGAGCGGCCACGTCGTGATGCCCGCCTACGCCACCACCGGCGACGGCACCCTCACCGCCCTGCACCTGGCCGCCTCGGCCGTCGAGTCCGGCCGGACCATCGGCGAGCTCGCCGCGGTCGTGCGCAGGCTCCCGCAGGTGCTGCTGAACGTCCCGGTCGCCGACAAGGCGATCGTGGAATCGGTCGAGGTCAAGGCCGTCCTCGACGAGCAGTCGGTCGTCCTCGGAGACGGCGGGCGCATCCTGCTGCGCCCCTCGGGCACCGAACCGCTCGTGCGGGTCATGGTCGAGGCCGACACCGCCGAACGCGCGCACGCCATCGCCGACACCGTCGCCTCTGTCGTCCGCGGCGGCTGACCGAGCCGCGCGACGGAGGAGTCACCGGCCGGGCACGGTCGGCTATCGTCGGGAGCATGTCGACGCGCAGCCGGGCCCGCGCACTCGCCGCCGAGCACGGTTTAGGCGCCGTCGGGCGGATCCATCGCGAACGGCTGCCGGTGTGGAGCCCGTGGGCGCGGTACACCTCCGTCCTGGCCGTCGCGGCCGCGTTGGGCTGTGCCTTCCGGGATCCGTTGCTGTCGCTGGGGATCCTGGCCGCTGTCGGGATCGTCGTCCACGGCTACGCGCACCTGTCGGAGATCACCGCGCCGGCCGGGCGGCGCCACATCGCCGTCTGTGCCGGGGGACTGGTCGTTCTGCGGGAGTTCGCCGACCCCGTCGTGCTGCGCTGGACGGGTGTCGAGGTGACGCTGCGGGTGCCCCGGAGGCGCGCGCACCCCGCCGACGCGGGAGTCAACTGGACCGAGACCGTGTTCTACGAGGGTTTCCAGCTCGCCGGACGTGATGTCGCCGGTCGTGCCGTGACCGTCCCCATGGGACCTTTCGGTGGCCGGGCGGCCCTGGTGTCGGCGGTGGAGGACCACGCCGCCCCGGTCGTGCTGCACCGGGCCAGGAAGGACCTGGCCGAGACCGGCCGGGCCGAGTTCGGGCCGGTCGCGGTGACGCCGTGCGGGCTCGAACTGTGCGTCGGCGGGGCCATGTTCGTGGCGCCGTGGTCGAAGTTCCACAGCGACGGCGAACGCATCGTCCCGCTGCTCCCGGCGGCCGTGCACGCGCACCCGCAGTTGGCGTCGACGCCGGTGAGCCGGGCACTGCTGGCGCTGATCGCGGAGACGCGAGCCGGGCGGGAGTCCACAGGGGACGGGCGTTAATGCGTTGATCGGCGGGGATGCGCTGCGTATGTTCATTCCTACGCACCTCCCGGTGCGAAGGCAGCGGTTACTTCTGGTTTGCAGTGTCGCGGGTTCGAATCCCGCCGTCTCTTCGGGGACGTAGCTCAGAGGTAGAGCATGTAACGCGGTTCGCCGCGGTCACCGCCGCCGGCCTTGAACTCGGGAGGGCGTGCCCAAGCCAAGGGCGTCCGGTGCGCAGACATGGGTTACTTCGACCTCTTAAGTCGAAAACGCGGGTTCGAATCCCGCCGGGGCCACCACCCGGCCCTGTCGTCTAGCGGCCCAGGACATCCACGTTTCCCACGTCGACTTCGATCTCGGACACCCTTGGCGCGGTACGCCGCGGCGAATTCTCCTACTTTGTCAATGAAAGGCGGTGCACGAGACATGGCCAAGTTCAACAAGACCCGGCAGAAGACGTCCGGCGCCGGACCGATCAAGGGCGCCGCGCACGCGACGGGACGCACCCACGAGGGCGCCCCCGGCTACGAGCGCGACCCGAAGGGCGAGCTGTTCCTGCTCGCCGTGTCGAACCTCTGCGGCGAGCAGTCCTTCTACGAGTCCGCCGACGCGCGGGACTCGCGCTACATCAAGCTGATCCGCAAGCTCGCCGTGAGCGATCCCGACTGGCTCGGCCGCTTCCTGGTCTGGCTGCGCACCACCGCCAACATGCGTTCGGCCGCCCTCGTGGGCGCGCTGGAGGCCGCGTACTGGATGGTCCGCGCCGGGATCCCGGGTTCGCGGTCGATCGTGTCGAGTGTGCTGCGCCGGGCCGACGAGCCCGGTGAGGCCCTGGCCTACTGGAACGCGCGGTACGGACGCGCGCTCCCGAAGCCGGTCAAGCGCGGGATCGCCGACGCGGCCGTGCGGCTCTACGACGAGTACGCGCTGCTCAAGTACGACAGTGCCAATGCGGGCTTCCGCTTCGCCGACGTCCTCGACCTGACCCACCCGTCGTCCACTTCGGACGCTCAGGGCGCCCTGTTCGCGCACGCTCTCGACCGCCGCCACGGCAACGCCGGCTCGATCCCCGGGTCCTTGCCGTTGCTGCGTTCGCGGGCGGAGCTGATGGCCCTGCCGGTGAACCGGCGCCGGGCCGTCCTGCGCGATCCCGAGCGTCTCAAGGCGGCCGGGATGACGTGGGAGGCGCTCGCGGGCTGGTTGCAGGGCCCGATGGACGCCGAGGCGTGGACCGCGGTGCTGCCGGGCATGGGTTTCATGGCCAGGCTTCGCAACCTGAGGAGTCTGGACGAGGCCGGTGTGGACGACGACGTCGCCGCGCGGGTCGCCGCCGAACTGGCCGATCCGGTTCGCGTGGCGCGTTCGAAGCAGCTGCCGATGCGGTTCCTGTCCGCCCACCGGGCGACGGGTTCGCTGCGGTGGTCGCAGGCCCTGGAGACGGCGCTGTCGCACAGCCTCGCCAACGTGCCGGTCTTCAGTGGACGGACGCTGGTCCTGGTCGACCGCTCGGGTTCGATGTTCTTCGCGAACTCGCGGCGCGCGGGCCTGACCTTCGCCGACACGGCCGCCGTGTTCGGCACGGCGCTGGCCCTGCGGGCGGAGAAGGCCGACCTGGTCGAGTTCGGGACGACCTCGAAGAGCGTCGGTTTCCGCAAGGGCGACTCGGTGCTGCGCGTGGTCGAGCGTTTCGGCAACCTCGGTGGGACCGACACCGCCGTGGCCGTCCGCCGCTGGTTCGACCACCACGACCGCGTCGTCATCGTCACCGACGAGCAGGCGTGGAGCGGGGCGGGCGGCGACCCGACGCGTGCGGTCCCGGCGGAGGTCCCGGTCTACACCTGGAACCTCGCGGGATACCGCCACGGACACGGGCCGACGACGGCGAACCGGCACACCTTCGGGGGCCTCTCCGACGCCGCCTTCGGCATGATCCCGCTGCTGGAAGCGGGAAAGCGGGCCGCCTGGCCCTTCTAGACCTGATTCGGAAGACACGTGTAGGTGGACTGCACGAGGACCGCCCCGGCGCGCACACGCCGGGGCGGTCGCGCGCGTTCAGCCGTCGCGCCGCCGCTCCTCGAAGGCGCGGACCTTCGCGCGGTTCCCGCAGGTCGCCATGTTGCACCAGCGGCGGCGGCCGCGCCGGTCGAGGAACAGCCAGCCGCATTCGTCGCCGGGGCAGGCGCGGACGTGCGCACGGTCGGGGGAGCAGAGCAGTTCGGCGGCGGACTGGGCGAGGAGCCGCAGCGGCAGTTCGAGCTCCACGGCCGACGGTATCCGCCAGTGCGCGACGCCGTCGTCCCCGGAGACCAGTTCGGCGTGCGCGGCGGCCTCGGCGGCGAGTCCGGCGACGACGCCGAAGGCCTTGGCGTCGCCCGGATCCAGCAGGACGGCGTACAGGTTCGCGCGCAGCGCGCGGGCCGTGTCGAGGACCTTCGCGGCCTCCGCGGGCAGGTCGGCGCCGAGCTCGCGGACCGGTGCGGCGTCCTCGGCCGACACGAGGCCCGCGTGCACGGTGAACACGGTGAGCTGGTCGTAGTCGGGGAGCCATTCGCCGCGGGGGAGCGGGGGGCCGTTCCAGCCCGCGTAGGTATCGCAGAAGTCGAGGGCGGGATGGCCGCCGACGGGCTTCGGCATGCGGTATCCGAGCACTTCCGTCCAGTACACGTCGCCAGTATCCCTTGCCCGGCCACTCGATAACCACTAGTCTCGCCATAACCGGTTAGAGATCACTGTCCGGTTAGTGAACGGAGGAGACATGCGCGCACGATCGGTCCTGTTCGCCCTCGCCGTGGCCGCCGCGACGGTCCTGGCCCCCGCCGCCGCCCACGCCGAACCGGCCACCACCGTCATCGGCCCCGAGCCCTGGCAGCCCTGGTTCCAGCGGAACTGGGAGGCGGCCGACGGCCTGTACTGCGACTTCCCGCTCGGCCACGAGGTCGTCAGCCAGGACATCCGCTCCCGCGTCGTCGAGCGCTACCCCGACGGGACGAAGAAGATCGAGGAGTACGAGGGGCCGCTCATGTCGGAGTTCGTCAACCGCGACACCGGCAAGCGCTTCCTCGTCGACGCCGGCGGGCGCGGCTTCTCCGAGTACCGTCCCGACGGCACCGAGGCCCGCTTCGTCATGATCGGCCCGGTCGGCACCGGCTTCCGCGACGGCGACCTCGACCTCCCGCGCGGCTACTACCTCTTCGACGGTTTCCACGTCGTCGCCTTCGCCCCCGACGGCACCCGGTCCCTGCCCGTCGACCTCGGCCCCGAGCACAATGTCTGCGAGGACCTCGACTGAGGCGTGTTATGGTTACCGCCGCCACGAGGGCAGCCCGCAAGGAAGGAGGAACGCGATGTCGACCTGTATCTCTCCGCGCTCCCACCTTCCACTCGCCGAAGGCTGACCCCGTACCCCGGGAGTGCGTCTCACACTCCTGGAGCCGCGATGTCCGCTGTCACCATCCGCCGCATCAATGCCGGCGAGACCGAACTCTTCACCCGCTTCCCCCACGCGCCCCACCCCGAGGTCGGCCGCGAGGCGAAGCAGGACTATCTCGAAACCCTCGCCGAGGGCCGCACCCGCCCCGAGTGGACCTGGGTGGCGCTCCGCGACGGTGAGACCATCGCCCGGGCCGCCTTCTGGGGCCGGCCGGGCACCGAGCACCCCATCACCCTCGACTGGTTCGAACTCGGCGACGCCACCACCGAGATCGGAGCCGCGCTGGCCCGGGCCGCCTACGCCGAGACGACCAACGCCGACGGCGGCCGGCCCGAGTTCCAGCTGGTCCTGCCACCCGGCTGGCGCGAGCGTCCCGACGTGCGCGCCGAGGCCCAGGCCCGCATCGACGCCGTCGAGGCGGCGGGACTGTCGGCCTTCGTCGAGCGCTGGGGCTACACCTGGGAACCCGCCGACGGCCTGCCCGAGCGCGGTGACCGCCTGGTCTTCGCCGAGGCGGGCGACGAGGAGCTGCTCGACGCGATCACCGCGAGTCTCCCCGGGACCTTCGACGCCCACGACAGTGCCGCCGTCGCCGGCGACGGCATCGAGGCCGCCGCGCGGTCGAGCTGGGAGTTTTTGACGTCCCTCGCGGGCCGTGAGCACTGGCGGCTGGCGAAGAACGCCGACGGGGACGTCGTCGGGGCGATCTTCCCGACGACCTTCTCCGCCGAACGGGGAAGCATCGGCTACATCGCCGTGCTCCCCGGTCACCGTGGCAAGGGCTTCGTCAACGAGCTGCTCGCCGAGATGATCCACGGGCACGCCGAGCGCGGCGCGAAGCGGATCACCGGGAACACCGACCAGGCGAACTTCCCGATGGCGAAGGCCTTCAACCGCGCGGGTTTCCGCACCACCTCGGCCCAGATCGACTTCCGGTGAGGGGGGCGCGGTGATCACCTACAAGGGACTGTCCACTGAGGACGCCGCACTCTTCGGCGCCTACCCGCATCCGGCCTCCCCGGAGGTCGGCTTCGAACGCCGCATCGACCCCGCGAAGTACCTCGCGGAAGGCCGGTACCGGCCCGAATGGATGTGGGTCGCCGTCGACGGCGAGACCGTCGTGGCGCGCATGGCCTTCGGGGGCTTCCCCGGCGACGACGAGCCGTACTGCGTCGACTGGTTCGAGATCGGCGAGCGGCCCGACCGGATCGCGATCGGCGCGGAACTGATGCGCCGGGCCTACGCCGCCGTCCACAAGGGACAAGGTCCGCGACCGTCGTACCTGCTGCCCACACCGACGGAGTGGCGCGGCAGGGAAGGCGTCCGCGACGTGGTCGGCGACCGGATCGCGGCGGCGGAGGCGGCGGGCCTGTCGGTGTTCGTGGAACGCCACGGATTCCACTGGACGCCCGACGCGGGACTGCCGCTGCGGCCGGCCCGGCTCACCTTCACCGAGGGCACCGACGAGGACTTCGTCAAGGCCGTCGCCGACAGCTACACCGGGACCCTCGACGCCTACACCGGCGACGACACCCGGCGTATCGGGGCGACGGCCACCGCCGAACAGGAGGTCGGCGACCTGCTCAAATACCCGCGCGGCCGCGACTGGTGGCGCCTCGCCCACGACGCCGACGGTTCGCCCGTCGGCGCGATCTTCCCCGCGCACACACCCACGACCCCGGTCATCGGTTACCTCGCCGTCCTGCCCGGACATCGCGGCAAGGGCTACGTCGACGACCTGCTCGCCGAGATGACGCACATCCTGCGCGACGAGGGCGCCGAGAAGATCGTGGCCAACACCGACCTGGCCAACGTCCCGATGAAGGCCGCCTTCGACCGCGCGGGCTTCACCACCGACAGCTGCCGCATCGACCTGCGTTAGCGCGGCACCTGCGGTCCGGAACTGGTCACGCCGATGCGCGTCGAGCCCGGCGGACTGTGCTTGTCGCGCAGGATCGCCGACAGGAACGGTTCGTAGGCCGACAGGTGACCGCCGCGGCCGTAGGCGAGGTCGACCCGCAGCTCCACGTCGTAGTGGGTGACGCGGCCGACGTCGATCGTCACCTCCAGCTCGACCGGTCCGGTCGCCGGCTCGTGCCCGTCCATCGTGGGCGGCACGAGCCGGACCCGGTGGACGCCCGCCGGCAGCGGATAGAACCAGGGCCCGTGCCCGACGGCCGTCGCGATCCCGTCCACCGACAGCGAAGGCGGCGGCGTCCACGACTCGTGGGCGTCGAAGCGCGGGCTGCCGTCCTGCGTGGAGTTCTGGTCGACGTCGACGTGCAGCAGCAGCCCGCCGTGCCTCTCGGGCGGCCGGGGGACCGGCGGCCGGCGCAGCGCGGGCAGCAGCGTCCCGGGCGCCTCACCGCCACCGTCGTAGGGGACCGCCTCGCCCGACTGGGCGAGCACGATCGAGCGGCCGCGCCAGCGGATCGGCAGGGACACCAGCCACGTCGCCAGCACCGTCCAGACCAGCCAGCCCAGCAGCGCGAACAGCCAGCCCTCACCGGAGTTCAGCAGCGTCACCAGCATCGCGATCGCGACGGCCTGGACGCCCAGGATCACCGTGATCAGCCGCGGTCCGGTCAAGCCCGTCCCGCGCACCCGCCCCGACGGCCCGAGCACGCCCTTGCCGCCCAGCCGCGATTCGACGAAGTCGAGCTCGACGATGCCGCCGGCCGGAACCTCCACCGTCCGGCCGCACTCCCCGGCGCCCTGGATCTGCGCGGTCACCAGATGCCGCCCCGGCGGGACCTGCACCAGCGCCTGCCCCCACCCCGACAGCACCGGCGCGTCGCCGACACCGATCACCGGCGGCCCGCTCCGGGGATGTCCCACGGTGCGGATCCACAGCCCCCCGGCGTCACCGGAGAGCAGCGGCGACTCGGGTGAGACGCCGACCCGGACACCGTAGGGCGAATCCCGGTGCCCGACCAGGGGGAAACCGCTGTCCTCCCAGGCTGTCATGTCCGGTCACCCATGGCGGCTCCCCGTCGGCTGTGCGTGTGCCGTCACGCTAGCGGCCCGGCGCCGACGGCGGGCCACGGTGGGACGGAGGGCGAACAGGGTCTGGACGTGTGGGCGCCAGAGCTGTCCGGACGGTGGGTGCGGGCACCGATCCGGGGCGTCACCCGAGCGGCCTACATCCCGCGAACGACCCCGCGCCGGAATCATCACCGCGGCCGACCGGAAGTCTGCCGCCGGACCGACGCGCCCGCCCGGCCACCGGCCATAACGTCGGGGCGACCCAGGAAGGAATCCACATGAGACGAACGATCGCCCGCACGGCGGCCGCGCTCGCCGTGTCCGCCGGGCTCGTCGCCACCGGCCCCGCCGCCGCGGCCGCCGTACCGGTGCCGCGGTTGCTGGAACCGACCGGCGCGTACTCCGTCGGCGTCACCCAGCTGCACCTCGTCGACGAGGGCCGGCCCGACCCGTGGGTGCCGGAGGTGGACCGCGAGCTCATGGTCGCCCTCTGGTACCCGACCGCTCAGGACCACGGACCGACGGCGGGCTACCTGACGCCGGAGGAGGCGCGGCTGTTCCTGATCCAGTCCGAGCTCGACCTCCCGCCGAACCTTCTCAGCGACGTCGAGACCCACGCCTATCCGGACGCCCGGCCGCTGCGGGGCAAGAAGCCCCTGGTGGTGCTCTCGCCCGGCTTCAACAAGCCCCGCGCGATCCTGACCGGCGTCGCCGAGCAGCTGGCGAGCGAGGGTTTCCTCGTCGCCGTCATCAGCCACAACTACGAGTCGGTGCTGGAGTTCCCCGACGGGCGCACGACCACCTGCCGCGCCTGCGGCACCGGCGAGTTCGCCAAGGCGCAGCGCGGCCGCGCGCAGGACGTCCGCTTCGTGCTGGACGAGCTCACCGGCCGGGGGCCGTGGAAGTCGCTCATCGACACCCGCCGCATCGCCATGGGCGGCCATTCCCTCGGCGGGGCCAGCTCCTTCGCGGCCATGCGCCTCGACCCGCGCATCAAGGCGGGCCTGAACGTCGACGGGAACATCGACGAGATGCCCGACATGCCGCTCGGCCGGCCGTTCATGCTGATGGGCCACGAGGGGACCGCGGTGAACAACCCGACGTGGACCGACGCCTGGGGCCTGTCGACGGGCTGGAAGCGCTGGCTGGAGGTGACGGGCACCGAGCACGCGTCCTTCACCGACGTCGGGCTCCTCGGGTCGCAGCTGGGCCTGCCCATGGAGTCGGCGATCGACCCGGTGCGGGCGACGGAACTGACCCGCGCCTACGTCAGCGCGTTCTTCGCCGAGCACCTCGGCTGCGGCGACGGCGGCCTCCTCGACGGGCCGAGCGCGGACTGGCCGGAGGTCGTGTTCCACGGCTAGCGGGACACGAAGTCGCGGGGGTCGCATTCCGGCGGCCCCCGCCTTCGTCCCCGGCCGGGTCCGGGACAATCGAGACGACACCCGCCCGGCCACCGGAAGGCGCCCAGTGGACAACTTGGACAACCCCGCCCTCACCACGGCGGCGGCGGTCGCCGGCCTCGTCCTCCTGGTGGCCGCGATCGCCTGGTTCGTGTCCCCGCGCGCCCGCTCGCGCCTGCGTCGCGGCCGCACCGCCGTCCTCGTCGGGTTCCTCGTCCTCCTCGCCCTCGTCTGGGCCTTCAAAGGGCGCGGCTGAGCTAACGTTTCGCCCACAGCACTTCACCGATCGGGGTGATGCACGGTGGACGACCCGCTCCTCGCCCGCGTCCGCGCCGGGATCATCGGCGCCGACGCCGTCCTGCCCGGCCCGTACGGCCCCCGGCGTCTCGTCTACGCCGACTACACCGCCTCCGGCCGCGCCCTCGACTTCATCGAGGACCACATTCGCGCCGAGGTCCTCCCGCTCTACGGCAACACCCACACCGAGACCTCGGCGACCGGCCGCCGCACCACCCGCCTGCGCGAGGACGCGCGCCGCCTGATCCGCGACGCCGTCGGCGGCACACCCGACCACATCGTCCTGTTCACCGGATCCGGCGCGACCGGCGCGGTCAACAAACTCGTCGGCGTCCTCGGCCTGCGCGGACCCCGCGCAGCCGGCCCCCGGCCCGTCGTCTTCGTCGGACCCTACGAACACCACTCCAACGAACTCCCGTGGCGCGAATCGGCCGCCGACGTCGTCCGCATCGACACCGGTCCCGGCGGCACCATCGACCTCGCGCAGCTCGACGCCCGCCTCCGCGCCCACCACGACCGGCCCCTGCGCATCGGCAGCTTCTCCGCCGCCTCCAACGTCACCGGCATCGTCTCCGACGTCGACGCCACCGCCGCCCTCCTGCACCGGCACGGCGCCCTGTCCTTCTGGGACTACGCCGCCGCCGCGCCCTACCTCCCCATCCGCATGGCCGCGAGCGCCCCCGGCGCCGGCGACCACAAGGACGCGGTGTTCCTCTCCCCGCACAAGTTCGTCGGCGGTCCCCAGACCCCCGGCGTCCTCGTCGTCGACCGCGACCTCGTTGGCAACGCCGTCCCCACCGAACCCGGCGGCGGGACCGTCGCCTTCGTCGGCCCCGACAGGCACCGCTACCTCGACGACCCCGTCGCCCGCGAGGAGGGCGGCACCCCCGGCATCGTCGAATCCATCCGCGCCGGGCTCGTCATCGCCCTCACCCGCGCCGTCGGCGCGGACACCATCGCCCCCATCGAGGAGCGGCTGTGGCGCGACGCGCTCGCCGCGTGGGGGACCGACCCGCGCATCGAGATCCTCGGCGACCTCGCCGCGCCCCGGCTGTCCATCGTGTCCTTCCGGGTCCGCCACGGAGACCGCTATCTGCACCACAACTTCGTCGTCGCGCTCCTCAACGACCTCTTCGGCGTCCAGGCCCGCGGCGGCTGCTCCTGCGCCGGCCCCTACGGCCACCGGCTGCTGGCCATCGGCCGCGAGGAGTCGAAACGCTACGAGGCCGTCCTCGCCCGCGGCTGCGACGGCGTCAAACCCGGCTGGGTCCGCGTCAACCTCCACTACCTCGTCACCGACGAGACCGCCGCCTTCATCCTCGACGCCGTCCGCCTCGTCGCCCGCCTCGGCCACCGCATGCTCCCCGACTACCGCTTCGAACCCGAGACCGGCGTGTGGCGCCATCACACCGACACCGCCGAACACCCCGGCCTGCCCGACATCACCGCGATCACCGCCCCGCCACGGCCCGCCGCCGCGACCGCGACGCCGCCCCCGTCGCCGGCCGAGACCCTCGCCACCGCCCACGCCCTCATGTCGGCCCGGCCCGACGACCTCGACGACGGCCCCACCGGACTCGGGTCCCGCTTCGAGCACCTCCGGTCCTTCCACCTGCCCCCGGCCTGCCTTTCGGCCGCCGCGACACACGAAGAACGGTGATCCCACTCGACGCAGGTCGTACCCGCCTGCCACACTCCCTGCTGGGGGTGATGCCACCGTGAGCGAATGGGTGCTTCCCGATGAGGTACTCGCCAACGCGCCTTCCAGCACGCCTCGGCCGCACGAACTGGCCGACCTGGAGTTGCTGCTGGCCGGCGCGTACGAGCCGCTGACCGGATTCCTGTCGGCCGCCGACGTCGCCTCGGTCGTGGCGCGCGGCGAACTCGCCGACGGCAGACCGTGGCCCGTGCCGGTGACCCTCGACGTGCCCGAGGAACTCGCCGCCCGCCTCGACCCGGCCGCCCCGCGCGACCGCGTCCTCGTGCTCACCGACCCCGAAGGCGCGCCCGTCGCCGCCGTCGAGGTCCTGGAGATCACGCCGAGCGGGCCGGGCCAGGCCCGGCTGGCCGGGCCGGTACGGCGCATCGCCGAGCCGGAGCACGGCCCGTTCCGGCGGTTGCGGGCGACGCCGGTCGCCGTTCGCGCGGGACTGCCCGACGGCAGGGTCCTCGGCGTCATCGCCGACACGCCCCTGCACCGGCCGCAGCTGGCGCAGATCTCGCACGCCGCCAAGGCCCTGTCGGCGCACGTCCTGATCCTCATCCCCATCGCCACGCCCGGCCCCGACGGGCTGCCGCCCGAGGCGCTGGTCCGCGCGGTGCTCGCCGCCCGCGACCGGCTTCCGCGCGCCTGCACGGTCGCCGCGGTGCCCCTGGCCCCGCGCGGTGACGAGATCCGCGACGGCCTGCTCAACGCCAAGGTCGCCGCCGCCTATGGCGTGACGCATCTGCTGTCGGACGGCCAGACCGTGACCGGCGGCGGCCTGCGCGTCATCGTGCCGCGCGAGCTCGGCTACGACATCCGCGACGGGCAGTGGCGTCCCCTCGACGACATCCCGCCGCGCTTCCGGCGGCCGCGCAAGACGCGCGGCGAGATCGCCGACCTGCTCGATCGCGGGCACGGCCTGCCCGACTGGCACACGCCACCGGCGGTGGCCGCCGAGCTGAGCCGCTCGCGCCCGCCGCGCAGGGAGCGGGGGCTGGTCGTGTTCTGCACGGGCCTGTCGGGTTCGGGGAAGTCGACGATCGCGCGCGGCCTGTACGACACCCTCGCCGAGAGCGGCCAGCGGACGGTATCCCTTCTGGACGGCGACGTGGTCCGCCGCCTGCTGTCGGCCGGACTGTCCTTCTCGGCGGCCGACCGGGACCTCAACATCCGCCGGATCGGGTACGTCGCGGCCGAGATCGGCCGGCACCACGGCGTGGCGATCTGCTGCCCGATCGCGCCCTACGCGGCCTCACGCGACGCGGCCCGGGAAGCCGCTCGTGAGGCGGGCGCCGACTTCGTGCTGGTGCACGTGGCCACGCCCCTGGAAGAGTGCGAGCGGCGGGACCGCAAGGGCCTGTACGCGAAGGCGCGGGCGGGCGTGATCGGCTCGTTCACGGGCATCAGCGACCCCTACGAGGTGCCGGTGAACGCCGAGCTGACGATCGACACGACGGACCTGACCGTCGACCAGGCGGTCGAACGCGTGATCACGTACCTGACCGACGAGGGGTGGCTCGACAGGCAGGGCTGGTAGCGGTCGCGCGCACATCGGCGGCCCGGCTGTTTCGCCCACGCCGGGACGGCTACGGCAGCTGCACCTGGAACTGCCGCGACTCCCCGAGCTCCCGGAACGCCGACAGCGTCCCCGGGTCCCCGTCGATGCGCGAGTCCTTCCCGCGGTCGTTGGCGGTCTCGAAGTACACGAGTGCCTTCAGCCTCGGGAAGTGCGCGAGCTGCGCCATGGCCTGCGCGAACACCAGGGCCTGGTGCCCGGGGTTCTTGTCGGACTGCCAGACGCCCCATTCGGCGAGCATGAGCGGCTTGTCGGGGAAGGTCCTGGCGGCCCAGCGGTAGTAGCCGGGCCAGGCGCCGGTGTCGTCGGTGCGGTCGACCATCTCGGCGAAGTCCCCGAAGCCGTATCCCTTGTCGGAGTAGGCGTAGGTGTCCCAGGAGACCCAGTCGACGACGTCGTCCCCGGGGTAGAGCTGGGAGTGCCACGGCTTCGTCGACCAGCCGAGGTAGGCCATGTAGACCATGACCGTGACGAGGTTCGTCACGCCTTTCCCGCGCAGGTACTCGATGACGTACCGGAACATGGCCGCGTAGTCGGCGGCGGTCTGCCCGGAGCCTTCCCGGGGGTCGACGTCGTTCTCGGGTTCGTGGTGGACGGTGAAGAAGAAGGGCTCGCGGAAGTTCTCCTTGATGTGCGCGGCGAGCCTGTCGAGGTAGCCGTCGACGTCGCGGTCGCCGGCGGCGATCTCGGCCCAGCTGGCGCCGCGCGGCTTCCAGTTGAGGAACAGCAGCCGCGGCCGCCCGGGATCGCGGGCGATGGTGATCTCCTCGTCGGTGGGGAAGAGCTCGTCGCCGCGGTGGTAGGCGTGGAACACGTCCTGCGGGCGCCCGGTGCGCTCCTCGAAGCGGGCGATGGCGTCGGCGCGCGACTCCTTCGACCGCGCTCCGGGCGCGACGCCCCACAGGGCACCGCAGGTGGGCACGAGTTTGACGCCCACCTCGCAGGGCCCGGCGAGGTCGGCGCCGTAGGTCGCCTCGGTGCTCTGGGTCCCGCCGCTGAGCGACGCCGACGGGGTCGGGGTGACCGGCACCCGGAAGTTGAGCCGGGGCGCGACGCCGCCTTCGCGGGAGTGGAAGCGCGTGAGGAGCCGCTCGTCGGGTGAGGTCACGGCGAAGGCGTACACGCCGACACCGGTGACGACCTTGCTCACGTCGAAGGAGACGGTCCCGCCGCCGCCCGACGCGGAGTCGAGGGCCCGCCCGAAAGGCGGTACCTCGACGGCCGACAGCGTCGTCTCGTCCCAGCGGCCGTCGACGGCGATGACTTCGAGGAGCTGTTCACTGCCGCTCTCGGCGACGGCGAGTTCGAGCCGCGCGTCGCGCACGGGCGCCTGCGTCACCGTGAACCGCACGTAGGTGCTGGCCACACCGACCTCCGGCGACCCGCCGACGAGGAGCCGCGGTTCGGATCCCGCCGCGCCCTCGGGCTCGGCGGTGCGGATGTAGGTGTCGGCCTCGGCGTCGACGCCCGTCGCGGTGAACTCCGACGTCGGCACGGGCGCGCCGGAACGGCTGAAGCCCACCGAGTAGCCCAGGCCGAAGCCCGTCGCCGCGACCGGGATGATCACCGCGAACGTCAGCCTTCTGCGGGCCCGCCGGTCCTGTAGCCCGAACGTGTTCGAGAGGATCCGGCGCCAGTCCTTCATCCTGCCCCCCACTGGCCGGGCGCTGCACCGGCCGCCTCGCTCCATGTACAGGTCGGACGCTCGCGTTGATTACTGTGGGTTCGACCTTTTTGTGAACACCCACCGTATCCGACAGTTCCCTTCTTCGTCACCTAGGCCGTATCCGACGCGTCCCGATTTCGTTGACCCTCATTGGACGATTGACGGCGGAGGGGGCGGACCGCTCGATGGCCATGGACGCTAGGGGCACCACATCCACTTACCACCTGGGCGACGTGCTCGTGGCGGTAAGGCGCGGACGCTGGCTTCTTCTCGCACTGCTCGCGGCCGGACTGCTGGCCGGTGGCGCGGTCGCGGTCGCCAGCCCGAAGGTGTACGAGTCGCGCGCGCAGGTGCTCGTGCGGCCGACCGGCGTGGACTCCGTCAACGTCGAAGGCGGCCGGACCAAGTCCGAGCTCAACCTCGACACCGAGGCGCAGCTCGTGCGCTCCACCGAGGTCGCCGCCCTCGCCCACGACCTCCTCGCCTCCCCGCGTGAGCCGGGCGAGTTGTCGGCGCGCGTGACCGTCGAGGTCCCCGCCAACACCTCCGTGCTGACGATCGGCTTCGCCGGCGACTCGGCCGCCGAGGCCCGTGACGGCGCCGCCGCCTTCGCCGCGGCCTACCTCGCGCATCGCGAGAACAGCGCCCGCGAGGTCATCGAGGCCGAGATCGCCACCGTCGACGCCAGCCTGGAGACCTTGCGCGGCGAGTTCTCCGAGGTTTCGGCCAAGCTCGCCGGCGCGGGCTCGCGCGACCCGCAGGCCCCGGTCTGGAACAGCAACCGCGACCTCGTCCAGACCCAGATCGAGGAGCTCGCGGCCCGCCGGGCCGAACTCGACAACAAACTGTCCACGCTGGCCGGTGGCCGCGTCATCAGTGAGGCCGCGCTGCCCGAGTCGGCGAGCAGCCCCGTCGTGTGGCTCGACCTCGCCGGGGGCGGCACGGCCGGGCTGCTGCTCGGTTTCGGCGCCGTCATCGCCCGGGAGCGCTTCTCCCGCCGCGTCCGCCGCGCCGCCGACCTCCCCGAACGCTGCGGTGTTCCGCTGCTCGGGGAGCTCCCGGCGTCGGTGGCGCCGAAGTTCGCCGACGTCTACGGCGCCTACGGCCCGCCCGGCAAGCTCTTCGGCCGTCTGCGCAACGAGCTCGCCGCGACCCTGCTGGCGCCCGCGGCCCACGCGGACGCGAGCAGGCCCGGCAGCGGTCCCGTCCTGCTCGTCGTCGGCATCGACCCGGGCCCGGCGGCGACGGTCGTCGCCGCCAACCTCGCCGCCGCCTTCGCCCGCATCGACCGGCCCGTCGCCGCCGTCGCCGCGCACGCCTCGCCGTACCTCGCGCTGCCCGACCTGCTCGGCACGCCGTCGGTTCCGGGCCTGGCCGAGGTCATCACCGGCCGCGCCGACCTCGACGAGGTCGCCAACCGCGCCGCCCGGCACCCGCACCTCACCGTCATCGGCGCCGGCAGCGCCGCCCGCGCCTCCGGCTGGCCCACCGACACGATGCGCCAGGTCGTCGGCGCGCTGTCCCAGTCGGCCGAACTCGTCGTCGTGGAGTCCCCGCCCGCCGGCGGCGGTGACGACGCGCAGCGCCTCGCCGCCGCGGCCGACGCAGTCCTCCTCGTCGTCGAATCCGAGCGCACCCGGCTCGGCGCCGTCGTCGACCTCGCCGAGCAGCTCCGCCGGGTCAACACGCCCCTGCTCGGCGCCGTCGTGCTGCCGCGCCTGCGTCCCCCCGCGATCACCCCCGTCGAGGTCCCGACCGTGCAGGCCGGGGCCGCCGGGAAACCCGCCTCGCCCATCGCGCTGCGCTTCGACGGCCGCGAGCCCGCCGCCGCCGAGCAGCCCACGCAGGTCCTGCCCGTCGTCGCCGCCGCGATTCCCGCGCAGCACGAAGGCGACGCCGAGAAGCCCGGCCCCCGGCCGCGCCGCTCGTCCACCGTGGACGGACGGTCATGCGGGCGGGGCTAGGAACCGGCACCGCCGTACCCTCGCGGGCGCTCGCCGTGACGCACGCGTCCACTGTGGAGGGCGTGCGCTCGGGGCCTCGCGCGGCCCGGCTCCTCAATCTGCCGCCCGCCTGGCCCCTGACCGCTCTGCTCGCGCTCTACCCCCTGTGGTGGGCGCTCGGCCTCGGCACGCTGATCTTCCCGATCCTCGCCGTGCCCATGCTCGTGCGGCTCGTCCGCCTGCCGAAGGTGGCCGTGCCGCCCGGGTTCGCGCTGTGGCTCGCGTTCTGCGCCGTCGTCCTCATCAGCCTCCTCGCGCTCGACCTCGACCCGGCCGGCACGATCCCCGGCGGCGTCGCCTCGCGCCTGCCCGGTGCGTTGTTCCGCGTCGTCGGGTACGCCTCGGTCACCATCTGCCTGCTGTACGCGGGAAACCTGAGCGAGCGCGAACTTCCCCGCCGCCGCCTGGTGAAGCTCCTCGCCTGGCTGTTCGCGGTGACCGTCGCCGGGGGCCTGCTCGGCATGGTCGCCGGGCACTTCGAGTTCACCTCGCCGCTGGAGATGATGCTCCCGGCGAAGGTCGCCAAGGACGGCTTCGTCCAGTCCCTCGTGCACCCCGCCGCCGCCCAGGTCATGGACTTCCTCGGCTACGAGACCCCGCGCCCGGCCGCGCCCTGGGGCTACACCAACACCTGGGGCAACAACCTCGGGATCCTCGCCCCCTTCGTGGTCGTCGCCGTCTGGGCCTGGCCGACCGGCCGCATGGTCCGCCTCGGCGCCGCCGCCCTGCTCGTCGTCGCACTGGTCCCCGCGATCTACTCGATGAACCGCGGCCTGTGGCTCAACCTCGGCGTCGCGGGCGCCTACCTCGCCTTCCGTTTCCTGCTCGCCGGGAAACTGTGGATCCTCGGCGCGGGGGCCGCCCTCCTGCTCGCCGGCGGGATCCTGCTCGCCGCGACTCCCCTCGGCGGCGTCGTCTCGCAGCGTCTCGACAACGGCCACTCCGACGACGGCCGCGGCTACTCCACCGAGCAGGCCGTCGAAGGCGTCGCCGGATCCCCCGTCATCGGCTACGGGTCCACCCGCAAGACCATCGGCTCCGGCGCGTCCATCGCCGTCGGCGCCACCGAGGAGTGCCCCCGCTGCGGCGGGCGCGTCATCGGCGGCAACGGCCAGCTGTGGCAGGCCCTCTACGCGCACGGAATCCTCGGCGCCGCCTGCTACGTCGGCTTCTTCCTCGTCGTCCTGTGGCGCTTCCGCCACGACCGCAGCGCCATCGGACTGGCCGCCTCGGCGGCCATGCTCCTGTCGCTGACCTCGATGTTCTATTACAACGCCCTCGTCACGCCGCTGGCGCTGACGATGCTGGCGTACGCCCTGCTGTGGCGCAACAAGCGGGAGAACCACTCATGACCAACGACAACACGGCCCGGCGGGCGGAGTACGTCAACGAGGTGCTGCCGATCCTCTACCCGGATCCCTGGCGGCGCGACGGATCCGGGGCCCCCGGCGACGACACCGCCGTGCGGATGATCGCCGTGCCGAACATCCGCCGGCCGCGGCTGCTCGTCCCGGCGAACTCGCCGAAGGTCGCCGCGGCGGCCCTGGCCCGCTACGCCCGCCCGCCGTCACGGCTGGCGAGGCTCAAACGCGACGCCGCCGTCCTCGCCCTGCGGACCGGCATGTCGCGCCTCCTCCTGCGCGACCGGATCACCGTCACCACCACCGATCCGGACGCCGACAGCCTCAGCGGGTACCTGTCGGGCGTCCTCGACACGCCCCTGCACATCTCCGTCCACATCGGACCGGCGCGGGCCAACCGCAAACCCGTCGTGCAGCTGCTCACCGAGCACGGGCAGACCATCGCCTTCGCCAAGATCGGCGTCAACCCGCTCACCCAGCGGCTCGTCGCCGAGGAGACCGAGGCCCTCCAGCGCCTCGCCAAGGCCGAACTGGTCAAGGTCACCGTGCCCGGCGTCCGGCACGCCGGTGTGTGGCGCGAGCACCAGGTCCTCGTCCAGCAGGCCCTGCCGATCTGGACCGACCGCGTTGCCGTCGCCCCCGGCCGCCTCGCCGAGGCCATGCGCGAGATCGCGACCCTCGAAGGCGTCCACAACCGGCGCCTCGACGAGTCGGACTACCTCGCGACCCTCCGCGACCGCATCGACGCCCTCGACGACACCGCCGACGCCCGCGAACTGCGCGCCGCCGCCGTCGAGCTCCTCGACGCCGCCGCCGGGGAACGCGTCACCTTCGGCGCCTGGCACGGCGACTGGACCCCCTGGAACATGGCGATGCTCGCCGACACCTGCCTGGTGTGGGACTGGGAGCGCTTCTGCCTGGAGGCGCCCGTCGGTTTCGACGCCCTCCACTACCGCCTCCAGCACGACATCGTGATCGCGCGCCGGGACCCGTCGGCCGCCGTCGACCACTGCATCAACAAGGCCGGGGCCCTCCTCGCGCCGTTCTTCCCCGCCAACCCGGCTCCCGCCCCCGCCCGGCTCGCCCGGCTGACCGCGCTGCTCTACCTCATCGACCTGGCGACCCGGTACCTCACCGACCGCCAGGCCGAGGCCGGAGCGAGGCTCGGCGCCCTGGGCACCTGGCTGCTCCCGGTGCTCGTGCGCCGGGTGGCCGCCTTCGCCACGCCCGACGCCGATGTCGTCGGACCGACCAGCCCAGAAGGGAACTAGCCGATGCTCATCGACGCCGAGGGGAGCCGTTCGTGCTGAAGATCAGCGGAGAGAAAGTCCCGCACCAGATCAAACGCGTCATCCACGCCGGGTCGCGTTCCTACGGGCGGATGACGGCGGCGGCGAGGCTGCTCCCGTCCTTCCTGCTGTGCGGCGGGCAACGCTGCGGATCGACGTCGCTGTACCGGGCGCTGTCCTCGCACCCGGCGATCCTCAAGCCGGTGCTGCACAAGGGAGTCCACTACTTCGACACGAACTACCAGCGCGGCCTGTCGTGGTACCGGGGACACTTCCCGACCCGGCTGACGGCCCGCCGGGTCACCGACGGCCTCGGGATCCGGCCGATGGTCTTCGAGTCGAGCCCGTACTACCTGTACCACCCCCTGGCCGCCGAGCGTTTCGCCCGCGACCTGCCCGGCGTGAAGCTGATCGTGCTGGTCCGCGACCCGGTCGAACGGGCCTACTCGCACCACGCGCACGAGGTCGCGCGCGGTTTCGAGCCGATCCTCGACTTCCGCAGCGCCCTCGACGCCGAACCGAAGCGCCTGTACGGGCAGGACGCGCGCCTGCGCCGCGAGCCCGACTACTACAGCTTCAGCCACCAGCACCACGGCTACCTGTCGCGCGGGGAGTACGCCGACCACCTGGAGCGGGTGGCGGGAATCGTCGGGCGCGAGCGGATCCTCGTCCTCGACTCGCACGACTTCTTCGCCGAGCCCGAGGCCGTCTACGACCGGATCCTCGGCTTCCTCGGCCTGCCGTGGCTGCACCAGCCCGGGTTCGGGAAGCACAACGCGCGCCCCGACCGGCCGTCGATGACGCCGGAGCTGCGCGACGAGCTCGACGCGCACTTCCTGCCGCACGACGAACGGCTCACCGCGTGGCTCGGCGCCGAGCCGTCCTGGCGCCGGTGACGACGACGGAGGCCGGGGCGGGGGGCGCGTCGATCGCGCCCGCGCGGAACGCCCCGGCGCCCGACGCCCTCGCCGCCCTCGACGAGGTCGCGGCCGAGGCGGCCCGGGTCGCGGGGATCGAACCGGGAGCCGCCTCGCGACCGGCGCGGCCGCTCACGCCGCCTCCCGGCAAGGTCGTCGCCATCCCCGCCCAGCCCACGGCGCCGCCCGCCTCAAGCGAGCTCGCCCCGGCGCCCCCACCCACCGCCCCACCCCTGCGCGGTGTCGCCCTCGGCGGCATCGCCAACCTCGCCGGCTCCGCCGTCTCCGGCGGTGCGGGCCTCGTCATCACCTGGCTCGTCGCCGCCGCGCTCGGACCCGACGGCGCCGGCCTCTTCTTCGCCGCGACCTCGGCCTTCCTGCTCGCCACGAGCCTCGCGCGCCTCGGCACGCCCACCGGCCTCGTCTACTGGATCGCCCGCCTGCGTGCCACAGACCACCCCGCGCCCGCCCGCGCGCCCATCCGCATCGGCGTCACGCCCGTCGCGGCCCTCAGCGTCGCCCTCGGCATCGCCGGCTACATCGCCGCGCCCGCCCTCGCCGCCGCCTACAGCCCCGACCCCGCGCACGTCGACGACTACGCCCGCCTCCTGCGCCTCCTCGCCGTCTTCGTACCCGCCGGCACCGTCCTCGACTCGCTCCTGGCCGCCACCCGCGGCCTGTCGACGATGAAACCGACCGTCTACATCGAACGCCTCGGCCGCACCCTCGCCCAGCTGGCGCTCCTCGCCCTCGCCGTCTCACTGTCCACGGCGGACACCGCACCGGCGTTCGTCACCGTCGCGTGGGCGCTCCCGTTCATCCCGGCGACCGCCGTGGCCGCCTGGTGGCTGCGGAAACGCACCACCACCGCCGAAGGCGACCCGGGCCTCACCCCGGCCGCGTTCTGGCGCTACACCGCCCCCCGCGCGCTCGCCTCGGTCGCGCAGCTCGCCCTCCAGCGCCTCGACATCCTGCTCGTCGCCGGGATGCTCGGCTTCGCCGAGGCCGCGCTGTACACCGTCGCGACCCGCTTCGTCATCGCCGGGCAGCTCGCCAACCTCGCCGTCGGCTCGTCGCTCCAGCCGCGCATCGCCGCCGCTTTGTCCATCAAGGACACCGCGACCGCCCGCCGCCTCTACCGCCACACGACGACGTGGATCATCCTGCTGTCGTGGCCGATGTACCTGTCGGCGGCCGTCCTCGCACCGGAGTACCTGGGCCTGTTCGGCGCCGAGTACCGGACCGGCGCGGCCGTCGGCGTCGTCCTGACCCTCGCCGGGGCCATGCTCGTGGCCAGCGCGTGCGGGACCGTCGACACCGTCCTCGCCATGTCGGGCCGCACGTCCTGGCAACTGTCCAATGTGATCACCGCCCTCGTCGTCAACGTCGCCGTCAACCTGTGGCTGATCCCGCGGATCGGCGTACTCGGGGCCGCCGTCGGCTGGGCCGCGGCCGTGCTGGCGAACAACCTGATCCCCTTGGCACAGCTCGCCTTCGCCGAACGGCTCCACCCGTTCGGCCGGGAGAGCGGGCTGGCCATGGCCGCGACCGCCGTCTGCTTCGGGGTCCTCCCGACGACCGCCGGTCTCGTCCTCGGCGGGGGCGCGCGACTGCCGGTCGCGATCTGCGGGGGAGTCGCCTACGCGGTCCTCCTCTGGCGCCTGCGGGGTCCGCTGCTGACCCGGCATCTGAAGTGAACACCTGACACAACCTGGGGGATATGAAAGGGATGCGCACCAACTACACAGAGGTTTTCCGCGACGAGAAGGCCGTGGAGAAGTACGAGCGGGAGGTCTACGCACCCCGCTCTTTCTCCACGCACGTCAGCGCCCGGCAGCGCCAATGGCTGCGCGCCTTCACCGAGACCGCCTTCGAGCGGCCGCCGGTGCACCACGACTTCGCCTGCGGCACGGGCCGCGCTCTGCGCATGCTGGACGGGCTGACCAGCGGCGCGCACGGGTACGACACCTCCGAGGCGATGCTGTCCAAGGCACGCGAGCTCGGCGTCCCCGCCGATCTGCACCTCGTCGGTGAGACCGGTCCGCTGCCGGGCACGGTGGACGGTCAGCGTGAACCCAACCTGGTCACGATGTTCCGCTTGCTGCTCAACGCGCCGCGGGAGGTCCGCGACCGCGCGATGGAGTTCGCCGCCGGGATGCTGCCCACGCCCGACTCGGGCCTGCTCATCGTCGAGAACCACGGCAACGCCGGTTCGCTCCGGCACCTGCGCAAGGCCGCCGGGCGCGTCGAGGAGGGCCGCTGGTTCGCCGAACTGAGCCACGCCGAGATCGGCGAGCTCTTCGAGCGGCACGGTTTCGAACTGCTGACGCGGCAGGGCTTCACGCTGCTCACGCAGGGTTTTTACAAGATCCCGCCGGTCAGCTGGGTCGCGCCCGGCTTCGACTCGTGGGCGAGCCGGCGGTCGTTCCTGTCGGGTTGCGCCACGAACGTGCTCTACATCGCCCGCCGTCTTGGTTTAGGGGCACGGCGAACCGGCCCGGACGCCTCGTCCGGGCCGGTTCGGCCGCACGTGTGCGCCTAGCGGCGCAGCAGGGCCAGCAGCAGCAGGCGCAGTGCGAGCGGCGCGTCGTGCAGGACGTAGCGGGCGAAGAGCCGGCGCGGTTCGCGGGCCATCCGGTGCAGCCATTCGAGCCCGGCCCGCTGCATCCACAGTGGAGCGCGCCGCAGGGTGCCCGCGACGAAGGCGATCGAGGCGCCGCAGCCCATGAACCACGCGCCGGGCAGCAGGGGCGCCAGTTTGGAGATCATCCACTCCTGCTTGGGGAAGCCGAGCCCGACGTAGACCATGTCCGGTTTGGCCGCCGCGACCTCCTCGCAGACCCGCCGGACGAGCTCGGGATCCTTCTCGAAGCCCATCGGCGGTGCCAGCGCGCCCGCGATCCGCAGGCCGGGACTGGCGTCCATCAGCCGCCGCGCGGCCAGCAACTCGCTGCCGGGGCGTCCACCGAGCAGGAACACCGACCCGCCCAGTTGCCCCAGTTCGCCCGAAAGGCTCCAGATCAGGTCGGAGCCCGCGACCCGCGCGGGGAGGCCGCGACGGGCCAGTTTGGACGCCCAGACGACGGGTGCGCCGTCGGCGACGACGAGGGTTCCGGCCTCGACGTGGGCGCGCGCCTCGGGGTTCTTCAAGGCCTGGCGGACGATGTCCACATTGGCCGTGACGATCCGGCCGCCGTGTCCCTCCTTGAGCGCCCGGCGCACGTGCGCGACCACTCCCCGCTCATCGAGCGCGTCGAATCTGATACCGGCGACGGTGAAATGACTACCGCTAGTTTCCAGGCGACTCTGGAACGTGGGCTGCGAGCTCATAGCCGCAGACCTTAACCCGCGAAGGAGCTAATCGTAGTTGTTTTGACACAAGGCGTGTCCTTTCGGTGGGGTCGATCGGTTATAGGAGGTGAGGGCTGCCACCGCCCTCCGGCGGTGACCCCGCCGGACGCACCGTGGGGGACAGGTATGTCAGAGGTCGTACGGGTGTTGTTCATCGGCGGGCTCGGCCGGAGCGGGACCACCCTGCTGGAGAGGCTGCTCGGTCAGCTGCCGGGGACGCTGCCGCTGGGCGAGGTCGCGCACCTGTGGGAGCGTGACATCCGCGACGACGAGCGCTGCGCCTGTGGCGCGCGTTTCTCCATGTGCGAGTTCTGGCAGCGGGTCGGGCGGCGTGCCTTCAACGGCTGGGAGAACGTCGACCTGGCGCGGATCGAGGCGCTTCGGGCCACTGTGGACCGCACCCGGCACATCCCGACCCTCGCGGCGAAGAAGCTCTCGCCGGTGCAGCATTCGCTGATCACCGAGTACGCCGAGTTCTACCGGCGCGTGTACGCCGCCGCCTCGGCCGACGCCGGTGGCGGCCGGTTGATCATCGACTCCTCGAAGCACGCGTCGCTGGCCTACTGCCTGCGCTGGTGTCCCGACGTGGATCTGCGCGTGGTGCACGTCGTGCGCGACAGCCGCGGTGTCGCCTATTCGTGGACGAAGCAGGTGTCGCGGCCCGAGACGGGCGGGCAGGCGGAGATGACGCGGTACTCCCCGGCGCGGTCGGCGCTGCTGTGGAACGCGCAGAACGCGGCCTTCTCGATGCTGGGGCGGCGCGGGGTCCCGGTGCGGCGGGTGCGCTACGAGAAGCTGCTGGCCGACCCGCGGACCGTCGTCGAGCGCCTCGCGGAGTTCGCCGGGGTCGAGCTCGCGCCGACCGACCTGCGCTACATCGGTGAGGACTACGCCGACCTCGGCCCGAACCACAGCGCGGCGGGCAACCCGATGCGCTTCTCGGTCGGGCGGATCCCGCTGCGCCGGGACGAGGAGTGGCGCGAGGAGCTGCCGTCGACGCAGCAGCGTCTCGTGAAGACCCTGACCGCGCCCCTGCTCAACCGCTACGGGTACACGACGCGGCCCGTCGAGCCACCGGAGGCGGCCCCCGCGCCGGACGTGCCCGGGCCGACGGTGGCGCTGCCGCTGCCGATGCAGTCGGCGCCCGCCGACTCGCGGCCCGAGCCGATCGGGCCCGTCGCCATCGCCCCGGTCAGTGTGGGGCGGGAGTAGGTGTCGGAGCAGGAGAAGAGCTGGCCCTCGGTCGGCGTCGTCGTGCCGACCCACCGCCGGCCGCAGCAGTTGCGCGACACCCTCGACGCGATCCTCACCCAGGACTACCCGGGTGAGATGCACATCGTCGTGGTGTTCGACCGCGCCAAACCCGACGAGAGTTTCGTGCAGGACGGGCCCCGTTCGGTGCGGGTCACGAAGAACCTGCGGACGCCCGGCCTCGCCGGTGCCCGCAACACCGGCATCGACGCCCTCGGCACGGATCTGATCGCCTTCTGCGACGACGACGACGTCTGGCTGCCCGGACGGCTGCGCCGCCAGGTCGCCGCGCTGTCGCCGAACGCCGAGCTGGTCACCTGCGCCGTCGAGGTCGCCTACGAGGGCGCCGTCGTGCCCCGGCTCGCGGGGATGGCGACGATCCGGCACGTGGACCTGTTGCGCTCGCGGATGATGATGCTGCACTCGTCGACGTTCCTGCTGCGCCGGGCCGCCCTGCTCGGAGGGCTCGGGATGGTCGCCGAAGACGCCCCGGGAAGCCAGAACGAGGACTGGGACCTGCTCCTGCGCGCGGCCCGCCGCGCGCCGATCACGCACGTCGACGAACCGCTCGTGCGCGTCCACTGGGGCAACTCGCACTTCGCGGCCCGCTACGACACGAAGATCAGCTCGCTGCACTGGATGCTGAGCAGGCACCCGGAACTGCACGGCTGCCCGCAGGGCGCGGCACGCGTCTACGGGCAGCTCGCCTGCTGGCACGCCGCTGTCGGGCAACGCAAGGACGCCCTGCAATGGGCCCGCCGCGCGATGCGCTCGAAGTGGACGGAGCCCCGAGCGGTCATCGCGACGGCGGCGGCGGTGGGTCTGGTGCGCATCGAGACGGTGATGTCGGCGCTGCACCGGAAGGGGCATGGGATTTAGGGGCGGCCACCGGCGCGCGCGGCCGAATACCGCGTCTGACATTTCACCCACCCGGGGGACCCCCGTCCCCCACCACGGTCATGCCGCGCCGCCGCCCGCGCGCGAGTCTGGCCCCCATGACCGCATTCCCGCGCCGGGCCGCGATCGTAGCGGCCGTCGCCACCACCGTCTACCTCGCACTCCGCGTCTACTGGGCCGCCGGGGGCGTCCTCGGCCTCACCGTCTGCGCCCCCGGTGAGTCCGACCGCGCCGCCCTCGCGTCCGGGTGCGACGCCGACACCGCCGTCCTCGGGTTCTGGCCGGGGTGGGGTGCCGTCGGACTCGCCGCGCTCGCCGTCGGTGTCGTGGCCGCCGCGCCGCGGCGGGGCACGGTGACCGAGGCCGGGTTGTGGGGCGCGACGGCCGCGTTCGTCGTCGTCTCGTTTCCCGGGCACCTGCTCTTCCAGATTCCCGCCGGGCTGGCGGGGCGGGCGACGGACTGGCGCGACGTCGTACACCGGCTCGCGCAGCTCGGACTCGCGCTGCTGCTCGCACGGGTGGCCGTCGCGTCGGCGAAGTCGCGCCGCTGCGGGCACGACCGGCGACAAGGGACCTCGCCGGTCGCGCGCTGGGCGCGCCGGTCGGCGTACGCCGCCTGCGCCCTACCCGTCCTCGGCTTCAGCGTCCCGCACCTGCTGTGGGTCCTCGGGATCCCCTTCGGCGCCTCGGAGCAGACCCTCACCGAGATCCGCACCGACCTCGACCCCGCCACCGCCATCGCCCTGTGCGCCGTCCCGGCGCTCGGCGGGTTCGTCAGCCTCGGCCTCGGCATGCGCTGGGGACGTGTCCTCTTCGGACGGAGGATCCCCCGGATGCTCGCCCTCGTACCGGGCGCGGTCGTCTCGGCGGCCCTGACCGCCTACGGCGTCATCGGAATCGCGCTGATGACCCGCGACCTGTCGGCCGGTACCGCGACGTGGACCGACCTGGCCCGCGAATGGTCGATCTTCGGCACCGAACTCGTCTTCCTCGCCTGGGGCCTCGCGCTGTCGGCGGCGACGTGGGGATACCACCTCGCCGCCCGCGACCGCTGCGGCACATGCGAAAGGGCGGACGACGGCGTCCCGCCGCCCGCCCCCTCGGTCACTTCACCGGCGTGAAGTCCCGGGCCGCGACGAAGTCGGGGCGGCGCCCCGGAGCGGCGTACGGGGCCACGCACGTGTTGTCGACGCTGTTGAACACGACGAACACGTTCGACCGCGCGAAGGGCGTGATGTTGCCGTTCGAGCCGTGCATGCAGTTGCAGTCGAACATCGTCGCCGACCCCGCCGGGCCGGTGAACAGCTCGATCCCGTGCTTCTCGGCCAGCACCGCCAGACTCAGCGGGTCGGGCGTCCCGATCTCCTGCTCCCGCAGGGACTCCCGGTAATGATCGGCCGGGGTCTCGCCGACGCACGAGACGAAGGTCTTGTGCGAACCCGGCATGATCATCAGCCCGCCGTTGTAGGCGTGGTTGTCGGTCAGCGCGATCGAGATGCTCACCGCGCGCATCCGCGGCATCCCGTCCTCGGCGTGCCAGGTCTCGAAGTCGGAATGCCAGTAGAACTCCTTGCCCTTGAAACCGGGCTTGTAGTTGATCCGCGACTGGTGCACGTAGACGTCCGAACCCAGAATCTGGCGGGCCCGCCCGACGACGCGCTCGTCGGCGACGAGACCGGCGATCACCTCGCTGATCTTGTGCACCTCGAAGATCGACCGGACCTCGCCGGAGTCCTTCTCCAGCACCGTCCGCTCGTCGCGCTTGATGGCCTCGTCGGTGAGCAGTCGCTCCAGCTCCGCCTGGTACCCCAGCAGCTCGGCCGGCGTGATCAGCTCCTCGACCGACAGGAAACCGTTCTCCTCATAGGAGTCGAGGGTCTCCTGATCGAGCAGCCCCTCGTTGCGCCGGCCGTAGACGACCGGGTCCTCCTTGCGGTAGAGCAGCGCCGCCTCGGCGCCGACCCGGGTCGGGTACAGGTCGCGGACTCCATGAACGGTGTCGAACATCAGCTTTCCTCTCCGGTCTCGGTCAACAGGGGGTAGACGCCGTCGGCGTCGTGCACTTCGCGGCCGGTCACCGGCGGGTTGAACACGCAGACTGTCCGCAGATCGGTGTGCGCGTGCAGCGTGTGCTTCTCGTGCCCGTCGAGCAGGTACATCGTCCCGGGCGCCAGGCGATGGCTCTCACCGTTGTCGTGGTCGATGAGCTCGCCCTCGCCGTCGATGACGTAGACGGCCTCGATGTGGTTGGCGTACCACATGGAGGTCTTCGTACCCGCGTAGAGAACGGTGTCGTGCAGGGAGAAGCCGACCTTCTCCTTGGCCAGCACGAGCCGCAGCGAACGCCACGTCCCCTGCGCCCGGTCCCGGTCGTTGCCGACGACGTCGCGGTCGGTGCCCGCGATCTCTTCCAGAGTGCGCACGATCATGCCAGTTCCTTCCTCGCCGCCCGGACCGAATCGGCCACGATGGACAGTCCGGCGTCCAGATCCTCCCGGTGCGTGGTCAGCGGCGGGAGCAGCTTGACCACCTCGTCGTCGCTTCCGGCCGTCTCCAGCAGCAGGCCGCGCTCGAAGGCGTTGCGGCACACCGCCCCCGCGATGTTCGCGTCCTCGAAGGCCACCGCCCGCGCCAGGCCGCGACCGCGCACGGTCGCTCCGGCGTCGGCGTGCTCATCGGCGATCAGCCGCAGTTCGGAGTCCACAAAGGACCCGTTCCGGTCGACGGTGTCGCGCAGGATCCCGTCGCGCCAGAACTCGTCCAGCGCGGCGGTCGCCGTCACGAACGCCGGGTTGTAACCGCGGAAGGTGCCGTTGTGCTCGCCCGGCTCCCAGATGTCGAGCTCCGGGCGCAGCAGCGTGACCGCGAAGGGCAGGCCGTAGCCGCTCAGGGATTTCGAGAGGCACACGACGTCGGGCACGACGCCGGACTCCTCGAAGCTGAAGAACGGGCCGGTGCGGCCGCAGCCCATCTGAACGTCGTCGACGATGAGCAGCATGTCGTGCTCGGAGCACAGCAGCGACAGGGCGCGCAGCCACTCCGGGCTCGCCACGTTGATGCCGCCCTCCCCTTGGACGGTCTCCACGATGACGGCGGCCGGGAGGCCGACGCCGCTGCTGGAGTCCTCGATCAGGCGCCGCAGCCACAACAGGTCCGGGGTGGACCCGTCGAGGTACTGGTCGAAGGGAAGCGTGAGCGTGTGTTCGAGGGGAACGCCCGCGCCGTGCCGCTTGCGCCCGTTGCCGGTGACCGCGAGCGACCCGAGGGTCATGCCGTGGAAGGAGTTGGTGAACCGGGCGATCGTCGTGCGCCCGGTGACCTTGCGGGCGATCTTGAGGGCCGCCTCGACGGCGTTCGTCCCGGTCGGGCCCGGGAACTGCACGCGGTACTCAAGGCCGCGCGGGCGCAGGATCACGTCCCGGAAGGTCTCCAGGAAGCGGGCCTTGGCCTCGGTGTACATGTCGAGGGAGTGGACGATGTGGTCGTCGGTCAGGTACTCCAGCAGCGCGTTCTTGAGCACCGGATGGTTGTGCCCGTAGTTGAGGGCACCCGCGCCGGCGAAGAAGTCCAGATAGGACTTCCCGTGCTCGTCGAAGACGTGACTGTCCTTGCTGCGGACGAACAACGCGGGCCAGCCGCGGCAATAGGAGCGGACTTGCGACTCGGTTTCTTCGAATATGCGCATTATCCTCCAGGGTCGGCCTGTACTGGCCGGTCGCCGTCGTCGCGCACCGCCCCTGCCGGGGGGCGGTGCGGCACGTCATCGGGTCGGCATCACCCGATGGCGGAACCGTTCCCCGGTGGGGGCGTCGCCGCTCGGCGCAGGGGTCCTATGTGGAACAGGACCTCCGCCTCGTGGGCGCCGCCGGCCGGGAAATGGTCCTCGGCGAACAGCACGTCACGCGTGACCGTCGCCCCCCTCGCTTCCGCGAAGGAGGTGAACAGCCGCGTGGACGATTCGTTGGACGGTGTCACCGTCGCCTCGACGTTCACGACGCCACGGGGGGCGAGGGAATCGGCGAGGTGGTCGAGCATGCGCCTGGCCAGGCCCTGTCGCCGGTGGCTCGGGGCGACCGCCACCTGCCAGACGAAGAGCGTGGCGGCCCGGCCGGGCCGGGTGTAGCCGGAGATGAAGCCGACCGGTCGTTCCCCGTCGCGCGCCACGACGCTGGTGTCGGCGAAGTCGCGGCACCAGAGCAGGTAGCTGTAGGGGGAGTTGACGTCGAGGGATCCGGCCTCGCGGGCCAGGCGCCAGAGATGGTTGCCGTCGGGTATCGAGGGGGTCGAAAGGGTGACGGCGAGGTTCCCGGGGACCTGGGCGACGGTTGCGCTTGCGTCGTCGGGGGACATGGTCAACGACACTATCGGATCAGAGCAAGGTCAAGCCAGCCTGGTGTTTTGAGCGCTTTTGCGAGGTCTAAAAGGGGATATTAAGGGCAGGTAGCGGGCTTTTCGGACGAAGACTGTCGAGGATCGGACAGTCTGCCGGTTTGCCTGTCGATTGTCGACAAAGTGAATGCGCGGGGTGCCTTTGGGGGCTTTTCGGGGACTTGCGGACTACGCCGCGTCCTTCTCGGCGGCGCGGACCCGCTCGGCGAAGTCGAGGGCCGCCCGGCGCAGCGCGAGTTCGGCGTCGAGCCCGGCCTCGCGCGCCCGCGCCACGAGCGCGAACAACCGCGCCCCGAGCGTCTCCTCGGTCAGTTCGGCACCGGTGCCGTCTTCGGGCCAGGCGGCCTCGGCCAGTCCCGCGCGCTCGGCCCGCGACTGGAGCTTCGCCGACAGGGGCAGCGCGGGCTGGCCCATCGCGACACCGTCCATCGCCGACTCGCGATGCGGCTTCTCCTCGGCCTTGATGGCTTCCCAGTTGTCGTTGAGCTGTCCGGCGTCGGTCACCTCGACGTCGGCGAACACGTGGGGATGCCGCCGCACGAGTTTGGCGACGAGGTCGCCCGACACGTCGTCGATCCCGAAGCGCGTCTCCTCGTCGGGATCGTCCTGCGCCATCCGTGCGTGGAACGCGACCTGGAGCAGCAGGTCGCCCAGTTCCTCGCGCAGGTGCTCCTTGTCGCCGGAGTGCACGGCGTCGATGACCTCGTAGGTCTCCTCGACCAGGTAGGGCAGCAGCGACTCGTGGGTCTGCTCGGCGTCCCACGGGCAGCCGCCCGGCGAGCGCAGGGTGTCCATGGTGGACACGACGTCGAGGAGGCGGCCGCCCGGCGGGTCCCAGGACCCGTGGCACAGTTCGATCTCGGCCGCCGAGGGGTTCTTCGCCAGCCGTGTGCCGAGGGTGCGCGCGAGGCGCGGGTCGCCGTCGGGGCCGGACAGCCACACGGTCGTGGCACCGTCCACGGTGGACAGCAGGACGTCGGCGGCGGTGTGCTCGTCGATCACGGTGACGTTGACGCCGACCCGGCGGATCGCGTTGGCCTGCGCGGAGTCGGCGCCGGTGAAGACGGCCTGGGCGCGGCGCAGCTCGTCCCACGCGTCGGCCGACAGGATCCCGGCGGGCAGTCGCGGTGAGGTGACGAGGAGGACGATGCGCGGTGCCATGGCGTCAGGACGCGGTAGTGGGAAGCGGAACCGTCACCGAGTAGGCGACCTGCGGCGCCACCGCGACCTGCGCGACCGTGACGGTCGGGGCGCCGTAGCGCGGGTTGGCGACCACGTCGTACTCGGCGAACAGGCTGTTGAGCAGGTCGCGCTTGCCGAGGGACTGGCTGAAGGCCTCGCCGGTGGCCGCCTGGGAGATGGCCTCTTCGACGTAGGCGGCCTGTTCGGCGTCGAGGGACGCGTTGATCTGGCTGAACGTGCCGATGCGCAGGTCGGCCACGTCGGCCTCGGTGGGCTGCACGGCGGTGGCCTCGGTGAACAGGGTTTGGCCGTAGGCGGCCTGTTCGGCATACAGGCGTGTGAAGGCGCTTTCGCCGCCCGCGGCCTCGGCGACGCCGGCGTAGTCGGGGCCGGGCAGTGCGGTGCCGTTGTCGGCGGCGTACTGGCGGGCCAGTTCGACGACGGCGAAGGAGCTGACCGTCCACTGGCGGATCGGCCCGATGTCGTTGCCGAAGGCCTCGGGGGCGCTGTCCACGACCGCGTCGACCTGCGTCTCGGCGATGCGCTGGTCCTGGACGAACACGGCGGCCCCCGACTCGACCCGACAGGCCGACAGCCCGGCCACGGCCAGCAGCCCCACGGTAGCGATGGCTGCCTTCGCGGCGATGCGTCGTACCTTCACGTCGTCCCTCGCTGTCTGCTCAGTCAATTCCAAACCGAAGGCAGCCTATCCGAGCTTCACGAGACCGGCTGCGGCGCGTCGAGCACGCCCGTCACGAGCTCCCCGGCCCACTTGAGCAGCGGCAATCCCGACAGGGGCGCCCCGCCCATGCGCCCGGTCGTCGGCCGGGGCAGGGACACGACGTCGCCGGTGGTCTTGTACACCGCGTCGGGGTAGTAGCGCTTGAGCCGCATCTGCCTGGAGTCGGGCAGGTCCATCGGCGAGAAGCGGATGTGCCGGCCCTGGAGGGCCACGTCGGTGAGCCCGTACCGGCGCAGCAGCAGCCGGAAACGCGCGACCTCCACCAGGTTGTCGACCGGTTCGGGCGCCTCCCCGTAGCGGTCGGTCATCTCGGCGCGCACCTCGGCCAGGTGCTCCTCGGTGCGGACCTCGGCGAGTTTGCGGTACATCTCCAGCCGCAGCCGCTCCACCGAGATGTAGTCGTAGGGGATGTTCGCGTCGACCGGCAGGTCGACCTTGACCTCCTGCAGCGGTTCGCGCTTGTCGCCCTTGAAGGACGCCACCGCGTCGCCGACCATCCGCACGTACAGGTCGAACCCGACCCCGGCGATGTGCCCGGACTGTTCCCCGCCGAGGAGGTTCCCGGCGCCGCGGATCTCCAGGTCCTTCATCGCCACGTACATGCCGGCGCCCAGCTCGGTGTGCTGCGCGATCGTGGCGAGGCGCTCGTGGGCCTGCTCGGTCAGCGGCTTGTCCGGCGGGTACAGGAAGTACGAGTACGCGCGTTCGCGGCCGCGCCCGACGCGCCCGCGGATCTGGTGGAGCTGCGACAGGCCGAGCAGGTCGGCGCGCTCCACGATCAGGGTGTTGGCGTTGGGGATGTCGATGCCCGACTCGATGATCGTGGTCGCCACGAGCACGTCGTACTCGTTCTCCCAGAAGCCGACCATGATCTTCTCCAGGCGGTCCTCGCCCATCTTTCCGTGGGCGGTGACCACGCGCGCCTCGGGTACGAGCTCGCGGATGCGGCGGGCCGCCTTCTCGATCGACTCGACCCGGTTGTGCAGGAAGAACACCTGCCCGTCGCGGAGCAGCTCGCGCCGGATCGCGGCGGTGATCTGGCGTTCGTCGTAGGCGCCGACGCTGGTCAGGACGGGGTGGCGCTCCTCGGGCGGGGTCGCGATCGTCGACATCTCGCGGATGCCGGTGATCGCCATCTCCAGGGTCCGCGGGATCGGCGTCGCCGACATCGACAGCACGTCGACGGCCGCGCGCATCTGCTTGAGGTGCTCCTTGTGCTCGACGCCGAAGCGCTGCTCCTCGTCGACGATGACCAGCCCGAGGTCCTTGAAGCGGCTGGTCGGCTGGATGAGGCGGTGGGTGCCGATGACGATGTCGGCCTCCCCGCTGAACATCGTCGTGAGGACCTCCTCGGCCTCCTTGGGTGTCTGGAAGCGCGACAGCTGCTTGATCGTCACCGGGAACTGCGACATTCGCTCGGTGAAGGTGTTGAAGTGCTGCTGCGCCAGCAGCGTCGTCGGCACCAGGACCGCGACCTGCTTGCCCTCGGTGACGGCCTTGAAGGCCGCGCGGACGGCGATCTCGGTCTTGCCGTAGCCGACGTCGCCGCAGATGAGGCGGTCCATCGGCATCAGCTTGCGCATGTCGCCCTTGACCTCTTCGATCGCGGCGAGCTGGTCGGGCGTCTCGTGGTACGGGAACGCGTCCTCCAGTTCCCGCTGCCAGGGCGTGTCCTCGCCGTAGGCGTAGCCCTCGGTGGCCTGGCGGGCCGCGTAGAGCTTGATGAGCTCGGCGGCGATCTCCTTGACGGCCTTGCGGGCGCGGGCCTTCGTCTTGGCCCAGTCGGCGCCGCCGAGGCGGTGCACGGTCGGCTGCTCGCCCCCGACGTAGCGGGTGAGCATGTCGAGCTGGTCGGTCGGGACGAAGAGCCGGTCGCCGGGCTGGCCGCGTTTGCTGGCGGCGTACTCGATGACGAGGTATTCGCGTTCGGCGTCGTTGATGGTGCGGCGGACCATCTCGACGTACTGGCCGACCCCGTGCGTCTCGTGGACGACGAAGTCGCCGGCCGTGAGTTCGAGGGGGTCGACGCCGCCGCGCCGCCGGGACGGCATCTTGCGCATGTCACGGGTGCTGGTGCCGCGTCCGCCGGTGATGTCGTCGCCGGTGATGACGACGAGCCCGGCGCCCTCGTCGACGAGGCCGGATCCGAGGGAGCCGGTGGTCACGGTGATCGTGCCGGGTTCGAGGTCGGCGAGGGTGTCGACCGACGCCGCCAGGTGCGCGCCGAACTCGGCCGTGCGCAGCAGCTCCACCGCGCGTTCGGCGGGACCGCTCGCGGGGAAGACCAGCGCGACCCGGCGGCCGGCCTTGAGGTGGGCGCGCAGGTCGATCAGCAGCTGGGCGTTGTCGCCGTGGTACTTCGGCGCCTCCTGCGCGCCGATCACAATGGTGTCGATGTCACTGAGATCACTGACCAGCGGGGTGAGGTTCCACCACGCCTGACCGCGCGCCGAGGCGGCGTCGCGAACGTCGGAGATGCCCCGGAACGCCGCCGCGCCGAGGTCGATGGGCGTCTTCGCGCCCGCCGCCGCGGCGGCCCACCCGGCGGCGAGGAACTCCTCGCTGGTGGCGTTGAGGTCGTGTGCGCGGGTGCGGATGCGTTCGGGGTCGCAGGCGACGACGACGGTGCCTTCGGGCATGCAGTCGGTGAGGAGTTCGAGGCGGTCGGGGCCCAGCAGGGCCGGGGCGAGCGACTCCATGCCCTCGACGGGGATGCCCTCGGCGAGCTTCGCGGTCAGTTCGGCCAGGCCGGGGTAGTCGCGGCCGAGTTCGCGGGCCTTCTCGCGGACGTCGGGGGTGAGCAGCAGTTCGCGGCACGGGGGCGCCCACAGGACGTCGGCCTTGTCGAGGGAGCGCTGGTCGGCGACGGAGAAGTAGCGGATCGACTCGACCTCGTCGCCCCAGAACTCGACCCGCAGGGGGTGCTCCTCGGTCGGCGGGAACACGTCGAGGATGCCGCCGCGCACGGCGAACTCGCCGCGCTTCTCGACGAGGTCGACGCGGGCGTAGGCGACGTCGGAGAGGGCCTGGGTGACGTCGCCGAGGTCGTGGGTCGAGCCGACGGTCAGGTGCACGGGGACGAGGTCGCCGAGACCTTTGAGCTGGGGCTGGAGAACGCTGCGGACGGGCGCGACGACGACCTGGACGTGCCCGCGCAGCGGGTCGTGGGGGTCGGGGTGGGCGAGGCGCCGCAGGACGGCGAGGCGGCGGCCGACGGTGTCGGAGCGGGGGGAGAGGCGCTCGTGGGGGAGGGTCTCCCAGGCCGGGTAGAAGGCGACCTGGTCGGGTGGGAGCAGGCAGCGCAGGGCCTCGGTGAGGTCCTCGGCTTCGCGGCTGGTCGCGGTGACGGCGAGCACCGGCCGTCCGGCGCCGAGGTCACCGGAGGCGATGGCGCCGACGACGAAGGGGCGCAGCGCGGCGGGGCCGGTCAGGTCGAGGCCGTCGGCGGCGGCGGCGTTCTTCGCGAGTGCGGCGGTGCGGGCGAGTGCGGGTTCGGCGAGAGCGGCGGCGAGCAGGCCTGCCAGCGACATGGTGACACCTTTTGGGTTGGAGCACGAGGGCACGACGGCTTGCCCCCTGGCCGCGTGAGGGAGGGGGTGGACGTGCGCTTCGGCAAGCCTACGTCCACGTTCCGGCGGTGTCATGGGAGTTGTGTCACCCGGGCGTGTCCGATGGGTGGCGGGTGCGTGGGAGCATCGCCGGATGCGGATCACAGAGCCTGCCGAAGCCCGGATCGCCGACGCCGGAAACCTTCTGGTCGCGGCGGGCGGAGTGGAGTTCGCCGAGCCGGCCGGCGACTTCTTCGGGACCGCGGTCGCCTACGAGCGGATCCTGTCGGGTGCGGCCGAGGTGGCGGGCAAGAGCGTCTACCTGTGCGGTGACCTGGCGGGGGTGGACGTCGCGCGGCTGCGGGACGCCGCCCGGGTGTTCGCGGTCCGGGAGCTGTCGCACGGTCACCGCGAGGGCGCGCCATGGACCGTCGTCGGCCTGGGCAGGGTTCCGGTCCGAACGCACGGCATGGGTGTGTACTACCGCCGCTTCTTCGAGCCCGGCGAGGACCACTTCGGGCGCATCACGGCCGAGCACGAGTTCCAGTCGCTGACCGAGTCCACCAAACCCGCGACGGCCCACCGCAGCGGGATCTACCTGACGCCGGTCACCCGCGAGGGCGACGCGCTGCGTTTTCGTCTGCTGCGGTGTTCCACGAACCTTTCGGGACCGACCGACAACTTCCGCCCGACCGACACCTCGGTCGTCGGCGCGCTCAACCGCGAGGCCGCGACGGTGTTCGCCGGGCACGCGCCGCTCAACCACGTCCTCGCCCAGATCTACCGCAACACCTCGGCGACGGCGGAGCGGAAGCAGTCCAAGGCCAAGATCTCCGACCACGCCGACAAGACGAAGGACATGCCCGCCGACGGGATCATGGCCTTCTGCACCTTCTACGACGGACTCGACGGGCTGCGGCCCTCGGCCGATGACCCCTTCGACTTCGGTGTGAACGGGGTCAGTGGGCTGACCAGGCTCCATTTCCGGCGCAAGGACGCCGACGGAGAGGGGCCGGAGAGCTTCACCGTGCCGCTGTATCCGGGCTCGGTCTTCTTCATGCCGCTGTCCACCAATCGCCTGTACACGCACGCGATCCGGCCGTCGGCCCTCGACGCCGGGCTTCTCCCGACCCGGCTGGGATACGTCGTGCGCTGCTCGGCCACCGAGGCCGTGCACGACGGCGGCCGCACCTTCATCGTGAGGGACGCCCGGCGGGTGGAGCTGGGACCTCCCACGCCGGAGGGCATGGGCGAACTGCGGCGGCTGTACGCCGAGGAGAACAGGTCCTCGGCGTTCATCGACTACGGCGAGAGCTTCGGTTTCAGCATGAACACCGGGGACTACCGTGCACCGCGGATCTAGCGTCGCCGACGAGATCACCGTGTGCGAACTGCCGTCCGATGTGGACCTGTTCGCGGAACTGTCGGCCTCGGTTCGCATGGAGGACCTGGGAAAGGGGCGGCGGGGCGGCGTGCTCACCAGGCCCGACGAGACCGGCGCCGTGCCGCTCGTGCGGACCACGACGCGCTACACCGCGCCGCCGCAACCGTTCCGGGAGGTGCACGAGCGGCTCGCGCGGCGGATCCGGGAGTGCGCGGGACTTCCCGTCGGCTTCAACAACGCCCTCATCGAGTGCTACACCAACGCCTACCGGCGGATGGGCGCCCACTCCGACCAGGCCCTCGACCTGGAGCCGGAGTCGTTCATCGCGGTGTTCTCCTGCTACGAGCACCCGGAGGGACCGGCGCGGAAACTGGTCTTCGAGTCGAAGTCGTCCGATGTGGATGGTCACGAGGTCGCGCTCGCCCACCACGGGGCCGTCGTGTTCTCCGTCGCGGCCAACCGCCGGCTCAGGCACAAGATCGTGCTGGACGCGCCGGTGGGGGCCGCCGGCAACCGGTGGCTCGGCGTGACCTTCCGCATGTCGAAGACGCTTCTGCGGTTCCGTGACGGGCACGCGTACCTTCCGGGCGGTTCGCGTCTGTCGGTGGCCGACGACGAGGCCGGCCGTGAGTTCTACCGGTTGCGGCGCAGGGAGAACGAGGAGACGGACTTCGCGTACCCGGCGGTGGACTACACGGTGAGCGGGAGCGACCTGTCGCCGCCCGTCGTCATTCCAGGAGTTTGACGATCGCCGCGCGCACCTCGGGCAGCATGGCGATCGCGGCGATGCCGCCGAGGATGGTGAAGCCGGGGGTGAGGACCTTCTTCTCGAAGGGTCCGCCGACTTTGACGGCCATCTTGTCGGGGACGCCGATCTCGTACCAGACCTGCTTCTTGATGGGGAGTGGGAAGAAGAGCGGGCAGCCCATCTTGGTGATGATGTCGCCGAGGGTGTGGATGACGCAGCCCGCCGCCACGGCTATGCCTATGAGCCAGTAGGAGCGGCTTTCGGGTAGTGATCGGTAGGCCGCGAAGGCGCCGACGGCCGATACCACCACGATGACGAACCAGCCCTTCTCCTTGGCGAACTCGGCCATGAGGCCGCGCATGGCCAGGCCGATCATGAAGAAGAGGATGGGGATGACGGCGGGTTTGCCGAAGTCGCTGGCGAGCCAGCCGAAGAGGAGGCCGATGAGTCCGGCGAACATCCAGGAGTGCGTGAGGGTGCGGTGGCCGTTGTTGCGCTTGCCGTCCTTCTTGGTGCGGGTGATGGAGTAGAAGCCCCACGCGATCCGCTCGGTGGCCTCGGCCATGATCATGGTGACCGGCCCGAAGGTGCGCGCGACGGTCGAGCCGCCGCGGTTCTTCAGGACGCGTCCGGCGCAGTCGAGGTCGGGGAGCAGGGCGCCGCCGGCGCAGACGATCGTGCCGACCATGAGCTCGGCGGGCGTCTGGTGGACGTTGTAGACGGCGTCGGCGACGGCCGACCCGGCCAGCCAGATCGCGGCACCCGAAACGGCGTGCGTCGGACCCATCACCATGAGTAGTCACTCTCCTTTGTGGACGTGAGGGTAGCCGATGACGGCGACAGGACCGACGGCGGCGACGAACGCTTTCGGTGTACGGCAAGCGATGCGGGGGCGGGCGCGGGAGGGCGGCACGGGGGTGGTGTGAAGTGGGGGGCGCGGCTGTGTTTCCGCACCCGCGCCGGGACCTGGGGGCGTGAGTCTCGCTTCGCTCGCCCCCGCGGGTCGGGGACCTGGCCGCGGCGGTCCGCCAAGGGTGAGTCTCGCGCGCGCTCGCCCCCGCGGGCTGGGGACCTGGCCGCGTTTCGGCGCCCTGGCCGGGGACCCGGCACCGGCGGCGGGCCGCAGCCCGATCCCATGCCGCAAAGGCGGTTTCGTTCGCGCCGCCCCAACAAGCACAGGCTCTTCAAGCTCACCCACCAACGCCGGGAACCGGGTTTGTTCACCCACCAAGACTGGGAACCCAAGACGCCGACCCCACAAGCGTGAGCCTCGCTTCGTTCGCCCTCGCGGGCCGGGAACCCCGGCCGCAGCGATCTTGCCAAGCGTGAGTCTTGCTTCGCGGCCCACTCGGGCCCGGGTGCCTAAGACGCGGCCCGGCGAGCGTGAGTCTCGCTTCGCTTGGCCCGCCGCAGACCTGGCCTATGCGAGCGCAAGCCCCGGCTTCGCGTCCCGCTCACCGTGGGTCGCCTGCCGCAGCGCTGTCGCGCGACGGGCGAGTCCCGTTTCGCTCGCCCACGCAGGTCCGGGACCCGAGACACGACCTCGCGAGCGCGAGTCTCGCTTCGCTTGCCCGCTCACGCCGGGGACCCGGCCGCAGCCGTCTCGCTCACAGCGTGTCTCGCTTCGCTTGCCCGCTCACGCCGGGGACCCGGCCGCAGCCGTCTCGCCCACAGCGTGTCTCGCTTCGATCGCCCACGCGGGCAAGGAATTCTGGCCGTAGCGGTGTCTACTGCGGGCGAGTTTCGCTTCGCATGCCCACCCGCGCCGGGGATCCGGCCGCAGCCGTCTCGCCCACAGCGTGTCTCGCTTCGATCGCCCGCCCTGGCCGGGGACCCGGCACCGGCGGCGGGCCGCAGCCCGATCCCATACCTGGCAGGCGGTTTCGTTCGCGCCGCCCCAACAAGCACAGGCCCTTCAAACCTCACCCACCAACACCGGGAACCGGGTCTGTTCACCCCCCAACGCCGGGTACCGGGTCTGTTCACCCCCCAAGGCCGGGTACCGGGTCTGTTCACCCACCCCCACCGGGCCCCAAGCCACCCCACAACCCCGAGCTGCGCTTCGCTCGTTCCCCCCGCGAGCCGAGTCCCCACCGCCCCCGTCGGTGTCTCTCGCCTATTAGGGTGCTCTTCATGCCCGCTCGGCGGTTTCGCGTGCTGTTCGTGCTCGTGTTGGTTCTTTCCGGTTGTGGTCGTCCTTCTTCTCCGGCTGTCGATGCGCCCGTCGACTTCTGGGTCGTGGTGGAGGCGGATGGCGATCTTTCGCCTACTTTGGACGGTGGTCGTGTCTTCGCGGCTTCCGGCACTGAGGGTCTCCTCATCGGTGCGGACTTCTCGTTGCAGCAGCGTGTGGTGTCCGTGACTCGCGATATCGATGCCGTCGAGGCTTCCGCGTACGGTCTTCGCGGTCCGCTGCATGCCCCTGCGGGCCACGAGTTCGTGCTGACGCAGGTCGCCACGCAGCGGTGTTCCGACTGGGGCGGCAATGCCGCCGGTTTGGCGTCGGAGGTCGTGGTCGGGGAGCGCGTGATCGTCCTCGACGATCCTCTGGAGTGCGGTGACCTGCTCGCGGTGGTGGCGCCGGTGGGCGTCGCGGTCACGCTTTCGGTGACGACGGAGGGTCGCGGGCAGGGCCTGAATCTGCGTGACGGCACGCGTGTCGGCGAGATCCCCGAGTTCTATGGTTTCGCCGAGTACGTCGCCTTCGCCGAGTCCTATGAGCAGAGCGGTGATGTCACGGCCAAGGGGGTCACGCGCGACGTGAGCCTGAGTCTCACCTTCTCGGCGGCCGCGCGCGGGCCCTGGGACCGCCATGGTGAGCGCTGGGCCGGCGACGGCCGGGTGTGGCTGCGTTTCGCGGTGACCTGCTCGTCGGACGCCTACTGGGGTTTCTCGCCGGAGGTGTCGAAGCACGAACCGGCCGTGGAGTGGCGGCTGTCGGCGGCCGACAGTTACAGCCTCGTCGTCGGCGGTGAGACCGTCGCGCCCGCCAACGACGACGTCGACGACCTCAGTGACCGTTCCGGCGAGGGTGTCACGTGTGCCGGCCCGGTCTTCGGCATTCCGGCGACGGCGGAGGGCGCGACGCTGCGGGTGCATCCGGACGGCCCGATGCGCGCGGTGTGGTCGGACGCGACGGCGGCCACGAAGTGGTCGAAGGGACCCCCGCCGGCGGAGTACGCCGTGACCTTCGCGCCGCTCTGACGGGCGCGGCCGCCCGCGCGACCCGTGAGGTGGGTCTCACTCGGCGAAGTCGTCGCGACGGGTTCGCGCCCGCCGGCCTTCGGTAATATCCCTTCCGACCACGGACAGCGCCGTCCACCCCCCGTCACGAGGGAGACCGAGCATGTCTGAAGTGGCCGGCGGCGCTTCCGCCGCGGCGATCGACACCGCACTCCGCGCCGATGTACGCCGCCTCGGCGCGCTGCTCGGGCAGAGTCTCGTGCGCCAGGAGGGCGCCGACCTGCTCGACCTCGTCGAGGAGATCCGCAAGCTCGTGCGCGCCAACGACGAGTTGGCCATCGCCCGCCTGTCGACGCTCGACCTGCCGACCAGCATCAGCCTCGCGCGGGCCTTCGCGACCTACTTCCACCTCGCGAACATCGCCGAGCAGGCGCACCGCGCCCGCGACCTGCGCCGCCGCCGCGCCCACGACGGCGGGCACCTCGCCGACGCGGCCCGCCTGATCGCCGAGCGGGGCCTGTCGCCCGAGGAGATCACGGCGAAGGCCGCGCGCCTGCAGATCCGCCCGGTCTTCACCGCCCACCCGACCGAGGCCGCGCGCCGCTCGATCCTGTCGAAGCTGCGGGCCGTCGCCGACCTCCTCGACGCCGAGGCCGCCGAGGCGGCCCTCACCGGCCACACCGACACCGACGGCACCGACAAGCGCCTCTCGGAGCTCATCGACCTCCTCTGGCAGACCGACGAGGTCCGCGTCAACCGCCCCGACCCGGCCGACGAGGCCCGCAACGCCGTCTACTATCTCGCCGACCTCTACGACGAGGCCGCCCCGCGCGTCCTCGACGACCTCCACCGGACCCTCGAAGGCCTCGGCGCGACGCCCCCGCCGCGCCCGCTGAGTTTCGGGACCTGGATCGGCGGCGACCGCGACGGCAACCCCTTCGTCACTCCCGAGGTCACCCGCGACGTGCTGCTCATCCAGCACGAGCACGGCATCCGCGCGGCCGAACGCGCCATGGACGCGATCATCGCCGACGTTTCGGTCTCCGAGCGCCTGTCGAAGCCCGGCGACGCCCTCGTCGCGAGCGTCCGCGCCGACCTCGCGGCCCTGCCCGAGCTGCCGGCGCGTTTCCGCCGGGTCAACGCCGAGGAGCCCTACCGGCTCAAGGCCCGCGCGATCCGCACCCGCCTGGAGCTGACGCGCGCGCGGCTCGCCGACGGCACCGCGCACCGTCTCGGCCGCGACTACGCCGACGCCGCCGAGATCGTCGCCGATCTGGAACTGATGCGCGCTTCCCTTGCCGCGCATCATGGTGAGCTCATCGCCGACGGCCGCCTGGCCACCGCGATCCGCACGATCACCGCCTTCGGACTGCAGCTGGCCACGATGGACGTCCGCGAGCACGCCGGCGCGCACCACGCGGTCCTCGCCGAGATGTACGAGCGCATCGGCGGCCTTTCGGGGCCGTACGAGGACGCCTCCCGCGAGTCGCGGACCGCTCTGCTCATCAAGGAACTCGGCGGCCGCCGTCCACTGTCCACACCGGACACCGAGCTGGCTGAGCGCAACCGTAAGACGATCGACGTCTTCCGTGCCATCCGTGCGGCCCAGAAGCGTTACGGGCCCGACGTCATCGAGTCCTACATCATCTCCATGACCCAGGGCGTCGACGACGTCCTGGCCGCCGTGGTCCTGGCCCGCGAGGCGGGCCTCGTCGACGTCCACAGTGGACGCGCCGCGGTCGGTTTCGTGCCCCTGCTCGAAGAGGTGCCCGAACTCGCCGGTGCCGAGTCCTTCCTCGACGCGCTGCTGTCGGTGCCGTCCTACCGGGCGATCGTCACCGCGCGCGGCGACGTCCAGGAGGTCATGCTCGGCTACTCCGACTCCAACAAGGACGCCGGGATCACCACCAGTCAGTGGTCCATCCACCGCGCTCAGCGGCAGTTGCGCGACGTCGCCGCCCGCCACGGCGTCCAGCTGCGGCTCTTCCACGGCCGCGGCGGGACCGTCGGCCGCGGTGGTGGCCCGACCCTTGAGGCGATTCTGGCGCAGCCGTGGGGGACCCTCGACGGCGCCATCAAGGTCACCGAGCAGGGCGAGGTCATCTCCGACAAGTACACGCTGCCCGCGCTGGCCCGCGAGAACCTGGAACTGACCGTCGCCGCCGTGCTGCGCGCGACGCTCCTGCACACCGAGCCGCGCTTCCAGTCCGACACCCTCGACACCTGGTACGCGGCGATGCAGCAGGTCAGCGACGCCGCCGAAGGCACCTACCGCGAACTCGTCGGGCACCCGCGCCTCGCGGAGTACTTCTGGGCCGTGACACCGACCGAGCTGCTCGGTTCCCTCAACATCGGTTCACGCCCGGCGAAGCGGCCCGACACCGGCGCCGGACTCGGCGGCCTGCGCGCGATCCCGTGGGTGTTCGGCTGGACGCAGTCGCGCCAGATCGTGCCCGGCTGGTACGGCGTCGGCACCGGACTCGCCGCCGCCCGCGAGGCCGGACTTGGTGACCTGCTCGACGAGATGTACACACGCTGGCACTTCTTCCGCACCTTCCTGTCCAATGTGGAGATGACCCTCGCGAAGACCGACCTGGACATCGCGAGCCGCTACGTGCAGCTCGCCGACCCGTCGCTGCACCCGCTCTTCGACCAGATCCGCGACGAGCACGCGCGGACCGTCACCGAGATCCTGCGGGTCACCGGGGAGGACGAACTCCTCGACCACAACCCGGTCCTGCGCCGGACCCTCGCCGTCCGCGACCGCTACCTGGCGCCCCTGCACCACCTGCAGGTGTCGTTGCTGGCCCGTCACCGCGACAGCGGCGACGACGCCGACCCGCTGCTCCAGCGGGCTTTGCTGACGACCGTCAACGGCATCGCGGCGGGGATGCGGAACACGGGCTGACCGCCGGTAACCGTTTCGTAAGCGCGACAACCCTGGCGTTCGCCGCGGGAATCGGGTGGGATTGAGTCATGTTGAGCAAGCTCGCCCGTAAACCCGTCGCCTGGGTCGTGGCCGGGGCGGTCGTCGTCGCGATCGCCTTCGGCCTGTTCTGGTTCCAGCCGTGGAAGCTGTGGACCACCACGACCGTCGACGAGGACCTGCCCATCGCCGCCGCGCCCTCCGGCGGTGCCCAGGGAGCGCCGGACGGCTCCGAAGCCCCGTCGACGAACGACGACCCGACCGTCGCGCACCTGCTCGCCGAAGGCGACTTCATCACCCACGAGCACGACACGAGCGGCAAGGCCCAGCTCTTCGAGCAGCCCGACGGGACGGTCGTGCTGGCCATCGCCGGCCTGAAGACGAGCGACGGCCCCGACCTGCGCGTGTGGATCACCGACCAGGAGGTCGGCGAGGACTGGTTCGTGTTCGACGACGGCTACCACGTCGAACTGGGCGAGCTCAAGGGCAACAAGGGCGATCAGCTCTACGAGGTCCCCGCCGACACGGACCTGAGCAAGGTGACGAGCGTGACGATCTGGTGCGAACGGTTCAGCGTGTCCTTCGGCGCCGCGCCCCTGGCGACGGCCTGACCGACGCGCGGGCACAGGTAAGGGCCGGTGCCCTGGGCACCGGCCCGAACGTTGCCGGCCGCGTCGCGGGCCGTACTAGCCCTGCGCCTCGATCTGCTTGCGCACGTCGTCCATGTCGAGCTCCTTGACCTTCTCGATGACGGCGTTGAGGCCGCTCTCGGGGAGGATGCCGGGCTGCGCGAAGACGAGGATCCCGTCGCGGAAGGCCATCACGGTCGGGATGGAACTGATGCCGGCGGCGCGGGCGAGGTCCTGTTCGGCTTCGGTGTCGACCTTGCCGAAGGTGACGTCCTCGTGCTGCTCGCTGACTTTGGAGTAGGTCGGTGCGAAGCGCTTGCACGGACCGCACCAGTCCGCCCAGAAGTCGACGAGGACGATTCCCTCTTCGCTGATCGCCTTCTCGAACGTGTCCTTGGTCAGGTCCACGGTGGCCATGGGTCCTCCAGCTTCGCCGGTACTCTCTCGGTTCGCGGACGGCTCATACCGTCCACGGGTATCGCAACGACTTCTTCCCTCCGACTATTCCACGGCCGGTGGCCCCGGGGACGGGTGCGTTGCCGCTAGCGTGGCGGGGACACGCCTGTTGTGAGGTCGCTGATGAAGAAGCTGATCAATACGCCTGAGACGTTGCTCACCGACGCGCTCGACGGTTTCGCCGCCGCCCACCCGGGTCTGACGGTGGACCTTGAGCAGCGGATCGTGACGAGACCGCCGTCGCCGGGGAAGGTCGCGCTGGTCTCGGGCGGCGGCTCGGGGCACGAGCCGCTGCACGCGGGTTTCGTCGGGCCGGGCATGCTGCACGCGGCCTGTCCGGGGGAGGTGTTCACCTCACCCGTTCCGGGGCAGGTCCAGGCCGCGACGGAGGCCGTGCACGGCGGTGTGGGCGTCCTGCACGTCGTGAAGAACTACACGGGCGACGTCCTCAACTTCGCCCTCGCCGCCGAACTGCTCGACGACGACGACATCGAGGTGGCGACCGTGATCGTCGACGACGACGTCGCCGTGACCGATTCCACGCACACCGCCGGGCGGCGCGGGACGGGCGCGACGGTGTTCGTCGAGAAGATCGCGGGCGCGGCGGCCGAGGCGGGGGAGTCGCTCGCCGTCGTCCACGAGCTCGCGCGGGAGGTGAACGCGCGGTCGCGGTCCTACGGGGTGGCGCTGTCGGCGGGCACGGTCCCGGCGGTCGGGCGGCCGGGTTTCCCGCTCGGCGACGACGAGATGGAATGGGGCGTCGGCATCCACGGCGAACCGGGACGCCGCAGCGGACCCCTCGCGCCCGCGCGAGACATCGCCGCCGAGGCCCTCGACGCGATCGCGACGGACATGCCGCTGACGGGCGAGGCGCTCGTCATGGTCAACGGGATGGGCGCGACGCCGCTGATCGAGCTGTACGCGATGTTCGCCGAGGTCGCGCACTGGCTGAACGCGCGCGGGGTCACGGTGAGCCGCAGCCTCGTCGGGAACTACGTGACCTCCCTCGACATGGCCGGCTGCTCGATCACGGTCATGAACCTCACGCCGAGGCTGCTGGACCTGTGGGACGCGCCCGTCGAGACGCCCGCGCTGAGGTGGGGACGGTGACCGCCGTCGACGCCGGGCTGTGCGCCCGCTGGATGGCCGCGACGGCCGCCCTCGTCACCGAACACGCCGACGAGCTCACCGCCCTCGACACCGCCATCGGCGACGGCGACCACGGCCTGAACCTCCGCCGCGGCTTCGCCGCCGCCGCCGAGGCCGTCGGCGACACCCCGGGAGCCGTCCTCAAAGCCGCCGGGACCGCACTCGTCAACACCACCGGCGGCGCCTCCGGGCCCCTCTACGGAACCTTCCTGCGCAGGGCCGCCAAAGCCCTCGGCGACGACCCCACCGCCACGGCCACCGCCTTCGCCGCCGCCCTCGGTGCCGGACTCGAAGGCGTCCGCAGGCTCGGCGGCGCCGCCGAAGGCGACAAGACCATGATCGACGCGCTCGCCCCCGCCGTCGCCGCCTTCACCGGCGACGACTTCTCCACCGCCGCCCGCGCGGCCGCCGACGCCGCCGCGTCGGGCCGCGACGCGACGAAGCCCCTCGTCGCCCGCAAGGGCCGCGCCAGCTACCTCGGTGAACGCTCCGCCGGGCACATCGACCCCGGAGCCGCGTCGAGCGCCCTGCTGTTCGAGGCACTGGCGGGGCTGACATGACCGTCGGACTCGTCCTCGTCTCCCACAGCCGGACACTCGCCGAAGGCACCGCCGAACTCGTCGCGCAACTCGCCGCCGACGTCCGCGTGATCCCCGCCGGCGGCACCCCCGACGGCGGCCTCGGGACCAGCCCCGAACTCATCACCGACGCCGTCACCCGCGCCGACGGCGGCGACGGTGTCCTCATCCTCGCCGACCTCGGCTCCGCCGTCCTCACCGCGAGACTCCTCCTCGACGACCTCGACGGCGACGTGCGCCTCGCCGACGCCCCCTTCGTCGAAGGAGCCGTCGCCGCCGGAGTCATCGCCGGAACCGGCGCCACCCTCACCGAAGCGCTCGCCGCCGCGGAGGAGGCCTGGGCGTACCGGAAGTCGTAGGAACACTCCGGCCGGTGGATGAGTCACCCCTGATTAATCCCTGACTCCCGGCCGGATGCCTTGCGCGTCAACGGAATCCGGATACCGTTCAATGGGCCGACAACCCCTCGCGCCCCGCCGGAGGCACCCATGCGCATCCTCGTCCTCGGCACCGGCCCGGGTGCCGCGAACGCGAGGCGCCTCGCCCACGAACGCGGCCTGCGGCTCGCCCGCCACGCCCTCGACTCGGTCACCTACATCGTCGCCGACGACACCGTCAACCCCCGCGACCCCAAACTCGTCGCCGCCAGGGCCCTCGGCGTCCACGTCGTACCCGACACCGAGTTCGTCAACCAGCCCGAACAGTGGCCCGCGCCCCGCGACGCCGCCGACAGCGCCGTCGCGCCGATGGGACACCACGGCGGACGCCCCAGCGGGCACCACCCGCGCTCACCGCACGGGCACCCGCGCTCGCCCCAGGTCCAGCAGGCCATGGACTCGCTGTTCAAGGCGATCAACAACGCCGACCCGACCGCCATCCGCGAAGCCCTGAGGCAGTTCGGGTCGATCCTGTGGGCACTGTCGCCGCTGCTCACCGGTGGGCTCAGCGCGCCCATCATCTTCGGGCACGCCGCCGCGAAACTGAAGTCCGTCGTCGCCGGCATCGCGGCGTTCCTGTACGCGGGGATGGCGATCGCCTACATCACCCTGTTCGCGATGGACGCGCAGAAACTCGACGACGGCCAGTTCGCCAACGTCAATCCGCTCGCCATGATCTCGCTGTTCGCGCTGATGCTCGGCGGCACCGCCCACGCGTTCATGATCCGCAACAAGATGTTCCCGCGAGCCGAAGGCGACGACACGCCCCGCCGTGTCATTCCCGCCGACGACGCCGAAGCCCGCGTCCTCGCCCGCCGGGAACGCCGCGCCCGCGCCCGCCGCCTCCTCGCCGACGACCCCGCCATGGCCGACGAACTCGGCATCGGCCGCCCCGACCTCGACCTCGGTTACGACGACGGCGGCCTCGTGGACGTCAACCACGCGCCCGCCGAGATCCTCGCGACAATGCGCGGAGTCGACGCGAAGACGGCCGAGCGCATCGTGACGATGCGCGAACTGTCGGGGCCTTTCGCTTCGGTGGCCGAGCTGGTGGTGCGCGCCGACCTGGACCCGGACGCCGTGCGGCTGGTGGAGGAGTACGCCGTTTTCGGGTGAGGGGGCGCGGGTTTGCTCGTGGCGCCGCCACGTTCTCGCGCGAGCCGACACCCGACTCCGTGCCCGGGCGGCTTCCGGGCTCGCCTGCGCCATCGTGATCCGTCGGTTCTCAGCGTGCGGTTCCCCTGCGTCGGCTCTGGCCTACGCTCGCCGGCACCAGGACACGCCGCCTGCGGTGAGAGGTGGTGTCGTGGCGGCTTTCGGGCGGGGCTCGGTCGCGCACCCGTGCCTGCCCTCGCGTCCGTGACTCGCACGAGGTTCCCGCCCGTACCGGGACTCGCGCCCCTACCCGCGTTCAGGTCCGCGCCCGCATCTCACCCCACGCGGCCTCACGCTCGCACCGGCCAGTCCTCGCGTCCGCTGCCGCGTCGGTCCAGGGCGCTGCGGTTGCGGCGAAACGGTGGTGTCGCGGGAGGCGGAACCGCCCTCGCTTCCGCGCTCGGCCGGCGGAGGCTCGCGCCGGCGCCTGTACCCGCTTCCGCCGTCGATCCCGCGCTCGCCCGGCGCCGGCTCCTGCGGCTTGTGGGGACGAGGTGGTGTCGCGGCGGGCGGACGGCGCCGGAGTTCGCTCCGGCTCGCGCTCGCCCCGGTCACGACCGCGCCGCACCCGCGTTCGGTGCTCGCCCGCCGACGGGCCACGCGGCTCGCGGTGGCGTGCGCGGCAGGACATACGGCGGCTGCTGCCGACCCCTCACCCCACCCCCACCACTCCCGACCGCCGTTCCAGCATCACCGTGTCCCGCCACACCCCCCGCAGCCTCCCCACCCGCTCCCGCACCCCCACGGTCCGAAATCCCGTCCGCGCGTGCAGCGCCAGGCTCGCGGTGTTCTCCGGGAAGATCGACGTCGTGATCGTCCAGATCCCCGCGGCTTCGGTCGAGGCGATGAACGTCTCCAGCAGCGCGCGTCCGACCCCGCGTCCCGCCGCGTCCGGCCGCACGTAGACGGAGTGCTCGACGACGCCGGCGTACGCGGGGCGTTTCGACGTGGCGGTGCCCGCGATCCAGCCGAGGACGTGGGCGCCCTCCGTCGCGACGAAGCGGTGCCGCAGGAGCTTTCCCACGCAGAATCGCGTCCAGTCCGGCGCGGCCGTCTCGAAGGTCGCGTTGCCCGTGTCGATGCCCGCCTGGTAGATCGCCAGCACCTGCCGGGCGTGGGCGTCGGTCATCTGGGTGATCGTCAGCCGTGGTGCGCGTGTCGTGGTCATGGGCTACCTCCACTGGTGCAGGGCTCACGGTAGGCGTGGGTTGTTGCCGCTCTGTTAACCGACTTGCGCATGGGGCGTGCGTGAACACCCCCTATCCGCGCAAGCAGTTTGCTTGAAACTCGGGTACAGTCGCGCCCGTGTGCGGAATCGTTGGATATGTTGGAGCGCGGCCGGCGCTCGATGTCGTTATGGACGGCCTTCGGCGCCTTGAGTACCGCGGGTACGACTCGGCGGGGGTCGCCCTCCCGGTGGGCGGGGAGCTCTACGTCGAGAAACGCGCCGGAAAGCTCGGCAACCTCGACAAGGCCCTCGCCGAGAACAACGGGGAGCCGGCGCACCTGGCCGCGACGGTCGGCATCGGCCACACGCGCTGGGCCACCCACGGCGGCCCGACCGACCGCAACGCCCATCCCCACTCGAGCGCCGACGGCCGCATCGCGGTGATCCACAACGGGATCATCGAGAACTTCGCCGTCCTGCGCGCGCGGCTGGAGGCCGAGGGCGTCGAGTTCGCCTCCGACACCGACACCGAGGTCGTCGCGCACCTCCTGTCCGCCGAGGTCGCGGCGGGTGCGAGCCTGTCCGAGGCCATGCACCGCGTCGTCCGCCGCCTCACCGGCGCGTTCACGCTCCTCGCGGTGCACGCCGACGACCCCGACACCGTGGTCGGCGCCCGCCGTAACTCGCCGCTGGTCGTCGGCCGGGGCGACGGCGAGTACTGGCTGGCCTCCGACGTCGCCGCGTTCCTCTCCTTCACGCGCGAGGCCGTCGAGCTCGGCCAGGACCAGGTCGTCACGATCGGCCGCGACGGTTTCGCCGTCACCGACTTCTCCGGCGAGCCCGCGAAGGCCACGCCCTACACCGTCGACTGGGACGCCGCGGCCGCCGAGAAGGGCGGCTACGACCACTTCATGCTCAAGGAGATCGACGAGCAGCCCGCCGCCGTCGCCGACACGCTGCGCGGCCGCGTCACCGAGACCGGCGAGATCGCCCTCGACGAGGTCCGCCTGTCCGACCAGGACCTCCGCGACGCCGACAAGGTCTTCATCGTCGCCTGCGGCACGTCCTACCACGCGGGCCTCGTCGCGAAGTACGCCATCGAGCACTGGACCCGACTGCCCTGCGAGGTGGAACTGGCCAGCGAGTTCCGCTACCGCGACCCGGTCCTCGACCGCTCCACGCTCGTCATCGTCATCTCCCAGTCCGGCGAGACCATGGACACGATCATGGCCCTGCGCCACGCCAAGGAGCAGAAGGCGCGCGTCCTGGCCATCTCCAACACGGTCGGCTCGACGATCCCGCGCGAGTCCGACGCCGTGCTCTACACGCGCGCCGGCCTCGAAGTCGCCGTCGCGTCGACGAAGGCCTTCCTCACCCAGCTCGTCGCCTGCTACCTGGTCGGCCTGCACCTCGCGCAGATCCGGGGCGTGAAGTACGCCGACGAGGTCGCCGCCGTGCTGGAGCAGCTCGCGGCGATGCCCGCGAAGATCTCGACCGTCCTCGACCAGATGGACCCGGTGCGCGAGCTCGCACGGAGCCTCGCCGGACAGCACCCGGTGCTGTTCATCGGCCGCCACGTCGGCTACCCGGTCGCGCTCGAAGGCGCCCTGAAACTCAAGGAGCTGGCCTACCTGCACGCCGAGGGCTTCGCCGCCGGCGAACTCAAGCACGGCCCGATCTCGCTGATCGAGGAGGGCACGCCCGTCGTCGTGATCGTGCCCTCGCCGCGCGGGCGCGGGGTGCTGCACGACAAGGTCGTGTCGAACATCCAGGAGGTCAAGGCACGCGGGGCCCTGGTCATCGCGGTCGCCGAGGAGGGCGACACCGCCGTGGCGCCCTACGCCGACCACATCGTGCACGTCCCGGTCGTGCCGACGCTGCTGGCGCCCTTGCTCACGGCGGTGCCGCTCCAGGTCTTCGCGTGCGAGGTCGCGCGCGGGCTCGGTCTGGAGATCGACCAGCCGCGCAACCTCGCCAAGTCGGTGACCGTCGAATAGCTAGAAGCCGTACGCCTCGGCGATCAGCTCGTAGGAGCGCAGCCGCGCCTCGGCGCCGTGCACGGTCGAGGTGATCATCAGCTCGTCGGCGCCGGTCCGCTTCACCAGCGCGTCGAGCTGCTCGCGGACCCGCTCCGGCGTGCCGTGGACCGCGTTGGACAGCCAGTCGCCGACGAACGCGCGCTCGGCGGGCGTGTACGGGAAGTCCTCGGCCTCCTGTGCGCTGGGCAGCAGGCCCGGGCGGCCCGTGCGCAGCTTCAGCATCGACAGGCCGAGCGAGCCGACCGCGCGGCGGGCGGTCTCCTCGGTGTCGGCGGCCACGGCCGTCGCGGCGATCATCGCGTAGGGCCGGTCGAGGATCGACGACGGCCGGAAACCCTGCCGGTAGAGCTGGAGGGCCGGCACGGTGTTGGCCGCCGAGAAGTGGTGCGCGAACGCGAACGGCAGGCCCAGCGAGGCCGCGAGGCGGGCGCTGTAGTCGGAGGACCCGAGCAGCCACACCGGCGGGCGGGAGTGCTCGCCGACGCCCCCGTCGACCCGTCGCTGGACGGGACCCGGCACGGCGTGGATGCGGTGGTAGGGGTGGCTCTCGGGGAAGGACCCGTCGAGGAAGCCGGTGAGCTCGGCGACCTGCTCGGGGAAGTCGTCGGCGCCGAGCCGCTCGGGCGTCAGGCGCAGTGCGAGGGTGGTGGCGCGGTCGGTGCCGGGCGCGCGCCCGAGACCCAGGTCGACCCGTCCGGGCGCGAGCGCTTCGAGCGTCCCGAACTGCTCGGCGACGACGAGGGGCGCGTGGTTGGGCAGCATGACCCCGCCCGAGCCGAGGCGGATGCGCTCGGTGTGCGCGGCGACGTGCGCGAGGATCACGGCGGGGGCGGAGCTGGCGATGCCGGGCATGGAGTGATGCTCGGCGACCCAGAAGCGGTGGTAGCCGAGACGCTCGGCGAGTTCGGCGACCTCCGTGGTCGTCCGCAGCGCCTCCGTCGCGGTGAAGCCGGAGCCGACGGGCGCCAGGTCGAGGACGGACAGGGGGACCGGAGCGGTGCCGCGGGCCTGGCCGCGGATGGGGTCGGTGTGCACGGTGAAGCTAAACGGGACGCCGGGTCCGTTTGTTCCCGCGGGTGACCTCGCGCACGCCCGGCGCCTTCGGACTTGCCGGACGGATATCTCGCTCCGGTACCCTCTTCGGCATGCCGATCATGGACGATGACATAGAGGGTTGTAGTACCCAGCCGGGTTCGGCCCGGCAGAACACACGCATGACGCGACAGGGGGTGACGTCATGCTGATCGGTATCGGTGTGCTCGTCATCGTCCTGCTCACCGCGGCCACCGGCTACTTCGTGGCGCAGGAGTTCGCCTACGTCGCCGTCGACCGCAACCGCCTCCGCCAGGCCGCCGACGCCGGGGACGGACCCGCCGCGCGCGCCCTCGGCGTCACCAGGCAGCTGTCCTTCATGCTCTCCGGAGCGCAACTGGGGATCACCGTCACCGGGCTGCTCGTCGGCTACGTCGCCGAGCCCTACGTGGGCGCCGGACTCGCCGAGATCCTCGGCGGGGCGGGCGTGCCGGAGTCGGTGAGTCTGTCGGTCTCGGTGATCATCGCGCTGCTGTTCTCCACGCTCATCCAGATGGTGTTCGGGGAACTCGCGCCCAAGAACCTCGCGATCGCGCGGCCCGAGGCGCTCGCCCGGGCCCTGTCGCGGTCGACGGTGATCTACCTGAAGGTCGCCGGGCCGGTCATCCGCCTCTTCGACGCCGCCGCCAACAAGCTGCTGCGGTCGGTCGGGATCGAACCGGTGGAGGAACTGCCGCACGGCGCCACCGCCGAGGACCTCGAACACATCATCGACGAGTCGCACGCCGGCGGGCACCTCGACGCCGAACTGTTCCGGCAGCTCGAAGGCGGTCTGGACTTCCGCACCCTCGACGCCGGGCAGGTCATGACCCCGCGCGTCGACGTGCACACCATCGGCGCCGGGGAACCGGTCGCGCGCGTCGTGGAACTGCTGTCCACCGGGCGGTCCCGCTTCCCCGTCATCGGGTCCAACGTGGACGACGTGGTGGGCGTCGTGAGCATCGCCGACGTGCTCCAGGTGCCGCGCGCCGAGCGCGCGGCCACCCTGGTCGGGGCGGTCGCCTCCCCGGCGCTGTTCGTGCCGGAGAGCCTGCCGGCGCCGGAGCTCCTCGAACGGCTGCGCACCGAGAACCGGCAGCTGGCCTGCGTCGTCGACGAGTACGGCGGCCTGGCCGGGGTGGTGTCCTATGAGGACGTCGCCGAGGAGGTCGTCGGCGAGATCCTCGACGAGGACGACAAACCCGAGGCCCGTGCCCGGCGCCGCGCCGACGGCAGCTGGGTGGTCCCGGCGCGCTGGCGGATCGACGAGATCGCCGAGGAGACCGGTGTGGAGCTGCCCGGCAACGGTGCCTACGAGACCGTCGGGGGACTGGTGCTGCAGCAGCTGGGCCGCACCGCGACGCCCGGCGACATCGTCGACGTGCCACTGGCCACTGTGGACGATCCGAACGAGGGCGAACACCCGGCGCGCATCGCGCAGCTGGCGGTCGTCGCCGTGCAGCGGCACGTGCCGCACACGATCGCCCTGTCCGTGCGCGACCTGGAGGTGGAGTCGTGAACACCGCCTGGGCGCTGATCGTCTCCCTGTTCCTGCTGGCGGCCAACGGCTTCTTCGTCGCCGCCGAGTTCGCGCTGATCTCGGCCAAACGGCACCGGCTCACCGAACTGGCCGCCGACGGGTCCATGTCGGCCCGGCTCGCCCTGCGCGGCAGCCGGCACCTGACGGTGACGCTCGCCGGCGCGCAGCTCGGGATCACCTTGTGCACACTGGGTCTGGGCGCGCTGGCCAAACCCGCGATCGCGCACCTGCTCGACCCGGCGTTGCAGGCGCTGGGGCTGCCGAGCCAGGTGTCCTACGTGGTGGCGTTCCTGGTAAGCATCGCCGTGGTGGTGTTCCTGCACATGGTCGTCGGTGAGATGGCGCCGAAGTCCTGGGCGATCTCGCACCCGGAGACCTCCGCGCTGGCCATCGCCGTGCCCTTCGAGGGCTACATCTGGCTGACCAGGCCGATCCTGGCGATGCTCAACGGTGCGGCGAACCTGTCGCTGAGGCTCGCCAAGGTCACCCCGAAGGACGAGATCGGCGAGAGCCACAAGCCGGAGGACCTGGCCGTTCTCCTGCGGCAGTCCAGGGAGGACGGGCTGCTCCAAGAACAGCAGCACCGGATCCTCAGCGGAGTGCTGCGGCTGCGCGCGACGACCGTCGAGGAGCTCATGCGGCCCCGCCACGAGGTCGTGACCGTCGAGGCGAGTGCCGACAACGACGAAGTCGAACGCGTCTCGCTGGAATCCGGCCGATCCCGCCTCGTGGCCCTCGACGGCGACCGTCCACTGGGGATCGTGCACATCCGCGACGCCCTGAAGAACCCCGGCGCCGGAGCCACGGATCTGCTGACCCGGCCGCTCACCCTGCCCCGCGACACGCCGATCTCGCGAGCCGTGGCGACCATGCGCGCCGAACGCGCGCAGGTCGCGCTGGTCACCGGGGACGACGGCGGGCTGCTCGGACTGGTCGCCCTGGAAGACCTGCTGGAACAGGTACTCGGGGACTTCGAGGACGAGACTGATGCCGGTCTTGGCGGCGCGAACGAAACCGCCTGAAAGGCATGGGATCGGGCTGGGCCCGCCGCCGGTGCCGGTCCCCGGCCAAGTGCGGAAACGCACTCGGGTTCCCGGCGTGGGTGCGAAAACGCGGCGGGAACCCGCCTTCACCCCCGTCGGCGCCCCACCCCTACCCCAGCCCCCGGCTTCCCGCCGAGGCCGTCGCCGGGAACGCCGCCGGCGGCGTATACCCCGCCGCCACGAAGGCCTTGTGCACCGCCGCCGAGATCTCCGCGGTCTTGTCCGTGTCGCACAACGCGATCACGCAACCACCGAAGCCGCCACCGGTCATCCGCGCGCCGTAGGCGCCCGCCGCGACGGCCGCCTCGGCCGCCAGATCGACCTCGCCGACGGTGATCTCGTAGTCGTCGCGCATCGACGCGTGCGACTCCGTCAGCAACTCGCCCAGCCTGCGCGGCTCGACGCCGTCGCGCAGCACGCCGACGGTGTGCAGGACGCGCTGGTTCTCGGTCACGATGTGGCGCACCCGGCGTCGCGCCACGGGCGAATCGAGCCGGGCGAGAGCGTCGTCGAGACCATCCAGCGTCAGGTCCCGCAGGGCTCGCAGCCCCAGCGCGTCGGCGGCCTTCTCGCAGTCGGCGCGGCGGGCGGCGTACTCCCCGTCGACGTGCCTGTGCGGCGCGCGCGTGTCGATGATGAGCATCGTCAGACCGCGCGCGGCCAAGTCGAAAGGCACGTGCTCGGCCTCGCCGGTCCGGCAGTCCAGGAACAGCGCATGCCCTTCACGGCAACGGATCGAGGCCGACTGGTCGAGAATCCCGGTCGGCGCGCCGACGTAGACGTTCTCCGCGCGCTGCGCCAGCGCCGGGCGGTCGTCCTCGGGGATGTCCACGCCGTACAGCGCGCACAGGGCACCCAGGACCGAACACTCCAGGGCCGCCGATGACGACAGCCCCGAACCGACCGGCACGTCCGAGGCCAGCGCCAGATCGGCGCCGCCGATCTCGTGCCCGGCCTCGCGCAGGGCCCACACGACGCCCGCGACGTAGGCGGCCCAGCCTTCGACCTTGCCGGGTTCGAGGTCGTCGACGGTGAACGTGACGCGCTCGTCCATGCCCTCCGAGACGACCGTCCACACGGGATTCGGCACTTTCGCGGCGGCCGCGACGACGTTGTGCGGCAGGGCGAACGGGAGCACGAAACCGTCGTTGTAGTCGGTGTGCTCGCCGATCAGGTTGACGCGGCCCGGCGCGGCCCAGCGGACGGTGGGTACACGGCCGTAGGCGGCGATGAAGGACTCGGCGGCCCGCAGACCGGTCGCGGAGGCGGTCACAGTACGGCCTCCCGCAGCATCCGCGCGGCCTGCTCGGGCGTGATGTCGTTGACGAACGCGCCCATCGCCGACTCCGAACCGGCCAGGAACTTCAGCTTGTTCGGTGCCCGCCGGGCGCTGTGCAGCTGAAGGTGCGCGTAGGACAGGTCGCGTCCGGTGCGCACCGGCGCCTGGTGCCACGCGGAGATGTAGGGCATCGGGACGCCGAAGACGGCGTCGAGGCGCCGCAGCACCTCCAGGTACACCGGCCCGAAGGCCTCACGCTCCATATCGGACAGTGCGGGCAGGTCCGGGACGTGACTGTGCGGGTACAGGTGCACCTCGAAAGGCCAGCGCGCGGCGACCGGCACGAAGGCCGTCCAGTGCTCGTTGGCGGCGACGACGCGCTCCCCGGCAGACTCGGCCGCCAGGACGTCGGCGAAGAGGTTGCGGCCGGTGCGCAGCAGGTGCGTCTCGGCCGAGGCGAGCATGCGGCGGGTCGTCGGGGTGACGAAGGGATAGCCGTAGATCTGCCCATGCGGGTGATGCAGCGTCACGCCGATCTCCTCGCCCCGGTTCTCGAAGCAGAAGACCTGCTCGACACCGTCCAGTTCGGACAGTGCGGCGGTGCGGTCGGCCCACGCCTCCATCACGACCCGGACCTGGCGCGGCTCAAGGGAGGCGAAGGAGGAGCCGTGGTCGGGGGTGAAGCACACGACCTCGCAACGCCCGGCCGCCGGCCGGCGTGGTGACGGCCCGGCGGCGTCGAGCGTCGTGCCGGCCGGACCGGAGAACGAGGGGAAGAGGTTCTCGAAGACGGCCACTTCGTAGTCGGGGGCGGGGATCTCGGTGGACCGCGACGCCGTCGACGGACACAGTGGACACTCACTCGCCGGGGGCAGGAAGGTCCGCGTCTGCCGGTGCGCGGCGACCGCGACCCACTCGTCGCGCAGGGCGTCGTAGCGCATCTCGCCGACCGGTGGACGCGGCGGCAGCGTGCGGCCGTCCGCGAAGGACGCGCGGCCGGAGTCGGCCACGGCGTCGAAGTAGTGCAGCTCGCGGCCGTCGGCGAGCGACGTGGTCGAGCGGTGAACACTGGTCAAAGTGGACAATGCCGTGGCGCCTTCGTTCCCGGACCGCGCGCGTTTCACGCCTCGGCCACGATCAGCTCGCCGACGTGCTCGCGGAGATCCGCGCGAGACGGCTCGGGCAGGCCCGAGTCGCTCACCAGCACGTCGGCGTCGGTCAGTTCCGCGATCGTGCGAATGCCGACCATCTCCCACTTGGTGTGGTCGGCGAGCACGATGAGGCGACGGGCGGCGGCGACCATCGCGCGGTCGGTCTCGGACTCGGCGATGTTGGGCGTGGTGAAACCCGCCCGCACGCTGAACCCGTGGACGCCGAGGAAGAGGGCGTCGACATTGATGGTCGCCAGGGAGGCCGTGGCGAAGGGGCCGACGAGCGCGTCGGAGGGCGTGCGGATACCGCCGGTGAGGATGACGGTCTGGTCGGCGCGGCCCGAGCGGTAGAAGACGTCGGCGACCGGGACGGAGTTCGTCACGACGGTCAGGCTCGGGACGGACAGCAGGTGGTGGGCGAGGGTCCAGGTCGTCGTGCCGCCCGACAGCGCGATCGCCGTCGCGGGCTTGACCAGCCCCGCCGCGGCTCGCGCGATGGCCTCCTTCTCGGCCTTCTGCTGGACCGACTTGGCGGCGAAACCGGGCTCGTCGGTGGCTCCGATGTCGACGGCCGTGGCGCCGCCGTGCACCTTCGCGACGAGGCCGCGCTCGGCCAGCTGTTCCAGGTCGCGCCGGATCGTCATGTCCGAGACGCCGAACTCGGCGACGAGTTCGCTCACCCGCACCGCGCCGTCGCGGCGGACGCGCTCGGCGATGATGGCCTGACGTTGTTGCGCGAGCATGGCTCCCCCGGGGGCGGGATCGGGTGACACGATCCTGCGAGAGTAAACCAACATGACCGAACATGCCAACGGTGAGCGTGCGCGCATCATTCGCGCACCCTTTGCGGTGCCTGATGCCTGGCGATCCGATATTCAGCGCCGATCTTGCGCATTCGGGCTCGAACGCGCACGTCCCGGGGGCTTGGGACGTGGGCGGGTTTGTTGGGGGCGGGGTGGGGTTGTCGCGGAATCCGGTGGGAGCGGCGCGGTCTCCGCCGGCCTCCGGCGCGCGAACGGCGCAAACAGGCCAATGTTTCGATTCGTCGATGTTCGCCCCCCTCATCCCCACTACGGTTCGTAGCGGTGGGGTCGCTCAGTGTCCCGCGTCACACGCGCGGAGCACGCCCGGGCGGCCCGTCCCACGAGGAAGACGAGGAAAGGGTGGAATCCACATGCGTACGTTCTCGAAACGGGTCGCCGCGGTAGCCCTGTCCGCCGCGATCACGGGTGCTGTCTTCGCCCCGGCGATCGCGTCGGCGGAGGACCCGCCGGCGGCGGACTGCGCCGCGCTGACCGCGGACCTGCAGGCCGCGGTCACCGCGTTGACCACGGCGGTCGCGGTGCCCGTACGGGACGGGGCCGACCTGCCCGGCCTCCCGGTCGGCGGCGACCCGCTCGCCGCGGCACTCGACGTCCAAGGAGCCGTCGCGGCCCTCGGCGGCGGCGGTTGCCTTCCAGGCGTTCCCGAACCGGGCGCCGACGTGACCCTGTGCGTCGAACTCGCCGTCGACCTCAACCTCAACGTGTCGGCGGTGCTCGCCGCCGTCGTCAACGTCGACGGCCCGGACCTGACCGCGGCGGCCGCCGCGGCCGCCGACCTGTCGACGACCGTCACCGCGCTCGTCGGCGGCAGCTGCCTCGGCGGCGTGGCGCCGCCGGTCTAGACCCACGGCGTGACCGGGGCGGTGACGCACACCGGCGCCACCGCCCCGGTGAACGACCTGACAGAATTCAGCCCATGGTCGAGTCGCGCATCCCCCGGGTCCTCTCCGGCATTCAGCCCACCGCCGAGTCCTTCCACCTCGGCAACTACCTCGGGGCCCTCCGCCAATGGGTCGCCATGCAGGACACCCACGACGCCTTCTACTGCGTCGTCGACCTCCACGCCATCACCGCCGGGCACGACCCGGAGGCGCTCGTCCGCCGCCGCCGCGCGTCGGCCGCGCAGCTCCTCGCGATCGGACTCGACCCCGACCGCTGCACCCTCTTCGTCCAATCCCAGGTCCCCGAGCACACCCAGCTCTCCTGGGTCCTCGGCGCCATCACCGGTTTCGGCGAGGCCAGCCGCATGACCCAGTTCAAGGACAAGTCCGCCAAACAGGAACGCGCCAGCGTCGGGCTGTTCACCTACCCGATCCTGCAGGCCGCCGACATCCTGCTGTACGACACCGACGAGGTCCCCGTCGGCGAAGACCAGCGCCAGCACCTCGAACTCACCCGCGACCTCGCCGGGCGCTTCAACAAGACCTTCGGCAAGACCTTCCGGCTCCCCAAACCGCACATCGTCAAGGACACCGCCAAGATCTGCGACCTGCAGGACCCGACGGCGAAGATGTCGAAATCGAACTCCGTGCCCGCCGGCATCGTCGACCTGCGCGACACGCCCAAAGCCGCCGCGAAGAAGATCCGCTCCGCCGTCACCGACACCGGCCGTGAGATCGTCTTCGACGAGGAGAACAAGCCCGGCATCGCCAACCTGCTCACCATCTTCTCCGTGCTCGCGGGCGTCACGATCCCCGAACTGGAAGCCCGCTACCAGGGCAAGGGGTACGGCGACTTCAAGGGCGACCTCGCCGACGTCGTCGTCGAGGCCATCGCCCCCATCGCGCGGCGCACCGAGGAATACCTCGCCGACCCGGCACAGCTCGACAAGCTGCTCACCGAAGGCGCGCGCAAGGCCCGAGCGGTCGCCACCGCGACCCTCGCGGACGTGTACGACAAGGTCGGGTTCGCGCAGCCCGTGCGCGACTAGAGACGGGTGGGGTGTCCGTGGCCAAGATCGGGGTCGCCATCGCGGTGCCGGAACCATGGGGGAGCGAACTGCGCGAGCACCGGATGGCAACCGGCGACCCGCAGGCCGAAGGCGTGCCGACGCACGTGACCCTCCTCGCGCCCGTCGAGATCGCCGACACCGCCATGGGCGGCGTCGAAGAACACCTGGCGCGCGTCGCCGTACGCCACGCGCCCTTCACCCTCCACCTGCGAGGAACCGGGACCTTCCGGCCGATCACCGAAGTGGTGTTCGTGGCCGTCGCCGCCGGCATCAGCGAATGCGAACGACTCGCCGCGTCGGTGCGGACCGGACCGCTCACATACGAGGCACGCTTCCCGTACCACCCGCACGTGACAGTCGCGCACGACGTCGCGCCAGAGCAGGCCGACCGCGTCTACGACCAACTCGCCGGATACGAGGCGAGATTCGGCGTGAGCGAGTTCGTGCTGTACGCGCACTGGGGAGACGGGGTCTGGAGGGTGCAGCGACGGTTCCCGTTGAGCGTTGAGCGTTGAGCGTTGAGCGTTGAGCGTTGAGCGTTGAGCGTTGACCGCCGACCGCCGACCGCCGACCGCCGACCGCCGAGGGGAGCGGGTAGGGAAGGGCTCTGGTTCCCGGCGTGGGTGGGGCGCGAAGCGGGGCTCACGCAGCGAGGGACGGGTGCGGCAGGGGTTCCCAGGGGGCGGGGGCCGCGAAGGGAGACTCGCGCACCGGGAGACCGCGCAGGTCGGGTCCCCGGCGTGAGCGGGCGAGCGAAGCGAGACGCGCGCTCGCGGGGTCGTGTCTTGGGTTGTGGGTGAACGAAGCGAGACTCGCCCGTCGCGAGACGGCTGCGGCCGGGTTCCCGGTGTTGGTGGGTGAGGTTTTAAGGGCCTGTGCTTGTTTGGGCGGCGCGAACGAAACCGCCTGACAGGCATGGGATCGGGCTGCGGCCCGCCGCCGGTGCCGCGTCCCCGGCCTGAGCGGGCGAGCGAAGCGAGACAAGCTGTGGGCGAGACGGCTGCGGCTGGGTCCCCGGCGTGAGCGGGCGAGCGAAGCGAGACTCGCCCGTCGCGAGACGGCTGCGGCCGGGTTCCCGGTCTTGGTGGGTGCGGTTTGAAGGGCCTGTGCTTGTTTGGGCGGCGCGAACGAAGCCGCCTGAGGGGTATGGGATCGGGCTCGGCCCGCCGCCGGTGCCGGGTCCCCGGCCTGGGCGCGGAAACGCGGCCGGGTCCCCGGCGGGGGCGGGCGAGCGAAGCGAGACACGCGCTCGCGAGGTCGTGTCTCGGGTCCCGGACCTGTGTGGGCGAGCGAAGCGAGACAAGCTGTGGGCGAGACGGCTGCGGCTGGGTCCCCGGCGTGATCGGGCGAGCGAAGCGAGACTCGCCCGTCGCGAGACGGCTGCGGCCGGGTTCCCGACGTTTGCGGGTGAGCTTTTAAGGGCCTGTGCTTGTTGGGGCGGCGCGAACGAAGCCGCCTGAGGGGTATGGGATCGGGCTGCGGCCCGCCGCCGGTGCCGGGTCCCCAGCCTGGGCGCGGACACGGAGCCGGGTTCCCGGCCTGCGTGGGGAGCGAAGCGAGACTCGCCCGGGCGGGAAGGCTGCGGGCGGGTGCCCGGCCTGCCTGGGCGGGCGAAGCGAGACTCGCGCAGGCGGGCCCGTTGCGGCCGTGTCCCCGGACCACGGAAGCCGCGAAGCGGGACATGCGGGCCGGACGCTGAACCTTTGGCGGGAGCAGCGAGCGAAGCGAGACGCGCGCTTGGCGGGGGCGTGCCTTGGGTTCCCGGCCTTGAGTGGGTGAGCTTTTAAGGGCCTGTGTTTGTTTGGGCGGCGCGAACGAAACCGCCTGACAGGCATGGGATCGGGCTCGGCCCGCCGCCGGTGCCGGGTCCCCGGCCAGGGCGCGGAAACGCGGCCGGGGTTCCCGGCCTGCGTGGGTGAGCGAAGCGAGACAAGCTGTGGGCGGGACGGCTGCGGCCGGGTCCCCGGCGTGGGTGAGCCGCGAAGCGAGACTCACGCGTCGAGAGACCGCGGCGGGTTCCCGGTCTGGGACGGAACGCGAAGCCGGGCTCGCGCTCGCGGAGCCGCGGTTGGGTTCCCGGCCCGAGCAACCCGCGAAGCGGCACTCCCGCTCGCGGAGCCGCGCCACCGGCGGGGCGGGGGCGGCAAGCGAAGCGCCGCTCGGCCTGCGGGACCGGCGACTTGGGTTCCCGGCCTTGAGTGGGTGAACTTGAAGGGCCTGTGCTTGTTTGGGCGGCGCGAACGAAACCGCCTGCCGGGTATGGGATCGGGCTGCGGCCCGCCGCCGGTGCCGGGTCCCCGGCCAGGGCGCGGAAACGCGGCTGAGTCCCCAGCGTGAGCGGGCGAGCGAAGCGAGACTCACCCGAAGCGGGAAGGCCGCAGCCGGTTCCCGGCCCGTGCGAGCCGCGGAGCCGCGGCCGGGTTCCCGCCCCGACCAACCCGCGAAGCCAGACCCGCCCTCGCGCCCCCCACCACCCGCCCACCCGAGCCCCCCCACCACCCGCCCTCGCGCTCCCCACCCCGACCTTCCCCGCAAATCGTCCCAGCCCGCCCCCGCCTCCCCCCGCGACCCGCCGGGTTTCGAGCGGGGCTCCCCGCGCGGCTGGCTCGCCTGCCCGATGATGGGCGCATGAGGTTTCCCGATCCGGTCGACGCGGCCGAGCGAATGTGGATGCGCCTGCGCAAGTGGTCGCCGCGCGTCGACCACTTCAGCCGCGCCATCGACCGGTTCTGGGACACCCAGGGCGGACTCCTGTCCGCCGGCATCTCCTACTACGCCTTCTTCGCCGCCTTCGCGCTCCTGCTCGCCGCCTTCTCCGGACTCGGCTTCGTCCTCGACGCCAACTCCAAAGTCCTCGAAACCGTCGAGGAATGGCTCACCACGAACCTCCCCACCATCGACGTCTCCCAGATCGTCTCCGCGCGCGGCACCGTAGGCATCATCGCCCTCATCGGCTTCATCATCACCGGCATCGCCTGGGTACAGGCCCTGCGCTCCTCCGTGCGAGCCGTCTGGCGCCTCGAACCCGAACCCGGCCACCCCATCCTGCGCTGGCTCGTCGACCTCGGCGTCCTCGCCGCCCTCGGCATCCTGCTCGCCGTCACCCTCGGCATCGGCACGATCGTCGAAACCGGTCTCAACTGGACCGTCAACGCCTCCGTCGGCGACGGCTACGGCTGGATCGCCACCTTCGGCGAGGTCTTCGTCGGCATGGCCATCAACACCGTCCTCGCGACCGCCCTGCTCACCGTGCTCCCGCGCCTCGCGATGCGCCCGGCGCGCGTGCTCTTCCCGGCGATCTGGGTCGCGGTCGGCCTCGAACTGATCAAGACCGTCGGCCGCTTCTACATCACCCGCGTCGAACACAACCCGGCCTACCAGCTGGTCACCGGCACCGTCGGGCTACTGGTGTTCCTCCAGCTGTTCAATCAGACGCTGATGTTCGCCGCCGCGTGGACGGCGACCTCCCGCAGAGGGAAGGTCATCGACCTGTCCGCCCGCCCGCCGACCGTGGTGGCCGACGACCCGGAATGAGGAACAGCGCGAAGATCGCGACGAGCCCCAGCGACAACGCGGTCTGCACGCCGAAGGACATCTCGCCGAAGCCACCGCCCCCGCCGCCTTCCGCGGGCGCCTTGCCGTCGCCCTCCTCGCCACCGGGCATCGGGTTTCCCGGCCCGGGCGTGGGCGTGTGCGTACTGGGCGCCGAACTCGGCTCGCTCCCCGGCGACTCCGAACCACCACCGGCGTCGTCGACCAGGGAGAACGGCGGCGCCTGATCGGCCCCACCGCGTCCGGACAGCGCCGAAGGCAGCAGCATGGCCGCGCAGCCGACGACGGTGAGCGCCACAAAGGAGAGGGATCCGAGCAGTGACCGCCGCTTCACTGTGCCCTGCGTCCGCATGCCCGACCCCCTTTGCATACGCATACGCTATCGACTGTCATCACCACCGTCAGGCAGGCGTGCCAAGGAATGTGCCGAAGATCTTGCCGACGGTGGAGCTCCATCGACTTCGACGCCACGTAGAACCTCTGGCATACTGCCCTGCCATGGAGACTCTACGGCTCATCCTGAGGTACGCACATCTGATTGGGTTCGCGGTACTGCTCGGCGGCGCCATCGTCCAGTACTTCGGCGGCAAGTTCCGGGTCAACTCGACCATGGCCTGGGGCGCGACCATCCAGCTGGTCACCGGCATCCTGCTGTCGGCGCCGCTCGGCCGCGACGAGGCCGACAAGCCCGACCCCGCCAAGCTCGCCGTCAAGGGCGTCGTCGCCCTGCTGATCGGGATCATGGTCCTGGTCCCCTACTTCCGCAAGCGCAAAGGTCCCGAGGGTGCCATTGTCCACAAGGGACATTTCCTCGGCATCGTGGTCCTGACCCTCGGCAACGCCGCGGTGGCCACCTTCTGGCGCTGACCGCCCCGGAAACTCCTTCCACCCCCGTGCAACCTCCCCGGCGCCCGCACCCATTGATAGGGGCGACAAGTTCGGGAGAGGAACTCGATGCGACGTGCTGAAAGAGACGCGCAATACCGTGAGTTCGTGGTGGCGCGCGTCGACGGACTCCGCCGCTTCGGATATCTGCTGACCGGTGACTGGCACCGGGCCGAGGACGCCGTCCAGACGGCGCTGACCAAGCTCTACGTCGTCTGGACCCGCGCCTCCAAGCTCAACACCGAGGCCTACGTCCGCAGAATCCTGGTGAACGTGGTCAACGAGGACCGTCGGCGCGCCTGGTTCCGGCGGGAACGCGTGTCCCAGGCACTCCCCGAGCCGCCACCGGCGGCCTCGGCGGACGCCGGGGCGGTCCGCCTCACGGTCTTGTCGGCGCTCGCCCGGCTGCCCACGCGGCAGCGGGCGGTCGTGGTCCTCCGTTTCTGGGAGGACCGGTCGGTCGAGCAGACCGCGGAGATTCTGCGCTGCTCGCCCGGAACGGTGAAGAGCCAGTCCGCGCGGGGGCTCGAAAAGCTGCGCGGCCTGCTCGAAGAAGTCGAATCGACGCGGGCCGAAGGAGTGGTCGCATGACCAAGGACATCAAGGAACTACTGGACACCACGGCCGGGCACGAGTCCCTGCCGGCCTTCGACGCCGACGCCGCGCTCAAACGCGGCCACGGGGCACTGTCGCGGCGGCGGCTCGCCGTCGGGGGACTGACCACCGGGGTCGTCGCGATCGTCGCGGCGGCGATGGTGGCCCTGCCGGGGATCATGGCCCCCGCCAAGGGCGGTGACCCGTCGGACCCCGGACCCGGGACCAACGCGGCGACCCCGCGGGAGGCGCTGCCCGAACTCGACCCGGACCTGTACTACACGTGGCTCGACGAGGTCTTCTGGGACGACCAGGGCAACATCACCGAGAACACGCCGGAGAAGACCGAGAGCAGCGCCAAGTACACCGGCGCCTTCTACGAACTCCTCGACCAGGAGTTCGGCGGCTACACCGGCGACACCATGGACTTCGGCCGGATGGACCTCAAACTGGTCGCCACGCCGGAAGCCCTGCGGGACACCTCGGGTGCCTACGAGGTCGCCGAGGAGCAGGTCTTCTACCGGCTGCACCTGAACTTCGTCGCCCACCAGACCGACGACGGCCTCGTCCAGTGGGGCAACGGCAACGGCGGCTTCGAGGCGCTCTACATCGACGTGCGCGCACCCGGTGACTTCACCGACGGTCTCGAAGGCCCCGGTCCGGGCTCCGCCAAGGGCGGCGCGGGCGTCTTCGACCTGCTCGGCTGCGAGGACCGCACCGACGGCGCCCAGGCCGGGCAGACCGTCGAGGTCGACGTCGAGTGCATCGAGAAGGCCACGGCCAAGAACGAGCGCTACATCGAGGTCACCGAGGTCTCACAGCCCGGCACCGAGCACGCGATCACGACCCGCAAGCTCGTGCTCTACCGCGTCGACGGCAGTGCCGTGACCGTCCGGGACACCGGCGACTCCGGGCAGGACCTGAGTCTCGGCTTCACCGACCTGCTCGCCATGGCCCAGGCCCTCCCGCTGGAACCCGTGCTCTAACCCCCGCACAGGCACACCCACCCCCGCGAGCCTCGGCTCGCGGGGGTTTCCCGCGTCCCCGGCTAACCTCACGCGGGAAACCCCCGCGCCCGTGACAACCCTTCGCCCGGGCACGCCCGTACGTACCCCCGACAGGTTCCGCGGGCGAATAGAGGACGCATGAGACACAGCGAGCGGGAAGAGGCGGAGTTCCGGGAGTTCGTCGCCGGGAGACTGGACCGGCTGCGCAACTTCGCCTTCCTCGTCTGCGGCGACTGGCATCGCGCCGAGGACGCCGTGCAGGTGACGTTGAGCAAGCTGTACGTCGTCTGGCCGAAGACGGCGAAGGGCTCCGCCGACGCCTACTCGCGTCGCATCCTCATCAACGCGGTCAAGGACGAATGGCGCCGCGCGTGGTTCCGCCGAGAGCGGAGCACCCTGGTCCCACCGGACGCGGCGACGGCCGACCCGGCGGTACTGGGCGCCGAACGGATCGCGGTCCTGTCCGCGCTCGCCAAGCTGCCGACGAAGCAGCGGGCGGTCGTGGTCCTCCGGTTCTGGGAGGACAGGTCGGTCGAGCAGACGGCGGAGATCATGCGCTGCTCGACCGGGACGGTCAAGAGTCACACCGCGCGGGGACTGCAGGCGCTGCGCGGTCTGCTCGAAGAGAAACGATCGCAGCAGACCGAAGGGGTTCGACGATGAACGACGAGATCAAGGAATTGCTGAACAGCGCACTGCCACCGGCGCAGCCGACCGCGCTGAACGGCGACACGGCCGTCGAGGCCGGGCGGCGCAGGCTCGGCAGGCGGCGCTACACCGCGGGCGGGGGCGCGCTGGCGGGTGTCGCGGCGGTGGCCGTGGCGATCAGCCTGGCGATGAACACGGTGGGGGGAAGCGGAGGCGTCCCCAGCACCGGCGCCGGGGCCTCACCGAGCGCCGTGGCCTCGGAGAAGGTCGTGGAGCCGCCGCGCTACGAGCTCCCCGAGCTCGACCACGACAAGAACTACTACTGGCAACGCAACATCGACGGACCGCAGACCGGCGAGACCCAGGCGATCACCGAGCGGATGTGGGCGTGGCTGTCGGCGAACTACGGTCTCAACGTGTCCGGCCCGCGCGCGGAGTTCCTTGAGGAGACCGCCGTCCTGGCCGAGCACATCAGGGACGGCAAGGGCGGCAGCGACCTCGACGACACCGAGCCGGTCGGACTGGAGGTGCCGCTGCTGTCGCTGCAGACTCCCGGCTTCGGCGACCGCAACGACCTCGCCCTCTCCACGGACGGGAACGTGCTGGACAACCTCAACGTCCGCATCTGGCCCGCCGGGAGCTTCACCCGGCCCGACGAGCTGGCCTACGAAGGCCCGACCGACTTCGAGATCCCGAGCCCCGGCGGCCCCGGCTTCTTCGATCTCGCGCGCTGCGAGACCGGTGAGATCACCATCCAGCTGGGACACGTCCTCACGATCGACCCCGAGTGCCGCGTCGCCATGGGCGGCTCGGGCCTGAAGGTCACCAAGCAGATCAGCGGTCCCGAATGGGAGAGCACGGAGGCCTACGCGGTCTATTACGCCCGGAACGGCTCGGCGATCGTGCTCAGCGACGCCGCGACGGCGCTCGAATCCGAACCGGCCGAACCGACGCTCGACCCGGCCGCCCTGCTCGACCTGGCCGTCGCGCTCTCCGGCGACGGGCTCACCGGGTAACCGCACCTCGATCCACCCCGCGGGAACGGACCACCCGCGGGGTTCTCCATGCAAAAGACACCATGTCGCCCACAGTGGACCTCGTCGCCGCCTACCATGACCATGCCGACAAACCAGGTCAAACGGGGGTAGCGATGCGGGTACGTGCGGGGGCCGGGATCCTGGCCGGGACAATGCTGCTGCTCAGCGCGTGCGGCAGCGCGCCCTCCGATGACGACGGCGGCAGCGGGGGCTCCTTCAAGGCCTGCATGGTCACCGACACCGGCGGCGTCGACGACCGCTCCTTCAACGCCTCGGTGTGGAAGGGCCTCCAGGACGCCAAGACCGCCGACGGCGACGTCGACCCGTCCTACGTCGCCTCGACGACCGAGGCCGACTACGAGCCGAACCTCAACGCCGCCGTCGACCAGAAGTGCGGCATCGTGATCGCCGTCGGCGGCCTCATGGCCGACGCGACCGAGAAGATCGCCAAGGCCAACCCGGACACGCACTTCGCGATCGTCGACGCCAAGATCGACCTGCCGAACGTGTACTCGATGCAGTTCAACACCGCGCAGGCCGCCTTCCAGGCCGGTTACCTCGCCGCGGGCATGTCCCAGTCGAAGAAGGTCGCGACGTGGGGCGGACTGAACATCCCGCCGGTCACGATCTTCATGGACGGCTTCGCCGAGGGCATCGAGTACTACAACAAGCAGAAGTCGGCGACCGTGGACCTCCTCGGCTGGGACGAGGCCAAGCAGAACGGCAGCTTCGCCAACAGCTTCGCCGACCAGACCGCCGGCAAGAACCTCACCGCGAACTTCCTGTCCCAGGGCGCCGACATCGTCATGCCCGTCGCGGGCAACTCCTCCCTCGGCGCGGCCAACGTCGCCGCCGACAACGGCGGGAGTCTCAGCCTCGTCTGGGTCGACTTCGACGGCTGCGACGCCGCCCCCGACTACTGCAAGTTCTTCCTCACCAGCGTCGTCAAGGAGATCCCGACGGTCGTCTCGCAGTCGGTCGTCGACGCCGCCAAGGGCAGCCCCCGCTCGGGCTCCTACGTCGGCACCCTGGAGAACCAGGGCGTGCGGATCGCGCCCTTCCACGACTTCGACGGCAAGGTCCCGGCCGAACTGAAGGCCGAGGTCGAGCAGGTCGGCGCCGACATCACCGCGGGTACGATCCAGATCACCTCGCCGTCGCAGCCGGCCTGAGGCCGGCCGCCGAGGCGGCACGAGTCCCATCCCATGGCCGGCGGGCGGCCGAGTCCGCCGCCGGCCATGGGCACGAGATCGCGACGACGCGTACCGGTCTCGTCCGCGAGCGTCGCGACGACGCGGCGAGTCGCCGCCCGGGCCGCGCACGGGGTCCGTTCCGCGCCTTCGATTACGCCTCGGTAACCACTCGCCGACGAATCGGACTCAACACTGTGCCCAGTCGCTTAACACCACTATGCTTCCGCCCTTGGACCACCGCGACGCGTGTGGCCATCAGGGAAGGGAGACGCAGGGTGCGTCCTGCAATGAAGCTGATCGTCGCGCTGGCCAGCGGTGGTCTGATGCTCACCGTCGCCGCGTGTGGTAAGGCCCCCGAAGAGAACAACGCCGGTTCGTCCGGCTCCGAGTTCAAGGGCTGCATGGTCACCGACCTCGGCGGCGTTGACGACAAGTCGTTCAACACCTCGGCCTGGCAGGGCATGCAGGACGCGTCGACGCGTGACGCGAGCATCAAGGTCGACTACACCCAGTCGAACTCCGAAGCCGACTACGAGCCGAACCTCCAGGCGGCCGTGGACGGCAGCTGCGACCTCATCGTCGCCGTCGGCGGACTGATGTTCGACGCGACCAAGAAGCTCGCCGAGGCGAACCCGAACCAGCAGTTCGCGATCGTCGACGCCAAGCTCGACCTGCCGAACGTGTACTCCATGGAGTTCAACACCGCGCAGAACTCCTTCATGGCCGGCTACCTCGCCGCCGCCACCTCCAAGACCGGCAAGGTCGCCACCTACGGCGGTCTCAAGATCGCCCCCGTGACGATCTTCATGGACGGTTTCGCCGAGGGCGTCGCCCACTACAACAAGGTCAAGAGCGCCAAGGTCGAGGTGCTCGGCTGGGACCCGGCCAAGCAGGAGGGCTCCTTCGCGGAGAGCTTCATCGACCAGCAGAAGGGCAAGAGCCTCACCGACACCTTCGTGTCCCAGGGCGCCGACATCATCTTCCCCGTCGCCGGTGGCACCGGGGTCGGCTCGGCGAACGTCGCCAAGGAGAACCCCGACAAGCTGAGCGTGATCTGGGTCGACGTCGACGGCTGCAAGAGCCTCGCCGACTACTGCTCGGTCTTCCTCTCCACCGCCGAGAAGAACATCCCGGCCGCGGTGACCGACGCCGTCGTCGCCGCCAAGGGCGGCACCAAGGGCGGCCACTACGTCGGCACGCTCCAGAACCAGGGCGTCTCGCTCGCCGCGTTCCAGGAGAAGGCGTCCATGGTCGACGCCACGCTCCAGGGCGAGCTCGACCAGCTGAAGCAGGACCTCATCGACGGCAAGGTCGCGATCGAGTCCAAGGTTCAGCCCGCCGCCGCGTAGTACGGCTCAAGCAAAGAACCTGTAGTCACTTCGCGCCTACAATGCGTACCGGGTGTCGGTCCTCGTGACCGGCACCCGGTACGGCGGTTATCTTCCTGTTCTGCACCGACGGCGGACGGCACACGGAAGGGGCTTTCCCCTGAGACTCGAACTGCGCGGCATCACCAAGAAGTTCGGTGCGCTTGTCGCCAACGACCACATCGACCTGATCGTCGAGCCGGGCGAGATCCACGCGCTGCTCGGCGAGAACGGCGCCGGCAAGAGCACGCTCATGAACGTCCTGTACGGGCTGCTGACGCCCGACGAGGGCGAGATCCTCATCGACGACGTGCCGCGCACCTTCGGCAGCCCCCGCGACGCCCTGCGCGCCGGCATCGGCATGGTGCACCAGCACTTCATGCTCGTCCCGGTCTTCACCGTCGCCGAGAACATCATGCTGGGCCGTGAGAAGACCACCGGCCTGGCCTTCCTGGACCGGCGCGCCGCCCGGCGGGAGGTGCGGGAGCTTTCCGAGCGCTACGGCCTCGACGTGAACCCCGACGCCGTCGTCGAGGACATCCCCGTCGGCGTCCAGCAGCGCGTCGAGATCATCAAGGCGCTGACCAGCGACTGCGACCTGCTCATCCTCGACGAGCCGACGGCGGTGCTCACCCCCGGCGAGATCGAGGACCTCCTGGAGGTCATGCGGACGCTGCGCGACGACGGCAAGTCCATCGTGTTCATCACCCACAAGCTCAAAGAGGTCAAGGCCATCGCCGACAAGATCACCGTGGTCCGCCGCGGGACGATCGTCGGCACGGCCGCGCCGAGCGCGTCGGAGGACGAACTCGCCGCGATGATGGTCGGCCGCGAGGTCAGCCTCACCGTCGACAAGGACCCCGCCGTCCCCGGCGAGGAGGTCCTGAGCATCTCCGGCCTCACCGTGACCGACGAACGCGGTCAGCACGCCGTCGACGGCCTCGACCTGGAACTGCGCGCCGGGGAGATCCTCGGCATCGCCGGCGTCCAGGGCAACGGGCAGACCGAACTCGCCGAGGCGATCATGGCGCTGCGCCCGGCGGTGACCGGCACGATCCGCGTCAACGGCGTCGACATCTCCAACTCGAAGACCTCGAAGGTCATCGAGAGCGGTGTCGGCTACGTGCCCGAGGACCGCAGCGCCGACGGCCTGGTGAAGTCCTTCTCGATCGCCGAGAACCTGGTGCTCAACCAGTACAACCGGGCCCCGTTCGGCAACTCGCTGACCATCAACCCCGACGTGATCGCCAAGACCGCCGACGAGCGCGTCGAGGAGTACGACGTGCGGACCCTGTCGTCGCGGGCCCCCGTGGGGAGCCTGTCGGGCGGCAACCAGCAGAAGGTCATCGTCGCGCGGGAGATGTCGCGCAAACTGAACCTGCTCGTCGCGGCCCAGCCCACGCGCGGTGTGGACGTCGGCTCCATCGAGTTCATCCACAAGCGGATCATCGCCGAGCGCGACACCGGGACCGGGGTCCTGCTCATCTCCAGCGAGCTCGACGAGGTCCTGGCCCTGTCGGACCGGGTCGCGGTCATGTACCGCGGCAAGATCCTGGCGACCGTCGGACCCGACACCCCGCGCGAGAAGATCGGCCGCCTCATGGCGGGCGTCACCGAGGACAGCGAGACTTCCCCCAGTGAGGAGCCGGGAGCGTGACCAAGCCGCCCGTGGAACCGCCCGGTGAGGGCGAGTCGCCCGAGACGACCGGGGACGGCGCACCGGACCGCCGCGGCGAAGGCGGCGAGCACGCCGCCCACGCCGAACCGGCCGTGTCCTCACCGGACGCCGAACCGGAGACCGAGCGGGGCGAGGTGACCGCCGAACGTGAGGCCCTCCTGGAGGCCGCCGCCGCGGGCGTGGCCCCGCAGCCCGACCAGACCGTCAAGGTCGAGGCGCCCCCGCTGGAGAAGCCGCACTCGTGGCCGGTCCGTTTCCTGCGCTACCTCGTCACCGCCAACGCGGTGATGGTGACCGTGTACTCGCTGATCCTGGCGATGATCATCGGCGGGATCCTCATCATCGTCTCCGATGAAGAGATCCGCGGCATGTACACCTACTTCTTCTCCCGCCCCGGAGACGCCCTCAGCGCCAGCTGGACGGCCGTCGCCGACGCCTACAGCGCCCTCTTCCAGGGCGCGATCATCAACTTCGAGCAGCTCTCCCTCGCCCTCAACGGCGAATCGGAGTGGGGACCGGTCCTGCGGCCCATCTCGAACACGCTCACCAACGCCGCTCCGCTGATCTTCACCGGTCTGGCCGTGGCGCTGGCGTTCCGCGCGGGCCTGTTCAACATCGGCGCCCAGGGCCAGGCGATCGCCGGTGCCGTCGGCGCCGCCGTCGTCGGCTTCGGCCTCGACCTGCCCCTCGGGATCCACCTCGTCGTCACCCTGGCGGGCGGCGCGCTCGCCGGCGGGCTGTGGGGCGCGATCCCCGGCATCCTCAAGGCCCGCACCGGCGCCCACGAGGTCATCACGTCGATCATGCTCAACTACGTCGCCGCCTACGGCCTGCTGTGGGTGATCTCGACGGAGTTCGTGCACTCCGAGGAGCGCACCGACGCGATCAGCAAGTCGGTCGACAACACCTCGTGGCTGCCGAACCTGTTCCTCGACGCGAACCTGCGCGCCAACTGGGGCGTGCTGTTCGCCGTCGCCGCCGCGGGCGTGGTCGGCTGGCTGCTGACCCGCTCCACGCTCGGTTTCCGGATGCGGACCGTCGGCGCGAACCCCGACGCGGCCCGCACGGCCGGGATGGGCGTCCCCAACACCTACGCGACGGCCATGGGTCTCGCCGGTGCGCTCGCCGGACTCGGCGGCGCCGTGATCATGCTGTCGAGCACCTCCCACGCCCTCACCCCGGCCGTGGTCGGCAACGTCGGCTTCGACGGCATCACCGTGGCCCTCCTGGGCCGCGCGAAGCCCGTCGGCGTGGTCCTGTCCGGCCTGCTGTTCGGGGCCATGCAGGCCGGCGGCGTCCAGATGCAGACCGTCGCCGACATCCCCGTCGACATGGTGACCGTGCTCCAGGCGCTCATCGTCATCTTCATCGCCGCCCCGGCGCTGGTGAAGGCCATCTTCCGGCTGCGCACCTCCCGGGGCGCGGGCATGGACCTCACCATGGCGAAGGGATGGTGAACCGATGACCACTCTCGCTACCGCTGAGGTCGCCGAGTCGAAGGCCGTGCACGGCTTCTGGACCCGCTCCTCCAAGGCCGGCATCGCCTACGTCGTCCTCGGGCTCGTCGCGGCCTGGCTCGGCACGCGCGTCGACGACGGCGCCGACGCCGTGTTCAAGATCTTCTGGACCGGCTCCGACATCGAGGTCAAGCTCCCCGCCGCCGCGACCGTGTTCGTCCTGGCCGCGCTGTGCGTCCTGGCCGGCGCCACGCTGATCTCGCCCGCCGGACGGAACCTGTTCGGCTGGGGCACCGGCGTCGCGCTCGTCGGGTTCACGCTCGCGTTCGTGTGCTTCTCCATCGCCAAGCCGGGCGTGTTCCTGCCCGTCACCGCGACCATGCAGGGCGCGCTGTTCCTGGCGCTCCCGCTCATCCTGGGCGCCCTCTGCGGTGTCCTCTGTGAACGCTCCGGTGTCATCAACGTCGCCATCGAGGGCCAGTTCCTCGTCGGCGCCTTCACCGGCGCGCTCATCGGGACGCTCACCGCCAGCGCCTGGGCCGGGCTCATCGCCGGCGCGCTCGCCGGCTGCCTCATCGGGCTGTTCCTCGCGGTGCTGGCGATCCGCTACCTGGTCGACCAGGTGGTCCTCGGCGTCGTGCTGAACCTGCTCGCACTCGGCCTCACCGGCTTCCTGTACGAGCGGATCATGCAGCAGGCCGCCGAGAAGTACAACGCCCCGCCGAAACTCGGCGAGTGGACGATCCCGCTGCTGTCGAAGATCCCCGTCATCGGGCCCGCGCTGTTCGACCAGAACATCTTCACGTACTTCGCCATCGCCCTCGTCGTGATCGTCTACGTCGCGCTGTTCCACACGCCCTTCGGGCTGCGGACCCGCGCGGTCGGCGAGCACCCCGCGGCGGCCGACTCCGTCGGCGTGCGCGTCAACTGGGTGCGGTTCCGCAACGTGCTCATGGGCGGCCTCATCGCCGGTGTCGGCGGCGCGTTCTTCACCATCGGCTCGGCGATCGCGTTCAACAAGAACATGACCGTCGGCAAGGGCTTCATCGCCCTCGCCGTGCTCATCGTCGGACGCTGGAACCCCATCGGCGCACTGCTCGGGGCGCTGCTGTTCGGGTTCACCGACCAGCTGCAGATCTTCCTGAGCTCGATGCCAGGCGGTTCGCCGATCCCCTCGCAGTTCCTGTCGATGCTGCCCTACATCGTGACGATCTTCGCGGTGGCCGGGCTCGTCGGGAAGGTGAGGGCACCCGCGGCGGACGGGGTGCCCTACGTCAAGTCCTAGCTCGGGCGAACGGCGCGGACCTCCCGGGTCCGCGCCGTTCGCGTGTGCAAGCCACGTCACCTTTCCACCCCGTTCCGGCCCGCACCCGCTCCCCGCGGGCGAGCATCATGTCTGGAGGTATGCCGTGGACATCGACTGGAACCACCTGCGCACCGAGGCCGTCGCCGCGATGCGCCGCGCCTACGCGCCCTACTCGAAGTACCCCGTGGGCGCCGCCGGGCTCGTCGTCGCCGACGACGGCACCGCGCGTGTCGTGTCCGGCTGCAACGTCGAGAACGCCTCCTACGGCCTGACGCTCTGCGCCGAATGCGGTCTCGTCTCCGCCGTCCACAACACCGGCGGCGGCCGCCTGATCGCCATGGCCTGCGTCGACGGCGGCGGCGACCCCCTCACCCCCTGCGGACGCTGCCGCCAGCTCCTCTACGAGCACGGCGGCCCCGAATGCCTCGTGGACTCGGCCGACGGCCCCGTCCGCGTCATCGACCTACTACCGGGCGCCTTCGGCCCCGACCACCTCACCAGGGAGACGTCGTGAGCTTCAGCGCGGTCGAGATCATCCGCACCAAACGCGACAGGGGCGTCCTCAGCGACGACCAGATCGACTGGGTCATCGACGCCTACACGCGCGGCGTCGTCGCCGACGAGCAGATGTCGGCCCTGGCCATGGCCATCTTCCTCAACGGCGCCACCGACCCCGAGATCGCCCGCTGGACCCAGGCCATGATCGCCTCCGGCGAACGCCTCGACCTGTCGGGTGTCGGCATGCCCACCGTCGACAAGCACTCCACGGGCGGCGTCGGCGACAAGATCACCCTCCCGCTCGCGCCGCTCGTCGCCGCCCACGGCGTCGCCGTGCCGCAGCTGTCCGGCCGCGGGCTCGGCCACACCGGCGGAACCCTCGACAAGCTGGAGACCATCCCCGGCTTCCGGACCGCGCTGTCCAATGAGGAGTTCATCGACCAGATGCGCCGGGTCGGCGCCGTCGTGTGCGCGGCCAGCGAATCGCTCGCCCCCGCCGACCGCCGCCTCTACGCCCTGCGCGACGTCACCGGAACGGTCGAGTCGATCCCGCTGATCGCCTCCTCCATCATGAGCAAGAAGATCGCCGAAGGCACCGACGCCCTCGTCCTCGACGTCAAAGTCGGCTCCGGCGCCTTCATGAAGGAACTCGCGCCCGCGCGCGAACTCGCTGAGACGATGGTCCGCCTCGGCGCCGCGCACGGCGTGCGGACCGTCGCGCTGCTCACCGACATGTCGACCCCCCTCGGCCGCACCGCCGGCAACGCCCTCGAAGTCCGCGAGTCCGTCGAGGTCCTCGCCGGAGGCGGACCCGCCGACGTCGTCGAACTGACCGTCGCGCTCGCCCGGGAGATGCTGGCACTCGCCGGTGTCGACGCCGATCCCGCGAAGGCCCTGAGCGACGGCCGCGCCATGGACGCCTGGCGCGCGATGGTCGAAGCCCAGGGCGGCGACCCCGACGCCGAACTCCCCGTCGCGGCCGAGACCGACGACGTGCTCGCCGAAGCCGACGGTGTCGTGACGCGCATGGACGCCTACGCCGTTGGTGTCGCCGCGTGGCGCCTCGGCGCCGGCCGGGCACGCAAGGAGGACGCGGTGTCGGCCGGTGCCGGCGTCGAGATCCTGCGGACCGTGGGAGAGACCGTGCGGGCCGGGGAGCCGATCCTGCGCCTGCACGCCGACGCCGGTGAGACGGCCCGGTTCGGGGCCGCGAGGCAGGTTCTGGAAGGCGCGGTGGACGTCGGCGGCGACACGCCGGGACGGACCATGTTGATCGATAGGATCGCCTAGCCGTACGGCAGACCCGGACATGAGGACGAAAGTCCTCGTGTTCAGGCCTTGGTCCCCATTGCCATCGCGTTAATTTCTGCCCGGTGCAGCGCCGTTTCGGCGTCAGGACGTGTCGAGTAAACGACCCTTCGCGGCCATTGGCCCCGACTTGTCACCCTTGTAGATCAGCCCGTGAACCCCTAATGTTCCCGCTTAGAGCGCCACGTGTGTCGCGCGCCACCCCTGGGCGCGTGATGATGTGCGCCATCCTGGCACGACGAGTGTTGAACGAGTGGCTCATGACAGCGATGACGGTGGATCCTCGGCAGATCCGGTCCCGTACGTGCGGCGATTTTCAGCGTCTGGGCGTGCCAATGAACGCCGACCGCTTCCCGCTGATCTGGCAGCCCGACGAGGATGTGACGCTGCGGTCGGTCGGTGAGATCGAAGCACGCGCGGCGATCCTCAACGTCCTGCAGGCCCGGGTGATGGACATGCCCCCGCAGAACGCGATGCGATGGATGCTCGACGCGCACGTCCTTGAGGAGATGACCCGCGACGAGTGGGCCTTCATCGGCAGCGGCGTGGGGGACCCCCGACGGTACGCCCAACAGCTCGACGCCCTGTACGGACTCGCGTGGCTGCTCGGACTCGTCGAGCACCTCGACCCCCAGGAAGCCTGCGCCGACGGCCTGGCGGCGCTGTTCCCCGACCTGCGAACCGGCGAACCCTTCGGGACATGGCGAGCCCGGACCATCACCGCACGGCCCGACGCCTGGGAAGTCGCGTCCCTCCTCGACATGTACTACTGCCTCGACTGGATGTACCAGGACGCCGCCCGCCGCGGCCTCCCCACACCCGGCCCACTCGACCCCGCCGCCGTATGGCACCGGCGCTGGGCACTGGAATGGGCGCTGGTCGTCCGGGGCCGCAACCAGGTGCCCTTCCCCGCTTGGGATCAGGTCGACTTGTCGGCTTAGCCGATGTGGGCGGTGCGAACGAAGCCGCCCGCCGGGCATGGGATAGGGCTCGGCTCGCCGCCGGTGCCGGGTTCCCGGCGTCGGTGAACCGCGAAGTGGGCTCACTCTCGCGGCGGGACGTGAGCCCTTGAGTACGCGGCCGCACGCCCCCGCCCGCCCCACGTCCCCACCGTCCACAGTGATCTTGTCGGGCCGAGGGGTTCCACACTCCCAAGCGATCGAGTAGCTTCGATTCCGCGGGCGTCGCCGGACGCCCGCCCGTCCTTGGGAGGCGCGGAAAATGGAGTATCTGGCCCTGGCGTGCCGGGCACTGCTCATCGTGGTGTTCCTGGTGTCGGCGCTGACGAAGCTGACCAGCCCGGTCCGTTACCGCTCCTTCGTGCGTGCCACCCGGCGCATGCGCGTCGTCCCCCGTGCCCTGGTCAAACAGACCGCGGTGCTGGTCGTCGCGGCCGAGGCGTCCATCGCGATCCTCCTGGCGATCCCGACGACGATCACCGCCCTCGCCGGCTTCACCATCGCCTTCGGGCTACTCGCCGGCTTCACCGTCGGCATCATCGTCGCCGTCCGGGACGGCGACACCGAACCCTGCGCGTGCTTCGGCAAGTCCACCACGCCCATGGGACCCCAGCACGTCGGCCGTAACGCCTTCCTGCTGCTCGCCGCCACCGCCGGCTTCACCGGCGCGCTCATCGGCGGGCCGTTCGACCTCGGCATGGCCGCGATCGCCGCCGTCGGCGGACTCGTCTTCGGCGGGCTCGTCACCGTGTTCGACGACCTGTACGAACTGTTCCGCCCGACCCCCGCGGCGAGCTCGTCGCGGCATGGCTGAAGCGGAGATCCCACGGACGTAGTGGCGGGATCGCGCTCGTCGCCCACCGTCACTGTCCCGACACGAGCCCGGCACGGGCCGGTCGTATGCTCGACCGATGCCACTGACTCTCGAAGAGATCCGCTCCGCCCCGAAGGTCCTCCTGCACGACCATCTCGACGGTGGCCTGCGTCCGCGGACGGTGATCGAACTGGCCGCCGAGTGCGGGCACGAGCTGCCCGCGACGGAGGCGGGGGCGCTCGGGGACTGGTTCAGCGCCGCGGCCGACTCCGGTTCGCTGGAGCGGTATCTGGAGACTTTCGCGCACACCGTCGGCGTGATGCAGACCGAGCGGGCGATCCACCGCGTCGCGAAGGAATGCGCCCTCGACCTGGCCGACGACGGTGTCGTCTACGCCGAGGTCCGGATGGCGCCGGAACTGCTCATCGAGCAGGGGCTGACGCTGGAGCAGGCCGTCGAGGCGATGCTCGCCGGTTTCGGTGAGGGCAGCGCCGAGGCCGCCCGCGAAGGGCGGCCCATCAAGATGGGGCTGCTGCTGGTCGCGATGCGCCACGCCGCCCGCTCGATGGAGATCGCCGAACTCGCCGTGCGGTACCGGGACGAGGGCGTCGTCGGTTTCGACATCGCCGGCGCCGAGGCGGGTTTCCCGCCCACCAGGCACCTGGACGCCTTCGAGTACCTGCAGCGCGAGAACGCGCATTTCACGATCCACGCCGGTGAGGCCTTCGGTCTTCCGTCGATCTGGCAGGCGTTGCAGTGGTGTGGTGCCGACCGGCTGGGACACGGCGTGCGCATCATCGACGACATCACCCCGACCGCCGACGGTGGCGCCCACCTGGGCAGGCTCGCGCATTACGTGCGTGACAAGCGGGTCCCGCTGGAGATGTGCCCGTCGTCGAATGTGCAGACGGGCGCGGCGGACTCGATCGCCGAGCACCCGATCGGGTTGTTGAGCAAGCTGGGTTTCCGGGTCACGGTGAACACGGACAACCGTTTGATGAGCGGGACGTCGATGTCGAAGGAGTTCGCCTTGCTGTCGGAGGCGTTCGGTTACGGGTGGACGGATCTGCGCTGGTTCACGGTGAACGCGATGAAGAGCGCTTTCGTGCACTTCGACGCCCGCCTGGAGATCATCAACGACGTGATCAAGCCGGCATACGCGAAGCTGATCGGCTAGGGGCGGGCGACGGGGCGCGGGCCGCGCCCGCGCCCGCGGCGGTGCCGGTGCCGGTGCTGGCGCGAAGGGTGAGCCGTGCAGCCGGGCTCACCTCGCCGGAGACGGGTGGGCGGGGCCCCGCCGGGTGGCTCCCGCGCCGACCCCGAGCAAGGGGCCACGCGTGAGTCCCCACCCGATGGCTCCCGGTGCGGGGGACACGACCGGAGCGGTCTCGCCAAGGGCGAGCCTCGCTCGCCCGCTCACGCCGGGAACCCACCCATAGCTGTTTCCCCGGGGGCGAGTCCCGCTTCGCTCGCCCGCTCACGCCGGGAACCGACCCATAGCTGTTTCGCCGAGGGCGGGTCTCGCTTCGCGGCTCCCGCAGGCCGGGGACCCGGCCGCAGCGCTCTCGCCAAGGGCGTGTCTCGCTTCGCTCGCCCGCCCTGGCCGAGGATCCAAGACACGGCCCCGCGAGCGCGTGTCTCGCTTCGCTCGCCCGCTCACGCCGGGGACCCGGCACCGGCGGCGGGCCGCAGCCCGATCCCATACCCGCAAGGCGGTTTCGTTCGCGCCGCCCAAACAAGCACAGGCCCTTAAAACCTCACCCACCAATACCGGGAACCCACGACACGACCCCCGCGAGCGCAAGTCCCGGCTTCGCGTCCCACTCGGCCCGGGAACCCAAGCCGCAGCGCACGTGAGCGCGAGCTGCGCTTTGCTCGCTGTCCCGCCGGAGGTTCAGCGTCCAGATTGCGTGTCCTGCTTCGCGGTTTCCGTGGTCCGGGGACGCGGCCGCAGCCGATTCGCCCACAGCGAGTCTCGCTTCGATCGCCCAGGCGGGCAGGGAATTCTGGCCGCAGCGGTGTCTACTGCGGGCGAGTTTCGCTTCGCATGCCCACCCGCGCCGGGGATCCGGCCGCAGCCGTCTCGCCCACAGCGAGTCTCGCTTCGCTCGCCCGCTCACGCCGGGACCCCGGCCAAGTGTCCGCACCCAGGCCGGGGACCCGGCACCGGCGGCGGGCCGCAGCCCGATCCCATACCCCTCAGACGGTTTCGTTCGCGCCGCCCCAACAAGCACAGGCCCTTAAAAGCCCACCCACTAACGCCGGGAACCGGGTCTGTTCACCCACCCAACGCCGGGAACCTAAGGCACCGGCCCCGTGGGCGTGAGTGTTGCTTCGCTCGCTGCTCCCGCCGAAGGTTCAACGTCCGGCCCGCATGTCCCGCTTCGCGGCTTCCGTGGTCCGGGGACACGGCCGCAGCGGATCTGCCTGCGCGAGTCTCGCTTCGCTTGCCCGCTCACGCCGGGGACCCGGCCGCAGCCGTCTCGCCCACAGCGTGTCTCGCTTCGCTCGCCCGCCCTGGCCGGGGACCCGGCACCGGCGGCGGGCCGCAGCCCGATCCCATACCTGGCAGGCGGTTTCGTTCGCGCCGCCCAAACAAGCACAGGCTCTTAAAACCTCACCCACCAACACCGGGAACCAAGTCACGGCCCCGCGAGCGCAAGCCGCGCTTGGCGGTTCACTCTTGCCGTGGCCCGTGGCCCGTGGCCCGTGGCCCGTGGCCCGTGGCCCGTGGCCCGTGGCCCGTGGCCCGTGGCCCGTGGCCCGTGGCTCGTGGCCCGGCCGACGTGCCCTCCCCGCCTCGGGCTCCCACGCTGCGGCAGACCCCGAGCCGTGCCCGCCCCACGAACGCACCCCACCCCACCACACCCCCCCAACCCAGAACCCCGGACACCACGCGTGGTGTCCGGGGTTCTGTCCGTCGGTCAGGGTCAGGCGCGGCCGCCGCTGGGCGTGGGGGGCGAGGCCAGGGTCGCCGGGTCGCCTTCGGTGCGCGGTCGGGGGACTCGCGTGTCGCGGCGGGGGAGGGTTCCCTGTGGTTCGGTCTCGTCCATGAAGTTCGCCCAGGCCTCCTCGCTGGCGGGACGGGGAGGTTGTTGCGGTGTGGCGCGCGTGTTCTCGTTGTACGCGTAGGGCTCCGGTGCGTTGGCGACGACCGTTGGTGTGGGCCCGTGCGGCGTGTAGGGCTGCGGCGTGGCGGCGGCGGGTTTGGGGCCGCCGCTGAACGTCGTGGCCCTGCGAGGACCCTGACCGGGGTCCGGGGTGCGGGTCGTCGCCCGGCTGCGGGGTGTGTCGGCCGACAGGACGGACTCGGGTTCGTCGGCGTCGCTGAGGAGTCCGAAGATGAGGCCGATCAGCGCGATGGTGGCGAGCACCATGATGGGGATGAGCAGCAGGATCGGGTCGACACCGGGGACGGGTTTGGCGCCTTGGGTGCGGAGGGTGACGGTCACCGACGACATCCCGGTGTAGTGCATGCCGCAGACGGCGATGGCCATGATGAGGGAGGCCAGCAGGATGGGTTTGCGGCCTTCGATCCACACGGCGAAGGCGAGCGCGACGGTCGCGGCGACGACGGCGATGGCGACCGAAGCGGCGAACAGCAGCGGGTCGTATTCGATGGTCCCGTTGATGCGAAGCGCGCCCATGCCGGTGTAGTGCATGGCGACGACGCCGAGTCCGGTGAGGGGCCCGCCGATGAGGACCTTGGTGAGGGACTTGCGGCCGAGTCCGACGGTGTAGATGCCGAAGCCGACGGAGGCGATCGAGATGAACAGGCTCAGGGCGGTGACGCCGAGGTCGTACCGGACGTCGGAGTTCTGCACGTCGAAGCCGATCATGGCGGTGAAGTGCATCATCCAGATACCGGTGGCGCCCAGGGCGATGGTCGCGTAGCCGAGGCGCATGACTCGCGACCCGGTCGTGGTCGCCTTGCGGGCCCGGACCATGCAGAACAGGCCGAGCAGCGACCCCGAGATGGCGAAACCGAAGGCCATCAGCGGATTGATGAAACCGTGGGCGAAGTGCGAGATATGAGCCACGTCAACTCCTGACGCATTGGGTAGGCAGGTGGTGCTGCCACCGAGTCTTGTCATGAGGGCGTTGTGCTCGTCGGACACGGTGTGCGTCCATGTGCGTTGTGCGCATGCGGGCCGTGTGCCGATCGGGTGCCGGGGACCGACCCTAGCGAAGCCGGACATCTCTCATGTTCTGGGGTGAGTGTGTCCGATCCATCAGCGAAGATCCACGCGCTTAAGAGTCTCTTAAACCCGACTTGAGACGACTCGCGGCACTCCTCCACCCAGCGTGTCCCGCCCCTGCCGGGCTGCGATCGCGATCACCGGCGCGCAGTCGGTACGGTGACAGCGATCCACCACGACGAAGGGAACGCGACGTGACCGACGCGCTGCGCAGCATCGACCCCCGCACCGGCCGTGAGTCGGGCGAGCCGGTGCCGGCGACCACGCCCGCCGAGCTCGCCGCGATCGCCGACCGCGCCCGCGCCGCCACCGCGCCCTTCGCCGCACTGCCCCTCCGGGCCCGCGCCGCCTGCCTCCGCGCCGTCGCCGAAGCCCTCGGCGCCGCCGCCGACCAGGTCATCGCCACCGCCGACGCCGAGACCGCGCTGGGCACCACGCGCCTCACCGGCGAGCTCGCCCGCACCCGCGTCCAGCTCGAACTGTTCGCCGACGCCGTCGAGACCGGCGCCTTCCTTGAGATCATCATCGACAAGGCCGACCCCGCCGCGAAGCCGACGCCGCGCCCGGACCTGCGCCGCATGCTCGTCCCCGTCGGACCGGTCGCCGTCTACGCCGCCAGCAACTTCCCCCTGGCGTTCTCCGTCCCCGGCGGCGACACCGCCAGCGCCCTCGCGGCCGGCTGCCCCGTCATCGTCAAGGCCCACGAGGCCCACCCGCGCACCTCCGAACTGTGCGGCCGCATCGTCGCCGACGCACTCGCCGACGCCGGAGCCCCCGACGGCGTCTTCGCCGTCGTGCACGGCTTCGAAGCCGGCAAGGACCTCATCACCCACCCGGCCGTCAAGGCCGCCGGGTTCACCGGTTCGCTGAACGGCGGCCGCGCCCTGCACGCCCTGGCGGCCGCGCGACCCGAACCGATCCCCTTCTTCGGTGAACTCGGCAGCATCAACCCCGTCGTCGCCACCCCCGGCGCCGTCGCCGAACGCGGCCCGGCGCTCGCCGAGGCCTTCATCGCCTCGGCGACCCTCGGCAGTGGACAGTTCTGCACCAAGCCGGGCGTGCTGTTCCTCCCCGCCGGGCACGGGCTGGCCGACACGCTCGCCGCCGCGGCGGCCAAGGCCGAACCTCATCCCCTGCTGCACCAGCGGATCCGCGACGCCTACCTCGACGGCGCCGCCGCGCTCGCGGCCCTGCCGGGAGTGACCACACTGGCCGAACCCGGCGGTGACGACACCGGCGGCGGCTTCGGTGTCCGGCCCGGACTGTTCCAGGTGGACGCCGCGAACTTCCTCGCCAACGCCGAGGCGCTCCTCACCGAATGCTTCGGTCCGGTCTCGGTCGTCGTCGACGCCGGACCCGGCGAGCTCGCCGGGATCCTCGACCTGCTGCCGGGCAGCCTGACCGGCACCGTTCACCTCGCGGACGCTGAAACGAGCGGGACGTTCGTACAGGGGCTGCTCACCGCTCTGGCCGCCAAGGTCGGCCGGGTCGTCGTGAACGGATGGCCGACCGGCGTGGCGGTGACCGCGGCGATGCAGCACGGCGGTCCGTGGCCCGCGGCGACGTCTTCCCAGTACACGTCGGTGGGGGAGACCGCGCTGCGCCGTTTCCTGCGGCCCGTCGCCTACCAGGACACCCCCGCCGAGCTGCTCCCCGAACTGCTCCGCGACGAAGCCGAAGGGGTCGTCCCTCGTCGCGTTTCGGAGGCCTTCGGCACGTGAAGTCGCTGGTCAGTCACATTAAGTGACTGATGTTCGTCGATATACCCGAAATGTGGCGGAGCCTTAATTGATCTTGCCACCTGCCCTTCCGCTTTCCAGCTTCGCGTGATGGAATCGCTCAGGTCCGTAAAGCCTGACGGCGTCTGTCGCGCTGTCCTCGAACTCCGTCGGCTGCGAACCGACGCGCACGAAAAAGCCTGGAGGACGACCAGAGGTGAGCAAGCGAAGCGAGGCGACCGGTGGACGACGCCGGTTCGGCATCCCGCCGCTGCGAGACATCCGCATCCGGCCGAAGCTCGGCATCATCCTGGTGGTTCCGGTGCTCGCCCTGGTCGGTCTCGCCGTGGTGCGGCTCCTCGACACCGGTGAGCGGGCCGTGCAGGCCGATGAGATCCGCACGCTCGCCCGCTTCACCGCGACGGTCTCGCAGCTGACCCAGGATCTCCAGGTCGAGCGCACCGCCGCCTTCGACCACCTCGACCCGGGCGAGCGCGGCGACGCCGACGGCGACGACGACCTCGGCGCCTACGAGCAGGCCGTCATCGCGACGAACAACTCGTACACGGCCTACAAGGCCGAGCGCGACGGGCTCACCGACCTGCCCGAACTGCTCGAACAGACCATCCGCGACGCCGACAACCTGCTGATCAACCTCGACACGCAGCGCGCCGACGTCCGCGAGCGGCTCATCGCCGACACCAGTGCCGTCACCCGCTACGGCGGTTACGTCACCAACCTCCTCAACGTGCACGACGCGATCGCGCAGGTCACCCAGGACCCGGACCTGGCCCTCGACATCCGCATCGCGTCCCTCCTGTCACGTATGAAGGAGGCGAACGAGCGCGAGAAGCTGACCGTGCTCAGCACCGAAGGCGACCACGTCTTCTCCACCGAGGAGTACCGCGAGTTCATCACCCAGCGCACCAGCCGTGATCTCTCCGAGGCCAACATGAAGGCCGTGATCACCGTCGAGCAGCGCAACGAGGTGGACCGGATCCTCAACGAGGCCGACGCGCGCGCCGCGACCCAGGCCGAGGCGCAGCTGGACAACATCCTGCCCGGCCAGGAGTTCGCCGACCTCGACTACGCGGTGTGGACCAAGGCGATGGACGAGCGCCGCGAGGCGACCCGCCTGGTCGAGACGCGCCTGGAGACCGAACTGGTCGCCAAGGCCGAGGACCTGCGCGACGAGGTCGTCACCCGCGTGCTCGTCGAGTCGGCGATCGTGCTGCTCACCCTGACCCTCGCCGTGGCGCTGGCCCTGATCATCGCCCGCTCGATGGCCTCCAGCCTCCGCCAGCTGCGTGAAGGCGCGCTGCAGATGGCGCACGTCGACCTCCCCGAGGCCGTGGCGCGGCTGCGCGAGTCCGAGGCGCTCGGCCAGTCGACGCCCGACGAGTTCGCCGAACGCCTCGCCGAACCCCTGCGCCTGCGTAACGCCGACGAGATCGGCCAGGTCGCCCAGGCCTTCAACATCGTCCACAAGGAAGCCGTCCGCGTCGCCGCCGAACAGGCCGCGCTGCGCTCCTCGGTGTCGACGATGTTCGTCAACCTGGCCCGCCGTTCGCAGATCCTCGTCGACCGGCTCATCGGCCACCTCGACCGCCTCGAACGCGGTGAAGAGGACCCCGACCGCCTCGCCGAGCTGTTCCAGCTCGACCACCTCGCGACCCGAATGCGCCGCAACGACGAGAACCTCCTCGTCCTCGCCGGTGCCGACTCCGCGCGCATCCAGCGCGAACCGGCCACCGTCGCCGACCTGCTGCGCGCCTCCCAGTCCGAGGTCGAGCAGTACACCCGCGTCGAGTTCGGCACGATCCTCGCCGAACGCGAGATCACCGCCGCCGTCGTCAACGACCTCGTGCACCTCATCGCCGAGCTCTTCGACAACGCCACCGCCTTCTCCTCACCCGACACCGCCGTGGTCGCCGAGGCCCGCCAGGTCGGCAACGAGATCGTCGTCCTCATCACCGACCGCGGCATCGGCATCAGCCCCGAGCAGATCGAGGAACTCAACCAGCAGCTGGCCGCGCCGCCGCTGGTCGACCTCGCCGCCTCGCGCATGATGGGCCTCGTCGTCGTCGGCCGCCTGGCGATCCGCCACGGTGTCCGCGTCACCCTCCACCCCGGCGAACTGGGCGGCACCGTCGCCGAGGTCGTCCTGCCCGACGGGGTCCTCACCGACCCGCACGGCGCCGCGCACCGCCTCAACGGATCCCGTCCGCAGGCCGAGATCCCGGCCGCGCCGAGCTCCTTCAACGGCTTCGAGGCGCCCGCGCAGACCGGGTCCTTCAACGAGCCCGCACCGCGGCACGCCTACGAACCGGAGGACTCCGGTTCCTTCGGGATGGCCCCGCCGCAGCAGAGCCTCTTCGAACCCGTGCACATCCCCGACCACGACCCCGAGCCGCCGGCGCCCCCCGCCCCGGTCGAGCGCGAGGACGAGGACGTCCCGACCATGACGTTCCGGCCCGCCGCCGAGGACGCCGACGGGATGCCCCGCCGCAAGGTCATGGAACTCACCGGCGAGATCGTGTCGGAGGCCGAAGGCGCCCTCGACCCCGACGCGCCGGTGCACACCCCCGTCGAAGGCCCCACCGAGGCCTTCCCCATGATCACCCTTGAGGCGACGACCTCGCCCGGCAGCCGCTCCCGCCGCAATCTCGCCACCGGCAACGGCAACGCGCAGAGCGACACCGCCGCCGACGGCGAATCGAAATGGGCAGCCCTCAACGACATCCCCTCATGGCCGCCGCCGCGGTCGACGGAGAAGCCGACGCCGCCCCCCTCGGGCGCCGCCGACGAGACCATGGAGATCCCGATCTTCCGCGAGGTCTCCTCGGCGTGGTTCACCGTCACCCCGCCCGCCGGCCAGCAGGCCGTCCAGGCGCAGGCCGAGGTACCCGCCCCACGAAACCCGAGTTCACCCGCAGGGGGCGGCGGCACTCCCGCTCGCGGCTCCAGCCGGGTACGGTCTAACGAACCGAACCGGGCCGACGAGTCCTTCTTCGGGGCCGCACCATCGGTTCCCGAAGTACCAGACCTCCCCGACCTGCCGACCCGCGCACCGGCCGGCGACCCGGTCCGGAACCGCGACCGCGCAGAATCGACCTCCACCCGGCAGGAGGAGAGCATGTCCGACGTTCCGCCGTCACGCGAGACCCCCAGGACCGATTTCTGGGGGGAGACGTCGGCCGACGACGGCTGGCGAGCCGCTCGTGCCGCGACCTCACCGACGGCGGAAGTCCGGTCAGACAACGGACTGCCCAAGCGCACGCCCATGGCGCAGCTTGTCCCGGGCAGCATCGAAGTCCCCGACGAACAGCCCATGCGTGCCCAGCAGCGCGATCCCGAAGGCGTACGCGGACTCCTGTCCGCCTACCACCGGGGCGTGCAGCGCGGACGCGTCGGCCGTTCCGGTGACGACGACGCCGCCTGGGGCCGGACGGGCAGGCTCACCAATGGCTCAGGCAAGGAGCACGACGCATGACTCTTCCCCACACGGCTCACGGCCACCAGCGTGGCCCCTCCCAGTCCGGTCCGCAGTCGGGACGTGGCGGCATGCAGGACCTGGGGTGGCTGCTGGCCGGGTTCGCCGACCGGGTCCCGGGCGTCGCCCACGCCGTCGCGGTGTCGGCCGACGGACTCCTGCTCGCCTCATCGCGCGACCTGCCCCGTGACCGCGCCGACCAGCTCGCCGCCGTCGCGTCGGGACTGGTCAGCCTCACGCAAGGCGCGTCCCGCTGCTTCGAAGGCGGCGCCGTGCTCCAGACCGTCGTGGAGATGGACAACGGGTTCCTCTTCCTGATGTCCATTTCGGACGGTTCCTCCTTCGCCGTACTGGCCGCGCGCAACTGCGACGTCGGCCAGGTCGGATACGAGATGGCCCTGCTCGTCGACCGCGTCGGTCAGGCCCTCACCCCGGCCGCCCGTGAGGCGGCGAGGTGAACAACGCGCCGGACGTGAGCTCTCGTTCCCTTGCCCTGGAGGAGAACGGGATCTACCTGCCCGCGTGCGGTACGGTGCAACGTGGACAAAGGCTAGGAGCCCGACGACGTGACCTACAGCCAGGACAGAGCTTTAACACCCCGTGAAGACTCGAGGATGTGAGGACGATGGTCGTTGATCGGGACCACGAGCCGACCGGTGCGCTGGTACGGCCATATGCCGTCACCAGAGGCCGCACCCGCCCGCGCCTCGAGATCGCGATGGAGGCGCTGGTCGAGACCACCGCTCGTGGCAGGCTGAACGGCCTGTCCTCCGGGCGCGAACAGGCGACGATCGCGGGTATGTGCGGAACGAGACTCCAGTCCCTCGCCGAGATCGCCGCGCACATGCGCATGCCTCTCGGTGTGGCGAGGGTTCTCGTCGCGGACATGGCGGCCGACGGGTTGCTGGCCGTGCACGAACCCTCGGGGATTGGTGATGGGGGCGGTGACCTGGTGGGCACCGAACTGCTGGAAAGGGTACTAAGTGGACTCCGGAGGCTCTGACGTGTCCATCCGTCAACCGAACAACCGCGTGACTTCGGCGAAGATCGTCATCGCAGGTGGATTCGGCGTTGGCAAGACGACCTTGGTCGGCTCGGTCTCGGAGATCACTCCGCTGACCACCGAGGCCATCATGACCTCCGCCAGTGAAGGCGTCGACGACAACGACATGGTCCAGGACAAGACCACCACCACGGTGGCGATGGACTTCGGCCGTATCACGATCGACTCCGACCTCATCCTCTACCTGTTCGGCACCCCGGGCCAGACACGCTTCTGGTTCATGTGGGACGAACTCGTACGAGGCGCCATCGGTGCCGTCGTGATAGTCGACACCCGACGCCTCGCCGACTGCTTCGCGGCGATCGACTTCTTCGAACACCGCCGCCTGCCCTACCTGATCGCGCTGAACTGCTTCGACGGCAGGCAGCACCACGACGTCAACGACGTGCGAGAGGCCCTCGCGGTCTCGCCGAACACGCCGATCGTCACGACCGACGCGCGCAGCCGCGAGTCGACGAAGCAGGTGCTGATCACACTTGTGGAGTACGTGCTCACGATGCGCCGCGCCGGCGCGGGCGCGGGGGTCGGGGCCTAAAGCCCCTGCCGGAGCCGCTCCTCGGGGAGCGGCCTCGGCGCTCCGCCGCGACATCGGCGGCGGGTTCTGCCTGGCTTGGTACGAAGAACCGCCCCACCTGAACTGGTGGGGCGGTTCTTCGTCGGTGGGGCGGCTACCCGAGTTGGGCCTGGAACACGTCCCGGTTGAAGTAGGCGCGGGCTTCCCGGATGAGGCCGTCTTCGCCGAGTTCGTAGACGTTGATGCCCGACCAGTTCACCGGAGCGCCCGCGCGGCTGACGGCCGCGCCGGTCCAGGAGACCGCGACGGAGTCGCCGACGGTGTGTGCCTCGCGCGGGGTGAGGCCGAGGAAGGGATCGAAGTTCGGCAGCACCGAGGCGATGAACTCGGCGATGGCGGCGCGGCCCGTGATCGGCGGTTCGCCGATCGGGTCGTGGAAGACGCCGTCGAGGGCGAACGCGCCGGCCCAGGAGGCGGCGTCGCCCGACTGCGAGGCGGTGAAGAACCGCGTCACGGCGGCGGGCATGGCGGGCATGGTCATCGTTGATCTCCTTGCGGTGATGGATTTTCGACAGTGGTGCGGGAGAAGTCAGCCGGGTCAGGCGGTCGTCGCGGGGAGGTGCCGGTGGTCGTGGCGGCGCGCGAAGGGCAGCACCGCCAGGCCCGCGACGGCCAGCAGCGCTTGGAGGGTGCAGACACCGGGCCAGCCGAAGGCCGCGTAGCAGGCTCCGGCCAGGGCCGCGCAGATCGCGCCGCTGAGGAAGACCGCGCCCATGTAGACGGTGTTGGCGCGGCTGCGCGCCTCGGGCAGGTAGGCGAAGATCCGCGCCTGGTTGGCGATCTGGCTCCATTGGACGGCGACGCTGACCGCGATGATCGCCGTGACCATGAGGAGCGGCGTGCTGCGGCCGAGGGCGTAGGCACCGGCCGAGGCGAGCGTCAGCAGCAGCGCTGCGGTGATGATCGGAAGGGCCCCGCGGCGGTCGATGAACCGTCCGGCCCACGGTGCGGCGACCGCGCCGGCCAGGCCCAGCAGTCCGAACAGGCCCGCCGTGGCGGTACTGAAGTGATACGGCTCGCGGGTGAGGACCAGCACCAGCGAGGTCCACGTGGCGTTGTAGGCGCCGAACAGGGTCGCGTGCAGCAGGCTCGCGTGCCGCAGGGCGGGTTCGGCGCGCAGCAGCCGCGGCAGTGAGGCGAGCAGGCGGCCGTAGCCGATCGTTCTCGTGCGGGCCGGTTCGCGCGGGACCAGGGCCACGGTCAGCAGTCCCGACGCCGCGGTGAGCACGGCGGCCAGCACGTACACCGCACGCCATCCGAGGACTTCGCCCACCGCGCCGCCGATCACACGAGAACCGATGATGCCGGTCATCAGCCCGATCTGGACCGCGGCGACGACCGACGCCCGCCGCCCCTCGGGGGCGAGTTCGGCGGCCAGCGGCACCAGCACCTGCGGGACGACGGTGAATCCGCCGACGAGTGCCGCAGCCGCTGCCAGCGGTGCCAGGCCGGGCGCGGCCGCGGCGAGCAGCAGGGCGATGACCGTCGCGGACAGCATGGCGGCCAGCAGCGGCCGGCGTCGGCGGACGTCGCCCAGGGGGACCAGGAACGAGATTCCGGCCGCGTAGCCGAACTGCGCGCACGTGACCACCAGCCCGGCGGACGAGGGCGAGATGCCCAGGTCGCGGGTGAACAGGGTCAGCAGCGGTTGCGCCAGGTACACGTTGGCCACCGTCACGCCGCTGCAGACCGCCATCACCGCGAACAGTCGCGGGTGTGCGCGGGTTGCGGTGGGCGGCCGGGTGGGGCGCCGCTCCTGTACAGAGGTCATCACCAACTCCAATGCGATCGAACTAGTTGGTTCGGATGCTAGCGAGCGTTGACGATGGTGTCAAACGAACTGGTTCGTTACCATCGCTCACATGGCATACGACTCAGCGGCGACGAAGGAACGGATCCTCACCGCGGCGGCGGCGGAGTTCGCCGAGCACGGTGTCGCCGGGGCGCGCGTGGACCGCATCGCGGCCGCGGCGGCGGCTAACAAGCGGGCCATCTACGACTACTTCGGCGACAAACAGGCGCTCTTCGCCGCCGTGCTGGAGCGGTTGATGACCGATCTGGCCGAAGCGGTGCCGCCGGGCGACGACGCCGACCTGGGCGTCTACGCGGGATCCCTGTTCGACTACCACCGGGCCAACCCCGAAGCCCTGCGCCTGCTGCTGTGGGAGGCGCTCGAAATGGGCGAGGACCCGGTGCCGGACGAGGAGACCCGCACCCGGCACTACCTGGACAAGGTCGGCGCCGCCGAAACCGCGGCGGGAGCCCACAACGGCGACCCGCGCGCCCTGCTGTTCTTCACCCTGGGACTCGTCGGCTGGAGCCTGGCCATGCCGCAGCTGCGCCGGATGATCCTAGGGTCCGACTACACGCCGGAACGGCTCCGCGAAGCGGTCTCCTCGGCTGTTCGCGCCCTCGCGGGGTCCCCGACGGCGGGTAGTCCGCACGGAGGCGGCGAGAGCACGTCTCAGCCCGGTGCCGAATCGCGGGTCCGGTGAGACCCCTACCGCCCGCCCCCGAGGGCCTCGTCCAGCAACGGCCCGACCTGCGTCGTGAACTGCCCGATCTCGTAGCCGAGCAGTTCGCGGTTGCACTCCGTCACCGCGAGCAGCGTTAGCGAGATCGCGGGTCCGACGGGTGCCGTGAGCAGGATTCCCTCCGCCATCTCGACCATGACCTGGTGCGTTCGCCCGGTCGTCATGACCTGTCCGGCACCGTCCCCGATGGACAGCAGTCCGGCACCGATCGACGACAGCTGGGACGCGCGTTCCAGTGGCAGTCCGTGGGACATGGCCAGGGGGACGCCTTCTGCGGACACGAGCACGGCGTGCGTCAGTCCGGGTGTCCTTGCCACCAGCGAGGCCAGCAGCATGCTCAGACTTCGCTCGTACACACCTAGGTTCGTCACAGTAAGCGCACCGTCGATCCGTTGGCGCCGACGGGGGCCGCGTCGACGGCGTCGCGTCGGGCGCGGTTCCAGCCGCGGAAGTAGCCGGCGGTGTTGGCGGCGATGAGTTGCGGGTCACGTTCGATGGCGATGGGGCCGGGGTCTTCGGGCAGCGCCGATCCCGGCACGAGGTTGGCCTGCGGCACGCGGCGGGGGAGTCCCTTGGCGGTCGCTTCACCGGTCGACGGCGTGACCGTCTTCTGAGCGCTGCGCCACGCCTCGTCGGTCGGCATCGACCAGTCGAGCGTGTTGGGCTCCTCGTCCTCGTTCACGCCGGTGAACCAGGCGGACTTGGCCTGCGCGAAGATCGTGAGGCCTTCGTCGTTGTCGCCGTCGATCTCGGCTACGGGCGGTGAGGGCCGGGTCGGCGGCTGGGGCGGTGCCGCGATGTTGTTCGGCGGCGGGAGCTGGATGCCGCTGGGCACCGTTTCCGGTTCGGCGTGCGTGGGCATCACGGGCTGGGCCGTCGTCGTCGGCTCGTTGAACACCGGCGGCTCGGGCATCTGCGGGAAGCCGCCGCTGTCGCTCTTGCTTCTGGCGCCTCTGCGGGTCGGCAGTGACGTGATCTTCGAGCTGCGCGAGCCCTCCTCGGCGGGGGGCTGCGGCGGGGCCGGGCGGACCGGCGGGGCTTCGGGGGCGGCGGGCGCCGACGCGCGCTGCGCCGGGATCGTCCGGCGCTTCGGGCGCTCCTCCGGGATCGGGGGGAGCTCGACGGCGGGCGGCGCCTCGCCACGCGTCCTCGTCCCGGTGGTCCTCGCCGCGCCGCCCGCCTTCAAGCGCTCGGCGAGCGCTTCGGCGAGGTTGCGCAGCCCGTCGTCGTAGACGCGGACGGCCTGCACGGCCGTGCGGACCGTCGTGCGGGTCGCCTCGTCGCCGGAGCGGCGGCTCGGCGCGTATTCGGCGGCGGCGGTGCGCAGGGCGACGATGACACCGGTGGTGTCGGGAAGTCCCGCGGTGGCGAGTTCCTGCGCGACCTCGTCTTCGCGGCAGTAGGCCGCGGCGGCGGGTTCGGGGAGCGCGTCGAGGACGGCGAGGGGCCGCTGGGCGCCCGGGTCGTCGAAGGCGCGCAGCGCGGCCGGGTACAGCTCCCGCAGGACCCCTCGGAGGGCCGCAACGGCGGTCGCGCGGCCCGCGGCGAGCGCTTCGGCGGAGCACAGGAGCGGACGCAGCCGCGCGAGGTTGCGCACGGCGCCGCCGGCGATGGCCGTGACGGCACCGGTCTGGAGGGCCCGTGCCGCGGCGAGGGCGCGCTGTGCGCCCGGCTGCCGTGCGGCGGGGTCGTCGCGGGTGAACCGGCCGATCAGGTCGTCGTCGGTGACCGTGACGGGGTGGCCGGCCGCGGTGCACAGCTGCGGCGTCTGGCCGGACCCGTCGTCGGTCGCGATCGGCGTGGTCCGGTCACCGCCGTGGGCGGCGAGGAGCTGGCACAGCGCGGTGAACGCACGTGGCCCGGCCTCGTCCAGCGCGGCGACGGCGATGGCCCGCCCGGCGTCGTCCACGATCGCGGCGAAAGACGCATGCCCGGCCGTGGCGAGTCCACAGTAGATGCGCACGCTGTCTGCTCCCTCCAGTCGTACGGTCCGTCCCGATGCTCCCCCGAAGAGTGCTACTTCCGCCAGTCCACCGCGGCAGTTATCTTGCCGATGATGGACCTCCACGCCAGAGATGCCTGCTGTGCCCCGATTTTACGCAAGCGGCGCTTGGCGAGGAATCCCCCGAACCCCCCGGCCTCGACGGCGCGCAGGGCGTCGTCGAGATCGTCGATGGGCGAGCCGGGCGCGAGCGCGGTCAGCACCGACTTGAGGTGCAGCGCGTAGGCGAGGTCGCGGGCCAGTTCACCGGCGGAGATGAGGAGTTCGTGGTCCCAGGCGTCGCGGCCGCCGCGGAGGTTCTCCACGACGAGGTCGAGCTCGTAGGTGTCCTCTTCGGTGGGGACGACCCACTCGTCCTTGATGCCGCTGACGACGTCGTCCCACTTGTCGAGGTCGGCGAGGTCGTGGTCGCGGTTCTCGCGCACGTAGGCGGCGAGCAGCGCGGGCGTGTCGAAGAGGAGGAGTTTGCCGTCGGCGGTGAGGAAGCGGGGGGCTTCGTCGATGTCGGCGTCGGCGATCTCGGCGACGGGCGCGGCCACCTCGGTGTCCTCGTCCTCGGCGAAGTCGGCCTCGTCGGGCTCTTCGGCGTCCTCGGACTCGGCTTCGACCTTCTTCTTGGCCTTGCCCTTGGGGGCGTCGTCCTCGTCCTCGTCGTCTTCGACGGCCTCATCGGTCTCGTCGTCGTCGGATTCGGCGGCCGAGTCGTCGGCGTCGGCCGTCTCGTCGTCGAGGTCCTCGTCGGCGACCTCCTCGTCCTCGTCATCCTCGACGGCTTCGGCCTCGACGGTGACGTAGGCGCGCAGGGTGTAGCCGACGCCCTTGCTCAGCGCGATCTCGACCGGCTCGACCCCGACCAGGTCCCAGAACTCGTCGGCCTCGCGGTCGCGTTCGGGGGTGTCGTCGACGTCGAGTGCGTCCGGCTGCGCGCCATCGTCTTCTGAACTGTGGCGGCCCACGGCGTCCTCCAGGTATTGAGATCTCGCGGTTCGTTCTGTGTCGTGAACGTCATAGAGACTATGCGGTCGCACTTGACCGTGCGGGGTCGCCCCATCGTGCTCTCGCCGTGTGACGGGGTGGCCTGTATCGTCGCCGCGTGGCTGTAACGATCGCTGAGAGCACCGACGTCGACCCCCGTGCCGTGATCGGCGACGGAACGAAGGTCTGGCACCTCACCCAGATCCGCGAGAACGCCGTGATCGGGCGCGACTGCGTGATCGGCCGATCGGCCTACATCGGCTCCGGCGTACGCATCGGCGACCGCTGCAAGATCCAGAACCTGGCGCAGGTCTTCGAGCCCGCGCACCTCGAAGACGGCGTGTTCATCGGGCCCGGCGTCATCCTCACCAACGACCAGTACCCGCGCGCCGTCACCCCCGACGGGGAGCTCAAAGGCGGCGACGACTGGGAGTCGACCGGTGTGACCGTCCGCGAAGGCGCCGCGCTCGGCGCGCGGACCGTCGTCGTGGCCGGTGTGACGATCGGCCGGTTCGCGATCGTCGGCGCGGGCGCCGTGGTGACCCGCGACGTACCCGACTTCGCGCTCGTCATCGGCAATCCCGCGCGTTTCCACCGCTGGGTGGGCCGCGCCGGGCGTCCACTCGTCCTCGACGGCGAGGCCGACGGCGGCAGGTGGCGCTGCCCGGTCACCGGTGAGACCTACGTCGAGACCGGCGGCACGCTCGCCCTGGGCTGAGCTCACCGGTACTCGCCGAGGAGCTCGACGACCTCGGCGTGCGCCCCGGCGGCCTCGATGGCCGCCCGCGCGGCCTGTTCGCCGTCACGCGCGATCGTCCGGCGGGCCTCTTCGACGTCCCGGCCGAACGCCTCCATGAAGTAGTCGACCGATCCGGCGGCCTCCCGGGCCGTCCCGCGGACCGCGAACCACTTGATCGCCAGTCCGGCGGCGACGACGCCGGCGAGAATCGCCAGCCCCGGCACCACGAACGCAGGCGGCACGGCGAGGACCGCCGCGGCGGCCGCCGCCAGCGCCCAGGGGGTCGCGTTCGGGCTCACGTGGCGCTCGCGCGCCTCGGCGCGGACCACGTCCAGGTCCGGTGTCACACCTGACCCGGTGACCGTTACCGTCGACCCGCCCCGCCTGACTTCGCGCGTCGCGCCGGTGAAGGGCTCGCTCGCGTCGGCGAGCAGCCCGTCGGCGAGCGCCAGCAGCCGGGGCGCGGCCAGGGCCACCGCGCGTGCCCGTACGGCCGGGTCGTCGTCGGCGGCGACGGCCTCGGCGAGGACCGCGTCGACGGTGCCGACGTGGTCGTCGAAGTGTTCGGCGGTGCCGGGCTCGGCCGCGCGCCGTTCGATCTGGGCGCGCAGTTCCAGTGAGCGCCGCAGGAGGGGCGCCTCCAGCGGTGCTCCTTCGTCGACGACGTCTTCGACGAGCGCGAAGAGCCCGCCGGGGCGGGGTTCGGGAGCGGCGGCGAGGGCCGTGGCGCACAGGTCGCGGAGTTTCCCGAGTTTCCCGGCGGCGCCGACGGCCTTCGCGGAACCGACCTGGACGGGTGCGCGCAGGCGCCGTTCGGTGAACTCGGACCAGAGTTTCCCGGCTTCGGCGTCGTCGCAGGACGCGAGGTGTTCGCGAAGGAGGGCGTGCATGAACGCGGAACCGTTCGTGCCGAGGGCCCCGTGCGCCGACGCGCGCCACAGTGCCGTCTGTGCCCGGGTGAGTTCGCCGTGGAAGCCCCGCACGGTGTCGGGGAGGTGCGCGGCGGCGTCGTCGGGCCTGCCGGTCGCCGACAGTGCGGCGGTCAGGAACAGCGCGGTCCGGCGGTGGTCGAGGGCGCGCGCGGCGTCGAGGCTCGCGGCCGGGTCGCCGCCGGTGAGGACGGCGGCGAGCGCCTCGGCGGCGGGGCCGAGCCAGTAGCCGCTCGTCGCGGGCAGCGCGGGGTCGGGTGTGCCGCTGCTGTCGGAGGCGGCGACGAGGAAGCGGCGCACGGCGGCGCGCAGGGCGGCGTCGGGCTGGTGGACGATCAGCTCGAAGCGGATGTCGGAGAGTTCGACGAAGGCGTCGAGGGCGTTGCCGATGGTGTCGATGCGGGCGCCGAGGTCGCCGGAGAGCCTGCTGAGCTGGTCTTTGAGGGCACGCTGGGTACGGCGGTTGGCGTGGTGCTGCGCCTGGAGTTCATCGTGCAGGTGGCCGATGTTGCGGGACTGCTGCCGTTCGTGTCCCCACTCGGTCCATCGGTGCCCGTCGTCGTAGCCCATGGCCGTGCCTCCCCGTGATGCCGTGGGAGGACACGGTATTGGGGTGGTGCCACCGGGTGTCACCAGTCGGACAGGGGCGCGCCTTCGGTGAACCCGGCGGCGCTCTGCACGCCGACGTAGGCCAGTTCGGCGAACTCGGCGAGGTTCGACGCGCCCGCGTAGGTGCACGCGCTGCGCACGCCGGCCACGATCGAGTCGAGGAGGTCCTCGACGCCCGGCCGCTGCGGGTCGAGGTACATCCGGGAGGTCGAGATGCCTTCTTCGAAGAGGGCCTTGCGGGCGCGGTCGTAGGCGGTGTCCTCGGCGGTGCGCAGGCGCACGGCACGCGCGGAGGCCATGCCGAAGTTCTCCTTGTAGGAGCGGCCGTCGGCGTCGCGGTGGATGTCGCCGGGCGACTCGTAGGTTCCGGCGAACCAGGACCCGACCATCACGTTCGACGCGCCCGCGGCGAGCGCGAGGGCGACGTCGCGGGGATGGCGGACGCCCCCGTCGGCCCACACGTGGCGGCCGAGGCGGCGGGCGGCGGCCGCGCATTCGAGGACGGCGGAGAACTGGGGCCGCCCGACGCCGGTCATCATGCGCGTCGTGCACATCGCGCCCGGCCCGACACCGACTTTGATGATGTCGGCTCCGGCGTCGGCGAGGTCGGCGACACCGTCACCGGTGACGACGTTCCCGGCGGCGACGGGCACGTCCGGGGCGGCCCTGCGGACCAGCCGCAGCGCCTCCAGCATCCGCTCCTGGTGGCCGTGGGCGGTGTCGACGACGAGGACGTCCACCCCGGCCTCGACCAGGCGGCGCGCCTTGGCACCGGCGTCGCCGTTGATGCCAACGGCCGCGGCGACGCGCAGGCGCCCCGAGGAGTCGACGTTGGGCGCGTAAAGCGTGGCGCGCAGCGCGGCCTGCCGCGTGAGGATCCCGGTGAGGCGCCCGTCGGCGTCGACGACCGGCGCGAGTTTGCGGCGCCGCGCGGTCAGCTCGGCGAAGGCCTCCTCGGGCGCCATCGTCGCCGCCACGGTCACCAGGTCGCGCGAGGCGATCTGGCGCAGCTGCGTGAAACGGTCCACGCCGGCGCAGTCGGCCTCGGTCACCACGCCCACGGGTTTCCCGTCGGCGACGACGACCACGGCGCCGTGCGCGCGCTTCGACAGCAGGGCGAGGGCGTCGGAGACGGTGTCGGTGAGGTGCAGGGTCAGGGCCGTGTCGTGCACCAGCGGCCGCGCCTTCACCCACGACACGACGTCGGAGACGATCTCGGCGGGGATGTCCTGCGGGATCACCGCGAGCCCGCCGCGCCTGGCGAGGGTCTCGGCCATGCGGCGGCCCGACACCGCGGTCATGTTCGCCGCGATGATCGGGACGGTCGTGCCGGTCCCGTCGTCGGTCGACAGGTCCACGTCGAGCCGCGAACCCACCGACGAGCGGTTCGGGACCATGAACACGTCGGCGTAGGTCAGGTCGTAGCCAGGTTCACCGTGCAACCAGCGCATCGCGAATACCCCCGTGTGCCTTCCTCGTCGTTACTTGATCTCGCAGATCGCGGCGCCCGAGGACACCACGTCGCCGACCTCGGCCGACAGGCCCGTGACGGTCCCGGCCTTGTGCGCGGTCAGCGGCTGCTCCATCTTCATCGCCTCCAGGACCACGACGGTGTCGCCCGCGGCGACCTCCTGCCCGTCCTCGACGGCGATCTTGACGATGGTGCCCTGCATGGGGCTGGTCAGCGAGTCGCCCGACGCGGCCGCCGCGGTGTTCTTGCGGCCGCCGCCCTTGCGGGGCCCGGCCTTCGCGGCGGGCGCCGCCGAAGCCCCGAACCCGGCGGGGAGACGCACCTCGACGCGTTTGCCGCCGACCTCGACGACCACGGTCTCGCGCTCTTGCAAAAGGATCTCGGCGGCACTCTGCTCACTAGTGAACGGCGGGACCTCGTTGACCCATTCGGTCTCGATCCAGCGCGTGTGCACGCGGAACGGTTCGTCGGTGAAGGCCTCGTCGCGCAGGACCGCGCGGTGGAAGGGCAGCGCGGTGGCCATGCCCTCCACGACCATCTCGTCGAGCGCCCGCCGGGCCCGCTCGATCGCCTCGGTCCGGGTGGCGCCGGTGATGATCACCTTCGCCAGCAGCGAGTCGAAGTTCCCGCCGATGACGGTGCCCGACTCGATGCCGGCGTCGACGCGCACACCCGGCCCGGTCGGCAGGGTCAGTGTCGTGACGGTGCCCGGCGCGGGCAGGAAACCCCGGCCCGGGTCCTCGCCGTTGACGCGGAACTCGATGGAGTGCCCGCGCGGGGCCGGATCCTCCCCGAAGGTCACGGTCTCGCCGCGGGCGATGCGGAACTGCTCGCGGACCAGGTCGACGCCCGCGGTCTCCTCGGTCACCGGATGCTCGACCTGGAGACGCGTGTTGACCTCCAGGAAGGAGATCGTCCCGTCGTTGCCGACGAGGAACTCGACCGTCCCGGCGCCGTGGTACCTCGCCTCGGCGCAGATCGCCTTCGCGGCGGCGTGGATCGTGGCGCGCTGCTCCTCGCTCAGGAACGGCGCGGGGGCCTCCTCGACCAGCTTCTGGTGGCGGCGCTGGAGGGAGCAGTCGCGGGTGCCGACGACGATGACGTTGCCGTGCGTGTCGGCGAGGATCTGCGCCTCGACGTGGCGCGGGCGGTCGAGGTAGCGCTCGACGAAGCACTCGCCGCGCCCGAAGGCGACCTCGGCCTCACGCACGGCCGAGGCGTAGAGCTCGGGGATCTCCTCGCGGGTGCGGGCGACCTTGAGGCCGCGCCCGCCGCCGCCGAAGGCGGCCTTGATGGCGACCGGCAGGCCGAACTCGTCGGCGAAGGCGACGACCTCCTCGTGCCCGCTCACCGGCTCCGAGGTGCCCGGTACGAGCGGTGCGCCCGCGCGCTGCGCGATGTGGCGGGCGGTGACCTTGTCGCCGAGGTCCCGGATGGCCTGCGGGGTCGGGCCGATCCAGGTCAGCCCGGCGTCGATGACGGCTTGGGCGAACTCGGCGTTCTCCGACAGGAAGCCGTACCCGGGGTGAACGGCGTCGGCGTCCGCGCGGGCCGCGACGTCGAGGAGTTTGTCGATGCGCAGGTAGGTGTCACCGGGGGTGTCGCCGTCGAGCGCGTAGGCCTCGTCGGCGAGACGTGCGTGCGGGGCGTCGCGGTCGGAGTCGGCGTAGACGGCGACCGAGTCCAGGCCCTCGTCCCGGCAGGCTCTGGCGACCCGGACGGCGATCTCTCCCCGGTTGGCGATCAACACCTTGCGCACGACGTGGCTCCTCCGCGGTGACTGTGGGGGGCCAAAGGCCCGCAAGGAGTCTAGTTCGCCCCCGGGGCCGTGGCACCTTGCTCTCCGGCGATGGTTCGGCGTGTGCGCCGGGTCACGCGGAGGCGAACTTGCCATGTACCCCTAGGGGGTATATGTTGCCCGGTATGGGACACGGATCCGAAGCACACCGGCAGCACCACGGGCACCACGGGCACCACGCGCCCCACGACCACCACGGCCCCGGCGGAACCCACGCCGGCCACGAGGAGCACGCCGGGCACGGTGCCCACGACGCTCACGCGGGCCACGGCGGCGGCAGGGTCTCCTGGAAGACGGCCGCCCAGGCCACCCTCCACTGCCTCACCGGCTGCGCCATCGGCGAGGTCCTCGGCATGATCATCGGCACCGCCCTCGGCTGGGGCAACGCCGCCACGATCGTCCTCGCCGTCGCGCTCGCCTTCCTCTTCGGCTACGCGCTGACCATGTGGGGCATCCGAAAGTCCGGCCTCACCCTCAAGCGGATGATCGGCGTCGCGCTCGCCGCCGACACCGTCTCCATCGTCTTCATGGAGATCATCGACAACTCCGCCATGATGCTCATCCCCGGCGCCATGGACGCCGGACTCGGCTCCTGGCTGTTCTGGATCTCCCTCGCCGGAGCGCTCGCGCTGGCCTTCGTCGTGACCACGCCCATCAACAAGTGGATCATCGGCCGCGGCAAAGGTCACGCGGTCGTCCACCAGTACCACCACTGACCCGCGACGCGACCGAGCCGCGCGCCCCCGCCACACGCCGAAGGCGCGCGGCTCTTCGCCCATGGGGGATCATGGCGGGATGACGCGCACCCCCGGCACGGACACGGACGCCGAGTCCCCGGTCCGCTGGTCCTACGCCTTCATCGACCGCCTCGACGGCACCGCCGACGCCTTCTGGCGCGCGGTCACCGCGACCGGGGCGTCCGCCCGGCGCGGTGAGGAAGACCAGTTCGCCACCCTCCTCCCCGGTGACGGCCACGCCTACGTCAAGACCCAGACCGTCGGCGCGAACCCCGGCTCGCATCTCGACCTGTGCGTTGAGGACATGCCCGCCTTCGCCGCCCGGGCCGTCGAACTGGGCGCCCGGATCGTCACCGAACTCGACGACGTCATCGTCCTCGCCTCACCCGGCGGTGCGCCCTTCTGCGTCGTCGCGTGGGAAGCCGAGACCGGACGGTCCGCCCCCGTCGAGATCGGCGACAGCCGCACCCGCCTCGACCAGCTCTGCGTCGACGTCGCCCCCGCCGACTTCGAGGCCGAGAGCCGCTTCTGGCCCGCACTGACCGGCTGGACGACGGGGGCGGGGATTCTCCCCGAGTTCACCTGGGTCCGTCAGCCGCGCGAACTGCCCCTGCGGATCCTGATCCAGCGCATGGCCGAGACCGGACCGGCCCGCATGCACCTCGACTTCGCCTGCGCCGACATCGACGCCGCCCGCGAGGTCCACGAGAGACTCGGCGCGAGCCACGTCGCGAGCCACGTGCGCTGGCACGTCATGCGCGACCCCGGCGGCGTCGAGTACTGCCTGACCGTCCGGGACCCCGACACCGGCGTGATCTAGACCGCCGGCAACAGCCCCGGCCGCGGATTCGCGCCCGTCAGCACGGTCGCCGGGCGCTCACCGAGTCCGTGGCGGGCGATGGCGGCGATGCCCGCCGCGCCCGCGGGTTCCACCAGGATCCCGAGGGTGTCGGCGATCAGCCGCATCGCGGCGAGCAGGTCGGTGTCGTCGACGAGGACCATCTCGTCGACGAGGCCGCGCAGCCGCTCCACCGACTCCGCGACCGGCACCCGGATGGCGATGCCCTCGGCGATGGTGTCGACGGGCCCGCCGGGGACGACGCGTCCCGCGCGCAGGCTGTCGGCCAGGGCGGGCGCGCCGGTGACGCCGACGCCCACGATCCGCGTGGACGGCGCCGCGTGCTTGACCCAGCGCGCCACCCCGGCGATGAGGCTGCCGTCGCCGACGGGCAGGACGACCGTGTCGGGTGTGCCGGTGCGCAGCAGTTCGACACCGATCGTGCCGGCGCCTTCGGCGATGGCGGGTTCGCGTCCGTCCTCGACGAACACCGCGCCGGGGGTTTCCCGTGCGTGTTCGCGCGCGGCCTCCTTGGCGGCGTGGCCGTCCCCGTCGACCTGGGTGATGGTCGCGTCGAGCGCGGCCAGCCGGGCGAGTTTGACGGGGTTGGCGCCGGCGGTGGTGAACACGTGCACGGGCAGGCCCCGGCGCCGTCCGGCGTGGGCGACGCCCTGGCCGAAGTTCCCCGAGGACGCGCAGACGACCGCCGTGGTGCCGGCCGGCAGCTCGTGCACGAGGAAGGCGGCGCCGCGTCCTTTGAAGCTGCGCAGGGGGTTGGCCGTCTCGACCTTGACCAGCACCGGGCGGCCGAGCGCGGCAGACAGCAGCGGGTCGGTGTACTGGGGGGTGTCGCGGAAGCAGTCGTCGATCACGGCGGCGGCGCGGGCGATCCGTTCGAGGGAGAGGTCCGTTGGCATTCGCACATCGTATACGATGTGCGAATGAAGGCGAGAGAGCCGATCGAGCGGCCGGCCCCTCTGCGGGCCGCCGTCTACCAACGGGTCGTGGACCTGGTCGCCACCGGCGAGGTCGAACCCGGCCAGGCGGTCACCGAGGCCGAACTGAGCCGCTCCCTCGGCGTCTCGCGCACTCCGGTGCGGGAGGCGCTGCTGCGGCTGGAGGCCGAAGGGGTTCTGGAGTCGGCGCCCGCGCGCGGATTCAGCCTGCGGCCCCTGAGCCCGGCGGAGGCCGCCGAGCTGTACCCGATCCTCGGCGCGCTGGAGCGGCTGGCCGTGTCCACCTCACCGCCGGGCACGCTCGACCTGGCCGCGCTGCGCGCCCTCGACACCGAACTCCTCGCCGCCACCGACCCCGTCCGGCGCTGGCACCTCGACACCGCCTTCCACGACACGATCGTCGCCGCGTGCCCGAACGCGAGCCTGCGCGCGATGATCCACGCGCTTCGGGTGCGGGTCACGCGCTACGAACTCGCCTACATGCGCGACGGCGACCGCGAGAGCCACTCCGCCCCACTGCACGCGCGGATCCTCACCGCCTTCGGCGAAGGCGATCGCGAGGCCGCGGCCGACCTCATCGGCCGCAACTGGGACGGTTCGCACACGATGGTCCTGAACTGGCTGGAGGGCGGGAAGTGAACAGCATCGGCGTCATCGGTGTCGGTGAGATCGGCCGGGCCCTCGTCGAGGGCCTGTGCGGCGGGCCCGGGGAATCGCCCGAGGTGTTCCTGTCGCCCCGGGGCGCGCGCACGGCCGCCGAGCTCGCCGCGCGCTTCGAGCGCGTGCGGGTCTGCGCGGACAACCAGGAGGTCGCCGACCGCGCCGAGATCGTGCTCGTCGCCGTGCGCCGCGCCGACCGGCACGAGGCCCTGCGCGGCCTGCGCGTCGGCGAGGGCAAGGTCGTCGTCAACGTGATGGCGGGGGTCGGCAACGACGACCTGCGCACGCTGCTGGGCACCACGGCACCGCTGGTGCGCGCCATTCCGCTGCCGACCGTGCGCGAGCGCGCCTCGGTTACCGTCACCTACCCGGCCCACCCGGTCGTCGACGCGTTCTTCGACGGCCTCGGCGGCTCGCTGCCGGTCGCCGACGAGGCCGCCTTCAACGTCTTCTCCGCGCTGACGGGGACGCTGACCACGCACTACTCCTACCTGGCGACGCTCACCTCGTGGGCCGCCGGGCGCGGCGTGCCCGGCGAGGACGCCGAACGCTACGTGCGCGGACTCTTCCAGGGGGTCGGCCGCTCACTGGGCGACGAGTCGCGCTCCCTCGGGCGGCTCGCCGCCGACCACGAGACCCCGAAAGGCAACAACGAGCGCGTCCGCACGACCTGGTTCGACGACGCGAACGCGCGCGCCCTCGGCGCGGTCCTCGACGGGCTGCTCGCCGACCTCGGGTGACGGCTAGGTCCGGACGAGGCCTTCGCCCCGGGCCTCGCCGTACTCCACGACCACGCGGTACTCCGCGCCCGCGTCCAGCGTGAAGAGCACCCCGAGCGGCACGACGACGTCGAGCGTCTCGCCGGGTTCCAGTACGAGGTCGGGCCGCCGGAACGGTGTCGCCCACGTCGACACCGGGGCCTTGGCGACCTCCTCGCCGTCGCCGTCGTACACCGTCACGGCGAGCATCCCGAACGACGCCAGCAGGCTCGCCCGGTAGGCCTCGGTGGAGTACTCCCACGGCCCGGAGGGGCGGCCGAGGTCGGGGTTGGGGACGGTGGCCGGTGCCGTCGAGGTGTTGGCCACACGCAACCGGACCGCCGTCTCGCCTTCCGGTGCGGCGGTGGGTTCGACCGTCGCGGAGAGGGCGCTCATGACGGGTTGACGAAGTAGGCCCAGGACAGGCTGCAGTTGGAGTTGGCGCCCGGGTTCTTCGTCGGGGAGAGGCTGACCGGCCCGCCGGCCGGGGTGGCGTGGAAGGCGTCGATGTCGTTGACGACCCGCGTGGTGAAGGCGTCGGCGATCTCGTCGCGGGTGCCGCCCATGGCCGTCCACAGTGCCGCCTCGGCGGCCGCGGCGGTGGCCCCGTGGAACTTGGTCCCGGCGGTCTTGGCGTTGGTGACCTTCTGGTCCCAGGGGACGATGATGTCGTTGAACGCCGCCTGCATGTCGCTCGCGTGGTGGTCCTCGTGGCGGCGGTTGGCCGACTTCATGGCGGCGTCGCCGGGATCCCCGGCCGCACGGAAGCGGGTGGCCCCGGCCCCGGTGCAGCCCGGCACGGTCGGGAAGGTCGTGTGGAAGGCCGCCTTCGTCCAGGTCGTGCGCCACGGTCCGGCGCCGAGGACCAGTTCGTCGAAGCTGCCGACGTTGGCGGGCACCACGTTGACCTCGGAGTCGAAACCGCCGGCGGGGACGGCGGCGGTCGTGAGGGTCGGCGCGACCAGCGAGGACCGCACGAGGTCGCCCGTCGAGGTCACCGTGCCGTTGATCTTCGGGGTCGTCAAGCCGGCGGGTGCGCCGGTGGTGACGACCGTGGCGAGGTTGTTGGTCTCGCGGACCGTGCCGTTGGCCCAGGTCGCCGCGCGCTGCACGGGGAGGGCCTGGGCGCCCATCAGGGGCTCTTCGGCGACTTCCGCGATGCCCTGGCGGGCCGCGGTCTCCTCCTGCTCCGGTTCGCGTTCGGCGCAGCCGCCCGGTCCGCAGCGCTGGACGGCCGGCGCCAGCATCGCCGTGACGGCGCGGTTTCCCGCGCGGCGCTGGAGCGCGGCGACGCCACGGGCGTCCAGGGGTCCTTTGCCGACGGCGAACTCGTCGTCGGTGAGGCGCTGCACCAGCGGTGGGCGCCGGCGGACGTTCGGCTCGGCGCGCAGGCGAAGGAGCATGGTCGACCTCCCGGGGTTACCCGACCCCTCAAGGATGCGCGGGGGCTCAGGCGAAGGGGCTGCCCGAAAGGGCAGCCGTTCGGGAGGCGCGGTTGCGGGTTCAGATCGTCGTGACCGGGACGATCGGCATGGTGGCCTCGTTGTCGGCGTCGGTGAAGGCGAGGTCGTCGGCCGCCTTGATCACCGAGCCTCCGGCGCCGGCCATCCGCGTCTGCACCTGGTAGACGTGCTGGAGCCAGTTGAAGGAGGCGGTCGAGGAGGCCGGGACGGTGATGAAGCCGTCGTTGCCCTGACCGGCCTTCTCCATCCCGGGCTTGGCGGTGTCGGCGTTGGCCTGGGCCTCTTCGGCGATGGACATCAGCATCCCGCCGATGGTGCGCATCTTTGAGGGATAGGCGTGCATGTCGGCTCCTCACGTCGGGTCCGAGCGCATGCTATTCCCCTTCGTCAACACCTCTCCGGAGACTCGACCGGAGTGTCGCGGGGTCGGGGAGCGTGCGGATGTGGCGCCGCCAGTGCTCGATGGTCTCCTCGGAGTAGCCGCGCTCGTCGTCGAAACCGAGCTCGCCGTTCTCGGCGCGCACGGCGACGCGCTCGCACCAGTCGACGGTCAACCGCATCGCGTCGGTGGCCAGGCGCATGGCCTCCTGGACGTGCCCGGGGATGAACGAGCCCGCCGTGGGGTCGCCCGAGTCGGCGACGTCGAGCCAGGCGAGGTTCTGCCGCATCTGGGCGGTGATGAGGGCCGCGCGGTTGCGCAGCATCGCGGCGGCCTCACGCGGGCCCAGGACCGGCGCGAAGCTCCAGGCGACGAAGAAGGGGTCGACGACCGGTTCGATGCCCCACAGCTTCTCGCGCAGGACCTGCTGGAACTCCGTCTCGCCCTTGGCGGTGACGCGGTAACTGGTGCGGGCCGGGCGCTTGTCGACCTGCTCGGTGCTGACGACTTCCAGGCAGCCGTCGGTGGTGAGCTTCTTCAGGCCGTGGTAGACGGAGCCCGGTTTGATCTTGGCCCAATCCTCGGCGTTCCAGGAGGTGAGCTCCTTCAAGACGTCGTAGCCGTGTACCGGCTGCAACCAGCGCACGAGGCCGAGGATGAGCAGCCGGGTTGTCCACATGCATGAATCCTAGCCCAGTTTGAATATATGGATCATGGGGTCCGGCCAGCGCGTTGAGATACTTTTTATTCAACGTTGACTATCGCTTGAGGCGTGAGGTACTGTCGCGCTTGAGGGTACATTGACGCCATAGTGGCGTCGGATTACGTCTCGGCGGCAGTCACCGTCGGGACAGGGAGACAAGGATGCTGATCGAGACCAAGGGCCTCCGGAAGACCTTCCGCGCCCGAAAAGGCAACGTCGAAGCCGTCCGCGGCGTCGACCTCTCGGTCAAGGAAGGCGAGATCTTCGGCTTCCTTGGCCCCAACGGCGCGGGCAAGACCACCACCCTGCGCATGCTGTCCACCCTGCTGGAACCCACCGGCGGCTCCGCGCGCGTCGCCGGAGCCGACCTGCTCAAAGAACCCGCCCAGGTACGCCGCCAAATCGGCTACGTCGGCCAGTCCGGCGGAACCTGGGGCGAAGTCACCGCCCGCGAAGAACTCGTCATGCAGGGCCGCCTCTACGAAATGGGCAAGACCGCCGCCCGCGAACGCGCCGTCGAGGTCATCGAAGCCTTCGAACTCTCCGAGTTCGCCGACCGCAAGGTCAAGACCTACTCCGGCGGGCAACGCAGACGCCTCGACGTCGCGCTCGGCACCGTCCACCAGCCGTCCCTGCTGTTCCTCGACGAACCCACCACCGGCCTCGACCCCCAGGCCCGCGCGCACATGTGGGACGAGATCAAGAAACTCCGCGAACGCGGCACCGCCGTCTTCATCACCACGCACTACCTCGACGAAGCCGACGCGCTCTGCGACCGGCTCGCCATCATCGACCACGGCGAGATCGTCACCGAGGGAACACCGATCGAACTGAAACGCCAGATCGCCGGAGACATCGTCCTCGTCGGCGTCAACGGAGCCGCCGCGAAAGCCGTGGCACTCCTCGAACCCGCCGAATACGTCCGCGAAGTCCAAACCGACGAACCCGACCCGACCGGCGTCACCCTGCTACGCCTCTACGTCGAGAACGGCTCCGCCGCCGTGCCCGAAATCCTCCGCGCCCTCGACCGCGCCGAGGTCACGATCAGCTCCATGGAGCTCCACCGGCCCAGCCTCGACGACGTGTTCCTGCGGCAGACCGGCCGCTCCCTGCGGGAAAGCGACTAGGAGAACGCGACCATGAAACTCATCCGCGACACCTGGCTGGTCTACGCCCGGCAACTCGGACTCGTCATCCGGCAGCCGACCTGGGTGTTCATCATGCTCATCCAGCCCCTGTACTACCTGATCCTCTTCGGGCCACTGCTCAACGGCCTCGAAGGCATGCCCGGCTTCGAAGCCGGCGCCATGGAGACCTTCGTACCCGGCCTCGTCATCATGATGGCGATGTTCGGAACCCTCTTCTCCGGATTCGGACTCATCGCCGAAATCCGCGAAGGCGTCATCGAACGCTTCCGAGTCACCCCCATCAGCCGCCTCGCGCTGCTCCTCGGACGCTCCCTGCGAGACGTGACGACACTCGTGTTCCAGGCACTCATCCTGGTCCTGCTGTCCTCACCCATCGGCGGACTCACCATCTACTGGGACGGACTCGCCCTGATGATGCTCATCGTCATCGGAATCGGCCTCGCCCTGTCCGCCGCCTCGTACGGCGTCGCGATCGTCCTCAAGAGCGAAGACGCCCTCGCGCCCCTCCTCAACACCGTCACCCAGCCCGTCCTGCTGCTCTCGGGCATCATGCTCCCGATGGCACTCGCCCCCGACTGGCTCCAGACCGTCGCGAAGTTCAACCCCTTCGCCTACGCCGTCGACGCCGCCCGCGCCCTCTTCAACGGCGACCTCGCCTCCAACGCCATCTGGCAGGCCGCGGTCTTCATCGGCGCACTCATGCTGCTCCTCGTGTTCTGGTCCGCGCGCAAATTCAGTCGCGCCGCAGCCTGAACCCGCACCACCGACAAGGGCGGGAGACTCCTATGCGGAGTCTCCCGCCCTCGCGCGTCACTCCGCGCGCTCCCCGAAATCCTTCGCCGCCAACTCAGCGGCCTCCGCCTCCTCCGCCAGCCGCGCGTCCTCCTCCAACACCTCGATATCGAACTCGCCGTCCTTCGCGCCCGCCACGAACGCGTCCCACTCCGCCGGCGTGTAGATCAAAATCGTCTCCGGGTCATCGACGGTGCGCAACCCGACCAGGCCATCAGCGGCGAAACCCACCTCAAGCTGGCCAGGCGAACCATCCAGATTCGTCGACCGGCGCCAATCCGCCGCCTTCTCATCGAACTGACCCTTCAACGGATGCTCATGCATAAGGACTCCCTGCTTATCTTGGCGGCGCGGACGAAACCGCGTTGCGGGTATGGGATCGGGCTCGGCCCGCCGCCGGTGCCGGGTTCCCGGCGTGGGCGGGCGGGGGTTTGGTGTTTCGGGTGGTGTGGACCGCCGTGCTGGTTCTGGCGGTGCGGGCGGAATGCTTCGGTGGTCGGGTCGTGGGGGCTGTCGTGCCGGTCCGCGTGGTGCGGGCGGATCCGCGCGCCGGGGCGGCATCGGGCATCGCCCACGCCGAAGCCCGGCGGCTCCGTCGTCTCCTTCGTCCAACGACAGAACCGCCGGGATGGATGCGGCGGCGGACCTCAGCGGCGCTGCGCGAGAGTGAGCCCGTCCGAGATCGGGAGCATCACCACGTCGAAACGCTCATCGTCGGCGACGACCCGGTTGAACTCGCGCATCGCCACCACGTTCGCGCCCTGCTCCGCCTCGTCGATGATCCGGCCACCCTGGAAGACGTTGTCGACCACGATGATCCCGCCCGGCCGCATCCGCTTGCTCAACTCCGCCCAGTACGTGAGATACCCGGTCTTGTCGGCGTCGATGAAGCACAGATCGAGCTCGGGAGCCGGATCGAAGTCGCCCAGGATCTCCTTCGCGTCACCGATCCGCAACTCGATGCGGTCGGCGACACCCGCGCGCTCCCAGTACTTCCGGGCGACGCTCGTGAACTCCTCACTGATGTCGAAACAGACCAGCCGGCCGCCCTCGGCCATGCCCCGCGCGATCGACAGCGAGGACATGCCCGTGAACGTGCCGATCTCGACCGCTCGCGTCACCTTCAGCGAGCGGGCCAGCATGGTCAGGAACTTCGACTGGATCGCGCTGATCTGCATCTGCGCGTTCGACGGCAGCGACGCGCGCGTCTCGTCCGCGAGTTCGGCGAGCAGGTCGTCGGTACGCGTCGAATGCGCCTGGGTGTAGTCGTCGAGTTCGGGAATGAGGTTGATGTCGCGTCGGCTCATGGTTGCCGACGCTACCGCTTTCCCGGCCCGAAGGTCCGCTCCCGCGCGGCCCCGCCCGGGACCGCGCGGGAACCGCCCTCACCGTCCGAAGGGGACGATCGGGATGGCGAGGGCGAGCGCGGTGAGTTCGCCCATGTCCAGCGACGGGTCGAGCGGCCCGTCCGGTTCGGTGTCGTGGACGGGCGTCGGCCAGTCGCGGACCACCAGTCCGGTGCCGTCGGCGCGGATCACGACGACGGTGTGGACGGTGGTGACGCCCCAGTCGTTGCGCTGGTGCGCGGCGACGGTGAGGATCCGTTCCCCGCCGGGGCCGGCCGACTCGTCGCAGTCAAAGGTGTACGCGGCCCTGCCGCCCGTGTAGTTCCGGCCTTCGTAGGCGTCGCAGCCCTCGGTGAGGTATCCGTTCGCGGGCTGGGTGATGCCGTCGCGGGAGACGTTGTCCGTGCCCGGCAGGAAACCGCCGGAGGGGAACAGGGTCACGTCGAGCCAGTCCTCGACCTCCGCGTCCGCGCCGTCGATCGCGAGCCGCGCGCCGGAGTACATGCCGAACATCGCGAACACGGCGTCGGCGGTCTGCTTCGGTGAGGAGTCCCAGATCTGGTAGACGGGCTGGTCGTGGACCGAGGCGAAGGAGTCCATGTTGTTCGGGCTGTCCAGCGGGACCAGATAGGCGGTGTGGCGGGAGATCTGGAGATTCGCGTCGACCGGCCGCAGTTCGGGTCGCATCCCGCCGGTGCCGTCGGCGACCATGTCGACGCTCCTGGCTTCGGGGTGGTGCTCCCGCAGGTACGACACGAGTGCCTGCGTGAGTTCGGCGCCGGCGTCGTCGTCGACCCGGTCGTCGCCGAACCAGTAGTAGTCGCTCCCGGGGGGGAGCGGCGGCAGGTCCGACGACGGCGTGGGCTCGACCGGTGTCTCCGACGCGCTCGCCGCGCCGTCGGGCGTCGTGACGGCCGCGCCCGGGCCGACGAGCGCGGTCAAGGCGATGGTGGCCGCCGTGAACGCGGCGACGCCGAGGGCGGTGCCGCCGGTGAGAGCGAGCCGCCGCCGGCGGACGCGCCCGCGGCCGCGGGTGACGACGAGGTCGGCGTCGAGCGTTCGCGGCGGGGACTTCGCGGCGGCCCGGTCCAGCAGATCCCTGATGTCGTCGGTCATGACGACGCTCCCATCGTTCGTTCCGGCATGGCTGCGGACAGCAGGGCGCGCAGGGTCCGCAAGCCGCGCGTGCCCTGGGATTTCACCGTTCCGGTCGAGCAGCGCATGATCTCGGCGACCTGCTCGATCGGCAGGTCCTCCCAGTACCGGAGGACGACGACGGCGCGCTGCCGCGGCGGCAGCCGGGCGAGGGCGCTCATGACGGCTAAGGTGTCGGCGGTGGCCTCGCTTTGGTCGGGGATCTGGCGCTCGGGCGGTCTTTCACTGACCCGTTCGCGCCGGAACCAGCCCCGGCGGTGCTCGCTGATCAGCGTGTTGGCCACGATCCGCCGCACGTAGGCGTCGCAGGCGTTGTGGGAGATCCGTGTCCATGCCGCGTAGAGCTTGATGAGCGAGGTCTGGACGGCGTCCTCGGCGCGTTGCCAGTCGCCGCAGCACAAGTAGCCGAAACGCCGCAGTCGATCGGAGCGCGCGGCGACGTAGCGCCGGAACTCGGCTTCCTCTTCGGCCCGCATGAGCCCTCCCGTCAGCGATGGTCGCCGCTACCTACGCGCCGAAGGCGGCCCGGGGTTGCACCGGATCCGCACGAGCCGTGGCCCGAAGCCCCGAACGGCACGCGCTTTCCTCGATCTCACCGCCGTTCACCTCGTGTTCGAACCGCCCGGCCCCTGGTCTCCGTCGCCCCGGGCGTGTACTTTCACGTACCGAACGTCGCTGCCCGTCGCCGGGAGGCGGCGGGGGACCACGACGACCGTCCACAAGCGACCGAGGAGTCCGATGCGCTTAAGAGTGGGGTCGGCCGCCGCCGCGTCGGCCGCCGTACTGCTCCTGGCGGCCGGTTGCGTCGACGGTGGCGAAGCGCCCGCCGACAACAGCGGGCTGTCCGGTACGGGCGCGGGCGCGGACTGCGTGATCGAGGCGCCCGTCAAGGTCGGCCTCGTCATCAGCATCACCGGTGGTGCCGCGTTTATCGGCGGTTACCAGCAGCAGGGGCTCGAACTCGCCTTCGACGAGCTGAACGCCCAGCGCGGTGTCGAGTACCAGGTGCTCCTCGAAGACGACAAGACCAGTCCCGAGGAGGGCGTCGCCCACTACGCGAAGCTCATCGACAGCGAGAAGGTCAGCGTCATCGCCGGCCCGACACTGTCCACTGTGGCCTTCGCGGCCTTCCCCGACGCGCAGGAGGCGGGCGTTCCGGCGATCGGCATGTCCACCACCGCCGAAGGCATCCCCGATCTGGGCGACTACATCTTCCGCGACTCCCTCTCCGAGCGGGTCGCGCTCGGCGCGAGCATTCCCGCCGCCGTCGAGGCGCTCGACCTCAAGCGCGTGGCGATCCTCTACGACGGTGTCGACGAGTTCACCTCCTCGGCGTACCGGACGATGAAGGAGGCCCTCGAAGGCCTCGGCATCGACGTCGTCGGCGAGGAGGAGTTCGCCACCACCGACACGAGCTTCACCGAGCAGCTCAACCGCGTCAAGGCCGCCGAGCCCGACGCCGTCGTCCTCTCCGCCCTGCTCGGCGCGACCATCCCGCTGGTGAAGCAGGCGCGCGAGCTCGGGCTCACCGCGCCGATCATCGGCGGGAACGCCTTCAACTCCCCGGTCATGGTCGACGAACTCGGACCGGCGGCGGAAGGCCTGATCGTCGCCGGGGCCTGGAGTTCGGCGCTGCAGAGCGAGGGCAACGAGCAGTTCGTCGCGAACTTCACCCAGCGCTACGGCCGCCCGCCCGACCAGTTCGCCGCGCAGGCCTACACCGCCGCCCACCTCATCGACGTCGCCGTCCGCGCCGACTGCGACGCCAGCCGTGAGGCCATCAAGGACAACCTCGGCCAGATCCTCGAACAGGAGACGGTCCTCGGCACGCTCTCCATCGACGAGAACGGCGAGGTCTACCAGGATCCGGTCGTGCAGATCGTGCGAAACGGAGTACTGGTCCCGCTGGAAAGCTAGCGGACCGTCCAGAATGTACCGACCACTCAGCGCGACCGGGGCCCCGGTTCCGGTGCCCGCACGTGATCCCCATGAATCAATACGTGTAAACATTTGCCCCCTTCACTATTTCCTTCCCGGTATTCCTGTGGTGAGATCTGCGAGGGCACGTCGCGGGACACGCCGATCCGATACCGGCAGGACGGTGGGAGCGCCGGCCCCGACGACCGATCCGTGGAGGATCCATGCTGGATGATGACCGCAGCGCCGTGGACGACACGGGCCGGCCGCGGCGTCTCGCCCGATGGCGGCCCTCGTCGGTGCGCATCCGCACCAAACTGGCCCTCATGCTGCTCATCCCCGTCGTCGCCCTCGCCGGGATCGCCTCGGTGCGCCTCACCGACTCCGCCCAGGAAGCCGCCGACGCCACCGACACCGCCGAACTCGTCGAACTCGCCGGCACCGTCTCCCGCGTCATCCGTGCCATGCAGGACGAACGCGCGCAGGCCTCCGTGCAGGTCTTCAAAGACCAGCTCGACCTGCCCGACATGTCCATCGCCGGCTTCGACGACGCCGTCACCGCCTCGAACGACCGCCTCGCCGAACTCGCCACCGCCCGCGAGGCCTTCACCGACGACCCGCAGGTGACCGCGCTGCTCGCCTCGGCAGACAAGCCCCTGTCGCGGCTCCAGGTCGTGCGATCGGCGGCGCACCGCGACATCGAGCGCGTCCACCTGACCGTCTACAGTGCCGCCGTCAGCCGCCTGACGCGCCTGCTCGACCACGCCGTCGACCAGGCCGAGGCGCCCGGCCTCAACCGCAGCCTGCGGGCCGCGTCGCTGCTCAGCGCCGCCGACGAGAGCTCCGAGCAGCTGCGCGTGCTCACCCTGGAACTCAAGAACGACGAGCCCCTCGACGCCTCCTACCGGCCGTTCATGCAACTGATCGGCGACCGGCAGCGCGCCTTGAGCGAATACCGCCGGATCAGCGCCGACGGCGGCGGCTTCGACGCCGGCGGACTCGGTTCGCAGGACGCCCGGCCGATCAACAACTTCGAGCGGGAGGTGTCCACTTCCCGTTCCTACGAGCGGATCGACGTCGACCACACCGCGCTCGTCGCCGCCTTCGACGCCCGCCACGTCGCCACCGCCGGGGTCATCGACGAGACACTGAACGCCACCGTCGCCGAGTCCAAGGCGATCCAGGACGCCGTGACCCGCCAGGTGCTCATCGAGGTCGCGGTCGTCGTCATCACGCTCGTCCTGGCCGTGCTGACCGCCCTGTGGCTGGGCCGCTCGGTCACCCAGGGTCTGCGGCGGCTGCGCGACTCCGCCCGCCGCGTGGCCCGCGACGAACTCCCGACGGCCGTCCGCCAGGTCGACGAGCAGAAGGAACTGTCCGGCATGACGCCGGAGGAGTTCGCCGAGGCGACCACGCCTCCCCTGCGGGAGGCCGGATCCGACGAACTGTCCGAAGTGGCCGGTGCCTTCAACCTGGTGCACCGCGAGGCGATCCGCGTCGCCGCCCAGCAGGCGATGCTGCGTGTGCACGTCGGCTCGATGTTCATCCGCCTGGCCCGTCGCGGCCACTCCCTGACCGGCCGCCTCACCGCCGAACTCGACGCGGCCGAGCACGCCGAGAACGACCCCGATCAGCTGGAGCGCCTCTTCCGCCTCGACCACCTGGTCTCTCTGCAGGGACGGGCGAACGACAGCCTTCTGGTCCTCGGTGGCGCGTCGGCGGCGAAGGTCCGCACCTCCAACGAGAGGCTCGGCGACGTCCTGCGGGCCGCGCAGAGCCACGCCGAGCACTACACGCGCGTCGAGTTCACCACCGTCGACGACGGCGTGTGGGTCAAACCCGCGGCCGTCGACGACGCCGTGCAACTCCTCGCCGAGCTCATCGACAACGCGACCCGCTATTCCAGCGACCCGGCGCACGTCGCGGCCCGCTTCCTGACCGACAAGGTCGTCGTCGAGATCCGCGACCACGGCATCGGCATCGACGAGGGCCGTCTGGCGATGCTCAACGCCCGCCTCGGCGCGGCCTCGCCGATGGACCTGGAGTCCTTGCAGGCCATGGGTTTGACGGTCGTGGGCATCCTCGCCAACCGCATCGGCATCGCGGTGCGGCTGCGCGCGGCCCCCGACCGGGGCATCATCGCCGAGGTCGTGCTTCCGGCCACGCTCCTCGACTTCGCGCCGACGCCGGAAGCCCGTCGGCGCCTGGAACTGACGGCCGGTCCGGCGACGCCGCAGCGCCGGGAGGCGCCGCTGTTCCGGAAACGGGATCGTTCGGGTGCGACCGCCGTGGCGCCGAGGCGCGCGGGCGCGGCCGTCGCCGATCCGGTCGACGCCGACGAGGAGATCCCGGTCGTGCATTTCGCCTGGCAGGGTGTTCCGCCGAAGGAGCCCGAGCCGGACCTCGACGAGAACGGACTTCCCCGCCGACGCCCCATGTCCAGCCTCGCGGCCGGGACGACCGCGCCGGGGACGTCCCGGCCCACGCGGGGCCCGATCCGGCGTGATCCCGCCGCGATCGGCGCCACCTACCTCGCCTATGCCCGTGGCCTTTCCGGCAGCAGGCAGGGCCAGCCGAAGCAGCAGCCGAACAACAACCCGAGGACGCCCACGTGACCAGCAGCTACAACGTCGACTTTCTTGTCAACGACTTCGTCGACCGGGTCCCGCACGTGTCGCATGTACTCGCCGTGGCCGCGGACGGTCTGTTGATCGCCGCGAACCGCGAACTGCCGACGGACGAGGCGGAACGGCTCGCGGCGGTCGCGTCGGGCCTCACGAGCCTCCTGGCGGGCGCGGCCCGCTCGATGGGTGCCGATCCGGTGATCAGCAACCTGACGGAGATGAACGGCGGCTACATGTTCTCGATGGCGGTGTCGAACGGCGCGAGCCTGCTGGCACTGGCGGGTTTCGGCTGCGACATCGGCCAGGTGGCACACGAACTGGCGGATCTGATCAACCAGGTGGGTCCGGCTCTGACACCGCAGGCGAGACACAACATGCGTTAGACGAGAAGAACGAGAAGAACGAGACGAACGAGACGAACGAGACCGAAGGTCCCGGGCCTTCGGCCCGGGACTGAAAGTCCCGGGTCCAGGGACGGAGTCCCTGGTGGGGTCTGGGGCGAAGCCCCAGCGGGGGTCTCGGGGGCGGAGCCCCTGAGTGGGGTCTGGGGCGAAGCCCCAGCGGGGGTCTCGGGGGCGGAGTCCCTGGTGGGGTCTGGGGCGAAGCCCCGGCAGGGGTCTGGGACGGAGTCCCCAGCGGGGGTGCGGGGGCGGAGCCCTCCAGCCGGCCTCACCCGAAACGGCGGGCGCGGGCCCGTCCACAAAGGACGGACCCGCGATCTTCAGGCCTTAAACCCGCTCACCCCACCGCGACAGGCTCGGCCTCATTCGTGCTCGTCTCCTCCAGCGCACGTCCCGTCCGCTTCGCCTCCCGCCGTTCCCGTCGCCTTTCCTTCCGCCGCTCCACCATCGTGTACAGCGTCGGCACCAGCACCAGTGTCAGCAGCGTCGAGCTCACCAGCCCGCCGATCACCACCATGGCCAGGGGTTTCGAGATGAACCCGCCCCCTCCGGTCAACCCGAGCGCCATCGGCGTCAGGGCGAAGATCGTCGCCAGGGCCGTCATGAGGATCGGCCGCAACCTGTTGCGTCCCCCTTCGATGACGGCTTCGAACAGCGGCATCCCGTCGCGCCGGTACTGGTTGATCAGGTCGAGGAGCACGATCGCGTTGGTCACCACGATCCCGATCAGCATCAGCAACCCGATACCGGCGGCCAGTCCCAGCGGAGTCCCGGTCGCCAGCAGCAGCCCGATCGCGCCGGTCGCCGCGAAGGGGATCGACACGAGCAGGATCAGCGGCTGGATGAGGCTCCGGAACGTCGCCACGAGGATCATGAACACCAGCGCGATCGCGGCGACCGCGGCGAGGCCGAGGTTGCCGAAGGCCTCGCTCTGGTCCTGGCTGGCGCCACCGATCTCGTAGGACGCCCCGGCCGGCATGGTGACGCCGTCGAGCCGTTTCGTCAGCTCGGCGGTGGCCGTGCCGAGGGACTCGCCGGTGTTGGTGCCGGTCACCGTCGCGGAGCGTTCGCCGTCGGCTCGGGCCACGGAGACCGGCCCGTCGACCCGCGCGACCTCGGCGACGTCGGAGAGTTTCACGCCCGGCACGAGGACGAGCTTCTTGAGGTCGGCGATCGAGGCCGGGGCGTCGTCGCCGGACTTGAGGATCACGTCGGCGGTGGTCTGGTCGAAGGACAGTTGCGTGACGGTCGTGCCGCGCATGGCCTGTGTGACGAGCTGACCGATCATGACCTCCGACAGGCCCCGCTGCGCGGCGGCCTCCCGGTCGACGGTGACCTGAACGCGCGGCACCGTCTCGGCGATCGAGCTGGTCACCTCCGTCACGCCCGGCGTCCGCGCCATCGCGTCCTCCACAATGGACGACGCCTCCTTCAGGACCGCCGGATCGTCGGCGGTCACCCGGACCTCAAGGGAGTCGCCGCCGAAGCCGCCGGCCTCGCCGATGGCGATCTCGCCCAGATCCGCACGCGCGCCGAGGGTGTCGCGAAGCGTCTGCTCGACGGCGTCGGTGTCACCGTCCTCGTCGAGGGTCAGCGAGTAGCTCACCTTCGAACTCCCGCCGCCACCGCCGAACAGCGCCGCCAGACCACCGGCACCGCCGACGGTCACCTGGTACATCTCGACGTCGTCGATCCCGGCGATGACCGACTCGACCTCCTTGGCCTTGCCGTCGGCGGTCTCCAGCGACGTGCCCGGCGGCAGCGTCTGCGTGACACTGACCGTCCGCTGCCCGGCGTTGTCGATGAAGCTCGTCTCCAGCTGCGGGACCAGCGACAGCGTCCCGACGAGGATCACCAGTGCCAGTGCGACCGTCGTCAAACGGTGCTTCGTCGCGAAACGCAGCACCGGGACATAGGCGCGCTGCAGGAGACTGTTGCGCTCCTTGCGTTCCGCGGCCTCCCGGTCGGCGTTCTTCGGGGTCTTCATGAACCAGTACGCCAGCACCGGCACCGCCGTCAGCGACACCAGCAGCGAAGCCAGCAACGCGATCGTGACGGTGAAGGAGAAGGCGCCGAACAACTGCCCGACGAGCCCGCCCACGAAGGCGATCGGCAGGAACACCGCCACCGTCGTCAACGTCGAGGACGTGACCGCGCCCGCGACCTCCCGGACCGCGTTGAGGATCGCCTGCCGGCGCGGTTCCCCATAGGCCAGATGGCGGCCGATGTTCTCCAGCACCACGATCGAGTCGTCGACGACCCGGCCGATCGCGATCGTCAAACCCCCGAGGGTCAGCAGGTTCAGCGTGTAGTTCTGCGTCCACAGGGCGATCAGCGCGATCAGCACCGACAGCGGAATCGACACCGCCGTGACCAGCGTGGACCGCACCGAGAAGAGGAACACCAGAATGATCAGGACGGCCATCGCCAGACCGAGCAGGCCCTCCGTCGTCGTGTCCGCGATCGACTCCTCGATCGCCGGAGCCTGATCCGACACGACCGTCATCGTCGCGCCCGAACCCAGGCCGGAGGCCAACTCCGGCAGCGCGTCACGCACGTCATGCGAGATGTCGACGGCGTTCCCGTCCGGCGACATCGTGATCGACAAGCCCAGACTCGGCTGACCGTCGGTGCGAGTCAGCGACGTCGCCTCCGTCGTCTCCAGCGCGACCTCCGCGACATCACCCAGCCTCACCGGCGCCGGCGGCTCCGTCCCCTGTGGAGCGACCGGCGGAGTCAGATACAGATCCTCCAGGTCCTCGACCGCGTCGAAGGCCGCACCGACCTGCACCGTCAGCGAACCCTCGCCCTCCGACACCGAACCCGCCGGGAACGGCGTCCCCGCCGCCCGGATCGCGTCCGCGATCGACGTCGCCGTCAAACCCTTCGACGCGAGCTTTCCCGCGTCCGGCGTGATCGTCACGACACGCTCCCGCGCGCCCGAGACGGTCGCCTCCTTCACACCGTCGATCGCCGCCAACTCCGGCACGACCTGACGCTCCAGCCGCTCCGCCAGAAGCTGCTGATCCTCACCCGAACTCACCGCCAACTGCACCACCGGCAGATCCTCGGTGCTCCCCACCAGCGACCGTGGCTCCACGTCGTCCGGGAGCCCCACACTCGCCAGCGCCTTGTCGACGTCGGCCTGCGCCTCATCGAGATCGACACCGAACTCGAAGGCCACCAGCACACTCGAACTCGACTCCGACGACGTGGACGTGATCTCCGTGACCCCGTCGACACCCCGCAGAGCATCCTCAAGCGGAACCGTCACCTGCCGCTCGACGACCTCGGGAGCCGCACCCACATAGACGGCGCTCACCGAGACCATCGGAAAACTCATCTGCGGCAACAACTGCTGTTTCAAACTCGGCACCGCGAAAGCACCGAAACCCGCCACCACCAGGGTGACGAGCGCGACAAGGCCACGATTGGCCAGGCTCCATCGAGCCAGGAAGGACATGTCGGAGAAACTCCTCAAAGCGCCGGGACGAGAAACGCGCGGCGATGCGCACCCCAAGCCTCGCCACCGGCGGCCCCACCGACGTCCTCCTGCGGGACGGGAGGGGGGTACTGCGAGCGCAGTACTGGCCGGCTCGCGGTGCTCGGGATGCGGCTGGTCCCCTCACCGCCGTGGCCGCACGAGTCCCGTCTCGTAGGCGATGATCACCAGCTGGGCTCGGTCGTGCGCGCCCAGTTTCAGCATCGCCCGGTTGACGTGCGTCTTCGCCGTCGTGCGGCTGATGCCCAAGGCGTCGGCGATCTCGTCGTTCGTGCGGCCCAGGGCCACCAGCGTCAGCACTTCCCGTTCCCGCTCCGTCAGGACGGCCAGGTCCTCCGAGGTGTGCGCCCCGCCTTCGGCGGGGCCCGAGAGGAAGCGGGCGATCAGGCCCTTGGTCGCGGCGGGGGACAGGAGGGAGTCGCCGCCCGCGACGAGGCGGATCGCGTCGTGGAGTTCGGCCGCCGTGACGCTCTTGCCGATGAAGCCGCCGGCACCCGCGCGCAGCGCCGCGAAGACGTACTCGTCGATCTCGAACGTCGTCAGGACCAGCACCTTCACCGACGCGAGGTCCGGATCGGCGGTGATCTGCGACGTCGCGGTCAGCCCGTCGGTCCCCGGCATGCGGATGTCCATCAGGACCACGTCGGGCGCGAGGCCCTTCACCAGGGCGAGCGCCTCGTCGCCGTCGGCGGCCTCGCCGACGACCTCCATGTCGGGAGCGGCGTCGATGAGGACGCGGAAGCCGTGGCGCAGGAGCGCCTGGTCGTCGGCGAGCAGGACCCGGATCACGACGGCTCCCCGGCGGCGGGGAGCACTGCGCGGACACGGAATCCGCCGCCCGGGCCCGGCCCGGCGCTGAAGGTGCCGCCGACCGACAGGGCGCGTTCGCGCATCCCGATCAGCCCGTTGCCGGCGCCGAGGGTCGCACCGCCGGGACCGTCGTCGGTGATCTCGACGAGGACGTCGCCGGGCACGTAGGCGATGGTCAGGGCGGCGTTGGCGCCGGGCGCGTGTTTGTGCACGTTGGTCAGAGCCTCCTGGGCGATCCGGTAGGCGGCCAGCGCGACCTGCGCCGACAGCGGCCGCGGTGTCCCTTGCGTGAGGTGGGCGACGTCCATGCCGACGGCGGCGAACGACGCGAGCAGTCCGGGAAGACCGTCGAGGCCGGGGGAGGGGGCGGTCGGCAGGTCTTCGCCGCTGCCGGGCGCCCGCAGCAGCCCGACGGTCGTGCGGAGCTCGTCGAGCGCCTCGCGGCCGGCGTCGCTGACGTGACCGAGGGCCGTGCGGGCCTGCGCGGGTTCGGTGTCGAGGACGTGCGCGGCGACCTGCGCCTGCACGTTGATGAGGGCGATGTGGTGGGCGAGGACGTCGTGGAGTTCGCGGGCGATGCGCAGCCGCTCGGCCATGACCCGCCGCTCGGCCTCCTCCTCGCGGGTCGCCTCGGCCTGCCTGGCGCGTTCCTCGACGGCGGCGATGTAGGCGCGGCGGCTGCGCCGGGCGTCGCCGATGCCGGTGGCCATGCCGACGGTGAGGACGGGGCCGAGCAGGTCGGACAGGAAGGGCTGGTCGACGGTCGAGATGAGGTTGGCGACGAGGAGGGTCGCGCAGGTGACGGCCGCGGCGGTCCAGGCGGTGCGCCGGGGCGTGCGCAGGGCCACGTTGTAGAGCGCGAAGGCGCAGATGAGCTCTATGGGGGCGCGCTGCCGGTCGCTGCCGATGAGGAACGCGACGAGACACAGCAGGCACGCGGCGAGGACGGCGATGGGGTACTTGCGGCGGAAGAACAGCGACGCGGCCATCGGCGCGCCGAAGACGGCGGCCAGTGGCGGCGTCGGCGGGAACTTCCCGAAGCGCATCGCCAGCAGCAGCCCGGCGTAGACCCCGGCCACGACGGCGGCGTCGGCCAGCCGCGGATGGCGTTGGGCGAGGTCGCGGGCGATGCGGGCCGGGTTCACGGCGACCACGGTACGCGGGCCCCGGCGCGCGGGGCCCCGGCCGCAGGTGCCTACGCCTCGACGTCCTGCGGGTACCACCGCAGCTCAACGGTGTTGCCGTCCGGGTCGCGCACGTACAGGGAGGTCGCGTCGCCGCGCGCGCCGAAGCGCTGGACGGGGCCCTCGACGACGTCGAAGGTGCCGGCCGCGATGACCTCGTCCCAGTCGAGTGGGTCGACGACGAGGCAGATGTGGTCGACGTTCGACTCGCCGCGCGGGCGGCTGCCGAGGTCGATGATCGTCTCGGGCGTGACCCGCACCGACGGGAACGGGACCTTACCGGCCCGCCACTCCTCGACACGGACGGGTTCGAGGCCGAGCGTGCCGCAGTAGAAACCGAGCGAGCGCTCGACGTCGGTGGAGTTGATGACGAGGTGGTCGAAGGCCTTGACGCGCATGTTGTCTCCTTGGTGTTTCCCCAGGTCGTCCGGGGCGTTGGAGTCCACTCTCCGGCAATCGGGGTCGACCATCAAGCGATCTCCCGGCTACGGTCGTTGCCACAGAGGCAACGATGGGAGGGCGTGTGCTGGAACGTCAGGAGGTCGAGACCTTCCTGGTCCTCGCCGAGGAGCTGCACTTCGGCCGGACCGCCGTACGGCTGCGGTTGACGACGGGGCAGGTCAGCAAGACGGTGAAGAAGCTGGAGCGGCGGGTCGGCGCGCCCCTGTTCGAGCGGACGAGCCGGGTCGTGCGCCCGACGGCGATCGGGCGGCGGCTCGCCGAGGACCTCGCGCCGCTGGTGGACGCGATGGAGGCGGCGGTGCGGCGGGCCGTCGACGCCGGGCGGGGGATCAGTGGGGAGCTGCGGGTCGCGCACGTCGGTTCGGGGACCGACGAGTTGCTGCTCAAGGCCGTCGCGCTGTTCACGCGGCGGCATCCCGAGTGCGAGGTGCACGTCCGTGAGGCGCCGCTGTTGAAGACGCGGGCGAGTCTGCTCGACGGTTCGGTCGACGTGCTGTTCGCGTCCTTTCCCTTCGACGGGATGGCGAACGGTCCGGTCCTGCTGCGGGAGCCGAGGGTGCTGGCGGTCGCGGCCGGGCATCCGCTGGCGGCCGAGGAGTCGGTGACGCTGGAGGTCCTCGGCGATCATCCGGTGGTGCAGTACCCGGAGGTGACGTCGGAGGCGTTCAAGGCGGACCGGACTCCGCGGGCCACGCCTTCGGGACGGCCGGTGCCGCGGGGGCCGGTGGCGGAGAGTTTCTCGGACATTCTGACGCTCGTGGCGTTGGGGAAGGGCGTGTGCCCGGTGGCGGAGTCGACGCCTCGGGTCTATCCGCGTTCGGGCTTGGCGTACGTGCCGATCAGCGATGCGCCGCCGATCGAGCGCGGCCCGACGTGGCTGGCGGCGAACACGACGGAGCGGATCACGGCCTTCGTCCGCGCGGCGGTGGACGCGACGGGGTGAGGGCGGGGCGAGCCCGATCCCTTACCTCTCAGGCGTTCTCGTCGGCGTCGCCCAGCCCGGCGGAGTCACCGTTCCCGATACGATCTGTCCATCATGGATGGAGGGTCGCCGATGAGTGACGCGCGTGCACTGCTGGAGGAGTACGTCTCGGCCGGGAAGGCCTTGCAGCTGGCCACTTTGGACGGTTCGGGTGCGCCGGTGGTGTGCAATCTCTGGTTCGCCAGTGCTTTCGCCGCGGACCGTCTGTGGTTCATCTCGCGGCCGGATCGGGCGCATTGCGTCAATATCCGGGCTGATGAGCGGGTCGCGGGTGCGATCGTGGCGATCGAGTTGTCGGTCTTGAGCGAGCCTGTGCGGGGTGTCCAGTTCGTCGGTACGGCAAGGGAACTGCCGGTGTCGGGCATCGACGAGGACATCGCGGCCTATGTCGGGCGGCATCCGAGTGCGGCGAACGCGATCGATCCGGCGCGGTTGGCGTCGGGGGAGGCCCATCACCGTGTCTATCGCGTGGACGTGACGGGCTGGGTCCTCTATGACGAGGTCAATTTCAAGCCGCCGCGGCAGGATGTGCCGGCGATCGTCTAGCCCGCTGGGAGACCGGGGCGGGCGGGAGCTGGAACCCGCCCGCCCCGGGGTTTCGGCGCGGGCGTTCAGCCCGCGATCGCGGCGGTGTACCGGGCGGTGACGTCCTGCCAGTTCACCACGTCCCACATCGCCTTGACGAAGTCCGGGCGCACATTCTTGTACTGCAGGTAGTACGCGTGCTCCCACGCGTCGAAGGCCAGCAGCGGCACGGATCCCTGGGCCACATTGCCATGGTGGTCGTAGACCTGCTCCACGATCAACCGCTTCGACAGCGGTTCATAGGAGAGCACACCCCAACCCGAGCCCTGCACGAGCGTCGTGGCCGCCGACAGCTGGCCGTGGAAGGCCTCGAAGGACCCGAAGTGCTCGCCGATCGCTTCGGCGAGCACGCCTTCGGGCCGGTCGCCGCCTTCGGGGCTCATGTTCTGCCAGTACAGCGAGTGCAGCACATGTCCGGAGAGGTTGAAGGCCAAGGTCTTCTCCAGGCCGACGATGGCCGAGAAGTCGCCCTTGTCGCGGGCTTCGGCGATGCGTTCCTGGGTGTCGTTGGCGCCTTTGACGTAGGCGGCGTGGTGCTTGTCGTGGTGCAGTTCGAGGATGTGGCCGTTGATGTGGGGTTCGAGCGCGGCGTAGTCGTAGGGCAGGTCGGGGAGGGTGTAGATCTCCATCGATGGGCTCCTCAGTGGTCGGACGCTCTTGCAACACCGTACCTATTGCAAGTTACTGGCAATAAGCGGCGCCGACTCGCTAAGGGTCCCCTCTGTCCCGGTGATGTCGCCTACAGCGTGTCGATGCCGAACAGCGCCCGGCGCATCTTGCCCACGGCGCTCTCCATGTCGATGAGCGTCCGGATCGTCAGCACGATGTCGTCGGTGACGCCGAGGCGCCTCGCCGCGCGGGTCACCTTGCGCTGGGCGGGAATGTCGAACGAACCGTCCACAGTGCACATCTGGATCGCGTGATAGATCAGGTGCGGCGCCGGCGACCAGGTCGGCACGTCGGTGACGATGTCCTTCACGAGCGTCTCCAGATCGGCGTCCCGGTGGTCGTAGTCGAGGTAGGCGTCGAGAACGTCGTCGGGCGCGCCGAAGCGGCGCTGATGGCGGATCAGCCAGTCGCGCTGGGTGGGCGACACCTCGCCCTCCTCTCCGGCGATGGCGAGCAGCACGAAGCCGTAGTGGAGCATCGCGGTGGCGGTCGCCGCCGCGATCCCGTATTCGCTGCGCGAGAAGTCGCTGACGGCGAGCATGACTTCGCCTTGCATGGTTCCTCCTGCTGAGGCCGTTTCTCCGTACACAAGAGACCACTCTGCGTTATGGACACCGCCATCGGCCACTCCCACGACGAAAACAGGTCTTTGGTCCCGCCCGGCCGCGGTTATGGTGTCGCGATGCAGGAGCGACCGAAAGGTCTCGACGAAGCCGACCTCGCCGCCGTCCTCGGCGAACACTGGGCGGCGCGGGACGACCTGACCTACGCGCCGGTCGGATTCGGCGGCTACCACTGGACGACGGCCCGGCACTTCGTCACCGTCACCGACCTCGAACACACCGACACCGCGACCCTGACCGCCGCGATGGACACCGCCCTCGCCTTGGCCGGCCTCGACTTCGTCGTCGCGCCCCTGCCGGCGAAAGACGGCCGGAGCGTCGTCCCGCTTGGCGAACGCTGGGCCGTGACGCTCTTCCCGCTCGTCGCGGGCGAGCCCGGTTCCTTCTTCGACGTCCCGAGCCCGCGGCAGCGCGCCGACATGGCCGCCGTCCTCGCCCGGCTCCATCGCGCCGCTCCGCCCGCACCGCCCCGGCACGATCCCGCGCTCGCCGCCCGCGTCCATCTCGACGAGGCACTGACCGCGCTGGAGACGCCCTGGGGCAGCGGCCCCTACGGTGACCGCACCCGGAAGCTCCTGAGGGAGCGGGAGAGTGGCGTGCGGGCCGCGCTCGCCCGCTTCGATACCGTCGCCGCGCGCATCGCCGCGATGAGCGATGCCGAACTCGTCGTGACGCACGGCGAACCCCATCGCGGCAACGTTCTGGCCGACGGCGAGCGCCTGCTGCTGATCGACTGGGACACCGTCCGGCTGGCGCCGCCGGAGCGGGACCTGTGGATGGGGCTCGGTGACGACGGGCCGGCGCGTGAGCTCTACGCGCGCGTGACCGGGCACGAGGTCTCGGCGGAGCTGATGGCGTTCTACGAGCTGCGGTGGGCGCTGGACGACGTCTCCATCTACGTGCGGGACTTCCGCGCGGGGCACGGCGAGTCGGCCGATTCCGGGCAGGCCTGGACGGGTCTGGACGGGTCGGTCCGCTGGCTCGCGCGCGACGAGAGCTGAGTTCGTCTCGCATCTCCGGCCCAGGCGCGTGTGGCATTCGCGTGCTTTGACTGATTTGCAAAAAATGTCCGAACAGTCCGTATCCAAACTCCATCGGCCTCGTTTTTCCAGACAGTCAGGTATTTGGATCTGTCGGCGTCGTCAACACGAGGTGGGCATGCGGTTCATCGGTCTCGGCACACGCGGCTCCCGCCGCGTGCCCGTCGGCCGTTCGCGCGCCCACCTGCTCGGGCTCGGCCTGGGCGCGCTCGTCCTCGGCGCCCTCATCGGCGTCGGATGGGCGCTCGCCGACACGGGGTCCCGTGCCGAAGCGGCCGAGACGGGGGAACCCTCGCTCGATCTCACATCCGCGGTTCTGCTCGACGAGGTCACCAGCGTGGTGGAGCCCGTCGTCGAGGAGACGGCCGACCGGGTCGACCCGGTCGTCGAGGAACTGCTCGGCACGCTCGGGTGCGGCGAACCCGTCCGCGCGTGCGCCGAGGAGTCCCCCACCGCGGTGGTGCGGACCACGACGGACCTCGTCGGTGAGCTCGTGACACACGCGGCCGGGACACCGGCCGCGGTCACCGCCACGGAGACCTCGGTGCGACCCGCCCGGGGCGTCCTCCAGAACCTGACCGGCGTGCTCGCCTCCTTGACGGGCGCGCCGGATGCGGCCTCGACGGGCGGTTCCGCCGACGTGGCGGCCCCGGCCGAGCGAGCCGGGACGGCCGACACGAGCCTTCCTCGAACGGCCGCCCGCCCGCCGGACACCGGAACGACCGGGGCGAAGTCCCCGAGCGTGCGTCCGGCCTTCGACGGGCAGCCGCATCCCACGGCGACCACCGGTAAGGCGGGACACCACCCGCCCGGCGGTCCCGTCGCTCCGCTCACCCCGTGCCCCGATGCGGGCACCTCGGGTGGCGCGAGCGTCGTCCGCTGCCCCGGCGGCGGTCAGCACGGTGACGGAGCCGTCCTGCCTTCAGCAGAGGCATGGTTCGGCTCCGCGCAGTCGGACGCCCTACTCGCCGCGGGGGCGCACGCGCCCCCGGCCGAGCGGGCCTCCGAGCACACGGTCGCTCCCGACTAGGGACGCCTTCCACGCGCGTTCGCGCGCGTTCATCCCGGCCTTCGGCCGGACCATCGGATCCGGGCACTCCGCCCTCCGGTGTCGTCTGAAAAACAATGGGGGAAAACGCATCATGCGCAAGCTCTTCACGACCGCGGCCGTCGCCGCCGGCATCGGCGCCTTCGCTCTGGCGGGCGTCGCCCAGGCGGGAAACTCCGGCGCCTACGCCGGTGACCTCTCGCTGGTCAACGTCGACGCGTCCAGCGCCGCGCACTGGCAGATCTGTGGTCAGAACGTCCTGACCCAGTCCTACGGCCAGGACTGCGACAACCGCGACCACATCGGCATGGGCCCGCAGTCGGGTGCCTTCGCCGGCCCGCTGTCGCTGGTGAACCTCGACGCCTCCGACGCCGCGCACTGGCAGATCTGCGGCCAGAACGTCCTGGTCGCGCCGTCGCTCGACCAGCAGTGCCAGAACAGCGACCACAAGGGCCACTAGGCACGCCACACGGGCGGGCCCGCGGAAGGCCCGCCCGTGTCCACGACCTTTCTCGAACGATCCACAAAGGAGTCACGAATCATGCGCAAGTCCTTCGCCATCGCCGCGGTCGCCGCGGGCATCCTCAGCCTCGGCCTGAGCGGCGTCGCCCAGGCGGCGAACTCCGGCGCCTACGCCGGTGACCTCTCGCTGGTCAACGTCGACGCGTCCAGCGCCGCGCACTGGCAGATCTGCGGCCAGAACGTCCTGACCCAGTCCTACGGCCAGGACTGCGACAACCGCGACCACATCGGTGACGGCCCGCAGTCCGGCGCCTTCGCCGGCGCCCTGTCGCTGGTGAACCTCGACGCCTCCGACGCCGCCCACTGGCAGATCTGCGGCCAGAACGTGCTGACCGTGCCCTCGGCCGGCCAGCAGTGCCGCAACTACGACCACGTCGACGGCGACGCGCAGCACCCGAAGCACCACACGCACCACCAGCACGGCAAGTGACGAACCGGGGGCGGGGACGCACGTCCCCGCCCCCGGCCAACGAGAGGACGCGGAATGAAACGCGCCATCGTCACCGCGGCACTGGCCGCGGGCCTGCTCGGCCTCGCCGCACCGGCACAGGCCGACACCGTCTACTACGTGACCGCCCAGGGCGACCGCGTCGCGATCCCCGACGGCGGAATCCAGCTCGCCTACGTCGACGCCTCCGGCCTCGCGCACTGGCAGATCTGCGGGGTCAACGTCCTCGGCGACACCGTCGCCCAGGACTGCGACAACAGCACCGGCGCGACCCCGCCGGCAGGGCCCCGGTCCCCGATGTCGCTGGCCAACGTCGACCTCGGCGACGCCGCGCACTGGCAGATCTGCGGCGTGAACGTCCTCAACGACGGGCCGCCGGCGACCTGCGATTCGAGCACCGGCTGAAAGCGGACGGCGGGGCCGTGGCTGGTCCACGGCACCGCCGCCCGTGTCGTCCGATCGGATGAACGCCGCGTCGTCCCCGGCGACCACGCCGGGACCCGCCGGCGGCGGCAGGCTTGCCCCATGAACGCTCGACATTCGCGTCGCGGCCTGCTGACCGCGGCATTGGCCGTACCGTTGCTCGTGGCGTGCGGCGGGCCCGTGACGGCGCCCGCGCCTTCGGACGGCTCCTCGCCGCCGGACGCGCCGTCACCGTCGACGAAGGAGCCCGACCCCATGACCAACGCCGCCCTGCTCACCGCCGCCCGCGACGGCGACCTGAGCGCCGTCACGGCCGCCATCGCCGACGGCGCCGAACTGGAGACCCGCGACTCGCACGAGCGCACGCCACTGCTGCTCGCCGCTACGCAGGACCACGTCGACGTCGCCACCGCCCTCGTCGCGGCCGGAGCCGACGTCGACGCCCTCGACGACCGCCACGACACGCCGTGGCTCGTCACCGGCGTCACCGGCAGCGTGCGGATGATGCGCGCGCTCCTGCCCGCCGAACCCGACATGACGATCCGCAACCGCTTCGGCGGGATCGCGCTGATCCCCGCCTGCGAACGCGGGCACGTCGGCTACGTCCGCGAGGTGCTGACGACCGGCATCAAGGTCGACCACGTCAACGATCTCGGCTGGACCGGCCTGTTGGAGGCCATCGTCTACGGCGACGGCGGGAAGCCCTACCAGGAGATCGTCGAACTGCTCATCGACGCCGGAGCCGACGTCAACCTCGCCGACTCCAACGGGGTCACGCCCCTGGCCCACGCCCGCGAGCGCGGGCAGGACACGATCGCGGCGCTACTGCGTCAGGCGGGCGGGCGCTGAGCCCACAGGCTCGGCAGGGAGACGCCGAATTCGGCGAACATCCGCCGCAGCAGGGGAAGCGAGACGCCGACGACGTTGCCGTGGTCGCCTTCGATGCGCTCGACGAAGGGTGAGGCGTAGCCGTCGATGGTGAAGGCGCCCGCGACGTACAGCGGCTCGCCGGTGGCGACGTAGGCGGTGATCTCCTCGTCGGAGATCTTCGCGAAGTGGACGGCCGTCGAGGCGACTTCGAGCAGCCGCCGGCCGCTTGACGTGTCGATCAGGCAGTGCCCGGTGTGCAGCACGCCCGAGCGGCCGCGCATCGCGCGCCAGCGGGCGGTCGCCTCCTCGGCGTCATGGGGTTTCCCGCAGGGTTTCCCGTCGAGTTCCAGCAGCGAGTCGCAGCCGAGGACATAGGCCGGGCCCTCGATCCGCGCGGCGACGTCGACGGCCTTCAGGCGGGCGAGTTCGGCGGTCAGGGAGGCGACGTCGTCGGCGGTGACGCCGTCCTCGTCGACGCCCGAGACGATGACCTCGGGGGTGAGACCGGCGGCCGTCAGCAGCCCCAGGCGGGCCGGTGAGGCCGAGCCGAGGATGAAGCGGGCCGTCACCGGGGCAGTCCGCTCGAACGCCAGTCGCGGACCGCGCCCAGGCGCAGGCCCGGGTCGCTCCACGGAAGGGCCGGTGGTGGGGGCGCGGCGGTGCCCGCGTTCGCCTTCGCGGCGAGCACCACGTACAGCGCCGCCAGTTCCTCGGGCGTGACCTCGCCCCTCACCACCTGCATGTTCACTCCCTACCAGGGTTTCCCGTCGTGATCGAACTCGCGGTACACCCGGTCCCAGAACCCGTCGCGCACCCAGATGCGCGCCTCGGGCAGATCACGCAGCGAGTATCCCAGGGTCTTCTCGGCCTCGACGAGCAGCTCCTTGTCGATGACCGTCGGCAGCGTCGGGCCGGGCAGGAGATCCCGTATGTTGTCCTGCCCCCGGGTGAGGATCCATTTGTGGGCGACGTACTCGCCCGTCTCCTCGATCGCGGCCCGGTCGGCGGCTTCCTTGGTGGTCAGTCTCGGTTTGGCGCGTTCGAGGTTCTCCCACGCGTCGGCGGCGCTCATGGTGACCGCGACGGAGTGCCGCGCGCCGAACACCGAGGCCGGTGACGGCGGTCCGAGCGTCGGCTCGGGAAGCACCTCGCCGGGCTGCGGTGCCGCGGCGACCCGGGCCGCGCCGGCCGCCGCCGTGCCGATCTTGGTGAAGTGGGCGCGGCAGAAGTCGGCGGGCAGGATCTCGACGGTGTCGGCCTCCCAGACCAGGCGTTCGGCCTGGTTCGTGCCGTAGGGCGGTTCCACGCCCCAGAGGTGGACGCGCACGCCGTAGGCCTGCGCGATCTCGACGGCCGGGACCATGTCCTCGTCACCGGCGAGGAGGATCGCCTCGTTGATGGCGCGGTGGCGGGCGAGTTGTTCGAGGTCGGCGCGGATCATCGCGTCGACCCCTTTCTGCTGTCCACGCGAGTTGAGGTTGCCCAGTCGTACCTTCACGTAGTCCATTTGCGCGATGACGCGCTGGTCGACGGTGGGGACGCGGTCGCGCGCGGCGTCGAACCAGTAGACCCGCAGCAACTCACCGTCCATGAGGCGCTCGGCGGCGCGGGCAATTAAAGTCCCGATCAGTTTTTCGGCATCCACTTTGTATTCGCGACGGGATGTGGCCCCAAGCAGCACTTCGGCGGCGGCGGCGTACAGATATCCCACATCAATCAAGATCGAATAACGTCGACTGGCCTTACTTCCACAGTCATGGTCGAGTCGGGACATGAGCGGCTCCAATAGTGCGCAATGAGTGGCAATTGCCTCCTGCGGAAACGCTACCGGAGCAGGCGGTCGAGATGAGCCGCCGACACGGACGGGCTCGGGCGGGCGAAGCGCACCCGCACCACCAACCCGCCGTCCGGATCGGCCTGCGCGGACAGTTCGGCGCGGTGGGCGGCGGCGACGGCCCGCACGATCGCCAGGCCGAGCCCGTGGCCGTGGCGGGTGCCGGCGACGCGGCCGCCCGGGCGGTGGAAGGGCTCGAAGAGCCGGTCGACGGTGGCGGGGTCGACGTGCGGGCCGGTGTTGTCGACCTCGACGACCACCCCGCCGTCACGGTAGACGGCGACGGTCGCCTCACCGCCGTCGTGGTTGTAGGCGATCGCGTTGCGCAGCAGGTTCGCCAGCATCATGCGCAGCAGCTCGGAGTTTCCCGCGACCTCGCCGTCCTCGTCGGCGTCGACCTCCACGGTCACGCCCGCGGCGGCGGCCTCGGCGGCGAGGGAGGCGGCGGTCTCGGCCGCGAGGCGGCCGAGTGGGACCGGCGCGGGGTCGGGTTCGGCGTGTTCGGCGGCGGCGAGGTCGAGCAGGGCGGTCACCACCGCGATGTTGCGCTCGTTGGTCTCGGCCAGCATCGGTGCCAGCTCGTCGAACATGTCGGCGGTGGCGACCTGGAGGATCGCGCGGTTGGCCGCCAGCGGCGTCATGAGCTCGTGGGAGGCGTTGGCCGCGAAGCGCCGGTGAGCGTCGAAGGAGTTCTCCAGGCGGGCGAGCATCGCGTCGAAACCGTCGGCGAGCTGGGTGATCTCGTCGGGCGGCCCGGTGGCGTTGATGCGGTACCCGAGGTCGCCGTCGGCGGCCCGCACGGTGGCGCGCCCGACGGCGCGGATGGGCGCCAGCGAGCGGCGCGACACGATCCACCCGGCGGCCAGCCCCGCGGAGACGACGACGGCGAGCGCGGCGACCGAGGCGGTCAGGACCGTCGCCCACACGTCTTCCTTGCTGCGGATCTCGACGGTGCGGGCGTACCCGGCGTACTCGGGCGCGACCTCGCCGGTGGCGACGGGAGCGTCGGGCGTGGCCTTGACGGGTCCCCCGAGTTCGTAGGAGGGGATGAAGCGGATCGCGAGGTAGATGACGGCGACCATGAGGATCCCGGCGACGGTGAGGGTCACGCCGAAGCCGAGGAACAGGCGGGTGTGGATGGTGAGGCGGCGTTTCACGCGTCGGTGCCCAGCCGGTAGCCCGCGCCGACGGCGGTGTGGACGAGGGCGGGCCGGCCGAGTTTGCGGCGGAGGGTGTGCACGACGAGCCGGACGGCGTTGGTGAACGGGTCGGCGTGTTCGTCCCAGGCCTTCTCCAGGAGCCGTTCGGCGCTGACGACGCCGCCGTCGGCGCGCATGAGGAGTTCGAGGACGGCGAGTTCCTTCGGGGTGAGCCGGACTTCGCGTCCGCCGCGGGTGACGGACCGGCGGTGGGTGTCGAAGACGACGTCGGCGAAGGTCAGGACGGGCGCGTGCGCGACGGGCGGGCGGCGGTGGAGGGCGCGCAGGCGGGCGACGAGCTCGGGGAAGTCGAAGGGTTTGGCGAGGTAGTCGTCGGCGCCGAGGCCGAGCCCTTCGACCTTGTCGCCGAGCCGCCCCGCGGCGGTGAGCATGAGGATCCGGCAGGACGGGCGGATCGCGGCGGCGCGGCGGCACACCTCGTCGCCGTGGACCTCGGGGAGGTCGCGGTCGAGGACCATCGCGTCGTAGTCGTGCACGGCGAGGTTGTCCAGCGCGGCGGCGCCGTCACCGACGACGTCGACGGCGAACGCCTCCCGCCGCAGCCCGATCCGCAGCACGTGGGCCATGAACTCCTCGTCCTCGACGACCAGGACACGCATCGGCTCTCCCTTCACAGGCGGCCGATGGTAGCCGAAGTACCTGGTCAGAGGCTGTGCGTGAGCCGGGCCTGCGGGTATGTGAGCGGTGTATGAGCGCACGCCCCGGCGGGCGCCCGCGCGAACGCCCGCCATAACCCCGGCCGCCTAACGTCGGCGCCCGCACCTGATCACTCCTGCGGAAGTGGAGACGATGAATCTGTTCAAACGGGCCTGGTGGCACCTGCGCGTCAGGATCGGCCGGACGCTGCTGATGACGGGGTTGTTCCTGGTCATCTGCACGCTGTCGCTGTCGGGTTTCCTGATCCAGTCGGCGGCCGCGCGGGCCGCCGACGAGGCGAAGCGGCGGGTCGGCGCGGTCGCCACGATGGAACTCGACCTGAACGCGCTGCTGGCGAAGCAGGGGCGCGGCGACGAGGGCGGCGGACCGTCGGGCATGGCGATCGGGGCGGGCGGCGACCTGCACCGCGACCTCGCCGACCGGATCGGCGCCTCCCCGGTCGTCACCGGCTACAACTATCTCGCCGAGGGCGCCGCCGTGCCGACCGCGAGCGCCGCGTTCTATCGCGCCGTACCGCCCCCGGCCGACCTCGACCTGGGCTCGATCGCGGAGTTCTTCCCGGTCTTCGGGGTGCGGGACACCGGCCAGGAACCCGGGTTCCGCAACGGGACGCTGTCGCTGCTCTCCGGGTCGGGGATCGCGCCGGACAGCACGGGGAACCTGGCGCTCATCGAGGAGCGCTTCGCCGGGGCGAACGGGTTGTCCGTCGGCGACGTGTTCACGCTGTCGAGCGGGAAGTGGAACCCCGAGGCCGCGGACGTGATGGTCGAGTTCACCGTCACCGGGATCTACCGCGACGAGAAGAAGTCCGACCTGGAGCGCTACACCCCGCCCGGGTCCGACCCGGGCAACACGATCTACAGCACCGTCGAGGGTTCCTCGCGGCTACAGGGCAAGGACCCCGCCGACGGCGGCGGCGTCATCCGCCGGGCCACGTTCACGCTGGGAAACCCCGACGACCTGGACCGCCTCAAGGCCGACGCGGCCGCGGCGGGCGCCGACCTGGAGGTCTTCCCGCTCACCGTCAACGACAAGCAGTACCGGGCGCTGGTCGGGCCGATCGGCGAGACCGCCGGTTTCGCGACCGTCACGGTGTGGCTGGTGTCGGTCGCCGGGCTCGTCATCGTCGGACTCATCGCCGCTTCCTCCCTGCGTGAGCGGCGGCCCGAACTGGGCGTGCTCATGTCGCTCGGCGAGGGCAAGGGCCGCATCCTCGGGCAGCACGTCGTGGAGATAACCGCCTGCGCGCTCGTCGCGATAGCCCTCGCGGCCGGGGTGAGTCAGGTCCTGTCGAAGGCCGTCGGCGACGCCCTGCTGTCCGGTGAGGTCGCCAGCGCGTCGGCCGAAGCGCAGGCGGAGGGACCGAGCCTCAGCGACACCAGCGGTGGCGCGGGCGGGCCGGAGGCGCCGGAGGTCGCGCCCGTCGACCGTCTCGACATCCGCCTCGGTACCGGTGACCTGGTCAAGGTCGGTGCCGCCGGGATCGGTATCGCCCTGCTGGCGACGGTCGTCCCGGGCATCGGTGTCCTGCGGCTGCGGCCGCGCGAGATCCTCACGAAAGGCGAATGACGTGACGGCACCCGTCCTGCGGCTCACCGATGTGGTCCGCGTCTTCCCGAGCGGCAACAAGAAGCGCACCGTGCTCAAAGGGGTGACGTGCGACTTCGAGGAGGGCCGCGTGTACTCCGTCGTCGGCCCCTCCGGCAGCGGGAAGACGACGCTCCTCGCCCTCGCCGGAGGCCTCGACGCCCCCACGTCGGGCACGGTCTCCTTCCGCGGCCGCGACGTCGCCGACATCGGCCTGGCCGCCTACCGCAACAAGAACGTGGCGACGGTCTTCCAGTCCCTCAACCTCCTGGGCTACCTCACGGCGACGCAGAACATCACCTCGGCCATGGAGATCACGGGCGTCCGCGGTGTCTCGCACAAACGCCGCGCCGCCGAACTCCTCGACCTCCTCGGCATCGACGAAACGGACCGCCGCCGACGCCCGGCCCGCCTCTCGGGCGGACAACAGCAACGCGTCGCGATCGCCCGGGCCCTGGCGTGCGACGTGGACGTCCTCCTGGCGGACGAACCGACGGGCAGCCTGGACCAGGACACGGCGGGCGAGATCATCGAGACGTTCCGCCGCCTGGCCCACGAGGAGGGGAAGTGCGTGGTGATCGTGACGCACTCGCCTCAGGTGGCGGCGGCGAGCGACGAGGTGCTGCATTTGAGGAGGGGGAAGCTGGGGAGGCGGTGAGGGGGGTGGGGGGTTGCGTGGTGGGAGGCCGTGCGGGTGGCCGGGCGGTGGCGTGATGGGTGGCCGGGCGGGTGCTTCGGTGTTGTGCGGACGCCTGCGCGAAACGTGAATGGCGCCAGGGGCCTCCCGGCCTCCGCCCTAAATCTGACCGTAGCGCCGGTCCAGGCGTGGGTGGCGAAGGTGAGCGCGGCTCGCTGTGGATGACCGGGCGGTTGTGGACAACCACCCGCGCGGCCCCCAACCCGCACGCCGAACACCCGCGCGACCACACCCCCCGGGGCCGAACGGCCCGCGCGGCCCTCACCCCTCGGGGTCGAACTCTGCTGCGTAAGGCGTGGTGGTCGCCAAAGCCGCCCCGCAACCCCCACCCACCAAACACTCGCCCCAGGCCAGCCCCCACCCGGTAAAGGCGGCGGAGACCCCCACCCCACCCAGCGGCAAGCGGCCCGAGCCCGGAGGCGAAGCCGCGCAGCGGCGCCAGCCGCATCGCGAGCGCAGCGAGCCAACCAGCGCAGAGCCACTACAACGGAATGTTCCCGTGCTTCTTCGGCGGCAACGTCTCCCTCTTCGTCCGCAGCGCCCGCAACCCGCGCACGATGTGCGCGCGTGTCGCCGACGGCTCGATCACCGCGTCCACGTATCCGCGTTCGGCGGCGAGGTAGGGGTTGGCGAGGGCGTCTTCGTATTCGGTGATGAGTTCGGCGCGGCGGGTGTCGACGTCGTCGGCTTCGGCGAGTTCGCGACGGTAGAGGATGTTGACGGCACCTTGGGCGCCCATGACCGCGATCTGGGCGGTGGGCCAGGCGAGGTTGAGGTCGGCGCCGAGGTGTTTCGACCCCATGACGTCGTAGGCGCCGCCGTAGGCCTTGCGGGTGATGACGGTGACCTTGGGGACGGTGGCCTCGGCGTAGGCGTAGATGAGTTTGGCGCCTCGCCGGATGATCCCGTTCCATTCCTGGTCGGTGCCGGGGAGGAAGCCGGGCACGTCGACGAAGGTGAGGACGGGGATGTTGAACGCGTCGCAGGTGCGCACGAAGCGCGCGGCCTTCTCGGAGGCGTTGATGTCGAGGCAGCCGGCGAAGTGCATGGGCTGGTTGGCGACGACGCCGACGGAGCGGCCGTCGACGCGGCCGAAGCCGACGATGATGTTCTGCGCGTAGAGGGGCTGGACTTCGCAGAACTCGCCGTCGTCGAGGACGGTCTCGATGACGGTGTGCATGTCGTAGGGCTGGTTGGCCGAGTCGGGGATGAGGACGTCGAGGGCGAGGTCCTCGCCGGAGCGTTCGAGGGACGTGCCGGCGTCGTAGACGGGGGCTTCGTCGAGGTTGTTGCTGGGCAGGAAGCTGAGGAGCTGTTTGACGTAGTCGACGGCGTCCTCCTCGTCGGCGGCGAGGTGGTGGGCGTTGCCGGAGGTGGCGTTGTGGGTGCGGGCGCCGCCGAGTTCCTCCATGCCGACGTCTTCACCGGTGACGGTCTTGATGACGTCGGGTCCGGTGATGAACATGTGTGAGGTCTGGTCGACCATGACGGTGAAGTCGGTGACGGCGGGGGAGTAGACGGCTCCGCCCGCGCAGGGCCCCATGATGAGCGAGATCTGGGGGATGACGCCGGAGGCGCGGACGTTGCGGAAGAAGATCTCGCCGTAGAGCCCGAGGGAGACGACGCCTTCCTGGATGCGGGCGCCGCCGGAGTCGTTGATGCCGATGATGGGCCGGCCGGTCTTGACGGCGAGGTCCATGACCTTGACGATCTTCTCGCCGAAGACCTGTCCGAGGGAGCCGCCGAAGACGGTGAAGTCCTGCGCGAACACGCACACCTGGCGTCCGTCGATGGTGCCGTAGCCGGTGACGACGCCGTCCCCGTAGGGCCGGTTGGCCTCCATGCCGAAGGTCGTCGACCGGTGCCGCGCGAGTTCGTCGAGTTCGACGAAGGAGCCTTCGTCGAGGAGCAGCGCGATGCGCTCGCGGGCGGTCTTCTTGCCGCGCGCGTGCTGCTTCTCGACCGCGCGGGAACTGCCGGCGTGCGTGGCCGCGTCGAGGCGTGCGCGCAGGTCGGCGAGTTTGCCCGCGGTGGTGTGCGTGTCGATCTTCGGCTGCTCGGTCACGCACGCGATCGTACTGTCACCGACCGATGCCGTATGCGGCGAGTCGTGTCGGCAGGGGGCGCGCGGGCTCACCGAAACGCATGGGGGAGCGGCGCTCGCCGAGCCCGCGACCGAACCCCCGGGGGGTGTTCCCGCACCCCTGGAACCGCCAGGTGGTGAGATGGACCCATGCCGACACCCGGACGCGAACCCCTCGACGAGCCCGCCCTGCGCGCCGCCGTCCTCAACGGCGGCCTGTGGACCGGCCTGCGCGTCCTCGCCGTGACCGGCTCCACCAACGCCGACCTCGCCGAACTCGCCCGCCAGGGCGCCCCCGAGGGCGAGGTCCTCACCGCCGACCGGCAGGACGCCGGCCGTGGGCGCCTCGGCCGGGGCTGGACGTCGCCGTCGGGCGCGGGCGTCGCCGTCAGCGTCCTCCTGCGCCCGACCGTCCCCGCCTCCCGCTTCGGCTGGCTGCCGCTGCTGGCGGGCGTCGCCCTCGCCGACACCGTCCGTGAGGTGGCCGGGGCCGAGGCGCGGCTGAAGTGGCCCAACGACCTGCTCGCCGGCCCCGAGGCGCGCAAGAGCGCCGGGATCCTCGCCGAGCTCGTCCCCGGCAGCGGCAACGGGGGCACGCCCGCCGTCGTCCTCGGCATCGGGCTCAACGTGACACTGACCGTCGAGGAGCTCCCGCGCCCCGACGCGACATCGCTGGCCCTCGCCGGCGCGCGCACACTCGACCGCACACGCCTGCTCGCCGGGCTCCTCGACCGCCTCGACCGCCGTTACCGCGCCTGGACCTACGTCGGCGGCGACCCGGAGGCCTCCGGACTCGCCCCCGACTACCGTGCCGCCTGCGCCACGCTGGGTGCCGAAGTGCGCGCTGAGCTGCCCGACGGGGGCGCTCTCGTGGGCCGCGCGGAGACCGTCGACGACGACGGCCGCCTCGTCATCGCCCACGACGGGGGCCGGACCGCGGTCGCCGCGGCCGACGTCGTGCACCTTCGCCCCACAGTGGACAGGTAACGACTGTGTCTCAGGTGCAACGATTACCACTGGATTTTCGTGATCCCTTTTGGAATGTTCCTAGACGTGAGTTGCGACCCCGGCGGGTAGTACGGTTGGCTCGCGGGCATACGGGGAGGTGCCGTGGCCGAAGAACAGAACGGCGGGCATTCGTTGCACACCATCGGATTGGCCGCCGAGGAGGAGCGCGCCTACCGCGCCCTGATGAATCTGGCGCGCACCGACGCCGCGACGCTGGCCGCCGCCCTCGACCTCGACGTCGCCGAGAGCGCCGCCCTCCTCATCGCCCTCACCGAGCGCGGCCTGGCCCGCATGCACGCCGACGACCTCTTCACCGCCGTGCCCCCGGACACCGCCCTCGGCGGGCTCCTCGCCGACCGTTTCGAAGCGCTTCGACACGGTTACGACGCCCTTCACGGTCTCGTCAGCGCCTACCGCGACGCCCAGCGCCGCCACGGCGGCGACGAGGCCGAGACGATCTCCGGCGAGGCGGCCCTGCGCTCCCGCATCGACCAGATGCAGCGCCGCGCCACCCGTCAGATGCGCGCCTTCGTCCGGACCCCGCGCATGACCGCGCGCTCCGACCTCACCATCCACGACGAGGCGCTCGGCCGGGGCGTGCGCTACCGGATGGTCTACGAGAAGGCCATGCTCGACCTGCACGGTCAGGTCGACCGCATCCGCGAGCTCACCGCCCGCGGTGAGGAGGTCCGGTTCGCGGCCGCCGTCCCCCTCAAGATCATCATCGCCGACGACGAGGCCGCGATCATCGCCGAGCCCGGCACGCAGCCCGTCGCGCTGGCCACCGAGCATCCGGCCCTCGTCGCGCTGGCCGCGGCCCTGTTCGAGCAGGTCTGGACCGACGCGGTCCCCGCGCCCCAGTCCGACGAGGACGCGCCGTTCAGCTCCGAGGAGGACCGGATGCTGCTGTCCCTGCTGCTGGCCGGACTCACCGACCAGACGATCGCCGCGCGGCTCGGCGTGGGCCTGCGCACGGTGCAGCGGCGGGTCCGTGACCTGATGGACGTCGCCGGCGTCGACACACGCATCCAGCTCGGCTGGCAGGCGGCCCGGAGGGGCTGGGTCTGACCCGGTTCGGCCCCATCCGGCCGACCCCGCGCGGTTCGGCTTGAGGGGCTGGTTTCGGCACGGTACGTTGCCAAGCATGGGCTTCCCGAACAACCTGCTCCAAGACGACGAGGAACTGATCCTCCACACGCATCCGCACTGGAAAGAACTGTTCATGCCGATCGTGTGGTTCGTGCTGATCGCGGCGTTCGGGACGGTGGGGATGCTCGCGTTGCCCGACTCCTGGGGCTCGATCGCGCAGGCCGTCGGCTGGGCCGTCATCGCCGTGCTCATGGTGTGGCTGGTCGTCGCGCCCTACGTGCGCTGGGCCACGACCCACTACGTCTTCACCACCCACCGCGTGCTCCTCCGCACCGGCGTCATCACCCGCAAAGGCCGCGACATCCCGCTGGCCCGCATCAACGACGTGTCCTTCGAGCAGGGCGTCATCGAACGCATGTTCCGCTTCGGGACGCTCGTGGTGGAGTCGGCGGGCGAGCGCGGCCAGCAGGTCCTGAAGGACATGCCGCAGGTCGAGAACGCGCAGTCGACGCTGTACCGCCTCGTCGAGGAGGACCACGACCGGCGCATGGGGGCCGGCGACGACGAGCCGCCGCTCGCCACGCAGCCGCCGCCACGGGTCTAGCCCGTCGGAACGGACGAGGTGGGCGCCGCCGGGTCACCGGTGGCGCCTTTCGTCATTCCGGGGTCTCCTCGCGCATCGCGAACCAGCCGCGGAAGCGGGTGCGCAGCACCTGGCGGCCGGTGGCGGTGTTGGTGAGCGTCCCGGCGAGGGTGAGGGTGCCGAGTCCCGGCCTGGCCTCGGAGGGGCGGCGGTCGAGGATCTCGACCTGCCCGGCGAGGTGGTCGCCGGCGTAGACGGGTGCGGGCCAGCGCAGTTCCTCCACGCCCGGGGAGGCGTCGGCGGCGGCGTGCACGAGGACGTTGTCGACGTAGGCGCGCATGAACACCGAGGCGGTGAACCAGCCGCTGGCGGTGACCGCGCCGAAGGGGCCTTTCGCGGACAGTTCGGGGTCGAGGTGGTACCACTGCGGGTCGAAGCGTTCGGCGAAGGCGAGCATGTCGGTCTCGGTGACCTCGACGACGCCGAGGTCGAAGACGCGGCCGGGGTGGAGGTCCTCGTAGAACCAGAGCGGTTCGCTACCCGACAGTGGCGGCATGCCGGGCCGTCACCGCAGGCGCTGGGAGGTCGTGGTGTCGGTCTCGTCGAGTGCGTCGGCGGCGAGTATCTCGGCGAAGGCGTCGTCGACGGCCTCGGCGGCCTCGGGGGTGACCGGTCCGCCGGGGGCGACCATGGCCGCGCCGGCCGGGGCGGGCGAGACGGGTGCGGGGTCCTCGGCGGTGGTGACGGCGGGCCCGTTCTTGGTGGCGCCGAACACGAAGGTGCGGTAGGCCCAGAAGCGGAAGATGGTGCCGATGCCGAGCGCGCCGAGCTTGAAGATGTTGTAGGCGAGCACGTCGCGCTTGGGGTCGAAGCCGAGTCCGTAGGTGGCCAGGCCCATGAAACCGGCGTCGATGAGCATGCCGACGCCGTTGAAGAAGGCGAAGAGCACGTATTCGCGGCGCAGGGCCTTCTTCGGCAGATGGCGGTAAGTCCAGTGCCGGTTGAGGAAGTAGGAGGCCGTGGTCGCGACCACCGTCGAGATGACGGTCGCCTTGATGGCGCCGATCCCGAGGAATGCGTTGAACACCACGAAGGTGATGACGGTGTTGACGCCGCCGATCAAACCGAATTTGGCGATCTCCTCGGCCAGAGATCGCCACTTTGGGGGCAGCTTTTCAAGCAAACGCACCCGGCCACGGTACGCGCCTTCGCTGATGAGTTGCTGACAAGCGCTCACATGAGCGAGGGAACTCACCAGTTCATGGCGTAATCGGGTCTCTTTCGGTGACATGACCGACGCGCAAGCGATGCGCGACCGTGACGCGCGACGCCGGTCACAGGTCGCGGAAAACCCAGCGGCGATAGGCGTGGAAGCGAAAGAGGGTGCCGAGTCCGACGCCGACGACGTTCGCGGCGATGTTGGCGGCGAGGGGCCCGCCGAACACGCCTGGCCATTCCCCGGCGAGGAGGCGGTTGACGCCGAGGCAGCCCAGCGCGATGCCGAGCCCGATGGCGTTGAACAGGAAATACAGCGCGTATTCGCGGTGCAGGCCGGAGCGGGCCCGGTGCCGCCAGGTCCAGAAGCGGTTGCCGGCGAAGGCCAGTGTGGCCGCGATCGCCGTGGAGAGGCATTTGGCGGCCAGGTCGGGCCAGTGCAGGGCGAGCATCCCGACGTTGAACAGCCCGACGTCGACGGCGTAGGCGAGCACGCCGACGGTGCCGAACTTGCCGAACTCGGCGGCCAGCGCGCGCAGGCGCTTGCGCGTGCCGCCGGTCGTCACGCCGCCGTCGCCAATACGCCGATGTCGAGCGGGTCCCAGCCCGTCGAGACCGTGAGCGTCTCGTTGGATGGCGAGGTGTTCACCTTGTAGGTCGTGGCGTCGACGCCGAAGGTGTGGTCCTCGCCGGAGCCGTTGGCGTGGCTGGCGCCGAGGTTGCCGCCGTCGCCGACGGTCGCCGAACCGAGTTTGGCGCAGTCGCCGCCGAGGGTGCGGTCGCCGTCCCAGAGGACGAAGCCGACGGTGACCGGACCGGAGTGCTCGATCTGGAGGTCGAGGGTGTGGTCGTGGCGCGGCTGGGCGAGGCCCTCGTAGACGCCGACCTCGTTGTCGGGGCCGGTGTCGTAGGCGACGACGAGGCTCCACCCGGCGTACTTGGTGATGCCCGAGGGGAGCAGGTCGGCGTCGAGGGAGACCTTCCAGTTCCCCGCGCGGATCAGGTCGGTGACCTCGGCCATCGCCTGCGTCACGGCCCGTTCGGTGCCGCTGAAGACGCGGTCGGCGCTGAGTTTGCGGCTCCCACCGGGACCGCTGAGCTGCACGTGGCGGGGGACGCTGTCGCCCGAGGAGGTCCAGTAGAGACCCGCCCAGGTCACCGCGGCACCCGAGGGCAGGCTCAGTTTCGCCGAGCTGACCGCGACGTCGGGGTCGGAGCCGACGTAGGGCGCCATCCGCCGCGTGTGGTTGTCCAGCAGCGGGCCTTCGAGGCAGTGCGGCTGCTTCTTGCAGGTCATCAGGGTGTCGCCGGCGATGGCGATCCCGGTGGCCTTCGTGCTCGCGTAGGCCGTCGACATGCCCTTCGGCGCGATGGCGATGCGCAGCCGCGCCTCGCCCTGCCGGTCGGTGGTGTCGACGGTGACCTTCACGCTCTGGAAACCACTGACCTGCTTGGGGATGTCGAGCTTGAGCCGGGCGGTACTGCTCGTGCCCGGCTTGAGCCGCGCGCGTTTGCAGGTGATGTCGTTGGTCTTCGGCCCTTCGGGACCGTCCACGCAGGACCAGCCGTCGCCGGCGTCCTTCCCTTCGAGCTTCACGCCCTTGGGCACGGACGCGACGAGCACGACGTCGTCCGGTGCCGCCTTTCGTCCGGTGAGGACACCACCGCCCTCGCCTCCTTCGGTGCCGACGGAGGCCCGCTCGGGGGAGCGCACCGTGATCGGCAGTGTCCCGGCGTCCCCGGCGACGAGATCGCTGCCGATCTCCGGCGTGAAGATCGCGAAGTCCTTGGCCGGCTTGTCCGGCGGAGGCGGCGTCGCGCCCGGCTTCGACGGTGTCGGATCGGGCGTCGGCGGGTCGTTCGGCGGGGGCGGCGGCGGATCGGCGGGATCGTCCGGCGGGGGAGGTGGATCCTCACCTGCCGGGACGTTCGCCGGCGGCGGATCGGCGACCGGCGGGGGAGGCGGCGACTCGTTGGCGATGAGGATCAGCGCGACGACGGCCGCGACGACCGCGACACCGCCGCCGACGGCCGCGCCCTTCCCGCCCATCTGCTGCGCGACCTGCCGGACCTTGTTGCCCGCCTTGAGGACCCACAGCCAGTAGGCCTTGACGAGTGTGCCCAGACCCGCGCCCGCCGCCACTGCCTTCACACCGACGCCCAGGTACGGCACCGCGGCCGTGCCCAGGACGATGAAGGCGATCTCCTTCGGGATGGAACGGTTGAGTTCGCCCAGTTCGATGAACAGCAGCTTGCAGTGCGCGCAGTCCTCCAGGTGCGTGTCGACCTTCTGCGAGTCGCGCGGTGACAGGCCGGCGCGCACGCGCGCGCCGAGGCGGTCGGCGGTCCACTGGCAGTCGGCGTCGGAGGTGTCGGCGGCGTGCTCCTGGAGGAAGGCCTGCCGCAGCCGCTCGCGCGCCCGGTAGGCCAGCGCGGACACGCCGTTGGGGCTCAGCCCGAGCAGGACCGCGACGTCCTTCGGGGACTCCTTCTCCACCTCGGTGTGCCACAGCACGACCTGCCATCGCTCCGGAAGGCGCTTGAAGGCGCGCGCGGCGTAGCGGCGCTCCATGCCGGCCACCGCCGGGTCCTCGAAGGTCTCGCCGCGGTCGTGGCGGGTCATGTCGTCGGTGAACTCGATCTTCTTGTCCCGCTTGGTGCGGTCGTAGAAGGTGTGCCGCAGCGTCGTCAGCAGATAGGCGCGGAAGGCCAGGTCCGGACCGCGCCCGTTGCGCATGGTGGTCAGGACCTTGGCGAAGGTCTCCGAGACGAGGTCGTCGGCCTCGGCGCCGTCCCGGGCGAGGATGCGGGCCAGGCGGTTCGCCGCTCCGACGTGCCGCGCGTACAGCTCGCCGTACGCCGTGGTGTCACCGCCGCGGGTGGCGAGGATCAGGTCGGCGTCGCTGACGATGTTGTCGGCGTCGGTGGGCGGCTCTCCGCCGGGGTGCGGTGCGGTCGCCATCGGCGTGGAGTCTTTCGCTGGTCGGGCTTCGAGCATGTGACTGTCGGTCGTGCACCTGTCACCAGGCCATCACAGACTAGGGGACAATGCGGCCGTATGCGGGCTGGGACGCGCAATCTCGACAGTCGCTTAGGCGACTATCATCGACCGGTCGGTCCCTATTGGACAGATAAGTGGCCGAAACGTTATGTAATGAGGGGCGCACTCAGCGGTTGAAATGACCGGAATCGTTGTGGTTTCAACGCTTTCGGGAGGTGGGCGAGAGTTGATCGTCTGCCCTATCCTCGCCCTGATAGTCGACTGTCGAACTATCGGGGACGGAGGACCGGTAAATGAAGAATCTCGCGCCACGTACGGCGCGGCTGGCCGGAGCCGGTGCGGCTGCTTTTGTACTCGCCCTCGCGGCTCCCGCGATGGCCTCGGCCGATGAGAAGTTCAACTGCACTTCGAAGACGGAATCGGGTCTGGGCGAGCACACCTTCCAGACCAAGGACTCGTGCTCGCCCGCTGAGACGCTCACGATCACCGGCCTGAACTGGGACCAGGGTCTCGGCACCGCGAGCGAGGACGACGCCTCGGTGACGGTGACCGGCCTGCCCGGCGTCGGTGGCGACCTCGTGGTCACCGCCGATGTCGAGAACGAAGCGGGCGATGAGGCTCAGTGGATCATCACGATCACGCTGTTCGACGAGCCCGAGGTGCCCCAGGCCAACAACGACTCGGGTTTCCCGGCCGTCAAGGCCGGTGGGTCGCTGAAGGGCAACGTCAAGGACAACGACGGCACCGAAGACGTGCCGGCCGGCGACTGGGACGCGGTCCTCGTCGGTGAGCCCGGCAAGGGAACCGTCACGCTCAGCGCGAACGGCGCCTTCACCTACAAGGCGAACGCCAACGCGTCGGGCAACGACACCTTCTCCTACAAGCTGGAGAACGACGGCGAGTCGAGCAACATCGCCACCGTCAGCGTCAAGATCACGGCCGCCGGCGGCGGCGGTGGCGACGACGACGGCGATGACGACGGCAACAACGACAACGGCGGCGACAACAACAACGGTGGCAACAACGGCACCGACAACAAGGCCGACAAGGACAAGCTGGCCAAGACCGGCATGTCCCTGCCGACCGTCGCCGTGACCGGTGCGGGCGCCCTCGGCGCCGGTGCGGTCGCGCTGTGGTTCACCCGTCGCCGCAAGGAGTCGGGCTCCGCGATCTAGCGGGGATCTCCACCCGGCATTGTGCGCGCAAAGGCCCGGATCGCCGAAAGGCGATCCGGGCCTTTTCCTTGATCCTTTACGGGGCAAAGAATGTGGCGCAACCGTAGGAGAATTCGAAACGTGTTCACACCACAGTGGACTGCCTACGGGGAGGAATGCCCGATCATGACCCGCACATCCCGAAACACCGTCCGTGCCCTAGGGGTGGGCGCGGCCGCCTTCGCACTGGCGCTGGCGGCGCCGGTGATGGCCTCGGCGCACGATGGTGAGAACCACGCGCCGACCTGCGACACGGCCGAGACCGACTTCGTCGGTGCGGCCCTGACGTTCAACGTCGAAGACAGCGGCGGCTGCAACGACGATGACGGCGACGAGCTCAAGGTGCTCAGCGTCGGCTCCGTCACCGGCCCCGGCTCGGCCAAGGTCGGCGACGGCGCCACCTCGGTCGTGTACACCGGCACCGACGACCTTGACGGCACGGCGACCTTCACCGCCCTGGTGAGCGACGGCCACGACGGTGAGCCCACCGAGTGGAACTTCAAGATCACCTACAACGTCGCCTTCAAGCTCGAAGCCATTGACGACGAGTTCCCCGGCAAGGTGAACACGCCGATCACCGGTGACGTCGACAGCAACGATGTCGGCGCCGACCGCGCGGCCATCACCCTTCTCAGCGAGCCCCAGCACGGCAAGCTCGACTTCAACGAGAAGACCGGCGAGTTCACCTACACGCCGGACAAGGACTGGAGCGGCACCGACACCTTCACCTACCAGCTGAAGGCCGGCAAGTTCACCGACACTGCCACGGTGACCATCAAGGTCAGCCCCGAAGGCGGCGCCGGCGGCCCGGGCACCAGCCCGAGCCCCAGCCCCAGCAAGACCAAGGGCCCCCTCGCCAAGACGGGTTCGTCCCTGACGACCCTCGGCTTCATCGGCGGCGGCGTCCTCATCGCCGGTGCCGGCGCGCTGCTCGTCGCGCGTCGTCGTCGCATCGAGGTGTAACCCACACTCCATAACGAGGCCCGCCCCGGTCAAGGCCGGTGCGGGCCTCGTTACGCTTCACCGCGATGGACCAGCACACGCAACTCCCCAAGGTCGGCATGGTCGGCGGCGGACAACTCGCCCGCATGACCCACCAGGCGACCATCGCGCTCGGCCAGTCCCTGCGCGTCCTCGCCGAGTCCGAGACCGACGGCGCGGCCCTCGTCGCCGCCGACGTCCAGATCGGCTCGCACACCGACCTCGACGCGCTGCGCGCCTTCGCCAAGGACTGCGACGCCGTCACCTTCGACCATGAGCACGTCCCCGGGGAGCACATCCGCGCGCTCGCCGCCGAGGGCGTCAACGTGCAGCCGTCGGCAGACGCGCTCATCTACGCCCAGGACAAGCGGGCCATGCGCGAGCGCCTCACCGAACTCGGCGCACCCGTCCCGCGCTGGGCACCGGTCGGGTCGCTCGCCGACGTCGAGGCCTTCGGCCTGCCGTGCGTGCTGAAGGCGACCCGCGGCGGCTACGACGGGAAGGGCGTGTGGGTCGTGTCGACCGCCGACGAGGCCGCCGAGGTCGTCGCCGGCGGCGTCGGGCTCATCGCGGAGGAGAAGGTCGAGCTCGCCCGCGAACTGTCGGCCGTCGTCGCGCGCTCGCCGTTCGGGCAGGTCGCGGCCTACCCGGTCGTGGAGACCGTGCAGCGCGACGGGATCTGCGTCGAGGTGATCGCGCCCGCGCCGGGCCTCTCGGAGGACCTGGGCGCGCAGGCGCAGCGCCTCGCCGTGTCGCTCGCCGGCGAGCTGGGCGTCACGGGGATCATGGCCGTCGAGCTGTTCGAGACCGCCGACGGGCGCATCCTCGTCAACGAGCTGGCCATGCGCCCGCACAACAGCGGGCACTGGACGATTGAAGGCGCGCGGACCTCGCAGTTCGAGCAGCACCTCAGGGGTGTGCTCGACTACCCGCTGGGGGAGACGGCGCTGACGGCGAAGTGGGTCGTGATGGCCAACGTGCTCGGCGGCGAGCCCGGCGGGATGCGTGTCGACGAGCGGCTGCACCACCTCATGGCCGGTGACCCGGGCGCGAAGGTGCACCTGTACGGGAAGGCCGTGCGGCCCGGCCGCAAGATCGGGCACGTCACCGTCCTCGGCGACGATCTGGACGGGCTGCGGGCGCGAGCCCAGGCGGCGGCGATCTGGCTGCGCGACGGGGTTGGCCACATCGAGCACTGAGTCTGCGACGATGTGGGCATGACTGAAGGTGCGCACCCGCTGGTCGGGATCATCATGGGCAGCGACTCCGACTGGCCGACGATGCAGCCCGCCGCCGAGGTGTTGGACGAGTTCGGCGTCACCTACGAAGTGCGGGTCGTCTCGGCCCACCGCACGCCCCACGGGATGTTGTCCTATGCCGATTCCGCCGTGGACCGCGGCATGCGCGTGATCATCGCGGGTGCGGGCGGTGCCGCCCATCTTCCCGGCATGGTCGCCTCGGCGACCACGCTGCCGGTCATCGGAGTGCCCGTGCCGTTGAAGTACCTGGACGGGATGGACTCGCTGATGTCGATCGTCCAGATGCCCGCCGGGATTCCGGTGGCGACGATGGCGATCGGGGGCGCGAAGAACGCGGGCATCCTGGCCGCGAGGATCCTCGCCGTCGCCGACGAGACCCTGACGGCGGCGCTGCGCGACCACCAGGTGGGGCTGGAGCGGATGGTCGCGGAGAAGGATGCCGTGTTGAGAGCGTCGCTGAAGAAGTAGGCGACGGACGTTGAAGTGCCCCACCGCGACCGGTGGGGCACTTGGGTTGTCAGCGCTTGAGAGTGGCTAGGAGACCGGACCACTCGGCGGGGGTGAGAGTGAGGATCGGGCTGTCCGCGAGTTTGGAGTCACGGATCTGGAAGAGGCCGGTGTTCGCCCTGGCCTCCACGCATTGGCCACCCTGCTGGCTCCGGCTGGACTTCTTCCACGGCGAGGTGCCAACCATCAGAACTCCTCAATCGGTCGTCCTCGGTCCCATGACCGTGTGAAGACACGATGATAGATCTCGGCCGTGGCGGGCTTCTCCTCGTACCGGCTGCCGTCCGGGCCTTCCTCGTAGACGCAGTCCGGCTCCTCGCCGCTGAACCGCAGCAGCGTGAAAGGGCCCCGCAGAAAGGGATGCGGGCCGCCGCCGATGGGCAGGACGCGGATCTCGGCGGTGGCTTCCCGCAGGCGTTCGAGCTGCGTGGGATCGGCTTCGCGTAGCGCCCATTCCCCCATGAGGACCTTGAGCGCCGGGACGGGCGTGCGGTCCCAGAATGCCCGCTGTCTGCGCTCCATGATCTCCAGCGATCGCCGGATCTCGACCTCCCCGATTTCATGGCGGCGATACAGCTCAGTGGAGTACGCCTCGGTCTGAAGCAGCCCGGTGACCAGGTTCGGCTCGTAGATCAGCAGCTCACTCGCCGTCTGCTCCAACTCGATGAACAGGGAGAAGCCTTTGATCATCGAGTCCGTGTAGCTATCGCCCCAGGGGCGGTCTGCGGCTTTGAACATCTCCTCCAGCTCTTTGCAGAGCTCTGGTGGAGCGCCGTAGTACTCGGCGAGTCTTCCGATCGCGGGGAAGGTGAGCGAGATGGACTGCCCGGATTCGAGTCGCTGGATCGTCCGGGTGGAACCGGCGATGCCTGTCGCCTCCACTTCGCGAAGGCTTCGTTGGCCCCGCAAGCGCTTCAGACGGCGCCCGAGCTGGCGCCTGGTGAACGTGACTGCCATTCGCGCAGTGTGGCAGGAATTGCCACGTGGCGGATCGCGACACGCAGAACGGCACGCGTCCTATTGTCTGCGGCATGTCCGCAATCTACCGTCCCTTGTGTACCGGTGTCATCACCGCCGGTCATACATCGAGGTAGGGGCCCATGCTCACATCCACGCTTCTCCGCTGGATCGACACGATCCTCCGCGCCACCGTGGCCGGAGGCCTCGTCGGGCTCACGTGGTTCAGCAGTGTCGACGAGGGGCCGTTCTGGTTCGCCTGCGGCACAACGCTCACCGCCGGGGCCGCGTTCCTCGCGGGCCGATTGGCGTGGGTGCTCCCCGACCTCCCCGACACCGCCGACCACGACGAGGAGGCCCGGTCATGAACCACACCGACCGCACCGACCACACCCGTTCCCTCCCCACCCCTCTCCCTATCCCTCTCTCCACCGCCCTCCCCACCGCACTCCCCGACATGTCCACCCACGCCGCCGCGTGGCGGGCCGCCGGAGCCGCGTCCGGCACCCTCGCCCGCGAAGCCGCCCGCGACCGCCGCGCCCTCCAACTCCGCGAGAGCCTGCGCGTCCTCCTGGCCGTCGCCTCGTCCCTCGGCGTCCCGCTCCGTGACACGCCTCCCGCGACCGGTGTCGCACTCACCGAACCCCAGCAGCGCCAACGGCTCCTCTTCGGCCTCTCCTCCCGCGAAATGCAGGTTCTGCGCGGCATGAGCGAAGGCAAGAGCAACGCGATGATCGCCCGCGAGCTCCACATCGCCGAGGACACGGTGAAAACCCACGCCCGCCGCATGTTCAAGAAAGTCGGGGCGAGGGACCGAGCCCACTCCGTGGCGATCGCGTTCCGGACCGGCCTCATCGCGTGAGCCGGTGACGCCGGCCCCCGCCCCCGCACCTTCGAACGCGGTATCGCCGGGCATACCCGGTCCCTGCGGTTTCCCGCAACGTTCCCTGGGATCGTCCGCAATGTCGCGCGCCGTGCCCATCCGTAGCTTTCCGGGCATGACCAGAAAGCGAATCCTCACCGCAGTCCTCACCCTCGCCGTGGCCGCCGGCCTCGGCGTCACCGCACTCGACGCGAACGCCGAGGCGCCCCCGAAGCTCCCCGGCGCCGAGCTCCAGGCCGGGCTCGACGCCCTCGTCGACGGCGGGGCGGCCTCGGCGGCGCTCCTGCGCGTCGACGACGGCCGCTCGCACTGGTCCGGCGCGGCCGGAACCGCCGAACTGAACGGTTCCGCGCCGGCCGACCCGCGCGGGCACTTCCGGATCGGCAGCGTCACCAAGAGCTTCGTGGCCACGGTCGTGCTCCAGCTCGTCGACGAGGGCCTCCTCGGCCTCGACGACCCGATCGGCGAGCACCTGCCGGGTCTGGTGCCCGGCGGCGGCGACATCACCGTCCGGCAGATCCTCGACCACTCCAGCGGTCTGCACGACTACATGAGCGAGCCCGGCATGTCGACCAACCGCTGGCGCGGCGACGCGCGCTTCGACTCCTACGAGCCGGGCGAACTGCTCGACATCGCCTTCGCGACCACCCCCGATGAGCCCGAGCCCGGTTGGCACTACTCGAACACGAACTACATCGTCGCGGGCGTCCTGGTCGAGCGCCTCACCGGCAACACCCTGGCCGACGAGATCGGCGCACGGATCCTCGACCCGCTTCGCATGCGCCACACCAGCCTTCCCGGCGACGACCCGTCCGTCCCCGAACCGCACGCGCACGGATACACCACAGTGGACGGTGCCTTCGTCGACGCCACCGAGCAGAACCCGTCGCTCGACTGGGCCGCGGGCGAGATGATCTCGACGACCGCCGACCTCAACCGCTTCTTCGGCGCGCTCCTCGGCGGCCGGCTCACCAGTCCCGAAGCCCTGCAGGCGATGCGGACGACCGTGCCGACCGGAACGATCTTCGAGTACGGGCTCGGGCTCCAGGAGTTCGCGCTTCCCTGCGGTACCACCGCAACAGGGCACGGTGGTCAGCTCCTCGGCTACCTCACCTACAGCCTGCGCACCGACGACGGCCGCGTCGCCACGCTGAACTACAACCCTTACGAGCGCGGGGCAACGCAGGAGGAGATCACGTCGATCCTCGCCACCGCGCTGTGTCGGGCCGCCTAGATAGAGTCGCCGACCATGACGACGTTCCACCCATTCCGTGAGAGCCGGCTCCCTTCCCGCGGCGGGATCGACGACTTCGACCTGGTCCACCACGACGGCCGCCTGCTCGCCGTCTGCGCCGACGCCGGAGGTGCCGTCCACACCTGGGACCCCGCCGCCGACGAATGGCGGCACCACCCGCTCGACATGCCCTTCCGCTCCGGCGACGGCATGGACTTCACCGAGATCGACGCGATCGCCGCGGTCGTCGCCGACGGCCGGATCGTCGTCGGGGGAGGCGCCCAGCACCAGCCCTTCGCCCTGTGGGACCTGGAGACCGGCGCGGTCCGCTCGCACGCCAGGCTCGGGCACGCCGGGGTCGGCCGCGCGCGCGGCGGTGCACTCGGTGGGCGGCCGGTCCTGCTCGCCGGCGACAGCAGCGCCCCGCCGCGCCTGCGGGTCTGGGACGCCGACGGCGGCGACGCCGCCGAACCGCCGGAGTTCCTCGGCGGCTTCGACGGGACGGGCGACGTCGCGGTCGCCGAACTCGGCGGCGTGCCGGTCGTCGTGTGGGGGCAGTGGGACGGGACCGTGTCGGTCTGGGACGTCGAGAAGGGCGAGTGCGTAAGGAACTTCGCCGAGCCCGACATCGCGGTCCACGGCGTCGGAGTGGCCACCGTGGACGGAGCCGAGCGGGTGGTCGCCGCCGGGCACGACGTCGTCCTGCTCGGCGACCCGGCCACCGGCGTGTGGTCCTCACCCGCGGAGGAGGACGAGGAGGCCGACGACTTCGACGAAACCGGGATCCGCTGCATGGACACCGGTGCCGTCGCCGGGAGGCCGATCGCGGTGACCGGCACCGCCGGCGGCCGCGTGCGGATGTGGGACCTGACGGAGCTGCGGCCGGTCGCGGAGGCCGACGCCCACGAGCGCGACGTCCACGCGGTCCGCGTGACCGTCCTTGATGGACGGACCGTCGCGGTCACCGGCGGCCGCGACGGTTTCCTGCGCCTGTGGGACCTCGATTCGGTCGCTTACCGATAACGCGAGATCACTCCCGGCCCGAATCGTTGCACGGTCGTTACCTCGCGCGCTCGAAAACGACCTCCGCGGCACTCGCGGTGATCTCCGCGCCGGTGCTCAGCGCCCACTCCGCCGCCCGCGCGGCGACCGCCGCCGGGACGACCTCGTCGAGCCACGGCACCGCCGGGATGTCCTGCGTGGCGTGCGCGTCGTGCGGCAGGACGACCCGGTAGCCGAGGTCGAGGGCGGTGCGGGCCGTCGCGGACACGCAGACGTCGGACATCACGCCGCACACCGCCAGCGAGGCGACGCCGTGGCCGCTGAGGAACCCGCGCAGCGAGGTGCCCTCGAAGGAGTCGGCGCGGGTCTTGCGCAGGACCGTCTCGCCGTCGGCGACGGGCAGGCGCAGCTGCCAGCCGGGCGTGCCGGGTTCGTCGGCCTCACCGGGCTTCCCGTCGTTCTGGACGTGCACGACGGGCACGCCCGCCGCCCTCGCGCGGTCGAGCAGCGTCGCGACCGCCGCCAGGAGCGTGCGGGCGGCGGGGACGGCGCCGTCACCGGTAACGCCGGCGTGCTGGACGTCGATGACGAGGAGCGCCTGGACGGGCGCGGCGGGGGTGTTCACCCCGAACATGATCGACGACCCGTCGCGGGCATGGAGAAGCGCCCCACCGGTCGTCCGGTGGGGCGCTTCGGGGCTCGCTACTTGGCGCCGCTTTCGAGCTGGTCGCGGCGGAAGATCTTCCGGCCCAGCCAGGTCAGCGGGTCGTACTTGCGGTCGACGACGCGCTCCTTCATCGGGATGATCGCGTTGTCGGTGATCTTGATGTGTTCGGGGCAGACCTCGGTGCAGCACTTGGTGATGTTGCAGAACCCGAGACCCTGCTCTTCCTTGGCGAATTCCTTGCGGTCATCGCGGGCGTCGAGGGGGTGCATGTCGAGTTCGGCGGCGCGGATGAACAGCCGGGGGCCGGCGAAGGCCTCCTTGTTCTCCTCGTGGTCGCGGATCACGTGGCAGACGTTCTGGCACATGAAGCACTCGATGCACTTGCGGAACTCCTGCGAGCGCTCCACGTCGACCTGCTGCATCCGGTACTCACCGGGCTTGAGGTCGGCCGGGGGCGTGAACGCCGGGATCTCGCGGGCCTTCTCGTAGTTGAAGGACACGTCGGTGACGAGGTCCTTGATGACGGGGAAGGTCCGGACCGGCGTGACGGTGACCGTCTGGTCCTCGCCGAAGGTGTTCATGCGGGTCATGCACAGCAGGCCGGGTTTGCCGTTGATCTCGGCCGAGCAGGACCCGCACTTGCCGGCTTTGCAGTTCCAGCGCACGGCCAGTTCGGGGGCCTGGGTGGCCTGGAGCCGGTGGATGATGTCGAGGACGACCTCGCCCTCGTTGACCTCGACGTCGTAGTCGGTCAGCTGACCGCCCTCATCGTCACCCCGCCACACGCGGAAGTGCCTGGTGGTGCTCATTCCTTGTCACCGTCCTTCGAGCCGTTCGAGTCGAACGCCGCGATCTCTTCATCGGTGAGGTACTTCGCCAGCTCCGACCGCTCGAAGAGGCTCAGCAGCTCGTGGGGCATCGTCGGGACCGGCTGGCGGCGCAGGGCGACACCGTTGTCGGCGTAGGAGCAGACCAGGTTGACCTTGCGCCAGGACGGGTCCATCTTGCCGTGGTCGTCGCGGGTGTGACCGCCGCGGCTCTCGGTGCGCTCCAGCGCCGCCTTGGCGACGGCCTCGCTGCACAGCAGCATGTTGTGCAGGTCGATCGCCAGGTGCCAGCCCGGGTTGTACTTCCGGCCGCCGCCGACGCGGACGTTGGCCAGCCGCTTCTTGAACTCGGCGATCTTGACCAGCGCGTCTTCGAGCTCCTCGGCCCGGCGGATGATGCCGACGAGGGAGTGCATGATGTCCTGGAGCTCGTACTGGACGGTGTACGGGTTCTCGCCGTCCGACGGGTCGTCCACCAGCGGCGCGAGCGCCTTGGCGACGGCGGCGTCGAGCGCCTCCTGCGACACGACCGGACGCGCGTCGGCGAGCCGGTCGACGTGCAGGGCCGCGTACTCCCCGGCGCGCTTGCCGAAGACGAGCAGGTCCGACAGCGAGTTCCCGCCGAGCCGGTTCGAGCCGTGCATGCCGCCGGAGACCTCACCGGCCGCGAAGAGACCGGGCACGGCCGACTCCGCCGAGTCCGGGTCGACTTCGACGCCGCCCATGACGTAGTGGCACGTCGGCCCGACCTCCATGGGCACCTTGGTGATGTCGACGTCGGCCAGTTCCTTGAACTGGTGGTGCATCGACGGGAGGCGCTTGATGATCTCCTCGGGCTTCATGCGCGTCGAGACGTCGAGGAAGACGCCGCCGTGCTCGGTGCCGCGGCCGGCCTTCACCTCGGAGTTGATCGCGCGGGCGACCTCGTCACGCGGGAGCAGCTCCGGAGGGCGCTTGTTGTTGTCCGGGTCGGTGTACCAGCGGTCGCCCTCCTCCTCGGTCGTGGCGTACTGCGCCTTGAAGACCTCGGGGATGTAGTCGAACATGAAGCGCTTGCCCTCGGAGTTCCGGAGCACGCCGCCGTCGCCGCGAACCGACTCGGTGACCAGCAGGCCCTTGACCGACAGCGGCCACACCATGCCCGTCGGGTGGAACTGGAGGAACTCCATGTTGACCAGGTTCGCGCCCGCGCGCATGGCGAGGGCGTGACCGTCCCCCGTGTACTCCCAGGAGTTGCTGGTGACCTTGAAGGACTTCCCGACGCCGCCGGTGGCGAGAATGACCGCGGGCGCCTCGAAAAGCAGGAACTCGCCGTCTTCCCGGCGGTATCCGAAGGCGCCGGCGATCTTGCCGTCGTCCAAGATCAGTTCGGTGATGGTGGTCTCGGCGAAAACGGCCAGTCGCGCGTCGTAGTCGCCGAACTCGCGGAAGTCGTCCTGCTGAAGGGAAACGATCTTCTGCTGGAGGGTGCGGATCAGTTCCAGGCCCGTGCGGTCGCCGACATGGGCGAGACGCGGGTATTCGTGACCGCCGAAGTTGCGCTGGCTGATCTTGCCGTCCTTGGTGCGGTCGAAGAGCGCACCGTAGGTCTCCAGCTCCCAGATCCGGTCCGGCGCCTCTTTGGCGTGGAGTTCGGCCATCCGGTAGTTGTTGAGGAACTTCCCGCCGCGAATCGTGTCGCGGTAGTGGACCTGCCAGTTGTCGTTGGAGTTGACGTTCCCCATCGCGGCGGCGGCGCCGCCCTCGGCCATGACCGTGTGGGCCTTGCCGAACAACGACTTGGAGATGATCGCGGTCTTCTTGCCCGCCAGCCTCGCCTCGATCGCCGCGCGCAGGCCGGCACCGCCGGCGCCGATGACGACGACGTCGAAGGAGTGACGCGTGATGTTGTTGTCGACCATGTCCAAAGCTCCTAGTTGAAGATCCGCAGATCGGTCATGCCCGCGGAGACGGCCCAGACATAGGCGTCGGCGGCGACCACGGAGAACATCGACAGCCACGCGAACAACTGGTGCCGCTTGTTCAGCTTGCCGACCTGGGTCCACATCCAGTAGCGGATCGGGTGCTTCGAGAAGTGCGTGAGGCGGCCGCCGACGATGTTGCGGCAGGAGTGGCAGCCGAGCGTGTAGGCCCAGATCAGGACCACGTTGAGCCACAGGATGACGGTGCCGAGGCCGATGCCGAAGCCGCCGTCCTTGCCGTGGAAGGAGAGCGTGGCGTCGTAGGTCAGCACCGCGCCGACGAGGACCGCCGCGTAGAAGAAGTAGCGGTGGACGTTCTGGACCAGCAGCGGGAAGCGCGTCTCACCGGTGTACTTCTTGTGGCCGTCGGGAACCGCGCACGCGGGCGGCGAGAGCCAGAAGGAGCGGTAGTAGGACTTCCGGTAGTAGTAGCAGGTTGCGCGGAATCCGCCGGGCAGCACCAGAATGATCATGGCGGGGCTCATCCATGACGGCAACTGCGGGAAAGGCGAACCCAGGAAGTGCGACGAGCCGGGGACGCAGCTGTCGGCGAGACAGGGGGAGTAGAAAGGCGCGAGGTAGTGGTAGGCGTCGACCCAGTAGTCGGTGTCGACGAAGATCCGCACCGTCGCATAGACGAGGAAACCGGCGAGACCGAGGAATGTCAACAGTGGAGTGAGCCACCATCGATCGGTCCGCAGGGTTCGCTCGGCGATCGCAGCCCGCGGACGTGGCGGCGTCGCTGCCGTTGTTGTCATCCTTCGTACGCTCCCTGAGCGGTGAGTGCGAGCCAGGCACAGTGTCGCCGTACGTAAACGACATAGCTCGCATGCCGGTGCACACGTTACGCCGCGGCTCTTCCTACAGATGTGGCAGGCAGCATACTCAGAGGGCTCGCGGGGGGCGTGCGCTGAGCCCGGAAAATCGCCGAGTGGTCACACATTGGACGGTGCCGAGGCGGGCGGGAATGTGTAAGGGGAGCCTTAGTTCGGGGTGGGATCGGGGGTTGGGAATGGGGGTGTGGGCGGTTTTTCGGGGTGCGGGTTTTGCTTGGAAGGCGGGTGGGGGAGTTGCACGTGGACGGTGGGGCGGGGCGGGTCGCTTGTGGAGGGACGGCGCGGCTGCGGCGGGACGGTGCCGACCGGCCGCTCGCGCCGGGCGGGTCGCGAGGGCGGGCGAACGCCGGGTCGTCGAGCGGGCCCGAATGAGGCCGGCGTAGGGAAGGTGGTTCGCCGGTCGAGCCCGGGGTGACTTGCCGTCGCTGCGGCTGCGGCCGAAGCTGCGGTGGCTGGGTGGCTGGGTGGCTGGGTGGCTGGGTGGCTGGGTGGCTGGGTGGCTGGGTGGCTGGGTGGCTGGGTGGCTGGGTGGCTGGGTGGCTGGGTGGCCGGGGCGACGGCGGCCGGGCGGCCGGGTGGCCGGCGGCTGGGCGGTCGCAGCCGCGGCGCCGAGGCGCCCGGGCGGCCGGGGTGACTCGCCCGGCGCCTCGACTGCGGGTCCGGACGGCGGGGGTCGGCCGGGATGCGGGTCGAAGCGGGTTGCGGAGGGCAGCGGCGGATACCGCGCAAGGAGCCGGGAGCGAGCCTGTGGATTACTCGCGGGTTGTGGATAACCCTGTGGGCACACGCCTCCCCATGCCGCAAGGGGGCCCCAAAAATCACTCTACGGGCGTGATGTGACAGTTCCGCCGGGGTGAAAGATCTTCACGTGCGGGTGGATGTCCCGAGCGGGCGGTCATCACTGTCCGGTGGCCGGTGAAGTCGCCGGCGTCGGGTGGCCCGCCCGTGGGCCCCTCCATCTGCACGGCGTCCATTGCCCGTCCCCGGCCATGGCCGCACCGCTGCCGCGCGCTCCGTCCCAACCGCCCGCTCCGGAGTTGCGCCCCAAGCCGCTGCGGCGGCCGCGTTCCGGCGTTCTGGCCGCGTCCCG
>NZ_JACHGT010000002.1:0-458899 GCF_014202425.1 Phytomonospora endophytica | reverse complement strand
GGACTCCCGCCCGGACTCCCGCCCGGACTCCCGCCCGGACTCCCGCCCGGACTCCCGCCCGGACTCCCGCCCGGACTCCCGCCCGGACTCCCGCCCGGACTCCCGCCCCAATACCACACCCTCCTCATCCCCGCAACCCACCCCATTCCGTCTCACCCGTGCAGCACATTGGAATTTAATCGGTTTCTGTCTGATCTCTCTTCGGTAACAAAACCCGATTCGCCCCCAATGCGCACCCATCCATTCACTCTCCGTCCACCTCATCCGAACGGTCGGTTCCCTCTGGTACCCGAGGCGCCCTGACTTGCCCGAATTGCCGAACTCCCTGCGTGGGCGCCTCCGATGTTCGATCCAACGCCGCCTATCGTGGCCAAGTCGTTATCCATCCGATGGCTCCGAGCGCTCAACGGCTCGATTTCCTGAGCTAGGTTTCCGTCCCATGGGCTCACAGCCGGTGGCCCGCATCACCGTGTGTGCCGGGGACGAGCGAACAATCACGCCCAGCCAGCGCGCCGGTGGCCCTGACCTCATTTACTTATTTCCAAATGGAGGCTGAAGATGCGCAGTAAGCGCGTCCTGTCGGCCGTTGCCGTGGCAGCCATCGCCGGTCTCGTTGTGACCGCGTGTGGCAGCGGCGATGGTGATGGTGGCTCTGACGGTGCCGGCGAGATCAACCTGAGTCTCGGTGAGCCGAAGAGCCTTATTCCCCCGAACATCGGCGAGACCGAGGGCGGCGCGATCGCGCGTCTGGTCTACTCCGGCCTGTACGACTACGGCAACGACGGCTCGCTCGTGCCCGTCATCGCCGACGGTCAGCCGACCACGACGGACAACAAGGTCTGGACCATCAAGCTCAAGACCGGCTTCAAGTTCCAGAACGGCGAGGAGATCAACGCCGAGCTGTTCAAGAAGTCGTGGGACTTCGCCGTCGACGGCCGCAACGCCAACGGTGGCTCCTACTTCTTCTCGAAGATCTCCGGCTTCGCCGACACGCAGTCCGGTGCGGACCCCGACGGCGAGGAAGGCCCCAAGAAGGGCGCCGACCCCAAGGCCGACGAGCTCACCGGTGTGAAGGCCGTTGACGCCACCACCCTTGAGATCACCCTCGACAAGCCGTGGGTCATCTTCCCGCAGCTGCTGGGCTACACCGCCTTCTTCCCGACCGCCGAAGGGTGCCGCACCGCCGTCGACGCGTGCAACGAGACGCCGATCGGCAACGGTCCCTTCAAGTTCGTCGGCAAGTGGGAGCACGAGACGGCGATCAAGCTCACCCGCTGGGATGAGTACACCGCCGAGAAGTCCTCCTACAAGGACCTCAACTTCAAGATCTACACCGGTTCCTCGGTGGCGTGGCCCGACTTCCAGGCCGGCACCGTCGACATCGCGGCGCCGACCCCGGACGCCTACAACGACGCCAAGTCGACCTACGGCGACAAGATGATCGAGGCCGACTCGCCCAGCACCTGGAGCCTCGGCTACCCGGTCTACGACGAGATCTTCTCCGACGTGAAGGTCCGCCAGGCCTTCTCGATGGCGATCGACCGTCAGGCGATCATCGACGCGATCTTCCAGGGTCAGGGCAAGGTCCTCGACTCGCTCACCCCGAGCATGATCCCGGGCTTCAAGGCCGGCACCTGCGCCTACTGCAAGGTGGACGTCGAGGGCGCCAAGGCGCTCCTGGACTCCAGCAAGTGGACCAAGGGCAAGAAGCTCGAACTGTGGACCAACACCAGCCCGACCGGTGAGAAGATCCTCAAGGCGATCGGTGACCAGCTGAACAAGAACCTGGGCATCGAGTACGAGCTGAAGACCCTTGAGTGGCCCGAGTACCTCCAGAAGAAGACCGACCAGGAGATCACCGGTCCGTTCTTCACCGGATGGCAGCCCGACTACCCGTCCATCGAGAACTACATGGCGCCGCTGTACTCCAGCATCGCCAAGGACGGCTCGGACAACGACTTCGGGTTCTACAACGCTCAGTACGAGGCCCTGATGGCCGAAGGCGACACCGCTCCGGACATGAACGCGGCCAACGCGAAGTACCAGGAGGCCGAGACCATCCTGGGCACCGAACTCCCCATCGCGCCGCTGTTCACCCGCATGACCTCCACGGTCATCGGTGAGCGGATCGACTTCGACAGCGTGAACCGGAACCCGATCCTGGGGACCATCGACTTCGTGAAGCTCAAGCTCGCCTGAGTCTGAGCCTCTGACGAGGCGCTGTAACGCATAGCAACAACCGAGGGTGGTGGCCGACCTGGAACTGTGGCCACCACCCTCGTCACGCCATCAACCGGTCCACGAGCACGAGTAAGAGAGGGGAGGATCCAGTGGGGCGTTATGTGATCAGGCGGCTGCTACAGGCGGTGCTGACCTTCGGCGTTGTCATGTTCCTGCTGCACTACCTGATGTCGCTGGCGATCCAGATCAACGGAAACCCGGTACGCACGTTCTTCGGCGACAAGCCGGTCAGCCCCGAGCTGCTGGCCGCGACCAAGGCCAAGTTCGGTCTCGACGACCCTTGCCTGAGCCGGGTCGGCGATCCGTGCCTCAACCTGTTCGGCAAGCGCATGTCGGACTGGGCGTCCTTCGACTTCGGCACCAACTTCAACCGCGCCGACGTCTCTGAGCTGATCCTCAACGCGATCCCCAAGACCCTCCAGCTCTTCCTCATCGTGACGATCGTCTGGGTCCTCTTCGGCATCACCGCCGGCGTGCTGGCGGCCATGCGCCGCGGCCGCTTCCTCGACTACCTGGTGCGGATCGGGACGACCCTCACCATCGCCATCCCCGGCTTCCTCCTGCTGATCCTCACGCAGAAGATCATCGGCGTCTGGCTGGGCAACTGGGCCCGCGAGGAGTTCGGACGCGACAGCGTCCTGGGCATCATGTTCCAGCCCTCGTACAACGCCCGGTATCCGTGGCTGACGCTTCTCGTACCCGGCATCGTGCTCGGCATCTTCGGCATCGCGGGCATCACCCGCCTCTCCCGGACGAGCATGTTGGAGAACCTGCGCGCCGACTTCGTGCGCACCGCCAAGGCCAAGGGCCTCCGGCAGCGTCGCGTCACGATCGTCCACACGCTGCGCAACTCGCTGATCCCCGTGATCACCCTCATCGGCTTCACCCTCGCCGACGCCCTCGGCGGCTCGGTCATCACCGAGGGCATCTACGGCATCCCCGGCATGGGCAAGCTCGCCTACGACGCCGTCAAGAAGGTGGACACCCCGGTCATCATCGCCGTCACCGCGATCCTGTCGGTGTCGTACATGCTGGTGAACCTGCTCATCGACCTGCTCTACGCCGTACTCGACCCGAGGATTCGCTATGAGTGACGCGAACGTCCAGGTGACCGCGGCGGTGGTCCCCAAGACGCAGAAGACCCGCAGCCTGTGGAGCGACGCGTTCCACGACCTGCGCAAGCGCCCCACGGTGGTCATCTCCGCGCTCGTCATCCTCGTGATGCTGCTGATCGGGTTCTTCCCGGGCCTGTTCAACTTCCAGGGCCAGAACCCCAAGGCCTGCGACCTGGCGCTGACGCGCGGCGGCATGAGCGGCTCGCACTGGTTCGGCTTCGACGAGTTCGGCTGCGACTACTACGCCCAGGCCATCTACGGTGCCGGGCCGTCCATCCAGCTCGCGATCATCGTGGTCACCGCGACCCTGCTGATCGGCGGCCTGTTCGGCGTCCTCGCCGGCTTCTACGGCGGCTGGGTCGACGCGATCTTCTCGCGCGCGGTCGACGTGTTCAACTCGATCCCGTTCCTGCTGGGCGCGATGCTGTTGCTGACGATGTTCCGCGACTGGAAGATCCCGGGCCTCGGCACGCGGTTCCAGGCGATCATTCCCGCCGCGATCACCCTGATCATCTTCAGCTGGACCGGCACGATGCGCCTGATCCGCGCCAGCGTCATCGAATCGCGCGGCCTCGACTACGTGCAGGCCGCCCGTTCGCTGGGCGCTTCGGACCGCCGGATCATGTTCCGGCACATCCTGCCCAACGCGATGGCGCCGGTCGTCTCGCTGATCCCGCTGAGCATCGCCGGCATGATCACCGCCGAGGCCTCGCTGTCCTTCCTGGGACTCGGGGTGCGGCCCCCGGAGATCACCTGGGGCATGATGATCAGCACCGGCGCCGGGTACTTCACCACCGGCTATCCCCGGCTGCTGCTCGTACCCAGCGCATTCCTGATCATCACCATCCTGGCCTTCGTGCTGCTCGGTGACGCGATCCGTGACGCCCTCGACCCGAAGCTGAGGTGAGCCAGATGTCCGATGTCAAGATCAAGTCGGAGATCCTGCCCGACGCCGACCCCACGGCCACGCTGCTGCGGGTCGAGGACCTGCGGGTCGAGTTCCACACCCGCGACGGGATCGCCAAGGCCGTCAACGGGGCCTCCTTCTCCGTCGAGAGCGGCGAGACCCTCGCCATCGTCGGCGAGTCGGGGTCCGGCAAGTCGGTCACCTCGCAGGCGATCATGGGCATCCTGGAGTCACCGCCGGCGCGCATCGCCGGCGGCGAGGTCCTCTTCCACAACGTGGACCTGCTCAAGCTGGGCAAGGAGCGCGCCCGCCGCGTCCGCGGTAACCATGTCGCGATGGTCTTCCAGGACGCGCTGTCGGCGCTGAACCCGGTGTGGACGGTCGGGTTCCAGCTCTCCGAGCTGTTCCGGCAGCACCGTGGGATGTCGAAGAAGGACGCCATGGCGCGTTCCCTCGAACTCCTCGACCTGGTGAAGATTCCCGCGGCCGCGCAGCGGCTGAAGGAGTACCCGCACCAGTTCTCCGGTGGCATGCGCCAGCGCGTGATGATCGCGATGGCGCTGGCTCTCGACCCCGACCTCCTGATCGCCGACGAGCCGACCACGGCCCTCGACGTGACGGTGCAGGCGCAGATCATGCGCCTGCTCAAGGAGATCCAGATCGAGCGGCACATGGGCCTGATCCTCATCACCCACGACCTCGGCGTCGTGGCGGACGTGGCCGACAAGATCTCGGTCATGTACGCCGGCCGGATCGTGGAGCAGGCACCGGTCCTGGAGACCTTCGCGACCCCGGCCCACCCGTACACCAAGGCGCTGCTCAAGTCGATTCCGCGACTGGACACCAAGGGCCAGCGGCTGGAGATCATCAAGGGCCTACCGCCGGTGCTGACGAACCTTCCGCCCGGGTGCAACTTCGCGCCCAGGTGTGCCTACGCGCAGGAAATCTGCACCCGGGAGCTCCCCGTTCTCGCCACGGTGGCCGCCGATCGCGCCGCGGCGTGCCACTTCTCCTCGGAGGTGATCCAGGATGTCTAGCCCCACCGGCGACATCGCCCTGGAGGTCAAGGGACTGCGCAAGCACTTCCCTATCCGGCAGGGCATCGTCTTCAAGTCGACCGTCGGCCACGTCAAGGCCGTCGACGGCGTCGACCTCACCCTGAAGAAGGGCGAGACCCTCGGCGTCGTCGGGGAGTCCGGGTGCGGGAAGTCGACCCTGGCGAAGCTCCTGGTCGGTCTGGAGAGCGCGACGGAGGGATCCATCTCCGTTCGCGGTGAGGACGTCACCCGGCTCGGCAGGGCCGGCATGCGCCGGTTGCGCCGGAACGTGCAGATGGTGTTCCAGGACCCGTACACGTCGCTGAACCCGCGCATGACCGTCGGCGACATCATCGGCGAGCCTTTCGCCATCCACCCCGACGTGGTGCCGAAGGCCGGTCGCCGCAAGGCCGTGCAGGACCTCCTCGACGTCGTCGGCCTGAACCCCGACCACATCAACCGTTATCCGCACCAGTTCTCCGGCGGTCAGCGTCAGCGCATCGGGATCGCCCGCGCGCTGGCCCTCAAGCCGGAGATCCTGATCTGCGACGAGCCGGTCTCGGCCCTCGACGTGTCGATCCAGGCTCAGGTCATCAACCTGCTCGAAGAGCTCCAGGACGAGCTGGGTCTGTCCTATGTGTTCATCGCGCACGACCTGTCCGTCGTCCGGCACATCGCCGACCGTGTCGCGGTGATGTACCTGGGCAAGATCGCCGAACTGGGCACCGAGGACGAGATCTACGAGTCCCCGATGCACCCCTACACCCAGGCGCTGCTCTCCGCGGTGCCCGTCCCGGACCCGACTCTTCGCGGTCACCGCGACGAGATCGTCCTGGAAGGCGACGTCCCGTCGCCGGCCAACCCGCCCTCGGGCTGCCGGTTCCGGACGCGCTGCTGGAAGGCCACCGACAAGTGCGCGGCCGAAGAGCCGCTCCTGCAGATCCGTCAGGGCGCACCCCACCCCAACGCCTGCCACTACGCCGCGGTCCGAGACGTGGTGCACGCCGTCGAGTAGGGGACCGGAAGCAACACGGCCACGGCCGGAAATCGCCCAGCGCGGTTTCCGGTCGTGGCCGTTTTTAGTGCGTCCGTCACTATGCCGCACGGCGTCACACGGCCCACGCGCCACGCCGCCGCAGGAGTGGCCGCCTCCGCCGTGGGGCGGAGATCAAAGCGCTCCCGGGCGGCCACGACGCCTCCGCGCGGGTGCTCCGAAGCGCGCACCGCGCGTGAGCGTGAGCGCTCGAAACCGGCCGGCCGGACGTCCACCGGGCCCCGCCGAAAATCTTCGCTGCTCAGCCGGGCCCTGACAGGTGGCCTACGCCCCTGGCCCGGACGTCTCTTTCCCGCGGCACTGATCGCCCAGCTAGATGACCATAAGGAGGATGGCGCCATCGGCCACTTGGAATCCGGTTGAGCGTCATTCAACGTCTTACACACCTTCATTCCGGCCTGTGATCGACTTGTTATCCAACCGATGACGGGCGGCGTTCTGAAACGGCCCGCGCGAGGCTACGTTGCAGTGAGGAACGGCACTGTGTGGCTCATCACCGACAGTGTCGGTCTCCCCTTGTCCCTGTCCTAAGAGGAGCGACGCGGCCGATGACCGGAATGATCGAGCCGATCACCGACCCCGGGTCTATCGAACCCGAGGTGGTCGTGACGGAGACCGTCGACGGAAAGCAGCAGTCCGTCCACGGCCGTTCGCCCGGCCAGATGGCGTGGATCCGGCTCAAGCGCGACCGTACCGCCCGGGTCACCGGGGCCCTGATCCTCGGGATCCTCCTCGCCGCCTACGGCGTTCCACTGTGGACGGCGATCTACGGCACCGACGCCTACGCGCACAACCCGGACCTGCTCGACCGCAGCTCGGTCCCGCTGGGCTTCGTCGGCGTGAGCGGCTCGCACTGGCTCGGCATCCTGCAGGGCAACGGCGAAGACGTCCTCATGCAGCTGCTGACGGGCATGCGCACCTCGCTGACGATCTCGATCATCTGCGCGATCCTCGCCACGGCGATCGGCGCGATCATCGGCGCCACCGCCGGCTTCCTCGGCGGCTGGGTCGACGCGGTCATCAACTGGATCATCGACGTGATGCTCAGCCTGCCGTTCCTGATCGTCGCCCTGGCGGCCTTCCCGATCATGCAGGAGGTCTTCTTCGGCGGCCCCAGCGAGCGGCCGCTGATCCTCTCCGGCCTGATGGTCACCGGGATCCTGCTCATCTTCGGCTGGGTCGGCACCGCGCGCCTCACCCGCGGCCAGGTCATCTCCCTGCGCGAGCGCGAGTTCATCGAGGCCGCCCGCGCCTCGGGCGCCGGGAACTGGCACATCATCTTCAAGCAGATCCTCCCGAACGTGTGGGCGCCGATCCTGGTCTCCTTCTCCATGGCGGTCCCCGGATTCGTCGGCTTCCAGGCCTACCTCGCGTTCCTCAACATCGGTGTGGGACATCCCCACCCCGACCTTGGCCGCCTGGTCAACTTCGCGGTCGGAAAGATGCAGGGCCTCAACGGCTGGTTCCTGCTGGTCATTAGTGGCGGCACCATCTTCCTGCTGGTGTTGACCTTCAACCTGTTCGGCGACGCCGTGCGTGATGCGCTCAACCCGAAGTCGAACCGGTAAGCCGTGCTGCCCGCACGGAAAACGAATAGAGGAGTAATGGCAGTGAGAAAGCACGCCAGGGTCGCCGTTCTCGGCGGTTTGGTGCTCTCGCTGGCGCTCACCGCGTGTTCCACGAACAGCGGTGACGGCAGCGGCGAAGGCACGAATGAGGGGACCCAGGGCTCCCTCGACATCATCGGTACCGCCGAGGACGCCAAGGGACCGGCCGCGCCGGTCGAGGGCGCTCAGACCGGCGGAACGCTGAAGTACATCGGTCTGACGGACTTCACCCACCTTGACCCGGCGCGCACCTACGTCGGCTCCTTCATGATGATCCAGAGCGGTCTGCTCGGCCGTACCCTGACCGGTTACAAAGAGGTCGGTGACGGCAGCATCCAGCTCGTCGGCGACCTCGCGACCGACTCGGGCAAGGACGTCGCCGGAGACTGCAAGACTTGGGAATTCACGCTCAAGGACGGCCTTAAGTACGAAGACGGCACCGTCATCACCGCTCAGGACGTGGCCTACGGCATCGCCCGCAGCTTCTCGCCCGAGCTCGCCGACGGCGCGCAGTTCCTGCAGAACTGGCTGCAGGAGAGCCGTGAGTACAAGGGCCCGTACGACGGCGCCGAGAAGGTCCCGCCGGGCGTCAAGGTCGACGGCAACAAGCTGACCTTCAGCTTCGACACCGCCCGTTGTGAGGTTCCCTTCGCGGTCGCGATGCCGAACACCACCCCGGTGCCCGAGGCCAAGGACACCAAGACCGACTACGACAACAAGCCGTTCTCGTCCGGTCCGTACAAGATCGAGTCGCGCACCCTCGGCGAGTCGATGACCCTGGTCCGCAACGAGCACTGGGCCGCCGACAGCGACCCGATCCGCCACGCGTACCCGGACAAGTGGACCTTCGAGTTCGGCACCGAGCCCAAGGACAACTCGGTCCGTCTCGACGCCAACGCCTCCGGCGATGAGAACCTGTGGTCGTTCACCGGTGTCCACCCCGACATCCTGGGCAACGTCACCGGCAACATGGACAAGTACAAGGGTCGTCTCGTCCACGGTGAGCAGAAGTACAACGGCTACCTGGCGATCAACAACCTGCGCGTGAAGGACCTGGCCGTTCGCCAGGCCCTGAACTACGCGGTGCCGCGTGACCGCTGGATCCAGCTGAACGGTGGCGAGTTCGCCGGTAAGCCGAACACGAGCTTCATGACGAAGTCCGTGCCGGGTTACAAGGAGTTCAACGTCTACCCGACCGACATCGAGAAGGCCAAGGGCCTCCTCGGCGGCAAGGCCACGAAGCTGCGCTACGCCTACTCCAACGACGGTGAACTGTCGGGCCAGATCGCCGACATGTTCAAGGAGGAGTACGCCAAGGCCGGTATCGAGCTGGAGACCATCGCCATCAGCCCGGACGACTACTACGGTCAGATCGGTGACCCGACCAACAAGTACGACCTGTACTGGGCCGGCTGGGGTGCGGACTGGCCGTCCGGCTCCACGGTCATCCCGCCCTGCCTGGGCGAGGACGGCCTGGTGCTCGACGCCAACACCGGTACGAACTACTCGTTCTTCACCGAGAAGACCATCGAGGACGAGATCGACCGCCTCAGCGGCCTGCCCATCACCGAGGCCCTCCCGGGCTGGGGTGAGCTGGACGAGAAGATCCTGACGGAGTTCGCGCCGTACGTGCCGCTGGACTCCAGCTACAACGTCTGGATCACCGGCTCCAACGTCGGCGGCCAGTACCTGCAGCAGAACCTCAGCACGGTCGACGTCACGAAGCTCTTCGTGCGCGACCCCGCGCTGAACGCCGGCTGATCACTCAGACAGGCGAAAGTACGATCGGCTGACCTGGTCAGCCAGGCGGGGCCACGCGTCACGGCGTGGCCCCGCCGCCCCGAAGGACAAGACAGCCGGGTCTCCGGCGCCGACCAAGGTGGTTTCATCCGATGCTGCGTTTTGTTGTGCGGCGACTACTCCTGATCGTCTTGACGCTGACGGTGGTCAGTTTCGGGACCTTCATGCTCTTCTTCGCCGCTCCCTCCGACCCGGCCCGGATCCTCTGTGGAACCCGGTGCCAGCCCGCACAGATCGAGGCGGTCCGCGACGGACTTGGGCTCGACCGGCCGATCATGACGCAGTACGTCGAGTACATGGGCGGCATCTTCGCCGGGCGGACGCTCGGTGAGGGTGACTGGGCCAAGGACTGCTCGGCCCCTTGTTTCGGCTACTCCTACACGCAGAACCAGGAAGTCTCGGAGATCGTGGCCCGGGCCCTGCCGGTCAGCGCCTCGGTGGCCATCGGCGCCTGGATCATCCAGACCCTGATCTCGGTCTCCTCGGGCGTGATCGCGGCACGCAAACGCGGAACGGCCGTCGACCGCGGCACCATCGCCGCGACCCTCATCGGCGGCGCGCTCCCCATCTACTTCGTCGGCCCGATGCTCCTGCTGATCTTCCGATATCAGCTGGAGATCCTGCCGCAACCCAGCTACACGCCGCTGCTCGACGATCCACTCGCCTTCGCCGGGGGCATGATAATGCCCTGGGCGACCCTGGCCATCGTCGGTTTCGCCTTCGACGCCAGGCTTTCCCGCTCGCAGATGCTGGAGACCTTGGACGAGGACTTCATCCGGACCTCACGGGCCAAGGGCCTCAAGGACCGGGTGGTCTTCTGGAGGCACGCGTTGCGCGCCTCGGCGACTCCGCTGGCGACGTCCGCCGGCCTCGGCCTGGGCGGCCTGCTCGGCGGCGCCGTGGTGACCGAGTCCATCTTCGGGCTCAACGGCCTCGGGAAGCTCAGCCTCGACGCGATCACGGCCCGCAACCTGCCGATCGTCATGGCGACCGTGCTGATCGCGGCGACCTTCGTGGTGTTCGGGACCTTCATCGTCGACATGTTGTACGCGGCCATCGACCCCCGTGTCCGGCTGAGCTAGGAGGCTTGGAGAGTTGAGCACCGTCACCACGGGCACCCCGTACCTAGAGGTCGAGGACCTGAAGGTCCACTTCAAGACCGAAGACGGCATCGTCAAGGCCGTTGACGGGGTCTCGTTCAGCGTCGAACGCGGCAAGACCCTCGGCATCGTCGGCGAGTCCGGTTCCGGTAAGAGCGTCACCAGCCTGACGCTCCTGGGGCTGCACAACATGCGCGCCACCACGGTCACCGGCCGGGCCTCGGTCGGTGGCACCGACGTGGTCGCCGCGCCGCACTCCACCGTGCAGAAGATGCGCGGCAAGGACATGGCGATGATCTTCCAGGATCCGCTGACCGCGCTGCACCCGTACTACTCGATCGGCCGCCAGATCGTCGAGGCCTACCGGATCCACCACAAGGTGTCCAAGGAGGTCGCGCTCAAGCGCGCCGTCGAGATGCTCGACCGGGTCGGCATTCCCGAGCCGCAGCGCCGGGTGAAGCAGTACCCGCACGAGTTCTCCGGTGGTATGCGCCAGCGCGCGATGATCGCCATGGCCCTGGTCAACGACCCGGACCTGATCATCGCCGACGAGCCGACCACGGCCCTCGACGTGACCGTCCAGGCCCAGATCCTCGACCTGCTCGGGGATCTGCAGAAGGAGTTCAACTCGGCGATCATCATGATCACCCACGACCTGGGCGTGATCACCCAGATCGCCGACGACGTGCTGGTCATGTACGGCGGCCGCGCGGTCGAGAAGGGCACCGTCGAGCAGGTGCTGCGCAAGCCGCACCACCCGTACACGTGGGGCCTGCTCAACTCGGTGCCCAGCCTGCACGGTGACGCCAGCGAGGACCTCAAGCCGATCCCCGGCAACCCCCCGAGTCTGCTCAACGTGCCTTCCGGCTGCGCCTTCCACCCGCGTTGCGCGCACGCCATGCTCGGCGGCGACGGTCCCTGCGCGAAGATCCGGCCCGAGCTGGAAGTGGTGCAGGGCCTGAAGAACCACACGGTCGCGTGCCACCTCTCCGAGGCCGTCCGCGCGACCATCAGCGATGAGGTCATTGAGAAGGTGGACGCCTGATGACGCAGACTGACGCGGCCGCGATTCCCGAACAGCGGGCGGCCGACGCCCGCGGGCCGATCATGAAGGTCAGCAAGCTGACCAAGCACTTCCCGGTGCGCGCGGGACTGCTCGCCACCAAGCAGAACGTCCGGGCCGTCGACGGGCTGGAGTTCGAGGTCGGCCGCGGCGAGGCCCTCGGCCTCGTCGGCGAGTCGGGCTGTGGCAAGACCACGACCGGCCGCATGCTGGTCCGGCTGCTGAAGCCGACCGCCGGTGAGATCGTCTTCGACGGCAAGGACATCACGCACCTGAAGGGTGGTTCCCTGCGCTCGCTGCGGCAGGAGCTGCAGATCATCTTCCAGGACCCGTACTCCTCGCTGAACCCCCGGCACACGGTCGGCGCGATCGTCGGCATGCCCTTGAAGGTCAACAAGATCAACCCGCCCGGCGGGGTCAAGAAGCGGGTCCAGGAACTGCTGGAACTGGTCGGGCTCAACCCCGAGCACTACAACCGCTTCCCGCACGAGTTCTCCGGCGGTCAGCGTCAGCGCATCGGCATCGCCCGCGCGCTCGCCCTGAACCCGAAGATGATCATCGCCGACGAGCCGGTCTCGGCGCTGGACGTGTCGATCCAGGCGCAGGTCATCAACCTGCTCCGGGAGCTGCAGCGCGAGCTGGACCTGTCCTTCGTGTTCATCGCGCACGACCTGTCGGTGGTCCGGCACTTCTGCGACCGCATCGCGGTGATGTACCTGGGGAAGATCGTCGAGGTCGGCGACCGGGTCCAGATCTACGAGAAGCCGTCGCACCCGTACACGAAGGCCCTGTTGTCGGCCGTTCCGGACGTGTCGAAGATCGGCGACAAGGCGACGGGCCGGATCCGGCTGGAGGGCGACGTGCCGACGCCGATCAACCCGCCGTCGGGTTGCCGCTTCCGTACGCGCTGCTGGAAGGCGACGGAGAAGTGCGCCACGGAGGAACCGCCGCTGGTGACCACGTCGACGGGCGCCACGGCGGCCTGTCACTACCCCGAGACCTACTGAACCGAAGGCTTTCCACCCGCACCTGACGGCCCCTCCCGTACCCACCCCACGGGAGGGGCCGTCGCGCTATGTTCTCAGCGTGATTGACGCGGCCAGACGAATCCTCTTCGTACACGCCCATCCCGACGACGAGAGCATCGGCACGGGCGCCACCATGGCCCTCTACGCCGCTGATCCGGGTACTCACGTGACTCTCGTGACGTGCACCCTGGGGGAGGAGGGCGAGATCCATGTGCCGGCTCTGGCGCAGCTGGAGGCGGCGCAGGCCGACCAGCTGGGCGGCTGGCGGATCGCCGAGCTCAACGCGGCCTGCGCGGCCCTGGGCGTCGAGGACCACCGCTGGCTGGGCGGGGCGGGCCGTTACCGCGACAGCGGCATGATGGGCCTGCCGACGAACGACAACCCGCGCGCGTTCTGGAGCGCGGACCTCGACGAGGCGGCGGCCCATTTGGCGGAGGTCGTGCGCGAGGTGCGCCCGCAGGTGGTGGTCACCTATGACGCGAACGGCTTCTACGGCCACCCGGATCACATCCAGGCCCACCGTGTCACGGTCCGCGCGATCGAGCTGGCGTCGGCGGATCACACGGTCGACAAGCTCTATTACACGACCGTGGCCCGCCGCGATCTGGCGGAGATGTTCGACCACTTCAAACAGTCGGCGGAGAACCCCTTCGCGGAAGTCGAACGCGTCGAAGACCTCCCTTTCGGAGCGAAGGACGAGGAAATCGACGCGCGGATCAACGCGACGGGCACGGGCGAACGGAAACTGGAGGCGCTGCGGGCCCACGCGTCGCAGATCCCCGGTGGGGACTGGATGTTCACCTTGGCGGCGGAACTGGGCGAGGCGGGCCTGGAAGTCGAGTACTACACGCTCGCGACGGGAAAGAGGGGCCCGGGAACGAGAACGGTGGAAGGCGGACCGGAGTGGGAGACGGACCTGTTCGCAGGTCTCGTTTAGTCCCGGGCCGAAGGCCCGGGACCGAAAGTCCCGGGTCCGGGGACGGAGTCCCGCAGCGGTCCGGACTCGGCGTGCCGACACGGAGCCCCCCGTGTCGCACACCCCCCTCCCATCCCCCCGAGCTACCCTCCCCAAGTGAGCACCGACACTTCCATGGCTTCCCCCGTGGATCCCAGCACGACCCCCGAGCTCCCCGCACGCACTCCGCCGCCCCCGCCGGCCCTGTCGCTGGCGATCCGCCTCTCGGGCGCGGCCCTCGTCGGTTCCACCGCCCTGGTCTTCGCGGTGATCGAGTCCTTCCTGGTCCCGTTGCGCTTTCACGGTGTCTTCCTCCCGGTCTCCGCGGCGATGGCCCTGATCGTCAACGCGGGTCTGACGATCCTCGCGGTGTGGCTGACGAACTGGCGCATCACCGCGCTGCTGCCGGGTGTCGTGTGGTTCGCGGTCGTCGTCGGCCTGTCGCGTCCCACGGGCGACGGCGATCTCGTGATCCCCGACGTCTGGCCGGGTTACGCGATGCTCCTGGCGGGCGCGGCCTCGGCGGTTGTCGCGGCGTACGTCGTGGTGACCCGGCGCCGCTGATTCCCCCAGAGGGCTTGCGCCGTGAGCTTCATCTCGGGTACATATTTGCCGTGAGCAATCCCCGCGCGCGCTGGATTCCCAGCGCAGTCTTCGCCGCCGCCCTCGTCGTCGTGTACGTCGGGGCCGCGTTCCTGATGAACAACAACGATTCCAGCAGCGAGGACGGTGACACGAACCTCGGCCTGGTCATGGTCGGGGTGATCGGTGTCCTCGCGATCGCGGCGGGCGTCTGGTGGGGCCGTCGTGGTTCGGTGCAGAACATGATCGCCGAGGCGGGCCTGGCGATCGTCGTCGCCGGGATCCTGTCGGTCGTGCTGGGGCCGCTCGCGGCGGGCCGCGGGCCTTTCGAGAACGGCCTCGGCGACTTCCTGGTCGCGCTGCTGACCTTCTGGGCGGTCACGATCGCGGGCGTCTTCATCGGCCTGATGGGGTTGACGCTGTTCGGCGCCGACTACCGCAGCCGCCAGCTGAAGAACACCGAGAAGTACTACTCGCGCGGCAAGCCGGTCAGGAAGCGCTAGGCGCCACGTAGTTGACGTAGGTGTGGTGGAGGGTGAACCCGAGCCGCTCGTAGAGCGCGATCGCGCCTTCGTTGAAGCTCTCGACCTGCAGGTAGGCCTGGTCGACGCCGGCCCAGGCGATGAGGGCGTCGATGACGTAGGTGGCCAGTCCGCGCCGTCGTGCCGCTTCGGCGACCTCCACGAGCGACAGCCCGAGCCAGCCGTCGCCGACGGCTCCGCGCGCGATGGCGAGGAGTTCGCCGTCGGCGCGCAGGGTCGCGAAACCGGTCCGGGGGGCGCCGGTGAGGACGCTCAGCGCGATCTGGGGGAGTGATCCGCGCCGGGCCGAGACCATGTTGAGGAAGTCCATGTTCGGGGCCTGCCCGATCGTCACCGGCGGCAGGTCGGGGCGGTCGGGTGCGGTCCAGTCGGTCAGGGACCGGGTCATCACGTGGGTGGGGGAGTTGCCGGTCCAGCCGCGCTCTTCGAGTTCGGCGCCGAAGCGCCGCCCGGAGGGCAGGGGAACACTGAACGCGGGGATCAGCCCGCGCCGCCGGTACCAGTCCTCGACTTCGGCGACGGCGTCGTCGAGCGGCATCCCGGGCTCACCGGCGGCGAGGGCGGTGTTGGCGCGGTAGGTCCAGCCGTCGGCCGCGCGCAGGATCCAGTCGCCGAGTTCGGCGGTGTCGGGGGCCGGCCAGTGAGCCGCGGCGACGCGTTCCAGCCGCGCGATGGCCGAGTAGCGGACCGGGCGCGGCGGCACCGGTTTGGCGGCCACGACCGCCTCGGTGTCGATCTTGAGTTCGGTGCCGTCGTCACGGCGGATCAGGAGAGAACGATCACTGATCTCCAGGAGCTCGCCGAGGACGTCGGTGAGCCTTTCGCGGCCGTCGCGCACCCCGGCATTTAGCCGGATAACGACCCGGCCCCCTACGTGTTCGGCCGTCAGTGAGGGCATGATGGGGCTCCCGGTTCGCGCGCGGACGTTGACCCACTAGTCTGGGCTTTCGGCAGCGAACCTACCTGCCGACGTGAGAGGACTGGCCGTGACATACATCATCGCCGAGCCGTGCGTTGACCTGCTCGACAAGGCGTGCATCGAAGAGTGCCCCGTCGACTGCATCTACGAGGGCAACCGGATGCTGTATATCCACCCCGACGAGTGCGTCGACTGCGGTGCCTGCGAGCCGGTGTGCCCGGTGGAGGCCATCTTCTACGAGGACGACGTGCCCGAGGAGTGGAGCGACTTCACCGGCGCGAACTACGAGTTCTTCGAGGAGCTCGGTTCGCCCGGCGGTGCCTCCAAGATGGGCAAGATCGAGAAGGACGCGACCTTCGTGGCCGGCCTGCCGCCCAAAGAGAACGCCGAGCACTGATCCTTGAGCCTGTCGGAGCGCCTGCCGGTCTTTCCCTGGGACCGGCTGGCACCCTTCGGTGACACCGCGCGCGCCCACCCCGGCGGCATCGTGGACCTGTCGGTCGGGACGCCCGTCGACCCGGTTCCGCCGCTGATCCGGGAGGCTCTCGAAGGCGCGGCGAACATTCCCGGCTATCCGCTGACCGCGGGCACGCCCGAACTGCGCGCGGCCCTCCGCGCCTGGCTCACGCTCCACTGTGGAGCGACGGGCGAGTTCGGGGTGCTGCCCACGATCGGTTCGAAGGAGCTCGTCGGCTGGCTGCCGACGCTGCTCGGCGTCGGGGCCGGTGACACGGTCGTGCTGCCGCGACTGGCCTACCCGACCTACGACATCGGCGTGCGCGTCGCCGGGGCCACCGCCCTGCTCGCCGACTCGCCCGACGAGATCCCCGCCGGGGTCCGGCCGTCGCTGATCTGGATCAACTCGCCGAGCAACCCGACCGGCCGGGTGTCCACTGAGGACGAACTGCGCGCCTGGGTCGCCTACGCGCGTTCAGGCGGCGCCGTGCTCGCCAGCGACGAGTGCTACCTGACTCTTGGCTGGGCCGCCTCGCCGGTCTCGGTGCTGTCCACTTGCGACGGTGACCACACGGGTGTGCTGTCGGTGCACTCGCTGTCGAAGCGCTCGAACCTCGCCGGATACCGCGCCGGTTTCCTCGGCGGCGATCCGAAGCTGGTCGCCGCACTGCTGGAGGCCCGCAAGCACACCGGCATGATCGTCCCCGCGCCCGTTCAGGCCGCGATGACCGCCGCTCTCGGCGACGAGTCGCACGCGCTGGCGCAGCGCTCGCTCTACGAGGGCCGCCGCGAGATCCTGCACGGCGCGCTGCTGTCGCGCGGGATGCGCGTCGACCACTCCGAAGCCGGGCTCTACCTGTGGGCGACCCGCGATGAGGACTGCTGGACGACCGTCGCCGAGTTCGCCGCCCTGGGCGTTCTCGTGGCGCCGGGCGAGTTCTACGGCCCCGACGGCGGCCGCCACGTGCGCGTCGCCCTCACCGCGACCGACGAACGCGTGAAGGCCGCCGCCGAGCGCCTCACGAGCTGACGACGCCATGCCCCGCCGCGGACAACTCGCCACGGGCGAGGACGAGTCGCGCTTCGCCACCCCGGCCAACGCCGACGAGCGCACGATGCTGGTGGCGCTCCTCGACGCCCAGCGCCGCACCTTCGCACTGAAGTGCGCGGGACTGTCGCCCGAACAACTCGCCACCCGAGCCGTCCCACCCTCGACGCTGTCCCTGCTGGGACTGCTCCGCCACCTCACCGACGTCGAACGCCGCTGGTTCCGCGCCGACATGGCCGCCGAGGACGCACCGCCGCTGTTCTCCTCCCCGGACGACCCCGACGGCGACTTCGATGGCGCCGTGGGGGACGCGGGCGTGGTTGAGGCCGCCTGGGCCGCCTGGCGGGCGGAGGTGGAGTTCGCGGAGGCCTTCACCGCCACCGCCGCCTCGCTGGACGTGGAGGGCGTCGACGGCTGGCGCGGGACACTGTCGCTGCGGTGGGTGCTCGCCCACATGGTCGAGGAGTACGCGCGGCACAACGGGCACGCGGACTTGCTGCGGGAGCGGGTGGACGGGGCGATCGGGTTGTAGGTCAGGGCCGCTCGGCGGCGGCGGCGTGCCAGAGGGCGGAGCGTTCTTGCGCCTCCTTCGACAGCTGGTGATCGGCGCCGAAGACACGGCTGGCGTTGCGGGCCATCTCCTCGTAGTCTCGTGCCGCAGCGACCGGGTTTCCCGCCGCTCCTTTCCATTCCGCGATGTTGCTTCTCGACACGAACGTATGCGGATGCTCTGGACCCAGTACGCGCAGACGATCGCGGAGTATCGCGCTGTGCGCGGTCAGCGCGCCGAGAGGATCACCGAGCTTGCCCACCAGTTGAGCCAGGTTGTTCCGGGTGATGAGCGTGTCGGGATGGTCCGGGCCCAGGAGACTGAGCCGGTCGCGGTAGAGCTCGTCGAACTCGACGTGTGCCCGCACCAGGTCTCCGGCGTCTCGACGTGCCGAGATGAGGTTCGAGCGTGCCTTGAGAGAGTATTCGTGATCAGGCCCCAGTCGCTCGACGCAGTCGCGGACCACCGCCTCCAGATGGCCGATCTCGCCTTCGGCGCTGGGCCCGGCACTTCGCCAGCGTGCGCGGTTTCCCGCGACGGCCAACGTGATCGCGTCAGCGGGTCCGAGAAATTCGCGGCACTCGTCAAGAAGGCGGTCGTAAGCTTCCACGGCCTCTTCGACTTCGCCGCGCAGGCCTTGGATCGATGCCAGCCCGGCACGGGCCAAGAGCACCGGGGGTACGTGGGGACCGTAGGCGTCCGTGCATCTGTCCCGGATTCGGAGATAGGCCGTGTAGGCGTCATCGAACTGGTGGATCGCGAGGAGACTTTGCGCGGAGTAGAGAAGGACGCGTGCGGTGGCGGGGTGAAGAAGCACGTCTCCGACGCTCTGCCACAGACTGTCGACGCTGGCTCTTAGCCTGCGACACAGCTCCGGCTCCGTGTGCGGCTCGGGCCACATGCGATGGAGACTCTGGGCGGCCTTTTTCGCGAGGATGGTCTCCTGAGCCGGGTCGAGACCTTCTCGAACCGTCCGTTGCACGAGCTGATGTACATGGACCATGTCCTCGCCGAGACGCACCAGGCTCAAACGCTGCAGGTTGGTCAACGCGTCATGACGCTCGAAGAGTTCGAGAGGGATCCCGTGTGGATCCAGCAGGCTGGCGAGTTCGAGCGCCCGGCTCGCCTCTCCCACCGGTTCGATCGCGTCGGCCGCTTCGATGGACAGTGACCATGTGGCGTGCAGGGCCCGGTGATGCCCGTCGGCCGGGAGGATCTGGTCAAGGCCGTGCTGCCGTTCGGCGAACCGCACCCGGTACTCGCCGCAGCTGAGTCGCTTGTCCTTCATGTACGCCGCCGCCTGCCCGAGCGCCAGCGGCAGGTGGCCCAGGTCGGCGGCCAGGGCGTCCGCGTCCGGATCGGCGCCGAGCCGCTCGTGCAGGTAGGTCGCCGCTTCGTCGGGGGTGAACAGACCGAGGTCGACCGCGGTCCTGCCGTCGCCGTCGAGGGCGGCGTCTCGCCTTCGCGTCGTCACCACCGTCCGTCCCCAAGCGACGTTCGGCGGCCACAGGCCGTCGAGGTCGGCCGGCTGGGCGAGGTCGTCCAGGACGACCAGCCACGTCTTCCCATGCGGTTCGGCGAGCCAGGCGAGGAAGCGCCGGGCGGCGACCGACGGGTCTCGATGAGGGTGGTCCTCGACCTCGGCGGCGGCCTGGGCGTACATGTCGATGATGCTCGCCCGTGTCGTCGCGGGAACCCACATCACCAGGTCGGCGCTCGCCTGGGCGGCGAGTCCGGCGGCGAACTGGGTCTTCCCCACCCCGCCCAACCCGCGCAGGATCACGCACCGGGCGTCGTGGCCGGTCTCGACCTCCCTCTCCACTCGCCCCGCCGCCCGCGGCGGCACGACACCCACATGGTGCGGCCAGGTGACCGGTGGCCGCCCCGCGAAGTGGTTGTGCTGCGTGTTCCCCGAGCCGAACTGGGTCCCCTTGAACTCGACCATCAGCTGAACGTGTTGTGCTGCGTGTTCCCGTCCCCGACCTGCACACCCTTCGCCTCGCGCAGGTCCACCGTGTACTTCCCGGCGGCATCGAGGACCCTGCGGGCGAGCGCGACGACGGCCTCGTCCTCGCCGATCCCACTTCCGTCCAGCACGGCCCGCCAGACGCCGGGCTCGACCTCCTCGGCCTCCAGCGCGTCGCGCACCTCGCGGCGTTCCGCCAGCTTCCGGGACACCGCGCCCTTGAGGGCCGCGTACGAGTCGCGGATGACGTTCCCGACGGTGTCCGTCGTCCCCGCCGTCGCTCCCGCGACCAGGGCCGCGATGATCAATTCTCCACCGGTCACGTGGTCCCCCTCAGAATCCGAACGCCAATTATGGCGTCCCGTTTCAAGGGGGTCCACAGTGCTCACTCCGCGGCCGTCCGCCCCCTCTTCGCCGCGACCCCCCACGTGAACACCGCCGCCCCCGCCGCGGTCGCCGCCAGGAGCAGGAACCCCACGAGGTACCCGCCCGTCGCGCTGTACACCGCGCCCATCACCAGCGGGGGGAAGAAGCCGCCGAGTCCGCCGGCGGCACCCACCACGCCCGTCACCGCCCCGACCCGGTCGGCGGGGACCAGGCGGGCGACCAGGGCGAAGACCGCGCCCATCCCCGCGCCGAGGCAGGCGGCCATGGCCAGGAAGCACGCCGTCCCGACCGGCACGAGCGGCGGCTCGAAGGCGACGATCGCGGCCAGGGCGGTCGTCACGGTGTAGGCGACGATGAGGATCTTGGCGGGGTCGACGCGGTCGGAGAGCCAGCCGCCGACGGGCCTCATGATCACGGCCAGCACGACGAAGCCGGCGGTGCGCACGGCGGCGTCGGAGCGTTCGAGCCCGAAGGCGTTGACCAGGTACGTCGGCAGGTACACGCTGAAGGCCACGAAGCCCCCGAAGGCGACGGCGTACAGGAACGACATCTGCAGCGTGACCGGCATCCGCAGGGTCGCCGCGAGCCGGGAGAGCATGCTCCCGGCGGGGACCTTGCGGTCGTCGCGGTCGCGCAGGGTCAGGTAGGCGACGGCGGCGTAGACGACCAGGACGACGGCGACCAGGTCGAAGGGGAACGCGAAGCCGTTGGCCTTGCTCAGCTGGACGGTCGTGAACGACGAGATCGCCGTCCCGCCCATGCCGGCGCCGAAGATGCCGATCGCGAAGCCGCGCCGCTCGGGCGGGTACCAGGAGTTCACGAAGGGCACGCCGATCGCGAAGGTCGTCCCGCCCAGGCCGAGGAAGAACCCGCCGATGACGAACTCGGCGAGCGAGTCGGCGACGTGCCCGAGGTAGAGCACGGGCAGCACCGTCAGCAGCGCGACGACGGGGAACATCCGCCGGGCCCCGAGCCGGTCGGTGAGGGCGCCGACCGGGATCCGCCCCAGCGAGCCGACGATCACCGGCACGGCCACCACGAGGGACTGCTCGAAGGAGCTCAGTCCGAGCCGCTCGGTCAGGGCCGCACCCAGCGGCGAGAGCAGCGCCCAGGCCCAGAAGGTCACCGCGAATCCGACGGTGGCCATCGTCAGCATGGCCCCGGCGTGGTGTTCGAGCGCCACGGCGGGCGAGCCGGTCGCCTTGCCTGCGTCTGCGGTCACGTGTGCCTCCTCGGTCGGTCCCGGCGACGAAAGCGGCGTGCGGGCGCCTCCTCTCTGGTAGTACAGGATGCGGGGCGGCAAATCCGGCACTTTGGACATCATGGTCCGTCCCGTGCCCCTGACGAGAGGACACCGGATGGGACCGCGAGACCCCGGCACCGACGGCCCCGCCGCCGAGGCCCTGCTGCGCCTCGGCCGGTTCTTCACGCGCCGGGAGGAGTCGGCCGACGGCCGGGCCGTCTTCCGTGAAGGCGGCCGCGAGGGCGACGTCTTCTACCGCGACCGCTGGAGCCACGACAAGGTCGTCCGCTCCACCCACGGCGTCAACTGCACCGGCTCGTGCTCCTGGAAGGTCTACGTCAAGGACGGGATCATCACCTGGGAGACGCAGCAGACCGACTACCCGTCGGTCGGCGCCGACTCCCCGGAGTACGAACCGCGCGGCTGCCCGCGCGGTGCCGCCTTCTCCTGGTACACCTACTCGCCGACGCGCGTGCGCTACCCGTACGCCCGCGGTGTCCTCGTCGACATGTACCGCGAGGCCAAGGCCCGTCTCGGCGGCGACCCCGTGGCGGCCTGGGCGGAGATCACCGGCGACCCCGACAAGCGCCGCCGCTACCAGTCGGCACGCGGCAAGGGCGGCCACGTGCGCGTCTCCTGGGACGAGGCCGTCGAGATCGTCGCCGCCGCGCACGTCCACACCATCGACGCCTACGGCCCCGACCGCATCGCCGGTTTCTCGCCGATCCCGGCGATGTCGATGGTCAGCCACGCCGTCGGCTCCCGCTTCATCGAGCTCGTCGGCGGCGCCATGACCTCCTTCTACGACTGGTACGCCGACCTGCCCGTCGCCTCCCCGCAGGTCTTCGGCGACCAGACCGACGTGCCCGAGTCGGGGGACTGGTGGAACGCCTCCTACCTGGTCATGTGGGGCTCGAACGTACCGGTCACGCGCACGCCCGACGCGCACTGGATGGCCGAGGCCCGCTACAAGGGCCAGAAGGTCGTGGTCGTCTCGCCCGACTACGCCGACAACACCAAGTTCGCCGACACCTGGCTCCCCGCCCAGCCCGGCACCGACGGCGCCATGGCCATGGCGATGGGCCACGTCGTGCTCAAGGAGTTCTTCGTCGACAGGCGGGTCCCGTTCTTCACCGACTACGTCCGCCGCTACACCGACCTGCCGTTCCTGATCACCCTGGAGGAGCGCGACGGCGCGCACGTGCCCGGCAAGTTCCTCACCGCCGCCGAACTCGGCGACACGGGCGAGGGCGCGGCCTGGAAGCCGGTCCTCCTCGACGGGCTCACCGGCGAGGCCGTCGTCCCCAACGGCTCGCTCGGGTTCCGGTACACCGAGAGCGGTGAAGGCCGCTGGAACCTCGACCTCGGCGAGGTCGAGCCGCTGCTGAGCCTCGCCGGAGAGCACGGCGAAGGCACCGCCGAGGTCCTCCTCCCGCGCTTCGACGCCCCCGACGGCACCGGCGGCGTCCTGCGTCGCGGTGTCCCGGTGAAGACCGTCGCCGGGAAACCCGTCACGACCGTCTTCGACCTCATGCTCGCCCAGTACGGCGTCGCCCGCGAAGGCCTGCCCGGCAGCTGGCCCACCGGCTACGACGACACCTCCGAGCCCTGCACTCCCGCCTGGCAGGAGGCGATCACCTCCGTCCCGGCCGCGCAGGTCGCCAAGGTCGCCCGCGAGATGGCCGCCAACGCCGAGGAGTCCGGCGGCCGCACGATGATCGTCATGGGCGCCGGGATCTGCCAGTGGTTCCACGGCGACGCCACCTACCGCGCCGTCCTCGCCCTGCTCATGCTCACCGGCTCCATGGGCCGCAACGGCGGCGGCTGGGCACACTACGTCGGCCAGGAGAAATGCCGCCCGGTCACCGGCTGGGCGACGATGGCGATGGCCACCGACTGGCAGCGCCCGCCGCGCCAGATGATCGGCACCGCCTACTGGTACACCCACACCGACCAGTGGCGCTACGACGGCTACCGCGCCGACGCGCTCGCCTCCCCGCTGGGCACGGGCGCCTTCGCGGGCATGCACACGATGGACACGGTGGCGCTGTCGGCACGGCTGGGCTGGATGCCGTCCTACCCGCAGTTCGACCGCAACCCGCTCGACCTCGCCGACGAGGCCGGGGACGGCGACGTCGCGGGCCACGTCGCCGGTGAGCTCGCCGCCGGGCGCCTGCGCTTCGCCGTCGAGGACCCCGACGCGCCGGAGAACTGGCCGCGCTGCCTGACCCTGTGGCGCGCGAACCTGCTGGGTTCCTCGGCCAAGGGCGACGAGTACTTCCTCAAACACCTGCTCGGCACGCACGACAACCTCCTGGCCGAACAGACCCCGCCCGACCGCCGGCCGCGCGACGTCGCATGGCGCGGGGAGGAGCCGCCACGCGGGAAACTCGACCTGCTGCTGTCGCTGGACTTCCGGATGACCAGCTCCACGCTCCTGTCGGACGTCGTGCTCCCGGCGGCGACCTGGTACGAGAAGCACGACCTCAACACCACCGACATGCACCCCTTCGTGCACGCCTTCAACCCCGCCATCGACCCGCCCTTCGAGTCGCGCACCGACTTCGACGCCTTCCACGCCGTCGCCCGCCGCTTCTCCGAGCTCGCCGGTCCGAGGCTCGGCGTCCGCCGCGACGTCGTCGCCGTCCCGCTCCAGCACGACACGCCCGGCGAGACCGCCCAGCCGGGCGGGACCGTCCGCGACTGGCGGACCGGGGAGGTCGAACCCGTTCCCGGCAAGACCATGCCGAACTTCGTGGTCGTCGAACGCGACTACGGCGCCGTCGCCGACAAGATGGCCGCGCTCGGGCCGCTCGTGGACACCCTCGGCGTCACCACCAAGGCCGTCACCTACCGGCCCGACGAGGAGGTCGAGCACCTCGCCGCCGTCAACGGCGTCATGGACTCCGGCGCCGCCGAGGGCCGACCGGCGATCGACACCGACGCCAAGATGGCCGAGACGATCCTGTCGCTGTCGGCGACCACGAACGGCCGCCTGGCCGTCCAGGGCTTCAAGGAGCTGGAGCGCCGTACCGGCGTGCGCCTGGCCGACCTCGCCGAAGGCAGCGAGGAGAAGCGGATCTCCTTCGCCGACACCCAGGCGCGCCCGGTCCCGGTCATCACCAGCCCGGAATGGTCGGGCAGTGAGACGGGCGGCCGCCGGTACGCGCCCTTCACCGTCAACGTCGAGCGCCTCAAGCCGTGGCACACGCTCACCGGCCGCATGCACTTCCTGCTCGACCACGACTGGATGCACGAGATGGGCGAGACCCTCCCCGTCTACCGGGCGCCCCTGAACATGCAGCGGCTGTTCGGGGAGCCCGAGCTCGGCGTCGACGGCGCCTCGGTGACCGTGCGGTACCTGACCCCGCACTCGAAATGGTCGATCCACTCCGAATACCAGGACAACCTGCTCATGCTGTCACTGTCGCGCGGCGGGCCGGTGGTGTGGATGAGCGAGCCCGACGCCACCGCCATCGGCGTCGCCGACAACGACTGGGTCGAGATGGTCAACCGCAACGGCGTCATGTCCCTGCGCGCGACCGTCACGCACCGGATGCCGCGCGGCACGGCCTTCGTCTACCACGCCCAGGAGCGCGTCGTGAACGTCCCGAAGTCGGAGACGACCGGCCGCCGGGGCGGGATCCACAACTCGCTGACCCGGATCCTCGTCAAACCCACGCACCTGATCGGCGGCTACGGGCAACTGTCCTTCGCCTTCAACTACCTCGGCCCGACCGGCAACCAGCGCGACGAGGTCACGGTCATCAGGCGCCGCTCCGACCAGCACGTCCGGTACTAGGCCTAGGGAGAAGCGATGCGCGTGATGGCCCAGATGGGCATGGTCATGAACCTCGACAAGTGCATCGGCTGCCACACCTGCTCGGTCACGTGCAAGCAGGCGTGGACCAACCGGGGCGGCGTCGAGTACGTGTGGTTCAACAACGTCGAGACCCGGCCCGGACAGGGGTACCCGCGCCGATACCAGGACCAGGAGAAGTGGAAGGGCGGGTGGGTCCGCGACAAGCGCGGCCGGCTCCGTCTGAAGGCCGGGGGACGGCTGCGCAAACTCTTCAGCATCTTCGCCAACCCCGTCCTGCCCAACATCCGCGACTACTACGAACCCTGGACCTACGACTACGACACGCTCACCAGCGCGCCCCTCGGCGACGACTTCCCCGTCGCGCGGCCCCAGTCGCTGCTCACCGGCGAACCCATGGACGTCGAGTGGAGCGCCAACTGGGACGACGACCTCGGCGGCGCCCCCGAGCACGGCCCGCGCGACCCGATCGTCGAACGGCTGCGGAAGGAGTCGCAGGACAAGGTCCGCTTCGCCTACGAGCAGGCCTTCATGTTCTTCCTGCCGCGCATCTGCGAGCACTGCCTCAACCCGTCCTGCGTCGCCTCATGCCCGTCGGGGGCGATGTACAAGCGCGCCGAGGACGGCATCGTCCTCGTCGACCAGGACCAGTGCCGCGGCTGGCGCATGTGCGTCACCGGCTGCCCCTACAAGAAGGTCTACTTCAACCACCGCACCGGCAAGGCCGAGAAGTGCACCTTCTGCTACCCGCGCGTCGAGGTCGGCCTGCCCACGGTGTGCAGCGAGACCTGCGTCGGCCGCCTGCGCTACATCGGCCTGTTCCTCTACGACGCCGACCGCGTCACCGAGGCCGCCTCCGCCGACGAGAAGGACCTCTACGAGGCGCAACTCGACATCCTCCTCGACCCCGCCGACCCGGCCGTCCAGGCCGCCGCCCGCCGCGACGGCATCGCCGACGACTGGCTGGAGGCCGCCGTGCGCTCGCCCGTCTACGCCCTGGCGAAGGTCCACCGGGTCGCGCTGCCGCTGCATCCGGAGTTCCGGACGCTGCCGATGGTCTGGTACGTCCCGCCGCTGTCGCCGGTCGTCGACCGCCTCACCGAGACCGGGCACGACGGCGAGTCCGGCGAGAACCTCTTCGGCGCCATCGAGACCCTGCGCATCCCGGTGGAGTACCTCGCCGAGCTGTTCACCGCCGGCGACACCGCACCCGTCACGCTCGTGCTCCGCAAACTCGCCGCGATGCGCTCCTACATGCGCGACGTCAACCTCGGCCGCCCACGCGACGAGTCCCTCGCGACGGCCGTCGGCATGACCGGCGGGGGACTGGTCGAGCTGTACCGGCTACTCGCGATCGCCAAGTACGAGGAGCGCTACGTCATCCCGACCGCCTTCGCCGGCGACGCCTCGAAACTGGAGGAACTCGGGTGCAGCCTCGACGTCGAAGGCGGGCCCGGCATGGGCGGCAGCGGGCCCTTCGGTGAAGGCTCGGGCCGCCCGGCGCCGGTGTCGGTCGAGACCTTCCACGCTCTGCGCGACCGCCAGTCGAGCGAGGACATCGCCGCGACCGGGCCCAACGCCGGGCGGATCAACCTGCTCAACTGGGACGGCCGCGGCCGTCCCGACGGACTGTTCCCCGAGCCCAAGGGCACGGCGAAGGAAGAGGAGCCCACGGCATGACCACCGTCTCCGCGCGAGCCCAGGCCGTCGCGCTCCAGGCCGCCTCCATGTGCCTCCAGTACCCCGACGCGGCCCTGCTGGCGCAGCTGCCCGTCGCGGCCGAGGCGGTCGACGCGCTGCCGCCGTCGCCCGCACGGGAGCGGCTGGGGCACTTCCTGGACCGCGCCGGCGCGACCGAACCCGGCGAACTCGCCCGCCACTACGTCGAACTCTTCGACACCCGCAAACGCTGCTGCCTGTACCTGACCTGGTGGAGCGACGGTGAGACCCGACGGCGCGGCAGCGCGCTCGCCGGGCTGAAAGAGCGCTACCGGCGGGCGGGCGCCGACTTCGACCACGCCGAACTCCCCGACTTCCTGCCCGCCGTGCTCGAATTCGCCGCGACCGTCGACCTCGCCACCGGACTCGAACTGCTCCAGGAGCACCGGCCCGGACTGGAACTGCTCCGCCTGGCGCTGCTGGAGGCGAAGACCTTCTACGCGGCCCCCGTCGAGGCCGTCTGCGCGCTGCTGCCGGGCGCCTCGCCCGCCGACGTCGAGGCCGCCAAGGCGCTCGCCCGGGGCGGGCCGCCGCGTGAGCAGGTCGGGCTGGAGTTGCTGCCGTACGCGGCGGGGGCCGGGCGGTGAACGCCGTGGACGTGCTGCTGTGGGGGATCGCGCCGTACGTGGTCGTGGCGGTCCTCGTCGGCGGGACGATCTGGCGGTATCGCTACGACAAGTTCGGCTGGACGACGCGGTCCTCGGAGCTCTACGAGTCGCGGCTGCTGCGGATCGGGAGCCCGCTGTTCCACTTCGGGCTGCTCGTCGTGATCGTCGGGCACGTCATCGGGCTGGTGATCCCGCAGGGCCTCACGGACTCGATGGGGCTGAGCGAGCACGCCTACCACGTCCAGGCCCTGGCCCTGGGCGGCGTCGCGGGCGTCTGCACACTCGCCGGCGTCGCGATCCTGGTCTACCGCAGGCGCACGACCGGGCCGGTGTTCCGGGCGACGACGTGGAACGACAAGGGCATGTACGTGGTCCTGGTGGCGGCGCTCCTCGCGGGACTCGCCACGACCCTCCTCGGCGCCGCGGGCGACAGCCAGGGCAACTACCGCGAGACGGTGTCGCCGTGGTTCCGTTCGCTGTTCGTGCTCCAGCCGGAGGTGACGGTCATGGCCGAGGCGGGGCCGGCGTTCCACGTGCACACCCTGATCGGGATGGCGCTGTTCGCGATCTGGCCGTTCACACGACTGGTGCACGCGTTCACCGCACCGGTGGCGTACCTGTTCCGGCCGTACGTGGTCTACCGCTCCCGCGACGCCCGGCCGGGCGCGAGCGCGCGGCCGGTGCGGCGGGGGTGGGAGTTAACCCACCGGCGACACCACCACGGCCGTCCCGTACGCGCACACCTCGGCGCCCGTCTCGGCCTCGGTCACGTCGTAGCGCATCGCGATGATCGCGTTGGCGCCGCGCGAGCGCGCCTGCTCGATGAGGCGTTCCATCGCCTGGTTCCGGGACTCCACGAGGGTCTTCGACAGGCCCTTGAGTTCGCCGCCGACGAGGGACTTCAGTCCGGCGCCGATCTGGCTGCCGACGTGTCGTGACCGCACGGTCAGGCCGAAGACCTCGCCGATGACACGGTCGACCCGGTGGCCGGGGATGTCGTTCATCGTCACGACCAGCATCCCCGACGACGCGTCCACGCCGCCGCTGTACTCCTCAACGCCCATGTGTCCCCCAATGTGGAATGTGCACTCGACGCTAGCGCGCCCGCGCCGCGCGGCGGGGGTTCTCGGGGGATGTCGGGGTCGGGCCGCGCGCTCGGTCGCCGGCGCTGACGCCGGAAGCGATTCGCCCGTGCGCGCTCGACGGTTTCACGCTCGTTCCTCGCGGTGAGGCGTCGCCGGGCGGTGGGCCGTCATCGAGGGCGTCGACGCGAGTCACGAAGCGGTTCTCCTCCCATCCGTCGCACCCCGCGTCTATCGTCCCCGCAGGACTCACGAGGAGGCGCCGCGATGGCCGACCCGCAGGAACCCCGCATGACCGCGAAACGCTTCCACGCGCGACCCGGCGTCGAGGACTGGCGCGTGCTCTTCTGGGGCGCCCACGCCTTCTACGCCGCCGACTCCCTGACCCACGCGGTCGCGCTGGCGAGCGCGGTCGCCGAGATCGCCGACGGGCTCGACCACCATCCCGACCTCGACGTGCGCCCGCACGGCGTCACCATCCGCACGCGCACCCGCCGCGGCGGTGGTCTCGGGCCGCTCGACGCCGAGCTGGCCCGCCGGGTCCAGGAGTTCGCGCGCGGGGAGGGCTACCGGCCCGACCCGTCGACGCTCATGGTCACCGGCATCGCCGTCGCACAGGACCGTGACGCCGACGTGCGCCCGTTCTGGGCGGCGATCATGGGCTACGAACCGCTCGACGACGCCGACGCGGTCGACCCGCAGCGCCGCAACCCGCACGTGTGGGTCCACGAGCTGACCCCACCGAAACCCGGGCGGGGCCGCACCCACATCGACCTGTCGGTTCCCGCCGACCACGCGAAGGCGCGGGTCGAGGCGGCGCTCGCCGCGGGCGGGCGGCTGGTGAGCGCGTCGCCGGAGGGCTGGACGATCGCGTCGCCGGACAACCACGGCGTCGACATCGCGATCTGGCCGGACTTCGAGGACTTCGGCGAGGACGGGTAGCGGCCGGGTGGGTGCCCGGCCACCGTCTGAGGCTGGTGCCTAGTTCTTGTGCAACGCCGCGTTCAGCCCGCCCCACGTCCCCGTGCGCGGCTTGGCCTCCAGCGCGCCGGTCTGCGAGTTGCGCCAGTACAGCAGCCCCTTGGCGCCCGACAGTTCGCGCGCCTTGACGACCTCGCCGTCGGGCAGCGTGATCTTCGAGCCCGCCGTGATGTAGCAGCCGGCCTCGACGACGCAGTCGTCGCCGAGCGAGATCCCGATCCCGGCGTTGGCGCCCAGCAGGCAGCCCTCACCGATCGTCACGACCTCCTTGCCGCCTCCCGACAGCGTCCCCATGATCGACGACCCGGCGCCGATGTCGCTGTTGTCGCCGACGACGACGCCCGCCACGATCCGGCCCTCCACCATCGAGGTGCCCAGGGTCCCGGCGTTGAAGTTCACGAAACCCTCGTGCATGACGGTCGTGCCCTCGGCCAGGTGCGCGCCGAGGCGGACGCGGTCGGCGTCGGCGATGCGCACGCCGCTGGGGACGACGTAGTCGGTCATGCGCGGGAACTTGTCGACGGAGTAGACCTCCAGCCGGTGCCCTTCCAGGCGCAGCGCGAGGCGGACCTCCTCGACGCGGTGCGCGGGGATCGGCCCCAGATCGGTCCACGCGTTGTTCGACAGCAGCCCGAACACACCGTCCAGGTTCGCCTGGTGCGGCTTGATCAGACGGTGCGACAGCAGGTGCAGGCGGAGGTACGCGTCGGCGGCGTTCTGCGGCGCGTCGGCCAGCGACGCGATGGTCGTCGTGACCTGTTCGGTCTCGATCCCCAGGACGTCGTCCTCGCCGGGCTCGAAGTCGAGTTCGGTGGGCTTGGCCTCGCCGAGGCCGAGTTCGGCGTACCAGACGTCGAGGACGGTCCCGTCGGCGTCGAGGTGGGCCTCGCCCACGCCCCAGGCGGAATCAGTCAGGTAGGTGGTCACGGGGCAAGGGTAACGAGGCGGCGGTCACCGCCCGGCGGCGGTGAGCAGGTCGTGCATGGCGCCCAGCGGCAGCGCCGGGTGGATCGAGGCGTTGTGCGCGACGAGCGGGTCGGTGTCGGCGAGCAGCGTCAGGACCGAGGCCGACGGGAGCGCCGGCGACTCCAGCGCCAGCAGCCGCAACCGCACCTCGGACTCGGCGGCGAGCCGGGGGAGAGCGGAGGCGGGGAAGGCCGGGTGCCGGACGTAGCCGATGCCGACCTCGCCGACGCGCTCGAACTCGCGCGTGAAGGCGACGAGCACGTCGGCGGGCGTCGACGAGTGCCGCGCGGCGAAGCGGCGGACCCAGGTGTCGGCGTCGGTGAGCAGGTTCGAGGCGACCCGCGCGGGGAGTTTCGGGTTGCGCGCGACGGCCCGGCGCAGGAAGGGGTAGGGGGTGCGCAGGAAACCGACCTGCGTCTCCATGAGCTCGCCGCGGACCCAGGACGCGTCGCCGGACAGGGCGTTGTCGAGCTGGATCGAGGTCACCACGTCCCGCCCGCCGCCGGTGAGTTCGGCGTAGACGCGTTCACGGACGTCGCCGCCGACGTCGTGGCGGACGAGGGCGGTGGCGCGCACCAGCGGGCTCGGGTCCTCGATGAGCTGCTTGACGACCTCGGGTGCGACGCGCGGGTTCCCCGCCAGCGCCGCCCGCACGAAGACGTCCTCGTCGGCGGTGAGCGCCCTGGCGAGCTCCTCGGGCACCTCGGCGCGCCCGAGGACGGCGACGCGGACCTCGAAGTCGTCGTCGGCGAGCAGCGCCTTGTGCGTCAGCGGCGTGTTGTGCGCCCCCGTGGCCACCCCGAGGCGGACGCGCCGCTCGTGGTCGACGGCGAGCCGGACCAGGGTCCGCTCGGCCACATGCCCCACTCGCGCCACGGCCTCCCGCACGTAGGCGTCGGGATGCCCGGCGAGCTCCTCGCGGATCTCGGTGGGCGCGTGCCGGTTGGCCGCGAGCCGCACGGCCGTGTAGGCGTCGGCGTCGCGGTGGAGCCTGCGAGCGTGCTCCGGATCGAGGTCCGCCCGCCCCGCGATGACCGCCGCCGCACCGGGCAGTCCCTCCAGCCGTGCGAGGACCTCCGGCGGGGCCGAGGGGTTGGCCGCGATACCGAGCAGCGTTTCGACGTGGTCGCCCATCGATCCATGATGCCCCCGCCACCCCGACACGCCCGGTCCCCGCCTCACGAGGCCACCCGTGTCACACTCCCCCCATGAAGGCGCGCATCACCGCAGACCAGCACCTGCTCGACTCGAACCGCCGCTCGGAGTGGAAGCAGAAGGACGCCTGGCGCACCCTGCGCATCCTCTCGGAGTTCGTCGACGGTTTCGACACCCTCTCCGACATCGACCGGGCCGTCGCGGTCTTCGGTTCGGCGCGCACGAAGCCCGAGACACCCGGGTACGCGCTCGCCGAGGAGGTCGGTGCCGCCCTGGCCAAGGAGGGCTTCTCGGTCATCACCGGCGGCGGGCCGGGCGTCATGGAGGCGGCGAACAAGGGCGCCGCCGAGGCCGGCGGTGAGTCCATCGGCCTCGGCATCGAGCTGCCCTTCGAGCAGGGCCTCAACGGCTATGTCGACATCGGCCTCGACTTCCGCTACTTCTTCGTCCGCAAGACGATGTTCGTGAAGTACGCGCAGGCCTTCATCGTCCTCCCCGGCGGTTTCGGCACCATGGACGAGCTCTTCGAGGCGCTCACCCTGGTCCAGACCAAGAAGGTCACGCAGTTCCCGGTCGTCCTGCTCGGCACCGCCTACTGGGGCGGCCTCGTCGACTGGCTGCGCGGCCGCATGCTCGAAGACGGCATGGTCAACCCCGCCGATGTCGAGCTGATGCTGGTCACCGACGACGTGGCCGAGGCCGTCGCGCACATCGTCGCCGGCTGCAACACCAAGCCCGGCAGCGGCGGGGACGCCGCCATGCCCAGCTAGGTCAGCCCGGACGGGTCGTACGACGGCCCGTCCCCGGCCTGCTCGTGACGGGCGTACATGTCGGCGCCCGTCGTGATCATCTTGGCGATCACCGACTCGTACTTGATCGTCTCGACGACCTTCAGCGCCTTCTGGAGCTTGGCGAACACCGCCATGGCCTTCCGCACCCACGTGATCGCCGTCAGGTAGGTCCGGGCGGCCTCGACCGCCGTGATCACCGCCTGCGCCGCCGTCGAGGCCCCGAAACTCGGCCCGGCCGCGGCCAGCGCGGTCAGCCACTTCGGGATTTGTGCGATGAGGAACTTCGTCAGCTCGCCCTTGATCACCGCCTGGAGACTCGTCGCCAGCAGCGACGCGCCCTGCAGCACCAGCCGGACGCGCGTGACGTCGTTGGCCGTGGCGGCGATCGCGTCGGCGCACTCGCCGAGGCGGGTCTTGGCGACGGTCGCCGCGTCGCCGCGCCACGCGCCGATGTCCTCGCCGGGGACCTTCCCGACGTCCTCGGAGATCGCCGCCAGGGCCGCGGTGACGCGGTCCCACTTGGCGATCTCCAGGTCCATGCGCTCGGGGTTGCCGGTGACGAGCCCGAGGAGGTCTTCGAGGGGCTGGATGAAGTCGATGAGGAAGGACACGACCGTCCCGGCGAGGAAGTTCACCGGGTCGGTGATCGCGCCCAGGCCGGTGTAGAAGGTCCCGGTGATCTCACCGAAGAGGCCGGTCACGTCGGAGAAGTCGAAGCCGTCGCCGAAGGCCGCGGACTTGGTCGCGATGCCCTTGGCCTGCGCGTAGCCGGGCAGGCCCGCCGCGGCACCGGAACCGTCGAAGAAGCCGGGGGAGTTCGTGACGCCGGTGTCGTCGCCGACGTCGGTGGAGGATGTGCCGGATCCCATGTCGCTCAGCCCTCCCAGGTTCCGCCGTCGATGCGGGCCCGGATCTGGCGCATCGTGTCGGCGTTGTCGGTCTCCGACAGGTGGTAGTTCGCCGCGCAGGCGTCGATGCGGGTCGCGTGGGAGGTGAGGACGGCGGAGATCCTGCCGAGGTGTTCGTGGAGCTCCTCGGCCTTGCTCCAGTAGAGGGGCGCCAGGGCGAGGCCGGGTAATCCCCAGGTGTACCAGTCGGGGTCGGCGTCGTCGGCGAGGTCGGCGGCGCGGCCGGCGTGTTCGCCGAGGGTGTTGAGCCGCGTGGAGGCGGCGGTCATGCCGGGGAAGTCCACATGGAGGGGTTCAGCCACTTCGGGTCCTTTGGGGGCGTTGGTGTGGGCCACGCACACACTGCCAGACCCGGTCAACGTTCCGTACGCGCGATCCGAGCCGCGGCCCACCGTGTCCGGTCTCACACGGTGGGCTCGTCCGCTAGAGGCTGCGCTTCGGCGCCTTCGGCGCCTTGTCTCCACGGATCGCGGCGACCATGTCGAGCACCTGGCGGGTGGCCGTCACGTCGTGCGCGCGGAAGACCCTCGCTCCGTGCCAGGCCGACACCGCGGTCGCGGCGAGGGTCCCGGGGAGGCGGCGGTTCACCGGCAGGTCGAGGGTCTCGCCGACGAAGTCCTTGCGGGACAAGGCGACGAGCACCGGCCAGCCGGTCGCGACGAGTTCGTCGAGGCGGCGGGTCAGCTCCAGGGAGTGGACCGTGGCCTTGCCGAAGTCGTGCGTGGGGTCGATGAGGACGCCGTCGGCGCGGACGCCCGCGTCGAGGGCGCGCTGGGCCGCCTGGCACAGCGAGTCGGTGACCTCGGCGACGACGTCGTCGTAGGTGACCTTCCCGGCGATGGTGCGGGGCCGCATGCCGCCGGTGTGCGAGCAGACGAGCCCGGCGCCCGCCTCGGCGGCGACCGAGACGAGTTCGGGGTCGGCGCCCGCCCACGTGTCGTTGATGAGGTCGGCGCCGGCCGCGGTGGCCTTCTCGGCGACCTCGGCGCGCCAGGTGTCGACCGAGATGACCAGGCGCGGGTGGCGCTGGCGCAGCTCGGCGATGAACGGCACGGTCCGCTGGATCTCCTCGTCGACGCTGACCTCGTCGCCGGGGCCGGCCTTGACGCCGCCGATGTCGACGATGTCGGCGCCGTCGGCGACCGCGCGGTCAACGGCCGCCAGAGCCGCCTCGAAGGCGAAGTTGGCGCCCTTGTCGTAGAAGGAGTCCGGGGTCCGGTTCACGATCACCATGAGGGCGAACGCGCCCGGCCCGAAGGTCCGGGAACCGAGCCGCAGTGTACGAGAGGGAGTGGGTTGCTGTGGAGTTGTAGTCATAGAAGCCAATTGTCCTGGGGGAGGAGGAAGCATCCGGGCCATTGTGCCCCGGGCGTCCGTGGAAAGATGCGTCAATGGGCCAATTCCTGATCCTGCTAGTCGTGGCGGCCATTGCCGTCGGCCTGGTGTTCGGCGTGGTGGTGTTGGCGACCGGTAAGGACGACGGACTGCGCCCGGTCTCAGCCGACGGGGTCTCGATCGGACTCCCACCGGACCGTCCGCTGTCCGAGGACGATGTGCTCACCGCCCGTTTCGATACCGGTCTGCGGGGTTACCGCACCGGCCAGGTCGACGACGCTCTTGCCCGGCTCGCGTACGACGTGGGCTTCAAAGATGAATTGATCAAAGTACTGGTCTCCGAAGTGCAGGCGTTGCGTGACGGGCGTTCCGACGACGCCGAACGACTCCGTCTGGCCCGCGCCAAGGCTATCGGTGAGACCACAGTGGACACACGGCGGCCGCCGGTCGACGGTGCTGACGCCGAGCCGTCGGCCGTTACGGACGACGCCGGCGCCCCGGCGGCGTCCCCGGTGCGGGCCCCCGCCGACACCGCCGGGGAGCCCTCCACGCCCGCCGAAACGCAGGAGGAGAAGACCCCGTGAGCGGTGCCCTGCCCGGCCCCGACGGCCTCCCACGCTGCCCGTGGGGCGCCGGCCCCGAGATCTACACCGAGTACCACGACAACGAGTGGGGCAGGCCCCTGCGCGGCGATGACGCCCTCTTCGAGCGCCTCAGCCTGGAGGCCTTCCAGTCGGGACTGTCGTGGATCACGATCCTGCGCAAGCGCGAGAACTTCCGCGAGGCCTTCGACGGCTTCTCCATGGAGAAGATCGCCGAGTACACCGACGCCGACTTCGACCGGCTCATGGCCGACGCCGGCATCGTCCGCAACCGCGCCAAGATCGAAGCCGTCATGGCCAACGCCCACGTCGCCCTCGACCAGCCCGAAGGGCTGTCCGACCTGCTGTGGTCCTTCGCGCCGGCGCCCCGGCCGAGGCCCGAGAGCTTCGACACCGTGCCCGCCGTCACGCCCGAGTCGAAGGCCATGGCCAAGGAACTGCGCAAACGCGGATTCCGCTTCATCGGGCCCACCACCGCCTACGCGATGATGCAGGCCGTGGGCATGGTCGACGACCACCTCGCCGACTGCTGCGTGCCGCCCTACCCGGGGTAGGGCTGCTCGCGCCGGCCGCCGACATGATGTGATGTCGGCATGGCGCACTGGCTGATCGTGGTTGACGCGGCGGAGTACCAACGGCAGCTCATGTACGCCACCGACACGGTGGCGCTGCCCGACACCGCCCCCGCCGACGGTGACACCGTGCTGCTCGCCGCCGACGGCAACCTCTTCGGCGCCGGAATGGTCGCCGACGGGAAGGTCGTCTACACCCACCGCGTCCTCGACGAACCGACCGCGATCGACACCGGCGCCGTCGGATCGATTCCGCTCGACGTCGAGACCTACGCGCGGCTGTGGGGACTCATGCCCTCGGAGTGGGCCGTGACGGCACCCGTGCGGGACTACCTGGTGAGCGTGACGATCCCCGTCGAGGCGAGCTCGCACGCGGAGGCCGCACGGCTGTACTGGTCCTACGTGGCCGAACTCGGGCCCGCCGAACTGCCCGCCTTCGTCGCGCCCTACGGGAACGAACTCGACATGCGCGCGTACGTGCTCGGGACGCCGCACGAGATGGATCCCGAGGAAGAAGACGAGGACGAGGACGAGGACGACGAGTGAGGCGCGGCTGTGCTCGTTCGGGCGGCGCGAACGAGGCCGCCTGAGGAGTAGGGGATCGGGCTGCGGCCCGCCACCGTGGGCGGGCCCTCGCCCAGAACCTCAGTGCCCGTGACGGGCCAGCCCGGTCACGATCCCGGGCGCCTTCGGCGTTGTCGTGGCCTGCGCGTCGCGCGGCGCCGGGGCCGCGTCGAAATGGTCGGAGACGGCGCCGCTGACCGGGCCGCGGCGCGGTTCGAAGGGGACGTTCCAGTCGCCGGACTCGCGCGAGTCCTTGCCCAGCCACGGGACGAGCAGCGCGAGCGTGAGCAGGATTGCGAACAGGACCAGTTCCATGACACTCCTCCAGAGTGTTGAAGCGACCTCCCGGTTGCGGGTGCAAGTCCAGTGTCGGCACAATGGACTGAAACTGGCCTGGCCAAAGGAGCGAAAAGTGGACCGTTCCGAAGTGCAGGAGCTTCTCGGTGACTGGTCGGCGGGCAACGGCCCGCTCTACCAGCAGCTCACCGACCGGCTCCGCCGCGCGATCACCAACGGCGACCTCGTTGTGGGCGAGCGCCTGCCATCCGAGCGCGCACTCGCCGAGGCCCTGGCGGTTTCCCGCGCGACGGTGGTCACCGCGTACGAGGCCCTGCGCGCCGAACGGCTGGTCGTCAGCAGGCAGGGAAGCGGCACGGTAGTGGCCCGGTCCAATCTGACGGACGTGGCCCGCCGTGCCCAGGACGGCCGCGTCCAGGGCGGACAGGCCGGGATCATCTTCCAGCGGCTCCTCGACGGTCCGGGACGCGTCATCTCGCTCAGCTGCGCGTCGGAGCCGGGCTCGCCGTGGATCCGCGACGCGCTCGAAGACCTGCTCCGCGAGGACCTGCCGACCCTGCTCGCCGACAACGGCTACCACCCGCGCGGCTGGGAGCCGCTGCGCATGGCCGTCGCCGCCCAGTACCGGGAGCAGGGGCTGCCGACGACGCCCGACCAGATCCTCATCACGACCGGTGCCCATCAGGCCATCGGCCTTGTCGCGCAGCTCTACGCGCGCAAGGGAACGCGGGTCGTCGCCGAGTCGCCGGGCTGGCCCGGCTGTCTCGACGTCTTCCGGGACAGGGGCGCGCAGGTGCTCGGGGTCTCCCTCGACGACGAGGGCATCTGCGTCGTCGGAACCGAGCGGGCCTTCACCGAGCACCAGCCGGCGCTGCTGTACGTGATGCCGACCTATCACAATCCGACGGGCCTGGTCATGTCCTCGACCCGGCGCAGGCGCCTGGCCGACCTCGCCGCCCGCTTCGACGTGCCGATCTGCGAGGACAACGCCTTCGACGGCTACGCGTCGGCGAAACCCCCGCCGCCCATCGCGTCCTTCGCGCCGAAGGGCGCCGAGGTTTTGACGATCGGGTCGCTCGGGAAGCTCGTGTGGGGCGGCCTGCGCATCGGGTGGGTCCGCGGGCCCGCCGGGATCATCGACCGCCTGGCCCGCCGCAAGGTCCTCGCCGACCTCGGCGGCCCGCTGCTGGAGCAGGCCCTGGCCGCGCGGCTGATGCCGTCGCTGTCGGCGATCCGCGCCGAGCGCTCCGCCGAACTCGTCGAGCGCCTCGAAGTGCTGGAGCAGCTGCTCCGCGACCAGCTGCCGGAGTGGTCGTGGCGGCGGCCGGACGGCGGCGGGTCGCTGTGGGTGCGACTGCCCGGCGTCGACGCGCGCGTGTTCGCGCAGGTCGCGCTGCGGCACGGCGTCGAAGTCGTGCCGGGGACGGCGATGTGCGCGGACAGCACGAGGTTCGCCGACCACATCCGCCTGCCGTTCACGTTCTCGAAGTCGGAGCTGGACTCGCTGGTGTCGCGCCTGGCGGCGGCGTGGACGGAGCTGCGCAGGCACGGGCCGGCGGAGGTCGTGCCGGAGCGGGTGATCGTCTAGGGGAACGGCTCCAGGCCACCGTCATCCTGGAGGTGCAGCGGGCGATCAAGCCCGAGAAGCGGCGGACCTGGCCGAGTTACGTCGCCGATGTCTGGCGCCGGACCGGAAAGCCGGTCTATCTCGTCGTGATCTGCCCGGACGACAAGGTCGCCGAGTGGGCGAGGCAGCCGATCGAGATCGGGCCGCAGGTGACGCTCACCCCCGGCGCGATTTCACCGAGCATGGTCCCATTGGTGGGCAGGGACGACGAGCAGATCCCATCCATCGACATGGCGGTGTTCTCGGCGTACATGCATTCGGACGGACCGCACGGCGAGCAGGCGCTGCGCGCGCTGATCGAACGGCTGGACCTGCTCGACGTCGCCGACGCCGAGTTTTACATTGGAAGTCTGGAGGAGACCTTGTCCACGCAGTCCCTGGAAACCCTGGAGGGTTTGATGAGCTCAGGCACACACGACTTCCAGATCTACAGCAAGAGGCGTTACGAGGAGGGGCTGGCCGAAGGCCGCGACGAGGCCCGCATCGAAACCGAGCAGGAGGCCGTCCTCAACGTCCTCGCCGTCCGAGGCATCGCCGTCGACCCTGAAACGCTCGAACGCATCCGCTCCTGCCAGGACTTCAACATCCTGAAGGTCTGGCACATGCGAGCTGTGACCGTCGACGAGGTCGCCGAGATCTTCACCTGACGACCGACCCGGCGCCCCACCCCCGCCGGGCCGTCGCCTCCGTCGAACCCCCTAGCGCCCCTCGAAAACGATCGGCCGCTTCGCCACGAACGACTCCACCGCGCCCTTGTGGTCCGCGGTCTGCGAGCAGCGCAGCTGCGCCTCCGCCTCCAGGTCCAGCGTCTCCGACAGCGGCACGTGCTCGGCCGCCGACATCGTCCGCTTGATGTACGCGTACGCCACGGTCGGCCCCTCCGCGAGCCTCGCGGCCAGCTTCTGCGCCTCGGGCAGCACGTCGTCGTCGGTCTCGGTCAGCGTCCCGACCAGGCCGATCCGCAGCGCCTCCTCGGCCTTCACCTTCGTCCCGAGCATCAGCATCTCGGTCGCCTTGGCGTGCCCGACGAGTCTCGGCAGCGTCAGCGACGCGCCCGTGTCCGAGGTCAGGCCGATCCCCGCGAAGGCCATGCTGAAGCTCGTCCCGGGCCCGCCGACGCGGAAGTCGGCCAGGAACGCCAGCGACGCGCCCGCGCCCGCCGCGGCACCGCGCACGGCCGCGACGACCGGCTTCGGCATCGCCGCGAGGGTCGCCGCGATCGGGTTGTAGTGCTCGCGGACGGTGGTCAGCGGGATGCCCGCCTGGAGGTTCGCGACGTGCTCGCGCAGGTCCTGCCCGACGCAGAAGGCGCGGCCGGCCCCGGCCAGCACGATCGCGCGGCACGTGGGGTCGGCGGACAGGGCCGCGAGCTGGTCGCGGAACGCCGCCTTCAGCTCGTCGGTGAGGGCGTTGAGCGCGTCGGGACGGTTGAAGGTCAGCGTCACCACGCCGTCGGCGCGGTCGATGAGCAGCGTGTCGGTCACTGGTGGCACCTCGTTCTCAGATGGTCTCGCTGAGCATACGGTCGACATGGCGGTCGGCCGCCGGTCGCAGGCGCGCCGCCTGCGCGTCGAAGAAGGCCGCGGCGGCCGAACCGGCCCAGCCCTCGGGCAGGAGCGCCGACGGCAGCTGCGGGTCGCGGAAGAGGAAGGCGCGAAAGGCGTGCACGAGCCGGAAGCGCGCGGCGTAGGCGGCCTCGGCGGAACTGGTCGGCCCGACGCCGCCGACGACCGGTTCGAGCTCGTCGATGAACTTCTCGTAGGCGAGCTCCAGTTCGCGCAGGTCCCAGGCCCGCCGGACGAGCGCCACGGGATCGCCGGCGTGCCTGGCGTCGAAGCGTTCGAAGGCGACGCCGGTCTCGGTGAGCAGCGGCCCGACCTCGTCGGCGTGCCACGGTGACACCCACGTCGAGGTGCTCCCGCCGAGGTGGCCGTAGCCGAACAGCTGGAGTTGCGCGGCCAGCCGCGCGCGGGTGCTGCGGTCGGCGGGCGGCTCGACGACGAGGAGGTCGAAGCCGCCGTCCCATTCGCGGCGGTTGGTGCGGTAGATGCGCCCGGCGGCGGAGTCGAGGCGGCGCACGGCACGCCCGGTGAGGGCGTACCCGCGTTGCCGGCCGAGGCGGGTCGCGGTCAGCCAGTCCTGGCGCATCATGCGCGAGACGGCCGTGCGCACGGCGGGCGCGGCGATGTCGAGGGGTGCGAGCAAACGCACGAGGGCGGCGATGGGCGCGGCGCCACCGCGATTACGCAGGTAGTCGCCGTACAGATCAAACAGGGCAGACCGGGCTCGCACGACCGATCATTGTGACAGTACTGCAACAAAAATGCCAGACCTTGTCACAACCGTGCCGGGGCGGTTTGGGTTTTGAGGCCTCCATCGGGGAAGATTATTCGTCGGTGGCGTACAGCGCCACTGGTCGTGGCACCGCCCGCCCCCGGCGGCCAGGTGCCTGGCTTGTGTGAACCCGCGGGCGACCGCGGCATTGGATCGAGGGGAGACAACACATGGCGGCCATGAAGCCGCGGACGGGCGACGGTCCGCTGGAGGTCACCAAGGAAGGCCGCGGCATCGTCATGCGCGTTCCGCTCGAAGGCGGTGGTCGACTCGTACTTGAGATGACGCCGGACGAGGCTCAGTCACTCGGCGATGCGCTGAAGTCCGTCACGGAGTAAGAACTGCGGAGGCGGCGCACCGTGCGCGCTCTTCAGGACAGAACTCCCTCCGGCCTTCCATATCTCAGCGGGACCCGGCCCCACCACGCGACCGGGTCCCGCTTTCGCATGTCCGGCCTCGCGCGCCACGCGGGGTTTCCCGCCCGGCGGCCGTTCGTGACGGGGGCACGCTCCCGCGCCCCCGGAGCCGCGTGGGCGCCGGTGTGATGCCGGCGCGGCCGAAGTTCGCGCCCACGTGCCCGTTGCCCTGTCGCCGGGGGTTTCCCGCCCGGCGGGCGTTCGCGACCGGTCGAGCTCTCGCACGTTCGCCGTCCCATGCCGCGAGATCTCCCACCCGACGCCACCCCGTCGGCCCTCGCGTCGAAGCACCCGCCGCACCTCCGCCCCACCCACAGCGCCGGTGCGACGCCCTCACCCACGTCCCCACCGGGCGACAACGCGAGCGCCGCGGCGAGGCTCAGGACGGTCGGCTCACGTCGTTGATCGCCGCCTCACGGCCCCTCCCCGGCGCGATGCCGAGCGTGCCGGGCCCGTCCCCTCGACTGTGCCCTCGGTCACCCGGCTGACCAGGGGCCGGATCTTTCGCCGCACCGCGAGTGATCCGGCGCGTCCCCCGCCACCCCGTCCCACCAGCCTCTCCGGCGACGGCCCGCAGGCGTGGCGGCCACCGCCCGGTCCCGCAGTTTGACCGGCCTCATTACGATGACCGTTCCGCATGACAAGCTTGATGCGCAACCACCCATGCGTCGCCATCGGCGACCGGCGCGAGAACGCGCGGCGGGTCCACCCACGGCAGGCTGGGACCGGGAGGAGAACGGCGTGACAGACGGCGGCAACGCGGCGGGTGCCGCGCGGCAGAACGGACACGCTCCGCCACCACCTTCGGGGATGGCGCCGCAGTGGCCGTACGCGTCGCAGCCGCCCGCCGGCGCCTACGCGGCACCACAGGCACACCCCCAGCACGTACCGGCGCCCCCGACCGCCCAGTTCCAGCCGCAGCCCCCCACCGCCGCCACGGTCAAGAACGCCGCCGACTCTCCCTGGTGGGCCTCCAACGCCGCCAGCGACCCCTGGCGCGACCCCGCGGCCTCGGCCGCCGTCGTACAGACCGCCCCGCCCGCCGGGCCGCCGACGGACCCGATGACCGCCCCCGCGCCCGCCGCGGCCCCGCCTCCCGGCGACCGGCGCGGCGCTCTCGGCCTCGTCTTCACCGTGGCGCTCATCACAGCCCTCCTCGCGGGCGGCCTCGGCGCCGCCATCGGCGTCCTCGCCACGCGGGGCGGCGGCGGCACGACGACCAGCGGCGGACCGCCCGTGGAGCGGCCGGTCGGCTCGGTCGCGCAGGTCGTGTCGACCATCGCCCCGAGCGTCGTGACAATCATGATCGAGGGCCAGGAGGGCGAAGGCAACGGCTCGGGCCTGATCATCAGCGAAGACGGCTACATCATCACCAACAACCACGTCGCCAACCCGGCCGACCTGCACGACGTCGAGCTCACCGTCGTCTTCAGCGACGGTTCGAGCGCGCCCGCCGAGTTCAAGGGCAGTTCCGTCGAGTCCGACATCGCCGTGGTCAAGGTCGACAAGTCCGGCCTGCCACCGGTGACGATCGCCGACTCCGAGCAGCTCGCCGTCGGCGACCCGGTGCTGGCCGTCGGCGCCCCGCTGAACCTGCCCGGCACGGTCACCATGGGCATCATCAGCGCCCTCGACCGGCCCGTCGTCGCCGGTGAGAGCAACGACTCCTCGGTCACCGCGGCCATCCAGACCGACGCCCCCATCAACCCGGGAAACTCCGGCGGCCCGCTCTTCGACGCCTCCGGCCGCGTGATCGGCGTCAACGCCTCCATCGCGACCTTCCAGAACTCCGACGGCCAGGGCGGCAACATGGGCATCGGGTTCTCCATCCCGATCAACCTGGCCAAACGCCTCGCCGACGAGATCATCGCCGACGGGAAACCCTCCCGCACGGTCATCGGCATCGAGACCTCGGAGACGCCGAGCCCGGACGGTGTGACGGTGAAAAAGGTCGTCAGCCCCGGCCCGGCGGCCTCGGCCGGCATCCAGGACGGCGACGTCATCACGACCTTCAACGGCAAGCACCTCACCGACCCGGTGGAGCTGGTCGCGCTGGTGCGCAAGTACCCCGCCAACACGATCGTCGAGATCGGTTTCCTGCGCGACGGCGCCGAGCGGGAAGTGTCGGTGACGCTCGCCGCCGACGAGGAATGATCCACCCGCCCACTGTCGTCTCGCCCGACTTCTGAGTACTCTTCGGGCGGAGCGGCACAGGTCTTCGCACGACGGTCCGCCGTTCCGCGGAGCACAGCTAGGGAGCGCAGCGCATGTTCGAAAACCTCGGCTGGCCGGAGATTCTGGCCCTGCTGCTCATCGCGCTGTTCGTGCTGGGTCCCGAGCGGCTGCCGAAGATCCTCGCCGACATCGGCCGGGTCCTGCGCAAGGTCCGCAACATGGCGTCGTCGGCGACCGCCGACCTCAACAAGGATCTCGGCACGAATCTCGACATCACCGACCTCAACCCGAAGACCTTCATTCGCAAGCACGTCTTGAGTGAAGAGGACGAGGAGGCCCTGAAGCGCCCGCTCCAGGCGGCCTTCGAGGACCTCAAGCGCGACACCGACGGCGTCCGCGACACCCTCCGCGACACCGCCTCGGGCATCTCCGCCCGCGACTCCGGCACGGCCGCGAAGTCGGCCTCGGCGGTCTCCGCCGACGACAAGACCCCGGTCACCGACCCCCCGCGCGGCCGCACGGCGAAGTACGACCTCGACGCCACCTGACCCGCGCCGAGAGCGCCCGGAACTTCGGGCGAACGGGAAACTTCACGAGGGTTTCCGCTGTGTAAAATCCCGCTCATGAATCACACGCCCGCCGTGACCATCGTGGTTCCCGTCTACAACGCGATGCCATGGCTGACCGAGGCGATCAATTCGATCCTGGCCCAGACGATCGGCCGAGATCAACTGGAGATCATCGCCGTCGACGACGGTTCCACCGATGGCAGTGGGGCGGAATTGGACCGTTTCGCCGCGGCCGAATCCTGCATCAAAGTGATTCATCAGGAAAACTCCGGCGGTCCCGGAAAACCGTGCAACGTCGGCCTCGACAACGCCACCGGTGAGTACGTGTACTTCGTCGGCGCCGACGACTACCTCGGACCGAAGGCCATGGCGAAGATGCTCGACATGGCCCGCCGCGCGAAGTCCGACATCGTGCTGGGCAAGATGGTCCCCGCGCCCGGCTTCGGCAACCGCGCCCCGCGCGGGATGTGGGGCCGGAACGAGGCGAAGGTCGATCTCCTCACCTCGCAGATCTACCTGGCGCTGAGCCAGGTGAAACTCTTCCGCCGCGCCTTCGTCGAAGGGCACGGCCTGCGCTTCCCGACCGGTCAGCTGGTCTCCTCCGACCAGCCGTTCACGGCCGAGGCCTACTTCCGCGCCGAGGTGATCTCGGTCGTCGCCGACTACGACTGCTACTACGTGCGCAACCGTCCCGACGACAGCAACGTCACCCGCCGCACGCACGACCCGCTGCCCTGGCTCGACCAGGCCGAACGGCTGCTGAACACGATCGCCGAATACGTTCCGGCGGGTCCGGGCCGGGACAATCTGGTGACCCGCCACTTCCGTTTCGAGATCCTGCCCTGCCTCGGTTCGAAACACCCCCGATTCGCCGACCGGTGGCTCAACGGCAGCAGCCCCGAAGAACAGCGGAAAGTGCTCGACCGGGTCAAGGAATTGTGCGACACCTGGCTTACCGACAATGTGCTCGACAAACTGGCACCGGACCTGCGGGTTCGCGCCTACTGCGTCCGTGAGAACAAGACCGCGGAACTGACCGACATCATCACCGCGCAATTGTCAATGCCCGAAAAGGCGATCACCGACGGCGGCCGCGTCTACCTGCGCCTGCCCCATTTCCGTGACGAGTCGGCGCGGATTCCCGACCGGATGTTCGAGCTGGACAACATCCGCGTCGTCCACCGCCTCGACTTCGTCGACTGGACCGCCGCGGGCCTGCTCACCGTCGGCGGGCACGCCCACCTGACGCAGGTCGACACCGACGGCCAGACCGTCGAGCTGCTGGTCCGCAAGCGCGGCTCCGACGTCGAGTACCGCATCGCCGCCGCCCAGAGCGAGACTCCCGAGCTGGCCGACGCGTCGACCCCCTACGACTACACCCGGGCCGGTTTCCGCGCCGGAGTGGACTTCGCGACCCTCGCCGCCGGTGCGCCCGCGGGCAAGGGCGTGTGGGACCTGTCCCTGTCGGTCAGTTCGAAGGGCGTGACCGTCGAGCGCCGCCTCGGCAGCGAACGTGCCAAGGACATCGCCACCGGGCACCGCCTGCGCGTCCTCCCCGACGGCGAGGGTGGCCACCGCTTCGCCGACGGCTACTTCGGCGTCGCGGGAAACCTCAGCGTCGACGTGGGCGGGAAACTCAAGGCCGTCGCCGAGAACGTCCGCTGCACCAGGCTCGACTCCTCGCGCACCAGCCTCGACGTGACCGCGCGGATGCCGCTGTCCGACGTCCCGGACGAGCTCGACGTCTCCCTCGTCGTCACCCGCTCGGGGAAGACCGTCGCGCTGCCCACCGAGCTGTCCTTCGACGAGGACGGCGTGACCGCGACGGCGCACCTCTCCGCGCCCATGCTCAAGCTGCGCCCGGGCACGTGGGCCGTGAAGGCCCGCATCGCCCATGAGGGCGGCGGCCGCTCCTTCCCGGCCATCCGCAAGGGCGGCAAGCCTGCCGAGGTCGGCGTGCTCCCCCGGATCGGGGCGCTGCTGCGGAAGGTCTTCGGCTCCTAACGCGGGCACCTCGACGGGGTCGGGCGCCGGGTCCTCATCGGGCCCGGCGGTCACCGCCGCCCGGGCCGGAGTGCCTCGCAGACCGAGGTAGACCCGGTCGAGGACGTCGGCCTGGGCCTCCCAGTACCACTGATCGAGCAGGCCGGGGCGCCGGTAGACCGAGCGGTACCTCTCCGGGTCGGCGAGGACGGCCCGGACCGCGCGGACGTAGTCGCCGGTGTTCTCCGCCTCGAAGACCTCGCCCTGGCCGGTGGCGCGGGTGGTCTCGGCCATCGTCTTGACGTCGCTGACGATCAACGGCAGCCGCGCGTGGGAGTACTCGAAGAACTTCGTGATCAGCGCGATCTCGTGGTTCGGGAAGTGGTGGATCGGGATCACACCGACGTCGGCCGAGGCCAGGTAGGCGACCACCTGCCAGTCGGGCACATAGGGCAGCACGTGCACGCGCTCGGCCGCGCCGAGTTCGCCGGCCCGCTCGACCAGCGCCTGGACGTGCGCCGAATCGGGCCTGGCCACGACCAGCGCGACGTGCGCGCCCGGCAGCCGCGGCAGGGCCTCGATCATGGTGGCGATGCCGCGCTGGGGCGCGACGGCGCCGCTGTAGACGAGTAGCGGGGTCCCGGCGTCGAGCCCGCACTGTTCGCGCAGGTCCGGCATCGGGACGGCCTCCCGCGCGGCCGGGACGTCCCGCTCGGGAGCGTTGAGGACGACGGCGGGCGTCTCGGTGAGACCGTGGGTCTCCCGGAGCAGTTCGGCGAGCCCGTCGGAGACGGTGACGACGTGGTCGGCGTACTTGGCGAACTCGCGTTCGGCGGCGAGCATCGCCGGCTTCCAGCGTTCGTTCCTCGACCACGAACAGATGCCGGGGAGGAACTCGTGGGCGTCCCAGACGAGCTTGACCTCGCGGCCGCTCGACCGCGCGCGCAGGGCGGCCCGCGCGCCGACGCCGAGCATGCGGAAGTCGTTGGCGTGGATGATGTCGGGCTTGAGCCCGTCGATCGTCTTGCCGTAGGCCAGCTCGAAGTCCCACAGGCTCGGGTCGATACGGCGCCAGGCACGGTCGCCCATCAACCGGGTCCAGAGCCGCACCGCGAAGCGGTCGGTGGGGGTGCTGCTGTTCTTGCGCAGGGCCGCGACGGCCTTGGTGTGGCGGACGCGCATGCGCACCCAGCGGCGCCGGACGCCCGCGGCGATCCGGGCGAGTTTCAGCCGGACCCGCCCGAACTGGAAGGACAGGCCGGTGTCGCCGGCGTTCCTGCGGACGCCCAGCAGGCTGCCGCGGAAACGCAGCTCGGCCTGGCGGGCGCGCAGCTGCTGCGTCCGGTAGCTCGACAGGTGGCCGGCCCGATAGGCCAGCGGGTGGCGCCAGAAGAGCCTGCGGAACTGCTCGGGATGCTTGTGCAGGACGTCCTTGAACGCCAGCAGGCGTACTTCGGCCCCGCCGAGGCGCCAGGTCTGCGGGGGGACGGCTCCGTTGGCGCGTCCCAGGAGGGTGACGTCCCAGCCGCGCGCGGCCGCCGAGCGGGCCGCCTTCTGCACCCGTGAGTCCCCGTTGACCTGGTTGTCCACCAGCATCACGATCCGCCCGCGGCTCTCACCGGGGACGGCGATGTCGTCAGGCAAGGCTCCCCCTATGCCAGGGTCGGCTGTTCCCCACCGACCGGGATGGCGCGCGGTGCCCGCCGGCCCGTGCCGGTGCCGGGGACTTCGCGCGTGCCCGGCCGTGGGCCGGGATTCCCGTCGCCCGCGTGGTGCGTGCGCTCGTGTCCGGCGGACGACGGTCCACGGCGCCTGGTCGCTTAACGGATCATATCGGGCGAGGCCGGGCGGGAGGCGGTTCTCGACGCTTCCCGGAACACGGCGAAGGCCACCCGCACACGGCGGGTGGCCTTCGTTCCGGGCCGGGGCGTCAGGCGCCGATGACCACGTGTTTCACGCCGTCCCAGTTCGCCGGGTCGGTGACGCGGCGGCCGTCGACGACGACGCGCACACCGGGGAAGTCGGCGGCGCCGAGCTTCTTGTACTCCTCGTGGTTCGACTGGATGATCAGCGCGGTGACCGGCGCGCCCTGGTGGGCGGGCAGGCCGAGCTTCGCCAGCTCGTCGGGGGTGTACATCGGGTCGCTCACGTACGGGACCGCGCCACGGGCCCGCAGGGCCTCCACGACCGGGAAGACGCCCGAGAAGGCCGTCTCCTTGACCCCGCCGCGGTAGGAGGCGCCGAGGACGAGCACGGCGGCGCCGTCGAGGACGCCGTAGGACTCGGCGAGCAGCCCGACGCTGTACTCCGGCATCCCGGCGTTGGCCTCGCGGGCGGCGCTCACGACGGTCGCGTCGGGGTCGTTCCACAGGTACAGGCGCGGGTAGACCGGGATGCAGTGCCCGCCGACGGCGATGCCGGGGGAGTGGATGTGGCTGTAGGGCTGGGTGTTGCAGGCCTCGATGACCTTGGCGATGTCGACACCGGCCGCGCCGGCGAAGCGCGCGAACTGGTTGGCCAGCCCGATGTTGACGTCGCGGTAGGTCGTCTCGGCGAGCTTGGCCAGCTCGGAGGCCTCGGCCGAGCCGAGGTCCCAGACGCCGTTGGGGCGGCCCAGGTCGGGACGCTCGTCGAACTCCAGGACGGCCTCGTAGAACTCGACGCCCCTGCGGGCCGAGGCCTCGTCGATGCCGCCGACGAGCTTCGGGTAGCGGCGCAGGTCGGCGAAGACACGGCCGGTCAGGACCCGCTCGGGGCTGAAGACGAGGGAGAAGTCCTCACCCGGGGTCAGGCCGGAGCCCTCCTTGAGCATCGGGGCCCAGCGCGTGCGGGTGGTGCCGACCGGGAGCGTCGTCTCGTAGCTGACGAGCGTGCCGGGACGCAGCCCGGCGGCGATCGACTTCGTCGCCGAGTCCATCCACTTGAAGTCGGGTTTGCCGTCCCCGTCGACGAACAGCGGGACGACCACGACGACCGCGTCGGACTCGGCCGTGGCGGCCGCGGTGTCGGTCGTGGCCGACAGCAGGCCCTCGGCGACGACCTTCTCCAGCTTGGTGTCCAGGTCGGTCTCACCCGGGAAGGGCACGACGCCCGCGTTGACCAGCCCGACGACCTTCTCGTCGACGTCGGCGCCGATGACCCGGTGGCCCATGGACGCGAATTGCACGGCCAGGGGGAGACCGATCTTTCCCAGAGCGACTACACAGATCCGCACTGTTGTTTCCTTCCGAAGAGAACAGCCCGCGCTGTGGGGACCCGTCGGGCGACGGGGAGGGATCGGGCGACGGCGGTCGTCACGCCGACGTGCCGATGCTCGCGGCGTCGGGGAGGGCCTCACCGGCGGGCTTGGGCACGACCGGTGCGGGGGCCTGCGGACGGGGGACCGCGGGCAGCAGCTTGGTGTAGACCTCGTCGAGGATCTCGGCCTGGGCCTCCCAGGTCCACTGCTCCAGCATCCCGGGAGTCTCGTAGACGGCCTTGTAGCGCGCCGGGTCCTCCAGGACCTTGCGCACGGCACGCACGAAGTCCTTCGGGTCCTTGGCCTTGAAGACCTCGCCCTGACCGGTCCGGGTGACCATCTCGGCCATCGTCCGCACGTCGCTGGTGAGCAGCGGGAGCTTCGCGTGGGAGTACTCGAAGAACTTGTTGCTCATCGCGATCTCGTGGTTGGGCAGGTGCACCAGCGGGGTGACCGCCATGTCGGCCGGCGCCAGGAACTGCGTGACCTGCCAGTGCGGCACGTACGGGAACACGTGGACGCGGTCAGCGACGCCCAGCTCACGGGCCTTGACCATCAGGTCGTCGATGAACGGGGTGCTCTTCTGCCCCGGGGGGAGCGAGACCAGCGCCAGGTGCACCTCGGGCAGGTCGGGCAGCCCTTCGACGACGGTGTCGACACCGCGGACGGGCGCGACGCCGCCGCAGAAGACCATCAGCGGCGTCGCGGCGTCGATGCCGCACATGGCGCGCAGGTCGGCGACGGGCTCGCCGCCCTCGTCGAGGCCGGGGTCGAAGCTCGGCGCGTTGAGGACGACCGCGGGCGCCTCGGCCAGCTTGTGCTCGTTGATCAGCAGCTCGCCGAGGTTCTCCGAGACGGTGACGATCGCGTCGGCGAAACGCACGTGCTCGCGCTCGTGCAGGATGTTGCCGGGCAGCCAGCGGATGCTCTTGGTGCGCTGGTTGAGGCCGGGCAGGAACTCGTGCGCGTCCCAGACGAGCTGGATCTCATGGCCCTTCAGGGCCGCGCGCATCTTGGCGCGGGCGCCGACGCCGAGCATGCGGAAGTCGTTGGCGTGGATGAGATCGGGGCGCATCTTGTCGAGGATGTCGGCCCAGGCGATGTCCCAGTCCCACAGGCTTGGCTCCAGGCGGCGCCAGGCGCGGTTCCCGCCGACCGCCGACCAGAACTTCAAGGTGAGGTTGTCGATCGGCGACGCGACGTCGATCCGGGCCTCTTTGAGCGCGGCGGTCTGCTTGAGCCGGAACTTGACGACACCGGCCCAGATCGAGGTCGCCACGCGCCGGGGCAGCTGCGCGAGGTCGCGGAACCGGTAGGAGAGCCGGGAGCGTTCGCCGAGCTTGACCTCGTAGCGCCACAGCGTCCGGCGGGAGCTGATGTTGGCCCACGCGGACTTGACCCGCTGCTTCTTGAACTTCGCGATCGGGCTGACCGGGTTGTAGGCGAAGGGCCGGCGCAGCGGGGCGGAGCGGAAGTCGTGGCGGCGGCGACGCTGCCTCGGCGTCGGCAGGAGCAGCACCTCGGCCTGGCCGATCGCCCACGAGTGGCGCTCGCCGTCGGGCGAGCAGCCGATCAACGTGACGTCCCAGCCGGCGGCGGCGGCCGAGCGGGCTTCCTTCTGCACACGGGAGTCGCCGTGGACCGAGTTGTCGACGAGCATGAGCACTCGTCCCCGGGTTTTCCCGGAAGCGCCCGTGGTCTGCGTTGACATGGACTGTCTCTCCAAGGTCTAGGTCTAGTTCAGGTGTTCGGCGAGCACCTGAATGACGCGCTCGGCGGCGCGGCCGTCGCCGTAGGGCGTGCCGCGCTCCTCGTCGGGAGCGGTTCGGGTCGCGATCGCGTTCCACTCGTCGCGGCCGAAGTCCCAGGGCTGGTCGGCCAGGACGTTCCAGCCGCCTTTGAGGGTCTCGGGCCATTCGGTCTCGGAGCGCAGCGTGGTGCAGGGCCGTCCGAGCAGGTAGGCCTCCTTCTGGAGGCCGCCGGAGTCGGTGACGACGCCGCGGGCGCCGAGCACGGCGGCGACCAGCCCGGCGTAGGGGAGGGGCCGGCCGACGCGCACGGCACCGGTGTCGAGCTTGATGCCGTGCTGCTGGGCCCGGGCGATCAGCCGCGGGTGGGCGAGCAGCGCGACGGGGACGGGCAGTTCGGCCATGGCCTCGACGAGCGCGGCGAGCCGGGCCGGGTCGTCGGTGTTCTCGGCGCGGTGGAGGGTGGCGAGCAGGTAGGGCTCGCCGGGGTCGACGCCGTCGGGGAGGACGGGCCGCGCGTGGCGGCCGGCGACGACGGCGTCGCGGATGCGCAGGCAGATGTCGACCATGACGTCGCCGGTGAGGACGGAGCGGTCGGCGAGGCCCTCGGCGGCGAGGTGGCGCATGGCCTCCTCGGTCGGGGCGAGGAGGAGGTCGGCGGCGTGGTCGGTGAGGACCCGGTTGTGTTCCTCGGGCATGCGGCGGTTGAAGGACCGCAGGCCGGCTTCGAGGTGGGCGACGCGGAGGTGGAGTTTGACGGCCGACACCGCGCCGGCGAGGGTCGAGTTGGTGTCGCCGTAGACGAGGACCCAGTCGGGGCGGTGCTCCTCCATGACCGGGTCGAGGGCGCCGAGGACGGCGCCGGTCTGCACGCCGTGGCTGCCGGAACCGACGCCGAGGTGGATGTCGGGGGCGGGGATGCCGAGGCCGTCGAAGAACACGTCGGACAGGTCGGCGTCGTAGTGCTGGCCGGTGTGCACGATGACGTGCTCGTGCCCGGTGCCGGGGAACGCGGCGGCGACCGCCGCGAGTTTGACCAGCTGGGGGCGGGCCCCGACGATGCTCATGACCTTCACTGCGCTGCGCCTTTCGCGTTCACGGCTGGTTCGCCGACGGTGACGGTGAGGCCCCGCTCGGCCGATTCGAGGATCGCCGCCGAGACCTCGACGTTGCGCAGGCCCTGGCGGAGGGTGACGATCTCGCTGGGTTTGCCGTCGACGGCGTCGCGGAAGCGCTCGTGCTCCACGAGCAGCGGTTCCCGGCGAAGGATGGCATACCGGATCATATCGCCCGAGGTGACGCCGGAGAAGGTCCGCAGCGCCTCCCACTCGTTGCTGGCCGCGCCGTTCGAGTAGAACGTGAGGTCGGCGGTGAGGGTGTCGGCGACGAAGCAGCCCAGCGCGCCGGTGACCGCGGTGAAGCGCTCCTTGAGCGGGCTGAGCCAGTTGACCAGGTGGCTGACCATGGTCCCGTCGTCGAGCGAGGCGACGACGGCGACCATGTCCTCGTGCTCGCGCCCGCTCTTCTGGACGGTCCGCGCCGACACGGTCGCGTAGCCGCTCCCGGTGACCCACGAGGTCAGGTCGATGTCGTGGGTGGCGAGGTCCTTGACCACGCCGACGTCGGCGATCCGGTTCGGGAACGGCCCCTGGCGGCGGGTCACGACCTGGTAGATGTCGCCCAGCTCGCCGGCCTCCAGGCGTTCGCGCAGGCTCTGCAGCGCCGGATTGAAACGCTCGATGTGCCCGACCCCGGCGACGAGCCCGCGGCTCTCGAAGGCCTCGACGAGCCGCGCGGCGGCCTCGACGGTCCCCGCGAGGGGCTTCTCGATCAGCGCGCACACGCCGTTCTCGGCCAGCCGGAGCCCGACGCTCTCGTGCAGCGAGGTCGGGCAGGCCACGACGGCGTAGTCGACGCCCGCGGCGAGCAGCTCGTCGAGCTCGGCGAAGACCGGCGCGCCGTAGGCCGAGCGGCGCGGATCGCCCGCCGGATCGACCGAACCGGCGAAGTCCACACCGTCCAATGTGGACAGAATGCGGGCGTGGTTGCGTCCCATGGCGCCCAGCCCGATCAGTCCGGCCCGCAGTCGCCTGGTCTGTCCCGTCACGGCTTTAGCGCCCCTCTCCCACTTCGTTGACGCCGGTCACGATCCGGTCGAGCTGCTCGGCGGTCAGCGAGGGGTGCACCGGCAGCGAGAAGACCTCGCGGGCCGCGCGAGCGGTCTCCGGGAGATCCCACGCGCGCACGGGCTTTCCACCCACCGGCTCGCGGTAGGGCTTCAGCTCGTGGATGGGGGTGGGGTAGTAGACGGCGTTGCCGATACCGCGCTCGGTGAGGGCGGCCATGAAGGCGTCGCGGTCACCGGCGTAGCGCACGGTGTACTGGTGGTAGACGTGCCCGACGCCCTCGGCGACCGGCGGCGTCTCCACCGCGGTCAGCCCGGCGTCGAGGACCTTGGCGTTCTGGCGGCGCTGCTCGGTCCAGCCGGCGAGCTTCGTCAGCTGCACCCGCCCGACGGCGGCGGCCACGTCGGTCATGCGCATGTTCGCGCCGACGATCTCGTTGGCGTAACGCTGCTCCATGCCCTGGTTGCGCAGGAGGCGCAGCGTCCGGGCCAGGGCCGCGTCGGCGGTGGAGACCATGCCGCCTTCGAGGGAGTGCATGTTCTTCGTCGGGTAGAAGCTGAAGGCCCCGGCGGCACCGAAGGCGCCGACCTGGCGGCCGTTCTGCGTCGCGCCGTGCGCCTGGCAGGCGTCCTCGACGACGGCGAGCTGGTGCTTGTCGGCGAGGGGCTGGAGGCGGTCCATGTCGGCCGGGTGACCGTAGAGGTGGACCGGCATGATCGCGGCCGTGCGCGGGCCGATCTCGGCGGCGACGGCGTCGGGGTCGAGCCCGTAACTGCCCGGCTCGATGTCGGCGAAGACCGGCTCGGCGCCCACGAGACGCACCGCGTTGGCCGAGGCCGCGAAGGAGAAGGACGGGACGATGACCTGGTCGCCCGGGCCGACGCCCAGCGCCAGCAGCGTCAGCTGGAGCGCCGAGGTGCCGGAGTTGACCGCGACACAGTGCCGGCCGTCGACGAGCTCGCCGAACTCCTCCTCGAAGGCCGCGACCTCCGGGCCCTGCACGACCCGGCCACTGCGCAGTACGCGGACGGCGGCCTCGATCTCTTCTTCGCCGATCACCGGTTGCGCGGCGGGGATGGGGGCTCCACCTGCGGCCATGTGCCAAAACTCCCTGCGGATTGCGTCGCTGCGGCGCCCGGTGGATCCCACCGGCTCGCCCATGGTCGACCCCCGGTGTCCCGGCCGGTCTCGCCTGGAAGATTAACGCACGGCATCGGATCGGTTTATGGCACCTGAAAGCAGTTCGATCAGGGCTTCTCCCCGAGTGGAACACGAGGTGACCGCCGGTGTCGCGGGCTCGGCGGAATTCACTTGTCGTTCACGCGGAATGAGCCTCCGGCCCGCCGGTGGGGCGGGCGTCCGGGCCGGTGCCGGCGCGACCGGCGAATAGTGCCGAAACGTACACCGGCGGCCCCGAATGGGACCGCCGGTGAGTGGCGAATGACGCGGTGGAATGAACTCACAGTTCCTTGAGGACGGAGTTCTCCAGCTTCTTGAACAGGGCCCAGCCGAGGAACAGGACGACCACGCACACCCCGGCGGTGTACCCGAGCAGACCCCAGCTGGGCAGCTCGTTGGGGTTCCAGGCCGCGTGGTGCAGCTGAATGATCCCGACGTACGGGTTGGCCATGTAAACGCCCTGGAGCCAGCCGGGGACGTTCGAGGGGTTGGCGTCGTCGCCGAGGACCTTCGTCAGCGGGTAGATGATCGGCGCCGCGTAGAACAGCACGCGCATCGCCAGGCGCATGAAGCGCTCGACGTCGCGCATCAGCACGTTCACCGACCCGAGGATGAAGGCCAGCCCGACCAGCAGGCAGGTCTGCAGCAGGATCGCCAGCGGCAACGCCCAGATCGAGCTCTTGAACCCGCTGCCGAGGAAGATCGCGAAGAGGATGATGATCGGGATGCCCGCGGCGAACTCCGCGAAACGGGCGACCACCTTGGCCACCGGGAAGATCTCCCGCGGCACGCGCATCGTCGTGATCAGCGAGGACTGGCTGGTCAGCGCGCGCGTCGACTCCGACATCGCCGAGCTCGCCCACTGCCAGGCGAAGATGCCCGACACGACGAACACGGCGTAGTCGCCGCCGTCGACGTTCTTGCCGCTGTGGCCGTACAGGATGCCGAAGACGAAGTAGTAGATCGCCGCCATGCCCATCGGCTCGATCAGCGACCAGAAGTACCCGAGCACCGAACGCTGGTATTTGACCGCGAGGTCGCGCTGCACCAGCGTCGTGAGCGTGGAACGGTTGCGCCACAAGGCGCGCACCCCGGTCGCCTTGCCGAGGGTTCGTCCGATCACCGTCACCGGAGCGACCCCTTTGTTCGTGACACGAGCTCTCCCCTGCATAGGAGTGGATGCGGCAGGGGCTCATAGTAGAGCGATCGCCGAAGGCGGAATCTACTGGTCCTGCGGAGAACTCCGCCCATCCGGCGCCGGCGAACGAAACGCCTGAAAGGTACGGGATCGGGCTTCGGTCAGTTCGCGTGAATCGACTCGCCGCCGTCGACGACGAGGACCTGCCCGGTCATGTAGGAGGCCTGCGGGGAGCACAGGAACGCGATCACCGAGGCGACCTCCTCCGGCGTTCCGGGGCGGCCCATCGGGGCGTCGAGTCCGCGCTGGAGTTCGTGCACCGTCGACGATCCCGTGCGGATGACGCCCGGCGCGACGGCGTTGACGGTCACGCCGTCGGCGACCAGTTCCATCGCCAGCGCGCGCGTCAGCCCGAGCATCCCGGCCTTCGCCGAGGCGTAGGCCGCCTCGGCGGGCACGGCCTTGAGCAGACCCGCCGTCGCCGACACGTTCACCACGCGGCCCCAGCCGCGCTCGGCCATGCCCTGCACGAAGGCGCGGCTGACCAGGAACGCCGTCGACAGGTTCCGGTCGAGTTCCTGCCGCCATTCCTCGAAGGTCAGCTGCGCCACCGGGCGCAGCACGGCCGGGCCCGCCTTCGAGTTCAGTCCGGCGTTGTTGACCAGTACGTCCACTTCGCCGACCTGCTCGGCGATCGCGTCGGCCACCCCGGCGACCTCGGCGTCGTCGGTCAGGTCGGCGACGAAGCCGAAACCGCCGATCTCGCCGGCCCGGTCGTGGATCCGCCGCGTCGTCGACACGATCGCGACCTCGGCCCCGAGCGCGCGAAGCTCCCTGGCCACCGCGAAACCGATGCCGTCGGGGCTGCCCGCCCCGGTCACCAGCGCCACCTTGCCGTCGAGACTCCCGGCCGACTGCGGATCGACCTGGGCGCGGCGGTTCATCGTGGGGTGCGGAATGACGTCCGGGTGGGAACGTCGTGGCGGTACGGGGGTCATAGCGCTGATCCTCCCATGGACGAGAATCGAAGGCATGCCTAGCACGCCGAGCAGACCCGTCACAGTCATCACCGGCGCGTCGGCCGGAATCGGCCGCGCGGCCGCCGTGGAACTGGCCCCGCGCGCCGAGATCGTGCTGGTCGGACGCGATCCGGAACGGCTCGACGACGCCCTCGCGGCGGTCGTCGCCGCGGGCGGTCACGACGCCGCCGCCTACCGCTGTGACTTCGCCGACCTCGCCGCCGTCCGCGACCTCGCCGCGGTGCTCCACGCCACGTACGAACGCGTCGACGTGCTCGCCTGCAACGCCGGTGTCCTGGTGCCGAAGGCGACGACCACCACCGACGGTTTCGAGCTGACCGTGCAGGTCAACCACCTCGCCGGTTTCCTGCTGGCGAACCTCCTGCGCGACCGGCTGACCGGCGGGCGCGTGATCACCACGTCCTCGGGCGCGCACATCGGCGGCAGAATCGAGCCCGGGGCCTTCGGGACGCCCGCGAAGTACCGGCGCTGGAAGGCCTACGCCGACAGCAAGCAGGCCAACATCCTCTTCACCCGCGAGGCCGCCCGCCGCTGGGGACCCGAGGTCCTCACCGCCGCCTTCCACCCGGGCGCCGTGCGCTCCCGCTTCGGCGACGACAACCCCTTCTTCCGGCTGGCCAAACGCCTCCCCGGTTTCGTCAGTCCCGAGACCGGCGCGAAGACCCTGGTGTGGCTGGCCACGGCGGCGCCCGGCGACTTCACCTCCGGCGGCTACTACGTCCGGGGCAAAAGGCATGCGCCGTCGGCGGCGGCCTCCGACGACGAGGTCGCGCACGAGCTGTGGGAGTCGGGGGCGAAGGCGGTGGGGTTGCGGTGAGACCGGGGCATCGGCCGAGCACGCTCCCGTCCGATCTTCCGGCGTGACACCATGCCACCTATGGAAGCCTTCGGCGACGCGGTGGTCCGGCTCGCGGTCGAGACCGTCCGCCTGTCCCTGGCGGCCGCGCCCGTCGATCCCGACGCCCTCCTGCGCGAGGACGACCCGCCGCGCCTGCGTGAGCCGGGGGCGTCGTTCGTGACCCTGGAGCGCGGCGGGCGGTTGCGCGGCTGCATCGGGACGCTCCAGGCGCAGCGGCCGCTGTACGTCGACGTCGCCCGCAACGCCGAACGTTCGATGAGCGACCCGCGGCTGGCGCCCGTCGACGTCGACGACTGGCCCGTCCTCACCGTCAAGGTCTCGGTCCTCACGGCCCCCGAGCCCATCGAGGGCGGCGACGACGCGCGCGTGCTGATGGCCGCGTTGCGGCCCGGCGTCGACGGCCTGATCCTCAGCGACGACAAGCGCCGCTCGACCTTCCTGCCCTCGGTGTGGCGCCGCCTCGACACGCCGGAGAGGTTCCTCGCCGCGCTGCTCCGCAAAGGCGGCTGGAACCGTTGGCCCGAAGGCGGCCTGAACGCCCGCCGCTATGAGAGCCTGGAGTTCGTCTCGACCCCACCACCCGGAGGCCGCACGTGACGACCGCACCCGCGCCGGAACTGCTCGCCGAGGCCGTCAAGAAGGCCGCCGTCGCCTGGATCTCCTGCGGCGGCGCCGATCCGCGGCCCGTGTGGGTCGTGCCGCTGGAGGGCAGGCTCTACACCGTCGTCGGCCCGCGCGAACAGCCCGACCCGGGCCTGTCGCGCGATCAGCGCCCGCTGGTGACACTGCGCGGGGACCACGGCGGCGCGATCGTGACCTTCCCGGCGAGCGCCTCGCGCGTCGATCCCGGTGGTGAGGCCTGGGACGAACTGGTCGGGCAGCTGAGCGCGAAACGGCTCAACCTCTCCGGCGACGACGACACCGCGGCCCGCTGGGCCGCCGAGTGCGCGGTGTGGGAACTCGCGGGCTGACCCGCTACTTCCCTTTCCCCACCTCGTCCAGCAGCCGGTTCATCTCGCCGCGCACGAAGTCGCGTGTGGCGACTTCGCCCAGTGCGATCCGCAGCGCGGCCAGCTCGCGCGCGAGGAACTCCGTGTCGGCCTTCGCGGCCTCGGCGCGACGGCGGTCGGCCTCGATCTGGACCCGGTCGCGGTCGGTCTGCCGGTTCTGCGCGAGCAGGATCAGTGGTGCCGCGTAGGACGCCTGGGTGCTGAAGAAGAGGTTCAGCAGGATGAAGGGGTAGGGGTCCCAGCGCAACCCGAAGATCCCCACCAGGTTCAGCGTGATCCACAAGATCACGAAGCCCGTCATGTACACCAGGAACCGCGCGGTCCCCATGAACCTGGCGAAGCGTTCGGCGAAGGCGCCGAAGGCGTCCGAGCTGATCTTCGGGAGCCGCAGGCGCGAGGGCGGTTTGGGTTCCGACAGGCTCCGGCCGCCGGGGGTGTCAGTCATGCGCCCGGTCCCGCCAGTCGGTGGGCAGCAGGTGGTCGAGGACGTCGTCGACGGTCACCGCGCCCACGAGCCTTCCCTCGACCTCGACCGGCAGCGCCACGAGGTCGTAGGTCGCCATCTTCCGCGTCACGGTCGTCAGGTCGTCTCCCGGGTCGAGCGGGTCGATGTCGCGGTCCACGATGGACCCGATCAGGTCGGAGGGCGGCTCCCGCAGCAGCCGCTGGAAGTGGACCATGCCGAGGTAGCGGCCGGTCGGCGTCAGCGACGGCGGCCGGCACACGAAGATCTGCGCGGCCATCGCCGGGGAGTTCTTCGGCTCCCGCAGCAGGGCCAGGGCCTCGGCGATCGTCGTGTCGGGCGTGAGGATGATCGGCTCGCTGGTCATGATGCCGCCGGCGGTGCCGGGCACGTACTTCAGCAGCTGCCGGACCGGACTGGCCTCCTCGGGCTCCATCAGGTCGAGCAGCTCCGAGCGTTCGTTGACCGGCATCTCGGCGAGGAGGTCGGCGGCGTCGTCGGGCTCCATCTCCTCAAGGACGTCGGCGGCGCGGTCCCGGCCGAGGGCGGCGATGATCTCCAGCTGTTCGTGTTCGGGCAGCTCTTCGAGGACGTCGGCGAGCCGGACGTCCTCCAGCGCGGCGGCCAGTTCGACCCGGCGGCGCTTGGGCAGGTCGAGCATCATCGTCGCGACGTCGGCCGCGCGCATGGCCTCCACGAGGGACAGCAGGCCCTGCGTGCCCTGCTGCCCGGTCGGCGCGACCAGGCCGGTCACCTCGTTCCAGTCGAACTGGTTGAGGTGGGCGCGGCCGAGGCGCCCGGTACGTTCGCGGACGGCGATACGCGCCAGTTCCCAGTCACCGATGCCGGGGGAGCGGCACATGGCGACGTCGGTGACCTCGCCGCCGCGGGCGGCCGCGCCCTCCTCGACGCGGACGGTGACCCGCCGGTCGAGGAGTTCGCCGAGGACGAGGATCTCGCCGGGGCGGGACTCGAACTTGCGCAGGTTGAGCTGCCCGGTCGACAGGACGACGGCACCCGCGTCGACGCTGGTCACGCGGCCCATCGGGATGAAGATGCGGCGCCAGGCGCCGATCTCGGCGACGAGCCCGAGCACCCGCGGGGGCGCGTTGCCGGGGCGGGGGCGCGCGACGGCGTCGCGGACGCGGCCGACCTGGTCCCCGTTGGGATCGAAGATCGGCGTACCGGCCAGCCTGGCCAGGTAGACGAGCGCCGCGGTTGCCACACCGGCAGCCTAGTCGCTGTCGATGTTGGGGACCGCGCTCTGCCGTAGGCTTCGGCGCATGTCCGTGACCTTTGAGATCGTCGACGTCTTCTCCGGCCGCGCCTACACCGGCAACCCGCTCGCCGTCGTGTTCGGCGCCGAGGGTCTGTCCACGGAGCGGCTGCAGGCGATCGCGCGCGAGTTCAACCTCTCCGAGACGGCCTTCGTCCTCCCGGTCACCGAGGAGGGCGCGGACTACCGGGTGCGGATCTTCACGCCGGGCGCCGAGCTGCCTTTCGCGGGGCACCCGAGTGTCGGTACGGCGGTGACGTTGTTGCGCCGAGGTGACCTCAAGGCCGGGAAGGTCGTCCAGGAGTGCGGTGCGGGTCTGCTCGATCTGACGGTCGCCGACGACCGCGCGACGCTGACGGGCGCCCGCCCGTCGCCGTTGCGGGCGCTGGACGCCGGGCCGCTGCTGTCGGCGGCGGGTCTCGTCGCCGGGGACCTCGCGGGCGAGCCCTACGCGACCGGTTCGGGCCTTGAGCACAGTTTCCTGCCGGTGCGGCCCGACGCGGTGGCCCGCGCGGCGAGCAGCCCGCGCCGGGACGTGCCGAAGGTGTACCTGTTCGCGTGGGACGCCGAGGCCCGCCGTGCCCACGCGCGCCTGTTCGCGCCCGGCATCGGCGTCGCCGAGGATCCGGCGACCGGTTCGGCCGTGCTCGGGCTCGGCGCGTACCTGGTCGGCACGGGCCTGCTGCCCGCCGACGGGGTGTCGGCGTACACGGTGGACCAGGGTGAGCAGATCTCGCGGCCTTCGGTGCTGGAGTGCGAGGTGACGGCCGAGGGCGGCGTCGCCGTCGGCGTCCGGGTGACCGGCGAGGTCGTCGCGGTCGCGAAGGGCGAACTCGTCGCGCTGCCGGATTAGTCGCGCCACACCCCGTTTCGTCCCGCCCCCTCCCGGGGTAAGCCCTTCCGAACGCCGGTTGCACCGAACGCGCCCCGAATCCCGTCGCGATCATCACCGGTGAGTGGCGCCACAGCCACTGGGCGTGTCGGTCCCGGCGGACCACCCTGGAGCTTTTGGGCCGGACACGACGACGGAGGTGCCGTGAGCGAAGAGCAGCAGCCGAGCGGGAAGCGGTTCGAACTCAGCGGTCTCCAGGTGGCGGCCGCGACCGCCGCCGCCGTCACCGCGACGGTCGTCGCCTCGACCCTCGGGGTCGCCGGGACGATCATCGGCGCGGTGCTCGCGAGCGTGATCAGCACCGTCGGCTCCGCGCTCTATCTGGCCTCCATGACGCACACCAAGGAGAAGCTGCGGGCGATCCCGAAACGCTACGACGTCACCAGGATCGCCGGAGCGACGCCGACCGCGGTCGTCACCGAGGAGCACCCGCCGACCGAGGTCATCCGCCTGCCCGCGCCCGGTTCCGACGGCGACGCCACGGTCATCCGCGACGGCGGTGACCGGACACGGGAGCAGGCCCGCCCCACGGGCCGGGCCACGGTCACCCTCCCCGCGCCCGAGCCGGAGGAGGAACGCCGGCCGTTCCTCACCCGCTGGAAGGCCGTCGCGCTGACCGCCCTCGTCGTCTGCGGGCTCACCTTCGGGGTCGTCACCATCGCCGAGGCGCTCCTCGGCCAGCCGCTCGCGGGTCTCTTCGGGCAGGCCGACGGCGCCACCGGCACCAGCCTCAACAACGGGCCGCCCGTCGATCGGGACGACCCGCCGGAGGACACACCGGAGAAGCCGCCGCCCGCCTCCGAGGAGACCGAGGCCCCCACCACCGACCCGGCCACCCCGGGCGAGTCGCCTTCCTCACAGCCCTCCTCGCCGTCGCCGTCCCCGTCGTCGTCTTCTCCCTCGTCAAGCCCGTCGGACACACCCGGTGACGGGGGTCCCGAGGCGCCGGACGCGCAGGGCGGCTGACGGTTACCGAGACGTAGAGTGGGAGCCATGTCCGCGCCTAGCACCACCATGGAAGACGCCGTTCGCGCAGCACTGGCGACCGTCGACGACCCCGAGATCCGCCGTCCCATCACCGAGCTCGGGATGGTCGACACGGTGACGATCAGCGGCGACCTCGTCGAGGTCCGGATCCTGCTGACCATCGCGGGCTGTCCCATGCGCGACAAGCTCCAGCGCGACGTGACCCTCGCCGTCACCGAGGTCCCCGGTGTCGCGCGGGTGACCATCGACTTCGGTGTCATGTCCGACGCGCAGCGCAAGGACCTCCAGTCGAGCCTGCGCGGCGGCGACCGCGCCGAGCCCGTCATCCCCTTCAGCCAGCCCGGTTCCCGCACGCGCGTCTACGCCGTCGCGTCCGGCAAGGGCGGCGTCGGCAAGTCGAGCGTCACGGTGAACCTGGCCGCCGCGCTGGCCGCCAAGGGCCTCCAGGTCGGCGTCGTCGACGCCGACATCTACGGCCACTCCGTCCCGCGCATGCTCGGCGCCGACGGGCGTCCCACGCAGGTCGAGGAGATGATCATGCCGCCGCAGGCGAGCGGCGTGAAGGTCATCTCGATCGGCATGTTCACCCGCGGCAACGCCGCCGTCGTGTGGCGCGGGCCGATGCTGCACCGGGCACTCCAGCAGTTCCTCGCCGACGTGTACTGGGGCGACCTCGACGTCCTCCTCCTCGACCTCCCGCCCGGCACCGGCGACATCGCGATCTCGGTCGCGCAGCTGCTTCCCGGCGCCGAACTGCTCGTCGTCACCACGCCCCAGATGGCCGCCGCCGAGGTCGCCGAACGCGCCGGCGCGATCGCCATGCAGACCCACCAGCGTCTCGCCGGCGTCGTGGAGAACATGTCCTGGCTGGAGCTGCCCGACGGCTCGCGCATGGAGGTCTTCGGCGCGGGCGGCGGCGCGGCGGTGTCGGAGGCGCTGACCAAGCTCGTCGGCGCCGAGGTCCCGCTGCTCGGCCAGATCCCCCTCGAACCGGGTCTGCGCGAAGCCGGTGACGCCGGTGAGCCCTTCGTGCTGCGCAGCCCCGGCACCCCGGCCGCGCGCGCCCTCAACGCGATCGCCGACCGGCTCGCGCTCCGCCGCGAAAGCCTCGCGGGCAAGCCCCTCGGGCTGCTCAACGGGCCGGGCGGGCGCAAGTAGACACGCGAAAAGGCGGGGCCGGGAGGCCCCGCCTTTCTCCTGCGGTCTACATGACGAAGATCAGGCCCAGTCCGACGAGCACGTCCACCACACCGCACGCCTCGGCGTAGGAGCGGACCACGGCCCTGCCGGTCTTGAGGTGCCAGAAGTCCCACCCGCCGTGGAAGAGCCAGCCGGCCGCGATCAGGTAGCGGGCGAGCTCCGGCTCGACGACCAGCGCGACCAGTCCCAGCGCCCCGAAGGCGAGCATCCCGAGAGCCTGGAGCCGGAAGGTCCCCGACGTGCGCGAGTGCCCGTCGAGGAAGCCCCACACCAGGACCACCAGCGCGATCCCGAACAGGACCGACGAGGGCGGGATGACCTCGACGAAGCGCAGGACCCCGATGAGCAGGGTGCCGATCAGGACGGTCGGCCAGGTCGCCTTCGGCCGGCCGAGCTTGGCGACCAGCAGGTAGACCAGGGGGAGCAGCGGGAAGAGCTGGATCAGCGGCTCGGCGCCGTCGCCGTTGTCGAGGATCATGGCCGCCGAGGCGGCGATGGCGGCGAAGGTCGGCCAGCGGTCGAGGACCGGGCGGTACCAGGGGCGGCGGACGGGGAGGGGCTCGATGGTGGCCACGACAGTTCCTTTCGGGGGTCTCGGGGTTTAGCGCAGGCCGTACTCGGTGGGGCGGATGAACATGGCCAGCAGCATCAGGGGCGCCATCGCGATGTGCTCGACCATCATCAGGCCGTGCTCGGTGATGACACCGGCCCACAGCAGGGCCAGGCCGCCGAGGGCGGGCACGAACATCGCGGCCGTCATCTCCCAGCAGGGCGCCCAGCGGTGGCCGCGGACGCGCATCCACACGACCATGCCGACGGACATGTCGAAGGCCATCAGCAGCGCGTCGGCGGCGGGCTGGCCGGGGATCTCGGCGCCGGTCAGGGCCAGGACGCCCATGCGGGCGCCGCCCAGGACGGCCATGCCGACGAACATCGCCGCGACCATCTCCAGGAAGTGGCGGGTGAAGGGCCACCAGCCCTTGCGGGCGTGGTGGTCGTGGTGGGAGCTCTTGGCGGGGGCGGTGGTGTTCACTGTCGTCTCCTCGATACAGGGGCGGGGTATCTCCGTAAGAACAGCCTCGCCGACGCGGGCGGCCGCCAGTAGTGCCGAAACCGCAGGTCTGTGCGGACGGATGTCATGGAAGGCGATGACATCTGTCATGAGGCGGCCTCCGCGCTCCCTGAGCCGTTTCCGGCGTGGCCGGGCGCTGCCACAATGGCCCGATGACCGAGCAGGACGCGGTGGCCACGGCCGGACTGGGCAAACTGCGCCGCTTCACGTGGCTGACACTCGTGGCCAGCGTCGTGCTCACCCTCGTCGGCGTCCTCGGCTGGCGCCAGTTCCGCGCCGAGACGCCGACCTGGTCGGGCGCCGTCGGGCTCGTCGCCCTGGCCGTCGTCTCCGTCGCGTGCACGATGGCGTTCCAGCGCCGGGTCGCCTTCACCCCCACCGTGCGCGCCCACCCGTCACCGCCGGTCGCGTGGCTGGCCGCCGGTGGTGTCGCCGCCGTCGTCCTCGCCGCCCTCGTCCTCGCCGTCGACCCCGGCGACGAGGCCTGGTGCGTCGCCCCGGCCTCGATGGTCACCGTCATCGCGATGTTCCTGCCACGGACCGCCCGCCGCGCGCTCATCTCCGTCGCGATCATCGTGGCCGTCGCCGTCGAGATGATCCCCGCCGTGGCCGCCGGGGACGACCCCTACACCGGGATCCTGCTCGCCCCCGGGATCGTCGCCTTCACCGTCTGGATGGTCTTCGGCCTGCTGTGGGCCTGGGACGTCGCCGAACGTCTCGACACCGCCCGCGGCCTCGCCGGGGACCTCGCCGTCGCGCGGGAACGCCTGCGCTTCGCCGCCGACCTGCACGACATCCAGGGCCACCACCTCCAGGTCATCGCCCTCAAGAGCGAACTCGCCGCCCGGCTGTCCGCCGCCGACCCCGAGCGCGCCGCCGCCGAGATGCGCGAGGTGCGCGGGATGGCCACCGACGCCATCCGCGACACCAAGGCCGTCGTGCAGGGTTACCGCCGCACCACCCTCGACGAGGAGATCGCCAACGCGGGCCGCGTCCTCGCCGCCGCCGACATCGAGGTCCGCGTCGGCGTCGACGGCGCCGAAGACCTCCCCGAACCGGCCCGGCACCTGCTGGGGCTCGTCGTGCGCGAGGCGACCACCAACGTCCTGCGCCACAGCAGCGCCCGCAGCGCCGAGGTCGACTTCACCGTCGACGGCGGCCGCGCCCGCCTGCGCGTCGGCAACGACGGCGCCGCCCCGCCCGGGTCGGCCGCCGGGACCGGACTGCGCGGCCTCGCCGAACGCCTCGACGGCGCCGGCGGGGAACTGACCTGGGAACGCGAGGGGGACCGCTTCACCGTGGCCGCCTCCCTGCCGCTGCCGATGGAGAGCCGATGATCCGCCTGCTGATCGCCGACGACGAGGACCTGCTGCGGGGCGCGCTGGCCGCGCTGCTGGAACTGGAGGACGACCTCACCGTCGTCGGTGAGGCCTCGACGTCGACGGGTGCGGTGCGGCTGGCCCGCGAGCACCGGCCCGACATCGCCGTCCTCGACCTGGAGATGCCCCCGGCCGACGGTCTCGCCGCCGCCGAGGAGATCCGCGCGGAGAACCCGGAGATCCGCGTCGTGCTGGTCACCCGCCACGCCCGGCCCGGCGTGCTGCGGCGGGCGCTGACGGCGGGCGTGAGCGGCTTCGTGCCGAAGACGACGGCCGCCGAGAGGCTCGCCGAGATCATCCGCGAGGTCGCCGGCGGGCGGCGGTACGTCGACCCCGACATCGCCGCCTCCGCGCTCACCGAGGACCGGTGCCCGCTGACCGCGCGGGAGCTGGAGGTCCTGCGCGCCGCCAGGGGCGGCGGCTCGGTGCGCGACATCGCCGCCGAGGTCCACCTCGCGCCGGGGACGGTACGCAACTACCTGTCGGCGGCCATGGCGAAGCTGGGTGTGAACTCACGCCACGCGGCGGCGCACCGGGCGTGGGAGGAGGGCTGGATCTGATGCTTCGCCCGCCCCGAGCCCCACGAAAAACCGGCCCCGCGCGAAGCGCGAGGCCGGTCCCGACGGTCGACGATCACTCGTCCCCGTCGTCGTCATCTCTTAAAGCCGCGGCCGTCTGGTGCTGTTTCGGCGCCTCGGCCGAGTCGAAGCCCGGCTTGCCGAGCAGGTCCTCGCGCACGGCGCCGAGGAAGCCCTCGACGTACGAGCCGGGGAAGTCGCCCAGGTAGTACGTCTTCATGTCCCGGCGGCGGTCGGACAGCGGGTCGCGCTTGAGCAGGTTGTCGAGCACCTCGTCGATGTTCGAGGCGTCGGAACGCACCACGTACGCGGCCTGCGACAGCGGGAAGCTCTTCCCAAAGCGCTCACCCTCGTCGAGCATGTCGGTGATCGCGAACGGCTTCTCCGAGTACAGCCAGTCGGAGGCCACCGCGGTCACGTCGGAGACCATCGCGTCGCAGGCGTTCATGCACTCGAACAGCGACATGTCCTTCGTGGTCGTCTTCCCCCACTTGTGCTCGCGGCCCGACTTGGCCGTGTCGTCGGCCAGCAACTGCTCGACGCGCGCCATCTGGCGGGCCGAGGCCGGGTTGCGGGCCGTGTAGGGGTGGGGACGGAACACGATCGTGGCACCACGCGCGATCAGTCCGCCGAGGATCTTCTCGGCGATCGACAGCGAGCAGTAGTTCGTGTCGGTGAACCAGCCCGACCAGGTCGGCGCGTAGAACACCGTCGGCGCGGTCGCGTCGGCGATCGGCGCGTTCACGATCTCCACCTCGGAGACCTGTGGCCGCCCGACGATGGTGAACTTCTCGGCCGGGATCAACACGTTGTTGTCCTTGTACCGGTCGATGCCGGCCTGGCCCGCGACGTAGATCTTGTCGAACATCGCCGTCACCGGGTTGTAGCTCGACGCCTTGTCGGAGTCGCCGTGCAGCAGCTGGATGTGCGTCAGCTGCGAGAAACGGATCGACTGGACGTTCTTCATGCCGTTGTTGACGTAGAACGCCGCCTTCAGCGAAGGCACGATCACCTGCTCCAGCTGCCCCATGCTCGGGGCGACCACGACGGGCGCCTTCGTCAGCTTCGACATCGCGCCCAGTGCGCGTCCCTCGCGGAGCACCACCATGTAAGGCACCTTCAGCGCCTCCAGGTACGGAAGCCACATGCCCACGTGGTACTCGGTGCCGGGAGGAGCCGAGTAGTGGACCATGAACTTCGGTGCGTGCTTCTCCAGCGCGTCCCACACGGCCTGGTCGCCGTTGTGGCCGTGCGTGCTCGACCGGCGCTCGCGCCAGGCGCTCAGGACCGCGCTGAAGTTCACCACCGCGACGACGCCGAGGCCCGCCAGGACCGGCCACGCCGGCCAGCCGAGACCGACGCTCACGCCGTAGAGCGCCAGCAGCCCGAAGTGGGCCAGGTAGGGCCATTTCGGCGCGAAGAACTTCTCCCGCTTCGAACGCGCGAGCTTGAGGTTGCGCGAATCGAGGCGGCCCACGTTGAGCGACTGGCGCAGCAGCGGCTCGTAGAGGGTCACCAGCAGCAGGAGCACACCGCAGCCGAGGTTGAGCAGCTCACCCGAGCCGTTCTCCGACTTCACCGCCCAGACCATGAAGGCCGCGGTGAGCAGGGCCCGGTCCGGCAGCGACTTGCCAAGGCCGTCGGCGCGGTTGTTCCACCACAGATAGGCCACGGCGAGCGCGGCCACCCCGAAGCCGAGCCATGGCCAGTCGGTGAGAGCGAAGGCGGCCAGGGCGAAGACGCCCAAACCTGCCGGGGCGAGCTTCCCGGCGACCTTCTTGATCGTGGCTTTGTCCATTATTGGGTCGTCCCGGTTGTCGTGGTGGTCAACTGTCGACGGGAAGGGGTGCGTTCGCGCCGCTACATGCGGACGACGAGGTTGCGGCTGTCGACGAAGCGGCCGACGTCGGAGGCCAGCATGTCGATGACGCCCGCGACGTGCTCGGGCTGCATGATCGTCGTCGGGTCCTCGTCGGGCGCGAGGGTCTTGCGCAGGTCCGTGGCGCAGCGTCCGGGGGAGATGCACACGACACGGGTGCCGTAGATGGCGAGCTCCTCCTTCATCACCTCGCTCATGGTGATGACCGCGGCCTTCGAGGCCGAGTAGGTCAGCCAGCCGGGACGGCCGTTCATGCCCGCGGTGGAGGCGATGTTGACGATCAGCTCGAAGGTGTTGCCGTTGTGCAGCAGCTCCTGGACGATCGTGAACGGCGCGTAGAGGTTGACGCCGATGGTGCGCTCGAAGTCGGCGAACTCGATCTGCTGGATCGACATCGGCGAGGTGTAACCGGCGTTGTTGACCAGCAGGTCGACCTTGCCGTGGGTCGCCATGACGTCCTTCATCAGCCCGACGGTCCGCGCGCGGTCGGCCAGGTCGATGTTGTAGGAGGTGACCTTCTTGCCGTGCGGGTTGTCGGCGGCGAGTTTGTCCAGGAAAGCCGAGAACGCCTCCGACTCGCGGGCGAGCAGGATGAAGTCGTCGACCTCGTTGTCGGCATAGAAGAAGCGCTCGACGGTGGCCGCGCCGATGCCTTTCGAGGCGCCGGTGACCATTAGGGACTTACTCATCGTCGTCTTCTCCTCCCAGCAAGAAGCCGGCCAGTCGTACGTCGGTGGGTGTGGTGACCTTGAAGTTGCGGTCGGTGCCGTCGATGAAGTACACGTCGTACCCGGCGACCGTGGCGAGGGTGCCGTCCTCGTTGAAGACGACGCCTTCGCGGACGGCCCACTCGTGGGCGCCGGCCAGGTCGGTCTTGCGGTACTTCTGCGGCAGCTGCACGTTGCGCAGCTTGTCGCGGTCGAGAGAGCCGGTGACCTTGCCGGTCTCGGGCTCCACCGGCGCGACGGTGAATGGGATCGGCAGCATGAAGCTGACGTTGTCGTGCGGGTCGGCGATCAGGCGGCGGATGTCGGCGGCGCTGATCAGGGGACGGGCCGTCTCGTGCAGGACGATGTGCTCGTTCTTGCAGTGCGGGAGCAGGTTCCGGACCGACTCGTGGCGCGTGGCGCCGGCCGGCACGTAGGTGACGGGCTTCTTGATCGCGTAGTCGATGACGAGCTTCTCGACGTCCTCGCGCCACCCCTCGGGGTAGTTGACGATGATCTCGTCGATCTCGTCGACGGCGTCCGCGGCCACCAGTGAGTACACGATGATCGGGATCCCGTTGACCCGGATGAACTGCTTCGGCTGGCCCGCCGCGACTCGGCTGCCGATACCGCCATTGAGAAGAACCAGGCTATACATCAATTACCCCTTGTGAACAGCGTTGCCGCGTGTGGTCTGCATATATGCGTGTTTGGCGCGGTAAGCAGCATCTGACGGTAACGCTCTCCAGTGGTCGTGGTCGACGACGACACCCGCGCCGATCCGGCCCAGGGGGCCCTGGGTCGTCCGGGAGGTGAATGGCGAATGACGCCATGGTTAGCCTACGTCGTCGAGTTGGCCACGGATGTTACCCCATTGCGACCTGCCCGCAGGCTGCGAGGCTACCTGGGGTTTCACCCCCGGGCAGCGCAAGGTGGGGACCGGAAAGGCGCATCGGTAACATGTGCCACTGATCCCCCACCGCCCCGCCGAGGAGCCCGTGTGAGCAAGCCGATCATCGAGGCGCGAGACCTCGGTATCCGGTTCGTGCGCAGCCGTAAGCGCAAGCTGAAACTGCGCGACATGATCATTCACCGCGGCGGTCGCCAGCCGAGCGCCGAATACTTCTGGCCCCTGCGCAACGTCACGTTCGGGATCGGTGAGGGCGAGGCCGTCGGCGTCATCGGCTCCAACGGCACCGGCAAGTCGACCCTCCTGCGCCTCATCTCCGGCGCCCTGGTGCCCGACGAGGGCAGCGTGCACTGCCGCGGCAAGGTCGCGCCGCTGCTCCAGCTGTCGGCGGGCTTCTCCGGCGACCTCACCGGCCGCGAGAACGTCTACATGGTCGCCGGCATGCACGGCATGACCCGCAAACAGATCCGGGACAAGTTCGACGAGATCGTCGCCTTCTCCGAGATCGAGAAGTTCATCGACACGCCCGTCACGCACTACTCCTCCGGCATGAAGGTGCGCCTCGGCTTCTCCGTGGTCACCCAGCTCGGCCACCCGATCCTGCTGGTCGACGAGGCCCTCGCCGTCGGCGACAAGCGCTTCCGCGCCAAGTGCTACAAGAAGATGGAGTCGATGCTGGCCGAAGGCCGCACCCTCTTCCTCGTCTCGCACTCCGAGGGCGACCTCAAGCGCTTCTGCACCCGCGGCCTCTACCTCGACGCCGGCCAGCTCGAAGTCGACGGCACCCTCGACGAGGCCCTCGACGCCTACAACGTGGCGACCGGCTCATGACCCGGGTGGCCTTGCTAGCCACTACCCCCGGCGCCATCTCGGTCGTCAACGGCGAACTCCTCGCCGCCCGCCTCGACCGTCAGCTCGCCTCACTCGGCGCCCGCATCGTCATCGTGGCGCGCCCGGAACTCGCCGGACCGCTGCGCGACCTCGACCGGCGCGTGATCCTCTCCGACAGCGTCGACGCCGACCTGGCCGCGCTCGCCGAGCTGGCCGCACACTCCGTCGCCGACGGCATACCCCTGGTCATCTGCGCCGCCGACCTGTTGACACCCGACTCGGCTCTGCGCGGAGTCCTCGGCGACTCGATTCCGCGTGTCGGGGCCCTCGTCGGTCCCGACGACGTCGGCGAACCGGTGCGCGTCGAGCGCGGCCGCGTCGTCGGCGTGGCGACGTCCTTCCACCAGCTCGACGAGCCCAACGCGGGCCTGCGCGGGCTGGTGCGGGTCGGCGAGCCGTTCTGCGCCGACTTCATCACCGTCCTGGAGCGGCTGCGCGAGGACGGCGTCCCGGGGCTGGCGCCGGAGGCCGACGCGATCGGCCTGGCCGCGCTGGGTTTGGCGCGCTCCGGCGAGTCGGTCACGGCATACCAGGTCAAGGGCCTGCCCTACCGCCGCGTCGACTCCGACGAGGACGCCGCGCAGGCGTGGGCGTACTCGTCGAGCGTCGACGAGAAGGCCCTGCGCTACAAGCTGGCCCGCAAGGAGCACGACGACCTCTTCGCGACCTTCTTCGTGCTGCCGCTGGCGCCGAGGGTCATGCTGCTGGCCAAGAAGCTCAAGTTCACGCCGACGGGCGTCACGTGGATCTCGATCCTCGTCGCGCTGGTCGCCGCGGGCCTGTTCGCGTGGGCGACGCGTCCGGCGCTGATCGTCGGCGCCGTACTGCTCTATGTGAGCTTCCTGCTCGACTGCGTCGACGGTGAACTCGCCCGCTACACGCAGAAGTTCAGCCGCTTCGGCGGCTGGCTGGACATGATCGCCGACCGTTTCAAGGAGTTCCTGGTCTACGCCGGGCTCGCCGTGGGCGCGGTCGCCGGTGGTCACGAGAACGCGTGGTGGCTGGCGATCGTGGCGCTGATGATGCTGTCGTGCCGTCACATGGTCGACACCTGGTACGGCACGATGCGCGACCACGACGTGCTGCGCCGGGCGACGGCGCCGTTCACGCGGGCCGCGGACCCGTTCCGGGTCGGTGAGAAGCCCGCGGAACCGGCCGACGGTCTCGCGAAGGCCGGTGGCGCCCTCGGCAAGGCCGCCACCGACTTCGGCGCCCGCAAGGGCAGCCTCAAGTACTGGTTCAAGCGGACCGCGGCCTTCCCGGTCGGGGACCGCTGGTTCGTGCTCGGTTTCTTCGCCGCGGTCTGGGACGGGCAGGTCGCGCTGGCCGCGTTCCTGATCTGCGCGACGGGCTCGGCGCTGTACATCATGGCCGGGCGCGTGCTCCAGTCGTTCTCGGTGCGGGCGCCGGTCTTCGAGGTCGCCGACAAGTCCACGCATCGCGACGACGGGCCGATCCCGCGCCTGGTGTCGCTGTTCAAGCTCCCCGGCGTGGCGCCCCTGCTGAACCTCGGCGGGGTCCTGGTGGTCCTGCTGGCGGCGGTCCTGACGACGCCGTGGACGGCGGACGCCGCTCCCTGGACGGTCGTCATCGCCTTCCTGGTGCTGCTGACCTTGGCGTTCACCGCCCGGCACGCCCACGACGGCGCGCTCGACTGGCTCGTCCCGGCGGGGATGCGTGCCGCGGAGTACCTGTTCATCCTGTTCGTCGGCCGCACCTACGGCGTGCCGCTGCCGCTGATCTTCGCGACCCTTGGCGTCCTGGCCGTGTACCACTACGACCTGGCCGCACGGATCGACAAGGCCGCGTCGCCGCTGTCGATCCGCTGGGCCGGGCTGGGCTGGGACGGCCGCGCGCTGCTGCTGACCGTCGGCGCCCTGTTCGGCCTGGTCCCGCTGTTCATGTGGATCCTGCTGGTGGGCATCGGCGCGGTCTTCGTGGTGGGTTCGGTCACCGGAACCTTGGGGCAGCGGCGTCGCCCGGCCAATACTTGACCCATGACAGCGGTGTTCCTGTACGACGGCGACTGCGCGTTCTGCTCCAGCTGCGCGCGTTTCGTCGAGAAGCGGATCCCGACCCGTGCCGACGTCGCCGCCTGGCAGTTCCGTGACATCGCGGCGCTGGGCCTGACCGAGGCCGAGGTCGACGCCGCCGTGCAGTGGGTGGAGCTCGACGACGCCGGCCGCCCGGACGGGCGCCCGGTCCTGGCCGGCCCGGCCGCGATCGCCGCGCTCCTGCGCGACGCCGGGGGCGTGTGGCGGCCGATGGGCGCGCTCCTGCGCCTGCGGCCGGTGCTGGCCGTGGCGTGGCCGCTGTACCGGTGGGTCGCGCGCAACCGCGACAAGATGCCCGGCGGAACGGCGGCGTGCGCGCTGCCGCAGGCGCAGCGCGACAGCGCGCGCGAGACGGACTGAACGGGCGGGCGCCTTCGGGCGCCCGCCTTCGTCATTCGGGCGCGCGGGAGCCGCGCGTCGCGCCGGCCGACGCGGCCACCACGCACAGGACCGCGATCCACTGCGTGAAATGCAGCGACTCCCCGAGCACGACGAGGCCGATGAGGGCCGCCATGGCCGGTTCGAGGCTCATCAGGATCCCGAACACGCGTGGCGGCATCCGGCGCAGCGCCTCCAGGTCGAGCGTGTACGGGATCACCGACGACAGCAGCGCCACACCGAGCCCGGCGACCAGGACCCACGGCTGGAGCAGCGCCGTCCCGCTGTCGGCCACGCCGAAGGGCACGGCGACCAGCGCGGCGACGGCCATGCCGAGCGCGAGGCCGTTGCCTTCGGTGGTGTGGCGGCCCAGTGCCGCGCCGAGCAGGATGTACAGGCCCCAGAACACGCCCGCGCCCAGGGCGAAGAGGAAACCGGCGAGGTTGAGGTCGCCGCGACCCTCCATCAGCAGGACCACGCCACCGGCGGCGAGGACGACCCAGACGGTGTCCAGCCAGCGCCTCGACCCGGCGAGGGCGACCGCGAGCGGCCCGAGGAACTCGATGGTCACCGCGATCCCGAGCGGGATCCGGGCCAGCGCCAGGTAGAAGGACAGGTTCATCAGCGCGAGGATCACGCCGTAGGCGAGCACGACGGTCCACGCGCGCCGGTTCATGCGCGTCCTCGGGCGCCACAGCAGCATCAGGACCGCGGCGGCGAAGAACAGCCGCAGCGCGACCGTCCCGAAGCTGCCGACCTCGCCGAACAGCTGCTTGGCCACGGCCGAGCCGAGCTGGACGCTGACGATGCCGAGCATGACCAGCGCCGTCGGCGGGACCGCGCCGAAGACCCGCTCGGCCCGCGTGCGCGCGGGGGACGTGCCGTGTTCGGTGTTCATGGGAGCCACGCCTGGATCGTCGACGACCGGGCGCGGCCGGTCACGCGGTTTTCCATGCCCGGCGGGTCAGGCCGCGCTCTTTGCGGGTTCGCGCGGCCCGCGCAGCCGCTTCGCCCACTCCACCGGCCGCACCTTTTCGAGCGGCAGGAACGCCGCCATCGCCACCAGGTGCGGCAGGAAGGAGATCGTGATCGTGCTGAACACGACCACGTGGAAGACGTAGAAGCCGCCGATCGCCCAGACCCGCCACCGCTCCTTGAGGAAGAAGATCAGCGGGCTCGCCAGCTCGAACAGCACGATTCCCCACTGTGCCGCGACCAGCAGCCCCGGCACGTCGAGCAGGAGCCGCGCGGCCCACGTCCCCCGGCGCAGGACCGCCCGGGTGAGCGTCGCGCCGGACAGCCAGGCGATCCCGCCGAAGCGGAGTTTCGCCCAGGAGGCGAGGAAGTAGGTCGCGATGACCGCGATCTGCGTGCAGCGCAGGGCCCAGCCGCCCGACTCCGAGCGGGTCGCGTCACCGTGACGGGCGCGGCCGACGGTCGGCAGGACGGCCAGCGCCACGAGGAAGCCGACGCGGTCGTGGTCGACCTTGCCGTAGCTCATCGCGATGATCATCCACTCCAGGTAGAGCAGGAACACCGGCCAGCCGAGCAGCCTCGGCGCGCGGCCCGTCGCGGCGAGCAGCGCCAGGACGATCAGCGCGACGTAGATCCCGTTGATCAGCAGCGGCGTCGGCGTCGGCAGCGGCAGGATCCGGCCGATCGCGAGGGGCTGGTAGAGCGAGCCGGGCACGGAGGCGTGACTGCGGACCCAGTTGGTGAAGACCATCAGGTCGGCGACGACGAAGAGATAACAGAGTGTGCGGAAGGCCGCGACCCGCCCGAGCGGGACCGCCTCGTAGAACCAGCCGCCGACCTTCGCGGCCACGGACCTCACGGACGCCACGTCGCCACCACCTCGTCGACGACGACGCCGGTGACGCTCCCGCCGGACAGTTCGTGATGCTCGACGACGACCTCGATCAGCACCAGCGCGGGCGCGCCCGGGTTGTGCTCGGTGTAGGCGGCGGCGATGGCCGCGACCAGCTCCGGGTCGGCCTTCAGCGCGGCCATCTGGCCCTCCACCTCGGCCCGGCGGACGCCGCTGTTGCGCTCGGTCAGTTCGAAGCGCGCGCCGGTGACGTCGACGGCGTCGACGCGGGCGATGTCGACGGGCTTGTTCGGGTCGTCGGTGGTGGAGAACATGCGGAACGGGGCGAGGGGGAACCAGTCGTCCTGTCCGTACAGGGTGCCCGCCGCCAGGGCGGCCATGCCCGCCAGGGCGACGAGGACACGGACCAGCCGGCCCGTGGGGGAGAGACGCGCGATTGCCACGAGGGAAGGCTAGCGGCTGACCGCATACCGGGTTTGCCGGACGGACCGGGAGACCTCCCCCTTGCGTTTCCGCCGCCGCCGTGCGGGTATTCCATCGGGTATGGCCGACGGAGCCGCACGATTCCTGCCCGCCGCGCGCGACCTCGACGCGTTGCGTGAGGCCGCGGCCGGCTGCCGCGGCTGCGAGCTCCACCGCGACGCCACACAGACCGTCTTCGGTGCCGGACCCGGCAACGCGCGGCTCCTGATCGTCGGCGAGCAGCCCGGCGACAGTGAGGACAAGCGCGGCAGGCCCTTCGTCGGCCCGGCGGGCGGGCTGCTCGACCGGGCACTCCTCGCCGCCGGCATCGACCGCGACGACGTGTGGCTCACCAACGCCGTCAAGCACTTCAAGTTCAAGGTCGCCGCGGACAGCCGCCGGCGCCTGCACGACAAGCCCGACCGCTCCGAGGTCGCCGCGTGCAAGCCGTGGCTGCTCGCCGAGATCGCCGCCGTCGAACCCGAACTCGTCGTCTGCCTCGGCGCCACCGCCGCCCAGGACCTGCTCGGCGGCGACTTCCGCGTCACGAAGCGGCGCGGGGAGATCCTCACCATGGAGAAGCCGAAAGGGCTGCGCGTCATGGCGACGGTGCACCCGTCGGCGGTCCTGCGCACGCCCGGCGACCGGCGTGAGGAGGCCTTCGACGCGCTCGTCGCCGACCTCTCCATCGCCGCGCGGGAGTTGTCGGCGGCCTGACTAACATCAAGCTGACGACGACGACCGGGGTTGAGGAGAGGTGGCGGAGACCAGTGCGCGGCTTCGGCGAGCTTGAGGCGGTGATCATGGAACGGCTGTGGGCCGCCGAGGGGTGGCGTACGGTCCGTGAGGTGCTCACCGAGCTGCTGGAACAGCGCCAGCTCGCCTACACCACGGTCATGACGGTGCTGGACAACCTGCACAAGAAGGGCTGGCTGCGCAAGGAGTCGGCGGGCAAGGCCAACCGCTACACGCCGGTCATGACGAAAGAGGAGTACGGCGCCGCGCAGATGCGCCGCGCCCTGTCCGACAGCGGCGACCCGGCCGTGGCGCTGCTGAAGTTCGTCGGGCAGATGTCGCCGGAGGAGGCCGCCGGACTGCGCGCGGCCCTCGACGCCCACGAAGGGCGCGACGCCCGGTGACCGCCGCGCTGATCCTCATCGCCTACTCGCTGGCGCTGACCACGCTGGCCCCCAGGATCCTGCGCGACCCCGCCCGGCTCGCCCGCGCGCCACGGCTCGGCGTCGCCGTCTGGTACTCCGTGGTCGCCTCGGCCGCGCTCGGTCTCGCCGCCGCCGCCGCGCTGCTCGTCGCCACGCCCGAGCACAGCTGGGAGAAGCTGTGCCACCTCGTGCGACTGTGCGTCGAGGCGCTCCAGGGCGCCCACGACTGGTTCGGCATGATCGCCGCCCTGGCCGCGGTCGCCGGTGCCACGGTCGCGGCCGTCCGCCTCACCATCGCCGCCTACCGCACCGTCGCCGCGTCCGCGCGCGGGCGACTGCGCCAGGCCCGGCTCGTCGGCCGCGCCGGACGCCGCCTGCCCGGCACCGACGCCACGATCGTCGACGACCAGGTCGCCGCCGCCTACCTCGTACCGGGCCGCCACGCCACCATCGTCGTGACGAGCGCCGCTGTCGACGCCCTCAGCGGGCCCGAACTCGCCGCCGTCATCGCCCACGAGCGGGGGCACCACTCCGGCCGGCACCACCTGCTCGTCGACGGGATGCGCGTCCTCACCCGCGCCTTCCCCCGCAGCCGCATGCTGGCCCGCGCGCACGGACAGGTCGCCCTGCTCGTCGAGATCTGCGCCGACGACGCCGCCGCCGTCCGCCACGACCGCCTCGACCTGGCCCGCGCACTCGTCACGATGGCCGAGGCGGCCTCGGCCTCACCCGCCGGAGCGCTCGCCGCCACCGGCGGCGACGCGGCCACCCGCGTCCGGCGGCTGCTGACCCCGCCCCGTCCGCTGCGGCGGGGGACGGCTCTCGTGGCCGCGGCCCTGCTCGGGGTGCTGGTCGTCGCGCCGGTCGTCATGGCGGTGGTCGCGACGGTGTGGCCGGCGCTGATGGACTGCCCGGGGCTGGGGTAGGCGGCCCGGTTCGAGGTCGGGCCCTCACGCGGTCATCTCGGCGTCCTTGCGGGCCCGCTTGGAGGGGCGGCTCGGTTCGGAATCGGGCCCTCACCCCACATTGATCCGGTACCCCCGCTTGATCACCGTCCGCACACACTCCCGCAGCCCCAGCCCATCCCGCAGCCGGTTCACCGCCATCTCCACGGCGTGACCGTCCGACCCGCGCGGCAGCACCGACAGCAGCCGTTCCCGCGACAGCACGCGCCCGCTCGCGGCGGCCAGCTCCCGCAGGACCGCCATCGGCGCGGGGGCCAGCGCGCGCGGCTCCCCGTCGACCAGCACGAGATGACCGCGCACGTCCAGACGCTCCCCTGTGGACAGATGCGCCACGACCGCGCGTTCGGGCAGGGCCGCCGCGACGGTCCGGACGAGCGCGCCCAGGCGGGGCCGATCCGGTTGCACGACGGGAATCCCGAGCCTCTCCAGCGGCGCGGCGGTGACCGGCCCGACGGCCGCGGCGATGACCCCGCCGTCGCGGAGGACCGCCGTGAGGTCCTCGGCCCTGTTCCCGGCGATGCGCAGCAGTGCCTTGGCGGCCGGCGCGCTGGTGAAGGTCACGGCGTCGACACGGCGGCCCCGCACCATGTCCGCGAGCTGCCGGGCGGCGGCGAGGTCGGTCGGGGGAGCGCAGCGGTAGACCGGGACCGTCACACCGGTCCCGCCCGCGGCCTCGATCGCGGGGAGGAGCTCGTTGAGCGGATCACCGTGGATCTGCACGGCGACGCGCTGTCCCGCGAGGTCTTCGCCGCGGAGGCGTTCGGCGATCTCCCAGCCGACCTCGCCCGGCGCCGACCACTCCTCGTCGAGTCCGGCGGCGCGGATCGCGCCGACGGCCTTGGGGCCGCGCGCCCACAGCCGTCCGCCGCCGAGGGCGGCGCGCAGCCGCTCGCCGAGACCCCAGCCCTCGGCGGTCTCCAGCCAGCCTCGGAAGCCGATTCCGGTGGTGGCGACGGTGATGTCGGGCGGGTGGGCGATGAGTTCCTCGGTGGCGGCGCGCAGCTCCCGGTCGTCGGGCAGCGGCACGATCCGCACGGTCGGCGCGGCGACGACCCTGGCGCCGCGCCGGACCAGCATCGCCGTCTGTTCGTCGGCGCGACGCTGCGCGGTGACCGCGACGGTGAAGCCGGTCAGCGGCCCCGTCACGCCGTCTCCGGCAGCAGCTCGACGTAGCCGGCGCGCAGCCGCACCGGATAGGCGCTGACGGCGACCTTCTCGTCGTCCAGGCAGCGTCCACTGTGGAGCGCGAAGACCTGCTTGTGCATGGGCGAGGCGACCGTGGCCACGCCGCCGCGGTCGCCGAGCACCCCGCGCGACAGGACCTGCGCGCCGCTGAAGGGATCGAGGTTGTCGAGGGCGAAGACCCGCCCGTCCGACAGCGGGAACAGCGCCGCCTGCCTGCCGTCGGGCAGCAGGGCGGCGGTGCCGCGTTCGGGGAGCAGGGCCGAGAATTCGCAGATGCGCAGCCAGTTCACGATCTCACCGCCGGGATGCCGAGGAGGACGGGGGAGGTGCGCGACTCGGGCACGGGCTGCCCGCGTTCGCGGATGAAACGGATCGACGGGTCGGGGGTCTCGGGCGCGTTGACGAAGGACGCGAAGCGGGCGAGTTTCACCGGGTCGTCGAGGACCCCGGCCCACTCGTCGGCGTAGCTCTCGACATGCCGCTCCATGGCCGCGTCGAGTTCGGCGCACACGCCGATGGCGTCGTCGACGATGACCTCGCGCAGATAGTCCAGACCGCCGTCGAGGGCCTCGATCCAGGCCGCCGTGCGCTGGAGCCGGTCGGCGGTGCGGACGTAGAACATCAGGAAGCGGTCGATCAGCCGGACCAGCGTCTCGGTGTCCACATCGGACGCGAACAGCCGCGCGTGCCGGGGCGTGAAGCCGCCGTTGCCGCCGAGATAGAGGTTCCAGCCGTTCTCGGTGGCGATCACCCCGAAGTCCTTGCCGCGCGCCTCGGCGCATTCGCGCGCGCAACCCGACACCCCGGCCTTGATCTTGTGCGGTGACCGCAGCCCTCGGTAGCGCAGTTCCAGGTCGACGGCCAGCCGGACCGAATCCTGTACGCCGTAGCGGCACCAGGTCGTGCCGACGCAGGACTTCACCGTCCGCAGCGCCTTCCCATAGGCGTGCCCGGACTCGAAACCGGCGTCGACGAGCCGCCGCCAGATCAGCGGCAGCTGATCGACGCGGGCGCCGAGCAGGTCGATGCGCTGCCCGCCCGTGATCTTGGTGTACAGGTCGAAGTCGCGCGCGACCTCGCCGATCACGATCAGTTTCTCCGGGGTGATCTCCCCGCCGGGAACGCGCGGCACGACCGAGTAACTGCCGTCGCGCTGGAGGTTCGCCAGGAAGTGGTCGTTGGTGTCCTGCAGCGACGCGCGTTCCGCTTCCAGGACATGTCCATTGTGGAGCGACGCCAGGATCGAGGCCGCGACCGGCTTGCACACGTCGCAGCCGCGACCGGTGCCGTGCCCGGCGATCAGCTCGCTGAAGGTCGTGATCCGGCGGACCCGGACGATGTCGAACAACTCGGCCCGCGAGTGCGCGAAGTGCTCGCAGAGCGCCTTCGCCTGCTCGACGCCCGACTCGTCCAGCAGCCGCTTCAGCAGGGGAACGCAGGACCCGCAGGTCGTTCCGGCGCGCGTGCACTTCTTCAGCGCGGTCACATCGTCGTGGCCGTCGGCGATCGCGCCGGTGATCGTGTCCTTGGTGACCGCGTTGCACGAACAGATCTGCGCCGAACCCGGCAGCTCCCGGCCCTCCCCGCCGTCCTTGGCCAGCAGATCCGCCAACCGTCCGGGCACCGGACCGCCGACCGCCGCCCGCAGCACCGGATAGGCGTCGGCATCGCCGACGAGGATCCCGCCGAGCAGCGTCGAGGCGTCGTCGGACAACACCAACCGCGCATAGACCCCTTCGGCCGGGTCGAGATAGTTCGCCTCCAGCGGCCCCTCCCGCACCCCGAACGAGGCGACGTCGACGCCGAGCAGTTTCAGCTTCGTCGCCGTGTCGGCGCCCGGGAAGACCGCCGTGCCGCCGGCGATCCCTTCGGCGGCCACCTCGGCCATCGCGTACCCGGGAGCCACCAGGCCGAAGCAGACGCCCTCCACGGCCGCGCATTCGCCGACCGCCCAGATCGCCGGATCGCTCGTCCGGCAGGAGGCGTCGACGAGCACGCCGCCGCGTTCACCGACGCCGAGCCCGGCCTCGCGGGCCAGCGCGTCGCGCGGGCGGATCCCGGCGGCGAAGACGACGAGGTCGGTGGTGAGCTCACCACCGTCGGAGGTCTTCAGCGACAGCCGGGGACCGGGGATCACCGCCGCCACGGCCGTTCCACAGTGGACGCCGATGCCAAGCCGGGTTATGTGATCGCGCAGAACCGCACCACCGGCGGCGTCGAGCTGCGCGGGCATGAGGTGCGGGGCGAACTCGACGACCTCGGCGTCGAGACCGAGGAGCAGCAGCGCGTTCGCCGCCTCAAGACCGAGCAGCCCACCACCGACGACGACGCCGTGCCGCCTGCCTTCGGCGAAGGCGCGCAGGGCCTCCAGGTCGTCGAGGGTCCGGTAGACGAAGCAGCCCGGCGCGTCGGCGCCCGGGATCGGTGGCACGAACGGAGACGAGCCGGTAGCCAGCACGAGATGGTCGTATTCGTAGGACCCGTGATCACCGTGGACGATCCGGCGGTCCCGGTCGATCCGCCGGGCCGGCTCACCGAGCCGCAGGTCGACACCCGGATCCGGTTCCCCCAGCCGCAGATCCTCGGCGGAGGCGCCGTCGAAGAACGCCGACAACCGCACCCGGTCGTACGCCGGACGCGACTCCTCGGCCAGCACCGTGATCCGCGCCGAAGGGTCCCGGCGGCGAAGCTCCTCGGTGAACCGCCGCCCGACCATGCCGTCACCGCAGACGACGACGCGTTTCGAGGCCGCGCCGGCCCCACCCAGGCCGCTCATGCCGCCACCTCCGTGAGTTCCGGGGCCTTCGCCGTTTCCCGCAGCCACCCGCAGATCGCCGCCACATCACCCGCGCAACCACCACAGCCGGTGGCCGCGAGGGTCGCCCGGGACAGCTCGGCCGGAGTGCGCGATCCTTTGGCGTACGCCCTGACAAGCGTTCCTTTGTGGACGGTGTTGCAGCGGCACACGACGGCGTCGTCGGGTTGCGCGGCCGGTGTCGCCGCGGCGGGCGGTTCACCGAAGGCGCGGCCAAGCAGGAGGCTGCGCCGGTCGGCGGGCACCGGATCGTCGTGGTCGAAGAGCTGCGTGACCTGCCCGGTCGTCGGGTTGTCGCCGAGCAGGACCGCGCCCGCCAGGCGGTCGGCGTCGATGACGAGTCGCACGTACGTGCCGCGCGCGGGGTCGGCGAAGGAGACGACCTCCTCGCCGTCAAGACTCCCCATCGCGGCGAGGTCGATGCCCCCGGCCTTGAGCCGGGTTACCGGGCGGACGCCCCGGTAGACCGCCGGTGTGCCGGTCAGGTTGCGCGCCACGACCTCGGCCTGCTCCCACGCCGGCGCCACGAGGCCGAGGTTTCGGCCCTCGAACTCCGCGCAGTCGCCGATGGCGTAGATGTCGGGATCGCCGGTGGCGCAACGCTCATCGATCACCACGCCCCGGCCGACGGCGAGCCCGGCGGCCTCGGCGAGCGCCGTGCGCGGCCGGACACCGCAGGACACGACGAGCAGGTCGCCGTCGGCGTGGCCGCCGTCGCCGAAGCGCAGCCGGACGCCTTCGGTGGTCTCTTCGACGGCCTTGACGTCCACATTGGTCAGCACCGTGACGCCGAGCCCGGACAGGGTGCGGGCGAGCAGATCCCCGGCGACGGTGTCGAGCTGGCGTTCCATGAGGTGCCCGGCGGCGTGCACGACGGTGACGTCCAGGCCGCGCCCGGCGAGGCCGCGGGCGGCTTCGAGCCCGAGGAGGCCGCCGCCGAGGACGAGCGCGCGACGTCGGCGCGGCACGCCGGGTCCGTCGGTGGCGTCGAGGATGGCGCGGCAGTCGGCGAGCGAACGAAAGACGGTCGCCCTGGGGGAGTGGCGATCCAGGCCCGGAATCGGCGGCAGCGCGGCCTCGGCGCCGGTGGCCAGGACGAGCGCGTCGTAGGCGATCCCGTTGACCCGCTTGGCTTCCCGGTCGATGGTCGTGACGGGTTCGCCGAGCCGGAGTTCGACGTGCGCGGGCGGCGCGGGCAGCCGCAGGTCCTCTTCGGCGTGCGTCCCGGCGAGCAGACCCGGTAGCAGCACGCGGTTGTAGGCGGGTTCGGTCTCGGCGCCCAGGACGGTGACCTGGACACCGTGCCGCCCGAGTTCACGGGCGAGGCGGGCCCCCGCCATGCCGTATCCGGCGATGACGACCTTCATGGTGTCTCCTCGTGGGGTCGGATGCGGACCGCGCAGACCTTGAACTCGGGCATGCGCGATATCGGGTCGAGGGCGTCGTTGACCGCGTTGTTGGCGCCCGGCCAGTGGAAGGGCGCGAAGACGGTGTCGGCGCGCATCGTGTCGTCGAGTCGCGCGGGTGCGGTGAACTGGCCGCGCCGGCTGGTGACCAGGACCGGTGCGCCGTCGGTGATCCCGTGGCGGGCGGCGGTGTCGGGGTGGAGCTGGAGGAAGGGTTCGCCGGGCAGGGAACTGCGGCGGGTCTGGGCGCCGGACTGGTACTGGGTGAGGACACGTCCGGTGGTCAGGTAGAGCGGATATTCGCCGTCGCGTGGTTCGGCCGGTCCGTGGTGTTCGACGGGGATGAAGCGCGCTTTGCCGTCGGGGGTGTGGAAGCGGCCGTCGGTGAACAGGCGCGGGGTGCCGTCGTGATCGGTGTCGGGGCATGGCCAGTGCAGGCGCCGCCCGGCGTCGAGGCGCTCGTAGGTGATGCCGTGGTAGTCGGCCGTGCCGCCTCGGCTGGCCCGCCGCAGCTCCTCGAAGACCCTGCCGGGCAGGGGATCGAAGCCTTCGGTGAGGCCGAGCCGGGTGGCGAGTCCGGACAGGACTTCCAGGTCGGAGCGCACGCCCACCGGCGGGGGGCGGAGGGCGCGGCGGCGGATGACCTTGCCTTCGAGATCGGTCATCGTGCCCTCTTCCTCGGCCCACTGCGTGACGGGCAGGACGACATCGGCGAACCGCGCGGTCTCCGAGGGCAGGAAGTCGCACACGACCAGCAGGTCCAATGCGGACAGTCGTTCGTGGACGCCGAGGGAGCGTGGCGCCGAGACGGCGGGATTGGATCCGAAGACCAGCAGGGCCTTGATCTCGTCGCCGAGCATGCCGAGCAGCTCCACCGCCGAGGGACCCGGTCCGGGCAGCGTCGCCGGGTCGACGCCCCATACTCCCGCGACGTGTTCGCGCGCGACGGGGTCGTCGATGCGGCGGTAGCCCGGCAGCTGGTCGGCCTTCTGCCCGTGTTCGCGGCCGCCCTGCCCGTTGCCCTGCCCGGTGAGCGTGCCGAAGCCGCTCGACTCGCGGCCGGGCAGGCCGAGCGCGAGCGCGAGGTTGATCCACGCGCTGACCGTGTCGACGCCTTTGGCGTGCTGTTCGGCGCCCCGGGCGGTGAGGATGACGCGCCGCCCGCCGGCGAGGAGGTCGGCGGCCCGGTAGAGATCGGCTGCCGCGACGCCGGTGATGCGCTCGACGCGCGCGGGCCAGTAGCCGGCGACCGTCGCGGCGAGTTCGGCGAAACCGGTGGTGCGGCCGTCGATGTAGGCGCGGTCGAGGTGGCCGCGTTCGGCGGCGATGTGCAGGATCCCGTTGGCCAGGGCCAGATCCGTGCCGGGTGCGGTCCGCAGGTGCAGGTGCGCCTGGCGGGCGGTGGCGGTCGCGCGCGGGTCGACGACGATGAGCCGCTTCCCGGCGAGGTGGCGCATGAAGGGCGGCATCGTCTCGGCCGGGTTCGCCCCGGCCAGCAGGACCGTGTCGGCCTCGGCGAGATCGCTTGCGGGAAAGGGCATCCCGCGATCGACGCCGAAGGCGCGCAGACCCGCCGCGGCGGCCGAGGACATGCAGAAGCGGCCGTTGTAGTCGATGTTCGGGGTGCGCAGGGCGACCCGCGCGAACTTGCCGAGCAGGTAGGCCTTCTCGTTGGTCAGGCCCCCGCCGCCGAAGACGGCGACGGCACCCGGTCCGTACTCCGCCTGCAACGCACGGATCCTGCCGGCGACCAGGTCGAGCGCGGCGGTCCAGCCGGTGGGCCGCCCGCCGACCAGCGGTGTCGTGATCCGGTCGGGGTGGGCGAGTAGTTCGGGCGACGTCCAGCCCTTCTGGCACAGGCCGCCGCCGCGAGGCGCGACGGTGACGGTGTCGTCGCGTTCGCGGGTGAGGGTCATCCCGCATTGGAGCGCGCAGTACGGGCAGTGGGTGTCCACCGCCCGTACCGTTCGCTCGTCCGCATCCATGTGCATCACGGTCGGCCCCGGGCGTTTCGATCACGCGGCCCGCATGTTTCGGGCCGGAAAAGTCGCCCGCACACGCCCCGGCCGCAGCGCGAAGGTCTACACCGCCGGGGCGCCGGGTTTGCGCTGGTAGCTCCACCAGGTCAGGGCGAGGCAGGCGGCGTAGGCGGCGAGGAAGACCCACAGCGCGGTGTCGATCGAGCCGGTGGCGGCCAGGGAGGAGCCGAAACCGCGTGGGATGAGGAAGCCGCCGAGGGCGCCGATCGCCGACGCGAAGCCGATCACCGCCGCCGCCCGGGCGCGCGCCCGGGCCAGCGCGGCCTCCGTCGGCGCCGACCCGGCCTCGGCCCGGAACACCGCGGGGATCATGCGGAAGGTCGAGCCGTTCCCCGCGCCGCTGAACACGAACAGCAGCAGGAACGCGCCGAAGAACAGGGGGAAGGAGCCCGCCGCCAGACCGAACATCGCCGCGAGCGTCCCCAGACCCATCGCCGCGAAGGAGAAGGACGTGACACGGGCGCCGCCGAGACGGTCCGACAGCCACCCGCCGACGGGCCGCGAGGCCGAGCCGACGAGCGGGCCGAGCGCGGCGAGCCACGTCGCCGCCATGTCGGGGAACTCGGCCCTGATGACCAGCGGGAAGGCCGCCGAGTAGCCGATGAAGGAGCCGAACGTGCCGATGTAGAGCGCGGCGATGATCCAGGCGTGTCGGCTGCGGAGAGCCTGGACCTGCTGCCGCAGTGGGGTTCTGGCCGTCGAGAGGTTGTCCATGAAGGCCCACGCGCAGATCGTCGCCGCCACGACCGGGACGACCCACAGGAGTGGCGCGTTGTGCAGCCACAAGCCCTCGCCCTGCGCCGCCCCGAGTACGCCGACGCCGATCACGGCGGGCACGGCGAACTGCACGACCGCGACCCCGACGTTGCCGCCGGCGGCGTTGAGCCCGAGCGCCAGTCCCTTGGCGCGTTCGGGGAAGAAGTAGGAGATCGAGGCCATCGAGGAGGCGAAGTTCCCGCCGCCGAGGCCCGCGGTCACGGCGGCGGCCAGGAAGACCCAGTAGGGCGTGCCCGGCGTCGCGATCGCGTAGGTGAGCAGCCCGAGCGGCACCAGCAGGAGGACGCTGGAGACGACCGTCCACTGTCGACCGCCGAAGCGCGCGACGGCCGTCGTATAGGGGATCCGCATCAGCCCGCCGACCAGGTTCGGGATGGCCACCAGCCAGAACAGCTGGTCGACGGTGAAGGCGAAACCCGCGGCGGGCAGGCTCACCGCGACCGCCGACATCAGCAGCCACACCGAGAACGCGAGATGTTCCGAGAAGATCGAGAACACGAGGTTGCGCACGGCGACGCGACGCCCGTGCTCGCGCCAGAAGGACGGGTCGTCGGGGCGCCAGTCGGTGATCCAGCGGCGTCGGCTCGGTGCGGTGCGAAGAGTCGTCGTCATGCCCCGACGGTGGGGGCGCGGGATTGCCGGGGCGTTCGGCGCTCGTGCCCGCCCGGTGACAAAGGGATCACGGGGCGGGTGCGCCCCCGTGAGGCCTACTCGCCGACGCGACCGTCGACCCGCTCGCGCAACAGGTCGGCGTGGCCGATGTGCCGCGCGTACTCGTCGATCAGGTGGACGAGGACCTCCCGCAGTGCGATCGGTGTCTCGCCGCCCTTGCTCATGGTCCCCATGTCCTCGACCCCGGCCGTGAAGCGCTCGGCGTGGCCGAGCTCGGTACGCCACTGCTCCCAGGCCCTGGCCACGACGGCCTCGTCGGCCACCGCCCCCTCGAACGCGTCGTCGCCGGGACGCACCGCCCCGATCTCCTCACCGGCGAGGACACGCCGAAACCAGTGCCGCTCGGCATCCGCGAGGTGCCGCAGCAACCCCAGCAGGGACAACGACGACGGCGGCACCGCCCGTCGCGCGAGCCCCTCGGCGTCGAGACCGGAGCACTTCATCTCGAAGGTCAGGCGACGGTCGCGCAGGGAACCGAGCAGCGTCGCGCGCTCACCCTCCCAGCCGCCGTGCTCGCGGGGGTCCTGGTCGGCGGGCAGGAACATCAGGAACTCGTCCGTGTCGGGCATGTGCGGGAGCCTGGCAGAGGGGTGCGACAGGATGGAGTGGGCAGGGGGGATCTGCGATCGTTCGGTCCTACGTGGACACTCCGGACGGGCGGCATCGTGAAGGAACGCATCGAGGTGGACCTCGACGGGGTGAGGATCTCGTGCGCCGTCGGCGGGACCCAGGGCGCGCCGTTCCCCGCCGGGCGGACGCGACAAGCGACTGGAACAGGATCGTGGCGGCGCTTCACCGTCTGGAGGCGGCGGGGATCATTCCCGTCACGCGGTTGCGCGTCTTGAACACCGGACACTTCGTCCACCGTGACCAGCCATCCGAATATCTCGCCGAACTCCGAAGCTTCTTCGACGGCCACCCGATGGACGGCTGAGACGCGGCCACACCGCCGCCCCGAGTGTGAGCACCGGCTTCGGCGCTCGACGGTCAAGCGGGCTTCGGGCACCGACGCCGCGCCCCTACCCCCCGAACACCCGCCGCAACGCCCCCGCCGCCGCGTCCATGTCCTCGGCCGGCACTCCCGCGAAGACCTTCGCGTGTGCGGCCGTGTTCGCCAGCACGGCGCGTTCGGCCAGTGCGACGCCCTCCGCGGTCAGCTCGATCCATGTGCTGCGGGCGTCGGCGGGGTCGGCGATGCGGCGGACGAGGCCCTGCGATTCGAGCTGGTTCACCGCGTTGCTCGTGCCGCCGGTGGACAGGAGCAGCGAGCGCGCGAGTTCGTTGGGCTTGAGCCGGTGGGGTTTCCCCGCCCGCCGGAGCCCGACGACGATGTCGAACCCGGCGATGGTCAGCCCCAGCGACGGCAGCAGTTCACGTGTGGCGCGTTCGAGGCGGGCGCCGAGGATCATGATCCGTTTGCTCAGCTCGGAGGCCGGGCCGAGGGCTTCGGGCAGCTCGCTGCGCCAGGTCGCGATGAGGGCGTCGACGGGATCCACGCTTGCAGTCTAGATAGCTTTCCTGATACCTTTCTCGAAAGCTTTCCCCTGAAGGAGTTTGTCTTGCGCACCCTCATCCGCAACGGCACCGTCATCGACACCGACCCCGTCGCCGTCCACCCCGCCACCGACGTCCTCATCGACGGTGACCGCATCGCCGCCGTCGGCCGCGCCCTCCCCACCGGCGACGCCCACGTCATCGACGCCACCGGCCGCTACGTCCTCCCCGGCCTCGTCGACACCCACCGCCACACCTGGCAGACCGCCCTGCGCGGCATCGCCGCCGACCACGACCTCGGCGCCTACCTCACCCGCGTCCTAGGCGACATCGGCGGCCGCGTCAGCCCCGCCGACATCGCCGTCGGCACCCTCGCCGGGGCCCTCGAAGCCCTCGACGCCGGCGTCACCACCCTCCAGGACTTCTCCCACGCCCTCCGCACCCCCGAACACGCCGACGCCGCCGTCGGCGCCCTCCGCTCGGCGGGCGTCCGCGCGCTCTTCGGCTACGGCAACCCCGTGTTCGGTGGCGGCGACCTCACCGACGCCCGCCGCGTCCACGCCAGCACCGGCGGCCTGCTCACCATGGCCCTCGCCCCGCACGGCCCGTCCTACTCGCCGATCGAGACCGTCGCCGCCGACTGGGCGCTCGCCCGCGACCTCGACGTCCCGCTCGTCGTCCACGTCGGCTCCGGCCCGGTCGCCGAACGCCCGGTGGAGACCCTCCGCGCGCACGGCCTGCTGCGCCCCGGCACGGTCTACGTCCACGGCAACTCCCTGCCCGACGCCGAACTGAAGCTGATCGCCGACTCCGGCGGCACCGCCTCGGTCGCGCCCGCCGTCGAGGCCCGCATGGGCCACGGCGCCCCCGTCCTCGCGCGCTTCCGGGGCGCCGGAGTGCCGACGGGCCTGGGCGTCGACGTCGTCACGACCGTCGCCGGGGACATGTTCACGCTCATGCGCGCCGCCATGCTCAGCCTCGACGCGTCCGGCGGCCCGCGCCTGTCGACCGCCGACGCGCTGCGCATGGCCACCATCGAGGGGGCGGCCGTGCTCGGCATGGCCGACCGCGTCGGCTCGCTGGCCGCCGGGAAACAGGCCGACGTGATCCTCCTGCGCGCCGACGACCCGAACCTGCTCGGCGCCGCCGATCCGGTCGCGGCCGTGGTCACCTCGGCGCACCCGGGCAACGTCGAGACCGTCCTGGTCGCCGGGCGTGTCGTGAAGCGCGACGGCCGGCTCCTCGACGTCGACCGCTCCCGCCTCGCCGGTGAGCTGCGGGAGTCGACGCGACGGCTGGCGGAATACCCGGGCTCGACCGGAGCCGCCACCCCCGTGTGACGCCCGCAACGTTTGATCCACGCACCTGAGTCCAAAGTCTAGACTCTGCACCGTGGATGACAAGATGGCCGAAGTCCTCGGGATCGTCGGCGACCGGTGGGCGCTGCTCATCGTGCGCGAGGTCGCGGTCGGGCTGCGTCGCTTCGACGAACTGCAGACGACGATCGGCGCGCCCCGCCAGGTGCTGTCGAACCGCCTCCAGCGCCTGACCGCGGCGGGTCTGCTCGACACCCGCCCGTACCAGGTGCCGGGCCGCCGCTCGCGCAACGAGTACGTCCTCACCGACGCCGGGATCGACCTGCTCCCCGTCCTGTCGGCGCTGTCCGACTGGGGCGAACACCACCTCGCCGAGGGCGCGATGCCCGAGATCGTCTACCGGCACAGCCGGTGCGGCGGCCGGGTCACCGCGAAGCTCCACTGCGAGTGCGGCGAGGAGGCCGACCCGCACGAGCGGGTCATCGCCGAGGTCCGCCGCTGACGCCGTCGGCATCCACGTAGTCCTCTTACCGAAGGAGCGCATGTGTCTCTCACCATGACCACCGACGCGGCTTTCGCCGACGACGTGCTCGCGGAATCCCTTCCCGTGCTGGTCGAGTTCACCGCCGAATGGTGCCCGCCCTGCCACCGGCTCAAGCCGGTGCTGGAGCAGATCGCCGAGAGCGAGAAGTCCCGGATGCGGGTGGTGGCCCTCGACGTCGACACCGATCCCCAGACGGCGATGAAGTACCAGGTCCTCGGCATGCCGACGCTGGCCCTGTTCGTGGGCGGCGAGATCGTCGCCCGCTTCACCGGCGCCCGCCCGCGCGCGGCGATCATGCGCGAGCTGGAGCCGCACCTGGGCGCGTCGGCGGGAGTCGCGCGTTGAGGCTCCACGTGATCGTGGCCAGCACGCGGCCGACGCGCTCGGCCGACCGCGTCGCGCCCTGGGTGGCGAGGCGCGCGAGCGAGCACGCCGACTTCGACGTCGAGGTGCTCGATCTGCGCGACTGGCCGCTGCCGTTCTTCCAGGAGCACTTCGGCAGCCTCGGCGACCCGGCCGATCCGTCCTATTCGGACCCGGCGGTGAAACGCTGGGTCGGCAAGATCGCCGAGGCCGACGCCTACCTCGTGGTCACCCCGGAGTACAACCGCAGCGTCCCGGCGACGTTGAAGAACGCCTTCGACAGCGTCTTCGCGTCCTCGGCCTTCCGGAACAAGCCGATCGCGGCGGTCGGGTACAGCACCGGCGTCGCGGGCGGGTCGCGCGCGGTGGAGCACCTGGCGCAGATCGCGATCGCGGCGGAGATGGCGCCGCTTCGGTCGTCGGTGGTGATCCCGTCGGTGCTCACCGCCTTCACCGACGGCGAGCCGCGCGAGCCGATGGCCGAGGCGAGCCTCACGGTGCTGCTCGACGACCTGGCGTGGTGGTCGTCGACGCTGAAACGTGCCCGTGACGAGGGCGAACTGCCCTTGGCCGTCATGCGGGTACAGGCCGCTCTGGCCGCGAACTGACGCCGAGAGCCGCCCGGGTCGACCGGGCGGCTCAAGGTCGGCTCAAGGCCTCCGCTTCGCGTCGGCGCTAACTTCGCGTCATGCAACTGCGCACCCAGGACGGTCCGTGGAGCGACGAGGCCGACGAGTTCGGCATCGAATGCGTGCTCGCCGACGGGTTCCGGCACGACTCGGCCTGCGAATCCGGATGTCCCGACGATCACCTGCTCGACCGCTACGTCATCCTCGCCCGCGAGCGCGGGCACTTCGTCCAGGCGGCGCTGGTCACCGCCGATCCGGCGCGGTTCACCGTCGAGTACCGGGCCGGGGGCGGGACGCCGATGGTGCTTCACCGGATCACCGAACCCATCGGGTACCACCAGGTGCGCGAACTGCTGGAGGCGTACCTCCACGAGGCGCCGGACTGGAACGCGCGGTACGCGTGGGAGCCGGTTTAGGCCCCGCGGCCGCGGTCCCTTCCGGCGAACAGCGCCACCAGGCCTCCGGCGGCCGCGACGATCGACGCGACCACGAGGCTGTGGGCGAAGCCGGACATGAAGGCGGCGTGGCTGCCGTCGGTGATCGCGTCGATCAGCCCCGGCGGCGTCCCCTCCTGGACGGGTGCGACGCCCTGCGCGACGTAGCTCTTGGCGGTCTCGAACCCGGCCGCGACCTCGGCCGGGACCCCGGCGGCGGTGAGTTCGCCGGTCAGAGTGTCGCCGACGCGGTTGGCCAGCAGGACGCCGAGCACGCTCGTGCCGAGCACGCCGCCGATCTGGGCCGCGGTCTGCTGCAGGCCACCGGCGATACCGGCCAGCCGCGCGGGGACGTTGTCGAGGATGACCTCGGTCGTCGAGACCATGAGCAGCCCGAAGCCGACCCCGAGCAGCGCCAGCCACGGCCACATCCGCGAGTAAGGGGTGTCGACCTCGAAGCGTGCGATCGAGAACAGCGCCCCGGCCATGGCGAGCATGCCGCCGACGAGCGCGGGCCGCGTACCGAAACGCTGGGTCAGCGCGCCCGCGGCGGGTGAGGCGACGAGCATCGCGCCGGTCATCGGCAGGACGCGCACACCGGCGTCGAGGGGGCTCATGCCGTGGACGTTCTGCAGGAACAGCATCAGGAAGAACATGCCGCCGAACATGGCGAAGTAGGCGCCGATCCGCAGCAGCATGCCCATCGACAGCGGGAAGGAACGGAACAGGGCCAGCGGCAGCAGCGGTTCACGCGCCCTGGTCTCCCGCAGGACGAACAGCGCTCCGAGGACGATGGTCGCGCCGAAGGACACCAGCGGAGTGGCCTCGCCGAAGCCGTTGTCCTGCGCCTTGATCAGGCCCCAGACCAGGCCGAACATGGCCGCGACCAGCAGTGCGACGCCCACGACGTCGAAGGAGCGGCCGGCCTGGTCGTCCTTCGACTCGCGGATGACGCGGGCGCCGAGGACGAGGCCGACGAGGGCCACCGGCGCGTTGATGAAGAAGACCGACTCCCAGCCGGCGCTCTCGACGAGCAGGCCGCCGATGACGGGCCCGCTGGCGATGGACAGGCCGACGACCGCGCTGAACAGGCCGATCGCCATCTTGAGGCGTTCGGCCGGAAAGGTGCTGCGGATGATCGCCAGCGAGGCCGGTTGCAGCATGGCCCCGCCGAGGCCCTGCAGGACGCGCCAGGCGATGAGCTGGCCGATCGAGCCGGACAGGCCGACGCCGATCGAGGCGACGGTGAAGACGAGCAGGCCGATCATGAAGATCCGCTTGCGCCCGAAACGGTCGGCGAGCCGCCCCGCCGGGATCAGTGACACGGCGAGGGCGAGCAGGTAGCCGTTGGTGACCCACTGGAGCGCGGCGAGGTCGGCGTGCAGGTCGGCGGCGATGTCGGGGTTGGCGATCGTGACGACGGTGGTGTCGAGACCGACGACCATCATCGCGGTCGCCACGGCGAGCAGGGTCAGCCACGGATGGCCGTGGCCGGGGCGCCGGCGTGCGGGCGACGCGGGCGCCCTGTCGAGTACAGCGGTGGTCATGGCGGGCCTTTCGGTGGGGTGGGTCGGGACTGGCTCGCACAAACTGTCAGAGACTGACAGTTGTCGTCAACTGTCAAACGTCATTGTGTGTCAGTAGTCACCGGCTGCCGTTAAAGCCGCCCCCGGCGATAGACTCCGCTCATGACGACGACGGGCACGGAGGCGCGCGGACTGCGGGAGCGCAAGAAGCACCGCACCCGCGAGGCGCTCATCGACGCCGCCTACGAGCTCTTCGCCGGGCAGGGTTACGAGGCCACGACGATCGACCAGATCGCCGAGGCCGTCGAGGTGTCGCCGCGAACCTTCTTCAGGTACTTCGGCTCCAAGGAGGACGTCGCGCTGCACTTGCAGGACAGCGTCTGGAACGAGGTTCTCGCCGCCTACGCCGACCAGCCCCGCAAGTACCCGCTGCTGGTCGCGACGCGCCGGGCCGTCGCCGACGTCCTCGCCCGCATCGAGGACGGCTCACTTGGCATCGACCTCGACCGCCTGACCTGCATGCACGAGGTGATCCACGAGAACGAGAAACTCGGCGGCGCCGCCCGCCAGCGCGAACTGCGGCAGTCGGAGACCTTCCTGCGCGTCACCGCCGAACGCCTCGGCGCCGACCCCGCCGTCGACCCGCGCCCGGCGATCGTGACGGGGCTGGTCGTCGCGGCGATCCAGCTCGCAATGCACTCGCCGGTCCTGCTGGCGCAGGGGGTGCCGCTGCTGGAGCGGATCGACCGGTGCCTGGCATACCTGGAGGAAGGCGTGAACTACCCGGGGGTCGAGGGGGGCTGAGCGGCGGGCGGGTTCACGGGGTGCGGCTCGGACCTCCCCGGACGATCACCTCGGACAGATCGGTTACCGCGCCCTGTCGAGCAGCGGGGTCCATGCGGCTCTGACATCTCGTGGCAGGACCAGGGCGTCCCGCAGGTCTCGCAGGACGAGATCGTCCGCCATCGCCACCTGGTATCCGATCGGATACTTCCGGTGGTGGTCGTCGCGTCGGTGCCTCCGAGCGCTCCGCCTAGGCTCCGTCTGTGACTGAACATCTGGAAGAGATCGGCGTCGGTCCCTGGCGTGGGGAGTGGCCGACCGACGAGCGCTACGACCCCGAACTCCTCGCCCACGGCGACCGCCGCAACGTCGGCGACCAGTACCGCTACTGGACCGCGAGGCCATCGTCGCCGACCTCGACACCAGGCGCTTCGCCTACCACGTCGCCATCGAGAAGTCGCGGAACGGAGATCCTGGAAACCGTCGGCCGGGTACGACCACGCGGTTGATGGGCCATCCGGATTGGTTCAGCCTTCAGTCGCGTCGAGTTCCCGCGCCCAGTCGCTGAAGTACGTGCGGAGTTCGGTTGGGCTGATTCCGTCGACCGGGAGTTCCGCATCGGTGAACCTGTCGAGGGTTCGCATCATCGACGCGAGAACGTGCCGGTCGAATCCATTGTCGATCTCGGCGGCACGGGCGAGCAGGATTTCGCGCCCGAAGCGCTCTGCGAGTTGGTGAACGTCGGTGAAGTCGCGGGCCTCGGCTCGGTCGAACAGGGCGATCGTCTTGCGTCCGGCGAGTTCCTCCGGAGCGAAACTCGGGCCGAGGTCGGTGCTGATCGTGGCATGAGCGGGGGCGACGTCGATGGCGAGATCCACGAGGAGGATTTCTTCCATGCCCGCCACCTTGAGACGGCAGAAGGTTTCGGCGTCCTGGATTCGGTCGACCTGCCATCCGCGTGAGGCGGCCGCGTGTTCGACGGCGTCCCTGGCGGCGGGAACGGAGGCGGTCCCTGGCGCGGAGAAGAAGTCGAGATCGTGGGTTGGTCGCTTCGTCAGTTTCTGAGCGACCAGCGCCGCGCCGCCGGCGAGAAGAAATCCGGAGCTCTCGGGCAGCGCGAAGAACATGCGCAGTGTTTCGATTTGGAGCGGAGTGAGCACGGACATCGATCTACCGCACGTGCCTGGTGAGCAGGGGGGTCCAAGCGGTACGGACGTCGCGGGGCAACACCAGCTCGTCCCAGAGATCCGCCAGCAGGGCGCCGTCGACGTACGTGACGATGTCGACCGGGGTTCCCTCACGCAGGACGATCTCATAGACGCGTGCGCGCTGACGGCGGTCGGCCAACTCGAAGACCCGGGCGGGCTCCGACCAGTTCAGGTGCAGAGGGAGGACGACCGTCGCGAATGCTTCACGTACTTCCAGGCGCGGCAGGTGATCGGGGACGTGGATGACGTGGCCTCGCGCGGTCGCGGTCACGGTGAATTCGAGTCGGGGACGAAGGGTCAGCTCGAAACCGGCGGCCTCGATGATCCGTTCTGCGGTGGCGAGCGTCGGTGACTTCTGCCCGTGCTCATATGCCGAGAGTGTCGGGCGTGAAGTGCCCGAGAGTGTGGCGAGCGCGGTCTGGCTGAGACCGGCGGCGTTTCGGGCGCGCAAGACGAGATCTGTCGACATCACGACCTCCAGATGTATCCGATCGGATACTACCATGCGAGGTGTCTTGACGCTCGGCTGAACGAACGGCACTGACGTGGCGGGAATCGCTTCCCTCGAAGTCCTACGCTGGAGATCCTGGAACCCGCTCCAGTACGCCGTTCGCGCCGGGCCGTCAGACCCAGGGATCGCCAGGCATCCCCGGGTAGCAGTTGCTGCATCGCCGCTCGGCTTTCAGTCCACGGTCGCCCTCGGTGGCCACGAGCGGCGTCGTTGTCGTGATGGAGTTCCACATCTCCTTGGTGGCGTCGGGAACCCAGCCCCACTTGGGCTTCTGCTCGCCCGGCCTGGTCCAGGAGAGATGGCCGCACTGTGGCACGTGGGCGAGTCCGGACTCGCTGATCATGATCTTCCCGATCGTGTCCATCGGTCGATAGTGCTCAGTCGGCGCAACTCGGTCGGTCGTGGTCGGCTCGGGGACTCCCACAGGACCGTCTTGGCCCCTGCTTCCTCATTCGGTGAGACTTTCGAAGTCGACCGCCGAGATCAGCGACGCTAGATCCGGGTTGGTGGTGAGGTCGAGCGGCAGCAGTTCCTTGACCACGCCCTTTGTGCGGTAGGTGAGTTCACTACCCGCGTCGTTCGTGATCATCACGGAGTCGGCTCGCCCCCAGTCGATCCCTTCGAGCTTCGCCCGCTCGAAGCGCACGGTGAGTACGACCTCGGGATGCTGGTTCCCATAGGAGTCGAGAGGGGATAGACGGACGGCGGCGATGCGGGCGGAGCGCACGCTCGGCGCGACGGCGAAGCACTCCTTGACCGTGACCAGCGCGTACCCACAGAGCATCTCCATGTAGAGCTCGGCGAGTTCGCGTTTGGTGATCTTCTTCAAGGTCAGGTTGCCGCTGGGCGTCAGGTCGGGTTTGCGCTCGGGTATGGCATCGCTTGACGGCACGATCACGATGAGAGAGACCTCATCGCCGTCCAGACCGACGGCCGCCGCCGCGGCCTGGTTGTCCCCGAACGCGGCGCCGAGAGTTTCGAGCACGACGTCGGGGTCGTTCGCGATGAGAGCCTCCCACCAGGAGTCAAGATCGCTCTGAAGTACGGCGGCCTCCGCCCGGGCCTTGTCCTCCATGGACACGATCTCCTCCTCCGCACGGAGATCGGCCCCGGCCACCGCCTCCCGCCGCTTGGACCGGGCGAAGATGCCGATGCCTTTCGTCGCCTCGGCGCGATGCCGGGCGATGACGGCCTTGCGGTCCACGGGAATCGGCTCGGGTGCTGTGGGCGGGGCGGCCTCTGGGAACTCCTCCCGGTGGAGCTCGAAGATGCCGACGAGGATCTCCGCCAGTCGGCGCGCTTCGATCTCCTTCACGCTGGCGGCGCTTCCGTAGGAACCCAACGCGCGATTCACGGACGCGGTCCCTCGCCCACCGCTGAGGGTCGTGGAGTAGGTGACCGGTCCGAAGCCCGACGAGATCGCGGTGCGGCCGCCGCCGATGTGCAACCGTGCTCCTCGCGGGCCGAGACTGGTCCGCACGCCGCGGCTGGAGACCCGAACCCGGACGCCGGGCGAGAGTTTGATCGAGAACCCCATGGTGGTGCCCCTTCGGAGACGTGCCTTGGAGCCTATGGTCGTCATCGAGTGCCGGAAATCCGCCGGAAAGATGAGTTCATTGATCTTCGCCCGGTTGGTGACCATGGATTCGAAGGGCTTCGGCCGGTCGGTGAACTCCCGGCATACCCTCATCCCCGTGACCTCCCAAGACGACCGCCCCGACCCCTACCTCGAAGAGATCGGCGTCGGCCCCTGGCCGGGCGAGCACCCCGCCGACGAGCGCTACGACCCCGAACTCCTCGCCCACGGCGACCGCCGCAACGTCGGCGACCAGTACCGCTACTGGACCCGCGAGGCCATCGTCGCCGACCTCGACACCAAGCGCTTCGCCTACCACGTCGCCATCGAGAACTGGCAGCACGACTTCAACATCGGCACCGTCGTCCGTAACGCCAACGCCTTCCTGGCCTCGGCCGTCCACATCGTCGGGCGGCGGCGCTGGAACCGGCGGGGCGCCATGGTCACCGACCGGTACCAGCACGTCGTGCACCACGCCACCATCGAGGAGTTCTGCGCCTGGGCGGCGGGGGAGGGGCTCGCCGTCGTCGGCATCGACAACCTGCCGGGGTCGGTGCCCCTGGAGACCACGCCCCTGCCCGAGGCGTGCGTCCTCCTCTTCGGCCAGGAGGGGCCGGGGCTGTCCCCGCCGGCGCGGGAGGCGGCCGCGCTGGTCTGCTCCATCGCCCAGTACGGCTCGACGCGCTCCATCAACGCGGGCGTCGCCAGCGGCATCGCGATGCACGCCTGGGTCCGCCAGCACGTCTGGGGCTGACGTCTTGCCGACAGTTCAGGCGTCGATCCACTTCGGATGATGCGACTGTCCGTACCCCGGCGGAAACCTCCGGTAGCGTGACTCTTGGCTGTGACCAGGGATGTCTACGGTGCTTGGAGGCGCACAGAGGGGTTATCCTGGATCCGGCCATAAGGGATACGACGGACGTCGACAGCCCTTAGCCGCACAAGCGGTAAGAGTTTCAACATCACCTGAAAAGCTGTACGCTCTAAGTGCCCGAGGCCGATGCGACTCGCAGCCGCAGACTGCGTGGGCAACGAGCCGAAGTGCGGCACCGTGGGAGGGGGCTCGCCCGACATGATTAAGAAGATTCTGACCTGGGGTGGCTTGGCATTCCTGGTCTTCTTCATCGCATACCGCCCGAAGGAAGCATCCGGCATCGTCGGCCAGATAGCCAGTGGCATCGGCGACGCCGCAATGGGCCTCGGCGACTTCATCTCCGGCGTGGTCATGTGATTGATCCTGATGAGCCCCGCTGAGTTTGGCCGATCGGGCGATCGGGACGACCGCGACGAGGAGCCCCTGGACGACACGCTCCTCGACGCCGACCTCTTCGACTCGCCCGATCTGGACCCCCCTAGCCCCCGGCGGCCCGTCGACTCCTCAACTCCCCCCCTTGAGGTAGCCGATGAGGATCTCGACGGTCTGCGCTACGACGCCGCCGGCATGCCGGTCGGGCCCCGCCGGGTCCTTCCGCTCCCCGACGAGCCGTCGCCGCTGGCGGCGCGCTACCTCTTCCCCACCGAGAAGTACCGGGGAGAGTGGCGCCGGCACTGGATCCACCTGATGCCCGAGTTCGTCATCGGCGTCCTCGCGACCTTCATCATGGGCTACGTCTCCGGCATGCTCGCCAGCAACGGCTCCGAGCCCGCCACGGCGGCCGTCGTCGTCGGCTGGCTGCTCGTCCTCGGCTGGGTCGGCTGGCGCGTGATGGACTGGTTCTTCGACCGCTTCATCCTCACCAACAAGCGGGTCATGGTCGTCTCCGGCGTCGTCACGCGCAAGGTCGCGATGATGCCGCTGCTGCGGGTCACCGACATGAAGTACGAACAGTCCCCGATGGGCCGCATGCTCAACTACGGGACCTTCGTCCTGGAGTCGGCGGGCCAGGACCAGGCCCTGCGCGAGATCAAGCACCTCCCCGACCCCAACGAGCTCTACCTCCAGGTCGTGGAGGAGATGTACGAGCCCGACGCCGTCCAGGCGCGCGTCGAAGGCGAAGAGGAGACGGCTTCGTCGCCCAGCGCGGTCAACGACGCCTGACCCCCCTACGTCGACAACCCCGCACCACACCGGTGCGGGGCTTTTTCACGCCACGGCGAGCCCGCGACCCGACCGCCTGGGCGAACGCCGTGAACCGGCCCGGAAATTTTCTGATCTCCTCAGCAACCCCCACCACCCTCCACCGCGTTTACCTTTGCGGACCCCCGGGAGACGAGTGGAATCGAAGACGAAGATCGAGGCCGACTTCCGTGACTTCGTCACGGCACGGTCGGCCGCCCTGCACCGGTCGGCGTACCTGCTGACCGGTAACTGGGCGACGGCCGAGGACCTGGTGCAGACCGCTTTGACGAAGACCTACCTCGCCTGGCGGCGCATCGGCGACATCGGCTCGGTCGAGGCCTACGCCAGACGAGTCCTGTACACGACCAACGTCAGCTGGTGGCGGCGGATGTGGCGCAACGAGCATCCGACCGAACAGATGCCCGAGACGCCGGGCACCGACCACACCGACGCCCACGTCGAACGCGACCTCATGTGGCGCTTCGTGTGCAAGCTGCCCCCGAAACAGCGGGCCGTGCTCGTCTTGAGGTTCTACGAGGACATGTCCGAATCCGAGACGGCGAGCCTGCTGGGCATCGCCGCGGGCACGGTGAAGAGCCAATGCTCCCGGGCACTGGCGAACCTGCGGAACCAGCTGGCGGTCGCCGGCATCGAAATGCAGGCCACGGATCGACGCGGAAGGAGGCCGGCGGCGTGACGAGGGAGCTTGAGCGCGTACTCCGCGCGACCTTCGAGGACCGTTCACGACCGGTCCCACCGCAGACCGACGGCCTCGCCGACACCGTCATCGGCCGCGCCCGGGGCGTACGCCGCCGACGCGTCATGGCTGGCGGCGCCTCGGCGCTCGCCGTCGTCGTGCTCGCCGGGCTCGCGCTGGTCTTCGGCCGCGGTGTCTCCCCGAGCGAGGACATCCCGACCGGCGACAACCTGCCGATCCCCGTCATCGCGGGTCTCGACGTCGCGGTGCCGAACCCGTCGGACAAGTCCGGCCCCTACCTCCAGGCGGGCGACGGCACCCGCGTCTCGCTGCCGCCCGGCGAGGAGCTGACCGACGCCGTCCGCGTCGACGGCGGCTTCTTCGCCATCACCACCAGGGAAGAGAACAGCCACCTCGCCTTCTACCCGCTGTCCGGCCCGAGCCAGCCGATCGCCGACGGCAGGAAGCTCGCGATGGCGGTCGACGCCAACTACGAGCTCGTCGCCGTGACCCGCGTCGACGGCAGGGGTGTGCGCCTCGACGTGTACGGGTTCGACGGCTCGATCGTCGGCGAAGGGCGTCAGCTCGGCCCCGACGCCGTGCTCGGCGGCTGGAGCAACAGCCTGGTCATGTACGAGGACGGCGACCAGTTCCTCCAGGCGTGGAATCCCACCGAGGGCATCCACTTCGCGTCGCGGCCGGAGAAGGCCATGCGGTTCATGGGCCCGACGACCGACTGGAGCACCTACGTCACCTACCAGGACCCGGCCGAGGGCGGCCCCTGCCTGGGATCCGTGGAGCCCTTCGACGACTTCAGGGTCCTCAAGCGGTTCTGCTACCGCGAACTCCCATCGGAGGCGATCACGGTGTCCCCGAACGGGGAGTGGTTCGTCGCGCGCGGATACCTCGCCCCCGACCAGTACCGCTTCTCCAGCACCCACCTGTCCCAGGACCTGGGGTCCGACACGGGAAGCATGCAACCGCTGCCGGGCTTCGAGGTGAAGGCGTGGATGTGGCTCAGTGACCAGGAGCTGGTCTACGAGTCCGAGGGCACCTGGTACCGGTTCAACCTCTACACGATGGCCGCGGATACCCTGCCGATCCCGGCCGACTCCTCGGCGACACCGGTGACCATCGCGTTCAAGGCGTGACCGGCGTCGCCACAGACCGCCGTTCCGCCACTTCGGCGTGATCGCGGTGCTATCCATATGTCGTGAATGGAATCGGACTCGTCGGCGAGGCGTTCGTGACGCTCTTCGTCATCATGGACCCTCCCGGCGTCGTGCCGATCTTCCTCGCCCTGACCGGCGCGATGGACGCTAAGGCGCGCAGCAAGGCCGCCTTCCAGGCGACACTGCTGTCCCTGGGCGTGATCAGCCTCTTCGCGCTCGCGGGCAAGCAGATCCTGCACTACCTGGGCGTGGACCTGCCCGCGCTCCAGGGCGCCGGGGGCCTGCTGCTCCTGCTCGTCGCGCTTGAGCTGCTGACGGGCAAGGCCGACGACCCGTCGTCGTCGGGGGCGTCCAATGTGGCGCTGGTGCCGCTGGGCACGCCGCTGCTGGCCGGGCCGGGTGCGATCGTCGCGGTCATCCTCTTCGTGCAGGACGCCGACAACGCGGGCGGGTACGGCGGCTACATCGCGGTCGCGCTGGCGATTCTGGGCGTGCACATCGGGATCTACCTGGCGATGCGCTTCTCGTCAGTGATCGTGCGCGTCATCAAGCGCGGCGGCATCGAGGTTCTCACCCGCATCGCGGGTCTTCTTCTCGCGGCCATCGCCGTCCAGCTCATCGCCGCTTCGATCTTCGGCTACATCGAGCTTTTCAAGAGTTGAGGTGCGGCGGCGGTAGATGACCGCGACGCCGGACTCCAGGTCGATGCGGTCCATCTGCATGCCGTTGCCGATGTCCTCCCGCATGTTCTCCTGCTCCTGGATGAGCTCGGTCTGCTTGCGGCGCGCGGGCTGCACGAAACCTTCGAGCTCGGCGAGACCGGCCGACATCGCCGCCACACTCGAATCGTTGTCGTCGCCTCCACGCAACCAGCGCAGTAGACCCATCGTTCGCTCCTCCCAGCAGGTACAGATCGATTGTGACACCTGCGGGCGCACCTTGACCCCTTCCGAGGGGCGTGAAGACGGAAGGGGGGTACGCGGCGGCGCCGGAGAGTGGCGTGCGAAGAGGGAGGAACGGTACGGAACGGGCCGCTAACGACCGGCTGCGCTGGCAGTTGGGGCACAGGCCCCAGTAGGTCACTTCGGCCTCTTCGACCTTGAAGCCCTGCGCGAGCGCCGGTTCGAGGCAGGGCGCGTCGCCTTCGGCGATGTCGACGTCGCAGACCTCGCCGCACTGGCGGCACACGAGGTGGTGGTGGCTGTCGCCGACGCGGGCCTCGTAGCGGGTGTGGCTGCCGGCGGGCTCGATGCGTCTGGCGAGGCCGACGTCGGTGAGGGCGTTGAGGACGTCGTAGGCGGCCTGCGTCGACAGGGAACTCACCCTGCGGCGGGCCCTGGTGATGATCTCGTCGACTTCGGGATGCCCGCCCTCTTGGAGCACGTCGAGCACCGCGAGTCGCTGCCGGGTGACTCGCAATCCATGGGATCGCAGTAGACGCTCGCTTTGCACGTTACCCACGTTTTCACGCGGGCTGGAAGGGGTCAAATGGAAATGGGACCTTACCGGCGTGATCAGGGACACCGAAACGGCCGCAACCGGCCCGCGCGCTCAGATGGTGTTGAATGGGTCGATGCCCGATACAGTCGACGGCCTGCCCCTTCATCCACTTCTCGTCCACTTCCCGCTCGTCCTGGTGCCGCTGCTGGTTCTGCTGGTGTTCTTGTACGTGCTCATTCCGCCGCTGCGCAAACGCGTCGGCTGGGCCGTGCTCGCCTTGGCGGTGTTGGCGCCGGTCGCGGTGTTCTTCGCCCGCTGGGCCGGGAAGTCATTCGCTGATTCAGTGCTGGCGGCGCTGCCCGCCGGCGCGACCGAGACCGACGCGAAAGCCGACGCGATCGCCGAGCACGAGATGTTCGGCGACTGGCTGCTCTGGCTGACGGTCGGGCTGCTGCCGCTGTTCTTGTTGTTCGGCGCGCTTGAACGCGGACGCCGAAGCGCCCTGGCCCGCGCGACCGACCGCCCCTTCGCCGCGAAGAAGGACGCCGACGCCGACGCGCCCACCCCACCGAAGCCGAACGACGACCCGGCGGCGGGCGGCCGCAAGCTCGTGATGGTGATCTTCGGCGTGCTGATGCTGGCGACGGCCGCGGCTGTCGCGTACACGGCGTTCAAGTCGGGCCACACGGGCGCGAAGATGCACTGGGGGTGAGACGGCGGCTCGCGGCCCGCGGCCTGCGGACCGCGCTCGGTGGGTGGGGGCGCCGGGCGCGGTTCGTGGGTGGGGTCTTGCCGGGAGGCTTCCGCGTGAGTGCCGCTTCGCGGCTCCCCGTGCGCAGGGAGCCCCGGCCGTAGCCTCCTCACTTCGGGGCCCGGAACCCGAGACATGGCCGGCGAGGGCGAGCGCCGCTTCGCCTGCCGCCCACTCCGGTGACGCGACTTCGTGAGCGAGGGTGCGACTTCGCGACTCGCTCACGCCGGGAACCTCAGACACGGCCCGGCGAGCGCGTGCCTACGTTTCGCGGGTTCCCGCACGCCGGGGACCCGGGCCGCAGTGATCCGGGTGAGGGAGCCTCACCCGCCCACACTGGGGACGCGGGCCGCAGCGATCTCGTGTTCGGCGCGTCTCGCTCGCCCACACCGGGGACCGAGGACACGGCCCCGCGAGCGCGGGCCGCGCCGCGCGCGCCGCCCCGCCGCAGGCTTGCCTCAGGCACGGCGAGTTCGGCCCGACGCCTCCCACCAGCACGGGAACTTGGCCGCAGTCATCGCGAGGGGCGCGTCTCGCTTCGCCCGCCCGTCCACGCCGGAAACCCGGCGCGGTAGCAGGCAAGCGCGCGTCTCGCTTCGCTCGTCCGCCCACGCCGGGGACCCAGGACACGGCCCCGCGAGCGCATGCCGCGCCGCGCGGGCCGCCCCGCCGCAGACGTGCCTCGGGCGCCGTGGGTCTGGCCTCACGCCTCCCCATCCAGCACGAGAACTCGGCCGTAGCCGTCCCGAGACGCGAGTCCCGCTCCGCTCGCCCGCCCACGCCAGAAACCCCGCCCAGCAACCCGGCAACCGCAAGTCCCGCTTCCCGCCCCCCGGGAACCCGCCCACGACCCCGCGAGCGCACGTCCCGCCGCAGACTTGCATCAGGCGCCGTGAATCAGGCCTCACGCCTCCCACCCAGCACGGGAACTTGGCCGCAGCCGTCGCGAGGCGGGTGTCTCGCTTCGCTCGCCCGTCCACTCCGGGGACCGAGGACACGGTCTCGCGAGCGCGGGCCGCGGCGCTTGCCGTCCCGCCGCAGACGTGCCTCGGGCGGCGTGGGTCTGGCCTCACGCCTCCCACCCAGCATGGGAACTCGGCCGCAGCCGTCGCGAGGCGCGGGTCTCGCTTCGCTCGCCCCTGCGAGCCGGAAACCCGGCGCGGTAACTCGGCAACTGCGAGTCTCGCCTCGCTCGTCCGCCCACGCCGGGGACCCAGGACCCGACCCCGCGAGCGCATGCCGCCCCGCGCGCCCCGCCCCCCGCAGACCTCCCCCCGGACACCGCTAGTCCGACCCCACCCCTCCCCACCCAGCACGAGAACTCGGCCGCAGCCGTGTCCCGAGGCGCGAGTCCCGCTCCGCTGGCCCGCCCACGCCAGAAACCCCGCGCAGCAACCCGGCAAACGCAAGTCCTCCCGGGAACCCGCCCACAGCGACCCCACCAAGCGCGACCCACGCGTCCCTCACCCACCCGCACCGGCACCAAACCGAGCCAAGCCCAGCCGAGCCCGATCCCCACCCCCCAAGCGGTCTCGTCAGCCCCACCCGAACCCACCCACCCGCCCCAACCCCCGCTCCCCCTGGCACAGTTGTCCTGTCACAACCTCCAGTCGAGGGATTTCGCACCGTGAGCAGCTTTGTCCCGTCCGGTGGTTCGCGCGTGAAGCGGCCGACGATGGTCGATGTCGCGCGGCATGCCGGGGTGAGTTTGAAGACCGTGTCGCGGGTGGTGAACGCGGAGCCGACGGTGAACGCCGAGTTGGTCGACCGGGTGCTGGCTTCGGTGGCCGCGTTGGGTTTTCAGCGGAATCAGCTGGCGAGTACGTTGCGGGCGGGTCGCCGGACGGCGACGGTCGGTCTGGTGATCGAGGAGTTGGCGAATCCGTTCTATTCGACGATCGCGTCGGTGGCGGCGGAGGTGGCGGCGCGGCACGACACGATGTTGATCACGGCCAGTTCGGAGGAGGACCCGGAGGCGGAGCGGCGCCTGGTCTTCGACCTCTGTTCGCGGCGGGTGGACGGGTTGCTCGTCGTGCCGGCGGGTTCGGACCATTCGTTCCTGCGGCCGGAGGTCGAGATGGGCGTCCAGGTGGTCTTCCTGGATCGCCCCAGCGGCGGCCTGCCCGCCGACACCGTCCTCATCGACAATCGAGGTGGGGCGCGGGAGGCGGTGGCGGCGCTCCTGGCGGCGGGCCATCGGCGGATCGCGGTGCTGCTCGACTCGGTCGCGGTCTACACGATGCGGGAGCGGCTGGACGGTGTGCGCGACGCTCTCGACGACGCGGGTCTGCCGCCGGAGGTCGCGCGGATCGCCGAGGGCGTCGCGGATCCTTCGGGCGCGGCGGAGACGGTCGGTGCGCTGCTGGACGGCCCGAATCCGCCGACGGCCTTCTTCGCGGTCAACAACCGCATCACGGTCGGCGCCGTGCAGGAGCTGTGGCGGCGGGGGAGCGGCGCGGAGCTGGTCGGTTTCGACGACTTCGAGCTCTCGCACCTGATGCCGCGCCCGCTGACGGTCGTCGCCTACGACACCGCCGCGATGGCGCGGCGGGCGACGGAGATGCTCTTCGACCGGATCAAGGGCGACCGGTCGCCGCCGCGCACCGAGGTCCTCGGCACGAAGCTCGTCTGGCGCGGCGTCCGCCGTTAGGCGACGGCGCGGATGACGACGAAGAGCAACAGGATCAGCATGACCGACCCGGCGACGATCCCGAGTCCGACGCTGAAGGTCTTCGCGGAGCGCTCGACGGCCTCGGCGGTGCCGGCGTCCTGCGCGGGCATCCGCCGGGGCGGAGCGGCGTTGACGACGACCGGCACGCGCCAGCCCCGCGGGGGCGGCGTGGCGCGTGGGGGACCGTCGTAGTGAGGTGACGGCGCCGCGGGCGGCACCACCACCTCCATGTTCCCGGCGTCGCCGCCTTGAGCGGGGCGACGCCATACCGCGTCTGGATCGGTCACGGTGTCGATGGTATTACTCGGCCGCGCCTTCACCGGCGGGCCGACGGCGGCGACGGCGACGCGGGCGCGCCGGACCTTCGGCCGCGGAGGCCTGCGGAGTGCTGTCGCCGGTGGCGGCGGCGGGGCTGTCCCCGGTCACCTTCCGGCGCGTGCGGGCACGGCGCGGTTTCTGCTCACCGTCGGACGACTCGGCCGTGGCCTGCGACGAGGACTGCGGACGTTCGCCGCCGCGCTCACCGGAAGGCTTGCCGCGGCCACCGCCGCCACCGCCCGCACCACGACGGCGCTTGTTGCGTCCACCGGCGTGCTTGCCGCCCTCGACGTCGATGTTCGCCTCCGCCGACAGGCCCTCGCGCTGACGCTCCTTGGTGGGGAGCTCGCCGGTGACGTCGGTGGGGATGTCGAGATCGGTGTAGAGGTGCTCGGAGGTGTGGTAGGTCTCCTGCGGCGAGGGCAGGTCGAGGTTGAGCGTCTTGTCGATGATCTTCCAGCGGGGAGTGTCCTCCCAGTTGATGAAGGTCACCGCGACACCGGTCGCCCCGGCCCGGCCGGTACGGCCGATGCGGTGGACGTAGGTGTCGGCGTCGTCGGGGCTGTCGTAGTTGATGACGTGCGTGACGTCGCTGACGTCGAGGCCGCGGGCGGCCACGTCGGTGGCGACGAGCACGTCGATCTTCCCGCTGCGGAAGGCCCGCAGGGCCCGCTCGCGGGCGCTCTGGCCCAGGTCGCCGTGGACGGCGGCGACCGCGAAGCCGCGGAAGTCGAGGTCGTCGGCGATGCGCTGGGTGTGGCGCTTGGTGCGGGAGAAGACGATCGTCAGACCGCGTTCCTTCGCCTGGAGGATCCGGGCGAGGACCTCGATCTTGTTGAGGGAGTGGGTGAGGTAGGCCAGCTGCTTCACCTGACCGCTGGGCGCGGTGTCGACGGCCACGTCGGCGTGGATCGTCACGGGCTGGTGCTGGTAGCGGCGGGCGAGGGCCACGATGGCGTCGGGCATCGTCGCGGAGAACAGCATCGTCTGGCGCTGCTCGGGGAGCTGCTTGAGGAGCTTCTCCACGTCGTCGGCGAAGCCGAGGTCGAGCATGCGGTCGGCCTCGTCGAGGACGACCACGCCGACGCCGTCGAGGCGCAGGTGCTTGGACTTCATCAGGTCGATGAGCCGGCCGGGCGTGCCGACGACGATCTCGACGCCGTTGCGCAGCGCGTCGATCTGCGGCTCGTAGGCGCGGCCGCCGTAGACGGGCAGCACGCGGATACCGCGGAGTTTGCCGGCGATCTCGATGTCGCGCGAGACCTGGAGGCCGAGTTCACGGGTGGGGACGACGACGAGCGCCTGCGGGCGGCCGTCGGTGCCCTCCTCCGGTCCGAGCACGCGCTCCAGGATCGGGATGCCGAAGCCGAGGGTCTTGCCGGTGCCGGTGGGCGCGCGACCGATGACGTCGGCGCCGCGCATCGCGATCGGGATCGCGTACTCCTGGATGGCGAACGCGCGGCTGATGCCGACGGCGTTCAGCGCCTCGACCGTCTCGGCGCGGACGCCCAGCTCGGCGAGGGTCGGGCTGTCCTCACGTACGGTCGCGACCGGGGCCAGTGCCTCGATCGCGGCGTCGTTGTCGCCCGGGGGTTGGGTTTCTGTATCGCTGTACAGTGCAGAATTCCTAACTGATTTTCGGCCCCGCCGAAAGTGCTCGACCTCGGGTCGGTTCCCTCGGCGTCACGGGCCGTTTGACACCCGGGGGCACCCCGGGCGGCTGGTGATCCGGCGTTCACGCGGATCTAAACTCCTCCATGGTACGTGCTCCGGCGAAAATAGCCACCTTGCGCAGGTGTGGGGGGTAATGGGGTTCACTCGCCGCGGGCCTGGTCAGGCGGGCGAGCGCGACCGCGGCGCGCGTGTCCCCGGCGCGAAGGCGGCTTCGCCGGCGCCTCCGAAGCGCCCCCGCAACCGATAGCCTTCCACCGTGTCCACACCTGCACCCGAACCCACCCCCGAACCCACCCCCGCCGAGCCGCCTTCCACCGAGGCCGTCACGGATCTCCTCGGGGCGCTCGCGTACGGCTCGCTGGTCGCGTTCGATCGCATGGCGGCCGACGCGCGGCTCGCGCCGGACCTGCGCCGCCGGGCGGCGCTGTCGACGATGGCGGGCGCCGAGATCGCCAACTACCGGCGGCTGGTCGCGCGTCTGGAGGAACTCGGCGCCGACGCGGCCGGGGCGATGGAGCCCTTCGTCGCCGCGCTCGACGACTTCCACGAGGCGACGGCCCCGCGCGACTGGCTGGAGGGCCTGACCAAGGCCTACGTCGGCGACGGCATCGCCGACGACTTCTACCGCGAGATCGCCAACTTCCTCGAACCCGGTGACCGTTCGCTCGTGCTGGAGGTCCTGCACGACACGGCCTACACCGAGTTCGCCGTCGCCGAGATCCGCGCGGCCCTCGCCGCCGACCCGAAACTCGCCAACCGGCTCGCGCTGTGGGCGCGCCGGCTCGTCGGGGAGGCCATGACGCAGGCGCAGCGGGTCGCGGCCGAACGCGACGGCCTCACCGACCTCGTGGTCAGCGGCAGCGGTGACCTCGCCGGCATCGGCGCGCTCTTCCGCCGCCTCACGCAGGCCCACACCGACCGCATGGGCGCCGTCGGCCTCAACACCTAGCCGGGCACGCATACGGCCGGGGAGCGCGCTCCCCGGCCGTGATGACGGGCCTTAGCTGACGGTGAAGCCGACCGGGCGCTGCGTCTGCTCGCTGATCTCCACGTAGGCGATCTTGCCGACGGCGACGAAGACCTGCTTGCCGCTCTTGTCGGTCAGGCTCAGCACGCCGTTGTCCTCACTGAGGGCCTGCGAGACGGCCTTGGCCACCTCGTCGGCCGACTGGTCGCTGTCGAGAACCAGTTCACGCGGCGCGTACTGCACGCCGATCTTGACCTCCACGGGCCCCTCCTTTGATCGTCCGGGACAAAGGCTAGCCGCCCGGGGCGCCTCACGGCCTCACCGGCCGGTGTTGTCCTCATCGCGCGTGTCTTCGGGAATGTGCAGCGGGAAACGTGAAATGCCCCGCCACGACAGGGTGGCCATCAACTCGACGGCCTCCTCCTTCGGCACGGCCCGCTTCGACGCCAGCCAGTAGCGCGCGGCGATCTCGGCGGCGCCGGTGAGCCCGACGGCCAGTAGTTCGGCGCGCTGCCGGGTCGCGCCGGTGTCGGCCATGATGGTCTCGGCGATCGCCGAGGAGCAGCCGCGCTCCACCGACTCCATGCGCTCGGCGACCGCGGGGTCGTTGCGCAGGTCGGACTCGAAGACGAGACGGAACGCCTCGCCCTGGGCGTCGACGAAGTCGAAGTACGCCTGCATTGCGCGGTGCACGCGGTCCTTGTTCTCCGAGGTCGTCGCCATCGCATTGCGCACGGTCGACACGAGGGCCTCGCCGTGCACGTCGAGGAGCGCCAGGTACAGGTCGAGTTTGCTGGGGAAGTGCTGGTAGAGAACGGGCTTGCTCACCCCGGCGCGTTCGGCGATGTCGTCCATCGCGGCGGCGTGATAGCCGCGCGCCACGAACACCTCCTGGGCCGCCTCCAGCAGCTGGCGACGCCGCTCGGGTCGGGGCATGCGGACACTGCGGCCGTCAGTGAGCGCCATATGTGGTCGGCGGTCCCGGTCCTTCGCGGGATGCGCCTCCTCCTCTCGGCCCTTAACGGTAGCCGCAAGCCATGATCTGGGGGAGGGTCGCGGTGGTGTCGTTGTCCATGCCCGCGTCTCGCTCCCGAAGACCCTCCCCACCACGCTCGGTTAGCGCGGGCGGCACGTTGGCGGTAACCTGCTGACAGGCCGGGCGAGGAGAATGTCGTGTACGAACAGGATCGGCGTGATTCCGACATGGGTCGCGACCTGGACGAGAAGGCGACCGTGGCACCGCGGCGCAGGTACGAGGCGTCACGGCGGTCGGCCGAGCCCGAACTCGCCGACGACACGCCGCTCGCGCCCGCCCCCGTGCCCGACCTGGTCTCGCCGAGGCCCCCGCGCCGCCGCCGCTACGCCGACGAGGACCCGCCCCCCTCGTCCCGTCCCGCCGACATGCCGACGATCCCCGTTCTCGCGCCGGAACCCGAGGTGGACCGCGCCCAGCTCAACCGGATAGCGCAGTTCTTCCGCGGCGCCGAGACCGAGAAGGCCAAGGACAAGCCGAAGACCGAACCGGTCCCCGCCCCCCGCGAGAGCGCCTCGGTCTGGAACACGCAGGCCACCCAGGAGATCAGGCCCTACATCCCCGAGCAGACCGGCGAGTCGCGCGTCAACGGCAGCGCCCAGGTCGAAGACGACGAGGCCGTCCTCATCGCGGTCCGCGAACTCACCGGCGTGCACGACGCCGAGCTCTACACCGACCCGACCGGCGCCCGCCGTCTCCGCCTCGACCTCGACACCGCCGCCGACCCCGACGCCGTCTCCGCCAAGGCGACCCGCCTGCTCGCCGACCGGCTTGGCGTGCGAGCGCAGCCCCGTACGACGCAGGCCTACCACTTCCCGCGCCCCGCCGGCCCCGGCGGCGCACAGACGCGCGCGGTCGTCGAGCAGGTCCAGGTGTCGACCTCGGGCTTCGAGACGACCGTCGAGGTCGGCCTCAACGTCGAAGGCCACCGCGCGATCGGCCGCGCCACCGGCCCCGCCGTCGACTGGCACGTGCTGCGCACGACCGCCGACGCGACCATCGACGCCGTCGCGTCCCTCCTGGGCAACCGCGGCCGCTGCGTCGTCGAGCACGCCTCGGTCGTGCCCGCGGGCGCGCTGCGCGTCGCGGTCGTCGTCGTCCTCCTGCTCACCGAGGCCGGTGCCGAGCAGCTCGCCGGCGCCGCCCCCGTCGCCGGGGACAACCGCCAGGCCATGGTCCACGCGACCATGTCCGCCCTCAACCGCCGGCTGGAGGTGCTGCTGCCGTGAAGCGTGCCGTGATCGCGCCCGACGCGAACGTGCCGCCCATCGAGGTGCAGCACGAACCCTGGCCCGGTCGCGACCACCTCATCGACGGCGCGCACACCTACGTCCGCGAGACGCCCGGGCGCGGCGAGGGGGCCGAACCCGCCCTCTACGTCCACGGCCTCGGCGGGTCGGCGCAGAACTGGACCGACCTCGCCGACGTCCTCGCCGACCGCCTCGACGGGCAGGCCATCGACCTGCCCGGCTTCGGCCGCAGCGAACCCAGCCGCCGGTACACGATCCCCGCGATGGCCGATCGCGTCATCAGCTGGATCGAGTACGCCGGGCGCGGGCCCGTCCACCTCTTCGGCAACTCCCTCGGCGGGGCCGTGTCGGTCTACGTCGCCGGGAAACGCCCCGAACTCGTCCGCACGCTGACGCTCATCTCGCCGGCCATGCCCTTCGTCGACCCCCGGCGTTCCCGCCACGGGCGGCTCGTGCCGCTGCTGGCGATTCCCCGCGCCGACCGGCTCGCCGTGCGCGCGCTGGCGCGGATGACGCCGAGCCAGCTCGTCGACCAGGTGATCGAGAACTGCTGGGCCGACCCGTCGACGGTGACCGAGTTGCGCCGCGCCGAGGCCGTCGCCGAACTCGAATACCGGATGAGCCTGCCGTGGCACGCCGACGCCTACGTGCGCAGTTTCCGCGGGCTGGTGTCGAGTTTCATTCGGGCGTATCTGCCCGGTTCGGGTTCGCTGTGGCGGCTCGCCGCGCACGTCACCGCGCCGACCCTGGTCGTGTGGGGCAAGCAGGACAAACTCGTCGACGTCCGGCTCGCGCCGCAGGTGGCGCGCACGATCCCGGATTCGCGGCTGCTGATCTTGGACAAGGTCGGCCATCTGGGACAGATGGAGGCGCCACGCGCGGTCGCGCGTGCGGTAGTCGGCATGCTCGACGAGATAGCCCCCTATATTGGAGCCGATGTCGACGACACGCCGAGCGGTGCGACCCCAGCCACGGCCGAGCCGCAGCCAGGTTAGGCGGGCGCGGAGGCGGCGTGCGCGTCTGCGCCGCACGGCCCTGCTGGCCATCACCCTGGCCAGCGTCGTCCTGCTGACCATCGCGGTGTTCCGTTCCGGTGACGACGAGCCGACCGAGAACGACGCCGCTCCGGCCGTGCCGACCCCGGCCGTCGTCGAGAGCTCGATCGCGCCCCCGATGAGCGAGGCGCCGCTCGCACCGCCCGAGGTCGTCGAAAAGGGCGACGGGAAATGGACCTACGCGCCCGGTGACGGCGAGCGCCACGGTAAGGCCGGGCAGCTGATGCGGTATCGCGTCGCCGTCGAGGGCGGGATCGAACAGGACATCGAGGAGTTCACCGCGGCCGTCGAAGGGGTCTTCGCCGACGAGCGCGGCTGGACCGCCGGGAAACAGTGGCGGTTGCAGCGGGTGGGGAAGGGCGAGAGCCACGACTTCACGGTGTACCTGGCGTCGCCGAAGACGAGGACGGTGCTGTGCGCCTCGGATGACACGTTCACGTCGTGCCGGAACGGCGAGAAGGTCGTGATCAACCTGGCGCGGTGGCTGCTGGGGATCGAGGACTACGGGGCCGGGCTGGACGTGTACCGGCAGTATGTGATCAACCACGAGAGCGGGCACGCCCTGGGGCACGGGCACGAGCTGTGCCCGAAGAAGGGCGAGCAGGCGCCGGTGATGCAGCAGCAGACGCTGGGGATGCACGGGTGCGAGGCGAACGCCTGGCCGTACCCGGACGGGAAGAAGTACTACAGCGGGCCGCAGGGGGAGTACTAGGGGGTGCCGCAGGGCTGCGCTTCAGGGCTCGGGCCTCGCGCCGGACGGCTCAGCGTGTGACGCGTACAGGGTGCTCGCGCCACACGGCTCGCAGCGCACACCTCGCGCCGCATACCTCGCCCCTCACGGCTTCCGCCCCGCAGCGCACACTCGCGCCCCGCAGCGCAGACCTCCCGCCTCCACGGCTCCGCCTCGCGCCGGACGGCTCGCCGCATGCCGCGCACAGGGCATCTCGCGCTTCCCGCCTCACGGCTCCGCCTCCCGTCTCCCGCCGCACGCCTGCCTCGCTCCGCTCGCACCCCACGGCTCCCGCCTCACGGCTCGGCCTCGCGCTTGAGGGCCCGCGCCTCGTGCCTCGTGCCTCGCGCCGGACGGCTCGCCGCATGCCGCGCACACGGCATCTCGCGCTTCCCACCTCACGGCTCCGCCTCCCGCCTCCCGCCGCACGCCCGCCTCGCTCCGCTCGCACCCCACGGCTCGGCCTCGCGCCGGACGCCTCGTGCCTCGCGCTTGAGTGCTCGCGCCTCCCGCCGCACGCCCGCCTCGCTCCGCTCGCACCCCACGGCTCGGCCTCGCGCCGGACGCCTCGTGCCTCGCGCTTGAGTGCTCGCGCCTCGTGCTTCGTGCTTCGTGCCTCGCGCCGGACGGCTCGCCGCATGCCGCGCACAGGGCATCTCGCGCTTCCCGCCTCACGGCTCGGCCTCGCGCCTCGCGCCGCACACCTCCCGCCGCACACCTCGCCCCTCACGGCTCCGCCGCCCGCCTCGCTCCGCTCGCACCCCACGACTCGTGGAAATGTCACACCTCGCCCGTATCGTGATTTTTGGGGCCCCTTTGGGGCATGCGGGGGAGTGCGAGTTTCGCACGGCCGTCCGCTCCTGAGGCGTGCCCGAAAACGCCCGGCGTCAGCCGCGTCGCCCGTCGCGGCCCGAGCCTGAACCCGGCCTCGCATCGCGCCCCACCGTCGTGGGCCTGGCCTTCGCGCGTCCTGAACTGCGCCTTCGCCCGCTCCCGCCCCCCTCTCAGTACGCCGTACGAAGTCCGGCTACAATATCCGTACGCCGTACGAACAAGGAGCCGCATGACCCGTCCCCGCCTCATCTCGGCGCTCGCCCTCCTCGCGATCGCCGTCCCCCTCCTCGCCGCCGCCCCCGCGTCGGCGACCCCGACCGAGAGCACCCCCACGAACACCACCCCCACGAACACCACCCCCGCCACCTGCCGCGAGCGAACCGTTCCCGTCGCCCTCACCCCCGGCGCCCCCGCCGACCAGACCGTTGCCGGAACCCTGTGCTCGCCGCGAGGCGCCCACCCGGACACCGTCCAGCTCCTCCTCCCCGGCGGCACCTACGACCGCTCCTACTGGACGATGCGCGGCGACCCGCGCGGCCCGTCCTACGTCGAGTACATGTCCCGCGCGGGTCACGCCACCTTCGCCATGGACCGCCTCGGCACCGGCGCCTCGGCGGCCCCGCACAGTTCCCGTTTCGCCCCCGACAGCCACCGTGACTCCGTCCACCAGGTCGTCCTGGAGCTGCGGCGGACCTACGCCCGGGTCGTCCTCGTCGGCAACTCGCTCGGCTCGACGCTCGCCCGGATGGTCGCCGAGGAGTGGCCCGGCGACGTCGACGGCCTCGTCCTCACCGGCGAATCCAGCACCCCGAACTGGGACGCCTTCGCCGAACTCGGCGCCGCCTACGTCCCCGCCTCGCGTGATCCCCGCGTCGCCGGACGGGGCCTCGACGACGGCTACACCTCGCTGCCGATCGGCGGCAAGTCGGCGTGGATGTACCACCGTCCGACGGCATCACCGCTGGTCATGGCCTTCGACGAGCTCACCGGTGAACCCGACGTCTTCGCCATGGGCGACGCCGGGGTCGGCGGCGACATCGACGTCCCGGTGTACGTGATCGTCGGCGAGTTCGACAGGTTCCTGTGCGGGCCGGGCGCCACCGACTGCTCCTCGTCGGCGGCCCTGCTCGCGGGCGAGCGCCCGCACTATCCGGCCGACGCGAAGCTGGAGGCGCTCGTCGTCGCCGACACCGGCCACGTGCTGAACCTGCACCGCACGGCCGCGACCTGGTTCGCCGAGGTCGACGACTGGCTCGACCGCAACATCTGACCGACGAGAAACGGCCCGCACCCTCAACAGGGTGCGGGCCGTTTCGCCGGACAGCTGGAAAGTCGGACGGGTCCCCGCCCGACCCCCCACCGACTCTCCCGCGCAGCGGGCGAAGCGCGCCTAGTAACTCGGCAGCGCCGGGTCGATCTGGTTGATCCAGGCCAGTACCCCGCCCTGGACGTGCACGGCGTTGGAGATACCCGCCGCGTGCACGGCGGCGAGGGCCTCGGCCGAGCGCACGCCGGCCTTGCAGTACAGCACGACCTGCTTGTCGGTCGGGATCTGCGACAGCGCCTCACCCGAGACGATGTCGCCCTTCGGGATCAGCGTCGAGCCCGGGATCTTGACGATCGCGTACTCGGCGGGCTCGCGCACGTCGATCAGCGCGATGTCCTTGCCCGCGTCCTGCCAGTCCTTCAGTTCGGTCGCGGTGATGGTGGATCCGGCCGCAGCCATGCTCGCCTCCTCGGAGACCACGCCGCAGAAGTCGTCGTAGTCGATCAGTTCAGTGATGGTCGCGTTCTCGCCGCAGATGGCGCAGTTGGGATCCTTGCGCACTTTGATGTCGCGCCAGCTCATTTCGAGCGCGTCGAAGACCATCAATCGTCCGACGAGCGGCTCGCCGGTCCCGGTGAGGACCTTGATCGCCTCGTTGACCTGCACGGATCCGATGGACGCGCACAGCACGCCGAGTACGCCGCCCTCGGCGCAGCTCGGCACCATTCCGGGCGGGGGCGGCTCGGGGTAGAGGCAGCGGTAGCAGGGTCCGTGCTCGGACCAGAACACCGAGGACTGGCCGTCGTAGCGGAAGATCGAGCCCCACACGTACGGCTTGTTCAGCAGCACGCAGGCGTCGTTGACCATGTACCGCGTGGCGAAGTTGTCGGTCCCGTCGACGATGAGGTCGTACTGGGAGAACAGCTCCATGACGTTGTCGTTGTCAAGGGCCTCGGTGTGCACGTTGACCTGGATCAGCGGGTTGATCTCGCGGATGCTCGCGGCGGCCGACTCGGCCTTCGGGCGTCCGATGTCGGAGACACCGTGGATGACCTGCCGCTGGAGGTTGGACTCGTCGACGACGTCGAAGTCGACGACACCGAGCGTGCCCACACCGGCGGCGGCCAGGTAGAGGAGGGCCGGCGAGCCGAGCCCACCGGCGCCCACGCACAGGACGCGGGCGTTCTTGAGCCGTTTCTGGCCGTCCATCGCGAAGTCGGGGATGATCAGGTGCCGCGAGTAGCGGCGGACCTCTTCGACGGACAGTGACTCTGCGGGTTCCACAAGCGGCGGTAGTGGCATGGGTCCCATTGTTGTCCGGCGCGGTAGGAATTGGCAGGGGGGTGGGTGTGATGTTGCCCGGATCCTGCTGGGTGGGACGGGTGAGGGCTCGCGGGGTGGGGACTCCGCAGAAGCCTTAGCGCTGAGAGATTTGACAGTGGCCTCGATGCGGCCTAATCTCCTTAACTCTAAGTATCTTAGCGCTAAGGAGTTGGCCATGGTGCAGGCACCGGCCCGGACGACCGCCCCCGGCGGCACCCTCGCGGTCACCGCCCTGACCGCGGCCGTACCCGCCGCCTGGGGCACGACCTACCTGGTCACCACCGAGTTCCTCCCGCCCGGCTACCCGCTCGTCTCCGGCGTCCTCCGCGCCCTCCCCGCCGGGCTCGTCCTGCTCGCCGTCACCCGGCGGCTCCCGCGCGGGGTATGGCTCTGGCGGTCGCTCGTCCTCGGCACCCTCAACATCGGCGCCCTCTTCGCGCTGCTGTTCGTCGCCGCCTACCGCCTCCCCGGCGGCGTCGCGGCGACCCTCACCGCCGTCCAGCCCCTGTTCGTCGTCGGCCTGGCCTTCGCCGTGTTCGGTGAAAAACCGACCCGCTGGCGCCTCGGCTGGGGACTGACCGGCGTGGTCGGCGTCGGACTCATCGTCCTGCGCGGCCGACTCGACTTCGACGCCCTCGGCGTGGCCGCCGGACTCGCCGCCGCGGCCGTCATGGCCGCCGGGATCGTGCTGACGAAACGCTGGGGACGACCCGAAGGCGTCGGCCCGACGACGCTGGCCGGCTGGCAGCTCACCGCCGGCGGCCTTGTCCTCCTCCCGCTCGCGCTCGCCGTCGAAGGTCTCCCGCCCGCACTGGACCTCCCCGCGCTCGGCGGCTACGCCTGGCTGGCCGTCGTCGGCGCCGGACTCTCCTACCCGATCTGGTTCCGCGGCATCGGGCGGCTGCCCGTCGTCGCCGTCTCCTTCCTCGCCCTGCTGTCCCCGGTGGTCGCGACCGTCCTCGGCTGGGTGTTCCTCGGCCAGTCGCTCACCGCGTGGCAGGGCGCCGGCTTCGTGCTCGCCCTCAGCGCCATCTCCGCCGCCCAGCTCACGCCCGAGGCCGCCCGCGGCCTGTTCGGCCTCGCCCCGAAAGGAAACTGACCATGTCCCGCACCGTCCTGATCACCGGAGCCTCCGGCACCGTCTCCACCGCGCTGATGGACGCCCTCGAAGGCGCCGACGTGAAACTCCGCGCCCTCGCCTACAGCGAATCCGGCATCGACGCGCTGCGCGAACGCGGCACCGACGTCGTCACCGGCGACCTCGGCGACCCCCGCACACTCCCGCCCGCCTTCGAAGGCGTCGACGACGTCTGGCTGCTCACCCCCAACGGCCCCCGCGCGCCGGAGAACAGCATGAACGCGCTGTGGGCCGCGCGGGAGGCCGGCGTCGAGCGGGTCGTGCGCCTGTCGGCGATCGACGCCGCCCACGACGCGCCCAACCGCAGCGGCCGCCTGCACGCCCTGTCCGACCGCGAGATCGAGCGCTCCGGACTGCGCTGGACGATCCTGAAACCGCACTGGTTCATGCAGAACCTGCTCAACGAGGCCGGCGAGGTCGCCACGACCGGCGGCTTCTCGCTCAACATGGCCGCCGCCGAGCTCGCGATGATCGACGCCCGCGACATCGCCGACGTCGCCGCCCGCGTCCTCCTCGACGACCCCGGCGAGCACCACGGTGAGACCTACACCCTCAGCGGCCCGCGGCTGCTCAGCTTCGACGACGTCGCCGGCGAACTCGGCCGCGCGCTCGGCCGCGACGTCGGCTACCGGCCCGTCAGCGACGAGGCCAAACGCGAGGCGATGCTCGGACACGGCGTGCCCGGATGGATCGTCGACATGGTCGAGGAGTACGCCCAGGCTTACGCCGCGGGCTGGGGGCGCTACACGACCGGGACCGTCGCCGAGCTGCTCGGGCGCCCACCGAGGGACATCGCCGAGTTCGCGCGGGACCACGCGGAGGCCTTCGGCGGATGACGACACGGGGACGGCGGACGGCCCCCCCCCCCCCGCCCCGGCCCCCCCCCCCCCCCCCGCCCCCCCCCCCCCCCCCCCCAACCCCCCCAGGGAAGTAGGCGGCCCCGCCAAGCGGGGCGCGCGGGACCAACGCGCGGGGGTGCCCACGGGGGCACAGCGCCGTTGGCGGGGGGCCCCCGGGGGCGGCCTTGGGGGTTTCCCCACCGGGGGCGGGGGGCCGCCCCGCCCCCCCGGGCGGGGCCCGTCCGCCGAGTCAAGGCGCCTCAGCGCCCTTCCAGCACCGCCCGCAGGAACTTCTGCGTCCGCTCCTCGCGGGGCTCGCTGAACAACCGCTCGGGAGTGCCCTCCTCGATGATCTTCCCCTTGTCGAACATCAGCACCCGCTGCGACACGTCCCGCGCGAAGTGCATCTCGTGCGTCACGATCAGCATCGTGATGTCGGTCGACGAGGCGATGTCACGCAGCACGTTCTGCACGTCGGCGACCAGTTCCGGGTCGAGCGCCGAGGTCACCTCGTCGAGCAGCAGGATGTCGGGCCGCATGGCCAGCGCCCGCGCGATCGCGACTCGCTGCTGCTGCCCACCCGACAGCTTCGACGGATGCGCGTTCTCCTTGTCGGACAGCCCCACCAGTTCGAGCAGCTCCCGCGCCCGCACCGCGGCCTCGTCCTTGCTCAGGCCCAGCACGTGCACCGGCGCCTCGGTGATGTTGCGCAGCACGTTCATGTTCGGGAACAGGTTGAACTGCTGGAACACCATCCCGATCCGCTTGCGCATCTGCCGCAGGTACGCCTCGTTGGCGGGCACGAGCTCCCCACCGGAGTCGCGCATGTGCGACAGGGGCTCGCCCTCGACCCAGATCACGCCGTCGGTGACCTTCTCCAAGGTCATCAGCAGCCGCAGGATCGTGGTCTTGCCCGAACCGGACGGACCGATGAGGGTCACGCGCTCGCCGGGCTTCACCGAGAAGTCGAGCTCGTCGAGCACGGTGAGCTCGCCGTAGCGCTTGACCACCTTGTCGAAGTTGACGACCGGGCCGAGAGCCTGCGTGTCGGTCTCGACCTGCGCCGCCGTGGTGTCAGTTGCCAAGACGCACCTCCAGTTTCCGCATGAGCAGTGAGGTCGGATAGCTCGCCACCAGGTAGATGAGCCCGGCGATGGTGAAGGCCTCGATGTAGAAGGCGAAGTGGTCGGAGGTGTACTCCTTGCCGACGCGGACCATCTCGGTCACCGCGATCGCCGACAGGACCGGCACCTCCTTGAACAGGATGATCACGTTGTTGCCCAGCGAGGGCAGCACGCGGCGGATCGCCTGCGGCAGGATCACGCCGAACCAGGCGCGGCCCTGCGGCAGCGACAAGGCGGTGACCGCCTCCCACTGCCCCTTCGGCACGCCTTCGATGCCGGCGCGGTAGATCTCGGCGTTGTAGGTCGCGTAGTGCACGCCGAGGACGACGATGCCGACGGTCAGCGCGTCGACGCCGATCCCGAGGTTCGGCCGGATCACGTAGTAGGCGAAGAACAGCTGCGCGATCGGCGGGGTGAAGCGGATGAACTGCAGCACCCAGCCCAGCGGGCGGCGGATGTACTCCGGTGCGGTCCGGTCGATGAAGGCGAAGACCAGGCCGAGCGTCAGCGCCAGCAGCGAGCCGAGCAGCGTCGCCAGCAGGGTGATCCGGAAGCCTTCGAGCAGCAGCGGGAAGAGTTCCAGCGCCGCCTGGTTGTTCCACCAGCTCACACGGCACCTCCCTGGTCGGCGCGGACCGGCTGCAGGAGCCGTTTACGCGGTACCGGCCGGCCGAGTTTGGCCTTGGCGTGGCCCTCCCAGGCACGCATGCCGGTGTTGAGCAGCCAGGCCAGCACGAAGTAGAGGACGAGACTGATGGAGAACGCCGCCGTCGCCTCGGTGGCGTTGGTCAGGCGGATCTTCTCGGCCTCGAAGGACAGGTCGGCGATACCGACCAGCACGACCAGCGAACTGGCCTTGAGCAGCTGGATCAGCAGGTTGCCGAACGGCGGGATCATCTCGGCCATCGCCTGCGGGACGATGACCAGGCGCAGCCGCTGGAGCGGCGTCATGTTCAGCGCGATCGTGGCCTCCCACTGCGCCTGCGGGACGGCGTTGAGGCCGCCGCGCACCACCTCGGCGCCGTAGGCGCCGTAGTTGAGGCCGAGCGCGATGATGCCGGCGTAGACCGGGTCGTCGAGCTGGAAGCCGGTCACGATCGGCATCGCGTAGACGAACCAGAACAGCTGCACCACGAGCGAGGTGCCGCGGAAGAACTCGACGATGACGCGAGAGGTGCCGCGGACCATGATCGAGCGCGAGCGGGACATCAGCCCGAACAGGAACGACAGCACGAGCGCCAGCACCGCCCCGCTCGCGGTCAGGATCAGCGTGATCCTGATGCCGCTGAGCAGCTGGGGGAGGGCGTCGGCGAAAGTCGTGAAGAAGTCACCCATGTCAGTCAGCCCTTGCAGAGCTCCGCGGTGGTCAGGTCCGCGGGCGGGATCTCGGCCTGCGTGAACCCGAAGGGTTCGATCAGCGCCAGGTAACGGGCCGAGTCGGCCTTGAGCTTGGCGAGTTCGGCGTTGAAGGCTTCGAGCAGCGAGGTGTCGGCCGAGCGGAACACCGCCGCGCCCGCGCCGGTCTGCGGCACGCCCTTCAAGGTCGGGACGAAGCCCTCGGTGACCTCCACGTCGGCGCTGTCCTTGGCCATCCAGCGCAGCGACGGGGTGGTGAGGGTGAACGCGTCGGCGTCGCCGGCGAGGATCGCCGACAGGCCGTCGGGCTGCTTGTCGACGGTGACGAGGTTGTCCTCGGACACGCCAGCGTCCTTGGCGTTGGCGGCCTCGGCGGCACCGCTCATCACGGCGAGCTTGATCCCCGCCTCGGCGACCGACTTGTAGTCGGTGAGGCCCTTCGGGTTGCCCTTGGGCACCAGCAGGCCGGCGGTGGAGATGTACTCGGGCTCGGCGAAGGCCGCCTGGCCGCAGCGCTCGGGCGTGATGAACATGCCGGCGGCGACCGCGTCGAACTGGCCCGAGGTCAGCGCCGGGATGAGCTGGCCGAATTCGACGAGTACGCCTTCCATCTCGCCGACGCCGAGGGCCTTGTACACCTCGGCGGCGATCGCGGGAGCCTCGCCGGCGAGCTTGCCGTCCTGCTCGAAGCCGTACGGGGCCTCGGCGGCGAAGCCGACCTTGACCTTGCCGTCCTTCTTGATGCGATCCAGCGTGTTGCCCGCGCCGGTGTCGGGGGTCTTGCTGCAGGCCGCGAGCAGGCCGGGCACGGCCAGCGCGCCGCCGGCCAGGAGCGTGCCGCGAAGAAGATCGCGACGGGACCAGTTCTTCTGGGCGGTCATGGTGCCGTCCTTCCAATCCTTCAGCGCCCTGCATGGGGGATATGTCAGGGCTCGTCACACTTGGCATGGGCCGTTGTGTCAAGAGACCGTATCAGGCATCGTATGTTTGTCGACAATACGATGATCTAACTTTGGTAACAACCGGCCCCGGTGCCGTCGGCCCGTCGAATCCACCGCCGCGTCATCGCCGACGGAACGCGGAACCGGGAGTCGCGCAGGGTAAATTTTCGGCTCGGGGCGCTGCCGCGCCCCCGAGATCGTCTTGCGTTCATAGGAGGTGTTGAGGTGTGACCCGGCCATCACCGCCGAGCCTGACCTCGGCTGAGCGTGCGCTCCCCAACCGGCTCGCGCCCGTGAGCCGTTACTCGACGGTCGATCTGATCGCCGAGCGCATTCGCGAGGCGATCGTGCAGGGCGATCTGCCGCCCGGTTCGCCGCTCGGCGAGGCCGAGATGGCCGAGCAGCTCGGTGTCAGCCGTGGGCCGCTCCGCGAGGGCATGCAGCGCCTCGTGCAGGAGGGCCTGCTCACGACCGTGCGCCGCCGCGGGCTCGGTGTCGCCAGCATGAGCGCCGCCGACGTCGCCGACGTCTATCAGATGCGGGCCGCCGTGGAACGGTCCGCGTGTCTGCGTCTGCTCCGTTTGGGCGCTCCCGCGCTGGCCGCGACCGTTCGGGCGCTGACCGGCGAGGTGCGCAAGATGTCGCGTGCCGCGAAGAAGGGCGCCGCCCGCCAGCTCGGCGACGCCGACCTGGCCTTCCACCGCATGCTCGTCGACTCGGCGGGCAGCCACCGGCTCAGCCGCAGCATGCGGACGCTGCTGATCGAGACGCGCCTGTCGACGTTCTCGATGCAGCACGGCCCGAGTGCCGGCTTCGTCGTCCGCGCCGACCTGGCCGAGGACCACGAGGCGATCGTCGACGCCCTCCGCGACCGCGACGAGACGCGCCTGCTGGCGCTGATCGAGTCGCACATGGAGGGGGCCGTGCGCCGCCTGACCGGGCAGAGCGTGCTCGGCCCGGACATCGAGACGCTTCAGGCACCGGTGCCCGACGAGCCGCGCGAACTCGACCCCCTCGAACTGCCCGAGGGCGTGGTCTAGGGGGCCTGCGCGTCGTCTCGTGCCAGGGCACTGTGTTGTCCGTGGGTGTGCGTGGGTGTGCGTGGGTGCGCGTGGGTGTGCGTGGGTGTGCGTGGGTGTGCGTGGGTGCGCGTGGGTGCGCGTGGGTGCGCGGGTGCGGGGACCTGTGTCCTACTCGGAGCTTTTCGCCATCTGTGTTGCCCGTGCGAGCGTGGGTGCAGGGGCGAGCGCGCCGAGCTGACGCACGCGGAGGAGGTACTGCCCGTGCGAGCGTGGGTGCAGGGGCGAGCGCGCCGAGCTGACGCACGCGGAGGAGGTACTGCCCGTGCGCGCGTGGGTGCAGGGGCGAGCGCGCCGAGCTGACGCACGCGGAGGAGGTACTGCGCGCGCGGGTGCGGGGTGGCTGCGCGATTTCCACACCCTCGGGTAACCGGCACTGCCCGTGCGAGCGCGGGTGCGGGGGCGTCCCCGGGCGAAGCCGTGCCGGTTCAGCGGTCGAGGTGACGTCCGCCCGGCGGGACGGACGCCCGTGGCGCTTCTCGCCCGTCGGCCGCGACACGCGCCCGCCGGGCGTTTCCGGGCGGGTGCCCACCGCCGTGATGGCTGTATATCGCTGCACCGGAGGGTCGCCGGGTGTCGCCGCCGACCGCCGAGGCCTGCCGGGGGTGCAGCGGACGGTGGCAACGCCGCGTCGCCCGATCGCGCACGTGGGTTCCCGTCGCGCCCCGCCGGCCAGCCGCGCCGAGCTTTCGCCATGCCGCCATTCGCCCGGGCAGGACTCTCGCCGCGACTCCCGGCGCTCGTGCCGGCCAGCTTTGCGAGCGATCCTCGCGTAGCCGTTTTTGTCGTACTCAGCCCGTATCGTGATTTTTGGGGCCCCTTTGGGGCGAGCGGGGGAGTGCGTTTTTCGCACGGCCGTCCGCCGCCGCATGTTGCCCTCAACAGCCCGAGCCTGCTCCCGCACCCACCCGGGCAAGCTCGACTTCGCCCGTTCGTTCGCTTGCTTGCCCGCTTGCCCACCCCGGGCCCCCGCACCGGCACCGGCACCGGCACCGGCGGCCGAGCCCGCCCCCACCCCTCAGGCGGTTTCGTTCGCGCCGCCCAAACCCACACAGTCCTACACCTGACAGCCTCCCCCGTCTCGGCTGGTTACGCTGCCGCTCATGGGCCGCTTTGGGGGTATTGCCGCTGGTCATCCGGCCACTGTGGATGCGGGTGCCGATGTTCTCGCTGCTGGGGGCAACGCCGCTGATGCCGCGGTCGCGGCGGTGTTCGCGTCGTGTGTCGGGGAGACGATCATGACGGGGCTGGGTGGTGGCGGGTTCGCCACGTATTTCGATGCCGCGTCGGGCGTGGTGACCTGCCTGGACTTCTTCACGGCGATTCCCGGTGTCGAGGGCGGTGTGGCGTCGTCGATGACGGCGATCGATGTCGCGTTCGGGGGTGTCCCGATGCGTTTCTCGATCGGTGGCGCGAGTGTCGGCGTCCCGGGCGTCGTCGCGGGGGCGGCCGAGTTGCATCGCCGGTGGGGTCGCACGCCGTGGACGCGGCTGCTGGAACCGGCGACGTCGCTCGCCGAGCGCGGTGTCCCGTTGCCCGACGAGCACGCGTCGACGCTCCCGTCGGTGGCTCCGGCGCTCGTCTCGGGTGAGGGCCGCGCGGCCTATGCCCCCAACGGCGAGTTGTTACGCGGCGGCCAGATCCTCTATCACCCGGGCCTCGTCGACGCTCTCGACCGCATCGCCCAGGCGGGCCCCGGCGACTTCTACACCGGCGTCCTCGGCGCGCAGCTCGTCAACGACGTTCGTGCCGCCGGCGGCGCTCTCGGCCCTGGCGACCTCGCCGCCTACCGTGTCCTGTCTGTCCCGGTGCGGCGGACGGTCTTCACCGGCCGTGTCGTCTGCGGCCGCGACGACCTCAACCACACCATTGGCACACTCGCCGCCCTGCCCGAACTGTCGCGTCTCGACGAGGGCGACCGGGCGGTCGCGGTCGCCGACGCCCTCGCCGGTCCCGACCCGGGCGGCCCCGGCGACACCACGAACATCTCGGTCATCGACCGGCACGGCAACGCCTGCGTCGTCACCACGACCCTCGGCATCGGCTCGTCGGTGTGGATCGGCGGCTACGGCGTGCACCTCAACTCGATGCTCGGCGAGGGTGAGCTCCTGCGCGGCCCGCTGACCCCGGGCCACCGCATGGGCAGCATGATGTGCCCGCTCGTGGTCCTCGACGGCCGCGGTGTCACGGTCGCGGCGGGTTCGGCGGGCGCGTCGCGGATCCGCACGGCGCTGCTGCACGTCCTGGTCAACCACCTCGTCCGCGGCGATTCGCTCGACGATGCCTTGTCGCGGCCGCGCTTCCATGTCGCCGGGCCGCTCGTGCACACTGAGCCCGGTGTCTCGACGGACGCGCTGACCTCGCTGGTCAAGGCCGGTTACGACCTCAACGAGTGGTCGACCGACCGGCACTACTTCGGTGGTGCCAGCGCGGTGACGCCGACGCAGGCCGCGGGCGATCCGCGCCGGGCGGGCGCGGGGAGGGTCGTCGCCGGCGTGTGATCAACCCCCATTCGTACGTGTCGCGGCTCGCCTATGTCGGACGGCCGTGGTTGGCTGGCGCGGTGAGTTCGCGCTTCGCCTTCCGGCGGCGGATCGAACAGGGGTCGGACCTTCCCTTCGAGCCGGATGAGACGCAGCGGGCCGTCATCGCGCATGATGCCGGTCCGCTCCTCGTGCTCGGCGGGCCCGGGACGGGCAAGACGGCGACGCTGGTCGAGTCGGTCGCCGCGCGGGTCGCGTCGGGTGTCGCGCCGGAGCGGATCCTGGTGTTCACCTTCGGGCGGCGTGGCGCGCAGCGTCTGCGCCGGGCGGTGTCCGCGCGGGTCGCGGGGCAGGCGGGCGGCACGGTCGGCGAGGTCAACGTGCACACCTTCCACGGTTACGCCTTCGCGGTGCTGCGCATGGCGGGCGGCCCCCCGCCGCGGCTGCTGACCGGTCCCGAGCAGGACCTGGTGATCCGCGAGATGCTGGCCGAGGCCGATCCCGCCGACTGGCCGGAGTCGCTGCGCGCGGCCGTCCCGACACGCGGTTTCGCCACCCAGCTGCGCGACCTGCTGCTGCGCTGTTCCGAGCGCGGTATCGGCCCGTCGCGGCTGGCGGCGCACGGGCAGGCCGAGAACCGTCCTGAGTGGACGGCCGCGGCGGCCTTCTACCACTCCTACATCGACCAGCTCGCGCTGCGCGAAGGCGGCGCCCGCTACGACACCGCCGAGATCGTGCGGGCCGCCGCGGCGCGGCTGCGCGTCGACCCGGAGCTCGCGGCGGCGAACCGTCCCGACTACGTCTACGTCGACGAACTCCACGACACCGACCCGGGCCAGCTGACGCTCCTGCGCGAGATCACCGGTCCGGGCGCGCATCTGGTCGCCTTCGGCGACCCGGACTCGGCGACCTTCGCCTTCCGCGGCGCCGACCCCGAGGGCGTGCGGCGCTTCCCCGACCAGTTCCCGGCCGTCCACGGTGACTCGGTTCTTTCGAGGAGCGCGCCGAGCGCGATCCTGTCGACCTGCCATCGTGCCGGGCCGTCGCTGATCGGCGCGGCACGCCGGGTCTCGCGTCGCCTCGCCGGTACCGGCCCGCACCGGGCGCGCGGCGCCGGACCGTCCACCGTGGACGGCGGGGTCGCGGTCCGGATGTTCGCCAGCGGCAGCGCCGAGGCCGCGCACATCGCCGACGCCCTGCGCGTCGCCCACCTCCGCGACGGCGTGCCCTGGTCGCGGATGGCGGTCCTGGTCAAGTCGACCGCCGGGCACCTGCCGGTCCTGTCCCGTGCGCTGCGGCAGGCGCAGGTTCCGATGACCGTCTCCAGCGAGGACCTGCCACTGTCGGCGCAGCCGCTCGTCCGTCCACTGTTGACGCTCATCCGTTGCGGTCTCGACCCCAAGCGCCTCGACGAGGAGACCGCCGTCGGGCTCCTCCACTCTCCCTACGGCGGTGCGGATCCGCTCGGGGAACGCAGGTTGCGTCAGGGATTGCGGGCCCTCGCCGCCCAGACCGGTGACCGCCGCGGCTCCGGCGAACTGCTCGTCGAAGCGCTGCGCGAACCGGGCCTTCTCGCCGCCCTCGACACCGAGCTTCTTCTGGCGGCGCGAACGAAACCGCCAGAGGGGCATGGGATCGGGCTCGGCCCGCCGCCGGGGCTGAAGGCTCTTGACCAACCCGAGTGGGTCCGTCCCTTGAGGACACTCGCCGACCTGCTCGCCCTGGTCCGCGACAACCAGGGCACCGTCGAGGAACTGCTCTGGATCCTCTGGGAGCACTCCGGTCTGGCCGCGACCTTGAGCGAGCTGGCCATGGGCGGTGGGCCGCGCGCCGCCGCCGCCGACGCCGACCTCGATGCCATGATGACCCTCTTCGACGGCGCCGCGAGCTTCTGCGACCGTCTGCCCGGCGCCGGTCCGGAGATCTTCGTCGAGCACGTCCTCGGCCAAGACCTCGCCGCCGACACCCTCGCCGCCCACGCCGAACGCGGCGAGGCCGTCCGCGTCGTCACCGCCCACGCCGCCAAAGGCCTGGAATGGGACCTCGTGGTCATCGCCGGTCTCCAGGAGGGCGTCTGGCCGAACCTGCGACGTCGTGACGGCCTGCTCGCCGCCGACGCCCTCGTCGACACCGACGCGGGCCGCGCCGCCAAGGCCGTCAACCGCGCGTCCGTTCTCCTGGCGGAGGAACGGCGCCTGTTCTACGTCGCGGTAGGCCGCGCTTCCCGCCGCCTGCTGGTCACCGCCGTCGACGACGAAGAGGAGAACGTGCCCAGCCGCTTCGTCGAGGAGCTGGGCGTCGCGGTCGAGGAGGCCGGTGCCCCCGACCGCCCGCTGACCCTGCCCGCTCTGGTGGCACGACTGCGATCCGCCGCCGTCGACGAGGCCGAACCGCCCGCCCGGCGCCGGGCCGCCGCCGCGCAGCTGGCGAAACTGGCCGCCGCGGGTGTCGCCGGCGCCGACCCGGAAAGCTGGTGGGGCCTGGCGCCCCTGTCCGACGAACGTCCCCTCGCCGTGGCGGGGGAGACCGTGCGGGTCTCGCCGTCGACGGCCGAGAACGTCCTCGAATGCGGCCTGCGCTGGGTCCTGGAACGCCACGGCGGATCCGAGGCGTCCGGTGCGGCACAACAGATCGGGAACCTCGTCCACGCCGCCGCCGAAGACTCCGTGGCCGCCGCCGACGTCGGCGAGGCCATGCACACCTACGTCGGCGCCAACATGGAGTCGATGCCCGTCGACGCCCCCTGGCTGACCGCGAAGCAGCGCGAACGCGTCGCGAAGATGGTCGACAAGTTCGCCGACTGGGTGCGCGACAACCCACGCGAACTCGTCGCCGCCGAACAGGGCTTCAAGGTCCGTCTGTCGGAGGGCGACGTGACGGTCGAGTTGACCGGAACCGTTGACCGCCTTGAGAAGGACGCGCAGGGCAAGCTCTACGTCGTCGACATCAAGACCGGCGCCGGGGCACCGCCCAGCGCCACCGACACCGAGCAGAACCCGCAGCTCGCCGCCTACCAGGTGGCCGCCGAGAACGGCGCCTTCGCCGAGGTCGAAGGCGTCGGCGAGGGAGCCGAGTCGGCGGGCGCGGCCCTGCTGCACATCGGCAACGACGCCAAGAGCGCCAGTGTCCGCGAACAGGGCGCACTGTCCTCTTCGGACGATCCGCGCTGGGCCGAGGGCCTCGTCCTCAACGTCGCCGAGAAGATGGCGGCGTCGACGTTCCAGGCCCGCCACACCGGCAAGTGCTCGCACTGCAAGGTCAAGGACGCGTGTCCGATCAGTGGCAAGGGAAGGCAGGTGACGGATTGAGTGGGTCTCCCGGTTTGACGGAACAGCCTCAGCCTTCCCCGGCCCCCCGGTACTCCGCCGTCGAACTGGCCCGCATGCTCGGTGACACCGACCTGCCCACCGAGCAGCAGGCCGCCGTCATCGAAGCACCGCTCACGCCGACGATCGTCGTCGCCGGCGCCGGGTCGGGCAAAACCGCGACCATGGCCGCGCGCGTGGTCTGGTTGATCGCCAACGGTTTCACCCGCCCCGAACACGTCCTCGGGCTGACCTTCACCCGCAAGGCCGCCGCCGAGCTGGGCCTGCGCGTCCGCCGCCGCCTCGCGCGCCTGGCCGGACTGTCGATCCTGCCCGACATCGAAGGCGACGACGCCGGCGAACCCACCGTCGCCACCTACCACTCCTACGCCGCCAGGGTCGTCGGCGAACACGGCCTGCGCGCCGGGATCGACGCCCAGACCAGGATGCTGTCGGAATCGGCCGCCTGGCAGCTCGCCGACTCCGTCGTGCGCGCCTACGGCGGGGACATGAGCCACGTCGACCTCGAACTGTCCACAGTGGTCGACCGCGTGCGCTCGCTGGCCGGTGAACTCGCCGAGCACCTGTGCACCTCCGACGAGCTGCGCCGCTTCACCGACGACATCGTCGAGAGCATCGAGGAGACCGTCGGCACACGATCCAATGAGGACATTCGCAACACACTGGCCGCCCAGCACGCGCGGGTGCAGCTGCTCCCACTCGTCGAGGCCTACCACGACCGCAAACGCGAACTCGGCGCCTCCGACTTCGCCGACGTCATGGAACACGCCGCCCGGCTCGCCGTCAGCGTGCCGGAAGTCGGGGAAGCCGAACGCGACAAGCACCGCGTCGTCCTGCTCGACGAGTACCAGGACACCAGCCACGCGCAGGTCGTGCTGCTGCGATCCCTGTTCGGCGACGGGCACCCGGTCACCGCCGTCGGCGACCCCTGCCAGTCCATCTACGGCTGGCGAGGTGCCAGTTCGGGGACCCTCAACCGCTTCAACGACTCCTTCCCACCCGCCGAAGGCGCCGCCGCGTCACGTTTCGAGCTCACCGTCTCCTGGCGCAACCGCGCGCGAATCCTCACCGTCGCCAACGCGATCTCGCGGCCCCTGCGCGACGGCGGGCACTCCGTCGCGGCCCTCTCACCGGGCGCCCCCGGCGCCGGAGACGTGCGCTGTGCCCTGCTGCCGACGGTTCTCGACGAGGCCGAGTACCTCGCCGACGCCGTCGAGGAGCTGTGGGGCGCGGACTGGCCCTCCGTGCCGCCCACCGAGCTGCCGAGCACCGCGTTCCTGGTCCGCAAACGCAGCCAGATCCCGCTGCTGGAACGGTCCCTGCGCGACCGGGGCCTGCCCGTCGAGATCGTCGGCGTCGGCGGACTCCTCGACGTCCCCGAAGTCCGCGAGGTCTACTGCACCCTGCGGGTTCTCGCCGACCCCGGCGCCGGTGGGCAGCTCATCCGCCTGCTCACGGGACCTCGTTGGCGCCTCGGTCCGCGAGACCTCGTCGCTCTGTACCGCAGGGCCACCGAACTCGCGGAGGAGCGCGGCTTCAACAAGAGGAGCCGCAACACCGACCGCGCCGAGGAGACCGCGCTCGCCGAGGCGATCGCCGATCCGGGCGACGAGGAGAACTACACCGAGGTCGCTTACGAGCGCATCACGGCGCTGCGGGACGAGATCGCGGCACTCAGGTCGCGATTGTCCCAGCCGCTGCCCGAGCTGATCGCCGACATCGAACGCACGACGGGACTCGACGTCGAGGTGTCGTTGCATCGCGGCGACCGGACCCAGCTCGACGCCTTCGCCGACCTGGCGGCGAAGTACTCGTCGGATTCCCAGATCGCGTCCCTGACAGGCTTTCTGGCGTATCTGGCCGCCGCCGAGGACACCGAGCGCGGCCTTGAGACCGCGCCTGCCAAACCCCAGCCGGGCGCCGTGCAGATCCTCACCGTCCACGCCGCGAAGGGCCTGGAGTGGGACCTGGTCGCCGTCGCCGGGCTCGCCAAGGGCGTGTTCCCCAGCGACAGGGCCCGATCCAGCTGGCTCACCTCGGCCGGTGAACTCCCCATCCCGCTGAGGGGCGACGCCGACGACCTGCCGGAGCTGGAACTGTCGGGAACGACTGCCGCCAAAGCGATCAAGGCCTTCAAGGCGGCCTGGCGCGAACACGACTTGGCCGAGGACAGAAGGCTGGCGTACGTCGCCTTCACCCGCGCCCGGCACACTCTGCTGGCCAGTGGTTTCTGGTGGAGCGAGACCGGCGCGAGGGCCTGTGGTCCGTCGGTGTTCCTGGAGGAGCTGAGGTCCGCAGAGGCCACCGTCGATCAGTGGGCCGAGCGCCCGACCGACGAGCGCAACCCCATGTTGGACAACCCGGTCAGTGCGACGTGGCCCGTGGCGGCGCCCCTGGGCGAGCGGCAGTCGGCGGTTGCCGAGGCGGCCGCGCTCGTTCGGGCCGCCGCCACCGAGTCCTCCGACCCCGCGCCGGAGGAATCAGAGGAAGACGAGGTCGCCACGGCCTGGGCACTGGAAGCGGAGTTGCTGCTGGCCGAGCGCGACAAGGCCGCGTCGGGAACGACGGAGCTGTTCCTGCCGGGACAGCTGTCGGTGTCGCAGCTGGTGGCGATGCGCAAAGACCTCGACGGCTTCGCGGAGAAGCTGCGCCGGCCGCTGCCCGAGCAGCCCGAACCCAGGACGCGTCGGGGGACGGCGTTCCATGCGTGGGTCGAGGAGTACTACGGCGTGCGGCCGTTGCTGGATCTGGACGATCTGCCGGGAGCGTCCGATGAGGACGGAGCGCCCGACGCCGAACTCGAACGCCTGAAGGAACGCTTCGGGGTGAGCCGGTGGGCCTCGCGCCTGCCGGTGGCGGTCGAGGTGCCGTTCGTGACGCTGGTCGGTGGTGTGCCTGTTCGGGGGCGGATCGACGCGGTGTTCAAGGCTGCGGATTCGGAGCAGTACGACTATGAGGTAGTGGATTGGAAGACCGGCCGCGCGCCCAGGGGGTTGGAACCGAGGCGGGTTGCGGCGGTGCAGTTGGCGGCCTACCGGCAGGCGTGGGCTGGGCTGAGGGGTGTGGAGCCCGAGCGCGTGCGGGCGTGCTTCTACTACGTCGGCGAGGGGCGGACGGTCGAGGTGGGGGAGCTGCCGGAGCTGGAGGGCTTGCTGCCGGGGTAGGGGTCTCGCAGGCCTCACTTCCGTTTCCTGGCTGGTGTTGCGTGTGTCCTCGTGTCTCGCGCTCGTTTCTTGTGGCTTGTGGCTCGCGTGTGTGGAGGCCCGCCTTCGTTCCTCGTTGTTCGCCGAGAACTGTCGCAGCCTCGTGCGATCGTTGTAGACGGGGCGATTCGAGCTGGCCGCATATATGGCGCCACCTAGCCCACCCCTCCCGTGGTCTCCCGTCTCTTGGTCGCAACCCCAACCCGATCGTCGGCCGCGGATTGCGTTGTGTCCGGCGTTAGTGCAAACCCGGTGAATAGCAGCTGCGCTGCGTAGGGTTCCCGACCAAGGTGGGGACTCTGTCCCCAGTCCCCTGCTGGGGACTCCGTCCCCAGACCCCGGGCCTCCCTCAAGAGACTCGAAAGACCGGGGCTCTTCCGGGTGGGTGCGTGGTGGCGGTTTAGGGCAGAGAAGTGGCCGGAGTGATTCCTTACCGGTGTCTCCGTCTTACGGCCCTTTCAAGGGCACATGAAGAACCTGTCGGGGTCAAGGGAAAGAGCGCCCTTGACCCCGACAGAACCTCCATGTCGTCCAATCAACGGCCGACCGACGGAGACACACCTAGAAGGAGGGGAGTATGTCGCGCTGACGCGCGACCAAAAGGGCCATCCCGGGCGGTGAGGGGTGGTCCTGCTGACGCTCCCACCGGTACGCGAAGAGAGGTGCCCGGCGTTCGGAACTCAGGCGAGGCCCGTGATGAAGCCGCGCCAGGTCTCGCGGTCCACCGTGAGGACCGGGCAGGTGGGGAAGGCCGCCAGCTTGGAGTCGCGGATGAGGACGGCGGAGGGGGCGGCGACTTCGACGCAGTTCCCGCCGTTACCGTGGCTGTGGCTGGACTTGCGCCAGGCCGCCTCAAGGCACGCGCCCCCGTTGCCGGTGCTGTGGCTCGATTTACGCCATACAAACTGTGTCATCAGAGTTCCCTTGCGAGCTTTCGGATCATCGACACGGATTTCGCCGGCGAAAGTGCAGCCTCTGCGAGTCCTTCGAAGAGCGAGTCGTACACCGCAACCTCATTGTCCTCTTCCAGGTACAAACCACCTACGTGCGTTTCCAGGTACACCACACCGGCGTCCCCTGGCGCTGAGAATTCCAGGACGTGGAAGCTGCCTTCGAGTCCTGGTTCAGCTCCGCTACTGAAGGGGAGAACCTGCACTGTGGTGCCGTGATCAGAGTGCAGCCTTGCAAGGAATTCGAGCTGTTCACGCATGACCAGTCGCCCGCCGATCCTGCGGTGAAGGCAGGCTTCGTCAACGATCGCGTGCAGGAAGAGCGGGTTTTCAGGGCTGTGCAGGCGTCCCTGGCGGCGCAGCCGGTTCTCCACATACTCGTTGACGAGGCGTTCATCGCGTTGCGGATCCTCACGGAAGATCGCCTCCATGTAGCCGCGCGTCTGGAGCAGGCCCGGCACTACGCCGAGCTCGAAATTCCGGACAGCAGTGGCGCCCCACTCCAGCCCGATGAAGGCCGAGAACCAGCCCGGCACCCCTGCAGCCCCGTCCCACCACCCCTTCTCCTTGGCTTTCGCCGCCAGGTCCAGGTACCAGACCTGCCGTTCGGCTGGCACCTTGTACATCTGGAGCATCACCAGCAGGTCCGAACGGCGCGGCAGGTTTCGCCGCGTCTCCATGTGCCCCACGCGTCCCGGCGTGCAGCCGAGTTCGCGGGCGACGTCGGCCTGGCTCAGGCCCGCTCGGGTTCGCAGTTGCCGCAGTTCATTCGCGAGCAGGCGGGCGGCGACCGTCGGGCTGCCTTCTTGCGCTTGCTTACGCCGTGGCATCTGTCGGGTTCCTGTCAGTAGACGCGTGGTCGTGACACGCACGAAGGCTAGGTACTTGTTCGCTAGGTGGCCTAAAACTATCGTCTACTGATAGCACTCGGCAACCGTAGAGGAGCACACGGTGATCAACGAAGAGCCGTCCCAAGAGGTCACGTACGAATACCTCCTCTGGGAGATCTGCAAGTCCCCCGAGGACGCGTCCATCCACTTCATCCTCCGGGATTCCAAGACCCTCCCCGTCGCGTCCCTCCGCCCCCTGCGCGCGAACCTCGTCCCGTGGGCCATCTCCTCCCTCTCCGCCACCTTCCACGACCTCGGCCTCTTCTACGCCGTCCTCGCCCCCGCCGACCCCGAAGGCGAACACACCGCCCTCCCCGTCGACTCCCACTACCTCACCTGGGGCACCGGCACGATCGCCGCCTTACTTGGACACCGCGCACTAGCCTCGCGGAATGCCCAAACCCCAGCCCAAGCCCGCCACCACACTCGTCTTCCCGCCCCTCTACATCGCGCTGGCCGTCGCGACCGTCGTCCTGTCGCTTGAGTCCCCGTACCGTCCACGCGCCACCGAGACCGGCCCCTACGACTACGGCTCGGTCTGGACCATCTCCGGCCGTGTCACCGGCGCCACGAGTCTCTCGGCCATGGCGATCCTGTTCCTCGTCAGCCTGGCCGGCGTCGCGGCGTTCGCTCACCGGAGTCGTCACGCGGCCGCGCCCGTGCCCGTCATCCTCGCGGGGCTGCTGTTCGCGGCCCTGCTCCCCGCCCACCCCGGCATCGTGTCCGACGACCCGCCGCTGACCACCCCCGGCCGCTACCTCGTCGCCGTCGCCTGCGCGTCGATCGCGGTGGCAGCCGTACACATCGCGGTCCTCAGGCGCTCGCCGCGTCCCGCACGCTCTTCGCCGTGACCTCCACCGACGCACCCCCGTCCACGACCAGCCCGCACGCCGCCCGCAGCGGTTCCACGTGCTGTTCGTGCTGTGCGCGCCTGCGCGGGTAGTTCCGCAGCAGCACCTCCAGGGGGAAGCCGCCGCGTACGCACTTCCGCTCGATCTTGCGCGCCAGTCGCAGGTCCGCGGCCAGGTCCACGAACACGTCCAGGCGGCGGCACTCGACCGCCACCATCCGCGCGAACATCCCTTCGACGACGACCACCCGGCCTGTCCCGAGCGCCGCCGCCGTGTCCTCGTTCAGCCGCGCGAAGTCCACCGACGCCGGGTCGCCGACGTCGATCCACGGCCCGCTGCCATCGGGGTCGTGGGACCAGATCCCGCCTTCCGCAGGTGATCCGAAGTAGTAGTCGTCGCCGTGCAGCACGGTCGCCGTGAGCGCGGCCGCGAGCGTCGTCTTCCCCGAACCCGCTCCGCCGGTCAGCGTGATCAGCATGCACCGAACCTAGGGGCGCCCAGGTGCTCGTGCGCGGCGGGCGCGATGAGGTCGGCCGCAGTCGCCTGACCGGTGCTCACAGCACCCGCACCGACTCGAACACCTCGTGCAGCACCCCGTCGAGGTCTCCCCGCGCGTCGGGCACCGTCACGTACACGACTCCCACGCCCCGGTCGGTGTCGACGAGCAGCGTCCCCTGCAGCTCGCTCTTCGACTCGAAGCGGTCGTCGATGACCTTGTAGCGCGTGATGTTGAGCCAGGCGGCGCGTCCGTCGATCTCGCGGTCGCCCTGTTCGACGACGTCGGTCCCGGCGGCGCCGTCGCGGTAGCCGGTCATCGCGATGATGTCGGCGACGGCGAGCGCGCCCAGGCAGCCGAGGTCGGTGACGAGGGCGTCGCCCACGACGTTGGGCATGCGCGTCGAGGAGATGACGGCCCAGTTCTGGGTTCCGTCATCGCCGGTTTCGGCGAGGAGCATCTGCCCGCCGTCGAAGGCGAGCTGCAGTTCGGGCGTCGACCACTGCAGGTCGAAGGGCTGCCAGGGGTCGCCGAAGGTGCGGTAGGCCAGCCCGGCTTCGGGGTCTGTGGTGACGGCGTCGCCGGGTTCGCCGGTCAGGGGTTCACCCGTCGCGGCCGGGTCCACTGTGGTCAGACACTGCGAGATCTTCTCGGTGTAGGCGTCGATCTCGACGGGCTCGTCGTCGGGGCTGCCCGAACCGGTCGAGGTGCAGGCCGACAGCAGCAGCGCAAGCACCGATATGACGGCTGAAATTCGGGCGCGTTCACTGTTCCAGGACACTTGATCACCCTTATGCTAAGTGGCGACCGTCACAGATCATCTACTGTGGACGGTCTTCGCGCCCCCGCGACGAAGGAGCCCTCCATGCCCGGCGTCACCCACCGGCTGAGACTGGCCGGCACGACTTTAATCACCGCGCTCGCCGTCCTCGCGGCGATCCTCACCGCCTCCCCGGCACAGGCGGCCGCCGCGAAGTACGTCGCCCTCGGCGACTCGTACTCCTCGGGTGTCGGCACCCGTGAGTACCTCGCCGACGACGGTTGCTACCGCTCGCGGCACGCCTATCCCTATAAGGCCGCCGCCGAGATCGGCGCGACGTTGAGCTTCCAGGCCTGCTCGGGCGCCAAGACCGCCGACGTGCTCAGCAAGCAGCTGGGCACCCTGGCGGCCGACACCGATCTGGTCACGATATCCATCGGCGGCAACGACGCCGGGTTCTCCTCGGTGATCACGCAGTGCGCCAAGCCGTGGCCGTACACGTGCACCAAGGAGATCAACGCCGCCAACGCCTTCATCCGCGACACCCTGCCCGGCCGACTGAACAACGTCTACGACCAGATCCGGGCGAAGGCGCCCAACGCCCGCGTGGTCGTCGTCGGGTACCCGAGGCTCTTCAACGGCGAGACCTGCAACGCCCTCGCCCGCATCAGCGCCGGGGAGCAGTCCTCCCTCAACGCGACCGCCGATCTGCTGGCCACGACGACGAAGGCGCGCGCCTCCGCGCACGGCTTCTCCTTTGTGGACCCTCGCGATCCCTTCGAGGGGCACCAGGTCTGCGACGACTCCGAGTGGGTCAACGGACTGTCGAACCCGATCGTGGAGTCCTACCACCCGAACCGCAACGGCCAGACCGCCTACACCGGCCTGGTCAAACCGCTTCTCGTCTGAGGATTCCCTGGGACCTGAACTTCCACTAACCTGGCGTCGACCTGTATTACCAACCGGTAACAGGTCGACGCTTTTCCCTCGCCCCCAAGGAGACCGCAATGGCAAGACGCCTCCCGCGCCTGCTGGCTTTAACGGCCGCGCTGGCCACGGCACTCACGGTTTTGGCCGCCGCCCCGGCACAGGCGGCCGCCCAGGACTACGTCGCCCTCGGCGACTCGTATTCCTCGGGAACCGGTACCGGCTCGTACATCGAGACCGGTTGCTACACCTCGACGCACGCCTACCCGTACCAGCTCGCGCAGCAGATCGGCGCGAACTTCTCGTTCAAGGCGTGCTCCGGCGCCCGGACCGGGGACGTGCTGAACAACCAGGTGTCGGCGCTCAACGCCAACACCGACCTGGTCACCATCTCCATCGGTGGCAACGACGCCGGCTTCGCCGATGTGGTCACGCAGTGCAACATCCCCTTCAGCAACTGCAATGACGACATCGCCAACGCCAACAGCTACATCGCCAACACGCTGCCGGGCAAGCTCGACGCCGTGTACGACCAGATCAGTTCCCGGGCGCCGAACGCGCGAGTCATCGTCGTCGGCTACCCGAAGCTGTTCAAGGGCAACAACTGCTCGGTCATCAACGGCATCAGCGCCGCCGAGCGCACCGCCTTGAACGACACCGCCGACCGGCTGTCGGGCACGATCGGCAACCGCGCGGCCGCGCACGGCTTCACCTACGCCGACGCGAGGTCGACGTTCGGCGGGCACGCCATCTGCGACTCGCCGTCGTGGATCAACGGGCTCAGCTGGCCGATCATCGAGTCGTACCACCCGAACCGCCTCGGGCACGACGGGTACACCTCGCTGGTGGCGGGGAAGCTGTAGCCGCGAGCGAGAACCGAGAGGTCGAAGCCGCGTCCCGGGTTGTTCGGGGCGCGGCTTTTCGGTGCGGACGGCAAGATGGACGGATGCACGCCTACGACGGGCCCGCGACCCTCAGGTGGTTCGCGAACAGCACGTTCGACATCGCCGAAGCCGTCGACGCCCGCGTCGACGAGACGCCCGACGGCTGGGACGCCAGGGTCCGCGCTGACGCGGAGGCCCTCACCCTGTTCCACGCACTCGGAGCCCCGGTGACGCTGGAGTTCCCCGACGGCAGCGCGTTCGACGTCGAACTGGCCCCGAGCCGCCCGACGGGGGCCGACGTTCTGCCGAGCGACGCCGAACCGCGCGGGTACGGCGGGTGGGTGGAGGTCGCGGCCTTCACCGGCGCACCGACCACCGTCGACGTCACCTTCACCTGCGGCACCGGCTCCGCGCCCGCAATACGGCGAGCGACCAAGCCGGGGAACCCATGACCCGCTTCGGCATCCCCGGCTACCGCCCCGAGTGGCTCGAAGGCCGCACCGCCCTCACCGCCGCTCACGGGCGAAGACTCGCCGCTCTGGCGGGACGCGTGCTCGCACACGTCTGGCTGCTGTGGGATCTCGACGACGGCACGTGGTTCGCCGACGCGCCGGTCCTGCTCGACTTCGGGAGCGAGCGGGTCGCCGTCGACCACCAGAAGTTCGGCGACCTCTGCATCACATGGAACGTGATCGACCCCGCCGCGCCGGTCGACTATCCCGACTTCCGCTTGGCCTGGCGCCCCGAGCCGCTGCCCGGCCTCGCCGAACTGCGCGGCCGAGGGCTGAAGGCCGTCGAGTTCTTGGAGTGGTGGCCGCCGGAACGGCCCGCCGCCGCGCCCTGGGGAACGGTCGACGTCGGTTTCGACCTCTCGCCGGGCTGGCTGACGGTCTTCAACGCGCTGGACGAGAACGGGATCCGCCACGAGCCGCCCGGGCCGGAGTGGCGGCGGTTCAAGGTCGACGGCTGAGCCGCGACGCACCGGACCGTTCCCCCACCTCCGCGACCGCCATGCCCACCGTCCCCAACGCCACCCGCGCCACGACCTCCCCGTCGGGCGCGATCACGCTCGTCGGCCCCCAGCCCACGTGGGTGTCGCCGCGCTCGCCGGTGACGTCGGCCGAGGCCAGCCACATGCCGGTCTCGCGGACGCGCTCGGCGCGGATGGCGTGGTGCCGGTCCTTCCAGTAAGGCGCGACTTCGCGGCGCATCATGTTCTGCGCGGGGACGAGCAGCAACCGTGCGCCCTGGGCCGCGACGGGAGCCGCGGCCTCGGCGAACCGCGAGTCGTAGCAGATGTTGACGCCGAAGCGCACGTCCCGGGCGACGAAGGTCGGGTAGGCCTCGCCCGCCTCGAAGAGAGCCTCGCCCGGAACGAGGTGCGTCTTGCGGTAGACACCGCGCGACCTTCCCCGCTCGACGACCACCGCCGAGTTGAAGTAGCCGCCGCGGCCTCGCTCGATGACGCCGAAGACGAGCGTCGGCGTGACGGGCGTGAGCCGCCGCAGGACCGCGGCGAATCCATCGGAGTCGAGGGCGAGGGCGTGTTCGCGCAGGTGCGGCTCCTCGACGAGGTAGCCCTGCAGGAAGCCCTCGGGGAACAGCAGCAGGTCCACGTCCCGCTCGACGGCCTGCACGGCGAAGTCCTCCAGGCACGACAGGGCTCCGTCGACGTCGCCGACGATCTCCGGGGTCTGGCACGCGCCGATCCGCAGGCTTCCGCGCATGCCACCACCTTAGGTCGCTGTGACCTCCCCCACGCCCCCACGCCGACTGGCCGTCACCGGTAACACTGTCTGTGTGCACGTCACCCTCAACCCGCCGCCCCCGCCACCGTCGAAGCCGCCCGCCGGCATCGACCGGCGCATGCTGCGCTGGTTCCTCGGCGCGGGCATCGCCATCGTCGCCGTCGGCCTCGTCGTCGTGATCGCGATGGCGAGCCAGGGCGCGTTGCCGGGCAAGGCCCCCACCTCCGCCGACGACTACGAGGCCCCCGACGAGGACCTCCCGCCCCTCGCCGCGATGTGCCCGCCCCTGGCCGAGGCCCCCGAGCTGGGCGAGGAGCCCCCGCCGCCCGAGGGCGAGCGCACCGTCGACGAGTCCTCCGGCATCTCCTACAACGCCTACGGCGACCCCTGGCTCCCCTGGAACCAGAACTGGGACGCCGGTGAGCTGGAGGTCGCCTACACGACCGGCCAGTACTTCGTCACCGAGAACTACTCCGGCGGCGAATACCTCGCCTCGATCCTGTCGGGCTCGGTCGCCGCCCGCGTCAACGACGGCTCCGACCTCGACCTGGAGTGCACGGCCCACCAGGTCGCCGCCGACGTCCGCGTCTCCTACTACCCGCAGCCCAACGAGATGGAGGTCCTGCGCGACGAGATGGTCGACATCGGCGGCCGCGCGGCCTGGGTGATGCGGATGCGCTTCACCTTCGACGAGCCCGGCCTGTCCGCCAAGGACGAGCTGGTCGGCCTCGCCCTCATCGACGTCGGCCGTCCCGAGGCGGCCGTCCTCTACGTCTCCATCCCCGGCAGCCACGGCGAGGAGTTCGACTGGGTCGTCGACGACGTCCTCGACTCCGTGCGCGCCTCCTGAACGTCGCGCCGGGTCACCCCGGCGCCACGCCTCCGAGATAGGGTCATCGCGTGGCTTCTCCCCAGATTCGCATCCCCGCGACCGCCTACCCCGTGGAGCGTTTCACGCTCCCGAACGGGCTGCGGGTGGTCTTGAGCCCGGATCGCAGCGCGCCCGTCGTGGGCGTCTCGGTCGTCTACGACGTGGGCATCCGTAGCGAGCCGGAGGGGCGCACCGGCTTCGCGCACCTCTTCGAGCACCTCATGTTCCAGGGCTCGCAGAACCTGGAGAAGCTCGCGCACTTCCGCTACGTCCAGGGTTCGGGCGGCACCTTCAACGGGTCCACCCACCTCGACTACACCGACTACTACGAGCAGCTGCCCTCCAACGCCCTGGAGCGCGCGCTCTTCCTCGAAGCCGACCGGATGCGCAGCCCGCGCATCACCGAGGAGAACCTGGCCAACCAGATCGCGGTGGTCAAGGAGGAGATCCGCGTCCGTGTGATGAACCAGCCCTACGGCGGGTTCCCGTGGATCAAGCTCCCCCCGGTCATGTTCGACACCTTCCCCAACGCCCACGACGGCTACGGGTCCTTCACCGACCTCGAAGCGGCGACCGTCGACAACGCCACCGCCTTCTTCGAGAAGTACTACGCGGCGGGCAACGCCGTCCTGTCGGTCTCCGGCGACTTCGACGTCGCCGAGGCGACGCGCCTGGTCGAGCGGCACTTCTCCGACGTGCCCGCGCGCCCGGCGCCCGACCGCCCGGACTTCTCCGAGCCGGACCTGACCGCCGAGCGCCGCGACTCCTACACCGACGAGCGCGCGCCTCTCCCGGCGATCGCCGCGGCCTGGCGGGTCCCGAACCCGATCACCGACCTGACCGGCTACCTCCCCTACGTGGTCCTCGCCGAGGTCCTCACCGACGGCGACGCCTCCCGCCTCGTCGAGCGGCTCGTCTCGCGCGACCGGATCGCCACCAGCATCGGCGGCTACCTCGGCTTCATGGGCGAGCCCTTCGCCGTCCGGGACCCCACGGCCCTCGTCCTGTCGGCGCACCTGCCGCCCGGCGGGGACGTCGACAAGCTCCTCACCACCGTCGACGAGGAGCTTTCGCGCCTCGCCAACGACGGCCTGTCCGCCGAGGAGCTCGCCCGCGTCCAGGCCCGCATCGCCACGCACCTCCTGCGCGACGACGACTCGGTCCTCAACCGCGCCCTGCACCTGGCGACCTACGAGATCCAGCGCGGCGACGCCGGACTCGCCGGTGAACTGCCCCGCCAGCTCGGCGAGGTCACCCCCGAGCAGGTCGTTTCGGCGGCCGCCACCCTGCGGCCGCAGCGCCGCGCCGCGATCGAGGTCATCCCGGGAGGAGACCAGTGAGCATCACCGAGGTTCCGGACCTGGCGCCGGAGACCACCCTCACGCTGCCCGAGACCGCCGAGCGCGTCCTGGGCAACGGCCTGACCGTCATCGCCGTGCACCGCCCGAGCGTGCCGCTGGTCGAGCTGCGTTTGCGGATTCCCTTCGCGAAGGCCGACGTGGCCACCGCCTCGGTCCTGTCGCAGACGCTGCTGGCCGGTACCGCCGACAAGTCGATGGTCGACATCGCCGCCGAGCTCCAGGCCGTCGGCGGAGGGCTGTCGGCCGGGGCGGACCCCGACCGGCTCCTCATCGCCGGCAACAGCCTCGCCGAGGGGCTCCCGTACGTCCTCGACCTCCTCGCGGAGGTTCTGACGGGCGCGACGTACCCGTCGGTCGAGGTCACCACCGAGCGCGAGCGCATCGCCGACCGTCTCAAGGTCGCCGCGCAGCAGCCCGCGCACCTGGTGGCCCGCGCGGTCAACAAGCGCGTCTACGGCGACCACCCCTACGCCGTGCAGACCCCCGAGGCCGAGGACGTCCTGGCCGTCGGCACGCCCGAGCTGGCCGCGCTGCACGGGGGCCGTCTGCATCCGCGCGGCGCCACGCTGGTCATCGTCGGCGACGTCGAGCCGCAGGCCGCGCTCGACGCCTGCGAGCGGGCTCTGGCGGGCTGGAACGGCGGCGGTGACGAGATCACGCTGCCCCCGATCCCGAAGCTGGTCACCGGCCCGCTGACGCTGATCGACCGGCCCGGATCGGTGCAGTCCTCGCTGCGGATCATCATGCACGGCGTCCCGCGCACGCACCCCGACAGCGCCGCCCAGCAGCTGGCGAACCTCGTCTACGGCGGCTACTTCTCCTCGCGCCTGGTGGAGAACATCCGCGAGGACAAGGGCTACACCTACTCGCCGCGCTCCAGTGTCGAGCACTCCCTGGCCGGCACTGAACTGTCCATCTCCGCCGACGTCGCCACCGAGGTGACCGGTCCCGCGCTGTGGGAGACCTGGTACGAGATGGGCCGCTTCGCCACCGTCGCGCCCGGCAAGGAAGAGGTCGAACAGGCCCGCCGCTACGCACTGGGCACCCTGCGCCTCGGCACGTCGACGCAGGCCGGCCTCGCCGGGCTGGTGTCGGTGCTCGCCGGGTACGGGCTGCGCCTCGAATGGCTCACCGGACACGCCACGCGTCTCGCGGAGGCGACCGTCGACGACATCGCCCGCGCGGCCGCGAACTACTTCGCTCCGGCGAAGTCGGTAGCGGTCGTCCTCGGCGACGCGAGTGCGGTCACCGGGCCGCTGTCGGCGATCACCGAGATCACCTCCGCCGACGCGGGGGCGTGACCTGTGGTTCCACCCCTTGGGGGCCACGAGGTGATGCCACTGCTGTCGCGGGGAGTCGTCGACCGGGCTGCGCACCGCCGCACCGATGAGGCCTGGCTGGCCTCGGCGTGGCTGTCGGCGCGCATCCTGCTCATGGACACCGACGGGCGCGTTCCCGTCGACGCCGAGGGCCGCCTTCGCTACGTCGAGGCGGCCGACGCCCCCGACGGCGAGCGCTGGTTCCTCGGCCTCGGGGAGGGCGGCACGCCGTACTTCGCGGTGCGCTTCGACGTCGGGCCGGAGTCGTCGACGCTGCGTGAACTGGCCATGGAACTGTCCGATGTGGACGCCGAGGTGTGCGCGACGGCGCTGGCGCTGGTCAACTGGCACGGCACGCACGTCTACAGTCCCGTCAACGGGCGGCCCGCGAGCACCTCGCACGCGGGGTGGGTGCGGCAGCCCGAGGACGGGCCGCCGATGTGGCCGAGGACCGACCCGGCGATGATCGTGCTGGTCACCGACGGCGCCGACCGTTGCCTGCTGGCGCGCGGTCCGGGCCGTCCGCAGAACTGGTTCTCCTGCCTGGCCGGGTTCGTCGAACCCGGCGAGTCGGCCGAGGCGTGCGTGGCGCGGGAGGTCTTCGAGGAGGTCGGCGTCCGCGTCCACGGGATCGAGTACGTGGTGTCGCAGCCGTGGCCGTTCCCCGCTTCGCTGATGCTGGGCTTCTTCGCGGTCGCCGACCCCGACGACCCCATCAACCGCGACCCCGGCGAGATCGCCGAGGCGCGGTGGTTCACGCGCGAGGAACTGCGCGACGCCCTGGAAGGGCGCTCGACGACGATGGCGACGCCGGGGAGCATCTCGGTGGCCCACCACCTCATGGACCGCTGGGTGCGGATGGGGACCTAAGTCCCGTCCGGTTCACCTGATCGGCTGAATCTCACAAATCACGCCGACCGCTGCCACGCGGGAGGCCTCTCGCGCGCTGTATCTACGTGACGGCCGACTCACCGTCGGTCGCCGCGCGTCCGTACAGACACGTCAGAGAGAAGCCCACCGTGTCGAACACCAGGAGAACGCTCCGCCTCGCACTGCCTTTACTGGCCGTCGGGGCCTTCGCCGCACTCGCCCTGGCCGTGGGGCCCGCCGCGGTCGCCGGAACCGGTGACCATGGCGGCCACCCGTCCTGCCCGGCCCCCGCGGCCGACAAGGGCGGCCACCCGACGTGCAAGCCGACCACGTCACCGCCCACGACTCCACCGACCACACCGCCCACGACCCCGCCCACGACCCCGCCGACCTCACAGCCGACGAGCCCGCCGACGACCTCGCCCAGCGAGTCGCCGTCGTCGAGCCCGTCGAAGTCCACCGCGAAACCGACCACGACGCCTCCGGGCGGACTGGCCAAGACGGGTAGCCCGGCGGCGACGATCATGCTCGCCGGATCACTGCTCGCCGGTGCCGGAGCGGTCGCGCTGATCCTCGCGCGCACCCGCCGCTCGGCCCGCGAGAACCACTAGCCCTCGGGGGACGTCCCGGGGGAGCAGCCCCGGGATCGGGACTCGCGATCGCACGTGGGGGGATTCGCGGTGCCCGCGTTCCCTCGTGGTGGTGGGCGGCGTTCGGGGTGAACGCTTTCGGCGAACCGGGGTGCAGGCTCCTCGCCGGTCCCTCGCGACCCGCCACGCCGGGAATCGCCGCGCCCGTCCGTGCCTTGCCCGCCGCCTGGCCGGTTTCCTGCTCCCGCACGGTGTCCATGGCCGCGAGATCAGCCGCCCGCCGCCGGTCGGCGCGTTCGCCCGCATGACCGGCGTGATCACCTGGCCGTTCGCTCGATTGCCCCTCACACGTCAAGGGGATTTCCTTGGCACCAGCGGAATCCCAGTAACGCGAGAACCCTTCGGAGCGCTGCACCTTTTGTGGCGTGCCCACACCGTCGAAATCTTCCGCATCAGAGAGAAGCCCCCGTGTTCACACGCAAGAAAGCCCTGCGACTCGGTGTGCCCACCGTGGCGCTGGCCGCTCTCGCCGCGCTCGCCCTGGCGTTCGCGCCTTCGGCCTCCGCGTCGACCGAGATCTCCATCAACCCGGGCAACGTGCCCACCACCGCCGAGGACGCCGAGAACAGCTGCGACCAGATCCCTGGTGGACAGTCGCTTCCCGGTCAGGACGGCTGGGTGTTCGTACTTCCGGGCAACAAGGGCGACTTCGTCACGGTCACCGCCGTTTTCGAAGACGGCGATGGTGCCGAGCACAGCCTTTCCGGGACCGTCATCGACGCGCCCGGAACCTCCAAGGCATACGTGCTCACGCCCATCGGCTGGACCCTGATCGACGCCACCGCGACGATCACCGGTACCTCGCCGAAGGACCAGTTCAACCTGACCCACGCCTGCCCGGGCACCGAAGGCGGCGGCCCCAGCCCGTCGACGAGCCCGACCCCGTCGAGCACCCCGTCGACCTCGACGTCCCCGTCGACGAGCACCAGCCCGAGCACCAGCACGTCCCCGTCGGACTCGGTCAGCCCGACCGTGCCCACGTCGGCGCCGACCACGAGCGTTCCCGCGCCCACCACCACGACCACCTCACCGGGCGGCCTGCCCGTCACGGGTGCCGGGCTCACCGGGATCCTCCTCGCCGGCGCCGTCCTCGCGGCCGCCGGAACCGTCGTCCTGCTCGTCGTCCGACGCCGCCGTGCCGCGGCCGGAATCGACGATCTCGACTAAGGCCTTCACTCCCCGCCCCCGCCGTGGTTGTCGGCGGGGGCCCCTTTTTGCGTTGCGATGTCCGCCACGCGCCTATACCGTCCCCGGCGATGACTTCTGAACCTCCGCGTCTGACGCGCATGCGATTCCACGGCCCGCTGTCCGACGCCCGCGCGAAGCGGCTCGTCGCCGGCCTCGCCGCCACCGGACCCGCCACCGTCCTCGACCTCGGCTGCGGCTGGGGCGAGCTGATGCTCGACCTCCTCGACGCCGCCCCCGGCGCCAAGGGCACCGGCGTCGACCTCGCCGCCGACGACCTCGAACGGGGCCGCCGCAACGCCGCCGAGCGCGGCCTCGGCGACCGCGCCGAGTTCGTCGAGGTCTCCGCCACCGGCTACGAGCACGAGCCCGCCGACGTCGTGCTGTGCCTCGGCTCCAGCCACGCACTCAGCGACGCCACCCCGCCCGAGCACACCGCCGCGGCCCTGGCGGCGCTGCGAAAGCACGTCGCCCCCGGAGGACGCGTCCTGCTCGGTGAGAGCTACTGGGAGCGGACCCCCACACCCGTGGAACTGGCCAACATGTGGCCAGACGCGTCCGCCGGGGAACTGCTCCCGCTCGCCGAACTCGCCACCCTCTCCGTCGCGGCGGGCTTCCGCGTCGCATGGCTGGAGACGGTGACCGTGGGGGAGTGGGAGGAGTTCGAGGCGGCCTACCTGGCCGACAAGGAACTCTGGCTCGCCGACAACCCCGGGGACCCCAAGGCCGCCGAGATCGCCGCGGGCGTCGAACGGCACCGCCGGTCCTTCCTCGCCGGGTACCGGGGAGTCATGGGACAGGCCTACCTGACCCTCGTACCGGTCGCCTGACCAGGGCCGTCACATTCCCTGCGTGGCATCCGTCATGGCGGTGGAAGTGAGAAACCACCGGAGAGGACCACCGCCATGACCGCCACCACCACCCCGAGGTTCACCAACCCCGCCCCGCTCGTCCCCGCCATCGCCGACGTCGCCGCCGCCGTGAGCAAGGTCAACGACGGCGTGATCCCCCAGATCACCGCCGACCTGATGCACCTTCGCGTCGGACAGCTGCTCGGCAGCACCTACTTCACCGCCCGGATCCTGGGCGCGTCGAAGGACACACCGCAGCGGCTCGGCGCCGTCGCCACCTGGCGCGACGCCCCGTACTTCACCGAGGCCGAGCGGGCCGCGCTCGCCCTCACCGAGGCCGTGCACACGCCCGGCCCCGACGGCGTGCGCGTGTCCGACGAGCTCTTCGCCGAGGCGTCGAAGCACTACGACGAGCGCGAGATCGTCACCCTCGCGGCGATCCTCGGGCAGATCGGCTTCTTCGTCCCGGTGGCCCTCATCGGCCGCCCCGTCCCCGGTGTCGCCCCCGCCGAGCAGTGGCGCTAGGCACGACCCACGACGAAGGGCCCGCGCGTCGCGCGGGCCCTTCGTGGAGTTCGGGTCCTACTTCGCCAGCTGAGCCTTGACTTGCACGATCGTGGGATTCGTCATCGCCGTGCCGTCGGGGAATCGAACCGTCGGAACCGTCTGGTTGCCCCCGTTGACGCTCATCACGAAGTCCGCGGCCTTCGGGTCGGCCTCGATGTCGACGACCTCGTAGGCGATGCCTTCCCGGTCCATCTGCGTCTTGAGACGGCGGCAGTATCCGCACCATTCGGTCGAGTACATCGTCAGCATCACTGCACATCCTTAACAACTCAGGGGACCTCGGAAGAGGCTACGCCAGGTTGCAACGTCGGACGGACCTGAAATGATGGCGTGCTGTGAGCTACGACCGCGCCGAACGAGTACTCGCAGGACTGGACGACGAGCAACGAGCCGCCGTGTCGGCCCCGGCCGGGCCGGTGTGCATCCTCGCCGGAGCGGGGACGGGCAAGACCCGCGCCGTGACGCACCGCATCGCCTACCGCGTCCTGCGCGGCGACGTGCGCCCGCAGCACGTCCTGGCCGTGACCTTCACCGCGCGAGCCGCCGGTGAACTGCGCGACCGGCTGCGCGGCCTCGACGTCGACGGCGTGCAGGCCCGCACCTTCCACGCCGCCGCCCTGCGTCAGCTGCGCTACTTCGCGCCCCGGCTCCTGCACAGCCGCGAGGTCCCCGACCTGCTCGACTCGAAGGCGAAGTTCGTCGGCATCGCCGCCGCCCGCGTCGGCCTGTCCTTCTCCCGCACCAAGCTTCGCGACCTCGCCGGCGAGATCGAATGGGCCAAGTCCAGCCTCGTCGAACCCGACAACTACCAGACCATGGCCCTGCGCGCCGGGCGCGACATCCCCGGCGACGCCGCCGAGGTCGCCAAGATCTACGTCGCCTACGAGGAGGCCAAGACCCGCGCCGGGGTCATCGACTTCGAGGACATGCTCTCGCTGACCGCCCGCGGCATCGAGGAGCACGACGACATGGCCGAACAGATCCGGGCCCAGTACCGGCTGTTCATCGTCGACGAGTACCAGGACGTCAACCCCCTCCAGCAGCGGCTCCTCACCGCCTGGCTCGGCGACCGCGACGACCTCACCGTCGTCGGCGACGCCGCCCAGACGATCTACTCGTTCACCGGCGCCACCGCCGACTACCTCCTCGACTTCACCCGCACCCACCCGTCCTCGACGGTCGTGCGCCTCGTCCGCGACTACCGCTCCACGCCGCAGGTCGTCAAACTCGCCAACGACACCATCGCCGCGGCCACCGGCGCCCAGTCGAAGCTCCGCCTCCAGCTCATCGGCCAGCGCCCCGACGGTCCCGTGCCCCAGACCCTCACCTTCGACGACGAGCCCGCCGAGGCCGCCGCCGTCGCCGCCCGCTGCGCCGAACTCATCGCCGGCGGCACCCCGCCCGGCCAGATCGCCGTCCTCTTCCGCACCAACGCCCAATCGGAGGTCTACGAGGCCGCCCTCGCCGACGCCGACATCCCCACCGTCGTCCAGGGCGCCGCGCGCTTCTTCGACCGGCCCGAGGTTCGCCAGGCCGTCGTGGCGCTGCGCTCGGCCACGCGGACGTCCCACGAAGGCGAAAGCCTCCCCGAGACCGTCACCGACGCTCTGGAGGCCGTCGGATGGCGCCCTGGCGGGGCACCCGGAGGCGGGCAGGCGCGCGAGAAGTGGGAGGCCGTCGCCGCGCTCGTCCGGCTCGCCGAGGACCACCACCTGATGACGCTGCAGGAGTTCGTCGACGAACTCGCCCGGCGCGCCTCGGTGCAGCACGTGCCCACGGTCGACGGTGTGACCCTCGCCTCCCTCCACGCCGCCAAGGGCCTGGAATGGGACGCGGTGTTCCTCGCCGGGCTCGCCGAGGGGACCCTGCCGACGACCTACGCCCGCACCGCCGCGCAGGTCGAGGAGGAGCGGCGGCTGCTCTACGTCGGCATCACCCGTGCCCGCGAGCAGCTGTGGCTGTCGTGGTCGCTGGCCCGCTCGCCCGGCGGCCGGCCTCGCCGGCCCTGCCGTTTCCTCGCGACCGCGCTGACCGCCGACCGGCCCGAACTGGCCGCGCAGGCGGCGAAGTCGCCGGGTAAGAAACGCTCCGCCAGGACCGGGCCTATCAAGTGCCGGATCTGCGGAAAGACCCTCATCGACGCCGAGCCGCGCAAACTCGGCCGCTGCCTCGACTGCCCCTCCGACGTCGACGAGGAGCTCTACGACCGGCTCGTGGCCTGGCGCACCCTCGTCGCCACCAAGGCCGGGCTGCCCGCCTACACCGTCTTCACCAACGCCACCCTCACCGCGATCGCCGAACAACGGCCGACCGCGCTGACCGCCCTGACCAAGATCAGCGGTGTCGGCCCGCGCAAGCTGATGGTCTACGGTGAAGCGGTGATCGAGCTGGTCGCGGGCGCGAAACCCGGCGACGTATCGGCCGAAGGGTTGAGTTCGGCAACGGATTCATAAATACGGTTGCGCTCTTCGACACGACAGGCATAGCCTTCAACTCGCTGCGGCAGGACGGGTGTGATCTCCGGCCGCGGAGGGTGTCGGGTTAGGGTTGACACCAGGCAATACCGTAAGACCCCCGCGAGCCCCAGAAGAACTTCGAGTGTGAGAGCAGGAGGTGTTTCCAATGGCAAGCAGTGACTTGAACGCGCGTCAGTGGACGCACGTCGACGCCCTCATGCTCGCGTCGGTTCGGGATGCCAAAGCGCAGTCGAGCCTGATGGACCTCGGTGTCCTCGGTTCGCTCGCCGGCGGTGCGGCTCAGGCCGGCTGCGGCAGCCTCCCCGTCTCCGAGGTGGTGCGTCGTCTCGCGCCCGTCGGATTCGCGTTCCAGGGGACCAGTGCGCCCACCTTCGTCTCGCCCGCCGCGCTACAGCGGATCGAGACCGAGGCCGTCGCGAACGGTGAAACCACCGTGAGCGATGTCGCGCCGATCACCTTCGAGCTCCAGGGGACCACTGTGCCTTCGGCGCACGAGGTTCCCGCGAGCACGGGCTTCGCCGCGGCGAACGCCCCGCGTACGTACAAGTCCATCGCCACCGATCTGCGACCGGTCTCGGTCAAGGGCGGTAGCAGCGGTGTCCCACCTCGGGGCAGACCGGATGAAAAGGGCTGACAAGCCCATCCGGACTCACCTTGAGGCCGCGGACCCGCTACCGGGATCCGCGGCCTTTGTTTTGCCCTCTTCTCGGTCCACACGAAGGAAACAAGGAAACAACGTGACAGTCCACCAGCTTCACCACGACCGAATCGACACCGAAAGAGAGGTGACCGGGGTGTTCACCCTTGGTCTGGACCTGACCTCCGACACCGCCGTGACCGACGGCCGTCAGCTGCCCTGCCGGCAGAACGACGCCGACCTGTGGTTCGCCGAGACCCCGACCGAGCTCGAGTACGCCAAGTCGCTGTGCGGCGACTGCCCCGTGCGCGTCGAGTGCCTGGCCGGAGCCCTTGAGCGCCAGGAGCCCTGGGGCGTCTGGGGCGGCGAGATCTTCGAGCGTGGCGCGATCGTGGCCCGCAAGCGGCCCCGTGGCCGTCCGCGCAAGGACGACGCCGTGACCGCCGCGAAGGCGCAGGCCGCGCTGGCCAGCCGTACCGCGGACCTCCTCGTTGAGAAGGCGGCCGCCTGACATGTACGTGGATCTGGGCGTCAAGCCCGCGGAGAAGAACGCGATGCCGGACCGGGTGCCGAGCATCGAACCCACCAAACGACCGGTCCTCGTGACCCTGCGCACCAAGAAGGACAGCACCATGAATCTTCTCAACGAAGCCTTGGCGCGAGCGCGAATGCGCGAGCTCTGGCGCGACGAGACTCGCGGCTACGTCGGCCGGCACCGCGGTGCCCGCGACATCGCCGCGAAGGCCCGTAAGCGCGAGAGCCTCTAAGCCGCCTAGCGAACTTCACAGCAAGTGATCCGCCGGGGTCCTGCAACCGCAGGACCCCGGCATTCGTGCAACAGGAGGACGTACATAGATCAACATCAAGGTGTCCGCGAGTTGACACGTGACGTGGAGCGCTTTGTCCCGGGTCGCGTCGGGCGAGCGGCGTAGCGTCGAGTGCGAGGCAGCAGGGAGGTTGTTTCAGGTGTCCACGACATCAGAGAACATCGCCGCCAAAGATGCGGACGGCGAGTTGACCCGCCACTGTGGTCGCTGCGGGCGCGCCGCCACGGTGGACGGTTCGGGGGAGACGCTGACCTGGACCCGCGAAGCGAGCCGCCGGGGGACGGTGTGGATCTGCACGACGTGCACGCGACGTAACCTGGCGGCGATCGAGGGCGGGCTGGAGGATCCGGCGTACTGGGTTTAGGTGGGGCGGGGTTCGGGGGATGTGGTGGGACGCACGTGTTCTGGCGCCGTCCGCGCGCGGCCGTCCTCGCGACTTACGGATGGAGCTTCCGCGTCACCGCGGCCTGTTCGCTCAGGCGGCCGTGTGCTCGGGCCGCTTGCCTCGGGCGCCGGGCCCTCCGCCCGAAGTCAGGCCGGTGGCGTGACATCCGCCCGAGCCCTCGAATCACCGTCTCGGCCCCGCCGCCTTCCGGCGGCGCGGAAACCCGTCCGCCCTACTCCGCGAACCCCGGCAGCCACGTCTCCACGACCTCGCGGTAGGCCGCCTTCGCCTCCAGCTGGCACAGCACCCCGATCGACCCCAGCGTCACCCGGTGGATCATCAGGTACGACGGCGGCAGGTTGAGCTTCTTCCCCAGCTGGTACGCCTCGCTGCGCGGGTTGGCGATGCGTGTCGCCTCGGCGCGCAGCCAGGCCCGGCTGAAGCGGAACTCCGGTTTCGCGATCGGCTCCAGCAGCGGCAGCAGGTAGTCCAGCACCGCCTGCGCGTCGATCTCCAGGTCGGCGGGCACGAAACCCTCCTCGCGCAGCCCTTCGAGCACGGCGTCGGCCTCACCGTCGAGCGCCAGCCGGGTCAGTCTGCCGATCGTCTTCGGCAGTCCGTACGGGAGCCGTGCGACGGCCCCGAAGTCGAGCACGCCGAGGCGGCCGTCGTCGAGCATCCGGAAGTTGCCCGGGTGCGGGTCGGCGTGCAGCAGCTTGCAGCGCTTCGGCGCCGAGAAGTGCAACGTCGCCATCCGGCGGCCGGCCAGGTCGCGGGCGTCCTCGTCGCCGTCGGCGATGACGTGCGCCATCGGCGTGCCCTCGGTCCACTCGGTGACCAGGACCCGCATCGAACCGGCGACCACCGACGGGACGTAGATCTCGTCGTCTTCGGCGTAGGCCTTCGCGAAGGCGCGCTGGGCCTTCGCCTCCAGCGTGTAGTCGAGCTCCTCGACGACACGTTCGCGCAGCTCGGCGACCAGCGGCTTCACGTCGAGTCCCGGCTGGATCGCGCTGAACAGCGCGGCGAAGCGCCCGAGCTGCTTGAGGTCGCTGACCAGCGCGTCGCCGGCGCCGGGGTACTGGACCTTCACCGCGACGTCGCGGCCGTCCTTCCACACCGCGCGGTGCACCTGGCCGATGCTGGCCGCCGCGGTCGGCTTGTCGTCGAAGTCACTGAAGCGCTGCCGCCAGCGCGGCCCCAGCTCGCTCGCCAGGACCTTGTGCACGCTCGCGGCGGGCAACGGCGGCGCCGCCTCCTGAAGCTTCGTCAGGGCCGCGCGGTAGGGCCCGGCGAGGTTCTCCGGCAGGGCCGCCTCGAAGACCGACAGCGCCTGCCCCAGCTTCATCGCGCCGCCCTTGAGCTGCCCGAGGACGCTGAACAGCTGCTCGGCGGTCCGTTCCTGCACCTGCGCGCTGATGACCTCGCTGGCCATGCCCGTGATGCGCTTGCCGAAACCGAGGGCCGTGCGGCCCGCGAAACCGAGGGGCAGGGAGGCGAGCCGCGCCGTTCGGCTGATGGCACGGCGTGGGATGTCGCTCAACGTGTCCCGCCCTCCTGCTTTCGCGTCGGCGCCCCGGGGAGGGGGCGCGCCCACAATGCTGCCACGTGGCCGTGCGTGAGGCACGTGGACGGCCCTCGCGCGACGGGCGACACGCGAAATACGCCCCGTACGCACGAATTACGCCTACGCATGGCATTCTGTGCGAGTTGTACGCGTACGCGGCACAACGGTTGCGCTCGCCGACGACGGCGGGTGGAGGTCGCAACAGGAGGCAAGGGTGGCTACGGATACTCAGACATACAACGGCTACTGCGTGAAGTGCCGTGAGAAGCGCGACTTCGAGGGCACGGTCAACGTGACCGACTCGGGTCGTCGCATGGCCAAGGGCAAGTGCCCGGTGTGCGGAACGACGATGAACCGCATCCTCGGCAAGGCCTGACGGCGCCAGGGGTGGCCGACGGCCCCGTCCGGCTCCGGTGCGAACCGGGGACGGGTGGGGCCGTCGAAACGCCGCGCGCGGGATGATACGTCGCGGGAGGGCCCTCGTGTCACCCCCGACCGACACGTCACAGGCGTCACGGCAGTCCCGTCAGCACCGCCGCGTGCAGTGTGAGCCCGCAGGACAGGTCATGTGAGGGGTTCTCATGTCCCCGTCGGGACCGGCCGGAAAGTTTCCACATAGTGGGATGACCATGGAGACGCGTCCGGGATTCTTCGCCCAGACAGCCGCAATCCACCGCAAGTTGAAAAGTCAACCCTTGCGCTGTGGTGGCAGTGGTTGATTAGCGTACGTCATGGCCCGGAAGGCAGTTCCCCTGAAGGCCGCGCCCGCCGTCGAAGTACGGCGCAGCGCTCGCCGTCGCCGCACCGTGTCCGCCTATCGCGACGGCGGACGCGTGGTGGTGCTCATCCCCGACAAGTTCACCCGTCGCGAAGAACGCGAATGGGTCGACCACATGCTCGGCCGGCTCGACGCCCGCGACAAACGGACCGGCCGCCACGGTGACGACGCGCTCATGGAACGCGCCGTCAACCTCGCCGAGAAGTACCTGCCCGAGCACCCGCGCGCGGCGACGCCCGCGAGCGTGCGATGGGTGAAGAACCAGCAGGGCCGCTGGGGCTCCTGCACCCCCGAGGACCGCACCATCCGCCTGTCCGAGCGCCTGCGCACAACACCCGGATGGGTCATCGACTACGTACTCCTGCACGAGCTCGCCCATCTGGTGATCCCCCGGCACGGCACCGACTTCTGGGCGCTGCTGGAGGCTTACCCGAAGACCGAGCGCGCGCGGGGCTACCTGGAGGGGATCGCCGACGCCTCGGCGGCCTGACGGCGCCGGACCCGCGCTCGGCACCGAAGCCGGACGCGACCGCCGTCGGCTTGCCCTGAGCCCGTCCGTCAGCGCATGTGCTGGACGCTCTCAGCGACGCGCTTGCGGATCGCCTCGGACCGTACCCGCGACTCCAGTCCGCGCATCGTCTCCTTCGCGCCCGTGCACAGGAAGAGCGCGTCGACGGCCGTCCTGGCGAGTTTCTGGCTGAGCACCGGCCGCGTCCCGGCCGCCGCCACGATGATCGACGCCAGCAGCGGGACGGTCCACTCCTCGTCGGCGTGCCCGGCCATCACGACGAGCCCGCGCAGGATGTCCTCGCCCTGGCTGAACCGGCCGTGCTCCTCCAGGTGATCCGGGATCGCCTTGACGATCTCCACGACGGCGTCGAAGTTCCTCCCCGCCAGTTCCCTCATGCGCCACTGCCAATGGAGCCCCGGAGGGCCGGGCTTGTCGCGCGTGCAGTGGAACAGCAGCGCGTGAATCGGCCGCCGCAGCGGGATCGCGACCCGGTCGGCGAATCGGGGGTCGAAGCCGGCACCGATCTTTCGCACGCGGGCGATGTTCGCCTGGAGCCAGCCGACGCGGGTGCTCAGCCCGGCGTCGAGCTCCGCCCGCCTCAGCTGCTCGACCCGGTCGGCGGCCAGGGGCAGCTCGTGGAGCCAGAGGGCTTCGAGCGCGCGGACGATCAACGCGGCCGTGTGAGGCGTCAGCGGCGCGGTGTCGCCGATCCAGAGCGCCTCGTCGGCCTTCCAGCGCACGTCCTCAAGGAGAGCGGCGTCGAGGAGCCGCGCGGCGTCCGGCTGATCCAGCCGATACCGCAGCAGCGCCCAGAGGATCACCCGAGGCCGGTCGTCGGGATGGTTCACGGCGTACTCGACCGAGGCCGCGCCGTAGCCGTCGGCGCCCCGGGTGGCGTCGACCGCGTCGGCGGCTTCGAGCACCGAGGGATGCAGCGAGGGCAGCCACTCCGGGACCTCGTCGACGCCGAGACGGTGAACGTACGCGGCGGGGGCTACCAGCTCCTCGTTCATCCGGGCAGTATTCCGGGCCCGCGCCACCGTGGAACGGTGTCGCGGGCCTCGGCTCACGCGTCCTTCTTGTCCGGCCCCTCGTCGTCGCCCGCCGAGTCCGAGCCGCCCTCGGCGGCTCCGCCGCCCTCCTCGAAGAAGGACATGTCGATGTCCCCGAGGTCGAACTGCCCGCTGACGTACCCCTCGGGGTCGGCGAGCGCCTCGGCGTCGGGCAGCAGGTCGGGGTGCTCCCAGATCGCGTCGCGCCCGTCGACGCCGCGCTCCTCGGTGAGCCGCTTCCACAGCAGCGTCGCCTCGCGCAGGCGCTTCGGGCGCAGTTCCAGGCCGACGAGCGTCGCGAAGGTCTGTTCGGCCGGTCCGCCGGCGGCCCGGCGGCGCTGGAACAGCTCCCCGAGCTGCGGGAGCGACGGCAGGCGGTCGCCCGCGGCCTGCTCGACGGTGTGCGTGACCCAGCCCGCGATCAGCGCCAGGACCGTCTCCAGTCGCGCCAGTGCGGCCTTCTGCGCGGGGGTGTCGGTCGGCTTGAGCACCTCCGACAGGTCCAGCCCCTGCATCGTCTCGGGACGCGACGGGTCGATCTCGCCCACGGCCTCCTCGACGGCGTTGGGGTCGATGTGGATCCCGGAGGCGTAGGCCTCGACGGTCCCGAAGACGTACGCCTTCAGCCACGGCACGTGCGCGTACAGGCGGTGGTGCGCGGCCTCGCGCAGCGCCATGTAAAGGCGCAGCTCGTCGTCGGGAAGCTCATGTCCCTCGCCGTAGGCGGTCAGGTTCGCCGGCAGGATCGCCGCCGTCCCGGCCGGCCCGAGCGGCAGCCCGATCTCGGTGGAGGTCAGCACCTCCGTCGCGAGCCCGGCGAGGGCCTGCCCGAGCTGGGTGCCGAACATGACACTGCCCAGCCCCTTCATCAGGTCGGCCATCGGCCCGAGCATGGCGCGCATGTCGTCGGGCACGAGATCGCCCATCGACGCGACCATCTTCTGGGCCACCGGGTCGCACAGCCGTTTCCACGTGTCGACCGTGTTGGCGATCCAGTCCATGCGGCTCCAGGCCGCGGTCGTCGTGATGCCCGAGGGCAGCGTCGTGACCGGACCGAGCCACAGGTCGGCGAGGCGGAGGGCCTCATTGGTCTTGGTGCGCGCGACACCGTCGACGCCGGGGTCCTCGGCGCGTGTGGCGTTGTCGGCCAGTTGCCGGGCCATGTCCCAGTTGACCGGTCCGGACTGCGAGGTCGAGGCGGCCATCATCTGCTGCAACTGGGCGAGCATCTGCTTGACCTTGGGGTCGTTGGGGTCCGGCATGCCACCGGGCATGTTGAAGCCGAACGGGATATCGCTGCTCACCGGAACAACGGTACGTCAACGAAGCTGAGAAGTTGACCCGAGCGGGCTCAAGTCACGCCCCGCGACGGCGCTGGCTACGCTTCCCCAATGAAACGTCGTGGCTGGACGGTGCTGCTGGGCGCCGTGTTCGTGGCTCTGCTGACGTGGCAGTCGCTGTCGGTGAAGGTCGCCTACGTCGCGCTCGGCCCGGGCCCGACGGTCGACACCCTCGGCAGCGTCGACACCAAGGACGGCGAGCAGCGCATCATCACCGCCTCGCCGGACCATTCGACCGAGTCGACCGGTGAGTTGCAGCTGGTCACGGTGCGTGTCTACGACGAGGTCGAGCTCGCGCGGGCCATCTTCTACTGGCTGTCCGACGAGTACGCCGTCGTGCCGCGGGAGCTCATCTATCCCTCGGACCAGACCGACGAGCAGATCGCCCAGCAGCAGACCGAGCAGTGGACCCAGTCGCAGTCGAGCGCCGAGACGGCCGCCCTGCGGGTGCTGGGCCAGCCGGTGCGCGTCGTGGTCACGCAGATCACACCCGGCTCGGCCGCCGACGGCGTCCTGGAGGCCGGCGACGTGATCACCGCCGTCGACGGCTCGCCGGTCACCTCGGCGCAGAACCTGGCCGCGCAGATCGCCACGCAGCCTCCCGGCACCGAACGCGAGATCACCTTCACCCGCGACGGGAAGTCGGAGAAGGCGAAGGCGACCCCCGGCGACGGCGGCCAGGGCAGCGCGTTCCTCGGCGTCTCCCTGGAGCAGCAGCAGGACAACCCCTACGACGTGAAGATCAACACCGCGGGCCTCGACATCGGCGGTCCCTCGGCGGGCCTGATGTTCGCGCTCGGGATCATCGACCGCGTCGACCCGGCCGACCTGACCGGCGGGCTCAACATCGCCGGTACGGGCGAGATCGACGACGACGGTGTGGTCGGCCCGATCGGCGGCGTCGCCGAGAAGGTCATCGCGGCCAAGGACAACGGCGCCACCGTCTTCCTCACCCCCGAAGCCAACTGCCCCGCCGCGAAGGGCAACGTGCCCGATGGCCTCACCCTGGTGAAGGTGGGCACTCTTGACGAAGCCCTCAGCGCTCTTTCGGCGCTGCGGGAAGGGAAGCAGCCCCCGCTCTGCTGACGACGACGACCGGCAACCGCTAGTGAGGAGTCACCCGTGGCGATGCGCAACCCGCTGCCGCGCATGAACCGACGAGGCCGTTATGTCCTCATTCTGCTCGTCGGTCTCATCGCGCTGCTGACGGCCACCGGCTGGATGGTGGGCATCTGGACGGACTATCTGTGGTACGACGAGGTCAAGTTCACCGAAGTCTTCAGCACGACCCTGCGCAGCCGCGCGCTGCTGTTCGTCGTCTTCGGCGGGCTGATGGCGCTCTGGGTGGGGCTCAACCTCTGGCTGGCCTACCGTTTCCGGCCTTCGGCGGCGATGCTCACCTCGCCCGACCAGCAGGTCCTCGACCGTTACCGCCGCGCGCTGAGCCCGCGGCTGAAGCTGTGGACGGGCCTGGTCGCCGGCGTCGTGGGGCTGTTCACCGGCCTGGCCGCCCAGGACCAGTGGCAGTCGTGGCTGCTGTTCACCAACTCCCAGACGGTCGGCGGCGAGCCCGACCCGCAGTTCAAGCTCGACATCGGGTTCTACCTCTTCGAGTACCCGTTCTGGACCTACATCCTCAGCGTGGCCTTCACCGCGACGATCATCGCGCTGATCGGCGCCCTGGGCGCGCACTACCTGTACGGCGCGATCCGCCTGTCGGGCCGCGGTGAGCGGATCTCGACGGCCGCGCGCGTGCACCTGTCCTCGCTGATCGCGCTGTTCGTGCTGCTCAAGGCGGTCGCGTACTGGTTCGACCGCTTCGGCCTGGTCATCACCGAGAACAGCGTGACCGGCCTGACCGGCGGCGGCTACGCGGAGATGAACGCGCTGCTGTTCGCCAAGGAGATCCTCATCTTCGTGGCGATCATCGGCGCCGTCGCGGTGGTCATCTTCTCCAACGGCTTCGGCAAGACGATGCTGTGGCCGGCCTGCGCGATCGGCCTGGTCGTGGTGTCGGCGATCGCGATCGGCGGGATCTACCCGGCGGCGGTCAAGTCGATCACCGTGCAGCCGAACGTGCCCGGCAAGGAGGGCAAGTACGTCCAGTGGTCGATCGACGCGACGCGTGCCGCCTACGGCATGACCGACGTGAACCCGATCGAGACGACCCTGACGGCCAACGGCGACGCCAAGACGATCGACGCCGACGAGTTCACGGTGCCCAACATCCGGCTGCTCGACCCGAGCATCGTGTCGGACACCTTCAGCCAGAAGCAGCAGGCGCGCGGCTTCCACGGCTTCTCCGACAAACTCGACGTCGACCGGTACATGGTCGACGGGAAGCTCCAGGACTTCGTGGTCGGCGTCCGTGAGCTCAACCCGGAGAAGTACTCGGCGACCCAGAGCGACTGGACGGTCCGGCACACGCAGTACACCCACGGGTACGGCTTCGTCGCGGCTCCGGCCAACGAGATCTGCGGCGACGGCGAGCCCTACTTCGTGTCGGGCTTCCTCAACGTCCCGGCCGAGGGGCAGGACACCACGAGCTGCCGTTCGGCGACCGACCTGATCCCGACCGACCGGCCGCAGATCTACTACGGCGAGCTGATGACGGACTACGCCGTGGTCGGCCAGCCGGAGGGCTCGGCCCCCAGGGAGTACGACCACCCGGCCGGCAGCGAGGACGTGCTGACGACCTACGAGGGCTCCGGCGGGGTCTCGATGTCGTCGATGTGGAACCGCATGCTCTACGCGTGGGAGTTCCGGGAGACGAAGTTCCTGCTGTCGGACGCCTTCAACGACGAGTCGAAGCTGCTCTACAACCGCAACCCGCGGGACCGCGTCGAGAAGGTCGCGCCCTTCCTGACCGTCGACGGCGACCCCTATCCGGCGGTCGTGGACGGCAAGATCGTGTGGATCCTCGACGGTTACACGACCGCGTCGACGTACCCGTACTCCGACAAGGTGAACCTGTCCGACGCCAGCACCGACACGCTCACCGGCTCGGGGACGACCCAGCAGGCCGGGCGGGACGTCAACTACATCCGCAACTCGGTGAAGGCGACCGTCGACGCCTACGACGGCACGGTGAACCTGTACGCCTACGACGAGGCGGATCCGGTGCTGAAGGCGTGGAACGCGGCCTTCGGCGGGATCGTGAAGCCGAAGGCGGAGATCCCGGCCTCCCTGGCGGCGCACTTCCGCTACCCGGAGGACCTGTTCAAGATCCAGCGGGACCTGCTCCAGCGCTTCCACGTGAAGGACAGCCAGACCTTCATCCAGGGCAGCGACGCGTGGGAGACGCCGGTCGACCCGGCCAAGCCGGGCGAGGGCAAGCAGCCGCCGTATTACGTGGTCGCGAACTATCCGGGGCAGACGGGTGCGCAGTTCCAGCTGACGTCGACGATGACCCCGGCGACACGGGCGAACGTGACCTCGGCGCTGCTGTCGGCGTACTACGACGAAACGGGCGCGCCGAAGCTGAGTCTGTACCAGGTCGGCGACAACGTCTCCTCGTCCTTGCAGACGCATCAGAACCTGACGTCACTGGACACGGTGGTGCAGGACCTGAGGCTGTTCGAGACGGAGAAGACGAACGTCGAGTACGGGAACATGCTGGCGCTGCCGGTCGGCAACGGCGTGCTGTACGTGGAGCCGTTGTACCTGCGAAGGCAGGGGACGGGTGCGGGCACGACGTTGCCGCAGATGCGGAAGGTGCTGGTGTCGTACGGGCCGTACAACGCCTATGCGAACACGTTGCCGGAGGCGCTGAAGTCGATCGTCGAGCAATACACCGGCCAGACGCCGCCGACGACCGATCCGGGCACGGAGGAACCGCCGCCGCCGACGGAACCGGGGGCCACCGATCCGGCGGTCACGGCCGCGGTGGCCAAGATGAACCAGGCCATCGAGGATCTGAAGGCGGCCCAGCAGTCGGGTGACTTCGAGGCCTACGGCAAGGCCCTCGCCGCGCTCGACGCGGCGATCAAGGAGTACGACGCGGCGGTGGCCGCGGCGACGAAGGGCGGTTAGGCCGCTGCGGCGGTGAGGAAGGCGGCGGGCTTCGGCCCGCCGCCTTTTTCGTGGGTGGGCCACCTGCGAAATCACCCATTGCCCCCATCACCCCCCACTGGCATCATCGTTTCCACCTCGTTCCAACACAAGGAGACAAGATGCGACTCTTACGCACGGTCCTGACCGTCCCGCTCGCCCTCGCCCTCGCTCTTCTCGCGTTCGTTCTCGTCCCCGCCGTCCCGGCCCAGGCGGGCGACACCCCCGGCAGCTACTCGAACTTCTCCTTCGACGGCGTCTCCGGTCTCTCCGACGTCGCCTACACGATCACCGTCACGCAGGACCCCGGCGCGCAGTCGCAGGTCTACTGGTCGAACCAGGTCTCCTTCACCAACGGCCGCGGCGGCTACGCCGGCATGCAGACCAACGCCGGTCCCGACCGGCTCTTCCTCTTCTCCGTCTGGGACGCCACCGAGTACCGGGTCGGGTCGGCCGGCAGCTTCTGCCAGCGTTTCGGCGGTGAGGGGGAAGGCGTCAGCTGCCGCATGTGGCACACCTGGACCGCCGGCCACTCCTACCGCTTCCACTACCGGGCCGAAGGCGACGGCTGGATCGGCCTGACCGTCACCGACACGACCTCCGGCGCCTCCTTCAAGCTCGGCGGCATCCGGGTCGGTGCCGATCAGCTCAGTCCCGGCTCGGTCTCCTGGGTGGAGTACTACCGCTGGAGCGACGCGCGTTCCTCCTGTGCCTCCGAGCCCTATTCACGCGCCCGTTTCGATGCGCCGACGGGCAACAACGGCACCCTCCGCGCCCGCATCAGCTCCACCAGCGAGAGCACCTGCCAGGACATGGTGACCGTGACCAACGGCGGCGACCACTCCGTCCACACCAACGGCGTCGGCAATTCCGTCATGGGCCCGCTGACGGGCGTCGACGGCAAATGCGCCGACGTCGAAGGCGGCTCGGGGACGTCGGGCACGCCCGTCGTCCTCTACGGCTGCACCGGCGGTGCCAACCAGACCTGGGTCCTGGCCTACGACGGCACGGTCCGCTCGAAGCTCTTCACCTGCCTCGACGCCGGCTCGGGCGCGGCGACGGCCGCGACGTGCACCGGGTCGGCGGGCCAGAAATGGACCGTGCAGAACGGCGGCCTGGTGAACCCGTCGACGGGCAGGTGCCTCGATGTCGAAGGGGGCGGTTCGGCCGACGGCGCCCGCCTGATCCTCTACGCCTGCCACGGAGGCGCCAACCAGAAGTGGGCGACGCCGGTCCGGCCCTCCGCCTAGGCGCGGGCGGTGCGTCCGGCCTCGCGGGCGCACCGCCTTTGGCCTTAGGCTGTGCGGCATGTCGAACCTGCCCGACCCCATCGACCGCCGTCATTTCCGGGCGGCCGACAGCGACCGCGAGAAGATCGCCTCGCTCCTGCGCGAGGCGGCCGGGGACGGTCGGCTGAGCCTGGACGAACTCGACGATCGGCTCGCCGCCCTGTACGAGGCTCGTACCTACGCCGAACTCCAGAGCCTCGTCGCCGACCTCCCCTACGAGGAGCTGTCCACCCGCGCCCGGCAGCGCGCCTTCGACGAGATCGCGCTGGGCAAGATCCCGAAGCTGGCCGTCGCGTTCCTCAGCGGCTTCAAGAAGCAGGGCGCCTGGAGCATCCCGGGCAACTTCACCGCCATCACCTTCATGGGCGGCGGCCAGATCGACCTGCGTGAAGCCCGCTTCACCGAGGGCGAGGTCACCATCCGGGTCTTCGCGATGATGGGCGGCGTGCAGATCACCGTGCCCTCCGACGCCGACCTGGTCGTCGACGGGTTCGCCGTCATGGGCGGTTTCGGGCACCGCGAGGGAAGCCAGCAGTACCGGGGGCCGCGCATCCGGATCACCGGTTTCGCGCTGATGGGTGGCGTGGAGGTGCGGCGACGGGACCGCCGCGAAGGTAGACAGGGGCCTAAGTCCACGTCGTGACGGGTGCTGTACCCAGCGTCGACGGGCCGAAACGATCTTAACGTGGGATCGGTACCACCGATCTCACGAGAGGCCCGCCGATGTCCCTGCCGTCCCGTCCCCCCAGCGCCCGCTCCCTGTGGCCGCTCGTCATCGCCCTGCTCGGGCTCGTCATCGTCGGGACGGCCGTCGCCGCCCTGGTCTGGGCCCTGACCGGGCACGTCGCGTGAGCCGCGTACGCTCCCACGGTGATCTCCACGCGCGCCGCCGCGCCCTTCCCGGTGCGGCGCTCGCGCGAAGTCCTATCTAGCCAATAGGATTAGTAGGAAACGAGGGGCGGTGGTCATGCGTACAGTCCAGGTAGCGGTGATCGGCGGCGGAGCCGCCGGGGTCTTGACCGTGGTGGCGTTGCTGGGCACGCCGGTGCACGACGTGGTCCTCGTCGACCCGTCGCCCGGCCGCGGTCTGGCCTACGGGCCGGCCGAGGCCTGCCACCTGCTCAACTCCCCGGCCCGCGCGATGAGCGCCTACGAGGACGAGCCCACGCACTTCCTGGAGTGGTGCCAGGGCACCGACCCGTCGAGCGGTCCCGGCGACTTCATCTCCCGCGCCCGCTACGGCGACTACCTCGCCGAGACCCTCGGCGTGGAGGAGGCCGCGGGGCTCGGCCGGTTGAGTCTGCTGCGTGAGCGCGCGGTCGGCGTCGCCCGGCACCCCGGGCGCGGCATGGTCGTCACGACGGCGTCGGGCGAGCGCGTTCACGCCGACCACGTCGTGCTGGCGCTCGGGCAGGGACGTGCGCGCCGGCTGTCGGTGATGGAAGCGGTTCGCGACGACCCACGCTACATCGAGGACCCGTGGGCGCCGGGCGCCTTCGACCGGGTGCCGAGTGGTGAGCCGGTGCTGCTGGTCGGGACCGGGCTGACCGCGATCGACGTGGCCTTCAGCCTCTCGGAGCGGGGTGTGGCCGGGCCGCTGGTGGCGGTGTCGCGGCACGGGCTGCTGCCGCGCGAGCACACGCGTGGCGCCGCCGAGGCCGTGCGCGGACTCGCCGCGCCGGAGCCGACGGCGTCGCTGGCCGGGCTGACCCGGCGGGTGCGCGCGCTGGCCGCGTCGGTGCCGGACTGGCGCGCGGTCGTCGACCTGATGCGCCCCTCGGTGGACGCCTACTGGCGAGGGCTCGGCCCGGACGGCCGGGAGCGTTTCGTGCGGCACCTGGCGCGCTACTGGGAGATTCACCGGCATCGCATGGCGCCCGCCGTGGCCGAGCGCGTCGCGCGCCTGCGCGCGACGGGGGCGCTGCGGATCGAGGCCGCCGCGATCGTGTCGGTGTCGCCCGCGCCCGACGCGCTCTCGGTGCGGCTCGGCGGAGGCGAGACCCCGCGACGCTTCGGCGCGATCGTCAACTGCACCGGCCGCGACCGTCTCACCGTCACCGGCGATCCGCTCGTCAACGGCCTGCTCGCCGACGGGCTGGCCGCGCCCGGTCCCGGCGGGAACGGTCTCGGCGTTGCCCTCGACGGCGCCGTCCTCGACGCCGCCGGCCACCCGAACCCGGCACTGTGGACACTCGGGCCGCCGCGCTTCGGGCACCTGTGGGAGACCACGGCCGTGCCCGAGATCCGTTACCAGGCGAAGGTTCTGGCCGACCACCTCGTCACCGGAGCGCCCCTAGGGGTCTGAGCGGGGACCTTCCCCGATCCCACCGTCCATTTTGATACGTAGGCTGACTACACATCAAAGTGGACGGAGGAACCATGGACCGCTTCAACCGCACCGCGCAGGGCGCCAGCCTCATCGCCGGGCCCCTGCTCACCGTCGTCGCGACCTTCCTGTGGGACGCCGACGGACGCCACGGCGTCACCGGCGGCGCCCTCGCCGCGCTCTCCTCGGTCGTCTGGCTCTACGGGCTGCTCGGCCTCTGGGACCGGCTGCGACCCGAGCGCCCCGGCTGGGCGACGCTCGGGTCGCTCGCCGCGATACTCGGCACCTTCGGCGGGATCGCCTTCGGCCTCCAGGGCTTCTACGAGGCCGCCTTCGGGCTGAACGGCGAACAGTCGCTCGCCGCGCTCGCCGAGCATCCCCTCGCCGCCCAGCTCGTGCTGTGGCTGCCCGGACCGGCCTTCCCGCTGTCGATGGTCGCGCTGGGACTGACCCTGGCGATCACCCGCAAGGCTCCACTGTGGACGGCCGTGCTCCTCGGCGTCGCCGGTGCGCTGTTCCCGGTCAGCCGGATCCCGCGCATCGAGGCCGTCGCCCACGTCGCCGACCTGCTGCTGTTCGTGCCTTCGGCCTTCCTCGGCGTCACGATGATCGCCGCCGCTCTCTCCGGTAGGACGAGGTCCGCGCGATGAGGCCGGCGAGCAGGACGATCGCGAGCGCCGCCGTCGTGTACGGATCGGACGGGCTGCCCCCGAGGTCGCGGTCGACGAGATGCGAGATCGCGTGCGTCACGGTCCCGACAGCACCACCGAAGAGCCCGGCGAGCAGGACGTCTGTCCAGAAGAGACACCCGAACAACGCCGCGGCGAGCCCGAGCTGGAAGGCGCCGACGTCGTGGAAGAGGTGGAGGTTGAACGGCGGGAAGGACGCGACCGTGTCGTAGAAGTTCGCCGGCCAGAAGAAGGCCCAGACCCCACCGACGAGGAACTGGAGCCCCCCGATCGCCAGGGCCACTCGCGCGACGACTTCGGCTCCGCTCTTCTTCATGACGGTCTCCTTCGCTGATGCGGACGTGAAGGAGACACCGCCCGCCTCCCGTTTCGTGACATGGGGAGGCGGGGGTCACAGGGGGCGCGGCTCCTGGGGGTGCCCCTGGTGCTGGGGGAGACCCGGGAGGTGATGTGCGCGCGGCTTCGACCGTGACCTTCGGCTGGGCTCGCCGAGGTCAGACCCCACCCGCCGGGACGCGCCCGCCAGACGCGTCCCGGCGTCGACCCGCCCCGGGTCTAGGCCGTGCCGATCGCGGCGGGTGAGGACCCCGCGAACAGCATCCGCGGCTCGCCCGAACCGTCCGCGGGGACACTGAAGACCGCCGGGCGTCCTTCGTGCGGCTTGGCGTAACCGATCTCGCCCCCCGGCAGCCAGGCGGGCTGGTCGTCGACGTGCCCGGTCTCGGCGAGGGCGACGTCGGTGCCCGACGCCAGGTCGAGGACGTGCAGGCGCCAGCGTTCACCGGTCCTTCGCTTGTAGGCGATGTGGGTGCCGTCGGGTGACAGCGACGGGCATTCGACGTTCTCGCGCATCGCGGTCAGCGTGCGCGCGGCCATGTCGCCGCGCATGAGCCATGTCCTCCCGCCGGTCGACATGGTCGCGTAGAAGGTGACATCGTCGGCGGCGAAGGTGATCCCCCAGTAGTTCACGTCCTCGGCGGTCACCCTTACCCCGTCCACAAAGGACGTGTAGTCCTCCAGGGAGCCGTGGTGCTCGCCGGTGCGGAGGTTGTAGATCCCCGCCGTGGTGGAGAAGCGCCCGTGGGCAAGGTAGGAGTCCCCTTCGCGGAACACCGTCCACGCCACCAGGTTCCCCGACGGCGACACCCGCGTCCGGCTCGGCGTCCCCCAGATCGGCAGCCGCAGCCGCTCCGCCAGCCGCACGTCGTAGACGACCAGCTCGGCGGAGAACGCCGGCCCGAGTCCGTACAGGCACGACAGCGTCCCGGCGGCCGCGTAGGTCCGCTGGCACGCCGGGCCGGTCGCGTCCGAACCCGTCTGCCGAGTGAGCCCGTCGCCGGACACGTACACAACGGACCCCGCCGCGGTCAGGTCGAGCGGGGGTCCGGCGGCGGCCGTGCCCGCCGACGCGCCACGCCACACGACGTAGACCGCGCCGACGGCCAGCACCAGCGCGATCGCGCAGGCCCCGGCGATGATCCTGCGCCTTGTCACGCCGCACCTCCACGTCGTTGCACGAGAACGCCGACCGCGACCGCCGCCGACAGGACCGCCGCGGCGACGCCGAAGGCCGCCCCGAGCGTCGCCGTCTGCGCGAGAACACCGAAACCGACGGCTCCGGCCGAACGGGCGAGCGCCTGCGTCGTCTGCACGACCGCCATCCCCGTCGACCGGATCTCCGGCGCCAGCAGGGATCCGGCGTGCGCCATGAGCACGCCGTCGGCGCACGCGTAGAACAGCCCGTGCAGCAGCAGGACCAGGACCGCGAAACCCCAGCCGCGCACGCCACCGGCCAGCAGCAGATAGCCCCCGGCGAGCAGCACGTGCCCGCCGACGAAGACCCGCCAGCGCCCGGCGCGGTCGGCGAGCCGCCCGGCCGGTGTCGCGGCGAGCATGAACGTCAGCGCGGAAGCCAAGGGCAGCAGGGGAAGCGCGGCCGGTGGCAGCCCGAGCCGCTGCTGCACGGCCAGATAGAGGAACATGTCGCCGACGGTGGCCAGCCCGAGAATCCCGGTGAGCAGCCAGATCCGGCGGATCGCGGGCGCGGTCACGGCCCGCAGCGCACGCCGCAGCGACGCGCGCCGGTCACGGTTCGGTACGGCCGGGGCGCGCACGAAGAACACCAGCGCCAGCACCCCGGCCACCGCCAGGCAAAAGCTCCCGACGAAGACCACGTCGTAGCCACCGGCCACAGTGGACAAAAGCGCGAAGGCCAGCAGCGGCCCGAGCAGCGCCCCGGCCGTGTCGAGGGTCCGGTGGACGCCGAAGGCCCGGCCGAGCGCCGACGGCGGCGTCGACGCGGCGATGAGCGCGTCGCGCGGTGCCGTCCGCACGCCCTTGCCCAGCCGGTCGATCCCCACCATGACACCGATCCCGGCCATCGACGCACCCGCGAGCGGGAAGCCGAGCTTGGTCAGCGCCGACAGTCCGTAACCGGCGCCCGCGACCAGTTTCGGCCGCCCGAGCCGGTCGGCGGCGTACCCGCCGCCGAGGCGCAGCAGGGCCGTCGCGCCGGTGTAGAGCCCGTCGAGCATCCCGAGCTGGAGATAACCCAGCCCGAGGCCGTACATCAGGTACATCGGCAGGACGGCGGTGACCATCTCCGCCGACATGTCGGTGAGCAGGCTGACGACACCGAGCGCGACGACGGTGCCGGACACCTTCGCCGCCGCGCCGGGCGGCGCCTTCGCGCGCCCGGCCTGAGCCGAGCGGGTCGCGGACAGATACATCGGACAACCTCCGCGGAAACCGGATGGGACAGGGGATCGGCCGGCCGCCACGCGGAACCGCCGCGGCGGCCGGCCCACCGCGTCAGTCGCGCGTCGCCACGCCGTCGAAGACCGCGACCGAGTACCCCGACGACGCCGCGCCGGACGCGCCGGTCACCTTCACGTCGTCGACCTGGGCCTCGAAGAGACTCCCGCCGGAGGCGTCGGCCGCCGTCACCAGCAGCGTCACGCTCTGACCCGCGTACGCCGACAGATCGACCGTCGCCGTCTTCCACGCGCCCGCTACCTCCGCGGCCGCGCCGAGCTTCTCCCAGACCTTCGTCGTCGCCGAACCGCTGACCACGTTGACCCGCAGGTAGTCGGCGGTGCTGGAGTTGTCGCCGTGCGCGACGCTGTAGGCGAAACTGAGGCCGCCGCCCGCCGGAACCGTCAACGCCGGCGAACGCACCGACGTGACCCCTCCGTCGAGATCGTTGTCCCCGTAGGCGGCCCCGGCCAGCCGGCCGGTCGACAGCGCGTTGCTGCCACTGGGCGTCGTGCCCAGCTGCTTCACCTGATCGCTGTACGTCGACAGGGTCTGCTCGGGATCACCGCGCTCGAAGCGACCCGTCGTCGCCGTATCCGAACCCGAAGGGTTGACCGTCCAGCCCCGGTCGGACTCGAAGTCGTCACTGAACGACGTGCTCCCCGACGGCGAGACCGTCACCGAGACCGCCGCCGTCCGCGTCACACCACCCGACGTACCCGTCACCGTGACCTGATACGTCCCCGACGCGGCCGTCGCCGACGCCGACAAGGACAGCGACGACGTCGCGCTCCCGTTCGCGGCGGGCGTGACCGACGCCGGGCTGAACGCCGCCGAGACACCCGCAGGCAACCCGCTCGCCGTCAACGCCACCGGGGACGAGAAACCGCCGCTGCTGGACACCGTCACCGTCGACGACGCCGACGAACCCTGCGGCACCGACACCGACGACGGCGAACTCGCCACACCGAAATCGGGCCCCGCGCTCGCCTTGTGGCACGTGCCGGTGACGTGGTCGGTGAAGGTACGGCCCGCGACGGGCACGAAGTCCATCGTGTAACCGGTCGCGGTCAGCTGGAACTTCCCGACACCGAAGGTGTTGTTGTTGAAGACCTGCGAGGGACCGGCCGTCGTCGAACGCGAGGAGTACAGCGCTCGCCCACCGGTGCCGATCACGAAATGCCGCAGCCCGTTGGCGTTGTCGATCGCCCCACTCGGCGTCGCCGGCGCGAAACGCTCGTAGTGGTGGTCATGGCCGGTGACGAACAGGTCGGCCTTTCCGTTGTACAGGGCCGTGACCAGTGCGCCCATGCCGGTGTCGTCGCCGTGGTCGCCACCGGAGAACCGCGGGTGGTGCGTGTACGCCGCCGTGCACGGCTTGGTGTTCGCCGCCAGATCGGCCTTCAGCCACTGCTCCTGCGTCGAACCCGCGCCGTGCGCGATGTCGGAGTTCAGCGCGACGAAGTGCCAGTCGCCGACATCGTAGGAGTAGTAACCCTTCCCGCGCTCGCCCGCGCGGCCGGTGTTGTTGCCGGTGCCGTTGAAGTAGTCGAAGTAACCCTTGGCGCCGGAGGTGCCGTACTCGTGGTTGCCGGGAGTCGGGTACGTCTTCGACTTGAACGCCCCCCACGTCGGGGCGTACTGGTTGTTGAACTCCGACAGGGTGCCGCTCTCGTAGGCGTTGTCGCCCGCCGTGAACACCGAGACCGGGTTGATGCTCGCGATCAGGTCGTCGGTCTGGTTGCAGGCCGTGCCGCAGATGTCGCCGGCCCCGGCCACGGTGACCGTCGCCTGCGCCAGATCCGTTGCACCGTACTGGTAGGAGTCGATGGCGTAGCGGCTCGCCGGGTCGCTCAGGTCGGCCGACACCGACAGGCACGAACCGGGGAACGCGCGGGTGTGGAAGGCCTTGCCGGGCCAGTTCCTCGCGGTCAGTTCAAGGGATCCGCCCGCCGAGCCGGTGATCGTGACGGAGTCGCCGCCGCGCAGGTCGAGGGCGCTGAAACGCGGCCGCAGCCACGCCGCGCCCGGGTCGCAGACCGTGCGGGCCGCGGCCGCGCGGGTGGCCGCGCTGCCGGTGACGTCGGCCGGACGGGACGCCACGCCCGGTTCGGTGAGCTGGGTGACCTGGTCGATCTGCGGGACGGCCGCGGCGAGGCCGGTGACGTCGGGTGCCGGATTGTCCTTCGCCTGCGAGGCCACCGCCGTCGACGCGATTAAGAGCGCGACGGACGCGGTGACGACGAAGAGTTTTCGTCTGGTGCGCATTTCCTACCTCCTCATAGTGCCCGGGGCCGATTACATCGGGTGAACATGAGCGGGGTCAGCGGGAAAGCGGGCCGAATCCGGATAACTCTGTATGAAATCTGGGAGGTGGATCCGCGCAGCTCACGGCGGTAGCATCCGCGCACGATGACGAGCCAGTTCAGTACCGCGCTGCGAGCGGCCGTCGCCGGGAGCGGGCAGAGCCTGGCGGCGTTGTCGCGGCAGCTGCGCGCCCGCGGAACGCCCGCGAGCGTGAGCACCCTCAGCTCGTGGCAGACCGGTGAGAACCATCCCGAGCGGACCGCGTCGGTGGCGGCGCTGGCGAGCCTCGAAGACGTACTCGGGCTGACCACGCGGTCGCTGATCGGGCTGCTCCCGCCCCGCCGGAGACGCGGACGCTGGCGGCCACCGTCGAGCACGACTCTTCCGCACCAACGGATGTGGCGTTCGCCGGAGGCCGTCGAACGTGTCCTCGCCCGGCTCGACGCGACCCCCGACGACCTGTACGTCCCGGCGCGGGTGTCGCGGACGATGAAGGTCTACCTGGACGCCGACGGGAGCGAACGCGAGTCCCGGCACCGGCATCTGCTGCGTGGTGACGTGCGGCCGGCGTCGCGGCTCATCACGATCCTGCGCTCGGCCTCCCTGCCCCAGCCGCCGACGATCTTCGCCGCCGAAGGCTGCCGCCCCGGTCGCGGGAAGGCCGACGTGCCAGGGCTTCTCACCGCTTTCGAGCTGCTGCTCGACAGCCCGCTCCAACCCGGCGAACTGCGCCAGGTCGAGTTCGGCATCCGCTTCCCGCCCGGTCAGCGCGAATGTCACGCCGACCTGCGCGTCCCGCCGGGCATGCGCGACATCGTGCTCCAGGCGACCTTCGACCCGGCGCAGCCGCCGGCGAGGTGCTTCGGCTGGTACCAGGCCGCGCGCGGCCGACCCGAACAGGTCGCGCTGGACCTGGTGCGCGCGGGGGACGGGGCGTCGTTCCAGTACGTGGTGCTGGATCCGGCGCCGGGGATCTACGGGGTGCGGTGGGAGTGGTGAGGGGTGGGTGCCGTGCGCCCCGGTGCACCCACCCGGACACCCTTGACCCCCACCACCCCGCCCATCGCCACCACGCCTCCCACCATCATGAGCGCCGACGGTGAGGTCGCGTCGACGACGAGGCCGCCCAGGAACGCGCCCGCCGCCATGGTGGCCTGGAACGACGACGTGAACAGCACGGTCGCGCCTTCGGGGGCGTCCGGGGCGGCGCGGGCGAACCAGGACTGCGAGCACACGGGCACGGCGCCGTAGGCGAGGCCCCAGATCATCAGCGCGGCAAGGGTTCCGGCACCGTGCAGCATGGGTAGGGCGACGGTCGCGAGGGCGATGGCAGCGGCGGCCGTGGCGAAGGTGGCGCGCGGGGACCGGGGGACGGCCCATCCGGCGAGGAAGTTGCCGACGACGCCCGCGCCGCCGTAGACGAGCAGGTACGTCGCCACATCGCCGACTCCGACGTCGTGGAGGAGCGGCGTCACATAGGTGTAGGTCCCGAGGTGGGCGAGGACGATCGTCACGGTGAGCATCAGGGCGGCGCGCGTTCCCTTGCGGCGCGCCAGAGCGGCGAGTACGCCCCAGGTGGTGGCCGAGCCGTCGGCGGGAAGTCGCGGCGTCGTGGCGGCGAGCGCGGCGAACACCGCGAGGCCGAGCACACCGAGTGCCGCGACGGCGGTCCGCCAGCCGGCGAGTTCGCCGAGGACGGTCCCGGCGGGCACGCCGAGCACCGAGCCGAGGGGCACGGCGGCGAAGACGACCGACGTCGCGGCGGGCGCGGCGCGCGGCCCGACCAGTCGCGGTGCGAGCCCGGCGCCGATCGACCAGAAGCCACCGATCGTCACCCCGACCAGCACCCGCGCGGCCAGCAGCACCCAGTACTCCGGCGCCACGGCGCCCAGGAATCCGGCGAGCGCCAGCAGGAGCATGAACACCCCGAGCATCGCGCGCCGGTCGAGGCGCCCGGTCGCGACGGTGACGACCGGTGCCGCGACCGCCGCGACGAGTCCCGGCATCGTCATCGTCAGCCCGGCGGCGCCGGGGGAGACGCCGAAGTCGGCGCCGATCGCCGTGAGCAGGCCGATCGGGAGGATCTCGGTGGTGACTATCGCGAACAGTCCGGTGGCGAGCGCGGCGACGGCGAGCCGTCCACGCCATGGGGATGGGGGCATCGCTCAAGGACAGCGCGGCGGAATCCTGGGTGCTGGCGATCTTGCGACGTCCGCGTCCGCACGGCGGTGTCGGGATACCGCCGGAGCGCGACGCCGCGCAGCGCACGGCCCCGGCGGCGGGTATCAGCAGTAGTTACCGCATCGTTGCCAGGATCCGCAGCTGCCCGCGGCCTGGCAGGTTCCGGACCAGCAGCAGCGGCCGTAGGTGACGCAGAGAACCGGATCGGTCTTGTACAGGCGCGAGATCGAGCAACCCGAGTAGGCGGTGCAGGACGGGCAGGCCGCGGCGTGTGCGGAGTTCGACGGGACTAGGCGAGCGAGCAGCGCGTCGGCCGCACGGTGGAGAAGGCGCATGTCGTTGTCCTCCCTGGGATTCGGCCCTCGCAAGGGCGGTGCCCGTGATCGTCTCGTGGGCACCGCCCGGAAACCTTGAGCCGACCTTGAGCCGCGCCCTACGCCGCCTTGACGTGCTCCCGCAGCGCCTCCTGGAAGTCGCTCTCCGGGTGCTCCAGTCCGCCGAGCTGTACGGCCTCGCGGCGGAACAGCCCCGACAGCGCCCAGTCGGCCAGCACCCTCGCCTTGTGGTTGAAGGTCGGCACCCACGCCAGGTGGTAGGCGCGGTGCGCGAGCCACCCGAGGAAGCCGGTGAGCCGGATCCGGTACACCTGCGCGACGCCCTGGTGGTGGCCGAGCCCGGCGACCGAGCCGAGGTACGCGTGCCGATACTCCTTCAGCGAGCGGCCTTTGAGGTACGCGACCAGGTTGCGGCCCAGGAGTTTCGCCTGCCGCACGGCGTGCTGCGCGTTCGGCGCGGTGAACTCGCCGGGGCGGGTCAGGTCGGGCACGGCGGCGCCGTCACCGGCGGCGAAGGCGTCCGGGATCCCTTCCACGGTCAGGTATGCGGTCGCCTTGACCCGGCCGATGGCGTCGACGGGCAGGCCGCTGTCGGCCGCGAGGGGGCTGGGGCGCCCGCCGGCCGCCCACACGAGGGTGCCGGTGTCGACGGCGGTGCCGTCGCTGAGGGCGGCGACGCCGTCGGCGGCGGAGGTGAGCAGGGCGTTGAGCCGGACGTCGACTCCCCGTTCGCGCAGTGCGCCGATGGTCCAGACGCCCAGTTCGGGCGCGAGTTCGGGCAGGATCGCGCCCTTGGCCTCGACGAGGGTCCAGTTCAGTTCGGCGCGCTCGATTCGGGGGTGGTAGCGCAGCGCGTCGTCGGCGAGTCCCTGCATCTCGGCGAGGGCCTCGACTCCGGAGAAGCCGCCGCCGACGACCACGAAGGTCAGGGCGCGGCGCCGGATCGCCGGGTCGTCGGTCGACGCGGCGGCGGCGAGCTGGCCGAGGACGTGGTTGCGCAGGTGCACGGCCTCGCCGATGGTCTTGAAACCGACGGCGTGCTCGGCCAGACCGGCGATCGGCATGCCGCGGGTGATCGACCCGGCGGCGAGGACGACGATGTCGTAACCGAGTTCGTAGGCCGGTCCCCGGACGGGTTCGAAGCGGGCGCGGCGGGCGTCGTGGTCCACATTGGTCACTCGCCCGGTGAGGACCCGCATCCCCGGCAGGAGCCGGTTGAGGGGCGCGACGACGTGCCGCGGTTCGATGGCGCCGCCGGCCGCCTCGGCGAGGAACGGCTGGTAGGTCATGTATCCGCGCGGGTCGACGATGGTCACGTCGACCTCGCCGCGGCGGACGAGCCTGCGCAGACCGAGCGCGGTGTAGAGCCCGACGTAGCCGCCGCCGATGATGAGGATCCGCTTGTTCATGGCCGTCTCCTTCGTGTCTTCGACAGGTAGACGGCGCAGGGTGGGGCCGCGTGACATGTGGCGGAATGGCGTTGGTCACACGCCGAAGTACTCCGTCAGGCGCTCGGTGTACGGCCGCCGTTCCTCGACCGTCGCGTAGCCGGGAAGCGGGCGGGAGGCGTAGAGGCCGTCGCCGTCGTAGCGGGGGAAGACGTGGACGTGCAGGTGCCAGACGTCCTGGTTGCCGGCCGGTTCGTTGTGCTGGCGGGTGGAGACGCCGTCGCAGTCATAGGTGGACCGGACGGCGACGGCGACCTCCCGCACCAGGTCGGCGACGGCGTGACCGGCGTCGGTCGGCAGGTCGTAGATGTTCTCGTGGTGCCCGGTGGGTACGACGAGCACGTGGCCGCGGTTGTTCGGCCACCAGCGCGGCGACACGAAGGCGAGCGCGCCGGGCGTGCGCCGGACGATCTCGCCCTGGCCGGTGAGGGCGTTGCGTCCGCCGCCGGCGAGTGCGCAGAAAGGGCAGGCGTAGTGGGGCGGTTCGTGGCTGGGATACCTTGCCGCGCCTTGGAAGTGGTACCCGAGCAGGGCCCACTCGAAGGCGGCGTCGAGTTGCTCCGGACGACGCGGCCGGACCGGTTCGCGGTAGTTCAGGCCGCCGGGATCGTCGACGAGGGCGCGCACCGCTGCGACGACCTCGCCGGGTGCGGGCAGGAGCCCGAGCCGCAGATCGTGGACGTAGTGGCCGTAGCCGCGGGTGGCGCCGAGTTCGTGGGTGACGTCGAGGCACCAGCCGCGCGTCTCCGACCAGGAGAGCGAGACCCCGTAGGCGTCGTCGAAGGCCCACGCGGCCTCGCCGGTGAGGGGCCAGGAGAGCGCGCGCTCGCGCTCGGGATCGAGGTCGACGCGGGTGGCGTAGGGCTCGATCTCGACGCCGTGCGCGGCGAGCGCGTCCCGGACGGCGCGGAGGTAGGGGGCGGCGTCGGTGCGGTCGTGTGAGGGCATGGGGAGATTAAGCGCGGTCGCGGGTGGTGAGGCAAGGGTTTTCCGTGTTCACGTACGGCAGTGACGTCTTAGGCTCGCGCGATGCGGCTTCAGCTGTGCACCGGCGTGTCTGAGTCCGATGTGGACGACGAGGCCGCCTACGGCGCGGATCTCGTCGAGGGCGCGCGTTTCGCCGCCGCCCGGCACGGCTTCGCGGCCTGGGACGAGCCCGTGCCGGGGACGTTCCACCGCGCGCACGTCGACGACATCGGCCGGCTCCGTCGCGCCGCGGCGCACCTGGCGGTCCTCGGCAGGGTCCCCGAGGCGCCGGGATCGCTGTTCGACGACGAGATCGTGGAGCGGGCCTGGACGCGCGGGCCTGGACGCGCGGGCCTGGACGCGCGGGCCGGAGCATCGGGCCGCGCCCGAGATCACCGGTGTCGCGCGGATCGGCGCCTATGACCACTTCCTGCACCACACCGGTGAGCCGCTGATCTACTCACCGGCCGACTTCGCGCCGGTCGTCGTGGACAACGCCGCGCCCGGCGGGCTGGTGGTCTCGGCGCCGCGTCTGCTCGCCGAGGTCGAGCACCTCGCGCGGGTCCTGGGCTCCGCGGACGGCCTGGCCGTGATCGCCGAGGCGGCACGGTTGTCGATGCGGTCGGGGGCCGCGCTGGTGACGGCGTACGTCTAGACCTGCTGGGTGTTCCAGCGCAGGTCGCCGCGCGGCCAGTCGGCGAGTGCGGCGCGCACGGGCAGGACCATCGCGGGGACGTCGACGCGTTCGGCGGCGGGGTTCCACGGGTCGAAGGCGAGGGTCGTGGAGGCGCAGGGGCGGGCGTGCCAGCCGCAGGCGGTGTAGAAGCCGGTGAGGTGCGCGTCGCACAGCAGGAGCCCGAAGGGGACGGCCAGGTCGTCGAGGAGGGCGGCGGTCCGCGCCATCACCTCGCGGCCGTGCCCGGCACCGGCCAGGTCGGGCCGTACGCCGACGAGACCGACGATCGCGACGAGCTGGTCGGTGTCCCCGGCCCGGACGAAGCGCCGGACGACACCGGCGTGGGCGGCCACCTCGCCGTCGCGGCCGACGACGCGGGCTTCGGGCCGGGCGCCGAGCCAGCTGCGGGTGCCGGTGAACTTGCCGGGGTACTGCGGGTAGGCCGTGGCGAGCATGGCGGCGAGCTCGGTGTGGTCGGCGGTGCCGAGGTCGCCTTCGCGGGCGACGGTCCAGGTGAGGGGCATGGAGGGATGGTGGCATGGGCGCACACGGCACCGCACAGGACACCGCATCGCGCGCTTGACCCTTGATCACCCGTGCGTCAACGTCGTCCGCAGCCGGGCCTCCATCGGTGAGAGGCGGGCCCGGCGGACTCATCGTCTGCGACGAAAGGCCGGTCGACCCGCATGAAGCTCGTGACAGTGCTCAACAGCGTGACCGACAAGATCCTCGACCGCCTCGTCGGTGAGGCGACGGCGGAGGCCGGGGTGGTGTACTGCCGGTGCGTCTACAACCCGGTGGTCTGCGCCAAGACGGGTGGGGCGGAGCTGCTGTGCCACAAGCCCGGTGGCAAGGAGTACTTCGCCGGCTGCGGCTGTCCCTGAGTGATCCGCGCGGGGGTTCCGGGACGCCGCGGGTCGGTGGCCCGGGGCCTTCGCGTCAGTCGTCCCAGTTGAGCAGGTCGGCGATGGTGCGCCTGGTGTTCCGCAGCGCTTCGTATCCCGGCGGGGTGAGGTCCTCCTGGCTGCCCACCTTGCGGAGCCAGAGGTACCCGTACGCGCCGACCGCGACGGCGGCGACGCCGACGGCCGCGCCGGCCTTGAACCAGGCGGATCGCGATTTCCTTGCCATCGGTCGACCTCCGGAGCGGGACGGATCGGGAACTGGAGGATAGTTCCAGAAGGGGGCGAGGGCAAAGAAGAACGGCCCCGGATCTAGGATCCGGGACCGTTCCTTCGTGGTAGCGGGGACAGGATTTGAACCTGTGACCTCTGGGTTATGAGCCCAGCGAGCTACCGAACTGCTCCACCCCGCGTCGCTTGGTGCTTGCAAACCATACCCCGGGACTCGTGGATCAACAAATCGGGGGTCCGTGTGAGCTGTTCGCCCCGTTTTCACCCGGCTCGGCCGCGATGATCGAGCCATGACTGAACAGCGCGGAGGGCCGGTGTCCCCGGCCGACATCACGCCCCGGAAACGTTGGTACTGGATCGCCGCGGCCCTGGTCGTGGTGGGTGTCGTGCTCGGGTGCGGTGCCTTCTTCCTGACCGCCAAGATCTTCTCCGAGGCCCTCCCCGACGCGGGGAAGACCTTCCCGTCGGGGCAGGCGGCGGTGGTGCAGTTCACCAGTACCGATGAACTCGTCATCTACGTCCAGCTGGCCTTCGACATGGATCCCAACCAGTCGGTGCCGGCCAACACGACGGTCTGCACGGCCGGTTCGGACGTGACCTTGAAGAAGGTCACCGACCAGATCGTGCTGTCCGACCAGTCCGCGCGGCGCATGTGGCAGGCCGTCTACACGGCCAAGGCGGCCGCGACGGGCGACCATGAGCTGACCTGCGACCAGGAGGACGGTTCGGTCGCGACGTACGGGCTGGGCGAGATGCCGTGGGGTGGTTCGCTCGTCGCCGGGGTCGGGACCTTCGTCGTCGCGATCGGCCTGCCGTGCGTGTGCATCCTGGCGGCCGCGGTGATCGTGATCGTCGTCCTGGTCAAGCGGCGCTCGAACCGGCGCCGGCTCGCGGCGGGCTCGTCGGGCAACGCGGCCATCGACGAGTACCTGCGCAACAAGGGGCAGAATCCGCCGCCCCCACCGCCCGTCTAGGCGCTGTCCCGGGCCGGACCGCCCACCCGGCCCGGGGCCGCTCCCGCGGCCTCCAGGACACGCTCACGCCCCGCCTGGCCCTGTGCCTGCGGCTCGGCGTACCTCGTCAGCGCCAGCACCGCCCCGAGGGTCACCAGGAAGCCGACGGCGGCGAGCCATTCGCGTCCGGCGGCGATCTGGTCGCCGAGCAGGAGCAGACCGACGGCGGCGGCGGGTGCGGCGAAGGCCGCGTCCATCGACGCGACGGCCGCCGTGGTGCTGCCGCGCTGCATCGCCAGGGCGAGCAGGAGCTGCCCGGTCAGGGAGTACACGATCATCAGGTAGAGCAGCGGGTCGGTGAGGAACGCCTTCGCGTCGAGGATGTTGGACAGCGGCCGCGACGCGACGGCGGCGGCGCCGAAGGCGAGTCCCGCCAGTCCGCCGAGGGCGACCGAGCCGGTCACGCCCTGGAGCCGCGCGGTGAAGTACCCCGCGACGCCCAGGCCGATCAGGATCACCACGAGCGCGACGATCGCGGCGGGCGTGAGCTGGTCCGAAGGGGACGGCTCGGCCGACACGACGAGCGCCACGATCCCACCCGACAGCAGGATCAGCAGCCCGATCTCCGACTTCGGCAGGCGCCACTTCAAGAACACGACCCCGAGTACGGCGGTGATGCCGATCCCGGCGGCGACGCTGGCCTGCACGAGGAACAGCGGCAGGTAGCGGCGGGCCATGAAGGCCAGCACGAAGCCGAGGATCTGGCAGCCGATGCCGGCGAGGTAGACGCGGTGCACCGCCAGCTGCAGCAGCAGCCGGGGGTGAAAGGTCTTGTGCTCGCGCACCTTGTTGGCGGCGATGGCCTGTAGGAAGTTCGCCAGCCCGTAGACGGCGATCATCGCGACCAGGTACAACCATCCCGCCGACATCACCAGGCGAGAATAGTCCGCGTTGGCATACCCCCGCCGTCCAGCCGGTGAGCATCACCCCACGTATGTGCGGGGCGACACCACCGGACCGGTCAGGACGGGACGATCCGGGCGGTGAGGTCGCGGAACGCGCGGCCGCGATGGCTCAGCGCGTCCTTCTCCTCGGGCGTCAGCTCGGCCGTGGTCAGCTCGTGTCCTTCGGGAACGAACACGGGGTCGTAACCGAAACCGCCGGTGCCGCGCCGTTCGCGCACGACGTGCCCGCGCATCTCGCCCATGGAGACGAGCTCGGTCCCGTCGGGGTGCACGTACGCGGCGGCGCACACGAAGGCGCCCCCGCGGTGCTCGTCGGGGACGTCGGCGATCTGCGCCAGCATCAGGTCGAGGTTGGCCGCGTCGTCGCCGTGCTTGCCCGACCAGCGCGCCGACAGCACGCCCGGCATGCCGTTGAGCGCGTCGACGGTCAGGCCGGAGTCGTCGGCCATCGTCGGCAGGCCGCTGTTGCGGACGCCGTCACGGGCCTTGAGCAGGGCGTTTCCCGCGAAGCTCAGCTCGGTCTCGGGCGTGTCCGGGAAGGCCGGGACGTCGTCGAGGCCGACGAGCTCGATGCCCGGGGCGGTCTCGGCGAGGATCCGGCGCAGCTCGATCAGCTTCTTGGCGTTGCGGCTGGCCAGAAGTATTTTCATGACGAAAGCGCCTTCACGAAAGGAGCGCCTTCACCTGCAGGCCGGTCAGCTCCTTGCAGCCCTTGGCCGCGAGGTCGATCATCGCGTCGAGGGCGGCGCGGTCGAAGACGTTGTCCTCGCCGGTGCCCTGGATCTCGACGAACTCGCCGTCGCCGGTGAAGACGACGTTCATGTCGACCTCGGCGGTGACGTCCTCCTTGTAGCAGAGGTCGAGGCGCGGCTGGCCGCCGATGACGCCGACGCTGACGGCCGCGACGGACCGCTTGAGGACGTTCTCGGGGCGGCGGACCTTCTTCTCGGCGCCGATCCAGGTGATCGCGTCCTGCAGGGCGACGTAGGCGCCGGTGATGGCCGCCGTGCGGGTGCCGCCGTCGGCCTGGAGCACGTCGCAGTCGAGGGTGATCGTGTGGTCGCCGAGGGCCTTGAGGTCGACGCAGGCCCGCAGGCTGCGGCCGATCAGGCGGCTGATCTCGTGCGTGCGGCCACCGATCTTGCCCTTGATGCTCTCGCGGTCGCCGCGGGTGTGGGTCGCGCGGGGGAGCATCGAGTACTCGGCGGTGACCCAGCCGCCCTGTCCGCCGCCACGGCGCCAGCGCGGTACGCCGTCGCTCACGCTGGCGGTGCACAGCACCCGGGTCTGTCCGAACTCGACGAGCACGGATCCTTCGGGGTGCTCCGTCCAGTTGCGACGGAAGGTGACGTCACGCAATGCGTCGGGGGCGCGTCCATCGGGTCTACTCACTTCGTCAGGGTAGCTGTACGTGCCCACGGTGATATCGCCCGGTTCGCGTGCCGCTCCGGTTAATCTTGCGACTTCCGCAATATTGCGAGGCAAGAAAACTTGCGGAACACGCAAGTTTTGTTCTAGCCTGCACACATGGCCGGACTCCGCGAACGCAAGAAGCACGCCACTCGCCAGGCACTGGGCATCGCCGCCATGACCCTGGCGGTGGAACGCGGCCTCGACAACGTCCTGGTCGACGACATCGCCGAGGCCGCCGGTGTCTCCCCGCGCACCTTCAACAACTACTTCGCCAGCAAGTACGAGGCCATCTGCGCACTCGCCGTCGACCGCTCCCGCCGCGCCGGCGACGCCCTCCGCGCCCGCCCCGCCGACGAACCCCTGTGGACGGCGCTGACCGCGGCACTCGCCGCCGAACACCGCGACGACGGCCCCCCGACCCGCGAATGGGCCGACGGCGTCCGCCTCGTCACCGGCCACCCCGCCCTCCAGGGCGAATACCTCAAGGCCCAGGCCCTCATGCGCGACGCCCTCGCCGAGGCCATCGGCGAACGCGTCGGCGCCGACCCCGGCGACATGTTCCCCGCCGTCCTCGCCGGCGCCGCCGCCACCGCCACCGAGATCGCCCTCGACCGCTGGCTCGCCGCCGACCCACCGACATCCGTACAGCACCAGGTCGAACGCGCTCTCGACGAGCTCGCCGAGGTCTGGTCGCGCCCCTTGAAGGAGACAGCATGAACACCCTCGACGTGCCCGGCGCCCGCCTCCACTACGAGGTCTACGGCTCCGGTCCCACCACCCTGCTGCTCATCCCCGGCGGCAACGGCGACGCCGCCCCCTACAGCCCGCTCGCCCGCGCCTTCGCCGAGACCCACACCGTCATCGCCTACGACCGCCGTGGCTACTCCCGCAGCCCGATCGACACGCCCTTCGACGCCGACACCCGCCTGGACGCCGACGTCGCCGACGCCGTCGCCCTCCTCGACACCGTCGGCGGGGCCCCGGCGGACGTCTTCGGCAGCAGCTCCGGCGCCATCGTCGGCCTGCACCTCCTGACCGCCCACCCGGACCGGATCCGGACCCTCGTCGCCCACGAACCGCCGCTGGTCACACTCCTGCCCGACGCCGACGACGTCCTCGCCCTCCTCGACCGGGTCCACGACCTGCACCGGACCAAGGGCGTCGAAGAGGCCATGCGGGTCTTCGGCGAGGGCATCGGCCAGCCGCACGAACAGGGCCCGCCGCCGGACGGCCTGCCCGCGCCCGTGCTGGAGATGATCGCGCGCATGCGCGGGAACTTCCCGTTCTTCCTGGAGGAGGAGGTCACCCGCTACCCCCGCCGCGTACCCGACCGGACGGCCCTGAAGTCCCTCGCCGACAAGCTGATCCTCGCCGGGGGAGAGGACTCACGCGAAGAGTTCCCCTACCGGCCGAACCTCGTCCTGGCCGCCGAACTGGGCCTGACCGTGCACGACCTGCCCGGCGACCACATCGGCTACGTCAGCGCCCGCGAGACCTTCCCGCGCGCACTGGCGGCATTGCTCGACGCCCGCTAGAGCCCCTCGCGCGGCACGCTGAAACCGAACGGCAGCTCCAGCCGGTGCCGCGCGAGCAGCTCATCGTCGCCGAGCAGCTCGCGGGCCGGGCCGTCGGCGACGATCCGCCCGGCGTCGAGGATCAGCGCACGCTGACATAGCTGAAGCGCGTAGGGCAGATCGTGCGTCACCATCAGCAAGGTCACGTCCAGCCCCAGCAGGATCTCCGCGAGCTCCCGCCGCGCCGCCGGATCGAGGTTCGACGAGGGCTCGTCCATCACCAGGATCTGCGGCCGCATCGCCAGCACCGTCGCCACCGCCACCCGCCTGCGCTGCCCGAAGGACAGGTGGTGCGGGGCGCGGTCGCGGTGCTCCGACATGCCGACCGCGGCCAGCGCCTCGCCGACACGAGCGTCGAGCTCGGCGCCCCGCAGGCCGAGGTTGGCCGGCCCGAAGGCGACGTCCTCGGCGACGGTCGGCATGAACAACTGGTCGTCGGGATCCTGGAACACCACGCCCACCCGGCGGCGGATCTCGGTGAGGTTCTCCTTGACGACCGGCAGCCCCCCGACCGCGACCTCGCCCTCCCCGGACAGGATGCCGTTGAGGTGCAGCACGAGCGTGGTCTTCCCCGCCCCGTTCGGCCCGAGCAGCGCGACCCGCTCGCCCTCACCGACGCTCAAGTCCACGCCGTGCAGGGCCTCACGCCCGTCGGGATAGGTGTAGCGGACACCGGACAGGGACAGCACGGGCGACATGGAGTCGATCATGTCAGGGCCGCGGCCAGCGCCACGGCGCCGGTCGCCACCGGCAGCGCCAGCGCCGCCGCCCACTCGCCGGGCCGCGCCGAGCGGCCCTTCAGGCGAGGGAAGGTCCCGGTGTAGCCGCGCGAGAGCATCGCGACGTAGACGCGCTCACCGCGCTCGAAGGCGCGCAGGAACAAGGCCCCGGCGCCGGTCGCCCACGCGCGCAACTGCCAGAAGAAGCGCGGCCGGTACCCGCGCGAGAGACGGGCGACGCGCATGCGCCTCGCCTCGTCGGACAGCACCTGGAGGTAGCGGAGCATGAAGGCCGCGATCTGGGTGATGATCTGCGGGCAGCGCAGCCGCTCCAGGCCGGTGATCAGGTCGTTGACGGGCGTCGTCGCCGCCAGCACCAGCGACGACACCACGCCGAGAGTGCCTTTCACGGCGATGTTCCAGGCCCCGTACAGGCCCTCCACCGACAGGTCCACGCCCAGCCAGGCGACCGTCTCACCGGTCCCCAGAAAAGGCAGGATCACCGCCAGGATCACGAAGGGCACCTCGATCACCGTCCGCCGCGCGATCCACAGCGGACCGATCCGGCCCAGCGCCGCCACGACCGCGAGCAGGCCCGCGTAGACCGCGAAGGCCCACATCCGCTCGCGCGGCGTCAGCACCACCAGCAGGGTGAACGCCACCGAGGCGACGATCTTGACCTGCGGCGGGAGCCGGTGCACGACCGAGTCGCGCTCCAGATGGAGCACATGCGCGTGCCCGGCGCCCACCCCTACTCCTTCACTGACTTACGGCGGCGCATCAGCCAGAACAGGCCACCGCCGACCGCGAAGGTGATCACGACACCGAGGACGCCCGACAGGCCCGTCGACACGAACTCGTTGTCGAAACCGGCGATGCCGTAGTCGGCCAGCGGACCGCCGACCTCGTGCTCACCCGCCGCCTGCGCCATGCACTCGCCGCCGGTGATCTCGTCGTCGGCGTCGAAGGTGCAGCCTTCGCGGCTGACCGAGTCCAGGCCGTCGGGGTCGGAGGAGGCGAAACTGCTCACCACGCCGGCGAGGACGAAGGCGACCAGCAGCCCGCCGATGAGGAAGGCGAAGAGCTTGACCTTGGGCTTGTTCGTCATGCCGCACTCTCCACGGTGGACTTCGGCGTCGAGGGGAGCAGTCGCTTGCCGCGCAGCGCGTAGACCAGGTCGGGCCGGACCTTCGCCACGGCGAGGACCGTCGCGGCCGTGATGAGGCCTTCGCCGACGCCGATCAGCGCGTGCACGCCGACCATCGCGCCCGCCGCGCCACCCAGGGAGATCCCGTCGACCTGGCCGCCGATGGCGTACTGGAGCACGAAACCGAGGCTGCCGGCCACGACGCTGACGACCGCCGCGACGAAACCGGTGACGGCGACGCCCGTCGCGGTCCGGGGCAGGACCTTCAGCAGCAGCGCGAGGACGCCGTAGGTGAGGAAGGTGCCGATCAGCGCCATGTTGGTGACGTTGAGGCCGATCGCCGAGACACCGCCGTCGGCGAAGACCAGCGCCTGCACGATCAGCACGATGGTGACGCACAGCGCGCCCACCCATGGGCCGACCAGCATCGCGGCCAGCGCACCGCCGAGGAGGTGCCCGCTGACGCCGGGCAGGACGGGGAAGTTGAGCATCTGGACGGCGAAGATGAACGCGGCCACCAGGCCGGCCATCGGTGCGAGGCGATCGTCGAGGTCGCGCCTGCCGCGCAGGACGCACACGATCATCCCGGCGAGGGCGATCGCGGCGAACACGGCGGAGGTCGCGGGGTCGACGATGCCATTGGAGATGTGCATCGCCACGGTGTCCATGGGGGTCCTTCCAGACGGGGGCGACGCGAGCCTATGACAGGCACGAAGTTGTTGCAAATGTTTGGCAAGAAGGCCGACAGTAGGAATCGCGAACGCGGCCCGTCAGCTCGCCCGCCGGGAGCGCCGGAATGCGTCCGGTGATCGTCGCGGGCCGGAGTTCTTGATCTAGAAACACAGTTCACTGTCTCGCGACAACTACCGCAAAACGGCCCGTCTTCAATAGCATGTGCACGATCCGGACACACCCGGAAACACTCCTGTGATCTTTCACCACCCCCAGAAAGCAGGAACCATTCTCATGCGACACCACTTAAGGGCCCACCGGCTGATCGCCACGGGCGCCTCCCTCTTACTGGGCGCCACCGCGCTGGCCACGCTCTCCCAGAGCGCCTCGGCCGACGACGGCGCCCTCACCGCCCGTGAAGAGACCCGCGCCGAACTCGTCGCGAGCGTCTCCCCCGACATGGTCGACGCCCTGGGCGAGACCCTCGGCTTCACCGCCGACCAGGTCTACGACCGGCTCACCACCGAAAGCCTCGCGATGCGCGACCAGCCCACGGTCGCCTACACCCTCGACGAGGACTTCGGCGGCCTGTGGATCGGCTCCGGCGTCGACCAGGTGTACGTCGCGGTCACCGACACCGCCCGCATGGGCGACGTGTCCGCCTTCGGCTACATCCCGACGCTCGTCCGCTACAACGCCAAGCAGCTCAGCGGCTACCAGAAGGCCCTCGACGCCGGGAAGGCCGCGCCCAAGGGCGTGACCGGCTGGCACGTCGACGTCCCGACGAACGCCGTCGTCCTCCTCGCCAAGCCCGGCACGGCCGCCAAGGCCCGCTCCTGGGCCGTGGCGAAGGGCGTCCCCGCCGACGTCGTGCGCGTCGAGACGACCACGGCCAGCCCACGGCCGTACGCCGACATCGTCGGCGGCACCGCGTACTACATCGGCGGCTCCTCGCGCTGCTCGGTCGGCTTCTCCGTGACGCACCCCAGTCGCGGGCCCGGCTTCGTCAGCGCCGGCCACTGCGGCAGCACCGGCGCCTCCGTGACCAGCGGAACCGGTTCGGTCGGCACGTTCATCGTGTCGTCGTTCCCCGGCAACGACTACTCCTACATCGACGCCGGCGCCAGCTGGACCGCGAGCCCGCGCGTGCAGGGCAGCAGCCAGCAGGTCGCCAACGCCAACGTCGCGCCCGTCGGCTCCTCCATCTGCCGCTCGGGTTCGACCACCGGCTGGCACTGCGGATCCGTCCAGCAGCTCAACACGTCCGTGACGTACCCGCAGGGCACCGTCTCCCAGGTGACGCGCACGAACGTGTGCGCCGAGCCCGGCGACTCCGGCGGCTCGTTCATCTCCGGCGCCAGCGCGCAGGGCATGACCTCCGGCGGTTCCGGCAACTGCTCGTCGGGTGGCACGACCTACTTCCAGCCCGTCGGTGAGGCCCTCTCGGCCTCCGGTGCCGCGCTGACCACCAGCGGTGGCCCCGGGCCCGGCCCGTCCTGCGGCAACCACCAGAACAACTACACCGGCACCCTCGCCTCCAACGGCAACGCCTACCAGCCGACCGGTGGCTCCTACCAGTCGACGACGTCCGGGCTGCACTCCGCGTGCCTCGCGGGACCCTCCGGCACCGACTTCGACCTGTACCTGCAGAAGCTGAGCGGCTCCACCTGGACCACGGTGGCCACGTCGAACAGCCCCAGTAACAACGAGACCATCAGCTACAACGGCACGGCCGGCACCTACCGGTACCGCGTCCACGCCTACAGCGGATCCGGCACCTACGCGCTCGGCCTGACCAAGCCCGCGTAACACCCCGACGCGACCCTGCCCGCGCGGCCCACGCCGCCGGGTAGGGTCGTTTCGTGACCGTACGGCTTGAACCGGGCGACACCGCCCCGGACTTCACCCTCCCCACCGACACCGGCGAGAGCCTCAGCCTGTCGTCCCGCAAAGGACGCAAGGTGATCCTCTACGCCTACCCGAACGCGATGACGCCCGGCTGCACCAAGCAGGCCTGCGACTTCCGCGACTCGCTCGACTCGCTGTCGGCCGCGGGCTACGACGTCGTCGGCATCTCGCCCAACGACCCCGCCAAACTCGCCAGGTTCCGCGAACGCGACGGACTGACCTTCCCGCTCGTGTCCGACGAGGACAAGGCCGTGCTCACCGCCTACGGCGCCTACGGCGAGAAGAAGAACTACGGGCGCGTCGTCCAAGGCGTCATCCGCTCCACGTTCGTCATCGACGAGGACGGCAAGATCGAGCAGGCGCAGTACAACGTCCGCGCCACCGGGCACGTCGCCAAACTGCGGCGCGATCTCGGGCTCGACTAGACTGGCCTGGCCGCGCGGGGGACTCCATGCCCGCGCGGAAACGCGTGAGTGGCGGAATTGGCAGACGCGCTGGATTTAGGTTCCAGTGTCCACGGACGTGCGGGTTCAAGTCCCGCCTCGCGCACGGCACTGACCTTTGCTCGCTTCGCTCGCGGGCGAGGGAGACTCCGTCTCCACCCGCGCCCCCTCTGCAGGGGCTTCGCCCCTGGCCCCTCTCGGGTTGCCGCCCCGTGTTGGTTGCGGGCGGTGGTGGGTTGCGGTTTTCGGGGCTTCGCCCCTGGCCCCAAGGGCTTGCGTCGGCTTCGGTGGGGGAGGTGCCCGGCGTCGGGGTGGCGGGTGGCTGACTGGCCGAGCGCAATTCCGTAAGCGCACTCCGGCATGGGAGGGCACTCAACGACGACGCTTCATGAGCGGGTCACCGATGCCCCGGGGTTCAACGCCGAGTTGATCGAAGAGTCGAAACCACCGCTGACACCGGCGCCGCGTTCCTGGCACGTGTCATCGAGCTCGGGTTGACCCCGCCGGAAAGGCCGGGCGTGCTTCGGTGAGGGTTCGGGATCCTCGGTGAGGCCGACGGTGCCGAATGGCTCGTTTGGGATACCGAGTCGGTGGTGTATCCCGAGGACGCTCCAGAAGACGACGGCGCTCCGTCGTCGGCGTGAGGTTCAGGCGTCGAAGGCGCCGGACTTGAGGGCGGTGACGAAGCCCGTCCACTCAGGACGATCGGCCGTGAGGACGGGGCCGGTGCGGTCCTTGGTGTCGCGGACGGCGACGGTGTGGGTGCAGGTGCCGACTTCGACGCATTGGCCGCCGTTGCCTGAGCTGCGGGACGCCCGGGGTCGCGAGGGGCGGGCGGCGCCACTTCACACACCGCCAACGCCGTGAGCGCGTTCCTTCACCTTCCCCAGGTCGGCGCGCTCGGGTGGTCGGTGCCGCCCGCCCACCTCGCCGGACTTTCCTGAACGGAGCTTCACCATGCGAACCGTCAACCGTGAGTGGGCCGCCTACTGGCGCGCTCCTCGCCCTCGTCCGACACCGCCGCCAGCAATCCATCCTCCGCGAGCACAAACCCGGCCGCCGACGGATAAGGCTCGTCCGCTTCGCGGGCTTCCCCATCCCCGCCCTCGCCGCCCGCTGCCGGTGCTGCAACGCCATCTGGCCCTGCCGCGAACTCATCACCGTCCTACGCGACTGGCTCGGCTGGACACGACGACTCGACCGCGCCCTGGCACTGCTGCGAAGGAACCTGGAGATCACACACACCAGCCTTGACCGCGAATGAGCGACCGAGCATTGCGTCTAGTGTTGTCAACTGACAACACTAGACGCAATGGCGGCTCGCGTTCCGTAAAGCCTTCGCCGCCAGGATTCTCCAAGTGGCCCGGGCGTCGCGTTCGTGGGCGCCGAGGACCGTCCAGAGGCTGTCGTCGTCGGGCATCCGGGCGGCGGCGAAGCCGAGGCGTTGCCGGTCCTTCTTGTCGGTGCGTTCACGCAAGGCGAAGGGGTCATCGACGAGGCTGCACAGGAACGCCAGGTCGCGGAAGTGCCGGGTGGGCGACTTCAGCTCGATCTCGGTGGCGGCGGCCTTGATGACCAGCGCGCCCAGGAGGTCGGGCCGGGGGATGTCGGCGGTGCGGTCCTCGTACGTCACGTAACGGTGCATGATTCCATCCGGACTCGGCGGCCCGACCGCTTCGAGCCCGAGCCGTTCGAAGATCCCGACCAGTGCGCGCAACCCGTCCTGCTTCGCGCGCAGGTCGACCACCGTGTCGATGTCGGCGGACACCCGTGGGGCCTCACGGTCGCGTTCCAGTCCGTGCAGCATGACCATCTGGCCGCCGACGAGGGTCCACGGGACGGACGCGGCGTGCACGGCGAGGTCGATGAGCAGTGTCCACAACTCGCCGGTGGCCGCCGCGAGCGACGGCAGGCGAACCGGGGTGCGTTCCGGTGTCGTCATCGGGTCGGTGTCTCCCATGAGTCGAGTGCCCGTTCGTACAGGCGTCGTGCGCTTTCCTGTGAGCGGTCCTCACCGGAATCCCACAGGTCGAAGGCGACGCAGGCGGGGCCCGGTGAGGCGTCGAAGGGCCAGATCTCCTTCGGGACGCGGAGAACGACGTTGGCGTCGCCGGGTTCCGCCGGCGACGCCAGGAAGAACCGACCGGCGATGTCCTCGACCTGCTCGGCGGGCACGTAGGCCTCGACGAGCGCGAGGTCGACGATGTCGTTGTTCCCGGCCGAGGCCCCGGTCGGGAGGACCTCGGGTGCGTCGAGGACGAGCGGCAGGGCCGAACGGTGTCCCGCGAAACGGTGGAGTTCGCTTCGACGGCTCAGCCACCAGGCCGCCTGCTCCATGGAGGGACGTCCGCGCAGCCTGGCGCGCAGGCGGGACGCCTCCTCCGCGCGAAGCCACGGCACAGGCATCCCGTCCAAGAGGGCGACGAATCCCCACGCGATTCTGGCCGCCATGGGGCGGGACCGGAAGCTCCGCGCAACCGGGGCGAGTCCGGCGTCGTCGAGGATCCACTGGGCGCCGACCTTCCGCGCGGCCAGGCGACCCGCCTGAATGAAGGCGAGCACCTGCTGTCTCGACACTCCGAGACGGCCCGCCGCTTCGGCGACTGAGATGTCCACTGACCTGGCCTCCTTGCGTCTAGTATTGTCAATTGACAATACTAGACGCAACTACGAACGGTGTCGATCGGTTGACGTCCGGCGACGGCCGCATGTTGACACCGCACCACAACCATCGCGCCGATCCGTTCAGATCGGCACACTGTCCCGATGTCCCCGATCCCCGAACGCCGCATGTCCTTCAACGCCTCCGCCGCCGCCTACCACCGTGGGCGTCCGCCCTACCCCGACGCGGTCTTCGACCTCCTCACCACTCGCTGTGGGCTGCGGCCGGGTGTCCGGGTCCTCGAACTCGGGGCCGGGAACGGGCTCGCGACCGGACCGCTGCTCGCGGCCGGGGCACATGTCACCGCCGTCGAACCGGGCGCGGAGCTCGCCGCGATCCTCCGGGAGCGGTTCGCGGGCGACGAGCTGAGCGTCGTCGTCGCCGACTTCGAGACCGCCGAGGTCACCGGGTCCTTCGACCTCGCGGTGGCGGCGACGTCCCTGCACTGGCTCGACCCGGGGGTCTCGATCGCGAAGCTCGCGCGGCTCGTCGAGCCGGGTGGGTGGCTGGCGGCGTGGTGGACCGAGTTCGGCGACGTCGCGCGCCCTTCGCGCTTCCGCGACCGGCTCGACGAGGTCTACCGCGACCTCCTCCCGGACGAGCCCGGCTATCGCGACAGTCGTGCCCGCGGTCGCCAGTTCGAGCACTGGACCGGCGTGATCACGTCCGGCGGCCACTTCGGCGACCCCGCCATCGAGGTCATCGACTGGCACCAGACCCTCACCGGCGACGGCGCCCGCGAGCTGTGGTCGACCTTCCCCAACATCGGCGAGCTGGCTCCCGGCGCCCGCGCCGAGTTCCTCGACCGGCTGTCGCGTCTGGTCGACGAGGAGCCCGGGGGCACCGTCGACGACCCGCGGCAGACGGTCGTCTACACGGCTGAGCGGGTCACCGGCTGAGCCCGAAGTCCGTCGGCAGATCCATCACCAGGAAGTGCGCGACACGGTCGATGCCGCCGTCGCTCACGCCCAAGACAATCAGTCCGGCGGGTTTCCCGCCCAGGAAGCACCCGAACGCGGGCGCGCCGTTCGCCCGCGTCGGCACCAGCTCGAAGCGCGCCAGGTGCCCGCAGGCCGTGCGGGCACGCAGGAAACCCGCGACGGCCGCGCGCCCGACGTACTCGTGCGGCGCCGGCGGCATGCTCAGCCAGGCGTCGTCGGTGAGCAGCGCGACGACACCGTCGACGTCGTCGGCGCTGAACGCCGCCGCGAAACGCCGGGCCAGCTCACGCTCCTCGGCCGAGTCTGCCGACAAGGTCTCCCGCGGCGGGCCGACCGCCGACCGCGCCCGCTGGAGCAGCCCTTTCGCGGCGGTCCCGGTCGTCGCGAGCATGTCGGCGGCCTCGCCTGCCGAGTAGCCGAGCACGTCGCACAGCAGCAGGATCGCGGCCTGCCGTGGAGGCAGCCGCTGCACCGCCGCCACGAAGGCCAGCTCGACCGACTCGCGCAGCTCGTACCGGGCCGCCGGGCCCGGGGCGCCGTCGAGGAGCGCGTCGGGAAACGGCTGGAGCCACGTCACGTCGCCTCTCGACGACGGCTCCGGCGGCACGAACGGCGGCACCGGCTCGGCCGGTGGCACACGACGGTGGCCGTCGCGAATCGCGTTGAGGCAGCGGTTCGTGGCGATCCGGTACAGCCACGTCCGCACCGACGAGCGGCCCTCGAAGGCCGCGAGCCCGCGCCAGGCGGCCGTCAGTGTCTCCTGGAGGAGGTCCTCGGCGTCGGTGAGGGAACCGAGCATGCGGTAGCAGTGCGCGCGCAGCTCCCGCCGGTGCGGGCCCACGAGCTCGCCGAACGCGCGCTCGTCACCGCCGCGCGCGAGGTCGAGGACGGATCGGCTCACCGGATCAGTCTGACACCGTTCCGATCACGCCGCCCGTGGTGTCAACACCGTCGAGAGAGAGGAAGAACCATGAGCGACAGCACCGCCCTGCGCACCGCGCTGGCCTACCACCACGCCTGGACCGGCGGGGACTTCGAGGACGCGATGGCCTTCATCGCCGACGACATCGTCTGCCTCGGCCCCGCCGGCCGCGTCGAGGGAGCCGCGGCCTTCCGCGACTTCATGGGCCCGTTCAGCAAGATCGCGACGAAGGTCGAACTCCGTGCCGCCTTCGGCGACGACACGAACGCCGTCGTCGTCTACGACACCGACACCGTGCCGGTGAAGGACGCGCCCGGAGCCGAATGGGTGACCGTCGAGGACGGCCGGATCACCCGGATGAGGATCATCTTCGACCGGCTGCCGTTCGAAGCGGCGAGAGGGAACTAGCCGGGGACGGCCGTGACCGCGCGTAAGGGCGGTCACGGCCGGGCCGTTCGCCCATAGTGGACGGCGGCCCCGCCGGCGAGCCGCGCTTCGAGTTCGGTCGACCGGCCCGGGAGGAGTGCCTGGATCCTGTGAGGGCGACGAATGCCCGTTGCCCGTACGCCCGTTCAGCAAGGAGCCCGGCCCACGCCCGATGCCCCTGCCGGGGAGCCCGCATTCTGCTCGTCGCCGCGATCGTGCTCACGGTGGCCGTGGGCAGCACCGCAGGGAAACTCGCCGACAACCAGGATCAGCCGGCCGCCTCCGAGCAGACCGTCGAGGCCCGTACGGCGTGCATCGGCGAGGTCGAGATGTTCTTCGAGGCGTCGCCAAGCAGAGTTCCTCCGCCCTGGAGAAGGCCATCAAGGGCATGGACAAGACCTGTGAAGAAGCGGAGAACCACCGGTAGGACGCCGCGCACAGATCAGAGCCCACGCGTGCCTGAAACCACCGGCGGGAAGCCCCCGCGACACCCAGCCCCCTCCGACGCGACTCCGAGCCGACGTCGAGGTGGGCCGCTTAACGTCGCCGCATGAGCATCAAACGACGTACTGTCCTCGCCGCCGGTGGCGGCGTCCTGGGCGCGGCGGGCCTGGCTCTGGCGGGGTGTAAGGCGAGTGGCGACGGAAGTGCGGCGGCGCCGTCGGCGTCCTCGCCGGCCGCCGACGGCACCTGTGTCCTGACCAGCGAGCTCACCGAGGGCCCCTACTATCTCGACGGGTCGAAGATCCGCGCCGACATCACCGAGGGCAAGGGCGGCGTGCCGCTGATCCTGCGGGTCACGGTCCTCGACGCGACGGGCTGCGCGATGGTCGCCGACGCGGCCGCCGTCGAGATCTGGCACTGCGACGCGTGGGGCTACTACTCGGGCTTCACCGGCAACAGCCCGGGCGGCGAGGTGCCCGCCGAGGACGGCGTCGGCGACGACAAGACCTACCTGCGCGGCATCCAGATCACCGGCGACACCGGCGAGGTCGTGTTCACCACGATCATGCCGGGCTGGTACTCCGGCCGCGCCACGCACATCCACACCAAGGTCCACCTCGGCGGCACGGTCGACGGGGACCAGTACGAGGGCGGCACGACCATCCACACCGGACAGTTCTTCTTCGCCGACGACGTGGTCGCCTCGCTCGACGAGGTCGACCCGTACTCCCGCCACACCGGGAGTCACGTCTGGCTCGACGACGACATGGTCTACCAGGGCAAGGGCGTCCAGGACGGCCTGCTGACCATCACCGCGAACTCCGCGAGCCCCGCTGAGGGCTACACCGCGACCATCACCGTGGGCATCGACCCCGAAGCCAAGTCGACCGGCGGCGGAGCGCCCGGCGGCGGCACGCCACCCGATGGCGGCGCCCCTCCCGGCGGCGGTACCCCGCCCAGCGGGGCCCCGGGCGGGGGACAGCCGCCCGCATAGACGGGCACGGCGCCGGCGCGGAGTGCGCGTTCCGCGAGCGCCGCCGCCCACCCCGCCCGGCCGTCACCTCCCCCAGCGGCCGGGCGGGCTACCCTCCACCATGGACTCCGAGCCGAACCTTCCGACGATCACCGAGACGGTCGCCGAGATCCGGCGTCAGCTGATCGCCGCGCAGGCCGCGTCGCGCGCCGACGCCGACAAGAACAAGCGCGTCCCCTTCCCGATCGCCGAGGCGGAGGCGGAACTGGGGATCACGGCCGTCCGCGACGGCGACGCCGTCCGCGTCGGTGTCGTCGCCGCCAACGGCGAGGCGACGCACCACGTGCGGATCCGTTTCGAGCCGCGCAGTAAGAACGCGGCGATGTACGAGGTCTCCGACGACGGAGACGACGACGACTTCTAGCGGCTACTCCTCGCAGGCGACGCCGTTGCCGTCGGCGTCGTCGTACCAGTAGTACTCCGGGTCCTCGCCCATGAAGTAGTAGCCGTAACCGGCCTCGTTGGCCTCGCCGCAGCTCGCGAAGCGCGGGTCGGCGGGGCCTTCGGCGGGCGCCGGCTCGGCCGTGAACGGGTCGTCGGCGGTCGCGTCCTCGGCGACGGCTCCGCGGCCCGGTTCGGCGTCGGCGGGACCACTCCAGGCGACCGCTCCGGCGGCGATCCACAGCCCGGCGATCGCCGCGACGGCGAAGGCGCCGAGCACGGTCAGCGGGTTCTTGCGCAGGGTCGTACGCATGGCGAGGGGACTCCTGTATTTCGGGGCGTCGCCGGGGGATGGCAACCGTCACCCACCGTAACCGAGGGTCCGCTACCAGGCAATACTCCGATCGGGCTAGTGAGCCACACCGCTGCGGCGGGCCCGCACGAGCGCGCCGACGGCAAGCCCGGTGCCCACGCCGAGGGTCGCCACGACCATCGCCCGCCCGACGTCACCGGGCCATGGCGTCGGGGTCACCGCGTAAGCGAAGGACGTCACCCGCGACAGACCCGAGAACAGCGCGATGCAGACCCCGGCCACGCCCAGGGCGAGGTCGGCGGCGGGTTTCCCGAGGGCCGCGTACACCGCCGCGCCCAAGCCCACGAAGGCTCCGATGAGCGGCCACAGCTCGCTGTCGACGAGCAGTTTCAGCCACGACACCGACAGGTCCTCGGCGGTCACCGCGCGGCCGACCGCGTCGGCCAGCGCCGCCGCGCCCGCGACGCCCGCCGCGCCCGCCAGGGCCCACCGCGACACCGCAGCCGGGATCCTCGCCGCGATCGCCACGGCGGCCACGGCCGCGCCCGCCAGCAACGTCAGCGCGCCCCAGGTCCCCGCCGACGGGGGCGCCAGCCAGTCGAGGGTCCCGGTGACCGCGTAGTTCGTCACCCCGACGCGCAGCGGGATCGCCCAGTCGAAGATCTTCTGGTCGACGCCCGGGTTGTTCGTCACCTGCGTCGGCGGCGCCTCGTTCATCCAGTGCGCGCGATGGTCGAACCAGCGCACGCGCGGCTCGTCGGTCGCCTTCTGCCAGAACGGCGCCTGCGCGGGGGAGGCGTAGTCCGGCGCCGGGGTCGAACCCGCCGCGGTCTCGTTGAGGTAGGCCGCCGGAGAGAACACGTTGACGTAGACCCCGTCGGGCCGCACCTCCAGGTACGGCTCCCCGGCGTAGCCGAGGACCTCCACCGTCAGGGGCCCGCCGTTGTACAGCTCCAGCCTGCTGGCCGCCTCGACCGGGCGGATCTCCACGCCCGTCAGCTCCGGAGGCACCGAGGTGACCGTGACCCGGTAGTCGGAGTCGTCGACCCCGTCGGCGCCGTGCGCGGCAGCCATACCCGGAGTTACCAGGACAATGAGGACGACGAAAAGCCCGGCGAGGGCGGCCCCCATTCCATGCCGCCGACTCGCCGGGCTCACGTGCTATCCGTCTCCAGTTCTATGCGTCGTTCGGTGCTTCGCTCACGACGTGCTCGCGCTCGGGTCGGCACTCGCCCCGCCGGCCGCGCCGATCGCCGCGTCGAGCGCGGTGGCGAAGTCCTTGAGCTCCACCGACTCGCCGTTGATCTTCACATACGGCGTGCCCGACAGTCCGTCCTCGGACGCCTTCTCGGTGCCCTTGTCGATCCAGGCCGCGTAGGTCTGCGCGTTCGTGCAGTTCGCGAACGTGTCACCCAGCCCGACGCCCTTGCCGATGTCGGTCAGTTCGCCGTTGGTCAGACCGGAGGTGTTCTCCTGCGGCTGCGCGGCGAACAGGGCGGTGGAGAACTCGGTGAACTTCCCGTCGTTGGCCGCGCACACCGACGACGCGCCCGCGCGGGTCGAGTAGTCGGTGCCCTGCGACATCCGGTTCAGGATCGCCACCGGGTGCTTGATCAGCGTGATCTGCCCCGCCTGCGCGGCCTGCTGGAGCTGTTGCTCGTAGGTCTGCTCGAACGCCTTGCAGGCCGGGCACATGAAGTCGACGTAGAGGTCGACGGTGACCGGCCCGTTCCCGGTCTGGAAGCCGTAGTTGACGGTCGCCGCGATCGGTTCGGTCACCTTCGACTCCTTGTTGCCCTGGTAGATCCCGTAGCCGATGGCCCCGCCGACGACGAGGACCGCCACGGCGACCCCCACCGCGATGAGCGTCCGCTTCCGCCGCTGTTCGGCGGCGAGTTGTTCGCGGACGACCTGCGCGGCCTGCCGCTGCCTTTGTGCTTTACCCATGAACCTTCCTGTCCTGTCGCGTGCACACCACGTTGACGACCGGTGGGGTACCGGTCATGCGCCGCGGATCCAACGGTCGACGGAGAGGGGTGTACGCGGCCGGAGCACCAGTATCGCGGAGGCGAGGAGGAGGCCGACATCCCGGAGGATCTCCCAGAAATAGTTCGGGCTCTGCCCGGCGGCCAGTTCCCCGCCGTTGCCGAAGCAGCCGCAGTCGATGCTCATGCCCCGGGCCCACGCCGAGGAGATGCCGATGATGAAGGCGACCTGGAGCAGCCCCGACACCACCGCCGCGTACCGGGTGAACAACCCGGCCAGCAGCAGCAGGCCCACGGCGATCTCCAGTGGCGGCAGCCCGTATCCGACCACCGACGCCAGGCCGGTCGGCAGGAGCTTGTAGGCCTGCACGGCCCGCACCGACTCGGTCAGGTCGGGGAGCTTGAGCGCCCCCGCGGTGATCCACACCCCCGCCAGCACCAGCCTGCACGCCACGCCCAGCCAGGGGAGCGCGCGCCGCCACCCCGGATCGTCCACGGGCGGCGTCGATCCCACGTTCTCGGTCATCACCACTTAGTCGCTTCCTCGCGCCTCGAAGTTCCCCTAGGACGGGCGAGGATCGGCTCCCTCGCGCGCCGGGGACGCCATCAGCGTCTCCACCAGCTCGGCCCGCGCCCGCGCCACCCGGGACCGGATCGTGCCGACCGGTACCCCCTCCACGGTGGCCGCCTCAGCGTAGGGCAGACCCAGCACTTGCGTGAGGATGAAGGCGGCGCGTCGCTCATCGGACAAACGCGACAGAAGATCCAGCACGGTGACCGCGCCCGCCGGATCCGGCTCGCTCGGTGAGCGCTCGGCCTGCCCGACGATCTGCGCGGTGAGCCGCCTGCGGCGCACGACGGAACGCAGGTGGTCGGCGCACACCCGCCGCGCGATGCCCAGCAGCCACGTCCGGGCGGTGCTGCGCGCCTCGAACGACGGCAGGGACCGGAACGCGCGGAGGAAGGTCTCCTGGGTGAGGTCGTCGGCGCTGCCCCGGTCGATGAGGGACGCGCACAGCCGCCACACGTCGGTCTGGGTGGCGCGCACGAAGGCCGCCTGCGCGACCGGATCCCCGTCCGCGGCCGCCAGCGCCCACGAGGTCGCCTCGTCGCGCTCGGGGGCAGGGGGATGCGGCTCGCTCACATCCACAGAGAGTACGGGGCCGCGCGCGGGAACTAAACCCGAGTGCGTCTCGACTAATGCGTACGTGGACTGTGACACCGCGCGCATCGCGCTCTCGGCGATCCTGGACGGCGAGGCCCCCACGGCTTCCGAAGCGGAGCCCGAAGCCTTCGCCGCCGTGCACTCTCACCTGCGCACCTGCGCCGACTGCGGAGCCTGGCACCGCGAGGCCGTGCGCCTGCGCGGCCTGACGCTCGACGCGGCGACACCCGCGCCGGACCTCACCGCGCGCGTGCTCTCGGCCGTGCGCGACGAGGACGCCCGGCGCGACGTCTACGCCGAGTCGCTCAACGCCGGGCGCCGCCGGATCCTGCGCGTCGCCGTCGCGGTCGCCGCGGGCGTACAGCTCGCGCTGGCCGTCCCCGCGCTGCTCAGCGCCGCCGGGCTCACCGACTTCGCAGCCGTGCACACCAGCCGCGAGATGGCCTCCTTCGACATCGCCGTCGCCGTGGGTTTCCTGCTCGCCGCGATCCGGCCCGAACGCGCGAAGGCCTTCGTGCCCGTCGCGGTGGTCCTGGCCGCCTGCCTGCTGTTCAGCAGCTCCCTCGACGTGGCTCAGGGCATGACCGTGATGGCCGACGAGACCGGGCACATGGTCGCCTGCGTCCAGGCGGGACTCCTGTGGCTGCTGGGACGCGCGAGCGTTCGATCACCACGCCCGGCGACGGCGTGAGAACCTGCCGCATGGCCACCGGAACCGCGCACCGAACGCCCGCCCGCCCGACCACGCGGAAAGCCCTCCTGCTCGCGCTCGTCACCGTCCTCGCCGGGCTTTCGGCCGCGCTGTTCGCCACACCCGCCTACGCGCACGCGACCGTCGTGTCGACCACACCGCAGGCGAACGCGACCGTCGACACGCAGCCGGTCGAGATCACCGTCGTGTTCAGCGAACCGGTGAGCCCGGTCGCCGCCCAGACCTGGGTGGTGGCCCCCGACGGTTCCCGCGCCAACAGCGGCGACGCCGTCGTCCGCGGCAACACCCTCGCCTACCCCCTGCGCGCGGGCCTGCCCAACGGCACCTACCTCGTCGGCTACCGCGTCATCTCCGCCGACGGCCACCCCGTCCCCGGCGGCTTCACCTTCTCCATCGGCGAACCCTCGGCCTCGCCGCCGACCGCCGCCTCGCTGACCGGCCCGGACGTCGACCCCACCGTCGACGTCCTCGTCCAGGTCAACCGCGGCCTGGCGATCCTCGGCCTCGCGCTCGCGATCGGCCCGACGCTGCTGCTCATGACGCGCTGGCCGGCCCCGCGCAAAGGCGTGCTGAAACTGACCGCGACCGGCTTGAGCACCGTCGCGGCCACGGCCGTGATCGGCCTGTACCTCCAGGCGCCCTACACGACCGGCTCGAAGCTCTTCGCGGTCAGCGGCGAGGACGTCGCCGCCGTCGTCGACAGCCGCTTCGGGCAGGCCATGCTGCTGCGCCTGTTCGCGGTCCTCGCCGGACTGCCGCTGCTCCTGCTGTCCCTGCGCAGAAGCCCGCGCAAGGGCGACAAGTGGCTCCTGGCCGTCCTCGGGCTCGCGCTGGTGGTGAGCTGGCCCCTCGGCGGGCACGCGACGACCTCGCCGGTGCCGCCCTTGACCGTCGTCACCGACACCGTCCACGTCGGCGCGGGCGCGATCTGGCTCGGCGGGCTGGTCGCGCTGGCCGTGTTCCTCCTGCGCCCCGCACTGTCCGACGAGGCCGCCGAGTTCATGCCGGTGTGGTCGAAGTGGGCGTTCCGGCTGGTCGCCGCCCTGGCCGTGGCGGGCGTCGCGCAGGCGCTCATCGAGATCAGCGAACCGGCGGCGCTGTGGGAGACCACCTACGGGCGGCTCGTCATCGCCAAGGCCGCGCTCTTCGCGCTGCTCATCGGCATCGCCTCCATCGCCCGTAACGCCCTGCGCGGACGCGAACCCACCGAAGGGCTGTCGGGTGCCGAGAACGCCCTGCTGCGCCGGACGATGACCGTCGAGATCGTCCTCGCGCTCGCCGTCGTCTGCGTCACGGCGGTCCTGGTGCAGACGACGCCGGCGCGCGTCGCCTACGCCGACCAGCAGCGCAGCGAGGCGCAGCCCTTCTCGCAGCGGCTGTCGACGAAGTACTACCAGCTCCAGGTCGAGGTCACACCCGGCGAGGTCGGGCCCAACAGCCTCCACCTGTACGCCTTCGCGCCCGACGGCACCGAACTCGACGTCCTGGAGTGGAAGGCGACCGCGGCACTTCCGTCGGCGAGCCTCCCGCCGGTGGCGATCGAGCTTCTCGAACTCTCCCCGAACCACGTCACCGGCGAGATCACGCTGCCCTCGGCGGGGGACTGGGAGTTCAGCTTCACCCTGCGGGTCTCCAAGCTCGATCAGGCGACCGTCACGCAGTCCATTTCCATCCGTTGACCACCGGGAAGTGCCCGTCCGCCCGCGGAAGGCGGCACCGAACAAGAAAGAGAAGGATGACCACTCTGATGAGCAAACCCCCTGCGTCGCGGCGCGGACTCGGGCGCCTGGCGGTCATCGCCGGGATCGCCGCGATCGGCGTCGCGGCCGTGGCCGGCCCGGCATCGGCCCACGTGACCATCAACCCCGGCGAGGCCGAGGCGGGTTCGTACGCGCGCCTCGACCTGCGCATCCCCAACGAGAGCGACACGGCCAGCACGGTCAAGGTCGAACTGACCCTCCCGGCCGACCACCCCTTCGCGTCGGTGCGCACGTCGGCGATGGACGGGTGGAAGGTCGAGACGAAGAAGGCGACGCTCGCCACGCCCCTCGACGTGCACGGCCGCCAGATCACCGAGGCCGTCAGCACGATCACCTGGACCGCGGAGGACGCCGAGGCCGGCGTGCAGCCGGGCCAGTTCGCCGAGTTCGGGCTGTCGCTCGGGCCGGTGCCCGACGCGGTCGGCACGACCCTGGTGTTCAAGGCGATCCAGACCTACTCCGACAAGACCGAGGCCGCCTGGATCGAGGACCCGCCCGCCGAGGGCGCCGCCGAGCCGGAGAAGCCCGCGCCGACGCTGAAGATCGTCGCCGCCACCGGTGACGGACACGGCTCGGGCGCCTCGGACGAGGGGACCGCCGGGCACGACGAGGCCGCGGCCGACTCCGGTTCCGACTCCGCGTCCGACGAGGCCAAGCCCGCCCTCTACCTCGCGGTCGGCGCGGGCGCCGTGGCGCTGCTCGCGCTGATCCTCGCGTTCACCGCGCTGCGTAAGCGCTCGTCCTGACCCACGCCCACGAAAAAGGGCCGCCGGAGCGTTCCGGCGGCCCTTTCCCGTCGCGTTCATTCGACGCCGAGGGCCTCGCGGACCGGAGGCGAGACCAGGACCAGGCAGGTGGCCAGGCCGAGCAGCATGACGGGGCCGCCCCACCACCACAGGCCGGCCTTGATCATGAAGTAGCCGATGGGGAGCAGCATGAGCTGCAGGAAGATCGTGGCGTTGCGCGCCCAGGACCGGCGCTTGGCCATCGCACCGGCGAACACGCAGAGCAGCGTGGCCAGGACCACGGCGACGACGCCTTCGGTGATGCCGGCGCCGTAGGAGAGGGCCTGACCGGTCGTCGAGGAGGCGATCGCGAAAGAACCCAGCGTCACGAGGCCGGCGGCCTCCAGGACGAGGGCGACGAGGACGGTCTTGAGGGTGATGGGCAGCACGGCCCGCGGTGAACCGGTCACGACCGCAAGGCTAGCCGCAGTACAGTCCGCCCATGCGCGCCGTCCTCGTCGTCAATCCCAAAGCGACCACCACCACCGAGCGCGGACGGGACGTTCTCGTCCGCGCGCTGGGCAGTGAGGTGGACCTGGCCGTCGAGTACACCAGACGTCGCGGGCACGCCGCTGAGATCGCCACCAGGGCCGCGGCCGACCGTGTCGATGTCGTGGTGACCCTTGGCGGCGACGGGACCGTCAACGAGGTCGTGAACGGGTTGCTGGCGGGTGGGCGGACCGCCGATGAGGCGCCCGCGCTCGCGGTCGTGCCGGGCGGATCGACGAATGTCTTCGCCCGGGCGCTGGGCTTGCCGCGCGACTGGGCCGAGGGCACCGGCGTGATCCTGGAAGCCTTGCGCGACAAGCGTTACCGGCGGATCGGACTCGGTACGGCCGATGGTCGTTTCTTCACTTTCTGTGCGGGACTCGGACTCGACGCCGCGGTGATCCGCCGAGTCGAGCGGGCCCGCGTCAAGGGAAGTACCGCGACGCCGGCGTTGTATCTCAAGTCGCTGTTCGCCCAGTTCCTCGTCGGATCCGACCGGAGTCATCCGATGGTCACGCTAGAGCGCGCGGGCGAGTCGCAGAAAACGAATCTGGCGATGGCGATCGTGCAGAACACCGCGCCGTGGACATATATCGGCGGACGCGCGGTGAACCCCAATCCGAAGGCCTCGTTCGACAGCGGACTCGACGTCATGGGCCTGCACGCACTGACGACACCGGCCACTGTGCGTACCGCCGGACAACTGCTTTTCGGCGGTGAGGGACCTCACGGCAAGCAAGTCGTCACCCTGCATGACCTGGGGGAGTTCACATTGAAGAGTGAGCGTCCGCAGCCGTTTCAGTTGGACGGCGACTACGTGGGGGAGCGCGAGTCGGTGAAGTTCGTCGCGATTCCGGGCGCGTTGAAAGTTTTGACGTGATCTTGACGGAAAGGCCGACATTGGACGGCCGGAAGTACTAGGTTTGTAAGAGGCCGCCGTACAGGCAAGTGGAACGGCCTTGTGAAGCTTGGGCAAAATCGGACAAAAGCCCCGTGAGGTTCCTCACGTAGCCGAAGTTTCCTGGAGTTTCCCCCTTGACATCGCGCGAGTTCGTGAAAGCATTCACAAGGTCGCTGGTACGAGGCCGCGCATAGATGCGTCGCGCAACTTGAGCCACGTACGCGCATAGACGTTGAGTTTCGTTCGCAAGATCACTTATTCAGATCAAGGAGAGTTGTACTCATGGACTGGCGCCACCACGCCATCTGCCGGGACGAGGACCCCGAGCTTTTCTTCCCGATCGGCACCACGGGTCCCGCCTTGCTCCAGGTCGAGCAGGCCAAGACGGTCTGCCGGCGTTGCCCGGTCACCGAAGAGTGCCTGAAGTGGGCTCTTTCGAGTGGCCAGGACGCCGGAGTGTGGGGCGGAATGAGTGAGGACGAACGCCGGGCGCTGAAGCGTCGCGGTGGTGTTCGGACCCTTTCCGTCGAGGCCGTATAACCGGCAGGCGTTTTCCAGTCATCCCCCCATCCTGTTCCCCGGGATGGGGGGATGACTGCGTTCAGGGGTGGACGTGCGGGGTATCCCCGGAACGGGTGAGGCGCGATGGCGAATCCGGCGAACGACTCCGTTTCGCGGCGGCCGTGGCCCTCGAACGGCCCACCTCGCGGCGGCCCGCGAAGTCCGGGTCCGGACGGTCTCGGGCTTCTCGCGGTGCTCGGCGGTTCCCCGGAACGGGTGAGGCCACGGCGGAGAGTCCGGCTCTCGGTGATCGACCCGCCGGAACACCGAAAGGGCGTCCCGGGGGAAGGTTTAAGCGTTCCGGGGATCCACTTTCGGCCCATCGCCGGGACTGTGCGACTTGTGCGACGCGGGAACCGGCGTCCTAGTCGTTCCCGTCGGTGCGGTTCTTGACCAGGGTGATCGTCGTCGACGACTCCGACTCGCGCGTCGAGACCGTCCCCGTCAGCGCGTTGAGTACCCGCCACGGGATCGTGTCGGTGCCCAGCAGCCGTCCCGTGCCCGGTACCGACACCGAGACGGTGACGTCGGCCTCGGTCACGTCGAAGCGGCAGGTCATCTCGGCTCCGGGCGCGATCCCGCCCCCCGACGGGCCTTTGCCGCCACCGGCGATCAGCATCGCGGCGGCCTCGTCGACGGCGATGCGCAGGTCCTCGATCTCGCCGAGGGTGAAGCGCAGCCGCGTGGCCAGCCCGGCCGCGGCGGTCCGCAGGACGGCGAGGTACGCCGGGTCGACGGGCACCTGCACCTCGATGACCTCTGCCTCGTCCATGTTCCTCCCCGTGTCGTCCACGTCATGGTACGGAACCGTCTCGGCCGCGGCGTGTCAAGCCGACCTCGCCGGGGTCACGCGCCATTGAAAAGACCGCATCCGGCCCGCCCGGGCCGGATGCGGTCATGAGCCTGCTCAGGCCTGCTTGGTCTCCCAGAAGATCTTGGCGATCTCGTCGATCTTCGCCAGGAGCTTGTCGGCGACCTCGGGGTCGGCGGAGCCCTTCGCACCGGAGGCGCCGGCGAGCTTCGTCGCCTCGTTCACGAGCGCGTGGAGCTGCGGGTACTTCTCGAAGTGGGGCGGCTTGAAGTAGTCCGTCCACAGGACCCACAGGTGGTGCTTGACGAGCTCGGAGCGCTGCTCCTTGATGATGAGCGCCCGGGTACGGAACTCCGGGTCCTCATTGGCCTGGTACTTCTCGCAGATCGCCTTGACCGACTCGGCCTCGATACGGGCCTGCGCCGGGTCGTACACGCCGCAGGGAAGGTCGCAGTGGGCTTCGGCGACGGCGTGCGGCGTGATCAGGCTGATCACACGGGATAGACGCATCGGATCCTCCAGCTGTAGATGATCGTCCGAGCCGACCATACTCGCGGTCCTTACCGCAGAAGGCGGCACCCAGGAAATGGGACGCACCCGGCCGCCTGTGGGCCGGGTGCGCTTTCTGGGGTTAGTGTCGTCGGGTGGCAAATCCGCAGCATGACGCTATCTTCGCGGCCCACCGTGGCGGCAAACTTGAGATGTCCTCCCGAGTGCCACTGTCCACAAAGGAGGATCTGTCCATCGCGTACACCCCCGGTGTGGCCGAGGTCTGCCGCGCGATCGCGGCCGACGAGACGCTCGCCGCCGAGTACACGTGGACGTCCAACCTCGTCGCCGTCGTCACCGACGGCACGGCCGTGCTCGGTCTCGGCGACATCGGCCCGAAGGCCTCCCTCCCGGTCATGGAGGGCAAGGCCGCGCTGTTCCGCGCCTTCGCCGGCGTGAACTCCGTGCCGATCTGCCTCGACACCACCGATCCCGACGAGATCGTCGAGACGGTCACCCGCCTCGCCCCGTCCTTCGGGGGCATCAACCTGGAGGACATCTCCGCGCCGCGCTGCTTCGAGATCGAGCGGCGCCTTGAGTCCACTCTGGACATCCCGGTCTTCCACGACGACCAGCACGGCACCGCCATCGTCACCCTCGCCGCGTTGCGCAACGCCGTCCGGGTCACCGACCGCAAGCTCGGCGACCTCCGCGTCGTCGTAATGGGCGCCGGCGCGGCCGGTGTCGCGATCAGCCGGGCGCTGCACGCCGCCGGTGTCGGCGAGATCGTCGTCTGCGACTCGCGCGGCATCATCCACAGTGGACGCGAGCACCTCAACCCGGTGAAGGAGGAACTGGCCACCATCACCAACCCGAGCGGACTGCGCGGCGACATCGCCACCGCGCTGCGCGGTGCCCAGGTCCTCATCGGAGTGTCCGGCGGCAGCATCGACGAGTCCGCGCTCGAAGGCATGGCCGACGACGCGATCATCTTCGCGCTGGCCAACCCGACGCCCGAGGTCGCGCCCGAGGTGGCCCACAGGTACGCCTCGATCGTGGCGACCGGCCGCAGCGATCACCCCAACCAGATCAACAACGTGCTGGCCTTCCCCGGCATCTTCCGTGGCGCCCTCGACGCGCGCGCCACGCACATCACCGAGGCGATGAAGCTCGCCGCGGCCGACGCGATCGCCGACTGCGTCGGCGCCGACCTCGCCCCCGGCAAGATCGTGCCGAGCCCGCTCGACCCGAAGGTCTCCATCGCCGTCGCCGAGGCCGTCAAAGCGGCCTGGGAGGCGCGCAAGTAGCCGACGCGAAGGCCGGGAGCCGACGCCGCGACGCGAGTCGCGGGGGCTCCCGGCCTTTCGTGTGGGGGCAGCCGCATCGGCGAGGCGCGGGGTTGCCGCGGGCGGTTTGCTGGAGTGCGGAGGGTGGTGCGGTTCGAGGGGGCTGCCGCGACGCCCGCCGCCGGCTCGATCACCGCGGTGGTCCGGTGCCGCGGTTCCTGTTTCGGCAGCCCGGCGCGCCCGCGCCGCTGTTCGCGCCGCCGCTCGCGAGCGCGGACCGATGCGGGCAGCCGACCCGAGCGCGGATCGACGCGCGCAGCTGCCCCGAGCGCGGGGGCGGTGCGCCCGCAGCCGCGCGGGCCGGTCGGCTCCCGCCGCAGCCGACCCGAGCGCGGGGGCGGTGCGGCTCGCGAGGGGGCCTCCCTCGATCTCACCGCGCGGGCTTCACGGGCTTCTTGCGTTTGTCGGCGCGGCGCTCGGAGGGCCGGGGTGTCTCCGCGAACGCGGAACATCCGCGGGGCGGTTCACCGGAGTGTGCGAGGCGAGCGTGGACGCGAGGTCCCGCCTCCGGCTTCGCGAGACCTCGCGCCTTCTTCCGCGGCCTCGCTCGCCACGCCTTCCGCGCAGGGGGGACATCCGCGAGAGGTTCACCGGAGTGCGGGTCGCGCGCCCGCCCGTGAGGGTTCCGTCTTCCTGCTTTGGTCGCTCGTGGCGGCCGCGTCGTCTTCCGTGCACATCGGCCAACCGCGCGGCAGTTCGCTGGAGTGTGCGAGTCGAGCGCGGCCGCGAGGTCCCGCCTTCCGCGAACTTCGGCTGTTCGCGTGGCAGTCCGCTGGAGTGTGCGCGTGGAGCGTGACCGCGAGGTCCCGCCTTCCGCGAACTTCGGCTGTTCGCGTGGCGGTCCGCCGGAGTGTGCGAGTTGAGCGTGGCCGCGAGGTCCCGCCTCCCGCGCATATCGGCCATCCGCGCGGCAGTCCGCTGGAGTGTGCGCGTGGAGCGTGGCCGCGAGGTCCCGCCTTCCGCGAACTTCGGCTGTTCGCGTGGCAGTCCGCTGGAGTGTGCGCGTGGAGCGTGGCCGCGAGGTCCCGTCTTCCGTGCACATCGGCCATCCGTGCGGCAGTCCGCTGGAGTGTGCGAGTTGAGCGTGGCCGCGAGGGCCGCCTTCCGCGAACGGGGGACATCCGTGAGCGGTTCACCGGAGTGCGGGTCGCGCCCGCCCGTGAGGGTTTCGTCTTTCTGCTTTGGTCGCTCGTGGCGGCCGCGTCGTCTTCCGTGCACATCGGCCATCCGTGCGGCGGTCCGCTGGAGTGTGCGCGTGGAGCGTGGCCGCGAGGTCCCGCCTCCCGCGAACGGGGGACATCCGCGAGCGGTTCACCGGAGTGCGGGTCGCGCCCGCCCGTGAGGCTTCCGCCTTCCTGCTTCGATCGGCCTCGGCGCCCGCGTCGCCTCCCACGAACTTCGGCCATCCGCGCGGCAGTCCGCCGTAGCTCACGCGTCGAGCGCGGCCGCGAGACCACCAGCCACCACCACTACCCCCACCACCAGCTCCGCGGAGCCTTCAATCCCGCAGCAGGCCGCCCGAATGCGCACCCAACGCGGCCCGCAGCGCCGCCGTCGACGGCTTCACGTCGCGGAGATGGCACACGCGGTAACCCGGGCGGATCGCGGCGTCCCACATGGGGTCGAGTCCCGCGATGACGCCCCCGTGCTCGTGGGTGCGGATGATCAGCTGCTCGGTGCGGTCGTCCCTCACGATCGACACCGCCGTGATCCGGTCCCAGGGAACCCTGATCGGCGCGCTTCCGCGTGTCCTGAGGGTCAGCGCCTCGCCGTCGATCTCGATGTGGTTCTCGCGCTCGTTCTGGTCGAAGGACCACGCGGCCATCAGCAGCAGCGCGAGGCTGAGCCCGCGATCGGCCCACAGCGTCGCCTCGTCGGCGGTCCTCGGATTCAGCAGCAGGTAACCGGCGATGAGCAGCATCGTCACGCCCAGACCGGCGTAGACGACGTTGAACTCGTTCTTGGTGAGGAAGACCTCACCGCTCGGCCCGTGCCCGCGCGCGGCGACGTCCTTGGCGAGCCGGTACTGCCGCCACGCGAAGTACGTCCCGGCCGCGCCGGCGAGCACACCGACGACCTGTAAAGCCGTCTCCAGTTCGGGATCCACCCGGCAAGGCTACGGGGCACGTTCCGTTACCCCGCCCGGATCGCCGCCGCGTACGCGTCGAGTGTCTCCACGCCGCCCCAGGCCTCGGCGAGTTCCCACGTCTCGGCGTACGGCCCGTGCATCACGGCGTCCTTCGTCCCCTGGAACCACAGCCCGTCGATCGCGGCGTGCCACTCGGTCTCGCCGTGCGAGGTCAGTCCCGCGACCACGCTCAGCCCGGACGCCAGCGGCGCCAGGGCCGTGGCGTCGACGTCCATCCCGGTCGGCAGCATGATCCGCACGGACTCGGCGGACTCGCCGTCGAGGCTCTCCACGACGTCGACGACCAGCACGACCGTGGCGTCGTATCCGCCGGCCCGCGCGGCCGTGCTCTCGTCGGCGGAGGGCGCGAGCACGTCGGCGACCGTCCCGAGCACGATCAGGTCCGCGGCCTCGCGCGCGGCGGCGGGCGACGCGGTCGGCTCGTAGTCGAAGGCGATCCCGCCGCCGACCTTGCCGGTGAACGCGGCCGCGGAGGCCGAGCTCTCCACCGTGATCGGCAGCGCCTCGGCCGCCGGCGGGGCCACTTCGGCGGGCTCGCGGGCGCAACCGCCCAGGACGACGGCCGCCATCAGCGCTCCCGCGAAGATCCTGCTGCGCATGGGACTGCCCCTTCCTAAGTGACGGTGGACACTTGGACCGCGCGGAGGCCGGTTCGGTTCCCCTCGGGCCACAGTGGACCGCGCCGGGCCCGGTGGGAGGATGAGCGCGTGATCGTACGCATGTGGGAGGTCCAGGCCCACCCCGAAAGCCTCGCCGACGTCCTGTCCTGGGTGTGCGAGCGGGCGGTGCCCGCCATCGGCGCCGACCCGAACCTGGTCGGCACCGAGGTGTTCAGCTCGCTCGACAGCCGGATCGTGGTCATCACCCGCTGGCGGCGCGAGCCGCGTGAGCTGGAGGGACCGCCCGGCTACCTGGTGACGCGCAAACCGCACTCGTGGGATTTCTCTCCCGTCGAGCTCTGAGGCCCGCTCCGCCGGGTGCTCGCAGCCGGTATGGTCCGGGCATGTTCGCCGCCTATGCCGCCACCGTGAACGCCGAGGATCCGCTGTCCGCGCTGCGTGTCGGCGAACTGCCCGACCCGGAGGTCCCCGAGGGCTGGGCGACGGTGCGCCTGTCCGCGAGTTCCCTCAACCACCACGACCTGTGGTCCCTCAAAGGCGTCGGCCTGCCCGTCGAGCGCACGCCGATGATCCTGGGCTGCGACGGCGTGGGCGTCGACGAGAACGGCGACCCGGTCGTCGTGCACGCCGTCATCGCCGACCCGGACCTGCCCGACGAGACGCTCGACCCGAAGCGCACGCTCCTGTCGGAGCTGCACCCGGGCACGCTCGCCGAGCGCGTCTCGGTGCCCCGCCGCAACCTCCTTCCGCTGCCCGCCGGGTGGACCGCCGAACAGGCGGCGTGCCTGCCGACGGCCTGGCTCACCGCCTACCGCATGCTCACCACGCGCGGCCGCCTCCCCGAAGGCGGCTCGGTCCTGATCCAGGGCGCGGGCGGGGGAGTGTCGACGGCCGCGATCCTGCTGGCCACGGCGATGGGCGCGCGTGTCCACGTCACCAGCCGCGACGGCGCGAAACGCGACCGCGTCACCGAACTCGGCGCGCACGCGTACGAGCCGGGCGCGCGGCTCCCCGAACGCGTCGACGTGGTGATCGAGACCGTCGGGGCCGCGACCTTCGACCACTCCGTCAAGTGCGCCAAACCGGGCGCGCGGATCGTGGTGTCCGGCTCGACCTCCGGGCACGAGGCGGTCGTCGACCTGCGCCGGGTCTTCTTCCTCCAGCTGGAGATCGTCGGTTCGACCATGGGCACCCGGCGGGAACTCGCCGACCTGCTCGACCTGTGCGGGCGGACCGACGTGCGTCCGGTCGTCGACAGCACCTACGCGCTGGCCGACGCCGCCGATGCGCTGCGGCACCTGGCCGACGGGGACGTGTTCGGCAAGATCGTCCTGACCCATGGTTAGCTTCCGCCATGACGACTTTTCTCTGCTATCACCGGGACCGGCCGGGTTCCCTGCCGTTGCGCGAGAAGCTCGGCGAGGCCCACTGGTCCTATATGGACGGTTTCGAGGCGGAGCTGATCGCGCGCGGCCCGACCTTCGCCGACAAGGGTGAGACGCTCACCGGCAGCGTGCACATCGTCGAGCTGCCCGACGTGGCGGCGGTTCGCGCGTTCGCCTTCGACGAGCCGAACTACCAGGCCGGCGCGTACCGCGACGTGCTGATCCGCCGGTGGCGCAACGCCCTCGGCCGCACGATGTGGGAGTTCCCGGGCGGCGCCGAAGGCGGCGAGCGTTTCCTCGTGCTCGCGTTCGGTGAAGGCGAGGCCGCCGACCTTGAGGTCCCGGACCTCGACGGGCTGATCGCCTACGGCCCCCTGCTCTCCGATGACGGTGCGGCGTGGCTCGGTACGGCGATGCTGGTGCGGGCGGCCGACGCCGACGAGGCGCGCGGAATCCTGACCGCCGACCGCTACGCCGCCATCGAGGTCCACGAGTGGACTTTCGGGGGCCGCCGCTAGGTGCCGAGCGCCTCGGCGTTCCAGCGCCGGATCGTCTCGTGCTCGGGTTCCCACGCCGCCCACACCGCCCGGCCCCATGCCCAGACCAGGCGCCGGTGCTCCTCGGCGTCGCGTGCGGCGGCGACGTCGGCGACCGTCACGAGGCCCGGCGCCGGGGGTGGGGGCAGGGCGTGGAAGTCGGGCCTGCCCGCGACCATCCGCTTGTGCAGCGCGGCCCCGTCGCGCGGGTCGGCGTTCTTCTCGACGAACAGGCACAGCGTCATCAGGCACAGCGCGACGGCCGCGATCTGGCGCCGGGTCGACGACAGCGGGTGCTGCGCGATGTAGGCGTCGACGACGATCTGGTGCACCGGCCGGTATCCGGTGAGTCCGTAGGAGCGGGCCAGGACGGTCTCGTAGAGCTCCCAGCACCCGGGTGAGGCGTGGCGCTCGGAGGGGACGGGACCGGCGGACTCGCCGGTGACCAGGCCGCATCCCGGACATGTGACCATCGTCACTCTCGCTCCTCGGCTCGTGGGCGGCCCCGCGGGCGTATCCGCTGTTCGCCCGCTTCGACGGGTCGACGCTAGACCCTGACCTCGCGTCAGTGTCGAGGTTCGGGTCTCCCGCCGCCGCCGACGAGCGTGCATCGTGGAGGAATGTTGCGGATCCGGTTCACGATGGCCGACCTCGGGCGGGTGGTGGTCTCCGACGCGCCGATGATCGAGGTGGCGGCCTCGCTCGACGCACTGGGGACGCCGCCGCGCTCGGAGTTCGTCGAGCGCTGGCGGCGATGGGCGCTGCCGCGCATCCCGCCCTCGGCCCAGCGCGTCGTCGGGGTCCTGCGGGCCCTGCCGCACACCCCGCCCGAGATCATCCCGATCGGCTGCGTGCTGCCCTCCGGCGGTCCATTGTGGACGGCCTTGCGGGCGTACCACGAGGCGTGCCTCGGCGACGTGTGGAAACGCGTGCAGGCCAACAAGAGCGAAGCCGTCACGACCGTCACCAACGCCGTCATCAAGCACGGTGTCCTGGCCGGCCTCGGCGCGATGGGCCCGTCGATCCGCTGGCGGGGCGACCACCTGGAGGTCGACCACCACCGGGACGGCGAGATCCACCTCGCCGGACGCGGCATGCGCTTCGTCCCCTCGGTGTTCTGGCAGACCCCGCAGTTCACCGAGCGGGGAGTGCCGCAGCCGACGCTCACGTTCCCCGTCGGCGCCGCCCCCGTCGCCCGCGACGACGGCCCCGACGCGCTCGTCACGCTCCTCGGCCGCACCCGCGCCGACGTACTCCGTTCCGCCGTGACCGGCGCGGGCACCGGCGAGATCGCCCGCCGTCTCGGCGTCAGCCCGGCCTCGGTCTCCGAGCACGCGACGGCCCTGCGGCAGGCGGGGCTCCTCGACACCGTCCGTGCCGGGCGCGAGGTCCGGCACTCGCCGACGGAGCTGGGCCGCCGGCTGATCACGCCCGCGTCGACGGCGGTGGCCGACGGCGTTTCGGCGTGGACCGAAAAGCTCGCGCGGCAGGACGCCGGCCGCGCATGATCCTTGCGTTGCCGGGGTCGGCGGGCGGGTCGGCCCCGGCAAGTCACCACGACGGTGAACGGGGGATGGCGCGCGCTTCGGCGTGCGCCATGCCGTCATCCGGGCCGACACCCCATGCTTGACCCATGATCGACGGTCCCGCGCCCCTGTCCCCGCGTGTTCCCGACCTGCCGAGCCTTGAGCTGCTCGTCGGGGTCGCCCGCCTCGGCAGCATCGGGCGGGCCGCCGTCGCGTACGGCATCAGTCAGCCTTCGGCGAGCCACCGGGTCCGGACGATGGAGCGCCTCGTCGGCGTCCCACTGGTCACCCGTTCCCCACGGGGCTCACGGCTCACACCCGCCGGGACGCTGCTCGTGGAGTGGGCCGGCGCCGTCGTCGACGCCGCCCGCGTCCTCGACGCCGGGATCGACGCCCTGCGCGAACAGCGCGACCAGCGCCTGCGCGTCGCCGCGAGCCTCACCATCGCCGAGTACCTCCTGCCCGGCTGGCTCGTCGCCCTCCGGCGCGACCGGCCCGGCACCGCCGTCTCCCTCGGCGTGGAGAACTCCGCCCAGGTCGCCCGCGCGATCCTCGACGGCGACGCCGACCTCGGCTTCGTCGAAGGACCCGGACCGGTGAAAGGCCTGCGCTCGGCGAGCGTCGGCCATGACGAACTCGCCCTCGTCGTCGGCCCCGGACACCGCTGGGCGAAGCGCGGGAACCCCCTGGGGCCCGGCGAGCTGGCCGCCACGCCCCTCATCTGCCGGGAAGAGGGCTCGGGCACCCGCGCGGCCCTCGCCGCCGCCCTGCGCGGTCACGGTGAGCCCGCGCCCCCGCTGCTCGAACTGGCCTCGACCACCGCGGTGAAGGCCGCCGTGGCGGCCGGGGACGGCGCCGCGGTACTGAGCTCGCTGGCGGTCGCCGACGACATCGCGGCGGGACAGCTGACGCGCGTACCGGTCGAAGGCGTCGACCTGCGGCGCTCGCTGCGCGCGGTGTGGCGGACGGGCACGCGGCCGACCGGACCGGCGGCCGACCTGCTGGCCCTGGCGGTGCGGGGGAGGGGCTAACGCCCGGCCAGGAACCGTCCCGTCCGGTAGACGACCGCGCCCCATGCGCCCGCCAGGCCCGCGTACAAGCCGACCGCGAGCCAGCCGTAGGCCACCGCGCCGGTGTGCGCGGCCAGCACCGACGCCGCCGTCACGCAGGTGCCCAGCGGGAAGGTGAAACTCCACCACGTCGGCGCGAACGGCAGCCCCCTCCGGACGGTGCGGACGGTCACCGCCACCGCCAGGGACATCCACAGCAGCGCGAAACCGAAGACGCAGACGCCGTAGACGACGCCGAACAACGCCAGCGCCTCGGCGAGGTGAGCGTCTGCCGCCGTCCCCGCGACCGCGCCGAGCGCGCCCGCGGCGGTCACCGACTGCCCGAGCGGCCCGAGCACGATCCACAGGGTCGGCACGGTCGCCGCCGCACCGACCTTGTGCCTCGCCAGCCGCGACCACACCTGCGGCAGCACGACCACGGTCGCCAGCAGGCTCAGCCCGAACATCGCGTAACACGCCAGCAGCAGCGTCAGCCGCGCCTGGCCGGCGGCGGCGTGCGGGACGAGGGCCGCGCCGGTCGCCGCCGAGACCATCGGCGGCACCACGGGCATCAGCCAGGCCGGGACGGGCGCGTCGCCGTCAAGGCCCTCGCGGGTGAACATCGCGTACGGCACGCTCACCGCGCTGACCAGCCCGCCGACGGTCCCCAGCGCCCACAGGACCACCGCGACCGGCACCGCGGCGCCGCCCAGTAGAGGCGGCCCGTACAGCAGCGTGCCCGCGCCGACGGTGAGCAGCGCCATCGGCGGCGCTCCGTAGAACTGGACCGCCACCGCGTCGGCGTGATGCCCGCGCGCCCGCGCCGGATCCCGCAGCCACTGCGCGGCGAACGCGACCGTCAGCGTCACCAGCCACAGTGCCGCCAGCGCCCACACCACGCCCGCCGCGGCGTGCAGCCACGGCGGGCGGTGGGGGAGGGTCGCGGCGGCGTTGGCGACGATGCCGGTCCCCATGACCGAGGCGAACCAGTTCGGCCCGATGTGGCGTACGAGGGTGTGCGACTGGGTAGTCAGTGCGGGAGAGGTCACCGTTCCAGCCTGGTCGCCCCGGGCGGCGTGCGGCAGACCTCGTCTTGCTGCCGGGTCATAGTCGCCGACTATGACTCAGCGGCGGTCGTTTAGGGGACATAACCCGGCAAGGCGGCCGAAGCGCGCACATAATTTGATGCGAGGGTACGGCGGTCTCGAATGAAGGGGGCGCGGCGATGGCGATCGACACGGTAGGAACGGATGTACTGGTCATCGGTGCCGGGCCCACGGGCCTGACCCTCGCCGCCGAGCTCCGCCGGCACGGCGCGAGCGTCGTCCTCGCCGACGCCGGCGGCCGCGCCGAACGCGTCGCCCGCGGCTCCGGAGCGGTCGTGCTGCACGCCCGCACGCTCGAACTCCTCGGCCCGCACGGCGTCGCCGGTGAACTGGCCCGCCGCGGCCACCGCGCGCACGCCGTGCACCTGGTCGCCGGACCGCGCCGGACGGCCTCGATCGAACTGCACCGCCTCGACACCGCCCACCCCTACGTTCTCGTCCTGCCCCAGCCCGCGCTGGAGGAGGCGCTCCTCGACCACGCCGACGTGCGCTGGCACCACCGTGTCGAAGAGCTCACCGACCACGCCACCGGCGTCGGCGCCGTGCTCCAGGGCCCGGGCGGACCGGTCACCGTGCACGCCCGCTACGCCGTCGACTGCGGCGGCGCCGACAGCGTCCTCGCCGCCGGCCTCGGCGTCACCGCGCGCGGCGGGACGACGTCGGTCGCGGTGTCGGCCGACGTGCGCGTCGACGGCGACTTCGCCGCCGGGGTCGTCACCGCCTACTCCGCCCCCACCGGGGTCGTGCTCCTGCTCCCCTACCGTGACGGACACGTCCGCGTCAGCGTCCTCGACCTCACCGGCACCCCGCCCGAGCCGACGCTCACCGGAATGCAGGAGGCCGTCGACGCGATCGCGCCGATCCCGCTGCGCCTGAGCGACCCGCGCTGGATCGGCCGCCACGAGACCACCCCGCGCCTGCTCGACCACTACCGTGCCGGACGCGTCTTCTTCGCCGGGGACGCCGCCCACCGCTTCGCGCCGATCGCCGGGCTCGGCCTCAACGTCGGCATCCAGGACGCGGTCAACCTGGGCTGGAAACTCGCCTACGTGTGCCGCGGCCTCGCCTCCGACAGCCTCCTGCACACCTACCACGCCGAACGGCACGGTGCCGGGGCCAAGGCCATGCGCGCGGCCGAAAGCCTCAACGGCCTGCTGCGCAAGCAGTCGGTGTCACCGCTGGTCCGGAACCTCACCGGCCCGGTGATGCGCCGCCTGCTCGCGACCGAGACCGTGCAGGACCGCTTCGGGACGCTGTTCTCGCAGCTCGGCCTGCACTACCGGCAGACCCCCTTCTCCCGCTCGCACCGCGAACACGGCGCCCGCGCCGCCGGGGACCGCGTGCCCGACGTCCTCACCGCCTCGATCGGCGACCCCGACCTGCGGCTCTACGAACTGCTCAGCCGGCCGGGCTACCTGCTCATCGGCTGCACCTCGCAGGCCCAGCCCCGGGCCGAACGGGAGGCGCTCGCCGACCTCTTCGCGCAGGTCCGCGAGGCCTACGACGGCCTCGTGCGCCCGCACCTCCTCGTCGCCGAGGGCCTACCCGCCGACGGTGCCGTCCCCGTCCTGGTCGACACGCGCAGGCAGTTCCGTACGCGCCTGCGCGCCCAGGACGGCGACCTCCTGCTCATCCGCCCCGACGGCTACCTCGGCTTCCAGCTCCCGCGCGCCGGGGCCGGGCTGCTGCCGAACCTGCTCGGGGCCTGGGTCGTGACGCACGCGACGACGCCCGCTCTGACGCCCACGCATTCGGTGCTGGGATGACCACGTCCCCGCGGACACCGAGGTCCGCGGGGACGTGTTCTCACCCCGCCGACACGCAGAACAGGTGCCCCGCCGGGTCGGCGAGCACCGTCCACCCGTCGCCGGGCTGGAACTCCGGCACCGTCGCACCGAGCGCGGTCAGTTCCTTCACGGCCACCTCCACGTCGGCCACCGACACGTCGACGTGGGCCTGCTTGGCGTCGTCGGGCCAGCCGGGGGCGGTGTACCCCGCGACCCGCTGGAAACCGAGCTGGACGCCGGAGTCGTCGCCCAGGTAGATCAGGTCGTCGTCGCGGTAGCCGACGGCCATCCCCGTGAGCCGCTGATAGAACTCGGCGAGCACGGCCGGCTCGGGGCAGTCGAGGATGACGGCGGACAGTTTCCCAATGGCGCTCATGGCGTCTCCCTGGTGATCACTGGTCGATTCACCACGAGCCTCCGTCCATCCCGCGCGCACGGCTTGAACATTCTTGCGGCCTCGTCGTACCCCGGCGCTAGCCTGCGCCCATGCTGTCGGCAACGACCATCGCGCGACGCCCGGCCTTCGAGGTCAGCGCCGTGATCTGCCGCGACGACCACACCGGCTGGTCGCCGCCCGACGCCCACACCGGTCACCGGCTCGTCCTCGTGCGCGCCGGGCGCTTCCGGCGCCGCACACCCGGCGCGGTCACCGACCTCGACCGCACCACCGCCTACCTCGGCACGCCCGGCGAGGAGGACTCCTTCGCCCACCCGGCCGGCGGCGACGTGTGCACCGCCCTCCACCTCGCGCCGGAACTGTGGCGCGACATCGTGGGAGAGACACCGGTGCGGCCCTGGGCGTACGTCGACGCCCGCGTGGACCTCGCCCACCGGCGACTCCTCGCCGCGCGCGAAGACGTCGACTACGCACTGACCGAGCGGCTCCTCGCGCTGCTCGCCGCGACGATCGGGCGCGCCGCCACCGGCGCCGTCCCCGCCCACCGCCCCCACGACCCGGCCGCCGAACGCCTCGCCGCGGCCGCCCGTGAGGTCGTCCTCGCCGACGACCCCGCGGCCGTGGGCCTGTTGCCGCTCGCCGCTCTGCTGGGGGCATCGCCGTACCGCCTGAGCCGTGCGTTCAGCGCCGTGACGGGAGTGTCGCTGACGCGCTACCGCAACCGCGTGCGCGTCGCCCGCGCCCTCGACGGGATCGAGGCCGGGGAGACGGACCTGGCCGCGCTCGCCGCGCGTCTCGGCTTCGCCGACCAGGCGCACCTGACCAGGACCGTGCGGCAGCACGCGGGGGAGACGCCGAGCGGGGTGCGGAGGGGGTTGCCCGGGGGGTGAGGGCGCGGCCCTGCCGTTCCTCTCGACGCGGGCACGTCGCGCCGGGGTCACGTGGTTCGGGCGTTCGTGCGGGTCCGGCGGGGCCGGCACCCCAGGTCGATGCCGTCGTGGGTGTCGCGGACCTCGTGGTGTTCGGGCGTTCGTGCGGGTCCGGCGGGGCCGGCACCCCAGGTCGATGCCGTCGTGGGTGTCGCGGACCTTGTGATGTTCGGGCGTTCGTGCGGGTCCGGCGGGGCCGGCACCCCAGGTCGATGCCGTCGTGGGTGTCGCGGACCTTGTGATGTTCGGGCGTCCGTGCGGGTCCGGCGGGGGCCGGCACCGGTCTCGCGCCGTCGTGGGGTGGGCGGTGTTCGCCGTCGCCTCTCCACTCGGGCGCGCCGAGCTCGGGTCACGCGGTTCGCGCCCCCCGCGAGCGTCGCGGAACCCGTCCGGCGCAGCGGCGTCCCCCGGCCTCAGCCCTCCGTCGGCCGTGACCTCCGGTCGAGGACCAGATCCCCGGCCCGCGTCAGCACTTCCAGTCGTGTCCGTCCGGGGTGGTCGGCGGCGAGGAACTGGCTGCCGATCGCCAGGCAGAACGCCAGCAGGCTGCGCGCCTCGATCTCCTCGGGGTCCGTGCAGAAGGTCCCGATCGCGTCGCGCAGGAGCTGCATGCGCCCGTTGTCGACGCGCTTGAGCCGTTCGGCGACGGCGTCGTCCCGGCGGGCCCAGTCGCGGACGGCCAGGTCGATGGGGCGCAGCCGCTCCCCGGAGAAGGTGAGCCGTCCGGCCAGCCGCGCCTTGTCCAGGGCGTCGCCGCCCTGTTCCTCGATCTTTTCGAGGACGTCGTGGACGCTTTCGCGTTCCCAGACGTCGAGCATCGCCGACAGCAGCGCGTCCCGGTCGGCGAAGTAGCCGTAGAAGCCGCCCTTGGTCACTCCGAGCGCCTTGGCCAGGGCCTCGACGCGCACGGCGGCGACCCCGCCGTCGGCCAGCGCGCGCAGTCCCTCCTCGATCCACGCCTCGCGCGGTGTGCGCAGCGCGCCCATGACCCACCTCACTCCAGCAAGCCGTTGTACGGAACCGTATAACGGGTCTAGCCTCAACTTGTACGCCACCGTATAACAAGCCCGTGAGAACGGAGAGCTCCGATGATCAAATGGGCCGGACGACTCATCCTCCTGATCGGCGTCGGACACACCATCATCGCCCTCGCCCTGACCGCCCCGACCCACGCCGAAGCGTGGTTCACCACCGGCGTCTGGAACGAGCCCCTCACCGACATGAGCCAGGCCAACGGCGCCTACTGGTTCAGCCTGGGCAGCTTCGGGCCCCTCCAGATCGTCCTCGGCCTGCTCATCTTGTGGATGGACCGGCGCGGCATCGTGCCGCCGACCTTCATCGCCTGGATCTTCGCCGCCAACGCCGTCATCTGCGGCGTCATCTTCGGCCCGTCGCCCTGGCCCGTCGACCTCGTCTCGGCCGGGCTGCTCATCGCCGGAGCCCACCGCGCCCGCCGCGCGAACCGCACCCCGGCCGCACCCGCGCCCTCGGCGCCCTGACGAGACGGTCACACGTCACCCGCGAGCACGCCGGCACCTGCCGGCGTGCCCTTCGCCGTAGGCTGATCTTCGCGCCCTCACGCACGCGACAGACGGGAACGACATGACCGACACCATCAACTGGGGCATCCTCGCCACCGGCGGCATCGCCTCGTCCTTCACCAAGGACCTCCGGCTCGCCCCCGGCGCCGAGATCGTCGCCGTCGGCTCCCGCACCGAGGAGTCCGCCCGCGCCTTCGCCGACGCCCACGACATCCCCCGCGCGCACGGCTCCTGGGCCGGCCTGGCCGCCGACCCCGACGTCGACATCGTCTACATCGCCAACACCCACAACGCCCACCTCGCCGCCGCCGAGGTCTGCCTCAAGGCCGGCAAGGCCGTCCTGTGCGAGAAGCCGCTCACCCTCAACCGGGCCCAGGCGCAGCACCTGGTGGACCTCGCGGGCGAGCGCGGCCTCTTCTTCATGGAGGCCATGTGGATGCGCACCATCCCGGCGATCCGGAAGATGAACGAGCTCATCGCCGACGGCGCCATCGGCCCGGTCCGCGTCGTGCACGCCGACTTCTGCCTCACCGGCCCCTTCGAGCCCGAGCACCGCTTGCGCGATCCCGAACTCGCCGGCGGTGGCCTGCTCGACCTGGGCGTCTACCCGGTCTCCTTCGCGCACATGATCCTCGGCGCGCCCGAGTCCGTGCAGGTCTCCGGCTGGAAGACACCCGAGGGCGTCGACGCCATGGCCGGTCTCGTCCTCGGCTACGACAACGCGATCGCGATGCTGTCCTGCGGCATCGAGGGCGGTTCGCCGTGCATCGCCTCGGTCGGCGGCCCGCTCGGCCACATCGAGCTGCCGAGCCCCTTCTTCCGGCCGGGCGCGCTGGTGCTGAAGCGCGGTGGCGAGGTCGAGGAGATCACCGTCCCCTACGAGGGCAACGGCATGGTCCACGAGGCCGTCGAGGCCATGCGCTGCCTGCGCGAGGGGCTCACCGAGAGCCCGCTGGTGCCGTGGCGCGCCACCCTTGAGGTGATGGGCGTGCTCGACGAGGCCCGAGCGCGGCTCGGCGTCGTCTACGCCGACGAGTGAACCCCCGCCCCTAGCCCGGATTGGTTAATCTGCACCATATGCAGCCCTGGTACGGGCCGGTCCGCCCCGAATCCGGCGAACCGGTCATCGACCTGGGTCCGGTCGACGACCCCACCTCGTGGGGTCCGCCGTCCGACTCCCGGTCCACGCCCACCTCCACCGGTGCCGACACCGTCGGCGACGTCCGGCCGACGGCCACCCGCTGGCTGCTGGTCTCGGTCACGGTGATCGTCACCGTGCTCGCGACCGTCGCGGCCATGGTGCTCTTCCAGCGCGCGACCGCCGAGTCGCAGCCCGAGGCGGCCACCCCACCGTCCACGATGGACGAATTGCGCGCCTGGGTCAGCGCCGGCACACCCGCCGGGACCGACCTCGCGCCCCGGTTCCTCGAACCCGACGCCGGTTACCTCTCCGTCGGCGTCACCGCCCAGCCCGGCGTCTACCGCGTCCACCTGCGCTGCGGACGCCTCGGCACGGACCGCAAGGCCGAGAAGCTCGCCATCGACATGCGCACCACCGCCGGGGACTTCGCGCTCGAAATCCCGTGCCCGTCGGAGACGATGACGATGGAGCACACCCTGCGATTCGACCGTCTCGGCGCCCTGTGGTTCGACGCCTTCACCGAACCCAGCGAGGAAGGCGGCCCGCCGTGGCTCCTCGGCCTCTGGCTCGTCCCGGAGGCGACACCGTGAACCCCTACGGACTGCTCGGCATGATCCGCCGCCCCTGGTCGAAACCGGCGCTGGTGGGGGTCACCGCCCTCATCGCGGGCTTCGCCGGATACGCCGTCGCCGCCACCAGGCCCCCGGAGCACCCGCCGGTCGCCGCGCCGTCGATGGCCGTCGAGAGCTGGCTCGGTGAACTCGCGAAGGACCCGATCACCGAGACCACCGGCGAGTACGCCCAGAAGGCCCTCGCGGCGGCCCCCGAGGGCGTCAAGGTCGCCACCAAGACCGTCGTGGTGCAAAGCCCATACGCGATGAGCGGAAGCTCCCTGCTTGCCCTGCCCGCCGGGACGTGGAAGCTGTACGCGGCCTGCCGCCTCGACCAGGACTCCGACGCGGCGGCGGACCTGAAGATCGGCCTGACCGTCTACGGCGGGGACGACCCCGCGCCCGACCCCGACAGCGACGGCGAATACGTCGAACTGCCGTGCCCGGGCGACGGTGGCCGGCCGCTCAGCCTTGAGGTCCCCGTCGACACCGTCTACACCTTCTCGCTGTCCCCGGACATCGAAGCCGACCCCGAGAGCGAGGAGTTCTGGGAGCTCCAGCTGGCCGTCGGAGTCTTCATCGCCGCTGCTTGAGGACGACGTGAAAACGCGCCGCCGGTGAACACCGGCGGCGCGTTTCTGGTAGCTCTTCCTAGTCCTCGTCCTCGTCGTCGAGGCGCGCCAGCCAGGTGGCGAGCCGCTCGACCGGGACCTCGAACTCGGGGTTGTCGTCGACGAACTCCCGCAGCCGCGCGGCCAGCCAGTTCAAGCTGACCTCCTCTTCACCGCGCCGCTGCTCCAGCTCCTCGATGCCTCGATCCGTGTAGTACACCGTCACCCGGCCTTCGGCGCTGGAATGGCGACGTCCACCAGAGCCTGCTGCTCGATCTCGTGGATCTTCGCCGACCCGACCGACGGCGCCGCCGCCGCCGGACGCGACAGCCGCTGCAGACGGACACCGTCGAGGTGCTCCAGCAGGTTCAGCGCGATGTGCGACCAGGCGCCCTGGTTGGCCGGCTCCTCCTGCACCCAGGCGTGCTCGGTGGCGTTCGGGTACGCCGCCAGGGCCTCCCGGACCTCGTCCACGGGGAGCGGGTAGAGCTGCTCGACACGGATGAGGGCGGTGTCGGTGACACCGCGCTCCTCACGGGCCGCGGCGAGGTCGTAATAGACCTTGCCGGAGCACATGAGGACCCGCGTGACCTTGTTCGGGTCGACGACCGAGTCGCCAAGCACCGGCTGGAAACCACCGGTGGTGAAGTCCTCGACCGAGGAGACCGCGGCCTTGAGGCGCAGCAGCTTCTTCGGCGTGAACACCACCAGGGGCTTCTTCTTCGGCGACAGCGCCTGACGGCGCAGCAGGTGGAAGTAGTTCGCCGGGGTCGTGCAGTTGGCGATGCGCATGTTGTCCTCGGCGCACAGCTGGAGGTAACGCTCCAGACGGCCCGACGTGTGGTCGGGACCCTGGCCCTCGTGGCCGTGCGGGAGGAGCAGGGTCACGCCGGAACGCTGCCCCCACTTGGCCTCACCCGACGAGATGAACTCGTCGACGACCGACTGGGCGCCGTTGGCGAAGTCGCCGAACTGGGCCTCCCACAGCACGAGCGCGTCGGGGTTCTCCACCGAGTACCCGTACTCGAAGCCCATCGCCGCGTACTCGCTGAGCAGCGAGTCGTAGACGAAGAAGCGCGTGTTGTCGGCCGCGAGCGACCCGACCGGCACGTACTCGGCCTCGGACTTGTTGTCCACGACCACCGAATGCCGCTGCACGAAGGTCCCGCGACGCGAGTCCTGCCCGGCCAGGCGAACCTGGACGCCCTGCGCGACAAGGGAACCGAAGGCGATGATCTCGCCGAAGGCCCAGTCGATGCCACCGTCGACGGCCGCCTTCGCGCGCCGCTGGAGGACCTGCATGACCCGCTTGTGCGGGGTGAAGCCCTCCGGCAGCGCGACGTGCGCGTCACCGATGCGCTTGACCAGTTCGGCGCTGATCGCGGTCTCGACCCGCGGGTCCGGCTCGACGCTGTAGCGCCGCTGCGGCGGCTGCGTGTTCCCGTTGGCCTGCTTGGTGAGCCGGAAGACCTCCTCCAGCTTCGCCGAGTAGTCCTTCAGCGCCTCCTCGGCCTCCTCGACCGTGATGTCGCCACGGCCGATCAGGGCCTCGGTGTACAGCTTGCGGACCGAACGCTTCCCGTCGATGATCTGGTACATCAGCGGGTTCGTCATCGACGGGTCGTCGCCCTCGTTGTGACCGCGGCGGCGGTAGCACAGCATGTCGATCACGACGTCCTTGTTGAACGCCTGCCGGTACTCGAAGGCCAGCTTCGCGACCCGCACGACCGCCTCGGGGTCGTCGCCGTTGACGTGGAAGATCGGCGCCTGGATCATCCGCGCGACGTCGGTGGAGTACAGCGAGGAACGCGAGTACTCCGGCGCGGTGGTGAACCCGACCTGGTTGTTGACGACGATGTGCACGGTGCCGCCGGTGCGGTAGCCACGCAACTGCGACAGGTTCAGGGTCTCGGCGACCACGCCCTGACCGGCGAAGGCCGCGTCACCGTGGACCAGCACCGGAAGGACCGTGTAACCGGCCAGACCGAGGTTCAGGCGGTCCTGCTTGGCGCGGACGATGCCCTCCAGGACCGGGTCCACCGCCTCCAGGTGCGAGGGGTTCGCCACGATCGAGCTGGTCGTCACGTGCTCGCCGTCGGCGGTCGTGAACTTGCCCGTCATGCCCAGGTGGTACTTGACGTCACCGGACCCCTGCGTGCTCTTGGGGTCCATGGTCCCCTCGAACTCGTTGAAGATCTTCTCCACCGGCTTGCCGACGATGTTCGCCAAGACGTTCAGGCGACCGCGGTGGGCCATGCCGATGACGACCTCGTCGAGGGCGTTCCGCGCGGCCCGCGACAGCACCTCGTCGAGCAGCGGGATCAGCGACTCGCCGCCTTCGAGGGAGAAGCGCTTCTGGCCGACGTACTTGGTGGCCAGGAAGGTCTCGAAGGCCTCGGAGGCGTTGAGCCGGCCGAGGATGTGCTTCTGCTCCTCGGAACTCGGCTTCTCGTAGGGACGCTCCACGCGCTCCTGGATCCAGGCGCGCTCCTCGGGGTCCTGGATGTGCATGTACTCGATGCCGACACGGCGGCAGTACGACTCACGCAGCACGCCCAGGATGTCGCGCAGCTTCATCTTCGCCTTGCCGGCGAAACCGCCGACCGGGAAGACCCGGTCGAGGTCCCACAGCGTCAGCCCGTGTTCGAGGATGTCGAGGTCGGGGTGGCGGCGGATCTCGAACTCAAGGGGGTCGGTGTCGGCCATCAGGTGGCCGCGGACCCGGTAGGAGCGGATCAGCTCGATGACGCGGGCGTTCTTGTCGATCGTGCCCTCGGCGGTCCCGGCGACGTCACGGACCCAGCGGACCGGCTCGTAGGGGAGACGCAGCGAGGTGAAGATCTCGTCGTAGAAACCGTCGGCGCCCAGCAGCAGCTCGTGCAGGCGCTTGAGGAACTCGCCCGACTGCGCGCCCTGGATGACGCGGTGGTCGTAGGTCGAGGTCACCGTGATCGTCTTGGAGACGCCCAGGTCGGTGACGGTCTCCTCGGAGGCTCCGGCGAACTGCGCCGGGTACTCCATCGCGCCGACGCCGATGATCGTGCCCTGGCCCTGCATGAGGCGCGGGATGGAGTGCACCGTCCCGATGCCGCCGGGGTTGGTCAGCGAGATCGTGGTGCCGGCGTAGTCGTCCATGCCCAGCTTGTTGTTGCGGGCCTTGCGGACGATGTCCTCGTAGGCCTGCCAGAACTGCCGGAAGTCCATCGACTCGCAGCCCTTGATGCTCGGGACCACGAGCGTGCGGCTGCCGTCGGGCTTCTGCAGGTCGATCGCCAGGCCCAGGTTGACGTGGGCCGGCGTGATCATCTGCGGCTTGCCGTCGGCCACCCGGTAGGAGTGGTTCATCTCCGGGTGCGCGGCCAGGGCCTTGACCAGCGCGAAGCCGATCAGGTGCGTGAAGGAGACCTTCCCGCCGCGCCCTCGCTTGAGGTGGTTGTTGATGACGATCCGGTTGTCGCTGAGCAGCTTCGCCGGGACCGCGCGCACGCTCGTCGCCGTCGGCACCTCAAGGGAGGCGTCCATGTTCTGCGCGACCTTCGAGGCCACCCCGCGCAGCGGCGTCACCTTGTCGCCTTCGGCGGCCGGTGCCGCGCTCGCGGGCTTCGCCTCCGCCTTGGCCTTCGCCGGGGCGGGCTTCGCGGGTTCGGCCGGGGCGGGCTTGGCCGCCGGGGCGGCCGCGGGCTTCGTCTCGGCGGGCTTCTGGGCGGCGGGTGCCGGTGCCGGGGTCGCCGGTGCGGGTGTCGCCGGGGTGCTCACCGCCTGATCGGACTTCTGCGACGACTCCTTGTAGTCGGCGAAGAACTCGTGCCAGGTCGGTTCGACACTGGAGGGATCGGCGAGGTACCGCTGGTACATCTCCTCGACGATCCACTCGTTGGGCCCGAACTCGGCAAGCGTGTTGTCTTTGTTTGTCGAACTGCTTTCGGTCGACACGGCCGTCATCGCCTCTTCTGCAGCATGTTGAGTGGCTTGGGTACTCCGGGCTACAGGCTACGTCGCAGGGCACGGCGGGGCACACCCGACCACGGTCTTCGACGCCCCTGCGCTGGACGTTCCCCCTGGAAACACGGGCACGGTCCGACGGACACCGTCCGGCGGGGGTGCACTAACTCATAGTGGGTGTGGTTCAGGTCGCCCTGGTCGGGGCGACGGCGAAGGCGTCGGTGGTCTCTTCGAGCAGCTCCTGCGCGCCGACCACGGTGAACAGGCGGGTGATGAAGCGGCTGGGATTGGTGACCGTGACGGTCACCCCGACATCGCGGGCGATGCGGTAACCGACGACGAGCGTCCCGATGCCGGTCGAGTCCAGAACGGTGACGCCGGCGACGTCCACGTGGATCGACTTCGCCTTGTCGGTGGCGAGGATCTCGGTGATGGACTCCCGGATCCTCGGAGCGGTCGCGTAATCGACCTCGCCTCGTAGTGCCAGAGTCACTCGGCCGTCAGGGGCCGTGTGGGTCTCGATTGACAGCGTCATCGCACCCTCATCGTCGTCGACTCGTCTCTTGCTGACGTCTGCTCCGGCCCCGAAACGCATGCATCGGTGGCGGGGGACGCCTCGGCGGGAGTGTCCAGCGTAACCGATTTGTTAGCCGATTGGGACCTGGCGTCTGCTTGCCTTGGGCTGGCAACGGTACTAGGACCAGGGCGGTCTGTCGACGTGCACCGCGACTGTTTTTCCCCGCTGAACACCTGGGTTTCTTTCCATATTGGACGGTAGGTGCGCTGGTCAGCGGGCGATGGAGATCCACACCGCGGTCGCCTGGGCGAGCACCGTACCGGCCGTGTCGTAGAGGGTCGTGGTGACTTTCGCCTTACGTCCCTCGGAGGCGTCGAGACGCCCCATGACCAGGCAATCCGTTCCCGGCTGTGGCATTTGCCTCACTTGCCCCGTGAGGCGCCCCAACAGTCTCGGCGTCACCTCCAGCTCGTTGACCCAGCCGCCCGGGCAGTCGAGCGCGGCCCACACCATGGGGGCGGTCACGGCGGCGGGTACCCGCCACACCGCGGCGGTTCGTCCGTCCGGAATCCGACCCGGGAAGATCCGCAGCCCGTCGCCCTCGGCGCGTTCCGGGCCGCAGGTGAAGCACGTCGGGAACGGATGCTTCGTGAAACCGGGGTAGGAGTCGCCGACGGCCCGCGCCTCGTCGAGGGAGACCGCCGGTACCACTTCGGCGGTGACCGAACCCTCGACCGCCTCGGCCACCAGCACTTCGCCGTCGCGGACCTCGACGGTGTCGCCGCCGGTGATCGTCAAGGGCCTGCCGAGGGGAGGGGGCGTGCGGAGGGTCACGGTGACGGCCGGCCAGGCGAGGTGCCCGGCGATCAGGCCGGAGGTATAGCCCCCGTTGCCCGAATCGGGCGGTCCGCAGAAGCGCTGATCGAGCGTGATCGAGGCGTTCACAGCAATCTCTCAGTCCATGTTAAGTGTGGATCCAGTGACTCTGGATGAAGATAGAGGTATGCCGGTAGGGGAGAAGAAGGACGCCGAAGCGACGCTTCTGGTCGTCGAGGACGACCCGAACATCTGCGAGTTGTTGGCCACGAGTCTGCGCTACGCGGGCTTCGCCGTGCACACCGCCACGGGCGGTGAGGAGGCCGTGCGCGCGGTGTCGCGGCACCGGCCCGACCTGATCGTCCTCGACGTGATGCTGCCCGACTTCGACGGTTTCGAGGTCGCCCGGCGCGTCCGCTCCGGCTCCGACCGCACCCCGATCGTCTACCTGACCGCCCGTGACGCCACCGAGGACAAGGTCCGCGGGCTCACTCTCGGCGGCGACGACTACGTCACCAAGCCCTTCAGCCTCGAAGAGGTCATCGCGCGCCTGCGCGCGGTCCTGCGCCGCACCCAGGGCGACATCACGCCCCCGCCGCGGCTGAAGTACGCCGACCTCGAACTCGACGAGGAGACCCACGAGGTGTGGCGCGCGGGCCGGACGGTCCAGCTGTCGCCGACCGAGTTCAAACTGCTGCGGTACTTCATGGTCAACGCCGGGCGCGTGCTGTCGAAGTCGCAGATCCTCGACCACGTGTGGCGCTACGACTTCCGCGGGGACGACGGCATCGTCGAGTCCTACGTGTCGTACCTGCGGCGAAAGATCGACAACACCGAACCCCGGCTGATCCAGACGCTGCGGGGGATCGGTTACGTATTGAGGTCACCCCAGTAGATGAGCGATTCCGTGTTGAGCCGGCCTGTCAGCACCGTCCGCGGCGGCTGGCAGCGCACTCCGCTGCGAGTGAAGCTGATGGCCGCCGTGCTGCTGCTGGTGGCGATCGCGCTGATCCTGATCAGCGTGGTCAGCGTGACGCGTCTCGACTCCTACCTTCAGGATCGGGTCGATTCCGAGCTCACCGAGCGCGTGAACACCGGGCTGATCAAGGTCAACCTCACCACCAGTGACATCGAGGGCCTGCCGACGGACTACAGCCTGATCCTGATGCGCAGCCAGAGCGTCGCCGACCGCTTCAACGACGGCAAGTACGAACGCGACGAGCTTCCGTACACAAAGGACAACCCGGATCCGCAGATCATCCTGTCCAGTCTTCAGGCGCGCCTGGGCATGCCCCCGTACACGGTCACCGCGGCCGACGGGAAGACCCGCTGGCGGGTCGTGTCCCGCGAGGTCATCGAGGCCGGCACCGGCCGGACCTACCTGGCCGCGATCGGGGTCGACCTCACCGACGCCGACTCGATCGTCGCGCAGCTGACCACGATCAACCTGCTCGTCGGCGGTGGCGTCCTGGCCGCCGTCGCCGCGATCGGCATCGGCATGGTCCGCGCCAGTCTCCAGCCGCTGCGCCAGATGGAGGCCACGGCGGCCGCGATCGCCGCGGGCGACCTCTCCCGGCGGGTGCCGCAGCACGACATCGGCACCGAGGTCGGGCAGCTGGGCGCCGCCTTGAACACGATGCTCAGTCAGATCGAGACGGCCTTCGCCGCCAGTGCCGCCTCCGAGGCGCAGGCGCTGCGCTCCGAGGAGCGAATGCGGCGCTTCGTCGCCGACGCCAGCCACGAACTGCGCACGCCGCTGACGACCGTGCGCGGCTTCGCCGAGCTGTACCGGCAGCGGGGCGAGGCCGCCCCCGCCGAAGAGGTCGCGGCCTCGATGCGGCGGATCGAGGAGGAGGCCAAGCGCATGGGCCTGCTCGTCGAGGACCTGCTGCTGCTGGCACGGCTCGACCGGGAGCGCCCGGTCCAGCTGGAGCCGGTCGACATGCTCGGCCTGGCCGTCGACGCGGTGTCGGGCGCGAAGGTCACCGTCCCCGACCGGCCGCTGGAACTCAAGGTCGGCAAGGGCCCCCTGATGGTCCTCGGCGACGAGCTGCGGCTGCGGCAGGTCCTGTCGAACCTGCTGGACAACGCGATCGCGCACACCCCGCCGGAGACGCCGATCGAGGTCCGCGTCTACGCCGAGGCGCCCTACGTCTTCCTCGAAGTCGCCGACTCCGGGCCGGGCATGACGCCCGAGCAGGCCGAGCGGGTCTTCGAACGCTTCTACCGCGCCGATCCCGCGCGCGGCCGCAAGGCCGGCGGCTCCGGGCTCGGGCTGGCGATCGTCGCCGCCCTTGTCGCCGCCCACAATGGACTGATCACAGTGGACACCGATCTGGGTGTCGGCACGGTCTTCCGCGTCCGCCTGGAGATCGACCCCGCCGTCTTGGAAGACGACGAGCCGGACGACAGCGAGGACACGGACGCCGACGCACCGGAAAGTGACGCGGGCGACGCCGGGAAGGCGCCCCTCTCAGCGAACTCGCAGGACAGATCCAGCGATACCTGAGCGAACCCTTCCATAGTTCTATTCATGAACGAGCCGCAAGCACCAGCCACTCCGGAGCCCCAGCGCCCGGAGGACACGCAGCCATCCGTGGCTCCGGCGGAGTCCGCGGCATCGACCGAGGCCTCTCCTTCGACCGCGGCGACGCCGACGAGCGTTCCGTCCACCGACCTCCCCGCCGCCGCTCCGGCCGCGGCGCCGGAGGTCCCCCAGAACCCGCACCCGGCCCCGCCGGTCGTGCACAACGCGCCTCCCACCCCACCCCTCCCGCCGGCGCACATGCCGCCGCCGATCACCGGCCCCGCCACGCACCCGCTGGCCGCGCAGACGCCCAGCTGGGCGCGACCGCCGCAGCAGCAGCCGAGCTTCTCCCCGGGCGGTTACACCGGACCGCCCCCGTCGCAAGGCTTCTACACGAGCCCGTCGGCGACCTACCCCCCGACCACCCAGTTCCCGGCGCCCGCGACCGGCCCCACCGCCGTCCCCGCCTGGCGCAAACCACTCGCCATCGGCGCCATGGTCGCCGCACTCGTACTCGGCTCCGCCAGCGTCGGCGGCGTCGCCGGATACCTCGCCGCCGACGGGAACACGACCAGCTCGTCCTCCTCACCCTCGACGGCCGTGGCCGACGGAGCCACCGTCGCCGACGTCGCCGCCAAGGTCCAGCCGAGCGTCGTCGTCATCTCCACCGAACAGGCCGAAGGCTCCGGAGTCGTCCTCGACACCTCCGGCAACATCCTCACCAACAACCACGTCGTGTCCACCGCAGCCAACGGCCGCGTACAGGTCAAGTTCGCCGACGGCACCACCGCCACCGGACGCGTCGTCGGGACATCACCCGAGAACGACATCGCCGTCGTGAACGTCGGAGCCAGCGACGAACTGTCCCCCATCAGCTGGGGCGACTCCGAAGGCCTCCGCGTCGGCGACACCGTCCTCGCACTCGGCTCCCCCCTCGGCCTCGAAGGCTCCGTCAGCGCCGGCATCGTCAGCGCCCTCGACCGCTCCATCAGCGTCGGATCCGAAAACCAGAACCCCTTCCAGCGCGAAGCCGAGACACCCACCACACTGGCCGGACTCATCCAGACCGACGCCGCCATCAACTCCGGCAACTCCGGCGGCGCCCTCGTCAACGGCCGCGGCGAACTCGTCGGCGTCAACACCGCCATCGCCACCGACGGCAGCGGCTCCGGCAGCATCGGCGTCGGCTTCGCCATCCCGTCCAACACGGCGAAACAGGTCGCCGAACAACTCATCGCACAAGGGTCATAGACCCACAGACCTTGTTCTCCTCCCCGATGACAGACGGTGGAAGGCTTTGGGCGGCCTTCCACCGTCTGTCTTATGTCGGTTGGCTCGCTGCGCCTACCCCTCCCACCGCAGCGTCCGCAGCAACTGCCGGAACTCGACCTCCCCGCCCTCCGCGTCCTCGCCGGTGAGGAGGACCCGAATCCCCTCGGCGTCGATGGCGAACACCGTCGTCGGAGTGTCCACAGTGGCCAGGGCGTCGGCCACGTACAGCGGGTTGAAGGCCAGCCGCAGCAGCTCGCCTCCGTACTCGCAACCCAACGTCTGACTGCCGTCGGCGGCGCCGCCGTGGCTGCCCGACTCGACCGTCAGGTGGTCGCCCTCCGCGAACAGGCGCAGGCGTGAGTTCCGTTCCCCCACAAGAGAAACCCGCCGAACCGCCAGCGCCAGCGCGGCCGTGTCGACCTTCAGCGTCGTCGGATACTCCAGGGCGATCAACGCCCTCAAGTCCGGCAGGCGGCCGTCCAGGACACGGCTGACCGTCGAACGATCGCCCGCCGAGAAGCCGATCAGCCCGACGTCGCCGTCCTCGTCCGTGCTCGCCGCGATCGTCACGTCACCGCCCACCGAACTCAGCGACTTCGCCAATGCCGCCAGGGTCTTCGCCGGGATGAGGGCCTTCGCGCCCGGTGCCTTCGCGTCGGCCGGGTGCCAGTCGACCTCGGCCACGGCCATCCGGTAGCGGTCCGTCGCCGCGAGGCCGATGCGCTCGCCCAGGGCGAGTTCGACGCCCGTCAGCACCGGCAGGGTGTCGTCCCTGCCCGCCGCGACGGAGGTCTGCGCCACGGCTCGCGAGAGTGCGGTGGCGTCGGCGGTGCCCACGGTCTCGGGCATCGCCGGGGGTGTGGGGAAGTCCTCGACCGGCATCGTCGGCAGGTGGAAGCGCACGTCGCCGCACACGAGGCCGACCCGGCCTCCGTCCACGGTGAACTCCACGTCCTCCGCCGGCAGGGCCCGCGCGATGTCGGCCAGCAACCGGCCCGGAACCAGCGCGACCCCGGCCTCCCCGACCAGTGCCGCCACCGAGATCCGGCTCGACGTCTCATAGTCGAAGCACGACACCGACAAGCGATCCCCCGACGCCTCCACCAGTGCGCACGCCAGCGACGGCACCGTCGGGCGAGTCGGGACGTTCCTTGTGCCCCAGCGGACCGCCTCGGTGAACGCTTCGTGACCTATCAATGCCTTCACCGTCGTCTCCTTTGGCTGCGAGTCATCTCCCTGTAGGGGAGAGGTTGCCATCGGGGTACGACGGTTCAGGCGGCCAGTTCGGCGAGGGCCGCCATCTCGGTGAGGGGGTCGACCACGGGCTGGACGACGAGTTCGTCGATGCCGGCCTCGGCCAGCGCGGCGATGCGTGCGCGAAGGTCGCCGGGGTCGCCCACCAGGGCGAGTTTGTCCACAAGGGACGGCAGAATCAGGTCCCGGTCCGACGGTGCGATCCGCCCCAGATAGCCGGTGTAGAGCGCGGTGTGACGGTCCGGTGCGGTGGCCGTGGTGCCTCGCCGGTCGAGGAGCCGCCGGACGGCGTCGCGTTCCCCGGAGCCGAGGGTCTCGGCGAAGGACGGGGTGTCGGCGGCGAAGACGAGGAAGGACAGGACGCTGTGGCCGACGGCGTCGCGGGCGGCGTCACCGTGGGGATCCTCGCCTTCGCCGAGGATGTGCAGCGAGGTCATCAGATAGGAGTCGCCACCGAGAGCCGTGCCCGCGGCTTCCCCGCGAGCGTCGTGGAACGCGCGCCAGGCGGCGGGATCCAGCATCGCGAAAGAGACCAGGCCGGTACCGCGACGTCCGGCGACGGCGGCGGCCCGCGGTCCCTGTGCGGCCACCACGAACTCGATGGGCTCGGGACGATGCGCGTGCTCCCCGGCGTGCAGGAACCGGACGTCGCGGACCCGGTCGCCTTCGCGGTACTCGATCGAACGTCCGGCGCACAGGTCCTGCAGTGCGGCGGTGAACGTTTCGAGTTCGGGGCTCGTGGTCGCCCGCATGCCCAAGGTGCGGCGGGAGGAGTTCCCGGTGCCGACACCGCAGATGATCCGTCCCGGCGCGAGCGCGTTGAGGGCGGCGACGGCGTTCGCGGCGGCCGGTGCCGACCGCAACGCCGGTGAGGTCACGCCGATCCCGAGTTTGATGCGGCCGGTCGCCTTGGCGCACAGGGCGAGTGCCACGAACGGATCACCGTGGGCCATGGGCGTGTCGTAGACCCAGAAGGAGCTGTGGCCGAGTTCTTCGGCCCGCACGGCGAGTTCCTCGACGCCGGGACGTGCCGTGACGACGATGCCTGTGCGCACGATGCCTCCCGGGGCGCCGGAGTCTCGACTCGGCGGTCGGCGACCACGCTACCCAGGAAAGGCCCGGGCGGGTTCACTCCCGGCGGATCCAGGTGGTGAAGTCGAAGGACGGGGCACCGTCCACGAGCCCGGTGAACGTCGCCCGCGCCAGCCGGGTTCCGGTCGTCGTCACGATGCACTGCACGATGCTGGGCAGCGGGGCCGGCTCGACGTTGAACCTCCACTCCGGGCTGGTGGCCTCCGCCGCGACCTCGGCGCATCCTTCCGCCGTCTCGGTCCTCGCGGTGCCGCTCTCACCGGCGGTCACCGACGGCGCCGGAAACGCCCGCTGGTCTTCCCCGCATCCACCCTCGATGAAGTCGGCGGTCGCGGGGAGCTGCGCCATGTCCGGCACGAAACCCGAGTCGTAGTACCCGTCGAAGGGCTGGTCGAAGTCGATCCAGAAGTAGCCGCAGCCGTCTCCGACGCTGATGAGTACGCCCGTCTGGGCGAGCTCGAACTCCCATGCCGGGGGCGCGGGGGAGGGGTACAGCGGAGGTGCGACCGTCACCTCGGGCGGCGGGTTGTTCAGGATCGCCACGGTGACGGGCACGGCGGTCACGATCAGGCTCAGGGCGGCGATCCATAAACCGAGCAGGTTGTAGCGGCGGACCTTCCGGTTATGTGCGATCACTTCGGGATCGAACGGGTGATGGGCACTCATCTCGCCAGGGTAGGGCGGTGACCACCGGAAATTCTCGTCCCGGGGCCGCCGCTGTCCTCGATCCGACAGCCGAGCGGCCTCCGGTTCGCCCGTTTAGTCGACCCATCCCATCGACCGTTCGACCGCCTTGCGCCACTTGACGTAGTCGGCGTCCCGGTCGTGCTCCGGTCGCCACGTGACGTCGGCGCGCCAGTGCGAGCGCAGGGTGTCCAGATCCGGCCACAGCCCCACGGCCAGACCGGCGGCGTACGCGGCGCCCAGGGCCGTCGTCTCCGGCACCGCCGGGCGCACGACCGGGACGCCCAGGATGTCGGCCTGCGTCCGCATCAGCAGCGAGTTGACGGTCATGCCGCCGTCGACGCGCAACTCCGTCAGTTCGACGCCCGAGTCGGCGCGCATCGCCTCGGCGACCTCGCGGGTCTGCCAGCACGTCGCCTCCAGCACGGCGCGCGCGATGTGGGCCTTCGTGATGTACCGGGTCAGCCCGCAGATCACCCCGCGCGCGTCGGAACGCCAGTGCGGTGCGTACAGACCCGAGAAGGCGGGGACCACGTAGCAGTCCCCGGTGTCGTCCACAGTGGACGCCAGTGCCTCGATCTCGTCGGCGCTGTCGATGATCCCGAGGTTGTCGCGCAGCCACTGCACGAGCGCGCCGGTGATCGCGATCGACCCCTCCAGTGCGTAAACCGGTGCCTCGTCACCGATCCGGTAGGCGACCGTCGTCACCAGCCCGGCCTTCGACGCCACCGGCGTCTCGCCGGTGTTGAGCAGCAGGAAGCTGCCCGTCCCGTAGGTGTTCTTTCCTTCTCCGGGGGCGTAACAGGTCTGGCCGAACAACGCCGCCTGCTGGTCGCCGAGCGCACCGGCCACGGGGATCCCGGCGAGCTCGCCGCCGGCCTGACCGTAGATCTCCACCGACGGCCGGATCTCCGGCAACACCGCCCGCGGCACACCGACCGCGGCCAGCAGCTCCTCGTCCCAGTCCAATGTGGACAAGTTCATCAACATCGTGCGGGACGCGTTGGTGACGTCGGTGATGTGCCGCCCGGTCAGTTTGAAGATCAGCCAGGAGTCGACCGTCCCCGCGCAGATCTCGCCCGCCTCGGCCCGCGCGCGCAGACCCGGCACCTCGTCGAGGATCCAGCGGATCTTCGGACCCGCGAAATACGTCGCCAGCGGCAGCCCGGAAGCCGCGCGGAACCGGTCCTGGCCCCCGTCGGCGGCCAGTTCGGCGATGATCGCGTCGGTCCGCGTGTCCTGCCAGACGATCGCGCGGTGCACCGGCTCGCCCGTCCGCCGGTCCCACAGCACCGCCGTCTCGCGCTGGTTGGTGATGCCGATCGCCGCGACGTCCTTCGCGGTCAGCCCCGCCTTCGCGATCGCGCCCGTCGTCACGGCCAGCGCGTCCCGCCAGATCTCCCCGGCGTCGTGCTCCACCCACCCCGGCCGCGGGAAGTGCTGCGTCAGCTCCCGTTGGTCGACGGCGACGACCGCGCCGTGCTCGTCGAACACGATGCAGCGCGTCGAGGTGGTCCCCTGGTCGATGGCGGCGACATGCAGGCTCATGGGGGAGAGTGTGCCGGATCACGCCCGGATGTGGGGCGCCGAGGTCGCCGTGAAGATCGCCCCCGTGACAGCCGGCCCACCCACGACAGATCAAAACGTCACGCCCGAACCCGTCCCGTAGGGTGCCCCCCATGAGTGTCTCCATCCGGGTCGCCGACGTGCGAAAGAGCTACGGCGACGTGGTGGCCGTCGACGGCGTGTCCTTCGAGGTCGACCAGGGCGAATTCTTCGGCATCCTCGGGCCGAACGGGGCGGGCAAGACCACGACCCTGGAAATCGTCGAGGGCCTGCGGGAGGCCGACGCCGGCAGCGTCGAACTCCTCGGGATGTCACCGTGGCCGCGCAACACCGCGCTGCTGCCGCGCATGGGCGTCCAGCTCCAGGGCACGGCCTTCTTCGAACGCCTCACCGCACGCGAGCAGCTCGTCACCTTCGGCTCGCTCTACGGTGTCGGCCCCAAAAAGGCCGACGCGATGCTGGAGACCGTCGGACTCACCGACAAGGCGGGCACCCGCGTCGAGAAGCTGTCCGGCGGACAGGCCCAGCGCCTGTCCATCGCCTGCGCCCTCGTCCACGACCCCGAGGTCGTCTTCCTCGACGAGCCCACCGCCGCGCTCGACCCGCAGGCCCGCCGCAACCTCTGGGACCTCCTGCGCACCATCAACGGCGAAGGCCGCACGGTCGTCCTCACCACCCACCACATGGACGAGGCCGAACTCCTCTGCGACCGGGTCGCCATCATGGACCACGGCAAGATCCTCAAGATCGACCCGCCCGCCGCGCTCGTCCGCGGCCTCGACGCCGCCACCCACATCACCGTCGACAGTGGACACCTCGCGCCCGCCGACCTTGCCGCGATCGCCGACGGCGTCGCCGAGACCGAGGACGACGGCGCCACCATCACCTTCACCACCCGCGATCCGTCCACTGTGCTCACCGCGCTCGCCGAACACCGTGTCCTCAACGGACTGCGGGTTCGCGGCGCCACGCTTGAGGACGTCTTCCTGGAGCTGACCGGACGGGAGTACCGGGCGTGACCTCTTATCTCAGCCTGACCAAGGCGATGCTCATCGGGCTGTCCCGGGACAAGAGCACGCTGTTCTTCACCCTGCTGTTCCCGTTGATGTTCCTGATCATCTTCGGCGCGATCTTCAGCGGTGGCGGCACGAACCCGAGCAAGGTCGCCCAGGTCGGCGCGGTGCCGGTGCTGGATCAGTTGCAGGCGCAGGATCCCGACGCCCTGAAGGACGTCCTCGAACTGTCCACGGTGGACGATGAGGCCGCGGCGATCAAGATGGTCGAGGACGGCGAGGTCGCCGCCGCGGTCAAGCAGACCGGCGACCTCGTGCAGATCTACTACTCGGCCGCCGACCGCACCCAGGCCGGCATCGTCACCGGTGTCCTCAACGGCATCGTCACCCAGACGAACCTGGAGAAGCTGCAGGTCGCCGCACCGGAGGTCGCCGTCACGACGGTGCGGATCGACCAGGTCGAGGACGAGTCGCTGGGCTCGATCCAGTACCTGGCACCGGGTCTGCTCGGATGGGCGATCTCGATGTCGGGCGTCTTCGGTGCCGCGATGACGCTGGTCACCTGGCGGCAGAAGAAGACACTGCGCCGGATCCGGCTGGCGCCGGTGAGCGTCGGCGCGGTCGTCGGCGCGCGCGTCGGGAACACCCTGCTGCTGGCGCTGATCCAGCTCGCGGTGTTCATCGGGGTGGCGTCGCTGCCGTTCTTCGGGCTGAAACTGACGAACTACTGGTGGATGGCGATCCCGACCGTCCTCATCGGAGCGTTGGCCTTCCTGGCGATCGGCCTGCTCGTCGGGGCGGTGTCGAAGACCTCCGAAGGTGCCTCGGGTCTGGCGAACCTGATCATCCTGCCGCTGGCCTTCTCCTCGGGTTCGTTCTATCCGCTCGACGCGGCTCCCCAGTGGTTGCAGACGATCTCCTACGTTTCGCCGCTGCGTTACCTCAACGAGGCGATGCTGGACGTGATGGTCCGCGGCGAAGGGCCGTTGAGCGTCCTGCCGAACCTGGGGATCCTCATCGCCTTCGGGCTCGTCGTCGGCTTCATCGCGACGCGACTGTTCCGCTGGGACGACATCTAGGACCGGAGACGTGCGGCGGCCCGCTCGCGGGCCGCCGCACGTTGACTTCGGCCCGATTTCCCCGATATCTTTCGATGACGAGGCTGTGGGAGCGCTCCTGAGCAGTCGCGCGGGTCTCCGCGCACGATTTCGGAGCGAGCCATGAGACGCACCATCGCCTTATTCACCACGTCCCTCGCGGTCACGGCCGCGCTGGTCGCCGTGCCGCAGGCGGCTTCGGCGCACGGCGGCATGACCAGTCCGGCGACCCGGACCTACACCTGTTACCTCGAAGGCCCCGAGGACCCCGATTCACCCGCGTGCGTCGCGGCGGTCGCGCAGGGCGGAACGCAGCCGCTGTACGACTGGTTCGAGGTCAACATCCGCAACAACAACGGTCAGCACCGCACACTGATCCCGGATGGGCAGCTGTGCGGCGCGGGGCGGGAGAAGTACGCGGCCTACAACGCGGCCCGCGCCGACTGGCAGGCCACGGCGATTCCGGTCGGGACGTCGTCGTACACCTTCAAGTACGGCGCCTGGGTGCCGCATCCGGGCTGGTTCGAGCTGTACATCACCCGGGCCGGTTACGACCCGGCGCAGCCGCTGAAGTGGTCGGATTTGGAGGGCCCGTTCTCGACCTCCTACAACCCGCCGATCGTCGACGGCGCCTACCAGTGGACTTCGGCGCTGCCGGCCCGCACCGGAAGGCATGTGATCTATTCGATCTGGCAGCGCACGGACAGTCCGGAGGCGTTCTTCAACTGCTCCGACGTGGTCTTCGGTGAGGACAACGGGGGGCCGGGTGAGCCGCCTCCGCCGTCGTGTTCGGCTTCCGTGGCGGTCACGAACGCGTGGACGGGTGGTTTCCAGGCGGAGGTCTCGGTGACGAACACGGGTACGACGACGGTGAATCCGTGGACGCTGACCTGGTACATGCCCGGCGCGACGCTGAACAGTGGCTGGAACGCGACGGTGACGCAGTCGGGCGACATCGTGTCGGCGAGGGCGCCGTCGTGGAACCTGGCGCTGTCGCCGGGGGAGACGTGGAAGGTCGGGTTCACGGCGAACGGGAGTGCGAGTCCACCGCCGAGCGCGACGGCGGTGAACGGGACGGCGTGCGCGTAGCGCGTGGTGAGTAGCGAGGTGGTGGACGGGGCGGGCCGCGCCCGCTCCGTCCCGCCGCTCGGTTGTCGGGTCGGGTCGGGTCGGGTCGGGGACACGGGACACGGGACACGGCTCCCGCGAGCGCGCCACGCCGGGGACGCGGCCGCAGCGGTCTCGCTGAGGGTGAGTTTCGCTTCGTGGGGCGCGCAGGTCGGTGAGTTGGCCGCGCCGGATCCGCGCGCGTGAGCTTCGCTCCGCTCGCCCCCCCCGACACCGGGAACCCGGCCGCAGCGGATCTGCCCGCGCGAGCTCCGCTCGCCCGCCCACGCTGGGGACTCGGCCGCAGCGGTCTCGCTCTCGCTGAGGGTGAGTCCCGCTTCGCGGCTCACTCTGGCCGGGGACTTGGCCGCGCCGGCTCCGCCCGCGTGAGCCCCGCCCGCCCGCGCCTCGCCCGCCCGCGCGGGCACCCCGCACCGGCGGCGGGCCGAGCCCGATCCCCTACCTTTCAGGCGGTTTCGTTCGCGTCGCTCGAACAAACTCAGAAAGCGCTTTCCATCGTTGCCTTCCGGTGATCATCCGCCGGTACAGTCCGGTGGCATGGATGATCTGCGACTTGGCGTTGCGGGGCTCGGCCTGCGCGCTTCTGTGGCCCTTGAGGCCCACCGTCCCGGCGGGGGCGCGCGCGTCACCGCCATTTGTGACACGGATCCGGCGAGGCATGAGTGGGCGCGGGAGAAGTTCGGTGCGGATGTCTCGGTGACCGCTGATTTCGGGGAGCTGCTGGCTTCCGGCATCGACGCGGTGCTGATCTTGACGCCCGATGACACTCACCGCGCTCTGGGGGAGCGGGCGCTGGCGGCGGGTGTCGCGACGTTCATGGAGAAGCCTCTGGCGATCACGGTCGAGGACACCGACGCGCTTCTCGCGCTGGCGCACAAGCACGGCACGCGCCTGTACGTCGGGCACAACATGCGGCACATGCCGGTGATCCGCGCGATGCGCGAGATCATCCTCAACGGCGAGATCGGCGAGGTTCAGGCCGTCTGGTGCCGTCACTTCGTCGGGCACGGCGGGGACTTCTACTACAAGGACTGGCACGCCGACCGCCGTCGCACCACGGGCCTGCTGCTGCAGAAGGGCGCCCACGACATCGACGTCATCCACTGGCTGGCGGGCGCCTCGACGCGTCAGGTCACCGCAATGGGCGACCTGAAGGTGTACGGGCAGGTCACCGACCGTCAGGAGGTCGAGGGCACCAAGCGCGAGGACTGGTACCGGCCGGCGACGAACTGGCCGCCGCTGTCGCAGAAGGGCCTGCACCCGACCGTCGACGTCGAGGACATCTCGATGATGCTGATGCGTCTCGACAACGGTGTGCAGGCCAGCTACCAGCAGTGTCACTTCACACCCGACTACTGGCGGAACTACACCGTCATCGGGACCGAGGGGCGGCTGGAGAACTTCGGCGACACCGGCGGCGACGCGGTCGTGCGCGTGTGGAACAAGGGCCGCCGCAACTACGACGCGGCCGGTGACAAGGCCGTCGAGATCCCGAAGGCGACCGGCGGGCACGGCGGTGCGGACAGCAAGCTCGTCGACGAGTTCCTGCGCTTCGTGCGCGACGGGGGCGCGACGGACACGTCGCCGGTCGCCGCTCGCGACTCGGTCGCGGCGGGAGTGTGCGCGACGGAGTCGCTGCGCGACGGGTCGCGGCCGCGGACGGTGCCGGCCGTCGACGCCGAGCTGGGCGAGTACTTCGCGAAGGGGCAGCCGGGTAGCTGAGCGGGACTGTCCCGCTACTGGCACGAAGAGGGGATCGCGGCGGCGCCGCGATCCCCTACCTTTGTGTTCAGCAGGGAGGACGCCAAGGGGGCGGACCACACCGAGAGAGGGACTACCGTGAGCGACTTCGACTCGACGACCGACACCGACGCCACCGAGGGCACCGAATACGACGCCACGTTCAACGAGGCGATCGACCTCGACGGCAACGGAGTCGCCGACGACACCATCACCGTCGAGTACGCCGACCACACCGAGACGCTCATCGACACCGACGGCGATGGGGACGCCGAGGGTGTGGCCGTGGACGCCGACAACGACGGTGACTACGACAACCTGTACGTCGACGCCGACGGCAACGGGACGATCGACTCCGAGGCCCTCGACACCAACGGTGACGGCTACATCGACACCGTGGTCTCCGACTTCAACGGTGACGGCGTGGTCGACCAGGTCGCCGCCGACACCGATGGTGACGGGTACGTCGACGCTGTCGCGACCGACGCCGACGCCGACGGCGCGATGGACACCTTCGCGGTGGACTCCAACGGCGATGGCCTGGTCGACGAGATCGTGCTCGATGAGGACGAGGACGGGATCGCCGACGCGACCCTGACCGACACCAACCTCGACGGGTCGATCGACACCGTGACCTACGGGGACGCCTCGGTGACCGACCCGGCGACGACGACGGTGCCGCCGGTGGACCCGGCCGCCCCGGTTGTGAGCTAGGGGTTGTGACCCGGGGCGCGGCCCCGGCCGTGCCCCGGACGACCGCGACGTTGTGAGGCCGCGCCTCGCACCTGAACGCCGCGCCCGCCACGCTGTGCCAGCCACCGTGGCGGGCGTCGTGCTGTGCGGGTGGGCGTGCGGGCCAACTTGGCCCGCTATCGCAAAACGAACCACCCGTCGTGCTGCGGGGGTGGGCGTGCGGGGGTGCAGGTGCGGGTTGGGGGTGCGGGTGGCCCGGCGGCCGGGATCCGGCCGCCGCGCCGGTTCGCGCGCAGCCCTCAGCGGCACGCGTCCACACGAATCGCGCGCTCCCCCCACCGCCCCAAAGGGGCCCCAAAATTCACGATACGGGCGGGGTGTGACATTTCGTCACGCCCGATTCCGGCGGCCACCTTCGTCGCTCACCACCCGCCACCTTCCCGCCGCAGCTTCGTTGAATAACCGTGAGCTCACGCAGAGTCGACCATGCGCTCCGCTCGCCCGTGCGTGATCTGCGCGAGGCACGCGTCCCGCGCACCCCCCACGACCAGAACCCCCCGCACACCCGCCCCGTCCCGAACACCCGCGACGGGAGGCGCGATGCTGCGGCCAGGTGACGTCCTCGGCGAGCGGTACCGCCTCACCGGGCGCGTCGGCGGGGGCGGCATGGGCGACGTATGGGCCGCCGTCGACCTCACGCTCGGCCGCAAGGTCGCCGTCAAGGTCCTCCTCGCCCGCTACGCCGACGAGGCCGACTTCCGCGAGCGCTTCCGTCGCGAGGCCCGCGCGATCGCCTCCCTCGAATCACCCGGCATCGTCGACGTCTACGACTACGACGAGTGCCGGTTGCCCGGCGGCGACGCCGTCTCGTACCTCATCATGCAGTTCATCGAGGGCGATCCGCTCTCCCGCCGCCTCGGCAGCTGGGGCCGTCTGCACGTCGCCGACGCCATGCGTCTGGTCGCCCAGGCCGCCGAGGCGCTGCACGTCGCCCACGAGGCCGGCATCATCCATCGCGACATCAAGCCCGGCAACATGCTCGTCCGCCCCGACGGGCGTCTCGTCCTCGTCGACTTCGGCATCGCGCGCGACCCGTCGGCGGCGACGCTCACCGCCACCGGCGCGGTCCTCGGCACCGCCACGTACATGTCGCCCGAGCAGGCCTCGGGGCTGCGCGCGACGGCCGCGTCCGACATCTACTCGCTCGGCGTCGTCGCCCACCAGGCCCTGTCCGGCGAACCGCCCTTCACCGCCGACACGCCTTTCGTCGTCGCGTCGATGCACGTCCGGCAGCCGCCCCCGCCGCTGCCCGCCGACATTCCCGAGCCGGTGCGCGAGTTCGTCGCGACCTGCCTGGCCAAGGAGCCCTCGCATCGCTGGCCGAACGCCGGGCAGATGTCGCGGGCCGCGCGCCGCCTCGCCGACCGCCCGAACCAGACCGTCCCGATGCCCACCGCCGTCATCGCGACGGGAGGTGACCGCCGGCCCCAGGCGTCCAGACCGGTGCGCCCGGCGGCCCCCGAGCGGGAGCCGAGGCCGGGCGCGCACCGCCGCGACCGCCGGCGCCGCCAGTGGATCGCCGGAATCGTCGTCGGCGTGATGGTGCTGCTCGCCGCCGCGGCGACCGCCGTCGCCGGGGAGCTGTGGGGGCAGGACACGCCCACCGACACCGGCGGAGGCATCGGCCGTCACCTCGACGAGCAGCAGCCCATCGACGCCCACGTCCCGCCCGGCGGCGACACCGGCCCCGGCCCGGAGTCCAGCGCCTCGGCCGACCCGAGCGCGCCCGCCAGCGAGGTGCCCTCCGCGAGTTCGGTGCCGTCCTCGTCGACGCCGAGTCCGTCACCGAGTTCGAGCGACCCGTCGAAACCGGTCCCGTCGGTCGTGGGGATGACCGAGGATCAGGCCCGGCGCACGCTCGGGGACGAGGGCTTCGTGCCCGAGGTCGCGTATACGGGGGAGGGGACGCCCTGCACGGTGTCCGAGCAGGACCCGGGCTCGCAGGACCCGATGCCGCCGGGGACGACCGTGCGGATCACGGTTCAGCGGACGGCCGAGGCCTGCGTTTCTTGAACGCTGCGTGAGGGGGCGGCTGGGCTGTGCTGGTTGCCGTTGCCGCGCAGGCGCGGGATGCGGGGGGACCTGAGAGGTCTGGGGCGCGATGCCGCGAGACCCGCGCGGCCTTCGCCGCGCGCTCGGCGGCCGGCCGCGCCGCCATGCAGCGGCGCGCGATCTCGTGCTGCGCCCCCGCCACCGAACCGTGCCGCGAAACACGTCCGGCCGAAATGTCGTACCTCGCCCGTATCGTGATTTTTGGGGCCCCTTTGGGGTGTGCGGGGGAGCGCGTCTTTCGTTTCCACTCCCACCGCTTCGTGCCGCCCTCGCGCTGGAGGCCGCGCGGCGCTGCCCAGCCCCCGCCCACCCCGCCCTACGCCGTCTCCAAATACCCGCAATCCGCCGCGATGATGATCGGCAGCGCGTTGGCGAACTCCCCCGCGATGTCGTCGACGTCCACCTCCGGCAGGTCGCGGGTGAACTCCGCGCAGCTCGCCCACATCGAGGCGTCGCGGTGGCTCGTCGCCCACAGGAAGTACGCCGTGGCGCCCAGGTTGATGTCGACCTCGTCGTTGCGGCCGATGCCGAACCAGTCGGGCGTCTCGGCGGTGTTGCCGAAGGCGTGCCCGGTCGGGATGAGCCGGTGGCGGCCCAGCAGCGGCGCGAGTTCGTCGAGCTCCAGGTCGACGCGGACGAGCGCGCCGATCTTGAACAGCTTCTCCACGGCGGCGTCCACGTCGGACACGCCGGGGGCGGCCTCGGCGAGTTCGCGCAGGTGGTCGAGGGTGAATCGGTGCTCATTGTGCGCGTCGGCGTCCGAGTGCGCGAGCTCCCACACGGCGATCTCGTCGGCGCCGATCTCCTCGGTGGTGCCCCCGAGGTGCAGCTCGGTGTATTCGAGCGCCCCTTCGTCGTTGTAAGTGGGGCCGAGCGACTTTCCGACGGGGAGGATGATGCTGCCCAACGTGCCTGCTCCTTCGCGCGGACCGGTAGCGGCGCGGACGCGCACGCGTGCGGCTCATTGTCCCCGTCGGCCGCTCGGCGCTACTCCACGGGCTCCAGGTAGCCGCAGTCGGCGGCGATGATGACCGGCAGTGCCTCGGCGAACTCGCGCGCCACGTCGGCCGTCTCGACCTCGGGCAGGTCGGCGGCGAAGGCCTCGCAGGCGTTGAGGACGGAGCCGTCCAGGTACGACCGCGCCCACAGCGTGTACACCCAGCCGCCCATGGTGATGTCGGGCTCGTCGCCGGTGCCGACACCGCACTCGTCGGGCGCGTCGGGCCGGTTGCCGAAGGCGTGCCCGTTCGGAATGAAGCGGTGGGCGCTAAGGACGCTCTCCAGCTCGGGGCCGTCGAGGTCGACTTCGAGCATGGCGCCGCGCTCGATGAGCAGGTCGGCGGTCTTGCCGACGGCGTCGTCGTCGAGGGGCACCTCCGCCTCGCGGCAGGCGGCGGTCAGCTCGGCGCGGCCGAAACTCAGCTCGCCGTGCGCCTCGGGGTTGTCGTGGGCGCAGGCCCACACGTACATCTCGGCGGAGTCGAGGGCGTCCATCCGGTGGCCGAGGTGCAGCTCGTAGCTCTCCAGCTCACCCTCGTCGTCGAAGAACGGCCCCAGCGACCGTCCCACCGGAATGATGATCTTCCCCATCGTGCTCCTCCTCGGCGTGTGAGCCCTCATCTTCGCAGGCCGCGCCGCCGGGCCCGGCGGGATCCGCCGGATCGGTCAGCCGCGCAGGGTGAGCAGGACGAAGGCGGCGATGTCGACGACGGCCAGGGCCACGCCGAGGCGCGGGCTCTTGTACACGCGAAACTCGATGACCTTGGCGTGCTTGTCCACTGTGGGCACTCGCGGGCGGGCGACGGCGCCGATGGTGACGTATCCGGCGAGGACCCCGGCGACCGGCGGCAGGAACGCCAGCCACAGCGACAGGTCGTCGCCGTCGAGGCCGAGGCTCACGGCGAACTGGAGCACGAACACCACGGCGAGGATGCCGCCGTAGACGAGGGTGTTGCGGACGAGGTGGTGTGCCTTGGGGAGCAGCGTCGGTAGCTTCCCGGCCTGCACGGCGGCCTTGCGGGCCGACTCGGCGGTGGCGAGGGCGGCGTGCCCGGCGCGCAGTTCGGTGTCCAGAGTGGACTGTCCGGCGAGCGGGTCGACGGGCGCGCGCAGGTCGAGGACGGGCGCCGACAGGAGTCCGGCGGCACCGGCGAGTTCGTCGGCCTCGGTCTCCAGGGCCGCGCGCAGGGCGGCGACCTTCGCCCGGTCGCGGCGGAGGCGTTCGGTCGCGTCGGCGACCTCTTCGGCGTCGACGGAGCGGACGCGGGAGAGCTTGTGCAGCAGCTGGGCGTAGTCGTTCACAGTGGACCCTCTTCGTCCAGCCGGCCCGGTGCGACGAAGGGGACGCACAGTCGCACGGTGCCTTCGTGCCGGTCGACGGCCAGCGCGCGGTTGGTGCGCGCGTGCCATTCGATGGTGTGGTCGCCGAGGAAGCCGCCGATCTCGCTGCCGGGGACGTTGAGCACGACGAGGCAGGCGACGTCCTCGCGGTTGTGGGTGCCGCCGAGGTCGTCGGTGAAGCGGCGCAGGCCGCGCCACCAGCCGAGCACGTGCACGCCTCTGACCGGGCCCTGTTTGAACAGGATCCGCAGGTCGGAGAGGCCGGTGGGGCCGAGGAGGGGCGCGGCGGAGTCGGCGCCGAAGAGCACCAGGTAGCGAGGGTGCTCGGGATCGGCGTCGGCCAGCAGCGCGGGCAGGGCGGCGGCGAGGTCGGCGGGCCGCAGGACGGTGTGGTCGTGTCCGGCGGCGGCGAGCTCGGCGACCGTCTCGTCCACCTGGGCGTCGGCGGCGCCGACGAGGGGCGCGATGACGAACGCGGCGTGGCCCGGTTTGTGCTGGCGGACAAGGCTTCGCACGGCCGACTGGAGGACGTCGGCGCCGACCGCGCTGGTGCCCAGGACGGCCAGGTGGCGGCCCGGGATCGCGTCGAGTCCGAAGGAGACGGTGCTCTGGTCCACGTCGACGGCCCGTCCGATGAGTGTCGCGGGGCGGCGGCCGTCGGTGTTCAGCGTGGCGAAGACGGGGTCGTCGTCGAGGTGCTGTTCGGCGTAGCCGGCGAAGACGCGGGGGGCCTTCGAGGCGGGTTCGCGTTGCTCCCAGAGGTTCTGGCGCAGTTCGGTGAAGACCTCGGCGCCCGCGGTGGCGTCGGGGAAGCGGATGAGGCGGTCGGCGCCGTTGACGCCGCCGGAGTGGTTGACGACGGCGCTGCCGAGGGTGATCGTCTCGGCGGCGTTGTTGAGCACGTCGAGGATGCCCTTGGCGCCGGGAAGCGCGACGCGCAACGGGAACTGGCCGAAGATCGAGTCGGTCTTGTCGTAGAGGGCCTCGACACCGGAGATGGTCTGGCTGGCCAGGATCAGGTGCACGCCGTAGGAGCGGCCCTTGCGGGCGAGTTCCTCCAGGTGCGCCACGGCCCGGCGGGCGAGGCGGTCGTTGCCGGTGAACAGGACGTGGAACTCGTCGATGACGGCGAGGATGCGGGGGGTGTCCTGGTCGGGCAGGCGCCGGCGCAGCTCCGAGAGGCGGGTGACCCCGGCCCGTTTCATCGCCGTGGCCCGCCGCGACATCTCCCGCCGCAGTTCGGCGAGGACGGCGACGCCGTACTCCCGGTCGGATTCGACGCCGACCGCGCGGACCTGCGGGATCCAGGTCGGGTCGTGCTCGGAGGGCGTGAACTCGGTGAAGGACACGCCTTCCTTGAAGTCGAGCAGGTACAGGGCCAGCTCGCGCGGCCCGTAGCGGGCCGCGAGCCCATAGAGGACGTCGAGCAGGAAGACGGTCTTGCCGCCGCCGGTGCGGCCGCCGACGAGCCAGTGCGGGGTGGCGTCGTCGAAGGACAGCGACACCTCGCCGCGCTGGTCGCGTCCGACGACGGTGGACAGTCCGTCGACGCTGGACGCCCACCAGCGCTGCCGGGGGATCAGCGCGGCGACGTCCAGGGTGGTCTCACGGCGCATCGTCTCGGCGAGGCCGGTGTAGACCGCCCGGGCCAGCGCGGGGGGCGGTGCCGGGTCGAAGGACACCGGCGCGGCGATGTCGGCGACGGGATGGCGTTCCCCGACGCGGATGTAGGTCGCGTGGTCGATGGCGGGCGCGCGGTTCTGCTCCGAGGGATCGCGCCACCCGGCGAGGATCAAATGGAGGCGGTAGCGGGGACCGGCGTGGGCGAGTGCCGCGATCCGGGTCCGCATGCCGCCGCCGATCTGCGGGGGGAGGCCGGCGATGACGATGAGGCGGTGCGGGAGCTCGTCGAGCCCGGCCTGGTCGTGGAGGTTCTGCTGCGCCTCGCGGACGTGACCCTCGGCCTCGTCGAGGAGGAGGTCGAGTCCGATGTGGTCGGTGGCGGTGCGGCCCGCGATGCCGCCCTGCACCAGGGGAGCACAGGCGGTGAAGGCCTGGCCGAGCGTCACGCCGTCCACAAGGGATACCTGCGTGCGGGGGGTGGCGGCGAGGACGCGCAGCAGCAGGCTCTGCAGGAGCGCGGCCACGCGCGGGTCGGTGGCGTCGCCGTCGAGGACGAGATGCCCGTGCCCGAGCAGCGGAACGATCGCGGGAAAGGACGCGTCGGGAAGCGGCCGGGCGGTGCCGATCCGGACGTACTGGACGCCGTGCCGCGGTTCGGAACGCGGTGGCGTCGTCACATCGAGGGCGTCGAGGTCTTGCGTTAACCAGCCCGGCGCGGTGTACTCGGCGGCGCGGGTCAGTTCGAGTGCCAGTTCGCGTTGGCGGGCGGCGCTCGAATCGGCCGTGGGCAAGGCTTTCGCGGCCTCGGCGGCGAGCGCCTCGGCGCGGTCGAGATGGGCGGCGGCGGCACGGAAGGACCGTGCCGCGCGGTCGAGCTCGGCGCGCCAGCTCATGCTCCCCCTCCCGTGGACCGGATTCGTACTCCGAAATACCCTAACGGACCGACGGCACTTGTCGCCCCGGCAGCGGGCGCCCCTACTACTCCAGTGGACTGATGCGCTACGCCGATTTCGACCCCGAACCGGTCCGCCGCCCACCCCGGCGGCACGTCGCACTGCGCGAGGCGATCAGCGCGGCCGACTACCTCGCGTGCGCCCGGCTGATCGCGGCACGCGAGAACGGTGGACTGGGCACGTGGGTCGAACGCACCCGAAAACACGCGCAGGGGCCGCGCAACGCGCTGCTCGTCGCCGAGAGCGAACGCGACGGGATCGTCGCGTACGGGCGGGTGACGTGGGTGCCGCGAGCGCGCTACCCGGCGCCCGACGCCGCGCCGGAGGGCTATTACCTGGGCGGGCTCATCGTCGCCGACTCCCACCGCCGCATGGGGATCGGGCAGCGGCTGACGCTGGCGCGGCTGCGCTTCATCCAGCGGCGAGCCGGGGAGGCGTGGTACCTGGTCAACGTGGGCAACGACGCTTCACTGCGACTGCACGAGCGGCTCGGTTTCCACGAGGCGACGCGCCATTTCTCGTTCCCGGGCGTGATGTTCGAAGGCGAGGGCGGCGGGATGATCGGGCACAAGCGCTTCGACGGGCGGGGGTCGGTGTGCGCGGGGTGCACCGTTGAGGGACCTCAGGCTCCGGCGGGCGGGTAGGGCGGGATCAGGCCGTACAGCGGGACGCCCATGGAGAGCGTGGGTTCGATGCGGCGCGGCCACGGGGTTCCCGACGAGGCCCGCCCGGCGCTCGCCGGACGGGCCCCTGGATGCCTACTCCCGCAACGCCGCCAGATCCGTGTCCGGCACCGGCAGCGCCAGGTCGTCCAGGATCGCGTGCGTCTCGGCGTCGATGGGCAGACGCCAGGTCGTGAAGAAACCGCGCAGGTCGCGGCCGCCGACACGGCTGGCGTAGACCATCAGGTAGCGCAGCCTCGTGACGGCGTCGTCCCAGTTCGTCTGCGGGTTCTCCACGCGGGCGAGGCGGTGCAGCCGCGGCCAGAAGTCCGCACCGAAGGCGAGTTCGAACTGGCGCATCATGACCAGGCGCTCCATGACCGAGTAGGCGGCCGGGAACACCGTCGCGGGGTCGGCCATCTTCGCGAAGGCCGTGTCGTACAGGGTCTTGCCGGCCGCGTCGGATTTGACGAGGTTCGAGGTGAGCCCGAAGCGGCGCTGCGCGGCCAGCGAGTAGATGTTGACGGTGACCTCGTTGAAGTCCACGGGCCGGTAGCACAACTGCTGGTGCTGATGCCCCAGCTCATGCCAGACGCCCCAGCCTCGGTCGTGCAGCCCTCCGACGGCGAGCAGCCGGTCCATGTACCCGGCCGGATAGGCGGTGAAGCCGTGAGAGGCGTAGGCGCCCGCCCCGGTCGGCATCCGCGGCGACTCGACGAGGTGGAACGGCACCGGGCCGCGCTCGTGGAGCGGCCCGGAACCGTCGAGGCCGGAGATGTCGGCGTGCGAGGTGATGATCGCTTCGAGCAGGTCGAGGAGGGTGCCGTGGTCCTCGCTCCGGAAGCGCAGCAGGGACTCCCGCGTCACCGTGACGAACGCGTACGGCGAGAGCAGCTCGACCTGCGGTGAACCGTCGCGTTCGTCGAGCTGGGCCTGGAACTCCTCCTCGGTGGTGCGGCCCAGCTGGAACCAGGGCGCGAGCACCGTCGACCGTCCGAAGTGGACGACCGCCTTCTCCCGATCGCCGGCCGGTTGGGAGCCATCGGCCCCGGCGGCGGGCCCGACCCGGTCCCATGCCTGGCGGGCGGTTTCGTTCGCGCCGCCCGAAAAAGCAAGGTAGAGCATCCCGCCGCCGGGATCGGTGACCGTGTTGGCGCCCTTGACCAGCGGATACTCGCGCGGGGTCGCGTAGGCGGCGTCCGGGTGCGTCGCGGGGGCACCGACGACGAGGACGACGCCTTCGGCGCCGACGAGCGTCGCGGTCACCGGCGTGTTCGCCGGCAGGTACTGGCCCGTGGGCTGCAGGTCGGTCGAGCTGAGGAACCTGTGCAGCCGCAGCCGCTCGTCCTGCGCGGTCGGGCGGGCCACGGCGATCGCGACCCGTGAGGCGTTCGGCGGCCGCATGCGGTGAACGAGGCGGGGATCGTTGGAGGCGAGGGGAACGGCGGCCGCCGCGCTCGCCGAAAGAGGGACGGCGACGGCGGCGCCCGCCGCCACGGCGGAGGCGAGAACGGTACGGCGCTTCACGAGGTCCTCCGTGGTTCGCGCAGGGTGGCGGGGTCGACGGGCGGTGCGGGCAGGGCGAGCGGGTCGAGGGCGGCGTCGGTGCGCGGATCGACGGTCATGCCCCAGGTCCGGTAGAAGCCGCGCAGGTCGTGGCCGCTGACGCGGCTGGTGAGGGTCATGAGGTGGTGGAAGCGCAGCGCGTTGTCGTCGTAGGAGCCGCCGTCGGGCTTCTCGGCGCGGACGAGGCGGTGCACGCGCGGCCAGAAGTCCTCACCGTAGGCGAGCGTGAGCTGCTGGTACTGCGCGAGTTTCTGCATCAGGTTGAAGGCCGACAGGAAGTCCAGCCCGGGGGTACCGAGTTTGGCGAAGGCCTGGTCGTAGACGTCGGCGCCCGTCGCGTCCGGCACCGTCAGGTTCGACGGGAGCCCGAAGCGGCGCTGGATCGCCAGGGCGTAGATGTTGCAGGTGACTTCCGTGGTGGCACCGGGCTTGTAGGGGAACTGCTGGTGCTGGTGGCCCAGCTCGTGCCAGACGCCCCAGCCGCGGTCGTGCAGGCCTTCGACGGAGATCAGCCGGTCCATGTAGCCCGCCGGGTAGGCGGTGAAGCCGTGCGTGGCGTAGGCGCCCGCACCGGGCGGCATCCGCGGCGACTCGACGAGGTGGAAGGGCACCGGGCCGCGACCGTGGACCGGTCCCGTGGCGTCCATGCCGCTGGCGTCGGCGTGCGAGCGGATGATCGCCTCGAAGGTGTCCATGAGGGTGCCGTGGTCTTCGGACCTGAAGCGCAGCAGGGATTCCCGCGTCACCGTGACGATCGCGTACGGCGACACGAGTTCGGCCAGCGGCGCCGTGACGCGTTCGTCGAGCTGCTGCTGGAACGTCGTCTCCGAGGTCTGCCCGAGCAGGAAGTACGGAGCGAGCACCGTGGACGGTCCGAAGTGGACGACGGCGAGTTCGCCGTCACCGGTGAGTTTCAGATAGAGCATGCCGCCGCCGGGGTCGGTGACGGTGGTGGTCCCGGCGGCCAGGGTGTAGGTCCGGGGTGTGGAGTAGGCCGCGTCGGGGTGTGTCGCCGGAGCGCCGACGACCAGCGTCGGTGCCGGGCCGCTGGCGACCCGCACGTCGACGGCGGTGCCGGGCGGCAGGTACAGGCCGGTGGGCTGCAGATCCGTTGAGCCGAGGGCCTTCTGGAGGCGCAGGCGCTCGGGTTCGGCGGCCGGGCGGGCGACGGCGGTGGCCGTGCGGGTGGCGTTGGGCAGGCGCAGGCGGTGCGTCACCCGCGGGTCGGTGGGGACGCGCCCGGTCGGCGCTGCCGAGGCGGTCGCGCCGAGGGCGAGCGCGGCGGCGCCGGCGGTGGTGAGGGTGAGGCCGGTGCGCAGTAAGCGGCGGCGGTCGAGGGTCATCTCGGGCTCCCAGGGTCGTCGGTTGCCCGGAAGTATGTAAGCGCTTGCTACGCGAACACAAGATGATCGGCGGTTTACTACGTGTTTCCATGACCGTTTGTCACGGCGATGCCGGAATTGCGGGCTTACTGGCGTCGCTTCTTGCGGGCCGGTGCGACCGAATCGCGCAGCACCAGATGCGTTCCGAGGCGCACGTTGTGGGAGGAGACCGAGTAGGCGTCGGCGTACTCGTTGCCGTGCGCGACGGCGAGGCGGACCGCGCGGCGGCCCATCTCTTCGAGCGGGATGTTGACGGTCGTCAGGGCCGGCCGCAGCAGCGCGGCGACGGGGATGTCGTCGTAGCCGACGACCGAGACGTCCTCGGGAATGCGCAGCCCGGCCTCGTCGAGGGCCTGGTAGGCGCCGACGGCGGTGTTGTCGTTGGCGGCGAAGATCGCGGTGAAGTCGAGCCTGCCTTCGGCGAGGACCGCTTTGAGCCGCTCGTAGCCGAAGCGCTGGCCGAGGGCGCCGAGCTGGATCAGCTCCGGGTCGACCTCGATGCCGCGGCTGGCCAGGGCCCGTTTGTAGCCTTCGAGGCGGTCGACGCTGGTGGAGAAGCGCTTCGGGCCGCCGAGGTAGAGGATCCGGCGGTGGCCGTTGGTGAGCAGGTGGTCGGTGGCCGCGAAGGCGCCGCCGCCGTTGTCGTACTCGACGGCCGCGATGTCCTCGCTCGGCGTCGCCCGTCCACAGTGGATGAGCAGGCTTCCGGTGTCGCGCAGGGACTTCCCGCGCGCCATCACCTCACCCGCGTGCCGCTTGTCGCTGATCGAGCCGCCGACCAGGATGACCGCGTCGGCGCGCTGCTCGTGCAGCAGGTCGAGGAAGGCCAGCTCCTGCCGCGGGTCGCCGTGGGTGCAGCACACCAGGCACAGCCGCCCGGAGGCCGCCGCCTCCTGCTCCACGCCGCGCGCCACGAAGGCGTAGAAGGAGTCGACTATCTCCTGGATGATGATCCCGACCGTGCGTGTCGGGATCCCCGCAAGTGCGCGGGCCTGCGCGTTGGCGACGTAGCCCAGCTCGCTCACCGCCGCCTCGATGCGCGCCCGGGTGGACTCGGCGACGGGGTAGTTCCCCGACAGGGCGCGCGACACCGTCGCGCTGGACACGTTGGCCAGCGCGGCGACGTCGGCGATGGTGGCGCGACGGGCCATCGGACACTCCTATGGGTGGGGACGTCTCATGCTAGGTGGCGAAGGCGCTCGGCGAGCACTTCGCCGGGCATGGGACGGCCGTCGAGGTAGGCGGCCAGCTCGTCGACGGCGGCGTGGCCGAGCCGGCCGACCTCGTTGCCGAGCGCGCCGGCGATGTGCGGGGTGAACAGGACGTTCGGCAGGTCGTAGAGGGGTGAGTCGGACGGCGGCGGTTCGGGCGTCGCGACGTCGAGGACCGCGTCGAGGCGGCCGGACACCAGGTGCGGGAGCAGCGCCTCGTGGTCGATGAGGGATCCCCGGGCGGTGTTGACCAGGACCGTGCCGTCGCGCATGAGGGCGATGCGGCGGGCGTCGAGCATGTGCCGGGTCTCGGGGGTCGCGGGGGCGTTGACGGAGACGACGTGGCTCGTGGCCAGCAGGTCGTCGAGTTCGACGAGGGTCACGCCGAGTTCGGCGGCCTCGGCGGGCGTGCAGTACGGGTCGTGGACCTGGACGGCCACGTCGAGGCTCTGGAGGAGCGCGATGACGCGGCGGCCGGTGCGGGAGGCGCCGATGACGCCGATGGTGATGCCGTAGGTGCCCAGCCAGTGGACGCCGGTGACGTCGCGGGTCGTGCGGTGCGCCCGGTACCACTCGGCGAGCGGCCTGGCGCGTTTGGCGCCGAACAGGATCGCCGCGAAGGTGTACTCGGCGACGGGTACGGCGTTGGCGTCGGCGACCGAGGTGACGCGGACGTCGCGGGCGAAGACCTCGTCGGTGACGAAGGTCTTGACCGTTCCGGCGGCGTGGACGACGACGCGCAGTTTCGGCATCCGGTCGAGAACCTCGGCGGTGAGCCGGGGCGCGTTCCAGCCCGTGATCAGGACCTCCACGTCGGCGATGTCGCCCGCGGAGGCGTCGAGCGCGGCCACCGCGTCCGGCCGGACGAGGTCGACCAGGTGCTCAAGGCGCGCCCGCCGCCGCTCGTCGAACAACTGCGCGGGCAGCGACGGACTCATCGCCAGCAGGGCACGTGGACGTGGCATCGGCTCCCCAGAGTTTCGCGAAATCATGTAAGCGCTTGCTATGCGAGACCACCGTAAGCGCTCAATCCGTCATGGTCAACGGCTGGGCTCGGTGTCTCAACAGGAAAAAATATCGGTCTGGGTCTTGACGAGAAGGGTAAGCGCTTACCAGACTGCTGGTCATCCGCGCGTGGTCTGGGACGGCGCGCGGGGCCGAGACCAGTGGTGGTCAGGGACGGTTCGGGGTCGTGTGTGGTCCGGGACCGCGCAGACGAGAGGCAGAGGAGGAGACGAGATGGGGGCCAGAGCCTGTGCTTGTTCGGCTCGCTTCGCTCGCGATGCGGCCGGCGCCGCCGGGCGGTTTCGCCTCCGGGCCTTCGGCCCGCCTGCCGCCGCGTACGGCGTCCGCTTCCGCCGCCTTGATTCACCTGGAGATGCGATGACGAGGTTCGACGCCGTGCGTCTTGAGGGGCGGCTTCAGCGGCCACCGCACCGTACGCGGCAGAGTTCACCCTCGGTGGCCGGATGTCGTTCGGGGGTGTGCGCATGAGCGTCGAGACCGAAACCCCCGCCGTGACGGCCAAGGAGAAACCCAAGCCCCGGCCCCGGCGCAAGCTCACCCTCGTCCAGCGCCTCAAGCGCGACAAGGTCATGATCCTGCTCGCCGCGCCCGGTCTGCTCTACTTCCTGGTCTTCCACTACCTGCCGATGCTCGGCAACATCGTCGCCTTCCAGGACTACCAGCCCTACCTCGGCTTCCTCGACAGCGACTGGATCGGCCTGGAGAACTTCACCGACGCCTTCGCCGACCCCCGCTTCTGGAGCGCGGTCACCAACACCCTGGTCATCGCGCTCGTCCAGCTCGTCTTCTTCTTCCCCGCGCCGATCGCGCTCGCACTACTGCTGAACAGCGTGCTGAGCAGCAAGATCCGGCGCTTCGTGCAGAGCGTGGTCTACCTGCCGCACTTCATCGGCTGGGTCATCATCGTCTCGATCTTCCAGCAGCTCCTCGGCGCCGCCGGGCTCCTGCCGAACGTCCTCGACGCCATCGGCCTCCCGCGCTACGACATGATGACCGACCCCGACGCCTTCCCCTGGCTGGTGACACTCCAGCTCGTCTGGAAGGACATGGGCTGGGGCACGATCATCTTCCTCGCCGCGCTGCTGTCGATCGACCCACAGCTCTACGAGGCCGCGGCCGTCGACGGAGCCTCACGCTGGCGCCGCCTGTGGCACGTCACCCTGCCCGGCATCACGCCGATCATCATCCTGCTGCTCATCCTCAACCTCGGCAACATCCTGTCGGTCGGCTTCGAGCAGCTCATCCTCCAGCGCGACAACGTCGGCGCCGCCGCCGGAGAGGTACTCGACACCTACGTCTACTTCAACGGCATCCAGAACGGCGAGTGGGGACCGTCGGCCGCCATCGGGATCGTCAAGGCGATCTTCGGCACCGCCCTGATCCTCGGCGCCAACAAGCTGGCGCACTTCTTCGGCCATGAAGGGATCTACCGTGGCGCTGACAAGTAAGCGACCCGCCTGGATGGAGCGGCCGACCTGGTACGGCCTGTCCCTCAAAGGACTCGCGCTCGGCTTCATCGTGCTGGCCGTGCTCTACCCCTTCGTGTCGGTGGTGGCTACGAGCCTGTCCACCGACCGCGAGATCGTCGCCAACGGCGGCCTCGTCATCTGGCCGACCGACCCGACCCTCGACGCCTACCGCGTCATCTTCGCCGGCGGCGACGTCACCCGCGCCCTCGTCAACAGCCTGTTCGTCGCCTCGATCGGCACCGTCGCCAGCGTCTGCGCGACCGTGATGATGGCCTACGGGCTGTCCCGGCGGGGCGTGACCGGCGGCCGCTTCATCCTGATGATCGCGCTGTTCAGCATGCTCTTCGGCGCCGGCATCATCCCGAACTTCCTGCTGGTCAAGGAACTCGGGCTCTACAACACCTTCGCCGCGCTGATCCTGCCCGGCCTGATCAGCGCCTTCAACTTCATCGTCCTGCGGTCCTTCTTCATGGGCCTGCCGAGCGAACTGCTCGACTCGGCCAAAGTGGACGGTGCCGGGGACCTGCGCATCCTGCTGCGCATCGTCCTGCCCCTGTCGAAGGCGCCGATCGCGGTGGTGTCCCTCTTCTACGCCGTCGGCTACTGGAACGCGTTCTTCAACGCCCTCCTCTACCTCGACGACACCGAGAAGTGGACGCTCCCGCTCATCCTGCGCCTCTACGTCCTCCAGGGCCAGCCCATGGCCCAGGGCGAGGCCTTCGCCGGCGACGTCCCCCCGCCGCAGCTGGCGATCCAGATGGCCGTCGTGGTCGTCGCCCTCGTCCCGATCCTGCTGGTCTACCCCTTCCTCCAGCGCTTCTTCACCAAGGGCGTCCTCTCCGGCGCCATCAAAGGCTGACACCCCGCCCCGCACCGTCCTAAGGAGACACCCGACATGCCCGCAAGTAGACGCGACCTGCTCCGCACCGGACTGGGCGTCGCCGCCGTCGGCGCGCTCGGCACGCCCCTGCTCGCCGCCTGCGGTGGCGGCGACGACGCCGGTGGCGGCTCGTCCAACGCCGGCGTCACGCTGCCGAACTACATCCCCTTCGCCGGCCCGACGCCGGACCTGCCCGCCTCGGGCGAGGTCCCGCCGGGCTACTACACCTACCCGAAGAGCCTGGTGCGCAGCGTTTCCGGCACGCCCCTGGCGGGCGGGACGGTCAAGGCGACGACGATGACCTTCCTGCCAATCCCGCCCCCGCGCGGCGAGAACGGTGCCTGGACGGAGGTCGAGAAGCGCCTCGGCGGCACGCTCGACCTGACGATCGTCCCGGCCAGCGACTACGACGCGAAGTTCAACACCACCGTCGCCGGCGGCGACCTGCCCGACATGGTCCTGTACTCCGCCGGGCTCAACAACGTCCCGCAGTTCGCCGAGGCGACCTGCGTCGACCTCGGGGAGTACCTCGCCGGGGACAAGGTCGCCGAGTTCAAGAACCTCGCGGCGATCCCGACGGTGGCGTGGCAGAACTGCGTCATCGGCGGCAAGCTCTACGCGCTGCCGATCTGCCGGAACATCACCGGCGGCAGCGGCTTCGTGAACATGCGCTTCTTCAAGGAACTGGGTATCGAGGACCACACGAGGCTCGCGGCGAACGCCGACGAGTTCTTCGAGGTCGCCAAGAAACTCACCGACCCGGGCAAGGACCGCTACGCCCTGATCAAGTTCGCCAGCACGACCCTGTTCGCGCACATGTTCCGCGTGCCGAACAACTGGCGGCTCGACGGCGGCAAGCTCGTCGCGGCCCGCGAGACCCCGGAGTACAAGGAGGCCGTCGCCTTCATCCGCAAGCTCCACGACGCCGGTGTTTTCTACCCCGGCTCGGAGGGCTTCACCGGCGTGCAGCGCGGCAACGCGTTCACCGCCGGGCAGGTCGCGATGATCTACGACGGGCTGCCGGCCTACGCCGGGCACTGGACGAACCTGCGCGCGCAGCACGCCGACAACGACCCGCGCCCGTTCATCCCCTTCGGTCACGACGGCGGCGAGGGAGTGTGCTGGCAGGACAACATCATGCTCGCCTACACCTTCGTGAAGAAGGCCGACAAGGAGAAGGTGAAGGAGGTCCTGCGCGTCGCCGACTTCCTCGCCGCGCCCTTCGGTTCGGAGGAGTACGAGCTGCTGAAGTACGGCGTCGAGGGCACGCACTTCACCAAGGACGCCGACGGCAACCCCGTCCCCAGCGACCTCGGCACGCGCGAGCTCACCGTGCCGTGGGACAAGCTCGCGGCCAACCCGCCCGTGGTCTACAACGCCACCGGCGGCAAGCAGTACACCGACTACGCCCACCAGGCGCTGTCGAGCCTGCTGCCGATCGCGCTGCCCGACCCGACGGTCGGTTTCCGTTCCGAGACCCAGGACAGGGACGGCACGAAGATCGCGCAGCCCTTCAACGACCTGGTCAAGGACATCGTCAACGGCCGCGCCGAGGTCTCGGCGATCGACGCCGCCCTCGACGAGTGGCGCGCCGCAGGCGGCGACAAGATCCGCGGCGAGTACGAGAACGCCATCGCCGGGAAGTAGGACCACGGCGGCCCCGCGCGGATTCCCGGGTTCCCGCGCGGGGCCGCCGACGTGACCGACGGCGGCGGGTTCCCCCGCCCGCCGCCGTCCGGCAAGATCACCTCCGGGGGACCACGACTGGAGGGCAACCGGCAATGTCAGAGATCGCCTCTCTCGAAGAACGCTCGGCCTGGTTCACCGCCGATCGTTTCGGCCTCTTCGTCCACTGGGGCGTCTACGCCGCGGCGGCCCGCCACGAGTGGGTCCGTGCGCGGGAGAAGCTGACCGAGGAGCAGTACGAGCCGTACTTCGAGCACTTCGACCCCGACCTCCACGACCCGGTGAAGTGGGCCGAGGACGCGTGGAACGCGGGGATGCGGTACTTCGTCATCACGACCAAGCACCACGACGGCTTCTGCCTCTTCGACAGCGAGCTCACCGACTACAAGGCCGCGAGCACGCCCTACGGCCGGGACCTGATCGGCCCGATGGTCGAGGCGTTCCGGGCGCGCGGCTTCAAGGTCGGGTTCTACTACTCCCTCATCGACTGGCATCACCCCGAGTTCCCGGTCGACCTGTACCACCCGCAGCGTGACGACGCCGACTACATCAAGGCCACCGAGGGCCGCGACGTCACCGCGTACGCCGACTACCTGCACGGTCAGGTCCGCGAGCTGCTCACCAACTACGGCCGGATCGACCTGATGTGGTTCGACTTCTCCTACGAGGGCCGCGGTTTCAACGCCAAAGGCCCGAAGGAGTGGCGCTCGGCCGAACTGATGGCGATGTGCCGGGAGCTTCAGCCGCACATCCTCATCAACAACCGCCTCGGCCTCGGCATCGGTCAGGGGCCCGACACGGCCGACTTCACCACGCCCGAGCAGGTCCAGCCGCCCGGGCACGAGAACGAGTTCGCCGGCAGCGCCGTCCCGTGGGAGGCGTGCCAGACCCTCAACGGCTCGTGGGGTTACGACCGCGACAACCTCGACTGGAAGCCGCCGGGCATGCTCGTGCGGATGCTGCTCGACACCGTCTCCAAGGGCGGCAACATGCTGCTCAACGTCGGCCCGACCGGCCGGGGCGAGTTCGACCCGCGCGCCCGCGACGCCCTCGCGGGCGTGGGGGAGTGGATGCGGCTGCATGAGCCGGCGATCCGCGGCGCCGGGCGCAGCTCCTTCGTGCCGCCCGCCGACTGCCGGTACACGCAGCGCGGGAACCGCCTCTACCTGCACATCCTGTCGTGGCCGATGAAGCACCTGCACCTGGCGGGCCTTGCCGGGAAGGTCGCCTACGCGCGCTTCCTGCACGACCACTCCGAGGTCAAGCGCGTCGAGTACAACCCCGCCAACCCCTTCCACAACCACCTGAAGGGCCTGCCGGAGGGCACGCTCACCCTGTCGCTGCCGACGGTCGCGCCGGCCGTCGAGGTCCCGGTGGTGGAACTGATCCTCACCGACTGAACGCACGAGAGCACCGCTCGTGAACCTGTGCAGTGAAAGGCCCGGAACAGCATCCGGGCCTTTCAGTTATTCACGCTCCCGCATCATCCGCCCACCTGCCGATACGTTCCGCTACGCGTTGGGTACGTAACGACCTAGAACGTGTTGGAGCGTGACCGGATGATCACCGCTGAGACGTACTTGTGCGATCTGACCGGTTCCCGACAACTCGATCCGGTGAATGTCGGGCGAAAACCGCACGCGCAGCGCATAACCTGACCTACGCGCAACAACAAAGCTGGCAGTCGGCCTGTTCGGAGGCGGGTCGCGAGCGTCGACGGGCGATCGCGCACTCCTTCCAGCAGGCGTAATCCGTTAGCCGCCGATCGAATGGAAGGCGACGACGTCGCACACCCTGTCCGTCATGCACACCGGCATTTGCGGGACGATCGCGATTGCGGAAACTACAACAGGATCCCGTGGAACACCGTCCCCGGCCCTGTCGCCTGTCTGACAGTGACAGATATCCGCAATTCCACAACACCGTTGACCGCTGGCGTTCGCCGCAGCGGCCGACACCCTAGCCCAAGGTTCTAGAAAGGTGGGAGCAATGCTGACGAGGCAATGGCATAAGAGCTCTTACTCCGGTCACGAAGGTGCGTGCGTCGAGGCCCGACTCGACGCGACCTCCGTCGAGGTGCGCGATACGAAGGACAAGAGCGGGCCGACGCTGAGCGTCGGATTCGCCGAATGGCACCGTCTGATCGCCGATCTTCGTACCGACCGCATGTGACGAGTGACGTGGGGCCCGGCCACCGGTTCCGGTGGCCGGGCCCCACGTCCGTGTCCAAAAAGCGAACCGCTCAGACGTCGCTCACGCCGTCCTTGACGTCGCGAAGCCGCTGCCGCAGCCTCTCCAGGGTGTCCACCGGGCTCAGCGCCGCCGCCCGCAGTGAATCGAAGATCTGCCAGTAGGGCCGCACCTGCTCCTCGGTCTCCTCGTACACGTCGCCCGTCTTGCCCTCGATGTAGACGACGTCGGGATCGGCGCCGGCGAAACGCAGGATCGTGAAGGTGCCGAGCATCCCCGGATAGGCGCCGCCGTCGAAGGGCAGCACCTGCAAGGTCACGCCGTCGTACTGCGCGATCTCGATCAGGTGCGACAGCTGCTGCTCCATCACCTCCTTGCCGCCGATCATCCGGCGCAGGGCCGCCTCGTCGATGACCGCCCACAACTGCAGGGGCCGCGACTGGCCGGTCGGCTCGTCGTCGGACTGGTCGCGCAGCTCCGCGCCCTCCTTGAGCAGCCGCAGGCGCTCCTGCCGGTCCATCCGCAGCTGGATGCGCGTCCCGATCTGCTTGGGGTCACCCGCCGGAGCGAACTTGAAGGAACTTTCGGCGTACTCGCGGGTCTGCAGGAGGCCGTTGATGATGATGGCGTCGTATATGTAGAGGTAGTTGGCCTCGGACTCCAGGCCGATGTAGGTCGCGTACGGAGGCGAGATCGTGTCGGAGTACTTCGCCCACCACCCGCGCTGGCGGCCCTCCCGGGCCAGGCCCTCCAGCTCGCCGAGCTGCTCCTCGTCGTCGATCCCGTACCTGTTCAGCAGCGTCTTGACGTCGCGCGGCTTGATGCCGACCTTGCCGCGCTCGATCCGGTAGATGGTCGACGAGTGGACGTCGAGCGCCATGGCCGCCTCGTCGGCGGTGACACCGGCCTTTTCCCGGATGTCGCGCAGACGCGCGCCGAGACTGCGTCTGCGCACCGTCGGATTCGCCCCTCGCGACTTCGCCCCTGGTACCAACTCTTCGCCTCCTGGCGCGTTCCCGACTTCATCGGTGGACCCCACCGGTCCCCGCGCGTTCGATTCTCCTGCCATCTCACACCTCCCTGGGTCGGCCATCCGAGTGACCCGCCAGCCTGGATACAAAAAATCTTGTCCCCGAATCGCTGATCCCGGTTGCAGAGACAACCTGCATCTGCAATTCTCCACTCTAGAACATCACAACGGTGGGAACCCCAAAATGCGAGCCGCGGCAATCGTGGATCGTGATCATCACGAAGGGTGGGGAACGTGAGGAGCCCGTTCGACTTGAACAATCCGCCGCCGGAGGACGCCCCGGTGGGGGTCATCTGCCCCGGGCTGTGGACCGTTCAGGTCCGCTGGTGGAAGCGGCACACGCCGCGACTGGGCGAGAAGAAGTGCACCGAGTGCGGCCAGGCCTGGCCGTGCCACTCCTGGCTCTGCTGGGACGGACAGATCGGCGACGCGTGGGAGGCGTCGAACCGGTTCTTGCGTCACAACCCGGAGGCCGTCCCGGCCGCCATCGCGACTACGAGGCGCACGCGTGCCACTACCCGGACCAGCGCGCGCGAAGTGGAACAACGAGACGACCCGGCCCGTACGCTCTCGGCGGCCTGACGGGCCGGCGGAGCGATCGCCTGGACTTTCCCCCAGACCGCGATCGTGACGCCGGAGACGTCGATCGTCCTCCTCTCGCGCGTGGGGCGCGAAACGGGAGACGGCACCGAGAACAGGGACGAAGGCGTAAGGGGATGTCGCACCGATCGGTGCGACATCCCCTTTTCGCTGAAGCGCGAGGCCTAGACCTCCGCCGGCTGCTCCCGGCGCTGCTCGTGCGCGCACGCCGACTTCGCCATCCGGCGTGCCCACGGGCGGGTCTGCGCGCGGGAACTGACCGGGCGGGTCCGCGAGACCGGGCGCAGGTTGAGTACAGCCTGCTCGCCGTCACCGTCGACGCAGCACGTCGTGCCGATCCCGTGCGTGCCGACGAACTGCGCCTCGGGCACCGTCCGCGACGGCTCCGGGAGCCGGATCGCGTAGGCGGCGACGCCGACGGCCATCGGCAGCGCCGCCGAGACCACCAGCGGCAGCGTGTAGGAGCCGCCCGCGTCGTGCAGCAGCGTGAACATCAGCGGCCCGAAGGCGCTGCTGGCGACGCTGATCGCGGCCATCGTCCCGCGGATCGCGCCGATGTGCCGCACGCCGAACAGACGCGGCGCCAGGCCGTCGCCGACCGGGGAGATCAGGTAGCCGGCCGCGCCGAGGACGAGCCCGAAACCGATCGCCGACAGGCCCGGCGTGACGACCGCGGCCCACAGCATGCCCACGGCGAGCAGGCCGACGGTCACCGCGATGAGCAGGCGCGGGCTGGCCTTGTCGAGGATCATCCCGGCGCCCAGCGCGACGAGCGTGCCCGCGACCGTCTGCGGCAGGAAGTTCCCGGCGGCGTCGGCGGCCGACAGGCCGCGCGCGGCCAGCAGGTCGATCTGGTGGAAGGCGATCGCGGTCGTGAGCAGCGCCGTGACGCCGACGGCCGCGCAGAGCACCCAGAAGTACGGGGTGCGCATGGCCTCCGCGCGGGTCATGCCGCCCTGGTCGCGGAGGGTGTCGACGGTCGGGGCCTCGCCGTCGACGAACTGGCCGACGTCGGCGGGCCGGTTGCGCAGGCCGAAGACCGCGATCGGGATCGCGATCGCCCACACCGCGACACCCTGCACGAGCCATGCGGTCTGCCAGTTCGTGGCCGAGATCAGCCGCTCCAGGCCGATCGGGGCCAGGCAGATGCCGGCCAGCCCGAAGGCCGACACGACGCCGGTGGCGATGCCGCGGCGGCGGTCGAACCAGTGCGAGGCGATGGTCGTGGCGGCCAGGCCGAGCGCGCCCTGGCCGAGCATGCGGATCCCGATGAAACCGGCGGTCAGGCCGAAGATCTCACCGACCGCGGCCATCGCGACCAGGACCGCGCCGAGCAGCACGGCGATCACGGTGATGGCCCGGCGCGAGCCGTGCCGGTCGACGAGCTTCCCGATGAACGGCATCGCGACGGCACCGCTGAGCGTGCCGAGCATGTAGGCGATCGACACGGTGGAGCGAGAGATCCCGAGCCCGGCGAGCATGGGGTCGATGAAGACCGAGACGGCGGCGGTCTGGCCGGGCGCGGTCAGCGCGAGGAGCACGGCGGCATAGCCGACCATGCGCCATCCATGGAAGGTGCCGGAGGTGCCGGAGGCGTTGTGGGGGCGTGCGGGAGCGGCCGCGAATGCGGGCATGGGGATGCTCAACGGGTGTTCCTAGAAAGGTAGTGCCGGGTGGGAGAAAGGGCGGCCGCATCGCCGCGCCACCCATCATCACGCGGTGTTCGGCCATTTGGTGACACCGCGGGAATGTGACCTCGCTAACCCTTCCGCGCGCAGGCGCACGACCGCCCGATTACCATCTGTTCGGCCGATCCGAGGTCGTCTGTCCGGCGGTCCGATTCAAGGGCGCCACCTGGGGAAACACCCCCTCTTCCGGAGCTTCCCCGGGTGGCCCGGCGCGGGCGGCCCGGGGCCTTACAACTCACCGAGTGTGACGGGGACGTCCATGTTCGAATCGGCGCGGGTAATGGTCACCGTGACCTGATCCCCGGGCTTTTTCGAAGCGAGGAGGACATTGAGCTCGGTGACGGTCGGAATGGGAGTGCCGTCAATGGCCGTGATGATGTCGCCGGGCTGGATTCCGGCCGTCGCCGCCGGGCCCCCGGCGTTGACGGCGACGACCCCGACGCCGAGTGCGCGCGACTGCGAGTCGATGACCCCGCGGACGGTCACGCCGAGCGCGGCCCGGTCGGAGTCGACGACCTTCCCGTCGGCGATCAGCTGGTCGGCGATGCGGGTGGCGGTGCTCGCCGAGATCGCGAAACCGATGCCCGGGGCGGCGGCGCCGTCCTGCGCGCCGGTCGCCGCGAGGGTGGGGATGCCGACGACGTTGCCGGCGAGGTCGGCGAGCGCCCCGCCGCTGTTGCCGGGGTTGATCGCGGCGGTCGTCTGGATCATGTCGGCGAGGGTCGCGCCGGGGGAGTCGGCGGTGCGGCGTTCGGTCTCGGTGCGGCCGACGGCCGAGACGATGCCCTGGCTGACGCTGCCGGTGAGGCCGAGGGGGTTGCCCATGGCCAGGACGATCTGGCCGACCTTGAGCTGGGTGGAGTCGGCGAAGGTCGCGGGGCTGCCGGGGAGGTCGCCGCGCACCTGGATGACGGCGATGTCCTCGGCGGGGTAGCTGGCCACGAGGGTCGCTTCGAGGGTGTCGCCGCCGACGGCGGGCGTGACCTCGAAGGTCGTGGCGGAGCCGACGACGTGGGCGTTGGTGACGACGTGCCCGGCGTCGTCGTAGATGATCCCGGAGCCCAGGCCCTCGGCGGTGGTGATCTCGACGACCGAGGGGAGCACCTTCTCGACGACCTGCTGGTAGTTCTCCTGGAGGGTGAGTCCGTCGGCGGGTTCCTGGGCGTTCTTGGGGTCGAAGGCGCCGGCGGTGCAGCCGCCGAGCAGCAGGACGGCCGAGGCGAAGACTAGCGACGACAGAACGCGGGTGATCCTGGTCATTGCGTCATTTTCGCCTAAATCACCTTCTATCGGGATGACATGCGTGAATTACGCGTATGGGGCAGGATGGGCTCGGCGACAACCGAACTCCAGAAGGGAAGGGAAGTCCAGTGAGCTATCTCGTTGCGGTGGCGTACCCGGATCCGGAGACCGCGCAGACGGTGCTCGGCAAGCTCATCGAGATGCAGAAAGGTGAGCTGATCAAGCTAGAGGACGCGGTCGTCGTCGAGCGGCGGGGCGACGGCAAGGTCAAGTTGCGCCAGACCGGCTCGAACACCGCGATCGGCGCGACCGGCGGTGTCTTGTGGGGCGGGCTGATCGGCCTGCTCTTCTTCGCGCCGCTGCTCGGCATGGCGGTGGGCGCGGCGGCCGGCGCGGCCGGCGGCGCGATGACCGACACCGGCATCGACGACAACTTCATGAAGCAGCTGGGCACCGAGCTCCAGAACGGTGGGGCGGCGCTGGTGGTGCTGGTGCGGAGCGCGACGGAGGACAAGGTCCTCAACGAGCTCGGCCAGTACGGCGGCAAGCTCATGCACACCTCGCTCGACACCGAGGCCGAGAACAGCCTGCGCGAGGCCATCGAGGCCCGGCAGCGCGAGGTCGCCGGCCAGGCGGCCTAGTCCGCGTACGGAAACGGCCCCCGGGGGAAACCCGGGGGCCGTTTCACGTGTCCGTCACCAGGACAGCGACTCGCAGGCCTTGCTGCTTCCGGCGGGTTCGACCTGGAGGGTGGCGTGGTCGATGCCGTAGTGCTCGTGCAGCGCCTCGCGGGCCTCGCCGAGCACGTCGCCGAGGTCGGCGCCGGCGTTGATGGACAGGTGGACCGAGGCGACGTCCATGCCCGAGGTGAGGGTCCAGACGTGCAGGTCGTGGACGTCCTCGACGCCCGGCACCTCGTTGAGGGTGCGGGTGACGGCGTCGAGGTCCATGCCCTTCGGCGCCGACTGGAGCAGGATCCGCAGCGCGTCGCGGCCAAGCCGCCAGGTCCGCGGGAGGATGAACACGCCCACCGCGATCGCCATGATCGGGTCGGCGTACCACCAGCCGGTGAACTCGATGATCAGCGCGGCCCCGATGACGCCGACCGAACCGAGCAGGTCACCGAGGACCTCCAGGTAGGCGCCCCGGACGTTGATGGACTCCTTGGCGCCCTGCTGGAGCAGCAGGAAGCAGATGATGTTGGCGATCAGGCCGGCCACCGCGATGGCGAGCATCAGGCCCGTGCGGACCTCGGGCGGTTCGCCGACCCGCCGGACCGACTCCACCAGCACCCACACCGCCACGCCGAACAGCAGCGCCGCGTTGGCCAGCGCCGCCAGCACCTCCAGCCGGTAGAGGCCGAAGGTCCGGTGCGGGCGGCCGTCGGCGCGCCGGATCGCGAAGATCGCCGCGAGGGCCATGCCGATGCCGAGGGCGTCGGTGAACATGTGCCCGGCGTCGGAGATCAGCGCCAGCGAACCGGAGACGATGCCCCCGGCGAGTTCGAGCAGCATGAAGCCGGCGGTGATGGCGAAGGCCCAGAGCAACCGCCCCCGATGCGCCTCACCGAGGCTCTTCGCGCCGTGGTCGTGTCCTGCACCCATGCGTCGCCCTCCCTGACGTCGTGTTCCCGCAAGTCATTGTCCACTGTCACCGCTTATCGACACTTGCGTTCCGAAGTGTCGAAATTCAGGGAATGGCGTTCACGTCCGTCGACACGCGGGCTTTAGGCGGTCGGCGGCGGCCCGGCCCTCCTACCCTGTCCCAGTGACGGACATTTCTGACGCCGATGCGTTTTTCGGGCTCACGCTGATCTTCGCCGCGGCCGTGTTCGCGCCGCTGCTGTCGGACCGGATCGCCCGCTGGGTGCCCATCCCGTCGACGGTCCTGGAGATCGTGCTCGGCATCCTGCTCGGGCCCTCGGTCTCCGCGCTGGTCGCCGAGAACGACGTCACCAACCGCTTCCACGACCTCGGCCTGGCCATGCTGTTCTTCCTGGCCGGCTACGAGATCGAGTTCGGCCGGATCAAAGGCCGCCCGCTCGTCCTCGGCGGCGCCGGCTGGCTCATCGGCATCGTCGCCGCCCTCGGCGTGTCGACCGCCGTCACCCGCGACCTCGACGTCGGCCTCATCGTCGGCGTCGCCGTCTGCACCACCGCCCTCGGCACGATCCTGCCGATGATCCGCGACGCCGGGATGCTCCCCACCAAGGTCGGCGCGCACATCATGGCCATCGGCGCCGTCGGCGAGTTCGCGCCGATGATCGCCATCACCGTCCTGTTCGGCACGACCAGCACCGAGGACCATCCGGCCTGGGTGCGCGCCGGCTTCGTCGTCCTCGCCATCATCGCCGCCTGGGCGGCCATGCGGCCGCGCTCCGAACGCGTCGGGCGGCTGCTGTCGGCGACCCTCGGCACGAGCGTCCAGTTCGCCGTCCGCCTGGCGATGCTCATGGTCGTGCTGATGATCTGGATCTCCTACGAGCTCGGCCTCGACATCGTCCTCGGCGGCTTCGTCGCCGGCGTCGTCATCCGCCTGCTCATCTCCACCATCGAAGAGGAGGAGGCCGAACTCGTCGCCTCCAAGCTCGACGCCGTCGGCTTCGGGTTCCTCGTGCCCTTCTTCTTCGTCACCACCGGCATCGGCTACGACCTCAAGGCCCTCCTCGACAGCCCCGGCGCGCTGCTCGCCCTCCCGGCGATCCTGGCGATGTTCCTGCTCATCCGCGGCGTGGTCACCTTCGTGATCCTGCGCAAGGACTTCGACAAGGCCGAACGCACGACCCTGTCGCTGCTCGCCTCGACGCAGCTGCCCCTCGTCGTGGTCGTCGCCGGCATCGGCGTCGCCACCGGCCGGATCTCCGCGGCGACCGAATCGGCGCTGGTCGGCGCGGCGATGCTGTCGGTCCTGATCTTCCCGCTCCTCGCCATCCGGCCGCCCGGGGCCGTCCGCCGCCTCACCGCCCGCGACCACGTCATCAACGAACCCACATAACCCCCGGGCCGCACCGCTCGTTAACCCAGTGGTGCCGCGACCCAGATACCGCGTGGACTCACCTGGTCCACCCGCCATGGTCCGGGGGGATCATGCATCCGTTCACATTCCTTCTCCCGCTGCTCTCCGCCGGCGCGCTCGCGCACGGCGTCGAGCCCCGACCCGAACCGGGCCCCGATCCCTCGGTGGTCGACGCCGCCGAACTCGGCGCCACCATCGCCCCGAAACTCGTCGTCGACGTCGACAACGGCGTCGCCCGCCTCGCCGAAGGCGAGCCGGTCACCTACACGCTCACCGTCGGCAACGACAGCCCCGCCCGCTACGACGACGTCGTCGTCTCCCAGGCCCTCCCGCGCGGAGTGCGCCTCACCACCGCCGAGGGCTCCCACACCGTCGAGCCCGGGCAGGTCACCTGGCTCGTCGCGCTCGCCCCCGGCGAACGCCGCGTCCTGACCGTCACCGGGCGCGTCGGCGACGGCGGAGAGCACCTCGTCGCCACCGCCTGCGTGGCGCCGGGGCCGGGGCGGCCCCTGTCGGCGTGCGACAGCGACGACGACGCCTTCCGCCCCCTGCCCGCGCATGCGGGATGGGCGCCCGTGGCCACCGCCGTGCTTACCGGCATAGTGGTCACCGGCAGCGTGTGGCTGCTGAGGCTCAGGTCGAGACTGAACGACGCCCCAAAGGGTGGGAAGGCACGGCGATGGCGGCTCATCTGAACAGGACGGCCCGGCTGGCGGGAACGCTCGCGACGGTGCTCGCGGTCGCCGCTGCCTCGGCGGCCTGCACCGACACCCCCGACAAGGAGTACGGCCTGTCGCGGGACGGGAAGCTGTCGATCTGCGTCGTCATGCCGACCCCGATGTACGCCCAGACCGGCGCCGACCAGCAGCCGAGCGGCCTGGACGTCGACGTGCTCGCGCGGGTGACCGACAAGATCGGCCTCGAACCGAACTACATCACCATCGGCGCCGACTGGATCGGCACCGACAAGCCCTTCGACGACGCCAAGTGCGAGATCATCGCCGGTGGCCGCATCGTCGACGCCGCCACCCGCGACGTCCTCGACTACACCAGCCCCTACCTGCGCACGCACGCGTCGATGCTGGTCCGCGCCGACAGTGACGTGAAGGCACCGGACGACCTGTCGGGCAAGGCCGTGGCCACCCCCGGCGACCGCCCGTGGACGGGCATCATGTCCGCTTACGCCGCCGACTGGGGCGTCACCCAGGCCCCACAGGCCGACATGGTCGCCGCCCTGGCCGCCCTCGACGCCGGCGACGTGCCCGCCGTCCTCGGCGACGACGCCTCCCTGCGGTACCTGGCCGCGCAGTCGGCCGGGAAGTACCGCCTGGTCGAGGGCGTCGGCGAGCCCTTCTTCCCGGTGGCCTTCGCGACCTCGATCTACATCGAGACCGACCTGCGCGACGACCTCAACGAGACGATCCTGGAGCTGGAGGAGACGGGCGTGCTCGCCGAGGTCCAGCGCACCTGGACCGGGGTGTGAGCGTCGACTCGCTCCGGCCGCCGGCCGACTGAGAATCATTCACACCGACCTGGCCAAGCGGCCCCGCGTCTTAGTACTATTCGCCTTCGTACTTAGGAGGCGTAGGAGCATGGGCAAGAAGGGCCGCGGATCCCAGACGGGAACCCGCTCCGGCGCGGGCACCAAGGGTGCCGGCGCCACGAGGAAGCGCACCCCCATCGTGGTGCCCAAAGCGGGCCCGAACTGGGGCATGGTCGCGCTGTACGGGGTGGTCGGGGTCGTGGTCCTGGCGCTGCTCGGGTACATCGGGTTCACCGCCTGGGACAAGAGCCGCAGCATGACCGACCGCGCCGAGGCCATCAGCGGGGTGACCAACTTCCGGGCGAGCACCGACCTGGGCCGCGACCACGTCGACGGCGACCAGACCTACGGCCAGACGCCGCCGGTCGGGGGCAACCACAACGGAGCCTGGGAGACCTGCAACGGCATCGTCTACACCCAGCAGATCCCCGACGAGCACGCCGTGCACAGCCTTGAGCACGGTGCGGTCTGGATCACCTACCGCCCCGACCTGCCCGCCGACCAGGTCGCCAAGCTCGCGACCCGCGTCGAGGGCAAGGACTACACGCTGATGAGCCCGTACCCGGGCCTCGACGCGCCCATCTCCCTCCAGGCCTGGGGCTTCCAGCTGAAGGTCGACAGCGCCGACGACGCCAGGATCAACGAGTTCATCGAGATCCTGCGCCTCAAGGCCTCGGTCGAAGACGGCGCCACGTGCAGCGGCGGCGTCCAGGCCACCGGCACCACGCCGAGCAGCGGCGAAGGCATGTAGTCGCGGCTCGCGAGACGTGACGCGCCCACCCGCATCGGCGGGTGGGCGCGTTTCCTTGACGCCGCTCACCCGTCCCGGTTCGCGGCCCCCAGGCGTCTTGCCCGACGTTGCTAATCTCGGGTTTCCTTGCCCCCGAAGGAAAGCGGGTGCCCCTTGACCGCTCCAGTGCTCGTCGACACCGCCAAAATCAAGTCCGCCGCCACCAAGATCGCGGCGCTCGCCCCGCGTGCCGCCGGGATCGGCGCCCCCGTCCAGAAGGGCGCCGGTGAGGCCGGTACCGCCAATCGCGGGTACTACACCGCCGCCGCCGTGACCAACTTCGCCGAGCAGGTCGTCGCCGCCGCCACCGCCATCGAGAAGGTCATGTCCACCCACGCCACCAAGATGACCGGCTGCGCGACCGCGTGGGACGCCGCCGACGCGCGCAACCAGGCCCTGATCCAGCGCGCCGGCTCCGGACTGCAGAGGTAGGCGAGTGCCGCTCACCTTCGATACCGCCAAGGCCGGGAAACCGGCGGAGTTCAAGGAGCACTCCGGCGACATCAACACCGCCCACACCACCATGATCACGCTCCGGCAGAACTACCTGACCACCGTGAGCGGTCTGGAACCCTCCTGGAAGGGCCGCGACTACGCCGGCCTGCAGGCCCGCTCGAAGATCGTCGGCGAGAACATCGAGGACGCCGAACGGCGGCTCAAGGACGCCACCACGACCCTCGGCGAGCACGGCCCGCTGATGGAGGGGCTGCGGATGCAGATGGTCCGCACCGAGAACCAGGCGCGCCTCCAGCTGTACCTCACCCAGGGCGGCCGGGCACAGATCAGCCCCATCCAGATGGCCAGGCTGAACGCGATGGCGGCCACGCCGCCCCCGGCCGGGCAGGCGGCCTACGCCGCCGAGCTGGCCCGCCTCGAACTCGGCGTGGCGACCTACACCGGGCAGCTTCAGTACGAGTTGCTGGAGCTCATCTTCCAGGACCTGTCCTGCGCCGCCCGCATGCACTCGCTGGGCCTGCTGCTCAAACGGGTCACCGCCGTGCTCGGCGGCGACACCTCCCGGCGGCCGACGAACGTGACGGTCGCCGCCGACCCGGCGCAGCGCCCCGGCGGTTTCCGCGCCCAGACGATGCGCGACTCGGTGCGCAACACGCCGCAGAACCCGCCGGGCACCCTCCGCGACGCGCACGACGGCAGCGTCATCGGTCACGTGGACAGCACCGGCATGCCCCGCCGGAACCCCGCGAACCCCTTCGACGTCGGGCACCCCACCGGGCACGAGTCCATCCGGCACGAGGAGGCGGCCCGATTGTGGGGGCGCCGCAGGGCCGACGTCAACGCGCGCCACAACAGCGTTCCGTACCGCCTGGAGAGCCGCCCGACCAACCGCTCCGGCGTCAACGAGGGCCCGATGACCACGAACCTGTGGGTGCGCGACTACCTCGGCCACTACGACTACCCGCCCATGCCCACCATCCCGTAGGCGACCAAGGAGCACCGCATCGTGCAGCCACCCCCGCCCGTCCTCGTCGAGGTCGCCGACGCCACCGCGCAGGCGCTCGGTTCGCGCGCGCCCCACGACGTCACCGCGCACTGGGACGCGTCGAAGGGCAAGCGGGTCGACATCGTCCGCTACGAGGGGCACCCCGTCGGCGACGCCCGCACCTTCGCCACGATCGGGCTGTCGCAGCGCGCCCTGCGCGACCCGGAACTGCGCATGGAACTCGTCGCAGGGGTGCGCGCGAGCGTCTCGGGCTTCGACCGGGTCGTCGCGACGGTCGCCTTCAACATCATGGACATCGGCCAGGCCTTCCCCGACCAGGTGCACACCGATGCCGTCGGGATGTACTACCCCGGCTGCACCACGCCCCACGCGCTGCTGGCGATACCGGGCATGTGGGGCGACGCCTTCACTGTCCTGCACACCTCGGCCGGGCCGGTGGCCTGGCTCCAGCCGATCCCGATAACCGTGCCCGAACTCGACTACGCCTCCGCGCACGGCTTCGGCGCGCTCGACAAGGCCTACCGCGGACGGCCTTTCGACCCGTCCGACCTCTACCGGGAATCGGTGGTCTGACCATGGAGCAACGCCCCTTCGAGATGCCCGAACTGCCCGAGGACCAGGACGACAGGCTCCGGCTCGCGCGCGAGATGCTCGACTCCCTGCCGCCCGACCCGGCGCACGAGGAGACCCGGAGGATCCTCGACGCCATGCCCACCAGCGCCGAACTCGCGGCGATGGAGCGCGAGCGGGAGCTGCTCGGCGCGGCCGTCGCCGGGCTTGAGGAGGCGCGCTACGAGGGCAAGGACAAGGACGGTCTGGTTCGCGTCGTCATGGACTACAGCGGCGACCCCGCCGAGCTGGAGTTCACCGTCGGCGCCGCCAGGGCCGGCACGCGAGGCCTCGCCGAGGCGATCGTCAAGGCCTGGGACGCCGCCGAGACCTCCCGGTCGGACGGGATGGTCGAGTACGCCGAGGCGGTCGCCGACGCCGAACGCCGCCTGAGGGGGCAACGATGAGCCATGAGGTGCCCGCCGAGATCGCGGCGATCATCGAGGAGCAGCGCGGCCGGACCTTCGACGCGGTCTCGGCCGGCGAACTGTGCCGGGTCACCGTCGACATCGCGGGGCGCCTTACCGGCGTGGTCTTCCTGCGCAACGACGTCTTCGCCGCCGGAACCCGCGAGGAGGTCGCCGCGGAGCTGCGCGACGCGATCCGGGCCGCGCGGGCCGAGGCGGTCGACACGCTCACCGCGGTGATCGCGGCCGCTCAGGAGTGAGGGGCCGGCTTCGGCGCACGCGCGCCAGGACTTCCCTCGACCGGCCCTCCGGCACGCCCGCCGCCGCCAGCGCGCGCTCCAGCAGGGGCACGTCGGCGCCATGCCGCACCAGGTGCGCGAGGATCGGCGCCCGCCGGTCGGGCCGGTCGCGCACCAGCTCGGTCACCAGCCGCAGCTCCAGTCGCACCGCAGGCACCACCCGGCTCCCGCATCGCACGTCCACGTAGTGCCGCCACGCCCCCTTGCCGCCGGATTCGAGGAACACGGAACCGTCCGGGTGCTCGACCGTGCTCGCGCTGACGCGCACGCCGTCCAGCACGAACTCGGCGAAGTACTGACCGGCCTCGGGGAGCCACACCGGCGGCTGCCGGGCCTCCCGGTCGGCGAACGCGGCCGCGAAGGCGTCCACGCCTTCGCGGGCGGCGAAGAGGACGTCGATGTCGCCCGCCGGGAGCACGACCCCCTGGAGCAGGGCCGCGGCCGTTCCGACGAGTCGGTACGGGATCCCGCCGCTCGCGGGGTCGAGGAGGTCGAGGGTCGTCGCGAGGAGGGCCCTCAGGTCGGCCTCGTCGCGCAGCGGCCGGGTGTGCGTGTCCATCGGAAGATCGTCGCGTCCCGGTGTGACACGACCGCCGTGCGAACACCCGTGCGATAGTGAACGGGTGACCCTCCCGCTTCCGCGCGCCCGCGCCGAGGTCGCACCCGGCGCGGTCCACGTCCCCGACTGGCTCGCGCCCGCCCGGCAGCGCGAGATCCTCGACGCCGCGCGCGAGTGGTCAAGGCCCCCGGCCGGTATGCGCCAGACGGTCCTGTCGGGCGGCCGCAAGATGTCGATCCGCACCGTCTGCCTCGGCTGGTACTGGTCGCCGTACCGCTACACCCGCGTCTCCCACGACGGCACGCCCGTCAAGGCCCTGCCCGCCTGGCTCGCCGAACTCGGCCGCGATGCCGTCGCCGTCGCCTACGGCGCCCCGAAGCTCGCCGCCGCCTACGAGCCCGACATCGCCGTCGTCAACTACTACGACCACGCCGCCCGCCTCGGCATGCACCAGGACAAGGAAGAGATCAGCCCGGCCCCGGTGGTGTCGCTGAGCATCGGCGACACCTGCGTCTTCCGCCTCGGCGGCACCGAGAACCGCAACCGGCCGTGGGCGGAAGTGCTCCTGGAGTCGGGCGACCTGTTCGTCTTCGGCGGACGGTCACGCCTCGCCTTCCACGGAGTCCCGCGCACACTGCCGGGCACGGCGCCGGGGCATCTCGACCTCTCGGGCCGCGTCAACATCACGCTGCGGATGTCCGGGCTGTCGTAGCGCAGGGGCCGCGAACCCCCTCCGAAACGCTTATTCGGTGCGTAAACGGTCGTCATCGGAATTGGGGCGAATCGGCATCTTAGTCGCAGAATCGCGAGGGCTTAGGTAACAAATCAGCAGCATGCTGGCTTGTTCACCGTCTGTTCACCAACTGCCCGGTCGCCCGCTACCTGCCGCGCTTAGCTTCTGGATCGGTTGATGAAGTCAACCCCGGACTCGTCCCCCACGGGTCGTCCGGCCTGATGAGTTCTTGGAAGGGAACGACTCACGTGAAGCTGCTTCGGCACGGCGCGATCGCCGGCCTCGTCGTGTCCGCCACGCTCGCGATGGCGGCGTGCGGTTCGGACAACACGGACGGCGCGGGCAACAACGGGGCGCAGGCGCCGACCGGCGACTGCGCGCAGGGGACGCTCAACGTCCAGGGCTCCAGCGCCCAGAAGAACGCCATCGAGGCGTGGATCGCCGCCTACCAGGCCAAGTGCGCCGGGTCGACGATCAACTACAACCCCTCGGGTTCGGGCGCCGGCATCGAGGCCTTCATCGCCGGCACGGCCGACTTCGCGGGCTCCGACTCGGTCCTCAAGGACGACCAGCTGCCCGGCGCCACGCAGCGCTGCGCCAGCGGTGCTCCCGCCCACCTGCCCATGGTGGTCGGCCCCGTCGCGATCGCCTACAACGTCGAGGGCGTCGACAACCTCCAGCTGAAGCCCGCCACGATCGCCGGCATCTTCGCCAACAAGATCACCAAGTGGGACGACGCGGCCATCAAGGCCGACAACCCCGACGCGAAGCTCCCGAGCACCCCGATCCAGGCCGTGCACCGCTCCGACGAGTCGGGCACGACGGACAACTTCACCAACTACCTCAACACCGTCGCCCCCGACATCTGGACCAACGAGCACGCCAAGCAGTGGCCGCTCGACGGTGGCGTCGGCCAGAAGGGCTCCGACGGCGTCGCGGGCGCGATCAAGGACACCGCGGGTGCCATCACCTACGTCGAGCTCTCCTACGCCGACAGCCTGGGCCTGAACAAGGCCAAGGTCGCCAACGGCGCCGACGAGTTCGTCGAGCTGACCCCCGAGTCGGCCTCCAAGGCCCTGACCGGTGCCAAGGCCGTCGGCACGGACCAGGACATCAAGCTCGAACTCGACTTCGAGACCAAGGAAGCCGGCGCGTACCCGATCGTCCTGGCGACCTACGAGATCGTCTGCACCGCCGGCAACGGCGACAAGGCCGCTCTCATCAAGTCCTTCCTGACCTACACCGCCAGCACCGCGGGCCAGGCCGAGCTCACCAAGATCGGTTACGCCCCGCTCCCCGAGGAGCTGCGCGCCAAGGTCGAGACCCTCGCGAAGACGATCGCCTAACCAACCCGCTCACCCCACGGGATTTGAGACACATGACTGACGGTGACATCACTCGCCCCGCAGCGACGGGACCGTCGGTAATGCCCGCCCAGCGGCCAGGGAACACTCTGGCCGCTGGGCACAGCGGCGTCACCGGCGAGACCGTCTCGGCCCTGCCGACCGTCGAGGTGCCCGACAGGCCCGCGCCGGCCCGGCCCGAGGAACCCCGCGAGGTACACGTCGGGGAGCCCCTGCCCAAGCGGCGCCGCTACGGCGGCGAGACGTATTTCAAGTCCCTCACCACGGTGGGCGGTTCGGCGGTCCTGGCGATCATCGCCGCGATCGCCCTCTTCCTCATCATCGAGGCGGTCCCGGCGCTCAGCGCCAACAAGGAGAACTTCTTCACCTTCACCAAGTGGAGCCCGAACGCCCTGAACGACGCGCACTTCGGTATCGCGTCGCTGGCCTTCGGCACGATTCTGTCGGCCGCGATCGCCCTGCTCGTCGCCGTCCCGATCGCCCTGGGCATCGCCCTGTACCTCTCGCACTACGCGCACCGCCGCGTCGCCACGATCCTCGGCTTCGCCATCGACCTGCTCGCCGCCGTGCCCAGTGTCGTCTTCGGCCTGTGGGGCCGGGAGTTCTTCGCCGTACCGGTGCAGGACCTCTCCATCTGGCTGAACAAGTACCTCGGCTGGTTCCCGCTGTTCGCCAGCGACGGGCGCTTCGGGCACTCGGTCCTGCTGGGCTCGCTGGTGCTGGCCATCATGATCCTGCCGATCGTCACCTCCCTGTCCCGCGAGGTCTTCATGCAGACCCCGCGCGAGCACGAGGAGGCCGCGATGGCGCTGGGCGCCACCAAGTGGGAGGTCATCCGCACCGCGGTCCTGCCCTACGGCCGCCCCGGCATCGTCGCCTCGGTGATGCTCGGCCTCGGCCGCGCGCTCGGCGAGACCATCGCGCTGGCGATGACGCTCGGATCGAGTTTCGTGATCTCCTGGTCGGTCGTCGAACCGGGTGGCAACACGATCGCGGCCAACATCGCCAACGCCTTCGGCGAGGCCAACGACCAGGGCCGCAGCGCCCTGATCGCCAGCGGTCTCGTCCTCTTCGCGATCACGCTGATCGTCAACATGACCGCGCGCGCCATCGTCCGCCGCCGCAAGCGATTCCTCGCGGCGGCGACGACATGACCACCACCACGCTCGGCATGCGTCCGGCCCGTACCCGGGCCGGTGCAAGGAGTCGTCCGGGGGCTGCCGGACGTCGGTCACTGGGAGGTGGCGCCATGAGCGGATCCGTTACCCACGTGGACTTCCAGTCCCGCAAGGTGCGCAAACGCGCCGAACGCGCCGAAGGGGGCTGGCCGGTCCTCGTCGCCAAGCCCCTGCGCCCGTCGGGCAAGGCCGGCGCGGCCGGGCCCCTCACCGAAGAAGACATGGAGACGGCGGTATGACCACCCTGACCGCGGCCACCACGACGGCCGTCCAGCTCAAGGCGAAGCGCCTGCCGAAGTACGCCCCCTGGGCGATCGCGGCCGGCGCGCTGCTGGTCGGCCTCGGCGGCGTCACCTTCGCCGCCGACGGTGGGCCCGTCATGGGCGCGATCGTCGCCGCCCTGCTCTACTTCGTCGCGCTGATCACGATCGCGACCTTCGTCGAAGGCGGCCGCGCCGCCCGCAACCGCGCGGCCTCGGCGCTGATCGGCTCGGCCTTCGTGCTGGCCGTCCTGCCGCTGCTGTCGGTGGCGTTCACGACGATCTCGCGCGGTGCCGACCGGTTCGACGCCGACTTCTTCTACCGCTCGATGAACGGCATCACCGCCCTCAACGCCGGTGGCGGCGCCTACCACGCGATCCTCGGCACCCTCGAACAGGTCGGGATCGCCGTGCTCATCACGGTCCCGCTCGGCCTGGCCGGCGCGATCTACGTCGTCGAGTACGGCCGCGGCAAGCTCGCCAAGTGGATCCAGTTCTTCGTCGACGTCATGACCGGCATCCCGTCGATCGTGGCCGGCCTCTTCGTGCTCGCCTTCTGGGTCATGGTGATCAGCCCGATCTTCAACGACGGGCGCCCGGCCTACTCCGGCTTCGCGGCCGCGCTGGCCCTCTCGGTGCTGATGCTCCCGACGATCGTGCGCTCCGCCGAGGAGATGCTGCGGCTCGTCCCGACGTCCCTGCGCGAAGGCTCCTACGCCCTCGGCGTCCCGAAGTGGCGCACGATCCTCAAGGTCGTCATCCCGACGGCGCTGCCCGGCATCGTCACCGGCGTGATGCTCGCCGTGGCGCGCGCCGCCGGTGAGACCGCGCCGGTGATGCTCGTCGCCGGTGGCGCCTTCGCCATCAACGGCAACCCTTTCGCGGGCCAGCAGACCTCGCTGTCCCTGTTCATCTACGACCAGGCGAGCACGGCGTCGCAGTACGCGCCGGCGCGGGCCTGGACGGCGGCGCTCACGCTGGTGGCCCTGGTGCTGCTGCTGACGATCGTCGCCAAGCTCGTCGCCCGCCGCAGCAAGCTCACCCGCTGACATCCCAGAGGAACGAAAGACAGGTTATGGCCAAGCGCATCGAAGCGGACAACGTCACCGCTTACTACGGCTCGTTCAAAGCGATCGAGGGCGTCAACATGGTCATCGAGCGCAAGTCGGTGACCGCGCTGATCGGCCCCTCGGGCTGCGGCAAGTCGACCTTCCTGCGGTCGATCAACCGGATGCACGAGGTCATCCCAAACGGGCGCGTCGAGGGCACGATCAGTGTCGACGGACAGAACATCTACGACAAGGACGTGGATGTGACGGCCGTGCGCCGCATGATCGGGATGGTCTTCCAGCGCCCCAACCCGTTCCCGACGATGTCGATCTTCGACAACGTCGTCGCCGGGCTGAAGCTGGTCGGCGTGCGGAGGAAGGGCGAGCTTCAGGTCGCGGCCGAGAAGGCCCTCCGCGGCGCCAACCTCTGGGAAGAGGTCAAGGACCGCCTCGACAAGCCCGGCGCCGGGCTGTCGGGCGGTCAGCAGCAGCGCCTGTGCATCGCGCGGGCCATCGCCGTCGAGCCGCAGGTCGTGCTCATGGACGAGCCCTGCTCGGCGCTCGACCCGATCTCGACGCTGGCGATCGAGGACCTGATCGGTGAGCTGAAGGACAGCTACACGATCGTCATCGTCACCCACAACATGCAGCAGGCCGCCCGTGTCTCGGACCGGACGGCGTTCTTCTCCCTGGAGAAGACCGGCGACCCCGGCCGTCTCGTGGAGTACGACGAGACGCAGAAGATCTTCACCAACCCCGGTGAGAAGCGGACCGAGGACTACATCACGGGCCGCTTCGGTTAACGGGCGGAACCTTTCGGCGGACGGCGCCGGGTGGAGCGAAGGCTCCGCCCGGCGCCGTTCCACGTGTTGCCCGACGGCCCACCCCCACCCCCTCGACTTGTCCCGCAAGGGTTTTCCCCAATAGCCCGGCCCCGGTGGCGATCAATAGCGTCGTGGTGTCCCCGTATGACAGACCGGCCAGGGCCACGTGCCCTCCGGCCAGCCCGAAGGGAAGTCCATGAAGCCCCACATCTTAGGCAGGAGCGCGGCCCGGGCCGGCGTTCTCGCCGTATCCACCGCGGCGTTGCTGCTCGGCTCGTACGGGATGGCGGCGGCCGCCGCCGACGCGAGCGGCGAGATCCGCAACGCGGGTGGACCCGACGTCATCGCCGACCGGTACATGGTCGTGCTCAAGGACGGTGCCGCCGACCCCGGCGCGGCCGCCGTCGAGTCCACAGCGGACGGTCTGGCCACCCGGTACGGAGGGACCGTCCGTTACACCTATCACGCGACGATCAAGGGCTTCTCGGTCGAGATGTCCGAGGGTGAGGCGAAGCGGCTGGCGGCGAACCCCGCGGTCTCCTACGTCGAACCCGTTCGCATGGCGCGCATCGCCGGCGAGCAGACGAACCCGCCGAGCTGGGGGCAGGACCGCGTCGACCAGACCGACCTGCCGCTGAACCAGAAGTACGGCTACCCCGACACCGGTGGCCAGGGCGTGACCGTCTACGTCCTGGACACCGGCATCCGTTTCAGTCACGGTGACTTCGGTGGCCGCGCGGTCAGTGGTCCGGACTATGTGGACAACGACAACGACGCCGCCGACTGCCAGGGCCACGGCACGCACGTCGCCGGCACGATCGGCAGCACCACCTACGGTCTGGCCAAGAAGGCCAAGCTCGTGTCCGTCCGCGTTTTGGACTGCCAGGGCTCGGGCGCCTGGGACGGCATCGTCTCGGGCATCGACTGGGTGACCGCGAACGCCGCGAAACCGGCCGTGGTCAACATGAGCCTCGGCGGCTCGGGCACCAACAGCACCCTGGAGAACGCCGTCAAGCGCTCCATTGCCGCCGGTGTCCAGTACTCGCTGGCCGCGGGCAACGACAACACCAACGCCTGCAACTTCACCCCGGCACGGGTTCCCGAGGCGATCACGGTCGGCGCGACCGCGAACAACGACTCGCGCAGCACCTTCAGCAACTACGGTTCCTGCCTGGACATCTTCGCTCCGGGCACCAACATCGTCTCGACCTCCAACAGCGGCGGTTCGCAGACCATGAGCGGCACGTCGATGGCGGCCCCGCACGTGGCCGGAGCGGCCGCGCTGTACCTGGGCGCGAACCCGTCGGCGACACCGGCGCAGGTCCGCGACGCGCTGGTGAACAACGGATCCAAGAACAAGGTGACCTCGCCCGGCTCGGGATCGCCGAACGTGCTGCTCTACACCGGCTTCATCGGCGGCGGGGATCCCCCGGGCGACAACGACTTCGCCCTCTCGCTGAGCCCGGCGTCGGGCAACGCGCAGCCCGGTGCGTCGGTGACCACGACCGTCGCGACGCAGACGACCAACGGCAGCGCGCAGAACGTGGCCCTCTCGGCCACCGGTCTGCCCTCGGGTGTCACGGCGTCCTTCAGTCCCTCGACGGTGACCAGCGGTGCGTCCTCGACGCTGACGCTGAACGTCGGCGCCTCCACGGCGCAGGGCTCGTACACGGTGACCGTCAAGGGAACCGGCGAGGTCGCGCGGACCGCGACCTACGCGCTGACCGTCGGGACCGGTGGCGGCAACACGCCGCCGGTCGCGTCCTTCACCGGCCAGTGCTACTTCTACGGCACCTACTACGGCTACATCTGCTACCTGGACGCCTCGGCCTCCAGTGACGCCGACGGCTCGATCGCCTCGTACACCTGGACCTTCGGCGACGGGACGACCGGCACGGGCGTGGCCCCCAGCCACCGCTACACGCGGGCCGGGAGCTTCGTCATCACCCTGACGGTGACCGACGATCAAGGCGCGACGCACTCGATCAGCAAGACGGCGACCTTGAGTTAGTGGCCCCGGAGGACGTTCGGTGTGGACTCCCGGACGTTCTCCGGTACCAGCGGCGGCAGGCGGGCTGCCGCACACGACCCGCACGAACTCCCCGGCCGAGGGGCATCGGCCGACGGAGGATGGCGACCGAGCGGGTCTGGGAGGACCGGATGCCCCGCGACCGGAGAGGGGTCGCGGGGCATTCGTTCGTGTCGTGGGGAGTCGGATGCCGGGTACCGGCCCCCCGGTGGGCGCTTCAGGCCATGACGACGATCAGGTCGCGGTGGACGCCGTCGACGGCCGCGCGCAGGTCGGCTGCCTCGGGGTGGGCGGTCCCGGCGAGGTAGGAGTAGTAGCCCTCGACGACCTCGACGACCGTCATCCGCAGGTACAGCGAACCGGTGTCGCTCTCGGGGAAGTCGGCGCGCAGCGCGGCCGTCGCGGCCGGATGCCCGTCGAGGGTGAAGGCCCGCGAGGTCTCCTCCGCGAAGACCGCGTTGGAGCGCGAGTCGGACAGCTGGGCCCAGCCTTTCGCCAGCATCAGGGCGCCTTTCTCAAGGTCGTCGCCCGACGGGATCTCGCGCATCACCCCGGCCAGAACCGAGGCCTTGCGCTCCTCGTCGGGATCGTCGGCCTCGGTGCTCGCGATCGAGCTGGTCGGGCCGGTGCCGCCGTCTTCGGCGGCGACCCGGTGCCAGCCGTCGGGGATCGTGTAGAAGAACTGGGCGTGATCGTCCCTGATGAACGTGACGCCCTCGTTGGTCTCGTCGTACTGCATGCCGGGAATCCTGTCACAGCGCGACGTCCACGCGGGTACTCGCGACCGATCAGGTGGGACCGCGCGGTCAGCCCGTGAACGACTCCGGTCCGAAGCGGCCCCAGGCCACGAAGAGCGCGACCGCGAGATAGAGCAGCGTCGCGAAGGCCGGGACGGTCTCGCGGCGGCGCAGGTGCAGGACCATCGCGCCGATGAGCAGCAGCGCCGCACCGACGGCCGCGACGGGAACCAGCACCGGCGCGATGTCGAGCAGGGCGGGCAGGATCAGGCCGATCGCGCCGAGGACCTCGACGGCGCCGAGGGCCTTGACCGCGCCGGGAGCGACGGCCCCGGCCCATTCCCCGGACCTGCTCGCCGCCATCTTCGCGTGCGGGGTGACCAGCTTGAGAAGGCCGCTGGACAGCAGGACCGCGGCGAGGACTCCGGCGGCGATCCACAGTGCGATGTTCATGGGGTCTCCAAGGTGTGCGCGAATGCGTCGACACCCGAGACGAGACGGCCCGGCCGCCGGTGACATCGCGACGCCGCCACGTGACGAGCGCCATGTCCCGCCTACTTCCGCTCGCCGAGCCTCGCCGCCAGCTGAGCCCGCGAACGCAGCCCGAGTTTCCGGTACACGCGCGTCAGCGTCGCCTCGACCGTCTTCACGCTGATGAACAGCTGCGCGGCGGCCTCGGTGTTGGTCGCACCGGCGGCGACGAGCGCGGCGAGCCGCGACTCGGCCTCGGTGAGTGCGGCGTCGGACGACGGTCCACTGTGGTCGAGCCGGGCGCGTTCCGCGGCCGCCAGAGCGATCCAGGGCAGCGCACCGCATTGGGTGAACAGCGCCGTCGCCTCGCCGAGGACCGCGCGGGCCGCGGCCCGCCTTCGCCGTCGGCGTTCCAGCCGGGCCAGCGACAGCAGCGTGCGGCCTTCCTCCAAAGGCAGCCCGAGGAAGGCGAAACGCTCGCGGGCGCGCGCGAACAACTCCGCCGCTCCCGAGGGGTCGCCGCTTTCCAGCAGACACGCGGCCTCGGCGTGGTCGAGGCCGGGCACGATGTTGGCGCGTCGAAAGGTCTCGGCGGCCTTGCGGGCGTCGGCGATGAGGGCGGCCGCTTCGGCGAGTTCCCCACCGGCGGCCAGGGCCTCGGCCAGTTCCCGATGCCACTGGAGGATCGACGGATCGGCGATGTCGAAGGCGGTCTCGAAGGCCCGGACCTCCCGCAGGGTCTGCGCGGCCGCCGCGGTCTCGCCGGTGAACAGCTGGACCCGCCCGAGCGCGTACAGGCAGCGCGAGGTGAACAGCACGTCGTGGTCCTCGTGGGCCGACCGCAGGCCCTGGCGGGCGAAGCTGGCGGCCCGGGCCAGGTCCCCTCCGGCGGTCTCGGCGAGCGCGACGACGTACCAGACGGTCGCCGTCGAGGTGTCGGTGTCGGTGAGGCGTTCGGTGGCCTCACGGATGTAGTCCAGGGCGAGGCCGCAGCGGCCGGCGCGCAACTCGACCTCGGCGAGGGTGCGGTAGAGGTCGCTGAGGTCCTTGATGTCGCCCCGGCGCTGCGCCTGCGGCAGCAGGGCGAGGAGGTCGCGGCGGGCGGTGTCGACCTCGTCGTCGAAGAGCGCGTGGCGGGATCCGATGAACTGCGCCGAACCCCGGACGGCGCAGACGGTGACGTCGGGGTCGAGGGCGCGGGCCCGGTCGAGCAGTTCGTCTGCCTCGGGCCGCCCGAGGGCACGGGAGAGGCGGGCGGCGATGGTCAGCGCCTCGATCTCGGCCTCGGTGTTGCCGCCTTCGGCGGCGAGGCGACGCGCGGCGGTCGCCTCCTGGAGCGCGCGGTGGCTGTCGCCTTCGCAGATGTAGTAGCGCCAGGCGATCCACAGCCGCGCGACGGCCATGAGGCCCGGGTCCTCGGCGGCGGCCTCGGTGAGGTCGGCGAACACGTCGTCGATGCTGTCGAGGGCCTGCCCGGCGCATTCGACGACGGCGGTCAGCACGTTGACGCGCACGGCCGGATCCGTGGCGCGGTCGAGGATCACGGCCGCCGCGCGGCGGGTCAGGTCGAGGTCCCCGGCGAGCCCGGCGTCGGCGGCGGCCATCACGAAACGGCGCTGCATCCCGGCCTGGTCGGTGCCGGGCGTGTGTTCGGCGGCCAGGAACGACATCGCCGCCGACCGGCCGCGCGCGCCACGGCCCCGCACCGTCTCGGCCGCCGCGTCCAGTGCGGCGGCCAGCTCGTGCGAAGGCGCCGTCGCCAGGTGCGCGCGGTGCCACACGGCGGTCACCGGGTCGCCGGCGACCGACGCCAGCGCGGCGTGCGCCGCCGACAGTTCGGCCGACGCGGCCGCCTCCCGCACGGTGTCGCCGACCGCGCCCGAACTCAGACCGACGCTCCCGTCGGCGTGCACCGAGGTCAGCCCGGCCTCGGTGGTCTCCGCCAGGTCCTCGCGCGCGCCGGGACGGCCCGCGCGGGTGAGCAGCGACAGGCTCGGCCGCTCGGCGAGGGCCACGTGCAGAAGCGTCTGGCGCGCGCTCGCGGAGAGGGAGGCGAGCTGCGCCCGGATGGGTCTTCGGGCCGTCTCGGGTATCGGCAGGGGCGCGTTTCCGCGCCCCCACCCCCCGATCGCGCCGCCGAGCCGGACCGCGAGCTGCGGATTGCCGCCGCACGCCCGGAACACCCGCCCGGTCAGGCGGGTCGGGATGCCGTGCCCGGTCAGCAGCGCGGCGATCTCGTCGAGATCCCAAGGGGGGACGGCGATCTCGGCCGCGCCCGGCACCGCGACGTCGTCGGCGTCGCGGCGTGCGGCGACGAGCCACACCCCACCGGCGGGGGCGTGCTGGCGGGCGTAGTCGAGGACGTCGGCGCTCTCGGCGTCGACGTTGGCGGCGTTGTCGAGCAGCAGCAGAGCCCGCCCACCGGCCGACAGCAGCTCGGTCACCGCCAGCCGGACCGCGAGGTGGTCGATCCCGCCGTCCGGTTCCTGCCGCAGCAGCACCCGCACGGCCGAGCGTCGTGGGAGAGCGAGGGCCTCGACGGCGGCGCCGGGCACGGCGGAGAGTAATTCGGTGACGGTCGCGTAGGCGACCTCGGCGTCGCGCGCGGCCGGGCTCAGCCGCAGCACGCGCTCGCCGGGTTCGCCGAGGGAGGCCAGGATCGTGCTCTTGCCGCTGCCCGCCGGGCCGACGAGCAGCACCGCGCCGGTCTCGGCGAGTCCACGCCGGACGGCGGCGTGGACGTGCGGCCTGGTGACCGTCGCGGTCGTTCCCTGCACTGATCTGACCATCGCACGCTCCCTACGCGGCAATCCTACGTAACGCGGGGTTCATGACCGGCGTGTGACGTGTAGATCGACACGGCCTCCCCGCGCGCGAAGGTGAACACTTAGACTGATGACGATGGTCAGGGACGATTTCCACGACAGGCTGGCGGAACTCGACGCCGGTCTCGTCGTCATGGCGCGGACGGTCACCGACATGATGGGCCGCGCCAGCCGGGCCCTGCTCACCGCCGACGCGGAGCTCGCGCGGCAGATCATCGAGGCCGACGCGAGCGTCAATCAGCAGCGCAACACCGTCGACGACCAGGTCGCCGAGCTGATGACGATCCGCCCGCCGATGGCCGGGGACCTGCGCTTCATGCTCGCCGCGATCCGCATCACCGGGGACCTGGAACGCATGGGGGACCTGGCGAAGCACGTCGCCAAGATCACCCTGCTGCGGGCGCCCGGGGCGGCCGTTCCGGCCGAGGCGGCGCCGATGTTCACGCAGCTGGCCGAAGTGGCCGTGCGGATGGCCACGAAGATGACCCAGATCCTCGGCACGCGCGACCAGCTCGACGCGACCCAGCTGTCCCTCGACGACGACGAGATGGACGCGCTGCGCAAGCGGATGTTCGCCAAACTGTTCTCCGACTGGCCTTACGGCGTCGAGGCGGCGGTGGACTTCACGCTCCTGGGACGTTTCTACGAGCGCTACTCCGACCACGCCGTCAACATCGCCCACCAGGTCGTGTACCTGGTGACCGGAGACGTGCAGCTGCGGGACTAGCGCTTCGCCGCCCACGCCACCAGGCCGGGCAGGACATCGCCGTTGTCGCCGCCGTCGGGCGACAGCCGCTCCACATCGCCGGTGAGTACGACGGTCACGCCGAGATCCCTTGCCACGCAGACCTTCTGTCCGCCGAAGCCGCTGGCCAGGAAGACGGGCGAAGCGGCGTACACGTCGACCCAGAACAGGTACCCGAACCCTCGCGGATCGCCGCCGCCTGGCCGGACGCGCTCCCCGGTGGCCTCGGACAGCAGTGTGCCGAGGCCGAGCCGGTCGGTGCGCCACAGCTCGCCGAGCGCGGCCAGGCTCTTGGCCGACAGCTCCAGTCCGGCGCCGCCCCAGTTGACGCCTTCGGGGTCCCGGGGCCAGTTCCAGCGGGTGATCCCGGCGGGTGCGAGGATCCGTTCCGCCGCGAAGGCGTCGATGTCGCCGACGACCGTGCGCAGGGCTCCGGCGAGTACGTGCACGGCGGCGTTGTCGTAGGCGAAGACGGTTCCGGGCGGCGCGATCCGCGGCAGCGCGAGTAGATGATCGAGCCAGTTCGCCGGTTCGAGTCCGCGCAGGTCCAGCGCCGGTTCCGAGCCGCCGGTCATGGTCAGCAGGTGCCGGACGGTGACGTCGCGACGATGGCCGGGCACACGGGATCCGAGGAGCCGGCCGAGGGTGTCGTCCAGATCGAGGACACCGTCGGCGACGGCGAGCAGCGCGACCGTGGCGAGCACCGACTTGGTCACCGACTTGACGGCGGCCGGCTCGTCGGGATCGCCGCCGTGGAACGAGTGCTCGGCCAGCACCTCGCCGTCCCGGAGGACGATGAGCTGCTCGGTGTGCGCCAAGGGCGCGGCGGCCAGGCGGGCGATGACGGCGTCGGGGGAGTCCACATCGGACACGTTAGCGGCCCCCGTGGGTTTCCGCCGACCGCTTTCGGGCGGGTCAGGCCGCGCGGCGGGCCCGGCGGCGCTGCCGCCACAGGGCGAACACGCTGATCGCGATGAACAGCAGTGCGAGATTCAGCGTGAACCCGAAGGGGATGAAGCGCGCGCTTCTCCACAGCGGTTCGTCGAAATGCAGGCTGTCGGCCACCGAGAAGAACAGCAGCATCAAGGCGATGGCGACGTTGACGCCGATGAGGGCGAGTCCGAGGACGGCGAGCCCGGTCCAGGGGACAGGCGGGTGGCGGCGCCGGTGCCGCGCGAAGGCGGCCATCGCGGCGATTCCGGCGGCGCCGCCCAGGAGCGCGCCGATCCCCATGAGCCACGCGTGCGCGGCGGGCGGCACGCGGGCGATGTCCAGGTCGGGGGTGCGTCCCTCACCGGGCGCCCAGAAGTTCACCACGAGGGTTCCCCGGCGGCCCTGCACCATGGAGTCGTAGGGGCGGCTGACGTTCCATCCGGCGGCGGTGAGCGCCGCCTCGGCCTCGTCGAGCCGCCGGGCGTTGTCCTCCGGCGTCTCCGGGTAGCCGTAGGGCTCCTCGGTGGGTTCGACCCAGCCGGGCCGGTCGGGCCAGATGACGGCGGTGGTGTTGTCCATCGTGGCGTCGCCGAACAGGACCTGCGCCCAGCCCGGGATCCCCATGACGTCCTCGTGTTCGACCTGGCCGGCCCGGAGTTCCTCCGGCGTGGACTCCAGGACCCAGGACTCGTCGGGTTCCCGCTCGTCCCAGACGAGGCGCGCGATCGCGAGCACCTCGGGCCGGTCCGGCAGCGGTTCGTCGGTGCCGGCGACGCGCGAGCCGATCATCGCACCCAGGAGCGCGCCCGCGCCGACGGCGAGCACCAGGCAGGTGAGCAGGTCTCGGCGGAGGAGCGCGTCGGGATGGGGTGTCTCGGCCTTGGCGGTGAAGGTGTTCAGCACGGAACCTCCTCGCGGGACTGTGCAGACACTCTACATAGGGTCGCGGGCCCGGCGCCAGACCTCGATCGACGAGGGCCCTACGATCGACGCATGCCGCGAAGCAGCCCGTTCGTCTCCTCCACCCCGCAGGTCGGCTTCGGAGCCTGGCAGATCGGCGGTTCCTGGGGCGACGTCCCCGCCGACACCGCGCTCGGCACGCTCCGGGCGGCGGTCGCGGCCGGCACGACCTTCATCGACACCGCCGACGTCTACGGCGACGGCCGCAGCGAGAGACTCGTCGGCGAACTGCTCGCCGAGACCGATGGTCTGACGGTCGCCACGAAGATGGGCCGCCGGGTCGAGCAGACGCCCGGGGCGTACACATTGGACAATTTCCGGGCCTGGAACGACCGCTCGCGCGCCAACCTCGGCGTCGACACCGTCGACCTGGTGCAGCTGCACTGCCCGCCGACGCCGGTCTACGCCACCGACGCGGTCTTCGACGCGCTCGACACCCTCGTCGACGAGGAACGCCTCGCCGCCTACGGCGTCAGCGTCGAGACCTGCGCCGAGGCGCTGACCGCGATCGCGCGGCCGAACGTCGCCTCCGTCCAGATCATCCTCAACGCCTTCCGGCACAAGCCCCTCGAAGAGGTCCTGCCCGCCGCGCGGGAGGCCGGGGTCGCCGTCATCGCGCGGGTCCCGCTGGCCAGCGGCCTGCTGTCGGGGAAGCTCACGGCGGCAACGGACTTCGCCGCCGACGACCACCGCAACTTCAACCGGCACGGTGCGGCCTTCGACGTCGGTGAGACCTTCTCCGGCGTTGACTACGCCACCGGGCTGACCGCCGTCGAACGCATCCGCGAGCTGCTCCCCGAGGGCATGACGATGGCGCGTTTCGCGCTGCGCTGGATCCTCGACCAGCCGGGTGTCAGCGTGGTCATCCCGGGCGCGCGCAACCCCGAACAGGCCACCGCGAACGCCGCCGCCGCAACGGACGCGCCCTTGAGCGAGGAGACCCACGAGGCCGTGCGCGCGATCTACGACGAGCTCATCCGCCCGCAGGTCCACCATCGCTGGTGAGCGCCGACAGATAGCCCAGCACGACGGCCCGGCCGACTGCCGGCGCCGACACCGGCAGTGGTCCACTGTGGATGACCGGTGCCCGGCCGCCGCCTCCGTGGGTCGCGAAGAACGCGGCCGTGGCCAGGTGTTCGGGGTCGCCGCAGGCCACCACGCGCTCCCGCCAGACCGGCAGCGGCTCGACGGAGAGCCCGCGCTCCTCGGCGATCCAGCGCCACACTTCGCGCAAGGAGGTCGGCGTCTCGGCGACGAGGTTGACCACGCCGGTCCGGCCGGTCGCCGCCGTCCACACCGCCGCTTCGGCGACCCAGTCGACGGGCGTCCACGGCTCGTCGACGTCCAGGTCCGGCAGCGACCCGACGGCCAGCCCGGCCCGCACCAGCCGCCACACCAGATCGGCGGGATTGACGTGAGGGCGCGCGATCGGGCCGGTGACCCGGCCGAGCCGGTAGACGGTCACCGGCAGGCCCGCCGCGGCCGCCCGGGCCGCGAGCCGTTCGGCGGCCCACTTGCCGCGCTGGTAGCCGTCGCGCAGCCCGCCGTGGGCGGGCACGAAGTCCTCGGGCAGCTCGGCGAGCCCGGCGCCGACGGCGACGGTCGACACGTGGTGCACCGCCGAACCTCTGCGGCAGGCCAGGTCGAGGATCCGGCGGGTGGCCTCGACGTTCGCCGCCCGCATGGACGCGTAGCCGCGGGTGAGGCTGACGGTCGCCGCCGCGTGCCAGATCCGGGTGAAGGCGAGCTCGGGGAGTGTTTCGCCCGTGCCGAGGTCGATCGGGACCGGCGTGACGCGTTTCGCCGGGTCGGGGAGCCCGTAGGCCGCGGCGGTCGCGGTCAGCCGCTCGGCCGAACCCCTTACCGTGCACCAGATCTCGGTGTCCTCACCGCACAGTTCGGCCAGCAGGTGCGCGCCGACGAAGCCGGTGGCGCCGGTGAGCAGGACGCGGTCGCCGACGGCCGTCGGCGCGGGGTGGGGGAGCGGTGCTTCGGCGTCGGCGAGCATGGTGTCGGCGGCGGGGCCCGCGCCGGGCGCGGACAGCGCCGCCGCGAGACCGGAGACGGTGGGGTGCTGGAAGAGCAGCGTCGCCGGTACCGTCCGGCCGAGGGCCGCCGAGAGCCTGCTCGCGACCGCGACGGCCTGCAGCGACTGCCCGCCGAGCGTGAAGAAGTCGGCGCCCGGATCGCCAACCGGGCGCCCGAGCACCTCCGACCAGGCGGCGGCGACCAGCTTCTCTTCCGGCGTGCCCGCGACCTCCGCTGCGGCCGGGTCGGCCAGCCGGGACAGCGCGCGGCGGTCGATCTTGCCGGTTCCGGTGCGCGGCAGGCGATCCAGCATCACCACCTGCGGTACGGCCGGGCCGGTCAGCCGGGTGGCGGCGTGCTCGCGCAGCTCCTCCACGGGCGCGTCGGCGGCCACGTAGGCGATGAGCCGGGAACGGCCGTGCGAGGACCGCGCGATGACCGCGACCTCACGTACCCTCGGATGTGCGAGCAAGGCTCCTTCGACCTCGGTGGGGTGGATGCGGTGTCCGGAGATCTTGAGTTCGTCGTCGACGCGCCCGATGTAGGCGAGGCCACCGGTTCGATCGTGTACACGTACACGGTCGCCGCTGCGGTACAGACGTCGCTCTCCTACCCCTATGAACCGCGCCCCGGTGAGTTCGAGCTGCTCCAGGTATCCGAGGGCGAGCCCGGGTCCGCCGAGGTGAAGCTCGTCCCCTGGACCCCGCACGGCGACGACACCCGGGAGCGGACGCCCGATCGGGACGTACTCTGAACGACCGTCCTCTTCGGACAGATCGGCGGCGAGCGCGACCACGGTCGCCTCGGTCGGGCCGTAGGTGTTGATCAGCCGCACGCCGTCACCGGCCGCCGCGAACCACTGCGCGACCCGCTCGGGCAGCGCGGCCTCACCGCCGATGATGACGGTGCGAACGCTCGGCGGGAGCCGTGCCGTGCCGGTGTGGAGGGCGTAGGCCAGCTCGTGCCAGTAGGCCGTGGGCAGGTCGAGGACCGTGATCCCTTGTGCCCCGGCGAAGGCGGTGAACGCCGCCAGCGATTCCAGCGCCGAGTCGTCGCGGACGACGAGGGTCGCCCCCGCGGCGAGGGTCGTGAAGATCTCCTCGACGGCGGCGTCGAAGTGCAGCGGCGCGAACTGGAGGACGCGGTCGTCGGCGGTGATCCCGTAGCGGTCGAGGGCGGCCGAGACGAAGAAGTCGAGGGCCGCGCGGCCGACGCGGACGCCGTTGGGACGGCCCGTCGAACCCGAGGTGTAGATGACGTAGGCGGGCTCGTCCCGTGCCGGGGGAGCGGGCTCGCCGACGAGTCGCCCTCCGACGACGACGCGGGGACGGGCCTCGGCGAGGATGGCGCCGTTGCGTTCGGCGGGGCCGTCGGCGTCGAGGGGCAGGAAGGCCGCGTTCGACCGCAACGCGGCGAGCATGACGCTCACGGCGCCGTGCCCGCGCGGCCAGGCGAGGCCGACGAGATCGCCTTCGCCGACGCCCTTGCGCGCGAGGTTGTCGGCGTTCATCCCGGCCATCTTCCACAGCGCGCCGTAGGAGACCTCGTTGTCGCCGTCGACGATCGCGATCCGGTCGGGGTCGGCGTCGGCGTGCGCGCGGATCCGCTCCAGCACCGGCCTGATCTCCGGCGCGGGCGTGCCCGGCAGCTCGCTCCACTCCCCGACGGTTCCGTTGTCCGCCAGTCGTTCCAGGATCCCGTCGGCGTGCGCCCGCAGCTCCGCGGGCGTGTAGAGGGCGGGGTTGGCCTCGACCACGAGCTCGGCGGGCCCGCGCATGGTCACCGACAGGTCGTCGACGGGCCCGGCCGTGATCGCGTGGGTGACGGCGAGATCGTCGCCGAAGCGCAGGTCCTCGGTGAAGGGGATGATGTTGACCACCGGCCCCCACATCCGCTTGTTCCCGCCGAGGAGACCGAGGTCGCGGCGGAGGTGCTCGTAGCGGTAGTGCTGGTGCCGCCGGGATTCCCTGAGCCGCGCGGCGACTCCGGTGACCAGGGCGCCGAGACCGGCCGCCGGGTCGACGGTGAGGGGCACCGGCACGATGTTCATGACCATCGCGGGGACGCGGGCGGCCGGTGTGCCGAGACGGTTGGCGACCGGCAGTCCGAGCGTCACCTCGCGGGATCCGGTGACGCGGTGGGTGTGGGCGGCGACCGCCGCGAGCGCCACGTGCGGCCATGCGGGACCCGCTTCGTCCAGTCTGGACTTCGCGGCGCCGGTGACCGTCGCGGTGACGCGGATGTTGGTGTACGACGGCGGTGCCACGCCGTCGGCCAGACCGCGCACGGGTTCGCGGTCGGCGAGCGCACCGGTCCAGTACTCCCGGTCGCGTTCACGGCGTTCCGCGGCCTGGTAGGCGGTGTCGGCGGAGACCAGGTCGGCCAGCGGAGCGAAGCCGGGCGTCTTCCCGCCGTTGTAGTGCTCGGCGACGGCCCGCGCGAAGAGCACGTAGCCGTAGCCGTCGAGGGCGACGTGGTGGACGCGCTGGTACCAGTACACGCGTTCACCGGCGAGGTAGAGCGTGTGGGCGAACAGCGGCCCGGTCGCCGGGTCCATCGGCACGGCGAGGTCGGCGTCGATGTGCGCGCGCAGCAGGGGCCACGGGTCGGCGGTGCCGCCGAGGTCCACGATGGACGGAGACCATCCCGGTGGGGCCGTGCCGATCCGCTGCCGGTCGCCTTCGAAGCGGCAGTGCAGTGCCTCGGTGCGCGCGACGGTCGCGGCGATCGCCCCGGAGAGACGCCCGGCGTCGGCGTCGCGGAGTTCGACGACCTCGGCGGTGGCGTAGGCGGGGCTGGCCGGGTCGAGGCGCTGCCCGGTGAGGATCCCGAGCTGGGCCTGGGTCGCCCTCACCGGGTGACCGCCAGTTCGCTGGCCCCGCGCCGGGCCGAGACGGCCTCGGCGAGTCCGGCGAGGACCGTGGCGGTGTCGTCGAGGCCGAGGCAGGCGTCGGTGACGCTGACGCCGTAGGCGAGGTCGGCGCCCGGCGGCTGGCATCCGCCGTGGATGAAGGACTCCAGCATCACGCCGACGATCCCGCGCTGCCCGCCGGCGACCTGCGCGGCGAGCGCGGCGGCCACGCCCGGCTGCCGGGTGTGGTCCTTGCCGCTGTTGCCGTGCGAGGCGTCGACGACGACACGTGGGGGCAGACCGGCCGATTCCAGCAACCGCAGCGCTTCGGCGACCGAGCCGGCGTCGTAGTTGGTGCCCGGCGAGCCCCCGCGCAGCACGACGTGGGCGTACGGGTTGCCGCCCGTGCGCCGGACGGCCGCGCGGCCTTTGGCGTCCACACCCACGACACTGTGCCCGGCGCCCGCCACCGTCACCGCGTCCACGGCCGCGCGCACGTCCCCGTCGGCGCGGTTCTTGCAGCCGACGGGCATCGGCAGCGCCGAGGCGAGCCGCCGGTGCGTGGGGCTCTCCACGGTCCGTGCGCCGATCGCCGCCCACGACACCAGATCGGCGACGTAGGGCGCGAGCATCGGTTCCACGAACTCGTAGGCGAGGGGCAGGCCGAGTTCGGCGAGCTCGACCAGGAGGCGCCGGCCGACGGGCAGCCCGGCTCGCACGTCGGCGACGGGCCGGGTGATCCGCTCGGCCGGGCCCGCGCACCAGTCGTCGAGGCCCGGGTCGAGCAGCAGTCCGGGCCAGCCGAGGCGGGTGCGCGGTTTCTCCAGATAGGCGCGCAGGACCACGCACAGCTCGCCGTCGAAGGCGTGGGCGAGAGCGGCCAGCGCACGCGCGTAGTCCACAGTGGCCAGTGGGTCGTGCGCCGAGCACGGTCCGGCGATGACGAGGAGCCGGTCGTCGACACCGTCGAGGACGGCGGCGATCTCGGCCCGCTGCGCGGCGATGCGCCCGGCGGTCGCCGCGGGGAGGGGAACGGCGTGCCGCAGCTCTTCGGGGCCGGGCAGGACGGCGTCGCTCATGCGTTCACCAGCACCCGGTGGAAGCCCTCGATGGTCGGATCCTCGGCGAGGTCGGCGAAGCCGACCGACAGGCCGCGCGCCTTCCAGCTCTCCACCAGCGTCATCACCCGGATCGAGTCGAGACCGGCGTCGATGAGGCTCTCGTCGTCGTCGACCGGTTCGTCCAGCAGCGCGGCGACCTCGGCGCGCACCTCGGCGAGGGTGATGCCCGGCGAGGACAGGCCGGCGACGGTCACCACCCGCCCGCACGTCGAGGCCACCAGGGACAGCGCCCGGTCGTGCTGTTCGCGACCGAAGTCGGCGGTGGCGTCGGCGACGACGAAGGGCTTGATGTCGCGTGCGAAGGCGTCGAGCGCGGTGTGCAGGATCCCGATGTGCGCGTAGACCCCGCACAGGACGAGCTGATCACGTCCCATCGCGGCCATGCGCTCGGCGAGATCCGAACGCACGAAGGCGGAGTAGCGGTGCTTCTCCAGCACCGGCTCGCCCGCCGCGGGGGCCACGGCCGCCACGATCTCGGCCCGGTCGGCGATCCCCGGTCCCCACATGTCGGTCAGCAGCCCGCGCGAGACCGGATCCTGCGGAGCCGTCTGCGCGGTGTAGACCGCCGGGATCCCGAGTTTCCGCAGGCGCGCCACACCCTCGTACAGCGAGGTGAACTCGCCGTCGTAGAAGTCCAGGAAATAGCGCTGCATGTCGTGGACGAGCAGCACCGCCCGCTCCGGCACGAAGCGCCAGTCCACCCGGTTCGGCGGCAGGGAATCGGCTCCCGGCAGCGGGTACGGGGCGATCCGGGGGATGGGCATCAGCTGTCCTTTCGGTGGCGGTCACGGAGGGCCTTCTTGTCGACCTTGCCCACGGCGGTGCGGGGCAGGGCCGCGACGAACACGACCTTGTCGGGGATCTTGAACGCCGCCAGGCCCGCCCGGCGGACGTGCGCGCGCAGCGCGCTTCCCTTGACCGGCGCGGCTTCCCGGGCGACGACGTAGGCGCAGGAGCGCTCCCCGAGATGTTCGTCGGGGATCGACACCACGGCGGCGTCGGCGACGGCCTCGTGGGCCAGGAGCACCTGCTCGACCTCGGCGGCGGCGATCTTCTCCCCGCCTCGGTTGATCTGGTCCTTGGCCCGGCCGGTCACGACCAGGTGCCCGCTCTCGGTGCGGCGCACCAGGTCCCCGGTCCGGTAGAACCCGTCGGCGGTGAAGGCGGCGCGGTTGTGGGCATCGGCGTCGCCGTACCGGGGTGACCAATATCCGCGAATGGTGTACGGGCCACGCGTCAGCAGATGCCCTTCCGTGCCCGGCGGCACGTCACGGTCGGCGTCGTCGACCACGCGGACCTCGTCGTCGGCGTCGCAGATCGGCCTGCCCTGGGTGGTGTGCACCAGCTCTCGCGGATCCTCGTCACGGGTGTAGCAGACCAGGCCCTCGGCCATCCCGAAGACCTGCTGGAGCCGCGCGCCCAGCCCGGGCGTGATCCGTTCGGCGACCGGGGGAGCCAGCCGGGCCCCGCCGACCTGCACGAGGTCCAGAGTGGACAGATCGGCGTCCGACGCCGGAGCGGCCCGCAGCCATACCTGCGCCAGCGGCGGCACCAGCGCCGCCATGGTCACGCGCTCGGCGGCGATGAGCGGGAAGGCCGTGTCGGGACTGCCGTCGGGTGCGAGGACGACCGTCCCGCCGGCGTGCAGGACGCCCAGGATCCCCGGCGAGGACAACGCGAAGTTGTGCGCGGCGGGCAGCACGCACAGGTACACCGTCTCCGGCGACAGCCCGCAGATCTCCGCGCTCGCGCGGACGCTGTAGGCGTAGTCGTCGTGGGTCCGGGGGATCAGCTTCGGCAGTCCGGTGCTCCCGCCGGACAACTGGAACAGCGCGACCGCGGAGGCCGCGGGCGGCTCGGGCAGCGGCCCGCCCGGGGGCAGCCCGGCCAGCGAGGCGATGTCGCGGACGTGCGGCACCCGCCCGGCGACGGCGGCGGCGTTCTCCTCGTCGGCGTGGAGGTACGCCACGGCGCCCGAGGCGGCCAGGAAGTGCCCGATCTCGGCGTGCCGGTGGGCGGGAAGCGCGAACACCGGGACCGCGCCGATCCGGAACAGCGCGAAGACCACCACGGCGAACTCGGGGTGGTTGCCGCACTGCACGACGACCCGCTCACCCGCGCCGATCCCGAGCCCGTGCAGCGCCGAGGCCAGTCGCAGCGCGCGATCCCGCAGCTCCGTGTAGGTCAGCCGCAGCGGTGAACCGTCGAGTCCGGTGCCGACCACGGCCTCCCGTGCACCGTGTTCTGCCGCGACACGGTCGAGCAGCGCGGGGAAGGCCTCGCCGGTCCAGTAGCCGCGTTCGCGGTAGCGGGAGGCGAACTCCTCAGGCCACGCGGTGAATCCGTGCGACATCGGCGGCCTCCGTTCCGGTCTCGACTCCGAGCGCTCCCAGCAGTGTGCGGAACTTCGCCGAGGTCTCGGCGAGCTCCGCCCTCGGTTGTGATCCCGGCACGATTCCGGCGCCCGCGTAGAGCCGCAGCCGGTCGCCGTCGACTTCGGCGCAGCGGATCGCCACGGCCCACTCGCCGTCGCCGGAGCCGTCGGTCCAGCCGACCATTCCGGCGTAGAAGCCGCGTTCGAAGCCTTCGACGCGGCCGATCAGCTCGCGGGCGGGGGCGGTCGGCGTGCCGCAGACGGCGGGCGTCGGATGCAGGGCGCAGGCCAGTTCGAGGGCCGAGACGCGTTCGTCGCGCAGTTCGGCGGTGATGAGCGTGCCGAGGTGCAGCATGGCGCCGGTCGTGGTCACGGTGGGTGTCGGGGGTGCGTCGACGCTCGCGCAGTACGGGGCCAGGGCCGTGGCGATCGCGTCGACCACGAAGGCGTGTTCGCGGCGGTCCTTGTCGCAGGCCAGGAGTTCGGCGGTGGCGACGGCGTCGCGGACCGGGTCTCCCGTGCGGGGACGGGATCCGGCGAGCGGATGGGCGGTGACGACGCCGCCGCGCCGGCGGACGAGCAGTTCGGGACTGGCGCCGACGAGGGTGCGCCGTCCGGGCAGCGGCACGGCGAAGGTGTGTCCGCGCGGGTCGCCTCCGGCGAGACCGCGCACGAGCGCGGGCACGTCGACGGGTGCGTTGGGGCGCAGCACGAGGGAGCGCGCGAGCACGGCCTTGTCGAGATCGCCACCGTCCATGAGGGACAGTGCGGTGTGGACGGACGCGAGGTAGTCGTCCTCGGGTGGTTCGGCCCGCAGTTCGCGCACGCCCGTTCGGTGCGGCGGCGAGCCGGTGACCGGTTCGCCCCAGGTGTGGGACTCGGGGATCACCAGCCGGGCGGGGGCGTCGTCGTCGAAGGGGATCGCGCCGACCAGCAGCGAACGGCGGCCGTGCGCGTCATCGCCGAGCGCGTCGAGGACGGCGGCGGCGCGGCGGGCGGCGTGCGGTCCGCGACCGGGGAGGGTGACGGTCGCCCCGGTGGCCAGCAGGGCGCGTTCGGCGGTGCTGTACAGGAAGGAGCGTCCCGGCCGGTAGGCGTCGAGGAGATCGGTTCGGGGCATGGTCATGCGGCGTTCCTCTGCTGAGGGGATGGGGGTCGGCGCCGTCAGCGGAGGGTCGCGCCGCCGTCGACGTAGAGGTCCTGCATGGTGATGTGCCGTGCGGCGTCGGAGGCCAGGAAGCACACGGCCTCGGCGATGTCCTCCGGGTCGGCGATCCGGCCGAGGGGGATGCCGACCTTGAAGGCGGCGGGGTCTCCGGCGATGACGGCGTCGGGCCCGCGGTCCTCCGTCCACAGCGCGCGCTGCATCGGGGTGTCGGTCGAGCCGGGGGAGACGATGTTGCAGCGGATGCCGTGGGTGGCCAGTTCCAGTCCCAGGCAACGGGTGTAGTGCGCGGCGGCGGCCTTGCTGGCGGCGTAGGCGGCCATCCCCGCACGCGGGACCCCGGCGGCGTTCGAGCCGACGGTCACGATGGCGCCCCGGCGGCGGGGGACCATGTGCCGGGCGACGGCCCGCGAGAGGTGCATGACGCCGGTGGCGTTGACGGCGAACAGATCCGCCCAGTCCTCATCGGACAGTTCGAGGGCCGGGCCGGTGCGCAGGATCCCGGCGACGCTGACCAGCAGCGAGATCGGCCCGATCTCGTCCTCGACGGCGGCCACGGCGGTGTCGACGGCCCGCGTGTCGGTGACATCGGTGTCGTACCAGGCGATGTCGGGTTCGGGCTTGCTCCGGTCGAGACCGGCGACGACGTGCCCGCTCGCGGTGAGGGCCTCGGCGACGGCGGCGCCGATCCCTCCCGCCACTCCGGTGACCACGGCGATGCCGTGCGTGTCCACGGTTGACCTCCCCAGTTGAAACTGAGGTTAGGCTAGCCTAAAAAAGTCACGATGTGAAAGAGGGTCGCGACAAAGTGAATGGGGAGCATCGTCCACAGGCGCTCGGTTATCCACAGGGAGTGGCGTTCATGTTCGCCACCCTTGCCTGAGCTCGCGCTACGGTCGAAATTAGGGCGGAGGCCGGGAGGCCCCTGGGGCGATTCACGTTCGGCGCGGCTCCCCCGCCACCCCCAGCACCGCCGCCTCGCCCGCGACCGCTTCGGTCCGCAGATCCCAGCCGCGCCAGGCGAAGCCGCCCTCGCCGGTGACCACCGAGAGGTCCACGGAGGCCAGCTCGTCCAGCCGCGTGGCGCCGACCTTGATCAGCGATTCCTTGAGCACCCAGCGATGCAGCCGCAGCAGCGGCCCCGCCGCGCGCTCTGCCGGGGCGAGCACCTCGTCGGGAACCGCGGAGCCGACGCCTTCGATGTCGACTCCGACCGGCGTCCGCGACGCCGCCGCCGCGACGAAGCCGCGCGTGTGCGACAGCGACACGTGCACGCCGTCGTGTCCTTCGATGAAGGGCCGCCCGTGGTCGTCTTTGCGACAGTCCGGGCAGCGCTGCCCCAGCACCAGCCCGCTCGCGGGCACCCCGAGAAGCTCGGCCGCGCACTCGCGGACCAGGGCGTGCGCGGCGAGGTAGGCGAGCCGGTCGGCGCCGAAACGGAAGCGGGCGGCCTTCTCCCGCTCCAGCGCGGTGAAGGCGAGGTCGGCGGTGACCGGCCCCGCGACCGCCCACCGCACGATCACCGGCCCGACCGCCGCGACGTCACCACGTAGGCCGAGGGGTGCGCGCCGGGACGCGTGAACTCGATCTCCTTGACGACCCGCAGCCCGTGCGTGCGCTGCACCGACTGGGTGAACAGCCGCTTGTCCTCGGTCAGCAGCACCGCCCGGCCTTTCGGGCGCAGGACCCGCCGCAGTTCCCGCAGCATCAGCGGGTAGAGGCGCTGGTTGTCGGCGTGCGAACCGATCCGCTTGCCGAAGGGGAGGTTCGCCACGACCCGGTCGACGCTCGCGTCGGGCAGCGGGAGCATCGTCGCGTCGGCCATCAGCGCCAGGCCCGGCACGCGACGGGCCGCGAGGTTCTCCTGCGAGGCCATCGCCCAGCGGTCGCGCAGGTCCCCGCCGAGCAGCACGCCCGGGTCGGCCATCTGACCCGCCGTGACCAGCAGCGTCCCGGCGCCGCAGCACGGGTCGAGGACGACCTGGCCGGGCTCGATCTTGGCCAGCCGCACCATCACGGCCGCGACGACCGGGTTGGTCGAGGCCGGCGCGCGCGTCAGCTCGCCGAAGCGGCGCGGATAGAACAGCGGCCCGAGTTCGGCGATCAACCCCTGGTCGTGGTCGATGTTGACCGCCCAGTCGCCCGAATCGTTCACCCACCCGTACTTCTCGACGAGCCGGTCGCGCAGCTCCCAGCGCTCCTCGCCGACCGGCGCGACCCGGAACCGCACGGGCCCCGTCAGCGCCGACACGGCACCGCCGGGCGCCGAAACGCGCGCGTCGACGTCGTCGAGCACGACCGCGCAGGTCGCGAAGTAGCGGATCGAGGCCAGTTCCCGCAGCGGGCCCGACCAGTCCACGACCAGCCCGTCCGGCCGCCGCGCGACCACCACCGCCCCCGGCAGCGCCCGCAGGTCCTCGAACAGGTAGTCGACCGCGCCCGGAACCGTCCGCAGCAGCAGCCGGTCGGTCACGTCCCGGTCGCCGTCCACGCCGCGCAGGACGGCGGTCCCCCTCGTATGCGTCACGTAGCCGGTTGTACCAGCTCCACCAGAACGCCCCCCGCGTCGGCCGGGTGCACGAAGTTCACGCGCGAGTTCGAGGTGCCCCGGCGCGGCTCGTCGTAGATGAGACGAACGCCACGTTCACGCAGGCCCGCGCAGGCCGCGTCGATGTCGGCGACCGTGTAGGCCAGCTGCTGCATGCCCGGGCCGCGCTTGGCGATGAACTTCCCGATCGTCGAGTCCGGCGACAGCGGCGCCAGGAGCTGGATCATGGAATCCCCCTCACCGATGCGCAGCATGGCCTCGCGAACGCCCTGCTCGGCGTTCTCCTCGGTGTGCACGCACGTCGCGCCGAACGTGCCCTCGTAGAAGGCCACGGCCTCGTCCAGATCGGCCACGGCGATGCCGACGTGATCGATCCGCAGCAGCCCGACGGGGGTGAGCGTTGCCATGTGACGCCTCCTTCGCTCCGTTGCGCGGAGCCTACCGGTGAGTAATGTGGAAGTGGCCGTTGTGCGGCTGTGACGACGTGGTGAGAACCACGCTCCCGGCGTGGAGCGGGCCGATCACGCGGATAGTCTGGCCCAGAGGCCGGCGACCCCGGCCACGGCGTCCACTCCGCACCACCCCAGACCGGAGGCGTAATGAGCAACGTCATCGTGCACGGCGCACGCACCCCGATCGGCAGGCTGCTCGGCGCCTTCGCCGACCTGCCCGCCACCACCCTCGGCGGCGTCGCGATCAAGGCCGCGCTGGAACGCGCCGGCGTCGCGCCCGAGCAGGTCGACTACGTGATCATGGGACAGGTCCTCCAGGCCGGCCAGGGACAGATCCCGGCCCGCCAGGCCGCCGTCAAGGCCGGCATCCCCATGCACGTACCCGCCCTCGGCATCAACAAGGTGTGCCTGTCGGGCCTCAACGCCATCGCGCTCGCCGACCAGCTGATCCGCGCCGGTGAGGTCGAGATCGTCGTCGCCGGCGGCATGGAGTCGATGACCGGTGCCCCGCACCTCCTCCAGGGCCAGCGCAAGGGCTACAAGTACGGCGACGTGACCCTCGCCGACCACATGGCTCTCGACGGCCTCACCGACGCCTACGACAACATCCCCATGGGCGAGTCGACCGAGCACCACAACACCCGCCTGGGCATCGGCCGCGCGGAGCAGGACGAGTTCGCCGCGCGCAGCCACCAGCTCGCCGCCGCCGCCCAGAAGAACGGCTTCTTCGACGACGAGATCACCCCCGTCGAGATCCCGCAGCGCAAGGGGGACCCGATCGTCGTCCGCGCCGACGAGGGCATCCGCGCCGACACGACCGTCGAGGTCCTGTCCCGGCTGCGTCCCTCCTTCACCAAGGACGGCACGATCACCGCCGGCAACGCCTCCTCGATCAACGACGGCGCCGCCGCCGTGGTCGTCATGTCGAAGGCCAAGGCCGAGGAACTGGGCCTGACCTGGCTCGTCGAGATCGGCGCGCACGGCTCGGTCGCCGGTCCCGACAACTCGCTGCACTCGCAGCCCGCCAACGCCATCAAGAAGGCCCTCGACAAGGAGGGCATCACCGCCGCCGACCTGTCGATCGTCGAGATCAACGAGGCCTTCGCCTCCGTCGGCCTCCAGTCGACCGCCGAACTCGGTGTCGACCCGGCCGTCGTCAACCCGCAGGGCGGCGCCATCGCCCTCGGTCACCCGATCGGCGCCTCCGGCGCCCGTCTCGCACTGTCCCTGGCGCTCCAGCTCCGCCGCGCCGGTGGCGGCGTCGGCGCGGCCGCGCTGTGCGGTGGCGGCGGGCAGGGTGACGCCCTGATCCTGAAGGCCCCCAAAGCGTGAGCGAAGTGGACCAGCTCGTCGACCGGGCCCGGCGCGGTGACCACCGCGCCGTGGCCCGGCTCGTCACGGTGGTGGAGAACGGCGGTGCGCTCGTCCGCGAGGTCGCCTCGGCGCTCGCTCCCCACGCGGGAAACGCGCAGGTCATCGGCCTGACGGGTTCGCCCGGCGTCGGGAAGTCCACCACGACTACGGCGCTGGTCAGCGCCTACCGCAAGGAGGGCAAGCGGGTCGGGGTCCTGGCCATCGACCCGTCGAGTCCCTTCTCCGGCGGCGCGATCCTCGGCGACCGGGTCCGCATGCAGGAGCATGCGCTCGACCCCGGCGTCTACATCCGGTCGATGTCCTCACGCGGCCACCTCGGCGGCCTCGCCGCGACGACACCGCAGGCCGTGCGCGTCCTCGACGGCGTCGGCTGCGACGTGATCCTGGTCGAGACGGTCGGCGTGGGGCAGGCCGAGGTCGACATCGCCAGCCTCGCCGACACGACCCTGGTGCTGCTCGCACCGGGCATGGGCGACGGGATCCAGGCGGTCAAGGCCGGCATCCTGGAGATCGCCGACGTCTTCGTCATCAACAAGGCCGACCGCGACGGCGCCGACCACACCATGCGCGACATCCGCTCGATGATGGCCCTGGTCACCCGCGAACCGCACGAATGGCGCCAGCCGATCGTCAAGACCGTCGCGCACAAGGCCGAAGGGCTCGACGAGCTCCTCGACGCGATCGACAAGCATCACTCCTGGCTCGACGAGCACGGCGAACTACAGCGGCGGCGGACCGCGCGGGCCTCGGCGGAGATCACCGCGATCGCGCTGGGCCTGCTGCGCGCGAAGCTCGACGTGACCGAGGAACTCGCGGGCGCGGTGGCGACCGGGGAGCTGGACCCGTACGCGGCCGCGGACCGGCTGCTCGGCGAGGCCTAGCCGGAAGGCGTGAGCGGCGGCGAACGCCACCGCCCACGCGCCTCCTAGGGCAGTGCGGGTTCGCGTTCCTCCGCCGTTCGCCCGCCGCGCGTCCCGCTCGGCCGCACCGAGATGAGGAGCGTGGCGAGCAGCCCGACCACCACGAAGGCCGCGGCGACGTACCCGCCGAGCGTGATGCCTTCGGTCATGGCCTCCCGGGCGGCTTCGGCGACACCGGTGGTCGCCGGGTCGGCGGCGAGTGGCGCGATGGCGGCTCCGGCGCTGTCGGTGACCGCGTCGGCGATCGGCCCGGACTGTGCCGGCGGCATTCCGGCGGCGTCGAGCCGGTCGGTCAGCCCGGCGCTCAGGGTCGTGAAGAACATCGTGGTGAGCACCGCGATGCCCAGCGCGGAACCGAGTTGCCGGAAGGCGCTCTGAATCCCCGAGCCCTGCCCGGCGCTGCCTGCCGGGATCTCGGCGAGCACGACATTGGTGACCTGCGCGGTGGCGAAGCCGACCCCGATCCCGTACAGGAACAGCATCGCCGCGACCATCCACCATGGACTGTCGGTGCGCGCGACGGCGGCCAGCCCGGCCAGTCCGGCGACTTCGAGGGCCAGCCCGATGCGCAGCAGGCCCAAGGGCGAGACCTTGGCGGCCATGCCGAAACTCGCCCCGCTGGCGACGAAGCTGCCGATCGCCACGGGCAGCAGCGCCAGCCCGGCCTGCACCGCGCTGTAGTCGAGGGTGAACTGGAGCCAGAGCGGCAGTACCGCGACGATCCCGAACTCGCCGAGGCCGATGATCATGGTGGCGATGTTGCCGTTGCGGAACGAGCCGATCGAGAACAGCCGGACGTCCATCAGCGCCCGGCCGGGGTCGGGGCGCCGGGTGAGCCGGATCTGCCGCCAGACGAAGCCGGTCAGGGCCAGTGCGGCCAGGACGAGCGCGACCGGTACCGGTGAGATTCCGCCGTCCCAGGTGAAGCCGGGCAGCTTCAGCGGCTCCTCGCTGCCGAGCCAGCCGTAGGTGCGCCCTTCGATGAGCCCGAAGGCCAGCAGGCCGAGCCCGAGGACGGACAGGACGGCGCCGAGGGTGTCGACGCGTCCGCGAGTCTTCGGCGACGGCGACAGGAAGGCCAGGCCGCCGACGATGATGAGCACGGCGAGCGGGATGTTGATGCCGAAGGCCCAGCGCCAGGACGCGTGCTCGGAGAGCCAGCCGCCCAGCAGCGGCCCGACCGCGGCCGCGGCGCCGATCGTCGAGCCCCACACGGCGAAGGCCTGGCCGCGCGCCTTGCCGGTGAATGTCGCGTTGAGCAGGGACAGGGAGGTCGGCAGGATCATCGCCGCGCCCGCGCCCTGGAGGAAGCGGGCGAGGACGAGCAGGCCGCCGTCGGGGGACAGTCCGGCCAGCAGGCTCGTCGCGCCGAAGACGACGACGCCGGCCAGGAACACGCGGCGGGCGCCGAGAATGTCCGCGCACCGGCCGACGAGCAGCAGCAGGGCCGCGAAGACGATCGCGTAGGACTCCTGGATCCACTGCGCCTGGGTCGAGTCGACGCCGAGGTCGCCGATGATCGACGGCACGATGACGTTGACGATCGTGGTGTCGACCACGATCAGCGCGACTCCCAGGGCGATGGCGACCAGGCCCAGCCACCTGCGGGCGGGGGATTGCGGGGACATCAATAAACCTCCATGGTGAAGTAATTCCATGGTGAAGGTAGTTTGTGCGACGATAGATTGTCAAAGTCATTCGACACAGATCACACGACCGGGAGGCGGGACCTCGATGGGCGAAGCCGGAGCCGAAGACCACGCGGAACGGCGCGACCGCCTGATGGAGGGCCTGCGCGCCTTCGGCGGGGTCTCCGACGAGTTCGGCCGCCGCTTCGCGGCCTGGCTCGGCCTGCACGCGACCGACGCCGTCGCGCTGCTGGAGATCTACTCGGCCGAGACGCGCGGGCTGCCGCTGTCACCGGCCCGCCTCAGCGAGCGCATCCCGCTGTCCTCCGGAGCGACGACCGCGCTGCTCAACCGCCTCGAACAGGCCGGGCACATCGTCCGCACCCGCGAACACGCCGACAGGCGCGTGGTCACGCTGCGCAGCAGCGCGGAGAGCCAGCGGCGCGCCGACGAGTTCTTCGGCCCCCTCGCCGGCCATCTCGACGCGGTCGTCACCGGCTACCCGCCGGAGCTGCTCGCGCGCTTCGACGAGCTCCTCGGCGACCTGCGCGCGGCCATGGAGGACTTCCTCGTCGGGCACGAGGGCGAAGGCGGGACATGGCCGCCCGAGCGGCCGGGGTAGGCCGTCCTACGGCGTCGCCTCCACCTCATCGAACCCCGCCGCGTCCTCCCCGCTCAGCCGCCGCGACGCCCCACCCTCGAAACGCCACACCGCGTGCTCACACGGCCCGCCCCACTCGCCTTCGGGGTCGAGCGGCTCCCGGCACACCACGTACGCGACGTTGTCGCGCACCTCGATGCGCCACACATCGCCCGGCTCCTCGCCCTCGGCCCCGATCCGGCCGTTGACCACGTGGTCGAAGGTGAACCCCGCGAACCCCACCGGGCGGACCCACGCCTCCTCCACCGGCCCCGACGCGACCGCGCCCGGCTTGAGGAAGTGGTCGATCAGGTAGGCCATCCACTCGGCGGCGTCGTAGAACTTCTCGGCGCCGTTCCAGGCGATGCGCGAACCGTCGGCGCTCGCCTCCCACCGGCACCACAGCCCCGGCTGACCCTCGAAGGGCTTGTTGAAGTCGCGGATGTCGGGATCCCGGCCCTGCCCGGCGTGCCCGGATCCATCCACAAAGTACGGACCCTTCGCGCGATCCATCCGGCGCGTGTTCGAAAACCGTGCCAGGAAGGCGATCTCGGCGGCGTTGAGCGGCGGAACCACCGCCATCGACCCGGTGAACTCCGTCTCGTAACCCATGGCCGGGAGCATCCCACGACCCCGCGACGGCCCGGCCCGGGCGTTTCGCACGCGTTGCCGTTCCACAACAAATCGGAAACACACCGGCCCATTGGGCCGCCGATGCCGGAATCTTGGGGCCAAGCAGAGGCAGTCCGACGGCCCAGGGCCGGGAACGAGGTGCGCGTTGGGCGGGGTCACCGCATCCGGTATCCGACATCGCTTCGGCCGTTCGGCCGTGGTGCTGGGACTGGCCGTCGTCGCCGTGGCCGCGGCCGTGCTCGCGCCCGCCTACACGGCGGCGGCACAGCAGTCGATGCTCACCGACGGCCTGCGCGCGCTGACACCCGCCGCGGCGGGCGTCGTCGTCGGTACCGAAGGCAGCGCCGGATCGCCCGCCTATACACCGATCGGCCAGGCCCACGAGGCCGTCGACGCGTCCCTGGCCGCCTACCCGGCCCTCGACCACGTCCTCGGCTCCGCCATCGGCGCCGTCGACTCCGACGCCGACGGCTCGGCCCGGATGCGCGGCGTCCCCGACGAACCCGTCGTCCGCCTCGCCTACCGCGACGAGGTCTGCGACCACCTCGACCTCGCCGCCGGGGCCTGCCCCGCCGCGCGCGGCGAGGTCATGCTGTCGGAGCGCTCCGCGGTGTGGCAGGGCGTCGAGGTCGGCGAGACCATCACCGTCGACAGTGGACTCCCCGGCGAGCGGGGCACCGACCTCGTCGTCACCGGCCTCTACCGGCCGCCCGCCGAGACCACGCCCTACTGGGGCCGCACCCTCTACTTCGAACAGGGCTACGACGACAAGGGCAACGCCCGCCTCGACACGCTCTTCGTCTCCACCGACGAGGACGTCCGCGCCATCGGCGGCCCCAACGTCGCCGTCACCAGCCGCTTCGAATACCCCCTGATCGCCGACCGCGTCCAGGTGACCGAGGTCGACGGCATGCTCACCGACCTCGGCGACTGGGACACCGCGCTGCTGCTGGAGGACCGCCGACTGGAGACCGGCCTGCCCGGCGCCTTCCGCACCATCGCCACCGACACCGAGGCCATCGCCGCGTCGGTGCCGATCGTGTCGGTCCCGCTGATCCTGCTGTGCTGGTTCGTCCTCTTCGTGGTCGTCGCCAACCTCTCCGCCGCCCGCGGACCCGAGGTCGCCTTGGCCAAACTGCGCGGCTACGGCCGGCCCGCCACCATCTACTTCGGACTTGCCGAGGCGCTCACCCTCATCGTGCTCGCCGCACCGGTCGGCGTCCTCCTCGGACTCGGCCTCGTCGAGGTCACCGCCGTCTACGTGCTCGCCGAGGGCACCCACGTCAGCGTCCCCGGTGAGGTCTTCGGCTACACCCTGATCGCGCTCGCCGGAGCCGCCGTGGCGGCCGCCTTCGGGGCGTGGCGGACGCTCTCGCTGCCCGTCCTCGATCTGCTGCGGCGGGTCCCGCCGCGTCGCGGCTGGAGGATCGGGATCATCGACGGCGTGCTGGCCGCGCTCGGCGCCGTCGCGCTGTACCAGGCCTATGAGGCCCGCGAGGCCGACGGCGGCGGTTCGTCGACGCTGGTGCTGCTCGCGCCGCCGCTGCTGGCGCTGCTGGTCGGCATCGTCGCCGCGCGGGCGCTGACCGCGCTGGCCCGCGCGCGGATGTCCCGATCGGGCGGTCGCGGCGCGGTGACCTCGCTGCTGACCTGGGCGCAGATCGCCCGGCGCCCGGCCATGCGGCAGGTGATCGTGCTGATCACGGTCGCGGTCTCCCTGCTGTCCTTCGCCTCGATCGCCTGGCAGATCGGGGAGCACAACCGCGAACTGGCCGCCGGCGACACCCTCGGCGCCGAGCGGGTGTACGAGGTGACCGCCGCGAACCCGGCCGCGCTCATCGACGCGGTGTCGCGGATCGACCCCGAGGGCGCGTTCGCCATGGGCGTCGCGCGCACCCAGGTCCGTTACGGCGACGGGGTCGTCGGCGTCGTCGCGGTCCAGTCCGACCGGCTCGACGACGTCGCGGTGTGGCGCGACCACGACCGCGACTGGCTCGCCGCGACCGGTGCCGCGCTGCACCCTCCCGGCCCCGGCCCGCTGATGGTGAGCGGGCCGCTGGCCGTCACCGCGAACGTGTCCACTCTGGAGGTCGGCCGGCCCATGAAGCTGGTCGCCCGGGTGGCCAGTCCCGGCGACCAGCCGCAGACGGTCCGCCTGGGGGACTTGACGAAGGGCGAGAAGAGCTACCGGGCCGAGCTGCCCGGCTGCGAGGCCGGATGCCAGCTGATCGGGCTCGGCGTGAGCCGCTTCCCGGGGACCTTCGACGACTTCGAGGTCGAGCTGTCGATCAGCTCGCTCACCGACGGGGACACCGATCTGACGCCGAGCCTGACCACCGAGGGCGCGTGGCGACGGCCCTGGGACCTCACCCCGGAGATCACCATGCGGGTCTCGCCGTCGGCCGGGGGCCTGACGCTGCAGGCCGATTCGAGCGACCCGCGCGACCTGATCGTCGAGCACGCCGCCATCCCGGCGTTCCTTCCGACGATGCTGTCGGGCGAGGTCCCGGCCGATGATCCCTACGCCGTGGACTTCAGCTTTCCCGGCCTGCACGGCAGACCGCAGCCCTTCCACGTCATCGGCAGCGACAAGATAGTGCCGCGCGGTGGAACGAGGGCACTGCTGACCGACCTGTCCTATACCGCGATGCAGGCCGGTTCGAGCGCCGCCGTCGCCGGGATCTCCACGCTGACCTACGAAGTGTGGGCCAACGCCGACGCGCCCCTGGACATCGTGGACCGGCTCGCGGCCCACGGTGTGTCCGTTGTGGACTACGACGACGTGGACTCGCACCTGGAGATATTGGGCCGCAAGGCCCCCGCGCTCGGTCTGCGGCTCTACCTGCTGGCCGGGGGCGCGGCGGTCCTGCTGGCCGTCGGAACGGTCCTGTTCACCGCGCAGTCGGCCTCGGCGGCGCGCGGCTATGAGGTCGCCGCGTTGCGGGTCGCCGGCGTCGGACGCGGGGTCATCCGCGCGAGCATCGCCCGCGAGTACACGATCGTCATCGGAGTGCCCCTGCTCCTCGGCCTGCTCTCCGGGCTCGCCGGGGCGTGGCTGATGCTGCCGACGGTGCCGCTGGTGAGCGCGGGCGGCGACGCGCTGCCGACCGTCTACGACGCCGGAGGGCCGTGGCCGGCGGCGACGCTGACGGTCGCGCTGCTCGGCTTCGCCGCCGCCGTCTGGTTCGCCGTGGGGACCCTGCGCCGCAACGGTCGCGCCGCTCGGCTGAGGGAGGGGGAACAGTGACCGCGAGCTTCAACCACCCCGCGATCGGCGTCACCTGCCGCGGACTGGTCTACATCTACCGGCTCGACGGCTACGACGTCGTCGCACTGTCCGGTGTGGACCTCGACGTGACACCCGGCGAGTCGGTGGCACTGGTCGGCCCGTCCGGATCGGGGAAGTCCACGCTGCTGTCGCTCATGGCCGGACTGCTGCGCCCCGCCGCCGGCCGCCTCAGCGTCGGCGAACGCGACCTCGCCAAGGCCGGAGCCCTTGAACTGCAGCGGATGCGCGCGAGCGATGTCGGCGTCGTCCTCCAGGGCGCGTCGCGCAACCTGCTGCCCTACCTCAGCGCCGAGGACAACATCCGTTTCGCTCAGGGCGGCGTCCCGCGCGACCGGCGCGAGGACATGCCCTCGGCGCGCGAGCTGCTCGAACTCGTCGGCCTGCCCGGCCGCGCGCACGCCGCGAGCCTGCCCAGGGCGCTCGCCCCGGGCGAGCGGCAGCGTCTCGCGGTGGCCGTCGGCGCCGCCAACGGAGCCGGGCTCCTGCTGGCCGACGAGCCGACCTCGCAGCTCGACACCGCCTCGCGCGACGAGGTCCTCGACGCGCTGGAATCGGTGCACCGCAGCGGCCGCACGGTCGTCGTGGTCACCCACGACCCCGACGTCGGCGGGCGGATGGGCCGTACGGTCACGATCCGCGACGGCCGGGTCGGCTCCGAGGGCAGGCGCGGCGAGGACTATCTCGTCGTCGGCCGGGACGGTTCGGTGCACCTGCCGCCGGAGATCCTGCGGCTGCACCCGCCGGGGACGCTGATGCGCGCCGAGGCGGCCCCCGACGGCACGATCCGGCTCGTTCCCACCATCGGCGCCGGGAGGCCGCAGTGAGCACAGTGGACGGTGGCGCGCTCGTCGCCGAGGAACTGCGGGTCACCGCCGGGGAGCACGTGATCCTCGACGGGATCTCCCTGCTGGCCGAACCCGGCCTGGTGCTGGCCGTGACCGGCCCGTCGGGCGCGGGGAAGACGAGTCTCCTGTGGACGCTCACCGGCCTGATGCGCCCGGCGGGCGGGACGGTGACCTTCGCCGGGAACCCGGTCGGCGACCGCGACGACGCCGTGGCCAAGGGGATCGTGCTGATCCCGCAGGACAACGGCGTCGCGGCCAGCCTCACCGCCTACGAGAACATCCAGATCCCGCTGCTGGTAACGGGTTGCCCGGCCGTGGACGCCGACGAGCGCACGGCCGCCGCGCTGGATCGCCTCGACCTCACCGGTCAGGCCGACCAGCTCGTCGAGGAACTGTCCGGCGGACAGCAGCAGCGGGTCGCCATCGCCCGCGGGATCGCCATGCGAGGTACGGTTCTGTTGGCGGACGAGGTGACCAGTGAGCTCGACGCGGCCAACCGGGAGAAGGTCCTGGAGCTCCTGCACGCCGAGGCCTGGCGTGGTGCCGCGGTGGTGTTCGCCACGCACGACCCGGACGCCGCGGCGTCGTGTGACCGTCAACTGCACCTTGTGGACGGTGCGGCCGAGTACATAGGACGGTGACGCATAGCGTACCGTCCTTACCATTTCTGTCGCCTTTGCGACTGTGCGCACATGTTGACCTCCCTGACCTGCGGCGTAAGGTCGGCAACGGCGGCAGTACTCACAGTTCACCCAGATCAGTGGTGGTGATCGCGGATGATCAGTCCTTTGGTGCGACGCATGCGTCTCGGCATGGAGTTGCGCGCCCTCCGGAAGAAAGCGGGTCTCACACACGAGCAACTCGCGCGGAAGGTCGGCCAGGCGCGCATGAAGTTCTCCAGGCTGGAGAACGGCCGCATTCGTCCCGATGTCGGCGACATCATCAAGGTTCTCGACGCCTTCGAAGTGGACGGTGTCGAATGGACCAAGCTCGTCGCGATCGCCAGGGACGCCGCCGATCAGGGCTGGTGGCACCGGATAGCCGAGCAGATGGGCACCAGGCAGGCGATGTACGCCGACCTGGAGGCCGGTGCGGCCACCATCCGGGCCTATGAGCAGAACTTCATTCCCGGACTCCTCCAGACCCGTGCCTACCTCGAATCACGCGACGAGACGGCCGCACTCCTCTCCGGGGGAGGCGGCGTGAATCCGCTCGTGTGGGAGGGCCGCGCGGGGCGGCAGCGGATGCTCCAGCGGCCGGGCGGCACGACCTACGAGGTGATCCTCGACGAGATCGTGCTGCGCAGGCTGTCGGCGCCCGCTCCGGTCATGGCCGAGCAACTGGAGCACATGCTGCGCACCATGAGGGAATCGGACCGCATAACCGTCCGCATTCTCCCCGTGGACGCCGCTGTGCCGGGGTACTCGGTGCCCTGGTCGACGTATTCCATCTTCACCTACCCGGACCCCGAAGATCCCGTGGTGGCCGCAGTGGAGATGTCGGCGGTCGACGAACTGCTCGCGGACCCAGAGCACGTCAACCCGCTCCTCGCTCATTACGAACGTCTCCGTGAGGCCTCGCTATCTACAAAGGACAGTGAGAAGCTGCTCAGTAGCACCGCGCAGCGGTTGACTGACAGGAGGTAACAGTGGGCGGCTATAGGTTCCTAACCTGGCGCAAAGCACGTAAAAGCGGCCAGGGAAACGGCAACTGTGTCGAAGTGGCGTTCGCCGCACCGTATTCGGTGATTGGCGTACGTGACTCCAAGGACCGAGGTGGACCGGTCCTGGAGGCGACCACGGAGACCTGGGCCGGGCTGCTCAACATGATCGATGGTGGGGACCTGAAGAAGCTCTGACCCCATGGTTCGAGCTTCTTCGAAGCCGGCACCCCGGCCCACGGGGTGCCGGCTTCGTACATGTGTCCGGCATGGGAGATCGCGGCCGCGTTAGCGATCGTTAAGGTCGGCGACCTAGGATGGGCTGGGCAGTGCAGCCGTACCGGAAGGAACCCACGTGAACTCCGCCGACATCTCCGCAGGTCGCGACCGCTGGCAGGAGCGATACGACGCCGCGCGCAAGCGCGACGCCGACTTCACCACCCTTTCCGGGCTCGAACTCGAACCGGCCTACGGACCGCCGCGGGACGTCGAGGACCCCCGCATGGACAGGATCGGCTGGCCCGGCGAGTTCCCCTACACCCGTGGTCTCTACCCGACCGGCTACCGCGGCCGCGCGTGGACGATCCGGCAGTTCTCCGGCTTCGGCAACGCCACCCAGACCAACGAGCGCTACAAGATGCTGCTGCGGGCCGGCGGCGGCGGCCTGTCGGTCGCCTTCGACATGCCGACCCTCATGGGCCGCGACTCCGATGACGCCAAGTCCCTCGGCGAGGTCGGGCACTGCGGCGTCGCCATCGACTCCGCCGCCGACATGGAGGTGCTGTTCGACGGCATCGACCTGCAGGGCGTCACCACGTCGATGACCATCTCCGGTCCGGCCGTCCCCGTCTTCTGCATGTACCTCGTCGCCGCCGAACGGCAGGGCGCCGACATCACGAAACTGGACGGAACCCTCCAGACCGACATCTTCAAGGAGTACATCGCCCAGAAGGAATGGCTCTTCGAGCCCGAGCCGCACCTGCGTCTCATCGGCGACCTGATGGCCTACTGCGCCGGGAACATCCCCAGGTACAAGCCCCTGTCCGTTTCCGGGTACCACATCCGGGAAGCGGGCTCGACCGCCGCGCAGGAGCTCGCCTTCACCATCGCCGACGGCTTCGGCTACGTCGAGCTGGGGCTGTCGCGCGGGCTGGACGTCAACGTCTTCGCGCCGGGTCTGAGCTTCTTCTTCGACTCGCACATCGACTTCTTCGAGGAGATCGCGAAGTTCCGCGCCGCCCGCCGCATCTGGGCGCGCTGGCTGCGCGACGTGTACGGAGCGACCAGCGAGAAGGCGCAGTGGATGCGGTTCCACACGCAGACCGCGGGTGTGTCGCTGACGGCGCAGCAGCCGTACAACAACGTCGTGCGCACCGCCGTCGAAGCCCTCGCCGCCGTCCTCGGCGGGACGAACTCCCTGCACACCAACGCCTTGGACGAGACCCTCGCGCTGCCGACCGAGGAGAGCGCCGAGGTCGCGCTGCGGACCCAGGCCGTGCTGATGGAGGAGACGGGCGTCGTCAACGTCGCCGACCCCCTTGGCGGCTCGTGGTACCTGGAAGCCCTCACCGACCGCATCGAGGCCGAGGCCGAGGCGATCTTCCGCAAGATCCTCTCCCTCGGCGGCGAGAAGGGTGAGGACGCCGGAACCGTCGCCCGCGAAGCGATGGCGGCCGGCGGGCACGAGATCGGCCCCGTCACCAGCGGCATCCTGCGCGGCATCGAGGACGGCTGGTTCACCGGTGAGATCGCCGAGGCCGCCTTCGTCTACCAGCAGCGGCTGGAGCGCGGCGAGAAGCGCATCGTCGGCGTCAACTGCCACACCGAGACCGTCGCCCGCGACCTTGACATCCTGCGGGTCTCCCACGAGGTCGAACGCGAACAGGTCCGCATCCTCGCCGGCCGCAAGACGGCGCGCGACTCCGCCACCGTCGACGCCGCCCTCAAGCACCTCGTCGAGATCTCCCGCACCGACGCCAACATGATCCCCGCGATGCTCGACGCCGTCCGCGCCGAGGCGACCCTGGGCGAGATCTGCGACGTGCTGCGCGAGGAGTGGGGGGAGTACCGGGAGCCGGCGCGGTTCTAGAGCTGGCAGCCTGGGGTCAGTCAGTCAGCCTGCCGGCTGGCTCACCCCGCTTTCCCCGCGACCGTCGTCCCAGCTGCCAGCAGTCGGTCACGGGTGGCGTCGGTGTACGTTCGCATGCGGCGTTCGAGAGTTCCAGCAAGCCAGGACAGACGCTGGAGTTCCCTAAAATGAAGCGCCAGCTCGCGTTGCGTTGCAATCTCGGGCAAAGGGACTCGGATGCGGCGGAGGTCCGCCGCAACGTGGATTCCATGTGAGGGGCTTCGGCGTACTTGCCGGTCGGCCGGCTCACCGGCCAGGTACCCGGCCAGGTACCCGGGGTCGAGGATCGCTGCGTCGGTGCGGATGATCACGACATGCGGTCCGAGGTGAGCGCCCAGGTCGTCGTCCGTGGCGAGCCTGGCGTGCAACATGGAAGTGGTGACCGTTGCCAGGACGTCTCCAGGGCGGATGACGGGTGCGTTCGGATCGTCGATCTGAGAAACCGAAGTCGGTGGTTGTGCATCCGAAAGGTCAGCCGGGAGGAGCACCTTCCCACCCGGGCCGCTGGTGGTTGCGGCTCCGGGCTTCCGACGCCGGATCCTGATGATGTCATCGGCTTCGAGTTCACCGAGTTCTCGTGAACCGGCCGACCGGAGGTCCGCGCGGCCCAACCGCGTGTCGCCACTTAGGCCTTCGTTGAGGGCGGACAGAAGTGCGGTCAGTTCGTTGCGGGCGGCATCGCGGGCTTCATCAGGCCATCTTTGCGACGTTGAGATGGTGAGATACCTGGTCGGGGAGAAGTCGACTCGTTCGTCGAGAAGTTCTTTGGCGGGAACGGTGCGGAGGTGGTCGGTGAGTGCCGGATCCTCCGGGTCTGCCTGGAACCTCCTCCATGCCTCCAACGCATCGGTCTCGATCGCTGACCAATCCGGTCCATCGCGTCGTGACCGCTCGGCGAGATCTACCATGAGCACCGGCCTGGGGGCGGTGGTGTGCTCGGTGCTCGGTGCCTGAAGGATCCAGATCTGTGGAGCCGCTGCGGATCCTTCGACCGAACCCCGCGGCAGTGATATGACAGCAGAGATAACGGCCGTTCGCACAAGCTCACGGCGAATGGCGCGGCCAGAGGGTCGTGAAGCCACCCCCGCCGGGAGTAGAACTGCCGCGTGGCCTTCTGGCCGTAGATGCGCCAGTGTGCGCTGTATCCAGGCCAGCTCGGAATCGCGGCTGGACGGGGTACCTAGCGGCCAGGTGAAGCGATCACCGGCGCCTTCAGCGGCCCAGTCGCGGTCGTTGGGGGGTATGACCGTCGCGATGGCTCGTGCCGTCCGGGGGCCGAAGACCTCCCGTCGCAGTGCGTCGACGGCATGAATGTCCATCATGGATGGTGCGGCCCCGGCGAGGGTGAGTCGCAGGGCGGTCAATAGCGCGGCATCAGGATCGCCGACTTGTCCAGCTAGCCGTTTCGCATTGCCGACGGCGGCCAGGAGGACCTCGCCGACGCCACATGACGGATCCAGGAGCATTGCGTTCGCGTCGTCGGAGGCGAGCGCGACAAGAAGTCGCGCGAGAGGCGCCGATGGTGTGTGGGAGCCGGTACGGCGGCCCAGAGTTTTCTCGATCAGTCGGACGGCGATGGTTCTGGGATCAGGGCTGTCGGCCAACGCCAGCGCCGATCTGATGACCGCGTATTCGCTGGTGTGAAGCTGGGCGGGTTCAGGTAGCGAGAGCAGGCCAGGATGCTGTTGGGTGAAGCTGAGCCGAGCTTGACACACGTCTGCGAGCAGTCGTGTGCCCGGGGCGCCGGGGTCGGGCTGAGCCGGCGGGTACAGAAGTGTGAGAACCGCGTGGTTGAGGGCGGCGGCGACCCCGGTGTATTCGGCGGCGGCTGCGACGGCCTGCAACAGTGCGTGCTCTGTTGGGAGGGCGACTGCCTTTCCCTGCTCCCGCAACCACGCTAGAACCTCGTCGAGGTCGAAGCGAGGACTGGACTCCGTGCCTCCAATGGGACGTGGAAAGTCGGCGTGACGCTTGCGCCAGTTGCTGACGGCCGTGGGACGGACGTTCGCGAGGCGCGCGATGTCGGCCGAACTGGCTTCGACGGCGTCCATATGTGCGGCCTCCCGACCTCTCGATGCTGGCGAAATCCTAGGTCATCGATCAAGTCCCCATGGTTCTACCGGGAGGGTATGACGATCATAACCACATGGGTTGACGATATTCACACAGTCTGTGTACTGTCTCCTGTACTTCCAGTCAAGGGGGTCGAATGACGGAGAAGTCTCTGAACCTGTTGCGCCTGTCCACTCGCGAGTTCGGCGCCGAGACCTGCCCGGCGCACCAGCGCCGCCGCCCGGAGTCGCAACTGCCGAAGAGCGGTGAACCGATGCTCATCGGCGAACTCCACACTGCGGTAAAGAAGCGATTCATCAACGGCGAGACGCCGCCGGAGCTGGTCGAGCGGATGCGACGCGTCCGGTCCCTGGGGCCGATCGAGCGACGCTGGCTCTGTTCGGCGGTGGCGCGGTTTCCCGACCCGTTCATCGACGGGTACCGATTGACCGGATTCGAACAGGTTGCTCACGTCCCGCTGGAACGGCGGGAGTTGTACGGCTGGGGACTCTGGGCCTACACGGAGAACTACGACGCCGTGCGCGTCTATCTACCCCGGTACCGGGCTGGTGGTGCGCCCTATCCACGTGAACGCGTGCTCGCGACCGCCTACCTTGGCGCTCAGGGCTTCCCAGGAACCCCTCCGCCTTACGGCACCTGGTACGAGCGGCCCCATCAGCCGCGGGACATTCCCCGGATGCCCGCGCAGGTGGAGGTGGCCGAGTATTACGCCGACACCGGGCGCCTCGAGATCCTCTACCGAGGCTCAGCGGAGCAGACGGAACGGGAGTACCTCGCTCATGGCGCTCGCATGTCCCGCCTGCTGCGCATTGAACCGCTGATCCGGCGACCCGGCGGCGACTGTGACCGCTGCGTTCTGATCGGCGACTGCTCAGCGGTTCCGAAGGTTCCGGGGCTGCTCGGTATTAAGGGGAACGGCAAGGGCCGCCGTACCTGGTCGGCGACCAACGGCCGCAATTTCGGCGCCTGCCCCCGGCGGGATCACCTCTACCGCCGGAATCTTCCTGGCATGGCTCCAGGGACGCGAGAACTGATCGGCCGTGCCGTGGACACGGTTCTCGACGGTCTGCATCGCAGCTCCAGGGCTTGTACTGCCGCTGACCTTCCCGCTAGCCGGGCAGAGTGGTTTCGGGCCGGATACGAACTGGAGCCCGACGCGTCAGATGTTGCCACGGCGATGCTTCGGCAGCACTTGCCCCGCTGCCCTTGGCTGGCCGGGCCGTCGGTGAGGGCGGCCCGGATGGACCGCACAGTGACGGTCTATGACCCGGTCGCCGATGTCGTCGTCCATGCACAGGCCGACCTCCTCTACGAGGAGGACGGCGCGTGGGTGTGGCGAGAACTGAAGACCCGGGAGCGGGTCTGGAACGGCGACCCGCTTCAGTCGCATGATGCGTTGCAGTTGTCCCTCGCGGTCTTGCTGGCCGGAGCGGGGATCGACGGCCGCCGGGTTCGACGGATCGAACTCGAACAGATCACCGTCGACGAACGCGATTTGCACCCGATACCCGTCGATGACGCCGATGTCCTCAGTCGTGCCCGGGAAGTGGTCCACGCGGCCGTCCAAGACTGGTACCACGACCCCACCGACGCGCCGACCCCCGGCCGGGCCTGCGCCTTCTGTCAATACCGGGTGATCTGTCCGGATGCGGCGGAGGGCGGCACATGAGCGATCCAGTGCCGCTCCAGCGCGACCTGCTTCACCTCTTGGCCTCCGCGTTCGTCGACCTGTCCGAGCGCGAAGCCCCCGGAGAACCCGTGTACTCGCTCCAGGTGCAACGCGCGTACAACCTGCTCGTCCTCGCCTGCCTGCGGGCAAAAGTGGAGCCACCGGCGAGCGTGCCCGCCCTCGTACGCCTCGCCGCCACGGCGGCCCCCTCCGAGTGGGGCCTCGGACTGGATCTGTCCGAACTCCTCATCGACCCGGTCACCCGCACCCCGACCGATGCCTGTCGGGAATGGCACCTGCCCTACCCGGACCCACTCGCCGAGCGGCACGAGAACGAGATCATGCTGACCGCGCTGACCCGCTGCCGCGAAGCGGAGGATCCAGGCGCTTATGTGGCGTTCCGGAGGCTGCTCGTTGAGCGTCCGGTGCTGACCGGGGCCGAGCTGGACGATCTGCTCGGTGATTTCGAGCTCTTCCTACTGGCCGATCTCCTGCCGTCGGTGTATCTGCCGGCTACGGCGGCCCATCGTGGGCCGAGCGGGGACTTCGCGATCTGTGCGGGGTGCGGGTGCCTCCTGCGCCCGGCAGCCGGCGGATGGGCCTGCGAGCTCGACCGCTGCCGCGACCGTGGGGCCGCTCGCGTCGGAAGCGCGCTGTCCGCCGCCCGCCGCCCGCACCAGCTGACCGCCCCGATGCGCTTGTTCATCACCGGCCCCGGGCTCGTCGAGATCGACTTGGAACGCCTTCTCACCGGGCTCGGGCTTACGGTGGAGATGTGGCCCGCCTTCGATGCATACGACGTGCGGGTCACCTTCCCTGACGGCACCGTGTGGGCGATCGACGCCAAAGACCGTGCCGACGCTCGGCTCCTGGCACGCACCCTTCCACCTCCGGTGCGCTTGCCCGCCTGGAACCGGTTCTTCCTTGTGGTTCCCGACCGCCGGCTAACGGGCCGGATCGACTACCGCGAACGGTTCCGGCGCCACTGTCGTCCCGAGGTCGCCGCCGAGCTCACCATGTGCGGCGTCACAGAACTCGTCGCTTCGGCGGCTGCCCGGCCGGCGGTGGGACATGCGTGACACCTCGTCCTGGCATGAGCGCGAGGCCAGAAAGCTGCGGCCGGGGTGGCCGAGTGGTGCCGGACTCGCTGTCGCCGAGTATCTCGACACCGAACTCGTGCTCTCGGCTCTCGTTGATCTCCTGCCGCACTGGACGGCCCAGGACGCCTGGGTCTTGCTGACCGGCTATCCGTACGCCCGTGCCTACGAGCCCATGCTTGGTCCGGTCCCGTTGCTACGGCTGTCCCGGCTGCGCTGCTATGTCCAGTCGGTCCGCCGGCGGACGTGGCTGGAGAACCTGGACCGGTACGGGCGACTCCCCGACGGTGTCCGGACCTTCCGGATCGACGACACCGGGCGGCCCTCGCCTTACACAGACCCCGCCAGCCGGGAACGGCACTCCGGCTACCGGGACCTGCTCGACACGGCCCCTCCGCACCGGACCGGGGCATTGAGAATTGCGGGTGTTGGTGAGTACGTGTTCCGGGCCGGTGAGCGGCAGCATGCGGTCCACTTCACCGAGGACCTTCCGCTGCGAGCCGCCGAGCGCCACGACTTCAACGCGCCGGTTCGCGGCGGCGGGAAACCGATCACGGTCACCAAGGACGACCTGCTGTCATGTGCACACGAGATGGACGTGATCGAGGCGGCCGACCCCGAGATCCGGCCCGGGTCCTGGGTTCGGCGGCTAGCCCGGGTAGAGACTTTGGTGCGCGAGCATCCCGGCGCTGTGTTCCAGGAGGACGGGGACTGGGAGTTCACCCTTGCCGGGCTCGTCCACTTGGTCGGCATGGTCGGCGCGGGCAAGAGCACCGTTCGCGACATCCTCGCCTTCTACCTTGTTCGCCGTCTGGGGCTGCGGGTCGGAATCCTCGTCGCCGACGTCGCCGACTCCCTCGACATCACTGACCGTCTCTCGCGCGTCGGCGTGCCGACGGCCCCGATCGTCGGTCGGTCTACGCGGGAACGCCACATCCACCGCCTGCACCGGCGACGCCACACCGCGGGCGAACCCACGATGCTGCACCATGACCACCCTGGGTTCGACTACCTGTCCAGCGCCTGTCCCGCCGACGCACTACGCGGCTTCGAGGGCGCACGGCCGCTTCCGATCAACGACGCCCCTTGCACCGGCCTGGTCAACGCCGACGCCGATCCGCGCACCGGAACCCGACTCGGCTGTCCACTGTGGGCGGACTGCCCACGGCAGCGCGGCGCCCGGCAACTGGTCGACGCCGACGTGTGGGTCGGCAACCCCGCGAGCGCCCTGCACAGCCGTGTCCCGTCCCACCAGATCGACGAGCGAGTCCGCTTCCTGGAGGTCATGGCCCGCCGCTGCGACGTCATCATCGTCGATGAGGCCGACCGGGTCCAGATGGCCTTCGACATCGCCTTCGCCCCGGCCGTGACCCTCTACGGACGGCACGGTGACTCCTGGCTGGACGAGGTCACCAGCCACGGCGTCCGCGAACTCGTCCGGCTGGCCAGGGCACAGTTGTCGAACAGGTTGGTCGAGGACTGGGTCAACGCCGTCGGCACCGCGAACCTGGCCGCCAACCGGGTGTTCGGGCTGCTCCTCAAGGACGAGCGTCTGCGCGAGTGGGCCCGCATCGAGTACTTCAGCGCGTTCACACTCCACCACCGGTTGCTGGCCGACTGGGGTGAGGGGGCCGACGGCCGCGCCGCCCGCGTCTTGAGCGCCTACCGCGACCGCCCGGTCCAGGTAGGTGAAGCCGCCGATGAGGCCCCGGGTGAACAAGAGATCCTCGACCGGCTCTCGAATGTCACCCTCGAACTCCTGTCCTCTGGCCGCACAGACGAGACCACGCGACGTCTGCGCGCTCTCGTGGAGGAACTGGCGGGGCCCGAGCGCGCCGCCGATACCGGCGAGGTCACTCGTCTGGAGTTCACCCTCCTGTTGGCCGCCCTGCACAACCGCCTCAACTTCATCACCTGGTCGTGGCGGGCCGTGGAGTCGATCCTCAACCTGGAGCCCGTCTCCAACGTCCTGTCGCACTACCCCCCGCGCGACTACGAGCCGATCCTCGCCGAGGCGGCGATGGGCAACATCCTCGGCTTCCAGTTCATTCACGACGAACAGCGCGGCGAGCCCGGGGGTGTGCTGCGGTTCTTCCGTTACGAGGGACTCGGGCGGCAGTTGTTGCGCCGTCTCGACGGCTTCTGCGCACTCGACGGGCGTCCCGGGCCCCATGTCCTGCTGATGTCGGCGACGAGCTGGGCGGGAACGTCGACGAGGTATCACCTGGGCGTCCCCGTCACGGTGGTGCTGCGGCCGAACGAGCGGGAACTGTCGGCGATCAGCGCGTCGACCTTCGAGAAGCTGCCGCTGCGTCCTGAGGGTGGGGGACAGGCCATCAGCCTGTCCGGCCAGCGGCCGGAGAACCGCCCGGCCGCCCTGCGGGCGATGCTGAAGAGTCTCGCGGTGCCCCCAGGCGGCCTCGGCGCCGGTGAGTCCAAGTTGGACGCCGAGCTGAGCCTGATCGACGATCTGGACCGCAAACGAATCCTGCTTCTGGTCGGTTCCTACGTCGAGGCCCAGGAGGCCGCCGCCTACCTCAGCGGGCTGCCGGAGTGGCGCGAGCGGATCGTCCAGCTCGTCCCTGACGACGCCGACAACGACCACAGCTGGCTGACCCTGCGGCGCGGTGACGTGGCGCGCTTTCCGGAAGGACAAGGGCAGATCCTCATCGCGCCTCTGCTTGCCGTCGAGCGTGGCCACAACATCGTTCTCGACGACGGGAAGGCCGCCATCGGCTCGGTGCTGTTCCTCGCCCGGCCTCACCCGCGTCCTGATGACATCAATCTGGCGATCCATGCCCTCAACGATTGGACCCTGCGCAAGATCACCGGCAGCGCCTTCGCCGCCGACGCTCGCGCCGCGGGCAGTCCCGACGACGCCGGGCGTGAGTTCCGCAAACAAGCCCGGGTCCAGTGGGGGAGGCTGCTCGCCCGCAAGCTCGCATGGTCGAACCTCGGTCCTGCCGAGCGCGTGGCGTTCACCTGGGACCAGCTGGTGACGATCTGGCAGGTCATCGGTCGCGCCGTTCGCGGCGGCGTGCCGACGCGAGTGGTCTTTGCCGACGCAGCCTTCTTCCCCAGGGAGGCCTACGACTCCGATGCCGACAGTGAGGAGACGAGCCTCCTGGTGAGCATGCGGGCCATTCTCACGCCCTACTTCGACGATCACTCCAGCGTGCCCGCCGGCGACCGGGAGCTGGTGCGCCAGCTGTACCGGCCGCTGTACGAGGCCTTGTCCACCCTCGAATGACCGGAGAACGCCATGGCCATGGGATACGACGAGCTGCACGTGTCCGCCTTCGAACCGAATCCCTCCGAATCCGACTACACCGAGTGCTGGCAGGTGTTCACGCTGCCCGGCGAATGGAAGGCGGCGATCTTGGAGGCCCTCGCACGTGCCCGGCGTAAGCAAGACCGCGCCTATCTGCCGATCAGGGCCTTCAACCGGGTCATCAGTGCGGTCGTGCCCGACGTGCTGCACGTCGCCTCCAATGCCGACGACCTCGACAAGCCGTGGCTGTACGCCCGCAACGCGTTGCCGGAGAACGTGATGACCAGGCTTGTCGCGGCCTGGATGCGATACTTCGGCGCCTCATACGACCTCAAGCCGGTGGAACTGCGCGATCTGTTCGGCGTTCTCGACGTGGGCGGCAGTGCCGTGTGGGAGCCGGCCGTCGTCGACTTGTGGGAGAACAATCCCACCGCCGGCGGGACCGCCGGGCCACATCAGCGCCTGTTCTGGCTCCTGCCCGACACCCTTGCCCGCACGATCGCCTCGGCGTCGGCCGAGCACCCGTACGACCCGGGCGGGCAGGCGATCACGTTTCGTCAGGTCGTTACCGACGAAGGGGCTGAGCTGGTTTCCTGGCCGCCGAGCAAGCACGGTGGCTTCCACTTCTCGGCGGTCATCTGGATCCGCTTGCACACCGAGCCGTTCAGTCCCGTGCCGAGGGTGAACCTCCGGGTGGGGTTGAAGCGATGGAAGCGCAGCCCCAGCAAGGGGCGCATCCACATTCCCGACCGCAAGAGCATCGGTGTGTACCTCAAACCGCACAGCCCATGGATCGAGGACACGCCGGTACCGGAGCGCTTGTCGCGGGTGTCCTTGCGACGGGGCAGGGACGGCGAGATCGTGTGGTCGTACGGGGAGCCGGCGGGGATGCTGGCCGAGCTCGGGACGACCGGGATGCCCGATCCGGCGAAGCTGTGCGCCGACCCGGACTCCTGGATCAAGACGGCGGGGGTTGTCCACCACACCACGCACGGGCGCCACGGCGTCCAGCTCGGGATTTCGCCCACCGAGACCATGGACATCATGGAGTGGGTCGCGTCGTTCCTTGAGCCGAAGTATCGGCGAGTCGAGCCGCTTCGGCTGGTTCCGGGGGCGCTCAAACCGCGGTTCCAGGTTCCGAAGGTGCTGAAGAACGTTACGGAGGTCGTTCCTCCCACACCTCCTGAAACCGATGACCCCGCCGAGCGCGAGATCTACCGGATGGCTCTGGAAGCCGCGGAGAAGAAGCAGGCGGTGAACCTCAAGAACAAGCAGAAGGCTGCCGCCGACGCTGAGACGGCGGTCAACGCGTGGCGGGAGCTGCTGTCGCACGCGACCGATTGCGATGAGGTCGCCGTGCACCTGCTCTACCGGACCCCGGAGGTCCGCGAACGGATCGTCGAGGCCGCCCGTTCCTGCCTGGACGTGAGCGAGGTGCACATCGAGGAGGACGCCGCGTTGGGCCGCCAGGTGATCTATCTGGACGCGGAGACCGTCGCCGTCCGCATCACCGCCGACCGCCTTGGCGGCCTCGACGAGCCGATGCTCATCGACGGTCACACCCCGTACGGCCGCAAGCAGTACGAGCAGGCGAAGGCGGAGCGGGCCGAGCGGACGCGGGCCTACCTCACCGAACTTGCCGTGGACGCCGAACTGCTCGTCGTGGAGCTCCCTGACAAGGACTTCTACGCCGGTGAGCGCAACCGATCCATCACGACCGACCCTAAGCAGGCGATCCGTGTGGGCGCCGGTCGTGCCGGGTACGTCGTCCAGTGCATCACCGGCAAGCCCAGCGGGGAGAAGGAGGACGTGGACAGTCTCCCGGACCGGGCACGGGCGGCCTGGGAGGACGGCCTTCGCGCGGTCGGAGTGCGCTTCATTCCGGAGCACACCGTGGGGGACGCGATCCCCAAGGATCTGGAACAGCTCGCCTTCTGGCTCGTCAAGCGCAACCGGACAGGCCGCACCCGGCCGGCCTTTACGCCGGTGGCGGTGCTGATCCGTCCGGGTGAGCGCAGGATCATGGCGAAGCTCCCCGACGGACCGTGGCGGCCGTACCCGGACATCCTGCGCGAGGTCACCGAGCTCAAGCCACTCCCGGCGGGCACGAACACGTGGGAGCAGAAGAAGACCGTTGGGCGTTTCGTCGAGGACGTCCTGCTGGAACTGCGCACCCGGCAGCTGCTGGTGCTGGTGTCGGCGAACAACGCCCGGCAGCGGTGGGACGGGATCTTGAACCCCCGCCTGCTCGCCGACCAGATCGGATACGGGATCAGCGTGTCCAAGACCCTAGCGAAGCTGAACCCACGTGCTCGGGTGGTGAGGCTGCGCAACTCCGGAAGCGACCGGGTGGAGACTCCACAGTGGTGGGCGCCGGACCCGAAGACCTTCGACGAGCGGACGAAGCGGATCACCGAGGCGGGGTACTCGTCGGGCTTGTGGCGGCACGAGAGCTCCTCGGACCGCGTCTTCTACAGCACTGCGGAGAAGAACGACCGCCTCAACTCCCACAAGCGGACGCTGCGCAAGCTGACCGAGTCGGTCTCGGCGGCGGGCAAGCCGGTGCGCGCGCAGGCAGGGAAGACGATGCCTCGCCCGGAGTTGGTCGAGATCGCGGTGCTCGGAATGGTGGCCGGGGACAACCCCCGCGACTGGGCGGTGTTCACCCACCAGCAGCGCTTCGTGTCGGAGTACCGGATCGGGCTGGCTTGGCCGCTGGCGCTGAAGCTGGCCGCCGACATTGGTGACTACGCCCAGTCGGGTGCGGACGAGGAGGCTGAGGACGCGGAAACCGCCCCGGCCGAGGAGGAGCCGGAGCAGCCGGGGTTGTTCGGACTGGAGGACTTGGGCTGAGTCCAAGCGGCGGCCCGGGACGGTGTGAACCGTCCGGGGCCGCTTCGCTGTGACCTCGGTCTACTGTGGGTCTGGGTTGACAGTATTCACACTGATCCCTGATATATTTGGGATGTGGAGTCCACTTGTGCTGCGCGGTCATACCGCGTCTGGATGGTGAGGCTGCACTCGCAGCGGTTTTCAGTTCTGTCGCAGCAGTGTGCGACGCGGAGTTGAAAATGTCTCACGAGTGGGCTACCGTACGAGGAGCGCTCCACAGTGGAGCGTGGGGGCAGCTGAGACAAAAAGACGGCCCCGGTGCAACGGGGCCGTCGTCCAGGTCATACCTGGATGCATTGATCACGCTCAGCCTACCTCAGCGAAGAGGTAAGGAGATGGCCAGTGGCCAAGGAGTACACCGCTGAACTGCGCGGACAGGCCGTGCGGACCTTCATCGAGACGTGGACCGACTACCCGTCGGAGACACAGGCGATCAAGGCGATCGCCGCCGCTTTCGGGCCCGCGCCCGAGACGATCCGAACCTGGGTCAAGAAGCACGAGGCCGCGGTCGAGCGGGAAGAGTTGCTGAACGATAACGACAGGCTGCGCGAGGCCCACCGCCACGCGACGTCGGCACTCCTGGCCGTCGCGGCATAAGGAGTAGTTGCACACCGTGAGTACGGACGAGGACCTGATCACCGCTGACGAGATCGCGTACTACGCGGACGTGAGCGCGTCGGCGGTGATCAATTGGCGGGCGCGGCACGAGGACTTTCCTCCATCGCGCCCGATCGGCGGGAAGGAGCATTACCCGCTCGACCACGTCCTCGCCTGGCTCGACGGACGGCGCATCCCCCGCAACCGGCTCGCCCACGGCGAGCTCCCGGGGGCGACCTACGGCTCCCGCCTGCGGCGTGGTCTCGGACGCGAGGCCACGCCGCAGGCGGCGGCGACCGACCCGCGCAAGTGGGCGGAACAGCTGTGGCGGGACGCCGAACGGCTGTGGGAGGGCTCCGACCCGAAGGAGCTGGCGGAGTTGTTGCTGTTCAGGATGGAGGAGACCTCCGGGGACGTACCGTGGCCCACCGACGAAGTCGGCTCGCTGCTCATCAGGTTCGTCAACGGTTATGCGGCCAAGGATCCGCACGGCTTGTGGCGTGCTGAGCTTCACGACGCGATTCTTCGGCGGGGCGGCATCCTTGACGATCCGAAGGCTTCCCAGGTGTCCACGCCACCATCGTTGGCGCGATTGCTCGCCCGGCTGGTCATGGGCCGAGGAATCCGAAACGTGCTCGACCCTAGTGTGGATTCGCCCGCGACGGCTCTTGAAGTGGCCCGTGTGGCTGACTCGGACGGCTTCTCGCGCCCTTCGTTCACCGGGCTCGCGTCGACACCTCTCCTGACCGACGAAGTCGGCCGTGTGCTGACGCGGATCGGTGCCGGGACCTTCACGGTCGCTTACGAGGAGTTCCCCTCGTGGCTGTTGGGGGTCGATGACGGGTGGGATGCGGTCATGGCCAACCCGCCGTTCAACGCCAAGACCCCCAGTGGTGTCCCCGCGCGGCTGTGGCCCTTTGGCATTCCACCGGAATCGAACGCCAACTTCGCATGGCTCCAGCTCGCCTGGGCGGCGCTTGTCGAGGGTGCCCGCGCGGCGGTCGTGCTGCCGGTGAGTTCGCTCAGTGCGGGCCTGCGGGATCGGGAGATTCGAGCGACGATGCTGAGTCGGGGCGCCGTCGAAGCGGTCATCACCTTGCCCGCGAAGCTGTTCGCCACGACCGGCGTGCCCGTGGCGGTGTGGCTTCTGACCAAGGGTGCTGTCGAGGAAGACCGCGACGTGTTGCTGATCGACGCCTCAGAAATGGGGCGCCCGGTGTCCCGCACACAGCACGAGCTGTCCGATGAGGACATTGACGAGATCAGCACCACGGTCCTCGGATGGCTTGTTGACGCGCCGACGTTCCGGGCCGGCTTCGCTGACGTGGTTTCCCTTGCGGAGATCAGGGCTGCCGACTGGTTGCTGCTGCCGGGCGTCCACTTCGGTGATTCCGTGGAATCGACCCTGTCGGAGGCCGGGCCGGGGATCCTTCGTGCGGAGCTGAACCGACTCCGCGATGACCTGGTGACCACCGAAGACCGGATGTTGGCGCGTCTGGGCGAGGCGACCAAGGCGATCAGAGGGCAGCGCGAGACCACTCAACTGCGTGAGATCTGCTTCATCAAGTCGGGGCCGGCCGGTCGCCGTTTGACGCTGATACAGCCGGGGCTGGAAACCGTGCCGGTGGTGACGCCGAGGGACCTGGCCGGAAATCGAATCGCCGCACGTCCGCTCGGGGCGGTGTCCCGGAAGGTCGCCGAGGAGGCTCGGTCCTATCAGGTGCGCAAAGGCGACCTGCTGTTCTCCCGCGTCGGGGACCTGGGGCGGGTCGCCGTCGCCAAGCCGGAACACCATGGCTGGGTCATGGGTTCGGGCTGTTTCCTGCTGCGGGTCGAGTCCGACGACGTCGACCCGGAGTACCTGGCGCATTTCCTGCGACGCTCGTCGGTGCAGGAGTGGATTAAGCGCAACAACTCCGGCTCGGCTGTGGCGACCCTCAACCCGACGGTTCTGGGGATGCTCTCAGTGGACGTTCCGTCCTGGGAGGAGCAGCAACGAGTGGCGGGAATCCTCGGCGCACTGGATGAGAAGACCGCGCTCCACCGCAGACTGGCCGAGACCACGGCCGCACTGCGCGAAGAGCTTTCGGGGGCGCTGTTCGATCTTGACCCGGGGGTGCCGACGAAGTACCTGCCAGTCATTCACGTGCTGGAGCGGTTGCCGAGCGGGAAGTGGGTCAGTTACCAGGACTTGGCAGATGTGGTGGGGAGCGGCGCCCAGACAATCGGCACGGTCTTGCGGGAGGCCGTGTACGTGCCGAACGCGTACCGCGTTCTGCGATCGAATGGGAGAGTCTCACCCGAATGGGAGACGAACGACGGGCTGCTCACCGCCGCCGATGTTCCCCGCCTGCTGGAACTCGACGGGGTGCCGTTCGAGAAGGGGGCAGCGGCGCAGTCGGCGAGGGCGTCGATGGAGGAGCTACGGAGCCTTCTTGAGGAGATCCCTCACGATGGCCTCTCTAAGCAATGAGATCCGCAGCGATCGCTCGCGAGCGTCACCGCCGGCGGCGGTGACGAATGCGTTGGTGGGCCTGCCCTTGACCAGGCCGAGAAGGGCTGTGAGGAGCAGGAGCAGGATGGTGGCTGCCAGGATCGCATAGCTCAGTTCGGGGCGATGTGGCTGCGGATAGGCGAGTGAGGCTACAGCGAGAAGGACGCCGATGATGAAGCTGAGCCAGAAGCCGCGGAAGTATCGGATCATTGACCTGTAGCGCCCGCTGGCGCGTACGGCTTCAAGCTCCGCACGGGTCTCGGATGGGATCATTCCGGCTTCCAGGGCGCGAAGAGCTCGGTCGAGCTGACCGAGCCGGGAGTGAACTGGAGTTCGGTGATGCTCGCTGTATTGAAGGCGAACGGGTCGTCCAGACCGGCGACTCCGGTTGTGCCCTGGTTGATCCGCTCGATCTCGGCGGTCCATGCGCTCTGACTGTGGATCACGCCCGCGATGCAGCCCGCGACCGCGCCGACGGCCGTGCCGATGATCGCGCCCGGAATCGCTCCCACCAGGGCGAAAGGCGCGCCTATCGCGGCCCCTGCGCCACCTCCCACGACGGTACCGCCGAGGAGGCCGCCGAAGAGGTCGAGCTGATCGTGCCACATGGTGCGCAGGCCCTTGAGATTCTGCTGGATGTACTGCACGCATTGGGACTGGGACGCCTCGACGGCCCCGACGAGTCCGCTCACGCCGTCACTGCCGATGGCCAGATCGCGATGTGCGTTGATCCGGCTGACGAGGCTGACGTTCTCGGCGGCGGAGGAGTCGCCGTTGACGTACGTTGCGAGGGCTTGCCAGCGGTGCCCGAACGCGTCTGCGCCGGCGCCCTGCCACCGGTTCATCAGCGTGATCTCCTCGGAGTTCTCAGAGGTGATCGTTCCGTAGCTGTCTTTGGCGGGGAGGAGCGCCAGGATCTGTGCACGCATCGCTTCGGTGTCCACGGAGGCGAGCCCATGGATGACCACGCTTGGCAGTGGCAGGCTGTCGGGCGCGCCGAGGAAGGTTCGCGCCAGGTCGTCGGCGGTCTCTATGTCGTCGGCGTAGGCGTCGGCGACCGCCCGCAGGTCTGATCCGTAGCTCACTCCGCCTCCTAGAAATGCCTGTAGGGATCGATGGTCTCGTTGGCCGCGTCGTCTGTGTCCTGGTAGTCCTTGGCGACCTGGTCGAGGGCTTGGGCGTGGTACTGAAGTTCCTTCGCGACCGTGCTGGCCTCGTTCTTTCGCCACAACAGGGCAGCGTTCCAGTTGTCCATGAGTTGCTGCGCCCAGGGAGCGTCGGCGCCGCCGAAGGAGCCGATGGGGAGGAGCCCTCTGGTGACCTGATCGGGGATGGCCTGGACTTCGGCTCTGGTGCGGTCGCAGAAGTCGCGGAACCAGGTCAAGGTGGAAAGATCAGCCTCCACTGTCACTCACTTTCCTTCGCCTGAGGGCTTGAACGCGTCGACGACGACTTTCCACTGCGCTCTCTGCACCGTGGTGACAGCCTGGTTGTACGCGTCCACAATGGATTGACCGAGCTGTGTCGGGCCGCAGGTGCGCAAGGCTCCCGGCCGGATGGACACCTCGCGTACTCGTAGATCGCCGCCGACCTCGACCCGTACCGTCTTGTCCGGCGATGTGACGCCGACCCGGGCGTTTGCCGCCTTCTGTTTGGCGGCGGCCAAGGTGCTTCGGAATCTGTTGATCGCGCGGTTGACTTGGGTGTGGTGTTCGCGCATTGTCGATGCCATGGCCGGTCAGTCCTTCTGCTCGGCAACGGTCTTGACGGCCGTGCATGCGACCTTCTCGGCTTGCCGGATCGCGGCAGTGACGATGTGGGCGAGGTCAGCCTCGCCGAGTCTGCCGGTCGCGTTGTTGCGGAACTCGATGCCGGTCAGCGTTCCACCCGCGGTCATGTGGACCCGTACCATCCGATCATCGGAGTCGACGCTGAACCTGACCTGGGACAACTGCTCGGCAGTGGTCTTCACGTCCTTGCTCGGACGGAACTCCGAGGACCTGAGATCGTCGATGAGGTCGAGGGTCAGATCATCGAGGGGCTCGGGACGAGCGCTGTCATGCATCGCTGAACCGTTTCCGTAGGCAGGGCAGGACGGCCGAACCTACGGTAGCGCGATGCTGCAACAAGGTGGCTCATCGTAATCGAGGATGCCGGTCAACCCGCGCGGACGGCGTCCAGCGCCTTGCCGATCTCGGCCCGGGTGGCGGCGTCGAGCCGCGAGGACTCCACCAGGTCGACGACCTTTGGCAGGTCCGGCGGATGCACACTCGACAGCATGTCGCGCAGGGCATCGGGGCCTTCGAGTTCGAGGGTCGGCGCGAAGGACTCGGCGAGCATCAGGCCGGACTCGTCGAAGGTCAGGTCGTCCTCGTGGAGTTCGCCTCGGTCGGTGAGCAGGTGTATCGCGGTCGGAGCGAGTTCGGGATCGTCGCGCAGGTCGCGCAGGAGTGCGTCACCGCTGGGGAGGGCGTCGGCGAGCACCGACAGGAGCGCGGCACGGCGGGTCCGGAACGGGACGGTCCTGATCGCTTCCACCAGGTCGCCGGCGTAGCGGCCAGCGCGGGAGAGCCAGATGTCGATCTCGGCGAAGGCGTCGGGTGCGGGATAGAGACCGTCGGCGATCACCCCGAGGAGCTGGACGGGTGTCACGTCGGCGAGTTCGCCGATGAGGGGAACGTCGAGGCCTTCGGCGAGCAGGCGCTCGCGGACCGCCCAATGTCCGAGGTCGGTGAGCCGGATCAGACGGGTGGGCGCGGTCAGTTCCTTTCGCAGACGCTTCACCATTCGCGGTGGAAACTGCGCGGCGTTGGGCCCGGTGAGGTCGGCCAGGTACATGGGATCCGCTGTCCCGTGTTCGGAGGTGAGGACGCCGTAGTCGGCGAGCAGGTCGAATGCCCGGCCGAGTCCGCGGTCGATGTCCGCGCGGAGTTGTTTTGACTGCTCGTCGTGGCCTTCGGGCTCGGTCCACCAACGTTCGGAGAGGGCGTAGACGATCGGTTCGCGCATCCTGGCCACCGGTGCGGGGGAGGGCAGGCCGTAGAGGGAGTTGAGGATGTCGGGGATGTGGACGACGAAGCCTTCGGTGAACAGGTCGTGGAGCGATTCTCCCGGCCAGGGCGACACGCAGACGGCTTCGCCGAGTTCGGCGAAGTCGTCCACGGCCTTCCGGAACAGGGCGAGGGGTTCGCGCAAGAGGGCCGCGTTTTTCTTGACCTGGACGAGGCGGCCCTTGTACTGGCGGATGATCCAGGTCTTCTTGGCCCACTCGATGAGTAGGCTGAGCTTGGGCATGCCGGTGGCGTCGGGGACGTCGAGGTCGGCTTCGCCAGTGCTGAGCAGGCGGGCGGCCTCACGAGCTTCGGGGAGCCGTAGGACGTGCTCGACCTGGACGAGGTCGCGGCCTTGGGGGCCGACCCAGTCGACCAGGGTGGTGAGGGCGATGACGAGGGGGTTCGTGGCGGCGGCAGCGGCGAGGGCCTCGGACTCGGGGAGCGCGACCGGGGGCTGGGCGAAGGCGCGTCCGGTCTCGGTCTGCTCCTCCTGAAAGTGGCGACCCATGATCGTCTCGAAGAGTTCTTGGTCGTAGCGGACGCGGCCCTCCCCGGCCCGCTGGATGAACTCGTCCATGGCGTTGTTGTCATCGAGTTCGACGCCGTTGGCGAGCGCGGTCATCGCCCAGAACTTTGCGGGACCCTAGGTGAAAGGGTCCGTGATGAGGTCCCGGTATGTCGGTGCGGTGGCCTCGATCGCCTTGCGCAGCGCGGGCAGGGAGTGGCCGCGGGGGTCGAGGAGGCCGTGAGTGTCCAGATAGGACAGAAGAGTGTTCAGCTAGGCGGGTGCCTCGGCGAGGGCAGTGGCCTCGGAGGTGACGTTGCTGGGGATGTAATGGAGTAGAAGGCGGCCGACCTCGGTGATGGTCCAGTGGCCGAGTCGGCCGTCGGTGGAGTCGTGGCGGAAGTCGAGGGCCGCCGACCAAACGAAGCCGTCGGCGGGGAGGCCGTGGGCTTCGGCCCAGGCGAGGCCGCGCCGGATGAGGAGGTCTTTGGCGGCCTCGTAGAGCTCGGCTTCGTCGGGTTCGTACCGCATCCGCATGTGGCCAGGGAAGCAGGTGCCCCGACGGCGGATGCGGTCGGGGCACGAGGTCAGGCGTCGAAGTCGCCTCGTCTGAGGCCGCCGACGAAGCCGGCCCACTCGGCGTGGGAGGTGGTGAGGACGGGGCCGGTGCGGTCCTTGGTGTCGCGGACGGCGACGAGGGTGGAGGTGGGGGCGAGCTCGACGCAGTTGCCGTCTCCGTTGGGGCTGTAGCTGCTCTTACGCCACAGTTGACGTGGGTGGGGCGTGGTCATCTAGAGTCCTTCCGCGATGCTGCTGATGAGCTTGATGGACTCCGAGGGCGTCAGGGCCGCCCTGGCCAGGTCAGCGTATATCGTTTGAAGACGGTCGAGCTTCACCGGATCCTCCACGAACATCCGGGTAACGGCGGTTTCGGCGTAGGCGACGTCCGGGTAGTGCTCGCCGAGCGTGAAGTAGGTGAAGGTGCCGCAGTATGCCGCGTGATCGGCGTTGGCGAAGGGCAGGACGCGGATCGTGATGCGGTCCCGCCGGGCCAGTTCGGCCAGGTGCATCAGTTGCTCCCGCATGACCTCAGGGCCGCCGACCTGCCGGTGGAGAGCGGATTCGTCGATGACCATGTCCAGCTCGGGAGATGCCGAGTGGTCGAGGATCTCTTGTCGCCGGAGACGGAGGTCTACCCACTCCGTGATCTTCTCCTCGCGATCCTCGTCGACGGCGGCACCTCGAATGACCGCTTCGGCGTATGCGCGGGTCTGGAACAGTCCGAACAGCGCCAACGCCTCGAAGGATCGAATGCTCTTCGCGCGGGACTCCAGCCAGGCGTAATCGGCGAAGGTGGTTTCCTGGCCCGTGCCGACCATGCCGTCCCACCAGTCCCGGCGCCAAGCGATGTCACGGAGCTCGATCAGCTTGGCGCGTGTGTCGGGATCGGAGATGTTGTAGTGGTCAAGGAGTTCCTTGAGATCGGCTCGCCGGACCTGTGTGAGGGCGTTCTCCATCCGGCTTACGGTCGATGAACTGGTGCCGAGGAAGTCGGCAACCTCGTCGATGCTGAGCTGGTTTTCCAGCCGGTATCCCTTGAGCGTCAGGGCGAGCCACTGGCTTCGCAAGCTCGGACCAAGTACACGGCTCTTCGGACGTCCCATCGCGACCTTTCAAGATTCTTTGGGCAGTTGCAGAGCAAGTAGTTGCATTTCGGACTTGCCCATGCAACAGTAACACTCAGCGTGTCCACTGTCGCCAGTGGTGATCGTCGCAGCTCAGTGCCACTGGGCAGGCGGGATCCACTCTGTGTCAAGGGATCACGCGATGAAAACGATCAGGGCGGGCCGTATCAGGCCTAGACAACCGTCGGCCCGCCCTGATCTCCACAGACACGAGAGGAGCGATCGATGGATCGCGGTACTCGCCTGTACCTACCTTCGTACCATGCGGCCTGGCACGTGCCGCAACGCCGTATCGGCTGGGCCTGGTTCTTCGGCCTTCCGGTCCCGTGGCTGGTTCGCCGCTGCCGGAGCTGCCTACAGAGCTATCCGTGCCCGACAACCGTCCGGGGCCGCGTCGCGGCGGGGGCTCGGCTGACCTGGATGACGGAGACGATTCTCGGCGGGCGACTGCCCGCGTTCGTCACCGCCCGGTCCGCGAACCCCGAGCGGATAGGGGTCGCACGATGAGTCACCCGCCGTACCCGACTTTCAACCTTCTTCGCCCGCCGCCGCCCGAACCCCCGCCGTCGGCGAACCGGCCCGAACTATGGAGCATCCAGCTCCACTGGTGGTGGCGGCACACGCCGACGTCCATCGGCGACCGCGAGTGCAGGTTGTGCTGCCACCTGTGGCCGTGCCCGTCCTGGTTCCACTGGGACGACCTGCTGCACAGGAACACCGGCACGCCGCACCCGACGACGGACCTGCCGCAATCATGACTGCCTTGGTGATCCGCCACCTGGACGCCGACGCGGACCTCTGGAGCCTCGCCTACGCGGTCGCACTGCGCCTGGTTGCGTTCCTCAACCCCCACAAGACCGGACGACACCGGATGTGGAAGAAAAGCTGCGTCCAGTACCTCGTCCGAAAGGACTGGAAGGAGTGCTCCCGATGGAGCTGACCGAGTGACCCCGCAGCTGCTACCCCTCCTCCGCCGGATGGCGAGGTCCGTGGCCCGGAGGAGGGGTGAGTTCGGAGGTGAAGTTCTCCCCGTCGACAGGTGGGACGGTGGTCGAGACGCCGGCCGCCGCCATCTGGTCGTAGTACTTGAGGATGTAGTCCTTCGTGCGAAAGGTGCCGTGCGCGGCGATGTCCTTCCGCTTGACGATGGGGAAGGTTTCCATGATGTAGTCCACGTCTTCGCGAGTGATCCCGTAGAGGTGGAAGAAGAGTGCATCCAGCTCTGCTCGGATGACGAAGCGGCGGTCGTCATTCCAGACGAAGGGCGGGCCGTCGTCGCCAACGTCTCGCGCGAACGGGGCCATGTCATAGGTGGTGTAGGTAAGTTCCAACACTCGGGCAGTAATGAACGACAGATGCGGCTTGACGACTTCAGGGCTCAGGAATGGTAGTTGCTTGAGGGTAAACAGCTGTAGGTGGGTGCCGCCGAGCTTGATCCTAGTGCAGTAGTCCAGGATGAACGAGTTCATGATCCCGGTGAGTGCGACGCCAGCGGTCGGTGGATCCAGCAACGGGAACATTATCGGGATTGTGTGTGATGCCGCCGACGGTGGCAGGATGCAGCTGATCGCTGTCCGCTCGTTTGTGGGAAGTGTAATATCGCGCCATCCGAGGAGCCATTGCTGATTCCAGCCTTTGTCTGTGAGCCGGGAAGTGACCTCGGTTGAGGACACCCAGTATCGAGGTATGGCCGCTGTTGAAGGCGACTGTTTCTCGGCTGATCCAAGGTCGCGAATGGTGCCGTCATCATAAGTGGCCCAGCGATGATCAAAATGGTGCATCATCTTTGCTTCGTATACAGGAATCCGTGTGGCGTTATCTGCATCGAAGAAGAGTTCCGAGTCCTCGGCCATATGGATCAAGCGAGTCTGGAAGTCAAGCTGCCAGGGATTGCTGTTCTGTACCCCGTCTCGAATCAGCACGGTGCGAGGTGGTTCGTAGATTTCAAGGGCTAGGTCGGCGTCGCGGCGGCTGCGGAACACAGGGCACGTGCCGGTGTTTGGATTAAGGAGGGTGATCTCGTCAGGGCTAAGATTGAAGGTCCGATCGGCATCGTCAAGCTCGGACGTGCTGCGCGCGTAGAAGACAAACTCTGCTTCAGGTTCGCGTAGACCACCCCCAGCCGTGACTAGAAGACAGAACTTGAAGGCATGGTGCACCTCAGGGAAGATCAGCGATTCGTTCTCGAAGCCGTGCACTGCGACCAACGAACCGGTCGTGACGAGATCTTTGAAGAAATGCTGTGTTGTTGCGTCAGTCGCGATCCCGGTCGGGACAATGACCCCAGTTCGGCCATGATGGCCTGTCAGGGCCCGATCGGTTTCGGTGAAAACGCTGTAGGTGTTGATGTCTCCGGTGCCAGTCAGTGGGAATCGCTTCGAGGCCTTCGTGAAGTGCGACTGTCCCGACGCTTCCCGCTTCGCTCTCTCGAACTCCTGGTAGAGCGTTGAGTTGGTCTCGGACAGTGTTGCGATCATCCGCTTGCGGGCGGCCGCATTCGGTGCCTCGGCGATCTCCGCGTGCCGCTGGGAGAAGAACTCCTGCTCCTGAAGCTTGATTCGTTCCCACGGCGGGTTCCCCACCACCGCTGAGAACCCCCCAGTCCACCCCGTCTGTTCTTCGGCCCCGAGCCCATGGTCAGGTACCTCGAACACCTCCGGGAACTCCAGATGCCAATGGAAGAACGCGTATTCCTCCGCGAGCCGACGGACCTCCGCCTCGGTGTCCATCGGCAACTTAATGTCCGCCGCAAGTTCCCGGTACCGCTGTTCCGTCGGTGCATACATCCCGTCGTCCTGCTTCGGCCAGAAGAAGGCTGCGCACCATGTGTCTGCGAGGAGCCGCCTCTTGGCGACTTCCTGCGAAGCTTTCCATATCCGATAGTCGGCCTCTTGGGCGTGTACCGCCCTGAGGTCTCGTGCCGGAGCCTGGGTGATCTTCAGCAGTTCGGCCGCGATTCCAGTGTTCGAAGCGTCTGCGCTCGCAGCCCCGATTCCGAAGAGGCCGATCTGCCCCGATGCCCGTTGCTTCCGGTTGTCTCTCTTCAGCTCCCGCGCGACGGCCTTGTCATCCCCCTCGATCGCGGTCCATGCATCGTCCGGGATTCCCTCATTCATCAGCTTCGGGTAAGCCCCGATCAGTGCGTTCCCTCGCTTCACATGCGCGTCCAGGAACCCCAGCGGCATCCCCGGCACCATGGCTTCCATCCACAGCGCCACCTTCGCCAGCTCCACCGCCATCGGGTTCAGGTCGACCCCGTAGATGCACCGCCCGATGACCTCCCGCAGTGCCTCCCGCGTCTCCTCAAGCGTCGGCTCCGGCGTCTCATGCCTCACCGACGCCACCCGCTTCGCGATCCGCCGCGCCGACGCCACTAGGAAATGCCCCGACCCGCATGCCGGGTCGCAGACCTTCAGGCTCAGGAGCTCCCGGATGATCGCCTTCCGGTCGTCCCCGCCTTTCTTCTCCGCCGCGTCGATCACCGGGTCGAGCGTCGTATCCAGAAGCTTTTCGATCAGCGAGGACGGCGTGTAGTACGACCCCGTCGTCTTCCGCTCGTTCCCCGCCAGAGTCTCCAGCACAAACCGCCGCTCACCTGGCACGAACTGCGGCACCCGCTCCAGCAGCGACTCGTAGACCGACCCCAGTTCCTCGGCGTCCAGGTGCCGGTAGTCGATCGCCCGCCATCTCCGCGCACCCTTGTCGTACACCGCCGCCAGGGATCGCACGGCAGCCAGCAGCGCTTCGTTGGAGAGTTCTTTCCCGATGAGCAGCCGGTCGCCCTCGGTCCGGTCGAAGATCCCGCCGAGCCCCGGCAGCCCGAGTGTCTCCAGCCCTTCCTCATCACCGAGTCCGTCGAGGACGAACCGCACCCCCTGGAACAGGTCCACGTGCCTGCTCCCGCGCCGTTTCCGGGCGTGGCTCCGCAGTCGGGCACTGGAGAAGTACTCCCGGTACCGTTCCAGCACGGCGGAATCGGTGTCCTCGGTGTGCAGAACCCCCCGCTCCTCCGCGACGAACCAGAACAGCAGTCGGTAGGTCAACCTCAGCACCGCGTGGTGGAACTCGTCCTTGTCGAGCCTGGTGTCGTCTGGGTCCAACTTGTTCGCACGATGGGCGAGGAACCCTGTCCCCAGGGTCTGGATCGCCGTCTCGACCCCGTCCCGCAACTGGTCCAGGGCCCGCACTCCCGTGCGGATCGCCTCCCCGCGCCAGGTCTCCAGAACACACGTCGAGGCCGGCGCATCCCCTTCAGTCCGGAACCGGGTCGCGTGCAGCAGCCGGTACAGCAGCACGAAGTCCGCGACCAGTTCGCCCTCGAAGATGTCCGCGAGGTTGAACTCCACATAGGCCGGTCCGGACAGCGCCGAGTTGTCCCGCAGCAGTCGCAGGGTCCGTCCATTGGAGACGATGCCCCACAGATTGTCATCGGACCTGTTCAGGCACTCCTGCGTCAGCGCGTAGGCCGATCGGTCGTCGATGTCGGTCGCCCAGTTCACCAATTGAATGGGCACATGCCCCCACTGGTGGGTGATCGGGAAACTCGTACGCCCGTCGTCGTCAGAGGCGGCGATCCCGCCGCCCGCCACCGTCGGCAGTCCGCCGTACCCGAGCTCGTCGAACAGCGGCAGTAGCCACTCGTCGCGAGCCCTGCCCGAAGGATCGGAAAGTGCCTCGCCCTCCTTCAACTCTGCGGGGAGCTTCATTCCCGCCTTACGGAGTTCGCGCCAGGCCGACAGCAGGTACGACCAGCGCCGCTCCGCCGCGTCGTCCACCCCGCGCGACCCCACCACCCGGTAGTCCGCCGGCGCTGTGTGCGCCAGCCCGCGCCCCTCAGCGACCCGCAGTAGGAAGTCCGCGGGCAGCAGCCCTCCAACGGTCGTGAGCGAGGTGAACTGTGTCGAGACAGTGGCCATCAGGCGCCTCCGGGCGAGACGGGCAGGTATACGTACACACCGAGCAGGTCGGCCGTGCCCTGGGGCGTCACTCGCAGGCCGCCGAGCCTCCGCTGGCCCGCACCGCCGACCTCGCGCACCCGCCGGTGCGCGCTGTACAGCTCTTCGGCGAGCCGGTCGGCAGTCTCGGCGAGGTGCTCGTCGAGGGCGTCGCGGGTGTCCAGGATGCGTGCGACTGAGTTCTCCGCGAAACTCCGGTCCACATTGGCCTTCGGTTCGGCGTTGAGGAGTTTCAGAGTATCGCCGTGATCGAGCCACACAGCCCTGTCCGGCGAGCCGGTGAAGGCCAGCAGTCGCACGTCCTCCGCCACAAGGTCGCGGACGCCGTGCCGGGACGGCAGGACGAGCTGGAAGCGGAACCGCGCCAACAGCAGAGTCGTACGGACGCTCACCGCGTCGGTTCGCATCACGCCGGTACGCCGGGCCGGGCGTTCGTTGCTCGGCAGGTCTTTGTCCAATGCGGTATCGAGTGTGTAAGCGGCGAGCGCGGAGATCGCCGGATCCGTCCGAACCAGGGCCGCCTCCCCGCGCGGGACAGCCGGGTTGACGCGGAACACCACCGGCTTGCCCTTGTCGATGGTGTCGCCGCCGAGGGCGGTGCCGAGGGTGTCGCGCAGCCCGACGGGGGTGGTGGTGACGTCGGCGGTGAAGCCTTCGGGGGTATCGGTGATGAGCCCGCCGTAGGCGCGCAGCGCCCGGCGGGTGAACAGGTCCACGTCGGCGGCGGCGCCGAGGACATCGCGGACGGTGTCGATCTCGGTCTTCACCTCATCGGGCTTGATCGCGTTCTGCGCGTACCGTGCGCGAGTGCGCTTCTCGCGGTCGGCGGCCGACTGCCACTCCTTGTCGAGGGTCTGCTCGACGTCGGCGAGTTCGAAGAGGCCAGGCTGGTCGGCGCGGTCGTCGCGGTCGGTCAGCACCAGCCATTCCACGATGGCGTCGGTGACGCCGGCTGAGGCCTCGTCGGGCACCGAGACACTGATGCCGAGTTCCTTGCGGATCCTGCGGTGTTTGGTGATCAGGACGTCGAGGACCTTGCCGTCGATGCCGTTGTCGGCTCCGTAGACCGTCACGACCTTAACCTGGTCCCGCGTCTGCCCGAAGCGGTCGACGCGGCCTTCGCGCTGGTCGTGGCGGGTCGGGTTCCATGCGAGGTCGTAGTGGACGACGGCGTCGAAATGGTGCTGGAGGTTCACGCCCTCCGACAGGCAGTCGGTCGCGACGAGTACTTTGCGCGCGGAGGGGTTCTCCATGCTCGCGGTGGCCAGGTCGGCGATGCGCTGGAGCCGCTGCTGCGGCGACAGGGTGCCGGTGACGGCCTCGACCAGGACCTTGCCGGGCAGTGCCTCGCGCAGGTGCTCCGCGACGTACTCGGCGGTGGGAATGTAGTGGCAGAACACGATGGGGCTGTAGCCCTCGGCGAGCAGCCGCTTCACGTGCTTGATGAGGGCGGCGAGCTTGGCGTCGGCGTCTGGGCCTTCGAGCGCGGCGGCCTGGTCGGCGAGCTGCTTCAGGACCTCGGCGGCGGCCTCGTCGTAGTCGGCTCCAGGTGCGAGGTCGATGCCCTCCAGGCGATCGTCGTCGACGCTGTCCAAAGTGATCGGACGGCCGAGGAGGTCGGCTTCCTCGGCGGTCTCGGCCATCGCCGCCGCCGAGCGGGTGCGCAGGGTCAGTTCAGCGGCCCTCGGTGAGGACACCAGGGACCGCAGCAGCGCGATCGCCGACCACCAGGCGATGCGCTCGGAGCGCCGGTCGGCGCGTCCCCTGGCGCCGGTGACCTTGCCGCGCGCGTGGTCGATGGCGGCGTCCAGGAGGGCACGGTAGCCGGGGGTGAGCTTGTAGGTTTCGTCCTTGAAGAGCCTGTCGGCTGGGAACTCGGTGTCCTCGTCAAGGTAGTGGCGGATGTCGGCGCGTTTGCGCTGCACGAAGTACTCCGCCAGGAGCCGTCGGCCCGCATCCGTGTCGATGTCCACATTCGACAGGCGAGGGTGGAGGAGGCCGAGGAGGTTGCGGAACGCGGCCGACTTCCCGCTGTGCGGGGTGGCGGTCAGCAGCAGGAGGTGCCGGCCGGTGTCGGCGGCGACCTGCTGGAGGAGTTCGTAGCGCAGCTGGTTGCGTTGGGTGGATTTGTCGTCGTCGGAGGCCACGCAGCCGTGCGCCTCGTCCACGATCACCAGGTCCGGGCAGTTCTTCAGGAACTCCGCACGGTATTTGGGGTTCTTGATCAGATCGGTGGAGACCACGACGTGCCGGTACTTCTGGAAGATGGTCTGCCCGAGGTCGAGGGTCCTCCGCAACCGGTTCACCGTCGAGGCGAGGACCAACTCGGTGTCGATGTTGAACTTCTGCCGCAGTTCGTCCTGCCACTGTTCGGCCAGCGCCGGCGAGCACAGGACGGCCAGACCGGAGGCCTCTCCTGAGGCCAGGAGCTCGGTGGCGATGAGTCCGGCCTCCACGGTCTTGCCGACACCGACGTCATCTGCGATGAGCAGCCGGGCCGTTTCCTGCCTCAGGGCCATCAGCAGTGGAACGAGCTGATAGGCGCGTGGGTCCACCGCAAGGCCTGCCAGGGCGCGGAACGGTCCCGCGGAAGAACGGAAACCCACTCGCATCGCCGTGCGCAGCAGACCCGCCGAGGCCGCGTCGCCCAGGTCGCCGGGCGTGGGCGGCGCGAAGGTCGCTTCGGCGACCCCGCCCGGCTCCAGGTCCGGGAAGACCGCAGCGATGTCGTCGTCGGAACCGCCGAGGGGCCGCAGGACCAGCATCTCGGATGTCGACTCGGGGAGGACCACCCAGTCGCGGGCGCGGGTGGTGACCAAGGTGCCCGGGGTGTACACGGTCATCGGGTTCCTTCGCTGGGTTCGGGCGTGTCGGTCAAGCCGGGACCGAAGACGTTGCGGTGCCGGCGGAAGACGCCGATCCAGTCGTCGACTTCCTTGTGACTGAAACGGATCACCTCCCAGCCGACGTCGATGAGGCGGTTCTCCGCCTCGGTGTCGCGGTGGATTCGGCTCGCGCCGGCGTGATGGGGACCGTCGACGAACACCGCGACATCGACACCGTCGAGGCGGTACACGAAATCGGGGCGGCAGCCCAGTTCCGGCAGACTCACCTGCGCCTCGGTGGGCAGCCGGAAACCGTGCCGCTTCACCTCGTCCAGGAAGTGCCGTTCGAGACTCGACTCCGCTGCATTCGTCAGGCGCTGATGTCGGCCGGTGCGGGACTCGCCCTTCCCGGAACTCAGAGCAGTGCCTTCCGCCAGCCGCCGTAGCAGCTCGTAGGCAGAGTGCCGGTCGATGAGCCGGTGATGGAACTGATTCCCGTAGGACAGCAGGCAGTCGTAGCAGGCCTTGGCGCACCCGTCGGGGTTCCGGTCGGTCATGGCTTGCGCGTCAGGATCGAAATGACAGATCTCCAAGGCGGCCCGGGCCGCGCGCGCCAGCGCCGGCGGGTCGTTCTCGAACTGGCGCAAGACACCGGCGCCGCCCTCGCTGGACTCCACGAACAGCAGGAACTCGGTGCGATCGTCTCCGCTGGGCAGCTCGGCGGACAACTCCACGTCTTCCAGCTGGTACGCCGCTTCGATGCCGCGTTCCAGGGCATACATGACCGACAGCGCGGTCTCGCGGTCCACCGGCTCGGCCAGGCGAAGCAGCGCGATGTTGTGGGTGTCCTCAACGAACGGGATCACGCGCTTGCGGACCGTGGTCTTGTCCTCGTCGTCGACCTCGCTGGCGTCGCCGACCGCGCGATCAGCCGCGCCCTTGCCCAGCCAGCGGCCCGTCACCGGGTCGATGAAGTAGCCATCGTCCTTCTGCGTGCGCCGGCGCCGGTTGACCCGGCGCACCAGGGCGGCGTCACCGTAGATGTAGGTCGCCACGTCACCGCCGTCGCGGTCCCGTACACGCGCCTCCACGCGGCCCGGGCGCTCGCCGTGGTCGACGAACTTGAACGCGGTCTCCACGACGTAGCCGACCCGGTGCCGCTCCTCCTCGTCGGAGGTGATCCGGTCGCGCTTCTCGGTGTAGACGGTCTTGAGTTCCAGGAGATTGGTGTCCAACTCGGTCAGGTCGGCGCGGCATACTTCGCAGCGGTCGGCCAGTTCGTCGGGCAGGTGCGCGCAGCCGCACACCCCGCAGCGACGCATTCTCCGCAGGACGAGCTCCCCGTTGCTGTCGCTGTCCGTTTGCACTCTGCGGACCTCGAAACGCTCGCCCTCGTGATAGATGAGGGCGCTGGGACCGAACTCGGTGATGGCGATGAAACGCGAGCGCTGAATGTAGTCGCCCTCGCGCCGGTCCCCGCCAGGGATGAACGCGGCGAGCGGGAGCCTGGGGAAGGAGTATCCCGGCAGGAATCCCTCACTGGCCAGGTATCGGAACGGGTTGAAGTCGGCGCTCATCGTGTTCCGGTCCCCGCCACCGTTGCGTAGCAGCCTCAGCTGGGCGCGGGCCTCGCGCTCACGTCGGGCCGCCTCGTCGCGTTCCCGCTGGCGTAGCTGCCAGCCGATACTTCGGTTGAACTGTTCACGGACGTCGGTGCTCGCCGCTCGGTACAGACCTCGCCAGCGTTCGAAGGCGTGGTCGAAGTCTGTGGGGATTCGCTTCACGACGCCGTCCAGCCAGGCTTCGTCCCACCAGGTCGTCCCTACGAGAGCGGACCTCAGCGGCTCCAGAAGCTCTGAGGCCTTGCGTCTGGTCCTGTCCAGGGGCGCCCGTTGCCGGCTCTTCTCCTTCAGATCGTCGAAGAGGGGCATCTTCGCGTCGGGGGCGAAGTCCTCGTCGTCGAAGGCAGAAGTGTCCACTGTCGACGGGATGTCCTTGCCCGGGGAGATGTCTGCTTCGGTGAGCCAGATCGATTGGATATGCGAGGTGATCAGATCCTCGTTGCACAGGTCGAGGCGGGGTGGAGTGACCGAGCCGGAGACCATCTTCGTCCGGTTCTTGAAGTAGTACTGGTCGTGGGAGTTTCCCGTCGCGCAGTAGGTGACGATCAGCGCCGGTTGCCCGTGGCGCCCGGCTCGGCCCGAGCGCTGCGCGTAATTGGCCGGGGTCGGCGGTACGTTTCTCATCAGTACGGCGTTCAGGTACGCGATGTCGACGCCGAGTTCCATCGTCGGGGAGCAGTACATCACCGGCAGGTCGGCGGACCGGAAGTCCTTCTCCCGCTTCTCTCGCAGATCCGCCGGTACCTGAGCGGTGTGCTCACGCGCCCACAGGTGGTTCAGGGTGTCGGTCGGCCGTCGGTACAGGTTCAGGAAGAAGCGGTTGACTTCGGGGCGGCTGTCGTCGGGCCGGGTCGTGGTGAGCCGGTCGTGGATGCCGTACAGACCCGGGCCGAGCCGCCAGCGCAGGCAGGCGGCGTTGAGACGGTAGCCGTTGCGGTCGGGTGTGTGCGCCTGTCGGGTCGCTCCCCGCACGAAGCGCCGAGGCGCTGGCGCGGTCTCGGTCAGGATTCCCACCTCGGCGAGCAGACGCAGGAGTTGCGCGATGATGAGGTCGCGGTCCTCCAGCTTGATTTTCTCGTTGAGGGTTCGCTGGAGGTAGGCGCCGACCTTGCCGCGTGAAGAGAAGAACTTCAGCAGGCGGTCATCGAAGCCCCCGCCGGATCCCGGGTAGACGATGGTCTGCTGTGGACGATCGGAAGGCGTCAGTCTCCAGCGCTCGCTCAGGCGGCGGTTCGTGGCGGCGGCGAGTTGCTCGAAGCTCTCTTGCCGGAAGCAGTCCACTTCGATGGCCAGTTCCCGGCGCATCGCGTCGAGGACGGTGGTGACGATCTCGGCCCGCTTGGCTGCGGTGGCGTCGGCTAGCAGGTGCACGCCGGCCCAGCGGGGTTCGTCGGCGCAGAGCTCGTCTAGGTCGGCGTAGTGGACGTGCAGCAGGTCGACCTGTTCGAGGTTCGGCAGGGTGATGCGCCAACCGCCGCCGAGGTCGGCGTGCAGGAGCAGGTCCAGTCGTCGCCGGAACACCCCCGTGGTCTCCTGGCGTGCGCTGGAGTACTCGCCGGTGTTCTCGGCGTAGTCGGCGTGGTTCAGCCCCATGGCGGTGGCGACCGCGGTCGCCACGTCCTCGCTGCGGAGGTACGGCTCATCGGCGGGTCGGTCCTTGAGCGCGAGGTGCAGCGCGGCGCGTTGCAGGACGTGGCGTACGAGGTCGTTGAAGTGCCCGGCTTGGAGCGAGGCGTCCTGCCGGTTGTCCACGAAGGACAGCAACTTCTGGTCCGCCTTGGGCATGTTCCGCAGCTCGCGCAGGATGGCCGCGGACAGAACCGACGTCGCGGTCGACCTCCCCTCCTGGTTGAGCGTTGCCAGAACCGCGAAGTCGCCGGATCGGCGGCGCTCGTTGACGACCCCGCAGGACAGGCAGAAGCGGAAGCGCCCCGGAATCCAGGTGGCGGAGGCGCCGTCGGCGATCTCGAAGCCCTGCGGGGTCACCGCCACGGCTCGGGGAACGTCGCCGACCCGTGCCTTCTTGACCACCGGTTTCCCACCGGCGGCGAATTCGATCCAGGAGTCGGGGAGTCGTTCCAGGAGTTCGTCGGTGTCTGCGGCCGGCCACTCCTCATCGGAGCGGATGTGCAGGTAGCCCTCGGCGATGTGGTCGTCTTCGGCCACTTCGATCTGGTAGCGGGCCGTGTAGCGGGGTACCGGGCCGCTGGTATCGCGCCAGACCGAGTAGTAATCGCGGCCGCAGGTTCGGCAAAACGAGAGCGGGACGTAGATCTCCTGCTCTCCACCGGGCCGTTCCACTTGATAGTCGCGGGTGAAGTACCGGCGGTTCTCGGTGTCGAGGGTGGCGTAGACGTGGTCGCCTTTGGACAGGAACTGGTGCAACTTGAAAGCGAACAGCGGCCTTCCGGGCGTCTTGGCGCCATGGAGCAGGAGGCGGCGGATCGCGGCGTCGCACTCTTCGACGGAGGTGCCGGTCTGGCTGGCGAGTTCTTCCGCGGCGGCCTCGACCGTGATCGGCGGACGCCGTTCATAGGTGCCGTCCGAAGCGCGGGCCAGACCGAACTCGTCCTCGATCCAGGCGGCGAGTGGATGGGCACGCAGATCCTCGTACTTCGGCGGGAGGACGGTGGCGTGCACATGCTGTGCGGTGACCGGTTCGGCGTCGGGAACGGTCACACGGACGAGGGTCTCCTCGATGACGTGCTCGGGGCGGATCTCGCGGCCGAAGATGAGGCCGGCGACGCCTGCGACCTCCTTCTTGCGTTCCTGCCGGCCGGTTCCGCCGGTGGACATGGTCGCCGAGGTTCCCACACACTGCACGTCGGGGGCCTCGCAGGCTTGCTTGAGGCGGCGGATCAGCCACGCGACATCTGCGCCCTGGCGGCCTCGGTAGGTGTGTAGTTCGTCGAATACGAGGAACTCCAGTCCTTTCGCGGCCGCGATGACCTTGCGGTCCTCTCTGCGGGTCAGCATCAGTTCCAGCATCACGTAGTTAGTGAGCAGGATGTCGGGTGGATTCGCGCGGATCTCGGTCCGCTTCTCTTGACCCTCCTGACCGGTGTAGCGAGCGAAGGTGACCGGTTCGGCGCCTTCGCCGAAGCCGTCTCCGAGGAATCGTTCCAGCTCCTCCATCTGACTGTTGACAAGGGCGTTCATCGGGTAGACGAGGATCGCGCGGATGCGCTTGTCGTCTGGACCCTTCTTGCCCTTCAGGACCCGGTCGACGATCGGCAACAGGTATGACAGCGACTTGCCGGAGCCGGTGCCGGTGGTGAGGACGTAGGAGGGCCGGTCCTCGCGGGAGGCGACCTCAAGGGCTTCGCGCTGGTGGCGGTAGAGACCCAGCGGCTTGTCTACCCCCGACTTCTTGTCGAAGCGGAAGATCGCATCGCAGCCGTCGTGTAGGAGGCCATCGGCAATCAGTTCGGGGACGGTTCCACCAGCGGCGAAAGCGGGATTGAGCGCCACGTACGGGTCGGGCCACTGCTCGCGGTCCTCGGCTCCTTTGTCGAGGTACTTCTGGATGCGGGGGTCATCGATGATCACGCCGCCGCCCGTGAAGTTCGCGTACTCCTCGACGAGTCTGGTGCGTTGCTCGAAGACGTTGAGGAAGGAGGCGTCAGAGGTGGCCTCGTCGTTGACGGCGTACGACGGGTGGTCCGCTGTCGGCGTGTCGGGCAGGAAGGCGGCGGGGTCGCCGGTTCGGAAGCGCGCGGGCAGAGCCGTGGCCGCAGTGGTCCTGACGACTTCCCACAGGGCCTCGGCCACCGCCTCGGCGGTTTCGGGACGTCCGGCCAAAGCGGGATCGAGGAGGGCGGCCACAAGGATGGCGAGACGGGGAGGGACGTCTCCACGCAGATCCGTGAGTGCCGGGATCGGCACGTCGATCCCGACAGCCAGCTGCTCGGCCCGACGAGCGGTGAACGGTGAGGCGGAGGGCTCGCACAGAAGTTCGTAGAGGAGGCAACCAAGGCCGTACAGGTCTGTTCGGCCATCCAGATTCCCGCCGGACAGCTGTTCGGGAGCCATGTAGTTCTTCGAGCCCACCACTGTGCCGCTGCTGGTGATGCCGGGAAGGTCCAGTGGCAGGCCTACTCCGAAGTCGATGAGCTTGACCCGGCCGTTCGGCAGGAGCATGACGTTGCTGCGCTTGAGGTCGCGGTGAAGGATGTCCGCTCGGTGCGCGACCGCGAGGGCGTCGGCGAGCTGCGCGCCGATGGCTGCGACGGGTCCGACCGGGAGTGCGTCGCCCACCAGATCATTCAGGGTCAGTCCGTCGATGTACTCCATGATCAGGTAGGGTTGACCGCTGGCTTCATCGTGGCCGGAGTCCAGAACGCGGGGCAGACCTGGGGCGTCGAGTCGTTGCATGATCCGGATCTCGCGCTGGAAGCGCTCCAGGTCCTTGGCGGCTCCATGCCGTTTGATGGCATCGACGGGTTCGTGAAGGGGCAGGACGACTTTCAGCGCCACGATCGAGTCGGCTTCGCCCGTGGACTTCGTCACGTCCGCGGCGCGGTACACAGTGCCCATTCCGCCACCGCGTAGTTCGAGCCTGCGGTAGCGTCCCCCGACGAGATCACCCGATGCCATACGCCCTCCGCCTCCACAATCGGTGATGCCTGTCCATCATGCTGCATGTGGATTCGTTGTCAGGCAGGACGATGGCTGGGCAGGTGTGAATCTAGTACACACGGGCGGGCGCGGGCTGGCGCAGTGTGGTGGTGGTGCCAAACCTGCAACCGGGAGCCGGCGCGGTTCTAGGCCCCAATGCTATCGGCACCGATACTATCGCAACTGGTAGTATCGCTGGGTGCAAGCATTCATCGGCAGGCGTCGTGAACTCGCGGTTCTGCGGGAAGCCTTCGATCGTGTCAGTGACGGGATCGGCTCGTCGGAGCCGGGGCGTTGCCTGCTGATCCGAGGAAGACGCCGGGTGGGTAAGTCGAGCCTCGTCGAGGAGTTTCTCCGCGTCAGTGGGGCGCCTTCGGTGTACTTCACGGCGGCCGGGGGATCGGCTGACGCGGAGCTTGCCGAACTGTGCGACGCGGTCGCGCAGTCCGGCCTCCCGGAACGTGGTCTGTTCATCGACGAGGCGCCCGGTCAGTGGAACGCGGCGCTTCGGCTCCTCGCCGACATCCTGCCCGACGACCGTCCTTCCGTAGTCGTCATCGATGAGGTTCCGTATCTCATGGACAGTGTCGACGCCTTTGAGGGACAGCTTCAACGGCTGTGGGACCGGCATCTTCGGCGCAAGCCCGTTCTGCTGTTGCTGGTCGGATCCGACCTGTCGATGATGGAGGCGCTCAACGAATATCGCCGTCCGTTCCACCAGCGGGGCACCGAAATGGTTCTCGGACCCCTGGGGCCCGCTGATCTGGCCGAGATGCTCGATCTTGACGCCGCCACGGCGTTCGATGCCGCCCTGATCACGGGCGGACTGCCGTTGGTCGCGCGCGACTGGCTGCCGGGGACGTCGGTATGGGAATTTCTCGGAACCGCTCTCGACAACCCGACGTCGGCGTTGCTGGTCTCGGCGGAGCGGTCGCTCGCGGCGGAGTTCCCGCCGCAGGCCATGGCCGGGGAGGTGTTGCGGGCGATCGGGTCGGGTGAGAGGACGTTCACCAACATCGCCCGGGCGGCCGGCGGTATCGCACATTCCACCCTCACCCGTGCGACGGACCTGTTGATCGGGAAGCGGATCGTCATCGGTGAACTGCCACTGTCCACCCGTCCCTCGAAGGAGCGGCGGTACCGGATCGTCGACCCGTACCTGCGGTTCTGGCTGACGTTCCTGGAACCCCACATGGCTGAGATCGAGCGGATGCGTGGGGACCTGGCGTTGCGGAGGATCCGCGTCGGATGGACGTCATGGCGTGGTCGAGCCGTCGAACCCCTTATCCGAGAGAGCTTGGCCCGGTTGCAGCCCATCGACGGTCTGCCCGCGTCCGCGGTGGTCGGAGCCTACTGGACCCGGGGAAACGACGTCGAGATCGACCTGGTCGGTGCGGACCGGGCACCGATCGCGAAGCAGGTCCATTTCCTCGGATCGATCAAATGGCTGGAGAACTCCCCGTTCGACAACCATGATCTCGTGGCGCTCCAACGCCATCGTGTCGCGTACGGTGTCGAGCCGCTTCCGCTTGTCGCGGTTTCTCGCAGCGGCGTCACCAGTGCCGGTCTGCATGCGGCCTATGGGCCCGACGAGCTTGTCGAAGCTTGGCGCTGACCGTGGTCGCACCGTCGTGTGGCGGTAGAAGTCAGGCCGCGACGATCGGCATGGTGTACATCGCGGAACCGCGACCCGGCGCGGTTCCAGGCGCTGGGCGTCCGGATCTGTGAGTGGGCACTGGTCGACCGGTGCCTACGGCGAATCCGTTGAGTGGTGCGCGTGGAACGCTTCGACGACGCTCTTGGGCAGCTTTCCCAGCTTTCCGACACGGAAGCCGTTCTCAAGCGCCCAGGCTCTGATGCGGCCGGCGCGCACCGGGCTCGATACTCGTGGTGCGGGGATCGTGCGTGGTGGGGATGGACGCGTTGGTGGCCTCGTCGAAGGGGATATGAGTTCCAGTTTGGCGGCCATCGCTCGCAGCCGGGCGGCGACATGTGTCGGCGTGTCGGCCATGCTGAATCCTCCGCCTGCGGATTCGACGACGCCCTGGACGTTCGGGTGCGACAGCAGTTGAAGCACCTCGGTGACCTCGAGCTTGTCCAGCGGCGCATCCAGGTCCTTCCTCGCGGCGCGCCAGATCTCGTTCAAGCTGAGGCTTCCGCTGTTGTACTTGACCTCTTCAGGGTCATTGCCGCTGTCCCACAAGGTTCGTACGACTCGGCTCAGGACGGTGAACGAGCGCTCTTCGGAGGCCCAGATCGCGTCTGTATCCGAAGAGCCCAGGAGTTCAAGGGTCCGTTCGGCGTGGACCGGAATCTCGGCGTGCCGATCGACCAGAAGCCCGAGTTCACCGGCCGTGATCGACAAGACGCCCTTTTCCTTCGCCCAGGAAGACAGCTCCCGGGCGAAGGCGGGGGCGACGATCGCGGCCATCTTCGCCCTGTACTGCCGTCGGTACGTCTCCAGTCTGTCGAGGACGAAGTCCTCGCCGAGCTCGCCTGGCTGTGCTGAACGAGCGGCGATGAGCAGTCGTGACCTTTGCGTGGGGGACAACCAGAACGTCGCTACGAAGACCGGATAGTCACGGTCCGAGGTGTACTCGATGCTCGCACCCAGCCGCCCGAAGGCTTCGGCGGTCAGACTCTCGAAGCGGTTACTGTCGCCGCCGACCGATGAGACGAGCAGCTTTGCGGCGAGAGACTCCGCCTCGGCGGGCTTGAGATCGTCGGCCGCCGAGCCCGGGTCGGCGGCCGGCTGCCACAGGGGGATCGAGTTCCGGAAGGCGAGACCCCGCGGGGATAGGCGGTACGTGAGATGGGTGATTCGCTCGACCATTCCGCACTCACGAAGCAGCACGAGGCGGGTGGTGAGTTCGCTGCGCGTCACCGCCGCGGTTCCGTAGCGACTGGTGAGCCAGGCGTGGATGGAGGCCGTGTCGACCTTGTCCGTGGTGGACAGGGCCAGCAGGACCTCGGCGACCAGCGAGACCTTGCTGTGGATGATTCTCACCAGGTCGGCGGGCTCGTCGGAGGCCATCCACTCCTGACCGCAGCCTGTCGGACCAACGGTGTCGAGAGCGGTCTGTTCGAGAATCCCCAGTGAGCGCAGGTTGACCAGTGTCTGCCTCGCGGAGTTGTCGGCGATGCCGAAGTTCTCCACGCATGAGCGATGGAAGTCCTCGAAGGTGATCGACGGCGACGAGATGTTGACCAGGTCTCGCAGACTGTCGTGCAGTCCGTTGCCGGGAACGTACCCGACCGCGCTCTTGCGGTTGGCGAGCGCCTGTGTGTCGAGACTGGAAACGAGTGCCGCGATCTCCGGGCCGGGCGCAGCGATGGTCGGGGTCTCCACTGTTGTGGCCGAGACCGTTGGAAGATCGTCTGAACTCGCGATTCGGATCCTGGATCGAAACTCATGGCCCAGTTCGGTCAGCACGAGCTGGTTCCCCGAACGCCAGAGTTCCACGAGTTCAGCGGCGCGGGCCCAAGCCGTCCGCCGTCGGACCTGATCCATTGATGTCCAGGCCATCTGATACTCAGCGGCTGCGATGTCGTTCAGCTGCTCGTGAGTCCGTGGGGTGTCCAAGGAGTGGATCGCTTCACCCACGAAACGTACGTTGGCGTGGAACACCATCAGGAGATATGAACTGTCGTTCGTCTCCAGGAAGGTTCCCGCTTCCGGAGTCAACGTCGCCACGCCGTTGCCCTTTTCGACGAGTCCGGACCCGCCCAGGCTCTGCAGAGCCTGTCGAATGGTCGTTGTGGATCCTGTGATCGGCCAGGTGAAAGGTCGGTCCAGGTACGGCTGGCGTTCGATGTCCTCCAGCAGCGCGCGCAGATGAGGCAGGATCTGCGCCGTGTTGCCCGGCACCCACGGCATGGCACTGGCGCGGTGCCGCCAAGGCTTCGTGGCGGGTATCTCAGCCATGGTGGTTCTTTCTTGGTGTCGAGTCGAATAGATCTGGACAGTTTGTGCGAAAGGGTTCACTGCCTGTAAATGCTAGGCTGGTAGTTTTTGTGGGTTTCATCGGGTTCATCCGGTTCGGTGTATGGAAGTGTCTGCTATCGCCATGCAGGCGATATGGATGCGGATCGAAGCGGTGGTGGGATGCCGGCGCGTCATCGACCTCCGAAACTCCGTGCCCCGGACCGGCGCGGGCTGGTTGACATGCTCATGCGGCGATCGATCGACTGGAGAACCTGTCGGTCCGTGTCGTCGAGCGCCCGGGACGGCACCGGCGGACCACTTCCCTGCCGCTGCCCCCTCCCACCCCCGATTACAGAACTTGTACAGCCCCACGACAGGTGCGAGAGAGATCGTCTAGCCGCACGAACTCAGCCCCACTCCCCGGAGGTCTCGCATGACGAAGCTCGGCACCAAGATGCTCTCCTTCCTTCTCAAGACCGAGAAGGCCGGCGCCTGCGTCCCGGAGCACGGCAGCCGCTGCTGCGGCTACGCCACCAGCGTCTGCCAGAGCGGCCGCGTCTACCGCGTCTACAAGTACGGCACCATCAGCTGCAACGGCCCCTGCACCAACAAGACCGGTTCCCAGTGCGACAAGCAGGGCACCGGCGCGGTCTGTTAGAACCCCCCAGGTGGGACGGCACGTCCGTCCCACCTGCTCTTCTGCGAGGAGTCGTCATGACCGTTGTCCTTACCGCCGGCCTCGTCCTGGTCGCCTGCGTCGCCGTGCTCAACCTCAGCCTCACCCTCGCGGTGATCAAGAAGCTGCGCACCATCGAGCAGGGCCAGTCCGGAGGCGGCGGCGACACCCTTCCCGAGATCGGCAGCACGATCGAGGGCTTCCACACCACGACCACCGACGGCGAGACCATCGACGCCGCCGCCCTCGCGCACGGCAGGCGCCAGATCTTCGTGGTGTCACCGGGTTGCGAGCCGTGCCGGGACCTCATCGCCCGTCTCGTCGACGACCCCGCGCTCGCCGAGCCCGGCGCCGTGGCGCTGGTCGTCGGAGCCGACGAGGACTCCCGGGCGCTCGCCGCGACCCTGCCCTCCGGGCTGAAGGTCGGCCTCGACCGCGACGAGGTCCACATGGACGTCCTCTCCGTCGGCGCCTATCCCGCCGTCCTGACCCTCGTCGACGGCAAGGTCACGGCCGCGTCGCACGGCCTGCCGAAACGCGCGCGGGCGCGCAGCGCGGCCTGATGAGGGCGGCTCTGGTCGCGCTCCGGCTCGCCTGGCGCGGCCACAAGGGCGCGTTGCTCGCGATCTCGGTGTTGACCGTGGCCGGCGGCATGCTGCCGGTGGCCGGCGCGTGGGCGAGCAAGCTCCTCTTCGACGAACTGAGCCGGGGCCAGCAGGCCGACGGGGAGCGCGCGCTCCTCGTCGCCGTGGCGAGCGCGGTGGCGGTCGCGCTGGGCGGGGCCGTCGGGTACGCGCTCGGGCACCTGATGACGGTCGCGCAGGCCGCGATCGGCCTGGTGGCGGGCGACGACCTGTACCGGCGGGTCAACTCCTTCGTGGGCATCGCGCCCTTCGAGAACCCGTCTTTCCGCGACCGCCTCGAACTGGCGCAGCAGGCCGCCGAGCAGGCCCCGTTCGCGTTGCTGACCTTCGCCATGGCGACCGCGCACGGTTTCGTGAGCGTCGTCGGTTTCGCGGGCGTGCTGTTCGCGGTGGAGCCGACCGTCGGGTGGCTGTTGCTGGCCGCGGCCCTGCCCGAGCTGGTGATCCAGGTGGGCCTGGCGCGGCAGCGCGCGCGGGCGACGGAGGAGGCGACCTCGATCTTCCGTACCCGCTACATGTTCCAGGTGCTGCTCACCGACGTGCGGGCGGCGCGGGAACTGCGGCTGTTCGGCCTCGGCGACCTGTTCCGCGGCCGGATGCTGTCGGCTCTGCGGCGGGCGAACGGGATCGAGCTTCGCGCCGGGCGGCGCACCGCGACGGCGCAGTCGGGACTGTCGGTGGCGAGCGCGCTGGTGCTGCTGGCCGGGACGGTCGTCGCCGTGCGCGGGGTCCTGCGCGGCGAGCTGACCCTCGGCGACGTGGTCCTGTACCTGGGCGCGATGGCGTCGCTCCAAAGTGGACTGTCGGGGATCATGTCCCAGCTCGGCGATGTGGGCACCGGGATGCGGCTGTTCGGGAACTACGTGTCCCTCGTCCACCCTCGCGAGCCGTCGCCGGGCGAGCAGGCCGACGGGGCGCGTCCCGTGGAGCCGTTGCACACCGGGCTCACCTTCGAGGACGTGTGGTTCCGTTACACCCCTGACGGCCCGTGGATCCTGCGCGGTGTCAGCTTCACCGTCGCGGCCGGGTCGTCGATGGGGCTCGTCGGCGTCAACGGCGCGGGCAAGTCCACCCTGGTCAAACTCGCCTGCCGCTTCTACGATCCCGAACGCGGCCGGGTCCTGTGGGACGGCGTCGATCTGCGCGAACTGGACGTCGCCGCGCTGCGGCGGCGGATGGGCGCGGTCTTCCAGGACTTCATGGCCTACGACCTGATCGCCTCGGAGAACATCGGGCTCGGCGACCTCCGGTACCTCGACGACCTGCCCCGGATCAGGACGGCCGCGGGACTCGCGCGCATCGACGAGGCGCTGGAACGGCTGCCGAAGGCGTACCGGACGATGCTGAGCCGCTCCTTCCAGGACGACGAGGCCGACGACGGTGCGGCCCTGTCGGGCGGGCAGTGGCAGCGGGTCGCGCTGGCGCGTTCGCTGCTGCGCGAGGACGCCGACCTGCTGATCCTCGACGAGCCGACCGCGAGCCTGGACGCCGAGGCCGCGCAACAGGTCTCCGAAGTCCTGCGCCACCTGCGCCGGGGCCGCGCCAGTCTAATGGTGTCGCACCGGCTCAGCGCTCTGCGGCGGTGCGACGAGATCGTCGTCCTCGACGGGGGAGTGGTCATCGAGAACGGCGACCACGACGCCCTCATGACCCTCGGCGGTGAGTACGCCCGCCTCTTCGAACTCCAGGCCGCCGACTACCAGGACGCGCGGGTGGGCTCGTGATCGCCGTCACCGTCGCGGTGCTCGCCGTCGTGCTTCTCGTCCTCGCGCGCAGCCGCCTGCGGCTGATCGAGGTCGACGGTGTCAGCATGATGCCGACCCTCAACGACGGGCAGCGGATCCTGGCGTGGGTCGGCCGGTCGCCGAGGCTCGGTGACGTCGTGGTCTTCGCGATGGTTCCGCGCGGGCTGCCGGGCGACCCGCCCTGGATGATCAAGCGCGTACTGGCGTTGCCCGGCGATCCGGTGCCGGCGGGCCTGCGTGCGGTGGTCGGCGGCGATGTGCTCGTGCCCGAGGGCTCGATGCTCGTGCTCGGCGACAATCCGCGCAGCTCCGATTCGCGGGGGTTCGGGTACGTATCGCTCACGAGCGTTCTCGGTGTGGCTCCGGGCAGGCGGCGACGGTCCTGATCGGACGGCGATCGCGTCATGATCGCGTGCGAGAATGCGTGGTCCCTCCGATCATGCAGTGATCGCCGTCCACCTGGAGGCGCCGCGTGAAGTTCCGTGTTCTCGGTCCCCTCGAAGTCTTCGACACGACACGGTGGGTCTCGGTCGGCACGGCGAAATCCCGGGCGCTGCTGGCGACCCTGCTGATCGACGTCGGCCATATCGTGCCGACCGACCAGATCGCCCACGAACTCTGGGGCGACGTCCCGCCGAAGACGGTCGCCAACCAGGTGCACGGCCAGATCGCCCGGCTGCGCCGCGCCATCGGCGACGTCGACGGGCGGATGCTCGTCACCCGCGCGCCCGGCTACCAGTTACTGCTCGAACCCTCGATGATCGACGCGCACCGGTTCACCGACGCGGTCGCGGCCGGCCGGGAGGCGCTGGTCTCCGGCGACGCCAGGACCGCGTCGGTCCGGCTGCACGAGGCCCTCGCCTGGTGGCGCGGCCCGGCCTTCGCCGACGTGCCCGCGACCGCGGCGGTCCAGTCGGCGGCGGCGCGGCTGGAGGAGCAGCGGCTGGCCGCGCTGGAGCTGCGGATCGAGGCCGACCTCGCCTGCGGCCGGTACGCCCTGCTCGCGGGTGAACTGCAGGTCCTCACCGAGCGGCATCCCTTCCGGGAAGGGCTCTGGCGACTGCGCATGCTCGCCCTGTACCGCAGCGGTCGGCGCGCCGACGCGCTCACCGTCTTCCGCGACACCCGCGCGCGTTTCGTCGACGAACTCGGTGTGGAACCCGGTGCCGAACTGCAGAGCCTGCACCAGCGCATGCTCGCCGCGGATCCCGAGCTCGCCGACGTCGCCGCGGGCACCGACCCCGGCCACGCGGCGGCCGTCGTCGCGCCCGCCCAGCTGCCGCCCCCGCCGGTGCTGCGCGGCCGGGACCGGGTGACCGCCGAGGTGACCGCGACACTGACCGAGACCGGCCGGATGCCGGTCTGCGTCGTCCACGGCATGGCCGGCGTCGGCAAGACCGCCCTGGCGCTCAGCGTCGCGCACCGGCTCCGCCCGCGATTCCCCGACGGGCAGCTGTGGATCGACCTGCGCTCCGCCGACACCCGCCCGGTCCTGCCGCTCGACGCGCTCGGCCGCTTCCTGCGGGCGCTCGGAGTGCCCTCGGCGAGCCTGCCCGAGGACGTCGACGAGCGTTCGGCGCTCTACCGGTCGGTGATGGCCGACCGGCGGATGCTGGTCGTGCTCGACAACGCCGTGAGCGAGACACAGGTGCGGCCACTGCTTCCGGGCACGCCCGGGAGCGCGGTGATGATGACCGCGCGCGAGTGGCTGAGCGGACTCACCGACGCGTCCTCCGTCCACCTCGACGTCCTCACCCCCGACGCCGCGATCCAGCTGATCGCCGAAGGCGCCGAGCACCCGCCCGGCGTCGCCGCGGAGGTCGCCGACCTGTGCGGATACCTTCCCCTCGCCCTGCGGGTCGTCGCCGCGAAGGCGAGCGGCTACCCGCCGCGGACCCTGAGCGAGCTGCGCGATCGCCTGTACGACCAGCGCCGCCGCCTCGACGAGCTGTCCGTGCCCGCGATGAGCGTGCGGACGAGCCTCGCGGTGAGCTGGGCCGAACTGTCCGAACCGGACCGGCGGGTGCTCGGGGTCATGGCCGCGCTCGACGTGTCGAGCTTCAGCGCGGCCGCCGTCGGCGGTCTCATCTCCGGCGACCCGCCCGCGGAAGCCGAGGCGACCGACCGCCTCGACTCGCTGACCGGCCGGCACTGGCTCGAAGCCGCCGGCACCGGCGCCGACGGGCGGCGCCGCTACACCCTCCACGACCTGGTCAGGCTCTTTGTGCGCCGCACCGAACCGGCGGGCGACGCCGTCGTCGCCGACATGCTCGCCGACTGGGTGCGCCGCGCCCGCTCCGCGGCGGCGGCGCTGCCGATCCGGCGGCTCGGCGTGCACGTCGGCAGGGAGGACGACCCCACCGCGCTGCCCTGGTTCGACGCCGAACGGCACGTGCTGCCCGGCCTCGTCGAGCAGGCGGTCCGGCTGGGGCGCGACGCCGACGCCGTGGCCCTCGCCGAATACGCCAGCGCGTACTGCGAACTGCGGTCGGCGTTCACCGAGTGGGACGCGATGGTCGTCGCGCTCGAACCGGTCATCGCGCGAGCCGAGCCGGTGCTGCGCATCCGGGCGCTGTGCCTGGCGGCCGCGGCCGACTACAGCGCCGACCGGCTGGAGCTCGCCGAGCACCGCAGCCGCACCGCCCACGACCTGGCCGTCGCGCACGGCGACACCGCCGGGCTCGCGCACAGCCTGTCCGTGCAGACCTATGTGGCGGGTTTCCAGGGCAGGATCGACCTGGCCTACGACCTCGCCGGGCGGTCCCTCGAACGTTTCGAGGAGGTCGGCGACGAGCACTGCGCGGCCTTCTCACGGCAGGCGCTGGCCAACACGATGGCCAGGCAGCCGAAGTACGCCGAGGACGCCTGCGCGCAGGCCAGGATCGCCGCGGAGTGGTTCGTCGTCAACGGCGACCTCATCGGGCAGGCCGGATGCTGCATGGCGTTGCACCACGGCCTGCGCGAACTGGGGGACCACCGGGGCTCCCTGGAGGCCGCCCAGCGGATGCAGACGCTCTGCCGGCGCGCCGGAGACGACCGCGGTGTCGCCGTCGGACAACGCCTCGCCGGTGGCGCCTACCTGGAACTCGGCCGCCTCGCGGACGCCTACCGCGCCCTGACGGCGGCCCTGGAGACCAACCGCCGGATGAAGTCGGAGTCGGGCGTCGCGCGCAGCCTCGTCGAACTCAGCGAGGCCGCCGCCCGCCTCGGTCGCAACGGTGAAGCCCAGGCCCTCCTCACCGAAGCCGCCCACGCCTGGCGCCGCCTCGGCCGCGAAGACCTGCGCACCCGCGCGCTGGAACAGGTCGCGGCCTTCGGCTCCGCCGTCGCGGCGGTCGGGGACGAGGGGGGTGGGGAGGGGTTAGGGGTGGGGTGGGACGCGCCGCGCCGCCTCACGAATCATCGACCGGCTGAACGTGCGTCTGCTTGAGCAGGGCGCGCAGACTCTCCTCGTAGGTCTCGGCCCATTCGAAGCCGCCGATGCCCATGCGCGGGAAGTCGTTGATCGCCTTCCCGAGTAGCTGACTCACCGTCCGAAGTTCGGTGGCATGCTCGGCGGTCATGTCGTTGAGCACGTGATGGAAGTCCTCGCCCCACGCCAGCCTCGCGGCGGTGGCGAGAAGCGGGTCCCCGCGCAGTTCGCCGATGAGTGTGGACCATCGTCTGATGTGGTCGTCGATCATCTCGGCCCGGCGCATGCCGGAATCGTGGCGGTACTCGACCGTCATCCGGTCGATCACCGCAGGCCGCAACGCGTTCCGGACCCTTGGATCGAGAACGATCCGGGCGACGGGACGACACGAGACGGCACAACCGCCCCATCGGTACTGGAGCACCGCGTTCTCCAGTGCCTGGTTCAGTTCGAGTTCGAGCTCACGCGCCTGGTGCGGATGCCGTTCCCGGGCCAGCTCGCTGAGCTGCAGCTGGACGAAGGTCCGGACGGTCGCCTGATGCGCGTTCGCGGCGTCGGCCAGCCGCGCGTCGCTGAGGCCGCTCGCCGTCCAGGTGAGCGTCACCCGCGCGTGCAGCGGAAAGACGTTGCCGAGCGCGCTCGCCGAGAGGAACCCGGGCAGGTTCGCCGTGTGGCTCGCACCGAGGACGCCCACGGGACTGCTCGCCGCCCGCCACGCGGTGGCGAACAGAGCGGCCTTCCTCGTGAGCCATCTCCAGGGATGTATCACCGATCCGCCTCCTTGAGGATTTCTGCGACCTTGACGGCCGTCGGGTACCGGGGTTCACGCTGAGACCACACCCGTTCGAGGTGGAAGCGCATGCGCACCCGAAGCGGCGCGACGGCGCAGAGCCGTCCGACGACCGCCAGGACGATCTCTTCGAGGGCGGGATCGAAGCCGGCCGCGTGTACCCATCCTTCGAGAGCCCGCCAGGCGGCGAAGGCCGAAGGCGGCAGCAGCAGGGCGTTGCACCACAGTTCGGCGATGTGATTCAGGTCCTCCCGGTCGCCTCCGCTCCACCTCAGCACCGTCGGCCACGGGGTCAGCGAGGTCTGCGTGTTGTGCTCGGCGAGTTCGACCATCGTCCGCGCGGCGTGGACCGTTGTGACGGCCAGGCCGTCGTGCAGCCAGTCGAGCAACTGGCCGACCAGGACCGGCGCGGTCTCCTTGCTGAGCAGCCGCCTCATCGCTAGCCCGACCATCGGGCTGTACCAGTACCAGTCCTTTGACGCGATCCGGCGCAGATCCTGCAGGGCCTTCCGCATGGAGACCCGTTCGCTGAGGCCGGCCGCGTACGCGCGGGCCACGGTGTCGAGCACCAGGGAGGAGGTGTTCCGGCTCCACCGCCGGACATGGTCGGTGACGATCTGCTTGGGGTGCTTGTCCTCCATGGCGAACACGCAGGTGAGTGCCGCCGCCTGCCGGACACCGCCTCGGTCGTGTCGCGCCCAGCCGCTGATCAGTTCGCTGAAGATGAGCTCGCGGTCGAAGCCGGAGAAATAGCCCGCGACGACCGCGGCCCGGGACCGCACCTTCGGGCTGCGATCGAGAACCAGCTCATCGAGCCAGGAGGTGAGGATCCGCGGCGAGGACGGATAGTCGTTCCAGGCGACATCGAGGAGCGCCGGCATGATGCGGTTCGTGCTCGGAGTCCGGTTCTCGTCGTCGCCGTCGTGCCGGTCGCGCATGTCCGGCGGGATCAGCTTGTCGAAGGTGATGTCGGGAAGCTGTTCGGGGGACGTCTCGGCAGCCTGCCCCGGTAGCACCGGATTCGTCGTCACCGCGGTGGTCTCGACCGGTCTCATCTTCTGGAAGAGGTCCGAGGCCGCCTCCATCACGGCAACGCGGGGACAGTCGCTGAGCACCGTGTAGGCGATCCGGAAGGCTCGCAGCCATCGCCGCTTGACCGGGTCCGTCTCCGACGTGGCCGCCAGCAGGCTTCGAGCCGTGTCGACGCGACGCGTGGACAGCCCGGCCGTCACCTCCCGCAGGCCGATGTCGTCGGCGATCCGCCTGGTTGCGACCGCCGATGCCAGCATCGTGGCCTCCTGCGGGTTGCGGATCGCCGACAACTCGGCCCGCAGCCCTTGATCGTCGAGGCACCACACGCCGTACGCCTCGACACAGAACGCCGGGCACTCAACGGTCGCGCAACTGCAGCGGGGAGCGCATTTACCGTCCCGGACGAGCAGGCGCCGTAGATGCGCCTGGAACACTTCGGCCGGATCCGGAGACATGTGATCGACCACGAACCGGGCCAGTTCGCCGTGCTGCCCGGTCTGGTCGGCGATCACCACGACCCTCGCGTTGTGCGTTCGGGCGATGCTTTCGAGGTCGGTGAGCTCCCGTCGGCTGAGTTTCGACGCCTCCAGCCTGAGCAGGTGGCCGCAACCGTGGCGGAGCAGGTCCGCTTCCCGGGTCGCGGCGGCGAGAGGTGCGTCCGCGGGACCGATGAGGTCGGCGAGCCCTCCCGCTCCATGGCGCTGGGCGAGCGCCGAGAGCGCGGCGTGCGTCCGGCCGCTGCGCGGCTCGCCGAGCAGGCACACGAGATGCTGATCGCGCAGGCGCTCGTTGAGGAGTTCGTCGCTCGGACCCGCGACGTAGGCGTCCAGCTCCTCGCGCACGCTTTCCTCGGTGCGTGGTTCGAGACGGAAGTCGGGCCGTTCCACACCGAAGTACTGGTTCGCCGTGGCGCCTTCGCCGTAGGCCATGGGGCCGTGGGAGTTGATCCGGTCGGCGCGGTACCCGGTCGCGTTGAGGAGCGCCTCGATCAGATTCTCGGGAATGCTCCGCTCGTCCGGGCCGGGTGCACGGGCGTCCTCCGCGTTTCGGCGTGGCTCGCTCTTCTCCGGTTCGCCGTTATTCTTGTCCGTGCCACCGGACTTCCCCTCCTCGTCCGGTGATCGCGGCTCGTCCTTGGCAGGTGGTTCGTCGGTCTTCGGTTGCCTCTTGGGCGACTCCGCCTCGTCCGGGGGCGGATTCTCCACCTTCGGAGCGGGCGCGGGAGGCTGCGGGCTCGTCATCGTTCGGCCTCGTCCGTCCCGTGGTTGAAGGCCCGCGCGCCTTCCCCGAACGCGAAGGCTCCGTTGTTGTCGACGCGTTCGGCGTAGTAGGTCGCGCGTGGGACCGACCGGCCCGGCGCGGGTTCGCGGCTTGCGGCGCCCGGGGGTGTCGAGGGCTCGACGAGACGGCTCACATCCTCGCCGACGACGCTGAGCCAGCCCTCGGTGCGAAGGTCGTGCTCGTCGTCAACGACCGCGACCTTCCGGAAGCGGTCACGTCGAATTCCGCAGTACTGGGGATGTACGACGTCGTCGTATACGCGCGGCGAGACCATGAGGGCCAGCGCCGCATCCGGGAACGCCTTGAGGATCCTCTTCAGCACCTGGGCATCCCGCAGACGGCAGACGAGGTTGACCGCGTCGCCGGGAACACCGTTCGGCCCGTTCGGGTGGACGGCACCTTCGTGGACGGCCATGCGAAGGCGCACCCGCCCGAGATCGTTGCGGTCGCGGTTGTGTTCCCTGAGCAACTCGTCGATCCGCGCCGATACGGGTCCGACGATCGTCGCGATCTCGATGATCTCCGCGCGGAGCAGTGCCAGCACACTGTCCCCGGCTCGCTGCACGTCCCACTCGGGCACGGTCACGCCGTACTCGGCGAGAGCCGAATCCAGCGCTCGCCGGAAAGTCAGCTGGGCTTCGAACTGCGAGCGGTTGTCCTTTCGGCTGTAGCGTTCCATGTCGACGGTGACGAGCAGCCTGCGGTGTGCCGAGCGCGACGCGGTCATGGTTTCTCCTATCGGTTTTCGGGTCGACGTCCGGTGTACGCCCCGACACGGGGCCCGGACCACGTCAAATGACCAGGTTCGGCGGATCCCGTCCGGTGATGTGGTGTGGCAGGCCCGTTCGCGGTGTCCTTTGGCCATGACGCATCCAGTCCTCCGAAGCACGGAAGCCGCGCACGCTCTGTCCGTCTCCCTCGCGGCGATGGCGGCGAGCCGGTCGGAACTCAGGCGCGCGGACCAGTCCGCGACCGCCTTGATCGCGGTCTTGACCTCGGTCACGGGGGTGGTCGGGACCGTCGAGTCACCCGTCACGACGCTGTGGAGCCTCGGAGTCTGGGGAGCACTCGTGGTACTGGCTCTCGCGTCGACCTTCGCGCTCGGCACCGCCCTGGCCGGCTGGCGGTTCATCTCAGCGGTGACCGCCTGCCGCGGAGCCGATCGCTCCGGTTGTCATGACGATTCCGGCGAGGCTCTTGTGGACGAACTGCGCCGGCTCTCGGTGCTCACCACCGGACTTGTCGCGGCCAAGTACCGCAGGATCCGAAGCGGGGTCCCCTGGCTCGGCCTCGCCGCGGGCGCGGCCTTCCTCTGGTGTCTCCTCGCGGCGCTGGCGAACTGACCTGTCGGCTTCCCGTCACTCACGGCGGTGCGGATGCGCCACGGTGTAATACCGCCAGCACGGAGGCCCAGTGGAGTATCAGGAGAAGTGGCCGGTCGGAACGTACCTGTATCGGCTCGATGAACGAGACCGTCGTGACCTGCTCGGCTTGGGCGCGCTGCGCCGGGCCGATCGGGACGTGTTGATCCGCGCGGGTGAGATGAACATGCACGTGCTGCTGGTCCAACAGGGCTTCGTGAAGATCTCGGTGCCCACCGCCGGCGGGCGCGAGTCACTCCTGGCGATCAGGGTGCCGGGAGATCTGCTCGGGGAGATGGCGGTCCTCAACGGACGACCACGGTCGGCGACCGTCACCGCGTGCGGTGTCGCGGTCGTCCGCATCGTGCCCGAGGCACAGCTGCGTAGGTTCCTCGGGGAGCACCCGGGTGCCGCGGTCCAGCTGGCCGGGATGGTCGCCGACCGGCTGCGCTGGGCGAACCAGCGGCGGGTTGACGCCTCCACGTACTCGGCGGCCACACGGCTCGCCCGGGTCCTGGTCGAAATGGCGGTGACCTACGGGACCCGTACCGCCGACGGCATCGAGATCGGCATCGAGCTGACCCAGCCGGAGCTGGCGACCCTCATCGGGGTCTCCGACATCACGGTCCAGCGCGCGCTGCGAACCCTGCGTTCAGCCGGGCAGGTCGGCACCGGCTACCGGCGGATCGTGGTCACCGACATCGACGGGCTCTGCCGGATGGGAAAGGTTCTCGCGTCCACCGTCGACTAGCACGAATCTGTCGCCGTTTCCCCTCCCCGACCCCCGACTCCTTGATCAACTGTCCTCAGTAGCCGAGAGGAGTCCGCCATGCCGCGCCGCCGTCGCAGGCCGTCGGCGATGGCGGCCGCGTTGGCCCTCGCGCTGCTCTTCCCGGCCGGTGCGGCGTGCGCGCGGAAGCCCGCGGCCGACCCGGCGTGTCTCGCCGGGGTCCTGAAGTTCGAGCATCGCGACGCCGAGGCCGGGCCGGAGAAGCCGTGGGCGACCGAGACGGCGTCGGCCGCCGACTGGGAGTTGTGGAGCGGCACCTCGCAGCTGGCGACCGGCCGGACCGACGCCGACGGGACCTTCGTCGCGTGCGGCGGCGAGTCGTCGTACGCCGACATGCGGTTGCGTTTCCCCTCGGCGTCGGGCGATCTGTCGGAGGTCGTCACCGACCGCACGAAGCGGGCGCGCCACACCTTCGACTCCGCGACGGTCACCGACGTCGTCGGGCGCCGCGATGTCGGGGTCGTCGAGGTGCCGAAGAAGATGGCGAGCGCGTGGCACATCATCGACACTCTCGGCCTGCTCTATGCGAAGCGGGCCGGCACCTCGTCGTGCTGGACCCGCCAGTGCGAGCGGCTGACGGTCGTGTGGGGGCCGGCGCCGTCGGACGACGCGGGCTACTTCGACCAGGGCGGCACCGACGCGGTGATCCTCGCCGGGGACATGCCCGACTCGGAGCACGTCGTGCTGCACGAGGCGGGGCACTGGTTCCAGTGGGAGCTGTACGGCCACTGGCTGCCCGAGGCCGACAACTGCCAGGTCCACTTCGTCGAGTCGCGCAGTTCGCCGACGTGCGCCTGGGTCGAGGGCTTCCCCGACGCCCTCGCCGCCTACACCCTCGGCGATCGCCGCTTCGTCCACGAGGACGGCAACGCCGTCGCCATCGACCCCGACGCCAGCTGGGACACCGGTGACGCCGTCCAGGGCCGCGTCGCCGGCGCCCTCCTCGACCTCTGGGCCGGCCCCGACGGCGGCACGTGGGACGCGACGATCGCGCTCATGTCGCACGAGCGCAGTTCGACCTTCGACGAGTACTTCGCCGTCGACCGCCCGACGGCCGACCCGCCGCTGAGCACGACGGGCGAGGCGGCTGAGGTCGTGGAGGAGTGGGGGTTGTAGCCGTCAGAGCCCGCAGGCTGCCAGGAAGGCCAGCCACCGCTCGGCAGCTTCGGCGTGCGCGGAGTCGGCGGCGTCGAAGGCGAGTTCGCGCTGACGCGGGCCGAGTCCGAACTCGCCGACGAACGCGACGACGTCGTCGTGCAGCGGTCGCGGCCGGTGGGCGGGCACGGGTTCGAGGCCTGCGACGGCGCCGCTCTGGCGGTGCAGGGGGAGCAGCGCCGCGCGTTGGTGGTACCGGCCGACGGCGAACCAGTTCGCCGCCCCGTCCGGGTCGAGGCCCGTGTGGGCGAAGGCGGTGCCCAGGTCCGCGGTCGCGGCGATCGTCTCGGTCTCGTTGAACGGGAACAGCGTGCTGAGGTGCGCGGTGCCGGTGAGGCGCCGCAGGCGCCGCAGAGCCGTTGTGACGTCGGTGATCCGGCGCGGTTCGCCGCCCTTAGTGACGCCGAAGCCCAGGAGGTCGAGGTCCCAGCCGCCGAGCGCGCCCGACGACACGAGCACCTTCGCCCCGATCCTGCCGAGCCGACGCAGCTTCTCGGCGACAGGGCCTTGCGGGGGAGCGGCGCGACCGTCGTCGCCGGTTCGGGCCTCGACCGCCACTTCTCGCGTAGCGCCGCGGCCTCGGCGGGGTCGACGAGTCCGGCGTAGATCAGGAACGGCGTCCAGTCGTCGGGTGACAGCTCCTCCACGGCGGGATCGAAGCCCAGCAGCGGATAGCGGGTGCCGAGGACGACCTCGGTGTCAGGAAGGACTCCATGTCCGGCGCGAGCGTCCGTAGGCGCAGACGGCCCTCCTTGAGGTTGTCGGCGCTGTGGACGGCGATCTCGCCGCCGCGCATGTTCTCGTACGCGCTCGGCTGCGCCGTCGTCGCCACCCGCGCCCACCGCCCGTCGACGCGCAGCCCCCACTCGCTGAAGTCGTCGGCGACCTCCTCCGGCGACGCGAGTTCGTCGCCGTCTAGGAAACGCGCGTCCCTGAGCCGCGGCGCCCACGACAAGCGGTACAGATGCGCCAGGCCGACCGGGATCCCGGCACCGGGCTCGCCCCGGGCGGTAGCCGCCAGCTGGCGGGAAGAAGAGCGCGGAGGCGGGCGAGGAGGAGGTGCATGGAGGCGAGGTACCGGGATGATGGATGAGCCGGTCGGACGATGAGGCACCGTGGTCCCGCGTTCCAGACTTGGTGGATGCATGACATCGCGTCGCAGCGGCGGCTGCTCGAAGAGTACGGGCGCTTAGAACGGCTCGTCGGACACACCACGCAGACGCGGGGACAGCGTTTCGACCATTTCATCGCCGAGACCTTCAAGGCATGGGGCTTGACGGCACGCGCGTCCCAGCGCGGGCGAGGCGAGATCGACGTGGTCTTCACTTCAGGCGTGAACCAGCGCCACCTGCTGGAGGCGAAATGGCTGGCGGGGAAGGTCGACACCGGCCCTCTGGCGAAGCTGCACAAGCGCGTGCAGCAGCGCCTGAACGGAGTGTCGGGCGTCTTCCTGTCCATGTCCGGCTACACGCCCGACGCGCTGGCCGACCTCAAAGACGGGCAGAGGCTGGAGACCCTCCTCCTCGACCGATCCCACTTCGAGGCGATCCTCAGCGGCATCACCTCCGCCGAGGAGCTGTTCCACGCGGTCCACGACCGCGCGGCCTTCCACGGCGACCCCTATACGCCGGTCGATGTCCTCCTGGCCGGTGGTGCGGATGAGCCTGCCATCGACTTCGGTGACGCGCTCACCGACACCCTCGCCACGCCGCTCGCGGGCGCGAAGGCCGATACCGTGTTGACGGTTCGCGCAACGCGGAGTCTCTGCGTCGCGGCGGGAAGCGGCAGCTCGCTGCTCCTTGCCACCGACGGCGGCGTCTTCGAAGCCGACCCGGCTACGACGGCGCTCACCCGCCGGATCGCGCTCGCCGGGCCCTTCCGGGATCTGCTCGGTGGCGCCGACGGGACGGCGCACGTCGCCAGGGGTGCGGGCGTCGCACGGGTCGGCGTGAGCGGCGGTCCGGTGGCGGTCGGTGGCGGGCTTGGTGACGTGGTACGGCTGCGCCGGACGGGCGCCGGTCTGCAGGCGCTGACCGACGGCGACGGTGGCTACCGCCTGCTCGACATGGGCCCGTCACTGGCCGAACAGGTCGAGCACGCGGTCACCGTCGCGGGTCCCGGATTCACCGACCTGTGCTGGGACGGTGAGGACGTGCTCGGCGTCCGTGGCCGGCACCTGTGGCACTCGGCGGAGGGAGACGTGTCCACCGAGCTGTCGCTCGAACGGGTCAGGTCCCTGGGGGACGGCCGTGTCGTCGTGGTTGGACGCGACGATGACGACGTTCTGGTCCTGGCCGTCGGCGACTTCGCGGACCGGCGGTTCACCCAGGTCCTGCGCTTTGGGCGCGAGATCGTCTTCCGGGGGTTCATTGACGGCGACCGGCTGCTGCTGACCGTTCGTGACGACAGCGCCGCGCGATCGGCGCACACCGTCATCCAGGTCCATGTGCCCGAGGTCCTGGACGCGCCGGTTCCTGCCTCGCGGCCGTCGATCACCGTCGCGACCGCACCAGCGCCCCCTGAGCCCCATACCCTCGCGCCACGCCCGTGGGCGAGTCCCTCCAGTGACACGCCGGTGGTCTCGACAGGTGCGCCCGCTGCTCCTTCCTGGGACGTCGAACGCGGTGACCGGGCCAACGCCGGGCCTTCGGCCGCATTCAGCGAGAACCACGGATTCGCCGTGGCCATGACCGTCGTGGCGGTCTTCGCGGTGCCGGGCCTCGGGCTCGCCGCGTTCCTCGCCGACATCGCGGTGTGGGCACGCGTGGTCCTGGCGGTATTGGCGGTCCTCGTGTGCACGGCCGCGTTCGGTGCGCTGCAGAGCGCCCGCTCGCCGATCCGCCTGGAGATGGGGGAGCAGGGCATCCAGTTCTTCGGGCGCAAGAAGACCGCCTGGTTCCCTTGGGAGTGCGTGCAGGACGTCGCCGTACATAACGTGGGCGCGATTCCGCATATCACCGTCGCGTGTTCAGGCGCGGCGGCCTTCCCGCGGACCGACGTCGGCAACACCGGCCCGCGCTACATCCCCAAGCTCGACCGCGTCGCCGTCGTCTCGCTGAACAACCTCAAGGCCGATCGCGCCGAGGTCGTCGCCGCGCTTCGTGCCTTCGCCCCCACGAAGTTCACCCCCTAAACCCCCACCACCCCCACCGGCACCCGGTCCACCGTCCCCCGCCTGACCGTCCCGTTGCAGCGCAGGATCCGGCCCGCCGCGAGGCGTGTGCCGCGTACGAGGCCGTACGCGCGGACGGCGTCGAGCCCGTACTGGCTGCATGAGGGCCGGAAGCGGCAGTGGAACGGCAGTCGCGGCGACAGCCAGCGCTGGTATCCCCTGATCGCCGCGATCCCGAACCAGCGCGGGGCCGACCACCAGTGCATCGCCTTCACGCGTTCGGGGAAGCGGTCGAGGGCGATCGTCTCCATGAACCTGTGGACCGGGCCGCCGCCGCGTTTGCGGGGCTGCCAGTCGGGGTGCGGGGCGTCGGGGCGGTGCTTGTTCTTTTTCTTCTTCCTACCGTTGCTCGACCAGTCGCAGCCGTTGCCGCAGTCGCCACAGTCCCCGCAGTCGGGCAGGTCGCAGTCCACCATCCCGCGAGGTTAGACCGTCGCGTCCACCGTGATCGTCTCCCGCTTCTTCGCGCGCGAGACGGCGACGCCGGCCAGGCACAGCACGCCGCCGGCGAGGGTGAGCCAGCCCGGCACCTCACGCAGCGCGATCCACGACATCACGACGACCACGGCCGGCACGACGTAGGTCGTCGCGCCCATCTTCCCGGCCGTCGTCCGCGCCAGCGCGTACGCCCAGGTCGTGAAAGCCACCGCAGTCGGGAAGACGCCCAGGTAGACCATGTTCAGCGTCGCCGACAGCGGCGCCTTCGCGACCTCGCCGACGAGCTGCCCGGCGAACGGCAGGCACGCCACGGCCCCGATCAGGCACCCGTAGGCCGTCACCTGCAGCGCCGACGCGTGCCGTAGCGCCGGCTTCTGCGCCACGACGCCGACGGCCCACGTCGCCGCCGCGACCAGGCACAGCCCGACCCCGAGGATCGTCGCCTTCCCACCGCTCGACATCGAGATGCCGACGACGACCGCCCCCGCGAAGGAAACCGCCATCCCCGCCATCAGTTTGGGCGGGAAACCCTCCTTGAGCAGCCAGCCGCTCAGCAACGCGATCAGGACCGGCCCGACGTTGACGACCATCGCCGCGGTCCCCGCGTCGACCTGCTGCTCGCCCCAGTTCAGCGCCACCATGTACACGCCGAACCAGAACACGCCCGACACGGCGATCCCCGGCCACGCCGCCTTCGGCGGCACCCCGGCCCGGCGGATCAGCACGATCGCCATCAGCACGATCGCGCCCGAGGCCAGCCTTCCCAGGGCGAGCGCGCCGGGACTGAAGTACTCCCCGGCGCCGCGGATCGCCACGAAGGCCGACGACCACAGCAGGACCGTGACACCGGCGGCGGCGAGGGCGCGCCGGTCGGTTCCCGTGCTCATACGAGCAGGGCCCAGAAGGTCAGGATCGAGGCGATGACACCGGCGACGGTCCGCACGGCGTGCCGGGCGTTCCACGGCTTCTCGAACCAGCCGCGCGCCTCGGCGAGGCCCGCGTCGTCGAGGGACTCGACGTCGGTGGCCTCCAGGCGGTTGTTGAGCGGCACGTTCGCGCCGATCGTGACGAAGAACAGTCCGACGGTGTAGATCGCGGCGGCCGCCGCCAGGAACCAGAAGCGCGCCGAATCGGTGTCGTCGAAGTGCAGGACCACCGACAGGATCAGCAGGACCGGCGAGCCCACGAAGCACAGCATGAACACCGGGTTGAGGATCACGCGGTTGATCGACTGCATCGCGCGCAGGTACTCGCGGTCGGTCAGCTTGTTCAAGGCGCCGTTGACGGCCGTCGAGAAACCGAAGAACAGCCCCGTGATCAGCGTGCTGGTGACTCCGGCGGCGATGAGCACGACATTGGTGAAGAGCATGGGGTCGCCATTCTGATCAAGAGTCTGCGGGCGCCGAAAGTCTAGTGCGCTTCGGGGTCGGCGCCCAGTGCCGCGCGTCCACCGTCGACGGCCAGCGTCACGCCGTTGACGAAGCTCGCGTCCGGCGACAGCAGGTAGGCGACGGCGTCGGCGGCCTCGGCGGGTTCCCCGACGCGGCCCAGCGGGTGCAGGCGGCGCATCTCCTCGGCCGTGCGGGCCCGGTCGGCGGCCGAGGACTCGTCCAGGAACGCCTGGTACCGCTCGGTCGCGATCGACCCCAGCGCGACGGTGTTGACCCGGATCCCGTGTGGCCCGTACTCCACGGCCAGCGCCCGCGTCATGCCCTCGATCGCGGCCTTCGCGGTGACGTACGGCAGGCAGCCGGGGACGGCTCGCTGGGCCTGGTGGGAGGAGACGTTGACGATCGCGCCGCCGTCGCCGCGCGCGAGGAAACCCCGGACCGCGACCGCCGCGCCCACCACCGCGGGCCCCAGGTTCGCGTTGACCAGCGCGAGGATCTCCGCGGCGGGAGCACTGTGGACCGACGCGTCGCGGAACACCGCGGCGTTGTTGACCCATCCCGTGAACACGCCCGCCGAAGCCGCCAGCTCCACCGCGCGCTCGCACACCGACTCGTCGCCGGCGCTGCCGGTCAGCGCCGACACGCGCTCGCGGAGGGGGTGGCGGCCGAGCCAGTCGAGGGCCGCGGGGTCGCGTTCGAGGACGACGACGTGGCCGCCGTCGGCGTTGCTGTCGGAAGCCAGTCTCTCCACGATGGCGCGCCCGACTCCGCGTCCGCCACCGGTGACCACATAGGAACGGCTCACGTGCCACCTCCGTCAGCCGACGGTAGCGCGTGAGCCGTGTCCCGTGCGAGGTTCCTCAGGCGAGGCTGGCCGTCAGCGTGATCGTGGTGCCGGTGAGGGCCTGGCTGACGGGGCAGCCGGTCTTGGCGCCCTCGGCGGCGGCGACGAAGTCCTCTTCGCTCATTCCGGGGACCCGCCCGACGACGGTCAGGTGGATCCCGGTGATGCCCGTGCCCGGCACGAAGGTCACCTCGGCGCTGGTCTCCAGGCTCTCCGGCGGCGTGCCGGCCTTGCCGAGCCCGGCCGACAGCGCCATCGAGAAGCACGACGAGTGCGCGGCGGCGATGAGCTCTTCGGGGCTGGTCTTGCCGTTGGCCTCCTGCGAGCGCGCGGCCCACGTGACGTCGGTCGGCGGGAGATTGGAGGACTCGAAGTTGACGACGCCCTTGCCGCCGGCGAGGTCGCCTTCCCAGAGGGTGCGTGCTTTGCGGACCGTGGCCATGTGGACTCCTTCGGATGTGCGGCTACCCGGACGGCTTCGAGATTAGGCGGTGCGGGACGGCGGCACGCGCGAACCCGCCCACACACGCGTGGGGCGGGCCCGGCGGCCCGCCCCATCGCACCCCGCCCCCGGGGTCGCGGCGGCGGCCCGGAATCCGGGCCGCCGCCGTCGGTTCGTTCGACGCGTCAGGTCGACGACACCGGCTCCTTCTCGGGGTCGGTGGTGTCCACGTCCTTGTCGCCCTCGTCGACGAAGTAGTCGTCGCGGGCGGTGGCGTCGGCGCCGTCCGTGGTCTTCATCGCCTTGAGGACGAAGGTCGCGAGGACCGTCACGACCACGTTGACGAGGACCGCGACGAGTCCGACGTAGATCGTCATCTTCGTGTCGAGGCCGAACTTCTCCAGGGGGAAGTTCGAGCCGGCCCAGTGCGGTTTGGCGGCCTTCGTCGCCGTGGCGGGCGCGCTGATGTTGTAGAGCATCCACAGGCCCATGCCCATGCCGGCCACCCAGCCGGTGATGAGCGCGCCCCGGTGGAACCAGCGCGTGTACAGGCCGATGCCGACCGACGGGAGGGTCTGCAGGATGATCACGCCGCCGATGAGCTGGAGGTCGATGGAGAACGACGGGTCCAGCAGCAGGATGCACAGGACCGCGCCGACCTTCACGACCAGCGAGACGATCTTGCTGATCTTCGCCTCCTGCGCGGGGCTGGCGTCCTTCTTCAGGTACTCCTTGTAGATGTTGCGGGTGAACAGGTTCGACGCGGCGATCGACATGATCGCGGCGGGCACGAGCGCGCCGATCCCGATCGCGGCGAAGGCGACGCCGGTGAACCAGTCGGGGAACATCTTGTCGAAGAGGTTCGGCACGACGGTGTTCATGTCGGTGCCGATGGGCGTGATCTCGGCCGAGATGGCCATGAAGCCGAGCAGCGCGATCAGGCCGAGCAGCAGCGAGTACGCCGGGAGCGCCGACATGTTGCGCTTGATGACACCGCGGTTCTTGCTGGCGAGCACGCCGGTGACCGAGTGCGGGTACAGGAACAGCGCCAGCGCCGAACCGAGCGCGAGGGTCGCGTACTGGAGCTGGTTGTTGGCGTTGAGCAGGATCCCGTCGCCGGGGTTGGCCGTGGCGTCGAACTTCGCGGCGGCGTCGGAGAACACGACTCCCCAGCCGCCGAGTTCCATCGGGATGTAGATGACCGCGGCCAGGATGACGATGTAGATCAGCACGTCCTTGACGAAGGCGATCAGCGCCGGAGCGCGCAGGCCCGACTGGTAGGTGTACGCCGCGAGGATCGCGAAGGCCACCAGGATCGGCCAGTGCCCGGACACGCCCATCGACTTCAGGACCGCCTCGATCCCGACGAGTTGCAGCGCGATGTACGGCATCGTCGCGACGATGCCGGTGATGGCGATGATCAGCGCCAGGGTCGGCGAGCCGAACCGTGCCCGCACGAAGTCGGCGGGGGTCACGAAGCCGTGCTTGTGCGAGACCGACCACAGCCGGATCAGCACCAGGAACAGCATCGGGTAGATGACCACCGTGTACGGGACGGCGAAGAAGCCCATCGCACCCGCGCCGAAGACGAGCGCGGGGACGGCCACGAAGGTGTAAGCGGTGTAGAGGTCGCCGCCGATGAGGAACCAGGTGATCCAGCCGCCGAAGTTCCGGCCGCCCAGACCCCACTCGTCGAGGTGCTCCATGTCCTTCGGGCGACGCCAGCGGGCGGCGACGAAGCCCATTCCGGACACGCCAAGGAACAGGATGCCGAAGATGATGATCTCGGTCCACTGCATCGTCACTCACCCCCCTTCTTCTTCGTCATCTGGTAGACGAGGGTGGTGGTGGCGACGCCGACGGCGATGAACGCCAGCTGGAGCCAGTAGAACAAGGGGAATCCGAAGAGCCGGGGTTCGTCGCTGTTGAACAGGAACGTCAGCAGGGGTAGCACCACGGGCACGATCAGCAGCCAGTTCCAAGGGCTGCGATCGGAGCGGGGCGTCGGTTGCCGGGTGGTCAAGACCGTGACTCCAATACGAGGGGCTGGACAGGATTCTGTGATGTGCAGCACTTCTATCACGTGACCTACGTCATGTCACCCCCGCGGAACCGTCCGCGCCCTGTTTGCGCGAACGCGTGAGTCCCTGACTACGCCGCCTGCAAAATAGGGCGATGAAGACATATGGTGCGAGCCGTCGGAACGGGTCATGACCGCCGCCGCGCCCTCCGGCGGGCGCGACGAGGAACTCGACGCGCTGCGCCTGGAGGTCGAGCGCCTGCGTACGACCGGTGGCGGAGGCGCGGGCCGGCGTTGGCGCGACGGCGGCCGCTGGCTCGGGGCGACGGTGCTGCTCGTCGTCGCGACACTCCTCGCCGGAGTCGCGATGGTCGCCGTCTTCGTCCGTCATGAACTTCTCGACACCGACACCTACGTCGCCACCGTCGCGCCCCTCGCGAAGGACCCGGCCGTGCAGACGGCCGTCTCCAACCGGCTCACCACCGAGATCGTCAACGCCGTCGACTTCGACGGCATCACCGACCAGACCGTCGCCGCCCTCGAACGCATCGGCGCGCCCAAGGTCCTCGACTCCCTCGTCGGCACCGTCGCCGACGCCATCGAGGGCTTCATCGGCACCAAGGTGAGCCAGATCGTCGCCTCCGACGCCTTCGCCCAGGCCTGGGCCGACGCCAACCGCGTCGCCCACACCCAGCTCGACGCCGTCCTCACCGGCCAGGACACCAAGCTCGTCGCCACCAGCGGCACCACCGTCTCGGTCGACCTCGGCGCCTTCCTCGAAGTCGTCAAACAGCGGCTCGTCGACGGCGGCTTCGCCCTCGCCGGGAAAGTTCCCGCCGTGTCGATCCAGTTCACCGTCTTCGACTCGCCCGACCTCGCCAAGGCGCAGCGCCTGACGAAACTCCTCGACACGCTCGCCACCTGGCTGCCCTGGCTCGTGCTCATCCTCTTCATCGCCGCCGTGGCCGCCGCGCCCAAACGTCGCACCGCGATCCTCATCGCCGGAATCATGCTGCTGATCTGGGCGGCGATACTCGTCGTCACCCTCCCCGCCGCCCGCACCTTCTACCTGAACCACCTGCCCGACGGCGTCTCACCCGACGCCGCCGCCGTCGTCTACGACCAGGTCGTCGGACCGCTCGCCGACGCCTTCAAGGCTCTGCTCGTCGCCGCCGCCATCTGGGTCGTCGCCGCGTTCCTGGCCGGGCCGAGCCGTCCCGCCGCCGCGCTGCGCGGAGCCGTCGTCCACGGCTGCGAATGGCTCGCTCGCTCGCTCGGCCACCTGTGGCCGCCCCTCGGCCGCGCCGGACAGGCGCTCGCCCGCTGGTACCGGCCCGCCCAGGTCGCCGTCGTGCTCGGCGGCGTCGTGATCCTGCTCCTCGTGGGCAGGCCGAGCGCTCCGGGCGTGATCTGGACCGCGGTGTGGGTGACGCTGATCGTGCTCGCCCTCGAAGTCCTCGTCCGCGTCCCGCCGCCGCTTCAGTCCGGGGAGGCGGCGCCCGTCTCCTTAGCGGCCGGGCCCGGCGTCGGATCCAGGAAGAGGTACGTGATCGACGGATACCGCGCCCGCAACCGCTTCTCGGCGGCGTCGGCGGCCCGCTCGACGCGCCCGGCGGTCACCGAGTCGACGAAGTCGACCTTCGCCGCGACCAGGACCTCGGCCGGGCCGAGGTGCACCGCGACGAGTTCGCGCACGCCCTCGACCTCCGGCAGCGCCTCCAGCTCGCCGATGATCATCTTCCGCAGGCTCGCCGGAACCGTCTGGCCGACCAGCAGCGACATGTTCGCCACGGCGAGCGTCACGGCGACGCCGATGAGCATGAGCCCGATGACGACGGAGGCGGCACCGTCGTAGACCGGGCTGCCGGTGATCTCGGTCAGCGCGAGCCCGGCCGCGGCGATGACGAGGCCCGCGAGGGCCGCGCTGTCTTCGAGGACGACGGCCTTCAGCGAGGTGTCCGGCGTCAGCTTGAGGAAACGGCGCATGCCCGTCCGCCACCGCCGCGCCTCGTCGCGGGTCTGCCGGATCCCCCTGATCAGCGAGATCGTCTCCAGCACGAAGGAGATCGCGAGGACCGCGTAGGAGATGACGTAGTCGCCGGGCTCGTGGTCGGAACCCATCTCCTGGATGCCGTGCCCGATGGAGAAGCCGCCACCCGCGATGAAGGTGAAGGCCGCGGCGATGAAGGCCCAGAAGTACGCCTCCCGCCCGTAGCCCAGCGGGTGGCGCCTGCTCGCGGGCTTGCCCGAGCGGCGCAGCGCCACGTACAGGAACACCTCGGTGGCGGTGTCGGCCAGGGAGTGCGCGGCCTCGGAGAGCATCGCGGAGGATCCGCTGATCAGGCCCGCGACGGCCTTCGCCACCGCGATGGCGAGGTTCATCGCACCGGCCAGCACGACCGTGCCGACGCTTTCCTCGCTGACGGTGGGCGGGGCGTCGGTCACCGGGGCCTCCTGTGGGTCGTGTCCGGCGGTTTCGGTGAGGATATGACCCATCGTGTCCCCATCGGCGGCAGAACTCGCCGGGGGGCCCTCGCGGCACCGAAACCGGGGTGACCGCCCACTTCGCCCGTACGTAAACTCAGGCCGTGACGAACGCACCCGAACCGCAGCCCAGAGCGTCCCTTCCGTCCCAGTACGCGCCCGCCGAGGTCGAGTCGGCGCGTTACGAGCGGTGGGTAGCCGACGGCCGGTTCCGGGCCGAGACCGACAGCGACAAACCGGCCTACTGCATCGTCATCCCACCGCCCAACGTGACCGGCAACCTGCACGTCGGGCACGCCTTCGAGCACACCCTCATCGACACGGTGATCCGCCGCAAGCGCATGCAGGGCTTCGAGGCCCTGTGGCAGCCCGGCATGGATCACGCCGGGATCGCCACCCAGAACGTGGTGGAGCGCAAGCTCGCCTCGGAGGGCGTGTCGCGCCACGACCTCGGCCGCGAGGCCTTCGTGGAGAAGGTCTGGCAGTGGAAGGAGGAGTCGGGCGGGCAGATCCTCGACCAGATGAAGCGGCTCGGTGACTCCGTCGACTGGGACCGCGAGCGCTTCACCATGGACGAGGGCCTGTCGCGGGCGGTCCGCACGATCTTCAAGCGCCTCTACGACGACGAGCTGATCTACCGCGCCGAGCGCATCATCAACTGGTGCCCGCGCTGCCAGACCGCGATCAGCGACATCGAGGTCGACCACAGCGACGACGACGGCGAGCTCGTGTCGATCCGCTACGGCGACGGCGAGAACGCGATCGTGGTGGCCACGACCCGGGCGGAGACGATGCTCGGCGACACCGCCGTGGCCGTCCACCCCGGCGACGAGCGCTACCGGCACCTGGTCGGCACCGAGATCGAGCTGCCGCTGACCGGCCGCCGGATCCCGATCGTGGCCGACGAGCACGTCGACCCGGAGTTCGGCACCGGCGCGGTGAAGGTCACCCCGGCCCACGACCCCAACGACTTCGAGATCGGCCGCCGGCACGGCCTGCCGTCGATCACCGTCATGGACGAGCGCGCGGTCATCACCGCGCACGGCCCGTTCCTCGGCCTCGACCGTTTCGAGGCGCGCCCGGCGATCGTGGCCGCGCTGCGCGAGCAGGGCCGGATCGTGGCCGAGAAGCGCCCGTACGTGCACGCCGTCGGGCACTGTTCGCGCTGCAAGACGACGATCGAGCCGCGCCTGTCGAAGCAGTGGTTCGTGAAGGTCGCGCCGCTGGCCAAGGAGGCCGGGGACGCGGTGCGCGACGGCCGTGTGAAGGTCTCGCCGCCGGAGATGGAGAAGCGCTACTTCGCCTGGGTCGACAACCTGCACGACTGGTGCATCTCGCGGCAGCTGTGGTGGGGGCACCGGATCCCGATCTGGCACGGCCCGAACGGTGAGCAGGTGTGCCTCGCCGAAGGCGAGGAGCCGCCGGCCGGCTACGTCCAGGATCCCGACGTGCTCGACACGTGGTTCTCGTCGGCGCTGTGGCCCTTCTCGACGATGGGCTGGCCGGACGAGACGCCGGACCTGGCGAAGTTCTATCCGAACGCGATCCTGCTGACCGGCTACGACATCCTCTTCTTCTGGGTCGCCCGGATGATGATGTTCGGGCTGTACGCCTTCAAGGACGCCGAGCCGGCGAAGGCGATCCCCTTCGGCGAGATCGTGCTGCACGGGATGGTCCGCGACCAGTTCGGCAAGAAGATGTCGAAGTCCTTCGGCAACACCATCGACCCGATCGAGTGGATGGACCGCTACGGCGCCGACTCGCTGCGGTTCACCCTCGCGCTGGGCGCCAACCCCGGCGTGGACGTGCCGATCGGCGAGGACTGGGTGCAGGCCTCGCGGAACTTCTGCAACAAGCTGTGGAACGCCACGCGCTTCGCGCTGATCTCGGGCGCCACGACCGAGGGCGAGCTGCCGGCCGCGGAAGGCCTGTCGACGCCCGACCGCTGGATCCTGTCGCGGCTCAACCACACGATCGCCGCCGTCGACGAGTTCTACGCCGACTACGAGTTCGCCAAACTGTCGGACACGTTGCGGCACTTCGCGTGGGACGACGTCTGCGACTGGTACCTGGAGCTGATCAAGCCGGTCCTCGCCGAGGGTGGTGTGGCCGCCGAGCGGACCCGCCGGGTGCTCGGGGAGGTCCTCGAAACGCTGCTGCGGCTGCTGCACCCGCTGATCCCCTTCGTGACCGAGGAGCTGTGGCTGGCGTTGACGCGCGGCGACCAGCTCGGCGAGTCGGTGATGACGGCGCCGTGGCCGGCCCCGCGTGAGGCCTACCTCGACGACGTCGCCGAGGCGCGGGTCACGGCGATCCAGCGGGTCGTCGGTGAGATCCGGCGTTTCCGCAGCGACCAGGGTGTCAAGCCCAGTCAGCGGGTCTCGACGCGGCTGACCGGCCTCGACTCCGCCGGGATCGGCGGCGACGAGGCGCTGATCCGCGCGCTGGCCCGCTTGGGCGAGCCCGGCGACGACTTCGCCGAGACGGCCTCGCTGGCCATCGACGGGGACGTGACGGTCGCCTTCGATACGCGCGGGACGATCGACGTCGCCGCCGAACGCGCCCGCCTCGCCAAGGACCGCACGGCCGCCGAGAAGGAGCTGGAGCAGTGCCGCCGCAAGCTCGGCAACGAGGGTTTCCTGGGCAAGGCGCCGGAGAACGTCGTCGCGGGCATCCGTGAGCGGGAGGCCGCGGCCGCCGCCGCGATCGAGCGGATCACGGCGGCGCTGGCGGCCCTGCCGGAGGGCTGACGCGCACCGAGCACAGGGGACGGCCTCCGCCTTCGGGCGGGGGCCGTTCCTTCGTGGGGGAGAGGACGTTTCCTCGCGCCGGGCGGATCGCGACCCACCGCACGGGTGCCCGGGGCCCGTTCGGTCCGTGCGACGTCGTGCTCGGCGCCTGCCGGGAGCGGCCGGGCACGCGCGGCGGTGTGGAGGGAGGGCCGCTTCGGTCCGTGCGACGTCGTGCTCGGCGCCTGCCGGGAGCGGCCGGAGGTCACCCTCCACCCGCTGCCGCTGCCGCTGCCGCTGCCGCTGCCGCTGCCGCTGCCGCTGCCGTCGGCGACGCTGCCGGAGGCACTGGTCGCGGGTGACACCGGACTCGGCCCGGGCCTTCTCGACGCATCGCGGCGGCGGAGGGGACGCTCTCCCCGCCGCCCCGATCGTCGGTCGCTAGCGGCCGTCTCCCGCGGCGACCACCACGTCGCCCTTCGGCGACGGCGTTGCGGCCGGTTCGCCGTCGTCGCCGCCGGAGGCACTGGCGGCGGCCAGCACGTCGGCGGGGACGTGCCGTTCCAGGAAGCGGCGGGCCATCCGGGTGGCCGGGTGGATGAAGACGGTCGCCACCACGATGACCCCGGCGATCACCAGCCAGCCGGCGGCTCCCCAGCTCAACGCGAGGAAGGTGTAGGCCGCGGGTGCCCCGACCTTGCCGAGGGTGATGGTCAGTTCGGCGGCGCCCTGGTAGGCGCCCCGCCGGCGCGGGTCCATGAGCTCGGCCTCGAAGGTCCAGGTCGCCGCCGACATGTAGAGCTCGGCGCCGGTCAGGGCGATGTGGCCCAGCCAGACCAGCGCGATCGTCGCCCAGCCGATGGTCTCGTGCGTCGCGAGCGTGATCAGGCAGGAGACGACGAACAGGGTCGAGGACAGCCGAATGGCCTTCAGCGCTGTCGGGATGTTCTTGACCCCGCGGGCGGCGGCCATCGGCAGGACGATGCACATCACCGTGTTGGTGCCGAACAGGAAGGCCAGCAGCACGGGCGGGGCGTCGGTCTGCTGGACCAGCCACAGCGGGATGACGACGTTCAGCACCGCCTGGTTGGTCCAGAACACGCCGGTCAGGAACCCGGTGAACAGCCAGCCGGGGTTGCGCAGCGGACCGGGCCCGGGGATGCGCGTCTTGCGTTCCGTCGGGGTGCGCAGGTCGTGCGGGGCACGAGGCAGCCGGGTGACCGCGACCGCGTTGACCAGGGACACCGCGGCGGTGAACCAGGGCAGCGCGTGCAGGACGTCGGTGGAGCGGAAGGCGAGCGCGACCCCGCCGATCGCGGCGCCGAGGGTGAAGCCGAGGTTGAGTGCGGAGTACATGTAGGCGCGCGACCGGACCCGCTCGTCCGGCGGCAGCACGTCGAGCGTGTACGCCCCTTGCGCGGAGAAGCCGAGCGCGCCGATCACCTCGATGCACACGGCCAGCACGACGAAGCCCGTGAAGTCGGTGACGAACGGCCAGACCGCGAACACGCACGCCAGCGCGGCGGCGCTCACCGCCCACATCCGCTTCGGCCCGAAGCGGTCGACGAGCTTGCCCATCGGTACGGCGGCGAGGAAGGCGGCGACGCCCGCGATCGTCAGGCCGATGCCGACCTGGGCGGGCGACAGGCCGACGATCTTGGTGAAGAACACCGCCGACCCGGTCATGAACGCGCCGTCGCCGAGGGCGAACAGCAGCGACTGGAGGGAGAGGCGGCCGGCCAGCCGCGAAGGCGGGCGGGCATGGCCGAGCAGGGCGGAGAACGTCACCGGGGGATTCTCGGCAGGTCGCGCGGCGGGCGCCACCTTATTTTCACGGCCACGACGGGCCGGGTGCCCGGCGGCCGTTCACCGCCGGACCCTCGCCGACCGGTCCCGGTGGGAGCCGAACCGGGACTCGTCCGGCAAATGCCACGACGTGGTCCGGTCGCGCGCACGGACAGTGCGGGCGGCGCGTGCGGACCGTGATCGGCCGGGCGGGTCGGGCGCCGCCCCTCGGTGGGCTTGGTCACGGTGAGGCGGACGCTTGCGGCACGGTGCCCGCCCCGATCGTGCCGCCGGTCGCGCGACCGTCCCCTGTGTCCCCACGGCACTCCGGATCGCGAAATGAAACCGCTTTCCGTGATCGCCGGGTAACGATTCGGCTCCTTCTGTGCTCTCAGGCGGATCTCAGCTTGACATGCTCACCCGAACCGTCACTAAGGTGACCAAGGCAAGGCTTACCTAGCAATGGTGAGCCTTACCGAGCTTCCCCGAACATCCGCCGTCATCCCCGGAGCCAGTCGTGCCGAACCTCGGGATCTACCTCATCGGCCTGCGCGAAGGCCTGGAGGCGACCCTCGTCGTCTCCATCCTCGTCGCCTTCGTCGTCAAAGCCGACCGGCGCAACCGCCTGCCCCTCATCTGGCTCGGCGTCGGCGCCGCCGTCGCGGTCTCCGTCCTCTTCGGGTACCTGCTGAGCTACACCGAGACGAGCCTGCTGGCCGATCCGAGCGACCGGGAGCTCTTCGAGGCGATCACCTCGGTCCTGGCCGTGCTGTTCGTGACCTGGATGATCTTCTGGATGCGCAAGGTCTCCCGCCGGCTCAAGGGCGACCTCACCGCCAAACTCGCCGAGGCCATCGCCGTCGGCGGCTTCGCCGTCCTGGTGATGGCCTTCCTCGCCGTCGTCCGCGAAGGCATCGAGACGAGCCTGATCTTCTACGCCGCCGCGCAGAACACCGGCGGCAACGGGCCGCTGCTCGCGCTGACCGGCGGGGTGGCGACCTCCGTCGTCATCGGGGTCCTGCTCTACCTCGGCGCCGTGCGGATCAACCTCGGCAGGTTCTTCACCTGGACCGGCGTCCTGCTGGTCTTCGTGGCCGGCGGGATCCTCAAGTACGGCGTGCACGACTTCCAGGAGGCCAACGTCCTCCCCGGACTCAACGACCACGCCTTCGACATCTCGGCGAGCTTCCCGCCCACCGAGTGGTACGCCGAACTCGTGCGCGGCCTGTTCAACTTCACGCCCGCGCCCACCGTCCTGGAGACGATCGCCTGGGCCGCCTACGTGGTGGTCGTGCTCGTCTTCTTCCTCTGGCCGGCCAAGCCGTCCGCCCCCGCCGCAGAACCCGTCGCCGACGACGCGACGTCCACGAAGGAGACCGCGCAGAAATGAACGCCCCCCACAACCGGCTGATGATCGGCGGCGCACTCGCCGCGACGGTCGCCCTGGCACTCGCCGGCTGCGGCGGTGACGACGCCGGCGGCGGCGAAACGCCCGCCGGCAACGAGATCGCGGTCACCGCCACCGACACCGAGTGCACGCTCTCCAAGACCGACCTGACCACCGGCAACTACACCTTCGCGGTCGAGAACAAGGGCACGCAGGTCACCGAGTTCTACGTCTACGGACCCGACGACCTCATCGTCGGTGAGGTGGAGAACATCGCCCCCGGCCTGTCCCGCAAGCTCACCGTGCCGCTGAAGTCGGGCTCCTACCAGGGCACCTGCAAGCCCGGCATGGTCGGCGACGGCATCCGCCAGACCCTCACCGTCACCGGTGACGACGCCGCCGCGGCCGACGACGCCGAACTGGCCGCCGCCGTGGCTACCTACAAGCAGTACGTCGCCACCCAGGCCGACGAGCTCGTCACCCTGACCGGCCAGTTCACCGAGGCCGTCAAGAAGGGCGACGCCGACGAGGCCAAGCGCCTCTTCCCGCTCGCCCGCGAGCCGTGGGAGCGCATCGAGCCCGTCGCCGAGATCTTCGGCGACCTCGACCCGATCATCGACGGCCGCGAAGGCGACGTGCCCGAGGGCGGCGAGTTCACCGGCTTCCACAAGCTGGAGAAGGACCTGTGGGAGACCAAGGACATCTCCAAGTCCGGTGAGATGGCCGACAAGCTGCTCACCGACGTCAAGGAGATCGCCGAGAAGGCCAAGGGCGCCGAACTGACCGCCGCCCAGGTCGGCAACGGCGCCAAGGAACTCCTCGACGAGGTCGCCAGCACCAAGATGACCGGTGAGGAGGACGAGTTCTCGCACACCGACCTGTGGGACTTCAACGCCAACATCAGCGGTGCCCAGCAGGCCATCGAGGCGCTGCGCCCGGTCCTCGCCGCACGCGACGCGGCCTTCCTCGGCACCCTCGACACCGCCTTCAAGAACGTCAACGACACCCTGGCGCAGCACAGGAAGGGCGACGGCTGGAAGCTGCACACCGAGCTGACCGACGCCGACCTCAAGGAGCTGTCCGACGTGATCAACGCGCTCGCCGAGCCGCTGAGCCACGTCGGCGCCAAGGTCCTGCCGACCCAGTAGGGGAAACGACATGAGCAGCAGCACCGACCAGAGCGGACTGTCACGCCGGGCGATGCTCGGGGTCGTCGGCGGCGCGGGTGTCGCCGTCGGCGTCGCGGGCGCCTCGATCGCCTACGGTCCACAAGGGACCGCGCACGCGGCCGACGTGGACGGGCCGATCGAGTTCTACGGCGAGCACCAGGCCGGGATCGTCACGCCCGCGCAGGACCGTCTGCACTTCGCGGCCTTCGACCTGATCACCGAGTCGAGGGACGACCTGGTCGCACTGCTGCGCGCCTGGAGCGAGGCCGCCGCACAGATGACCGCCGGTCGCCCCGCGGGGGCGACCGGCGCCGTCGACGGCCACCCCGCGGCGCCGCCCGACGACACCGGCGAGGCCCTCGACCTGCCGCCCGGCGGGCTGACGCTGACCATCGGTTTCGGGCCCTCGCTGTTCGTCGACGCCGAAGGCCGCGACCGCTTCGGCCTCGCCGACCGCAAACCCGAGGCGCTCGCCGAGCTGCCGCACTTCGTCGGCGATGCCCTGCGGCCCGAGATCTCCGACGGCGACCTGTGCGTCCAGGCCTGCGCCTACGACCCGCAGGTCGCCGTGCACGCGATCCGCAACCTCGCGCGGATCGGCTTCGGGAAGGTCTCGGTGCGCTGGTCGCAGCTCGGTTTCGGCCGGACCTCGGCGACCTCGCGGGAGCAGACGACCCCGCGCAACATGATGGGCTTCAAGGACGGGACCAACAACCTCAAGGCCGAGGACACCGCGCTGCTCGGCGAGCACGTGTGGGTGCCCGAAGGCGAAGGCCCGGCGTGGATGGCCGGCGGGTCCTATGTGGTCACCCGCCGCATCCGGATGACGATCGAGACCTGGGACCGGACGCCCCTCGGCGAGCAGGAGACGATCATCGGCCGGACCAAGGGCTCGGGCGCGCCCCTCGGCGGCGTCAAGGAGTTCGACGAGCTCGACTTCGGCAAGGCCGGCGCCGACGGGACCCCGGCCATCCCCATGCAGGCCCACGTCCGGCTCGCCCACCACTCGACGACCAACGGCGCGCGCATGCTGCGGCGGGGGTACAACTTCACCGACGGCTCGGACGGGCTGGGCAGGCTGGACGCGGGGCTGTTCTTCATCGCCTACCAGCGTGACCCGCGGACCGGGTTCGTGCCGGTGCAGCTCAATCTGGCCTCGGACGTGCTCAACGAGTACATCCGGCACGTGGGCAGCGGTTTGTTCGCCTGCCCGCCGGGGGTGAAGGGGCCCGGCGGGTTCTGGGGCGAAGGGTTGTTCGGGTAGGAGTGCGGGCGCCGGAAGCCGCGTCTACCCTGACCAGGTGACCGAAGACTTCGCCGCCGTCAACGCCGAGCTGGAGGCTCGCGGCTTCAGCCGCTGGGTCTTCAAGCTCGAACGCATCAAAGCGCTCCTCGACCTTCTCGGCAACCCCGAGCGCGCGTTCCGTTCGATCCACATCACCGGGACCAACGGCAAGACCACGACCGCGCGCATGATCGAGTCGCTGCTGCGGGCCCACGGCCTGCGCACCGGGCGCTACACCAGCCCCCACCTGCGCTCCATCGTCGAACGCGTCAGCATCGACGGCGAGTACATCTCCGAAGACGACTTCGTCCGCGTCTACCGGGAGGTCGCGCCCCTCGCGAAGCTGGCCGACGAGAAGTACGACGAGAGCCTCACCTACTTCGACGTCACCACGGCCCTCGCCTTCGCCGCCTTCGCCGACGCGCCCGTCGACGTCGGCGTCATCGAGGTCGGTCTCGGCGGCGAGACCGACGCCACCAACGTCCTCGGCGCCGAAGTGGCGGTCGTCACGCCCATCGGGCTCGACCACACCGAATGGCTCGGCGACCGCATCGAGGACATCGCCGACATGAAGGCCGGCATCATCCACAAGGGCGCCACCCTCGTCACCGCCGAACAGGAACCCGAGGCCCTCGAACCCCTCCTGCGCCGCTCCGCCCAGGTCGGCGCCACCGTGATGCGCGAAGGCAAGGACTTCGGCGTCACCGAGCGCTACCTCGCCTTCGGCGGCCAGGTCCTCACCCTCCAGGGCATCGGGGAACGCTACGAAGAGGTCTTCGTCCCCCTCCACGGCGGCCACCAGGCGCAGAACGCGGCCATCGCGCTCGCCGCCGTCGAGTCGCTGCTCGGCGCCGGACTCGACGCCGAGGTCGTGCGCGAGGGCTTCGCACAGGTCACCTCACCGGGCCGGATGGAACGCGTCCGGACCGCGCCGACGGTCCTCCTCGACGTCGCCCACAACCCGCACGGCATGGCCGCCACCGTCAAGGCCGTCAGCGAGGAGTTCGGTTTCGAACGCCTCGTCGTGGTCATCGGCGTCGTCGCCGACAAGGACGTCGCGGGCATGCTGGAGCTCCTGGAGCCCATCACCGACCAGCTCATCGTCACCCGCAGCACCAACCCCCGGGCGATGGCGCCGGCGAAGCTCACCCGCATCGCCGAGGACATCATGGGCGAGGAGCGCGTGCAGTCCGAGCCGTCCCTGCCCGAGGCGATCGAACTGGCCGTCCAGCGCGCCGAGGACGCCTCCGGCATCACCCTCGGCGCCTCGGGCGTCCTCATCACCGGCTCGGCCTACCTCGTCGGGGAGGCCCGCACCCTGCTCGTCAGGGAGTGACCGCCCCCACCCCCGTACCATGGCTGGCGTGGAACAGGTGCGCGAAGACGCCGTCGACCAGGCCGAGCCCAATGACGCGGACGACGCGACACGCTCGGGCCTGCGCGACCCCCAGCGGGCCGTCCGCGGTCTCGGCGCGATGGTGCTCGCCCTGGAAGGGCTCGTCCTCCTGCTGGCGATCGCGCCCTTGAACATGCTCGACGTGCCCAACGTCGGCCTGGCGATCGGTGTCGTGGTCGCGCTGTCGGTCGCGTCGATGGCGCTCGCCGGGATGATGCGACGCCCGTGGGCGTGGCACGCGGGCTGGGCCGTCCAGGCCGCACTGCTCGCCTGCTATCCCCTCCACTGGATGCTCACCGCGATCGGCGTGGTGTTCGCCCTGGTGTGGCTGTACTCGCTGCACGTGCGGAGGGTGCTGTCGCGCCCGCCGGTCCGTGATCTTTGATCTCGACTCGGCGTCGGATTGGTCACGGTCCTCTCCGGCGCAACCGATCCGTCATCTGAACGCGTTTTCCTCCATGAAGAGACTTTCACCTTCATCGAGGACGGACGATCATGGCCTGGAAGCGTCGTGGTGACGGCGAGCGCGGCACGAGCCGTGATCGGCGCAGAAGTCCGCTGTGGGCGAAGATCCTGGTGTTCTGCGGCGTCCTGCTCATGGCCGCCTCGGGCGGCGCGGTGGTCTACGCGCGCATGCTCACCGAGACGGTCAACGACGCCGTCGTCGAGGAGGACCTGCTCGGCGAGACCGCCGTCCAGACCGGCGTCGACTACGTCGCCACGAACGGGCCGCTGAACTTCCTCATGATCGGCACCGACTCGCGCGACGCCAAGGACGTCGACGCCGAGGCGCGCACCGACACGATCATGATCCTGCACATCCCGAAGGGCCTCGACAAGGCCTATCTGATCTCGATCCCACGGGACCTGTGGGTGAAGATCCCGCGCTGCTGGGACGGCGAGACCGGCTGTGAGGAGCGCGTCAACGCCGCCTACGTCTTCGGCGGCGACACCCGCGCCAAGCGCTTCAAGCTCCTCGCCGAGACCGTCAGCGGTTTCACCGACCTGAAGTTCGACGGCGCGGCCATCATCAACTTCAACAGCTTCAAGGAGGTCGTCGACCTCGTCGGCGGTGTCGAGCTGTGCCTTGAGGAGACCATCACCTCCATCCACAGCTACAAGACCTTCAAGAAGGGCTGCAAGGAGTACCAGGCCAAGGACGCGCTCGACATCGTCCGCCAGCGCAAGATGTACGCGGACGGCGACTTCGCGCGCCAGCGCATGCAGCAGCGTTTCGTCAAGTCGCTGCTGAAGCGGGCCGAGGAGCAGGGCTACCTGTCGGATCCGACCAAGATCACGACGCTGATCGAGAAGGTCGGCGCCACCTTGACCGTGCAGTGCCCGACGGGGATGCGCCCGACCGACGTCGCCTACACCCTGCGCGGCATCAAACCGGGCGCGATGACGATGGTGAAGGTGCCGACGACCCCGCAGACCATCGGGGCGGCGGAGGTGCTGGTCGCCGAGGACACCGCGAAGGACCTGTGGAAGGCCATCGCCGACGACGGCCTCGAACCCTTCCTCGCCGAGCACGCCGACCTGGTGAACAAGGACGTCGAGAAGTAGGCGCCCCGGCGGAGAACGCCGCGATCCGTCCGTACCGTGCTTGTCGGGACCCCTGGGGATGCCGAGGGAAGCGCGTGTTCCGGTCGGGCGCGGGCAGCCTCGCCGTGCCTCCCGGTGAGCTTCGGCACAGGCACCGCGTCCCGCCCGCCACCAGCCTCGCAGGCGGCCTCACCGGCGCCCGCCGGTAAGTTGCGGGTACCCACACCGCCCCGTACGTTTGCGCGGTGAGCGACACCCGCCGTGGCTACGCGTTCGCCTTCGCGGCGTACGGCCTGTGGGGCCTGGTCCCCTTGTACTGGAAGCTCCTGCGGCCCGCAGGACCCGTCGAGATCCTCGGCCACCGCATCCTCTGGTCGGTGGTCTTCACCGGGCTGCTCCTGTGCGGCGTGTGGTTCCGCGGCCGCCGCCGCGACCCACTCAACGGGCCGGGAGCGCTGCGCACGCTTCTGCGCGACCGCCGCAAGCTCTTCGGCGTGGGCGTCGCCGCCACCGTCATCACGGTCAACTGGGGCGTCTACATCTACGGCGTCAACGCCGACCGGGTCGTGGAGACCTCGCTCGGCTACTTCATCAACCCGCTCGTGTCGGTCGCCCTGGGCGTGCTGTTCTTCCGGGAGCGCCTGCGCACGTGGCAGTGGGCGGCCGTGGTGGTCGGCGCGCTGGCCGTCGGGGTACTCACCATCGACTACGGGCACCCGCCGTGGATCGCGCTGACCCTGGCCTTCAGCTTCGCCGCCTACGGCGCGGTGAAGAAGCGCCTGGGGCTCCCGCCGGCCGAGAGCCTGTTCGTGGAGTCGGTGTTCATGGCGCTGCCCGCGCTGGTCTTCATCGGCTGGCTGGAGGCGGCCGGCGAGGGCACGTTCACGTCGGTGTCCTGGGCCCAGTCGCTGCTGCTCGCCGGCGCCGGCGTGGTGACGGCGGTGCCGCTGCTGTTCTTCGGCGCGGCGGCCAACCGGCTGCCGCTGTCGGTGCTGGGCATGATCCAGTACGTCGGGCCGGTGCTCCAGTTCGTCTTCGGGGTCACCGTCTTCGGCGAGGCGATGCCGCCCGGCCGGTGGATCGGCTTCGGGCTGGTCTGGGCGGCCCTGCTGATCTTCAGCGCCGACGGCCTCCGCCGCTCGCGCCGGCTTCGGCGCCCGGTCTCCGAGCCCGCCGTGGTCACAGCTCCCGTATCTCGGTGATCGCCAGACCGTGCCCGTCGGGGTCGCTGAAGGACGCCGCGACGACCTCGTAGGTCCCGCCGGTGATCGCCGCCCGGGGACCGTGGCTGAACACCACACCCCGGTCCTGCAACTGCAGGTAGGCGTTGTCCACATCGGACACCTCAAGGGCCAGGTGCATCAGCGGACTGTGCCGCTCCGGCGTGTCATCGCGACGGCGGACCAGCAGCACCCGGCCGAACCCGGCCTCCAGCAGCACCGCGTCGGCCGAACGGTCCAGCTCCACCAGGCCCAGCAGACCCGTGTAGAACTCCACCGACACCTCGATGTCGGCGACGACCAGCGTCGCCGCCACGTCGCGCACCGACGCCGCCGGCAGGAAGGTCTCATCCGACACGAAGGCCCGCGAGTCGTCCAGCGGCCCACCGAGCTCGTCGACATGGCCGCTGTAGCGCTCGTTGCGGTCGCCGGGCTTCGGCTTGGGATCCCAGGCGGGCTGGCGCTGCCTCGGCGCCACCGGGGGCGGCGGAGGCGGCGGCAACGGATCCTCGTCGACGCGCAGCCGCGCCTCCAGATCGTCGATCGAGGCGAGCTCGCTCTCGTCGAGCGGCTCCTCCTCCTCTTCCTCTTCGTCGGGGTCGTCACCGCGCATCTCGGCGATGAACTCCTCGACCGGGCCGGGAGGATTGCGCGGCTCGGCCTGCGGGGTCCGGCGCAGTTTGTTGCTGATGCGCTCACGCGTCAAGATCGCCACACCGCCGCCCAGCAGGAGGAAGGCCAGCAGGCCCGCCGTGATGCTGCGGCTCCCCGCCGCCAGCGCGAGAGTGAACAGCGAGAGCAGTATTAACAGCCCCGCGCCCAGCAGGCGCCCGGACATGGGCCGCCGAGCCGGCCGCCGCTGCCGTACCGCCATGGTCCCTCCCTTGTGGACACAGGACCTCCGGGGCCCTGCGCGCAGCTTAGATCGGCGCGCGCGCCGGGGGCAACCTGCCGGTCACTCCCGGCGAGCGCGCCCGGCGGAGTGGCCCACGTCTCACCAAGCCCCTCACCAGGCACGATCCCTCGACGAGCGCTCCCTGCGGCCCCGCCCGGCCGCCGCGTCCGGTTAAGCTGGCCGCCCACGGTCAACCGAAGCCGCAAGGAGGCCACTTCCGTGTCCCAGCAGACCCTGGTCCTGATCAAGCCCGACGCCGTCGCCCGCGGCCTCGTCGGCGAGGTGCTCGGCCGGCTGGAGCGCAAGGGCCTGCGCATCGAGGCGATGCGGCTGCGCACCATGGACGCCGCGCTCGCCGACGCGCACTACGCCGAGCACGTCGAGAAGCCGTTCTACCCGCCGCTGAAGGAGTTCATGACCAGCGGCCCCCTCGTGTCGCTGATCGTGTCCGGCGACGAGGCCATCACCGTCGTGCGCGCCCTCGCCGGAGCGACCGACGGCCGCGCCGCCGCGCCCGGGACGATCCGCGGCGACCTGTCGCTGTCGAACCGCGAGAACCTGATCCACGCCTCGGACTCCCCGGAGTCGGCGAAGCGGGAGATCGGGTTGTGGTTCGAGGACTGAACCCGGTTCACCACCGCGGTATCGGCCGCTGGTCGAAGGGGTTGAAGTCCTTCCCCTTCGGCGCGGTCACCTCGTCGCCCCGGCCCACCACGATCTTGCCGACGTTGTCGTTGAACTCCTTGCTGGACCAGTAGCCGGTGTGCCCGGCGTCGGCGCTGTCGAAGACCTTGGCCCCGTACTCAGGTGAGATCGTGCGCGGTCCGTGCACGTCGATGTTGGCGACCTGGTCGCCGCCGCCCTGGGTGGCGTAGACCTTCGGGTTGCCGACGTACCCGTCGGCCTTCTCGGAGCGGTCCTCCTGGCCGCTGCCGGGTGAGGCGACGTGCACGATGTTGTCGGCCTTGAGGTCGTACTTGTCGGCCGCGTAGCCGACGGTCGAACCGCCGTAGCTGTGGCCGAGGACGGTGTTGTTCGACTTCGCGGGGCCCTCGTGGGTCTCGCGCAGGCCGTTTTGGAAGTCGGCGAGATCCTTGGCGCCGGCCTTGAAGTAGGAGTCCGACGGCGAGTTGAGGGCCGGGTTGTCCGGGGCGTCGTAGTCGAGCCAGGTGATCGACGCCGTCGACTTGTTCGGGTCGGCGGCGGCGGCCTCCTGCTGCGTGGTGTAAGAGCGGTCGAGGTCCTCGCCGAAGGTCGCCAGGTCGGCTTTCGTGCCCGGCACGTAGGTCACGACGTTGTCGGCCTTGTCCGGGTCGCCGATCGACACGATCGCCTTGCCGTCGTCGGCGGTGTCGTACTTGAGGAGGAGGGTGTCGGGGCCGGGCTTGGCGTCGACCTCGGCGAGTTTCTTCTCCAGCTTGTCGAGGGCCGCCCACTCCTTGCCGAGTTCTCGTTGCTCGCGCTGGAGCTTCGCGCGTTCCTCGGGGGTGGTCTCCGGGTCGTGGAGCTTGTCGTAGATCTGCCGGGCGCGGTCTTCGATCTCCTGCTGGCGGTTGTCGAGCTTGAGGCGGTTGGCGTCGTCGCGGTCCTTGGCGGGGACGCCGTCGAGGTCGCCGATCTTGCCGGGGTACTCGTTCTTCAGGGCCTCCTGCTCGGCGGGACTCAGGCTCTTCCACCAGGCGGCGACCTCCGCCGGGGTGTCGACGTCCTTGCCGGGCAGTTTGCCGGCGAGGTCGGCGTCGCTGAGGTTCGCCGCGTCGGGAGTGACCACCGAGGCCAGCTTGCCGCTCGCGCGGCCGTCGGCCTCGTTGGCGGCCTTGAGCGCCTCGGCGATCTTGTCGGCGACGGCCTTGGTTCCGGTGGCGATGTTGGCCATCCAGCCGTCGGACTTGCGGGCCTCGGGCGGCGGTGCGGCGGTGACGGTGCCGTCCGCGGAGATCTTCGCCGGCACCGACGCCGCCATCTCGTGGGCCTGCGTGAGCAGCTTCTGGGCGTGCTGGATGCCGGCGGCGAGTTCGGTCAGCGCGTTGCCGACGGTCTCATAGGCCGCGGTCGCCTGCTCGTAGTCCCGCTGCTGCGTGGTGAACGCCGCCTGCGCGGCGTCGGAGTCCTTCCCCGACCACAGTCCCGGCAGGCGTTTGCGCTGGATCCGGACGTCCTCGGCGAAGGAGTCGAGGTCCCGGGCGACGGAGGCGGCCTTCTCCCCGGCGGTCACCAGCGGGCCCGGCCGGGCGGCCCGGAGTTCGGCGTAGTCCACCATGTGCGCTCCCTCAGCCCAGCGCGTCGACGACGGCGTCGAGATTGTTCTTGGCCGAGCGATCGGTGCGCTCGTGGTCGTCGACGGCGGCGTTCAGAGCCCCGGCCGCCTTCGCGGTGGCCTCGCCGACGGCGGTGGACTGCCGGTGCAGCTTGTCGTTGACGTCCCCGAAGGCCTTCACGGCGGTGAACCCCTCGTTGCCCTCGGCGGCCTTGTCGAGGGTGCTCTTGGCGCGGTTGAGGAACTCGGCCACGTCCTCACCGACCGCGCGGACCTTCTTGGCGCAGTCGCGGACGTCGCCGTACCGGATCTCCATGGCCCCGCTCCTCTCCTCGCGCCCGCAGCCTAACGAAGAGAGGAGCCTTCCCGCTGTCCCGGAAAATCGGGCCTATCCGGCCCGTTCGCCCACCAGCCCCAGCACGTTCGCCACGATCGTGTGCCCGGCCCGGCCGGTCGCCGTCAGGATCGACTCGGGGTGGAACTGCACGCCGTAGCGCCGGCGTTCGTGGTCCTCGATCGCCATGACGACGTCGTCGGTCATGGCGGTGGCGGTGAAGCCGCCGCGGACCTGGTCGGCCTTCGCGTGCAGCGAGTGGTACCTGGCGGCGGTGAACTCGTCGGGCAGTCCGGCGAGCATCCGTCCACCGAGGACCTTCACGACGCCGGGCTTGCCGTGCACGGGTTCGGGCAGCAGCGCGAGGGTCCCTCCACCGTGCTCGATCATCGCCTGCAGCCCGAGGCACACGCCGAAGGCGGGCAGGCCACGGCCGTCCAGTTCGGACAGCAGCCCCGCGCAGTCGAAGTCCTTCGGGCGGCCGGGCCCGGGGGACAGCACGACGAGGTCGGGCCGGTCGGTGTCCAGCATGGACGGTGGGAAGCCGAAGCGCAGCGTGGTCACGTCGGCGCCGTACTGGCGGAAGTAGTCGGCGAGGGTGTTGACGAACGAGTCCTGGTGGTCGACGAGCAGGATCCGGCGCCCGGCGCCGACCGGCTCGGTCACCGCCGCCGGGGCGGCCGGCGCGGGCGGCGTGCCGACCGACTCCAGCAACGCGCGGGCCTTCAGGTGCGTCTCGCGCTCCTCCGACGCCGGGTCGGAGTCGTACAGCAAAGTCGCCCCCGCCCGCACGGTCGCCAGACCGTCGCGGATCTGCGCGGTCCGCAGCGTCAGGCCGGTGTTGGCGGTCCCGTCGAAGCCCAGATACCCGACGGCGCCCCCGTACCAGCGGCGCGGTGTCGCCTCGTGCTCCTCGATGAACTGCATCGCCCACGTCTTCGGCGCACCCGTCACGGTCACCGCCCACGTGTGGGTGAGGAAGGCGTCGAGCGCGTCGAACTCCGGGCGCAGCGTCCCCTCGACATGGTCGACGGTGTGGATCAGCCGCGAGTACAGCTCGATCTGGCGGCGCCCGATCACCTGGACGCTGCCCGGCACGCAGACCCGCGACTTGTCGTTGCGGTCGACGTCGGTGCACATCGTCAGCTCCGACTCCTCCTTCGCCGAACCGATCAGCTCGGCGATGCGCACGGCGTCCTCCAGCGGGTCGGCGCCCCGGCGGATCGTCCCGGCGATCGGGCACGTCTCCACCCGGCGGCGCCCGGGCGGGCCGCTGACCCGCACGTACATCTCCGGGGAGGCGCCGACGAGGTACTCGCCGTCGCCGAGGTTGAAGAAGAACTCGTAGGGCGCGGGATTGGCCGCGGTCAGCCGCTCGTAGAACGCGCCCGGGGAGTCGCAGGCGGCGTGCATGGTGTGGCTCGGTGTGACCTCGAAGAGATCGCCCTGGTAGAAGCGCTCGCGGGCCTTTTCGACGATCTCGGCGTAGGCGCCGGGCGTCGGCGGCGGCGGGACGACGGCCGCGGGGGAGTAGGGCGTGGGCTCGGCCTCGCGGGCGAGACCGGCGGTCGACTCGCCGTCGACCTCGAACTCGTAGCGGTGGACGTGCGCGCGTTCCCGCTTGCGGTCGACGACATAGATCTCGTCGGCGAGGTGCAGGACCAGGTCGCGGTCGCCGGGGGCGCGGTCGAGGACGGTCCGGATCGGCTCGAACTGGAAGGACAGGTCGTAGCCGAAGGCGCCGTAGAAACCGAGGTGGGGATCGGTGCCGGCCATCGCGGCCATCATCGCGCGCAGGGCGGTGAACACCGACGGGCGGCGGGTCCGTTGCTCCTCGCTGACGACGGCATCGCTGCCGGGGACGTGCACGGTGACGAGCCCGGGCTCGTCGGCGACGGTCTCCCCGCAGGGCAGGATCGCCCGCCGCAGCAGGGGGAGCAACACCAGTCCGCGCGCGTTGAGCGAACGCACGGTCAGCGTCCGGCCGCGTGCGACGACCTCGACGGAAGGATGCAGGTAGGCGAGGTTCCAGCGGCTGTAGCGGCCGGGATACTCCATGCCCGAACTGAGCACGCCCCCGCGCCCGTGCTCAACGGCCGCCACGATCGCGGGCAGGTCCGCCGGGTCGAACTCCTCGGTGTGCCGGGTCACGCGCGCGCCCCCGGCGGTCAACTCTTCACTGGTCATGCCCACAGCCCTCGATAGCTCTCAACGATCGATATCCCACCGGAGAGCCGGGCCGCCCAAGGAAAAAGCGACCGCCATCACCCCGGCGGTCGCGTACGACTACATGCGAAATCCACGCCGCCTGTCAGCGGCGCCACCAGCTTCGATGGGTCACGGGTCGCATGGCGGCGACTTTAGCACGGGCTTCCCGGCCGCCCCTGAAGCGGAGTGTCTCACCGTGATAACGGATAAATCACGAAAGGGATTCGACCGATCCGGGGGCAGCGCATCGACAAGAATCTATGCCACCGTATGGTCACCGCGGCGACGCGCCGCGGAAACCCCGGGTGCACCCCGTGACCACAGCAGATCACCGGGTGCTCGGCCCTTCGAGGAGCGCCCATGCTGCTATCCCGAAAGCGCCCGTTAACCACCCTCATTCCAGTCCTCGGCGCGGCCGCGCTGCTGGTCCTGGCCTCCTGCGCCGGATCCGAGGACGGCACCTCCGGCACCGGCCGTGGACTCGCCGACTGCGCCGCCAACGTCAACGCCTGCAACTCCGGCGACCGCGCGGACGGCGGCGAGATGGTCTGGGCCATCAGCAACGGCTGGGAGGAATGGAACAACACCACCTCCAGCGGGAACTCCGTCTACCTCAACCAGATCCTGCACGGCGTCTTCCCGCTCACCGGCCGCTTCCAGCCCGACGCGACATGGCAATGGAGCCGCGACCTGCTCGTCGAGGAACCCAAGCTGCTGTCGGAGGACCCGCAGTCCTGGCAGTACAAGATCAGGCCCGAGGCCGTCTGGGACGACGGCACCCCCATCGGCGTCGACGACTTCACCTGGTACTGGTACGCCCTGTCCGGCGACGCGTCGCTCTGCACCGAGTGCAGCCCGGCGGCGACCACCTACGGCGGCCAGATCGCGTCGATCACCGAGACGGAGAAGGGCACCGTCACCATCACCCTCAAAGACGGTGAAAAGAACCCCGAGTGGCGCACGGCGACCGCGCTGTCCTACCCCGCGCACGTCGCCGCCACGGCCGGCCACGACTGGAAGAACGACCCCGCCCAGATGGCCGCCTCGATGAAGTACTTCGCCGAGACCGTCCCCGCCTGGTCGGGCGGCCCCTACCGCATCGACACCGCCGTCGTCGGTGAACAGGTCGTGAAAGTCCCCAACGAGAAGTGGTACGGCGCCGTGAAACCCACCCTCGACAAGCTCATCGTCAAGGTCGTCGCCGACCCCCGCTCACTGCTGCCCGGCATCGAGAACGGCGAACTTCAGGGCTCGGCCCCGGCCGCGCTCGACGCCGACGTCGCCGAACAGGCCGGGGGTGTCCAGGGCCTCTACAGCGACCTGGCCACCGGACCGAGCTGGGAGCACGTCGACATCAACGTGCACAACAAGTGGCTGTCGGACCTCCAGCTGCGCACGGCGATCCTCACCGCGATCAACGTCGACGACATCAACGCCCGCACCTACGGACAGGTCACCGACCAGGTCGAGCGGCGCCTCAACCATCTGTTCAAGGCGACCAGCCCCTACTTCACCGACCAGATCACCGCCAGCGGACAGGGCAGCGGCGACATCGAGAAGGCCAAGGCGATCCTGACCGCCGCCGGATACTCGATCGTCGACGGGAAGCTCACCAAAGACGGCGAGAACGTCGGGCCGTTGCGGCTGCGCTCGCTCGACGGGCACCCGATGCGGCAGATCAGCGTCGAACTGATCCAGTCCTACCTGGCCGAACTCGGCATCGAGATCACCCTCGACCCCATCGCCGCCGACAAACTCGGCAGCGCCCTCGCCGAACGCGACTTCGACATCGTGCTGTTCGGCTGGAGCGGGACACCGGAGTTCAGCACCGCGCCCAAGCAGTTCTGGGGCAGCGCGTCGGCCAGCAACTTCGGTGGCAACGAGAACAAGACGATCGACGAACTCATCGCCACCGTCCGCCAGACCGTCGACCCCGCCGAGGCCGCGGCCCGCACCAACGAGGTCATCGCCAAGGTCGTCGGCGACGCCTACATCCTCCCGCTGGTCACGACACCGTCGATCGTGCTGGTCAGCGACAAGTACGTCAACGTGCGCGACACCTCGGCCTCACCGCTGAGAGCCCTCTACAACCACGAGGAGTGGGGCCTGGCGGCCCAGTAGGAATGCGGGTCCCGCGCCCGGCCGCGAAGCCGGACGCGGGACCCGACCGACCGGGCACTGTGGAGGTCCCCCACGATGTACGCCTACATCGCCCGCCGGCTGCTGCTGGCGGTCCCGATCCTCATCACCGCCTCGATGCTGGCCTTCGCCCTCGTCGACCTGAGCGGCGACCCCATCGCCGACCTCATCCTGCGACTCCAGCAGTCCACATCGGACGGCACGGTCCCACAGGCCACCATCGACGCCGAACGCGAACGCCTCTACCTCGACCGCTCCATGCCCGAGCGGTACTGGCTGTGGCTCACCGGGATCGGCGGCCACGGCGACATCGGACTCCTGCAAGGCGAGTGGGGACCCTCGGTACGCGCCGAAGGCCACGACATCGGCGGCGAGATCGGCGCCCGCTTCCTCGTCACCCTCCGGCTCGTCCTCATCGCCGTGTTCATGGCCATCGGCCTGGCGATCATCACCGGCGTCGTCAGCGCCGTCCGCCAGTACCGCAAGACCGACTACACCCTCACCTTCATCGGCTTCCTCGCCCTGGCCATGCCCACCTTCTGGCTCGCCGCCCTCATCAAGGAAACCGGCATCTGGGTCAACCAGCGCGTCGGCACTACCATCTTCTACACCATCGGCGCGACCTCGCCCGACACCCGCGACCTCACCCTCGGCCAGAACCTCGGCGACATCGCCGGGCACCTCATCCTGCCCACCCTCGCCCTCATGCTCACCGGCTACGCCGCCGCCAGCCGCTACCAGCGCTCGGCCATGCTCGACGTCCTCAACAGCGACTACATCCGGCTCGCCCGCGCCAAAGGACTCCGCAACCACGTCGTCATGCGCCGTCACGCCCTGCGCACCGCCCTCATCCCCGTCGCGACCTTCGCGCCCCTCGCCATCGCCGGAGCCTTCAGCGGCGTGGTCATCGTCGAGTTCATCTTCAACTGGCGCGGCCTGGGCACATACCTGCTGGAGTCCATCATCAACAACGACTCCTACGCCGTCATGGGCTGGCTCGTCCTCGCCGGATCCCTCGTCGTCGCCGCCAACCTCGCCGCCGACCTCCTCTACGCCGCACTCGACCCGAGGATCCGCTATGGCTGAACCCATACCGTCCATATTGGATGCCGACGCGCTCGCCGCGGCCGAGCGCGGCCAGTGGCGCCTCGTACTCCGCCGATTCCTGCGGCACCGCCTCGCCGTGGCGAGCCTCGTGCTGTTCCTGCTCGTGATCGTCTTCGCCTTCATCGGGCCGCTGGTGTGGAAGTGGGATCACCTGCTGCACCGCGAGATCCCCAGCCTCGCCTCCCCGAGCGCCGACCATCCCTTCGGGACGACCCGCGCCGGCAACGACGTCCTCGCGCAGGTGATGCGCGGAACCCAGCAGTCGCTGAAGGTCGCGCTCACCGTCGCCGTCCTGGCCACCGGCATCGGCTCGGTGTGGGGCGCGGTCGCCGGCTTCTACCGCGGTTGGATCGACACGCTCATGATGCGGATCGTCGACGTCATCTTCGTCATCCCCTTCCTCGCCGTCGCGGCCTCACTGTCGGGAGCCGTCCGCGGGGGAGTGACGTGGTTCCACATCGCGGTGATCCTCGGACTCGTCGGCTGGATGGGCACCGCCCGGGTCGTGCGCGCCATGGTCCTGTCGGTGCGGGAACAGGAGTTCATCGAAGCAGCCCGGGCCGTCGGCGCCTCCGACCCGCGGATCATCTTCCGCCACCTGGTGCCCAACACGACCGGCGTCATCATCGTCGCGGCGACCCTCGAAGTCGCCACCGCGATCCTCGCCGAGGCCGGACTGTCCTTCGTGGGACTGGGAATCCAGCCACCGGACACCTCCCTCGGGCTGCTCATCAGCTCGGCGACCTCGGCGGCCTTCACCAGGCCATGGCTCTTCTACTTCCCGGGGGTGTTCATCATCGTGATCTGCCTGACGGTCAACTTCATCGGCGACGGGCTGCGCGACGCGCTCGACCCGCGCCAGACCATGGTGCGGCGATGACCTTCGACACGGACGGCCCCGAGCCGCCCGGCGACGGGACCGTCCTCGACGTCGCCGGCCTCACCGTCGCCTTCCCCGGCGACGCGGGGCTCGTCCGCGCCGTCCGCGGGGTCACCTACCGCGTCCACCGCGGCGAGTCCGTCGGCATCGTCGGGGAATCGGGCTCCGGCAAGAGCGTCACCTCGCTCGCCGCGATGGGCCTGCTCCCGCGCACCGCCCGCACCGGCGGCTCCGTCCGGCTCCTCGGGCAGGAGATGCTCGGGCTCGGCGACGCCGGGCTCAGTGCTCTGCGCGGCAACAAGATCGCGATGATCTTCCAGGACCCGCTCACCTCCCTGAACCCCGTCTACACGATCGGTCAACAACTCGCCGAGGCCGTGCTCGTGCACAACGACGTCGGCCGCGACGCCGCCCGCGAACGGGCCGTCGAGCTGCTCGGCGTCGTCGGGATCCCCAACCCGCGCAGGCAGATCGACGCCTACCCACACGAGCTGTCCGGCGGGATGCGCCAGCGGGTCGTCATCGCCATCGCCATGGCCAACGACCCCGACATCATCATCGCCGACGAACCCACCACGGCCCTCGACGTCACCGTCCAGGCGCAGGTCCTCGAAGCGCTGGAGACCGCCCGCGCCGCGACCGGCGCCGCCCTCGTCCTGATCACCCACGACCTCGGCGTCATCGCCGGGCACGTCGACCGGGTCGTGGTCATGTACGCCGGGAAGATGGTCGAAGGCGGCGACGTCGACGAGATCTTCTACGCACCCCGGATGCCCTACACACTCGGGCTTCTGGGCAGCCTCCCGCGCCTCGACCGGGCCCGCGACCACCGGCTCACACCGATCCTCGGGGCGCCGCCGTCGATGGTGACCCTCCCGCCCGGCTGCCCCTTCGCACCCCGCTGCCCGATGGCCGAAACCCGCTGCCGGGAAGAGGAACCCGAACTGCGGCCCGTCGACGGCGGGCCCCGCACCGCCGCCTGCCACTTCGCCGAACGCCTCGCCGGAGTCGCCCCGTCGGACCTCTTCGCCCCCGTCGCCGCCGACCCCGGCGCGCCACAGTCCACAAGGGAGGGCACATGAGCGAACTGGCCGTGCCGCCGGTCCTGTCGGCCAGGAACCTCGTCAAGCACTTCCCCGTGCGCGGCAGGGGAATGCTCCGCCGCAAGGTCGGGGAGGTGCACGCCGTCTGCGACGTCTCCCTCGACATCCGCGCCGAGGAGACCCTCGCCCTCGTCGGCGAATCGGGCTGCGGCAAGTCGACCACCGCGCGCCTCCTGCTCAACCTGATCCGCCCGACCGCGGGCGAGGTCCGCTACCGGGGCCGCGACATCACCCGCCTGTCCCGCCGGAAGATGCGGCCGCTGCGACGCGACCTCCAACTGGTGTTCCAGGACCCTTACGCGTCACTCGACCCGCGGATGACCGTCTTCGAGATCATCGCCGAACCCCTCCGCGTCCACGGCCAGTTCCCCTACGGCGGAAGGGAAGCCGTCCGAGAACTCATGGCGACCGTCGGACTCGACCCCGAACACCGCAACCGCTACCCCCATGAGTTCTCCGGCGGGCAGAGACAGCGCGTCGGCGTCGCCCGCGCCCTCGCGCTGCGCCCGAAGGTGCTCATCCTCGACGAACCCGTCTCCGCCCTCGACGTGTCCATCCAGGCCGGCGTCATCAACCTCCTCGAAGACCTGCAGGAAGAGCTCGGACTCGCCTACCTCTTCGTGTCACACGACCTGTCCGTCGTCCGCCACATCGCCGACCGCGTCGCCGTCATGTACCTGGGAAAGATCGTCGAGGTCGGCGATGTCGGCTCGGTGTTCGAAGCACCGGCGCACCCGTACACGCAGGCACTCCTGTCGGCGATCCCGGTGCCCGACCCGCGCAGAGAACGGCGCAGACGCCGCGTGATCCTGGCGGGAGACGTGCCAAGCGCCGTCGAGCCACCGTCCGGATGCCGCTTCCGGACCCGGTGCCCGAAGTTCGAGAACGAACTGTCGACGATCCGGCGACGGAGGTGCATCGACGAGGTGCCCGAGCTGAAGTACCGGTACAGCGGGACGGAAGTGGCTTGTCACTACGCGGCGGTGTCCACCGTTCTGTGAGGCCCGGTGTTCTCCGACTCGCTGCGGCCGGCACCGCCACGCCTCGCGCTCGCACCTGAACCTTTGCCCCCCCGGTCCCCGCCGCCTTCCAAAAACCACCCGGCTCCGCCCGAAACCTCCCGCTACACTGGCCCCAGCACGGCTACGACCCGGCCATCACCGGTGAGCCTCCGGCAGAACAGGCGCCCGCGGCGCCCCAGTAGATCCGGACGGGTGCGGCCCGTCACAGCCGTTCGATGAGCGGACGGCGTTCCACCGGAACGGCGTCAAGCGAGGTGGTACCGCGGGCTTCGGCTCGTCCTCGCACCGGTTGCAGGTGTGCGAGAGACGAAGGAGCCAGTCGTGGCCGCGTATCCCAAGGACGACCCGACGCGGGGGGTGCCCGCGAGTCCCAAGCTGCCCGAGGTCGAGCGGCGCATCCTCGACTTCTGGGATGCCGACGGGACCTTCCAGGCCTCGATCGACCGCCGGCCCGCCGGGTCCGACGGCGCCAACGAGTTCGTCTTCTACGACGGACCGCCCTTCGCCAACGGACTGCCCCACTACGGGCACCTCCTCACCGGCTACATCAAAGACGCCGTCCCCCGCTTCCAGACCATGCGCGGCCGCCGCGTCGAACGCCGCTTCGGCTGGGACTGCCACGGCCTGCCCGCCGAAGTCGAGGCCGAGAAGCAACTCGGCATCTCCACGAAGGCCGAGATCCTCGAACTCGGCCTCGGCAAGTTCAACGAGGCCGTCCGCGAATCCGTCTTCCGCTACACCGGCGAATGGGAACGCTACGTCACCCGCCAGGCCCGCTGGGTGGACTTCGCCAACGACTACAAGACCCTCGACCTGGACTACATGGAAAGCGTCATGTGGGCCTTCAAATCCCTCCACGACAAGGGATTGATCTACGAGGGCTACCGCGTCCTCGCCTACTGCTGGCGCTGCGAGACACCACTGAGCAACACCGAGACGCGCATGGACGACGTCTACCGCGACCGCACCGACCCCGCCCTCACCGTCGGCTTCGAACTCGACACCGGCGAGCGGCTCCTCGTGTGGACGACGACGCCCTGGACGCTCCCGTCGAACCTCGCCGCCGCCGTCGGCCCGGACCTCGACTATCTCGTCGTCGAACTCGACGGGACCCGCTACGTCATCGGCAAGTCCCGCTTCGCCGCCTACGAAAGGGAACTGGGCGAGGCGACCGTCGTCGCCGAACTCAAGGGCCGCGACCTCGCCGGGCGCCGCTACACGCCACTGTTCGGCTTCCTCGCCGACACCCCGAACGCCTTCCAGGTCATCGCCGCCGACTTCGTGTCCGATGAGGACGGGACGGGCGTCGTCCACATGGCGCCCGCCTTCGGCGAGGACGACCAGAACGCGTGCGCCTCCGTCGGCATCCCGACGGTGATGACCGTCGACGAGCACACCCGCTTCACCGCCCTGGTCCCGCCGTACCAGGGGATGCAGGTCTTCGACGCGAACAAGCCGATCGTCGCCGAACTCAAGGGGCGCGGTGTCGTCCTGCGCCACGAGGGTTACACGCACTCCTACCCGCACTGCTGGCGCTGCGACACGCCGCTGGTCTACAAGGCCGTGTCCAGCTGGTTCGTCGCGGTCACCGAGTTCCGCGAGCGCATGGTCGCCCTCAACGGCGAGATCAACTGGACGCCCGAGCACATCAAGGACGGCCAGTTCGGCAAGTGGCTCGAAGGCGCCCGCGACTGGTCCATCTCCCGCAACCGCTTCTGGGGCTCGCCGATCCCGGTGTGGGTGTCCGACGACCCGGCCCATCCGCGCGTCGACGTCTACGGTTCGCTCGACGAGCTCGAAGCCGACTTCGGGGTCCGCCCAACGGATCTGCACCGGCCCTTCATCGACGAGCTGACCCGCCCCAACCCCGACGACCCGACGGGCCGCTCGACGATGCGACGCGTGCCGGAGGTCCTCGACTGCTGGTTCGAGTCGGGCTCGATGCCCTTCGCGCAGGTGCACTATCCCTTCGACAACCGCGAATGGTTCGAGCAGCACTACCCGGGCGACTTCATCGTCGAGTACACCCCGCAGACGCGCGGCTGGTTCTACACGATGCACGTGCTGGCCACGGCCCTGTTCGACCGGCCCGCGTTCCGCGACTGCGTCGTGCACGGCACGCTGCTCGGTGACGACGGCCGCAAGATGTCGAAGAGCCTGCGCAACTATCCCGACGTCTACGAGGTCTTCGACAGCTACGGCGCCGACGCGATGCGCTGGCTGCTGGTCTCCTCGCCAGTCGTCCGCGGCGGCGACATGGTCGTCAGCGAGGCCGGGATCCGTGACGCGGTAAGGCAGGTGCTGCTTCCACTGTGGAACGTCTGGTACTTCTTCACCCTCTACGCCAACGCCGAGGGCTACGACGCCACACCGCGTTCGGCACGGTCGGGCGCGCTGGCCTCCGAGCATCTCCTGGACCGCTACATCCTCGCCAAGACCCTCGTCCTGCGCGACGAGGTCGACGCGCGGATGGGTGCCTTCGACCTGTCGGGTTCGGCGCAGTCGGTGCGGGCGTTCCTGGACGCGCTCACCAACTGGTACGTGCGCCGTTCCAGGGACCGGTTCTGGCAGGGCGACCGGCGCGCGTTCGACGTGCTGTCAACGGTTCTGGAGACGGTCTGCCGGATCGCCGCGCCTCTGTTGCCGCTGCTCACCGAGGACGTCTGGCGCGGCCTGACCGGCGGCCGCTCGGTGCACCTCACCGACTGGCCGTCGCGCGAGGAATTCGGCGCCGCCGACGCCGACGCCGAACTGGTGCGCACGATGGACGCCGTGCGCGAGGTCTGCTCGGCGGCGCTGTCGCTGCGCAAGTCGACGCGCCTGCGAGTGCGGCTGCCGCTGGCGTCGCTGACGGTGGCCGCGCCGGGCGCCGAACGGCTGCGTCCCTTCGCGGGCCTCATCGCCGACGAGGTCAACGTCAAGTCGGTGGAGTTCACCGAGGACCTGAGCGACTACTCCGAGCGCACGCTGAGCCTCGTCCCACGAGCCCTCGGTCCCCGCCTCGGCAAGGACGTGCAGCGGGTGATCAAGGCCGTGAAGGCCGGTGACTGGTCGGTCGCCGACGACGTCGTCACCGCCGGCGGAGTCGAGCTGCGCGAAGGGGAGTACGAGCTGACGCGGGTCGCGAAGGCGGCCGACCGAACCGCGACCCTCCCCGGCGACGGCGGCGTCGTCGTGCTGGACACCGTGGTCACGGAGGAACTCGCCGCCGAAGGGCTGGCGCGCGACGTGGTGCGCGTCGTGCAGATGGCCCGGCGCGACGCGGACCTGGACGTGTCGGACCGGATCGCGCTCACCGCGGACCTGCCGGCCGACGTCCGGGCGGCGGTGGAGACCCACCACGAGTTCGTGACGGGCGAGACGCTGACCTCGACGCTGGAGTTCGCGCCCTTGGCAGCCGACGCGTTCAGCGGTGAGGCGGGGGACGGCGTTGTGGTGAGGGTGAGGGTGGAGAAGGTCCGAGGCTGAGGGCCGGGGCCGGGCGGCTCAGCCGCCCGGCCGAACGGCACGCGAGGTCGAACTCCGCCGCTTGAGGCGTGGCGGCCGACGCGCCTTCACCCGCACCACCGCCCACTACCCCCGCCGATCCACCACCGGCGCCGGCGTCCCTTCGGCGTTGCCCCAGACCATCTCGTCTTCGGTCAGCCACGTCCGGTTGCCCTCGTCCTCTTCGTCTTCGACGGGCCGGCCGCGGTGCGCGGCGCCGCTTCCGCCGAAGAGCCCGGATCCGGTCCGGGTGGGCGTGGTGCTCGGCGAGATCGCCATGCCGGGCCCGATGGCGGAGCTGAGGCCGGTCGCCGACATGCCCGGCGAGTAGCCGGGGGCGCCGCCGGCGCCGAGTCCGCCGGGGGTGGCGAGCGCGGCGGGTGCGGCCGAGGCGAGGCCGGTTTCTCCGCTGCCGCCGCCTTCGAGGACGGGCACGTAGGGCACGGGCTCGGTTGGGCTGGGCGGCAGCGGGGTCGTCCCGGGCGGCGGTCCGGTTTCCTGGAAGGGATCCGGGGTGCCTTCGTAGGTGTCGACGACGTCGAGCGGCTCGTCCTGGACGAAGTCGTCGTCCTTGGGGAGGCTCGCGGGCGCCTTCGTCGGGGTGCGGAAGTAGCTCTTCTCGCTGCCCCGGTACTTCCCGCCGAGTTCGCCGAGGAGTTTGGCGAGTTCCTTGCGGACCTTCTCCTTCTCCTTGGCGTTCTTCGGCGGCGGGTTGAGCAGGGCCTCGGCCTTGGCCTTGTAGGAGGCGCCGTCGGCGGCGAGTTCGGCCATGCCGGCGCTCATCTCGGCCTCGTCGGCGGCGAGTTTGGCGCAGAACTTGTGGATGTCGTCCATGTACTCGCTGAACGCCCCGGCCGCCGCGCCCTTCCAGTCGTGCATGAGCGCCGACAGGCGTTTGGCCAGCAGGGATCCGAGGTCGGCGGTCTTGCCGTTGGCCTGGTTCCAGGATCCGGCGCTGGCGCGGACGGGGGCGATGTCGATGGACTTGAACGCCGCTACGAGCTCCTCGTAGGACATGCCGTCGTATGAGCCCATGGCTTAGGCCTCCTTCGGGCCGTGACCGGCGATCATGCCGGGCGCGTCGCCGGTGCCGACGACACCGGGACCGGGGGTGAGGGTCGCCAGGAACGAGTTCATGTTCGTCTTGGCGACGTTGTCGGACTCCTCGTAGTCGACGATCACCTGCGCCGTGGCCCTTTCGGACGCCTTGAGCGCGGCGAGGAGCCGCTTGAGGCGGGCCATGTGCTCGGTGCGCAGCCGGGCATGCTCGGTCGCGACCGTGACGGCGTCCTCGAACTGTCCGAGGCCCGCCGCCTTCGTGCTGTGCACCGACCCGTGGGCGGAGGTCTGTAGCGCCTGGAGCTGCTCGAAGATCTGCATGAACTCTTCGAGCGCGTCGATGTTCACGTCGATGACGCCGTCGGCCGCGGTGGGACCCAACATGTGCTGCCTCCCTGGAAATGAGGAGTGTGGGCGCCAGGATAGAACAAAGTGGATGGTGCGGCTGTCCCCTAGTGGATCTTGCTCAGATGACCGGAAGGGCGGTCAGCGCGGGCCCCGACGGGACCAGCGCGAGGTAGGACTCGAACACCGGCTGCGGTTCGGATCCACCGAATCCGAGGCGCGTGACCGCGTCGGGCGTGAGGGCGTATTTCACGCCGTTGGTGACGAGGTAGACCGTTCCGCCGGTGTTCCCGTCGGCGGCGATGGCGCGGGCGAGGACGCCGGTTCCGCCGGGCTGCCAGACGTACTCGGCGGTCTTGGTCGGGTCGGTACCGGCGACGGTCGGGGGCACGCCCTCGGTGAGGGTTCCGGTGACGGGGGAGTGGACCTGGGCGCTGAACGCGGTCCCGTTGGCCGTCGCCTGTCCACTGTGGGCACCGCACACGGCGATGCTCTGATCCCGGTCGATCGGCGCCAGCTGCGGCACGGTCTGCGGGAAGCGCTCCGGCTCGACCGGCGTGGCGCTCTGGTTGGCGGTCACGTCGGCGGCGCTGAGCTGCGGACCGCCTTCGGTCCACCCGAGGATCTTCGCGGCGAGTTCGCCGATGAGGTGGAGTCCGGCGGCGTCGAGGACGTAGAAGCGCGTCTCGACTTTGAAGACGTCGCCGTTGACGCGGGGTTCCCCACCGAGTTCGCGGGCGGGCCGGCCCGCGTCGGCGATGGGGATCGACAGGACCGGCCCGGTCTCGATCGCGTTGAGCAGCAGGGGAGTGACCTCGACGGCGTCGGCGGTCGACATGCCGATCGCGGGCAGGGTCCGGTCCTGCTCGGGGACCTGGTAGAGCCGGTCGTTCCACAGCAGGTAGTACTGGCCGGCGGTGGTGAGCAGGACCGCGCGCCCGGCCAGGTCGCTGGCCGGATCGGTCGCGGCGCCGAGGATCACGCGGGTGGCGAGCCTGTTCTCGGCGGCCGGGGACACCGCACTGCACACCTGCCAGGGCATGGTGAGCAGGAACTTCTTGTCCGGCACCGATTCCGGTGCGCCGACGATGCCCATCGGGTTGCCGCGCGGGGTGTTCTCCAGCGACTTCTGCCGGATCGTCATCACCTTCGGGGCGTCCGACTCCACGAACAGCCGGGCGGAGGCGAAGTTGAGCATCGGGACGAGCGTGCCCTGGTTGTACACGTAGGTGGCGCCGGTCTCCTGCTCGATGACGATGGTCCCGTTCTCCTTCCAGGCCGTGGCGCCGCCGGGGAACAGGAATCCGACGACGAAGAAGCCGACCGCGATGAGCACCGCCGCCATGGCCCCGCCGAGGATCGACAGACCCATGCGCCGCATCGGCAGTTCGAGGGACTCCGGGTTGGCGCTGAGCATCGCCGACACGATCCGCCGGATCACGAATCGCTGTGCCTGCACCTGTTCTCGTCTGGTCCGCATGGCGGGCCGCTCCCTCGAAAGTGATGGGACAACTTCGCGGGGAACTTACCGCTAACGTGACTTTCACGTGGGCCGACGCGTTCGTCGAAGGCCTTCTTCGACGTGCCCGCGGACACCTTTCGCCGGTGTGTCGGCCTCTCGTCCAGTTCCCCGCGACCGCAAAGGATCTCGGCTGATGGCGACCACTTCGGGGAGTCGAGTGAGGGTCGGTGTGTTCACCGCCGCGCAGCTCATCGTGCTGGAACTGATGTGCGCCGGGGCGCTCCTCGCGACGGGTCTGCCGCGCCCCTGGTTCATCACCGTGGCGGCCGTCGCCCTGGTGGTCCTGGTGGTCACTTTCGGGCGCAGCGGGGGCCGCTGGTGGTACGCGTCGGTCACGGTATGGCAACGATTGCGGCGCCGCAGGCGCGTCGACGGGCGTCTCGCCGCCGGACGGGAGCTCGCGACGGTCGCCGTCACCGACGGCCTCGCCGAGTTCGGACCCCGCCCGAGACTGGCGACGATCACCGAGCGCGGCGGGAATCTGGGCGTCGCCTTCGACGGATCCGGCTGGTACTCGGCGATGGCGGTCGACACGGCCGAGTCGCAGGCCGCCGTCTTCGAGGTGCTCGCGGGCGTCCTGGCGCACAGCGGCGCGCCGGTGTCGAGTCTGCAGATGCTGACCCAGACGGTGCCCGCGCCGAGCACCGGCCTCGACCACGACGTCCCCTGTGCACAGTCCTATAGGGAGCTTCTCGATGGTTTTCAGACGGTGGCGCACCGGGAGAGCTGGTGTGTGGCGCGCCTCGACGTGCGCGACGCCGCGCCGGTCGCCGCCGGTCGCGGCGGCGGGGAGCAGGGCGTCCACCGGGCCCTCACCTCGACGGTGAGCCGGCTGACGAAAGGCGCCGAGGGCATCGGCGTGCGGCTGCGGCCCCTCGGTGAGGCCGAGCTGTCGCGCGCGCTGCGCCAGTCCATCGGCGGCGAGACCGTCGCCGCGGCCGTCGCCGACGACGTCGCCGAGCACTGGGACACCTGGCGTGTGGGCACCCTCAGCCAGGTCACGTACGCCCTGCACGGCCGGATCGCCGAGCCCGGCCTCGTTCGCCGGCTGTGGACGTCGGTGACGGAGTTGCCGGCCGATTTCACGACGGTCTCGGTGAACCTGCGCCGTCTCAACCAGCGCCGCCACGACCCGCGCCTCGACGTGCAGTGCCTCATCCGCCTCGCCGGCGACGAGGAGCAGATCGAGGAGATCTGTGCGCGCCTGCTCCAGCTGGCGCACATGTACCGCGTCCGCCTCCGCCGCTGCGACGGGGAACAGGGGCCCGCGACCTACGCCTCGGCACTGACCGGGGGCGGGTGGTGAGGGTGAGCGGGCGAGCAGACGAGTCCACGACCGAGCCGAGCGGAGGCGACCATGCCTGATCCCGACAATCCGTACGTCCCTCCGGGCCGGAGGGAGCCGAAACCCGAGGGCCGCCGGTTCATCGCCCACGGTGGAACCACGAGTTTCGACCATCTCGGCCGGACCGCCGGGGACATCGCCACCGACGTCGGCGACCGGGCGGTGAAGGAGGCCGCCGAGGCGATCCGCCCGAACGTCTTCGGGCTGAGCGCCAAGATCGGTGACGGAGCCGCCGGGGCGCCCGCGAAGAACCCCGGCATGAACGCCGACGGCGGCATGTTCGGGCAGAGCGTCGGCGGCGCGGCGATCATGCGCGCCCTGGGCACCTCACTGGACAACGTCTTCACCGACGTCGACAAGGTGCACGGATCGCTGAAGCACCTCAAGTCGACGCTGCCCCAGGTCGGCGAGAAGTACGCCGAGTCCGAGAAGGTCAGTAAAGGTCTCGTCACGGAGGTGCAGGCCATGCTCGACGAGCAGCCGAAGCCGTCCACGACCACCGTGAAGCCGCAGTAGGAGGGGACGTCATGCCGAAGACGAACTGGGAGGACTACGTCTGGCGGATCGTCATCAAGGGCGATCCGGAGAAGATCGGCCAGACGGCGGCCTCGGTGGTGAAGTTCAGCGAGGGCCTCGACGCGGCGACCGACCGCGGGTTCAGCCTGATCTCGGAGAGCCGGCCCGGCGCGAAGTCCGGGACAGGCTGGGAAGGCGACGCCGGCGAGGCCTTCCGCGACTACACCTTCAAGAAGGTGACCGAGCCGATGCAGGACCGGTCGAAGGCACTGGGACCGGTGATCGTCGGGCTGGGCGTCGCCGAGAACGCGCTGCGGCAGGCTCAGCGGAAGATGCCGATGCCCGCGCTGACCGGCACCTCGCAGGACGACAGGTTCCCCGGTGAGGCCGCCTACAACACCTCGCGGGCCGTCGGCAGCGCCACCGGCGAGCAGAAGGGTCTCGTCAACGGCAGCCTCAACTACAAGGCGGCCGCCGCGGACTTCATCAATCAGAACGAGCAGGGCTGCTGGCTGAGCTGGGCGCCGTTCCCCGCGGGCGGCGCCAAACCGGTCTGGGTGCCCCCCGAGCGGGAACGGGCGAAGAAGGGCACCGACGTCGGGGGCCTGGTCGATTCCTGGTACGAGGTCGGGAAGGCGGCCGCGGCGACCGTCGAGCAGGAGCTGGAGAAGGCCTACGCCGACGCCGAGGAGCAGATGGCGGTCGAGCCGTACCAGCCCACCGAGACGGGCAAGCCCAAAACCGAGGAGGAGAAGGAAAAGCCGCACACCCCCTCCAACAAGGACACCACCGGAGGCCCGACGGACACCGGGACCCCCGAGACCAAGCCCACCACCACGCCCGAGACCAAACCCGAGACGAAGCCGGAGACGAAACCCGAGACCAGGCCCGAGGACACCAAACCCGAGGACACCAAGCCCGAGGAGACCCCGGAGCAGGAGAACGAGCAGACCCCCGAGGAAGAGCAGCAACCCGAGGAGCCTCCGGGCACCGACCCCTACGAGCCGGATCCCTACGAACCCGACCCGTACGAGCCCGACCCCTACGAACCCAAGCCCTACGAACCGCCCGAGACCGGTCTCGCCGGTGCGGGCGGCGGCGGTGGCGGGGGTCTCGGCGGCGGCGGTCTCGGTGGAACACCGACGGGTGCCGCGGTCGGGACGGGCATCTCGGCGCCGACGGGTCCGGTGGGCGCCGGTGGCGGCGTGCTGGCGGTCGGCGGGGCCGGTGCGGGCGGCGCCGGGCGCGGCGGTTTCGGCCCGATGGGCGGCGGCCACGGCGGTGGCGCGCACGGTGGCGGCGCGCAGGACACCGAGACCTGGCTGACCGAGGACGAAGACCCCTGGCACAGCGACGAGAACACCGCGCCGCCGGTGGTCGGAATGTAGTCACGGCAAGCGAAACGGGCCGCCTCCGGCAAGGAGGCGGCCCGTTTCGCTTGCCGTCGGTCAGCCCGGGAGGGTCCGCAGCAGCCAGTAGACGTCCCAGACCCACAGGGCCATCGGGATCACGCCGACGATCAGCACGATCTCGGCGATGTCGAGCAGCCGTCCCCAACTCGGCGAGATCCGCTTCCCCGCGATGCTCAGCGCGTACGCCAGAGCGATCAGCGCCAGCGCGAACAGCCCGCCCAGCACGATCAGCAGGCGTTGCGACGGCGTCCACCCCGTCACCATCGTCGTCACGGCGAGGGATCCGAAGCCGACGGCGCCGGACAGCAGCAGCGGCAATCGTTGCCGAATCGTGAGGAATACCCTCGCCCGCGCCATCACGACGAGGGTCAGCCAGCCCGTCAGCAGCGAACCGGCGACCGTACGGTCGAGCGGCATGAGGACCCCGGCGACGGCGGTGATCACGGCGACCGCGGCCAGCAGTCCGGTCAGGTGCTCGTCGGCGCGTTCACTGCGCTGGAGGGCCTGCTCGCCGTCGACGGTCTCGCTGTCGGTGCGCAACTGCTGCGGTGAGGTCGGCACCGTTGGCATCGGCAGGCGCGCCATTCGGTAGGCCAGCATCGGCATCGCGGGCATGAACGCCAGCGCGATGACCGCGACCGCGGCGGCCGCCCTGCCCGGAGTGACCACGGTGGACGGGAGAAAGGCGCAGAGGGCCGCGCCGACGGTCAGCGCGACACCGCAGATCGCCGCCGGATGGAAGATCGGCGTCGAGCGCGGCACGGCGATCCCGGCGACGACGGCGAAGACCGTGAACACCGTCCCCGCCGTGAGCAGGTGAGGCGCGCGCAACGTCGTCATCGACAGGCCGTCGGCGAGCAGCAGCGCGCCGCCGCTGAAGCCGTAGGCGAGCGCGACCAGCCCGAACACCGTCGCGGCCTTCGTGCTGCCCAGGGCCCGTGCCATGACCACGGCCGCCAGTAGCAGCGCGACGCCGACCGCCAGCGAGGTCCACAGCGCGACCGTTCCGCCGGTGGTGAGCGCGGCGGCGGCCCCGCCGAGCAGCGCGACCGTGCCGAGCCCGATCCCGAAGACCCGTGAGGTCGCGGGGCTCCAGCGGCCGGCGCGTTCGCCGGCGGCGGTGGCGACGGCGTCGATCACGTCGTCGAAGACCATCTCCGGCCCGGTCTGGCTGTAGGGCGTGAGGAACAGCTCCTCACCGTCCACAATGCCCAGTTGGCGGGGGGACAGGTCCGGGTTGAGCGGCGACTTGCCCAGTCTGGCCAGGACCCACCCGCCTTTGGCCGCACCGGCGTCGGCCAGGTCCATGGCGTCGGGACCGCCGGAGGCGTAGTGCAGCAGGTCCTGCTGCAACTCCGCCAGCGGCACGTGGCTGGGCAGGGCGATGTCCATCCGGGTGTGCGGGGCGACGATGGTGACCCGGCACAGCTCGCTGGTGACCGTCATGGTGGCTTCTCCTAGCAGGGGGTTCGCGCGGGAGGAGCGTACCGAGCCGACCCCCTTTCCCGCTGACCCTCGAAACGGGCGGGCCCGCTTCTCGGTGCCCCCACGGAAATCGTTCGAAGCCATACGATGCAGGCACCCCCACCCCCCTTTTCTTCTCTTGAAGCACCCCGTTTCCCGTCGTCTCCCACGAGCAGGGTCCAATGAGTACAGTCGTGTTCACCCGGCCGCCCCGCCCCCAGGGGCCGCCCATGCCCGACGGCGAACTGGCCTTGGAGCCACCGCCTGACCTGCCGGTCCCGGTACCCCGCAGTGTCGCCCAGATCCTGATGATGCTGCCGATGATCGCCGGTGTCGCGGCGATGATGGTCCTCTACAGCGGCCGCAACCGCGGTGTGCTCACGCTCGTCGTCGGTGGTCTGTTCGGCCTGTCGATGGTCGGCATGTTCATGGGTTCCTTCATGGGCGGCGGATCGGGCGAGAAGAAGGCCGAGCAGACCGCCCAGCGCCGCGACTACATGCGTTACCTGGCACAGGCGAGGCGGCGGATCCGGCGGGCGGCGGCGCAGCAGCGCAAGTCGATCCAGTGGCGGCACCCGGCACCGGCGGCGCTGTGGACGATGGTGAACTCCTCGCGCCTGTGGGAGCGCCGGCACACCGACGCCGACTTCGTCGAATTGCGCCTGGCCATGGGGACCCAGCGCATGGCCGTCGGGATCAGCACGCCCGAGACCAAACCCGTCGAGGACCTCGAACCCATGAGCGCCCTGGCCCTCCGGCGTTTCGTGCGCGCCCATTCGACCCTGCCGAACATGCCGATGGCCCTGCAGTTGCGGGCCTTCCGGCGCATCGCGCTCCGCGGGGAGCAGGAGCACGCCGACGACCTGATGCGCGCGATGATCTGCCAGGCCGCGACCTTCCACTCGCCGGAGGACCTGCGCATCGCCGTGGTCGCCGCGCCGGAGCGGATGGCGCGCTGGGACTGGCTGAAATGGCTCCCGCACGCCCAGCTCGACGGTCTGCCCGACGCCGCCGGGCCCCGGCGCCTCATCGTCGACACGATGAGCGAGCTGGAGGCGCTGCTCGCCGACGAGCTGTCCGACCGGGCGCGCGGCGGGGTGGACCAGGGCAGTTTCGCCGAGACGCCGCACGTGATCGTGCTCCTCGACGGCGGCGACGTCGACGCCGACTGTGACCTGGCCGGTCCCGGTCTGGCGGGCGTCACCGTCTTCGACCTGTCCGGGATGGTGCCGCGGCACGCCGGGAACTGGCTGCTGCGCCTGGACGTCACCGAGTCCACGTTGGACATGTTCCTCCGGGGACGGCGCACCCCCCTCGGCCGTCCCGACACCTTCAGCGAGGTGCAGGCCGCGGCGATCGCCCGTCGCCTCTCGCGTTTCCGGCCCTCGGCGGTGACCAGCGCCAGCGAACCCCTCGCGGTCTCGGCGGAACTGCCCGAGCTGCTCGGGGTCGGCGACGTCGGCGTGCTCGACCCGCGCGTCATCTGGCGCCCGAACCGGCCCACCGCCGACCGGCTGAGCATCCCGCTGGGCCTCGATCCGCAGGGCGCCAAGATCTTCCTGGACCTGAAGGAGGCGGCACAGGGCGGGATGGGCCCGCACGGCCTGATCATCGGCGCGACCGGTTCGGGCAAGTCGGAGCTGCTGCGGACGATCGTCTCGGCCCTGGCGATCACGCACTCCTCGGAGGAACTGAACTTCGTCCTCGTCGACTTCAAGGGCGGCGCGACCTTCGCGACCCTGGATCGCCTGCCCCACACCAGCGCGGTGATCACGAACCTGGAGGACGAGCTTCCGCTGGTCGACCGTATGGCCGACGCCATCAGCGGCGAGATGACCCGCCGCCAGGAGCTTCTGCGCGCCGCCGGGAACTATGTCTCGCAACGCGACTACGAGAAGGCCCGCCGTGCCGGCGCCGACCTCGCGCCCCTGCCGAGCCTGCTGATCGTCTGCGACGAGTTCTCCGAACTGCTGTCGGCGAAACCCGAGTTCATCGAGTTGTTCGTGATGATCGGCCGCCTCGGGCGCTCCCTGGGCGTCCACCTCCTCCTCGCCTCCCAGCGACTGGAGGAAGGGCGCCTGCGCGGCCTCGACTCCCACCTGTCGTACCGCATCGGCCTGCGAACATTCTCCGCCATGGAATCGCGGGTCGTCCTCGGCGTCGCCGACGCCTACGAACTCCCGCAGGCCCCCGGCCACGGCTACCTGAAGATCGACACCCAGACCATGCTGCGGTTCCGCAGCGCCTACGTCTCCGGCCTCTACCGGGGCGTGCGGACCGGCTCCGGCGGCACCGGCGCCGGAGGCGAGCGCATGGTGCCGTTCAGGCCCGGCCACATGCCGCTTCCCGAGGCGCCCGAACTGATCGAGGCCGTCGACGACGACGAGCCGGACAACCCCGACGACATCGTCAAGAACTCGATGCTCGCCGTCATCACCAACCGCATCGCCGGGCAGGGCCCGCCGGCGCACCAGGTGTGGCTGCCACCGCTGTCGGAGTCGCCGGCCCTGTCCGACCTCTACCCGGACCTGCGCGTCGATCCCGCCCGCGGCCTGTCCCCGGCGGGCTGGGCCGGGCAGGGCGCCCTCGCGGTGCCGCTGGGCATCGTCGACCGGCCCTTCGAGCAGCGCCGGGACCTGCTCATGATCGAGCTGGCCGGTGCGGGCGGCAACCTCGCCGTCGTCGGCGGCACCCAGTCGGGCAAGAGCACGCTGCTGCGGACGATGGTCTGCTCGCTGGCGCTGACCCATACGCCGCAACAGGTCCAGTTCTACTGCATCGACCTGGGCGGCGGCACCATGCGCGGACTCGAAGCGCTCCCGCACGTCGGTGGTGTCGCGGGCCGCCGCGACGTGAACAAGATGCGCCGGACGGTCGCCGAGATGTCCTCGCTCCTCGACGAGCGCGAGGGGCTCTTCGCCGAACACGGCATCGACTCGATGGCCGCCTACCGCCGTCGTAAGGCAGCCGGTGAGTTCACCGAGGACCCGTTCGGCGACGCGTTCCTGATCATCGACGGGTGGACGACGGTCCGCTCCGACTTCGAGGAGCTCATCGACGACGTCACCGCGATCGCCCAGCGCGGTCTCGGTTACGGCGTCCACCTGGTGCTGGCCACCAACCGCTGGACCGACATGCGCCCGGCCCTGCGCGACCTGCTCGGCACCAAGCTCGAACTGCGGCTCGGCGATCCCTCGGAGTCGGAGATCGACCGCCGTTCGGCCTGGAACGTCCCCGAGCGCGCCTCCGGTCGCGGCCTGACGCCCGACAAGATGCAGATGCTGACCGCCCTGCCCCGGGTCGACAGCCGTTCGTCCAATGAGGACCTCGCCGACGGTGTGCAGGACCTCGTCACGCGTGTCACCAAGGCCTGGACGGGAGCCCCGGCCCCGGCGGTGCGGCTGCTCCCGGCGCGGTTCTCGGTCGCCGACATCGCACCCGATCCGAGCACGGCGATGATCCCCTTCGCCATCAACGAGAGCCATCTCGCGCCGGTCACCCTCGACTTCGCCAACGAACCGCACTTCCTCGCCTTCGGCGACGGCGAGTCGGGCAAGACGAACCTGCTGCGGACCATCGCCAAGCAGCTCGTCACCCGCTACGGGCCGCGCGACGTCCGGCTGCTCGTCGTCGACTACCGGCGTTCGCTGCTCGGCGAGATCGACGAGGACCGCCTCACCGGTTACGTCGCCTCGGCGAGCACCGCCGACGAGCTGCTCGGCGGGGTCTACGGGGCTTTCAAGCAGCGGCTTCCCGGGCCCGACGTGACACCCGAGCAGCTGCGCGCCCGCAGCTGGTGGACGGGCCCGGAGATGTTCGTCCTCGTCGACGACTACGACCTGGTCGCGGGCGGTTCGCCGAATCCCGTGCACCGGCTTCTCGAACTGCTCCCGCAGGCGCGGGACGTCGGTCTGCACCTGGTTCTCGCGCGCCGTTCCGGCGGGGCCGGGCGGGCGCTCTACGACCCGGTGATCCAGCGTCTGCGCGAGATCCAGACGCCGGGGCTCATCATGTCCGGCAGCCGCGACGAGGGCGCGCTGCTGGGCAACGTCCGGCCGGCCCAGCAGCCGCCGGGACGCGGTGTCCTGGTCTCGCGGAGGGGCACCGGGCTGGTGCAGATCGCCTGGACCCCACCGCGCCATGAGTCGTGATATCGGGCCCTCTCAGGGGTCCTCACCTGCGGTTTCGACGGGACAGCGAGAACGCGTCGACTCCGCTATCGTCAAATCCGTTCCAGTCCCCCGCGTCGACCGACGACAGTGGACGGTCCTATGTGGCATGTCGACGGGGACGAGTAGGAAAGCTGGTGAATACCCGTGATTCGCAATGATTCCGAGGCGTTCAGGCAAGCGGCATCCGATATCGGGGCCGCGGTCTCCGACGCGCACGCGCAGATCACGAAGGTCCGCAAGGAGTGCCAGGACGTGGTCGACATGTCGTGGCGCGGTGCGGCCGCGGGGGCCTTCGGAACCCTGATGGAGGAGTACGACCGGCACGCCAACGAGCTCAACACCGCCCTGGACAAGATGGGCGAGCTCGTCGGCACGAGCGCCGACCTCCACGAGAACACCGACCAGGACCAGAGCACCGCCGTTCAGCACGTCATGGCCGACATGGCCGGACCCGGTTTTACCGGCCTGAAGTGAGGATTGAGGAGCAGCCATGACCGAAATGAAGGTTGACCCGGGAGCCCTGGAAGTCGCCGCGAGCGAGATCAAGGGGGCGTCGGCCCAGCTGGAGTCGATCCTGTCGGGTCTCGCGAGCAAGCTGACCCGCCTGACCTCGGACTGGGAGGGCGCCGACATGGAGGCCTACAACCAGACCAAGCAGGAGTGGGACAAGGCGGCCGAGGGCCTCAACGCCGTGCTGGAGAAGGTCGGCACGACCGTCCAGCAGGCCAAAGAGGAGTACGTGGCCACCGAGGCACACAACGCCGGACGCTTCCAGGTCTGACAGAGACGCGACGATCGCGGCCCCCGCCTCGGAAGAGGCGGGGGCCGCGATGTGTCGCCGCTCAGCCCTTCCAGCCCCGGCGGCGGCCGCGGGGCAGGGCGAAGCGCGCGGCGGCGAGGATCACGATGGCGCCGACGCCGAGGACACCGACGAGCAGGGCCGTTCCGCGGGTTCCGGCCATCTCGTCGACGCCGAGCACGGGCGCGGCGACCGGCACCGAACTGACCGCCTCGGCGGGGGTCAGAGGTGCGGTGACGGCCCGGTACGGGTCGATCTCACCGAAGCCGACGCGCTGGTCGTGACCGCCGGGCGGGTGCACGGCGGTGGCCTTCATCCGTGCGACGACCTCGGCGGCCGACATCGTCGGGTAGTACTGGCGCAGCAGCGCCGCCGTGCCGGAGACGTACCCGGCGGAGAAGCTCGTGCCACCGGATTCGCGGACGCCGTAACCGTTCCCGGCCGCCGTCGGTCCCTCGATCAGCACGCCCGGGGCGGCGATGTCGACCATCGAGCCGGTGCTCGACGACGAGGACCACGCGCCGTTCTGGTCGACGCCGGCGACCCCGATGACCTCGGGGAAGTCGCTGTTGTACCCGGCGGGGTACTCCGTTTGCCCCTTGTCGCCGTTGTTCCCGGCCGCCACGACGATCACGATGTCGGCGTCGGCGGCCTTCTCGATCGCGCGTTTCAGGGCGCCGCTCGGCGCGGCCGTCAGCGAGAGGTTGATGACGTCGACACCGCGCTCGACGGCGTACTCGATGCCCTCGACGATCGGCCCGGTGTCCTGCGCGCGGCCGTCGCTGGGTTTGTCGGCCAGGACCCGGATCGGGACGATCTCGGCGTCGGGTGCGATGCCGTGGAACAGGCTCTTGGGATCCCGTATCCCCGCGATGATCCCGGCGATCAGCGTGCCGTGCGTGGCGAGGTCGCAACGCGGCCCCGCGACCGCTTCGGCCGGCTCGGTGACGAAGCTCTTCCCGTCGCGCACATGGTCGTTGATGACCGGGTGGTATCCGACTCCGGAGTCGACGAGCCCGACGACGACGCCCCTGCCCGTCGTCAGTGGATACACGCGTTCGGGCGCCAGCCGCACCAGCGGCCAGGGCCTGCCCTTCAGCTCGTCGGACCGCGACGCCGGCTTGCAGTCCGCCGCCCACGACGGGGTCGAGACCCCGGTCACGAGGCTCGCGGAGGCCACGAGAAGCGCTGCGGTCAGACTCCCGAGTCTGCGGAGTTGAGGCGACATGGGGTCACCTTAAAGTCAGGGGAGCCTCCGCCGCTGTCCCTCACTCCGCGGGCAGGCCGGGCAGTACGGCCGCGGCGATCGCGTCGACCTTCGCACGCACCGACGCCACCGGATCATCCGTTGTGGACAGTTCCACCGACAGCACCCGCACTCCCCAGCGCACCACCAGCACGCCCACGGCCGGATCCGCGCCGGAGGAGGAGAACCAGACCGCCTCGTCACCGAGCCCCGGTACCGGCTCGGCGTCGGCCTCGGTGGTCGTCGCGGCCGAGTCGACCTTGTGGGCGTACAGCTCCACGGCCTCGTCGAGCATCGACCCGTCGTCGTAGACCGGGTCGGGACGGCTCGCGTACAACGAAAGCCGGACCTCGCCGTCCTCGCGCGGAGCCGACCACGCGCACTCCGACGTGTCCCGGTCGAGGATCCGCAGCGACCGCGCCCCGCCCTCCACCGCCTCGGCGACAAGGGACGCCGGGGCCAGCGCGCACAGGTCGGGATAGGCCTGCCGGTAGGGCTCTTCCGGTTCATCGGGTGCGACCAGCCGCCGCGCCACCACCAGCGCGAGGACGCACACCGGCACCAGCCACGCGATCGTCTTCGACAGGCCGCGCATCGCCGGGCTCGCACTCGGCGGGCGCTCGCGGGCCAGCCAGAGCAGAACCCCTCTCCCACCGGACATCTAGGCCACCTCCCGCAGGCTCGACACGACCCGGGCGGCCAGGCCGAGGGCGAGATCCTCGGCGTCGACGGCGAGTGGGTCTCCATCGTGGACGGTCACCCGCGCGATGAGATCCCCGACCCGGGTGAGGACCACGCCGTCGAGTTCGCCGTAGTCCGGCTGCTCCACGGAGAAGGCCTCCGGTCCCAGCTCCGGCGCCGGATGCGCCTCGTGCCCGCTCTCCAGCTCACCGCGAAGTTCGGCGAAGCGGCTCTCCGCCGACCATCGGCCGGGGGAGTAGACCATCACCTCGACGGAGTCCGGCACGTCCTGGACCCGCCACTGGCAGACCAGCACGCTCTCGTCCTCGTCGACGTAGTACACCGGGGCCGGGCCGCCGATGCCCACGACGCTGCCGAGGTCGGCGGGGACCGCCGCGCAGGAGGCGGGCGGCGACGGAGGCGAGATCCGTTCCGCCACCACGAGAACCGCGGCCGCGAGGACCGCAAGCTCGATCCCCAGCAACGCGAAACGCGTCAGGGCACCGGCCGCGCTCACCGGCCTCGGCTCAACGCCCGGCGGAGGGGACATGACACGCACCTCGAATCGGCGACGGGTGGGCGTCATGGTGCCAGGTGGGGTCAAGGGCGGCCGCGACTCCGGCCCGCTCAGCCCGCCGTGACCGTCGGCTTCGCGGTGAACGCCACCGCCGCCGTCGGCGCGTCCCAGTCCTGATAGGACTGGTTCAATCGCGTCCGGATGTCCACCAGCGACACCGCGTCGTAGTTCTCCGGCGACGGCTGGATCTCCGTACGGGACGCCACCGCCACCGACAGGCGGCCCGTCACACCCGCGGTCACCTCGACCGTCGCCGTCACCGGGACGGGACCGCTCGGCGGGGCGTCCTTCGCCAAGAGCGGACCCGCGACCTCCAGACGCAGATCGTGGCGGCCCGGGGGAAGCGCGTACCACCATTGGGTCCACGAGACCGGGAACTCCTCGTCGCCGATCCACAGGCGCGGAGACGGCACCCAGCCGTGCGGCGAGGTCGACGTCTCGACCGGCATGCCGTTCATGCGCACCTCGTGCGACAACGCCACCGCCAGCAGCAGCCCGCCCTGACCCTCCGCAGGCTCCGGGACGAGCTTCGGCGTGCTCCCCAGCAGGACACCGTTGCCGACGGGACGGGGACCGTCGGCGGCCCGGACCCGGAAGCGGGCGTCGCGGCGGCGGACACCGATCTGCCAGGCCACCACCGCCAGGATCCCGGCCAGGATCAGCCCGACCGCGACCGGCGTCGAGGCCGCGCCCAGCCGCGCCGACGCGCCCGTCGACTTCAGCAGCAGCGGCACCCCGGCCAGGTACAGCATGAACAGCAGCCACGGCCGCAGCGAGGTCCCCACCACCCGCGACGGCGGGATCGACAACACCCCCGAAGGGGCGAAAGTCCGCGGAGCCGCGTACTCCAGCTCCACCAGCTCACCGGCCGTCACCGTCACCAGGCGCGTGCCCTCGACGTGGACATGCCGCACCTCGACCAGATGACCACCCGGCTCGACGACCGCCACCATGCGGCCGAAACCATGCCACAGCGGCCTGCCGCCCACACCCACCGCACGCGGCCGCGGCGGCTTGTTGTGCTCCCACCCGTCCCGCTCGACCGAACGCACCGAGATGCCGCCGAGACCGGCCGGCAGAACCGGCGCGGCCGTCCCGTCCGGCCAGGGCAGAACCGTCACGCCCGAACCGGGAAAAGGCCGCGCCGGGTACGACGTCGCCCCCGCGCCCACGCCGTCAGTATCCGCGACGACGCTCGTCGGCGCGCGCCCGCAGCGTCTCGTGCACCTCGCCGGGCATCTGGTCCCGTACCTTCGACAGCATGTCGAAAGGACCCGTGCCGTCCATCTTCTCGACCAGCTCGACCATCATCGCCGAGTGCACGATCTGCGCCTGCCGGATCGCGCCCATGATCGAGTGATTCAGCCGTCCCAGACTGCGCATCGCCAGGTCGCTGATCTCGATCGTCTCGACACCGCCCTCGTCGTCCAGCACGACACGGACCATGCCGTCCTCCGAGGTCGCCTCGGCCTTCATCGCGCCGAGCTCCTCACGGGCCTGCTCGAAGCTCGCCAGCATCTGCTCGGCCTGCGCCTGAAGCCGCTCCAGCTTCGCCATCGCCGCCGCGGGGTCCACCGAGGGACCGCCGCCGAATGGGTTGGTCACAGACCCATCTCCCTCTTCATCTCCGCGCGCTGCTCGTGAATCGCCTCGCGCTCACGGCGGATCTCCTCCACCGAGGGGAACCCGAGATCGTCGACCGCGTCGGCGACCTCCGCCGCCTGCTGCATCCCCAGGATCTCGGCCATCTGCCCGTTGAGCTCGGCGGTGAGCTGCCGGTTCGCCTTCTTGATCTCGGCGACGATCAGCTCACCGATCTCGTCGCCGCTACGGCCCATCGCCCGCGAGGTGACCTCGATGTCGACCACCGTGCCGCCCGGACCGACCGTGACCCGCACGGCGTGATCGTCGCTGACGCTCTCCGCCCGCGCGTTCTCGACCAGGGCGCGCAAGCGCTCGCCCTGGAACTGGACCTGCTGGCCGTAGTCGGCCCGGCCTGGGTCGGCCATGTCCTCTCCTCAGCTCCTCCGCCCTCGGCGGCCTGTACAAAAGTGAAAATACCTCGTGCCCCTGTTCGCCGGCCCCGCCGGACGCTCAGACGGCCCGGTCGACCGCCATCGCCGAGAACCTGCCCAGCGCCGGACGCTCCCGGTCGCTCTGCATCGTCACCGACACCGTGTAGGCGACCTCCACGACGGCACCCGCGCCGACCGTGACGCTCTCACGGACGAAGGCGCCGTCCACGTCCACGACCGTCCGCGCGTCGGTGATCGCGTCCGAAGGCCGCGCCACCGCGAAGGTCAGCTCATGCGCGCCGGGCGCCAGCGGCACCAGCCACCGCCCCCACGGCAACGCCAGCGCACGCCCGTCGACGGCGAAACCGACCGGCCCCACCCACGGACGATGCGGAAGCGGCAGCGGCTCACCGACGCGCAGCAGGTTCTCCGTCAACTCACGCCGCCGACGACCCTCGGCACCCTCGGCGAGGAGCTCGCCGAGCCGGTCGCGACTGTTGGGACTGACCACGAACCGCGCGTCGACCAGCACGGCGCCCATGCCCGCGGGCGGCGCCGGCACGTCGCGTTCCCGCGCGGCCAGCAGCACCAGGCCCGGCGCCACCGAGGGGACGGCGGCCGGAGCGGGTCGCAGGGCGTTGCGGACCTTTCGGCCGCGCACGAAACCGAGGATGAAGATCACCACCGGGAGGACGATGACCAGGGCCATGCCCGAACCGCCGACGATCTTCTGCGTCACGCCGGTGAAGTTCTCGGCGACGACGAGCATCCCACCGGCGCCGAAGGCGCACAGCGCGAAGGCGCCGAGCCCGGCCCACGTGTACTTCTGCTGCGTCGCCGGAGCCAGCGTCACCTCGCCGCGCGGGCCGAGGGCGGTCTCCTTCTCCTCGGTGTCGTAACGCCAGGGCGCGCAGTGCAGGTAGTCCAGCGCGACCGTCCCACCGGACGGCACCGAGACCACCTGCGTGAGCCGCGACCGGCCCGCCTGCACCTCAAGGACGTGCTCGCCGGCGGGCAGCACGATCCACGCCTGCCCCCAGCCCTGCGTCACCGGCCGCGAACCGATCAGCACGACCGGCGGCTGCGGCCGGGGCGCGCCGACGCCGAAACCACCGGTGAAGACGCCGCCGACCCGCAGGTCGAGAACGCCGTGACCGGCGGGGACCCCGGCGACCGGCGAGGTGTCCACCCGCACCCGCGCCTCCGGGTGCGGCGTGAGCGCCCACTCCGGCTGGGGCGGGCCCCACACGGTGCGCGGGGTGGAGGTCAGGATCACTGCAGGGCCTCGGAGACGTCGTGGTTCGACATGTTGTCGTCGGCCCGCAGCCACGACTCGCCCTTGCCCATGAGGCCGGGAAGGGCCTTGATGGCCGCGAAGGTCTTGCCGTACTTGCGGACGATCTCGCCGATCTTCTCCAGGACCTTGATGATCGCCTGGAAGATCTTCGAGCCGTCCTTCATGGCCTTGGCGACCTTGAGCATCATGCGGCTGTAGGACATGAGCGTCTCGGCGACGAACACCGCGATCGAACCGCCGAAGGAGACGCCCGAGGTCGAGGCCGCCACGACCCACGCGATGAGCCGCTTGGCGAGGAAGTCGCTGATGAAGCTCTTGATGATGTCCTGCGCGACGGCCGCCAGGGCCTTCGCGCACTCCATGATCCCTTCGAGGCCGTTGATGCTCTCCCGGACGTCGTCCATCGCGTCGGCGAGCTCGTTGAGGCGCTGCTTGGCGATCACCGAGGCGTCGCCGTCCCACTTCTTGAGGTCTTCGCTCGCGGCGGCCCGGAGGTCCTCGGAGAGGGGTTCGAGGGCGTTGCGGACCCGGCCCCAGCGGTTCGACTCGGTCTCCATGCGCTCGGGGTTGCCGGTGACGAGGCCGAGGAGGTCTTCGAGGGGCTGGACGAGGTCGATGAGGAAGGAGACGCCGCAGTTGACCAGGAACCCGATCGGGTCGAGGAACATCAGGCCGATGTTGGCGGCGAAGTCGGTGATCTGCACGCCGATGTCGGTGACGCTGCCGGCGATCTCCTCGCCTTTGGCGAGGTTCTTGACGGCCTTGGCCGAGGCGTTGAAGTTGTTGACGCCGACGACGTTGTCCCAGGCGCCTGAGCTGTGCCGGCCGATGGTGTTGTCGGCGACGTCGCGGTTGTCGACGTAGCTTTCGCTGTTGCCCCAGTCGCCGCCGAAGACCGAACCCTGGGTCTGGTTGTGGGCGTCGTCGTTGCCGACCTTGGTGTCCTCGTCGTTCTGCCGCTCTTCGGCCATCTCGTTCCCGTCTCCCCGGTGCCCGCGGTCTACTTGCCGTCGAGCCGGCTCTTGATCTTGTTCATGATGCCGATGTTGTCCTCTTCCTTGGTGGCGTAGGACTCGCGGCAGAACTTGATGCGGTCGGAATGGGCGCCCAGCGCCTCGCTGAGGTCGCCCAGGTGCTGGTGGATCTCGGGCGCGAAGGCGCCGTACCACTGCGCGAACGCCAGACCGGGCAGTCCCCACGTGTACCACTCGGGGTCGGCGTCCTTGGCCAGGTCGGCGATGCCCTTGCTGTCACCGGAGAGGCCGGTGAGCCGTTGTTCGGCGGCCTGCATTCCGGCGGGGTCCACGTGCAGAACCATCGGGAGTGCTCCTTGGTCGTCGGGCGGCGGGATCTGCCGCACACCATAGTTGAGTCGAGCCAGCGCTACAAGCTGCGGTTTCGGTGCGATGAGCGCCGTGGAGGGCGGGAAACCCCGGCGGCGTGTCCGGGCCGGGACGTGGAGAAGGCGCGGGGGCGAACCCCCGCGCCTTCCGCCGTACGCCGGCGTTACGTCTCGTCGTTCCCGTCGTCCTCGCCGTGGAAGTCACCGGAGGCGGTGACCGCCTCGTCGTCCCTGCGGCGCTTCGACAGCAGCGTGGGCGGGGCGTCGGCGTCGTTGCCCCACACCATGTCGTCCTCGGTGAGCCAGGTCATGTAGGTGTCGTCGTCGCCGTCCGACGGCTGCCCGGTGGGCGTGCCACCGCGGCCGCGGTTCTGCGGGGGCGGGTTCGGGCCGCTCGCGGGTTTCGCCGTCGTGGCCGAGCCGCCGCCGCCCCCTTTCGCGCCGGCGAGGCCGCCGTTGTTCATGCCGTGTGCTCCCGCGGCCGCTCCGGCCGCGCCCGGGAACAGTCCGGCTCCCGCGCCGCCGGCGCCGCCGAGCAGCGCTCCGCCACCGCCGGTACCGGCCAGGCCGAGGCTGCCGGTCGTGCCGACGCCGACACCGGTGATGGTGCCCGGTCCCGCGCCGAGGAGGCCGGAACCGTCACCGGTGAAGTTCGGGTCGCCGGGGCCGGTTCCGGGGCCCGTGCCGTCGCCGGGGCCGTTGATGTCGTGGGTGCCGGGAGTCGTCGCGGGTTTCGGCGTGAACGGCTCAGCGGTCGGTACCGGGGCGCCGGTGATGCTGGTCAGCTCGGAACTGCCGTTGTCGGTGGCGTCGGGCAGATCCACCGGCGGCAGCGGCGGCGGCGGTTTGATCTGCTGCGCGGTGTCGTAGTCCTTGGCCAGGGTGGCGATGATGAGCACGATCTTCTCGTGCGCCTCTTTCTTCTGCTCCTCGTCCTGGCTGTGCCCGATGAGCCCGCCGATCACACCGCCGACGGGGCCGGCGACGGCCGTGCCGATGGCCGCTCCGGCGACCGCGCGCCCGTTGTCGTCGGTCTCCTCGGGGTCGGGGGCGTTGCCCTGCGCGGTGCGCAGCGACCCCTCCCAGGCGGTGAGGTTCTCGCTGATGGTCCCGACGTGCGCGCTGAGCTCGTCGGCGAACTTCACGACGAGCTCCATGCGGCGCTTGAACTCACGGCCGCCGGCGGAGGTCACGCTCCAGTAGTTCTCCATCAGGTCGGTGAGGTCACCGTCCAGGTCCAGCACGAAATCGTCGAGCGTGGCCCGGATCGGGTCGACCCAGGCGGCGTTGAGGCCCGCGACCTGGTCGGGATCACCGGCCGGTTTCTCCAGCTGGCTCCACAGGGTCTGGTGGTCGACCTCGCGGTACGGGGGCATGTAGTCGTCGACGCCGCCCATTACGCGCCACCTCCGGTGAGAGAAGTGTCGACCTCGTCCATGCGCGACGCGATCGAGTCGGCCGACAGGGTGCTCAGCTGCTCGGCCGTCTTGTAGTTCTGCAGGATCGTGCCGGTGGCCGCCTCGGCGGCCACGACGGCCTCCATGAGGCGGTTGATGCGATCGGCGAAAGCCGCGTAGTGGCCGGAGTACAGCTCTTTGTTCTCCTCGGCGTGCTGGAAGGCGCCGAGGGCGGGCGGCTTGTCCTTGAGGAGCTCGTTCATCTTGTTGATGACGGTCTCGATCTGTATCCGCCGGTTGGAGAGGTTGGCGTGGAAACCCTCCAGGGAGGAGACATCCACATCGGTGTGACTCATCTGGCGGTCATCCTTGGCTCGACGTCCGGCGGCGAACGCTGCGCCACCATGGTGTGACAGCCCACACTATCGTTTCCGCGCAAGAAGTCCACATCGCCGGGCGGGCCGAACCCGCCCGGCGGGGGACGTCAGTTCGCGGGGGGAGGCGTGGCGTCGGGCTGGAGCTGCGTGACCGCCTGGAGCGCGGCCTCCTGGCTCAGCGGGACACCCGAGGGAAGCAGGTCGAGGACCGCGCCGGGGACCATGACGGGCCCGACCGACTCGTAGCCGAGCGCGATCTTCGGGTTCGAGGTCGTCGTCGCCACGAAGCCGTACTTGATGCCCTGCTCGTTGACCATGTACGTGGTCCCGCCGCCTTCGGCGCCGGTGACCGGGAGGTCCTGGGCGAGCACGCCGCGGCCACCGGGGATGACGACGCGGTCGGCGAGGCCGGAGGCGCTGTCGAGGAGTTCCTGATTCTCCGGGACGACGAGCGTGTCGGGGAGCTTCTCGTAGGTCATGACGCGCATCACGGCCTGGTTGCCGGCCGAGGGGTCGAGCACGCCGCAGATCGCCGGGTGCGGGCCTTCGACGAGGAAGATGCTCGGCTTGAGCTGCGGGAAGCCCTCCGGTTCGACCTGGACGCCGTCGACGAGGGCCTGGCTGGCGGCCTCGGCGGTGATGGAGGTCGGGCTGTCGCCGTTGGGGATCAGGCCCGCGAAGACCGGGCCGACGCGGACGAGGCCGCGGCTGGTGAGGACGTAGGACGTGCCCGAGCCGGAGAACACCGTGCCGACCTTGGCGGAGCTGCCGGGGACCGGTTTGGTGCTGTCGGTGCCCGCGTTCTCGATGTTCACGCGGTCGAGGTTCGGGCCCTGCTGGAACACGCCGAGGGCGCTGGTCGTGATGGGCGTCGGCGTGATGCCGTCATAGCCGAGGGCGGTCTTGGCGAACGGCGACAGCGGCAGGCGCTTGTCGTCCCAGAGCAGGAACATCTGGTCGGTGCCGATCTCCTGGACCAGGATCGCCTGCTTGCCCAGCGGGTGCGCGCCGTCGACGCCGAGCACGGTGAGCTGGGTGACGTAGTCGCTCGTGGCCGTCGCCGTCGACCGCGGGTGGGAGCTGCACACCTGCCACGGGTCGCTCTGCATCAGGTTCTCGATGAGGGGCAGCGCGTCGGGGGCGTTGGGAATGCCGAGGCCCACTCCGCGCGGATAACCCTTCAGCGAGTTCTGCGACATCAGCACGGTGTCGGGCTTGGGATTGTTGAGGATCAGCCGGGCCGAGGCGTAATTGACGACGGGGTGCAGTTTCGCCTGGGAACCGTCGCCGAGATCGCGATAGAGGTACCGGACGCCGGTTTCCTCCTCGATGATGATCTTTCCGACCTCGGGGGTGCCGCCGCCGGGTTTGAAGAGTCCGAAGAGACCGAAACCCGCGGCGACGAGAACCGCCACCATCACGCTGCCGAACACCGAGAAACCGATGCGGCGCATGGGCGTTTCGGTGCTCTCCGGGTCGCCCATGAGCAGGGCGGACACCAGGCGGTGGGTGACGAAGCGGTGTGCCTGGACCTGTTCCTTGCGCGATCGCATCAGCAATTACCTTTGCGGGGGTGTCGTCGGTGAAAGGTGGGGACTGTGGCGTGACACCACGATAGGGCCTGCTGTCACCCTTTTGGCAAAGGCCCGGCCTCGGTATCGTCGCACTCGTCTGACTACCGATCGGAGGCAGTGCATGACCGCACGGTGGAGAGCGGGTGCCGCGATCGCCGCGGCGGTGCCGCTGGTGGCGGGGGTGGTGCTGGCCGCACCGGCGCCGGCCGCGGCGGAGATCACCGGTTGGCAGCTGGAGGCCATCAAGGCCGCCGAGGCCCAGGCCGAATCGACGGGCGAGGACGTCGTCGTCGCCGTCGTCGACACCGGTGTGGGCGAGCACCCCGATCTCGACGGGCGCGTGCTCGACGGCAAGAGCTTCGTCGACGACCGGCCGAGACGTGACCAGTCCGGGCACGGCACCGACATCGCCGGGCAGGTCCTCAGCGTCGCGCCCGGCGCGCGGATCCTTCCCGTCAAGGTGACGTCGAGCGGCGAGCAGTTCTCCTTCGTCGCCGCCGTCGATGGCATCCGCTGGGCCGTCGACAACGGTGCCGACGTCATCAACATCTCGCTCGCCGGGAACGTCGCCTCCGATGAGGCCATCAACGCGATCCAGTACGCCCTCGACAACGACGTACCGGTGATCGCCGGTACCGGCAACGATCCCGGCGGCGAGGTCGGTTCGCCCGCCTACCTCCCCGGAGTGGTCGCGGTGTCCGGGTACGCCGAGTCGGGAGAGATCTGGCCGAAGTCGACGACGGGACCCGAGACGGTCCTGTCGGCCCCGGCCGAGAACATCACCGGACTCGTCCCCGACAACCCCGGCACCGACGCCGGTTACGCCGAGGGCGGCAGCGGCACCAGCATCGCCACGGCTCTGACGTCGGGCGTGGCCGCCCTGGTCCGCGCGAAGTACCCCGACCTCGGCGCCGCCGACGTCATCAACCGGCTCATCACCACCGCCGAAGACGCCGGCGACCCCGGCCGCGACGAAGCCTTCGGCTTCGGCAAGGTCGACGCACTCGCGGCGGTCACGGCCGACGTCGCGCCGGTCACGGCGAACCCGCTGGGGAACCCGTCCGACGCGCTGGCCGCCACGACCTCGTCCGACGCCGACGGGATCGGCGGCGGCGTGACACCGGGGATCCTGATCGGCGCGATCGCCGGCGGGGTGCTGCTGGTGGCGGTGGTCGTGGTGGTGATCGTGGTGTTGAACCGGCGCTCGCGGCGGAAGGCGGGGACGGTCTCGCATCGGGGGGAGGGGTATCCGCGGGGGTACGGGCAGGTGCCGGGGGCGGGGTATCCGCAGCAGGCGCCGCCGCCGGGTTCGTCGCAGCGGCAGGCGGGGGAGGCGTACCGGAAGGCGCCGCAGCATCCGCAGCAGCCGGGGGTGCCGTACCGGGAGCAGCAGCATCGGCCGCCGCAGCCGCCATCGTCGCAGCCACCGCCGCCGCCGCCGCCGGGACGCTGACCGGCCGCGCACGACGTGGTGGACACGGTGGACGCGGTGGACACGGTGGACGCGGTGACGGAAGTGCCACCGCACGACTGAGACGGCCCTCGCTCCGGCGGGGGCCGCTCTGGTGTGTTGGGGCCGCTGGCCGCTGGCCGCTGGCTGCTGGCTGCTGGCTGCTGGCTGCTGGCCAGCGGTTGCTGGATGCTGGCCGTTGTCCGCTTGCTGCTGGCTAGTGGCCGCTGGCCGCTGGCCGGTGTCCGGTGTCCGCCGGCTAGCAGCTGCTGGCCGGTGTCCGCTGGTGAAACGTGAATGGCGCCAGGGGCCTCCCGGCCTCCGCCCTAAATCTGACCGTAGCGCAGGTCCAGGCGTGGCCGGCGAACACGAGCGCGGCTCGCTGTGGATAACCGGGCGGTTGTGGATAACCGCCCGCGCAGCCCCAGCCCCGCCCGCGAGGGGCCGCTCGAAGAAGCAGGCGTCGGCGAGCAGGCCCGAGCCACCCCGCCCCGCCCGCGAGCGCCGCGCCCCACCCCGCCCGCAAACCCGCGCCCCACCCACGACCCCCGCCCCACCCACGACCCCCCACAAAAAACGACCCCCGCCACATCCCGGCGGGGGTCGCTCCAGCTCGGCCGCGCCTCTCGGCCCGGCACCACCTCACCCGTTCAAACTCCGCATCCACGCGTACAGTCCACCGATCCATCCGGCGAGCGGCACGATCGCGACGATCAGGAACACCTCGATGATGTCCAGCGTCCGTCCCCACACCGGCGAGATCCGCTTGCCGGTCACGGCGAGCCCGTAGAACACCGCGATCAGCGTGATCACGAGCAGCGCGCCGAGCACCGCCGAGAGCCGCACGATCGACGACGACGCGACGAACACCGCGAGCGTCAGCATCCCCAGTCCGCCGATCCCGGCGGTGAGGAGCGGGATCCGGGCGCTGCGCACGATCAGGGCCCGCGCCCGCGACAGCAGCACGGCCGACAGCACGCCGGTCAGGATCCAGCCGGGCACTCCGCCGTCGAGGGACAGCGCGATGCAGCAGCCGAAGCTGATGACGGCGATCGTCCCGTACATCGAGGTGAGGAACTCGTTGGCGCGCGTGGACCGTTCGAGGGCCTGGGCGCCGTTGACGGAGTACGAGTCCGACTTGAGTTCCTCGACGTTGCTCGGCAGCTGCGGCATCGGCACGCGCGCGAGTCGCAGCGACAGCATCGGCGTCATCGGGATCAGCGCGAAGGCCAGTCCGGCGACGATCGCCGCGCCGAGCGCGAAGTTGCCGTCGAGGACCATCGAGGCGCCCGAGGCGATGCCCAGCGCGACCGCGCAGAACGACGCCGACAAGAACAGCGGCGCCCGGTCGGCGACGGCGACCAGCGCCATCACCGCGAACACCAGCACCGACGAGGCGGCGATCACGAGGTTCGCCGCGGTCAGCTCGGCGAACGTCCGGTCACCGGCACCCGCGAGCGCGCCCCCGACCCCGGCGTAGGCCAGCGACACCATCGCGAAGGCGACGGCCGCGTCGGTCGCGCGCAGGGCCCGGGCGAAAACGGCCGCGATGGACAACAACGCCGTCGCGACCACGAAGGCCGTGATCGCGCCGAAAAGCTGCGGCGGGCCCGAGAATAGGACCGCGAGCGCGCCCGACAGCAGCGCGCTCACCCCGACGGTCAGGCTGAACCGGCGCGTCGAGTGCTGGTCCCAGCGCGACCCGCGGTTGTTCGTCGCCGTCGCGACCGCCTCGATGACGTCGTCGAAGACCATTTCCGGCGCCATCTTCTGGCGCATCGTCAGATAGAGCAGTTCACCGTCGCGCACCGACAACTGGGACGTGCTGCGACCGGAGTCGAGGGGCTGTCCGCCGAGTCGGGCCAGGACCCAGCCGCCGTGCGCGGCGCCCTCGTCGGCGAGCTCCTCACCGGCATGGCGCAGAACCGTCGGCAGGAGTTCGGCGAGGGGCACCTCGGCAGGCAGAGCCAGGTCCACCCGGGTGTTCGGACTGACGATCGTCACACGCGTCAGTTCTCCGTTTGCGGTGCCGGCCACGAATGGCTCCTCCCATGCTGGTTTCGCTCAAGGGCGTGACTGCCTTTTCCGTGACCGGAGGGGTCGAAATGGCCACGGTTGGCGAGAACTGCGGCCCAGCGTACCGATGTGCGCAACACAGGCGCACGACCCCGGCAGTTGGACCCGGGGTTGCGCCCGTAAGTATCGTCTGGGGTAACCCCGCAATAGTCCGAGAAGGGCAACCGGTGAGCACCGAACTGTTCAAGCGGCCCCCCCGGCGCCGTGGACCACAATTGCCGCGCGGCGAACTGCTGCTCGAATCTCCCCCGGAGCTTCCGGAGGTTCTGCCGAAGAGTTTCGGTCAGCTCCTGATGCTGCTCCCGATGCTCTGCGGGGCCGGGGCGATGATGTTCATGATGGGCAGCCGCAGCGGCGGGACGATGTCCTACGTCGCCGGCGGCCTCTTCGGCGTGTCCATGCTCGGGATGGCCATCAGCAACCTCGGCAACACCGGCGGCAAGGACAAGGCGGAACTCAACGCCGAACGGCGCGACTACATGCGGTACCTCGCGCAGGCCCGCAAAAGGGTCCGCCGTGCCACCGACCAGCAGCGTGCCGCCCAGCAGTGGCGTCACCCCGAGCCCGACAGCCTCTGGTCGATCGTCGCCTCGGGACGCATGTGGGAACGCCGCAGCACCGACGACGACTTCGGCGAGGTCCGCGTCGCGCGGGGCCCGCAGCGTCTCGCCGTCAAGATCGTGCCACCGGAGACCAAACCGGTCGAAGACCTCGAACCGATGAGCGCCATCGCGCTGCGCCGCTTCGTGCGCACGCACAACTCGGTTCAGGACCTGCCGATCTCGATGTCGATCCGCTCCTTCAGCAAGGTCGTGATGCGGGGCGAATACGACACGACCACGGCCATGGCCCGGTCGCTGATGTCGCAACTCGCCGCGCTGCACTCTCCCGACGACCTCATCATCGCCGTCGTCGCCGCCGCCGAACGCATGGACAACTGGCGCTGGACCAAGTGGCTTCCCCACCTCCAGCACCCGACCCGTGTCGACGCCGCCGGCGCCGTCCGCCTCGCCTTCGAGGACATGATGAGCCTGGAGCGCGCGCTCCAGGAGGAACTCGCCGGCCGGGTCCGCTTCGGTCCCGAGGCGAAACCCCTCGTCGGGGCACCGCACATCCTCGTCATCCTCGACGGCGGAGAAGTCGGCCCCAACTGCCAGCTCGCCGGTCGCGGTCTCCTCGGCACGACCGTCATCGACACCTCCGGGTACGTCCCCCGCGACTCCGGCCGCTTCCTGCTGTGCCTGGAGACCAACGGCGACGCGCTCTACGTCGACCAGGGCAACAAGCAGAACTCCCTCGGCCGGCCCGACCAGATGTCGATCAGCCAGGCCGAGGGCATCGCCCGGCAGATGGCCCCCTTCCGGCTCTCCCAGCAGGCTCAGGCCATCACGGAGGAACCACTCTCCTCCACGATGGAACTCCCCGACCTGCTCGGCATCGGCGACGCCGCCGCCCTCGACCCGAACGTCCACTGGCGTCCGCGGCCGATGAAGGAGTTCATGAAGGTGCCGCTGGGCATGGCGCCCGACGGCGGTGTCGTCGACATCGACTTCAAGGAGGCGTCGCTCGAAGGCATGGGCCCGCACGGCCTGATGGTCGGCGCGACCGGTTCGGGTAAATCCGAGGTGCTCCGCACCATCGTGGGCGCGCTCGCCGCGACCCACTCCTCGGAAGAACTCAACTTCGTCCTCGTCGACTTCAAGGGCGGCGCGACCTTCGCATTCCTCGACCAGATGCCGCACGTCAGCGCGGTCATCACCAACCTCGCCGACGAGATCGCCCTCGTCGACCGCATGCAGGACGCGCTCGCCGGTGAGATGGTGCGGCGCCAGGAACTCCTGCGCGCGGCCGGCAACTACGTCAACCGGCAGGACTACGAGAAGGCCCGCAAGGCCGGGGAACCGCTCAAACCACTGCCCGCGCTGATGATCATCTGTGACGAGTTCTCCGAGATGCTCGTCGCCAAACCCGAGTTCATCGACCTGTTCGTGCAGGTCGGCCGGATCGGGCGATCCATCGGCGTCCACCTCCTGCTCGCCTCGCAGCGACTGGAGGAGGGCAAGCTCCGCGGTCTCGACACCTACCTGTCCTACCGGATCGGTCTGCGGACCTTCTCGGCCGTGGAGTCGCGGGTCGTGCTCGGCGTCGGCGACGCCTACGACCTCCCGCAGGCTCCCGGTCACGGCTACCTCAAGGTCGGCACCGAGGTCATGCAGCGCTTCCGCGCGGCCTATGTCTCCGGCGCCTACAAGCCGACCGGCAAACTCCCGGGTCTCCCGGGCCAGGTCGCCAAACGCGAGGAGATCGAGCTCGTCGGGTACGACATCGAGTACCTGCCGATCATCGAGAAGCCCAAGGAGAAGAAGGCCAAGGTCGAGGCGCCCAAGAACGAAGAGGGCAAAGAGATCTCGATGCTGGAGGTCATGGTCGGCAAGATGAAGGGGCACGGCCGCCCGGCCCACCAGGTCTGGCTGCCGCCGCTGAAGGAGCCCCCGACCCTCGACCGCGTCCTCCCCGCCCTCGGCGTGGACCCCCAGCGGGGCCTCAGCCCCGTCGGATGGAACCACAACGGCCGCCTCATGGCCGTCGTCGGCGAAGTCGACCGGCCCTTCGAGCAACGGCGTTCACCCTTCGTCGTGGAACTCGAAGGCGCGGGCGGCAACGTCGCCATCGTCGGCGGACCGCAGTCGGGCAAGAGCACCATGCTCCGCTCCATGATCGCGTCGCTGTGCCTCACGCACACGCCACGCGAGGCGCAGTTCTTCGTCCTCGACTTCGGCGGCGGAACCATCCGCGGCCTCGGCGACCTGCCACACGTCGCCGGCGTCTACGGCCGCCGCGACGAGGAGGGCGTGCGACGCACGATCTCCGAGGTCACCAACATCATCGAGGAGCGCGAGGCGCGCTTCACCGAGCACACCATCGACGGCATCGCCGGATACCGTCGCATGCGGGCCCGCGGCGAACACGCCGACGACCCGTACGGCGACATCTTCCTCGTCGTCGACGGCTGGGCGACGCTCCGCGAGGACTACGAACAGTTCGAGCAGAAACTGCTCTCCCTGGCCGGCCGCGGCCTCGGTTTCGGTGTGCACATCATCATCACCGCCAACCGCTGGTCGGAGATCCGCATCAACATGCGCGACCTCATGTCGACCAAACTCGAACTGCGCCTCGGCGACCCCTCGGAGTCCGAACTCGACCGCAAGGCCGCCCGCAACGTCCCGGAGAAGACCCCGGGACGAGGCATGACGAAGGAGAAGCTCCACTTCCTCACGTCCATGCCCCGCATCGACGGCAAACAGCGCGACGAGGACCTCCCCGACGGTGTCACCGACATGGTCGCCAAGGTCCAGGCCGGCTGGCGCGGCCCGACGGTCCCCAAGGTCCGTCTCCTGCCGCGCGAACTGACCATGGAAGAGCTCGCCACGGCCGCGGGCCGTCGTCACCAGGGCATCCCGATCGGTCTCAACGAGACCGGCCTGAAGCCGGTGTTCCTGGACTTCGACGACGAGCCGCACCTGATGATCTTCGGCGACTCCGAATGCGGCAAGAGCAACCTGATGCGGCACATCGCCAAGTCGATCGTGGAGAAGCACACGCCCGACCAGGCGCGCATCATCATGGGCGACTACCGGCGCGGCATGCTCGGGTCCATCGAGGGTGATCACCTGCTCGACTACTCGATGAACTCCACGCAGTTCGAGCAGACCGTCGGAGCGGTGAAGAAGCGGCTCCAGCTGCGGCTTCCCGGCCCGGACGTCACCCCCGACCAGCTGCGCAACCGCAACTGGTGGACCGGGCCCGACGTCTACTTCCTCGTCGACGACTACGACCTCGTCGCCGTCGGCCGCTCCAACCCCCTGGCGGCGATCGCGGAGTTCATTCCGCAGGCCAGGGACATCGGGCTGCACATCATCATCGCCCGCCGCATGTCCGGCGTCGCCCGCACCATGAGCGACCCCGTCATCCAGCGCATGAAGGAACTGGAGGCCCCCGGCCTCCTCATGGACGGACGCCGTGAAGAGGGCCAGGTCCTCGGCACGCTCCGCCCGAGCCGCCAGCCGGCCGGACGAGGCACCCTGGTGCGTCGCCGGGACGGCGAACAGCTGATCCAGACCGTCATCCGACCGGCCGACCAGTAGTCATGGGCCGCGCAGGGACCGCCTCACCTGGGGAAAAAACCTCCAGGGCGGGACTTGCGCGGCTCGGATATGGTGGCACGAACGGAAGGCGGGTTCAGTCCCGTGCCGTAGGCGTTCACCCGCCGACGGTGTAAGCACGGCAGACCAACAGGAGGATCTCAGATGCCAATTGCCGCCTCAGTAGAGACGATCAATCAGGCTGCGACCGACACGAACAACACCGCGGAGTCCATTCAGGGCAAGCTGACCAGCCTCCGCAACCTCATGGAGGGCCTGGCCGGTTCCTGGCAGGGTGCCGCCTCGGCCAAGTTCATGCAGGTCATGCAGGCCTTCGACAAAGAGGGTAACGACATGATGACGGCTCTCGGGAACATCGCCGAGATCCTCAAGCAGTCGGGTGCCAACATCCAGGCGAACGAGGAAGAGTCGAACTCCTCCTTCGACAAGTTCGGCATGATCTAGCCGATTCGGCAACCAGCAGACTTCAGCGAGAAGAGAGCAGAGCATGAGCGACAGGATTCTAGTCGATTACGCCCAGATGGAGGAATCCGCCGGGCAGATGAAGAAGCTCGCCGGCGAGATCCAGGGCGAGGTCGAAGACCTCAAGTCGAAGCTCGGCGGCCTCGACTGGGAAGGTGCCGACAAGGAGGCCTACCAGGCGCAGCAGACCGAGATGGACACCTCGATCATCGAGATCAAGGAACTCCTTGAGGCCATCGCCGGTGCCGTCGACCAGGCGAACTCGAACTACCAGGCCACTGAAGGCGCGAACGCCAAGGCCTGGGGCTAATCGCCTCACCCCCGGCGTACACGGCCGGTCCCGTGCAGGGACCGCTCCGGCCGCCGGTCGGGTCTGTTGTCCCTGGGACATCGGGTCACCCGGTCGCAGAGAGCCCGCCCGCGCCGCCAGTCCGGCAAGAACTCGCGGCGCGAACTCTCGAAAGACCCGGTCGCCACCCGCAAGGGTCGGTGACCGGGTCTTTTCACGTCCTCTCGGAGTACAGCGCCGCCGTGTCCACCAGCGTGACTTCACCGCGGTCGGCGGCGGTCCGCAGCGCCGGGGTGAACCCGGAACCGCCGAAGCAGTGGAACGCGGGAGCCCCGACGTGATGCGTCCCGGCGTCGCGCACGAGCGCGGCCGTCCGGCGCAGCTCCGCGAGGTCCGCGACGTCCATGGGACCGTCCCAGCGGCAGGCGCCCAGCGCGCGCAACTCGGGGCGGCCGTCGACCGGCTCGCCGAGGACGACGACGGGGGCGCGCCTCGGCACGTCGATGCCGGGTTCGTCGACGGTGCCGTGCCCGACCCACACTCGTCCGCCGCCGAAGAATCCCTCGGGGGCGTAGTTCTTGGCCCAGGTGCGGCAGACCTGGGCGAACTGTGGATTCACGATGAAATCGGAATAGCGGACGGCCCGGTACCTCCACAGGTATTCGAGGATGTAGCCGCGCTGGATGCGGCCCATGTCGACGCGCATCATCCCCATGAAGAAGTTGAACAGCTGGTCGGCGATCCGGTAGTGGACGGCGCCGGGCGAGAGCAGGTCGCGGTCGCGGTCGAGTAGCCCGGACGCGGTCAGGATCGACAGGTGTTTGCGCAGGTCGACCGGCCGGCGGTTCACGCACTTGGCGAGGAGGTCGAGCCGGGTCGCGCCGAAGGCCACGTTGAACGAGATCGAGCGGTAGAAGCCCAGGTCGAAGGGACCGGTCTCGTGCCGCAGGCTCCGGCGGGCGGCGTCGAAGAGCGGATGTCCCTTGCGCAGAACGGTTCGCCGGGTGAACGGGCCCATGTCGCCGGGGCCGCTCGGGAGCTCGTCCACCCAGTCGCGGTGGACGGGCGTGCCGCCGAGGACGGCGTAGACGGAGAACGCGATCGCCGGATCCTCGATGCCCCACCACTTCGCCATGCGGCGGTGGTCGTGGCCGGTGAGCCGCAGGTCGAGGGCGGCGTGCTCGCGAAGCGACCTGTCGCGCAGCAGAGGTCTGCCGTCGGCCGACACCGCCGACCCGCCGAGCAGCAGCCGCGCGCGTGACGACCGGCCGCCGGGACCGTCGACGGCCTTGACGATCGACGTCAGCAGCCAGTCGTGGGGGGCGTTCACCTGGGCCAGATCGTCGAGCACGACCGGGATCTCGCGTTCGGCGCCGAGCGCGACCAGGGCCTCGACGGCCTGGCCGAGGTCGGTGAAGGCGGGATGCCCGGCGCCCGTGTGGGCCCGCACCGCCTCGGTCAGATCGGCGAGGAAACCGTCGTAGTCGACGGCGGTGACCCGGTGGTAGAAGCCGCCGGTGGTCTCGGCCAAGGTCCGCAGGAGCGTGCTCTTGCCCATCCGTACACGACCGGAGACCAGTCCGAGCGTCGCGCGCGGCTCACCGCTGGTGGCGAAGGCGAACAGTTCGCGCCATTCGTCCTCTCGCGCGTCGACGGCGGCGGGGATGCGCATGGCGGCTCCGATCCAGGTGGGGGCGCGACAGTCTAGCCAGGGTAGGCGAGGCCTCCGTTAGGTCCGAAACCGGCACGAATCCGTGACCTGTCGTTGTTGACTCTGTTGGTTACGATGGCCGGATGAGCCGACTGATGTCATCGACCAGCCGTGGGCGATCGCGCTACGGGCGCCTCGCCGTCGGTCTCGCGCTGAGCGCCGGCCTTGTGCTGTCCGCCGCGGCCTGTGGCGGCGACAAAGGGAACACCGGAGGCGACGGCGGCGAAGACGATCCGGCCACGATCGCCGCGGCCGAGATCGAGGTGATGAAGGTCTGCGAGCAGGTGGACCTCGCGCCTCTGCTCACGGCCACCAAGGCGAAGTTCGCCGAGGGCCCGACCGACACCGGGATGGGCGTGGGCGCCGACCCCGCGGGGCCGCAGTGCACCGCGCAGATCGACTTCGAGCCGCTCCGCTCCGGTGAGAACTCACCGGCCGTGGACCCGGCGAACGGCCGGCTGAACGTGGCGGTGCTGCCCTACCTGTCGGCGGAGAACGCCGCGGCGGAGTACGACACGCGCGTCCAGCAGACGACGCAGTTCGCCTCCGTCGAGAAGACCGACACCCCGCTTACCGGCGAGTGGACCAAAGGCGTCGTGATCAACGGCCGCGACCAGGCGAGCGACAAGGTCTACGCCCTGGTGCAGAAGGACAGCTACCTGCTCAAGTTCGAGCTGACCTGGGACACCGACGCCGAGTTTTTCGACAAGTACCCGTTCACGCGCGATGACATCGCCGGCACTTTCCAGACGATGATGACGCCCTTCTACACCGCGGTCAGCGCCAAGGCCGGAGGCTGATGGTGGCATTCGCGACAAACACACTCAGGGAGGAACCCGGCCATGGCGGGGGTTAAGTTCAGCGACGCCGCACTCACGGCATACCAGTTGAAGATCCGCGAGCAGATCGACGCGATCGAGGATGTGATCATCCCGAAGCTGAAGGGCGACCTCGCCGTCGAGCCCGCCTTCGGGAAGTTCCCGCAGGCCGTGCAGGCCGGGGCGAAGTACCGCGAGAACTACGACAAGGCCTGGCAGGACATCCAGAAGCTGCGCAACGCGCTCAAGGCCATCGACGAGTCCGCCACCACGACCTTGAAGAACTACGGCAAGGCCGAGGACGACAACACCGTCAAGCAGTAGTCCCTCGGTACGTGGACCACGCCACGTTCAGCCAACACAGACGAGAGCAGAGAAGAGATGACAACCAACCCACCGGCTGAGACGATCGACGCCACGCCGGAGTTCATGAAGGTCAAGGCCGAGACCGCCGGTTCCGGCGGGAGCGAGAACCTGGCCCAGCGGTACCAGAAGTGCACGAAGAACGACTGCGGGCTGCAGCCCTTCGAGACGGAGTGGCAGGGCTGGGAGGAGCTGTTCGCCGGCCGTGTCGACGAGTCGGTTCTCCCGTACCCGGCCGACATGGAGGCCGCGACCTCCCCGACGAAGGCCGACTTCGACGCCGCCGTCGCCGCGATCCGTCCCGACATCGGCAAGAGCTACTCGCTGACGACGGTCCGTGACCACTGGCAGAACACGGTTCTCGACGCGCTCTCCGACATTCAGACCGCGCTCGACACCGCTTACAAGAACCTCGACCCCGAGTGGGACGGTAAGGACTTCGACGAGTTCGCCAAGCGGGCCAACGCGACGAGCGAGTTCCTCAAGGAGATCATCGACGACATCTCCGGCCAGGACGAGAGCATCATCAAGGGTCTCAACGACTACATGAACACGCTCTCGACCAAGCAGGGCGGGTGCCCGTTCCCGGCCGCGAAGGTCTGGTCCTACGAGGAGACCGACGGTTCCGACGAGGACCGGGTGCACATCCGGCCCGCGTTCACCCGTCGCGACTGCAAGGACATGTCGCTGGAGGACGCCGCCAAGGTCCTCGTCAACGGCATGGGCAACGCCGGCAGCCAGTACCGCGGTATCGAGCAGCAGTGGGCCTCGCACTTCAAGCAGACCAACTGCACGACGTACAGCCACCGCGACAACGACTTCTGGACCGAGCGCGACACCAAGATGGACCTCGGCAACAGCTGCGAGGTGCTCCCGGCGGACGAGCAGCGCACCCAGGCCGAGGCCAACGAGATGGCCAACCAGCACGTGTCCGCGGCGGCCCGTACCGCCAAGGACGAGGTGCTGGAGAAGTACAACGGCCAGTACGAAGAGGTCAAGACCGACATCATCGGCCGTCGTGACGGCGCGAACTCGGCTTACGAGAACGAGCACCCCAAGCTCGACCCGAACAAGCCGCCGCCCCCCGGGACTCCCGGTCAGGACTCCGGCACGACGCCGAGCCCGAGCCTGGCGAAGCCCCCCGGCAGCACGCCGCCCCCCGGCGGCATGCCGGACACGCCGAAGATGGACCCGCCGCCCAGCTTCAAGCCCGACCCCCCGACGGACATCAAGCCGCCGGACACGGACCTGCCCCCGCGGCCGGACATCGACAACCCCTCCAACCCCCCGACGCCGGACTACGGTGACATCCAGGGTGGCGGCGACCTCGGTGGCATCGGCTCCATCGGTGGCGGCGGTGGCGGCGGCTCCATCGGAAACCCGGGTGGTTTCGGTGGTGGCGGTGGCTCCATCGGCAGCCCCGGTGGCGGACTCGGTGCCGGTGGCGGTCTCGCCGCCGGTGGCGGCATGGTCGGAGCCGGCGGCAGTGCCGCGGGTGCCGGCAAGGGTGCCGCCGGCCGAGGCGGCATGGGCATGATGGGCGGTGGCGCCGGTGCCGGTGGTGCCGGTAAGGGCGCCGCCGGTCGCGGTGGCGCGGGCATGATGGGCGGCGCCGGTGCTGGACGCGGTGGTGCGCACGGGAACGAGAACGAAGAGCACGGCACGTGGTTGAAGGAAGACGAGGACGTGTGGGGGACCGACGGGGACGATGCTCCGCCGTCGTTGCTGCACTAGGTTTGTTCTGGTCTTAGGTAGGGGCCGGCGGCTGGATCCTGTGGGGTTCGGTCGCCGGTTTTTTTGGGTGGGGGGGTGCGGGTGGGGTGCCGGGGCTGTGGTTTTGGGGTGTGACCGGGGCTGTGGGTTCGGGGTGTGACCTGGGCTGTGGTTTTGGGGTGTGACTGGGGCTGTGGTTTCGGGCCGTGACCGGGGCTCTGCCCCGGACCCCGCAAGGGGCTTCGCCCCCTTGACCCCCGGCCTCGCTCGGGAGACTGGGGGTGCCTTGGCGGTCGCTGGTTGGGTGGCTGGGGTGCGGGCTGGGGTTGTTTGGCACAACCTGTCTCCGTCTTTTTCGGCCGGTCAAGGGGACACGAAGAACCTGGGGCTGTCAAGGGAAAGAGCGCCCTTGACAGCCCCAGAACCTTCGTGTTGCACCAATCCCTGGCCGAAGCGACGGAGACACAGGTAGACGCCTGGGGGTGTGTCGCGCTGCGCGCGACCCGGGGGCCTGGCTCCCGAGGGGTGCGGTCCTGCTTGCGTCACAAGCCGCCTGTAAGGCTGCTGATCGGGCCGTAGGGCGTCTCTCGGGGCGAATCGCCTGAAGAGGGGTGCCGAGCTGGGTGCTGAGCCGCTCCGGGGGTTTCAGCGTGCGGGGGGCTCGCGGCGCGCCCGTTTCGCGGCCGAGTTACCGAGCCGCGTCGAGCACATTGGGTCACGTCCAGCCGCGTCCAGCCGCACCGAGCCACGTCTCGCCACGTCCAGCCGCGCCAGGGAACCGTCGTGCCCAGCTCTTAGGCCGTGACTCGCCCGACGGCCTTCCCCGGTGTCCCGCGTCCGCCGCCGTTTCCCGTCCCGTTGCTTCCGCCGCCGGGGCGGTCGCGTCGGACGTGCTTCCGTACGGCTTGTCCCACCAGGATGATGATCGTCAGCAGGATGGCGCCCGCCGCGCTCAGCGAGGCCGCCACCTTGAGGTTGGCCAGCGGGTCGGCCGGGGGGACGGGTTGCGTGAAGGTCTGCGCGGGGAGGGCGGCGGGGGCGTGGGCGAGCTTTCCGTTGAGCGACGCCACCGCCTGGTAGGGGTTCACGATCCCGTAGCCCAGGTACTTGTCCCAGTTCCCGGCGGGCGAGTCGGCCGTCGCGAGGATGCGCTCGATGACGTCGGGGGCGCTCATGTTCGGGTAGTAGGAGCGCACGAGTGCGGCGGTGCCGGTGACGAACGCCGTCGCGAAGCTGGTGCCGCCGTCCTTCAGGACGCCGATGCCGCCGCCTTTGGGGGCGACGCTCGTGATCTGCACGCCGGGAGCGGCGATGTCGACGAAGTTCCCGTAGTTCGACTTGTCCGAGCGGACGCCCTGGGGGGTGATGGCCGCGACGCCGATGACGCCGTCGTAGGCGGCCGGGTAGACCGTCGTCCCCGCGGGGAGCTTCTCACCGATGTTGCCCGCCGCGGCGACGATCACCACGTCCTTGCTGACGGCGTCGGCGATGGCCGCCGCGAGCTCGTCGTTCTCGGGGGAGCGCACCGAGAGGTTGATGACCTTGACGCCCGCTTTGACGGCGTCGCGGATGCCTCGGGCGATGCGTCCCGGCGTCTCGGCGTCCTGACCGGCCTTCTCGCTGTCGACGATGACGCGGAAGGGCACGATCTGCGCTTCGGGGGCGATCCCGTAGAAGGGGCTGCCCTCCTGGTACTCGGCGGCGATGATGCCGCCGATGACGGTGCCGTGCGAGGCGCAGTCCTCCGTCGGGTCGTTGCCGACGTAGTCCTCGCCCTCACCTTCCAGGACTCGCGATTCGAGCAGGGGATGGTCGTCGGAGACCCCGGAGTCGACGACGCCGACCTTGACGCCTCGGCCCTTCGTCATCCCCCAGGCCGCTTCGGGTCGCAGCCGGCGCAGTTCCCACTGCTTGTCCGACGGCGAGTCCGACAGGGACTGCACGTTGCAGTCCTCGGCGACCGCTGCCGTCGGCAGCACCAAGGGGGCTCCGGCGAGCCCTATCAGCGAGGCGAGCAGGGCGGCGGTGGCGCGACGTACGGCGCGGGATTTCGTCGACACGTCGCCAGCCTATCGTGCGTCGTCATCCCGGACGCCTGCCGCGAAACGGTCCCGTTTCACAGCTTCAGGTCGCGCAGCAGGGCGATGGGTGCGCCGTCGTCGGGTTCGTCCGGTTCATCCGGTATGGGCTTGCGTCCCGCGCGCCATCCCCGGCGGCGGCCCCGGCGGAGGGCGCCGACGACGGCGAGGACGAGGATCGTGGCGACGGCGAGCACGGCGCCGATGAGCATGGCGCGGTCGGTGGCGACCTCGCGGTCGTGGGCGGCGGCGAGTTCGGCGGGGTCGGCCGGGGCGATCTCCATCGGCGCCATGCTGGCCCTGGGGGTGTCGCCGGGCATGTCGTCGGTGACGGCCCGGTAGGGGTCGACGATCCCGGCGCCGTAGGCGAGGCTGTCCATCCCGCCGGGGGCGGGCGAGGCGGTGGCGAGGATGCGCGCGGCGACTTCGGGGCCCCGCAGTTCGGGGTACGCCTCGATGACGAGTGCGGCCGTCGCGGACACGAAGGCCGCCGACAGGCTGGTGCCGGTGTTGGCGCCGTACTTGCCGTCGGGGGTCGCGAAGTGCACGTTCTCGCCGGGCGCGACGACGTCGATCCACGGCCCGATCTCGGATTCGGGGGAGCGCACGCCCTGCGCGGTGACCGCGCCGACGCCGATGACGCCGTCGTAGCCGACGGGGTAGCTGACGGTGTCGACGCCGGTCTTGGCCACGACCTCCTCGGAGTGGTCGTTGCCGCCGGAGGCGACGAGGACGACGCCTTTCTTGACGGCGGCGGCGATCGCGTTCTCGATGGCGTCGTCGGGGCGGTCGAACTTCAGGGACATGTTGACGACGTCGGCGCCCTGCGCGACGGCCCAGTCGAGGGCGGCGGCGAAGCCGCGGGCGTCGACGCGTTCGCCTCCGGTGTTCTCACCTTCGACGCCGCCGGCCTTCGGGTCGCCTTCGGTGACCTTCACCGGCAGGATCGTCGCGTCGGGCGCGAGGCCGCGAAAGCCCGTCGCGGGCGAGTCGCCCTGCCCGACGATGAGGCTGGCGATCCCGGTGCCGTGGCCGACGCAGTCGGTGTCGCCGCGTCCTCTCGCCTTTCCGGTGACGAAGCTGGTGCCGGCGAGGACGTGCCCGTCGAGCTGGACGTGACTCGCCGCGGCGCCGGTGTCGAGGGTCGCGACGACGACGCCTTTGCCGGTCGCGAAAGGCGCCACCTTCTCCGGCGGGAGCATCTTCTGCGCCCAGGGCACGGATTTGAGTTCGGCGCCTTCGGCGCAGTCGGCGGCGAACGCGGGTTGTCCACTGAGGACGATGAGGCCGCCGAGGAGGGCCGCGGCGGTCAGGAGGCGGGGGAGTCGCATCGCCTGCACCTACTGGCTCTTGATGGCGTTCTGCCGGGCCGCCGCCGGATCCAGCTGCGGGCCCATGGGCAGTCGCGAGGTCAGCAACGCCGGGAGTTTGACGATGTCGGACTCGCCGTAGCCGAAGTTCCCCACCAGTTCCCTTGAGGCGAAGGGATAGAAGACGCCCCAGTCGTTGACGAAACCGACGGTGCCGCTGCCCTCGGTGCCCGTCATCGACTCGACGAGCGCGGCGTGGCCGGGCGCGATGATGACCTCGTCGACGAGGTCGGTGCCGTTCGCCGAGGTGTCGGTGGTCTTCATCCCGCCGGAGGCGGGGACGGTGGCGTCGACGAGGACGCGGGGGGCGTCGCTCTGGTTGGCGAAGGTCGCGCAGGCCGAGCGGCCGGGCATCAACGGCATGATCGACGGGACCGCCGACATGACCGGAGCGTCGGTCGTGACCTGCGGGAAGAGGCTCGTCGTGGACTGCGCGCCGATGCTGGCCGGGCTCGGCACCTCCGTGACGGTCGCATCCTTCGTCACCGACTGGATGAGCACCGCCTGGAGTCGCGTGATCTCGGCCCAGCCGTCTTTGAGGGCCACGAAGCGCCGGTCGCCGGGCTCGCGGTAGATCTTCCCGACTTTCGCGCCGGTGATGGCGCTGGCGCCGTTGACGCCGTCGAGTTTCGGGAGCGCGATGGGCTGGCCCATGGGGAGCGAGTTGACGAAGGCCGCTTCGGTGCGGAGGCTGCGGGACGCGTCGGTGTCGCTGCCGCCGATGGCGGTGATGAGGCCGTCGTCGGCGATGGGGAAGCGGTGCTGGTTGGCGATGAGGTAGCGCTCGCCGGTCTGGAGGACGGCGATGACGCCTTCGTCGGGGGCGAGTTCGCGGCCTTGGGCGGGTTGCGCGCCGACGAAGAGGACGGAGTTGATCTCTTCGGCGTTGGTGGCGGATTTGCCGGGGCGGGCGCACAGTGCCCAGTCGCCGTGGAGGAGCCGTTCGGCGTCGGGGATGGAGTCGGGGGCGTTGGGGATGCCGACGGGGACGCCGCGGGGGAGTTCGGCGAGGGAGTCGCTGGAGCGGGAGAGGATGTTGGTGCCGCCGACGATGAGCGCCCCGGAGGCGAAGTTGAGGACGGGGTGGAGGGTGCCGTCGAGGTAGACGTAGCGGCTGCCGGTCTCTTTTTCGAGGATGACGGCTTTGCCTTCGGTGACGTCGTTGTTGATGCCGCCGGCGAAGAAGCCGATGACGCCGACGACGGCGAGGGCGAGCACGGCGACCATGATGCTGGCGAAGACGGCGCCCCCGGCTCGCCGGAACGGGGACTGGTCAGGGTCGGTCTTGCGGAAGACGAGGGCGGAGACGACCCGTTGCACCATGAACTGGTAGCTGTGCAGTTGATCGCGGCGGCTGGCCATTCGTCCTCCACGCTGGGGGCGTTGTCTCGGTACACACTAGGGCTTTCGCGGTGCCCGGGGACAGCCCGGCGGCGGGCGGGGCGGGGTGTTTCCGGGCGGCGGGGGCGGTGGATCTCTGCGGCGGGCGACCGAAGCCGAAGCCGCGGCCGAAGCCAGTACCTCCGGCGGCGAGCGGCGGTCGAGCTGTCCGCCCGCACAGGCTGGCGGACGCGCCGTACAGGCACGCGCCCACGGTCTCCCTCTAGCCGTCCGCCCGCGCAGGCTGGCGTGAACGGGCGGCGGTCTAGCCTTCCGGGCCGACGCGGGCCGACGTGAGTGGTCCTCACGTCAGCTCTTCTGTCGCACCTCGCCCGTATCGTGATTTTTGGGGCCCCTTTGGGGCGAGCGGGGGAGCGCGTTTTTCACGCGGCCATCCGCCGCCGAACGCTGCCCGCGACCCGCGACCCGCGACAAACACTCACACGAGCCCGTCTTCGAGACCGACCCACGGCGGGACCCGGGCGACAACCGCAACCCGCACCCACGCGAGCTCACCGACACGAGCCAACCTAAGCGAGCCAACCCAAGCGAACTCACCGACACGAGCCCACTCAAGCGAGCCCACCGACACGAGCCCACCCAAGCGAGCCCACCCACACGAGCAAGCCCCACAGTCACGACCCACCCACGCCGGGAACCCGGCACTGGCGGCGGGCCGAGCCCGATCCCCTACCTGGCAGGCGGTTTCGTTCGCGCCGCCCAAACAAGCAGAGCGCCGCCCAAACAAACAGAGTGGCGCCCGTCTGTGGATATCACCTTGGGGAGGCATCAGCACCAAGACGGGCGCCACGTTCTGTTTCGGGGGTGAGCCCGATTGCCGGTTCAGCGCTGGAAGTAGGTGGCCGCGCGCTTGTCGGTGGTGCTCATGTTCTGGGACGACTGGGTGAGTGCGGTCTGGACCCGGCCGAGGATGTCGCGGATGGAGTTGGCGGCGTCGCGCCATTGCTGCCGGCGCTGGAGGTACGCGGTGAGGGCTTCGCCCTGCCAGGTTTCTTCGATGGGTTTGAAGCCGGCTTCGACGTCGGCGAGTTGCTGGTTGAGTTTCCCGATGGCCGTACCGATGGAGCCGGCACCGTCGGCCATGACGCCGTGGTTGTAGACGAGCGTGGGGTCTGTCATGTTGTCTGCCCTCTCACCTAGAGCCGGTCGACGATGCTGGTGTCTTCGATGGTCTTGGCCACGAGGGACTGGGCTTCGCTGTCTTCGACGTCGAACTGGGCGCCGGAGGTGCGTACGCCTTCGGCGACCTCTAGGAGGGCGTCGGTAATTTTGATCATGTTGAGGCGGATGGCCTCTTGGACGCCTTGGAAGGTGGTGCCGGCGCTTCCGCGGAATCCGCTTTCGAGGGGCGCGAGGCCCGTGAGGAGCGTGGTGAGGTTGCCGGTGATCTCAGCTGCGACGTTGTCTGCCTTGCCGGCGGCGATGCGAAGATCGTTGGTTACTGCCTGGAGTTGAGCCAACTTGGGAGTCACCCCCACTGGTCTTGGGCCCCTGTGGGTCCACAGGATCCCGCATTTGTCGGGTCAGGGCGAAGGTATCGCCTTGTGTCAAGTCACGTTAGTGCCTGTTGTCAAGGAAGGGATGCGCGACTTTTCGCGGGTGGTGGGGAATCATCCGCCGAGGCCGTGGACGAGCCCGAATAGGCCGAGTACGAGGCATGCCATTGGGATCATGGAAATGATCAAAATGATGTCGGTGATGTCGGCGATGCGCCCGAGATATGGGGTGGGGGCGCGGCGGGCGTAGACGAGGCCGGCGGCGGCGACGATCGCGGCGAGGGGGAGGACGCCGCCGAGGAGGACGGCGAGGACGAGTCCGGAGTCGAGGTTCCAGACGAGTCCGGCGGTGAGGAGCGCGAGGCCGAGGACGCCGGTGGCGAGGAGGGGTACGCGTTGCCGGACGGCGGGGAAGAGCCTGGCGCGCAACAGGAACACGCAGGCGATGGTTCCGATGAGGAGGCCTTCGCCGGGTTGGGTGCCGGTGAGCGCGAGGACCACTGTGGACACGGCGGCGACGATGGACGCGCCGGTGAGCAGTCCGGTGAGGAGTTCGTCGGCTTGGACGACGGCGCTGAACACGCGGTCTTTCGGCGGCGGGTTTCCTTCTTTGACCAGGTCTTTGGCGGTCTGGGGGAGTTCGGGCATGGGCAGTTTCGCCAGGCGGATCGCGAGCAGTGGGCACATCGGCAGCAGTGCGACGGCGACGCTCATGATGATCGCGGCGACACCGTCGGTGCCGAGTGAGGTGAGGCCGATCAGTGCGGCGGCGACGCCGAGGAAGCCGATGAGGGCGGCGGCGGTGAACACGCGGAGCAGGTCGGCGATCCCGACGAAACCGATGATCCCGCCGAGCAGCAGTGCCGCCGATCCGACCAGGAGGCTCGGTGCGCCGAGGCCGGTGAGGGGCAGGTTCGCGCCGAGTACCAGGTAGCCGCCGGCGAACAGGTACGGCAGTCCGAGTGCGCCGATCAGCGCGCCGGCCATGGAATCTCCGGCGGCGCGTGACAGGACCAGGCCGATCAGCAGCAGGCCGAAACCGACGGCGACGGTGAGAATCCCGGCGAGGAACCAGTTCGGGCCGGTGGCGAGCACGCCGGCGAGGGCGAGCAGTGCGGTCACGGCGGTGATTGTCAGCCCGGTGCGGCGGGTGTGGCGTCCTTGCCAGGGGCTGCCCAGAACCTTTGCGCCGTCGGCGATCGCTTCGACGACGTCGTCGTACTCGCCTTCGGGCCAGTCGGCGTAGCGGGGCGCGAGGTGCAGGATCTCGCCGTCGCGGATCTGCTGCATCGCCAGTGATTGGGTCGAGTTGAGGGCCTTGCCGTCGGGCCGCCGCAAAGACCAGCCGCCGTGCCTTTCCCCGTCATCGGCGGCCGATTCCCCGGCGTAGTCGAGGACGGTCGGCAGCAATTCGGCCAGTGGAACGTGATCGGGAAGCACGAGGTCGATTCGGCGGCGCGGTGCCGATATGGTTAGCCGGGCAAGGCCGGTACGAAGGGGCGTGCTCACCGGGTACGTCCATCTCTTTAGGTGGAAGTATTCGCGGCTGCCGAAAGTACCAGGCCGCCGCATACGATGAGCCGACGCAACGCTGGAGATTCCCGACTCCGGCGGGCCGGCATGGGAGGTGCACCACGTGGGTCTCGTCGTGATCAAACGGCGTCCGCGCCGTCCGGCGCCGGACCTGCCCGAGGGCGATCTGGTTCTCGAATCGCCACCGGAACTGCCTGAGCCGGGCGGTAAGCAGTGGGGCCAGATGGTCATGATGGTGCCGATGCTCGCCGGTTCGGGCGCGATGATGCTGATGTTCACCGGCGGCCGGATGGGCGGCGGGGGTTCGAACACGACGCTCACGCTGATCTGCGGTGGTCTCTTCGGCGTCTCGATGCTCGGCATGATGGTCACGCAGCTGTTCCAGGGCGGGAGCCAGCCCAGTAAGCGCGAGATGCTGAACATGCGACGCGACTACCTGCGCCGCCTCGGTCATCTCCGCCGTGGTGTGCGCAAGACCGTCCGCGACCAGAAACGCGCGATGTATTACCGCCACCCGGATCCCGACACGCTCTGGTCGACGGTCGGCAGTGCCCGCGTCTGGGAACGCCGGCCCGCCGACGGCGACTTCGGTGTGGTCCGCATGGGTCTTGGCCCGCAGCGTCTCGCGACGCGGATGATCCCGCCGGAGACGAAACCGATCGAGGACATCGAACCCTTGTGCGCGGCCGCTCTGCGGCGTTTCGTGTCGACCTACGCGATCGTCGAGGGTCTGCCCGTCGCGATCGACCTGCGCGGTTTCTCGAAGATCTACCTGCGCGGCGAACCGGCCCGCGTCCGTGGTCTGGCCCGCGCGATGATCGCGCAGAGCGCGGTGTGGCATTCCCCGGAGGATCTGCTGTTGACCTTCTGCGTCGACGGTGAGACCGAACGCCTGTGGAACTGGGCGAAGTGGATGCCGCACGCCCTGCACCCGGAGAAGACCGACGCCCTCGGCCAGATCCGTCTCGTCGCGGCTTCGCTGCGCGAGATCGAGGAGCATCTCGGCGACATCGTCGAGCACCGGCCGCGGTTCAATCCCGCGACGCCCCCCACCGACGACAAGCACATCGTCGTCCTCGTCGACGGCGGCCACACCGGCGGCGCCGACACTCTCGCCACCGAGGGCGGCGTCGAAGGCGTCACCGTCCTCGATCTCACCAACGCGCCCCCGCGCACCCTCGACCCCGGCTACCTCGTCATGGAGGTCGACGCCGACGGCAGGCTCTGGTCGGTGTCCGGCGACGCCCGCGACGAGGTCGGCACCGGCGACAGCCTGAGCTTCATCGAGGCCGAGACCCTCGCCCGCCGCCTCACCCCGCTGCGCCTGTCGGCCATCACCGGCTCCGGCGGCGACGATTCCCCGCTCACCGGCGATCTCAGCTTCACCGACCTCCTCGATCTCGGCGACCCCTACGAGTTCGACACCAGCAGGCATTGGGCGCCCCGCCCCAACCGCGACCGCCTCCGCGTCCCCATCGGTGTCGGCCCCGACGGCGTCCCCGTCGAACTCGACCTGAAGGAGTCCGCCCAGGACGGCATGGGCCCGCACGGACTCATGGTCGGCGCGACCGGTTCGGGCAAGTCCGAGGCCCTCCGCACGCTCGTACTCGCCTTGGCCTGCATGCATTCCCCGGAGACGCTCAACTTCGTCCTCGTCGACTTCAAGGGCGGCGCGACCTTCACGCGCATGGACAAGATGCCGCACACGTCGGCGATCATCACCAACCTCTCCGAGGAACTGCCCCTCGTCGACCGCATGCTCGACGCCATCGCGGGTGAACTCAACCGCCGTCAGGAACTTCTGCGCAGCGCCGGGCAGTTCGCGTCCCTGCGCGACTACGAACGCGCCCGCGCGGCCGGCGCGCCCCTCGCGCCCCTGCCCAGCCTGATGATCATCTGCGACGAGTTCTCCGAACTTCTCACCGCCAAGCCCGAGTTCATCGACATGTTCGTCCAGATCGGACGCGTCGGCCGTTCCCTCGGCGTGCACCTCCTCCTCGCCTCGCAACGACTTGAGGAGGGCCGCCTCCGCGGCCTCGACACCCACCTGTCCTACCGGGTCGGCCTGCGGACCTTCTCGGCCGTGGAGTCCCGCTCGGTCCTCGGTGTCGCCGACGCCTACGAGCTGCCGCGTTCGCCCGGTCACGGTTACCTGAAGTTCGGCACCGAGGCCCTGACCCGGTTCAAGGCCGCCTACGTCTCCGGCGTCTACCGGCGCAGCGCCGCCGAACGCGCCATCGCCGCCGCCGGCGGGCCCGCGATCCAGCAGTACACGGTGAACTACGTGGCCCCGCCGCCCGAGCCGGAGGCGCCCCTCGACTTCGACGACGCCGACAACGAGGCCGTCGGGGAGAGCCTGCTCGACGTCCTCGTCGGCCGCATGGAGGGCAAAGGCGTTCCGGCGCACAAGGTCTGGCTCGACCCGCTCGACGAAGCGCCCACATTGGACACTCTGCATCCGGCGCTGGTCACCGACGCCGAGCGCGGCCTGACCATCAGCCGCGAAGACCTGCGGGGCTCGCTGGTGATCCCCGTCGCCGTCGTCGACCGTCCCTACGAGCAGCGCCGGGACGTCCACAGCCTCAACCTGTCCGGTGCCGCCGGGCACATCGGTATGGCCGGCGGAGCACAGACCGGCAAGTCCAGCGCCGTCCGCACCGTCATCACCAGCCTCGCCCTGTCGCACACCCCTCGCGAGGTACAGATCTACTGCCTCGACTTCGGCGGCGGATCCCTCGCGCCACTGCGGAAACTCCCGCACGTCGGCGGTGTCTGGCAGCGCCTCGACGTCGACCAGGTCCGCCGGACCGTTTCCGAGGTCTTCACGATGCTGGAGGACCGCGAACGCCAGTTCGCCGCCGAGGGCATCGACGGCATGGGCACCTACCGGCAGCTGCGCAAGGAGGGCAAGTACGCCGAGGACTCCTTCGGCGACGTCTTCCTCGTCATCGACGGCTGGCTCACCCTCCGCAACGACTTCGAGGACCTCGAAGCCGTCGTCACCCAGATCGCCCAGCGCGGCCTCTCCTACGGCGTGCACGTCGTCGCCGCGGCCAACAAGTGGTCGGAACTGCGCCCGGCCATCCGCGACCTGCTCGGCTCGAAACTGGAGTTCCGTCTCGGCGACGTCTTCGACTCCTACCTCGGCCGCCGCGGCGCCGAGGCCGTGCCCGAAGGCCGCCCCGGCCGCGGTCTGACACCCGAGGCGATGCACATGCTGACCGCGCTGCCCCGCATCGACGGCGATTCCGACCCGCGGACCGCAACGAAAGGCCTCGGCGACCTCGTCGACCGCGTCGCCGCGGCCTGGACCGGTCCCGTCGCGCCACAGGTCCGCATGCTCCCCGAGAAGGTCTCCTACGAACTCCTGCCCGTCGGCGAGGACCTCGACCGCAAGGGCCGCATCCCCATCGGCATCGCCGAGTCCAACCTCCAGCCGGTCTTCGTCGAGTTCGACAACGACCCGCACCTGATCTATCTGTCCGATGTGGAGACCGGCAAGAGCACCTTCATGCGCTCCCTCATCCGGTCCATCACCACCCGCTACAGCGCCAAAGAGGCCGCGATCATCCTCATGGACTACCGCCGCAGCCTCCTCGGCGAAGTCCCCGAGGAGTACCTCCTCAAGTACTGCTCCTCCACCGCCGTCACCACCGACGCGGTCCGCCAGATCGTCGTCGGCATGGACAAGCGCCTCCCGCCCGCCGACATCACCCCCGAGCAGCTGCGCGCCCGCAACTGGTGGACCGGCCCCGAACTCTTCGTCCTCATCGACGACTACGACCTCATCATCGGCGGCGCCCAGAACCCGCTCCTGCCGCTCCTCGAATACGCCTCCCAGGCACGCGACATCGGCCTCCACATCGTCCTCACCCGCCGCTCCGGCGGCGCCGGGCGCGCCATGTACGAGACCTTCATCAACCGCCTGCGCGAACTCGCGTCCCCCGGCTTCCAGGGCTCGGCGCCCAAGGACGAGGGCGTCCTCCTCGGCAACGTCAAGGCACGCCCCCTCCCACCCGGACGCGGTCACCTCATCACCCGCCGCGAAGGGGTCCGGCTGGTGCAGCTCGCCCACGTGGAACCGAGGATTTAGGCTTGCTGCACCGGTAACCCGCACACCACGGCCGCACCCCTCGGTCCACGGAGGTCGATCGACATGCCCACCGACCCGGCACGACGCACGTCGACCGACGCCTACGGCACCCTGCGCCCGGCCGCGTCGGAGGCGCCCCCGGAGTTCGACGGCGACTACGTCGACGACGCCGCCGTGTGGGCACCGGCGAAACGAGCCGTCCCACCCGTCCTCGGCCGTTACGAACGCGACACCGGCAAACCCCTCATGCGCTACGACGACCAGGTCGACGAAGGCCGCGACGAGAGCGCCGGCGCCAAGAAGAAGGACGCCTTCGACGACGGCTGGCAGGACGACAACGGCTCCGCCATCGACATCAGCTTCTGACCCACCGCCCGCTTCACGCGGATTTCACCGCTCGCTTCCTAATCTGAGTGCACACCTGTGCCTCATCATTCCGGGAGCCCCAGCGATGGTGACCTTCGCGCAACTCCAAGCAGCCAACTCCCAGCCCTTCCGCGACTCCGCCAAGGCCTACGGCGAACTCGCCGACTGGCTCGTCGACCGCAGCGACGCCGGGGTCAGGCAACTCAACCTGGTGCCCGACGCCTGGGACGGCGAAGGAACCGCCGCGGCCGTCACGGCCATCAAGAACGTCTGCGTCGAAGTCGACGACGCCGTCGTCGTACTCCAGCGCCACGACCAGATCCTGGCCGACTTCGCCGGTGAGATCGACAAGGCGAAGGCACTGCTCACGTCCGCGATCGGGCAGGCGCAGGCGATTCCGGCGACCGTCGGTCCCGACGGGGCCCTCACCGTCGACCCGAAGGACGGACCGCCCGCCGGGCACCCGGCCTGGGGCGGGATCAACACCCTGGTCACCGCCGCCGCCAAGGCGATCAGCGACGCCGTGCAGTACGCCACGACCGCCGACACGACCGCCGCGACGAGCCTGAACGCGTTGGTGCCGGGCCTCACCAGCAGCCCCTACCCGGTCGAGGGCATCCCGCCGCGCGGATCCGATCCGAAGAAGGTCAAGGAGTGGTGGGACTCGCTGACACCGTCCCAGCAGCAGTTCCTCATCGCCCGCAACCCCGACATGATCGGCTGGCTCGACGGCGTTCCGGTGACCGCGCGCGACCAGGCGAACCGGCTGACCCTCGTCCAGCAGCAGACGAACCTGCAGAGCGAGCTGGAACGCCTGGAAGGCGAGGGGAAGAAGGACAGCGACGAGTACAAGGCCGCCAAGGAGAAACTCGACACCCTCAACATGGTCGAGCAACGGCTCGAAGCCGGCACCGGTGACGGTCAGGCGGCCGACGGCCTCCAGGGCAACAACCAGCGCGCGTACCTGCTGGGCATCGACCCCAGCGGTGACGGGAAGGCCATCGTCGCCATCGGCAACCCCGACACCGCCGACAACGTCTTCACCTACGTCCCCGGCACCTCCACGGACCTGTCCAGCATCAAGGGCGACATCAACCGCGTCGAACGCGGTGTGTTCGACGCCAACAACATGGATCCGAGCAAGCGCACCGCCGGGATCATGTGGCTCGGCTACGACGCGCCCGACAAGGTCTGGGAGAAGGACTGGTCCTTCGGCACCGGCGACGCCATGGACCTCACCTACGCCAACAACGCCGGCGCCGACCTCGACCGCTTCCAGGACGGGCTGCGCGTCACCAACGCCGGCGCGCCCTCGAACAACACCATGGTCGGGCACTCCTACGGGTCGACCGTCATCGGCGTCACCGCACGGGACCACGGCCTCGACGTGAACAACATGGTCTTCGTCGGCAGCCCCGGCGTCGGTGTCGACACGGCCCCCGAACTCGGGATCGACCCGAACAACGTGTACTCCTCGCACGCCAAGAACGACCCGGTGCTGCTCGGCAAGGACCCCATCGACCTCATCTACGACGTCGGCAGCGGGCAGGGAACCTCGGACACGGACCTGATCCACGGCAACAACCCGACCAGCAAGGACTTCGGCGGGCACTCCTTCAAGAGCAACGACGGGCCCAAGTTCGCCGACCCCGAGGTGAAGTTCAAGGCGGCCTGGCCGCCCGTGACGGTCGACCCGCACTTCAACGGCGACGCCCACTCCCAATACTGGGACGACGGCAACGAGAGCCGCACCAACATGGCGAAGGTCGTCACCGGCAACGGCCCCACCGTCACCGGCGACCACAAGTAGCGAAGAGGACCCATGACCACCGCATCCCCTCCCTCGCAGCCGATCCCGAGCGAGCAGAACGCCTACGCCCGCGCCGACGAGCACATCGGCGAGGCGATCGTGGCGCTGTCCGATCCGGTGCGGCTGGAACCCGGCATCCGCAACGCGATCGCCTACGACGCCGGCGGCATGGGCACCGGCGAGCTCTCCAACGTCGAGGTCTCCTACACCCTTGAGGACTTGCGCGACGACGAGATCCCGAGCGCCCGCAACGAGCGCTACTTCGCCGTTCTCAAGGAGTTCTGGACACAGCGCGGCTACGTCCTGGTGTCCGACACCGCCGAGGGTGACGACCCGCAGCCGCCGGGGTTCCGTGCCGTGCACGTCGAACATCCGGCCGACCGCTGTCACCTGTCGCTGAAGCAGGGCGGTCAGTACAACCTGTGGATCACGGCGTCGATGACGGCGCTGACCGCGAAAGCGGAGTAGACGGCCGCTCCGGTCGCGCCCGAGACCAGGGCGCGACCGGACTCGCCCTGGTCACCGGCGCGGCGCTCCTGGCCGAGCCGTCGTGAGCCGGTAACCCGACCAGCCCACCACGACCACCGCGACGCCCAGCCCGACCAGCAGCGGACGGCTCAGCGCGAAGGGGTACAGCGGAAGCTGCGGCCCCGAGGTCACCGATACCGACCGTCCACACAGGATCGTCGCCGCCCCCGCGAACCACGGATCGAGCCGCACACCGCCCGAAGGCACGGCCACGGTCCGGACCTCGCCGTCGTCGGGCCGCACCAGGCACTCGGAGTAGTTCGCGTCGCCGCTCCCGATCGGGCCTCCGGCGAGGAACACGGCCTCACCCGGCCACCGGTACGGCGACTCGTAGCTCGCCGGTGCGCCCCCGAGGGTCGCGTACGCCAGCAACACCAGCCCCACGACGAGAGCCGCGAGCAGTACCGGCACCACGATCCGCATGCACAGCCGCCCGATGCGCCGTCGCCTGCGGCCGCGCGCCGACGCCGCCAGCTCATAGGAGCGGCGCCGCTCCCCGAAACGCGGTGTCCCGGCCGACCGGCCGCCCTTATCCCCATGCATTGTCATCACGGAATGTAACGACTGGAGTGCGTATTGGTGGCGACGCGGCTTTTGCTTCCGAATGGGCTCAACCGAATGGTGGCGAGGGTTGCACCCGATCGGTACGCTCATCGCACCATGTAGGCGCCCGCACATGGGGGAGGTAGATCATGACCGAGCCCGGTCCCGGCTTCAAACCGGTCGAAGTCGATGTGTATTCCATGCGATCTTTCGCGCTCGCGCTCAGAGCGGAGGTAGAGACCAACCTCTCCGACGCCGTCGTGAACGTGAACAGTCAACTCAAGAACCCCAACGTCCACCCGTCCGGCCTGTACGTGGAGGGCCAGCCCTTCGGGGCCGATCCCCGCAACGAGCCCGCTCAGCTCATCTCCAATTACCACACCGGCGCGATGCAGCAGGGCACGCAACTCATGATCGCGTTCATGCAGGGAATGACGGCCCTGTCGAACATCGCGATGAAGGTGGCCGCCGAGTACCGGTCGACCGATGATCTCAATCGGGCGACCGAAGAGGAGATCCGCGAGAAACTCAACATTCCCAAAGATCTTCCCCTCGCTCCCCGTCGCGCGATGATGCCGGATTAGAGAGGCGGCCATGGGAGATTTCGAGAAGTACAACCTGACCGAGATCAATGAGATCGTCCACGCCGACGACCCGGCCGCCATGCAGCAGCAGGTCGCGGGCTGGCAGGAGATGAAGAAGTTCTTCGACGACCAGCTCACTCGTTTCGACGGACGTCTCCCGGCGATCCAGCAGTCCTGGAGCGGACCCGCGGCCGAGGTCTTCTTCGGCGAGGTCGCGAGCATGCGCAAGACCCTTGAGGACGCCGCCAAGACGGCCGACGGCAACGCTCAGGGCTGGGCGGCGATCGCCGAACGGACCAAGACCGCACAGGACAAGGTCAAGGACATCGAGGGTCGCTTCCAGACCGCGATGGGCAAGGCGAACGACGACTACGACAAGGCCAAGAAAGAAGACGACGAGAACTTCAGCCTGCTCGACCTCTCCGACCTGTGGGAGAACCCGGCCAAGCCGAAGGCCGACGACGTCCGGGCGCCGTTCGACCGTGAGGCGCGCACCGAGATGGACAGCGCCTCGACGGAAGCCCACACGGCGTACATGCAGAAGATCTTCTACCCGCCGGACTTCGAACCCCTCAACGATCCCGGCGCGGTCGCCGACCCCGGCGAGTGGGACGAGTACACCACCAACAACGAGAACAACAACCTCGGCGGCAGCCGCAACAGGCTGCCGAGCACGCCGGAACCGGGCGGACCGCCGACACCGACGCCTCCGCCGCCCACCCCGCCTCCGACGCCGCCCCCCACCCAGCCGCCCCCGACCCCGCCACCGACTCCACCGCCCCCCACACCTCCGCCGACACCGCCACCGGTGCCGCCGCCGAACGACCCGCGCCTGGAGTTCCCGCCGGTGCCGCCTCCGGTGACCCCACCGGTCGCGCCGCCCCCGGTGACCCCGCCGGTCACACCGCCGGTCACGCCACCGCTTCCGCCACCTCCGGTGACTCCGCCGTACGTGCCGAAACCCCCGGTGTCGCGGCCCCCGGTGACTCCGCCGAAGCCGCCGGTCACGCGACCACCGGTGACCCCGAAACCCCCGGTCGCCAGGCCACCCGTGACGCCGAGACCTCCGGTGACGCCACGGCCGCCCGGCACGATCACCCCACCGAAGCCCGGCGGACCCCCCGGCACGGGCACGCCGAGACCACCGGTCAGCAGGACCACCCCCTACGGCAAGATGACCAACCCGGTCATCGGCCAGCGGACGACCGGCACACCGCCTCCCGGCACGCGCAACCCGGCCATGCCGCGGGAAGCGCCGGGAAGCCGCGGCGTCATCGGGCAGCGCGGCAGCCAGCCGACCGCCCCCGGACGCGGCGCCGGCCAGCCCGGCGTCCGCGCGGCCGCGCCGAAACCGGTCAAGGCCCAGGAGAACGGCGTGATCCGCGGATCCCGCCCCGGCCAGGCCAACGGCGTCCCGCCACGCCAGGTCCAGCGGGCGCGGGAGGACGAGGAAGAGGAGGAGCGGTACGGCGACGGTCCCCTCGACGACGACCTGTTCCGCGTCGACGGGGGAGTCCCCGACGTCTTCACCGCCAAACTCCCCTACCAGGGCGAGCATCGGTCCGGGCCGGCTCTTTCCGGCCGGGACGACCGTAATTGACGGCAATCGGGTGACACGGTCCGTTTGTCACCCGTGACACGCCCGGGGCCGGCGACTATCGTCGGCTTCGGGCGTTGTCCTACCACGGGAAGGAGCGGCGACGGTGAACACGATTCCCCGCCGGCTCGGCTCCGCGATCACGGCCTTCGCCATCGGCGCGGCCGGTGTCCTCTCCTTCCCCGCCACCGCGTCGGCCGACGAGAACCGCGACGGGCAGTGGTACCTCGACGCCCTCAAGGTCGCCGAGGCCCATCAGGTCACCAAGGGTGAGGGCATCACCATCGGCATCCTCGACTCGGGCGTCGACGCGACCCACCCCGACCTCGCCGGCAACGTCCTGCCCGGCACGGACCTGGCCGGAACCGGCGGCGACGGCCTGACCCCCTCCGACGACCACGGCACGAGCGTGGCGTCGATCCTCGTCGGCGGCGACGACACCGACGGGATCCTCGGCATCGCCCCCGCCGCGAAGCTCATCTCCGTGCGCATCACCGACGCCGACGGCGAGTTCGAGGTCGGCCGGATCCAGGAGGGCATCCGCTGGCTCGCCGACAACGGCGCCGACGTGATCTCCCTGTCCCTGTTCGATCCCGGCGCGGAGGAAGGCGGCCAGGCGGCCGTCGACTACGCGATCGGGAAGAACATCGTGGTCGTCGCCGGGGCCGGCAACCGGCGCGGTGACGAACCGAACGAGACCTGGTCGGCCGTCGGCTACCCGGCCGCCTACCGCGGCGTCGTCGCGGTCACCGGGACCACCCGCGAAGGGGAGTACTGGGACGGTTCGGTCGAACACGCCTACGGCATCGGCAACTGGGCGATCTCCGCGCCCGCGACGGACATGCGCGTCGCACTGCGCGGCGGCGGCTACGAGACCGCCGACGGGACCTCCTTCGCCGCGCCGATCGTCGCCGGGACCATGGCCCTGATCAAGGCGAAGTACCCGAACCTGAACCAGCGCCAGCTCCTCGAACGCCTCCTCCTCACCGCCGACGACAAGGGCACCGAAGGCGAAGACCTCGAATACGGCTGGGGCATCGTCGACCCCCTGGCCGCCCTCACCGCCGACGTCGACTACTACGAAGACCCCGCGCCCACCGACGACACCGCCTCCGAAGCGGTCGCCGCCACCGGCGACGACGGCGCGGGGACCGGCGACCTCGTCCCCGTCATCGTCTCCGGCACCGTCCTGGCCGTGGTCGTCGTCGGCGTACTGCTCCTCATCCGCTCCCGGCGACGGCCCCCGACACCCGCCGCCGCACCGCGAAACCGGCCGGTGGGACCACCGCCGCAGGCCGCACCCGAAAGCTGGCGCAGGCCACCCGAACCAGGACCCCCGCCGCCCGCGAGGTGACGGGGTCCCACGAGAGTGGCGGGCACTCGTAGGATGGGCATATTCGTACGAACAGGCTGCCCGCCGCACACCACCCTTCAGGAGGGCCGCAAGACATGACGATGGTGCAGGCGCCACCGCGCGCCCGTGGCAGCGCCACGATCCGCGGGGCGGCGAAACGCGAGAACCGGATCGCGTTCACCGCCTCGGTCCGCAACCGCCTCGGCCCGTTCACGATCACCCAGCTGGTCGCGATCGAACTGGCCGCCGTGGCGGTAGGGGCCACCCTCGGCCGACCCCTGCCGTTCCTGATCGGTGGCGGGGTGGCCGCGTTCCTCCTGCTCATCGCGGTCTTCATCCCCAGCGGTGGACGGTGGCTCTACCAGTCGGTGCCCATGCGGCGCCGCCTCAAGGCCCGCCGCAAGGCGTCCCTCCAGGTCCGCGACGACAACCTCCTCGAACAGCTCTCCCCGGACATCTCCATCAGCCGGGTGGAGGACCGCGACGCCATCATCGGCGTCGCCCGCGACGGCGCCGGCTGGTTCGCCGCGCTCGCCATGGGCGGCCCCGACGGGATCGGCGCGCCGGTGCCCTTCGAGCGGCTCACGCGCCTGTTCACCGAGGCGGGCGCGCCCGTGTCGGCGATCCAGGTCATCGCGCACACCGTCCCCGTCGGCGTCGCCATCCAGGGCAGCCCGGCCGCCCAGTCCTACCAGGAGCTCCTCGGCGGCACCGCCGCCGTCGTGCACCAGACGAGCTGGCTGGCCGTCCGTCTCGACCTGGGCGACGCCGCCGACGCGGCCGTCAACCGCGGTGGCGGCGTCGAGGGCGTGCACAAGTCCCTCGCCGTGACCGTCAGCCGCATCGGGAAGGCACTGCGCAACGCCGGCGTGACCCACCGGGTCCTCGACGACGACGGCCTCCGCGCCGCCCTCAAGCAGTCGCTCGCGCTGACCACCGTCAGCCCCACGGCCAACCCGCGCACCAACGAGACGTGGAAGTCCTGGCAGGCCGGCGGCCTGGAGCACATCACGCACCGGATCCGCAGCTGGCCCAGCGACATGGCCACCCTCCCGCGCGTCCTCGACGAGGTCGCCGCCGTCCCCGCCGCCTTCACCACGGTGTCGGTGACCATCTCGCCCGGCCCGGTCTCCCGCCGGGCCCCCGACGGCGCCCCCCTGGAGCGCCGCATCGAGGTGCGCGGACTCGTCCGCCTGTCGTGCGACCCGAACACCTCCGCGATGGTCTGCGGCCGCCTCCGCGACGCCGCCGCCCAGGTCGGGACGCGCCTGTCGCGGCTCGACGGCGAACACGGCCCCGCCGCCTACGCCTCGGCCCCCACTGGAGGAGGTCCCCGATGAGCGACCCCAACGGCCCGTACCAGCAGCAGCCGCCGCAGTACCCCGGCCAGCGCTACGTACCGCCCCCCGCCGAGGAGGAGCGGCCCGAGGAAGGCGACCAGCCCCGCCGTCCCACCTCCGGGAAGGCCTCCGTGCCCGGCCTCATCCAGCCGCCCCCGGCCGGACAGGCCCCGCCGCCCCCGACGACCGGACGCGCCAGCGCCTCGGTCTACGGCAGCGCCCGGCCCGTACCGCCGCCCGGCGGTGACATGCCGACCAGCAGCCAGCCGCCCCCGGCGAACCCGAACCCGCCGACGACCGGCCGCGCGAGCGCGTCGGTGTACGGCACCGCGCGCCCGGTGCCCCCGCAGCCCGCTCAGCAGCCGCCTCAGCCCCCGGTGAACCCGCCGACGGGCCGGACGGCCACGGGCGCGCCAGGACGCGCCAGCGTGCCGATGCCGCCCGCGCCTCAATCGGGACCGCCCGCGCCGCAGTCGGCGCCGCCGGCGCCCTACCGGCCCGACCCCATGTCGGGGACCATCAGCGGACGCATGGACGCCCTCGCGCCCCCCACGCCCTCGGTCCCCGTCGCGCCGCCCAGGCCGCCACAACCGCCGTCGGTGCCGATCTCGGCGCCGCCGAGCATGCCCGTGTCCGGGCCCCCGAGCATGCCGGTCTCCGGACCGCCCATCTCCGCCGCGCCCATGTCGGGCCCCATCTCAGGACCGATCTCGGGACCCCCCTCCGGACTCATGTCCGGCATGTCCGGGCCCGTCTCCGGACCGATCTCGGGCATGCCGGTCTCCGGACCGCCCATCTCCGGCGCACCCGTCTCCGGCGGATCCAGCCAGTTCTCACCGGGCATCTTCGGACCCAAGTCCGCCAGCCGGGTCGGGACCGTCTACGGAGGCCAGGGCGGCCCCGCCGCCGCCACCGAAGTCGTCGAAGGACCCGACGGCAGGACCATCGACCCCCTCGGCGCGGGCCGTCACATCGCGACCCCCCGAGCACTCGAACTCCTCGCCACCCCCGCACCCCCCGCCGGACTCGTCATAGGGCGCGACGCCGAACGCAAACCCGTCGTCGTCCCCATGTTCCGGCCCGAACCGACCCGCGCGGCACTCGTCGGAGGCCTCTGGGCGGCGAAGATCGTGGTCTTCCGCGCGCTCGCCCTGGGCGCCCGCGTCGCGGTCTGCACCGTCCGCCCCCGCGAATGGGAAGGACTGGGACGCGCCGCCACCGGACGCGACGACAGGCTCGCCGTCCTCGCCGGCGACAGGCCCGTCACCGTCGACGCGAACCCGCACTCGCCCGCGCTCTACGTCTACGACGTCGGCGACCACGGCACAGCGACGACCCCGGTACTCGGCCCCTGGCGCACACAGCTGACGGTGCTGCCCAGGCTCACCGTCTACGGGTCACAGGCGGTCGAAGACGCCCACCTGAGCATCCTGCAAAGGCTGCACCCCGACGAGGCCCCCGCAGCGACCACGTCGCTGCGAGTCAATACCGACAACCTCAGGCTCCTGCAGATGATGTACGACGACATGGTCGCCGTCGTCCGCGACGGAGTGCCCGAACGCTTCGTGTGGTCGACACCGACGTCGCACGAGACGAGGCTGTTCGGGAACCCGCACCGGGGGTACTGAGGTTCTGGACGTGCGGAAGCCCGGCTCACTTGTGGGCCGGGCTTTTGCGTGGGTGGGGGTTGGAGCGGTCTCGGTGGGGTGGGGAATGCCGTAGCCCGGCCGCTCTGCCGCTCGCCGCAGCAGTAGCCGCCGACCCGCCATCAGCGCCGGGGCAGCGCCACTGGCATCTCGTCCCTCCGCCGCTGCACCCCCGCCCCTCCGCCCCTCCGCCACGGGAGGTGCGGGTAGTTGAGGCGTGTGTGCGGGTTTCGCGACCGGATGTGCGTGCGTCGCTTCTTGGGTGGGGGTTTGGCTGGGTCTGCGCGCGTGGCCGCACCTGTTGGCGCTTTTCGTGTCTGCTCCGCTTCCACACTTGCGCCCGCTCCCGAGCCGCAGCCGCTCCTGCCTCGGTACGCGCGTTTGCTCCAGCTGCTTCCGGCAGTCGCTGCACACCCGCGTTCGCCGTGTGCCGTGTCGCCGACCGAGACCACGCCCGCCTTCCCCGCCTCTCCCACCTCCCCCGCCTCTCCCGGGCTAGGGCGCGTGGGGGTGGTGTTGATCTCGCGGTGTGTTCCCGGGTTCGCCGGGAAGCCATACCCACCACACGACCGTGACTTTCGGGGACAGGCCCCCTGGGGTCGCGCGCAGCGCGACACACCCCAGGGCGTCTACCTGTGTCTCCGTCGCTTCGGCCGTTGATTGGACGACATGAAGGTTCTGGGGCTGTCAAGGGCGCTCTTTCCCTTGACGGCCCCAGGTTCTTCATGTGCCCTTGAAAGGGCCGAAAAAGACGGAGACACGCAACGCCAAACCACCCCGGCCCCACAACCCCGGCCACCCAACCAAAGACCGCTAAGGCACCCCCAGTCTCCCGAGCGAGGCCGGGGGTCAAGGGGGCGAAGCCCCTTTGCGGG
>NZ_JACHGT010000001.1:657837-793225 GCF_014202425.1 Phytomonospora endophytica | reverse complement strand
ACAGCCCCAGAACCTTCGTGTTGCACCAATCCCTGGCCGAAGCGACGGAGACACACGCAAGTGGATCGAGGGGACCAGTCGCGCTACGCGCGACAACAACCACCCCACCCCCCAAAGGGTGCGGCCCAGCCACAAGCACCACTCCCCCAGCAGACGGCGAGCCCCAAGAAGACAACGAAGGTCACGTGCGACAGCGAACGTAAGCACTAGATGCGAACACGACGACAAACACGAGAGGTGGACGCAGGGACGAACCCAAACACGAGGGGTGCGTGCAAGCACGAAGGCGAGCGCGGAAAGTCAGTGGTGAGCGGGAGCCCAGGTAATGGATGCGAGCGCGAAAGAAGGACGCGAAGGCAAGGCGCGCGCAGGCAGCGGACACAAAAGCCGAGCCCGAACGCGAACACAACTGACGGACACGAACCCGAAACCAAGCGCGAGAAGCACCGGCAAGCACGAGACACGAAGCCAAACCCGAACCCGAGCAAGCCCGAACCCGACCACCCCCCAAGCCCACCAGCCCCGCGCGCCAGTACGAGTCCCCGCCTACCCCCCGCTAGACGTCACCCGGTACGCGTCGTACACACCCTCCACCCGCCGCACGACCCGCAGCAGGTGCCCCAGGTGCTTCGGGTCCGCCATCTCGAACGTGAACCGGCTGACCGCGACCCTGTCCCTGGTCGTCGTCACGGTCGCGGAGAGGATGTTGACCTTCTCTTCGCTCAGGACCTTTGTCACGTCCGCGAGCAGCCGGTGACGGTCGAGGGCTTCGACTTGGATGGCGACGAGGAAGGTCGAGTCCGACGAGGGCCGCCAGCTCACGTCGACGAGCCTTTCGGGCTGGTCGAGGAGGTCGTCGGCGTTCTCGCAGTCGACGCGGTGGACGCTGATGGAGCCGGCCCGGGTGACGAATCCGAGGATCTCGTCGCCCGGTACGGGGGTGCAGCATCGGGCGAGTTTGATGGGGACGTTGGAGTCCTCGACGCCTGCGGCGACGACGCCGGTGTCGTGCGTCTTCCCGCGTTCGCGTGGGCCGGGCTTGGAGGGCACGGCGGTCTCGGCGATGTCCTCGACGGCGCCTTCGGTCCCGCCGTAGGAGGCCACGAGGCGCTGCACGACCGTCTGCGCCGACAGCTGGTTCTCTCCCACGGCGGCGTAGAGGGCCGTGACGTCGGTGAGGTGCTGTTCCCTGGCGATGGCCGTCAGGCCGTCCGTCGTCAGCATCCGCTGGAGCGGCAGCCCTTGCTTGCGCATGGCCCTGGTGATCAGGTCCTTGCCCTGCTCGATGGCCTCGTCGCGGCGTTCGCGGTTGAAGTACTGCCGGATCTTGGTGCGGGCGCGGGGCGAGCGCACGAACCCCAGCCAGTCCTGGGAGGGTCCGGCGGTCTCCGATTTGGACGTGAAGATCTCGACGACGTCGCCGTTGACGAGTTGTGACTCCAGGGGCACGAGTTTGCCGTTGACGCGGGCGCCGATGCAGCGCTGGCCGACCTCGGTGTGGACGGCGTAGGCGAAGTCGACGGGTGTCGCGCCCTTGGGGAGGGCGATGACGTCGCCCTTGGGGGTGAAGACGTAGGCCTCGGAGCTGGACAGGTCGAAGCGCAGCGCGTCGAGGAACTCGCTGGGGTCGGCGGCTTCGCGCTGCCAGTCGAGGAGCTGGCGCAGCCAGGCCATCTCGTCGATGTGCGCGGGCGGGCCGACGATGGTGGCGCCCTTGGTCTCCTTGTACTTCCAGTGCGCGGCGATGCCGTATTCGGCGGTGCGGTGCATGGCCCAGGTGCGGATCTGCATCTCGACGGGCTTGCCGGTCGGGCCGATCACGGTGGTGTGCAGCGACTGGTACATGTTGAACTTCGGCATCGCGATGAAGTCCTTGAACCGGCCGGGTACGGGCTGCCAGTTCGCGTGGATGACGCCGAGCGCGGCGTAACAGTCGCGCAGGGAGTCGACGAGGATGCGAATGCCGACGAGGTCGTATATGTCGGAGAAGTCGCGTCCTCGGACGATCATCTTCTGGTAGATCGAGTACAGGTGCTTCGGCCTGCCGGACACCATCGCCTTGACCTTCGCGGCGCGCAGGTCGGCGTTGACCTTGTCGGTGACGCGCGCGAGGAGCATTTCGCGCTGCGGGGTGTGCTCGGCGACGAGGCGCGCGATCTCGCTGTACCGCTTCGGGTACAGGGTGGCGAAGGACAGGTCTTCGAGCTCCCACTTGATGGTGTTCATACCGAGGCGGTGGGCGAGGGGCGCGAGGATCTCCAGGGTCTCGCGCGCCTTCTGCTCCTGCTTGGGGCGTGGGAGGAAGGTCAGGGTCCGCATGTTGTGCAGGCGGTCGGCGAGCTTGATGACGAGCACGCGCGGGTCCTTGGCCATGGCGACGACCATCTTGCGGATCGTCTCGGCCTTGGCGGCGTCGCCGAGTTTGACCTTGTCGAGTTTGGTGACGCCGTCGACGAGGAGGGCGACCTCGCCGCCGAAGTCCTTCTCCATCTGTTCGAGGGTGTAGTCGGTGTCCTCGACGGTGTCGTGCAGGAGGGCCGCGATGAGCGTCGTGGTGTCCATGCCCAGTTCGGCGAGCACGGAGGCGACGGCGAGCGGGTGGGTGATGTACGGGTCGCCGGACTTGCGGTACTGGCCGTTGTGCCAGTAGGCGGCGGTGTCGTAGGCCCGCTGGAGAAGTTTGACGTCGGTGCGGGGGTGACTGGCCCGGTGTGTGGCGACGAGGGGTTCGAGGACCTCCGACACCGACTGGGCCTGCCAGGGCGCGTTGAAGCGCGCGAGGCGGGCTCGTACGCGGCGTCCGGTGGGCGCGCCGCCGAGACCGCTCGCCTCGACGGCGGCGGGCCGGGCGGGTGCGGCGGGTGCCGTCTCCTTGTTGCCGGGGGGCTGGCCGTTGGACGAGCCGGGTGCAACGTCGTTGGCCACCGCTGCTCCTGTCGCAGACATAGTCGTGGGAGATCAGGTCAGAGGCCAATGTTAGCCGTCCGCCCGAATGGGCGACTCTCTTGGCACCTCTTCGTGCGGTTGGGGCCCCTACGACCCGAATGGACGCACCCGGCACCCACGACCGTGCGGGGTTGATCGGTTTCGTACAGTGACGAAATGCTGGTTTTCTCCCCTGTTGTCAGATTCGCGACGCGTGGGCGGGTGGTCCCGTGGTGACCATGACGCCGGGGGGAGTGCCCGGTGTGTGCCGGAAGGTGGCGGCGTCGGGTTGGTTCCAGACCTTGACCAGCCTGGCCATCGTCGGGAACGCCGTGATCCTCGGCCTGCTGACCTACCCGTCGAACGAGGCGCGGATGGGCGGGTTGCTGGAAGCGCTCGACACCCTGTTCATCGGGTTCTTCATCGTCGAGCTGGTCATCCGTGTCACGGCCTTCGGGAGGCATCCGGGCAGGTTCTTCAAGGACGGCTGGAACGTCTTCGACTTCCTGGTCGTCACGGCGGCGTTCGTGCCGGGGATCCGCGAGAACGTGACCCTGCTGCGCCTGGCGAGGCTGGCGCGGGTGCTGCGGCTGGTGCGGATCTTCCCGACGCTGCGGATCATCGTCGTGGCGGTCGGGCGCAGCCTTCCGGGCGCGCTCGGGCTGTTCGCGGTCGCCGCGGTGGTGTTGTACCTGTACGGGATGGTCGGGTGGCTGATGTTCGCCGACCGCTATCCCGAGCAGTTCGGCACGATCGGGCAGGCCGCGCTGACGCTGTTCCTTCTGCTGACCCTCGAAGGGCTCGGCGACCTGGTGCACGACGGGCTGCTGGTCTCGCCGTGGAGCCTGGCCTACTACGTGTCCTTCGTGCTGTTCGGGGCCTTCGTGCTGGTCAACATCCTCATCGGGGTGGTCTTGAACTCGATGGAGGAGGCGCGGCGGATGGAGGCCGAGGAGGACGAGAAGGCGATGCCCTCCGACCCGGTCGTCGATCGTCTCGACGCCCTGCACGCGACGATCGTGTCCATGCGGGTCCCCGACGACGCCCGGAGCTGTCCCGAGCCGTGCTGTGCGGCGTCGCGGGCGGCGGCGCCGCGGCGGACGGAGCATCACGACGTGCAGCACCACACGGGCATCGACCAGTCGGTGCGGTGAGCGTGCGGCGGCCGGGTGAACCGGCCGCCGCACGTCCCTCGTCTAGACCGAGAGCGGCTGCGCGTCGCTCTCGACGGGCGCGGGCAGCGCGGTCGTCCCGCCGAGGTAGGCGTGGATCGCCGCGGCGGCCGCGCGGCCTTCGGCGATGGCCCACACGATCAGCGAGGCGCCCCGGTGGGCGTCGCCGGCGACGAAGACGCCCGGTGCCTCGGTCTGCCAGTCGCTGCCGCAGTCGATGTTGCCGCGACGTGAGCGCGCCACGCCCAGCTGCGACAGCAACGGCTGTTCCTCGGTGCCTTCGAAACCGATCGCGAGGAGCACCAGATCGGCCGGGAGGACTTGCTCGGTCCCGGGGACCGGGCGGATGTCACGGCGGCCCTCGGACTTGTCGACGACGACTTCGCTGACGCGCAGTCCGGCGACGCGGCCCTGCCCGTCCCCGGTGAACTCCGAGGCCGACACGGCGAAGACCCGCTCGGTGCCCTCCTCGTGCGCGGGGTAGGTCCGCAGGACCGCCGGCCACGTCGGCCACGGGTCCCGCTCGCCGTCGCGCGCACCGGGCGGTTCGGGGTACAGGTCGAGCTGGGTGACCGACTTCGCGCCCTGGCGGTGGGCCGTGCCGACGCAGTCGGCGCCGGTGTCACCGCCGCCGATGACGATCACGTCCTTGCCGCGGGCGTCGATCGGCGCGAAAGGCGCACGGCCGGCGACGACGCGGTTGGCGCCGACGAGGTGCGGCATCGCCAGGTGGATCCCGGCGAGCTCGCGCCCGCCGAGGTCGGTGTCGCGGCCTTGGAGGGCGCCGACGGCGAGGAGGACGGCGTCGTGGCGGCGCCGGAGCTGCCCGACCGACACGTCCACGCCGACCTCGCAGCCGGTGACGAACTCCACGCCTTCGGCGCGCAGCTGCCCGACGCGGCGGTCGATGTGCCGTTTCTCCAGCTTGAAGTCGGGGATGCCGTAGCGCAGGAGACCGCCGACGGCGTCGTCGCGTTCGTAGACGGTCACGGCGTGGCCGGCGCGGGCGAGCTGCTGCGCGGCGGCCAGTCCGGCCGGTCCGGAGCCGATGACGGCCACGGACTTGCCGGTGAGGTCCAGCGGGGGCTGGGGGACGACGGTCCCGTCGGCGAAGGCGCGGTCGATGATGTCGACCTCGACCTGCTTGATGGAGACGGGGTCGTCGCCGATGCCGAGGACGCAGGCGGCTTCGCAGGGCGCCGGGCAGAGGCGCCCGGTGAACTCGGGGAAGTTGTTGGTGGCGTGGAGCTGCGCGCTGGCCTGCCCGGGCCGGTCGGTGCGCATCAGGTCGTTCCACTCGGGGATGCGGTTGCCGAGGGGGCAGCCGTTGTGGCAGAACGGGATGCCGCAGTCCATGCAGCGCGCGGCCTGCTCGCGGGTGACCTGCGGGTCGCCCGGTTCGTAGACCTCGCGCCAGTCGAGGAGGCGCAGCGGGACCGGCCGCTTCCCGGCGGTGGCACGGCCGTGCTTGAGGAAGCCGTTGGGGTCAGGCATTGATCGCTCCACCTTTCGCGGTCGCGGCGTCCGCTTCCTTGCGCGCCTCTTGTGCGGTGAGAACCAGCTTGTAGTCGCGGGAGATCACCTTGGTGAATCCCGAGGCCGCGCGCGGCCAGTCGGCCAGCAGTCCCGCGGCGACCGAGGAGTCGGTCTCGCGTTCGTGGCGCAGCAGGAGCTTGCCGATGACGTCGATGTCGGCGGCGCCGAGCGGGTCGAGGTCGACGAGTTCGGCGTTGACCTTCCCGGGGTCGAGGCGGTGGACGTAGGCGACGCCGCCGGACATGCCCGCGGCGAAGTTGCGGCCGGTGGGTCCGAGGATGAGCACGGTCCCGCCGGTCATGTACTCGCAGCCGTGGTCGCCGACGCCTTCGACGACGGCCAGGGCACCGGAGTTGCGGACGGCGAAACGCTCCCCCACCTGGCCGCGGAGGTACAGCTCGCCGCCGGTGGCGCCGTAAAGGACGGTGTTGCCGGCGATGATGTTCTCCTCGGCCGCGAACGGCGCCGAGGCGTCCGGCCGCACGACGATCCGGCCGCCCGACAGTCCCTTGGCGACGTAGTCGTTGGCCTCGCCGAACAGGCGCAGTGTCACGCCGCTGGTGGTGAAGGCCCCGAAGGACTGCCCTGCGGTGCCGTGCAGGTGGGCGACGATGGTGTCGTCGGGGAGGGTGTCGCGGTGGCGCCGGGTGACCTCGCCGGACAGCATCGCGCCGACCGAGCGGTCGGTGTTGCGGATCGGCAGGTTGACCGTCACCGGTTCACGGCTTTCCAGGGCGGGTTCGGCCGCGGCGATGAGCCGGTGGCCGAGGGTGCCGTCGAGGTCGTGGTGCTGTCCGGTGAGGCGGCGGCGCGGGCCGTCGCCGACGGGCGCGGCCAGGATCGGCCGCAGGTCGAGGTCCCTGGACTTCCAGTGCCGCACGGCGGGCACGACGTCGAGGAGTTCGACGCGGCCGACGGCCTCCTCGACGCTGCGCAGCCCGAGCGAGGCGAGCAGCTCGCGGACCTCTTCGGCGATGTAGCGGAAGAAGTTCTCCACGAACTCCGGGGTGCCGGTGAACTTGGCGCGCAGCGCCGGGTTCTGGGTGGCGACGCCGACGGGACAGGTGTCGAGGTGGCACACGCGCATCATGACGCAGCCGGTGACGATGAGGGGCGCGGTGGCGAAGCCGTACTCCTCGGCGCCGAGGAGCGCGGCGACGAGCACGTCGCGGCCGGTCTTCATCTGCCCGTCGACCTGCACGGTGACGCGGTCACGCAGGCCGTTGCGGATGAGCGTCTGCTGCGTCTCGGCCAGCCCGATCTCCCAGGGCGTGCCCGCGTGCTTGATGGAGTTGGCGGGGGCCGCGCCCGTGCCGCCGTCGTGCCCGGAGATCAGGACGACGTCGGCGTGGGCCTTCACCACGCCCGCCGCGACCGTGCCCACGCCCGCCTCGGAGACGAGTTTGACGTGGATGCGGGCGCGCCGGTTGGCGTGCTTGAGGTCGTAGATGAGCTGGGCGAGGTCCTCGATCGAGTAGATGTCGTGGTGCGGCGGCGGGGAGATCAGCCCGACGCCGGGCGTGGAGTGCCGGGTCTTGGCGATCCACGGGTGCACCTTGTTGCCGGGCAGCTGCCCACCCTCGCCGGGCTTGGCACCCTGCGCCATCTTGATCTGGATGTCGTCGGCGTTGACCAGGTACTCGGTGGTGACGCCGAAGCGGCCCGAGGCGACCTGCTTGACGGCGCTTCGGCGCAGCGGGTCGTAGAGCCGGTCGACGTCCTCGCCGCCCTCACCGCTGTTGGAGCGCCCGCCGAGACGGTTCATGGCGATGGCGAGGGTCTCGTGGGCCTCCGCCGAGATCGCGCCGTAGGACATCGCGCCGGTGTTGAAACGCTTGACGATCGACTCGACCGACTCGACCTCGTCGATGCCGACCGGCTCGCGGTCGCCCGTGCGCAGCCCGAACAGGCCGCGCAGGGAGCCGTTGTCGGCGGCGAGCGCGTCGACCTTCTCGGTGTAGCGCTTGAAGACGTCGTACTGGCCCGAGCGGGTGGCGTGCTGGAGGAGGAAGACGGTCTCGGGGTTGAAGAGGTGGACCTCTCCTTCCCTGCGCCACTGGTAGTCCCCGCCGGGTTCGAGGAGTTCGATGCCGTCGGCGGTGGCCTCGTCCGAGGCGACCATCTCGTAGGCGACCCGGTGGCGTTCGGCGACCTCGCCGGCGAGGACGGACAGGTCGGCGCCGCCGAGGCGGGAGTCGGTGCCGGTGAAGTAGCGGGCGACGAAGTCGCGGTCGAGGCCGAGGGCCTCGAAGACCTGGGCGCCGCAGTAGGACGACACGGTGGAGATGCCCATCTTCGACATCACCTTCAGCACGCCCTTGCCGAGCGCCTTGACGTAGGAGGCGATCGCCTCGGCGGCCTTCTGGCCGGGCAGGGCGCCGGTGATGATGAGGTCTTCGATGGACTCGAAGGCGAGGTAGGGGTTGACCGCGGCGGCGCCGTAGCCGAGCAGGACGGCGACGTGGTGGACGGTCCTGGCGTCGCCGGCCTCGACGACGAGCGCGACCTGGGTGCGGGTCTGCTCGCGGACGAGGTGCTGGTGGACGGCCGCGGTGAGCAGCAGCGCCGGGATGGGCGCGAGGTCGGCGGTGGAGTCGCGGTCGGAGAGGACGAGGATGCGCACGCCGTCCTCGATGGCCTCCGAGACGTGGCGGCAGATCTCGATGAGCCGGTCGCGGACGCCTTCGGCGCCGTCGCGGACCCGGTAGAGGCCGGAGACGCGGACGGCCTTGAAGCCGGGCAGGTCGCCGTCCTCGTCGATGGACAGGATCTTGGCGAGGTCGTCGTTGTCGATGACGGGGTAGGGCAGCTGGATCTGGCGGCAGTTCGCCGGGCCGGGGTCGAGCAGGTTGTGCTCGGGACCGATCGTGGTGGACACGCTGGTGACGAGTTCCTCGCGGATCGCGTCCAGCGGCGGGTTGGTGACCTGCGCGAAGAGTTGCGTGAAGTAGTCGTAGAGCGGCTTCGGGCGTTTCGAGAGGGCCGCGATGGGCGTGTCGGTGCCCATGGACACGATCGGCTCGGCGCCGTCGCGGGCCATCGGCGCCAGCAGGAGCCGCAGTTCCTCGTCGGTGTAACCGAAGGTCCGCTGGCGGCGCAGCACCGAGTCGTGGGTGTAGACGACGTGCTCGCGTTCGGGGAGTTCTTCGAGGTGGATCAGCCCGGCGTGCAGCCAGTCGGTGTAGGGCTGCTCGGCGGCGAGGTCGGCCTTGATCTGGTCGTCGTCGAGGACCTGCCCGGCCTTGGTGTCGACGAGGAACATGCGCCCGGGCCGCAGCCGGCCCTTCTGCACGATCGTCGAGGGGTCGAGGTCGACGACGCCGGCCTCGCTGGCCAGGACGACCAGGTCGTCCTCGGTGCGGCACCAGCGCGCCGGGCGCAGGCCGTTGCGGTCGAGGACCGCGCCGATCTGGGTGCCGTCGGTGAAGGCGACGCACGCCGGTCCGTCCCAAGGCTCCATGAGGCTGGCGTGGTACTGGTAGAAGGCGCGGCGCTTGGGGTCCATGCCCTCGTCGCTCTCCCACGCCTCCGGGATCATCATCAGCATCGAGTGCGGCAGGGAGCGGCCCGACAGGTGCAGCAACTCCACGACCTCGTCGAAGGTCGCCGAGTCGGACGCGCCGGGCGTGACGATCGGGTACAGGCGGCGGATGCGGCCGGGGATCAGCTTGCTGTCGAGGAGGGCCTCGCGGGCGCTCATCCAGTTCCGGTTGCCGCGGATGGTGTTGATCTCGCCGTTGTGGGCGACCATCCGGTACGGGTGGGCGAGGGGCCACGAGGGGAAGGTGTTCGTCGAGAAGCGGCTGTGCACGACCGCGATCGCCGAGTCGAGGGTCGGGTCGGTCAGGTCGGGGTAGAACACGCCGAGCTGTTCGGGCGTGAGCATGCCCTTGTACACGATCGTGCGCGACGACAGCGACGGGAACGCGACGTCGAGACCGCGCTCGCGGGTCTCGCGCTCGGCCTGCTTGCGGACGCAGAAGGCGACCCGGTCGAGTTCGATGCCAGACAGGACGCGCCCGTCGGCCAGGCCGGCGGCGGAGATGAACACCTGCGCGATGGCGGGCATGGCGTCGCGGGCGGCGGGACCGAGGCCGTCGGCGACGACGGGCACGTCGCGCCAGCCGAGCAGCACGGCGCCCTCGGTGATGACGTACTTCTCCACGATCCGCATCGCCTGGGCGGCGAGCGCGGGATCGGGCGGGAGGAAGACCAGGCCGGTGGCGTAGGAACCGGCCTGCGGCAGGGCGAAGTCCACGACGTCGCGGTAGAAGCGGTCGGGGATCTGCAGCATGATCCCGGCGCCGTCGCCGCTGTCCGGGTCGGCGCCACTGGCGCCCCGGTGCTCCATCCGGCACAGCGCCGAGAGGCCGCTGGCGACGATGCGATGGGACCGTCGACCGCGCACGTCCACGACGAAGGCGACGCCGCACGCGTCGTGTTCGTAAGCCGGGCGGTACAGATCGCGGTGTTCAACGGTAGGAGTCAACGCCACGGGCCTCCTTGTCGTCGGAACGCGGATTGAGCCCGCGTGAGTAGTCGGGACGACAATGGCCCGGGATTTCGTAACCGATCGGCAACGTGATTCTTGCGCTGCGGTGATATCGGTCCGGCAAGTGTAGGGGATGACGGGTGTTGATCTCCACCAGCTCCCACCAGGTGGTGGGAGTGTCGCACGCACTTAGTACGCTCGTCAGCGCCCCAGAACCGCGATGACACGCGGTGACCCCTTTAGGAGAACACACTCACATGGCACAGCAACCACCCCCCGGCAACTACCCTCCTCCCCCCGGAGGCCAGTACCCCCCGCCGGGCGGCCAGCCTCCTCCCGGCGGTTTCCCGCCTCCCGGTGGGCAGCCTCCTCCCCCCGGTGGCTTCCCGCCCCCGCCCCCGCCCGCGAAGAAGGGCGGCGGTGGCAAGATCGCCGCGATCGTCGGCGTCGTGGTCGTCGGCATCATCGTCCTCGTGCTGAAGTTCGGCATCGGTGCCATCTTCAACTCGGCGAGTGAGCTGGACGCGAAGGTGGGCGACTGCCTGGACAGCCCGTCGGACCCCAACGACACGTCGATCGTCGACTGCAGCGACGCCGAGGCGGTCTACACGGTCACCTCCGTCGAGCAGAACCCGGGAACGGACAGCACCACCTACTGCCTGAACGACGAGGCCGCGACCCAGTACCTCGCCGAGGGTGAGTCCCTGACCAACCCCGACGTCATCTACTGCATCGCGTCGAAGTAGTGCGAAACAGGATCGGCGGCCTCCCCCGGGGCCGCCGATCTTTTCGTGTTCAGCGTCCCGAACGGCGCAGCAGCCACACCAGGTAGGGCGCTCCGATGAGCGCGGTCACGATCCCCACGGGGATCCCGCGTGGGGCGAGGACCGAGCGGCCGAGGGTGTCGGCGACGACCAGCAGCGTCGCGCCGAACAGCGCCGAGACCGGCACGAGGCGGCGGTGGTCGGTCCCGGCGACGCGGCGCGCGAGGTGGGGCGCGACGAGGCCCACGAAGCCGACGGCGCCGATGGCCCCGGCGGTCAGGGCCGCGAGGACGGCCCCGCCGGTCAGCGCGAGGACGCGCGTGCGGCCCAGTCCGAGGCCGAGGGAGCGGGGCAGGTCCTCCCCCAGCGCGAGCATGTTGAGCGGCCGAGCCGACCACACCAGCGCCACCACGATCAGCAGCCCCGGGACGAGCCACCAGACCTGATCCTCCCCACGGGCGTACGTGCTTCCCGACAGCCACACCAGTGCCGCGGAGATGTTCATGTGCGCGCGGACGGCGAGCAGGTCGACGAGGGCCATGCAGGTGGCGGCCACGCCGATGCCGATGAGGATGACGCGGGTGGGGTCGAGGTGACCGCCCTTGCTTCGGGCGGCGAGCAGGACGAGTCCGAGGGCGAGGACGCCGCCGGCCATCGCGAGGAGCGGGATCGCCTCGGCGGGGGCGCCGGGCGCGAGGGTGATGAGGGCGACCGCGCCGACGGCGGCTCCGCCGGTGATGCCGAGCAGTTGCGGTTCGGCGAGTGGGTTGCGCACGACGGCCTGCACGGAGGAGCCCGCGGCGGCGAGCATGGCTCCGGCGAGGGCGGCGACGAGGACGCGCGGGACGCGGGAGCCGAGGATGTCGTGGGCGAGGTCGTCGCCGCTCCAGGGCAGGAGCGCCGACCAGGCGATGTGGACCTCGCCGACGCGTACGGCGATGACGACGGCCGCGGCGAAGACGAGTAGCCCTCCGGCGAGGAGCAGGGTGTAGGCGCGGCGGGTCATGGGGCCGCGGACGGCGACGGCCGCGCCGCCGCCTTCGTCGCCGGTGACGATCTTGCGGGCGAGGAGGATGAACACCGGCCCGCCGAGGAGGGCGGCGAGGATCCCGACGGGCAGTTCGCCGGCACCGGCCGAGGGCGGTGCGATGAGGCGGGCGGCGACGTCGGCGGCGAGCAGGAGGGCCGCGCCGGTGATCCCGGCGAAGGGGATGAGCCACACGTGCGGGCGCAGGCCGAGGCGGCGGACGGCGATGGGCGCGAGGAGGCCGACGAAGCTGATCGGCCCGGCGACGGTGACGGCGGCGGCAGCGCAGAGGACGGCGAGGCCGAGGGCGGCGAGGCGGATGCGGCCGACGGGCACGCCCATCGCCTCGGCGGCGTCGTCGCCGAGGCGGAGCAGGTCGAGGGGCCGGGCGAGGGCGAAGGCCGCCGCGACGGCCAGGACGACGATGACGCCGATGACGGTCGGCCGGGTCATCGAGTTCTGCACGAGGGTGCCGTTGCCCCAGAAGAACAGCTGCCCGGCGAGAGGTTCGTTGAGCAGGAGGAGCAGGGCGGCGATCGAGCCGGCGGCGAAGCTGACGGCCGTCCCGGCCAGCAGCACGCGGCCGGGCGTGCGGGGGCCGCGCGAGGTCAGCGTCCACACCAGCGCCATCGCCGCGACTCCGCCGACGAAGGCGGCGAGCCCGCCGGACAGGAGCGCGAGGCCGGGGAGGACGGGCACGGCCACGGTGGCCACGACCACGCCCAGGTAGGCGCCCGCGTTTACGCCGAGGGTGTCGGAGGAGGCCAGTGGGTTGCGAGTGACGCCCTGCACGAGGACACCGGCGACGCCGAGGGCCACGCCGACGACGAGTCCCGCGAGCAGTCGCGGCAGCCGCGCCCCGAGCAGGACCGCCTCGGTGAGTTCACCGGCCGCGCCCTGGTTGAGGTGCACGACCGCCACGCCGGCGAGCGCCAGGAGGGCGGCGGCTCCCCAGAGGAGTCGTCCCCGCAGCTGCGGATGACCGGGGTGGGCGGTGGGGAGCGTGCTCACGTGGCGTCACCTGTGTCGGCGGGATGGGGCGGGAAACGGCCGCACGCCCGGTGGCGTGCGGCCGTGGAGGCGGGCTCAGGCGGTGAGGGCCTTGACCGTCTCGTCGAGGATCTGGCCGCAGGACAGCGGGCCGCCGAAGAACCAGGTGCCCGGGTCGAGGGCCTTGACGCCCCCGTCCTTGACGAAGCCGAGGTCGGTCCACAGCTTGTTGTCGGCGAGGGCGCCGGTGACGGGGTTGTCGGCGTCGGCGGCGACGTAGAGGAAGCTCGACTCGCCGGGCACGGCGGTGAGGCCTTCGACGGTCACGGTCGTCATGCCCCACGCGTCGGGTTCGCCGGTCCAGGTGTTGGCCACGCCGATCTTGCCGACGACCTCACCGGCGAGGGACTTCTCGGTCATCATCCGAAACTGCGGGGTGCCGTTGGTGGTGAAGATCTGTGAGAGGGCGAAGGGCGCGCCGGTCTTGCCCTTGGCGGTGACGGCCTCGGTCGCGGTGGCGACCTTCGTGTCGAGGTCGGTGAGGACCTGCTCGGCCTCGGCGGTCTTGCCGGTGGCCAGGCCCATCTGCTGGACGATCCGGCGCATGCCCGCGTACTGGCCCTCGGGGTCCTTGGTGTAGCTGTAGGTCGCCAGCGGGGCGATCTCGGCGAGGGCGTCCCGGTTGGTGGCGACGCGGTCCTCGTCGGTGACGATCAGGTCGGGGTCGAGGAGACGGATCTCCTCGATGCTGGGTTCCTGGCGGGTGCCGACGTCCTTGACTCCGGCGGGGACGCGCGCGCCGGCCGTGACCCAGGTGTCGTAGCCCTTGATGTCGGCGACGCCGACGGGCGTGACGCCGATGGCGAGCAGATCCTCGACGTAGGTCCATTCGAGGGCGACGACCTTGACGGCGGGCTTGTCGAGCGAGACCTCACCGGAGGTGGTCGTGAGCGTGATCGCGCCACCCTTGTCGTCGTTCTGGCCGCCGCCGTCGGCGGTCTTGCCACTGCACGCGGCCAGACCGAGGGCGAGGGCGGCAACCGCGAACGCACCGAGGAACTTGCGCATCGTTCTCCTTAGTTGAGCTGTTGCTCCGTCGTGGGCCGCGGGAAGACGGCCACGTGCCCGGTGCCCGGATCCCGCAGGATCGTCACCGACAGGTCGAAGGCGCGGGCGACGGTCTCGTCGGTGATGACCTCGGCGGAGTCGCCGGTGGCGATGACGCGGCCCCCGGCGACGACGGCGACCTGGTCGGCGTATCCGGCGGCCTGGCCGAGGTCGTGGAGGACGAGACCGCAGGCGATGCCGTGGTCGTCGGCGAGGCGCCGGACGAGGTCGAGGACCTCGTACTGGTGCTTGAGGTCGAGGTAGGTCGTCGGCTCGTCGAGGAGCAGGGCGCCGGCGCGCTGCGCGAGGACGGTGGCCAGCCACGCGCGCTGCCGTTCCCCGCCGGAGAGTTCGTCGAGGCGGCGGGTGGACAGGGCGGCGGCGTCGGCGACGTCCATGGCCCAGTCGACGGCCTCGCGGTCTTCGGCGCTGTGCCGGGCGAAGGCGCCGCTGTGGGCGTAGCGGCCGTGCCGGACGAGTTCGTCGACGGTCACGCCCGCGGGGACGAGGGGCTGCTGCGGGAGGAACGCCAGGCGCCGGGACAGTTCACGGCGGGACAGGGCGGCGACGGGGTCCCCGCCGACGGTCACGTCACCGGAGAGAGCGGGCTGGAGGGCGGCCATCGTGCGCAGCAGCGTCGACTTGCCGCAGCCGTTGGCGCCGACGAGGACGGTGACGGTGCCCGGTTCCAGGGTGAGGTCCACGTCGGCGACGACGGGACGTCCGGCCTGGTACCCCACGGTGAGCCCTGACGCCACCAGTGTCATCCCGCCTCCTCCTGTGCAGAGCGGGGAAACATTAGCTTAGGGCAGCCTTAACTAATCGGCCGGGGTGTCGCGGGGTGATCCCCGCGTCGCCGTCTCCGCCGCGATCCACTCAAGGTAGGGGCCGTGCCCGCCGGCGACCGGCGTCACCAGCACCTCGGGCGTGTCGTAGGAGTGCCGCGCGACGATGAAGGCCGTCAGTTCCCCGGCCATGGCGGCGGTCGTCTTGAACACCACCCGCCACTCGCGCGACTCCTCCACCGCGCCCGCCCACCAGTACACGCTGGTGATCGGGCCCTCGACCTGCGCGCACGCGGCGAGCCGGGCGGCCACCGCCTCACCCGCGAGGCGGGCGGCGGCCTCCTCGGCGTCCACCGTGGTCGTCACACCGACGACGTCGTTCATCAGTCCCGCAGTTTGGGCGGGTTGCGCATGATCTGTGCGAGGAAGGCCGGGTTGTTGCGCAGGTACCGGCGCCACAGGCGCTTCGGCTCCTTCGCCAGCCGGTAACTCCACTCCAGGCCGTGCTCGCGCATCCAGTCCGGCGCCCGCTTGACCAGACCGGCGTGCATGTCGAAGGCCGCGCCGACCCCGAACAGCGCCGGAGCGTGCAGCCGGTCGCGATGCGCGGCCATCCACCGCTCCTGCTTCGGCGTGGACAGGCCCACCCACACCAGCTCGGCGCCCGAGTCGTTGATGCGCGCGACGATCTCGGCGTCCTCCTCCTCGGTCAGGGGGCGAAACGGCGGCGAGTACGTGCCGGCGATCTTCAGCTGCGGAAAACGGGCCGTCAGGCGTGCCGCGAGCAGCTCGGGCACGCCCTCCTTGCCGCCGTAGAGATAGGACGACCAGCCGCGCTCGGCCGCGCGCGCCAGCACGGTCTGCATGAGGTCGGCGCCGAACACCTGACCCATCCAGCTCGCGCCCGCCTTGTGCCCGGCCCACACCATCGGCATGCCGTCGGGTGTGGTCAGCCCGGAGGCGTTGTGGATGCGCATGAGCTCTTCGTCGCGCTGCGACTCCATGACCCCGTGGACGCCCGTGACGCACACGTAATGACGTTCGCGTTCCTCGATCCAGCGGGTGACCTCGTCGATGGCCATGTCGCGGTTGATGGCGCTGATGCCGACACCGAGGACGTCGACGCGCTGGATGCGGCCGGTTCCCATCTCCGTACCCACTTACTTGCCGAGCTTCCTGGCCACCTGGTCGTGGATCCAGCGGTAGGTCTCGGTGAGACCCTCGCGCAGGGAGATCGACGGCTCCCAGTTGAACTCCTTCTGGATCAGCGTGTTGTCGCTGTTGCGGCCGCGCACGCCGAGGAAGCCGTCGATGTGCTTGAGCTTGATCTCGACACCGGCGATGTCGGCGATCAGGTGGTACAGGTTGTTGATCGTGGTGATCTCGGAGCTGCCGACGTTCAGCGGGTCGACGAAGTCGCCCCGGGTCAGCATCCGCGAACCGTGCACGCAGTCGTCGACGTAGGTGAAGCTGCGGGTCTGCTCCCCGTCGCCCCAGATCTCGACCTCGTGCTCGCCGGTCAGGGCCGCGATGGCGACCTTGCGGCACGCGGCGGCGGGGGCCTTCTCGCGGCCGCCGTCCCAGGTGCCCTGCGGGCCGTAGATGTTGTGGTAGCGCGCGATGCGCGTCTCCAGGCCGAAGTCCTCGCGGAAGTGGCGGCACATGCGCTCGCTGAAGAGCTTCTCCCAGCCGTAGCCGTCCTCGGCGTCGGCGGGGTAGGCGTCCTCTTCCTTGAGCGGCTCCAGGTTCGCCTCGGTCTGCTTGTACCCGGCGTAGACGCAGGCCGAGGACGAGTAGAAGAAGCGCCCGACGCCGGCGTCGCGGGCCGCCATGAGCATGTGGGTGCTGGGCAGGACCGAGAGCATGCACTCGGCCTTGTGGGTCTCGATGAAGCCCATGCCGCCCATGTTGCAGGCGAGGTTGTAGACCTCGCCGGCGCCGCCGTCGAGGACCTCGCGCGCCGATTCGAGCAGACCGACGTCCCGGCTCAGGTTGTCGGCGGTCTCGTGGCGCTGGTCCCACTGGTCGAACGGCTTGATGTCGACCGCGCGCACCGTCTTGCCTTCGTCCAGGAGGGCCCGGACGAGGTGTCCGCCGATGAACCCACCGGCTCCGGCCACCACGGCATCAAACGCTGGCATCGTCACGCTCCATTTCGGTGTTCGACGGCACTGCGGGGGCTACATTACAGCCGGGTAACGCCCACCGTGCCGCAAGGATACCTAGGCATGGAGACGCGGTGACGGGCGCGTTTGGTTCAGTTCATCCGTCGTTGGGGCACGGTTTTCCCACGTGGCGACTTGGCCGTTTTTGGCCCGATTCACCGCGAGCCTCGCACGCGCGGCGACGAGGCGCGCGCCCCGTGGAGCACGCGCCTCGGTGAACGTCGCGCTAAGCCTCCGGGACCGTCCAGTCCGTCAGCGCCGCCGCGCCCTTGGCGAAGGTCTTGTCGGGGATGCCCCGCAGCAGCGCCGTGCGCAACGGCACCACGAATCTGCCCTGGGCGGCGAACACGCCGCCGACCCGCCGCGACATCTTCGTCATCTTCACGATCCGCGGTCTGCGCAGCGCCTCGTAGCGGCGCAGCCCGTCCGGCACGGCCCGCCCACCCATGCACACGCCGAGCGTCACCGCGTCCTCCAGGGCCAGGCACGCGCCTTGGCCGAGGTCGGGCGTCATCGCATGGGCGGCGTCACCGAGCAACGCGACGCCGCTGGTCGCCCCGGTGTGCACGAAACTTCTCGGCAGGGGGTCGAGGTACTCCACCGGGTGCTGCATGAGCTCCTCGGGGCGCGTGGCCGCGATCAGCTGCCCGATCGGCTCGTGCCACCCCGCGAACCAGCGTTTCAGCAGGTCCAGCTGCCCGGCCGTCGACTCCGGCCGCACACTCCCCCGCGCCTCCGCGGCCCAGTACACGCCATGCGCGCCCAGGTCGGCGGACAGGAAACGACGGCCCGAGCCCTGCGTCTCCCCGCTGTCGGCGACCTCCGGGGCGCGGAACCGAGGCACCACGGCCCGCCAGGCGACGCGCCCGGCACCGACCAGCCGCGAGTGGTTGTCGAGCGTCGAACGCGCGATGCTGCTGATCCCGTCGGCGCCGACGATCAGGTCGGCGGTCATCGTCTCCCCGCCGAGCTTCACGGCGGGCGCGTCGCCGAGGCGCACGCCCGTCACCGTCGCGCCGGCCCGGATCGTGGCGGCGTCACCGAGCGCGGCGACGAGCGCCTCGTGCAGGTCCTGCCGGTGCACCACGGCCGTCCCCGACAGCCCTTCGCCGCGCTCCTCGGGTTCGGACATCTTGATCAGCCAGCGGCCGTCGGGCGTGCGCAGACCGCCGGTCCCGCGCTCCTGCCGGACCGCGATCGCCTCCAGCGCCGCGCCCATCCCCAGGGCGCGCAGCGCGCGGACGCCGTTCGCCCACAGCAGGAGAGCGGCGCCGTCGGCGCGCAGCCGGTCGTGACGCTCCAGGATCTGCACCCGCCAGCCCGCGTTGACCAGCGCCACCGCGGCGGCGAGGCCACCGACTCCGGCGCCGACGACGACGGCGGAGCGCTCGTCCATCAGACCTTCCCGTCCTCGGTAGCCTTCTCGTTCTCACCGGCGTCGCCGGTCTCGCCGTCCCGGGATGCCTCGTCCTCGGACTCCTCGTCCGGGTCGTCGTCCTCGGTGACGGTCTCGTCGGCGTCGACGTCGGCCTCCCCCGCGAGCGCCTCCGGGCTGTCGTAGGGGACGGCCTTGAGGACACCGTCGGCGCCGGGCACCAGGACGTCGCGTTTGCCTTCGACGCGCAGGAGGTAGATCAGGGCGCCGACGATGATCGCCACGCTCATCCACTGGTTGAGGCGCAGGCCGAGGAAGTCCTGCGCGGGGTCGATGCGCATGCCCTCGATCCAGAACCGCCCGATGCCGTAGCCGAGCACGTAGAGGGCGAAGGCGCGGCCCTTGCCGAACTTGAGGCGCCGGTCCAGCAGCCACACCAGGAGCGCGAGGCCGAGGTTCCACAGCAGCTCGTAGAGGAAGGTCGGGTGGTAGGTCGCCACGTCCATGTAGCCCGCGAGACGGTTCTGCTGGTCGATCTCGACGGCCCACCAGGCGTCGAGGGGACCGCCGTAGAGCTCCTGGTTGAACCAGTTCCCGAGCCGTCCCACGGCCTGCGCGACGGGCAGGCCGGGCGCGAGGGCGTCGGCGACCATGGACAGCGGGACGCCCAGGCGGCGGCAGGCGATCCAGGCGCCGAGGGCGCCGGCGACGATCGCGCCGGGGATGCCGAGGCCGCCCTTCCAGATCGCGAAGGCGTCCATCGGGACGCCGTCGACGCCGAAGTAGGCGTCGGGTGAGGTGATCACGTGGTAGATGCGCGCGCCGACGATCCCGAACGGGACCGCCCACAGCGCGATGTCGATGACCGTGCCGGGCGCGGCGCCCCTGCGCCGGAGTCTGACCTCGGTGATCACACAGGCGATGACGATGCCGGAGATGATGGCGAGGGCGTAGCCGCGGATGGGGACGACACCGAAGAGGTGCCAGACGCTCTGCGACGGACTGGGGATGTAGGCGAGGTCCACGCGGACACGCTACCGGTTGCGCTCAGTTCACGCGTGCACGGCATCGCTGAGTTCGCCGGTCAGCGCCCGCAGCGCCGCGATGCCGTCACCGACGGTCGGGGCGTCGAGGAGGCACTTGACCATCGCCGACCCGACGATGACCGCGTCGGCGTAGGCGGCGATCTCGGCGGCCTGCGCGCCCGAGCGGACGCCGAGGCCCACGCCGATCGGCAGGTCGGTCGCCTTGCGGGTGCGTTCCACCAGTTCGGGAGCGGCGGCCGGGGCGTTGTCGCGGGCGCCGGTCACGCCCATGACGCTCTGGGCGTAGACGAAGCCGGAGGTGGCCGCGACGGTGCTGGCGATCCGCTCGTCGCTGGAGCTCGGCGCGACGAGGAAGACGCGGTCAAGGCCGTGGGCCTCACTCGCGGCGAGCCAGTCGGCGCCCTCGTCGGGGATCAGGTCGGGCGTGATGAGCCCGGCTCCGCCTGCGGCGGCGAGGTCGCGGGCGAAGGCGTCGACGCCGTAGCGCAGGATCGGGTTCCAGTAGGTCATGACCAGGACCGGCGCCCCGGTCGCGGCGACGCCTTCGACGGTGCGGAGCACGTCGGCGGCGCGCAGGCCGCCCGCGAGCGCGTGTTCGGCGGCGCGCTGGATGACGGGCCCGTCCATGACCGGGTCGGAGTAGGGGAAGCCGATCTCAACGACGTCGGCGCCGGCCTCGACCATGGCGCGTGCGGCGTTGGTGGCGTCGGCGACGGTCGGGAAACCCGCGGGCAGGTAGCCGACGAGCGCGGAGTGTCCGGCGGCGCGGGTCTTGGCCAGGGTGGGGGCGACGCTCACGACTGCTTCTCCTCGTTCGCCCGGTTCACCCTCGCGGGCCTCACGACGCGGGCTCGTCGTCGTAGAGGCCGAACCACCGCGCGGCGGTGTCCATGTCCTTGTCGCCGCGGCCGGAGAGGCACACGACGATGACGGCGTCCTCGGGCAGCGTCGGCGCGAGGCGCAGGGCCCCGGCGACGGCGTGGGCGCTCTCGATGGCCGGGATGATGCCCTCGGTGCGGGTGAGGGTCATCATCGCGTCCATGGCCTCGGCGTCGGTGACCGCTTCGTAGTTCACGCGGCCGGTGTCGTGGAGGTAGGCGTGCTCGGGTCCGACGCCGGGGTAGTCGAGACCGGCCGAGATCGAGTGCGACTCGACGGTCTGGCCGTCCTCGTCCTGGAGGACGTAGGTGCGGGCCCCGTGCAGGACGCCGGGCGCGCCGCCGGAGAGGGTCGCGGCGTGGCGGCCGGTCTCGACGCCGTCGCCGCCCGCCTCGAAGCCGTAGAGGGCGACCCCGGGGTCGCCGACGAAGGCGTGGAAGGCGCCGATGGCGTTGGAGCCGCCGCCGACGCAGGCGCACACGGCGTCGGGCAGGCGCCCGATCTGGGCCAGGGACTGCGCGCGGGCCTCGTCGCCGATACCGCGCACGAAGTCGCGGACCATGACGGGGAACGGGTGCGGTCCGCCGACGGTGCCGATCAGGTAGTGCGTGGTGTCGACACTGGACACCCAGTCCCGGAGCGCCTCGTTCATGGCGTCCTTGAGGGTCTGGGATCCGGTGGTCACGGGCACGACCTCGGCGCCGAGCATCCGCATCCGGGCGACGTTGAGCGCCTGGCGGCGGGTGTCCTCGGCGCCCATGTAGACCGTGCATTCGAGGTCGAACAGGGCCGCGGCGGTCGCACTGGCGACGCCGTGCTGGCCGGCGCCGGTCTCGGCGATGATGCGCGGCTTGCCCATGCGCTTGGTGAGCAGGGCCTGCCCGAGGACGTTGCGGACCTTGTGCGCACCGGTGTGGTTGAGGTCTTCGCGTTTGAGCAGGATCCGGCGCCCGGCGACCTCGGAGAGGCGCGTGGCGTCGTAGAGCATGCTCGGGGTTCCCGCGTATTCGCGCAGGAGCCGGTCGAACTCGGCGAGGAACGCCGGGTCCTCGAAGGCCTTGCGGTAGACGGTGTCGAGCTCGTCGAGGGCGGCGATGAGGGCTTCGGGGACGAAACGTCCGCCGAAGTCGGTGCCGTCGGCGTTGCGGAAGTGCCCGGTGGGGTCGGGACCGGCGGTCACCGGACCGGCCTCGGGGTCGCGGGGTGGCTGCCCGCGGTGACGAGGTCGGCGACGGCGTCGCGCGGGCTCTTCTTGGTGACGAGGCCCTCGCCGACGAGGACCGCGTCGGCGCCGAACCCGGCGTAGCGGATCAGGTCGCGGGCGTCGCGGACGCCGGATTCGGCGATCTTGACGACGTCGTTGGGCAGGCCGGGTGCGATCCGCTCGAAGACCGAGCGGTCGACCTGGAGGGTGTGCAGGTCGCGGGCGTTGACGCCGATGACCTTGGCCCCGGCCTCCAGCGCGCGGTCGGCCTCCTCCTCGGTGTGGATCTCGACGAGCGCCGTCATGCCGAGCGACTCGACGCGGTCGAGCAGTCCGGTCAGCGTGTTCTGGTCGAGGGCCGCCACGATCAGGAGGACGAGGTCGGCGCCGTGGGCGCGGGCCTCGTGGACCTGGTAGCTGGAGACGATGAAGTCCTTGCGGAGCACGGGGATCGAGACCTGGGCGCGGACGGCGTCGAGGTCGTCGAGGGATCCCTTGAAGTAGTTCTTCTCGGTGAGGACGCTGATCGCCCGCGCGCCGCCCGAGGCGTACTCGGTGGCGAGTTCGGCGGGGTCGGGGATCTCGGCGAGCTGACCCTTCGACGGCGACGAGCGCTTCACTTCGGCGATGACTCCGACGCCGGGCGCCTTGAGCGCGGCGAGGGCGTCGATCGGGGGTGGCGCGGCGGCCGCCAGTTCACGAATCTCGTCCAGGGACACCTGCTGGACGCGCCGGGCCAGTTCTTCTTGGACGCCGGCGACGATGTCGTCGAGCACACTCATCCGGAACTCCCCTCTCCGGGTGCCATTTTGCCGATGTTAAGCGATGTCGGATCCTCGCCGCGATCGAGGGCGTTCCACATCGCGACGGGGTCGTCTGATAGGGACGTCGTGGCGGCTCGGGGACGCGAGGCGCGCTCGTAGCGGTTGGACATGTGCGGCCAGCGCGCGCCGGTGCGCAGCGCGAGGACGGCGACGGCGACGACGGCGAGGCCGCCGAGGGTCGTGGCGGCGGGCCAGACGCCGGGTTCGCGGGTGAGGCCGTAGCCGCCGCCGATGGTGACGGCGAGCCCGGCGAGGGCGATGACGGCGGCGAGGGTCGTGCGCGCGGCGCCGCGGGTCGCGTAGAGCGCGACGGCTCCGGCGAGGGCGACGATGGCGAGGGGGACGATCCAGGCGGCGAGGTCGGCGCCGGTGTGGTCGGTGGTCGTGGGCGGGAGCGGTTCACGGCGGGGGATGGTCTCGGTCCACCAGACGCGGGTGGCGGCGTACCAGGCGAGTCCGGCGCCGGCGACGCCGCCGAGGATGGCGGTGCCGAGTTGTCTCCGGGGGTTCATGAGGGGTCGTCCGTTCCTGGTGGGGTGTGGACGGGAAGTTCGCGGCCCGTGAAGCAGGTGCGGGTGCCGGTGTGGCAGGCGGGGCCGGTCTGGTCGACGGTGATGAGGAGGGCGTCGCCGTCGCAGTCGAGGGCGACGGAGTGGACGTGCTGGACGTTGCCGGAGGTGGCGCCTTTGACCCAGTACTCCTGGCGGCTGCGGGACCAGTAGGTGGCGCGGCCGGTGGTGAGGGTGCGGTGGAGTGCCTCGTCGTCCATCCACGCGAGCATGAGGACTTCGCCGCTGCCGTGTTGCTGGACGACGGCGGCGACGAGGCCGGCCGGGTCGCGTTTGAGCCGGGCGGCGATCGCGGGGTCGAGGGCTGAGGGTGGCGCCATGGAAACCGATTGTGTCGTGCCGGGCGGGTGGGGGGTTCGGCGGGGGTTGCGGGGGTGAGGACGGGGGCGTGGCTCCCCCGCAGCCCGGGAACCTGGCACCGGCGGCGGGCCGCAGTCCGAACCCGTACCCCTCAGGCGGTTTCGTTCGCGCCACCCAAACAAGCCCGGCTATAATTCACCACACGTTGAGTTCCTCCCCCGGGAGTCCCCATGCGAAGCGCCATCACCGTGTCCGATCTCGTGGTCGAGCGGGGGCGCCGGCGCGTCCTGCCCGGCCTTTCCTGTTCCATCGCCGCCGGGGCCGTCACTGGTCTGCTGGGTCCCAGTGGCAGTGGCAAGACGACGCTCATGCGCGCGATCGTCGGTGTCCAGAAGGTGCGTTCCGGTTCTGTCTCGGTCCTGGGTGAGCCGGCGGGCTCTGCCGGGTTGCGGCATCGGGTGGGTTATCTGACGCAGTCGCCGTCGGTGTACTCGGATCTGTCGGTGCGGGCGAATCTCCGCTATTTCGCGACGCTCTACGGCGTGGGGCGTGGTGAGGTCGAGCAGACGCTCGACGACGTGGGGCTCGGCGGGGCCGCCGGGCAGCTCGTGCGGAATCTGTCGGGTGGGCAGCGGGCGCGGGCGTCACTGGCGTGTGCGCTGGTCGCGCGCCCGGAGGTCTTGGTCCTCGATGAGCCGACGGTGGGGCAGGATCCCGTCCTGCGTTACGACCTGTGGCGGCATTTCAACCGGCTCGCCGCGGAAGGCACGACCCTCCTCGTCTCCAGCCACGTCATGGACGAGGCCGCGCGCTGCGACCGGATCCTCCTGATCCGCGAGGGCGCGATCGTCGCCGATGACACTCCCGACGGTCTGCGCGAGTCGACGGGCACCCGCGATATGGACGAGGCCTTCCTCCGCCTCATCCGCGAGCAGGAGAAGGGACGCGTCTGATGTCGATCCGCATCACCGCCGCCACGACCGCGCGCATCCTCCGCCAGCTGGCCGGGGACCGCCGCACGATCGCGCTGATCCTGCTCGTCCCGACGCTGCTGCTGACCCTTCTGCGTTACGTCATGGACTCCGCGCCGATGATCTTCGACCGGGTCGGCCTTGTCATGCTGGGCGTCTTCCCCTTCATCTCGATGTTCCTGGTCACGAGCGTCGCCATGTTGCGGGAACGCACCAGCGGCACCCTCGAACGGATGCTGACCACTCCCCTGCACAAGCTCGACCTGCTGCTCGGCTACGGCATCGCCTTCGCGCTCGCCGCCGCGGTGCAGGCGGGCCTGGCGGCGACGACCTCGTACTGGCTGCTCGGCCTCGACACGGCGGGCAGTCCGTGGCTGATCGGCGGCCTCGCCGTCGCCAACGCCGTCCTGGGCGTCGCGGTCGGGCTGCTGCTGTCGGCGTTCGCGACGAGCGAGTTCCAGGCCGTGCAGTTCATGCCCGCCGTCGTGCTCCCGCAGATGCTGCTGTGCGGCCTGATCTGGCCGCGCGAGGAGATGGCCGGCTGGCTCCAGGGCGCCAGCGAGGTCATGCCGTTGACCTACGCGGTGGAGGCGCTGACCGAGGTCGGCGCGCACACCTCGCCGACGAACACGATGTGGCTCGACCTGGCCGTCGTACTCGGTGTGGCGCTGCTCGCGCTCATCCTCGGCGCGGCGACGCTCCGGCGCCGGACCCCCTGAGGAGACGGGCCGGAGTCCCCTGTGGACTCCGGCCCGTCGTCGGTCATCGCCAGGTGTCGCGGATCGTGACGGCGCATCCGGTGGAGGCCGCCACCGTGAAGGTGCGGTTCGGGTCGCTTTCCCAGACCACGTCGGCGTTGTGACGCTTGACGTACTTGTACTGGAAGCCCGTCCCGACGGGCAGTGTCACCGCCGCCGACGTCCACTGTGGATAGGTGGAGGCGGTCGTGGTCAGCGGCACGGCGTTCTGCGGCGACCAGTTCGCCAGCTGCGGGACGCTGCCGGTGACGTACACGTTCTGCCCGTAGAAGGTCGTCGCCGTCGTGGTGAACGTGACCGCGACGCCGCTCGCGCAGGTCCCCGGCCCCGGGCCGGGGTCACCGCCGACCATGGCGTTGACGTGCAGTGCGAGCACTCCGTCGGCCGGAACCGTCCCGGTGAACGAGCCGCCGCTGACCCGGTAGCTCGGGCCGGTGCAGGTGCCGTCGGCCTTGCGGTCGCCGTTGGCGACGTCGCAGTAGACGCCGTCGGCCAGTCCGGTGGCGAACGTGCGGGTGAGGGCGCCGCCGGCGTTGAAGGCGGCGAAGGCGCGGTTCCCACGGCCGAAGGCGATCTGGTTCGAGCCGTTGCTCCACCAGTGCGTCGTGGCCTGACCCGCGGCGGCCTCGCGGAAGGCGCCGAGGTTGAGGACCGCCCGCTGCCGGTGCGAGCATTCCCAGCCGGTCGCGCAGGCCCCGGAGGCGTTGACCGCCGGGGTCGTCGTGCCGTTCGATGTGGACGGTGGCCCGGCCTCGGGGTCGGTGAACGCGTAACCGGAGAGGAGCTGCGGTGAGCCGTAGCCGTGGGCCAGGGCGAAGGCCTCGGCCATGATGTAGCGGGCGCCGTTCTTGTAGGTGAGCTGGGCGCGGCCGCTGCGCTGGGTGTCGTGGTTGTCGATGAAGGTCTCGGCGGCCTCCGACGCGAGCAGCAGGTGCGACTGGATCCCCGACAGGGCGGCGAGATTGCCGTCCTTGAAGCGTGCGCCGACCTGATCGCCGTAGCGGAACTCCGTGACCCGTCCCAGCCCGGTGTACTCGGTGGGACTGATCTCGCCGCTGCCGCCCTCGATGACCTCAAGGAAGATCTTCGGTGAGCCCGACAGCCGCCCGAAGATCGCCTGGAAGTCGGCGACGGGCATGTGCTTGGCGGCGTCGACGCGGAAGCCGTCGACGCCGAGGTCGACGAGATGCTGGAGGTACCCGGCGAGTTTCGCGCGGACGTTCTCCGACTCGGTCTTGAGGTCGGAGAGATCGAGCAGCTCGCAGTTCTGGACCTCCCAGCGGTCGGTCCAGTTGGCGATGTCGTCGTTGCCGTTGCGGCCGCAGTGATGGAAGTCGTCGTTGCCGTAGGGCACGGCGGGGTAGCCGTAGTGGGTGTAGGCGCTGCCGCCGCTGCCGGTTCCGGTGGAGGCGCCGCCCGCCATGTGGTTGACGACGGCGTCGACGTAGACCTCGACCCCCGCGGCGTCGCAGGCGGCGACCATCGCGGCGAAGTCGGCGGCGCCACCGCGTCTCGTCTCCAGCTTGTAGCTGACGGGCTGATAGTCCTGCCACCACGGATAGGACCTGCCGGGCAGGACGACGTGCTCCTGCGGCGCCGAGACCTCGACGGCGGGGAAGCCCGCCGGTCCCAGGACGGTGGTGCACTCCTGCGCGACCGACTTCCAGGGCCAGGCGAACAGGTGCAGGACGGCGTCGCCGTTACCGGGTGCCGCGGTGACCGCGACGTCGGTCGCCGCCACCGGTTCGGCGGCGGTGCCGTCGCCGGGTATTAACGCCGCGGCGGCCAGCACGGCGGCGGCCGCGAACGCGTACAGGGATCGGGGACGAGGGGTGGGGAGCTGCCGGGTGCGCATGTTTCCTCGCTAGGGGATGTGCGGCCGGAGGCGGTACCGGTGCCCCCGGCCAGGTGTCGGCCGTGCAAAGCCTTGCGCAAGGTTTCAGGGATGCTATCGCCGGGTTTCAGGAGGGTCAAGGAAGCCCGGCGACACCACCGGTCCGCAATGCCCGGATTGCGCGGGTTCCCTTTGCGGGAACCGCGAGGCGGCTGCAAGCGGCCCGACCGCCGGTGGGGCGCGACCGCAGCAGGGCGGCGTGCGGTCACGCACTGGACCGCGCGGCCTGAAAGCGGCTCCTGCAAGAACTTTCATCCCGCGTCTCACGCGAAAGGAACCGGCGGCCACCTCGTTCGAGACGAGGCGGCCGCCGGTTCGGGAGTCTCACCGTCGCGGCACGCGCGCTACGGGGTGTTGTCGATGAGGCTGATGATCTGCGGGTAGATCAGGCTCATCCGGGTGCCGGCGTTCTGGCAGCCGCCGAGGTGGTGCAGGGCGATGACCTTGTGCGAGGACGCCGCCAGGACCGGCGAACCGGAGTTGCCGCCCGAGGTGTCGCACAGGTAGCCGGTGTTCACCGAGTCGAGGTTCACGGTGTCGATGTCGCACAGGGCGCCGCCGGCCGTCTCGTAGATCGACAGGCGCTTGGCCGTGGCGTCACCGTGACCCGGGATGTAGATGGTCTCGTGCGAGACGGGCTGGCGCGACTCGATGTAGAGCGTGCCGAAGGAGCTGATCGTGGCGAAGTTGTTCACCGAGTACAGCGTGTAGTCCAGGCTCGCGCTCGTCTTGACGAGCGTGGCGCCGCTGACCTTGGTCGGCGTGAAGGGGTTGTTCCCGCCGCAGGTCTGGCACTGGTAGTTGAACTGCGTCTCGGTGCTCGTCACGCCCGCCTGCGTCGAGGTGCAGTGGTTGTTGGTGAGGACGCGGTTGGTGTCGCCGACGCGCCAGCCGGTGCAGGCGCTCGTCCCGCCGATGAGCAGGCGCGCGACCGGCTTCGAGCGAGCGAACTGGGTCGGGTGGCTGGTCTGGTAGCAGACCACGTCACGGCGGGCGTCGCTGCCGCAGACGCTCATCAGGCCGATGTTGGCCGCGTTGTACTCGGCCTCGTCGTAGCCGCGCCAGAACTTGTCGATCGTCACGACCGACCCGCCAGCGCCGATCGCGGCCAGGCCCTTGTCCGACTCGCGGTGGACGGTCACGATCGCGGTGTCGCCCTCGACCGACATCGCGGCGAAGCCGGTGTCACCGTGCACGGTGTAACCCGAGTCGCCCGAACGCAGCCCACGGCCGGGAGCACCGTGGTAGGTATAGGTTTCGGCCCCCGAAGGGTCGGAGACGGTCACGTAGTCCCCGGCGGCGAGCGCGAGTTTCTGGAAGTGGACCTTGACGTACGTCGCACCGGGATGGCGTACGGTCTGCGAGGTCACGTTCGAGGAGACGGAGTAGTCCACGCTGATCGCGGCGGCCTGTTCGGCACCGACGCGCTCGATCTGCGGTTCCGCGGGGGACGCGGCCGCGGGCGCGGGGTCGGGCAGCAGGCTCGTCGCTCCGCCGAGGGCGGTGAGGGCGGCGGCGCCGAGCACGCTCACCGCGAGGATTCTGGGTAATTGCCCTAAACGCATGATCGTTCCTTCCTTCGTGGATTTGCACGAGATGCGTCCGGTATCGACCCGGATCTTCGGCCGAGCGTACGGCAACGGCCACTCTGTGGGAACCCCGGAAAATTCAACAGCCTTCACCACGATCGCGCGCGATGATCTGGTCCGCGTGTGTCCCCGGTTGCCCCGATCGACGGATGCGATGAAGTACGGAGGGTCAGCGGATGGTAGACGGAAGGTAATCTTCCTTGGCGGTCCCTGTAACGATCCTTGTTTGACACCCACACACGACAGACGAATACTTGCCTGCCGTAAGGCGTACCGGCGAGAAGAAGAGGCAAAGCCGCGATGACACGTCCCCTGGCGTACTTCGAAGACCCCTCCCCCGGCTTCGGAGCGCTTCCACCGCGTGCGATCGGGCGGACCGACGCGGCGCAGGTGGACCTCAGCGGCACCTGGCGTTTCCACCTGGCGGGATCGGAGGACAAGGCTCCGGAGGGCTTCTGGGATCCGGACTTCGACGACGCCGGGTGGTCCGACATCCCGGTCCCGTCGAGCTGGCCGATGCACGGTCACGGGGCGCCGATCTACACCAACGTGGTCTATCCGATTCCCGTTGATCCGCCGAGGGTCCCGGCGGAGAACCAGGTCGGCGATCACCGGCTCGTCTTCGACCTGCCGGAGGGCTGGCCGCAGACGGGCCGCACGGTGCTGCGTTTCGAAGGCGCCGACTCCTCGCTGCGCGTGTGGTGCAACGGTGTGGAGCTGGGGATCTCCCGCGGGAGCAGGCTTCCCGTCGAGTTCGACGCGACGGTGGCGCTGCGCCCCGGGCGTAACGTGCTGGCCGCCCGCGTGCACCAGTGGTCCTCGGCGACGTATCTCGAAGACCAGGACATGTGGTGGCTGCCGGGGATCTTCCGCGAGGTGACGTTGCGGCACCGGCCCGACGGCGCCGTCGGGGACTTCTTCGTGCGCGCCGGGTACGACCACGTCGGCGGCTCGGGAAGTCTGTTGCTGGAGGCCGCGGAGGGCGTGCGCGTCGTCATCCCCGAACTGGAGGTCGACGCCGAGTCCGGTACTCCGGTGACGATCCCGTTCGTGGAGCCGTGGAGCGCCGAACTGCCCCGCCGCTACGCCGCCGAGATCCGCTCGGCGACCGAGACCGTCGCGGTGCATGTCGGATTCCGGACAGTGTCCATTGAGGACGCACGGCTGCTCGTCAACGGTTCGCCCGTCCTCCTGCGCGGCGTGAACCGGCACGAGTTCCACCCCCGCACCGGCCGCGTGGTCCCGTACCAGACCGCCCGCTCGGAGCTGACGCTCATGAAGCGGCACAACATCAACGCCGTCCGCACCAGCCACTACCCGCCGCACCCGGCCTTCCTGGATCTGTGCGACGAGCTCGGCATGTGGGTCATCGACGAGTGCGACCTGGAGACCCACGGCTTCGAACTACAGGACTGGCGCGACAACCCCAGCGACGATCCCCTGTGGACCGACGCCTACCTGGACCGCATGCGCCGCATGGTCGAGCGCGACAAGAACCACCCCAGCGTCATCATGTGGTCCCTGGGCAACGAGTCGGGCACCGGCGCCAACCTCGCCGCGATGGCCGCGTGGGCCAAGCATCGCGACGACACGCGCCTCATCCACTACGAGGGCGACTGGACCTGCGCCTACACCGACGTGTACAGCCGGATGTACGCCGGCGTCACCGAGGTCGAGCAGATCGGCAAGCGCATCGAGGCGCCCCTCGACGACCCGGGTCTCGACGCCCGCCGTCGCGCGATGCCCTTCGTGCTCTGCGAATACGCGCACGCCATGGGCAACGGGCCCGGCGGCCTCAGCGAATACCAGCGGCTCTTCGACACCTACCCGCGACTGTCGGGCGGCTTCATCTGGGAGTGGCTCGACCACGGCATCCCGGTGTCCACACCGGACGGTCGCGCGCACTACGCCTACGGCGGCGACTTCGGCGAGACCGTGCACGACGGCAACTTCATCATCGACGGCCTCGTCTTCCCCGACCGCACGCCCTCCCCCGGACTCGTCGAGTTCAAGAAGGTCGTCGAGCCGATCCGTTTCGAGACCCAGCCCGACGGGTCCGTGCGCGTTACCAACCGCCACGACTTCCGCGACACCTCCCACCTCGCCTTCCGCTGGGAACTCGCGATAGACGGCCAGCACACCGACGGCGGCCCGCTCGACCTGCCCGTGCTGCGGCCCGGGGAGAGCGCCGACCTGACCCTGCCGATCTTCCCGCCGGAACGGGCCGGGCTGCCGCCCTTCGAGCACTGGTGGACCGTCCGCGCCGTGCTCGCCGCCGAGACCGCCTGGGCCCCGGCCGGGCACGAGATCGCCTGGCACCAGGGCCGCACCGACGACGTCATCGCCGAACGCCCCTTCGACGCCGACGAGCCGACCGCCCCCGTCGTCGTCGAGGACGGCCGGGTCCTGCTCGGGCCCGCCGAGTTCGCTTCCGACGGGACCCTGCTGCGGGTCGGCGACATCGAGATCGGCTGCCCGTCGCTGGAACTGTGGCGGGCGCCGACCGACAACGACCGCGGCAAGAACCCCTCCGTCGCCGACCGCTGGGAGCGCGTGGGCCTCGACGACCTGAGCCACCGGCTCATCCGCGCCGGAGCCTACGACCACAGCTACGTCGTGCACACCGAGGTCAAACCCGCCGGCGGCACCGCGTCGATGGCCAACACCTACCGCTGGCAGGCCTTCGGGAACTGGCTGCGGCTGGAGATCACCATGCTCCCCGAAGGGGAGTGGACGGTGCCGCTCGGCCGCGTCGGCTTCAAGCTCGGCCTGCCCGCCGCCTGGGACAACGTCGAGTGGTTCGGCCGCGGCCCGGGCGAGGCCTACCCCGACAGCATCGCCGCCGCCCGCATCGGCCACTACACCTCCACCGTCGACCGGCTTCAGACCCCGTACGTGCGCCCCCAGGAGAACGGCGCCCGCGCGGAGGTCCGCTGGGCCCGCATCACCGGCCACAACGGACGCGGGCTCCAGCTGCACGGCGAACCGCACTTCTCGCTGACCGTCCGGCGCTGGCCGACGAAGGCGCTCGCCGAGGCCAAGCACACCACCGACCTGGCCGACTCCGGCGAACTCCACCTCCACATCGACCACGTCCACCGGGGTCTCGGTTCGGCGTCGTGCGGCCCGGACGTGCTGCCCCGCTACGAACTCAACGCGGTGCCGCTGAGCTTCGCGGTGTGGTTGCGCACCATGTAGGAGGCGGGCGCCCCCGCGGAAAGTAAGGTCGACTTCGTGAGCAACCGCCGGACCGGCCGACGCCGGGGCAACCCCGACACCCGCGAGCAGATCCTCGATGCGGCGAGGCACGCCTTCGCCGAACGCGGTTTCGAGCGGGCCACGATCCGGCAGATCGCGCAGGCCGCCGAAGTCGACCCCGCGCTCGTGCACCACTACTTCGGCAGCAAGGACCAGCTGCTGCTGGCCACGATCGACGCGCCCTTCGACCCGCAGGAGGTGCTGCCCGGCATCGTCGCGGGAGGCATCGACGGCGTCGGCGAGCGCCTGGTCCGGGCGTTCATCGCGGTGTGGGACGGTCCCGGGGGCAAGCGCGGTGCCGTGCTGCTGCGTTCGGCGGTGGCGCAGCCGCTGCTGGTGCGGCTGGTGCGGGAGTTCTTCGTGTCGCGGGTGGTGAAGACGGCGTTGAAGGAGCTGGGTTCGGAACTCGACAACGGGCCGTTCCGGGCGACGCTGGTGGCCTCGCAGCTGCTGGGGCTGGCGATGGCGCGCTACATCCTGAAGCTGGAGCCGCTCGCCAGTGCCGAACCCGAGGCGGTCGTGGCGATGATCGGGCCGACCGTCCAGGGGTATCTGACCTCACCGGTGCCGGTTGAGGCGCGAGGGGTGTGAGGTGGTGCCTTCCCTCGCGGGCGACCGCGAGGGAAGGCGACGGTCCGGACGGTGCGTGGCGGGGAGGCCGGGCACTCTCCCCCGACACGGTCCGGACGGGACCTTCACGGGATCGGGGTCGGACCGGTGCCGGCGTGGTGCGGCCCAGGTACCGCGCGGTCGGCCTGGCGACGTTCCCGTGACGGCGTGCGGGCCTCGGTGCGCGGTCCGGCCGGTGCGCGGGTCAGCACTGCTCGCGGCGCGGGGTGCACTTGGTCTTGCCGAGGCAGCGGTCGGTGCAGCATTTGTTGACCAGGCCGTTGACGCACCTCATGGTGCAGGTCAGGCACGGTGCCGCCGCGGCCGTCGTGGCCGGTGCCACGCGGGCGAGGAGGCGGTCGGCGATGCGGTTGACGATCTTCACTGAATCTCCCTTCGTCGGTTGAGGCGACGTTAGGAGCCGGGGCCACAGTGGGGCCACAGTCCGGCCACAGGGGTGGAAGGACGGGCGCCCCGCCCCGTCCGGCGGGGCGCCCGTCATAACATGCAATCACGGATCTTGGCTCGTGCGCCGTCCCGCGCGGACATAAGGGGCACGGGCCGGCGAGAAAGCGCCGGTCGAGGTCCGGGCGCGCCCGGAGTTCGGTCCTGGCCGAAAAGCCGTGAGGGTTACTCGCCGGTCATGCGGAAGTCGTAGCGGCCGGGTAGCGGGAAGTCCCGCCGGGCCTTGGCGCGGACCTGCTCGTCGTTCACGTCGAGTCCCAGGGTCCCGGCGACCGTGCGTTCGGCGACCTCGTTCCACAGACCGTCGAGGGAGATCTCGCCTTCGCGCAAGTCGGGGACGTCAAAGCCCTCGGCGAAGACGGCGGCGGCCTGGTCGAGTTCACCCCCGGCGAGGGCGACGCGCACGCGGCAGACCGAGACGCGGCCGTGGGTGCGGTCGGGTTCGGGGAGTTCGTCGAGGACGGCCTTGGCGTCTTCGAGGCGGCCGACGGCGAGGAGGGCGTCGCAGGCCTCGACGGCGAACTGCCAGGAGGGTGGGGCGAGGCGGTGGGCGGCGAGGTAGCGGTCGGCGGCCCGCTCGCCGGGGACGGCGGGGTCGGTGCGGTCCTGGTGGGCGAGGGCGCGCAGGGCCCAGGCGTTGGGGGTCGCCTCGGCGGACCGTTCCCAGGCGTCGCGGGCGCCGGAGGAGTCACCGGCGGCGACGCGGGCGAGGCCGAGTTGGTAGGAGCCGTGCCAGTCGGCGGTCGCGGCGGCCTCTTCGAGGAGACCGAGCCAGCCGGGGCCGCTGATGTGCGCGGCGGGCGGCACGGCCGGGCCGGCCGTGGGGAGGGCACCGTCGTCGAGGAGGGCGAGCCAGGGCTCCTGCTCGGCGGTGAGGGTGTCGTCGCGGAAGGGGATACCGGGGAGGTCCGCGGGCTTGGCGCCGACGGCCTGACGGCGGCGGCGCTCCAGCGCGCCCCAGCCCGAACCGGTGGAGAGGCGCTCGGCCGGCGGCAGGTCGCACCAGCGCGTCCACTCGTCGAGGCGGGAGTTCAGCGCGGGCACGGGAAGCCGCTCGTCGAGCTGCGCCTGGACGGCGTCGCGTGCGGCCGCCCAGTCGGGGGCGTGCGTGACGGCGGGGTCGACGTCGAGGGCGCCGTAGGCCTCGACCCAGGCCCAGGTGTCGCCCGCGCTCATCGGGAGGTGTTCGAGCTGGGTGCGGGCGAGCCCGGCCTGGATCTCCAGGTAGCCGCCGGTGCCGGGCTCGGTGAGCCAGTCCTGCCAGCGGCGTCCGCCGGCGTTCTCGCCCCACACGAAGAGCTTGCGGCCGGTCAGGCGGGCCGTGGAGGCCTGGAGCAGTCCGCGCCCGTCGGCGTCGACGGCGGCGATCCAGGGCCGTCGGCCGTTCTCCAGGCGGAAGAAGTAGTCCGCGGCGTGCGGGGCGTGCTCGGGGTAGCTGTAGTCGAGTCCGTTGTGGACCGGTGCGTCGATCAGCTCCAGGCTGCCCTCGTAGGCGAAGCGGTAGGAGGCGTCGGCGGGCGCGATGACGCGCGTGCCCTCCCCGGCCCGCACGGCGATGTTCGACCACCAGTACATCGGCACGTCGACGTCCTGGGTGTTGACGATCCGGACGTGCACGTACAGGAAGCGCGAACCGTCGGGCAGGCAGAAGTCGATCTGGTACGGAACCTCGCGCAGCCGCTCGAACTCCCATACCCGCAGCACCGGCCCGTCCGGGGTGTCCACGCGGGAGGCGTGCATCGGCGCGCACGTCAGCGGGGTGTGCCCGGTCGTGCCCAGGTTCCATTCGACGCCACCGGAGAACCACGCTCCACGCAGGGCGAGGTTGGCCGGCTGGAAGACCGGGTTGCGGTACAGCAGCTCGCGCCCGGTCTCCTTGTCCACCAGGGACCACAGGCGTCCGCCGAGGTCCAGTGCGACGGTCGCGCGCAGGTGCTCGTTCTCCAGGACCGCGACCCGCAGTCCGCCCGGCCCGCGTTCGCGGCCGTAGCCGTCCTGCAGGGTGTACGGCAGCACGCTCGGGACGCGCCCGTAGGCCAGGTCGAACATCTCACCGGACACCGCGCCCAGGTCCGCCCGCGCGTGCACGTCGGTCGGGCCGGGCAGCGGCGGCAGCGGGGACTCCGGCCCGAGCGGCGCTACCGGCAGGTGCAGGGTGTCGAGGTGCAGCTCGGGCACGGCGGATCCTAGGGTCGAGGCGACGGTCCTGATCAGGTCGAGCGCGTCTGCTCGACCCAACTTGAGTGGAGCTTCGCATAAACGGAGTCGGTCTGCGAGACCAACTCCGCGTGCGGGCCATTCTGCACGATCCGCCCGGCGTCGAACACCAGAACCCGATCGGCCGCCTCGGCCGTGGACAGCCGGTGCGCGATCGCGACGGTCGTGCGGCCGCGGGTCACCGCGTCGAGGGCACGGGCCAGCCGGACCTCGGTGGCGGGGTCGACCGCGGAGGTCGCCTCGTCGAGGACCAGCAGATCGGGATCGGCGACATAGGCGCGCGCGAGGGCCACGAGCTGACGCTCACCGACGCTCAGGGCCTCACCGCGCTCGCCGACGGGCGTGTTCATCCCGTCGGGCAGCCCGTCGACCCAGTCGGCCAGTCCCAGTTCGGTGAAGGCCAAATAGAGTTCGGCGTCGCTGAGCTCCGGTTTGGCGAAGCGGACGTTCTCGGCGACGGTCGCGTCGAAGAGGAAACCGTCCTGGGGGACCATCACGACACGGCGGCGCAGCGAGGCGAAGCGCAGGTCGGTCAGCGACACGCCCGACAGCAGCACCTGCCCCTTCGCCGGGTCCATCAGGCGGGTCAGGAGCTTCGCGAAGGTCGTCTTGCCGCTGCCGGTCTCGCCGACGACGGCGACGCGGGCCTGCGCCGGGATCGTCACGTCGATCTCGCTGAGGACCTCGGGGCCGCCGGGATAGGCGAAGTGCACCTTGTCGAAGCTGACCGCGACCGGGCCGAGGCGCAGGTCCTGGCCGTTCTCGCCCGGGTCGGCGACGTCGGGCTCGGTGTCGAGCACGTCGAGAACCCGGCGCCAGCCCGCGATGGCGTTCTGGGCGTCGTTGAGGATCTCGGTGCCCATCTGGACCGGCTGCACGAACAGGGTCGTCAAGAACAGGAAGGCCGTCAGCTGCCCGATCGTGATCTGGTCGTCCACGCCCAGGAGGACGCCGACGATGACCACGCCGGACAGGCAGATGCCGGAGGTGATCTCGCCCGAGGAGAAGCTCAGGACGCTGCGGCGCAGCGCGCGGAACTGCGCGCCCCGGAAGTCCTCGATCGAGCCGTCGAGGCGCTCCTCGGTCCGGCGCTGCACACCGTAGGCGCGGATCACGGCGGCGCCCACGACCGTCTCGGCGATCGTGCCGAGCATGACGCCGACCTTCTCCCGCGAGGCCTGGTAGGCGATGGCGAGGCGACGCTGGAGTGCGCGGACGATCCAGATCAGCGGCAGGAAGGTCACCAGCACGACCAGCGCGAGCTTCCAGGAGTACGTGAACATCACGACCGTGGCGATGAGGACCTGGCCGCCGGAGATGAGCAGCATCAGCCCGCCGAACTGCAGGAACTGGCTGATCTGGTCGATGTCGGTGGTCACCCGCGAGGTGAGCGTGCCGCGCCGTTCCGACTGCTGGTGCAGCATCGACAGGTCGTGCACGTGCCGGAACGCCCGCGCACGCAGGCTGGCCAGGGCCGTCTCACTGACCCGGAAGAGACGCACGTTCATCAGGTAGGAGGTGCACACCGTGATGGCGAGAACCCCGAGACTGATCAGCGCGACCGTGGCCACGACCCCGGGGAACGGACCGCCGGGCGCGGTGATGCCCCGGTCGATGCCCTGCTGGATCGCGACCGGCACGACGATGCGGCCGACGGTGGCGACGACGGCCAGCGCGAGCGTCCCGGCGAGGCCGGTGCGCAGTTCCGGGGACAGGGCGAGACCGCGCTTGAAGGTCTGCCAGGAGCCGTCCTGCTCTTTGCCGACGGCGGCGTCCACTGTGGTCACGCCGAAACCTCTTCTTCCTCGGTGTCCTCGGCCTCGATGAACGCGCCTTCCCTCGCCCGCTCGGCCTCCTCGCGCTCATAGGCGGTGACCAGGTTGGCGTACCCGGGCACGTTGTCCAGCAGGTCGAGGTGCGTGCCGGTGGCGACGACCTTGCCGTGCTCCAGGTAGACGACCTCGTCGGCCAGGGCGATCGTCGCGCGCCGGTAGGCCACGACGAGCACCGAGGCCGGGTTCTTCGACTTCTTCAAGGCCCCGAGGATCGCCGACTCCACGCGCGGGTCGACGGCGCTCGTGGCGTCGTCGAGGACCAGCAGACGCGGGGCGCCGGCGAGCGCGCGGGCCAGGGTGATGCGCTGGCGCTGTCCGCCGGAGAGGCTGTGGCCGCGCTCGCCGACCTCGGTGTCGAGCTGGTCGGGGAGTTTGGCGACGAAGCCGTCGGCCTGGGCGGTGCGCAGGGCGGTCCACACGTCGTCGTCGCCGTCGACGGAGTCGCGGGCGAGGGTGATGTTGCCGCCGATGGTGTCGTCGAAGACGAAGGGGACCTGCTGGACGAGGGCGATGTTGTCGGCGAGGGCCCCGTGGCCGAGTTCGCGGACGTCGTTGCCGTCGAGGAGGACGCGACCGTCGTCGGGGTCGACGAGGCGGGTGGCCAGGGAGGCGATGGTGGACTTCCCGGAGCCGGTGGGGCCGACGAGGGCGACGGTGCGTCCGGCGGGGATCTCCAGATTGACGCTGTGGAGGACCTCGGAGCCGTCGGGGTAGGTGTAGGTGACGTCGCGGAATTCGAGGGTGGCGGGCGTGCCGTGGCCCTCGGTCTCGCGCGGGCCGTACTCCATGTCGCCGGTGGCCGACAGGACCTTGGTGACGCGTTCCCAGCCGACGACGGAGCGGGGCAGCTCGCCGAGGACCCAGCCGATGGCGCGGATCGGGAAGGCCAGGACGGTGAAGAGGAAGACGACGCTGGTGACGGTCTCGATGTCGGCGGCGCCGGTGGACATGCGCCAGGTGCCGACGACGAGGACGGCGAGGGTGCCGATGTTGGGCAGCGAGTCGATGAGCGGGTCGAAGGCGCCCCGGATGCGGCCGACGCGGATCAGGCCGTCGCGCAGCTCGTCGGCCTTGGCGGCGAAGCGGGTGGTCTCCTCGGTCTCACGGCCCATGGTCTTGACGACGAGGGCGCCGTCGAAGCTCTCGTGGGCGATCGTGGAGACGTCGGCGCGGAGCTCCTGGACGCGGGTGACGCGCGGGGACATGCGCCGGGAGTAGATGACGTTGAGCGCGAAGACGAGCGGGAACACCGCGAGCCCGACCAGCGCCATGGCCCAGTCGGTGACGAACAGGGCGACGCCGGCGACGACGAGCATCGCCAGGGTGCCGACCGCGAAGGGGAACGGCGCGATGGGGAACCAGACGGCCTCGACGTCGGCGTTGGCGTTCGAGAGCAGCTCGCCGGTGGAGTGCTTGTGGTGCCACGACAGCGGAAGCCGGAGGTACCGGCGGGTGACGCGGCGGCGGTAGGTGGCCTGGAGCCGGAACTGCATGGCGCCGGCGCCGAGCCGGCGGGCGATCATGCCCGAGACCTTCAGCGCGCTGACCGCGAGGATCGCCGCGACCGCGAGGGCGATCGCACCCGCCGACACGCGGCCCTCCTGGATCGCCGGCACCGCGATCCGCGCGACGATCGCGCCGAGGACGAAAGAGCTGCCGATGGTGACGAGGCTGTGCAGCACCGCCCCGGCGACGCCCACCGCGAAAGGCCCCGGTTCCTCGCGGATCGCCTGCCTGAGCACGCGCAGTCCCTTGCCGACCACACCCTGGTCTCGCACTCGCCCTCCATGTGTCCGCTGATCTCCGCGGGCAATCCTTGCCCTTCGCGTGTCCGTACCGCAAGCCCGAACGGGTCCTTACAACCAGAACGTGACCACGAACACTTTCGGGCTCCTGGGGCGCATGGAAACCGCTATCTCACCGCAACCTTTTCAAGGCCGGACGGTGATCACCGGGGAGCCGCGGGCGCCGGTCGGCGCCTCGCGAAAGGGGTCGTCGGGGGGCTTGGGGACGGCCGGAGTCCGGCGTCCGAGGGACTGCCGGCACCGGCCGCTGATACGAGCACTGGATGCGAGGCTACCGCCGCAATTCGAAGATCGGCCAGGAGAGGCCGGGGGTAGGGGCCGGTCAGCCGTCCACTGACTGACGAACGGCCAGGATGGAGCTGCCGAACTGATGAAGGGTCACGGACTCGACGCGGTCGTCGGCGTAGGCGAAACGAAGCTCGGCGTGCGCGTAGGGCGCGTAGGCCGTCGCGTCGCTCATCGGCCCGAAGATCAGCGGCGGCTGGCCGTCGAGGACGAGGTGCAGGTCCCCGTCGACGATGTCGAGGTGCAGGACGGTGCCGGCGCTGGTGCGGTACTCACCGGTGTGGCGTGCGAGCCAGGCGGGGTAGTCGAAGTTCCCGGGCTCTTTCGGTGTCCGCGGGATGCCGAGGGTCTCGGCGACGGCCGTGAGCATGGCGAGCGTGAGGGCGTCGCCTTCGTTGGCGTTGGTCATGGCCGCGATCGCCCAGTTCCCGTCGCGGGAGGCCTCGGCGCCGCAGCGGTAGCCCTCGTTGCTGCCGCCGTGACCGAAGCGGTCGCCGAGCGGGTCGGTGGTGAGCTGCACGCCCAGCCCGAATCCGGGGACGACCTCGCTCAGCACCTCGCGGGCGAGTTCGGCGGGGAGGAAGTCGCCGGTGCCGTCGGCGGCCTCGCGCAGGGCGGTGAAGAAGCGGACCAGGTCGGCGGGGGTGCACCACAGGCCGGCGGCGGCCTGTTCGGGGTAGGTGTGCCAGCCGCCTTCGATCCGCTCCCCCTTGTCGTGGGCTTCGGCGATCTCGGGCGGCACGTCGTAGCCGGCGGTGTCCATGCCGAGGGGGTCGAGGACGAGCCGCCGGGCGAGTTCGGCGAAGGGCGTGCCGCTGAGGTCTTCGAGGATGAGCTGGAGGATCTGGTAGCCGCCGCCGGAGTAGCGGGTCATGACGCCGGGGACACCGTCGATGCGGACGGCGCCGGTGTTGGCGGGACCTTCGCCGTCGAGGATCTCGACGAGACTCGGGAGTGGGGCGCCTTCGGCGTAGCCGGGGAAGCCGTGGGTGGTGAGGGCTCCGGAGTGGCTGAGGAGGTGGCGGACGGTGACGACCGCGGGCCAGTCGGCGGGGGCGGGCAGTCGCCAGGACTTGAGGTAGTCGTTGACGTCGGCGTCGAGGTCGAGTCCCAGCCTCAGGGCGGTGGCGGCGGCGATCGGCTTGCTGATCGAGCAGGCCTGGAAGCGGGCGGCGGGCCGGGCGCCGAAGGAGACGGTGGCGAGTTCGCCGTCGAGCAGGACGGCGACGGAGACGGCGGGCACGGGCTCGGTGCGCGCGTCGAAGATCTCGGCGAGGGCGGGGCGCAGTCGAGTGGAGAGGGCGTTCGTCATGCGCTGACCTTATAGTGACGTCACTTCCGCGTCAAGCTTGGTCACTTTTGACGCAGCGCACCGTAGGCGCCTTCCGGAACCGCCGGTGAACGGGGCGCGACGGGCTCGACCCGCGCGTACCGCTCCCCCTGCGCCGGACGCGGGTCGGGCTCCCCCTTGTTGGGCCAGGCCGCGAAGGCGCGTTCGGCCTGCGCGGTGATCGTCAGCGAAGGGTTGACCCCGAGGTTCGCCGAAATCGCCGAGCCGTCGACCACGTGCACACCAGGGTGCCCGTAGAGCCGGTGATAGGGGTCGACGACGCCCTGGTCGGGGTCGGCGCCGATCGGGCAGCCGCCGAGGAAGTGCGCGGTCATCGGGACGTCGAGGACCTCGCCGACCGAGCCGCCGGCGAAGCCGTTGATCTCCTCGGCGAGCAGCCGCACCGCGTGCTCGGCCTCGGGAATGTGCCCCGGGTTGGGCGCCCCGTGGCCCTGGCGCGAGGTCAGACGCCCTCTGCCGGGCCACCGTGAGCGGCGGTAGGTGGTCAGCGAGTTGTCGTGGGTCTGCATGACCAGGGCGATGATGGTCCGCTCCGACCAGCGCCGCACCGACAGCGAACGCAGGAACGGTCCGGGGCGTCGCGCGGCCGCCGCGAGGAAGCTCAGCCAGCGCGGCACGCGGCCGCCGCCGGGGACCTGGATGGTCGACAGCAGGCCCATCGCGTTCGAGCCGCGGCCGTAGCGGACGGGTTCGATGTGGGTGTGGGCGTCGACGTGGACCGAGGACGTGATCGCTACCCCGCGGGTGAAGTCGGGTCGCGAACCGTAGCGGCGGGTGGTGGTCTGGGCTCCGGCGAGGGCCTCCGAGTTGGTGCGGGTCAGCTCGCCGAGCCGCCGCGAGATTCGCGGGAGGCTTCCGTTGTCGCGCAGGGCGTGCAGGAGCGTCTGGGTGCCGTAGGCACCGGCCGCGACGACGACCTGTCCGGCGTGGACGGTCTCGGGGCGGCCTCCGGTCGTGGGACGCGTCTCGACGGCGAAACCCTCGCCCTCCTCGCGTATCCCGGTCACTGTGGTGAGCGGGTGAATCACGGCCCCGGCGGACTCGGCCAGGTGGAGGTAGTTCTCGGTGAGGGTGTTCTTGGCGCCGTGGCGGCAGCCGGTCATGCACTCGCCGCACTCCAGGCACGCGCGTCTGCGCGGGCCCTTGCCGCCGAAGTAGGGGTCGGGCGTCTCCTCGCCGGGCGCGGCCCTGGTCCCACCGTCGGCGTCCTTCCCGTCGCCGAAGAACACGCCGACGGGTGTGAGCGTGAAGCTGCCCCCGGCGCCGAGCCGCTCGGCGACCGCGCGCAGATGGGTGTCGGCGGCGGTGACGGTCGGGTTGGTCCGCACGCCGAGCATGCGGCGGGCCTGGTCGTAGTGCGGGGCGAGTTCGTCGCGCCAGTCGGTGATCGCGGCCCACTGCCGGTCGGCGAAGAACTCGGCGGGCGGGACGTAGAGGGTGTTGGCGTAGTTGAGGGATCCGCCACCGACGCCCGCTCCGGCGAGGATCACGACGTCGCGGAGGAGGTGGATGCGCTGGACGCCGTAGAGACCGAGGCGTGGTGCCCACAGGAAGCGGCGCAGGTCCCAGGAGCTGCGGGGCAGCGTGTCGGGCGTGTAGCGGCGGCCCGCTTCGAAAACGCCGACGCGGTAACCCTTCTCGGTGAGCCGCAGGGCGGCCACCGAGCCGCCGAAGCCGGACCCGATGACGACGACGTCGTAGGCGGTCATCGCGTCAGCATGGCCTTGTTACCGGCGAGTTGTCTACAGCCTGACGGGATAACCGGCGTCGTCGAGAGCGCCTTTGACCTCGCCGATGGTCAGCGTGCCGAAGTGGAAGACGCTGGCGGCGAGGACCGCGTCGGCGCCCGCGGCGACCGCGGCGGGGAAGTCGGCGACCTTGCCCGCGCCGCCGGAGGCGATCACGGGGACGTCGACGACGGCCCGCACGGCCTCGATGAGCTCGACGTCGAAGCCGTCGGTGGTCCCGTCGGCGTCCATGGAGTTGACCAGCAGCTCACCGGCGCCGTCGCGCGCGGCCCGCGCGGCCCACTCCACCGCGTCGATGCCGGTGCCCTGACGGCCGCCGTGGGTCGTTACCTCGAAGCCGGAGTCGGTCCCCTCGGCCCGCCGCACGTCGAGGGAGAGGACGAGGACCTGCCGTCCGAAGCGCTCGGCGATCTCGCCGATCAGCTCCGGCCGGGCCACCGCGGCGGTGTTCACGCCGACCTTGTCGGCCCCCGCCCGCAACAGCCCGTCGACGTCGGCGACGGACCGGACTCCCCCGCCGACCGTGAGCGGGATGAAGACGGTCTCGGCCGTCCGCCGGACGACGTCGTAGGTCGTCTCGCGCCCGTGGACGCTCGCGGTGATGTCGAGGAAGGTCAGCTCGTCGGCCCCCGCCTTGCCATAGGCGCGGGCCAGCTCGACGGGGTCCCCCGCGTCACGCAGATCGGCGAAGCGGACGCCCTTGACGACCCGCCCGGCGTCCACGTCGAGGCAGGGGATGACACGCACGGCGACTGGCATGTGGCCAGGGTACGGGGTGGATGGGCGCCTCCCGGGGAGGCGCCCATCTGGTGGAACCCGTCACCGTCCTATTCGTTTGGAGGTCCACGCGCACGTGCGTAGGGTCGCGGCCATGAGCTTCCACATCTGTTCGCCCCCGGTCCGCTAGCGGGCCGCCCTCCGCGAACCCCGGCAGATGCGCCGGGGCGCCGGACGCCGCCCGCTCACGCGGAAACCGTCCGGCGATCAATCGTGGAGAACACAGATGACAGCTCTGCCCATCACGCCCCACAGGCGTGGTGTCCTTTCCTTGACCGTCGCCGCGCTCGCCTGGGGAACCGGCGGCGCCGTGGCCGTCGTCCTCGAAGACCGGCACGGTCTCGGTCCCGTCGCGGTCTCGTTCTGGCGCTTCGCGGTCGCCGCGGTCGCGGTCGTCGCCCTGCGGCTGCTGCGGCCCGTGGGGAACACCGCCGAAAACCTTCGCGCGGCCGTCCTCTCGGGCGCCGGTCTCGCACTGTCGCAGGCCGCGTACTTCGCCGCCGTCGGGCGGGCCGGACTCGCCGTCGGCACGCTCGTCACGATCGGCGCCTCGCCGGTGCTCATCGCGCTCGGCGCGAGGTTCCTGCTGGGCGAGCGCGTCCGCGGCGTGCAGGCTGCCGTGCTGTGCGCGGCCGTCGGCGGGCTCGTCCTGCTCGCCGGGCGTTCGGGTCCGGCCGGATCGGCTCCGGCGCTCGGCGTGGGTCTGGCGCTGGTGTCGGCCTTCGCCTACAGCGCCGTGATCCTCCACGCGCGCCGGAGTCGCGGCGGCGGTGCCGGCCCCGCGGCCTACTTCACGGGCACGGTCCTGCTGGCGCCGTTCGCCCTCATCGAGGGTCTCCTTCCGGCGACGGGCGCTCCGGCCGCCGCGGCCGGATGGCTGCTGTTCCTCGGGATCGTGCCGACCGCGCTGGCCTACCGGTGGTTCTTCGCCGGACTCGCCACGGTGCCGGCGGCCACGGCCGCGGTGATCGCGCTGCTGGAGCCGCTCGCCGCGAGCCTCATCGCGCTGATACTGCTCGGCGAGCGCATCGGTGCCGTCGGCGTGGCCGGTGCGGTCGTGCTGCTGGCCTCGCTCGGTGTTCTCGGGGTCACCTCGATGCGCCAGGCGTGACGAGCGGGTGCGGGCGCCCGGCGTCGCCGGGCGCCTGTGCCGTCCTACCGGTACCCGTTCCGTGTGTACCCCGTCGCGAACTCCCCCGTCCCGTCGAAGTACGCCGCGACCAGCTTCGCCGGGTCCGTGGCGAGCAGGCCGCGCTGAAGGTCGCTCCCGTCGTTGGCGTCGTCCCAGCCCCAGGCGGTGTTGGCGGCGTTGTCCTTGCCGTTGTCGCCGCGGAAGGTGCCGGGCGAGGCGAAGGTCAGGCCGTCAAAGCGGTGCGCCCACAGGCCGCCACCGGCGAACGTGTCCACAAGGGAGTATTCAGTCGACGCGTCGTTGCCGCCGCCGGGGACTTCCCCGGTGCCGGGGTGGTAGACGACGCCGTCGCCGCCGGGGAAGCCGGCGTTGTTCCAGGCGTAGACGCCGTGGCCCTTGGCCTCCTGGCGGGTCGTGGGCCGTGAAACGCCGTCGACGGTGCGCATGACGACGGTGCCGTCGATGTTCTCCCGGCCGGACGTGAACGGGCTCCCGGCGGGGACGTAGGAGTAGAAGTCGCTGTGGGCGACGGTCACCATCGCCTCCAGCTTCCCGAACTCGCTCCCGTCGCGGCGGACCACGAGCAGGGCGCCCTCCATGTCGTTCTCGTGGGTGTAGAGCCCGAGCGGGTCGGCGAAGTCCTCCCAGTCCCTTGGGTGGAAGTAGGAGTAGACGACGAACCAGTGCGTCGGGGTCTCCACCACCGAGTAGTACACCGCGCCCTTGAGCCGCGACACGGCGTCGTCCTGGTGCTCCCAGTTGTTCTTGGCGTCCCAGTCGGCGTCGAAGTCGACCGCCGAGAGGTAGTCGGCGTCGTAGTCGGAGGAGTCGGTGTCCTGGTAGTGCACCGGTGCCCAGCGGGCGGCCAGAGCGGCGTCGCTCACGGCGGCGACGGCGGCGCCCGGGAGTAAGGCGGCGAAAGCGGTGGCCACGACCGTGGCGGCGAGCGCGGTCCTGATCTTCACGGCAGGCTCCAAAGGGGTTGCGGGGCCGCCAGACTACTGACGGGTACAACCTCGGCACCAGGTCCCGCGCGAGTGTTCACCGTGCGGCCGAAAGCCGGTGGCCTGAGGTTCGCGCCTCCCGTAACGTGCCGACCATGACCACCGACGTCTCTTCTCTCCCCCTCGCCGAGTTCGGCTTCCCCGGCCCGCTGCGCGACGAGCTCAACGCGGCGATCCTGTCCGGCGCGAAGACCACGACCACCGGTGTGCTCGCCGACTACGTGCACTGCGGCGACCCGATGCCGCGCATCGGCGAGCGGTCGGCGGTGGTCGACTCCGACGGGCGGAGGATCGCCGTCATCGAGACGACCGGCGCCCGGATCGCGCCGATGTCCGAAGTGGACGACCGTTTCGCCGCGGCCGAGGGTGAGGGCTACGACGACGTCGCGGGCTGGCTCGCGGCCCACGAGAGTTTCTGGCACAGCGACGAGTTCCGTGAGGCCATCGGTGATCCCGGCTTCGTCGTCACCGAGGAGACGCCGCTGGTCCTGGTGTGGTTCCGGCTCGCCGAGGTACTCGACGAGCCGGTCTGATCACACCGCGCGGACGGTCACGTCGTCGCAGCGGCCTTCGCCGGTGCCCAGACGCGTGTAGCAGTAGATGCGGGCCGTCGTGTTCGACGCGCCCGTGGTGAAGGTGACGCTGCCCGAGCCGTAGGTGGTCGTGGTGAAGGCTGGCACGCGCGCTTCGGTGCCGCCGTGGTTCTTCACACCGATCACCAGCTCGGTTCCGGTGGCGCTGACGCGACCCCAGCCGGACAGCACGTAGGTCGTACCGGGTTCGACGGTGATGGTCTGCTCGACCGAGGCCGGCGCCGGTCCGGCACGCAGTCCGTAGGTCCCGCTGTGCGCGGCGGTGGTGGTGACGGTCGCGCTGTTCCACGGGGTCCAGCCGGCCGTCGTACCCGTCTCGAAGCCGCCGTTGGCGACCAGGTTCGGGGCCTGGCAGGTGCCGTCGTTGAAGGTCGAGGCCTGGTGGGCTCCCCGGTCGGGCGCGCAGACGGCGGGTACGGGACCGCCGAAGTAGTCGCGGCCGCCGTTGCCGGGCACGACCGTGCCGGTGCCCTTGGCGGGTGAGGCGGGCTGAAGCCTGTACCCGTCGGGGCCGCCGCCGGGCGCGACGAGGAGTGGGTTCGCCGTGCTCTTGCCCGGGTCGGCGGGCTCGCCGGCGGGGTGGCTGCCGTAGAAGGTGTTGTTGCGCCAGGTGTGGTCGGCGCCGCCGGTGTAGCCGCCGCTGCCGAGGTTGTAGACGATGTTGTTCGACCAGGTCGTGTAGGTGCTGCCGCTGCCGTCCTGGATGATCGCGGTCGTCGATCCCGCCGGCAGGTAGAAGGTGTTGTGGTAGATCTGCGCGGCCTTCTCGCCGACGGCGTAGAGGATCCGCGAGCCGTCGTTGACCGAGAGGTTGTAGCGCACGATGGTCCCGGTGGAGCTCGACGAGCCTCCGCAGGCGCCGCAGAACAGCATGAAGCCGCCCTCGTTGTCGTGGCTGTAGTTGTACTGGAAGATCACCCCGCGGTTGCCGAAGTCGGAGTCGAAGGCCATGCCGTCGTTGGTCCCGGCGACGCGGTTGACCCGGTAGACCTCGTTGAACTGGACGATGGTGTCGTCGCTGTTGATGGTCCATAGTCCGGCGTTGTTGCCCGGTGAGCGCAGGGCGACGTCGTAGACCTCGTTGCCCTCGACGCGGGCGCCGGCGGCGACGCGCATGACGAGGCCGTCGCCGGCGATGTCGTGGATGACGTTGTTCCGGTAGACGACGTTGGTGGAGGCGAGCCAGTTCTCGGTGCCGGTGCAGCCGTAGATCGCGCGGCAGCCCCAGCTCGATCCGGTGGTGAGGCCTTCGCGGTCGACGGTGCGGATCTCGCTGTTCTCGACGATCACGCCGTCGAAGCGGGTGGGTGCGGCGGTTCCGCTGACCCGGAACTGGATGCCGTTGCTGCCCTTGGAGTCGCCGCCGTTGACGTCGTGCACGAAGACGTCGTCGACGCGGTAGTCGCGGCCGACGCCGATGTCGGCGATCTCGACCAGCAGGCCGTTGCGTTCGGCGACGGTGGCGCCCTTGTTGGTGATCTCCAGGTCGCGGACGACGACGTGCTGCGTGTTGAGCAGGTGGACGCCGGCGTAGACGGTGCCGCCGCCGTTGACGACGGGACGGGCGGTGCCGGTCCCGTACGCGGCGATCGTGATCGGGGAACCGGCCGTGCCCGAGCCTTTCGGGGCCAGCCCGCCCGCGCAGGCGACGCCGCGCTTGAGGAGGAGCTGGTCGCCGGCCGCGAGGGTGACGGCGTTGGCCTGCGCGAGGCTGCTCCACGGGGAGGCCTGGCTGCCGTCGCCGCCGTTGCCGGAGCAGTCGACGTAGTAGGCGCGGGCCTGGATCGCGGGCCCGGCGTGGGCGGCGGCGGGGACTAAGGCCGCGGTGAGCAGGACGGCGGTGAAGGCGGCCGTGGGGACGAGGCGGATTGTCCGCGCGAGCCGGATAGAAATCGGTTTCACTGAGAGCTCCCTTGCCACGTGAAAGCGCTTTCCGAATACCGTGCCGGAGCGGGGATGTGTTGTCAATAGTTGCCGATCATGTTGGATGGCAACGGTTTCTAGTGCGTTTTATCGGGCGGCGATCGAATCCTCGCCTCGATAGCGTGACCGGCGTGAACCGAGATGAGGCGACGAAGCTGCTGACCGCGCACGCCGTCGCGAGGGACGCGCTGCTGGCGCGGCTCACCACCGCCGCCGCGGAGTCCGGCCGCTCACTCTGGCAGGTGGGGTCGTTCGCCGAAGGCCGGGGTGACGACTGGAGCGATCTCGACCTGGTGGTGACCGGCGGCCCGTGCCTGCTCGACGAAGCCGCGCTCACCATGGACTACCCGCCCAACGGCCCCGCTGAAGGCGGCTACACCGGGGCCGCGCACCTCACCGGCCCGCTGCTCGTCTGGGTCGACTGGTACACGTGGCCCGCCGACACGCCCGTCCCGGTCGAGGCCCGGCTCCTCACCGGTGAGGACCGGCCCGGGGACCTGCCGCTGACCCCGGCCCTCGACAGACTGGGCCGGGGCGCCACACCGAAGAGCGTCGATCCGGACACCTCGGCGCTGGCCATGATCCCGATCGCCGCGAAGTTCCTGGCCCGCGGCCGCGACGGCGACGCCGCGGGGATGGCGGGGATGCTCAACGGCCGCACCGACGGGGACCCCCTGACCCGGCTGCGGGAGCGACTCGCCGCGATCGGCGGGCCGCCGTCGCTCACCGCGCGTATCACGCTGACGCTTCAGGTGGCCGAGGTGCTCAAGGCCTAGACTCGCGAACGCACTCCCGTGACGCTTCGGGTCGCCGAACCGCCTACGCCCGCTCTTCCTCCCGGGGCTCCCGGTACGCCTCGACCTCGACCTCGACGAGGTGGTCGGGATGCAGCAGCCGCGACACCACGACCAGCGTCGCCACCGGCCGGACCACGCCGAACAGGTCGCCGTGCGCCTTCCCGACGGCCTCGCTGTACTCCGGTGCCGTCACGTACATCCGCGTCCGCACGACGTCGGCCACACCCGCACCGAGCTCCACCAGGGAGTCCAGTGCGATACGGAAGGCCTCGCGCGCCTGCGCGTACGGGTCGCCGACATGCGCGACGACCCCGTTCACCGTCGAGGTGCTGCCCGAGGTCAGCACCCACGGCCCGACGGCGACGGCCCGGGAGTAGCCGTACTGCTGCTCCCACCGCCCGCCGGAGTCGATGCGGCGGATCGTCACGCCGACTCCCGCAGGACGCGCAGCGCGTCGGTCACCGAGAAGTTTCCCTCGTACAGCGCGGTCCCGACGATCACGCCCTCGACGCCGTCGGACGCGAGCGCCGACAGCGCGCGCAGGTCGTTGAGCGTCGACACGCCGCCGCTGGCCACGACCGGCTTGTCGGTCCGGTCGCATACCTCGCGCAGCAGCGTCAGGTTCGGCCCCGACAGCATGCCGTCGGAGGGCACGTCGGTCACGACGTACCGCGCGCACCCGGCCTTCTCCAATCGCGCGAGCACCTCGAAGAGCTCCCCGCCCTCACGGGTCCAGCCGCGCGCGGCGAGCCGTCCCTCGCGCACGTCGAGGCCGATGGCGACACGGTCGCCGTATTCGGCGACGACCCGGTCGCACCAGTCGGGGTCCTCCAGGGCGGCGGTGCCGATGTTGACGCGGGCGGCGCCGCTGTCGAGGGCCCGCCGCAGCGAGGTGTCGTCGCGGATGCCGCCGGAGCGCTCGACCTTGATGTCGAGGGCCGCGGTGACCTCGGCCAGGATCTCGGCGTTGTCACCGCGCCCGAAGGCCGCGTCGAGGTCGACGAGGTGGATCCACTCGGCGCCCTGGCGCTGCCAGTTGCGGGCGGCCTCCAGGGGATCACCGTACCGGCGTTCGCTCCCGGCGACGCCCTGAACGAGTTGCACGGCCTGGCCGCCGGTCACGTCGACGGCGGGCAGCAGTTCGAGTGTCACGAGATTTCCCCTACCCAGTTGGCGAGCAGGGCGGCGCCCGCGTCGCCGGACTTCTCCGGATGGAACTGTGCGGCCGACAGCGCGCCCTTGCGCACCGCGGCGAGGAACCGTCCACCATGGACGGTGGTGGCGGTCTGCGCTCCGGGCACCTCGGGCGGCGCGGCGTAGGAGTGCACGAAGTAGAAGCGCTCGTCGGCGGCGATGCCGTCGAAGAGGCCGAAGTCGGCGTCGCGTTCGACGGTGTTCCAGCCCATGTGGGGCACGCGAACCGTGGGGAGCAGCGCCGTTTCGAGGCGGGACACCGTCCCGGGTAGCAGCCCGAGGCCCTTGGTGACCACCCCGTGCTCCTCGCCGGTCTCGAACAGGATCTGCATCCCGACACAGATGCCCAGCACGGGCGCGCCCGCGGCGACGCGTTCGGCGATGACCGGCCCGAACCCGAGTTCCTCGATGCCCGCCATGCACGCGGCGTAGGCGCCGACGCCGGGCACGACCAGACCGTCGGCCTCGCGGGCGGCGGTGAGGCTGCCCGTGACGGTGACCTTCGCTCCGGTGCGGGCCACGGCCCGCTCCACCGAGCGGAGGTTGCCGCTGCCGTAGTCGGCGACGACGACGTTCGCGGTCACTTTCCGCCGTCCGGGAGCATCCAGAGCACCCCGCCGCCGACGGCGACGAGGGCCACGAGCACCAGGATCACGATGGCGAACTTACTGCCCCCCTGCTTGTGCACGGAGTAGGCGCCGCCGCCGAGGAGACCACCGAGGCCGAGCAGCAGGATGGGGAGGGCCGAGGTCACAGGATGCCTTTCGTACTGGGCACACCGGCGGTGCCGTCGAGCCGGACGGCGTCGCGCAGGGCGCGGGCGACCGCCTTGAACTGCGCCTCGACGACGTGGTGCGCGTCGGGCTTCTGCCCCGGGTTCGAGGCGCGGATCACCGAGACGTGCAGGGTCATGCGCGCGTGGTGCCCGAAGGACTCCCAGATGTGGCGGGTCATGCTGGTCGGGTACTGCGGGCCGATCATCGGCGCCAGGTCGAGCGGCTCCTCGTGCACGACGTACGGGCGGCCCGACAGGTCGACGACCGCGCGCACGGCGACCTCGTCGAGCGGGACGGTGGCGTCGCCGAAGCGCCGCACGCCGACCTTGTCGCCGAGGGCCTCGGCGAAGGCCTGCCCGACGGCGATCGCGGTGTCCTCAAGGGAGTGATGCGCGTCGATGTGCAGGTCGCCGTCGGTCTGCACGCTCAGGCCGAAGCCCCCGTGCTTGCCGAGCTGGTGGAGCATGTGGTCGAAGAAGCCCACGCCCGTCGACACCTCGACCGCGCCGGGCGCGTCGAGGTCGAGGGCCACCCGGATCTTCGTCTCCCCGGTCTTCCGCTCGATGACGGCGGTCCGGCTCATCTGCTCACTCCTCCAAGGGTGTCGCGCGTGTGTGGGCGCGTCGTTCACGCGCCGCTCTCCGAAACCGGCAGGGCGGCGACGACCGCGGTGATCGCGGTCAGGAAGGCGTCGACCTCGGCGGCGGTCCCCGCGGTGACCCGCAGCCAGCCGTCGAGGCCGACGTCACGGATCAGCACACCTCTATCTACCAACGAGCGCCACACCGCGCGGGAATCGGCCAGGCCCCCGAAGAGTACGAAATTGGCGTCGCTCGGGACCACCGGCAGACCCAGTCCGGTCAGCGCGGTCACCATCCGGTCCCGCTGCCGCTTGATCTCGTCGACCGTCGACAGCAGCACCCCGGCGTGCGCGAGCGCGGCCCGCGCGGCGGCCTGGGTGAGCGCCGACAGGTGGTAGGGCAGCCGGACCAGCTGGAGGGCGTCGACCACGGCCGGATCGGCGGCGAGGTAGCCCAGACGGGCGCCGGCGAAGGCGAAGGCCTTGCTCATCGTGCGGGTGACGACGAGCCGCTCGCGGCCCGGGAGCAACGTGAGCGCGCTCTTCGTGCCCTCGCGCGCGAACTCGGCGTAGGCCTCGTCGACCACGACGAGCCCCGGCGCGGCCTCCAGCACCACGGCGAGCACGTCGGGGCGCAGGGCGGTGCCGGTCGGGTTGTTCGGCGAGCACAGGAAGACCACGTCGGGCCGGTGCTCGGCGATCTGCGCCGCGGCGTGCGCGGGGTCGATGTCGAAGTCGGCCTCGCGGCGGCCGTCGACCCAGCGGGTGCCGGTGGCGGCGGCGATGATCGGGTGCATCGAGTAGGCCGGGGTGAAGCCGAGGGCGACGCGGCCGGGACCGCCGAAGGCCTGGAGGAGCTGCTGGAGGATCTCGTTGGAGCCGTTGGCGGCCCACACCCGCGACACGTCGAGACCGTGGCCCAGGTAGGCGGCGAGGTCGGCGCGCAGGCCGGCGGCGTCGCGGTCGGGGTAGCGGTTCAGGCCGCGCACGACCGAGGCGAGCGCCTTCTCGATGTCGGCGGCGACCTCGTCGGGCAGCGGGTGGGAGTTCTCGTTGGTGTTGAGCTTCACCGGCACGTCGAGCTGGGGCGCGCCGTAGGGGCTGCGTCCCCGCAGGTCGGGGCGCAGCAGGTCGTCGATCGAGGTCATGACGACGCCGCCGGCTTGTCGAAGCGGATCGTCACGGCCGTCCCGTGGGCGGGCAGGTCCTCGGCCAGGGCGAGTGTCGTGACGTACGGGGCGACCTCGCGCAGCGCTTCCTCGCTGTAGTCGACGACGTGCACGCCGCGCAGGAAACTCTGCACCGACAGGCCCGGCGAGTGCCGGGCGCAGCCGCCGGTCGGCAGGATGTGGTTCGACCCGGCGCAGTAGTCGCCGAGCGAGACCGGCGAGTAGGCGCCGACGAAGATCGCGCCGGCGTTGCGGACGCGCATGGCCAGCTCGCGCGCTCCCCTGGTCTGGATCTCCAGGTGCTCGGCGGCGTAGGCGTCGACGACGCGCAGGCCGTGTTCGAGGTCGTCGACCAGGATCGTGCCCGACTGCTCGCCCGACAGGGCGGCGCTGATGCGTCCCGAGTGCTTCGCGGCGGCGACCTGCCCGGTCAGCGCGGTGTCGACGGCGTCGGCGAGTTCGGTGGACGGCGTGACAAGGACGCTGGCGGCCTTGGGGTCGTGCTCGGCCTGGCTGATGAGGTCGGCGGCGACGTGCTCGGGGTCGGCGGTGTCGTCGGCGAGGACGGCGATCTCGGTGGTCCCGGCCTCGGCGTCGATGGCGACCAGGCCGCGGACGGCGCGTTTGGCGGCGGTGACGTAGATGTTGCCGGGGCCGGTGATCATGTCGACGGGGACGCATTCGTCGGTGCCGTAGGCGAACATGCCGATGGCGGCGGGCCCGCCGACGGCGTAGACCTCGTCGACGCCGAGCATCGCGCACACGGCGAGGGTCGTGGCGTCGGGCAGGCCGGTGTCCCTCTGCGGCGGGCTGGCCACGGCGACGTCGGGGACGCCGGCGAGCTGGGCGGGGACGACGTTCATGACGACGCTGGAGGCGAGTACGGCGAGGCCGCCGGGCACGTAGAGGCCGACGCGGCCGACCGGGATGAAGCGCTCGGTGACGGTGCCGCCGGGGACTGTCCCGCCAACACGGAACTCGGTGACGAGGTCGGTGCGGCGCTGGTCGGAGTGGACCTTGCGGACCCGTGCGATGGCCTCGGTGAGGGCCTCGTGGAGCTCGGGGTCGAGCGCGTCGAGGGCGTCGGTGAGGGCCTGGGCGGGCACGCGGAGGGAGTCCAGTTCGACGCCGTCGCGTTCGGCGGTGATCTTCCGGATCGGTGCGGCGCCGTGATGCCGGATCGCGTCGAGCAGCGGCTGGATCTCCTCCAGAGCCGCCGCCACGTCGAAGGTCGCGCGGGGCAGGACGCCTCGCGGGATGGACGCGGTACCTCGAAGATCGATGCGGTTCAGCACCCTACGAGGGTAGACGACCCGCCGTTTCGTTCCCGGCATCCGGGGTCGTGGTCTGCATCGTGGGAAGGCGTGGTTCGGTCTCGCGGCTGAGGCTCTGGTAGCGCGACCAACCCGCGAGGACGGTGTACACGAAGACCGAGGCGAGGGCCATGGTGGCGAGCACGCCGAGCTGGAGGTGACCACCGACGTCGAGGACCTTGCCCGCCAGCAGCGTGTCCCACGCCTCACCCGGATCGAAGTTGATCATCAGAAGCCGTGGTGGGCGGAAGAGGTGCTCGCCGGGCTGGGCGTTGTCGAGCAGGGCCTCGAAACCGATTCGGCCCCACCACTCACCGAAGCGCCAGGCGACGACCTGGGCGGCGATCGAGCCGAGCACCAGCGCGGCGACCTGGACCGGGCCGCGGTGGCGGCGCAGCAGCGCCCACACCGCGATCGCGGCGAGCAGGCCGAGGCCCAGGCCGAGGAAGGTGAACACGCCGTCGTCCCCGGCGTAACCCTCGGGGCTCTCGGTGGTGTAGCGGAAACTGTTCTCGGTGGCGACGAGCTCCACGCGGGGAGCGATCGCCTGCCACAGCAGTCCCAGTGGGATGCCCAGGACCGCCAGCACGCCGAGGACGAGCCCGCCGAAGGCGAACTCACGGCCGAGGGAACGTTCCGGGGCCGTCGCCACCGGCAGTGGGGTCAGTCCCCCGAAGACCGGTGCGGCGCTCGCGCCGTTGGCTCCCGCGCCGCCCACCTCGGGAGGCGGGCCGTACGGACGCGCCCAGGTCTCGCCGACGGTGTCGGTGTCCTGAGGAGCGGCGTTGGTCTGCGTGGGCGAGGACGGCGATCGTGCCGATCCCGGCTCGTCCGGCGAGGACTCGGCGGCTGTCACGCGTAGATCCTTCCATGCCCGCGCGACCCGCGCCGCACCACGGCGCCGGTCACCCGATCCGCTCCACGATCGCGTGCGCGGCGGTGATCCACGCGTCCCTGGTGGGCTGCTGGAGCATCGAGTACTGGATGCTCGAACCGGCCTCAAGGGTCGGGTCGTAGGGCACCACCGCGACCCGGCGGGTGCGGGTGTTGAAGTGGGCGGTGAGGTCGGTGAGCAGGTTGCCCGGGTTCGGCGTCGGGCAGGACAGCAGCGTCACGGCGTTGGCGACGAGATCGCGGTGGCCGTTCTCGATGAGCAGGTCGAGCATCCAGTCGGCGGCGAAGGCGGCGTCCTCGCGCGGGACCGTGGTGATGACCAGCTGGTCGGCGGCCTCGATGACCGTCCGCCAGTTCGGGCTCTCGACATTGTTGCCGGTGTCGATGCAGACGATGTCGTGGGTGCGGGTGAGCACGTCGAGGACGCGCAGGACCGTCGCCGGGTCGAGCTTCCCCGCCAGCTTCGGGTCCTCGTCGCCGGCGAGGACGTCGAAGGTGCCGTCGGAGGAGTGCCGCAGGTAGTCGTCGATGAGCTCGGCGAGCTGCGGGCCGGCGGCCTCGACCTGGATCAGGTCGTTGACCAGGTGGCGGATGGTCCGCGCGTGGCGCGCGGAACCCGCGCGCAGCCCGAGCGTGCCGCGCAGCTCGTTGTTGTCCCAGGCCACGACACCGCGCCCGCGGACCGTGCCGAGGGTGGCGGCGGCCAGGACCGTCGCCGTCGTCTTGTGCACGCCGCCCTTCGGGTTGGCGAAGGCCACGACCCGGCACCGGCCGAGGTCGCGGCGGAGCTCCTCCATGACCACGGTCGCCACCGGCAGCGCGTGCCGCGAAGGGCCTCGGTCGTAGGGGCCGGGCTGCATGGGTACCTGAGGGGCCGGCGGCGGCTCGGGAGCACGATGGCTGCGGGCGCGACGGTCGAACAGCGCCCGCCACCGAGGCTGCGGCACCGACTCGTCTTGGCCGTACGGCGTCCTTATCGACTCCACACTCGCCTCCCGCCTGCGTTCACGTAATGCCCAAGGCTACGGATGCCAGGGCGCACCTCGCACCCGGCCCGCGTGCTTTGGGACGAATTGGACGGGAAAATAACTTGGCGTGACGACCCCACGCCGGTGAATTCTCCAACGCTCACCCGACGGGCTCCGACGCGGGTGGACTCCCGACCGGTGGCTCGTCGTCGCTGAGGGCGCTGCCAGGCGGTCCGGCGATGCCCGGCTGCTCGGGAAGCGCGGGCAGGAACACCGCCCGTTCGAAGCCCTCCATCTCCGGGGCGGCGTCGACGGCGCGGACCACACCGCGGTCCGACAGCTCCAGCAGTTCCTGCGGCGTCGACCGCACGACCAGCGCGTACGCGCACTCGCAGTGCGCACGGTAGGCGTCTGCCTCCGCCTCGGCCAGCTCCTGCGCGGTCCGGTACACCTCGCGCTGGCGCATCTCCTGCTCGCTCGCGCCACTGAGCTTCCCGGCCAGGTCGGCGTACCCGGCGGCGTCGGCGTCCTTGCGGTCGGCGACCCGGTCCATCTCGTCGAGCAGGCCGCCGGGAAGGTCGGTCACGTTGAGCTGGACGATCTCGGTCGGCGCGCGCGGCATCGGCACGCGGGCGTAGACGCGGGCGACGGCCTGGCCCTCCGCCACCTCGGTGACCTTCTCCGGGCCGACGTAGGCGGCGAAGGACACCAGCGCCCAGGTCGGCGCCGTCGAGTTCTTCGCCAGGAGCACCAGTTCACCGTGCGAGTCCGCGGCGTAGTCGGGGATCGACTCGCCCTCGTTGACGCCGACGTGGACGACCGGCCCGCTGTCGTCGACGTGCTGCGTCGGCCGGTCGGTCGACCACACGGCGGCCACGACCAGCAGAGCGCACGCGATCAGCGCCGTCGACGTCACCACACGGCGGCGGCCGGTACCGGCCTGGAGCCATCGGATGCCGCGCCCGATCGGGGGCAGCAGGAGGTCGTCGACGCGGCGGAGCAGGCTTCGTCGGCCCATGAGGGGGCACCCTCCGAAGTAGAGAGCGATGGTCGCGGCGGCGGCCCGGCATGCCGGGTGTCGGGGTCAGCCGCGCAGGATGTCCAGCGCGTTCGCCAAGTCCCGAGGGTAGTCGCTGTGGAACTCCACCCACTGTCCCGAACCCGGATGGGTGAACGCAAGGGTTCGCGCGTGCAACCATTGCCGGGACAGGCCGACCTTCGCCGCGAGCGTCGGGTCGGCGCCGTAGGTCAGGTCGCCGACGCAGGGGTGCCGCAGCGCCGAGAAGTGCACCCGGATCTGGTGCGTGCGGCCCGTTTCCAGCTTCACGTCGACCAGACTCGCCGCCGGAAAGGCCTCGACGGTGTCGTAGTGCGTGACCGAGTTCTTGCCGCCCGCCATGACCGCGAACTTGTAGTCGTGGTTCGAGTGCCTCCCGATGGGCGCGTCGATGGTGCCGCGCAGCGGATCGGGATGTCCCTGGACCACCGCGTGGTACCGCTTGTCGACCTCGCGCTCCTTGAAGGCGTGCTTGAGCGCGCTGTAGGCGCGTTCGCTCTTCGCGGCGACCATGATCCCGGTCGTGCCGACGTCGAGGCGGTGCACGATGCCCTGCCGCTCGGCGGGACCGTGGCTGGAGAGGCGGTGCCCGAGCGCGGCCAGGCCGGCGGTCACCGTCGGCCCGGTCCAGCCGGGGCTCGGGTGCGCGGCCACGCCGACGGGCTTGTCGACGACGACGATGTCGTCGTCGGAGTAGATCACCGCGAGACCGTCGACCGCCTCGGGCTCGGTCTCCTCGACGGCGCCCGGCGGCGGTGGAAGCCTGACCTCCAGCCAGGAACCGCCGGTGACGCGTTCCGACTTCGCGCAGGCGGCGCCGTCGACGAGGACGTCGCCCTGCTCGATGAGTTCGGCGGCGGTGGTCCGCGACAGACCGAACAGACGCGCGACGGCCTGGTCGAGGCGGGAGCCCTCAAGACCGTCGGGGACCGGCAGGGACCGTTCGACGCTACTCACCGGCGGTTTCCTTCGCGGGTTCGGCGGCCTTCTTCCCGGCGTCCTTGGAGTAGCGGGTCCCGTCCATGCGGCGGCCGGTCAGCTCCAGCAGGACGACCAGGCACACACCGATGACCAGGGAGGAGTCGGCGAGGTTGAAGACCGGGTAGGCCTGCCCGCCGGGCTCGAAAGGGCTGATGAAGTCGACGACGTGACCGTGGAAGGCCGCCGGGGCCCGGAACACGCGGTCCACGATGTTGCCCAGCGCGCCGCCGAAGATCAGCCCGAAGGCGACCGCCCACGGCGCCGACTTCACGCGCCACACGAAGGCGGCGATGCCGACACTCACGCAGATCGCGACGATCGAGAGGACCCACGTGTACTCGCTGCCCATCCCCCAGGCCGCGCCGCCGTTGCGGATCAGGTCGAAGTAGATGAGGCCGCCGAGGAGCTCGACCGGCTCGCGCCCTTGGAGGCTCGACACCGCGATGGTCTTGGTGATCACGTCGAGGGCGATCGAACCCAGGCCGACGGCGAAGAACAGGGTCAGGATGACACGGCGCGCACGACCCGGCCGGGGGGCGGCGTCGATCGTGGCCTGTTCGTCCTCACCGGTCGTGCCGGCCGGCACCTCTGGCGTACTCAGCGCGCTCCTCCAAGCTGCCACCGGCCGGTGGAGGACCTCACGGGGTCACGGTCACCGGCGTTCTTCGAGCTGTTTGCAGTCCACGCAGAGGGTAGCCGACGGGAAGGCCGCGAGCCGAGCGGCCGGAATCGGCTTCCCGCAGCGCTCGCACATGCCGTAACTGCCGGCGTCCAGGCGCTCCAGGGCGTGCTCGACCTGGATGACCCGCTCGTGCATCGTGTTGGCGAGGGTGATCTCCTGCTCGCGCTCCAGGGTCTTCGAGCCGGTGTCGGCCTGGTCGTCGCCCGCGGAGTCGGTCAGCCGGTCGCGCTGGATCTCGGCGAGCTCGGTGACGGTCTGCGAGTACTCGGTGCGCAGCTCTTCGAGGCGCTCGGTGAGCTGCGCCCGGATCTGCTCGGTCTCCTCGGGGCTGCGCTGCTGGGCAACGTCTCCGCCGGTGGAGGCGGTGGGCTTCTTCACGGCCGCCTTCTTCGTGGCAACGGTCTTCTTGGCCGGCGTACCGCCGGTCGCCTTCGCAGCTGGCATTTTTGCGCTCTCCGGAGGGGTCTTGGTGGGGGTGGATTTCGCGCTGGCCTTCGTGGCCCGAGACGACGACGGGGAGGCGGTCGCGGCCCCGGCGGAGGTGGGCTTCTCGGCGGTGGACGTCTGGGCGGACTTGGCGGCCGTCTTCTTCGCCGCCGACCGGCCGGTGGCGGCGCTCGCGACCTTCTTCTGCGTAGCCGTACCCGATTTCCGATCGCCCATGGCCGCCCCCCGGCAGGTATAAAACAGAGCGCGGCATGTGCCGCGCGTGAGGACACATAATACGCCCACACCCCACCGCTACACAATCACCTCACGCGACACCGGCGTCACCGATCCGCGATGTCGTATCGCCCGCACCCTTCCTGAGCGGCCACGGAGCCGAGGAAGATCCACTGAGGACAGTGCGAGGTGGACGATGCCGGGCCCGGGCGCGCCCCCGCGTGACTCCGCGCACCGTGACGCGGCGAACAGGATCCGGGCATGACGAAGGCGGGGGCGGATCACGGGGAGATCACCCCGGACCCGCGCCCCGCCTAATGTCCGCTGCGCACGCTCAGATCGGCCAGCACGTCGGCGGTCGGCTCGCACAGCCCACAGGGCGTGAAACCGAGTTCGACGGCCTCGTTCACCGCGAGCGGCTCGTCCTCCTTGCCGAGGAGGTGCACGCACCCGGCGAGGTGGTACCTCGGGCGGCCGTCGACGACCTGCACCGGCACGGTCAGCCCGGAAAGGCGCGTGCGGTCGATGCGGGTGATCGACATCGGCCCCGGCTCGTCGGCCAGCTCGTCGTCGGCGTCGCCGTCGTCGCCGCCGGCGTCCACGGGAGCGGCGGTCCGCCGCACGGGCGTCTCATGCTCCTCGTGTTCGAGGGCCTCCCGCTCGCGGTCACGCTCACGTTCGAGGGCTTCGAGGCGGTCCAGCCGGTCGGAGCGGTCGAAACGCTCGATGCTCTCCCCACGATCGACGTCATCCACATCGTCGTTGAGGTCGGCGTAGCGATCGCCGCCCGCGTAGGCCGGTTCCCGCACCTGGCGGCGCTCGGGGATCCGGCGGCCACCGGACCGGCCGCGCGGCTCCTCGTACTCCGCGGCCTCGGCCTCGTCTTCCTCCTCTTCCCCGTCACGCCCGGCGGAGCGGGCGCCCAGGTACAGGCCGACGCCGGCGATGACGCTCGCCACGATCGAACCCACGAGGAACATGTTGCTGCGGTTCATCAGGCCCGTGACCAGTAGACCGGCCGCGCCCACCAGAACCAGTAAACTGCCGACGATCATTACGTACCCCCCTTACGGGACGACGGGTGTGCGGTGGTGGCGGCACGCCGACGCCCCCCGGCATCAACGCCAATCGCCACACACCGACCACACGTAACCATCGTCACATTGAACTACATGCCCGATTTAGTCCGTCGGCAGGCCACCCCGGCCGTTGAACGCACCGGTGAGGGCGGCACCCGCGGCGGCACCGTTGCGGCCGCCTTCGACGGCCCCGACCTCGGCGGCGTCGATGACGCCGTCGCCACGGCCGGTGAGGTCGCGCAGCTGGCTCTCCAGGTAAGCCTTGAGACGCGTGCGGTACTCGCGCTCGAAGGCCTTGAGCTCCTCGATGTGCTTCTGCAGCGCCGCGCGCTTCGTCTCCAGGGTGCCCATGACCTCCTGGTGACGCTGACGGGCCTCACGCTCAAGGCTGTCCGACTTGGCGCGAGCCTCGCGGACGAACTCCTCGGACTGCGCGCGCGCCTCGCCGAGGACCTTGTCGGCCTCACGGCGGGCACTGTCGACGTGGTCGTCGGCGGTGCGCTGGGCCACCATCAGCAGGCGCAGCGCCTGCTGCTCGCCCTGCTCGGCGTCGGCCGCGCTGACCGCGCCGCCCACACCGGGTCCGGCGGCGCGAACCTGCTCCAGCTCCTGCTGCGTCGCGCGCAGCTGCTGCTCGGCGGCGGCCTTGTCGGAGCGCACGCGCTCCAGCTGGGCGGCCATCTCGGCGTTGTCGGCGACGCCGGGACCGGCGCCCGCACGAAGACGCTCGACCTGCGCACGCAGCTCGCTGTTCTCCTCGATCAGTCGGGCGAGCTCACGCTCCACCTCGTCAAGGAAGGTATCGACGTCATCCTCGTCGTACCCTCGCTTCCCGAGCATGGGTTTCTTAAACGCGACGTTGTGAACGTCGGCCGGGGTCAGCGGCATCGAAACTCCTTGGGTCAGCCTGCGGGCCGGCCGCGGCCGCCGGGAGTCGACAGTGGAGTGTCGTCACCCCATCGCCGAATCCATCAGCGGCCTCACGACCACCTGCTTCAGCACGTACACGATTAGCAGCAACGCCATGAAGGCGAGGTCAACGGACACCGTACCAAGCCGAAGCGGCGGAATCATCCGTCGCAATACTTTCAGGGGAGGGTCGGTAGCACTAAAGACCAATTCCATCCCGATGGCGGCACGGCGCCCCGGATGCCACCTGCGGGCGAACGCGAGCACCTGTTCGGCGACGAGTCGCCCGATCAGGAGCATGAAAAAGAAGTAAAGACACAGGTAGAGAACCTGCCAGAAGATCCCCATGGGAGGCGGCGTCCTCGTCTCAGCTCTGGTTGAAGAACTCGCCCCCAGCGATCTTGGCCTTGTCCTCCGCGGTGACCTGAACATTGGCCGGTGAGAGCAGGAACACGCGGTTGGTCACGCGCTCGAAGCTACCACGCAGGCCGAAAACGAGCCCGGCGGCGAAGTCGACGAGACGCTTGGCGTCCGATTCGTCCATCTCCGACAGGTTCATGATCACCGGGACCCCGTCACGGAAGTGCTCACCGAGGGTGCGCGCCTCGTTGTACGTGGTCGGGTGGAGGGTCGTGATCCGGTAACCGGCACTCTCCTCGGCCATCGGCGACCGTTCCGAGGTCAGCTGCGGCGCCAGCGCGAGGTTGTCCCGCGTCAGCGGCGTCACCGATCCCCCACCTCGGGGGAGCGAGCGGACGTTGCCTCGCTGCACCGGTTCGATCCGGCGGACCCGCGAGGTGCGAGTGCTGGCGACCGGCCGCTGCTGCTGCGGTTCGGCGTCGTCGAACTCGTCGTCGCCGTCGAAACCGTCGTCGTAACGGTCATTGGAGTAGTGGCGGTCGTCCTCGTCCTCGATGAGGCCGAGCCAGACACCTGCCTTGCGCATCGCGCCCATCGGACCTTCCCTCCCGTGCCGCAGGTTGAGCGGGGACCGGTGCGGCCCCGTGGTCGAGCGAGGAGGGAAAAACACATCTGTGTAGTTCGATCCTCGCCGCCAGGCTACCTGAGATGTGACCGGGATCCGAGCAGTATTGAGCCGATCCGTACGAGTGTCGCGCCGAAACCGATCGCCCGGGTGAAATCTCCGCTCATTCCGGCCGAGATCTCCCGTGCGTCCGGGACAGCGCCTCTGACCTTTTCGGACAGTGCCGCGACCTGCTCGAACGCCCGCTCGGGCGCCCACCCCAGCGGGGCGACGGCCATGATCCCGCGCAGCGCGAGCTCGGACCGGGACGTGACGCTGTCCACAAGGGCCGGAAGATCCTTTTCGGCGACGCCGCCACGGGAGGTGTCCCCGTCGACGCTGACCTGGATCAGGCAGCCGAGCGGGGTCTCGCGGACCCGGGAGGCCGCGTCGGCGAGAGCGGTGACCAGGGCGGGCCGGTCCACCGAGTGGACCATGTGCGCGTAGGCGGCCACCGACTTCGCCTTGTTGCGCTGGAGCCGCCCGATGTAATGCCAGCGGACGTCGATCCCGGCCTCGCGCAGGGCGACGGCCTTCGCCGCGGCCTCCTGGTCACGGTTCTCACCGATGTCGGTGATACCGAGCCCGGCCAGCGACATGACGTCGCCGGCCGGGAAGGTCTTGGTCACCGCGATCAGCTTCACCGTCTCGGGTGAACGTCCCGCCTCGGCGCAGGCCGCGTCGATCCGGGCGCGGACCTCGGCGAGGTTGGCGGCCAGTTCCGACCGCCGCTCCTCCCCCGTGAGCTCCGTGCCGGTCATGCCCCGTTCTTCAGGAAGTCGGGGACGTCGACGTCGTCGAAGAGGACCTTCGACGGCTGCGTCGGCGGGTGGTGCCGCACGGGCTCCACCGGTGCCGGGTCGGTCCGCTCGGTCGGGATCGGCCGTGCGATCTCCACCGGCTTGTAGGTCGGCTCGCCGCTGTCGAATCCGGCGGCGATCACGGTGACCCGCACCTCGTCGCCGAGGGCGTCGTCGATGACCGCGCCGAAGATGATGTTGGCGTCGCTGTGCGCGGCGTCGGTGACCAGCTGGGCGGCGTCGTTGATCTCGAACAGACCCAGGTCGGAACCACCGGCGATGGACAGCAGGACCCCGCGGGCGCCGTCCATGCTCTGCTCCAGCAGCGGGCTGGAGATCGCGGCCTGCGCGGCCTCGACCGCCCGGCTCTCACCACGCGCGCTGCCGATGCCCATGAGGGCCGAACCGGCCCCGCTCATCACGCTCTTGACGTCGGCGAAGTCCAGGTTGATCAGGCCAGGGGTGGTGATCAGGTCGGTGATGCCCTGGACACCCGACAGCAGCACCTGGTCGGCGAGCCGGAAGGCGTCCATCATGGAGATGCCCCGGTCGCCCATGTGCAGCAGGCGGTCGTTCGGGATGACGATCAAGGTGTCGCACTCGTTGCGGAGGGAGTCTATTCCCTCCTCGGCCTGCGACTGGCGGCGTTTGCCCTCGAAGGAGAACGGCCGGGTCACCACACCGATGGTCAAGGCGCCGATCTTGCGGGCGATGTTGGCCACGACCGGCGCCCCGCCGGTGCCCGTGCCACCACCCTCGCCGCATGTCACGAAGACCATGTCGGCGCCCTTGAGCACCTCTTCGATCTCATCACGGTGGTCCTCGGCGGCCTTCTGGCCGACCTCCGGGTTCGCACCCGCGCCGAGTCCGCGCGTCAATTCCCGGCCGACGTCGAGCTTGACGTCGGCATCGCTCATCAGCAAGGCCTGCGCATCGGTGTTGATCGCGATGAACTCGACGCCCTTGAGCCCCGCCTCGATCATCCGGTTGACCGCGTTGACTCCACCGCCACCGATGCCGACAACCTTGATGACCGCTAGGTAGTTATGTGGAGGTGTCATCGGATGCCTTCCCTTCCCCTGGCCGGCCCGATGGTGAGAGGTGGGCTCGACTCGCAAGCTCTAGATCCTGGTGGGTCCCAATAGGGCGGTCATGTTCAATACGTGCCTGTCCGCAAAGTATGGTGCTCATCCCCGGCAGCCAAGGATGCGCCCCGGCGTGTCGCCGATCTTCGCACATATTCCCCTAATCGCGGACTGTCGGCACCCCGGGGGCACTGACATCGAGATGATCGGCCGACCGTGCCAATAGGACGGTCGCCACCGCCGACTTCTCCGCGCAGTCGGTGGCGTCTCCCCAGAAGATAGTCCGTCCGCCGTGAAGCCGCAGCTCAATACGGGTCGGAGCGGGTGCCGAGATGGTCTCCAGTTCGGCTCGCAAGTCATCGCTCAATGAGGACAGAACACTCAGGACACCGAGCGTGGCCGGATCCTGTGGGCCCGGCGTTTTCAGTTCGACCGGCCAGATTCCCGGCGGAATCTCCTCGACCGTGCGGTACGCCACTCCGGAACTGTCCACCAGACCCACTCCCGAATCACCCGGAACGGCGAGATAAGGGGTGCGCTCCGTGATCTCCACGACAAGGGTGTGCGGCCAGTCGCGCGAAACGGTCGCGTCGGCGACCGGCGCGACACCGCGCACCCGCGCGGCGACCTCGTCGGTGTCGACCGCCGCGAGAGCCGTCCCCTTCGCTACTTCGGTGGCCTCCCGGATCTGTGCGGTCTCCACGAAAGTGGCGCCCTTGACGAGCACCTCGGTGACCGCGAAGGCGCTCGATCCATAGAGGACCCAGGCTCCGGCGGCGGCGAGGATCACCGCCGCCAGGATCCCGAAGCGCATCGCGCGGCTGACGCGCGGGAGTTTCGTGGCCCGGGCCAGTTTGACCAATTGCCAGTCGCGCACGCGCGCCCCCTGTGTGTCGGTGTCCTAAGTGGTAGACGGACCGCCCAGTGCCGCGAGGATCTCCGGCGGCATCAGCGACAGCGGTGGGGCCCCCATGGTCACCACCAGGTCGCCGGGACGGGCGCGCGCGGCGACCTCGCCGGGCACGTCGTTCCAGTCGGGGACGAAGACCTTGTCCTCCTCGGGCAGCGCGACGGCCGCGTGCAGGGCGATCCCGCCCTCACTGACCGGGATGTCCTCACCGGGCCCGAAGACCTCCATGACGACGGCCTGGTCGGCGATGGCGAGGGCCTCGGCGATCTCGGCGCGCAGATCCCTGGTCCGGTAGGCCCGGTAGGGCTGGAACACCACGATCAGGCGCCCGCCTTCACGAATGCCGGACAGGGTCGACAGCGCGGCCTTCATCGCGGTCGGGTGATAGGCGTACTCGTCATAGACGCGCACACCGCCGACGGTGCCGCGCAGCTCGAAGCGGCGGCGGACGCCGCTGAACGCGGCCAGCGCTGTCCGGATCCGGTCGGCTTCGAGACCGAGGCGCAGCGCGGCGAGGACCGCGGCGGCGCTGTTGAGGCCGAGGTGCGCGCCCGGTACGGGGACGAAGAACTCGCCGAGCTGGGCGTCGCCGTAGGTCGCGTGGTACGAGACGCCGTCGCTGGTGGAGTGGACCTTGTCGATGCGCAGGTCGGCGTCGGCGGCCGTGCCGTAGGTCGCGACCTCGCGGCCCTCGGCGCGCAGGGTCTCCCCGACACGTCGGGCGCGCTCGTCGTCGGCGCAGACGATCACGACGCCGTCGGCGTCGGTGGCGCGGCCGAACTCGGCGAACCCGGCTTCGAGGTTGTCGATGTCGCCGTAGTTGTTCAGGTGGTCGGCGTCGATGTTGGTGATGATCGCGATGTGCGGCCGGTAGCGCAGGAAGGTCCGGTCGTGCTCGTCGGCCTCGATGACCATCACGTCGCCCGTGCCGTGCCGCCCGCTGCTGCCCGACACGGAGGCCTCGCCGCCGTTCACATAGGACGGGTCGAGGCCGCAACCTTCGAGGATCTCGGTGGTCATCGCCGTGGTCGTGGTCTTGCCGTGCGTCCCGGCGATCACCACCGAGCGGCGGCCGGTCATCGCGGCGGCGAGGGCCTCGGAGCGGTGGTAGACGCGGATGCCGCGACGGCGGGCCTCGGCGATCTCCAGGTGCGAGTCGGGGTGCGCGCTGGAGCGGACCACCGTGTCGACGCCGTCCAGGTTCGACGGCACGTGCTCGCGGTGGACCGTCGCACCGAGCGCGGCCAGCTCGGGAAGCGAGGGCCAGTCGTGCAGCTCGCTGCCGCTGACGGGCAGGCCGCGGGTGGCGTAGAGGCGGGCGAGGCCGCTCATGCCGACGCCGCCGATCCCGATGAACAGGACGCGGCCGAGATCCTCGGCGGTCACGCCGTCGTCGGTCGGCGAGTGCATCGGCTCGATCGGCCTGCGTTCGTAGGTCTCAGCCACGGGCCACCGCCTCGTACATGAACTGCCGCAGCGACTCGTCGCCGTTGGTGCGGCCGAAGGCGCGCGCGGCGGCGCCCATCTGGGCCAGGCGGGTCGGGTCGAGCAGGAGCGGGATCAGGTCGCGCACGACGAGGTCGGGCGAGAGGTCGCCGTCCTCGACGAGCAGGCCGCCGCCGGAGTCGACGATGGGCCGGACGTTGCGGTACTGCTCCTTGTTGCCCCAGGGCAGCGGCACGTAGGCGGCCGGGAGGCCGACGGCGGCGACCTCGGCGCAGGTCATCGCCCCGCCCCGGCACATGACCAGGTCGGCGGCGGCGTAGCCGAGGTGCATCTCGGACAGGAAGGGCATGGTGATGTAGGGCGCGGCGAGGCCCGAGGGGACCTCGACCGGGTCGTCGCGGCGGGCGCCGATGACGTGCAGGACCTGGATCCCGGCGTCGGTGAGCGCGCGGGCCGAGCCGAGGACGGCGTTGTTGATCGAGCGCGCGCCCTGCGAGGCGCCGAAGACGAACAGCGTCGGCCGGTACGGGTCGAGCCCGAAGTGCTGGCGGGCGGCGGCGCGTTGCGCGGCCCGGTCCAGGGTGGAGATGTCGCGGCGGAGCGGGACGCCGGTGACGGTGCCGCCGGCGAGCGTCGGGACCGTGCGGGTCAGGTGCTCGAAGCCGATGGCGAGGTTGTCGCTGTAGCGCATGGCGAGCTTGTTGGCGAAGCCCGGCGGGTCGTTGAACTCGAAGATCACCATGGGGGTCTTGCGGGCCTTGGCGGCCATGTAGGCCGGGACCGACACGTAACCGCCGAAGCCGACGACCACGTCGGCGGCGACCTCGTCGAGCAGCTCGCGCGTGACCTTGCGGGCCTTGGCCATGCGCGGCAGGGTCAGCACGAGATCCATGTTGACCTTGCGCGGCAGCTGGTGGGCGGGGACCATCCGCAGGTCGTAACCGTGCTTGGGGATGATGTCGGCCTCAAGGCCCTTGGGCGTGCCGATGCAGGTGATCCGAATGTTCGGGTCGTGCCGCCGGAGGCAGTCGGCGTAGGCGAGCAGAGGGTAGATGTGCCCTCCCGTGCCTCCGCCCGCGAGCACCACGGAACGGATCGGGGTCATCTGCATGCACTCCTTCTGTCGTCTCGCGCCACGGCGGGCCGCGGCGAGGGGTGGGGCTACTTGGTCCGGCTCCGGGTGGTCTTCGTGGGCTTGCCGGGCCGGGCGGGTCGCTGGTCGCCGCCACGTTGCAGGGGCGGCAGAGGTGCCCAGAGTACGCGCACCCACTTGCCCGGATTGCGGGCGCGCAGGGCGGCCGCGGCCTCCGGTTCGGCGCGCGCGAAGGACGCCAGCATGCCCAGCAGGACGAGTGTGACGACCAGCGCGCTGCCCCCGTCGGAGATCAGCGGGAGCGGGACGCCGGTGATGGGCATGAGCCCGACGACGCCGCCGATGTTGATCACGGCCTGCCCGGCGAGCCAGAAGGTCGCTCCGGCGGCCACGAGGCGGCGGAAGGGGTCGTTGACGCGGCGGGCGATGCGCAGTCCCGCGTAGGTGAGGACGGCGAACAGGGCCAGGATCACCGCGCAGCCGACGAGGCCCAGTTCCTCGGCGATGAGGGCGAAGATGAAGTCGTTGTGACCGTTGGGCAGCCACTCCCACTTCTGCTTGCTCTCCCCGAGCCCGACGCCGAACCAGCCGCCGTCGGCGATGGCGTAGTAGCCCTGGATGGCCTGGTAGCCCCAGTCGTCGGCGTAGTCCTCGGGGTTCTGGAAGGAGACGAAGCGCTCCATGCGGTGGCTGGCGAGGACGACCAGGACCATCGCGCCGACGAAACCGGCGCTGAGCATGCCGCCGAGCAGCCGCAGGCGCACGCCCGCGGTCCACAGCAGGCCCATGAACATGCACAGCATGATCAGCATGGTGCCCAGGTCGCGGAAACCGACCAGGACCAGGATGATCGCGGTGGTCGGGAACAGCGGGACGGCCAGCTCGCGCCACAGCGCGATCTTCGGGCCCTTGCGGACGAGCAGGTCGGCGCCCCACAGCAGGAGCGCGAACTTCGCCATCTCCGAGGGCTGGACCTGGACGGGGCCGAGGATGATCCACAGTTCCTCGGTGCGCAGCGGCCCGGCGTTGATGTAGGGGAAGACGACCAGGACGGCGAGCAGGATCGCCGAGGCGACCAGCAGCGGCCGGCCGATGCCCCGGTAGGTGCGCACCGGGAGGCGCTGCGCGAACCAGAAGCCGAAGACGCCGACCACGGCCCAGGTCGCCTGCTTGGCGATCGCGGCGAAGGAGCTGCCGACCTCGGCGTAGGCCTCGACCATCGTCGCGGAGAACACCATGACGAGGCCGATGAGCACGAGCAGGCCCGCCGAGGAGAGCAGCAGGTAATACGAGGCGAGGGGGCGGTCGAGCAGGCCGCGCAGGGCGGCGAGGGGCTGCGACCGTTCGCTCATCGGCTCAAGACCTCCACCGCCTCGGCGAAGGCCATGCCCCGGTGCGGATAGCCCCGGTACATGTCCTTCGAGGCCCCGACCGGCGCGAGGAGGACCGTGTCGCCGTCGTGGGCCATGCGGGCGGCGGCGGTGACCGCCTCGGTCATCGCCTCCTCGGGCGCGGTCGTCGCGATGTCGACGATCGGGACGCCCGGCGCGTGCTTCGCGACGGCCGCGGCGAGTTCGGCGCGGTCGACGCCCAGGAGTACGACGCCGTGGAGGCGGTGGGCGTGCGCGGCGACCAGTTCGTTGACGTCGACGCCCTTGAGCTGCCCGCCGGCGATCCACACGATCCGCTCGTAGGCCTCCAGGGAGACGTTCGCGGCGTGCGGGCTGGTGGCCTTGCTGTCGTCGATGTAGTCGACGCCGCCGACGGTCGCGATGTGCGCGATCCGGTGCGGCTCGGGCGTGTAACCGCGCAGGCCCGCGGCGATGGCGGCGGGTTTGACGCCGTGCAGCCGGGCGAGGGTCGCCGCGGCGAGGGCGTTGGCGATGTTGTGCCGCCCGGGGACGTGGACGTCGGAGGTGCGGCACAGCTCGACGGCTTCGGGCCCGGTGTGGTCGACGAGTACGTCGTCGATGACGCCGAAGGAACCGGCCGGCGGGTGTCCGAGGGTGAAGCCGACGTGCAGGCCCTTCGCCTCGCCGAGGGCGGCGGCGGTGAGCTCGTCGTCGAGGTTGCCGATGCACGCCCCCGCGCGCCAGATGTTGGTCTTGGCGGCGGCGTAGGACGTGAAGTCGCCGTGCCACTCCAGGTGGTCCTCGGCGAGGTTGAGGATCGCCCCGGCCTCGGGTGCCAGGTCCCGCGACCAGTACAGCTGGAAGCTGGACAGCTCGACGGCGAGGACGTCGTACCCGGCGTCGACGGCGGTCACCAGCGGGACGCCGAAGTTGCCGAGAGCGGCGGTGTTGAGACCGGCGGCCGACAGGATCGCCGCGAGCATCGTGACCACCGTCGTCTTGCCGTTCGTGCCGGTCAGGGCCAGCCACGGCGCCCCGCCCTCCGGGCGGATGCGCCAGGCGAGTTCGGGCTCGCAGTACACGTCGAGGCCTCGGGCGACGGCGGCCGCCGCGAGGGGGTGGTGCGGAGCGAAACCGGGTGAGAGCACGACGTCGGTGACCTCGTCGAGGACCGCCAGGGGCGGTTCCTCGCCGTGGACGACGCGGGCACCGGCCGCCCGGAGCGCTTCGAGGGCGGGTCCGTCGACGCGGTCGTAGACGGTGACCTCGGCGCCGCGGGCGAGGAGGACCTCCGCGCTGGCGGTGCCGGCGATGCCGGTGCCGGCGACGAGAGCCTTCATGCTCATCCCACCACCCTGAGGAAGTCGGCGTAGAACAGTCCCAGCCCGATCGCCACGCCGATGCCGGCGATGATCCAGAAGCGGATCACGATGTTGACCTCGCTCCACCCGGCAAGCTCGAAATGGTGCTGGAGCGGTGCCATGCGGAAGACCCGCCGCCCGGTGGTCTTGAAGGAGATGATCTGGATGATCACCGACATCGTGATGATGACGAAGAGCAGCCCGACGATCGGCAGCAGCAGGATCGTCTTGGTGGTCAGCGCCAGGCCGCCGATGAGGCCGCCGAGGCCGAGCGCGCCGGTGTCGCCCATGAAGATCCGGGCCGGAGAGGCGTTCCACCACAGGAAGCCGAAACAGGCCCCGGCGGCGGCCCCGGCGATCAGCGCGATCTCCAGGGGGTCGCGGACCTCGTAGCAGTAGAGGTCGGTGGCGGGCTCGCCGCACCAGTGCCGGTACTGCCAGAACGCGATCACCGCGTAGGCCGTCAGCACCATGATCGAGGCGCCGGTGGCCAGGCCGTCGAGACCGTCGGTGAGGTTCACGCCGTTGGAGGTGGCGATGATGACGAAGACGAACAGCACGACCGCGCCGATCTTCGTGAAGTCCAGGTAGGGCATGTCCCGCACGAAGGACATGAACTGGCTGCCGACGGTCGTGTACGGCTTGTAGTCGCTGGGGAAGTACAGCGCGAGGTACCCGAAGAAGGCGCCGACGATGAGCTGCCCGAGGACCTTCCCGCGTTTGTTGAGGCCGCCGGAGTTGCGACGGCGGACCTTGAGGTAGTCGTCGAGGAAGCCGACGAGGCCCATGAAGAACAGCAGCCCGAGCAGGACCACGCCGGTGAGCGTGTAACCGCGGGGACGGCCCGGGACCTCGGGGATCGTCAGGAGCACCAGGTGCCCGACGACGTAGGCGACGATCGTGGCGAGGATGAACACGACACCGCCCATGGTGGGCGTGCCCTTCTTCGCCAGGTGCGCGGCCGGGCCGTCGGTGCGGATCGGCTGGCCCGCCTTGAGACGCGTGAAACCCCTGATCGCCAGCGGCGTGCCGAACAGCGATATCCCGAACGCCACGAACGCGGCGACGATTACCGACCTCACTCGACCTCCGCCTTGGACCGATCGTCCACCTCGGCGTCGCGAAGGGCGTCCGCGACGATCCACGTACGGTATCTGGAACCCTTGACCAGTACGACGTCGCCGGGCCGCAGCGCGCCGAGGAGCCGGTCGATCGCCGTCTCCTGGTCGGGCACGTTGACGGCCTCCACGCCCCGTTCGGCGGCCGCGTCGGTGATCGGCGCGGCGATGTCCTGCACCGAGATCAGCAGGGACACGCCCGCGTCGGCCGCCTGGTCGCCGACCCGGCGGTGGCACTCCAGCTCGCCTTCGGCCAGTTCGGCCATGTAGCCCAGCACGGCGAGCTTGCGGCGGCCTTCCCCGATCGCGCCGAGGGCGCCGATCGCGGCGGCCATGGAGTCGGGGTTGGCGTTGTAGCTGTCGTCGATGACGGTCACGCCGTCGGCGCGGTCGAAGACGTCCATGCGCCGTTCCGAGGCGATGCGCAGGGCACCGAGGGCCTCGGGCAGTTCGGCGAAGGGCATGCCCAGTTCGAGGGCCACCGCGGCCGCCGAGAGGGCGTTGCCGACCATGTGGGCTCCGCTGAGGGCCAGCCGGACTGGCACGGCGCCTTCGGGACCGCGCAGCTCGAAGCTCGCGCGCCCGGCGGCGTCGAGGACCACGTCGGCGGCGCGCAGCCCGGCGCCCTCGGCACGCCCGACGGTGCGGACACGTGCCTTCGTGCGGGGCGCCATCGCCGACACCTTCGGGTCGTCGGCGTTGAGGATCGCCAGGCCCTCGGCGGGCAGGGCCTCGATGAGTTCGCCCTTGGCGACGGCGATGTTGTCCAGGGACCCGAAGGTGCCCATGTGCGCGATGCCGACGTTGAGGACGACGGCCACGCGCGGGGGCGCGATGCGCGAGAGGTAGGCGATGTCGCCGATCGCGCGGGCGCTGGACTCCACGACCAGGTAGCGGGTCGACTCGTCGGCGCGCAGGACCGTGTACGGGTAGCCGAGCTCGTTGTTGAGGTTGCCCTGGTTGGCCACCGTCGGGCCCAGCCGGGCGCAGATCTGCGCGATCAGGTCCTTGGTGGAGGTCTTGCCCTGCGAGCCGGTGATCGCGACGACGGTGAGCTTGTCGAGGCGGTCGACGACGGCCCGCGCCAGCCTGCCCAGCGCGATGAGCGGGTCGGCGACGAGGATCGTCGGCACACCGTCGACGGCGCGGGTGCCGAGGACGGCGCGGGCGCCGTCGGCGATCGCCCCGGCGGCGAAGTCGTGGCCGTCGGCGCGTTCACCGGCGATCGCCACGAAGAGGCCGCCCTCGGCGACCTTGCGGGAGTCGTGCTCGACCGAGCCGGTGACGAGGACCGACGGGTCGGCCACGCCGTGCAGGCGGCCGTCGACGGCGTCGGCGATCTCGGTGAGGGAAAGACTGATCATCGCGCTCCTCCCAGGGCCTCGGCGAGGACGACGCGGTCGTCGAAGGGGATCACCGCGTCGGCCAGTTCCTGGCCCTGCTCGTGGCCCTTGCCGAGAACGGCGACGGTGTCGCCGTCCACGGCCCGCGCGACCGCGGCGGCGATGGCCTCGGCGCGGTCGGCGATCTCCAGATGCCCGTCGTCGCCGACGCCCTCGATCACGCCCCGGCGGATCGCGGCCGGGTCCTCGGTGCGGGGATTGTCGTCGGTGACGATGACCAGGTCGGCGCCGTGCGCGGCGGCCTTGCCCATCAGGACGCGTTTGCCCTGGTCACGGTCGCCTCCGGCGCCGATGACGGCGATGACCTTGCCCGGGGTGATGGCCCGCAGGGCGCATAGGACGGCGTGGATCGCGTCGGGCTTGTGCGCGTAGTCGACGACGCCGAGGATCGGGCCGTCGCCGACGCGCTCCATCCGGCCGGGGATGCCGCGGCAGGTCGCGACACCGTCGACGGCGGTCGCCGGGTCGACGCCCGCCTCGGCGAGCATCGCCACGGCGAGCAGCGCGTTGGAGACGTTGTGGCGGCCGGGGAGGCGGACCGAGCCGGCGTGCCGGAACCCGCCGGGGCCGTTGACGGTGAAGCGCTGGTCGAAGCCCTCACCGGTGACCTCGGTGGCCGTCCAGTTCGTGGTGGACTCGCCGGTGCCGTCGGGGACGGAGTAGGTGACGGTCGCCGCTTTGATCAGGCGGCGCGCGGACTGGTCGTCGAAGTTGACGACCTCGCTGCGGCAGCGCCCGTCGAAGAGCTTGGCCTTGGCGGCGAAGTAGTCCTCCATGTCGGCGTGGAAGTCGAGGTGGTCGACGCCGAACATGGTGAAACCGCCGACGGCGAAGGTGGTCCCGTCGGCGCGGCCCTGCGCCAGGGCGTGGCTGGAGACCTCCATGACCACGTCGGTGACGCCCTGCTCAAGGGCGTAGGCGAACAGGGCCTGGAGGTCGGGGGCCTCGGGGGTCGTGCGCACGCTGGTGAGGGTCTCGCCGCCGATGACGGTGGCGACGGTGCCGATGATCCCGGTCGTTCGCCCGGCGGCCCGCAGGCCGGCCTCGATGAGGTAGGCCGTGGAGGTCTTGCCGTTGGTGCCGGTGATCCCGAGGACCCGCAGGCGGGCGGTCGGGTCGCCGTAGACGCGGGCGGCCACTCCCCCGAGGACTCCGCGCGGGTCGTCGACGACGAGCGCGGGCAGGCCGTGCTCGGCGGCGACCGCGCCTCCCCTGGCGTCGGTCAGGACGGCCACCGCGCCCGAGGCGGCCGCGTCGGCGATGAACTCCGCGCCGTGCCGCCGCGCGCCCGGCAGGGCCGCGTACAGGTCGCCCGGACGCACCTCCCGCGAAGCGAGCGTCACGCCCGTCACCTCGACCGTGGGCGAGGGGGACGGAACGGACAGCGCGTCGGCGAGATCACTTAGCGGACACGGCCGCACAGAACGGGGACGAGGGTAGCCAGACACGTCGAGACCCTACCTCCCCGAGCGCGCGGAACCGTGGTCACCCCGCCAGCGGGGCACCAGATTCCGTGAATACCTGCGGCCCGGTCGCGCGCCCGCTTCAATGGGATCGAAGTGATCTTCAGGAGGGATCAACATGGGCATCGGCGACAAGATCAAGGAAGGCTTCGACAAGGTCAAGGAGACCGTGTCGGGCCAGGACGAAAAGGTCGACGAGGGTGTTGAGAAGGCCGCGGACTTCATCAACGAGAAGACCAACGACAAGTACGCCGACAAGGTCGACATGGCCAAGGACAAGATCCAGGGCATGACCGGCAAGGGCGATACCAAGGCCTGACCGCCGAGACTCGAACTCCCCGCCACCGCCGGTGGCGGGGAGTCTGCGTTCGGCGGCCGTTCAGCCATAGATCTGGAACTCCGGTTCCGCCTCGGTCGACGGCGGCACCCGGAAGTGGCCCATGGTGAAGGCCATGATGTCCCGGAAGGCGGGGCCGGCGACCGCGCCGCCACCGCCGCCGGGGGTGTAGATGAAGACCGAGACGGTGTACTTCGGGTCGTCGGCGGGCGCGAAGCCCACGAAACCGGCGACCTCGCCGGGCGCGTAGCCGCCGTCCTTGGCCAGCTGTCCGGTACCGGTCTTGCCGCCGATCAGGTAGCCGTCGAGGTGCGCGGTGTGGCCGGTCCCGTCCGGGACGGCGATCGGCGCCTGGAGCAGGTGCCGCATCGCGTCGGAGGTCTCCTTGGAGATGACCTGCCGGGTGGCCGGGGCCGGGGCCTGCGTGACGGTCCCGTCGGGCGCGATCGTCGACTTGATCAGCGAGGGCTGGATCCAGGTCCCGCCGTTGGCGATCGCGTTGTAGGCCGCCGCCATCTGGAGGGGCGTCACCGCGACGCCGAGCCCGATCGGAATCGAGCCGTGATCGCTGCCCTGCCAGGTGTCGGAGGGCCGCACGATGCCCTCGGCCTCACCGGCGACGCCGACGCCCGTCGGCGAGCCGAGACCGAAGCGCTGCTGGTACTCGTAGACCTTCTCCGGGCCGAGCATGTCGGCCAGTTCGATGGTGCCGACGTTGGAGGAGTAGGCGAGGATTCCGCCGAGCGTCATCGGGCGCTTGGTGTGGTAGTGGGTGTCCTCGTAGACGTTGTCGGCGACCTTGAGGGTCGGCGGGACGACGATCGTCTCGTCGGGCTTGATCAGGCCCTCCTGGATGGCGGCGCTGACGATGATCGCCTTGTGCACCGAGCCGGGCTCCAGGACCGCGTTGGCCGTCCAGTCCTGCATCAGCTTCGCGTCGTACTTGAACGGGTCGGCGGCGTCGTAGGAGGGCGCGCTGGCCAGCCCGACGACCTCGCCGGTCTTGACGTCCATGATGACCGCGGCCCCGAAGGTGCCGTTGGCCTTCTTCATCCGCTCGGTGAGGATCTGCTGGGCCCGGAACTGGAGGTCCTGATCGATGGTCAGCTGGAGCGACGAGCCGGGGCGGGCCGCCTCCTCGCGGTTGAAGCCGCCGGGGATCTCCTGCGGGTCGTTGCCGGGCGTCACCTCGTAGGTGCGCTTGCCGTCGACGCCGCGCAGGAGGTCGTCGTACTGGGCCTCCAGGCCTGCCAGGCCCTTGGTCTCGTCGCCGGTGAAGCCGAGGATGTTGGCGGCCAGGTCGTGGCCGGGGACGACCCGGCGCTCGTCGTGCCGGACGCGCACGGCGGGGTTGGCCAGCGCGGTGACGCGGTCGCCGACCTCGGGGTCGACACCGCGGGCGAGGTAGACGAAGCGGACCGCGTCGCCGTTGTCGTTCTTCTGCCGCTGGAGTTTCGGCAGCAGTTCCGAGGCGGGGACGCCGAGGACCGGCGAGAGCTGGTCGGCGACGGCCTGCGGGTCGCTGATCATCTCCGGGTCGGCGTAGACGTAGCGCGCGTCGGCGCTGAAGGCGAGGGCGTTGCCGTCCCGGTCGAGGATCGAGCCGCGTTCGGCGGGCACGATCTCCTCATAGAGACGCTGGTCGAGGGCCGCGGCGGCGTAGGCGGCCGCGTCGGTCACCTGGAGCTCGACGAGCCGGCCGCCGATCACCACGAAGACCAGCAGGACCAGGACGGTGCCGATCCGCAGGCGCTTGTTCGGGCTGGCCAGGCGCGGAAGGCGCCGCTTGACCATCCGCCGTTTACGCGAGGCGGGCTGGGAGCGGTTACGGCGGACCGGGTTGCGCGGGGGCTGCCGCTGCGTCGGCGTCCCGCGGCCGCGGGCCGGCGTCTTGCGGGCCTGGGTGCCGCCCTTACCGCCGCGCGAGGTCTTCGGCGAACCGCCGTCGAGCAACTGGAGCGCCGGACGGAACGGGTCGCGGTCGACGCGCCGGACCGTGGTCCGGCGGCGGTACGGGGGCGGGTCGACGCGCGGTTCGGCGTTCTGTTCGCGGGTACGACGGCGAGCCGCGTCGCCCGTGCCCCGACGGTTCTTGTCGAGGGGGACGACGCGGCGGTCGCCGTTCTTGCCGCTGCCGCGGCGGGGCTTGCCGTCCTCTGCCACCGGTCCTAGTTCCCGCCGGGTTTCGGCATGGTCAGCTCCCGTCCGTCGGGGAGGCGGATGTAGGTGACCTCCTCGGCCGGGACCAGGCCGAGCCGCTTCGCGGCCGCGGCGAGGTTGCCGGGGGAGGACAGCTCGGCCAGTTCGTCCTTCAGCTGCTGCTCGTGTGCGTCGAGCTCGCCCTGGGCCGCGCGCAGGTCGTGCAGCGCGAAGGCGTCCTCGCTGATCGCGGTGTTGAGCAGGAGGAGGCCGACGATCCCGGCGGCCACCAACCCGATCAGGAACACCACGAAAGGCGTCCGGGGCGTGGTGACCGGGGCCGGGGGCGCGACGGTGTCGGGCCGCTTCGCCGGGGCCTTCCGCTTCGGGGCGGCGGGCTCGGGCGCGACCGGGGCCGGGGCGGGCGGCGCCACCTCCGGCTCGATGATCCGCGGCTGAAGGGCGAGGGGCCCGTCGGTCACGGGCGCGGAGGCGTCGCCGGCCAGCGCGCGGCGGCGCGAGTCGGCGGCCCTGGCGCGCCGACGGGCCGCCTTGACGATCTCGTCGTGGTCGGCCCGGGCCAGGTTCGTACCTTTCTTGTTCACGCTCATGACTGGTCCTCCCCCAAGTCCACGTGCCTGTGGTGGTCGGCTCGTACGCGTTCGGCGGCGCGCATGCGCGCCGATGCCGCCCGCGGGTTGGTCGCGGTCTCGTCGTCGCCGGGAAGTTCGGCGCCGCGAGTGAGCAACCGGAAGGTCGGCTCGGTACCGGGGAGCTCGACCGGCAGGTCCGCCGGTGAACTCGACTTCGTCAGCGGGGCGAAGGCCCGCTTGACCATGCGGTCTTCGAGGGAGTGGTACGACAGCACCACGATCCGCCCGCCGACCGCCAGGGAGCTCAAGGCGCCCGGGAGGGCCCTGGCGAGGACCTCCAGCTCGGCGTTCACCTCGATCCGCAACGCCTGGAACGCGCGTTTGGCCGGGTGGCCGCCGGTCCGCCGGGCCGCGGCCGGGATGGCCTCCCGAACGAGCTCGGCGAGGAACTTCGAGGAGGTGATGGGCTCCTTGGCGCGCGCGTTGACGATGGCCTTGGCGACCCTCGGCGCGAACTTCTCCTCGCCGTACTCGCGCAGGATCCGCGCCAGGTCGCGCGCCTCGTAGGTGTTGACGACCTGCTCGGCGGTGATCCCGGTGGTCGGGTCCATCCGCATGTCGAGCGGCGCGTCCTGCGCGTAGGCGAAGCCGCGTTCGGCCTCGTCGAGCTGCATGGAGGAGACGCCGAGGTCGAAGAGGATCCCGTCGACGGCGGGCACGCCGAGGTCTTCGAGGACGTGGGGCATGCGGTCGTAGACGGCGTGCACCGCGCGGAAGCGCTCGCCGAAGGGGGCGAGGCGCTCGGTGGAGAGCCGAAGGGCGTTGGGGTCGCGGTCGAGGCCGATCACGGTGAGCTCGGGGAAGCGGGTCAGCAGGGCCTCACTGTGCCCGCCGAGGCCGAGAGTGGCGTCGACGCAGAACTTGGGGCCGCCTTCGAGGGCGGGGCCGAGCAGCCCGAGGACAGGCTCGAGCATCACCGGCACGTGCACGGCGCGCTCCACCATCTCGACCCCCATCATCGCCGTTCCTCAGGTATCCCCGGGCGGTACATACGGCACACGGGCCGGGTGGCCCGTGTCGCGTTGTGCCGTACGTCCGGAGAACAGCGGGGGCGGACCCCCGCTGTTTTCGCGTCATACCGCCTGGTCCCCATCCGCTTCAGCCGTTCCCTGGCACCGGGGAAGAAGTGCCAGGTGCCGGCTTCGGCGGCTGGAGACCAGGCGGTACGCCGGCCCCGACGATCCCCTATGTCGCTGTCGTTCGCTCATCGCCGAGACCACTCGAAACTCGTTGCCAGTCCAGACTTTCGGGCCCGATGGCGCCGAGGCGGTCCGCCGGCCCTGTCCGTGACCGTCGTACCGTCGCGTCGCGCGTCGTGCCGAGCCCTCGTGACGACTCGACGCGCCGGTTTCATCCGGTGCGTCCGCGGTCGCCGTCTCCTGTTACCGGAGAACCGACGTCAGAGGCCGGAGGGCAGAACCCCCTCCTCGATGTCGGCGAAAGCCTCCTCGTTTTCGGCCAGGTAGGCCTCCCACGCCTGGGAGTCCCACACCTCAACTCGCGTACTGGCACCGATCACGACAAGGTCGCGGTTCAGTCCGGCGTACTCCCGAAGCCTCTGCGGGATGGTGACGCGACCCTGTTTGTCCGGGATCTCGTCGTGCGCGCTCGCGAAGAACACGCGGTTGTACGCCCGTACTGCCTTGCTCGTCAACGGTGCTTGCTGCAACTCCTCCGCCAGGCGCGTGAACTCAATGGTCGGAAAGACGTAGAGGCAGCGTTCCTGCCCTTTCGTCATGACCAGACCGCCGGCCAGCTCCTCGCGGAATTTCGCCGGGAGAATCAGCCGCCCTTTCTCGTCGAGACGCGGGGTGTGGGTCCCGAGAAACATCGGTTCCCCCTTCCCCCAATGCGTTTCAACGAGGAGGCCGGCGGCGCCTCCCGGCTCCACCAGTTCGCCCCACTGTACTCCACTTCCCTCCACCCACAAGGGCCAATTCGGCGAAATCTCACCGGCGGTTCGGGTATCCGCGCAGGTCAGAGCGGTGGAGGGAAGTGGGTTGTGATCAACAGCCCTACTGCGGGTTGACAACCGGTACGTCACCCGATCGAGCGAACGGGGAGGACTCGCGATACCCGGGATCGCTTTGGACGCAAGGGATCAAAGCGCTCCGGGCGGGCGGACACACCCCGGGAATGGCCCGATCGGCGGAATGGGCGCGAGCGGGCGTGGCGGGCGCTCGCGGATCGCGGGAGGGGGTGGGAGAGGTGCGGGGAGCGGGGTGGGGAGGGATGTGGAGGAAAACGCGGGAGGGAAGTGGAGGGCGGTGTGGGAGGAGAGTGGGGGCGCGTGGGGAGTGGGGCAGGGACCGGCTGTCCGCGGCCCGGGCCGAAGAGGCGGTTCCCGCGGCGCCGTGAGCCCTCGCCGCCCAGGACCCGGCTCACGCGGCCGGGGCACGCCACCCCGCCCCTGCAACCCGGCGCCTGTTCGTGGCGAGGCTCCACCGCCCGGCCCTCGACTCGCACATCCGTGAACACGCGCCGGCCGCGGGCTCGGCCTGCGCCTGCCACGGCGCCGCCGTCGCACGGCTCGCCCGCCCATGCGCCGACCCCACCCCGACGCGCCCAGCCTCACCCATCCGTGAGCCCTCGCCATCCGAGGCCCGGCTCGCACACCCCGCGCGTCACCCGGCGCGAGAGCGAGGTGAGGGCGGTGGCATGCCGCCAAGCCCACGTGGCCCCGGCTCGCGCCCGGAGACCCCACCGCACGAAAGCGGGTGAGGCGTCCGTACGCCTCCCCATCTCCCGACGCTCCGGCTCGCACACCCCGTGGACACCGCAATCCCAGGACTCGCTTCGCCCGCGCGGGAGGAAATGGGCATTGCCGACACGGGCGCTCAGCCCGCCCTCACTCGCTTCGCCCGCGCGGGAGGAAATGAGGGCCGGCAGCACGCTCTCCGCCGCCCGAGCGCTCGGCTCGCCGACCTCGAGGCCACCACCACGCGCGAGTCCGGGCGACGAAAGCCCTCTCCACCACCCCGGGGCTCGGCCCGTGCCTCCCGCAGACCCCGCCATCTGAGGCCCCGCTTCGACACCGCCGCACACCCCGTCCCACTCCGTGCGTCCCGCACACCCCACCGCGCGCTCACCGACCGGTGCACCCTCGCCGTCCCGCCCACCCGCCTGTCCCCACCCCGGTGACCCCGCCCACTCCCTCTCCACCTGAGTCCTCTTATCCCGCCTTATCCCGCCGTCGGGCGGCCGTCCGGCCGTCGTGTGTCAGACTTCCCGTGGCATCACGACGCCTCTTCGAAGGACCGGTACCGATGACGAACCTGTCGCCCCGAGCACGACTGGCGACCGCCCTGCTCCGCACGGCCGCCACCCTCTCTCGCGTGAGCGGTCGCGGCGACGGCTCCGTCATCGGCGGACGCGTCGGCCTCAAGGTCGAGCCCCGTCTCCTGGCCCTCCTCGCCGAGAACCGCCAGGTCGCGCTGATCTCCGGCACGAACGGCAAGACCACGACGACCCGTTTCACCGCCGCCGCCCTCGGCGCGCTCGGGCCGGTCGCCACCAACAGCTTCGGCGCGAACATGCCGACCGGCCACACCACGGCCCTGGCGAAGGCCCCCGAGGCCAGCAACGCCGTCCTGGAGGTCGACGAGCACTACCTGGCCCAGCTGCTGCTGGAGTCCAAGCCCCGCGTCGTCGCCCTGCTGAACCTCTCGCGCGACCAGCTCGACCGCGCGATGGAGGTCGGGATGCTCGCGGAGAAGTGGCGCACGGCCCTCACCGCTCACCCCGACGTCCACGTCATCGCCAACGCCGACGACCCCATGGTCACCTGGGCCGCGCAGGCCGTCCCGCGCGTGACGTGGGTGGCCGGCGGCCAGCGCTGGCAGGAGGACTCCTGGGCCTGCCCCGAGTGCGGCAAACGCCTCGACCGCTACGGCGAGTACTGGCGCTGCACGAACTGCGGTCTCACCCGCCCGTCGCCGCAGTGGTCGGTGGACGGCGACCAGGTCGTCGACCCGACCGGCCAGCGCGCGACCCTGAGTCTCCAGCTGCCCGGCCAGGTCAACCGCAACAACGCCGCGACGGCCCTGGCCATCGCGGCCGAGTTCGGCGTCCCGCTCACCGAGGCCGTGCCGCAACTGTCGAAGGTCCGCTCGATCGCCGGCCGTTACGCCGTGGTCCGCCGCGACGGCCGCCGCGCCCGCCTGCTGCTGGCGAAGAACCCCGCGGGCTGGCTTGAGGCCTTCGACATGCTCGACCCGGGCGTCCCGGTGACGCTGTGCCTCAACGCGCGCGAGGTCGACGGCTACGACACCTCGTGGATCTACGACGTGGACTACTCCCCCGTCCTGGGCCGCCAGGTCCTGGTCACCGGCGACCGCCGCTTCGACCTCGCCGTCCGTCTCCAGGTGAACGGGATCGACTTCACGGTCGTCGACAACTTCGCGGCGGCCCTCCGCGCGGCACCGGAGGGCAACGTCGAGGTCATCGCCAACTACACCGCCTTCCAGGACATCCGATCGGAGTTCGACCGTGTCAACTAGGCCGTCGCTGAGCACCCTGCGCCTGGTCTGGCTGTACCCGGACCTGCTGTCGACCTACGGCGACCGGGGCAACCTCCAGGTCCTGGCCTACCGCGCCATCGGGCGCGGCATCGACGTCGACATCGTCGAGGTCACCAGTGACAAGCACATGCCGACCGAGGGCGACATCTACCTCATCGGCGGTGGCGAGGACGGCCCCCAGGCGCTCGCGGCCGACCGGCTCCGCGCCGACGGAAGCCTTCCCCGCGCGGTGAACAAGGGCGCCGTGATCTTCTCGGTGTGCGCCGGGTACCAGATCATGGGCACCAGCTTCATGGCGAAGGGCGAGCAGCACGCCGGACTCGGCCTGCTCGACATCCACTCCCAGCGCGGCGACAAGCGCGCGGTCGGTGAGCTCGCCGGGCAGATCGACCCGCGGCTGCACGTCCCGACGCTGACGGGCTTCGAGAACCACGGCGGCCGGACCTTCATCGGGCCGAACGCCGCGCCGCTGGCGAAGGTGACGCACGGGATCGGCAACGACGGCACGACCGAGGGCGCGTGGGCGGGCCGGATCATGGGCACGTACCTGCACGGGCCCGCGCTGGCCCGCAATCCGCTGCTGGCCGATCTGCTGCTGAGCTGGGTGACCGGTTCGCAGCTGGTGCCGCTCGACGACACGTGGCCGACGGCGCTGCGCAACGAGCGGCTGGCGGCGGTCAATCCGAAACAGTTACCTCCGGACGCGAACAACGCCATGGAGCTGATGTAGTTCGGCGTGCGCCGAAGTGTCCCGGACCTAGGGTTCGGGGCATGGAGACCTTCACCGTCACCGATCCCGAACGGATCGCCGCCGTCCTTCACGACGAGCGTTTCACCGTGGTCCCCCCGCGCGAGGACGAGTCCGGCGGGCTGGCGTGGGTGCGCCGTAACGTCGGCCGTTTCGCCGAGGGCGAACCGCATCGCCGGAGGCGGGCCCTCGCCGTCGCGGAGATCGCGGCGCTCGATCCCACGGCGTTGCGGACGGCGGCGCGCGACACCGCTGCCGGGTTGCTGGTCGCCGGTACGCCGCTCGCGGAGTTGCCCGGGGAGGTGACCGCGCGGGTCCTCGGCGAGGCTTTGGGCGCCACCGATCTCGACGCCTTCGCCGCCGCGGTACCGGTCGTGGCGGCCGGGTACCTCACCGGCGGTGAGCCTTCGGCGGAGACCGACGCGGCCGTCGAGGTGCTGCGGGCTCAGCTCGGGCCCGGCGGCGACGAGGAGGTCGCGGCACGTGTCTCGCTGCCGCTCCAGGCCTACGCGGCGACGGCGAAGCTGGCCGCGACCGCGCTCGGCTTCGCCTCGGCGCCGGGTCCGGTCGAGGAGGCGGTGGACCTGGCCTTCACCGAGGACCGGCCGGTTCCGGTGCTGCGCCGGATCTCGGCGGCCGACACGGTCGTCGGCGGTGAGACGATCCCGGCGGGCGCGGAACTCGTGCTGAGCCCGATCACGCGGGAGACCGCGTTCGGGACCGGACGGCGGCCCTGCCCGGCCGAGGCGCAGGCCGTGGCCCTGGTCGCGGGGATCGTCGAGGCGGTGCGGGCGCGATGACCTCCTTCGCCGAACTCCACGTCCCCGGGAAACCCCTGCTCCTGCCGAACGCCTGGGACTACGCGAGCGCCGCCGTGCTGGCCCGGTCCCATGCCGCGCTGGGAACCACGAGCCTCGGCGTGGCCGTCGCGGCCGGGAAACCCGACGCGGCCGGGGTGACCCGCGACGAGAACACCGCCCTCGCCCGGAGCATCACCCGCCTGCCCGTCCACGTCACCGTCGACATCGAGAACGGCTTCTCGGAGGACCCCGGTGAGGTCGCCGCCCACGTCGCCGAGCTCGCCGAACTGGGCGTCGCGGGCGTCAACATCGAGGACGGCCGCGAAGACCGCCTGGTCCCCGACGCGCACATGGTCGCCGTCATCAAGGCCGTGAAGGCCGCCGCGCCGGGCGTGTTCGTCAACGCGCGCACCGACACCCACTGGCTGAAACTGGCGCCGCTCGCCGAGGCGCTGCGCCGGGTGCGTGTCTACGCCGAGGCCGGGGCCGACGGTGTCTACGTGCCCGCGCTCGACGACGAGCGCGAGATCGAGGCCGTCGTCGCGGGAGCCGGCGCCCCGCTCAACCTCGTCTACGGACGCCACTCCCCCACGCGGCTGGCCGAGCTGGGCGTCGCGCGGATCAGCACCGGGTCGCTGCTGTTCCGCGCGACCCTGCACGCCTTGACCGCGACGATGGCCGCGGTCGCCGACGGGACGGTCGACGCGGGACTGTTTCCCGGCTACGGCGAGGTCGCCGGCCTGGTGTGACGGAAAGGGCCGCCGGGGTTTCCCCGGCGGCCCTCGTTCTCACGCGGTTCAGGCGACGATCGAGACCATCCGGTCCGCGATCACGATGACCTTGCGCGGCTCCTTGCCGCCCAGGGCCGCCACGACCTTCTCCTCGGCCAGCGCGGCCTCGCGCACGGCCTCCTCGGTGGCGCCGGCGGCGACCTCGACCCGTCCGCGCACCTTCCCGTTGATCTGCACGGGATAGGTGACGGTCTCGACGACCAGGTAGGCCTCGTCGGCCTCCGGGAAGTCGGTGTTGGCCAGGGAGCCGCCGTGCCCGATCCGGTTCCACAGTTCCTCGGCGATGTGCGGCGCGATCGGCGCCGTCATCAGGATCAGCGGTTCGGCGATCGCGCGGGGCACCTCGGCCAGGCCGGTCACGTGGTTGTTCAGCGTGATCAGCTTGGCGATCGCGGTGTTCAGCCGCAGGTGCTCCATGTCCTCGCGCACACCGGCGATGGTGTGGTGCAGGATCTTCCAGGTCTCCTCGGCGGGTTCGGCGTCGGCGACGCGCACCGCCCCGGTGTTCTCGTCGACGACGTTGCGCCACAGGCGCTGCAGGTAACGCTGCGAGCCGACGACGGCACGGGTGTCCCAGGGGCGCGACGCCTCCAGCGGGCCCATCGACATCTCGTAGACGCGGAAGGTGTCGGCGCCGTACTCGTCGCACATCTCGTCGGGCGTGACGACGTTCTTCAGGGACTTGCCGATCTTGCCGTACTCGCGCTCGACCCGCTCGCCCTCGTAGAAGAAGTTCCCGTCGACCTCCTCGACCTCGGCCGCCGGGACGTACACACCGCGCTTGTCGGTGTAGGCGTACGCCTGGATGTAGCCCTGGTTGATCAGCTTGTGGAAGGGCTCGGCCGTCGAGACGTAGCCCAGGTCGAACAGGACCTTCTGCCAGAAGCGCGCGTACAGCAGGTGCAGGACGGCGTGCTCCACACCGCCGACGTACAGGTCGACGCCGCCGATGTGCCCGCCGTCGCGCGGCCCCATCCAGTAGCGCTCGTTGTCGGGCGAGACCATCTCGTTCTCGTCGCCGGGGTCGATGTAGCGGATCTCGTACCAGCTCGACCCGGCCCAGTTGGGCATCGTGTTGGTCTCGCGGTGGTACTTCTTCGGCCCGTCGCCCAGGTCCAGGGTGACCTCGACCCACTCCGTGGCGCGGCCCAGGGGCGGCTCGGGTGCGGTGTCGGCGTCGTCCGGGTCGAAGGTCTTCGGGGAGAAGTCGTCGATCTCGGGCAGCTCGACCGGCAGCATCGACTCCGGCAGCGCCACCGGCATGCCTGTCTCGTCGTAGACGATCGGGAAGGGTTCGCCCCAGTAGCGCTGGCGGGAGAACAGCCAGTCGCGCAGGCGATAGTTGATCGCGCCGACACCGGCGCCCTTCTCCTCCAGCCACGCGATGATGCGGGCCTTCGCCTCGACGACGCCCAGGCCGTCCAGGCTGACACCCTCGGCGCTGGAGTTGATCGCCGGACCCTCACCGGTGAAGGCCTTGCCCTCGAAGCCCTCCGTCGGCTGTACCGTGCGCACGATCGGCAGCTCGAACGCCTCGGCGAAGTCCCAGTCGCGCTCGTCCTGTCCGGGCACCGCCATGATCGCGCCCGTGCCGTAACCGGCCAGGACGTAGTCGGCGATGAAGACGGGGACTCGCGCGCCGGTCACCGGGTTGACCGCGAAGGACCCGACGAACACGCCGGTCTTGTCCTTGGCGCCCTCCTGGCGCTCCACGTCGGTCTTCGCGGCGGCGAACTTGCGGTAGGCGGCCACGGCCTCGGCGGGAGTCGCGTGCCCGTTGGTCCACACCTCGTGCGTGCCCTCGGGCCACGCCGCCGGTACCAGCCCGTCGACCAGCTCGTGCTCGGGCGCCAGGACCATGTACGTCGCGCCGAAGATCGTGTCCGGGCGGGTCGTGAACACCCGGATCGGGGCCGCGGACGTGCCGAAGTCGATGTGCGCGCCGACCGAGCGGCCGATCCAGTTGCGCTGCATCGCCTTGACCGGGTCGGGCCAGTCGACGCCCTCCAGGTCGGCCAGCAGACGCTCGGAGTAGGCGGTGATGCGCATCTTCCACTGGCGCAGGTTGCGGGTGAAGACCGGGAAGTTCCCGCGCTCGCTGCGGCCCTCGGAGGTGACCTCCTCGTTCGACAGCACCGTGCCCAGGCCCGGGCACCAGTTCACCGGGGCCTCGTCGACGTAGACCAGGCGGTGCCCGTCGACGATCTCGCGGCGCTCAACCTCGTCCAGCTCCGCCCACGAACGTCCGCCGGGCACCGCACGGGTGCCGTCGGCGAAGGACGCGACCAGTTCCTCGATCGGGCGAGCGGCGTCGGCGGCCGGGTCGTACCAGGAGTTGAAGATCTTCAGGAAGATCCACTGGGTCCACTTGTAGTACTCGGGGTCCGACGTGGCGAAGGTGCGCTTGGTGTCGTAACCCATGCCCAGGCGGCGCAGCTGGCCGCGGTAGCGGGCGATGTTCTCCTCGGTGATCCCGGCCGGGTGGCGGCCGGTCTGCACGGCGTAGATCTCGGTGGGCAGACCGAAGGCGTCGTAACCCATCGGGTGCAGCACGTTGTATCCGGCCATGCGCTTGTAGCGCGAATAGCAGTCGGTGGCGATGTAGCCCAGCGGGTGGCCGACGTGCAGTCCCGCACCCGAGGGGTAGGGGAACATGTCCATCACGAACAGCTTCTCGGCCCCCGCGCGCGGATGGGAGGGGTCGGACAGCGGTCCTGACGGGTTCACCGCGTCGAAGGTCCCGTGCTGCGCCCAGTGCTCCTGCCAGCGGGCCTCGATGGAGTTGGCCAGGCCGGCGTCGTAACGGTGCGGGGGAATGTCGCCGGGATTGACGTCATTCATGGTCTTGTCACCTCAACAGACAGGTCGATTCAAGGGCATAAAAAATCCCCTCGCGCAGGAGGGGATGCCGTGCCGTCGCGGAATGAGCCTCGCGTCAGCACGGCCTACTAAGGAGCAGCCGGGCCGCCTTCATGCGTGCAGTGTAGCGCGCGGCGACCAGGGCCTCTATCCGGAATGCGGCCCCGCGCCGCGCCCCCTGCCGGCCGGTCCCGGGCCCCGTCCGCGCGCCCCCCGAAATCCGGTCACCGCGCGTAGGCTTTCCCGGGGGCCCCGAACCCCTGCCCCACCTGGGATCTCACGCCGAGCGACCCCTTGATCGCAGCTGGTCGCGACCTTTCGGTTGTCGCCCAACTCGTTATGAACAAATGACCGCTTCGGCGTTTCATCTTCCTGGGTGGTTGCTGACATTATTCAGAGAAGTCCGTACGGGGAGGACGGCTGGCGCGGTCATGGCACGCTGCCCCCCATGAAACGGCACGACGACTACCTGTGTCCGTCGCGCCCCGTGTCGAGGAGGCCGAATGACCGTTCATCCCACCCGGAGCGGCCAGTGGCAGGATCTTGGAGCACCGATGGCACTGCACGAGTTCAAGGCGGCCGCCGACTCCGTGGTGGCCAACATCGAGCGCGTCATCGAGGGCAAGAACGCGATCGTCCGGCTGTCGCTCGCGGTGCTGCTCGCCGAGGGCCACCTGCTCATCGAGGACGTCCCCGGGGTCGGTAAGACCAAGCTCGCCAAGGCCCTCGCCCGCTCGATCGACTGCACCGTCCGGCGCATCCAGTTCACGCCCGACCTGCTGCCGAGCGACGTCACCGGTGTGTCCATCTACAACCAGGACACCCACGACTTCGAGTTCAAGCCCGGCGCCGTCTTCGCCAACCTCGTGGTCGGTGACGAGATCAACCGCGCGTCCCCGAAGACGCAGTCCGCCCTCCTGGAATGCATGGAGGAGCGGCAGGTCACCGTCGACGGCCACAGTTACCAGCTGCAGACGCCGTTCATGGTGATCGCGACGCAGAACCCCATCGAGATGGAGGGCACCTACCCCCTCCCCGAGGCGCAGCGCGACCGCTTCACCGCACGCGTCGCGATCGGCTACCCCGACACCACCGCCGAGCTGGAGATGCTCAACGTGCACGGCGGCGCCGACCCGCTCGACGAGCTCGGACCGGTCGTCGACGCCGACGTGATCCGCCGGATGATCAACACCGCCCGGCACGTGCACGTGTCCGACGCGGTGAAGCAGTACGCCGTCGCGCTCGTCCACGCCACCCGGGAGGCACCCGACCTTCGTCTCGGCGCCAGCCCGCGCTCGGCGCTCCAGCTCCTGCGCACGGCCCGCGCCGTCGCCGCCCTCGAAGGCCGCGAGTTCGTCCTGCCCGACGACCTCCAGGCCCTCGCGGTACCCGTCCTCGCCCACCGCCTGCTGCCGACCTCGGAGGCACAGCTCGCGCGCCGCACCACCGACGCCATCGTCGCCGACCTCGTGCACCGCCTCCCCGTGCAGCGCGCCGGTCACGGCAGGTAGCTCATGAGGGAGTCGCTGCGTGGTCTGACGACCCGGGGCAAGGCCTTCTTCGCCGCGGCGGTCTCGATCGGGCTGGTGGCCCTCGTCGTCGGCGAGAAGGACCTCATGCGCGTGGCGGCGCTCATCGCCGCCATGCCGTTGCTGTCCGCCTTCGCCCTGACGCGGACCCGGTACAAGCTGATCAGCGCGCGGGTGCTCGACCCGCAGCGCGCCGAGGTCGGGCACAGTGCCCGCGTCGTGCTGCGCCTGCGGAACTCCGCGCGCATGCCGACCGGCACGCTGATGCTGGAGGACCGGCTGCCCTACGCCCTTGGGTCACGCCCGCGCCTGGTGCTGGAGCGCCTGGCGGGGCTGATGGGCAGTTCGGTGTCGTACACCGTCCGCGCCGAAGCGCGCGGGCGCTACGACGTCGGCCCGCTCGTGATCCGCATGACCGACCCCTTCGGACTGTGCGAGGTCACCCGTTCCTTCCCCACCACCGACCGCCTGACGGTCACCCCGAAGATCACCGCGCTGCCGCACGTCCGCCTCACCGGCGAGTACGCCGGCAGCGGTGAGAGCCGTTCACGGTCGGTCGCGGTCCACGGTGAGGACGACGTCGCCACCCGCGAGTACCGCTACGGCGACGACCTGCGCCGGGTCCACTGGCGTTCCACGGCCCGCGCCGGCGAGCTGATGGTCCGCCGCGAGGAACAGCCGTGGGAGAGCCGGGCCACGGTCCTGCTGGACGTGCGCGGCGCCGGGCACCGGGGCGAGGGCCCCACGTCGAGCTTCGAATGGGCGGTGGCCGCGACGGCGAGCATCGCGCTGCACCTCAAGGGTGCCGGCTACAAGCTGCGCATGGTCACCGAGACCGTCGACCTGGACGGGCAACTCGGCGGCGAGGGCGAGATCCTCGACCACCTGGCCGAGGTTCGCCTGCGCAAGCACGGCGACCTCGACGAGCTGGTCCACCAGGTCCGCCAGGGCGAGCACGGCGGGCTGATCATCGGTGTCATCGGCCGTCTCGACGGCGCTGAGGCCGAGCGGCTGGCGGGACTGCGGATGTCGGGCGCGAGCTGTATCGCGCTGCTCATCGACTCCAGCACCTGGCTGCCGCTGCCTCCCCCGCAGCGGCAGATCGCCGACGAGGCCTTCCACGGCACCGTCCTGAGCCTCATGCGGACGGGCTGGAAGGTCGTGCCGGTCCGGCGCGGCGACGACCTGGCGCACCTGTGGCCGCTGGTCGGGCGCACCGGGCAGGGCTTCGCGATCCGGGCGGCGATGGCCGAGGCCGCGACACACCTCGGCGGGTCGGCGGCGCCCGCGGGACCGACTTCTGGAGGAACGCCATGAACCGGCGCCACAACGTGGCCATGGTCGGCGGTGCGGCGATCCTGCTCGCCACGGCCCCGCTGACGCTGATCTTCGCCGGGCTGTTCGAGTGGTTCCTGCCGATCGTGTTCGCGGTGGCGATCGTGGTCGGCACGGGTATGGGCCTGCGCACGCTGCGGGCGCCGCTCCTCGCGGTCCTGGGCGCGCAGCTGGTCGCGCTCGGGCTGTTCCTGACGTGGACGAGCGCGTCGAAGGGCGCGGTTCTCGGGCTGATCCCGACGGGGGCCACGGCGGGCAACTTCGGGGAGCTGTTCTCCGAGGCGGGGAAGTCGGCGGCCGAGTCGACGATCCCGGTGCAGGACTCGCCGGGCCTGATCTTCGTGGCGGTCCTCGGCGTCGGGGTGATGGCCGTGCTGGTGGACCTGTTCACCATGGGGCTGCGCACGCCCGCGCTGGCGGGTCTGCCGATGCTGGTGCTCTACGTCGTCCCGATGACGGTGATGCAGGAGCCGGTTCCGTGGGTGCTGTTCATCCCGGGGGCGCTGGGCTACCTGTGGCTGCTCCTGACCGACAACATCCACCGGGTCCGCCGTTTCGGCAGGCGCTTCACCGGCGACGGCCGCAACATCGACATGTGGGAGCCCTCGCCGCTGGCGAGCACCGGGCGCTGGCTGTCGGCGGTCGGGATCGTGCTGGCGCTGCTGTTCCCGGTGATCATGCCGGGGATCAACACCGCCGGGCTGCTCGACTCCTTCGGGACGGGCACGGGCGGCAACGGGGACGGGAGCTCGGGCGGCAACGGCGCCACGCGCATCGACCCGATGTTGCAGCTCCGCGGTGACCTCAACCAGTCCGAGACGACCGCGATGCTCCAGGTCACCACGAACGACCCGAGTCCCAACTACCTGCGCCTGTACGTGCTGGACACGCTCACCGGGGACGTCATCAAGCCGTCGGACGCGCCTGACCAGGGCGCCTATCCGGTGGCCGAGGGCATCGCCGGACCGGAGTACGACCCGGCGTTGACGTGGCAGGACTACCAGGCGCAGGTGAACGTGCTGAGCATGAACAGCAGCACGCTGCCCCTGTACGCCGGGACGACGTCGGTGGACATCAACCGGTCGTGGCTGTACAACCCGAGCACCGAGACGGTCTTCTCGAACTCGCGCAACACCGAGGGGCTGACCTACTCCTTCGGTTTCCGGCGCTACAACTACACGCCGGACCTGCTGCGCGAGGCGGCCTCGACGCAGTCGGGCACCGACTTCTACGAGCTCAACACGCAAGTCGAGAACGTCGAGTCGGTGCAGCAGCTGGCCGACCGGCTGACCGAGGGCATGACCAACGACTACGACCGGGCCATGGCGATCAACGACCACTTCTCGATCGAGAACGGCTTCGCCTACCAGAAGACGACCGAGAAGGGTTCGGCCGCGACCGCGATCGAGGACTTCCTGGAGAACAAGCGCGGCTTCTGCGAGCAGTACGCGGCGGCGATGGTGTGGCTGCTGCGTTCGGCGGGCGTCCCGGCCCGCGCGGTCATCGGCTTCACCAAGGGCAACCCGGTCAACGGTTCGCTGGTGGTCACCAACTTCAACGCCCACGCGTGGGTCGAGGTCTGGTTCCCCGGTTACGGCTGGGTCTCCTTCGACCCGACGCCGTCGAGCGGTGTCCGCGGCCCGGTCGACACCCCGTGGGCGCCGGACCCCAACCGCGTCGACGACGAGACCGGCAACAGCAACGGCGGTCCGTCCCAGGACCCGAACAACCCGGCCGGGGGCCCCAGCGGCGGTCCGACCGACTTCCTGGACCCGGCCCTGGGCGACACCGGTGCCGGCGCGGCCGGCGCGGGCGCGGACAAGCCGCCGGTGTGGCCGTACTGGCTCGGTGGCGGTGTGGCCGCGCTGTTCCTGCTGGCGACCCCGTCGCTGAACCGCGCGTCGCGGCGCAGACGCCGGCTGCGGGCCGGTGAGGACCCGGCCGAGGCGGCGCATCAGGCGTGGCTGGAGTTGCAGGACACGCTTGTGGACTACGACTTCCCCGGCGGGCCCTCGGAGACGCCGCGAGGCACCGCCGACCGGCTCATCGCCAGACCGAAGCTCACCGGAGCCGCCGCCGACGGCGTCAGGTTCCTGGCCTCGGCGGAGGAGCAGGCGCGTTACGCGGCGGAACCGCCGCCGAGGCAGGACCTGTCGAGCGCGCTGAAGTCGGTGCGCGCCGAGCTCGGTACGCACACCGGGCGCGGACGCGGGATGTGGATCCGGCTGGCACCGCCGTCGGTGCTCCGCTCGTGGCGGCAGAACGTCTCGCGCGCGGTGGCCAGGACGGTCAACTCCGTCAGCCGCGCACGGATGCGGCTGGCGCGGAAGGTGTCGCGCGGCTTCCGGCGGGCCTAGCGCCACCGGAGCGTGAAAGGCGAGGTCAGGGCGTGGAACCGGGTCGGTTCCACGCCCTGTTCGCGTCCTGCTCCCGACACCGCGCGCATCCGGTGAATCACTCGGTGATCGCACCTTATTCAGTGAATAGAATCCGCCTTCCGGTCAACATCCCTCCGTTCACCTGCCCAGACGTGTCCAGCTTGGACTGTCCATAGCGGATCCTCCAACTTTCCCTATCCGGTAAGTGATAGCTAGATTCAGCAACCGCACGAACACGTTCCGATCCGCGCCACTTCTCACCTGGGAGGACAGCCCAACGGGGGTGGCGCGTTGTCGTGTCTTCCCCCCTCGACAAGAAAGGATCCACTTCGTGACTCACCCCGAAGGGATCGAGAGGTTCGGTTACCGCCAGGAGCTTCGGCGGACGGTAGGTTTCGCCGATCTGATGTTCTACGGCCTCATCTTCATGGTCCCGATCGCGCCGTTCGGCATCTTCGGCAGCGTGTTCCAGGCCGCGCACGGCATGGTCGCGCTCGCCTATCTCGTCGGTATGGCCGCCATGATCTTCACCGCCTGGTCCTACTCGCAGATGGTGCAGGCCTTCCCGATGGCCGGGTCGGTGTACAACTACGCCGGGCGCGGCATCAAGCCGCCGGTCGGGTTCCTGGCGGGCTGGTCGATCCTGCTCGACTACATCCTCGTGCCGTCGCTGCTGTACGTGATCGCCAGCGTCGCGATGAACGGGATCGTCACCTCGGTGCCCGTGTGGGCCTGGCTGGTGGGCTTCCTGCTCCTCAACACGATCGTCAACATCCTCGGCATCAAGTTGACCATGGGCGTCACCCGACTGCTCCTGCTCGGCGAGCTCGCAGTGCTGGCGATCTTCCTGGTCATCGGGATCAACGGGCTCATCGAAGGCCGCGGTGAGGGCTTCTCGTGGGACGCCTTCTACAACAGCGACACCTTCACCTGGGGCGTCGGTTTCGGTGCCGCGTCGGTCGCCGTGCTGTCCTTCCTGGGCTTCGACGGCATCTCGATGCTCGCCGAGGAGAGCAAGGGCAACGCGCGCCAGATCGGCAGGGCCATGGCGGGCGCGCTCGGCCTCGCGGGCCTGCTGTTCGTCGCGCAGACCTGGGTGGCGGCGATGTACGTCCCGGCCGAGAAGGCCGCCGACATCATCGCCAACGGTGACGCCGACGGTGTCGCGTTCTACGACGCCGCCCAGCTCGCCGCGGGCGGGAAGTGGCTGGCCACGTTGACGCTGGCCGCGACCGCGATCGCCTGGGGCTTCGCCGACTCGCTCGTCGCGCAGGTCGCGACCTCGCGTCTGCTGTACGCGATGTCGCGGGACCGTCAGCTGCCGCGTTTCCTGTCGAAGGTGTCGGTGAAGCACGGTGTGCCGACGAACTCGATCCTGCTGGTCGCCGCCGTCTCGCTGGGTGTGGGCCTGTGGGCGGTGGTCGACGCCGACAAGATCGGCGACAACATCGGCACGCTGTCGGGGCTGATCAACTTCGGTGCCATGATCGCGTTCCTGGCCCTGCACGTCTCGGTGGTGTGGCACTACATCGGGCGCCTGAAGAGCAAGCGCTACTTCGCGCACCTGGTGATGCCGGTCATCGGCTTCGGGATTCTGACGGCCGTGGTGATCCACGCGAACCTGGCCGCGCAGATCGTCGGGCTCTGCTGGCTCGGCCTCGGCTTCATCGTCCTGATCACGCTGTACATCATGGGCCGTGGCCCGAAGCTGCCCGCGCCGATCACCGGCGGGGACAGCCCGGAACCCGACAAACGTCCGGCCTTCAGCGGAGAGAGCGCATGACCGAGGTCCACACCTACCGCCCGACGCTCGAACAGCTCGCGTACACCTTCGGTGGGAACCGGGAGCCGGTCCTGCGGATCAATCCCGGCGACGTCCTGCGCGTCTACACCGAGGACTGCTTCGGTGGGGCCGTGCGAGGCGTCGACGACCTGCCGACGCAGGTGTGCACGTTCCCATACCTCAATCCGGTGTCGGGGCCGTTCCACGTCAACGGCGCCGAGCCGGGCGACACCCTCGCCCTGCACTTCGCGTCGATCACGCCCGCGCGCGACTGGGCCGTGTCGTCGACGTTCCCCCACTTCGGCGCGCTGACGAGCACCTCGCACACCGCGACGCTCCAGGCGCCGCTCGAAGAGCGGGTGTGGAAGTACGACGTGGACGTCGCCGCGGGCGTCGTGCGCTACCACGCGCGCAAGTCCGACTTCACCGTCGAACTGCCGCTGGATCCGATGCACGGCACCGTCGGCGTCGCTCCGGGCGCGGGCGAGTCGCGCATGACGATCGTGCCCGACGCGCACGGCGGGAACATGGACAGCCCGCAGCTGCGGGCCGGGGTGACCGTCTACTTCGGAGTGAACGTGGACGGCGCGCTCTTCGCCCTCGGCGACGGGCACTGCCGCCAGGGAGCCGGAGAGGTCACCGGCGTCGCCGTCGAGGCGGCGATGAACACGGTCGTCGTCGTGGACCTGATCAAGGGCGTGAGCACGCCCTGGCCGCGGTTCGAGTCGGACACCGAGCTGATGTCGACGGGTTCGGCGCGTCCACTGGAGGACGCGTTCCGGATCAGCCAACACGACCTCGTCGGCTGGGTCGGCGACCTCACCGGTCTGGAGCAGCTGGACGCCTACCAGCTCGTCGGGCAGGCGGGGCAGGCCCCGGTCGGCAATGTGTGCGACCCCAACTACACAATGGTGGCTAGCGTCGAGAAGGCTTATCTGCCAAGGATCAGCGCGTACCAGGGGACCCACGACCGATTGCGGGGAATCGGCCGCGAGCACGGACGGGAGTAAACGGTGGACGACCGGTTGCCGGTGCGCGACGAGCTGTTCCTGCTCTCACACGAAGAAAGCGGAAAGCCGCTCATCCACGTGCCCTCGCTGTCGGCGGGACTGGCCGGGTCGCTGCTGATCGATCTGGCCCTGCGGGGCCTGATCGACGGCACGCACGGCCGGATCAGCGCGTGGCAGCGGGATCAGGCCGGCGACCGGCCGGCCCCCGGGCTCATCGGCGAGGGCATGGAGGGACAGGCCGTCGCCGAGATCCGGGGAACCGGCAGCACACGTGGTGCCTATGACTGGATCATGACGTGGCACCCCGGGATGTACGAGCGCGTGTGCGCGGAGATGGTCACCGTCGGCGTCCTGATGCCGAAGACGACCCGCCGTCTGGGGCTGCTGCCGGTGACCCGGCACGTGCCCACACAGGAGGCGTACGTGTCGAGGGCACGAGGGGCGCTCCGGAGGACCGTGACGGGCGTGGTGGCGCCCGACGCGGGCTACGCGGCCCTCTGCGGGCTGCTGTACGTGATGCAGCTCGAAGGGGCGCTGCACCTCTCGACGGGCGGAGCGGCGCTGCGCAAGCAGCTCTTCGCCATCGCCGACCGCCACACGCCGACGATCCGCGAGATCCTCTCGGCCGTCGACAAGGCGGTGGGCGAACTGGCCACGGCGGCGTTCTGACCGCGGTGGCCCGACGGATCGGGCAAGGCGGCCGCACCGGCCGCACCGCCGCGCACAGGGGCACGCGGCGAAGAGACGCGAGACGACAGCGGGCCGCCCGGGTGGGGACCTGGGCGGCCTGGGCGTCGGGGGTGTTCCACCGATGGCAGCGGCTGCGCGGAACCGTCATGGCCGGGCGTTGCCCGGGTGCGTGTCGAGTCAGCCGTATGTGCAAGGGACCCACGCCGTGCCGGTGCTGTTCAGGACGTACCAGGGCCGGGCTTCGCCGAGCAGGTGGAAGGGCTCGACTCCTGAGCCGGAGGCGGGGTGTGCGGCCGCGCACCGTCGTTGATCCGATCGGTCCCTCACGGTCGGTGGGAACCACGGCGCCGACCCACCGCCAGAAACCGCGAGGCCCGCGGAACCCACCGGTTCGCTGAGCCTCACCACTCCCCTGGCCTCACCGCAGTCCGCGGCGGCGCCACTTCTCCTCAAGACGGTCGGCGAGGGATCCCCGGCGCGAGGTCCTTCGGGACGCGGTCCCGCCGACGGAGCGCAGGCGGCCCTTGCGGTTGCGGCGTGGGGGGCGCAGGACGAACAGTGCGCCGAACATGACCACGGCGCCGGCGACGCCCAGGGGGATCAACCGGTTGACGGCGCCCAGGACGAGCAGGGCGAGTCCGGCCAGCACGATGAGGCCTGCGACGACGAGTCGGCGTTTGGCGTGATGACGTGGGTCGCTTGCGCGGACCGCGGAGGCGAATTTGGGGTCGTCGGCGAGCGACCGCTCGATCTCCTCGAACAATCGCTGCTCATGCTCGGAAAGCGGCACGGCACTCCTCCCCGGTTGCGACGTCGGCCATCCGACAGGGAACGTTGGAGCGTAGGCACCTTGTTGGGGTGTCTACACGCCAGTCTACGGTCGGTCACACGCATCCGGTACCCGGATGTCAATGCGACTTTACCTAGTGATCGCCCGCCGCGGGGTCTAGCAGGCTAGCTGGTCGGACAACCTTCGCCCCGAAACGCTCCCGGAGGCTGTCGACGGTCTGCTCGGCGTCCCGCCAACCGTGTTCGCGTTCACCCAGCGCGGGCTGCCTGGCGACCCGTCCGGTCTCGACGAGTCCTTCCAGCCGGACCCCGATGAGCCGCAGCGCGGCACCGCCCGAATGCTCCGTCAGCAGGGCGTTGGCGAGGGTGAACAACTCGCGGGCGACGTCGGTGGGGGTGTGCAGGGTCCGGCTGCGAGTGATGGTGCGGAAGTCGTCGAAGCGGATCTTGACGGTCACGGTGCGGCCGACGTACCCGGCGCGTCTGGCGCGCGAGCCGACCTTGTTCGACAGCTCCAGCAGCGCCCGGCGCAGGACGTCGGGGTCGGACACGTCGGTGTCGAAGGTCGTCTCGGCGCCGACCGACTTCTCCTCGCGCGTCACATTCACCGTGCGCGGGTCACGGCCGGAGGCCAGCTCGTGCAGGTGCAGCGCGGCGGCCTGCCCCACGGCGGCCCGCAGGCGAGCGACGGGCAGCGCGGCCACGTCGCCGACGGTGTGCAGCCCGAGCCTGGCCAGCGACGAGGCCGTCTTCTCCCCGACACCCCACAGGTCAGAGACGGGCAGGGGGTGAAGGAAGGCGAGCACTCCGTCGGGCTCGATGACCAGCAGCCCGTCCGGTTTGGCCTTCGTGGAGGCGAGCTTGGCCATGAACTTCGTGGGCGCGACGCCGACGGTGCAGGTGATGTCGTGTTCGGCGAAGATACGCTCGCGGATGCCCTCGGCGATCTCGCGGGGCTCGCCGAACAGCCGCCGGGCGCCCCGGACGTCGAGGAAGGCCTCGTCCACCGAGAGCGGCTCGACCAGCGGCGTGACGTCCCGGAAGATCGCCATCACCGAGTCCGAGACGCGCTTGTACTCGGTGAAGTCCGGCGACAGGAACACCCCGCGCGGGCAGCGGCGCCGGGCCATCGCCATGGGCAGCGCGCTGTGCACGCCGTAGGCGCGGGCCGGGTAGTTCGCGGCGCTGACGACTCCCCGGGCGCCCAGACCGCCGACGATGACGGGCCGGCCGCGCAGCTCGGGGCGGCGCGCGACTTCGCACGAGGCGAAGAAGGCGTCCATGTCGACGTGCAGGATCCCGCTGGTCACCTGCGCAATCTAGCCCGGGGGTGTGACGGTTCCGCGCAAGGTCAGCAGGGGGATCTCCATCTCGGCGGCGGTGATCGAGCCGTGGTAGGCGCGCAGCAGCGAGGTGGCCTCCATGTCGGCCTCGGGCACGTTGAGGATCACGTTGCGCCCGGTGCAGACCGCGATGAGGTCCCCGAGGCGGGCGGCGTTACCGGGCGGCACGGGCCCGAACCAGCCGGTGTCGATCGCTTCCTCACGGGTCAGCACGAGCGCGCGGTCGCCGAGGACGGCGCGCCAGGTGTCGCCGACGTCACCGGCGGAGCCCGGCAGGGTGTGGACGTAGCGGACGCGCGGCTCGCCGGTGATCAACCGGACTCCCCGGCGCATCTCGGGGTGCGCGGTGATGTCGACGCGGGCCTCGTCGGGCACGTCGATCATGCCGTGGTCCGCGGTGACGATGAGGGCGGTGTCGGCGGGCAGCCCGTCGGCGAGCATGGTCAGCAGCCGGTCGACGCGGGCGACGGCCGAGCGCCACTGCGGGGAGTCGACACCGTGGTAGTGGCCGTTGGCGTCGACGTCGGGGATGTACCCGTAGACGAAGGACCGGTCGCCCTCGGCGAGGGCCTCGCGCATCCCGGCGGCGATCTCGTCGGGCCCCGACGCGCCCCGGTAGCGGGCGCCGCGGAAGGCCGAGGTGGTCAGGCCGGAACCGTCGTACTCGGGCCGGCTGACGACCGTGACCGCCACGCCGTCGGCCGCCGCGCGCTGGAAGCGCGTGTCCAGGGGCTGCCAGAGCATGGGATCGGGGTCGCCGTTCCAGCGGATGTGGTTGAGGACGCGCTCGGTGTCGGGGATGTTGAGGGTGAAACCGACGACGCCGTGCGCGCCCGGGGGCATGCCCGTGCCCAGCGTGACGAGGCTGACGGGCGTGGTCGACGGGAAGCCGGCGGTCAGCGGGCGCAGCGCACCGATGCGGCCGGAGGTGAAGTCGGCGAGCGTCGGCGCGACGGCCGAGGCGTACTTCAGCAGCCGGTAGCCGAGGCCGTCGACGAGCAGCACGGCGATCCGCCGCACGCCGGAGAGTGGCCCTTCGCCGAGGCCGAGGGCGTCGGGGTTGCCGGGGACACCGAGGACGGCCAGGGCCGACGGGAGGATGTCGGCGAGGCTTCCCGTCCCGTACCTGGGCGGGAAGGTGTCGAGCTCGGTCATGCGCCGTCCCCGGTGGGCAGCGGCCGGCGGGCGAAGATGTGCAGCTGGCTGGCGATGTCGCGGTAGGGCAGGCGGGCGGCGGTGGCCAGTTCGAAGTCGCGCAGGGCGTCGGCGGTGGCGCCTTCGGTGTCGGAGCCGCCGGGCACGAGGTCGGCGATGACGCGAACCCCGTGGACCTGTTCGACGACCAGACCCGACTGCTCGACCAGCGCGGTGATCCCGCTGAGTTCGAAGCGGCGGGAGAGAGTGTCGCGGTTGCCCGCGCGCCCGTCGGCGTCGGTCAGGATCTCCTGGGCGAGCCGCAGGTGCCCGCCGAGGGCGCGGGCGAGGACGGCGGCGGCGCGGTTGGCGACGAGGACGCTGACGGCTCCCCCGGGCCGCAGGACCGACGCGACCGAACCCATGGCCTTGTCGGGCGCCTCGACCATTTCCAGGACGTTGTGGCAGAGCACGAGGTGCGCCGAGGACGGCTCGATCACGTCGGCGAGCGCGTCGGCGTCGCCCTGGACGGCCTGGATGCGCTCGGCGACACCGGCCTCGGTGGCGCGGCGGGTGAGCCCGGCCAGTGCGTTGGGGCTGGTGTCGACGACGGTGACCGCGTGGCCGGCCTCGGCGAGGGGGACGGCCATGCCGCCGGTGCCGCCGCCGACGTCGACGATGGTCAGGGGTTCGTCGTGCGCGGCGAGTTCTGCGTCGAGCACCGACCAGACGACCACGTTGCGCGGGGTTGTGTGCGCGAGGATGCGGTGCACTTGGCTCCCTTTCGGCGATGCGGCTGCTGCTGGGCAGCTTATCCGCTCACCGGTCGCCGGGGTCTCGTCGCGCGCTGCGTCGTCAGGCTTCGCGGTCGGCGGCGAGCCAGCCCTCCACCTGCAGTTCGACGTCGGTGAAGAACTCGTCGAGTTCGGCGTCGCTGAGGCGTTCTTCGCGCAGGATCGCCACGGCCAGGGAGATCTGCGGGGTGATGACCTCTTCGAAGCCGAGTTCGGGGTCGAGGTCGGCTTCGCCGAGGGCGACGCGGACGAGTTCCTCGGCGATGTCGGCCGACATGGAGCCCGGGTCGTGGCTGGCGGCGCGGACGTCGGCGACGAAGTGGACGATGTCGGCGCGGGTGTAGCCGGGCGGGAAGCGTCGCTGGACGGCCTGCCCGAAGACGGCGAAGACGTGGCGGACGGAGCCGGCCCAGCCGTCCCCGTCGAGTCTCTTGGTGGCGGCGTCGATGCCATCGCTGTCGCCGCCGATGGCGGCGCGGAAGAGCGCGGTGACGGCGTTGGGCGCAGTTGTCATCGCCCTACTTTGGCAGGTTCGCGTGACGTGCCGACCGCGGCCCGGTGCCCGGGCCGCGGTCGGCGTGTGGAGCGGGGGTCAGCGGCCCGCTCCGGCGAGGGCCTCGACGCGCTCGGGCGCGGCCGGGGTCCCGGGGGTGAAGCGGCCGAGCCGCGAGGGCCACCAGTTGGCCCGGCCGAGCAGGGTCATGATCGACGGGAGCAGGAAGATCCGGATGACGGTGGCGTCGATCAGGATGGCCACCGACAGTCCGACGCCGATCTGCTTCATCTCCAGCATGCTCAGGGTCGCGAAGACCCCGAACACGGCGACCATGACGATGGCCGCGCTGGTGACGACGCCGGCGGTGCGGGTGATGCCGTAGGCGACGGCGTCGCGGGTGTTCATGCCCTGCTTGACGGCCTCGCGGATGCGGCTGACCACGAAGACGTGGTAGTCCATCGAGAGGCCGAAGAGGATCACGAACAGGAACAGCGGGATCCAGGTGACCACGTGCCCGTTGGAGTTGAAGTCGAGCAGGTTCTCCGCCCAGGTCTTCTGGAACACCAGGACCAGGACGCCGAAGGCGGCCGCGGCGGAGACGAGGTTGAGGGCGGCGGTGACCAGCGCGACGACGATGGACTTGAAGGCCACGGCCATCATCAGGAAGGTCAGCAGGACGACGAAGCCGATGACGAGGGGCAGCGCACGCCGCTGGTGCTCGACGTAGTCGATGTCGCCGGCGATGCCGCCGCCGACGGCGACGTCGGCTCCGGCGATCTTCCCGACCGTGGCGGGCACGAGCTCGTCGCGCAGTGTGTGGAGGGAGTCCTCCGCACCGGTGGTTCCGGTGCTGAAGGGGACGGGGAGGGCCATGACGGTCACGGTCCGGTCGCCCGAGACCTCCAGGTCCGGTTCGGCCGCGGGCGCGAACAGTTCGCCACCGGCGGCCCTGGTGTTGAGGTCGGTGAGGGCGTCGGCGACCGCTTCGGCGCTGGCGGCGTCGGCCTTGACCGCGATCCAGTGCGTGTTGCCCTCGCTGGGGAAGGCCGTGGTGAGCCGCTCGTAGGCCTGGATGGTGGGCATGTCGGGCGGGAAGTCCTCCAGCTCGCTGTTCTTGGGCTGCATGTCCAGCGCGAAGAAGGCGAGGGCGGCCATCGCGGCCAGGGCGAGCACGAGGGTCGTCTTGGGCGCGCGCAGGGCGGGTTTGAGGAGGGTGGGCCACAGGCGGGGCTGGTGGTCGGCGTTGTAGGCGCGGTTGGTGAGGCGCCAGATGAAGGGGACGCGGGGACGGTCCACGGCGCGGCCGAGCTTCGAGAGGACGGCCGGGAGCACGGTCAGCGAGCCGAGCATGGCGACCGCGACGACGATGATCGCGCCGGAACCGAGGCCGTTGAAGACCGGGTCGCCGGCCAGGTACAGGCCGCCCATGGAGACCATGACGGCGAGGCCGGAGACGATGACCGAGCGGCCGGAGGTCTCGGCGGCGATGGCGACGGCGTCGAGGTGGGCGCGGCCTTTGGCGCGTTCCTCGCGTTCGCGCTTGAGGTAGAACAGTGAGTAGTCGACGCCGACGGCCATGCCGACCAGCAGGATCACGTGCATCACGGTGCCCGGGTCGGGGAAGACCTGGGAGGCGACGGCCCACAGGCCCATCGCCGACATGACGGCCGACAGCGCGAGCAGCAGCGGCACGCCGGCGGCGATGATGGCGCCGAAGGCGAGGAGCAGGATGCCGAGGGTCAGCGGGAGGCTGATCATGCCGGCTTTGCCGAGGTCGCTGTCGACGAGGTCGTTGATGCCCTTGTCGATGGACGAGCCGCCGATGAGTTCGACGCGCAGGTCGCTGTTCTGGGCGGCGACGGCGGCGATGTCGGGGTCGAGGAGGGGCAGGGTCTCCTCTCCGTCGACGTCCTCGCCGAAGGTGATGGGCACGAGCACGCCCTCACCGACCGGGGAGGGCACGGGGGCGCCGACTTCGGCGACCTCGGGGTGGGCGTCGATGCGGGCGGCGACGTCCTCGGCCGCGGCGGTGGCCTGTTGGGCGTCCCAGCCTCCCGCGAGCGGTGTGATCAGTACGTTGTCGGTGTCGGGGTCGGGGAAGTCGCCCGACTCCGTAATCTGGTCGGCGTGCTGGGACTCGCCGACGCCGTTCTCCGAACCGGTGGCCTGCCTGGTCTCCATCACGCTGCCGAGGGCGAACGTGGCGGCCACGAAGACCAGCCACAGTCCGACCGCCCAGCCCGGGTGCCGTGCGCTCCACTGCGCCATGCGCGTGGTCACGGACCTGCTCATCGTATTGCTCCCCTCCGACCGTCCCCAGTGGACGAAACTCCGGTGTCGCGCCCAAGACTCGCCGGGGAACAGGGACGCGCCACTGGGCTCAGGCGCCCTATCGCCCGGGGCTCAGGCGCCCGAACACCAGGGGGGCTAGGCCCACCGCCGCCGGTGACGCCTGACGGGAACAATGAACGATGTGAAGACCGACCCGATCCCCGAAGACCGCGTCCGCACGGCCGGCCGGCTTGAGCTGCTGGGCATGTCGTTCATGCTCACGTTCACCTCGATCGGCGGCATCGTGCTGGCGATCTTCGTGATCGTGTCGCTCGGCCTGGTGACGGCGTGGGTGGGCCTGCCCCTCCTGCTGGCCCTGGCGCTGTTCACCCGCAACTTCACCGACCTGCACCGGCTGTGGATCGGCAACCGCCTCGGCATCCGCATCGAGCGCCCCTACCTGCGCGACCCCGACCGGGGCCTGCACGCCCGCGTCTTCGCCGCCCTGAAGGACCCCGCCACCTGGCGCGACCACGCGTGGCTGTGGGTCAACGGGACCGCCGGGATCTGCCTGATGATCATCAACTGGACCCTGTTCGTCGCCGCGCTCGGCGCGCTGACGATGCCCGTGTGGTGGAACGCGCTGCCCGACAACGCCGCCGTGGAGATGTTCGGGATCACCGGCCTGCTGGAGGTGCACGACACCACCTCCGCGGCCGTCTACGGCATCCCGATGGGCCTGCTCTACCTCGGGCTGTGGTTCTGGCTCAGCCCGAAGATCATGCGCTCCTACGGGCTGCTCTCCTCCTCCCTGCTCGGCCCGACGACCGAGACGCGCCTCGCCGACCGCGTCCGCGTGCTGACCGTCTCGCGCGCCGAGACCGTCGACACGCAGGCCGCCGAGATCCGCCGCATCGAACGCGACCTGCACGACGGCGCCCAGGCCCGCCTGGTGGCGCTCGGCATGAGCCTCGGCATGGCCGAGGAGATGATGGAGCGCGACCCGAAGACCGCCGCGAAACTCCTCGCCGAGGCCCGCGACAACAGCGTCGAGGCCCTGGTCGAACTGCGCAACCTCGTCCGCGGCATCCACCCGCCGCTGCTGGCCGACCGCGGCCTCGACGGGGCCGTGCGCGCGCTGGCGCTCAACCACTCCGGCGAGGTGGAGGTCGACATCAGCCTCAGCGGCCGGCCGCCGCAGCCGGTGGAGTCGGCGGCCTACTTCGCGATCGCCGAGCTGCTGACCAACTCCACGAAGCACGGCCACGCCGAACGCGCCTGGGTGCGGGTGATGTACGTGCGCGGCGAGCTGGCGATCCTGGTCGGCGACAACGGACCGGGCGGGGCCGCGATCACGCCCGGCGGCGGTCTCGACGGTGTCGCCAAGCGCCTGTCGGCCTTCGACGGGACGCTGTCGGTGAAGAGCCCGGCGGGCGGGCCGACGATCGTGACCATCGAGATCCCCTGCGACCTGGACGTCGACCTGCTGCCGCCGCGCGGCTCAGAGTAGGTGCCAGGGCTGCTTCGGCGGGTCGCCGAGGTCTTTGATCACGTCGGTGCTCGGCGCGCCGGGCACGCCCGGCAGGGCGTCGGCCTTGAAGGCGGCGAAGAAGGCCTTGCAGCCGAAGGGGTTCTTCGCGGTGTCGATGTTGGGCCGCTCGGGACGGCTTCCCGGCGGTGTCGACGTGGCCCGGTGCGGTCCGTTGGGGGCGTCGCGCACGGCCGCGCCCTGAGCGTCGGTGTCGCCCAGCGGCCCCGGCACGAAGCCGCCGAAGCCGTCGACGACGGTGGTGCCGGGAGCGGCACCCGCGGGGAAGCCGTTGGCGTCGAGGAGGAAGTCGCCGACCTTGCCGCGGCAGTCGGCCAGGTCGGCGCCGGTGAGGTGACTGCGGGCGGGCGTGAGGCGCCGGACGTTGCCGAGCAGGCGCCCGACGACCAGCTGCCAGGAGCGCAGGAAGTCCGTCCAGTGCTCCATCTCCCCGGCGAGCAGCTTCCCGGTGAGCGCGGGGTCGATGACCTTGCGGACGTCGAGCAGGTCTGGCAGCGGGCCGGTGTCGCAGCCCGAGGCGTCGCCCGGGCGCCCCACGAAGAAGCGCTTGCCGTCGGTGAAGGTGCCGGTGCCGATGAACAGCTCCACCGGCGGCACCGGCGGCGCCCAGTCGGCGACGCACTTCTTGCACGATCCACCGGTGTCCACGGCCGTCACCGCCACCGGGGGAAACGTGAACTCCTTACCGCCGTTGACGCGGTGGGCGGCCAGCGGAGGCGCGCCCGGCTTGCCGACGGCCGAGGCGATCGCGTTCGGGGACATGAGGTTCACCGTCGGCGTCCCGATCCCGGGCGGCAGGTCGGTGCCCGGGTCGACGGTGCCTCCCGGCGGGCACGGCGCCGGTCCTTTGCCGCCACCGCCCTTCCCCTTCTTCCCGGCGAGCACGTCGAGTTTCCCGAGGGTCTGGTGGCCGATCACGCCGTCGGGCGCGGGCAGCTCGTGCTTCTCCTGGAAGCCGCGCACGACGTCACGGGTCTCGCCGCCGAAGACGCCGTCCATGCTCCCGTCGGGCTTGGTGGACCGGGGCATGCCGAAACCGTCGGAGACCAGGACGCCCTGGATTCGGCCCACCGGGTCACCGCGCTCCCCCGAGCGCATCGGCGGGCTGTTGTCGAAGGCCGCTTCCAGGCGGGGTTCGCCGGCGAAGTCGGGTGAGGTGAGGGATGCGGCCTTCTCCTCGGCGGTGAGGCGCTGGACGGGGGCTTCGGCGCGTTCGTGTTCCTCCGGTGAGCAGTCGCAGTCGGGCTTCGCCGGGCCGCAGCGCTGGAGGGCGCGGGTCACCGCGCGGTTCCCGGCGGTGCGCTGGAGGACGAGCAGGCGCGCGAAGGGCCCGGCGTCACCGCTCACAGCGGTGCGCGCCGGTATCACCGGGGGCCGCCGGACCGGGCCTCGCGGGCTCCGCGTCACCCCTCCAGTCTCGGCTCGCGCCCGGGTTGGCCGACGGTCCGTTCGGGCGGTCGTCCATGCCCCGCACCTCGCCCGTTCGGGCAGGCGGCTAAGGCCCGTACAGGCGTGCGCGGGGAGTGGATACGCTTCGGTCGTTAAGCGTTGACACCGACCGATGGAGTCTTTGTGCGAGCGGTACTGGCCGAGGACCACGCCCTGCTGCGGGACGGACTGATCCGTCTCCTGTCGGCCCACGACATCGAGGTCGTCGACGCCGTCGACAACGGCCCCTCACTGCAGCAGTCGCTGCTCACGCACCGGCCCGACGTCGCCGTCGTCGACGTGCGGCTGCCCCCGACGTTCACCGACGAGGGCGTGCGCGCGGCCATCGAGGCGCGACAGCAGATCCCCGGCCTGCCCGTGCTGGTGCTGTCCCAGTACGTCGAGCAGCTCTACGCGCGCGAGCTGATGTCGGACCGCACCGGCGGCGTCGGCTACCTGCTCAAGGACCGCGTGTCGAACATCGCGACCTTCATCGACGCCGTCCACCGCGTCGCCTCCGGCGGCACGGTCATGGACCCCGAGGTCGTCGCGCAGCTGCTGAGCGGCCGAGGCCAGCACGCGATGGACGCGCTCACCGCCCGCGAGCGCGAGGTGCTGGGGCTGATGGCGGAGGGCCGGTCGAACGCGTCGATCGCGGCGAGCCTGTTCATCACCGAGAAGGCCGTCGGCAAGCACACCGCGAACATCTTCCGCAAGCTCGACCTGCCGCAGTCGGAGGACGACAACCGGCGGGTCCTGGCCGTACTGGCCTACCTCAACGGCGGCTGAGACACGCGGCCGACGATCTCGTCGAGGGTGGCCAGGTAGGTCGCGAAGGCCTCGCGCCCGAGCGGCGTGAGCGCGTACCAGGTCCGCGGCCGTCTGCCCTCGTGGCCTTTGGTGACCGTGACGTATCCGGCCTCTTCGAGGTTGACGATGTGCTTGGACAGCAGCGAGTCGCTGACCTCGACGGTGTCCCGCAGGAGCCCGAAATGGACGCGCTCGGCGGCGTCGAGCGCGGCCATGATCGACAGTCGCACGGGAGTGTGGATCACCTCGTCGAGGCGATGGCGCGGGTGACTCACCGGCGGCCCACCCGCCAGGCGGCGTAGAGGAACGGCAGCGCCGGCAGCACGCCCGTCAGGACGATCCAGACCGACAGGCCCGGGGGCAGCAGCAGGTTGTTGACGGCGATGGTGACCAGGGCCAGTCCGACGCTGATCCACACGGCCTTCTCCTCCAGCCGGGCCGCCTCGCGCGGCACCGCGCGCATCCGCCATCGGATGAGCAGCAGGATCCCGGCCGTCACCGCCAGCCACGGCAGGACGAACACGTCGACTTCGTCGGGCCAGGCCGCCATGGCGACGTAGTAGACGGTGAGGCTGACGGCGGTGACGAGGCCCGCGGCCACGTGCCACCAGCGCAGGGAGCGGATGCGGCGGCGGACTCGGGCGACTTCGGCGAGGGCCTCGCGGGCGGGCAGGTCTGTCATGGGAATTCCTTTCGCCACAAGGAATGTAGCAACTACTTGAAGCCTGTTCAAGTACTTGAGCCCGGGACGACGGGTACCCTACCGGGAACACTCCCGTGGGCACGACCGTTCGTTCACTAGGCTTGACCCATCCCTTGGAAAGGAGGCCGGTCGTGGACACCCCATCGGCGGACGGACGCGTCGAGCGCGGCAACCAGACCCGCCGCCTGGTCCTGCGCCACACCGCCGACCTCGCCTCCGTCGAGGGCCTCAGCGGCCTGACCATCGGCCGGCTGGCGAGCGAGCTGTCGCTGTCGAAGAGCGGCGTCTTCGCGCTCTTCGGCTCCAAGGAGGAGCTCCAGCTCGCGACCGTCCGCGCCGCCCGGCGGATCTTCCTCGACCACATCGCCGTGCCCGCGATGGAGTTCGACGACGGGCTGCCGCGCCTGCGCTCGCTGTGCGAGAACTGGCTCGCCTACTCGCGCACGCGGGTGTTCCCCGGCGGCTGTTTCTTCTTCGCCGTGGCCGCCGAGTTCGACTCCCGGCCGGGTCCCGTGCGCGACGCGATCGTCGCCGCCCGCATCGAGTGGACCGACTTCGTCGAGGCGACCGTGGGGGCCGCGATCGCCAAGGGCGAGCTGCCCGCCGACCCGGACGGCCCGCAGGTGGCCTTCGAGCTCATCGCGATCATGGAGGGCGCCAACGGCGACTCCCTGCTGCGCGACGCGAACGACCCGCGTCCCTATGAATGGGCGACGCGGGCCATCACGCGGATACTGGGGCGGCGCGGGGCTAGCCCTCGATGAATCCCAGCACCGTGTCGACCACCGCCGGGTCGGTCACGATCTTGTTGTGCCCCAGGCCGTTGGTGACGATCAGCCTCACCTGCTCGCCGTAGGCGGCCGCGACCCGCCGGGACTGCTCGACGGAGACCATCGCGTCGCCGTCGTCGTGGATCAGCAGGATCGGGAGCGCGACCTCCTCGGGCCGGTAGGTCGCCGAGAAGCGCCGCCAGATCTCCGGGCGCCCCGGGAAGAGGTCCTCCTCGATCCGCCGGCGCAACTCCCCCGACACCGTCTCCCGCAGCCGCAGCGCCCCGGAGAACGTGTCGAGCAGGTAACCGAACTCGCCGACCCCGCTGATGCCGACGAGGCGGCCGGCCTTCACCTCGTCGCGCAGCGCGAAGAAGGACGCTGCGAGCCCGAAGGAGTGCGCCATCACCGCCTCGAAGGGGCCGTGCTCGGCGTGCAGGCGGCGGATGATGTCGCGGTACTCCAGGATCGTCGTGCTGCGGCCGCTCGACTCGCCGTGCCCGGGCGCGTCGAAGGAGATCGGGCTGTATCCGCGGGCGAGCAGGCCCGGAACGAAGGGCGCGACGCGAGAACCCCGCGACCACCAGCCGTGCACGAACAGGACCGGGCGCGCACCGTCGCCCCATCGGTAGGTGCGCACGGTCTTGCCTTCGACGGTCATCGTCGAGGTGCGGGCCTCGGCGATCCGCTCGGTCTCGCCCTCCCGGAGCCGCCCGCGGCGCAGCGGCCTGCTGAACAGCGCGAAGGCGCCCCGCCCGGCGAGGCGGCGGCTGGCGAGGGACGTGGTGTTCAAGGTGCCCCCGACGAGGGCGATGGCGAGGCTCATGGGGTCTCCTTGGTGCACGGGGTGGTTCCTTCGCCGAAATATTAGCACGATCGTTCGTGTAGTTTTTCGGCTCGATTCCCCGCGCACCAAGGATCCGGCCGCTCAGCGCGGCCGCAGCCCGTCGAAGACGATCGTCAGGACACGCTCCTGTAGCGCGTCGTCCCACCCCACCGAGAGCGCCGCCTGGCAGGTGCCCAGGAGCACCGCGAGGACCTCCGGCGGCCCGATGTCGTCACGTACTCCCCCGAAGCGCTGCGCGCGCGAGAGCAGCGCCTCGATCGCCTGTCGCCAGGCGTTGACGGGATTCGCCGAATCGAGGTCGGCGGCGGCGTCGCCGAGCAGGTCGACGATCGCCTTCTTCCCCGCGGCCTGCTCGACCATCCCGGCGAAGAAGGCGAAGAACGCCTCCTGCGGTTCGCCTTCGGCGAGCAGCGTCTGGGTCTGTTCGGCCAGGCGCAGAACGCTGGCGGTCACGATGGCCTTGAGCAGGTCCTCCTTGGTCGGGAAATGCCGGAAGACCGTGCCGATCCCGACTCCGGCGAGCCGGGCGACCTCCTCGGTGGAGGCTCCGGATCCTTTGGCGGTGAACACTTCTTCGGCTGCGGCCAGGATCCTGGCGCGGTTGCGGCGTGCGTCGGCTCGCATCGGTCTGTCGTCGGGACCGGGCGGGTACTGGGCCCGCCCGGGCGGCGCTACCGGTGTCATGGGGCCTCCAGGAGGGGGCAGGAGGTGGTTTGTCGGTCGTGGACACTCGGTCGGCCTCACAGTTTCGCCAGCGTGCGCGCTCGCCCACAATGCAGGATCCGACAGCGTTCAGCCCCGCGATGACCGTTGACAAGCCCCTCAACTGCGGTGACACCTGGTAGTCGTACCTATATGACGCACATCGGACAGCACTCGAACGGCTACTGGAAGTCGCGGGACGGTCCCGGCCGCAGCGGCAGATCGAGTGGTTCGAGGAGGTCGGCGACGAGGTTGATCACCACTCCGGGCGGCCGTGCGTCGTCCTCGGCGCCATGGGTGATCTTCTTCTCGACCATCCCGCGCACGATCACGCCCACGGCGGTCCGCGCGAGTTTGCGCTGCCGCCGCCACAACCCGGCGGAGCAGACCACGTTGAGGATCCCCGTCTCGTCCTCAAGGCTCAGGAAGGTGACCCCGCCCGCCGTCGGCGGGCGCTGGCGGTGGGTGATGAGTCCCGCGACCCGCACGCGGATCCGGTCACCGGCCTCGGCGAGGTCGGCGACGCGCAGGACGCCCGCCTCGTCGAGGGTCGCGCGCACGAACTCCACCGGATGCGACTGCGGGGAGACGCCCGTCGCCCAGAAGTCGGCCCCGGCGAGCTCGACCTGGCTCATCGGCGGGAGCGGGGGCGCGGTGAGACCGGTGGCGGTGCCGGGGAGGGTGCCGGGGCGTTCGCGGGCCGCCGCACCGGCCGCCCACAGGGCTTCGCGCCGACTGAGACCGAAGCAGGCGAAGGCGTCGGCGACGGCGAGGTTCTCCAGTTGCGCGGTGGTCAGGCCCGCGCGGCGGGCCAGGTCGGTCATGCCGGTGTAGGGCCGGCCCTCCTCGACGCGTTCGGCGGTGGCGGTGCTGATCGCGCGGACCGAGGACAGGCCGAGGCGGATCGCGGGCTGGGGAACGGGCCGGGCGGTGATCTCGGTGAGTCGCGCGCAGGGGTCGAGGCTCAGGTCGGCGACGGGCTGCTCGCCGGTGTCGGGCAGGTCTTCGAGGACGGCGTCGGCTCCGCTGAGGTTGAGGTCCGGGCGCAGCACGGTGATGCCGTGCCTGCGGGCGTCGGCGATGAGGGTGTTGGGGCTGTAGAAGCCCATCGGCTGCGAGTTGAGCAGGGCCGCGGTGAAGGCCGCCGGGAAGTGCCGTTTGAGCCAGGCGCTGGCGTAGACGAGGTAGGCGAAGCTGATCGCGTGGCTCTCGGGGAAACCGAAGTCGGCGAAGGCGTGCAGCTGCTGGAAGATCTCGTCGGCCTGCGCCCCGACGACGCCGTTGCGCTCCATCCCCGCGTACAGCCGGGCCTTGAGCGCCTGCATGCGCTCCTCCGAGCGCTTCGAGCCCATCGCCCGGCGCAGGGCGTCGGCCTCGCGGGCGTCGAAGTCGGCGATGTCGATGGCCATCTGCATCAGCTGCTCCTGGAACAGCGGCACACCGCAGGTCTTCTCCAGGGTCGCGAGCAGCTTCTTCGGGACCTTGTGCCGCCACGGTTCCCCCGCGCGGCGGGCCAGGTACGGGTGCACCGAGCCGCCCTGGATCGGGCCCGGGCGGATCAGCGCGACCTCGATGGCCAGGTCGTAGAAGTTCTCCGGGCGCAGGCGCGGCAGGGTCGACATCTGCGCCCGCGACTCGACCTGGAACACGCCGACGGTGTCGGCCTCGCACAGCATCGCCATCGTCGCCGGGTCGTCCTTGGGCAGCAGCGCCAGGTCGATGTGGACACCGTGGTGGCGCTCGACCAGCTCGACGGCCTTGCTCAGGGCGGTGAGCATGCCCAGGCCGAGCAGGTCGAACTTCACCAGGCCCGCGCTGGCGCAGTCGTCCTTGTCCCACTGGAGGACCGTGCGGTCGGGCATCGTGGCCGGCTCCACCGGGCACACCTGCGCGATCGGCCGGTCGCAGATGACCATCCCACCGGGGTGGATGCCCAGGTGGCGTGGGAAACGGCCGATGTCGTCGGCGAGCGCGGTGACGTCGGCGGGGATCTCGTCGACCTCGGAGTCGGTGACGCGTTTGCCGCGGTCGAGCTGCTTGCTCCACCCTTCGGCGCGTTCGGCGGTGTGGCCGAGGGCCTTGGCGACGTCGCGGACGGCCGAGCGGGGGCGGTAGGAGATGACGTTGGCGACCATGGCGGCGTGGCCGCGGCCGTACTTGCGGTAGACGTACTGGATGACCTCTTCGCGGCGGTCGGAGGCGATGTCGAGGTCGATGTCGGGGTGGCCGTCGCGGTCGGGCGACAGGAAGCGCTCGAAGAGGAGGTCGTACTTGACGGCGTCGACCTTGGTGATGCCCAGGGCGTAGCAGACCGCCGAGTTCGCCGCCGATCCCCTGCCCTGGCAGAGGATCCCGTTGTCGCGGCAGAACTTGGCGATGTCGTCGACGATGAGGAAGTAGCCGGGGAAGCCGAGTTCGTCGATGACGGCGAGTTCGGTCTCCAGCTGTTTGTAGGCGCCTTCGACGGCGGGTGAGCCGGGCGGGCCGTAGTACTCGCGGGCGCCTTGCAGGACGCGGGTGGCCAGCCAGGACATCTCGGTGTGGCCTTCGGGGGCGAAGAGCGGCAGGCGGGGCGCGATCAGGTCCAGGTCGAAGGCGCACGCGGCGGCGAACTCCGCGGCCCGTTCGACGGCGCCGGGGTGGTCGGCGAAGCGCGCGTACATCTCCCGGGCGCCGCGCAGGTGCGCGCCCGCGGCGGCGGGCAGGTGACCGTCGAGGGAGTCGAGAGGGCTGCGCGCGCGGATGGAGGCGAGGGTCGCGGCGACGGGCTGGCGGGAGGGGTGGGCGTAGTGGACGTTGTTGGTCGCGACTGTGGCGACCTGGAGGTTCGCGGCGATCCGGGCGAGCGCGTCGACGCGTTCGTCGTCGTCGGGCAGGTCGTGGTCGGTGAGTTCGACGGCGACGTTGCCGCGTCCGAAGAGGGCGGTGAGCCGGTCCAGTTCCCGCGTCGCCCCGCCGGTGCCGCCGCTGGCCAGGGCCGAGGGGAGGAAGCCCTTGCGGCAGCCGGTGAGGACCAGCCAGTCGCCGCCGGCCTCCCCCGCCAGGGCCTCCAGGTCGTAGACCGGGCGGCCTTTCGCGCCCCCGATCGACTCCTCATAGGCGGCGGCGATCGCGGCCGACAGGCGCGCGTAGCCCTCCGGGTTGCGGGCCAGGACGAGCAGGTGCCGCCCCGCCGGGTCGGCCACACCGGTCTGGCGCGACGGCAGCTCGAAGCTGAGCTCGGCCCCGAACACCGTCGGCAGGCCGCGCTCACGGGCCGCCTCGGCGAACTGGACGACGCCGTAGAAACCGTCGTGGTCGGTGACGGCCAGACCGGTCAGGCCCAGCCGGATCGCCTCGTCGACCAGCTCGGCGGGCGAGCTGGCCCCGTCGAGGAAGCTGAAGTACGAGTGGCAGTGGAGTTCGGCGTAGCGGTCAGTCATAGCTGGCCTCCATCCACCACGAACCCGACTCGACGCGCACCAGCAGCGCCCGCCCGTCGGACAGGCCCAGCTGGAGACGGGCGTAGCGGCGGGCGTCGGACCGCCACCAGCGTTCGGCGACCGGCCACGGGCCCGCCCACGTCGTCACCTCGACCGGTTCCCCGCGGCCGATCCGCACCCGCCTCGGCGCGGCCGTCAGCAGGCAGCGGCCGGTCACGCCGACCGCCGCGCCGTCGGCGTCGAGCAGCTCGACCGGCAGCGGCTCGGCCAGCACCACCGCCGGGTTCGGCGCCGGGAGGCTGCCCGGCCACGGCTCGCCGGAGGTGTCCGGCTCGCCGTCGGTGGTGTCCCAGGGGACGCGGCGGGTCCGCTCGCGCTGCCCGCGCCCGCCGCCGGGTTCGGCGGTGACGACCGCGTCGGGACCGAGGATGCCCTGGACGTGCGTGAGTGCCCGGTGCGCGCGGTCGCGTCCCTCCCCCGCCTCCCCCCACAGGCCGGTCTGGGTGCCGGAGTAGGGGATCACGTCGTCGGGCATGAGCGTGATCCGCACGATCCCGCCGGTGGGGCGGGCGCCGCCGTCGCCGGTTGAGCCGCCGGTGAGCCAGCCGTCGAGCTGCCAGCGGACCCGGTCGGCGACCGCGGCGGCCGAGAGGATCCCGTCGTGGCGCCAGGTGCGGGTCAGCTGCTCGCCGCCCTCGGTCGTGGCCTGCACGATGAGGCGCGTGCAGGCCAGGCCGTAGGCGGCGAGGCGGCGCTGCAACTGCTCGGCGAGCGCGCGGCCGGTGAAGGCGGCGGCGTCGACGCGGTCGATGGGCGGGTCGCATTCGGCGTCGACGGTCAGCTCCGGCGGGGGCTTGCGCGTCACCGTCGGCCGCGGCGGCTCCCCCGCGGCAAGCCGGTGCACGTAGGCGGCGTCGAAACCGAAGCGGTCGAGGACGTCGGCGGCGGGCAGCGAGGCGAAGGCGCCGAGCGTGTAGACACCCAGCCGCCGCAGCAGGGCGACGAGCTCCGGCCGTCCCGACGCGGCGACGTCCACGTCGGACAGGAAGACCGCGTCGCCGCCGGGCGGGACGATCACGCCCGCGCGGGCGGCGAGCCAGCCCGCGAAGAGGCCGTCGGCGATGCCGACCTGGCACTCCCGCAGGCTCGCCGCGGCCGCCGACGCTTCGTCGTACTCCCCGGCGAGCGCGACCACCGCGTCGATGAGCTGTTCGGCGGCGGCCTCCTCCCCGCCGTAGAAGCGCGCGGGGCCGCGCGCCGGGCACGCCGCCAGGCCGGGGCGGAGGATCTCCACCCCGGGGGTCGCCTCGTCGAGCGCGGCGGCGACGCGCTCGAAGCTCTCGTCGGCGGGCCAATGCGGACACCACAACACCATCGACCGAGTCACCGTCCGGTCTCCCTTCTCATCAGCGAGACCACCCGCGCCATGTCCTCGGCCGGGCCGAAGCCGGGAACGCGCATGGTCGCGCGCACCGGCCGGCCCCGCACCCGGGAGGAGACGACGAGGTCCCGCTCCCTCAACCGTCCACGCCCGGAGCCCAAACCGCGCCACTCGCCGCCGACGACGCGGAGGACGACGTCGGCGCCCGCCAGCCGGTCGGGGTCGGCGCCGTAGGGGACGAGGACGGCCTTGTGCTTGCGGGCGCGCGCCGACAACCGCCGCGACATCTGCGGGGTGAGGCCCTGCGGGACGTGGACGGCGACGACGTCGAGCCCGTCGAGGAGGGCCGCGGTGACCTCCGGCCACTTCGCGCCGGGATCGGGCACCAAGGGCAGGCGCGACGCGTCGACGCCCGCCTCGGCGATCGCCAGGGCGGAGAGCTCGCCCCCACCCCCGACGATCCCGCACCACGATCCGGCCGCCGAAGGGCCCGCGAGCAACGCGAGGAGGAGGGTCGTCATGCCCGGCGCGGCCCCCGCCGCGACACCGACGACGGCCCCCCGCCGCAGCCCGCCCCACGGCAGGAGGCCGCCCAGCCCGTCGACGACGGGGAGGGCGGAACCGTCGGTGGTGTCCGGCGCGGGGAGCTCACTGGCCCTGCGTAGGGGGACGGTGGCCAGGGGGCCCGTAGTGGTGGGGATGGGGGTTGGGGCGGACGCCGGGCGGGACGGCGACGGGGTGGCCGGGGCGGTGGGGCGACGGTGGAGGGGGGTGACGGTTTCCGGCCAGGAGCCCATGCCCGTGTCCGCGTGCGGACGCACAACGCGAAGGCCCGGGCGGAGGGGTGGGGTGGGGGTGGGACGGGATGCGTTGGTGGCGGAGGGTTCGGTGGCGGACCGGGCGACCGGGGCTCCGGGCGCGGGATGGCTCCACCTGGCGGGCGTTCCCGCCGCAGGCTGGTTTCGATCGGCCTGGCTGCCGGTCCCCGGCTGTCTCCGAGCGACGGTGACCCAGCCGGGAGGTGGGGTGGCGTGCCCTGCCCCGGGTGCGTCTTCACCGACGCCTGCGGAGGCGGCGGGGCCGGCGGGCATGGCGGGCATGGCGGATGGTTCGGCGGTGGAACCGCAGGACGCTCGCGAAAGGGCCGCCGCCACCCTCTCGACGTCCCCACCGCTTTCGAACGCGACGGGGTCCTCGACGGAGGCGAGAGACGAAAGCCCGTTGCCCGAAGACGGTTCCACGGCGAGATCGCCCGACTTCGCGGCGTGCACCGGCCAGGCGCCACCCGGACGCAGACCGTCGTGCCCAGACCGGGAAGCCTCAGCCGGCTCGGCGGCGGCTTCCGAGCGGCTGTCGAACGCGGAAGCCTCGGAAGGCGGCCTCGGCGCGAACGCTGACGAAACGGCGACGGCCGCCCCCGAAAGACGCTCGGCGCCTCGGCCCCCGGACACCGGCGGCAAACGATGGCAGGCGGCGAACTGAACACCGGCGGGTTCCGGCGGCAAACGACGGCCGGGCTGAGCCGTGCCCGCGCTGTTCGCCGGGTCGGTGCGGGCGGTGAGGGCGGCGTAGGCGGTGAGGTCGGAGGTCGCCGGGTGATGGCGTGTGGGTGTGGCGAGGGGCGGGACGGGTGTCCCGGGTTCCTCGCGTTCTTCGACCACGGACAAAGCAACCACCGAACTTGGCGTGACCCCCGTCAGCTGACATCACCGGCGACGGCCGCCGCCTCCCCATCCGGGCGGCTTGCTACCGCCCGGCCGTCTCGTCGCGGCGGGTGCCACCGGCGGGGGTGCCGGGTGTCGTCGTCGCGTTAGTGCTCGTGTCTCACGTCGTGGGGCGGGCGCGGCCCCATCCACCGCGTCGCCCTCGACCTGGAGGCCGGATGCCGGACCCGCCGACGGGGGTGCCCGGGGCCGTCCGCGTCACCTCGACTCCCACGACGGGAGGCTCGGTGAACCACCGGCCCGAAGCGGACCAGCCGCGCGTGGCGGACTTCCACCTCGCCCCGGTCTGGAGACGCGAACGCGCCGCCACGATGCTCCGGGGACGTCGGTCCGTGACCTGTGGGCGCGCCTTCGTGCGGGCGGTCGTGCGACTCCGCTCGGGACGGTCCGGCGGGATCGCCGGACCAGCCGCGGTGGTGGACTCCCCACCGCCCGTCGGGCAGGCGCCGTGCGGTTCGGGAGGGAGCGGCGGAACCGCCGCTGTTCCAGCCGATGACTCACCGAACATCGCCCCGCCTCGTGGAACCCGACGACCGAGTGACTGCCGGGGCCGCGAACGCGACGCCGGCGGGAAGTCGCCGTGCCGGACCGCACGCCGGAACCCGCACGAGCGGTCATCACGCCTCCCGACGCGGGCCGAGTCGCGAGCCGCGCTGGCCGCCGTGTCCCGGCGCCGGAACATCGCGGCGACGGGAACCGGCCCGGGCACGCGTCGCCGAAGGCGAGCCCCGGGCGCGCTGCCGGACCGTCGGGCCGCGCCATGCCCGCCGCGCCCCAGCGGAGCCCGCGGGGACGCGGTCTCGATGGGGGCGTGGCCGTCCGCGTGCAGCCGTGCGGCGCGGAACCCGCGAGGGCGCCGTCGCGATGCGGTCTCCTTGGCGCGTTGCCCCACGGAGTCCGCGGGGCCCACGAGGTCGCGATCACGCGCACCGGTGCCGCCCCCGCGATCGAAGTCACCGCCATCGCCTCCGCGACCCCGCCCCCACCGGCCAGGATTCGGTGGAGGCGGGGTGGCGCGGCGCTCACGCCTTGCGGAGGCCGAGGACTTCCGCGACGACCACGGCGAAGCGGTCGGCGTCGCGGACGAGGTCGTTGGCCTCCCGGTCGGTGACGACGTGGGCGACGCCGGCTTGGGCGGCGGCGCGTTTGAGGGCGGTGTGCGAGAAGTAGTCCGCCCATTCTCTGAGTTCGGGGGCCACCGTGGCCAGCAGCTCCCACACGTTCTGGGGCCGGCTGCGGCGGCGTGGGGCCGGGCGGGCTCGGGCGGCGAGGACCGCGGCGGCGGCGCGCAGGGCGGCCAGGTGCGCCGTGGCGTACCGGAGCCCATCGTGGGGCTCGTCCACCGCGTCGCTGATGCCCCGCCGGGCAAGGATCAGCAGCTCAAGGGGCGACCGTTGCGGTAGGGAATGAGCGGGCACGGCCAACTCGGTGTGCGGACTGGTGTTGATGTACGCGTCCGGGCGGTGCGTGACGGCTGTCTTCAACGGAAGATCCCCCTGTCTGAGGCTGGTGATGGATGACAGGTGTGTAGGACCGGTGAGCCGACGACACGAAGGGCACCCGGACAGGTGCGCCCCTCGCCCGTGGAGGCGACCGGCAAGGTGAAGTGCGCTGGCGAGCCGCGGCCGGATGCAACGCTTCCCCGGGGTTGTCTCTCCCCCGCTACATCCGGCCGCAGCGGGCCGCCGCGCAGGCGTGACCGCGGCCGACGAGCCACCGCTGGGTGAAGGACCCGATCCGCCGGGGGTCGGTGGGAGGCGGACCAGATCCATCGGTGCGGTGGCCGGCCGGCGAAGCGGCACACTCGGTACGGCTCGCCAACTGGTGGAGCATTCCCCCGGGCCTCGGCCCGCGACAGCTTCTTCCCGGGAGGTGTTCGAACCGTTGTTCGAACACCTTGATAGTAAACCCCGGGTCCGACAGAACCGCAAGGGACACGCGAACATTCGTTCGAAGTTTTTTCGAACGCGGCGGCGGCCCCCGACAGGGCCCGTGGGCTGCGGCGAAGGCGCCCGATAGGCTCACCGTCCATGCGTGTCCTCGTCACAGGCGGAGCCGGTTATGTCGGCTCGACCCTCGTCCCGATGCTCCTCGCCCAAGGCCACCGGGTGCGTGTCCTCGACTCCCTCCGCTACGGCGGCCACGGCCTGCTCGCCGCCGCCACCGACGAACGCTTCGACTTCGTCCAGGGCGACATCTGCGACGAGGAGGCCGTCACGGCGGCCGTCGACGGCGTCGACGCGATCGTCCATCTCGCGGCGATCGTCGGCTACCCGGCCTGCAAGAAGGACCCCCGGCTCGCCACCCGCGTCAACGTCGAGGGCACCCACACCCTCCTGCGGGCCCGCCGCCCCGACCAGAAGCTCCTCTACGCCTCCACCGGCAGCATCTACGGCCGCGTCCCGGACTACCTGTGCCACGAGGGCACGCCCCGGGCGCCGATCACGCTCTACGGCGAGACGAAGGCCGCCGCCGAGACCGCGATCCTCGACGCCGGCAACGCCGTCGCCTTCCGCTACGCGACCGCCTTCGGCGTGTCCCCGCGCATGCGCCTCGACCTGCTCCCCAACGAGTTCGCCTACCAGGCCGTCGCCAACCGCAGCCTCATCGTCTACGAGCGCGGCTTCAAGCGCACCTTCCTGCACGTGTCCGACCTCGCCCGCTCCATGGTGTGGGCCCTCGACCGCTGGGACGACGTCGTCGACGAGGCCTACAACGTCGGCAGCGAGGACATGAACCTCACCAAGGAAGACCTGGCCCGCCGCCTCCTCGACCACGTCGACTACTACCTGCACTTCGCCGAGGTCGGCACCGACGCCGACATGCGCGACTACGAGGTCTCCTACGCCAAGATCCGCGCGAAGGGCTTCACCCCGCGCGTGAGCGTCGACGCGGGCCTCGCCGAGCTCGTCCGGGGCGTGCGGCTCATCGACTTCCGCAACCCCTACGGCAACGTCTGAGAACGCGCGAAGGCCCCCTCCGTGGACGGAGGGGGCCTTTAACGCGTACTCGTCAGGGCTTGCGGGGCCGGCGCTTCCGCGAGTCGGGACGCGCGCCCGGCCGGGGCGCCGCACCGGCCGTGCGGGACGTTCCGTTGCGCGAACCGGAGCCCGCCATGACCTCGCCGTCGCCGTCCTCGATGTCGCCGTCCGGCTCCTCGGCGGCCACCTCGACGGCGACCTCGCTCGCGGCGGCCTTGCGCTCGGCCGCACGGCGCTTCTCGTGCACCTTGCGGTCGTGCTCCCGGACGCGCGGCTCAAGGTACTTGAGGTCGACCAGGCTCGGCGTCGCCAGGAAGATCGACGAGTAGGCACCGGTCAGCATGCCGACGAACAGCACGAGCGCCAGGTCCTTCAAGGTGCCGACGCCGAGGATGCCCACGCCGACGAACAGCAGACCGGCCACCGGCAGCAGACCGATGATCGACGTGTTGATCGACCGCATGAGGGTCTCGTTGAGGGCCTTGTTGGCCGCTTCGGCGTAGGAGGACTTGAACTCGCCGAGCAGTCCCCTGGTGTTCTCCTGAACCCGGTCGAACACCACGACGGTGTCGTAGAGCGAATAACCCAGGATCGTCAGGAGGCCGACCACCGTTCCCGGTGTCACCTCGAATCCGACGATGGAGAACACGCCCGCGGTGAGCAGGACGTCGTGCGCGAGGGCGATGAGGGCCGCGATGGCCATCTTGCGCTCGAACCGCAGCCACAGGTACCCGGCGACGAACACCAGGAAGACGCCGAGGGCGATGAGGGCCTGGCGGCTGACGCTCTTGCCCCACGAGGAGCTGACCTCGGAGACGGTGATCTCGCCCGCGTCGACCCCGAGGGTCTCGGCCAGGGCGGCGCGCGCCTCCTGGCTCTCGGCGTCGTCGAGCGGACCGGTCTTGATGACGTACTTCGCGTCGGCGCCCGTACCCGCCGTCTGCGAGGACGCGACCTCGGCACCGGTGCCGGCGATCGACTCCTCGGCCTCCGTCAGCGAGACGCCCTCGACGGTGTGCACGGTGAACTGGTTGCCACCGGCGAACTCGACGCCCAGGTTGAAGCCCCGGATCGCCATGCTGGCCACGATGATGACCAGCAGGACCGCCGAGATGACGTACCAGGTCTTGCGGCGGCCGACGATGTTGAAGTGCGTGTCGCCGCGGTAGAGCTTCCTGAAGACGCTGACGCGGGGGGTGCCTTTGTCCGACATGACGTCAGCTCTCCTTCGTGCGCATCGTGCCGCCGGCCCGTCGGCGGGCCACCCCGAGGCCGGCGAGCTTCGGCGAGCCCAGCAGCTTGAAGCGGGAGAGCCAGGCCACGAGGGGGTGGGTGAACAAGAAGACCACGGCGATGTCCATGACGGTGGACAGGCCGAGGGTGAAGGCGAAGCCCTTGACCGCGCCGATCGCCAGGAAGTACAGGATGATCGCGGCCAGCATCGAGACCGTGTTGGCCGACATGATCGTGCGCCGGGCCAGGGCCCACGAGCGCGGGACGGCGCTGCGGATCGAGCGGCCCTCCTGCACTTCGTCCTTCAATCTCTCGAAGAACACCACGAAGGAGTCGGCGGTGATGCCGATGGCCACGATGAAACCGGTGATGCCGGCGAGGGTCAGCGTGAAGCCCATCTGCTTGCCCAGCAGGGCGATCGACGGGTAGATCAGCAGCGCCGAGGCGCCGAGGCTGGCGATCACGACGAGGCCCAGGAGCCGGTAGTACAGCAGGCAGTAGACGATGACCAGCGCGACGCCGATGAAGCCGGCGAGCAGGCCGGCCTCCATCTGGGAGGTGCCGAGGGTGGCGCTGACCTCTTCGATGGTGTCGACGTTGAACGCGACGGGCAGGGCGCCGTACTTCAGCTGCTCGGCGAGGGTCTTGGCCTCTTCGGTGTTGAAGTTGCCGGTGATCTGGGCCGAGCCGCTCATGGCCTCGCGGATCTCCGGGTCGGAGACGACGAGGTTGTCGAGGACGATGGCGACCTGCTTGCCGACGGTGGCCTGCGTCAGCGCGGACCACTTGTCGGAACCGCCGCCGGTGAACTCCATGTTCACCATCCACGAACCGGGGTTCTGCGAGTCGGGGCCGGCGCCGGCGTCGGAGACGTCCTCACCGACCACCTTGGCGACGTCGAGCAGCGACTTGACGAACGCCGCCTGGCCCTTCGCGATCTCCTCGGAGTCGGGCTTGTTGCACGCGACGACCTGCTGGTCGACAGCCGAGATCGCGCCCGGCGCGCGGCCGTTGAGCTGGTCGCAGGTGATCGTCGGGATGTTGTACTGGATGTTCAGCGGGAGCGCCGCGACCTGCGCGGAGGTCAGGTCGCCGAAGGCCTTGTAGATCTCCAGGTCGGCCTCGGTGGCCGCGGGCTCGGTGAGCGCCTCGGCCTGCGCGTAGACGTCCGCGCCCACCAGGGTGGCGACCTCCTTGCGGATCTGCTCCTGGTCGGCGGTCGGCTCCTGCGGCTTGGTCTCGGCGGGCGGCGTCTCGCTGCCGTCGGCCGAGGACTCCGGGTCGGCGCTCTCCTTGTCCTCGTCGCCGGGAGAGGCGGACGCGGACGGGTCGCCGGAGGCCGACGGGTCGACGATGTCCTCGGGCGTGCCCGAGCCGGCGGTCTGCTTCAGCACCTCGCGGAAGCGGAGCGTTGCCGGGTCACCGACCTTGCGCAGCTGATCGGTGTCGGCGTCCTTGCCGGCGACGTTCACGACGATGTTGTTGCTGCCCTCGATGACGATCTCGGGCTCGACCAGGCCGGTGCCGTTGACGCGGTCGTCGATGATCTGGCGGGCCAGTTCCATCTTCTCCGCGTCGGGCGTCGCACCGCCCGGAAGGGTCGCCGTGAGCGTCATGCTCATGCCGCCCTGCAGGTCGAGGCCGAGCTTGGGCGTCGGGAACTTCCATCCCGCGCCGCCCACGGCGATCAGCCACAGCACCAGCAGCAAGGCACCGAAGGCGAAGAAATATGGGAGTACCTTCAACCGGCCGGTCTGAGGTGTTCCCGAAGGTCCACGAGCCACGGTCTTCTCTCTCCTTGCTGCTGTCTCGGTCGGCGACATGGCGCGGCGCCGACGTCGCCCCGCCCGAGGGCGAAGGGCGCGTCCGGCGTACGTCGCGCATTCACCGACACGGGGGTGGCGCCTGGCCATGGGGGTGGACCGGCGAACGGGGTGCTTCCATGTCGGACGCTACGGGGAGTAACCGTAGCGCGCCGGATTCACTTCTTCTTCGGAGCTTCGTCGGGGTGCACGCTGGAGTCGGCAACCGCGGCCGGCTCGGCCTCGGTCTCCTCGACGGTCTCTTCGACCTCGTCGACGGTCTCGTCGGCCGTTTCGGCGGGCAGGACCCGGCCGATCGCCTGACGCGCGAAGACGACCTGGACACCGTCGCTGATGTCGAGGGTCACGGTGTCGTCGTCGACGGCGACGATGGTGCCGTGCAGGCCGCCGATCGTGACGATCTTCGAGCCCGGGCCCGCGCCCTGCTGCATCTCCTGCTGCTCGCGCTGACGCTTCTTCTGGGGACGGATCATGAAGAAGTACATCGCGATGAACATCAGGGCCAACAACCCGATGAGAATGAAGTTGTTGCCCCCGCCGGACTCACCTGCAGCTTGTAGCACGACTACCTTCCGAACGCACTCGATGATTACGAACGATCGCGGGAAGTCTAGTCGCTCGCCCGAACACGGCTTGAAGCGACACGGGTCACAGCTTCGCCACGATTACCACGCGCGGGGCCCGGAGAGAGGGCTTTCATCTTTCGGGGTCGCCGAAGTCACCCGTTTCACCCATCCGAGCCGGTGTCGAACAGCTCGTCCTGGACCACGCCGAACAGGCCGGTGGGCGGGTTCTTCCCCAGGTGGCGCCAGCCGAGGGCGGTCGCGACACGGCCCCGGGGGGTGCGCGCGAGCAGGCCGGCCCGGACCAGGAAGGGTTCACAGACTTCTTCGACGGTGTCGGGCTGCTCCCCCACCGCCACGGCGAGGGTGTTGAGGCCGACCGGGCCGCCCCCGAAGGACTCGACCAGAGCCGACAGGACCGCGCGGTCGAGACGGTCGAGGCCGAGCTCGTCGACGTCGTAGACGGCCAGGGCGGACTTGGCGACGTCGAGGGTGATCACGCCGTCGGCGCGGACCTGCGCGAAGTCGCGGACCCGCCGCAGGAGGCGGTTGGCGATGCGGGGTGTTCCGCGCGAGCGACCGGCGATCTCGACGGCGCCGTCGGGTTCGACGGGAACGTCGAGGATCCGGGCGGAGCGGGTGACGATCGCCTCCAGCTCGCCCGTGCCGTAGAAGTCGAGCTGGCCGACGAAGCCGAAGCGGTCCCGCAGCGGGCCGGTGAGCAGGCCGGAGCGGGTCGTGGCGCCGACCAGCGTGAAAGGTTCGAGGTCGAGGGGGATGGCGGTGGCGCCGGGGCCCTTGCCGACCATGACGTCGACGCGGAAGTCCTCCATGGCCGTGTAGAGCAGTTCCTCGGCGGGCCGCGCCATGCGGTGGATCTCGTCGATGAACAGCACGTCGCCGTGCCCGAGGCTGGTCAGCACGGCCGCCAGGTCGCCGGAACGCTCGATCGCCGGCCCGGAGGTGGTGCGCAGGGCGACGCCGAGTTCGGCGGCGACGATCATCGCCATCGTGGTCTTGCCGAGGCCCGGTGGACCCGACAGGAGGATGTGGTCGGGCGGGGTGCCGCGGCCGGTGGCGCCGGCGAGGAGCAGTTCGAGCTGCTCGCGGACGCGCATCTGGCCGATGAGCTCGTCGAGGGTCTTGGGGCGAACGCCCGCCTCGGCGTCGTTGTCGCCGGGCTGGACGCGCGCCGAGACGAGGCCGAGTTCGCCGCCGCCGCCGTCGTCGAACTCGAACTCGCGGATGTCGTCGAAGTCGTCGGTCATCGCGTCTTGCCCAGCATCCGGATCGCCTGCTTCAGCAGGGACGGGACGTCGGGGCGTTCGCCTTCGGCGGTGCCGACGGTGTCGGCGAGCCGCGTGATGGCGCTCGCGGCGTCCTTCTGGGTCCAGCCGAGGGCGATGAGGCCCTGCTGGACCTGTTCGCGCCATTGCGGGCGGACCTCGCGGGCGGTGGGCGCGGTTCCGGTGTCGGCGATGGGGCCGATGCGGTCCTTGAGTTCGAGGATGAGACGTTCGGCGCCCTTCTTGCCGACGCCCGGGATCTGCGTGAGGGTGCGGGAGTCGCCGGTGGCGATGGCGCGGCGGACGGCGTTGGGCGGATGCACGGCGAGCGCGGCCTGGGCCAGGCGCGGGCCGACGCCGCTGGCGGTCTGGAGGAGTTCGAAGAGGTCGCGCTCGTCGGCGTCGGCGAAGCCGTAGAGGGTGAGGGAGTCCTCCCGGACGACGAGGCTGGTGTGGAGGGTCGACTCGGTGCCGACGGCGAGCCCGGCGAGGGTGCCGGGCGTGGCGCGCACGGAGTAGCCGACGCCGCCGACGTCCACCACGGCCGCGTCGGGGGCCAGGGCGAGCACCTGCCCGCGGACGCTCGCGATCACTGTCGTACTCCCGTTCTGCCGGTCTTGCCGGTCTTCGGTGTGAGTCTGGCCTTGGCGCCGCCGCGCCAGATGTGGCAGATCGCCAGGGCGATCGCGTCGGCGGCGTCGGCGGGTCTGGGGGCCTCGGCGAGGCGGAGGATGCGGGTCACCATGGTGGTGATCTGGTTCTTGTCGGCGTCGCCGTAGCCGGTGACGGCGGCCTTGACCTCGCTGGGCGTGTAGGTCGTGACGGGGAGGCCGCTTCGGGCGCCGGCGAGGATGGCGATGCCGGAGGCCTGGGCGGTGCCGATGACGGTGCTGACGTTGTGCTGGCTGAAGACGCGTTCGACGGCGACGGCGTCGGGCTCGTGGCGTGCGACGAGGGCGGCGAGTTTGCCGTCGAGGGCGAGGAGCCGGTCGGCGAGTTCGGCGCCCGGGTCGGTGCGGATGACGCCGCCGACGAGCAGGCGGCAGGGGCGGCCGGGTTCGCCTTCGACGATGCCGACGCCGCAGCGGGTCAGGCCGGGGTCGACGCCGAGTACCCGCACCCCGATCCCCTTCCTCGTCGTCGGCCGCCGGGCGGCGTTGGCGTACACAGGTTCGATCGTGACCTTACCCGTGCGGGCCGACAGGGCCGCGTGCGACGCGCACCTGTTGTCCCGGTTGCGATCGGCGCGGCAGTGCGGTGAATCTCAACCGGCCCTTCGTCCATTGACGATCTTCGCGGGCAGGGGTAAGGATCAGATTCGTGTCCATCTCTTACACGAAGCTGCGCGGCTGTGACGCCGTGCGGGCCGCGGCGAACAATTCGCGTTTCGTCGCCTGTTTCACGACCACCGGCGACGACGGTTACGGGTACTCCCTCGACGGGGCGATCGCCTGGGGCCGTGTGCATCACGGGCGGCGGCTGCTGCTGGCCGACGGGGAGCCCGCGGCCGCGGCGGCGCTGGTCGAGGCCGTGCTGCGGGATGAGCCGCCGCAGCGGATGATGATGTCCCGCGAGATCATGTTGCGGCTGCCGGAGAGCCTGCGTCCGGCGCGGGTCGGCGAGTGGCGCTGGTTCTACACCGACACGCCGCCCGAGCCGGTGCCCGGCGAGGAGCGGGTGACCTGGTTGCGGAACGACGAGGCGGGCCGGGCCGGGATCGAGCGGCTGCTCGACGAGGCGTTCGCCGACGCGTCGACGCGGACCGCCGATGAGCAGGTGAAGGCCTGGTTCGGTGTCTACGGCGAGGACGGGGTGACACCGATCGGTTGCGGGGCGGTGTCGGGTCCGGCGCCGGACGTTCCGTTCCTGGCCTCGGTGACGGTGCATCCGTCGGCTCGGCGGCAGGGTCTGGCCTCGGCGATGACGGCGTGGGTGACGCGGACGCTGCTGGCGGCCGGGCATCCGTTCGTGTCGCTGGGTTCGATGGAGGGCGAGGACGCCACGCACCGGCTGTACCGGCGCCTGGGTTACCGCGATACGCACGCGCTGATGTCGGGCTCGGTGGAGACGGTGACGGCTTAGGCGAGCAGTTCGCGTCCGAGCGCGTCGGCCCACCAGCGTTCGACGCGTTCGGGCGTCCAGCCGCGTTCGACGGTGAGCGTGGCGTAGGCGTCGATGTTGCAGATCGCCGCGTACACGTCCACGGCTTCGGTCACGTCGAGGCCGGGGCGGAGCGCGCCCTGTGGCCAGGACGTGAAGACGTGTACGCGGGTCTGGTCGCCGCGGGCGCGGGCGTCGCGGTAGGCGGCGGCGAAGGCGTCGTCGGTCCGGCCCGCCTCCCGGATGAGGGCGATGACGTCGCCGGCGCGTTCGTAGAGGCGGCGGTCGTAGGCGGCCATGGCCGCGAGTTGCGCGCCGGGGCCGTCGGCGTCCTCCAGCGCGGTCAGTTGCGCGGCGAGGTCGGCGGTGAGGTCGGCGGAGTCGGCGAGTGCCCGCAGCAGTCCGGGCTTGTCGCCGTAGACGGAGTAGACCGTCGGTACCGACACGCCCGCCTCCTTGGCGACGTCGCGGACGGTGGTGGCGGCCCAGCCCTGGGCGACGAAGAGCCGCCGGGCGGCCTCGGCGATCCCGGCGCGGGTCAGCAGCGCCTGTTCGGTCCTGCGCAGCGAGTCGTATTTTCGGCGTTCGCTCATCCTTGACCTTTTAGCTTTCCGCTTCTTATATTCAATATATGCCACGTAAACTCAATACTCCGGAACTCGCCCGGAGTCACGGCCTCGCCGGCGTCGGCTTCGCCGCACTGATCGTCCTCGGCAACGCCGTCCTCGTCCCCGCCGGGATGCCCGTCACCGGGACCGAGACCGGCGAGGTCCTCGCGTTCTTCGCCGGCGAACGGACCGCCGTCGGCCTCGCCGCCGCCCTCACGCCCCTCACCTGGGTGCTCGCCGCCCTGTTCGGCGCGGGCGCGGTCCGGGCCCTGTGGGATGCCGAACACGAACGCCGCCAGGCCTGGGCGCTCGCCGGTCTGGCCGGCCTGATCCTGCAGAACGCCCTCTTCGCCGTCGTCATCGCGATCCGGCTGGCACTGGCCTCGACCGAGCACTCCGAGGACGCCGCACGGGCCCTGTGGTCGCTGCACGACGCCGTGTTCACCCTCAACGGGACCTTCCTCGCCCTGGCCATGGTCGGACTGTCCCTGGCCGGACTGCGCGCCGGTCTCATCCCCCGCTGGCACGCCGCCCTCGGCATGACCGGCGCCGCCCTCCAGTTCACCTCGGCGAGCCTGGCCGCGCTGGTCATCGACCACGCCGGGCCGCTCGGGCTGATCGGACTCACCGGCTGGCTCCTGTGGGTCGTCTGGATCGCCGCCTACGGCCTCACCCTGGCCCGCGTCACCCCTTGGCGGCGGGCCGCGGCGTCCTAGGCCACGATCGCCGCCAGATCCCAGATCCGCACGACGCCGTCGCGGCCGCCAGCGGTGACCGCGACGGCGCGGCCGTCGGCCAGCTCCCCCGTCGAGACACCGGCGATCGCCTTCCCGTGATCGGTCAGCGGCTCCCCGACCGGGGCGCCCGCCGCGAGGTCCCATACCCGCGCGGTCCGGTCCTCAGCGGCGGTCACCGCCAGCGCGCGGCCGCCGACCTCGGTCAGGGCCAGCGCGGTGATCACTCCGTCGTGGCCGGTCAGCGGCTCACCGATCGGCTCGTTCCACTCCGGGTCGAGCAGCTCGACCACCGAACCGACGGCGGCGACCACGATCTCCCGGCCGTCCACGCGGCTGATCCCGGCGCCCCGGTAGGCGTGCTCGTCGGCGTAGAAGACGCTCCGGATCGCACCCGGGTTCCGCAGGTCCCACACCCGGACCCCGTCATGGCCCGCCGACACCGCGACCGGTCCCCCGGCCAGCTCACCGAACTCCAGCGAGGTCGTCCCGTCGGTGGGACCGGCCAGGTGCACCGCCTGGGCGCCGTCGGTGTCCAGCTCCCAGAAGGTCAGCCCCGGCCCGGCGTTCCCGGCCAACGCGAAGGGGCGGCCCTCGACCTCGGCCAGCAGCACCGACCACGCGCCCGCGAAGTACTCCCCCACCAGCGGCCCGCGCACCACCGCGCCCGTCTCCAGATCCCAGGCGACGACATGCCCGTCGTGCTCGTCACCGGCCGCCAGCAGCGTCGCACGCCCGTCGAGCGCCCCCACCGAGGTGAACCTGGCGACCTCACGCGCGTCGACGTCGCCCGGAGGGGCGAGCCCGACCGGCCGCCACTCGCCCGTCGAGGGGTTCCAGGTCGAGACGCGCCCGGCCGCCTCGGTGCAGACGACGACACGCTCACCGCCCACGTCGGCGAGCTCCGCCGCGTGGACGAGGATCCCGGAGGGCACGGTGGCCTCGTGCAGGAGAAAAGGCGACGACATCGGGCGAAAGTACCCGGCCGGTGCGACAAAGCGGCCCCCAGGAGCTTTTCCCGGCTCCTGGGGGCCTGGGCCACCCGTACCGCGCCTCGCATTTCCGTGCCGGTCAGATGTCACAACACATCGCGCTCTGCCATTGAAGCTACCGGGCCAGGTGGAGGCCCAGACGGGAGTCGAACCCGCAACCTCGATGATGAAGCCGGAACGGGGTCGTCCGGCGCCGGGTGGCGATGCTGAATCTAGAGCGAGAATCTGAGCTTGAGCGGCTTGCCTCTGCCAGTTGGGCCACCCCGCCGTGTGGCGGCGGGGAGCGGACTCGAACCGCCATCTCTACCGCGATCAGATGTGAGACTCATTTTCAGCTTGCGCTCTCGCGCACCCCGGCGCGCTTTCACGGCGCACCGGGGAGTACATGACGGCTACCGCAGCAGGTAGCCGAAGACCCTGTCACCGACCTTCCGGTCGAGGATCTCGGTGTTGTTGGCCTCTTCACGGGCGAACTTCACCGCGTGCTGCAGCTTCTCGATCCGCTCGATGAGCACCGAGACCCGCTTGGCCGGCAGGGCGCCGGAGAACTTGACGGTCGTCCAGTAACCGATCGCCACGTCCTCGAAGTACACGTCGACCTGGGCGGGGTGCTTCTCGGTCGCCTCGGCCTTGACGTGGTTGAACGGCACCTTCTTCGTCCGGACCGTGCGGACCGGCTCGGTCGACCAGCAGTCGGCGGAGTCGTTGAAGACCCACGACTCGGCGTTGTCGAGCACCGGGAGCTTGCGCACGAAGGCGTGCAGCTCGGTCAGCTGCTTCTCCAGGAAGAGCAGGTAGGTCACCGGCACGTTCGACAGCAGCACCTCGTCGTCGACGACCACGTCGGCCGTCGCGACACTGTTCGTGGCGTCCTTCGAGGCGGTCACGTCGAACAGGCGGGTGAGACTGGACCCCAGCCCCTTCAAGACCTCGTCGGCGCGGACCTGGACCCTGGTCGACTCCGGCGGCAGTTGCTCGCCCTCCTCGTCCTTGGGCTGGTAATTGCGCGCGATACCGGAGAGCAGCGTGGGCTTCTGCACCTCGCGCTGGGCGTCGCCGAGCTCCTGCGCCGCCTTCGCCTTGACGCTCTTCTCCACGGCGATGATCTGATTGAGCTTTGCCATGGGCGGAACGGTAGACGGCCCGCGCAAGCCCCGACAATCCCTTATCCCGCAAGGCGACCCGGTGGAGGCACTCCCATGACCGGTTCCCTCCGGCGCACCGCCGCGCCCCACCCGGCCGTGCGCGGTCTCGTCTACCCGCCCGGCTACGGCGGCACCGAGGAGACCGTCGACGTCGGCGGCCTCCTGGTGCCCGCCGAACCCTCGGTCTCGATCGTGGTGAACCTGACCGAGCCCGACACGGGACCCGACGCCTTCGTGACGCCTGCGGGCCGCCCGTGCGTCGTGCCCGGCACGACGGCCCGCCCGCGCTCATGGATCACCGTGCACCTGACCCCGCCCGGCGCGTACCGCCTCCTCGGTCCGGGCGCCGCCGAGACCCGCGGTGAGGCCGTCGACCTCACCGAGCTGCTCGGGCACCGCGCACACGACCTGGTCGCGGCACTGCGGGCGGCCGGCGAGTGGCGGCACCGCTGGCCGATCCTCGACCGGCTCCTCGCCGACGCGAGCGGCCCGGCACCGGCCCCCGAACTGGACCGGGTGTGGCGGCGGATCTGCCAGACCGGCGGGCGCGTGCCGATGGCCGGCCTCGCCGCCGAGGTCGGCTGGAGCAGGCAGCACCTGTCGCGGCGCTTCGGCCGCCACTTCGGGTCGGCGCCGAAGACCTTCGCCCGCCTCGTGCGCCTCAACCGCGTGCTGCGCCGGATCCGCCGAGAAGGCCGCTGGGAGCAGGCCGCCTTCGACGCCGGGTACTTCGACCAGTCGCACCTGGCGCGCGACCTGCGGGAGTTCACCGGCACCACGCTCGGCCGCTACCTCGAACGGGCACAGCCCTGCGGCTGCGTGCGCGAGGCGAATTCCTTACAAGCCGGGCCGCCCGGGACCGGCCTAACCTCACCGCACCGACCCGCACCCGAAAGGACCCGACGGTGAGCGTTCCACGGCTCGAAGACCTGCACGCCCGCTTCGTCGCCCACAGCAACGACGGCGACGCCGAAGCCCTCGCCGCCCTCTACGAGGACGGCGCCGTCTACCACTCGCTCAACGCCGGACTCCGGCGCGGCGGCGGCATCGCCGAGTTCTTCACCGAGATGCTCGCCGACCGGCCCAGACTGGAGGAGACGACCCTGCGGATCGTCCAGGCGGGCGACATCGCCCTCCTCGCCGGCGAGTGGAAGGCCGTCGAGGACGGCCCCGACGGCCCGGTCACCACGACGGGCACCTCCGTCGAAGTGGCCCGGCGGCAGCCCGACGGCGGCTGGCTCTACGTCATCGACGAACCGGTCTTCCTCGACCCGCGCATGCGCGGACGCTAACCCGCCGACGGCCCGGGCACGCCGAAGCGGCTCCGGCGATCGCCGGAGCCGCTTGGGCGAAGAACGTGCCGCGAGGCTAGTCCTCGTCGAGTTCCTTGGCGACGTCGTCGGAGATGTCCATCGAGCTCCAGACGTTCTGCACGTCGTCGGAGTCCTCAAGGGCGTCGATCAGCTTGATGACCTTGCGCGCGCCGTCGGCGTCGACCGGGACCGTCACGCTCGGGACGAAGCTCGCCTCGGCGGAGTCGTAGTCGAGACCGGCGTCCTGCAGGGCCGTGCGGACCGGTACCAGGTCGGTCGCCTCGCTGATGACCTCGAAGGCGTCGCCGAGGTCGTTGACCTCTTCGGCGCCCGCGTCGAGCACGGCGAGCAGCAGGTCGTCCTCGGTGAGACCGTCCGACTTCGGGACGATCAGCACGCCCTTGCGGGTGAACATGTAGGAGACGCTGCCCGGGTCGGCGAGGTTGCCGCCGTTGCGGGTCAGGCCCACGCGCACCTCGGCCGCCGCACGGTTGCGGTTGTCGGTGAGGCACTCGATGAGCACGGCGACACCGCCGGGACCATAGCCCTCGTACATGATCGTCATGTACTCGGCGCCGCCGGCCTCAAGACCCGAACCGCGCTTCACCGCGCGGTCGATGTTGTCGTTGGGGACCGAGCTCTTCTTGGCCTTCTGGATGGCGTCGTAGAGCGTCGGGTTACCCGCGGGGTCACCTCCGCCGGAACGCGCGGCGACCTCGATGTTCTTGATGAGCTTGGCGAACATCTTGCCGCGCTTGGCGTCGACGACGGCCTTCTTGTGCTTGGTGGTGGCCCATTTGGAGTGGCCGCTCATGGTTCCCCTATTCGTCCGCGCTGCCGATCAATACGCCCCGCGCCAGGTCAACAAAGGCTTCATGCACACGCAGATCCCCGGTGACCTCCGGGTGGAACGCGGTCGCCATCACCCGGCCCTGGCGCACCGCGACGATCCTACCGTCAGCCGGCCCGCCCTCGATTCGCCCGAGCACCTCGACCTGCGGACCGACCTCTTCGGCCCAGGGCGCGCGGATGAACACGGTACGGAACGCGTGTCCCTCGATGCCGTCGAGGACCACGTCGGTCTCGAAGGAGTCGACCTGCCGCCCGAAGGCGTTACGGCGCACGACCATGTCGATCCCGCCGAAGGTCCGCTGGTCGGGCCGGCCGTCGAGGACGGTCGTGCCGAGCATGATCATGCCCGCGCAGGAGCCGTAGGCGGGCATCCCCGCCGCGATGCGCTCGCGGACGGGTTCGAGCAGCCCGAAGTCGACGGCCAGCTTGCTCATCGTCGTCGACTCGCCGCCCGGAACGACGAGGGCGTGCACCGAATCCAGCTCCTCGGGCCGCCGCACGGGCCTGGCCAGCACACCGAGCTCGGCGAGGGCCAGAAGGTGCTCGCGCACGTCGCCCTGGAGTGCGAGCACACCGATAGTGAGATCCACACCCGCAGCCTACGCAGGGGGCCTCCGCACGCCTCCCCGGGCTGCGCTCTGTTGTGCGACCCGCTACCCTGCCACATCAGCGAGTGTCCATCTTCAAGGAGCGGTCATGGCCAAGACGTACAACCCGATGCCTCAGCAGGCGAAGGTCGCTCGCACCTTCATGTACGTACAGGGCATCGCCGTACTGCTCCTCACCGGCGTCGCCGCCTGGCCCGTCGTCACCGGCCTCGGCGAGATCTCGAACATCGAGAAGTTCGCCGTCCACGTCCTCGGCGTCCCCGCCGGTGTCGCCGTACCCGACGCCGTGCCCGCCTTCGTCCGCGAGCAGCACTGGCCGGTCGTGGCCGCCGCCGGCGTCGCCGCCCTGCTGTGGCTGCTGTTCGCCCTGCTCCTGCGCACCCAGAAGCGCATCCTGTGGGTGCTGATCCTGCTCGCCGAGTTCGCGCTGATGGCCGCGAACGTCGCCGCGATCTGGGTCGTCGACTCGCCCGTCTACGGCGCCCTGCTCGGCCTGATCGTCCCGCTCGTCGTGGTCGGCAACCTCCTCGCGCGCGTCTCGCGCAGGTGGTTCCACCACTAGGCCGGCAGTCGGGGGGTAGTTCGTGTCCAGCGAGAAGACGGCGGCGCCCGCCAAGCCCGGCCAGGTCCTGACCGTCCAGATCTGCCTGTGGCTGATGTTCGCCCTGAACACCTGCGCGGGCGTGCTCAACGCGCTCGGCTCGGTGTTCATGGACGAGTCGCCCGACGACCGCACCAAGGCCGGGCTCAGCCACAACGACGTCGACGGGCTCATGATCGTCGCCCTGATCGCGCTCGTCTTCGCCGTCGCCGCCTGCGTACTCGCCCTCAACGTGCCCCGCAGAAAACGATGGGTGCGCACCTTCGCCCTCGTCCTGGCCGGCCTCGTCATCGCCAACGGCGTGGTCGCCCTGCTCATCCAGCGCAACCCCATGCTCCTCGCGGGGCTGATCCTGCCGGTGGTCGTCATCGGGATGCTGTTCAGCGCGCCCGCGAGGAAATGGTTCAGCGAATAACCCGCGTCCCCCCGCCCGAGGTGCCCCGTGCTCATGCCCACCGCCCCCTCCGCGCCCCGAAGCCCGTCAAGGACGCGCGCACCATGCTCCGGATCCAGGTCGTCATGAACGCGCTCGCACTGGCGCTGATGATCTCCGGCCTCTTCGCGGCGGCGTACACCGCGTGGTGTCTGCTGCGCCCCGAGTCCCGTCGCCGGTTCTTCCCTTCTCCCGCTTCCTGACCCCGAACGGATGAGGCGCAAGGGATCCCGCACCCCTATCCTCGGCGCTACGGAGGTGGGGTGCGCATGCTCGACGACGACTTCCAGCCCTCGGCGGTCTGGCTCGCCCAGATCGCGCTGTGGATACAGGCGGCCATCGGCCTGGTGTCCACCTGCGTGCTCGCCGCCCTGTGGAACGGCCTGGCCCGCTCGGGTTTCCCGTCCGGCCTGATCGCGCTCATCCTCGCCGCCGTCCTGACGATCTCGGCGGTCGACCTCGCCTGCTTCCGCCGACTCGGCCGCCGCAGCCGCCGCGCCCGCGGCACCGCCGTCGCCACCCAGGTCGTCACCATGGCCGCGACCGCCGTCGGCGTCCTGCCCGCGCAGAACGCCGGCTCGGCAACGCTCATCTGCGGCGGACTCGTCGTCTTCGCGCTCGCCCTGACGACCGTCGTCGCCCTGAACCGCCCGGCCGCGCGCACCTGGCTCATCTGGTGAACACGGAGGAGGGCGGCCCCTGCCGGGACCGCCCTCCTCGAAGAAGAACCGGGTGGCTACCAGCCGCGCTTGGCGAACTGCTCCGACTCCGGAAGCGTGCTCACGTTGATGCCGACCATCGCCTCGCCGAGCCCGCGCGAGACCTTGGCGATCACGTCGGGGTCGTCGTGGAAGGTCGTGGCCTGCACGATCGCCGAGGCCCGCTTGACCGGGTCGCCCGACTTGAAGATGCCGGAGCCGACGAACACGCCCTCGGCACCCAGCTGCATCATCATGGCCGCGTCGGCCGGGGTCGCTATGCCGCCGGCGGTGAACAGCACGACCGGCAGACGACCGGAGCCGGCGATCTCGGCGACGAGCTCGTAGGGCGCGCGCAGCTCCTTGGCCGCGGCGTACAGCTCGGTCTCGTCGAGGGTCGACAGGCGACGGATGTCGGCGCGGATCTGGCGCATGTGGCGGGTCGCCTCGATGACGTTGCCGGTACCGGCCTCGCCCTTCGAGCGGATCATCGCCGCGCCCTCGGAGATGCGGCGCAGGGCCTCGCCGAGGTTGGTGGCGCCGCACACGAACGGAACGGTGAACGGCCACTTGTCGATGTGGTTGGCCTCGTCGGCCGGGGACAGGACCTCGGACTCGTCGATGTAGTCGACGCCGAGGGACTGGAGGACCTGGGCCTCGACGAAGTGCCCGATGCGGGCCTTGGCCATGACCGGGATCGAGACGGCCTCGATGATGCCGTCGATCATGTCCGGGTCGCTCATCCGGGCCAGGCCGCCCTGCGCGCGGATGTCGGCCGGGACGCGCTCCAGGGCCATGACCGCGACCGCACCCGCGTCCTCGGCGATCTTCGCCTGATCGGGGGTGACGACGTCCATGATCACGCCGCCCTTGAGCATGTCGGCCATGCCTCGCTTGACCCGGGCGGTTCCGGTGGTCGCGGTGGTGCTGTCGTCGGTGGACACTCGGCCGCACTCCTTGCTGGTGGGGGTCTTCGAACACCCCCATCGTACTTCTTGATCTAGGTCACACCGCCTGGCCAATACCCAGGACATTGGCCACTCTCTGGGCGAGTGCCGTGGGTCACGCCGGATCGTCGATGTCGAAGTAGCGCGGCTCGGGGTGGCGCCGGGCGAGCCCGAAGACGCGCACCAACGGACGCCAGCGGCTGGAGCGGGCATCGCGGACGACGTCGCTGTGCAGCTGCCGGGCGATCGACAGGCGCCGGTTGGCGCGCGCGATCGCCGCGAGCTCGGGATCGTCGGGTTCGAGCGGCAGCTCGCGCAGGACGCGGGTGAGGTCGTTGTGCGTTGCCTCGCGCTGCCCGTCGACGGACTCCAGCGCGGCACGGGCCGCGGCGTCGAGGGCGTCGGCGTAACGGCCGAGGGCGGGACGGGCCTTCGCGGCGAGCGCGGCGGCGGCGAGGGCACGCGCGTCGAGCTTCCCGTCGAGGGCGTCCCGAGCGGCGGCGGAGCGCCGGTGGAGACGCTCGACACGGGTCGCGGTCCAGGTCAGGTAGGTAGACGCCAGGACTATCAGCGCGACGACTCCGACCACCCACCACATGGCGGCTGATCGTAACGGATGGCGCGCTGTGGGAACGCGCCGTGTCAGCCGCCTCGCGGGTGGGGAGGGGGACGGCCTCGCGCCTGACGGCGACGGCTCGCGGGCGTGTCCCGGCGGGAATCGCGCGGGAGTGGTGAAGGCCCGTGCGGCTGCTCTGCCGCCGCGGCGTCCGGGCGGGTCGCGGGGAGCGAGACGCGAGAGCCGGCGGGCGGCGGAAGGGCCCGGCGCCGCCTCAGACCGATGTGGCGCGGGAATCGCCGAGTCCTGCGGGTGGGGTCGCGGCCACCATCCGGGCCGCCACAGTCACGGAACTCGTCGAGCCTCGAACGCGAGCCCGAACTGCTCGCCATCACCGGCGGGCGGGCACACCCACTCATCCACTCGGCGGCGAACAGCGGCCCGGTCGCGCCGGGCGCCGGAACGCGCCGGTCGACGGCCGGGCGACTCGCGCAGCCCTGACCGCCCGCCCGGTAGGCGCGGACTCGGGGTTCCCGGCCGGGAAAGGGAACGCCGGTGACGGACACGTCCCAAACCCGCTGTGGCCGGACAAGTCCCGAAGACCGAACTCCCGTCCGGCACACGAGCGGGCCCTCGCCCGGCTCTCCAGCCTCAGCTCGCACCGAACGATGACGGGACGAGTCCCGAAG
>NZ_JACHGT010000001.1:41159-657737 GCF_014202425.1 Phytomonospora endophytica | reverse complement strand
ACCGAACGCCGGCCCGGCACACGAGCAGGCCCTCGCCCGGCTCTCCAGCCTCAGCTCGCACCGAACGATGACGGGACGAGTCCCGAAGACCGAACGCCGGCCCGGCACACGAGCAGGCCCTCGCCCGGCTCTCCAGCCTCAGCTCGCACCGAACGATGACGGGACGAGTCCCGAAGACCGAACTCCCGTCCGGCACCGCCTCGAACCCATCGGCGGCGCACGAGTGGGCTCCTCACCGAGCCACCCACCACCCGACGAACGATCGCCGGGCGGCCACCACGGCACCCCACCCCGCCGTCAGTCACCCTGCGCCCGCCGCAGTTCCTTGTCGTCGCCGGTGACCAGGCCGCCGTTCGCCTCGATCGCGGCTTCGTACACGTCGAGGATCTGCCGGGCGAGTACCGGCCAGTCGTACGCCGTCACGACCTTCCGGGCGTGTTCGACGTACTCCGCGCGACGGGCCGGATCGTCGAGCAGCTCCCCCGCCTTCTCGGCGAGGGCGGCGTCGTCGCCGACGGGGAACAGGGCCCCGGCGCGGCCGTCGTCGAGGACGCGGCGGAAGGCGTCGAGTTCGCTGGCGAGGATCGCCGTGCCGGCGGCCATGGCCTCGGTGAGGATCATGCCGAAGGACTCGCCGCCGGTGTTGGGCGCGACGTAGATGTCGACGCTGCGCAGCATCCTGGCCTTGGTGTCCTCGTTGACCATGCCGAGGAACTCCATGCGGGCGGCGACGTCGGCGGGCAGTCCGGCGACGGCCTCGTCGGGGTCGCCGCGTCCGGCGACGAGCATGCGCAGTTCGGGTCGTTCGGCGGCCAGCCGCACGAAGGCGTCCCGCATGATCGAGAAGCCCTTGCGGGGTTCGGTGAAGCGGCCGAGGAAGCCGATGGCGCCCCCGGACCCGGGCCAGCCGCCGAGCGGTTCGGCGCCGGTGAAGTGGCTGATGGTGACGCCGTTGGGGATCTCGACGCCACCGCCGTCGAGGTGCTCGACCTGGACACGCCGGGCGAGGGCGCTGACGACGATGCGGGCGCTGATCTTCTCCAGCACGAGCTGGGCGATGGCGTGCCCGGCGGCGAGCACGCGCGAGCGCGTCATCGCGGTGTGGAAGGTCGCGACGACGGGACCGCGCGCGGCCACGCACGCCAGCAGCGACAGGCTCGGCGTGAGCGGCTCGTGGACGTGCAGGACGTCGAAGCGCCCCTGGTAGAGCCAGCGCAGGACGCGGGTCGCCGAGATCGGCCCGAAGGACAGGCGCGCGACGGACCCGTTGTAGCGGACGGGCACGGCCTTGCCGGCGGGTACGACGTACTTGGGCAGTTGCGGGTCGTCCCGGTCCGCAGGGGCGAGGACGCTGACCTCGTGGCCGAGGGCGATGAGGGCGTCGGCGAGGTCGCGGATGTGGAACTGCACGCCGCCGGGAACATCGAAGGAGTACGGGCTGACGATCCCGATCTTCACCGGCGGGCCCTAACCGCGTCCGGCGCTCTGGGCTACGCCGGGGTCGGCCCCCCGGCCGGACGGCGCGTCGATCCACATGCGCTGGAGCATGTGCCAGTCGCTCGGGTTGGCGGCGATCCCGGCGGCGAAGTCGTCGGCGATGTACTGGGTGATCGCGGCGACCCGCTCGGTCTGGGTGCCCTCCGTGGGGATCGGGACGGGCCCTTTGAGGGTGCCGCGGCTGCGGTGGGGCTCGTTCCACATGTTCACCGTGTAGATCGGCGCGCCGGTGCGCAGCGCGAGCAGCGCGGGCCCGGCGGGCATGCGGGTGCGGCCGCCGAAGAAGCTGACCTCGACGCCGCGCGCTGACAGGTCGCGGTCGCCGAGCAGCGGCACGACGTGGCGGTCGGCGACGGCCTCGGCGAGCATGTCGATGGGGGCGCGCTCGCCGCCGGCGTGCGGGATGATGTTCATGCCCAGGGAGCGGCGGAAGTCGAGGAACCTCTCGTAGACGGCCTCGGGTTTGAGGCGTTCGGCGACGGTGGTCAGCGGCCACCCGCGCGCGCATACCCACGCACCGGCGAGGTCCCAGTTCCCGGCGTGCGGGAGGGCGACGATGATGCCCTTGCCCTCGGCGCGGTGCTTGTCGAAGACCTCGCAGTTCTCCAGGTCGAAGCGGCGCAGGATCTCCGCCTGGTCCATCGAAGGCAGCCGGAAGGCCTCCAGCCAGTAGCGGGCGTAGGAGCGCATGCCGTCGCGGACGAGGATGTCGAGCTGCTCGTCGGGGACGCTGTCGCCGACGACCCGGCGCAGGTTGCCGCGCAGGCGTTCGACGGACTTGCCGCGCTTCCGGGCGCTGCGGTCGGCTCCGGCGCGGAACAGGCCCGCGGCCATGCCCTCGGGCATGGTCCGGACGATCTTCCAGGCGGCGCCGTAGGACCATTCGACGAGCTTGTCCTTCACGCTGCTCAACGTTCCTCCTCGACCTTGCCGACGGATTCGGCGACGAGCTGCCGCTGCACATGCAGGACCCGTTGTACCACCGTCACGACGCTGAGGGCCGCGAGGAGCCAGAGCGCGATTTCGAGGGCGTACGGGACGCCCAGGCCGCCGAGGAGGGTGCCGACACCGATGAGGACGAGCCGCTCGGGGCGTTCGGCGATACCGACGGAGCAGTCGGCGCCCAGGCTCTCCGCGCGGGCCTTGGCGTAGGACACGACCTGCGCGGCGACCAGGCACAGCAGCGCGGCGGCGGCCGCGCGTCCCTGTCCCTCGGAGGCCAGCCAGTAGGCGAGGCCGCCGAAGATGGCGCCGTCGGCGATGCGGTCCATCGTCGAGTCGAGGTAGGCGCCGAAGCGGTTGGTGACGCCTTTGACGCGGGCCATGGCGCCGTCGACCATGTCGGTGCAGGCCGAGATCGTCACGACGAGGAGGCCGGTGAGGAGGTAGCCGCGCGCGACGAGCGCGACCGACCCGATGACCACGCCGAGGGTGCCGATGACGGTCACCGCGTTCGGTGAGATGCCGGCGCGCACCAGGCGGCGTCCGAGCGGGTCGAGGATCTTGGCCATCATGGCCCTGCCGACCGTGCTGAAGCTCTTCGCCATGCCGCCAATCTCCACCGGGGGGCCCGCGGCTCCCGATTCGGACAGGTCTCGATCGGCCCACGCGCCCCATCACGATAGCGGTCGGCGCGTTCGGCACCGAACCCCACTCTCCCGGTTACCGTGCGACACGCCGCGCCGGGCTTGTGCTCGCTGTCCTGCGGGTGTGTGATCGAAGTTCCACAACTTCACCGCTCTCGAAGTGAGGAGGCCGCCATGACCAAATCAGCAGGCAAGCCTCAAGAGAAGGGAGTCACCGGCCCCGCGCCGGTGGTGAATGAGCCCGGCAAGGTACGCAACGTGGTCGTCGTCGGACACTCCGGGGTCGGGAAGACGACCCTCGTGGAGGCACTCCTCGCGGCCACCGGCACGATCGACCGGGCCGGGACGATCACCGACGGCACCACGACCTGTGACACCGACCCGGCGGCGGTCAAGCAGCAGCGCTCCGTCACGCTCTCCTGCGCGCCGATCCTCTACGACGGCATCAAGATCAACCTCCTGGACACCCCCGGTTACGCCGACTTCGTCGGTGAGCTGCGGGCCGGACTGCGCGCGGCCGACGCCGCCGTCTTCGTCGTCTCGGCCGTCGACGGCATGGACGCCGCCACCCAGACCCTCTGGGAGGAGTGCGCGCTGGTCGACATGCCGCGCGCCGTCGCCGTCACCCGCCTCGACCATCCCCGCGCCGACCTCGACGAGACCGTCGCGCTGTGCCGCCGGATCTTCGGCGAGGGCGTCCTGCCGCTCTACCTTCCCCTCCACGACGACACCGGCGAGCAGATCGCCGGGCTGATCGGTCTTCTGACGCAGAAGGTCTACGACTACAGCGAGGGCTACCCGCCGAAGGTGCTCGACCCCGATCCCGAGCACGAGACGGCCATCGCCGAGGCGCGCGGAACCCTCATCGAGGGGATCATCGCCGAGAGCGAGGACGAGTCGCTGATGGACCGCTACCTCGGCGGCGAGGAGATCCCCGTCGAGACGCTCGTCGACGACCTGGAGACCGCCGTCGCGCGCGGGACCTTCCACCCGGTGATCCCGGTCAACGCGCCCAGCCTCGTCGGCCTCGACGCGCTCCTCGAAGTCATCACCCAGGGATTCCCCTCCCCCCTGGAGCACGAGGTGCCGCCGGTGACGACCGTCGACGGGGACCCGGTCGCGCCCCTGACCTGCGATCCGGACGGGCCGCTGGTCGCCGAGGTCGTCAAGACGACGATCGACTCCTACGTCGGGCGCGTCTCCCTGGTGCGGGTGTTCTCCGGGACGCTCACCCCGGAGTCCGTGGTCCACATCAGCGGGCACGGGCTGGGCGAGCGCGGGCATCCCGACCATGACGCCGACGAGCGTGTCGCGCACATCTACACGCCGCTGGGGTCGGCGCTGCACGAGGCGCCGCGCTGCATGGCCGGCGACATCTGCGCGATCACGAAGTCGGGTAGCGCCGAGACGGGCGACACGATCTCCCTGAAGGAGAATCCGCTGCTGGTGGCGCCGTGGCCGATGCCGGAGCCGCTGCTGCCGGTCGCGGTGGTGGCCAAGACGCGCTCCGACGAGGACGCCCTGGCCAAGAACCTGGGGCGGCTGGTCGCGGGCGATCCGACGCTGCGGCTGGAGCGCAACGCCGAGACGCATCAGATCGTGCTGTGGTGCATGGGCGAGGCGCACGCCGACGTCGTGCTGGACCGGCTGCGTTCGGGTGGTGTGGACCTCGACACCGAGCCGGTGAAGGTCGCGCTGCGGGAGACGTTCACGGCGGGCGCGCAGGGCCACGGGCGGCACGTGAAGCAGTCCGGCGGGCACGGGCAGTACGGCGTGTGCCGCATCGAGGTGGAGCCGCTGGACCGCGGGGGCGGTTTCGAGTTCGTCGACAAGATCGTCGGCGGGGTCGTGCCGCGGCAGTTCATTCCGAGCGTGGAGAAGGGCGTGCTGGCGCAGATGCGGCGCGGCCTCAACGCCGGTTACCCGGTCGTGGACATCCGGGTGAAGCTCGTCGACGGCAAGGCCCACTCGGTGGACTCCTCCGACGCGGCCTTCCAGAGCGCGGGCGCGCTGGCCCTGCGCGACGCCGCCGAGCAGGCGCAGATCACGGTTCTCGAACCGGTCGACCTGGTGCGCATCCGGGTGCCGGAGATGTACGTGGGGACGGTCATGGGCGACCTGTCGAGCCGTCGTGGGCGCGTCCTGGGCACCGAGTCGGAGGCCGACCGCGCGGTGATCAGCGCGGAGGTGCCGGCGATCGAGCTGGTGCGGTACCTGATCGAGCTGCGTGCGATGACGTCGGGCACGGGATCCTTCGGGCGTGAGTTCGCGCGTTACGAGCCGATGCCCTCGCATCTGGCCGACCAGATCCGCAAGGAGGCCGGCGCGGAGGCCTGACCCGGCGACTCCGGGCGCGTCGCCGGAGCGGGGTGTTCCGGCGTCGCGCCACCGCGTGCGGGCGGGGTGTGCGCGGAGTCCGTATTCTCGTGACCATGTCCGATCAGCCCCCGCCGCCAGGGCAGTACCCCAGCAGCGAGTTCACCGTGCCGCGGCCGTTCCAGATCGCCAAGCGGATCCCCGGCGACCTGCCTTTCGTGGTGCGCCCCAGCAAGGGCCGCACGGCGCTGGTGCAGGGCGGGGCGATGGCGGTCGGGCTGCTGCCGCTGCTGTGCTGCGTGGGCATCGGCCTCACCGCCGACACCGGCGCCGGCGACTCCTCGGCGATCCTGCTGGTCTTCCTGCTCCCGCTGCTGTTCCTGGTGCCGCTGTTCGTGTTCGTCTGGCTGATGGCGGTCCTCGGTGGCCCGACGCTGGCCGCCGACCAACACGGGTTGTGGATCCGGGCGCGGAAGATGCCGGTGAAGGCGATCTGGCTGCCGTGGGAGTCGATCGCCCGGATCTACACGCGTCGCTGGATGCTGGACCGCGCGGTGTGCGTGCAGCCGCACGACCCGAGCGCCGGTGCCGGTACGGGCGTGTGGGCGGCGATGGACCAGGGCATGGCGCAGGCGCTGCTCGGGTCGAAGTTCAACGCCTCGTCGACGCTCGGCGACAAGCGCGAGCCGGAGATCCTGGCCGCCCTCGCCCACTTCTCGCGCGGCCGCACTTATATCGGCTGAGGCACGCCGACCGGGCGCCGGCGCAGCGCCCATGCCGCCAGGGGCCGGGCGAGCAGTCCCAGACCGGCCGACATCGCGCCCAGGACGATCCAGCCGGGCCCGCCGAGGCCGATGGCCAGCGCGGTGACCAGGGCCGGGCCGACGCTGCCGTGGATGGCGCTGCTGAGACCGAAGACGCCCTGATAGGCGCCGAGGGCGTGTTCGGGGGCGAGGTCCATGGAGATGGTGAAGCCGCCCGCGGAGTGCCACAGTTCGGCGCCGGTGAGCATGACGGCGGCGATGGTGAGGATGGCGACGGCCACCCAGGTGCTCGCGTAGAGGCTCAGCGGGAACAGGAGACAGGCGCAGCCCGAGGTGAGTCCGGCCCGGCGTACGAGGTTCGCCGCACCGGGGACGCTGTCGGCGGTGCGGGTCGCGCGGACCTGGAGGGTCACAGCCATGACGGTGTTGAGCAGCATGAGCCCGGCGACGGTGGCCGGTGGGGCGTCGGTGAACTGGAGGATCCAGATCGGCAGGGCGACGTGGAAGATCGACACGTCGATGGACAGCAGTCCGATGAGGACGGTCAGGCCGATGAAGGGGTAGTCGCGCCACACGCCGCCTTTGGGCGTGTCGGCGGGCTTGGGCACGGGCCTGACGCGGGGGACGGACAGGTAGAAGAACGTCCCGGCGAGGAAGCTGACGGCGTTGCCGAGGATGACCAGCAGGTAGACGGTCCTGCTGTCGACGATGAGGACGATCCCGGCGAGCAGGGTGCCGACGGAGAAGCCGACGTTGAGGACGCTGCGCAGGTAGGCGCGGGTGCGGACGCGGTCGGTCGAGGTGACGGTCGCGGCGACGAGGGCGTTGCGGGCGGTACTGCCGCCGCGTCGGCAGAACTCGAAGGCGACCGAGACCGCGATGAAGGACCAGAAGTCGTCGACGAGGACGTAGCAGGCCATGAGCGCGGCCTGGGCGACGGCGAGGGCGACGGCGAACTCGCGCAGGCCGTAGCGGTCGCCGAGGGTGCCGAAGAGGGGTCCGGCGAGGAAACCGGCGAGCCCCGCGACGGCCATCCCCGCGCCGACCTGGGTGGCGGGAATGCCGACGGTGCCGACGAAGTAGATGACCGAGGCGGTCAGCCACAGGCCGGTACCGGTGGAGTCGATGAGCTGGTTGAGGGCGAAGACGCGGGGTGCGCCGGGGGCGGGGAGGAGCGCGCGGAGGCGGGTGCGGGGCATGCCGTCATTAAACAAGACGTACGTACGGTTTGAAAAGAGGGGCCGGTGTTCCGGTCGCCGTGATGTGCCATGCTCGACAGACCCCCGCAGACGGAGCCGTGATGTCCACTCCCCGCCCCCGCCGCCCGGGCGCCGCCGACCGCGCACGGGCCGACTGGGCCCGCGACCGCGCGGTCGTGCGCGTCGGCCCCAACCGTGCCCTCATCGGCGGCGTGCTGCTCATCGCGCCCGCCCTCGGCGCGCTGCACTGGCTGTCGACCGGCCTGCCGCACCTGTTCGGCCTGCTCACCGTCGTCGCCGCGATGGTCTTCGCCCTCTACGGAGGGCCCTCACCGGTCCTGCTGATCGGACCCGAGGACGTGTGGATCCGCAACTACCGACGCCACCGCCGCCACCTCGCGATCGACTGGGAGCACCTGACCCTGCGAACCCGGCGCGGCCCGTTCCGGGCGATGACCTTCGCGATCCGGGAACCGGGCACGCTCACCGACATCGAGCGCCGCGCGGTCGTGCCGTGGCTGACACGGCTGTCGGAGAAGGAGATCCTCGACGCCATGCGCCCCCACCTGGAGACGCACGGCGTACAGGTCGATCCCTAGACCTCGCCGTGCGGCCAGGCCTCCCACAGGAGGTCGCGCGTGTCGGCCAGGACCTGCGGCAGGACCTTCGTCCGACCGATCACCGGCATGAAGTTCGCGTCGCCGCCCCAGCGCGGGACGACGTGCTGGTGCAGGTGACCGGCGATGCCAGCCCCGGCCACGTTGCCCTGGTTGAGGCCGATGTTGAAACCGTGCGCCTGCGACACCTGCCGCACGACCCGCATCGCGGTCTGCGTGAAGGCGCCGAGCTCGGCGACCTCGTCGGCGTCGAGGTCGGTGTAGTCGGGCACATGCCTGTACGGGCAGACCATCAGGTGCCCGGAGTTGTACGGGTACAGGTTCAGCACCGCGAAGACGAGCCGTCCGCGCGCGATGATCAGGCCGTCGCGGTCGGGCAGCTTCGGCATCTCACAGAACGGGCAGCCGATCGGCTCATGGTCGGGGCCGAGGGGCTTGCCCTCGTCGCCCTTGATGTAGACCATCCGGTGCGGCGTCCACAAGCGCTCCAGCGCGTCGGGCTCCCCCACGCCGGTCGGTACGGCCCGCGCTTCTTCGTCTCCCGGTCCCGTCTGCGTCACGAAAGCGATCCTATGCGCACGGACTCGTCGAACGCACCAGAGGAAAAGTCTGGCGATCAAGTGACCGCGCTCACTATCCTGCCGATCAATGGAGATATCGACGTTCACAGATGAGTATGAGCTCGCCGCCCCGCTCTACGGCCTCCGGCCCGAGCGGCTCCGCGAGATCGACGGCCGTCACGGCGAGCGTCGCCGCCGCTGGCTGGCCACCGACACCGGAGGCCCGGTGGGCGTCGTGACCTCCCACATCCGTGCCGACGAGCGCCTCTTCGGCCACTTCGGCGGCGATCTCGCCCGCACCGCCGGGCCACTGGCCGCCGCCGTCGTCGCCGAGCATCGCCGGGAACTGCACGTGTCGGCCGATGAGACCGACACGCCCGCCTTCCTCGACGCCGGCTTCCGCGAAAGACGCCGGGAGGACCGCTTCGGCGTCGCCTTCGCCACCGCCCTCGACCGCCTCGGCGAGCGGCCCGTGCCCACCGGCTACACCCTGCGCGCGGCCGATACCGTCGACGCCGACCGCCTCCGCGAACTCGACACGGCCCTACGGCGGGACCTGCCCGGTTCCGAGGGCTGGAAGCCCGGCTCCCCGCACTCCTCCCCCGACGGCCACCTCGTCGCCGTCACCGCCGACGGCGAATACACCGGCCTCGTGCGCTTCTGGCGCACCCAGGGCGGCCCCCGCCTCGGACTGCTCGCCGTCCTGCCCGCCCACCGCGGCGCCGGACTCGGCGCGGCCCTGCTGTCACGGGCCATGCGGGCCGCCGCGACCTGGGGATTCACCGAGTTCACCGCCGAGTCGGACCCCTCCGCCGAGGTCATGCACGGCTGGCTCACCCGCCTCGGCGGCGTCCGCACCGGCACCGACGTCGAACTCGTCCGCGAACGCCTCACGCTCGAACCCGTCGCCGAACGCCACCGGCACGGCTACGTCGCCATGATCGAGGAATGCGACCGCGACGGCGAGGGCTACCCCTGGAACAACGCCCCCCTCGCCCGCCGCGACTTCACCGCGTTCACCGCCGAACTCGCCGACGAGGCAAGGGGCGTCGGACTCCCCGACGGCGTGGCGCCCCAGCGGACGTTCGTGCTCGTCGAGGACGGTGTGGAGGTGCTCGGCGAGTTCCGGCTGCGCCCGGTGATCACGGAGCCGTACGAGGAGCACAACGGGCATGTCGGCTACAACCTGCGCCCGTCGGCACGCGGACGCGGCTACGGGACACGTGGGCTGGCGCTGCTGCTCGACGAGGCCCGCCGCCTCGGGGTGCAGGGTGTGCTGGTGCCGGTCGAGGGCGACAACGCCGCTTCGGCGCGGGTGATCGAGAAGAACGGCGGCAGGGTCATCCGGGCTTTCGACGGCGCCCGCTCGTTCTGGATCGACCTGTAGCCCGACGTGGTCAGTACGTGAGCGGCCCGCCCGCCCGCTCGTCGACCCGGCCGCCGCGGCCCTTGACCTGGAAGCCGAGGATGATCTCCATGATGCCGAGGAAGACGGCGTAGACACCGATCAGCCAGATCACCGCGAGCACACCGCTGACGGGCCAGAACATGAGCAGCAGCCCGAAGACGACCGAGACGGCCCCGCTGAGGATCAGGACCCATTCGCCCTGGATCTCCTTGCGGAGCTGAATCGCGCCGACGACGGTGATGACCCCGCGCACGATGGCCCACGCCGCGATGACGTAGAGCAGCGCCAAGGCCGTGATGCCCGGCCAGAAGAGCGCGATGAGCCCGATGACGACGCTGGCGACGCCGATGAAGGCCAGCCACCCCCGCCCGTTGCGATCCGTACCCCGGATCGCGGCGACGATGGCGAAGATCCCCTCGACGAGCGTGTACGCGCCGAACAGGATGACGAGGACGAAGACCGTCGCGGCGGGCCACACCCACGCGACGATGCCGAAGATGACGGCGAGGACGCCCTGGACGACGAGGACCCACCAGTTGCGCGAGAGCTGCGTGAGCATGGTCCCACCCTCCTTCGGACGAGCATCCACAGATGAGCGTCAATACGCCTTTAGTGGCACATTACTCCGAAAAGGGGTGTCGGGAGGGGAGGACGGGGACTCTGCCGGGAGGGGGCGGGGCTGGGGGTGCGCCTGCGGGTGCGCGTGCGCTTGCGCTTGAGGGGTGGGGGCGGGGGGTGGGGTTGGGGGGTGGGGTGGGGTGGGGCTCACGCGGGCACAGGGACGGGGGCGGGGCTCACGCGGGCACGGAGACGAGGGCGAGGCGGGGCTCACGCGGGCACAGGGACGAGGGCGGGGCGGGGCGGGGCTCACGCGGGCACAGGGACGAGGGCGGGGCGGGGACGAAGTGCGGTGAGGCGGGCCGATCGACACGACTTGCCGTCCACCGCGAAACGGCACGGCAGACGCTTCCAGCACGTCCACGGCGGCCGAATCACCGGCGCAGGGGCCTGGGGGACGGGCCGCGCCGCAGACGCCCTGGAGCCGCCATGGCGCTCAGCACGAGCGGCATCTTGTACGGCCCGCCAGCGGGCACGCAGGCGGGCGGAGGGATCGGATCCCGCCGGTTACGGCGTCATGGCGGACATCCCGCCACCGTGACTACTCGATCCGCACCGGCCGGAGTGGCAGCGCCCAGGGGTTCGGCGTCACACCGGACATCGCGCCGCTGTAGGGCGCACGCGGACGAGCGAAGGCCCGAAGGAGTGGCGGCGAGGGCGGGTGGCAGAGGCGAGCGGCCGAGCAACGTAGGCAAGAAGCGCGAGCGAGGACGTGAAGCATGAGCGAGATGTAGGGCAGCGACGAGCAGCTGCTGGGGCGGGTGGCGGGTGATGGGCGGCGGATGGCGGGTGATGGGCGGCGGGTGATGGCTGGCGAGCGGCGGGCGGAAAGTGGCGGGTTGTGGGCAGCGGTCAGTGGCGGACGGCCGCGCGAAACGCGCGTCCTCCCGCTCACCCCAAAGGGGCCCCAAAAATCACGATACGGGCGAGGTATGACATTTCTGCGACGTGAGAAAGCTTCGAGCGCGGCCGGGAAAGGCTGCCTCGTGCCGGTGGCGGTGGCGGTGGCAGGGGCGGTGGCGGTGGTGGCGGACTGCGAGCGGCGAAGGGCGAGTAGCCAGCGGCGGGCGCCGTGGGCCGGTGACCAGACGCCCGGGCGGATGGCGGGCGCCGAGGCACGAGCGCCGGTCTGCCAGGGGCGGGCGGCGGGCGGCGGGCGACCAGGGACCGGTGGCGGGGGCGGGCGGCGGGTGGCGGGCGGCGGGCGGCGGGCGGCGGGTGGCGGATGCCAGAGGGCCGAGGGCACGTGCCGGGTGCTGGGCGGCAAGGGCCCGGAGCCGGGACCGCTAAGCGGGAGGACCACAGCTCTGGTGCCGCCACCGCAACGCGCACACGCACGAACGAGCGCCCGAAGGAGCGCGGGCGAAAGCAAACAGCGGAGACAGGCGGCGAACGAAGATACGAGAGCTGAGCGAGCTGCGAGGGCGGCGACGAACGGCGGTTGGCACGGCGACACTCGAACGGCCTCGCGACGCGCCCCACGTCCAGGACGAGCCGGTCACGCGAGGAACAGCGTGTTCGCCGTCGAGGGCAGGGACGCGGGCCGAGCCACAGGAGGCCGTAACCACAGTGCGGCGACGACCGGGCGGCGGACGGCGATGTACTGAAGGGCAGGGCGACTGAAGAGTGCCGAATGGCAGCGAACTGCGGGCAAGCGCTGGATTCAGGCGGCGAGCGAAGACGCGCAGGAGGGAAACGCGCGAGCAGCAGCGAACAGGTGGCAGATGCGGGATGCTGCGCGACAAATTGCTGGTGCCGGGACACGGGAGTCGCTCGGCCCGCGCGGCTCCGGGCGAGGAGGTTGCGGGCTGCGAGGGCTGTGATCGCTTCACGCGGCGCCGAGTGGGCAGGGGTGCTGGCGCCGGGCCACACACCGGGCGAAGCGAAGCGAGGCGAGGGTTGCGTGCGGCTGGGTACGAGCGACGAGAGCTGCAATCGCCCCGAGCGGGCGAGGCGACAGCGCCGAATCACAGACTGGGCGAGGCGGGGCGAGAGTCGCGTGCCGATGGGGACGGGCTGCGAGGGTGACGTGCGGATCGGTGCGGGCGGCGAGAGCTGCGATCGCCCCACGCGGCCCCGAGCGGGCGAGGGTGATGGCGCCGGGTCACAGACCAGGCGGGGCTGGGCGGGCGGGCGGGCGGGCGGGACGAGGGTTACGCGCGGATCGGTGCGGGCCGCGAGGGCCGCACTCACTTCACACGGCCCCGAGCGGCCAGGGGCGAACTCTGCCACGTAAGGCGCGGTGGCCGCCGCAGCCGCCCCGCAACCCCCGCCAGACCCGCCGCCTCGACCGAGTGAGCAACCACTCGGTCAAGGCGGCGGAGGCGACCGCCGCGCCCAGCGGCAAGCGGGCCGAAGGCCCGGAGGCGAAGCCGCGCAGCGGCGCCAGTCGCATCGCGAGCGAAGCGAGCCGGCTAACTCAGAACCCCGCCGTGATCCGCGTGAACTCCCAGTCGGGCTGGCTGATTCCGGAGCAGTTGGAGGTGGTGCCTCCGCCCGGGCAGGGGCGGTCGCGGTTGACTGCCCAGAAGGCGAGCCGGGCGAGGCCTCGGGCTTTGGCCCAGTCCTTGATCTGTGTCCAGGTCGCGAGGCTGGTGAGTTCGGCTTGGTCGGAGAGGCCGTTCATGCCGGAGATGCCCATGTGCTGGTAGGCCTGGGCGTCGGTCCAGCCGTTGACGCTCTTGAGCTTGTTCTTGAGCCCTTCTGAGGCGCTGACGGTGTTGCCGTACATGTCGGCGCCGCCGCCGAAGTCGAAGGGCATGATCGTGAAGATGTCGATGGGGACGGCGAGGGCTTTGGCCTGTTCGATGAGGCGGTTGCCCCAGGAGGTGGGTCCGCTGGTGGCGGTGCCGAAGGTGAGGATGGTGGTGATGCCGGGGTTGTTCTGTTCGATGATCTTGAGGGCGCCGAGGACGCGGTCTTGGACGACGGCGTTCTCGAACTCGTCGGTGTTCTCGATGTCGACGTCGATGGCTTTGAGGCCGTAGGCGTTGATGACCTGCTGGTAGGCACCGGCGAGGGCTTGGGCGCTTGAGCAGTTGGGGCCGAGTTTGTTGCCGGACCATCCGCCGATGGAGGGGATGATGTCACCGCCGGCGGCTTTGATCTGCTGGATGGCGGTGGCGTCGGCGCTGCCCTGGAGGGGCCGTTGGCCGTCCCAGGCGGGGTTGCAGCCACCGGAGGACAGGATGAAGGCCATGGTGAACCATTTGATGCCGGTGGCGTTCATGACCGTCGCGGGGCTCGGGGGGTTACCCCAGCCCATGTAGAGGTAGGGGGCGGCGGCCTTGCTGCCGCCGCCGGTGCAGCCGCCGGTGGTCGCGGAGGCGGGCGCGCTCTTGGCGGATTCGCCCGCGGTGTTGTAGGCCGCGACGGTGTAGCTGTGGCCGGAGCAGACGGCGAGACCGGTGATGTTGGCGGTGGTGCCGGTGACGGTGGCGCGGACGGTCGTGCCCTCGTAGACGCGGTAGCCGGTCGGGCCGCCGGAAGACGCCGACCAGGAGAGGGCGATCGACGTGTTCGTGGTGCCCGTGACCGTCGGGTTGCCGGGGGTGCCGGGGGCTCCGGGTGTGCCGCCGCCTGAGCAGGAGGTGCCGTTGAGCGTGCAGTTGGCGGGGGTGGCGGAGCCGCTGACGATGAAACCGAAGCTGGCGGAGGCGCCGGGGGCGATGGTGCCGTTGTACTCGCGGTTGGTGGCGGTGTTGTGGTTGCCGCTCTTGGTCAGGAGCGTGTCCCAGTAGGTGCCGACGCCGGCGAGGTCGAACTCGACGCGCCAGCCGTTGAGGGTGGTGGTCCCGCCGTTGGTGATCGTGTACTTGCCTTCGTAGCCGGTGCCCCAGTCCTGGGTTTTGACGAATGTCGCCGTGGGCCCGGCGGCGTGTGCCGCGGGTGCCGCCACCAGGACGGTGGCGAAGGTTAATGCCGCGATCGCGGCGAACCGGAGGATCCTTCGCATGGTGTCTCTCCCATGTGGATGATGCGCGGGCGGCGCTGTCGGGGGCCTGGCGCCGTCCGGGCGGTGCTTCTGCTGCCGGGCGCCGTGGCCGGGTGACGGCCGCGACTGTTCACTAAAGAGTGTTTCCTTAAGTGTTGGCGCCAATGTAGTACCGCCGCAAACCCGCGTCAATGGCCGGTGCGCCCTTCCGCGTGAACACCACGAGCAACGGCCCCGCGGGTATCCGCGGGGCCGTTGTCTTCCGTACGTGTCTACTCCGCCGCGGGCTCTTCGGTCGCGGGCGCGGAGGGCCCGATGTTGGTGCGCGACTCGACGACCTCGCGCACGTGCGCGACGGCCTCGTCCAGCGGCACGCCGTTGCGCTGCGACCCGTCCCGGTAGCGGAAGGAGACGGTGCCGGCCTCCTGGTCGGTGTCACCGGCCAGGATCATGAAGGGGATCTTCTGCAGCTGGGCGTTGCGGACCTTCTTCTGCATGCGGTCGTCGGAGACGTCGACCTCGGCGCGGATGCCCGCGCCGCGCAACCGCGCCACGAACTCGTCGAGGTAGGCGACGTTCTCGTCGCGGATCGGGATCCCGACCGCCTGCACCGGCGACAACCACGCGGGGAACGCCCCGGCGTAGTGCTCGGTGAGCACACCGAAGAAGCGCTCGATCGAACCGAACAGCGCCCGGTGGATCATCACCGGCTGCTGCCTGGTCCCGTCGGCAGCCGAGTACTCCAGACCGAAGCGGCCCGGCTCCATGAAGTCCAGCTGGATGGTCGACAGCTGCCAGTTCCGGCCGATGGCGTCGCGCGCCTGCACCGAGATCTTCGGGCCGTAGAAGGCCGCGCCACCCGGGTCCGGCACGAGTTCGAGGCCGGAGGCCTCGGCGACCGAGCGCAGGGTCTCGGTGGCCTCCTCCCACAGGTCCATCTCACCGATGAACTTGTCGGAGTCGTCGCGGGTCGACAGTTCCAGGTAGAAGTCGTCGAGCCCGTAGTCCTTCAGCAGACGCAGCACGAACTCAAGCAGCGAGGCGATCTCGCCCTTCATCTGCTCCTTGGTGCAGTAGATGTGCGCGTCGTCCTGGGTCAGGCTCCGCACACGGGTGAGGCCGTGCACGACACCCGACTTCTCGTAGCGGTAGACGGTCCCGAACTCCGACAGCCGCAGCGGCAGCTCCCGGTAGGAGCGCCCGCGCGAGCGGAAGATCAGGTTGTGCATCGGGCAGTTCATGCCCTTGAGGTAGTAGTCGGCGCCATCGAGGTGCATCGGCGGGTACATCGAGTCGGCGTAGTACGGCAGGTGACCCGAGGTCTCGAAGAGCTGTGCCTTGGTGATGTGCGGGGTGTTGACGACCTCGTAGCCGGCCTCGGCCTGCTTCGCGCGGAGGTAGTCCTCCATCTCCCGGCGGATGATCGCGCCCTTGGGGTGGAAGACGGGCAGGCCCGAGCCGAGCTCGTCGGGGAAGCTGAACAGGTCCAGCTGCGCGCCGAGCTTGCGGTGGTCGCGCTTGGCGGCCTCTTCGAGAAGGGTTTGGTAGGCCTTCAGGGCGTCGCGGGTCGGCCACGCGGTGCCGTAGATGCGCTGGAGCTGCGGGTTCTTCTCCGAACCCATCCAGTACGCGGCCGCGCTGCGCATGAGCTTGAACGCCGGAATGTGGCGGGTGCTCGGCAGGTGCGGGCCACGGCAGAGGTCGCCCCAGCGGCGGTCGCCGGTCTTGGCGTCGATGTTGTCGTAGATGGTCAGCTCGCCGCCGCCGACCTCCATGACCTCGTCGGCGTCGACGTCGCCCTTGGTGTCGACCAGGAGGAGCTTGTAGGGCTCTCCGGCGAGCTCGGCGCGGGCCTCGTCGAGGGTGCCGAAGACGCGGCGGGAGAAGCGCTGGCCCGCCTTGACGATCTCCTGCATGCGCTTTTCGAGCTTCTTGATGTCATCGGGCTGGAACGGGTTCTCGACGTCGAAGTCGTAGTAGAAGCCGTCCCGGATGGGCGGGCCGATGCCGAGCTTGGCGTCGGGGAACAGGTCCTGGACGGCCTGGGCGAGGACGTGCGCGGTGGAGTGGCGCAGCACGTTGAGGCCGTCGGGCGAGTCGAGCGGGACGGCTTCGACCTCGACCTCGGCGTCCGGGACCCACGACAGGTCGCGCAGCCGGCCCTCGGCGTCACGCACGACGACGACGGCCTTCGGCCCACTGGTCGGCAGGCCCGCCTGTTCGATCGCGTCGGCGCACGTCGTCCCGGCCGGAACGACGACGCGGTCGGTCACGGCTGACGAGTGAGGTGCAGACGACACGATGTTCTCCTTCGCGATGGGCGCGCGGCGTTGGTGCCGCGCGTCTTGGCTCGCTCATCGTAGTCGCCGGTCGTCGGGCCGCTCGACCCGATTACCGCCCACGGCCGTGTGTGGACCGGGCGCCCCGCCGAGCACGGTGGAGCACCCGGCACTCAGGCCTGGATCAGGGGTTGCAGCTCAGTTCCTTGTGGCAGACGCGGATGATCACGCCGTCGACGTTCTGCGGGCAGCAGGGGTAGCACTTGTCGGAGCATTCGCAGTCGCACCTGACGGCCTGAGCCGTGCGAGCGGGAATGAAGCGGGCGAGGAGCCGGTCGGCGAAACGGCCGAGGGACGGGGACACGGGGACCTCCGGTGGGTGGTGGGTGGCGTCGGTGGCTCGGTCAGGGGCAGTCGCCGGTGTTCGCGACGCGGCAGGTCACCAGCGGCCCACCCGGCTCGGGGTTGACGACGGGGCAGCAGAGGAAGCAGGCGTCGCTGCATTGGCACTGGCACTTGCTGACCGGCGAGGCCGCCGCCGGGGTGGCGGGGACCAGCAGGGCGAGGAGCCGGTCGCCGAGGCGTCCGGTGCGTCCGATCAGGGAGTTCATGGGTGTCTCCTCTCGGGTTGGTCCACTGTAGAGCCGCCCGGTACAGCAAAGCGCATATGGAAGGTGCCGAACAGCCCGCGGTTCGCGCGGGCTGTTCGGTCCGGTGACGCGGCGTGCCGCCGGGTCAGCCGTTGCGCTTCCAGAAGGCGCGGCGCCGTGGGGGCTCGGGGGCGGCCGGGGACGCCGGTGGGTGCTCCGGGGTGTCCCCGCCCTTTGCCGAGGTGAGCGTCGTGAGGGTGGCGACGGCGGTGGCCCAGAGGGTTTCGAGTTCGGCGCCACGCGGCGGGTTTGGTCTGTCGCACGCGCCGAGGGACTGGGCCAGCGTCGTCAGGAGCCCGTATCGCTCCGGGTGACCGGTGACCGCCGGCGTCGTGAGCAGCGCGGTGAGGCGGCTGTTCAGGTCGCTGAGAAGGTCACGGCGCTCGTGTTCGGGCGTCGTGTCGAGCGGGACGGCGAGCAGGGCGGTGAGCTCCTCGGTGAGCCGGTCACGCACGGCGGTGTGCGGATCGGGACCCGCGATCTGCCCGGGCAGCCGGATCATCGCGCCGCCTCCGCCGACGCCGCCGCCCGCTCCGGCTCCACCGTCGGCGCGGCCGAGGGTGACACGGGGCTTGCGACGGGAAGCGGCACGTGGCGCGGGCTTCGCCGGCGGCCTGGGGCCGCTGCTGAGGAAGTCCGGCACGTCCAGGTCCTCGGCGGACGCGGGCATCGGCGGCTGCCCGCCGGGTGCCATGGGCGGAGCGGGAAACGCTTGACCCTGGGGTGGTGCCCCGAAGGTGTCGGGAGCCGAGGCCGAGGCGGCACCGAAGGACTGCTCGAAGGCCGCCGGACGCATGGCGACCGGGGGCGGAGCGCCATAGGCCTGCGCCATCCCGGGCGCGGGTGGTGGCGGCGGCTGCATCTCCCAGCCGTCGGGCATCTCGACGGGCTGGGTCACGCGGTGCGGGTCGCCGCCTTCGGCGACGACGCGGCTGTCGACCGCCACGAAGGAGGTGAAGCGGCACAGCACCGAGTACTTCAGCGAGACACCGACGATCTGCTTCTCCAGCCCGGAGAGGTCGCCGACGCCGACGGCGTAGCGGTCCTCCAGGTCGCGCAGGTGCGACCTGGCCCAGGACACCGCGATCGTGCCCTCGGCCCGCCCGGCTTCGGACGGTCCGGCGGTGGTCGCCGGAACCTCGGCGTGCCACGGGTCTCCGGTGATCGCCTGCCCGCGCAGGCTCAACGCGGCGTCCGGCGCGACCCGGCCCCGGTAACGCCCGGAGACGACCACCGGCGCGCCGGTGAACAGGTCCGGGACGCGGGCGGGTGACAGCGTCGGCGTCTCGGGGGTGAAGCCCGCGGCGGTCCAGCTCAGGTCGGTGACGACCGGGGCGGCGATGCGGCGGTGGATGCGGGCGGTCGCCTCGTCGAGACGGTCCTCCGACTCGACCAGTTCACAGCGGCCGCGGCCGGTCACGGCCAGCCGGTTGAGGAAGCCGGCGTTGACCGCGCGGTCGATGCCGACGACGTGCACGCGGATCCCGGTCAGCCCGGCGGCGAGCTCGGCGAGGATCTGGTCCTCGTTGCCGACCTGGCCGTCGGTCACGAGGATGAGCACGCGGTCGCGCGGTTCGTCCGTGGTGGACGGAGTGCTCAGGAGCCGTACCGCCTCGCGCAGCGGTTCGAGCAGGACGGTGCCGCCGCGTGCGTCCGAGCGGGCGAGGTACTCCACGGCACGGTAGCGGTTGCGGTCGGTCGCCTCGTCCAGGGCGGGACCGAGCCGGTCGGGGCTCTCGACGGTGTGGTCGAAGCAGCGCAGGGCGAAACGGTCGGCGGTGGTGAGGGTGTCGATGATCCGGGCGGCCGCGCGGCGGGCCGCCACGATCTTCCACCCGGCCATGCTGCCGGAGCGGTCGAGGAGGACGACGACGTCGCGCGGGCGGACGCCTTCCACACCCGACGGCGGCAGGACGGTGAGCTGGAAGGTCCCGCCCTCGCCGTCCGGGTCGGCTTCACAGGTGAGGGTCTGGCTGACGGCCTCGGCGTCGCCGTAGGCGAGGCGGAGGATGAAGTCGCGGTTGACCCGCTCCCCCGGCATGACGCGCAGGACGGTCGTCCCGTCGGCGGCTTCGGAGGTGGTGACGGTGTGCAGGCTCGACCTGGCTGCGGTGAGCGGCAGGCCGCCGGGGTCGATGACGGTCTCCATCGACAGCGCGACCGGGTTCGGGAAGCCGGGCAGGAGCACCGGTGGGGTGATCCGGGAGGCGTCGGGAACGGCGTCGGTGTCCGGAGCGGTGCCGTCACCGGCCTGCTCGCCGGGAAGCGGGTTCCCGGGGATGAAGCGCGGGGCGACGACCAGCGGGATGCGCAGGGTCGCTTCGCCGTCCTCGTAGGACAGTGGGCCGCTCAGCCGGAGGCTCACGGTCACGTCCTCGCCGGGGAGGATGTTGCCGACGCGCATGGTGAACACGTCGGCCCGCTCGGCCTCGGCGATGGAGGCGCGCCTGCCCTGCGCGATCGCCTGGTCGTAGACGGCCCGGGCGTGCTCACGCTCGTGCAGCTCGGCGTCGACGGTGCGGCCGTCGGCGGTCATGCGCATCGAGGTGACCGCGGCCCGGTCGGGCAGCGGGAAGATGTAGGTCGCCTCGATCGGGACGTCGTGGGGGTTGTGGAAACCCTGGACGACCTCGATGCGGGCGGTGAGCCCGGTGATGCGGGTGTTCACGTCGAGGCTGCGCAACGGGAGGTTGCCGCGCTCGGTCCGCAGAACGCCGAGACCGGCGTCCGGGTCGTGTTCGGGGGTGCCCGGCGCGAGCGGCAACGGTGTGACGGTAAGGCTCATGAGGAGGCTCCTTCGGTGAGACCGCGCGCGGCGGGGGCGTGGGTGGTGGTGGACGGAGCGGTGGTGGACGGAGCGGTGGTGGCCGAGTCGGTGGTCGGGTCGGCGGAGGCCGGAACGGCCGGCTTGGGTCCCGGCGGCACTGCGGCCGCCCGGTGCGCGGCCAGCTCGGCGACGAGCGGGGCCGAGGCCGCGCGGATCGCGGCGATCGCCGCGGGATCGGGCGAACGCGGCAGAGATACGAGGACGGTCACCCCGGGTGCCACGGCGATGCCGTAGGACAGCTCGGGAACGACGGGAGAGGTCGCGGCCCGCGGTGCCGCGCCACCGAAGCTTGCAGTGTCCGGCGTCGCGGTATCGACTGGCCCAGTGTCGAACGTTGCAGTGTCAGGTGCGGCCTCGGTGGACGCCGGGCCGGCAACCACCGGCGACACCGCACGGCTCGCCCAGAAGCGGCCCCGAGGGGGCTCGGCGGGAGCGTCCTCGACCTCGACGGTGACGGGCAGCGCGGCCGCGTCCACGAGCTCGGCGACCGGCGCCGGAGCGGGTGACCCCGCTAGCGCAGCCCCCGCGGCAGGCACAGCCCCTTCAACAAGCACAGCTCCTTCAGCAGCAGGGCCGTCCAAGGCCCGCGCCTCCCCCGCGAACAGCTCCCCCTCGGGCACCCGGGCGACCCGTTCCAGCACCTCCTCGGGCGCCCCGACCAGGGCCTCCTGGATCTCGGCGAGGCTCTGCCCCGCCGACTGGAGTCGCTTGATCGCCACGATCTGGCGCAGGTGCCGCGGCCCGTACAGAGCCGTCCGCCCGCGCATCTCGGCGGGACGGTCGACGAGGCCGATCGTCTGGTACCAGCGGATCACCCGCACGCCCGGCACGTCGGTCACGCGCCCGCTTCCGGCGCCCTCGTAGTCCCGCGACAACGCTCGCGCCACCGCGGCCGCGAGCTCGGCGACGGTCCATAGTCGCTGAGTCTCGGCACGCGGTGGCGCGTTGGTGCGTTCGTCGGTCATGCGGCAACGATAACACTGTCATCTGACAGTGTCAAATACTTCCCCGAAATCAGTGCGCGCCGGCACCGGTGAGCGAACGCACCTCCAGTTCGGCGTACTTGCCCGGGTCGGCCTTGTCCTTGGAGATGATCGTGCCCAGCCACCCGAACAGGAACCCGAGCGGAATCGACACCAGGCCCGGGTTGGTGAGCGGGAACCAGTCGAAGGCCGCGCCCGGGAACAGCGAGTTCGTCGTCCCGGAGGTCACCGGCGAGAACACCACGAGCAGTACCGCGGACCCGAGCCCGCCGTAGATGGCCCACACCGCTCCACTGGTGTTGAACCTCCGCCAGAACAGGCTGTACAGGATGGCGGGCAGGTTGCCCGAGGCAGCGACCGCGAAGGCCAGCCCGACCAGGAACGCCACGTTCAGGCGCTGCGCGAAGATCGCCAGCACGATCGAGAACAGCCCGATCCCGAGCGCCGACCAGCGGGCCACGACGACCTCTTCGCGCTCGCTCGTCTTCCCCTTCTTGAAGACGTTGGCGTACAGGTCGTGCGCCAGCGAGGACGACGAGGCCAGGGTCAGTCCGGCGACCACGGCGAGGATCGTCGCGAACGCGACCGCCGCGATGACCGCCAGCAGGATCGCCCCGCCGAAGTCGCCGCCGAAGAACTTCTCCCCCAGTTCCCGCGCCAGCAGCGGTGCCGCCACGTTCCCGGCGCCCTTGTCGGCGTTGAATATCTCGTCGCGGCTGACCAGGGCCGCCGCGCCGAAGCCGAGCGCGAGGGTCATCAGGTAGAAGGCACCGATGATGCCGATCGCCCACAGCACGCTCTTGCGGGCCGACTTGGCGTTCGGGACGGTGTAGAAGCGGATGAGGATGTGCGGCAGCCCGGCCGTGCCGAGGACCAGCGCGAGGCCGAGCGACAGCAGGTCGAGCTTGTTCACCGTCGTCTGCCAGGAGTCGCCGGCCACTTCGACGCCGTACTTGAGGCCCGGTTCGAGGAAGGACTCGCCCTTGGTGGAGTCCCCGGCGGCGTCGGACAGCAGGTCGGAGAAGTTGTACTTGAAGGCCGCGAAGACCAGCACGGTCATCACGCCGGCGCCGATGATCAGCAGCACGGCCTTGACGATCTGGACGTAGGTCGTGCCCTTCATCCCGCCGACCACCACGTAGGTGATCATCAGGATCCCGACCAGGACCACCGTCATGATCTTCGCCGTGTCGGCGTCCATGCCGAGGAACTCCTGGCCCTCCTTGATGTTGAGCAGCAGCGCCACCAGGGCACCCGCCCCGACCATCTGGGCAAGCAGGTAGAACACCGACACCGTGACCGTCGAGACGGCGGCGGCGGTGCGGACGGGCCGCTGGCGCATCCGGAAGGCCAGCACGTCGGCCATCGTGTACTTGCCGGAGTTGCGCAGGAGTTCGGCGACCAGCAGCAGCGCGACCAGCCACGCCACGAGGAAGCCGATCGAGTACAGGAAGCCGTCATAGCCGTTGAGGGCGATGATCCCGGCGATGCCCAGGAACGAGGCCGCCGACATGTAGTCGCCGCCGATGGCCATGCCGTTCTGGAAGCCGGAGAAGGAGCGTCCGCCCGCGTAGAAGTCGCTGGCCCCGCGCGTGCGGCGGCCCGCCCACACGGTGATGACGAGGGTCGCGGCGACGAACACGAGGAACAGCGCGATCGTCCAGGTGCGCGAGGTCGACGCCGTGGTATCCGCGAGTATGTTCACGCTTCGTCCTCCGATCCATTACCGGCCGCGGACTTGGGCGAGCCGTTTTCCATGTGCTCTTTGATGGCCTCGGCCTTGGGGTCGAGATTCTTGGCCGCGTATCGGGAGTAGAGCCAGGCGATGAGGAAAGTCGAGACGAACTGCAACAGCCCGAAGATGAGGGCGACGTTGATTTCACCGAAGACTTTGACGCCCATGAAGTCGCGCGCGTAAGCGGAGAGCACGACGTAGAGGGCGTACCAGAGCAGGAAGACGACCGTCGCGGGGAATACGAAGACACGCAATGAGCGGCGTAGCGCGGCGAACTCCGGGCTGCGCTGGATCTCAAGGCTGTCGGCGTTTCCGGGCTCTCCGGAGGTCTCTGATGACGTCTGTGTCATGGCAGGTCCTATGTGGAGCGTTCGGGGCATTTGGTTTGGTGCACCGTATCGTCGCGGAGGGGGATACGCCAGACCCCCAACTAATAAAAGAGAGCATTATTAGTGATCTGGATCACAGTTCAATGTCACCGGCCGACTCGCCCCCGCCCACGACGACGGAACGCCCGCCCGGGGCGGTGCGCCGGACCTCGATCATCCCGCCCGGAAAGGCGTCTCGCGACGGGCACCGTCCATATTGACAGTAAACTTTCCCGAGAGTAGCGTCGAGAGTCATCTCCGCAGGCCACCCCTGCCTGAGCAGAGAGCGACGACGCCATGAAGCGATCTCCCGAGCGGTCCTGGTCACGCGTCACCGCGGCCGCCGCGGCCATCCTCTTAGCACTGTCCACATTGGTCGCGACGGCGTCTCCCGCCACCGCCGCGGCCGGTCTGACCGCCACTTTCTCGGCCACCGGCAACGGCTCCTGGTGGATCGGGAAGTTCGTGGTCGCCAATCCCACCGCCGCCGCGATCAACGGCTGGACCCTCGAATACCAGCTCCCGTCCGGCACCACCGTCGAAGGCCACTGGAACGGCACCGGCACCGCCAAGCCCAACAACGCCTTCTCCGTGGTCAACGCCCACTACAACGGCAACATCGCGGCCGGTCGCAACACCGAGCCCTACAGCTACTACTTCATCTCCTACTCCCCCATCACCAGCCCGATCTCCTGCCGCATCAACGGCAACAAGTGCGACGGCTCGGCCGACGCCCCACCCGGCACGCCCTCCGGCCTCACCGTCGGCGCGCGCACGACGACCCGCATCACGCTGAACTGGGCCGCCGCGACGGCCGGCGACTTCCCCGTCGCCGGCTACGACGTCTTCGTCAACGGCACCCAGAAGGCGACCAGCACGACCACGTCGGCCACCATCACCGGGCTCACGCCCAACACGTCCTACCAGCTCACCGTGAGATCGAAGGACACACGCGGCAACACCTCGGCGCAGAGCCCGCCCGTCACCGGAGCAACCCGCAACCCCGCCGACGACACCACGCCGCCGACCGCCCCCGGCAACCTGCGCAGCACGGCGAAGACCGACACGACCGTCGACCTCGCCTGGAACGCCTCGACCGACGCCAGTGGTGTCTTCGCCTACGAGGTCTACGTCAACGGCGTTCTCAACAACACCGTCACCGGCACCGCCTACAAGGTCCTCAACCTCCAGCCCTCGACGGAATACACCTTCACCGTCAAGGCCCGCGACGTCTACGACAACCTCTCGGCGGCGAGCACGGCGCTGAAGGTCACCACACAGGACCCGATCGGCGCGGGCGAGTACGCGCGCGTCGGCTACTTCCCGCAGTGGGGCATCTACGGGCGCCAGTTCTTCGTGCGCAACCTGCAGACCTCGGGCGCCGCGGCGAAGCTGACGCACATCAACTACGCCTTCTCCAACCTGAACCCGACGACCTTCACCTGCATGAACGGTGTCACCAAGGGCACCACGCAGAACCCGGCCGATCCCGATCAGGGCACCGGCGCGGGTGACGCCGAAGCCGACTACGGCCGGGGCTTCAGCGCCGGGCAGTCGGTCGACGGGGTCGCCGACACCGGCTGGGAGCCGCTGCGCGGGAACTTCAACCAGCTCAAGAAGCTCAAGAAGCTGCACCCGAACCTCAAGGTCATGATGTCGATCGGCGGCTGGACCTACTCGAAGTTCTTCCACGACGCCGCCTTGACGCCCGCCCGGCGCGAGGCCTTCGTCAAGTCCTGCATCGACCTGTACATCAAGGGCGACCTGCCCGCATACAACGGTGCGGGCGGTCCCGGGTCCGGTGCCGGCGTCTTCGACGGCATCGACCTCGACTGGGAGTGGCCGGGAGCCGAAGGGCACCCGGGCAACCACTGGTCGGCCGAGGACAAGGCCAACAACACCCTGCTGATCGCCGAGTTCCGGCGTCAGCTCGACATCATCGGCGCGGCGAGCAACAAGCACTACCAGCTCACCGCCTTCACGCCCGCCGATCAGGCGAAGATCGACGCCGGGTGGGACATCACCACCGCCGACGGCACCCCGAGCGTCTTCGACTACCTCGACTTCGCCAACGTCCAGGGCTACGACTTCCACGGCGCCGGAAGCGACAACTCGTGGGAGCCCAACCGGACCGGCCACCAGGCCAACCTCAACGTCGACGCCCAGGACCCCTACAACTTCCACTTCTCGGCCGTCGACGCCATCCAGATCTACCTCGACGCGGGCGTCAACCCGCGCAAGCTGACCATCGGCATCCCGTTCTACGGTCGCGGCTGGCAGGGCGTCGCCGACGGCGGGGTGCACGGCGAATGGCAGTCGGCCAACGGCGCCGCACCAGGCCAGTTCGCCGAGGAGGCGGGCGTACGGGGGTACGCCAACCTCCTCGCGTCGGTCCCGAACTGCACCGTCTATCACGACGAACAGGCGATGGCGACCTACTGCTACACCGGGAACGGCGGCCAATGGTGGTCGTATGACGATCCCTGGCTCATCGCCAAGAAGACCGCCTGGCTGAAGCAGCAGAACCTGCTCGGCGTGATGATCTGGGAGATGTCGGGAGACAACGGCACTCTCATGAACGCGGTCGACGGTGGTCTGTGACCGAACCGCGGTGGCGCCCGGGACTCCCGGGCGCCACCGCCCCTCCGGCTAGAGCTTCGGCCGGTAGGTGCCGAAGTACCACTCGTTGCCCTCGTGGTCGAGGGCCGCGTAGTCGCGTGAGCCGTAGTCCTGGTCGCTGAGTTCGCGGGTCACGCGCGCGCCGGCCGCGACGGCCCGTGCGTGGTGGGCGTCGGCGTCCTCGACGACGACGTACACCCCCGACGAGTCCTTGTGCCCGCGGCCGAACATGATCACGCCGTCGCCGTAGCGCATCTCGGCGTGCACGATCTCGCCGTTGTACTCGTGGACCGCGTGCTCGGTGAAGCCGAAGGCCTCGGCCAGCCAGGTCAGCGCGGCCCGCTGATCGTCGTAGCCGACGATCGGGCTGATGGTCACCATGTCGTCTCCTCCTCGGGACCGACCCCAGGCCATTGTGACCACGGGGTACGACCCTTCGGCCGCACTCGGCGGAAGCCTTTCGAAAATGCGTGGTTACTTGTTGGTAACGGGGTCTGGTGCGCGGGCCCCGAGCGGCGATAGCCTGCGGGCATGCCTGATCTGCCGGACGTCGTGCTGTGGTCGATCCCGGCGTTCGTGCTGCTCACGATCGTCGAGATCATCTCCTTCCGGATCCATCCCGACGACGACGAGGTCGGCTACGAGCCCAAGGACACCGCGGCCAGCCTCTCCATGGGCCTGGGCAGCGTCTTCTTCGACCTGCTCTGGAAGATCCCGATCGTGGCGATCCTGGCCGGGATCTACGCGCTGACGCCCGCGCGGATCCCGCTCGCCTGGTGGACCTTCCCGCTGATCCTGCTGGCCCAGGACTTCTTCTACTACTGGTCGCACCGGGGACATCACGTCATCCGCGTGCTGTGGGCCTGCCACGTCGTGCACCACTCCAGCCAGAGGTTCAACCTCTCGACCGCGCTGCGCCAGCCGTGGACCTCGCTGACCTCGTGGCTCTTCTACGTGCCGATGGTCCTGGCCGGGGTCTCCCCGGCGGTCATCGCGTTCTGTTCCTCGGTGAACCTGGTCTACCAGTTCTGGATCCACACCGAACGCGTCGACCGGCTCCCGCGGCCCTTCGAGTTCGTCCTCAACACGCCCTCGCACCACCGCGTCCACCACGCCTCCCAGGGCGGGTACCTCGACCGCAACTTCGGCGGGATCCTCATCGTCTGGGACCGGCTGTTCGCGTCCTTCGCGCCCGAGGTCGAGCGGCCCAAGTACGGGCTCACGAAGAACATCGAGACCTACAACCCGCTGCGCGTGGCGACCCACGAGTACGTGTCGATCACCCGCGACGTCATGGGCGCGGCGAACTGGCGCGACCGGCTCGGCTACCTGTTCCGCGGCCCCGGCTGGCGTCCGGCGCAGGCCGCCCCGGAGACCGAACGGACGGCCGCGTGAAGGCCGCGACACCCCGCACGGCGCTGTTCGTCGTGACGGCCGTCCACCTGGCGGCGCTGGCGCTCGACTGGAACCTCGTCGCGACGGTCACCAAGCCGCTGCTCATGCCCCTGCTCGCCGTCTACGCGTGGCTCGCCGCCCGGCCCGCGCGGCCGGGACTCCTCCTCGCCGCGGTGCTGTGCGGCTGGGCCGGGGACGTCTTCCTCCAGTTCGACGCCGAGGCCGCCTTCCTGGCCGGAATGGGCGCCTTCGCCGCCGGGCACGTCTGCTACCAGGTCCTCTTCGCGCGCGGCTGGCGCACGCGCCGGGTCGCGATCGCGGCCGTCCCCTACGCGCTGGTCTGGGCGGGTGTGCTCGCCGCGCTCTGGCCGGGGATCGGCGAGCTGCGGATCCCGGTCGCCTTCTACAGCCTGCTGCTGGCGGCGACGGCCGTGGTCGCGGTCGGGATCAACCGGCGCGCGGCGATCGGCGGCGCGCTGTTCCTGATCTCCGACACGCTCATCGCGACCGGCATCGCCGACCTGCCGCGCCCGCCGGGCGTGGACGTGTGGATCATGGCGACGTACGTGGCCGCGCAGTACCTCCTCGTGACCGGCGCCCTCCAGGCCCGGGAACAGGCGGCCACGCTCGGTGGCGGAGCCCCCGCGGAGCTGAGCCGGGTCGACTGAACCTGGGCGGTCGTGGCGCGGTCGGGTAAGAATGCAGGACCGCCGCACGATCGGATCCGCAGATGAGCAACCCCGCGCCGCCCCCGGCGTTCGTGTACGCCGGACCGGAGTCACTGGTCGGCGACGCCGCCGCCCTCACCGCCGCCCATTCGGAGTTCGCCGAGATCCTCGACCGCTGCGCGGCGGCCTATCGCGAGGTCACCGGCGCCAACCTGCGCGGGCGCCTGGCCTTCCCCGACCCCGACTGGCCCACCGACATCGCCCAGCCCGTGCTGGTCTCGCTGCAACTGGCGATGACGGCCGTGCTCGACACCGCCAAGGTCCGCCCCGGCCACGTCCACGGCCACGGCGTCGGCGAGCTCAGCGCGCTGGTCACGGCGGGTGCGATGGATCTGGAGGACGCCGTACGGCTGGCGGCCTTCCGTGGACGGCTGATGCAGGAGTACGGCGAGCCGGCGGGGGTCTTGGAGGTCCGTGTCGACGCCGCCGGTGCCGACAACCTCATGGCGCATCTTCCCGGCCTGGAGCTCGCCGCGGTCGTGTCGGCCGACGTGCGGGTCCTCGCCGGGCCGGTCGAGGTGGCCGAGGCCGCCGAACGCTGGTGCGAGTCAGCGGGGACGGGGTTCCGGAGGCTGGCGGCGACGCGGGCGTTCCACACGTCGATGGTCGAGCCGGCCCTCGGCGAGCTGGAGCCGATGCTGGCGGCGATCCGCTTCCGCCCGACCCTGCTACCGGTGGTCAGCGGCGTGGACGGGTCGGTGCGGGACGCGGGCTGGCTGCCCGGCGCGGACTATCTGCGCGAACAGGCGCGGCTGCCGATTCGTTTCGATCTCGCGCTCGCCGCGCTGCTCGACGTCGGCGGCGAGACGGTCGTGGAGGTCGGTCCGGGAGGGGTGCGGACGAGCACCGAAGGGCAGGACGAAGCGGGAACCATCATCGCGCAACGGCATGAAAGGGGTCGGTTGCGGCCGAGGTGGCACGGGGAAGGCAATCTGTACTACGCGGGCGCGCCCTTGCGCGAGCCCGCCGACCGGACCACTTCCGAGACACCACCGAGGAACGCCACTGTGACCACGGCAACCGGCACGCCGACCCACACGGACGAACCCGTCACCGTCCGGCTCGACCCTCCGCCGGAAGGGCCCGCGGCTCCCGTCCGGTACGAGCTGATCGAGCGGCACCGGGCGCTGATGGCCGAGCAGAACCGGCTCCTGGCCACCGTCGCGGCCGCCGCCGAGGCGCGGGAGGCGCCGGTCGCGGTGAGTCTGTGGCTGGCGGGGACGTGCGCGGACCTGTACCCGCGTGTCCTGGAGCTGGTCCGTTTCGCCGACGGGCACGGCATGCGCGCGGTCTGGCTGCCCGCTCCGGCGGCTCCGCTGGCCGCGGCGATGGCTCCGGCCACGTCACGGGTGACCCTGAACGGGCTCTACGACGGCGGGAAGGCCTCCCGCGCGGTCGCCGAGTGGTCGGTGGTCGCGTCGGCCTCGGGCGGGCGCACGGCCCTCGGTTTCCCCGCGCGCGACGGGCACGACGTGTACCCGGGCGTCGCGCAGATCCGGCGGCTGTGGAAGAACCCGCCGCCCATGTACGCGGTCCTCGACGGTGACGACGAGGGCCTGCGCCGGGCCGCGAAGCTGGGCCTCGACGTGCTCGCCGACCTGCGCACCCGCTCGGTCGTCGAGCTGGCGCGCGACCTCTCCCGCTACCGTCGCGCCCGTGAGGAGAACGGCCACGACCGCGACGGCGGGCGGGTCGTGGTGGTCGTCGCGCCTCCCGCCGACGTGGCCGAGGCGTCGTCGCTGCTGACGGACCTGCGGGCCGCCGGTGCGCACGAGGTGGCCTGTGTGGTCGAGCTCGATCTCGACCTGACGATGGAGACGCACGTCGTCGCCGAGGCGGTCCTCGCACCCGAGACCGCGCCTGTGCCGGAGCCCGCGCCCCCGGCTCCCGCGCCGGAGCCGGTCGCCGTGACGCCCGACCCGGAACCGGAACCCGAGGCCGTCGCCGAACCCGAACCCGAGCCGGAAGCCGAGCCCGAGGAAGAACCCGAGGCGGAGGAGGAGCCCGAGGAAGAACCCGAGGCGGAGGAGGAGCCCGAACCCGACCCGGTCTCGGCGCCGCTCTCCCCCGCGCAGCGCGCGCTGTGGCCGACCCTCGCCGACCAGCCCGGCCGCTCCCGCGCCGTCCAGCTCGACGGCCCCCTCACCGTGTCCGCCCTGGCCAAGGCCGTGCGGACCGTCGTCGAGCGCCACGACACCCTCCGCACGGTCTTCGCGGAGGTCGACGGCGTCCCGACGCAGACCGTGTGGCCGAGCGTCGCGGTCGAACTCCCCGTCGTGGACCTCGCCGGGTACCACGAGGACACCGCCGTCCGCCACGCCATGGCCACCGCGAACACCACCGCCGGGGGCCCGGCCGCCTCCTTCCAGCTGCTGCGCTTCAGCTACACCAGGCACGTCCTGCTGTGCGGTTTCCACCCGCTGGCCACCGATCCCTGGTCCTACCCGGTCCTGGCCCGCGAGATCTCCGAGGTTTACCGGGCCGCGCTCGCCGACGAGGAACCGAACCTTCCCGAACCCGCGATCGGCTACGCCGAGTACTCCGCCGAACAGGCCGCCGCCGTCACCGATCCCGCTTCGCTGGCCTACTGGTCGGAGCGTTTCGCCGAGCCCGCGCCGCCGCTCGACCTGCCGACGGGCCGCGTCCGGCCCGAGACGCCGTCGACGGCCGCGGCCAGCGTCAGCGCGGACTTCCCCGCGCACCTCGCCGACCGGGTCCGCGCGCTGAGCGCCGACGCGCTGGTCGCCGTCCCGACGACCCTGCTCACGGCCTTCGCGGCCATGCTCTTCCAGCACGGCGGCCGCTCCGACGTGGTCGTCGGCGCCGACATCCCCGGCCGCGACGAACGTTCCGAGCAGCTGTTCGGGCCCTTCTCGCGAGTCATCCCGATGCGGCTCGACCTCTCGGGCGACCCGAGCTTCCGCGAGGTGATCGCCCGCGTGCAGGAGACCACCGCCTCGGCCTACTCCCACTCGGCGGTCCCGCTCGACGAGGTCACCGACGCCGTCACCGCCAAGGGCGGTGTACCGCCCGAGGCCGTGATCGAGTTCGACGGCGGCGTCTTCGACCCGGCCCTGCCGGGCGTGCGCACGACCGTCCTCGACTCGCCCGCCGACCCGCTGACCGGGGACCTGCGCCTGCGCGTCTGGCAGCGCGACGGGCTGCGCTGGTGGCTCGACTATCGCGCCGACCTGTTCGGCGAGGACGTCGCCTACGCCTTCCTCGACTCGCTGCTGGAGCTGCTGACGCTCGCCGTCGAGGATCCCGACGCTCCACTGTCGACGGTCCTCGGGCTCGGCCGCCGCCTCACCCCGGCACTCGTCGGCCCCGCCATGCCCCCCTCGACGGACAGCCTGCACCGCCTCTTCGAACTCCAGGTCGCGGCCACCCCCGACGCGGAGGCCATCGTCTGCGGCGGCGAACGCTGGACCTACCGGCGGCTCCAGGAGCGGGCCGCCGAACTCGCCGAGTTCCTCCAGTCGCACGGGATCGTCGAGGGCGACCTCGTCGCGGTGTGCCTGCCGCGCACGCCCGACCTGATCGCCGCCCAGCTCGGCGCGCTGCGCCTGGGCGCGTCCTTCCTCCCCCTTGAGCCGAGCCGGCCCGAGGAGGAGCTCCGCGGCATGGTCGCCGACGGCTGGGCACGGCTGGTGCTGTCGACGCGCGCGCTGTCGATCGACGTCGCCGAGTCGACCGTGTACGTCGAGGACGCCCGGCCCGGGATCTCGGCGCTGCCCGAGGTCTCGGTCGATCCCGAGCAGACCGCCTACGTCGTCTTCTCCGGCCGGCCCGGGGACGAGCGGCGGCCGGTCGCGGTCCCGCACCGGGCCGTGGTCAACACCGTCCGCTGGGGCATGACGACCCTCGGCCTGGCCTCCGGCGACAACGTCAGCCACCAGCTCGACCTCGACCTCGACGTCAACCTGGCCGAGATCTACCCGGCCCTGATCGCCGGCGCGACCGTCCACATGGTCCCCGGCGACATCGACGAGGACCCGGTCGAGCTGGCCCTGTGGTGGACCGAGCACCACATCACGGTCGCCTGCCTGCCGATGAAACTCGCCGAGAAGGTCTTCGCGCGGCCCCTCCCCGACGGGAACCGGCTGCGCTTCCTCCTCATCGGCGGCGGGCGTGTCCGGAGGCGCCCGGCGATCTCCTTCCCCACGGTGTTCAGCATGTACGGGGTCGCCGAGAACGCGATCGTCACGCTCGTGTCGATCCTGGCGCAGGAAGGCGAGGACTCCCCCGACATCGGTCTCCCCGTCGACAACAACCGCCTCTACATCGTCGACCGTCACGGCGGGCCGGCGCGACCCGGCGTGCCCGGCGAACTGTGGATCGGCGGTGCGGGCGTGGCCCGGGAGTATCCGGGCGATCCCGAGGCGACGCGCGCCGCCTTCATCCCGGACCCCGAGGTACCCGGTGGTCTGCTGTTCCGCACCGGTGATCAGGTGCGCCTGCACGGTGACGGCGACTTGGAGTTCTGCGGTCGGGTGCCACGCTCGAACCAGGCGTGAGCCGGGGTCGGCATCGCGTGCTTCCCCGGGCATTATTGCCGGCGTGGAACTGATCGGAAGAGGCCGCGATGCCGACGTGTACGCCCTCGACGAGCGCCGGGTGCTGCGCCGCTACCGCCAGGGCGGGCCGACGGAGACCGAGGCCCGCCTGATGAACTATCTCGCCGACCACGACTATCCGGTGCCGGCCGTGCACGACGTCGACGGGACCGACATGGTCCTCGACCGCTTGTACGGCCGCACCATGACGGCGATGGGCGCGCGGGCGCCGCATCGGATCACCGCGTTCGCCCGGACGCTGGCCGGTCTGCACAACCGGCTGCACACCATCCCCGCACCGCCCTGGCTGGCGCGCGTCGAGGGCTTCGAGGCCGGAAGCGACGACCGCGTCCTGCACCTCGACCTGCATCCCGACAACGTGATCATGACCGGTGACGGGCCCGTCGTCATCGACTGGTGCACGGCCCGTGCGGGCGAACCGGGCCTTGACGTCGCCTCGGTGATGGTGCTGCTCAGCGCCATGCGGCCGCCGGTGCCGTGGTGGACGCGCGCGCTGATCGCGGCGATGAGGACACCGCTGCTCACGGCCTTCCTGATCGCCGTCGAGCACGAGGCGACCGACGAGCTCGTGCGGGCGGCCATCCAGCGGCGGCTCGACGACCGCAACACCAGCCCGGAGGAAAAGCGGCGGCTACGCGACTGGTCGGAGCGGATCGCCTGACAGCAGCGCCTCCAGCACGACCGCGACACCGTCGTCGGTGCAGGAGAGCGTGCGTTCCGGGACGGCCGCGAGGACGTCGGGGTGGGCGTTGCCCATCGCGTGTGCGCGGCCGGCCCAGGTGAGCATCGGGATGTCGTTGGGCATGTCGCCGAAGGCGACGACCTCGGCGGCGGTCATGCCGCGCGCCTCGGCGAAGGCTGCCAGCGTGCTGGCCTTGGTGACCCCGGCGGCGCTGACCTCCAGGAGGCCCCTCCCGCCGGAGTGGCTCACCACGACGTCGGCGGGTGCGGCCAGGAGGGCGGCGGCGAGCATGTCGTCGACGTCGTCCACGGCGGAGTGGGCCAGGAGCTTCACGATCTGGGCGGCGGTATCCCACACCTCGTCGAGGGTCTCGGTGTGGACGTGGCGGTCGCCGATGCTGTCGACACGGCTGTAACCGGCCTCGGCGACGACCTCGAAACCGGTCTCGACACCGAAACGCGCGTGTGGCAGGACCGCCCCGAGCACCTCCGCGGCCTTGCGGGCGACGGGGACGGAGAGGACGCGGGTGTCGAGGACGTCCCCGGTGCTGAGGTCGACGACCAGGGCGCCGTTGGAGCAGATGGCCACGTCGCAGTACGCGACGAGGTCGGCGATCTCGCGGATCGCGCGAGGCGGCCTGGCCGTCACGGCGACCAGGGTCATCCCGGCGGCGCGGGCGGCGGTCAGTGCCGCGCGGGTGCGCGGGGAGATCGTGTGGTCGGGGAGGATGAGGGTGCCGTCGAGGTCGGTGGCCATCAGGCGGGGCAAGGTCACCGGTCGATTATGGCGAATGATCTCGGTAGGGTGGCGGGCGTGACCGGCACCCAGCACGCTCCCCATGGAATGGTCTGCTCGGCCGACCGGCTGGCCTCCTCGGCCGGCGTCGCGGCCATGCGCGCGGGCGGCTCGGCCGTCGACGCGGCGATCGCGACCAACGCCGTCCTGGCCGTGACGGCCCCTCACCTCTGCGGCCTGGGCGGGGACCTCTTCGCCTTGGTCCACCACGGCGACGGGCCGCCGGCCGCGCTGAACTCATCGGGACGGGCCGGTTCGGGCGCCGATCCCGAACGCCTGCGAGCCGAGGGACACACCTCGATGCCGCTGTTCGGCGACATCCGCGCGGTCACCGTCCCCGGCTGCGTCGACGGGTGGGCGGCGCTGCACGGGCGCTACGGGAAGCTGCCGCTCGACGAGCTGTTCGCCACGGCCATCGGTTACGCCGAGGACGGTTTCCCGGCCTCGCCGCTGCTGGTCGGCGCCGTCGAGCGGGTGGCCGCCAACCCGCACGCACGCGACCTGATCGCCGCCACCGCGCCGGGTGCGACGGTACGGCGCCCGGGGGTCGGGCGCACCCTGCGCGCGATCGCCGCGGGCGGGCGTGAGGCCTTCTACGGCGGCGAGTTCGGGGAAGGGCTGATCGCGCTGGGCGGCGGCGAGTACGTCGCCGAAGACCTGGCGCGAGGGTTCGCCGACTGGGTGGACCCGCTGCGGGTGCGGGCGCTCGGACACGACGTGTGGACGATCGGCGCGAGCTCGCAGGGCTACCTGCTGTTGCTGGCGCTGGCCGTCGCCGACGGGCTGCCCCTGCCCGCCGACCCCGACAGCGCCGCTTGGGCGCATCTGCTGATCGAGTCGGCGCGCGTCGCCGGGTACGACCGGCCGGAGGTGCTGCACGAGAACGCCGACCTGGCCTCGCTGCTGGACCCGGCGTCGGTGTCGGCCCGGCGGGACGCGATCGACCCGGACCGCCGCCTCGACGTCCGCGACCTCACCGGTGACGGCGACACGACCTACCTCTGCGCCGTCGACGCCGACGGCATGGGCGTTTCGCTCATCCAGTCGAACGCCTCGGGCTTCGGTTCCGGGCTGTTCGAGCCCGCCACCGGCATCGGCCTGCACAACCGCGGGCTCGGCTTCAACCTCGCCGACGGTCACGCCGCCGAGTACCGGCCCGGGCGCCGGCCGCCGCACACTCTCGCCCCCGCGCTCGTCACCCGTCCCGACGGTTCGCTGCGGGCGGTGACCGGCACGATGGGCGGCGACACGCAACCGCAGATCCTGCTCCAGCTGCTCACGCGGGTCCTGCGCGACGGGCAGTCGGCGGGCACCGCGATGGACGCCCCACGCTGGCGGGTCGGCAACGTCACCGGTTTCGACACCTGGGCCGACGCCGACGCGCCGATCGAGCTGGAGGAGGCCGCGCCCGCGTCGTGGGACGCCCTCACCGAACGCGGGCACCGCGTGGCGCGCACGGCGGCGACCTACGGGCACGCGCAGCTGATCGAGATCACGGGCGAGGGCATGCGCGCGGGTGCGAGCGATCCGCGCGCGGTCGTGGGCGGCGCGGTCGGGTACTAGACCTCAGCCCTTCCGCCGCATCCGGTCGACCTCGTCCAGCATCCGGGGAAGCAGCATGTGCATCAGGGAGAAGGTCTCGGCGGCACCGGCCAGGCGGCGGCCCGCGGGCGTGCCGTCGCCGAGGACGTCGGAACCCTCCCGCATCTTGTCGCCCCAGAGCTTGAGGATGTCGTCGCGCCTGCGCAGCATCGAGGCGAACGGGTCCTCGAAGAGCCGGAACACGTCCCGGCGCGAGCCCGGTTCGCGGTCCCTGCGGATCATGTCGGTCTGGGTCAGGTAGCGCACGGCACCGGAGATGGCCGCCGGGCTGGCCTGGAGCGCCTCGGCGAGTTCGGCGGCGGTCATGCCGTCGGCGTCGGTGGTCAGCAGCGCGCACATCACGCGGGCGGGCATGCGGGCCATCCCCGCCACGACGAACTGGGAGGCGAGGCTCTCCCGGAACTCCGCGGCCCTGTTCGCCCGCTCACCGGGCGTCGGTGTCGTTTCTGGCATTTTCGCCCCCTCGTCTCCGCAAACCCTGGCAAGGTTAACCGTCGCGATGATCTTGACGGGATATTGACGCGTCACAACTTTCATGAATTTGTGAAACTAGTGTAGCGTCGATGGCATGGATACAGCCATTTCCGTATCAGGAGTGCACAAGCACTTCGGCCGCACACACGCCCTCGACGGCCTCGACCTCTCGGTCGCGACCGGAGAGGTCCACGGCTTCCTCGGCCCGAACGGGGCCGGGAAGTCGACCACCATCCGCGTCCTGCTCGGCCTGCTGCGCGCCGACTCCGGCACGGCCACCCTGCTCGGCGGCGATCCATGGCGTGACGCCACGACCCTGCACCGGCGGCTCGCGTACGTGTCCGGCGACGTCACCCTGTGGCCCGGCCTGTCCGGCGGGGAGATCATCGACCTCCTCGGCCGCCTGCGCGGCGGACTCAACAAGGCCCGCCGCGACGAGCTCATCGAACGCTTCGAGCTCGACCCCCGCAAGAAGGCCCGCACCTACTCCAAGGGCAACCGGCAGAAGGTCGGCCTCATCGCCGCCCTCGCCTCCGACGTCGAACTCCTCCTGCTCGACGAGCCGACCTCGGGCCTCGATCCGCTCATGGAGGCGATCTTCCAGGACTGCATCAAGGAGGAGAAGGAAGGCGGCCGGACGGTCCTGCTGTCCAGCCACATCCTCGCCGAGGTCGAGTCCCTGTGCGACCGGGTGAGCATCATCCGCAACGGCAGGACCGTCGAGACGGGCACGCTGTCCGACCTGCGGCACCTGACGCGCACCTCCATCGCGGCCGAGCTCGCCGTGCGGCCCACCGGCCTGGACGCCCTGTCGGGTGTGCACGACCTCGTCGTCGACGGGCACAACGTCAAGTTCGAGGTCGACACGCACGAGCTCGACGCCGCGCTCAAGGCCGTCACGTCCTTCGGCGTGCGCAGCCTCACCAGCCAGCCGCCGACCCTCGAAGAGCTGTTCCTGCGGCACTACGAGGACGAGCTCAACGGGGGGCGGACGGCATGACCGCTCTGGCGGGCACCGGCTCCCTGATCCGGCTCGCGCTGCGTCGCGACCGCTGGCTGCTGCCGATCTGGCTGGTGCTCTTCATCGTCATCGTGCAGTCCTCGGCCTCGGCCTGGGGGGCGCTGTACGACACGCCGGAGGAGCGGGCGTCGATCATCTCGCAGATCGGCACCAACCCGACCTTCAAGGCCATCTACGGGATCAACTACGGCGACACCGCCGACGCGCTGTTCGCCTGGCGTTACGGTGCCACGATCGGCGTGTTCGTCGCGCTGATGAGCCTGCTGATCGTCACCCGGCACACCCGCGCCGAAGAGGAGAGCGGCCGCCTCGAACTGGTCAGCGCCGGCGTCGTCGGGCGGCTCGCACCGCTCACGTCGAGCCTGATCGTCGTCTTCGGCGCCAACCTTCTCCTCGCGGCGGCGGTGACCGGGATCCTCACCGGCGCCGGTTTCGAGACCACGGGCTCGCTCGCCTTCGCCCTCGGTCTGGCCCTGTCCGGCATCCTCTTCGCGACCATCGCCGGGCTCACCGCTCAGATCACCGAGTCGGCGCGCTTCGCCAACGCCCTGGCGGGAATCGTGCTGGGCGCGACCTACCTCCTGCGGGCACTGGGCGACACCTCCGAGGGCCTCGGCTGGCTGTCCTGGCTCTCCCCCACCGGCTGGGCCGCGCGGCTCAAGCCTTACGCGGGCGAGCAGTGGTGGGTCGCCGGCCTGTTCCTCGGCGTGGCGCTCGTGGTCGGCGTGGTCGCCTACGTCCTCAACCTCCGCCGCGACTTCGGCGCCGGACTCGTCGCACCCCGCCCGGGACCGGCCCGCGGCGCCGCGAGCCTGGGCACACCGCTCGCCCTGGCATGGCGGCTGCAACGCGGTCTGCTCTACGGCTGGATCGGGGGTTTCGTCTTCCTCGGCGCGATCTTCGGCGGCGTCGCCAACGGGGTCGACGACATCTTCGGGGCCAACCCGGAAATGGAGGAGATCGTCCGCAAGCTCGGCCAGGGCACCCTCGTCGAGGTCTACATGGACCTGGTCATGGGCATGGTCGCGCTGATCGTCTCGGTCTACTCGATCCAGGCGGCGCTGCGGCTGCGCTCCGAGGAGACCGGGCTGCTCGCCGAACCGGTCCTGGCCACCGCGGTCGGGCGCGTCAGATGGGCCGTGAGCCACCTGGTCTTCGCCGTCCTCGGCCCGGCGCTCCTGCTGCTGGTCGGCGGTACGGTGATGGGCCTGATCTACGGGCTCGCCATCGACGACGTCGGCGGACAGGTCGGCACGAGCGTGCGAAGCTCCCTGGTGCAGCTGCCGGCGGTGTGGGTCCTGACCGGTTTCGCGTTGCTGCTCTTCGGTTTCCTGCCGCGGCTGATCGCGGCGGCCTGGGCGGCCCTGGTGGTGTTCGTGCTGCTCGGTCAGCTCGGGCCGATCCTGGAGCTCTCGCAGGGCGCGATGGACGTCTCACCCTTCACCCACATCCCGAAGACCGGCGGCGAGGCGTTCACGGCGACCCCGCTCATCTGGCTCGTCGGCATCGCCGCGGTGTTGTGCGCGGCGGGACTCTACGGGTTCCGCAGGCGCGACCTCGCCACGGCCGGATAGGAACCCTCCGGCGGGCGTGTCGGCCCGCCGGAGACCAGCGGCTCACCGGAGTTTCCGCCGGTGAGCCGCCTCCTCATGCCGTGAGGTCGTAGACGGTGACCCCGTCGACGGTGACGGCCGCGTAGTTCGCGGCGACCCAGTCGGCGATCTGGCCGGTCGTGCTCTCGCCGGAACCGCCGCCCATCCCACCGCCGCCCGCGATGAAGTAGTGCACGCGACCGTCGGCGACGTACCGCTGGAACTGCGCCAGGGTCGGCGCCGGATCGCTGCCGTTGAAACCGCCCAGCGCCATGACCGGCTCACGCGAGGCCAGCTGGTAACCGGCGGCGTTCTGGGAACCGACGGTCGCGGCGGCCCAGTCGTAGGAGCCCGCGTCGGCCTGGAGAAGGGCGACGAGTTCGTCGCTCGCGGCGGTGCCGTTGAGCAGGCCGTTCATGCCTCCGGGACGGCCGCCTCCGTTGGTGCCGGTGTTGCCCGGTGACCCGCCCGCGGGTGGACCGCCGTCGCCGCCTCCCCGGGCGCCCATGGGATTGCCGCCGTTGCCGTTGCCACCACCGGGAGGCGCGCCGCCGGGATTCCCGCCCCGGTTGCCTCCGGGACCGCCACCGGGCATGCCGCCTCCACCGGTGCTCGGCCCGGCGGTGACGATCGAGCCGGTGTGCGCGGTCGCGATGGTGTCGACGGTGTACGCGGCCGGTCCGGCCAGCGCCACGACGACGGCGAGGATCGCGGTCGCGCGGGTGACCGTCGCGGGCAGGCGTCCGCGCGGCAGGAAACCGACGGCGGCGACGGCTCCCCCGGCGAGGACGGCCCAGCGCAGCCACGGCAGGAAGTCGGCCGAGCGCGTGAGGAGCACGAAGGACCAGCCCGCGGTCACCGCGGTGGTGACGGCGAGGAGGACGGCGCCGATGATGTGCCGCCGGACGCGCCACAGCCGGTACGCCCCCATGCCGGTGAGCGCGGCGATCGCGGGCGCGAGGGCGACGGTGTAGTACGCGTGGAAAATCCCGGCCATGAGGCTGAAGGTGAGACCGGTCGAGACCAGCCAGGAGCCCCACACGAGGTAGGCGGCACGGGCCGGGTCGGTGCGGGCGGCCTTCCGGCCCAGCCAGAGCCCGGCGGCGAGCGCGATGAGCGCGGCCGGGATGAGCCAGGCGATCTGGCCGCCGATCTCGGCGTCGAAGAGACGGCCGATCCCGGTCTCGCCCCAGCCTCCGCCGCCGCCGACGCTGCCGGTCTCCTCGCCGTTGATGCGGCCGAGTCCGTTGTAGCCGAAGGTGAGTTCGAGGAAGCTGTTGCTCTGGGAGCCGCCGATGTAGGGCCGGGCGGAGGCCGGCACGAGCTCGACGATCGCGACCCACCAGCCGCCGGTGACGAGCATGGTGAGCCCGGCCAGGGCGAGTTGCCCGAGTCGCCGGCGCAGGCGCGTCGGGGCGACGATGAGGTAGATGATCGCGAAGCCGGGGAGGATCAGGAAGGCCTGGAGCGTCTTAGTGAGGAAGGCGAGCCCGAAGCAGGCGCCGGCCAGGACGAGCCAGGCGGTGCCGGCGCGTTCGACCGCGCGCAGCACGGCGTAGGCGGCGACGGTCAGCAGCAGGACGAGCAGCGCGTCGGGATTGTTGAAGCGGAACATCAGCGCCGCCACCGGTGTGAGCGCCATGGCCGCGCCCGCGATGAGGGCGGCGGCGGACGTGGAGCGTCGTCGTACGGCCGCGTGGACGACGCCGACGGTCGCGACGCCCATGAGCGCCTGGGGGACGAGGATGCTCCACGAGCTGAGCCCGAAGGCGCGGACCGACAGGGCCATGACCCACAGGGACGCGGGCGGCTTGTCGACGGTGATGAGGCCGGCGGCGTCGGAGGAGCCGTAGAAGAAGGCCTGCCAGCTCTCCGAACCGGCCTGGACGGCCGCGGAGTAGAAGGAGTTCGCCCAGCCGCTCGCGCTCAGGCCCCAGATGTAGGCGACGGCGGTGGCCAGCAGGAGCACGGCGAGCGCGGGACGCTCCCAGTTCCTTGTCGTGCGCCGGACCTCGACGGGTGCCGGCCCCTCCTGGGTGATCACGTGGTCTTCCTTTCCGGAGCGAAGATCCACGACCGGAAGAGCAGGAAGCGGACCAGGGTCGCGGCGAGGTTCGCGGCGACGAGTGCGGCGACCTGGACGGCGTGCCCGGCTCCGGGTACGGCGAGGTCGAGGACGGTGAGGGTCGCGGTGGTCAGGGCGAGGCCGATGAGGAACACGGCGAGGCCCTGGGCCTGGTGTCTGGCGGCGCCGGTGCGGCCGCGGACGCCGAAGGTGATTCGCCGGTTGAGGGCGGTGTTGGCGACCGCGGACAGCAGCAGCGCCACGAAGTTCGCGGCGAGCGCCGGCAGCAGGACGCGCAGGCCCAGGTAGACGCCGAGGTAAAAGGCGGTGGAGAGGACCCCGACGACGCAGAAGCCGGCGAGCTGTCGCGCGAGTCCGCGCGGGACGCCGGGCATGTCGGCGCGGCGGAGTTCGCCCGGCCGGAGACGCCCGGTCGCGAGGGCGACGCCGACGCGGGCGATGCCTTTGAGGTCGGTGACGGCCGTGGCGACGACGTCGACGGTGGATGCGGGGTCGTCGGTCCAGTCGACGGGGACCTCGTGGATGCGCAGGCCCGCGCGTTCGGCGATGACGAGGAGTTCGGTGTCGAAGAACCAGCCGTGGTCGCGGACCATCGGGAGGAGTCGCGCGGCGACGTCGGCGCGGATCGCCTTGAAGCCGCATTGGGCGTCGCTGAAGCGGACGGCGAGGGTGCCGCGCAGGATGAGGTTGTAGGCGCGGGAGATGAGCTCGCGACGCGGTCCGCGCACGACCCGCGCCCCACGGGCCAGTCGTGTGCCGATGGCGATGTCGGAGTGGCCGGAGATCAGTGGGGCGACGAGCGGGAGGAGCGCGGAGAGGTCGGTGGAGAGGTCGACGTCCATGTAGGCCAGGACGGGTGCGGGAGACCCCAGCCACGTCGACCGCAGCGCACGGCCGCGGCCTTTCAGGTCGAGACGGACGGCGTGGACCTCGTCGATCGCCGAGGCGAGCCGGTCGGCGATCACGCCGGTCCGGTCGGTGCTGGCGTTGTCGGCGATGGTGATGCGGTACGCGTAAGGGAAGTGGGCGGCAAGGTGTGCCCGCAGCCGCCGCACGCAACGTTCGAGATCACGTTCCTCGTTGTAGACGGGGACGACGACGTCCAGGACCGGGTCGCCCGGCGCCCCGCCCACCGCGAACGCCCTCCGCTCGGGGAGCACTTCAGTAGCCATGCACCGAAGTTGTCGCGTCCACCTCGACGCACCCTCGACGTGACCTCAGGCCCACCTGGGACCGGCCGCGGGGGTATCGGGATGACCGCGCCGCGAGGCATCCGGTACAGTGATGCAGCGCCAGCGCGATTAGCTCAGCGGGAGAGCACTTCGTTCACACCGAAGGGGTCACTGGTTCGATCCCAGTATCGCGCACCAAGAAGCAGCAGGTCAGGGGCCGGTTTCCCAGTTCGGGGAACCGGCCTTTCGATCATTCGGCCGCAGACCCGGTCCCTTGAGTCCCGTCGAGGGAGGTTCGTCTCGAACGGCGGGAGGCGGTGGGGCGTCAGACGCGGCCGGTCTCGTGGGCCCACATGGCGACCTCGACGCGGTTGCGGGCGCCGAGCTTTCGCATGAGGCTGGCGAGGTGGGCCTTGACGGTGCTCGGGGTGATGTAGAGCTCGCGGGCGATCTCGCTGTTGGTACGGCCTTGGGCCACCGGCACGAGGACCTCCTCCTCGCGGGCGGTGAGCGGTTCTGTCGGCTGCCTCGGTGGTGAGGTCCGCGTGTCCGCGAACGTCGCGAGCAGGCGGACGGCAACGCTGGGCGCGATCAGTGCGTTTCCGGCGGCGGCGGCGTGGATGGCCTGGGTCAACAGTGCCGGACCGGCGTCCTTGAGCAGGAATCCGCGGGCGCCGGCTTTGAGCGCACCGTAGACGTTCTCGTCGAGGTCGAAGGTGGTGATGACCACGATCGGCAGGGGGTCGGCGACGTCGGGCCCGGCGAGGCGCCGGGTGGCTTCGATGCCGTCCATCAGCGGCATTCGGATGTCGAACAGGCCGACGTCGGGGCGCAACTGGAGCGCAAGGCGGACCGCCTCGCGCCCGTCGGCGGCCGCACCGACCACCTCGATGTCGGGCTGGGCGTCCAGCAGCATCGTCAGCCCGGTGCGCACGATGAGTTGATCGTCGGCGATGAGGACCCTGATGCTCATCGCGGTGTCCCGGTCCGGGGCAGGACGGCCTCCACCCGCCAGCCCCGCTCGGCGGCGGGGCCCGCGTGGAAGGTCCCGCCGAGCAGTGAGACGCGTTCCCGCATGCCGACCAGGCCGTAGCCTGCCGGGGCGCGGCCGCCGGTGGCGGAGCCGTCGTCGTCGATGGTCAGCCGTACCCCGTCGGCGTCGCCTGTGACGGCGACGGTGACCTGGGTCGCGTGGCGGGCATGCCGTCGGGCGTTGGTGATGGACTCCTGGGCCAAGCGGTAGACCGCGGCCCCGACGGCCGGGCTGAGGCCGTCGAACTCGCCGGACAGCGTCACGTCGACGCAGGGACGCGTCCGGCCATCGGTGGCGAGCCGCTCGACCTCGGCCACGCCGGGCTGCGGCGCGAAACCGGTGTCCTGAGAGGCCCGGAGCACTCCGACGATGGCGCGCAGCTCGGTGAGGGTGCGGGTCGCCGCGTCCTCGATGACGGCCAGGGCCTCGATGGCCCGCTCGGGGTGGGAGGCCGCGACGGCACGTCCCGCTTGGGCCTGGATGGCGATGCCCGAGACGTGATGGGCGACGGTGTCGTGGAGTTCACGGGCGAGCAGTTCGCGTTCGCGGGTCCTGGCCTGGTCGAGGTCGCGGACGCGGACCTTCGTGCGGTAGCGGATCGCGGCGCCGAGCGTGGCGGCGAACAGGAAGAACGCGTATCCGGCGATCGTCTCCACCACGCTGCTCGATTCGGCGAGGCAGGTGATAGCCAGCCAGAGCAGGATGAGGCCGAGGCCGCTCGCGGCCTCCCGGCCGGAGCCCCACCGGAACAGGGCGTAGGTGATGACCAGGGTGGCCGAGACACTGGATGGCAGAACGCCTCGCCATTCGCTGAGGACTCGGACGATGTCGGCCACCGTCACCGTGCCGAAAGCCACCACGGTCACCATGAGCGGGTGTGTACGTCGCCATGGCAAGGGAACGACGACCGCGAGCGCGGCGATGAGCAGCAGCGGGAGAGGCGCCATGTCGTCGCGGAGCACCGCTTCCAGCACGGACCCGCAGATCAGTACCGCGACCAGAGCCCAGTCACGCGGCCGCCGGTCCGGGGCGTTCGCGGGGCGAGGTTCGGCCCACAGCGAGCGGAGTGCGTTGGTGGCCATCTGGTCAGCGTAGGCAGCCCGCGCGCTCGGTGTATCCGCCCAAAGTACAAGAGCCCGGCTGTGCCAAAGGCCAAGTCGAATCGGTCTCCGGGGCCAATGTGCCCGCCGCCGGCATCCGTGAAGGTGGAGGCACCCACCCGGACAAGCCAAGGAGCATCGTGATGACAACGCCTCGATCCCGGGCCGCACTGGAAGACCTGCGCGTGCCCGTGAAGGCAAGGCTCGCGGCAGCATGGACCAGCTTCATGTTCCTCTACATCTACGTCGACTACCTCGCCCTGTACAAGCCCGGCTTCCTCGACGAGCTGCTGGCCGGCACCGTCCACGAGTTCGACACCGGACCGGCCTTCGTCGCCATGGCGCTCACGCTCATGGCCGTCCCGATTCTCATGATCCTGCTCTCGGTGACGCTGTCCGCCCGTGTCAACCGCATCGTCAACCTCGTCGTCGCGACGCTGTACGTTCCCGTCACGGTCTACAACGCGGCAGGGGAGGCATGGACCTACTCCTACTTCTACGGCCTCTCCATCGGACTTGAGGTGCTGCTCCTGGCCTTCATCCTGCGCTCCGCCTGGACCTGGCCACGGCGCACCGCGTCACCGGCGACCCCGGCCGCCGGCCTCGACAGCGAGCCAATCCGCACGCCGACGGGGGCGTGACCGCCCGCCCTGCCCGGCCGTCCTTCGCTCGCGCCACCAGGGGCGGCCCGATCCGGATCCGGCTGGTGTGGCTGAGAGGTCTCGGTACCGACCGGCCTTCGAGGGTGATCTCGAAGGCCGGCCGTTGCGCGGGGTCGGTGGCGAGCCCGGCGGGTCGAGACAGCCCAGGGGCCGGTCCCCCGGTCCGGGAGACCGGCCTCTCGATCGTTCGTCCGTCGCTCGCCCGTGGACGGGCCCCTCACCACGATCGCACGGGGGACGAAGACTCCATGCCCGCCGAACGCCGCTCACCCCCGGTCGGCTCCGCCCGCGCGGCCAGGCGGACGAGCTGGGCGTGGGCGTATTCGCAGATGACGGCGTGCCGGTATACGGCGGCGGGGACGTCGGTGTTCGAGTCGACGCGCACCGCCAGGTCACCGCTTCGCCAGCGCAGGAAGGTCGCGTCACCGGTGAGGTCGGCCAGGATCGCCAGAATCGAGTCGTCGAAGCGCATGGAGTGCACGGCCCGCCGGTACTCCTCGGGCGTCAGGCACAGCGCGAACGGCACGTTCATCAGGCACAACGCCGTCTGAACGTCCAGGTTGACCGCACGGCGCCGGTGCGGTTCGGTGTCGAGCGGCGGCATGTCGAGACCGGCGAAGTCGAGCATCGCCGGCGACATCGGGCCGGGGCCGAGGGCGCCGAGCACGTCGTAGACGTTGATGTCGTGCTCGATGACGGCCCGGTTCCCGAGACCCGCGAGGGTCGTCGGCCGCAGGGACACCGGCCGCGCGCCGGTCGCGCCGGCGTTGCGGACGATGAAGTTCAGCAGGTTCGTCTCGATCACGAAGTGGCGGATGAGCAGTTCGACCGCGAGCGGGGAGACGAAGTGGCGCAGGAACCACAGGCACAACCGGTCCATGGTGCCGTGGGCGCGGACCCGCACCGGGAGGCACCTCTTCGCGAGAAGGATGAGCACCACCGTCACCCGCGAGAACGGGCGGGCCAGCGGGTACAGCCACGTGCGGGTCCAGCGACGCTGGTCGTCGGCGACCTTGCCGATCACCTCCGCGTCGAGGGGCATGGCGGGGTCGCGTTCGACCGCGTCCCACAGCGACGGGTCAGACATTGTCCAACTCCTCCAGCTGCAGGCGGTACAGCCGGGCGACGACCTTGGCGGTCTTGACGATCGCGTCCGATTCGGCGCCGTCCTCCACCGAGGACAACAGATCCACGAGCATCGCGTAGTGGTCGTCGTCGGCGACACCGTGATAGCGAAGGAAGCTCACCTGGTCGTCACGCAGGCCGAGAAGGTCCTGGAAGCGCGCGGCCCACGCGGCGGCCTTGCCCGTGCCGAGCCCTTCGATGACGAACATGGCGCCGAGCATGCCGACGGGTTCGGGACGGCTCGCGGTCTCGAACATGTAGGCGGAGAGCGCCTCCGACCCGATGTTCTTCTCCCCGGCGCGGATGTCCTCGACGGATCCGCCGCAGGCGGCGTAGTCGCGTTCGAGCATCATGAAGTCGCGGTGCTCCTCGACGGCGTGCCGGATCGCGGCGCTGCGCAAACCGAAGTGCTTCAGCGAGAAACTGGACGCGGCCCTGGCGATCCAGCCGGAGCCGTCGGCGACCTGCTGCCGCAGATTCCGCAGCAGCCGCAGGTAGTCGTCCATCGTGACGGTGCCGTCGTTCAGGCGCCGCAGGATCGGGACCTCGTCCAGACCCCGCTCGAAGTCCCGCCACACGTCGTCCAGGCGGCCGTGCAGAGTGGACACCGATCGCCTGGCCGGAATCGCCGGCCGGCCGGCGGAGGTCGCGGGTTCGTCCGCTCCGGCCTCGACGCAGGTCAGGTGCGCGAACGCGAAGGAGAACCGGCCCGACTCGGGCACGGCGAGCAGGACACGCTGGCCGGGCTCGAAGCGGCCGGTGCGCCAGCATTCCTCAAGGGCGATGTAGATCGAGGCCGCGCCGGTGTTGCCGCGCTCGGCGAGGTTCGAGAACCACTTCTCCGGCTTGACGGCGGCACCCGCGTCGTTCAGGAGCTCGACGATCATGTCCCGGAAGGCGTGGCTGCTGTAGTGGCAGAGCACATGGTCGAGGCGGGCGAGGTCGATCAGGCCGGTTCGGGCGAGTTTCTGGAACTCGCGCAGCCCGGCCTCGGCGAGGCCTTGGAGAGCGCCGGTGTCCTGGCGCAGCCTCAGCATCCCGCTCGCCGCGGCCTCGTCCACATCGACGTCCTGCCAGGTGGTCCCGGCGCGCGGTTCGAGCCCGTCGCCCGACCCGGCGCGCATGCAGACGGGGTTGGCGTGGGCGAGGGACACGTGACGTATCCAGTCGACGCGCAGCGACGGCCGGTCGGGACGCGGCCGGGGTTCGACGATGACGGCCCCCGCTCCGTCGGAGAGCATCCAGCGCAGGAAGGCGGCGTCGGCCCGAGCCCCGTCCAGGCGGGAACGGCGCAGCCAGCGACTCGCCAGCTCGGAGCCGACCACGGCGGCGCGTTCATGCTCACCGAGGCGGATCTTGGCGACGGCGGCGTCGAGGGCGGCGAGGCTGGACGCGCAGACCCCGCCCACCGAGAGGACCTGCATCGGGCCGCCGCCGAGCCGGCCGTGGACCATCGAGGCGAAGCCGGGTACCAGCAGATCGCCCTGGGTGGTGGCGGTGGCGAGCATGTCCAGCTCGGAGGCGTCGAGTCCACGGTCGGCGAGGGCCTCGGACAGGGCCAGGGCGGCGATCTCCTCGTTGAGGATCGTCGTGGCGCCGGACTCGTCGAGGGCGTAGTGGCGGGTCTTGATGCCGTTGGCGGCCAGGACCCGGCGGCGGAGGCGTTCGCCACGCGCGTCCACGCCGCCGAGGCGCGCGGCGATCTCGTCGTTGGAGATCGGAGGTCCGGGCAGGTGGTGACCGACGGCCGTGATGTAGGCGGCCTGGATCACCGGTGGGGTCGGGGTCTCGCTGAGGGTCGCTTCGTCCGCGTGGCGCCCCGGGCCGGGGCTGATGGTAGGCATACGTCCATTAGGGCCCGGGACGGGCCGCCTTCCATCGGGAGCCGCACTCGAACCGGCGGGGCGCCGTACTCGCTTCCGCTGAGTACCGGTACTCAGTCCTCGTCGATGCCGTGCTCGATGGCGTAGCGGACGAGCTGCGCGCGATTGTGCAGCTGGAGTTTGTTCAGGGTGCGCTGGACGTGGTTCTGCACCGTCCGATGCGAGAGGAACAGGCGTGCGGCGATGTCCTTGTAGGACAGTCCCTTCGCGACGAGGCGCAGTACCTCGGTCTCACGCTCGGACAGCACGGGGTGCTTCTCGTCGGCGTTGGCGAGGCGGCGGTACTCCCCCAGCACCATGCCCGCCAGTCCCGGTGTGAAGACCGCGTCCCCGGCGGCCACGCGCTCGACGGCGTCGAGCAGCTCGGCGGTCCCGGCGGACTTGAGGAGATAGCCGCGGGCGCCCGCCTTGACGGCCTCCAGCACGTCCTCGGACTCGCCGCTGGCCGAGAGGACGAGGATCTTCGTGGGGCAGTCGTCGAGTTCGCGCAGCACGTCCACCCCGGACCGGTCCGGCAGCTGGAGATCGAGAATGGCCACGTCGGGCCGCAGTTGACGGATCGCCGTCAAGGCCCGCCGTCCGTCGCCGACGCCTGCCAGGACCCGGTGTCCGGCCTCGGCGAGGTCGCGGCCGATGGCGTCCCTCCAGATCGGATGGTCATCGACGACCACGAGTGTCACCATCGTCTCCCCCTCCCCCGCCCTGACGCGGCACCCGCAGTTCGATCTCCGTGCCCTGGCCCGCGATCGAGGTGATCGTGGCCTCGCCGCCGAGTTCCTGGATCCGGCCCTCGATGGACCGGGCGACACCGAGGCGCCCGCCGGCCGCGGCCTCGGCCAGCCGCCCGACCGGGATGCCCGGACCGTCGTCCCTGACGGTCACGGTGACCTGGTCGCCCTGGTCCTCGACCAGCAGCCACACGCGAGTGTCCTCGGGGCAGTGTTCGCGGACGTTGTCCAGCGCGCTGGTCACCGCCGCGGCGAGCTCATGCGCGGCCTGGGAGGGCAGGCGGACCGGCGTGGCCGGAGCCGCGATCGTCACCGCGTCGCACGCGTGGCGTCCGATGAGTTCCCGGACGTCGCGCTGCCCGTCGAAGGGATGGCGGTAGTACTCGGACGTGATCAGCGCGCGCAGCGCCTGCTCCTGCCGCCCGGCCAGCCTGCCCAGTTCGGCGGCCTCACCGCCGAGGTCGTCGCCCCTGCGCTGGACCAGGGCGAGGATCTGGAGGACCGAGTCGTGGATGTCGCGGGCGAGGCGCTCGCGTTCCAGGCCGGCGGCGTCCCGGGCGGCGGCCTCGCGAAGCCGGTGCTCCGCCTCGACGCCGAGGCGGGTGAAGTGGCCGACCATCAGCCCGGTGATGATGAACAGGATCGCCTCGCTGAAGGTGTTCTCGGTGGGGCCGCCGCGGAAGAGCATCCCGGCGGCGGCGACCGCGCACCCCGCGATGACACCGCGCCGACGACCGCCGACGACCGCCCAGACGAGGACCGGCCCGGCGAGCAGGGGCCCGACCGATACCGGCACGCTGCGATCGTCGAGCTCCAAGGCCCAGGTGGACGCCGCGACCGCGATCACCGAGGTGGCCAGATCGGCGTAGAGGGCCGGCGGCCGAAAGCCGCGGGTGGCGTAGAAGCCGCTGATGAACAGGGTCCACGCGGCCATGACCGCGACGAGCAGCAACGCGGGCACGGGTCGTACGAGGTCGTCGAGGAACAGTCCCCACATGACCAGCGGGTAGCCGAGGGCCGTGAACCTGAACACGGTGATGGCCTGCCGCAGCTGCGTCTCGATGCCCACGCCTGATTCTCGCAAGCTCCCGCGAACGGCACCATCCCGCGAAGAGGCGGTGGCGACGACGACCGTCCCTTTTGGATTCCGGGCTCCCGGGGTCGCCGCCCGGGTTCAGGGGCCGGGTGGCGGAGCCGGGCCGGCGCCGGCAGGGTCACCCCGGCCCAAGGCCCGACCGCCCCTCGCCATCAGCCATCGCTCACCGCGGCGTGGGCGGCGGCGAGGCGTGCGAGGACGCCCGGGCCGTCGTGCTCGCGGGGTGGCCCGCCCAGGTGGAGGGTGCGCAGTTCGTCGGCGAACTCCTCCCAGAGTCGCGGACCGCCCTCCCACAGCAGTTCGGCACGCACTCGCAGACGTTCGGTGGTCGGGCGGTACTTGACGCCCCACGCCCCGAGGTGGGCGAAGACGGGCACGAGCCCGATCGCCTGCTCGGTGAGGCTGTAGGCGGCACGCCTACCCGGCCCGACGTCCTCGCGCGTCAGGAGACCGGCCTTGACCAGGCGCTTGAGCCGGTCGGCGAGGATGTTCGAGGCGATGCCCTCCTCGGATCCGGCGAGGATCTCACGGAAGTGGCGACGGTTGCCGAAGACGATGTCGCGCAGGACGAGCAGGCTCCAGCTGTCACCGAAGGCCTCGACCGCGGCGTTGATCGGACATCCCGAACGGGGTTCCACGAAGACCACCTCTCCCAACCGCTTGCAATCTACCACCACTCCGTCTTACAGTGATCCTCCAAGTGATTGCAACTCACAATCAGTTCGCGGAGGCGACCATGAAGGACACCCGGCCACGGACCGCCGAAGGCAAGACCCTCTGGCACTTCACGATGTCGCTCGACGGCTTCGTCGCGGGGCCGGGGCACGACATGTCCTGGATGGCCGACGACATGACCGCCCGTGACGGCCTGACCGAGGAGTACACGTCGACGACCGGCGCGGTCCTGGGCGGCCGGTCCGGCTACGACGCGCTCCCCGGCGCCAGGCCCTACGGCGACTGGGACGGCCCCGTCTTCGTCCTCACCCACCACCCCGAAGACGCCGAGCCCGCCGCGGGCATCACCTTCCTGAGCTGCGACGTCACCGAGGCCCTCCGCATCGCCAAGGAAGCCGCCGGCGACAAGAACGTCGAGGTCTTCTCACCGACGATCGGCGCGCAGCTCCTCGAACGCGGCCTCGTCGACGAGATCGACCTGCACATCGCGCCGGTCCTGCTCGGCGACGGCATCCGACTGTTCCACAACCCCGGCGGCGCTCCCCTGCAACTCCGCCACGTCGGCCAGGACGAACCGCGCGCGGTGGTCAACGTTCGCTACCGGCCGGCCTGATCGGGCCCGGCGGCGGCACGCGCCCGGGCGAGCCCCTGGACCTGCCCTTCGTACATGTCGGCGACCCATTCCCAGCCGGGCTTCGGCGACGTGACGCGCGGGTCGTCGACGGGGCGGCCGTCGCGCAGGGCGAGCAGGTACTCGCGGTCGCGTTCGATCCGTGCGCGCGCCTCGCCCGGTCCGCCGACCGACCCATGGCCCGGGATGACGACGTCGGCGCCGTCGGCCACGTCCTCCAGCGCCCGGAGCCCGGTGAGGTACTCCTCGATCGGGTCGTTGGTGCCGTTCCAGTTGTCGAGCATGGGGCCGAAGAGATCGGAGAGCATGTCGCCGGCGACGAGGACCCCGTGTTCTTCGATGAAGAGCGCCGCATGGCCCGGCGCGTGCGCCGGATGCTCGATCACACGCACCCGCGGCCCGTCCCACGGAATGTGCGTCGCGTCGGCGGGCAGGGCGGTGATGCGGCCGAAGGGGTCCAGCGAGACCCGGCCGACGATTTCCGGCGGCAGCCCTTCGGTGACGTTGGCCTGCCAGTTCGGGTCCGCCAGCACCTCTCGCATGAAGTCGGCGCAGCGGGCGGTGCCGTACCGGGGAGCCTCGCCGAGCTCGGCGTGCCAGAGCACGTGGTCCCAGTCCGGGTGGGTCGCGAAGCCGGCGACCACGGGCTGCCCCAGTCCGCGAAGGTCGCCGGCGAGACAGGCCATTTCGGAGTCGTCGATCCCTGGATCGACGACCAGCACACCGGCTCGACCCGGCACGACGACGGTGTTGTTCTGGAGAAGTGGGCTGTGATGCGTGAACACGCCCTCCGCGACCCGCGTCAGCATGGACGTCCCCTTCCGCTTGTGGTCTGCAATCACTTTTACGAGAGCCTAGCCCGAAGTGATGGCATAATGCAATCACTTCGGGCCAGGGGAACACCGCTCACCCGACCGCGAACGGCCCACCGGACCACCCCCGTCGATCACCCGCCTGCTGGCGGGTCGGCGCGTCGAGCCGGTTGACGGCGTTGGCGACCGCGATGCTCAACAGGAGGGCCGCCAGCTCCTTCTGGTCGAAGTAGGTGGCGGCCACGTCCCACACCCGGTCGGGGACGGCGTCGGGGCTGTCGGCGAGGCGGGTCACCGATTCGGTCAAGGCGAGGGCCGCGCGTTCGGCGTCGCTGAACGAGGGCGCCTCCCGCCAGGCGGCCAGGGCGTCGAGCCGGTCCGCGGAGACGCCGTGGCGCCTTGCCTGGCCGGCCGCCCCGGCGACGGACGCGGCACAGCCGTTTATCTGGCTGGCGCGCAGGTGGATCAGGGCGAGAAGGCCGCGATTCACACCGGTCCCGGAGATCGCGTCGCTGAGGTCCAGCAACGCCGTCATCGCCTCGGGGACCAGGGTGGCGGGATGGGGCATGCGCACGGTCGACATCGTCTTCTCCTTCGCGTCGGCGTTCGCCGGCTTCAGGCCATCGCACCAGCGGAGCACGTCTCCGCGCACGCGCCGTGGGACGTTGTGGGACACCGGGAGGCACCGCCAACTGCGCGAACACCTCACCGATCCGTTCCGGCCGGGCGGGACGGGTACCGTCGTGCACGTGTCGAGCGCCAACGAGCGGCTGGTGGCCCAGCTCGCCAAGATCAAGGAGCTGAGCGGGCTCAGCCTGCGCGCCCTCGCCCGCGAATCGGGACTGAGCAGCTCGTCGCTGTCGCGGTACCTGACCGGCCGTTTCGTGCCGACCTGGGAGGCCGTCACGGCCTTGTGCAAGGTCGTCGGCCGCGACCCCCGGCCGCTTCGTCCACTGTGGATCGAAGCGATGAAGGCGGGCGCGGCGCCTCCCCCGCGCCGCAACGACCTGCCCGCCGACCTGGCCGACTTCACCGGGCGCGAAACCGAGGCCGCGCGGGTCGAGGAACTGCTGCGCGACACGGGGGTCGTCGCCGTCGACGGCATGGCCGGCGTCGGCAAGACGAGCCTCGCCGTGCACGCGGCGCACCGGCTCGCGCCCGCCTACCCGGACGGCGGCCTCTACCTCGACCTGCACGGCTTCACGCCGGGCCAGGCACCGCTCGAACCCTCCGCCGCGCTCGGCCGCCTGCTCAAGGCACTGGACATCACGCAACCACCGGCCGCCGTCGACGAACGCGCGGCCCTCTGGCGCTCCGAACTGTCCCGGCGGCGGGTACTCGTCGTACTCGACAACGCCGTCGACGCCGACCAGGTCCGCCCCCTCCTGCCCGGCGCGGGCAAGTCGGCGGTCGTCATCACCAGCAGGTCACGGCTCGTCGACCTGGACGGCGTCCCGCCGGTCTCGCTGGAGCCCTTCACCGACACCGACGCCGCCCACCTCTTCGGCAGGGCCGCGGGCCTCACACCCGGCGAGGACGAGGCCGTCGCCCAGGTGCTGGACCAGTGCGGGGGCCTCCCGCTCGCGCTGCGGGTCGCGGGCGCCAGGCTCCGCCACCGCCCGGGCTGGACCGTCGCGGTGCTGGCCGAGCGCCTGCGGGACGACACCGGCCGCTTCGACGCGGCCTTCGGCATGTCGCTGCACCAGCTCGACACCGCTCAGCGACGCGTCTTCCGCCTCCTCGGCGTGCTGCCGGGAACCGACTTCGACACCGAGACCGCCGGGGCCCTGGCCGACCTGACGCCCGGGCGGGTCGGCGGGATCCTCGAAGAACTGGCCGACGCGCATCTCGTCCAGGAACTGTCCCCCGGCCGGTACCGGCTGCACGACCTGATCCGCCGCTACGCCGCCGACCTCGCCGCCGAGGAGGAGCCCAACGCCGAGACGGCCCTGCGCCGAGTCCTCGACCGCTACCTCGCGCGCGCCACCGCCCACGACCGCACACTGCCTTCACCGCACCGCCCGAAACCGGAGCCGGGCGACCCCGCGGAGGCCATGGCCTGGTTCGACCTCGAATACGTCAACCTCGTCGCCTGCTTCGACACCGCGGTGCGGCTCGGCGCCGACGAGGTGGCCGCCGACCTGCCGGAGGCCATGCGCGTCTGGTTCTTCCGGCACCGGGGAACCGACGACCAGCTCCGCCTCCTCGAAGGCGCCGCCGAGGCCGCCGGACGGCTCGGCCGCGAAAAGCGACGAGCGTCCCTCCTTTCCGACCTCGGCTACGCGCTGGCCGCCGCAGGACGCCTCACCGACGCCGTCACCACCTACGAGCGGGCCGGGGAGTCCGGCGGCGCCGACACCGAACTCGCCGCGGGCCTCGCCCTGCGCACGGGCTTCGCCCGCCGCGACCTCGGCGAACTCGAAGCCGCGCGGAAGAGCTTCCGGCACGCCCGCGAGCTGTTCGCCACCGTCGGGAACAAGGGCGGCCTCTCCCAGGCCCTCGCCTTCGACGCCTGGGTGACCCTGCGCCTCGGCGGACGCGGCGAAGCCGTCGAGCTCGCCCGGGAATCGGTCGGCATGGCCGAAGGCCCCGCACGGATCACCGGCCTCGTGGCCCTGGGACTCGCCCTGACCCGAGAAGACCCGGCGGAATCCCTCGAAACCCTGCGCCAGGCGCTGCGACTCGCCGAGGAGAACCGCCTCCAGCACAACCGCGCGTGGTGCCACCACAACCTCGGCGTCGCGCTGCGCGAAACGGGCTCACCCGAGGACGCGATCGAGCACCATCGTCGCGCCCTCGAACTGATCGCACCACTGGCCGAGGCCCAACTCGAAGTCGAGATCCTGCACGGCTACGCCGAGACCCTCCGCGTCGCCGGTCACCACGACGAGGCGCTCGCGCTGCTCGACCGCACCGTCGCGGCCGCCCGCCGCCTCGGCCGGCCCCACGACGAGGAACTCGCACTGGCGGCGCGCGCTGTCGTGACCGCTGACCAGGAGCGCGCGGGGAGCTAGTTTCGCCGAACGGCTCAACCGGCACCCAGATGCCGGGCGAGGTAGCGGCCGGTGAGACTCCGCGAGTCGCCCGCCAGCTCCTCCGGCGTGCCCGACGCGACGATGGTCCCGCCTTCGGATCCACCGCCCGGTCCCATGTCGACGACGTGGTCGGCGTTGGCGATCAGGTCGAGGTCGTGCTCGATCACGACGACGGTGGCACCGTTACCGGTCAGGCGCGTGAGGACGTCGAGGAGCGTGCGCACGTCGAGCGGGTGCAGACCGACGCTCGGCTCGTCGAAGACGAACAGCGTGTCGCGCTGGTCCCGGCCCAGCTCGGAGGCGAGCTTGAGGCGCTGCGCCTCGCCGCCCGAGAGCGCGGGCGTCGCTTCGCCGAGCGTCAGGTAGCCGAGACCGAGGTCGGCGAGGGTCTGGAGTCTCGCCCCGACCTTGCGCAGCCCGCCGAGAACCCCGGCCGCCTCGGTCGCGGTGAGACCGAGCAGGCCGGGCAGCGAGATCCCGTCGCGCTCGTGGCGGGCGGCCTCGGGTGCGTAGCGCGAGCCCTGGCAGGCGGGGCAGACGATGTCGACGTCGGGCAGGAACTGCACGTCGAGTGAGACCTCGCCCGTGCCTTCGCAGCGCGGGCAGCGCAGCGATCCGGTGTTGTAGGAGAAGTCGCCGGCGCGCAGTCCGGCCCGCTTCGCCTCGGGCGTGGCGGCGTAGGCACGGCGCAGGTCGTCGAGGAGGCCGCTGTACGTGGCCACCGTGGACCGTACGTTGGCGCCGATCGGCGTGCTGTCGACGACGTTGACGCGCGTGACCGGCCCGGGCTCGATGCCCGCGACCTGCGGCGGCAAGGCTTTGCCCGCGATCGCCGCCTTGAGCCCTGGGACGAGGCTTTCGAGGACGAGCGTGGTCTTCCCCGACCCCGACACACCGGTCACCGCGATGAGCCGTCCTGCGGGAAGGTCGAGGTCGAGCGGATGGACCGTGTGCAGCCGGCGAGTGGTGAGACGCACCCGCCCGAGGTCGAACAGCTCCTCGCGGGACGCGCGTGGGCGGACCCGAACCGGTTCGCGGCCGTCGAGGAAGGGGCCGATGAGCGAGCCGGGGTCGGCGGCGATGGCGGCGGCGTCGCCGGTGGCGATGATCCGGCCGCCGTGGGCACCCGCGCCGGGACCGATCTCGATGAACCAGTCGGCCTCGCGCAGGACCTGGACGTCGTGGTCGACCATCAGCACCGAGTTGCCGTCGGCGAGGAGGTCGCGCATCACGACGAGGAGTCCGTCCACGTTGGACGGATGGAGGCCGATCGACGGCTCGTCGAGGACGTAGAGGACGCCCGTGGTCTCGTTGCGCACCGCGCGGGTGAGCTGGACGCGCTGGCGCTCCCCCGTCGACAGGGTCGAGGCGGCCCGGTCGAGGCTCAGGTAGGACAGTCCCAGCCCGATGAGCCGCCGCGCGATCTCGTCGAACTGGGCGGTGATGGTGCGGCCCATGCGCTCCATGTCGCCCGGGAGTTCGGCGACGACCTTCGGCACCCACTCCGCCAGCTCGGCGAGGGTCTTGGCGGTCGCCTCGGCGAGTCCGACGCCGTCGACGGTGGTGGAGCGGGCGCGTTCGCTCAGGCGTGTCCCGCCGCAGTCGGAGCAGGTCCGCACGCAGAGGAAGCGGCCCACGCGGCCGAGGCCCTTCTCGCTCGTGGCGTTGCGGACCGCCTCCTCGACCGCCAGGCGCGCGTTGCGGTAGGTGAAGTTGAGGTCGAAGAGTTTCCCGCTCTTCGACGGGACGCGGATGTGCCGCTTGACCTCCGGCCCGCGCAGAACCGTCTCGCGTTCACCGGCGCTCAGGTCGGCGTAGGGGACGTCGGTGCGCACGCCCAGCTCGGCGACCACCTGGGGCATCACGGTCAGCCCGAACATCGACCAGGGGGCGACGGCGCCGTCGTCGATCGACTTGGACGGGTCGGGCACGAGCGTGTCCTCGTCAACCTCGCGCACCACACCGGTCCCCTCGCAGCGTGGGCAGGCGCCATCGGAGTTGAACGCGAACGACTCCGCCCCAGGCGGATCGAAGGTCACCCCGCAGGTGGGACAGGTCAGCGACGCTCCCATCGCGACGTCGATCGTCGGCTCCTGTGGGTGGCCGTTGGGGCACAGGTGGGAGCCGAGGCGGGAGTACATCAGGCGCAGGTAGCTGAGGAGCTCGGTGGAGGTGCCGAAGGTCGAGCGGATCGACGGGACACCCGGCCGTTGCCGCAGCGCCAGCGCGGCCGGGACGTGCTCGACGGCGTCGACCTCCGCGCGGGGCGCCTGCGCCAGCCGCCTGCGCGTGTAGGTCGACAGCGCCTCCAGGTACCGGCGCGAGCCTTCGGCGTAGAGCACACCGAGCGCGAGCGAGGACTTCCCGGACCCCGACACCCCCGCCACGGCGACCAGCCGTCGCAGCGGGATGGTGATGTCGACGTCGCGCAGGTTGTGCACCCGGGCTCCGCGCACGGTGATCCTCAGCGGCGGGTCGTTCGCGTCTCGCTCCACGGTTCGGCCGTCCCGTCTGTCGTCGTGCCGGACAGGGGGTGTCGCAGAAACGCTATAAGGAGTGCCGCCCGGGCGCCGGGCTTTCAGCCCTCGGCCGCCATGCGCACGCCGAGGGCGATCAGGACCGTGCCGCTGATCGCGTCGAGGCGGCGGCGGACCCTCGACCGGCGGAACCAGCGGCCCGCGCGGCCGACCACCGCCGCCAGCCCCAGGTAGAGGCCGATCTCCAGCGCGACCTGCAGCAGGGCGAGCAGCGCGGTCGTGGCGAACAGCGGGCGGCCTTCGGGAACGAACTGCGGATAGAAGGCGATCATGAACGCGGCCGCCTTGGGGTTGGCCAGCATGACGGCGGTGCCTTCACCGAAGGCCTTCCACCACCCGCCGGCCGACGCCGGCGGTTCCTCGACGGCGGGCGCCACCGCGAGATCGCGACGGCTGCGCCACGCCGACCGCCATGCCCTGACGCCCAGGTAGACCAGGAAGACGGCACCGGCGACGCGGATGACGATCAGGGCGACCGTGGACGCGGCGACCAGGGCGGCCAGGCCCGCGGCGGCGCAGAGCGCCCACAGGTACAGCCCGGCTTCGAGGCCGAGGACGGTCGGCACCGCGCCGCCGAAGCCGCGCACGGCCGCACGCCGGAGGATCAGGGCCATCGCGGGCCCGGGAGACGCCGAGATCAGGAGAACGGCGAGAACGAAGGCGGGCAGCAGCGCCACGAGGTCCATCGGGACATCATCGCGGTGGAGGGGCCGCCGATCAACCGTCCGCTATCGCGTCCCGCCCGGTGGCGCCAGCTCCGGCAGCCCCGCGTACTCGGGTGCCACCACCGCCGTCGCGTGGATGTGACGGCCCGCCGCCCGGACCCACGTCAGCGGGTGCTCGGGGAACTGGGCGTCGAAGGCCGCGTCATCGCTGCGGTTGAAGGGCAGCAGCGATGAAAGGCCGGGGTCGTAGGGATGCGAAGGCCCGTCCGCCGGGATCCCCAGCTTCGCCGCCACGACGGTCTCGCGGATCCCGGTGTACTGGTTCGGGCCGCCTTCGGCCGCGAAGGCCGTGATCTGGGCGTAGCGGGTGGCCTTGGTGAGGGTGAAGACGGTCGCGAAGATCGTCCCGTGCTCGTAGCGCGGGTGGGGCATCTTCATCACCTGGCGGACCGCGCGGGCACCGCCGAACGGCACGAGTTCGGCCTCGATGAGGCAGCCGAGCGGGGCGAACATGCCCGCGAAGCCGCGCCGCAGGCTCGCCTCGTCGCTCATCCACGCGGCGTTGAAGGGCGGCCCCTCCTTGACGCTGACGGAGACGCCGTGGCCGGTGGAGGGGTCGATCCACGACGGGGCGTCGCCCTCCCGCTCCAGTCCGGTGGTGTCGAAGGCGATCGGCCAGGGGCCGCCGTGCCGTTTGCCTGCGCTCATCGCGACCTCGCGGGGTGTATGTCCGATGTGTACGGACGCGGATGTCGCGCCGAGTCTAGGGAACCGGCACCGGGAGCGGTCCCGCGCGTGGGTCGTGGAGCAAGGGGGCACCGGTCCGGGACGCCCCCGGCGGGACCGGCACCTCAGCGAACGGCAGCTCCGCCCACCAGCGCCCGTAGCGCCGGTACATCGCGGGATCGCGATCCCGTGGGAAGGCCGCGAGGGCCCGGGCCGCGAGGCCCGGCCTCGAAGTCGGCGAGCCGGTTTCACGGTGCCGGGTACGGCGAGGCCGCGTCCTGGGCCTGGAGGGCGACGACACGCCGTACCGCCGAGACGACGTCGAGGTCTTCCCGCCGTGTCGGCGGCTGCCTGACGAGCGTCGCTCGGTTCCCGTTCCGTACCGGCCCGGGCTCAGGTGGGCGGCTCGTGTGAGGGGACGGCCGTCAGGACACCTCCTCGGTCTTGCCGTGGGCATCGCGTTCGGCGTTGATGCGCAGGGCGTCGGCGAGCAGGTCTTCCAGGATGATGATGCGGCAGGCGGATTCGAGGGGCGTGCCCTGGTCGACGAGTTCACGGGCCCGGCCCGCCAGGCGAAGCTGGAAGCGCGAGTAACGGCGGTGGCCGCCGTCGGAGCGCTGAGGGCTGATGAGCTTGGCGGTGTCCAGCGAACGCAGGAACGCCTGTGTCACGCCGAGGAGTTCGGCGGCCCGTCCCATGCTGTACGCGGGGTAGTTGTCATCGTCGAACTTGTCCTCGGTGCCCGCGGTGGGCAGATCCTGTGCTTCCAATAATGGCAACCTCTCGGTGAACGCGGACAGGGGCTCCGGTGCGGATGCACCGGAGCCCGGAGTGTTCTTACACCATCAACCGACCATCAATGGCCGGTATCGAACCGCGTGTCTACCACGAAGGTGGCGGCGACCCGCGAATGCGTTGTCGATACCGCTGACCACCTTCCTTTCGATGGGACCGCTACACCCGGGAGACCGGATCTTCCGGCCGCGCGGGTGATCTCCGATGGCGCACTCACTCCTTTCCCATTGGTTCCTGACCGCTGTGGTCCTTGACTTTCATTGCCTTTCCACTCGTCGCGGCACACCGCCCCGGGACCCTCTTGCGATCACCTGGTCCCGGTCGCCTGAGCCGCGCTCCGCTTGCGTCTTGCCGTCGTGCCTTGCCTTTCACTTCTCGGAACGGCCCATGACGCGACCGTCCGCGAACCTCGCCGGGAGCCCGTTCGCGTAGCGGCTCGACCGGCGGGTCCGCAATCCAGCACGGACGGCTAGTCGCTGCCGTCCCTTATGGACCCTCGCTGCTCTACGAGAGAAAACCTAACACTTCTGCGGCCGGATGTCTACAGCGGCCGCTGGAGTTTTTCTGTTCGGGTGGCCGGAAGGGTGGTCAGGGGCCCTCGTGGCTCCCGGCATGGGGCGGACGGCGGCCAGCACGATGATCACCGTCGCGACCGCGGCGGCGGCGCCGGTCGCGTCGACGCGACCGGTCCCCCACCGGCCCACGGCCGCCCGCACAGGGGGCATGAGCACCGGTTCCGCCACAGGCGCGACCGCGAGGACCGCGATCATGTGCTCCAGCGGGATCGCGAGTCGGCCGAGCACTTCAATGTCCTCCGCCGGCAAGGCGGACCGCGGATCCTTTTCGTCGGGCTCTCACTCGTGAGCACCGCGACGGCAGTCGAACGGCTCACTCGCACCCGAGTCCCCCGCCGAGGCCCTCTAAGGCGCGTGACTTGATCGTGGGCCTTGGTTACTGTGCCTGAATGCCTTCCCCACACGCCCTGCTGCCGCGTTCGGCGCCCGCGGCCTCGGGTGTCTCGTCCCGCGCGATCTCGGCACTGCTGGACCGGCTCGCGGCCGACTCCGTCGAGTGCCACTCGATCATGGTCGTACGTCATGGACACGTCGTCGCCGAGGGCTGGTGGGCGCCATACTCGGCCGCGCGTCCGCATCTCCTCTACTCGCTGACCAAGTCCTTCACCGCGGTGGCCGTGGGGCTCGCGATCGCCGACGGCCTACTGTCGCTGGACGATCGCATCGTGGACGTCCTTCCCGACCGGGTTCCGGACGGCATCCCCGAGCAGGCCCGCCGCCTCACCGTCCACCACCTGCTGTCGATGACGGTCGGGCGCGACACCGACAGCCTCACCGAGGCCTGGCAACTGGAACCGGACGACCTGGTGAAGGGTTTCCTGCGCGTGCCGTTCTCCGCGCCCGAAGGAACCCGGCACGCCTACGACAACGCGACCACCTACGTCCTGGCGCGCATGGTCGAGCGGGCGACGGGCCGCGGCCTCCCGGAACTGCTCGACGAGCGGCTGTTCACCCCGATGGGCGTCGACCACGCCGACTGGGACCGGGTGGCCGGCGGCGCCTCCTTCGGCTTCCACGGGCTGCACCTCACGACCGAGGCCGTCGCCGCCTTCGGTGAGCTGCTGCTTCGCGGCGGCCGCTGGGGCGACCGGCAGCTCGTCCCGCGCGAATGGGTCGAACTGGCCACCGGGCGGCACATCGAGACGCGTCAGGTCGAAGGCTGGTCGGTCAACCCCGACACGCTTCGCGGCTACGGCTACCAGTTCTGGATGTCGCGCCACGGTTATCGCGGTGAGGGTTCCTTCGGCCAGTACTGCCTGGTCCTCCCGGAGCACGACCTGGTGGTCGCCGTGACCGGCGCTCGAACGGGCGGCGGCGAGACGGTGCTCGACCCGGTCTGGGAGTGCCTGCTGCCCGGCCTGGACAAGGCGGACGGCGCCGAGGACGACGAACGTCTCGCCGAGCGCCTGCGGCACCTGTCCTTGCCGACGGTGCCGGGTTCGGCCGCCCCCGGGCGTTCCGCGAAGGCGACCGTCGACGCCTCCGTCGCGGACTCGGCACTGCCCGGTGAGTCCACGGTGGTCGTCGAACCGGCCGAGCGCGGGTGGCTCGTCCGGCTCGGGCCGTCCCTCACGATCGAGGTCGGCCACGGCGAATGGTGGGAGAGCGCGCCGCTCGGGCGGCCGCTCGTCGCGACCGGCGCCTGGCAGGACGACACCTTCGTCGCCGACTTCCACGTCATCACCAGCCCGCACCGGGTCCGTTTGGTGGTCGACGCGGTCACCGGGACGGCGGTCGCGACGTGGAACGTCGTGCCCCTGACGAGCCCCGACCTGGCGCTGCATCTGCGGTCGCCGCTGATGACGCGACCCGACGTCGCGTAGGGGCGAGTCAGCCGGCGTGCGGGCGGAGGACCATGAGGCCGTCCTCCGCCGTCGCCACCATGGCGAACGGGAAGCGGTCGAGTTCGAGGCAGAGCGCGACGTCGTCGGGGTGGACTCCCTCGCGGATGCCCTCCGTGAGTTCGGTGGCGGCCCGCGAGTCGCCGGCGCGGCTGAGGTACTCGGTGGCGTCGGTCGCCGTCTCGGTGGTCCTCCGCGCGATGTACTGGGCGCACGCCAGGTCCTCGTCAGCGCGCCCGTCCTCGCCGGTGACCACGAAGGTGACCCGGTCGGGCTCGCGCTCCCGCAGGAGCCGGGCCGTCGCCTCGGCGACCACGAAGGAAGCGCACAGCACCAGCGACGCGTCCTTGACCGCGAGCGCCCCGACCGTCCCCGCCGTCGTCTTCTGCACGACGGTCCGCCCACCGAGGCCGATCGACCGCAGCATGCCCGGCGAGTTGACCGTGTCGAACCCCGGTGCCGGCGGACCGTCCTTGAGCGCCACCCAGCCGGGATGGCGCGACTTGAGCGCCAGGGCCTCGTCCAGCGACTCGGCGAGCACGATCCTCTCGGCCCCTCGGGCGAAGGCCCAGGCCGCGACGGTGAAGGCGCGCATGACGTCGACGACGACCGCGACGGAGGGGACTTCGGTGAGTTCGGCGATGCCGAGGAAACGGGCGTCCATCCGGTCATGATCACCCAGGGCGGGGCCGGAACGCAGGGGTGAGTGATGTGGGACTCAGGGGCCGAACATCGGTGCCGGGGGCGGTGCTCGCCGACACGGTGGATCGCCGTGGCCGAAGCGGCGAGGCGCTCGCCGTCGCCGTGGGGCCTCGACGGGCTCCCTTCGGCTCGATCGTGCGGGCTCTTCGGCGCGGTCCTCCTGCTGACGGACTTCGTGTCTTGGAGTGTCCGGTGTGCGGTTCGGGCGGTCGCGGCCTTGCCCCGAAGCACTCCGCCGGGCAACCCGGGGGCTGCCCGGCGGCGAGTCTCGACCTAACCCGGCCGTCCCCACCCAGACTCCGCCGGTGGAGCCGGTGGAGCCGGTGGAGCCGGTGGAGCCGGTGGAGCCGGGCGGTGCGGGGGCGGCGGGCCGAACTGTTGCGGGCGAGGAAGCGGCGGGTTGTAGACGGTCCAACCCGGAGGCGCCTGCGGGTAGGCGGCGGCCGGTGGGTACCGGGCCATGTAGGCCAGGCGCGCGGCGGCCTGTCTCGCGAGGAGAACACCGCGGAAGTAACCCCCGGAGGAGCGCAGGGCGAGCAGGACGATCACGACCGTGACCAGGACCAGGGTCAGGATCGACGATCCGACCATCAGGACGTGATGCCAGGTGGTCGCGGTGAAAGGATCCGACAGCAGCATCAGGCCCGCCGCGCAGGCGGCGGATCCGCAGAGGATCCAGGTCATCACGCGCGCCGGACGGCGGCCTTGGGCGTCGAGGACGGCGAGGAGGACCGCCAGGCCCGCCGCGGCGATGGCGCCGGTGGCGAACAGGACGAGCAGCGCCACGACACCTGAGCCCGCGTCGGGGTCCTGCGCGAGGTCGCTGTGGTACCGGTCGTACTGGGGCAGCGCGAACAGTGTCGCGACGGCCGCCGCCAGCCAGAACGCCGCCGAACCGGTCAGGAGGTAGGAGGCGGCGAACACGCCGGGCGGACGCTTCGGCGGGGCCGTCTGCGGCAGGTGAAGCGTGCTCATCGCGTCACCGGTCCGCTCGTGCCGGCGAACGTCGGCGGTGTCGTGGCCTTCGTCTTCCGTCGCCAGAGGAACACGCCGACGGCGAGCCACCCGGCCACGGGCAGCGTCGACAACACCCAGAAGAACGGGTTCCCGAGCGGCGTGGGCGGCGGTGGCAGCGGGTCCCACAAGGGACGCTCGGTCGACCGTCCGCCGAGCCAGATCCCGGCGGCTCCCTCCTCGACGGTCGGCGCGAGCATCGACTCGCCGACGGCCGCGTTGAGCGCCGGGTGCTCGGCGGCGAACTCCTCGTCGCTCACCGAGCGGCTCGGCACGTCGAAGAACGTGACGCCGCCGTAGATGTAGGTCGTGGTCACGATGTAGTCGCCTTGGCGCGTCCGGCGTTCGACGTTGAACTCGCCCTCGGTGTAGGACTTCACGTAGTCGTCGAAGACGTCCTTGGGGTCCCAGTCCTCACGGGCCGGCCACGCGCTGACATCACCGGAGTCGATGATGTCGCTGTAGGCGGTGGTCTTGGTCTCGCTGCGGTGCCGGTACCACTCGGCGGCGACCCGGCTGGCGTACACCCGCCGCAGTTCGGCGAACTCGGGCGCGGTGTTGACCGCCTCCTCGACCTTCGGCAGGATCAGGTCGGCGTAGACGCCCTCGTTGTGGTCGGTGTCCCCGCCGGACTGCCCGGAGCATCCGGCGGTGCCGCCGGCGCCTTTGGATTCGAGGTACTCGCCCTCCATCTTCACTTCGAGGGGCGCGTCGAGGATGAACAGCGAGTCGCCGTCGTCCTTCACGACCGCGGGCTTCGGGACGATCCACTGGCGCATCGAGATGCACTTGGTCTCGCCGCGGAGCGCCTCCCAGTACTTCGCGCCGCCCTTGGTGTCCGGGTGGATGAAGTCGGCGACGATCTTCTTCATGTCCAGGTCGGCTTCGAGGAGCACCCGGCCGGCGTCGGTGCTCCCGAAGTCCTCGTCGATGATCCGGTCGGGCTCATCGGGGTTGAGGTTCACCCAGAAGGTGTCGGTGGGCAGGGCCAGCCAGGTGAAGAACGCGTCGGCGGCGAGCTGGGCGCTCTCGCGTCCACCGTAGGAGACGTCGACTCCCTCGGCGGCGTCGACGGAGTAGGCGTAGTCGACGCCCGTACCGAGTCCGCCGTCGTAGGTGTCGGAGACGTAGCGCAGTTCCAGTGTGGAGAAGTCGACGCCGCCGAGCTGGTCGGACGTCATCTCGGCGTCCCCGCTGCTGTTGTAGCCGCTGTCCTGGGCGAGCTGCTCGGTCATCTCCGAGGTCTCCGCGGCCTCTTCGGGGGAGGCGGGAGAACCCGAGAAGGCGTCCGTCGACGGGCTTTCGGCGCCGTTCTGGCCGCCCGCCACGAGCGAACCCGGAGGCGAGGTGGGACCGGGGCCGCTCGGTGGCGCGGCACCGCTTCCGCTTCCGTCCGGCGGGTTCTCGTAGGTGCTGGGATTGACGATCTTTCGGGCCTTGGCGGGGTAGACGAAGAGCCGGGACTCGACGCCCGGGTACTCGGCGGCGAGTCGCTCCAGTTCGGCGATCCTCTTCTTGCCCGGTCGTTTGGAGAAGTACACGTCGAGTTTCGTCGCACCGGTCTGGACGGCGAGTTCGAAGCGGGACCTGATCTGCTCCATGGTCCACGCGCCCGATTTCACCTCGACGAGATGGGAGTAACTCTCAGGGCCGGTGCGCAGCCCGAAGTCGGGACGCTCGTCGATGTTCTCGCTGACCTTCGTGTCGTGCTCGAAGCCCTGCGCGGTGTAGCCCTGAACCTGGCCGACGAGGAGCTCGAAACCGGTGCCCTGGAGTCCGTTGGACGTGCTGGTCCCGTAGGTCTTCAGCCAGGTGCCCCACTTCTTGGCCCTGGCGCTCGCCGACATCTTCGCCCAGTCGGCGCTGTTCTTGGGTTTCACCCGCCACTTGTGCCAGCGGCTGAGCACGTGCTCGATGGACCCGACCAGGTAGTCGCCGGACGGCTGGATCGAGTCGAGCTGGGCGATCTCCTCGATCTCCTCCCAGTCGTAGGTCAAGGTGCCCCAGCTGATCTCCTCGGTGTCCTTGTTCCAGGTGAGTTCGTCGCTCCAGAAACCCACGGAGGGGACGTCGAATTCCACGGGGGGCTGGTTCACCGGGGGCGTGAACCCCGCGCCGATGCGGTACGGGCCGGGTGGCACCGGTTCGGCCCGTGCCGGGACGGGTGCCGCGATGTAGGCGATCGAGACGAGCAGCAGCAGAAGGCAGGTGGCGCTCGCGGAGATACGTCGGAATAACCGGTTCATGTCTGCACTCCCCAGGGGATCAGCGTGCGAGGTCGTCGAAGTGCCGCCGGAGGTAGCCGTCGCGCCGGAGCGCGATCCGGAGGGCCACGAACGGCATGGACGTGTGGTGCTTCGGTCCGAGTGCTTCGAGATAGGGGTGGTCGCCTCCGTCGGGGTTGTGGTTCCACCGGCCGCCGACTCCGCGGCGGAGGACCTCGCCCAGGTACCAGGCCGCACCCTCCCGGAAGTCGTGGTTGGCCGGGTCCTTCAGCGACTCCTTCGTCGGGGTCTTCCGACGGACGAGTTCTTGCAGCCGCGACAGCGAGTCCGGCGAGAAGTCCCAGTCCTCGTCGGGGGCGTAGGCGCGCGCCCACGCGTCGGCGGCGGAAGCGCGGGCGGCGAGCCACCGCGCGAGCGGAGCCGCGCCGGGATCGGGATCGTCGACCTCGGTCTGCTCCTTCACAGGCCGCCATGACGGGACCGCGCGCCGGTGCTCCTCGACCGCGCGCGACCAGAGGTCGTGGACCGTGGTGAAACGTGCCGCGTCACGAGCGGTCGCGGCTTCCTGGAGCAGGCGGACCGGCGACACCGGCGCGAGGCCGACGGCCGGGTCCGCCGTCGCGACCGGGAGGCCGCCGGGGGGACCGCCGAGGTCGGCGTCCGGCCACGTCCAGGCGCCGCCCGCCACGCGCATGAGGGCTTCGCCGAGGTAGGCGGCGGCGCCTTCGACGAAGGCGCGGTTGCCCGGCAGTGCCGCCTGCCCGGGTTCGTCGAGCCGCCGGAGGAGGTGGCGTTCCAGCGCCGACAGGGAGTCGCGGGAGTAGTCGGGGATGAAGCCGGTGCCGCGCAGTTCGATGTCGGTGAGCGCCATCAGGACGGCGAAGAGGCGCTCGTGCCATGCGGTGAGCGGCTTCTCGATATCGGCCATGTGACTCCCCCGTCCACGGTCGCCCGGGTGGTTTTTGCGGTTTAAGCGTGACAAGTACCCGCGCTGACTATAACTCTTTTCTAGAGGATTTCTCTAGTCGCGTCAAGGACGGGTACGTGAACAAGGAGACGCGAGAAGCGACGGGACGCGGTCGCGTCCCGTCGCGGGTGAAGGTCGTGCGATGTTTCAGGCGGGCGTGTACGCGGCCTTCCGCAGCAGCGTCGGCGACCCGGCCGAACCGAAGGCGAGCACCCGGCCGGTGAAGCCGGCGGCGACCTCGGTGGAGAGGTAGCGGCCGTCGAGGCGGCCGAGCTCGCGGAAGTTCTCGCCGTCGCCGTAGGACAGCACGATCTCGTCGGGGCCGGGGATCGCGGCACCCGGGGTGGGCGAGACCGCGGCGATCCGCAGGGTCGCGGACTCGCCGGTGGCGGGCCCGGCGTCGAGGTCGTGGCGGATGTCTCCGATGTGGACGGTCGCCTGGACGCGCCCGCCGTCGAAGGTCAGCGCGTACCAGTGTCGGTCGTCGATGAGGAGCCGGAGCTGGCCGGAACCGTCGAAGGTCGCCTCGGCACGCCAGGACAGGTCGCGGACGCGCGCGCACAGCAGCCCCGGTGAACCGTCGGGCGCCGGGCGCAGTTCGAGTCCGCCCGACGGGTGCCGCGCGGTGATCGTCTCGGGTTCGGATCCGGGGACGACCCAGCGCGGGTCGAGGCCGGGCTCGGTGAAGTCGTCGGTGAAGGCGGTGTCGGCGGGCTCGACGGTGAAGCGCCCCTCATCGAAGACCGGCCAGCCGTCGGCCCAGTCGACACCGGCGAGGAAGGTCTCGCGACCGAGCACGTGGAAGGCCGGGGTGAAGCCGCGTGGGCGTACGGCGAGGTAGACCGCGGCCCAGCCGCCGTCCGCGGTCGAGACCAGGTCGGCGTGCCCGGCGTTCTGGACCGGGTGGGTGGTGCTGCGGTGGGTGAGGACCGGGTTGCCGGGGCACGACTCGAACGGCCCTTGTGGACCGTCGCCGCGCGCGACGGTAACGCAGTGCCCGCGCTCGGTGCCGCCTTCGGCGAGGGTCAGATACCAGCGGCCGCCGACGCGGTACAGGTGGGGCGCCTCCGGGTTGGCGAGCCCGGTCCCCTGCCACAGCGGGTACGCCTCGCCGTCGAACTTCCCGGTCTCCGGATCGAGGCGCGCCTGCATGATCGCGTCACCGCGTCCCTCGGCGGGCGACGCCTTCCAGGTCAGGAGACACCGGCCGGCGTCGTCCCAGCACAGGTCGGGGTCGATCCCGATCGCCTCGCCGACGAACACCGGCTCACTCCACGGCCCGGCGGGATCCTCGGCGGTGACGATGACCTGCCCGGCCTCGAAGTCGCCGACATTGGTCGTCACGAACCAGAACCGTCCGTCGTGGAACCGCAGCGTCGAACCGTAGATCCCGCCCGAGGGCCCGCCGCCGCCGCGCCGGAACTGGGTCCGGCGGGTCAGGATGTTCCCGATCTGCCGCCACGTCACCAGGTCGCGGCTGTGGAAGATCGGCGCGCCGGGGAAGTACTCGAAGCTCGAATGGGCCAGGTAGTAGTCGGATCCCACCCGGCAGACGGTCGGATCCGGGTAGAAGCCCGGCACGATCGGGTACTCGGCGGCGGACACGGGCGAACGGCGCAAGGTCGTCCCTCTCTCCTCGACGGTCGTGTGCGGACGGTCGGCCCCGGCCCGCCGGGTCGGCGTGGCGGGCCGGGATCGCCGTCAGGTGGTCGATCCGGTGACGTTCCCGCCCGACTCGGTGACGTGGTAGGCGACGGTCCGGCCGCTCCAGAAGTGGAAGGTCAGCGTCACCGCGCGGCCGTCGGCGACCGCGGCGAAGAAGTCCGGCGTCAGCCTGATGGCGCCTGCCGCGTAGTCGGGCTGGAACGCCCGGCTGAACTCCTTGAACGAGGTCCAGTCGTGCGGTCCGGCGTTGCTCCCGTCGGCGTACTTCGCCTCCATCGTGGCCAGCTGATCACCGCGGAACTGCGTCGGCACCGCGAAGGAAGCCGTGGTGCCCGTGGCGTTCTGCACCAGCGGCGTGTCGAAGGAGACGACGCTGATCCGCCACGGCGCGCCCTGCGAGAACTCGGCGTGCAGGTTCGCCCGGACCCCGTAGGCCGGGTTCGAGCCCAGCAGACGTCGCAAGGTGGCCGCCTTGATCGTCAGCTGGTCGCCGGACACGGTGTAGTCGGTGCCCTGGACCAGGGAAGTCGTGCCCTGGCGCAGACCGCGGAAGGCGGTGCCGTTCAGGTTGAGCGTCAACGTCTTGTCGGTGACCGCGCTCGCCCGTTCGGCGAAGACCTGGTCGGACGACGCCGTCCCCGAGCGGACCGTCCAGCTCGCCTTGAGCATCGCGAACAGCTCGGGATCGCTCCACTGGAAGGACGTCCGGCCGAAGTGCTGGCCGTTGTCCCACAGCTGGAGGGTGACGTTCCGCTGCCGCGCGTAATGCCCGGCGAACTCGAAGAACTTGAGCTTCTCACCCTGCTCGATGGTGCCGGTGTGGGCGTCGAAGCCGAGCAGTCCGTACTCGCCGATGAGCACCGGCACGCCCCGGGAGACGAAGGCGTTGTGGACCCGGTCGAAGGTGCCGACGAGATCCTGCTGGACCTCGGCGTTGAAGCGGGTGTACCCGGCGACGTTGACGCTGAACGGCCAGAACCCGTAGTAGTGCACCGTCGCGGCCAGGTACGGGTCGTCGAGCGCGCCGATGGTGGCGTTGAGGGCGTCGAGGCGTCCCTGGTCGGCATTGGTGTGGAGGGTCGGGAGGACGAGGATCCGGGTGGCGTTGGCCCCGCCGGAGGCGCGCACGATCCGGTGGAAGGAGGTGTTGAGTTCGTTGAGGAGCCCGTAGGCGGTGGCGTCGTCGACGTTGTTGAACTGGGGCTCGTTGACGCTCTCGAACAGCAGCCTCGGCGAGGTGTTCTGGAAGCGCTGCGCGAGCGCCGTCCAGATCGCGTTGTAGCGGGCCAGGACGGTGGCGTGGTTCGCCTGCATGTCGGCGATCCAGATCCACGAGTCGTGGTGGATGTTGAGCACGACGTACAGGTCGGCCGCCAACGCCCAGTTCACGACCTCCTGCACCCGGGTGAGGTACGCGGCCTCGATCGCGTAGCCGGGTCCCGCGCCCTGGTGGCCGTCCCAGGTGACGGGTACGCGGATGCTCTTGTAGCCCTGCGCCTTGACGTTCTGGATCAGTGCCTGGGTGACGCGCGGGTTGCCCCACGCGGTCTCGTCGGCGCCGACGGAGTCGAGCGAGTTGCCGAGGTTCCAGCCGGGCTGCATCGCGGCGACCGTCGCCATCGGGTCCGGGCCGCCGCCCGGGGGCGGCGTGGTCGTCGGCGGGGTGGTCGGGCCGCCGACGCCGCCGTCGCACAGGACGCCGTTGAGGGTGAACGCGGTCGGGTCGGTGTTGGTACCCGACCAGGAACCGTTGAAGCCGAAGGAGACCGACGCGTTCGTGGCGATCGCGCCGTTGTAGCCGACGTTCTTGGCGGTGACCTGGGCCCCCGACATGGTGACAACGGCGTTCCACGCCTGCGTCACGCGCTGTCCGGACGGGAAGGTCCACGCCAGCGTCCAGCCGTCGACCGGTGCGCCGAGGTTGGTCACGGTCACGTTGGCGGTGAAACCGCCGGGCCACTGGCTGGGGGCCTTGTAGTCGACCGTGCAGCCTTCGGCCGCGAAAGCGGCCGTCGGCGCCAGGACTAAGAGTCCCGCCGCCAAGGTGGCGGCCGCCGTGGTGATCAGGGCGGTCCATCGTCTGACGCCTCGCATCGCTCGCTCCTCAAGGCCACGCGCTCGTTGTCGGGTCAGCACGAGATTAAGTTGTGAGTCTAAACTTTGTCAATCGACGCCGGACGATATGTGTGCCGGAGCGGGTCCCTAGGATCGACGGGTGGACCTCCCTCATGTCGACGCCGCGACGCTGGACCGCTGGTGCGCCGAACACCTCGCCTCGGGCATCGCGGCCGAACGTTTCCGGAGCGGCCGCCTCTCGGCGGTGATCGGAGCCGAACTCGCCGATGGCCGGGAGGTCGTCGTCAAGGTGCGCGAACCGGCGGCCCGCGTCGCGGGCTGCTTCGCCGTCCACGAGCACCTCCACCGGGCCGGTTTCCCCGCGCCCGAGCCGATCCTCGCGCCGACACCGCTCGGCAGGTGGACGGCCACCGTCGAGGCGCTGGTCGAAGGCGGCGATGAGCTTCCCGCCACGGGACGGGAGCCCCGGCCGTTCGCGACGGCGCTCGAAGCGCTCGTGCGCATCGCCGCTCCGCTGGCCGCCACCGTCGACCTCGACCCGAAACCGTCCTGGAACCGCTGGGCACACGGCGAACCCGGCGTGTGGGCGACCGCCGAGGACCTCGACCGCCCCTTCGGTTCGGTCGCCGGCCCGGACTGGCTCGAACGCGGCGGCCGGGACGCGCGCGACCGCATCGCCGCCTGGCGGGCCCCGACGGTGATCGGCCACGGCGACTGGTTCCGCGAGAACTTCCGCTGGCGCGGCGACGAGCTGTACATCGCCTACGACTGGGACAGTGCCATCGCCGACACGGAGGCGGTGATCGTGGGTTTCACCGCGGCCTACGTCGCCCCGTCCGTCGAGGAGTCGGCGGCGTTCCTCGCGGCCTACCAGGACGTGGCCGGACGCCGCTTCGCGCGCGACGAACTGGAAACCTGCTGGGCCGCCGGACTGTGGCTGCGGGGATGGAAGTCGAAGCGGCAGGTGGTGACCGGCGAGACGATCCGCTCGCTGTCGGAGGACGAGGCGAAACACATGGCGGCGCTCGCGGGTATCTGAACGAGACCGCCGGGAGACACGGCGTCCCGGCGATCGCCTGCGTGGGCGGGTTCGATCCCCTGCACCTTCCGCATCGGCATCGCCCGCCCGTAGGTGCGCCCCGGCGCCTGGAGGTTCTGCCGGAACCGCGCGGCGGTGCGCCGGGTGCGGCCTCGTCACACCAGGTCGCGCGGGATCTCACGCCGCCAGTTCTGCGAGTACACGCGCGGGTCGCCGCGCGAGGCGTCGAGTTCGTAGGCGTCCAGCTGTGCCGTGATGAGGAAGTTCTCGGACGTCGAGCTCAGCACGGTCCGGGTGACGACCTCGACGCGCCAGTCGCCGCGTTCGAAACGGCGGACCGTCCGGGTCTCACCGCGGACCGAGTTCACGTCGTTCCACCGGAAGCTGTAACGCTCCCAGGTCCCGCGACGCAGCACGGTCCCGGTCTCTTCGAGGCGCTGGCTTCCCTGGTCGTCGGCGATGGCCAGCGTGGACACGCCGGTGGCGAGGTCGCGGGTGACACGCCAGTGATGCTCACCGGGTTCGAGCTGGGTCACGGCGAGGGGTTCGGCGATCTCGGGTTCGCCGAACTCGCGCAGCTTCTCGTCCTCGGCGCGCGGCGGGCGCACCGGCAGGGTGAGACTGCTGGATCCGGCGGTGAAGCGGACCGTCGCCGCTTCCGGGGCCGGCCACGCCAGCGGCCAGTACGAGGTGGACACCGACAGGCGGAGCCGGTGCCCGGCCGGGATGCTCTGGGCAATGCCGTTGAGCGGCACGTCGACGCGGTACCGCTCGCCCGGTTCGAGCGGGCGCGGCTTCGCGCTGCCGTCGCGGTGGGTCAGGTTGAGCAGCCCGTAGGTGAAGCGGGTCGCCTCACCGTTGGGGGCGACGTCGGACAGGCGCACGGCGAGCATGGCGACCGGCTTGTCGGCCGAGACCTCGAAGGAGGCGACGGGCAGGCCGAAGATCTCCATGGTCTCGCCGAGGGGCTCCATCTCGAAGACCAGCGCGCCGCCGTCCTCTTCCCGCTGGTCGAAAGGCAGATCCGGGGTGGCGGCGTAGGAGGCCCACTTCCCGGCGAACATGCCGACGCTCAACGGCGACTGGAGCGTCACGTCGGTCCCGGCCTCGGCGCGCACGTCGCCGTGCTCGATGCCGTGGCGGCGCAGCCGGTACTGGCGTCGCTCGACGTCCGGTGAGGGCCAGGAGTCCTCACCGACCCAGCGGCCGGGCCGGTCGGCGTAGGAGGGCTTCGGCGCGACGCTGTCCTGCATCCACGCCCGCAGCATCGGCTCGTCCATCAGGCCGGAGTCGATCCCCTTGAGCCAGTGGTCCCACCAGCGCACGAGTTCCTGGAGGAAACCGATCGCGGGCCCCGGCACCCCGAAGTGCGGGTACTTGTGCCCCCACGGGCCGATGAGTCCCTTGCGGGGGACGTCGAGGTGTTCCAGGAGCCGGAACACGGCGTTGGTGTACCCGTCGGCCCACCCGCCGACGGCCATGACCGGCACCTGGACCTGGGAGTAGTCCTCGCACACCGAGGCCGGTTTCCAGTAGTCGTCGCGGCGCTGGTGCGACAGCCAGGTGTCCAGCCACAGTCCGCTGCCTTCGAGCCGCTCGCGCCACAGGTCGCGCCAGCCCTCCCCCACGATCTCCGGGTCGGGCGGCTGCGAGTTGGCGGCGAACATGACCGTGGCCTCGGAGAGGTTGTCCCCGAGGAGGCAGCCGCCCATGTAGTGCATGTTGTCGACGTAGAGGTCGTCGGTCGCCGACGCGCTCACGATCGCCTTGAGGGCGGGCGGACGCCGGGCGGCGACCTGGAGACTGTTGAACCCGCCCCAGGAGATGCCCATCATCCCGACGTTCCCGTCGCACCACTCCTGCTCGGCGAGCCAGGCGATGACGTCCTCGGCGTCCTCGTGCTCCTGGGGCCGGTACTCGTCGGTGAGGACCCCGTCGGAGTCGCCGCTGCCGCGCATGTCGACGCGGGCGCAGACGTAGCCGTGGCCTGCGAGGTAGGGATGGTTGGCGGCGTCGCGGACGCGGGTCCCGTCGCGCTTGCGGTACGGGATGTACTCCAGCACGGCCGGCACCGGGCGCTTCTCGGCGTCGACCGGAAGCCAGATCCGGGCCGCGAGGCGTGCGCCGTCGCGCATGGGGACGAACACGTTCTCGATGACGCGGGTCTCGTGGGGCAGGCCGGCGGCGATCCTCACGACTCCCCCTCTCCTCCGGTGACGGGCGCGAACTCGAAGGGCAGCTCGGCGACGATGGCGTCGTAACGTCGCTGGAGCTCCTCGCGGTCGCGCGCGCCGATGTAGACCTTGCCGATGATGTAGCGGTAGCTGTCCTGGTTCGGAAGCTCGGCGAGCCGGTCGCCTTCGGACACCTGGAGTGTGACGATCGCGCCCGCGTGGCGTTCGGCGACGCGTTCCTTGTCGCGCCGGCCGGGGATCCGGGTGACCACGGCGTCGTCGTCGTGGAAGATCATGCACTGCGCGGCGACGGCGAAGTCGCCTTCCCGGTGCGGCATCCGGGGTTCGCGGCCGAGCGCGATGTCGATGGCGACGGTGTGGTTCGAGGTGCCGTCGACGCGGGTGAACAGTTCGCTGTGGGACTGGGAGATGCGGGTGTTGACCTCGATGAGCCAGATCTTGTCGGCCTCGGAGTCCCACATGAACTCGGCGTTGAAGGCGCCGTCGTCGAAGCCGACGTGCCGCAGGAGGCGTTCGGTGGCGTCGATCATGCGGTCCTGGATCGCGGCGGGCACCGAGGCCGCCGGGTAGTCGAGTCGCTCGAAGCTGGTCCCCGCGTCGTCCTTGTGCATGTCGAGGACGCCGTGGACGGCGAAGCGGCCGTGGAACATCGTGCCCTCGGGCGCGGCCTGCACGCCCGAGACGAACTGCTCGGCGAGGCAGGTGTTGCCGTCGGCTCCGGAAAGCTCGGGCGGGAGGTCGACGAGGGCGAGGGCGTCGTTGAAGGCGTCGCCGATGGCGCCGATGTTCTCGCGGATCTCGGCGACGGCGGCGTGGAAGCCCTCGGCGTCGCGGATCTCGAAACCGAGGTCGGAGGAGTGCGACTTGACCGGCTTGACCCAGAAGGGGAAGTCGAGGTCGATGGCGGCGAGGGCGTCGTCGTCGAAGGGGTCGAAGGACACGAAGCGCGGCACGCACTCGGGCACCGACGCGCGCTGTTCGAGCCTGCTCCAGTACTTGTGCTCGCACTTGAGCAGGCTTTCCAGACTCGGCGCCGGGAGGCCGTGCTCGCGGGCGAGGATCGGCCCGATGAGGCTGGCCGGGAAGTCCCAGTGGGTCACGATCGCGTCGACCGTGCCGTCGAAGTCCGACAGCTGTGCGCGGGCGGTGTCGAGCATCGCCGTGAAGTCGACCTCGGCGGTATTGACGAGCCGGTCGTATCCGACCAGGTCGTGGAACTCGTAGTCCTCGGCGCCGCGCACGGTGCGCAGTTCGTCGAGCTGCACGGCGGTCATGCCCAGGACGAAGATGTTCTTCGCTGGTGTCTTCGGCATCGATTCTCCTTCGGGGGGTGTCGAGATCGACTACCCGATCGACGCCGAAACATGCGGCTCCCACCGTGGGCGACCCTGCCCGTCGCACGGCGGCGGCACGGGAAGGTCAGCGTCCCGGTCTCCTGGTCGCCGAAGATCTGGTCCCGCTTGCTCGTGTTCAGCCACAGCCCGGCCCCCCGGGCGGCTGCGACGGTGACGACGAACAGAAGATTCAGCGTGAAACGCCCCTGGATCGGGGCTTAAGAGGATGTAACGGGCCGGTCAGACAGTGGCCGGGATCGGCGTGGGTGGGTGGTGACGCGGGCTTTGTCGGGTGCGGGCTCGCGGGGGGGGGGGGGCTTTGTCGGGTGCCGGCTCGCGTGAGGGCACGCAACGTCGGCGGCTACGCGCTGTGCGGTACCCGCTCGGCTGCACGCCCGCGTAGCGCTCCCTCGGCCGCGTGCTCGCGTCCGCCGCCGGGTCTGCGACCTCGCGCCGATGCCGCGCACCGACCGCCTCGCGCGCGCCAACGCGATCCTCTCGCGCGGTTCTCCCTCAGCCGCGAGCTCTTAGTTCCCTGCCGGGTCCGCACCCGCGCGACACCCCCACGGCCGCGCGCTCCCCCGTCCCCGTCGGTCCCTCGGCCGCGCGCTCAACCGGTACCCCTCGGCCGCGCGCTCAACCGTCCCCGCCGGTCCCTCGGCCGCGCGCTCAACCGGTACCCCTCGGCCGCGCGCTCAACCGTCCCCGCCGTTCTCTCGGCCGCGTGCTCGCGCGGTCCACCCCACGCGAGTCGGCCGGTCCGGTTCCGGCGAGCGCGTCCTCACCCCTCGCGCGGTACCACCAGTCCGGACTCGTACGCGTACACCACGAGTTGCGCGCGGTCGCGGGCGTGGAGCTTCGCCATGGCCCGGTTGATGTGGGTCTTGGCGGTCACCGGACTGATCTCCATGCGGTCGGCGATCTGGTCGTTGGACAGACCCCGCGCGGCGAATGCGACGGCCTCCCGTTCCCTGTTGGTCAGCTCGGGCAGGCCGGTGCCGACGGCGCGGTGGGGCGGTTCGGCGACGAAGCGGGCGATGAGCCTGCGGGTGATCGACGGCGCGAGCAGCGCGTCGCCGCGCGCGGCGACGCGCACGGCGTGCAGGAAGTCCTCGGGCACGATGTCCTTCACGAGGAATCCGGCGGCACCGGCGCGCAGGGCGTTGTAGACGTACTCGTCGAAGCCGTAGTTGGTGAGGATGACGACGTGCACGTCGTCGAGCGCGGGGTCGGCGGCGACGCGCCGGGTCGTCTCGATGCCGTCGAGGACCGGCATCTGGACGTCGATGAGCGCGATGTCGGGCCGGTGCTCCCTGATCAGCGCGAGGCCCGCCGCACCGTCGGCGGCCTCGCCGACGACCTCGATGTCGTCTTCGAGGTCGAGGAGGGCGCGGAACCCGCTGCGCAGGAGCGGCTGGTCGTCGACCAGCACGACGCGGATCACGTGGCCCGCTCGACGGGGAGTTCGGCCCGCACGGTGAAGCCGCCTTCGCCGCGCGGTTCGGCGCGCAGGCGGCCGCCGAGGGCGGTGACCCGCTCGCGCATGCCGAGGAGGCCGACGCCCGGCACCGGGACGGTGCTCGGGGTGGCCTTGCCGTCGTCGTCGACACGGATGGCCAGGGCACCGGGCCGGTAGTCGATGTGGACGGAGGCGACACTGGCGGCGGCATGGCGGGCGACGTTGGTGAGGGACTCCTGGACGATGCGGTAGGCGGTCCGTTCGACGGCGGTCGGCACGTCCAGCGGCTCCCCGCCGACGGTGAGGGTCGCGTCCAGGCCGCCGACGCGGGCGCGGGCGACCAGTTCGGCGACCTGGTCGAGGCCGTGGCGCGGGGACTCGCCGTCGTCGCGGAGCGCCTCCAGGGTCGCCCGCAGCTCCCGGTTCGCCTCGCGGCTGGCCTCCTGGATCGCCAGCAGGGTCGGCGTGACCTCTTCGCCGCGCTTGCGCGCGACGTGCACGGCGACCTCGGCCTGCACCTTGATGACGGAGATCTGGTGGGTGAGGGAGTCGTGCAGTTCCCGCGCGATGTGCAGCCGCTCCTCGTCGGCGCGGCGGCGCGCGGTCTCCTCACGGGTCCGCTCGGCCTCGTCGGCGCGGCGCTCGGCCTGGCGCAGGGCCTCACCGGCCGCGCCCGCGGCGATCAGCCACGCGATCTCCAGGGCACCGCGGGACCGCGCGAGGGCGTCCGGCACCGACGCGCCGTCGGCCGTGGCGAGAATGGCGAGCGGTAGCGCGGCCAGCATCCCGACGGCGGCCAGGACGGTGACGAGGCGGTGCCCGGCGCGCACGGCGGCGTACACGGCGAACAGGAAGGCCACGGCGGGCACGTCGAAACCGGCGGCCTGATAGCCCGCCGCGCACAGTCCGGTGACGACCAGGGTGACGATCGGCGCCTTCCGGCGTGCGATCAGCGCGACGCCGCTGGCGGCGAGCAGGACGTAGCCGAGCACGTCGAGCCGTCCCTCGGGCCGGTCCTGGGTGAACCCGACGACCAGCAGCATCGCCACCACCCCGACCGTGATCAGCCGGTCGGTGACACCGGCCGGAACCGTCGGTCGTCGTCCGCTCATGTTCGCACCCTAACCGGACGCGGTCGCACGCGAATCCTGCGCGAGGACCGCCCTCCGGCTACCACGAACGCGGTAGATCCGGCGTCTCTGCCGCACCGGTGGCAGGCGGGTGCGGCGGGCACAGCAGGCCCGATCACCTCCCCGGGCATGACGTTCCGGGTCCCGTTCGGCGACACGATCGAGACATCGGATTCTCGCCCGGCGAGATACAAGGAAGAGGCAACGACATGAGCTCTACCGGAGCCCGGAAGACGGCCCGCATCATTCTGACCACGGCCGGTGCCGCCCTGGCCGGAGGCTTCGGGCTCGCCGCACCGGCGGCGGCGCACCTGGCGACCGAGCCGGCCACCGTCACCGGATGGACCGCCGACCGGGTCATCGCGACCTCCGCCGCACTCGTCGCCCTGGCCGGCGCGGTCGTGGGCGTACTCGCCCTGTTCCGCGCGGCCCGGGGCACCGGCGACGGCCGGCGACGCGGGGGCCGCCTCGCCGTGGCCCTCTCCGTCCTCGGCGCGCTGGCCGGGGTGTTCGTCATCGTCACCGCCGACGGAGGCCCGGGTACCGGCAACGGCATCGTCGGCGGCTACCTCGCCGTGGTGGTGGGACTGGCCGGCATTGCCCTCGTCTGGCTGGCCAGGGCCCGCGCCCGCCGCGACGCCTGACCGACAACGCCGGGAGCCGCGGTCGCGGCTCCCGGCGACGGCGTTACGCCGACAGCGCTCCGGTCATGTACACACCCATCCCGGCGTAGTCGAAGGTCATGGCGAAGTCGCGGTAGAAGGTGTGCGAGAAGTTGGCGATCGTGTCGAAGTCCAGTCCGGCCCCGGGACCGGTGCCGGGCGGACCGGCCCAGCCGGCGACATCGTGGGCGACGGCCCTGCCGAGGCTGACGCGGTCGGCGGTCAGCGGGTGGTAGTAGGGCCGCGCGGGATCGGGCGTGCCCACCTCGATGCCCAGTCGCTCGGCGAGACCGAGCCCCATGGACACCCCGTGGCCGATACCGCCGGTGTCGAGCGTGACGACTCCCGGACCGTGGTCGTGGACCATGCCGAGAGAGCACGGGAAATGGTCGCCGTACAGCCACAGCGGCACGCGGTCGTATCCGCATCGGGCGGCCCGGGCCTTGAACCTCGCGAACTCGCCGGGCGTCTTCCGGCGCAGCACGAGCGCGCTTCCGGCGTAGTCCATGGTGGCCAGCAGGTGGTAGAAGGCCAGGGTGCCGATGGCGCCGGCGGGTTGCGTCCCGTCGGGCAGCGGCGGCATGGGCAGGTCGCTCCACTGGACGGGGATCCCGCGCAACTCGATGTCGCCGAGTGTGCAGGATTCGAGGACGCCGAGGTGCCTGACGATCAGCGTCCCGTCGGTCAGCCGCCCGGTCGTGGTCGCGAGCGACCGGATCCCCGCCTCCTCGGCGACCTCCGTGGTCATCCCGATGGTGGCGAAGGTGTCGAGCAGGTACCGCTTGGGTTCACCGCCGTTCACCCTCGCCCACACCGACGGGATGGGATCCATCGCGTGGAACGGCAGCCGCGTGCTCGACCGGCCGTGCACCTGCCAGGGCCGCTCGGGCAGGTGCGCGAACTGTTCGGCGAAGGCCGCGTCGGTGGGCCGTCCCGTTTCCCGGAGGAGCGGGATCGCGCGGGGGTGCCGGTCCTGCCGGACGAAGCATTCGGCGAGCCGCTGCCGGGAGACCTGGTCGCCCGGATCGACGGTGATCGCGCGGGAGAGGTGCTCTTCGGCGGCCCGGAAGCGGTTGGACAGCAGGGCGATCTGGCCTACCCGCGCGTTGGCGCGCTGGTCGAGGCGGTCGTCGCGCAGGACGGCGCGGTAGGCGTGTTCGGCGGCGGCGAAGTCGCCCGCCTTGTAGAGGGCGTCGGCGTCGGTGATCCCGGCGAGCGCGGGCGCGGCTCCGAGCAGGGGTGTCACGGCTCCGGCGGTGATCGCGGCGGCGAGCAGGGTGCGGCGGGACGGGCCGGTGCGGTCTTCGGAAGGCGGCATGGATCGCCTCTCTGAACGGGTGGGGGAAGAGAGTGGCGCCAGCGGAACGCGGCGGCCGAGGTCACGCTATCGCCGTCGCGGCGGCCGGGGAACCGGCTCGGGTTGGGAGTCTCCTGGGAGGAACATCAGAAGGGAGTGCGACGCGGGAAACATTCCCGCGCCCAGAACCGAGACCGTCATCGGGAAGCGATAGGTTCGGTGGCGGCCCGCGAGTGAGGAGGTGCCATGCCGGATCTGGTACTCGGACCATTACTGCGCCACGTCGACACGAGTTCGGCGACCGTCTGGGTGGAGACCGACGGTCCCTGTGAGGTGTCCGTCGCCGGTGCCTCCGCGCCGACCTTCCAGGTGTCCGGGCGGCATTACGCCCTTGTCGTGATCACCGGCCTCGAACCCGGCACGGCCGTCGACTACGAGGTCCATCTCGACGGCGAGCGCTGCTGGCCGCTGCCCGGGTCGGGTCTCCCACCGAGCCGTATCCGGACGCTGCCCGTCGGCGGTGACGACGACTTCCTGCTCCTCTTCGGGTCCTGCCGGCTTCCGGAGAGTCCCGACGCGCGTGAGAACCGCCGTTGGGGCACCGACGCGCTGGCGGCCTACGCCGTGCGCATGGCGACCTCGCCGGAGCGGGAGTGGCCCGACTCCCTGGTGCTGCTGGGGGATCAGGTCTACGCCGACGAGACGAGCAAGGCCACCGGCGCCTGGATCGGCGAGCGGCGCGACGTACGTCGCGATCCGGGCACGGAGGTGGCGAACTTCGACGAGTACGTCCGGCTCTACCACGAGTCGTGGTCGACGGAGCTGGTGCGCTGGCTGTTCTCGACGGTGCCGACGTCGATGATCTTCGATGACCACGACGTCCGCGACGACTGGAACACCTCGCAGACCTGGCGTGACGAGATGGAGCGGACGGCCTGGTGGGACGAGCGTGAGCGAGCGGCGCTGGTCACGTACTGGATCTACCAGCACATCGGGAACCTCTCGCCCGACGAGCTGGCGGAGGACAAGACCTATCGCGCGGTCGTCGAGGCCGGGCGCGCCGGCGACGCCGCCGGGGTCCTCGGCGAGTTCGCCGACGTGGCGACGCAGGAGGTCAACGGCCGTAAGGGGACCCGCTGGAGTTACCGGCGCGACTTCGGCAACGTGCGGCTCCTGGTGATCGACACCCGTTCGGGGCGCATCCTCGAAGACGGACGGCGTTCGATGGTCGGCGACGGCGAGTTCGAGTGGATCGAGGCGAACGCGGGCGGTGACTACGAGCATCTGCTGATCGGTTCGTCGCTGCCGTGGCTGATGCCGCACGGGATCAGCCACATCCAGTCGATCAACGAGGTCGCGTGCCGTCGTCCGGGGCGGCGGGGCCGGCGTGCGGAGTGGATCCGCCAGGCCGCCGATCTGGAGCACTGGCCCTCGTTCCGGGAGTCGTCGGATCGGCTCACGCGCATGATCCGGCGGATCGCCGAGGGCACGGCGGCGACGGTCTGCGTGCTGTCGGGCGACGTTCACCACGTGTACGCGGCCGAGGCGACCTTCGACCGGCCGGTGGAGGCGAGGGTGTACCAGCTGACCTGCTCGCCGTTGCACAACCGGGTCCCGCGCTGGATGCGGCCGCTGTTCCGGATCGCGTGGTGGCGGACGCCGGCGGGGCTGCTGCGGCGGTGGATGCTGCGTTCGGGCGAGGTGCGGCCGCTGCCGGTCTCCTGGGACAAGATCGCGGGCCCGTACTTCGGCAACGCGGTGGCCTCCCTGCGGATCCGGGGGCGGGAGTCGACGATGTTCATCGAGCGCGCCGAGCAGAGCGCGGACGGGCCGTTCCTGAGCGCGCTGCCCGAGATTCCGCTGAGCCGCTAGCCGCGTTCGCGCGTCGCGACGGCGATCCCGGCGGCGAGCAGGCAGATCACAGCGCAGCCGAGGAAGAACACGCCGGTGCCGAAGCGAGCCGAGACGAGTCCGGCGACCGGGAGCAGGACCGGGCTCAGGCCGAGCGTGCACAGGGTCGTCACGGCGGTGACGCGGCCGAGGTAGCGCGGGTCGGTGCGGGTCTGGAGTTCCCCGGCGCCGACGACCATCGCCACGCCGCTGACCAGGCCGAGCGCCCCGGAGAAACCGATCGCGAGGCCCGCGGAGGAGGCCAGACCGGTCGCGGCGACGAGGATCCCGGCCGCCGACAGCGACAGGGCCATGACGAGCGCCGGCCGGTGGACGCGGTTCACGGTGACCAGCGCCAGCCCGGACACGGCTCCGCCGACGCTGAAGGCGCTCAGGGTCGCGCCGAGGACACCGGCCGTCCAGCCGCGTTCGTCGGCGAGGAGGACGAACCCGGCGCCGACGGGCCCGCTGAAGCACATCTCGCCGAGACCGATGACGACGACGAGTGGGAGCAGGCCGCGTTCGCGGCGGAGGTGGCGCAGTCCGTCGCGCAGGTCGCGCCAGGCGCTCCCCCGGGGATCGGTCGTGGCGCTCTCTCGCGGAGGTTCCGGCCGCCGCAGGACGGACATGCTCCACAGCAGGACCAGCGACAACGCGAACAGCACGCCGGACAGGACGAAACCGGCCGGGGCGCCCGCCGCCGTCAGCACGAGCGCGGCGAGCAGCGGCCCGGCGGCGTTGCCGAACCGGATCGACAGTGAGCGCAGGGCCTGCACGCGGGTGAGCTGCCCGGTGCCGGTCAGCAGGGGTGGCAGCGCGCCGACGGCGGGCATGAACAGCGCGTCGACGGCACCGAAGATCACCGCGACCGCGACGAGCGGCCACGGTCCGCCGCCGCCGAGGGAGATCCCGGCGGCCGCGAAGATCGTCAGGCAGCGCACGAGGTCGCTGAGGATCACCACCCGGCGCGGCCCGAGGCGGTCGGCGACGACACCGCCGGCGAGCATCAGCACGGCACGCGGGACGGCGCCCGCCGCCAGGACGAGGCCGACTTCGGCGGGTCCCGCGATCCGCGCCACGGCCCACGAGAGGACGAGGAAGTAGACGACGTCGCCGGTCACCGAGGCCGTGTACGCGCCGAGCCACCGCAGGACGTTGCCGTCGCGATGGGCGGGCTTCGCGGGGGTGGTCTGGAGCAGCATCACTCCTCCGGCAGCGGGTAGGCCTGGAGCCGCACCGACACCGGCGTGACGTCGTCGGGCTCCGGGTTCTCCGCGTGCCGCTCGATCACCGCGTGGAGTTCCCGTTTCAGTGCCTCCAGTCCGTCCGGGGTCAGCCGCAGCGTGTGGTCGCTGAACACCGAGGCGTCGAACCACGCGTCGGGCAGGACCGGCACCGCCCCGGCGACCCTGCGCAGCTCGTCGGCCGCGGCCAGCGCGAGCGCCTGGGCGTAAGCGCGACTGTCGGCGCGCTCGCCGGGGAAGGTCGCGGGGTCGTGCAGGGACTGGGCGTGCTTCGCGCGCCACCAGCGGTCGCGCTTGTTCCCCCGCTCGGTGTCCTCCTCGATGAGGCCGCCCGAGGCGAGCCTGCGCAGGTGGTAGCTGGCCGCGCCGGAGTCGATGCCGAAGAGCTCGGCGAGGCGGCGGGCGGTGGCCGGGCCGTGGCGGCGCAGGTGGCCGAGCAGGGCGAGGCGGGTCGGGTGGGCCAGGACGCGGAGGGCGGCGGAGTCGAGTGTGACGCGGTCGGTCATGTCGGCAGTGTAGCTTTGCGAAGAACTCTTCGCGAAGGAGTGTTCTGCTTTTTCGGTGGCGGGGAGCGCGAAACCGGCCGGGTCCCATAGCATTGAGGAAACCTGGCCCACGGGAACCATTTGCGAGGGAGCACATAGTGGACGCCGCCTCCGAACCCGGCGAACGAGGACGACCCGACGACGCCGTGCGGCCGTTCCCGTCCCTGGCGGATTCGAAGCGGCGGTCACGGCGGGGAGCCCCCGCACCCGAGCCCCGCCCGGAGCCGGAGGGCGAGCCCCCGGCCGTGCCCATGGCATGGCCGCCCGCAGCGCCGGAACGGCCCGACCCGTACGTGGAGGTCGCGCCTCCGGTGTCGACGGCGCCGTGGAACCAGGCCTCCCCAGCGGCTCCGGAGGGCCCCCCGGAGCCCCCGACCGTGCCGGTCGCGCTCCCCCAGCCCTACGTGCCACCACAGGCCGTTCCGCTTCCCCAACCCGGGCCGGGCATCCCGGTGGCGCAGCCCGACCTGTACGGGCCGCCACAGCCGGATCCCTATCTCCAGCCGGTCTCGCCACCCCCGCCCTACGTACCGCCGCCCACGCAGCCCGACCCGTACGTGCAGGCCCCACCGGTTCCGGTCTCACCGCCGCCCCCACCGGCCCCTGCCGTCGAGGAACCCGTCACGCAGCGGGACCCCTACCTCGCCCCCCTCTCCCCCCAGGCCTACCCCGACCACTACGCCCCACAGGTCTCCCCCGCCCCGGCGCGGTTCCAGCCGATGCCGGTGCCCGTGCCGGTGCCCCCGCCCGCGCCTCCTCCTCCGCCCGTGAGGAAACGCGGCGGCCGTGGCCTGTGGCGCTACGCCCCGATCCCCGCGGCCCTGCTGCTCGCCGTCGGGATCGTGTGGGGCGCGATCGCCCTCCGGGACGAACCCTCCGGCGAGGGCGCGACACCGTCCACATCGGACGGCACGTCGAGCCAGGCGACCGCCGCGACCCTCGGCTCGGGCACGTACGAGATCACCTACACCGCCTCCGGCCTCTGCGTCGGCGAAGGTCCCGAACGCGGCAACACGGTCAAGATCGTGCTCGTGCAGTCCGACTGCGCCTCCGCCGGGCCGCCGATGCTCCTGCTCGCACTCGAACCGGGTGTCTACCAGCTCCAGCTCGACAACCCCGAGTTCGGCATCGGCTGCGTCACCCCCGACGGCCCCGACGTCGAGCAGCTCTACATCGGGCAGCGATGCGACACGACCGGTGCCATGGAGCAGCAACGTTTCCGGCTCGAAGCCGCCGACGGCGGTTACCGTCTCCAGAACGTCGCCAGCGGGCACTGCATGGCCCCGCTCGGCGGGGAGCTGACCGCGGGGGTCGCGTTCGTCCAGGCCCGCTGCGGCGGGCCCGGCCAGTCATTCGCCTTCGAGGCGCGCTAGTCGACACTGAGGAGTCGGTCGTATGAAGGTCGCCAGACTGCACGGCATAGGCGACGTCCGGGTCGCCGAGGAGCCCGATCCCCGGCCCGGTCCGGGTGAGTCGCTCGTGCGGGTCACCGCCGTCGGGCTGTGCGGCTCGGACCTGCACTGGTACGGCGAGGGCGGGATCGGCGACGCGCAGCTCAAGGAGCCGCTGGTCGTCGGCCACGAGTTCGCCGGCGTCGTCGAGAGCGGTCCCCTGAAAGGCCGCCGGGTCGCCGTGGATCCCGCGATCCCCTGCCACCACTGCGAACTGTGTGTCGAGGGCCACCCGAACCTGTGCCTGAACATCGCCTTCGCCGGGCACGGTGCCACCGACGGCGGCCTGCGCGAGCTGCTCGCGTGGCCGACCGCGCGACTGCATCCCCTGCCCGACGCGCTCTCCGACGCCGACGGCGCCCTCCTCGAACCCCTCGGCGTCGCCGTGCACACCCTCGACCTGGGCCACGTGCGTCTCGGCGACAAGGTCGCGGTCGTCGGCTGCGGCCCGATCGGGCTGATGCTGGTCCGGCTCGCGCGGCTGGCCGGCGCGGCGACGGTCGTGGCGTCCGATCCCCTGGCACAGCGCCGGGGGGCGGCGACCCGGTACGGCGCCGACGCCGTCCTCGATCCGTCGTCCGGTGCGGGCTCCGGTGATTTCTTCGCCGCGGCGCTGGGAATCGGCGCCGACGTCGTGTTCGAGGTGGCGGGCGCCAACGAGGCCGTCGCGGACTCGATGCTCGCGGCCCGTCCGGGCGGGCGGATCGTGCTGGCCGGCATCCCCGACCCCGACGAGATCGCCTTTCCCGCCTCACCCGCGCGGCGCAAGGGCCTCACGATCGCGCTGGTGCGGCGGATGAAGGAGGTCTACCCGCGCGCCATCGGGCTGGTCGAGAAGGGCCTCATCGACATCTCCCCACTGGTCAGCGACCGGTTCCCGCTCGACGAGGTGGCCGAGGCGTTCACGAGCGCCACGGCGCGCCGGGGGCTCAAGACCGTCGTCGAGCCCTGAGCCCCCGATCCACTAACGGAAGTCGTCGGCGTGGTCGGCGGCCCATTGCGCGAACCCTCGCGACGGGATGCCCGTGACGGCCCAGGAGTTCGGGCCGGGCGTCTGGGGCTTGCCGACCGCTCCGGCCAGCATCTCCAGGACCGGCGCGGGCATGGACGCCGCCGCCTTCTCGTGCGGCAGGACCTCGATGCGCAGGTCGCGGCCGATCGCCTCGCCGATCAGCTCGACCTGCCGCCGCACCGTCAGCGACTCCGGTCCGTCCAGGGGGTGGATCGCACCCTCGTGGCCGGAGCCGGTGAGCGCCGCGAAGGCCACGTCGGCCATGTCGCCCTCGTGGATCGGCGTCACGTGCGCCTCGGGATACGGCAGTGCGACGACCCCGGAGCGGACCGCGTCGGCCCACCACAGGGCGTTGGTGGCGAACATCCCCGGCCGCAGGATCGTGTACGCGATCCCCGACTCGCGCAGCGGGTTCTCCACGGCCAGGTGCATGTCCCCGATCGGGTTGCCCGGGAACGCGGCGGCGATCGACGACAGCAGCACGATGTGCCGGACACCGGCGTCGCGCGCGGCGTCCAGGAAGTTCTCGATGCCGCTGTGCACGGCGTACATGAAGACGCGGTCCACGCCGTCGAGGACGGCCTTCAGGTTGGCCCGGTCGGCGAGGTCGAACCCGGCGATCGGCACGCCCTCGATGGGCGGGGTCTTGGACGGGTCGCTACCGGCGGCGCGGACGTCTTCGCCCGCGGCGACGAACCGGTCGACGACGGCACGCGCGACGCTGCCGCGGGCACCGGTGACAAGAATGGTCAAGGGGTCTCCTCAGGGGTGTCGGTCTCGCCGCGCGCGCCCAAGTGGCGGATGAGGCGGCGGACCTGTTCGGTGTACTCGGCGACGAACCCCGGCGAGTCCGGGGCGACACCGTAACTGCGGCGGACGAGCTCGGGCATCGCGACGGGCGCGACGACCATGCCGTAGAGCACCAGCCGCAGGGCGCGCGCGTCGACGTCGGCGGGCAGCTCGCCCGTCTCCTGACGGGCGCGTGTGTCGGCGAGGTCGGCGTCGATCATGGGGTCGGCGTCGAAGTCCTCGGGGAAGGCGTCGGTGAGGCCGCGCCACAGCATCAGGCGGATGCCGCGCGGGTCGGCGGCGGCGTGCCGGACGTAGGTCGCGACGAGGTCGGCGAGGGTGTCCCCGTCGGGCGTCAAGGCCTCCTCGCGCCGCAGCCACTGCTCCTGCAGGGCCTGGTAAAGGCCGGCCTTGCCGCCGAAGTAGTAGGTGATGAGCTGCTTGTTCACGCCCGCGCGGTCGGCGATGTCCTGGACCCGGGCCCCGGCGTAGCCGTGCTCGGCGAAGGCGTCGAAGGCCGCGTCGAGCAGACGGCGCCGGGTGCGTTCGGCGTCGCGTCGGCGGGCGTCGGGTTCGGGGGCACGGCGAGGCATTCACCGAACTTATCATCCAACTGGATGATTGACTCCGCCGGGCGGGTGATCAGCCCCGGCGGCTCGCCTCGTAGTGCTCGATGTGCAGGTCGACGGGGTTGGCCGCGATCTCGGCGGCGATCACGTCGAACGCGAGGTCGTCGACCGAGCGGAAGCGGACGCAGCTCTTGCCCATGTCCAGCTTCTTGCCCGTCGCCGCCCAGCGCTCACGGAAGGCGTCACCGGCCTCGCCGTACACCGTCATCAGGTACAGGGACATGTGGTTCTTCTGGGAGGCGAGGGCCGCGAAGCTCAGCGGCTGCTTGTTGTAGGTCACCGGATAACGCTCCAGCGGGACGACGTAGCCGATCATCCCGAAGGCCATCTCCTCGCGGTAGCCCTCCGGCAGGTTCGCCAGGATCAGCTCCCGTACGGCGGTGATCGCCTCGCGCCGGCCCTCCGGCAGCGCGGCGATGTACTCCTCGACGTCCTCGGCTTCACTTCTCACGAGGTCAACGTAACAGCGGGTACCGACACGGGAGCCCGATGAACCTGACCGGAACTGTCACACTCCGCTGGGATGATCGGCACGTGCGGATGTTGGTGGTGCCCGGGGCCGGGAACGCGGCCGGGTCAGGTTGGCTGCGCGCCGTCGGCGACGACGGCCGCCCCCTCGCGCCCGCGACCGAGGTGCCCGACCTCGCCGCCGAGCTCCGCCGCCGTGAGGCCGCCGAGTCCCCGCGCTGGATCCTCGCCGACATCGCCCACACCTACCCGCCGCTCTACGCCGCCGGCGCCCGCCTCGGCCGCTGCCACGACCTCGTCCTCGCCGAAGGCGTGCTCCTCGGCTTCGAGGGCCGCTACGGCGAGACCACCTCGGTCGCCGCCGCCTACGCGCGCGGCCACGGCCTGCCCGTCCCCGTCGAGGAGCCCGAGCGGGTCCTGCGCCAGGAGACCCTCTTCACCGACGAGAAGCCGCGCCCCTCCGGCCGCGAGGAGACCGAGCGGCTCACCTCCGTCTACGCCGACCAGGTCCGCCGCGCCGCCGCGGGCGTGCCCGGCCTGGCCACGCTCGTCGCGGCGGAGTCCGCCGGCGGCCTCGTCGCCGCCGAGATGACCGCCCAGGGGCTCCCTTTCCGCCGTACCGTGCACGACGAACTGCTCACCGGGCTGCTCGGCCCCAAGCCGTTCAAGGGCATGCGGCCCCGGCTGCTCCAGGAGCTCGCCGACCGGATCTCGGCGGCCTTCGGGAAGGTCGTCAACCCCGACTCCCCGCAGCAGATCGTGGCCGCCTTCAAGGCGGCCGGGAAGCCGGTGGAGTCGACCCGCTCCTACGTCCTCAAGCAGGTCGACCATCCGGCGGTCGAGCCGCTCCTGCAGTACAAGGAGCTGGCGCGGATCTGGGTCGCGCACGGCTGGACCTGGGCCGAGCAGTGGGTCGGCGCCGGGCCGACGCCCGCCGGGCAGCGCCTGCGGCCGGAGTACGTGGTCGGCGGGGTCGTCTCGGGCCGCTGGGCCACCAACGGCGGCGCCGCGCTCCAGATCCCCAAGGCCGTGCGCCGGGCCGTGACCGCCGACGACGGCTGGCGGCTCGTCGTCGCCGACGCCGCCCAGCTGGAGCCGCGTGTCCTGGCGGCGATGTCGGGTGACGCGGGCATGGCCCGAGCGGCCGGGGAGATCGACCTCTACGCGGCCCTCTCGGACGCCTTCGGCGGCAAACGCGACGGCGCCAAGATCGCGCTCCTGTCGGCGATGTACGGCGGCGGCAGCACCGACGCGCTGTCCCTGCTGGCGGTGATGCGGCAACGCTTCCCGGTCGCCTACGCCTACGTCGAGTCGGCCGCGCAGGCCGGTGAGCAGGGCAAACTCGTGCGCTCCTGGCTCGGCCGGACCTGCCCGCCGGCGTCGTCGAGCTTCAAGAGCATGGGCGCGGGCCCGGAGGCGGCACGGGCCGTGCGGGACCGGGGCCGCTTCACCCGCAACTTCGTGGTCCAGGGGACGGCCGCCGAGTGGGCATTGGCGCTGCTGGCGTTCCTGCGCCGGCGCCTGCACGAGGAGGATCTGGGCGAGCTGGTGTTCTTCCAGCACGACGAGGTGATCGTGCACTGCCCCGAGCGGCACGCCGCGCGCGTGCACGACGTGATCGACGAGGCCGCCCTGGAGGCGACCGTGCTGCTGTTCCCCGGCACGCCGGTGCGGATCCCGATGCAGACGACGACGGTGTCGAGTTACGCCGACGCGAAGTGAGGCCGCCCGCGGCCGCCGGGCGGCCCCACCGTCAGGTCAGCCGCACTCGGTGCACGTGGTGCCGGTGGTCGTGGTGCAGCACCACTTGAATCCGCCACCGGCGCAGGAGACGTTGCCGCACGTGCCCGCCGCGGCGCCGGCGGCGGGGACGAGGCGGGCGAGGAGGCGGTCGGCGAGGGTTCCGATACGACGCATGTGCGTGCTCCGTTCGAACTCGGGGGACGTTGTCGATCAACAGCGTCGGCGCGAACTCTATGGGCACGAGAGGGACGTGTGCGCACATGAAGCGCATACCGCCGCTGTCGGGCGCATCATCCCAAGCCGCGCCGGATCGCCTGGGCAGCAAAGGAAAGCGCAGCCGCGACGGGTCCGGTGAAGGTGTCGCGCGGACCGCTTTTCGAGTACGGTCCACAGTGGAGCGTCGCGGAGCGGTGACAACGCGTGCGTGCGATGCCCGGTACACCAGCCGGTCCGAGTACTTCGAGGACGTCCGATGACATCCGACCACGAACCCGAGTCGAACAAGGACGCGGCGGCGGCCGCGCAGGCGCGCTTCTGGGGCGACGTGATCGTCAACGAGGCGGAGAGCCATGTCGCCGCCCTGCACCGCGACCGTCTCCTCGCCGAGCGCCGGGAGGCGATGGAACGCCTCACCGAGGCGAGACGCTCGCTGGCCCAGGCGCGCGACCACGGCGATCCGGACCTGCTGGAGACCGCCGTCGCCGACGTGGCCACGGCCGGCGCCGAGTACAGGCGGATCCGCGACAACGTCGCCGACGAGCTCCAGGAGATCATCCGCGCGCGCCTGGTCCGGATGACGGCGATGGCCGCCCACCTCGGCGACGCCGCCGAGGCCAACTCGCAGTGGCTGTCCACCCTGGACTTCAAGGGCGACGGCGAGGGCCGCGCGGAAGACGCCGGAGGAGTAACCTGACGCCCGCCCGATCGACGACCAGCACCGGGAGGCGACCATGACCGCGAACGGCCGCGAACCGATGGCCACGGTCGCCGGGCACCTCACCGCCCCGCCCGACGCCGTCGCCGGGCTCGTGCTCAAGGTGTTCGCCGGACCGGCCGAGGGCGACAACCTCGTCCTCTTCCAGGACCTCGCCGGCGGCGGGCCGCTCAGCGGCGGGCCGGGGCGCTTCGTGCTGACCTACCCCGGCGGGAGGCTGACCGTCGAGGTCGACCTGGAACGCCGCACGGTCGCCGCCCAGGGCGGCTGGTGGTACCGCGGCGAGTACACCGTCTCCCCCGCCGAGGACGACGGCACGATCCTGACCCTGCGGGTCTACAACGTGGCCGGGCCCGGCAGCCGCTGGGCGGTGCCGCTGGCGAACCGGTTCTTCCGGGGCTTCGACGACCGGACCCGCGCCGGCTTCGGCGCCATGCTGAGCGAACTGGGCGGGCGGCTCGGCTGCGAGACACGCCTGCTCTGACTCAGCGGTCGCCGATCCAGCCGGTGATCTCGGTGTAGAGGTTCACGTCGAAGCTCAGCCACACCGAGGCCCACACGACGCAGGCGACGAAGACCAGCCCGGCGAGCCCGATGAGGAACTTGACCGACCAGTGCTGCCGGCCGACCCAGTGGAGCCAGCGGGTCAGCTGCCGCTTGGTGAACGTGAACAGCTGGTGCGCCCAGGCGAACTCCAGGGCCAGGATCGCCAGGCCGGCCAGCACGATCGCCCATCCCGGCCCGGGGAAGGGGATCAGCACGATGCCGAGCGCCATCACCGCGAAACCGGCGATGCCGATGACGATCTTCAGGGTCAGGCGGCCCGAACGGGTCCGTCGCACCCGGTCCAGCCGGCCGTGCAGGCCCGTCCTGGGCTCGGTGGCGGCAGGCTCCCGCACCTCGGTGGACACGGCTTCGGGCGCGTCGCCCGACCTGGCGTCTCTCATTGATCACCCCTCCCGCGGATCTTTTTGACGGTACCGTTTTTCTCGGGGACAAGAACCCGACAGTCCGGTTTGAGATAGTCCGTGGGTACTTCACCCGGACGTGTTTTTTCAAGTCAACGCGATCAGCGGGCGCGGGCCCGTCGCGGGTGGTAAGACCACAAGTGAACAGATGGTGGGCTCGGGGAAGGGCTCACCCAAGTGCCGGGGGGCAGACATGGCTACGACACAACCGGTCACCATCGAGGTGGACACGTCGATGCGCCTGGTCGCGCCCGATTTCGCCACACTCGCCGTCCGCGCGAGCCTGCGCTACGACCAGCGCGACCCGTACGCCGTGCACGTGGTCTTCCACCCCGACGGCGAGGGCGGGGAGTCCATCAGCTGGTCCTTCTCCAGGGAGCTGCTGGCCACCGGCCTGACCGAGCCCTCGGGCATCGGCGACGTGCGCGTCTGGCCGTGGAGCACGCCACGCGGGGAGGCGATCGCGCTGGCGCTGTCCTCCCCCGACGGCAACGCCCTGTTCGAGGTGCCCCGCAACGTCCTGACGAGGTTCCTGCGCCGGACCTACGGCGTGGTCCCGCGCGGGCGCGAGTCGGAGCATCTCGACGTCGACGCCGCGCTCACACGACTGCTCGCCGAACGCGAACGGTAGAGGACGGGACACGGGCGCCCGAGCGCCCATGCCCCGCCCGAGGCTCAGGCGGTGAGATCGATCCCGCGGTACCTGCGGACGACCCGGTAGCCGAGTTTCACGTACAGGTTGATCGCGACCGTGTTGTGCCCGTGCACGTTGAGCATGAGGCGCCCGTCACCGGCGGCCTTGGAGATGTTCTCCCCGTGCCACATCGCGGCCCGGCCGTAGCCCTTGCCCCGGTGCTTCTCCGAGGACTCCACGTCGAAGACGAAGGACGTGCCCGGCTCGTAGCCGTGCCGCACCCAGATCGAGCTGACCTGCTCGCCGTCGACGATCAACTGTTCCAGTGAGTGCCCGGGGGTGTCGGTGCCCTGCGGCAGCAGCTCCGCGAACTGCTCGACCGAGCTCCGGTACGCCTCCTCGTAGGTCCCGAACCCCGCCTCGGCGGTGATCCTGGCGTACTCGGTGACGCTGTGCACGTGCCAGACGTCGTAGGCCTCCCCGCGCAGGGGCTCCACGGTGATCTCGGCGGGCAGTTCCCGCCGCTCGCCGAGGTCGATGTCCATGTGCTGCGCGATGAGTTTCATACCGCCGAACAGTGCCTCGGTGGCCTCGTCGCCGCCCGCGTAGCCGACGTTCAGCGAGCGGGCGCCGTTCTCGCGGCCCCAGCGCACGGCCGCTTCGAGGGCGGCGCGGCCGTGGCCACGCCGGCGCACCGCGGGGGTGATGTGGACGTCGGACAGGATGAGCTCGTGGCCCTCCCCGCCGCGGATCGGCAGGAGCGCCAGCGCCATGGTGCCGACGGCCTCGCCGACGGCCTCCAGGGTGTACACGGGCGCCCTGGCCGCCCGTTTGCGGTTGTCGACCGGCCCGGTGTTCGCGCCCAGGCGGGCGATCCAGTCGCCCTCCCAGGCCGCGAACTCTTCGGGGGTGGCCTCACGAAGTTCCATCAGCGGAGCGTATCCACCACACCCGACACACGCGAAATGATCTCGGGCAGCAGCGTGCGCACCGCCTCGATCTGGGGAGCCATCTCCCGGTCGACCATCATCGGCTCGACGTCGCGGCGGACGAGCCCGTGCGCGGCCCCGGTGGCGGGTCCGGGCGCGGCCACGTCGGCGCGCAGGTCGAGGGCCTGGGCCGCGCAGAGGATCTCGATGGCCAGGACCGTGCGGGTGTTGTCGATGACCTCGTGGGCCTTGCGCACCCCGTGCCAGCCCATCGAGACGTGGTCCTCCTGGTTGCCGGAGGTGACGATCGAGTCGACGCTCGACGGGTGGCACAGCACCTTGTTCTCGCTGACCACGCTGGCGGCGGTGTACTGCGCGAGCATGAACCCGGAGTTGGTGCCGGCGTCGGGCGCCAGGAAGGGCGGCAGGCCCCGCGAGGTCGCCGGGTCGAGCATCCGGTAGACGCGGCGTTCGGCGATGCTGCCGAGCTCGGCGACGGCCATGGCGAGCGCGTCGGCGGCGAAGGCGATGGGCTGGCCGTGGAAGTTTCCGGTGCTCATCACCTCGTAGCCGCCGTTGTTGTCGGTGACGACGACGGGGTTGTCGACGATCGAGCCGAGTTCGATGGTCAGGACGCGGCGGCAGTGGGCGATCAGGTCGCGGGCGGAGCCGTGGACCTGGGGCGCGCAGCGCAGCGAGTAGGAGTCCTGGACGGCGTGGTCCGACCAGCGGTGGCTGGCCAGGAGGGGGCTGTCGGCGAGGAGCGCGCGGAGGTTCGCGGCGGAGTCGAGCTGCCCGGGGTGCGGGCGGATGACCTGGACGCGTTCGTCGTAGGCGCGGTCGGTGCCGAAGAGGGCCTCGACGGACATGGCGCAGGCGATGTCGGCGAGGGTGCAGAGTTCTTCGGCGGCGACGACGGCGAGGGCGAGGACGGCCTGCATCGGCTCGGTGCCGTTGATGAGGGACAGGCCCTCCTTCGGCTCCAGCGCGAGGGGCGTGAGGCCGTGCTCGGCGAGGACCTCGGCGGCCGGGCGGCCTTCGCGGGGATCGCCGGGCGCCTTGAGGCGGCCTTCGCCGATGAGGGGCAGCGCGAGGTGCGCCAGTTGCGCCAGGTCGCCGGAGGCGCCGACGGAGCCCTTCTCGGGGATGACCGGGAGCAGGTCGCGTTCGAGGAGCGCGAGGAACAGGGCGGGCAGGTCCACGCGGACGCCGGAGTGCCCGGCCGAGAGGGTCCTGGCGCGCAGGAGCAGGAGGGCGCGCACGACCTCGTCGGGCAGCGGGGCGCCGACGGCGGCGGCGTGGCTGCGCACGAGGGCGAACTGGAGGGCGGCGAGGTCGTCGGCGCCGATGGTGGTGTCGGCGAGCGCGCCGAACCCGGTGGTGACGCCGTAGACGACGTCCTTGCGGTGGACGGCGTCGACGACGACGCCTCGGCTGGGTGCCATTCGCTCGGCGAGCTGGGGGCCCAGTGATACACGCGCACGGCGTTGTGCGACATCGACGACGTCCTCGACCGTGAGCGCGTCTCCGGTCAATTGAAGATCACGCATAGCCAGACCATAACCGCAGAGATCGGTGAGCGCGCGCGGTGGGCGAGGGTCCGGCCCGTATCGTGTGGCCTCATGCGGCGAGGGGAGTCAGGGGTGGCCGGGCGGTCGTACGTCGGGCGGCGGAACGCGACCTTCCAGCATTGGGAGACGCTGCTGTCGAACCGGAAGAAGCGCCAGCGTGCGGGCGAGTTCCTGGTGCAGGGGGTCCGGCCGATCACGCTCGCGGTGCGGGCGGGCTGGCCGCTGGTGTCGGTGCTCCGCCAGGAGGGCCGGCGGCTGTCGGACTGGGCGCGCGGGATCGTCGACGAGGCCGGCGCGCCGGTGGTGGACGTCGCACCCGAGCTAATCGCTGAACTCGGTGAGCGACCCGAGGAGCCGCCGGAGCTGGTCGCGGTCGCGGCCATGGCGGCCGACGAGCTGAGCCGCATCGAGGTCGGCCCGGCGTTCCTGGGCGCGGTCTTCGACCGGCCGACGAACCCCGGCAACATCGGCGCGCTGATCCGTTCGGCCGACGCCTTCGGCGTCGGCGGGGTCGTGGTGACCGGGCACGCGGCCGACGTGTACGACCCGCAGGCGGTGCGGGCCTCGACGGGTTCGCTGTTCGCGGTGCCGACGGTCCGGGTGGCCTCGCACGCGCGGGTCCTCGACTGGATCCGCGCGCACCCCGGCGTGACGATCGTCGGGACCGACGAGGCGGGCTCGGTCGAGCTCGCCGCCCACGACCTGACCGGCCCGACGCTGCTGCTGGTCGGCAACGAGACGGCGGGCCTGAGCCAGGCGTGGCGGGAGGCGTGCGACGTGCTGGCGCGCATCCCGATGGGCGGCACGGCGAGTTCGCTGAACGCGGCGAACGCGGCGACGGTCGCCTTTTACGAGGCGCGTGTGCAGCGTGGACGGGGCCGGGGCTAGGCGGCCACGAGCCGGTGGATCTCGCCTTTCGCGTCGATGCGCCAGGGCGTTCCGTCGGGTGCGACGGCGACACGTACGGCGTCGCCCGGGGGCGCGGGCTTCCATCCGCCGCCGTCGAGGCGCCGGACTCCCGCCGTGGCCGGGTCGACCGCCCACACGGTCGCCGAGGTTCCTGAGGCGACGCCCAGGTCGCGGGCGCCGTTCGGTTTCGACGACACCGCGCCCGCGTTGAGCGACGACAGGGCACCGGCGGCGTCGGAGATCCAGGCTGTCCCGTCGGCGGACGCGGCGACGGCCGCGCCGGAGATGTTCGCCGGGGTCCACGTGGTGCCGCTCCAGCGCAGCAGGGGCCGGTTCCCTCCCGTGTCGGCTCCCGCGAGGATCCATACGGCGTCTCCTCCGGCGGCGATGTCGGCCGCGCTGTCGAGCCACCCGGCACCGGAGTCCGCCGGCGGCATGACGTTGTGGACGCCGGTGCCGTCGGGCACGAGCCGGTTGACGCCGCCTCCCGCGTTCACGACCCAGGCGACGCCACCCGCGCCGACCGTGATCCGCCGCGCGCGGGCCTCGGGGACGTGCCGCCAGGGCCCGCCCGCCGGGTCTCGCCGGTGCACGGACTCGTCGGTCGCCACCGCCCAGGCCGTGCCGTCGGCGCCGACGGCGATGTCGGCGGCGGGCGTGCCGAGCGGGACGTGTTCCCACCGGCCGGGGACGGTGCCGTCCGGGTCGGGGCGCGGCGGCGAGTCGAGGGACTCCTCCGGACCGGCGACCACCGACACCGAGGTGCCCCACACCTTGGTGAACCTGCCGCTGAGGGGTACGCGGATCTCGGCCCGCAGGAATTCCATCGCCGAGGCGAGCGCCGGGGCGTTGTGGGCCTCCGCCCACGCCCAGTCCCAGACGGAGTAGCCGGGGATGTGGCGGTGGTCGTAGAGGTCGGTGATGTGCTCGGGCCCGTCGTGCTCGGTGGTGCCGAACACCGCCTGGAAGTGTGGGCGCTGGTCGGAGTGGTCGACGTGGGCGTTACCCGTGCCCCGCAGGAAGCCGTCGAACCTCACGTCGAAGGAGAGGACCGCCTCGGCGGTGTAGTCGACGCGCGCCCTGGTGCGGGCGGCGACGAGCGTGAGCCGACGTCTCGTGCGGCCGGGCATCTTGGCGGTGTAGCCGTGCTTCAGCCAGTCGGTGTGGGTCGTCGCCTCGCTGTCGCTCCAGCCCTGCTCGGCCTGGAAGGAGATCTCCAGGTTCGCCGAGATCTCGAAGCCGAGCAGGAGCTTCTCGCCCGCCGGGGACTTGATGGAGAAGCCGACCTTGACGCCCTCGGTGAAGCTCCGCGTCGTGGTGTGCGTGGTGGTCGTGGCCAGCTGGTAGGTGAACTCGACGGGTGAGGAGTCCTCGCCGGCCGACAGGTTCTCCGCGGTGTGGAAGGCGACCGCGGCGGGCTCGATCCCTTCGATCAGCGGTTCGCCGTAGCCGAAGGTCTTCGGGTCGATCAGCAGGCGGAAGTCGTGCAGGGTGATCTTCAGGCGGTCGTTCTCGTTGGGGCCCTCCACGTACAGGTCGTCGGGGCTGAATCGGGCCTTGGCGACGTAGAAGGGCGCCTCTTTCCCGACCACGGTGCCACCGCCCGGCGTCACGGCGACCGGATCACCGCGCGAGACGTCGAAGCCCTGTCCGACCCTGCCGTACTGGGTCCCGCCGCACCAGCCGTAGCCGAGGGTGTCGGCGAGGCTCGCCAGGCGCGCGATCACGGTCGGGTCGGAGGCGATCCGGTACTTGAGGTCCTCCTCGTCGATGAAGTCCTCGACGAGGTATCCCCCGGGTGCCGGGACGAGTGACGGCGGCGGGAGGAAACGCACGTCGACGGAGGTGTGCTCACCGCCGAAGTCGCCGAGGTCGGGGGTGTCGGCGACGAAGGTGCGGCGGCGGTCTCCTTTGCGGACGGTGACCTCGCAGCCCGCGGGGACGCGCAGCGACCGGGGCCGGACCGGGCCCGGTTTGTTGACGCCGGTGGACAGGACGAGGGCGGTGCCGGTGTAGCCGGTCTCGGCGTAGGCGGTGGGATCCACGTGTGGCTCCTCTGCGGCTGCGGGCGACGCCTCGCCCGGGAGGGAGGCGGCAGAGGAGGGGGTGCCGGGGACTCGACTGTCGAACGCGCCGACGGCCGCGGCAAGCGGCCTGTCGGGTTGGCGACGCCGGGTCTGCCCGACCGGGCAGCCGGACTCAGCCCTCGACGAGCGCGAGGGCCTGCCCGGCGATCTCCAGTTCCTCGTTCGTCGGCACGACCAGGACCGCCACGTGCGAACCGGCGGCCGAGACGACGGCGTCGTTCCGGTCGTTGCGTTCGGGGTCGAGCCGGATCCCGAGCGTGCCCAGACCTCGCAGGGCGGTCTCGCGCACGAGCGGGTTGTGCTCACCCACCCCGGCGGTGAACACGATCGCGTCGACGTGGCCGAGGGCGGCGGTGTAGGCGCCGACGTACTTGCGGATCCGGTAGCAGTACACCTCGAAGGCCAGCGCGGCCTCGGCGTCGCCGCCGTCGACGAGTTTGAGCAGCTCGCGCATGTCGTTGACCCCGGTGAGGCCGAGCAGGCCGCTGCCCTTGTTGAGGGCGTCGTCGAGTTCGTCGACGCTCAGGCCCGCCGCCCGCCGCATGTGGAAGACCACGGCGGGGTCGACGTCGCCGCTGCGGGTGCCCATGACGAGCCCTTCGAGCGGGGTGAGGCCCATCGAGGTGTCGACGCACACGCCGCCCTTGACCGCCGAGACGCTGGCGCCGTTGCCGAGGTGCAGGACGATCACGTTCACGCCCGAGGGCTCGCTGTCGAGGAGTTCGGCCGCGCGGCGGGAGACGTAGGCGTGTGAGGTCCCGTGGAAGCCGTAGCGGCGGACCCCGTGCTCGCTGCGCCAGTCGCGCGGGACGGCGTAGGTGTAGGCGTGCTCGGGCAGGGTCGCGTGGAAGGCGGTGTCGAAGACCGCGACGTGCGGGACCTCGGGGAACGCCTCCCGCGCGACCTCGATCCCACGCAGGTTCGCCGGGTTGTGCAGCGGGGCGAGGGAGCTCAGCTCGGCGATGACCGCGCAGACCTCGTCGGTGATCAGGGTCGGCTCGGTGAAGCGTTCGCCACCGTGCACGACGCGGTGGCCGACGGCGGTCAGCTCCACCGTGGCCAGGTCCGGTCCGGCCGAGGCGAAGGAGTCGAGCATCGCGCGCATCCCGGCGGCGTGGTCGGCGACCGGTTCGGCGCGGTCCTCGGTGCTGTCCGGGCCGTGGTGGGTGACGCGGCCTTCGGGCTCGCCGATGCGCTCGACGCTGCCTCTGGCGATCGGGGTGCCCGCGGGTAGCTCGATCAGCTGGTACTTGATCGACGACGAACCCGAGTTGACGACGAGGACCTTGGCTGTCACCGAGTCTCCTTTTCCTTAACGGGCGGCGATCTGCGCCTGTACCGCCGTGAGCGCGACGGTGTTGACGATGTCGTGCACGGTCGCGCCCCGGGAGAGGTCGTTGACCGGGCGGCGCAGGCCCTGCAGGACCGGGCCCACCGCGACCGCGCCCGCACTGCGCTGCACGGCCTTGTAGAGGTTGTTGCCGGTGTTGAGGTCGGGGACGATGAAGACCGTCGCGCGGCCCGCGACCTCGCTGTCGGGGAGTTTCGTGCTGGCGACACCGGAGTCGACGGCGGCGTCGTACTGGATCGGGCCCTCGACGGGCAGTTTCGGGTCGCGCTCGCGGACCATGGCGGTGGCCGCGCGGACCCGGTCCACGTCGGCGCCCGCGCCGGAGGCGCCCGTCGAGTAGGACAGCATCGCCACGCGCGGTTCGACGCCGAAGGCGGCGGCCGTGGCGGCCGAGGAGATCGCGATGTCGGCGAGCTGCTCGGCGGTCGGCTCGGGGATGACCGCGCAGTCGCCGTAGACGAGGACGCGGTCGGCGAGGCACATGAAGAAGACGCTGGAGACGACGTCGGTGTCCGGGAGGGTCTTGATGATCTCGAAGGACGGGCGGATCGTGTGGGCCGTGGTGTGCGCGGCGCCGGAGACCATGCCGTCGGCGAGTCCGTCCTGGACCATGAGCGTGCCGAAGTAGGAGACGTCGGTGACGATGTCGTAGGCCTGTTCGGCGGTGATCCCCTTGTGCGCGCGGATGCGGGCGTACTCGGTGGCGAAACGCTCCCGGAGGGCCGGGTCGAAGGGGCTGATGACGGTCGCGCCGGACAGGTCGGCGCCGAGCTGCCCGGCGAGGCGCTGGACTTCGGCGGGGTCGCCGAGGAGGGTCAGGTCGGCCACTCCCCTGCGCAGGATGATGTCGGCGGCGCGCAGGATCCGCGGCTCGGTGCCCTCGGGGAGGACGATGTGGCGCCGGTGGGCCCTGGCGCGCTCGACGAGCCGGTGCTCGAACATCAGCGGCGTCACGGCCGGCGAGCGCGCGAGGCGCATGCGGTCGAGGAGGACGCCCTCGTTGACGTTGGCGGCGAACAGGCCGAGGGCGGTGGCGATCTTGCCGTCCGACTCGGCGGTCATGGTGCCGCGGACGGCGTTGAGGCGCGTGGCGGTGTCGAAGGTGTCGGCGTCGGTGAGCAGGATCGGCAGGCGCGCGTCGACGCCCGCGAGGAGGCGCCGGATCTGGAGCGGGGGCCGCAGTCCGCCGGTGAGGACGACGGCGCCGACGTTGGGCACGCCGACGGCGTGGTGGGCGACGAGGAGGCCGAGGAGCAGCTCCGTGCGGTCGCCTGGGGTGATGACCACGGCGCCGTCGACGAGGTGGTCGATGAGGTTGGGCAGGGTCATGGCGGCGACGAGCAGGCCGCTGGCCTCGCGGCCGAGCATGTCGCGTTCCCCGGCGATGAGTTCGGCGCGGCAGGCGGTGGCGAGTTCGCCGACGGTCGGCGCGGTCAGGGCCGCGGTCTCGGGGAGGACCCACACGTCGTCGGTGCCTCCGGCGTGGCGGGCACGGACGTCGGCGAGGTCTTTCGGGGCGACCCGGTTGACGACGACGCCGCAGACGGTGGCGTGCGAGGACTCCGCTTCGGCGCGGCCGAGGGCGACGGCGGCGGCGATGTCGGCGGGCGTGCGTTCGGCGCCGGTGACCACGAGGAGCACGGGTGACGCCAGGTTGACGGCCACCCGGAGGTTGAACTCGAACTCGGTCGGGGAGGCGACGTCGGTGTAGTCGGTGCCGATGACGAGCACGACGTCGCATCGCGCGGCGAGGGCGTGGTAGCGCTCGACGACGCGGCCGATGGCGGCCTCGGAGTCGGCGCGGACGTCGTCGTAGGTGACGCCGAGGGAGGCCTCGTAGGGAGCGGTGAGCTTGAAGCGCTCGCGCAGCAGTTCGATCAGCGGGTCACGCCGGTCGTCATCGCGGATGACCGGCCGGAACACGCCGACGACACCCGCCTGCCTGGACAGCAGCTCGGTGAGGCCGAGCGCGACGGTCGACTTGCCGCTGGCCGCGTCGAGGGCCGCGAGGTAGAGACTCTTCGCCACTCATGCACCTTAGATCGGCTCGGCACCGTCCGCCCGGTGGACGCCGGTGCGCGGTCCGCTCCCGGCCGGACCGTCCACTGTGTATAACGCGGCGGGGGCGGAGGCGTGACGCCCGGACCTGAAACGTTCTTGTGATCCTTCGCGACTTGACGCGCCGCTTACCTGACGCCAGAATGACGTCATGCCTAATGCCTCTCTTGACCGAACCGATGTCAGAGATGACACGACGGTGACTCCGGTTACCGCGCCCGTCGTGCCCTTGCGCCGCAACCGCGACTTCCAGCTTCTGTGGAGCGGGCGCGCCGTCGCCGGCCTCGGTCAGGAAGTCGCCGGAATCGCCTACCCACTGCTGATGCTCGCCCTGACCGGAAGCGCCGGCTACGCCGGCCTCCTCGCCACCGGCCAGATCGCGATCCAGGTGCTCGTGACGCTGCCCGCCGGACTCCTCGCCGACCGCGTGAACCGGCGCACGATCATGATCGTCAGCGACCTGTCCCGCGCGGTGATCCTCGGCGGCGTCGCCCTCGCCGTCTACGGAGGCTGGGCCACCATCCCCCTGATAATCGGCTCGGCGGTGCTGTCCTCGCTGTTCCACGGCATCTTCAACCCCGCCTCGACCGCCGCCCTCAAGCAGCTCGTGCCCGCCGCGCAGATCACCAGCGCGCAGGCGCAGAACGAGGCCCGGATGCGCGCCACCGGCCTCATCGGCCCGCCCATCGGCGGCTGGCTGTTCGGGATCGCCCGCAGCGTTCCCTTCCTTTTCGACGCCATCACCTACCTGCTCGCCGGGCTCGCGCTGCTCTTCATCCGCAAACCACTCCAGGCCCCCCGCGAAAGCGCGCCCGCGGTGCGGGAACCCGCCTGGCGCAGCGCGACCGCGGGCATCCGCTACCTCTTCGCCAAGCCCATGCTCCGCAACCTCCTGCTCTGGTCGATGGGCATCAACCTCGCCCTCGGCGGCTTCTTCCTCGTCGAGATCGCCACCTGGCGCGAACGCGGCGCCTCGGAGTCGACCGTCGGGATCCTCGCCGCGATCGGCACCCTCGGCGGTCTGTCCGGCGCGCTCCTCGCCCCCGCCATCATCAAGCGCGTCAAGCCAACGCACCTCGTGGTCGGCCTCGCCTGGGCACTGCCCGTCCTGATGATGTCCATGGGCCTTCTCCCCGGCGTGTACCCGCTGGCCGTGGTCGCCGCGCTCGTCGGCTTCTTCCTGCCCGCGCTCAACTCCGTCGGCTGGGCCTACATCGCCTCCGGCACACCCGACGAGCTCCAGGGCCGCGTCGGGGCGGGCGCGACCTTCCTGTCGATGCTCATCTCCCCGATCGCGCCGGTCGCGCTCGGCACCCTCTTCGACGCCTGGGGCGCGACGGCCGCCTTCGCGGTCATGGCGGCGGTGGCCCTGCTCGCGGCACTCTTCACCTTGACCCGTCCGGTCCGCAACCTTCCGCGCCCAGAGGAAGTCGCCGTCGCATGACCGCCCTGCTGTCCCGCCCAGACGCATCGGTGGCGGCCCCGCCGTCGCCACCGATCCCACTACGCCGCAACCGCGACTTCCAGCTGCTCTGGAGCGGCCGCGCGGTCTCCACCCTCGGCAACGAGGTCACCGAGATCGCCTACCCCCTCATCATGCTCGGCGTCACCGGCAGCGCCGGGTACGCCGGCATGGTCGCCGCCGCCCAGCTCGTCACCCTCCTGCTCTTCACGCTGCCCGCCGGACTCATCGCCGACCGTGTGAACCGGCGCACGATCATGATCGGCAGCAACCTCGCCCGGGCCGCGATCATGGGCGCCCTCGCCCTGGCCGCCCACGCCGGGCACGCCGGGTTCGCCGCGATCATCGGCGCGGCCATCGCCTCGTCCCTCTTCGCCGCCCTGTTCAACCCCGCCTCGGCCGCCGCCGTCAAACAGCTCGTCCCGCCCGCACAGCTGCCCGACGCGATGGCCCAGAACCAAGCCCGCATGTTCGGCGCCGAACTCGCCGGACGCCCCCTCGGCGGATGGCTGCTCGGCCTGGGCCGCGCCGTGCCCTTCGTCTTCGACATGCTGACCTTCCTCATCGGCGCCGTCGCGCTCCTGTTCATCCGCACGCCCCTCAACGGGCGCTCCGCCTCGTCCTCGGCGAAGAAGGCCGTCCCCGACGTGAAAGGCATGACCGCGGGCCTGCGGCACCTCTTCGGCATCCCCCGCCTGCGCCTGCTCGTCCTGTGGGGCATGGGCGTGAACTTCGCCTTCGGCGCCGTCCACCTCATGCTCATCGCCACCTGGCATCGGCAGGGCATGGCCAACGCCGGAATCGGTGCGCTCGCCGCGGCCATCGCCGTCGGCGGCCTCCTCGGCGCCCTCTTCACCGGGCGCATCCTGCGCCGGGTGCGGCCCACACCGCTCATCATCGGCCTCGCCTTCGGCGCCCCACCGCTCATCGCCGCCATCGGCTTCGTGCCCGGGCCGGTCCCGATCGCGGTCATCTGCTGCGTGATCACCTTCTTCGTCCCGGCGCTCAACGCGCTCGTGCTCACCTACGTCGTGGCCGGAACCCCCGACGGGCTCCAGGGGCGCGTCAGCTCCGGCGCCGGTTTCCTCGTGTCGGCGCTCCAGCCCCTGTCGCCCCTGCTGTTCGGCACCGTCTTCGACACCGGCGGGCCCGCCGCAGCGTTCGCCCTCATGGGCGGAGTCACGCTGGTGGCGGCCCTCGCGACACTGAGCCGCCACCTGCGGAACCTGCCCCGCCCGGACGCCCTCGCGGCTCCCTAGCGCTCAGGCCGGGGACTCACCGCCCGGTCACCGCCCGCAGCACCCGGCCCGCCGGGATCACCGTCGCGAGGTAGCCCGCCACCAGCACCACCGCGCACACGCCCGGAGGCAGCCACCACGGGCCCGCCGCGATCGGCGAACCGAGCAGCCCGACGCCGAGGAACAGCAGCGGCGGCGTCGACAGCGCCAGACCGGCCGCGCAGGCGCCGAGCCCGTACCAGAGCCCTTCCCGCCGGATCATCGCGCGCATCTGGCCGGGCGTCGCCCCCGCGAAACGCAGCGCGTCGAACTCTCCCCCGCGACGCGACGTCGCCGCCACGAGACTGTTGATCACGCCGAGCAGCACGTACCCGAGCAGCCCTCCGACCACGACGAAGTTCAGCCACATCTGCGGCGTCACCTCGGCCGCCACCTCACGCGGACCGGCGTCGACCGCCACGCCCGGCACCCCCGCGAGTGCGTCGCGGACCGTCTGCTCGGCGACGCCGCCGACGAGGACGGAATCGTAGAGCGACGCCGAGGGGTAGGCGACGTCGGGCGACAGGACGATGTCTCCGTAGCCGAGTTCGCGGTCGTAGACGGCGGCGACGGTGACGGTGACGCGGGACCCGTCGGCGAGGATCAGTTCGGTGGTGTCGCCCGGGTCCAGCCCCTGCCACATCGAGAAGGTGCCGCTGACGGCGATGGAGTCGCCGGTCAGTGCGGACATCGAACCGGCGGTGAGCCCGAGATCGACCATGCTCTCGGCGTCGGCGCCGAGCACGACCGTCTCGTAGGCGTCGGCCTTCGCCCTCCCGTCCTCGGTGTGCGGGAGCACGACGGTGGTGCTGTCGCGGATCGCGACCGTGGCGCCGGGGACGGCGCGCAGGTCGTCGAGGGCGTAGGCGGGCACGCCGCCCAGACCCGGCGCGGTGACGCTCAGGGCGCCGAGATCGCTGGCGGCGAGGTCCTGTTCGACGCCTTTCTGCGGCGAGGTCTGCGCGAAGGTGTAGGTGATCGCCAGCGTCACGGCCATCGCCAGGCCGGTCAGTGCTCCGGCGCCACGCGAGGCGAAGGCGCGCAGGTTCTGCGCGGCGAGCCAGCCCGCCGGGTCCGGGCGGCGGGACAGTCGCGCGGCCAGGAACTCCGCGGCGGCCCGCACGACCGCCGGCCCGGCGAGGGTGAGGCCGATGACGGCGACGATCCCGGCGGAACCCGTCCCCGCCACGGCGACCATGCTGCGGCTGACCAGCGGCACCGCCGCCATGAGCATCGCGAGGCCGATCAGCGCGAAGCCGATCGTGGTGCGGATCCGGCCCGGCGAACGCGGTTCGGTCTCGGTCTGCGCGACGGCCTCGGTGGCGGGCATGCGCGACACGCGCAGTGCGGCGCCGCGCGCGCCGAGTCCGACGACGGCGAGGAAGAGGACGGCGGTGACGATCGCGGGCAGTGGTCCGGTGACCAGCGGCAGCGATTCGGGGATGACGCCGAGTCGCACGAACCATTCCCGCGCGCGTTCGGCGAGGAAGTACCCGGCCGTGATGCCCGGTGGGAGCACGAGCAGGGCCGCGAGGGTGCCCTGGATGGCGGCGATCCGCCGCACCTGCCGGGGTGTGGCGCCGACGGCGCGGATGAGGGCGAGGTCCCGGCGCTGTCCGGCGACGCTGACGGCGAGGGCGCCGGTGACGATGAAGCCGACGATCATGAGGATGACGCCGGCCAGTGAGCCCGCCAGGGCGATGAGCAGCCCGCGTCCGGCGCCGACGGCGAGGGACTCGACGTCGCCGCGGTCGTCGCCGGTGGCGACGGTGAGACCGGTTCCGGCGAGGGCGTCGCGGACGCGGTCGGCCGCGTCGCCGGGGTCGGTACCGGGGGTGGCCCACAGGGCGATGAGGTCGACCCTGCCTTCGCGTCCGGCGAGCGCGGTGGCGACGTCGTCGGCGAAGTACAGGCCCGGCGGGACGTCCTCGGCGATGCCGGTGACCTGGTAGGTGGCGCGCTGTCCGGCGACGACGATCTCGATCCGGTCGCCCGGCGCGCCGCCGAGGGCGGTGGCGGTGGCGAGGTCGAGGACGAGCTCGCCGGCGGCGTCGGGCGCCTCGCCGGTGACCTTGGGCGTGTCGGGCAGGGACGCCGACGACCAGCCGTGTCCGCCTCCCGAGTGCACGGGCGTGCCGTCGAGGACCGGTGTGGCGGGGAAGGACAGGTCGCCGAGGGCGTGCTCGATGCCGGGCACGGTCGCGAGCGTGGCGACGAGGTCGGCGCCGACCGCTTCGCGTTCGGGGAGTGGGACGTCGATGTCCTCCTCCTGCTCGACGGTCTGCGCCGCGCCGACGAGGACGTCGGCCGAGGCGAAGCGCCCGACGGGCGCGTCGGCCCAGATGCCGGTCTGGGCGATCCCGGCGGTCGCGGTCACCGCGAGCGCGCCGATGAGGACGGCCACGGCGACGGCGATCAGGCCGCCGAATCGGCGGCGGGACATGGACAGGGCGATCGGGAACAGGGTCTTCACCGGGCCGCTCCCGCCCAGACGCGGCCGAGGCGGGCGGCGAGTTCGTCGGCGCTCGCGCCGCTGAGGATCTCGGTGACGCGGCCGTCGGCCATCACGACGGTGTCGTGGGCGCGGGCGGCGGCCGCGGCGTCGTGGGTCACCATGACCACGGTCTGGCCGAGATCGTCGGTGAGGGCGGCGAGGAGGTCGAGGATCTGGGCGGCGTTGGCCGAGTCGAGGGCGCCGGTGGGTTCGTCGGCGAACACGACCGCGGGTTTCGCCGCGAGGGCCCGCACGACGGCGACGCGCTGGCGCTGTCCGCCGGACAGTTCGCTCGGGGAGCGGTGCAGCAGGCCGCCCAGGCCGACGCGCTCGACGAGGCCGTCGAGCCAGCGGCGGTCGGGACCACGCCCGGCCAGGCGCAGCGGAAGGGTGATGTTCTGCTGCACGTCGAGGGAGGGCACGAGGTTGTAGGACTGGAACACGAAACCCACCTGCTCGCGGCGGACGACCGCTCGTTTCGCCTCCCGCAGGCCGCTGATCTCGACGCCGCCGACGGTCACCGAGCCCGAGGTCGGCACGTCGAGGCCCGAGGCGCAGTGGAGGAGGGTGCTCTTGCCCGAACCCGACTGGCCCATCACCGCGAGGAAGGCCCCGCGCGGAACCTGGAGCGAGACGTCGTCGAGGGCGAGGACGCCGCCGCGGTAGGAGCGGGTCACGCCCTTGAGGACGACGGCCGCCTGCCCGTTGAGGTCGCGGCGGCTCACCGGCGTCGTCCCGTCACGTGGGAGACGACGAGGAGGACGATGCACACCGTGCCGAAGCTGCCGGCGAGGATGCCGATGAGCGTGTGGCCGGTGAAGTTCGTGGCGAGGTTGACGCCGACGCCGGCCAGGACGCCCAGCCACAGCAGGAGTCGCAGGGCGGTCCGGCCCGGCCGCGACTCGCGCCCGGCGGGGTGCGCGCCGGAGGTGGGGGCGGGTGTGTCGGTGATCCGGTACGGGTCGCTCATGGTGGGTCCCATCGCTGGTGAATGCCTCGATCAGGTCGAGTTCCACGCTATGGAGACGGGGCCTCGCCGGAAATACAGCCGACTACCGAACCGGGGTAGCGCAGGCTGTACTTTTCGCCTCCCGTCCCGCTCCGCACGAGACGAAGGGCCGCTGAGGCACGTACCGTGACCGCCGTGGATGACAGTGGCGTGCACCGGCTGCGCGGCCGCCTGAGGGCGGCCGTCGCCGCATGGCTGCGCCTGGGCGCCGGGCTGCCGACGTCGATGCTGGCGCTGGTCGCGATGATGGCCTCGACGGTCGTCGGGGTCGCCTCGATGATGAGCGTCGGCCTGCCCGCGCTGCCCTACGCCCTCAAGCTCGTCCGGGCCCTCGCCGACCGGGAGCGGGCGCACCTGTCGCGGACCGGCCCGCCCGTCCCCTCGCCGTACCGGCTGCTCCCCGGCGGGTGGGGCGCGTCGATGCGCGTGGCCGTCACCGACCCGGCGACCCGCCGGGACCTCGGGTGGATCGTGGCGCGGGCGGCATTCCTGTTCGCCGCGATGATCGGGCTGGCGCTGCCGCTGAGCGCGATCCGCGACGTGACGCTCCCCCTGTGGTGGTGGCTGGTGCCGGCCGGCGACGCGGGCTCGTCCTTCGGGTTCCCCGTGACCAGCTGGTCCGGTGCGTTCGCCGCGGCCGCCGCGAGCCCGGTGTGGCTGGTCCTGTCCGTCGTCGTCCTGCCCCACCTCGCCCGCTTCTCCGACCACATGGGCCGCCGTCTGCTGTCGCCGCGCTCCGACGTCGACCTCTCGGCCCGCATCACCGAGCTCACCGCGACCCGGGCCGCCGCGCTCGACGCGCACACCGCCGAACTGCGCCGCATCGAACGCGCGCTGCACGACGGAGCGCAGAACCGCCTCGTCGGCGTCACCGTCCTGACCGGCGCCGCCCGGCGCGCCCTCACCCGCGATCCGGCCGCGGCCGACGCCATGCTCGAACGCGCCCAGACCGGCGCCGAGGAGGCCCTCGCCGAACTGCGCTCGGTGATCCGCGGGATCCTGCCGCCGATCCTCGACCAACGCGGCCTCGACGGGGCCCTCGCCGCGCTCGCCGCCGGGTGCGCGGTGCCGTGCGCGCTGGACGTCGACGTGGCCGGGCGCTGCCCCACGTCGGTGGAGGCGACCGCGTACTTCGTCGTCGCCGAGGCTTTGACCAACATCTCCAAGCACAGCGGCGCCCGACGGGCGTCCGTCGGCGTGAAGCGCGCGGGGGATCTGTTGCGCATCACGATCACCGACGACGGCAAGGGCGGCGCCGACGAGCAGCGCGGATCCGGCCTCAGCGGCCTGAAAGGGCGTGTCGCCGCGCACGACGGGACCGCGCGCGTGTCCAGCCCGGTCGGCGGGCCGACAATCATCGATGTGGAGCTGCCATGCGGATCGTGATCGCCGAGGACGACGCCCTCCTGCGCGAAGGCCTCTCGCTGTTGCTCGCCGGGGAGGGCTTCGAGGTCGTAGCCGCCGTCGGCGAACCGGCCGGGCTGCTCGCGGCCGTCGACGAGCACCGGCCCGACGTCGCCGTCGTCGACGTGCGCATGCCGCCGACGCACACCGACGAGGGCATCCGCGCGGCCGTCGAGGCCCGGCGGAGGCATCCGGAGCTGGCGGTGCTGGTGCTGTCGGCCTACGTGGAGCAGAGCTTCGCCACGGACCTCCTCGCCGACGGCGCCGGGCGCGTCGGGTACCTGCTGAAGGAGCGTGTCGGTCGCGTCGAGACCTTCGTGACGGCGCTGGAGCGCGTCGTCGCCGGGGGCACGGCGATCGACCCGGACGTGGTGGCGCAGCTGTTCGCGGCCCGCCGGGCGGGCGACCCGCTGGAGCGGCTGAGCGCGCGGGAGCGTGAGGTCCTGGAGGCGATGGCCGAGGGGCTGGGGAACACGGCGATCGCCGAGCGGTTGTTCGTGACGTCGAACGCCGTGCACAAGCACATCCGCAGCATCTTCGCCAAGCTCGGGCTGGCGCCCGACGACCGGACCGACCGGCGGGTCGCGGCGGTCCTGCGGTATCTGGAGGGGACGCGGAGGTAGTGCCCTCGCCCACGCCGGGCGCCGTTCACGCGCGGCCGTCGGGGGTACGAGCGAGACTGATCAGGTGCACACCTGGTTCCGGAACACGATCGTCGAGCCCGGACTCGTTCCGCTGTTCAGCTTCTTCGTCGCGATGCTCGTCGGCTTCGGCTTCATTCGCCTGTCGGTGCGGCTGATCCGCGCGAAGGTGCGCTGGTGGCCGGGGAACGTGACGCCGGGTGGGTTGCACATTCATCATGTCGTGTTCGGTGTGGTGTTCATGCTGATCGGCGGGGTGGCCGGGCTGACGGTGCCGGAGGAGCTCGTCGGGTGGCGGTCGGTGATGGCGGCGCTGTTCGGGATCGGGGCGGCGCTGGTGCTGGACGAGTTCGCGCTGATCCTGCACCTGAAGGACGTGTACTGGACGGAGGAGGGGCGCACGTCGGTCGACGCGCTGTTCGTGGCGATCGCGCTGACGGGGCTGCTGCTGCTGGGTTTCCGGCCGATCGGTGTCGCGGACACGCTGGATTTGCGGGGGCAGCCGTACTCGGTGCCGCTGGGGATCGCGTTCACGCTGCTCAATCTGGGTTTCGCGGCGGTGACGTTGCTGAAGGGGAAGATCTGGTCGGGGCTGCTCGGGTTGCTGGTGCCGTTGTTCTTGTACGTGGGGGCGGTCCGGCTGGCGCGGCCGGGGTCGCCGTGGGCGCGGTGGCGGTATCGGCCGGACCGGCGGCGGGGCGAGCGGAAGATGGCGAACGCGGTGTGGCGGGAGATGCGGCTGCGCCGGCCGATCATCCGGGGGAAGATCTGGCTGCAGGAACTGATCGCGGGGAGGCACGACTAGCCGGGGGGACGGCCGCGGGGGTGGGGTGGCGCGGGGGCGGGGCGCGGGCAGGGCCTGGTGGCGGGGGGTGGCACGAACTGGCGGCGGGGCAGGGTGGCGCGCGCGGGGCCTGGAGTGGGGTGGCGCGGCAGCGGGGTGGCGCGAACTGGCGGCGAGGGCAGGGTGGCGCGACCTAGCGGCGGGGCGGGTGGTGTGGCGCGGCCTGGCGGCAGGGTGGCGCGGCAGCGGTGGCGCACGCGGGGCCTGGCGGCCCGGCGGTGCGGCCCGGCGACCTAAGTGCATGCCGCACGCCAGACTCCGAGCACTTCTCACCTAGGCGCTTTTGTCACACCTCGCCCGTATCGTGATTTTTGGGGCCCCTTTGGGGCGAGCGGGGGAGCGCGTTTTTCGCACGGCCGCCCGCCACCGAACGCTGCCCGCGAATCGCGCTCAGAGCGGCAGCGACGAGCCAAACCAAGCCCCCCGCGCACGTGAGCCGCGCGGTCGCGGTTCCGCCCACGCCGGGAGCCCGCCCGAGCGTTCCCGCTCAGGCCGGCCCCACCTCGCAGCCCTTCCACGCCGGGAACCCAGCCGCAGCGGTCCCTCAACGGGCGAGCCACGCTTCACTCCCCCCACCCACGCCGAGACCCGCCCGAACGCCCCCACTCAGGGCGCGCCACGCTCCGCTCGCCCGCCAACACCGGGAACCAAGCGCGCTTCTGCACCAGACAGGGAACCCGGCTTCGCCGCAACACCACGCCGGGGACCCGGCACCGGCGGCGGGCCGCAGCCCGATCCCATACCCGCAAGGCGGTCTCGTTCGCGCCGCCCAAACAAACACAGGCCCTTAAAACCTCACCCACCCAACACCGGGAACCGGGTCTGTTCACCCACCCACGCCAAGTACCCCGCCGCAGCAGCCCACCCAACGCCGGGAACCCAAGACGCCGGTCTCGTGAGCGTGAGTCCCGCTCCGCTCGCCCACGCAGCCGGGAACCCGGCCGCAGCGGTCCTGCCAAGCGTGAGCCTCGCTTCGCTCGCCCACGCAGCCCGGAAACTCCGGCCACGTCCCCGCCCCCACACCCGGCACCCGGCACCAGCGGCAGGCCGAGCCCGATCCCCTACCCCTCAGGCGGTTTCGTTCGCGCCGCCCAAACAAGCACGGCCGCCAAAAAGCAGAGAGACGGGCACCGCTCCCAGCGGTGCCCGTCTCTTCTCTACGCGTATTCGGTTACTTCACTTCGTCGCCGGGCAGGATCAGCTGGGGCGGGGCCTTCCGGAAGAACTCGCCGGAGGCGGGGAGGGCGAGGAGCACGATCACGACGAGGTAGCCGAGGATCTGCACGATCCCGGAGACCATCCCGAAGGCGTTGTACCAGGCGGGAACGGCGTCGCTCATGGCGGTGGTGACCTTGTCCATGTCGACGCCGTCGGTGGTGCCGCCGCCGACGCCGGAGAGGGCGAAGGTGGCCGCGCCGCAGAGCAGGAACACGCCGCTGAGGACCCAGGTGGTGATGCGGGCGCCGTTGACGCCGCGTCGGTTGAAGATGCCGAGGACGGCGTAGACGGCGGCGAGTACGAGGCCGACGATCTGCCCGATGCTGGAGAAGCTGCCGGACTGTTCGTAGGCGTCGATCAGGTCCTGCTTGGCGCCTTGGTCTTTGAGGGAGGCGACGGCCGCGTCGATGGCGTCTTGGCTGTACATGAGCCCGAAGATGAGGCCGAGGAGCGCGAGCGCGAAGATCGCGAACTGGATGTAGGCCGCCGTGTTGACGGTGCCGGGCGTGGGCTTGCGCTCGGGCTGAACCGTTTGCGGGGTGAACTCAGACATGTACCTCTCCGATGATTCCGGGTTACGCCGTGAACGCGACGCGGTCTCGTGACTTCGTGTTGTCCATGACGGTATCGGCGTGCGGCGCCGTGCTCTTCCTTCCTGGGAAGGAACCCGGCGCCGAACTCAACGCGTCATTCTCCTCCTTGAGCAGGATCCGCGTGTCCTTCCCGGCGATGAGCCTTCACTCCTCCACGGCGGCGATCGCGGCTCGTACGGCGCCGGGCCGGTCGAGGTGTATGAGGTGGCCGCAGCCGGGGAGGACGCGTAGTTCGGCGTGCGGGAAGAGGGCGGTGAGGCGGACTTGCCCGAGGTCGGGTACGGGGACTCCGGCGGGGGTGGCGGCGAGGACGACGACGGGCACGTCGGGTGCTTGCGTCCTGGCGCGCAGGGCGATGAGCTGGGCGTTGACGTCGTCGTAGGCGAAGTATTCGGCGACGGCGGAGGCGACGACGCGCGGGTCGCGGTAGTACCGGCGGGCGCGGTGGCGGATGTGGCGGGGGACGGTGGTGCGCGTCTGGGCGACGGCGAGCGCGCTCCACAGCGCCGGCCCGAGCCGCCAGGCGACGGCGGGTCTGCTCAGCCAGGCGGCCCAGTTGGGGACGCCGGGCGCTCGGGTGCGGGCCTGGTCCTCATAGGAGGGGTCGACGAGGACGAGACCGGTGACGGGGTGGAGCCTCGCGTAGGCCTCGGCGTAGCAGGCGGCCATGGAGTGGGCGACGAGGACGGGCGGGCGCGTCGCGGCGCGGGCGATCCGGGCGGTCTCGCCGTCGAGGGTGAACGGGCCGGTGTGCCCGAGGCGGTCGAGTACGACGGCGTGGGGCGGCAGGACGCCGGTCCAGCTGAACGCCCCGTCGCCGAGGCCGGGGAGGACGATAAGGTCCGTTCGCACCGTTGCCACCAGCCGAGCGCGACCAGCCACGCCGAGAAGCTCAGCAGCTGGATCCGTTGTGCCAGGCCGATGTCGGCTCCGGCGAGGACGGTGATCGCGACAGCCAGCGAGGTGGCGGTGACCAGTCCGGCCAGTGCCCAGCGCAGGACGCTTCCGCTGTACAGGGCGAAGGCGACCGCGGCGACCACCAGCGCGACCGTGGCGATGACGCTGGCGACGGTGTGCACGTCGTCGGGGAACGGCAGCGTGCCGGCCTGTTCGGCGGCCTTGCAGTCGCTGTCGATCGAAGGCGCGCAGGTCAGCGTGAACGGTCCGGCGTCGAGGAGCGTCGCCACACCGAACACGATCACCCCGACCCAGCCGGCGAAGCGGGCGCCGTGCGAGCCCTTCACTCTCAGGATCGCGACGGTGCCGGCGATGGAGCCGGTCACGACGTCGCCGATCCGGAAGAACCATTCGTGCGGCTGGTCGTCGGCGGCGAGTTCGCTCACGTAGGACGTCAGCGGGTCGAGGGCCGGGTTGAGCGCCTCCCCGAAGATCCAGGTCAGGTAGGTGATGGCGGCGACGACCAGGGCCGCGAACCCGGCGTTGCGCCTCATGTCCGCTCCCCCGGCCCGCCCGGCCGCACGAGCGGGAACGGCAGGGTCTCGCGGATTCCGCGCCCGGTGAGGAGCATGACGAGGCGGTCGACGCCGATGCCGAGCCCGCCGGTCGGCGGCATCGCGTACTCCAGCGCCGACAGGAAGTCCTCGTCGAGTTCCATGGCCTCCGGGTCTCCGCCCGCCGCGAGGAGGGACTGCTCGGTGAGGCGGCGGCGCTGCTCGACGGGGTCGATCAGCTCGGAGTAGGCCGTGCCGAGTTCGGTCCCGAAGGCGACGAGGTCCCAGCGTTCGGCGAGGCGCGGATCATCGCGGTGCTGACGGGTCAGCGGCGAGACCTCGGTCGGGAAGTCGGTGTAGAAGGTCGGGCGGGTCGTCTCGTGCTCGACGAGCCGTTCGTACAACTCCAGGATCATCGCGCCCACTCCCCACTTGACGTCGTAGGGAACCTTCGCACCGTCGGCGAGCTTCCGCAGGCTTTCCAGCGGGGTGCCCGGGTCGACGCGTTCCCCGAGGGCCGCCGAGATGGCCTCGTGGACGGTCTTGACGGGCCACTCCTCGGCGAGGTCGTAGGCGACGCCGTCGCGTTCGATGACGGTCGTGCCGAGGGCCGCGAGGGCGGCGTCGCGGATGAGTGTGACGGTCAGCTCCCGCATCCCGACGTAGTCGGCGTAGGCCTGGTAGGCCTCCAGCATCGTGAATTCGGGGTTGTGTTTGAAGGACACGCCCTCGTTGCGGAACGTGCGGCCGAGTTCGAAGACCTTCTCGACGCCGCCGACGCAGAGCCGCTTGAGGTACAGCTCGGGTGCGATGCGCAGGTAGAGGCGCATGTCGTAGGCGTTGATGTGCGTGGTGAAAGGTCGTGCGTTGGCGCCACCGTGGACGCGCTGGAGGATGGGCGTCTCGACCTCCAGGAAGGCCCGCTCGTTGAGGGTCGTGCGCATCCGGTGCACGATCGCGCCACGCGCGCGCAGGATGTCGCGGGCCTCACCGTCCACGATGAGATCGAGGTGGCGCTGCCGGACTCGGGCCTCGGGGTCGGACAGTCCCTTGTGCTTGTCGGGCAGCGGCCGCAGGCATTTCGCGGTCAGTGTCCACGACGTGACGTGCACCGACAACTGCCCGCGCCGGGTCGTGACGACCTCGCCGGCCGCGCCGATGTGGTCGCCGATGTCGACGGTGGCGCTGAAACCGGGATCGCCGGTGACCATGAGCTGGAGGTCGCCGGTCCAGTCGCGGATCGTGGCGAAGGTGAGGCGGCCGTGGTCGCGGACCAGCACGACACGCCCGGCGACCGAGACCTCGTCGCCGGTACGCGTGTCCGGCGCCAGACCCGTGTGACGTGCGGCGATGGCGCCGCAGGTGTCGGTGCGGTCGTAGCCGACCGGGTAGGGGTCGACGCCGGCCGCGCGCAACTCGTCGAGCTTGTCGAGACGCACCCGCATCTGCTCGGGCAGTCCGTCGCGGTCGTGCAGCGGATCGACCCGCTCCGGCGGGCGGTTCGCCGCGATCGCCTCGGCCAGACCGGGCAGGGGGAACGCCCCCGCCGCCCGTCCGATCGACACCCGCCGGCGCGGCGGCGTCACGAAACCCTCGGCGATCGCCGCGGCGACACCGACCTTCGGCAGCGTCCGGCGCTCGCCGTAGCAGAGATAACGCGGCATCCACTGTGGACGGTATTTGACGTTCGACCGGTACAGCGACTCCAGCTGCCACCAGCGTGAGAAGAAGACCAGCAGCCCGCGCCAGGCCCGCAGGATCGGACCGGCGCCGATCCGGGCGCCCTCCTCGAAGACCGCGCGGAACATCGCGAAGTTCAGCGAGATCCGCTCGACGCCGTGCTCGCCGGCGCCCCTGGCCAGCGAACTGACCATGAACTCCATGAGCCCGTTGTCGGCCTCGCGGTCCCGGCGCATGAGATCCAGGGACAGGCCCCGGTCTCCCCACGGGACGAAGGACAGCAGCGCGCGGATGTTGCCGTCGGCGTCGAGCGCCTCGACGAGCAGGGACTCGCCGTCGTCGGGGTCGCCGAGCCGGGACAGGGCCATCGAGAACCCGCGCTCGGTGGACGTGTCGCGCCAGTTGTCGGCGCGGCGGATCGTCGCGCGCATCTCCTCCGCCGACAGTTCCCGATGGCGGCGGATGCGGGCGGTGTACCCGGCGCGCTCCACCCGCGCGACGGCCTGCCGCACCGGGCGCATCTCGGCGCCGTCCAAGGTGTACTCACGCGGGACGAGGATCGCCTCGTCGCCGATCTCCCGGACCCGCAGGCCCGCCTGCGCGTAGGCCTTCGCGGCGACCTCGCTCGCGCCGAGGACCGCCGGAGTCCAGCCGTACGCGCGCGCGTGCCGCAGCCAGGCGTCGATGACCGCGGGGAAGTCGGCGGGCTCCCCCACCGGATCACCCGCCGCGAGGCAGACGCCCGCGACCGTGCGGTAGCCGATGGCGGCATCGCGCTTCGGGGAGAAGATCACCGACTTGTCGCGCCGCGTCGCGAAGAAGGCGAGAGAATCGGGCGTCGTGTCGCGCTCGATGAGCGCCCGCAACCGCACCTCCTCCTCCGGCAGGTGCGCCGCCGCCCGCCGCTGCGAACCGAAGAGCGTCAACAGCGCCGCCAGCAACGCGATCGCGCCGAAGAGACCGATGACCAGGTTGACCCAGCCCGGCGCGTGCGTCGTCCGGTCCCAGTTGAACTTGAAGACGCCGCCCAGCAGCCGCTCGACCGTGTAAGGAAGACGCTCCACGCGCGCGACCTTGCCCGGGAACATGTTCAGCAGACCCCAGCCCAGCAGCGTGAAGACACCGAACAGGACGAGATAGACCAGCGCCGCCTTCCACAGACTCGCGCGCTGCACACGCGCGTAGAACTCCCGCCGCGCGACGAGGAGGAGAACGATCGCCAGCAGCGAAACGACGATCCCGACGGTGAGCACCGGAATCAGGAAACCCGGCTGCTCCACCGCCGAACCCGACTCGTCGGCGTAGACCTCCTCCGGCCACATCGCCGCCATCCAGCCCACCAGCGAACCGATGATCAGCTGAACGAAGAAATAGACGACCAGCAACCACCACGCCAGCCGCTTACGACGCGCCACCGCCGCCGCCACGATCGCGACAAAAGCCGCATAAGCGAGGTTCGCCGGAACCGGCACGAAGACCCACTCGATGACCGTGCGAATCGAACCCGTCCGATGCCGCAACGCACTACCGAAAGCCGCCAACGTCGACAACATCGCCACCAACGCGAGCAAAGTCGCGAAGATCTTCGGCACCCTCGACAAAAAACCAGCGGACCCCGGCTTCTCCCCCAAGCTCATGGCGCCATTGTGCAAGGCGCACGCACCCATGTCCCCCGGATGGGCGCCCGGCGTGGCGCGGATCGCTGGGGGAGGGTGGGGGGGGCTGGGGTGGGCGGCTGGGCGGCGCTCTGCTTGTTTGGGCGGCGCGAACGAAACCGTCTGAGGGGTATGGGATCGGGCTCGGCCCGCCACCGGTGCCGGGTTCCCGGTGCGGTGCCCCGGCGAAACCGAGTACCCGGCGTGGGCGCGCCGCAAAGCGAGACTGGCGCTTGGTGAACTGCCGCCGGTGCCAGGTCCCCGACGCAGTGCCCTGGCGAAGCCGGGTTCCCGCGGCCCGGGCGGGCGAGCAAAGCGAGACTCCCCAAGGTGCGGTCGCCGCGGCCGGGTCCCCGGCCAGGGCGAGACGGGAAGCGGGACTGGGCCTCGGTGGACCGCTGTGGGCAGTTCCCGGCCCGGTGCCTCGGTGAAGCGGCACACGCCCGAGCAAGACACGATAGCCGGGTCCCCGACCTGGGCGAGCGGAGCGAGACTCGCCCAGCGGAGGGCCGCCGCGGCCACGTCCCCCGACGAGCGGGAACGGCGGAGCGGAACTTGCGCACTTGAGACCGGCGTCTTGGGTTCCCGGTGTTGGTGGGTGAGGTTTTAAGGGCCTGTGCTTGTTTGGGCGGCGCGAACGAGACCGCCTTGCGGGTATGGGATCGGGCTGCGGCCCGCCGCCGGTGCCGGGTCCCCGGCGTGGGCGGGGAAACGTGGCCGGGTTCCCGGCCTGGGTGGGCGAGCGAAGCGAGACTCGCCCATCGAGGGGGAGCTGCGGCCGCGTTCCCGGCGTGCGTGGGCGAGCGAAGCGAGACTCACGCTCACGGGACCGGCGCCTTAGGTTCACGGCCTTGGTGGGTGAACTTGAAGAGCCTGTGCTTGTTTGGGCGGCGCGAACGAAACCGCCTGCCGGGCATGGGATCGGGCTTGGCCCGCCGCCGGTGCCGGGTCCCCGGCGTGGGTGAGCCGCGAAGCGGGGCTCGGCCTTGGCGGGGCCGCTGCGGCCGGGTTCCATGTGTGGGCGGGCGAGCGAAGCGAGACTCACGCTCGCGGGGCCGCGTCTTGGGTTCCCAGCCTTGCTGGGTGAGCTTGAAGAGCCTGTGCTTGTTGGGGCGGCGCGAACGAAACCGCCTGCCGGGCATGAGATCCGGCTGCGACCCGCCGCCGGTGCCGGGTCCCCGGCGTAGGCGGGCGAGACTCGCCCTAACCCGGTCACCGCGGCCGAGTCCCCCGCCCAGGCGGCTCAGCCGCCACCATGCCGCCAGCCCACGCAAGCCCGCCGCCCTCACCCCACCGCCGCCCGCCGCTCCCCCCGGAAACGGCGAGCCGGGCCCCTCCCCTTCGTGGGGTGGGCCCGGCATCGTCAGCTCAGCGGCTCGGGATCGCGGCCTTGGCCCGGCCCCTCACTGCGCGAACTCGCTCAGGCGGTCGGCACCGGCACCGGCGGGACCTCGCCGGTGTAGCGCGCACGCGGGCGGATGATCTTGCTGTCGCGCGCCTGCTCCAGCACGTTCGCGGCCCAGCCGATCACACGCGAGGCGGCGAAGGTCGGCGTGAACATGTCGCGCGGGACACCACAGTCCTCCATCACGACGCCCGCGTAGAACTCGACGTTCGTGTAGAGGTTGCGGCCCGGCTTCAGCTCCGCCAGGATCTCCACGACGCGCTTTTCGACCTGCTTCGCGAAGTCCACGCGCGGGCCGCCGAGGCGGGTCGCGACATCGCGCAGCATCAGCGAACGCGGGTCGTCGGTCTTGTAGACGGCGTGACCGAAGCCCATGAGGCGCCCGCCGTTGGTGATGACGTCGCGAACCCAGTGGTCGATGTTCTCCGGCGTCCCGATCGCGTCGAGGGCGTCCAGCGCGCGGCTGGGGGCGCCACCGTGCAGCGGACCGGACAGCGCGCCGATCGCGCCGACGAGCGCGGCGCCGATGTCGGCCCCGGTCGAGGCGATGACGCGGGCCGTGAACGTCGAGGCGTTGAACCCGTGGTCGATCGTCGACATCAGGTAGGCCTCGATGGCCTTCGCGTGCTCCGGCTTCGGCGTCTCACCGGTCAGCATGTACAGGTAGTTCGCCGCGTACGGCAGGTCGTCACGAGGAGCGATCGGCTCCAGGCCGTGGCGCAGCCGGTGCAGCGACGTGAGGATCGTCGGCACCAGCGCCGACGCGAAGAGCGTGTCGGCCAGACGCGTCTCCTCGTCGATGTCCAGCAGCGGCTTCATGCCGCGGTTGGCGGCCGCGAAGGACAGCGCGGTCCGCAGGCCCTCCATCGGGACGGAGCCCGACAGCGCCGGAAGCAGGTCCGCGACCGGCTTCGGCAGGTGCCGCAGCGGCGTCACCTCGGCGATGAAGGCCTCGCGCTGCGCGGGGGTCGGCAGTTCGCCCTTGAGCATGAGGTGCCATACGTCTTCGAAATCGCGCTTCTCGATCAGCTCGATCGCCGAATACTGGCGGTAGTGATAGAAACCCTCTTCACCGCGGACGTCGCCGACCTCGGTATCGGTGACGATCACGCCGGCCAGTCCGCGCGGCACCTCGATGAAAGTGGTCATGTCGACCTCCCTGTCAGTCATGACGACACTGTGTGCCGGGGGTCGCCCGGCGGACACACACTCTTCGGTAAGAACTCCATTGTCAACCTTGTGAAGCGGTGGTCCTCTGTCAGGGACCGTAATGTGGGCCACGCTGGGACTCGGCGCACGGTGGTAGCGATACCACCGCACGACGTGTTTGCCCATGTCGCCGCCTTGATCGATCCCCGCCGTCATGGCACCGAGTGCCGATGTTTCCGCAAACGTCACCTGCGTCACATTTCGCAACCCGCCGGTCCGATCGGTGTGGCCGACGCGACTCGGCGCGCTCCTGTGCGATGCTGCCGACGTGGCCCCAGTCGAGTCCCCGCGCCGCCTCCTCACCGCCGCGGCCGCCGCCGCGCTGATCCTCACCACGGCCGCCTGCGGCTCCTCCACCGACGAGGCGTCCCCGCCCCCGCCGACCGATTCCGCGTCGGCGTCGTCCGCCGCGCCCGAGGGTCCCGGCCCGGCGACGATCGCGATCGCCGGCGACGCGCACTTCATGGGCCGCACCGCCGCACTGCTGGCCGATCCCGCGACCGTGTTCGGCCCGGTCGCCGAGGTCTTCACCCGCGCCGACTTCGCGATGCTCAACTTCGAGACCTCGGTGACCGACAGCGACGACGCCCAGCCGAAGCAGTACAAGTTCAAGACCACCCCGGCCGCCTACGAAGCCGTCAAGGCCGCCGGAATCGACCTGGTCAGCCTCGCCAACAACCACACCCTCGACTACGGCCGCGACGGCCTCGTCGACACCCTCGACGCCGCCGAAGCGGCCGGGCTGCCCGTCTTCGGCGCCGGCATGGACGCCGATGCCGCGCTCGCGCCCCACATCGTCGACCTCAACGGCACCTCCGTCGCCTTCATCGGCGCCTCGCAGGTCTGGGAACTGTGGGACACGTGGATGGCGACCGACTCCAAGCCCGGCATCGCACACGTCGCGCACGAGGAACGGCTCATCCAGGCCGTCGAAAACGCCGCCGAACAGGCCGACGTCGTGATCATGATGATGCACTGGGGCACCGAGGGCGACAAGTGTCCCAACGACGAGCAGAAGGACTGGGCGAAGCGACTCTCCGACGCCGGAGCCGACGCGATCGTCGGAACCCACGCCCACCTCCTCCAGGGCGAAGGCTGGACAGGCGACTCCTATGTGGCCTACGGCCTCGGGAACTTCCTCTGGTACCGCGACAACGCCTACAGCAACGACACCGGCGTCCTCGAACTGACCGTCGACGACGGCGAGCTCACCGGAACCGACTTCGTGCCCGCGTTCATCGACGGCGACGGCCGGCCCGTGCCGTCGACGGGCGAGGAGGCGACCCGGATCGAGGAGAAGCTCACCGACCTGCGCGGATGCACCGGCCTCGACGCGTCCCAGGGCTGACGAGGTTACGATCCGCCGTCGAATGAGACGAACATCACCCCCTTAATACGGGCTCGGCAACAAACGCGAACACGTGTCGCCGTCGTCGAGAGGGGTGACAACCGTCCAGGTCGATCGGAGATGCCCGACATGAAGAGAAACCTGCTCGTCAAAGTGCTGGTGCCCGCCCTCGTGGCCGCCGGGTCCGTGGCGTTCGCCGTGAACTCGGCCGGCGCCGACCCGTCCGACGACGCCCGGCTCGTCGAGATCATCGACCAGATCCTCACCGACGCGCGCCTGTCCGGCGCGCAGAGCACCGTCCAGGTCCGCGACGCCGCCACCGGCGAGACGATCTACGACCACCAAGGCGACCGCGCCGGCATCCCCGCCTCGAACATGAAGCTCCTGACGTCGGCCGCCGCGATGAGCATCCTCGGCCCCGACCACCGCTTCACCACCGACGTACGCGGCGACGGCACCGTGCACAACGGCGTCCTCGACGGCGACGTCTACCTACGCGGCACCGGTGACCCGACCATGATCGACGCCGACTACGACGCGCTCGCCGCGAAACTCGCCGAAGCCGGAGTCACCTCCGTGACCGGCGACCTCATCGCCGACGACACCTTCTTCGACTCCCGCCGCCTCGGCCTGGAATGGGCCTGGGACGACGAGCCCTACCAGTTCGCCGCGCAGGTCTCGGCGCTGAACATCTCCGGCTACGACACCGACTACAACGCCGGGACGATCTTCTTCGAGGTGTCGCCGGGGAAGGTCGGCGGACGACCCAAGATCAAGATGGATCCGCCGAACAAGTACATCCGTGTCTCCAACACGGCCAAGACCGTCGCCGCCGACGGCGAGAACGACATCTGGATCGAACGCCGCCACGGCAGCAACATCATCGACGTGTCGGGCACGATCCCCGTCGGTGGTGAACCCGCCGCCGACCTGCCGTCGGTGTGGGAACCGACCGGGCTCGTCGCCGAGATCTTCCGCACGGCCATGAGGAAGCACGGCATCACCGTCGACGGCCGCACCCGCGTCGGCATCAGCGCCCCCGAGAACGCGCCCGTCCTCGCCGCACGCGACTCGATGCCGTTGTCGGAGATGATCGTCCCCTTCATGAAGTACTCGCTCAACAGCCACGGCGAAGTGCTCGTCAAGGCCATCGGACAGGCCACCGCCGGAGAAGGCACCTGGGACGCGGGCATGGGCGCGATCAACGCCTACGCCGCGACCAAGGGCATGGACACCGACAAGTACGTCGCCGAGGACGGCTCCGGAATGACCCGCAGGACCTACATCCCCACCGCCGAGATCATGGACCTGCTCGTCGCCATCCGCGCCGAACCCTGGTACCCGACCTGGGAGGCCTCACTCCCGATCGCGGGCAACCCCGACTACCTGACCGGCGGAACCCTCCGCAACCGCATGCGCGACACGCCCGCCGCCAACAACGTCCACGGCAAGACCGGCTCCATGACCGGAGTGTCCTCGCTGTCGGGATACGTCACCGACGCCGACGGCAGACTCCTCGTCTTCGGCGTCCAGCTCAACCACCTCGTCACCCAACTGAGTGTCAAACCGATCGAGGACCAGATCGCCATCGCACTCGCCTCGTACAGCAAGAACGCCGAAGGACTCGCGGCAACGGCCGTGCCGACGGCGACCGACCCCGGGTACCCCACGGACGTCGAGTGCTCATGGGTGATGCCGTCAGTGTGTTAAGTGGTTCTGTTCGCGGGGAGGGCGACGGTCACCACCGTCCCCTCCCCCTCCTTCGACTCCACCGTCACGACCCCGCCGTGCGCCTCCACCACCTGCCGCACGATCGCCAGCCCCAGACCCGAACCCGGCAGACCGCGCGCGGACGGCGCACGCCAGAACCGATCGAACACACGCGGCAACTCTCCCTCCGCGATGCCCGGGCCGTCGTCGGCGATCCGCAACACGCCCCCGTCCAGCCCGACCCGGACGTGCCCGGACCCCGCGAACTTCGCCGCGTTGTCCAGGAGGTTCGCCACCGCACGCGCCAACCGCTCCGGCACCCCGTCGACCACCGTCGCCTCCACCGCGACCGTGAACTCCACGCCCGGCCAATGCCTCCGTGCCGTGTCCACGCAGTGCTCCACCAAGGCGTCCAGCCGCACGTCCTCGACGTGGCGCTCCCCGTCGTCACCGCGCGCCAGCTCGATCAGGTCGTTGACCAGCCCGGTCAGCTCGACGCCCTGCACCCGCAGGCTCTCCGCCAGCCGCACCGCCCGCTCCGGCGGCAGTTCACCGCGTGCGAGCAGGTCCAGGCCGGCGCGCAGGCTCGTCAAGGGCGTGCGCAGCTCATGCGAGGCGTCGGCGACGAGCCGCCGCTGCGCTCGCAGGGCCGCGTCGAGCTCGTCGAGCATGGTGTTGACACTGGCGCCGAGACGGGCGAGCTCGTCGTCACCGCGCACGTCGATGCGGTGGGCCGGGTCGCGGGTCGCCGCGATCGTCTCGGCCGTGCGGGTCAGCTCGGCGACCGGGCGCAGGCTCGTGCGCGCCACCAGATAGCCGAGGAGCGCGGCGAGGAGCACCCCGGCGGCCCCGGTCAGGCCCAGGGCGACGCCGATGCGGGCGAGGCCCCTGTCGACGGAGTCGGCGCGCACGGAGACCTGTACGGCCCCTCCACCGGACACGGGCGCGATGTAGCTGCGCACGGGATGCCCGTCGAGGGTCGAGTCCCGGTAGAACGCCGCACGGTCGCCCGTGGCGACGTCCCGGGCGCCGGGCGCGACGGCGGGCTGGTTCGCGTCCGGTTCGGGCGTGACGGTGCCGTCGGCGGCCACGAGCTGGACGCAGCCGGGTGAGGCGAGCCACAGGCACTCCCCCGCGTGCACCCAGGTCCCCGCGTCGACCTGGCGGGCGACGTTCGTCGCGGCCCTCCGCAGGCTCAGGTCGAGTTCGGCGTTCAGTTCGTGGCGGGTTACCAGGTAGGCCGCCGAGAGCGCCAGGATCGCCACGATCGCCGCGGCCAGCGCGGCCGTGACGCTCACCCTCGCCCGGATCGAACGGTTCACCCGGGGCCCAGGCGGTAGCCGAGCCCTCGGACGGTGCGCACGACGCGTTCGCGGCCGCCGTTTTCGAGTTTGCGGCGGACGTAGCCGATGTACACGTCGAGGGAGTTCGAGGTGGGCCCGAAGTCGAAGCCCCAGACCTGCTCGGTGAGCACTTCTCGCGTCACGACTCGCCCGGCGTTCGCCACGAGGATTTCCAGGAGCGCGAACTCGGTGCGGGTGAGTTCGATCTCCTCGCCGTCGCGCCACACCCGCCGTTCGGACGGGTCGAGGGTGACGCCCGCGTGGGAGCGCGTCTCGGCGGCCGGGTAGGCGCGCCGGAGCAGCGCGCGGACGCGCGCGAGGAGCTCGTCGAGTTCGAAAGGTTTGGCGAGGTAGTCGTCGGCGCCGGCGTCGAGCCCGGCCACGCGGTCGCCGACGGCGTCGCGGGCGGTGAGCATGAGGATTGGAACTCGATCTCCGCGGGTACGAAGACGTCGGCAGACTTCGAGGCCGTCGGCGTGAGGCATGAGCAGGTCGAGCACGACGACATCCGGCGGCCACTCGCCGAGCGCGGCGAGCGCGCGGGATCCATCGGGTTCGGCGCGCACTTTGTGCCCGGCGAGTTCGAGTGCGGTCACGAGCACTTCGCGCACGGCCGGGTCGTCGTCGGCCACGAGAACGCGGGTGGGGCGCTGCGTGCCGGCGGATGTCACATCCAGGGACGGTACCCTGGTAATACCGCAGGTGACAGGACCGTCACCGTATTCTCAGACAAGTCTCATACAGCCGCGTGCCGACGAGGCGAACGCGGTCCACAATGGAGACAGGTCGGTGGCCGGATCGACGGCCACGTCGCACGTGCACTACACCGCGAGAATCTTCAAGCTTTCACCGTGTACTGATCACTACGCAACGTGGGGGTCGAGATGGCGAGGCGGAAAGACCCGAACGGTAACGAGTGGATGGCGTCCGGCTGGTTCCAGGTGCTCCCGATGACGCAGGGTCAGTGGCTGTGGCTGCTGCTGCGTGGGGCGACCGGCAGTGAGGCCGACGGCGACCTCGACGCGCTGGTCGCGCGGGGTCAGCGAAGTGGCGAACGCTGGTTCGACAACGCGACCGGTGGTCTGGAGGGCCCGATCTTCTGGGGTTTCTCGACCGACGAGCAGTGGCGTACCAGTGAGATCGACGCTTCCGACCGGCAGCGGAGGGAACGCTGTGTCGGCGCGCTCGGGCGGCTGGGGCTGCGCGAGCCGCGGACGGTCCGGGATCTGGCACTGCTGATGGGCAGGCTGGGGTTGTGCCGTCATGAGGTGGTCGGTGGGACCGAGCGGTGGCGGATACCGCAGATGCTTCCGCTGCCGTCAGAGGTGCTGCCGATGGATCCGGAGTGGGAGCGCGAGTCCGATGAGGGCCGCTGGCAGTATCAGATCGCGGCGATCGCCGGGGAGCTGGCGGAGCTGTTCACCGAGGATCTCAACAAGCCCGATGAGGTCACGACGACCATCACGGAGCTGGCGAGGCTCATCGAGCGTGACACCGAGGACGTGCGGCACGGGCTGGTGGACTTCGCGGTGAATCCGCTGGTCTTCCTGTCGAGCGCGACGATCGTCTCGTTGACGGTCGACACGCCCGAGGGGCTCGTGCACGCCGATCCGGAGCGTCTGGACGATGACGAGTCGTTCCGGATCTCCTTCGACTGGGCGGCGCTGGCCGAGCGGCGGCTGCGTGTGCACCGGCTCGATCCCGAACACCCCAGCGATCCGGATTGACCTCCCCCGACCTAGGCTCGCTGTTGGTAAAGGTTCCGTCCGGCGCGAGCCCGGGCTGGGGAGGCTGGAATATGGCTGTGCGTGATCAGGTCGGCGACGCCCGTCGCGGATCGAGTGGCGAGGATCGCCAGCGCCGGACCCGGCAGCAGATCGCGGCCTCGGCGCTGGCGTTGTTCGCCGAGCAGGGGTATGCCGACACGACCGTGGATCAGATCGCGGCTTCGGCGGGTGTGGCGAGGCGGACGTTCTTCCGGTACTTCCCGGGTAAGGACGACGCGATCTTCCCGGATCATGACGAGACGCTGGCCCGGGTGGCGGCGGTGCTGGACGGTGCCGAGCCGGGCGAGGAGCCGTTGTCGGTGGTGTACCGGGGCATTCGCGAGGTGTTGCGGATGTACGCGGCGGATCCGAAGGCCTCGGTGGCGCGTTATCGCTTGTTGCGCGAGGTTCCGGCGTTGCGTGAGCGGGAAATCGCCGTGGTCTCGCGGTACGAGAGGCTGTTCACGAGGTATCTGCTCGATCACGCCGATCGGGTGCCGGTCGATGATGTCGACGCGCCCTTGCTCGCGGAGGTCGCGGCGGCGGCGATCGTGGCGGCGCACAATCACGTGCTGCGGTTGTGGCTGCGGGCCGGTGGCGACGGGGACGTCGAGGCGCGGCTGGAGCGTGCGGTGGGGACGGTGCGGCGGCGGTTCGTGGGAACGAACGGGTCGGCGGTTCCGGTGGGGGGTGACCGGGTGAACGGCGAGCTCGCGGGCGGGGGCGCGTCGGTGCCGGGGACGGTGGTGGTCGTGGCGCGGACGGATCTGGATTCGGCGGAGGTCGCCGAGCGGGTCCGCCGCGCACTGGAGGGGTAGGTCGCGGGCCACGGCGACGGCGGGATGTGGACCGGGCCCGTCCTCGTGGAGGACGGGCCCGGTATCGCTTGGCGGACTCGCGACGGAAGACTCACTCACGTGGCCGGGACCGGCGCCGGCGGGCCGCAGCGGTCTCGCTTGAGCGAGTCTCGCCTCGCGGCCCGGCCTCGCGGGGAAACCGGTACCCGCCTCAGGAGCGCGAGTTCCGCCTCACGGCCCACCCACGCGGGGAACCCAGGACGCGGCCCCGACAGTGAGCCTCGCTTCGCTCGACCCCCACGCCAGGAACCCAAGACGCGGCCCCGAGAGCGTGAGCCTCGCTTCGCTCGACCCCCACGCCGGGGACCCGGCACCGGCGGCGGGCCGAGCCCGATCCCCTACCCGCAAGGCGGTTTCGTTCGCGCCGCCCAAACCAGCCCAGCCCAAACCAGCCCAGCCGGCTCAGAACTCGACGGTGTACTTCTTCTCTTTCGGCGCCTTGGTGATCTTCGGCTTGAGTTTCTTGCTGCCGTCGATGACCTTGATGTCGCCGCTGGGTTTGAACACGATGTCCACGGCGGCGGTCTCGGGTGCCACCTCGAACACCATGGAGTAGGCGATCATCTGGTTCTGCTTCTCGCCGGTCTCGGTCTTGGTGGCCTTGACGGTGCTGTCGCCGACTTTGAGGGTGAGGGATTTGGCGGGGTCGAGGACCCAGTCGATGTCGACGTTCTTGCCTTTCCAGAGGTGCTGGAAGGTGAACTGGACTTCGATCCAGAGTTTCCCGTCGGGGGCCCATTCGTAGCCTTCGGCCCAGGCGGTGCGGGCGAGCTGGAATTCGGTGCCGGTGCCGAAGGTGATGATCCACTCGTCGGTTTCGGCTTTGACTTCCTGGTCGTAGGGCCCGGCGTTGCCGTAGGAGGAGAGGGTCGGGGCGACGAGGAGGGCGGGGACGAATTCTTCGTGCACACCGTCGCGGAGGTTGACGCTGAAGCGTTTTCCGGCGTCGGTGACGACGAGTTTGGCGGGGGCGCCTTCTTGGGCCATGGCGACGATGAGTTCGCCGGGCTCGGGGACTTCGTCGAGGTCGACGGTGCGGTCGCCGAGTTCGAGTGCGGCGGTGGCGCCGTCGCGGCCGCTGAGGGCGGCTTCGGCGGTGTACTCGGGGGAGATCTGGAAGGTCATGACCTCGTACCCGGGGGGCGCGGTCAGGGGGCCTTCGAGGCCGAGTTCGGCGGCTTTGGCCGCGTCGATGTTCTTGGCGAACTGGGCTCCGCCGACGGCGAAGGCGAAGTGCGGTCCGACGAGCGCCGTCTGGGCGACGTCGAAGGTCTTTTCGAGCGGGAGGGCGCCGGCGGCGTCGGTTTGTACGAGCGTCCCGAGCGGCGAGGCGATCGTGGGGGGTCCCGACGGCGAGCAGGCGGCCACGGCGACTGCCGCGGCGGCCGTGAGCACGGCTACGCGAAGGGAGCGGGATGCGGTGGAGCGGGTCGTCGGGAGCACGGGCGAAATCTTAATACCCGGGCCGACGTCCTGCGACTTCACGTGGGTGCGCGCTAGGTCTCAAAGCGGTGTCAAATTTCTGGCACGGAGTGTCTTTACAAAGGCATCGCGTGCCATTATCGTGTTACTCACGAGTAACGAACTGTGCCCCGCGTCACACTCGGACGCAGGAGGCCACGGATTTCGGGAGGTCATCGTGCAGGAAATCCTTGAGGCGATCCGCTCCGCGGACACCACGCCCGCGCAGTTCGCGTCCATTCCGGTGCCCGAGCACTACCGGGGGGTGACCCTTCACCGCGACGAGGCCGGCATGTTCGAAGGCCAGCCCTCGGCCGACAAGGACCCGCGCCGCTCGCTGCACCTCGACGAGGTGCCCGTCCCGGAGCTCGGCCCGGGCGAGGCCCTGGTCGCGGTCATGGCCAGCGCCATCAACTACAACACCGTGTGGAGCTCGATCTTCGAGCCGATCCCCACCTTCGCCTTCCTCAGCCGCTACGGCCGCATGTCGCCGCTCGCCAAGCGGCACGACCTGCCGTACCACGTCCTGGGCTCCGACCTGTCCGGCGTCGTCCTGCGCACCGGCGCCGGCGTGAACAACTGGAAGCCCGGCGACCAGGTCGTCGCCCACTGCCTCTCCGTCGAACTGGAGAGCGCGGAAGGCCACGACGACACCATGCTCGACCCCGAGCAGCGCATCTGGGGCTTCGAGACCAACTTCGGCGGCCTCGCCGAACTCGCGCTGGTCAAGACCAACCAGCTCATGCCGAAACCGGCCCACCTCACCTGGGAGGAGGCCGCCTCCCCCGGCCTGGTCAACTCGACGGCCTACCGCCAGCTCATCTCCGCCAACGGCGCGGCCATGAAGCAGGGCGACAACGTCCTCATCTGGGGCGCCAGCGGCGGCCTGGGCTCCTACGCCGTCCAGTACGCGCTCGCGGGAGGCGCGACACCGGTGTGCGTCGTGTCGTCGCCTGAGAAGGCCGCCCTGTGCGAGGCGATGGGCGCCGAAGCCGTCATCGACCGCTCCGCCGAGGACTACCGCTTCTGGCTCGACGAGCACAACCAGGACCCGAAGGAGTGGAAGCGGCTCGGCGCGCGCATCCGCGAACTCACCGGCGGCGAGGACGTCGACATCGTCTTCGAGCACCCCGGCCGCGAGACCTTCGGCGCCTCGGTCTTCGTCGCCAAACGCGGCGGCACGATCGTCACCTGCGCCTCGACCTCGGGCTACACCCACGAGTACGACAACCGGTACCTGTGGATGAACCTCAAGCGCATCGTCGGCTCGCACTTCGCCAACTACAAGGAGGCCTGGGCCGCCAACCGGCTCATCGCCAAGGGCCGTATCCACCCGACGCTGTCGCGCTCCTACAAGCTCGAACACGCCGGGCAGGCCGCCTACGACGTGCACAAGAACCTCCACCACGGCAAGGTCGGCGTCCTCTGCCTCTCGCCCGAGGAGGGGCTGGGCATCACCGACCACGAGCTGCGCGCCAAACACGAAGCGGCGATCAACAGGTTCCGCGCCAACGGGACGCAGGACGCCGCCGCCGTGCCCGCTCCCGCCCTGGCCGGGCAGAGCGGATGAGCACCGAACGCGACGAACCGTGGCTGATGCGCACCTACGCCGGCCACAGTTCGGCCGCGGCCTCCAACGCGCTCTACCGCCGCAACCTCGCCAAAGGCCAGACGGGCCTGTCGGTGGCCTTCGACCTGCCGACGCAGACCGGCTACGACCCCGACCATCCGCTGGCGCGCGGGGAGGTCGGGCGGGTCGGCGTCCCCATCGCGCACGTGGGCGACATGCGCGAACTCTTCGACGGGATCCCGCTCGACGCGACGAACACGTCGATGACCATCAACGCCACCGCGATGTGGCTGCTGGCGCTGTACCGGGCCGTCGCCGCCGAACGCGGCGCCGACGTCGCGAGCCTGGCCGGCACGACGCAGAACGACATCGTCAAGGAGTACCTCTCGCGCGGGACCCACGTGTTCCCGCCGGGGCCGTCGCTGCGGCTCACCTGCGACCTGATCGCCTACACCGTCGCCGAGATCCCGCGCTGGAACCCGATCAACATCTGCAGCTACCACCTCCAGGAGGCCGGGGCGACACCCGTGCAGGAGATCGCGTTCGCGCTGGCGACGGCCGTGGCGGTCCTCGACACCGTCCGCGACTCCGGCCAGGTCGACGACGCGGGCTTCACGCGGGTCGTCGGGCGCGTCTCCTTCTTCGTCAACGCGGGCGTGCGCTTCGTCGAGGAGCTGTGCAAGATGCGCGCCTTCGCGCGGCTGTGGGACGACATCACCCGCGAGCGCTACGGCGTGACCGACGCCCGGCACCGGCGCTTCCGCTACGGCGTGCAGGTCAACTCGCTCGGCCTGACCGAGGCGCAGCCGGAGAACAACCTGCCCCGGATCGTCCTGGAGATGCTCGGGGTGACCCTGTCGAAGGGCGCGCGAGCGAGGGCGGTGCAGTTGCCCACCTGGAACGAGGCCCTCGGGCTGCCCCGGCCCTGGGACCAGCAATGGTCGCTGCGGGCCCAGCAGATCCTCGCCTACGAGAGCGACCTGCTCGAACACGGCGACCTCTTCGACGGCTCGATCGTCGTCGAGGCGAAGGTCGACGAGCTCGCCGCCGAGGCGCGGGCCGAACTCGACCGGATCCTCGACATGGGCGGCGCGATCGCGGCCGTCGAGTCGGGGTACCTCAAGTCCTCGCTGGTCGCCGCGCACGCGCGCAGACGGGCGCGGATCGAGTCGGGCGAGGAGAAGGTCGTCGGCGTCAACTGCTTCGAGACGACCGAGCCGAGTCCGCTGACCGCCGACCTGGACACCGCCGTGCACCGCATGGACCCGGAGGCCGAACGCGCGGCGGTCGCACGGATACGCGAATGGCGCGCCGCCCGCTCGGCCGCCGACGTCCGCACGGCCCTGGCACGGCTCGCGACCGACGCGCGCAGCCCCGGCGTGAACCTGATGCCGGCGACGCTGGCGTGCGTGGAGGCGGGCGTCACCACCGGGGAGTGGGCCAGGACGCTGCGGGAGGTGTTCGGCGAGTACCGGGCGCCGACGGGCGTCGCCGCCGCTCCCGTGACCGTCCCGGAGGGTTCGCCGCTGGCGCGGGTCCGCGACCGGGTGCACGCCACGGCCGCCGAGCTCGGCACCGGTGGACTGCGTCTCCTGATCGGCAAGCCGGGCCTGGACGGGCACTCCAACGGCGCCGAGCAGATCGCCGTGCGCGCCCGCGACGCCGGTTTCGAGGTCATCTACCAGGGGATCCGGCTGACCCCGCGGCAGATCGCGGCCGCGGCGGTCGCCGAGGACCCGCACTGCGTCGGACTGTCCATACTGTCGGGAGCGCACACCGAACTGGTGCCGGAGATCCTGCGCCTGCTGCGTCAGTCCGGCGCGGGCGACCTCCCGGTGGTCGTCGGCGGCATCATTCCCGCCGCCGACGCCGCTCGCCTGCGCCGGGCCGGGGTGGCCGCGGTGTACACACCGAAAGACTTCGATCTCACCGAGATCATCGACGCCATCGTGACCGAGATCCGGCGCGCGAACGGCCTGCCCGCCACGACACGGGCGGCCGCGACGAAGGGAGTCCCCGCCTCATGTCCGTAGATCGCCATCGCCCCCGACGGTCCTGTCTGGCCGTACCGGGATCCAACCCGAGGTTCCTGGAGAAGGCCCAGGGCCTGCCCGTGGACCAGGTGTTCCTCGACCTGGAGGACGCCTGCGCCCCCGCGGTGAAGGAGAGCGCGCGCGACCTGATCGTCAAGGCGCTCACCACCGGGGACTGGACGGGCAAGACCACCGTCGTGCGGGTCAACGACCTCACGACCCATTGGACGTACCGGGACGTGATCACCGTCGTCGAAGGCGCCGGGGACCGGCTCGACTGCGTGATGCTGCCGAAGGTGCAGGACGCCACCCAGGTACGGTGGCTCGACCTGCTGCTCACCCAGATCGAGAAGACGATCGGGTTGCCGGTGGGCCGGATCGGCATCGAGGCGCAGATTGAGAACTCCCGCGGTCTGGTCAACGTCGACGAGATCGCGGGTTCCTCGCCGCGCCTGGAGACGATCGTGTTCGGGCCGGCCGACTTCATGGCCTCCATCAACATGAAGTCCCTCGTCGTCGGCGAGCAGCCGCCGGGATATCCCGCCGACGCCTATCACTACATCCTGATGCGCATCCTGATGGCGGCCCGGACCCACGACCTGCAGGCCATCGACGGGCCGTACCTGAAGATCCGCGACGTGGACGGTTTCCGGGAGGTCGCCGCGCGTTCGGCGGCCCTCGGTTACGACGGGAAGTGGGTGCTGCATCCCGGTCAGGTCGAGGTCGCCAACGAGGTCTACTCCCCCGCACAGGACGACTACGACCACGCCGAGCTGATCCTCGACGCCTACGACTGGGCGACCTCCGAGGGCGGCGGCCACAAGGGTTCGGCGATGCTGGGCGACGAGATGATCGACGAGGCGAGCCGCAAGATGGCGCTCGTCATCGCGGGCAAGGGCCGCGCGGCGGGCATGTCGCGGACGTCCGCCTTCACTCCCCCGGAGGCGTGAGATGGGGTTCGGGCGCACGTTCGAGGAGTTCGAGGTCGGCGCGATCTACAGGCACTGGCCGGGCAAGACGGTCACCGAGTACGACGATCACATGTTCTGCCTGCTGACGATGAACCACCATCCCCTGCATCTCGACGCGCACTACGCCGAGGCGAGCACGGAGTTCAAACGGAACGTCGTCGTCGGCAACTACGTGTACTCGCTGCTGCTGGGCATGTCGGTGCCCGACGTGTCGGGCAAGGCCATCGCGAACCTGGAGGTCGAGTCGCTGCGGCACATCGCGCCGACCTTCCACGGGGACACGATCTACGGCGAGACGGAGGTGCTCGGCAAGACGCCGTCGAAGTCGAAGCCCGACCGCGGGATCGTGCACGTCGAGACGCGCGGATACAACCAGGACGGGACGGTGGTGTGCGTGTTCCGCCGCAAGGTGATGGTCCCGACCTACGCGTACCTGGCCGCGCGCGGCGGGGAACAGCCCGGCCGGCCGACGCCGGTGCCGACGGAGAAGGGGAGCCGGTGATGAGGCGGCTGGCGTCGACGGAGGGTCTGAGCGAGGACCAGCGCGACATCCTGGCGACCGTGCGGGAGTTCGTGGACGCCGAGATCCTGCCGGTCGCGACCGAGCTGGAGCACCGCGACGAGTACCCGGCGAAGATCGTCGAGGGCATGAAGGACCTGGGGTTGTTCGGGTTGACGATCGCCGAGGAGTACGGCGGGCTCGGCGAGTCGCTGCTGACGTACGCGCTGGTGGTCGAGGAGATCGCGCGCGGGTGGATGAGCGTCTCGGGGATCATCAACACCCACTTCATTGTCGCGCACCTGCTGGCCCACCACGGGACGGAGGAGCAGCGGGCGCGGCTGCTGCCGAAGATGGCGACCGGTGAGGTCCGGGGCGCGTTCTCGATGTCGGAGCCGGGCGTGGGCTCCGACGTGGCGGCGTTGCGGACCCGCGCACGCCGCGACGGCGCGGACTTCGTGCTCAACGGGCAGAAGATGTGGCTGACGAACGGCGGTTCGGCGAACCTCGTGGCGGTGCTGTGCCGCACCGAGGACGGCGCTGAGGCGCCGCACCGGAACCTGACGGCGTTCCTGATCGAGAAGGAGCCGGGCTTCGGCGAGGTCGCGCCCGGGCTGACGATCCCCGGGAAGATCGACAAGATGGGGTACAAGGGCGTCGACACGACCGAGCTGTTCCTCGACGACTTCCGGTTGCCCGCCGACGCGGTCCTCGGCGGCGCCACCGGACGCGGTTTCTACCAGATGATGGACGGGATCGAGGTCGGGCGCGTGAACGTCGCCGCCCGCGGTTGCGGTGTGGCGATGCGGGCGCTGGAGCTGGCGATCTCGTACGCGCGGCAGCGGCACACCTTCGGGAAGGCCATCGCCGAGCATCAGGCGATCGCGTTCAAGATCGCCGAGATGGGCACGAAGGTCGAGGCGGCCCACCAGATGATGGTCATGGCGGCCCGCAGGAAGGACGGCGGGCGGCGCAACGACCTTGAGGCCGGCATGGCGAAGTACCTGGCGGCGGAGTACTGCAAGGAGGTCGTCGAGGACTCGTTCCGGATCCACGGCGGCTACGGCTTCGCCAAGGAGTACGAGATCGAGCGGCTGTACCGGGAGGCGCCGATGCTGCTGATCGGTGAGGGGACGGCGGAGATCCAGAAGACGATCATCGCGCGGCGGCTGCTGGAGGAGTTCGGGGCGGGGTGAGGTGGGCGGGGGTGCGCGGCAGGCGCGGGCGGCGGGCACTTAGGCACGGGCACGCCGAAGACGCGGACGGGCACGCGAAGAACGCGCTCCCCCACTCACCCCAAAGGGGCCCCAAAAACAATGATACGGGCGAGGTGTGATATTTCGAGACCTCGCGTTCGTCACCGAGACCGGTCGGCGCCCGCTCTCCCTGCGTGCGGGAGCGGGCGCCGGCTCTCGCGATGCGCCGACGCGCGCCCGGGATCAGCGTCCCGGCACGCTGTTCGCGCGACGCGAGAACACCACACCCAGCTCACCCCCCGGCTCTCAACACCCCGGCACGAGCGCGACGCCGCCCCGCCAGCCCCGGCCGCCCCTTCAGGCCGTACGCGCCCGCGATCCCTTCGAGCGCGTAGGCCACCGCCCTCGGGTCCCCGAACCGTCTCGCCGCCGCGAGCCCTTCCCGATGCAGCGCGAGTGCCCGGTCGGCCTCGCCTCTGGCCTCCGCGACGAAGCCCAGCTCGGCGAGGATCAGCGCGAGTCCGGCGTCACCGTCGCGGCGGCGGCACCAGTCGAGCCAGCGTTCGAGCCGCGTCTCGGCCTCGTCGAGGGCACCTTCGCGGCGGTCGATGAGTGCGAGGCCGACGTCGGCGAACTGGGCGGTCCCCTCGTCGCCGGACTCCGTCGCCGCGGCGAGCGCCCGCTCGTGCAGTGCCCGGGCGCGTTCGAGGTCGCCGGTGAGCAGCGCGGTGCGGCCAAGCCGGGCCAGGCCCGGAGCGGTCGGGAGACCGAGTTCGCGGGCGTCGGCGAGCGCCTGGGTGCGCAGTCGTGCCGAACGTTCGTGTTCGCCGGCGATCTCGGCGAGCAGCGCCAGTTCTTCGCGGGCCTGGGACCGCAGCCAGCCGTCGCGGGTGAGCGTCAGCGCCCGGGTGGCGTCCTTCTCGGCGGCGGCGAGGTGCCCGCGGATGGTGGCGCGGCGGGCTCGGGCGACGAGCGTCGCGGCGGTACCCCAGACGTCCGTGGCGGCGCTGTGGGCGATGTCGTTCAAGTCCTCGCCGTTGCCGACGCTGCCGAGGCCGAAGAGGGCGTCGCCGAGGAGCCACGCGGCCTCGGGCCGGGGGTCCTCGGCGTGGGCCTTCGCCGCACGGGCGGGCGGGTCGGGTTCTTCGCCGGCGGCGATGTCGAGCACGGCGCGCCAGGTCCGCGCTTCGGGCCCTTCGGCGGGGGCGAAGGCCCGTCGCGCCTCCGCGCGGCGACCACGCAGGTGCCAGTACCAGGCGAGCACGACGGCGAGCCGCTCGTCGAGGGCGACGCGCAGGTTGGGCGTCTCGGTGTCGAGGACGGCCAGGGCGTCGAGCTGGCCGGGCCCGCGCAGACGGGCGGTCTGCTTTTCGGCGAGCGCGGTGAAGTACGACCGGTGCCGTTCGCGGACGGCGGTCTCCTCGCCCGATTCACGCAGGCGCTCCAGCCCGTACGCGGCGATGGTGTCGAGCAGCCCGTATCGCACCCTCCCAGCACTGTGAACGGTCGTCACGAGCGCCCGGTCGACGAGGCGGGCGAGCCGGGCGCCGTCACCGCAGACCGCTTCGACGGCCCGCGGGTCGGCGCCGCCCGCGAAGACCGCGAGCCGCCGCAGCAGGGCCTTCTCCTCCGGTGGCAGGGGTTCCCAGCTCCAGTCGACGACGGCGCGCAGGGTGCGCTGCCTGGCCGGGGCGTCGCGGGGTCCGTCGGTGAGGAGGGCGAAACGGTCGCCGAGTCCCTCGGCGACGCCGTCGACGCCGAGGCCGCGCACGCGGGCGGCGGCGAGTTCGAGCGCGAGGGGCAGGCCGTCGAGGCGGCGGCAGATCTCGGCGACTCGCTCGTCGTCGGCGCGGGCGGCGGGACCGGCCCGGGCGGTGAAGAGGCGGACCGCGTCGGCCTTCGCCAGTGGCGCGAGGTGATGGACGCGCTCGCCGGTCAGGTTGAGCGGTTCCCTTGAGGTGGCGAGGATCCGCAGTCCGGGCGCACCCCGCAGGAGCTTCGCGGCGAGCCCGGCGACGGCGTCGAGGACGTGTTCGCAGTTGTCGAGCAGGAGCAGGCCGGTGAGGCCGGCGGCGAAGAGGTCGTCGGTGTCCCGGATCCCCAGGGCCGCAGCGACCACCGACGCCACGGCCTCTCCCGGTGACCCGGCGGGCAGTGCGCCCAGTTCGGCGAAGGCGCTGGCTCCGGTGGCGAGAGCCAGGCGGGTCTTGCCGACGCCGCCGGGGCCGTGCAGCGTCACCAGCCGCGCGCCGCCGAGCAGGTCGTGCACGGCGGCGAGGTCGTTGTCCCGCCCGAGCAGTGGGTGCGGGGGCGTCGGCGGGCGCGGGCGGGTCACCGGGAGCAGGGTGGTGTCGTGGGCGAGCATCGCGCGGTGCAGCGCGGCCATCTCCGGACCGGGGTCGAGGCCGAGGTCCTCGCGGAGGCGCTCGCGGTGGTCGGTGAAGCCCGCGACGGCCTCGGCATGGCGGCCCGAGCGGTACAGCGCGAGCAGGTGCGCGGCCCGCAGGCGTTCGCGTCCCGGGTGCGCGGTGACCAGTGCGGACAGGTCGGCGGCGACGCGGACGTGCTCACCGAGTTCGAGGCGTGCCTCGGCGAGTTCCTCGACCGCCGACAGGCGCAGTTCGCCGAGGCGGGTGATCGCCGGGCGCGCGAAGTGTTCGGTGGCGAACTCCGTGAAGGCCTCGCCGCGCCACAGCGCGAGGGCGCCGGTGAGCAGTTCCGCCTTGCCCATCGGATCGGGTGACGCCGACGCGCGGCTGAGCGCGGTCTCGAAGTCGGCGGCGTCGATGTCGGTGGAGAGCAGGACGTAGCCGCGCGCGGTGTGCGTGATCAGGTCGCGACCGACGACCCGCCGTAGTTGCGAGACCTTGACGCGCAGGGCCGCGCGGGGGTCGGCGGGCGGGCCGGCGCCCCACAGGTCGTCGATGAGGCGGTCGACGCCGACGGGTTCACCGGCGTGCGCGAGGAGGTCGGCGAGCAGGAGCCGGACCTTCGTCTCGGGGACGGCGACCGGCGCGCCCGGGGCCGGCCAGACCGCGAGCGGGCCGAGGACCCCGAAGCGCATCCGCCGAGGCTAGCCCGGCCGAAACGATTCCATAACCGGCCGGCCGCAGGCTCGGAGCACGGACAAGGGAAGGAACCGAAGGAGTGGACATGGGAATCTACGCGGGCAAGAAGGCCGTGGTGACCGGTGGGACGCACGGGATCGGGCTGGCGGTGGTGCGGCGGCTCCTCGACGGCGGCGCGGAGGTGCTGCTGACGGGACGCGATGAGGCCAATCACGCCGCCGCGCGGGACGAGCTGTCGGGCAGGGCCGCGCACGTACTGCGGTCCGACGCGGCGGACATGGCCGACATCGACGCGCTCGGGACCGCCGTGGCCGAGCGGCTCGGGTCGGTCGACTTCGTGTTCGTCAACGTGGGCCACGCGCGGATGCAGCCGATCGGGGAGGTCACGGAGGAGGCCTACGACCGGATGTTCGCGGTGAAGGCGAAAGGGGCGTTCTTCACGACGCAGCGCCTCGTGCCGCTGGTGAACCGGGGCGGCTCGTTCGTGTTCACCACGGCGGTGCTGGACGGGTTCGGCTTCGGTGGGACGAGCGTCGCGACGGGCACGGTGGCGGCGGTGCGCGGTTTCGCGTCGGCCTTCGCCTCGGAGTTCCTGCCCTTGGGGATCCGGGTGAACGCGTTGTCGCCGGGCTTCACGCAGACGCCGTCGATGGGCATCGTCTTCGACTCTCCCGCCGACAAGGCGGCCAATCAGGGGATCGGTGAGGAGCTGACGCCGATGTCGCGGCACGCCGACCCGGACGAGATCGCGAAGGCGGCCCTGTTCCTCGGTTTCGACGCGACGTTCAGTACGGGGATCGTGCTCAACGCGCACGGCGGGCTGGCGACGGTCGCGGGCTGAAAGAGCACAGGTGGGAGGCGAGCCTCCCACCTGTGCGTGCCGGGTCTTTCCTTGCCCTACATCTATCCCAGCGCGTCGGCGACGGCCGCGCGCAGCTCGGGCAGCCGGTTCCACAGCCCGCCGGGGCAGAGGGTGTTGTTGAAGTCCTTGTGCCCGTAGATCTCCTGCGGGTTCACGCCGTACTGCTGGCAGATGAACGCGCAGAACTGGACGAGGCTGTTCCACTGGGCCTGCGGCACCGGTGCGCCGAGGTGGTAGGAGCCGTCGTTCTCGATCCCGATGGCCTGTGAGTTCTGGCCGACGCAGTGGGCGCCCTGGATCATCGTCCGCCCGCGCAGAAGCGCCGAGAGGCTGCCGTGGCGGCCTTCGGTGACGTGTCCGCCGCGGCTGTTGGTGAAGTGCTGGCCGGAGTCCATCCAGCCGTTGTCGTCCATGTGCAGGTCCTGGATGTCGCGCGAGTTGCGGAAGGCGTAGTCCAGGGAGAAGTCGGTCGTGTTGGGGAAGGCCGTGTGGTGCACGATGATCTTGTTCGGCCTGCTGTTCACGACGACCGGTGTGCCGTCGGGCGGGCGCGCGCCCCATTCGTCGCACGCGTAGACGCGCGGCTGGTCGACGGCGTCGACGTCGGCCGAGGCCGCCGTCGCGCCGAGGGGGATGCTCGCCGCCGCGGCGATGCCGGTCAGTCCGGTCAGGACGGTGCGGCGAGTGGCGCCGCTCTTGTCGTTCATGGGTTCTTCTCTCCTCATGGGGGTGGGGCGCCCGCGCGGCCGCACGGGCGCCCACCGTCATGCGTCAGGGTGTGTTGTTGGCGAGGGCGATCAGCCGGGCGCGGGAACCGTTGAAGACGTTGCGGTCCACGTTGCCGGCGATGCCGGACACCGATCCGGTCGAGGTGTACTGCCACATGGTGTAGACGGGCCAACCGGCCGGGATGGCCGGGCTGCCGGTCGTGTAGTGCGCGACCCACAGCGGGTTCAGCGAACCTCGGCCGGTCCAGCTGCCGGTGCACTGGTTCCACCAGCTCGCGGCCGTGTAGATCACCACGTCGCGTCCGGTGCGGGACTTGTAGGTGTTGGCGAAGTCGGTGATCCAGTTGCGCATGGACGTCGTCGACAGGCCGTAACAGGTCGCGCCGTACGGGTTCCACTCGATGTCGAGGGCGCCCGGGAGCGTCTTGTCGTCACGCGACCAGCCGCCGCCGCTGTTGACGAAGTAGTTCGCCTGCACCGCGCCGCTGGAGACGTTGGGCCGCCCGAAGTGGTAGGCCCCGCGGATGACCCCGGCGTAGAACGCGTTGGGGTAGTTCGCGTTGAACTGCGGGTCCTTGTAGGTCGTCCCCTCGGTCGCCTTGATGTAGGCGAACTCGATCCCGGCGTTGCGCACCGAGGTCCAGTTGATGTTGCCCTGGTAGTGCGATACGTCGATGCCCTGCGGATTGGCCAGTGCCGACGGGTCGGCCTGGGCCGCGGCCCCGGAGAAACCGACCATGGACCCAACGGCCATGAGGCCTGTCGCGACGAGTGCCAGGATTCGCTGCGTCAGGCGGCGGGCCGCCGGGCGCCGTAATGCCTTGCTCATGAGTTTCGTACTCCTCGCTGAGTGGTGCGGCGCCGCTGCGTCCGGCGCCGGCCCGCCCGGGGGCGAGCGGGCATTACCAGCATCATGGCAGGAAACTACGAACGAGGGAAGGGCGGTAAAACTTTCCGACACTCCACAGTGGAGTTTCATGGGCACGGTGAGTGAAGGCGCGCCGGCGGGCGCCTTCGGCCCCTTCAGGTGGGCTGGCGGGGCCGTCGAACGATCATCCCAAGCCCCCGCAACCCGGCCCCGCGCCGCGTAGGCTGAGTGGATCTCCGACCGAAGGGACCTGTCGTGTCCGCACTCGTCGCTTTCAGCGTGACCCCGCTCGGCGTCGGCGAGCACGTCGGCAAGATCGTCGCCGACGCCGTGAAGGTCGTCCGCGACTCCGGTCTGCGCAACAGCACCGACGCGATGTTCACCCTCGTGGAGGCCGATAGTCTCGCCGAGGTCATGGTCGTGGTGACGCAGGCGATCCAGGTCGTGGCCGCGCAGGCGCCGCGGGTGAGCACCGTGATCAAGGTGGACTATCACCCGGGCCGGGTCGACGGCCTCACCCAGAAGGTCGAGACGATCGAACGGCACCTCGCGGAGGGCTAGTTCGGTTCGCCCAGCCATTTGCCGAGCGAGGCGAAGGCCGATTCGCGGCGCCAGTCGGCGAGCAGCCGGTCGCGGGTCTCGGTGTCGAGCGCGGCGAGGGTCGTGCGCTGCCCGTCGGGGATGAACACGCGCCACAGCTGGGCCCAGATCCCGGCGGCGTTCTCGCCGATCGGGACGGACGCGACCGTACCCGGCCGGCGGGTGCCGGAGAAGGTGCGGCTCGACCCGTCGGCGGCGACGTAGACGAGGACCGATTCGAAGCGCGCGCTGCGCGTGCGGGTCAGGTCGGCGAGGGCGACCACGCCGCGCGCGCCGGTCGCGGCCAGCAAGGGCCGCACGAGGGGCCCGGGGTAGGCGAGCTCGTCGATGATGAAGCCGGAGCCCTCGACGATCACGGGGCTACCGAGGACGCGGTGGGCCTGGCGGGCCTTGTGCGCGGCGACGTCGCCGACGCGGGTCGACTGGATCTCCTCCAGGTCGAGGTTCACGGCCGTGATCTCGACGTCGAGCGCGCGGAGGTGCTCGCGCGCGTCGTCGAGTCTCGCCGCGTTACCGGTCACGAAGGACACGGTGTGCACTGTCATGTCGTACGCCCCCAAAGCCCCCGGCCACGGCGCCGCCGTCCCGCGCGTGTCCGGTATCGGCAGACTAGTCAGTGGCGATCTTCACGGGGTGCAGCCGGGCGCTGGCGTGTCGCCGATATGGCGTGCGTGGCCACGCGTGGCGTGGGTACGCTGCCAGCCATGACGAACTCCCAGAATCCACGTGTGCCAGAGAAACCGACCCTCGACGGGTTGGAGGCCGCGTGGGTACAGGTATGGGAGGACACCGGCGTCTACCGCTTCGACCGCTCGAAGGTGCGCGAGGAGATCTTCTCGATCGACACCCCGCCGCCGACGGTCTCCGGTTCGCTGCACATCGGGCACGCGTTCTCCTTCACGCACACCGACACCGTGGCCCGTTTCCAGCGGATGCGCGGTAAAGAGGTCTTCTACCCGATGGGCTGGGACGACAACGGCCTGCCCACCGAGCGCCGGGTGCAGAACTACTTCGGGGTCCGCTGTGACCCCTCGCTGCCCTACGACCCCGACTTCACGCCACCGGAGAAGCCGAGCCGCCAGCAGATCCCGATCTCGCGCGGGAACTTCATCGAGCTGTGCGAACGGCTGACCGTCGAGGACGAGCAGGCCTTCGAGGAGCTGTGGCGGCGCCTCGGGCTGAGCGTCGACTGGTCGATGACGTATCAGACGATCGACACGAACTCGCGCGCCACGGCGCAGCGGGCGTTCCTGCGCAACCTCGCACGGGGCGAGGCCTACCTCGCCGAGGCGCCGACGCTGTGGGACGTCACGTTCCGCACGGCCGTGGCGCAGGCGGAACTGGAGGACCGCGAACGTCCCGGCGCCTACCACCACATCACCTTCCACACGCCCGACGGCGGCACCGTCGAGATCGCCACGACCCGCCCGGAGCTCCTGCCGGCCTGCGTGGCGCTGGTCGCGCATCCCGAGGACGAGCGCTATCAGGGCCTGTTCGGCTCGACCGTGCGCACGCCGGTGTTCAACGTCGACGTCCCCGTCGTCGCCCACCGCCTCGCCGACCCCGAGAAGGGCACCGGCATCGCGATGGTCTGCACCTTCGGTGACACCACCGACGTGGTGTGGTGGCGGGAACTGGACCTCCAGACGCGCTCGGTCCTCGGTTTCGACGGGCGCATCCTGGCCGAGCCGCCGCGCGGCCTGACCGACGCGGGCGGCCTGGCCGCCTACGCCGAACTGGCCGGGAAGACCGTGCACAGCGCCAAGGCGCAGGTCGTCGAGCAGCTGCGCGCCTCCGGTGACCTGATCGGCGAGCCGCGGACGATCTCGCACCCGGTGAAGTTCTTCGAGAAGGGCGACAAGCCCCTGGAGATCGTCACGACCCGCCAGTGGTACATCCGCAACGGCGGCCGTGACGAGGCCCTGCGCGAGCGGCTCCTCGAACGCGGCCGCGAGCTCGACTGGCGCCCGGCGTACATGCGGCACCGCTACGAGTCGTGGGTCGGCGGTCTGGCCGGCGACTGGCTGATCTCGCGGCAGCGCTTCTTCGGCGTGCCGATCCCGGTCTGGTATCCCCTCGACGAGGCCGGCGACCCGGTCTACGACCGGCCGATCGTGCCGGGCGAGGACGTGCTCCCGGTCGACCCGAGCGTCGACGCGCCGCCCGGTTACGAAGCGGCGCAACGTGGTCGGCCGGGTGGCTTCACGGGTGACCCGGACGTGATGGACACCTGGGCGACGTCCTCGCTGACGCCGCAGATCGCCGGTGGCTGGGAGCGTGACGCCGACCTCTTCGGCCGCGTCTTCCCGATGGACCTGCGGCCGCAGGCGCACGAGATCATCCGGACCTGGCTGTTCTCCACCGTCGTGCGTGCCCACCAGGAGTTCGACGCGCTGCCGTGGAAGCACACCGCCATCTCGGGCTGGATCGTCGACCCCGACCGCAAGAAGATGTCGAAGTCGGTGGGCAACGTCGTCACCCCGATGGATCTGCTGGAGAAGTACTCCAGCGACGCCGTGCGCTACTGGGCGGCCTCGGGCCGTCCCGGGACCGACACCGCCTTCGACGAGGGACAGATGAAGGTCGGCCGCCGCCTGGCCGTGAAGCTGCTCAACGCGAGCCGCTTCGTGCTCGGCATCGGTGCCACGACCGAGCACCTCGACCGGCTCGACGCGATCACCGAACCGCTCGACCGCGCTCTCGCGGCCCGGCTGGCGTCCACCGTGGACGCCTGCACGAACGCCTTCGAGGCCTTCGACTACGCCAAGGCCCTCGACGCGGTCGAGGCCTTCTTCTGGCTCTTCTGCGACGACTACGTCGAGCTGGTCAAGTCACGCGCGTACGGCGACGCCGGCGAGGCGCCGGCCGAGTCGGCCCGGGCGACGCTCGCGCTGGCCCTGTCGACGCTCCAGCGGCTGTTCGCGCCGATCCTGCCCTTCGTGACCGAGGAGACCTGGTCGTGGTGGCAGGAGGGCTCGGTGCACCGCAGCCCCTGGCCGTCGCCGATCCTGGTCACCGACGCCGACCCGGAACTGCTGGACACGGCGGTGGCGCTCATCGGGGCGGTCCGCAAGGCGAAGTCGGAGCAGAAGCTGTCGATGCGCGCCGAGGTCGCCTCGGTGCGGGTGACCGCCGCGCCGGAGACGGTGGAGCGGGCCCGGGCGGTGCTCGGCGACGTGGGCAAGGCCGGGAGCATCGGCGAGGTCGTGCTCGAAGCCGCCGAGGGCGCCGAACTGGACGTGAAGGTCTCGGTCTGACGCACTGACGACGACGGCCCCGGCATCGCGCCGGGGCCGTCGCTTTGCGTAGAGCAGTTGATCATTGGTAATTACCCAAACACTCTTCGTATGCGGTCCGGTGTACACGTCTCCCCTAACCTTCTATTCACCGGCCCCTCCCCGTCCAGGAGATGACATGAAGAGCTTCAACAAGATCGCCGACCGTCTACTCACCCGCCTCGTCCCGCCGGCCGAGGCGCAGGCCGCACCCTGCGAGCGCAAGCGTCAGCGCTGCGACGGCGGCAGCCTGTACGACTGCTGGTACGACTACTGCCAGGGCTTCTACCTGAGCTGCGTTCGCATCGGCTACTGCTAGACCGGCACCCGGTACGCGGCCCCGGCTTCGCGCCGGGGCCGTTTTGCGTGCCCGCCCGGCGAGCCGCGCGGGCCGGGCGCGCCACAGCGGACCATAGTGATGAAATGTCGGAAACATCCCACGCGGAGGGCGTGCCCGCCGTGCCCGCGGAGAAGTCCCTGCCCATCGACAAGGTGGTCTTCGGACTCGGCGCGATCATCGTCTTGGCCGTCGTCGCCTGGGGTGCCCTCGGCGGCGACTCCCTGAACACCGTGGCGGGTTCGAGCCTGGGCTGGGTGCTGCACAACTTCGGCTGGCTCTTCGTCGTCGCCGCCGACGTCTTCCTCGTCCTGGCCGTCGTCATCGCCGCCAGCCGCTTCGGCCGCATCCGGCTGGGCACCGACGACGAGGAGCCCGAGTTCACCACCCTCGCGTGGGTGGCGATGATGTTCAGCGCGGGCATGGGCATCGGCCTGATGTTCTACGGCGTCGCCGAACCCCTGACGCACTACGCGTCCCCTCCCCCGGCGACGGGCGTGGCGCCGCTCAGCGACGACAGCGCCCGCACGGCGATGGAGTACACCTTCTTCCACTGGCTGCTGCACCCGTGGGCGATCTACGCCGTCGCCGGACTCGCGCTGGCCTACGCGACCTTCCGCAAACGGCGCGGCAACCACCTGTCGGCGGCCTTCGTCCCACTGCTCGGGGAACGCCGCGCCAACGGCGGTCCGGGCCGGGCGATCGACCTGCTGGCGATCTTCGCGACGGTGTTCGGGTCGGCGACGAGCCTCGGGCTGGGTGCACTGCAGATCGCGGCGGGCTTGCAGCTGGTCGCCGGGGTGCCCGACAGCCGGGCCGTCGAGCTGATCATCATCGGCGCGCTGACCGCGGCGTTCGTGGTCTCGGCGTTCTCCGGGGTGCACCGCGGTGTGAAATGGCTGAGCACGGCCAACCTGATCCTGGCCGCGGTGCTGATGGTGTTCGTCTTCGTCGTCGGGCCGACGGTCTACATCCTCGACGTGCTCCCGGCCAGCGTCGGCGGCTACCTCAACGACCTGCTGCCCATGGCGACGCGGACGGGCGCGTTCTCCGACGCCGACTGGCTTGGCACGTGGACGATCTTCTACTGGGCGTGGTGGCTGTCCTGGGCGCCTTTCGTGGGGACCTTCATCGCGCGGATCTCGCGCGGGCGGACGGTGCGGCAGTTCGTCGTCGGCGTGCTGCTGGTGCCCAGCGGCGCCAGCGCGGTGTGGTTCTCGGTGCTGGGCGGCGCGGCGATCCGGACGCAGTCGACCGGCCACGCCGACCTGGTCGGCAAGCTCGACGAGGGCGGCGAGGAGGCGGCGCTGTTCGGGCTGCTGGAGTCGCTGCCGTGGTACACGATCACCTCGATCGTGTGCGTGATCCTGGTGGCGCTGTACTTCGTGACCGGCGCCGACTCGGCCTCGCTGGTCCTCGGGTCGCTGTCGAGCCGGGGTTCGCTGTCGCCGCGCAAATGGCTGGTGGTGACGTGGGGCGTGCTGATCGGGGCGGTCGCCGGTGTGCTGCTCGTCGCGGGCGGACTGGAGGCACTGCAGCAGGCGACGATCCTGGTGGCGCTGCCGTTCGTGCTGGTGATGCTGGCCTTGTGCTGGTCGCTGCTCAAGGAGCTGCGGGAGGACCCGGGCGCCGGGCAGGTGCCGAAGCACGCCCTGCGCGGGCTGCGGGCGGCGGTGAGCGCGGCCGTCGGCGAGGCCCTCGACGCCGGCTCGGTGCGGAGGCGCCTTCGCGGGCGCACCGGGCCGTCGTCGGGGCCCTAGCGAGTGCCTCGGCGGCGATAACATCCGTTCCGAATTAACGGCGGCCCAACGGATCCCACGCCTGACGGTGGTAGGCCATAATGGTCCGGCCGCGGTCGCGGTGAACAAATCTCCAGGAACTTGTGAGAGGAAGTCGCCGTGCCCGTCGGGGATCTGATCGTGGACAGGTACCGGCTGGACGAACGCATCGCGGCCGGGGGCATGGGCGAGGTCTGGCGCGGCACCGATGTGCGGTTGAAGCGTCCGGTGGCGATCAAGATGCTGCATCCGGGTTTGTCGGACAGCGAGGAGTTCCGGGCGCGTTTCGTGTCCGAGGCGACTCTGGTGGCGGCGTTGAACACCAGGGGCGTCGCGGCGATCTACGACTACGGCGAGGAAGAGACCCCGGACGGCGTCAGGGCTTACCTGGTCATGGAGCTGGTGAGCGGGCGGTCGCTGGCCGACGTCCTCCGCGACGACGGTCCTCTGGGCGTCGCCGAGACCACACGACTCATCGTCGCCGCCGCCGAAGGACTCCACGCCGCCCACTCGGCGGGGATCATCCACCGCGACGTCAAGCCCGCCAACATCCTCATCACGTCGCGCGGGATCGTCAAGATCATCGACTTCGGCATCGCCCGGAGCAGCGGCGACCCCAGCCTCACCGACACCGGCATGGTGATCGGCACCGTCGTCTATTCGGCACCCGAGCATCTCACCGACGACGATCCCACACCGGCGGTCGACATCTACTCACTCGGGATCGTCGCCTACGAATGCCTCACCGGAGCGCCACCCTTCGCCACCGGAGCATCGGCGGCGATCATGTTCCGCCACCTCTCCCACGACCCCGCACCACTCCCCGACAACGTCCCCGCGGCGCTGTCAACGGCCATCATGAAGGCACTCCGCAAAGACCCCGCGGACCGGTGGGAGACCGTACAGGAGTTCGGGCTGGCCTGCCTCGACACGTCCGAGACGGACGTGTCGGTGGGGCTCGCGGCACCGATCGTCGCGGACACCGGCGAACCGCATGTCAACGACCCGGGTGGCGAGGAACCGGAAGCCGAGGAGACGCCCACGCTTCCCGAGGCGACCGACGAGCCCGATGCGGATGAGTCGCCGACCGTCCCCGAGGAACCCGAGGCCGCACCACCCGCCGAACCCGAGGTGACGTCGCCACCACCGGCCGCACCCGACGACGACTCCACACCGGAGCGACCCGACCCGCCCACCGCGCCCGAAGGTCGCCGCCGTCGACGGCTACTCGTGCTCGCGTGCGTCGTCACCGCCCTCCTCCTCGCCGGAATCATCACCTGGCAACCCTGGCGGGGATCAGGACCGCAGGGCGGCGAGGGCGCCGACGGCGGCCTCCTGTCCGGCCCGTCGAGCCCGTCCAGCGGAACCGGCCAGCAGTCGGCCAACCCGCAGGCCGACGGTTCGAGCGGCAGCGGGACGTCCCCCGAGGGCGACGATCCGACCACGCAACCCGGCTCGACAGGCGGCGGTGACGGCAACGGCGATGGCAACGGTGATGGGGAGGACGGAGGCGGGAGCGACCCCGGCGACGGGGACGGGGACGACGACCCGCCCGGTCCGGCCACCGCCAAAGTTCCCGACCTCACGGGGATGGCGGTTGAGAAGGTCGCCGCGAAACTACGCGGTTCCGGCTTCGAGAAGTCCGAGGCGGTGAAGGCGGGAGGGGAGAACGACGCCGATTGCGTCGTCCTCGACCAGTCGCCGAAACCGGGCGTGACCGCCGAACTCTCCACCACCGTCACGTTCTACTACAAGGACGGGTTCCCGTTCTGCGACGTCTTCGGACCCTGATCAGCGGCTCCTGACGACCGCCCGCGCGTCGTCGGGCCGCAAGGTCGCCGACGGGACGGGCCGGACGGGCTTCTTCGCGGTCGGCTCGACCAGCCAGCGTCGTGCCCACACCGCGAGGGTCATGGTGACCTCCAGCTCGGCGAAGGCCTCGCCGATGCACTTGCGCCGCCCGGCGCCGAACGGCAGCCAGGAATGGCGCGGGATCGACTTGGCGCGCTCGGGAAGCCAGCGGTCCGGATCGAAGCGCTCCGGGTCGGGGTATACGGCCGGGTTGCGGTGGATCGCCCAGGGCGAGAACACCAGCTCGGCACCCGCCGGGAGCCGGTAGACCGTGCCGTCGGGTCCGTCCACGTCGACGTCGGCGACGACCTTGCGGGTCACCAGCCACGGCGGCGTGTACTTGCGCAGCACCTCCTTGACCACGCGGTGGGTCAGTTCGAGACGGCCGACGGTGGCGAGGTCGGCCGGTCCCTCACCGAAGGCCGCGTCGGCCTCGGCGCGAACGCGCGCGGCCAGGTCCGGGTCGTCCCCGAGGACCCGCCAGGCGAAGGCGAGGGTGTTGGAGGTCGTGTCCGTCGCCGCCACGAAGAGCGTGACGACCTCGTCGCTGACCTGCGCGGCCGACAGGCGCTCCCCGGTGTCGGGGTTGCTGGCCGTGAGCAGGCCGGTGACCAGGTCCGAGGGCGCGGTCTCGGCGTCGTCGGCGAGGAGCTTCTCGTGGTGGGCGACCAACTCGGCGAGGGTCTCCCGGATATAGGCGACCGAGGAGACGAAGTGCCGGTTGCCGGGCAGGTGGTCGCCGGCCCAGCGGGGCAGCATGGCGCGCGGGTTGAGCCCGTCGAGGAAGCGTGGGAAGTGCTTCTCGACGTCGGTGGCGACGCGGTCGGCGAGGTCGGTCATGGACAGGCAGCGGGCGGCGACGGTGAGGGCGTTCTTGCGGCCCTCGGTCTGCAGGTCGAGGGTCTGGCCGTCGTGCCACTCGCTCGCGCGCCGGTCGGCCTCCTCGGCCATCACCGCGACATAGGAGTTGATCTTGTCGCGATGGAAGGAGGGGTTGACGATGGGCCGGTTGCGGCGATGGGTGGCGTTGTCGGTGGTCAGCAGGCCGTCGCCCATGAGGGGCTTGAGCTTCTCGAACTGGGTGCCGCGGATGATCGCCTCGCCGTGTTTGACGAGGATCTGGTAGACCAGTTCGGGATCGTTGGCGACGTAGAGGACGCGCCCGCCGAGGCGGTAACGGATGAGCGGCCCGGCGTCCCGGAGCGCGGCGAAGGCCTCCAGAGGTCTGGCGCGCAGGAGGTTGCCCAGACGGGCGAGGTTGCGCGGACTCAGACCGCGCGCGGGCGGTGTCACCGTGCTTTGTCGGGCAGCGTTCATCGTCACTCCACTGTGGAGTAGAAAGGCCGGATCAGGGGAGCCTAATGATCAGGGCGAATCGGCTCTGTCCGATCAGTGACATCCACTGTAGACGGACGAAAGCCCAGGTCAAGGGCTCGCGCGAGGCCAGGGTTCAAATACCGGCGAAAACCCGGACCACCCGGCCGTAACCGTTTCCAGTACCCGTCGGCGCGGCACGCGGAAAGCCGAGCAAAGCGGACGCGTGGCGGCGCGGGGAAACCGTTCGCGGCGGACGGGACGGTCGAACGGCGGCGAAATCAGTCGGGCGGGGTTCACCGGAACGCTTAAGTGACAAGGCGAAGGGCGCGCCACGCGGCGCGCCCCTCCTCGTGCGGAAGTCCTAGCAGGTGCCGGAAACGAGCTTCCACTGTCCGACGAAGCCGGTGCAGCGGTCCCGAAGACGCTTCATGCCGTGGTTGTTGATGCACGCGTACTCGTAGTACTCGCACGGTGCGGCGGCCGCGCGCGCTTCGGGCGCGACACGAGCGACCAGGCGGTCGGCGAGCTTGTTCAGAACCTTCATGGGAACTCCTTTGTGCAAGGGACGGCTCGCACTCGGACGAGTGGGTCAGCGGTCAGCCTAGGAGCGGGGAGCATAGGCGACCGCATATTCAAGATCGTCTTATTAATACATTGCGGACATCGTCGAGGTAACGTTCCCATTCACTGAATGGCGACATCGCGGAGGGAGCGCACCGAGTCGATGCGCCCCTCCGGTTCGGCGTCAGCCGCCGAGGAACTCCACTTCCGCCAGACTCGTCGTCGCCTCACCGCTGTTGCCGGTGATCTCGATCCGGTAGAACCGGTACTTCCCCGGATCCTCGACGGTGAACGCCCGCGTCTGGTTGCGCCAGGCGAAGACCTCCCCGGAGCGCCGGTCCACCTCAGTCCACTTGCGACCGTCCTTCGAGGCCAGCACCCGCCAGCTCGACGGGTCGCCGGGCGAGGCGCCGGACGTCAGCGTGTACATCCCGGCCCGTTCGCGTGCGGCCAGCTCGCAGTCGACGGTCATGGTCGCGCCGTCGACGGTCACCTCGGTGCCCGAGTCGTCGTCGAACAGCTCCGGTGTCGCGCTCGAAGCGCCCTCGGCCACGTCGCGCAACGGCGTCGGGACCTCGCCGTCCTTGGTGATCGACGGCGGCGCGGCGTCGCGGCCGGTGCCCCACTTCGAGGGGCGCGGGCCCATGTCGAAGTCGAGGCGACCGCCCGAGGCCAGCAGGTCGTGCGGCAGGAAGGTCTTGTCGTAGCGCTGCCCGTTGACGCGCAGGCCCTGGACGTAGACGTTCTTCGCGGTGTTCTTCGGCGCGTTGATCACCAGGTCGCGGCCGTTCTCCAGGTGGATCGTCGCCTTGGTGAACATCGGCGACCCGACCGCGTAGGTGTCCGAGCCCATCTGGAGCGGGTAGAAGCCCAGCGCGGAGAAGATCCACCACGCCGACATCTCACCGTTGTCCTCGTCACCGGCATAGCCCTGGCCGATCTCGCTGCCCAGATAGAGCCGCGAGGTCGCCTCACGGACCAGCGCCTGCGTCTTCCACGGCTGCCGCGCGAAGTCGTACATGTAGGCGATGTGATGGGCCGGCTGGTTGCTGTGCCCGTACATGCCCATGCGCACATCGCGCGCCTCGGTCATCTCGTGGATGATCCCGCCGTAGGAACCGGCGTTGGCCGGGTCGGCGGTCTCCGGCGTGCCGAAGAACGCGTCGAGCTTCGAACCCAGCGCGTCGGTGCCGCCGTACAGGTTGGCCAGGCCGCGGCCGTCCTGCGGGACGGTGAAGGCCATGTTCCACGCGTTGGTCTCGGTGTAGTCGTGGCCCCACTCGGCCGGGTTGAACTCCCCGGCCGGGACCCGCCACTCCCCCTCGGCGTCGCGGCCCTGGAAGAAGTCGATCGAGGGGTCGAACATGTTGACGTAGTTCTGCGCGCGGTTGATGAAGTACTCGTGGTTGGTCTTGTACTCCTCCGCGCGCGGCCCGTGCCGGTCGGCCTCATAGAGGGCCTTCGACATGTTCGCGATGCCGTAGTCGTTGAGGTAGCCCTCCAGCGCCCACGACATGCCTTCGCCGGTGTCGGTCGAGGTGTAACCGAGGAAGATCGAGGTGTCGAGCCCCTTGCGCCCGACGCCCGCACTGGGCGGCGCGACGGTCGCGTTCTTCACGGCGGCGTCGTAGGCGGCCTCGACGTCGAAGTCGGTGACCCCTTTGAGGTAGGAGTCGGCGAAGGCGACGTCGGAGCTCGTGCCCGTCATCAGGTTGGCGTAACCGGGCGAGGACCAGCGCGAGATCCAGCCGCCGTCCTTGTACTGCTGGACGAAGCCGTCGATCATCTCGGCCGTCCTGCCGGGCGTGAGCAGCGTGTACGCCGGCCAGGTCGTGCGATAGGTGTCCCAGAACCCGTTGTTGACGTACATCGGTCCGTCGACGATCGCGGCCCCGGTGTGCGTCGGCGTGTCAGGGCCGGCCTTCGGCGAGAACGGGCTGGCGTAGCGGATCACCGGCCGCTCGGGAGTGCCGGTGTTCTCGTGCCCGATGTTGGGGTACAGGAAGAGCCGGTACAGGTTGGAATAGAGCGTGGTGAGCTGATCGGGAGTTGCGCCCTCGACCTCGATGATGCCGAGCTTGGCGTTCCAGGCGGCCTGGGCGGCGTCGCGGACGGTGTCGAAGGAGGCGTCACCGATCTCCATGGCGAGGTTGGCCTTCGCCTGGTCGAGACTGATCAGCGAGGTCGCGATCCGCATGGTCACGGTCTTGTCGTCCCCGGCGTCGAAGCGCAGGAACCCGGTGACGTTCGGCCGCCCGCTGCCGGGCAGCCGCTCACCTCCGGTGACCTCACGGTCGAACTCGGCGTACACGAACAGCCGCGTCGCGCCCGTGGACAAACCACTGCGGACGTCGGAGAAGCCCGACACGGTGCCGGTCTCGGTGTCGAGGGTCAGGCCGCCGTTGTCGTTGACGTTGTCGAAGATCAGCGCGGCGTCGTCACCGGGGAAGGTGAAACGGAACAGCGCGGAGTGGTCCGACGGCGCGATCTCGGCGCGCAGGCCGTTGTCGAAGCCGACGCCGTAGTAGTGCGCTCGCGCGACCTCGTTCTCATGCCCGAACGGCAGCGCGCGAGCCGTGCGCGAGGGGTCGGGGGTGCCCTCGGCGATCGAGGGCATCACCTGGAAGGTCTGCCGGTCGCCCATCCACGGGCTCGGTTCGTGACTGATGGACAGCGCCTGGAGACTCGGGCGGTTGGCGGCGTTGTTGGCGCGGTGGTACTCGTACAGCCAGCTCGTCGTACCGGCGTTGGTGACCGGCGTGTAGAAGTTGAAGCCGTGCGGAACGGCCGTCGCCGGGAAGTTGTTACCGCGCGAGAAGCCGCCCGAGGACTGGGTTCCGCGCGTGGTGAGCACGTAATCACTGGGCAGGACGCGCGCGTCGGCCGGAGGTGCGGCCACGATCGCGATGTCGTCGACGAAGTTCCGGAACCAGGTCGGCGGGCCCGAGGGATTGTCGTAGGCGACGAGGATCCGCGTGATCCGCTTGCCCGCCGCGGCGGCGCCGATGTTCGCGGCCTTGCGGTTCCACTGGCCCGTGTACAGCGTCTTCGACTCGCCCTGCGAGCGCGGGTCGAGCTTGACGCCGTGCTGGTCGACCGCACCGAGACGGGAGAGGTAGGTCCCGTCGTCGAACGCGAGGTCGACGGCCGCGTAGGTGCCGGGGTCGCGCAGGTCGCCGGGTGTGTGGCCGACGAACATCAGGTACGACAGCTCGGTCGTCGGCGTGACGAGGATGTCGACGTCGAGGATCTTGTTGTACGAGTAGGCGCGGCCCTCGACGAGGTGCCTGCCGGAGAACTGGAGCGAGCGCATGCCCGTATAGCCGACACGGCCCTTCGCGGTGGGCGAGGAGGGCGGGCCGGAGGTCGTGAAGCTCTTCATGTCCGTGACCGGCGGTGGCGTGGTGTCGCCGTCGGACAACTGCACCTCGGAGAGCTGGACGATGCTCCCGGCGCCGTTGCGGGTCACGTCCAGCCGGTAGTGGGCGTAGGCCGTGGTGTTCTCGAAGCGGTATTCCTTCGTCTCGAACCGCTCGGGGAAGTCCTCGCCGGTGCGGCGGTCGAGATCGGTCCAGGTCAGGCCGTCGGCCGAGCCCTGGAGGGTCCAGTCGACCGGGTCGCGCTCCTCGGCGTCGTTGGCCGAGGACAGGGCGTAGTGGACGACGGCGACGGGCTCGGCCAGCTGGAAGGCGACCCAGCCGGTGCTCTGGAAGACGAGCCACTTGGAGCCGACGTCGCCGTCGGCGAGGTTCTCCTTGACCTCGTCGGGCGCGTTCTCACCGCTGGCCGTGACCGCGACAACGGTGCCCATGACGTTGCCGGGGATCCCGCATGCGCCCGCATGGGAACAGTTTGCGCCGTCGACGCCCTTGGTGAGGCGCTCGCCCGAGGGCGTGGTCTCGACCGTGTCGGACCAGTCGGGCAAGGGCTGGCCCTCCTCGAAGGAGGTGGCGAAGTCCGCGCCGGGCTCGGCGGCGGAGGCTTGGGTGGGAATGAGCGTGCTCGCAATCAGGGTCAGACAGGCCGCGGCCACCGTCCACTGTGAGCGGTGGACCTTCCTGTTTAATCTCATGTCGACGTCTCCGGGGGTGAGGCGGGCATGGATACGCCGTGGCGTGCGCCCACCCTCCCGAAGAGGGACAACGTTGTCAAGGTCACCCCGGCGCCGACCCTAACAGGCCTTGATCGACATGACGGCCCGGAGGACCCAACTCCTCCGGGCCGTGCCGCGCGGGGGCCGCTAGTAGCCGTAGCGGCTCTTGAGGTGGCGCCACCAGTCGCGCAGCATCCACCGGTCGAACTCGGTGATCGACGAGGCGCTGCCGGCCTTCATGATGAAGCAGCAGACGCCGGCCGGGGTCCAGTCGTAGAAGTCGTCGAGGCCGAAGGAATGGCCGACCTCGTGCAGGAGTATGTGGATGTTCTCCTGCCCCACAGCGCCGACGAAGTACTCGCTCCCGACGCGCTGACCCCAGTCGCCGCCCGCGCCGCCGCCGAAGCCGGAGGTGAGCCACAGCGACATGTCGTAGTGGTGTGCCTTGCCGCCGGGGCAACCGGAGTAGTTCCCGTCCTGATGGAAGAAGCGCCCGCAGGGCGTCGAGCACTGGGGTGCGTTCTCGTTGATGTCGTTGACGTAGACGTCGACGGAGTTGTCGGTCCACTGGAGCTGAGCGCGGTCACGGACGGCCCAGCCGACGACCTTGACCGGCACGGTCGCGTAGGGCCAGTTGTTCCAGCCGGTGAGCGCGGCCATCCACTTGCCGAACTGCCGGGTGAGGCCGGCGTGGATCTGGTCGCGGAGTGCCGCCGAGACCGGCGCGGAGGAGTCCCAGCGGACGCAGTAGTTGATCTGGCCGCCGTTGGCGAAGAGCTGGTCCCAGCCGTAGTTGCGGAACCCGTAGAGGTTCGGGTACGTGCTCTCGACGTGGTTCCAGACCTCGGTGAGGCCGGGCGCGAGGACGGCGGGCGGGGTCCACGGGTCGCCGGGCGGCGTCGTGGGACCGGTCGTCGGGCCGGTCGTCGGTGTCGTGCCGCCGGTGCAGGTCACGCCGTTGAGGGCGAAGGCCGACGGGACGGTGTTCTGGCCGCTCAAGGAGGCGTTGAAGCCGAAGGAGACGGTGGCGCCGGTGGCGATCGAGCGGTTCCAGTCGACGTTGACGGCGGTGGCCGCCGCGCCGCTCTGGGTCACCTGAGCGTTCCAGGCCTGGCTCACCCGCTGGCCGGCGGGGAAGGTCCAGGTGAGCGACCATCCGTCGACGCGGTCGCCGAGGTTGGTCAGGCCGATCTCGGCGGTGAAGCCGCCGCCCCACTGGGAGGCGATCCGGTAGTCGGCACGGCAGCCCGGCGCGGCCGCACCGGCCGTCGGAACGCGGGATAAGAGTCCCGCCACCGCGACGACGGCGCTGAGGACGGCGAGCAGCGAGAGTCGCGCACGCCTTCTGCTGGGAGATCTCACGATGTCTCCTCACTGGTCACGGGCTCCCCCGTCGCCCGATAGTTAGTTTGGACTCCACACTATCGACTGTCGCCCGGAGTGGTGCCGACGGCGACTTCGTAAGATGCGAGGTTCCGAACACACGACAGTCAGGACGGGTGCGATGAGTGAAGCCGAGGAGACCGCCAAGCCGGTCGTGTACGACCTGAACGGCGACGGGGTGCCCGACGAGGTCACCGTCATCGGCGAGACCAAGTACATCGACTACAACGGCGATGACAAGTTCGACGCGGTCGTGCAGCCCGACGGCGAGGTCTACGTCGACCTCGACGGCGACGGCACGTTCGAGACGCACGCCATCGACTCCGACGGGGACGGTGTCATCGACACGCTGGAGACCGACCTCGACGGGGACGGTGTTCCCGACGTGATCGAGAAGGATCTCGACGGGGACGGGCGCTTCGACGTGGTCGAGCGCCGGGGGGTCGCACTGCAGGCGGCCGAGGCCGAAGAGGCCGCGGAGGCCGCCGCGGAGGGCGAGGAGCCCGCCGAGCCGGCGGAGGCCGAGGAGAAGAAGGCGGCCGACGCCGCCGAGTGACGCCGACGGCGACGGGCGGCCGCCGCGCGGCCGCCCGTCGGTGTTCACTTCACGCGCCCGAACAGTTCCTCTCCACAACCAGTGCGAAACGCCGTGACGCGCGTCACACTTGAGGCAGATCGTCGCAACTCCGTCCGATGTGGACGGTTCGGTCGACGCGCGACCGGAAGGACGCCGCCGATGAAAGAGGTGCCCGCCATCGTGCTGGTGGCATTGGCGCTGGCGATTCTCGGCGTGGAGATCGCCGCCCTGCTCACCAAGAAACCCGGCGACACCATCAGCGAACGGACCCGGGCCCTGCTCGGGATCCGGCCCGCACGGTGGTGGCGGCCCGTCGGCATCCTCGCGCTCGCGGGGTTCGCCGGATGGTTCGTCGTGCACATCGTGTTCGAGTGACGACGTCAGTCGTTGACGAACACCAGCTTCCCGGTCAGGTGCCGGGCCTCGACGAGGCGATGAGCCTCGGCAGCCTCGTCGAGGTGGAAGGTGCGGGAGACGCTGACCACCAGGCCGCCTTCGCGCCACAGTTCGACCAGCTCCGCCAGACGCGCCGCCGAACGCGGTCCGACGATCCTTCGCACACCCAGCCGCTCGGCCTCCTCCCCGGCGGCGATCGTGCCGATGCGCGGGAGGTCGGGACACAGCTCGATCGAGTCGAGCAGCGTCCGCTCCCCGCCCGCCGCGTCGAAGACCGCCGTGACACCGCCGGGCGCGACCTCGCGGACCCGCTCGACGAGGCCCTCGCCGTAGGTCACCGGGATCGCCCCGAGCGAGCGCAGATGCTCGTGGTTGCGTTCGGAGGCCGTGCCGATGACCGTCGCGCCGAGTTCGCGGGCCAGTTGCACGGCCATCGTGCCGACACCGCCCGCGGCGGCGTGGATCAGGAGGGTGTCGCCTTCGCCGACACCGAGGAACTCCATCGCCACGTGCGCGGTCTGACCCGAGGCCGACAGCGAACCGGCGATCTCCCATGGCATCTCCGGTGGTTTGGCGACCAGCTGGGAGGCGGAGACGACGGCCTCTTCGGCCTGGCAGGACAAGGGCTGGAAGCCGAGAACCTCGTCGCCGGGTGAGACGTCCACGACGTCGCCCGCGCAGGCCTCGACGATGCCCGCGTACTCGTTGCCGAGTGTGATGGGGAACTCCAGAGTGAGCCCCCGGGGCGCCATCCCACGCCGGATGTAGGTGTCGACCGGCTGGATGCCGGCGGCCTTGACGCGCACCCGCACGTGGCCGGGACCGAGCTCGGGGAGCGGGCGGTCGACGAGTTCGAGCACCTCCGGACCGCCGAAACGGTTGATGACGACAGCATTCGGCATGAGCCGATCCTTTCAGCAGACGAACGCGCCCATCGGCGTTCTCACGTCGAGCGTGATCCCCCAACCGCGGTTGAGGTCAAGCCCGGGCGCGCCACTCGTCGGCGAGAAGTGACCACAGCTCGACGTCGACGTGGGTGCCGCGCGTCGGGAAGGCACCGCGCAGGACGCCTTCCCTGGTCATGCCGAGTCGTTCGGCGACGGCGGCGCTGCGGGTGTTGGCGGGTTCGCAACGCCACTCGACGCGGTTGATCCCGCGCTCCTCGACGGCCCAGCCGATCATGTGGCCGGCCGCCTTGGTGATCAAGCCGCGGCCGCCGGCCTCCGGCGCGAGCCAGACGCCGATCTCGCAGGTGGCGAAGCGCGTCTCGAAGGTGCGGAACATGGTGCCGCCGACGAGTTTCCCGGCGTCCCAGATGCCGAAGATGCGGCGGCCGTCGGCGGCGGTGCCCTCGGCGAAGAGCCGGAGCCAGTCGCGGGCGGCGTCGACCTCGACCATCTTCTCGGCCCAGGGCAGCCATGGTGAGAGGTTGGGGAGGTCGCGGACGCAGTAGTCGGCGAACTCGGCGGCCCGCCAGGGTTCGAGCGGGCGGAGTTCGGCGGAGTCGTCGAGGGGGTGGGCGAACATGATGCCTCCGAGGTGCATAACAAATGTTTGGTACGTAGCATAGGCACGCCCCCACCGGAAGGACAACCGAGATGCCCGCACGCGGAGACCATGACGCCCGCCGCCGTGACCTGTCGGAGGCCGTCTGGCGGGTCGTGGCCGAACAGGGCTTCACGGGACTGACGATGCGCGCCGTCGCCGCCGAGATGGACGCGTCGACCGGCCTGGTGACGCACTATTTCCCCAGCAAGGCGGCGCTGGTGAGGCACGCACTGGAACTCGCGGCCGAACGCGTGGACACGATGGAGCGGCACGTGCCCTCCGCGCCTGGCCTGGCAGGACTGCGCGCGGCGATCCTGGACGTGGTGCCGGTGGATCCCGAACGCGTGGCCATGAACCGGGTCTGGGTGAGTTCGTGGGACCTGGCCCTGGCCGACCCCACCCTTGGCGAGGCGCAGCGTGAGCGTTACGACCGCTGGCGCGCTCGGCTGCGCGGGCATGTGGAGGCGGCGGTCGCACGCGGCGAACTGCCGGATGGTGCGGATGTCGACGACGTGGCCGTGTCGGCGGCGGCGTTCACGCACGGGCTGGTGACGCAGGCGCTGTTCGATCCGGCGGCGTTTCCGGTGGCGAGGCTGGAGGGGTTGGTGGCGGGGTTCGTGGAGGGGTTGGGGAGCCAGAACCCCAACCCCTCGTGACACGCACGTGCCCAGGCGGCGGCCGCGCCGGTCGAGAGACCGCTCAGGCGGCGAGCGCGGAATCCGCCGCCCGCCGCGGCTTCGGCGAAGTGGTCTTGAGCCGCGTCGCGAGGACGAGGGCGATGAGCAGCACGATGCCTCCGGTCGCGAACACGACGTCGACGGCCGACACGAAGGCCGCGATCGCGTCCGCCCGCGCACCCGGCTCCAGTCCGGCGATCGCGGCGACGGGGACGCCCGGCACGTCGGCGTCGTAGAGCCGGAACAGCAGCGAGCCGAAGGCCGCGGCGCCGAGCGCGCCGCCGAGGGTCTGGAAGAAACGGATCCCGGTGGTGGCCACCCCGAGGTGCCTCGGCGGCGCGGCCTCCTGGACGGTGAAGATGAGCGTCCCGAGCAGTTGCCCGAATCCGACTCCGAGGAGCAGCATCTCGCCCCGGATCGCCCACAGCGAGGTGTCGACGGCGGTGAACGCGAGCAGGCCCATCGCGACGGCCGACACCGCGGTCCCGGAGATCATGAGCGTCCGCGCGGACCAGCCGAGGCGGCCGGTGAGCAGCCCGACGAGGGCGAGCCCGCCCGCGAAGGGGATGAGGAAGGCTCCGGCGTCGGTCGAGGAGATGCCCCGGGCGACTTGGAGGTAGGTCATCACGTACATGATCGCGCCGATCATCGCCACGCCGATGAGTCCCTGGATCGCGAACCCGATCGCCACGGCGCGGATCCGGAACAGCCGAAGCGGCAGGATCGGCTCGGCCGCGGTCGCCTGCCGCCACAGGAACAGGGCGAGGACGACCACGACGGCCGCGCTCAGTCCGATGACCTGCGGGGAGCCCCAGGCGTACGTGGTGCCGCCCCACTCGGTGACCAGCAGTAGCCCGGACGCGAAGGCGGCGGCCAGCGCGGCGCCGAGGTAGTCGATGCGGTGGCCGGTGGTGTGCTTCGGGAAGCGCAGGGTGAGGGCGCCGGCGACGACGATGAGCGCGCCCAGCGGCAGGTTGATGTAGAAGATCCAGCGCCAGTTCCCGGCGTCGGCGAACAGGCCGCCGATCAGCGGCCCGACGGCCATGCCGAAGCCGGCGAAGATCCCGCCCATGCCGCCGCCCTTGGCGCCGGCGTCGGGGTCGCCTTCCTTGACGCGGGCGATGACGACCATCGTCACGCTCATCAGCCCGCCGCCACCGATGCCCTGGACGGCGCGGTAGGCGATCAGCTGGCCCATGTCCTGGGCGGTGCCGCACAGCGCCGAACCGAGCATGAAGACGGTCACCGCGCCGAGGAAGACGCGCTTGGCGCCGTAGACGTCGCTGAGTTTCCCGTACAGCGGCAGCGCCGCCGTCGACGCCAATGCGAAGGCACTGACCAGCCAGGGCATGCGCTCCACGCCGTGCAGTGGGTCGAGTTCCCGGACGATCGGGACGGTCGCCGCCGAAACGATGTTCTGGTCGAGGACGGCCAGCACGATCGTCGCCAGGCAGACGACCATGCCGATCTTCTTCTGCTTCTCGGTCATGCCCGCAACCATAGGCATATTTTTTGACCCGGTCAATATTTTGGTGCGGTCAATTTTTTGGTCGAGTATAGTTAGGGCATGACCGAGGAGCTCAGCCTGCGGGAACGCAAGAAGCGGGAGACCGGGCGCATCATCTGGACGACGGCGCTGGCAATGTTCCGCGAGCGCGGCTTCGACGCCGTGTCCGTCAAGGAGATCGCCGACGCCGTATCGGTGTCGAAGATGACGGTCTTCAACTACTTCCCCACCAAGGAAGACCTCGTCATGCACCCCATGGCCGAGCACATCGACGAGCCCATGCGCGTCGTACGCGACCGGCCCAGCGGTGTCACGCCCCACGCGGCCTTCCGCGCGCACTTCATCGCCGCTCTCCGGCGCTTCGACGCCGCCACCGGACTCAACGCCAAACCGCTCGTCCGTGACATCCAGCAACTGGTGACGAAGACCCCGACGCTGATGATGCGCATGCTCGCCTACAACGGACTCGGGGAGCGCATGCTCGCCGACCAGCTGGTGAGCGAGGGCGCGACGGCGGCGACCGCCGAGATCATGGCCGGCCAGATCATGGCCACCCGCAACGTGCTCATCCACCTCAACCGCGGCACCCTCGACGGCGGCCGCGCGCCCGCCGAGGTCCTGCCGGAGGCGATCGTCAACGCCGAGCGGGCCTTCGACCTGCTGGAGAACGGTCTGGGCGACCTGTTCGCCCGTCCCTGACACGCGAAAGGGCCCGGGGAGTCGTCCCCGGGCCCTTCGGTGCGCGATCGCCTTAGATGAACGTGATCCGGTTCGCCGGGAGCGGCGCCGCCGGGTTCGTGGCCGACGTGTTCGCCGTGAACCACGCCTCCAGCGCGTCGATGTCGAGCCCGCCGACGAGGCGGTCGGTGCCCTTGGCCAGCTCGGCGAAGCCGTCCCCGCCGTCGGCGAGGAAGATGTTCACCGTCACCCGGTAGGTCGCGGCCGGGTCGAGGGCCGTCCCGTTCAGCTTGACGCTGCCGGTGACGATCTTGTCCGCGCCCGTCTTGGAGTTGTCCACCGTGTAGGTGAAGCCCTCCGAGGGCTGGAGCACCTTCGGGCTGGCCTGGTTCGGCCCGCTGTACTGCTGCTGGAGCACGGTGACGAGCTGCGCTCCGGTCAGGCTGATCGTGGTGAGGTTGTTGTTGAACGGCTGGACGGTGAACGCCTCGCCATAGGTCACCACGCCGTCGCCTTCGGCGCCGGACGCCTTGTACACCAGGTCCGAGCGCACGCCGCCGGGGTTCATCAGCGCGATGACCGCGCCGCCCTTGTCTGCCGCGGCGGTCGCCGCCAGCTGCGAGTCGGCGATCAGGTCGCCCAGCGGCGACTCCGGCTTCGTCGAACCGCGACCGGGCATGTCGCCGGAGATGTAGCCGATCTGCCGGTTGGCGATCGGGTCGACCAGCTCCTTGTACTTGGCGATCAGCGCCGTCTGGTCCTCGGCCTTGGTGACGTCGCGGGTGACGATGTGGTTCGACGCGTCCACCGACGTGCGCACGATGTCGCGCGTCTTGTGGTCGTAGGTCACGTTGATCTCGGTGAACAACCGCCCGAAGGACGAGCTGGACGTGACCATCCGCGGGTTACCCGACGGGTCGGGGATGTTGCACGTGTACGACTGGTGCGTGTGACCGGTGACGACCAGGTCGATCGACGAGTCGAGCTTCTTGGCGATGTCGGTGACCGGCCCGGAGATCCCGTCGCCGGGTCCGGGCGAGTCGCAGTTGTAGTTGTACACGTTGCTGGCCGGCATGCCGCCCTCGTGCAGCAGCACGACGATCGACTTGACGCCGATCAGGCGCAGCAGGCCCGCGTAGAGGTTGGCGGTCTTGACCTCGTCCTTGAACGCGAGGTTCTTGATGCCTTCCTTGGCCACGATGTTCGGCGTGCCCTCAAGGGTCATGCCGATGAAGCCGACGCGGGCACCTTGGAAGTTCTTCACCCACACCGGGGGAAGCGCCGGCAGGCCGGTGTTCTTGTCGACGACGTTGGCGCCCAGCATCGGGAAGTCCGCGCCGTCGTAGGGGTTCTCCGGGTCGGCGCAGCCGTCCACGGCGTGGCAGCCGCCGGACTGGATGCGGCGCAGCTCGTCGATGCCCTCGTCGAACTCGTGGTTGCCGACGGCGGTGATGTCGAGGCCGAGCTTCTCCATCGCCTCGACGGTGGGCTCGTCGTGGAACGCCGCCGACAGCAGCGGGCTGGCGCCGATGATGTCGCCGGCGGCGACGGTCACGGTGTTCTCGTGTCCGGCGCGGGCGGCCTCCAGGTGGGTGGCGAGGTACTCGACGCCACCGGCCGGAACCGTGACCGGCTTGCCGTCGGAACCGACGCCGGTCTGGATCGTCCCGGACGAGCCCGCCGGGGGCTCCAGGTTCCCGTGGAAGTCGTTGAACGCCAGGATCTGGATGTCGGTGGTCTTGCCGGGCTTACTGGCGCTCGTGGGAGCGGCGAAGGCCACTCCGCCGAGTACAGCCACCGCGCCGAACGCCGCCAGTACGCGACGTCGCCGTACGGTCATGGTGTCGGTCTCCTTAAGAGGGGGATCTGCCGCAGATAGCCAAGCAGAAAGAGGCAACGTACCGGTAACGACGACACGGCCGGTAGGGCGTTCGGTCCGATCGTTGCCGGATCGAGACGGCGATACCCTCGTGACCATGTCCACGATCATGGTCACCGGCGCGAGCCGCGGCATCGGTGCCGAACTCACCGGGATCCTCACCGCCCGCGGCGATCGCGTCCTCGCGCTGGTCCGGGACCCCGCCGGTCTCCCCGAGGGCGCCGAGGCGATCGTCGCCGACCTCGCCGATCCCGCGCGGCTCGCGAGCGCCCTGCCCGCCGTCGGCCACCTCGACGCGCTCGTCCACTGTGCGGGGATCTCCGACCCCGGCCCGGTCGACGGGATCGGCGTGGAACTGTGGCAGCGCGAGCTGAACGTGAACCTCGTGGCTCCGGCGGAACTGACCCGGATCCTGCTTCCGGCGCTGCGTTCGGCGCGCGGGCAGGTCGTGTTCGTCAACTCCGGCGCCGGGCTGAGCACCGGCCCCCTGTGGGCCGCCTACGGCGCCAGCAAGGCCGGGCTGAAGTCCCTGGCCGACGCCCTGCGCGCCGAGGAGACCGGTGTGGTGCGGGTGAGCACGGTCTACCCGGGCAACACCGACACCGACATGCAGCGACAACTGCGCGCCGAGCTCCAGGCGGACTACGACCCTTCGCGCGCCACGAGCGCGGCGACCGTCGCCGCGACGATCGCGCAGGTGCTCGACATGCCGGCCGACGCGATGGTCGTCGACCTGCGGATGGTGCCCCCGAACCCGATCCCGCACCCCACGCGGATGCCCGGACGCTAGGGCTTGCACGGCCGTGGACACTGTGGCCGTGACCCATGACCTGAAGATCATCACCCGCCCCACCGCCGAACACCTCGCCGAGGTGTTCGGCGCCGGCGCCCTGTGGCGGCCCACCGAGACGCCCGCGAAGCTCGTCGACGCCGAGACGCTGGAGTTCTTGCGCACCACCGGTTTCCCGGCGGTGAAGTTCGGCCGTTTCGACATCGACTCGTCGACCCTGCCCGTCAAGGGCCCCTGGGAGGCCGACGCCGACGAGATCTTCGGCCGCCGCGACCCCGACGACGACTCGCCGCCGACCGCCGTGTCCTATGCCTTCGCGACCTACAACGAGTACCACCTCATGGTCGACGGGAAGACCGGCGCCGTCGAGGTGTACTACCCGAGCGGCTGGGACCACGGTGAAGGCCATCAGGGACTCGCCTTCGACGGGATCGCCGAGCTGGCGGGCGCGATGGCGCTGCTCAAGCGTTGCGAGGAGCGCATCGAGGCCGGCGAGGCCCCGGCGGCGATCGCGGATCTCAGGGCCACGATCGGCGGGCTCGGCTGGGGCGATGCGCACTTCTGGGAGTGGATCTTCGAAGGCCTGGAGGACGAGTTCGGGGAAGGCTAGCCGCTCGTGTCGAGGATCGCTCGTCCACGCGGAGAGATCCGGTAGCCGACCTCAAGGCTCTCGGTGAGGCCCAGCTCCTTGAGCGAGCGGACGTCGGCCTTGAAGCGCGGGGTCTCGCGGCCGAGCCGGGCGGCGAGGTCGGCCGCGCGCGTGCCGGGGTTGCCGGCGATGAGGCGCAGGACTTCGCGCGTCCACGGCCCACGCCGGGATTCGAGGCTCGTGAGGCGCGCCGTGACGGCGGCGAGCTCGCCGGAGGTGAGGTCGGCGTCTTCCCGCAGGGCGATGCGGGGATCGTCGCCTTCGCGGTGGAGTTCGACGCGGTACAGCTCGCGGTCTTCGCTCGCGGGAAACGCGGCGAGCAGCTCGGCGCGGTCGGCGAACCCGGCGCGCCGGGCGTCGTCGTCGGTGACGGCGTCGTCGGCGATGGTCTCGACGGCGGTCACGCGCAGCACACCGACGGCGGTCTGCAGGGTGCCGCCTGGCTTGACGGCCGGCCGCCGCCATCGGCGGAAGGCGAGGTCGTCCTCGCCCGCGGCGATGCGGTCGAGTGCGGCGCGTCGGAAGAGCACGGGGTCAGTCTGCCAGGGCCCTGGTGGAGAGGGCGCCGTTACCGGCGACGGGCCGGGGTGGGACCCCGGCCCGTCGTTCGGGTCAGCGCACCCCGTAGGCGCGGATGATGGTGTGTTCGGCGGTGTTGCCCTCGGTGTCGGTCGCCGTGACGCGCAGGGAGACGAAGCCGGGTGCGGACGGGCCGTCGATCGTCAGCGCCATCCCGTCGACGGCGGCCGGTGTCCACGTTCCACCGTCGTCGAAGGACACCTCCACACTCAACGAGGCGAGTCCGGCGGCGGTCTGGTGCTGCACGGTGATCGGCACCCGCACGGCGGCACCGGCGGGCGCGTAGTTGTACAGGTCGAGGCCCTCGGGTGCGAACCTGACCATGGTCAGCGGCAGCGGTTCGGGGTCGTCGCAGGGCCGGTCACTGTGGCCGGACCGGAAGGTCCAGACGGCCTCGACCCTGGTGGAGAACGGCGACTCACTCCGGACGGCCTCGGCCTCCAGCCGGTAGCCGGCCTCGGCGGCCGGTACCGGGAAGAACCCGAAGCCCTCGCGGAACAAGAACTCCTTGACCAGGGTGCCCTCGCGGTAGAGGGCGGTGCGGGAGCTGTCGAGGTAGGTGTACCCGTGCGACTCCGGGGTGGCGTCGCTCGTCAGCGAGATCGCGTCGGCGGTGATGGCGTCACCCGCGCGGTAGAGCATCGGGGAGCCCCAGTCGCGCAGGCCCGGGCCGGTCACCGCGGAGTTGACGGTCTGGAAGTAGACCCCGCCGGCGACGTGGTCGTACGGGCCGGTGCGGACCAGGTGCTCGGTGTGGGTCAGGCCCTCGGCGTCGAGGTGGACCTGCTCGAACTCGCTGCGCCACATCATGCCGTCGGCGAGGTTGTGGTACTCGGTGCGGGTCGTCGGCAGGCTCGCGACGCGCAGCCAGATGCCGCTGCTCCAGCCGCGCGGATCGGTCGCGATCCAGCCCTTGTTGCCGCTCTTGCCCTCGCCCTGCGAACGATAGGTCGTGTTGATCCGGGCCAGGTCACCATAGGTCGCGTCCCGGACGAAGCCGTTGGGCAGTGAGCCGTGCGTGTACCAGGTGAGGTGGAACGCGACGGGGCTGGCGTAGGTCGTGCCGTCCTCGCCGCGGACCGCCCAGGTACCGGCGATCAGTGCGGTGAGCTCGTCGCTGGGCTCGCCGAGGGTCCCGGTGTACATCGCCTCCAGCCGGGAGCCGAGGACCAGGGAGTCGAAGGCGCCACCAGGGAAGAGGCGCTGGTAGCCGACGGTGACCCGCGCGGCCGACACCGACGGGTCGGGGACGGTGATCGTCACGCGTTTCGCGTCGGCGGCGTCGAAGGCGAGCGTGGTGTCGGCGGTGAGCGCGAAGGTCGGCCGGGTGAGCCGCGACTGCACCTGGCCGGGTTCGTAGACGACCGCGTCGAGGTGGTAGCGGCCCTTCTGGAGCCGCAGGGTGACGGTTCCGTCGGCGTCGTAGGGAGAGTGGTACACGAGGCGGTCGAGATCGACGAGGCCGAGCACGTAGTCGCTCGCCGCCGACCCGTCCCGGTCGGTGACCGTCAGGGTCAGGTCGTAGCTCTCGGGTTCCTTGTCGACCGCGATCGGCGTGGTGACGGCGTTTCCGGGCCCGGTGGCGGTGACGCGGCCGGTGTACAGGCCGTCGGGGCCGCCACGGCGGGTGTCCACGGTGACCTTCACCTTGGCGGTGCCCTTGCCGGGCACGGTCAGGCGGGTGCGGTCGAGCGTGAAGGTCCCGGCGGGCGCGGTGGCGCCGTCCGGGCCGATGGCGGCGACCGACAGACGCAGCACGACGGGCAGTTTCCCGCTGTTGCGGTAGGTGAGGGTCCGGGTGACCGGGGCGTCGTCGGCGTGCGGCCACTGCGCCACACCCGCCGAGATCGAGCCGGGGACGGCGGTGATCTTCCGCTCGACCGCCGCGGCGACGTCGACGAGCCCGGCGCCCTGGGCGAACGGGCTGACGCCCTCGGCGGGGACGGCCGAGCCCATGAGAGCCGACTTCAGGCGCTGCCCGGACCACCCGGGGTGCCGCTGTTTGAGGATCGCCGCCGCACCCGCCACATGCGGTGTGGCCATGGACGTGCCGTCCATCGAGACATAGCCGTCCCCGGCGGGTTCACCGAGCCATCCGTTGGCGGCCTTCGCGGCGACGATGCCGACACCGGGGGCGGTGATGTCCGGCTTGAGGGCGGAGTCGCCGAGGCGCGGGCCACGGCTGGAGAACTCCGCGAGGACGCCCGACTTGTCGACGGCTCCGACGGTCAGGGCCGCGTCGGCGCTCCCGGGCGAATCGACGCTCGCGTCGGCGCCGCTGTTGCCCGCGGCGGTGACGAACAGCGTCCCGTACGCGGCACTCAGGTCGGCGACCGCCTGTTCGAGGGGATCGATGCCGGGGGTGTCGGGTCCGCCGAGGCTCAAGTTGACGACGTCGGCACCGGACTTCGCGGCCCATTCCATACCGGCGAGGACCGCCGAGTCGGGGCAGGACGTGTCGGGGCAGACCTTGCCGATGAGCAGCTCGGCTCCGGGCGCGACGCCCTTGTACCGGCCCTGCGAGGCGGCGCCACTGCCGACGATCGTGGAGGCGACGTGCGTGCCGTGACCGACGGTGTCGTCGACGTCGGGTGCCTCGGTGAAGTTGCGGGAGCCGGCGATCCGGCCGGCCAGGTCGGGATGGGTGGCGTCGACGCCGGTGTCGAGGACGGCGACGGTGATGCCTGCACCGTCGTAACCCGCCTCCCATGCCTGCGGTGCCCTGATCTGCGGAACCGACTCGGCGAGCGTGACCTGCCGGACGCCGTCGAGCCACACGCGGTCGACATCGCCTTCGGCGAGCCGGCGCCACAGGCTCGTGTCGTCCTTGTCGTGGGCCACCGCGGACATGCCAAGGCCCGGGATGCGGGCCGTGACTCCGGCGACGGTTCCGCCGCGCACGATGAGCGGCACCGCGCCGGACCGCTCGTCGCCGTGCCCGGCGGCGAGCAGAGCGGTGATGTCGAAGAGGCGGGCGTCGACCCGGCCCTCCGCGACGGGACGCAGCGCGTCGGCGGGCAGGACGTGCAGGTGGCCGTCGCGGCGCCGGACCTCGAAGTCGACGTCGGCGCGTCCCGGGGCCGGTCGCACGTCGGGAATCTCCTGGCCGTCGGCCCATCGGACGGTGACCACGTCGCCGGTGATGAGGGTGACGCTCCCGGCGGACGTGTCCGGGCTGTCCGCGGGCGGGCCCGCCGCGAGGGCAGCGACCGGGGCCGCGACCACTGTCCCGGCCGCGACGGCGAGCGCCGCGACACCGGTGAACAGGCGAGTGAACGGGGTGGGTCTCGTTCGCACTCGTGTCTCCTAACTGGACGATGGCACGCCCGGGGGAGCGCACCGAAAGCGGAGACAAGGCGAGGGTGCGGGACCTATGCCCGGGTTCGCCGTTTTCTTCGGGCGCGTGGGAGATTCCCGGGCTACTCCCCCATCACCAGTCGCACGACCCGCCGGACGTGCGGGTTGGCGTGCCCGGCGTGGCGGTCGATCGCCTCGTGGCCGGGGTCCTCGCCGCCGTCGGCGGTGCGGATGACCCGCAGCGTCGCGAGTTCACGGGCCGCGCGGATCAGCGCGACCGGCTCGGCGGCGGGTTCGGTGGCCAGGACGGCGAGCGCGTCGGCGAGGGTCACCGTCGGGACGACCGTGGCGAGTTCGGCCGCGAGGGCCTCGCCCGCTTCCGGGATCGCCGCCGAGAGGCACACGAACCGGGTCCCGTACAGCTGGTGTTCGGCGTACCGGACGAGTGAGTCGTCGGTGGTGCGCCAGGCGGCGAGGACGGATGCCCCCGGCCAGTCACCGCCTTCTTCGCAGGTGGGCCAGTCCCGGTCGGCGGCGTGCTTGGCCACGGCGTCGGGGTCGGCGTCGTCCGCCAGCAGCAGGGTGCGCTGCCAGGCGAGGCTGTCGGCGCTCATGTCGCGCGTTCATCCTTTCCACGAGACACCCCCGGTAGTGGCCACAGTAGACCGTGGCCACGACCGGGGGCTCAGGTGCGTCGGCGAAGGGTCAGCCGAGGCTGAGTTTCGCCACCCGTCCCTTCGGTCCCGAGGCCCAGCAGGCGAAACCGTGGACGCAGTCGACGCTGTCGAAGGCGCCGTCGTCGAAGCGGTGCCAGCTGCGGCCGCCGTCGAAGGTGAGGTCGCTGCCGGTCGGGCCGACGGTGACGGCGAGCGGACCGGCGAGGAAGGACACGCCGGAGCGGTACTCGCCGGGGCTGTCGCCGGAGAGTTCGAGTCCGGCGGGGCCCTTGCCGGTGTAGGCGAAGGCGTCGGGGGCCGACGTGGGCGTGGTGTAGTCGCCGCCGACGAGGATGCCGTGCTTGGCGTCTGCGAACGCGGCGGCGTAGATGCCGGCGCTCGGGCCGCTCTTGACGGCGGTGTCGTGCGCGGTCCAGGTGGCGCCGCGGTCGGCGGTGTGGATGATGCGGGCCGTCTCGGCTCCCCCGGTGACGAGGTAGGCGTTGTGCCGGTCGGCGGCGACGAGGCACTGGCCGCTGGCGGCGAACGCGAACTCGCCGGGCAGGGCCTCGGGCGAGCGCTCGGCCGGGAGGACGCTCCAGGTCCGGCCGCCGTCGGCGGTGCGGATGAAGCGGATCCGGCCGTCGACGGGGTCGCTCATGGCGATGCCGTGGCGCGTGTCGAAGAAGGCCATGCAGTCGTAGAAGGCCGTCGGTTCGGCGTTGGTGAAGGTGTTGGTCCAGGTGGTGCCGCCGTCGTCGGTGACGTAGACGCGCGACTCCTCGGCCGGGCCGATGGTCAGCGCGACGGCGCGCCGGGCGTCGAAGGCCTCGATGTCGCGGAACTCCAGGCCCGCCGCCTCGGCCGGGGAGACGTTCTGCCAGGAGCCGCCGCCGTCGACGGTGCGGAGGATCGTGCCGCCGCTGCCGGCGACCCAGGCGACCTTCGAGCTGACCGCCGACAGGCCGCGGAACTGGCCGGTGACGCCCGTGTCGGTGAGTTCCCAGGACAGGTCGAGGCGGCCGTCGGCCTTGGGGAGGGGGTCGGCCGAAGCCGCCTGGGGGGAGATCGTCGCGGCCATTATTAAGGCCATGCCGAGCACGGCGAGCCGGCGGAGCGGCTTTCGATGACGCTGCATCGGGTGAAGGTATCAACGGCGCCGACGGCGGGCAAGATCCGCGGGAGTCACCGAACGCGCACACGGCACCGCCCCGGCCGGGTGGGCCGGGGCGGTGCCTGTGTCGCGGTGGTGCCTAGACCTCCAGCACGTTCGGGACGATCATCGGGCGGCGGCGGTAGGTCTCGTTGACCCAGCGCCCGACCGTGCGGCGCACGAGCTGCTGGAGCTGGTGCGGGTCGGTGACGCCGTCCTCCGAGGCCCGGTCGAGGGCCGCGGTGATGACCGGCAGGACCGGGTCGAATGCCGCGGGGTCCTCGCTGAAGCCCTTCGCGGAGACCGTCGGGCCGCCGACGACCTTGCCGGTGACCGAGTCGATGACGACGGTCGCGGCGATGAAGCCGCCGTCGCCGAGGATGCGCCGCTCGCTGAGCAGGCTCTCGCCGACGTCGCCGACGGCGAGGCCGTCGACGAAGATGTAGCGGTTCGGGACGTGCCCGACGACGCGCGCGACACCGTCGATGAGGTCGACGACGTCGCCGTCCTCGACGAGGGCGACCTGGTCGGCGGGGACACCGGTCTTGACCGCGAGGCGAGCGTGGGCGCGCAGGTGGCGCCACTCGCCGTGCACGGGCATGAAGCTGCTGGGCCGGACCATGTTGAGCAGGTACAGCAGCTCACCGGCCGGGGCGTGCCCGGAGACGTGGACCTTCGCGACGTCCTTGTGGATGACCGTGGCGCCGGCCCGCGAGAGGCGGTTGATGACGCCGTAGACGGCCGTCTCGTTGCCCGGCACCAGCGACGAGGCCAGCACGACGGTGTCGCCTTCGCCGACGGTGATGTGCCGGTGGTCGCCGGAGGCCATGCGGCCGAGGGCGCTCATCGGCTCGCCCTGCGAACCGGTCGACATGAACACGATCTCCTCGGGCCTCATCGAGGCCGCGTCGTCGATCGAGACCAGCAGGTCGCCGGGGATGTTGAGCAGCTTCAGGTCGCGTGCGATGCCCATGTTGCGGACCATCGACCGCCCGATCAGCGCGACCTTGCGGCCGTGCTGGTGGGCGGAGTCCATGACCTGCTGCACGCGGTGCACGTGCGAGGCGAAGGAGGCGACGATGATGCGGCCGGTGGCGGTCCGGAAGATGTCGTCGAGGACGGGCCGGATCTCCTGCTCGGAGGTGACGAAGCCGGGGATCTCGGCGTTCGTCGAGTCCGACATGAGCAGGTCGACGCCCTCGGCGCCGAGGCGGCCGAAACCGGCGAGGTCGGTGATGCGCCCGTCGAGCGGCAGCTGGTCCATCTTGAAGTCACCGGTGTGCAGGACCGTGCCCGCCGGCGTGCGGATGGCCACGGCCATCGCGTCGGGAATCGAGTGGTTGACCGCGAAGAACTCGCACTCGAAGGCACCCAGTTGCTCGGTGCCGCCGTCGGCGACGACGAGCGAGTAGGGCTTGATCCGGCGCTCGGCGAGTTTCGCCTCGACCAGGGCGATGGTGAACTGCGAACCCACCAGCGGGATGTCGGGCTTGTGCTGGAGCAGGTACGGGACCGCTCCGATGTGGTCCTCGTGCCCGTGGGTCAGGACCACGGCCTCCACGTCATCGAGCCGGTCGAGGATCGGGGAGAAGTCCGGCAGGATGAGGTCGACCCCGGGCTGATCCATGTCGGGGAAAAGGACCCCGCAGTCCACGACCAGCAGTTTGCCGTCGTATTCGAACACGGCCATGTTGCGGCCGATCGCGCCGAGCCCGCCGAGCGGGATGACCCGCAGCGCGCCCTCGCTGAGAGGGGGCGGCGGGCCCAATTCGGTACTTCCTTGGCTCACTGTGTCTCCCCTTTTCACAACGTCTCTCCGGCGGCGGCCAGATCGGCGCGCAGCTGCTCCCGGAGGACGCCATCGGCGTCGACCAGCGGAGAGCGCACCGGCCCCGCCGGAAGACCTTTCATGTCCAATGCGGCTTTCACCGCGATCGTGCCCTGAGTGCGGGTCATGAGACCGGCGACGGCGGGGACGAGCGCGAGGTTCACCGCGCGTGCCGTGGCGAGGTCGCCCCGGTCTACCGCGTCGTACATCTCGGCCAGGCGGTGACCGACAAGGTGGGCGACGACGCTGACCGCGCCCACCTGACCGATCGCCGCCGTGGCGAGATTGAGTTCGTCGATGCCGCTGTACAGCGACAGATCGGTGGCCGCCAGGACCCGCTGCGAGGCGAAGAGGTCGCCCTTGGAGTCCTTGACGGCGACGATCCTGGGGTGTTCGGCCAGCCGGATGATCGTCTCGGTCTCGATCGGGACGCCCGAGCGGCCCGGGATGTCGTAGAGCATCACCGGCAGGCCCGTCGCGTCGGCGATGGCCGTGAAGTGCCGGATCAGCCCGGCCTGCGGCGGCTTGTTGTAGTACGGGGTGACGACCAGCAGACCGTGCGCCCCGGCCTCCTCGGCCCGGCGGGCGAGCTCGATGGAGTGGGCGGTGTCGTTGGTGCCGACACCGGCGACGACCTTCGCACGGTCGCCGACGGCCTCGACGACCGCGCGCACCACGGCCTCCTTCTCGGCGTCGCTGGTGGTCGCCGACTCGCCGGTCGTGCCGTTGAGCACGAGACCGTCGCACCGCTGCGTGTCCACCAGGTGCGCGGCGAGTTCCCGCACACCGTCGGCGTCCACTTCGGATCGCGCGCCGAAGGGCGTGATCATCGCGGTGAGCAAACGCCCGAACGGGCGCGCGGAGTGGGTCGTCATGGGATCCAACCTAACTGACTGCGTGGGGGCCCCGATCAGCCTTCGTGCACGTAGGGGCTGCTGGCCACCTCGGTGCCGTCTTCGAGGGCGGTGATGGTGAAGTCGCGGAAGACGTTCGTCGCGGTCTTCTGGAGTTCGCGCAGGCAGGAGACGGCGGCGGCGCGGATCTCGACGTCGGCGTGCTCGGTGGCGCGCATGGCGACGAAGTGGCGCCAGGCGCGGTAGTTGCCGGTGACGACGATGCGGGTCTCGGTGGCGTTGGGCAGCACCGAGCGCGCGGCCTGGCGGGCCTGCTTGCGGCGGAGGGTCGCGTTGGGGACGTCGGCGAACTTCTTCTCCAGGCCTTCGAGGAGCTCGATGTAGGCCTGCTGCGAGGCGGCGGCCGCCGCCAGGAACTTCGCGTGCAGCTCCGGGTCCTCGGCGATGACATCCGGCTCGACCATCATGGCGTCACGTTCGGGGACGTAGCGCTGGGAGAGCTGGCTGTAGGAGAAGTGGCGGTGCCGGATCAGCTCGTGGGTGAGCGAGCGGGAGATGCCGGTCATGTAGAAGGTGGCCGAGCCGTGCTCCAGGACCGACAGGTGACCGACCTGGAGAATGTGCTCCAGGTAGCCGGCGTTGGTGGCGGTGGCCGGGTTCGGCTTCTTCCAGGACTGATAGCAGGCGCGGCCGGCGAACTCGGCGAGGCCCTCCCCGCCGTCGGCGTCGGTCGACCACGGCACGTCGGCCGGGGGCTCGAAGTGGGTCCAGGCGATGAGCCTGAACTCTGGCGTGGTGGTTACCGGCTCAGCGGACACGGTGTAGCCCCTCGGTCAGTGACGGTTGATTGGCCTTGAGAATAGTTCTGTGCTGGGTTGGCATTGCATGACGCCACTGGAGGTGTCATACTGGCGTCATGGATTTGAGCCCTTACCTTGAGACACTCCGGCGTGACTTCGTCAGCAGCGCGGCACCGGGCGGCGAGGACGTCACCCGCACCGCCGAGCTGCTCGCCGGCTCCATCGAGGCGGCCATCCGCCTGTCGATGATGGAGGTCCTCTCCGCCGCCGCCGATGAGATCACCGACGAACTCGACAAGAGCGGGCACCCCGCCACCGTCGAGGTTCGCATGCGCGGACGCCAGGCCGACATGGTCGTCACCGACGCCCCGGCCGCCGCGCCCGCTCCCCCGCCGACCAGCGCCGGAGACTCCGGCGATGTCGCGCGCATCACCCTGCGCCTGCCCGAGCAGCTCAAAGAGGCCGTCGAACAGGCCGCCTCCGCCGAGAGCATCTCGGTCAACGCCTGGCTGGTCCGCGCCATCAACGCCTCCGTGCACGGCGGTCCTCCCACCAGCTCCACCACCGGGCGGGCCCGCTTCGGCCGCCGCATCACCGGTTACGCACAAGCCTGAAGCCTTCGAGTCCGAATAGGATCGTCATGCCAGATTTTCCTTGCGCGACACCGGTGAACACCGACATCGGCATCGGTTCCGGCACGCTCGACATCACCGCCGAGGAACGCGAGTCGGCCAGCGTCGACGTCGTCCCGCACAACCCGAACGACGCCCACGCCCGTGAGGCGGCCGACGCCACCGAGGTCACCTTCGACGGCGACACGCTCATCGTGCGGACCCCCGAAGCGGGCATCGGCTGGCTCTTCAAGCGCCTCCCGGCGCTGCGGATCACCGTCCGGCTGCCGCTCGGCTCCAACGTCCGCGCCAAGTCCGCCTCGGCCGACGTCACACTCCGCGGACGTGCGGGGAAGGTCACCGTCATCACCGCCAGCGGCGGCGTCCACGTCGCCGAAGCCGACGAGATCTCCGCCAACAGCGGCAGCGGCGACGTGAAGATCATCGACGCCCTCGGGCGCGTGCACGCCAACACCGCCTCCGGCGACATCGAGATCGACCGCGCCGAAGGCGAGATCACCACCCGCTCCGCCAGCGGTGACGTGCGCGTCGGCGAGGCCGGCGGCTCCGTGTCGGCGACCACCGCCTCCGGCGACGTGCTCATCCGGCAGGGCGCCCGCGGGGTCTACAAGATCCGCACCGTCTCCGGTGAGGTCTCGGTCGGCGTCGCCAAGGGAACCGGAGTCTGGCTGGACCTCAGCAGCACCAGCGGCCGGACCAGCAGCGACCTCGCCGTCGGCGACACGCCCGTCGCGGTCGCGACACCGGACCTCAACCTGCAGATCCGCACGGTCAGCGGGGACATCGAGGTCGTGCGCACCCAGGCCTGACACGCCAGACGTGGTCCCAGGGGTGCGGGGCTCATCCATCAGGGGGCGGTTGCCGGAAGGCGATCGCCCCCGGGCTATACGTAGAGACTCGTGAACGGCGCCCACGGCAGATTGCGGACGACCCAGAACACGCCCCACACGGCCAGGAAGACACTGATCGTGTTCGGCCCCAGCCGCAACTTCGGCAGCGTGAACCTCGCGTTCGGGAACATCCGCCGCCACGCCCACGACAGGTACATGTAGACCAGGAACGGCGCCGCGAAGACCGCGATCGCGTGATAGCGCGCCGCCTCCGGCAGATTCCCGTGCAGGACGTACCACAACGCCCGCGTCCCACCACAACCCGGACAATCGAAGCCCGTGACCATCTTGAAGGCACACGCACCCAGATCGGGCTCCGCGTCCGTCGGATTGTTCGCCAGGACATACCAGACCGGCAAGGTCATGCACATCACCAACGCCAACGGCGCCAACCACGCCGGACCGTTCACGACCCGGCCGAAGAAACGCCCCAACCGCGTCGCCGGCCGCTTCGGATAATCCGGCGCCGGATAGTAGCGGCCGTCCGGACCCAACACCACCGCCTGATGCACCTTGTGCACCGTGCAATCCGGACCACAAGGCGGCGCGGAGGCATCCAGCGCCTCGACGCTCCCTTCGGGGGCCGCAGCCGCCTCCGTCATCGCGAGATCCCTTCCATGGCCGCAGCCGAGTCAGATTCAGAGTAGCGCTGCTCGTCCAGGCGGTGCGAACGAAACCGCCTGAGGGGATCGGGCCTCGGCCCGCCGCCGGTGCGAGGTTCCCAAGGCGGGTGCGGACGTGGCCGGGTACCCGGCGTGGGCGGGGTGACCGCGGCGGGGCACCCGGCGCGGGTGAACCGCGAGCGGGGACTCGCGCTCTTGAGTCGGATGACTCGGCTTCCCGGCCTGAGTGGGTGAACGCCGCTGTGCTCGTTCGGGCGGCGCGAACAAAGCCGCCTGAAGGGCAGGGGATCGGGCTGCGACCCGCCGCCGGTGCCAAGTTCCCGGCCAGGGCAGGGAAACGCGGCCGGTACCCGGCGTGGGCGAGCGAAGCGAGGCTCGCTGTGAGCGGGACCGGAGGACTCGTGCTCGCGGGGCCGCGCCTTGGGTTCCCGGGCGAGCTGCGAAGCGGCACTCGCGCATGCCGGGCCGGTGCCCCGAGCTCCCCGCCTGGGTGAGCCGGCGTGCGAGCGGGCGAGCCTCGCCCCTGGCGCGAGCACCGCGGCCGGGTCCCCTCCGGCGCGAGCCGCACAGCGGCACCGGACCGCCCCCGCGGCCGTACCGGGCTCACGGCGCACCACGCCGCCCCACCCCGCCCGCCTCCGGCATGCGCCCCCTCACAACGCCGCCGTCAACTCCCGGGCGAAGTCACCGCGCATCGGCGCCTCGACCTTCTCCAGACCCAGCCACGTCGCCATCCGCCGCAGCTCGGCCGCCAGCTCGGCCGCGACACGCGCCGAGTCGCCGCCGGCGTCCACGTGCGGCTCCTTCCAGGCCGACGGGACGCGCAGGACGCCCTCCTTGCGGTCCGCCTTCAAGTCCACGCGAGCCGACAACAGCTCGTCCAGCAGGAACGGCAGCACGTAGTACCCGTGCTTGCGCTTCGCCTCCGGCACATAGATCTCGATCCGGTAGTGGAAATCCCACAACCGCAGTGTCCGGTCCCGCTCCCACACGAGCGGATCGAACGGGCTCACCAGAGCCGCCGCCCGGATCGCGCGCGGCACGATCACGCTCTCGTGCACATACGCCGGCTTCGCCCAGCCCTCCACCGACACCGGGAACACCGTCTGCGCCTCCACCAGCTCGGCGAGCGCCTTGCGGGCGCCCTCGGGGCGCAGGCGGAAGTAGTCGCGCAGGTCCGTCTCGGTGGCGACCCCCAGCGACGCCGCCGACAAGGCCATCAGCTCACGGTGGGCGTCGGCGGGATCCGGGGTCGGCGTCGCGATGATCTCCGGCGGCAGGACGCGTTCGGTCAGGTCGTAGGTGCGTTCGAAGTTCGGCCGCGCGGCGGTCGTGACCTCACCCGCCCAGAACAGGTACTCCAGCGCGGCCTTCACCGCACCCCAGTTCCAGCCCCAGTTGTCCTTGCGGCGGACCAGCAGAGACGCGTCCTCCTCGGCAAGGACCGCCTCGATGCCGCGCGCGGGCAGCGGACCGTGCTCCCCGACGACCTCCTTGACGCGCTCGACGAAGACCCGGTGGTCCTTGTTGATCCGCTTCATCGCGCCCCAGGCGTGCTCGTCGGCACGGGCCATGCGCCAGCGCAGCAGCGGCTGGAGCCGCACGGGCAGGAGCGAGGCCGCGTGTCCCCAGTACTCGAAGAGCTCGCGCTTGCCCTGGTAGGCGGCCCGGTCGACCAGCTCGGCGGGGTAAGGCCCGAGCCGCGAGAAGACCGGCATGTAGTGCGCGCGCACCAGGACGTTGATCGAGTCGATCTGGAGGGCGTTGGTGCGGGCCAGGACCTTCTTGAGGTGCCGCGGGGTCGGGGTGGCGTCCGGCCGCGGCTCGCCGAAGCCCTGCGCGGCGAGCGCGATCCGGCGCGCCTCGGCGTTGGTGATGGTCGTCTTCTGTCTGCGCATAGAGGCCACGGGCGCAGGTTAACGGGCGGGTGTGACAAAAACCCCGCCGGAGCCGCCGGCCGTCAAGGACGCAGGCTGACCCGCATCAGCTGGAACACGATCAGCAGGAACACCAGCGCGACCGCCGCCAGGCTGATCCACAGCACCCACAGCGCCAGTTCCGGGTTCCCGCCCGGCCCGGCGACGGCGTCGAGCTCGTTGCGCTCGCCCATCCTCAGCTGCCAGGTCACGGTCCGGCCGTCGTCGGAGATCTCGCCGTTGGTGCTCAGCACGGCGCCCGGGAAGGTCACCGAGACGCGCATGTCGGCGCGCGGCATGGCCGCAGCGATCGCCTGGTCGAGGGGGCCACCGTCGCCGGGCGGTTCGTATCTGGTGTCGGCGACGCCCTTCAGGACGTAGTTCTGGCCGTCCCTGTCGATGCGGATGAAGTCCCCGTCGTCGGCGTCGGTGTCGTTGAACTCCGACAGCGGCGTGTTCTCGTACACGTACTCGGTGCCCGTGAAGGTGCCGTCGTCGTAGGGCCGCTGACTGGTCACGCCCTGGACGGCGCCGTCGCCGAGGGGGTCCCCGTCGCCACCGAGCCGCGTCAGGACGTTCTTGTCGAAGGCGACGACGAGCGTGCCGCTGACGGTGTCGTCCCGGTTGACGGTGACGTCCATGTCGAACTTGACGCACCCGGTCAGCGCGAACGCCCCGACGATCGCGAGCACGCCCACCGCGACGGCTCGCTTCGCGCGCGTACGCGCGATCACCCGATTACCCTTCGTGGTCACGGGTTGATCGTAATCGAACTTCACCCTCGCGTTCGGGTACCGACACATGCAGTCGCCGCTGGACGACGACCACGCCGTCCATGTCGAGGCCCCTGGTCGCACCGTCGAACTCCCAGCCCGCGGACTGGAGGAAGCCGGTCGTCGCGGGGTCCTCGGCGAAGGCCCACGCCCAGGCCGAGGCGAAGCCGTCGTCGCTCCAGTGGGCCATCGCCGCCGACAGCAGGCGGCTGCCGTGTCCCCGCCTTCCGAAACGCGGCTCCACCAACAGATCGGTGATGGCCGCGAGGGGCCCGGCGGGGCGCTCCTGTCGGTGGGGATCGGTGGGTGCTGCGGTATCGTCGTCGGCTGGACCGATTGCCGCGAATCCGACGGCCCGCGCTCCGGGCTCCGATTGCTCGACGGCGACCAGGACGTGGTGCCCCGGCGTCGGTGGCGAGGCCACCGCCGCGAGCCAGCGGTCGGTCAGCCAGGACTTGTCGAGCCGGTCGAGAATGTGTGGGGGAATGAGCCGTGTGTACGCGGTTCGCCAGGTGAGGAGTTGAAGCCGTGCGATCTCGGCCGCGTCCTCTGCACGGGCCGGACGGACAAAACCGAGCGCCATGCGGCAAGGGTACGGGCACGATCTTGTGGCGTTGACGGCACCGGTTGGGGTTGCGGAACTTGTTGAAAGAGGTGGCAGTGGGCGAGGAGAAGCGGGACGGCGGCGAAGCGGCCCCCGCACGCGCCCGGCGCCCCCGCTGGCTGCTCCCCGCCCAGATCTCGGGAGCCGTCGCCCTCGTGGTCGTGACCTGGTACCTCGTCTCGACCTACGGCGGGCACCACCGCCTCTTCGACCTGCGGATCTACCGTAAGGCCGTCCGCTACTGGCTGGCCGGCGGCAACGTCTACGACTACTGGCAAGAAGACGTCATCAACGGGACCCTCGGGTACACCTACCCGCCGTTCGCGTCGGTGCTGATGGCGCCGATGGGCGCGCTGCCGTGGGACATGGCCAAGTGGACCCACATCGGTGCCATGGTCGTGTGCCTGGCGATCACGTCGTACTGGCTGCTCACACCGGTACTGCGACGGCACAGGATCCCCTTGTGGCTCGGCCTGACCGTCGCCGGGTGCTTCATCGTCAGCGTCGAACCGATCCGCGAGACCCTCAGCTTCGGCCAGGTCAACCTGATGCTGATCGCCCTGGTCCTCGGTGACGTGCTCTTCCTGGTCCGCCGCAAGTCCTCCCTCGCCGGCGTCGGCATCGGACTGGCGACGGCGATCAAGCTCACGCCCGGCATCTTCATCATCTATCTGCTGGTGACCAGACGATGGCGGGCCGCGGCCGGATCGATCATCACCGCGGCCGTCGTCTCGCTGCTGGCGGCGCTCGTCGATCCACGCATGTCGATCCGCTTCTGGTTGATCACGGCCTGGGACTCCGGTCGCGTCGGGCACAACGACAACACCTCGAACCAGTCGGTCGCTGGCCTCCTCGCACGCATCTTCGACCCCAACGCCTACCCGCAGTGGCTGTGGCTGGTGCTGGTGGCGGCGGTGGTCGCCTACGGCATGTGGAAGGCCGCGAAGGCCGGACGCGACGGCGACGAGATCGCCGGGCTCACGCTCACCGGCATCGTCGGGATCCTGATGTCGCCGGTGTCGTGGACGCACCACATCTACTGGATCGTGCCCGCCCTGCTGATCACCCTCGACGTGATGCGCACCGACCGCGCCCGCATGTCCCGCCGACGATGGTGGGGCTACGGGGCCCTCGCGCTGTTCGCGTACCTGCCGTTCATGTACGGCTTCGTGTGGCTGTTCGCCGAGGAACCCGGGAAGCACTGGGACCACGGTTTCGGCTGGTTCCTCGCCGAGAACACCTATGTCTTCGCGCTGGTGGCGCTGCTGCTGTGGATGCCCATCCGGCGCGGTGTCGACGCGACCGACTCGCGACCGGGCGTGTGGTGGCCGATCCCGTGGAAGTCGGCGGCCCCCGAACCTCAGCCCGCGGCGGCCCCGAGCTCGTAACGCGAGATCGGCAGCGACGCGCCGTTGAAGTCCAGGACGGTCCGGGCGCCGTCGAGGGCGAAACCGTGGCGGAGGTAGAAGCGGGCCGCGCGTTCGTTGCCGTCCAGGGCCCACAGCCGTATCGGTGACAGGCCCAGCTCCCGCAGGCGTGCCAGCGCCGTCGTCATGAGCGCGTGCCCGGCCCCGGTGCCCCACGCCTCCGGATCGGCGTAGACGGCGTAGATCTCACCGCCGAGCGCGGCGTCCCGGCGATCGGGATCGTGGTCCTCCCGGTAGGTCCCGTAGGTGATGAACGCGACGACCGAGCCGGTGCGTTCGGCGAGCAGGCGGAAACGATCGGCGGGCGGGTCGAGGACTCCCCTGCGCCACTGCTCGACGCTGCGGCCGAGGTCCATCGCGTCGAGCGCCTCGTCCGGTACGAGCCCGGCGTAGGCGGCCCGCCAGCAGCGGTGGTGCAGTTCGACGACGGCCCGTACGTCGTCGAGGGCGACGGGCCGGATGAGAAGCTCGGACGTGGACATCGCGGTCACCTCGCGCGGATCATTCCGCCGGCGGCTGCTTCGGCGGGATCTGGAAGGGCTCGGTCGGCCATTCGGGGAACACCGGCCGCTGGCCCGGCTGGGCGGGAGGCTCGGGTGGGAGCGGGGCGGTGGCCCGGCCGGTGGGTTTGGGGGCGGGTTCGGGCTCGTCGCGGTGCGGGGTGGGCTCAGCCGGGTCGTCGCCCGCGCCGGGCTCGTGTGCCGGTGCCTCTTCGGCGGACGCGGGCACCTCGGGAGCGGCATCGTCCGGGTGCTCGGGCGCCTCGGTCTCGTCCGCCGGAGCGGTTTCGCTCGCGTCGGTGGTGGCGGCAGGGTCCTGCGCGGTCTCGGGACCGGCGGGGGCCGGTTCGACGATCTCGGCTCCCGTTAGCACCGCGACATCGTGGGGCCGTTCGGGAACCGCGGGGGCCGGTTCGGCCCTCTCCTCCGCGGCGGCCTCCTCGTTCACATCGTCCTCGGACACGGCGTCCATGGGCGCGGTGTACTCGGCACCCCACGTGGGTGCGTCCGGCTCGCCCTTGGGCGGGAGGTTCTCCAACCGGATGGCGGGCATGAGGACGGTCTCCTCCGGGGCGACCGGGGCGTCCCCGGCCCGCTGCGGGTCGGACAGCGGCCGCGCGACGGGCTCGGCGGACACCTCGGGACCCGCGTCGGGCCGCTTCCCGGCAGGCGTCGCCTCCCCGGCGTCGGCGGGCGCCACCGCGTCCGGGCTCACCGCCGCCTGCTTCTCGGTCGGTTCGCTCGGATCGGCCAGGTACTCCCGGCGCACCGCCGGCTCCAGCTTGGTCGGCTCGGGCACGACCGGCGCCGGAGGCTGCCGCCGTCCCAGATCCTCCGGCCGCACCGCCGGGTGCTTCTTCGTCGGCTCGGGAGCCGCGGCCGCCGGCCCACTCGCGGCCGCCCCGCCGGGCGTCCTCCGCGGCAGCCGCGTCCGTTGCGCGGGCGGCACCGTCGGCACGTTGCCCGTCGCGACGACCGCCGACTTGAACTTCGGCACCTCGTCGGGGCTCCGCTTGACCTGCTTCGCCCGCGCGGCCGCCGCGCGGTTGCGCTTCACCACGAGCCAGATGACCAGCGCGGCCAGGCCGAGCCCGCCGACGACCGTCAGCAGCAGCACCAGGCCGATGTCCCCGCCGTCCTCGGCGACCCGCTCTATGGCGTCACCGGCGTCGGGACCGTCGGCACCGCAGGCGGACAGCGCGAGCGCGGCCGTCGACGCGACGGCGGCACACGCGGCAACACGTGAGAAGGGCTTGGGGGACATCCCGACATCGTAGTCGCACCAAGGAAAATGGCGGCCTGAGATCAAATGTCGCTTGTGGCCGACTTGCGCCCGCGGCTAGTCGAGCAGGGAGTCCAGGCCGTGCGTCAGTCCGGGCCGCTCGACGACCTTCCGCACCGCCAGCAGCACGCCGGGCATGAACGACACGCGGTCGACCGAGTCGTGGCGAACCGTGAGGGTCTCCCCCTCGCCGCCGAAGACGACCTCCTGATGCGCGACGTGGCCACGTGCGCGGATGGAGTGGACGCGGACGCCCTCGACCTCGGCGCCGCGCGCACCGGCGAGCTCCTGCGCCGTCGCGTCGGGCTGCGCGCCGAGGCCCGCCGCCGCGCGTGCCTCCGCGATGAGCTCGGCGGTGTGGGTGGCGGTGCCGCTGGGGGCGTCGACCTTGTTCGGGTGGTGCAGCTCGATGATCTCGGCGGACTCGAAGTAGCGCGCGGCCTTGGCGGCGAACTGCATCATCAGCACCGCACCGATCCCGAAGTTCGGCGCGATCACGACACCGACCCCGGGCTTCGCCGCCAGCCATTCCCGCACTTCGCCGACCCGCTCCGGCGTGAAACCGGACGTGCCGACGACGACGTGCACGCCCTGGTCGACGCACCATCGCAGGTTGTCCATCACGACGTCGGGGCGCGTGAAGTCGACGACCACGTCGGCACCGGCGTCCGGCAAGGCCGAGAGCGGCTCCCCTTCGTCGACCGTCGCGACCAGTTCGAGGTCCGCGGCGGCGTCGACGGCCTTGCACACCTCGGTCCCCATCCGGCCCCGGGCGCCGATCACGCCGACCCGCAGGGCCTCGGTCTGGTCGCTCACGGTGTTCTCCTCACGTACGCACGGCAGGTACCCGGCCATAATCGTCGACGATCGCGGCGGGCCATGAGGCGCCCCACGAAAAACCGGCCCGGCGCGAGGCCGGGCCGGTCGGTGAAGCCTCGTTCAGCGCGTCGGCCAGGTGAAGTGGCTGTCGTCGAAAGGCCCGATCGCCGCCAGCGAACGCGGACGGCCGAGCACCTCGGTCGCCACCGCGCGCACGTCGTCGACGGTCACCGCGTCGACGCGCGCGAGGAGCTCGTCGAGGCTGAGCAGGTCGCCGAACAGCAACTCGCCCTTGCCCAGCCGGCTCATGCGCGAGCTGGTGTCCTCCATCGCGAGCACCATCGAGCCTTTCAAGGCCCCCTTGGCGCGGGCGACGTCGACCTCGACGCAGCCGTCCTTGGCGACCTCGTCGAGCGTGGCCAGGGTCAGGTCGAGGACCTGGTCGGCCTTGCCCGGCTGGCACCCGGCGTAGACGCCGAGCAGACCGGTCTCGGCGTACCCGGCCGTGTACGCGTACACCGAGTAGGCCAGGCCGCGTTCCTCGCGGATGCGCTGGAACAGCAGGCTCGACATGCCCCCGCCGAGGATCTGGGTGAGGGTCTCCAGGGCGAACCGGCGCGAGTCGCGGCGTGCCAGTCCCCGCGTGCCGACGACCAGGTGCGCCTGCTCGGTGTCCTTCCGCGCGACCGTGAGGAACGGTCCGAGATCGGCGACCGGCTCGAAGGCCGACCGGATCGGCGTGGGCGCGGCGTCGGCCACGGCGAGGGGCGCGAAGGCCTCCGCGACGAGGTCGACGACCCGGGTGTGGCTGAGGTTCCCGGCGGCGGCGATGACGATGTTGGGCGCCGTGTACCGCTGCCGGTAGAAGTCGTTGATGCGGGCGCGCGTCATCGACTCGATCGTCTCGACCGTCCCGGAGATCTCGCGCCCGAGCGGGTGCGCGCCGAAGACGGCCGTGGCGAGCATGTCGTGCACGGCGTCGTCGGGCTCGTCGTCGTGCATGGCGATCTCTTCGAGGATCACGCCGCGCTCGGTCTCGACATCGTCCTCTTCGAGGAGCGAGTCGCAGATCAGGTCACCGAGGACATCGACGGCCAGCGGCAGGTCCTCGTCGAGGACGCGCGCGTAGAAGCACGTGTGGTCCTTGGCGGTGAAGGCGTTGGTGTCGCCGCCGACCGCCTCGATCTCGGCGGTGATGTCCAGGGCGGACCGCCGGGTCGTGCCCTTGAAGAGGAGGTGCTCCAGGAAGTGCGAGGCCCCGGAGAACTCCTCGGACTCGTCCCGTGAGCCGATCCCCACCCACACGCCGACCGAAACGCTGCGCATGGCGGGGATCGACTCGGTGAGGATGCGCAGCCCGCTGGGCAGCACGGTACGCCGTACCGTGCCGCCCAGCGGGTCATCCGCGAGAGTGCGGGTGAGAGCGTCGCTCATTCGATTGTCGGGATCGCGGGTCAGCGGTGCCGACGGCGTTCCCGGCGCGGGCCGTCGGAGTCGCCGTCGCCGCCTTCGCCGCCACCCTCGCCGCCGCCGTCGCCGCCCTCACGGGGGGCGTCGTCGCGACGCGGGCCGCGGTCACCGCGGTCGCCACGGGGTCCACGGTCACCGCGCGGGCCGCGGTCGCCGCGGTCCGAACGGGGTCCGCGGTCGCCCTCGGGGCGGCCGCCGGCCGGGCGCTTCGGGGGCTCCTGGCCTTCGGGGTAGACCTTGTCCAGGTAGATCTTGCCGCGGTTGTCGACGTCGGCGATCTGCACCTCGATCTTGTCGCCGACGTTGAGCACGTCCTCGACCTTCTCGATGCGCTTGCCGTCGCCGATCTTCGAGATGTGCAGCAGACCGTCGCGGCCGGGCACCAGGGAGATGAACGCGCCGAACGCGGCGGTCTTCACCACGGTGCCGAGGAAGCGGTCGCCCACCTCCGGCAGCGTCGGGTTGGCGATCCCGTTGATCATCGCCACGGCGGCCTCGGCGGCGGGACCGTTGGTCGCGCCGACGTAGATCGTGCCGTCGTCCTCGATGGAGATGTCGGCGCCGGTCTCCTCGGTGATGCCGTTGATCGTCTGGCCCTTCGGGCCGATGACCATGCCGATCTTGTCGACCGGGATCTTCACCGTGGTGACGCGAGGCGCGGAGTCGGCCATCTCGCCGGTGGTGGCGATGGCCTCGCCCATGACGTCGAGGATCGCGTGGCGGGCCTCGTTGGCCTGCTGGAGAGCGGCCGCGAGGACGTCCGAGGGGATGCCGTCGAGCTTGGTGTCGAGCTGCAGCGCGGTCACGAACTCGCGCGTGCCGGCGACCTTGAAGTCCATGTCGCCGAAGGCGTCCTCGGCACCGAGGATGTCGGTCAGCGTCACGTACTCGGTCTTGCCGTCGACCTCATCGGAGATGAGGCCCATGGCGATGCCCGCGACGGGCGCCTTCAGCGGCACACCGGCCGCCATCAGCGACATCGTCGAGGCGCAGACCGAACCCATGGACGTCGAGCCGTTGGAGCCCAGCGCCTCGGAGACCTGGCGGATCGCGTAGGGGAACTCCTCGCGGGCCGGCAGGACCGGGACCAGGGCACGCTCGGCGAGCGCTCCGTGGCCGATCTCGCGGCGCTTCGGCGAACCGACCCGGCCGGTCTCACCGGTCGAGTAGGGCGGGAAGTTGTAGTTGTGCATGTAGCGCTTCTTGGTGACCGGGGACAGGGTGTCCAGGGCCTGCTCCAGGCGCAGCATGTTCAGCGTGGTGACGCCCAGGATCTGGGTTTCGCCGCGCTCGAACAGGGCCGAGCCGTGCACGCGCGGGAGGATCTTGACCTCGGCGTTGAGCGAACGGATGTCGCGGGTGCCGCGGCCGTCCATGCGGACCTTGTCGCGCAGGACCCGGTTGCGGATGAGCTTCTTGGTCAGCGAGCGCAGGGCCGCGCCGACCTCCTTCTCACGCTCGGGGAACGACGCGTCGACCTTCTCGTGCGCGAGTTCCTTGACCCGGTCGAGCTGCTCTTCGCGGTCCTGCTTGTCGGCGATGGTGAGCGCCTCGGCGAGTTCGGTGGTGACGGCGGCCTCGACCGCGGCCAGCACGTCGTCCTGGTAGTCCAGGAAGACCGGGAACTCGCGGACGGGCTTGGCGGCCTCGGCGGCGAGGGCGGCCTGCGCGCGGCAGAGCTCGCGGATCGCGACCTTGGAGGCCTCCAGGCCGGAGGCGACGACCTCTTCGGTCGGGGCGGGGGCGCCACCGGCGATGAGGGAGATGGTCTTGTCGGTGGCCTCGGCCTCGACCATCATGATCGCGACCTCGCCCGCCTCGGTGACACGGCCGGCGACGACCATGTCGAAGGTGGCGCGCTCAAGCTCGGCGTGGGTCGGGAACGCCACCCACTGGCCGTCGATGTGGGCCACGCGGGTGGCGCCGATCGGGCCGGTGAAGGGCAGGCCGGACAGCTGCGTCGACGCCGAGGCGGCGTTGATGGCCACCACGTCGTACGGGTGGGCCTCGTCGAGGGCCAGGACCGTCTCGACGACCTGGACCTCGTTGCGCAGCCCCTTGACGAAGCTGGGACGCAGCGGGCGGTCGATGAGGCGGCAGGTGAGGACGGCGTCCTCGCTCGGGCGGCCTTCGCGGCGGAAGAACGAGCCGGGGATGCGGCCCGCGGCGTACATGCGCTCCTCGACGTCCACCGTCAGGGGGAAGAAGTCGAAGTGCTCCTTGGGCGCCTTGCTCGCGGTCGTCGTCGAGAGCACGACGGTGTCGCCGAGCTGCGCGAGGACGGAACCGCCGGCCTGGCGGGCGAGGCGACCGGTGGAGAAGGTGATCTCCCGGGTGCCGAAGCTCCCGTTGTCGACGGTGGCCGTCGCGGAATGCGTACCGAGTTCGGTTACCTCGGGAATACGCGCGGTTGATTCTGCGGACATGTGTGTCTACAGCTCCTTCGTGTCAAGGCACGTCGTCTTGGTTGGAGCTGTCCGCGGCCGGTCTTCGATCGAAGCGCACGGGCTGTCTTGTTGCCCGGACGCCACTACCGAGGACCGGTACGCCGACGGCTGCGACGCGCCGCTACTACTTTCTGCACGGTACCCGGGATACACACCGGGTGACCGTATGACTCGGGGGAGCGACCTCGTGTCGCTCCCCCGGAGTGGTCTATCGCCGCAGACCGAGGCGCTCGATGAGCGCGCGGTAGCGGGTGATCTCGTTCTTCTGCAGGTACTTCAGCAGACGACGGCGACGGCCGACCAGCAGCAGAAGGCCGCGGCGGCTGTGGTGGTCGTGCTTGTGCACCTTGAGGTGCTCGGTCAGGTCGCTGATCCGCTTGGACAGGACCGCGACCTGGACCTCGGGCGACCCGGTGTCACCTTCGGTGGTGGCGTACTGGGTCATGATTTCGGCCTTGGCGGCTGTATCGAGCGCCATGATCTCCCTTAGTGGGTGTGGAACAGGAAATTCTCTCGCGTACCCGCGGCGTCGTGCAGGCACACAGGAGTGGTCCGCTCACAGCGGACCGTCTAAGCCTAACAGGCCCAGGATCTTCCCCGACTCGGCCACGTCGGCGGTGATCTGCGCGATCAGCGGCTCCAGGGCGTCGTAGGCGCGCTGCTCGCGCAGGCGCTCGACGAAGTCGAGCGCGACCTGCTCGCCGTAGAGGTCGCCGGAGAAGTCGATGATGTGCGCCTCGACGGTCCGCTCGCGCCCGGCGAAGGTCGGGTTCGTGCCGACGCTGATGGCCGCCGGGAGCGGCTTGCCGTCGATGGCGCGGGTGAGCCAGCCCGCGTAGATCGCGTCGGCGGGGACGGCCACATCGGGGGTGTGGTGGAGGTTCGCGGTCGGGAAGCCCAGCTGCGAACCGCCCCGGTTGGCGCCCCGCACGACGAGCCCGCCGACCCGGTGCGGGCGGCCGAGCGCGGCCGCCGCGGCGGTCACGTCACCCGCGGCGACGCAGGAGCGGACATAGGTCGAGCTGTAGACGGTCTCGCCACCCTCGGCCTGCGCGGCGAGCGGGACGGCGTCGACGCTGAAGCCGAAGGTCTTGCCGAGCTCGGTGAGCATCGTCACGTCACCGGCGGCCTTGTGCCCGAAGCGGAAGTTCTCGCCGACCACGACGGTCGCGGCGTGCAGGTGCTCGACGAGCACGTCGTGGACGAAGGAGTCGGGCGCGAGCTGGGAGAACTCGTGCGTGAAGGGCACGACGCACATGCCGTCGACGCCGAGTTCGGCGAGGAGGTCGCCCTTGTACTCAAGCTCGGTGAGGATCGCCGGGTGCGCACCCGGGCGGACGACCGCCGAGGGATGGGGGTCGAAGGTGAGCACGACGCTGCGCAGGCCGCGCTCGCGCGCGTCGGCGACCGCGCGCCGGATGATCTGCTGATGTCCCAGGTGGACGCCGTCGAAGACGCCGATCGTCACCACCGACCGGCCCCAGTCCGCCGGGGTCTCGTCCACGCCACGCCATCGCTGCATGATCGCCATCTTTTCACGTCGCGGCGAACGCGCGTTTGCCGCCGGGGGGTGTGCGGCGCCACGTTCGGGAGCCTTCCGGAGAGGCTTCGCAAGATCCAGTAAAAAAGTTCCGGTAAATCTATTGCAGAAGTTTTCTACTGGATCTACTGTTGCCTCATGACCGAGAAACGCCGCATCACCGACCCCGAGACGCTCAAGGCCCTGAGCCAGCCGCTCCGCCGGCGGCTCTACCGCCTGCTGATCCAGCTCGGCCCGTCCACGGTCGGCGTGCTGGCGAAGAAGGTCGAGGGCGACCCCGGGCAGATCAGCTACCACCTGCGCGCGCTGGCCAAGCACGGATACATCGAGGAGGCCCCCGAGCTCGCCCGCGACAAGCGGGAGCGCTGGTGGAAGGCCACCCCCGGCTCGAACACCTGGGACACCGCCGACTTCGACACCCCCGAGGCCCGCGCCATCGCCGACACCGTCAAGGCGCAGATGATGGCCGACGAGTTCGAGCGGGCGATCGAGTGGGAGAAGGCGCGCGACGAGTGGGGCGAGCCCTGGACGAGGATCGCGACCTCCTCGGAGTCGAACCTCTTCCTCACCCCTGAGGAGACCGTCGCCTTCAACGAGGAGCTCACCGCGCTGGTCGTGAAGTGGTCGGCGGTCGGCAAGCAGGCCCGCGCCGAGGGCCGTGTCGAGGGCCGCGAGGTCGTCTTCCACTTCATGCACAACTTCCCCGAACGACCCTGACCTCTCCCCCATAGCCTCACCCGCCACCAGCCGAGACGGCCGCCATCGTCCCGGTGCACCCCTTCGCGCTCTTGAGGAGCCCCAGCATGGCCACCGTCACCGCCCCCGCCCCCGTCGCCCGCGCCGCCTACCGCGAGCCCGCCTACCTCCGCTACATCGCCGGTCAGACGGTCTCCATCGTCGGCGACCAGGTCTGGTACGTGGCCCTGTCCTGGGCCGCCGTGCAGCTCGCCTCCCCCGCCGCCGCCGGTGTCGTCCTGGCCGTCTCGGCGATCCCGCGTTTGGCGCTGATGCTCTTCGGCGGCGTGTTCGTCGACCGCTTCGGCCCGCGCAAGCTGATGATCGGCAGCGACGCGGTCCGCGCGGCGATCGTCCTGTGCGCCGCCGGTGTCGCGCTGTGGAGCCCGAGCATCGCGCTCCTGGTCGTGGTCTCGCTGGTGTTCGGCGCCGCCGACGCGATCTTCATGCCCGCCGCGGGCGCCATGCAGCCCCGGCTGCTGTCGAAGGAGCAGTACTCCAGCGGCGCGGCACTGCGCGAGCTGACCAGCCGGGCCGCGCTCACGCTCGGCGCCCCGCTCGGCGGCGTGCTCGTCGCGGTCGGCGGCCTGCCCCTCGCCGCGCTGGTCGACGCGGTCACCTTCATCCTGTCGGCCGTCATGCTCTGGACCGTCCGCCCCCGCCCGGCCGAGGGCGAGACCGCCCCCGCGAAGAAGACGACCACCGCCCTCCGCGACGGACTGGCCTACCTGCGCCGCAACCGGCTCGTCGGCGGCCTCGTGCTGACCTCGCTGTTGCTCAACCTCGGCTTCGTCGGCCCGATGAACGTCGGTCTCGCCCTGGTCTCCGACGAGCGCGGCTGGGGTTCGCGGGGCATCGGCCTGCTGCTCGCCGGGTTCGGCATCGGCGCCGCCGCCTCCGCGCTGGTCCTGCTCAAGGTCAAGCCGAAGGGACGGCTCGGTTACCTGCTCGCGGCCGGTGCCGTCATCGAGGGCGTCTGCATGGCCGGGCTCGGCTTCGCCGGCTCGCTCACCCTCGGCGTGATCGCGACCTTCACCGCCGGCATCGTCGCCGGGCTCCTGGGCGTCACCACCTCCTCGCTGGTGCAGACGAACACCGACGACGCCTACCGCGGCCGGGTCTCCAGCGTGTCGATGTTCGCCAACCTCGGCGTGACCCCGCTGGCCATCGCGGCGACCGGTGTCGCCGTCGACGCCTTCGGACTGGAGGCGACCTTCACGGCGAGCGCGCTGATGAGCCTGGCCGCGGCGGTGCTGACGCTGGCGATGCGGCAGCTGCGCCGGGCGAGCCTGGACTAGAGCTCGGCGGGAGTGGTCAGCACGATCTCCGGCCGCGCCTTCCCCCGCTCCTCACGAACGACGGCGACGACGGCCCCCGCGGGCGAGTAGACCGCGTAGGGGCCGTCGATGCCGTTCGTCTCCAGGAAACCGCCGTAGGCGAGGGTCCGGGTCTCGGCCTCGTCGGCGTCGCGGCGGGGCAGGAGACGCCCGGCCGACGCGGCGAGGTCGAGGGTGACGGGGTCGTCCAGCTCGGCGAGGCCGTCGAGGGTGTGGGCCTCGGCGAGGGTGAAGCCGCCGACACGGGTGCGGCGCAGGGCCGTGAGGTGCCCGCCGACACCGAGCGCGGTGCCGAGGTCGCGGGCGATGGCGCGGATGTAGGTGCCCGAGGAGCATTCGACGGTGACGTCGAGGTCGACGGTGGTGTCGCCGGGGCGGAAGTCGTGCACGTCGAGGCGGGAGATCGTGACGCGGCGGGACTTGAGTTCGACCTCCTCGCCGGCGCGGACGCGGGCGTAGGAGCGCTTCCCGTCGATCTTGACCGCGCTGACCGAGCTGGGCACCTGGTCGATCTCGCCGGTCATCCCGGCCAGGACCCGCTCGACGGCCTCGCGGGTGACGCCGGAGGCGTCGGCGGTGGCGGTGACCTCGCCTTCGGCGTCGTCGGTGACGGTGGCCAGGCCGAGGCGGATCGTGGCGTCGTAGGCCTTGTCGCTGCCCGAGACGTAGGTGAGCAGGCGGGTGGCGCGCCCCACGGCGAGTACGAGGACGCCGGTGGCCATCGGGTCGAGCGTTCCGCCGTGCCCGACCTTGCGGGTCTTGGCCAGGCGGCGCATGCGGCCGACGACATCGTGGGAGGTCATCCCGCCGGGCTTGTCGACGACCACGAATCCGGGCGTAGGTTCAGTCACGATCGTCCAGCTTAGGCGGCGGTGCCGGTGACCGCCCATCGTCCTCCGCGCAGCCGGAGCAGGAGCGTCACGAGCCGGATCGCGATGAACAGCGTCAGCCCGGCCCAGACCCCGGCGAGGCCGAGGTCGAGGAGGTAGGCCAGCCAGATCAGCGGCAGGAAACCGGTGGCGGCGAGCACGATCTGGTTGCGCAGGAAGGTGATGTCGCCGGCGCCGATGAAGACGCCGTCGAGGGCGAAGACCAGTCCGGCGGCGGGCATCATCGCCACGAACCAGGGCCACAGGACGTAGGCCTGCTCGTGGACGGCCTGGTCGGAGGTGAACAGGCCGGGGAGGAAGAACACACCGACGCCGATCACCAGCGCCAGGGCGCCGCCGCTGACGACGCCCATCCAGCCGACCTTGCGGGCGGTGGCGCGGGCGCGCTCGGCGTCACTGGCGCCCAGGTCGGCGCCGATGAGGGCCTGTGCCGCGATGGCCACCGCGTCGAGCGCGAAGGCGCAGAACATCCACAGCTGGAGGCCGATCTGGTGGGCGGCCAGGGACGCCGCCCCGAAGCGGGCGGCGACGGTCGCCGCCGACAGGAAGCACACCTGGAAGGCCACGCCGCGCACGATGAGGTCGCGGCTGGTCGACAGCTGGCGGCGCAGGCGGCCGAAGTCCGGGCCCAGCGGGACCTTTTCGGCGAGCAGGGCGCGGATGAAGAACACGCCGGAGACGGCCTGGGCGGCGACGTTGGCGATCGCGGAACCGACGAGCCCGAGGCCGAGCGGATAGACCAGCAGCGGGACGAGGGCGGCCGACAGGAGGTTGGCGCCCATGACGATGTACATGGGTTTGCGGGTTTCCTGGATCCCGCGCATCCAGCCCTGCCCGGACAGGGCGATGAGGATGAAGGGCGCGCCGAGGATGGCCACGCGCAGCCAGGTCTCGGACTCCGCGGCGATCACGGCCGAGTCGGGGCCGTTGCCGGCCAGGGCGCGGGTGATCGGTCCGGCGAAGATCTGCACGAAGGCGGCGAGCAGAACGCCGCCGGCGAGTGCGAGCCAGGTGGCCTGGACGCCTTCGGCGACGGCGGCGCCGCGGTCGCCGGCACCGAAGTGGCGGGCGGCGCGGCCGGTGCCGCCGTAGGCGAGGACGTTACCGAGGAACGCCGCGGCGCTCATGACGCCGCCGCCGATGGCGAGGGCGGCGAGGGGCACGCGGCCGAGGTGACCGACGACGGCGGTGTCGACGAGGACGTAGACGGGTTCGGCGGCGAGCACCACGAGCGCGGGGAGGGCGAGCGCGGTGATGCGCCGCAGCGTCACGGGGGTGGGTGCGGTCGTGGTCACGCGATCATCCTGGCACCGGCTCGGTAATGAGTCAAGAAGACGAGGGTCATTACATGTACGACCTCGATGAACCGTACGACCCTTCTGGTACGGTTCAATAGTTCAAATTGGAACCACTTGCTTCGAGGACGCCATGAACACTGATACCGAGGTCGCCGTCGTCGGCGGCGGTCCCGTCGGAATGCTGCTCGCCACCGAACTCGCCCGCCTCGGCGTGCGCACACTCGTGCTGGAGAGGCTGACCGAGCCGACCGGCGAGTCCAAGGCTGGGACGCTGCACGCGCGGACGGCCCAGACCCTCGACCGGCGCGGCCTCCTCGAAGCCGTCCAGCCCGGCCCCGGGCTCGCGCGCACGGCTCCCGGACGGCCCGTCCGCTTCCACTTCGCCGGGATGTTCGACCTCGACCTCGCCCGCGTCGTCAACGAGGGACCCGCCTTGGTCGGCAGCCCCCAGGCCTACGCCGAGGAGGTCTTCGCCGCACTGGCGACGCGCCTGGGCGCGCGCATCGAGCGCGGCGCCGAAGTCGTCGGCCTCACCCAGGAAAGCGACCACGTCCGCCTCGACGTCACCGGCCCCGACGGGACCGTCCGCACCGTCACCGCGTCCTGGGTGGTCGGCACCGACGGCGCCCGCAGCGCGGTCCGCCGCCTGTCCGGGATCCCGTTCACCGGCACCCCCGCCACCCTCTCGGCGCTCATGGGCGAGGTCCGGCTGACCGACCTGCGCGACGCCCCGCAAGGCTGGGTGCGCACCCCGCGCGGCTGGACGATGGTGTGGCCAAACCCCTACGGCCTCAGCCGCGTCGCCACCTACGACTTCCGCGGCCCCCACCCCGACCGCCACTCCCCCGTCACCATCGGCGAACTGAGCGGCGAGATGGACCGCATCACCGGCCGCCCCGTCCCGATGGACTCGCCGCGCTGGCTCACCCGCTTCACCGACGCCGCCCTCCAGGCCGAGGAGTACCGACGCGGCCGGGTCCTCCTCGCCGGCGACGCCGCCCACGTCCACTTCCCGGCGGGCGGCCAGGGCCTCAACCTCGGACTCCAGGACGCGGTCAACCTCGGCTGGAAACTCGCCGCCGAAGTCCACGGCCGGGCCCCCGGGGACCTGCTCGGCACCTACCACCGCGAGCGGCACCCCGTCGCCGCCCGCGTGCTGGAGAACGTCCGCGCGCAGGTCGCGCTGATGAACCCCGATCCGCGCGTCGACTCCCTGCGCGAACTGTTCCGCGAACTGATGCACCTCGACGACGTCAACGTCCACCTCGGCGGCATGATCAGCGGCGCCGACATCGCCTACGACCTCGGCGAGCCGGGCGACCCCTTCGCCGGCGTGTTCGCCCCCGACCTCCACCTCAAGACCGCCGACACCGCCGTCCGCCTCGCCGAACTACTGCGCACCGGCCGCCCGGTCCTCCTCGACCTCGCCGACCGGCCCGAACTGCGCGAGCTCGCCGCCGCCTGGTCCGGGCACGTCGACGTGGTCCACGCCACACCGGAGGAACAGGTCAACGCCGAGGCGCTGCTCGTACGGCCGGACGGATACCTCGCCTACAGCGCGCGTGGCGGCGACCAGGAGGCCGCGCGCCTGCGCGCGGCGCTGGAACGGTGGTTCGGAAGCCCCGAGTGAGGAGCCCACGAAAAACCGAGCGCCTCGCGGAGGCGCTCGGTGCGTACTTCGGGCGGGCGTAACGGACACGCCCGCCCGGCTCAGATCTCGTCGTCCTCGTCGGCGGTTCGGTACGGGTTCGCCTCACCGGCGTAGCGGGCCCCGGCCGCCTGGCGCTGCACCTGGGCGTCGGCCGCGCGGGCCTTCTCCAGCAGGTCGTCGATGTGCTGCACCGTCTCGGGGACGGAGTCGGCGACGAAGGCGATCGACGGGGTGTGCCGCAGGCCCAGGGCCCGGCCGACGCTCGTGCGGATGAGGCCCTTGGCGCTCTCCAGGGCGGCGGCGCTGGCCGCGCGCTCCTCGGTGTCACCGAGAACGGTGTAGAACACCGTCGCCTCGCGCAGGTCGTTGGTGAGTCGCGCGTCGGTGATGGTCACCATGCCCAGGCGCGGGTCTTTGACCTGCTTGCGCAGCGCCGCGGCGGTGAGCTCGTGGATGCGTCCCGCGAGCCGTCGCACTCGTGCCTCGCTCATGTCAATCACACCTTCCGCACGTATGCCTACTGGCCTGACTATCGTGCCCACCCACGACTCAGTCGTCCGCACCGTAGAGCCGCCGGCGAACCGACAGCAGATCGATCTCGGGACGTCCCGCGACGGCGCGCTCGCACGCGTCGAGCACATCGGCCACATGGCCGGGCTCGTCGGCGACCGCGGCGACCCCAATGGACGCACGCCCGTGCAGGTCCTGGCCGCCTACCTCGGCGACCGCCACATCGAGCTTCCGCAGAGCCGCGACGATCGGCCTCACATAAGACCGTTTCGCCTTCAGCGACCGCGAATCCCCGGGCAACAACATGTCGAAGATCGCCGTACCGGTGAACACCGCGCCAGCTTACGCCGAGGCGGGCCGGTTGGCCCAGCTGGTTTACCGTGTGGCCACTACGCGCCGAAAGCCGAGGCGTGATCGGCGGCCCACGCGGCGAAGGACCGCGGCGGCCGCCCGAGGACCGCCGCGACCTCGCCGGACACCTCCGGAGGCTCCGCCGCCAGCGCCGCCCACCGCGCCAGGAAGGACGCCGTCAGCTCCGGCGGCAGGCCCATCCGGGCCACGACCTCGGCGAACACCGTGGCTGAGATCTCCCGGTAGCGCAACTCGCGGCCCAGCACCCGGCCGAGCACGGCGACCATCTCGGCGTTCGTGACCGGCGCCGGACCCGACAGGACCGGTTTGCGGCCGAGCAGGCCGTCGGTGGTCAGCGCGTGCGCGGCGACCTCGGCCACGTCGCGCGGGTCGACCACACTGTCGGCGAAATCCGGCAACGGCCACGACACGACGTCGCCCGCCCGCAACTGCCCGCCCCACAACGGCAGGGCCATGTTGGCGTAGACCGTCGGGCGCAGGCTCGCCCACTCCAGCCCACTGTGTTCGGCCGCCGCCTCGCACTCGCGGTTGCGGTCACCGATGTAGCGCGACGGCTGGAACGCGAGATCCTGCTCCACGTTCGACGCCGCCAGCGCCACCAGCCGCCGCACACCGCGCTCACGCGCCAGCGCGGCCAGCTCGGGTGCGGCGTCGCGAACCGCGCTGGAGTTGAGGAACACCGCCTCGACACCGTCGAGGTGCCCGGCGAGCGTCGCCGGGCACGACGGGTCCCCCGCGACGACCTCGACCCCTTCGGGGAACGACGCCGTACCGGGGTCGCGCGTCACGGCACGGACCCGCACCCCCTTCGCGTGCAGAGCGGTGACGAGCGGGCGGCCGACGGTGCCGGTGGCACCGGTGATGAGCAACACGGGAGGACTCCTGTCCAGGCGGAAACGGTCCCCCAAGCCTGTCGCCCGGCGACCCGCCCGGCGTCGGACCGGTGGAGACACTTCCGGCTACCCCACCCGGCCGACACCCCGCCGGACTACGCCCGCCGGAGTACGCGGAACCGCCCCGGGCACAGGGCCCGGGGCGGTTCTCAACGTTGCGAGGGAGAGCGTTACACGCGCTCCTTCTCCCGCATCTCGAAGGTCTCGATGATGTCGCCGACCTCCACGTTGTTGTAACCCTTCAAGGTCACACCGCACTCGAAGCCCTCGCGGACCTCGGTCGCGTCGTCCTTGAAGCGCCGCAGCGACGCGATGGTGAGGTTGTCGGCCACGACCGCGCCGTCGCGCAGAAGACGCGCGCTGGCGTTCCGCTTGAGGATGCCGTCGCGAACGATCGAACCCGCGATGAGACCCACCTTGGACGAACGGAAGACCTCGCGGACCTCCGCCGAACCGAGGGCGACCTCTTCGTAGATCGGCTTGAGCAGACCCTTGAGCGCGGCCTCGATCTCCTCGATCGCGTGGTAGATGACCGTGTAGTACCGGATCTCCACGTGCTCGCGGTCGGCCATCTCGCGCGCCCGGTTGTCGGCCCGCACGTTGAAGCCGAGAATGATCGTCGAGTCGCCGGTACGGGCGAGGTTGACGTCGTTCTCCGTGATGGCACCCACGCCGCGGTGAATGATCCGCAGCTGGACCTCGTCGGAGATCTCGATCTTCGTGAGAGCGTCTTCCAGAGCCTCGACGGAACCGGACACGTCACCCTTGATGATGATCGAGAGGGTCGAACGCTCGCCCTCCTTGATCGTCTCCATGAAGTTCTCAAGGGTGGGTCGGCCACGGCTCGCCGCCTGCTGGGCGGCGCGGACGCGTGCCTGACGCTGCTCGGCGATCTGGCGGGCCACACGGTCCTCGTCCACGACGAGGAACATGTCACCGGCACCGGGCACCGAGGTCAGACCGAGCACCAGGACCGGACGCGAAGGACCGGCCTCGGCGACGGTGTTCCCGTGCTCGTCGAGCATGGCCCGGATGCGGCCGTGCGCGTCGCCGGCGACGATCGAGTCACCGACCTTGAGCGTGCCGCGCTGGACCAGCACCGTCGCGACAGGACCGCGGCCCTTGTCGAGGTGCGCCTCGATCGCGACACCCTGAGCCTGACCGTCGACGGGGGCGCGCAGATCGAGCGCCGCGTCGGTGGTCAGCAGGATGCCTTCGAGGAGCGTGTCGATGCCGATACCCGGCTTCGCCGCGACGTCGACGAACAGCGTGTCGCCGCCGTACTCCTCGGCCACGAGCCCGTACTCGGTGAGCTGCTGGCGCACCTTGGCCGGGTTGGCGTCGGGGAGGTCGGTCTTGTTGACGGCCACGACCACCGGCACACCGGCGGCCTGGGCGTGGTTCAAGGCCTCGATCGTCTGCGGCATGACACCGTCGTTCGCGGCGACGACCAGCACGACGATGTCGGTCACCTGAGCACCACGAGCACGCATGGCGGTGAACGCCTCGTGACCCGGGGTGTCGATGAACGTCAGCGCGCGCTGCTCACCATCGTGCTCCACCTGCACCTGGTAGGCGCCGATGTGCTGGGTGATGCCACCGGCCTCGCGGTCCACCACGTTCGCACGGCGGATCGCGTCCAGCAGCTTCGTCTTACCGTGGTCGACGTGACCCATGACGGTCACGACCGGCGGACGCTGCGGCTCTTCCGAGTCGTCATCGTCGTCGCCGAGCTCGATGCCGAAGCGGGCCAGCAGATCGCGGTCCTCTTCCTCCGGGCTGACGATCTGGATGTCGAAGCCGAGGTGCTCGCCGAGCAGCTGAAGCGTCTCGTCGGTGCACGACTGCGTCGCGGTCACCATCTCGCCCAGGTTGAACATCTCCTGGACGAGCGTGCCCGGGTTGGCGTTGATCTTGTCGGCGAAGTCGGCGAGGGAGGCACCACGCGCGAGCCGGATCGTCTGACCCTGGCCCTTCGGGGCGCCCGAGCTCATCGTCGGGGCCGACAGGTTGTCGAATTCCTGTCTGCGCTGCTTCTTCGACTTGCGACCGCGCGACGGGCGACCACCGGGACGCCCGAAGGCACCCGCGGTACCGCCGCCGCGACCACGGCCGCCGCCACCGGGACGACCGCCGCCACCGCGGAAGCCGCCACCGGCCGGAGCACCGCCGCCGCCACCGGCACCGGCGCCACCGCCGGCACCGCCGCGGAAGCCACCGCCACCGCCGCCGCCGGGACGGAAGCCACCGCCACCGCCACCGGCACCGCCGCCGCGGTAGTTACCGCCGCCGCCGGCACCGCCGCCACCGGGACCGCCACGACCCGGAGCACCCGCTCCTGGGCCGCCACGACCGCCGCCGGGACCGCCACGACCCCCACCGGGGCCGCCACGACCGCCGCCGGGGCCCGGACGCGATGAAGGCATCATCGACGGGCTCGGCCGCGGGGGCATGTTCGACGGGCTGGGACGCGGACCGCCGGGACGCTCGCCGCCGCCACCGGGCGCGGCGGGCTTGGCGCCCGCCGGACCGGGACGAGGCGCGGGCGCGGGCTGGCCACCGACCCCGAAGGGGTTACGGGGACCGGGACGCGGACCCGGGGCACGCGCGGGTGCGGGACCACCGGGCGTCGCCGGACGCGCGGGAGGCTTGTCGCCGCCCTCGTCCTTCTTACGCTTGGCGGCCTCGGTCGCGGCCTTGACCGCGGCCTCCTGCTCCTGCTTCAGTTTGGCCGCGCGGGCTTCGGCCGCGGCGACCTCGATGTCGTGCGCGCTCGCCGGCTTGGCCGGAGGCGCCGGACGAGGACCGGGACGCGGGCCGGCCGGACCGGGCTTGCGCGCCGGAGCCGGGGTCGGCGTCGCCGCCGCCTCGACCTTCTCGGCGACCTGCTCGGCCGCGGGCTTCGCGGGCGTGGTCTTCTCGTCGTCGGACTTCTTCGCCGGGGCCTTCGGGCCCGGGCGGGGTCCTGGTTTCACGGCGCCACCGGGCGCCGGCTTCTTCGTCGCCGTCTCGGCCGGGGCGGAAGCCGCCGGGGCCGGGGCGGCCGGGGTCTGGTCGGTCGCGTAAACCTCACGCAACCGGCGCGCAACGGGAGCCTCTACCGTGCTCGACGCCGATTTGACGAACTCGCCCAGATCACTGAGCTTGGTGAGAACGTCTTTGCTTGACACGCCGAGCTCTTTGGCGAGCTCGTGTACGCGGGCCTTGCCTGCCACTGCACTCCTCATCTCGAGGTCGTGCGGGCATCGGCCCGCGCGACCTCACTTGTGCACTTGAAGCCTGGTCATTTCAGCGACTTCATCGTGTGCTCATGTCGGTCTACCTAACCTGTTGGTCGTTGAGGACGGCCGCGGGTTCGCGTCCGTCTTCGATGGCCAGAGCCGCCGCACGGGCCTGCTCGATGTACTCCGCCAGCGGGGCGGTGTCCACGACACCGGCCAGGCGAAGCGCACGCCCGAAGGCGCGGCGGCGTTCGGCCAATGCGAAGCAGGCTGGGTCGGGATGCACGTGCGCTCCCCGGCCCGGCAGTCTGCGAGCGGGATCGACGACCAGCCGGAGACCGGCGACGTCGACCGCGATGACCCGCAACAACTCGGTGGACCGCACGCGGGAACGGCAACCCACACAAGTGCGGATGACCGGTGCGCGTCGGACCACAGGAAAGTCTACCGTTCCTAACGAGTAAGCGGGACTCGCCCCCGCAAGGCGATGGGGCGTAACGATGCCCGGGACCCCGGTCATCGCATTTCACCGGGGGCTTGAGACGGGTTTCACACCGCGGCGGCTTCGTCCGCCTGACCGTCGGGGGCCACGTCGGGCCGGATGTCGATGCGCCAGCCGGTGAGGCGGGCGGCGAGACGCGCGTTCTGCCCTTCCCGGCCGATGGCCAGGGAGAGCTGGAAGTCCGGGACGATGACTCGGGCGGTGCGGGTCGCCTCGTCGAGGATCTCCACCCGCAGGGCCTTGGCCGGGGAGAGCGCGTTGCCGACGAACTCGGCCGGGTCGGCCGCCCAGTCGATGATGTCGATCTTCTCGCCGTCGAGTTCGCTCATGACGGAGCGGACGCGCTGACCCATCGGGCCGATGCAGGCGCCCTTGGCGTTGAGGCCCTCGACGGTGGAGCGCACGGCGATCTTCGTGCGGTGCCCGGCCTCGCGGGCGACGGCGGCGATGTCCACCGAGCCGTCGGCGATCTCGGGGACCTCCATGGCGAACAGGCGCCGGACGAGGTTCGGGTGCGAACGCGACAGCGTGATCTGCGGGCCGCGGAAGCCGCGCGAGACGTGCACGACGACGCAGCGGATGCGCTTGCCGTGGTCGTAGGACTCGCCGGGGACCTGCTCGGTCGGGGGCAGCAGCGCCTCGATCTTGCCGAGGTCGACGACGACGATGCCCTTCTCGGCACGCGCCTCGTGGGCCTGGATGACGCCGGTGACGAGGTCGCCGTCCTTACCGGCGTACTCGCCGAAGTTGATCTCGTCGGTGGCCTCGCGCAGGCGCTGGAGGATCACCTGCTTGGCCGTCATCGCGGCGATGCGGCCGAAGTCGTGGGGGGTGTCGTCCCATTCGCGGACGACGCCGCCTTCGGGGCCGATCTCCTGGGCGATGACGCTCGCGGCGCCGCTCTTGCGGTCGATGTCGACGCGCGCGTGGGACTGGGCGCCGTCGGTGTGCCGGTAGGCGGTCAGCAACGCGGTCTCGATCGCCCCGAGGATCGTCTCAAAGGAGATGTCCCGCTCCCGCTCCAGCGACCTGAGGGCGGCGAGGTCGATATGCACTGCGTTACTCCTTCTCATCCTCGGCCGCGTCGGACCGGGAGAACTCCAACTGGATCCGTCCGGCCCCGAGCTCACCGTACGGCACAGTGCTGGTCTCGCCCTCGACTTCGAGGCTGACACCCCGGTCGTCGGCTTCTTTGACCCGTCCGGTCAGCGTCTGGTCCCCGATACGGGCCGAAACAAGGCGTCCGACGTTGCGGCGCCAGTGCCTGGGATGCGTCAGGGGACGGTCGACGCCGGGCGAACTGACCTCAAGGGTGTAGGCGCCTGCGGCGAAGGGGCCACCGGTCTCCTCGGCCTCGTCGAGGGCCTTGGACACCAGGCGGGAAACCTCGGCGACGGCGTCGAGGTTGATCCCGCCGTCACGGTCGACCAGCAGCCTGACCAGGCTGCGGCGGCCCGCCTTGGACACCTTGAGCTCTTCCAGGTCGTATCCGGCGTCTTCGACGACCGGGGCGATGACCGCCTCCAGCCGATCCGATGTCGGATCCCCCATGCCACACCTCCAGCCCGTTCGAAGCCCGCTGTTCGGCGGGTACGTCATCGTTGAAGCAGCCTAACTTGCCCCGGCTCGTCACCCACGTCACGGTGCCGCGAGATCGGCCCGGCGTCTGGAAAACTGGTCGGGTGCCTGTTTCCCCGCGACGCCGCGGCGCCTCCCGGCGTGCCGTCCTCCTCGGCGGACTCGCCTTGTTCTCGGCCGTGTCGGTCGCCTGCTCCCCCGACGTCCACGTCGTCGAACACTTCCTCGACGGCGCCCTTCGCACGTCCCGCACCATGATCGCCCGCTACGACGCCGTCCTTCCCACCGTCGACGGAGACCGGCAGGCGCTGCTGACGGCCCTGCGCGCCGACCACGAGGCGCACGCCTCGGCGCTGGCGCTGCGGATCGGCGCGGGCGCCTCGCTCATCACCGCGGCCGCCTTCGACGCCGAGCCCTCCGTCAAGGAGTTGCGCAAAGCCGAGTCGGAGGCCCACAAGGAGGCCGTCGACCAGTGCGTGGCCTCGGAGGAACCGCAGGCCGCACGCCTGCTCGCATCCATCGCGGCCAGCCGTGCCGCACACCGGGAGCTGCTCCATGGCTGAACCCACCGCCGCGCCCGCCGACGGCCTCGCCGCCGGTCTGGCCGCCGAGTACGCCCTCATCTACGCCTACGGCGTGGCGGGGGCGGAGATCTCCGACGACGGCGCCCGCTCCCTGGCGGGCGACGCCGAGTACTCGCATCGTGATCTTCGCGACGAGCTGACCGCGTACATGGCCGGGATCGGGCTGATCCCTCCGCCGCCCGAGGCCGCCTACACCATGGCCCCCATGGACGACGAGGGCGCGGCGATCGCCGCTCTCGTCGCGCTGGAGGACGCGACCGCCGTGACGTGGCGGACCGTGATCACCACGACCACCGGCGACGACCGCCGCCGCGCCCTCGACGGGTTGAGCAACGCCGCCTCCCGGGCGGCGCTGTGGCGCCGGTGGCTCGGCGAGGTCGCGGGCACGACGGCGTTTCCCGGGGCCTGAAAGGCCCGGGCACGAAGCCCCCGCGCGAGACGTGGTGACGTCGCCGCATGGCGCGCGACCGCGCCCTCCGCGACACGCCCTCGCTCTACCTCATCGCCGCCACGCCCGAACATCTTGGGGTCCCAATTTCTCGCAACCCCAACATGTAGTCTGATCCAGCCAACGGTTCACAGGAGGCCACTTGCTTCCCGTGAGGCAACAGGGAACCCGGTGCGACTCCGGGACTGTCCCGCAACGGTGAGCGGTTCGCCGCGAGTCCGGACACCTGCCGTAGGCGTGCGCGCCACCGGCGCGCACCGCTCACCGGTCTCGTGGACAGGACCGCAGCGCACGCCCCGCCCAGGCGTCCGCCTCCGTCCACGTCACCGAGCGGCGATCGGATCGACGTACGCGAGGAGGCCGTCTCGTCATGGCAATCACCACTGTGCGCACCACCGGGGATCCGGAGACCGCGGAAGCGGCACCGGCCCTCCACACCCACATCAGGCTCGCCGCCGAGGGCCTGCCCGACACCGATCCGGCACGCGTCGTCCGTGCCGTCGAGAGCGGCCGGGCACCCGGCGCGACCGCGGTCGAGGACCTCGAACTGGCCGTCCGCGCGTCGGCCGCCCTCATCGGAGCCGACCCGCAGTACTCCCGGCTCGCCGCACGCCTGCTGGCCCGCCTCATCCGCGACGAGGTCCTGGCAGGAGGACTGCGGACCTTCAGCGAGTCGGTGGCGCAGGGGCACCGACTCGGACTGCACAACGACGCGCTCGCCGCACTCGCGGGCGCGAACGCGGCCGCCTTCGACTCGCTCGTTGGCGACGAGGCCGACGAGGCCGACGACCGCTTCGGCTACTTTGGGCTCCGGACCGTCTATGACCGTTATCTCCTGCGCCATCCCACCACCCGCAAGGTGATCGAGACACCGCAGTGGTTCCTGCTGCGGGTCGCGGCGGGCCTGTCGTCCGGTGTGGACGAGGCGGCCGAGCTCTACGGCCTGACCAGCCGATTGGCCTACCTGCCCAGCTCCCCCACCTTGTTCAACTCCGGCACCGCCCATCCCCAGTTGTCGTCCTGTTTCCTCCTTGACTCCCCGCGCGACGAGCTCGACGCGATCTACGGCCGCTACACCGACATCGCCCGCCTTTCGAAGTTCGCCGGGGGCATCGGCGTTTCCTGGACCCGAGTGCGTTCGCGCGGTTCGCTGATCAAGGGCACCAACGGCCGCTCCAACGGGATCGTGCCGTGGCTGCGGACCCTCGACGCGTCGGTCGCCGCGGTGAACCAGGGCGGCCGTCGCAAGGGCGCGGCCTGCGTCTACCTGGAGCCGTGGCACGCCGACATCGACGAGTTCCTGGAACTGCGCGACAACACCGGCGACGAGGCCCAGCGCACGCACAACCTCAACCTCGCCGTGTGGGTCCCCGACGAGTTCATGCGCCGGGTCGAGGCCGACGCCGAGTGGTCGCTGTTCGACCCGAAGGACGTGCCCGACCTGACCGACCTGTGGGGCGAGCGCTTCGACGCCGCCTACGCCGCCGCCGAGGCCGCGGGCCTGGCGAAACGGTCGGTCCCGGCACGGACGCTCTACGCGCGGATGATGCGGACCCTCGCGCAGACCGGCAACGGCTGGATGACCTTCAAGGACGCCGCCAACCGCGCCTGCAACCAGACCGCCCGCGAAGGCAACGTGGTGCACCTGTCGAACCTGTGCACGGAGATCCTTGAGGTCACCGACGACGAGACGACCGCGGTGTGCAACCTCGGTTCGGTGAACCTGTCGGAGCACGTCGCCGACGGCGAGGTGGACTTCGCGGCCCTGTCGCGGACGGTCCGCACGGCGGTGAAGTTCCTCGACCGGACGATCGACCGCAGCTACTACCCGACGGACGCGGCCGGCGGGAGCAACCGGAAGTGGCGGCCGGTGGGCCTGGGCGTGATGGGCCTGGCGGACGTGTTCTTCAAGTTGCGGCTGCCCTTCGACTCGCCGGAGGCGAAGGAGCTGTCGACGCGGATCGCCGAGGAGATCGCGCTGACGGCCTACGAGACCTCGGCGGCGCTCGCCGAGGAACTGGGCCGGCACCCGTCGTACGCCGACACACGGGCCGCCGACGGGGTGCTCCACGTCGACCACTTCCCGCGGGCCGCGGTGACCCAACCGGCCCGCTGGGACGCGCTGCGAAAGACGGTCGCGCGGACCGGTCTGCGCAACTCGCTGCTCATCGCCATCGCGCCGACGGCGACGATCGCGGCCATCGCGGGTTCGGCGGAGTGCATCGAGCCCGTCGTGTCGAACGTTTTCAAGCGTGAGACCCTGTCGGGCGAGTTCCTGCAGGTCAACCCGTACCTGATCGCCGACCTCAAGCGGCTGGGCCGCTGGGACGAGGCAACCCGGGGCGCCCTGCTGAGCTCGGAGGGCTCGGTGCAGGACTTCGGCTGGCTGCCCGAGGAACTCAAGTCGCTGTACCGCACGGCCTGGGAGCTGCCGCAGAAGGCGCTGATCGAGCTGGCGGCGGCCCGGACGCCGTTCATCGACCAGAGCCAGTCGCTCAACCTGTTCATGGCCGCGCCGACGATCGGGAAACTGTCGTCGATGTACGCCTACGCCTGGCGTCAGGGCCTGAAGACGACCTACTACCTGCGTTCGCGTCCGGCGACGCGGATCCAGCAGACGACGGTCGCGGCGGCCGCGCCGGTGTCCCTCGTGGAGCCGTCGCGGTTCACGCCGGACGAGGCCGTCGCCTGTTCGCTGGAGAACCCCGAGGTCTGCGAGGCCTGCCAGTGACCCGTTCCCCTTCCATCGAAGACACCTGCGAGGAATGCCAGTGACCGTCCCCAGCCAGCGCAACGGGCAGACGCTGCTCGACCCGGGCATGGATCTGACCCTGCGGCCCATGCGCTACCCGGACTTCTACGAGCAGTACCGGGCCGCGATCCGCAACACGTGGACCGTCGAGGAGGTCGACCTCGCCGCCGACGTTTCCGACCTGGCCAAGCTCACGCCCGGCGAGTTCCACCTGGTGAAGCGGCTGGTCGCGTTCTTCGCCACGGGTGACACGATCGTGGCCAACAACCTGGTGCTGAACCTGTACAAGCACGTCAACGCGCCCGAGGCACGGCTCTACCTGTCGCGTCAGCTGTTCGAGGAGGCCGTGCACGTCCAGTTCTATCTGACGTTGCTCGACACCTATCTCCCCGACCACGAGGACCGGGCCGAGGCCTTCGCCGCGATCGAGCACATCCCGTCGATCAAGGAGAAGGGCGACTTCTGTTTCCGCTGGATCGACTCGATCGACGGTCTCGATCGGCTGGACACGGCCGCCGACCGGCGTTCGTTCCTGCTGAACCTGATCTGCTTCGCCGCGTGCATCGAGGGGCTCTTCTTCTACGGGGCCTTCGCCTACGTGTACTGGCTGCGTTCGCGCGGCCTGCTCGACGGGCTGGCCACGGGCACGAACTGGGTCTTCCGCGACGAGTCGATGCACATGAACTTCGCCTTCAGCGTCATCGAGACGGTCCGCCGGGAAGAGCCCGAGCTCTTCGACGACGCGCTGACCGCCGAGGTGACGCGGATGCTGGAGGAGGCGGTGGACTGCGAGGCGAACTTCGCCGAGGACGTGTGCGGCGAGGGCCTGTCGGGCATGAACACCGGTGACATGCGCCGGTACCTGGAGTACGTCGCCGACCAGCGTCTGGCGCGGCTGGGCATGCCCGCGCGTTTCGGGTCGGCGAACCCGTTCGACTTCATGGCGCTGCAGGACGTGCAGGAGCTGACGAACTTCTTCGAGCGGCGGGTCTCGGCCTACCAGGTCGCCGTCTCGGGACAGGTCAGTCTCGACGAGGACTTCTAGCGTTCCGGCGGTCCGCGCGAGGGCTCGCGCGGACCGCCGCGTCAATATCGCGTCAAGAACGGTGTAGAGGTCCCGACAGTCCACGCTCGCGGGCTTCGTCCACTGTGGCCTGCGGGCATACCGTGAAATCCATGGAGACCCTCAGGAAGAAGACGCAGAACCGCAGGACTGTGCTCGTCATGGCGGTCATCACCATCCTCGGTTACGTCGTGTGGGTGGCGACGTATCAGCCGACTCCCTTCGACCGCTTCCAGGCGGCCGATCCGCGTGGGGCGTCGGCGTGCACGGGTCTGGAGCACTGGCTCGAAGACCCCGACGGTGCCCTCCCGGTCCTCTGGATGAACGCGATCGGGTACAACGCCTCCCTGTCGAGGACGCCCTCGATCCGGGCGACGGCGGGGCTCGTGGAGAACGACGATCGCTTCGCGGCCTTCCGCGACGAGGCCGTCTTGAAGCAGTACCGGATCTATGGCTACGGGCGTGGGCACGACTACGCCGACGACCTGGCCGCGCTGGACGGCGCGTGCGCGGCGCAGGGGCTGCCGATGCCCGCGTACCGGCAGCTGATGTGAGTGGAGGGCCGCGTGCCGGGGTGGCGCGCGGCCCGTGCGGTCACTCCTCTTCGGCCGTGACGCGCCCGGCGAAGATCAGGCCGACGGCGGCGAAGAGCGCCGAGATCGCGTACACGGCGACGAAGGCCAGCGGGCCGGGCCGGGTGACGAGGGCCGCGAAGATGGCGCCGACCACCGCGAGCACCGCCGCCGAGGCGAGGGAGTCGGCGAGCTGGAGGCTCGCAGAGTTGCGTCCGGCCTCGCCCGGTGCGGAGGCGGCGAGGGTCAGGACGGAGAGGGTCGGGTAGACCAGGCCCATGCCGAACCCGGCGAGCGACCAGCCTGCCATCGCCAGGGCGACCGGGACCGCGGGGATCAGCGCGAGGCTGACGACGCCCACGCCGAGGAGGATCCCGGCCATGCCGGCGCGGACGAGTCCGGCTCGGCCGACGGGCGGTTTCGGGCGGCTCTGGGTCCAGGAGCCGAGGGACCAGAACAGGGCGCCGATGGTGAGCGCCAGGCCCGCCATGGCCGGGGAGAGGCCGCGCTCGCGGGACAGCATGAGCGGGATGAAGACGTCGGCGGCGGCGAAGGCGGCGCCGGCCAGGCCGCGCAGCATGATCGTCGAGGGCAGGCCGCGCTTGAAGGTGAAGGAGCCCTTGGGCAGCAGGCGGGGGACGGCGAGCGCGAGGACTCCGAAGGCGACGAGGAGGACGACGATGGCGAACACGCCCGTCTGCTGGCCGCCGTACTGGAAGAGCAGTGCGCCGGAGGCCGCCGCGACGGCCCAGGCGACTTTTCCGGTCGAGGCGCGCGACCAGCCGCCTTCGCGTTGGGCGAGGGGTGTCGTCATGCCCCGCAGCGCCGGGCGGACCAGGAGCGCGGCGGGGATCGCGAGCATCGGGACGGCGAGGAAGACCCAGCGCCAGTCGAGCCTTTCGACGATGACGCCCGTGAGCGCCGGTCCGACGATCGAGGGCACGACCCACGCGGCGGCGAAGGCGGCGAAGATCCGTGGCTGGAGGTCCTTCGGGTAGGCCTTGCCGACCACGACGTAGAGCGAGACGCTCAGGAGCCCGGCGCCCAGGCCCTGGACGACGCGGCCGCCGATGAGGGTCCACATGGACGTGGCCGTGCCGGCGAGGACGAGACCGGCGACGAAGAGGGCGACGCCCGTCCACAAGGGACGCACCGGGCCGACCCGGTCGTTCCACAGGCCGGAGACGACCATGCTGACGACGCCCGCGGCGAGGGTTCCGCCGAAGGCGACGGCGTAGAGGCTGAGGCCGTCGAGGGCCTTGGCGACGGTGGGCATGGCCGTGGAGACCGCGAGGGCCTCGAAGGCGATGAGGGCGGCGAGGGCGATCGAGCCGATGGAGAGGGCGCGGAAGGGGCGGGAGAACAGGGAGGGGGGCGACGAGGGCTTGCCAGGGGCCTCCGGGGATGTGTTCTCGCCCTGGCCTTCCCGGTTCGGCGCCACGGCCGTGAGCGTGGCCCTCGTCGCGCTCTCGCCCGTGGTGGCGGGTGGTGCGGGAACGGCGGGTGGCGGCGCGTCGTCGGCGATCACGGTCATGACACAAGGGTGCAACTTCAAGGGTGGTTGAAGTCAACCGCTTCGATGTCGGATGTGGTGGGCGTCTCGGCGGGGATCGGCCGGTGCGCGCCTGTCGCCGAAGGCGCCCCTCACGTCTCCCCCGTGTCGCGTTTAGCACTCCCGAAACATCGTCGCCAAATCCACGAAACCCTCACCCAACACGCTCGACCCATGACAATCCCGACTCGTCCTGCCGCGTCCCCTCCACACTGGACCGAGCCCGGGGTGCTCACCGGGTACACCGTCGCCGTCACCGCGCAACGTCGCGGCGGCGAGCTCGCCGCCCTGCTGGAGCGGCGGGGCGCCCGCACGATCGTCGCCCCGACCTTGCGGATCGTCCCCCTCGCCGACGACCACGCGCTGCGGGCCGCCACGATCGAGCTGCTGCGCGATCCCCCGCACGTCACCGTCGTGACCACCGGGATCGGGTTCCAGGGGTGGATGGACGCCGCCGACGGCTGGGGCTTCGGCTCGCGGCTCCGCTCGGTCCTCACGGGCGGTCGCATCCTCTCGCGCGGCCCCAAGGCCCTCGGCGCGATACGGGCCGCGGGCCTCACCGAGTCGTGGTGGGCGCCGAGCGGCGACGGGCGCGACGTCCTCGCACGGCTGCGGGCCGAAGGCGTCGCCGGGCGGCGCGTCGCCGTCCAGCTCCACGGCGATCCCAGCGACGACTACCTCTCGGCGATCCGCGCCGAAGGCGCCGTCGCCATCCCGGTACCCGTCTACCGCTGGACCGTCCCGGCCGACCTCGCGCCCGTGCAGCGACTCGTCGACGCGATCTGCGCCCGCCGCGTCGACGCCGTCACCTTCACCAGCGCCCCCGCCGTCAACGCCCTCCTGCGCATCGCCGGCGACCAGGCCGAGGAGATGCTCGACTCGCTGCGCGGCGGCGCGGTGCTCGCCGCCGCCGTCGGACCGGTGACGGCCGCGCCGCTGGAACGACTCGACGTCCCCGTCGCGCGACCGGAACGCTCACGCCTGGGCGCCCTCGTCCGTACCGTCGCCGCGCTGCTCCCCCGGCGGGCGTGGCGGGTCCGGCTGGCCAGCGGCCACCGACTGGAGTTGCGCGGCCACATCGTCTTCGTCGACGGCGCCGCCCGCCCCCTGCCGCCCGCGCCCATGGCGGTGCTGCGCGCGCTCTGCGCGGCCAAGGGCCGCGTCCTGTCCCGGGCCGAGCTGCTGCGGCACCTGCCGCGCGGCGCCGACGGCCACGCCGTCGAGATGGCCGTGACCCGCCTGCGCGACGGACTCGGCCTGCGCACCTGCGCGCGCACCGTCATCAAACGCGGTTACCGTCTCGACCTGGACTAACACGGCGGAGGGGACGCAAGGGCACAAAAAACGGGGAGCCCTCCCCATTGCCGTTGCGCATACCCGGTATACATACTGTCGAAGCGCACGAACATACGACGTATGTATCCACCCATCGCCGAGGAGGAACCGACGTGAGCATCAAGTACGGGCTGCTGGCCCTGCTTGAACGAGGCCAGGCGTACGGCTATCAGCTGCGCGCCTCATTCGAGGAGTCCACGGGGTCGACCTGGCCCCTGAACATCGGGCAGGTCTACACGACCCTCTCCCGCCTCGAACGCGACGGACTCGTGCAGGCCCTCGGCGAGAACCCCCAGGGGCAGCGCCCCTACGAGATCACCATGGCCGGGCGCGCCGCGCTCGCCACCTGGTTCGCCACTCCGGTCGGCGACACCGAACGCCCACGGGACGAGCTCGCCATCAAACTCGCGCTCGCCCTGTCCACACCCGGTGTCGACATCACGACCGTCGTGCAGACCCAGCGCACCGCCAGTGTGCGGGCGCTTCAGGAGTACACCCGGCTCAAGAACCGGGCCACCGGCGGCGACGACATCTCGTGGCTGCTGATCATCGACGCGATGATCTTCCGGGTGGAGGCCGAGGTGCGGTGGCTCGACCACTGCGAAGCCTCGCTCCTGCGGCACCAGCGCACTCGACAGGAGACCAGCACGGCCGAGACCGAGGTGCCCGACCAGGCGCCCGAGGCCGTGCCGACCAGTACCGGGGAGACGACACCACGATGACCGTGCTCGAACTGAGAGACGTACACCGCACCCACGGGGCGGGTGAAGCGATGGTCCACGCCCTGCGGGGAGTCAGCATCGCCGTGCAGCCCGGCGAACTCGTCGCCGTCATGGGCCCCTCCGGGTCCGGAAAATCGACGCTGCTCAACCTCGCCGGAGGGCTCGACGGCCCGACCGGCGGCGAGGTCTTCGTCGAAGGCACCGCCATCTCGCAACTGAGCCGCCGCAGCCTCGCCGCGCTGCGCCGCCGTGCGATCGGCTACGTCTTCCAGGACCTGAACCTGCTGCCCAGCCTCACCGCGATCGAGAACGTCGCGCTGCCCCTCGAACTCGACGGCATGTCGGTGCGCAAGGCCCGCGCGGTCGCCGCCAAGGCCCTCGACGACGTGGCGATCTCCGAACTCGCCCTGCGCTTCCCCGACGAGATGTCGGGCGGCCAGCAGCAGCGCGTCGCCATCGCCCGCGCGGTCGTCGGCGAGCGCCGCCTCGTCCTCGCCGACGAGCCGACCGGTGCGCTCGACTCGCAGACCGGCGAGTCGGTGCTGCGTCTGCTGCGCGCGCGCTGTGACGCCGGCGCGGCCGGTGTCCTGGTGACCCACGACGCCCGGCACGCCGGCTGGGCCGACCGGGTGATCTTCCTGCGCGACGGTCTCGTCGTCGACGCGTCCGGTCCGCTTCCCGAGGCCGAGGGTCTGCTGGAGGCCGCTTCGTGAGCATGTCCGGCATCCGTCTCGCGCTGCGCATCGCCAGGCGCGACGCGCAGCGCACCAAGGGGCGCTCGATCCTGGTGATCTGCCTCCTGGCGTTCCCCGTGGTCGCGATCGCCCTGGGCGCGACCCTGTACGACAGGTTCGAACTCACCACCGAGGAGCGGCTCGACCGCGATCTCGGCACCTCCGACGCCGCCGTCATGTGGCAGTACGACGGGCTCATCGAGCAGGAGCCCGACAACCAGTGGCTGGGCGGTTATCCGCCGCAGACCGACGGCCCCTACGTCGAGCCGCCCGCGCACGTCTTCGGCGCCGACCCGGTGGCCGAGCTGACCGCGATTCTGCCCGCGGGCAGCCGGGTCGTCCCCTACAGCTCCGGCGAAGGCCTCGCGGTCAAGACGCCGTCGGGCATAGGGAAGATCGACTGGGTCGCGTTCGACGCCGCCGATCCGATCGCCGAGGGCATGTACGAGATCCTCGACGGCAAGACGCCGGCCGCCAAGGACGAGGTCCTGCTGAGCTCGGCCGCGGCCGACAGGCTCGGCCTCGACGTCGGCGACAGCGTCGAACTGACCGAACCGGCCCGTTCCCTGAAGGTGACCGGTCTGGTCGAGGACCCGAACGCCCTCAAGGGCGAGTACATGATCGGCGGTGCCGAGACCTTCCCCGGCGCGGCCACGAAGTTCCTGGTCGACGCGCCCGGCCCGATCTCCTGGGACCAGGTCACGGCCCTCAACGCCAAGGGCGTGGTGGTCTACTCGCGGGCGGTCAGCCTGGACCCGCCGACGATCGACACGCCCTGGAGCTACGTCGACGACGGTGCCAGCGCCGAGACGGTGAGCCTCATCGCGACCGTCGCGGGCATGGTCGTGCTGGAACTGGTCCTGCTGGCGGGCCCGGCCTTCGCGATCAGCGCCAAGCGCCGCTCCCGGGAGTACGCGCTGCTGTCGGCCAACGGCGCCACGGCCGCCCAGGTACGCCGCACGGTCCTGTCCGGGGGTCTCGTCCTCGGCTCGATCGCGGCCATCACGGGCGTCGTGCTCGGCGCCCTCCTGGCCACGATCGCCATCCCCTTCATCGAACCGATGATCGGCCAGCGGGCGGGCGGGATCCGCTTCCTGATCGCCTTCACCGGCCCACTGGCCCTCCTGGCGGTGCTGACCGGTGTCCTCGCGGCGCTCGTCCCCGCCTTCACCGTCGCGCGGCAGAACGTCATCGAGGCCCTCACCGGCCGCCGGGGCGTCACGAAGTCCCGCAAGCGCTGGGTCGTCATCGGCATCTCGATGATCGCCCTCGGCGGACTCGTCGGGGTCGGCGGCGCCTACAGCGGCACGGAGATGCTCCTCGTCGGCGCGGCGGCGCTCGCCCAGTTCGGGCTCGTCATGTGCACCCCGGCGATCGTCGGCGCGATCTCGAAACTCGGGCGCTTCCTGCCGCTCTCGCCGCGGATCGCGCTGCGCGACGCCGGACGCAACCGGGCCTCGACCTCACCGGCGATCTCGGCGGTCATGGCGGTCGTCGCCGGGGCCATCGCGATCAGCGCGTTCGCGGTCGCGGAGCGGTCCAGGTACAACGACAACTTCGGCACGAACCTGCCGCAGGGCACGGTCATGGCCAACGTGGAGATGTGGCCCGGCTACGACCAGCAGACCGGTGCGACGCTGAAGCTCCCCGCCGACGCCGAGCAGCAGCTGACCGAGGCGAAGGCCGCCACCGAGGCGCTGATGCGCCAGCATTACCCGGTCAGCGACATCCACGAGGTCGTCTACGCCTCCTGCGTGCAGGAGGCCGGCATGCGCGAGGACTGTCAGGTCACGGCGGTGATGCCGCCCGAGCGGACCTGCCCGTACAGCGACCAGCAGTTCCTCACCGACGAGCAGATGGCCGAGGCCGTCGACAACCGGTACTGCAAGGCGAACACGACCGACTGGGCCTGGAGCAGCGCCGATCTGGCGCCGGGTGTGCTCGTCGCCGACGGCAACCTGCTCGGGATCCTCTCCAACGGTGAGGGACAGGACCTCGCCAACGCCAAGGCCGTCCTCGACGCGGGCGGCGTGGTCGTCCAGGACCCGGACTACATCGTCGACGGCAAGGTCACGGTCGCCCTGCGCACCACCGACTACAACAGTGAGGTCCCGAAGTCCACCGACCTCAAGACGGTCACCGTCCCCGGCTACGCGATGACGACCGGAAGCCTCCGGCAGAACATCTTCGTGGCCGGCCCCGGGGCCCTCGACGGACTGGAGACCGAGCAGGAGACCAAGTTCCTCATGGCCCTCACCAGCCGGATGCCGACCGACGAGGAGGAGGAGCGCTTCACCGCCGCCTTCGACACCAGTGGCATCAACCACGACTTCCCGGGCGCCCCCGGTGAGGGCGGGACCCTCCAGGTCTACGTCGACGTGGTGAAGCAGGACAGCGGCATCACGCCCGACACGATCATGATCTGGGTGCTGGCCGGCATCGCCGGAGTCGTCGCGCTCGGCGCCACGGCCATGGCCACCGGCCTCGCCGCGGCGGAGGGACGCAAGGACCTCGGCACCCTCGCCGCGGTCGGCGCGGCCCCGGGAGTGCGCAGGCTGCTGTCCCTGTGCCAGTCGGGCGTGATCTCACTGCTCGGCGCGTTCCTGGGCGTACTGGCGGGGCTCGGCGCGATGTTCGCGGTCGTGTGGACCCTCAACGTCCAGTTCGGGCGGTACTACCCGCGTGAGCCGCTCTTCCCGGTCGAGGTTCCGTGGCCGGTCCTGCTGGTCGCCCTTGTGGTGATCCCGGTGATCGCGATGCTCGGCGCCGGTCTGTTCACCAGGTCTCGCCTGCCGGTGGAGAGACGCGCCGTCTGATAGGGGTGCGGGGTAGGGCGACGCCCCCGAAGGTGCGGGTCAGGCACCTTCGGGGGCGTCGTCTCGGGTGCGCTCAGGCGGCGACGGGCGTGCCCGCCGACGGGCCCTCGGTCGGCATCGTGAGGATCTCGTGGCCGGTGTCGGTCACCAGGATCGTGTGCTCGAACTGCGCCGACCACTTCCGGTCCTTGGTGACCACGGTCCAGGTGTCGTCCCAGATGTCGTAGTCGTGCGTGCCGAGGTCGATCATCGGCTCGATCGTGAAGGTCATGCCCGGTTCCATCACGACGTCGAGGTCCGGCTTGTCGTAGTGGGGCACGTACAGGCCCGAGTGGAAGGTCTCGCCGATGCCGTGGCCGGTGAAGTCGCGGACCACGCCGTAGCCGAAGCGCTTGGCGTAGGCCTCGATGACCCGGCCGACGGTGTTGAGCATCCGGCCGGGCGCGACGGCCTTGATGCCGCGCATCGTGGCGTTGTAGGTGCGCTCGACGAGCAGCCGCGCCTCCTCCGACACCTCGCCGGCGAGGAAGGTCGCGTTGTTGTCGCCGTGCACGCCGTTGATGTAGGCGGTGATGTCGACGTTGACGATGTCCCCGTCCTCGATCTCCGTCGAGTCGGGGATGCCGTGGCAGATCACCTCGTTGAGGGACGTGCAGCACGCCTTCGGGAAGCCCCGGTAGCCCAGGGTCGACGGGTAGGCCCCGTGGTCGCAGAGGTACTCGTGCACGACCTGGTCGATGTGCTCGGTCGTCACACCGGGCTTGACGTGCTCACCGGCGACGACGAGGGCGTCGGCGGCCAGGCGGCAGGCGATTCTCATGCGCTCGATGAGCTCGGGCGTCTTCACCTCGGAGCCGGTGAAGCGGGCGGGCGCGGGCTTCCCGACGTACTCGGGTCGCGTGATGTGCCGGGGCACGTCCCGCATGCCCGACACCGTGCCGGGTGCGATGGGAGCGCGAACAGTCATGCGCCAAGGCTATCCAGTCGCCGGTGGGCGCCGGCCCACCCCCGGGGTCAGCGCGCCTCGACCGCCGACGGCGGCAGCGCGGGCAGCCCGTCGATGCTCTCGGTGTTCTTCAGCGCCTGGTACGCGGCCATCTTCTCGTCGTCCTTGCGGGCCATGTAGCGGACGAGGATGTCGCGGTCGCCCTGGTAGTCGAGCAGCGGGACACCGTAGCCGCAGGAGTCCGACACGCGGGTGACCTCGACGACGACGATGGCGCGCAGGCCGTGGCGGCCCGGTTCACCGAAGTGCGCGGCGAGTTCGGCGAAGCGCGGGTCGCCGACGAAGACCGGTTCGCCGCGTCCGTGCAGGCGGACGATGTTCGGGGGACCGTCGAAGGCGCAGAACATGAGGCAGATCCGGCCGTTCTCGCGCAGGTGCGCCAGGCCCTCGGAGCCGCTGCCGGTGTAGTCGAGGTAGGCGACGCGGTGCTCGTCGAGGATGGCGAAGGTGCCGCTCATGCCTTTCGGGGAGACGTTCACGTGCCCGTCGGCGCCGCTCGGGGCGGTCGCGGTGAAGAAGACGTGCTGCGCGGAGATGAACTCGGCCAGCCGCCCGCCGATGCCTTCGTAGATCTTGCCCATGACCAGCATCCTGGTGCTCGCGAGGCGCCTCGGCAACATGTGATCGGTCACCCTTTACCCCGTCACACTCTGTTGATTTCCAGGCCTGTTATCCCCTTGCCAGGGGGCCGGGCGCACGGCATGATTTGTTTCGTGGCAAGGGAAGTACGTCGATAAAGGGTGTCTGACGACGCCGGGGGCGACTCCGGTGACGAGATCTGAGCCGGCGTGGAGCGCGCTCCCGTCCGACACACCCGACACGGTACGAGCGCCCGACCCGTCCCCAACGCGGGTTCGCGGCAGACGTTCCGCGCCGGCTCACCTTTTCTCCGTGAGCGGTCCGCCGTCCCGTCTGTCCACTCCCGCGCGGCCGGTCGGTGAGCCCCCGCGCCCTCTCACATCGGCAACCCCCGCCGACGACCGCTGGGGGTGTCGTCACCGGGGGTTGCCGATTAGTGGTCTCCGTTGTGCCCGTCAGCCCGCGGGCTCAAGCTCCTTCGGGTCGATGGCCGCTTCGGCGTCGCCCGGGTCGGTCTTCGGGACCTGGCCCATGCGCTCGTAGACCATGCCGCCCTGGTGGGCGACGGCGCCGACGACCGCCGGGACGACCGGCAGGAGCCAGTCGGCGACGAAGCCGCTGTGCGGCATGTTCACGATGAACACCGCGGCGGCCGCCGCGGTGAAGCCGTAGAGAAGCCCGCGCCAGCCGGCGCGCATCGCGTGCGCGACCGCGGCCTTGCGGGCCGCCGCCACGTCCGGGAAGCCCTTCAGCGCGGTGACGTCACGGCGGCCGAGGTTCACACCGCCGACGCCGGTGGTCACCGAGGTACCGAGTACCGCGGCCACGAGCATGTCCTTGAGCACGATCGCGACGAGCGCGAAGGTCACCGCGCCCGCTCCGACCGCGATGCCCGCCTTGATCCAGTCGGCCTTCTCGCCGGGATACCAGTAGTGCTTGGTCACCCCGTCGGCGACCTCTCGAACGATCCTCCCCATGGGGTCCTCACCTCATTGATCGTCACTGAACGCCCTGTGGTTCGTTACTGCCTGTACAGGGGTCATTATTTTCGGTGGTCGCCTGAGCTGTCCCGTGTTCACTGAAATCCGATTGGTCCGGTTTGTTGCCTTGGCGACCGATTTTGTCTGCTATCTGACACTCGGGACGGACTGTTTCGGCTTCCCTGTCGGGTACATCCCCACATTGCTGCAACTTGAAGGCGAAAGGGAGTCACGAGTCGGCTACCCGTCACGTGAAAAAGCCGACAGCGGCGGCAGATTGCAGTAGCAGAAGTACCGTGCGGAACCATCAGAACAAGACGGTTGCCAGCTCACCGGCCTCACGCATGCCGCAGCGACGGTACGTGCGAAGTGCAGGCGCGTTGAAATCGTTGACATACAAGGAGACCGTGGGCGCGTGCCGGTGCAGCGCGTCGGCGATCACGGCGGCCATGCACGGCGCCGCCAGCCCCCTCCCCCGCAGGTGCGGAGCGACCCACACGCCCTGGATCTGCGCGGTGTGCCGGGTCTGCAAGGCCACCTCCGCCTTGAACACGACCCGCCCGTTGTCGATGCGGGCGTAGGAGCGGCCGACGGCCACCAGGAATTCCAGGCGGTCGCGGTAGGCGGAGGCACCGGCGCGGTCGGCCAGCGGGGAGACGCCGACCTCCTCGGTGTACATCGCCACCGCCGCCGGGAACAGCGCGGGCACGTCCGCGCGGGTCGACCGGCGCACGAAGGGATCGGGAGCCACGGCCGGCGGACGGTCGATCATCAGCAGCGGCTGACGCTCCCGGACGGCCCGGGCCTCGCCCCAGTGAGGGCGCAGACCACGCCAGAGGCGCCGGACCGCCGGTCCGGCGCCCACGATGGACGAACACTGCCGCCCTTCGCGTCTCGCCATGTCGGCGAAGGCGTCGGCGGCCGCGTCATCGCACCCGACGGGCACCAGGTTGCCCCCCGACAGGCAGACCGCGGTCAGCTCGCCACCGCGGCCGTAGCCGTACAGGCGGTTCGACCGCGACCAGCCCAGTACTTCGAGTCGGTCGGCGACGAACGCGCCCGCGAGGGGTTCGGCGTCGAGCAGCCGAACCACCGCGTCGTTGTCGGGCGCGGACAGCCGCCGCACCGTGAGCGTGGTCTCCACGCCCCTAGCCTGCCAGGTGACCGGCGATCAGTGCACCTCGACGACGGGCTTGACGAGTTCGCGCAGCTCCTCGGGGATGTCGGCGCCCATCTCGTCGGCGAGCCGGATCGCCTCCTCGATGAGGGTCTCCACGATCTGCGCCTCGGGGACGGTCTTGATGATCTCGCCCTTGACGAAGATCTGGCCCTTCCCGTTGCCCGACGCCACACCCAGGTCGGCCTCGCGGGCCTCACCGGGTCCGTTGACGACACAGCCCATGACGGCGACGCGCAGCGGCACCGGCAGGCCGTCGAGCCCGGCGGTGACCTCCTCGGCGAGCTTGTAGACGTCGACCTGGGCCCGCCCGCAGGACGGGCAGGACACGATCTCCAGTCCGCGTTCCTTCAGCCCGAGGGACTCCAGGATCGCGTTGCCGACCTTGACCTCCTCGACCGGCGGGGCCGACAGCGACACGCGGATGGTGTCGCCGATGCCCTCGGCCAGCAGCGCGCCGAAGGCGACCGCCGACTTGACCGTGCCCTGGAAGGCCGGGCCGGCCTCGGTGACGCCGAGGTGCAGCGGGTAGTCGCACTTCTGGGCGAGGAGCCGGTAGGCGCGGATCATGACGACCGGGTCGTGGTGCTTGACCGAGATCTTGATGTCGCGGAAGTCGTGCTCCTCGAACAGCGAGCACTCCCACAGCGCCGACTCGACCAGCGCCTCGGCGGTGGCCTTGCCGTACTTGGCCATCAGGCGCGGGTCGAGGGAACCGGCGTTGACGCCGATGCGGATCGGGGTCCCGGCGTTCTTGGCCGCGCGGGCGATCTCGCCGATCTTGTCGTCGAACTTCTTGATGTTGCCGGGGTTGACGCGCACGGCGGCGCAGCCGGCCTCGATCGCGGCGAAGACGTACTTCGGCTGGAAGTGGATGTCGGCGATCACCGGGATCTGCGACTTGCGGGCGATGATCGGCAGGGCCTCGGCGTCGTCGGCGCTCGGCACCGCGACGCGGACGATCTGGCAGCCCGAGGCGGTCAGTTCGGCGATCTGCTGGAGGGTCGCGTTGATGTCGGCGGTGACCGTGGTGGTCATCGACTGGACGCTCACCGGCGCCCCACCGCCGACGAGCACGCCTCCGACGTTGAGCTGGCGCGACTTGCGCGGCTCGGCGATCGGCGGCGGTGGCAGCGACGGCATACCAAGACTGATAGTGCTCAAGAGTCCCTCCGGACCATTCCCGCGGGGGGCGGGGTCATTTGAACAACACGATCGGGTTGACGATGTCAGCCGCGACGGTGAGCAGGGTGAACCCCGCAAAGATAACAATCACGACGTAAGTGACCGGCAGGAGCTTCAGGTAATCCACCCGACCGGGGTCGGGTTTCTTCATCCATCCGTAGACCCAGCTGCGGACCTTCTCGAACCAGGCGATCGCGATGTGCCCGCCGTCGAGCGGCAGCAGCGGCAGCAGGTTGAACACGCCGATGAAGAAGTTCAGCGTGGCCAGCAGGACGAAGAACATCTCCCACTCGCTGCGTTCGGCGAGCTCGCCGCCGATGCGGCTGGCGCCGACGACGCTGACGGGGGTGTCGGGGTCGCGTTCGCCGCCGGTGAGGGAGTTCCACAGGGCGGGGACCTTCTGCGGCAGGTTGACCACGGCCTTGCCGATGCCCTCGGCGAACTGGCCGGTGACGGCGAAGGTCTCGCCGATGCCGTCGATGGGCCCGTAGGCGACCGTCAGCGGGATGGCGGGGTCGATGTAGGCGCCGACGCCGATCTTCGAGACCGGCTTGGTCTGGCCGTCGGTGCCGACCGTCTCCGAGGCGTAGGGGGTGACCGTGGTGGTGACGGTCTGCCCGTCGCGCAGGACGGTGATCGTCGCGGCGACTCCGGCCGGAAGCGGCTGGATGGCGGCGGTCATCTGCTCCCAGTTGGTGACCTGGACGCCGTTGACCGAGGTGACGCGGTCGCCGTCCTGGATGCCGCCCGCGGCGGCGGGTCCGGGCTGGTCGTTCGGGCCGCACGCGAAGTCGGCGGGCGCGTCGGCCGGGGGGATGCACTCGGCGACGGCGACGGTCGCGGTGGCTGAGGACTCCTCGGCCGCGGCGGCGCGGTCGGGGTTGCCGATGCCGATGAACGACACCAGGATCCACACGATGACCAGGCCGATGATGAAGTGCGCGATGGAACCGGCGGCCAGCACGATCGTCCGCTGCCACAGCGGCTTGCGCCAGAAGACGCGGTTCTTGTCCTCGGGTGCGACCTCCTCCTCGTCTTCGAGGGGGGTCATGCCGATGATCTTGACGAAGGCGCCGGCGGGGATCGCCTTGAGGCCGTACTCGACCTCGCCCTTCTTGAAGGCGAAAAGGGTCGGCCCGAACCCGATGAAGTACCGGGTGACCTTCATGCCGAACATCCTGGCGGTGGCGAAGTGCCCGTACTCGTGCAGGGCGACCGAGATCAGGATGCCCAACGCGAAGAGCAGCACACCGAGAACGAAGATCATGGAGCGGGTGTTCCTCTCTTAACAGACCGCTGAGTTATGCGCGTACGTGGCTGTGCACGAGCTCCGTTGCCCGCGCCCGCGCCCACTCCTCGGCCGCGTGCACCTCGTCGACGGTACCCGGTTGGCCAAAATCGGGCGCCTCGGCGAGGACCCGCTCAAGGGTGTCGACGATGCCCAGGAAGGGCAGGCGGCCGTCGGCGAAGGCGGCGACGAGTTCCTCGTTGGCGGCGTTGTAGACCGCCGGGAGGCAGCGCCCGGTGCGCCCGGCGTGCATGGCGAGCCGGACGGCGGGGAAGGCCTGGTCGTCGAGGGGCGCGAACTCCCAGGTGTGGGACTTCGTCCAGTCGACGGCCGGTGCGGCGTCGGGGACCCGGTCGGGCCAGCCGAGGGCGAGCGCGATGGGCAGCCGCATGTCGGGCGGGCTCGCCTGGGCGAGGGTGGAGCCGTCGGTGAACTCGACCATGGAGTGGATGACCGACTGGGGGTGGACCATGACGCCGATGTCGTCGTAGGGGACGCCGAAGAGTTCGTGCGCCTCGATGACCTCAAGGCCCTTGTTGACCAGTGTGGCGGTGTTGATGGTGACGACGGGTCCCATGTCCCAGGTGGGGTGGTTCAGGGCCTGTTCGGGGGTGACGTCGGCGAGTTCGGCGCGGGTGCGGCCGCGGAAGGCGCCTCCGCTGGCGGTGAGGACGAGTCGGCGGACCTCCTCGGCGCGGCCGCCGCGCAGGCACTGCGCGAGGGCGGAGTGCTCGGAGTCGACGGGGACGATCTGGCCCGGTGCGGCGAGGTCGCGGACGAGCTGTCCGCCAGCGACGAGGGACTCCTTGTTGGCCAGGGCGAGGACGCTGCCTGCCTGGAGGGCGGCGATGGTCGGGCGCAGGCCGATCGAGCCGGTGATGCCGTTGAGGACGAGGTCGCACTTCCAGGAGGCGAGCTCGGTCATCGCGTCGGGCCCGGCGAGGATCTTGGGGATCTTGAACTCGCCGCTGGCGTAGCCGCGCTTCTTGGCCTCGGCGTAGAAGGCGAGCTGGATGTCCTGGGCGGCTCCGGCCTTGGCGACTCCGACGACGTCGACGCCGAGGCTGAGGGCCTGCGCGGCGAGGAGCGCGGGGTTGCCGCCGCCCGCGCCGAGACCGACGACGCGGAAGCGGCCGGGGTTGCGCTCGATGACGTCGATGGCCTGCGTACCGATCGACCCGGTCGAGCCGAGGATGACTATCTCTCGTGGACTCACCGTCTCATTGTCGCGCACGCCGATCTAGCGGAAGACGACCGTCCGCCCGCCGTTGAGGAGGACACGGTGTTCGAGGTGCCAGGTGAGTCCCCGGGCGAGGACGAGCGACTCCAGGTCGCGCCCGACGGCGACGAGCTGCTGGGGCGTCATGGCGTGGTCGACGCGGGCGATCTCCTGCTCGATGATCGGGCCTTCGTCGAGGTCGGCGGTGACGTAGTGGGTGGTCGCGCCGATGATCTTCACACCGCGGTCGTAGGCCTGGTGGTAGGGCTTGGCGCCTTTGAAGCTGGGGAGGAAGGAGTGGTGGATGTTGATGATGCGGCCGGAGAGTTTGCCGCAGAAGTCGTCGGAGAGGACCTGCATGTAGCGGGCGAGGACGACGATGTCGGCGCGTTCGCTTTCCACCAGGTCCAGGATCCGGCGTTCCTGGGCGGCCTTCGACTCGGCGGTGACGGGCAGGTGGTGGAAGGCGAAGCCGGCGGCCTCGGTGAGTTCCCGGGCGTGGGCGTGGTTGGAGGCGACGCCGACCAGTTCGCCGGGGATCGCGCCGATCCGGAAGCGGTAGAGCAGGTCGTTGAGGCAGTGGTCCTGCTTGGAGACCAGTACCAGGACGCGCTGGCGGGCGGAGCGGTCGTGCAGTTCCCAGTCCATGCCGAACTCGGCGCCGACGGGCGCGAAGTCGACGCGGAGACCGGCGGGGTCGTGGTCGCAGGAGAAGTGCACGCGCATGAAGAAGCGCCCGTGGTCGGGGTCGGAGAACTGGTTGCTGTGCATGATGTTCCCGCCGCGTTCGGCCAGGAAACCGGCCACCGCGTGGACGATGCCGACGCGGTCGGGGCAGGACAGGGTCAGGATGTACTCACCGCTCACCGGGTGAATCGTAGACGCCGTGTACCGGCCGGACTCGCCCGGCCGGTACACGGCGTCATGTGCGGATCACCCGACGGAGACGGTCTCCTTCTTCGTGGGCTTCGGTTCGCCCTCGTCGATGCCGTACTTCGCGTAGAGCCTCCGCAGCGGTTTCGGCGACCACCAGTTCGCACGCCCGAGGACGCGCATGGTGGCCGGAACGAGCAGGCCGCGGACGAGGGTCGCGTCGACGAGGATCGCCACGATCATGCCGATGCCGATCATCTTGATGAAGACGATCCCGCCGGAGGCGAAGCCGGCGACCACGACGATGAGCAGCAGCGCCGCCGAGCTGATGATCCCGCCGGTGCGCTGGAGGCCGGTGACCACGGCACGGGTGTTGTCGCCGTGGGCGTCCCATTCCTCGCGGACACGGGACAGCAGGAACACCTCGTAGTCGGTGGACAGACCGAACAGCAGGACCAGCATGAGCAGCAGGTTCGTGGGTTCGAGCGCGGTGAGCGGGGTGAAACCGAGCAGGTCGGCGAGGTGCCCGTCCTGGAAGATCCACACGATCACGCCGAAGGACGCGCCGATCGAGACGACGTTCATCAAGATCGCCTTGAGCGGCAGCAGCAGCGAGCCGAAGGCGAGGAACAGCAGCAGGAAGGTGACCCCGGCGACGAGCAGCGCCATGAGCGGCAGCCGGTCGGTGAGGTCGGTCAGCTGATCGTCGAGGACCGCGCTCTGGCCGGTGACGTGGACGGTGGTGCCGTCGGGGACGGCGACGTCGCGGATGTCGTTGACGAGTTCGCGGGCGGCGGGGGTCTCGGGGTCGACGTCGTAGGAGACCGACAGGACCGCACCGCTCGCGTCGGCGACCGTCGGGTCGGCGCCGGTCACGTGCGGGACGTCGAGGATCTCCGCGCGGACCTGCGCCACCGCGGCCTCTCCCCCGCCGTCGACGAGGACTTCGAGCTTGGTGAGGCCTCCGCCGGGGAAGTTCTCCTTGAGCTCCTCGCTGACTACCCGGCTCTCGCTTCCGGCGGGCAGGACGCGTTCGTCGACGCCGCCGAACTTGGCGTGCAGGAAGGGGCTGGCCACCAGGGTGAGGACGCCGAGGACGCCGACGATGAAGAACACCGGCCGCTTCATGACGACCCGGCCGATGCCACCCCAGAACCTGCTCTCGGCGGGGGCTCCGCCGTTCTTGCGGCGGAACGGGATGCGCCAGGCGTCGACCTTCGGCCCGAGCACGGCCAGCAGGGCCGGCAGGACCGTCAGCGCGCCGAGCATCGCGATGCCGACCGCGGCGATGCCGCCGTAGGCCATCGCCTTGAGGAACGGCAGCGGGAAGACCAGCAGCCCGGCCAGCGAAAGCATGATGATCACGCCGGACACGGTGACCGTGCGGCCGGCCGTGGCCATGGTGCGCGAGATGGCCGCCGACCGGTCGTGCCCGGCGTGCAGCTCCTCGCGGAAGCGGTTGACCACGAACAGGGCGTAGTCGATGGCCAGGCCGAGGCCGATGATGGTGATGATGTTGATGGCGAAGACGGACACGTCGGTGACGTAGGTGAGCAGCCGCGTGACGGTGAAGGCGCCGAGGATGGCCAGGACGCCGACCATCAGCGGGGTCAGGGCCGCGACGACGCTGCCGAAGATGACGGCCATCAGGATCAGCAGGATCGGCATCGCCAGGGTCTCGGCCTTGACGATGTCGTCCTGGGTCTGGGTGTTGACGTCGGCGAAGATCGCCGACTGGCCGCCGAGCTCGCTGTCGAGGCCCGCGGCGCCGAAGGAGTCCTTGAGCGCGGTGAACTGGTCGGCCCGCTCGGCCTCGTCGGCACCGGAGAGCCGCACGGCCAGGTAGGTGGCGTGGCCGTCGCCGGACTTGAAGACGGCGTTCTGCGGCGCCGGGATCGTGTAGTACGACTGGACGGCGGCGATGTCGGGATTGCCGCCCGCCTCGCCGATGACGGTCATGACGGACTGCTTGAACGCCTCGTCGTCGACCGACATGGAGTCGGACGAGTAGAGGACCACGACGTCGACGGCCTGGCGGCCGAACTTCTCGGCGATCCGGTCGGCGGCCTGCGCGCTGGGGCTGTTCTCGTTGTAGAAGCCGCCGTCGGAGACGGCGCCGAAGACGCCCGTCCCCCACAGGGCGCCGATGACGGCCACGATGACCCCCGCGGCCAGCACGATCCATCGGGCTCGGGCGACGACGCGCCCCCACCATGCGAACACTGGAAACGTTCCTCCTGCGGACTTGCGGCGTGTCCGCCGACACGGTGATCGACAGTCCACTCGCGAGACATTAAGATGTAACGGTATTCATGAACGTGAACACCGTTAACTATCGACAATGTCGTTCACGTTTGTCAACACCGCGAGCGCCCGTACCCACGAGGAGAAGCGTGGAACCCGTCACACCCAAGACGCCCAACCGTCGCGAACGGGTGCGAAACGCCACCGTCGCCGAGATCAAGTCGGTGGCTCGTGACCAGTTGACCGGGGACGGCCCGGGCGCGATCTCCCTGCGCGCGATCGCGCGGGACATGGGGATGAGCGCGCCGGCGCTGTACCGGTACTTCCCCAGCTTGGAGGCGTTGCTGGTGGCGCTCGTCGTCGACCTCTACGACGAGTTGCGGGGGTTCATGGAGACGGCCTGCGCCGAACTGCCTGAGGGGGATCGCATCGGGCGGCTGCTGGTGGCCGCGAAGTCCTTCCGCGCTTGGGCGGTGGCGCACCGCCCGGAGTTCACGCTCATGTTCGCCAGCGTCGACCTGCACTCGGAGGGCTCGGCCCACCATGACCCGACGGCCGAACCGCATGCCGCGGCGGCCCGGTTCTCGCAGGTGTTCGGCCGGATTTTCCACGAGTTGTACCGGCAGACCGATGAGGAGCGTGGCTTCCCTTTGCCGACCCCGGCCGTGCCGAACATGTCACCGGGTCTTCAGGCGGAGTTGGTGGCCTGCGCGCACACGATCGGCGCGGACGTGCCGGTGGAGTTCTCGTACATGTTCTTGACGTACTGGATCAGGCTGTACGGGGTGGTGGCGATGGAGGTGCATGGCCAGTTGCCGGTAATCGAGCACCCGGATTTGCTGTTCAACGCGATGCTGGCTGAAATGGCAGCACAGCTGCGAGTGGACATCACAGAATGGATTGGGACAACCTGACCAAGACACCACCCCACGACCAGCTCTTGCTCTTCGCGTAGCGAGTCTCGAAGAGACTCGCGCAGCGAGTTCCGGGTCCAGGGACGGAGTCCCTGGTGGGGTCTGGGGCGAAGCCCCCGGCCGGGCTAACCGCAACACCGGAGGCCAACCCACCCCCCTCAAGCAAGAAAGTCGATCTCCCGCTGCCGCCCCGCCCCGACCGCCGCCCCATAGACCGGCCACGCCACCGCCAGGTCCTGCCAGGGCAGTCCCACCGGCGCGTACACCGTCACGTCCCCGTCGGTCTCCCGCGCGGCCACTCCTCCCCGCAGCACCTCCCCCAGGGTCCCCACCGCATCCCCCTCGTCCAGACCCACGTTCCCGAGCGCCCCCATCGCCACCGCGAGCCGCACGTCGTCGACCACGACTCTGGCCGCTCGCAGCGCCTCCGCCGTGATCTCCGCCTTCCCCGGCTCATCGGCACCCAGCGTCGTCACGTGCATCCCCGGCCGCAGGTCCGCCGCCCCCAGCAACGGCTCACGGGCCCACGTCGCCGTGATCACGATCGACGCCAGGGCCGCCGCCTTCGCGGGTGTCGGCGCCATCTCCACCGGCACGCCCAGGGACGCCTCATGCTCCAGTGCGAAGGCCATCGCCCGTGAGCTGTCGGCGTCGCACACGATCAGGCGCGTCAGTCTCCGCAGGGCGGCGAGACCCGCCAGCACCACGCGCGCCTGCGCTCCCGCCCCGATCACCGCGACGGTCCCGTCGGGCCCGGCGAGTGCGTCGGTGGCGATCGCCGCCGCCAGTCCCGTCCGCCAGGACGTCACCGACGACGAGTCCAGCAACGCGAGCAGGGTCCCGTCGCTCACGTCGTGCAGGCACACCACGCCCCTCAGGGCCGGTGCCGCGCCGGGGAACTTCGCGTTGACCTTCACCGTGTAGGCGGGGACGTCGGGGAGCAGGCCCGGAAGCAACGCCGTCGCGGTCCCCGGTCCCGGCAGCGAAGTCCGGACCCGCAGGGGCGGCGCCGCCGGATCGGCGGCGGTGAATCCCGCGCGGAGGGCGGCGAGAACCCCGTCAGGGTCGATGAGGCCGTCGACGGCCGTACGGGTCAGCAGCACGGTCATCGCAACACCTTCACCCACAAGACGGGCGAACGCAACCTTCGGGTACCGGCGAGCGAGTAGGCGAACTATTCGCCGCGCTTCGCCGAACGGATGTCGTTGCCGACCGATGTCAGGCAGCGGCCCGTGGCCAGGTTCCATTTCCAGCCGTGCATCTGACAGGTCAGGACGCCGTCCTCGACCTTCCCGAAGCGCGTCAGGTCGGCTTTCAAATGCGGGCAGCGGCGCTGCACGGTCCAGCCGTCGAGGGCGATGTCCTCGCCGCCGTCGTCGCGTTCGCTGAACCAGCCCTCGGCGTAGTTCAGCCGCTCCTCGGAGAGGCACTTGAAGAAGGTGTAGACGAACTCGTTGTACTGGCCGATCCGCGCCGCCGAGAACCGGCAGGACAGGAACAGCGAGTTGACCCAGTCGATCTCGTCGATGTGCAGCAGGTGCTCGACCAGCCGCCGCTCGGTCTTGAAGCGGTAGCGGACCTTCTCACCGTCGGCCGCGCGGATCTCCCCGGTCGGGAAGTCGAAGAGGACCGACTGCACGACCGTGTCGGGGTCGTCGGGCGCGGTCAGGTCGAAACGGACCGGCCCGTTGATGCCTTCGGACATGATCTCGGCCTCGGCCATCAGCGGCTCGAAGCGCGCCTTGAGTTCGGCGAGCACGTCGATCTCGGGGTGCTCCCACGACTTCTTCGCGGCCTCGATCACCGGGCGCTGGCGCTCGCGGTATTCGACGAGGTGCTGTTCCTTGTTGTCGAAGAACTCCCGCACGTCGGCGACCGGGTGGGTCGTGACGCAGTCGTTCTCGGTGACCTCGGAGACGGTGCCGGGCAACAGGATCACGCCGTTGTCGCGGCCGTTGTCGGCGAGGTAGTCGAGGTAGACCTGCTGATCGGGGAAGATGTTGCCCTCGTCGCCGTGGATGTCGTTGAACTGCCACAGGGAGTCGTCGAGGAAGCAGGGCGGCCCGGCGATCGGGAAGATCCAGGAGGCCTTCGCGTCGTCGATGTAGCGCAGCGAGCGGTCCATCTGCCGGTCGCGCTTCTGCTTGCCGAAGGCGCGCTTGGCCGAGTCGGGCAGCTCGTAGACCATCGGGTACCAGATGGCCCCGGAGAACTGGAGCAGGTGGGCGTGGATGTGCCCGAGCCTGGTGAAGGCCGACAGGTCGGTCGGGCGCGCGTCGTTCTGGTTGAGCAGCCGGATCCCGTCGGCGTCCTCGATCCACAGCGAGGAGTCGCCGATCGGGCCGTCGGTCGGCGAGGTCAGCGCCTGGATCATGACCTTGACGCCGCCGTCGAGTTCGGTGACCTCACCGCTGACGGTCTTGATGAAGTTCCTGAAGCCCAGCTCGCGCAGCTCGTCCTCAAGCTCGCTGGTCGGGTACTCCGGCAGCAGGATCGTGGTCTTCTTCGAGATCCGCTCGCGGAGGTTCTTCTCGTCGAAGTGGTCGCGGTGCAGGTGCGAAACGTAGAGGTAGTCGCATTGCCCGAGGGTGTCCCAGTCCAGCTGTGAGTTGTCCGGGAAGGGGAACCACGAGGCGAAGTAGGCCGGGTTCACCCACGGGTCGGTCAGGATGCTCCCCGCCGCCGTCTCGATGAACATGCTCGCGTGTCCGGTTCCGGTGATACGCAACCTTCGACCCCTTCTGTGATCGCGCCTGCTGCCCGATGTCGAACGCTACACGGGGGTTCCCCGACCACCGTCCGGTGGTCGGGGAAGGCATGGGAAACTGACGGCGGAACACAGACAAAGATCATCGACCTCATGGAAGGTGTCGCGCAGTGGCAGGCGGCAACGAACCGGTGACCTCCCCGGACCAGCACAAGCCCACCAACCGCAAGGCGGCCTACACCGGCGGGATCATCTCCATCGCCGTGCTCCTGCTGTACCTGATCGGCAACCACGAGGGCCGTGTCGAGGACCTGTGGCTGCTGTTCAGCGCCGGCGTCATCGCCCTGACGATCGCCGGGGACTGGCTGCTGAGGAAGAACGGTCTGAAGGACTAGCCGACTCCCCCGCGGGCGGACTCAGTCTCCGCCCGAGGAAGAGGTAGGCCGCGGCGCCGCCCATGACCACGGCCATGGCGGCGAGCAGGACCTGGTGGCTCACGACGGTCACCAGGTACGCGCCGCCCGCCAGCGAGATCAGCTGGGGCGCGATCGCGGCCACGTCGGTCGCCGCGCCGATCCGGCCCATCAGTTCGTGCGGCGACTCGCGCTGGATCAGCGTCGCACCGGCGATCGCGATGACCGGGATCACGAAGCCCGCGATCAGCGAGGCACCGAGCACGACCGGCGTCGACGGCACCGCGAACGCCGCGAGCACGACCGCGAGCACGCCCACGGCGGCTCCGCTCGCGCCCAGCTCGCCAAGGCGGGCGATCACCCGCTTCGCGCCGAATCCGCCGACGATTCCGCTGACGCCCATCACGGCGACGATCACCGCGACGAACTCCGGCGGCCGGCCGAGCCCGGTGTCGGTGATCGCGTAGATCAGCACTTCCAGGCCCGCGCCCGCGAAGGTCATCAGGCCGGTACCGGCCATCGCCCGGCGCAGCGCCGGTGAGCGCGCGATGAAGCGGAACCCGGCGGTCACCTCGTCGAGGAAGTGCGACTCGGGTTTCGGCGGGGCTTCCTCGTCGACGCGCAGGAGCGCGATGAGAGCCGCCGCCGATACGAAACTGGCGGCGTTGATCACCGCGACGGTGAACCCGCCCGCGAACGCGTACAGGCCTACACCGGCCAGTGGCCCGCCGAGCCGCAGGGCCTGCGTGGCGACCTGCCGGGCGCTGTTGGCCTCGACCAAACGCTCCGGCGGCACGACGCGCTTGAGCAGGCCGCCGGTGGCCGGTCCGTCGACGATCCGGCCGAAGCCGAGCAGTACCGCCACACCGTAGACGAGCCACACGTCGCCTTCGTCGTGGACGAGGGCGAGCGGGAGCAGGACGACGGCGTTGGCGAGGTTGGCGGCGATGAGGAAGGGCCTGCGGCGGAAACGGTCGGCGAGCAGGCCGCCGAAGGGTGCGAAGAGCAGCGGCAGCGCGCCGAACAGCAGGGTGAGCCCGGCGGCGCCGCTGGAGCCGGTGAGCTCCTTGACCCAGACGCCGAGGACGAGGACGAAGAGCCAGTCGCCGACCATGCCGACGACGGTGGAGGCGAAGAGTAAGCGGTAGCGGGGGTCTGCGAAGACGGCGCGCATGGAGCTGCCTTTCACTCGGGGTTGGCGGGCGGGTCGAGACGTTCGGGCACGCCCCATGCGACAAGGCGGACGAGGGCCGCATCGGCGGGACGGCGATCGGGGTCGGTGAGACGGTCGATGTGGCGCATGGCGAGCGCCCGGAGGTCGGTCTGGAGCTCGGCCAGTTCGCCGGGGGTCAGCCACATGAGCGACTGGACGACGCCCGCGGCCTCGCGCCACTCCTCGGGCGCCGCGCGGCGGGCCATGAACCAGGCGTCGAGCCGCGCGAACTCGTGGCGCAGGGCGACGACGTGGAAGGCGTCGTGAGCCGAGGCGTAGTCGGGGTCGGATTCGGCGTCGTCGTCGGTGGTGTGGCTCTGTGCGACGACCTGCCAGGGGCGGCGCCGGCCGGGGCCGGGCGGGGCCTCGGTGACGTAGCCGTACTCGGCGAGGCGCCGGAGATGCCAGGAGCAGTTCGCGGGCGACTGGCCGACCTTGGCGGCGAGTTCGGTGGCCGTGGCGGGGCCGTCGAGGAGGAGCAGTTCCATGAGGGTGAAGCGGAGGGGGTGCGCCATGGCGCGCAGCTGGGCGGGGTCGGAGACCTTGCGAGTGGGGGGCGGTTCCGGCTGCATGTGTCGAAGCATATCTTTCGAAAGAAGTCTTTCGAGACCGTCGCTGCTAGGTTCGCCCGATGAGTGAACAACTCCCCGACGGGGGTCATCCGCTGTCCCAGAAAGACATCGACGCCCTCGACGCCCGGTGGGCGAACGCCTGGACACCGGCCGAGGTCGCCGCGCGGCTGGACGGCGTGACCACGCCCTGGTACGTCGCGGCGGGCTGGGCCCTCGACCTGTTCCGCGGCGGCAAGACGCGCGAACACGAAGACCTGGAGATCGCCGTCCCGGCCGGGCGCTTCGCCGAGGTCCGGGACCGCTTCCCGGGCCACCTGTGGGACGCCGTCGGCTACCGGCGGGTCTGGACGTCACCGGGCCCGGAGGCGCTCGCCGCCGTGCACCAGACCTGGCTGCGCGACCCCGTGACGGACGAGTACCGCCTCGACGTGTTCCGCGAACCCCACGACGGTGACACCTGGATCTGCCGGCGGGACGAGACGCTCCGGCTGCCCTACGCCGACATCATCCGGCGCACCCCGGACGGGATCCCGTACCTGGCTCCCGAGCTGGTCCTGCTGTTCAAGGCCAGGAACGTCCGCCCGAAGGACCAGGTTGACTTCGACGGCGTCGTCCCGCTGCTCAGCGACTCGCAGCGCGCCGAGCTGCGCGCGCTGCTGACGCGGGTGCACCCGGGGCACGAGTGGCTGGCCGGCCTCTGACGGATGCGGCGAAGGCCGCCACCTAGCGGTAGCGGCCTTCTCCACGTCGTCCGTAGGGGTCTAACCTCATCAGCCCCCGGCGCGCGAACGTGTCACGGATCTCCCGCAACGCCGCGTCGACCTCGGCCTCGAAGTACCCGCCCTGCACCAGGCTGAACTGCGAGGTGTCCAGCTCGGCGTCCGACAGCGGCACGGCGGCCCGGCCGGTCATCGTCGCCGAGACCGCGTCGAACAGCCGGTCGACCTGTGAGGGGTCGTACCCGCTGCCGAAACGGCGCGGCTGGAAGGAGCGGCGGATCTGTTCAAGGCGCGAGATGTCGTCGCCGGTGAACGGCGAGTCCGGCGCGCGCATCTCGGTGGTCATCTCCGGCCGGCCGTGACGGCCCGGCTCGGTGAATCCGCCACCGCGCGAGTACGGGTCGTCGCCGCCGTACGGCGGGCGTCCGCCGGGAGGCGGAGCGGCGGGCCCGGGACGCTGCGGACCGCCCGGGGGCGGCAGCGGCGGGATCGCCGACTGGATCTGCGTCGCGCCCGGGTCGTTCGAGGGCGGCGGCGGAGGAGCGAAGCGGTCCACCGGCGAGGCGGGACGCCGCTCTTCGCGCGAAGGCGCCGGAGGCGGAGGCATCCGCTCGCCGCCGTAGCCGCCACGGTCCGGTTCGGGACCGCGCGGGGGCATCGGCGGGGGCGGAGCGAAACGGTCGTCCTGCGGCGGCGCGAAACGGTCGGCGGGAGCCGCCGGACGCTCGCCGGGAGGCGGGCCGTAGCGGTCGTCGGGCGCGCTGAAGCGGGTCGTCGGCTCCGGCGGAGGCGGGGGCGTCGCGGCCGGCGGCGGACCGTAGCGGTCGTCGGCGGCGCGGTCGAAGCGGCTCGGCGGGGGCGGCGGCGGTGCGCCGTACCGGTCCTCGCTCTGCGGCGGACCGGAGACCGGCGCGGGTGGCGGCGGAGGGCCGTCTCCGCTGAGGTCGCTCAGGCCGCTGTACAGGCCGCCACCGCGACTGCGGGCGGTACGGCTTGGACGGTCGTCGAAGTCGTCGGAGCGTGGCGCCAGGTGCCCGAAGCCCTCGTCGTCGCCACCGGAGAGGTGGCCGAAGCCCTCCGGGTCGGGACCCGAAGGCGCCGGCGGCGGAGCCGCGGCGGGCGGGGGCGGAGGGCCGAAACGGTCCCGGGCGGGCGGGGCGGCCGAGCCGCGGGCCGCGCGCGGCTCGGGCTGGCGTCCACGGGGCTCGGGCATGTCGCGCGGGTCCGGGGGCGGCGGGCCGCCACGGGCGTCGGCGGGCGACGGCATCCGCGGGTCCATCGGCTGCGGACCGCGAGGGTCACGGGGATCGCGAGGGTCACGGGGGTCCATGCCACGGGGGTCGCGGGGATCCATGCCACGCGGAGCGTGCATGTCGCGGGGGTCCCGGGGGTCCATGCCGCGAGGGTCGTGCAAGTCGCGCGGGTCCCGGGGATCGCGCGGCTCGTGCAGGTCGCGGGGATCACGGTGTTCACGCGGGTCGCGACCGGGGCCGGGGCCGGGGCCGCCGTGCATCTCGCGCGGGTCGCGGGGACCGCGTCCGGCGGGGGCCTCCATGCTCGCCCGGGAAGGACGGCCCTCGAAGTCGGGCGCGGGCGCCCGGCCGAGCACACCGCGCTCCTCAAGCTCCGACAGCTGACGCGCCACCCGGTCGAGGTAGACGTCCACCTGCCACTCGTCGTATCCGCCGAAGCGGACCCTGAAGACGACGTCGTCGACCTCCTGAGAAGCCACCGGCGGGCCGATCGGCTGGCCTTCGAGAGTGGCTTCAACGCGGTCGAGGAAGGCGTCCACCTCGTCCACCTTGTAGCCACGGCGCAAGGCCCTGCGCCGGAACCGCTCACCCTGACTCGTCACTCGGCCACCTCCGCCTGCCCGTGCGTGGCAGCGGCCTTTTCCTGCGTCGCCGCAAGCTGGCCACACGCACCATCGATCTCACGTCCACGGGTATCGCGCACCGTGGTCGGCACGCCCGCGGCACGCAACCGCCGGACGAATTCCCGCTCTACCGCCTTCGGACTCGCATCCCAGCGACTTCCCGGGGTCGGATTGAGCGGGATGAGATTAACGTGGGCGAGTTTCCCCGCCAGCAACCGGCCAAGGAGATCAGCCCGCCATGGCTGGTCGTTCACGTCTCTGATCATCGCGTATTCAATCGACACCCGTCGCCCTGTGCGGCTTGCATACTCCCACGCCGCGTCAAGCACCTCGTCGACCTTCCAACGGTTGTTCACCGGGACGAGCTCATCGCGCAGCTCGTCGTCTGGTGCGTGCAGCGACAATGCGAGCGTCACCGAAAGCTCCTCGGCCGTCAAGCGCCGAACGGCCGGAACAAGCCCGACCGTCGAGACGGTGATGTGCCGCTGCGACAGACCCAGGCCGTCCGGCGCCGGATCGGTCAGGCGCCGAAGCGCCCGCAACACCCGTTCGTAGTTGGCGAGGGGTTCGCCCATGCCCATGAACACCACGTGCGAGAGCCTGCCGAGGCCCCCCTCACGCGACGTCCGTGCCGCCGACACCACCTGATCCACGATCTCGGCGGTGGACAGGTTGCGCGTGAGGCCGGCCTGTCCCGTCGCACAGAAGGGACATGCCATTCCACAGCCCGCTTGTGAGGAAACGCACACGGTGGTCCGGTCGGCGTACCCCATCAGCACGCTCTCCACAAGGGAGCCGTCGTGCAGCCTCCACACCGTCTTGCGGGTGGCACCGTCATCGCAGGCGACCTGCGTCACCGGCGTCAGCAGCGGCGGGAACAACTCACCGCCCAGGCGCTCACGCTCGGCGGCGGGAAGGTCGCTCATGGCGCCCACGTCGGACAACTGCCGGCCGAAGTAATGGTGCGACAGCTGGCGCGCGCGGAACGCGGGCATGCCGAGCTCGGCGACGGCCTCTTTACGTGCGGCCATGTCCAGATCGGCGAGGTGACGGGGTGGCGCGCCTCGGCGGCGCGGTTGCAGGGTAAGCGGCTGGGTCGTCATATCACTAGCCAGTCTCCCACGTCCGCCCACCTACGTACGCACAGGCGGGCGGACGTCACGCGGGAGGAGCCAAGGCCGTCAGCAACACCACAGCCGTCGGTGCCGCCAAAAGGATCGAGTCGAGCCGGTCCATGAGGCCGCCGTGACCGGGGATCAGGCCGCTCATGTCCTTCACCCCGAGGTCGCGCTTGATCATCGACTCGGTGAGGTCGCCGACCGTCGCCGTGACCGTGATCGCCAGCCCGAACAGCGCGCCCTTCCACCAGCTCACGTCGAAGACGAAGAACAGCATCAGGGCGCCGCCGACGGCACAGGCCAGGATCGAACCGCCCATGCCCTCCCAGGACTTCTTCGGGCTCACCTTCGGCGCCATCGGGTGCTTCCCGAACAGCACGCCGGCGATGTAGCCGCCCGTGTCACTGAGCACGACGAGCCCGAGCACGACGATGACACGCGCGGCACCGTCCTCGGGCACGGCCAGAAGCACCGCGAAACCCGCCAGGAACGGCACGTAGACCGCGACCAGCGTCGAGGCGAGCATGTCCCCCAGATAGCCCTCGGGGCCGTCGGCGAGGCGCCAGGCCATCACGACGACGAGCGTGAGCCCGAGACCGAGAACCAGGTTCTCCGCTCCCCCGAACCACGCCATCGCCGTCATGCCGACGCCGCCGGCGAGCAGAGGGGCCAGCGGGACCTTGTGCCGCACGGACATCGCCCGCACGAGCTCCCAGATCCCGACGGCGGCCGCGGCCGCCACCACGACCAGGAACGCCGGCCGGTAGATCAGCAGCGAGGCGAGAACGACGGCGCCGAGGCCCAGTCCCGTCCCGATCGCCATGGGCAGGTTCCGGCCCGCGCGGGAGGCCGGCGGGGGCGCCTGCTCCCGCTCGGGTTCCGGCTCACCGAAGTCACGGGGGTCGCGCGGGTCCCGAGGGGCACGGGGATCCCCCGGCGGGCCCGCGGGCGGGTACGGAGGCTCCGGAGGGTAGGGCGGCCCACCGTGGGGCGCCTGGTAGCGCTCGTCGTAGCGCTCGTCGCGCGGACGGGCGTACGGGGAGTCGCCGTGCGGCGCGTCCCGGCGGCGGCCGTCCCCGTAGGGGGGTTCGTCGCGGCGGCCACCGTAGGCGGGGTCCCCGGGCTCGGGGGCGTGGCGACGCCCCCGAGGACGCCCGCGGTCGTCGCCGAAGGGGGACAGGTCCTGTTGGCCCATCAGACTTCGAGCAGCTCGGATTCTTTGTGCGCAAGCATCTCGTCGACCTGCTTGACGAATTTCTGGGTCAGGTCGTCGAGTTCCTTCTCGGCACGGCGGCCCTCGTCCTCGCCGACCTCGCCGTCGCGGACGAGGCGGTCGAGTTCGTCCTTGCCCTTGCGGCGGATGTTGCGGATGGTCACCTTGGACTCTTCGCCCTTGTGCCGCGCGACCTTGATCATCTCGCGGCGGCGCTCCTCGGTCATCTGCGGCATGTTGAGCCGCAGCTGCCCGCCCTCGTTGTTCGGGTTGACGCCGAGGTCGGAGTCGCGCAGGGCGCGCTCGATCGCCGACGTCTGGGAGGCGTCGTAGGGCTTGATGATGACCATGCGGGGCTCGGGCACCCCGATGGAGGCCATCTGCGGGAGGGCCGTGGGCGTGCCGTAGTACTCAATGAAGATCTTGGAGAACATCGCGGCACTGGCTCGTCCGGTGCGGATGGCGCCGAACTCCTCCTTGGCGTGCTCGATCGCCTTCTCCATCTTCTCCTCGGCTTCGAGGAGCGTCTCGTCGATCACCTTGGTGTCGCCTCCTGTCACTGCGAGCCGACTGGTCCGGCACGCGGCCGGTGTTCGTCGGGCGGTTGGGCGGTGCTCGTCTTGGGTGAAACCGTGCGTGGGTCAGCTCTCAGAGGTGATGAGGGTTCCGATCCTCTCACCACTGAGGGCCCGCGCGATGGTGTCCTCCCCTTCGGCTCCGAAGACGACCATCGGGAGCTTATTTTCCTTGCACAGACTGAAGGCCGCCGCGTCGGCCACCTTGATGTCGCGGCGCAGGGCCTCTTCGAAGGTGAGCTGGTCGAGCCGCTCGGCGGTGGGGTCGGTGCGGGGGTCGGCGGTGTAGACCGCGTCGACGCCGTTCTTGCTCATCAGCACCGCGTCGGCCTTGATCTCCAGCGCGCGCTGGACCGAGACGGTGTCCGTGGAGAAGTAGGGCATGCCCGCGCCGGCGCCGAAGATGACGACGCGGCCCTTCTCCAGGTGCCGCATGGCGCGGCGGGGGATGTAGGCCTCGGCGACCTGGGCCATGGTGATGGCGGTCTGCACGCGCGTGTCGACACCGCGCTTCTCCAGGAAGTCCTGGAGGGCGAGGCAGTTCATGACCGTGCCGAGCATGCCCATGTAGTCGGCGCGGGCGCGCTCCATGCCGCGGGCCTGGAGTTCGGCGCCGCGGAAGAAGTTCCCGCCGCCCATGACGACCGCGATCTGGGAGCCCCCGGCACTGGCCTTGGCGATCTGCGCGGCGATGCCGGCGACCACGTCGGGGTCGACGCCGACGGCGCCGCCGCCGAAGACCTCACCGGACAGTTTCAGCACGACCCGGCGGTAGCGGTGGCTCGTGTTCTCGGTCATGACACTCTCCCTGTGCTGCTCGACGGGCCGACGCTACTGCGCCGGCCGGTGCACACGAACGTGGAGGCCGCGGGTGTGCTTCCACCTGCGACCTCCACGTTCGGTTGCTGTTCCGGCTGCTCGATCCGCGACCGGCGGCCGTTAGGCCTGGCCGACCTCGAAGCGGGCGAACGCGGCGACCGTGGTGTTCTGCGCGTCGAGGACCTGCTTGACCGACTGCTTCGGCTCCTTGACCGAAGGCTGCTCCAGGAGCACGAAGTCCTTGAAGAACGCGTTGACGCGGCCCTCGGTGATCTTCGTGATCGCCTGCTCGGGCTTGCCTTCCTCGCGGGCGGTCTCCTCGGCGACGCGGCGCTCGTTCTCGACCTGGTCGGCCGGAACCTCGTCGCGGGTCAGCCACTTGGGACGCATCGCGGCGGCCTGCATGCCGACCTGGCGCGCGGCGTCGGCGTCGCCCTCGAACTGGACCAGGACGCCGACCTGCGGCGGGAGGTCCTCGGCCTTGCGGTGCATGTAGACCGCGACCTCGCCGTCGAGGACGGCGAAGCGGTTCAGGACCAGCTTCTCGCCGATCTTGGCCGACTCCTCCTCGACGAGGGTGGCGACGGTCTTGCCGTTGAGCTCGGAGTTGAGCAGCGCGTCCACGTCGGCGGGCTTGGTGGCCGCGACGTGCTCGACGAGCGCCTGGGCGAACTCGACGAAGGCGCCGTTCTTGGCGACGAAGTCGGTCTCGCAGTTGAGTTCGAGGAGCGCGTTGCCGGACTGGGCGACCAGACCGTTGGCCGCCGTGCGGCCGGCGCGCTTGCCGACGTCCTTCGCGCCCTTGATGCGCAGAAGTTCGACGGCCTTGTCGAAGTCGCCGTCGGTCTCGGTGAGCGCCTTCTTGACGTCCATCATGCCGGAGCCGGTGAGTTCGCGGAGCTTCTTGATGTCCGCGGCGGTGAAGTTGGCCATTGTTGCTCTCCACTTGTGGTGCCCGGGTCGCCCCTGAACGCCCGGGCGAAGTTCAGCTGGGTAGTGCCGCAGCCGCGCCTGGGCGCGGTTGTTCCCCGGGGCGCCGCTGCGGCGGAACGCCCCGGGGATCGAAGTCCTTAGGACTCGGTGGTGCCGGTGGTCTCTTCGGCGGGCTTCTCGGCGCCGGCGGTCTCCTCGGCGGCGGCCTCGACGGCCTCGGCGACCGGCTCGGTCGGCGCGGGGGCCTCGGCGACGGCCTCGACGGCGGCCTCGACCTTGGCGTCACCCTCCAGGAGCTCGCGCTCCCACTCGGCGAGCGGCTCGGTGGTGGTCGTGCCACCCTCCGGCTTCTCCTCGCCGCGGGCGGCGCCGGCGCGGGCGATGAGGCCCTCGGCGACGGCGTCGGCCATGACCCGGGTGAGCAGCGCGGCCGAACGGATCGCGTCGTCGTTGCCCGGGATCGGGAAGTCGACCTCGTCGGGGTCGCAGTTGGTGTCGAGGATCGCGACGACCGGGATGTTCAGCTTCCGGGCCTCGTCGACCGCGATGTGCTCCTTCTTGGTGTCGACGACCCAGATCGCCGACGGGAGCTTGCCCATGTCGCGCAGGCCACCGAGGGTGCGGGAGAGCTTGTCCTTCTCGCGCATCAGGGTGAGCAGCTCGCGCTTGGTGCGGCCCTGCGTCTCGCCGGACTGCTCAAGGGCTTCGAGCTCCTTGAGGCGCTGGGTGCGCTTGTAGATGGTCTGGAAGTTCGTGAGCATGCCGCCGAGCCAGCGGTAGTTCACGAAGGGCATCCCGACGCGCGCGGCCTGCTCGGCGATGGCCTCCTGGGCCTGCTTCTTGGTGCCGACGAACAGGATGTGACCGCCCTCGGCGACCATGTTCTTGATGAAGTCGTGGGCCTTCGCGATGTAGTCGAGCGTCTGGCGAAGGTCGATGATGTAGATGCCGTTGCGCTCGGTGAAGATGTAGCGCTTCATCTTCGGGTTCCAGCGACGGGTCTGGTGTCCGAAGTGGACGCCGCTTTCGAGCAGCTGGCGAATGGTCACTGCTGGCATGTCTGCCAGTCCTTTCCTCACGCAGGGTCGTAGCTTTCGACCCTGCTCCCTGGTTGTGTGCGATGGCCTGAGCCATCTCCTGGTGCCCGGTCGGTGGCCGTGTTGGACCCGTCGCAACGGGACCAGGGAGGCCGCCGCCCGCATCCCGGGAAGATCCGGGTAAGACGCGGGAAGGCACGCGAAGTCGGTCACATGGGTGACCGCCGGTTGACCAGTGTACGGCACTTGGCGCGAGGTCCCCGGCGGGCTCCCGCCGGGGACCCCGCCGCGCTCAGGCCGCCGCCCCCGCCGCGAGCAGCAGGACCAGTCCGGTCACGAGGTAGATGTAGGGCGGGCGGAGGATCGCGCTCATCTCGCGTCCGCCGATGCGCGGGCCGCTGCCGAGGAGCGGGATGAGCCCGGCGCCGACGAGGGGGATCCCGGCGAGCATCAGGATCCCGGCGACGACGCCGGAGGGGCTGAAGCCGTCCCCGGCGAACAGCGAGCGCGCGAGGACGACCGCGGCCGGGATCATCGCGAGCGCCGAGACGACCGCGACGAGGAGGACGACGGCGGGGCGCTTCTTGCGGTAGACGCCTTCGAAGATCTCCATGGGGGCGTCCGGGCGGCGGTTGACCGGCTCGGTGCGGCGCTCGGGGCCCCGGGGCATGGAGGGGTAGGCCTGAGTGGGCGGGTCGATGGGAGGCCGCGGCATACCGGGCGGGGGCGGCGGGACCGACGGCATGGCGGACGCCGGAGGCGGCGGGGGTGCGACGCGGGGGGCGCCGGAGACGGGCTCGGCGGGCGGGAAGGGGCCGCGGCGGGGCTCGTCGAAGGTCGGCGGGAGCGGGCCGCGCGGTTCGGGAACGGCGGGGCGGGCCGGCGCGAGCGGGCCGCGCGGTTCACCACCGGCGAGGGCGGCGAGCTCCGGGTCGACGACCTGAGGCTCGGGCATGTGCCTGGCGGGTTCGGGTTCGGGGGCCTCGCCGCCGAGTTGCCACTGTTCGGCCTGGGTGCTGGCGCTGTCCGGGTCGTGACGTGGCGCCGGGGTGTCGGTCCACTCGGACGCGCGGCGGCCCGACGACGTGGTGGGCTCCCACAGGGACCCGGCGTCGGCCGGGTTCACGGGTTCGGGGTAGTTGCGCTGATGTTCGGCCACGGTCCGGGAGAGTAGGGCACGGCGGCGCCACCGCGCCAGCGGCGGATACGACATGTGCGGATATGCGCCTGGAAGTTCCGGGCGAACGCTGAAGTGGGTGGGGTCTCGACCGCGCTCGGCCACCCAGGTCGGTGCCTCGTCACCTGGTGGGCATGCCGGATCGGTTATCCACAACCGGTGAGTAATCCACAGGGGCCGTGGATCGGCGGTGGTGCTTTCATCCGGCCTGCCCGATCGTGGACGTATGCCTCCCGTAATGCACCCATCTCGCCTCCTGTCCGCTTCCGTCGCGGTCGTACTGTTCGCGGCGGTCCTGGTTCTGCTGCCCCGGGGTGCGCCACCGGCCGAAGCCGCTCTGTCCGATGCCGGGCGGTCTTCCGTGGCGTTTCCTTCCGCGCCCGCCCGCCTCTCCTGGCCGCTCGACCCGCCGGTCCGGGTGGTGGGCCGTTTCCAGCGGCCGCCTTCGGACTGGGCGGCCGGTCACCGGGGCGTCGACCTGGCGTCGGCGCCCGGGGCGGTCGTGCGCGCCGCCGCCGACGGGGTGGTGCGCTTCGCCGGAGCGGTCGGCGGGAGGAAGGTCGTCAGCGTCGGCCACACCCCGCTGGTCCGGACCACCTATGAGCCGCTGGTGCCGTCCGTGCGGGCCGGGGAGGCGGTTTCGCGCGGGCAGGTCATCGCGCGGCTGGTGGCCGGGCACGCGGGCTGTCCGGCCGCGGCGTGCCTGCACTGGGGTCTGATCCGCGGCGGCGAGTACCTCGATCCGCTCGCCGCCGTCGGGACGGGGAGGGTGCGTCTGCTGCCCCGTCCCGAGCGGCGGGCCTGCCGCTGTGGGTCAGGTGAGCGAGTGCAGGAGCGCCGGGAGGCGGTCGGCGAGCCGCTCGTAGTCGGCGGGGGTGTTGTAGATCTGGGCGGCGACGCGCATGGTGCCGGTCCCGCCGAAGGAGTTGACGGTGAGCTCGGTGCGCAGTTCGTCGCGGACCGCCTGCTCGATCCTGGCGCACTTCTCCTGGGTGTCGCCGACTCCCTCGGGGAGGAAGACGAGCCGCATGGCGAGTTCGCTGGGCCCGGCGTCGGGGGTCTCCACGTTGAGGGCCTTGGAGAGGACCGAGAGGCCGTAGTGGGCGAGGCGCCGGTTGTGGGCGGCGACGAGTTCGGGGCCGAGGTCGTCGAGGAGTTCGACACCGGCGGGCGCGGCGAGGTAGTTGGTCCAGTCGTCGGTGCCGTTGTACTCGACGGCGACGGGGTAGCCGGCCTCGTTCTCCCAGGAGATGACGAGGGGCCGGATCCGGTCCTTCCATTCGGGGGCGACGGTCAGCAGCGCGCTCCCCCGTGGCGCGAAGGCCCACTTGTGGAGGTTGCCGACCCAGAAGTCGGCGCCGAGGGCGGTGACGTCGGCCGGGATGTGGCCGGGCACGTGGGCCGCGTCGACAAGCAGCGGGACACCGCGTGAACGGAGTTCGGCGGCGATCCGGGCGATGGGGAAGAGCCGCGCGGTGGCCGAGGTGATGTGGTCGCAGATGACCAGCCGGGTGCGGTCGGTGACCTGCGCGAGGATCCCGTCGACGACCTCGTCGTCGGTGGGGATGAGCGGCATGTCGGCGACCTTGTGGACGACTCCGGCCGGGGCGTAGGCGTCGACGTTGAAGCCGATGGCGCCGTAACCGTGGATCGTGGTGACGACCTCGTCGCCACTGCGCAGGCCGAGGGAGTGCAGGACGACCGCGGAGCCGGTGGTCACGTTGGTGACGAAGGCGGTGAGCTCGGGGTCGGCGCCGACGAGCCCGGCGACGGCGTGGCGTGCGGCGGTAACGCGCCGGACGCGGGACTTGAAGAAGCCGCGGGGGTCGTGCTCCAGCTCGTCGGTGATCAGCCGGCGGCGGTTGCGGACGGTGAGGGGCACCGCTCCGACCGAGCCGTGGTTGAGGTTGGTGAAGGTGGGGTCGAGCCCGAAGAGACTGGCGCCGCCGGGGACCGGTGCGGGCACGGAGGGGAGGGACATCTGGCTCCTGACACGCTGATCAGGCCCGCGGATGTGCCTGGGTGAAGGCTTCCCGCAGGCGTTCGGCCGACACATGGGTGTAGATCTGTGTCGTACTGATCGTGGCATGACCGAGCAGTTCCTGGACCGAACGGAGATCAGCGCCACCTTCGAGCATGTGGGTGGCCGTGCTGTGCCGGACGCCGTGCGGGGTCGTGTGCGCGAGCCCTGCGGCGAGGGCGGCGCCGCGGACGATGCGGCGCACGATGGTCGGGTGGAGGCGGCCGCCCCGCGCGCCGAGGAACAGGGCGGGTTCGTCGGCGTCGCCGCGCAGGTGGAGGCGGCCCGCGGCGAGATAGTCGTCGAGGGCGTCCTGGGCGGGGACGCCGTAGGGGACCTTGCGTTCCTTGTCACCTTTGCCGATGACGCGCAGGAGGCGCCGGCCGGCGTCGATGTCGGCGATGTTGAGCCCGCACAGCTCCGAGACGCGGATGCCCGAGGCGTAGAGGAGTTCGAGGACCGCGCGATCACGCAGGCCGAGGGCGGACTCGTCGGTGACTGGCGTCTCGACGAGGTCGGTGGCCTGTTCGGTGCGCAGGACGGTCGGCGCGGTGCGGCGCACGCGCGGGACGCCGAGGCGGATGCCGGCGTCCTCTTCGGCGAGCCCGGTGCGCTGCGCCCATGAGGTGAAGGTGCGGGCCGCCGCGGCCCTTCTGGCGACGGTCGCGCGGGCGACGCCGGCCCGGCGCAGCTGTGCCAGCCATCCGCGCAGCATCTCCAGGTCGAGGTCTCCCACGCCGCGCGCGCCGGCGCGGAAGGCGTGGTCGAGCAGGGACACGATGTCGCCGGTATAGGCGCGGACCGTGTGCTCCGAACGCCTGCGCACGTCGGCCAGGTGCGCGGCGAAACCCGCCACCGCCTCACGCATGGCGTTGGGAAGTTTCTCTCGTGCCTGTTGGAGATCGACTCGTCGCCGTGCGCTCACGGTGTCGACCTTCGTCCTATGGAGCCCGTTCTGTCAAGCGGTCGCGCCGTAACACCGAGTTATCCACAACCGGTGAGTTGTCCACAGGCTCGGCCGGGGAGTGCTTGAAAGGCGGGCTCCGAGCACTGAATCTTGAGGGACCGCATTCGCCCAAGGGGAGACAGATGAGGACGAGTCAGCTGGAGAAGGATCAACTCGGCCGTTACGGGGAGGAGATCGCCGCGCGGCACCTGAGCGAGGACGGTCTGCGCGTACTGGACCGGAACTGGCGCTGTGGGGAAGGCGAGCTGGACATCGTGGCCCGCGACGGGCCGGGGACGCTGGTGTTCTGCGAGGTGAAGACCCGGCGCTCGCTGCGGCACGGCACGCCCATCGAGGCCGTCGACGAGGAGAAGTCGCGGCGGCTGCGCCGCCTGGCCGCGCGCTGGCTCAAGGCGCACCCGACCCGTGCGGACCGGCTCCGCTTCGACGTGATCGGCATCGTCGTGTCGCGGGACGGTCCGCTCCGGCTCAGCCACCGCCGGGAGGTGCTCTGATGGGGTACGCGCGGATCACCGCCGTCGGGCTGGTGGGCGTGACGGGTCACCTGGTGACCGTTGAGGCGCACGTCGACCGCGGGCAGGCGCGGGTGGTGCTGTCGGGGCTGCCCGACGCGGTCCTCGGGCAGGCGCGCGACCGCGTCCGCTCCGCCCTGGTGAACTCCGGGTTCCACTGGCCCGACCAGCGCATCGCCATCAACCTGCTCCCCGCCTCCCTGCCGAAGCACGGGTCCAGCTTCGACCTGGCGATCGCGCTGGTGCTGCTCGTGGCCAGCGGGCAGCTCCCGCCGCCGCTGATCGACGGGATCGTCCCCATCGGCGAGCTCGGCCTCGACGGGCGCCTCAGGCCCGTGCCGGGGGTGCTCCCGGCCTTGATGGCGGCGCGGGAGTCGCGGTTGCGGGCGGCGGTCGTCGCGCCGGGGAACCTGCGTGAGGCGGCGCTGGTGTCCGGGCTGACCGTGCACGGCTCGCCGGACCTGCGGCGGCTCACCGCCGGGCTGGCCGGTCAGGGCGAGATGCTGCCGGTGCCGGAGCTCGACGCGGAGTCGGAGGACCATTCGCCCGACCTCGCCGACGTGGTCGGGCAGGACGCGGCCAAGCGGGCACTGGAGATCTCGGCGGCGGGCGGGCACAACCTGATGCTGCTCGGCCCGCCCGGGGTCGGGAAGACCATGCTCGCCGAGCGCCTGCCGCCGCTGCTGCCGCGCCTGGACGACGCCTCGGCGATGGAGGTGACCGCGATCCACTCGATCGCCGGGCAGTTCGAGAAGCGGGCCGCGCTGTTGCGCAGGGCGCCCTTCCAGGCGCCGCACCACTCGGCGTCGATGCCCGCGCTCGTCGGCGGCGGCTCGGGCGTGCCTCGGCCGGGAGCGCTGTCGCTGGCGCACTGCGGGGTGTTGTTCCTCGACGAGCTGCCCGAGTTCCGCAGGGACGTGATCGACGCGCTGCGCCAGCCACTGGAGTCGGGGATCATCAACATCCACCGCTCGGCGGCCGTCGTCCGCTTCCCCGCGCGCGTGCTGCTGATGCTGGCGGCGAACCCGTGCCCGTGCGCGGCCCCCAAACCGGCCGACTGCGAATGCTCGGCCATGGCCCGCGGACGCTACCGCGCCAAGCTCAAAGGGCCGCTGATGGACCGCGTCGACCTGCACGTGCGGCTCCAGCCGGTCGGGCGTTCGGCGCTCCTGGGCGACGAACCGGCGCCGGAGGACTCCAGGGCCGTCGCCGAACGTGTCAGCAGGGCGCGGGAGGCGGCGGCGGCGCGCTGGGAGAGCGCAGGGTGCGGACGCATCCCCAACTCCCAGGTCGCCGGTGCCCGGCTGCGGGCCCGGCCGTGGCGTCTGCCGAGCACGGTCCTCGGCGTCGCCGACTGGATGCTCGACTCCGGCCGGCTCAGCGCCCGCGGTTACGACCGGGTGCAGCGCCTCGCCTGGTCGATCGCCGACCTCGCGGGCCGGGACCGCCCCGACGAGAACGACCTCGGCGAGGCCGTCGAACTGCGCCTGGGACACAAGGTCTGACCGCCGCTTCTCACCTTTAAGGACGTGCCATGACCGCTGACCTGCCCCGTCTGATCCGCGTGCTGCTGACCGCCCTCCTCGAACCGGGGGTGGGCATGGCCCACGAGCTGCTCGCCGAGCACTCCCCCGAGGAGATCGCCGGGCGCTTCCGGGAGCGCGGTCTGCCCGCCGCGCTGAACCGCCTCGCCGGCAACCGCCTCGCCGGCCGCGACCCGCTCGACCTGGCCGCCGGGATCCTCGCCGACACGGTGAGCGCCGGGGCGCGCGTCATCATCCCTGGTGACGAGGAGTGGCCGTCCCGCCTGGACGATCTCGCCGCCCTCGGCGCCGGGCCCGGCTCGCACGGTCCGCCGCTGTGCCTGTGGGCGCGCGGGCCGCTGAACCTGCGGGAGACCCTGGAGGAGTCGGCGTCGATCGTGGGCGCGCGGGACTCCACGGCCTATGGCGACAGCATGGCCCGCGAGCTGGCCTTCGGTCTCGCCGACCGCGACTGGGCCGTCGTCTCGGGTGGCGCCTTCGGCATCGACACGGCCGCGCATCGCGGGGCCCTCGCCGCCGACGGGCCGACCGTCGCGATCCTCGCCTGCGGGGTCGACCACGTCTACCCGGCCCGCAATGAGCTGCTCTTCGCCGCGATCGCCGAGCGCGGCCTGATCCTGAGCGAATGGCCGCCGGGCGCCCTGCCGCTTCGGCATCGCTTCCTGATCCGGAACCGTCTCATCGCCGCCGCGACACTCGGGACCGTCGTGGTGGAGGCGCAGATCCGCAGCGGCGCGCGCAACACCGCCCGGCACGCCGTCGAACTCGACCGCCAGCTCATGATCGTGCCCGGCGAGGCGACGTCCCCGCAGAGCGTGGGGGTGCACCAGCTCGCCCGCGAGCCGGGTGGGGCGCGCATCGTGACCCGGGCGGCGGAGATCATCGAGGATCTGGGCCGCCTCGGCGCGGACCTGGCCGAACCTCTCAGCGCCCCCGACACCGCCCTCGACCGTCTCGACGAGGTCTCCTCGCGGATCCTGGACGCCGTGCCCCGCCGCACGGCGGCCATGCCCGCCCACATCGCCGCCCAGGCGGGCGTACCCCTCAAGGCGATCCTGAAGACTCTGCCGACCCTCCACCGCGCCGGCCTCATCGAAGAAGCGGACGGCCGCTTCCGCCAAACCAGGGCGGCCATCAGGCCGACACCGGTGGACGGACGCGACATGAGCCGCCGAGGCCGCATGGGCCGCTGAGGCGACGACGGTGGCGTTGGTCGTGCCGGAACCGTTGAGCCGGCCGCCGGAGACGACGAGCTTCCCGTCGGCCGCCGAGTACGCCGAACCGGCCGGCGACAGCGGCATGTCCGGCAGAGCCGTCCACGCGTCGGCCGCGGGGTCGTAGGCGTACGACCGGGCCAGAGCATTCGCTTCCCGACAGCCGCGAAACAAGGCGGGGACGAAGACGAAGACGAAGGGAGCGTGAGCATCGAGGGCCGGTGACGGCGCACCAGGTGACGCTTCGCTCCCGTCAGCCCCGGCGGCGCGCATCTCTTTGCCGATGCGTGGGGGGCGGCGGCGCCAGAGCATTCGCCTCCCGACAGCCGCGACACGGAGATGAAGACGCCTTGAGTCCGCCCGCCCGGGTGGCGGCGTCTCTCCGTGCATGCGTGCAAGCAAGCGGCGGCATGGAACCGCACGGCTCGGGCTGACCCGGACTGTCGAGAGGCGCCCTCGTGGCTGCGGAGCCGGAGACGCGAACCGCACGAGGAGGACGGATGGACGGTCGAGCCACGCCCCTCGCCGCCTCTGAGGCGAAAGCGAGGAGATGCGTCCCGCCGGGCCGGCGGGACGCATCTCCTCGCGGAACACGCACGGGAGAAGCGACACGGAACCACACGGATCACGCTGACCCGAGCGATCGAGCCACACCCTCGCGACTGCGAGACAGGAACGCGAGCCGCGCGCGAAGGACGGACTCGGGAACACCACGGCCCCGGCCGAACCGGGACCGTCGAGCCACACCGCCAAGACCGCCACTATCACCGTCTCCGCCGCCGAGCCGGAAACTCGAACGGCGGAGAACCGATCGGCCCGAAACAGCCGGGCACCCTCGGCCCGAGCTGCGGACAACCTCACGGCGGCGGCCGAACCGAAGCGAGGTGCTGCGGGCCCGCTCCCGCCGCCGACACGGACGCGCCCAAGTCGCCGGCCGGGTGAGGCCGTCAAAGCGCAACGAAGCCACGGGCGCGCGTGACCGTTGCTGGCGCGATGGGACGGGCACGATCGGACGGGGACGGGCACGGACACGTGTCACCGTCACAGGCCCCGTGTGGCCGTCGCGGACACGTGCCGCCCGGCACAACCGCCACCGCCACCGCCACGGGCGCCCGCGCGAGGTGGCCCTTGCGCACGCACGCGGTTCCTACAGGCCCGAAGTGCCCATCGCGGGCACCGGGCGGCCGTCCCTGTGCGATGTAGCCACCACGCCGCCACGGGCGCGCGTGACCCTCACGGACCCATCTGCCCGCACGACCACATCCAGCCACCGCAAGCCCGAAGCCGCCCGCACGACACCCCACGGCCCGCCAGCAGACGAGGCCAACCCGGCGACCCCTGCACGAGGCCCAGTCCCCGGAGCTCAGGCCGCATTCTCGTCCTGGGCTCCGGGGAACCCGTCGGCCTTTCCGTGCTCGCGCGGCTCGCGCGAGGGGGAAGCCTTGTCGCCGCCGTGCGACGGCACGGCGGAGCCGAAGCGAGCCGAGTCCTGCCGGACTCCACTCTTCCGCCGCGGCCGCCGTCACCCGCCTTAAGGCAGGGTGATGTCCGGTTTGTCCAGCTCTTCCACGTTCACGTCCTTGAAGGTCATGACCCGCACGTTCTTCACGAACCGTGCCGGGCGGTACATGTCCCAGACCCAGGCGTCGCGCATCTCGACCTCGAAGAAGACTTCGCCGTCGGTGTTGCGGACGTGCATCTCAACGTGATTGGCGAGATAGAACCGTCGCTCGGTCTCCACCACATAGGAGAACTGGCGGACTATGTCGCGGTACTCCCGATAGAGCTGCAGCTCCATCTCGGTCTCGTACTTTTCGAGATCCTCAGCGCTCATGTCGCGGCCTCCACCCCGTCATTGTCACCCATGACCGGCTCGGCGGGCATCGCAGGCTGCCGCGACACTCCCGCGTTCCTGACATTCGCGTACGAAAGCCGGTGCGCCACGCACGGACCGTAGGCGGCCAGCGCCTCCTGGTGGCCCGCGGTGACATATCCCTTGTGCGCGTCGAACCCGTATCGGGGGAACTTCACGTGCCAGTCGTCCATCAATCTGTCTCTTGTCACCTTCGCCAGGACACTCGCCGCGGCGATGCAGGCGGCGACCTGGTCGCCCTTCCACACGGCCAGACCAGGCACGGAGAGCCCGTCGACGGCGAAGCCGTCGGTGAGCACGTAACCCGGCGCGACGGAGAGCCTGGCGAGAGCCCTGCGCATGCCAGTGAGGTTGCACACGTGCAGCCCTCTCTTGTCGACCTCCTCCTGCGGGATCACCACCACCGAATAGGCGACGGCCCGCGCGACGACCTCGACGTAGGCCTCCTCGCGCGCGGCGGGAGTCAGCAGCTTCGAGTCGGCGAGACCGGGCACGCGTCCTCGCTTGCCGGGCGGCAGGATCGCCGCGGCCACCACGAGCGGCCCGGCGCAGGCCCCACGACCGGCCTCGTCGGCTCCGGCGACGACATTGAAGCCGCGCCGCCGGAGCGCGTCCTCGAACGTGTACAGGTCACCGTCGCGCCGGATGACGGTGCGGGGAATGGTGATCACAGGACCTCACGCAGGATTCTGCTCAACTCGGGCGGGTAGATCACCTCGGCCGTCTCTTCGAGCTCGGCCGGGCTCCACCATCGGTGCTCGTCCATCGTGGTCCGCTCGATCGGCTCGAAACCGGCCGTGTCGACCTCCCACGACTCGACCCGCGCCAGGAAGAACCAGTGCCGCTGCCGGTAGGCGCGCCCGTCGAAGTCGAACTCGGCGACCTCCTCGAACACCGGACCGGCCAGCTCGCCGGCCGACAGGATCAGGCCGGTCTCCTCGAAGAGCTCGCGGAGGGCGGCGGCGCGGGCGTCCTCGCCCTCGTCGAAGCCGCCGCCGGGGGTGAACCAGTACTTGTCCGCGGGCGACAGCGGGTCGCAGCCGCGGAACAGCAGGACGCGGCCCTCACCGTTGACGAGCAGGACCCTCCCGGCGAGCCGGTTCACCACCTCGGCAGAAGTCACGGGAACCGACCCTACGTCGGTCCCGGCACGTCGGCAAAGGTGCCGGGAATCGACAGCCAGCGCCAGCGGTCGAGCGGCCAGATGATCACGAAGGCCTTCCCGATGACGGCGTCCACCGCGATCGTGGACCGCTCGATGCTCTCGAAGCGGATGAAGTTCTCCCGCGAGTCCCCCGACGCCGAACGGTGGTCACCCATGACCCACAAGCGGCCCTCGGGCACGACGATGTCGAACTTGTTGGCGCTCGGGGCGTCCTGCACGCCGTCGTCGTTGGTGTACAGGTACTCGGTCTCGTCGAGCGCCACACCGTTGACGGTGATCTTGCCGTTGTCGCAGCAGATGATGTGGTCACCGCCGATGCCGATGACCCGCTTGATGAAGTCCTCTTCGTTGGGGTCACTGCGCCAGTCGTTCGGCGCGGTGAAGACGATGACCTCGCCGCGCTCGGGTTCCCGGAAGTCGTAGACCAGCTTGTTGACCAGCACGCGGTCCTGCAGGTCGAGGGTGTGCTCCATCGACCCCGACGGGATCCAGAAGGACTGCAGGACGAAGGTCCGCACGAGCAACGCGACGACGATCGCCACGCCCAGCAGGATCGGCAGTTCCTTCCAGAACGAGCCGCGCTTCTTCTTGTCCTCGTCCTTGGACGACGGCGCGGGATCCTCGGCGGGCGGCTCGGTCTTCGGCTGCTCTTCTTCAATCACACGCGGAGTCTACGCATTGAACCTGAAACGTGGTGCCGGGAACACGGCCGTCAAAAGGATCGGCGCGAACACGGGAAGTCCGCCTCCACCGCCGTCGAGGGCGACCGGCGCCGAACCGCCCTGGCCGCCGCCCGGATCGGGCACGTCGGCGAAGGTCGGCGGGACGGGCAGCGAATGCCATCTGTCGATCGGCCAGCCGACCGCGATCGCGCGCCCGATGACGTTGTCCATCGGCACGAATCCCTGGCAGCGCGAGTCCTGCGACCTGCCGCGATGGTCCCCCATCACGAACAACTGGCCCTCGGGGACGAGGACGGGACCGAAATCGCGGGTGCGGCAGTCGTTGGTCTGCGCGCCGCCCTCGGCGAGCGGCGAATCCTCGTAGAGGTACGCCGACTCGTCAAGCGGGAAACCGTTGACGGTGACCTTGCCGTCGGCGTCACAGCACATCACGGTGTCACCGGGCCGGCCTATCACCCGTTTGATGAAGTCCTTCTCGCCCGGCTGCCCGATCCCGACGAGGTCGGCCAGTCCCCCGCCGATGCGGCTGAGCAGTCCGGCTTTCGGGTCGGACTGGAACTCCGGGGCCCAGCGGTCGTTGCCGCGAAAGACGATCACCTCGCCGCGCTGGGGCGTGCGGACCTGGTAGACGACCTTCGACACCAGGACCCGGTCGCCTTCGGTGAGGGTCTGCTCCATCGAGGCTGAGGGGATACCGAAGGCCTGCAGGAAGAAGGTGCGGATCAGCACGGCCACGCAGAACGCGACCAGCAGCAGCAGCGGCAGTTCCTTCCACAGCGGCATCTCCCGGCGCGTCGCCGTGCCCTGGGCGAGCCTCCGGCGGCGCTTGGCGTTCGCCGACTCGCGACGGCCCGCGGCGGCGGGCCGCTCGGTCACGTCGGGGACCGCTTCGGTGCCGGGCGCTTCGCCGTCCATGGGTCCCTCCGGGTGGGCGTGACGCGCGGGTGCGCGCGTCGCCATCCTTCACGAGCCGTCAAGCCCGGGGCAACACGGGCGGGCACACGCCGACGCGGGCCCGCCGTGAGGCGGACCCGCGTCGGGGAAATCCGGTGGGGCGCTGCCGCCTTAGTTGGCGGGACGCTCGCGCAGCTCCTTGATCTTCGCCTTCTTGCCGCGAAGCTCACGGAGGTAGTACAGCTTGGCGCGACGCACGTCACCGCGGGTCTCGACCTCGATCCGGTCGATGACCGGAGAGTTCAGCGGGAAGGTGCGCTCGACGCCGATGCCGAAGCTGACCTTGCGGATGGTGAAGGTCTCGCGCAGGCCGGAACCCTGGCGGGCGATCACGATGCCCTTGAAGATCTGGACGCGGGAACGGTTTCCCTCGACGACCCGCACGTGCACCTTGAGCGTGTCACCGGCACGGAAATCCGGGATGTCCGCCCGTACCGAAGCGGCGTCCAGAAGGTCCAGCGTGTTCATGGCGAATAATCCTCGAAGCTCAAGGCGCGCACGCGCCTAATGAAAGTCTGATGACTGGTGTCGGCGGCCGAAGTCGGGTGAGACACCGCGGGAGCGGCCGAAGCAACCGCTCGATACTACACGTTACGCAGGGCCGACCTCGAACCCGGCCCCTTCCAACGTCGCCCGATCGTGCTTGTCGAACTCACCGACCGGCGTCGCCGCCAGCAGATCCGGCCTGGTCCGCGCGGTTCGCAGCAGGGCCTGATCGCGCTTCCACCGCACGATCTTCGCATGGTGCCCCGAGACGAGAACCTCGGGTACCTCATGTCCGCGCCACTCGGCGGGCTTGGTGTACAGCGGCGCTTCGAGCAGGCCCGTGGTGTGGGACTCCTCGACGATCGACTCGGCGTTGCCGAGGACACCCGGGACGAGCCTGGTGACCGCCTCGGCGATGACCAGGACGGCGACCTCACCACCGAAGAGCACGTAGTCCCCGAGCGACACCTCGGTCACCGGCATCCGCGTCGCCGCGTGCTCGATGACCCGCTGGTCGATGCCCTCGTACCGGCCGCAGGCGAACATCAGCCACGGCTCGGTGCTCAGCTGCTCGGCCATGCGCTGCGTGAACGGCACACCCGCCGGGCTGGGCACCAGCAGGTGCGGCACCGGGCCCTCGGCCGGCGCGAGCGCGTCGAAGGCCTCGCCCCACGGCTCAGGGCGCATGATCATGCCCGGACCGCCGCCGTACGGGCTGTCGTCGACGGTGCGGTGGACGTCGTGCGTCCATTCGCGCAACTGGTGCACGCGCACATCGAGCCGGCCGCGTTTGCGGGCGCGGCCGATCAGGGACAGGTCGAGCGCCTGGAGGTACTCGGGGAAGACGGTGACGACGTCGATCCGCATGGCGGGGTCGTCGGGAAGGCGGTCGTTCACAGGTCGAGCAGGCCCTCGGGAGGGTCCACCACGATCCGGCCACCGGGCACGTCGACCTCGGGGACCATCTCCTTGATGAACGGAATGTAGGCGGGGTTGGTGCCCTTGCGCTTCACGACGAGCATGTCGTGCGCCGCCCCGTGATCGATGCGGGTGAGTTCGCCCACGTGCTCGCCCTCGGTCGTCACCACGGCCAGACCCCACAGGTCATGGTCGCGGAACTCGTCGGGGTCCTCGGGGGCGGACATCTCCTCGCTGTCGAAGCACAGCAGGACACCGCGCATCTCGTCGGCACGGGCACGGTCGCCGACTTCCTCGAAGGTCATCAGCAGGCGGCCCTGATGCGGACGGATGCCCGTGGTGGTGAGCGGACCGGCCGCCGCCGGGTCGGTGATGTACACCTTCCCGACGGCGAACCGCAGGTCGGGCTCGTCGGTGCGGATCTCGACGACGAGCTCGCCCCGAACGCCATGTGGCCGGATGATCCGGCCGACAGCAAGCAGCACGGTCAGTACGAGTCGAGGATCTCGACACGCACGCCGCGGCCACCGATACCGGTGACGACCTGGCGCAGAGCCTTGGCGGTACGGCCGCTGCGGCCGATGACGGTCCCGAGGTCGTCGGGGTTGACCCGGACCTCAAGCCGCTTACCGCGACGACCGTTGATCATGCGGACCCGGACGTCGTCCGGGTTGTCGACGATGCCCTTGACCAGGTGCTCCAGCGCGGGCCGGAGAACGTCAGGACTCCGCGGCGGCGTCCCCACCGGCAGTCTCCTCAGCAGTCGCGGTCGACTTGTCCTCGGTCTCGGCCTTCGCCTCGTCGGCCTTCTCCGCCTTCTCGGCGGCGGCCTTCTTGGCGGGGGCCTTCTTCTTCGGCTTGGTCTCCGCGTCCTTGGCGTCCCCACCGGCGGCAAGCGCCTCGGCCTCGTACACGGCGGACTTGTCGACCTTCGGGGCCGCGGTCTTCAGCGGCTCCGGGGCGGGCAGGCCCTTGAACTTCTGCCAGTCACCCGTCTTGGACAGGATGGCCTTGACCGGGTCGGACGGCTGCGCGCCGACGCCGAGCCAGTACTGGACCCGCTCGGAGTTGACCTCGATACGCGAGGGCTCCTCCTTCGGGTGGTAGATGCCCACCAGCTCGATCGCCTTGCCGTCGCGCTTGGTGCGCGAGTCGGCGACGACGATGCGGTACTGAGGGTGGCGGATCTTGCCCATCCGCAGAAGTCGAATCTTTACGGCCACAGCTGTGTTAGCTCCTGTTGCGATATTGGGTGAGCGGTACGGCCGCCACGTAGGGTTGTGGCGCTTTCCGCTCGATGGACTGGCCGTACGACGTCGATGAGAGGGCGCCGCGCACGATCCACTACCAGCGGTCCATCCTACCGACGTCCGATCAGTAGGAACGAGCCAGGTAGGCGACCAGTCCCGCTTCGTCCTCGGAGTCCGGAACGGAGCCGTCGGCGCGGACCAGGCAGCGGACGCTGACGCCCTTGGCGTTGGCCTCGTTCTCGCCTTCGACGCCGCAGTCGGCCCAGGGCAGGCGCGCGAACCCGTCGCCGGCGGCCTCGATGGCCTCGGCGAGCGTGGCGGCGTCGGCCGTGTGCGCCTCACGGTAGGCCAGGGCGGCGTCGTGCAGCGACTTCTGGTCGGCTTCGAGGGCCTCGACGACGGCCTTGGCGACGGCGCCGACCGCGACGGGCGTCTTCGAGCCGTCCACGCGGCGGGCGATGGTGACGTTGCCCTCCTTTAGGTCGCGCGGGCCGAGCTCGATGCGCACGGGGTATCCGCGCAGTTCGGCGTCGACGGCGCGGCGGCCGAAGGGGATGTCGGTGCGGGTGTCGAGCTTCACGCGGACACCGGCGGCCTTGAGCTCCTCGTGGAGCTGCGCGGCGGTCTCGGCGACGCCTTCGCCGTCCTTGACGACGATCACGTAGGCCTGGACGGGCGCGAGGGCCGGCGGGACACGCAGTCCGTTGTCGTCGCCGTGGGCCATGATCAGGCCGCCGACCATGCGGGTCGACACGCCCCACGACGTGGTCCACGCGTGGTGCTGCTGGCCGTCGCCGCCGAGGAAGCCGATGTCGAAGGCCTTGGCGAAGTTCTGGCCGAGCTCGTGCGAGGTGCCCATCTGGAGGGCCTTGCCGTCGCGCATGAGCCCTTCGAGCGTGTAGGTGTCGGTGGCGCCGGCGAACCGTTCGCGGACGGTCTTGCGGCCGACGACGACGGGAATGGCCAGGACGTTGACCATGAAGTCCTCGTACACGTCGTGCAGGATCCGGCGCGCGTAGGCGCGGGCGTCGTCCTTGGTGGCGTGAGCGGTGTGGCCCTCCTGCCAGTGGAACTCCGACGACCGCAGGAAGAGGCGCGTGCGCTTCTCCCAGCGCAGGACGTTCGCCCACTGGTTGAGCAGCAGGGGCAGGTCCCGGTAGGACTGCACCCACTTGGCCATGAACTCGCCGATGACCGTCTCGGACGTGGGCCGGATGACGGCGGGCTCGTCGAGCTCCTTGCCGCCGCCGATGGTGACGACCGCGAGCTCGGGGGCGAAGCCCTCAACGTGCTCGGCCTCGCGCTGCAGGTAGCTCTGCGGGATCAGCAGGGGGAACGACGCGTTCTCCGCACCGGCGTCCTTGATGCGGAGGTCGACCTCGGCCACCATGCGCTCCCAGATGGCCCACCCCGTCGGTCGGATCACCTGCGAGCCGCGGACTGGACCGTTCTCGGCCAGCTCGGCTTTCGCGATGACGTCCTGATACCAACGGGGAAAGTCCTCCGCCTGGGGAGTGAGCACACGTGCCACGGTGATCGCGATCCTTTGCATGATCGTTTGCGCTGGTCAGAGGTGGTGTCCTTCGAAGGTGACACCACGAGGGCAGCCTACAGGGCCGGTTTTGCCCGGCGACAGCGAATATGCACCGCTCAGGCGTGGGCACCCGTGCGGCGGCGCCCGGTCCATTGGGGACTGTCGCCCGGGGGCGGTAGCGTGCCCGCCGTATCCGAGCCGAAGGACCCCGTTGTGAGCGACTCGTTCATCTCCATCCCCCCGCCGACCGCCGACCTGGCCGTGGCGGTGCTGATGTCGGCGGCCGAGCCGCAGGACTGGGCCAGGATCATCGCCGCGCGCCCGGAGATCGTGCGGATCGTCCTCGACGGGAACACCCCGATCCCCACGGAGTTCGCCGAGGTGGCGCTGCGCCGCGGCGAAGGTCTCCTGCTGGTGTCGCTGCTGAAAGGCCACGAGCGGGTCGTCGGCATGCCCGACGTGCTCGACCGCCTCGCCGCGACCGGCCATCCCGAGCTCTTCCATCACGGCGACGGCGACTTCAAGACCCGGCTGCTCGCCTCGGCCCACCTGGGACCGTCCGGCTGGGACGCGCTGGACCTCGCGCGCTGGGTGGACTGGATGCGGCCCGCGGACGAGCTTCGCGGGCGGCGCCGCTACGTCCACTCGCGTCTCCCGAAGCTGCTGACCTCGACCTTGCGGCACGTCGGGCACCTGCTGTCGGAGCGGGAACAGGCGCTCGCCCTGTGGAACCTGCGCGCCGCGGCCGGCCCGGCGGCCGCCGAGGCGTGGTTCAAGGACCTCGGCGAGCTCGGCGAGCGCGCCGCCGCCGAGGTGTCGGCGGGCGGGGACCTGTCGGGGTTGACGGCGTGGGCCGACGGCCCGGAGGCGACGCTCCGTGAGTTGCGGGGCGGGCGTTCCGATCTCGCGTGGCTGGTGGAGCGGCGGACGTCGCTCGACTGGCCGGCGTTGCGGGAGGCGCACGCCGCCGAGCCTTTCGGTGACGAGGCCGCGGGCGTGCTCGCGGCCCGCGCGGACTGCCCGGCGGAGTTCGCCATCGAGTTGTACGTGACGTCGCCGGCCGTGGTGGCCGAACGGGCGGCGCGGATCGGCCGTGCTTTCTGGGCGGCGAAGCCGGTGGGGAGCGCGGCGGTGATCGGGCGGGCGACGAAGACGCTGATCGGGCGTTTCGTGGCCGAGGGCAGGCCCGACGGGCTGTTCGCCGAGGCGCGGCCCGCGGTGGCGGTGCTGGAGGCGCTGCGGGTCACGCGGGAGAAGCATCCGGAGGCGGCGGCCGTGCTGATGGCGGAGTTGTCGGGTCCGGTGTCGGGTTTCGGGGCCGATCCGGCGGCGTGGCGGGCGCTGCGGGCGGCGCTGAAGTCGGCGAAGGGGCTGAGTGTCGAGGAGTTGTTCGACAAGGCGCGGACGATCGCGGGGTCGGGCAAAGCACCGGCGCGGTGGCCGGACGAGGCCGACGTTCCGTCCGACGGGAAGCCGTCGTCGCTGTCGGGGGCGCGGTCGGCGTTCGTGCCGCTCTTCGACGCCGCGGCCGCCGAGACCCGGCTCGCCCTGCTGCCGCACGTGGACGGCCGGACCCGGCATGACGTGTTCACGCAGGGCTCGTGGCGCGCGGAGTGGCTCGACGAGGCCGTCGCGCGCGGGGAGCGTTCGTGGTGCCTGTCGCTGGCGTCGCGGGCGTCGTTGGGCACCGAGGAGATTCAGCGGTTGCTCGAACGCGACGACCCGGAGATCAACGCGCGTCTGTTCACGCGGTCGCGGATCTCGAACCGTCAGCGAACGGCGATCCTGTCGGGCCGTCGCTTCGGTGACGGGGAGGGGCCGGTACCGCTCGATCCCGGGCTGCGGAAGCGGCTGCTCGAACGCGACGGCGGCTGGCGCGGCACCGATGTCATCGACTGCGCCGACGCCGAGTTGCAGACGCACATCCTGTCGAGCGTGCGGGTGCGCGGGGACATGCCGCAGACCCGGCTGCTGCTCGACGCCTGGGAGCGGCACGGCGTGGAGCTGGCGGTGAAGTACGTGAAGGGCGATGTCGGCGGCAGGTCGTACTCGCCGAACCCGATCAGTCCGGCGGTGAAACGCCGCTTCGAGAAGCTCTTCGCTCTCGACGACCCGTCCGGCGAACTCGCCGGGCTGCGCGCCGAGACCGAGGAGTCGCTGACCGCGGCCTGGCAGATCGCCGAGGTCCGCCGGGAGCGCAGCGATCATTTCGACCTGGCGAAGCACTCCCATCACTGGCACTGGCCGGAGCTGCTCGACGCGCACCGGGCCGAGCCGTTCTCGCCGTGGATGGTCAAGGGTTTCGACGCCTCGACCGCGGGCTGCCCCGAGGAGTTCGCGCGGGAGTCGGCGGCGCTCGGCGCCCTGCCGGAGTACGGGGAGTCGTGGAGCGACGCGACGCTCGGCGCCGCGGAGGTGCGGCAACGCCTCGCGGCGCCGCTCCCGCTGGACTACCGGGAGCGGCGCTGGCTGCGGATGGCGGTGGCCCGGGGCGTGATCGACATCGGTGAGGTCGTGGCGACGGCCCATCCCACGGCGATCGCGCTCGCCGGGCTGCCCGGGGAGTCCGGCGAGGCGGTGGCGAAGCTGCTGGCGGGTTCGGTCAACGGCGACGCCGACGCGTGGATGGTGGTCCTGGGCATGATCCGCGACTTCCAGGGCACGCTTCCGGAACTGCTGGCGACGGCGAAGGCGGCGGTCGGCTGAGCCGTCAGCGGCCCGTGCGCGTTTCGTGCGCGGGCCGTCAGCGCCACCGGGAACCGTTCGGGGCACAGGGATTCCCCCGATATTCCGAGGAGCGCGAGATGTCTAACGAATCCACCGTCGTCGCCGGCGGCGCGACCGACTTCCTGACCGTGCGGCACCTGCGGCTGTCCGGCGGCCAGCGTGAGATCGGCCGCGTACTGGGCGCCGAGGCCGCCTCGCACGGCTGGGCGCCGGCGCCGATCGACCCGGTCGTGGGCCGGGCCCGCCGCCTCTGGTTCGAGCGGCACTGGCCGCAGCACGCCGAGCGGCTGCGCGGCATCGCCGACGCGTTCGGCATGGACGCCGAGCGCGACGACGTGCTGTTCGACTCGCCGTCGAGCGTGCCGGAGGGCTCGGGCTGCTCGGTGGTCTTCTGCCCGCCGTCGTCCACACTGGACGGTCATGGCCTGTTCGGCCGCAACTACGACTTCTTCACCATGTCCTGGCCCGAGATGGTCGCGGCCTTCGCCGAACCCGGCGCGCGGGCCGCCGTCCCCGGCGGAACTCCGATCGCCTCGCGGCCGTACGTACTGACCACCGTCCCCGACGAGGGCCTGGCCACGACCATCATCACCATGGACAACCTCGACGGCGCGACCGAGGGCGTCAACGAGGCCGGGCTGTCGGTGGCGCTGCTGATCGCCGACATCACCGCGGCGAAGCCGCCGGAGGGCCCGATGCCGGCGCAGGTCGGGATCAACCCGATGCACCTGGCGCGCTTCGTGCTGGAGACCTGCCGGACCGTCGAGGAGGCGAAGGCCGCCCTGCTCGGGGCCAAGCAGACCGAGGAGGTCGGCTGCCACTACCTGATCGCCGACGCCGAGGGCAACGCCTTCGTGTGGGAGCGCGCGGGCGGTGTCGAGCACATGATCGAGGCCGCGAACGGCGGTCCGCTGTGCGTGACCAACCACCTGCTCAGCCGCAACCCCGACCCGAACAGGCTCCCCGAGGACACCGAGCAGACCTTCCAGACCTACGCCCGCGCCCGCACGCTCGCCGAGCGGACCGTCGACGAGAAGATCGGCCGCGAGTACCTGGAGGAGATCATGGACGAGGTCGCGGTCCCCGCGACGCCCGGCTACCCGTGGCGGACCCTGTGGCGCACGATCGTCGACGTGCAGGACCCCGCCCTGGAGACGCGCTTCTACCTCGGTGACGCCGACGGCGCGGTCCGGCGCAGTGAGGTCCTGCGCTTCAGCCCGCGCTGACCGCGAAGAGGCGCACCGTCCACAGTGGTCACTCCACGGACGGTGCGCCCCTCGTGCGCGGTCCGCTGTCGCCACGGGGGATTAGCTTTGTCGGCACCGGATGGGAGCCCCCGCGTCACGCGGCCGTCCACAAAGGACTGTCACACCCCGGCGTTAGGCTCCACGCAGCCGAGCCGAAGGAAAGCCTTGAGTCCCACGCACATGCCCCACGACCACGAGCAGGCCTTCTCCACCCTGATCGGCGCGGCCGGACCGCTCGACTGGACCGGGCTCACCTCGTCGCTGCGCGGAGAGTTCCTCGTAGTCCTGCGCAAGCGCGAAAACCTCCCCGGCGGTCTGCTCGACACCGTCCTCGCCTCGGACGACGCCGCGATGCTCCAGGCCGTGACCGGCAACCCCGGACTGCGCCACGACCCCGCCGTCCGCGAGCGCCTCGCCGCGACCGGCCACCCCGCCGTCGCCCTCGCCGCGGGCGAGGATCCCGCTCTGCGTCGGGCGACACTGAAGCACGCCGACCCGGAGCATCCCGGCTGGCACGGCCCCGAAGGCGCGCTCGCCCGGCTCCGCCAGATCAAGAACCTCACCGGACTGCGGCCCATGGTCCACGCCCCGTTCCCCGACCTGATCGAGCACGCGCTGACCGTGGCGCCGGTGGCGCTGAGCGAACGCGAACGCGGACACGCATTGCGCGGCCTGTACCGCCATGACGGGGCCGAGACGGCCCGGATCTGGGCCGAACTGCTGGGCGGGAAGGTCGGCGAGCTGGCCTTGGCCGAACTCGACGCGGGCGGCGACCTCTCGGGCCTGCTGGCCTGGGCGGAAGGCACGGAGTCGGCGATCCGGGAACTTCGCCCCGGGCAGCGCGCGGACCTCGGCGAACAGGCCGCCCAGCGCTCCACCTTGGACTGGCCGCTGATCGCGGCCGCGCACGCCGCCGAACCCTTCGACGAGCGCGCGGCCAGGGCCCTGGTGGAACGGCACGACTGCCCACCGGAGATCGTCGCGGTCCTCTACGCGGCGCATCCGCTCGCGGTCGCCGAGATCGCCGGCGGCTTCGACGCCCGCGTCTGGCACGGGGTGAAGGCCTCGGCGTCGGTCCTCGGGAAGTCGACCCGGATGCTGACCCGCCGGGCCCTCGCCGACGGCCTCTCCTGCGGGCTGTTGACCGACGCCGCTCCGGCGACCGCCGTCCTCGCCGGCACTCGCGGCGACCATGCCGGGGACGCGCATCCCGCGCTCGCCGAGCTGACCGCGGCCGTCGCGAAACTCGGCGACGACCCCGCCGCCTGGCGGGCGCTGCGGGCGGCGCTGAAGTCGGCGCGCGGAACCGTCACGGACCTCTTCGGCCACGTCTCGGCCATGGTCGGCGACGGCAAGGCGCCCGCGTCCTGGCCCGAGGCCGCCCCCGCGCCCACGGACGGCAAGGCCCCCTCCCTGTCGGGAGCGCGGGAGGCCTTCATCGCCGTCTTCGACCGCGCCACGGTCGAGGTTCGCCTGGCGCTCCTGCCCGTCCTCGACGATCGCACGCGCTTCGACGTGTTCACCCGCGCCGCCTTCGACCCCCGCCTGATGGAAACCGCGATCGCCCGCGACGAGACCTGGGCGGCGATGCTCGCCGCCCGCATCGGGCTCGACGCGGACTGGCTGCACCGCCTGCTGGCCCTCGACTCTCCCGTGGTCAACGCCCGCATCTTCCACCGGACGGGCGCCACTCCCGAGCAGCGGCGCGCGATCCTGTCCGGCACGCGCTTCGGGCCGGGCGAAGGCCCGGTGCCGCTCCACCCCGAACTACGCGACCGCCTGCTCGCCAAGACCGGCGGCTGGCGCGGCACCGACGCCGTCGACTGCGCCGACACCGAGCTGCAGGAGCACATCCTCCGCCACGTCCGCGTACGCGGCGAGCGCCCGCAACTGCGGCTGCTGCTCAACGCCTGGGAGCGGCACGGCAAGGACCGTGCCCTGCACCTGATCTCCGACTCCTTCACCGGTGCCAACTACTCGCGTCGGCCGATCGGCCGAGGCGCCAAGTCCCGCCTGCGCAAACTCGCCGCGATGCCCGAGCCGGCGGCCGCGCTCGCGGCGCTGCGGGCCGAGCTGGACGCCACGCTGACCGCGGAATGGCAGGTCGCCGAGCTGCGCCGTGAACGCGAGGACCACTTCGTGCTGGCCCGCGAGTCCCACGTGTGGCTCTGGCCCCGGATCCTCGCCGCCCATCGCACCGAGCCCCTGCCGGCGAAGATGCTCGCGGCGATGCGCCACGAGATCAACGAGCTCCCCGCGGAACTGGACGAGGCCGCCGCGGCACAGGGCAACGCCTGGGACGAAGTACTGTCCAGTCCCGGCGGTCCGCTGCGGCGACTGCGCGCCGAGGCCCTCGACGCGGGCTTCGTCAACGGGTTCTGGCTCTCGGGCTGCCTGACCTCCGGCCAGCTGAACACCGGGCAGGTCCTCACCGACGGCTTCCCCGCGATGCGGGCGCTCTCACTGACCGCGCAAGCACTCGCCGAGGAGCCCGAGCCGCTGACCGAGCTGCTCGCCGGGACCGTCGGCGACCGGCCCGACGCCTGGCTTCTCGCCCTGCGCATGCTGCCCGAGTTCCGCGGCACCGTCGCCGAACTCCTGCGCACGGCGGCCGTGGCGGCCTGAGGGGAACGACGTGACGCGCAACGAACGCTACGCCGGAAGCGTGCTGCTCGCCGCCGCCGGCGACATGGACTGGGAGCGAGTGACCACCGCGCTCGGCGACGTCCTCGCCGGCATCCTCGAACGCCTCACCGAACTCCCCGGCGGGCTGCTCGAAACGGTGCTGCGCCATGGTCTCGACGCCCAGCTGGCCGCCCTGATCCGTCGCGACCCCGAGAACACCGACCTGCACACACGGATCGCCGGAACCTGCCCCTGCGGGATGGAGACCCTCCTGACCCTCCCCCACGAGGCGCAGGGCCTGCTGCTGTCCTCTCCCCCGGAACGAGCGTGCTGGCACGGCCCCGACGGCCTCCGCGAAGGGATGCTGCACCACCCCGAGCGCTGGCAGGTCGAGGCCGCCAACGTCCTACGCGCGCCTTTCCCCGAGCTCGTCCGCCACGCCGTCGACAGCCTGTACCTCAGCGAGGCCGAACGGCATCGGGCCCGGCTCGCCATCCACACGCTGGAGGGCACCGAGCCACCCCCCGGCCTCGCCGCACGCACGGCGCTCCTCGAAGGCACCACCGGCCTCATCGAGGAGCTGCGAACCGCGCCCGACCACCTCCACCGCGACGCCATCGGCAAGCGCGGGGTCATCGAGTGGCCCACGGTCATCGAGGCCCACCGCCGCAAACCCTTCTCCGGCATGCTCGTCGACGTTCTCGCCGCGCGCCCCGACTGCTCCGAGGACGCGCTGCTCGCCTTCTACCGCACCGACTCCGCCGTCGTCGTGCGGTCCGCCCACCGCGTCCACCCGGGCCTGCTGACGGCCCCCGCCTCGGTGCCCGCGCCCGACAAGGCCGTCGCCGGGCTCATCACACGCCTCGTCGAGGAGAACGGCCACGCCGCCCTCATCGCCGCCGAGGCCCGACCCGCGCCGGCCGTGCTCGCGGCGGTCCTGCGCCGCTCGGCCTCGCCCGCCTGGAAGCCCCTCACCGACGAACTCGCCGCCCTCGTCACCGAACGGCTCGGCGAGGACCCACGCGCCTGGGACCGCATGCGCGCCCGCCTGCGCCGCTTCGACGGCTCCATCACCGAACTCTTCACCGACGCGCCCCGGCGCAGCGGCCGAGCGGCCGGAGCGGGCCAGCCCGGCGCCGAACGCGCCGCCCTCGCCGGGCTCCTCAGCGTCACCGACACGGTCGTCCAGATGACCGTCCTCGCCGAACTCGACGCCCCCACCACCGCTCTGCTGCTGTCGGAGAGCCCGTTCCGCGCCGACTGGATCGACCACCTCACCTCCTACGGCACCCCGGCCCAGCAGGCCCTCCTGGCCGCGCGACCGGAACTGTCGGCCGCCGAACTCGGCCGCCTCCTCGACCTCGGTGAACCGCTCGTCGACGCCCGCGTCTTCAAGCACCCGAACTGCGACCGCCCGCTCCGTGAGCGCGTCCTCGCCCGCCGCCTCGACCCGGCCTTCCGCCTCGAACTCCGCCGCCTCGGCCGCGACGACTGGCATCCGCGCGACGCCGTCGTGTGCGCCGACACCGAGGTCCAGTGGTCGATCCTGCAGTCCCAGCGCGTCCGCGGCGAGGTGCCGCAACTGCGGATGCTGCTGAACGTGTGGCGGCATCGGGGCACCGAGCGGCTGGTGGAGTTCCACGGTGAACTCAAGGCCCATGCCACCGATCCCCGGCGGCCCGCCTTCCTGGCGACGGTCGACCACGCGCTCCGGGACCTCCTCGCGATCGGCGACGAGGCCGCGGCCGTCGACAGCCTCAGCGCCCGCGTCGCCCACGGCGAGAGCGCGCGCGGCCAGGTCGCGGCCCTGCGCGACCCGGCCGTCGATCCGGTGGCGCTGCTCGCCGAGTCGCACCTGTGGCACTGGCCGGAGATCCTGGCCGCCCACCGCGAAGAGCCCTTCCGCGACGACGTCTTCGGCCGCTTCGCCCACGTCGACGACTGCCCCGCGGACATCCGCGCGGAGTCCGAGCGGGTGCTGGTCGGACTCAGCCCGGCCGAGCGCGCGATCCTCGGCGGTGCCGAGAGCGGCGCCGTGGTCGGGAAGAACCCGTTGAGCCACCGTTACGAGGAGCGCGCCTGGATCCGCCGTGCCCTCACCGCCGGCCGACTGTCCACAACGGACCTGCTGCTGCACGCGCGGCCCGCGGTGGGCGCCCTGCGCCTGATCGGGGAACTCATCGAGGATCCGCCGCCCGCGTTCGACGCCGCGCGGGCGCGCGCGACACTGTCGGACATGGTCCGCCACACCCTCGGCACCGACCAGGACGCCTGGATCCTCGCCGTTCGGCTGCTCGACGAGTTCGACGGCCCCGTCGCCGCGCTGCTCGCCACCGCCGCCACCGTCATGGGAACGGAGGGGCGTTGACGACCCCCGAAGCCGCCACCGGTCACTCCCATCCCCATCCCCGCAGGCCCGTCGACCTCGCCGACCGGCACGCCCTCGTCGCGCACGAACCAGCCGAGCCGGAGGTGATCGAGCGGGCCCGGGCGCTGAAGGAGTCGGCGCTGCTCGACCTCGGCATCAGCGACAGCGTCATGACGTCCTGGCTGTACGCCAAGTGCCATCACCAGATCGCGACGACCGCGATCGACACCGCCGCGGTCGTCGCGACCGGCGCGGGCGCGTGCATGCTGCTGTACAACCCGGACTTCTTCTGCCGCCTCGACGTCGCGGGCGTCAAGTTCGTGCTGTTCCACGAGGCGCGCCACCTGGTGCACCGGCACATGTACGTCGAGCGTGAGCTGCGCGAAGACCCGGTCTTCACCATCGCCGCCGAGGTGAGCATCAACCACGTCGCGATGCGGCGCCTTGGCCGCTCCACGCTGCCGGGCGAGCGCCTCGCCGACGGGACGGTCCGGCCAACCGGCGTCGATCCCGCCGAGGTCCACGAGGCCTACCGGCGCGATCTGCGCGGGCAGGGCCTGGAACCACTGTCCTTCGAGGACTTCGTGGAGACCGACATGACCGTCTACGCCGAACTCAAGCGCATGAGGCATCCTCCGGGCCCGTCGTACGTGTGCATCCACGGCGACGGGGGTGTGCCGCTCGACGACGAGACCGTCGCGCGCATCGGCCGGGCCGTGCTGGAGGAGACGATGCGGCAGGCGCGCCGGGGGAACCGGTCGGCGAAGGACGAACTGCTCGACCTCGCCGGGCGCAGCGACGGCGACGACGACGGCCTGAGCAAGATGTGGGGCGAGCTGGGGCTGTCCGCGCTGCGCGGGCAGACGCCGAAGACGCGCCGGGTCGACTGGTGGAAGCGCTGGCTGATCGACGTGCTGGCCTCGAAGCTGCGGGAGGGCGAACGGCTGGTCTACCCGAAGAAGCTGGGCGCGGTCCTGCTGTCGCTGGGGCACGAGCCGCTGCTGTCGCGGCGGGGGCGGGAGCGGACGAAGGTGGTGCTGGTCGCCTTCGACACCTCGGGTTCGATGTCCGATGACGTCGTGGAGTGGCTGACGACGCTGGTGGGGCAGACCGACGGGGTGGAGACGCACTGGCTGAGCTTCGACGGGGTCGTGATGCCGTTCAAGCCCGGTGAGCGGGTGCACGGCGGCGGGGGCACGAATTTCCAGAACGTCGTGGACTACGCCGAGGGCCGTCTTGAGGTCGGCGGCGCGACCTTCGAGGAGAAGGCCGACGCGGTGATCATGGTGACCGACGGGTACGCGCCCGTGGTGTCGCCGGCGGAGCCGGGCAAGTGGATCTGGCTGATCACCGACGGAGGCGACGACTGGCCGGAAAGACACGATCCGCCGATGGCCTGCCATCGGGTCACCACGGGAGAGCGATGACGGAGCTGATGACCGGGGACAGGCGCGGGACGCCGCGCAAGGCGAAGGCCGCGGCGAACGCGCCGGAACCTTCGGCCCTTGAGCGTTTCATCGACGCGATGATCGCGATGGGCCAGACCGGGCAGGTGTTCGGCGAGCATGGGATCGGGAAGACGGCGACCTTCCTGTCCTACATCCCGAAGCGGTATCCCGACACCGAGGTGGTGCTGGTCCCGGCGGCGAACCTGACGCCGGACGACCTGCTGGTCAACGCGCCGGTCCGGACGGACCGGGGCGGGCTGGCGCTGCGGCAGCTGATCATGAAGCAGCTCAATCCGGGCCGGCCGTTCGTGCTGTTGCTGGACGACTCGCTGCAGGCCGGGGACACCATCCAGTCGCAGCTGATGCAGATCGCGTGCGACTGGACCCTCGGCGAGCACGATCTGCGGGAGCTGGGCTGTGTCGGGGTGTTCCTCACCGACAACGAGTCCTCGGCGGAGACCAGTGCCCGGCGCAGTGACCTGGCGGTCCTCGACCGGATGGTGACGATGCGGATCAGCGCCAACGACACCTCGTGGCGGCGGTTCCTGTCGGCGCGGTATCCGTCGTGGGATCTGGCGCCGGTGTTCCAGGTCTGGGCGGCGCAGGCGCCCGTGGTGCGGCAGCTGCTGTCGCCGCGGACGCTGCAGCACGTCCTGGACTGCGCGCGGGAGGGTTTCCCGCTGGAGTGGGGTCTGCCACTGGTGAACGGGACGCGGTTGCGGCTGGCCGATGAGCAGAAGGGCAAGCCGCGCGACTTGACCGATGAGATCCTGGGCCGGATCGGCAAGGCCCTGGGCGTCTCGTCGCCGGCGACGGTCGCCGACCCGGTGCGGCGGATTCTGCGGGCGGCGATCCGCAACCGGTGGGCGGTGCTGCTGCAGGGGCCTCCCGGGTGCGGGAAGACGGCGGTGACGAAACAGGTCGTGCGCGACGAGATCGGTCGTGACCCGGTGTACTTCTCGCTGCCGGTGACGAATGTGGAGGATCTGTGCGTGCCGGTCCCCACGCCCGACGGGAGCCTGGAGGCGCTGTTGACGCGCAGCCTGCTGGGTCGTGAACCGAAGGTCCTGGTCTGGGACGAGTACAACCGGCCGAAGGACAAGGCGGCTTTCGCGAAGTTGATGGAGGTCACGCAGGAGTGGACCCTCGCGGGCCGTCCGATCCAGAACCTGAAGGCGCAGATCGCGTTGCAGAATCCGCCGTATCACCTGGGCCGCAAGCTGATGGTGTCGAGCAACAACGTGGCCCAGGCGAGCCGTTTCACGGTGAGTTATGAGGTCCGGCCCGATGACATCCCGGCCAACCAGTGGCTGATCGACACTTACGGCCACACCGCCGAGGTGGTGCTGGAGTGGTGGAAGAACGACATCGACGATGAGGGCCGCGAGTGGGTCACGAAGCGGACGATCGAGCGGTTGATCAAGCTGCACCGGCATGAACAGCCGTTGCGGACCGGGCTGATCTATCTGGGCGACGGCGACTACGCGCCGGTGTCGCTGTCGGGGCTTGAGGCGCGTCTGGCCGACAACAAGCCGGTGGGTCTGCGTGAACTGGCCTCCGACGTCGACGGCTGGGAGGCGCGGTTGATGATCGCGGCCGAGTCGAACGACGAGGGCACCGACGTCACGGACCTGGTGCACCAGGTCTTCGCCAACGCCGAGGCCTCGCAGCTGCGGGACAACATCGAGGTCGTGGCGCGGTTGCTGCTGCACCTGCCGCCGAAGCTGCGCGCGACGTACCTGGTCGGGCAGACACCGGAGAAGCAGCGGGTGTGGGTCGACGCGGTGGCGGCGATGGCGAAGCTGCGGTAGGGACCACCCGGGGGCGGGCTACTTGACGACCCGTCCCCGCAGCACGATCCGTTTCGGGTCCCGCAGCACGCGCAGGTCCTTTCGCGGGTCGGTGTCGTAGGCGACGAGGTCGGCGAGCCCTCGCTCGGTCAGCGAACCGAAACCGAGCCAGTCCCGGCCGCGCCAGCTCGCCGCGGCGATGACCTCCTCGGTGGGGATCCCGGCGAGTTCGTTGAGCAGGATCATCTCCTCGGCGGCGAGACCGTGGTCGATGCCGCCCCCGGCGTCGGTGCCCACATAGATCGGCACGCCCGCCTCGTGCGCGGCCCGCACGACCTCGGGGAACCCGGTCTTGAGGCGGCGCATGTGCTCGGCGTAGACGGGGAACTTCGGGTCGGCGTGGGCGGCGATGTCGTCGAAGGTCGCGATGTTGATCATCGTCGGGACCAGCGCGGTGCCCCGGGCGGCCATCTCGTCGATGAGGTCGAGCGACAGGCCCGTGCCGTGTTCGACGGAGTCGACGCCGGCCCGCACGACGGCGGCGACGGCCTCCTCACTGAAGGTGTGCACGGCGACTTTGGCGCCCGCGTCGTGGGCGGCGTCGATCGCGGCGGCGAGCACGGAGGCGTCGTAGGTGGGGCCGAGGTCGCCTTCACCGCGGTCGATCCAGTCGGCGACGAGTTTGATCCAGCCGTTGCCGAGTTCGGCCTGCTCGGCCGCGCGGAGCGGCAGCTCCTCGGGCGTGCACTCGATCGCGACGCCCCGGAGGTAGCGCTTCGCGGGCGCGAGGTGGCGGCCCGCGCGCACGAGTCGCGGCACGTCGGGATCGTCGTCGAGTTCCGGGTACGGGAAAGGCGAACCCGCGTCACGGATGGCGAGGACACCGGCGTCCCGGTCGACGGCGGCGAAGGCGCGGGCCTCGTCGAGCGAGGTCACCGGGTTCGAGCCGCGTTTGATGCCGATGTGGCAGTGCGCGTCGACGAGACCGGGGAGGACGAAACCGCCGTCGACGATCGTGCGGGCGCCCGCGATCGGCTCGAAGGTGACCGTGTCCCCGTACAGGTACAGGTCGGTCACCTCGTCACCGGGCAGGACGACGGCACGGACGTGCAGCGGCTCCACCTCGCGCGGCACGGACGTCAGTCCTTCTTTTTCTTGCCGCCCAGCTGACCGAAGTCGATATTGGGCATCTGGAAGTCCGAGGGCAGACCCGAGGGGTCCTGACCGGGCAGCTGCGCGGGCGGTTTCGGCCCGAACATGCCGCCGGCGATGCCGCCCGAGCGCACGTTGCGCTTCTTGACCTTGCCGTTCTTGCCCTTGCGCTTGATCGTCGGCGACTTCGTGGCCTTCCGGCCGCCCGGCATGCCCATCATGCCGCCCATCTGCTTCATCATCTTCTGCGCGTCGAAGAAGCGGGTGATGAGCTGGTTGACGTCGTTGACCGAGGTGCCCGAGCCGTTGGCGATGCGGATCCGCCGCGAGCCCTTGATGACCTTCGGGTCCTCGCGCTCACCGGGCGTCATCGAGCGGATGATCGCGGTGACCTTGTCGAGGTGCTTGTCGTCGAGGTCGGCGATCTGGTCCTTCATCTGCCCCATGCCGGGCATCATGCCCAGCAGGTTGGCGATCGGGCCCATCTTGCGGACCGCGAGGAGCTGCTCCAGGAAGTCGTTGAGCGTGAAGGTCTCACCGCCGAGCATCTTGGCGGTCATCCGCTCCTTCTGCTCCTCCTCGAAGACCGTCTCGGCCTGCTCGATGAGGGTCAGCACGTCGCCCATGCCGAGGATGCGCGAAGCCATCCGGTCGGGGTGGAAGACGTCGAAGTCGGTGAGCTTCTCGCCCGTGGAGGCGAACATGATCGGCTGCCCGGTGACCTCCCGGACCGACAGGGCGGCACCACCGCGCGCGTCACCGTCGAGCTTGGAGAGGACGACACCGGTGATGCCAACGCCGTCGCGGAAGGCCTCGGCGGTGGTGACGGCGTCCTGACCGATCATCGCGTCGATGACGAACAGGACCTCGTCGGGGTTCGTGACATCGCGGATCGCCGCGGCCTGCGCCATCATCTCGGCGTCGATGCCGAGACGGCCGGCGGTGTCGACGATGACGATGTCGCGGGCGTGGCGGGTCGCGTGCGCGAGAGAGTCCTTGGCGACCTCGACGGGGTCGCCGACGCCGGAGCCGGGCTGGGGCGCGTAGACCTCGACGCCCGCGCGCTCGCCCATGACCTTGAGCTGCTCGACGGCGTTGGGGCGCTGGAGGTCGGCGGCGACGAGGAGCGGCTCGTGGCCCTGGCCTTTGAGCCACAGCGCGAGCTTGCCCGCCAGGGTCGTCTTACCGGCGCCCTGGAGGCCGGCGAGCATGACGACCGTGGGGGGCTGTTTGGCGAAGGTCAGGCGGCGAGACTCGCCGCCGAGGATCGCGATGAGCTCCTCGTTGACGATCTTGATGACCTGCTGGCCGGGGTTGAGGGCTTTCGACACCTCGGCACCGCGGCAGCGTTCTTTGACGTGCCCGATGAAGGTGCGCACGACGGGCAGCGCGACATCGGCCTCAAGCAATGCCAGCCGGATCTCGCGCGCGGTGGCGTCGATGTCGGCGTCGGTGAGGCGTCCCTTGCCGCGCAGCTGGTTGAAAATGCCGGACAGGCGCTCGGAAAGAGTGTCGAACACTGGTGGTCGTCCTCGCTGTCAACTCATAGCAGGTCCCAACGAGCCTATCCGGCCGGAGCCGGACACGGCACATGGCCCGCGACAACCCCTCGCGGGCCATGTGCCGTCAGGTGCCTATTTGGCGGCGCCGACCAGTTCGCCTTCGGTCTCGTCGGCCTGCTCGGCCTGTTCGGTGGCCGAGGCGTCCTCGTCCTCGTAGGCGAGGACGTAGCCCTCTTCGGCGTGTTCGTGGGTGTCGATCCCGGCGACCTCGCCCTCGGCGGGGACGCGCAGGCCGATGGTGAGCTTCAGCACGAGGCCGATGACGGCGGCCACGAGCGCCGAGAAGACCGCCACGATGCCGACCGCCGCGGCCTGCTTGCCCAGCAGCGAAGCACCCCCGCCGTAGGCCAGACCCGCGCTGACGCCCTCGGGCACCAGCGAGCCCACCGCGAAGACACCGATCAGGACCGACCCGACCGCACCGGCGACCAGGTGGACACCGACGACGTCGAGCGAGTCGTCGTAGCCGAGACGCTTCTTCAGCAGGATCGCGAAGGGGCACAGCGCACCGGCGATGACGCCGATGGCGAGCGCCCCCAGCGGTTCGACGTAGGCACAGGCGGGCGTGATGGCGACGAGCCCGGCGACCGCGCCACCGCAGGACCCGAGCAGCGTCGGCTTGCCAAGGCGGATCCAGTCGACGATCATCCAGGCGACGACCCCGGCCGCCGTGGCGACCTGCGTGTTGATGAAGGCGAGCGCGGCGATCCCGTCGGCGGCGAGTTCGGAGCCGGCGTTGAAGCCGAACCACCCGAACCACAGCAGGCCCGTGCCGAGCAGGACGAGGGACATGTTGTGCGGCTTGTGGTCGCGGTGCGGCCAGCCCAGTCGCTTCCCGAGGACGAGGATCAGGCCGAACGCGGCGGCTCCGGCGTTGACGTGGACAGCCGTGCCACCGGCGAAGTCGAGAGCGCCGATCCCGGTGTCACGGTTCCCGATGAACCCGCCACCCCACACCCAGTGCGCGACGGGGAAGTACACGACCGAAGCCCACACCACGGCGAAGACGAGCCAGGAACTGAACTTCATGCGCTCGGCCACCGCACCCGAGACGAGCGCGACGGTGATCCCGGCGAACATCATCTGGAAGACGACGAACAGCAACTCGGGCAACCCCGTCGACGTCACCGCGTCCTGAAGGTCACGAAGCCCGGCCGCCGTGAAGTCCCCGATGACGGCCCCGGTGCCCTTGAAGGCGACGCTGTAGCCGTAGGCGACCCACAGGAGGCTGACGATGGCCAGGGCCGACAGGTTCATCATCAGCATGTTGACCTTGCTCTTGGCACGCGTCAGCCCGCCGTAGAACAGGGCAAGGCCCGGCACCATGAGAAGTACGAGTGCTGAGGCGATCAGCACCCAGGCTGTGTTACCGGCGTCGAGTTCCATGCCGAGTCCTTCCGGTGTCAAGTGAACGTGGGGACAGCGTCGAGCAGGGGTGTTTCACCGACGAGCCGCGCGTGTTACGGACATGTCGACCGATGTTTCGAAGACGTGAACTTCTGCTCACAACGCAGGTGGCGTGGGTCTTGGGGGCCCGGACAGGGCTCGATGGCCCGGACAGGCATGGCGGCGCGGGCGGGCACGGCGGCGCGGGCGGGGTGGGTGCGGCGGACGGCAACGCGAGCGGGCGAGGGCACGCCGTGAACATCAACGGCACGAAGACGGGCGCGCACGAACCGACCCCGCATGACGAGCTCGCGATGGCGGCGACACGCGGACTAGAACAGCGGCATCAGCGAAAGCCGCACGACGAGCGAGTTCGCCAGGACGCCCACCGAGCGAAAGCGGCGGCGATCACGAACGCCGGCGACACGGGTGACACTCCAAACGAAAAAGCAGCCGATACGAACTGTCACACCCTGTCCGTATTGTGATTTTTGGGGCCCCTTTGGGCACGAGGGGGAAGCGCGCGATTCGTTCAGACGCGCGCCGCCGAACGCTGCCCAGCGCAAAGCGACGGACAGCGTGCGGTGCGCTGCGTGCTGCCTGCTGCCTGCTGCCTGCTGCCTGCTGCCTGCAGCCTGCAGCGAACGCCCCCCACGAGACGAAACACGTGCGCGCGGACGTGTTCGGTGAGGTCACACCGTCGCAGCGAACGCCCCCACGAGACGGAACCCCCAGGTCGCGCCAGCGCGACCCACCCACCACTAACCTCTGTCTCCGTCGCTTCGGCCGTTGATTGGACGACATGAAGGTTCTGGGGCTGTCAAGGGCGCTCTTTCCCTTGACTGCCCCAGGTTCTTCATGTGCCCTTGAAAAGGCCGATAAGACGGAGACAGGCGAGTGCCAAACAACCTCAGCCCGCATCCCAGCCACCCGACCGGAGACCGCCAAGGCACCCCCAGTCTCCCGAGCGAGGCCGGGGGTCAAGGGGGCGAAGCCCCTTGCGGGGTCCGGGGCAGAGCCCCGGTCACGGCCCGAAACCACAGCCCCCGGCAACGCAACGCAACGCAACGCCACCCGCACCCGCACCCGCACCCGCACCCGCACCCAAGGAAACACCCCCTCAGCGCAGCGAGCACCCCCACCCCACCCTCACCTCAGCGCATGATCCAAAATGAACCGCTCCTGATCCAGCAACCGCAAGTCCCGCACCGGCCGCCGCAGATGCCCCTTGTGCACGATCCGAATGAACGCCGGATCTCCCGCCGCCGCCATCCGCCGGATCCCCTCGACGTGATCCACGATCCGCTTCCGGATCACCCGGATGAACCGCGCCCGGTCCCGCGCCGACAGCCCGTACGCGTCAGCGAACAACCGCAGCCTCCGCGGCCGATCCGGCCGCTTCCACCCCAGCGTGTAGGAGTCCCTGTCCGTGAACAACGGCACCCACGTCCAAGCCGCGTACGCCACGTCGTAGATCCGCGCCCCCGGCGACGCGAGATCGAAGTCGATCATCGCCAGGGTCCCGTCGGGCCGCCAGATCACGTTGTGCGGGGCCGCGTCGTGGTGGCAGATCACCTCGGTGTCCGGCGGCGGGGGCCCGAACGACCTCCACACCGCTCCCGGGGGAGGCACGAAGCCGTACTGCGCGTCGTGGAACATCCGCAGCATCGTCGCGACCGTCTGCAGTGCCTCGTCGGTCGTCCAGTGCGGCGCGAGCGGGTACTCCCCGCACTCACCCTCCAGGTACGACAGAACCTCACGTCCGTGCTCGTCGTTCCCCAGGGCTCTGGGCGCCCCGGTGAAACCGCGCACCTCCAGATGCCGAAGGAGCGAGTGAACCGCGGGTGTCCACGGCCCGGTGTTACGGCGAACCGTGTCACCGAGCCGCACCACGGTACTGGTGTTACCGCCGTGAAGCGGAACCTCCTGCTGCGTCACCGACCACCACCGTCAATACGAGGTTCAGCCCGAGACCTTCGCGTCCCGTTCGTCACCGAGCAACGCGTCCACGAAGTCGCTGACATTGAACGGCGCGAGATCATCGGGACCTTCACCGAGTCCGACGAGCTTAACCGGAACACCGAGCCTGCGCTGTACTGCGATGACGATGCCGCCCTTGGCGGTCCCGTCCAGCTTGGTGAGCACCACTCCCGAAACGTCGCAGACCTCGGTGAACACCCTTGCCTGTTCGAGGCCGTTCTGTCCGGTGGTGGCGTCGAGCACGAGCAGCGTCTCGGCCACCGGCCCGTGCTTTTCCACGACCCGCTTGACCTTGCCGAGCTCGTCCATCAGGCCGGCCTTGTTCTGCAGGCGCCCCGCGGTGTCGATCATGACCGTGTCGACGCCCGCGTCGATGCCCTTCTTGACCGCGTCGAAGGCGACGCTGGCCGGGTCGGCCTTCTCCTCGCCGCGCACGACTTCGGCCCCGACCCGGTGCGCCCAGGTCGCGAGCTGGTCGACGGCGGCGGCGCGGAAGGTGTCGGCGGCGCCGAGAAGGACGGTACGGCCGTCGGCGACCAGGACCCGGGCGATCTTCCCGCAGGTCGTGGTCTTCCCGGCACCGTTGACACCGACGACGAGCATCACGGCGGGCTTCCCGTCGCGCGGCTCGGTGTGCAGCGTCCGGTCCATGTCGGGGTCGAGGGCGATCGTCAGCTCCTCGGCGAGCAGCTTGCGCAGCTCGACGGCGGTGCGGGTACCCAGGACGCGGGTGCGTTCCCGCAGCCGGTCGACGATGACGGTCGTGGGCTGGACGCCGACGTCGGCGGCGAGGAGCGTGCCCTCGATCTCCTCCCACACGTCCTCGTCGAGCTTGTCGCTGGCGAGCAGGCTCAGCAAACCGCGGCCGATGGCGTTCTGGGACCGGGCGAGCCGCGCGCGCAACCGCACGAGCCGGCCGACGGTCGGTTCGGGGACCTCGACGACGGGCTCCGCGGGCTTCTCGGCGACGACCTCGGGCGCTTCGGGCGCCTCGACGACCGGCGCCTCCGCCTCCTCCACGGCCGTGGCCGACGACGCCGGTGGCTCGGGCTTCGTCACCTGCTCGGCGGGCTCGCTTTCACGGCCCTTGCGGAGTCGGGGTACGACGAGGAGCGCGGCGCCGATGATGACGACGAGCGCCACCACGGCGTAGAGCCACCAGTTGTCCATGCGTGAATCCTTGCAGACGTGAGTGCGAATGGGGCGGTGCCCGCGGACGGCCGATGAGGTTGCTCACCGCGCGTTCCACCCCGGCTCGCCGATCTTACGGCCCGCGCGCTCGCCGGGGCGGGCGCGGTCAGTCCTCGGATTCGTTCAGTCGCTGACTGATCACCTGGGACACGCCACCGCGCATGCTGACGCCGTACAGGGCGTCGGCGACCTCCATCGTGCGCTTCTGGTGGGTGATGACCAGCAGCTGCGAGGTCTCCTGCAGCTGGCGCAGGAGGTTCAGCAGACGGCCGAGGTTGACGTCGTCGAGGGCGGCCTCGACCTCGTCCATCAGGTAGAAGGGGCTGGGGCGCGCCTTGAAGATGGCGCACAGCATGGCCAGTGCGGTCAGGGAGCGCTCGCCGCCGGACAGCAGGGAGAGCCGCTTCACCTTCTTGTTGGGCGGGCGGGCCTCGACCTCGACGCCGGTGGTGAGCATGTCCTCGGGGTCGGTGAGGATCAGCCGGCCCTCACCGCCGGGGAAGACGGTGGCGAAGACGTGCTCGAACTCGCGGGCGACGTCGTGGTAGGCCTCGGTGAAGACCTGCAGGATCCGGTCGTCGACCTCGGTGACGACCTGGAGGAGGTCCTTGCGGGTCTTCTTGAGGTCGTCGAGCTGTTCGGAGAGGAACTTGTAGCGCTCTTCGAGGGCGGCGAACTCTTCGAGGGCGAGGGGGTTGACCTTGCCGAGAAGGGCGAGGTCGCGTTCGCCGCGGGCGGCGCGCTTCTCCTGGGTGGGCCGGTCGTAGGGCGTCGGGAGGGGCGCGGGTTTCCCGTCGTCCTCGGCCTTGGTGATCTCGGCGGGGGTCGGCGGGACGTCCTGGTGGGGCCCGTACTCCTCGATGAGGGTGTCGAGGTCGAGGCCGAAGTCCTCGGCGGCCTTGATCTCCAGCTGCTCGATGCGCAGGCGCTGTTCGGCGCGGGCGACCTCGTCACGGTGGACGGCGCTGGTGAGGCGTTCGAGTTCGCCGGTGAGTTCGCGGACGGTCTTGCGGACGTCGGTGAGGGCGGCTTCGCGCGCGTTCTTGGCGAGCTGGGCCTCGTCGCGTTCGGCGGCGGCGAGGGTGAGGGAGTCCTCGATGCGGCCGAGGACGGTGCGGGCTCCGTCGGCGACGGCCTTGGCGATCGCGGCGCCGCGTTTACGGGCCTGGCGGCGGGCTTCGGCGCGTTCGCGGGCCTCGCGTTCCTGGCGGGCCTGGCGGGCGAGGGCGTCGGCGCGGCCGGAGAGGGCGGCGACGCGCTCCTCGGCGGTGCGGACGGCGAGACGGATCTCCATCTCGTTCTGCCGGACCTGCTGGACGCTCGCGGCGAGCCGGTCGCGGTCGGCCGAGGACGGGTCGTCGTCCTCGGGTTCGTCCTCGGCGAGGCGGAGCTGCTCTTCGAGTTCGGCGAGTCCGGCGAGGTCGGTGTCGCGGGCGGCCTCGGCCTTGTCGCGGGTGGTGACGAGGCGTTCGACCTCGGCGACGGCCGAGCGGGCGGCGGCGCCGAGTTCGGCGAGGCGGCGGCCGGTCTCGTTGTTGCGCTGGTCGACCTGTTTGCGCAGCTGGGCGACGTTCTGGAGTTCGCGTTCGCGGGCGGCGGTCTCCTCGCGGGCGGCCGACAGGTGGCTGCGGAGGGTCTCGGTGCGCTGTTCGGCTTCGGCGCGTTTGTCGCGGGCCTCGTCGACGGCGGCCTGGACCTCGATGTAGCTCTGTTCCTTCGCCGAGCCGCCGGCCGCGCGGTGGGAGCCGAGGACGTCGCCTTCGGCGGTGACGGCGGTCAGGGCCGGGTGGGCGGCGAGGAGGTCGCGGGCGGAGGCGAGGTCGCGGACGACGACGGTGCCGGCGAGCGCGCTGCGGACCGCGCCGGACAGGTGGGCGGGAGCGCGGACGAGGTCGGCGGCCCAGCGTGCGCCTTCGGGGAGGGTCGCGGCGGCGTCGGGGACGTCGGCATCGGCGCCGATGAGGAAGGCGGCGCGCCCGGCGTCGTCCTCCTTGAGGAGGGCGAGCGCGGCGAGGGCGCCTTCGACGTCGGAGACGGCGACGGCGTCGGCGAGTCCGCCGAGGGCGGCGGCGAGGGCGGCTTCGTGGCCTGGGTCGACGGCGAGGAGGGCGGCGACGCTGCCAAGTAGGCCGGGTACGGCGTCGGCGCGTCCGAGGAGGGATCCGGCGCCGTCCTTGCGGCGCAGGCCCATGGCGAGGGCTTCTTCGCGGGCCTTCCACTGGGTGGCCTCGCGGTCGGCGGCGCGTTCGGCGTCGGCGAGTTCGCGGACGCGCGCCTTGGCGGCGGCGACGGCGTTCTGGGCTTCTTCGTAGCGGCGGGCGAGGTCGGCGTCGCCGGCGCCGGCGGTCTCGGACTGGTCCTTGACCTCTTCGTGGGCGACGGTGGCGATCTCGGCGCGTTCGCGGGCTTCGGTGAGGGCGGTCTGGGCGCGGGCGATCTCGTCTTCGGCGGCTTGGGAGCGCGTGCGCAGGGCGTTGACCTTGCCGGTGAGGCGGGCGAGTCCTTCGCGGCGAGCGGCGACGGCCTTGACGGCGGCGACGAGGGCCTTCTCGGCTTCGGAGAGGGCGCGTTCGGTCTCCTGGCGGGACTCGACGGCGGCGGCGAGTTTGGCCTGGTCGGTGTAGAGGGCCTCGCGGAGTTCGACTTCTTGTTCGCGGACGCGGACGGCTTCGGCTTCGAGGATCTCGGGGTCGCGGCCGGGGCGTTCGTCGGCGGTGTCGGCGGAGAGGAAGCGGAGGCGTTCCCCGGCGAGCTGGCTGGTGGAGCGGAGGCGTTCCTGGAGGGCGGAGAGGCGGTACCAGGTCTCCTGGGCGCGGGCTAGCGCGGGCGCGTCGGCGGCGAGGCGGGTCTCCAGGTCGGCGAGTTCGTCGCCGGCTTTGCGGTGGGCGGTTTCGACCTCGGTGCGGCGGGTGCGCATGGCGCTCTCGTCGGCGACGTCCTTGGCGAGGGTTTCGCGGAGCTGGGTGAGCTCGTCGGCGAGGAGGCGGAGGCGGGCGTCGCGCAGGTCGGCCTGGATCCCGGCGGCGCGGCGGGCGAGGTCGGCCTGGCGGCCGAGGGGTTTGAGCTGGCGGCGGAGTTCGGCGGTGAGGTCGTTGAGGCGGTTGAGGTTGGCGCCCATCGACTCCAGCTTGCGGAGGGCCTTCTCTTTGCGTTTGCGGTGTTTGAGGACGCCGGCGGCCTCTTCGATGAAGGCGCGGCGGTCTTCGGGTTTGGCGTGCAGGATCCCGTCGAGGCGGCCCTGGCCGACCAGGACGTGCATTTCGCGGCCGATGCCGGAGTCGGAGAGGAGTTCCTGGATGTCGAGGAGGCGGCAGCGGTCGCCGTTGATCTCGTATTCGCCCTCGCCGGTGCGGAACATGCGGCGGGTGATGGAGACCTCGGTGTAGTCGATGGGGAGGGCGCCGTCGGAGTTGTCGATGGTGAGCGTGACCTCGGCGCGGCCGAGGGGCGCGCGGCCGGTGGTGCCGGCGAAGATGACGTCTTCCATCTTTCCGCCGCGGAGGGCCTTGGCGCCCTGTTCGCCGAGGACCCAGGCGATGGCGTCGACGACGTTGGACTTGCCCGAGCCGTTGGGGCCGACGACGCAGGTGATGCCGGGTTCGAAGCGCAGCGTGGTGGGCGACGCGAAGGATTTGAAGCCCTTCAGGGTCAGGCTCTTGAGGTGCACGCGGGCTCCGGGTCGGCTCGGACGCGAAATGGACGCGGTCGGTGGGCTTGCCCTGGCAGGCTACCTGTTCACCCCGTCATCACATGGCGATAACCCTGGCAACTCACCGGTGGGGGCGGGCCGGGACGCAAAACGGCGCGCCGACCAATGGTCCGTCGGCGCGCGTCTTGACTTCTAGGGTGTCAGCGTACGGTGATCAGTTCGCCGGCCGACTTGGACAGCCGTTCCAGGTCCTCACGCTCCGCCACCTCGGCGGTGAGTCGATCATTGTCGGCGCGCAGACGCGCCACCTCGAATTCGAGGGTCCGTACCCTGGCACGCAGTTTGGTGACCTCGTCGAGCATGCGCCGGTCGGGCGCGTTGCCTACGTGGCCATACAGGGCCTTGGCCATGGTGTCTCCTTGGGAGCGCGCGGCAGCAGGTTACGTTGGCTCGCGTACCCGCGGCTTCGCTCGATGATTGTTTATTGCCACATTAAGCGGCTTGCGCTGGTCGCGTACGGCAGGTGTCGTATCCGAACGGCACGCACCGGACGATGCAGGCGTGATCCGCGCGGTGGACGAAACAGTGCTGTTCACCTACTGGCGACACGACCATCCTCCGCTCGATCGTGTCAAACGTCAAGCCTGACATACCGCTGATCGTGCCCCTTTTCGGGGAGATACGCCGGTGAAGGCAAGAATTTTTCGGATGTTACGACCGAAATCACAGTCGCGGACTCGCGTCGGCTCGCGAAAGCCGCTAGCGTCGGGGCGCTATGTCGTCCCCCACCCCTCGGACGCGCCCGCGTAGCGACTCGCCCGGCCGGGAGCCCGGCGGACGGACGCACACCGGCGCCCACCGACTTCAGCGGCACGGCGCCTGGCTGGCCCGCCTCGGCGCCGCTGCCCTCGTTCTGCTCCTCGCCGGGCTGATCGCGGCCTGGTTCACCGGGGCCCTTCCGTTGCGGCAGTCGACGCAGACCGATGACGCCGCCAGTGACGTGCCGATCCGTGTCGACCCGAGCGCGTCGGCGGACGGTGAGGACAAGGCCAGCCGTGATGACCGGGGTGCCGGTTCGGCCGAGCCGAAGCCTTCGGACAAGGAGACCAAGGACGAGTCGGAGGACGATCCGCCGCCGCCCGACGAGGATCTCAGCGAGATGGAGCAGCTCGCGGCGGAGGCCGTGCGGTTGACGAACGTCGAGCGGGAGCAGGCGGGCTGCGGGAAGGTGAAGGTCAACGGCAAGTTGACGAACGCGGCGGTGGGGCACAGCCGGGACATGGCGGAGAACGACTATTTCGATCACAACTCGCAGGACGGCCGGACGCCCTGGGATCGGTCGCGCGAGGCGGGGTACGACAACGCGATCGGGGAGAACATCGCGGCGGGTTACACGTCGGCGGCGGCGGTGATCGAGGGCTGGATGAACAGCGAGGGGCATCGGGCGAACCTGTTGAACTGCGACGCGAAGGCGATCGGACTCGGCGTGGCGAGCCACAACGGCGGGCAGCTGTACTGGACGCAGATGTTCGGCAGCGTCGCCTGACGCACCTGCGGGCGGGGTCATGCGGCTCACGCTGGGCCCGTCCGTATCGGTCGCATCATGGGCGGGTCAGGCTTCGCAGCTCGCCCCACGCCGGAAGACCAGAAGCCAGCCTCAAGAACGCAAGTCCCTCTGCACGATCGGGGTCCGGGCAACCGCGGCCGAAGCCGTCCCGCGCTTCGCTCGCCCATCCACCCAGGGGACCCGGCCGCGTTCCCGCACCACCCCGGGAACCCGGCACCGGCGGCGGGCCGAGCCCGATCCCCTACCTCTCAGGCGGCTTCGTTCGCGCCGTCCAAACCGGCACTGTCCACTGTGTACATTTCGCCCGCATCCCTCACCCTTTGACCGGGAACTGTCACAGATCCGACTTATACCTCCCCTTTCCGTCACCCATCAGTGACGATGTGTCGGCGGCCGGTGAGCGTACCCGCCGCCCGGTTCCCCCCTGGAGGCGCAATGGATCTCGTTGTGTGTGATGCCCAACGCGCTTATGGCGACGCGCTCGCCTCGGTTCTCGCCAATCGTGGCCATCGTGTCGTGACGGTCCCCGACAGTGGGCTTCCCCGGGCCATGGGTTCGGGTTCGCCGCAGGTCTGTGTCCTTGAACTGGGTGCGGCCGTGCGGGCCCGGGAGGCGGCGGCGTTGTTCCCCGAGGTCCGCATTTTCGTGTTGACGGGCCGGGGTGACGCGCGGGTGGTGCGTGATCTCGTCGCGGCGAGGGCGGTGGGTGCGGCTTCGACGATGCGCCGGCTGGATTCGGTGGTGCGCGCCATCGAGGAGGTCGGCGCGGGCCGCACTCACTACGATCCGATGCTGTTGCGGGCGGCGTTGCGTCCCGATCAGGAGATGGACGACGCGACGGCGCACCGGCTCGCGGCTTATCTCACCCCTCGTGAGGGCGAAGTACTGCGGCGGATCGTGCGCGGTGAGGACACCCGCGCGATGGCGGGCGACATGGGCGTGTCGATCACGACGGTCCGTTCCCACGTCCAGAACGTCCTCGGCAAACTCAACGTGCACTCGCGGCTCGCGGCGGTCGCGTTCTCCCTCGGCCACGGCCTGGTCTCCCTGCGGCGCGACGAGGCCGAAGTCTTAACCGTCGTATAGTCCGGGCATGCCCGAACTTCCCGAAGTCGAAACCGTGCGCGAAGGCCTCGCCCGCTGGGTCGTCGGCCGCACGATCGGCGAAGTGAACGTCGCGCATCCGCGTGCCGTCCGGCGCCACCTCGCGGGAGCCGACGACTTCACCGACGCCCTCGTCGGCCGCACCGTCACCGGTGCGCGGCGCCGCGGCAAGTACCTGTGGCTGCCCCTCGACTCCGGCGACGCGATCCTCTGCCACCTCGGCATGTCGGGGCAGATGCTCGTGCAACCCCCCGACGCGCCCGCCGAGAAACACCTCCACGTCCGCGTCGACTTCACCGACGGCGGCCGGCAGCTCCGCTTCGTCGACCAGCGCACCTTCGGCGGACTGTCCCTCTCCCGCGACGGCGCCGAACTCCCACCCGAGATCGCGCACATCGCCCGCGACCCCGTCGACCCCGACTTCGACGATGAGGCCTTCGTCGCCGCGCTCCGCAGGAAACATACCGAAGTCAAACGCGCCCTCCTCGACCAGACGCTCATCTCCGGCATCGGCAACATCTACGCCGACGAAGCCCTCTGGCGCGCCCGGCTCCACGGGCGCCGCGCCACCCACAAACTCACCCGGCCACCCGTCCGCGCCCTCCTCGGTCACGTCCGCGACGTCCTCGCCGAAGCCCTCAAAGCAGGCGGCACGAGCTTCGACGCCCTCTACGTCAACGTCAACGGACAATCCGGCTACTTCGACCGCTCCCTCAACGCCTACGGACGCGCCGACGAACCATGCGGACGCTGCGGCACCCCCATCGCCCGCGAAGCGTTCATGAACCGCTCCTCCTATTTCTGCCCCCGCTGCCAACGCCGACCCGCCAGCTAAGCTGCGACAGTGTCCGCAGACGACTACACGGCCTACCCAGGCCACGACCCCGCCGACCCGCCCAACGGCGCCGCACCCAGCTCATGCCTCGGCTGCCAGGGAACAGGCCGCACCTGGCGCGAATACATGGCCGTCGGCCCCCTCCGCGCCATCGACCTCGAACCCGGCGAAGTCGGCTCCGTCCCCGTCCTCGGACTCTGCAAACACTGCAGGGGATACGGCTGGACCTGGGGGACGAGACTGCACTGACGGGGGCTGGGTTTGTTCGGGCGGCGCTCTGGCTCTTTCGGACGGCGCTCTGGCTCTTTCGGGCGGTGCGAACGAAACCGCCTGAGAGGCAGGGGATCGGGCTCGGAGTGCCCCTCCCCGTACCCCGGACGCCTCCGCCCGCAGCGAACGTTTCCCCACTCCGCCCGCCACGCCCGTAGCGTCGCACCCATGACCCGAACCGCCTTCGTGCTCGGCGCGACCGGCCAGATCGGCCACGCCGCCATCACCGCCCTCCTCGCCGACGGCTGGGACGTCACCGCCGCCTCCCGCGGCCGCAGCGCCAACACCATCCCCGACGGCGCCCGCCCCATCACCGTCGACCGCTCCGACCCCGCCGCCCTCGACGCCGCCGTCGGCACCGGCTACGACGTCCTCGTCGACACCATCGCCTTCACCGCCGCACACGGCCGCGAACTCCGCGCCTTCGCCGGACGCGTCGGCTCCGCCGTCGTCATCTCCACCGGCGCCGTCTACACCGACACCGACGGCAACGCCCTCGGCGACGACCCCCTCTTCCCCGCCGCCATCCCCGAAACCCAGCCCACCAGCGACCCCACCCTCGGCGGCTACGGCCCCGACAAGGTCGCCCTCGAAAACGAACTCCTCGCCGCCGGCTCCGAACTCCCCACCACCCTCCTGCGCGCCGGCACCATCCACGGCCGCAACTCCGCCATCCCCCGCGAGTGGTACTTCGTCAAACGCGCCCTCGACCGCCGCCCCGTCCGCATCCTCGCCCACCCCGACGCCGTCTTCCACCCCGTCGCCGCCGTCAACCTCGCCGAACTCATCCGCCTCGCCGCCCACCGCCCCGGCAGCCGCGTCCTCAACGCCGGCGACCCCACCCCGCCGACCGCCGCCGAAATCGGCACCGCCATCGGTGCCGCCATGAACCACCTGCCCGAAGAGATCCACCTCGACGGCCCCCCGATCGGCAACATCGGCGACAGCCCCTGGAGCCTCCCCGGCTCCTTCGTCATGGACATGGGCAAAGCCGCACGCGAACTCGGCTACGAACCCGTCACCGACTACGCCGGAGCCCTCCCCGACACCATCGCGTGGCTCACCGAGGTCACCGCCGGCCGCGACTGGCGCGAAGTCCTGCCCGGAACGAAACTGCTCGGCGGCGCCGACATGTTCGACTACGACGCCGAAGACGCCTGGCTCGCCGAGCGCAGGTGAGCGCGGATGAGCGGTTCGCACCGGTCCGGCTACATTCGCTCCATGCTCACACGACAGCACGTCGAGTCCGCCCAGGAGCGCCTCCTCGGCCGGGTCCGCCGCACACCGGTCATGCGCGCGTCGGCGGCCTGGCTCAAGCTGGAGTTCACCCAGCACACCGGCTCCTTCAAGGCCCGTGGTGCGTTCAACCGCATCCTCGCCGCCTACGAGAGCGGCGAATTCGACGGCGGCCCCGGCATCGGGCGGCAACGCCGGCCTCGCGGTCGCGCACGCGGCTCGGAGCCTCGACATCCCCGCGACGGTCTACGTGCCGCAGACCGCGCCCGCCGTCAAGGTCGCGAAACTCCACGACCTGGGCGCGACCGTCGTCCAGGTCGGCCGGGAATACGCCGACGCCTACGAGTCGGCCACGAAGTTCGCCGCCGAAGGCGGTTCGCTGTTCGTGCACCCCTACGACCAGGCCGACGTCGTCGCCGGGCAGGGCACGGTCGCCCTCGAACTGGAGGACCAGGTGTCCGATGTGGACACCATCATTGTCTCGGTCGGGGGCGGCGGGCTGATGGCCGGGATCGCGGCGGCGGCCGACGCGCGGGTCGTCGCGGTCGAACCGGTGGGCTGCCCGACGCTGCACAAGGCCCTCGACGCCGGCGAGCCCGTCGACGTCCAGGTCACAGGTGTCGCGGTGGACTCCCTGGGGGCGCGCCGGATCGGCGACATCGCCTTCGAGGTGGCCTCACGCACGAGCGTCCACAGTGTTCTCGTGCCCGACGACGCGATCGTCGAGGCCCGGCGGTGGCTGTGGCGGGAACACCGCTTCGTCGTCGAGCACGGCGCGGCGTGCGCGCTGGCCGCGCTCCTGTCGGGCGCCTACACGCCAGAGGAGGACGAACGGGTCGCCGTGGTCCTGTGCGGAGCCAACACCGACCCGTCCGACCTCGCCTAGCAGTGCCCGGGCCGCGCGTCGGCGGCCAGTGAGCGGCTGAGGTTCCAGGCGAGCAGGTCGTCCTGGTCGTCGAAGCAGGCCAAACCGTCGAGCACGTCGGCGCGCTGGAAGGCGGGCAGGCCGTCGAGGCCGGGCACGACATCGGTCGAGAGCGACGTGAGGTATTCGATGTCGAGCTTGCCGGTCTTGGCGTAGTGGTCGGCGTTGCGTTGTGCGATGAGCCCGTCGGGGTTGAGCACGGCGAGCGCGATGAGCGCGACGGCTCCGGTGGCGGCGACGGTCCGGGGCAGCCAGCGGGCGCGGAGGCGGATGCCGGCGACCATGACGAGCAGGAAGACCAGGCCGAGCCAGAGTTCGACGGTGAAGATCCAGACGCGCAGGCGGGTGAGTCCGTACATGTCCTCGTAGAGGGACATGCGGTGCAGCGCGGAGGCGACGACCACGAGGGACAGCGCGCAGAGGGCGCCGAGCAGGACGCGCAGGATGAGGCGTTCGGCCTTCTGGGCGCGTGGTGCCTTGCGGGCGGCGACGGCGATGACGGCCAGGGTGAGCACGGTGACCCAGCAGAGTTGCCAGAAGCCGCGGCGGGCGTATTCGGCGTAGGTGAGGCCGGTGGTGCGGGCGACGTATGCGGCGCCACCGAAGAAGGCGACGGCCTGGACCGCGACGAAGGCCGCGAAGAGGGCGTTGAGGAGGGTCAGCGGGACGGCCCATTCCCAGAGCCGGACCTTCCGGGCGGGGCGGGCGCCGATGAGGTCGAGGCGGGCGGGGCGGACGGCGAGGTGGGCGTAGGCGAAGCCGCCGGTGAGGAAGAACAGGAAGAGGATGGTGCGGCCGATGGCCAGGCCGGGTGACATGGTCGGGGTGATCGTCTCGACGAGTTCGGCGAAGGCGGGGTCGGCCGAGGCGAAGAGGGCGCCGAAGACGACCACGACGACGGTCGCGATGACGGCGGTGCGCAGGATGAGCATCGCCGAGCGGCGTCCGGGTAGGTCGGCGATGCCGCGTCTGGCCCAGCTCAGGCCCGGTAGCCACAGGACGGCGGCGAGGAACGGGCCGTAGAGGAACCCGGCGAAGCGGATGGGCGGGGCGAGGGTGGCGGCGATGGCGCCGAAGCCGATGAGGACGCAGATCGCGACGAGGGCCTCGTTGTCGCGCAGGGACGGTACGAGGAACAGCGCGACGGCGATGACGGCGCCGACGGCTCGGGTGACCGGCTGGTCCCGGCGCGCGAGCGGGAGGGTGGCGGCGAGGAGGCCGATGCCGGTGAGGGTGATTCCGACGCCCGGGTCTCCAGAGGTGAACGCGAAGGCCGCCAGGAGTGCCGTCGCGGCGAGCGCGGCGAGGGCCCAGCGGGGTGCGGCGGTGGTCGCGGTGGGCAGGAGGCGCCGGAAGAAGGCGGTGACCGGGTCCGGGGGCTGCGGCAGGATCTGGACGTAGGGGACGGTCGCCATCGGGATCTTCCCGCGTAGTTCCGGTGCGGTTCCGTGCCAGGGCGCGGATCCGGGTTCGGCGTGGGGCGGGATCTGCGGGGTGGTCATGTGAGCTGCCTTTCCGGGTGCCGGCGCGCACGGGCACGGCGCGGCGGCCGGCCCGTCTCGGGAGTGGTCGGCTGTCGGTGTTCGGGTGCGGTGGGCATGGGGCATCACCATCACGGTGCGTTGTGCGGTGTCGTGATCGGTAGGGCCGTTCAGTCCCGTTCGGGTGGCCCGTGTTCGGTGGGGAGGTGCGGGTCGGGCAGCCTGACTCTGATGAGGCAGCCGTGGGCGGAGTCGAGGACGGCGATCTGGCCGCCGTGGAGTTCGGCGATCCAGCGGGAGATGGCCAGACCGAGGCCGGTGCCGCCGTCGCGGCGGTCGAAGCGGGCGGCGTTGTCGCCTCGGGTGAAGCGTTCGAAGACCCGCTGGCGTTCGGCGAGGGGGATGCCGGGGCCCTGGTCGGCGACGTCGATGAGGACGGCGCCGTCGGTGTCGCGTCCGGCGGTGACGGTGACGGTAGCGCCGGTGGGGCTGTGGCGGACGGCGTTGTCGAGGAGGTTGGCGACGACCTGGTGGAGTCTGGCCGGGTCGGCTTCGGCGGTGAGTCCGGCGGGTGCGTCGACGTGGACGGTGACGTCGCGGCCGCTGAGGGATTGTTCGGCGGCGGCTCGCCGTAGGAGGGGCAGAACCTCGAAGGCCTTGCGGCGCAGGGGGACCACGCCGGCGTCGAGGCGGGACACGTCGAGGAGTTCGCCGACGAGGCGGCTGAGCCGCTCGGTCTGCGCCAGTGCCGTCCGGAGGGTTTGTTCGTCCGCTGTGGACACTCCGTCGACGACGTTCTCCAGTACCGCTTGGAGGGCGGTGATGGGGGTGCGCAGTTCGTGGGAGACGTTGGCGATGAGTTCGCGGCGCTGGCGGTCGACGGCGGCGAGTTCGCCGGCCATCTGGTTGAAGGCCTCGGCGAGGACGCCGACCTCGTCCTGGGCGGTGGCGCGGACGCGGACGTCGTAGTCACCGCGGGCCATCTTGCGGACTCCGGCGGTCATCTCGCGCAGGGGCGAGGTCATGCCGTGGGCGAGGACGCGGGAGACGAACACGGCGCCGAGGATGGCGATGATGGCCATGTCCCAGGGCAGGAACCCGAGCAGGGACCAGAAGACGAGGAGCCCGAAGGTGCCGGATCCGACCAGCAGGATGGTGAACTTGATCTTCACCGAGCGGACGCGGTCGAGTGGCCGGGGCGCGACGTCGCCGAGCCAGATCCACATCTTGGTGACGGGGCCGCCGTCGCTGGCGCGTGCGCGCGGGCTGTCGAGGTAGTCGGGCAGCCACCGCCGTCCCCTCCGCGGCGGTGACTGTTCGACGCTGTGGCCGGTCACTGGGGGCACTCCAGTGCGTAGCCGACGCCGTGGACGGTGCGGATGATGCCGTCGCCGAGTTTGCGTCGCAGGGCGCGGACGTGACTGTCGACGGTGCGGATCCCGGCGGCGGCGGTGTGTCCCCAGACTTCGCCGAGGAGCTGTTCGCGGGTGTGGACGACGCGTGGTCGGGTCGCGAGCCGGACGAGGAGGTCGAACTCGGTGGCGGTCAGGTGCACCTCTGCGGTGTCGCGGCGGACGCGGCGTTCGGTGCGGTCGATCTCGACGTCGCCGACGCGCAGCGCGGGCGGGCGTTCGGCCGGCGCGGTCCGTCCGACGCGGCGGAGGAGCGCGCTGACGCGGGCGGTGAGCTCGCGCATGCTGAAGGGCTTGGTGAGGTAGTCGTCGGCGCCGACGCCGAGCCCGACGAGCATGTCGGTCTCGTCGTCGCGGGCGGTGAGCATGAGGACGGCGACGGGCCGTGCGGCCTGTACCCGCCGGCAGACTTCGAGGCCGTCGATGCCGGGCAGCATCACGTCGAGGACGAGGGCCTCGGGGCGGTACTCCTCGGCGGCGTCGACGGCGGTGAGTCCGTCGCCGACGACGCGGGTGTCGTAGCCCTCGGCTTCGAGCCGGGCGGCGATCGACATGGCGATCGTCGGTTCGTCTTCGACGATGAGGATCCGCCTGCGGGTGTCTGAGCTGGGCATGGGGCCAGCGTAGGACGTGTTTGTGGAGACGGTGACCGGCAGTTGTGGAGATTTCGTGGAGATCACGGCCCCCGCCCGATCCCCTACCTTTAAGGCGGTTTCGTTCGGCGCCGCAAAACCGGCACAGAAAAACCCCTTGCGCACCGACTGGATCATCGGTTAACGTCTCGCCCGGAGTTACAACGGTGCCGACCCGAACGGGTCCGCGTGAGTGAGAGAGGAGGCGCCGACGATGACTGCCGCTGCGCGGCCCATGCCGCATGTCTCGACCGCCCTCCTCGGCGAGGGCGACGCTCGCTAGGCGAGCAGTCCTTCCCTCCACCCCACCGGCTCTGACCAGGCCTTTCGCTGTCGCCGGTGACCTTTGCGAACTTCCACAAGGAGAACCACCAGTGCGCGAGCGCGACTCTTTCGTTCCCATGAAGTCCCGTGGCCGTAAGTCCGGTGCCCAGGATTTCTTCTTCGAGCAGGCAGAACGTTTCAACGACGACTTCGAGATCGAGGTCGTCGACCCCGAGGCTCCCCCGTTCGGCGACCGCTGGACGACCTGGGACCAGTCCGAGCCGCTGCAGCGGGCTCCGCGGCCGTGGCCGGACTGGCTGATCACCGATCTCGGCGCCGTCGACATCGAGCACGGCATCCTCAAGACCGGCAAGGAGGCCGACGTGTTCCTCATCGAACGCGTCGTGCCCGACACCGACCGGTCGGTCCTCCTGGCCGCCAAGCGCTACCGGGACGCCGACCACCGCATGTTCAACCGCAGTTCGGAGTACACCGAGGGCCGCACGGTCCGCAAGTCGCGTGACCAGCGCGCGATGGACAAGGGCACCAAGGTCGGTCAGGAGATGCTGGCCGGGCAGTGGGCCGCGACGGAGTGGAACGCCCTGGTCCGCATGCACAAGGCGGGCGCTTCGGTGCCTTATCCGGTGCAGATCGTCGGCACCGAGGTGATCATGGAGTTCATCGGCACGGACCGCACGGCCGCGCCGCGGCTGGAGATCCTGCGGCCGACACCGGTCGAGCTCGCCGACCTGTGGGATCAGCTCGTGTTCAACATGACCATCATGGCGCGGGACGGTTTCGCCCACGGCGACCTGTCGGCGTACAACATCATCGTCGACGGCGGCCGCCTGGTCATCATCGACATGCCGCAGATCATCGACGTGGTCGCCAACCCGCGTGGCCGCTTCTTCCTGGAGCGGGACGTGCGCAACGTGGGCGCGTGGTTCACCTCGCGCGGCATGGACGAGAAGTACGTCGACGCGCTGGTCGCCGACCAGTTCGCCGACGCCAGGCTCAACTGAGCCCGGCGGCGAGCAGCGGCGCCACTTCGGCGCCGAGCCTCGCGATCGTGGCGCCGGTGGCCGTCGGGTCACCGGCCCCCTCGACCATCAGCAGTGCGTGCCGGATCCCGGTCCGCTCGGCCGAGCGGCGCAGCACTTCCGCGCAGTACTCGGGCGGGCCGACCGGGTGCATGCCGATGAGGGTCTCGACGTATGCGGCCGGGTCGCGTCCGGGCCCGGCCGAACCGTCGATGCGGACGTACTCGGCGACGCCCTCGCCTATCCAGCCGGGCATCGCCGCGCGCAGGGCGTCGGCGGCGGCCTGACGCGTGTCGTCGACGTGGCAGAGATACGCGGCGGCGTGCGGGACGGCGTCGACGTCGTGGCCGTACATCGCGGCGGTCTCACGGTAGCGGTCCAGCAGCTCCGCCTTGCCCGAGTCTCCTATGTGGACACCGAGCAGCAGCGGCAGGCCCCGCTTGGCCGCGAGGTCCACGGTGGACGGCGAGGTGGCCGCGACCCAGACCGGCAGCGCCGCTTGCGGCCGGGGCACGACCGCGACCTCACGGAAGTTCACGAAGCGCCCGTCGGCGGCCACCCGGGGTTTGCCGGATACCCAGTCGCACAAGACGTCAAGGGTCTCGCCGAAGCCTTCGGCGTAGCGTTCGACGCCGGTCCCGAAGACCTCCAGGTCGACCCACGGTCCGCCCCGGGCGACGCCGAGCCGGAAACGCCCGCCGGACAGCACGTCCAGGGCGATCGCCTCCTCCCCCAGCGCCACCGGGTTGCGGTTCGACAGCACGCAGGCCGCCGTGCCCACCGCGATGCGCTCGGTGCGGCCGAGCAGGTTCCCGGCCACCACCGTCGCCGAGGGGCACACCCCGTAGGAGATGAAGTGGTGCTCGGCCAGCCACACCCCGTCGAGGCCGGCGCGTTCCGCCGACAGTCCATAGGAGACGGTGCGGTCGAGCGCCTCCCGCGCCGAGACGCCCGGGAACTTCGCCCCCGCGAGGAACAGACCGAGACGCACACACCCTCCAAGAGGTTCGGGTGCCGGGAACGCCGTGAAGGCGACGGCGTCCCCGGCACGATCATTCGCCGTATCCGACGGCTCTAGCAGTCGCGGAGTTCCGGCGACTGGTTGCGCAGCTGACCGGTCGGGGAGATGAACTTGCGGTAGGTGTCGGAGTCGACCGCCGCGGGCCGGAACGCCGCCACCCGGTGGCAGTTCTGGAAGGCCAGCTTCACGCCGAAGTGGCGCTCGATGCCGCCCCGGATCGCGTCGGAGGCCAGTGCACGCAGCAGCTGCCCGCGCGCCGTCTCGTCCGGCGGCGGGGTCACGTTGTCGGCGAACGGCGCCTCGGTGGTGCCGAGGTCGCCGACCACCCGGCTGATGGTCTCCCACGCGTAGGGGAGGGACGTGCGGACGCACTCGACGAACTCGGCGTCGGTCACCTCACCTCGTTCGGCCTTCTCCAGCAGATCCGGCGAAACGTCAAGGGACATGTCGGCTCCTTTCGGGATTGGCGGACACGACGTCCAGTGGACTCCACCCGACCGCCACGTACTGTCAGACAGTTGTCAGCGGACCGTGACTAGCTCAACGCCGGGGCGCCGCTGCGGGCTTCGAGGAGCTCCGGGCCGAGGACGAAGCCGGGGTCGATCTGCGCCGACAGGTCGACGCCGGCGCGGTCGCTGCCCCAGGCCTCGGCGTTGCGGCGGTGGAACTCGTGGGCCTGGCGGGTGAACTTCGCCCAGTCCTTGCCGACACCGTCGACGAGCGCGCGGGCCCGGTCGAGGACGGCGAGATTCGCCTCCTCCAACTCGGTGATCTCCAGGTGCCGGCCGCGCTCGGCCGCCTTGACGAAGCCCGAACGGCCGCACCATCCGATCAGCGCGTCGCCGACGTGCTCGCGGAGGAAGTCGACGTCGGACTCGTCGTCGACCTTGTTGCCGATGACGGCGATGCGGACGTCGAAGTCGGCGGCGTAGCCCGCGTACTGCTTGAAGACGCCGACGCTGCGGACCGTCGGCTCGCAGACCAGGAAGGTGCAGTCGAAGCGCGTGAACATGCCCGACGCGAAGGCCTCGGCGCCGGCGATCATGTCGACGACGACGTACTCGCCGGGCAGGTCGATCATGTGGTTGAGCAGCAGCTCGACGGCGCCGGTCTTGGAGTGGTAGCAGGCGACGCCGAGGTCGTTCTCGGTGAAGCCGCCCGTGACGGCGAGGCGGATGCCGCCCACGCTGGTGACGAGACCGTCGAAGAGCGCGTTGGTCTCGGTGATGCCCAGGAGCCGCGAACCCGGACCCGGCGGCGTCGTCTTCAGCATTTGGTCGACCGACTCGATGCGCGGGTTGTCGCCGCGCAGGTAGTCCTTGATGCGCGGGAGGGCGTCGCCGAGCGTCGGCAGCGCGACGGCGTCGATCTCGGCGAGGCCGAGGGCGCAGGCGAGGTGCTGGTTGACGTCGGCGTCGATCGCGAAGACGGGATTCCCGAGCTGGGAGAGGCGACGGACGAAGAGCGACGCGAGGGTCGTCTTGCCGCTGCCGCCCTTGCCGACGAAGGCGAGTTTCACGGTGTGGCTCCTGGTGGCGTGATGTTGAACTTGGGAACCAGTTTCAGTAAGGGGGTGGGCGAAGTCAAGGAGGGTGGGGGCGTGTCGGGGGGATTCGCTGCTGGTGGAGGGGGTGGGGGGCAAGGGGCTTGGGGTTTCGGGCAACACGCCGCGCCGGCGACTCTCGCTCAAGGTCCTGCCGGCGGCTCCTTGCTGGCTCGTTCCTCTTCGCTTGCCGCCCACCCGCGCCGCTGTTCGCCGGCCAGCCCTTGCGGCCCGCTCGCCCGCCCGCGCGGCCCGGCCCCGCTCGCAGCTCCCGCCGCCCTTCGCTCGCCGGCCCTCGCGTCTAGCCCTTCGCACGCAGCGCTTCGCGACCCCACCCCGCGTCTGCATTCCGCGCCCGCACAGGCATGGCAGCGCGAGCTTCGCGGCCACCCTTCGCTCGCCACCCTTCGCAGGCCAGGCCTCGCTCGCCCCCCTCCCCCGCCACCAGCTCTTCGCACTCGCGCAGGCTTCGCATCACCGACTTCGCGGCCATGCCTTCCCTCACCACCCCTTCGCGGCTGTGGGTGCGCGGGCCTTCGCGTCTCAGCCTTCGCGGTCCTCTTCCCTCGCCGCCTGGCTTCCGCGCCCGCGCCCGCGCAGACATCGCAGCGCGAGCTTCGCGGCCACCCTTCGCTCGCCACCCTCCCCCGCCAGCTTTTCGCACTCGCGCAGGCTTCGCATCACCGACCTCACAGCCCTGCCCTCCCTCACCACCCTCGTCGCCGCCCCTCGCCTCCTGCGTTCCGCGAAGCCCGCGCAGACATGGCAGCGCGGGCTTCGCGCAGCCGCTCTTCGCTCGCCGCCCCTTGCACGCCACCTTCCCGGCCTTGGCTTCCTGCTTTCCGCGCGAGCGAGGGCTCGGCAGCGCGGGCTCCCGCCGCTCGCCGCCCGCTTCCGCACCCGCGTGGGGCGGGCCACGAAGGGACACGAGCAGTGGCTGGGTCGCGAGGGCCGGCCAGTGAAGGACGGCGGGAACGGCCGGGCGCGGAAAACAGGTGGCGGGGAGACGCGGGCTTCGCAACGCAGTCCTCGCCGGCCCATACCCTGCGGGGCCGCCCTTTGGGGCGTGGCAGCGCGGGCTCCCGCCGCTCGCCGCCTGCATCGGCGCCCGCGTGGGACGGGCCGCGAAGGATGCGAGCAAAGGCTGGGGGCACCAGAACCGGTCAGCGAAAGGTCACCGGAAACGGCGAGCACGGAAAGGGCCGGGCGCGGAAAACAGGCGACGGGGAAGCGCAGGCTTCACTCGCCGTTGTTCACCTCGCGCTTTCCGCGAAGCCCGCGCAGGCTTGGCAGCGCGGGCTTCGCGGAGCCGCTCTTCGCTCGCCGCCCCTTGCACGCCACCTTCCCGGCCTTGGCTTCCTGCTTTCCGCGCGAGCGAGGGCTCGGCAACGCGGGCTCCCGCCGCTCGCCGCTCGCCGCCCGCTTCCGCACCCGCGTGGGGCGGGCCACGAAGGGACGCGAGCAGTGGCTGGGTCGCGAGGGCCGGCCAGTGAAGGACGGCGGGAACGGCCGGGCGCGAAAAACAGGCGACGGGGAAACGCAGGCTTCACTCGCCGTTCGGCACCTCGCGTTTTCCGCGCCCGCGCAGGCCCGGCACGCAGGCTTCACGACCCATCCTTCGCTCGCCGCCTCGCATAGGCAGCCCCTCACACGCCACCCTCCCGGCCCTCACTTCCTACTTCCACGCAAGCGAGCGCTCGGCAGCGCAGGCTCCCGCCACTCCCGCCTCGCATAGGCAGCCCCTTACACGCCACCCTCCCGGCCCTCACTTCCTGCTTTCCGCGCAAGCGAGCGCTCGGCAGCACGGCCTCCCGCCGCTCGCCGCCTGCTTCCGCACCCGCATGGGACGGGCCGCGAAGGATGCAAGCAGAGGCTAAGGCCCCAGGGTCGGTCAGCGAAGAGGGCGCCGGAAGCAGCCAGCGAAGCAGAGCGCGCGGCAAACACGCGGCGGTCCGCGGGCTTCGCCACGCAGGCTTCACGGCCCGCCTTTCGCTCGCGGTTCGTCGCCTCGCCGCCCCTAACCCCCCCCGCTCTTCGCGCCCGCACGTCCTCAGCGGCGCAGGCTTCACCGCCTGTCCTTCCCCACCCCAACCCCCACCCCAAAACCAAACGGGCCCGCCCCCGCGCGACAGTTCGCGCGGGCACGGGCCGCGTTCGGCCGTACATGCTGCCCACCACGGCCGGGGCGCCATCCCCGGCCGTTCGTTCGGTCCCGGTCGTCGCCACCACCACGGCACTCGCGAGAGCGCCCGCCGCGGCGGCGGCCTTTGACCGGGCCCCACCTCTTGCCTAGTAGTTCTCGATCTTCGGGTACTCCGGCATCTTCATCGTCGTGTGGCCGAAGGTCATCTGGAAGGCCTTCTGCCAGTCCCCGTTGCGGAACGACTCCTCAAGGGTGTCGTTGATGAACTTCCGCAGTTCGGGCGAGCCGTGCTTCAGGCCGATCCCGTAGCGCTCCGACGTGAAGGGGTTGTCCAGCACGCGGTACGCGTCGGGGTTGGACTGGGCGAAGCCCTGCAGGATGACGTTGTCGGTGCTCACGGCCTCGACCGGCTGGGCGCCTTCGAGCGCGGCCACGCAGCTGGAGTAGTCCTTCAGCTCGACGACCTCGACTCCGGCCTGCTTCTTCAGCTCCTTCGCCGAAGTGGAGCCCTTGGCCGCGCAGACGCGTTTGCCCATGAGGTCGTCGACCGACTCGATGCTCTTATTATCCTTTTTCACCAGAATGTCTTGACCGGCGATGTAATAGGGGCCGGCGAAGTCGACTTCGGCCTTGCGTTCGTCGTTGATGGTGAACGTGGCGATGACCATGTCCACCTGGTTGGTGCTCAGATACGTCGTCCGGCTCTTGGCCAGGGTCTCGATGAACTCGATGTTGACGCCTTCTTCGACGGTGCCGAAGATCCGCTGGGCGATGATGCGCCCGATCTCGGCGTCGAAGCCGTCGATGCGGCCGGTCGCCTCATTGCGCAGGCCGGTGAGGGGCTGGTCATAGCGGGTACCGACGAGGAGGCGGCCGATGTCCTTGATCGCCTGGATCTCCGGCGGAAGGGAGTCGTCCGGTGCCTGCGTCATCACATAACGCGACCCGGTCGGCGCGGAGGGTACTTCGTCTTCTCCGCAAGCTGCGAGGGGAAGCAGCGCGAGCGCCATAAGTACTACGGCGAACCTACGAAGGGATGAGCGCGCTGTTAAAAAGTGCGATCGCCTTGCGACGATTAGCTTGGCAGGCTTGAGCATGCGGATGAGCCTAGCGAGAAACCGCTTCCTTGTGACCGAGACCCCACTCGCATTTTTTCGCCTCGCCGGGGGCCTTCGGACTAACGTTGCGAACGTGACACATCCGACGGCGACGGAGCCGGTGACGCGCCCTCTCGACCTTCAGCGACGTGGGCTCGTCGACTACCAGACGGCCTGGGACCTGCAGCGCGAGCTGCACGCCCGGCGCATGGATGACGAGCTCCCCGACACGGTCCTGCTCCTGGAGCACCCGAGCGTCTTCACCGCCGGGAGGCGGACCGAGGAGTGGCAGCGCCCCAACGACGGGACGCCCGTCGTCGAGGTCGACCGGGGCGGGCTGATCACGTGGCACGGCCCGGGCCAGCTCGTGGGCTACCCGATCGTGCGCCTGCCGAAGCCGCTCGACGTCGTCGCCTACGTGCGGCGGATGGAGCGTGTCCTCATCGACGTGTGCGCCGAGCTGGGGGTGCACACGATCCCGATCCCGGAGCGCACGGGTGTCTGGGTCCCGGCCGACGACCGGGGCCCCGCCCGCAAGATCGCCGCGATCGGCGTGCGGGTGCGGTGGGCGGTCACGATGCACGGCTTCGCGCTGAACTGCGACAACGCCTTCGACGGCTTCAACGCGATCGTCCCCTGCGGGATCGTCGACGCCGAGGTCACGTCGCTGTCGAAGGAACTCGGCCGCGACGTGACCGTCGCCGAGGTGACACCGCTGGTGGAGCGCCACCTGCCGAAGCTCCTGGCCTGAAGGCCGGTCCGAGTCGAGAAGGGGAGCCCGTGCCGGGGCTCCCCTTCCTCTCTTACAGGTCGTAGTCCTCGGCGACCTTCGCGTGGTGCTCGACATCGCGGTCGGCGTCGACCGCGAGCGGGTGCCACGACATGGGGTGGTCCCACCCGGCCGTCAAACCTTTCAGGAGTTCGTGCGCGGCTTCGGCGCCGGCCGTGGGCGGGACGGCCACGCCGATGTAGACGCCGGTGACGGTCGCGTCGGCTCCGGGCGGGAAGAGCTGGTAGTCCTCGTCGGTGTAGACCCAGACGCCGTAGTCCTCGGTGCGGAGGGCGTCGATGAAGGTTTCGAGGGCCTCCTCGCCGGGGTGGACACCGTCGACGAAGTAGGTCCGGTATCCGCCGGGCCGCAGGAGGCGGACGGCGGCGATGGGCGGGTACCAGCCTTCGCGGTCCTCCTCGTCCTCCGGCGGGGCTTCGAGGGCGGCCGGGTCGATCACGACGAGGTCGCCGTGGTTGAGGGGCGCGCCGGGGCGGGTGACCGACTCGACGCGGGCGGTGGCCGGACCGGTCCGGATCGCGAGGACGGTGAGCCGCCCGTCGGGCCGGTCGTAGCGCAGTTCGATCGGGTGCCAGCGCTCGTCGATGACACCTTCGGGGGTGTCGAGTTCGATCCCGATCACCGCGCACTGGGCGCGGACGGCGACCCAGTCGCCGTTGATGGTCGCGGCGATGATCAGCGACCACCTGTCGGAGGGGTGTGCGCGGACGTGGTCCTCGGCGTCCGGGGCATCGGAGGTGCGGTCGAGCAGGTCGCTCCACACGCGCTGCGCGGTCTCGAAGTCGCCGAGCTCGCGGGCGGCGTGCGCCCACATGCGGCGGGTGTTGACGACGGCGTCGTCGAGGGCGACGATGGCCGCGCACTCGCGGGCCACGTCCTCCCATTCGCCCTGGTCGGCGGCCCAGGAGGCGCGGAACCAGTGAGCCTGCGCAGGGTCGGCGGGGGCGACGAGGGCGGCGAGCCGTTTGATGCCGGCGCCGTCCTTGGCGCGCAGGAGCACGTCACAGAGGAGACGGTTGCGGCTTTCGTTGGCCGGGTCGGCCTCGACGCCCTCCCACAGCAGGGCCGCGGCCTTCCAGGGCATCCCGAGCACCGACAGGTACTGGGCGAGGAGCCCGAGCACGCGCTGGTCCTCGGGTGCGGTCTCGTGGGCGACGGCGAGCAGGTCGAGGTTCTGCTCGGGGTCGGCGGGCTGGTAGGAGCCGTCCTCGCCGGCGACGCCCAGGGCCTCCAGGTAGCCGGGCAGGTGCTCGACGGGCACGGGCAGTTCCGGCGTGGGCAGCGCCTCGGCGTCACGGCGCATGGCGACGAAGTCGCGCATGGTCGGGGTGTCCTTGCGGCGGAGGTCGTCGACCTTGCGGGCGGCGAAATCGCCGATCGCCCGCGCGACGGTCCCCGCGCCTCGCCGGTTCGCCAGTCGCCCGGCGATGAGCAGCATGTTCAGGCAGGCGCGGTGGGAGCCGACGGCGTCGAGGTAGGAGGCCCAGTTGGCGACGGCGGTGCCGAGGCGGGGGACGTTGTCCACCACGCCGAGCCCGATGAGCTTCTCGACGGTCGCGGCCCACCGCAGGCGCAGGTCGGCGTGCGCGATGGGTTCGGCGATGTCGGGGAGCTGGGCGATGGCGTTATCGGTGTCGCCGAGGGTGGCGTGGAGCAGGGCGCGGGTGAGCGCGAGCTCGCGTTCGTCGTCCTCGTCGAGTGCGTAGGGGCCTTTGCGGCGGGCGGCCTCGGAGCGTTCGAGGAGGTCGAGGCCTTCCTGGGCGCGGTCGAGCTGGCCGAGGAGCCGGGCACGGTGGAGGTGCATGTACAGGGAGGGCTCGCCGCCGGCCGCACGGTGCTTGCCCTCGGCCTCCTCGATGTAGGCGAGGGCCTCTTCGGTGCGTCCGTCGTCGTTGAGGGCGTAGCTGTACTCGCGGGTGAGGCAGTCGAAGCAGTTGCGGGCCGGTTCGATGCGGGCGAGGGTCTCGTCGAGGATCGCGATGCGCTCGTTGACGTAACCGGGGCCGTCGATGCGGGCGTGGGCGATGCAGAAGTCCTGGACGACGCAGACCGACTGGGGGCAGTCCTTGGTCTCCTCGCGGTGGGCGAACTCCAGCAGCGCGGTGGCCTCGGGGAGCGCCTTCTCGCCCTGCTGGCGTTCGTTGACCAGCGACTGGAGGCGCCAGTGGCGGAGGAACACCTCGACCCACGGGAGGTCGAGGGCGCGGGCGGTGGCGACGGCCTCGGGGTAGATCGCGTCGACCTCGTCGGGGCGGCCGTTGACGGCGTGCCCGGAGATCTCGGCGACGGCGTCGGCGAGTCGGGGGTGGCCGGCTTCGATGAGCTCGCGGTGGGTCTCGTGCACCCAGGCCCAGATGTCGGTGGTCATCGGGGGTCGGTCTCCTGTGCGTCGGTGGATGGCGCGGGATCGGTTTCGGCGACGAGGCTTTCGATGGCGCTGCCGACGCCGACGAGGGCGGCGGTGAGGTCCCCGCGGTGGCCGGTCTCGCCGGCGGTCGAGGCCATGATGACCTTGAGGGACCGCAGGAGGGCGGCGGCGGTGGTGCAGCCGGGATGGTCCGCGCGGCGGGCGCCGAGAAGTCTGCGGACGGCGAGGTTGTCGAGGTTGAGGTAGAGGCGGGCGGCGACGGAACCGTCGGTGCCCGCGGTGAAGTCGCGCGCGAGGGCGAGTGCCGCGCTGGGGATGCGGGAGGCGGTCTCGTCGGCTTCGATGCGGCGTTTGAGGGCGACGTCGGCGTCGGGGACGAGGACGAGGGGCAGTGCGGAGGGGGCGTAGCGGGCGGGGACGAGTTCTTCGCCGTCGTCGGTGAGGACGGCGGTGAGCCAGGCGTGGTCCTGTGTGGACAGTGGCGTGTCGGTGTCCTTGAAGAGGCGACGGTCGCCGTCGCTGGTGCCGAGTTCGACGACGGGGCAGGCGCGTTCGGTGCCGTAGCGGCGCAGGAACGGCAGGACGGCGTAGCGGTCGCCGCGGGCGATGGGCACCTGCATGGCGCGGTAGAGCATCTCGGTGAAGCCGCCACCTTCGCCGGCGTTGACGTGGATGGTGCCGCTGCCGGCGGCGCGGAGGGCACCGGCGGTCATGTCGCCGTTGGAGGTGGGGACGGGGACGTCGTCGGCGAGGAGTTCGAAGAGGCGGTCGTCGCAGAGGGCGGCGCCGAGGAGGACCTGGCCGTGGCGGGCGAGGACGCGCTGCCAGGTGCCGGGCTGGGTGCGGGCGATCTCGAACATGCCGTTGATGATGGACTCGGTGAGTCCTTTGTGGACGGCGCGGTAACGTTCGTCGCGCTGGAGGTCCTCGCGGCTGGCGGTGGGTGTGAGGCGGGCCGACTCGATGACGCCGCCGACGAATCCGGCCCAGGTGGGCAGAAGGTCGCGGGCGTCGTGGGAGAGCATCATGCCGCGTAGGCAGACCGAGAGGTCGCGGTTGTCGGTGGAGCCGTAGGTCGCCGAGTCCTGGATCCACAGGAGACCGACGGCGTCGGAGCCCTCGGCCTCGGTGTCGGGGCGGACCGGGATCGTGCACAAGGGGGCCAGGCGCTGCGCGAAGCGGGAGGCGAAGGCCATCTCGGACTGGCGGGAGGCGTTCTCCTCGCGCCATGGGACGGGCAGGTCGTTGACCGGGCTCGCGGCGTCGCCGAGGTGGACGGCGATGGGCAGCAGCGCGCAGTAGCGGGTCAGGACCTCGCGGAGGGTGTCCTCGGCGGCGAGGTAGGCGTACTCGGGCTTGAGTCGCAGCGTCACCTCGGTGCCCGGCGACTGCGGGGGCGCGTCGATCACGGAGTAGGTCTCGCCGCCGACGGAGTGGTAACGGTGCCCGGCGTCGGTCTCGCGGTGCGAGGTGGTGACGACGGTGACCTCGTCGGCGACCGCGAAGGCCGACAGGAAGCCCAGCCCGAAGGCGCCGATGAGGTCCTCGCTGCCGGTGACGTCGCGCAGGAGCCGGGTGTAGCCGGTGCCGACGGTGGCGAGGTAGGCGTGGATCTCCTCCTCGGTGAGCCCGGCGCCCTCGTCGCGAACGGAGACCGTGCCGGCCGACTCGTCACCGCGCACCACGATGCGCCCGTCGCTCGCCGAGGGGTCTTCGAGGCGGCGGCGGGTGATCGAGTCGTGGGCGTTCTGCACCAGTTCGCGCAGGGCCACGAGGGGTGTGGAATAGAGGTGGGCGGCGAGGACGGACACGAGGCCGCCGAGGTCGACTTCGGTCTGCCTGAGCTCTTCGCGCATGGTCGGCAAGTTTGCCATGCGGGTACGACGTTCGCGTACCGGGTTTGCCGCGCAGGGGGTCGCCGGAGGGGGTCAGGCGGCCCGCGCGACCGGCGCGGGGGCGGCCGGGACGACCAGCGGCGTCGCGGTCTCCGGGTCCTCGATGACGCGGCAGCGCAGCCCGAAGACCTCTTCGATGAGTTCGGCGGTGACGATCTGCGCCGGGGGCCCTTCGGCGACGATGCGGCCGTCGGTCATGGCGATGAGGTGGGTGGCGTAGCGGCAGGCGAGGTTGAGGTCGTGCAGGACGGCGACGAGGGTCCGGCCCTGCGCGGCGTTGAGGTCGGCGCACAGGTCGAGGACGTCGACCTGGTGGGCGATGTCGAGGAAGGTCGTCGGTTCGTCGAGGAGCAGGATCGGCGTCTGCTGGGCCAGGGCCATCGCGATCCACACGCGCTGCCGCTGCCCGCCGGACAGCTCGTCGACCGGGCGGGCGGCGAGGTCGAGGACGCCCGTGGCGACCATCGCCTCCTCGACGACGCGCTCGTCGGTCTTCGACCACTGCCGCAGGAGGCTCTGGTGCGGGTACCGGCCGCGGGCGACGAGGTCGGCGACGCTGATCCCCTCCGGGGCCGTCGCCGACTGCGGCAGCAGCCCGAGCCGCCGCGCCGCCTCCTTCGCCGGGTAGGAGCCGATGAGGCGCCCGTCGAGGTGGACGGTCCCCCGCTGCGGTTTGAGCATCCGCGCGAGCGCGCGCAACAGCGTCGACTTGCCGCAGGCGTTGGGACCGACGATCACCGTGAACGAGCCGTCGGGGATCGAGACCGAGAGTCCGTCGGCGACGATGCGCTTGTCGTAGGCGAGCACGAGGTCTTCGGCGTGCAGGCGGTCGGGCATGGCGTGTCCTCACGACGGCGGGCGCTCAGGAGCGAGCGGGATGCTTAGGCGAGCCTAACCTCGCATGGCCGTCGAGTGCACGCGGGTCAGGACGTGATCTCGACCGGGCGCGGGTCCCAGTACAGCCAGCGCCCCCAGGAGTCGGCGAGCGCGAGGGTCTCGGCGGAGACCACTCGGCCGTCGCGGTAGGTGACGGCGGTCAGGTGCGCTTTGTTGTTCGTCTCGGTGACGGGGTCTCGGCTGATCAGGCCGAGGGAGTTGGCGGGCGCCTCGATACTCAGCCAGACCAGGTCGCGGCCGGCTTCGGCGAGGATCTCGGCGAAGCGGGGCCTGCGTTCGTGGAGGCAGCACAGGACGCTGGAGCCGTATACGACGGGGAGGCGCCCGTCGGGGATCTCGGCGAGGGCTGCGGGGAGGACGTCGAGGAGATCGCCGATGTGCCAGGTGAGTTCGGTGTTGGCGGTTTCGGCGAGGGCGAGGTCGACGCGGCGGAGCTGGTCGGCGAGGTCGGGCCGGACGCTCGCGCGCAGGAGGGCGACGGTGGCGGGGTCGTCGGTGCGGATGGGGTCGCGGTCGATGACGCAGCGGCCGGCGACTCTGACGGGGTGGCCGAGGTGGGCGGGGTCTTCGCCGCGGAGTTCGAGGTCGAGGACGAGTGGGCGGTCGCCGTTGACGGTCTCGGTGCGGTTCTCTCGGGTGAAGCGGTATCCGTAGCGGTCGGGGCGGGCGGTGAGGCCGGCGGCGCCGCCGAGTTCGACGAGCCAGAGCGGGCGGGTGTCGCGGGCGGCGGTGAGGGCGAAGGCGGGCCAGAACTGGGCGACGCGGGCGGGGTCGTTCCAGCGGGAGTCGTTGTCGCGGACGAGTGCGGTGAGGCGTTCGTGGTGCTCGGCGAGGAAGGCGGCGAAGGTGTCGACGAGGGTGCCGTCGGCGCCTTTGCCGCCTCCGAGGGTGGCGAAGTGGGCGGCGAGTGGGTGTCCGGTGGCTTCGGCTCGGAGGAGGAGGCTCACGGCGGTGAGGAGCCGGTCGGGGAGGTTCCACCGGACGGGGAGGCCCGCGAGTGGGGCGGCCAGGGCGGGGTCGTCGGCGACGGCCCGGCACAGGCGGGAGAAGACGGGGAGTTCGGCGGGCGACTGTTCGGCCCTGTTGTGGAAGACGCGTTCGAGCGTCATCTCTTCAGTCATATCGGTCAGACGCTAACCCGAGGTGACCCCTCCGCGCTGTCCCGTAAGGAACGTACCGGGCCATCGGTACATACATGATCACGGTCTGCACAGAGATCGACATCACATGAAGTACCTGGCAGTAGCCCCTTAGCGTGGTTAATCGTCCAACTGCCGATCAAGGTCGGCGAAACAGCCCACTTCCACACAGGGAGTCGTCGTGCGACTTCGCTCGATAGGAATCCTGGTCGGGGTCCTCACCCTGATCCCGGCGGGAACGGCCTATGCCGATCCCCCGGCCGCCCCTACCACCATCACCCCCACCGACACCGTCACCCTCCCCACCGGCGACGTCGTGCTGCCCTTGCCGGACGGCCGCTTCGACGTGCGTCCCGGCCCGGGCCGCGAGGGCGTCACGTTCACTTCGCCGACGGCCCCCGACGGGTCCGGCGATCGTCTCCTGGTGCCCGCCGACGTGCTCGACCAGCTCGGTTCCGGCGGGCTCGATCCCGCGCTGTTCAACGTCGACGCGATCCTGCGCGGCGAGACGGCGGGGACCTCTTCCTTCGCGCCGCTCGCCGGGGACGCGCAGGCGGTGACGGTCGCCTTCGAGACGCCGTCGGGCGCGATCACGAAGCAGAAGCAGGTCAACCTGCAGGATCAGGTGACCGGCAAGGTCTTCTACCTGCGCGACCAGGGCGACGGCACGGTCGCCGGCCTCGTTCCGCCCGGTGAGTACAGCGCGCTGGCCTACCAGCAGACGCAGCCGTCGGCCGGGACCGCCGGGTTCGCGTCCCTCACCTACCACCGGCTCACCGTCGCCGACGCGCCCACCGGGTTCACCGTCGAGGGCAACGACCTGGAGGAGCTGACCTTCACCGTCGACCGCAAGGACGCCGTGGCGCACAGCGCGGAGTTCAAGCTGCAGGCGAACCTCCCCGGGATCGACACCGGGATGAGCTACACGACGATCCTCGAAGGCGACTGGCGGATCTACTCCACGCCGGCCGAGGCCGAGGGCCTGCTCTTCGCGATCCGGCCGACCCTCACCGGGCCGGAGGACGAGGGCGGGCAGACGGCCTACGGCTACCACCTCGCGTACACCGCGACCGGCGAGATCCCCGCCGACCTGTCGTGGCGCGTCCGCGACCGCGGCCTGGCCAAGCGCGTCGTCGACTACCAGGCGCAGGGCTACAAGATCGACTTCCGTCGCAACAGTTACGGGCGGGTCGACTCCGGGCACGACTCGGCCTTCGTGGTCCCCGAGTTCGCCGTCCGCACGCCGCAGGTGCGCACCGAGTACTACACCGCCTCGCCGGAGGTGGAGTGGTTCCACACCGCGCAGTTCAACGCCGAATACCCGGCCGACTACATCGTCCACTACGGCGGGCACTACAAGACCGGCAGCGCGCGGGACACCTGGTTCGGCGCGCCGGTCGGGCCGGGCCTGGTCCACGAGCGCTACGCCTTCTCCCTCAACCGGTCCGGCGACCAGCTGTCGGGCATCACCCCGATGTTCACCGGACCCGACGCCGCCGAGGCCGGCTGGGGCCTGGTCGGGGTCACCGGGGTGACGACACTGTCCCGCGACGGCGTGGAGATCGCACGCAAGGACAGCCGCCTGGAGTCGCAGAACTACTACCTCCCGGCCGGTGACTCGGGCACCTACACACTCGCCGTCGACGCCACCCGGGACGTCCCGTGGACGGCCCTCGGCACGCGCGCGACGGCGACGTGGACCTTCGACTCGGCGAGCACGGCCGAACGTGAGGCCGTGAACCTGTCGACGGTGTCGCTGGACGCCTCCGGCGTCGAGAACGGCTACGCCCGGCGGTGGGTGCCGCAGGTCGTGACGCTCGACGCGCACCGGCAGGGCGCCGCGGCGAAGACCACGTCGATGACGATGGAGGTCTCCTACGACGACGGCGTCACCTGGAAGAAGGTGTCGCTGCTGCGGCACGGCGACCAGGCGCTCGGGCTGCTGGTGCACCCGGCGGGGGCGACGTTCGTCTCGGTACGGCTGTCGTCGACCGACTCGATCGGCGGTTCCTTCGCCGCCACGACGATCCGGTCCTTCGGACTGAAGTGACCGGTGGTCGCGCCCGGGTGCGTCAGCGCCCGGGCGTGACGCCGTCGGGGAAGTGCGCCGAGGCGAGGTCGCCGACCTTGCCGATGGAGCCGAGGTCGAACGGCGGTTCCAGGCCGGCCGAGCCGTTGTCGAACACGACCTCGGTGATGAAGGAGCCGTCGGTGTCGCGGCCGGCGACGGTCACGTAGGACTCGGCGAGGGCCAGGCCGGTGAAGACGTGGCCGGCGGCGTTGATCGACCAGGTGCGCGACACCGTCCACTTCGGACCGGACGTGTCGTCGACCTCGGCGAGGACGCCGTCGGCGGTCAGCAGCAGGGCCCGCCCGGCACCGTCGAAGGCCAGGTCGACCGGCGTCTCGACGCCGTGGACCTCGACCGGGGTCACGCCGCCGGGATTGGCGCCCTCGAAGGAGAGGACGCGGCCGGGCGCCTCCGCCGCGAAGAAGAAGCCCCGCCCGTCACGGCGGAAGGCCAGGCCCCGCTTGCCTTTCGGGACCGACAGGGCCGCGTGCACGCCCCCGCGCTGCGAACTGACCTCGTCCCCGGCGATCCACCAGTGGTCGCCGGTCGAGGGGTCGAAGGCGTTCGACAGGTCACCCGCGAGCGGGCCGAGCTCGACGACGGTGTCGCCGATCTCCTGGTCGCGCACGGAGAAGATGCGCGCGGGGGCCGGTTCACCGACGGCGCCCTGGATGCCGATGGCGTAGATCTCGTCCATGGAGTGCCTCTTCGTCCGTTGTGAGGCTTTCCACGGTAGACGAGCGCGGGGTGCCGCGGGGTCGGCTCGCCGAGGCCCGAGCCCGGGCCTCGACGGCCCGGACCCGGTTCCCGTCAAGGCGTCAGCCGGTGCAGGTCGCGCGGGAACAGCGTGACCTCGCGGATGTTGGCCGCGCCGGTCAGCTGCGCCACGAAGCGCTCCAGCCCGATCGCGAAGCCGCCGTGCGGCGGCATGCCGTGCTTGAAGGCCGCGAGATAGCCCTCGTAGGCCTCCGGGCTCTCCCCCCGCGCGGCGAGCGCGGCGAGGTAGTCGGAGTACTTGTGCAGCCGCTGCCCGCCGGTGACCAGCTCGGTGCCGCGGAACAGCAGGTCGAAGGACGCGCTGTAGGCGGGACGTGCCGTGTCGGGGTGGGCGTAGAACGGGCGCTTCGACATGGGGTAGCCGATGATGTAGGCGAAGTCGCTGCCGTGCTCACGTTTCGCCCACTCACCGACCCAGCGCTCGTGCGCGGGGGCGAGGTCGTCGAGCCCTTCGGTCTCCTCGCCCGTGGCCTCCGTGATCATCGCGAGGGCCTCGGTGAAGTGCAGTTCCGGGACCTTCGCGGGCATCACCGGCAGGCTCAGGCCCAGGGTGGCCAGGGCCGCCCCGGCGCGTTCCTCGACGGCCGACAGCATGCCGCCGACGGCCGCTTCGAGGACCGCCTGCACGTCGGCGTAGCCCTCGATGAAGCCCAGTTCGGCGTCCAGCGAGACGTACTCGGCGAGGTGCCGGACCGTGTCGTGCGGTTCGGCCCGGAAGACCGGCCCGACCTCGAAGACGCGCTCGAAGACGCCCACCAGGGTCTGCTTGTAGAACTGCGGGCTCTGCGCCAGGTAGGCCTTGCCGCCGAAGTAGTCGACGGTGAAGACGCTGGCGCCCGACTCGGTCGCCGTTCCCACCAGCTTCGGGCTGTTGACCTCGGTGAACTCCCGCTTCGACAGGGCCTCGCGGAAGCCCGCGACGGCGGCCGCGGCGATCTCGAAAGGCGCCCGCTTGCGCGGGTGCCGCAACGCGACCTGCGCGTTGTCGAGGGTCGTCGGAAGCGTCGCGCGCAACTCCGGCCGGTAGAGGTCGAAGGGCGCCGGTTCGGCCGGTTCACCGAGCAGCCGCAGCGCCGGGCCGGTGATCTCGACACCGCCGGGGGCGTCGGCGTTGGCCGTGGCCTCGCCGGTGAACTCGACGACGGTCTCCTCGGTCAGGGCCTCGATCCGCGCCCTCAACTCGGGCTCGCGGACCACGACCTGCGCCAGCCCGGAACGGTCGCGGACGACGGCGAAGACGACGGACTTGAGGATCCGGCGGCGATGCAGCCAGCCGGACACCCGCACGGTCCGTCCGATGTGGACGGCCAAGGCCGAGGCCAGGACCCGTGGCGGGTCGGCGCTCGCCTCGGGGACTGCGGCGGTCTGTTCGATGGGTTCGATGGACATCTGCTCTCACACCTCCTTGATTCACTGGGAATCCCCGGAGGTGTGGGCGACGGGGAGTCGCGGTACCACCACACCTTCACCGCGCACCGGCTGCGCGCGGCCTTCATGACACCCGTCTCGTGGGCCAGTCCGGCGGGCTCTACTCGGCGTCTCGCGACACCTTTCTTCCCGCGGCTCGGGAGGGTCTTCGCACCCGTTCCGCGGTCCACCTTCACAGCTGCCGGTGGCTCTCTCGTCCGCGGATCGGCGGGTGTTACTCGGCTCCGTCGATGCCGTGCCACGGACCGTAGCACAAGCACCGGGCGGTCGTCAGGGGGTAATCGGCGCAGCCGACGGGAGACGACGCGCGTGGGGCCGGAAAGCGAACCCGAACCGAATTCCGGCGTCCTCGAAGAATGGCGCCGACCACACCGCACGTTCACGCGCTGCGTGTCCGTTGTGAACGTGGGCCTGCGGCGGGCGTAACCGGTCATGAACACGCTTACCCCTGATACCGCACGCAGTGAAACGCGGAAACGGTCGCCGCCCGGGCGAAACCGCCGCGTACTAGTGCCCGGGAGAGTATCCGCAGTGCAACACGCCCGCTTCATCTTCCAGACCCTGCCCAACACCGCACTCGCCGTTACGAAAGCCGCCGCGGGGCCGCTGCGCTGGACCTTGATATCGGCGAACAACCGGCGAATCGGAAATTGCACCGACGGTTATCCGACCTATCTCGAATGCCGCGGCGCGGTCCTGAATTTACAAGCCGGAGCCGCCCGGCTCACCTCCGCACAAATCGTCGACGACCGCAGCGGGCGAATGAGCTGGCTCATCGAACTCGACGGGATACCCGTCGCCGAATCGAGCCGTTCATATCTGCGCGCGCGTGAATGCGCCTACAACCTCGAACGCTTTCTCGACTCGGTGCCCGTCGCCGAGATCACCTCCGGAGTGCAGGTCGTCCGCCACCACGGACTCCCGCCACCGCCCCAGCCACCCGTCCCGAAAGAGATCCGCCGGTGACCACCACCCTCAGCGAGACGACGACGCCCGCCGGGCGCGAGCATGACCCGCCCGACCGGCCTCGCCGCCTCGCCCACCGCGCCGGGCCCGCCGACCGCGTCTTCCGCGGCGTCAGCCGCGCCGGCGGCCTCGCCGTCCTGCTCATCATGTGCCTGGTCGGCGGCTTCCTGCTCTACCGGGGCTGGGAGGCCCTCCACGTCGCCGGCTGGTCCTTCTTCACCACCGAGGAATGGGCCCCCGAAGGCGGCGATTTCGGCATCGCGGCCGTCCTCACCGGCACACTGCTGATCGCGAGCGTCGCGATCGGCATCGCCGTGCCGCTGGCGATCGGCACGGCCCTCTACATCTCCGAGTACGCCCCCGGCCGACTGCGCAGGCTCCTGGTGAACCTCGTGGACCTGATGGCGGCGGTGCCCAGCGTCGTCTACGGCCTGTGGGGCGCGTTCCTCATGGAGGGCAGCGTCCTCGGTGTCGCGCGGTGGATGTCGACGTGGCTCGGCTGGCTCCCGCCGTTCGCCGTGGAAGGCGTCGACCCGAACGATCCCCTGGCCTCCGAGACCGTCTACACGCGCTCGACGCTGCTCGCCGGGCTGGTCGTGGCGATGATGGTCACGCCGATCGCCTCCTCGGTCATGCGGGAGGTCTTCTCGCAGGCGCCCGTCGGTGAACGCGAAGGCGCCTACGCCCTCGGCGCGACGCGCTGGGGCATGATCCGCGCGGTCGTGCTCCCCTTCGGGAAGGGCGGCATGATCGGCGGGACGATGCTCGGGCTGGGCCGCGCGCTCGGCGAGACGATCGGCGTGGTCATGACGATCTCGCTGGTGTACGAGATCCAGCCGCACATCCTCCAGGCGGGCGCCAGTTCGATCTCGGCGCTCATCGCCAACCGCTACGGCGACGCCTCGCCCTTCGCGGTGTCGGCGCTCATGGCGGCGGGCCTCGCCTTGTTCGTGCTCACGCTGATCGTGAACCTCATCGCCTCGACGATCATCGCCCGGAGCCGATCGGGGGCCACCGGTGACGCGTGAACTCATCCTCCCCGAGAACGCAGCAACGTCCCTTGTGGACGAGGCGGAGACCGTGACGCCGACGGTGCCGTCGGCCTCCGACGAGCGGCCACGCCGCCGGATCGGTACCGCCCGGCGCGGCGACGCGTTCGCGGTGTCGGCCGCGGCGGCCGCGGCGGTCGGCGTCGGAGTGCTGCTGTTCGGATACCTGACGCCGTTCACGGGAACCCTCGGGTTCGTCGTGGTGACCTACCTGGCGTTCCTGGGCTGCTACACGCTCCTGGTGTCCCTCGACGATCCCGGCCCCGCGATCCGCGACCGGATCGCGTCGGTCGCCGTGCACAGCCTGGGCTTCCTGGTGCTGGCGGCGCTGATCGTGGTCGTCGTCTACACCTTCATCGAGGGCGCGGGCGCGCTGCCGCACCTCAACTTCCTCACCGAGGACATGTCGGTCACCGGGCCGCTGGATCCCCTGAGCGGCGGGGGAATCCTGCACGCGGCGATCGGCACGCTGGAGCAGATGGCGATCTCCCTCGCCGTGACCGTGCCGCTGGGAATCGTCTGTGCGGTGTACCTGTCGGAGGTCAAGGGCGGGCTGACCCGTTTCGTGCGCACGATCGTGGAGGCGATGACCGCGCTCCCGTCGATCGTGGCCGGCCTGTTCGTGTTCGCCGCGGTGGTACTGGTGCTCGACTTCGGCAAGTCCGGCTTCGCCGCGTCGCTGGCGATCAGCGTGATGATGCTGCCGATCATCATCCGGGCCGCCGACGTGGTGCTGCGGCTGGTCCCCCAGACGCTGCGGGAGGCGTCGCTGACCCTCGGCGCCTCGCAGTGGCGGACCGTGTGGCATGTCGTGCTGCCGACGGCGAGGTCCGGGCTGACTACCTCGGTGATCCTCGGCGCCGCGCGGGGTGTCGGCGAGACCTCGCCGGTGCTGCTGACCGCGGGTTTCACCAAGACCCTCAACATCGACCCGTTCTCCGGCCCGCAGGTGTCGCTGCCTCTGGCCACCTACGAGTTCACCAGGTCGCCGGAGCCGTCGATGGTCGCGCGCGGCTTCGGCACGGCCGCCACGCTGATGGCCCTGGTGCTGATCCTGTTCGTCGTCGCCCGCCTGATCGGCGGCCGCGGAGCCGGGCAGCTGTCGCCCGGGCAGAGCCGCCGGCGGGCCAGGTCCTCGCGCCGGGACCACCGGCGGTTCACCTCGCGGGCGGCCCCCATGAAACGACCGGAGGAAACCCATGTCCCCTGAGGCCCGCCGACGCGTCCGGCTCAACACCGCGCGCGTGGCCGCCGCGATCATCGTCCTCGCGCTGTGGTGGACGTCGCCGGCCTACGCGGCACCGTCCTATGTGCCCGTCAGCGGCGCCGGGTCGACCTGGAGCCAGAACGCCATCGACCAGTGGGCCGCCAACGTCCAGCAGTACGGGATCGTGGTCAACTACGCCGGCACCGGCTCCTCCGACGGCCGCCGCCAGTTCAAGGAGGGCACGGTCGACCTGGCCGTCTCGGAGATCCCCTACGGACTCACCGACGCCGTCGACCACAACGCCGACCCGCCCCCGGCCCGCGGTTACGCCTACATGCCGATCGTGGCGGGCGGAACGGCGTTCATGTACAACCTCAAGATCGGCGGGCGGCGGGTGACGAACCTGCGCCTGTCCGGCGACACCCTGGTCAAGATCTTCACCGGGGTCATCACCCAGTGGAACGACCCGGCGGTCAAGGCCGACAACCCCGGCCTGGCCCTTCCCGCGCGCAAGGTCGTGCCGGTCGTGCGCTCGGACGGGTCGGGCACGACGGCGCAGCTCACCACGTGGATGAAGACCGAGCACCAGGCGGCCTGGAACTCCTACTGCGCCCGCCTGGGGATCTCCACACCGTGCGGGCAGACGTCGTACTACCCGGTCGCGGGCACCGAGTTCATCAAGGCCAACGGCTCCAACGGCGTCGCCGGTTACGTCAAGCAGGACTACGCCGAGGGCGCCATCACCTACGTCGAGTACTCCTACGCGCTCAACGCGCGGTTCCCGGTGGCTAAGGTCCTCAACTCCAGCGGCTACTACATCGAGCCGAAGGCGACCGGCGTCGCGGTGGGACTGCTCGGGGCCGCCATCAACGAGGACCAGGGCTCACCGTCCTACCTGACGCAGAAGCTCGAAGGCGTCTACCGCAACGGCGACAAGCGCGCCTATCCCCTGTCGTCGTACTCGTACATGATCATCCCGACGCGGCTGGAGAACGGCCTCACGCTCAACAAGGCCTACACCGTCAGCGAGTTCGGCTACTACTTCCTGTGCGAAGGGCAGCAGCAGGCCGACGTGCTCGGCTACTCGCCGCTGCCCATCAACCTGGTGCGGGCCGGGCTCGACCAGATCCGCAAGGTACGGGCGCTGTCGGGCGCCGACGCCAAGAACATCGACATCGCCGGATGCAACAACCCGACGTTCTCCAAGGACGGCACCAACACCCTCGCCGCCAACGCGCCACAGCCCCCCGAATGCGACCGGAAGGGTGCGACGCAATGCACGACCGGGACCGGCGGCGCCGAGGCGCCGACGCCGGTATCGCCGGGCGCGCAAGGCAACGGGCCCGGCGGGTCCGGTCCGGGCGGCGCGAGCAACGGGCTCGGCCTTTCGGGCGCACCCGGCTCGGGCAACGGCCCCGGCGCGGGCGCCGACTGGCAGGACGGGGAGGACCTCGGTGTCTTCGGCGTGCCCGTCTCACTCGACGGCGGCGGGGGCTGGAGTCCCCATCACACCGCGATGCTGCTGGCCGGGATCGGTCTCGGTGCGCTCATCTTCACCCCTCCCCTGCTGTCACGACTGCGCGACCGGCGCAAACGGAGCCGAGCATGAGAATCCGATTCCCCATCGCGCGGGCCACGAGGCCGTCGGCGCGGCCGTCCTCCCGTCGCGTGTTCTTCGGCGCCGTCCTGCTGTCGGCGGCGCTCGGGCTCGGTCTGGCACCACTCGGCCCACCCGGGCAGGCCGCCCACGCCGATGAGGCGGCCGACGCGTCGGAACTGACCGTCGAGGCGCCCGCCGGTGGGCCTTTCACGGGTCTGAAGGTGACGGTCTCGAAGACGAAGGGCCTCACCAGTGAGGCCTTGACGGTCACCTGGACCGGTGGCGCTCCGACCCGCCTGGGTTTCGAGGCGAACTACCTCCAGCTCATGCAGTGCTGGGGGCCCGATCCGAACGCGGCCGACTTCCGAGAGACCTGCCAGTACGGCTACTCCGCCTCGCTGCTCAACACGTCGCTGGGGCTGGGCGGCGAGGACACCGACGGGCGCGGCCGGATCGAGCGTTACGGGGAGGACCCGGCCGAGCCGCTTCCGGAGGGCGCGCAGTCGGTGCCGTTCAAGGCGGTGACCGGTGAGCGGACCCCCGACGGCAGCGCGAACGACCCGATGGTCGACGGCGACGGGAAGCCCACGAGCGCGCACCAGACGCTCGCGGAGTTCTTCAATCCCTTCACCACCAACGAGATTCCCGCCGCCCGCACCACCGGCGACGGGACCGGGCGCGTCATCTTCGAGGCGCAGACGGCCGTCGAGGCGCCCGCGCTCGGCTGCGGGGCCGTCGACGGCGGCCGCGCCCGCGGCTGCTGGCTGGTGATCGTGCCGCGCGGGAACGAACGCGTGGACGGGACGCCGGTGCCGGAGCGCACGAAACTCGACGGTTCCCCGCTGCAGGGCGGGATCTTCGCCGACCGCCTCGTGGTGCCGCTGGAGTTCAGCCCGATCGGGGCCTTCTGCCCGCTGGGCGCCAAGGAGTACCGGACCGTCGGCTCCGAACTGGTCGCCGAGGCGGTCACCTCCTGGCAGCCGAAGCTGTGCGCCGATTCCGGGCCGGTGTTCGGGTACAGCACGATCGGCGACGCCCTCGCGCGCTCGCAGGTCGCCGGCGGCAACCCCGGGGCTCCGGGGATGGCCTTCACCGCCGACCCGGTGACCGCCGCCGACGGCCCGAAACAAGTCGTGCACGCACCGGTGACGCTGTCGGGGACGGTGATCGCGTTCAACATCGACGCCGCCACCGAGAACGCCGCCGACCCGGACGCCAAGGCCCGCTACGCCACGGCGATCAAGGACCTGAAGCTGACGCCGAGGCTGGTCGCGAAGCTGCTGACCCAGTCGTATCCGGCCGACGTGCCGGGCGGGAACCAGGGCGAGGCCGCCCACCTGGCGGGCAATCCCCGCTCGCTCACCAACGATCCGGAGTTCCTGGAGCTCCAGCCCTTCTTCAAGCACTTCCATCCACTCGCCTCACAACCTTTCGGGCTGATGACGACGATCGGCGACTCCGCCTCGGCGCGGGCGGTGTGGAGCTGGATCCTCGCCGACGCCGAGGCGGCCGCGTGGATCGGCGGTCGGGCCGACCCGTGGGGTATGAAGGTCAACCCGAACTATCGGGTCACCGACCCGGCGGCGGCCGCCTCCCGAGGTGACTACCCGAAGGCCGATCCCGCGTGCCATCGGGCGAACAGCAAGGTCCCGCCGCCCGGTTACTGCACGCTCGACCTGCGCCCGTACTCGACGTCGATGCACAAGTCGGCCCAGCTGACCCTGCGCGGCGACGCCCTGTCGAAGACCTTCTGGGACGAGAACAAGCTCCCACCGGCCTTCGTCGCCGACGCACCCCGCCAGCCGGGACGCCGCTATCACCTCGCCATCACCGACGCCGCGTCCGCGGCCCGGTACGGGCTCTACACCGCCAGCCTGCGCAACAGGGCCGGCGAGTTCGTGAAACCCGACGGCGCCGGGATGATCGCCGCGGCGACGGCGATGCGGCCCACGGCGGCGAGCGGGGTCGTCGCGACCGATCCCGGGGTTTCCACGCCGGGCGCCTACCCGCTCACCTCGGTGACCTACGCGGCGGTGAACAAGTCCCTCGACCGCGACTCACTGAAGGCCTACGCCGCCTTCATCCGGCACGCCGCCGGGCCGGGCCAGGAGTCCGGGGAGAGCGCGGGACAGCTCCCTCGCGGGTACACGCCGTTGCCCGCCGCCTTCCGGGACACGGCCCGCGAGGCCGCCGAGGAGCTGGAGAAGGTCGCGGTCACCGCGCCGACCACGGGACCCGGCGGCGCCGGGGGTCCGCCCGGCAGGCCCGGTGTGCCCGCTGGCGGCGGCACACCGAGCGGAACGCCGAGTGGGACGGTCCTGCCCAGCACCGAAGCGATCGGGCAATCGGACGCGACGCGGGCGATCGTGCTCGGCGTCATCCGTTTCGCGCTGGTCGCGGCACTGGTCCTCGGCGGCACCGGAATTCTGGCCGGTCCGACGATCCGGAGATTCGCCGGGCGGCACCGCATGACATTGGACCCTTGAGCCTGAACGGGCAGGTCGACGGGCCGTCGAGCGACGCCGACCTGCCCGTTCATTCGACGTAAAGAATGTCGCAAGAACAGCCCCCGAACTGTTCGGCCAACAGCACTGACCGTGTTAATCGACCGAGATCCATCCTGTTGGTGGCCATTGGCGGACCCAATCGGCCGCACCATTCTTTCCTTTGCAGAAAGGTAAGACAATGAAGGTGAGAACCTTCTCGGCGACCCTCCTCGGCCTCGGTGCCGCGGTCCTCTCCCTCGCGCTGACGGCCTCCCCGGCCCAGGCCGACCCGAACCCCGCCCCGCCGCCCTACGGCGCCCTCGCCGGTGTCGGCTCCGACACCACGCAGGACGCCCTCAACGGCTTCGGCGCCGTCCTGGACGACAGCGGCGGCAACCCGATCCTCGACTCGTGGGACGCCCGCGGCTCGTCGACCATCACCACCAAGGCCGCCGCCTCCAACGCCAACTGCACCGGCCTGGTGCGCCCCAACGGTTCCAGCCAGGGCCGTGACGCGCTCATCGCCTCCGAGAACGGCACCCCGTGGCAGGGCAAGACCATCACCGGCTGCGTCGACTTCGCGCGTTCCTCGGCCGGGCCACGCAGCGCCGGTTCGACCTACACCTACGTGCCCTTCGGCGTGGACGCGGTGACGGTGGCGATCAACTCCAACAGCCTCCTGCCCACCAACGTGACCTTCACCCAGATCCAGCGCGTGTACCAGTGCCTGGACACCACCATCGCCGGTGAGCCGGTGACGCCGCTGCTCATCCAGTCCGGTTCCGGCACCCGCCAGTTCTGGCTGGCCCAGATGGGCATCACCGAGGCCGACATCGCCGGTGGCCTCTACCCGTGCCTCGAAGACCTGAACAACACGATCCAGGAGCACGACGGCACCGTCCTGGCCGGACACGAGGACTACATCCTGCCGTTCTCGGTCGGCCAGTACATCGCACAGAGCAACTCCGCGGCCATCGCCACGGCGACGGGCGTGACCGTCACCGACCGCCGCGGCCCGTCAACCCTGCTGTCCATCGGCGGCACCGCCCCGGTGACCGGCGGTGTCCTCAACACCAACTTCCCGATCGTGCGCGACGTCTACAACGTCCTCCCCACGGCGGACCTGACCAACCCGGTCATCGACGCCAACTTCACCGGCAACGACTCGGCGCTCTGCACCAAGACCGTCACCGTCGCCGGCACCCCCAAGCGCGTCACCGAGCTGTTCGGCTTCGGCTACCGCGCCTCCACCGTCGGCACCGGAAAGCTCGGCTGCGGCGTCACCACCCTCACCGGCAACAGCTAGACACCACCGGCCGGGAGGCTCCGCGGGCCTCCCGGCCACCCGCCCGCCACGCCCCCACAGAAACGGAGAAGGCCAGTGCGCACGCGCCTGACCAGGATCACCACCGTCCTCGCCGCCACCGCCGCAGCACTGCTCGCGCTGTTCCTCACCGCATCGCCCGCCCACGCCGAAAGCCCGATCCTCGGCACCCTCACCCTCAGCGCCACGTCGGGGACCGTCACCGACACGCCCTTCGTCGCCTCCGCCACCACCACCGGGAGCTGCCCGGCCGGTTACGGCGACAACACCGCCCTGCGGGTCGGCCCGGTCGGCGGCCCCTACAACCTTCTCGGCCGCATCGGCGGCGATGGCGGTTACGACAACGGACAGGCGATCACCCTCGCGGCCTCCCGCTCCCTCAGCACGGTCCTCGGCGGTCCCCCCGCCGACGGCACCTACGAGGTCGTCATCACCTGCTCGGGCGTCCTCACCGGCGTCAACGCCAAGGCCTACTCCACCTACATCGCCGTCACCGGCGCGAACTGGGCCCTGAAGGAGGCGACGGCGACCACCACGACCGTCTCCGGATCCACGCACATCGCCAAGCTCGGCAAGCCCGTCACCCTCACCGCCCGCGTCGCCCCGGCGAACAACGGCTCGGTGAGCTTCACGGACGGCACCACCGCCCTCGGCTCCGCGTCGGTGGCCAACGGCAAGGCGACCATCACCACCACGTCGCTCACCGCCGGGTGGCACTACGTCGGCGCGTCCTTCACCCCCGACGACGCCCGCACCCACCGGTCCTCCACCGCCGCGTGCGGCTGGTGGATCTACGTCACCTCCTAGGCGACGGCCACGACACGGTGACCGGGCGGCCGTCGCCGCCCGGTCACCCGTCCCCTCGGACAACCCCTCACACAGCAAGGAATCACACGTGAAAAAGCCGACTCCACTACTCCTGCGCACCGGCGCACCGCTGGTGCTCGCGCTCGCCCTCATGGCGGGCGCGCTGCTCGCGTTCGGCTCCCCACCCGCCCAGGCGGCGCCGCTGGGCACGATCGTGCTGTCCCCGACGACCGGTTCGGTCGGCGCCGACACGCCGACCACCGCGATGGTCGACTCCGCGACCGCCTCAGCTGCCTGCCCCACCGGGTACGGCGACCAGGTCGGCTTCCGGGCGCGCCCGGTCGGACAGGCCACCCCCGGCAACGCGTTCGGTTCGATCCTGTCGGCGGGCGGCTACGACACCACCGCGCCGAAGTTCGTGCCCGGGACCAACCTGCGCTTCTCCCTCGCGCGGGTCCTCTCCGGGAACGTCACCCCCGTCCCGGTGCCCGCCCCGGGCGACTACGAGCTCTACATGAACTGCTTCAGCGGCACCACCGGCGAGCACGCCGACCGCTTCTCGCTGATCATCACCGTCACCGGTTCGACCTGGGCGGTGAAGACGACGCAACCGAGCGACTCGGCGTCACCGAGCACGTCGGCGTCGCCGTCGGACTCGGCCTCCCCGAGCCCGTCGGCGAGCACCTCGGTGTCGACGAGCCCGACCACGGGCGGGCCGAGCCCTTCGCCGTCGAAGCCGGGCGGGCTGGCCAAGACCGGCGCGCCGGTCTTCGGGATCACCGCGGCCGGGATGGGGCTGCTCGTCGCCGGTTTCGCGATCCTGCGCGGTGTGCGCAGGCGCCGGACCGCCGGGGGCGCGTGAACCGTGCGGTCCGCGCGGCTCCGGGCCGCGCGGGCCGCACCCGACCGGGAGGAGAGACCCCGTGACAGTCACCATCGAACGGCCGCCGGCGGAGTCGCCCGCCGGGTCCCGGCGCTTTCGGCCGCCGCCCGTCCCGGCGAAGGTCTTCGGCACCGTCGTCACCATCGTCTCGGCGCTGCTGCTGGCGTTCGTGGCGCACCTGACGGTCGTCTCGGCGCTGCGGCACGACCGGGCGCAGCAGACCGCCTTCGCCGACTTCCGTTTCGAGCTGGCCAACGGCACGGCACCGGTCGGGCAGACCGACCTCGACACCGGCCGCCTGCACGAACCGGGGACGCCGGTGGCGGTCCTGGCGGTGCCGAGCCTCGGGCTGCGCGAGGTCGTGTTCGAGGGCACGACCTCGACGGTCCTGACCTCCGGCCCCGGCCACCGCAGGGACACCGAACTGCCCGGGCAGGCCGGGACGAGCGTCATCTACGGGCGGCAGGCCACCTACGGCGGTCCCTTCGCGCGCGTCGCCGAACTCGCGCCCGGGGACGTCGTCAACGTCGCCACCGGGCAGGGCGAGCACGCCTACCGGGTCAGCGGGGTCCGTCGTGCCGGGGACCCCGAGCCGCCCGCCCTGGCGCCCGGTGCCGGGCGGCTGACGTTGGTCACCGCCGACGGGCCCGCGTTCACGCCCGAGGGTGTCGTGTGGGTCGACGCCGACCTGACCACGCCCGCGCAGCCCGTCCCGCCGAAACCACTGGCCGCGCGCGCCCTCAACACCGGTGAGGAGGCGATGGCATGGGAGACCGACTCCGGCCCGGGGCTGCTGCTGTGGGGCCAGACGCTGCTGCTGGCGATCGGCGCGGTGATCTGGATCCGCCTGCGCAAAGGGCTCTGGCACGCCTGGATCGTCGGGGTGCCCGTCCTGTCGGCCGCCGGGCTGACCTTCTTCACCGAACTGTCCCGACTGCTGCCGAACCTCTTGTGAAGGAACGACGATGACCACGACACTCCCCCGCACCACCATCGGACCCGCCTCGCTGACCGCGCGGGAGATCTCGGCCTGGTTCGGCGACCACAAGGTCCTCGACCGGGTGTCACTGACCATGCGGGCCGGGGAGGTGACGGCGCTGATCGGGCCGTCGGGCTGCGGGAAGTCGACCTTCCTGCGGATCCTCAACCGGATGCACGAGCTGGTCGCCGGGGCCGCGCTCGCCGGTGAGGTGCTGCTCGACGACGGCGACATCTACGCGCCCGGGCAGCGCGTCACCGACGCGCGGCGGCACATCGGGATGGTGTTCCAGAAGCCGAACCCGTTCCCGGCGATGTCCATCTACGACAACGTCCTGGCCGGTCTGCGGCTGACCGGGACACGTGCGTCCCGTCGGGTGAAGGACGCCCTGGTCGAGGAGACGCTGACGAAGGCCGGGCTGTGGAGGGAGGTCGCCGACCGGCTGCGGCAGCCCGGCGGGGCCCTGTCGGGCGGGCAGCAGCAGCGGTTGTGCATCGCGCGGGCCCTGGCCGTCCGGCCGCGCGTGCTGCTCATGGACGAGCCGTGTTCGGCGCTCGACCCGACCTCGACGCGCCGGATCGAGGAGACGATCGCCGAGCTCGCCGCCGACGTGACGGTCGTGATCGTCACGCACAACATGCAGCAGGCCGCACGCGTGTCGCAGCGCTGCGCGTTCTTCCTGGCCGAGCAGGGGACGCCGGGCGTGATCGTCGAGCACGGGACGACGACGGCGATGTTCGACCACCCGCGCGACCAGCGGACCCTCGACTACGTGCACGGGCGCTTCGGTTAGCGGGCCGTACGCACGCGAGAGCCCCCGCGCGGTGTGGCGCGGGGGCTCTCGGTCGCTTCTGGCGGTGTTAGCCCGCGGCGTACGGGTCGACGAGGCCCGACAGGTCGGGAGCGCCCTCCGGGTCGCCGGCCGGGGCGGCCGGGTCCGCGGCGGGGTCGATCGCCGACGGGTCGGCGGCGGGGTCGGCAGCCGGGTCCGCGGCGGGGTCGGCGGCCGGGTCCTGGCCCTCGGTCGGGTCGGCGCCGAAGACACCCGGGAACGACGACTCGGGGTCGGCCGAGGAGTCGTCCTCGATCGGCTCATCGACGTACTCGGTCTCGTCCATCATGCCGTCACCGGTCGTGTCGTACTCGATGCGGTCGACGGTGCCGTCGCCGTTGTCATCGGTCTGCAGCTCGTCGATGAGGCCATCGTGGTCGTAGTCAACGGCGATCATGTCGGCATCGCCGTCACCGTCGGAGTCGAAGCGGTACTCGTCGGCACCGTCCGCACCGACCGAGTGGTCGTACTCGTCAGCCGAGCCGTCCCCGTCAGCGTCGATCCAGATTTCCTCAGACATCGCTATCCCCAATTCAGTACGTCGTTTGCCTGTGCACCAAACCATAAGCGGCGCCGAGATTCGTGTTCTCCCGGATCTGTGCCAACGCGGCGGCGACGCGGAGACGGTTTCGCCTGGTGATGTGGCGAATGCGGAGGGTTCGGACGGGGGTACGGGCGTGACGGTGGGGGTTGGGGGCGAGGGCTCGCGCAGGCGGCGCGGGTCGGGGCCGGGGACGGGGTGTTGAGCCGAAGGTGGCGGTGAGGCGGCGGGTGAGGGCTCGCGCAGGCGACGCGGGTCGGGGACGGGGGCGCGGGGACGGGCGCTTGTCTCGTCAGCGGTGGCGGCGGCTCGGGCACACGGTGAGATCGCGTCCGGTCAGCGGCGGCGGGCGGAGCTGTGCCGAGGAACCGTCAGGACCGCGCCAACGTCACGGCCGCCAGGGCCGCGCGCACTCGGCACGGCGGCGGGGCGGCGCCACTGCCTCACGGCATAGCGGCCTGGCCAGGCTGTCGCACCCGCACCCGCAGCCGAGGACGCAGGCCACGGCACGCCCGGCCGCTCACGGCCAAAGCCATCCTCATGCCCGCTTGACGCGTGGCAGTAGGTCGAGGCGGCGGGCGGCAGGCGGAGCTGTGCCGAGGAACCGTCAGGACCGCGCCAACGTCACGGCCGCCAAGGCCGCGCACGCTCGGCACGGCGGCGGGGGGCGGCGCCACACGGCAACGGCACCTCGCGGGGGCGGCGGCAATCCCTCACGGCATAGCGGCCTGGCGAGGCTGTCGCACCCGCAGCCGAGGACGCAGTTCACAGCACGCCCGGCCGCTCACCGGCCAAAGCCATCCACTTGACCACCTGACGCATGGAAGTAGGTCGAGGTAGCAGGCGGCGGGCGGCGGGCGGCGGGCGGCGGGCGGCGGGCGGCGGGCGGCAAACGATGGAGTACCTCCGCCCTCGGCGGCAACACCGGCGGGCGCTGGCTGATCAGGAAGCGTGAGGGCGTGCGGCCGCCATGTCCGGATCCCAGCGAGCGCAGACTGCGGCCGGGCGGCGGCCACCAGCCACAGTGCCTTGGCCACGCCTCAGAGACGCGCGACCCCCGGAGACCGCACCGCACCTCACGGGCCGATCCCGGCTACTCGCCGCTCACGTCGCCTCCCGCTCCACCCACGCGGTAGCAGGTGGAGGTGGCGGGCGGTGGCGGGCGGTGGCAGGCGGGCGGCGGGCGGCGGGCGGCGGGCGGCGGGCGAAGGCAGGCAGGCGGAGGCGGCAGGTGGAGGCAGGCAGGGGTGGCGGGCGGAGGTGGCGGGGGCGGCGGGCGAAGGCAGGCGGGCTGCGGGCGAAGGCAGGCAGGCGGCGGGCGAAGGCAGGCAGGCGGAGGCGGCAGGTGGAAGCAGGCGGGGCGGTGGGCGGAGGCAGGCGGGGGTGGCGGGCGGAGGTGGCGGGGGCGGCGGGCGAAGGCAGGCGGGCGGCGGGCGGCGGGCGGCAGGCGGAGGCAGGCAGGCGGTGGCAGGCGGAGACGGCAGGTAGCAGGTGAAGGCGGCAGGCGGCGGCGGGCAGCGCGCGGCGGACGACAAACGTCCAACGCGCAAGTGCCTCGGCCCCTGGTGGCAGCACCGGCGAACGCCAGCTGATGAGCAGGCGCGAAAGCGTGCGGCCGCCGTGTCCGAACCTTGCCGAGCACGGACAGCATCCGAGGCCGCTGCACCACATGCCCCCGACCCGCCGAACGAGCCCGGACTACGGCCTCGCCGCACTCACCCACCCCGCGCACCCCGCACCCGCACCCCGCGCACCCACCCCGCACTCACCCACCCCGCGCACTCCGCACCCGTACCCGCACCCGCCCCACGCAACCGGGGCCGCGCCTCACGGCACGACCCCGGCTCCCCAGCTCTACCCCTACCCCTACCCCGCCCGCGGCGGCAAGACCGGTGCGGTCAGTCGCGGACGGTCGGCGGGTGTGAAGGTGTGCGGTGGCCGCTTCTGGATCTCGACGAGCGCGAGTTCGATCGCGGTCTCCAGTTGCGGGTCTCGTCCGGCGGCGTGGTCCTGGGGCGCCATCTCGACTTCGACGTCGGGGTCGACGCCGTAGTTCTCCACGCCCCAGCCGGTCGCGTCGAAGTGGAAGGCGAACTCGGGCTGCGACAGGAAGGTGTTGTCGACGAGTCCTGCGCGGTCGGTGTACCCGACGACGCCGCCCCACGTCCGCTTCCCGACGAGCGGCCCGAGCTGGAGCTGTTTGAAGGCCTGGCTGAAGATGTCGCCGTCGGAGCCGGCGAGTTCGTTGGCGATGGCGACCAGCGGGCCGCGCGGCGACTCGGCCGGGTACGACATCGGCATGTTCCACCGCGAGTGGTCGTAGCCGAGCCGCCGGCGCGCGAGCTTCTCGATGAGCAGACCCGAGACGTGCCCGCCGCCGTTGTACCGCACGTCGACGATCAGGCCGTTGCGATCGAACTCGTTGAGGTAGGCGCGGTGGAACTCCGCGAACCCGTGCGGCCCCATGTCGGGCACGTGGATGTACCCGACCTGCCCGTCGGTCGCCTCGTGCACCTTCCGCCGGTTGTCCTCCACCCAGTCGCGGTAGCGGATCGCGGCCTCGGAGTCGAGGGCCTTGACCGTCACGGTGCGCGGCTCCTCGTCGCCGCGCGCGACGGTCAGGCGGACCTCCTGACCGGCCTGGTTGACCAGGCGCTGGCCCGGGGTGGCGCCTTCGCCGACGGCTTGGCCGTTCACGGCCAGCAGCCGGTCGCCTTCGCGGACGTCGACGCCGGGGCGGTTGAACGACGACGTCGCTTCGGGCAGCCACGGGTCGCCTTCGAGGATCCGCGCGATCGTGTAGCCGTCGTCGCCGAGCGCGAACTCGGCGCCGAGGTAGCCCTGCCCGTAGTACGGCCCGGCGCGGTAGTCGCCGAGGGCCTCGTAGGCGTGGGAGGTCCCGAGCTCGCCGTTCATCTCCCAGAACAGGTCCGAGAGTTCCCCGCGTGTCGAGATCCGGTCCACCAGTGGCGCGTACCGCTCGTAGACGCCGTTCCAGTCGACGCCGGACATGTCCTCGGTCCAGAAGTGCTCGGCCATCAGCCGCCACGCCTCGCGGAACATCTGCGGCCATTCCGTCTCCGGGCGCACCGAGACCTTCACGCGGCCGAGGTCCACCCAACCGGAATCACGCGTGGTGCCCGACTCGTCGGGCGCCTTCTCACCGGCCTTGATGACGCGCAGGCGGTCACCGGAGCGGTAGAGGAGGGTCTTGCCGTCGGGGCCGAGTTCGATGTCGCTGACCCCGTCGGCGACGCGCTCGACCTTGCCGCTGGCGAGGTCGACGCTGTCCAAGGCGCCGACCGGGTCGTCGGAGCCGTCCCCCGACGGCCTCGTGCCCTCGACGGGCCGCGACAGCACGAGGACCTTGCCCGAGACGCCGACGACCTTGTCGTAGCGCCCGTCGGGCAGCGGGAGCGGCACAATCCGGTGCGTGATCCCGTCGAAGTCGATGCGCGCCACCGGCTTCTCCTCCTGCTCCCCCTCGCCGTCACCCTCGGCGGTCTTATCCTTGTCCTTGTCCTCCTCCTCGGTGAGGGGCTTGGCGGTCGGCACGAAGGGCGCGGCCACGTCCGAGCGCAGCGCGATGGCGTACGGGCGCGCGCCGGTCGGGAAGTTCAGGTCGAAGTGCAGCTCGTCGTAGACGGGGTTGAACTCGCGGTGCCCGATGAAGTACAGGTACTTCCCGTCGGGGTCGAAGGACGGGCCCTCGTCGCGCAGGACCCGCTCGGCGGCCATCCGGACGGTGCCGGTGGCCAGCTCGACGAGCTTGATCCCGGTGCGGCTCGCCGCGTCCTCCTGCGAGGCCTGCAGCGGGCAGGAGTACGCGATCCAACCGCCGTCGGGTGAGAAGACCGGGTCGCTCATCTGGCCGTAGGCGCTGGTGTCGAGGACCTTCGCGACCGGCTCCTCGGCGTCGAGGTCGACGACCAGGAGCTGGTTGCGGTGGTTGACGAGGGCGACCGTGGCGCCCTCCGGCGCGACGGCGAGCTCCATCACGCGGCCCAGGTCGAGGTCGAGGCGGCGGTCGGGTTCGGCGGCGCCGAGGGGCAGGGTCACCAGCACCTCGCGCGGGCCGTCGTCGGCGGCGATGGCGACGAGGCGCTCCCCGCCGGGCAGCCAGGCCAGGTCGCGGTAGCGGACGCCGTCGGTGGCGCCGTGCTGCACGACCGGGCCCTCCCAGTTCCCGAAGGTGAAGGGTTTGCCGCGGCTGGTGATCGCGAGGCTCGAACCGTCGTCCGACAGGTGCGCCGAGTGCAGGTACTCACCCGTGTCGACGAAGCGGCGGGCGCGCTGCGTGCGGGTCACTCCGACGGCGATCTCCAGCTTGCGGGGGCCGTCCTCGGCCGGGTCGAGCAGGTAGACGTCGCCGCCGCAGTGGTAGACGAGCCGCTCGCCGTCACCGGAGAGGCTGCGGGCGTAGAAGTCGCCGTGGTCGGTGTGCCTGCGCAGGTCGCCACCGGCGAAGTCGATCGAGTAGACGTTGCCGTAGCCCTCGTGGTCGGACAGGAAGTAGATCCGGTCCCCGATGATGTTCGGGTTGGCCAGGTTCCCGTTCGGCTCGCGCAGGCGACGGAAATCCCCCGCTGAACCTCCGTCGCGGATCCACAGGTGACCGGCGGTGCCACCGCGGTAGCGTTTCCAGCCCGCCGCGTCGCGGAAGCCGCCGCGCGCGATGACCGAGACGCCGTCGGGGCCGTCGGCCAGTTCGCTGCCGCGGCCGTAGGGCAGTTCGGCGCTGTCGGCGCCGTTGATCGCGTCGATCGTGCGCAGGCGCGTCTCGCCGCGGGTCGGGCTCTGCGCGGCCGTGGCGTAGACGACGGAGTCGCCGCGCCAGGCGGTGACACCGAGGGAGTAGCCGCCCTCGAAGGTCAGCCGCCTCGACTCGCCGCCGCCCATCGGCACGACGTGGACCTCGGCGGGCCCCTCCTCGCGGCCGGTGTAGGCGATGAGGGTGCCGTCGGGCGACACGCGCGGGTGCGACGCCGCCGCCACGCCCGCGGTGAGCCGGGCGGCGTGCCCGCCCGCCGCCGGGACGGTCCACAGGTCGTCCTCGCAGACGAAGACGATCGTGTCGCGGTGAATGGTCGGGAACCGGGGATAGCCGTTCGCCATTGCCGAACCTCCGGGTGAAGGGCTCAATGTGTGCTGGACCGCCCACCAAGAGGCGGCATCACCATGACATCATGCCGACGCCACGTGAGCAAGCCCACGAGTCCGCGGGAGCGCCACGACGTAGGCTCGTCACCGTGACCTCCGTACAGCCCGAAGGCCGCCGCATGCTGCGCATCGAAGCGCGCAATGCGGCCACGCCCATTGAGCGCAAGCCGTCCTGGATCAAGGTCAAGGCCAAGATGGGCCCCCAGTTCACCGAACTGAGCGGGCTGGTCAAACGCGAGGGCCTGCACACCGTGTGCCAGGAAGCCGGCTGTCCCAACATCTACGAGTGCTGGGAGGACCGCGAGGCGACCTTCCTCATCGGCGGCGACCAGTGCACCAGACGCTGCGACTTCTGCCAGATCGACACCGGCAAACCACAGGCGCTCGACCGCGACGAACCCCGCCGCGTCGCCGAGTCGGTCGCCCAGATGGAGCTGAAGTACGCCACCATCACCGGCGTCGCCCGCGACGACCTGCCCGACGGCGGGGCCTGGCTGTACGCCGAGACGGTCCGCCAGATCCACGAGCTGCTGCCCGGCTGCGGTGTCGAGTTGCTGATCCCCGACTTCAACGCCGTCCCCGAGCAGCTCGCCGAGGTCTTCGGCTCGCGCCCGGAGGTGCTGGCGCACAACGTCGAGACCGTGCCGCGGATCTTCAAGCGCATCCGCCCGGCCTTCACCTACGAGCGTTCGCTGTCGGTGATCACCAAGGCCCGCGAGGCCGGTCTGGTCACCAAGTCGAACCTCATCCTCGGCATGGGCGAGGAGCGTGCGGAGATCTCGCAGGCCCTCACCGACCTGCACGCCGCCGGCTGCGAACTGATCACCATCACGCAGTACCTGCGCCCGTCGGCCCGGCACCACCCCGTCGAGCGCTGGGTGAAACCCGAGGAGTTCGTCGAGCTGAGCGCCGAGGCCGAGGCCATCGGTTTCGCCGGTGTGATGAGCGGGCCACTGGTGCGCTCCTCCTACCGGGCTGGACGCCTCTACCGCCAGGCGCTCGACGCCCGGCAGCCCGCGTGACGTGACGCCGACCTCCATCTAAGCTTGACGTTATGGCAGACCAGCCCGAGAAGGTTTCATTCATCCAGCGGATCAAGCAGATCGGCCAGGCGTTCACGTTCACCGCCAAGCGGGACAAGGTATTCCTCCCGCTCGTGATCGTCGCCATCCTCCTACCGCTGATAGCGGTGGCGGCGCTGGTGACCTTCACCGAGCTCGGCTGGTGGATCATCCCGGTCGGCATCCTGATGTCGCTGCTGGCCATGATGATCGTGCTCAACCTGCGCGTGAACAAGGCCGTCATGAACGAAGCGGTCGGCAAGCCGGGCGCCGCCCTCGCCCTGATGGACATGATCCGCGGCTGGACCACGACCCCCGCCGTGCAGGTCAACACCCACCAGGACATGGTCCACCGCACGATTAGCCGCTCCGGCGTCGTGCTGCTGGCCGAGGGGTCCCCGCACCGGCTGAAGAGCATGATCGCCCAGGAGAAGAAGCGCGTCAGCCGCATCGCCGGCAACGCGCCCGTCTACGACTACATCATCGGCGAGGAAGACGGCCGGCTCTCGGTGCGCAAGCTGCGCTCGACGCTGACGAAGCTGCCCAAGAACCTCACCTCGAAGGAGCTCGCCGGGCTCATCAAGCGCCTTGAGGCGATCAGCGCGCGCTCCGCACCGATCCCGAAGGGGCCGGTCCCGGGGAACATGCGCGCCCCCAAGGGCATGCACAAGGCGATGCGAGGCCGCTGACATACCGGACACGCCGATCAGGCCGGGACACCTCAGGTGTTCCGGCCTTTTTCACGCACGGGCGAGGACAAACCCGGCCGAGCCGCACGAACGCGCGTCCGCCATCCGGACGGCCCCTTTCCATCACGCCGTGTGCTCTCTACCATTCCGGGAAACGTGACGGCCGTCGCCGAACGGAGGACGGCCGTCACCCATTGCTCCCAGTCTCGACGCGAGGGTTGAACCATGAACGGCGAACCACTGCTGCGCAGCAAAGGCCTGCGGGTCACCAAGCAGAGACTCGCCGTGCTCGAAGCGCTCGCCGAGGGCGGCCACCCGCACGTCGACGAGGTCATCGCCCGCGCGCGGCCGAAGGTCGGGTCGCTGTCCACCCAGGCCGCCTACGACGTGCTCGCCACCCTCACCGAGGTCGGCCTCGCCCGGCGCATCGAACCCGCCGGGCACCACACCCGCTACGAGTCCCGGACCGGCGACAACCACCACCACGCCGTCTGCCGAGGCTGCGGGCACGTCGCCGACATCGACTGCGCGGTCGGGACGGCGCCCTGCCTGGAGGCCGCCGAGGACCACGGCTACATCATCGACGAAGCCGAGGTCACGTACTGGGGGCTGTGCGCGGATTGCCAGAAGGTATCCCCGGCCGGTTCGACCGGGCCTTGACGCCGGAAGCTAGCGCACCATCACCGAACCGGCCGCGCGGTCGTGCAGGCCGCGACGGTCGGAATCCATGATCAGGGCGGGGACGACCAGCGCGAGCAGCGCACCCCGGATGAGCGCGCGGTACAGACCGAGGCGCTCACCGTCGATGCGGACGCAGCGGATCTTCGCCACGCGCATGCCGGGGGTCTGTGTGAACAAGCCCACGAAGAACGCGTACTCCACCACCAGGAACGCCGAAGCCCATAGATTCCCGTACGGACGCGGCATGACGGCCACGGCCAGGAGCAGGCACAGGATCCAGTCGATCAGCAGTGCCAGGAAGCGCTCGCCGAAAGTCGCCGGGCGAGTCTCCGAAGTCGTGTTCGAGGACGGCGAAGCGGTGGTAGACACGGAATGAGCGTACCCGGCGGCCGTTCGCGGACCGCGCGAGCCGGTCGTCGTGGGCCTCGTCACCCTGAACGCCGCGTAACACGGGCGAAACACGGGAGACACGGCGAGGCAACGCCACCGACCTACGGTCGCCGCAGGCCGTCATGCCGACCTGTTCCCGCAGCGCCCACCACCGCCTAGCCGACGGAGGAACCACACGTGTTCGCCAACCCCGATGAGCTCTTCGCCTACGTACGCGACAACGACGTCAAGTTCATCGACGTCCGCTTCTGCGACCTGCCGGGCGTCATGCAGCACTTCAACGTGCCGGCCGAGTCCTTCGGCGCCGACGTGTTCACCGACGGGCTGGCCTTCGACGGGTCGTCCATCCGCGGCTTCCAGGCGATCCACGAGTCGGACATGCTGCTCCTGCCGGATGTGACCACGGCGTTCGTGGACCCGTTCCGCGCGCAGAAGACGATCGCGCTGAACTTCTTCATCCACGACCCGTTCACGCGGGAGGCCTACAGCCGCGACCCGCGCAACGTCGCCAAGAAGGCCGAGCAGTACCTCGCCGGGATCGGCTTCGCCGACAAGGCCTACTTCGGGGCCGAGGCGGAGTTCTACCTCTTCGACTCGATCCGCTTCGACACCGCCGCGCAGCACGGCTTCTACTACATCGACTCCAAGGAAGGCGCCTGGAACACCGGCAAGGAGGAGGAGGGCGGCAACCTCGGCTACAAGCCGGGTTACAAGGGCGGCTACTTCCCCGTCCCGCCGGTCGACCACTACGCCGACCTCCGCGACGGCATCGTACGCGAGCTGCTCAACGTCGGCCTTGAGGTCGAGCGCGCCCACCACGAGGTCGGCACCGCCGGACAGGCCGAGATCAACTACAAGTTCTCCACCCTGCTGCACTCCGGCGACCAGGTCCAGCTGTTCAAGTACATCGTGAAGAACACCGCCTGGAACGCCGGCAAGACCGCGACGTTCATGCCGAAGCCGCTGTTCGGCGACAACGGTTCGGGCATGCACACCCACCAGAGCCTGTGGCTGGCCGGCGACCCGCTGTTCTACGACGAGACCGGTTACGCCGGGCTGTCGGACATGGCGCGCTACTACATCGGCGGGCTGCTCCGGCACGCTCCGTCGCTGCTGGCCTTCACCAACCCGACGGTGAACTCCTACCGCCGCCTGGTGCCCGGCTATGAGGCGCCGGTGAACCTGGTCTACTCGCAGCGCAACCGCTCGGCCTGCACGCGCATCCCGGTGACGGGGACGAACGCGAAGGCCAAGCGCGTCGAGTTCCGCGTGCCGGACCCGTCCTGCAACCCGTACCTCGCCTTCTCGGCGATGCTGATGGCCGGGCTCGACGGCATCAAGAACAAGATCGAGCCGCCGGCGCCGGTCGACAAGGACCTCTACGAGCTCCCGCCGGAGGAGTACAACGAGGTCGCGCAGGTCCCGGGTTCCCTCCCGGCCGTGCTGGACTCCCTCGAAGCCGACCACGACTTCCTCCTCGAAGGCGGCGTCTTCACGCCCGACCTGATCGAGACGTGGATCTCCTGGAAGCGCGAGAACGAGGTCGACCCGATCCGCCTGCGCCCGACCCCGCACGAGTTCGCGCTGTACTTCGACGTGTAGTCGAACCGCGCGGCGCCCTACGCCGCACGGGAATCCGCGCGAGGACCCCGCCACCGTGGCACGACGGTGGCGGGGTTTTCGCTTGCGCGGCAACCCATCCCCCGGCATCCTGACCGCTCCCCCACCCTGGAGCCCAGATGCGTCTCACCCTCACCCGCGTCCTCGGGGACGTGCCGTTCACCGAGATCGGGAAACCGACGGTGGTGGCCCGGCGGGGTGGCCTCGTCGCCGTCGGGGGTGACCTCGCATCGCTGTACTGGGACGGGAACCAGAGTGCCGACACGCTGTGGGGCCGGCACCGGCTGGGCGTGTACGAGGACGGCGGCGAGCGCTGCCGGGTCTTGCTGGAGACCGACTCGGCGATCCGGGACCTCGCGTTTCACCCGGCCCTGCCGCTGGTGGCGGTGGGGACGGGCGGCTACGACGGCGGAAACTACTTCACCGGTGAGCTGCTGATCCTCGACGTCGAGACCAGCGTGACCGTCTCGGTGACCGGGGACGACCGGGAGGTGCGGCGGGTCCGCTGGACGAACGCCCGGACCCTCGACGTCCTCGTCGCTCCCCCGAACGACGACGACTTCACCGACGCGCGGCATCGCAGCTTCCGCGAGGTGATCGTCCGCGACGACTGGCGTGCTCCCGGAACGCACCTCTTCGGCGAGCACCGGGACGCCGACTCGGTCCCGACACCCAAGGCGGTTCACGAGACGTGGAAGTCCCGGGGCCAGGTGTGGGCGGTGGCGCCCCACGAGGGCGGCGTGCTGGCCGCGCGGGACGGCGTCGTCGCCGAGAAGTGGTCCGCCGACGGGGAACCGGCGTGGTCGGTCTCGCACGCGGGCGGTGCGCGCCAGCTGCTCGTCGACCCGGGTGGGGGGACCGCGCTGGTCAACGTGACCCATCGTCTGGGCGATGGTCGCGACCTCGTCGCCCGCGTGTCGCTGGACGACGGGCGGGTCCTCGCCGAGTTCGGCGAGGGCTGGCCGGTGGTGCTGTCGGGCGCGGAGGACGGCTCGGTCCTGCTGCGCCACACCAGCCATCGTGAGGAGCATCCGGCGGTGCTGTTCGACCCCTCCGGGCGTCTGGTCACCACCGTCGAGTTGTTCGGCTGCGACACCGTCAACCATCCGTTCGCCGTCGGCGGGGCCGCGCGGCCGCTCGTGCTGGTCGGCGAACCGGACGCGCCCCACCGGAACAAGTGGGTGGCGGCGGTGGACGGCGAGGGCGTCGGCCGGTTGTTCCCGGTCGAATGGGACGCCGTGCTGGACCGGCACCTGTTCGGCGGTCCCGGCGTGGTCACCGGCGGGACGCTCGTCCACGCCGGAACGGTCTACCACGGGCACGGCCTGCTCCCGGGCAACGCCTTCGTCGTCGCCCGCGACGCCCGGACCGGTGAGGCGCGCTGGGTGCACACCGCCGATGTGCCGGTCACCGCCGTCGACACCGACGGCGAGCGGGTCTACGCGGCCTTCAACACCGGCGAAGTGGTGGTACTCGCACTCGACGACGGGACGGTGCTGCACCGCGAGGAGCTCCAGGTCCGCGGTCGGCCGGCCGTCGCGCTGTCTCTCGCCATCGACGGCCCGGGCCGGCTCCTGGCGGGGACCGTGGACGGCCGGATCCTCGATCTGGCGGTCGTCCACGGATCCTGAGCAACCTCATCGCCGGGCCAGAGCGTTCACCGTCACGGTGGCGGCTCACGCCGCCGTGGAGACGGAGGAACGCCATGGCAGGCCGACGACGGCGCAGTGCACGAAAGCCCCTGTGGGCGAAGATCCTGGTCGCCACGGGGGCGTTCCTGATGGTGGTGGCCGGGGGTGCCGTCGTCTACGCCAACGTCATGTTCGACAAGGTCAACGACGCGGCCCAGCAGGCCTGCCTCCTGGACGACTGCACCGCCTACCAGCCGGGCGAGGAGGTCACCGGGCCGCTGAACTTCCTGCTGGTCGGCTCGGACATGCGCAAGGACTGGTCGGCGGCGCAGTCCGACTCGATCATGATCCTGCACGTCAACGCCGATCTGTCCGCGGCGAACATCGTCTCCATCCCGCGCGACCTTGAGGTGACCATCCCCGACTGCGGAAACGGCGCGCCCTGCGACGACAAGATCAACGCCGCCTTCAGTGTCGGCGGGACCGACATGAAGAAGGCCGTCTCCAGTCTCGCGGCGACGCTGACCGACCTGACCGGCGTGAAGTTCGACGGCGCCGCGATGATCAACTTCGGTGGTTTCGAGGACGTCGTGGAGCTGCTCGGCGGCGTCGAGCTGTGCGTGCCCTTCGACATGGACCTCGAACACCCCAAGGACGCCGACGGCAACAAGCCGCACGTGAAGAAGGGCTGCCGGGAGTACGAGCCGAAGCTCGCGCTCGGCATCGTCCGGGAGCGATACGCCTACGACTACGACAATCCCAACTGGGACCCGAAGTACGGCGTCGGCGACTACGGCCGCCAGCGGATGCAGCAGCACTTCATCAAGCAGCTGCTCAAGAAGGCGAAGGCCGAAGGCTACATGACCAACGTCTTCAAGGTCGGCGAGCTGATCGACAAGATCGGCGACCAGATTCTGCTCGACCTCAAAGGCCGCCAGGTCACCGATCTGGCCTTCGCGCTGACCGACATCGACGCCTCGAAGCTGACCACGCTCAAGGTGCCCTCGGACTCGGTGAAGGAAAACGAGATCTGGTACGTCCGCACCCTTCCCGAGCACGAGAAGGCGGCCGAGTCGCTGTACAAGGCGATCCGCGACGACGACCTGGCCACCTGGACCCTGGAGAATCCCGACTGGGTCAACAAGACCGGCTGAGCTCGCGCTCGGCCTGGGTGAGCAGGAAGGCCGTCCCGCCGAGGATCCCGAGGGTGAAGCGCAGCAGTACCTCGTAGTTGGTCAGGTCGGGCGTGTGCTGCATGCCGACGCCCGTGTCACTGCCGAGCAGGACCAGCAGCCCCCACATGCCCCAGCCGAACATCGAGCCGGTGCCCACCCAGGCGGCCAGGGTCACCGTCCAGCGTGGGACACGGCCGGAACGGGTGCGGGCGTTGAGGACCAGCCCGACGGCCGCGGCGAGCGCGAAGACGGCGATGACGGCACCGTTGGTGCGGGCGCTGCGGCTGATGGCGTCGACGTGGTCGGCGCTGATGCCGCCGGTGTAGCCCAGGGCCCAGGCGGTGTTGATCAGCGCGACCGCTCCGGCGCCGACGGCCGCCGTCCAGGTGAGGGGTGTGGCGAGCGCGCGCAAGGCGGGGACGGCGACCTGTCCTTCGCCGGCGCGGCCGGTGAACACGTCGGTCCAGCGCTCGCGGGCGTAGAGGACGAAGGCGGTCAGGAAGGCCAGGCCCTGGACCACGAATCCGCCGTAGACCATCCCGAATACCCACGACGCGACCGGTGGTGGGGCCGCACCGGCGTCGGCGGCCGGGAGCAGGGGCTCGCCGGCCACCGTGGAGGCCAGTGCCTGGAAGGGCATGCCGAGCACGATCTCGCCGAGGAGTCCGGTGCCGACCCAGACGGGGAACAGGATGAGCCAGGCCGGGACCCGGCGGCCCCGGCGGAAGGCGAACACGCCGGCGAGGAGCGCGGCGACGAGGTCCATGCCCGCGGTGAAGGCGTTGAGCGCGTCGACCTGGGTGGTGTCGGCCATGCCGTTGAGCCCGGCGGTTCCGCCGAGCAGCCAATGGATCTTCAGGCTGAGGTACGGCAGTGTGGCAAGGACGAGGACCGCGCACGAGACGCGCAGGGCGGTCCGGCCGGGCGGCGGAGAGCCGGGTGAGGGGTGAGTGTCGTCGGACATGCCATCAGCCTCGGGTGAGCGTCCCGGTGAAACCTGCCCCCGCAGCGTGAAGGCCATCCCCCGCCCGGGGGAGATCGGCGCACCGGGGTACATATCGCCCCATGAGCGGCGAGGTGCCGCGCCCTGGGAGGATGTGCCGATGGACCGCGCTCGTCTCCTCCGTCTGCTGCGCCGTATCGGCCTGTGGACCCTCGCCGTGCTGACCGTGCTCGTGCTCGTCATCTCGCTCGGGTTCGCCTACATCGTGCGCAAGTCGTTCCCCACTGTGGACGGTGAGATCGCGCTGCCGGGCATGTCGGGCGAGGTCGACGTCTGGCGGGACGAACGCGGCATCCCGCAGATCTACGCCGACACCGCCACCGACCTGTTCCGCGCGCAGGGCTACGTCCACGCCCAGGACCGCTTCTGGGAGATGGACTTCCGCCGCCACATCACCTCCGGGCGGCTGTCGGAGATGTTCGGTGAGAGCCAGGTCGGCACCGACGCCGCCGTGCGCACCATGGGCTGGCGCAAGGTCGCCGAGCAGGAGTGGGAGATCCTCGACGCGACGACCAAGAGCTACTTCACGGCCTACGCCGAAGGCGTCAACGCCTTCCTCGGCACCCACAGCGCGGGGGAGGTCAGCCTGGAGTACACCGTCCTCGCACTGGACAACCCCGACTACGTGATCGAGGACTGGTCGCCGGTCGACTCCGTCGCCTGGCTCAAGGCGATGGCCTGGGACCTGCGCGGCAACCTCAGCGACGAGCTCAACCGGGCCACGCTCGCCGACGCGGGCCTGACGCCCAAGCAGATCTCGCAGTTGTACCCGGCCTACCCGGAGGACCGGCACGCGCCGATCGTGCCGGACGGGACGGTCAAGGACGGCAAGTTCGAGTTGACCGCGCCCGGCGATGACTCCGGCGGCGGTGAGGGCGGTGGTGAACCGACCGCGCCCGACGTCGACGCCACGGACGCCCTGACCGGCGCGCAGAGCGCCTTCGACGCCCTCGCGAAGGTCACCGGGCCCGCCATCGACGGGATCGGCTCGAACTCCTGGGTGGTCTCCGGTTCCCGGACCGAGACCGGGATGCCGATCCTGGCCAACGACCCGCACCTGGCGCCTTCGATGCCGTCGGTCTGGTATCAGGCGGGGCTGCGCTGCCGCACCCTCAGCGAGGCCTGCCCCTTCCGGGTCACCGGCTTCACCTTCTCGGGCGTGCCGGGCATCATCATCGGCCACAACGCCGACATCTCCTGGGGCTTCACCAACCTCGGCCCCGACGTCACCGACCTCTACGTCGAACGCGTCGACGGCGACAAGTACCTCGTCGACGGTTCATGGCTGCCCTTCGAGAGCACCCGCGAGGAGACCATCAAGGTCGCCGGCGGCGAGTCGCGGACCATCACCGTCCGCGAGACCAAGCACGGGCCGGTGATGTCGGACAACGACGACACCTACGAGTCCCTGGCGAAGAACCCGCCGACGCCGAAGCTCAACGAGGGCGGCGAGTACGCCGTCGCGCTGCGCTGGACCGCGCTGGAACCGGGCCGTACCGCCGAGGCGATCTTCGCGCTGAACCGGGCCGCGAACTGGCCGGAGTTCAAGGCCGCCGCGGCCCGCTTCGAGGTGCCCTCGCAGAACATGATCTACGCCGACACCTCCGGCAACATCGGCTACCAGGCGCCCGGCAAGATCCCGGTGCGCGGTACCGGTGACGGCACCTGGCCCTCCCCGGGCTGGGACTCCGGCTACGACTGGTCGGGTTACATCCCCACCGAGGAACTGCCGTACACGGTGAACCCGGAAGAGGGCTTCATCGTCACCGCCAACAACGAGGTGATCGGCGAGGAGTATCCGCACCTGCTCACCGAGGACTGGGCCTACGGGTACCGCAGTGAGCGGATCCGGGACATGATCGAGGCCGACACCGACCTGCTCAGCATCGACGACATCCGCCTGATGCAGATGGACGGCCGCAACGGCGGAGCCGCCCCAGTCGTGCCGAAACTCCTCGGCGTCTCCACCGAGGGCACGGTCAAGGAGGCACAGGACCTCCTGCGCGACTGGGACCTCCAGTCCGACCGCGACTCGGCCGCCGCCGCGTTCTACAACGCGACCTGGCGGCACCTGCTGCTCAACACCTTCGACGAGCTGCCCGACTCCGCTCCCCCGGGCGGCGGCGAGCGCTGGTACGAGGTCGTCGGGAAGCTCATGGAGCAGCCCGACAGTCCCTGGTGGGACGACGTGGCGACGCCGGAGGTCGAGAACCGCGACGCGATGCTCGCCAAGGCGATGGCCGACGCCGTCGACGAACTCACCGAACGGCTCGGCGGGGACCCGTCGGGCTGGCGCTGGGACGAGCTGCACACGCTGACGTTGACGAACCCGACCCTTGGCACGTCGGGCATCGGGATCGTCGAATGGCTGTTCAACTCGCCCCCGGTCGGGGTCGCCGGTGGGGACGGAATCGTCAACGCCACCGGCTGGAACCCGGCGAAAGGGTACGAGGTCGACGCCGTACCCTCTATGCGGATGATCGTGGACCTGGCGAACCTCGACGGTTCCTGGTGGGTCAACCTGACCGGCCAGTCCGGCCACACGTTCAGCGCCCACTACGACGACCAGGTCCAGATGTGGCGTACCGGCGCGCTGACCCCCATGCGCTGGTCCGACCGCGACATCGAGGTCACCACCCGCGACCGGCTGACGCTCACGCCCTGACGGCCTTAGCAAGAGGAAACCGACACCACTGTGGACACCACCACCAAGGCCGAGCCCGAGCCTGACGCCAGTGACGGCGTGACCTCCGAAGGCGGGTCGCGTGGCCCGCTGAGCAATCCGCGAACGGTCTTCTGGCTGCGGGTCGCCGCCATCGTGGTGCTGATGGCGGTGGTGTGGATCCTCGCCGACCGCTTCGGTGAACACCACCGGCTCTTCGACTTCCGGATCTACCGCAAGGCCGTGCTGTTCTGGCTCGACGGCGACAACATCCTGTACAACTACTCGCAGCCCGACAAGACCAACTACAACCTGGGCTTCACCTACCCGCCCTTCGCCGCGCTGATCATGATCCCGCTCGCGGTACTGCCCTACGGGCTGGCGAAGTGGTCGCACCTGATCGTGATGTCGGCCGCGCTGGCCCTGATGTGCTACTGGGTGGCCACTCCCCTGGCGCGCCGGCTGAAGCAGCCCGCGTGGTTCGTCTGCGGTCTGGTGGTGCCCCTGGCCTTCGCGCTGGAACCGATCCGGGAGTCGCTGAGTTTCGGGCAGGTCAACCACGAACTGGCCGTGCTGATCATCGGGGACCTGCTGTTCCTGTGCCGCCGCAACTCGAAGTGGGCGGGCATCGGGATCGGGCTGGCCACGGCGATCAAGCTGACACCGGGCATCTTCATCATCTACCTGCTGCTGACCAAGCGGTGGCGGCCGGCGTTCATGTCGATGTTCTGGGCGACGGCGGCGACGGTCCTCGCCGCGGCCTTCGACCTGCGGTCCTCGGTGAAGTTCTGGCTGGTGACCTTCTGGGACTCCAGCCGCGTCGGGATCCTCGACCAGACCTCGAACACCTCGGTCAACGGGATGATCCTGCGCTGGTTCGACCAGCGCGACCCGAACTACCCGCGCTGGATCTACCTGCTGGCGGTGCTCCTGGTCGTCGGCTACGGGATGTGGCGGGCGGTACGGGCCTACCGGCAGGGCGACGAGATCTGCGCGCTGACGATCGTCGGGCTGATCGGGGTGATGGTGAGCCCGGTGTCGTGGATCCACCACAACTTCTGGATCGTCCCGGCGCTGGTGGTGCTGGCCGACGTGGCCTTGCGCAAGGACCGCTGGACGAGGCGTTTCTGGGCGTGGACGGGGCTGTTCATGGTCGTCTACTGGTCTTTCGCGCTGACCTTGAGTCTGCGTTTCGCCGAGGTGACCACGAAGCACTGGCTGCACGGGCCGTTCTGGTGGATCGGGGAGAACTCCTACGTCATCCTGTCGCTGGTGCTGATCGTGGCGCTGCCGATCCGGCGCGGGACCGACGAACTGGATCTGGCGAAGGGCAACTTCTGGCCGCGCTGGCCGTCACGGCTCGCGTCGTGGCCCGAGCGTCGAGCGGCGGCCAGGGCGAACGCGGGATAGCGCCAGTACGACGGTGGTGATGACCAGTCCGGTCATCACCACGGCCCCGGCGAGTTTCGAGCGCAGGGCGAGGTTGTCGCCGTCGGGAAGGGTCAGCGCGGGCAGCGCGACCGCGACGACGCGGGCGGCGGTCCGCAGGGGGCCACCGGGGACGGAGACGGCCAGGACCGCCAGCGGCCACAGCATGTACCAGGGGTGGAAGACCGGGGACAGCGCGACGACCGCGATCAGCGCCCAGGTCAGGTGCCGCAGGATCGAGGAGGCGTCGAGCGCCCGCCGGAAGGCGTGCAGCCAGATCGCCACGAGCGCGACCGCGAGGGCGATCCAGCCGAGGATCCGGCAGACCTCGATGGCGCCGGTCGTGACGTCGTTCCCGAGGGCCTTGGAGACGGCTCCCACGGTCATGCCGACGGCCGTCGGCGGCGAGGTCCACTGCACGGAGTCGCCGGAGGAGACCAGTCCGCTCAGCCAGCCGAGGCGCAGGCCGCTGGCGAGGGTGATGGCGGCGAACACCGCGACCGTCCCGGCGACCGGCACCCAGGCCCGGCGGAGAAACTCGCGGAAGGTCCTGTCGCGCATGAGAAGCAGCACGGCGAAGGGCAGCGCGATCCCGGCGGTCGCCTTGACCGCGACGGCCGCGCCGAGCGCCGCTCCGGAGAGCGGGCCGCGGCCGTTCGCAGCGGCGAGGAGCCCGAGGAGCGCCAGGCCGATCATCAGGGCGTCGTTGTGGCCGCCGGAGACGACGTGGATCATCAGCAGCGGGCTGGCCAGGCCGAGCCACGTCGCCCGGACCGGGTCGATGCCCGTGCGCGCGGCGAGTCTCGGGATCGCGTCGGCCATCGCGAGCACGCCGAGGAGCGCGCCGATCCGCAGGACGGTCATCGCCACGGCGAGGTTCCCGCCCGCGACGGCGACGGCCGCACCGGCCAGCAGCACCCAGACGGGTCCGTAGGGCGCGGGCGTGTCGTGCCAGATCAGCGAGACGGAGTCCAGCCACGGGCAGGGCAGCGCGGCCGAGCCGACCTCGTAGGGGTTCAGTCCACCGTGGACGGTCGCGCCCTGGCAGGCGTAGGCGTAGAGGTCGCGGCTGCCCAGCGGCGGCGCGAACAGCAGCGGGGCGGCCCACAGCGCGGCGGTCGCCAGCGTCGCGGGGAGGCTCCAGGAGGCCTTGCGGGCGTGCCACCAGGCGACACCGAGCGCGGCGAGGCCGAGGGCCCACACGCCGATCGCGGCAGCCGTGTCCGGGTGGGACAGGGCCGTCTGGAGGTTCGACTTGAGGTCGGTGTCGGGCTTGGCGCCGCCCAGCCAGGCGGCGACGGCGAGGAGGACGCCGCCGGTGAGGCCGAGAAGCGTGATCGTGAGGCGGCGCACGGGGGCCATGGTCGCACACCGATGCGGCCCGGGCGTGTGGTGAGCGGCCGCACCGATTTATAAATGACTGTTCATTTATACGTTCGTCGCGCTGCGGTAGAGTTCCTGAACAGACATTCACAAACTCGGCGGAGGAACCATGGGACGGCCGCGGGCGACCAGCGACGAGCAGATCCTCGCCGCCACCGAACGCGCCATCGGCGCACTCGGCCTGCCGAAGCTCACACTCGCCGTCGTCGCCGGCGAGGCCGGCGTCTCCCCCGCGACCCTCGTGCAGCGTTTCGGCTCAAAGCGCGGACTGCTCCTCGCCTTCGCCGCACAGGCCGCGGGAGGACTGGACGAGGCCTTCGCGACGGTCCGGCGCGAGCACGCCTCACCGCTGGAGGCGCTGCACGCCGTGCTCGGCGAGCTCAGCGCGGGCATGCGCACCCGGGAGGAGATCGCCAACCACCTCGGCGCGCTTCAGCTCGACCTGACCGACCCGGAGTTCCACGCGCACGCCGCCACGCACGCCCACCGCATGGACGAGCTGCTCGCCGGGCTGCTGGCCGACGCGGTCGCGGCCGGTGAGCTGCGGCCGGGGACCGAGGTGGCGCGCCTGGCGCGCACGGTCCAGGTCGTGCACAACGGGACCCTCGTCATGTGGGCGATCACCGGCGGCGAGGACCTCCCCGCGCGACTGCGCGGGGAACTGGACGACCTGCTCGACAATCACCGGATGGGGTAGCGACATGGGTTTCACTTCGACCGTGTTCATCGGCACCAGCCTCGACGGCTTCATCGCCCGCGAGAACGGCGACATCGCCTGGCTCACCGGCCGTGGCGAAGCCGCCGGGGACATGGGTTTCTTCGCGTTCCTCGACACCGTCGACACGATCGTCCTCGGCCGCACGACCTTCGAGACGGTGCTCGCCTTCGGCGAGGACGCCTGGCCCTACGGTGACCGCCGCGTCGCCGTGCTTAGCACGACCCTGCCGGAGGACGCCGACCCGCGCGTGACGGTGTACCGCGACCTCGACTCGCTCGTCGCCGCCCTGGAGGAGGAGGGTGCCGAGCACGTCTATCCCGACGGCGGGCGGCTGATCCAGTCCTTCCTGCGGGCCGGGCTCGTCGACCGGTTCATGATCTCCACGGCGCCCGTGCTGATCGGTTCGGGGCACCGGCTGTTCGGGCCGCTGGACGCCGACGTCAGCCTCACGCCCGAGTGGACGAAGACGCATCCGGGCGGGTTCGTGCAGACGTCGTGGGTGGTGGTCAAGGAGTAGCGCCCGTCCTCCTCCGCACGATCGCCATGTCCTCCCCGGGCAGGGCGTCGGCGACCAGGAGACGCGGCAGCAGGTCCGGTTCGCGGGTGAAGGCGCGGAAGGCGAGCGCGACGGTCACGTCGTGGCCGGGGCGGTGGACGATCGCGACGGGGTCGCCCGCGCGGACCTCGCCGGGTGTGATGACGCGCAGGTAGGGGCCGGGGATCGCCGCGAGGGTGAACTCCTTGATCCAGCCCGCGCGTTCCAGCCAGCCCTGGAAGGTCGCGCAGGGGATGCGCGGGCAGGTGATCTCCAGGACGAGTTCGGCGCCGATCCGCCAGCGTTCGCCGATGAGGGCCCCGTTGAGGTCGAGGCCTTCGGTGGTGAGGTTCTCGCCGAAGACACCGTTGGGCAGGGTCCGGCCGAAGACCGGTTCCCAGGTGTCGAGGTCTTCGCGGGCGTAGGCGTAGACGGCCTGGTCGGTGCCGCCGTGGTGCTTGACGTCGTAGGCGCGGTCGCCGGCGAGGCCGACCGAGCCGTCGCCTTTCGGGCCGGGCGCCGTCACCGCGACCGGTCCGTCGACGGGCCGCTTGTCGATGCCGGTGGCGGCGAGCTTCTTCCAGGGGTTGGAGCGCGGGACGCCGATGTTGACCGAGAGGATCCGCATGGGCGCGAGGGTACGGAAAAGCCGAGCACGTTCGCGACGGGTTTCCGTGGGAGAAGGGCACGCGTCATCGCCGCCCCCGTGGGGGCCCCTGATTTCCACTCTATTGGCCGGGTACGACACTTTCATCCCACCGGCGTGCGCCGTCCCGGTCCCGCCCGCGTGCGACCATGTCCCCGATGTCGAACCCAACCCGCCCGGCCGTGCCCGTCGCCGTCGCCTCCGCCGTGGCCCTGGTCTTGAGCGTCGCGTGGTGGGCCGCGCCGACGATGGGGACCGACACCTCGGCGCAGTTCGGGCACGCCGAGTTCTTCGCCCGCCACGGTTTCGCGCTGATCGACTTCTCCTGGTACGGGGGCACGCAGCCGCTCGGCTACAGCGTCGTCTCCCCGCCGGTGATGGCGCTCCTCGGCCTCGGGCTCACCGGCGTCCTCACCGCGACGGCGTCGACGGCGCTCCTGACGTGGCTCCTGGCCCGCACCGGCCTGCCGCATCCGCTCCTCGGCGGCCTCGCCGCGGCCGTGACGATGACCGGCAACCTCGTCTCCGGGCGCCTCACCTTCGCCCTCGGCGTCACCTTCGGTCTCGCGGCCCTCGCGCTCCTGGCGACGACCTGGCGACGGCCCCTCGTGCTCGGCCTCGCGGCCTTCGCGGCCCTGCTCTCGGGCGCGACGAGCCCCGTCGCGGGCCTGTTCACCGGCGTCGCCGCGGCGGCCCTCCTCCTGGCCACGAAGCGCCGCCTCGACGGCCTCCTCGTCGGCGTCGCCGCCGCGATCCCCATGGCCGCCTTGACCCTGCTCTTCGGCGACGGCGGCTGGATGAACTTCTCCCCCGACGACTTCTGGCGCTCCCTCGTCACCACCCTCGCCGTCGGCGCGCTCGCCCTGGCCTCGCGCCACCGGGCCATCGTGGTCGGCGCGGGCATCACCGCCGTCGGACTGGTCGCGGCCTACGTGATCCGCACGCCCGTCGGCGCCAACGCCATCCGCCTCACCGTGCAGTTCGCGCTGCCGCTGACCCTGGCCATGCTCGACGTACGCTCGTCATGGCGCCCCCGGCTGGTCAAGGGGGCCGCGCTCGCCGCCGCCGCCGCGCTGCTCACGTGGTGGCAGCCGCCGGTCAACACCGGCGACCTCGCCGACGCGGGAAACCCCGCCGCCGAGGCCTCCTTCTACGCGCCGCTCCTCGCCGAGCTGGAAACGCGCGGACCGGTCGGGCGGGTCGAGATCCCGCCGACCCGCGACTACTGGGAGGCCGCCCACGTCGCCGCCGAGGTCCCCCTCGCGCGCGGCTGGCTGCGGCAGCTCGACATCGAACGCGACCCGCTGTTCTTCGACGACCTGCCGGGCGGTCAGCGTGGCACCGGCGTCCCCCTGGACGCCGGCACCTACCGCGCATGGCTGCTCGACACCGGCGTGTCCTACGTGGCCGTCCCCGACACCGAGTTCTCCTGGGTCGGCCGCGCCGAGGCCGCGCTCATCGCGAGCGGACTGCCCTACCTGCGGCAGGTCTGGGCCACGCCGGACTGGACGCTGTACGAAGTGGACGGTGCCACCGGCGTCGTCTCCGCGCCGGCCACGCTGGTGTCCTCGCGCGCCGACGGACTCACCTTCGACGCGCCCGGGGCCGGCGATTACCTCGTGCGCGTGCGGCCCCTGCGATGGCTGGAAGTGAACGGTCCAGGCACCCCGCGATGGCGAACACAGGGTGCCTGGACGATCGTCACCGTGACCGAACCGGGCCGGTACACGGTCGCTTCGTGACCCGAGGGGTCAGTGGTGGTGCGGACGGTACTTCTTCGGCAGCTTGAAGCCGTAGTCGGCCATCACCGAGCGCAGCACGTCGGGGTAGTCGGTGATGATGCCGTCGACGCCGTCGTCGATGAGCTTGCGCATGGTCGCCTCGTCGTCGATCGTCCACGGGACGACCTTGATGCCGCGTGCGTGCGCGGCGGCGACCATCTCGGCGGTGACGTAGGGGCGGTAACCGGGGTCGGTGACCTTGCCGTTCTGCGGGAAACCGTGCACGGGCGAGAACGCGTCGGCGCCGAAGGAGTCGATCGCGGCGATCGGGTCATCGCCGAAGTCGTCGATGTCGAGCCCGCCCAGCCACGGCGAAGCACCCGGCTTGTCGACCTGGAGGAAGTCGTAGTTGGTCAGCGCGACCAACGGCAGGCGCGGCTCGACTTCGGCCATGCGCATCAGCGCGCCCCAGTCGAAGCTCTGGATCGTCACCTGGCGCAGCAGACCGGCGCGGCGGACCTCACGGGCCACGACCTGCACGAACTGCTCGCGAGGGGCGGTCTGCTCGGGCGCCCCGGCCTCCACCTTCGTCTCGACGTTGAGCTTCACGCCGTGCGCGCGGTAACGGTGCACGAGCCCGAAGACCTCGCGCAGCGTCGGCATCGGCTCGCCCGGTTCGGCGCGCTGGCCGGGAAAGTTCGGCTGGGTGAGGGTGCCGCAGTCGAGGGTCTTGACCTGGGCGAGGGTGAGGTCCTTGATGTACTTCCCGACGTAGGGGAACTTCGGGTCACCGGGGGTCGCGGGCGCGGTGTCGAGGCACTTCGCGGGCGTCGTCTTACGGTCGTGGGTGACCACGGCGGCGCCGTCGAGGGTGATCTGGACGTCGAGTTCGAGGGTGGTCACGCCCAGTTCGAGGGCGTTGGCGAAGGCCGGGAGCGTGTTCTCCACGACGAGCCCGAGACCGCCGCGGTGGGCCTGGAGGTCGAAGGTCCGGCGCGGATGCGCGGCGGCGGGCGAGGCGCCGAGGGTGAGCAGCACGCTAACGGCCGCCAGTCCGGCGAGTGCGGTGCGCAGAGGTCTCATGGGCGTCACCTTCGCGGGCGGAGATGTACACGGGGTGTCGGGGGGTTGATCCGGTCGGCACATCGATCACAACACGATAGTCCCGACGGGACGATTCGCACCAGACCCGCGAGGAGCACCGCGAAACACGCGCGGCGGCGGTTCGGTGGTCCATCGCATAGCGGGCGCATACGCCGGATCGTCCACTATGGACGATTGGGGTCGTCTGTCGCTAGGTTCGGCGGCGGTCGGCAGGCCTCGGCGGAGTGCGTCAACTTCGAGTGGAAAGAGTGCAAGTGCATCGGCGTCCAGTACGCCTGCCGCTGGTGCCACTACGGCTCCGGCTGCATCGTGCTCTGCACCAACTGGGGCCTGGAGGGCCTCTGCGCCTGAGCGGTGCTCATCCGGTGGTAACGCCCGCGCGACATCGCCGCCGGTAGCGTCCCCGATGGTCGACCGCCCCTCGGCACGCCCGCCGTCCTCGGGGCGGCCGACCATCCCGGAAAAGGCCGGGTCCGCGCGTCGGCGCAGGCGGAACACCGCGCTCGGCGGCGTCGCCGGTGACCGACCCGGCCGCCGGCACTCAGTCGTACAGCACCGTTTCCGCCACCGCGTGCGAATGCCGTGTCGTCCGCAGGTACTCGTCGAGGAAGGCGCCCGGGTCCTCGTCGAGGGGCCGGCCCAGTGCCCGCGTGACGCCCGCGAGGGCGACACCACGGATGGGGAGCTGGTCGCTCGGCCGTCCGCGGACCAGCATGAGCGCGCCCCGGACCCGCGAGACGAGCCGCCAGGCGAGGCCGAGGGCCTCGGCGTCGGCGGGGGTGAGCAGCAGCGCGTCGGCCGCCGCCGAGATGGCTTCGAGGGTCCCGGTGGTGCGCAGGCTCTCGACCTTGTCGGCGTGCCGCAGCTGAAGCAGCTGCATGCTCCACTCCACATCGGACAGCCCGCCTCGGCCGAGTTTGGTGTGCGTCGACGGGTCGGCACCGCGCGGCATCCGCTCGGTGTCGACGCGGACCTTGAGGCGGCGGATCTCGGTGACCTGGGCGTCGGTGAGACCACCCGCGGGGTAACGGATCCGGTCGGCCATCGCGATGAACTCCGCACCGAGCCCGGCGTCGCCGGCGACGAACCGCGCTCGCAGCAGCGCCTGCGCCTCCCAGACCCGCGACCAGCGCGCGTAGTAGGTCCGGTAGGCCGACAGGCTGCGCACCAACGGGCCCTGGCGGCCTTCCGGCCGCAGTCCGGCGTCGATGTCGAGCGGCGGGTCGGGAGCGGGCGCCGACAGCAGGGCCCGCAGCCGTTCGGCGCATTCGGTCGCGGCGGTCTCGTCGCCGTCGGCGCACACGAAGAGCACGTCGGCGTCGGAGCCGTAGCCGGTCTCGGCACCGCCGAGGCGACCCATCCCGATCACCGCGAGACGCCCGCCGGGGTCCACGATGGACAGTGTCGCGGCCAGGACGGCGTCGGTGAGCGCCGACAGCGCCGTACCGACCTCCTCGATGCCGATCAGGCCCAGCAGGTCGGCGCTGGCCACGCGCAGCAGCTCCCGCCGTCGCATCGCGCGCAGCGCGGCGACCGCCGCCGCCGGGTCCTCGTGGCGCGCGACGGCGGCCGACATGCCCTCGGTGAGGGTCCGCGGGTCGCGCGGGGCGAGGTCGCGGTCGTCGGCGAGCATCCGCAGCGCCGCCGGGTCGCGGGCGAGCAGCTCGGTGACGTAGCGGGAGGTGCCCAGCAGGAAGGCCAGGCGCTGCGCGATGGGCCCGCCGTCGCGCATGAGACCCAGGTACCAGGGCGTGCGGCCGAGAGCGTCGGAGATCTGCCGGTAGGCGAGCAGTCCCCGGTCGGGTTCGGGCGCGTCGGCGAACTCGCCGAGCAGGACCGGCAGCAGCTGGCGCTGGATGGCGGTGGTCCGGTTGACGCCGGAGATGAGGGCCTCGATGTGGCGCAGCGCCCCGGCGGGGTCGGCGAAGCCGAGGACGGTGAGGCGCTCCTCGGCTGCTTTCGGGGTGAGGCGCAGGGCGCTGGTCGGGACTTTGGCGACGGCTTCGAGGAGGGGCCGGTAGAAGAGCTTCTCGTGCAGGCGGCGGACCTCGCGGGCGTAGCCGCGCCATTCGGTGAGGAACTGTTCGCCGGTGCGGTGGCCCATGACCCTCGCGAGCCAGGAGACGGCCTCGGGGTCGTCGGGGATGCGGTGGGTGCGGCGCAGGCGCTGGAGCTGAAGGCGGTGCTCGACGGTGCGCAGGAAGCGGTAGGCCTCGGCGAGGGTCCCGCCGTCCTCGCGGTTGATGTAGCCGCCGGTGGTGAGCGCGGCGAGCGCCTTCAAGGTCGACGGGTCGCGCAGGGTCGTGTCGCTGCGGCCGTGGACGAGCTGGAGGAGCTGGACGGCGAACTCGATGTCGCGCAGGCCGCCCCGGCCGAGTTTGATCTCCTTCTCGGCGTCGGCCTTCGGGAGGTGCGCGATGACCCGGCGGCGCATCGCGCGGACCTCGCCGACGACCTCGCCGCGGTCGGCGGCGGTCCACACGAGCGGTCGCAGTTCGTCGAGCCAGCGTGCGCCGAGTTCGGCGTCGCCGGCGACGGGGCGGGCCTTGATGAGGGCCTGGAACTCCCAGGTGCGGGCCCACTTCTTGTAGTAGGCGACGTGTGAGGCGAGGGTCCGCACGAGGGGGCCGTTGCGGCCTTCGGGGCGGAGTCCGGCGTCGACGGGCCAGGCGGCGTGCCCGCAGACGGCCATGAGGCGCGCGGCGACGCGGGTGGCGACGTCGAGGTCGCCTTCGGCGACGAAAACGACGTCGACGTCACTGACGTAGTTGAGTTCCCGGCCGCCGCATTTGCCCATCGCGATGACGGCGAGTGTGGCGGTCTCGGCGTCGGGGGTCTCTTCCCGGGCGATGCGCAGGCCCGCGCGGAGGGTGTGCTCGGCGAGGGCGGACAGTTCGGCGGTGACCTGGGCGAAGTCCCATTCGCCGGTGAGGTCGGCGGCGGCGACGCGCAGGAGGCCGCCGCGGTAGGCGAGGCGGACCTCGTGTTCGTCGGCGGCTTCGGCGAGGGCCTCGGGGTAGCCGTCGTCGCCGACGCGCCGCCACTGTTCGGGGTGGAGGGTGAGGTGGTCGGCGAGGGCCGTGGACGCGGTCAGGACGGCGCGGAGGCGGTCGTGCGCCTGCGCGCCCGCGGCGGCGAGTTCGGGGTCGGCTGCGGTGAGCCGTTCGAGTTGGGCGTCCACGGCCGCGGGCATGGTCAGCCCTCCAGCAGCGGCAGCGGTGTGCCGGTCCCGATCCGGCCGAGGGCGAGCGTCGCGAAGCGTTCGGCGACGGGACGCCAGGTCTCGGCGACGTCGTCGAGGACGGTCACCGCGCGGGCGGCGGCGGCCGGGTCGAGGCCCGAGAGGCTGACCCAGCGGTCGAGCATGGCCGTGTCGCATTCGATGTGGAACTGCATGCCCCAGGCGTGTGTGCCGACCCGGAAGGCCTCGATCGCGCCGTAGGGGGAGGCGGCGAGCAGTGTTCCGCCGGGCGGGAGGGTGATGATCTCGTCGTGCCTGCTCAGGACCACGTCGAGGGCCATGGGCGCGGCGGCGAAGAGGGGGTCGTACTCGGCGGCGTCGCGGCGGCTGAGCAGGCGCGGGCCGAGGACGGGCGACGCGGCGGGCGCGACGCGGCCGCCGAGGGCCTGGGCGAGGAGCTGCGAGCCGAGGCCGAGGCAGAGGGTGGGGACGCGCGCGGCGACGGCCGCGCGGAGCAGCGCGTCGAGGGCGGGGAGCCATGGGGCGTCGCGGTGTCCCTGGGAGTCGGGGTAGGCGTGCTGCCCGCCGCCGAGGACGATGAGGGCGTTGGCTTCGAGCTGTTCGGGGACGGTCTCGCCCGCGTACGGTCGCACGACCTTCAGGTCGAGTCCGGCGTCGGCGAGCCAACTGCCGAGCAGTCGCACGTCACAGGTCGGATCGTTCTCGACAACCAGCGCGTATCTCGTATCGGCACCCATGCCGCCGAGCGTATCTTTTCCGAGCATGAACACCGAGTCCGCGGCGTCGGCGACACGGCCGCCCGCACTGCGTCCCGGCGACAGCGTCCGGGTCGTCACGCCCTCCGGTCCGACCTCGCGTGAGCGGCTGACGCCCGGGCTGGAGCTGCTGGCCGAATGGGGCCTCGACGTGCAGGTCCCCGACGGTGTCCTCGATCGCGACGGCTTCCTCGCCGGCTCCGACGCGGCCCGCCTCACCGAGTTCAACGAAGCGCTCGCCGACCCTTCGGTGCGGGCGGTGTTCTGCGGGCGCGGCGGGTACGGCGTGACCCGGATCATCGACGATGTCGACTGGGATGCCGCCCGGCGGGACCCGAAGCCCGTCATCGGGTACTCCGACATCACCGCGCTGCACATGGGCCTGTACCGGCACGCGGGGGTCGCCTCGGTGCACGGGCCGGTGGTGACGTCGTTCGCGACGCCCGAGCCGGAGGACGGTGCCGTGGTGAAGGCGCTGCACACGGCGTTGTTCTCGGCCGAGCCGGTGGTGGTCGCGTCGGCGGACTACGAGCCGACGGGCCGCCTCACCCGGGGCACGGCTGTCGCGGGCCCGCTGCTGGGCGGGAACCTCTCCCTGGTCGTCGACGCCGTGGGCACGGGGACGCACCTGGACTGCGCGGGGGCGATCCTGCTGCTGGAGGAGATCAACGAGGCGCCCTACCGCGTGGACCGGGCACTGACGCAGTTGCGCCGTGCGGGCGTCCTGGGCGCGGTCGCGGGGGTCGCCTTGGGGAACTTCACCGACTGCGCCGACGGCTGGGGTGTCGACGTCGTCGACGTCCTCGGCCAGATGCTCGCGGCTCTGGACGTGCCGGTGCTGGGCGGCCTGCCGATCGGGCACGGGATCCGTCAGGAGACGGTCCCGTACGGGACGAGGGCGGTCCTGGACCCGTCGACGGGAACCCTGACCGTGGAGGCGGCGGTCGCCTGAGGGATCACCCCGGCGTCTCGGCGGGCATCTCGATGCCCGGGGCCGTCCAGCCGCCAAGCAGTCGAAGGGCCTCGGCGGTGGCGGAGGCGGGTTCTACGTTGTAGACGCACAGGGTCTGTTCCTGGTCACCGGGGACCTGGAAGGACTCGTAGGAGAACTCCAGCTCGCCGACCAGCGCGTGGTGGTAGGTCTTGGCGCCGTGCGTCCGCCGCAGGACGCGGTGGTCGTTCCACCAGCCGGAGAACTCGGGGCATGTGACGACGAACTCGCCGACGAGATCGGCGAGGAGCCGGTCGTGGGGCCGCCGCCCGGCTTCGAGGCGGAGGATGGCGGCCGTCTCGGCGGCGATGCATTCCCAGTCGCCGACCGCGGACCGCGCCGCCGGGTCCAGGAAGTAGTAGCGGGCGAGGTTACGGCGGGGTGCGGGCATGGACTCGAAGTCGGTGAGGACCTCGCGGGCCAGCCGGTTGGACGCCAGGACGTCGGTGCGCTGCCCGAGAATGAACGCCGGGACGTGGTCGAGGGTCTGGAGCATGAGGTGCAGGCCCGGCCGGACCCGCTGCGCGGCGACCGGCCCGCGACGGGCCACGGGCGGCCTCGCCAGGAGGTCGGTGAGGTGCTCTCGCTCGGAGGCGTCGAGCTGAAGGGCGCGTGCGAGGGCCTCGACGACCTCCGCCGACGGATTCTGGGCCCGGCCCTGTTCGAGGCGGGTGTAGTACTCGGTGCTGACACTGGCCAGCCGGGCGGCTTCGTCACGGCGCAGGCCGGGCACGCGCCGGGGGCGCGGGTCCGGCGGCAGTCCCGCCTGTTCGGGGGTGATCCTGGCCCGGCGTGAGCGCAGGAAGCCGGCGAGTTCAGTGCTGCGGTCGTCCATTGCCCCAGTGTGCCCGCGGACGGCCGGGCCCTCGCTCCTCCGGGTGGCCCTGCCGGTACCAGTTCCGGGATTACCTGCCTGGTCAGGGCATTCCACGGCCGCTTCCAAGGCCTCTTTGGGTGGTCTGCTTGTCGAGGACCGGCACTGGTCCACGACTGTGAGAGGCACCAACATGACCACCCGGATTCTTCCCCTGTCCGGCCGCGTCGCCGTCGTCACCGGCGCGTCCAGCGGCATCGGCGCGGCCGCCGCCGAACACCTGTCCGAGCTGGGCGCCGCCGTTGTCGTCCTGGCCAGGCGCACCGATCGCCTGGACGAGCTGACCGCCCGCATCGTGGGCAACGGCGGCCGGGCCCTCGCCCTGGCCGTCGATGTGACCGACGTCGGCGCGGTACAGGACGCCGCCGACCGTGTCGCCGCGGAGTTCGGCGGCGCCGACCTGCTGCTGAACAACGCCGGCGTCATGCTGCCCGCCCCGATCGAGGAGCTCGCCACCGAGCAGTGGCGCCACCAGATCGACCTCAACATCACCGGCCTGATGAACGTCATCGGGGCCTTCACCCCGCAGCTGGTGGACGCCGGCCGCACGCGCGGTGTCGCCGACCTGATCAACACGTCGTCGATCGCGGCGCAGAACATCTTCCCCAACTTCGCCGTCTACTCGGCGACGAAGGCCTACGTGACGCACCTGTCCCGGCACCTTCGCGCCGAGCTCGGCGCGAAGAACGTCCGGGTCTCGGCGATCGAGCCGGGCATCGTCGGCACGGAACTCCAGAGCCACGTCACCGACAACGGCGCCCTGGCCTGGCTGGAGGGCTCGAAGGAGACCATGGAGTGGCTCACGGCCGACGACGTCGCGCGGACCATCGGGTTCCTGGCGGCCCTCCCGGCGCGGGTCAACCTCCAGCAGGTCACGATCATGCCCACCGCGCAGGCCGCCTGAGCGGCACACGCGAGACGGCGGCCCCGGCGATGCGCATCGCCGGGGCCGCCGTCGCGCGTCCGCTACAACGCCCCCAGGTAATGCTTCCGCTCGTACGGCGTCACCTGCCGCCGGTACTCCTCGGACTCGGCCCGCTTGTTCTTGAGGAAGAAGTCGAAGACCTGCTCCCCCAGCACCTCCGCGACCAGTTCCGATCCGGCCATGACCTCGATCGCCTCCGACAGGTCACCCGGCAGCGCGTCGTAGCCGGCCGCGCGCCGCTCGGCGTCGGACAGCGCCCACACGTCGTCCTCGGCGCCCGGGGGCAGCTCGTAGCCCTCCGCGATCCCCTTCAGCCCGGCGCCCAGGAGTACCGCGAAGGCCAGGTACGGGTTCGACGCCGAGTCCAGCGAGCGCAGCTCGACGCGAGCCGAGTTCGGCTTGCCGTACGCCGGTACGCGCACCAGCGCCGAACGGTTCGCGTGCCCCCAGCACACGTAGGCCGGCGACTCGGTGGTCCGGTTCGGCACCGGCTGCGGGAACAGGCGCTTGTAGGAGTTCACCCACTGGTTCGTGATCGCCGTGTACTCCCGCGCGTGCCGCAGCAGCCCGGCGATGAACGCCTTCCCCGTCTTCGACATCTTCATCGCGTCGGCCGGGTCGTGGAAGGCGTTGCGCTCGCCCTCGAACAGCGACAGGTGGGTGTGCATGCCGCTGCCGGGCTGGTCGGTGAACGGCTTCGGCATGAAGGACGCGTGCACGTTCGACGACAGCGCGACCTCCTTGATCACGTGCCGGAAGGTCATGATGTTGTCGGCCGTGGCGAGGGCGTCGGCGTAGCGCAGGTCGATCTCCTGCTGCCCGGGCGCGACCTCGTGGTGGCTGAACTCCACCGAGATGCCGATCCGCTCCAGCGCGGTGACCGCCTGGCGGCGGAAGTCGCGCGCGACGGCGTGCGTGGTGTGGTCGAAGTAGCCGCCGTCGTCGACCGGTGTCGGGTCGCTGCCGTCCTTGGGCAGGTCGGCGAAGAGGAAGAACTCGATCTCCGGGTGCGTGTAGAACGTGAACCCGTGCTCGGCGGCACGCGACAGGGCCCGGCGCAGCACGTGCCGGGGGTCGGCCCAGCACGGCGAGCCGTCCGGGTTGAGGATGTCGCAGAACATCCGGGCGCTCTCGCCCGTCGCCCCGCCCTCGAAGGGGAAGACCTGGAAGGTCGTCGGGTCGGGCATGGCGATCATGTCGGACTCGTAGACCCGCGCGAAGCCCTCGATCGCCGAACCGTCGAAGCCGATGCCCTCCGAGAACGCCGACTCCAGCTCGGCCGGCGCGACGCTGACCGACTTGAGGGTGCCGAGCACATCGGTGAACCACAACCGCACGAAGCGGATGTCGCGTTCCTCCAGTGTCCGCAGGACGAACTCCTGCTGCCGGTCCACCGCACTCGCCTCCTTGATCGTGGTGCCCTTATGCCCAGTCTGCACCGCACGTGTTTCCACGACATTGCGGGTCACACCCGCGGGCCCTGGCTGGCCGACCTCATCCCTGCAAGTATGGCTGTCATGGGTTTCGATGACGTGGCACTCCCCGACGCCGGTGGCCTGAGCGTCGGCATACTCGGCGGTACCGGCCCCCAGGGCCGCGGCCTGGCCTACCGTTTCGCACTGGCCGGGCACACCGTCCGGATCGGTTCGCGCTCGGCCGAGCGTGCCGAGGCGACCGCACGGACGCTGTCGGAGCTGCCCGGAGTGACCGAAGGCCTGCTCACCGGCACCGGCAACGCCGGTGCCTGCGCGGCCGACGTGGTGATCGTCGCCGTGCCGTGGGAGGGCCACGCCGAGCTTCTCGCGTCGCTCGCGCCGGAGCTGGCCGGGCGGATCGTCGTCGACTGCGTCAACCCCCTCGGCTTCGACAAGCAGGGCGCCTACCCCCTCACCGTCCCCGAGGGCAGCGCCGCCGCGCAGGCCGCCCATCTGCTCCCCGAGTCGCGTGTCACCGCCGCATTCCACCACGTCTCGGCGGTCCTGCTCGCCGACTCCGAGGTCGCCAGCCTCGACACCGACGTCCTCGTCCTCGGTGACGACCGCGAGGCCGCCGCGCTCGTCCAGGCCCTCGCCGGGCGCATCACCGGCATGCGCGGCGTCTACGCCGGACGGCTGCGCAACGCCGGCCAGGTCGAGGCGCTCACCGCCAACCTCATCGCCATCAACCGCCGCTACAAGGCGCACGTGGGCGTGCGGGTCACCGACCTGTGACCATCGACGACCTCGGCGAGCCCTTCCCCGCGATCGGGCGGCCGAGGCGGGTCGTGTCGCTGGTGCCGTCGACGACCGAGGCCGTCGCGCTGGCCGCGCCGGAACTGCTCGTCGGCGTCACCGACTACTGCACCCATCCGCCCGGGCTCGACGTCGAGCGGATCGGGGGCAGCAAGTACCCGAAGCTGGACCGGATCCTGGCGCTGCGGCCCGACCTCGTGCTGGCCAACGCCGAGGAGAACCGGCTCGCCGACGCCGAGGCGCTGCGGGCGGCCGGGATCGCGGTCTGGACGAGCTTCCCGCGTACCGTCCCCGAGGCGCTGAGCTCGGCGGCGCGCGTGTTCGAGCACGCCCTGCGCCTGCCGGTGCCCGCCTGGGTGGACGAGGCCGCGGCGTTGTGGCGGGAACCGCTTCCGGTGCGCGCCCGCGCGGTCGTGCCGATCTGGCGGCGGCCGTGGATGGTGCTGGGGGCCGGGACCTTCGCCGGGGACGTGCTGCGGCGGCTCGGTGTCGCCAACGTCTTCGCCGACGCCGGCGACCCCTATCCCAAGACCTCGGTCGAGGACATGCTGGAACACGCGCCGGATCTCGTCGTCCTGCCCGACGAGCCCTACGCCTTCACCGCCACCGACGGCCCCGAGGCCTTCGGCGGCCTGCCCTGCGCGCTGGTGCCGGGGAGGCACCTCACCTGGCACGGGCCGTCGCTCACCGAGGCGCACACGCTGCTGCGACGGCGGCTCGACGACGCCTTGGCGTGAGCCCGTCGGTCAGCCGGTGGTCACTTCGGCCGGTTCGGCCGTGCGCTTCTCCGCGCGACGGCGGAACAGGGTCACCGCGCCGAGGCTGAGCAGCGTCAGCGCCCAGGCCCCGCCGAGGGCGAGCGGGAGACTCGCGCTGTCCAGCAACGCCGAACCGACCGCGGTGTAGCCGAGCGCGCCGGGGATCGAGCCGCCGAGCGTGCCGAGGAGGAAGTGGCGGTAGCGGACGGCGGCCGTCCCGCACGCGTACGAGGTGAGGCCGTAGTGCGCGACGGGGATCGTGCGCAGGATCCACACGCCGAGGATGCCGCGGCGCTCCAGCCACTTGTCGGCGACGGCGAGCCGGGTCCGGACCCAGCGGGTCGCCTTCGCCCGGGTCGTCTTCGGGTCGTCGTCGAGGCGTGACCAGGCGTCGAGGCGGGCGTCGACGAAGTCGCGGCCGAGCAGGTGCCCGGCGGCGTAGCCGACGCTCGCGCCGAGGAGGGCGCCGAACATCGCGTAGGCGAACCCGGCCCCCCAGCCGAACAGCAGGCCCGAGACGAAGGAGAGCATCGTCCGGGGCACCATCAGCACGACGCCGAGCGCGTACCCGGCGACGGCCACGAACGGCCCGACCGAGCCGGCCTCGTCGGCGAGCGCGGCGAGGCGGTCCTGGTCGGGCGGGCCGAGCAGGACGGCGGCGATCCCGATCGCGGCGAGAACGGCCACGAGCAGCAGGAAACGGCGCGCGGGTCCGGCCGGAATGCGGAGCTTCATCGCGGGCGATGCTACGCGAAGAACTCCCGCGCGCCGGAGCCATGGAAATAGGAATGTTCCTATAGTCTGCTTCGCGTCGATATTCCCGTTCGGGGGCTTTTCATGCGATCCGCACGTCTTCTGCTCGCCGCTGCCGCCGCACTGGCCGCGGTGGCCTCGTCCTTGACGGTCACGCCTGAACCGGCGGCGGCCGAGGTCGTCAGCCCGCTCACGCTGCGGCACGACGACGCCGTCTACGGCGGCATGGTCATCGGCGGCAACGCCGTGCTGACCTGTCCGTCCAGGCCCGCCGACATCGTCGCCCGGTGCGAGGCGGCGATGCGCGGCGAGAGCAACGACAACAACAACCAGTTCGTGATGACCCGCGTCCTGGAGTCGCCGGAGGTCGGCACCTTCGACTCCAGCACCGCGCGGGTCACCATCCCGTCGGGCGCGCAGGTGTCCTACGCGCGCCTGTTCTGGGGCGGCAACACCGGCACCTACCGGCACTCCAGCGGCAGCCAGCTCCAGCGTTGCGACACCACCGGCGGCGACGTGGACCTGGCACCGGGGGCGCCGCTGACCACCGCGCCGGAGATCTCCGTGGACGGCGGGGCGGGCACGTCCGTCACGCCCGAGAACGCGGTCACCAGCGCGGCGAACCTCAACGGCCCGCACTACTACACCGCCGAGGGCGACGTGACCTCGTCGTTCGCGTCGGCGTCGACGGGTTCGCCGATCGACGTGGCCGTCGGCGACGTGTGGGCACCGACCGGGCAGGGCTGCGTCGGCGGTTGGTCGGTCGTGCTCGTCTACGAGTACCCCGGGCCGACCGCCGAGGCGCCGGTCCGCCAGCACGTGCACATCTACGGCGGGCATGTGCTGCAGCGGTCCAGCGATACGGACACGACCGTCAAGGTCAAGGGTTTCTACCGGTACGGCACGCGTGACGTGCGCGGCAACCTGACCGCCCACGAAGGCGACCGCGCCTCGGCCGGGGATCAGCTGCGCGTCAACGGCAAGAGCGTCCCGCGCAACGGTGCCACGAACAACTACTTCATCGGCCTCGCCGACGGCGCCACGACACCGTCCGAGGTCGGCTCGCCCTACAACCTGGGCACGGACGTGGACAACTTCCCGGTGACCACCGACGTCATCGCGCAGGGCGACACCGAGGCGGACCTGACCCTGCGGACCCGTGGGGACACCTACCTGATCCAGGAGGTCGCGCTGGCGGTGCCGGTGCCGGACCTGAAGGTGACGAAGAAGGGCCCGAAGGGGCCGGTCCGGCCGGGGGACGAGATCACGTACCAGGTCACCGCGGAGAACATCAGCGACCTGGACTACCCGGGTGCGACGTTCACCGACGACCTGACCGACGTGCTCGACGACGCCGCCTTCGTCTCCTCGAAGGCCGACCTGGGCACGGCGACCTATGACGAGCCGAAGCTGACGTGGAAGGGCGGCGTCCCGGCGGGTGGGAAGGCGACGGTGACGTACACGCTGCGGGTCGACGACCCGCTGACCGGCGACGGGAAACTGCTCAACGACGTCGTCGTCGCCGACGAGCCCGGCAAGACGAGCAACTGCGAGGACGACACCGAGGACCCGGCGTGCGACTCGGTCATCCCGATCTCGGCGCCGGTGGGCTCGCCGCCGCCGGGCGGCCCGGGGCCGGGCGGGCCCGGCGCCCCGGGCAACCCGGACGTGGGCGCGCCGGCACCCGACGGCCTGGCGACGACGGGTACCTCGACGCGCGTGTGGCCGCTGGTCGCGGCCGGTGCGGCGTTCCTGGTTCTCGGCGGTGCCGGCCTGTGGTTCGGAATGCGCCGGCGACGGAACGGGTAGGTCGGTCGGGGGCCGGGGCCGCGCGGAGGGGTGCGGACTCGGGCGGGCCGTCCGCCACCGCACGCCGCCCGGCGGCAGCGAGCGGGCATGTCGTCGACTCACCGGCCCCGGGGACCCCAGCGCGGCCCCGCCGCGCGGGCGAGTCTCGCTGCGCTCGCCCACGCGGGCCGGGAACCCGGCCGCGTTTCCGCGCCCTGGCCGGGGACCCGGCACCGGCGGCGGGCCGCAGCCCGATCCCATGCCTTTCAGGCGGTTTCGTTCGCGCCGCCTAAACAAACACAGGCCCTTAAAACCTCACCCACCAAGACCGGGAACCCAAGGCACGCCCCCGCCAAGCGCGCGTCTCGCTTCGCTCGCTGCTCCCGCCAAAGGTTCAGCATCCGGCCCGCATGTCCCGCTTCCTGACTCCTGCGGGCCGGGAACGCGGCCGCAACGGATCTGCGAGCGCGAGTCTCGCTTCTCCCGCCCACACAGGTCCGGGACCCGAGACAGGACCTCGCGAGCGCGAGTCTCCCTTCGCCCGCCCAGGCAGGCCGGGCACCCGCCCGCAGCCTTCCCGCCCGGGCGAGTCTCGCTTCGCTCGCCCACCCACGCCGGGAACCCGGCCGCGTTTCCGCACTAGGCCGGGAACCCGGCACCGGCGGCGGGCCGCAGCCCGATCCCATACCCCTCAGGCGGTTTCGTTCGCGCCGCCCAAACAAACACAGGCCCTTCAAGCTCACCCACCCAAGGCCGGGAACCCAGACACGGCCCCCGCGAGCGCGAGCTCCACTGCACGACCCACGCACGCCGGGAACCCGGCCGCAGCGCCTCCTCGATCGGCGAGTCTCGCTTCGCTCGCCCACCCACGCCGGGAACCCCGGCCGCGCTTCCGCACCCAGACCGGGAACCCGGCACCGGCGGCAGGCCGCAGCCCGATCCCATACCCCTCAGGCGGTCTCGTTCGCGCCGCCCAAACAAACACAGGCCCTTCAAGCTCACCCACCAAGACCGGGAACCCGGCCGCAGCCATCCCGCCAGGGGCGAGCCTCGCTTCGCTCGCCCACCCACGCCGGGAACCCGGCCGCGTTTCCGCACCCAGACCGGGAACCCGGCACCGGCGGCAGGCCGCAGCCCGATCCCATACCCCTCAGGCGGTCTCGTTCGCGCCGCCCAAACAAGCACAGGCCCTTCAAGCTCACCCACCCAAGGCCGGGAACCCGGCCGCAGCGGTCCCGCTGGGGGCGAGCCTCGCTTCGCTCGCCCACCCACGCCGGGAACCCCGGCCGCGCTTCCGCACCCAGACCGGGAACCCGGCACCGGCGGCAGGCCGCAGCCCGATCCCACGCCTGGCAGGCGGTTTCGTTCGCGCCGCCCAAACAAGCACAGGCCCTTCAAGCTCACCCACCCAAGGCCGGGAACCCGGCCGCAGCCATCCCGCCAGGGGCGAGCCTCGCTTCGCTCGCCCACCCGCGCCGGGAACCCCGGCCGCGTTTCCGCACCCAGACCGGGAACCCGGCACCGGCGGCGGGCCGCAGCCCGATCCCATACCCCTCAGGCGGTCTCGTTCGCGCCGCCCAAACAAGCACAGGCCCTTAAAAGCCCACCCACCAACACCGGGAACCCGGCCGCAGCCTTCCCGCGACGGGCGAGTCTCGCTTCGCTCGCCCACCAACACCGGCCGCAGCCGTCTCCACGCGGGCGAGCCTCCCTTCGCTCGCCCGCGCCGGGAGGCCGTTGCTACCGCTTCAGCCTCTAGTGAAACCCGTGCTCCGGCCCCGGGAACTCGCCGTCTCTGACCTCTTCGGCGAACTTCTTCGCGGCGTCCTCGATCACCGTCGCGACGTCGGCGTAGCGTTTCACGAATCTGGGGGCCTTGCCTCGTCGCATTCCGGCCATGTCCTGCCAGACGAGGACTTGCGCGTCGGTTTCGGCGCCGGCGCCGATGCCGATGGTGGGGATGTCGAGTTCTTTGGTGATGCGGGCGGCGACGTCGGCCATGACCATTTCGAGGACGACGGCGAAGGCGCCGGCTTCGGTGACGGCGTGGGCGTCGGCGACGATGTCGTCGCCGGTTTCGGCGCGGCCCTGGACGCGGTAGCCGCCGATGGTGTGTTCGCTCTGGGGGGTGAATCCGATGTGGGCCATGACGGGGATGCCGGCGCCGGTGAGGGCGGCGATCTGTCCGGTCATGCGCCTTCCGCCTTCGAGTTTGACGGCGTGCGCGCCGGCTTTCATGAAGCGCACTGCGGTGGCGAGGGCCTGTTCGGGGCCGGCCTCGTAAGACCCGAAGGGCAGGTCGGCGACGACGAGGGTCCGGCTGGTCGAGCGGACGACCGCGCCGACGAGCGGCAGGAGCTCTTCGGGGGTGATGGGCAGCGTTGTCTCGTAGCCGTAGACGTTGTTGGCCGCCGAGTCGCCGATCAGCAGCGCGGGGATGCCGATCTCGTCGAACATGGCGGCGGTGTACTGGTCGTAGCTGGTGAGCATGGCCCACTTCTCGCCGCGTTCCTTCGCCGCGCGAAGGTCGCGCGTGCGTACGCGTGAGCTGGCTTTCCGGCCGTACAGGACGGGCACGTCATCGTGCGTCATCGTCGACTCCTTTGATCCTCAAGGCCGCGGTGGGTCCCTGGGTGGGGTTGTCAACGCCAGACTAAGCCTTTTCGACCCATCTGTTCGTGATCGGGAGACGACGGTCACGCCCGAAGTTCTTCACCGAGATCTTCGGGCCGGGTGCGGTCTGGCGGCGTTTGTACTCGGCCCGGTCGATGAGTTTGATGACGCGGTCGACGAGCGCGGCGTCGTGCCCGGCGGCGATCAGCCCGGCGCGGCCGAGGTCGCCGTCGACGTAGCCTTCGACGATGGGGTCGAGGATCTCGTACGGGGGCAGCGAGTCGGTGTCCTGCTGGTCTTCGCGGAGTTCGGCGGAGGGTGGTTTGACGATGGTGTTGACCGGGATCGGCATCGTCTCGCCGCGTCGTGCGGCCTCCTCGTTGCGCCAGTTCGCGAGGGCGAAGATCATCAGCTTCATGACGTCCTTGATGGGCGCGTAGCCGCCGACGGTGTCGCCGTAGAGGGTCGAGTAGCCGGTGGCGTACTCGGTCTTGTTGCCGGGCGCCAGGACGAGGTGGCCGTGCTGGTTCGACAGTCCCATGAGGATGAGTCCGCGGATGCGCGGCTGGACGTTCTCCAGGGCGAGGCCGTCGAGGGTGATCTGGCCGAGGTAGGCGTCCATGATCGACGCGATGGGTTCGCTGAGGTAGTTGATGCCGGTGCGTTTGGCGAGGTCGGCGGCGTCGTCGCGGGAGTGCTCGGAGGAGTAGCGGCTGGGCATGGACACCGCGTAGACGTTCTCCGGGCCGATCGCGTCGGCCGACAGCGCGGCGACGAGTGCGGAGTCGATGCCGCCGGACAGGCCGAACACGACCGTGCGGAAGCCGTTCTTGCGGACGTAGTCGCGCAGACCGGTGACGAGGGCGTGCCAGACCTCGGCGAGGTCGGACAGGGGCTCGGCGATGCCGCCGTCGGCGGTCTCGGCGGGCGCCGGGAGCGTCTCGGTGGTGACGACGGTGTGCGCGACGGTCATCTCGGGCGGACCGGCGTCGGTCTCGGCGGCGGGTTTCGCACCGGCGACGGGGAGCGTCAGGTCGTGCACGAGCAGGTGTTCGGCGAACTGCGGGCCGCGCGTCAGTACGGTCCCGGCCGCGTCGACGATGAGGGAGTCGCCGTCGAAGACGAGTTCGTCCTGGCCGCCGACGATGTTGACGAAGGCCACGGTCGCGTCGGCTTCGGCGGCCCGGCGCTTGACGAGGGCGGCGCGCCGGTCGTCCTTGTTGCGCTCGTAGGGCGAGGCGTTGATGTTCACGACGAGCCCGACGCCGGCGCCACGGGCGACCGCGAAGGGCCCGCCGGCCTGCCAGATGTCCTCGCAGATGGTGAAGGCGACGTCGATCCCGTCGATGCGCACGACCTGGAGGACGTCGCCGGACACGAAGTAGCGGTCCTCGTCGAAGACGCCGTAGTTGGGCAGGTGGTGCTTGAAGTAGCGGGTGACGACCCGCCCGCGGTGGATCACGGCGAGGGCGTCGCGGGGACCGCGGTCGGGGTCGGAGTCGGCGTCCATGCGCGCGGGCCCGTCGGCGTCGACGTAGCCGGTGACCACGACGGTCTCACCGAGCCCCGCCTCGGCCAGCTCGACGGCGAGGGCGTCGACGCGAGCGCGGCTGGCGGCGACGAAGGACTCCCGGAAGACGAGGTCCTCGACGGGGTATCCGGTCAGCTGCATCTCACCGAAGGCGACGAGCCGGGCACCGGCCTCGGCGGCCTTGGCCGTCCAGTCCAGGACCTGACGGGCGTTGCCGTCGAGGTCTCCCACGGTCGGGTCGGTCTGGGCGAGCGCGATGCGCAGTGTGGACGTTGCGGCCATGGTTACATTCTCACGCACGTCACCCCGCCGGGTCAGCCGCGTATGAGCAAATACACGCCGGCGCCGAGCCCGAAGGCGACGATGACGACGCGCAGGACGGCGGGTTTGAGGACGCGGGCGAGTTTCGAGCCGGCGAAGCCGCCGATGATCGTCATGGGTGTCAGGAGCAGGACGGCGAACCAGTCGACGGGCCCGAACAGGGCGAACACGGCGACGGTGGTGAGGCCGCTGGCGGCGGTGATGACGTTCTTGAGGGCGGTGATGCGGCCGAGGGTCTCTTCGAGGACGAGGGAGAGGACGGCGATGGTGATGACGCCGAGGGCGGCGCCGAAGTAGCCGCCGTAGACGGTCGCGAGGCCGACGAGGACGTGCCCGAGCCACACGGGGAGGTTCGCGGGGTGGCCGACGAGTTTGCGGACCTGTCCCTGGAAGGCGAGGAGGAGCGCGGCGCCGATGACGAGGTAGGGGACGACGGCCTCGAAGGCGGTGGCGGGGGTGACCAGGAGCAGGACCGAACCGGCGATGGTGCCGACGACGGCGGTCGGGACGAAGGCGCGGACGCGGGCTCGCTGTCCGGTGAGGTCCTTGCGGGCGCCGAAGATGGAGGCCACGTACCCGGGGCTGATCGCGACGGAGTTGGTCACGTTCGCGCCGACCGGTGTCAGCCCGACGCTCAGCAGCGCCGGGTAGAGCAGGAGTGCGCCGCCGCCCGCGACGGCGTTGACGGTGCCCGCGAAGAGCCCGGCCGCCAGCAGCAGGAGTATGTGGTGGATCTCCATCGGAGGGAGATTACGCGTGGCCGGGGGGCGGTGGCGCGGGGACCGTCGGCGCCGGGGATCGGGTCACGCCGAACCCGTGTGCGCGGCACGCTCCGGCCGCTCTACGATTGCCCCGGTGGACGAGCAGGCCAGGCGGCCGCGGCGCCGCTTCGGCGGCGTCGAGGAACGTCCGGGCTCCACAGGGCAGGGTGGTTGTTAACGGCAACCCGGGGTGACCCGCGGGAAAGTGCCACAGAGAACAGACCGCCGCGGCTCGCGAGAGCGCGCGGTAAGGGTGAAACGGTGGTGTAAGAGACCACCAGCGTCCCGGGTGACCGGGACGGCTCGGTAAACCCCACCCGGAGCAAGGTCAAGAGGGACCTTCGGGTCCTGCGCGGATGTTCGAGGGCGGCCCGCCCGAGTCCGCGGGTAGACCGCACGAGCCCATCGGCGACGGTGGGCCCAGATGGATGGCCGTCACCCGGGGCAACGCGGTGACGCGCTCCGGGGACAGAACCCGGCGTATCGGCCTGCTCGTCCACCACCTATGAGGTAAGAGTCGACAGTTGTCCGCTGATGTCTATAATCGGGCGATAACTTGATCTCCGACACCCCTTTCTCCATTCATCACATGGGAGTTTGGCGTGTCCGAGTCTTCGGCACAGGCCCGCGAAGGGCGAAAACTCGATCTGCGGGCGCTGCCCGTCTGGTCATTCAGCGTCATCATCGCGGGTGTCACCGCGCTGGCCCTGCTGTTCGCGCAGTCCTCGCAGGGCGCCGATCCGCGCACGGCGATGGCGGTGGGGATCGATCTCACCATCGACGACGCCCCCGAGTTGGGCGTCGGCGGCTTCTCCGGCGCCTGGGTGACCGCCGGGACGCCGGATCTGTCGCAGTCCAACGGCGAGGACAACGGGGACTACAGCGATCCCGACGGCGTCAAGACCTACGCCGGCGCGGCCACCCAGCTCGTGCACACGAGCTGGGACGCGACCTCGGGGCAGCTGACCGCGCGAGCCAACGCCACCGCGTTCACGCTGAAGTGGAACGGGGTGAGCCCGTTCATCACGATCGGCTCGCTGGACGCCTATGCGCAATGCGTCAAGCAGAACGCGATCCTGGCCTACTCGCGCTCCAACACCGGGATCGTCATGGTCGCGGGCATGAACTTCACCGAAGGCACCCGGACCGTCACCGTGACCGGGCCGCAGCTCGGCCTCCCGAGCGGCGTCACCGGCACCATGACGGTCGACTACGAGCAGTTCGAGTCGGTGATCAACACCGCCACCGAGGCGAGCGCGGAGGCCTATGTCGAGGTCTCGGTGAGCGTCGACCTGCGAAACGCCGACGGGAGCGACCGGTACAGCGGCCGGATCCTGAACATGGTCCTCGGACACGTGGAGGTCTCCTGTCAGCCTCGGATCATGCCCTCGCCCAGTTCGAGCAGCGCGTCCCCGACGGCGAACCCGACGGGGAGTCCATCGCCGACGATCACGCCGCACTCGATCACGCCGACGCCCAGCTCGGAGAGCCCGTCACCGTCGCCGAGTTCGGAGAGCCCGTCGCCCTCACCCAGCAGTGAGAGCCCGAGTCCCAGCCCGAGCCCGTCACCGAGCAGCGAGAGCCCCTCGCCATCACCCACCACGGAAAGCCCGTCGCCGACGGAGAGTCCGTCGTCGAGTTCACCCGTGCCCTCGCCGACCGACTCCTCGTCGGGCGGTAGCAGTGGCCGCACGACTCCCCCGGCGAGCCCGCCCGATGACGACGATGACGACGGTCTGGCCGTGACCGGCTCGACCGTCTTCCTCGTCATGCTCGGCGGCGTCGGCGTGTCCATGCTCGGCGTGGCCTTCCTCGCGCTGGCCCGCCACCGTCGCGAATCCCGGCCCTGACGCAGGGAACGGCCCGCCGGGTCGGGGGAACCCGGCGGGCCGTTCTGGGGGTGAGGTTCAGGCCGCGGTGATCTGGAAGACCTGGATCCCCTCGCGTCCGATGGAGCTCGACCAGAAGCCGGCGCCGACGGCGTCGAGCATCAGGTCGTAACCGATCGCGTCGTGCGCGAGGCCGATCACCTCGTCGACGCCGTCCCCGTCGAGGTCGACGACGGCCATGTTCCAGGCCTCCATCTGCGCGACGGTGCTGTCCAGGTCGTCGGGGTAGGTGTTCGGGGACTCCAGCATGCTCGTCTCCCACATCGAGAGGTAGCCCTCGTTGGCGCTGACGACGAGCTGCTCACCGTTCGGGCCGGTGGTGAAGCCGATCGCGAAGGGGTTGGCGATCACCAGCTTCGCCGACGTGGTCCCGTCGAACGCGATCCGCGCCAGCTGCGCGGCCCGTGCCTGCCAGAACCCGTCCGGGCCGGAGGTGAGCTGGTGGGCCAACCCGGCGCCGCTGGTTCCCCCGGCCGAGCCGAGAAGCTCGCCGGTGCGGCCGTCGCGGACCTCGAAACCGGTGTCCTTAGCGGTCGAACCGAAGGCGAAGGCGACACCGTGCCCGTCGGCGAAGGGCAGTGTGTCACCGGCCTGGACGCCGTTCCACAAGGAGATCGTTCCCTCCAGAGAGGGGTCCCCGTCGACGCTCCACCGCTTCCGGCCGCGCTCGCCGTCGAGGCCGAAGGACGCCAGGCGGCGAGACTCGACGCCCTGTCGCGTGACGTACATGCCGTAGACGCTGTCGTCGGCGATGGCCACGTCGGCGTAGACCAGGTCGGCGTCGGCGCCGTAGGTCCACAGGCGGCGGCCGTCACCGTTGTAAGCGCGCACCCCGTCGGTGGGGATGACGATCTCGGCGTCGTCGTCGCGGTCGATGTCGCCGACCTCGACCGTCCACACCAGACCGTTCCCGTCGCCGAAGGCCGACTCGACGTCGCCGTCGCGGACGTCGAGGACGACGGCCTCATCGCTCGCCGCCACGACCACCTCGGGCCGCGAGGACCCGGTGACGTCGGCGAGTTCCAGGTCGTGCACCGAACCCGCCGTGGTCGCACGCCACAGCAGCTTCGGCTCCGGACCGAGGTGGGCGCCGTCGAAGGCGAGGACGCCGTGCGCGTAGCCGCCGGTGATCAGGTCCCGCACGCCGTCACCGTTGATGTCGTAGGTGACGAGCTGGCTGAACTCGCCGTACAGCGGGGTCTTGCCGACCTCGCGGCCGTCGGACAGCCGGTAGACGTGACGGGTCTGGTCGACCGACACCGTGGCGACCGTGGTGCCGTGGTGGCCGTCTTCGAGGAGCGCGTAGATCGGCGAGGCGATCGGGCCGCCCCGCTTCTCCCAGCGGACTTCGCCGTCACGGCCGCTCAGCGCGGCGATACCGGCGATCTCCTCGACCGTGCGAGCGCCGGCCTCGCCCTTGCGGGTGTCGTCGAGCCAGCTCGCCAGGACGGTGCCGTCGGCGGCGTGGAGGCCGAAGACGAGCGGGCCGTCCTTCGACCATGCCGAGTTGCGCTTGACCGTGTAGGTCCACAGCTGGGCGCCACGGCCGTCGGTGGCGCGGATCTGGGCGGCGTGCATGTATCCGATCGCGTCGGGCAGTGCCTCGGCGACGACGTACTCGGCGTCGCGGCCGCCCGTGATGTCGGCGACGGTCATGGCCGTCGGCAGCGCGTTGACGCGGGTGCCGAGCACGGTCCGGGCGCCGTCGGCGAGGCCGAAGGTCACCAGTTCGTACTGGACGTCGGCGGTGTAGGTGGCCTGCTCGGTGGCGGCGAGGAGGCCTCGGCGGGCGTCGAGTCCGAGGTTGCGGATCGGCTGCGGGGTGGCGACGTTCCAGACGGCCGCGCCGGTGGCGGCGTCGAGGACCATCAGGTGCCCACCCTGCTGCGTGGAGGCGGGTTCGCTCCAGGAGAGGGCGACGCGGCCGTTCCCGAGCGGTTCGAGGACGTTCCACGATGAGGCGCGCGAGGCGGCGTCGACGGTCCAGGTGTTGGTGGCGGTGAGGGCACCGCCCCCGGTGGTGAAGGTGTAGGCGTAGGTCCTGGCGAGCGCGTCGGCGGGTGCCGTGCGGTTCCCGTTGGGCTGGTCGGCGACGATGAGAGTGCCGTCGACGATCTGGACCATGCGGGCGTTGGTGTGGCGCTGCTGCCAGATGGTGGCACCGGTGCGGCCGTCGAGGACGTCGACGAAGGTCGCCTGGGTCATCTTCGTGTCGGGGAACTTCACCCCGTAGGACGGGCTGTCGCCGACCATGGAAATGAAGGCGATGTCGTCGACGCCGTCGCCGTTGAGGTCGCCGAGGGCGTAACCGCGATCGATGTAGTCGCCGACCGAGCTGGTCGCCGAGGTGCCGACATAGACCCGGAATGCCGGGATGCCGCGGTCCCAGGGGCGCACGGCGGTGAGGTTCCACTCCGTCCACAGGGTGCTGGGCGTGCGGCGCCAGACGACCTCCTGGTCGTCGTCGAGGCGGGTGACGGTGCCCCAGTTGTTGATGAGGACCTGGTCGCCGTGCGTTCCACCGACCTCGGCGAGCGCGCCGAGGCCGTTGTCGGTCTCCAGGCTAGCCTTCTCGGTGAAGGCGAGGTTCCCGGTGGCCGCCTGGGCGGCCTCGCTCTCCGGTGCGGCGGAGGTCTCGCCGACAGGAGTGGCGTCGCCGAGGGAGGCGAAGCGGGTCTCGATGTCGGCGCGCTGTTCGGCGGTGAGGCCGTTGGCGGGGGCCGCGGCGGGGTCGGACGGGTCGGCGAAGGCCGTAGCGGACAGGCCGACGGCGAGCACGGCCGTCGCGGCCAGGATCGGGGTCAGGCGTTTTCTGTTGCGGGTCATGTCTCCTACTTCCCGAACCTGATGGCGACGCCGTCGCGCAGCACGGGCAGGTCGAACGAGTACTGGCGGGCGATGCCGCCTCCGATGTCCTCGATGCCGACGGTCGCCGAGGCACCGTGTTCGAGCTCGCCGGAGAGGCCCCGGTACTGGAAGGTGAAGCCGCCGGTCTCGGCGAAGACGACCTCGAAGCTGATCCGGGAGCGCGGCTGGTCGGCGAGACGGACGTCGCGCCATTCGACGACGAAGGAACGTTGTCCGGGCTTGCCGACGGTGGCGGTCTTGACGCTCGCGCGGCCGTCGACGACGAGGTCGTCCCAGAAGGGCGCGATGAGGCCGTTGGGCTTGTAGCCGTCGCCGAGGGGGCCGTTGGCGTAGTCGCCGAGCCGGGGCGCGGTGACGTTGAGCAGGCCGTTGGTGGTGACCGAGATCTGGTCGTGGGTGCCGTTGTAGAGCGCGACCGGGAACGGCAGGGCGATGGTCGTGGCGTCCTCGTCACCGGCGATGGCGACGGTGTCGCGACCCTTGATCCACGCCGGGCGGGTCTCCTCGCAGTGCCAGCCGAGCGTGTCGACCTGGTACGGAACGGTCAGCGCGACCGTCTCGTCGCCGTCGACGGTCAGGTCGGCGTGCAGGGGTCCGAGGCACAGTGCGGGTTCGGCGGGCACGACGGTGACGATGTAGGCGCCCTCGGCGATCTTCGGGAAGGCGAAGGAGCCGTCGGCACCGGCGGTGATCGCGTCGACGGGGGTCCCGTCGACGTGGACGCTCGCGGCGGGAACCACGCGGCCCTGCGGGTCGGTGACCTTCCCGGTGACCTTGTGCACGGGCGCGGAGGCCAGCGCGAGGTCGACGGTGGGCTCGGCTCCCGCGATCAAGTCCACTGTGGACGACGCGTCGTGGAAGCCGTAGAGCTCGCCGCCGACGGTGTAGGTGCCTTCGACCAGCCGCAGCTGGTAGTGGCCCTCGGTGTCGGTGAGGGTGGAGCGGGTCTGCGTTCCGGTGGCGGTGACGGCGACCTTGGCGAGGGGCTCGCCGGTCGTGGCGTCGGTGGCCGTGCCCTTGAGGAGCCCGGCGTTGCCGCGCGGTGCGTCGAGGACGGCCTGCCGGATGTCGAGGACGCCTTCACCGTAGACACCGTTGCGGGCGGCGGTGCCGCCGCAGCGCAGGTCCTCCTTGTCGGTGGCGCCGAGGCCGAGGGCGGCCGAGGTGCCTTCGATGTCGCCGGCGAGCGCGGGCGCGGCCGACCACAGCAGCGCGACGGCCCCGGCTACGTGCGGTGTGGCCATCGAGGTGCCGGACAGGGCCTGGTACTTGTTGCCGGGCACGGTGGAGACGACGTCGACGCCGGGGGCGGCGATGTCGGGTTTCCCGTCGGCGATGCTCGACGGGCCGAGGCCGGAGAAGCCCGCGACGGTACCGGTGGAGTCGACGGCGCCCACGGTGTAGGCGGCGGCGTTGTCGCCGGGCGAGTCGACGGTCCCGCAGACGCCGAAGCCGAAGTTGCCGGCGGCGAAGGCGGGGAAGATGCCGGCGGCGCGCCAGGACTCGATGATCTCGGAGTACCAGGTGTCGCCGCGTCCGCCGCCCCAGGAGTTGTTGACGATGTCGGGGGCGAGGTCGGGTCGGGGGTTCTGGCCGTTGAGGTCGGTCGGCGCGAGGACCCACTCACCGGCGCGCAGGAGCGAGGTCTCGGAGCAGGAGCGGGCCTCGCAGCCCTTCGCCGCGATCCAGGTCGCGCCGGGTGCCACGCCGTAGCCGTCGGCGCCGACCATGGTGCCCATGGTGTGGGTGCCGTGGCCGTTGTTGTCGCAGGGGGCGGTGGCGCAGGTGTTGGTGGGGTCGAACCAGTTGTAGTCGTGGCCGAAGGTGCCGTCGCCGTTGTTGCCACGATAGGAGCCGACCAGCGAGGGGTGGTCGTACTGGACGCCGCTGTCGATGTTGGCGATCACGACGCCTTCACCGCGGGTGGCGAACTCGCTCCAGACCTCGGGCGCGCCGATCATGTCGAGGCCCCACTGCGGGGTGCCGTCGGCCGCCGCCGCGGGCGCCGACGCGACCGGCTCGGCGAGCGCGGTGACCTGTTCGGAGCGGACGCGGGTGACCTCGGGACGCTCCGACAGGGCGTCGACGAGGCGCTCGTCGCCGGTGGCCTTGATCGTGTTGGCGATCCAGAAGGTCTCGTAGGTCGCACCGGCCGCGTCGAGGATCGCGCGGAGTTCGTGCTGGGTCGCGTCGGCGTGGGCGTGGAGTGCGTCGAAGGTGCCCTGGGCACGGGCCGCGTCGGTCTTCTGCGCGGAGGCCGCGCTCAGGTCGGCGCCGTCGTCGATGCGGAGGAAGAAGGTGGCCGTGCCGTCGTCGGCGAGGTCGGCGCGCACGGACGCGTCGATCTTGCCGGCGGCGTTGGCGGGCGGGGACAGGAATGGCGCGGCACCGGCGAGGGTCGCCGCGAGAGCGGCGACCCCGGCCAGTGCGAGCACGCGGGTTCTGGTGCTGGTCAAGGTCTCTCCTCGACCCGGGGGCGGGTCTGGTGTGGGGTGGGGGCGGCACCGCCGAGAGCGGACGGTGCGGGAGAGACCATATGGGAGATCAACACGGGCGAACAGGTTTGGACGTGGCGGTCACACGCCATTGGCCGGAGGTAGACAGGGGGCGGGTGGTGCGGTGATGCACCACCCGCCCCGGGTTCAGCAGCTGGCCAGACCGGGACGGCATTCGACCATGGCGGCCGTTCCGTCGCCTTGCACGCTGTTGCCCTCCAGGTCGTGGAGGTCACCGAGACTGTCCACGATGAACGCCTCCAGGTCGGCTTCGGTCATGTCGTCGCCGTACTCGTTCCACAGGTCGATGCCCATCTGCATCGCGAAGTCGTCGGCCGACTCGGAGCGTCCGGCGCCCGGAAGGCTGGCGCCCTCGATGAGCGTGGACGCGCCGAACCCGGCGGCCGAACCGACGTAGCCGTAGTGGATGTTCGACCACAGGTCGTAGCGCACCTGGTAGTCGGTACCTGGGACGTTGACGTACTGGTTGGCGATGTCGTCGCCGCCCACGCCGAGATACTCGCCGATGGGTCCCTTGTGATCCCACGGGCCACCGGGGCGGACCTTGCCGTACCACCAGGCCGCCCTGGCGGTATTGCAGCCCACGCTGGCATAGCCGCCGCCACCCGGGCAGGCGGCCATCGTGGTCGTGCCGGTACTGCCGGCGTTGGTCTCCATCTCACCGAAGATGTAACCGAGGATGGTCCCGAACTCCTTGTCCACCGCGAACCCATGGCCACCCGGGTACGTGATCGGCGGCCCCGGGCGAGGCCCCTTCTGCTGCCAGTCGTACCGGTCGGGCAAGCCCTTCGGCGGCTGGCGCGGCGGCTCGGCCTCACGGCCTCCGCGGACCGGTCCCTTGCCTCCCTTCGACGGTCCCTGTCCGCCGGATGGCGGCGGCGGGTTCTTCTTCGGCTTCTTCAGCTTTCCCTTCTTCGCCCCGCCGCCCTTCGAGCCACTCTTCACGCTCTTCAGCCCACTCGCGTCGGACATCACCGTCGGCGCGTTGTTCCCGTACGCGTACCCGTTGATCTGCTGCGGATCCGTCAGATCCATGATCGGGTCCGCCGACAGGAACCTCCCCACCGTCGGGTCGTACTCGCGTGCCCCGACCGTGGTGATCCCCACGTCGTCGTTCTCGATCCCGCCGACGAAGCCGCGATCGTCAGGCCACGTGTCCGCACCCGCACCTCGCACGTTCCCGAAGGGGTCCCTGCGCTGCACGGTCGCCGTCAGCGTGTCGCCGTTGACGATCCACTGGTTCGTCCCGTGGTGATCCCCGGCGAACCAGAGGATGTCCCCGAGCCCGTTACGAACACCGACCGCCGCACCACCATGGGTGTAGTACCGCGTGGCCTCGATCTTGCTCGTCGCCTTGGTGTACTTCAGTTCGTAACCGGCGACCCACGCCGTGATGTCGCCGTCGGCGTCGACGCGCAGCAGCCGCTGCCCGTCGGCGTTGTCGAAGAACTTCGCCGTACCCTCCGCCGACTCGATCGACTCCAGACGCCCGGTCGGCGCCCAGTTCAAGACGTCCACCGCGCCGTCGCGGTCGATGCCCGTGGTGAACCCGGCCTGGTCGTAGGTGAACGCGGTCGCGGCACCCGTCGAGGTCACCTCGTCGACCGCGTGCGGCTGCTCCGTACCGGGTTCGGCGTAGGAGTAGGTCTTCTCGACCGGCCCACTCGGCGTCCACTTCGTCTCGGCGGTCCGGTTGCCGACCTTGTCGTACCCGTACGACGACCGGTACGCGCCCGGCCCGCCGACGGTCCCGGCCGAGCACTCCCCCGACGCCCCGGCCTGCGCCCACGCCTCGGTGAGCCGGCCCAGGTAGTCGTAGCGGAAGCACTGCCGTTCCGGGTCCAGCCGCTCCGAGGTGTGCACCGGATCGTCGGCGATCGACAGCAGGTTCCCGGACTGGTCGTAGCGGTAGGACAGAGCCGCGACACCGTAGTTCGTGGCGTCGAACTCGCCCGCCGTGTCCTTGTCGAGGTAGAACTCTCCGAGCCTTCCGGTGCCCTCCTCATAGATCCAGGTCTGCCACACCTGGCCGGAGGTCCCGCCGACGTCGGCGGGGTCCCCGAGCCTGCGCTGGAGCAGCTGCCCGTACGGCGAGTACACGGCCTCGTCGACGTAGACCTTGCCGAAGCCGAAGTCGCCGCCCCATCCGGTGACGCGGCCGGCCCGGCCCATCTCGTCGTAGGAGTAGGTCATGATCTCCGACCGCAGACTCCCCACGGCCTTCGCCTCGGAGGTGTGCACGCTCCCGTCCTCGTTGTAGGCGAACGCCTCCCAGTAGGAGCCCGCCAGCGCGCCCGCGGCGGCCGGCAGATGCGTGTAGAGCTGCGTCGGACGGCCTTCGGGGCTGTACTTGCGGTTCTCGGTCGTCCACGCCTGACCGTCGACCCACCGGGTCGCCTTCCACGGCTTGCCGATCCCGTTCTCGGCGCCGTCGTAGCTGCGCTCGATCAGTTTCGTCGTGCCCGACAGCGTCAGCGTGGGCCGTCCGAGCCTGTCGTACTCGTAGGACAGCGCCTCGCCGTTCCCGTCGACGCTCGCGATGACCTGCCCGCCGGCGTTGTACGTGGTCGTCGAGGTGCCGGTGTCCGGGTCGTGCAGGGCGGTACGACGTCCACGCAGGTCGTACTCGTATTCCCACGTGTTGCCCGCCGGGTCGGTCACCTTGTCGAGCTGACCGTTGCCCGCGTAGGCGTAGAAGGACTTGTCGGAGGCGCCGGTCCCGCTGCGATCGAGGTACTGGCGCAACTCGACCGTGCGGCCAAGCGCGTCGTCCAATGTAGATGTCGCGGTACCGCCCTGCGGCGGGATCACCGTGGTCATCCAGTTCTTCGTGTCGCCGCCGAACCGGGTCGACGTGCGCCACTTCTCCGTCCCCTTGACGACGAAGACCTCGTCGGTGACCCGTCCGGCACCGTCATAGACGAACTCGGTCCGCGAGACGTCGTTGTTCCGGCTGATCCACACGAGCTTGCCGTTCGGCCCGGACTCGTTGTTGTACACGGCGTCCGAACTGTGGCGGGCGCGACCGTAGGAGTCGTACACGGTTTGCGTGATGAGCCGCCCGCCGTAGGTCTCGGCCTGTGTCTGCCGCTCACGCATCAGCGAGTCGTACAGCGCGACCGAGGTCACGTACGAACCGTCGTGGATCATCTTGTCGGTCGTGACCGTCGTCGGGGTGGTCGCGGAGACGTTGTAGGCGAACTTCAGGTTCGCGCCCTCGCTCGCCGGATCCCTTCCGGGGAGCCAGACCGCGGTCCGGCGGCCGAGCGGGTCGAGAGCGACGACGGTGCGCCGACTGTGAGGCTCCAACGTCGCGGTCGTCTCGCCCCAGGCCGGAGCCAGGGTCGTCGTCGTGACATGCCCGAGCGCGTTGGTCGTGACCGTCGAGGTGACCGGGCCGCCGCCTTCGGGCGTGTAGGCGGTCTTGGTGAGGTTGCCCAAGGCGTCGGTCGTGTTGAGCTCCCGGCCGAGGGCGTCGAAGGTCGACGTGCCGACCGTCTTGTAGACCGGTCCGCCACTCCAGCTTTCCAGGGCCTCCGCGCGGGTCATGAGCCCCTGCTTCGGCTGGGCGGTGAGAGAGTCGCTGTAGTCGTAGTACGCCCGAGCCGCGCCGATCAGGTCGGCGGGCCGGTTCACCGGCGCCGTGCACCCGACCGACACCGACTCCACGGTCGACATCAGGTCCAGGAGCCACACCGAGGTGTTGTCGGCGTACGTCGTCCGCACGCAGCGTTCGTCACCGGACTTGGCGACGTCTCCCATCGAGTCGACGCTGATCGCACGGCCATAGCCGTCGAACGCCGTCTCGGTGCGGGCCGTGCGCCAGACGGAAGGAGCGAGCAGGGTGCGGGTGTCCGTCCGGCGTTCACCGGTCAGCCACGCCTCGATGACACCGCCCTCGTAGGAGCGCTTCGCCGTCCGCGACGTCCAGTACCAGCTCGTCTCCGTACCGATCGGCGTCGTGTCGTCGTAGGACGCCGTCTCCCACTCCATCCCGGACAGGGCACGGTGGTCGGTGGCGGTGTTGCCCGCCGTGTCCGTCACCGTGACCGACCGCTTCTCGCCGCCCGGCAGCCGGTCGCCGTCGAGACCGCGGTAGTACCGCGCCCGGCTCCGCATCTGTGGTCCGGGGTCGGCCGGGTCTCCCACGCGCGTCACGACCTGCGCGTAGCCGCGCCACTGGTTCCAGTCGCGGTCCTTCTTCTCGACGAACTCCGCGTCGTTCCAGGCCCAGAGCGCGCCCGTCCCGCCGCCGTCGGTGGAGTAGTCGTAGAAACGCCACACCGTCTCACCGGCGCCCGTGGCGTCGGATTCGGCGATCGAGCGCACCACGTACTTGTGGAAGTAGACGTCAACCGGCTCGCTCAGCCCTTCCGGGGTGTAGCGGGAGGGGAAGCAGCGCCTGCTGTTCTGGTGCGCACTCGACGGCATGTTCCCGATGCCGCACTCCGGCTCGGTGTAGTTGATCGTCGTGACACCACCGGTCTCGCCCTTGATCGAGGTCAGGCGCGGGCGCCAGATCCCCGGGAAGGACTCGCCGGTGTCGACGCGGTTGGGCAGGAAGGTCCCGCCGAACTCGACCGCCGGCGTCGTGGCGGTCCCGCCTACGTGGCCGGTGTGCTTCACCGCGGCCAGCCAGAGGACGACCTGTTCGGCGTCGCCGTAGTTCTTGAACTCGTGCGTCAGCGCCCAGGAGTCCACTGTGGAGTAAGCACCGTTCGCGCCGACGTAGGTGGTGACGCCGACCAGCCGCTTGGCCGAGAAGAAGGCCGGCGAGTACTCCTCGCAGGTGCTCCCGGCCTTGCAGGACACGTCCCACGGCGTGTCCGGCCACTTCGACTTCTTCGGGTCCCCATTGGACTCGCGGCAGTCCGACAGGCAGCGGTCGGCCATGGTGAACTCGACCTTCGCCGTCGTCACCGTGCTCGCGTTCGTCCGAAGGCCGTACTCGATGCGCTGGAGCCAGCCGTCACGGATGAACGAGGCCTGCGTGTCGGAGTCGACCGCGGGCGAGTAGCGCCCGTTCTCGGTCTGGTAGGTGTAGCGCGCGAAGTTGCCGAACACGTCGACGGACTTGTCGAGCACCCAGCGGTAGACCTGGTCGCAGCGCGATCCCTTGAAGTTCCCCGACTTGTAGCAGGCTTCACCGGAGTGGTTGCCGAAGACCGGCACCGTCCAGCGCGAGCCCGCGACGGAACCGAAGTGGTGCACGGTCCCGTCGGTGGTCGTGATCTTCCACTGCTCGGTGGAGACCCCGCCCGCCGTCGCCGGCGAACCCGAGTACTCGACGCGCCAGTTGTCGTCGTCGGCGGCGCGCCACTTCCCGGTGGTGTCGTCCTTCACGAGACTCGTGCCGACACCGTCGAGGGTGACCGTGATCGACGGCGATTCGCCGTCCCAGCAACGGTCTCCGGTCGGGTCGTCGCCCTGGTTGCCGTCCTTGTCGTCGGCACACGACGTGTAGGTGCGCTCGATGAAACTCGGCGAGTAGGACCAGCCGTCCCCGACGATGGACGCCTGGTTGTTGCTGCCCGACGTGCGCCCGTCGTGCTCGGCGGACGAGTAGGACAGCGCCAGGGCCGGGACCGGCCCGGAGGCCGGCGGGACGCGCATGTCGTAGGTGTAGGAGAAGGCGCCCGACGAGCCGCCCTGCGCCCAGGAGGCGGAGGCCGTCAGGTCGGTCGCGGCCCAGTTGCCGTCGTTGGCGTCCCCGGCCGCGTCGGCGGCGCCGCCACCCCAGTCGGCGGCGACGTCGCTGAAGGCGGAACCGGCGCCGGACACGGCTTCGACCTGCGTGGAGGAGTAGGACTGCGGGTTGCGCTCGAAGTCGGCGACCGCCGAGGACGAGAGCACCAGCACGGACAGGAGCATCACACCGGTGACTCCACCGGCTCTGGTCTTGACGTGTCGCAAGGTCACGCCTCCTGCTCGTTCGTGCCGTACATGTTGGCGATGGCGCGGGGCGAGACCGTGCCCGTGAACGCGATGACGTCGTCGACGGTGCCGTTGAGGTGGCTCCATCGCGAGCTCGTGGTCCCGGCCGCACCGATGAGCAGCGGACCGTTGGCCCTCCACGGACTCGCCGGGCCCGCCTTGGTTCCCGCTTCGGCACCGTTGACGTACAACCGCATGACCTTGGTTCGCAAGTCGAAGGAGCCGGCCACGAAGTACCAGGTGCCCGTCACGACGGTGGGGCCGCCGTGGGCGATGCTGTAGACCGCGCCGTTGCCCGCGGCCGCGTCCTGCGAGGTCATCGTGAACTCGAAACCCTGACGCTCGGGGTTGTAGGCCAGCCGCAGACCCGTGTTGTGCGTCCCGGCGGCGGACACGATGGCCTGGCTCGTGGCGAGCGAGTCGAACTTGACCCACGCGCCGACCGTGAAGGACTCGTCGGTGTTCAGCACGGACGTGGACGTCGCCGCGCTGCCCGCACCGGTGAACTTGAGCGCCTTGTCCGGGCTGTTGCTCCGGTTGTCGGCGGGCTCGCAGTAGCCGGTGAAGGCGAGGTTCCGGCCGTTGCCGGAGTCGTCGGTGCCGCCTTCGAGGCTCCACCAGGAGGCGAGTTCGGGAGTGACGACCCCGATGCCCGGCATGGTGGCCCGGCCCGGGTCGCCGCGCCAGACGCGCACGTCGTGGAGCATCCCCTGGAACTGGCTCGCACCGTTGAGGCAGCCGACCGCGAACGGCGCGGCCACGTGCGTGACGGTGCGCACCGAGTTGTATTCGAGCTCCCCGTTGACGTGCAGGCTCACAGTCCCGGCGCCGTCATAGCGCAGCGCCACGTGCTGCCACACACCCGCCTTGGGCGGATGCGGGACGACCGACATCGGCTGGATCGACGACGCCGACGGCCCCTCGGCTCCCGCCGGTCCGTAGGCCCAGTTGCCGGTCTCGTCGATGCCGAGGACCACACCGTTGCCGGCCGAGTCGGCCTGCGAGAGGATCGCCTGGAACCTCCCGCCGCCGACCGTCGTGGGTTTCACCCACGCGCTGATGGCGTATGCCGCGTCAGACGGCAGGACCCCGGCAGTCGTCTTGGCGCAGGACCGTCCGTCGAGGACGAGCGCGCCGTCGGGACGGCCGAAGGGGTCGAAGCCCTGTTTCGCCGATTCGGGAAGGGTCAGCTCGCGGTTGAAGGATGTCGCGTCCCTGCCGTCTCCGCGCAGTTCCCAATGGGCGATCTCGCCCGCCGGAAGCTGTGCCTTGGCGGCGATCTGCGCGCTGGTGAGCATGCCCTGCCAGACGCCGAGGTTCTCGATGCCACCCGTGAAGAAGCCCGTGGTCGTGCCATCCGTCCAGTCGCGACAGCCCACGGTGAACGCATCCCTGGCGTTCCACGGGGTGAAGCTGACGGGGGTCTCGGCGACGATCGCTCCGTTGAGGTACAGGCGAATCCGGCCACCGTCAGGGTCGTAGTCGGCGGCGATGTGGACCCATTCGCCGATGGTCGCGTTGACGGCTTCCGCCTTGTACATCTTCGATCCCGCGCTGGGCGAGGACCACACCCGGAAGCTGATCATCTCCTCCAGCTCGGGGGCCCTGCGCTTCGAGATGATGAGGTCGAACATGCGGGCGCCCGCCAGCCCCTGACTCATGATCACCGGGAACCCGGTGATCCCTTCCTGGCTCAGCCGCACTCGGGTCGCCACGGTGAACGCGGCGTCCGTGCGCAGTGGAGCCGGGGCGGTCAGGCAGTCCTCGCTGTTGCTCAGGTACTTGTTCTTGGCGGTGTCGGTCACGAAGTCCGCACCACCGCTGAGGACGGTGAGGTCGTTGCCGTGGCCGGTGTCGTCGACGAGGTCACCCCCGAGCCGCCACGCACCCATCGACGTGGCGGGGATGTCGCGGCCGGCGAAGAAGGTGTAGACCTTCTCGCTCGACTTGTTTCCGGCCTTGTCCACGGCCCGCACGTACAGGACGTGCCGTCCGGCGGCGACCGCCGCGCGCGTGATCGTCGCGGTGCCGGTGGAGGTGACCCTCTGGTCGTAGGTCGGGGTGGTCCACGAGTACTCGAAGCGGTCGACGCCCGATTTCACGCCGTTGACCGTCGGGTCGGTCGCCGAGACCGTGAGGGCCACGTTGCTGCCCACGGTGACCGCGCCGGGTGGACCGATCACCGACGGAACGGTCGGCTTGGTCGCGTCGACCTTGAAGTAGCAGTAGCCCGTGTAACCCGAGTTCACCGCCTCGGTCTGCCGCGAGTCACTGCGCGCCTGCCACTTGTAGGAGCCGTCGGGCAGGGACGTCGTGGTCTTGCGGTTGACCGTGGAATACGGACCCACGGGATCCGGTGTGCGGTACCAGTAGTGGTTGGTCTCGGAGGCGACCTTGCGGACCCGGAACCTCAGGTAGACCGGCTCGTCCTCCCCGGAGCGCGCTCGCGCGGAGAAGGCCGGGTACCGCTCGTTCACCCACGGCGACCCCGACTCCGTCGGGTCGCAGCCGGTCCCGTCCACCGTCAGGCGGTCGGGCGTCGGCGGGTACACGTAGTACGTCACGTGCAGCTTCACCGACGAGGTCTGGATCCGGCGCCAGGCGTCCTTCGTGCCCTCGTTGGAGGAGCGCACGCCGAAGCTGATGGTCGCGTTCTTGTTGTCGGCCGCCGACTGGACGCGCTTCTTGACGTTCGCGCCGTCGAACTCGACCCACTCGTTGTCCTTACCCGAGCATCCCGTCTTGTTCGACGAGGGCACGGTCTTCGACTGAAGCGGATCACCGTAGTACCAGTCGACGCCGTTCCAGGAGGTCCCGTTGGAGATCTCGCCGGTGCGCCACAGCTGGAGGCCCTGGTCGCCACAGCCGCCCATGTGCGTCTGGAGCAGGTTCACGCTCGCCGAGGCGATGTACTTCCCTTTCAGGCCACCGATGTTGAGCGTGATGGCCGAGCGCCACAGTCCGCAGCCGCTGCCGCAGGTGCTCCACGTGTCCAGTCCGACGCGCATGCCGCCCGAGCGGGGCCAGCTGCTGTCGCCGGTCCAGCCCGTGCCGGACCTGCTGTCCAGCACGTTCGCCCACGCCTTGCGGGTCGAGGTGAACGGCGGGTCGATGTAGAGCGGGTAGGTGACGGCCGGGTCGGCCAGCATCCCGGTGTCGGGCACCAGCGTGAGGCCGGTGCCGGTGTGCTGCACGTCGACGTCGCCGATGCGGCCGGGGTCGGCGGCGGGCTCGTCGGCGGTGGCGCTGAAGGCCGAGGCCCCCTCGGTGCCGCCGCTCGACGAGTCCCACATGATGCCCTGGCCCGCCTCGAAGACGACGTTCCCGTCGGCGTCCAGCACGTCGATGCGGCCCGACTCGGGGTCTTCGGCGACGGTCAGGCCGACGGTCTCGATGCCGACCTCGATCGTCGCGAGCTCGGGGTTCGCCGCCGCCTCGGGCGTCTTGACGATCAGGATCCAGGAGAAGCCGACCGCCTCGGCCTGCACGGCGAGGTCGATGTCGGGGAGCACGTTCGGGAAGGTCGCGACGGAGCCGTTGATGCTCGGCGCGGGGAGCGGGCCCTTCGGCCAGCGCAGCGACAGGGAGCCGCCGTCGGGGTCGGTCGCGGTGACGAAGGGCGCGTTCCCACCGGCTCCGGTCTCGACACGGATCACGGTCGCCGCGGCGGCGGCCGAGCCGTCCGGGCGCGCGACGAGGGTCGTGTCGATCGGGATCCAGGTGCCGGTGGTGTCGCGGACCCGGTACGGCTCGACGGCGATCTCGGCGTCGAGCGTACCGGTCGGCGTGGCGAACACCTGCCTGTCGATGTCGCGCAAGGACACGACCTCGACGTTCACACCGCAGGCGAGCGCGAGGCGGTAGGCCTCGAACTCGTCCTCGGCGGAGGGCTCACCCGGGAAGTCCGGGCAGGCGGGGAGTTCGAGTGGTGGATCGGATGGTTCCTCTTCTGCGTAGACGGGCGCGGCGAAGGACGCCGTCAGCGCCGCCACCGCGAGGAACGCGGTGGTCAAGCGGGTGAGTGGGCGGGACATGTGAGCCTCACAAGTGGGCGAACGCGCGATGACGAAGGCGCGCGAGGTCTCACCGCGGAGGGCACCGCGGCCAGACCAACGTAGGTACGGCCGGGGCGGGGAACCTTGAGCGGACCTTGACCCGCCGCTCAAGGGCGGTGCGGCGATCCCTTGCTCCTTAACCGATTAAGTGCCACTCTGATCTCGCGGGTCGAAGCGCCGGGGCCACCGGGAGCCGGTTCTGTGCGCGGCGTCCGCGTTCTGTTCGCCATGGGCGCGACCGGTCGCGCGTGCCCGCAATCCTCAAGGACCGACCATGAAGCTTCGCTTAACGGCACTGGGGGCGTTCTTCGCGCTCGTCGTTTCGCTGCTCGTCCTCGTCCCTTCGACCACGGCCGTCGCTGAGCCGCGGGCGGCCGCCACCGGCTTCCACATCAGCGGCCGCGATCTCCTCGACGCCAACGGCAACGCCTTCGTCATGCGTGGCACCAGCCATCCGCACGTCTGGTATCAGGGTGAGACGGCGTCCTACGGCGAGATCGCCGGGCTGGGCGCCAACACCGTCCGCGTCGTCCTCGGCAGCGGGCAGCGCTGGGGGCCGAGCCCGGCCGCCGACGTCGCCGCCGTCATCGCCCAGTGCAAGGCCAACCGCCTGATCTGCGTGCTGGAGGCGCACGACACGACCGGCTACGGCGAGGACGCCGCCGCCGCGACCCTCGACCAGGCCGTGACCTACTGGAACAGCATCCGCGACGTCCTCATCGGACAGGAGGCCTACGTCCTGATCAACATCGGCAACGAGCCGATCGGCAACACCAACCCCGGCCAGTGGACCAGCGCGACGGCCGGCGCCGTGGCGCGGATGCGGACGCTCGGGTTCACGCACACCCTCGTGGTCGACGCGCCGAGCTGGGGCCAGGACTGGGCCAACGTCATGCGCGACACCGCGCCGACGGTCTGGGCAGCCGACCCCCAGCGCAACACGCTCTTCTCGGTGCACATGTACCAGGTCTACGGGACGGCCTCGGTGATCACCGCCTACCTCGACGCCTTCGCGCGGATGGGGCTGCCGCTGATCGTCGGCGAGTTCGGGCATGAGCATCAGGGCCAGAACGTCGACGAGGACACGATCATGGCCGAGACGCAGGCGCGCGGGATCGGCTGGATGGCCTGGTCGTACAGCGGCAACAGCGAGCCCTATCTGGATCAGACGGTCGCGTTCGACCCGACTCGGCTGACGACGTGGGGGCAGCGGGTGTTCCAGGGCGCCAACGGGGTCCAGGCGACGTCGCGTTGCGCCACGGTCTACACCGGTTGCGGGCCGGGCGGTTCGGCGCCGGCGGCGCCGACCGCGCTGGCCGTGAGCGCGACGACGTCGAGTTCGGTGTCGCTGTCGTGGACGGGTTCGCCGTCGGCGACGCAGTACCAGGTGCAGCGGGCCGCGGGCGCGTGCACGGCCGGTGGCGCCTTCACGCAGGTCGGGACGAGCACGGCCGGGACCTTCACCAACTCGGGACTCGCGGCGAACACGACGTACTGCTACCGCGTCACCGCCTCGAACGCCAACGGCACGTCCGCGCCCTCCGGCACGGTCGGCGCGACGACCACGGGCACCGGAGGCCCGAGCGGGTGCACCGCCGTCACGACGGTGCAGAACCGCTGGGGCAACGGCTACGTCGTACAGCCCGCGACCGTGACCAACACGCGGACGACCGCCATCACCGGCTGGACCGTGACGTTCACGCTCCCGGCGGGACAGGCGATCACGGGATCCTGGAACGCCACGCTCACCGGGACGACCGGAACCATCACCGCGCGGAACATGCCGTACAACGGGAACCTCGCGGCCGGGGCGAGCACGAGTTTCGGGTTCCAGGTGGGGACGCCGAACGGGAACACGCAGAGTCCGGGCGCGGTCGGCTGTACGCCGGCTTAACCCTGGGGCCGGGGGTGGTGCCGACGGCGCCGCTCCCGGGCCCTCACAGCCATCCCCGCCGCGAGGCCTGCAACCCCGCCTGGAACCGCGTCGCCGCGCCCAGTCGCTCCAGCAGGCGCGTCACCCGGCGGCTCAGCGTTCGCGAGCTCACCCCCAGGCGGCGGGCGATCGCCTCGTCCTTGACGCCCGCGTTGAGCAGCCGCAGTAGCTCCCGCTCGTCGGCGTCGAGGGGCTCGGCGACCTCTTCCAGCTCCCCCGGGATCGGCAGGCCGGTGTCCCACACCGACTCGAACAGCGCGGCCAGCGCCTCCGCCAGCGCCGACGGGTGCACCAGGATCGCGCTGCGCACGACCCCGTCGTTGATCGCCAGCGGCAGCAGTGCCCGGCGGCCGTCGACGACGACCAGCTTCAACGGCACCGTCGGCACGACCCGCGCCGTCTCCCCCGCCGCGATCATCGCCCGGACGGCGTCGTAATAGCCCGGTACCTCCAGCGCGGCCACCGCGTAGATCGCCCGGCTGCGCACGCCCCGGTCGAGCAGGGACGTCTCGGCGTGCTCGGAGGTCTTCTTGTCCACATAGGGCGGTGCGTCGAAGACGGCGACCTCGGTCGTGGCCTCCCCGACGATCGAGGCCATCGCCGCCGCGACCCGTTCCGGGCCGTCGACGACCTCCGCCAGCCGCGCCGGATCGGCCCGCAGCTGCCCCTCGGTGAAGGCCGCGACGAGCCCCGTGATCGCCTGCGTCGCCAGATCCAGGCCCGACTGGCGTTCCCGGACCAGCGCGCCGAGCCCGATGCGCGGGTCCACCGCGCTCATGCGTCCCTCGGTGCTCCCGACGAGACCGTGCGCGTTCAGTTCGGCGAGCAGCGCCGGATATTCCGGCCCCGCGACGCCCGCGCCGGCGACGAGCCCGGCGGGCGGCGCGAGCGGGTCGGCGAGCATCGCCCGGTACAGCCGTTCGGCGGCGGCGGACAGGCCGACGCCGCCGAGACTCGGCGTACCGTCGCTCATCGGTGCGCGCTGCCCCGCTCGGCTCGCGCCTGCCGGGCGGCGTCCATGGCCTCGTTGGCCAGGGCGTCGGCCCGGACGTTCTCCCCGCGCGGGATCCACGCGTAGGTCACCGTGTCGAAGGCCTCGGCCGCCTCGGCCGCGCGGACCGCGAGCGGCTTGAGGTTGGGGTGCTTGATCCGCCAGTTCCCGCTCATCTGCTCCACGACGAGCTTGGAGTCCATGCGCACGTCGACCTCGGTCGCACCGAGCTCGGCCGCCGCCAGCAGCCCCGCGATGAGTCCCTCGTACTCGGCGACGTTGTTCGTGGTCACGCCGAGGGCGCCCTGCCGGTCGATGAGGACCTCACCGTCGGCGTCGAGGACGACGGCGCCGTACCCGGCCGGGCCGGGGTTGCCGCGTGAGCCGCCGTCGGCCTCGATGGTCACCCTCACAGTCCGGACTCCTCGGTGCGCACCATGATCGAGCGGCACTCCTCGCAGCGCAGGACCTCGTCGCGGGGAGCGGTCTTGACGCGGTCGACCTCGCCGGCCGACAGCTCGATGCGGCAGGCCCCGCAGCGTCGCCCGCGGATGGGCGCGGCGGCGATCGGGGACTGCGTGCGGATCTTCTCGTACAGGGCGAGCAGGGCGTCGGGAAGTTCCCCGGCCTGCTGCTGCCGGGCCGACTTCGCCAGGGCCTCCTCGCCGGCGATCTCCCCGAGGGACTTGTCGCGGCGGGCGGTGGCGGCCTCGCGGCCGGTGTTGACCTCGTCGAGGCGGGCGGTGAGGGCGTCGACGGCGGCCTGCGCGGTCTCCCGGCGCTCCATCAGCTCCAGTTCGACGTCCTCCAGCTCCGACTGGCGCCGGGACAGGCTGCCCAGTTCGTGCTGGAGGTTCGACAGGTCCTTCGCCGAGCCGGTGCCGGCGTCGAGGCGGGCCTGGTCGCGGGCGGCGCGCTGGCGGACCTGCTCGATCTCGCGTTCCTGCCGGGCGATGTCGCGATCGATGTCGCCGACCGCCGCCTCGGCCTGCGCGTGCTCGTCCTGCGCCGTGCGGGCGGTGGTGTCGAAGCGCTCGATCTCGGCGTGCTCGGGAAGGTTGCGGCGGCGGTGGTCGAGCTGGTTGAGGGTGGTGTCGCTGAGCTGCAGGTCAAGCAGCCGTCGCTGGTCCTTCGGGTCGGCCTTCAATTGTCCTTGGCTCCTCGTTCGCGGGTGGCGTGTCGGGCTGACGGTGCTGGCGCCGCCGGTGCGGCGACGGTCGTGCGGGCGGCCGTGCTCACCGCTCCAGGCCGGTGCGGGCGGCGTGCAGGGTCCACGGGTCGGTGACCACGTCCGACACGATCGTGTCGAGACCGAGGTCGGCGCCGAGCGCGGCGGCCACCAGGTCGAGCCACGGTCGTTCAGTAGCCCAGTGTGCCGCGTCGACGAGCGCCGGTCCATCACCGGCGAGGTGTTCGCTCGCCGGGTGGTGACGCAGGTCGGCGGTGAGGTAGACGTCGGCGCCGGCCGCGGTGGCGTCGGCCAGGTACGAGTCTCCCGCACCGCCCGACACCGCCACGGTTATCACCGTACGGTTCGGGTCTCCGGCGGCTCGCACCCCCCACACCGTCTCGGGGAGGCGGTCGGCGGCGTAGGCGGTGAACTCGGCGAGGGTCATCACACCCCGGAGGTTCCCGACGCGGCCGATGCCGGTCGACGCGCCCGGCGCGGTCGGGTGCAGCGGGCGGAGGTTCTCCAGTTCCAGACGCCTGGCGAGGGCGTCGGACACGCCGGGATCGGCGACGTCGGCGTTGGTGTGCGCGACGTAGAGGGCGATGCCGGCCTCGATGAGGTCGTGCACGGCGCGGCCCTTGTAGTCGGTCGGGGCGACCGAGGACACACCCCGCAGGAGCAGCGGATGGTGGGCGATGATCATCTGGGCGTCGGCGGCGACGGCCTCGGCGATCGTCGCGGGAACACAGTCCACGACCAGCAGGGCACGCCGGACGGGACGTTCGGGACGGCCGAGGACGAGACCGACGCGGTCCCAGGACTCGGCCGTCTCCTGCGGGTAGAGGGCGTCGAGGGCGGCGGTGATCTCAGCGACGACGATGCCGTTCACGGGAGTGGTCACGGCGGGCACGTTACCGCGCGTCGCGAGGACACCTCCTCCCACACGCGCTGCCACGGGAAGAGATGCTGGGTCAGGTAACCGCGGCCCGGGTCGTGGAAGCGGTAGAAGTCCTCGCCGTAGAGGACGCAGACACCCCAGCCGCGCAGTTTCGCGACGCTTTCGGGGAAGGCGGGGTGGGCGGCGTGCGCCCAGTTCGTATAGGGCGCGGCGACGATCGGCAGGCCGCGGCCGAGCGCCTCGGCGAGCAACCCGAGGACGAGGGTGTCGCAGATCCCGGCGGCCCACTTGTTGACCGTGTTGCAGCTGGCCGGCACGACGGCGACGACGTCGGCGACGGGCAGGTCGCCCGACTCCGACGGGTGCCGATAGCGGGTGCGCACGGCGTGGCCGGTGAGCGACTCGGCGGCGGTGATGTCGAGGAACTTCGCGCCGTCGGGGCTGGAGACGACCCACACGTCCCAGCCCTCGGCGAGTGCCGGGCGGATCAGCTTGTGCACGTCGCGGGCCAGGGGGGAACCGCAGACGAGGAGGTGGAGGACCGGGCGCCCGGAGGTTTCGCGCCCGGACTCACCGGCGGTCACTCGGGACGTCCTTCGGGCGTCCCCGGGCTCTTCGCACGCGGTTCACCGACGTTCATGACGTTGACGTACCCGCTCGGCGCGGACGCCGAACCCGCGCGGTGGTGTCTTCCGACGGCCATCGCGCTCCGATAGGGGCTCGGGTTCGCCGTGCGCGACGGCCCGGCCCGGCCGGGTTCGCCGCCGTCCGCCGTGCCCTCCCTCATGCGGCGAGCCTCAGCTCTTCGGCCATCGACACCAGCAGGGCCGGTGCCGCACCCCGGCTGCGCCGGAGCACGTCGCTGATCACCTGGTGGGCGATCGGCCGGCAGCGGATCTCCAGGGGCGCGATCCGGCTCGCCTCCACCAGGAGGCGGCCCGCCTCGGGCAGGTTGCCCACCTGGTTGTAGCCGCGGGCGACGTCGAGATAGTGGTGCGCGCGCCGCTCGGGGACCAGCCGCTGGAAGGACTCGGGGTCGATGCTCACGTGCGTGTTGATGGCCATGCGCCCCTCCCCCAGTTCGACGGCCGCCGCGGCACGGTGCAGCGCGACGTTCGTCGGCCCGAAGGAGGTCCAGTAGTGGTTCTTCCCGTCGCCGACGACGTCGGCGATCTGGTCGGCCGAGCGCAGCAGCTCGCGGGCCGTCGGCAGGTCGCCACAGTGCGCCGCCGCCATCGAACCCTGGAGCAGAAGGGCGCCGTGGACGCTGTACACGGCGTCGGTCGGCGCGGGCCCGCCCTGCGACAGGATCTTCTGCGCGACCTGGATGTTGAGGTCCAGCGCGGCCCGCGAGCGCCCGAGGGAGCGCAGGGCGTTGGCGACCCGGGTGGTCGCGGTGCCGATGAGCAGCGGGTCGTCGCCGCGTTGGGCGGCACTGATGGCGCGGTCGGCGGCCAGCCACGCGAGCTGGGGCTCACCGAGTTTGCGCAGCACCGAGGAGGCGATCTGGTAGATCTGGCTGAGCAGGTTCGCCGCCTTCGGCCGGTCGCGCTCCTCGGACTCCTCCTCGACCGCGGGACCGAGTTTGAGCAGGTTGATCAGGGAGCGGGCCAGGGCGGCGTAGTTCGCCGACTCGAAGGTCATCCAGGCGTGGCTGACCGACTTCTCCAGGTCGGTGAGGGGAATGGGCTCGATCGGCGCGGCCTCGAAGAGCGTGCCGAGCCGCTCGTAGCGTTCGAGGGCCTGCCTGATGTCCTCGACCTCCACCTGGTCGACGCAGTTGGCGGTGTCCGGGCTGCGCTCGGGGTCGCGCCCGAGGAGCAGTTGCACGTCCACTTGGAGGACATCGGCGATGTCGTGCAGTACGGAGAACTTGTCGAGTCGGCGGACCCCGCGCTCGATCTTGTCCACCCAGCTCTTCGACTTGCCGATACGGTCGGCGAATACCTGTTGCGACATGGTGCGGCGTTGTCGCCAATAGGCGACCCGCCGGCCAATGGGAAGTTCCTCTGTCACGTCGACCCCCACCAGGACGAAGCAGTCTTGACCAGAAGACGGATCCGGTGTGCTGCGGCGCGCCCCGGGTTCGCACGGCGCGGGAAGTCTGCCGTCGCGGGCAGCGGCCGTACTCTCGGGGCGTAGACGTCAACCGCTTCGTCTTCCTCGACTCCGTTCCCACCGGATCGGGCGAAGATGACGAACGTATTGCTTTTTCCACCTTTCTAAGTTTTGTCTACACCGGTCCTTCACCAGACGCAACGATCAGCACGCGATTCGGTGACGTTCAATCTCTGCATCAGGCGAATTGCGTCTGCATGCGATTCGGGGAGTTGAATACCCATTCATCCGTAATTGGGTGTTTCCGATAGCACGCCTGACCTGGCATTACACCGCGACTACCCGGTTCGGGTGATTCTTGCAGCTGCAAGGTGACGAAGCGCGTGTCGGCTCGTTGACAGAGTATGCGTACACATCACCGACACCACACGCCCGGCTGGGCGGTGGCCTTCATGGTCGCCGGCACGCTCACGGCCGTGGGCGCGGGCGGCTACGCCCTCGCCGTGAGCGGAACCGCCCGCTGGATCTTCGTCCTGATCGTCGCCGCGATCGCCGTCTCCGCCTGGCTTGAAGGCCGGCCCGCCGCGCGCGCCCGCGCCGAGGCCGAGACGCTGCCGGCCTCCCGGCCCGACGAGACCGCCGCCTCGGGCAGCCGTCTCTCCCAGCTCCTCAGCGGCTTATTCGCCCGCTTCTGATCCGGACCCGTCCGAGCCGGACTCCGCCGGACCGGGCAGGGGCCCCTCGTCGCCGAGCCGCACGAGCAGGCACGGCCCGCCCTGGTAGACGCCGCCGTCGACGGCGAGCGCGAGTCCCTGGCAGTACAGGCGCGGTCCGTCCACCGCGGACGGGGCGACGCCGAACTGGTCGGCGATGGTGCTGTGCCCGTGCACGATCCGTTCGCCGCCGAGCATGCCGAGCATCGTCCGCGCGGTCCACACCGGCTGCTCGCCCTCGCCGTAGAAGGCGCGCCGGGAGGTCATGAGCCGGAAGAGCTCCCACCACTTGGCGAGGTCGTCGCCGGCGAGGACGCCGGAGACGGCCTCGTTGATCTCGTCGATGGTGGTGCCGTAGTTGAGGTAGGTGGGGGCGTCGGTGTGCATGAGCAGGTGATCGCCTTCGAGGCGCAGCGCGTGCCGGGTGCGCAGCCATTCGAAGATCTCGTCGGTGAGGCGTTCGGCGTCGCTGTCGCGGCCGCCGTTGAGGATCCACCAGGCGGCGAACTGCTTGGGCGGGTCCTCCCCGGGGACGGCCTCCTCGCCGAAGAGGTGGGCGCCGAGGAGGAGGATCTCGTGGTTGCCGAGGAGGGCGTCGACCGTGCCGCCGGCCTCGGCGGCCTGCTCGGACAGGGCCATGACGAGTTCGATGACGCCGATGCCGTCGGGGCCGCGGTCGGTGAAGTCGCCGAGGCACCACAGGCTGGCGGTGCCGCCGCTCCAGCGCTCCTCGTCGTCGACGAGTCCGGCCTCTTTCAGGGCGGCGACGAACGCGTCGCGGTGACCATGGAGGTCGCTGACGACGTAGAGGGGGGACGCCGTCTCGTCGTCGGGCATGTCTTCACCGGCAGGGACCATCGCACGATCGTACGACGCGCGATCACCGACCGCGGACCGGATGGCCTCGGCTTCTAAGACAGTATGGTGCGATTGAAGCGAGGCAGACGACCCCGGGAGCGAGCGCACGTGGCAGATGAGAAGCGCGGTGTGATGATCGACGGCCCCGACACGGTGGACCGGGACGACGCGATATGGGTCGACCGGGACGGCGGGGGCTGGCGGTTGACCGTGCACATCGCCGACGTGGACGCGGTGGCGCCCTTGGGAAGCGGGCTCGACGAGGCGGCCCGCCGGAAGGTCACGACGCGTTATCTGCCCGACGGGCACATCCCGATGATCGCCGACGGCGGCGAGGCGCGCGCGACGCTGCGGGAGGGCGCGGAGGTGCCGAGCTGCCGGGTGACGGTGCGTTTCGACGCCCACGGTGTGGCCTTCGCCTCGGCGGTGGCTCGCGGGACCCTGGCGGAGGGGAAGGCGCTGACCTATCCGCAGGCGGCCGCGGCGGTGCGGGAGCGGCGGGATCCGCTGCACGAGACGCTGTCCCACGCGCATGACCTGGCGCGCACGCTGCTGGCGCGCAGACGCGCGGCCGGCGCGCTGGCCTTCTACGACCTTCGGCAGGGTTTCGCCACGACCGAGGAGGGCAACCTGGTGCGGCTCGGCGGGGTGCAGCGCAACGCCGGGTACGTGATCGTGCAGGAGCTGATGATCGCGGCGAACGAGGCGGTGGCGGGCTGGGCGGCCGAGCACGACGTGCCGATCCTGTTCCGCAATCACCGCGCGGCGGCGGTGGCGCCTCCCCGTGACGAGTTGCTGGAGGATCTCACCGCGATGGCGGCGAGTTCGGGGAACCGGGATCTGGTCGAGAAGCGGCTGGCGATGCTGATGCGGCCGGCGACCTACGCGCCGACGGTGACCGGCCACTACGCCCTCAATCTGCCCGCGTACACCCACGCGACCTCGCCGTTGCGCCGCTATCCCGACCTGGTGACGCAGCGGATGCTGTTCGCGGCCGCCGACGGTGTCGCGCCGCCGTACGGCTTCGAGGAGCTGGCGGCGCTGGGTGAGGAGGTCAACGCCGCCATCCGCGAGCGGCGGCTGCGCACGGCCGAGCGGTACCGGGCCGAGGCGCGCAAGGAGACCCGGCGCCAGCTCGACACCGCGGCCTACGCGGCGATGGACGCCGAGACCTTCCGCAAGATCTTGAAGCTGGCGGTGACCGAGGCGGCGCCGAGGGAGGGCGTGGCCGAGGAGATCGTCCGGCGGCTCGATGTGGGGCACCTGCCGTTGCGTGAGGTGTGCCATGTGCTGTTCGACGCCGGCGGCGAGGCCTGGCGGCCGGTGCGGGAGCGGCTGGGCGACTGGCTGGCCGAGGAGCCCTCGCGGGCGGTGACGGGTCTGAGCGTCTTCGCTCAGGACCGCATCGGCGGGCCGATCTCGGAGTCACACGTGCGCTGGGACGTGTCGCCGACGGGCACGGCCCAGGCGCCGAGGTTCACCGCGCGGGTCTCGCTGCGGCTCGGCGAGGAGCGCCACGACTCACCCGCGCGGACCGCGACGTCCAAGAAGGACGCGCGGTCCCAGGCGGCACTGGCGCTGGTCTCGCGGCTGGCGGGCATCGGCGACCGCTCGGCCGACGCCGCCGCCGAGGAGCCGCAGGCGCAGCCGGGGCGGACCCGCCTGGTGCCGGCCGACCGGCATCCGGTCATGGCGGTCAACGAGTACGCGCAGCTGGGCGTGCTGACCGGGCTGAGGTTCACGTACGAGCGGGACGGTTCCCCACACGAGCCGGTGTTCACGTGCACGGTGTCGGCGGTGCTGTCGCCAGGGGGCGGCGAGCTGACCGGTACGGGCACCGCCGGGTCGAAGCAGGCGGCGAAGACCGAGGCCGCCGCCGACATGCGCGCCAAGGTCGACGCGACCTTGAGCGTCACGAGCGGCTGACCGCGTCGCGGCCGCCGGCCGCGGCCCGTTCCCGCGCCAGGGCGAGGAACGCGATGACCAGCACCAGGATGATCTCGGTGAACAGCAGCGCCCGCTGCGGGACGCCGCGCCAGTCGCCGCCGTGCATGAAGTCGGGCAGGAAGGTGCCGGTCGCGGTGATGGTCAGCAGGGTCGCGCTGATGACGACCAGTGGCAGGATCCGCCGGGCCACGCCGGTGGACCTGCGCGTGTACTCGTCGGCGTCGGCCGGCGTCGACTTCGGCAGGCACAGCGCCAGCAGCAGCCCGCCGACCGGGATCGCGCCCATGCCGACCGCCGCCGCGTAGCGGTGGATCTGCGCCGACATGGTCATCGGCACGTCGCCGACGTCGGTGGGGAAGATCGCGGCGGCCAGGAACGCCAGTCCGCCGATGACGAACACGGCCCGCATGAGCCCGGCCCACCGCATGGCGATCCGGACCCCCGCGACCGCGAAGCAGGCCGCGGCCATCGCCGTGACGCCGATCGTGAAGAGCCATCCCCCGCCGACGCCGACGTAACTGCTCACCGGCTGGCTGAGCGCGTCGACGTGGGTGGGGGCGAGGTGCAGGTAGCCCATGCAGAGCATCGCGACGAAACAGGCGGCGATGCCCGCGCGGGGCGGCGCCCAGGTGGCGATGTCGCGCGCCGTCCAGGCTCGCGGAGCCGCGACCGGGCGGACCCGGGTCGCGACGCGCGGGACCGGACGGGTCTCCCACATTCCGGCGGTCATCGGTTCACCCGCAGCGAGAGCGAGGCGTAGATCTCCTCGAAGCGGGCGAGCGAGCGCTGGTGGTCGTGCCCGGTGGCGATCGAGCGGCTGTGGTGGCCCATCCGGCGGCGGGCCAGGTCGTCGGCGAGCAGCGCGCGGAGGTGCCCGGTCAGCTCGGTGACGTCGCCGGGCCGGTACAGGAATCCGTTGTCGCCGTCGCGGACGAGATGCGGGAGGGCGACGGCGTCGGCGGCCACGACGGGCAGGCCGCTGGCCATGGCCTCCAGCGTCGCGATGCTCTGGAGTTCGGCGACGCCGGGCATGACGAACACGTCGGCGGCGGTGTAGACGAGCGGCAGGTCGGCGTCGGGGACGAAGCCGGGGAAGCGCACGTCGGCGGCGATGCCGAGTTCGGCGGCGCGGTCGGCGAGCCGGTCGCGGCAGGGGCCGGTGCCGGCGAGGACGAGCTGGACGTCCACCTCGGACCGGCGGAGGGCGGCGACGGCCTCGACGGCCTCGTGGAGGCGCTTCTCCTCGTCGAGGCGGCCGACGAAGGCGATGGTCGGGCGGTCGGACAGGCCGAGGCGCTCACGGGCGCTGTGGCGGCCGACGCGGCCAGGGGTGAACCGGTGCAGGTCGATGCCGCAGGAGACGGCTTCGACGTGACCGGTGTAGCCCTTGGCGGCGAACAGTCGCGCGGCGATCTCGGTGGGGGTGGTGACGTAGTCGGCGCGGGAGAAGACACGGGCGGCGTCGCGCCAGCCGTAGGCGGCGACGCGGTCGCGCAGGCGGGCGGGGACAGGGATGTGGTGGAGCAGGTTGTCGGGCATGAAGTGGTTGGTGGCCACGACGGGGACGCCGGTGCGGCGGGCCGCGCGGATGGTCGCGCGGCCCACGGTGAAGTGGCCCTGGGCGTGCACGACATCGGGGTCGACGCGGTCGATGAGGTCGGCGATGGTGTCGGTCAGGCCCAGTGGGGCGGTGAATCTCATCTCCGGGTGGAGCGGGATGGGCCGTGATCGCAGTCGGTGGACGGTGATCCCGTCGCGGTAATCCACAGTGGATGGTCCGAAGTCGGAGGGGCAGACGACGTGCACGTCGTTGCCGCGCTCGGCGAGGCCGGTGGCCAGGCGGAAGGTGAAGTAGGCGGCGCCGTTCACGTCGGGCATGAAGGTGTCGGTGGCGATGAGGACGCGGGAGCGGCGGACGGTGTGGACCGGTGAGCGGTTGATCGGTTCAAGCGCGAGCAGCGACATTGCGTTCTCCCTGGGGAAGTTCCGAACCGGCGGGACGCCGGGTGCGGGCGAGCAGGACGACGCCGGGCAGGATCAGCGCGGCGGATGACAGGAGCCAGACCAGGCCGAGGTCTCCGGCCGGGAAGGGCTCGCCGAGGAAGGCGAGGCCGATCGCGGCGGCGGCGACGGGGTCGGCGAGCAGGAGCGTGGCGAAGGCGAGCGTGAAGCGGCCGGAGCGGTAGGCGTGCTGGACGGCGAGTCCGCCGAGAACGGCCAGCCCGGCGGCGGCCGCGGTGTGCCAGTGCAGGAGGGCGCCGGGGTCTTCCTTGGCGGCGGCGCCCAGGACGCGGGCGAAGGCCGAGACGGCACCGAAGGAGATCCCCGCGACACCGGCCAGCAGCAGGGCGCGCCCGGCGGGACGGAGTCGCCCGGCGACGGCGAGTCCGATGAGGACGGTCCCGGCGGCGACCGCGCACAGGGCCAGTGCGGTGGCGGAGGCGAGACGGGGTTCGGCCTCCGCGCGGTGCGGCATGGCCAGGACGAGCGCGCCGAGGCCGAGCGTCACGAACAGGGCGCCGGTGACCTCGGCGGCCAGGACGCGCCGCCGGGCCAGGAACGCGGCGGTCACGACGGCGAAGAGGAGCCCGCTGACGCCGAGCGGCTGCACCAGCGACAGCGGCGCCGAGGACAGCGCGAGCAGGTGCAGCCCGACGCCCGCCACGGAGGCGGCCGCTCCGGCGATCCAGCGCGGGCTGCGGGCCAGCGTCGCCAGGAGCCGCAGGCGTCCGCCCTCGGGAGCGCCGACCGCGACGCGTTCTTGGAGCGCCGCGCCGAAGGCGAGACAGAACGCGCCGGCGAGGGCGCTGAGGATGGGCCAGGTCATGACTATGAGCCTGCGGCCCGGAGGGCTTTCGCACAGTGGGGAAAAGCCCCCTCACACCCCGGACTTACCCCCCAAGGGTGATCCCGGATCTACCCCTAAGTGGCGCTCGGGAGGAAATCTGTTTACGCTGTAAACATGACCGACACCGCGAGCCGCATCGCCGACGCCGCAAAGGAACTCCTCAGCCAGGACGGCAGCGCGGCGGTCACCATGCGCCGCATCGGCGGCAAGATCGGCATGTCCGCGATGGCCGTCTATCGCCACTACCCGAGCCGCGAAGCGCTGCTCGCCCACCTCGCCGACGGATACTTCGCCGAGCTCGCCGAGCGCTGGTCGGGATTCCCCGACGAGGCGCCCGGGCGGACCTTCACCGTCGGCCTCGACCGCATGCTCGACTTCGCCCTCGCCGAGCCGCGGATCTACACGTTCCTGTTCACCGAGCAGCGCCCGGGAGCCCGCGAGTTCGGCGAACTGCGCGCGGGGGGCTCACCGACCTTCAACCTCGTGGTGCGCGCCGTCGAGGCGCAGATGCGCGACGGGCTCCTGCGCGCCGACGACCCGTGGCTGGTCGGCCTCACCATCACCGCTCACCTGCACGGACTCATCGGACTGCACCTCGGCGGGCGCATCGGCCTGCCCGACGGCGAGTTCCGGGAGCTGTGCCACCACAGCCTGGAAAGGATCCTCCATGGACTCCGCGACTAGAAGACTCGCCGCCACCGCCGTCGCGACCCTCGTCTCGGCTCTACTGTGGACACTCGGTTCGGGGCTGACGCCCGTCGCCGCGATCACCTGGCTGGCACCGCTCCCGGTGCTGCTCGTGGCAAGCCGCACCGGCCCCCTGCTCGCCTTCGCCGCGGGCGCGCTGGCCTGGCTCGGCGGACAGCTGCCGCTGTGGACCTACTACGCCGGCGAGATCGGCATGCCGGTGCCGCTGGTGCTCGGTCTCTTCGTGGGCACGGCGCTGGTGTTCGGCCTCGCCGCCTGGCTGTTCCGGTCTCTCGTCCACAAGGGACTCCCGGTGTTCGCCGCGCTGTCGGTCCCGGCGGTGTGGGTGACGCTGGAGTACCTGTTCAGCCTGGCGATGCCGCACGGGGCGTACTGGTCACTGGCCTACACGCAGTCCGACCTGCCTCCGGTCGCGCAGACCGCGTCGGTGACGGGCGTGTGGGGCCTGACCTTCCTGGTGCTCCTGGTGCCCGCGGCGATCGCCGCCACGCTCGCGCCGGGACTGTCGCGGCGATCGCGGCGAACGACCGCGCTCGTGGCGCTGGTCCTGGTCGCCGTGCCCGTCGGCTACGGCGTCGTGCGCCTGGCGACCGCGCCGGAACCGCGTGACACGGTGGCGATGGCCGCGCTGTCGATCGATGCTCCCTGGCCCGTGATGCCTTACGAGGCACCGGAAGCGCCGGCGCTCGTCGAGGCCTACCGGGCGGCGCTGCCCGCGGTCGCGGACGCCGGGGCGGAGATCGTCGTGCTGCCCGAGAAGATCTTCTGGGTGCGCGAGACCGATGCGGCGGAGTTCCTCGCGACCTGGAGCGCGATGGCCGTCGACGCCCGCGTCGACCTCGTCGTCGGCGCCGCCCTCGGCCAGGACGGCGCCACCTACAACGTCGCGATCCACCTGCCCGCCGACGGAGGCACGCCGACCGCCTACCGCAAGCACCACATGATCCCCGGCCTGGAGACCGACGCCCCGGCGGGCGAACCCGAGCTCACCCCCGGCGAGGAACCGGCCTTCGTCCCGGGCACACCGTGGGGCCTGGTCGTGTGCAAGGACCTCGACTTCCCGCGCCTCGCCGCCGACTACCGTGCCGCCGGCGCGACCGTCCTGCTCGCCCCGGCGCTCGACTTCGGCGCCGACTACGACGAATGGCTGCACAGCCGCAGCGCGGCCATGCGCGGCATCGAGCAGGGCCTGAGCGTCGTCCGCGCCGCCGAACAGGGATTGGCGACGATCAGCGACCCCTACGGCCGCGTCAGCGAATCCGGCGGAACGGCGATCGTCGTCTCCGTCGACACCGCCGGGACCACGACCGTGTACGGGCTGCTCGGCGACTGGTTCGCGTGGCTCGCCGCGCTCGTGCTCGCCGCGTGCCTGTTCCCCATCCTGTCGCGGCGACCCCGCCCGGCCGTCACACTCGCCGCTAGTCTGCCGACATGACGACGACCGGCCCGCTCATCACCCTCGACCGCCTGCGCGCCTTCGGCGCGCGACGACAGGGCCTGGGCGGGCCGGGTTTCGCCTCGGTCACCGAAGCCGTCCTCGGTACCGGCGGCGTCTACGGCTCCTCCCCCACCTGCTACCTCTCGCTCGCCGCGCGGATCGAGGGTTTCGTCCTCGCCGACCTCGACCGCGAGCTCTACGACACCCGCGCCGTCGTGCGGCTGCGCGCGCAGCGGCAGATGGCCTACGTGCAGCCCGTCGGCGAGCTGCCGATGTTCCTGGCCGCCGCGAGACCCGGACCGAAAGGCGTGCCGACGGTCCTGCGGCAGATGGGAGCCGAGTACGCCGACTACGAGGCCGCGGCGAACCGCGTCGAGGCCGTCATGACCGGTCGCGAACCCATGTCGGTGGCCGAGATCCGCGCCGAACTCGACGAGGAGCACCTGCGGCTCGTCGTGGCGCTCATGACACGGGAGACGCGGCTGGTGCGCACCCGCCCGCGCGGGTCCTGGCGCAGCGACGGCTACGGCTACGCGCGCTGGAGCGACTGGGTCGGCGAGCCCGTCGCCGAACTCGGCGAAGCGGCCGCGCGAACGGATCTGGCCCGTCGCTACCTGTCGGTCCTCGGCCCGGCGACACCGGCGGACCTGCGCTGGTGGGCCGGATGGACCGCTGGCGAGACGAAGGCCGCGCTGGCCGCGCTCGCCGGGGAGACGACGCCCGTCCGGCTCCAGTACCCCGACGGCGACGCCGAGGCGCTGGTGCTGTCGGCCGACCTGCCCGAACTGGAGGACGCGGCGCCACTCAGCGGCGTCCGGCTGCTGCCCATGTGGGATGCCTACCCGATGGGCCACAAGGACCGCCGCCGGATCGTCGCGCCCGACCGTCACGGCCAGGTCATCGACCCGGTCGGCAACGCGACGTCGATGATCCTCGCCGAGGGCGAGGCCGCCGGTGTGTGGCAGGGCGACTAGGACGGGCTGCCGGAGCGGCTGACGATCCGGGCGGCGCCGTTCGCGGCGGCGGGAAGGCACTGGGACGCGATCGAGGCCGCGGCGGAACGGCTGGCGGCGGCGGTCGGCGCCTCCGCGCTGAACGTCGTGCGCGAGGCCGAACGCGGGCCGCTGACGCAGGGCGTGCGCAACACGTTCATGTCACCGGTATCGCTCGGGGCCGCCGTCTAGCCACAATGGACGGATGGACGATGGAGACGCCGTCATGGAGGCCGCGCGCCGGGCCGGGAAACGCGGCGACGCCGCCGAGTACGAGCGGCTGCTGACCGAGGCCGCCGCGCTCGGGCACGCCCACGGCCTCAACGATCTCGGCATCCTCCGCGCCGGCGCCGGCGACATGGAGACGGCCCGGTCGCTGTGGCTGCGGGCGGTCGACGCGGGCGCCGTCCTCGCTGCCGAGAACCTCGCCCACGACGCCGAACTCCGCGACGACATGGCCGCCGCCGAACGCTGGTGGCGGCACGCCGCCGACCACGGCAGCGCCGTCGGCCTGCGCGGGGCCGGTGTGCGCGCCTACCACCGCGGCGACGTCGCGGAGGCCCGCGACAGGTTCACCAGGGCCGCCGCCGCGGGCGACGACGAGGCCGCGAAGTACCTGCGCACCCACCCCGTCGCCGCTCCCCGCCACCCCCGCGACGCCCGGGCGCGCCTCGCCGACGGCGACGTGGAACTGGCCGAAAGCCTCTTCCGTGACGCCGCCATGAACGGCGACCTGGAAGCCGCCTACAACCTCGGCCTGTTCTACGAACGCAAGGGCGAGCACGCCAAAGCCGAACCCCCATGGCTGCTCGCCGCCCGCAAAGGCATGCCCGAAGCCCAGCACGCCCTCGCCGGGCTCTACGAGCGACGCGGTGAAGACGCCATGGCGACGGTGTGGCTGCGCAAGGCTGTGACGGCGGGCCTCCCCCAGGCCCAGGCGACCCTCGGGGAACGCCTCGCCGACGCCGGGCAGGACGCCGACGCCGAACCCTTGCTCCGCGCGGCCGCCGCGGCGGGCAGCGTCAGCGCGGCCTGCGCCCTGGGGACGATGTACCACCGGCTGAGGCGTCACGCCGACGGCGAGGCGCTCTGGGCGCACGCCGCCCGGGGCGGGGACGCCTGGGCGGCTCGCCGGCTGGCGGAGCTGGCCGAGGCACGCGGGAAGTCGTGGCGGGCACGACGATGGCGGCGGCTGGCGGAGGCCGGTGGCAAGGCGCCGGAGGACGGGATGGGGAGGAGGGTGAGGGTGCCGCGGGGGAGGTCGTTTCCGGGAGACGCCTAGAAGGCCGGATCCGGCCCGGTACATTCTCCCGAAGTGCGTGCTCAAGGCGGTGCCCGGTGCCTCGACGGACGCGGGATCCGCGCGGGCGAGGTCGCACAGCCACATGAGCGCACGTGATGACGTGTCCACCAGCCGCGAGGAACGCCGCGCCCACCGACCGTCCGTCCTCGTTCAGCACCCGCGCGACGGACATCTCCGTCCGAGCGATCGACATCAGCCACCCCCGGTCGACACCACCCCGAAGCATCCATAGTGGACCGGCCGGTGCCACCCGCGCCACTCACGTCCGCGGGGCGCCTACCCCTCCGGATCCTCCCGCAACCGCCGCCCCGCCTCACGGCAGGCGTCGAGCGCCCGTCGCGCCTCCACCGGCGTCCGCCGGGCCAGACCGCACGACGGCGTGACCACGACCTGCTGCGGCAGCTTCGCGGGCGTGAGCCCGAGCCGTCGCCACAGTTCGCGTGCGGCCGTGCCGGGGTCTCGGGCGTCGCTGCCGGCGAAGAGCCAGAAACCGCCGTCGAGTGCCTCGCCGAGGGGGTCGAGCGTCTCGGCCTTGTCCAGGTCGAGCAGCGACATGTCCAGCGCGACCCCAGCCGCGCCGGTCTCGGCGAGCAGGGCTACCGGCACGTCCGGCGCGCAGCTGTGGACGACCACGGGTACGGGCAGTGCGCCGATCAGTCCACGGAGGCGTTCGGCGACGACGGTCGCCTCGACGGGCCGGTAGCGCGCCAGGCCCGACTCGGTCGGGACGGCACCGGCGAGCACGGCGGACAGCGAGGGCTCGTCGAGCTGCAGGATCACGGTGGCGCCGGGGATCCTGCGGGCGAGGTCGGCGACGTGTTCGCGCAGGCCCTCGGTGAGCGACGCGGTGAGGTCGCGCACGGCACCCGGGTCGCGCAGGATGGCGCCGCCGAGCGGCCGCTGGACGCTCGCGGCGAGCGTCCACGGCCCGGCCGACTGGACCTTCAGCACACCGGCGTACCCGTCGGCCTGCTCGGTCAGGGTGTCGAGGTCCCGGTCGAGGAAGTCGAGCGCCCGGCGCAGATCGCGGCCGGGACGGTCACAGGTCTGCCAGCGGGCGGTGTACAGCTCGACGGGGAACTCCGCCAGCAGCGCCGCCGACCGGCCGATGATGTCGGCGCCCGGCCCGCGCGCGGGCAGTTCGGGCAGATGCGGCAGGTCCGGCAGCTCACCGAGCACGATCCGGGTCGCCTCGACGACGTCGGTGCCCGGCAGGGAACCGATGCCACTCGCCGCTCCCGGCGGCAGTGCGGGCCGGTCAGCCACGCTCGGCTCCCGTGATGGTCGCGCTCGCCAGGACGACGTCGCCACCACCGTCGGGGAGGTAGGCGACCATGGCCTGTCCCGCCGACACACCCCGCGCGGGGGCGCGCAGGTGGGCGGTGACCTCGTCGCCGTCGGCGACGAGCGTCGCCGCGTGCACCTCGCCGTGCGCGCGCAGCTGGACCTCGCACTCGATCGGCTCGGTCCGCGCCACGCCGTCGGTCCAGATCGGCCGCTTCCCGCGCACGATCGTGACCTCAAGGGCCTCGCGCGGCCCGACGGTCACCGTGTTCGACACCGGCGTGATCGACAGCACGTACCTTGGCTTCCCGTCGGACGCCGGGCGCGTCAGGCCGAGACCGTGCCGCTGCCCGACGGTGTAGGCGAAGGCGCCGTTGTGCTCGCCGAGGACCTCGCCGGACTCCCCGTCGACGATGTCGCCGGGCTTGGCGCCGATCCGCTCGGTGAGGAAGCCGCGGGTGTCGCCGTCGGCGATGAAGCAGATGTCGTGGCTGTCGGGCTTGTCGGCGACGGCGAGGCCGCGCTCGGCGGCCTCGGCGCGGACCTGCTCCTTGGTGATGTCACCCAGCGGGAAGATCGCCCGCGACAGCTGCTCGCTGTTGAGCACGGCCAGCACGTAGGACTGGTCCTTGCCCATGTCCACCGACCGGCGCAGCACACCGGCGTCGATACGGGCGTGGTGACCGGTGACGACGGCGTCGAAGCCCAGCGCGACGGCCCGGTCGAGGACCGCGGCGAACTTGATCTTCTCGTTGCAGCGCAGGCACGGGTTGGGCGTGCGGCCGGCGGCGTACTCGGCGACGAAGTCGTCGACGACGTCCTCGTGGAAGCGCTCGGCCATGTCCCACACGTAGAAGGGGATGCCGATGACGTCGGCGGCCCGCCGGGCGTCGCGGGAGTCCTCCAGGGTGCAGCAGCCTCGCGCACCCGTCCGGTAGGTCTGCGGGTTGCGCGACAACGCCAGGTGCACGCCGGTGACGTCGTGCCCGGCCTCGGCCGCACGTGCTGCGGCCACCGCCGAGTCCACTCCGCCCGACATGGCGGCCAGTACCTTCATGCTCACCCGTAGAGGTTACGTCCCCGAAGGCCCGCCACCCATATGCCCTATGTCGCCGACGCAGCCCGCGCCCGCTCGACGGCCGTCGGGAGGGCCGCGATGAGCTCGTCGACGTCCTCCTGCGTGGAGGTGTGGCCGAGGCTGAAGCGCAGCGTGGACCTCGCGAGGGTCTCGTCGGCGCCCATCGCGAGCAGCACGTGCGAGGGCTGGGCCACACCGGCGTTGCACGCCGAACCCGTGGCGCATTGCACACCGGCGGCGTCGAGGAGCATGAGGATCGCGTCGCCCTCGCAGCCGGGGAAGGACAGGTGGGCGTTGCCCGGGAGCCGGTTCACCGGGTCGCCGTTGAGGATCGCGTCGGGGACGGCGTGCCGCACCCGCGCGATCAGGTCGTCGCGCAGCAGGGTGAGGCGTTCGGCGGTGGCGGCCTGCTCGGCGACGGCGACCCGCAGGGCCGCGGCGAAGGACACCACTCCGGGCACGTCGAGGGTGCCCGAGCGCACGTCGCGCTCCTGCCCGCCGCCGTGCATCAACGGGGTCACCGGGACGTCCCGGCCCAGTAGGAGAACGCCGACACCGGCGGGCCCGCCGAGCTTGTGACCGGTCACCGTCAGCGCCGACGCGCCCGAGTCGGCGAAGGACACCGGAACCTGGCCCACCGCCTGGATCGCGTCGGTATGCAGGGGTATGCCCTGTTCATCGCACACGGCCGACATTTCACTGATTGGCTGGACCGTGCCGACCTCGTTGTTGGCCCACATCGCCGTCACGAGCGCGATCTCGTCGCCGTGCTCGGCGAGGACCCCCGCGAGCACGTCCATCCTGATCCGGCCCGCCGCGTCGACCGGGAGCCAGCTCACGGTGGCCCCTTCGTGACGCTCCAGCCACTCCACGGCGTCGAGTACCGCGTGGTGCTCGATCTCGGAGCACAGCACCCGCCGCCGACCCGGTTCGGCATCCCCACGCCCCCAGAACATGCCCTTAACTGCGAGGTTGTCGCTTTCGGTACCGCCCCCGGTGAAGATCACCTCGCTGGGCCGGGCGCCGAGATCGGCGGCCACCGACTCGCGCGCCTCCTCGACGAGGCGCCGCGCGCCCCTGCCCGCCGCGTGCAGCGCCGAGGCGTTGCCGAGATGCGCGGCTGCCGCCACATACGCTTCGAGCGCGTCGGGCAGCATCGGGGTCGTGGCGGCGTGATCAAGGTAGGCCATGGCATGCACAGCCTACCGAGGCGCGAACGGCGGCCGTGGCCAACCGGGGCGCCGGGACGGCCGCCGGGGATTGCGCCCGAGCCTCAGAACGGACACGATGTTGCCCATGGCGACGGCAACACGAACCGACCAGACACATCCGCTGGCCGAGGTACTAAGACACGGTCCGTTCCATGTGGCCCTGAGGGCCGCCATCGACGCCCGTGGCCTCGGTCTTGACCGCCTGCAACACAGGCTGGCCGAACGCGGGCTGCGAGTATCGACCACGAGTCTCAGCTACTGGCAGCACGGCCGAACGCAACCGGAGAAACCCAATTCGATAGCGGCCGTCGGGGTCCTCGAGGAGATCCTCGGAGTCCCGGCGAACGCACTCGTCTCGCTGCTCGGCCCACGCCGGGCCCGCGGCCCCCGCACCATCCGCGCCGAACGTGAGCGGCCGGAAGTGGTACTCGGCGGCGGCGCGGCCATGCGCGAGCTGTGCGACGAGTTCCCCGCCGCCCGGGAACACCGGGTGGACGTCCTGAGCGAACAGGTCACCGTCTACATCGACGCCGAACGCAGGGAGTCCCGACTCGTCACCGCCCTCCTGGTCCGGGCCAGGCGCGGCGGCATCGACCGTTACGTCGCGGCCTACCGGGGAGACCCGGGCTGCGAGATCGACCGGGTCCGCGTCCTGGCGGGACGCGACTGCGAGATCGGCCGTGTGGTTCGGCACGATCAGCGACCCATCCTGCTCGCCGAGCTGATGTTCGGCCAGCACCTCGCCGAAGGCGAGACCCATCTGTTCAGCTACGAGGTCAACGACGCCACCGCGGAGACCACCGGCCACGGCCGGGGCTTCCGCGCGCCCGTCGACCAGTTCATCCTGCAGGTCCGCTTCGATCCGGCGGCCCTGCCCGCCCGGTGCTACAGCTTCGCGCAGGCGAAGCTCGCCAAGAACCGGCACGAGACCGGCGACCTGGCGCTGTCGGCACGGCACACCGTCCAGCTGGTGGAGACGAACGTGCAGCCCGGCGCCATCGGCATCGGCTGGGACTGGCCCTAACCGGGCCGGCCACAAATGGCAAGGCGTCCCGGCCGCCGGCCGGGACGCTGAATGCCCATAGTCACGTCGGAGCGTGTGCCCGCCACGCGGGCACACGCCTTCACCATGCCCGCTTCCGCACGCTCCGGCGAAGATCGCGGGTTAGGTGAATTTCTTTACCTGGTGTCCTGCTGAGCTGGTGGTCTAGCGTCTCGATCACTTCCAGCCCACCCCCTCCCGGCATCAGGAGCGACATCATGAAACGCAAACTCCGGCCACTCTTAACCGCCTGCCTCGCCTTCGCGACGGCGGCCGCCACGGTCGCCTTCGCCGGTCCCGCCGAGGCCGCCCCGAGCCTCGACCGCACGGTGACCGACGCCCTGTCGGCCGCCAAGGGCGCCGAGGCGCGCGACATCTACGAACTGGCCCCCGCCGCGCCGCTGTCGGCGCTCGTGGAGTCGAACCGCACCTCGGCCGACGGCTCCTGGGTCTTCGGCGGCGCGGCCTTCAAGGTCCCGTCGACCACCCACAGTGGACCGGTCACCGCCCTGTTCTTCGGGCACCGCGTGAACGGGCGCTGGCAGGTCGCGCTCGAAGGCTCCCCCGAGTTCGCCCGGGCCGCGGGCGAGGCCCCCGCCGAGATCATGGGCGACGGCGAACGCGCGACGCTCGCGGCGACCTCGGTTCCGCAGGGCGCCACGACGCTGGCCGCGACCGGTCTGGCACTGCCGTGGAAGGCCAACGGCGGCAGCTGGCGGCATTGGGGCGTGCACGGCGACTCGGGCACGTCGACGCCGTACAACGCGATCGACTTCTACGGCGGCGACCGTTCCGTGCGGGCGGCGCAGTCGGGCCGGCTGTACCGCTTCTGCGGGACGAGCACGCCGTACATCAAGGTCATCCACGACAACGGCTGGACGACCGGTTACTACCACACCTACAACCAGACCACCGTCGCCGACGGTTCCCAGGTCGCGATGGGCGCCTACATCGGTGAGATCGGCGAGCAGCTGCCGTGCGGCGGCCGCGCCAACGGCGATCACGTGCACTGGACGCTGTGGCAGGGGAACACGGCGGTCGGCGTCAACGGCAAGGAGATCGGCGGCTGGACCTGGTACGCGCAGTCGCAGGCCTACCAGGGTTACGCCGTGCGCGGGTCGACGCGGTTGTACAACTCCGACTGCTGCCTGACCAACTACGGTCCCGGCACGCCCGGGACGGGTGTGCAGGCTCCGGTCCACAACCCGAACGGGACGGTCAACATCCGCACCGGGCCGCGGGCGAACGCGACGGTGGTGCGGGCGGCGCCGAGCGGTGAGGTGGTGACACTGGTCTGCTACGTCAACGGCGACTCGATGACGGGGCCGTGGAACAACACGAGCACGGTCTGGGACCGGCTGCCGGACGGGAACTACGTGTCCGACGCCTGGGTCGACACCGGGAGCGACAGTCCCGTCGTACCGGCGTGTTAGGCGGTTTCGTTCGCGCCGCCAGAGAATAGCGCCCGCCCCCACGGCTTGTCGCCATGCCGTGGGGGCGGGTCTCGCTTCGTCCGCCTACGCCGGGAACCCGGCACCGGCGGCGGGCCGAGCCCGATCCCATGCCCGTCGGACGGTTTCGTTCGCGCCGCCCGAACGAGCAGGGCTTCTACGCGTCGCGGAACTTCTTCACCAGGGCCCACGCGCCGGGCAGCAGCGCGGCGGCGATGGCGAGCTTGATGAGGTCGCCGACGAGGAACACCGCGGCCCCCTTGTAGAGGCCGTCGGACAGGCTCATCCCCGTCGCGGCGATCAGGTAGGGCACGCCGAAGGCGTAGATGGCCAGGTTGCCGACGATCATCGTGCCGATGGTGCGCAGTGGCGTGCGGTCGCCGCCGCGCCGGGCGAGTTCGCCGACGACGACGCCGGCGGCGAGGAAGCCGATGACGTAACCGAGGGAGGCGATGCCGGTGCCGGAGTTCCCGTCGGTGAACCAGGGGACGCCCGCCATGCCCGCGAGCAGGTACAGCGAGAAGGTCAGGGCGGCGCGCACCGGGCCGTAGGCGGCGCCGAGGAGGAGGGCGGTGAGCGTCGTGGCCACGAAGGGGACCGGGGAGATCGCGGGGATCTCGACGGCGACCTGGGCGGAGAGCCCGACGAGCCCGGCGCCGCCGAGAACGAGCACCGGGTCGCGGGCGAGGGTGGTCGCCTTCGCGGAGGCGGGGATGAGGTCGGCCAGCACCCGGCGGCCGACCACTGCGGACTGAGTGGCCATGCGGCACTCCTCCAATGCTTATTGGTGAGTCCCTACAAAACAAGGGGTGCGCTCAAGATAGCGCACCCCTCGCGGGTAGATCAAAAGCCGTCAGCGGCGGGGTTACCGGCGCTGCTTAATGCCCTCGACGGCCTGGGGAACGACCTTGAAGAGGTCCCCGACGACACCGAAGTCGGCGAGCTCGAAGATCGGCGCCTCGTCGTCCTTGTTGACCGCGACGATGGTCTTCGCGGTCTGCATGCCCGCCCGGTGCTGGATCGCGCCGGAGATGCCGAGGGCGATGTACAGCTGCGGGGAGACGGTCGAGCCGGTCTGGCCGACCTGGAACTTGTGCGGGTAGAAACCGGCGTCGGTGGCCGCGCGGGAGGCACCGACGGCACCGCCCAGCAGGTCGGCGAGCTCCTCGACGAGCGCGAAGTTCTCCGAACTGCCGACACCGCGGCCGCCGGAGACGACGATGGACGCCTCGGTGAGCTCGGGGCGGCTGCCCTTCTGCTCGGCGACGCGCTCGACGACGGCGACCTTCTTGGCCTTGTCGGACACCGCGACCTCGACGGCGACCTGCTCGGGGGTGGCCGCGGCCGCCTCCGGGGTCAGCGAGTTCGGTCGCACGGTCACCAGCGGGATCCCCTTGGTGACCTGGGACTTGACGATCCACGAGCCGGCGAAGACGTTCTGCGTCGCGGTGCCGTCGGCTTCGAGGCCGGACACGTCGGTGAGCAGGCCGTTGCCGAGCTTGACCGCGAGACGGCCGGCGATCTCCTTGCCTTCCTGTCCGCTGGACAGGAGCACGGCGGCCGGCGACTTCTCGGCGACCAGTCCGGCGAGCACCTCGGCCTTGCCGGCGACCAGGTAGTCGGCAAGGTCGGCGTGTTCGGCGGTGTAGACCTTCTGCGCGCCGTACTGCCCGAGGGTCTCCACGAGCGGTGCCGCGGTGCCGGGGGCGCCCAGCACGATCGCGGACGGCTCGCCGAGGGCACGGGCCATGGTCAGCATTTCGAGGGTGACCTTGCGGACGGTGTCACCTTGTGCGTCGACTACGACGAAAACCTCAGCCATATCGCTCTTCCCTCTTCCCTACACGAACTTCTCGGCGGCCAGGTATTCGACGAGCTTCTCGCCGCCGTCCCCGGTGTCCTCGACGCGCTGACCGGCACCGCGCACGGGACGCGGTTCGGCCGACAGCACGGTGGTGGCGGCGCCGGCGGCGCCCACCTCGCCGGCCGGCACACCCAGCTCGGCGAGCGTCACGGCGGTGACGGGCTTGCGCTTGGCCGCCATGATCCCCTTGAGGGACGGGTAGCGCGGGGTGTTGATCGTGTCCCAGACGGACACGATGGCCTTGCCGGAGGCGCGGACGACCTCGTAGCCGTCCTCGGTCTGGCGCTCGACGAGGAAGCCGTCGCCGTCGGCGGTGAGCTTGCGCGCGCCGGTGAGGGCGGCGATGTCCAGCAGCTCGGCCAGCATGTGCGGCATGACCTGCACACCGCCGTCGGTGGACTCGGCGCCGGAGAGGATCAGGTCGTACTCAAGCGTGCCGAGCGCGGCGGCCAGGACCTTGGCGGTGCCGAGCGCGTCGGAGCCGGCGATCGCCTCGTCGCTGACATGAACGGCGGCGTCGGGGCCCATGGACAGGGCCTTACGGACCGATTCGAGCGCGTGGTCGGGGCCGACGGTGAGGAGAGTCACCTGCCCGCCGGTCTCGTCCTTGAGGCGCAGGGCCTCCTCGATGGCGTATTCGTCCATTTCGTTGATGACGTTGGTGCCACCGGTGCGATCCACGGTGTTCCCGTCACCGGCGAGCGAACGCTCAGCGCCGGAGTCCGGTACCTGCTTGACCAGGACAACGATGTTCATCGAGCCGGATACCTCCTGAATTCAGCCTACTTAGCGATCGTTCAGTGCCCATCCTCGCGCGGACTGACCGAGAGTGGCACACCGGGTCAGGGACATCATGCTACCCGGGAAGTTACTGGCGAGTAGGTGTGGCGGGGTGAGGGCGAAGCGAGGACTCGCGCTCGCGAGCGAAGCGAGCTTGTGTTGAAGGCGGGGGGGGTGCGGCCGGGTTCCCGGTGGGCGGGGGCGAGCGAGGACTCGCGCTCGCGGGGCCGCGCCCTGGGTTCCTGGCTTGGGCGGGCGAGACTCGCGCTCACGAGGCCGCGTCACAGGCGCTGGCGGCAGGCGAAGCGCCGCTCGCGCTTGGCGGGCCGGTGACTTGGGTTCCCGGTGTTGGTGGGTGAACTTGAAGGGCCTGTGCTTGTTTGGGCGGCGCGAACGAGACCGCCTTGCGGGTATGGGATCGGGCTGCGGCCCGCCGCCGGTGCCGGGTCCCCGGCGCGGGTGCGGAAACGCGGCTGAGTTCCCGGCGTGGGTGGGCGAGCGAAGCGAGGCTCGCTCCTGGCGGGAGGGCTGCGGCCGGGTTCCCGGTCTTGGGTGGGTGAGGTTTTAAGGGCCTGTGTTTGTTTGGGCGGCGCGAACGAGACCGCCTGAGGGGTATGGGATCGGGCTGCGGCCCGCCGCCGGTGCCGGGTCCCCGGCCAGGATGCGGAAACGCGGCCGGGTTCCCGGCGCGGGCGGGCGAGCGAAGCGAGGCTCGCCCCTGGCGGAGCCACTGCGGTGGGACTCCCGGTGTTGGGCGAGCGAGCGGAGCGAGACTCGCCGATCGAGGAGGCGCTGCGGCCGGGTTCCCGGCGTGCGTGGGTCGTGCAGTGGAGCTCGCGCTCGCGGGGGCCGTGTCTGGGTTCCCGGCCTTGGGTGGGTGAGGTTTTAAGAGCCTGTGCTGGTTTGGGCGGCGCGAACGAAACCGCCTGCCAGGCATGGGATCGGGCTGCGGCCCGCCGCCGGTGCCGGGTCCCCGGCGCGGGTGCGGAAACGCGGCCGGGTTCCCGGCCTGGGTGGGCGAGCGAAGCGAGACTCACGCTCACGAGCCAACCCCCGGTCCACCCCGGCGAAGCCTGGGCCCGGTGTGGCCTGCACCCGCCGCCCATGCCGGGTCCCCGGCGTCGGCGGGCGGGCGGGCGAGACTCGCCCCTGGCGGAGCGACTGCGCCGCGTCCACGGCGCCCGAAAGCCGCGAGGAGTGTTCGCCCTCACGCGTGGCTGCGGCACGCCATCCGCGCTCTCTTCCCGCCAGGGAGCACCGGCGAAGCCGTAGCCCCGGCGCGCGGGAGCCGCGACCCGTACTCACGCGCACGGCGTGGGCTGCGGGCTGCGCGCCCGGTACCCGCCGCGCCGAAGCCGCGACACGTGTCCGCGCTCACAGCGCGGCCCGCCGTCGCCGTCCCCACAGCCACCACGGCACCCCGAAGCGCCCCCACCCCCAGCCCGCCGACCGTGCCCCTCCGCGATATTCGAGCGGGGCGCGCGGAGGCTCTACCCTTTAACAGGTGGACGACTCCCAGCCCCCAGGGGCCGTCATCGCTCTTGTCGGTATCGACGGCGCCGGGAAAACCACGCAGGCGCGTCGGCTGACCAGCCGGCTGGTCGAGCGTGGGATCCCCGCCGACTACCACCTTGCCGCAAGCGGCCGCCGTGTCCTGTCCAACGTCGCCAAACGACTCGGCCGGGGAGACTCCGTCGCCCTGCTCGGCCCCCGCACCGCCATGCGCGCCGAAGCCGCCATGAGAAGACTCAACCTCAGCTGGAGCCTCCGCTCCGACCTGCTCATCGCCGACCGCTACAGCTACTGCCAATACGCCCGCACCCGCATGCTCTGCCCCGAAGTCGAACCATGGGTGCGCAAGGCCATGAACGGCATCCCCCGGCCCGCACTCACCCTCTTCCTCGAAATGCCACCGGAGCTGGCCAGCGAGCGCGTCGCCGTCCGCGGCATCGACGACGAACCCGTCGACCGTCTCCGCGCCCTCGACGCCGCCTACCGCGAACTACCCGAGTCGCGCGACTTCACCTTCGTCGACGCCACCGGAACCGCCGACGAGGTGAGCGTGCGCATCGACGCGTGGGTTGACAAACTGTTGGCAGGCGGCGAACTCGGTGTGGAGTTCCCCGACACCGACGAAGGTGGTGACGACCGGTGATCCGCGGTCTGCTCGTTCTGTTCATCATCTACGTCGTACTGGTCATCTCGGCGCTCGCCGACTGCCTCGGCGGCGAACGCCCCCCACGGCGCCTGCCCCGCTTCGCCTGGGCACTCGCGATCCTGCTGGTGCCCGTCGTCGGCGCCGTCATGTGGTTCGCGACAGGCCGCCCGCGCGCCGAAACGCGGCCCGGCCCGCACCTGCCGCCGCCCGCGGCGAGCGGCGGGCAGAAGGCCCCCGACGACGACCCGGAGTTCCTGGCGGAACTCGCGCGGAAACTGAAGAAGAAGGAGGAAGACGGGGGGAAGTAGCGGGTGGATCACGACGCCGTCGGCGAACTCCTCTCCCTCGCGACGCCCGTGCGGGTGACCGCCGCCGAACCACTGACCGGCCGCGACGTCGGCGGGCGCTGGTCGGAGGACCACGCCCACCTGTGGCGGGTCCGACTCGACGGGCCACCCGGCACGGCCGTGGTCAAGACGCATCGCGGCGACGACCTCAGCGCCTCCACGTACCTGCGCAACGAGGCGGCGGCGCTGGCGTTCCTGAGCCGCGTCGGCGGCGGGCACGGCCCGAACCTCCTCGGCGCCACCGCCGACCTCGTCGTCATGGAAGACCTCGGCGCGGGCACCTCGCTTGACCTGCTCCTTCTCGGCGACGACCCGGACGCCGCCGCCGACGGGCTGCGCGCCTTCGCGCTCGCGCTCGGCCGCATGCACGCCGACACCGTCGGCCGCGACGGCGAGTACTACGCGATCCGCGGCGACGGGGACCCGTCCTTCGACCGGACGAGCCTGGCGCGCCACCGCCTGCCGGAGAGCTGGCGGAAGCTCAACGTCCACCTCGGCGACCTCCCCCGCCCCGGAGCCGACGCCGAGGCCGACTGGTCGCGCGTCATGGCCGCGCTCGCCGACCCCGGCGAGCGCCTCGCCTTCAGCAACGGCGACGCCTGCCCGCAGAACTGCCGGATCGGCGCCGACGGCCGTGTCCGCCTCCTCGACTTCGACGGCGCCGCCTTCCGCCACACGGCCCTCGACCTGGCCTCGCTCCTCCTGCCCTTCCCTGCCTGCGCCTGCTGGTCGACGCTCCCGGCGGACGTCACGGCCGACGTCGTGGCCGCCTACCGCGAGGTCTTCGACGCCGACGAGTTCGACATGGCCGTCGGCTGCGCCGCCTGGGTCGTGCTGCGTGCCGTGCGCCTCCCGAGACTCGACGCCGCCGTCGTCCCGCATCCCATGGGCTTCCGCCGACGCGGCCAGCTGCTCGACCAGCTCGCCGTCGCCGCCGGACCGGTGGGGGCGCCGCTGCCGGGCTTGGCGGCGTGGTTCGGCGAGCTGGAGGGGGCGTTGCGCCAGCGGTGGGGGGTGTGGGGCGGGGAGGGCGGGTATCCGGCGTTCCGGTAGCGGTACGCCGGGCCGGAGGGCGCCCATTCCCCACACCGCCGCATACCCACGAGTAGCTTTCTGCGACAATCCGCCCGTGCGCAGCTCACTGAAGATCCTCATGTTCTCCTGGGAGTACCCGCCCGTCCTCGTCGGCGGTCTCGGCCGCCACGTGCACGCCCTGGCCACCGCGCTGGCGCGCGGGGGGCACGAGGTCACCGTCGTGACGCGCTACGGGGAGCACGCCGACGGGAGTCCGGCCGCGCTGGACGAGGTCGTCGACGGTGTCCGGATCGTTCGGGCGCCGCAGGATCCGCCGTTGCTGACGCTCGCCACCGAGTCGCTTCTGGCGTGGACCATGTCGCTCAATCACGCTCTCGTGCGCGCGGCGCTCGTCGCCGGCGGGGAGTACGACGTCGTGCACGCCCACGACTGGCTCGTGAACCATGCCGCCGTCACGCTCAAGCACCATCTGCGCGCGCCCCTGGTCGCGACGGTGCACTCGACCGAGGCGGGGCGTCATCGAGGCTGGCTGCCCGCCGACCTGAACCGCTGCATCCACTCCATCGAGTGGTGGCTCACCTACGAGGCCCGCCGCGTCCTCGTCTGCTCCGCGGACATGCGCTGGGAGGTCAGCCGTCTCTTCGAGCTTCCCGCCGCCAAGACGCAGGTGGTCCACAACGGCGTCGACCCGGCGGCGTTCGCGGCGGCCCCGGCCGCGGTGAAGGCACTTCGCGAGAAGTACGCGCCCCGCGGCCCGATGGTCCTCTACGCGGGCCGCCTGGTCTTCGAGAAGGGCGTCCAGGACCTCCTCGACGCCGTGCCGGTGCTGCGTGAGCGGCATCCGGGCCTGCGCGTCGTCATCGCCGGCGACGGCCCGCACGCCGAGGACCTCAAGGCCCACGCGGTGAAGGCCGACGCCGACGAGACCGTCGACTTCATCGGCTTCGTCGGCGGGCACGACCTGCCCGCCCTCTACGCCGCCGCCGACTGCCTGGTCGTCCCCAGCCGCTACGAGCCCTTCGGGCTCGTCGCCCTGGAGGCCGCGGCGGCGGGCACCGCCGTCGTCGCCTCCGACGTCGGCGGGCTCGGCGAGATCGTCGAGTCGGGCGTCACCGGCGTGTCCTTCCCGCCGGGCGACGTGGCGGCCCTGACCGACGCCGTCTCGACCGTCCTCACCGACGAGCTGCTCACCCGCCGCCTGACCACCGCCGCCCGCGCGATGGTCGACGAGCGCTTCGGCTGGGAGGACATCGCCGCCGAGACCGTCGGCGCCTATGCCCGGGCCATCGACGAGGAACGCGCGCTGCGCCTGCGGCAGGCCGCGGTCGCGGCACGGCCCTCGATGGTCATCCCCGAGGGAAACCTGCTGCTGCGCGACGCCTAGTACTTTCCTTCGGCGGTGAAGTTTCCCTAGACTCACCGCATGTTCACCAAAGGCTCCGCACCACGAGGTGTCGTTTTAGCCTTCGCCCTCGGTGCGGCGTTGCTGACGACCCTCGCCGTGCCCCCGGCGCCCGCGTCGGCGCACGAGGAACGGCCCATCACCTTCCCCGACGGCACCGGCAGCGTCCCCGTCCACCGCACCGACGGCCCTTACCTGACCGTCTGCAAGGACGACGACGCCGACTTCGCCGCCCGCGTCGCCGCCTTCCCCGCCGAGCTCAAGGCGCGCAACGAGTCGCTCTACGCGGAGTGCAAGACCTCCGGGCATCGCGACGTGCAGGCCGCCGTCGACGCCGTGCGGACCCCGGGCATGCGGATCCTGATCCTGCCCGGCGTCTACGAGGAACTGCCCAGCCGTCCCGAGCCGTCCGGCACGTGCGCGAGCCTCGACGCGCCCCTCTCGGGCCTCGGCCACCAGATCCTCAGCTTCGACCAGCAGGCCCAGTGCCCGCACAACCAGAACCTCATCGCCGTCATGGGCAAGCGTGACCTCCAGATCGAGGGCACGGGCGCCGCCCCCGGCGACGTCGTCATCGACGCCGGGTACACCAAACTCAACGCCGTCCGCGGTGACATGGCCAACGGGATCTACCTGCGCAACTTCACCGCGCAGAAGACCTCCTTCAACGCCGTCTACATCCTCGCCACCGACGGCTTCGTCATCGACGACGTCGTCGGCCGCTGGAACGACGAGTACGGTTTCCTCACCTTCGGCTCCGACCACGGCCTCTACGACGGCTGCGAGGCCTACGGCAACGGCGACTCCGGCGTCTATCCCGGCTCGGCCAGCGACATCAACAACGGCAAGGGCCACGAGGTCGACCGCTACGCCATCGAGATCCGCGGCTGCAAGAGCCACCACAACATGCTCGGCTACTCCGGCACCGCCGGGGACTCGGTCTGGACGCACGACAACGAGTTCTACGAGAACTCCGCCGGGTTCTCCACCGACTCGGGCTTCCCCAACCACCCGGGCCTGCCGCAGAACCACGCCCTCGTGGAGAACAACCTCATCCACGACAACAACCAGAACTACACCGGCTACGTCCGCGACGGCACCTGCGCCAAGCCGTACGCCGAACGCGGGTACGAGCAGGGCGTGGTGTGCCCGGCGGTGAGCGTCCCGGTCGGCACCGGCGTGCTCGTCGGCGGCGGGAACACCAACATGTTCCGGAACAACCACGTCTACGGCCACGACGCGGCCGGTTTCATGCTGCTGTGGGTTCCGGCCTTCGTCCGCAACGAGACCGAGCTCGGCAAACAGGCCGACACCTCCCACGACAACCGCTACGAGGACAACGTCCTCGGCGTCTCCCCGACCGGCGAGGAACGACCCAACGCGCGCGACTTCTGGTGGGACGGCCAGGGCTCGGGCAACTGCTGGCAGGACTCCCGGAGCGGTTCCGACCCGATCCCGCTGCCCGCGTGCGGCTCGTGGCTGTCGACGAACCGCGCGGTCGGCGACCCGACGAAGATGCTGAAACTGCTGCACTGCGCCGAGTTCGACCAGCGCGCGAAGAACGTCCCGGCGAGCTGCGACTGGTACGGCGCCTCGGGGACGCAGCGCATCGAGTTCCACCTGAGCGCGTGGAAGACGGGCGCGACCGTCCTCGCGGTCCTGCTGGGCTGGCTCCTGCTGGGCCTGCGGACCCATCGCGGTTCCGCGCGGGTCTTCGGGATCCCGTTGCGCGCTGCCGCGGTGTCGTCGACGGCCGCGGTCGTGGTGGGCGCGGTCCTCGCGACGACCGGTCACTACCTCGACGTCGCCGTCTACACGCCCATCGCGCTGACCCTGCTCGGCCTCGGCTGGGCCACGCTCGGGGCCTGCTGGCGCCGGGCCGGCCGTCGCGGGCTGGGAGCCGCCTCCTGGGTGCTCGGCGTCCTGTCGCTCATGGACGCCGTCGACAGGAGCCTGCTGATGTGGCCGTGGATCCCGGTCCCCCCGGCCTGGCTGGCGCTCATCGCCTTCGCGGTGTGGGCGCTGTGGATCGGTGTCGCCGTCGCCGCCCGCTTCCTGCGGCGTGAACCTCCGCGTCCGGAACCGGCCGGGGACCGCGAACGCGTGCCCGTGCCCGCCTGACGGGGTGGGGGCGTGCCGCGCAGCGCGCCCCCACGCCGTCAGCTGGTGATGTCCTTCGTGGTCAGCCGCGCCCAGGCCGCGGACAACCCGAAGGCCGTCCACGCCCCGGCCGACAGCAGCCCGAGGAGCATCTGGTCGTAGGCGGGCGGATCCCTCAGCAGATCGCCCCACGCGGACCAGTAGTTGGTGATCAGGAACGGGTGCAGCCAGTCCAGATCGCTGAAGGCGCCAAGGATCTGGCTGAGGATGATGAACATCAGCATGGCCACGGCCGCGCCGATCGGCTGCTCGGTCAGGGTCGACACGAAAAGCCCGATCGCGGCGACCGCGACCAGGCACAGCACGATGTAGACGACGGCGAGCGCGACCCGCCCCAGCGCCTCCCCGAAGGGGAGGGTCGTGCCGGAGAGGGTGACCATGTCGCCGGTCCCGAAGAGCGCGATGCCCATGATCCCGCCGGTGAGGGCGACGACGCCGACGGTCACGAAGGTCGCCACGACGACGCCGCCGAACTTGACCGCGAGGAGCCGGACGCGTCCGGCGGGGACGGTGAGCAGGTAGCGGAGGGTCCCGGTGTTGGCCTCACCGGCGATGGCGTCGCCGGCGAGGACGGACACGGCCAGCGGCAGGAACAGTCCGAGCTCGATGCTCAGTCCGGCCAGGACGGTGATCAGGCCGTTGTCGAGCATCGCGGCGAACAGCGGCGGCCCGGAGCCGGGTGCGGGCCTGGTCGCGGCGATGACGATCGCGATGATGATCGGGATGGCGGCCAGGACCGCGAGGGCCGCCTGGTTGCGGCGGCGGCGGGCGATCAGGCCCATTTCGGAGCGCAGGAAGCGGGTGCCGACACGGCGGCGGGGCGCCCAGTCGGCGCCGCCGTCCACGGTGGACACGGTGTCAGCCGCTGACATCGAAGCCCTCCCCCGTCAGTGACACGAACAGGTCCTCCAGGTCGGGGCGGACGACGCCGAAGCCGCGCACGGGCACGCCGTCGCCGACGAGGGCGTCGACGAGTTTCTCCGGCTGGTGCTCCCCCAGCAGCGCGGTCACCTCGCCCGCCGCGACGACGACGTCGTCGAGGCCCGCGCCGGTGAGGACGCGTGCGGCGTCCTCGGCCGCGACGGTCTCGACCCGCACGCGCGGCACGGCCGTCGCGCGGAGGTCCTCGATCGGGGACTGGGTGACCAGGCGGCCCTTGTGCATCACGCCCACGTGGCTGCACACCTGCTCGACCTCGCTGAGCAGATGCGTCGACAGCATGATGGTCACGCCGTCGGCGGCCAGCTGGGCGATCAGCGAGCGGACCTCGCGGGTGCCCTGCGGGTCGAGGCCGTTGGTCGGTTCGTCGAGGATGAGCAGCTCGCGCGGCCGCAGCAGCGCCCCGGCGATCGCCAGGCGCTGCTTCATGCCCAATGAGTAGGCCCGGAAGCGCTTGCGGGCCGCGGGACGCAGGCCCACCCGGTCGAGTGCGGACTCGATGCGCTCGTCGACGGTCGCCGGGTCGGTGGAGCGGTCGACGGCGTCGAGCCGCCGCAGGTTGTCCACGCCCGACAGGTAGGGATGGAAGGCCGGGCCCTCGACCAGCGCGCCCACCCGGGGCAGCGCGGTCCGCGCGCCGCCGGGCATCGGCACACCGAGGAGTTCGGCCTCGCCGGAGCTGGCCTCGATCAGGCCGAGGAGCATCCGGATCGTCGTCGTCTTGCCGCAGCCGTTGGGGCCGAGGAAACCGAAGACCGCGCCGTACGGGACCTCAAGGTCGAGACCGTCGACCGCGAGGGCCGCCGTCGCCCTCCGCCCGTAGCGCTTCGACAGCTTCCGCGTCCGAACGGCGCGGGAGCCGGGCTCCCGCGCCGCTGCGACCGTGGTCGCGTCGGTCACCGCCCGGCCACCTCGACGAGCTTGTCGGTGGTGACCGCGCCGACCAGGATCCGGCCGTCGTCGGTGATCAGCGCGTTGACGAGCGCCGAGGTGAAGACCCGGCCGCTGCCCCAGGTGCCGCTGACCTGCGGCAGGGACTCCACGAGCGCCGAGACGTCCGGGGCGTTCTCGCCCTCGACGCCCTCGACCGGTTCACCGGAGAGGATCTTGCCGATGTCGGCCGAGGTGAACTCGACGACCGCGGTCCAGCCCTCACCGATGACCTCAAGGCCTTCGGTCTTCGTGCCGTCGTCCTTGGGCTGACCTTCGTCCTTCGTCCCGCTGTTCCAGTCCTGCTCGCCCATCTCGGTCATCTCCACGCCCTGCGGCGGGGTGAAGGTGAAGTGCTCGTCGGGCGGCGTCTCGAAGATGACCCGCGCGAAGGCGATCTCGAAGGCCGCGTCGGTCTGTCCCTTGCCGAAGATCTGCGTGCGCAGCGGCAGGCTGGTCTCGCCGTCGACGGCGAGGCGGATCTCGCCGATCGTCGAGGCGGGGTCCTTGGGCTTGAGCACGAGTTCGTAGGCGGGACGCCCGGCGACCTCGGCGGTGCCGTCGGTGGCGACCTCCGTGGTGCCGCTGATGGCGGCGAGGACCGACTCGGCGGCCTCGTCGGGCGTGATGGGCTCACCCGCGATGGCCTTGGGCGGCCACATCGCGGTGTCGGCGTAGTCGGCCGGAAGCGTGGTGTGGGTGGCCGTGTTCTCCTCGCTCGACCAGGTCCACACGTCGGCGCCGTTGCGGATGAAGTCCGACTCGCCGAGGGTGCCCAGGATCGCGCCCCGGATCCGCTCCGGTCCGCCGTACCAGACCCGCATGGTCTTGCTGCCGCTGAGCAGCGAGGACATCTGGGCACCGCCGCCGTCGGTGAGGCCGGCCGGGAGGCCGAGACTCGCCCGGGTGACCACGGTGCCGCTGAGCCCGTCGATGCGGGCGTTCTGCACGTCGGTGAGCAGTTGGGCCGCCGTCTTCGGCGGCAGTGACTCGCCGTCCCCGGCCTGCACCAGCGTCGCACCGACGCCGACGCTGATCACGGCCGCCCCGATGGCCGCCGGTACCGCCCAGCGCCGCAGTGTCGCTGTGTTCTTCATCGCCCCTGATTCCTTCCCTCGAACCGTCGCCGGGCCCGTCCTCGCGGCCTTCGGCACGGTCGCCGCGTCTACAGTCTTCCCCGATCGGTTGACTCGATCCTGCGGGAGCCGCGCTGTGACCGTGCTGAGAGGAACTGAGCTTCCTGCCAGGTCGCCGTCTACCGTCGGTGACATGCGCTTGCTTGTGGTCGAGGATGAGGAACGGATGGCGGCCGCCCTTTCGCGCGGCCTGACCGCCGACGGCTTCGCCGTCGACGTCGTGCACGACGGGAAGGCCGGCCTGGAGGCCGCCCGTTTCGGTGAGTACGACGCGGTCATACTCGACGTCATGCTGCCCGGCTTGTCAGGTTATGAGGTGATCCGGCGGCTGCGTGCGGACGACAACTGGGTGCCCGTGCTGATGCTGTCGGCCAAGGACGGCGAGTACGACCAGTCCGACGGCCTCGACCTCGGCGCCGACGACTACCTGACCAAGCCCTTCTCCTACGTGGTCCTGCTCGCACGCCTGCGGGCGCTGCTGCGCCGGGGCGTGCGTGCGCGCCCGGCGATCCTGAGCGTCGGGGACCTGAGCCTCGACCCGGCGGCGCAGCGGGTCCGCCGCGGCGACACCGAGATCTCGCTGTCGACCCGGGAGTTCACGCTGCTGGAGTACCTGATGCGACACGCCGACCAGGTCCTGTCGAAGGTGGAACTGCTCGACCACGTGTGGGGCGCGCCCGTCGACACCGACGTGAACGTGGTCGAGGTCTACATCGGATACCTGCGCAAGAAGATCGACCACCCCTTCGACCGCCGTTCGGTGCGGACCGTGCGGGGCGCGGGCTACCGGCTCGTGCCCGATCTGGACGACCGGCGATGAGCGCCCCGCAGCGCCTGACCCTGCGGTCCCGGATGGTGATCATCGGGATCGTGGGGCTGCTGGTGACGCTCGGGGTCGGCGGGTTCGCGCTGGTCAAGGTCCTGGAGGTCACGCTGATGAACTCCGCCGACGCCGCCGCGGGCAACACCGCGCAGGACGTCAAGGACCTCATCGACAGCGACTACGAACTGCCCGACCCAATCCCGGTCGGGAACTCCGCGATCGTGCAGGTCCTCGCGCCCGACGGTGGGATCATGCGGGTCTCGCCGGGCGCCGACCGGCTCGTGCCCGTGCTGCGGCCGGAGCAGATCGAGCGGGCCGTCCAGAGCGCGGAACCGATCACCGTCAAGGCCGACCAGTCGACCTACGAGGGCAAGCTGCGCGTGCACGTCACCGAGGTGAACGGGTACACGATCCTGGTCGCCGTGCCGCTGGAGGACATGCAGCACAGCGTGCACTACTTCAAGATCGGCCTGATGGTGATGGTCGCGTCGATGGTCGTGCTGCTGGGGCTGGCGACCTGGTACGTGGTGGGGATGTCGCTACGTCCGGTGGAGTCGCTGCGCAAGGGCGCCGAGGAGGTGCGCGGGGCTGAGCGGCTGCCGCTGCCGAAGGGCAGCGACGAGATCCACCGGCTCGCGGTGACGCTCAACAGCATGCTCGACCGTCTCGAACACGCGCGGGCCAGACAGCGCGCCTTCGTCGCCGACGCCGCCCACGAGCTGCGCAGCCCCCTCGCCAACATGCGCACCGAACTGGAGGTCGCCGCCCGAATCGGGCCGACGCCCGACCTCCTGGAGGATCTGCTGTCCGATGTGGACCGCCTGGGCCGGCTCACCGACGACCTGCTCCTGCTGGCCAAGTCCGACGATCCCGACCGTCTGCGGCGGCGCTCGGAGCGCATCGACGTCGGCGACATGCTGACCGCGATCACCCAGCGGTACACCGGCGGCCGCGTGCCGGTCGAGTTCACCGACGCCGAGAGTCCACTGTGGGTGGACGGCGACGTGGACGGGCTGCGCCGGGCCATCGGGAACCTCATCGACAACGCCGTACGGCACGCGGTCTCCGAGGTGACGGTGTCCCTGCACCCCGACGGTACGGGCGTGCGGATCAGCGTGTGCGACGACGGCGAGGGCATCCCCGAGGATGACCGCGACCGCGTGTTCGAACGCTTCACACGCCTCGACGACGCCCGCAGCCGCGACAAGGGCGGCACCGGCCTCGGTCTGCCGATCGTGCGGGAGCTGGTGGGGCGGCACAAGGGTTCGGTGACACTGCGGGACGCGCGGCCTGGTGCGAGGCGGCCCGGGCTGCGCGCGGACGTGTGGCTGCCGGGTGTGTAAGGGTCAAAACGGCTTGCGCGCCTGCTTAGCCTGGGGCCATGTCAGGTCGCGAGCTCTCCAGGCGCTTCCACGCCTCCGTCGTCAGTCCCCTTCTCAACGGGATACCGCACGCCGCCGCCCTGCTCGGCGAAGGCTCGGAGGTCCTCGGCTTCGACGACGACGTGTCCCCGGACCACGACTTCGGTCCGCGCTGCCAGGTTTACGTCGCCGCCGACGACATCCCCGCCGCGCGAGCCGCGCTCGACGGCCTGCCCGAGGAGTTCGAGGGTCTGGTCGTCCGCTACGCCCGCACCGACGGCAGCGCCGGGCACCAGGTCGAGGTCACCACGCCTCGCGACTTCTTCACCGCGCGACTGGCCGTCGACCCCGCCGACGGCATGAGCCTCGCCGACTGGCTGCTCACGCCGACGCAGCGCTTCGCGACCCTCGCCGACGGCCCGGTCTTCGCCGACCCCGACGGCGCCCTCGCGGCCCGGCAGGACGCGCTGCGCTGGTATCCCGAGGACGTGTGGCGCTACGCGCTGGCCGCGGCATGGCTGCGGGTCGGGCAGGAGGAGGCCTTCGTCGGACGCACCGGCGGGCGCGGCGACGAGCTGGGCAGCGCGATCCTCGGCGCCCGGCTGACCCGCGAACTGGTGCGACTGGCGTTCCTGGTGGAGCGCCGGTGGGCGCCTTACGCCAAGTGGCTGGGGACGGCGTTCCGCGCGCTGCCGATCGCCGCGCGGCTCGGGCCGCTCCTCGACGAGACCCTGCACGCGCGTGACTGGCGGTCGCGCGAAGCGGCCCTCGTGCGCGCCGGGGCGGTCCTCGCCGAGGCGACCAACGCCCTCGGCCTGGCCGAGGCCGTCGACCCCGAGCCGCATCGTTTCCACACGCGCGACATCCGGGTGATCGGCGGCGAACGCTTCACCGAGGCCCTCGCCCCGGCCATCACCGACCCGGAGGTGCGCGCGCTGCTGGAGCGGCTCGGCAGCCGCTCCGACCGTCCCGTCGGTCGCCTCGTGGGCACGATCGACCAGGCGGCCGACAGCTCCGACGTGCTCGCCAACACCGACCGCTTCCGGGCCGCGCGGGCGATGCTCGGACTCCTACCTGAGTCGTAGGTGATCAAGACCTTCGGCAGACGCGCGCGCCCGGCGCCCCCGAATACTGTGGCCTCATGACCCGACCGCCACGCCGTGACCTGCTGGTCTCCGCGCTGCTCGCCGCACTGCTCGGTGGGCCGTCGGTCGCCATGCTCGTGGTGGCCGGGCCGGGACCATGGCGAAGTGGTGCGGCGGGCGTCGCGCTGGCCGTCGCCCACGCCGCCATGCCGTGGCGGCGAGTGCGCCCCCTGCCGTCGTTCGCCGTCGTGACGGCCGCCTTCGCGGGACTGGCCGCCTCGACGGGGATGTTCGTGACCTTGCCCTCGGCACTGTTGTTCCCCTTCGCGCTGTACTCGGCTTGCGCCTACGGCGGCCGGGTGGTCAGCCTGACGGCGCTGCTCATCGTGCTCGCCGGCGCCGCCGGCGGGACGCTGCGCCTGAGCTCGGACCCGGCGACGGCCGCCTCGGGCGCGCTCCCGCGCGCGGGCGTCGTCTTCGTCGCCCTGGCGGCGATGCTGCTGGCGGCGTGGAGCCTCGGACTGTGGCGGCGGGCTCAGCTCGCCTGGGCGGAGCAGCGCGCCCTCGCCGCCGCGGCGGCCGAACGCGCGCGGATCGCCGGTGAGATGCACGATGTCGTCGCGCACTCCCTGGCCGTGATCATCAGCCAGGCCAACGGCGGTCGCTACGCGGCCGAGTCCGAGCCGGACACCGCCGTCGAGGTCCTCGGGACCATCGCCAAGACCGCGAAGGCGGCGCTGGCCGACACCCGCGGGCTGCTCGGGGTCCTGGATCCCGACCCCGGCAGCGTTTCCCGGGCGCCGCAACCGACGCTCGGAGAGCTTCCCGCCCTGCTCGACCGGGTCCGCTCGGCGGGTCTCGCGGTCGAGTCGACATCGCGCGGAACGCCGCGCGGGCTGACTCCGGCCGCCGAACTCGCCCTGTACCGGCTCGCGCAGGAGGCCTTGACGAACACGCTGCGGCACGCGCCTCACTCGTCGGCATCCACATTGCACCTGGAGTGGGGCGGCGAAGCGCTCGAAGTGCACCTGACCGACACCGCGACCGGCCGCCCACCGCCGATGGCCCGCACCGAAATCGCCCCCATCGTCGAGGGACCGGGACCTCTGTCGAGGGTCCTCGCGAGAATCCGGCTTCGCTCCCCTTCCCCTGCGGTCGATCCGGTCGCGTCCACCGGTCGTGGGCTGCGCGGGATGGACGCCCGCTTCAGCGCGCTCGGCGGCACCGTGGAGGCGGGCCCGCACGGTGCGGGCTTCCGTGTCCGGGCGCGCCTGCCGTACGGCGGCGCGTCGTGATCCGCGTCTTCCTCGTCGACGACCAGGCCCTGGTCCGCGCCGGCACCGCCATGGTCATCCGCTCGCAGGCCGACATGCTCGTGTGCGGCCAAGCCTCGGACGGCGACGAGGCCGTCCGGCTCCTCGCCCGGACGCCCTGCGACGTGGTCCTCATGGACGTGCGCATGCCGCGCATGAGCGGCGTCGAGGCGACCGCTCGTGTCCTCGAAGCCCCCACCCCGCCGAAGGTCATCGTGTTGACCACCTATGACCTCGACCAGTACGCCTTCGCCGCCCTACGCGCCGGAGCGAGCGGCTTCCTCCTCAAGGACGCCGAGCCCGAAGACCTCCTCGCCGCGATCCGCACGATCCACAGTGGAGACGCCGTGCTCGCCCCGTCGACGACCCGCCGCCTCCTCGAACACGTCGCCGCCGAGCTCCCGGTGCCCCCGTCCGACGGTGATCCGGCCGCCGCACTCACCGAGCGCGAACGCGACGTGCTCCTGGAGGTCGCCACCGGCGCCTCCAACGCCGAGATCGGGAGGCGCCTGCACCTCTCTGAGGGGACGATCAAGACCCACGTCGGCCGTGTCCTGGCCAAACTCGGCCTCCGCGACCGCGTCCAGGCGGTCATCTGGGCTTACGACCACCGCCTCGTCCGTCCACGCTGACCGCGCCAGGTCCCGCCCCGAAGTCACCCCTCGGGTCCCATAAGCGCAAGGCCTCCGGGAGACGCGCGGGCGGCCCCCGGCGGGTGATCGTGGATTCATGACCCGCTTCCGCGACATCCGCATCCTCGTCCCCCTCCTGGCCTGGGCCCTCGCCTACGGCTCCGTCCAGATCTGGTCGGTCGTGAACGGTCCGGGCACCGCGCTCGGTGCCTTCACCGGAGCGCCGGCCACCGCCCTCTGCGCCGCCGCCGCGGTGGCGGGGCTCTGGCAGCATCGCTCCCCCACACCCGCCTCGATCACTCTCGGCGCCACGGCCACCGTCCTGCTCGCGGTGGCGCCGTACCGGCTCGTCCTCGACCTCTTCGGCCTGGTCTATTCCGGCTCCGGCATCGCGTTCAGCGCCGCTCCCTTCGCCTCCCGCGTGGGCTGCCTCACCGGCGCCGCCCTGCTCGCGGTGTCCACAGTGGCCGCGGTCCGCCGCCGCTCCTCCGGCGCGGCACCGGCCGTCGCGCTCGAACGCCCACCGCGCTGGGCCTGGGCGAGCGCCTACCTGGTGGTGGCCGCGTTCGCCGTCCGCATGGTCTGGCAGGCGGGTTTCGAGTCCTCGCCGCCTTCCGGCTCGTCGATCACCTTCGCCGACGCACCCCTCACCGGTGCGCTGACGATGCTTCCGTTCGCCGCGGCGGGCCTTCTGCTCCCGCTCGCCCTCGTCCACTCCTGGGGCCGCGTCTTCCCACGCTGGGTTCCGGTCGCCGCGGGCCGCCGGGTTCCGCGGCCACTCCTGCTGGCCCCCGCCGCGCTCGCCTCGGTGCTGATCCTCGCCTACTTCGCCAGCGGCACCGTCGCCCTCGCCGCCACGGCACTGCGGCTCGTTCCCGGTGACGCCGCTGAAGCCGCCCGCATTCTCGCCGGGACATGGCTCGCGGACCTCGCCTACGTCGCCTGGGGCACGGGCCTCGCAGCGGCGGCCGTCGGCTACCACCGAGTCACCCGCGAAGGCGCCACCCCGAGGACGATCATGAGCTCTTAGTCCCAGATGCCTCTACCCCGCGCCCCTCTAGGCGGGGTATTTTGTTCAGACCACAAACTAAGGAGCCCTCATGACTCGTCCGCCGAACCCCGGTGACCGCTTCTCCTTCGGCCTGTGGACGGTCGGCTGGACCGCCCGGGACATGTTCGGCGAGGCCTCGCGGCCGGCGCTCGACCCGGTCGAGGCCGTGCACCGGCTCGCCGAGCTGGGCGCCGCGGCGGTGTCCTTCCACGACGACGACCTCGTGCCCGACGACGCCACCCGCGACAAGACCCTCGCGGCCTTCCGCTCGGCGCTCGACGACACGGGCATGTACGTCTCGACGGCGACGACGAACCTGTTCGGCCACCCGGTCTTCAAGGACGGCGCCTTCACCGCCAACGACCGTGCCGTCCGCCGCCACGCCCTGCGCAAGACCCTCCGCAACATCGACCTCGCCGCCGAGCTGGGCGCGCCCACCTACGTGCTGTGGGGCGGTCGCGAAGGCGCGGAGTCGGGTGCCGCCAAGGACGTCCGCGCGGCCTTCGACCGCTACGCCGAGGCGCTGAACATCCTCACCGCGTACGTGCGTGAGCAGGGCTACGATCTGCGCTTCGCCCTGGAACCGAAGCCGAACGAGCCGCGCGGGGACATCCTGCTGCCGACGATCGGGCACGCACTGGCTTTCATCGGGTCCCTTGAGGACCCCGACCTGGTCGGTGTGAACCCGGAGGTCGGCCACGAGGAGATGGCGGGGCTGAACTTCGCGCACGGCATCACCCAGGCGCTGTGGCACGGGAAGCTGTTCCACATCGACCTCAACGGGCAGCACGGCCCGCGTTTCGACCAGGACCTCCGCTTCGGCGCCGGCAACCTGCGCGGTGCCTTCTGGACCGTCGACGCGCTGGAGTCCGGCGGCTACGCGGGTCCGCGCCACTTCGACTACAAGCCCCCGCGCACCGAGGACATGGACGGCGTGTGGGCGACGGCGGCGGCGTGCATGCGCAACTACCTGATCCTGGCCGAGAAGGCGGCCGCGTTCCGCGCCGACCCGGAGGTCGCCGAGGCCCTGACCGCCTCGCGGGTCCCCGAGCTGTCCGAGCCGACGATGGGCGCCGGTGAGTCGCTGGAGTCCCTGCGCGCCGAGACCCTCGACGTGGAGGCGGAGGCCCGGCGTGGCATGGCCTTCGAGCACCTCGACCAGCTCGCCATGGAGCACCTCCTGGGCGTGCGATGAGCACGGCCATGACCCTGGTCGCCGGGGTCGACTGCGGTACGCAGTCGACCAAGGTCGTGGTCTGCGACGCCGCGTCCGGGCGCGTCGTGCGCTCGGGCTCGGCGCCGCACCCGGACGCCACCGAGGTCGACCCGGAGATCTGGTGGAAGGCCTTCGCCGAGGCCTCCGCCGGGCTCCTCGACGGGGTCGAGGCGATGGCCGTCGGCGGTCAGCAGCACGGGATGGTGTGCCTGGACGCCGCCGACCGGGTCCTGCGCCCGGCGATCCTGTGGAACGACACCCGTTCGGCGCCCGACGCCGTCGAGCTGATCGGCGAGCTGGGCGGCGCCGGCCGCTGGGCCGAGGCGACCGGTTCGGTGCCGGTCGCGAGCTTCACCGTGACGAAACTGCGCTGGCTGGCCCGCAACGAGCCCGAGCACGCCGCCCGGACGAACACGGTCCTGCTCCCGCACGACTGGCTGACCTGGCGGCTCACCGGTTCCTTCACGACCGATCGCGGCGACGCCTCCGGCACCGGCTACTGGTCACCGTCCACACAGGACTGGCGGCCCGACCTGCTCGGTCTCGCGCTCGGCCGCGAACCGGGGCTGCCCCGGGTGGCCGCGCCCGCCGAGATCGTCGGGCGGACCGGCGACGGGATCCGGGTCGCGGCGGGCACCGGCGACAACGCCGCCGCCGCGCTCGGCCTGGGGCTCCACCCCGGTGACGCGGTCGTCTCCATCGGTACCTCCGGCACCGTCTACGCCGTCGCCGAGTCCCCCACCGCCGACGCGACGGGGACCGTCGCCGGTTTCGCCGACGCCACCGGCCGCCACCTTCCGCTGGTCGCGACCCTCAACGCCGCCCGCGTGCTGGGTGCGACGACGAACCTGCTGGGCCGTCCCGTCGCGGAGCTGACGGCACTGGCCCTGGCGGCCCGGCCGGGCGCCGGGGGCCTGGCCTTCCTGCCCTACCTGGACGGCGAGCGCACCCCGAACCTGCCCGACGCCACCGGCACCCTCACGGGCCTGACCCGCGCGAACATGACGCCGGAGAACCTGGCCCGTGCCGCCGTCGAGGGCATGCTCTGCGCCCTCGCCGACGGTCTGGACGCCCTGCGCGGTCTCGGTGTCCCGGTGAACCGTGTCCGGCTGATCGGGGGCGCGGCGGCCTCGGCGGCCGTGCGGCACGTGGCCGGGACGGTCTTCGACGTTCCCGTCACGGTCCCGGCTCCCGCCGAGTACGTGGCCCTGGGGGCGGCGAGGCAGGCGGCGTGGGCCTTGAGCGGTGCCGCCGAGGCCCCGGACTGGCCGGTGGAGGCAACCGGCGTCGAGGCGACGACGGTCCCGGCGGTGCGAGAGGGGTACCGGGCGGCCCAGGAGTCGGTGCTGGGGTGGACGAGGGGCCTTAGTCCTCTGTCCACAGGGGAGTGAACTCGCGTGGCCGGAGCGGTGGCGGCGGATCGAAGGCGAGGAGCACCTTGATGTCCATCGTGACCTCCTCGCCCCGGTCTGCGGCGGTGCGGATCTCGTCGGCCCTGCGCGTGATGTCCGCGGCGTACGCGGCGGACGCGCTCGGGTCCTGCTCACCGAAATGTGCCAGGGCCTTGCCGAGTCGTGGCGCGAGCAGCGTCGCGGGGACGGTGACCCCGCGCAGTCCGAGGTTGCGGTCGGCGGCGACCAGGGGCGCGACCGTCCGCCAGAACTCGACCGTGTCGGCGGGGACGGCTCCGGTCGCCTCGCCGATGGCGGCGTCGACTCGGGGCGCGGGCCATTTCCCGTTCAAGGCGGCGACGATCGCCTGCAGGAACAGCACTTCCGGGTCGGCGGCCTCCCGCGCGAAGGCGGGCAGGACGTCCGATGCCTCCAGGGTGTGCCCACCGAACAACCGCTCCCGGGCGATCCGCGCGCCGACGACCTCGGCGCGCTCGGCCGCCGCCGAGCAGCCCTTCGTCGCCCCCGCCCGGTAGAGGCGCAGAGCGGCTCCGGGCAGGTCGGCGTCGAGGGCGCGGTCACCGGCGACGCAGATCCAGTTGCCGGCCGAGAGTCCTCCGCCTATCGCGGCCAGCGCCTCGGCGCGCCCGCCGAGCGCCGGGTTCCCCGGCTCCAGCCAGTCGAGCATCCTGGGAACGGCGTGCCGGCGCGCCTCCGCGCTCGTCTCGACCGCTCCGGAACCGGCGATCGCGACGATCCGTTCGCACAGGTCGTCGGGAAAGACCGACCTCACGGTTCCGCCCATCCGGGTGATCGCCTCCCAGGACTCCCAGCCTTCGGCGATCCGCGCGGGCTCGGCGCCCGCGAGCCAGCGCCGGAGCACCTCCGTCACGGTCTCCTCGGCGACCACCGCCCGCCGGTTCTCGCGCGAGTCCAGCGCGGTCCGCTCGATCAGCTCGACCGCCGCCGCCGGATCCGCGTCGGCGATCGCGAGGAACTGCGGCCCCATCACCTCGATGCCCTTGACCCCACCGATTCCCTTGGCCCGGCGCTCGGCGACCAGCGCGCGAATCGCGGCCGCCCGGACCGGCACCGCCTCGGCCGGATTCATCGCGTCGGCGCGCTTGACGGCCTTCTTGAACCTCGACGTCTCGAACATCGCCCACTCCCCGTCCCGTTCGGGGTGAAGTTACCCGTGTTCGCCCGGGCGGGTGCCCCCGGGCGGACCGGGCACTCCACAAGGGACGGGCGGCGTCCGCATGTGGACGCCGCCCGTCGACCGGGTCAGACGAAGGTCACCTTGATGAACCTCGGCCGGTAGATGCTGGGGTCCCGGTAGTGATCGGCGCCGTCATGGACTCCGGTGTCCATGCTGTTGACGTTGTAGGAGATCACCCACGTGTTCCCCGAACTCAGTTCGGGATGGGCGTGGGCGTTGTAGGCGATGATGTCGCCGTCCCAGTACGACCCGTACGGTCCGGGCTCGGGCATCCGGTACACCGAACTGCGCCGCCCGAAGGGTCCGGCCGGGTTGCAGGAGGTGTAGCCGTTGATCCAGCCGCTGAACGCCTCGGTGCTGTCCTGACTGATCAACAGGAACTGCCCGCTCCACGGCGAGACCGAGTACTCGTTGGCGATCCCGTTGAGCGAGTCCTCACCGGCGGTCTCCCGCTCGGTCCAGCCGCGCGGGGTCCAGAACTGCCAGCGGCCGGAGGCGAGGTCGGAGCCCCGGACGCGGGCGATGCGCATCTTCTTGTTGATCTTCGCGTCGTTCACGCCGTAGACGTAGGTGTACCCGTCGCCGCTGCGCGAGGACGGCATGAGTGCCGAGGCCCACGCGACACCGCTGGCCGAGGGGAGCGCCTTGACGCTCTCCGGGCTGCTCAGGTTGGCGAGGTTGAACGTCGCCACGACGTTGCGGTTGAAGGCGAATCCCCAGTTGTCGGGGTACCCGTCGCCGTCACCGTCGTCGCTGACCTTCTTGTACTCCTGGTAGACGACCTGGAGTTTCCCGGAGCCGGTGATCATCCCGTCCCCGGCCCAGAACCAGTGCAGGGCCTGTGAGGGCGGCATGATCGCCGTCGGCGAGGACTTGCTGCCGCCGGTGACGGTGGTGAACCTGGTCCCGTTCTGGATCACGAAGGTGCTGTTGATCAGCTGTGCGGTGATCGGCCTGGTGCCGTCGGACTTCAGCGGCCCGAGGAAGGTGTCGGAGAAGATCCACAGGATGCGGCCGTCGGGCAGCTTGACCGAGTAGGTCGAGTCGCCGCCGGTCCACTCCGGGAACGCCGCCGTCATGGCGTAGTCGTTGAAGGCCGTCTCCGGGGCGGCGTTGACCTCCACGTAGGCCGGTTCGGGTGTGCGCAGGCTGCACGAGCGGTTCGACAGGGCGATGAGGTTCTCGGCCTTGAAGGGGTAGGTGCGGAAGTCGCCGCCCGCGTCGGAGCTGTGGATCTTCAGGTCGGTGCGGACCGCGACGAGGGTGACGACCATCGGCCAGGCGAAGTCGGTGACGCGGAGGACGCCGTCGGCGTTCGGGTAGACGATCCGGGCCGCGTTGGGGTACTTCGCCAGCGTTCCCGACGCGCCGGTGGGAGCCCAGACCAGGCCGATGTAGGACAGGTCGGGATGGGATCCGTTGGGACCGATCGTGAGGGTCCCGCAGTATCCGCAGTTCGGGTCGCCGTAGTTCTTCTGCGCGGCGAAGTCGTAGTACTGGGCGCCGCCGGGCGCGAGCCCGAAACCGAAGGCCTGGTCGTTGACCTTGAGGTTCTCGTGGGTGCGCCACGGCCTCGCCCCGCCGAGCGAGTCGCCCTCGGTCGGGTACGAGCCGTCGGGTTTCTGGAAGGTCTCCAGCTCGTCCCGCCACATCGACCGGTCGGAGTCGGCGTAACCGAAACCGGCGTGCGGGTTCGGCGGCGGACCGGACTGCTCGCCGCTGAGGCGATAGTTCGCCACGGCGAAACCGACCAGCAGGTCGTCGAGGCTCAGGCCGTAGGACGACGCGGCGGCCCGGATCGCCTCGATCGGCAGGTGGTCGTGGTCGCGGACGTTCTCCCAGGTGTTCCGGACGAAGGCCGCACCGGTGCGTTCGGTGAGGTACAGCGGGAACAGGAAGGCGCCGTACGGGCGCGTGTTGCCCAGGCCGTCCCACTCGTTGATCGCCGCGTAGGGCCGGCTCAGGAAGGTGCCGACGCCGTGCGCGTAGTCGTCGGCCTGGCCCAGCGGGTCGAAGGGGACGCGCTTGTAGGTCTGGTGCGTCGCCCACTCCGCGGTGGCCTCCTGCCACCAGTTCATGGAGCCGAACTCCTCGCCGCCGACGAAGTCCCAGAGGTAGTCCCAGGTGACGTCGCTCTTGTCCCAGAACTGGTACTGGAAGACGTGGAACAGCTCGTGGCGCGGGAGGTAGTCGTACTGGCCCGGGTCCGGCGGCATGAGCATCGTCGGCTGCTGGTTGATGCCGAAGGGGAGCACGAAGGGCGCGTCCATCGGCTGCCCGAGGATGCTCTCGATGCCGACGACGACCGCGAAGGGCTTGTCGTCCTTGACGGTGATCGGATAGCCCATCGCCCGGTACTCGTCGAACGCGACCGACAGGGCGTTGGCCATGTTCACGATCGCCAGCGGGCGCCCGTTGGCTCCCGCCGCCGGCGGCACGCCGGGGCTCGAACCACTGGCGATGTTGTAGAGGAGGACGAACTCGCCGCTGTAGAAGCGGCACTTCAGGTTCGCGCCGAGGTACTCGTAGGAGGCCCCGCCGCAGTCGGGACTCGCCGCCACACCGAGGTCGCCGCCGCCGGTGCCCGACCTGTCGGTCAGGGTCGGGGCGATTCCGGCGCGCGCCTCCTCGGAGGCGCCGACCGCGTGGGCGGCGATGTACTGGGCGAAGTGCGCCGCGTCGACGTCCAGGTCACCGGTCGGGCGCAGCCCGGCGGGCACCGACGCCGGATCCGCCACGGCCGACGTGCCGTACCGAACCAGGTCGTCGTCGGACAGCTCGCCGCGCTCATAGGCGGCGGCGATCTTCTCGGCGGGGCCGAAGTCCGGCTTCGCCGAGGCGTCGATCCGCCCGTCGGCGACCGGGACGGGATCGTAGGGCTTCGGGTCGGGTACGCCGGGCCGCTCCGGCGCGGCGGCGGTCGCCGCCGGTGGCGGCTCGGCCGCGGCCTGCTCGACGGTCGGGATGGAACCGGTCGTGGCGACCGCCATGACGGCGACGGACGCGAAGACGAGGAGGGGATGACGCTTGCGATGACGTCTGGGCAAGGTGACTCCCGGGGTGAGAGTTCGGGATCGCGGGGGGCGCAGCGATCATCGCAGCGACGGCGTCCCGGAGCGAGGTCGTCGGTGCCCGGCGATGCGCTGGCGTGTGCGGTCGCGGGACCGGCCGTCCGCGGTTCGCCCTCATGCTCGCGGACCGTCGTTCGTCATCGCGCGCATCGCCGGGTCCGCACTCGACTGTCACTGAGCACGAAATGGAAATGCACAGGAATCTGTCGACGACATCGCGCGGTGCCCGCATTCCGTCGCGATGAACGTTCTTCGACGCGAAAGGCCTGCCGATCGGGAAGGTCCGGCCCGGCCGTACACTTCGACTTTCGATGGGGGTGCCCGTGCCAGGTCTGGAAACAGCGTTCATCGCCTTGGGAACGGCCGTGGCGAAAACCGCGTGCGACGTATGGATGGGGAACAACAAATTCCTCTCCGGAGTGAGTTCCGCGCTGATCGGCTTCGGCGGAGATCGTTTAACCCAGAGCCGTGCACAGCGCAGTTTCCGCCGTATCTGGGAACAGGCCGCCGATCTGCTGAGCGCACGCCTGGAACCATTGATCGACAAGGAATTCCGTGATCTGCCCGCCAACGAGGTCCGCGCGGCGGTCGACGCGGTGCGCACCACCTTCGACAACGCCGAGCTCACCGAGGCGGACCTGTTCGCACAGGATCTCGACGCGGGTTATCTCGAAAGGTTTCTCCGCGAGCAGGACCCCACCCGCAAGGAACGTGCCGGACTGTCCGGCGCGGGCGGGCTCTACGACCTTCTCCTGAAGCAGTCCTGCGCCTACCTGATCGAAACCGTTCAGGCCCTTCCCATCGCCACGAGTGGGAGCGCGCTCGCCGAACTCCTGGGACGGGACCGGCAGATCCTCGACGAACTGGCGAAACTGCTCGAAAGGGTGCCCATCCGCCGTGGTGAGGACGACTTCGAACTCAACTACCGCCAGCTGGTCGCCAACCGGCTCGATCACGTCGAGTTCTTCGGGGCGACGCTTGAGGAGTCCAGCAGGCGCTACTCGCTCTCGGTCGCGTATCTGAACCTCACCGTCTCCGGCGACTTCCGGCTGCCGAACCGTGTCACCGCGCCGTCCGGCCTGGCCAGGGTGGACCAGGTGCTGGCGTCCACCGACCGGTTGTTCATCCGGGGGGAGGCCGGACTCGGGAAGACGACGCTGCTCCAGTGGATCGCCGTGCAGTGCGTTCGGCAGAGCTTCTCCGGAAGGCTCGAACCGTGGAACCGGATGACCCCCTTCTTCATCCCACTGCGACGGCACGCCGCGGGCTCACTTCCGTCGCCGGAGCTCTTCCTCGACGAGGTCGGCCGCAACATCGCCGCCGAGATGCCACGGGACTGGGTCCACCGGCGACTTCGCTCGGGGCAGGCGATCGTCCTGATCGACGGCGTCGACGAACTGGCCGACGATCGCCGGGAGGAGGCCCGTACCTGGCTGCGTAGCCTCGTCGCGGCCTTCCCCCGCGCCCGCTATGTCGTGACGTCCCGGCCGGCGGCCGCGCCCCCGACGTGGCTGGGCGGTGAGGAGTTCACCGTCGCCGAACTGGAGCCGATGAGCCGCGCCGACGTGCCCGTCTTCATCGGCCGCTGGCACGACGCCATGCGCGACCAGTCCACGCGCACCTCGGAACGCCAGGATCTCGACGAATGCGAACGACAGCTCAAGAAGGCCTTCGGAGAACACCGGCATCTGCGCCTGCTGGCCGGTTATCCGCTGCTGTGCGCCCTGCTGTGCGCGCTGAACCGGGATCGGGGCGCCGAACTGCCGAAGAACCGCATGGAACTGTACGACGTCGCGTTGCAGATGATGCTGGAGCGAAGGGACAGCGAGCGCCGCATCACCGGGACTCTCACCTTGAGCCGGACGGACAAGAAGGTGCTGCTGCGCGACCTCGCGTACTGGCTCATCCGCAACGACCGGGCCTCGGCACCGAGCGAACGGGTCCGCGAACGGATCCGGAAGAAGCTCGCCTCGATGGCCCAGATCAGCGCCGACGCCGAGACGGTGTACCGGCTGCTGCTGGAACGCAGCGGACTGATCCGGGAACCCGTCGAAGGCAACACCGACTTCGTGCACCGTTCCTTCCAGGAGTTCCTGGCCGCCGATCAGGCCGTGGAGAACGATGACATCGGCGTGCTGATCGCCAACGCCTACACCGACATCTGGAGCGAGGTCGTCGTGATGGCCGCCGGGCACGCCAGTGTCAGACAGCGGGAGGAGCTACTGAGCGGTCTGCTCGACCGCAGCGACGGCGACTTCCACCGCGACGCGCTGCGGCTGGTGGCGGCGGCCTGCATGGAGACCTCGCCCGAACTCTCCCCGCGCCTGCGGCACCGGGTCCGCGAGGCGACGGCCGCGCTCCTGCCGCCGAAGACGATGGAGGCCGCCAACGTCCTCGCCAGAACGGGATCGTTCACGCTGGACCTGCTGGCCCGGTCCACGCCGATCGAGGAGAACGAGGTCGCCGCGACGATCCGGGCGGCGGCGCTGATCGGCGATCCCGCGGCGCTCTCGCTGATCGCCCGGTTCAAGAAGGACACCCGCAACGTCGTCGCCATGGAGCTGTTCCGGGCCTTCGAGCAGTTCGATCCGCTCGAATACACCCGCGAGGTCCTCGTCGGCTCGTGGCACGCCGACACCTTCCTGGCGGTCGACGATCCCGACTTCATCCGCATCCTGCCGATGCTCAAGCAGCTGAAGCACCTGTCCCTCGCCTTCGCGCAGACCGACGCCCCGATCCGCCTGGCCTTCGTGTCGCAGATGCCGGCGCTGACGGAGATCGATCTCGTATCGGGGAGGTTCGATCTCTCGCCGCTCACCGGGCTGCCCGCCTCGCTGACCGTGCGAATCTCGCCGCAGGTGACCGTCACCGCGCGGCCGGGCTTCGGTCCGACCCTCGTACAGCTTCCCTGAGCGAGGCGCGCCCTGTGCCCCCGCCTACCGCAGCCCCGCCACGACCTCGTCGAGGTACGCCCCACGAGACGCCTTGACCAGCAGCACGTCCCCGGCGGTGAGACACCCGCGCAGCCAGTCCACGGCCTCCGCGTTGCCCGCGACCGCCGTCCCCTTCTCCCCCGCACCGGTGGCGACCGGCCGCGCTCCCGGCCCGACGGCCAGCACGAGGTCGGCGCGGGCGGCGGCGTACTCGCCGATGGCGCGGTGTTCGGCGTCGCTGTCCTCGCCGAGTTCGAGCATGTCGCCGAGGACGGCTACCCGGCGCGCGCCCGCGATGGCGGCGAGGGCGTCAAGGGAGGCGCGGGCGGAATCGGGGTTGGCGTTGTAGGTGTCGTCGAGCAGGGTGACACCGCCGGGGAGCTCGCCGAGTTCCATCCGCCACTTCGACAGCGAGGCGGTGGCCAGGGCGTTCGCGGCGGCGTCGAGGGGGACTCCGGCGGCGAGTCCCGCCGCGACGGCGGCGGAGGCGTTGTGGGCCTGGTGGGCGCCGATGAGCGGCAGGCTGACGACGGCCGAGCCGTCGACGGTGCGCAGGGTGAAGGTCGGCCGCCCGAGCCGGTCCAGCGTCACGTCGAGGACGCGCACGTCGGCGTCCTCGGCCCGGCCGAAGGTCAGCACCCGGCCGTCGGCGAACTCGCGCATCGCGAGCACCCGCGGATCGTCGGCGTTGAGGACGGCGGTGCCGCCGGGCCGCATGCCCCGCACCAGTTCACCCTTGGCCTCGGCGATCGCGTCCCGGGAGCCGAAGTAGGTGAGATGGGCCTGGCCGACGTTGAGAACGACGGCGACGTCGGGCGGGGACAGCTCGGCGAGCGCGGCGATGTCGCCGACCCGGCGCGCTCCCATCTCCAGGACGAGGTGCCGGGTGGCCGTTTCGGTACGGAGCATGGTGATGGGGACGCCGATCTCGTTGTTGAAGGAGTCGACGGCGGCGACGGTCGGCGCGGTGCTCGCCAGCACCGCGCCGATCAGGTCCTTGGTGCTGGTCTTGCCCTGGGATCCGGTGACGCCGACGACGGTCAGGTCGTGGCGCAGCCGGGCGAGGACGTGGGCGGCGAACGCCTGCAGGGCGGCCCGCGTGTCGTCGACGACGACGGTGGGCAGCGCGGTGGGCCGTGAGCCGAGTACGGCGGCCGCTCCGGCGCGGCCGGCCTGCCCGGCGAAGTCGTGGCCGTCGGCGTGTTCGCCGGCGAAGGCGACGAAGAGACCGCCGGGTTCGGATCGGCGGCCGTCGAGGACGGCGGGGGCGGTGACCGTCACGGTGGGGTCGCCGCTGACCGTTCCGCCGACGGCGGCGGCTATCTCGGCGAGGCTGAGCGGGATCATGCGGGTCAGTCAAGGCCGTGCGGTGTTGTGCGGGCGTATGCGTTTCCCGATACGCGGGCGATAGGCTACCCGCCGGTAACTTATCGTCGGCGTATCGAAAAGGGCATACGCACTCGCAACACCGCGCCCTCTTCACTGGTGCCATGAGCCTTGGCGAACCGACGAGCACCACGACCCTCCGCACCCGATCACCGGCGGCGCTGGGGATCACGGTCTACGGATGCGGTCGCGACGAGGCCGGCCTGTTCCGCGCCATGGCACCGCGTTTCGGCGTGCGGCCGCGCATCGTCGAGGCGCCGATATCCGAGGCGAACATCGAGCTCGCGTTCGGGAACCGGTGCGTCAGCGTCGATCACAAGACCCGCGTCTCGAACCGCGCCCTGCTGGCGCTCGGCCGTTCCGGCGTGGAGTACGTCTCCACCAGGAGCGTCGGCTGCAACCACATCGACGCGGCCTACGCGGCGAGCGTCGGGATCACCGTCGGGACCGTCGGCTACTCCCCCGACAGCGTCGCCGACTACACGCTGATGTTGATGCTCATGGCCGTGCGGCACGCGCGATCGATCGTCCGGGGCGCCGACGTCCACGATTACCGGCTCGGCGCCGTGCGCGGCAGGGAGTTGCGCGATCTGACCGTCGGGGTCGTCGGGGCGGGCCGGATCGGCGGCGCGGTCATCGACCGTCTCCGCGGCTTCGGCTGCCGGATCGTCGTCCACAACAACCGTCCGCTGGACGCGGTGGAACAGGTCTCCCTCGACGAGCTGCTCGGGCTCAGCGACATCGTCACCCTCCACACCCCGCTCACCGCCGACACGCACCATCTCCTGAACCGCCGGCGTATCGCGGGGATGAGGCGCGGCGCGTTCGTCGTCAACACCGGGCGCGGTCCGCTCATCGACACGGCCGCTCTCATCCCCGCGCTGGAGAGCGGCGCCCTCGGCGGCGCGGCCCTCGACGTCGTCGAAGGCGAGGAGGGGATCTTCTACGCCGATCGCAGGAACACCCCCATCGACAACGAACTGCTGCTGCGGCTGCACCGGCTGCCGAACGTGCTCATCAGCCCGCACACCGCCTATTACACCGATCACGCGCTCAGCGACACCGTCGAGAACAGTCTCATCAATTGCAGGAACTTCGCAGGAGGAAACGCCCCATGGCCAGGTTGAAGCTCGGCATCGTCTTCGGCGGCACCGCCGAGGAGCACCCCGTCTCCGTCAAGTCCGCGCGGCATGTCGCCGAGCACCTCGACACGGGGAAGTACGAGCCGTTCTGGATCGGCATCACCAAGGACGGGGCCTGGAAACTGTGCGACGGCCCGGAGAGCGGCTGGGAGACCGACAGCCGCCCGGCCGTACTGTCGCCGGACCGTGACGTGCGCGGCCTGCTCGTCCTGGATCATGGAAAATACGAGACGATCGGTCTGGACGCCGTGCTCCCCGTGACGCACGGCAAACTCGGCGAGGACGGTGGGATGCAGGGTCTGCTGGAACTGTCCGGCATCCCCTATGTCGGCTGCGACGTCCAGAGTTCGGCGATGTGCATGGACAAGTCCCTCGCCTATCTGGCCGTCCGCGACGCCGGCATCGCGACCCCGCGGTTCTGGATCGTCGCCGACGGCGAGAATCCCGATCCGAAGAGCCTCACCTTTCCCGTCGTGGTCAAACCGGCCCGTTCGGGTTCCTCCTTCGGCGTCACCATGGTGTCCCGTGGGGAGCAACTGCCCGAGGCGATGGCCGAGGCGCGCGTCTACGACTCCAAGGTGCTCATCGAGGAGATGGTGATCGGCAGCGAGGTCGGCTGCTCCGTCCTCGGCGCGGGCGCGGACCTGTTCGCCAGCGAACCCGACCGCATCGCCCTGTCGCACGGCATCTTCCGGATCCACCAGGAGACCGACCCGGAGAACGGCTCCGCGAACTCCACGCCGATCGCGCCGGCCGACATCTCCGCCGAGGCGCGCTCGCTCGTCCAGGAGACCGCGAAGGCCGTCTACCGCGCCCTCGGCTGCCGTGGACTGTCGAGAGTGGACATGTTCCTCAAGCCCGACGGTTCGGTGGTCCTCAACGAGGTCAACACACTGCCCGGGCTGACTCCCTACAGCCGCTACCCGCGGATGATGGCCGTCAGCGGCCTGTCGATGACCGACGTGATCGACCGGATGGTGACCCTGGCGGTGGCGGCGCGGTGAAGGACGGTTTCGTCTACGTCGACGAGCGCGTGCCCGGGATCCGCTGGGACGCCAAGTACGCCACCTGGGACAACTTCACCGGCAAACCCGTCGACGGCTACGAGGTGAACCGGATCGTCGGCACCGAAGCGGTCTGCGAGGCCCTGGCCGAGGCGCGGGAGAAGGCCGCGCCCCTCGGCTTCGGCCTCCTCCTGTGGGACGTGTACCGCCCGCAGCGTGCCGTGGACCGCTTCCTGCGCTGGGCACTGGAGCCCGAGGACGGCCGGAAGAAGCGGCGGCACTACCCCGGCATCGAGCGCTCCCAGATGGTCGAGAAGGGTTACGTCGCACCGAGATCCGGCCACACCCGGGGCAGCACCGTCGATCTGACGCTCTACCACCTGGACACGGGCGAGCTGGCCGCCATGGGCGGCGACCACGACCTGATGGACCCGATCTCGCACCACGGGGCCGAGGGGATCACGCCGGTCGCGGCGAGGAACCGCCGCCACCTGCGCACCGTCATGGAGGACTGCGGTTTCCGCCACTACGCGAGCGAATGGTGGCACTACACCCTCATCGGCGAACCGCATCCGGACACCTATTTCGACTTCCCCATCACCGGCCGGGCGGCCCGGTGACCGGGGATCGGCTGAACGTCCGCCGCGCACACATCGGCGATACCGCCGTACTCAACGAGCTGTTCGTCCAGCTGGGCTATCCACAGGACGCGCCCGGGGCCACGGCGAGCCGGATCCAGTCGTGGAGCGAGGATCCGGCCGGCGCGGCCCTGGTGGCCGAGGCCGACGGGAAGGTGCTCGGCGTCGTCGCCGTCCACGTCTGCCCGTACCTCGAACGCCCCGGTTCCTGGGGCCGGATCGTGGCCCTGGTCGTCTCCGACCGGGCGCGCCGTCAAGGCGTCGCCGGTCGGCTCGTGGCCGCGGCGGAGGCCTTCGCCGAGAGTCGCGGGTGCGTGCGCATGGAGGTCACCAGCGCGAACCGGCGCGACGACGCGCACGGTTTCTACCGGAGCCGGGGATACGCCGACCAGTCGGAGCGGTCGTCGCGGTTCCTGCGCGAACTCGGCGGGCCGGGCGGGTCATGAGGCCCGGTCGGGGCGGAACGCCGACAGCGTCACGGTCACCGAGAGCCCGCCGGCCGGTCGGGGCGTGAGGGTGAGGGTTCCACCGTGGGCGGTGGTGATGCTCTTGACGATCGCCAGGCCGAGGCCCACACCCGCGTGGTCGCTGCGGGTCCGTTCGGAACCGCGCTGGAAGGGCTCGGTGAGCGTCGCGACCAGGTGCGGGGTGACCTTCTCACCGGTGTTCTCGACGGTGAGCGTGACGAGACCACGCCCGACGGCGGTGTTGACGTACACCGCACCGCCGTCGGCGCGGTTGTGCACGATCGCGTTGTGCACGAGGTTCGTGGTCAGTTGCAGCAGCAGGGCGGGAGAACCGAGGGTGGGGGCGACCTCCCCGGAGGTCTCGATGACGACGTCGCGTCCCTCCGCGAGCGGCAGGAGCGTCTCGGTCGCCTCCTCGGCGAGCAGGGACATGTCGACGTGCTCCGGTGTGAACGACCGCTGGTCGGCGCGGCTGAGCAGGAGCAGCGCCTCGGTGAGACCGATGGCCCGGGTGTTGACGAAGTGGAGCCGCTCGACGAGCTCGCCGGCGTCGGGGTTCGGGTGGTTGCGGGCGACGTCGAGGAGCGTCTGCGTGATCGCCAGCGGCGTGCGCAGCTCGTGGGAGGCGTTGGCGGCGAAGCGCTGCTGCTCGGCGACCTTCGCCTCCAGCCGGGCGAGCATCGTGTCGAAGGCGTCGGCGAGTTCCCGGAACTCGTCCTCGCGGCCCTCCAGGTGGATCCGGTGCGCGAGCGAGCCGTCCGCGGCGAGGCGGGTGGCGTGGGTGATGCGCCGCAGGGGCGCGAGCATGCCGCCGGCCAGGATCCAGCCTCCGGCGAGACCGAACACCAGCAGGAAGGCCATCGCCATCGCGGCCTTGGGGATGAAGGCGGCCTGGAGGTCGGTGCGGTCGGGCCCCATCATCGGGCCGTCCGCCACGTCGGGCACATAGCGCAGGAGGAACGCCCACACGGTCGCCAGCAGCAGACCACCGGCGAGCATGATGAAGCCCGCGTAGCTGACGGTGAGTTTCAGGCGGACGCTCGGGCCCGGTCCCCTATCCACGGTCGCCTCCTTCGGTGTCGATGCGATACCCGACGCCGGGCACCGTGCCGATCAGCCACGGTTCGCCGAGCCGTTTGCGCAGGGCGGAGACGGTGATGCGGACGGCGTTGGTGAAGGGGTCGGCGTTCTCGTCCCAGGCCCGTTCCAGCAGCTCCTCGGCGCTGATGACGCCGCCTTCGGCGGCGACGAGGACTTCGAGGACGGCGAACTGTTTGCGGGTAAGGGCGACGTAGCGGCCGTCGCGGTAGACCTCGCGGCGGAAGGGGTCGAGCCGCAGGCCCGCGATCTCCCGCACGGGCGGGCGGCTGTGGGCGCGCCTGCGATCGAGGGCCCTGAGCCGGAGCACGAGCTCCTGGAGGTCGAAGGGCTTGGTGAGGTAGTCGTCGGCGCCGAGCCCGAAGCCGGAGGCCTTGTCGTCGATCCGGTCGGCGGCGGTGAGCATCAGGATCGGGATGCCACTGCCGGAGGCGACGATGCTCTCGGCGACCTCGTCGCCGGAGGGCCCGGGGATGTCGCGGTCGAGGACGGCGATGTCGTAGGAGTTGACGCTCAGCAGTTCCAGCGCGGTGTCGCCGTCTCCGGCGATGTCGGCGGCGATCGCCTCCAGCCGCAGTCCGTCACGGATGGCCTCGGCCATGTAGGGCTCGTCCTCGACTACCAGCACACGCATGATCCCGATGGTACGAGCGGGGGCATATCGTCGGCGTACCGAAAAGCACATACGCCCCGGCAACACCGGGCCGCGTTCCCTGGGGACATGACTCGACCAGCTGTCCTGCAGGTGATGCCCGACCGGCTCCGCCGGCCTCTCGAAGCGGGGCTGCGCGATGTCGTCGACGTCGTCGCCAAGTCCCTCGGCTATCGGCTCCTCCGCATCCAGGACCGGGGCGGGCTCGGTGTGGCCGACGGCGCCGTCCCCTACCGCACCACGGTCTTCGACGACGAGGTTCCGGGTGTGGCCAACCTCGATCCGCCGTTGCTCGCGGCCCTGCGCCTGGCCGCGGCCGACGCCGCCGGTGAGGGCGTGGAGTTCTTCGTCAACAGCGGCTGGCGCTCCCCCGCCTACCAGAGCCGGCTGCTTCGCGAGGCGGTCGGCAGGTACGGGTCGGCGGAGGAGGCCGCCCGCTGGGTGTCGACGCCCGAGAAGTCCGCCCACGTGCGCGGCCACGCCGTCGACATCGGGCCGCCCACAGCGGCCGCGTGGCTCGCCGAGAACGGCGCCGGGTACGGGCTGTGCCAGATCTACCGCAACGAGCGCTGGCACTACGAGCTGCGTCCCGAGGCCGTCGAGCACGGCCCGCCGCCCATGTACGCCGACCCCTCGGAGGATCCGCGGATGCGGGACTGAGTGTGTGGGCGCTTGCTGGACCGCCGGGAGGCCGATCGGACGCCACGGCGGAGGCCGCGGACCTGACGATCGCGATTCCGGCAGCCGGTTCCTTCATCTCGGAGGCATATCGGTACACGACCCGGCGTACGCGGGCCTTGTCACCGTGACGATCCGGGCCCGGCCGCGGCCGGGCCCGGACACCTCAGTGGCCGACGCGGTAGACCAGGTGCGTGACGAGGTCGGTGCCGCCGACGGAGACCGGGGTGAGTTTCGGGTCGCCCACACCGACCAGGAGGCGTTCGCCCTCACCGATCACCACCGGGGCGAGGTGGACGCGCAACTCGTCGATCAGTCCGGCGGCGAGGTACTGGTTGACGGTGTGCGCGCCTCCGGCGACGGAGATGTCGCGGTCACCGGCGGCTTCGCGGGCCCGGTCGAGCGCGGCGTGAACACCGTCGGTGACGAAGTGGAACACGGTCCCGCCCTCCATGGTGATGGACGGGCGCTCACGGTGGGCCAGGACGAACACCGGCGCGTGATAGGGCGGCTCGGCGCCCCACCAGCCGGTCCAGTCCAGGTCCCAGTCACCCCGGTCGGGACCGAACATGTTGCGGCCCATGATGAACGCGCCCGCGTCGGTGATCTTCTCGATCTCCGCGGCGTTCTCCTCGGCCTGTTCGAACATCCACGCGTGCAGCTTGTCGCCGATCCCCTCGCCGAGCGGATTCTCCCCGCTCTGGTTCGGGCCGGCGACGAAGCCGTCGAGGGACATGCCGATGTCGGTGGTCACCTTGCTCATGGAATCGCTCCTCGGTATCCGAGCGCGCCGCTCGCCGGCCGCTCACCAGGTGGTCGCGGCCCTCGACGGGCATTCGACATTTCGGCGCGAGAAAGTTCCGGAGAATCTCAGGAGGCCTCGCCGGCGTCCGTCGTGAGGTCTTCGAGGACCTTCACCGCGTCGACCTCCTTGGCCCGGTCACCGAGGCCGCGCGCGATCCGCAGCGCCTCCCTGGCGAGTTCCCCGGCGGCTTCGGTGTCGCCCTGGTCGCGGCGGCATTTGGCGAGCTGGACGAGCGCCTCGGCCTCTCCGCGGGTGAGGCTGCGGGCGCGGAAACCGGCGAGCGCACGTTCCAGGGTCTCGACCGCCTCGGCGACCCGGCCGGCGCCGCGCAGCGCGGCGCCGAGGTTGGTCAGGGTCGAGGCCACGCTCCCGAACCCGAGGTCGGTCTGCACGGCCGCGGTGGCGGTGAGCACGTCGATGGCCTGGTCGAGGCGGCCCATCTGGTGCAGGGTCTCGCCCATGGCGCCGCTGAGCGACAGTTCCCACGCGCGGTCCCCGATGGCGACGTACAGGGCGCGGGCCCGCTCGTAGTTCTGGAGCGCCTGCCGGTAGCGGCCTTCGGCCCGGTCGAGGTGGCCGAGCGACATCGTCGCGCCGGCCTCGCCTTCGATGTCGCCGCCCCGGCGGTGCAGGTCGAGGGCCATGGTGACCTGTTCGCGGGAGGCGCGGAGGCGGCTGAGGTTGTGGTTGATCATGCCGAGGATGACGCGGGCGTGGCCTTCGGCGGCGAGGTCGCCGAGGGCGCGGGCGGCGTCGACGGCGATCTCCATGGCCGCGATCCAGTCGTCGGTGTGGTCGCGGTTGGTGTAGTGAACGCGCAGCAGGAACGGGAGCTGGACGGCGTGCTCGGGGCGCCCGGCGGCCGCCGCGTGGCGGATCAGGGCGTAGAGGTTGGCGTACTCGACGTCGAACCAGGCGACGCCGTCGGCGACGGAGGCCGTCTCGGGCACCGGGACCGGTGTCGACGGGATCGGCCGGACGAGTCGCACCGGGTAGACGACCATGCGTCCGGCGATCTCGTAGGCGGCCCGCGAGTACCAGTCGAGCAACCGCTCGACGGCCGCCGAGCGGTCCCCGGCGGTGTCCTCGACCGCCGACAGCGCGGTCATGTGGGCGCGCACGAGGTCGTGCGGCCGGTACCGTCCGGGCGCGATCACGCCGAGGAGGTGCTCGGCGGCCAGGGAACGCAGAATCCCGTCGGCGGTGGCGACGTCGAGTCCGCACAGGGCGGCGGTCGAGGCGGCCGTGGCGTCCTGGACCGGTTGTGCGCCGACCAGCCGCAGCACTCTCCGCTCGCGGTGCCCGAGCGCCTCGTAGGACAGCGCGAGCACCCGCTCGACCGAGCGGTCGCCGACGGCCAGCTCCCCGAGGCCGCGCCCGCCGAGGCGTTCGACGAGGTCGGCCATCCGCCAGGTCCGGCGGGTGCGCAGGCGGTGGGCGGCGACCGCGACGGCCAGCGGCAGACGCCCGCAGTGGCCGACGAGTTCCCCGGCGGCGTCGGCCTCGTCGCCGACGCGTTGCTCACCGAGGATGCGGCCGAGCAGGGACAGCGCCTCCCGTTCGGTGAACATGCCGACGGGCACGGCGACGGCCCCGTCGACGGCGGCCTCGCGGCGGGACGTGATCAGCACGAGGCATCCGGCGGCGCCGGGCAGGAGCGGGCGCACGGCCGCGGCGTCGGCGGCGTTGTCGAGGACCAGCACGACGCGCTTGCCGGTGAGGCGCTCGCGGAACAGCCGGGAGCGGGCGTCGAGGCCGCGCGGGATCTCGGTGCGGTGGACGCCGAGGAGGTCGAGGAAGCCTTCGAGGACAGCGCCCGGGTCGGCGGGCGGAAGCTCGGGGTCGTGCCCGCGCAGGTCGGTGAACAGCTGCCCGTCGGGGTACTCGGCGGCCAGCGACCAGGCGGCCCGCACGGCCAGGCGGGTCTTGCCGACGCCGCCCATGCCGGTGAGGAACACGATCACCGGCCCGTCGCCACCTTCGCCTGCCGCGCGGGCGATCCGCGCGAGTTCGGCCTCGCGGCCGGTGAAGTCGGCGATGTCGGGTGGGAGTTGCCGGAAGGAGGAGACCGGGCCGGTCGCGGCGTGCCGGGGCAGGTCGAGTGACGGGTCGCCGTCCCGGACGCGTTCGTGCAGTGTGGACAGTTCGGCGCCGGGTTCGACGCCCAGTTCGGTGTCGAGTCTCGCCCGGTGCGCCGTGTAGGCGGCGAGGGCCTCGTCGCGGCGGCCGTCGCGGTGAAGGGCCAGCATGAGCAGGCGGGTCAGGGTCTCGCGCTCGGGTGAGCGGGCCGCCAGGCGGCGGAGTTCGCCGAGCAGTTCACGGTGGCCGCCGAGGGCGAGTCCGGCCTCCATGCGGCGTTCCAGGACGGTCCGGTGGCGTTCGGTGAGGGCGACGGCGGCCGCCGAGAGGGCCGACTCGGCCGCGACGCCGCCGAACGGTTCGCCGCGGAACAGGGCCAGGGCGCGCTGGTACTGGTCGGCGGCGGTGGCGTGGTCGCCTTCGCGGAAGGCGCGGTCGCCGCGTTCGGCGAGTCCCGCGAAGACCTCGCGGTCGCACTCTCCATCGTGGACGGTGAGCCGGTAGCCGTTCTCGTCGCGGACGAGCCGGGCGACGGGCTCCGGTGGGCAGGCGAGGGCCTTGCGGAGGCGCGTGAGGTAGGTGCGCAGGTTCGACTCGGCGGCCGGGACGGGGTGGTCCCAGACCAGCGGGACGAGCCGTTCGGCGGTGATGGACTCGTTGGGGCGCAGGAGAAGCGCGGCGAGCACGGCCCGTTGCCGGGGGCCGCCGAGTGCGAGTTCGCGTTCGTCGCACAGGACGGTCAGGGGACCGAGGACGCGGAACTCCATCAGCGGGCGTCCCCGCCGACCGCGGCCGAGTCCCGGCCGAGTTCCTCTTTCGCCGCGAGTGCCTCCGCCGCACCGGCGGTGTCTCCGCGCTCGTGCCGCAGGGCCGCCGCCTCGTCGAGGAGTCCGGCGGCGATGTCGGCGCGTCCCGTCCGGGCGTGTTCGCGGGCGAGTTCGACGAGGCTGCGGGCGAGCCCGTCGTGGTCGCCGAGGGCCAGTGCGGCCCGGCGGGCGAGCGCGAGGAGTGAGGCGGTGTCGGCGGGCCGGTGGTCGCGGAGCCATGGGAGCAGGGCGTGCGGGAGCGCGAGGGCGAAGGTGTGGTGACCGTTCGGCCCGGCGGCGCGGGTGAGGGCCCGGAGGTTGGCGTACTCGGCCGCGAACCAGGCGGGATCGCCGGTGGCGAGCGCGTGTCGCAGGTACCAGGTGTGGAGGCGGCCGACGGCGGAGCGGGCGGTCGCGGGCGGGTCCTCGCGGGCGCAGAGGGCGTCGGCGTGGGCGCGCAGGAGGCGATGCATGCGGTAGCGGCCGGGGCGGGTCTGGGTGAGGAGGTGGTCGTCGAGCAGGGCCTCCAGGTCGCCGTCGGCTTCGGCGGGTGTGCGGCCGCAGATCGCGGCGGCGGTCTCGGCGGTGACGTCCTCGCAGGCGGGCGGGCCGAGGAGCCGGTAGAGCCTGCGCGGGCCCGGGTCGAGGGCGCGGTAGGACAGGTCGAAGACCGCCGACAGTTCGTCGTCGAGGGCGCCGTGTTCGAGCCCTCCGGCGAGGCCGGCGAGGCTGCGCTCGGGACGGGCTCGCAGTCGTCGCGCGGCCAGCGCGAGCGCGAGGGGCAGGCCGCCGCAGTGGCGCGTGATCCGGCGGGCGGCGGCGTCCTCGGCGCGCAGTCGTTCGCCGCCGACGGCCGTGGCCAGCAGGGCGTTCGCCTCGGCGTCGGTGAAGGGTTCGACGGTGAGGTCGGCGGCGCCGTCGAGGAGGAGGTTGCGGCGGCCGGTGACCAGCACGATCGTGCCGGATCCGGCGGGTACGAGCGGTGCGACCTGCGCGGCGCCGGAGGCGTCGTCGAGCAGCAGGAGGAGACGTTTCCCGGCGGTGTGCTCGCGGTAGAGGGCCGCCCGGGAGGCGGGTTCGCCGGGCACGCGCGCGGCCGGGACGCCGAGGACGGCCAGGAGGGCGCCGAGCACGGTGTGCGGGTCGGCGGGGGCGGCGTCGGCGGTGAAGCCGTTGAGGTCGGCGTGGAGGTGCCCGTCGGCACCGGCGCCGTCGGCGGCGAGCAGGTGTCCGATGTGGACGGCCAGCGCGGTCTTCCCCGCGCCCGCCGTGCCGCTGAACACAAGGATTAAGGGCGCGTTGCCGGGTGCGGCCCCGGTGAGTTCCCGCGCCCGGGCGATCAGCCGGGTGCGGCCGGTGAACTCGGGCAGGTCGGCGGGCAGGCGGCCGTGGGCCTCCACCGAGGCCCGTCCCGGTGTGAGCGACAGGGTCCGGTCCTGGTTGAGGATCCGTTTGTGCAGGGCCGACAGGCCCGGTGCGGGATGTGCCCGGGCTCGGAAGGCGGTGTAGGCGTCGAGGGCCTCGATCTGGCGTCCGGCGCGGAACAGGGCGAGCATCAGCAGTTCGGTGGCCCGCTCGTCGGCGGGATCGCCGGTGAGCAGGGCCCGCAGCCGTCCGGTGATCTCGTGGTGCTCCCCCGCCGCCAGACGCGCGTCGAGCTCGCCGAACACGGCCGCGCGCCGCCGTTCCCGCAGCCGCAGCGCGGCCGAGCGCAGCGCCGCCTCCAGTTCGACGCCGAGCAGCGGTTCGTCGCGGGCGTGTGCGAGGGCCTCGGCGTACAGCCTCGCCCGTTCGGCGGAGTCGGTCGCGCGCTCGGCCCGGTCGGCCAGTTCGGTGAACACCGCGGCGTCGAGTTCGCCGGGCCCGACGGTGAGCCGGTAGCCGTGCTCGTCGGTGGACAGCCGCTCGCCGAGAACCTTGCGGAGACGGGCGATGTAGGTGCGGACGTTCGACTCGGCCGACCCCGGCGGGTTGTCCCAGACCCGGTGAACGAGCTGCTCGGTGGGCACGACCACGCCGGGCGTGAGCAGCAGGGCGCCGAGCACGGCCCGTTGTCGCGGGCCGCCCACGGGCAGCGGGCGGTCGCCGACGCGGACCTCGATGGAACCGAACAGGTGGAAGCGCATCCCCTCACCCCCTGGCGTTTGTCCCTCGGACGGTACCCGGGTCGCGCGAGGGCCCCCTCGCGCATGTGCGCGGTTGTGTGCGCGGGTCCGGATAGTTTTCGCTCGCGGCGGCTCCGGTGGGACCGACGGGGGTCCACCGGCCCGCCGCGGCGTTTCGGCCCGCGCGCCCGGCGGCCCTGCGATGATCGGGCGTGGAGGTGTCGCACCATGCCCGTACCCGCCCGCATCAGCCTGGCGACGCTGGGAGTCGCCGACCTCGAACGGTCGACGGAGTTCTACCGCGCGCTCGGCTGGCCGCTGTCCAGCGCCTCGGTGCCCGGGGAGGTGTCGTTTTTCAACACCGCCGGCGGGATCCTCGCCGTGTGGGGCGTGTACGCGCTGGCCGGTGACGCCGCCGTCGACAACCCGGGCGGGCCGCCCGCCTACCGCGGTGTCGCGCTGGCGATCAACGTCGCCTCCGACGAGGAGGTCGACGCCTCCTTCGCCGCCGTGGAGGCCGCCGGCGGACGGATCACCAAGCCGCCGGAGCACTCCGCGTGGGGCGGCTATTCCGGCTACTTCGCCGATCCCGACGGACATCTGTGGGAGATCGCGTACAACCCCGGGTGGCCGCTGGACGCCGCCGGGCTGCCCGAACTGCCCTGACCGGGCCCGTCCACCGTGGACGGACCCGGTTCCCGGTTCAGGTCACCGCGCAGGCGGAACCGTTGAGGGTGAAGGCGCCCGGTTCGGGATTGCTCCCCTGCCAGCTCGCCAGGAAGCCCGCCTCACGGGTCGTTCCCGGTGCTATCACGGCGTTCCAGGATGCGCCGGTGGCCGTCACCGCGGCACCTGACTGGGCGGCGGTCGCACCCCACATCTGGCTCACCACCTGGCCCGCGCCGAAGGACCAGCCGAGGGTCCAGCCGTTGACCGCCGTCGTACCGGTGTTCTTGACAACCACACGGCCCTGGAATCCGCCCTGCCACTGTCCGGTGATCTCGTAGGCGACCGAGCAGTTCCCGACCGGGTCGGGATCGGGGTCCGGATCGGTCGTGCCGCCGCCGTCGCCGTCGCCGTAGATGATCCCGCGTCCGTTGGTACTGACGTAGACGCGGCCGTAGACGCGCGGGTCACCGGTGATGGCCGCGCCCGTCCAGCCCCACTGGTGCTGATCGTCGTTCAGGCGCGTCCAGGTCGCCCCGGCGTCGTCGGAGCGGAAGATGCCGCGTACGCCGCCGATCTCGGCACTGCTGTACAGCGCCGGGTAGGTCTTGCCGGGCGCGGCCTTGCCGAAACCGATGTTGTCGGCCTCGCCCACAGTGGACACTCGCGTGAAGCTCGCACCCGCGTTGGTCGAATGCCACAGCCCGTAGGCCGCACCGGTGCCACCCGCCAGCCACACGTCGCCCGAGATCCCCGGCACGGCCCCGAAGCGAACGTCGCCGGTCGCGGGCAGACCGGTCGCGGCGGCGGTGAAGCTCGTGCCGCCGTTGACACTGACATAGAAGGTGCCGCCGGAGAAGGCGTAGAAGCGGTTCGGGTCGACCCGGTCGGCCTCCACGCGGGCACCGTTCGGAACGCCCGACGCCGCCGTCCACGAGCCGCCGTTGTTCGACGACACCTGCACGCCGGTGCCCTCCGGGCTCCACACGACGCGCGCGGCGTTCGCCGCGATCGCGACCGTGCCGCCGCCGGTCACCCCGGCCGGATCCGTTCCGGCGTACCAGTTCGAGCCGCCGTCGGAGGAGATGCCGATGTTGACGCCGTCGGCGTTGCCGACCCGCACCATCGTCGACGGCGCCAGCTCGGCGTAGTCGAGACTCGTCGTCGAGCCGATCGTCGGACTGAGGTGCATCTTCGCCGGGACGGTGGTGAGGCTGTCGTGCCGGAAGCCGCCGATGTCGCCGAGCGCCGAGATCAGGGGCGCCCCGGCGGGCGGGCTGATCAGGTCGTTGACCGCCGTCTCCTCAAGCCCTTGCGCCCGCACGGAGATGTCGACCGTGCCGCCGGTGTCCCAGGCGGTGAGGTTGTCGGTCCCGTAGATCGTGGCTCCGGTGCCGTACATGAGCTTGCCGGAGTCGAAGGGGTCGATCTCGACCGACTCGGTCATCCACCCCAGCTTCGGCTGGTCCTCCGGGGCGGTCCCCGCACCGCCCCAGTTCAGCCAGGGCGCGCCGGTGATGTTCAGGCTGTAGCGCTTCGTGCGGTTCGGATAGCCGTTCCAGTCCCAGATCCGGCTCCAGGTCGCGCCGGAATCGGTGCTCCGGAAGAAGATGACGTCCGGCCACCACGAGACCTGCGTGGCCACGACGAGTGTGCCCGGCTTCTTCCGGTCCACGGTGAGGCCGCTGTAGCCGAAGTAGTCGTCGGCGCTGCTGGACGGGATCGGACTGACCTGCGTCCACACGCCCGTCGCGGTGTTGAAGCGCCACACGTCGCCTTTGGCGCCGTCGTAGGGGCCACCGGTGTCGCTGGTCGCCAGGTACAGGTTGTGGTTCACCTCGTCGAGGACGCCCTTGTGGGCGAGGTAGCCGGTCGGCTGCCCGGGGACGCGCTCCCAACCGGCGCCCCCGTTCGTCGTCCGGTAGACGGTGTTCTGCTTGTCGGCGACACCGACGTAGATCGTCTGGGTGGTGCCGGTGCCGGTCGCCGAGGTGGGGTCGAAGGTCACCCACGTGACGCCCTGGTTGTCGGAAAGGTATCCGTTGGGATCACCGGGGTCCTGCGCGTAGTTCCCCGGGTTCGGGAAGGCGGTGACCTTCGCCCAGGTCGCGCCCTTGTCGGTGCTGCGCCACAGGCCCTGGCCGCTCGGAGCCCCGAAGTAGAGGATGTTGTTGTTGTGCGGGTCGACCGAGAGGCGTTCGCCCATGCCGCGGCCCGGCATGTTCCCGCCGACCTTGAAGGGCAGCGGCGTGACCTGCCAGGTCGCGCCCCGGTCGGCCGAGCGGAGAATAGCGCCGTTGTTGGGATCCCAGCTGTTGGTGTAGGTCCCGACGGCGGCGTAGACGCGGTTCGGGTCGACGGCGTCGGTGGCCAGCGAGGCCACGCCGGTCCAGCCCCACCGGTCCCAGCTCACCCAGTCGAGCAGCGGAATCCAGCGTTTCGTGGTCTTGTCGAGGCGGTAGGCGCCGCCGATGTCCGTGCGGGCGTAGACGAGGCCCTGTTCGGCACGGTTGTAGACGATCCCGGGGACGAAGCCGCCGCCGACGATCTCGGCGTTGCGCCAGGTGTAGGCGGCCTGGGCGGCGGGGTCCCCGGTCGAGACGGGATCGGCGACGGCTGCGGGCGGGCTCAGCGCGGCGGCCGAGACCAGCACGGCCGCGACCGCCGCGCAGGCGGTTAAGAGTCGGTGTCTCATGCCGTCCAGCGTCCCGCCGGGCCCGAGTCGAGTCAATAGTTTGGCGTGCGAACGAACGATTTCAGTGCAGCTGGGCAAGCCTCGACTCAGCCCAGGCGAACGACCGCGCAGTCACCACCGGGCAGCACGAGCTCCCCGGCGATCGCTCTCCCCGACAGCAGATCCCGCCCGCGCACGCCGCCGATCCGGCGCTCGTCGACGGCATGGTTGAGAACGAAGAGCCAGACCCGCCCCCCACCAGCCCGGCGCACGACCTCGACGTCGGCGGGGAGCCCGGGAAGCACCGGCGAGGCACCCGCGGCCGTCACCGCGACGGTGAACTCGGCGGCGTAACCCTCGTCGTCGAGGCACGTCGACAGGTATCGCGCCACGCCGCGCCCGGCCGACTTGCGCGTCACCGCCGGCTCGCCCGACGGGTAGCACGCGGTCGCCTCGGCCCCGGCGAGGCGAACCTCCTCCGTCCACAGTGTCCCCACGCGGCCGTCGTCGAGGACGACACGCTCGCCCAGGGGCAGCGGCCGCAGCTCGGTGACCCGGATGCCGAGCAGGTCCCGGAAGGCGCCCGGGTGGCCGCCGGTGCGGACCCGGGTGTGCTCGTCGGCCACACCGGAGAAGCAGGAGATCAGCACGTGTCCGCCACCCTCCACGTACGCGGCCAGATTGTCGGCGTCGGCGTCGGTGACCAGGTAGAGACTCGGTACCAGGACGAGCTTGTAGCGCGACAGGTCCGCGCCGGGCGCGGCGAAGTCGACGGTGTGACCGGCCCGTCCGGCGACCCGGTGGGCCTGCGCCAGGGCCGCCTCGTAGGACAGGTCCGCCGAGGGCATGCCCGGCTGGGACAAGGCCCAGTCGGCCTCGACGTCGGCGAGGATCGCGACCTCGGCGTGCACCCGGGAGCCGTCGGTCTCGGCCAGTGCGGGCAGTTCGGCGCCGAACCCGGCGACCTCCTCGAAGACGCGCGTGTCGGGCCCGGCGTGCGGGAGCATCGCCGCGTGCCAGCGTTCCGAACCGCCGCGCGGTGCCCGCCACTGGAAGAACATCGCGCCCGCCGAGCCGCGGGCGATGTGGGAGAGGCTGTGCCGTCGCATCCGGCCGGGTTCCTTGGCGAGGGCACGGCCGTCGGCGTAGACCAGGTCGGCGGCCTGCTCGATGAGCAGCCACTTCCCGCCGCCCGCCCAGGATCGGGCGAGGTCGGCCGCCATCGCGGTCTGTTCCTCGGCGGTGCGCCCGGCCGCGCCCGGATAGTGGTCGATCGCGACGATGTCCACATCGGACGACCAGCGCGCGTGGTCGACCGGCACCCAGTCACCGAGGACGAAGTTCGTGGTCACCGGGACGGCGGGGGCATGGCGGCGCAGGATCGCCCGCTGCTCCCGGTAGGCCGCGCGCATCTCCTCCGAGGTGAAGCGGCGGAAGTCGAGCGACTGCGCGGGATTGGCGAGGTACTGGGTGGCGCGAGGCGCGTTGATCTCCTCCCACGAGGAATACCGCTGTCCCCAGTGGGCCGTCGTCCAGGCCTCGTTGAGCGCGGCGAGATCGCCGTGGCGGTCGATGAGCCAGCGACGGAACGCCGCCTCGGTGTGCGCGCAGTGGCACCACGTCCCGTACTCGTTGTGGACGTGCCACAGGCGCAGGGCGGGATGCCCGCCGTAGCGCTCGGCCAGCGCGCCGGCGATGCGCGCGCAGGCCTCGCGGTAGGCCGGAGCCGAGACGCAGTAGGTGTCGCGGCTGCCGTGGGTCAATCGTGTGCCGTCGGCGCGGACCGGCAGCGCGTCGGGATGGGCGAGGGAGAACCAGGGCGGCGGCGAGGCGGTGGGCGTGGCGAGCGCGGCGCCGATGCCGTTGCCCGCCAGGAGGTCGAGGATCTCGTCGAGCCAGGCGAAGTCGTACACGCCCGCACGGGGTTCGAGGCGCGACCAGGCGAAGACGCCGAGACTCACCAGGTTGACCCCGGCCCGGCGCATGAGCGCCATGTCCTCGCGCCAGACCGATGGGGGCCACTGCTCGGGGTTGTAGTCGCCGCCGTAGGCGAGGGTGGGGAGGGAGGCGAACCGATCGGTCGTTCCGTCGCCTTCGGGCGCACCGAAACCCGCTTCTCCGTGCTGCCGTTCCACCATGCCCGGTCCGTCCTTCGCGGCGATCATCCCGGGGTACGGGATGCGTTGACTTTCGTTGGGATTGCAAACAAACTAAGGGTACGGCGTCCCGGGCCCCGCGCCCCGCCGGCCCGACAACCGATTCAGCTAAGGACCCGCCGATGATCTACCGCCCACCCCTGGTGCCCCACGAGACCTTCGTCGCCGATCCACCGGAGCTTCCCGTCCGTGCCCCCGGTGAGCAGGGGCTTTCGGCGATAGCCCGCGCCGAGGTGCTGGCCGCCGGGGCCGGCGAACTGTCCCTCAAGGCGGAGAGCTCGGCCGGGGAGACGCTCTTCGCGCGCGTCGCGGCGGCGGGCGAGGGCATCGTCCGGGTCCGCCTCTCCGCCGAGCCCGAGGCGTCCAGCCGGAGCGCGGCGGCCATCTCTCTGGTGCACCCGGGGTCTTTCACCGACACGGCGGTCACGGTCGCCGAGGGACGCGTCCGCGTCAACGCCGGGGCCCTCGTCGCCGAGGTGACCCTCGATCCCTTCCGGATCGTGTTCACCGACGCCGCCGGCCGCGTCCTGCTGGCCCAGAACCGCGGTGAGGCCGACATCAGCGGGCGGCAACGCAACCTCCCCTTCGGACGGTCGCTTGTGGACGGTGTGCCGGTCGCCTACCACGAGTCCTTCGACGCGCGGGCCGACGAGCGCTTCGTCGGCCTCGGCGAGCGCTTCTCGACGCTCGACAAACGCGGCCAGCGGGCGCTGATGTGGAACTTCGACGCCTTCGGCGGCGAGTCGGACCGGGCCTACAAGAACGTGCCGCTGTACCTGTCGAGCCGCGGGTACGGCGTGCTGGTGGACTCGGGGATGCCGGTGGAGTTCGACCTGGCGCAGTCGACGCACTCGGTGGTGCAGATCCTCGTGCCCGACGACCTGGTCGACTACTACGTGCTGGCGGGCCCGACGCCCGGGCAGGTCCTCGACCGGTACAACGCGCTCACCTCGCGCCCTTCGCTGCCGCCGAAGTGGGCCTTCGGGACGTGGGTGTCCTCGGGCTTCTATGTGGACACTCAGGAGCAGGTACTGGCGCGGGCGCGGCGGCTGCGGGCCGACCGGATCCCGGCCGACGTGCTGCACCTCGACTGCTACTGGCAGGTGGCCGGGAACTGGTCGGACTTCCGCTGGGACGAGGAGAACTTCCCCGACCCGCGCGGGATGCTGGCCGAGCTGGCCGAGCTCGGTTTCAAGGTCTGTCTGTGGATCAATCCCTATGTCAGCGCCCGGTCCCCGGTGTTCGCCGAGGGCGCCGAGGCCGGGTACTTCCTGCGCCGCGCCGACGGCGAGACCTATGTCGCCGACGTCTGGCACGGCAACTACAACGCCGGCGGGATCATCGACTTCACCAATCCGGCGGCGTGCGACTGGTATCGCGGGATGGTGCGGCCGCTGCTGGAGCAGGGCGTCGCGGCCTTCAAGACCGACTTCGCCGAGGGCGTCCCGGCCGACGCGGTCGCGTCCAACGGCATGACCGGCGCCGAGCTGCACAACGTGTACACGTTGCTGTACAACGACATCACGGTCGAGGTGACCCGCGAGGTGAACGGCCACGAGCTGGTCTGGGCGCGCTCGTCCTACCTGGGTGGGCAGCGCCATTCGGCGCAGTGGAGCGGCGACGTGAACACGACCTTCGCCTCGCTGGGCAGCACGATCCGCGGCGGGCTTTCGCACGGGTTGTCGGGGGTCCCGTTCTGGAGCCACGACGCCGGCGGGTTCACCGGCAGGCCCGCCGACGACCTGTACCTGCGGTGGGCGCAGTTCGGCGCGCTGTCGCCGCTGGTCCGCTTCCACGGCACCACCAGCCGCCTGCCCTGGGACTTCCCGGCGGTGGCCGACGCGGTCGCCGACGCGATCCGCCTGCGCTACGAGCTGATGCCGTACCTGTACAGCGCCGCGGTGGAGTCGGCGCGGACCGGTGAGCCGATGATGCGGGCCCTGCTCGTCGACTCCCCCGCCGATCCGGCCGCCTGGGGCGAGGATCTGGCCTACCGTCTCGGCCGCGACCTGCTGGTCGCGCCGATGACCGACCCCGACGGCACCCGGCAGGTCTACCTGCCCGACGGCGACTGGGTCGACTACTGGACCGGTCGTGTCCATCATGGACGGCGCCACGTCTCGGTGTCGGTTCCGCTGGAACGGATCCCACTTTTCGTCCGGCACGGCGCGGTGATCCCCACCGTCGAGGCCGGTGACCACGTCGGCGACGGTCCCTTCGGTCCGCTGACGGTGGTGACCTGGGGTGGTGCGAGCGGCCGTTTCGGGCTGCGCGACGTCGGCGGGGACACCGAGATCACGGTGACCTCGGCGGGCGCGCACCTGGACCTGCGGACCAGCGGCCCCGCCGAGGTCCGGCGGCTGGTGTTCGCCCGGGTCGACGGCGGGCAGCGGCCGGCTTCGGTGTCCCTCAACGGATCCGAGGCGGTGCTGGAGGTGACCGAGGGGCTCCTGGTCGCCTCCCTGCCGCAACGGTGACGCGCGAAGGCGCCCGGTCTGCGTGGAGATCGGGCGCCTTGGCGGGGGATGGGAGCGATCCCATATGATCACCGGGCTGCTCGCGCCGCCTCCGGCGCATCAGGGAGGCCGGGCGGCACGGGCCGCCCCACCCCGCCCCCACAGAAAGGCCGCCCATGCTGAAGAAAGCACTGTGCGCCGCCACCGTCGCCCTCGTCGGTGCCGTCGCCTCGTTCACCGTCGCGAGTCCCGCGTCGGCCAGCGACTCCTACCACAGCATGAACACCCTCAACGGCAGCGGATCGATGTCCTTCACCGAGCACGGTGACCGTGTCTGGCTGTTCGACGGCGATCCCGACGGCCGGTCGGTGTGGATCGACGTCTTCATCGGCGCGAACGACTTCGTCTACGGCTTCGCCGCATCCGGCTACGGCATGGAGAACGTCCGCGGCGCCTCGGACGGCGGACCGTTCAACCTGCCGGAGAACACCACGATCTGCTTCGAGATCTTCCTGACCGACAACGGGGTCTACTGGGGTTCCAAGAACACCGCCTGCTGGTACAACGACTACTAGGCCGTACCCACGGCCGCACGGCAACGAGAATCCGCGCGTCAGGGCCGAAGCCCTGACGCGCGGATCCCGTTACCGGGAAAGCCGTCCCCGTTCCCTCAGACCGCGACCAGCTCCCGCCGGTCCGCCGCCGTCGCGTCCGCTGCGGACGGTGCCGCGCTCTCGGCCGTGCCGTGTCCCCTGGCGTGCCGGGGAAGCAGGAAGGCCAGCGCGAAGGCGAGCGCGAGGAGCCCGATCGTGAGCAGCCCGGTCGTGTTGGCCGCGTCGAGGAACACCTGGCGGTGTGACACGGCGTCGGCGGCCGGCGTCGCCGCGGCGAGCCCGAAGAAGATCGTGCCGAGGGCGGCGATCCCGAGCGACATGCCGATCTGCTGCACCGACTGGAGGATGCCCGAAGCCGAGCCGACCTCGCGGTCGTCGACGCCGGCGGTGATGATGTCGAACAGCGGCCCGAAGACCTGGCCCATGCCGACGCCGCCGATCAGGGTCGGGATCACGAAGTGCCAGCTGCCGATGGAGGTCCCGGCCAGTTCGAAGGTCACGAGAAGGGCGACCAGGCCGGTGGCCATCACCGCGAGACCGACGTGCAGGAGGCGGCGGCCGTGGCGGGCCATCAGCTGTCCGCTGACGATGGTGCCCAGCGCCCACGGCAGCGTCGAGAGGCTGGCCCGCAGCGGCGAGAAACCGAGGCCGATCTGCATGAGCAGGCTCAGGATCAGCATCGTGCCGCCCATCGCGGCGGTGAAGGCGACCGCGACGATCGCGCCGAAGACGTAGGGGCGCTTGCGGAACACGCTCGGCTCGACGAGGGTCGCGCGGCCGGCCCGGCTGCGGCGGACCTGGTGCAGGCCGAAGGCGGCGAGGATCGGGACGGCCAGCGCGAGCGAGAGCTTCGTCCACAGCGGCCAGCCGAGTTCGCGGCCCTGGACGAGCGGGAAGACCAGCAGGAAGATGCCGACGGCGGCGAACACGATGCCGCCGAGGTCGAGGCGTCCATCGCGGAGGGTCGCGGCGGCCTTCGGCAGGAAGCGGGCGCCGGCGGCGAGGGCGAAGAGGCCGACGGGCAGGTTCAGCAGGAAGATCGCGCGCCAGCCGGTGCCGAGGATGTCGGCGTCGATGATGACGCCCGACAGGATCGGGCCGAGCAGCGCCGACAGGCCCATGACCGGCCCGAAGACGCCCCACACCTTGGCCATCTGCTCGCCCGGGAACATCTCGCGCAGGAGACCGAAGGTCTGCGGGAGCATGGTCGCGCCGAAGGCGCCCTGGAGAACGCGCGCCCCGATCAGCGACTCGGGGCTCCAGGCCAGCGCGCAGAGCAGCGAGGCGGCGGTGAAGCCGGCGATGCCGATGAGCAGGACGCGGCGGCGGCCGAACATGTCACCGAGCCGTCCGCCGACGAGCAGACCCACGGCCATCGCCATGGTATACCCGGCGGTCATCCACTGGAGGCTCGCCTCGGAACCGCCGAGTTCACCGCGGATCGAGGGGGCGGCGAGCTGCACGACGGTCGAGTCGAGCAGGTCCATCACGCAGGCCGCGATGACGGCCGCGAGGCCGAGGTAGGCGTATCGGTTCTTCGTCTCTGTCTTCGTCATGACCTCAATCTATGAGGCCTTGCGGACAGCTACGGTCCGCAATGAAAGGGCTCTTCGAAGCTTTGCGGGACAGGATTTTCGGTGGCCCGTCCGCCGGTCGCTTGGTACGGTTCGCGGATCTCGGAACGTGATCTTGACGAAGGGAACCGGGCGGCGATGCGAACGATGGAGGCCTCACGCGCGAAGGCCGCGGCGACGGCGATCGCCACGACGCTCGGACTGGCGGTCGACGACGCGATCGTCCTCCACGACTCGAACAAACTCACCCTGCGGCTGCTGCCCTGCGATGTGCTGGCCCGCGTGGCGCCCGTGGCCGAACAGATCGCGCCCTTCGAGATCGACCTCGCCCGGCGGCTCACCGAGGCCGGATGTCCCATGGCGGCGCTCGACCCCCGGGTGGAACCGGCGGCTTACGTGCGCGACGGCTTCGTCGTGACGTTCTGGACCCACTACGAAACCGCCGCCCACCAGGAGGTCCCGCCGGCCGCTTACGCCGACGCTCTCGCCCGGCTGCACACCGGCATGCGGACCGTCGACGTCACGGCCCCCCACTTCACCGATCGCGTCGAAGAGGCCCAGCGGCTCGTGGCCGATCCCGGCCGCACCCCGGAACTTGCCGACGCCGACCGGGAACTACTCGCGAGCACCCTGCGGGACCTGCGGCGGACGATCGGCGCGCGCGGCGGCGAGCAGCTGCTGCACGGGGAACCGCACCCGGGCAACCTGCTCGCCACGGATGAGGGGACGCTGTTCATCGACTTGGAGACGTGCTGCCGCGGGCCGGTCGAGTTCGACCTCGCGCACGCGCCCGACGAGGTCGGTGAGCACTATCCGGGCGTGAATCACGACCTGCTGCGCGAGTGCCGGATCCTGGTGCTGGCGATGATCACGACCTGGCGCTGGGATCGTGACGACCGGTTCCCGGACGGGCGCCGGATGGGCGTGGAATGGCTCGGCCGGATCCGGGCGGCACTCGACACCGAGAGCCGGGTCCGGTAACCGCCTTTCGGGGCGGTGCCGGCGATCTAGGCGAGAAGCCTCGCCGCGACGGGATCGTGCCCGACCCGTGCGAGCAGTGCCATCACCGCACCGGAAACGCCGAGTTCGGGGTGTGAGAGGCCGTCGCACTGCCCGGGGACGCCCCCGGGACGCGCGTCGGGCGCCTCGATCCCGGCGGCGACCAGATCCCTCCACAAGAGACGGTGCAGGGCGTCGAAGCGCGCGAGGGCGGATCCCGTCTCCCCTCCCGGCTCCGGGTGCGCGGCGTGCACCAGGGAGTGCGCGATGGCGCACGCCTCGACGGCGGACGCCGGGCCGAGCCCGACGCGCCTGCCCGCGACGGACGGCAGCCGACGGGCCACGATCGCGGTGAGCCGGGAGCCGGTCGCGTCGAGATGCAGCGCGAGGCCGCGCGGGTCGTGCCAGCGGTAGCGCCGTCGGGACACGATCGCGGCCGCGGTACGGGCGTGTTCGGCGGCTCCGGCGATCACGTCGGCGAGGGGTGCTCCGTGCCGTGGGCGGACCGGGGTGTCGGCGCCTCCGTAGAGGGCCGCGTCGAGGGTGTCCTCCGCCGAGGTGAACGCACGGAAGGCCCTGATGAGGCCGCTGTTGTGAGTGACGTGCCGCCAGTCGTGGACGATCGCGCGGGTGAGGCCCTCGGCGAGGTCCACGACCGTGTCCAGCGCTTCCGACAGCTCGACGGCGCCGTCGCGGTTCAGGCCGAGCCGGGCGCGTTCGCGTTCGGCACGGTCGCGTGCCGCGCGGGCGTGGTGGACGGCGGAGGCCAGTTCGATGACCGCGGTGTTCTCGGCTGCGCGCACGCCTTCCACGGTAGGAAGCCGTGGCAACACGACGAGGGCCGCTCCCGGTGGGAGCGGCCCTCGTGGTCGTCGTCGCTAACGCAGGCCGGACTTGGCCAGGAACTCCAGCTGCGCCTCGGCCTGGTAGGGCCCGCCGCCTTCGTGCCCGTTGAAGTGCCACACCTTGATGTCCTTCGGCCCGGCGTAGTGGTTGTAGGCCGCGAACACCGTCGACGGCGGGCAGATCTGGTCGCACAGCGCGGTCGAGAACAGCGCGGGCGCCGTGGCGCGGGCGGCGAAGTTCATGCCGTCGAAGTACGAAAGGGTCTCGTAGGCCGTCTCCACCAGATCGCGGCGGCTGCGCAGGAAGTTCCCGATCTGGTTGTAGGGCTCCTGATCCACCAGCGTCGTCGCGCGGCGGAAGTGGCACAGGAATGGCACGTCGGGCAGGGCCGCGGCGACGTCGGGCACCAGACCCGCCGCCGCGAGCGTGATCCCGCCGCCCTGGCTCCCGCCGGCCAGCACGATCCGCGACGCGTCGACGCGCGGGTGCGAGCGGGCCGCCTCGATCGCCCGGGCGGCGTCGGTGAACACGCGCCGGTAGTAGTACGTGTCGGGGCTTTCGATCCCGCGGGTCATGTACCCGTCGTTGGCCGAGGCGCCGACCGGGTCGGGGTCACCCGTCGCCCCTCCGCCGCCGTAGCCGCGGCCACCCTGGCCGCGGGTGTCCATGACGAAGTTGGCGTAGCCCGCCGCGCTCCAGAACAGGTGCTCGTGCGGCTTGCCACGCCCGCCGCCGTAGCCGATGTAGGAAACGACGCAGGGCAGCGGCTCATCGGGGAGTCCCCTGGGCACGATGAACCAGCCGCGGACGGGATCGCCGGCGTATCCGGCGAAGGTCACGTCGAAGACGTCGACGGTCGCGAGGAGGGAGTCGAAGGGCAGGAAGGTCGCGGCGAGCTCGTGGGTCCTGGCCTCGGCGAGGGTGTCGAGCCAGAAGCGATCGAAATCGCCGGGTTCTTCGCGGTCGGGGCGGTAATCACGCAGTTTCTCTGGCGAGAGGTCAAACCACATGGTGACAGAGCCTATCCCTTGACGGCGCCGGTGATGACACCCTTGGTGAAGTGGCGTTGCACGAAGGGGAACACCAGCAGCGCGGGCACGACGGCGAGCATGACGACCGCCATCTTGATCGCCAGGTTCGGTGCGACGACGGCGGTTCCGGGCGTCGGTCCGGCGAAGCCGGTGGGGTTGGTGCCCTGGAGGACCATGCCGCGCAACAGGACCTGGAGCGGCGACATGGAGTTGTCGTCGATGTAGAGGACGGCGTTGAAGAACGCGTTCCAGTAGCCGACGGCGTAGAACAGCGCCACGACGGCCGTCACCGCCTTCGACAGGGGCAGCACGATCCGGGTCAGGATGCGCACCTCGCCGGCGCCGTCGATGCGCGCCGAGTCGAAAAGCTCCTGCGGGATGGCCATGAAGAACGCGCGCAGCACCACCAGGTTGAAGGCGTTGATGGCGCTGGGCAGGATCAGCGCCCAGTAACTGTCCTTCAGGCCGAGTCCGGTGACCATCAGGTAGGACGGCACGAGCCCGGGCCCGAAGAGGAAGGTGAGCAGGAAGACGAACAGCAGCGGCCGGTGCAGCACCGATCCCCGGCGTGAGAGGCCGTAGGCGGCCAGCACCGACAGGACGACGCTGAAGACCGTGCCGACCAGCGTGACGCCCGTCGACACGAGGACCGCGCGGGTCACGGTCCCACCGGACAGGATCTGCTCGTAGGCCCGCAGCGACAGTTCACCGGGGATGACGACGAGGCCGCCCGACTCGTTGATGACCCGCTCGGGCGACAGGCTCGTCACGAGCACCACCCACATCGGGAACACCACGGCCAAGGCGATGCCGGTCAGCGCGATCCCCTTGAGGCCCTTGCCGACCGGGGACGGTTCCTCCTCCCACACGGGACGCTCGGGATGCCTGCGTTTGATGGTCGCGGTCGTCATTGCTTCGAATACACCCCCTGCTCGCCGAGGGCGTGCGCCACCCGGTTCGCCACCAGGATCAGCACGAGGCCGACCACGCCCTTGAAGATTCCGGCGGCTGCGCCGTAACTGAGGTCGCCGACGACGACGCCCTGGAAGTACACGTAGGTGTCGAGGACCTCGGCGGCCCCGGCGCCGACGGCGTCGCGCTGGATCAGGAACTGCTCGAAGCCGACCGAGAGCGCGTTGCCGAGTTTGAGGATCAGCAGCAGCACGATCACCGGCCGCAGGCCGGGAAGCGTGACGTGCCACAGGCGCCGCCGGCGTCCGGCGCCGTCGCTGGCCGCGGCCTCGTAGAGGCTCGGGTTGATCGCCGAGAGGGCCGCGAGGAACACGATCATGCCCCAGCCCGCGTCCATCCACACCGACTGGGCGGTGACCAGCAGCGGGAAGGTCTCGGGGTTGTTCATGATGTTGAGCGGTTCCATGCCCAGTTCGCGCATCTCCTGAGCGAGCAGCCCGGCGCCGCCGAGCATCTGCTCGAAGAAGGAGATGACCAGGACCCACGAGAAGAAGTGCGGCAGGTAGACCACGCTCTGCATGACCTTGCGGACCCGCCGCGACAGCACCGAGTTGAGCAGCAGGGCCAGCGCGATCGGGATGGGGAAGAAGAACACCAGCTGGAAACCGGTCAGCGCCAGGGTGTTGACCGTCGCGTCCCAGAAGCCCGGATCGCTCAGCATGCGCTCGAAGGTGCCGAGCCCGACCCACGCGCTGCCGCCGACGCCCGCGTAGGGGTTGTAGTCCTGGAAGGCGATCGCGTTCCACAGGGTCGGGATGTAGTGGAAGACGACCAGCAGGCCCGCTGCGGGCACGGTCATGGCCAGCAGCGGCCAGTCCCGGCGGAGTCTCGCGGCCAGGGGTGTGCGCCGGCGCCGGCGTACGGCGGGGGCCGCCGTCACCGGTGCCGCACCGGAGGCCCGTTCATCGGTAATCGTCGGCATCGCGGTCCCCCATCGGCCCGGCGACGTGGGAGGGAAGGGATCCGGCCGGTGCCGGATCCCCCGTTGTGCACTGTGGACACCGGCTCACCGGCCGTTGTCGCTGAGGGCCTTGGCGTAGAACTCGCGGCCTTCCTCGCCGCCCTTCTGCAGCCATTCCTTCTTGATGCTCTCCAGCTCCGAGAGCGGGGTGCGGCCGCGGATGATGTCGTTGATCTTGTCCTCAGTCGGCTGCTTGAGGGCCGCCACCTTCGAGGGGATCTCCAGGCGGATGCCCTCCCACGGGTCCTTCTCCATGAACGGCATGGCGGCGTTGTTCCAGTCGACGCGCGCCTGCACCTTGTCGAAGTACTTCGCGGGGGTGATGATCGCCGGGGCGCCGCTGATGCCGGCGTAGGGGGCGGCGACCTCGGTGTTGCCCAGGTCGTTCTTCACCGGTGTTCCGTCGGCGCCCCTGGTGAAGTGCTGTCCTTCGACGCCGAACTGGATCAGTTCCGCCTCCTGCGAACCGTAGGGGGCGCCGCACCAGTTCATGACCCGCAGGATCTCCTTGACCCGGTCCTCACTCAGGTCCTTGCGGATGAAGCTGTAGAACACGACCTTGCCGCCGCCGCGAATGATCGGCGTGGCCTTCCCGTCGTGGGAGTAGGGCAGGACCGGCTGCATGTCGAACTCGGGGTTGATCGCCGGCTCGGTCGCCAGGGCGCCCTCCCAGCCGCCGAAACCGTCGGTGGTCATGAGCATCTCGCCGCTGTTGAACAGCTGCTTGGCGTCGCCGGTGCTGTTCATCATCTCGGGGTGGACGAGACCGTCGGTGAACAGCTTGGTCATGAACTCGATCGCCGCGGCGTACTCCGGCGTCTCGATCTTGTTGACGACCGTGCCGTCGGGGTTCTTGCGCCAGCCCTCCTGGGTTCCCGGCGAACCGAAGAGGCGCTCGACCTCCCAGGTGATGGCGCCGAAGGCCCAGCGCTTGGCGTTGGGGTCGGTGACGGCCTTGCCCAGGTCGTAGAGCTCCTGGGCGGTGGTGGGAGGCACGGCACCGAGCTTGGTGAAGATGTCCTTGCGGTAGAAGAAGCCCCAGGCGAAACCGTCGGAGGGGAAGGGGACGGCCATGAGCTTGCCGTTCCAGATGCACTCCAGCCACGACTTGGTGGGGAGGTTCGCCAGCATCGGGTAGGTCAGCGCCTTGTCGCCCTGGAGGTGCGGCGTCAGGTCGGTGAACAGCGCCTCGGCGGCGTCGCTGAAGTGGGCGAGCCCGGCGACGTTCCACGAGGGGATGCTCAAGACCTCGGGCACGTCCTTGGCGCCGAGGATGGTGTTGAGCTTCTCGTAGTAGGTGACGCCGTCCTGGAGGGAGAACTTGACGGGCACGCCGAGGCGGGTGTTGATCGCGTCGTAGTAGGCGTTGCCGCCGAGGGCGGGCGGGACGGTCCCCCAATGTGGGGCCATCGCGGAGATCTCCTTGCCGCTGGTGCCGGGCGTCTCGGTGATCGCCTGGACCAGATTCCTCGGGTAGCTGAGGTACCCGTTCGGGGCGCCGCCGACGCCGGCGATGTCCGGCGGGATGAGCTCGACCGGCTTGTACGTGGGCATGAGCTGGAGGAGCTTGTCGGTCTGGGTCGCCATGCCCTGGTCACCGGCGCCGCCACCCCCGGATCCGCAGGCGGCGAGCAGGCCGCCGGAGGTGGTGGCGAGGGCGCCGACGCCGAGCAGGGAGAGGAAACCGCGCCGGTCGACCGCCGCCGCGGTGAGGGGTCGTTTCACGTCTGGTCGCTCCTTTCGAAGCGTGTCACCGGATGGCGTGGGAGGACGCCTTCGGTAGAATTAGTTGGGCTATCGTCTAAACAAACTAGTCCATGGTGGCGGAGGCCACAAGGCCGTCTCGGCCGGGTACGCGCGCGGTGCGCCGCCCACCGGCACGGCATGATGAACACGGGGCCCCGCCACGGGGCGCCGGCCACCATCGCGAACGGAGTACGCCGACATGCCGACCGGTCCCAACCCGGCCGATTTCGCCGTGGTTCGTGCCACGAACCTCGCCGTGGTGCTGCGCCATGTCCACGCCAACGCCCCCTGCTCGCGCGCCGACATCGCCGCCGAGACCGGCCTGAACAAGGCCACCGTCTCCAGCCTCGTCGCCGACCTCATCGACCGCCGCCTGCTGCGCGAGACCGGCCTCACCGAACGCCGTATCGGCCGCCCGGCGACCATGCTCGTGCTCGACGGCGAGCCCTACGTCGCGCTCGGGATCGAGGTCAACACCGACTACCTCGCGCTGTCGGCGATCGACCTCGGCGGCGCGCGGATCCTCTCCTGGCGCCGGTCCTTCGACGGCCTCGACTCCACCGCCGCCCGCGCGGCCACCGCGATCGCGGCACTCGCCCGCCGCGCCGCCGCCCGCATCGACCGGCAGGACCGCCGCATCATCGGCCTCACCGTCGGCGTGCCCGGACTGGTCACCCCGGCTGGCGTGGTGGCCAACGCCCCCAACCTCGGCTGGTCCGATGTGGACCTCGCCGCCGCCCTCCGCTCGGCCCTCGGCAACCCCGCCTACCCCGTGACCGTCGACAACGACGCCAACCTGGGCGCGCTCGCCGAGTACCGCTACGGGGCCGCCGCCGGGCATCCCGACAGCGCGTACCTCACCGGTGAGCTCGGCCTCGGCGCCGGGATCCTCATCGCCGGGCAGCTCGTGCGCGGCGCCCGGGGCGCGGCCGGCGAGATCGGGCACGTCGAGGTCGTCGCCGACGGGCCCCTGTGCGCGTGCGGCCGGCGCGGCTGCCTGGAGGCGGTCGCGGGCACGGCGGCGATCGTGCGCCGGATCGACCCGGACAACACCGAGGAGGCCCTGCGCGACCTCGATCCCGAGGTCGCCGAGATCGCCCGGCGTGCCAAGGCCGGGGACAAGGTGGTCGTCGACGCGCTGACCGAGATCGGCGGCCTGCTCGGCCGCGGGGTCGCGGTCCTCGCCAACGTCCTCAACCCCTCGCTGATCGTCCTCGGCGGCCACTACGTGCCCTTGGCGGCGTGGCTGCTGCCGAGCGCGCAGGCCGAGCTGAACCGGCGGGTCATCGCGCCCGACGCGGGCGGCTGCCGCCTGGCCGTCTCCGAGCTGGCGCACTCCGCGGCCGCCTCGGGCGGTGCGGCCTCGGTTCTCGACGCCGTCGACTACGCCAAACTCTCGGTCTGAGGTCCACTCAGGACGGGCGTGTTACCGAAAAGAGACCCACGGCGGCCTTGACCGCCGCGTCGTCGCGGTGCCAGCCTCAATGCACCGCCGCCGAAACAGAACCGAAACCTCTCCGGATATCCGTCGAAACGCTTCGATGAACCGTTCGCCGCCGCCTTTCCGGCCGGCTCGGCCCGGCACGTCGTCGAAGCGCTTCGACACAGGCAAAGGACCGTCGATGAACGCATCCGTCCACCTGGACCACACGCGGCCCCTGACCGAACGCGTCGACGCCCTCCTCGGCGCCTTGAGCTTCGAGGAGAAGGTCGCCTTCCTGCATCAGCACCAGCCCCCGGTCGAGCGCCTGGGGACGGCCGCCTTCACCACCGGGACCGAGGCCGCGCACGGACTGGCCTGGCTCGGTCCGGCCACCGTCTTCCCGCAGGTCGTCGGGCTGGCGAGCACCTGGGACCCGGAACTGATGGAGCGGGTCGGGGCCGCCGTCGGCGACGAGGTACGCGCCTTCCACCACGCGACGGGCCGCTGCGGGCTCAACGTCTGGGCGCCGGTGGTCAACCCGCTGCGCGATCCGCGCTGGGGACGCAACGAGGAGGGCCACGCCGAGGATCCGTGGCTCACCGGTGTGCTCGCCACCGCGTACTCTCGCGGGCTGCGCGGGGACCACCCGGTCTATCTGAAGACCGCGCCCACCCTCAAGCACTTCCTGGCCTACAACAACGAGACCGACCGCTGCGTCACCTCGTCGAACCTCGGGCGGCGCGTGCTGCACGAGTACGAGCTGCCCGCGTATCGCAAGGCCCTGACGGAGGGTGCCGCGGTCGCCGTGATGGCCTCCTACAACCTGATCAACGGGCGTCCCGCGCACGTGTCGCCGCTGATCGGCGAGGTGCTGCGCGAATGGCAGCCCGACGTGGTCGTCGTCAGCGACGCACAGGCGCCGTCCAATCTCGTCGACCCGCAGCACTACTTCGACGACCACGCCCATTCGCACGCGGCCGCGCTGCGCGCCGGTATCGACAGCTTCACCGACAACAGCGCCGACTCGGAGCCCACCATCGCCCGCGTCACCGAGGCCCTCCACAAGGGACTCATCGAGCAGTCCGATGTGGACGTCGCGGTCCGGCGGCTGCTCACCCTGCGCTTCCGGCTCGGCGAGTTCGACCCGCCCGAGCTCAACCCGTACACCGCGATCCCCGCCGAGGTCATCGACTCCCCCGGGCACCGGGCGCTGGCCCGGGAGGCGGCCACCGACGGGTTCGTCCTGCTCAAGCGCGAATGCGGGCTGCTTCCCCTGGCCCCGGAGCGGTCGAGGACCGTGGCGGTCCTCGGGCCGCTCGGCGACCGGCAGCTCACCGACTGGTACAGCGGCACGCTCCCCTACGCGGTGACCGCCAAGGACGGGCTGGCCGCGCGGCTCGGTGCCGACCAGGTCACCGCCGCCGACGGCGCCGACACGATCGCGCTGTCCTCGAACGGCCTGGCGGTCGTCTCCGACGGCCTCGGCGCGCTGCGGCTCGCCCCGAGCCCTCCGACGGCGTTCGCCGCCTACGACTGGGGCGGGGATCAGTGGACGCTGCTGTCGGTCGCGAGTGGACGGTTCGTGACCGTCGCCGAGGACGGGACCCTGAGCGACACCTCCCCCGGCCCGCACGAGTGGGTCGTGCGCGAGACCTTCGTGCCCGGCTACCTCGCCGACGGCGGCCTGCGGCTGCGGCACCCCGGCTCCGGGAAGTGGCTGCGCGCGGGCGATGACGGGATCCTGCGCGCCGACGCGAGTGAGACCGCCGCCGGTGTGTTCACCGTCGAGGTCCTCACCGACGGTGCCGCCGAGGCCGCGCGGCTGGCGGCCGAGGCCGACGTGGCCGTCGTCGTGCTGGGCAACCATCCGCTCGTCAACGGCCGCGAGACCGAGGACCGGCCCGATCTCGCCCTGCCGCCGGCGCAACAGCGGCTGCTGGAGGCCGTGCACGCGGCCAACCCGCGAACCGTCCTGGTGCTGCAGAGCAGCTACCCGTACGCGATCACCTGGGCACAGGACAGGCTCCCGGCGATCCTGTGGTCGGCGCACGGCGGGCAGGAGTACGGCCATGCCCTCGCCGAGGTGCTTTACGGCGACGCCGAACCGGGCGGGCGCCTGACCCAGACCTGGTACCGAGACGCCGCCGACCTTCCCGACCTCCTCGACTACGACGTCATCGCGGGAGAGGCGACCTACCTGTACTTCCGCGGCACGCCGCTGTACCCCTTCGGCCACGGGCTCGGCTACGGAACGGTGGAGTACAAGGAACTCCGCCTCTCGACGGACACGGTCGACGCCGACGGGACGGTCGAGGCCGAAGTCGTCCTGGCCAATCCCGGTGAGCGGCCGGCCGTCGAGGTCGTGCAGCTGTACGGCCACCGCGCGCGCTCCCGGATCCCGACGCCGCTGCGGCAGCTGCGTGCCTTCGCGAAGGTGCGGCTGGCGCCGGGCGAGTCGCGTTCGGTGACCCTGCGGGTGGACGCCGCCGAGCTGGGGCACTGGGACGTGGGCGCCGGGCGGTGGACGGTCCCGGCGGCACGGCACCGGCTCCAGGTGGGCCGGGCCGCGACCGACATCCAGTTGTCGGCGACGATCACCGTCCGTGGGGAGGCGCCGTCGCCCAGGGTCCTGCTCGGCGAGCTGCTCGCCGCCGACCACGACGACTACTGCGACGCGGGCCTGGTGCCGGAGACCCCGCTGTCGGGCGACGCGGTGGCCGCGACGCGCGACGGCGCGTGGACGGCGTTCCACGACGTGACGGTCGATCCGTCGGTCACGGCATGCCGGATGCGGGCGGCGAATCCCTCGCCGATCCCGGCGACGGTGACGCTGCGGCGTTTCGACCCGCACGCCGGGCCGGTGCTGGCGGCCTTCACGGTCCCGCCGACGGGCGGCCCGCAGGAGTTCGCGGTGCTCGACGCCCCGCTGCCGGCCGCGCCGGGGGCCGGGGATCTGTACCTTGTCTACGGCACGGCCGGCATCGTGGTCGGCCGACTGGACTTCCGGGTGGAGAGCACATGACCGAGGCCGGCCGCAAACGCGCGCAACGCCCGGGATCGGTGACCATCGCCGACGTCGCCGGGCACGCCGGGGTCGCCGTGAGCACCGTGTCCTATGTGCTCAGTGGGAAGCGGATGATCTCGGAGACGACCAGGCAGCGCGTCCTGGCCAGCATCCGGGTCCTGGGCTATCACCCGCACGCGGGCGCGCGTTCCCTGGCCAGCAAGCGGTCCAACGTGATCGCGATGGTGCTGCCGCTGCGGTCGGGGATGCACATGCCGGTGCTGATGCGCTTCGCCACGGCCGTCGCGATCACCGCGCGGCAGCACGATCACGACGTGCTCCTGGTGACCGCCGACGAGGGTCCCGACGGGCTGCGGCGACTCGCGGCGGGGTCCATGGTGGACGGTCTGATCCTGATGGACGTGGAGTGGGAGGACCCGCGTGTGCCGCTGCTGCGCGAACTCGACCTGTGCAGCGTGCTCATCGGGATCCCCTCCGACGGCACGGGTCTGACCTGTGTCGACCTCGACTTCGCCGCGGCGGGCGCGGCCTGCGCCGACCACCTCGCCGAGCTCGGCCACACCCGGGTGGCGTTGCTCGGCGCCCCCGCGGTCGTCTACGGCCGTGACACCGGTTTCGCCCGCCGCACCCGCGCGGGCTTCCTCGAACGCGCCGCCGCGCGCGGGATCGAGGCCGCCGCGGTGCCCTGCGAGGACGACGCGGCCTCGGCGGCCGGTGCCGTGCGCGGTGTGCTGGCCAACCATCCGGGCACGACCGGCCTCGCGGTCCACAACGAGGCCGCCGTCGGTCACGTACTGGCCGAGCTGAAAGCCCTGGGGCACAAGGTCGGCCGGGACATCGCGGTGGTCGCGATCTGCCCCGAGGACGTCGCCGAGCGGACCTCGCCGGCGCTGTCCTCGGTGCTCATCCCGGCCGAGGATCTCGGCGAGCGCGCGGTGGCGCTACTGATGTCCAAACTGGACGGTGGCGTCGCGCCGGGCGAGACGCTGCTGGCGCCGCGCCTGACCGTGCGGGAGAGTTCGGGGACGGGTCAGAGCCGGTAGCCCAGCAGCTGACCCGGCCAGTTCTTCTCGCCGACGGTGAAGGTCTCGATCGGCGCGAAGCCCTGCGACACGTAGAAGGCGACGAGCTTGCGGTCGTCGCCGGCGTAGCAGTCGACGCGGACCTGTGCCACGCCCCACGCCTCGGCACGCTCACGGGCGTGCGCCAGCAGGCGGGCGCCGACGCCGTGGCCGCGGAAGGCCCCGGCGGTGATGAGGAACTGGACGTAGAGCTCCGGCTCCTCGGCGACCGCGACGTAGGGCTGCGCCTCGCGGCTGACGGCCAGCGCCCCGGCGGGTTCCCCGTCGATCTCGGCGAGGTAGAACTCGCAGGTGGTCAGCCGGGCGTGCATCTTCTGGGTGATCGCCTGGTTGCCGGTCCAGGGCTTCTCGCCCCACTGTCCGGTGCGGCCCTGGGAGACCAGCCAGGACACGGCGTCGTCGCCCATCTTGAGCACGGTCGGAATGTCGGTTTCGACGGTGCGGCGGATCTTGATGTCGCTCATAGGGCCGTAAGGATACGCGGCCCGTCCTCGGTGACGGCGATCGTGTGTTCGAAGTGGGCGGCGCGGGTGCCGTCGGTGGTCCGGAGCGTCCAGCCGTCGGTGTCGAGGCGCGAGTCGTCGCGGCCGCCGATGTTGAACATCGGCTCGATCGCGATCACCAGTCCGGCGCGCAGGCGCAGCCCGCGACCGGCGGGGCCCTCGTTGGGCACGTGCGGGTCCTCGTGCATGCTGCGGCCGATGCCGTGGCCTCCCCACCCGGCGAGGAGCCCGTATCCGGCGGCGCGGCCGACCTCGCCGATCGCCGCCGAGACGTCGCCCATCTTCGCGCCGGGGACGGCCGCGGCGATTCCGGCGTGCATCGCGCGCCGTGTCGCCTCCATGAGGGCGGTGTCGGCCGGGTCGGCGGCGCCGACGGTGAAGCTGATCGCCGAGTCGCCGCACCAGCCGCCGAGGACGGCTCCGCAGTCGACGCTGACCAGGTCGCCTTCGGCGAGGGGTTCGGCGCCGGGGATGCCGTGCACGATGGCGTCGTTGACGCTGATGCAGGTCACCGCGGGGTAGGGCGTCTTGGCGAAGCCCGGCACGTAGCCGAGGAAGGGCGAGGTCGCGCCCGCGTCGGCGATCACCTGGCCCGCGACGTCGTCCAGCTCCTTCGGCGAGACGCCGACGGCGGCGCGTTCGCGCACGGCGGTCAGCGCCTGGGCGACGACCCGTCCCGCCTCTCGCATGAGGGCGATCTCCGAGGGCGTCTTCAACTCGACCACGGTCCCACTCCGATCCCGTTCGGCCGCTCTCCACGGGCGACCTCGCACCAATACTAATACCGTATTATTATTGCATCATGGTGCGGGACAGACTGACGGAGGCCGAGCGACGGCGCGGGGTGCGCCTCGGACTGCTGCTGCGGCAGGCCAGAGGCGCGCGAAAGGCGACCGAGGTCGCCGCGCTCGCCGGGATCTCGGTGGAGACCCTGCGCAAGATCGAGTCCGGCCGGATCCCGACCCCGGCCTTCTTCACCATCGCCGGGCTCGCCGGCACGCTCGGGCTGTCCCTCGACGACCTGGCGGGAACCTGCGGCGGCGAGGAGGCGGAGACCCGGGCGGCCTGAACCGGCCCCCTGCCACACTCCACCGATGTACCCCGGTGAACTCATCCCCGTCGGCGACGTCTCCCTCCACGTCCGCCGGCTCGGCGAGCCCGTCCCCGGGCGGCCGCCGCTCGTGGTCCTGCACGGCGGGCCGAGCTGGGACCACTCCTACCTGCTTCCCGGGCTCGTCCCGCTCGCGCGCTCCGGCGAGGTCATCGCCTTCGACATGCGCGGTTGCGGGCGCAGCACCCGCGACCTGCCGGCCGAGCGCTACCAGCCGGACCTGGTCGTCGAGGACACCCTGCGCCTGATCGACGCGCTCGGGCACGACACCGTCGACCTGCTCGGCTTCTCCACCGGCGGACAGGTCGCGCAGCTGTTCGTCGAGGCCCATCCCGCACGGGTGCGGCGGCTGGTCCTGGCCTCCACCACCGCCTACGGTGACGTGAGCGAGCACCTCGCGGACTGGCCCGAGTACGAGCGGCGGACGGCGACCGTCACCGACCCGCCCGCCGACTGCACGGATCTACAGTGGACCGTCCACGACGCGCGATCCGGTGCCGTCACGGCGATCTGGGACCTCGGCCGCGTCGACGACTACCTCCGCCTCCTTGACGGCGTGCGGTTCACCGGCGACTGGCTCGCACCGTGGCGACGGGGCCTGTTGCGCCCGTGGCGCCCGGCCGATCCGGCCCGGACCCTGCGCGAATGGGGCGGGCCGGTCCTCATCCTGCACGGCGAGCAGGACATGGGCTTCCCGCTGCCCCTCGCCGAACGACTGCGCGACGCGGTCCCCGGCAGCGTGCTCGCGGTGATCCCGGCGGCCGGGCACATGGCGCATTTCGAGAACCCGGCCCTGTGGGCCGGTCACGTCGCCGTGTTCCTGGGCCCGCGACGCTCTCAGGCCAGGTTGGCCGACCTCGGGTAGGCGTCGGCCGGATCGGTGAGCACGTTCACCAGGTAGGGCACACCGGCCTCGAAGGCGCGCTTGAGCGCCGGCCCGAGCTCGGCCGCCTTCTCGACGGTCTCCCCCGCGCCGCCGAGCGCCGACACGACCTGGTCGTAGCGCAGCCCGGGCTGGAGGTCGGCGGCGACGTCGTAGCCGTACATCGCCTTCATGGGGTGCTTCTCCAGCCCCCAGATGCCGTTGTTGCCGCAGACCATGACCACCGGGAGCTTCTGGCGCACCAGCGACTCCACGTCCATCAGGGAGAAACCGGCCGCGCCGTCGCCGAGCAGCACGCAGATCTGGCGGCCGGGCGCGAGGACCCGCGCGCCCATCGCGTAGCCCATGCCGGTGCCGAGGCAGCCGTACGGGCCGGGATCGAGCCAGCATCCGGGCCGCGAGGGCTCCAGGTACTTGCCCGCGTAGGACACGAAGTCGCCGCCGTCACCGATGGTGATCGCGTCGGCGTCGAGCGCCCGGCGCAGTTCGCCGTAGACCCGGGCGGGCCGGATCGGGTCGGTCTCGGCCGACATCTCCTCGCCCGCCTTGTGCGCGGCGGCGTCCTCGGCGGTCCGCAGCGACGCGATCCACACCTCGTGGTCGGCGCGCAGGCCGCTGTAGGAGGCCAGTTGCGTCAGCGCGAGACGCAGGTCGCCGTACGGGGCCGCCGCCGTGGTGACGTGCGTGGCGAGCTGACTCTCGGCGTCGACGATGTGCACGACCTGCGCGTCGCCGAAGTCGCCGAAACCGAGCCGGAAGTCGAGCGGGGTGCCGATGACGGCGACCACATCGGCGCTCTTGATGGCGGTGCGGCGGCTGCGGGCGAAGGCCAGGTCGTGCGAGGGCGGCAGCGCGCCACGGCCCATCCCGTTGGTGAACAAGGGGATCCGCAGCGCCTCGACGCATTCGCGCAGGGCCGCGAAGGCGTCGGCGGCGTACACGTCGGACCCGGCGATGACGACGGGCCGTTCGGCGCGCGCGAGCAGCGCGGCGGCACGGGCGACCTCGTCGGGGTCGGGTTCGGTGACGGCGGGCGCGACCGCGTCGGGGATCTCGGTCTCGGCGCGGGAGAAGACGACTTCGAGTGGGAGGTCGAGGAAGACCGGGCCGCGGTGGGCGCCGAGCGCGCGGCGGACCGCGTCGTCCACATCGGACACGATGGCGGTGGTGTCGGTGACCGTCGCGGCGTGTTTGGTGACGGGGGCGAGGATGGGGACGTGGTCGAGTTCCTGGAGGCTGCCCGCGCCCCAGCGCCACATGGCCGCGCGCCCGGCCAGCACGACCACCGGTGAGCCGTTGAACTTCGCCGTGGTCACCGCCGAGATCCCGTTGGTGACACCGGGTCCGGCGGTCAGGACGGCCAGCGAGGGCCGTCTGCCCAGCCGCGCGACGGCTTCGGCGGCGAAGACCGCCGTCTGCTCGTGGCGCACGTCGTAGATGGGCACGTCCTGTTTGACGGCCGCGTCGTAGAGCGGGAACACGTGCCCGCCCGACAGGGTGAACATCTCGCGAACGCCGTGACCCCGCAGGGTCGCCAGGGCCAGATCGCCACCGGTGCCTTCCATGTGCACGTCCTCGTTGACGGCCGACAGGTCTCGGTGCCTGCGACGGACACCGCTCCCACGCAGACTACGCGCCGGTAGCCTCGTTCGGCGCGCGGTGACCGATTCGCCGGGCCGGTACTCCCCCGAAGACGGCACGGGCGGGGACGTCGCGGGTCACCACGGCTCCCGCGCCGACGACCGCGCCGGGTCCGATGTGGACTCCACGGGTGACGACGGTCTTGGTGCCCAGCCAGCAGTCGTCGCCTATCTCGATGGGCGACTTGACGATCCCCTGGTCCTTGATGGGACGCGTGAGCTCGGCGATCCGGTGGTCGAAGTCGATGACGTAGACCTCGTCGGCCAGCAGACACGCCCGTCCTATGTGGACGTCGAGGTAGGCGTTGACGGTGACGCGGGCGGCGAGCACCGTCTCGGCGCCGATGCGCACGGTCCCCTCGTGGGCGCGGATCGCCGTACCGTCACCGATGTGGACGCCCGGTTCGATGATGAGGCGGCCGTGACCCCGGCGGGCGTGGAGACGCACGCCGCGGCCCAGGTAGACCGGCCAGGAGACTTGGACGTGCGGTCCGGTCAGGCGCACGCGCGCGAAGCGCAGCGCCCAGACCAGCCGCCGCCACCAGGTCATCGCGGTTTTGTACCCGTGATGAGGACGTTGTAGAACAGGTCCCGCGGCAGGACCCCGGAGAGGGCCTCGTCCACTTTCGACAGTGCCTGCCAGCTCCGGTAGGCGAAGTTCGCCCAGCCGAAGCCGAGCCGCTCGCGCGGGACGGCGGCCTCGAAGGTCCGCACCGGCCAGCCGAAGATCGCCGCGGTCAGCTCCTCGGTCTTGACCTCGACGTCGGCCGCGCCGGCCCGCACGGCCATGTCGCGCAACTCGCCGGGCACGAAGGTGTGCAGGTCCACGACCGCTTCGAGCGCGGCGGCCTCGGAGGACTCGTCGAGCTCCACCTGCGGGCGCCGGAAGCCCTCCAGGCCGGGCAGTTTCGTCACGGTCGTCGTCGCCCACCAGGTAAGCCGGCCGAGGCGCCGGGCGTAGAAGTCGCCGACGCGCGTCGGGTCGCCGGCGAAGACGAAACGGCCACCGGGCTTGAGGACCCGCAGGACCTCGCCGAAGGCGAGTTCCACGTCGGGGATGTGATGCAGGACGGCGTGGCCGACGACGAGGTCCATCGACGCGTCCTCGTAGGGGATCTCCTCGGCGTCGGCGACGCGGCCGGAGACGTCGAGGCCGAGGGCCTCGCCGTTGCGGCAGGCGGTCTCGACCATGCGCGGGGAGATGTCGGTGACGTGCCCGCGCTCGATCACCCCGGCCTGCATGAGGTTGAGGGTGAAGAAGCCGGTGCCGCAGCCGACTTCGAGAGCGTCGCCGTAGGGCCAGCCCTCGCGCCCGGCCATCAGCGCGAAGCGCTCACGGGCGTAGTCGACGCAGCGGTCGTCGTAGGAGATCGACCACTTCTCGTCGTAGGTCTCCGCCTCCCAGTCGTGGTAGGCGATGTTGGCGGCCTTGGGGTCGTCGCGCAGCTCGTCGTAGAGGGTCATCGACCGGTGAACTCCGGTTTCGACTTGTCGATGAACGCCTTCATCCCGACGTTCTTGTCCTCGGTGGCGAACAGGCCCGCGAAGAGCTGCGACTCCCAGTTGAGCGCGCTGGCGAGGTCCATCTCCAGGCCGCCGTCGATGGCGGCCTTCGCCGCCCGCAGCGCCTGCGCCGGGCCCTTCGCGTACGACTTGACCATCTCCACGGCGGTGTCGAAGACATCGTCGGCGGGGACGACGCGGTCGACGAGGCCGATCGCGAGGGCCTCCTGCGCGTCGACCATGCGGCCGGTGAAGATCAGGTCCTTGGCCTTGGCCGGCCCGATCAGGCGCGGCAGCCGCTGCGTGCCGCCCGCGCCGGGGATGATGCCGAGACGGATCTCGGGCTGGCCGAGCTTGGTGTCGTCGGCGCAGACCCGCAGGTCGGCGGTCAGCGCGAGCTCGCAGCCGCCGCCGAGGGCGTAACCGGTGATGGCGGCGACGACCGGCTTGGGGATGCGCGCGACGGCGTCGAAGGCGCTCGACAGGTCGCGGGCGCGCGCGGTCATGTCGACGTAGTCCATGTCCGCCATCTCTTTGATGTCGGCGCCCGCGGCGAAGACCTTCTCGCCGCCGAAGAGCACCACCGCGCGGATCTCGCTGCGGGCGCTCGCCTCGTGCGCGGCGGCGCGCAGCTCCTCCTGGACCTGCATGTTGAGGGCGTTCATCGGGGGTCGCGACAGGCGGATCACGCCGATGCCGCCGGTGACTTCGAGGCGTACGAACTCGGTCATGGAGGGGATGTTACCGGGGAGTTAGACGCGTCGGCCCGGGGCTGTTGCGGCCTGGGACGCGGCGATACCGGACAGCGCCTCCTCGACCGCCTCGGCGACCGGCAGCTCGCGGGCGAGCGCGCCCCTCGCGGCGGCGATCATCGCGCCGCTGACCGCGCCGACCAGGGCGAGCGACTCCAGCTCGCCGAGCTCACCGGGCCGGGTGGCGCGCAGAGCCTCGGCGAGGCGCTCCTGGGCGTCGAAGAGGCGCTGCAGGACGGCGGCCTGGAGCGCCGGGACGGTGAGGGTGAGCCGCAGCCGCAGGAGCTCCAGCTCGTCGCGGGGGTCGCGCGGCCCGGTCAGGGCCGAGCCGATCGCGCGGACGAGGACCGCGGCGGCGGTCTCGCCGTCGTGGCGCTCGCCGATGGTCCGCAGGACGAAGTCCATCTGCCCGGGCTCGGAGAAGACGACGTCCTCCTTGGCCGGGAAGTGGTTGAAGAAGGTCCCCGGGGACACGTCGGCGGCGGCGGCGATCTCGTTGATCGTCGTCTCCTCGTATCCGCGCTCGTCGAAGAGGCGGTAGGCCGCCTCCACGACCGCGCGCCGGGTCCGCTGCTTCTTGCGTTCGCGCATGCCTTGAGCGGCGCCTTCGGTCATGCCGAGACCTTACTACAGCGACCACTTAATTGAAGCTGCTACATTTTTGTAGTTACTTCAGTCAACCGGAGGGAACGAACCCCATGTGCGGATTCACCGGATGGGTCTCCTACGACCGCGATCTACGCGCCGAGCGCGACACCCTCGACGCCATGACCGCGACCATGGCCCGCCGCGGCCCCGACGACGAAGGCGTGTGGGCCGGCGAACACGCCGCCCTCGGCCACCGCCGTCTCGCGATCATCGACATCGACGGCGGCGCCCAGCCCATGCGCGCCGACACCCCCGACGGTCCCGTCGTCCTCGTCTACGCCGGCGAGACCTACAACTTCACCGAGCTGCGCGCCGAACTCCGCGGGCGCGGCCACCGCTTCACCACCGCCTCCGACACCGAGGTCGTCCTGCGCGCCTACCTCGAATGGGGCCCCGCCCTCGCCGAGCGCCTCAACGGCATGTTCGCCTTCGCGATCTGGGACGGGCGGACCGAACGGCTGGTCATGGTCCGCGACCGGCTCGGCGTCAAGCCCTTCTACTACTTCCCCACCCCCGACGGGGTCCTCTTCGGCTCGGAGCCCAAGTCGATCCTCGCCAATCCCCTCGCCGAACCGGCCCTCGACACCGACGGCCTGCGCGACGTCGTGTCCTTCATCAGCACCCCCGGGCACGGCTTCTGGGCCGGCATGCGCACCGTCGAGCCCGGCACGGTCGTCGCCGTCGACCGCGGCGGGATCCGGACCGACGTCTACTGGACGCTCCCCGCGACCGAGCACACCGACGACCTCGACACCACCGTCTCCCACATCCGCGAACTGCAGGAGGACATCGTCACCCGCCAGCTCGTCGCCGACGTCCCGCTGTGCTCGCTGCTGTCCGGCGGCCTTGACTCCAGTGCGCTGACCGCCCTGGCCGCCAAGGCCCGCGACGGCCGGCTCGCCACCTTCGCCGTCGGCTTCGGCGAGTTCATCGCCGACGACCTGCGCGGCACCTCCGACACCGCCTTCGCCCGCGAGGTCGCCGCCCACGCCGGCACCGACCACCACGAGATCGCCCTCGACACCGGCATGCTGACCGACCCCGCGCTGCGCGAACGGGTCGTGCGGGCGAACGACGTCCCATGGGGAGGCGGCGACGCCTACGCCTCCCTGCTGCTGCTGTTCCAGGCCGTCCGCGAGCGCTCGACCGTCGCGCTGTCCGGCGAGACCGCCGACGAGGTCTTCGGCGGCTACCGCTGGACCCACTGGTCGGCCGAGCGCGAGCCGGAGACCTTCTCGTGGCTGACGCTCGTCCCACCGCGAGACGGCATCCTCACCCCCGAGCTGCGCGAGACACTCGACCTGCCGGACTACGTCCACGACCGCTACGCCGAAGCGCGCGCCCGCACCGCGCGACTGCCCGGCGAGAGCGGCCTTGAGCGGCGAATGCGCGAGGACTCCCACCTGCACCTGACCGTCCTGCTGCCGCTCCTGCTCGACCGCAAGGACCGGATGAGCATGGCCACCGGGCTGGAAGTGCGCGTCCCCTACTGCGACCACCGCCTCATCGAGTACGTCCACAACGTCCCCTGGGCGATGAAGACCTTCGACGGCCGCGAGAAGAGCCTGCTGCGCGCCGCCGTCGCCGACGTCCTGCCACGGTCCGTTCTCGACCGCGTCAAGAGCCACTACCCGCAGACGCAGGACGCCGGCTACTCCACGGCACTGCGGACGCTGGCGCGGCGGTACCTGGACGAGCCGGGACACCGGCTGTTCGACCTCGTCGACCGCGAGCGGCTCACGGCGGCGGCGAACGGGGAAGGGGCACTGGAGATCGGGACGCGCCTGGGCTTGGAGCTGGCACTGGACCTGGGTGTGTGGCTGGAGGAGTACTCGCCTTCGCTGAAGCCGGGGTGAGGGACCGGGTCACGTCGCCCTGTCGGTTCGCCGACAGGACGGCAACCCGGTGATCATCCGCTCGTTGGATGACGTGAACAACCCGAAAGGGGAAGAATGAGTACTGTGCCGGTGATGGGACTTGACGACCACACGGACTGGACAGTCGACGACCTTGAGCGGCTGCCCGACAACGGCCTGCGCTATGAACTCGCGGACGGGGTGCTGCTGGTGACGCCTGCGCCGACCCCGCTCCACCAGCGAGCGGTCCTGCGGCTCGCCATGCGGCTGGATGCCGCCTGCCCTGCCCATCTGGAGGTCTTCGTGGCCCCCATCGACTTCCAGCCGAACATCCGCCGCTCCTTCCAGCCGGATGTCCTGGTCGCACGCAAACAGGACATCGGCGAGAAGAGGCTCATCCGTCCACCCGTCCTGGCCATCGAGGTACTGTCCCCGGGCACGGCCCTGGTCGACCTCAACCTCAAGCGCAAGACCTACGCCGAGAGCGGGATCATGTCGCACTGGGTCGTCGACCCCGCACGCGAGACGATCGCGATCAACGAGCTGGACGGCGCCCAGTACGTCGAGACCCTTTCGGCGACCGGCGAGGAAGTCCTGACGGCGACCACCCCCTTCCCCGTCGCCATCCGCCCGGCCGACCTCGTCCTCTGACACGCCCTAAGGCGCGCACCCCTCCGCGACCGGTGGCTGCGCGCCGGGTTCGAGCACCAGCGGCCCACCCGTCAGCACGCCCAGCACGTTGCGCCAGCCGCCCGAGCCCGGATTGAAGATCTCGCTGTGCGCGTGGATCCCGCGGATCTCGGTCCCCGCGAGGGGACCGAGCGGGCGGCCGATGTCGTCGGGGGCGTTCGGGTCGTCGACGTGGAAGCCGCTGTCGAGCAGGATCGTCCCGGGCATCTCGTCGGGGTCGAGGCCGTGACCGATGCCCGGCCCGTCGCCCGAGCCCTGCACGTAACCGATCAGGTCTGCCGGGGCGGTCATCGAGTAGCGCGGGCGGCACGGCTCGTCGAGCTGCTCGATCCCCTTCACGCCGTGTCCCGACCCCGCCGAGGCGAGGTGCAGGACCACGTCGGCCGACAGGCCCTCGGTCTCGGCGAGCCCGACGACCGGGCCACCGTAGGAATGCCCGATCGCCACGACCGTCGTCGCCGGAGCCAACCGCGCCCGCAGGTCCTGGCTGAAGGCCGCCAGGCGCGGCGCCGCGCGCTCCGCGTAGGTCGACGCGCCCTCCTGGAGCCACCCGCTGGGGAACTCCGCGCCGGCCCACACGATGATCGCGAGTTTCCCGTCGGCCTCCGGCGCGTTGACGAAACTCTCCGCGCGCAGGGCATAGCGGATGAAGTTGTCGCTGACGACCGACGCGCTCCCGCCGGGGACCATCAGACCGACGCGGTCGGCGGTGTCGAGGTCCCCGATCAGCTCCGCCCAGCTGCCCTGGCCGTTGTTGGCGCTCGGGTCGAAATAGATCAGGTCGTGCCCGCGCGCGTTGGCGCCGGCGAAGAACTCGGCGTACGGCAGCGCCGCGAGCTCCGATGGCGGTGTCCACACCGGCACCGGCACCCGCGTGCTGCTCGCCGTCTCGGCGGTCAGCCGGATCCGGTTGGCGGCGACGCGGGTCGGATAGGGAGCGCCGTCGAGGTTCCCGATCGAGTCGGGGAACAGCACCGCCGCCCAATCGGCGACCTCCGCCGAGATCGCCGCGAAGAACCGCCGCACCGACGAGGCCTCGGTGTCCTGGTGGGACAGCAGACTGATCGCCGCCGCGAAGGGATCGCCGGGCAGGTCCGAGGGGTCGCGCTCGACCGCCGCCACCGACAGGTCCGGGTCCTCCGCCACCGCCAGCGCCGCGTCGGCCGCCGGGAGCGCGCCGACCGCGGGCGGCAGCATCACGTCGATGAGGTTGCGCGGGATGACGTCGAGCGGCGAACCGGCCAGCTCGTCGGCCGGGTCCGCGCCCACCGGCGCGGCCGCGTTCGTCGGGTAGAACAGGCTCGGGATCGTCACCACCGAGACGGCGGCGAGCGCCAGCAGCACGGCCAACCTCAACCGTGCCTCAAGCCGCTCCCGCCAACCGCTCACATAGCTTGTATAACACCGTGACCGGACAACTCCGCCCGCTTTGATCATTGCTCCGCGGGCGACGGTCAGATCGCCCGGGCGGTGTAGCGGTCGGCGTTCTTGGTCAATTCGAGCTTCACGCCGAAGGTCTTGGTGAGGTTCTCACTGGTCAGCGTCTCGTCGATGAGCCCGGCGGCGACCACACCGCCGTCGCTGAGGAGCAGCGCGTGGGTGAACCCGGGCGGAATTTCCTCCACATGGTGCGTGACGAGAACCAGGGCCGGCGCGTCGGGATCGTAGGCGAGTTCCGAAAGACGCGCGACGAGCGACTCGCGGGCACCGAGGTCGAGCCCGGCGGCGGGCTCGTCGAGGAGCAGCAGTTCGGGGTCGGTCATGAGCGCGCGGGCGATCTGGGTGCGCTTGCGCTCGCCCTCGGACAGCGTCCCGTAGGTCCGGTCGGCGAGTTCGGCCATGCCCAGCTGGCCGAGGAGGGCGCGGGCGCGCTGCTCGTCGACCGGGTCGTACTCCTCACGCCAGCGGCCGAGGACCGACCAGGCGGCGGTGATGACGACGTTGGCGACGGTCTCGTCGCCGGGGATCTGCTCGGCGAGCTGCGCGGTGGCCAGGCCGATGCGGGGCCGCAGTTCGAAGATGTCGACGCGGCCGAGGCGCTCGCCGAGGAGTTCGACGGTGCCCGAGGTCGGATGCATCCGGCCGGAGATGAGGTTGAGCAGGGTCGTCTTCCCGGCGCCGTTGGGCCCGAGGACGACCCAGCGTTCGTCGAGTTCGACCTGGAAGCTCAGGTCGCGCAGCAGCAGACTGCGGCCGCGGCGGACGACGGCGGAGTCCACGGAGATGACGAGATCTGTCGGCTCTGGCACGGGCTAATCCAATCACGACCTTTCGGGGAGGGCGGGAAGTGGTGCGCACAACGTATGGTGTGCCACCGGAGGTGATGCAGGTGACAGTCGTCTGCGAAATCAGCGGACTGCGCAAGGAGTTCCGTACACTGCGCCGCGGCCGGGTGGTCGCCGTCGACGGACTCGACCTGGTCGTCCACAAGGGAGAGGTGCACGGGTTCCTCGGTCCCAACGGTTGTGGCAAGACCACGACCCTGCGCGCGCTGCTCGGCCTGGTCCGGGCCGACGCGGGCATCATGCGGGTCTTCGGGCACGCGGTGCCGCAGCAACTTCCGCAGGTCGTGAACCGGGTCGGCTCGATCGTCGAGGCGCCGAACTTCTTCGGGAACTTCACCGGCTTCCAGACACTCGACCTGCTGGCCCGTTCGGTCGGGATCCCCCGGCAGCGCATCGACGAGGTCCTGGAGATCGTCGGTCTGCGCGACCGGGCCAAGCAGAAGGTCAAGGCCTACTCGCTGGGCATGCGGCAGCGGCTGGCGGTCGCCTCGGCGCTGCTGAAGAAGCCCGAGCTGCTGATCCTCGACGAGCCCGCCAACGGCCTCGACCCGGCCGGCATCCGCGAGATGCGCGAGCTGATGCAGGGACTGGCCGCCAACGGCATCACCGTCCTGGTCTCCTCGCACCTGCTGGGCGAGGTCCAGCAGTTGTGCGACACCGTGACGATCGTGTCGCGCGGCCGCCGGGTCCACACCGGCAAGGTCGACGACGTCCTCGCCTCGCAGTACACCGGTGACGTGCGGGTGCAGGTGCCCGACCCGGCCGCCGCCCTCGCCGTGCTCGCCGAGGCCGGGCTTGAGGCCCACCAGGTCGAGCGGCACATCGTCGTCCCCCGCATGCAGGACCCCGCCTTCGTGACCCGCACGCTCGGCGAGCGCGACATCTGGGTGTCCGAACTGGTGCAGATCCGTCCCGACCTGGAGACGGTGTTCCTCCAGCTGACGGGGACCGCGCCGGTCGACGGCCGCTACCCGCAGGTCGACGACTCCGTGATCGTCCCCGTGCCGATGCACGGGCCCCCGCCCCCGCCGCCACCACCCTTGGGCGAGGTGCCCGTGACCGTGGCAGCCGAGCCGCCGCCGCAGCCGGCCGCCCCGGGAGAGGAGACCGCCCGATGAGACTCCTCCTGGTGGAGGTCCGGCGCTTCTTCACGCGCCGCTTCGGCCTCGTCATGTCCCTGGCCACGATCGGCGTCATGGGCGCGATCCTGGTCGTGTCGATGGCCAACTCGCACAAGCCGAGCGCCTCCGAGATCGAGTACGCCGAGGCCGAGGCGAACCGGGCGCGCGTCGACGCGGCGGCGCAGCAGGCGGAGTGCCTGGAGATGACCGGCCTGCCGCCGGAGATCAACGGGGAGTACAACTACTTCGCCGGCGAGGACTGCTCCACGTACGACCCCGACCTCGTCGACACCGCCGACTACCTTGAGAACGTCATCACCTTCACCCAGGACGCGCCCCCGCTGATGTACGCCTTCGGGTCGCTCATCGCGATGGCGGGGCTGGTCACGGCCGCGTCCTTCATCGGCGCGGAGTGGCCGAGCGGCGGGATGACGAACCTGATGCTGTGGAAGCCGCGGCGGATGGAGATCTTCTTCAGCAAGCTCGGGGCCGCGGTCATCACGGTGACCGCGGGCGCGATCGGGCTGAGCGCGGTCTTCCTGTTCCTGCTGTGGGTGATCACCTCGGTCGGCGGGTACGTCGGGGACTTCAGCGGGGCCTGGCTGGGCAACTTCGTCGAGCAGTGCCTGCGGATGGCGGTGCTGCCGGTCCTGCTCACGCTGATCGGTTTCGCCGTCGCGATGCTCGGGCGCCGCACGGCCGCGGCCCTCGGCGCGCTCGCCGGTTACGCCGTCGTCTTCGAGTTCGGGCTGCGGCTGCTGGCGCAGCTCCTGCCGGGCCTGTACTACCTGGAGGCGCTGCTGCTGTCGCCTTACGTGGTGGCGTGGCTGGACGGGCATTACCAGATCGAGGACAACAGCTACTACTACGACGACTACTACGGCGACTACCAGGATCGCGGTATCGACATCAACGCCTTCGGCGGCATCAGCGCGCTGGTGCTGTTCACCGCCGCGCTGGTGGCGGTCGCGGCGCTGGTGTTCAAGCGCCGGGACGTCGCCAGCAACTGACGCGCTCAGGACACCGAGAGGCCCGCCTCCCCATCGGGGGCGGGCCTCTTCACCGCTACTGCTTGACCAGGCGGATCGCGTCGGCGACGATCCGGCCCTTGCCGCCGGTCCACCTGCTGACGGCGACGACGTCGTGGTCGCCGGCGGTGAGGGCGAAGACCCCGAGGGACCGCCACTCCCCGCCGCCGGATCTCTGGTCGACGTACACCGACGTGTTGCCGTCGGCGGTGTTGACGATGTAGGGCGTCTTGTCGTTGTTGCCGCTCGCGGCCGGGTAGCGCGCGTAGACGCGGTAGGAACCGGACGAGGGCACGGCCGCCTTGAACCACAGCGGGTCGCTTTTGGCGACCGGGTCGGCGACGCGGACCGACTCGCCCCACTGCCCGCTCATCGACGCCGTCGACCAGCTCGCGCCGGCCGTGACGCGTCCTTCGGTGGCGTCGTCGACGACGATGCCGGGCTCCTCGTCGTCATCGTCGTCGGCGCGCAGGAACTTCATGTACCGGTCCCAGTCCCAGTACTTGCCCGGGTCGGTGTGGTCGGCGCCGGGGACCTCGACGTGGCCGATGATGTGCTCGCGGTCCATCGGGATCTTGTAGCGCGCGCAGATGTTGCGGACCAGGGCCGCCGAGGACTTGTAGACGGTGTCGGTGAACCACTTCTTCTCGCTCACCCAGCCCTCGTGCTCGATGCCGATGGACTCGGTGTTGACGTCCCAGTTCCCGGCGTGCCAGGCGATGTTCTTCTCGCGCACCATCTGCGTGACGTGGCCGTCCTTGGCCCGCATGATGTAGTGCGTGGTGACCTCGGCCTTCGGGTTCTGGAACCACGCCTTGGTGCCCTCGTAGGTGCCCTGCATGACGTGGATGACGACGTAGCGGATCCTGTGGTCCTTCGGGCGGTCGGCGACCGTGTAGTTCTTCTTGCTGGCCGCGGTCCAGTCGGCGGCCTTGTAGTCGGTCGTCGCGGCCTCGGGGTCTTCGGGAGCGCCGGGGAGGGCCGAGGGCGGGTCGGCGAGGCCGGAGCCGCCCTTGTCACCGGGCGCGCCGGGATCGGAATCGGACGGGTCGGCGCCGGCCGGAGCGGCGCCGAGCACGGAGGCGGTCAGGATCGCGCCGGTCGCGACCGCCACGGTCAGCGTACGAACAACACGAGCAAAAGACATATCCGGCACTTTAGGTGAAACTCGGTCAATCTTCGGGGAGATCGGCCGCGCGTCACCGGAACGAGGGGGGGGGGGGGGGGAGAGGGACGCCGCCCTCCCCCGGGCCTCACGCCTCCTCGTCGAAGATCTCCTCCCGAACGGCGTCGAGGCCGACGAACATCGCGCCGCGCATCACCGGGTCCTCTGGGACCGTCCCGACCACCACACGCGGCCGGACCGGGGCGAGCTTGCCGACCTGCGCGGCGACGCGCGTGGCCAGGGCCTCGCCACCGGCGTAGCCGACGGCACCGCCGAGCACGACCAGGCCCGGGTCGAGGACGACGCTGACCGAGGCCACGCCCAGCGCCATACGCGAGGCGAGCTCGTCGAGGAAGGCCTCGCCCTCCGCGCCCGCGGCGACGGCGGCCTTGACGGCCTTGGCGCCGTTGACGCGGTCGAAGCCGTAGTCGCGGGCGAGGTTGCGGACGATGTCGGCACCGGCGAGCTGCTGGAAGGAGCCCTTGGCCCGGCGGGCGACCGAGCCGGACGGCAGTGGGCCGCCGGGCACCGGCAGGTAGCCGATCTCGCCGGCCCCGCCGGTCGCGCCGCGATGGAGGCGCCCGTTGAGGATCACGCCGACGCCGAGGCCGCGACTGAACCACACGTAGACGAAGTCGTCGACACCTCCGGCGGCTCCGTCGCGGTGCTCGGCGACGGCGGCCAGGTTCACATCGTTCTCGAAGACGACCGGCCGCTTGAGGTCCTCGGTGAGGGCCGCGCGCAGACCGTGGTGCCAGCTCGGCAGTTCCCAGGAGAAGCCGAGGTCGCCACTGTCGGGCTCGACGAGCCCGGGCGTGCCGCACACGATCCGGCGGATCCGGTCCTGGGGCACGTCGGCGGCCTCGACAACGTCGAACACCGCTCTGTGCACCACCTGCACGGGGTCGTCACCATCGCCGGTGTCGATGCGCACACGTCCGCACACCGAGCCGGTCAGGTCGGCAAGGGCCGCGGTCACCGTGCGGGGACCCACGTCGACACCGACGACATAGGCGTACCCGGGCACCACGGAGTACACCGTCGCATTCGGCCCGCGCCCTCCGGGACGGCTGCCGACGACCGTGACGAGACCGCGCGCCTCCAGCCGCTCCACCATCTGGGACGCGGTCACCTTGGACAGCGAGGTCTCTGCGGCCAGCTCGGCCCTGGTCATCGGGCCGTTGTGCAACAGCAGCTCTAGTGCCGCACGGTCGTTCAGTACGCGCAACAGGCTGGGAATACCCGGGAAACGGCGAGTCGCCATGAGTGGTCGCCCTTCGTCATGGTCGTAGGGGCTGGGTTTCTAACCAGCATCTTTGCGTACCGAGTCCACGGCGGCGCGAAGTGGCACCGACCGTCTATTCTTATTGGCAAGTTTCTAAGCAAATACCCTCCCCGAATGGTGTCCCTTATGACCGATCAGGACTTGCGAGCACTGGCACTTCGTACCCTTTTGCCGGGTTTCTCCGGTACCACCGCTCCCCGGTGGGCACTCGACCTCCTCGCGGAAGGCATCGGCGGCTACGTCCTGTTCGGTTACAACATCGCCAACCCAGGACAGGTCGCCGAGCTGACCGCCCAGTTGCGGGCCGTCCGGCCCGACGCGCTCATCGGTGCCGACGAGGAGGGCGGCGACGTCACGCGCCTCCACCACGCCGCCGGCAGCCCCTACCCGGGCAACGCCGCCCTCGGCGCCGTCGACGACGTCGAGCTCACCCGCGCGGTCCACCGCGCGATCGGCGACGAGCTGCACGCCGTCGGCGTCAACCTCAACTGCGCCCCCGCCGTCGACATCAACGTGGCCGACGACAACCCCGTCATCGGCACCCGCTCCTTCGGCCGCGACCCCCACCTCGTCGCCCGGCACGCCGCGGCCGCCATCGCGGGACTGCAGGACGCCGGTGTCGCCGCCTGCGCCAAGCACTTCCCGGGCCACGGCGCCACCGTCGACGACTCGCACCACACGCTGCCGATGGTCGACGTGTCCCTCGAAACCCTCCGTGAGCGCGAGCTCGTGCCCTTCGCCGCCGCCATCGCGGCGGGCACCCGGGTGGTCATGACCGGCCACATCCGCGTTCCCTCCCTGACCGGCGAGCTGCCCGCCACCCTCTCCCCCGCCGCGCTGACCACTCTGCTGCGCGGCGAGCTCGGCTTCGGCGGCGCGGTGATCACCGACGCCGTGGAGATGCGGGGCGTGTCCGGCACGCGCGGGATCCCGGCGGCGATCGCGCAGGCGATCGGGGCCGGGTGCGACCTCATCTGCTTCGGCGGCGAGACGCAGAAGCAGGGGCCCATGACCGATCTCGTGCACGCGACCGTGGGCGCGATCCTGACCGCGGTGAAGTCGGGCGAGCTGCCCGAGGAGCGCCTGCACGACGCGGCCCGCCGCGGCGACGAGCTGCGCTCGTGGCTCGTCGGCGCCCAGGGCAACGGCAACGGCGTCCACACCGCCGCCAGCGTCGGCCCGGACGCCGCCCGTCGCGCCGTGCACGTCGAGGGGACGGTGCCGAACCTGTCGGACGCCCTGATCGTGCACATCGACACCCCCGGCAACATCGCCGTCGGCGACGTGCCGTGGGGCGTGACGCCGCTCCTGGCCAAGCGCCTCGCCGAGAGCGAGACGCTGTACCTGGACCACGACACCGCCGACACCTCGGCGGTGACGGCCCGCGCCGACGGCCGCTCGGTCGTCGTCGTCGCCCGCGACACCCACCGCCACCACCGTTCACGCACGCTGGTGGAGGGTGTGGCCGCCTCGGGCATCCCGACCGTGCTGGTCGAGATGGGCTGGCCGGCCCGCTGGCGTCCCGCCGGTGCCGCCGCCTACGTCGCGACCTACGGCGCCGCCCCGGTCAACGCCGAGGCTGCCACGGAGGCCCTGCTCGGGAACTAGGACGGTCCGCGGTGCCGGTACGGGCGGGGTTTCCCGCTCGTACCGGCACCGCGGGTTCAGGCCGGGCGCCGGCTCCGCAGAAGTTCCAGCACCTCGAAGGCGCAGCCCCAGGAGAGGGTGACGCCCGAACCGCCGTGGCCGTAGTTGTGGAGGAGCGGGAAGTCGGTGCGTTCGTCCCACTCGACGCGCACGCTCGGCCGGTTGGGCCGCAGACCCACGCGGTGGCCGATGACGCGGGCGTCGTTCAGCCGGGGATCGACCTCCCGGCAGCGTTCGAGGATCTGTGCGGCGACCCGAGGGTCGGGTGCCGTGTCGGCGACGTCGGGGCTCGCGTTCCCGCCGAGGACCACGTAGTCCTCGTGCGGGAAGATGCAGGTCAGGTCCGAGCCGTGCGGGTTGTCCTGGAAGAACTCACCGATCCCGGGGTTGTCGACCAGCACGAGCTGCCCGCGCACGGCCGTGAGGCTGTCGTCGGGCACCAGGTACCGCGAGGCCGCTCCCGTGCAGTTGACCAGGATCGTGCCCGTCCGGCGATCGGCGGCCACGTCGGTGAACCCGGTGACGGCCCGCCCGATCTCCAGAGTCCCTCCGGCCTCGATGAAGCGCCGGCTGAGGTACTTCAGGTACACGGGCATGTCCACGATGGGGACCGTGTAGCGCCAGCCGTCCACGTAGTGGGCGGGGAGCCCCGGCGGCAGCCCGCGCACGAAGTCGGGCACTTCGAGCGCCCAGCTCGGCGGCTCGGCCACCTGCTCCTCGAAGGCCTCCACGCCGGGCACCATGCGCACACCCGTGCCCGCCCCGGCCGCGATCCCGGCCAGCACGCCGAAGGTCTCCTTGCTCCAGCGCAGGACCCGGTCGTCGGACACCATGTACGGGCCCCAGCTGGCGCCCGCCTTGGCGGAATTCGTTCGCGTGGGATCCCGCTCGGCGAGGATCCCCACCGAGAGGCCTGTCTCGGCTAATGTCACCGCGGTGGTCAGCCCGGAAATGCCCGCGCCGATCACGACAACGTCGGTCCGTCCCATGAGCACCATCTGACAACGCTAGCGGTCCGCGCGCGGATTGAGAATAAGGAATCCGACAGTCCTAGGTGGACAGTGTTGGCGGGTATGCTCAAGGATATTCACGCGACGAAGGGGAAGGCGTCGGCGAAGATGATCACGATCGGGGAGGTTCACACCGGTCTGCTGCAGCATTCATCGGCGATCTCCGGGCAATTCACGGCCGATCTGTTGACGTTGGTGCGCGGTGACCGAGTACGTCGTTCCGAACGCCCGATCGCGCACGCCGTCTCGCCCGAGCGCCTGACCGGCGTCGACTGCGGCCTGCCCACGGGTTCCGGCGGAACGGTGCGCGGAATCGGCACGGCGGTCACCCGCGCGCTGCTCACCGGCGGCCATCTCCTGCAGGGATCCAGCTTCGCCGAGGTCGTGCCGAGCGAGCACCGGCGGCGCATGCCGTGGTCCCACTACCTCGCCCGCCCGGGCGTCATCGAGTACCTCGGGCGCACCGACGACGCGCGGCTGGCCAAGGGATTCTGTGACTCGTCGCCCGGCAACGGCTCCCTCGACCTCGGCGCGATCAGCGGCCGGATCGTCGACGAGGTGCAGTTCGCCGAACACGTCGACCGCAGACCACCGTTCCGCAGCGCGCGGACCCGGCTGCGCTGGGCCGTTGAGCACGGCGGTCCACATGCGACGATGGTGCTCAGCATCGACGACAGCGTCACCCGCACGGCCCGGGTGCAGGCGGGGAACAGCGACGTTCCCGATCTCGCCGCCCTCTGCGAGGACATCGCCGTCCACGACTGGCTGCTCACCACCGTCCTCGGCTACGTCGAGCGCGCCCGCATCGGCACCGGCGAACGCGCCGGGGTCGTCCGCGCCCTGCAACCGGTGATCGACCACATGCTCCACCTGTGGATGCCCGCCGCGCGCCTGAAGCCCGAGCCGGCGGCGCTCTGGGACGAACTGGAGCGGCGGCCGGGGTTCACCCGGCAGTGGAACACCCTCATCTCCCGTATCCGCGACCAGATGATGCTCGCCACCATCGCCTCCGGTGGGGGCCACGCGGGCGAGGCCTGACCGTCGCGGCACCACCCTTTGCGAGGTACGCGTGAGCAGTCCTGATCCGCCGCGTAAATACAAGTCGACAATCCTGCGAAAGGTGCTGGTCACCGGGATCATCGGCGCCTTCGGATTCGGCTTGACGGAGCTGATCCTGCCCGACGGGGCATGGTCGTGGATGGCCTCGGTCTTTCTGGGTTCGGTGGCCTTCGTGACCCAGTTCCTGACCGACGTGGAGAGGCGCCTGGATTCGGTCGAGTACACCTATAAGACCGAGAGCACCAACGCCCAGAAGATGATCCACAAGGAATTCTCGCAGTTGAACGAGGCCTCCGGACTGTTCGAGCGAATGGAGGCCTCGGCATTGCCGAACGAGGAACAGCTGCTTCTCATACAAAGCATGACCCGGGTTTCGCGCGCCGTCGATCCGCTCGTCTACGGCTTAATCCTGGAACGGATCATGGGCCTGCGGACCTTCGTCGACGAGCTCATCCACAACCGCGAGACCACCTATGACGGCGAGGACCGCGACTGGCTGCTCATCCTCACCGAGAACTCCGTCCAGGCCGTCAACGCCATCTCGCTGCACACCGTCGACGTCGGCGGACGGCACTTCCTGCTCAGCGACCTGGGGCGACGTTACATCGCCGAGCAGGCCAAGGCCGTCAAACGGGGCGTGCACATCCGCCGGATCCACGTCCTCGACCCGCACGACCCCGACGAGGAGATCCTGCACGAGATCTGCCAGCGGCAGCTGGAGGTCGGCATCGACGTCCGGGTGCTCAACCCGGCCAAGCACGACGCGCTCATCGACTTCGTACTCTTCGACAACCAGGTCAGCTACGAGACCACGCCGGCCTCCCAGCACACCGGCGACACCGACCCGGTCATCGTCAACACACGCCTGATGAACAAGCCCGAGAGGCTCACCAAACGCGTCGAGGACTTCGAGGCGCTGTGGGACGACGCGGTGCCGTTCCGGCGCCAGATCGCCGCGGTCCGGCAGCCGGGCGAAACCGCCTAGGCCGTCCAGCGGGGGCCGGTGAAGAAGTACTCCAGCCGTTCGACGACGGTCGCGGGACAGTCCAGCCTCTCGCCCGCGGCCCGCCCGGCGACCAGCTCGGCGACCGCGCGTTCGACGGCGACCTGGCTCAGGATCGTGCGGACGGCGTGCTCGATGTGCAGGAAGCGCGAGTCGAGGATCGAGAAGGTCCGGTAGGCCGCGAAAGGCGGGGCCTTCTGGTCCATCTGCATGACCACCGGCATGTCGGACCACGCGGCGGCGGTGTCGAGCTCCGGGCAGAGCACGGGCGCGGCCACGACGGCCCCCTTGTCGCGCAGCAGGCCGAGGCGCAGCAGCTGCCACACCGCCGCCAGGAAGGGACACGACCAGGTCCGCTCGCCGCCCTTGACGTCCCACAACTCCACGTCGAGAAAGATCGAGTGCCGGTTCGCGGCGTTCTCCGAGGGCGGCCGCCACTTCGTCGGCGCCTCCATCGCCTCACTGCCCGCGGCGGGACTGCGCTGCCCGTTGGACAGCCAGCCGACCACGCCGACCGGCGGCCGGTGGCCGTTCGTGCCCGGCGGCGGGTCGGCGACCAGCCGCGCCTCGACCAGACTCGCCGGAGACACCTCCCCCGCCTGGGCGCAACCGGCCTCGCGCGCCACGTAGTCGATCCGGACCTCGTTGGCCTCCGCGGCGGTCAGCACGTCGGCGATGACCTTGCCCGGGGTGGAGAAGCGCGTGAAGTAGTCGTCGATCAGGAAGCACGTGCTGATCCGGGGCGTCTTGCCGACCCTGCGCAGTGCCTCGGCGGCGTCGGCCTCAGCCGTCGCCGCCCAGGTCTTCACCTTCGCGAAGTGCGACACCAGCCGGTCCATCCCGGCGGCGTAGTCCTCCATGTAGAGGTGGCCGAGCTCGATCGACAGGTGCGCCAGCGGGGTCGAGGCGATCTTCGGTTCGTTGGTGGACTCCGAGAAGGTCGTCGCCCCCGGGCCGCTCACAGGTCCGGCCATTCATCGGTCAGCCGTTTCGCCAGCGTCACGAAGGCGTCCACGGTGGCCGGGTTGGCGATCTGGCGGGTGATCGTGTCGGTGTCGGAGATCAGCTGCTCGCGCCACTGGAGCACCGGGTCGATCGGGACCGAGCCGAGCATCGTCGTACGCCCGATCTGCAGGCGCCCGGCGAGCTCGCGCAGGTCGTCGTTGACGTCGTTGAGCCAGGCGACCTGGGCGGCCCGCAGTCCCGACAGTTCCTGGGAGCGGGGGTCCATCACGGCCGTGCGCACGAAGCGGATGGTGTCCTTCAGCTTGTCGTGGTCGTGCCCGCGCTCCTCGCCGGACTTGATGATCCCGCGGTCGCCGTAGGCGAGGCCGGCGGCGGCGTAGACGTGCTGCCGGGTCCAGCGGTGGAAGATCAGCCAGCGCGAGATGACCTTCGACAGGGACGGGTCTGCGGTGGCGCGCAGGACGATGTCGGTGGCGTAGGAGCGGCCCGCGCTCAAGTCGACGAGCGTGAGGTCGTACTCCTCCTCCAGCCGCGAGAACAGGCTGATGCAGCGGCCGACGATCTCCGGGCTGGCGGCGAACTCGCCGCCGCCCTCGTCACCCGGGAACAGCGTCAGGCGCCCGGCGCCGTCGGGACGGCCGCGCAGGCTGGAGCGGTCCGACTCGTCCCAGATCTCCAGGCGCGTCGGCTCGGGGATCTCGCCGAGCAGGTACTTGTGCAGCCCGCCGCGGGTGGTCCCACGCGTCGCGCCGTCGATGTTGAAGATGGCACCCGAGGTCGGCGAACCGAAGTCGAAGTCCAGGTACGCGACATTGCCACCGTGCAGCGCGTGGCGGTACACGATGTTGCAGCTGGTCACCGATCGACCGGTGCCGCCCTTGTCCGAGGTGGCGAAGACCAGCACCTCTACCTCCCCTTGGCGTCCTGACGGGCCGCGGCGAGCCGGTCGAGCTCGCGAAGCACCTTCTGCACGATGGCCACCGCGCTGGCCGGGCGCTCGTACTGGATCTCCTTGGCGCGCAACAGGTTCGCGTGGACCGTCTGCAGCAGGTCGCGGATCGACTTGCCGCTCTCGGCTCCCCCGTCGAGCAGTTCCTGGTCGTAGAGGTGCTCGGCCTCGCTGATCGAGTGCTGTGCCTGGCGGATCATGAACTCGCTGCGCGGCGGGTCGCTTCGGACGAGCTCGGCGGCACCGACGAGGCTCTCGACCACACGGATCGTGTGGTGCCAGGAAGCGGTGAGCGAGTGACCCTCGCCGAGCTGCGCGTACACATTGGACGGCTCGTCCCACAGGTCCTTGAACGCGCCGGCGCTCAGCCGCCGCTGGACGAGGTGGTCCCATACCCGGTCGCCGAGGCGGAGCAGTTCGTCGCGCAGCTCCACGTCGTCGATCAGGGCGGCGATCCGCACGATGCGCTTGAGCAGAACGGCGCCGAAGTCCGAGACCTGCCAGTACAGCTGGGGCCCGCCGACCTTGTCGGCTCCGCCGAGACCCACGCGCAGACCGGGCGAGTGCAGCCGGACGGCGGGGTCGGCGCCTTCGGCGCGTTCGGTGACGCGACCGCGTTTGGCGAGTTCGGCCAGGACGCGGCCGAGGCGGCTGAGCCGCTCGTCGGAGGCGCGGCGCTCGACCATGTCACGGGTGACGATGGCCGACACCAGGAGGCTGAAGTAGTCGGAGTGCTCGGCGTCGGTGGTGTTCCACGGCATGCTCTCCAGGGGCCAGCGGTCGCCGACACCGAAGGTCGCCAGCTTCGCCCAGTAGCGCTGGGTCATCTCCCAGCGCAGCTGGAGCGAGTCGGCGAGGCGTCGCTGTTCGGCGTCGAGCAGGCCGAGGACGCGGGTACGGGTGGAGAACAGGTCGGCGATGCCGTCGAGGGCGACGGTGGTGAAGTACAGGTAGGGCGCGTCCTGCGCGACGCCGGGACGCTGGGTGCCGCCGGCGGTGGCGTCCACGATCTCGGGGGCACCGTCGATGACGCCCCAGGACCAGCCGCACTCGAAGAGCGTCGTCTGGCCTTCGAGTTCGGCCTCGCGGCCCGAACCGATGGTCAGGTCGCGCAGACCGGCGTTGACGTCACGGAGTTCGCGGCGCAGTTCCTCGACGAGCCGGCGCGTCGGCAGGTTCGTCTCGTTCATCGACGCCAGCAGGAGCCGGCCCTCAGGGGACTCGGCCTCGAAGGCGTTGACCGTGAAACTTCGCAGGAGGCCGACCATGGCGGCGGTGAGCCGCTTACTGGCCAGGGCCTCCAGCTTCTCGGCCTCGGCGATGTAGCTCTTGCTGCGCAGCCCCTCACGGAACTTGCGCGCGAAACCGAGGATCGCCAGGGTCAGCGTGATCGAGAGCGCGAAGGACTCGGTGACGTCGAGGGTGCGCTGCTCCTCGGAGGGGGACTCGCCGGTGTCGCTGACGAAGTACCCCCCTCCCGCGAAGCGCGGATTGCCATCGGTGTCGCTGTGGCGTTCGAGGTAGGAGGTGAGGATCCGCGTGAGGACACGCGGGATCTGAATGGCGGTCCCGAAGGGGGCGAGCACGCCGACGACCGCGTCGATGGTCTCGTCGGGGGTCTCCAGGGCGAACGCGGGCACCTCGGCCGCCGGGAACATCAGGCAGAGGAGTTGCTGCGTGTCATAGACCGAATCGTCGCTGTCGGCACCGCCCCACGCCCAGTGGCTCTCCTTGGAACTCTCGTCCTTGACATAGGACGAACGGATGAGCGCTTCCCAGATCTCAAGCAGGTGCTGTCTCGGTTGAATCCTCATGGGACCTCAACCATCCTCCCGTCACAGCTTCAGTTGTCGCCCGCCCTCCCGGTCGCGATGATCATCCCGCCGTAACCGTCCCGCAGGGAGGCGTCTTGCCCCAGCACCCGAACATCCACATTGGACGCGAGGCTTGTCAAGCACTCTCTCACATCGGCCTCCGTGATCGCAACGGCCGGAAAGCGCTGGTCGTCGACGAAGTAGCCGGCCGAATCCTTCATGAACGCCGCGGCGAACGGTGCACGGGGGCGCAATGAGTGCACGAACTTGCGGACGGCCTTTTCGAACTCGGCCTTCTCACCGGTGAGCGACTCGGCGACGAAGAACATCGTGCCGACGTCCCATTGCTCGGCGGGCAGATCCAGCAGACTGCCGCCCTCGACCTTGACCTCGTCCAGGCGAAAGACGCTGTCCTTGTTGACGTCGGCGATCTTCTTCAGGGCCGCGCGAGGGTCTTCGACCGAACGGTAGGCGGGATTCTCGGTGAGGATCTTCCAGAAGGCGTCCCAGGATTCTCCGTAGCCGCCCTGGATCTCCGCGCGAAGCCAGGCGACGTTGTTCTCGGAGTATTCGTGAAGGCGAATGCTCTCACAGAACGGCAGCATCGACAGCGAGGGATAGAGATTGGCTCCCGGGCCGACATCGATACCGTGCCACTTTCGCGTCGGCCGGTCCTCGGCGTAGACGGCGGCGAAGAAGTCGCGCACCGTCTGCAGGATCTCCTCGTCGTCCGGACGCAGGGTCCCGTAGTTGTGCTCCTGGTACCACGCGGCATTGAAGGTGTCCCAGACAAAGTCGTCGTTGCGACTAAGGGACAGTGCTGGCTCGGTCACGGAGGGGATATTACCCCGCTCCGTAGCAGGGTCCTCACGGAGAGGATGCATGGATGAGCTCCTACAAGATCATCGTGGGTCGCCGACCGACCGCGAAGTGCGAGCCGGCCTGATCGACCATCTATCCACATTAGCTTCGGTTCTACAAGGGACTGTCGGGGCCCGATCGGCACCGAAGCACGGATCCCTTTACACGCACCCAAACGACCTCGGGTTGCGCGACCGAAGGTCGCATCACAGTTCCATATAGGGGCCGGCGATCGAGACCGGCCGACGGTCGCCGCCCACCTCGGCGGACACCCGGGTGCGCCGTCCGCCGCCGATCACTGAACCCGGGCCGAGCGGCCGGCCGGCATCCCCCGACCGTGGGAGCCACCCCACCTGACCGGCGGACCCGTCCACCCACGACGGTGAGCGGGACGCGATCTCGTCACCGCGTCACCATGCGTCCTGATCCTCAGTCCTATGGCGACGGACAGGTGTCGATGACTACATACCCAATGATTCACGTTACTCAAACGCGCTCGGGCATGGCGTCGTGAAGCGGAGCCGACGCTGCGGAACCGGGAGTCACCCGGAGTTCGCGGGAGAAACGGGAAAAGGACCGCCGTAACGCGGTCGAACCATTGCCACCGGGACGATCTGGAGTTCGCCTGTCGGGCAATGGGAGGCAAGTCGCCGACAATGGGATTCCGCCCTTTTCGGCACGGACGGGCGTGCCGCGAAAGAGAACGCATCGTGTCCTTTGCGGACTCGCATGGGAAGGATTCCCATGCGGAATGAAGACGGGCCGCCACTTCCACGGCGGGTGTCCGGCTCAACGCCCGGACGGAGTCACGGTTCCTCATTCCGTCCGCCGCGAAGGAGGCAAAGAATCGGATCACGTGATCGGCGAGGCGATCGCGTCGCGGTCGGCGCCGAGTCGCCGGTGCCGCGTCGGCGAGGAAACCCCATGACCGGGCCGAGTGCCCCTATTCCATCCGTATGCGAGGACAGCGTCGGGCACGGGTGACGTTGGGCATCGCCGAGAACCGCACGGTTTCCGTCCGTACGAGGGCAAGCCCTCGTACGGGAGCGACGCGCGCATATCCCGCATGGACGGTGTGCCGCCGGGCCGCGCGTTTTCGCGCGGCCCGGGCCGCGGTCACCGCCAGCCGGCTCTCCCGTCGGCCGCCCGGCCGGTCGCCACGATCATGCCGCCGTACCCGGCCCGCAAGGTCGCCTCCAGTCCCGTCACCTGAACCTCCACGCGCGAGGCGAGGCCTTCGAGGCACTCCGCGACGTCCTGCTCCTTGATCGCGACGGCCGGGAAGTCGACGTCCCCGACGGTGTAGCCCTTCGAGTCGCGCATGAACGCCGCCGCGAAGGGCGCGCCCGGCCGCAGGGAGTGCATGAAGCGGCCGACGGCCAGCTTGAACTCGACGAAGTCGGTCGTCATCGACTCCGCCCCGAAGAACATCGTGCCAACGTCCCAGGTCCGCACCGCGAGGCCGTTGAAGACGTCCCGCGGACCGGTCTCCGCACCGTCGGACAGCGTGAACACGCTGTCCTGGCAGACCTCGGCGACCTCCCGCAGCCTCGCGCGGGGATCGGCGACCGCCGCGTAGGGCTCGCGTTCGCACAGCGCCGCCCAGAAAGGATCCCAGCTCGGCCGGAAGCCGCCGCCGATCTCGCGCTCCAGCCACGAGACGTTGCTCGCGGAGAACTCGTGCAGGCGGATCCGCCGGCAGAAGGGCAGCATGGACAGGGCCGGGTACAGGTTGGCGCCGGTGCCGACGTCGAGGCCGCTCCAGGCGCGCTCGGGACGGTCCTGCGCGTGGGCCTCGGTGAAGAAGTCCCGCACGATCGTCAGGATGTCGTGGTCGTCGTCGCGCAGGGTCGCGTAGTTGAGGGAGTGGTACCACTCGGAGTCGAACGCGTCCCAGGGAAAATCCTCGTTGAACACGTGCCGGTCCTCGGGCGGTGTCCAGGCTGGCACGGGCTCGGGGGATTCAGCGGCTAAATGATTCATGGGCAGGCACCGTCGGCAATCCTCAAGGCGCGCCGACCGACTCGACTGCGTGTGGCCTCGTTGGTCGGATGGGGATCCAGCGTATCCGCCCGTCCGCCGAGACGGTGTCGAAACACCGACGCACCGCGGCACCGGACCTGGTGAATCCGGTGCCGCTCAGGCTTTCGCACGACCGGGGCTAGTCCTCGCAGGCCGCGTCGCGGGCCTCGATGGCCTTGTCGGGGAAGTCGGTGAACAGGCCGTCGATGCCGGTGGCGAGGAAGGCGTCGTACTCGGCGCGGAAGTCGCCCCAGGCGGCCGGGTCGGTGCCGACGCGCAGGTTGGTGGGCAGGAAGTTGTTCTCACTGCGGAAGGTCCAGGCGTGCACCGTGAGGCCCCTCGCCTTGGCCTCGGCGACGACGGTGGTCGGCGTGGTGAGGTTGCCGGCGGCGTCGCGCGGGATGATCAGGTTCTTGGTGAAGTTGATGCCGTGCCCCAGCTCGGCGTAGGCGTCGAGGACCGCCGCCGTCGGCGTCGTCTCGGTCGCCCAGTGCAGGCGGTTGCCGACCTTCGCCTTGAGGCGCCGGAGGCTGTCCTGCTCGAAGGACTGGAGCAGCACGCCCGACTTCTTGCCGTCGAGACGGTTCCTGCGCAGCGTCCGGACCAGCGTGTCCTCCAGCGGGAGGCCGATGGAGCGGAAGTAGCTCGGGTGCTTGGTCTCGGGGTACATCCCGATGTGGCGGCCCGTGCGACGGCGCTCGGCGAGCAGCAGCGCGACGATCTCGTCGAAGGTCGGGACCTCCCACAGACCGTCGTAGGCGGTGTTGGCCGGGCGCAGCTGCGGGAGGCGTTCCTTGGCCCGCAGGGTCTTCAGCTCGGCGAGGGTGAAGTCGGTGGTGAACCAACCGGTCACGTTGAGTCCGTCGATGACCTTCGTGGTCCGGCGGTCGAGGAACTCGGGCCGCGACGAGACGTCGGTGGTGCCGCCGATCTCGGGCTCGTGACGCGCGACGAGGACACCGTCGCTGGTCGGCACGAGATCGGGTTCGATGATGTCGACGCCCTGCCGGATCGCGAGCCGGTACGACTCCAGGGTGTGCTCCGGCCGGTAGCCGCAGGAACCGCGGTGGCCGACGATCTGGACCCGGTGCTTCGGCTTGCGGCCGTTGCTCACGGATCGCTCCTCGGCCTGGGCGGGGGAACCGGCGCCGGTGACGACGAATGCCGCCGCGGCGGCGGACAGTGTCCCGGTGACGAGAGTGCGGCGTCGCATGGATACCTCCTGGAGTGAACTCGGGCCCACCCAATCGGTTCCGTACCAATCCCCGGCGAACAACCGGGGTCCGGCAGTAGAACGTCCAAAACAGACTAACCGGTCCCGCCGGTCCGTGGCGACGGCGCCCGGCGGGACCGAGTCCATCAGACGCGGGTCACCCGGACCGCGTCGGCGATGACGTAACCCGCGCCGGAGCTCCAGCGGCTAACCGCGACGATGTCGCGGGCACCGGAACCGAAGGCGTGGGTACCCAGGTCGACCCACTTGCCGCCGTTACCCTGCTGGTTCACGGTGACGGTCTTGTTGCCTCCACTGGCGAACACCACGAAGGGCGCGGTGGCGTTGTAACCGGCGTCGGCGGGGTACCAGGTCTCGACCTTGTAGTCGCCCGTGGCGGGGAGCGTCGCGCGGTAGTACGCGCCGTCGGAGACCGCCTCGGGGTTGGCGTAGTGGTAGTTCGAACCGTAGCGCTGCGCCGAGTAGGACGACACCGCCCAGTTCGCGCTCGCGGTGAAACCGGCACTTCCGTTGTCGATGACCACCTGGAAGGTCGGTGTCGTGCCGCCGTTGAGCTTGTCGGCGACGGCCGTGCGCAGCGAGGGGAGCATGCTGTACAGCTTGTCGCCGGGGCAGGAGGTGGCCACGTAGTCGCGGTGGCCGTAGATCTTGCTGGGCGCGATGCCGTACTGCTGGCAGATGTAGGCGCACACGTCGACGAGCTTGGCCCACAGCGCGTCCGGCGGGGTCGCGCTGGTGTAGGTGCCCTCGTTCTCGATGCCGATGCCCTGGCTGTTCTGGCCCGGGCAGTGCGCGCCGACGACCATCCCGTTGCCGCTGGTCAGGTGCGAGAGGCTGTAGTGGCGCCCCTCCATCGCGTACCCGCCGCGGCTGACGGTGAAGTGCTGGCCGGTGTCGGCCCAGCCGTTGCTGTCCATGTGGTAGCTCTGGATCGACCGCGCCAGCCGGTAGGCCGCGGCCTGCGACACGTCGGTCTGGTTCGCCGTCGCCGTGTGGTGGATGACGATCTTGTTGGCGTCGGTGGCGATCTGCGACAGTCCGCTCGCCGCCCGGGCACCCCAGGTCGCGCAGCTCGCGATCCCCGGGTTCGGCACGGCCGCACTCGCCGTCGAGACGGTGAAGCCGCCGACCGTGGCCGCGGTCCCGAGGACCACGGCTCCCCGGAAGATGTTCCGGCGCGACATTAATGGATCAGGGGACATCCGCAGTTACCTCCGCTTGCTGGAGCTTTCTTACCGGTAGCTAGCCGCTTGAGGAGTCTTCCTACCACGCCGAAACGCACGCGGGAAAGACGTGATCGGTCGCTGAAAGGTGACGTAGTGAAGGAACGGCAGGTAGGCGGCCGCGAGCCCGGAGTTCAGCGTTAAGGCGATCTTTAAGGACGGGGACGAAGAAAGAGGCGGACGCCGTCGCGTCCGCCTCTCCAGTCTTCGTTCCGGCCCGGTCAGCCCGACGAGGCCGAAGCCTGCACCAGCGTCCGGATCTGGCGCAGCAGCACCGAAAGGGCGGCCAGGTCGGCCCGCGAGTGGACGAACTCGCCCATCGCGTTCTGCACCCGCACCAGCGTCGGCGCGTTCTGCTTCTCCCATTCGGCGACCCGCTCGACGGCAGGCTCCTCGGAACCCGTCGAGGTCAGCACCTCCGCCGTCAGCGCCGCCACGGCCGCGTACAGGTCGTAGCGCAACGCCATCCTGGCCAGGGTCTGCCAGCGGTCCTCGCGCGGCAGGTCGGAGATCTTGTTCAGCACCGTGTCGGCGGTGAAGCGCTCACCGATGGTGAAGTAGACCTCGGCGACCTCGTTGAGGTCGTGGCCGCTGGCGTTGGCGACCTCGACCACGTCTATCAGCCCGAAACCGTAGATCAGGCAGGCCAGGCGCTCGGCCAGCTCGCCGGGCAGTCCCGTCGCGGCCAGTTTCGAGGCGTAGCCGTGCATCGACTCGCGCTCGCTGCCCAGCAGCAGCTCGGGCATGCGCGGCAGCAGCGCCGACACGCCCTCGCTCAGGCGGCTCACCTCGGCCTCGACGTCGAGCGGCACCCGCCGGTTCTGCACCAGCCAGCGCACGCCGCGGTCGACCAGACGGCGGACCACCAGCAGCCCGGCGACCTGCGCCTCGGTCGGCACGACGTTGTCGAGCTCCTCGATCGCCGTCCACAACTCGGACAGACCGAAGACCTTGCGGATGATCGCGTAGGCGCGGATCGCGTCGTCGGCCGAGGCCCCCGTCTCCTCCATGATGCGGAAGACGAAGGACGTGCCGCCGTGGTTGACGACCTCGTTGACCAGCGCCGTCGTCACGATCTCCCGGCGCAGCGGGTGCTCGGGCATGATCCGCGCGAAACGCTCCCGCAGCGGATGCGGGAAGTACTCGGTCAGCACGGCCTTCGTCCAGGCGTCGTCGGGCAGCGTGCCGTCGAGGATCTCGTTCTCCAGGTCGAGCTTGACGTAGGAGAGCATCACCGCGAACTCCGGCCGGGTCAGCCCCCGGCCCGAGGACGTGCGCTGGGTGAGCTCCTTGTCGGTCGGCAGCCCCTCCAGCTTGCGGTCCAGGCCAGCGTGCTTCTCCAGGTAAGCCAGGAGCCTGCGGTGCACCGGAAGCAGCGTCAGCGCCTGCGCGCCGGCGACCCCGAGGGCCGTGCTCTGGTCGTAGTTGTCGCGCAGGACCAGCTCGGCGACCTCGTCGGTCATCTCGGCCAGCAGCGCGTCCCGGTCGGCCTGGTCGAGCTCGCCGGAGGTGATCGCCCGCGACAGCAGGACCTTGATGTTCACCTCGTGGTCGGAGCAGTCGACGCCCGCCGAGTTGTCGATGAAGTCGGTGGCGATGTTCCCGCACGCGAGGGCGAACTCGATCCGGCCGAGCTGGGTCAGGCCCAGGTTCCCGCCCTCGCCGACGACCTTCGCGCGCAGCTCCCCGCCGTTGACGCGCAGGGTGTCGTTGGTCTTGTCGCCGACCTCGGCGTTCGACTCCGACGCGGCCTTGACGTAGGTCCCGATCCCGCCGTTCCACAGCAGGTCCACGGGGGCCTTGAGGATCGCGTTGATCAGGTCGTTGGGCGCCAGCCGCGTCACGGTCTCGTCGAGCCCGAGCGCCTCCCGCACCTGCGGGGTGATCGGGATCGACTTCAGCGACCGCGACCAGACGCCGCCGCCCTCGCTGATCAGCGACTTGTCGTAGTCGTCCCAGGTCGAGCGCGGCAGATCGAACAGCCGCCGCCGCTCCGGGAACGACGCCGCCGCGTCGGGCTCGGGGTCGATGAAGACGTGCATGTGGTTGAAGGCCGCGACCAGGCGGATGTGCTCGCTGAGCAGCATCCCGTTGCCGAAGACGTCGCCGCCCATGTCGCCGATGCCGACGACGGTGAAGTCCTCCGACTGCGTGTCGGTGCCGAGCTCGCGGAAGTGGTGCTTCACCGATTCCCACGCGCCACGGGCGGTGATGCCCATCTTCTTGTGGTCGTAGCCGGCCGAGCCGCCCGAGGCGAAGGCGTCGCCGAGCCAGAAGCCGTAGGAGACCGCGATCTCGTTGGCGATGTCGGAGAAGGTCGCGGTGCCCTTGTCGGCGGCGACCACCAGGTACGGGTCGTCGCCATCGTGGCGCACGACCTCGACCGGTGGCACGACCTTGCCGGAGGGGTCGAGGTTGTCGGTGATGTCCAGCAGCGCCGAGATGAAGGCCTTGTAGCAGGCCACGCCCTCGTTGAACAGCGCGTCGCGATCCGCGGGCGGGTTCTTCAGCACGAAGCCGCCCTTGGCGCCGACCGGCACGATCACCGAGTTCTTCACCATCTGGGCCTTGACCAGGCCGAGGACCTCGGTGCGGAAGTCCTCCCGGCGGTCCGACCAGCGCAGACCGCCGCGCGCGACGGCGCCGAAGCGCAGGTGCACGCCCTCGAAGCGCGGCGAGTACACGAAGATCTCGTACTTCGGGCGCGGCGCCGGCAGCAGCTCGGCGAGCTTCTGCGGATCGAGCTTGAAGGACACGTAGGGCTTCGGACGGCCGTTCCCGCGCTGGAAGAACGAGGTCCGCAGCGTCGACTCGATCAGCAGCAGGAAGGCCCGCATGATCCGGTCGGCGTCGAGGCTGGCGACCTGGTCGAGTTCACCGCGGATGTGCTCGACGATGGCCCCGGCGGCCTCCTCGCGCGCCTGCGCGGTCAGCTGGAGCTCCGGATCGAAACGGGTCTGGAACAGCTCGACCAGCGACGCGGCGATCTTCGGGTGGTTGCGGAAGGTCTCCCACATGAACCGCTGCGAGTGGATGCTCCCGGCCTGCCGCAGGTACTTCGCGTAGGCGCGCAGGATCACCACCTCGCGCCAGGTCATGTTCGCCCGCAGCACCAGCTCGTTGAAACCGTCCACCTCGGACTCGCCGCGCCAGGCCGCGGAGAAGGCGTTCTCCACCTTCGCGCGCACCTGCGGGACCTGGATCTCGACGTCGGCGGGCAGCTTGAGGCCGAAGTTGTAGACGTAGATGACGTCGTCTTCGCGGTTGATCTCGTACGGGCGCTCGTCGGCGACCTGCACACCCAGCGAGTGCAGCACCGGCAGCACCGCCGACAGCATCATCGGCTCGCCGTAGCGGAAGACCTTGAAGCGGACGTCGTCGTCGCGCTTGCGGTGCCGGAACAGGTGCAGCGCCAGCTCGCCGGGCTCGTCGAGCAGCTCCAGCTTGGCGATGTCCTTGGCGGCCTCGAAGGGCGTGTGCTCGTCCTTGTAGGTCTGCGAGTAGGCCTCGACGTAACGCTGGTACAGGTCGTGCGCCTGCTCCTCGCCGAGCTTGCGGTCCAGCAGCAGCCCGAAGTCGGCGTCCCACGAACGCGTCGCCTCGGTCAGCTCGTCCTGGATCGCCTCGACGTTGACCTCACCGAGGGGCCGCTTCGGATCGGTGTGGATGATGTAGTGGATCCGCGCCAGCGGCGAATCGCCCACCCGGGTGGTGTAGTCGACGCCCTCGCTGTTGAGCCGCTCCTCCAGGATCTTCTCGATGCGCAGCCGGTTGTCGGTGTTGAAGCGGTCCCGCGGCAGGTACACCAGGCACGAGATGAAACGGCCGTAGGCGTCCCGGCGCAGGAACAGCCGCAGCCGCCGCCGGCCCGCCAGGCGCAGCACGCCCATGACCGTGCGGTACAGCTCGTCGGTGCTGATCTGGAACAGGTCGTCGCGCGGGTAGGTCTCCATCGTGGCGAGGAGGTCCTTGCCGGAGTGCCCGGTCGCGGCCAGCCCGGAACGCTGGAGGACCTCGGCGACCTTGCGGCGCACCACCGGCAGCTCGCGGACCGAGTGCAGGTAGGCCGCCGAGGTGAACAGGCCGAGAAAGCGGCGCTCACCGATGACGTTGCCCTCGTCGTCGAAGACCTTGAAGCCGATGTAGTCCAGGTAGGCGTTGCGGTGGACCGTGGAGCGCGAGTTGGCCTTGGTGATGATCAGCAGGCGCTTCTCAAGGACCTTCTCGTAGGCCTCGGGGGCCATCGACGACAGGGCCTTGGGCGTGACCTGGTCCTGGCGGAGGATGCCGAGGCCGGTGCCGAGGACGGCGCACAGCGACGTGCCGTCCTCCCGCTCCTGGAGGCGGTACTCGCGGTAGCCGAGGAAGGTGAAGTGGTCGTCGGTGAGCCAGCGCAGGAGGTCGACGGCGTCGGTGATGTCCTTGCCGGGCACCGGCAGCGAGCCTTCGCCGCGGCTGAGCTCGTCGGCGAGGCCGAGGGCCTGGTCGCGCATCTTCTGCCAGTCCTCGACGACCTCGCGGACGTCGGTGAGGACGCGCAGGATGTCGTTGTGGAGGGCTTCGATGTCGGCGGTCTCGCGCTGGCGCTCGATCTCGATGTGCATCCAGCTCTCGGCGACTCCCGAGGGGTCGGAGTCGGCCGGCACGGACTCCATGGCGCCCATGACCTGGCGCTTGACCTGCACCTGGGGGTGGACGAGGAGGTGCACCTCGACGCCCTTGCGCGTGAAGAGCGCGGTGAGGGAGTCGACGAGGAAGGGCATGTCGTCGGTGACGAGGTCGATGACCGTGCGCGCACCGTCGTAGAGGGCTTCGGGCGGACCGGGTTCGGTGGCCGAGACCGCGAGCTTCACCTCGCCGGGAAGGCGCTGGGCGGCGAGTTCGCGATGGTGGACGGTGATGGCGACGAGGTCGGCCGGTTCACGTCCGACGAGGTCCTCGTCGGGCACCAGCCGCCAGTACAGCCGCAGCAGTTCCGCGAGGTCGGTATCGCCACCGGTCAAGGCCACCGCGTCGGCGACGAGTCGTTCCCTGTTGGGAACCTCGTCGTCCAGATTGCCTTCGGAAGCTTCGTCGTCTGACACCACAGGCAACATCGGGTCTCCAGTCCGAGTGAAGATCCACACCGTTGTGGACCGCTCCGACAATGAGCCTACGTCGGGGCCCTCCCGAGACGATCAGGTGAGTGCCCGCACAATGGTGTCAACCACGTCTCCGGCGAGTGTGCCGTCGGGATCGTAGTCGGGGTCGAAGACCGTGACCTCCAGGCCGAGGCAGGTGTCTTCGCTGGTCAGCTCACGAACGAGCTGTTCGAGTTCACTGTGCGCGATGCCCCCCGGATCGGGTCCGTCGACGGCGGGCATGACGGACGGATCTAGGACATCGACATCCACATGCAACCAGAACCCGTCCAATTGCGTGAGTTGCTCCCCCACCCACTCGACGGTGCGGTTGGCGCCGGCCGCGCGCAGCTGTGGAACGGTGCGGTAGGCGATGCCGGCGGCGGTGAGTTCGACGCGGTGGGCGTCGGAGTCGCGGATGCCGAGGACGACGACGTCCTGTTCGGCGACGTAGGGGCGGAGTCCGTCCACATCGGTCAGGTCGGGCTGGCCGCGGCCGGTGACCAGGGCGAGGTCCTCCCCGGCGGCGGCGCCGACGTAGGGCGAGTTGCCGGGGTGGCGGTAGTCGGAGTGCCCGTCGATGAAGACGAGGCCGAAGCGGGCGTCGTCGCGTTTCCCGCGGCGGCGCATGGCCAGGGCGGTGCCGAGCAGGATGGAGCAGTCGCCGCCGAGGACGAGGGGCTGGTAGTCGGCGTCGAGGAGGGCGTTGACGCGGTCGGCGAGGCGGCGGGAGTACCAGGCGATCTCGGCGGCGTGGCAGACACCGTCGCCGGGCTTCCAGTCGCCGGGGTCATAGCGGGGCGCGGTGAGACAGCCCGCGTCGTGCGCCGACAGGCGGGAGACCAGCCCGTGGTCGCGCAGTGCCCCGGGCGCCTTCGCGCACCCGGGGACGGCGGTGGGGGTCGGTGGGCGCAGCCCGAGGTTCGACGGCGCATCGAGCACGGCGAGCTGTCTCATGTGCTCTAGAAAAGCACTGTCATGAGTTGTCTGCGGGCTTTGGCGACGGCCGGGTCGTCGGGTCCGGCGAGGCCGAAGAGTTCGACGAGGTGTTTGCGCACGGTCTCACGTTCGGCGCCGCCGGTCTTGGCGACGAGGGCGATGAGGCGGGCGTAGGCGGCCGCGGCCTGGTCGGTGAGGATTTCGAGGTCGGCGGCGAGGGTCTGGGCGGCGATGTCGCCGGGGGCGGCCTCGGCGGCGGCGAAGGCGGCCTCGATGTCGGCGCCCTCGGTGCGGCGGAGGAGACCGACCTGTGCGAGCCCGGCCTCGGCCTCGCCGTCGCCGGGGTTCTCGCCCAGATACTTGCGGTAGGCGGCCTCGGCGGCGTCGTAGTCGCCGTCGGCGAGTTTGTCCTCGGCTTCGGCGAGGCGCGGGTCGAGGGGGATCTCGGCCTGGGGCGCGTCGACGCCGGCGGCCTGGAGGAGGTCGGCGATCCACTGGCGCAGGGCGGGCTCGGGCTGCGGGCCCTCGAAGGCGTTGACGGGCTGTCCGCCGACGATGGCCACGGCGGTCGGGACCGCGCGGACGCCGAAGGCCTGCGCGAGGCGCTGGCCGCCGTCGACGTCCACCTTGGCCAGGGTCCACAGGCCGTTGCCCTCGGCGGCGAGCTGCTCCATGACGGGGATCAGCTGCGCCGAGGACGGGTCGCCTTCGACCCAGAAGAGGACGACCACGGGCGTGCTCATCGAGCGGTCGAGGATCTCGCCTTGGAAGGTGGCCTCGGTGACGTCGATGACGGCGACTCCCCCACCGGCGGCGGTGGCGCCGGTCTGCGGGGCCTGCGGCGCGGGCCGCGGCGTGCCTAGTCCGGAGAGGTCGACGGCTCCCCGGGTGAAGATGGAGTTGCCTAGGTTGGGCTGCGTCATGTCGACAAGTCTTGCATTTTCCGCGCGTCGGCCGTGGTCCGGGCCGTGCGCGGCGTGACGCGCCGCCCGGCGTGGGGGCGGCGCGTCGTCGAGGGGTCAGTGGACGTCGGCCCGGGCCTTCTTCGGGAGCAGGAAACCCAGCAGGAAGGTGACGGCGAACAGGCCCGCGCAGACCAGCACGGTGACCTGGACGGCGTGCCCGAAGTCGGGCCGGTCCATGGGGCCGATGAGCTCGAAGAACAGCGTGCCGAGGGCCGCGGTCCCGGCCGCTCCGCCGAACTGCTGGATGGAGGTCAGCACGCCCGAGGCGGAGCCGATCTCGGCGTCGTCGACGGCGTTGAGGATGATCGCGAACAGGGGCGCGAAGACCATGCCCATGCCGAGGCCGCTGACCCCGGTGCCGAGCGTGAAGGTCCACGGGGTGGGGTCGCCACCCGTTCCGGGCAGGGGCAGTCCGTCGAGGGTGTTCCACAGGAGCAGCAGCCCGCCGGTCATGATCGCGAGGCCGGCGTGCATGACGTGCCTGCCGAGCTTGGCGGCCAGTCCGCCTCCGGCGACGGCGCCGATGGCGGTGCCGAGCGACCAGGGCGCCAGGGACAGCCCGGCCTCGAAGGCCGTGAAGTGCAGCGCCATCTGGCCGAACAGGTTGAACACCAGCATGAAGCCCACCATGGCGCCGAAGAAGATGGTGGTCACCAGGACGCCGCCGACGAACTCGCGCCGCCGGAACAGGGCGGGTTCGACGAGCGGGTCCCGGCCCTTACGGCGGCGCCGCACCTGGTGGAAGCCGAAGACGGCGAAGGCGAGCACCGAGGCGCCGAGGCTGACGAAGGTCCAGGCCGGCCAGTCCTCCTCGCGACCCTGCACGAGCGGGAAGACGACTAGGAAGGCGCCCAGCGCGGCCAGCACGGCGCCGATCGCGTCGAGGCGTGGCGGCGCGGGCTGCCGGACCTCGGGGACGAGCTTCACGCCCGCGAGGATGACGACGAGGCCGACCGGGATGTTGATGAGGAAGATCGCGCGCCAGCCGGTGCCGAACAGGTCGGCGTCGACGAGCCAGCCGCCGAGCAGCGGACCGCCCATCGCGGCGAGGCCCATGGCGGGACCGAACACGCCCATGGCCGCGCCGGCCTCCTTGCCCCGGAACATGGCCCGGATCAGGCCGAGGACCTGCGGGATCATGACCGCGCCGAACAGGCCCTGTACGAAGCGGGCACCGATGAGCATGGCCGGTCCGTTCGCGGCGGCGCAGACCGCCGAGAAGATCGTGAAACCGGCGGCGCCGATGAGGAACATGCGTTTGCGGCCGAGGATGTCGCCGAGCCGTCCGCCGATCATCAGGCCGATGGCGAGAGCGAGGGTGTAGGCGGCGACGACCCACTGGATGGTGGACAGGCCGCCGCCGATGCTGGCGCGGATGCCGGGTGCGGCGACGTTGACGATCGTGGCGTCGAGGAGGTCCATGATCTCGGCGACGATCAGGACGGCGAGGGCCGCCCAGCGCAGGCGGTACGCGGGCGTGTCCGGTGGCGCGGTGTCGGCCCGGGCGGTGGTCTCGGTGACCATGGCGGTTTCTTCTCCCATGAACGAACAGTGTTCGGATGTCTACGAACACCGTTCTACCACCGAACGCTGTTCGGCGTCAAGAATGCTGTTCGGAACCGCCCGTACATTGTTCGGCATGGGCTAGTCTGTCCCCATGAGCAAGCAGTCCTCCCTGCCCTGGATCACCCCCGCGGGCCGGGAGACCCCCGCGCGCGAGCGGCTGAGCGTCGACGCGATCGTCGACGCCGCCTACGTGGTCCTCAACCGCGAAGGCCACGAGAAGCTGTCCATGCGGGCCGTCGCGGCCGAGCTGGGCGTCGCCGTCTCCTCGCTGTACACGCACGTGGCCAACAAGGACGAGCTGATCCGGCAGATCTGGCTGCGCAGCTTCCTCGCCTCCGAGGTCCCCGAACCGACCTCCGACCCCGAGGAATGGGCGCGGCGGCTGCGCACCTGGATGCACTCGATCCGCGACACCCTGCGCGAACACCGCGACCTCGCGCGCGTCTCGGCCGGCCAGCACCCCTTCATCCCGGAGGCGCTGCCGCAACTGGAGCGGATCATCGCCTTCTTCCGCTCCGTCGGCCTGCCCGAGCCGATCATCGCCGCCGCGGGCGACCACATGTCGACCTTCATCGAGGGATACGTCTCCGAGGAACAGGTCTGGGAGGAGCGCATGCGCCGCCTCACCCCCACCGAACGCGAGAACGTCGCCGAGTCCGTCGCCCACTACTTCGGCGACCTCGACCCCGACGACTACCCCAACCTCACCGACATCGGCCCGACGCTCATGGTCCACGCCGAGAAGGACGAGCGCTTCGACCGCGGCATCGAGATCCTCATCCGAGGCTTCATGTCCTACCTCTAAGGAGCGTGACAGGCGCCGCGCACGCCTGGAACACTGCCGGGATGCGCGTGGAGACCGAACCCGACCTGTCCGCCTTCGCCGCCGGCGCCCTGCCCTGGCTGCGCGGCGATCCCGTCGCCGGCAACCTCATCGCCGGCAACGTCCGCTCCCGCCTCGACGGCCTCAACGAGCTCGAACCCGGGGCCCTGTGGATCCGCGTCCTCGACGGCGACGCGCTCACCGGCGTCGCGATGGTCACTCCCCCGCACATGCTCTGCGTCCCCGTCCTGTCCGAGAAGGCCGTCGTCGCCCTCGCCGACACCCTCGCCGAGCGCGGCACGGCCCTCCCCGGCGTCACCGGTCCCCGCGCGACCGTCGAGCGCTTCGTGGCGCGCTGGAGCGTCCGGACTGGAGCCGCCGCCGAACGCGGCACGGCCCTGATGATCTACGAACTGACCGATCTGAAGGCACCCGAAGGCGTATCCGGCACCCCGCGGCAGGCCGCGCCCGGGGACCTGGAGACGCTCGCCGACTGGGTGGCCGCCTTCTCCGCCGACGTGCACAGCCCCGTCGAGCGCACCCCCGAGCAGCGCCGGGAGTACACCGCCCGCCGGATCGAGCGCGGCATGCTCTGGCTGTGGGAGGACGACGGCGTGCCGGTGTCGATGGCTCTGCGCACCGGAGTGGTCGAGGGCATCGTGAAGATCTCGGTCGTCTACACCCCGCCGGAGCACCGGGGCCACGGCTACGCGGCGGCGTCGGTGGCGGGACTGTGCGAACGACTGCTCGCCACCCCCGGCGTCGAGCGCTGCATCCTCTACGCCGACCTGGACAACCCGACCTCCAACGGCGTCTACCGCCGGATCGGTTTCACGCCCGCCGTCGAGGCCGTCGACTACACCTTCCGGCCACGCCCCTGAAACGAACCCGGGGCCGGTCCGCGTGCTGCGGACCGGCCCCGTCGGGTCGTTGCGATGCGGCCTAGGCCGACTTGTCCCGGCGGATGCGCGGGCGCTTGACCAGGCGGTCACGCGGCACGATCGTCGGGTTGACGTTCTTCAGGACCACGTCGCGGGTGATGACCACCCGGGCGACGTCCTCGGCGCGACTCGGGACCTCGTACATCACCGGGAGGAGAACCTCCTCCATGATCGCGCGCAGACCGCGCGCGCCGGTGCCCCGGAGCATGGCCTGGTCGGCGATCGGTTCGAGCGCGTCGTCGTCGAAGACCAGCTCGACGCCATCGAGCTCGAAGAGGCGCTGATACTGCTTGGTCAGCGCGTTGCGCGGCTCGGTGAGGATCTGCAGCATCGCCAGCTTGTCGAGGTTCTTGACCGTCGTCATGATCGGCAGACGGCCCACGAACTCCGGGATCAGCCCGAACTTCAGCAGGTCCTCGGGCATGACCTCGGCGAAGATGTCGTCCGAGGAGTTGTCGTCGACCGTGCGCAGCTGGGCGGCGAAACCGATCGTCCGCTTGCCGATGCGCTGGTCGATGATCTGGTCGAGGCCCGCGAAGGCGCCACCGCAGATGAACAGCACGTTCGTGGTGTCGATCTGGATGAAGTCCTGATGTGGATGCTTGCGCCCGCCCTGCGGCGGGACCGAGGCGACGGTGCCTTCGAGGATCTTCAGCAGCGCCTGCTGAACGCCCTCGCCGGACACGTCGCGGGTGATCGACGGGTTCTCCGACTTGCGGGCCGCCTTGTCGATCTCGTCGATGTAGATGATGCCCGTCTCGGCGCGCTTGACGTCGTAGTCGGCGGCCTGGATGAGCTTGAGGAGGATGTTCTCGACGTCCTCGCCCACGTACCCGGCCTCGGTGAGGGCGGTCGCGTCGGCGATGGCGAAGGGAACGTTCAGCATGCGCGCGAGGGTCTGCGCGAGGTGCGTCTTGCCGCTGCCGGTCGGGCCGATCATCATGATGTTCGACTTGGCCAGTTCGACGCCCGAGTCACCGCGGTGACTGGAGGTCGCCTCGACCTGCACCCGTTTGTAGTGGTTGTACACCGCCACGGCGAGGGACCGCTTCGCGTGATCCTGACCGACCACGTACTGGTCGAGGAACTCGACGATCTCCTTGGGCTTCGGCAGCTGCTCCCACTTGACCTCGCCGGCCTCGGCGAGCTCCTCTTCGATGATCTCGTTACAGAGATCGATGCACTCGTCGCAGATGTAGACCCCCGGGCCTGCGATGAGTTTCTTGACCTGCTTCTGCGACTTGCCACAGAAGGAGCACTTCAGTAGCTCGCTCTCTCCGATGCGAGGTGCCACCTGGGTCTCCCTGCCGTCTCAAGCACCGGGCTGGGCTCGCCCGGCGTCGCCTGTCCGCTCCTGTTTGACCGTACCCGGTCGTCTCGCGATCGACCGCATTTGCGGCCATCGCACCGGGGCGAAGGAATTCATCGCCCCGGCGGATGAGCTTAGCTCGCCGATGCGACCGCGTTCTTCTTCCGAGACGTGAGCACGCTGTCGATCAGACCGTACTCCTTGGCGTCCTCGGCCGTGAAGATCTTGTCCCGCTCGATGTCCTTGCGGACCTGCTCCTGGGACTTGCCGGTGTGCAGCGCGAGGACGATCTCCAGCTGCTTGCGCATGCGGAGGATCTCGCGGGCCTGGATCTCCATGTCGGAGGCCTGGCCGTAGGTGCCCTCGGTGGCCGGCTGGTGGATGATGATCCGCGAGTTCGGCAGCGCGATGCGCTTGCCCGGCGTACCGGCGGCGAGCAGGACGGCGGCGGCGCTGGCCGCCTGGCCCATGCAGACCGTGCGGATGTCGGGACGGACGTACTGCATCGTGTCGTAGATGGCCATCAGCGCGGTGATCGAGCCACCGGGCGAGTTGATGTACATCGTGATCTCGCGGTCGGGATCGTTGCCTTCCAGCACGATCAGCTGCGCCATGATGTCGTTGGCGGAGGTGTCGTCGACGGGAGAGCCGAGGAAGATGATGCGGTCCTCGAACATCTTGTTGTACGGGTTCATCTCCTTCACCCCGTACGACGTCTTCTCCACGTAGGACGGGATGATGTACCGGTTCTGCACCGCCGGCGCGCTCTGGACCCCGGAGACGGCCTTGTGCAAGTTGTAGAAGTCAGACACGTCTAAATCCTTACCCGTTCGACGGCAGCTGAGCCGCACCCGTCACGACTTTGTCGATGAATCCGTAGTCCTTAGCCTCTTCGGCGGTGAACCAGCGGTCGCGGTCGGAGTCGGCCTCGATCTCCTCGACCGTCCGCCCCGTGTGGTGGGCGACCCGCTCCTGGAACATCTTCTTGGTGTACAGCATCTGCTCGGCGAGGATGGCCACATCGGACGCCGTGCCGCCGATGCCGCCCGAAGGCTGGTGCATCATGACCCGCGTGTGCGGGAGGGCGGACCGCTTGCCGGGGGTTCCGGCGCACAGGAGCAGCTGGCCCATCGACGCGGCCATGCCCATGGCGAGCGTGGCGACGTCGTTCGGGATGAACTGCATCGTGTCGTAGATGGCCATACCGGCGTAGACGGAACCACCGGGCGAGTTGATGTAGAGCTGGATGTCGCGCTCGGGGTCTTCGGCGGCAAGCAGCAGCAACTGGGCGCAAAGCCTGTTGGCAACCTCGTCGTTGACCTCACTGCCGAGGAAGATGATGCGCTCCTTGAGCAGCCGGTCGAACACCCGGTCGTCGAGACTGCCGGTCTCGGCGGCGCGCGCGACGATCGCTGCGCTGGGGAGAGTCAGATCGCTCATTGCGCCCTCTCAGGTCCGTAGTGGATGTCTGTCGCATCGCCGACCCTAGTCGGTGGCGGCCGGAAATCCGGGAGCGGCAGGCGTTTGTTCGCTGTCAGCGCAGCAAAGGGGTGAAGCGGAATAGAAGGGGACGGGGGTCGTTCGCGCTCGGACATTCGGGGCGAGGAGGCGCGAGGGCGAGCCGCCGACGTGAGCTCGCCGTGGGGGCACGGACCGGCGGGGGCACCGCACCTGCACCAGACCTCGGCGTGAGACTGACGGCGGGGCGGGGGCCGCCTCCCGCCCGCGAGCCGCAGGGCTCGACTCCAGCCCACGCGGACCGGCGGGGAGCCACCCGCCAAGACTCGGCCGGATACCCGCGCCAACGCCGGACGGTGGTGTGGGGGACACGCGAATCTCGCCTCCGCTCAGAGCACGCCTGCGGATCACCTGCGCTCGGCTCGCGAGCACCGGATCAGCGAAGGACAACCCACCCGATCCGGCTTCGGCAGGAGCCGCGACCCCGTCCGCCACAGCCGTCACCGGCCGTGCGAACCGACAGGCCACCCGCGAACCTCACCCGAGCCGAACCAGCCGCGGAGCCGGGAGCCCGATGCGGAAGCGGAGGCGTGGAAGCGAGCGAGACAGACCGGTAGGGCCGGCACGGCAGAGCGCAGTGGCCAAGCGAGCCTGGGCGGGCGAGCGGCGGGGCGCAAGCGGGCGAACGAGTGAGAGGCCGGTGCCGGCGCGGCGGCGGACACGGCGCAGCGGGCACGCGATGGGCGGGGAAGACACGGCAGGCGGACCACCCGGCGGGGCCGGGCAGGGCAGTGCAAGGCGCCCGAGTAGGGCCGGGCCGACGGGCAGGACGGCAGGGCGGGTCAAGCCGTGTGGGCAGCGCGGAGCAGGCGTGGCATGACATGCGACCGGCAAGGCAGGGAAGACAGGGCGGGAAGTGCGGGCGTGGCGCCCGAACGGCAGGGCGACGGCGCGGGCTGGCGAGCGGAACCAGGGCCAGCCGGGCACGACGAGCGGACCCGGGCGAACGGGGCCGACACGGCGTAGCGGACGGACGCCGAGCCAAGGAAGGCTCGGCGGCCGGACGAGCGGCGTGGCGTGCGAGCGAACGAGGGCAGGCGAACGGGCGGGAGACGCGGCAGGCGGCCCAGCGTGGCGACAAGGTCTGGCTGGCAAACGGCGGGCCGGGGAGCACCCGGCGGGCGAACAAGTGGGCGGAGCCGGGCACGGCAGAGCAAGGCGGCACGACAGCGCAAGACGACAGCGCAAGACGCCAGGGCAAGGCCAGCGGGCGGAGCGGGCGCGGGCTGACACCGCCTGGCAAGCAAGCGGTGGGCCGGGAGGACACAACCGTCGGCGAGCGGGCCGGGCCAACACGGTGTCACAGGCGAGCAAGCGGGCCGACACAGCTTCGCGGCCAGGCGAGCGGAACCGCGCGGAGCCGGGCGGCCGGGGGCAGCGAAAGGAGGCGGTGCCGGGCGGACGTGGCGAGCGGGGCGAGGGCAGACGGCCGGGCAGAGTGGACGGCCCTGGCGGGGCGTGCGGGCAGGGCAGGGCAGGACACAGGACAGGGCGAGGAACGCGGCAGGCACCGCCTGGCAAGCAAGCGGCGGGCCGGGGAACCGCGCGGGGGAACCCGGCCGCCCCCAAACCGCCGCCCCGAACCCACCCACCGAAAACGGCGCCCGCCCTCCCGGGCGGGCGCCGTCGCGCACTCCGCGCGGCCGCCTACGGGCGGCCGCGCGTCGCGCTGCTACTTGCTCTCGTCAGCCGAGTCCGAGTCCGCAACGGCACCCGCGTCCGCGCCCTCGGCCTCGTCGGCCAGTTCGGCGTCGGCGACGGCCGAGACCGTGTTCTCGGCCTCGCGGGCTTCGCGGCGGCCGGGGAAGAGCTCGTCCTCGCCCAGGGTGTAGCCGGCGGTGTCGACGACCGTCGCGGCCTCGATAACCGACTCCAGCGCCTTCGAGCGGCGGAGGTCGGCGACGAGGCTGCGGAGCTGTCCCGAGCGCATCAGCTGGTCGGCGTACTGCTGGAGCTGCTCCTGCGGCACACCCTGGCGCTGCGCCTGCTGCACCACGGCGAACGTGAGCTCCTGGTCGCTGACCTCGGTGTTCTCGGCGTCGGCGAGCTTGTCCAGGACCAGCTGGTTGCGGATGGCGGTCCCGGCCTGCTCGGCGAGCTCGGCGTCGAACTCCTCGACGGTCTTCTCCTGGCGGGCCAGGAAGTCCTCAAGGGTCGAGTCGAGCTGCTGGATCTGCTCGACGAGGTGTCCCTTGCGGTGCTCGACCTCGTCGGCGACGACGCCCTCGGGCGTCGGCACACCGGAGGCCTCGACGAGGACCTCGGCGGCCTTGACGCGAATCTGCTCGGCGCGCGTCTGCGTGGCCCGCGTCGTCAGGTTCGCGCGCAGGTCGTCGCGGAGCTCTTCGATCGTGTCGTGCTCGCTGGCGAGGGTGGCGAAGTCGTCGTCGAGCTCGGGGAGCTCGCGCTCGCGCACGCTGCGGACGGTCACCTCGACGTCGGCGTCCTCACCGGCGCGGTCGCCGCCGACGAGCTTGGTCACGAAGGTCTTGGTCTCGCTCGCGCTCATGCCGACGAGGGCCTCGTCGAGCCCGTCGAGGAGGTTCCCGGCGCCGACCTCGTGGGAGATGCCGGTGGCGGAGCCGCCCTCGATCTCCTCGCCGTCGATGGTCGCGGCCAGGTCGATCGAGACGAAGTCGCCTTCGGCGGCGGCGCGCTCGACGCCCTTGAGGGTGGCGAAGCGGAGTCGGAGGCTCTCCAGCTGCTCGTCGACCTCGGAGTCCTCGACCTTGAGCTCCTCGACGGTGACCGTCAGGGTGCTCAGGTCGGGCAGCTCGAACGAGGGCACCACGTCGACCTCGGCGGTGAACGTCAGCGGCTTGCCGTCCTCGATGTCGCCGGGCTCGATCGTCGGCCGGCCGAGGGCCTTGATGTCGTGCTCGTTGATCGCGGCGACGTACTGCTCGGGGAGGGCGGCGTCGATCGCCTCGGCGAGGACGGCGCCGCGCCCGACGCGCTGGTCGATGATCCGCGCCGGCGCCTTCCCGGGACGGAAGCCGGGGATGCGGACCTGGGCACCGATCTTCTTGTACGCCTGACGCAGCTGCGGCTCAAGCTCCTCAAAAGGCACCTCGACGTTGAGTCGAACCCGAGTTTCGCTCAGGGTTTCAACGGTGCTCTTCACAGGCGTGACTCCTTGGTACGTGGCATTGGTGAGTGTTGTGCGTGTGGCATGCGAATCGTGGCGGGAGCATGCGGGCCCCGCCCGAGTCTAGGCCACGGTGAAAGCACTCCCCCATGGAGCATGACCGATGCCACCTGTGAGGTTGGCGCCGGCCGGGCGAATTGTCGGGACGACAGGATTTGAACCTGCGACCCCCCGCTCCCAAAGCGGGTGCGCTACCAAGCTGCGCCACGTCCCGAATCCGTGCGACGCACGGGCTTGCGTCAGACCCGCGGCGCGGCGGTCCGATGCGGAGCCGCGGTGGGTGCTGGTGCCGGTGTCGCCAGGGCGGCCACCGACGGAGGAAGCGTACAACACGGCGCGAACGGCGTCGTGGGGGTTATGGACGCGACCGGCGGAACGCCCGTTGCGCACCCGCGCCCGAGCCCTCACCATGGAACGAGGACGCCCGAGAGGAGCCCGCCTCGTGGAACGCCCGACGACCAGGGGCCCGCACCGCCCCAGTGGAAGGTCGCTGCTGATCGGCGCGGCGGTCGCGGCCGCGATCCTGCTCGTCTGTGTGCTCGGCATCGTCGTGGGGAGGCTGGCGACGGGCGGCGGCGACGGTGGCGAGCAGAAGACGCCGGCCGCCAGTACGCCCCCGGCGGCCGAACCCGAGCCCATCGCGATGCCCGACCTCGTCGGCCAGAACGCCGCCATCGCCAGAGACGAACTCGAACGTCTCGGCTTCACCGACATCGAGCTCGGCTCGGCCGACGCCGAGGACACCCTCGTCATCATCGCGGCGAACTGGACCGTCGTCGAGCAGTCCCACGAGCCCGGCGACAAGGTCCCCGCCGACGCCCTGATCGTCCTGACCTGCTCGAAGAAGACATGAAAGAACCCCACGTCCAGGACGTGGGGTTCGTACCGAGCGGGCGACGAGAATCGAACTCGCGTAATCAGTTTGGAAGACTGAGGCTCTACCATTGAGCTACGCCCGCGAGCGGTACCAGACTAACCGGTACCGCCGAGACCGCGCGACCGGGTTACGCCCACCCGCGCGGCGGGCCCTAGGCCACCAGTTCCGACATGCGGTACAGCGCCCGCAGGCGCACGCCCTCGGCCGCCAGGTTCTCAACGCCACCCGTCTCGCGGTCGATCACGCACAACGCCTCGACGACCTTCGCGCCACCGGCCCGCAGTTCGCGCACGGCGTCGAGGATCGCGCCACCGGTGCTCACCACGTCCTCGACGATCAGCAGCCGCATCGCGTCGATGCGCCCGCCCTCGGCGAGCCGGCAGGTGCCGTACGGCTTGGCCTCCTTGCGCACGAAGCGCATCGGCAGTCCGGTCCGCATGGACAGCGCCACGGCGATCGGGATCCCGCCGAGTTCGAGTCCGGCGAGCGCGTCGACGCCGGGAGGCACCAGCGGCGCGAGCGTCGCGGCGATCTCGTCGAGGAGCTTCGGGTCGGACTCGAACAGGTACTTGTCGAAGTACTCGGTCGTGGTGGCACCTGACCGGAGCGTGAAGCTGCCGGTCAGGTGCGAACGCGCGTGAAGGCGCGATGCCAGATTGGCCATCAGGCTTTGAGCGGGGGGTTGTCCGCGTCGAACAGGTCGCGCTCGGCGAGCCAGTTGTACAGCGGGACCTCCTTGGGCCAGTGGCCCCAGTGGTGGTCGCCGTTGTCGCTGATGCCGTCGAGGAGCTGCTGCTGGACCGGGTCCAGGTCGTTCCACCACGACTCGCTGGGGAGGTGGTGGACCTCGTCGCGGACGGTGATCCAGCGCGGGGTGTACCCGAAGAACACGACCTTGCGCGTGACGTCGGAGTAGTTGTCGGAACGCGCGTGCCAGATGCGGCGGTCGAAGAAGATCACGTCGCCGGCGTCGGCGGTGACCTCGATGGCGCCGGGCGGGTCGGGCCATTCCATGTCCCGCTTCGGCGGACCCTCGATCCAGTTGGTCTTGTGGCTGCCCGGAACGACCTTGAGGTTGCCGCGGCCCGGCTCCGACACGTCGGAGAGCCAGTAGGCGAGCTTGACCGACAGGCGCGGCCGCGGGTCGGTCTCCAGCTCGCGGTTCTGGCGGCCACCGTCCTGGTGCCACTCGAACCGCGGCGGGCGGCGGCCCGGGATCGGCGGGTGCTTGTCGAGGTGCGAGTGGTAGACGTGCACGTTCCAGCCGATCATCGACCAGACCATGGGGAACGTCTTGGGGTGGTTGAGCAGCGGCGCGAGTTCGGGGCAGCTGGTCACGGCCGACAGCTTGTGCATCGAGCCCTGCGGGCTCAAGCGGTCGGCGGCCTTCTCCTCTTCGTACACGCGGTCGATGCCCGCGGCGTACGTCGCCACTTCATCGGCGGTGAGGGCGCCCTTGAGCATGATGAAGCCGTCGCGCTCGAAGTCCGCGCGCTGCTCCTTGGTCATGCCGAGCGTCTGAGTGGGGGTAGACAACGTCGTTCCTCCTGTAAAGGGGTCCGTAATAGAGACGGTCCCAGGGGGGGTTTCGTTGTATCAGACGCCGACAAAGTTTCGTGTCGTGGACCACTGGTTTCCCGCTCAGGACACCTCAGGCGTCACATGAGCCCCTTGATCCAGTCCAGTCCCTCGGCGATGACCCGGACGTCCTTGAGCCAGCCGATCCCGGCCATCACCAGGAACACCGCCGTCAGCAGGTGTGACAGGCGCGCGCTGCCGCGGCGGCGGCGCAGGACCCGCGAGTACAGGTAGTAGCCGGCCAGCCGGGCGGCGCAGAAGACACCGACGGCGACGAGCACCACGAACAGGAAGAACACGACGTGCGTCACGAAGCTGCCGACGTTGTTGTCGAAGGCCCACACGCCCCACGCGACGAAGGCGAACAGCCCGGCCGCGATCGACAGTTCGAGACCGCGGCGGGAACCGCCGAGGCGGCCGTCGGGACCGAACCACGGGACCTTGTGCCGCTGCGGCAGGTCGGTCAGGGTGTCGTACTCGACGTGCGCCGCCGACTGCGGCCGCTGCGACGGGACCGTGGCGCGGCCGCGCATCGTCGGGCCGGCCGGCGAGACCGGCGGCCCGCTCACCGGGCTCTCGTACGGCCGCTGCGGGCCGCGCGGGATCCGTTCGGTGCGGGTCGACTCCTCCGGCGACGGGTGCAGCCGCCGGGTGCGCGACGTGTCCTGCGTCTCTTGTGGAGGGTGGGGCGTGCGCCGGGTCGTCTCCCAATCCCTTGAACCCTGCCTCATCGCCCCTCCCTCGTCGCTGATTCCAGGTTAGCCCGGCAGTGCCGGAAGCTCCCGGGTCCGTTCGTACTCGGCCAGTTGCCCGATCCGTCGTGAATGCCGCGACTCGCCGCTGAAGTCCGTGGCGAGGAAGGCGTCCACGATCGCCACCGCCTCCTCGGCGCCGTGCATGCGGGCGCCGATGGAGACGACGTTGGCGTCGTTGTGCTGACGGGCCAGGCGCGCCGTCTCCTCGCTCCAGGCCAGCGCGGCACGCGTGCCGGCGACCTTGTTGGCCGCGATCTGCTCGCCGTTGCCGGAACCGCCGATCACCACGCCGAGGCTGCCCGGGTCGGCGACGACCCGCGCGGCCGTCGCCAGGCAGAACGGCGGGTAGTCGTCCTCGGCGTCGTAGGCGTTCGGGCCCACGTCGATCACGTCGTGACCGCTCTCGTTCAGGTGCTTGGCCAGGTGCTCCTTGAATTCGTATCCGGCGTGGTCGGAGCCGAGGTAGACGCGCATCTTCAGATCAGTTCTCCAGTTGGGCCAGGACGAGCCCGGCACGGGCCTTCGGGGTGAACCAGGTGCTCTTTCGGGGCATCTTCAGCCGGTCGAGGTTGACCGCGATGAAGTCTTCGACGGTGACCGGCGCGATGAGGACGGCGACGTCGGCGCGGCCTTCGTCGACCTCCCCCGCCAGCCACGACGGCGGGTAGTCGCCGCCGACATAGGTGACGCGCTTGTCACCCGGGTCGAGGTTGAGGGCGCCGCGCAGGATCAGCCGCTCGACCAGCGCGTGGTCGAGCTGGTCGACGACACTGCCGTCACCCGTGGGGAGAGTCACATCGAAGGAACGGCCGTCGGTGTACAACCGGACCGGACCGCCGACCGCGGGGACCGCGGGCGGGCCGTCGACCTCGACGACGTCGACGCCGGCCCCGTGCAGGGCGGCGAAGAGGTCGGCGAGCGGGACCGGGAGCTTCGCGATCAGCCGGTGGTAGGGCTGGATCGCCACCGACTCCGGTGTCGTGACGACGGCCAGGAAGCGCGGCAGTTCACCGATCTGCGCGGCGAGGCTGCGGTGGTTCCCGTCGGCGACGATGAGGTCCCCGCCGGTGGCCAGTTCGAGGATCGCGTCGGCCGCCGGGCCGGTGACCGGCCAGATCTCGTGGCGTCGCCCGGCCGGGTCGACGTCGACGGCGGCGGGGTCCCCGAGGGTCGCCGACAGCTCGGCGAGTGCGGCGTGCAGTTCCTTGCCGGATCCGGTCTGCATCAACAGGACCGGCGACAGCAGGCTGCCGAGCTCGGCGGTGAGCGCGGCCCGCTGGCGGACCTTCTCGATGAAGACGTCCTCGTTGCGGATGACCAGGCCCGGCTCGTCGGCGCTGGTGGAGATCTGGTCGGTGTCGACCAGGCACCACACGCCGTAGGCGGCCTGCTGCTCATCGGAGATGCGGTAGACCACGACGACGTCGTCGTGGCCGGTGAAGCGGCCGGCGGCCTGGAGCGCGGCGAGGCGCTCGGCGGCCTGCGGGAGGGCCTGCTCGAAGGTGAGCCCGGCGGCGAGCGCCTCGGGCGTCAGATGCGGCATTTCGACCGCTAGTGCGGAGGCCGGATTGGCGGTGATGATGTCAGTGATTTCGGCGTCATTGGCGAACTCGTCGTAGTTCTGCGCGCCGGTGTCTCCGGTGGTCGACAACCAGGCTTTTTTGATCGGGTGCGCTGCTCGAGTCACCCGGTGAGGGTAGCGATCGGGGTGGGCGCGGCCGACGTCGGTGCCTGTGCGCATTCGATCCACCACTCACCCGGCGGCCGGTGTCCGCACAGTGAGCGATCGTGTCAGACTCGCGGGGACCATCAACCTCACGAGGGAGTCGCAACGTGGCGGGGACCCGCATTCTCAAACAAACCGACGCCGCCGAGCGGGCGCGCCTCCTTGAGGTCGCCGCGTACGACGTGGCGCTCGACCTGACGGTCGGCGACAAGACCTTCGTGTCGCTCACGACGGTCGAGTTCAGTTGCTCCGAGCCGGGCGCGAGCACCGCGATCGAGCTGGCCGCGGAGAACATCCGGTCCGCCACGCTCAACGGGGAGCCCGTCGACACCGCCGGTTACACGCCGGAGGCGGGTCTGACGCTGACCGGCCTGGCGGCCGACAACACCCTCGTCATCGAGGCCGACTGCGCGTACAGCACCGCGGGTCAGGGTCTGCACCGGATGGTCGACGGCGTCGACGGCGAGGTGTACCTGTACTCGCAGTTCGAGGTGGCCGACGCGCAGCGCATGTTCGCCTGCTTCGACCAGCCCGACCTCAAGGCCGAGTTCACGCTGCGCGTGACGGTCCCCGAGCACTGGCGCGCGATCTCGAACATGCCGGTCAGGTCGGAGGAGCCCCTGGAGCGGGCCTACGACAAGGCCAAGATCGTGCACTTCGACAAGGCCCCGCGCATGAGCACGTACCTGTACGCGCTGTGCGCCGGCCCGTACCACGAGGTCACCACCGAGCACGACGGGATCGTCTACGGCCTCTACTGCCGTGAGTCGATGAAGCAGTACCTCGACGCCGAGGGCGTGTTCGAGATCACCCGCCAGGGTTTCGACCACTTCCACGCGAACTTCGGGGTCCGCTACCCGCTGCCGAAGTACGACCAGGTCTTCGCGCCCGAGTACAACATGGGCGCGATGGAGAACTACGGCTGCGTCACGATCGCCGAGGCCAGCTACCTGTTCCGCTCGCAGGTCACCGACTTCGAGCTGGAGCAGCGCGCCAACGTGATCCTGCACGAGATGGCGCACATGTGGTTCGGCGACCTCGTGACCATGCGCTGGTGGGACGACCTGTGGCTGAACGAGTCCTTCGCGGACTGGGCCTCGCACTGGGCCAACGTCGAGGCCACCAAGTACAACGAGGCGTGGACGACGTTCCTGTCGTTGCGCAAGACCTGGGGCTACCGCCAGGACCAGCTGTCCTCGACGCACCCGGTCTACACCGACATGCCCGACCTGGAGGCCGTCGCGGCCAACTTCGACGGCATCACCTACGCCAAGGGCGCCAGCATCCTCAAGCAGCTGGTCGCCTACGTCGGCATCGAGCCGTTCCTGGCGGGTCTGCGCGACTACTTCGGCAAGCACCAGTGGGGCAACGCGACCTTCGGCGACCTGCTGTCCTCGCTGGAGTCGGCCTCGGGTCGCGAGCTGCGCGACTGGGCCGCGCAGTGGCTGGAGACCGTGCAGGTCAACACGCTGCGCCCGGAGGTGTCGGTCGACGGCGACGGGAACTACACCTCGGTGGCGGTCCGCCAGGAGGCCCCCGCGGAGTACCCGACCCTGCGCACGCACCGCATCGGCGTCGGCCTGTACGACCTGGCCGACGGCAAGCTCGTCAAGCGCGACCGGATCGAACTCGACGTGGCCGGTGACCTCACCGAGATCCCGCAGCTGGCGGGCGTGCGTCAGCCCGACGTGCTGCTGCTCAACGACGAGGACCTGACCTACGCCAAGATCCGTCTCGACGAGCGCTCGCTGGGCACGGTCGTGGAGCACGTCGCGTCCTTCGAGTCCTCGCTGTCGCGCGCGCTGGTGTGGACCGCGGCCTTCGACATGGTCCGCGACGCCGAGATGGCCGCGAGCGACTTCGTGAAGCTCGTGGTCAGCGGTCTGCCCTCGGAGCGGGACATCAACATCGTCACCGCGATCCTGCGCCAGCTGGGCACGGCGATCTCCCTGTACGCGACGCCCGAGCACGCTCCGGCGCTGCGGTCGCTGGCGGCCGAGGCCGCCAAGGGCGCGATGCTGGCCGCCGAGCCGGGCAGCGGTTTCCACCTCCAGTGGACGAAGGCCTTCGCCGACCTGACGCGTGACGAGGCCGACCTGGCCATGCTGCGCGGCTGGCTCGACGGCGACGCCGTCCCGGCGGGTCTGACGGTCGACACCGACCTGCGCTGGCACCTGCTCATCTCGCTGGCGGGCAACGGCGCCGTCGGCCGCGCCGAGCTCGACGCCGAGCTGGAGCGGGACAACACCGCCGACGGTCAGCGCAAGGCCACCATCGCCCAGGCCGCCCTGCCCGACGCGGCGTCGAAGGCCGAGGTGTGGGAGCGGCTCACCACCGACCCCGAGCTGGCCAACTGGGCTCAGCGGTCCATGCAGATGGGCTTCTGGCACCCCGACCAGCGTGAGCTGACCGCCGAGTACGTGTCGAAGTTCCTCGACTCGGTGCCGGTGGTGTGGGAGATGCGCAACACGACCGTGGCCATGGAGTACGCGTCCATCGGCTTCCCGCGCCTCTACGTCGACGAGCCGACGCTGGCGCTGGTCGACGCGTGGCTCGCCGACGGCGACCGTCCCGACGCCATGCGCCGGTTCATCGCCGAAGGCCGCGACGACATCGCGCGCGGTCTGGCCGCGCGTGCGCGCGACGCGCAGGCCGAATAGCACGACGTGAAAGGGGCGCCGGCCCTGTTCGGCGCCCCTTTCGCGTACCCCCGAAGCATCCGCGCGACAGGGCCCGGGACGCCCGGCGAGTTGCGTAAAGTCCTTCGCGAAGCCCACGGGCGGAGTTCGCGACAACACACCGACCCCTCGGAGCAGCAGTGGCACACGTGCACAACCTCACCCGCGACGAATCCGCCGAGCGGGCTCGCCTGCTGACGGTCGACTCCTACGTCGTCGGCCTCGACCTGACGCTGGGGGCGGAGCTGTTCGGCTCCCGCACCGAGGTGCGCTTCACGTGCTCCGAGCCGGGCGCCGCGACCTTCATCGAGCTCGGCGCCGCCGAGATCGGCTCGGCCGTCCTCAACGGGCGGCCGGTGGACGTGTCGGACTACTCCCCCGAGGCCGGGCTGCGCCTGCCCGGGCTGGCCGCCGACAACCTCCTCGTCGTCGACGCGACGTGCCGCTACTCGCGCGACGGACAGGGCCTGCACCGGCTCGTCGACCCGGTCGACGGCGAGGCGTACCTGTACACGCACTTCGAGTCCAACGGCGCGCAGCTGATGTACGCGTGCTTCGACCAGCCCGACCTGAAGGCGACCTTCGCGCTGACCGTGACCATGCCCGCGCACTGGCGGGCCATCGGGAACATGTCCGGGGTCTCCGACGTCGCCGCCGACGACACCCGCACCGTCGCCTTCGCCGTCAGCCCGCGCATGAGCACCTACATCACGTCGCTGTGCGCGGGGCCGTACCACGAGGTCCGCGACACCCACGACGGCATCGACCTGGGTCTCTACTGCCGCCGGTCGATGGCGGGGCACCTGGAGTCCGAGGAGCTGTTCGCCCTCACCAAGGCCGGTCTCGACCACTTCAACACCAACTTCGGCGTGCGCTACCCACTCGGCAAGTACGACCAGGTCGCCGCCGCCGAGTACAACTCCGGCGCCACCGAGCACTTCGGCGCGGTGACCTTCGCCGAGGAGTACTTCGTGTTCCGCTCGCAGGTCACCGACGCCGAGCGGGAGTTCCGGGCCTACGTGATGTACCACGAGATGGCGCACATGTGGTTCGGCGATCTCGTGACGATGGCCTGGTGGGACGAGCTGTGGCTCAAGGAGTCCTTCGCGACCTGGGCCGGGTACTGGGCGACGGCCGAGGCGACGCGCTTCGGCCAGGCGTGGACGACCTTCCAGGTCGGCGGGAAGAACAGCGCGACCCGGCAGGACCAGCTGTCGACGACGCACCCGATCCGCGCCGAGATCCCCGACGTCGCCGCCGGCCGCGCCAACTACGACGCGATCACCTACAGCAAGGGCGCGGGCGTGCTCAAGCAGCTCGTCGCCTATGTCGGCCTCGAAGGTTTCCTCGCCGGGCTGCACGAGTACTTCGAGAAGCACCAGTGGGACGTCGCCGGGTTCGCCGACCTGCGCGAGGCGCTGGAGACCGCGTCGGGCCGCGACCTCGGGGAGTGGTCGGCGCGGTGGCTGGAGACCGTCGAGGTCAACACGCTGACGGCCGATTTCACGCTCGCCGACGGCGACTACGCCACCTTCGCGGTGGTGCAGACCGCGCCCGAGGAAGGGCCGACGTTGCGGACGCACCGCATGGCGGTCGGCCTCTACGACCTCGCCGACGGCGTGCTGACCCGGCGCCGGCGGATCGAGCTGGACGTGTCGGGCGAGCGCACCGAGGTGCCCGAACTCGTCGGCGAACGGCAGCCCGACGTGCTGCTGCTCAACGACGACGACCTGACCTACGCCAAGACGCACCTGGACGAACGGACGCTGGCGACGGTGTCCGCGCACATGAACGCGTTCACCGAGTCGCTGCCGCGTGCGCTGTGCTGGTCGACGGCGTGGAACATGCTGCGGGACGGGACGATGCCCGCCGCGGACTTCCTGCGGCTCGTGGCGACGTGCCTGCCCGGCGAGTCGCACGCCGGGATCCTGTCGATCATGCGGCGGTTCACCGACTTCGCGCTGCACTGGTACACGCCCGAGGGCGAGCGCGCGGCCGCGCGGGAGCTGGTCGCGGCGGCGTCCCTGGGGGCGATCGGGACGGTGCCCGCGGGCGGTGGGGCGCAGCTGACGTGGCTGAAGTCGTATGCGGCCAACGCACATGGCGAGGCCGACGTCGCGCGCATGCGCGGGTGGCTTGAGGGCGTGGACGTGCCCGAGGGGCTGACGCTCGACGCGGGTGTCCGGTGGACGCTGCTGAGCGGCCTGGCAGCGTCGGGCGCGATCGACTCGGCGGCGATCGACGCCGAAGTCGCGCGCGACGACACGACCTCGGGCCGCGACAGCGCCGTGACCGCGCGGGCCACCTTGCCCGACGCCGTCGACAAGGCCGTCGCCTGGGCGGCGATCGCGCCGCTGGACGCGCCGACGCGCCTGCAGCGGGCGACGCTCGCCGGGTTCTGGCGGGGTGGCGAGCCGGAGGTGCTGCGGCCGTACGTGCTGCGGATGCTGGACCTGATCGGTGAGCTCGCCGCCGCCGGGCAACTCGAACGCGCCTCCGAACTCGGGCACACGACGCCGTTCCTGCCCGCCGAGGCCGCGACGGTCGAGGCCATCGACGCCTGGCTCGCCGAGCCCGGCCGGCCCGCCCACCTGCGGCGCCTGGTGACCGAGGGCCGCGACGAGCTGAGCCGCGCCATTCGGGTGCAGCACCCGTAGTACGCGCCGCGTACTATGCGCGGATGCGAACCAACGACGCGCAGTTCCTCGTGCTATCGGCGCTCGCCGACGGTCCCCTGCACGGCTACGCCGTCAACGCGGCCATCGAACGGACGGCGGGCGAGCGGCTGGGCCAGGGCAGTCTCTACGGCGCCCTGTCCCGGCTCGAAGGCAAGGGGCTCGTCGAGCCCGACAGCGCGGGTGCCGCCACGGCTCGCCGTCGGCCGATGCGCCTGACCGACGCCGGACGCGCCGAACTCGACCGGGGACTGCGCGCCATGTCGCAGGTGTTCGAGGCCAGCGCGCCGGGGCGCGCCGAGTACCTGGACAGGGCCGCCGCCTCCGAGGCCGGGCGCGCCTACAAGCCGCTGCTCCTCGACGCCCTCGACATCGGCCCCACCCACACGGTTCTCGACCTCGGCTGTGGCACCGGCGCCGACCTCCCGGCGATGGCCGCGGCCGCCGCCCACGTCATCGGCCTCGACAGCGACCCGGACATGGCCGCGACAGCCGCCGCCCGCACCGGACTGGACGTCGTCCACGGCGACGCCCACGCCCTGCCCTTCGCCGAGTCCACAGTGGACCGCGTCCGCACCGACCGCGTACTGCAACACGTCGACGACCCCACGGTGGTGCTCGCCGAGGCGATGCGCGTACTCCGTCCCGGCGGCCGCCTCGTGACCGGCGAGCCCGACTGGGAGACACTCGCGATCGACCACCCGAGACCGGAGCTGGCGACGGCGTACACCCGTTTCGTGGTCGAGAAGGTCATCCGCAACCCGACCATCGGCCGGCAACTGCACCGCCTGGCCGAGAACGCGGGCTTCGACGTACCGACCGTGATCCCCGTGACGCCCACCTTCCGCGACCCCCACACCGCCGACCAGATCTTCGGGTTCCAGCGGACGACACGACGGGCCGTGGACGCGGGCTACATGACGCCCGACGACGGCGAGGAGTGGCTTGGTGCGTTGAAGGCGGGGCCGTTCCTGGCGACGGTCGTGCAGTGGGTGACGGTGGCCGTGGTGCCGGCGGGTGGGGAGGGGTGAGGGGGTTGAGGCCGGGCGGGGCGCTGGACAGGCTCCGGTTCGCCGTAGGGAGCCGGCCAGGCGAAGCAGTCGGCACACCGCGCCGCGCAGCACCGGCGATGGCGGCAGCACGCCCCTGCCCGCACGGCGCTCGTGTGACTTCGGCGTCCGCTTAGGGCCACAGGTGCAGCAGCCTCAGTGGGCCACTTCGGCGAGAACCCGCCGACGGCTACGAAGCGGGCGAACACCGCAACAGCACCAGGGGCAGCGGCGGAAGCCGCCGCACGCCGCTCACGCGATATCGGTGCCCACGGGGAGCAGGCGGCGGGCGACTGAAACCCGGAGCCGCGAGCAGCAGGCTCCGGAGTCTTCTCAGATGCGCACGGCAAGGCGTCGACGGCCGTGGAAACGGCAGCCTCGCTGGCCGGGCCGGCGGAGGCCCGACCCTGCCCTGCTGCTCCAGAACCCGCCTCGGGCGGCCAAAGGCGCGAAGTCCTGCCAAGGCGCAGGAGCGGCAGCCGAGCTGGTGCGCCACGGCGGAAGGCTCGAAACGGTCCTCGTCCACGGTGGACAGACACGGCGTCGGCCAGGAGCAGCTGACGCCGCAGGGGCCCCGGCGGCAACGGCAGAGGCCTCAACCGGTCCGCCGCTCGTGCGAGTTCGAGGCCCGGCCTGCTGGCGGACGACCGGTGGCCGAGGCCCGGAAAGCCCAGCACGCGGACTCCGGAAGGCGACTCAAACGCCCACGGGATGTCACTTGTCCAGGGGCCTTGAGATCCGGCAGCCGCGCAGAGCACTCGGGCGGACCGCTGGAGCAGGCTCCCGTCCATGGCGGACGAGCACAGCACGTGGCCACAGCGGCGGCACCGTACGACTCCGGCGACGAACGCAGCCGCGACGGCAACTCGCCTCCCCATCGCTCCTGCTGGCCCGAAGCGACGGGACCAGCGTTCCCACGTGGCCTCTCCAGCTGAGTCTCATCCGGACGCGTGCACCCGCATCGCGGTGGCAGCGGGCAGCTCGCCCCCAAGCCGATCGCGTCCGTCCGAGGCCCCGGGACCGGCGTCCCCACGCTGGGCCGGTCCGGTGGAAGCTGCCGGCGTCGTCCGGCAGAGCGCGTCCGCGCGTGCACCGGCGGTGAGCGCACATGACCGAAGCCCGTGCCGCCACTGCGGCGGGAAGCCCGCCGCTGCCGAGCTGTGGGCGGAGGTCTTCGCCGCTGGAAGTCGCCGGTGGCGGCGGTTTCGCACACCGAGGCAGGTGACGCTGACGGCGGAGCGGGTGGGGCGAGCGCGTCGGTGTTGCGCGGCCGCCCCGCCGCCGCCGGTGGTGGTGGTGACGCTGCTGCGGGAAGCCCACGGATTCCGTCCCGTGGGCGGGCGTCTTCGTGGCTCGATGTTGCCGGTGGCGGCGGTTTCGCACGCTGAGGCGGGTGACGGCGGCGGGGGAACGGGCGGCGGCGGGGACGTCAGCGCCGGGCAGCTGCGGCGGCGAGCTTGGCCATCTCGTCTGGCGGTGTATGCATCCGTGGGTCGCGGTGGGTGAGGCCGGAGCCGGGTCGGAGCGCTGCGGCGGGGAAGCCCGCCGCCGTGTCGTGGGGGCGTGTTCGCCGCTCGAAGTCGCTGGTGGCGGTGAAAGCGGCGGTTTCGCACGCCGAGGCGGGTGACGGTGGCGAGGAAGCGGGCGCGGGAAGGTCAGGGCTGCCGTGTCGTGGGGGCCGTGGCCGCCGCTCAAAGTCGCCGGTGGCGGCGAGGGCAGCGGCTTCTCACGCCGAAGCGGGTGACGGCGGTGTGAGAAGCGGGCGCGGGCGGGGCGAGGGCGTCGGTGTCACGCGGCGGCGAGGGAAGCGGGCGGCGGCGGTTGGCACTGGCGTCGGTGTCGCGCGGCGGGGGTTGGCAAGGGCGTCAGCGCCGGGCAGCTGCGGCGGGGAGCTCGGCCGTCTCGGCTGGCGGTGTATGCATCCGTGGGGCGCGGCGGGTAAGGCCGGAGCCCGGTGGGGACACTGCGGCGGGGAAGCTCGCCGCTGCCGTGTCGTGGGGCCGTGTTCGCCGCTCGAAGTCGCCAGTGGCGGTGACAGCGGCGGTTTCGCACCCCGAGGCGGTGACGGCGGCGAGGGAAGCGGGCGGGGGCGAGGGCCTCGGTGCTGCCATGTCGTGGAGGGCGGTTGGCACTGGCGTCAGCGCCAGGCAGCTGCGGCGGCGAACTTGGCAGACTCGTCTGGCGGTGTATGCATCCGTGGGGCGCGGCGGGTAAGGCCGGAGCCCGGTGGGGACACTGCGGCGGGGAAGCTCGCCGCTGCCGTGTCGTGGGGCCGTGTTCGCCGCTCGAAGTCGCTGGTGGCGGTGAGAGCGGCGGTTTCGCAGGCCGAGGCGGGTGACGGCGGCGTGGGAAGCGGGCAGGCGCGCGCGAGCGTCTGTCCGGCGCGGCCAACCCGTCCTGCCCCCGCCGCCGGTGGGGTGGCGGTGGGGGCGAGGGCGGGCGGCGGGGGCCGGGTCGCCCGGCGTTAGTCCGGGCTTGGCGTCAGGGTTCCGGTGACCGAGTTGAGTAGGGGGCGGCTTAGGGCGCTGGCGGCGAGGACTCCTGCGAAGCCGAGAACCACGCAGACGGTCAGGGTGATCAGTCCCGTCGGGCTGAACACTCCGGCGGCGGCGAAGGGCAGGCCGCAGAGGATTCCGGCGGCGATGGCGCCGCCGCCCATGACGAGCAGCGGGATCCTCGTCTCGATCGAGCGGGCATGGTTGAGGACCTTCAGCGGGGTGCCCGCCAGGCGCAGGAGGCCGTAGGTCCGCCTGCGGTCGAGGATCGAGGAGGCGCTGGCGATCCCGGCGCTCGCGATGGCCACCATGAAGGACACGATCAGCACGATCCGCACACCGACCTGGATGTCGCCGAGAAGGATCCGTCCCTCGTGGACGATGTCGGCGTCGGAGATGCCGACCTGGCCGGGCACGAGCGTCGCGAGCGCCGTCTTGGCGCGGTCGACGGTCGTGACGTCCTTGTCGACGGCGACCAGTAGCGTCGTCTCCTTGGCGTCCGGGTCCTCGACGGTGACCTCGGCGGGGACACCCGCGGCGGCCAGTCCGGCGGTGAGTTCGGCGGCGGTGGCGTCGCCGGCCGGGACGCTGATGACGGTGCGGTCGCCCACCTCGTCGTCCAGGACACCCGGGCTGAGCAGGCCGACGAAGCCCGCGACGAAGCCGGTCAGCGCGACCCCGGCGACCGTGCGCCAGGCGGCGCGTGGGTCGTCGACGAGTCTGCGCGCGGCGAGCAGCCGGGCGGGACCTCTGGCGAAGGCCGCGCTGATGCGGCCGATGATGCCGACGACCCACGGCCCGACCAGGTTGATCGCCAGGAAGACCGCACCGAGGACCACCATGATGACCATGGCCCCGGCGCCGGCCGTGACCAGCGAGGCGGCGACGAGCGCGGCGGCCAGTGCGATGAGTCTGACGGCGCGGATGCCGGGAGGGGTCTGGCGTTGCGCGACACCGAGAGGACTCACCACGACCCGGCGCAGACCGACCACGGCGCTGAAACCGGTCAGCAAGGGCACGGCCACCAGAACCCCGAGCAGCCACAGTGGACCGACCCACAGGTCCGAGGTGAACCAGGAATCACCCTGCATCGGGATCTGCGCCAGACCGGCGAACCCGGCCGCGTAGACGAGCGCCCCCAGCACGGCCCCGACGGCGGCGGTGAGCACGGCCTCGGCGACCGTCATCGCGACGACCTGCCCGGGTGTCGCGCCGATCAGCCGCAGGGCGGCCAGTCGCGTGTCCCGGCGGGCGACGGTGAGCCGGGCGGCGGCCGCGCCGAAGATGAGCAGCGGCGCCACGACCATCGCGGTGGCCATCTTGAGCAGCAGGTCGTAGATGGAGGCGTTGACCGAGGTGGTGCCGCTGAAGTCGGCGATGTACGCCGGTGCCGTCTCCGGGTCGAAGGGCGGCTCGTCCGAGACCGCCAGTCGCGGGTCCCCCGCCTCCAGGCCGAGGACGGCGACGAGCTGGCCGGGACCGCCGAGGGCGTCGCGGCCGACTTCGCCGCTGAGGGCCGGGAAGCGCTGGGCGAGTTGGTCGGCGGGCGTCGAGCCGAGGAGTTCGGTCAGGGCGGGCGAGGCGTAGAACTCGCCGGGCTTCGGGAAGGCGGACAGTCCGGGCGGGACCGGCGCGCTCGCGCCGAGGGCGGCGAGGCTGATGACGGTGATGGGCTGGTCACGGATGTACTCGACGCGGCTGCTCATCACCGCCGACGCCGACGCCTTCGTGCTGGGCTGGGGCGTCTGCCAGGCGGTGCGTTCGGCGCGGGACGCGAAGGCGCCGTTGGCGGCGAGCGCCGACAGCAGCAGCATCGTGGACACGGCGACCGCGACGACCGTCAAGGCCGTCCCGAGCAGGCCGTGGCGACCGGCGCCCTTGAGCAGGCGGGCGCTGATCGCGAAGGACTTCACCACTTCCGGGCCCCCTGCTCGTCGTGGGTCTCGGCGGAAACGGGAACGGAGGGCCGCTGCGGACCGGGGGCGGGCCGCGAGGGCGCGCCCGGCGAACCGGTGCCGACCCGGCCGGGCGAGAAGGCGACGATCGGTGCGGGGTGCTCGACGTCGGTGGCGGGCCACGACGGTGCGCCTTCCGACGCCACCGGGGCCGCGGCGACAGGCCGCGCGCCGTTGACGACGGCCGGGGAGACGTGCCCGGCGAGACCTCCGGCCACCGGGACGGGCGCCACGCCCCCACGCGAGCCATGCCCGACGTGAACGGGGGCCGCGGCGGACGGCGAGCCCTGGCCACGGATCAGCCCGTCCCGCACCTCGATCACCCGGTCGCAGGCCGCGGCGACCGTCGGGTCGTGCGTCACCATCACCAGGCACGCCCCTTGCTTCCGAGTCGCCGACGTCAGCAACCGCAGAGTGTCGGCGCCGGTGTTCTGGTCGAGCGACCCGGTCGGCTCGTCGGCGAAGACCACCGCGGGCTCACAGATCAACGCCCGGGCGATGGCGACGCGCTGCGCCTGCCCGCCCGACAGCTCGCCGGGACGGCGCTGCTCCAGCCCCGACAGACCCAAAGGCGCGAACCAGGCGGCCGCACGGGCCACGGCGGTCCGCCGTGGGACACCGTCGAGCATCAAGGGAAGCGCGACGTTCTCCACCGCGGGCAACTCGGGAAGCAGCTGCCCGAACTGGAACACGAAACCGAAGCGGGTCCGGCGCAGGACACTGCGGGCCGCCTCGCCGAGACCCTCGATGCGCTTGCCGTCGAGGGTGACGGTGCCCGTGTCCGGCCGGAGGATCCCCGCCAGGCAGTGCAGCAAGGTCGACTTCCCGGAACCGGACGGGCCCATGATGGCCACCGACTCGGCGCGGCCGACGGCGAAGTCGACGCCCGCCAGGGCGGTGGTGGAACCGAAACGCTTGACCAGGCCTTCACCGCTGAGGACGGGCGCGCCCGTCACGGCGCTCACCGGGCGACCTTGCGCGCCGAAGCCTTCGCGTCGCGCTCTTCCTGGATCTCGAAAAGTGGAAGCAGGATGCCACCGCCGATGAAGGCGACCACCCCGAGAAGCGCGACGACGGGAACGACTATCTGGAAGAGAGCTGTCATGCTTCGAGATTGCGGCCGAGACCGGGTCCGGGACATCGGACCAGAGACCGGTCATGGCGCCCCGGCCTCGGCCGAAAGTTCGATGCCGTCTCCCGCACGCCACGTAATCTCGGCCAGGTGATCGGCGAATTCCGCGGCCTCACCCCGCGCATCCACTCCTGTGCGGGCATCCTCCTGCGCCTCTGCGCGACCGGGATCGCCGGCACCATGATGCTCGCCGGCCTGGCCTCCCCGGCCGCCATCGAGTGGGACCTGCTGATCACCGCCAGCGGCGGCGTCGTCGTCCTGGTCACCCTCTGGATGCGCCCGCTGCAGCTCTGGGCGCCGGTCGCGATCGCCCTGTCGGGGGGCACGACCGTGCTCATGATCGCCCTCGGCGGCGAGATCGAAACCCACAGCATCACCGACATGTTCTGGACGCCGCTGCTGCTGCTCGCGGTCGTCCGGGAGCTCGACCGCTCCATCGTCGTCGCCTACGCCGTAGCCGTCGCGGGAGTCGGCATCGCGGTGCCGCTGCGGGAACTGGACGGCAGCTCGCTCGCCTTCTTCCTCGCCCTCAGCTTCGGCTGGGCCGCGGTGTGCCTGGCCGCGGGCCTCTACCTGCGCGGTGTCGACACCGAACGCCGCCGCCGGACCGAGGACGCCAAACGCGGCGAGCGCCTCGAACTCGCCCGCGACCTGCACGACTTCGTCGCCCACCACATCACCGGGATCGTGGTCCAGGCGCAGGCGGCACGGTTCCTCGCGCAGACCACCGAGCCGGACCGGGAGACCTACGAGCGTATGTTCGGCGACATCGAGCACAGCGGTGTCGAGGCGCTCGCCTCCATGCGCCGTCTCGTGGGCGTCCTGCGCTCGGAGGAGGCCACGACCACGGCGCCCGCCGAGAGCCTGGGCGAGCTGGAACGGCTGGTCACCGAGTACGACAAGGTCGGTCCCCCGGTGAGTCTGGAGATCAATCCCGCCGTCCGGAGCGCGGGTCTGCCCTATGCGGTCGCCTCGACGGTCAACCGGGTCGTCACCGAGGCCCTCACCAACGTCCGCAAGCACGGCAACGCCGTCACCCGTGTCGTCGTGCGCATCCTCCCCATGGACGGCGCGATCCGGGTCGAGGTCATCGACGACGGCACGCCCTCGACCCGCTGGCGCACGCGCGCGCCCTCGGGCGGCTTCGGGCTCACCGGCATGCGCGAGCGCGCCGACGCCCTCGGCGGGTCCTTTGTGGCCGGTCACGAGCCCGGTGGCGGGTGGCGCGTGGCCGCCGTCCTGCCGCTCGGCCCGCCTGCGGGACAATCGCGGGCATGATCAAGGTTCTGATCGCCGACGACCAGCAGATGGTGCGCACCGGTTTCGCGATGATCCTCAACGCGCAGCCCGACATGGAGGTCATCGGGGAGGCCGCCGACGGTGTGGAGGCGGTCGAACTCGCGCGCAGACTCAAGCCGGACGTGTGCCTCTTCGACATCCGCATGCCCCGCCTGGACGGCCTGGAGGCGACGCGCCTGGTCGCCGGACCCGGCGTGGTCTCCCCGCTGCGGGTGATCATCGTGACGACCTTCGACCACGACGAGTACGTCTATGGCGCGTTGCGCGGCGGCGCGTGCGGTTTCCTACTCAAGGACGGCGGCCCGACGCTGCTCATCGAGGCCGTCCGCGCGGCCGCCGCCGGGGACGCGATGATCTCCCCGGCCATCACGGTCCGCCTGCTGGAGCAGCTCACGACGCCCAGGAAACCCATCGGGGACCTGCCCATCACCGAGCGCGAACTCGACCTCGTGCGCCTGGTCGCGCGCGGCCGCACGAACACCGAGATCGCCGCCCAGCTGCACATCACCATCTCGACGGTGAAGACGCACCTCGGGAGCATCCAGCGCAAGCTCGGCCTGCGCAACCGGGTCGAGACCGCCGCCTGGGCGTGGGAGTCGGGACTCGTCGACTGACGAGGAAACGGCGAACGGCCCCGGCTCACGCGAGCCGGGGCCGTTCGTGAAACGTCTTAGCTGGCCTGGTCGGCGAGCATGCGCAGACCGGTGACGATGCCGCCGGTCAGGTCGCCGCCGCCGAAGGCCGCGGTCATCGACAGCGCGGCCAGGGCCGCGGAGCGGTCCGGGATCAGCTTGGCGGCCTGCGTGCCGGTGACGATCTCCAGCTTGCGCTGCTCGGGCGACACGGCGATGAGCACCGAGTCCTCCGGCGACGGGAGCTGGTCGTGCAGCTTGCGGGCGGCACCGGTGGTCGGCTCGTGCAGCGGCCCGACGTAGACGCTGAAGGTCAGCGTCTCGGCGGTGCGCTCGGCGAGACGCAGGGCCTCGTCGATGCGGAGGAGCTGACGAGTCGTGAAGGGGCCGTCCAGCACGTCCGGGCGCGGCACGGGGGCCGTGACGGGCGGCGTCGCGTGCGACTCCTCGCGGACGGCGAGTTCACCAGCTGCCACTTGCGCCTCCCTTGACCGTCGCGGTGACCAGACCGGTCAGCTCCGCGTCCTCACCCGCCGGCAGGGCCTTGACGCTCGCGGGGAGCACATCGGTGCCCGCGCTGGTCAGGGACATCTCCTCCGGGCGTGCCAGGAACCACACCGGGGTGAACGTGAACGGGCGTCCCGGCCGGTACCGGCGCGACTTCGAGCCGGTGCTCGGGCCGTAGACCAGCCCGACGATGATCAGGACCACTGCGAGTGGGATGCCGGCGAATACCAGCACTGCTTCCAGGACTGTCATGTGTGGCCTCGACGATGATGGATTGTCCAAACTGCCGAGCTAACCGTAATCGAAGCCGCCTCGCCGACATCGGCAGGGTGGCGATCTGCTCTCATATTCGTCATGGCGATGGATCACCCCCTCGACGAGGCGGCGGCGCTCGACGCCGCCGACCCCCTGGCCTCCTTCCGGGACCGCTTCGTCGTCGGCGACCCCGACGTGATTTACCTGGACGGGAACTCCCTCGGGCGCACGCCCAAGGCGACCCGCGAGGCGATCAAGCGCGTCGTCGACGAGGAGTGGAGCGGCGAGCTGATCGGCGCGTGGGACCACTGGATCGACCTCGCGCGCGAGACCGGCGACGTGATCGCCACCGAGATCGTCGGCGCGCGGCCCGGTGAGGTGATCGTCTCGGATTCGACGAGCGTGAATCTCTACAAGCTCGCGGCGGCCGCCCTCGACGCCGTCCCGCACCGCTCGGTGATCATCACCGACGACGACAACTTCCCCACCGACCGCTACATCCTCCAGGGCCTGGCCGCGCAGCGGGGCCTGGAACTGCGGACCCTGACCACCGACCTCGACCGCGGTGTCGACGCCGCCGACGTGGCCGCGGCCCTCGACGACCGGACCGCGCTGCTGTGCCTGTCGCACGTCTCCTACCGCTCGGGCGCGATCGCCGACATGGCCGCGATCACCGCCGCCGCCCACCGCGCCGGCGTCCTCACCCTGTGGGACCTGTGCCACTCGGCGGGCGCCGTCCCCGTCGGCCTCAACGAGTGCGATGTGGACCTCGCCGTCGGCTGCACCTACAAGTACCTCAACGGCGGCCCGGGCGCCCCGGCCTTCCTGTACGTCCGTGAGGAGCTCCAGCGTTCGCTGCGGCAGCCGATCTGGGGCTGGTTCGGGCAGCGCGACCAGTTCGCGATGGGCGCCGACTACGACCCCGCGCCCGGCATCGAGCGCTTCCAGGTCGGCACGCCGCCCGTCCTCGGCGTGACCGCCGTGCGGGAGGGCGCGCGGATCATCGCCGAGGCCGGGATGCCGGCGATCCGGGCGAAGTCGACGCTGCTGACGTCCTACGCGCTGCGGCTGGCGCGGTCGTGGCTCGAACCGCTGGGGTTCAGCGTCTCGACGCCCGCCGAGGACGACCGCCGCGGAGGGCACGTGACCGTCCACCACCCCGATGCCTGGCGCATCGCCCAGGCCATGCGCGACGCCAAGGTCGTCCCGGACTACCGGACACCCGACCGCGTCCGTCTCGGCCTGGCCCCGCTGTACACGACCTTCGCCGAGGTCCACACCGGACTGTCACGGCTGCGGGACCTGGTCGCCGGCGAACGCCACCTCACCTTCGACGCCGTACCGGGCCGCGTGACCTGAACAGAGCAAACGCCCCTCACGTCGGTGAGGGGCGTCCGGCTCAGTTACGGCTGCCTAACCACAACTCCCAGCGGGGGTCGGGCGTGCGGTGGCCCAGGACCCGCCACGCGGCGCCTTTCGGCACCGTCGGAGCGGTGGCCAGCCGCCAGCCCATCTCCTTGGGGGTCTTGTCGCCCTTCTTGTGGTTGCACCGCGCGCACGCGGCCACCACGTTCTCCCACACGTGCCCGCCGCCGCGGCTGCGTGGCATGACGTGGTCGATCGTCTCGGCCGGGCCGGCGCAGTAGGCGCAGCGCCACCGGTCACGGGCGAAGATCGCCCTGCGGGACAGGCTCACCTTCCGCAGGTGCGGCACCTTCACGTATCTGTTGAGCCGGACCACCGAGGGAATGGGGATGGTCTTGAGGGCGCTCTGCAGGAACCCTTCCCCATGAGTGATCGCCTCGGCCTTCTCGGAGAGAAGCAGCACCGCGGCACGCCTGACCGAGACCACGCACAGGGGCTCGTACGTGGCGTTCAGGACCAGCGCGGCGTGACCATTGGTCGCCGGTCCCGGGCTCGGTATGTGTGTTCCACTCACCGCCTCACCTCCTGTTACCGCTGCAAGTCTTACTCATGAGCACAACAAATGCATGCCCATTAACCAAGCGATATGAATCCGTCGGGTGTCCACGGGTGGGGCGACACGACCGGGAGGTGACCGCCGGGCACCGCGACTCCTCATACCGAGCCCGGGTTTCCCGCCCGGGACACTCGGATGCACGACCGCGTTCGCCGTCCCCGAGGGCATGTGCGAGACGGCCCACCGACGCCGCCACCCACCTGGAACGCCTCCGGACGGGTGAGGTAGGAACAGACGCGTGTCCATCACCTTGATCACCAAAGATCCCCCGGCCTGCGTCGCCAGCACCGACTCCGGCTCGGCCTGTGGGCTCATCTGGAACTGGACGAGCAACGCGTGGCTGGCCGAGTCGAGCGAGTTCCTCGTCAAGCCCCTGCGCATCCTGCTCATCATCGTGCTCTGCCTGGTCGCGCGGAACCTGATCACCCGCGCGATCACCCGCATGACCAGGGCGAACGGAGAGGGCAAGTCGCCGGGGATCCTGCGGCCCCTCAAGGAGAAGGTGCCCAACGTCCTCGGCGACCCGGCCAGCATCGTCGGTGAGCGCCGCCGCCAGCGCTCCCGGGCCCTGGGATCGGTGCTGCGCTCGCTGGTGACCGGCGTGGTCTTCACGATCATGTTCATGCTGATCCTGGCCGAGTTCAACATCAACCTCGGTCCGCTGCTGGCCAGCGCGGGGATCGCCGGTCTCGCGATCGGTTTCGGGGCGCAGGCTCTGGTCAAGGACATCATCTCGGGCATGTTCATGCTGCTGGAGGACCAGTACGGCGTCGGCGACGTCGTCGACCTCGGCGAGGCGAGCGGGACGGTCGAGGCGGTCGGGCTGCGGGTGACCACGATCCGGGACGCGAAGGGTTCGCTCTGGTACGTCCGCAACGGGGAGATCATCCGCGTGGGAAACATGAGCCAGGGCTGGGCGATGGTGATCATCGACGTGCCGATCGCGCCCTCGGAGAGCGTGGAGGAGGCCGGCGCGGCCCTTTCCGGTGTCCTGAACGCGATGACCGACGAGGACCGCTGGTCGCGGGTCATGCTCGCCGAGCCCGAGATGCTCGGTGTCGAGAGCATGACGGCGATGGCGACGAACCTCCGGGTGAGCGTCAAGACCGACCCGGACTCGCAGTGGGCGCTCGGCCGCGAACTGCGGGGCCGGATCAGCGAGGCGCTGCGGGCCGCCGGGATCGCCTCCGGTCTCACCGACGCACAGTTCCAGAACCGGTCCGGTGGTAACGCTCCGGTCAAATAGGTGCTCCAAAAATCGTCAGAAGTCAGACTATTGGCGATTTTTTAGGCGGCAGATCGGTCCCCGCACTACCCAAGACATCAGCCGATAGGGCAGACTCGTGTGACGAAAGTATGTCGGCCCATGGCGTAAGTCCGATGTGGCCGGTGATCCGCATCGAAGTCGGGAAAGGCGAAGCCAGGGTGTCTGAAGGGCAACGGGACCGTACGGCCACCTTCGGTGAGATCTTCTCCGTACGCGAGTACCGGGCACTGTTCCTCTCCGACACCGTGTCCGTCCTCGGCGACATGCTCGCCCGCGTCGCGGTCACGTTCCTGGTCTGGCAGCAGACCAGCGACACGCTGCTGACGGCGGCGACCTTCGCGGTCAGCTACGCCCCCTACCTTCTCGGCGCGCCGATCCTGTCGGCGCTGGCCGAGCGCTATCCCTACCGCCGCACGATCATCACCGCCGACGTGCTGCGGATGTGCCTCATCGGCGTGATCGCCGTGCCCGGCATGCCCCTGTGGTCGATGCTGACGCTGCTGTTCTGCGTGGCGATGGTGACCCCGGCCGAACGCTCGGCCCGGTCGGCGATCCTGCCGCAGGTGCTCGAAGGCGACCGGTACGTGGTCGCGCTCTCGGTCGGGGGGATGACGCGCCAGATCGCGCTGCTCTCCGGCTACTTCCTGGGTGGTGCCCTCGCCGCGGTCAACGCGAGTCTCGCCCTCCTCGTCGACGCCGGGACCTTCGGGATCTCGGCGCTGCTCATCTGGGGCTTCGTCGCCACCCGGCCCGCGGAGGGCGCCGACAACGTCCGGCGCAACCTCCTGCGCGAGACCGGTGAGGGCGTGCGGCTGGTGTTCAGCGACCGGGTCCTGCGGTCGATCGCGCTGCTCGTGTTCGTCCTGGTGGCCTTCACGGTCGTACCCGAGGCCGCGGCACCCGCCTGGGCCTCCGAGCTCGGCGGCGGTTCGCTCATGCAGGGCGCGATCATGGCCGCGGCGCCCGTCGGTGCGGCGCTCGGGTCCCTGATCATCGGGCGTTTCCTGAAGCCCTCGGTCCGTCTCAAGCTCATCCGGCCGCTGGCGATCGCGGCCCCGCTGCTGCTGATCCCGGCGCTGCTGGGCCCGCGCGTCGAGATCGTCTTCGCGCTGAACCTGCTGGTGAACTTCGTGGTCGGGATCCTCATCGCGCTCAACGGACTGTTCGTTCAGGCCGTCCCGGGCAACTTCCGGGCGCGCGCCTTCGGCGTCATGCAGACCGGGCTGATGCTCACGCAGGGCGCGGCGGTCCTGATCGTCGGCGCGGTGGCCAATACGTCCCTGTCGATGGCCCAGACGGTGGGTCTGTGGGGAATCGCCGGTGTGATCCTCGTCGGTCTGCTTGTGCTCACATGGCCCTCTGCGCGCACCATTGAGGAAGCGACCGCGGCGGCCAAGCCGCAGGCCGCGGAGAAACCGGCCGAGCCCGCCGAAGTCAAGGAGGCGGAGCCGAAGCCTTCGCCCCTGGGTCGCCCCGACGCCGCCAAGGCCGACGCCTAGAAAATGTGACGGGCGCCGCCTTGGATTCCATGACCACGCGACCACTGGCAGGATGACACACGTGCCCGAGCAGTCGAAGCTCTCGTTGACGAACACACCCGTCCCCACCAGCTTTTTCGAGGCGGTCGGCGGTTCGGCGACGTTCGAGCGTCTGGTGACCGTCTTCTACGAGGGCGTGGCCACCGACCCGCTGCTGCGGCCCATGTACCCCGAGGAGGACCTCGGTCCTGCGGCGCGGCGTTTCCAGCTGTTCCTGGAGCAGTACTGGGGCGGGCCGCACACGTACTCCGACGAGCGGGGGCACCCGCGGCTGCGCATGCGGCACGCGCCCTTCAAGGTCGACGCCGCCGCCCGCGACGCGTGGCTGAAGCACATGCGCACGGCCGTCGACTCGCTCGATCTCCCCGACGAGCTGGAGCAGCCGCTGTGGGAGTACCTGGAGCGCGCGGCGCACTTCATGCTGAACGCCTGAGACGGATCGCGCGTAACCACGCCCGTTCAGCATGAAGCAAACAGCACAGCATGCTGAACGCCTGAGACGGATCGCGCGTAACCACGCCCGTTCAGCATGAAGCAAACAGCACAGCATGCTGAACGCCTGAGTCTCCCCCGCTGACCGAACGGTCGGCCTTCGACGTCCTTCGATCCGCCGCCCCCACGCTCTCGACGCCGCTGGTTACACTCGCCATCCGTCACGGCATCGGAAATAGTGGGGTGGACATGGTCCGGCGACGAATCATCCGCGGCGCCGTCGGCGCTCTCGCCGGGCTCGGTGTCCTCGCCGCCTGCACACCCGCGCCGCACGTGAACCCGCCCATCGGGTCCCCGTCGCAGCAGCCGGACATCCCCGCCGACCTGTCGGCCGGCCGCAGCGAACCCGTCGCCGACCCGCTGTACCCCGACTACGGCAACGCCGACGTCGACGTCCTCCACTACGGACTCGCCCTCGACTACGACCCCACGACCTCCGTCCTCGCCGGCACCGCGACGATCACCCTGCGGGCCGTGCGGGCCGTCGACGGACTCCGTCTCGACTTCGCCGACAACCTCAGGGTCGGCGAGGCCACTCTGGACGGCACGCCGGTCACCGCGAGCCAGTCCGGCCACGACGTCACCTTCGACGCCTCCCTCGCCGCCGAGGCGCAGGCCGTCCTCACCGTCGTCTACGAGGGCGTTCCCGAGCAGGCGCCCGCGCCGACGACGCGCTCGGACTTCGACGACGGCCTCGGCATGCGGCCCGAGTCCGACGGTTCCCTGTGGACGATGCAGGAGCCCTACGGCGCCTTCACCTGGTACCCCGTCAACGACCACCCCTCCGACGAGGCCCTCTACGACATCACCGTCGCGGTCCCCGAGGGCTGGTCCGGCGTGGCCAGCGGCCGCTTCATGGGCGAGGCGCCCGACGGCGACCGGACCGTCTTCACCTGGCACTCCGCCGATCCGGTCGCGAGCTACCTGACCACGCTGGCCGTAGACGAGTTCGAGAAGATCGAGATGACCGGCCCGAACGAGCTGCCGATCACCGCGTGGATCCCACGGGAGAGCATGCGCGAGTTCGAGGCCCCGCTGCGCAAGATGCCCGAACACATCGCCTACATCGCCGAACGCTACGGCCCCTACCCCTTCGACGCGGCGGGTGTCGTGCTCGTCGGCGGGGAGTCGGCGATGGAGACGCAGGAGATGATCACCTTCAGCTCGGCCCTCGGCACGATGGGCCCGGAGCTGATCGAGAGCGTGATGGTGCACGAGCTGGCCCATCAGTGGTTCGGCGACGCCGTCACGCCCGTCGACTGGCGCGGGGTGTGGCTCAACGAGTCGATGGCGACCTACATCGAGGACATGTGGAACGCCGACCAGGGCTTCACGACCGAACGCGAGGTCGTGGAGAACTGGCGCTCGGCCGACCAGATCCTCCGCGACGAGGCCGGCCCGCCCGGGCAGTACGACGCCCGGCAGTTCGCGTCGTCCAACGTGTACATCTGCACCGCGCTGATGATGTACGAGATCCGCACGAAGATCGGTGAGTCCCGCTTCACCGAGATGATGCGCGACTGGGTCCAGAAGCAGCCCAACACCCAGCAGGACCGCGAGAGCTTCACCGCCTGGGTCAACCAGTACGCCGGTGAGGACCTGACCGGGCTGATCGACGAGTGGCTGGACTCACCGACGACTCCACGGTGACCGGCGGGAACGGGGAGACATGCGAGCGCGGACGACACCCCTGGCGCTGACGGTCGCCTTGGCCGTGGGCCTTTCGGCCTGCACCTCCCCCGAGCCGCCGCCGTCTCCGCCGGCGCCCGAACCGCCGTCGGAGCTGTCGGCCGGACGCAGCGAACCCGTCACCGACCCGCTGTACCCGCAGCAGGGCAACCCAGGCATCGACGTCCTGCACTACGGGCTGGCGCTCACCTATGTCCCCGGCGACCGCGTCCTCAACGGACTCGCCGAGCTCACGATCCGCCCGGTCCACGACGCCGGCGAACTGCGTCTCGACCTGGCCGCCGGCCTGACCGTGACCGAGTCCACGGTGGACGGGGTCGCTGCGCCCGCCGCACGCGAAGGCGACGACCTCGTGCTGACCGCGGCCGTCGTCAAGGACCGCGACATCGTGGTGACCGTCGCCTACAACGGTGTGCCCGCACCGGTTCCCGCTCCCGCCCGGCGCGAGGACATGGCCGGAGGCATCGGCGCGCAGACCGGTGCCGACGGCGAGCTGTGGACCTTCCAGGAGCCGTTCGGCGCCTTCACCTGGTACCCGGTCAACGACCACCCCTCCGACGAGGCCCTCTACGACGTCACCGTCACCACGCCGGAAGGCTGGACGGGCGTCTCGACCGGCGTCTACCAGGGCACCGAGACCGACGACGGGTACACGACCACGACCTGGCGTTCGGCCGATCCGGTCGCCAGCTACGTCACCACCCTCGCCGTGGACCGCTTCGAGATGTACGAGCAGCGCGCCGGGGAGGTCCACTACGTCTCGTGGGTCCCGTCGGGCTTCGCGGCCCAGTGGGAACCGCTCTTCGCCGAGCTGCCGGAACTCGTGGCCTGGCTGGAGCGCCGGTACGGGCCGTACCCGTTCCCCAACAGCGGCATCGTCGCGGTCGGAGGGCGGTCGGGGATGGAAACGCAGGGCACCATCACCCTCAGCGCGGGCCTGGCCGGAGGAAACGGCGACCGCCGGGTGATCCTGCACGAACTGGCCCACCAGTGGTTCGGCGACTCCGTCTCACCGCGCGACTGGCGCGACGTGTGGCTCAACGAGAGCGTGGCGACCTACGCCGAGGCGATGTGGGCCGTCGACCAGGGCATGCTCACCGAGGCGGACGCGGTCGCGGTCTGGTCGGGCGCGGACCAGCGCATGCGCGACGAGTACGGTCCGCCCGGCGACTACGATCCCGGCGCCTTCGCCTCGGGCAACGTGTACTTCTGCACCGCGCTGATGCTGCACGGGCTGCGCGGCGAGATGGGGCCGGAGAAGTTCGACGCGATGCTGCGCGACTGGGTGCAGAAGCAGCGCAACACGACCCAGGACCGGGCGTCGTTCACCGCCTGGGTGAGCGAGTACGCGGGCGAGGACATGACCGCCTTCATCGACGCCTGGCTGGACTCGCCGACGACCCCGCGCGCCTGAGCCCGTCGGCCGGGCCCGCGCGAAGAACGTGCCCCGGCCCGACGGAGGGGGGTCCGTCGAGCCGGGGCACCGGGGGTGGGGGAAGGTCTTAGAGCACGGCTCCCTCGTCGTGGAGCCAGTCGGCCCACGATCCGGAGACGGCGGCGGCACAGTCGATGACCTCGTCGAGCAGCGCGTCGTGCAGACCCGGCACCAGCGGGAGCTGCACCTCGCCGTAGAGCGGGAACTGGCCGCTCTCGGTCTCGGCGCCGACGTAGGACTTCAGGAAACGGCGGGTGCGGTTCCACTCGTTGGCCGCGGTGTAGGCGCGGTCGACCCACTCCGGCGAGACCGTCGAGTAGGCGCGGGCCCGCAGTACGAGGATCTCGCCGCCCGGCCCCTCGCAGGCGATCTGGAGCACGTGCCGCTCCCACATCGCCAGGACGGCGCCGTTCTCGTCGGTCAGGTAGCGGATCTTGAGGCGCTTGAGGGCCGCGGTGATGCGCTCGGTCGTCAGGCGGCGGACCGTCGTCGCCTGCACCGCGTTGCGGGTGAGGCGGTCGAGGTCGGCGGCGAGGTTCGGGTCGAGCCCGTCGGGGACCCGGTTCTCGCGGACGGTGTCATCGGCGGCTCCCCGCTGGAGCGGGACCTTGGCGGTCTTCGCCGTGATCGACGTCGTCTCGGTGACCGCGGAGGAGCCCTCCGTCGTCACCACGTCGTCCTTCGCGCCGGTCGGGTCCTGCTCCGCCCGGCGGCTGCGCCACCATGCCATGTCCGTCCCCTTGGTGTTGCCGTCTCCCGTGAACGACGGGCTCATGCGCGGCCCGCCGACCCGAACCGTACCGGTGCGTAAAGGCCCGTGGCCAGGGTCAGCGGTCCCGATCACGCCTGATCCGGCCGAAAACCGGCCGAACGGCGGATCCCCGGCTCATGCGCCTGGAATCCACCGTTCGTGGCGAATCACCCGATCGAGGTGACCTGGGTCACTCTCCGAAAAGGACATGGTGTACGAGCCTTCGCCATACACGGTAAGAAGTGGACGCCAGTCGGCTAGAGGACGCGCAATCCGGCTTCGAGGCCCCACACCGAGCCCTTGGCACCGGTGAGACCGATCCGGCGGCCGGCGAGACGCACGGAGACCGGCGCGGCGGCGTCGTGCAGGCCCATGCGCAGCAGCCCGACGATCAGCCGCAGCGGGACCTCGTGCTTGGTCTCGTCGCCGACGACGGTGACCGCGACGTGGTCGAGCAGCGCGTCACGCAGGCGGCGGTCGCCGACGCCCTGACCGCGACGGCTGCGGAGGGTCTCTCCGGCGGCCCGGTCGAGGCGGACGACCTCGGCGCCCGGCAGGGTCTCCAGGACCTCGCCGTCGGAGGTGGGGAGAGTCGTGCGCCACGACCCGTCATGGCGCGAGGGCGGTCCGGAGCGCAGCAGGTCGGCGGCCCGGACCGTCACGTCGTCGTCATGGGCGGTCGCGACGGTCCGGCAGGCCAGCACGCGAAACGGCAGCACCGTCCACAACCGGCCGGTGCCGTCCCCCGACGGCCGCAGCCGCACGAGGGCCTCGGGACTGAACCGCATGGCCCGGGCGGCGAAGTCGGCCGCCTCCTCGGCGCTCCCGGCGCCGATCAGCCCGGCAGGATCGACCCCGCTCATCCGCGCCACGCCTCCAGGAACTCCCGCTCGGCCTCGCTGATCCGGCGAGGCCGGCCGGCGACCAGGTCGAAGGGAACGAGCACGGACCTCGCCCGGCTCGCCACCTTGCCGGCCGACTTCTGGTCGTCGAAGAGCTCGTAGTCCACCACGAAGGCCGCGTTGCGGATCTCGCTCGCCCACAACTCGATGCGCACCTCCGGCGAGGAGTCGCCGTCGCCCGAACCGATCCCGTAGTCCACCGGACGCAGGTAATCGATCTCGTGACGCGCGACGACGACGCCCTCGGCGAAGGAGGTCAGCCCGAACTTCTTGGCCCCGTTGAACATCAGCGCGACACGCGCCTCCTCGTACAGCGTGAGGAAGCGTGCGTTGTTGACGTGCTGGAACGCGTCCATGTCGGACCAGCGCAGGGGGCAGTGGTAGACGTACCGGGCCATCGTCGGGACTAGTCCCGGGTCAGCTTGCGGTGGGTGACACGGTGCGGCTTGGCGGCCTCCGGGCCGAGACGGTCGATCTTGTTCTTCTCGTAGGCCTCGAAGTTGCCCTCGAACCAGAACCACTTCGGCGTCGGCCATTCCTGACCGTCGACCTCCTCGCCCTCCCAGGCCAGGATGTGCGTGGCGACCCGGTCGAGGAACATCCGGTCGTGGGAGATGACCACGGCGCAGCCGGGGAACTCCAGCAGCGCGTTCTCCAGCGAAGACAGGGTCTCGACGTCCAGGTCGTTGGTGGGCTCGTCGAGCAGCAGCACGTTGCCGCCCTCTTTGAGGGTGAGCGCGAGGTTGAGGCGGTTGCGCTCACCACCGGAGAGGACCTTCGTCGGCTTCTGCTGGTCGGGGCCCTTGAAGCCGAAGGCGGCGACGTAGGCGCGCGAGGGCATCTCGACCCTGCCGACCATGATGTGGTCGAGGCCGTCGGAGACGGTCTCCCACAGCGTCTTGTCGCCGGACAGGCCCTCACGGTTCTGGTCGACGTAGGACAGCTGGACGGTCTCGCCGACCTTGACCGAGCCGGCGTCCGGCTTCTCGATGCCGACGATCGTCTTGAACAGCGTCGTCTTACCCACACCGTTCGGGCCGATGATGCCGACGATGCCGTTGCGCGGCAGGGAGAAGTTCAGGCCGTCGATGAGGGTCCGGCCGTCGAAGCCCTTGACCAGGTCCTTCACCTCGATGACGGTGTTGCCAAGGCGCGGCCCCGGCGGGATCTGGATCTCCTCGAAGTCGAGCTTGCGGGTCTTCTCGGCCTCCGCGGCCATCTCCTCGTAGCGGCCGAGACGCGACTTCGACTTCGTCTGGCGGGCCTTGGCGTTCGAGCGGACCCACTCCAGCTCGTCCTTGAGGCGCTTCTGCAGCTTCGCGTCCTTGCGGCCCTCGACGGCCAGGCGCTCGGCCTTCTTCTCCAGGTAGGTGGAGTAGTTGCCCTCGTAGGGGTGCGTGCGGCCGCGGTCGAGTTCGAGGATCCAGTCGGCGACGTGGTCGAGGAAGTACCGGTCGTGGGTGATGGCGACGACGGTGCCGGCGTACTTGGCCAGGTGCTGCTCAAGCCACAGCACGCTCTCGGCGTCGAGGTGGTTGGTGGGCTCGTCGAGCAGGAGCAGGTCGGGCTCTTCGAGGAGCAGCTTGCACAGCGCGACACGGCGGCGCTCACCACCGGAGAGGTGGGCGACCATCTCCTCGCCGGGCGGGCAGCGCAGCGCGTCCATGGCCTGTTCGAGCTTGGAGTCGATCTCCCAGGCGTTGGCGTGGTCGAGCTCCTCCTGGAGCTTGCCCATCTCCTCCATCAGCTCGTCGGTGTAGTCGGTCGCCATCTCCTCGGCGATCGCGTCGAAGCGAGCGAGCTTGGCCTTGGTGTCGGCGACGGCGTCCTCGACGTTGCCCAGGACCGTCTTCGTCTCATCGAGCTTGGGCTCCTGCGCGAGCATGCCGACGGTGTAGCCCGGCATCAGCTTGGCCTCACCGTTGGTGACCTTGTCGAGGCCCGCCATGATCTTCAGCAGACTCGACTTACCCGCGCCGTTGGGACCGACGACGCCGATCTTGGCGCCGGGGAGGAAGAACAGCGTGACATTGTCGAGGATGACCTTGTCCCCGAGTGCGCGGCGGGCCTTCTCGAACGTGTAGATGAACTGAGCCACGGTGGCGTCTTCCTCACAAAGCTGGGTAGCGGTTGCTGTCGACTGCTGCGCTGGACACGCGGCTCAATCTTGTCAAGCCTCCGCCACGGTCACCAACTCAGGTCACGCCAAGGTGCCGCGACGACCGTCACACCCCTCGCGTCAGTTCTTGCGCGGCCGCAGGGCCGTGCCGATCGCCACCGCCCGCAGGATCACCGTCGACACCGCGATCGCCAGCACCGGGACCACGATCTGGAGCCAGACCGGCCATCCCGCGCCGAAGGCGTCACCCGCCACCGGACCGAACCAGGTGCCGCCGGTGAGCAGCACCTCCGTCCCGGCCGCCGTGATCGCGCACGGCGCGATGAGCAGCAGACCCGGGAACGGGCCGAAGCGGTAGAAGCAGAGACCGATGAGCAGGCCCGAGACGGCGTAGGCGAGCTGGACGATCAGCGACTCGGTGAAGATCAGGTGCAGCTGCGAGGAGTCGGTGAACAGGTGGTTGGTGCTGAGGTTCTCGGGAATGCCGTAGGCCTCGTAGATCGGCCGCTCGATGACGTACCCGATCGTCAGCAGCAGCGACGAGCCCGTGGCGAGGGTCCCGATCGCCGCGGTCACGCCGACGACGAAGGACCGCCGCGTCACCCCGGCGGCGACCATGAGCGGCAGGAACGCCGGGACGGACATGACGCCCATCGCGGCCATGGTGCCCTTGGTGGAGTTGGTGGAGGTCTCCCACAGGCTGATGTCCGTGGTGCCCCACAGCGCGATACCGGCGGCGATCCCGGCGTAGATGAGGATCATCACGGCCCAGAACCAGGCGTACCAGGCGTTGCCGAAGAGGACGCTGAAGTAGGTCGGCCACAGACCGCGCAGACGGCGGACCTTACGGCCGGGGACGGTCGCGGTGGTGGTGGTCACGAGGGGTTCCTTTCCGGCCGCGTCGTCAGGTGCACGAACAGGTCCTGCAACGGCAGCGTGCCCAGCTCCAGCCCCGCCGCCTTCGCCTGGCGGCGCAGGTCGTCGGTCGGGTGGCTGTAGACGGTGACCTGCTTCGTCGGCCCGAGCACCTGCTCGCCGAGCACGTCGAGGCCCATGGCGAAGCGGTCGACCAGTTCGGCCGGGCCGCTGATCGACACACCGCGTTCCCGCAGCGAGTCGACCGTGTCGTGCACGATCAGCCGGCCCTTGTCGACGATCAGGACCTCCTCGAAGAGCCTCCCGAACTCCTCGATCAGATGCGTCGAGACGATGAACGTGCGCGGGTACTCCACGTAGTCGCGCAACAGTTCCTCGATGAAGATGTAGCGTGCCGGGGCGTCCATCCCCAGGTAGGACTCGTCGAACATGGTCAGCGGTGCCCGTGACGCGAGCCCGAGCAGGCAGCCGAAGGCCGACTTCATGCCGCGCGAGAGCTTCGAGACGTTCCGGCCGGCCGGGAGGTCGAAACGCCTCAGCAGGCGGTCGGCGAGTTCCTGGTCCCAGTTCGGGCGCAGTTCCCGGTAGAGGCCGATGATCTGGCGGATCTTGGCGGCGGGCAGGTCGCCGCTCTCGCGGATGAGGCACACGCGGGAGACGATGTCGGCGTCCTCGTAGGGGTCGCGGCCTTCGACGCGGACGGTGCCCGCGTCGGCGCGGCGGAAGGCGGCCAGGACGGACAGGAGGCTGGTCTTGCCGGAGCCGTTGCGTCCGATCAGGCCGTAGATCTTGTTCGCCTCCAGCGTCAGGGAGACGCCTTCGAGCGCGGTGACGTCGCCGTAGGACACGCGGAGGTCGTCGACCTCGACGAGGTTCTCCGGCTGTTCGTGGACGGAGGTGCCCGGGTTCATCGCATGCGCCTCTTCTGGTTCTCCAGCTCTTCAAGGTGCCGAACGACGTCGGCGAGGGGTACCCCGATCAGGCTCGCCTCGGCGGCCATGGGTTCGACCATCTCGGTGAAGAAACGGTCCCGGCGCTGCGCGAGGAGCTTCTCGCGGGCGCCTTCGGTGACGTACATGCCCAGGCCGCGACGTTTGTGCAGGACGCCCTCCTCCACCAGCTGGTGGACGCCTTTGGCGGCGGTGGCCGGGTTGATGCGGTAGTACGTGGCGTACTGGTTGGTGGACATGACCTGGTCGCCCTCGGCGAGGGTGCCGTCCAGGATGTCCTGCTTCAGTCTGGCCGCGATCTGCTGGTAGATCGGTGTCCGGTCGTCGAACATGCATCACCTCGCAGACCGATGGGTATATGGGTTCATTACTTGTGTGATGAACCATAGCGCCAACCAACCTGGCTGACAAGAACCGGACACTCCTTTAGACTTGGGGTCGGATTCCCGCCGTGACGATCACGTGCCCGATTCCCATCACGGTCCCGCCTCCTGTCACCGTGCGCCAGTAGGCTCGTCACGCCACGCATGCGAACGATCGAGGAGGAACCACAACGTGTCTCCTGAAAGCGGTCAGAACGGCGAAGGCGCCCCCTTCGTCGTCGTCGCCAACCGGCTCCCCGTCGACGAGGTCATGACCGAGGACGGCCGGGAGTGGAGGCAGAGCCCCGGCGGACTGGTCACCGCCCTCAAGCCCGTCCTCCAGTCGGAGAAGGGCACCTGGATCGGCTGGGCCGGCGGCGACGGCGAGGCCCCCGCCCCCTTCGAGCTCGACGGGATGCAGCTCAGCCCCGTCCCCCTCAGCGCCGACGAGCTCGCCTCGTACTACGAGGGCTTCTCGAACGCGACCCTGTGGCCGCTGTACCACGACGCCGTGGAACCGCCCAGCTACCACCGCAGCTGGTGGGAGGCCTACGTCCGGGTCAACCGGCGCTTCGCCGAGCGGGCCGCCGAGGTCGCCGCGAAGCACGCGGTGGTGTGGGTCCAGGACTACCAGCTCCAGCTCGTCCCGGCGATGCTGCGCCGCCTGCGCCCCGACGTGCGCATCGGCTTCTTCCTGCACATCCCCTTTCCCCCGGTGGAGCTGTTCATGCAGCTCCCCAAGCGCCTCGAACTGCTCGACGGGCTCCTCGGCGCCGACCTCGTCGGCTTCCAGCGGCCCCTCGCCGCCCAGAACTTCCTGCGCCTGACCCGCCACCTGCTCGACCTCAAGCCGCGCGGCAAGGAGGTCGAGGTCGGCGGCCGGGTCGTACGCGCCGACGCCTTCCCCATCTCGATCGACGTCGCCGAGATGGAGGCCACCGCGGTCAGCGGCGCCGTGCAGCGCCGGGCCAAGGAGATCCGCGCCGAGCTCGGCGACCCCCGCACCCTCATCCTCGGGGTGGACCGGCTGGACTACACCAAGGGCATCGAGCAACGCTTGAAGGCGTTCCGCGAGCTGCTGGCCGAAGGCCGCCTCCGGGTGCCCGACGCGGTGATGGTGCAGGTGGCCACGCCGAGCCGGGAGCGCGTCGAGCACTACAAGGCGCTCCGCGCGGCCGTGGAGCGCGAGGTCGGCCGGATCAACGGCGATTTCGGCCGGGTCGGTCTGCCCGCCATCCACTACCTGCACCAGTCCTACAGCCGTGCCGAGCTGGCCGCGCTGTACCTGACCGCCGACGTCATGATGGTGACGCCGCTGCGGGACGGGATGAACCTCGTCGCCAAGGAGTACGTGGCCTCCCGCACCGATCTCGGCGGGGCCCTCGTCCTCTCGGAGTTCGCCGGTGCCGCCGGGGACCTCCGGCAGGCCTATCAGGTCAACCCGCACGACCTGGACGGGCTGAAGACGACGCTCATGAACGCCATCAATGCCGATACCGTCGACCGCGTCAGGCGCATGCGAACCATGCGGCGGTATCTTCGCGGACACGACGTCCGCCACTGGGCGAGCGCCTTCCTGACCGCGCTAGGGGTTCCGCAGGCGGCGACCGCGTACAATCCCGGCAATATCGAAACGAAACAGCAATAAGACGGTAATAACGTGGCAATCCCACGCGAACCGTTACTCGACCTGACCGCAACGATCTTTCGCCCGCCGAGCGCGCATGACGCGGGTGATCTCGACACGCCCGCAGGAGCCTGAAGGCATGACCGAGACCATTATGTCGTCCACCATGGACGCCGACCTCCGCTCGTCCCTGGCAGCACTGGCGAGAACGCCGCAGCTGCTGGTGGCCTGTGACTATGACGGCACCCTCGCGCCGATCGTCACCGACCCCGCGAAGGCCACCCCTCTACCCGAGACGGTCGCCGCGCTGCGCGCGCTGGCGACTCTGCCTCAGACGAAGGTCGCGGTCATCTCCGGCCGCGCGCTGCGCGACCTGGCGGCCCTGTCGCGGCTGCCCAGCGAGATCCATCTCGTCGGGAGCCACGGCTCCGAGTTCGACGTGAGTTTCACCCACGCCCTCACCTCCGAGCAGATCTCGCTGCGCGACAAGATCAGCGCGGCGATCGCCGACATCGTCCGCGACAAGGAGGGCATCCGGCTGGAGCCGAAGCCCGCCGGGATCGCGGTGCACACCCGTACGGCCCCGCGTCCCGTCGCCGAGGAGGTCATCGCGGCGATCAAGGCCGGCCCGGGCGGTTGGCCCGAGGTGCAGTCCACCGAGGGCAAGGAGGTCATCGACCTGTCGGTCATGACCACGCACAAGGGGACCGCGCTGGACTCGTTGCGGCAGCAGCTGGGCGCGTCTGCCGTGCTGTTCATCGGCGACGACGTGACCGACGAAAACGCCTTCGCGCACCTGCACGGCCCCGACCTGGGCGTGCGGGTCGGCGACGGGAACTCCCTCGCGCAGTTCCGCGTCGACGACACCTACGAGGTCGCGCAGCTGCTGGCCACGCTCCTCCAGACGCGGCGGTCGTGGCTGTACGGCGAGCGCTCGGTGCTGATCGAGCGGCATTCGATGATCGCCGACGGCGCGGCGAACGCCCTGGTGAGCCCGGAGGCGCGGATCACCTGGATGTGCCACCCGAAGCCGGACTCGGGCGCGTTGTTCGCCGACCTGCTCGGCGGGACCACGGCCGGGCACTTCACGGTTGGGCCGGTCGAGGGCGGCCTTCCCCTGGGGCAGCGCTACAAGCACGAGACGATGAGCGTGGAGACGCGCTGGTCGGGCCTGTCGGTGACCGACTGGCTGGACGGGACGGACCTGCGTTCGGGCGACGCGCACACCACGACGCTCATCCGTGAGCTGGCCGGCAGTTCGGTCGCGCGGGTGGAGTTCGCGCCGAGGCCGGAGTTCGGGAGTCTGCCGGTGCGGCTCCAGCCGCTCGGCGACGGGCTGCTGATGCTCGGCTACAACGAGCCGCTGGTCCTGCGCTCCCCCGGTGTGGAGTGGGAGGTGACCTCCGACGGGCAGAACGACACCGCGACGGCGAACATCGACCTGGGCGCCATGGGCGGGCGGGTCGTGCTGGAGATGCGGGCCGGGACGAACAATCTGGCGGCCTCGGGAACCTCGCTGGAAGACCGCCGGGAGTCCAACGAGGGCGACTGGCGGGAGTGGGCGGCGAAGCTGAAGCTGCCCAAGCTCAAGCGCGATCTGGTGATGCGCAGCGCGCTGACGCTGCGTGGCCTGTGCTTCGAGCCGACGGGCGCGATCCTGGCGGCTCCGACGACCTCGCTGCCCGAGGAGCTGGGCGGCGTGCGGAACTGGGACTACCGCTTCTGCTGGTTCCGGGACGGCGCGATGACCGCCAAGGCCCTGGTCGAGCTGGGTTCACTGCACGAGGCGGAGAACTTCCTCAAGTGGTGCGCGCACGTCATCGAGACCACGGCCGGGCACCCGGAGTGGCTGTCGCCGCTGTACACGATCGACGGGACCTCGCTGCCTCCCGAGGGCATCATCGACACGCTGCCGGGTTACGCCGGGTCGCGGCCGGTGCGGGTCAACAACTCGGCGAACAAGCAGGTCCAGCTCGACGTCTTCGGCCCGGTGGCCGACCTGGTCGCGGCCGTCGCGGACCTGCGCGGCGGGCTCACCGACTTCGAGTCGGAGGTCATCCTGGCGATGGCCGACGCCGTCGAGCGCCGCTGGCACGAGCCCGACCACGGTCTGTGGGAGGCACCCCGCCCCCCGCGGCACCACGTGTACTCGAAGGTCATGTGCTGGCACACCATCAGCAAGGCGATCTACCTGGCCGACAACCACGGCCTGCCGCGCAAGGAGAGCTGGGCGGCGTTGCGCGACACGATCGCCGAGAACGTCCTTGAGCACGGCTGGGACGAGAACCTGCGGACCTACACCGCCGCCTACGACGAGCCCGACCTGGACGCCGCGACCCTGTGGATCGGCCTGACCGGGCTGCTCGACCCGAGCGACCAGCGCTTCATCGACACCGTCGAGGCGACCGAGGCGGCGCTGCGCAGCGGGTCGGCGGTCTACCGTTATCGCCGTGACGACGGGCTGCCCGGCGTCGAGGGCGGCTTCCTGATCTGTGCGGCCTGGCTGATCGAGGCCTACCTCAAGATCGGGCGGCGGGCCGACGCCGAGGAGCTGTTCACGCAACTGATCGACTGCGCCGGGCCGACCGGTCTGATGCCCGAACAATGGGACCCGATGGCCGAGCGCGGACTGGGGAACCACCCGCAGGCGTATTCTCACCTCGGGTTCATCCACTGCGCGCTGCTGCTGGACTCCTGAGACCCGGGGGCGACCGACCGTGATGTTAGGGCCTCGCCACAGCGGGGCCCTAATAAAACTTGCGCCGGTTTTCAGGTAGATCATGCCCGTAACCTTTTCCACCGAGAAGCGTTGCAGCCACCCCTAAACCGGACGAAGCAGACATTGGGCGCTGAGCGCCGGTGTCCACAGTGGCGCTCTCAGCAAATTGAGAGCTCCAGATACCCCGACGGGGGTTGCGCACCCCCACCCGCTGTCTGCAACGATGTGGCAATGCCCCAGCAGCCCTCTAAGTCATTCTTCGATAACGCCAACAACAAGCCTGACTTCACTGTTGGGCTACGTGGATACGACCGGGCGCAGGTCGACGACTTCGTTCAGCGGCTGAACGCCGCGCTCACGCAGACCGAGAGCGCGCGCAGCGAAGCCGAGCAGCGGATGACCGACGCCCAGCGACGCCTGCGACAGGCCGAGCAGCGTGTCAACGGCCTTGAGCAGCGGCTTGCCGACCAGGCCAAGCAGCTTGAGGAGAACAGCCGTCCGACCCTGTCGGGACTTGGCACCCGTGTTGAGCAGATCCTCCGCCTCGCCGAGGAACAGGCCAATGAGCACCGGGCCGAGGCGAAGCGCGAGACCGAGGGCATCTTGTCCGCGGCCCGCCTTGAGGCGCGTGAGATCACCGACAAGGCGCGCGGCGAGTCCGCCAATGTCAAGCAGGCCGCCGAACGCGAGGCCGGCAACCTGCGCACGGCCGCCGAACGCGAGGCCGCCGAGTTGCGCGTGCAGGCCCGCCGTGAGGCCGAGACCCTGCGCGCCGACGCCGACCGTGAGACCAAGCAGCTGCGGTCGTCGACCGGGCACGAGGTCGCCGAGCTGAAGGCCTCCGTCGAGCGCGAGGTCGCCACCATGCGCGCCACCTCCGAGCGCGAGATCACGCAGCTCCGGGCGAAGGCCGCACGCGAGGCCGAGGAGAAGCGCGCCGAGGCCGCCAAGCTCTACGCCGAGGCCAAGGAGAAGCGCGACAAGGAACTCCAGGCCCTGGCCCTCGAACTGGCCGAGCGCCGGGAGAAGGCCGAGCGCGAGGAGTCCGAGCGCCACACCGCCGCGGTCACCGCGACCCAGAAGCTGGTCAACGAGGCCGAAGGCCGCGCGCGCAACGCCGAGGAGCGCGCCAAGGAGACCGAGCAGAAGTCGGAGCAGCGCCGCCTCGAAGCCGAGCGCTACGCCACCGAGACCGTCGACAAGGCCAAGTCCTCCGCCGACAAGAACGTCTCCGAGGCCAAGGCCGAGGCCGAGCGCCTGGTCGCCGACGCGAAGGCCGAGGCCGACGCCAAGACGACCGCCGCCAACCGCGAGGTCGACGAGCTGTCCCGCAAGCGCGACTCGCTCCAGTCCCAGCTGCGCCAGATGATCTCCGGTCTCGCCGGGATCGTCCCCGCCGAGGCCCTCGGCGGTCTCACCGGCGACTCCGGGAAATCCGGTGATGCCGACAAGTCCGACGACGAGAAGGTCTCCGCCTCGTCCCAGGCGTCTTAAGGAGTCTTTCAGCCTCACGCGCTACGGTCATGGCTTAAGCTGCTTGACTTCAGATGAGTCACGAGCCGGCTGACGGTAGGGCTTCGGGCAAAAATTGGGTGCGAGGCCATACCCCGCCGCTTCGGAATCGGTTGCCGTTCATCTGGCATCTCTTCCGGCGAGGCGGGGTTTGGCATGTGAGGATGTGGCTATGTCTCAAGGCGCAGGTGGAGATTTCTTCGCGGGCTTCGGCGGCGCGGAGGGCGGCGGCGGTTTCGACCAGCAGTTGCGCGGCTATGACAAGAAGCAGGTCGACGCGTACATGGCCAGAATGGACGCGCAGTTGACCAGCCTTGCGGCCGAAAAGGCCGAAGCGCAGGCGCAGGTCGAGGGGCTGGTGTCCCAGGTCCAGCAGATGCAGGCCCAGATCTACGAGATCAGGAGGCGTGCCGCGGTCGGCGAGGAGGTGTCCTACAAGCATCTCGGCGCCAAGGTCGAGCACATCCTGACCTTGGCCAGTGAGGAGGCCGAGGACATCAAGAAACGCGCCGAACAGGCGGTGGCCGGGCAGCGCGCCGAGGTCGACAAGATCCTCGCGCAGGCCAACGAGGAGGCCGAGGCGGCCCGTCGTGACTTCGAGACCACTCTGGCGGCCCGTCGCACCGCCGCCGAGAAGGCCGAAGCCGATCGCCGTGCCTCCGTCGAGGCCGAGCTGAACCGCCAGACGCAGCGCGCGAAGGGCATCGTCGCCCAGGCTCAGGAGCAGGCCGCGCAGATGGCGCAGCAGGCCCAGGAGCAGGCGACGCAGATCCGCGCCGCCGCCGACGAGCAGGCCCGCCAGCTCGTCGCGCACATCGAGCGCCTGCGCGGTGAGGCCCAGCAGCTCAAGCAGACCGCCGAGGTCGAGGCCGAGCAGGCCAAGCAGGCCGCGGCCGCCGAGGCCGAGCAGGTCACCCGCGCCGCCCGCGAGGCGGCCGAGAAGGGCCAGGCCGAGGCCGAGGCGACCGCGCAGCAGACCCGCGACGCCGCGCTGCAGGAGGCGAAGAAGGTCCGCGACGAGACCCTCGCCGAGACCAACCGCATCCGCACCGAGACCACGACGCAGATGCGCACCTTCCGCGCCGAGACCGAGCAGGCCGCGCAGAAGATCACCACCGACGCCGCGAGCGAGGCCGAGCGCATCCGCAAGGAGGCCGACGCCTACGCCGCCGACGCCGAGCAGCAGCGCCGGACCGCCAACGAGCAGGCCGGCACGCTCGTCGGCGAGGCCGAGAAGCGCGCCGCCGAGATGGTCGCCAAGGCCGAGGAGCACGCCGCCTCGGTCACCATCAAGGCCTCCGAGACCGCGCGAACCGCCACGACCGAGGCCGACGCCCACGTCACCAAGGTCCGCGGCGAGGCCGACCAGTACGCCGAGACCAACCGGGCCTCGGCCGACGAATACGTGAACTCCACGCGCGGCGGCGCCGACGAGTACGCCGGGAAGGTCACCACCGAGGCCGACGCCAAGGCCAAGGCGCTGACCGCCGACGCCGAGAAACGGGCCGCCGAGCTCATCTCGCGCGCCGAGAAGCGTGTCGCCGATCTCCGCGCCCGCGCCGAAGAGGGCGCCAAGCAGGCCGCCGAAGCCGCCCGCCGCGACGCCGAGGCGATCCTCGACACCGCGCGCGCTCAGGCCGACAGCCTGCTCGACGACGCCCTTGAGGCGAGCGCCGAGCCCGTCGCGGCCAAGCAGCCCGCCCCGGCCGAGGTCGCGGGAGGCAAGGACGCCAAGGCGCCGAAGCCCACGCCTCCGCCCGGCAAGGCCGCCGCGAAGGCCGAGCCGGAGGCCAAGGCCGAAGCCGAGGCCGCCGAGGGCGAGGAGTCCGGGGCCGACAAGGCCCAGGAGAAGAAGGGCGAGCCGGCCGCGGCGGGCAAGAAGTAGCGCCGCACGACCACCCGAAGGCGCCGCCGGGCAACCGGCGGCGCCTTCGCCGTGCCCGGCCGCTCCGCCAAGCGGAGTCGCCCGGCGCCGCGCGGCCGGGACCACCGGAAGGCCGCACGGTATACCGCGAGTGACCGCTCGGTCCGCGTACGCACAACACTGTCCGCCACGCCCGGTGCCGAACACGCCCGCAACGCCGCTGACCTTCAATAATCGCTACAGTGGCCGCATGTCCACTGAGGCCGGAGCCAGCCCGCCGGACCCCGGCACCCCGCGTGCCGGCGCCACCGACGCCGACGCCGCGACCGCTCCCGAAGCGGAGGAGACGCGCGCCGAGGAGACCCCCGAGAGCCCGTACGGCACCCCGGGGCGCCGTTTCGCGCGCACGCCCTTCCACTTCGGGCTGTTCGCCGGCATCGGCCTGATCGTGGCCTACATGCTCTACATCGGTCTCCAGCAGGCGTGGGGCGTCCTGCTCGCGATCATCATCGCCGGTTTCCTCGCCATCGGCATCAACCCGATGGTCGTGCGCGTGGAGCGCCTGGTGAAGCGGCGCGGCATCGCCGTGGCCATCGTCGCCCTGGTGATGTTCATCGTCCTGTGCGGCGGTTTCGCGACCCTCCTGCCTCCGCTCATCACGGAGGTCAACAGTTTCGTCGACGCGCTGCCCAACTACATCGAGAACCTCAAGGGCAACCGCTTCATCAACGACCTCAACGAGCAGTACTCGATCATCGAGAACCTCAAGAGCGCCGCCAGCGCCGAGAACATCACCAGCGCCGCCGGCGGACTCGTCTCGGTACTCGGCGTGGTCGGCGGGACCGTCTTCAACGGACTGATGGTCGTCATCCTGACCTTCTACTTCCTCGCCTCCTTCAACCGTCTCAAGGAAGGCGCCTACCGGCTCCTCCCCGCCGAGCGGCGGCCCCGGGCCAGGGCCCTCGGCGACGAGATGCTCACCAAGGTCGGCAACTACACGATCGGCGCCCTCGGCATCGCCGCGATCGCCGGGGTCACCTCGTTCATCTTCATGTTCATCGTGGACATCAAGTACGCCTACGCGCTCGCCCTCATCGTGGCGATTTTCGATCTCATCCCACAGGTCGGCGCGACGATTGGGGCGGTTATCGTGAGCCTTGTAGGCTTTTCGGTCTCCATACCGGTCGGCATCGCGTGCATCATCTTCTTCGTTCTGTACCAGCAGCTGGAGAACTGGATCATCTACCCGCGCATGATGAGCAGGTCGGTGAAAGTCAGCGACCTGGGCGCGATCCTGGGGCTGCTGATCGGTACCGCACTGTTCGGTATCGTCGGTGCCCTCATGGCGGTGCCCGCCGTCGCCGCGATACAGCTGCTGGTGCGTGAGGTGCACATCCCGCGCCAGGACCTCGCTTAGGAGCCCAACGTGCCCGCAACGACCCGTCACCCCGGGAAGGGGGTGAAACGCGCATGACCGACCTCTCCGCCGCCGGCGCCGTCCGCCTCCGCCGGTTACTGCATCGCGACGACGTGGCCGCGGTGTTCAGCGGTTCCCTGCCCGAAGAACCGGGACCGCTCGTCGTCACGCTCGGCAACGAACGCGCCGTCGGCGCACGCCGCAGCACGTTCCTCGACTGGGCCGGCCGCGTCACCAAGCTGTCGGCGCATCCGCACATCGCCTCGGTGCACGCCGTCGGCCTCACCGGCGAAGCACGGCCGTACCTCGCCGTCCAGACCACCCGGACCTCCCTCAGCGACCGGCTGCGCCAGTCCGGCCCGCTGACGCCGGGCTTCTGCCGCGACCTCGGCGTCGCGCTCGCCGACGCCCTGGCCACGGTCCACTCCATCGACCTCATCCACGGCGCCGTCCATCCCGCGACGACGCTGCTCGGCGGTGGCGACCAGCTCCTGCTGGCCGGTTTCGACGCCACCGCTCCCCTGCTGGCCAGGCCCCTGCGCAAGTCGGCGTACACGGCTCCCGAGCACATGGACGCCGCCTCCGCCGGTGAACTCGGGGTCAGCCCCGCCGCCGACGTCTACGACCTCGGGACGCTCCTCTACGGGGCCCTGGGCGGCCGCCTGCCGTGGCTGGCGACCGAGGGCGGAAGTCTCGGCGACCCGCTGCTGCGGGCCGCTCCCGTGCCCGACATCCCCGGCGTGAGCACGGTCCTGACCGACATCCTCGCGGTGTGCCTGACCGCCGACCCGCGCATCCGGCCGACGGCGGCGCGGCTGCGCGACGCCCTGTCGACGATGGACATCTCGGCGGCCCCGGCACCGGGCCGCCGGCCCAAGACGGTCGCGGCCGAACTGGCGCCGACGGGCGGTCCGCGTCCGGCGGTGGCGCCCACGGTCACCGACCTGGCCATCCCCGCGCGTCCGGCGAACGAGCCGCACCGGCAGGGCCGGCTGGGGCGCACGACGAAGACGATCGCGGTCGCCGCCCTGGCGGTGGCCTTCCTGGGCGGTGCGAGCCTGGCGACCTACGCCGCGACGCGCACCAACGACGACACGGCCACGTCCTGCCCGACCGAGGACGAGCTCGCCTCGGCCGCGGTCGCCTGGTACGGCGACGGTTCGACGGTGACCGAGACCCTGTGCGCCGACGGTTTCGTGGCGCTGACCGTGCGCGGGCCGAGCCCGCTGCGCGGCGGGTCCGGCGCCGGTGACGACATCACGAAGGTCGTGGCCCACCGGGTGCACGGACGTCTGCAACAGGTCGACGACGTGTGCGCCGACGGCGTGCCGCAGAAGATCCGCGACTACGTGGCCGACTGCGTGAGCTGAAGGGCGGCTCCGGCTCGGGCCGGGGCCGCTCCGCTACACCGCCCGCGTCAGCCGCCGCACGGCCTCCGCGAACTCGCGCGGCCGCTCCAGCGGCGGCAGGTGTCCCGCACCCGGGATGACGACCGCGGGCGCGCCTCCGAGCGCGCGGACCACGCCGTCGGCGTCCTCGGCGGACATCAGCGTGTCCTCGGCACCGCGTACCGCCAGTCCCCGCAGGCCCGCGAGGACCGTCTCGGAGCCGGGCCGTGCCGCCATCGCTCGCTGCGCCCACGCCACGGCCTCCGATGAGGCCTCGGCGAGGATCGCGGCGGTCTCCTTCACCACGTCGGGCTTCTCCGCGCGCGTGGTCTCACCCAGCAGCTTCGGCAGCATCGACGCGGTGAAGCCTCGCGCGTCGCCCTCGGCGAGGACCTGTTCGGCGATCTCCAGGCGCTTGGCGGCGGCGTCGAGCGTGTCCGCGGTGACCTTCGTGTCGGCGAGCACCAGCCCGCGCAGCCGCGAGGCGTGGCGGCGGGCGAAGGCCATGGCGACGTACCCGCCCATGGACACGCCGACGAGGACCGCGCCGGGTTCGCCGAGTTCGTCGAGGACGCCGGCGAGGTCGTCGGCGCACACGTCGAGGCTCGCCGCGGTGGGCAGGACGATGTCGGCGGAGTCGCCGAAGCCGCGCTGATCGACGGTGATGACGAGGTGGCCGGTGGCGAGGTCGTCGGCGACTTCCCGCCACATCCCGGCGTGGAGTGGGAAGGCGTGCAGGAGGACCACCGGGGTTCCTTCCCCGTGAGCCCGGTAGACCACCGCGGAGGTCATGGCCTTGGCACGTCGGCGAAGGCGGCGACCGTGCGGTCGGCGTAGGCGCTGGCGTCGCCGTAGGTCATCTCGCCGTCCCACTCGCCCGGGAGGGGCAGGGCGACGGCCGGGTTGACGCGGCGGACGATCTCGTCGAGGACGAGTTCGGCGTGCCCGACCCACAGGTGTTTGGCGCCGGGGACGCCGACCACCTCGGCCTGCGGGATCGCCGCGAAGCGCTTCTCGGCCTCGGGCGGCTGGAGGTAGTCGTCGTGCTCGGGGACCAGGGCCGTCAGCGGCCGTCCGGACTCGGCCCACACCGCGAGGTCGGCGGGCTCGGCCGTGCGCAGCGGCGGCGACAGCAGGATCGCGCCCTCGACGGACGGATCGCAGCCGTACTTGAGGGTCAGCTCGGTCCCGAAGGACCAGCCGAGCAGCCAGATGTTCGGCAGCTCGTGGAACTCGGCGTACTCCAGCGCGGCGGCGACGTCGAAGCGCTCGCCCTCGCCGTTGTCGAAGGCGCCGTCGCTGGTGCCCTGGACGCTCGACGTGCCGCGCGTGTTGAAGCGCAGGACCGCGAGGTCGGCCAGCGCCGGGAGGCGCCAGGCGGCCTTGCGGAAGATGTGGCTGTCCATCATGCCGCCGTGGGTGGGCAGCGGGTGGAGGCAGACGAGCGTGGCGACCGGTTCGCGGTCGGCGGGGCGGGCGAGTTCGGCGACGAGGCCGAGGCCGTCGGCGGTCTCCAGCCGCAGGGCCTCACGCCGGGCGGGGAGGATCGAGTTCGCGCGGATCAAGGTCACGCTTCGAGTCTGCCACTGTGTGCGGGCGCGTGATGGCGGAGCGGCCTCTCAGCGGTGACGGGAGAGCCTCGGCGAGCGCCGGCCGCGTGCCCGCCAGCAGCCGGTGTGCCAGTGCCTGCGGGCGTCGACGGGCCCGTCGACCTGCCAGGCGACCACGTGTGGGAGTCCGACGCCGATCTCCTGGTCGCAGCCGGGGCAGCGGTAGACCTTGGTGGCGGCGGTGCCGGGGATGTGGCGTACGTACCACTGCTCGCCGTCGGGGCCGTCCTCGATGGCCTCGACCTTGCGGCGGCCGCTCTCGGGGTCGGCGGTGCCGGGTGCGGAGGTGCGCCGGTTACGGCGGGGGCTCATGCGGTTCCTCCCGGACGACCCGGCGCTGAGTGCCGGGGAGGGGCCGCGGCGTCGACGTTCTCACAATCTAGCCGTCCGGGGTGTGCGGCGTGACCGAGCGGGTGAAGCGGGGGCACGGGTTCCGCTTCCGGGCGGCCGGGCGCGTGCAGGCGGTCACGGCCTGTGTGGACGGGGTAAGACCTCAACGGAGCACTCCGGGCGGGCGGTCGTCGACGAGGCAGGAAGGATCCTGAGGGGATCCACCTCCCTCCGGGAAGAGGGCGTGGCCAAGTCAAGAGATTATTGCCCCGGTGATCCACCCGCGTCGCCCGGCCTCAGCCGCCGGAGCGTCGAGAGTCGGTACCCGAGTTGCATACGCGTGCTGACCTGCGCTTCGTCCATGAGGTAGCGGATCCGGCGCTGCACGGTCCGGGCGGAGACGTCGAGCTGTTTGGCGACGGCGTTGTCGGTGAAGCCCTGGAGGAGCAGCGCGATGATGCGCCGGTCGAGGTCGGTGAGGTCCTCGGCGTAGGAGCCGTCCTCGGGCCGCAGGGCCATCGCGCGGTCCCAGGTCGACTCGAAGAGGGCGATGAGGGCGTCGAGGAGTCCGCTGGGGTGGACGACGATGGCGCCGGGTTCGCCGGCGCTGTTGAGGGGGACGAGGCCGAGTTCGCCGTCGGCGATGATCATGCGCAGTGGGAGTTCGGGCATGATCCGGATCTCCTCGCCGGCGTCCAGGGACTCTTCGGCGCGGGCGAGCATGCCGAGTTCGGCGAGGACGGGCTTCTCGACGACGACGCGGTAGCGGACGCCGCGCTGGATGGCCTCGCCTTCGGCGGTGTTCTGGGCGGCGGAGACGGCCATGGGGTTGGCGCGGACGAAGGCCCGCAGGTCACGGGCCGCGCCGCTCTGGATCTGCCCGAAGCGCTGGCGGACGCCGTCGACGCCCACGACGACCTCGACGAGGTCACGGACGGAGCGCCCGGCGGCCGAGGCTCGGAAGAGTTCGGTGAGTTCGGCGAGGGCCGTCTCGGCGCGGCCGAGTTCGTCGCGCCGGCGGACGAGGAGGGCGCGCAGGGCGATCTCCGGCGGGGCGGCGATGTAGCGGTCGTCGTCGCGGCTGGCGAGCCCGGCGGTGGTGAGGGCGTCGAGGACGTGCGCGGCCCGGTTCTCGTCGAGGCCGAACCCGGCGGCGACTTCGGGGACGTGCGCCGGTCCCGCCGAGACCAGGTGGCGGTAGATCCGCTCCTGTTCGGCGTCGATGCCCAGCGCGCGCAGCTCCACAGCAAAGGAGTATGCGGGAAGCGGCGACAAACGCACAGGGCGGCCGGGGAGTGCCCGGCCGCCCTGTGCCGTTATCGCCCGAATGTCAGGCGACACCATAGAGGTTGACGGTGATCTGCTCGGTCTTGGTGCCGTGCGAGTCGACCGTGTTGATCCACAGGGAGGCGATGCCTCCGGCGTTGGCGGTGTTGTCGACGAGGGCGAACCACTTCCCGTCGCGGTTGACGACGGGGACGTCGGTCCAGGTGTAGTCCTTGACCGGCTTGCCGCCCATGAAGTCGATGGCGTCGAAGGAGACCTTCGCCGTGAAGGACGTGATGGCGCCGGGGTCGTACCCGTCCTGGCCTTCGAGGCCGACCTCGACCGGGAACGCGGTGGCCGTGTTCGGGGCGAGGTTGAGGTTGTCGACGGGGGCGTCGTAGGACGGGACCGCGATCGGCAGGGCCTCGACGGTGTCGCCGTCGGGACGCGTCGAGGCGAACTCGAAGCTCGTCACGGTGCCCTTGGCGAGTTCCCAGCCGGCCTTGTTGAAGCGCATCTGGTTGACCTCGACGCGCAGGACGCAGTCGTCGGAGCCGATCTGCGCCTGACCTGAAGGCCACGCGTTGGTGCCGATCAGTTCGCCGTTCTTCCACAGCGCGAGGTTGCCGATGTCGCCGAAGCCCCCGGCGGCCCAGTGCCCGTCGGCGTCCTTGAGGGGCGCGAACGAGAAGCCGACGAGCGTGCCCTGGCGTTCGGCGACGCGGCCGGGCGTGCCGTCGTCGTAGCGGCCGAGGCTGTTGTGGGCGGGCATCCTGAACCAGTCGACGGCCGACTTCTGGCGCCTGTCGTAGGTCTGGGCCTCGCCGAACCAGGTCTCACCGCGGATGCGCAGGGTCGTGGCGATCTGCTGCCACCGCGGCCCGGGCGTGTAGTAGGCCGTGCGGGTGGAGGGGACCTTGACCGGGTTGCCGCTGCCGGCGTAGATCGGGTCGCCGCCGTTGTCCTGGAGGACGCGGGTCCACTCGTAGGCGAGGCCCGGGGTGCGCTGGGCGTGGAAGTTCTCGGTCACCGTGGCGAGGTCGCGGTCGCGGACCCGGTGGGACTGGTCGCGGGAGACACGGTCGCCGGTGAAGGAGAGGTTGTAGACGTAGGAGCTGTTCTCCTCGGCGACGGCCGGGTCGGTGGCCCGCAGGTAGACGCCGAAGTCGAACTCACCGTCGCGGACCCGGTCGGTGGGGGCGGCGTAGAAGCTCGGGTTGCGCGCGGCGAAGACCGAGTTGTCGACGAGCCACCGGTCGAAGGAACGGCCGACGTGCAGCGAGCCGGAGCGGATCTGGAGCGGCCGGTCGCCGGTGACGGTCACCGCCTTGGCCTTGCGGGCGTCGAGGGTGATGACGGTGTCCTCGGTCAGGCGCGCCTCGGGGTCGCCGACGTAGGTGTAGGAGTAGGTGCCGTCGGTGTTGGTGGTGCGGATGAAGCCGCTGACCACGTGGCTGTCGGCGCGCAGGCGCAGGGGGATGTCCTCGCCCTGGAAGTAGATCAGCGAGCGGGCCGGCTGGTGGGCGTCGGTCAGGTCGAGGTAGCCGCCGGTCGCCGGGGCGCCGTTGCGGTCGATGGCCTTGACGGTGACGTCGACGCTCTCCGGCTCCAGCCAGAAGCCGACGGCGGTGGTGACCCGCACGCCGTTCCTGCCGGTGGCGATGATGCGGCCGCCGATCTCGCCGTAGGAGGAGGCGTCGAGACCGTGCAGGTAGCCGTTGGCCGTCACGGGGACGGTGGCGGTGCCGTGCGCGGGGATGGTGATCTTGGTCTTTCCGAGGGTGATGGCCTTCGAGGACACCCGCTCACCGTCGGCTCCGGTGATGTCGTCGACCTTGAGGGACAAGGTGACCGGCGTGGCGGAGTCGTTGGTGTAGGTGACGTTCTTCGTGGCCCGCTCGTCGCGGCCGTGCGGCCAGGCGAAGTCGGCTAGACGCACCGAGGTGTCGCTGGTGACGACGGCGTCGAGCGCACCCGGCACCCACATCTCACCGGCGCCCTGGTCGTAGACCGTGTCGACGGTCTCCTTCTTGACGGAGGCGACCAGCGCGGCCTTGACCTGCTGGGCGGTCCAGTCGGGGTGGGCCTGGCGGATCAGCGCGACCGCGCCGACCACGTGAGGCGTGGCCATGGAGGTGCCGGACATGCGCGTGTAGGGGACCTCGCCGGGGCTGCCGAGGGCGGCGCCGGTGATGGCCACGCCGGGCGCGGTGAGGTCGGGCTTGAGCTCGTGGTTTCCCAGCACCGGGCCGCGGCTGGAGAAGTTCGCGGTGGCGCCTTCGCCGTCGACGGCGCCGACGGTGAGGACCCCGGTGGCGCACCCGGGCGAGGAGACGGTCTCGCGCATGCCGCTGTTGCCGGCGGCGACCACGAACAGGGTCTTCGACTGCGCGCTGAGCTCGTTGGCGGCCTGCGCCATCGGGTCGGTGCAGTCGGTCGGCAGGGTCGAGCCGAGGCTCATGTTGACCACGTCGGCGCCCTGCGCCACGGCCCATTCCATGCCCGCGACGATCCACGAGGTCTGACCGCCGCCGCTGCCGAGGACGCGGCCGATGAGCAGGTCGGCGCCCGGCGCCATGCCGACCTTGGAGGCGTCCGCGGCGCCGGTTCCGGCGATCGTGGACGCGACGTGCGTGCCGTGGCCGTCACGGTCGAGGGGGCTGCCGTCACCGGTGAAGTCCTCGGCGGCCAGGACCTGGCCGGCGAGGTCGGGGTGCTCGGCGTCGTAGCCGGTGTCGAGGATCGCGACCTTCGTGCCCTCGCCGTTGAAACCGAGGTCCCACACGTCCGGCGCGCCGGTCTGCTCCACGCCGGTCGTCGGGTCGAGGTCGGTGCCCTCGACCTTGGCGTCCAGCCAGATCTTGCCGGTGCCCAGGCCGCGGGCGTTGTCCCCGGAGAGCGTGCCGAAGGCGGCGGCGAGGCCGTCCTTGGCGACGGTCACCGCGGTCGCGCCGATCGAGTCGAGGTGCGTGCCGGCGCTGAAACCGGTCAGACCGCGGGTCTGCGGGAGCGAGCCGGTGACCAGGAGCGGCAGGTCGGTGCGGGAGGCGTCGTCGTAGCCCTGCCGGACCAGGCCGGTCACATTGAACAGCTCGGGGTCGAGACGCCCCTCGGCGAGGGCCTTCTCGGCGGTGACGGGAATGACGTAGAGGTCGTCGCCGACGCGGCGGGTGTAGTGGTCACCGGCCGACTCCAGCAGGGCCGAGGTGGTGCCGTCGGCGGCGAAGAAGACCTGGACGCGGTCTCCGGTGACGAGCGTGACGTAGGTGGGCTGCCCGGCGGGGGCCTGCGACGATCCGGCGATGTCGCCGAGCGGCTGGGCGTGGGCCGATTGCGGCACGACGGCGGCGGCCGTCAGCGCGAGAGCGCCGACGGCGAAGGCCATGCCGAATCTGCGCCCGGGGAAGGCGGGGGACATGTGAACTCCGGCGAGTCAGGGGTGGGTGATCACACCTTCGCAGAGGAAACGCCGGGTTTCCCACGCCGGAGAGAGACGACAAACCGCCATGACGAGAACACGACACGGGGTGCCGCTTCTCGCCACGGCGGTCCGCCGGACACCTTCTAGTCGGTCAGGACGCCCCTGGGGTAACCGCAACCGAGGCTCATCGCGGTGTCGATGTCCTCGGCCGTGGCGTACCCGGAGTCGATCATCTCGCGGGCGTCGGCGCGGTGCGGCGCCAGCAGCGTCGCGGCGATCGACGCGGCCCGGTCGGCGTCCAGCTCGGCCGGGACGACCGGCGAACCGTGCTCGTAGAAGCCGCGGCCGGTCTTGCGGCCGAGGTGCCCCTCGGCGGCCAGCGACCGCAGCGACTTCGCGGCGGCGTAGCGGTCGAGCTCGCCGTCGCGGGTGTGGATCGTGTCGAGGATCTGCACCGAGGTGTCGAGGCCGATGACGTCGAGAAGCATGATCGGGCCCATCGGGAAACCCGCCGCGACCATGGCCGCGTCGATCTCGGGACCGGTCGCCTCACCGTCGTCCAGCATGGAGACGGCCTGGTTGAGGTAGCCGAAGAGCAGCCTGTTGACGATGAAGCCGGGCTTGTCGCCGCACGCGACGGGCGTCTTGCCGAGATCGAGGGCGAGTTCGCGGACGATGTCGACGGTCTGCGTCGAGGTGACCGGCGTGTGCACGACCTCGATGAGCTTCATGATCGGCGCCGGGTTGAAGAAGTGCATGCCGACGACCTGGAGGGGCCGCGCGGTGGTCTCGGCGATCTGGGTGACCGGCAGCGAGCTGGTGTTGGTGGCCAGGATCGCGGCGGGGTCGCAGATCTCGTCGAGGCGGCGGAAGAGGTCGTGCTTGATGTCGATGCGCTCGGGCACGGCCTCGATGACCAGCTCGACGTCGGCGAGGGCGCCGAAGTCGGTGGTGAGGGTGATCCGTTCGCGCAGGGCGGCGGCGTCCTCGGCGGCGAGTTTCCCGCGTGAGACGGCCTTGTCGATCGACTTCGCCAGGTGCCCGGCACCGCGTTCGCGCGCCGCCTCGTCGACCTCGACGCCGGTGACCCGGTGGCCTCCGCGGGCGAAGACCTCGACGATCCCCGCGCCCATCGTGCCGAGTCCGACGACGCCGATCCGTCGTCCCGCTTTGTCGTGCACCGCGACCTCCTCGTTGTCCAGTCCACCCGGAGTCTGCCAGGTCCGTCCCCGAGGGGACAGGACCGTCCCAACTCACCGGTAACTTAGGTCTTGAGACTCGCGCCGGACATCCCTAGGCTCGGTACATGAACAGCGATGGCAACCCCCAGGTCATCGACGAGGAACTCGTCTCCTTCTCCCCCGCCGACGGGACGGTCGTGGACCGTTTCCCGATCGCCGGCGCCGAGGCCGTCGACGCCGCCGTGCGCACCGCGCGCGACGCGCAGAAGTGGTGGTGGGAGCTGGGACACGCGGGCCGCAGGCAGCGGCTGCTGCGCCTGCGCGGCGAGGTTTCCCGCCGGATGCCGGAGCTGCTGGCGCTGATGCACGCCGAGACGGGCAAGACCCTCAGCGACGCCCGTACGGAGGTCGCGACGGCGCTGGAGCACCTGAACTGGGCGCCGAAGCACGCGCGCCGGGTCCTCGGGCCCCGGCGGGTGCGCACGAGCCTGGTCCTCGTCGACCACGCCGCTCACCTGGAGTACCGGCCCTACGGGGTCGTCGGGGTCATCGGTCCGTGGAACTACCCGGTGCTGACGCCGCTCGGGTCGATCGTCTACGCGCTCGCGGCGGGAAACGCCGTGGTCTTCAAGCCGAGCGAGTACACGCCGGCGGTCGGGCAGTGGCTCGCGGACGCCTTCGCTCAGATCGTGGAGCGGCCGGTGCTTCAGGTCGTGCAGGGCGGCGGTGAGACGGGTGCCGCGCTGTGCCGGTCGGGCGTCGACAAGCTCGCGTTCACCGGTTCGACCGCGACGGCCAAGAAGGTCTATGCGACGTGCGCGGAGAAGATGACGCCCGTCGTGCTGGAGTGCGGCGGGAAGGACGCGCTGATCGTCGACCACGACGCCGACGTCGACGCGGCCGCCGACAGCGCCCTGTGGGGCGGGCTGTTCAACGCCGGGCAGACCTGCATCGGCATCGAGCGGGTCTACGTGGTCGAGTCGGTCGCCGACCGTTTCCTGGAGCGCCTTGTCACCCGGGCGGGTGAACTGCGGGTCGGCGAGGCGCCCGACGACCAGGTCGGGCCGATCACGATGCCCCGCCAGATCGACGTCATCGCCGGGCACATCGCCGACGCCGCCGAACGCGGCGGGACCTTCGCCCTCGGCGGACCGGAGTCGGTGCGGCCGCCCTATGTGCACCCGACGATCATCGTCGACGTGCCCGAGGACGCCCGCGCGATGCGTGAGGAGACTTTTGGGCCGGTGCTCATCGTCAACCGCGTCCCCGACGCCGACGAGGCCCTGACCAGGGCCAACGCCCTGCCCTACGGTCTGGGTGGTGCGGTCTTCGCGCGTTCGGCGGGCATGCGGCTGGCGCGCGGGATGAAGTCGGGGATGACCACGGTCAACTCGACGCTCGCGTTCGCCGGCATGCCGCGCCTGCCCTTCGGTGGCGTCGGCGAGTCGGGCTTCGGGCGCATCCACGGCGAGGACGGCCTGCGCGAGTTCGCCTACGCGAAGTCGATCGCGCGAAGGCGCCTGCCGGAGCTGTTCCCGCTGCTGTCCTTCAAGCGCGCCGAGAAGCACAACAGACTCATCGACCGTTTGATGAGGATCCGCCACCGATAGGAGCTTCCCTCGTCCGTCATCCCGTAGCGACAATCGTTGACATGGCCACCACCCCGGTGGCCGGCGGGGAGGCGTACGACATGCGCTCCAACCTGTCCCGCTCGCTCGCGGTCGCATCCGCGGCGTTCATCGTGCCGGCCGGTTTCGTCGATTTCACGCCCGGCTGGGCACCTTACGACTACCCGCTCTTCGGCCTGGTCGGAAAAGGCCGCGAGGAGCAGTTCCTGCTGTCGCTGGCGATCCCTCTGCTGATCGCCGCGATCGCCGCCGTCATCTCGGTGGGGGTCCACTCGCGACGGCCCGCCCGCTTCGGCGCCTATGTCGCCGCCGGAGTCGTGGTCCACTGGTTCGTCCTGTCGCCCGTCCAGCACGGGCAACTCGCCCTCGACTTCAGCGTCGGGGTATGGCTCGCCCTGGGGGGCTCGCTGCTGCTGGGACTGTCCTCGGTGTTGCCCGACAGCGAGGAGAACATGGGTCCGCAGGCGCGTCTGAGCGCCAAGGACCGGGCCTCGATCGCCGACCGGAGCGCCGCCCGCGACCGGGCCGCGCGGAGTTCGGCGGCGTGGATGCTGGAGCAGATGTCCGGTCCGAGTCGACGCTGACTCAGATCGGAAAGCCCTACCTGTCGCGTCCGGCCCCAACTTGTCGTACCCGCTTCCTATAGTCGTCATATGGGGGAAAACAGGGGCACAACAAGCGCTGAGACCGAAAACAGGCCAGAGCAGACGAATGGTGTTCGCAAACCGACACGGCGGAAGGCCTCCCGGCCCGCCGCTCCACCGGTGGCCGTCGAAGACGAGAACTTCGGCGGCCGCCTTCGGCGTCTGCGCACCGAGGCCGGACTGTCCATCGCGGAGTTCGCCGAGCGCACGAAGTACTCCAAGGGGTACATCAGCAAGATCGAGACGGGAGCGAAGCCGCCGAACCCGGAGCTCGCGCGCTGCTGCGACGAGGCTCTGGACGCGTCGGGCGCTCTGCTTGAGCTCGCACCCGAGGACGCGTCGGGTGGACCGGCCGAGGCGGTCGCCGCGGTGGCGGCGGGGATGGGGGCCGGGGGTTCCGAGCCCGTGCCCGACCCTCCGGTCACCGAGGCCGCCGCCGAACCGGCCGAGGCCTCGCCCGCCGAAGCCGCCGCCGTCGTCGCGGCCGACCTCGCCGGACCCGCGCGCGTCACCCTCGCCGAGGCCTTCACACATGAGCCCGCCGTCTTGATCCCCGCGCAGAACTCCGGCCCCACCTGGCCGCCCGAGCCGCCACCGGTCACGAGTCCCGCCCCGGCGCCCGAGGCCGAGCCCGAACCCGCCGGCCCCTTCTCCGCATGGGCCGCGAGCCCACCGGAAGCGCCCGCGCCGGAGAAGGACTCGCTTCTCGCGCTGACCGACCCGACGCACGAGGACGCCGACGCGGCTCCAGCCGCGGGTGCGTCCAGCGAGGCCCCGGCGACCAGTGCTCCCGGCACCCCGCCCGCGCTCGCGCGGCCGTCGTCGGAGTCCCCCACCGCCGAGTCGGCCGTGCTGCCGTCCTCACCCGGGACGGCCCTCGCCCTCCGGGAGGCCGACGCGCCCGTGGAGTCCGCGGTTCCCGTCGCCGTCGTCCCATCGCAACGCCGCCGCCTCATCCTCGCCGGCCTGGCGGTGCTGCTGGTCGCCGTGGCCGTCGCGGGCGCCTTCCTGCTGCTGCACCTCGCGGGCGAGGAGCGGCCACCCACCGACGGTCGCGTCCACCCGGCCGTCCCCGGCCAGGAGCAACCCGAGTGATCACGTCCGGCGGGGCGCACCGGCGTCCCGCCGTCTCATCGCGCCACGACCGACACAACCCTGGGGGGACCATGGTCAGGCACCACCGCACGATCCTCGCGGCCACCGCGACGCTCGCCCTGCTGACGATCGCGGCACCCGCGCACGCCGGCGCCGAGGCTCCGCCGACCGACCAGTGCAACGGTCAGATCAGGCAGACCTGGGACGTGAAGGCGGAGGACGGGACCGCCTACGGACACCTCCGCATCCGCGACGACGGCCGGGAGAAGGCGCTGTGCGCCGAGATCTCGGCGTACAACGACGTCGAGTCCGACTGGCTCTACGTCGCGATCGAGTCGTGCTCCGAGTCGACGCCCGGCGACACCTGCACCCGCACCGACTTCCGCAGCGGCAAGGGGACCCACGGCTGGGCCGAGACGACCCGCCTGCCGGTGTCGACGTGCGTTCGCGCCTGGGGAGCCATGGTCCTGACCGACGCGACGTTCACGTACGCCGAGTCGGAACCGGCCGCCTCCACCTGCGCGTAGACGCGCTCAGAAGAGCGTCAGCTCGTCCTTTTCGACGCCGCGCAGGGCGTCGTAGTCGACGGTCACACAGCGGATGCCACGGTCCTCGGCCAGGACACGGGCCTGCGGCTTGATGACCTGCGCGGCGAAGACGCCCTGCACCGGGGCCAGCAGGGGGTCCCGGTTCAGCAGTTCGAGGTAGCGCGTCAACTGCTCCACGCCGTCGATCTCACCCCGCCGCTTCACCTCGATGGCGACACTGCCCCCACCGCTGTCGCGACACATGAGGTCGACGGGACCGATGGCCGTCGGAAACTCCCGCCGCACCAGCGTGTAGCCGTCGCCGATGACGCCGGGCTGCTCCGCCAGCAACTCCTGCAGGTGCGCCTCGACCCCGTCCTTCCGCAGGCCCGGGTCGACACCCAGCTCATGACTGGAGTCGTGCGTGATCTCCTCGATCGTGATGATGAGCTGCTCACCGGCCTTGTTCGTGACCGTCCAGCGCCCCTCCGCCTCCTGAATCGTGCAAGGCGGCGTCATCCAGTTCAAGGGCTTGTACGAGCCCCCGTCGGCATGGACGAGGATGCTGCCGTCGGCCTTCAACATCAACAGCCGCGGCGCCAAGGGCAGATGAGCGGTAAGCCGCCCGACATAGTCGACAGAGCAGCGGGCAACGACAAGACGCATGTAGGGCAGGGTACAGAGCCGAGATGTCCGGTTTGACACCGGAACAGGAGTCGAACGCCGGCGCGCCCGCCCCCCGAAGGCCTTCGCTCACCGACACTCGGCGCCATCGCGGATGCGCGATCCATCGCCGAGAACGCTGGTGAGGACGCGATCCGGGACAGCGAGATCAGCCTGCAGCCCGACACCGGATGGCATGACGGGAAGGCGACTACAGCCTTGCGTGCCGTCGCCCGCCGAAGCAGCGTGGACGTAAAGCCGGAGGCCGGGGTCGCAACCACGCGACATCCCCTCGACCGGTATGGGATCGCCCGTACCGAGTCCCTCGATCCCCCGCCCTGCCGATCGCACTCACATCCACTGATGGAACGGTCACGAAGGAAGCGAACAGTCGTGAGCAGGACGGCCGATGAGCCCGATCCGCGACTGCGGTCGGTTCGAGCCACTTCCGGCGACGGAACCGCCCAGGCGGGCCCCACTCCCGAAGCAGAAGACGGTCCCACGGATGTGCACCATCAACAACACATCGCGGCGAGCGCGGGCGGGACCGTGTACGCGATGCAAGGCGGCGACCAGCACATCCATCACGCCCGTGCCCCGCAACGCCCCTTCCCTCGCGAGCTCCCCCCGGATGTCCACGGATTCACCGGCCGGGCGGCGGAGCTGACCGAGCTCGACGATCTCCTCGCCTCTTCCGAGGCAGCCGCACCGGTCCTGATCTCGGCGGTGTCGGGAACCGCGGGGGTGGGCAAGACCGCGGTCGCGATTCACTGGGCTCACCGTGTCGCGGAGCGGTTCACCGACGGACAGCTATACGTCGACCTGCGCGGCTACGACCCCGACCGGCCCCTCACCGCGAATGAAGCCCTGGCCGGATTCCTGCGTGCGCTCGGGGTCGCCAATGGCGACATCCCCTTCGAGACAGCCGAGCGGGCGACAATGTTCCGAAGCCTGCTCGCGGGCCGCCGAGTCCTGATCCTCCTCGACAACGCGCACTCGACCGAACAGGTACGACTCCTGCTACCAGGCTCTTCCTCCTGCATGGTGGTCGTGACGAGCCGCGACCGCTTGACGGCTCTCGTGTCGCGGCATGGCGCACGCCGCATCGAGGTGGACCTGCTCCCGGTCGCCGATGCCGTCACACTGCTGCACAAGCTCATCGGCGAACGCACCGACACCGAGCCGACCGCGGCCGTCCGGCTGGCTCAGCAGTGCGCCCGGCTTCCTCTCGCACTGCGTGTGGCAGCCGAACTCGCCGCGACACGCCCTGACGCGACGCTCGCCCACCTGGTCTCGGAGTTGGCGGACCACCAACGGCGACTGGATCTTCTCGACGCCGGGGACGACCCGCGCACGGCGGTTCGAGCGGTCTTCTCCTGGTCCTACCTGAGCCTGTCGGCAGATGCCCGGTACGTCTTCCGGTTGATCGGCGTGCACCCTGGGCCCGACATCGACGCGTACGCCTCCGCCGCCCTCACTCGAATCACGCTGGAACCCGTGCGCGACCACCTGCAAGTGCTTCTGCGGGCGCACCTCATCCGCCCGACGACCCCCGGGCGTTACGACATGCACGACCTGCTTCGCGCCTATGCCGTGGATCTGGCCATGAGGCAAGAGACCGAAGCCGAGCGTAGGGACGCGCTGACAGGTCTGTTCGATTACTACCTCGCGGTCGCGGCGGCTTGCGTCGACCTCTTGTATCCGTCCGAGCAGTCCCGCTGGCCTGAGATTCCGCGGATCACGGCGTCCGTTCCAGAGCTCTACGACCGGCACGCGGCCCTGGCCTGGCTCGATGCCCAGCGGGACAATCTCGTCGCCGCCTCCGGCTACGGCGTGACCAACTGGCCGGCTCACGTGACCGCTTGGTCGAGCACTCTCTTCCGTTATCTCTATGTCGGGGGCTACTACCTCGAAGCGATCGACATTCACACCAATGCGAGCAGAGCGGGGAACGGCGCCGGTGACAAAGCCGGTGAGGCTCGCGCTCTCAACAATCTCGGCCTGGTCCATGCCCGGCAGGGCCGGTACAGGCATGCCACGGAACACCATCGGCTGGCCTTGGCCCGCTACGAAGAACTCGGCGACACGGTGGGGCAGGCGAACGCACTCGGCAATCTCGCCGGGATTGACTTCCAGCTGGGTGACAGCGCCGAGGCCGCCGTGATCTGCGAGCGAGCGCTCGGCCTTTACCACCATGCCGGGGACAGGGCGGGTGAGGCCAACGCATGGAACAACCTCGGCATGATCCGTGCTCGGCAGGGGCGGTATTCCGAATCCGCGGAGCACAGCGCCAAGGCCATGCACATCTGGGCCGAAATCGGTGAACGGGGAGGCATGGCCCACGCCCTGCACAACCTCGGTTCGACACGTGCGCGCCAAGGTCGGTTCATCGAAGCCACCGACCACTACCGGCAGGCACTCACGCTGTTTCGCGAAACGGGCGACCGGAACGGCACCGCGCACGCACTCAGCGACCTCGGCCGTGCCCATGTCGAACAAGGCAGGTTCGCGGCCGCCCGCGAAGAACTGCGGCAGGCGCAGGCGCTCTTCGAGCTGCTCGGGGATGTGGTCGCCCTGGCTGGGATACAGAACTACTTCGGACTCCTGTGCCTTCGACAGGGTCGGTTCACCGAAGCCGAGTCCCACTTTTCTCGGGCCTTGGCCGTCTTCCGCGAGACCGGCGACCGCACCGGTGAATCCGAGGCGCTCAACGGAACCGGCGAGGCCCTCCGTGCCCTCCGCGAACCTGAGCGGGCCCGAAAGCAGCACGAAGCCGCTCTCGCCCTGGCCCGCGAGGTGGGCGACGTGTACGAGCAGGCGCGCGCCCATGACGGCCTCGCGCGTCTCGCGCACGATACCGATGACATCACCGGCGCGCGCCGCCACTGGGAACGGGCCGTGGAACTGTTCGACGATCTCGGCGTCCCGGACGCCGCCGCGGCCTCCGCACGTCTCGCCGCACTCGACGGGCAGGCGCCCGGGCCGTAACCGGGGGGTCTGGAGATCGATGGTCCGCGACCGCGAGAGCACCCGTGCGGCGAAGCCGCGCTTGTACATTTGAGGCCCCTCAGGTTGGAGGTCGGCATGGGGTTCGCCGAGTGGGTTCAGGTCGTCTCGGTGGCAGGGCTCATCTGCGCCTTACTGATCAGTCACTTACAGAACCGGAACACCGCCCGCCAGGCGCGTGAAGCCGCCGACCAGACCCGCGCCGCCCGCCAGGCGCTCGAAAGGACCGGCTACCAGGGGTTCATGCGAGCTCAAGCCGACTGGCGGAGTTTCACCTACGTCAGGGACCCCGAACTCCTTCGCTGGCATCTTCAGATACGGGGCTATCCGGTCGACACCGATGAAGCCAACAGGCGGACGCTCTACGTGCTCTTGAAACTCGACGTCCACGAGGAGAGCTTTCTCAGCCGCCGATCCGGACTTCTCGACGACGACATCTGGGTGCCGTGGCAACGGGTTCTCGACGCCGATCTTCGCGTTCCGGAGTTCATCAGCCTGTGGTCGTTCGCGCGGCCTTTCTACGCCCAGTCCTTTGTCGATCACGTCGACAAGATATTCGATCACCAGGCGGCGGTGGAGGCCGTGGACACGGCCGAGTCGCACTCGTTGCCGGCGAATGGTCAGTTCGCACCGTCGCTTGCGGAACCGCCGGCTCCCGAAGGCGTTCCGCCTCCTGAGTCCTCAGCCGCGTAGTGGCGTATCTCGGCGGCTTCATCGGATCTCCCGAGGCCTTCGAGGACATCGGCGAGGGTGCCGGAGGCACCGGCCACGCGGCCGGTGAAGCCGACCACCGCATACCGGGTGTTGAGCATCCGGCTGGGCGCCTCGCGGAGCGAGGCGTTGTCGAGGCTTCGGGTCATCGGCCACGGATGTCTCACGGGGTGCAGCCGTCGTCGGCCTCGGTGGCTCGGGGTGGCGGTGGCGGCCGACCGCCGACGTCGTAATGGTGGTGAATGACGTTGCCGTTCATCGCGCCGGAGGCGAACGCGCCCGGGGCCGAGGCGATGATGGTCTGCGTCGAGGGCCGCTGTTCCCCCGCTCGCTGGATGAGGCGGCGGACGTCGGCTGCCGCAGCCGGGCTCGCGGTCAGCAGGTCGAGGAACCGTGCCGTCCAGGCCCGGACGAGAAGCTGCGCCTGGGAGAGGGTCGGGCCCGCGCCGATGGCGGCGAAGCCGGTGTGGCCGGAATCCACTTCGGCGCGGATCTCGCCCGCCCGGTCCGGAAGGTGGGTTTCCCAGAGAGCGACGACCTCACCGCACAGCGCGGGCCATCGTTGCGGGGTGGCGTTGCGAACGACCTCCACCGCCGCTCTGTCCGGAAGTCCCGGTACCCGGTGGCCGTCCTGCTGCTCGATCCCGGGCGTGGTCACGGTTTCGTCGCCGGGCGCCCCGGTCGGGGCCCACGGCTTGTGACGGTTGCCCCGGCTTCTGAAGGCCCGCAACCCGGCCTCGTTCAGCGCGCGCTTCACCGATGCGCCGTCCGCTCCGTGAAGGTCGGCGACGACGGCGGCCAGATGGTCGGTCAACGCCGTGGCCTTTTCGAGCTGCTGCGGCATGGCCTCCTCGGCCCACCAGCCCTTGACCGTCCGCTCGCTGAACCCTTCGGTGGACGGATCGGCACGGCGTATGTCGCGAGCGACTCGTTCCGCGGAGTGTCCGGTGAGATCGGAGAAACGCCGAAGCAATCCGGCGAAGGTCGAGGCATTGGTGACCTCGCCCGCGAAAGCGAGGAACGCCTCCACATCTGAGGCCTGGTGCACGAATTCGATGGTACTGGACCCGTGTCGTCGTCGGTGACGATCGAATCCCGCACCCGATCCCCGGTCCCGCACCGAATCCGCATTGTGTCCCCGAGTCCCCCGGGATGTCGTGGCGACACGGCGGCGGAAAGCCGTCCGACCACAGGGGACGGCCCGGGCAGGCACCAACCGAGACCGGGCTGTCCCCATCGGATCCCGAAGGGGACGGCAATGAGAATAGTCGACGGGGTCGTCATTCTGATGTTGATCTCGGCTCTGATAGCGATCGTCGCACTCCGAAAGTTCCAGGGGTGATGACGATGACGATCGGACGGCCGAGTCTCACCGACTACGAACGAAACGGCATCGACCGGAAATTCGATCTCGGTGCCGGCTACGCGCGCCAAGGCCCGGATCGAGCACAGCAGCGGATCATCGACTCCCTTCCCATGCTCTACGCCCGGAGCATGCGGATGAGGCAGACCGACGTGGAGGCGACGTTCCAGCGGCTGTTCTACGGCCTGGCCGGGCAGTTCTCGGCAACACACCGGAAAGCGCTCATGTGCTACTCGGCGTCCCAGGCCATAGAGCTGGCCGCGATGTCGCTGGCCAAGACCGGGCGGACAGTGGGTCTGCTGCAACCGAGCTTCGATGTCCTTGCGGCATCCCTTCGGCGACAGGGGGTGCCACTGGTGCCCGTCGCGGAGGAGAACGCCACCGAACCGGAAGGGCTCGGTGCGTTGTTCCTGACGCTGCCGAACAACCCCACGGGCTTCACCCTCGGCCGATCGGAGTTCGAGAAACTCGTCCGCCGATGCGCGGAGAACGACGTCGTGCTCATCGTCGACTGGACGTTCCGGTTCTACGCCGGGCAGCCGTTCTGGGATCAGTACGAGGTTCTCGACGACTCCGGGGTCACGTACATGTGCATCGAGGACACCGGCAAGACCTGGTCGATGCGAGATCTCAAGTGCGGCATCCTCGCCTCCAGCCCCGACCTGTTCGACGAACTCGCCGAGCTGCACGGCGAGATGCTGCTCAACGTCAGCCCGTTCACCCTGTCGCTGCTCAGCGCCTACCTCGCCGACAGCAGCCTGCGCGGCCTGGACACAACGGTCACGCGGTTGATACGGGCCAATCGAGCGGCACTACGCGAGGCACTGGCCGACACGATCCTCGTGCCCGGCGACGCCGGCCGCACGGTCAGCGTCGAGTGGGTCCGCGTCGATTCCGATGAACTCACCGGAGGCGACATCGCCGACCTTCTCGGTCACGCCGACGTGACGATCCTGCCCGGGGACCAGTTCTACTGGCACGACACGCGTCTGGGTTCCCCCTACGTCCGCATCGCACTGGCCCGGGACCCGGTCGTCTTCGCCGAAGCGGCCCGCCGGATCGCCGACGCACTTCCACAGCGACCGGGACGGGAGGCCTCCTGATGCGCATCGTCTACGCGGAACGCCCCACCTACCTGCCCGAGAGGTGGCACGAACGGTTCGCGGCGCTCGGCGAGTTCGAAGTCTTCACCGACCGGCCCGAACCCACGACCCTGCTCCATCGACTCAGCGGTGCCGACCTGGCCATTGTGGAATCGACGCCGCTGCCGTCACAACTGCTGCACCGGGTCACCCGTCTCAGGTATCTGACACTCGCGACCACAGGGCACCACATCGTGGACCTGGCGGCGGCCGAGGCCGCGGGCATCACCGTCGCGCACTGCCCGACCTACTGCTGCCAGGCGGTAGCCGAGCACGTCTTCGGACTCCTGCTCGCCCTCGTCCGGCAACTGCCGGCCGCGGATGCCGCCGCCCGGCTCGGCGCGGGCGGGCTCGTCGGCGCGTTCCTCAGCCGCGAACTGCGCGGTATGACCCTGGGCCTACTCGGCGCAGGGCGCATCGCCACGGCCGTCGCCGGGATCGCCATGGGTTTCGGCATGGACGTTATCGCCACGAACCGATCCGGGAAGGCGACCTCGGGCCTCAGGGTCGTACCTCTCGAACAGCTGCTCCGCCGGAGCGACGTCCTGTCGCTGCACGTACCGCTGACCACGGACACCCGGGGCATCCTCAGCGCGGAACGGCTTTCGCTCCTGCGCCCCTCGGCGCTACTGGTCAACACCTGCAGCGCCGATCTGATCGACCAACCCGCCCTGGCGCGCGCACTGGGCGACGGGACACTCAGCGGAGCCGCTCTCAACGCCGTAGCCGAGAAGGGCGCCGACGAACTCCGGAGGCTCGACAACGTCGTCCTCAGCCCCGGCACCGCCTGGTACACCGACATCGCCCGAGAAGCGAACCTGGTCGAGATCCACGAGAACCTGACCAGCTACCTCAGGGGCACCCCTGTCAACACGCTCACCCGGCCACTCCGCTCGGAGTAGGGCCTCGAACCGGCGTACCGGACGATCTCGTGCCGGTACGCCGGTCTTTCCCGCCCGCTGCGTACTTCCCTTGCCCCGTCGCCGGTAACGCGTGCCATCTCCCGAAAAGAAGGCTCGCGCCCCACTGCACGGTCGAAGGCCCGGATCTCGATCGAAACCCCGCCTGACCCGAGCCTGGCCCGCGACTGCACGGACCGGCTCATCAGCGAGTGCTTCCGGCTGTCGCAGAGGGGCGCGACCTTCGGGATGGCCCTACGGCGGGTCCCACCGGATCCCTTGGGAACCAATGGTTTCGAGGTCATCGGGAAGCGGCCGCTGATGGACAGGCTCGCCGCCGCGTCGGCGTCAGCCTCGCGTCAGTCCACATCGGACACGTCTCTTTCCTGGCCCCTGGGCGACAGCCTCGCGTCGTCCCGTGCCCGTCCAGGTATTGAGCCCAGCGTCAACGCAGCCGCCCGAGCGTCCTGCGCGCCTCGTCCAACGCTCGGGTGTGGAGGCCGGGGTCGACGTCCTCGGCGGCTTCGTAGGCGGTGACGGCGCGGGCGGCGAGGGACTTGGCGTCGGGGTGGTCGACGTGGGCGGCGGTGAGGAGGGCGGCGGCCAGGTCGGGGTGGTGCGGCGGAAGGGCCGTCTCGAAGTGGCGTAGGGCTTCCTGGGCGGCGAGGATGGCTTCGGCGCGGCGGCCCGTGTCGTGGAGGCGTCTGGCCTGTTCGTGGAGGGCTTGGGCGAGGTCTCCGGGTGAGTCGGTGGTGCGGAGGAGGTCGACGGCTCGGGTGGCGGCGTCGAGGGCCTCGGAGTAGCGGCGCAGGGCGGCGAGGGTGGCGGCGCGGACGGTGTGGCAGGAGGCGAGGTCGGCGACGTCGCCGAGGTCCTGCCAGAGCGACAGCGCTCGGGTGGAGTGGGCGAGCCCTTCGTCGTGGCGGCCGGCGTGGTGGAGGGCATCGGCGTAGTTGTCCAGCGCGTGGGCAAGTCCGTAGGGGTCGCCGCGTTCTTCGGCGATCCACAGGCAGGAGGCGGCGACTTCGCAGGCCTCATCGGGGGCGACCGTCCGCAGGGCGCGCGCCAGCCCCGACAGCGCGCACTCCAGAAGCTCCTCGTCGGCCGGATCGGCGGAGGCGTCGACGGCGTGGCGCGACGCCGCTTCGACGGCACGACGGGCGACGGCGACGGCGGCGCGGCGGTGGCCGGCGTCGGTGTGGAGTTCGGCGAGGGTGAGGCGGTCCTCGACCAGTTCTGGCAGGCGTTCCGGGTCGTCGGCCAGGAGTTCTTCGCGGCGCTCGGCGTGGGCCGTCGCCTGGTCGCGCAGGCCCGCGTCGCGGTGGAAGCGGATCGCGTCGTGCAGGGAGTCGGCCAGATCGTCGGCGTCGCCGAGGATCTCGCGGAGGCTGACGGCTGCACCGATGCAGGCGGCGGCCTCCTCGTGGCGGCCGATCTCGGCGAGGTACTGCGCGTGGTTGTGCCGCGCCTGCGCCAGCAGCGGGAGGTAGGCGGCGTCGTCGAGTTCTTCGAGCACGGCGATGGACCGCGACGAGTAGGAGATCCCCAGACCGCGGTCGCCATGGTCGGCGAGGAGCTTCGCGAGGTTCAGCAGCGAGACGCCGAGGTCGGCGCGGCGTTCGGGCGCGGCGCCGACGGCCATGTCCTCGCGGATCCGCAGCGCGCGTTCGGCGGCGGTGAAGGCCTCGGGCACGCGCTCGGCGAACATGAGGCGGTTGGCGAGGTTGGACAGCGCGGTGGCGAGGTTCGCCCGGTCGCGCGGGTAGCCGTCGGCGGTCAGTTCCTCCAGCATCACGATCGCGCGCGTCGAATGCTCGGCCGCCTCGTCGAAGCGCTCCAGGGACTCCAGCAGGCAGGCGTGGTTCTCCCGTGCCGCGGCCGCTGCGGCGAGCGTGAGTCCGCGGTCGTCGTCGAGGAGCGTGTCGTAGGCGTCGAGGGCCTCGGTGGAGAAGTCGAGGGCCTGCTCGACGCGGCCGAGTGCGGCGAGGCGGCCGGCGTGCAGGTCGAGGGTGTCGGCGTAGCCGGCGAGGTGTTGCGGGAGCTCGCGTTCGCTCGCGGTGAGCCGGATGTACATGGCGACGGCGCGTGCGCTGTGTTCGACGGCGTCGCGGTCGCGGCCGACGGCGGAGAGTTGCGTGGCGTGGTTGTGCAGGGCTTGGGCGAGTTGGGTGAGGCGTGTGCCGGGGGCCTCGTCGGCGAGTTCCTCTTCGAGGCGGAGCAGGCGTTCGGATCGCGTCAGGAGTGTCGTGGGGCTCTCGCCGGCGGAGTCCATGGCGACGAGCTGGAGGTTGAGGGTCTCGGCGAGTTCGGTGCGCAGGGCGGGATCGTGCCGGGCGTGGTCTTCGAGGCGTCCGACGACGTAGGCGAAGGCTTTGAGGGCGTAGTCGGCGCCGGTGAGCGACAGCAGGCGGGCGAGTTCGCGGTGGGCGAGGGTGAGCCGGACGGGGTCGGGGTGCCGGGTGCGGTGGTCGAGTCCTCTGTGGATGGTGACGGCCTGGTGGCAGACGCGGAGGGCCTCGTCGTAGCGGCGTAGTTCGCGCAGGGACGTCTGCCGGGTGAGGAGGCTGTCGGCGAGGGGCAGGGCCTCGTCGCGGTCGGTGCGCCAGAGAACCTGCTGGAGCAGCACGGCCTGCTCGCTCGACTGGAGGGATTCCTCGTGGCGTTCGAAGCCGTTGAGGAGGGCGGCGTGCCGGCCGAGTGCCTTGGCGTAGCGGCTGTGCACGTCGCGCCCGTTGTCGAGGAGTTGGCGCAGGGTCGCCAGTTCCCTTGTGCACCAGGTGAAGGCGTCGTCGTAGTCGTCGGTGCGCATGAGTCGTCCGACGAGCCGCGCGAAGACCTCGGTGTCCTCGGGCGTGGGTTCGCGGCCGGCGGCGATCTCGGCGTTGACCGCTTGCGCGGCCTGCAGTTCCGTTGCGGGCGCTGGGTTGTGGGCGGGCATGGCCGGGGCTCCTCGGGTGCGTGTCGACCGCGGTGCGGCTACGTGCCGCACGTTCAGGGTGCCTCGGTGCGGCCGCACGGACCTTGAGTGAATCTTGACGATCCGCGCAACCCCGCCCCCGTCCCGAGTCGTCCTCCCATCGGAAGACCCTCCGTCCATAAGAGACGCATTGGAGTTCGGGTGAGATCCCACCATCCTTCCCTGTTGTTCGCGGGCGTGGCCGCGCTGCTGCTGAGCGGTGCTCCCGCTCAGGCCGCGGCGGGTTCGCCGCCCGCCTCCCCCGGTCCCGTACTGGCCACCGACGGCCAGACCCGTGAGATCGCACTGGTCACCGGCGACTCGGTCCTGGTCGCGCCCGATGGGCGCACCGGCTTCCTGCCCGGTCCGGGCCGCGAGGGGGTCACGCATGTGACCTACGTCGAAGGCGGCGACCGCTACGTCGTCCCCACCGACGCCCTGCGCCTGCTCGACGAGGGTGTCGTCGACAAGCGCCTGTTCGACGTCACCGACCTGATCGCCGACGGCTTCGCCGACACCGGGGCGCTCCCGGTCATCGTGCGCGACGAGCCCGGCGCGTTCGACGCCATGTCGGCGTCCGGCAAGCTGTGGGACCGGGTGGCCGACGGCCGCGTGGATCGCCTGTGGCTCGACGGCAAGGCGCACTTCACGCTCGCCGAGTCGGTGCCGCAGATCGGCGCCCCGGCGGCCTGGGAGGCCGGTTACACCGGCGAAGGCGTGACCGTGGCGATCCTCGACGGCGGTTACGACCCGACGCACCCCGACCTGTCCGGACGGGTGAAGGGGGCCAAGGACTTCACGGGCACCTCCCCCGAGGTGCTCGACGGGTACGGACACGGCACCCACGTGGCATCCACTGTGGCCGGTTCCGGCGCCGCGTCGTCCGGCAGGTACAAGGGCGTTGCGCCCGACGCGGATCTGCTGATCGGCAAGGTCTGCACCGACGCCGGCGAATGCCCCGAGACCGCGATCATCGAAGGCCTCCAGTGGGCCGCCGACAACGGCGCCGCCGTGGCGAACATGTCCCTCGGCGGCGGCCCGAGCGACGGCACGGACCCGCTGTCCCTCGCCGTCAACGAGATCACCGAGAGCAGTGGGATGCTGGTCGTCATCTCGGCGGGCAACGACGGCTGCGCCACGTGCGTGAGCGCTCCCGGCACCGCCGACCGCGCGCTGACCGTCGGCAGCGTCACCAAGCAGGACGCGCTGTCCGAGTTCTCCAGCCAGGGCCCGCGTTACGGCGACGGCGCCGTCAAGCCCGACATCACCGCGCCCGGCAGCTCCATCACCGCCGCCCGCGCGAAGGGCACGGCGATGGGCACTCCCGTCGACGCGAACTACACCACCGCCGACGGCACGTCCATGGCCGCACCGCACACCACCGGTGCCGTCGCGCTGCTCAAGCAGGCGCACCCCGACTGGACCGCCGACCGTCTCAAGGCCGCGCTGATGGGCGCGTCCAAGGGGCTCGACGGCCTGTCGGTCTTCCAGCAGGGCGCCGGGCGGGTCGACGCCAAGGCGGTGTCGGCGACTGTCACACCCGTCGCGGGCAGCGTCAGCTTCGGCACGTTCGAGTACCCCTACGCGCAGGACCCCGCGGCGCGCGAGGTGACCTACCGCAACGACTCCGGCGCCGACGTCGAGCTGACGCTCACCCTGGCCGGCGACGCGATGTTCACCGTGGGCAGTCCTAAGGTGACGGTTCCGGCGCACGGCACCGCGACCGTCAAGGTGTCGGCGAAGGTCACCGGCGGCACGGCCGGTGCCTACGGCTCCTTCCTCACCGCGACCGCCGACGGCGTCTCGGTGCGGACCGCGCTCGGCGCCGTCCTGGAACCCGAGGTCTACGACCTGAACATCAACGTCACCACCCGGGCCGGCGGGCCGATCGCGCCCGACATGTTCGGCGGCCGCCTCGTCTTCGTCGTCGGTCTCGACGCCCGCTCGTGGGACATCGTCGACCTCGACGAGAACGGCAAGGGCACCATCCGTGTCGCTCCGGGTCGCTATCAGGTACTCGGCGCCGTCAGGGAAGGCGGGGACTCCCCGTCCATGACGGACTTCGCCGACGACGTCACGATCGCCGGAGCCGACGTCGACTTCGCCATGGACCTGCGTCCCGGCGAGCTCATCGATGTCGCGGTCGACGCCGCCGATGCCGTCCACGCCGCGACCATGGAGATGGTCACCAGCAAGTCCGCCGCCGGCGAGCACCTCTTCGGCTTCAACCAGCTCGCCTGGAACGGCACACCGTCCTACTCGGTCCCCAACGCCGACCCGGGCAGCGTCGTCGATCTGGTCCACGCGGTGACCCTGGGCAGCCCGAAGGGTGCGGCCGCGCCGTACTCCTACTCGTTGTTCTTCACCAGGACCGGGGACATGCCCGGCCGCACCACCTTCACCGCGCACAACGGTGAACTGGCCCGTGAAGACGCCGTCTACCACAGCCAGGGCGTCGCCACGACCGGCCGCCGGGTCGACTGGGTCTGGGGCGAGGAGATCTTCTACTCGATCGACGAGCCGGACATCACCGTCCCGAGCCGCCGCACGGAGTACTTCACCCCGGCGACGTGGACGGGCACGTTCCAGCTCGGTGAGAAGCCGAGCCGCTACGAGTTCGCACAGTACGACCCGGTCCGCACCGCCGGGACGGTCAAGTCGGTCGTCTGGGGCCAGGCACCGCTGGGCGTCGGCCCGGTCGGCGCCTCTCGCACCGGTGACGAGATCTGGCTGCTGCCCGCCATGTACGACGGGAGCAATCCCGAGCTGCGGATCATGGACGCCAAGGGCGACACGGTCAGCGGTTCGTCGTCGCTGACCTTCGGCGGCGAGGAGATCCCGCTCGACTCGGGCGGACCGTGCTGGCGGGTCGGTCCGCTTCCCGCGGGCGCCTCGGGCACGTTCACGTTCAGCTGCGACACCACGCGGGTCAACGACTACTCGGTCATCGGCACCGCGTCGAGCGCCAAGTGGACGTTCCACAGTGAACCGCCCTCGGGCGAGTTCGCGCTGCTGCCGATCCTGAACGTGCGCGTCGGTTCGGAGTGCGTCGTCAACGGGTACGCGCCCGCCAAGAAGGTGCAGGTCGTGAACCTCGACGTGTCCCGCACCGACGAGGTCGCCGACGTGCGCACCAGGAAGCTGACCTTCGAGGTGTCCTACGACGACGGCAAGACGTGGAAGTCGGTGCCGCTTCTGCGCAACGGCGACAACGCGACCGCCCTGCTGGCGCACCCGAAGGGCGCGAAGTTCGTCTCGACGCGGATCACCGCCGTCGACGGCGACGGCAACTCCGTCACGCAGAAGACCATCCGCTCCTACGGCCTCAAGTGACCGACGGTGGGGCTCCCGGTCCGCCGGGGGCCCCGCCCAGGCCCGCGAGGTAGTCGTCGAGCAGTTCCACCTGCCGCTCGGGTGGGAAGGCGGCGGGGTCGAACACGGCCTGCACGACCAGTCCCAGCACGAAGGCGTGCGCGCCTTCCGACACCAGGCCGGGGTCGCCCGCGCGGATCTCACCGCGGGCCTGGGCCGCCTCGACCAGCACGCGCATCCGTTTGCGGCTGCGGGCGTAGCGCTCGGCGTGGTCGACGCTGAGGCCCTCGTCGCCCAGGGCCGCGTCCCACGAGGAGATCCACGTCTTGTTGGCGGCGGCGTCCTTCGGGGTGAGCGGGAGGATGTCGAGCAGGGCCGCGCGGATCGCGGCGATCCCCTCCCCCGGTTCCCGCCGGGGCCGTGCCTGGGTGCGGGTGTCGAGCAGCTCCAGCGCGTAGGCGAGCAGGTCCCGCTTGGTCGGGAAGTAGTGCGTGAGCAGGCCGGTCGTGGCGTTGAGTTCGGCGGCGACCGCCCGCATCGTCAGCCCGCCGAACCCGTGCTCGGCGAGGACGCGCCAGACGGCCTCGGAGAGGTCGCGGCGGCGGGCTTCGTGATCTCCCCTCGGTCGTGGCATGCTGCTACGGTACATAACCGAAACACTTGTTATGTGAATGGGAGCCCACATGTTCGCCATCCCCCTCACCGAGAACGCCGAGCTGCGCACGCTGGATCCCTGGCACGCCGAGGAGTTCGCCGCCAACCTGGACCGCTGCCGCGAGTCGATCCGGCCGTGGGTCGGCGCGGCCTTCGTCGCCGAAGGCGTCGACGGCGCCCGCGCCACCCTGACCCGCTACGCCGAGGCCCGTGCCAAGGACGCCGCCCGGCTGTACGGGATCTGGCGCGACGGGACCCTCGTCGGCGGGGTGCTGTTCGTCAGCCTGTCGGTCAAGACCGGGGTCTGCGAGATCGGCTGCTGGCTGGAACCGGCCGCCGAAGGAAACGGCCTGGTCACCCGCGCCTGCCGCGAACTGCTCGACTGGGCCTTCGGCGAGCGCGGCATGCACCGGGCGGAGTGGCACTGCCGGGCCGACAACGCCAAGAGCGCAGCCGTCGCCGAGCGGCTCGGCATGACCCTCGAAGGGACCACGCGCGAGTCGTGGCCGTTCGACGGCGCCCGCTACGACAGCCAGATCTGGGGTGTGCTGACCTCGGAGTGGAAGAAGCCCTAGGCCACGGCGTCTCGGTAGCGGCGGCCGATGGCCGCGACCTCCTCGGCGAGTTCGGGCGGCCCGACGACGGTGAACGGCGCCCGGACCCGCACGAGCTGTTCGGCGTACCAGTCGGGCTCGTCGGTGGTGGCGCGCAGCCGGGTGCGCTCGCCGTCGGCCTCAAGCCGGCCGAGATTGCGCGGGAGCCATTCCGCGACGGCCTCCGGCGAAGCGTCGATGAGGACCTCGATCCGATAGCGCCAGCCTTCGGAGAAGTGCTCTTCGAGGGTGCGGACGGGATCGAGGTCCTCGGGCGCGGTGAAGGTCTCGGGCAGGACCTCGACCTCGGCGATGCGGTCGATCCGGAAGACCCGCCGCGCCTGACGCGTGTGCGACCAGCACAGCAGGTACCAGCGCCCGTGCCGGACGACGACGGCCCAGGGATCGACGTCCATGGGGCGCCAGACCTCCGGGCGGGTGCGGTAGGACAGCCGCAGCCGCGTGCGGGCGGCGCAGGCCTGCCCGAGCAGGGCGGTCGTGTGCGGGTCGGGGGTCGCCGCACTCCGGTCGGGGGCGGCGCTCGCGCCGCGGACGGCCTCGGCCGGGCGCGCGACCGGCTCGGGCAGGACCCGCAGGATCTTGCCGAGCGCGCTCTCCACCGGGTCGGCCGGGTCGCCGGCGCCGCGGTTGCCCTCCAGCACCGACATGACCAGCCCGAGCGCCTCGTCGGGGGTGAACATCAGCGGTGGCAGGCGCAGCCCGCGCCCGACCCGGTAGCCGCCGTAGGGACCCCGCACCGACTCGATCGGCAGCCCGGCCTCGCGCAGGATGCCGACGTGGCGGCGCACCGCCCGCTCGGACACGCCGGTGCGTTCGGCGAGGCGTTCGGCGGTGATCCCGGGACTCGCCTGGATCATCTCCAGCACCATCAGCACCCGTGTGGTCGGGCTCACATCGATCGCCATCGGCACACTCTCGCATTCCGGAAGCCGAACGTCCGGAACCGACTCTAACGTGTCCCCCATGAGCGACGACACCGAAGTGATCCCGAACGAACCGCCGCTGGCCGGCACCGAAGCCGAAGCACTCGTCGGCGCCCTTGAGCGCTCGCGGGCCATCTTCAGGTGGAAGACACACGGCCTCGACGCCGAAGGGCTGAGCGCCTCCGTCGGCGTCTCCACGATGACGCTCGGCGGGCTGGTCAAGCACGTCGCCGCCGTCGAGGACACCCACTTCGCGCGGCTCCTCCTGGCGGCCGAGCCGCCCGAGCCGTGGGCCTCGGTCGACTGGGACGCCGACCCCGACTGGGACTGGCGCTCCGCCGCCGACGACACTCCCGCGCAGCTGGAGGAGCAATGGCGGGAGTCGAGCGCGAGGTCGCGCGCGATCGTCGCCGAGGCGCTCGCCGACGGCGGCCCGGGTGGACTCGGGAGGTACAAGACCGGCACCGGAGAGTCGCCGAACCTGCGCCGCATCGTCCTCGACATGATCGAGGAGTACGCCCGGCACATCGGGCACGCCGACCTCATCCGCGAGACCGTCGACGGACTCGTCGGCGAGGGCCCTCCGCGCTGAGCGACGAGACGTCGGCGGCATCACCCGCGCGCACGGGGTGGTACCGCTTTCAGGAGCGGTCGCTACAGTCTCGGGATGCCGATCACCTTTGACACCACCGGATATCAGGCCGAACAAGACGGTTCGTGGAGCGACCCGCAGACCGGCGACCGCATCGCGCTGCAGGTCAACGACGGTCCTCCCTTCGAGGCCTCCTGGATGAACGACCCGGCCGCGCTGCGCCGCGGCTTCGCGGGCATGTTCGCCGAGGCGGGCTGCCTGATCCAGGCCGATCTCGTGCCCTTCGGCGGTGCCCGCGCGGTGTGGCAGCTGTGCAAGATGCCGCTGCCGAACGCGCCCAGCGGCCAGATCTTCCTGTCGATCTTCACCTTGACCAAGGCGACCCGCTACGCGCAGCTGATCTTCCACGCCCCCGAGTACGGCACGACCGGCATGCGCGAGGCGATGATCATGATGAAGCTCGGCAACCCCCAGAGCTGGGTCATGCCGCACCCCTACGACCCCGACCTGAAGACCCGCCTGCCCTTCCACCGCGGCGACGACCCGGCATTCGACGCGCAGTTCCCCGACCACCCTCTCTCCCGCGCCCGCCGCTGGGCCGGACGCACCGCGCAGAGCGCGCGCGTCGACCCGCAGTTCGCCGCGCTCCCCGAGCTCGGCACCGTCTGAGGGGTCTCGACGTGAACGCACCCGGTATTCCGGCCCGGTGGCGGATCGGCGACGTCATCGACGACCGCTACGAGATCACCGACGTCCACGAAGACGGCGGCATGGGCCTGGTGTACCGGGTGCGGCACCGGTCGTGGGCGACGGAATCCGGACCGACGGAACTGGCGGTGAAGTCCCCGCGACCCGACGTGTTCGCCGCCGACCGCGACAGCTTCGTCGCCGAAGCCGAGGCGTGGGTGTCGCTGGGACTGCACCCGAACGTCTGCGGCTGCCACTACGTGCGCCTCTTCGGCGGCGTCCCACTCGTCTTCGCCGAATACGTCACCGGCGGCAGCCTGCGAAAGTGGATCGAGGACGGGCGCCTCTACCGGGGTGACGCCCCGACCGTCGCCGCCCGCGTCCTCGACCTGGCGATCCAGACCGCGCGCGGCCTCGAACACGCCCATGAACGCGGGCTGGTGCACCAGGACGTCAAGCCCGCCAACGTCCTCCTCGACACCGACGGCACCGCCAAGGTCACCGACTTCGGCCTGGCCAAGGCGCGCGCGGTCGGCGGCTCGCACCGGCGCCCCGGCGCTCCCCCCGAGGCGAGCGTCCTCGTCTCGGCCGGCGGGCTGACCCCGGCATACGCGTCCCCCGAGCAGGCGATGGGACGGCCGCTGAGCCGCCGCACCGACGTCTACAGCTTCGCCGTCTCCGTCCTGGAGATGTACACCGGTGGCCTCACCTGGATGTCCGGCCTCGCCGCCGGGCACGTGCTCGCCGCCCTGCGCACCGACGGACCCGGCCGCCCCGGCCCTCCCCCGCTGCCCGCCGGGCTCGCAGAACTGCTGGAACGCTGTCTTCGCCACGATCCCGCCGAGCGGCCCGCGACCATGGCCGAGATCGCCGGCGCGATCGCCGCCGTCTACCGCGACACCACCGGACACGACCATCCCCGGCCGGTGCCCGTCGCCGCCGAACTCCGCGCCGACGAGCTGAACAACCGGGCACTGTCCCTCATGGACCTCGGACGGCCCGCGGACGCCGAGGCCGCCTTCGCCGAGGCCCTGGCCGCCGATCCCCGGCACCTCCAGGCGAGCTACAACTCCGGCCTCCTGCGCTGGCGGCGGGGCGCGGCCACCGATCTCGACCTGATCACCGACCTCACCGGGTTGCTTCCGCAGGACGGCACGGCCTGGGAACTCCGTCATCTCCTCGCGCAGGTGCACATGGAGCGCGGCGACCTCGACAGCGCCGGAGACCTCCTCGCCGAGGCGATACTCGAACGGCCCGGCGAACCCGACCTGCTCGCAGCCGACCGGACCCTGCGCTCGGGGCGGCTCTCCGACGCGCGAGCGGTCGAGACGCGCCGGATCCCCTGGTACGTCTGGGACGACACCCCGCGAGAGTTCGACGGACGGCCCATCCGGCGCGCCGCCCCCGGCATCGACATCCCGCTGAGCGCCGACGGGCGATGGGCGCTGAGCTCCTGCGACAAGGTGGTGCGGCGCTGGGACCTGAGCACCGGCGAAGGCGAGGCGCCGATGCCCGAGATCACCGGCGACGTCGACCTCGACGCGAGCGGCCGATTCGCGCTGTCCGGCGACGACGGTGAGCTGCGCCTGTGGGACCTCGCCGAGCGGCGGCTCCTCGGCGGCGCCGCCGTTCCCGGGGACTGGCCGGAGAAGTGGCTCATGAAGGTCCGGCTCAGCGCCGACGCGCGCACCGCCGTCGCCTCGGTCGGTCGCGGGCGGGTCGTCGTGTGGGACACGGCGACCGGCGAGCCGCGGCACCTCTTCGACGGCCACTTCACCCAGGCGCCCCTCGAACTCAGCGACGACGGCCGCCTGGTGCTGTCGCCGAACAACGACGACCAGAAGATACGGCTGTTCGAGACCGCCTCCGGCCGCTGCCTTCTGGAGATCCCCAAGAAGCCGTCGGGTGTCATGGGACTGCGGATCCGCGCCGACAACCGTGTCGCCGCGATCGCCACCTACGACCATGTGATCGATCTGTGGGACCTCGACGGCGGGCGCGTCATCCGCTCCCTGACCGGCCCGAGCGACGGCTACACCAGCCGGATCGCGCTCAGTGCGGACGGCCGGATCGCCGTGACCGGCGGGATCGACCACTTCGGCGCCGCCGCCGACGGTCCCGACCGCAACTCGGTGCGGATCTGGGATCTGCGCACCGGACGGGTTCTGCGGACCTTCGCCTCGGCCCACCTGGGCGGTGTCCGGGGCGTGCGGCTGGACGGCGAGCGCGCGGTGTCGGTCGGCAAGGATGGGATGTCGCGGTGGTCGCTGCCGCGCCACCACTCCGCCGCCTGGCAGGTGAGCCGCCCCCGGCGCCACGGTCAGATCGACGAGGCGGCAAGGGAGGTGGCCGAGCTGGTCGCGCGAGCCGAGGAGACCCTGTACGCGGGTGACCGCCGGGCCGCGCTGGCGCTGCTGACGCGGGCGCGGGCGGTGCCGGGACACGAGCGCTCGCCGGTGGTGCTGTCGGCGTGGCACGCGCTCGGGCGGTCGATGGCGAAGGTCGGACTGCGCGGAAGCTGGCCGGTGCGGACCCTCGAAGGCCACGGCGCCCAGGTGTTCTCGGTCGCGGTGAGCGCCGACGGACGGACCGCGGTGTCGGGAGGCATCGACCGCGAGGTCCGGATCTGGGACCTGGACACGGGCGCGTGCCGCCACGTCACCCCGCCTCAGCCGTCCCCTGTGGACAATGTCGCGGTCAGCGCCGACGGAGGGCTCGCGCTGTCGGCGAGCCGCGACGGCGTCATCGCGGTGTGGTCGACGACGACGGGCGAGCGCCTGCGAGAGGTCGACGGCGGGCGGACGCTCGGGGCGAGTCCGGCGGCGTTCAGCGCCGACGGGCGGCTGGTGCTGATCGCAACGGCGACGGCATCGGTCCAGTTGTGGGATCTGTCGGCCGGGCCCGCCGGGGAGTGCGTGCGGATGGTCGAGACGGGGATTCCGGGTCGCGGCGCCACCGCGGTGCGGATGGACGCGAGCGGGTCCTTGGGCGCGGTCGCGGGTGGGGACGACACGGTTCGCCTGTGGAACCTGGGCGACGGGAGTCCGCGGACCGTCCTCAAGGGACATTCGGGGCCGGTGCGGCCGCTGTGCCTCAGCGCGGGCGGGGAACGGGTGCTGACGGTCGCCGGTGGAACGATGCGGTTGTGGGACGGGCTCACCGGTGAGTGCCTGCGGATCTTCGAGGAGACGTCCGCCGACGCGGTGTGCTTCAGCCCGGACGGGCGTTTCGTACTGTCGGGCGGGCGGGACCGGGCGATCCGCGTCTGGAGTGTCGATAATGGACGGTGTGTCGGCGTCATGGAGGGGCATCAGGCCGCGGTGTCGGCGTTGGCGATGACGCGCGATGGGCGCTTCGTCCTTTCCGGCGGTGACGACAAGACGGTGCGGATCTGGGAGCTGGACTGGGTTCTGGCGCCGGAAGCCGGTGACGCGTGACGGCCGCGCGGGTGACCCTGTCGCTGGTGCGGGGGCGTCTCGACACCGCCGAGTACGTCTTCGAGGAACGCGCGACCTGCCTGCTCGGCCGCGCCGACGACTGCTCGCCACGCCTGCCCGATGACGAGCACCACCGCACGGTCTCGCGGCATCACTGCCTGCTCGACATCAACCCGCCGGCCGCGCGGATCCGCGACTTCGGGAGTCTCAACGGGACTTACGTCAACGAGACGAGGATCGGCCGCCGCGAGCCGGGGCAGACGCCGGAGGAGGCGTCGTCGTCGATGTTCCCCGAACACGATCTCGCCGACGGCGACGAGATCCGCCTGGGCGACACGGTGTTCCGGGTGGGCGTCACGACCGGGGAGCAGGGACCGCGACGGACGCTGGTCTTGGTCCACTGCACCAAGTGCGGTCGCGACCTGGGGGACGCCGACGGCGTCGAGGATTACGTCTGCGCCTCCTGCCAGGCCGAACCGGCCGCCGTGCTGCGCCTGCTGCTGGAGTTGGCGAAGGGCGGTCGACGGGAACTGGCGCCGATCGCGGGCTACGAGCTGATCCGCGAACTCGGCCGGGGCGGAATGGGCGCGGTTCACCTCGCCCGCCACGAGGCGACGGACGAGGTGGTGGCGCTGAAGGTGATGCTCCCCCGCGTCGCGGCGAGCGAGCAGGCTCGCGCGAGGTTCTTGCGGGAGGTCGCGCTGACGCGCGCACTGCGGCACCCGAACATCGCGGCTTTGCACGACGCGGGTTTCGGTGGCGGGACTTTCTTCTTCACGATGGAGTACTGCTCGGGCGGCGGCCTGGACGACAGGCTCACCAAGGGCCCGTTGCCACCTGATGAGGCCGTCTCCTTGATCCGGCAGGTCTTGGCGGGCTTGGAGCACGCGCACGCCCATGGCGTCGTGCACCGGGATCTGAGTCCGGGCAACATCCTGCTGCGGCCTCGGGAGGACGGGTCGACAACGGCGAAGGTCGCGGATTTCGGTCTGGCGAAGGCTTTCGACCAGGCGGGTCTGAGCGGTCTGACGAGGACGGGCACGGCGGCGGGGAAGCCGTATTTCCTGTCGAGGCGACAGGTGGTGAACTTCCGTGACGCGACGCCGATAGTGGACGTGTGGGCAGCGGCGGCGTGCCTGTACAGGGCGTTGTCGGGAACGTATCCGAGGGATTTCCCACGTGGGCGAGACCCGTGGCATGTGGTCTTGCAGGAGCCGGCCGTACCGATCCGCGAACGCGGGACGGAGGTCCCGGGCGATCTGGCGATGGTGGTGGACAGGGCTTTGCGCGAGGACCCGGGCGAGGGCTACGCGACCGCGAGGGAGTTCGCCGAAGCCCTCGCCACGACGACGCGCTCTTGACCTGGTCTCGAACTCAAGAAGTCGAAAACAGCTCCGGGCCTGACGCGGCACGAAGGCATCACCCCACCCCCCAGGCAATCTGTCACCCCCACCCCACGACATCCGCATCTACCAGCGAACCCGCCCTCCTCCGTAGCGTCAGTGCCATACCCACCCCACCGTCTCCGGGAGGACCCATGGCCACGCAAACCCCCACCCCCACCGCCACCAAGCCCCGCTCGAAGGCCGCCGTCTGGCTCGGCGTCCTCGGCGGCGCCACCCTCGTCAACGTCGTCGTCTGGGTCCTCACCGACCCCGTCTTCGGGCACGCGCTCATCGCCGACCAGGGCGGCACGGAGATGACCGTGACCGCCCCCTGGGTCATCGCGGGTTCCCTGATCCCCGGCGCGATCGGCCTGGCCCTCGCCGCCTTCCTCGCCCGCTTCTCCCCGGGCCGCGCGATCTGGCTCACCGTCTCGATCCTGGCGCTCCTCCTCTCCCTCGGCAGCCCGATCGGCGGCGGCACCACGACCGCGACCGTCCTCGTCCTCTCATCCATGCACCTCGTCGCCGGCGTCGCCGTGATCGGCGGCGGACTCGCCCTCCAGGGAAGCCGCGATGTACGAAACCCTTAAGACCGACCTCATCGCCTCCCTCTCCGGCACGGTCCTCGAAATCGGCGCGGGTACGGGCCGCAACTTCCCCCACCTCTCCCCCGGCGCCGAGTGGATCGGCCTGGAACCCGACCGTCGGCTCCACGCGAAACTCCAGGCGAGTGCGTCCCGCCACGCCCGCCCGAACCCGCGCATCCTTCCCGCCCGCGCCGAGTCCATCCCCCTGGCCGACGAGTCGGTGGACGCGGTCGTCTCCACGGTCGTGCTCTGCTCGGTCGACGACCAGTCCACCGCCCTCGCCGAGGTCTCGCGGGTGCTGCGGCCGGGCGGGCGGCTGGTGTTCTTCGAGCACGTCGCGGCCCCACGCGGGACCTGGACCCGCCGCCTCCAGCGCGCGTGGGCGCCGTTCTCGCGGCGTTTCGACCGGGGCTGCGATCCGGTCCGCGACACCGCGTCGGCGATCGAGCGCGCGGAATTCGCGTTCGTCGAGTTTCGGCGTTTCGCCATGCCGACCGGTCTCGGCCCGACGGTACCGTTCATCGCCGGGTACGCCCGGCGATGAGGGAGGGCAGAGACATGGCGTCACGCCGACGGCGGCCGGTGCTGCTGCCGCGCCCGTGCCGTACGGCGGTGCCGGGCGCTTTCGGGCCTGGCTGGTTCAGCATCCTGATCTGGGCGCCGGTCCTGGCGATCGACCCGATCGTCGACTCCTTCGATCGCGAGCCGGTCTGGTCGGCGGTGGCAACGGTCCTCGCGGTCCTCGCCGCGAACACCGGCGCCGTACTATCCGTCTATCGCGAGGGCCGCGTGGCCGCGCGACGGTCGCAGGTTCTGCTCGCCGCGCAGGCTGCGCTGACCTTCGCGGCGACGGCCCATTTCGGCGACCACTGGTTCGCCCTGTTCACGCTGCTGGCGCTCGCGGTCGGCGCGGTCGCGCCGCCGCGGTGGGCGCCGCCGCTCATCCTCGCCGTCACGTTCGGGGGCGCGGCGGTCGCCTGGCTGAAGGTCGGCGACTGGACGCAGACGTGGACGACGGCCCTGACGAGCTTCCTGGCCGGTTTCGGGACCTTCGTCTTCCAGTGGCTCCTGACGGTGATCGCCGAACTGAACGCCACCCGTGAGGAGCTGGCGCACAAGGCCGTCGACCGGGAACGGGTGCGCTTCTCCCGGGACCTGCACGATCTGCTGGGCCACACGCTGTCGGTGATCGTGGTCAAGGCCGAGGTGATCCGCCGGGTCCTGCCCGGCGACCCGGAGACCGCGGCGGCGCACGCCTCCGACGTCGAGGAGATCGGCCGCCGTGCCCTGGGCGAGGTGCGGGAGGCGGTCACCGGATACCGGGAGGCCGACGTCTCGCGGGAGCTGGACCGCGCCCGGGTCGCCCTGGACGCGGCGGGCATCGAGCTGCGCGTGGTGCAGGACGGCGAGGTGCCGCGAGGGGTCGACGTGCTCTTCGGCTGGGTGGTGCGGGAGGCGACCACGAACGTCATCCGCCACTCCGGGGCGCACGTCTGCACGATCACGCTGGCGGCGGGGCCGTCGTCGGCGACGCTGACGGTCGCCGACGACGGGTACGGGGGCGAGCCGTCGCCGGGCGGTGAAGGGATCCGGGGCCTGCGCGAACGCGCGGAGGCACTCGGTGGTGAACTGGCGGCATCGGGCACGCGGCGCGGCTTCACGCTGCGGGTCGAGGCGCCCACGACGGAGGTGGCGGAGTGATCCGGGTACTGATCGCCGAGGATCAGGCGATGATGCGGGGCGCGCTGGCGGTCCTGCTCAACCTTGAGGAGGACATCGAGGTCATCGCCGAGGTCGATCACGGCGACGCGATCCTGCCCGAGGCGCTGCGCGTGGAACCCGACGTGGCGCTCCTCGACATCGAGCTGCCCGGCATGAGCGGCCTCGACGCCTGTGCACTCCTGCGCGAGAAGTCGCCCGCCTGCAAGGTCGTCATCGTCACGACCTTCGGCCGGCCCGGCTATCTGCGCCGGGCCATGGAGGCCGGTGCCCGTGGCTTCCTCGTCAAGGACGGTCCCGTCGACGGCCTGGCGCGGGCGATCCGGGCGGTCCTGGCCGGTGACATGGTGATCGATCCCGAGCTCGCCGCCGGTGCCTTGAGCGTCGGCGGGAACCCGCTGACCGACCGGGAACGCGAGGTGCTCGCCGCCGCCGGGGACGGGTCCTCGGCGGCCGACATCGCGCGGCGGCTGCACCTGTCGGACAGCACCGTGCGCAATTACCTGTCGTCGGCGATCGGGAAGACGGGAACGAACAACCGGATCAAGGCCGTGCACATCGCGCGGGAGAACGGCTGGCTGTGATTCACACGGCGGCGGGTTCACGCCGGTAGTGCGTGGTCGCCTCGACGACGTCGAGGAAGCCGCCGATCGCGCCGTCGAAGCGCGCGGCCAGTGCCTCGTCGGCGAGGTCGCCGTCGGTGGTGAAGGCGCGGTCGGCGTGGGCGAGGCAGAACATGTCGGGGTGCAGCCGGGCGCCGAGCCCTTCGAGCGGCACGCGCAGGGAGATCAGGCCGCGGTGGCCGCCGACGGCGCCTGGCGAGGCGGACATGAGCATGCCGTTGACGCCGATGGTGGGCCAGGGTTTGATGCGCGAGAGCCAGTCGATGAGGTTCTTGAGGTTGCCCGGCATCGAGTAGTTGTACTCCGGCGAGACGATGACGACGCCGTCGTGCTCGCCGAGGAGCCGGGCGAGGTGGTGGGCGCCTTCGGGGACGCCTTGTGCCTCAAGGAGATCGCCGTCGAAGACGGGGACGGGGTAGTCGGCGAGGCTCGTCGGCCGGACTGCGGCGCCGGTGGCCTCGATCCGGCGGACGGCCAGGTCGGCGAGGGCGGCGTTGAGGGAACCGGTCCGGGTGGATCCGGCGATGACCAGGATGCGAAGGCGAGGCATCGAGAACTCCTTGTTACTTGACGTGTCACATAAACCTAGGCCGATTTATGTGACACGTCAAGTATGATCGGCGTCATGACCGAACCCCGCTGGCTCAGCCCCGAGGAGATGCGCGCCTGGCTCGGCTACCGGAGGCTGCGCAACCTTCTCGACGCGCGCATCGCCCGCGACCTCGCCGACCAGGCCGGCCTCTCCGACCAGGACTACGACGTGCTGTCGAACCTGTCCGCGCATGAGGACCACCGGGCCGGCATCGGCGAGCTGGCCAAGGAGCTGCGCTGGTCGCACAGTCGCCTGTCGCATCACCTGACGCGCATGGAGAAGCGCGGTCTCGTCGCCCGTGAGAGCCATCCGGCCGACGCGCGGGGCGCGATCGTGACGCTGACCTCCGAGGGACGGAGCGCGATCGTCGAAGCCGCGCCAGGGCATGTCGCCTCGGTGCGGGAGCACCTGATCGACGTGATGACACCCGAACAGGTGCGCTCCCTGGGTGACATCGCCGAGGCGGTACTGGGCAGGCTGGGCGAGGCACGCTAGCATTCGTGACCAGAAGACGAATCTGGTCACGAGTCACCGGGAGCGCCCATGCCGCGTATCGACCGCCTCACGCGCGCCGACGCGATCCTCGACACCGCGCGGGAACTGCTGCTGCGCCACGGGTACCGGAAGGTGTCGGTCGACGACGTCGCGAAAGGCGCCGCCGTCGGCAAGGGCACGCTCTACCTGCACTGGCGCACCCGCGAGCACCTGTTCCTGGCCGTCGCGGCCCGCGAAGCCGCGGCGATGACCGACGCCGTCGCCGCCGCGATCGCCGCCGATCCGGGCGAGGTCGCGCTGCACCGGTACATGCGGCGCTTCTTCGTCGAGGCGATGCGGCGGCCGGTGCTGCGGGCGGTCTTCACCCGCGACGCCGACACCCTCGACAAGCTCGTCGCCGACCCTTCCCGGCGGCCGCTGCAAGGCGCGAAGACGCTCGCGTCGGCCGAATACCTCGCGCTTCTCGGCGAGGCGGGGCTCCTGCGCCACGACCTCTCCCCCGCCGAACTCGACTACACCCTGCCGACGGTCGTCTACGGCTTCTTCGCGATCGAGCCGTTCCTGCCCGCCGGCCTACCCCTCGACCTCGACGCCAAGGCCGACCGCCTCGCCGACGTACTCCGCCGCACCTTCGAACCCGCCGACGATCCCGGCCCAGGCCCACGGGCCGCCATCGCCCCCCGGGCCGCCGCCGTGTTCACCGCGCTGGCCGACGGATACCGCGTACTCGCCTACGGCGACGACGACTAAGGAGCACCCCCATGCCCCACGACATCACCGGCCTCCACCACGTCGGCCACATCGTCGCCGACATCGGCGCGGCCGCCACGCTGTACCGGCGACTCGGCTTCCACGTCGGTCCGCCCGGGTTTCCCGCCTGGCGCGACATGCCGATCGGGCAGGCCGGCAACCACCTCGTGCCCTTCGGCGCGGGCAACACCCACATCGAGTTCCGGCGCGACTTCATCGAACTGGTGACGGTCCTCGACGGACCGCTCCCGGCCGAGGCCTTCCTCATGCCCATCGAGGTGCCCGCGGAGAGGCGGGAGGCGGTGACGCGCGCGATCCACGCGACCACCCGCAACATCCGCTCCTTCCTGGATCGCTTCGAGGGCCTGCACATCACGATGTTCGACGGCCCCGACCCGGCCGCCACCGCGCGGCGGCTCGACGCCGCCGGGATCGCGCACGGCGGGGTCCACCACGTCGCCCGTCCGATGTGGACGAAGGACGGGCACACCACGTCCGTGCCCGCCTCCTACCTGGAGATCGGCGCCGACGCGCGCGTCCCGGAGGGCCGCGTCGGCGTGGCGTCGAACCCGGACACCGCCCTGCTCGACGCGCAGCGACTCCCGGCACACCCGAACGGAGCGGTCGGCCTGACCGAGGTGGTCCTCGGGGTCCCCGACGGCGAACTCGACGCCCAGGCCGCGCGCTACGCCGAGATCCTCGGCCGGGACTCGGAAAGCGCCGATCACGGCAGGGTCTTCGCGCTCGGCGGCCCGACGCTGACGATCGCGCGGGAGAGCCGGCTCGGGAAGGTCTGGCCGGGCGCGGAAGTGCCGCGGACACCGGGTTTCGCCGTCTGCGGAGTCGCGGTGGACGACCTCGCGGTCGCGCGGGAACTGCTGGCGGCGAACGGATTCAGCCTGAGCGAGACATCGGGCGGTGGCGTCATCGTGCCCGCCGCCGAAGTCATGGGCGCCGCGATGGTGTTCACGCAGGCGTGACGGCCCATTCGAGCCGACGGCCGCCCGCCCGCGCTCACGGCGTGGCGGCCACGGGACTCGAACTGTCAGACCCTCCCGAGACCCTCGTATCGGGGGCGCTTGGAGTGACCTGGATATATGTCGACCCCGCCCCTCCGAACACCGCCCCTCACCCGGTCGCGAGCGCCGAAGCCGTGTCGATCGTGCTGAACGCCGCCCACAGGACCGGCGAGTCGGCGACCGACCCCTTCTCGCGCCAGGCCGCGAGCCGCCCGCGCTGCCACTCCCCGATCGCGGCGACCGGGTCGTCGCCGTCGTGGGCGGCGTCGATCGCGGCGACCGCGTCCTGCAAGGGCCTTCCGGTCGCCCCCGCGCGTTCGACGGCGAAGTCGGTCGCCAGCGTCCAGCGGGTCGCGGTGACCAGTTCGGCACCGCCGAGGATCGCGGCCGTCGCGAGCCCCAGCGTCTCGGTGAAGCGCAGGTCGCCGCCGCTCTCGCAGGCGATGAGCGCGACCCGGCCGGGCATCGGGTAGCGCTCGCGGTCCAGCAGCAGGTCCTTCGCCGAGAACGGGCGATGTCCACGCAGGACGGGCGCGTGACCGTCCGTATCGGCCGTGCAGGCCAGGTGGAGCTGCGCGTGCTCGCCCTCGCCGGATTCCGGGGCGGCGGCCGTCGCATGTCCCACGTACAGCAGCCTTCCGGCGCCTTCGCGCAGGACGGCGCCGAGCCAGTCGCGGTCGACGTCGGTGCGGCGGAACATCTCGACGGCTGAATCGGCGGCCGGACGCAGCCGTCCGGAAAGCCCGGCGACGTGCACGGCCAGTGGCGCGTCGGCGCTCATCCGGCCGAGGACCGAGCCCAGACGGGAGTCCGCGCGGAAGCCGGGCACACGGGGGTCGAGCACGGCCACGACCGGCCGGTCGCGCGACCAGCTCCTGGCGACGCGGCCGGGGGCGTGCGCGACGCCGGCGGGCGCGAGAACGCTCACGTCGGCGATCTCGATGAGACGCCGCTCCTCGGGATCCTCGGCGAGCAGCTCCCACGGCACCTGCGCGATGCGCGGCGACGGCTGGATCCTGATCCTCGGGCGGATCCCGGCCGACCGGTACTCGTCGAGCCGCAGCGCCAGCCCGTGCGGGATCAGCGCGCGGCTCAGTGTCCGGCCGAGCGCCAGTTCACGTTCGTAGTCGGCGAAGGCGCCGGTGGTGAGGGCCGCTTCGACGCCGTCGAGGATGGCCGGTTCACCGGGGCCCGCCGCCGCCGGGCCGCCGTCGACACCGGGCAGGGCGGCGCTTAGTTCGGCGACGGCGGCGTCGACGACCTCCTGCGGGAAGAACGCGGCCTCGACGGTGTGCAGGGTGTCGGTCCAGCGCCAGGTGGCGTACAGGTGCCCGGCGTCGGCGTAGCGCAGCAGCACGGTCGGCTGGTTCACCATGAGGGGATGGTCCCTTCAGCACGCACGGGCACGCCATAGCGCTCGACGGCCCGGTCGAGGTGGACGTCGAGGGCGATGCCGCCGTCGGGGGTCAGCGCGAGACGCGGTGGGAGGCCGACGGTCAGACCCGGTCCGGCGGCGGCATCGGCGAGCGCGGTCCCGATGGAGACGGGCGCCTGGGCCGGGTACATCAGGCCTTCCATGCCTTGCGGTGGCGATGCCGGCTCGGTGCGGTGTTCCAGGGTGGAGCCGGCGCAGCGCGCCTCGACGAGCTGGGCGACGAGCGGTCCGTTTCCGGAGCGGGCCGCGACCCGGAAGGCGACCGCGACGGCGGGTTCGGCGACGTTGCGGCGCCACTGGTCGCGCTGGCGACCGCTGGTGAGGGTGTGTGCGACGGCGTCGATGGCGAGGGCGGCGGGGACGGCGAGGTCGGCGGCGCGCGCGAGGAGCGCGGGGTCCTCGCTCTGCTCGAAGAGGGTGGCCATCGCGATGTGGAGCTGGGCGGCGCGGACGGGCAGCCCGTGCCCGGCCTGGACGGCCGCGGTAGCCGTGAGGAGTGCTTCGCCTTCGGCGCGGTTCCCGGCGAGGTAGGCGACCATGCCCTGCCGTCCGCGCGCCTCGGCGGCTTCGACGGGCTGTCCGACGCGGTCGAACAGTGCGGCGCTCGCGGCGAAGCGGGCCGTGGCGGTGTCCGTCTCGCCACGCGCGGCGGCGAGAAGGCCGAGCATGTCGAGGCCGGCGGCGGCCTGGTGGGGCAGTCCGGCGGCCTCGAAGAACTCCTGGGCGGTGATCAGCAGGGGTTCGGCCTCGTCGAAACGCTCGGCCCGCAGGTGCATCTGGCCGAGTGCGCGGCGCATCTCGGCGGCGCCGCCGGCGTCGCCGTTGTGCTCGAATGCGGCGAGGGCCTGCACGCCGAAGTCGAGGGCGAGTTCGGGGCGGCCGGTGTGCAGGGCGATGTCGGCGAGGTTCATCAGGGGGACGCCGGCCAGTTCGGGCCGGTGGGCGGTGACCACGGTGAGGCAGCGGGTGCCGAGTTCGTTGGCGCGTGGCCAGTCCTCGCGGTTGGAGGCGAGCATGGTCAGGGACATCAGCGCCGAGATGAGCAGGGTGACGCGGTCTTCTTCGCCGACCGGCGGCGGGTCGGCGTCGAGGATGACGAGGGCGTGTTCGAGGGCGGTTCCGGCGCCGTCGTAGTCGCCGATGGCCATGAGGGCGGGTGCCCGCGCGGTCAGGATGAGGGGGCGCAGCCCGGCGAGGGAGCCGTCGGGGGACTCGTCGCACAGGTCGAGGGCGGTGCCGAGCATGGCGAGGGCGCCGACGTGGTCGCCGAGGTTGGTGGCGGCGTTGGCGCAGTTGGTGAGGGAGTGGGCGCGCCGGTTCGCGAGCGCGGGGTCGGCCGAGGCGGTCAGCGCGGCCCGGTCGAAGGCGTCGCGGGCGGCGTGCAGGTCGCCGCGGCCGAAGGCCTGGATCCCTTCGGCGAACAGGGCGTTGGAGATCTCGTCGGCGTCGGCCACGTCAGTAGTCCGTCTCGGTCGCGGCGGCCGCGGTTTCGGCGCGGAGGGGGTCGGGGAGGGTGCCCGCGCGGATCGCGTCGAGGCGGGCGTGGACGAAGGCGCGGACGCGTGTTCGCAGGGCGCGGTCGCCCGGGCCGGAGGGCGCGGCGAGTCCGGGGAGGTGGACGTCGACGGTGACTTCGGGGCCGGTGGAGGGCGGCAGCGCCGAGTCGCCGATCCACGCGTCCTCCGCCAGCCGGAGGGCGATGTCCTCGCCGGTCACGGTCGCGTGCGGCCACAGGTGGGCGGGGACGGCGGTGGGCAGGCCGGGTGCGGGGACGGCGCTGACGGCGACGACGGTCTGGGCCGCGATGCGGGTGACCTGCCAGGACACGGCCTGTTCGGAGGCGTCGACCAGGCCCGGCGGGATCCGCCGCCAGTCGGTGCCGGTGGTGCCGCGGGAGAGGACGATGCCGTTGTCGGGTCCGGTGGAGGGCCCGGCAGCGAGCGCGTAGGCGGTGGACGGGCCGCGTGCGGGGACGGTCGCGGGCGCCTCCTCCGCTTCGTCGGCGGCGAAGAGCAGTTCGCACTCGGTGGTGAGTTCGGCGAGGTCTTCGGCGAGGAGGGTCTCGTCGAGGGCGGGAATGGCGTCGATCGTGGAGGCGGGCCACCAGCGCGCGGCCCAGTGTGCGTAGGCGAGGCGCGCGGCCGCGACCACCAGTTCGGGCAGGGCGGGGTCGGCATCCACCGTCGACCCGGTGTCGGCGACGGCGGCGGCTTCCCCGTACACGGCCCAGATCCACGACTGGGCGGCGTCGAGGTCGTCGATCACCGCGACCGGGCCGGCGTCGGACAGCACGCTCCAGGTCAGGTGTCCCCCGGCGACGTCGAGCACGGCGGCGTCCACGTCGGGCATCTCGGGCGGCGGGCCGTCGTGGGGCGTGATGACGTGGGCGCCGTGCTCGTCGCGCAGGATCCTGATCACCATGCCGGGCTCGTCTCGTGTACCGACAGGGCACGTCGCACCTGGTCGCGGTGGTCGAGGATCACCGAGCGCGCCACCCCGTCGAGCAGGTCCCACAGTTCGGTGTCGTGCACGCCGAGGCCGCGTACGTCGCGGCCGTGCAGGCGCGCCCACAGTCGGCGCAGGTAGGCGCGCCACGGGCGGGCGAGTTCACCGGCCACTCTCGTGAGCGGTTCGGCGGCGGGTTCGGGGGCGAGGCTGAGGCGGCGGGCGCGCAGGACGTAGGCCTCGCGGCGCCAGCGGGCGTTGACCGCGCGGTGGGCGGCGGTCTCGCCGCCGGTTTCGAGCGGTCGGAGGCCGAGGGCGAGGCGGACACCGACGGCCGCGACGACTCGCAGGGTCTCGTCCGACAGCGCCCACGGTTCGCAGGCGCGCACGGCTTCGGCGGCGACGAGTTCGGCCACCGGCGGCAGCTCGGCGCGGTCGGCGCTGGTGCGCAGGACGGTGAAGATCCGCTGGTAGACCGTACGGTCGAAGGGTTCGGCGGGGCCGCTCGACGACGCGCCGGGCGACGGGACGACCGGAACGTCGTGCGCGGTGAGCCCCAGTTCGCGGGCCGGGTGCGGGCCCGCGCCGAGCGCGTCGCGGACGGCCCACAGCGCCCGGCCGCTCGCGGTTCCCGCGCGGGCCGCGGTCAGCCGTCGGGTACCCGGGCCGGGGTCGCCCGACGGGAAGGCGTCGAGGACGGCCGTCAACAGGTCGTCGTGGTCGCCCGGCACGGGCGTCTCGTCGCGCGCGACCCACGACTTCTTCAGTCGCGCGGCCAGCTCGGCGGCCCGGTCCGGGTCGGCGAGATGGGCCTTGAGGGCCTCGACCGTGCGCCCCTCGCTGGCGTCGTGCATCTCGCGCAGCGCCTCCTCGACGGTCGCGCGCCCGGCGGCGGGGTCGGGAGTGCCGACGGTCGTGGCCAGCTCGAAACAGCGCTGGAAGTAGCGGTCCTGCGGGTGGCCGTCGGTGATGCGCATCAGCCGCCGCACCCGTTTGAACAGCGCGAACCAGCCCGCCGTGTCGGCGAGCACGGCACCGGCCGCCCGGATCAGCTCGGTGAGGCGGGCCGCGCCCTCGGCGGTGACCAGCGGCCCGGCGCAGTGCGGATGCTGGACGGGCCGGATGACCAGCGGGTCGAGGATCAGCTTGACCGTGCGGCTCAGCGGGGCGCCCTGGGGGCCGCTGAGGGCCTGGACACCGCGCAGCTCGCGCCACACCTCATGGATAACGAGGGCGCGCGGACGCTGCGGAGCGGTCGGCATCCCGCCATCCTATGGGCCGTGCGGCCGGGTGCGAAAAACCTGGGACCGGTAGCCGCCGGGGTCTCCATACCTTCGGTTCGAGCAGTTCCGCCGAGGAGGGAAACCCATGAAGAAGAGCATCCGCCGCACCATCACGGTCCTGGCCATCGGCGCGATGGCCTTCTACCTCTGGTACGGGCTGACCGGTCAGGGCACCGACGCGTACAGCTCGATCGGCAACTGGCTCGGCCCGACCGCGATCATCCCGCCGCTGGTGCTGACGGCGTTCATCGTCGGCTTCGCGATGACCGGGGACAGCGCGATGATGGCGATGACCGGTAAGAACACGAGCGAGTTCCGCGACGCCCCGGTCGGGATGGCCACGATCCTCGGGGTGAGCCCGACCGGTACGCAGATCAACGACCAGCCCGAGGTGCGTTTCGAACTGGAGGTCGTCGGCGTCCGGGGCGAGATCTTCCGTTCGCGGGCCAAGGCCGTCGTGCCCGTCACGCGGCTGGCGATGCTGCGGCCGGGCGGGATGCTGCCGGTGCGTTACATCCCGGGCCGCACCGACAAGGTCGAGCTCGACCGCTCCGGTGACCAGGCGCTCGCCCGTCACGCCATGGAGCAACTGGCGCTCCGGCAGGGCACGGTGACCGAGGAGGCCCTGCACATCGCGCGGACGGGGGTCCCCGCCCGGGGCGTCGTCAAGGGTCTCAGCGTCCCCGGCGAGATGCAGGACGGGAAACCGAAGCTGATCATCGACGTGGTCATCACCCGCCCCGACGGGACCACCTTCGAGATCCGCAAGGAGCCCTTCGTGCCGGCCGCGGCGGTCGCGAAGCTCCAGATCGGCAGCGTCGTCGACGTCCACTATCTTCCCCACGACGAGTCGCGCTCGGCGATCTCGGTGATGGCCTGACGTGAGCCCCGCGCCTGTCCGGACCGGTGCCCGGACAGGCGCGGTCAGCCGCCCAGATAGCGCAGGATGGCCAGCACCCGGCGGCTGTAGCTGGGATCGCGGCCCAGATCGAGCTTCTCCATGATCGCGTTGACGTGCTTCTCGACGGTGCTCAGCGAGACGTGCAGCCGCTTCGCGATCGCCGCGTTGACCAGTCCCTCGGCGAGGCAGCGCAGGACCTCGCCCTCCCGGCCGGTCAGGCGCGCGAGGGGATCGGCGTGGGAGGTGCGGGTCAGCATCTGGCGCACCACCTCGGGATCGAAGACCGTCTCCCCGGCCCGCACCCGCTCCAGGGACGCGAGGAAACCCGCGACCTCGGAGACCCGGTCCTTGAGGAGGTAGCCGAGACCGGCGCCGTCCTGCTCGACGAGCCTCGCGGCGTAGGCCTCCTCGACGTACTGCGACAGCACCAGGACGCCGACGCCCGGGACGCGCTCGCGGATCTCGAAGGCCGCGCGCAGCCCCTCGTCGGTGTGGGTCGGCGGCATGCGGACGTCCACGACGGCGACGTCCGGGCGCAGCCCGGCGACCGCCTCGACCAGCGACGGCCCGTCGCCGACGCCCGCGACGACCTCGTGCCCGGCGTCCTCCAGGAGCCTCGCCAGGCCCTCGCGGAGCAGCACCGAGTCGTCGGCGAGGATCACCCGCACGGTTCCCCCTTCGGCAGATACGCCGCCACGACGGTCGGGCCGCCGGGCGGGCTGGTCACGCGGAATCCGCCGTCGAGCGCCTCCACCCGGCGGGCGAGGCCCGACAGGCCGCCGCCCGACGCGTCGGCACCGCCACGGCCGTCGTCGGACACCGAGACGCTCACCTGCCCGGCGTCCTCCTCCAGCACGACCAGGATGTCACGGGCCCCGGCGTGCTTCACCGCGTTGGTGATGGCCTCCCGGGCCACGAAATAGAGCGCGGTCTCGACCGCCGAGACGGGCCGGCCCGACAGTCCGTAGTGGACGGTCACCGGCACGCTCGACCGCTCCGCCACGCCCGCCAGCGCCGCCCGCAGGCCCAGCTCGTCGAGGGCCGTCGGATAGATCCGCCAGGCCACGCTGCGCAGTTCGTCGAGCAGCCGGCGGGACTCGCCGTAGGCCTGCTCGACGAGCCCGGCGGCCTTGGCCGGGTCGGCGGCGTGCGAGGCCCGGCCGAGCAGCATCGCCAGCGCGACCCCGCGCTGCTGGACGCCGTCGTGCAGGTCGCGCTCGATGCGCCGGCGCTCGTCGTCGACGGCCCGCACGATGCCCGAGCGGGTCGCGGTCAGTTCGGCGATCCGCCGCCGCATGAGCTCGGCGGTGCCGGGACCGAGGAAACGGTCGGCGAGACGACGCTCCACGGCGCCCGCCGCGAAGGCCGTGGCGATCACGACGGCCGCGGCGATGAGGGTGCCGCCCAGGCCGAGGATCCCGGTGTTGGTCACGATCCGCACACCCGGCATGCGCATCGGAACGCTGTCGGACTCACCGCGGATCACCTCCCACACGACTCCCCCGAGCAGCAGGGCCGCAAGGAAACCCGAGGCCGCGCACACATATCCCGCGATGACGCCGACGAGCCCGCGGAGCGCGAGGAAGCCGAGGCTCCCGTCGCCGGGCGGGGTCTCGTGGCCGAGCCACGCCCGCAGCCGGGCACGGTCGAGTCCGACGAGCCGCCGGGTCCCCGCGGTCACGGCGGGACGCGCGGCCGGTACCGCCCACAGCGGACCGGCCACGCACACGAACACCAGCTCCGCGAGCCCGAGCGGCGCGCCGAGGAGCACGCCGACCGAGCCGCGGAGGATCCGGACACCCGACACGATGGCGCAGTCTAGGCGTCGCGCCGGCGCAGCACGATGTGGCCCGCGACCAGCCCCAGCACCGCCCACGCGACGAGCCAGGCGAGACCTTCGGCCGACGAGTACGGGATCCGGCCGCCGGTGAGGTTGTCGGTGCTGCCCATGAAGGCGAGCCCGGCGAACATCGGCATCCGCATCGAGATGTCCAGCGCCACCTGGCTGCCACTCATCGCCAAGGTCAGCGGCAGGCCCATGACCAGCATGAACGCCGCCGTGAGCGTCCCGGCGGCACTGCGCATCGCCGCGCCGAGGCCGACGGTGAGCAGCGAGACGAGCGCGAAGTACACGCCGGTCGTGCACAGGTCGGCGACGGTGCCGGCCGGCGTGACGCGGATGGAACCGCCGAAGGCGTCGAGGGACAGCAGCAGGTACTCGACGGCCGTCGCGATCCCGCCGGTCACGACGCCCGCGACGAACATCACCGGGGCCAGGACCATGGCCTTCGCCGCCAGGACGCGCCCGCGCACGGGGGTGGCCTGGAAGGTGGCGCGGATCAGGCCCGAGCCGTACTCGGAGGTGATCACCAGCATCGCCATGGCGATCAGGGCGAACTGCACGAAGGTCGTGGCCGACACGACCGCCTCGCTGGCCTCGAAGGTCTTCTCCGGGACGTTGTGGTTGGCGATGTCGGTCGAGTGCGCCCCACCCAGGGTCAGCGTGCTCAGGACCATGAGGACGGCGGCCGAGGCGAGGCACCACCAGGTCGAGCGGACCGACCAGAGCTTCGACCACTCCGAGGCGAGGGTGCGGGTGAGGAGGCGCGGGCCTCGCGCGGAGGGGGTTCTGGTCAACGTGGCCGTGTTCATGTCCGCGCTCCGTACTCGACGCTGCCTTCGGTCAGTTCCTGGTACGCCTGCTCCAGCGAGGCTTCCCGCGTCCGCAGTTCGTGCAGCCGGACACCGGCCTCGTGGGCGATGTCGCCGACCCGCTCGATCGCCGCGCCGGTCGCGACCAGTTCGTTCTCCCCCAGCCGCTCGACACCGATCCCGGCCGCGGTGAGCCTGCTCGCCAGTTCGCCCGCGTGCGGGGTCCGGGCGACGACCGCCGTCAGCGAGCTCCGCGCGATGACCTCGGTCAGCGGCGCGTCCATGATCAGCCGCCCTTTGCCGATGACGACGAGGTGGTCGGCGGTCAGCTGCATCTCGCTCATCAGGTGGCTCGACACGAAGACCGTGCGGCCCTCGTCGGCCAGGGAGCGCATCAGTCCGCGAACCCAGCGCACGCCGTCGGTGTCGAGGCCGTTGACGGGTTCGTCGAACATCAGGATCCCCGGGTCGCCCAGCAGCGCGGCGGCGATCCCGAGCCGCTGGCTCATGCCCAGCGACAGGGCGCCCGCGCGCTTGCGGGCGGCGGCGCCGAGACCGACGGTCTCCAGCACCTCGGCGACGCGCCGGAGGGGGATCCCGTTGCTTCGGGCGAGCGCGACGAGGTGAGCGTGCCCGCTGCGGCCGGGGTGCACGGCACGCGCGTCGAGCAGCGCGCCGATCGTGCGCAGCGGCTCGGTGATCCGGGCGTAGGGCAGGCCGCCGATGGTCACCGACCCGGCGCTGGGCCGGTCGAGTCCGACGATCATCCGCATCGTCGTCGACTTCCCGGCGCCGTTCGGGCCGAGGAAACCGGTGACGGCTCCGGTCTTGATGGACAGGGACAGGTCGCTGACGACAATCTTGTCGCCGTAGCGTTTGGTGAGTCCGTTCAGGCTGATCACGGACCCGAAGCTAAGGCGACGGACGGGCAGGTTCCATGGCGGACGCCCGCTCGGCCTCCTGGGGGTTGACCGTAACCGGCCGCGGTCCGGTGGCCGAGGGCGCGCACCCTCGTCCACCGGACCCGCCGAGCCGCCGGGGGCGGCCGGGCGCGCACGAGTCGCACCCACGGGCATTATGTCGCTAATGCTTCTCTTCGAACACATCGAGGGTGAAAGCGGCACGCACGGCGACGGATGCACGGTTCGGGGCCCTTCACGGCGACGGATCGTCGCTGGATCATCCTTCGGGCAAGGTGACCGTCACGACGAGACCACCGCCGTCGCGGGGTTCGGCGCGCACCTCGCCACCGTGGGCGCGGGCGACGGCCCGCACGATCGACAGGCCCAGTCCGGCGCCGGGAGAGGTCGCCGAGAGGCGCTCGGCACCGAGACGGCGGAAGGGCTCGAACAGTGATCCGACCTCGTAGCGCGGCACCACCGGGCCGGTGTTGCTCACCTCGACGACGGCCGAACCGTCGGGCGCCGTCCGGCTGGCGACCCTGACCCAGCCGCCGTCGACGTTGTAGCGCACGCCGTTCTCCACGAGGTTCTGCACGAGCCGCTCCAGCAGCACCGGATCGCCGGTCGTCGGCGCCTCCCCGGCGACCGCCTTGACGACCACCGAACCCGCCGGTTCCTGCCCGGCGACGTGCTCGACCACGTCGGCGAGGTCCACGAAGGACCGTTCGGTCAACTCGCGCTCGGAGTCGGCGAGCAGCAGGAGCCCTTCGATGAGCCGTTCGTGGCGGGCGTTGACGGCGAGCAGGGTCTCGCCGAGGTGGCGGACCTCGTCGGAGGCGGGGCCGCGGTGGACGGCGACCTCGATGAGGGCGCGGTTGAGGGTGAGGGGCGTGCGCAGTTCGTGGGAGGCGTTGGCGATGAAGCGGCGCTGCCCGTCGAAGGACGCGTCGAGCCGTTCCAGCATGACGTCGAAGGTGTCGGCGAGTTCGCGGACCTCGTCGCGCGGGCCGCCGAGGGCGATGCGTTCGTGCAGGCCGCGTCCGGCGGCGGGGGCGTCGGCGATGCGCCGGGCGGTCTCGGTGACGCGGTGCAGGGGCCGCAGGAGGCGCGCGGCGAGGAGCCAGCCGAGCGCGATGGCGACGGCGCCGACGACCGCGAGGGCGACCGCGCCCTGCGTGATCAGCTCGCGGGCGGTGTCGCGCTGGGCGTCTTCGACGACCTCACTCATGTGGGTAACCAGCAGGCCCGGCTCACCGTTCTGTTCCTGGGAGCCGCTGATGTTGTTCTCGACGCCGCCGGCGGGGATGCGCTGGGCGACGAGGACGTAGGTGAGCGCGAGGAGCACGATTCCGGCGAGCATGAAGAGGCCGCCGTAGACGAGGGTCAGGCGGGTGCGGATCCTCAGGCGTCCGGTCAGGCGGTTCACGGGATCCGGTACCCCACTCCGGGTTCGGTGAGCACGATCGGCGGTTCGCCGAGTTTGCGGCGGAGTTTGAGGACGGCGACGCGCACGGCGTTGGTGAAGGGGTCGGCGTGTTCGTCCCAGGCCTTTTCGAGGAGCTGTTCGGCCGACACGGCGGCGCCGTCGGCGCGCAGGAGTTCGGCGAGGACGGCGAACTCCTTGCGGGACAGGGGAACGTAGCGGCCGTCGCGGAAGACCTCGCGGCGGTGCGGGTCGAGGCGGATCCCGGCACGCTGGAGGATCGGTGGGGCGGCGGGCCGGGCACGGCGGCCGAGGGCGGTGACGCGCGCGGAGAGTTCGGGGAACGCGAAGGGCTTGGCGAGGTAGTCGTCGGCGCCGAGGGCGAGTCCGGCGACGCGTTCGCTGACGGCGGTGGCGGCGGTGAGCATGAGGATCCGCGTGTCACCTTCGGTCTCGATGATCGCGCGGCACACGTCGTCGCCGTGGACGACGGGCAGGTCCCGGTCGAGGACGACGACGTCGTAGTCGTGCACGCCGACGCGTTCGAGGGCGGCGCCGCCGTCGTGGACGACGTCGACGGCGTGCGCGTCGCCTCGCAGCCACTTCGCGACCGACTCGGCGAGCAGGGGTTCGTCCTCGACGACCAGGATCCGCATGCCCCCCATGCTGCCGCACGGGGACATTTCCCGGCCGTTAACGATTTCGGTGACGCCCGGGTTATCCGCGTCTCGCTGTACTTCGAGCCGGGCGGCCGGAAGGTCCGGTCCCCGCGAAGGGAAGCGACATGCGACAGACGGCGAAGCGCTGGCGGACGGCCGTGGTGATCGGAGTGTTCGCCGCGACGGCACTGGCCGGGTGCGGTTCGGGCGACGGTGCCGGCGAGGCCGGGGCGTCACCGTCGGCGGACCCGAAGAGCGACATGCTCGCCTATACGCGGTGCATGCGCGACAACGGCGTTCCGATGGAGGATCCGCAGCTCAACGCCGACGGGGAGGGCTCGCTGAGTCTCCCCGAGGGCGTCGACAGGGCGACGCTGGACGCCGCCGAGGAGACCTGCCGCAAGCTCATGCCGAACGGCGGTGAGCCGCCGGAGCTGGACGCGGAGGTCCTCGAACGGCTGCGGGCGTACGCGAAGTGCATGCGGGAGCACGGCGTCGACGACTTCCCCGACCCGGAGCCGAAGGGCGGGATCCAATACGAGGCTCCGCCGCCGGGCACCGACGCCGACTTCACCGCGGCCGAGGACGCGTGCGAGGACCTCATGCCGGCCGGCGGTTCGAACGAGACCCACGAGGAGGGAGCGTGACGGCCGGGGCGAAGCGCCGCCGGCGGACGGGACGGGCGGTCGGCATCGCGGTCGTGGCCGGTGGGGCCGTGGCCGCGACGGTGGCGGCGCTGGGCTTCAACGCCTTCGGGGCAAGCGGCGACGGCGGCGGCGACAGCGGGGCGCTGCCGCCCGCGACGGCGACCGTCGAGCGGGAAACGCTGGTCGACACGCAGTCCGAGAGCGGGGAGCTCGCCTACGACGGTGAGTCGACCTTCACCGCGCGGGCCGGGGGCACGATCACGTCCCTGGCGCTGCCCGGCTCGACGGTCGGGCGCGGCAAGGCGCTGTGCCGGGTCGACGACGTGCCGGTGCTGCTGATGTACGGGAAACTCCCCGCCTACCGGGAGCTGGCGCCCGGTGTGGAGGGCGCCGACGTGGCGCAGTTCGAGGAGAACCTCGCCGAACTGGGCTACACCGGTTTCACCGTCGATGAGACCTACTCCGGCTCCACCGCCACGGCCGTCCGCGCGTGGCAGGAGGACCTCGGCCTTCCCGAGACGGGCATGGTCGAGCTGGGCCGTGTGCTCTTCGCGCCGGGCGCGGTCCGGGTCGGCACGCACCGGGTCTCGGTCGGTGAGGCCGTCGGGCCCGGCTCGGCGATCCTCGACTACACCGGTAAGACCAGGGTCGTCTCCGTCGACCTCGACGTGGCCGACGAGCGCCTCGCGAAGAAGGGCGAGGCGGTGACGGTCAAGCTGCCCGACGGGAAACGCACCGACGGGAAGATCACCGCCGTCGAGACCGTCATCGACGCCGGCGACGGCGCCGAACAGGAGGAGGTCACCAAGCTTCGGCTCACCGTGACGGTGAAGGACCAGAAGGCCCTCGACGGCTTCGGGGAGGCCGCGGTGAAGGTCGAGTTCACCGCGTCCGAGCGGGAGGACGTGCTGACCGTGCCGGTCGCGGCACTGCTGGCGCTCGGCGACGGTGGGTACGGCGTGCAGGTCGTCGACGCCGGTGCGACGCGGATCGTCCCGGTGGAGACGGGCCTGTTCGCCGGTGGCCGCGTCGAGGTCAGCGGTGCAGGACTCGCCGAGGGCATGACCGTCGGGATGCCGTCATGAGCGGGAACGTCGTCGAGCTGGAGGACGTCACCAAGACCTATCCGGGCGTCGCGGCCCTCAACGGGGTGACGCTGTCCATCGAGCGCGGCGAACTGCTGGCGATCGTGGGCCCGTCGGGTTCGGGGAAGTCGACGATGCTGAACCTGATCGGGACCCTCGACCGGCCTTCGGCGGGGACGGTCCGGGTCGACGGGCATGACGTGGCGTCCCTGTCGGACCGGCGCCTGTCGGCGCTGCGGGCGAGCCGGATCGGCTTCGTGTTCCAGTCCTTCCACCTGGCACCGGGTCTGCCGGCCGTCGACAACGTCGCCGACGGGCTGCTCTACGCGGGCGTGCCGGTCCGGGAGCGCCGCCGCCGGGCGGTGTCCACTTTGGAGCGCGTCGGTCTGGGCGACCGGCTCGGGCACGTCCCGCACGAGCTGTCGGGCGGTGAACGCCAGCGGGTCGCGATCGCCCGCGCGGTGGTCGGCGAGCCGGCGCTGCTGCTGGCCGACGAGCCGACCGGGAACCTCGACTCGGCCTCGGGCGGCGCGGTGATGGCGCTGTTGCACGAGCTCAACGCGGGCGGGACGACGATCGTCGTGATCACCCACGACCTCGACATCGCCGGGTCGCTGCCACGCCGGGTGTCCCTGCGAGACGGGGTGATGATGTGACGACGCCGGTCCCGGCGCGACTGAGTCCGCGCGACGTCCTCGGCGTCGGCGCGGCCGGGCTGCGGACGCGCCCGTTGCGGGCGTTCCTCTCGGCGCTGGGCATCGCGATCGGGATCGCGGCCATGATCGCGGTGGTCGGGATCTCCTCGTCGAGCCGGGCCGGGCTCGACCGGGCCCTGGCCGCGCTCGGCACGAACCTGCTCACGGTCACCCCCGGCCAGTCCTTCGGGGGCGGCACCGCGACGCTGCCGCCCGAGGCGGTCGGGATGATCGCGCGGATCGGGCCGGTGACGACGGTCGCGGCGACCGGCACCGTCCCGGGGGCGAAGGTCTACCGCAACGACCGGATCCCGGCGGGCGAGTCGGGTGGGATCGCGGTCCTGGCGGCGCATCTCGGGCTGCCGGACACCGTCGCCGCCGAACTGGCCGGTGGCACGTGGCTCAACGCGGCGACCGAGGGCTACCCCGCGGTGGTGCTCGGAGCCTCGACGGCGAGCCTGCTCGGTGTGCCGGCGACGTCTTCGGACGTGCAGGTCTGGCTGGGCGGCCGGTGGTTCACCGTGGTCGGCGTGCTCGATCCGGTGCCGCTGGCGCCGGAGCTGGACACGGCGGCGCTGATCGGGTGGCCGGCCGCGGAGTCCTATCTGGACTTCGACGGGCACCCGACGACGGTCTACACCCGCGCCGAGGACGACGCCGTGGCCTCGGTGCGGGAGCTGCTGGCCGCGACGGCCAATCCGCGGAGCCCCAACGAGGTCAAGGTCTCGCGGCCATCCGACGCGCTCGTCGCCCGCCAGGCCACCGACCGGGCGTTCACCGGGCTGCTGCTCGGTCTGGGCGCGGTGGCGCTGCTGGTCGGCGGGGTCGGGGTGGCCAACACGATGGTGATCTCAGTGCTGGAGCGGCGATCCGAGATCGGGCTGCGACGCTCGCTGGGGGCCACTCGCGGGCAGATCAGGCTCCAGTTCCTCGCCGAGTCCCTGCTGCTGTCGGCACTCGGCGGGATCGGCGGCGTCGTCATCGGGGTCGTCGTCACCGCGACCTACGCCGGGACGCGGGAGTGGCCGACGGTGGTTCCGGTGTGGGCGAGCGCCGGGGGTGTTGCCGCGACCCTCGTGATCGGCGCGATCGCGGGCCTCTACCCGGCGATCCGGGCCGCGCGGCTCTCGCCGACCGAGGCGCTGACGGCCGCGTGAGCGGAGGTCCCGGCCGCCCTCAGCGTGCGGCGGCCGGGACCGGGGCGTCTTCCGTCGTGGCCGGTGAACGTCCCCTCCACCGCGTGAGCCCGACGCCGGCCAGCACGACGGCCATGCCCACGACCACGCGCGGGCTCAGGCCTTCGTCGAGGACGATCGCGCCGAGCGCCACCGAGACGACCGGCAGGAGGTAGCCGACGGTGGCGGCGCTGGTGGCGCCCTCGTCGGCGATGATCCGGTAGTTCAGGTAGAAGGTCACGCCCGTGCCGAACACGCCGAGGACGGCCACGGCGACCAGTGCCGTCGGCGTGATCCCCGTCCAGGACAGTCCCCCGGCGGGCAGCGCGAGCGCGCTGAGACCGGTCGCGGTGAGCAGTTGCGCGGCCGAGACGGCGAGCGGGCCGGTGCCCGAGGAGACGAGTTTGCGGCCCATGTAGGCGAAGGCGATGGCGTAGCTGACCGCCGCCAGGAGCAGCGCGAGCGCGCCCCAGCTGAGCAGGCCCGACTCGTGCCACGGCGAGAAGATGAGCAGGGTCCCGGCGAAGCCGACGGCGAGCCCGGCGACGCGGACGGGCCGGATGCCGCGTTCGGTGCCCATACCGAGGCCGATGAGCAGCGACCACAGGGGCGTGGTCGCGTTGAGGACGCCCGCGACGCCAGAGTCGACGGTCTGCTCACCGATGGCGAACAGCGCGAAGGGCACGGCGTTGCAGAAGAAGGCGGCGATGACGAGCCGGCCCCAGACGCGGCGGTCGCGCGGGAGGCGCTGGCGGGCTAGGGCGGCGAGCACGGCCAGGACGGCGGCGCCGAGGGCGCAGCGCACCACGGTGATCTGGATCGGGGCGAGCCCGCCGGTCAGGGCGACCTTGATCCACAGGAAGCCCGAGCCCCACAGCAGTGCGAGCACGGCCATGCGGGCCAGGCTTCGCCGTCCGGTGTTCATGCGTTCTCCTTCGGTCGGCCTTCACGCTGCCCGCCCGTACCTGGAAGGACAAGCGAAAGGTTCTGCATGAACCGTTAAGCTCCACTACATGCTCGATGTGCGCAGGATGCAGATCCTCCGGGCGGTGGTCACCAGTGGTTCGGTGACGGCCGCGGCGGCCAACCTCGGTTACACGCCTTCGGCGATCAGCCAGCAGATCGCCGTGCTGGAGAAGGAGACCCGGACGGCGCTGCTGGAGCGGATCGGGCGCGGGGTGCGGCCGACCGCCGCCGGGCGGCTGCTCAGCGACTACGCGAGGACGATCGGCGCACAGGTCGCCGAGGCCGAGTCGGCGCTGGCCGACCTGCGCGAAGGCCGGACCGGGCGCCTGTCGGTCCGCTACTTCGCCACCGCGGGCGCGACCCTGCTCCCGCCCGCGCTGGCGCGGCTGCGCCGGGACCATCCGGGGATCGCCGTCGACCTCAGGCTCATCGACCCCGAGGACCCGCTGCCGGCGGTCGAGCGCGGGGAGGCCGACCTCGCCGTCGTCGTCCGGCCGCACGGGAGCGCGCACGACGGTGTCGAGCTGGTCCACCTGCTCGACGATCCCTACCTGGCGGTGCTCCCCAAGGGGCACGCCCTCGCCGGGAAACGCGTCCTCGACCTCGCCGACCTGGCCGGGGAACCGTGGGTGAGCACCGAGACCGGCCCGGTCGGGCCGTGCCTGGAGATCCTCCTCGACGGCTGCGCCGCCGCCGGTTTCACGCCCGGTTTCGTGGTGGAGAGCGACGACTACGCCACCGCGCAGGGCTTCGTCGCCGCCGGGCTGGGGGTGTGCCTGATCCCGCGGACCGGCCTGGGCACCCGCCACGCGGGCGTGGTGGTCCGCGAGGTGCGCCGCCCACGGCCGTTCCGGGCGATCCACGCCGCCGTCCGCCGGTCCTCGCTCGGGCAGCCCGCCCTGCACGACCTCATCACCGCGCTGCGGGAGACGGCGGCGGAATGAGTCGCACGGAAAAGACCGATATGAATACGCCCGCGGGAATGTATCCCGTCGCCGTAGACGGGACGTAGACGTCGCGTATACGCGAGCCTTACGCGCAATGTTCGTGGTCACCGCCCGGCACTGTTTTCACCCATTGCCTCCGGCCTTGGCGCGTGCCAGAATCGGGCGCGTCGAACGTGAAAGCCACAAGGACGGAGTGTGCGATGGAGTTCCGCATCCTTGGCCCCCTGGAGGTACTGCGCGACGGTCGCAGCGTGCCCCTCGGCGGACCCCGCCAGCGCACCGTGCTGGCCGCGTTGCTGTTACACGCCAACAAACCCCTCACCCCGGAACGTCTCATCGAGCTGTGCTGGGAGGATCCGCCCAGCTCGGCGGAGGCCAACCTGCGCAAGTTCATCTGGCAGCTGCGCAAGGCCCTGCACGACGGCGCCGACCCGGAACCCAGGATCGTGCGCGAACACGGATTCCGCATCGTCGTGCGCCCCGGCGAACTCGACCTGTGGCATTTCACCGAACTCAGCAATGGCGCACGCAAATCCTGGGAGGCCGGAAATACTCTCGAAGCGGCCGGGGAATTCGCGCGCGCATTGGCCGTCTCCTCCCCCGAACCACTCGGTGGAGTTCGTCTCGAATCGGATCTGGAATGGCTGCGCGCGGAATTGCGCGAACGCCGCGAGAACGTCGAGGAACAGTATTTCCGGCTCCGGCTCGAACTCGGCGAGCACATCGAACTGATCGGCGAGCTCCGCTCGCTGCTGGCCCGTCAGCCCTTGCGGGAGCACGTCGCGGCGCTGCTGATGCTGGCGTTGTACCGCGCCGGGCGTCAGGACAAGGCACTCGCGGTCTTCCGCGACACCCGTGAGCGTCTCGTCGACGAGCTCGGCGTCGAACCCGGTCCGGAGCTGCGCGAACTGCACCAGCGGATCCTGCGCGCCGACACCGGGCTCGGCCGGGCGACGGTGAACGCGGCACCGGCCTCGGGGAGCGCCGCCGCGCAACTCCCGATGGGCATCACGGCCTTCAGCGGTCGGGCCGAGGCCCTCGCCGAGCTGGGTGCCGTCCTCGACCGGGGCGCGAGCCTGTGCGCGATCTCGGGCACGGCAGGTGTCGGCAAGACCGCCCTGGCCGTGCACTGGGCGCGCTCGGTACGCGAGCGCTTCCCCGACGGCCAGCTCTACGTGAACCTGCGCGGCTTCGACCCGGAGAAGACGCCCATGGACCCGGCCGAGGCCCTCGGCGGTTTCCTCGACGCCCTCGGCGTGCCGCCGGCCCGCGTCCCCGCCGGGCTCGCCGCGCAGTCGGCGCTCTACCGCAGCCTGCTCGCCGACCGGCGCGTCCTCGTCGTCCTCGACAACGCCCGCGACGCCGAGCAAATCCGCCCGTTGCTGCCCGCCGCCGCCGGTGGATTCGCCGTGGTCACCAGCCGCACCCAGCTCACCGGCCTGATCGCCGCCGGGACCGCCCATCCGATGAACCTCGACGTCCTCACCCGTGCCGAGGCCGCCGACCTGCTCGCCGTCCGGCTCGGCCGCCCGCGCGTCGGCGAACGGCCCGAGGCCGTCGACCGGATCATCGAGCGCTGCGCACGGCTGCCCCTCGCGCTGGCGATCGTCGCCGCCCGCGCCGCCGTCCAGCCCGCCTTCGGTCTCGACGTCCTCGCCGACGAGCTCGACGCCTCCGCCGGGGTCCTCGACGCCTTCGACAGCCGCGACCCGGGCACCGATCTGCGCTCGACCTTCTCCTGGTCCTTCCACGCCCTCGGAACGCACGCCGCCCGCCTGTTCCGGCTGCTCGGACTGCACGCCGGTCCCGACATCTCGGTGCACGCCGCCGCGAGCCTCGCCGGGGTCAGCCCGCAGCGCGCCCGCCGTCTCCTCGCCGAACTCGACCAGGCGCGCATGCTCGACGAGCACGTCCCGGGCCGGTACGCCTTCCACGACCTCCTGCGCGCCTACGCCTGCGAACTGGCCTACTGCTGCGGCCACCGCGAAGAACGCGAGGAGGCCCTGCGCAGGCTCATGGACCACTACCTGCACACCGCCAACCGCGCCGCCGGGCTCCTCGACCCCAACCGGGAGTCGATCGCCCTCGGCGAACGCGCCCCCGGTGTCCTCGTCGAGGCGCACGCGACGCACGACGAGGCGGTGACCTGGTTCCGCGCGGAACACCGCGTGCTGCTCAGCGCGATCGAGTCGGCCTTCAAGTGCGGCCTCGACGCCCACGCGTGGCAGCTGACCTGGGCGATGAGTCCCTTCCTGCGCCGGAAGGGCATGGGCCGCGAATGGATTGCCGCCCTCCGCACGGCGCTGCGAGCGACGGCCCGGTCGCGGGACCTGACGGGCCGGGCGACCACGCACTACCTCATGGCGGTGGCCCAGTTCCGGCACGGCTCGCGGACGGAGTCGGCCGAGCACGTCGCACTGGCCCTGGACCGCTACCGGGAACTCCACGACCACTATGGACAGGCCTGCTGCCGTTTCCTGCTGTGCTGGCGCCACGAGGAGGAGGGCGACTGGGAGGCCGCGCTGCGCGCCGCCGACGAGGTCCTCGCCCTCTACCGGCTCGCCGGTCACCGCGCCGGGGAAGGCCGGGCCCTGGCCAGTCTCGCCTGGTACCGGGCCAGACTCGGTGACCACCGCAGGGCCCTCGACGAGTGCCTGTCGGCGCTGGCCGTGCTGCGGGAGGTGCGCGATCCCGGCGGGCAGGCGTCCACCTGGGACACCATCGGGTACGTCCATCACGCGCTCGCCGACTACGACCTCGCCATCGGCGCCTACCGCAACTCCGTGCGCCTCTACCGGGAGCTCGACGACCGCTTCAACGTGGTCACGCCACTGGTCCGGCTCGGCGACACCTACCGCGACACCGGCGCCACCGAGGCGACCCGGAGGGTCTGGCGGCAGGCCCTGGCCGTACTGGTCGAGTTGGGCAATCCGCAGGCCGACGAGGTGCGCGGGAAACTCGCGCGCCTGTGAGTCGCGCGAATATCCAAGTCGTCTACGAAATGTCTACAAGGGATCTACCGCTCGTTCATATCGTTGCCGCGACTCCCGATCGGACGGGATGCCACCGGTGCGAATCGGTGCGAGGAATCGGCTGCCGGGCCGACCTTCGAAAGGAGCGGACAGTGAAGAAGATCGCGGTACGAGTCGCTTTGGTGTTCACCGCCCTACTCATGTCCTTCGCCATCGCCAGCCCCGCGATGGCCGCCGACAACGAAATGAAGACCGACGACGGCGACCCGGGCGGTCGCGTCCAGGTCAGCTGGTACGGCGACATCGTGACCATCTGCGACATCGAAGAGGACGGCTGGGGGGTGTACCTCAAGGTCACCGACGTCAGCCAGAACCTGTTCAAGTACTCGTTCTGGGTCGGCGGCAACGGCAACTGCGCCACCAACCGCGCCTCCGAGGGCGGCTCGCACAACCTGGCCGAGGGCAACTACTTCGAGTTCAAGATCTGCCTCCGCAAGGCCAACGAGGGCGGGGTGACGTTGTCCTATTGCGACTACGCCACCTGGAAGAACTATCAGTAGCTCTCGCCGAACGCGGCCCCTCCCGCTCACGGGAGGGGCCGCGTCGCGTCGGGAGGGGGGAGGTGTGGGCGGGTGCTCGCCGGACTCTCGCGGGGCTCCGGGTAGAAACCTGCGGACTTGAGCGTGCCCAGCCGCTCGCCGAACGCGCCACCCGCGCCTCGGGTGCAAGGCCCCGGCCGAAACCCGCGCCGGGCACCTGGCATGCCGCCGCACCTCAGGCGCAAGGCCCCTCCGCCGATACCCGCGCCTCGTCATACGACGCCGGACCCTCGGTCAGGCCCAGCACGAACGCGCAGGCTTTTGCGCGCCCAACCCCACCGGCCGGGCACGCCGCCGTGGCTCACGTGAAAGACCCCGGCCGGGGTCGGCGTCTCGCCGAGCGACGCCGGGCCTCGCCGAGGCTCCGGACAGCAACAGGCGGGCTCGCGCGTACCCGGCCACGGCCGCCTCGCGAGCGCGGCGGGGCGGGATGGTGCGGGATCCAGCGCGTCCGGCCACGGCCGCGTCGCGAGCGCGGCGGGGCGGGCGGGGCTGAGCGGGCTCCGGCGCACCCCCACACCCCCGCCGTGGCTCACGTGAAAGGCCTCGGCCGGAGCCGGCGTCTCGCCGAGCGACGCCGGGCCTCGCCGAGGCTCCGGGCAGCAACAGGCGAGCTCGCGCGCACCCAGCCACGGCCGCGTCACGTCGCGAGCGCGGCGGGGCGGGCGGGGCTGAGCGGGCTCCGGCGCACCCCCACGCCCCCGCTGTGGCTCACGTGAAAGGCCTCGGCCGGAGCCGGCGTCTCGCCGAGCGACGCCGGGCCTCGCCGAGGCTCCGGGCAGCAACAGGCGAGCTCGCGCG
>NZ_JACHGT010000001.1:0-41062 GCF_014202425.1 Phytomonospora endophytica | reverse complement strand
GCGCACCCTGCCGCGGCCGCGTCACGTCACGAGCGCAGCGAGGCGGGGCGGAGCGGGATCCAGCGCGCCCGACCACGGCCACGTCACGTCACGAGCACGGCGGGGCGGGGTGGGGCGGAGCGGGCTCCAGCGCACCCTTGACGACCCCACCGTGACTCGCGCGAAAGACGTTCACCGGAACCCACGCCTCGCCGAGCAACGCCACCCCTCGCTGAGGCTCCGGGCAGAAGCCCGCAGGCTCCCGCGCGCCCGGCCGCGTCAGGTCACGAGTGCGGCGGAGCGGGCTCCAGCGCACCCTTGACGACCCCACCGTGACTCGCGCGAAAGACCTTCACCGGAACCCACGCCTCGCCGAGCAACGCCACCCCTCGCTGAGGCTCCGGGCAGAAACCCGCAGGCTCCCGCGCGCCCGGCCGCGTCAGGTCACGAGTGCGGCGGGACGGAGCGGAGCGGGCCCCAGCGCGACTCACGTGAGAAACCTCCACCGGAACCCACACCTCGCCGAGCGACGCCGCCCCTCCGTGGGACCTCCGGGCAGCAACCCGCAGGCTTTCGCGCGCGCACGGCCACGGCCGCGTCACGTCGCGAGCGCGGCGGGGCGCGGCGGGGCGGGGCGGGGCGCGGCGCGGCGGGCGGGTGGGCCGGAGCGGGCTCCCGCGCACCCCCACGCCCCCACCCCTCACCCGTAGTACCCCTCCACCGGAATCCGCGCCTCGTCGAACAGCGCCGGCCCCTCCGTCGGGACCTCCGGGAACGAGCCCGTCGGCTTCAGCGTGCCCAGCTGCTCGCCGGACAGGGCGTAGACGACCCGCCCCAGTCCCGAACGCGCGAGGGCTCCCGTGCACATCCCGCAGGGTTCGCAGCTGGTGTACATCGTCGTCGTCGCGGCGACTTCGGGCGTGAGTTCGCGCGCGGCCCACACGGCGAGCTTGAGCTCGGGGTGCAGGCTGATGTCGCGTTCGCTGACGGTGGCGTTGCGCTCCTCGGCGAGGATCGTCCCGTCGGCGGCGGCGAGCAGCGACCCGAACGGCGGGTCACCCGCCTTCCTCGCCTCGGCGGCCAGCGCGATGGCGCGGCGGAGCAGTTCGTCGTTCACGTCTCTCCCTCGTTTCGCAGGGCGGCCACGGCCGCCAGGGCCTTCCACGCGACAGTAGGCCGCAGGGTCTCTTCGGGGTCGCCGCCGAACGGGTCGAGGACGACCGTCTCGGCGCCGAGCGCCGCCAGGCTCGCCAGGTCGGCGCGGATCTGGTCGACGGTGCCCTCACCCGCCAGGCGCTCGGGTCCGAGCGGCCGCTCGGTGAGCCGCAGGACGATCCTGGGCGCGAAGGCCGGGGCGGCGCGGCCCTCGGCCCGCGCGGTCGCGGCGAGGCGGCCGACGGCCTCGGTGAGCCAGCCGACCGTGTTGCGCAGCGGATGCCAGGCGTCGCCGAGGCGAACGGCCCGGCGGATCCCGGCGTCGCTGTTCCCACCGATCCAGACGGGGATGGGATCGTCGCGCCAGATCTCGCGGACCGTCGTCAGGTACTCGTCGGTCAGGGCTCCCCGCCGCTCGAATGGCACGCCGAGGGCGGCGAACTCATCCCTCGCCCAGCCGACGCCCACCCCGAGGACGAGCCGCCCGCCGCTGAGCCGGTCGAGGTTGGCCGCCATGCGCGCGACCAGCAGCGGATGCCGGTACGGCATGATCAGCACGGTCGTGCCAAGCCGGACGCGCCGGGTCATCCCGGCCAGCCAGGACAGCAGCGTGAAGGGTTCGTAGAAGGGCTCGGGGTACTGCTCGGCGACGTCGGGCGTGATCGCCACGTGGTCGGACACCATGAGCAGGTCGAAGCCGAGTCCCTCGACCGTCTGCGCCCAGTCCCGCAGGACCCCCGGGTCGGTCCCCGGCCCGAAGTTCGGCACGTTCACACCTATTTGCACTGGTCAAGGCTATCCGCGCGGATCCCGACCGGGAAGGGACTTCTCCCGGCGCGAAGCGGCGGCGGCCATGGATTCCGGCGTAGATTCGGCCCGTGACCGTGAATCTCGACGCGACCGACTGGGCCATCCTCGACGCCCTCCAGGAGAACGGCCGCATGGCCCTGACCGAACTCGGCAAGCGGGTCAACCTAAGCGCCTCGGCCGCCACCGAACGCGTCCGGCGCCTTGAGGAGTCCGGCGTGATCACCGGCTACCGCGCCGAGATCGACCTGTCGAAGTCCGGCTACCCGGTCCTGGCCGTCGTCCGCCTGAAGTTCCCCGGCAACCGGCACGACGCGCTGCACCGGCTGCTCACCGAGCGCCGCGAGATCCTGGAGTGCCTGCGCACGACCGGCGACGACTGCTACGTCCTCAAGGTGGCCGCAACCTCCATGCCACACCTTGAGGATCTGATGGACGAACTCGCGGGTTTCGGCGGCACCACGACCAACGTCGTCTACCGCCAGACGCTCCCCTACCGGGGCCCGAGCCAGGCGTGACTCCCGCCTGGACGGTCCACTGTGCACTGTCCACGGCCCGCGTACCTGTGCACACAAGTCCTATGTCAGAGATGTGACAGTTGGACGCGCTGTCGGAATGGATACACGGTTTCGGCGCATGATCGGTGACAATGAGCGCGTGACCAGTATCAGCGTGGCCGAACTCAAGGCGGCTATCGCCGCCGCGATGCAGCAGGTCTCCGACGGCCAGGAGGCCATCAAGATCGCCGGCGAGAAGCTGCAGGGCGCGCAGCAGGTCCTCGGTGCCATCCTCCAGGGCAGCCAGCACCAGTCGGTGGAATCGGCGCAGGCCGCGCTCGCCCAGGCGGGCGCCGAACTCGAACAGTGCATGGCGGCGACGCTCGCCGCGGCCGAGCAGGCCCAGTCCTACGCGGCGACCCTGTAGCGCGATGGGGACGATCACCGAGCTCGGACAGGCGGTACGCACCGCCACCGCCGAACTGCCGCTCGGCGGGACGGCCCAGGCCGCGGCCCGGCTGGACGAGGCCAGGGGAATCCTGGCCCAGGCGCTCACCGAGTCGGTCGAGCCCGCCGGGCTCCCGGAGATCTCCCGCGCGCAGACCCACCTCGACCGCGCGATCACCCAGCTCATCGCCGCCGCCGAACACCTCGACGACTACCTCGTCTCCATCGGGCTCGCGCCCGGCGGCGACAAGGGCGAGATCGACGTCCCGGCCTCCGCCCCCGCCGCGCCCGCGCCCGACGGCAGGCGCTCCTGGTGGCTCACCCGAATCGCCGAGATCACCAAGGCCGACGAGGGACAGGCCAAGGCCGCCGAGGAGATCAGGCACACCGAGCTGACGCCGCTGTTCGAGAAGCTCGTCAAGATCGCCGCGGGCGGCGACCGCGACCTCTTCCGCCGTGAACTCCAGGCCACCGACCCGGCCGTCGGCATCCGCCTTCCCGCGCTGACCTGGCCGCAGATCCGCGTCCTCGCCACCGAGTTCCTCGGCGAGACGCCGACCGCGAAGAACCTGGACCGCCTGCGCGCCAAGACCGGTGACCGGATCCGGCAGTTCCTGCCCGGGCTCGACGACAAGGCCGGCGAGATCGAGCTGGCCGCCGCCTGCCATGTCGCCCAGCCGCCCGAGCGGCACCCGGTCGACATCGCCGCCATGGGACCGGTGCTCGTCGCGGCCCTGATCAGGGCACGCGGGAAGCAGGACTGATGGGCGGCTGGCGCACGGTTCTCGCCGACACGGTCAGCCGCGACCTGGCCACCGCCAGGGACGCCGCCCGCGCGCTCCGCGAGCACGCCGTGGCCGAAGCCGCCTACGCCACCGAGAACGCCCGCAACATCCTGGAGGCGGGCCGCGACGAACAGGCGCGACTGGCCGCCGCCCACCGCGAGCGCGGCGCCGACCTCGACGACCGTGCCGCCCAGGCGATGTCGGCGACCCTGGCCCGGATGTCCGGCCTGGCCGCGGAGTTCGCCTCCGGCGCCGCCGGGGATCCCTGGGCCGACTGGCACCCGACCCCGCCGGCGCGCGGCACGATCCCGGGTCTGCTGCGGATCGGGTCCGTCGACGCTCCCGGCGAACCGCCCGCGCTGGTCCCGCTGCTCGACCACGCGCACCTGGTGTGCCGCACCGATCCCGGCCGCATCCTGCCGGGCCTGCTCCTGCGCACCCTCGGCACGACCCAGCCGGGCGCGGTCCACCTGACCGTCTACGACCCCGAGCGCCTCGGCGGCAGCCTCGCCGGGCTCGCGCCCCTGGCACCGGCCGGGATGCTCGGCTTCGTCGGTCCCAACGGCCTGTCCGACATGCTCGACGAGCTGGTCGAGCAGGTCCGGCGCATCAACGAGACCGTCCTGGCCGGCGAGTACGACTCGCTGCGCGAGCTGGCGCGCGCCACCGGCCGGCGTCCGGAACCGTGGCGGGTCGCGGTCCTCCTCGACGACAACGGCCAGGAGGACTGGACCGGCAAGCAGCGCGCGCAGCTCGCCCGGATCCTGCGCACCGGCGTGGCCTGCGGCGTGCACGTCATCGTCCAGGACTCCCCGGCGAACCCGATGGCCCTGACCGGGCCCGACATCGAGATCGTCGAGGACACCCGCACGACCATGACCGCCGACTTCGACGTGCGGCTCGACCCGCCGCCGCCGTCCACACTGGTCACCGCGACGTGCCGGGCCATCGCCGAACGCGTCGCCCAGGGCCCCGAACCGGCCGTGTTCGCCGACCTGCTCCCCGACGACGACGCCGACCTGTGGACCTTCTCCTCGGCCGCCGGGCTCACCGCGCCCATCGGCGAAGGGGCCGAGGGGCGCCTCATCGACGTGACCCTCGGTGACAACCCGCCGCACGCGCTCATCGGCGGCCCGTCCGGCGCCGGTAAGACGAACCTCCTCTACGCCTGGATCGGCGCGCTGACGGCTCGCTACGGGCCGGAAGAGCTCGCGATGTACCTCCTCGACTTCAAGGAGGGCGTGTCCTTCGCGCGCTTCGCCAAAGGCCGCCGCGACCCGAGCTGGCTGCCGCACGTGCGGCTGGTCGGCGTCAACATCAACGACGACCGCGAGTTCGGTCTCGCCCTGCTGCGGCACCTGCGCGACGAGCTGCGCCGCCGCGCCGAGGCGGCCAAGCAGCACGAGGCGACGAAGCTGGAAGAGCTGCGCCACCAGGACCCGGGCGGCCGCTGGCCGCGGATCGTGGCGATCATCGACGAGTTCCAGGTCCTCCTCGACGGCCGCGACACCGTCAGCAACGAGGCCGTCGGACTCCTCGAAGACCTCGCCCGCCGGGGCCGCTCGCAGGGCATCCACCTGGTCCTGGCCAGCCAGGACGTCGCCGGGATCGAGGCGCTGTGGGGCAGGCCGGCGCTGGTCGCGCAGTTCACGCTGCGGGTCGCGCTGCCCAAGGCCCGCCGGATCCTCGCCGAGACGAACACCGCCGCCGACGAGATCCCGCGCTACCACGCCGTCGTCAACTCCGACTCCGGCGTGACCAGTGCCAACAAGGTCGTACGCGTCCCCGACGCCAGCAACCGCACCGCCTGGGATCCGCTCCAGCAGCGCCTGTGGAACGCCCGGCCCGCCGACAACGACGAGCCGCGCCTCTTCGACGGCGACCACGTGCCGCGCCTGGCCGACGCCGTCGACCTCGGCGGGAACGTACCGACCGCACTGCTCGGCCAGACCATCGACGTCACGACCCGGTCGGCGCGTTTCCGGCTCACGCGCACGGTCGGTCGCAACCTGGCCGTCCTCGGCACCCGCACCGAGGAGGCCTGCGACGTCCTCGCCGCGGCCGCGATCACCGTGGCCAAGGAGAACGCCGCCCGCTTCACCCTCTGCTGCCCCGATCCGGACGCGCGCCTGGCCGCCGACCGGCTCGCGATGACACTGTCGGCCATGGGCATGGAGACCGAGGTCCACAACGGGCTGACCGACGTGGTCGGCTCGCTCACCGGCACCGACTCGCCCGTCCCGCACCTGGTGCTGCTCTACGCCGTCGACGCCGCCAGCGGCACGCTCGACGCGTCGGCCAAGGAACGTTTCCGGCAGCTGCTGCTGACCGGTCCCGAACGCCGGATCCACACCCTGGGCTGGTGGCGCTCGGTCCCGCGACTGCGCGAGGACCTCGGCGGCTTCGCCGCCCGCTTCGACTCCATCGACGCCTGGCTCGCGCTCGACGTGCACGGCCCCGAGCTGGCACCGCTGTCGCCGACGCCCGGCGGACCACCCTGGTACCCGCGGCCGCGGCGTGGCCTGTTCTTCGACAGGGCCGTCCACCGCCACCCCGAGGTGGTGATCCCCTACGACACGAGCGAGGCCACGAGCCCGCGCGCTTCAATGCTGCTCAGTGGAGTACGGAAGGACGCGACGACGGGCGACACGGGCGCCGTGACGGACGTTTGGGGCGATGACCATGGCGGCTGACCTGAGCCACCAGAACCCGCGCGACGCCTACAAGGCCTCCGCGACGAGCCTGTCGCGGACGATGACGGCCCAACGCGACCGCCACGAGGTCCTGCAGCGGCGGCACCGGGGCGAGGTCGGCACGATCCGAGAGCGCGTGTCGGAGGCGATGGCCGCCCGCGACGCCGCCCAGAAGACCGCCGCCCAGGCCACCGTGACCGTCGACGAGATCGACGGCGCCGCCGCCGGACTGTGGCGCGACCTGCTCGGCTACGTCGGCTCGGGCCGGATCCCGCCGCGCCTGCGCGACATCCCCGCGAACGAGACGCCGTACCCGGCCATCACCGCCCGCGGCACCCGGACGCGCAAGCCGAAGGCACCGAAGGTGCCCGACCCGCGCGCGCTGATCGACCGGGCCAGGCGCACCCTCGCCCTCGCCCGGCGCGGGCAGCTGGAGTTCCCGCCGCCGAAGTACGTGATGCCGCTGATGGCCCTGATCGGCGCGGCCTGCGGGCTGCTGGCCGTCTTCGGCGCCCACCTGATCCTCGGCGCGGCCGGTGAGGGCACCGACAACACCGCCCTGGCCCTGCGGCCGCTGGCGCTGGTGTGCGTGTTCATGGGGCCGTTCATCGGGCTGCCCATCGCCAGCATCTACCTCGGGATGCGTCACCGGCAGCGCCCGCGCCCGCATCACATCTGGCTGCTGATCGGCGCCGGGGTGATCGCACTGGTCATCGGTGTTCCCCTGCTGATGTTGTAGGGACGCCCGCCGGGCGGGTCTCGTACGGCAAATCGTGGCCCGCAGTTACCGGACCCGCACAGCCCCGGTCACTGAACCGTCCTGACTCGGTCACCTGGTGGTCGCCTTCGGCGCTGAGCATGAAGGCGCCTGCGAAGGAGGCCGCCATGATCCCCGACAACGCCACCGTGGCACCGGCGTCCGCACACGCCGAAGCGGCCGGCCGGCCGGCACCCCTGGCCACCGACAACTCCCGCTACTCCATCCGCGTCGCCGACGCCGCCGAGATCCGCGCCGCCCAGCGCCTCCGGCACCGCGTCTTCGCCGGGGAGCTCGGCGCGACGCTCCACACGCCGAGCGAGGGCCTCGACGTCGACCCCTTCGACGTCTACTGCGACCACCTCGTGGTCGTCGACGACCCGTCCGGTGAGGTCGTCGGCACCTACCGGATGCTTCCGCCCGGCCGCACCACCCGCCTCTACTCCGACGGCGAGTTCGACCTCTCGGCCCTCGACGGGCTGCGCGGCGGGCTCGTCGAGACCGGCCGCTCGTGCGTGGACCCGGCCCACCGCGACGGTTCGGTCATCAACCTGATGTGGGCCGGCATCGCCCGCTACCTGCTGCTGACCGGCAACCGCCTGCTCGCGGGCTGCGCGTCGGTCCCCGTCGCCGACGCCGACGCGGTGTGGGCCCATGTCGCCGAGCGGAACCTCTCGGCGCCCGGGCTGCGCGTCACCCCGCACAACCCGTGGCCGCTGTCGGACGTGCCGGCCGACCTCAAGTCCGTTCCGCCGCTGCTGCGCGGTTACCTGCGGCTCGGCGCGAAGGTCTGCGGTCCCCCGGCCCACGACCCGGACTTCGGCGTGGCCGACTTCTACATCCTGCTCGACCTCGACGAGACCAACCCGCGCTACCTGAGGCACTTCCTCGGCGAGCACGGCCTCGACGAGCTGTCCCGGGAGGGGAAGGCGTGATGACGCCCCTGACGAGCACGACCGCGACGGCCGCCCGCGCGCCTCGCCCGGCCAAGCCGGGAGCCCGCGCCACGCGCCGGTGCGGCATGACGAGCGGTACCCGGGCGCCACGCCCGGTCCGCGGGTTCGGGGGTGCGGTGTGAGCGGTGGCTGGTTCCCCGACTCGGACTGCACCCCGTCCTGCATTCCCGAGCCGAACGCGCTGCCCTCGGTGGGACTGCCCCGGCGTGCCGCCAGGGTCGTCGCGCTGGCGAGCGTGCTGGCGGCGGCGACCGTCCTGCTCCCGCTGTTCCCCTCGCTCGGGCCGCGCCTGGCCCGGGCGGTGCTGCGCGCGTCGGGCGTCGTCGTGCCGATGCGCCCGGCGCCGATCGCGGCCGGTTCGCTGGTCGTGGCCAACCACTCCTCGTGGATCGACGTGGTCGCGCTGACCGCGCTCGGCGGTCCACGCGCGCCGGTGCGGATGCTCGCCAAGCGCGAGGTCGGCGAATGGCCCCTGCTGGGGTGGCTGGCGGGGCGGACGCGGACGCTGTTCGTCGACCGCGGTTCGCTGCGGACACTGCCGTCGACGGTGGCGGCGATGGCCGAGCGCCTGCGCGGCGGCGAGAGCATCGGAGTGTTCCCCGAGGCGACGACCTGGTGCCTGCCCGCCAGGGGCCGTTTCCGGCGCGCGCCCTTCCAGGCCGCGATCGACGCCGACGCGAAGGTCGCGCCGGTGACCCTCTGGTTCACCTTCGCCGACGGCTCGCCGACGACCGCCGCGGCGTTCCTCGGCACGGAGACCTTCATGTCGTCGCTGCGCCGGGTCCTGCGTGCGAAAGGACTGCGACTCCACGTCATCGTCTCCGAACCCTTCCCGGCCGTCGGGGACCGGCGGGGGCTCGCCGTGCGCGCCGAGTCCGCCGTCGTCGGCGAAGCGCTCGCCGGGCTCGTGACGGGACTTCGGGAGCGCGCGGCGGCCCGGGCCGAGCCGCCGGCGGTTCCCGCCGTCCTGGTCCCCAACGCGCGACGGGCCTTCGACTGGAACCACGTCCCCGAGGAGAGCGTCGAAACCGTCGACGCCCGCCGAAGGCGGGTGCTCACGCCACAGCCCTGAAACCTCGGGTCCCCGGCCCCACCGCCGGAAGGACCCGCGCCCGACCGGGGCGCCGACGGACCTCCACCCGTCGGCGCCCCGGTCGCGTTCGGGTACCGTGGCCGGACCGCTCTCGCGGCGGCCACAGAGCCTGGACGAAGCACCCGATCACGGGATACCGGCCGGTTGTGGGCACACCTTCGCCACCACCGAACCGGAGTCCTCCCGTGGTCAAAGCGTCCCTCGCCGTCTTCAAACAGCGCGACTTCTCGCTCCTGTGGTGGGGCGGCCTGATCTCCTACCTGGGCAACTGGATGCTCGTGGTGGGCCTGCCGGTGACCGTCTACGACCTCACCGGTTCGGCGACGGCCTCGGCGAGCATCGTCGCCTCCGGGGTCACCGCCCGCCTGATCAGCGGCACCTTCGCCGGGGTGCTGGTGGACCGCTGGGACCGCCGCCGGGTCATGGTCGTCGGCAACATCGCGCAGGCCGCGGTCCTGCTGCCGCTGCTGCTGGTCGACAGCGGGGGCGACGTCTGGATCTGCGCGGCCGTCATGTTCGCCGGGGCGGCCGTCGGCCCGTTCGTCAACATCGCCGAGGACGCCCTGCTCCCTCGCCTGGTCCCGGACGAGCAGCTACCCGCGGCGAACTCCCTCAACTCGCTGAACAACAACCTGGCGCGGCTCGTCGGGCCCATGCTCGGCGGACTCGGCGTGGTGTGGTTCGGGCTGGGCGGGATCGCCGTCGCCGACGCGGCCACCTACCTGATCTCGGCGGCGCTGATCTTCGCCGTCCGGGGGAGGCACGTCGCCGAACGGGCCGAGTCGCATCGCACGGGCGTGCTGCGGAAGTTCGCCGGGGAGTTCGCCGACGGCGTCCGCATCGTCTCGCGCAACCGGGTGCTGCTGGTCGTGTGCGGGTTCTTCGCGCTGACCTCCTTCGGCGACGCGGTCTTCGCCGCCGTGTTCATCGTCTTCACCGAGCGGACCCTCGGCGGCGGCGCCGACGAGTACGCCTGGCTGATCGCCGCGCAGGCCGTCGGCGGTGTGCTGGGCGGGGTGGTCGGCGGCTGGTTCGCCACCCACTGGTCCCCGCGGCGACTGCTCGGGGTCGGGGCCCTGCTGTTCGCCTCCATCGACCTGTTCACCTTCAACTACCCCAAGCTGTGGGTGCACGTCCTGCCCGGCGTCGTGTCGATGATCATCGTCGGTGTGCCCTTCGTGTTCACCTACGCCGCCGCGCAGACGCTGCTCCAGCGCAACAGCGTCGACGAGTTCCGGGGCCGGATCTTCGCCGCGCGCGGCACGATCACCTCGGCCTGCGTGCTGCTGGGCTCGGGGATGGTCGTGCTGCTCGACGGGCGGGTCGACGTGGTGACGATGCTCAACATCCAGGGCGTGTTCCCGCTCCTGGCCGGGGTGGCTGCCCTGGTGCTGCTGCCGAGGAAGGACGCGGTCCGGGAGGAAACGACCGCGCCCTCACCCGAGACGGTCACGACGGGCTGACGATGCCCGTTTGCCGTCATGACGACGTCACGAGCTGAAACCGAATGGATCTTGCCCGACGAGGCATCTCTTTCAAAATATATGCACGACCACTTGCGCATGACGACGACATGACACCATAATGACGTCACCCAAGCCCAAGGAGTGCCCCGTGAACAAGTCCTCGTGGACCGTGATGCGCCAACGTGACTTCGGCCTGATGTGGTGGGGCGGGCTGATATCCCTGATGGGCACCCGGATGCTCCAGGTCGCCCTGCCCATCACGGTCCTCGAACTCACCGGCTCACCGACGGCGATGGCCGCCATCGTGGCCGCCTCGGTCGTCCCGCAGCTCGTGCTCGGCCCGCTGGTCGGCGTGCTCGTCGACCGCTGGGACCGCAAACGCGTCCTCATCATCGCCAACATCGGCCAGGCCGCCGCCCTGTTGCCGCTGCTGGCCGTGCACCACGCCCGCGACCTGTGGATCTGCGCCGCCGTGACCCTGCTGTCGGCGTCCATCGCCCCCTTCGTCTCGACCGCGGAGAACGCACTGCTCCCCCGCCTCGTCGGCGACGAGCAGCTGCCGACGGCGAACTCGCTCAACGCGCTGAACAACAACCTGGCCCGCCTCATCGGCCCGCTCGCCGGCGGTGGCGCGACTCTCCTGTTCGGGCTCATGGGCGTGGCGATCGCCGACGCGGTCACCTTCCTCGCCGCCGCCCTGCTCATCGCGCTGGTCCGCGGACGCCACCGCGCCGAGGCCGCCGCAGCCGCGGAGGCCGCCGGTGAGGTCCCCCCGGGCTTCGTGCGGAAGTTCGCCCGCGAGTTCGCCGAGGGCATCAAGGTCATCGTGGCCAGCCGGACGCTGCTGATCATCTTCCTGATGTTCGCGGTCATGTCCGTCGGCGAGGGGATCATGGGCAGCCTGTTCGCCGTGTGGGTCACCGACGTGCTGCACGGTGAGGCCCCCGAGCTGAGCTGGCTGATCGCCGCGCAGGCGGTCGGCGGGATCGCCGGCGGCCTCGTCGGCGGCCGTTTCGCCTCGCGCTGGTCGCCGCGGCTGCTGCTCGGCGTCGGGATGCTCCTGTTCGGCGCCATCGACCTGGCGATCTTCACCTACCCGCTGCTGTGGGTCAACGTCGCGCCGGGCATCGTCGGGATGATCCTCGTCGGGATCCCCGGCGTGATCGCCAGCGCGGGCGCGATGACGCTGTTCCAGCGCTCCACCGACGACGCCTACCGCGGGCGGGCCTTCGCCGCGGTCGGCACGGTCATGGCGGCGAGCATGCTCCTCGGCACCGGTGTCGCGGTCCTGCTGACCGGCCCGCTGCCCATCGTGGCCGTGCTGAGCATCCAGGGCATCACGCCCATGCTCGCCGGACTCGGCGCGCTGCTGCTGCTCAAGCGGACCGAGACCGACGTGACCGAGGAAGCCGAGGTCAGCACGGAGCCCGAGGGGAGCGCGGAGCCCGCGCCGGCGCCGGCGTAGACGTGGGAACGGCCGCCACGTGGTCGTGGCGGCCGTCGACGTCGGGTGGGGCGTGCCCGCTCACTCGTAGTCGTAGAAGCCCTTGCCGGTCTTGCGGCCGTGGTCGCCGGCGGCGACCATGCGGGCGAGCAGCTCCGGCGGGAAGAACTTCGGGTCGCCGGTGTCGCGGTGGATGTTCTTGGTCGCCGACAGCAGCACGTCGAGGCCGGTGAGGTCGGTGGTGGCGAGCGGGCCCATGACGTGCCCGAAGCCGAGCTTGCAGGCGATGTCGAGGTCTTCGGCGGAGATGACGCCGTTCTCGACGAGGGCGACGGCCTCCATGACCAGCGCGCAGATGAGGCGGGTGGTGGCGAAGCCGGCGACGTCGCGGTTGACGACGACGCAGGTCTTGCCGATCTCCTCGGCGAAGGCGCGGGCGGTGGCGAGGGTCTCGTCGGTGGTCTTGAGACCGCGGACGAGTTCGCACAGGGCCATCATCGGCACCGGAGAGAAGAAGTGGGTGCCGACGACCGATTCGGGGCGGCCGGTGACGGCGGCGATCTGGGTGATCGGGATGGCCGAGGTGTTGGTGGCGAGGACCGCGCCGGGCTTGCAGACGGCGTCGAGGCGGCGGAAGATGTCCTGCTTGATCTCCAGCTGCTCGAAGACGGCCTCGACGACGATGTCGGCGTCGGCCGCGGCCTTCTCCAGGTCGGTGCTGGTGGAGATGCGGGCCAGCGCGGCGTCGGCGTCGGCCTGGCTGATCTTGTCCTTGGACACGAACTTCGCCAGGGACGCACTCGTGCCCGCGCGTCCGCGCGCCAGGGCCTCCTCGGAGACGTCGTGGACGGTGACCGTCCAGCCCGCGACCGCCGAGACCTGCGCGATGCCCGAGCCCATGAGCCCGGAACCGATGACCGCCAGTGAACCTGCCATACCGCACTCCCTACCGATGAGTAACCTTCCCCACCTTACCGATCCCTAAGGTAGCCGTAGGCTCAAGGGCATGGCCGTTCACCTCACGCGCATCTACACCAAGACCGGCGATAGCGGTACGACCGGGCTGTCCGATTTCAGCCGGGTGCCGAAGACGCATCCGCGTATCGGCGCCTACGCCGACGTGGACGAGACGAACGCCGTCATCGGTGTCGCGGTCGCCCTCGGCGCGCTCGACGTGGAGATCAACGGGATCCTCCGGCAGGTTCAAAACGACCTCTTCGACGTGGGCGCCGACTTGTCGACGCCGGTGCACGAGTCGCCGAAGTATCCGCCGCTGCGGATCACCGAGGCCTATGTGACGCGCCTTGAGGAGTGGATCGACAAGTTCAACGAGCATCTGCCGAAGCTGGACTCGTTCATCCTGCGCGGCGGCAGCCCGGGCGCCGCGCTGCTGCATCAGGCGTGCACGGTCGCCCGCCGGGCGGAGCGTTCGACGTGGGTGCTGCTGGAGGCGGAGGCGGAGACGACGCACGAACTGCCGGTGAAGTACCTCAACCGGCTGTCGGATCTGCTGTTCGTCCTGGCCCGCGCCGCCAACGCCGGGCAGGACGTGCTCTGGAAGCCGGCGGAGAACGCCTGACCTCACCGACTCGCGGCCCGCCGGTACGCCCGGATGGACAGCGGCACGAACACCACGAGGATCACCGCGATCGTGATCATCGAGTACAGCCCCGGGTTCTCCATCGACCACCCCGACCCGCGCGCGGCCCCGGTGGGCGCGTTCCCCCACAGGTCCCTCAACGCGGCGACGATCGCCGAGATCGGGTTCCAGTCGGCGACGTACTGCAGGAACGTCGGCAGCGTGTCGGTGGGTACGAAGGCGTTGGAGAGGAACGTGAGCGGGAACATCCAGATGAACCCGGCGGACTGCGCCACCTCCACGCTGCGTACGGACAGGCCGATGGTGGCCGAGATCCAGCTCATGGCGTAGCCGAAGAGGAACAGCAGTCCGAACCCCGCGGCGACGTCGAGGGCGTTGGTGTGGGTGCGCCATCCGACGATGAGGCCGCAGATCGCCATGATGACGACGACGAGGACGTTGTTGATCAGGTCGGAGGTGGTCCGGCCGACGAGGACGGCGGCGCGTGACATGGGCAGCGACCGGAAACGGTCGATGATGCCCTTGGTCATGTCTTCGGCGAGACCCATGCCCGTGATGGACGACCCGAAGGCGACGGTCTGGGTGAAGATGCCGGCCATCAGGAATTCGCGGTAGTTCACGCCGGGCGCGCTGATGGCGCCGCCGAAGACGTAGGCGAAGAGCAGCACGAACATGATGGGCTGGATGGTGCTGAAGATCAGCAGGTCGGGGACGCGTTTGATCTTGATGAGGTTGCGTTTGGCGACGACCCAGCCGTCGATGATGGCGTCCACTACGGCTCCTCCTCCGTTTCGTCTTCGGCGGGGCGGCCGGTCAGTTTGAGGAACACGTCGTCGAGCGTGGGCCGGTGCACGCCGATGTCGGCGGGTTTGATCTTCGCCGCGTCGAGTCGCCGTACGGCTTCGAACAGCGCTTCGGTCCCGTCGGCGACGGGGACGACGACGCGGTGGGCCGCGTCGTCGATGGTGTAGTCGGCGAGGCCGAGGGCGGCGACGGCGGACACGACCGCGGAGGCGTCGGCCTTCGAGTGCAGCGTGATCTCCAGCCGCTCTCCGCCGACCTGCTGTTTGAGCTGGTCGGGTGTTCCGCGCGCGATGGCGCGGCCGTGGTCGATGACGATGATGTCCTCGGCGAGCTCGTCGGCCTCTTCGAGGTACTGCGTAGTGAGCAGCAGGGTCGTGCCTTCGCGGACGAGTTCGTTGAGCACGTCCCACATGCCGATGCGGCTGCGCGGGTCGAGGCCGGTCGTCGGCTCGTCGAGGAACAGGATCGGCGGGGCGGCGACGAGCGCGCCGGCCAGGTCGAGGCGCCGGCGCATGCCGCCGGAGTAGGTCTTGGACGGGCGGTCGGCGGCGTCGGTGAGGTCGAAGCGCTCCAGCAGTTCCCTGGCTCGCGCGCGGGCGCGTTTCTTGCCCAGGTGGTAGAGGCGCCCGACCATTTCCAGGTTCTCGTGGCCGGTGAGGTGCTCGTCGACGGCGGCGTACTGCCCGGAGACGCCGATGACGCGGCGGACCTCGTTGGGGTGGGCGAGCACGTCGACGCCCCGGACGGTGATCTGCCCGGCGGTCGGTGTGATGAGGGTGGTGAGCATGCGCACGGTCGTTGTCTTGCCGGCGCCGTTCGGCCCCAGGAGGCCGAGGACCGTCCCTTCGGGGACGTTGAGGTCGAGACCGTCCACGGCCCGCACCGATCCGTAGGTCTTGACCAGCCCGCGCGCTACGATCGCGTCCGCCATGTGCACCCCCTGGGCGAGATCGTAGGCGCAGCCGCTAACTTGCGCAGGTGATTCTCTGGTATGGAACGCCCGCGGTGGACTGGGAACGTGAGGCGCTCCCGATCGGCAACGGGGACCTCGGCGCGATGGTCTTCGGGGGTGTGCGCACCGAACGCGTCCAGATGTCCGACAAGACACTGTGGACGGGTGGGCCGGGGGCGCCCGGCTACGACCACGGGAACGCCGACCGGATCGCCGCGATCGCCGAGGTCCGCGCGAGGATCGCCGCCGAGGGGAGCGCCGACCCGGAGTGGGTGGCCGCCCGGCTCGGGAAGGATCCCGTCGCCTTCGGCGACCAGCAGCCGATGGGCGAGCTGCGCCTCGACTTCGGCCACACCGGCGAGGTGTCCGGCTACCGGCGCGAACTGGACCTCGCCGAGGGGATCGCGCGCGTGCGGTACGCGGTGGACGGTGCCGTCCACACCCGCGAGTACCTGGCGTCGTTCCCCGACGGGGTGATCGCGATCCGGGTCAACGGTGATGTCGACGCGTCCTTCGAGTACACCGGCGCGGTCGACAACGGCATGCGCCGCCACGCCGAACATCGCGTCCTCCGCGACGGCGACGGCGTCACGCTCCTCTACGCCTCGGCCACCGACTACGCCCCCGTCCATCCGCGCTACCGTCGCGAGGCCGACCCCGCCGAACTCGTCCGGAAGGCCCTCGACGCCGCCGAAGCGCTCGGCTGGGACGCCCTGCGCGAACGCCATGTCACCGACCACCGGGAGCTCTTCGACCGCGTCCAGCTCCACATAGGACAGTCCACTCCGGAGATCCCGACCGACCGGCTGCTGGCCGCCTACACCGGCGGCGGCTCCCCCGGCGACCGCGCGCTCGAAGCGCTGCACTTCCAGTACGGTCGCTACCTGCTCATCGCCTCCTCGCGCCCCGGCGGGCTGCCCGCGCACCTCCAAGGCGCGTGGAACGAGTCGCCGACACCGCCGTGGAACTGCGACTACCACGTCAACATCAACACGCAGATGAACTACTGGCCCGCGCACGTCACCAACCTCGCCGAGACCGCCGAACCCCTGCACGACTTCGTCGAGGCCCTGCGCGCGCCCGGCCGCGTCACAGCGCGGGAGGTCTTCGGCTGCGAGGGCTGGACGACGATGCTGTCGACGAACGTCTTCGGCCACACCGGACTCCAGAGCTGGGCGACGGCCTTCTGGTTCCCCGAGTCGGCCGCCTGGCTGTGCCGCCATCTCCACGAACACTACCGATTCACGCTCGACCGGGACTTCCTGCGCGAGCGCGCCTATCCCGCGATGCGGGAGGCGGCGGAGTTCTGGCTGGACTTCCTCGTCACCGACGAGACCGGGCGGCTCGTGGTGTCGCCTTCCTACTCACCCGAACATGGCGACTTCACCGCCGGCGCGTCGATGAGCCAGCAGATCGTCGCCGAGCTGCTGTCGTCCACCGAGGAGGCCGCGGAAGTCGTCGGTGACCCCGACGACGCCTTCCGCACGCGACTGCGGTCGGCCGCCGAACGGATCGACCGCGGCCTGCGTATCGGCTCGTGGGGCCAGCTGCGGGAGTGGCAGGAAGACCTCGACGACCAGTCCGACGAGCACCGGCACGTGTCCCACCTGTACGCCCTTTACCCCGGCGAGGAGATCACGCCGGAAGCGACACCCGAGCTGCTCCACGCGGCCCGGGTCACGCTGAGCACTCGCGGGGACGGCGTCCCGGGCTGGAGCAAGGCCTGGAAGATCGCGCTCCTGGCGCGGATCCGCGACCGGGACGGCGCGCACCGGGTGCTGTCGCGGCTGTTGACGGAGTCGACGCTGCCGAACCTGCTCGACACGCACCCGCCGTTCCAGATCGACGGGAACCTCGGCGCGACCGCCGGTGTCGCCGAGATGCTCGTGCAGAGCCACGGAGGCGTCGTCCACCTGCTCCCGGCGGTACCGCACGCGTGGCCCGTAGGCGAGGTCCGCGGGCTACGGGTGCGTGGCGGGCACACCGTGGACATCGACTGGGATCTCGACGAGACCCTCACCGGCGACCGGGCGCCCGACGTGCGGATCTCCTGCGGCCACGACGGGCCGATCCGGGTCCGCGCGGACTGGCTCGATCCGAGCCTCGGCGAACGCCTCACGATCTTCGAGGTGGCCGGGTTCGCCGATGAGGAGATGGTCGAGCACCGGTGGGAGGACGGCGACCTCGTCTTCCACGGCAGGAGGGGACTCGCCTACGTGCCCCACGTCTTCTGACTCAGGCCCGCGGCGAGAAGACGTCGGTCCGCGAGCTCAGCTCGGCGAAGAAGACCTCGGGCGGGTACTCGCGGGCCAGGGCCCGCTCCTCCGAGGTGATGGGCACGACGTTGAGGACGCGCACCCGCTCCTCACCGGCGTCGATCCACGCCCAGCCGTCCGGGGTGACCGGGCCGCTGAGGAAGACCGCCGCACAGCCCGGGAAACCCGGGAAGTCGCCCGGCAGCGAGACCATGTGACCCCAGCCCAGCGGGGCTCCCACGCTCCACGGGTAGCCGCCGAGATTCGCCAGCAGGGTTGCCGTCAAGCCCTCGACCTCACGCGGGACCGGCCCCCGGACGGTGCAGTGCAGTTCCGCCCGGCCGCCGTCACCGGGCATCTCGCGTACGGCCATACCGATGGTGGCGAAGGTCGTCATGGCCGTCTTCGCGTCGGCCCGGTAGACGAACACGTCCACCCGGTCGAGCGGCGAGCCGCCGCCCTCATAGGTGTAGGCGTCGTCCTCGGGACCCCAGCGGGCCTGACGCTCACGCCAGACCGCGCTCAGGATCGGTGCCGCGCCCATGCCCTAGGCGGGCGCGGCGGCGGCGCGGTCGGCCTCGGCGAGCTCGGACTTCCACTCGCGGAAGGTCTCCTCGGTGCGGCCGTGGCGCCAGTAGCCGGAGATGGAGACCTGGTCGCGCGGGATGCCGCGCTCTTTGAACAGATGGGGGCGGAGCTTCTTCATGACCATGGCGCCCTCGCCGTGGACGAAGGCGTGGACCTTGCCCGAGGGGAACTCCATGGCGGCGACGTGTTCGAGGAGCAGGTCGGTGGTGCCGGGGGCGGCGTCGCCGCGGTGCAGCCAGACGAACTCGGCGTCGCCGGGGGTCGGCAGCTCCTGCTCGTCGTCGGGGCCGGAGACCTCGACGACGACCTTGACGGGCGTGCCGACGGGGATGCGCTCCAGCGCGCCGCCGATGGCGGGGAGGGCGCTCTCGTCACCGACGAGGAGGTGCCAGTCGGCGGCCGGGCTCGGCGCGTAGGCGCCGCCGGGGCCCATGAAGGCGAGTTCGTCGCCCGGCTTGGCGGCAGCGGCCCAGGGACCGGCGATGCCCTCGTCGCCGTGGTGCACGAAGTCGATGGTGAGTTCACCGGCGTCGGGGTCGTAGGACCGCACGGTGTAGGTGCGCGAGACGGGCCACTGTTCGCGGGGGAGGTTCTCCCGGATCCAGTCGAGGTCGAAGGGCTTGGGGTAGGTGACGCCCTCCGGCGCGAACTGGAGCTTGACGTAGTGGTCGGTGTAGTCGTTGTCGGTGAACGCGGCCAGGCCCGGCCCGCCGAGGACGACGCGGATCATGTGCGGCGAGAGCCGCTCGGTCCGCTGGACTTCGAGCACCTTGGCATTGCGGGGCTTGCGCACCGGCTGTTCCGACATGAACGTCGACCTCTCACGGGGAAGTAGATTAGGCAACCCTAACCCGTCCGGTGTCGTGTCGTCCATCCGACAACCCGGAAGGGTGGAGCGGGGTGCACGAACACCCGATCCCCCTCAAACAGAAAGGCCGCCCCGGGGCGGGGCGGCCTCAAGCCAGGACAAAAAGCCCGTAAGGGCCGATTCGGTCATCGCGATCTCGACGGAACCGGCGGGCGTCTTACATACGAGCACCTGCACGCTCGGTGGGAACACCTGTGTCTCCGGCCCCTCGGGTCTGCGACGGGACTCGACGATCGTCTCGTCGCGGACCAGCGTCACCTTCGCGCGCGGGGCGTAGGAGAACATCCGGAACCACTGGAGACGCCCGGCGTCGAAACGCCCGAAGCCCGGTGCCCAGCCGCGGCCGGGCACGCTCTTGGTCAACCGCACGGCCATAACGATGGCACCGCCGCGGGTCAGAACCCCGCGGCGGGCGTAGAGGAGCACGATGACGCACACCAGCGCCAGCAGCACGATCCCGATGACGGCGAGAGTGGTTCCCATGTCCTCACACCGCCGTCGTCACTAGTGGCTGCTCGCGGCGGTTTCCGCCGGCGAGGCGGTCTCCGCGAGAACGGTGACGCCGTCGGCGGTCACCGACAGGAACCCGCCGTTGACCGTGTAGGCCAGCTCGTCACCGGTGGGGAGCTTGATCCGGACGTCGCCCGGGTCGGCGAGCTCGCCGAGCAGCGGCGCGTGGCCGTGCAGGACGCCCAGTTCACCCTCGGTCGTGCGGGCGATCAGCATCTGGGCCTGTCCGGACCAGACCTTCGCCTCGACGGCGACAATCTCAACGTTCAGCAGCTCAGCCACTACCGCTCCTTACACACCTCGGGGATCGAGTAAGTCTAGACAACGGGCCCGCCCGGCCTGCCGCCAGTGGTGGTCATATGTGAAGCGACCGACGTCATGGCCGCATCCCAGGTCTCCTTCGGCAGCGCGGGCAGTACGTCGCCCCACAGCGGCAGGCAGGTCCCGCGCAGCTGGAGCAGCCCCTCGGGCCGGGCGAAGAACCACCAGTGGAGGTGCGAACCGCCGTCGCCCCAGCGGTTGACGTGGACGCGGGCGATGTCGCCGAGGCCCATGATCGCCGCCTCGACGCGCTGGATGGTCGTGCCCATGCCCACGACGAGGTCGGCCGGCAGATCCCCGAGGTCGTGGTGGGCGCGCGGGGTCAGCATGAAGTTCAGGAGGGAGTCGCCGCCGGCACCGGCGTCGAGGCGCCAGTGCTCGTCGGTCCAGACGTAGCCCTCATCATCCCGGGCGCACTCACCGCAGGGACGGTCGCCTTCACCGCCGCGCGGCGGCTCGGGGATGACCGGCGCGTCGAGCGCCCTGACGGAGACGTCCCCGTCGTAGGGGAAGACGTCCCAATAGGGAATGCCGCCCTCGGGCGCGGCGACGGGCTTCCCGTACTCGAAATGCCCGGCGAAACGGCCGGGGCTCGGGCTCGTCATGACAGGAGCCTGCCACGCGAAGATCGCTATTCGATCACGGCCGCCTCAACGGTCAGGGTTCCGGCCTTCCCGTCCAGCTCCGCTCGCGTGCCCAGCGGCAGCGCTCGCGGGTCGTAGCCGTGACCGACCGGGAAACCGCCCGCCATCGGCACGCCGAGCTCGCCGAGGCGGTCCTTGAGGACGTCGGCGGCACTCCACGTCCCCTGACCGCCCGTGCACTCGGTGAACTGCCCGACCGCGACGGCCACGACGCCGTCGAGGACACCGGCCCGCAGCAGCTCGGTCAGCATCGCGTCGATCCGGTAGGGCTCCTCGCGGACCTCTTCGAGGAACAGGATCGCGCCGGTCAGGTCCGGCCAGGCCCCGCGTTCGGCGACGAGCGTCGACAGGTTCCCGCCCAGCAGCGTCCCACTCGCCGTCCCCTTCGCCTTCACCGGAGCCGTCGGGGCGTCCGGGTCGCGTTCCAGGCGTACGTCCGCCGAGCTCATGAGCGCACGGCGCAGGCTGCGCTCGGTGCCGGCGGTGTTGAGCTCGCCGTGCCAGGCCGCCATGGGCGCGTGCAGGGTCGCCACGGACGCGTTCCGCCACAGCGCCGTGTGCAGGGCGGTGATGTCGCTGTAGCCGACGACGAGTTTCGGGTCGGCGGCGACGGCGCCGTAGTCGACCTCGTCGACGACGCGCTGCACGCCGTACCCGCCCCGGGTGGCGACGACCGCGCGCACCTCAGGGTCGGCGAGGGCGGTGTTGAGGTCGGAGAGCCGGTCGGCGTCGGAGGCCGAGAGGTAACCGGCCGACTCAAGGGCGTGTTCCGACAGCTCCACCCGCAGGCCCCAGCCCTCCAGCAGCCGCACACCGATGTCGACCAGACCCCGGTCGGGCGGCCCGGCGGGCGACACCAGACGCACCAGGTCGCCCTCGACCAGCCGCCTCGGCCGCACTGCGACGCGCACATCGGGCTCCGGCGCCGACCCTCCGTCACCCGCGACCGGCGAGCCGTCGCCTCGCGGACCCGTGCCACCGTCACCGCCGCCCGAAACCGCCCGCGCCCCGGCCACCGCGCCCGCACCACCGAGCAGGAGCCCACCACCGAACAGGGCGCCACCCCGCAGGAAACTCCGGCGGGTCGAGAACTGCCGTGGGTCGACGTGCATGAGACCGCTCCGATCGCCGCCGTGGCTCGGCCGCACCGAACGGCGGCAAACCCGAAGACGTCGCGAAGGGTGCGGAACTATGCCCGGGACACGCACGGTTCGTCAAGCGGATCGCGCGACGCTCCGGCGAACACGGGCCACGGGACACCGCCGATACAATGCCGCGCGAACACAGACGCCGCACCCGAAGGAGCCGAAGGCCGTGGGCGTCTACACATACCTGCAGCCGGTGCACGGGACGAAGACCGCCGGTGCGGAGGTCGACATCGACACGAGCTGGTTCGGACGAGGACGAGGACTCCGACGGCGGAGGTGTATGCGAGGGGCTGCTCGACCCCGAGGAGGTCCGGGAGAACTGGCGACGGCTGCGGACCGTGAGCTTCGAGCGGTACTTCGACGCCTACCGGGAAACACCGCAGGGCAAGGGCTGCAACGACCCCGACATCGACGACCACCTCCGGGATCACTTCACGACCCTCGTTGAGGTCTACCGATGCGCGGCCGACGCGGGAGCGGGCATGAAGTTCACGGTCTGGTGACCGGGCGGACGAACGAACGGAGCCGCCCCCGATTCCCGGAAGGCGGCCCCACGGTCCGGCGCGGCTAACTCGCCGCCGCCGTCACCGTCAGCGTTCCCGCCGCCGTGTCGATGGTCGCCTTCGTACCGAACGGCATCGTGTGCGGCCGCGCCTCATGCCCGACGTTGAACCCGCCCAGGATCGGCACACCGACCGGCAGGAGCCGGTCGGCGAGCACGTCGAGGATCGTCCAGTCCCCCGGGTTGCCCACCGAGGACGTGAACGTCCCCAGCGCGATACCGGCGATGCCGTCGAACCAGCCGTCGCGCAGCAGCTCGGTCAGCATCCGGTCGACGCTGTACGGCGCCTCGTTGGTGTCCTCGAAGAACAGGATCCCGCCCTCGGTCCGGGGCGCGTTGCCGTCCCTCGGCTCGGTCACCAGGATCGACAGGTTCCCGCCGAACAGCCGCCCCGTCGCCTTCCCCGGCGACTCCACCCCCGACGACGGGATCGCCGGATCGCGATGCAGGACGACCGGCTCCGCCGACATCAGCGCCGACTTGAGCTCCAGGGCCGCCGGCCCGTCGGTCGGGCCGTGCAGGTCGGTGTTCCACGCCAGCATCGGCCCGTGCACCGTCGCCACGCGCGCCCGCCGCCAGATGCCCATGTGCATCGACGTGACATCGCTGTAGCCGACGAAGAACTTCGGGTGCTCGCTCATGCCGGTGAAGTCGATCGCGTCCATGATGCGGCCGGTCCCCCACCCGCCGCGGGTCGCGAAGACCGCCCGGACGCCCGGATCGGCGAAGGCGTCGTTGACGTCGGCGGCCCGGTCGGCGTCGGGCGCCGACAGGTAACCGAACCTGCCGAGCGCGTGCTCGCCGATCTCGACGACCAGGCCCCAGCTCTCCAGCATCTTCTTGCCGATGTCGAGGCGCGCGTGGTCGGGCCCCGCCGCCGGCGACACCAGCCGCACCCGATCGCCGGAGACGAGCTTCGGCGGGCGCCGCCAGGCGCCGTCGACGGCCGGTTCGGCCGCGGCCGTGCCGGGCAGTGCCCCGGCCAGTACGGCAGCGCCGCCGATCGCCGCGCCGGCCGCCAGTACACCGCGCCGGGAGAGTTGCAGGTCGGTCATATCCGCTCCGCTCAAAAGGGGACAGCTCCCCTGAGAAGATACGGATTCACACCGGATCGGTTGCCCCCGGCGGACAAAAGGGCCGCCCCCGAACGGGGACGGCCCTTGGTGTCACAACGATCCGGCGGGCTACTTCTGCAGCTCGGCGGCCTTGCGCTCAAGGTCGTCGAGTCCACCGCACATGAAGAACGCCTGCTCGGGGAAATGGTCGTACTCTCCCTCGGCGATCTTCTTGAAGGCCTCGACGGTGTCCTTGACGTCGACCGTCGAACCCTCCTGGCCGGTGAACTGCTTGGCCGCGTAGGTGTTCTGCGACAGGAAGCGCTCGATACGACGGGCGCGACCCACGACCAGCTTGTCCTCCTCGGACAGCTCGTCCATACCGAGGATGGCGATGATGTCCTGCAGCTCGTTGTACTTCTGCAGGATCCGCTTCACCTCGGTCGCCACCGCGTAGTGCTCGTCGCCGACAAACTCCGGCGCGAGGATGCGCGAGCTCGACGCGAGCGGGTCGATGGCCGGGTAGATGCCCTTGTCGGACACCTTCCGCTCAAGGTTGGTGGTCGCGTCCAAGTGGGTGAACGCGGTGTGCGGCGCCGGGTCGGTGTAGTCGTCGGCGGGCACGTAGATGGCCTGCATCGAGGTGATGGCCTTGCCCTGGACGGAGGTGATCCGCTCCTGGAGCTGACCCATCTCGTCGGCCAGGGTCGGCTGGTAACCCACGGCCGACGGCATACGGCCGAGCAGCGTGGACACCTCGGAACCGGCCTGCGTGAACCGGAAGATGTTGTCCACGAAGAGCAGCACCTCCTGGTTCTTGACGTCCCGGAAGTACTCGGCCATCGTCAGGGCCGACAGGGCGACGCGCAGACGCGTGCCGGGCGGCTCGTCCATCTGGCCGAAGACCAGCGCGGTGTCGTTGAACACGCCCGCCTCGGTCATCTCGGCGATGAGGTCGTTGCCCTCACGCGTGCGCTCACCGACACCGGCGAACACCGAGGTGCCACCGAAGTTACGGGCGACACGGATGATCATCTCCTGGATGAGGACCGTCTTGCCCACGCCGGCGCCGCCGAAGAGGCCGATCTTTCCACCCTTGACGTAGGGCGCCAGGAGGTCGAGGGCCTTGATGCCGGTCGGCAGCATCTCGGTCTTCGGCTCCAGCGTCGCGAACGCCGGGGGCTTGCGGTGAATGCCCCAGTGGTCGTCGGCGTCGATCTCCTCGCCGGGCTTGAGGTTCAGGCACTCGCCGATGGCGTTGAAGACGTGGCCCTTGGTGCCGTCACCGACGGGAACCTGGATCTGGTTGCCGGTGTCGCGCACCTCGGTGCCGCGCACCATGCCGTCGGTGGGCGCCATGCAGATCGCGCGGACCTGGTTGTCGCCCAGGTGCTGCGAGACCTCAAGGGTCAGCGTCTTCTTACCGCCGGAGAGCTCAACGTCGACCTTGAGGGCGTTGTTGATGTCCGGGATGGCGTTGCGCGGGAACTCGACGTCGACGACCGGGCCAATAACCCGGATGACGCGGCCCACACCGGTGTTAACAGCGGTGGTCATTAGTCATCACTTCCTGCCGCAGCCAGCGCGTTCGCGCCGCCGACGATCTCACTGATCTCCTGGGTGATCTCGGCCTGACGCGCGGCGTTGCGCTGCCTCGTCAAGGTCTTGATCATTTCTTCTGCGTTGTCCGTCGCGTTCTTCATCGCCGTGCGTCGCGCGGCCGACTCGCTGACGGCCGCGTCGATGAGCGCCGCGTAAACGCGGGTCACCAGATACTTCGGCAGCAGCGCGTCGAGCAGCTCCTCGGCCTCGGGCTCGAACTCGTAGGCCGGCAGCAGACCGCGGTCGCCCTCGACGTCCTCGACCTGCATCGGCGCGAGGTTGTGCGCCTGCGGGGTCTGCGCGACCATCGAGACGAAGTGCGTGCTGACGATGAACAGCTCGTCGACACCAAGGATCCCGTCGGGACCCGGGTGCTCCAGGTCGTCGTCGGCCCCGTTCACGAACGCACGAATGAGGGTCTTGGCAACCTCCTGGGCGTCGGCGACCGTCGGCTTCTGCGAGAACCCGGCCCATTCCCCGGCCAGCTCACGGCCGCGGAACTTGTAGTACGCCGCGCCCTTGCCGCCGGTCACGTACAGCACCGGGTTCTTGTCCTCGCGGGCCAGCCGGGCGACGAGCCGCTCGGCGGTACGCAGCACATTGCTGTTGTAACCGCCGCACTGACCCTTGTCGCTGGTGATCACCAGGACACCCGCGCGCCGGACGACCGGCCGCGGCACCAACAGGGGGTGGTTCACGTCGCAGTTCGACGCCAGCGCGGTGAGCACGCCGGTGATCGCCTTCGCGTACGGAAGCGCGGCCGCGACCCGTTCCTGTGCCTTGCCGATGCGGCTGGTCGCGACGAGCTCCTGAGCCTTGGTGATCTTCTTGATCGACTGCGTCGACGCGATGCGCCTCCGCAGGACTCGTAGCTGCGCTCCCATGGCTTACGCGCCCTCGGAGTCGGAGACGATCCGGGTGACCTTCTCCTGGCCGACCTCGTCGAGCGCCTCGGCCGGGGCCTCGTTGACGGTGACGTGGTCGTCCTGCGCGAGGAACATCTGCTTGAAGTGGTCGACGGCCTCGTTCAGCGCGTTCAGCGAGTCGTCCTTCAGCTCGCCCGACTCACGGATGTTCGTGAGCGTGTCGGCCTTGCTGTGACGCATGTAGCCGAGGAACTCGGACTCGAAGCGACGCACCTCGCCGACGGGGATGTCGTCGATCTTGCCGGCGGTGCCGGTCCAGAGCGAGACGATCTCCTCTTCCATGGCCAGCGGGGAGGCCGCGCCCTGCTTGAGGAGCTCGACCATGCGCATACCGCGGTCGAGCTGCGCGCGGGAGGCGGCGTCCAGGTCGGAGGCGAAGGCCGAGAAGGCCTCCAGCTCGCGGTACTGCGCCAGGTCGAGACGCAGCGTTCCGGTCACCTTCCGCATGCCCTTGCGCTGGGCCGCGCCACCGACACGCGACACCGACGTACCGACGTTGATCGCCGGACGCACACCGGAGTTGAACAGGCCCTCTTCGAGGAAGACCTGGCCGTCGGTGATGGAGATGACGTTGGTCGGGATGAACTGCGAGATGTCGCCGGCCTTGGTCTCGATGATCGGCAGACCGGTCATCGAACCGCCGCCGAGCTCGTCGGACAGCTTCGCGCAACGCTCAAGGAGCCGCGAGTGCAGGTAGAACACGTCACCCGGGAAGGCCTCACGGCCCGGGGGGCGACGCAGCAGGAGGGAAACCGAACGGTACGCCTCGGCCTGCTTGGACAGGTCGTCGAAGACGATGAGGACGTGCTTGCCGGCGTACATCCAGTGCTGGCCGATGGCCGAACCGGCGTACGGGGCGAGGTACTTGAAACCGGCCGAGTCGGACGCCGGGGAGGCCACGATGGTGGTGTACTCCATGGCGCCGTGCTCTTCGAGCACGCCCTTGATACCGGCGACCGTGGAGGCCTTCTGACCGACGGCGACGTAGATGCAGCGAACCTGCTTCTTCGGGTCGCCCGACTCCCAGTTCTTACGCTGGTTGAGGATCGTGTCGATGGCGATCTGGGTCTTGCCGGTCTTGCGGTCGCCGATGATCAGCTGGCGCTGTCCACGACCGATGGGGGTCATGGAGTCGATCGCCTTGATCCCGGTCTCCATCGGCTCGGAGACGCTCTGCCGGGCCATGACGTTCGGGGCCTGGAGTTCGAGCTCGCGGAAGCCCTCGTTCTCGATGTCGCCCAGGTCGTCGATCGGGTTGCCCAGCGGGTCGACGACCCGGCCCAGGAACTTGTCCCCGACGGGGACGGAGAGGACACGGCCGGTCCGCTTGACCTCCTGGCCCTCCTCGATGCCGTCGAAGTCACCGAGAACCACGACACCGATCGAACGGAGGTCGAGGTTCAGCGCGACACCGAGGGTGCCGTCGGCGAACTCAAGTAGCTCATTGGCCATGGTCGAGGGAAGTCCCTCGACGATGGCGATACCGTCAGATGCCTCGGCGACGACGCCGACCTCCGTGCGGGAGATCTCCGGCCGGTAGGACGACACGTAGCTGTCAAGCGCGCTACGGATCTCGTCCGAGGAGATGGTCAGCTCGGCCATCCTGTGTTTCCCTCGTCCCTGCTTGATAAGCGGTGTGTCAGCCCGGTCGGCTGACTGGATGCGTAATGGATTAGTGGTCGCCGGAGAGCGCGTGACGGGCGTCCGCGAGCCTGCGGCTCACGGTGCCGTCGTAGAGGTCGTCTCCGACCCGCACGCTCATTCCGCCCACGATGGCCGGGTCGACGATGACCTTCACCGACACCTCTCGACCGTACATGCGCGCCAGTTTCGCGGTGAGCCGCTGCTCCTGGTCCTCGCTCAGCGAGCCGGCCACCGTGACGAAGGCCAACTGCTGCTCGCGCTTCTCGGCGGCGAGTTCGACGAGCCGGGAGAGGCCCGTGCCGAAACCGCGTCCACCGAAGCCGGACAGCGCCACCTCGGCCAGCCGGAGCGTGATCGGGTTCGCCTTGTCCTTGAGGAGCGAGGCGACCAGGGTCGCGCGCTGCTCCGCGGGGACACTGCCGTCCGACAGGGCGTTGGACAGTCCCGCGTCACCGGCGACGACCTGCCCGAAACGGAACAGTTCGTCTTCGACGTCGGCGAGCTTGCCGTCCTTGTCGGCGGCGACGAGGAGAGCCTCGACGCCGAGCGACTCGGTGCCGTTGAGCAGTTCGGTCGCGTTCGACCAGCGGCCCTCGGTGAGGGTCGTGGCGAGCTTGAGGGCACCGGCCGAGACCTTGCCCTTCAGCAGCGACTCGGCGAGCCCGGCCCGGTCCTTGCCGTCCCGGGCCGGGTCGGACAGCGCCCGGCGAAGACGCGGTTCGCTCCCGAGGAGGCCGGCGACCGAGAGGAGGTCGTCGGCCGTGGTGCGGACCGTGTCGGACTTGACGCGCTTGGCGTACGAGGCGAGCGCGTCAACGCCCGCCTGGTACGTCTCCCTGCTGGCCGCGTGCATCACGCCCGCCCGGCCGGTTCGGCGTCGAGGTCGGTGAGGAAGCGCTCGACCGTGCCGCTCTGGCGGGCCTGGTCGGCGAGGGACTCACCGACGATGCGCCCGGCCAGCTCGACGGACAGTTCGCCGATCTCGCCGCGCAGCTCACGGATGAGCTGCTGGCGGTTGGCGGCGAGCTGGTCGCGTCCGGCGGTGAGGATGCGGTCGCGGTCCTCTTCGGCCTTGGCGAGGATGTCGGCACGGATGCCGTGCGCGTCGGCCCGTGCCTCTTCACGGATCTGCGCGGCGGCGGTGCGGGCCTCGGCGAGCTGCTGGCGGTACTGCTCCAGCAGCGCGTTGGCCTCTTCCTGCGCCTTGTTGGCACGCTCGATGCCGCCTTCGATGGCGTCCACTCGCGCCTTGAAGGTCTCTTCCATCTTGGGGAAGACGAACTTCATGAGCACGAAGCAGAGCAGCGCGAAGGCGATGGTGCCGACGATGACTTCGGACCACGCCGGGATGATGATCCCGGTGCTGTCGTCACCTGCTGCGATGTTCATAGGGCTGCTCCCGTCTTGGAGTTACGGTCGCTGGTGGTTCAGGGGGTCGGCGGCTGGTTCTGGATGAACGCGAGCAGCAGACCGAACAGGGCGAGCGCCTCGGCGAGGGCGGCACCGACGAACATCATCGGGCGGGTGATGTTGGCCGACTCCGGCTGACGCGCGGTGGAGTTGATCCAGGCCGCGAAGATAAGGCCGACACCGATGGCCGGGCCGATGGCGGAAAGACCGAAGCCGATGACGCTAAGGCTGCCGAACATGATGGGTACTTCTCCTCATTTGTTGCGTGGCGTGTCCGTCACGCGCACGTGACTGTGCTTGGTGTTACCGATCTGGCGAGGCTCTTGGGCGCTCGCGTGTTCCTAGTGCTCGTCCGCGAGCGACCCCTGGACGTATACCGCGGTGAGCAGGGTGAACACGTATGCCTGAAGCAGCTGCACGAAGAACTCGAAGAAGGTCATGACGATCGCCATGAGGAACGAGACCGGCGAGACCGCCTTGAGGAAGATGCTCTCGGAGTTCAGCAGCGTCACGCCGCCCAGGATGAAGACCAGCAGGATCATGTGGCCGGCGAACATGTTCGCGAACAACCGGACCGCGAGGGTGACCGGGCGCAGGATCAGGTTCGACAGGAACTCGATCGGCACGATGATCGGGTACATCCCGATGGGCGTTCCGGTCGGGATGCAGCTGTTCTTGATGTACTTCCAGAAGCCGTGCTTGCGGATGCCGACCCAGTTGTAGAAGAACCAGGACAGCATCGCCAGGACCGCCGGGAACGCGATGTGCGAGTTCGGCGAGATCTGGAACATCGGGATGATCGCGAACACGTTCATCAAAAGGATGAAGCTGAACAGCGACGCGAAGTAAGGCGCGAAACGCAGCCCTTCGGGCCCGATGATGTCTTTGACGATGCCGTTGCGCACGAATCCGTAGAGGGATTCGGCGATCCACTGTCCGCGGGTCGGGACGAGCTTCGGATTGCGGTAGGCCAGCATGAAGCCGAGGATGATCAGGCCGACGCCGAGGAAGACGATGAAGGTGACGGTCGTCAGCGCACCCTTGGGCAGCCCGGGGATCCAGTCGGCGAAATTGAAGCTGTCGACACCCGGAGGGAACTCCGAGGCGATTACCACGGGGTTTCCAGTCACCGTTTCCGCCCTTCACCAGTCACGAGGTGTTGCCCATCTTCTTGACGACCATGTACAGGCCTGCTCCCGCTCCGCCGACGCCACCGAAGAAGGTCGCGAGGTGGTGGGGAATGTTCAGCCACCAGTCAAGGAGCCAGCCGGCGCCACCCCACACGAGCATGCCCGCGAGGAGATAGCTGATCACGGCCCACCCTTGGTCGGCGCCAGAGTTCTGCTGACGCTTGGGAGACGGGTCGTTGGTCATGTTGGCGCAGAGATTATCAGCCGTCCGGGTCGCTCCCCATGGGGGTATACGACTCTGACGACGCGTCAGCACGACGTGACGTAGAAGTTACTCCACGTGTTTTTCTTCCTCTACATAGGGGAACCTCGCTCGAACGCCCCAAATCATCAAAACCGTCAGCCAGGCCACAATCGACACGGCGACGGAGGCCACCATAGGGAGCAATCCATCCCATTTCAGACGGCTCGCGGCGAGCAGGGCCGTCATCAGGACAATGATCTTGAAGGTGTAGGCCATCATCCCGGCGGGAAGGACGAGTCGCACGTCCCAGACCTCCACCCAGGCGATGGCGTACCAGGATGCGGTGAACATCACTGCCACGACCAGCAGTCCGACCAGCGCCCCGAAAACGCCCGGGAGGCCCTTCCAGATCCCGCCGGCCACGGCGAGCGGGACGGCGAGGAAGGCCGAGGTGATCAGCGACGGGCGCACCATGCGTACGCGGCGGCTCAGTTTCACGGCCGGTCTCCCGCGCCCGGCTCACCCGTGAGCAGGGCGGCGAAGGGGATCAGCGTCTCGTCGAGCTCGTCGCCGATGCGGCGGTAGGTCGCGGTGTCGAGACCCCAGGGGTCGTCGAGTTCGGACTCCGCCGAACGGTCGCGGAGGCCGTCGGCCGCCTTCACGATCGCGACGCCACGGGCCTGCACGGCCTCCGGGGCCGGCGCGAAAGGCGGCAGCGCGTCGGCGTCCACATGGGACAGCAGCGCCCCGAAGTGGCGGACCAGGAACGTTCGCTCCAGCGCTTCGGGATGGTTGTGGCGGATGTAGTCGACCTGCTCGGTGGTCGCGGTGAGGATCAGGTCGGAGATGTCGACCTTGTCGGCCCCGATCTGCCGCGAATGGAAGCCCTCGCCGGTGCCGCCGCGTTCGCGCAGCTCGCGGGCCGTGGCCTCGGTCATGCCCTCACCGACGTGCCAGGAGCCCAAGCCGCAGGAGTGGCTGAGCAGGAAGTCGCCGACGCGGTCGCCCTCGGTGCCGAGGGCCTCGCGCAGGCGCAGCACGAGCAGCCGCTCCGACATCGGGGAGCGGCAGATGTTGCCCATGCAGACCGACAGAACGGTGAACGGTGGGGTCACGGGCCCTCGTCCTCGGGGCCGCGCGTCGAGGGGACGACCTCGCGGATCTTTTCCAGCGAGAGCGCGCCCGCGCGCAGCAGGACCGGGACGTCGCCGGTGCAGTCGACGATCGTGCTCGGCACGATGTCGGCCGAGGGGCCGGCCTCCAGGTAGACGCTGACGCCGTAGCCGAGCTGCTCGCGCGCGTCGGTCGCCGTCGAGGCGGGAGGCTGGCCGGACTTGTTGGCGCTGGAGACGGCCATCGGGCCGGTCTCGGCGAGGACTTCGAGCGCGACCGGGTGCAGCGGCATGCGGACCGCCACGGTGCCCTCGGTGTCGCCGAGGTCCCAGTCGAGCGTCGGCGCGTGCTCCACGACGACGGTCAGCGCGCCCGGCCAGAACGCCGCCACCAGGTCCCTGGCAGTGGATGGCAGTGAAAGGACGAGGCCGTCAAGGGTCCGGCGGGAACCGACGAGGACCGGCGGGGCCATGTCGCGGCCGCGCCCCTTCGCCCTCAGCAGGGCCTCCACCGACCACGACTTGAAGGCGTCGGCGCCGATGCCGTAGACGGTGTCGGTCGGCATGACGACGAGGTCTCCCGAGCGGACCGCCGAGATGGCGGCCTCGATGGCACGGTCGCGCTCGTCCACGCGGGAGCAGTCAAATAGCCTCACGCCCGCCAACGTTACGAGCCCTTGTCTGAGAGTTTCCCGCGACCCTGGCCTAAATCACCACGGCGGGGTTTCGCGGGGTGTGACGGGGTGGTGAGAAGGTGACGAGGTGGGGTGGGTGGGGCGAATGGGGCGCTGACCGGCGGCTCACGGACCGCCTTCGACGGTCCTCGCCGTCACCGCCGCGCACGTCCCGTCCCCTCAGATCCCGGGGAACGGACGCGCCATCAACGCGATCAGCAGATCCCGGTCGTCCTTCGGCGACGCCCGGTTCGGCCGGCGGTGCCCGCAGCGCTCGCACTCGTGCATGATCACGAACTGCTCGCCCTTGAGCATCGCCGAGATCGGCGGCATCAGCCCCCCGCAGTCCGCCGCCCGGTCCCCGGGGTTGACGTCGACGTGCCGCGACCACAGGCACCGCGGGCAGTGGTTGGTGTACCCCGTCCCCCGCACGTTCCGCCCGCAGTGCGCGCAGGTGAAGTCCTCGATGGTCCGCGTGAAGGCCGCCCCCTCGCTCACGCGTCCCCCTTCACGCCGGTCGCGAAGCGCGCGCGGCCGGCGAGGTCGCGGTGTTCGCGGACGTGCGCCCAGCCCGCCTCCCGCAGCAGGACCGGCACGACCACGCCGTGGGTGTCGTCGTGCTCCATCGCGAACACTCCCCCGGGACACAACAGGTCGAAGGCCCGCCTGTGCAGGGGCCGGATCACGTCGAGCCCGTCCTCTCCCCCGAAGACCGCGCGGTGCGGGTCGTGCCGCACCTCCGGCGCGACGGCCGTCGCCTCCGGCACGTACGGCGGGTTCGACAGGACGACGTCGACCGTCCCGTCCAGCTCGGCCAGCGTCTCGGCGGCCGTCGCGTCGCCCGCGACGACACGCACACCGCGGTGCTCGGCGTTGCGCCGGAGCCATGCGAGGGCCTCGGCGCTCTGCTCGACGGCGTAGACCGTCGCGTCGGGCCGGTTCGCCGCCACACCGACCGCGATCGCCCCCGAACCCGAGCACAGGTCCACCACCAGGGGGGCCGTCATCCCGGTCAGCTTCCGCAGCGCCCACTCCACCAGCAGCTCCGTCTCCGGCCTCGGCACGAAGACGCCTGGCCCGACGGCCAGCTCGATGCCGACGAAGTCGACGCCGATGAGGTACTGCAGGGGCACCCGCTCGGTCCGCTGGCCGACGAGCTGCGCGAACCGGGCCGCGGCCTCCTCGTCGGGAGGTTCGGCCAGGATCAGCCCGCCGCGCGAGGTGCCCGCGACGTGCGCGGCCATCAGCTCGGCGTCGACGAGCGGCGAGGGCACCCCCGCTCCCGACAGCCGTCCGGCCGCCTCGACTATTCGGTCCCGCCAGGTTCGCGCCACGCGGTACAACTTATCCGCACGGCCGGGCGTCCGCCGTCCGCCGGGCGGACGACGATCGCCCGGCGGGCGCACTAATGTCGTATGAACGACTCGGCCCCCGCGATGGAATCGGCGAAGCTTGAACCGTCGGCGAAGCCCCCTCCATGGCATCGGGCCGATGTCCGAAATACGTGACGCATGCCGGTTCCGTGCCCCCGAAAGGCGGGGCGAGCCGCCTTCACCGGTTTGCCGGGATACGGCATGCTTAGGCGATGGGAGGAGGTGCACCGTGGCCAACGCCGAGGACTATCCCCGGGTGAGCGAGGCCCGCGCCCTCCTGCGCGCCGGCCGCTCATCGGCCGCCGTCCGGCTCATCGACGAGAGCTTCCCCACCGCGGGCGACGCCACCGAGCGGACGTGGTTCCTGCTGCTCAGGCTGGCCGGGATCCTCAACCTGGAGCACACCGCCGAGTACGCCGGAACGGTCGACCGCGCCGCCGCGGCGGCCCGTGACCTGGGCGACCCGGGCGTGCTCGGCTACTTCCACGCGCTGACCGCGCAGGTCGCGATGACCGACGGCTCCCTCGAACGCGCGGTGACGCACCTCGTCCGCAGCGGCCGCTTCCTCACCGAGGTCGACAAGCCCGACATCACCGTCGCCTCGGCCTGGCACAACCTCGCCGTCGGCTACTCCAACATCGGCTTCCACGACCAGGCCGCCGACGCCGCCGGGCGCGCCCGCGAGGTCGCCGCCACCATCGACCGCGACTGGCGCCTGTCCCTGCCGGAGGTGCAGGTCCGCTTCGGCCTCTACCTCGACCACCGCGGAGACACCGACGGCTGCGTCCGGATCCTGCGCGCCCTGATGTCCGACGCCGACCACGCGCCCCGCCGCGCCGACGGCCTGCCCGACGTCGTCGACATGAACCTCCCCTGGTTCGGCTACACGATCACGCGCCTGGCCGCCCTCGACGCCGGCGACAACCGCGACCCGCGCCCGTACCTCTACGCCGCCGGAGGAGACGCCGAACTCGCCGACCTGCGCGCCTACGGCGAGGTCTGCCGGGCGATCGCCGCCGGCGACTCCGAGGCCGCCCTCGACCGTCTCCAGCGCATCGACAGCGCCACCTACAACCCGCAGCTGTCGAAGATCGGCCCCGGCGAGAGCTCCCGGCTGCGTGCCCTGGCGCACCTCGTGGCCGGCGACCACGCCGCCGCCTACGCCGCCGAACGCGCGGCCTTCCAGCTCACCGCCCAGGGACTCGACCGGCTCCAGACGCTGTTCGTCGACGGCGTCGCCGCGCGCCTCGACCACGAGGACCTGCGCATGACCGTCGCCCGCTACGCCGACGAGGCCCTCACCGACCCGCTGACCGGCCTGCCCAACCGCAGGCACCTCCAGCAGTACGTCGAGGCCATGGCCGAACGCGGCGAGAACGGCGTCCTCGGCGTCCTCGACATCGACGGCTTCAAGGCCGTCAACACCGTCCACGGGCACCTCTCCGGCGACACCGTCCTCCAGCGCGCCGCCGGGGCGCTCGTGCGCATCATGCGCCGCCGCGACTTCGTCGCCCGCTACGGCGGCGACGAGTTCGTACTCATCCTGCCCTCGGCGACGATGGAGAAGACCGACGAGATCGGTGAGCGCATCACCAGCGCGCTGGCCGCCGAGGACTGGGCCTCGCTGGTGCCGGGAACGCCGCTGTCGGCGAGCATCGGCTGGGCCGAACTGAACGGCATGGACGACCGGCAGGCCGGGAAACCCCGGCTGGCCAGCGCCTTCGAGATCGCCGACCGGGCCATGTACGAGGCGAAGAGCCAGGCGCGAGCCGAAGAGGACGACGGTTTAGCGGCCTGAGGGTCCCGGTCCGCCGAACGGACGAGTCATGGGGTCCGTGGCCCGTGTCACACTCGGCCGGGTCATTTCCCCTCACCGGAAAGCCCACCACCATGAACAGATGGGCCGCGCTCTTAATCACGATCCCCGTGGTGCTCGTCGCGCTGCTTCTCCAGGCCGCCGCCCCCGGCCTCGGCAACTTCCCCGCACTGCTGCTCTCCGCCGTCGGGTGGATCGCGGTCTACACGCTCACCGCGCTGAAGCTCCCCTCGCCGTCGTGGGCGCCGGTGTTCGGCATCAGCGCGATCACCCTGACGGTCCTGACTGTCCTCGCCGGGCTGATCTGGATCGGCGGCCGCCTCGCCGACGCCGGGCTGCCGTCCTGGCTCGCGGTGACGATCGTGGTCGCCGGCGCGATCGGGAGCGTCGCCGCGTTCGTCGGATGGGGCATGCCGGTGATCCGCAGGGTCTCGGCGAAACGGCGGGTCCAGCGCTAGACGCGACGAGGGCCGGGTCTCCGCGGAGACCCGGCCCTCGTCGCGTGCACGCGTCAGCCCTTGCGGGACAGGCCCTCTTCGCCCTCCATACGGGCGTTGCGCTCGGCGTCGGTGAGCGCGTCGAGGACGGGGTCGAGCTCACCCTGCAACACGTTGTCGAGGTTGTGCGCGGTGAAGCCGATGCGGTGGTCGGTCAGGCGGTTCTGCGGGAAGTTGTAGGTGCGGATCCGCTCGGAGCGGTCGACGGTCCGGACCTGCGCCTTGCGCGCGTCGCCGGCCTTGGCGTCGGCCTCCTCCTGCTTGAGCGCCAGCAGGCGCGAGCGCAGGATCCGCATCGCCGACTCCTTGTTCTGGAGCTGCGACTTCTCGTTCTGGCAGGACACGACGAGGCCGGTCGGGACGTGTGTGAGGCGCACGGCGGAGTCGGTGGTGTTGACCGACTGGCCGCCGGGACCCGAGGAGCGGAACACGTCGACGCGGACGTCGTTCATGTCGATGTGGACGTCGACCTCCTCGGCCTCGGGGAGGACGAGCACGCCCGCGGCGGAGGTGTGGATGCGGCCCTGCGACTCGGTCGCGGGGACGCGCTGCACGCGGTGGACGCCGCCTTCGTACTTCAGCCGCGACCAGACGCCGTAGCCGCCTTCGGGCACGCCCTTGGTCTTCACCGAGAAGGAGATGTCCTTGACGCCGCCGAGGTCGGTCTCCTCGGAGCCGATGACCTCGATCTGCCAGCCGCGCTTCTCGGCGTAGCGGGAGTACATGCGCAGCAGGTCGCCGGCGAACAGGGCCGACTCGTCGCCGCCCTCGCCGGCCTTGATCTCGACGATCACGTCGCGGGCGTCGTCGGGGTCGCGCGGGAGGAGCAGTTCGCCGAGGCGGACCTCCAGCGGCGGGATCCGCGCGGCGATCTCCTTGGCCTCGGTGGCGAAGTCGGGGTCGTCGTCGGCGAACTCCTGCGCGGTGGCCAGGTCGTCGCGCGCGGTGTCGAGTTCGGCGGCGGTGGCCGCGATGGGGCTGAGTTCGGCGTAGCGGCGGCCGACGCGACGGGCGAGGGCCTGGTCGGCGTGGATCGACGGGTCGGCGAGCTGCTTCTCCAGTTCGGAGTGCTCGGCCAGAAGGTCGGCCAGCCGGTTCCCGCCGGTTGACTCGCTCATCGGTTCTCCAAGTGGCGACGAAACGGACTTACGAGGATGAAAAAACGGCGCCCGCCCGACCGTGAGGTCGGGTGGACGCCGTGGAAGTCGCTACTTGCCGGCTTCGGCCTTGGCGGCCTGCACCTTGGCGTACTTCTTCTGGAAGCGGGCCACGCGGCCGCCGGTGTCGAGGATGCGCTGCTTACCGGTGTAGAACGGGTGGCAGACGTTGCAGGTCTCGACGTGGATCTTGCCGGAGGCGACGGTGCTGCGGGTGTTGAACACGTTCCCGCAGGAACAGGTGACCTCGGTGTCGACGTACGTCGGGTGGATCTCGGCCTTCATGTCATCCTCGTCAATCTCGGTCGCCGGGTCGCATCGCGATGCGTGAACCGGTACCGGTAGGTGCAGGTGGCGGCCGCTTTACCCGAGTGGATCGGGGCGCCCTGGTTTCGGTCTCCAGGAGCGGCACGCAACCGGAACATCCTACCCGGCACGATAATTCCCGCACGTCACCGGGTGATCGTGATCGTCGCCTCCCTGGTGACTCCGTTGACCGTGACGGTGAGGGTGACGACACCCCGTTTGAGCGCGGTGAACGTGCCGGTCGCCGGGTCGAAGCGGGCAACGCAATGATGCCCCTTCCCGACGCACAGGTCGCGTGATCCCGACCACCCGACGCTCACCGGGTAGGCGGCGGGAACGGCGCGGTCGCCCTGCAGGAAGGACGCGGTGATCGTCGCGCTGGTGCCCACCTTGACGCTCGTGGGGGCGGTGAGGGTCAGCTCGTCGACCTGCGGCCGCAGCCGTGCCTCCAGCCAGTCGGAGGGCTCGCCGTAGGGCTGCGAGCGGCGCTCGAACTGCTCCCAGCGGCTGACCGGGTCGACGCCGAACTCGGTCCAGCCGACGAAGCCGCCCTGGTCGGCGGGCGCGGCCGGGGCCTTGCCGGAGTTGCCGTTGATCAGGTAGGGCACGCCGTCGACGTGCGCGGCGTGGAAGACGCCGACGTGGGAGCCGATGAAGCCGGTGCCCTTGCCGGTCGTGCGGCCGAACTCCGACAGCCACGCCTCGACGGTCGCGGCCTCCTTGCGGTCACCGAGCTGGCTGCCCTTCTGCGGGGTGGGGTCGCGCGGCGGGACGTGCTCGACGAGCACGACGGAGTTGATCGAGCGGTCCGCGGCGGCCTCGTCGAGGGCCCGGCGGAACATCGCGACCTGGTCGAAACCGCCGGCCTTGATGCCCAGGCGCGAGGTGTCGAGGGTGACGAAGCGCGTGCCCTTGTGGTCGAAGACCCGCTGCGGGTCACCGAAGTTCTGCTTCCACAGGTCGATGGAACCGCCCATGACCTCGTGGTTTCCCGGCACGTAGTAGTACGGCAGGGTCCCGCCGAGCTCCTCGTCGAGGATCCGTTTGGCCAGATCGAGGTCGGCCTGGCTCGCCTCGTCGACGAGGTCGCCGTTGATGATCAGGAAGTCGGGCGCGGCGGCCTTGATCTCCCGGAGGGTGCGGCGGGCCGAGGCGACGATGTCGCTGTCGGGGTCGCGGGCGACGAACTGCGCGTCGGACATGACCGCGAAACGCCACTCCTTCCCGTCGACCGAGGACGTGACGATCGGGTCGACCGGGACGGCCTCGGCGGGCGCGTCGACCGTCGGCGGCACCTTGGCGACGATGTCGTCGATGATCACCTCGCTCTTGTACGAGGCGGTCGGGCGGGTCTCGGCGACGTAGAAGCGGCGGATCTTCACCGGGTAGGAGACCCCGGCGGGGACGGCCATCTCGACGTACTTCCAGCCCTTCCAGGTGATCAGGTCGGTCCGCAGGATCGTGCTCGTGCCCTGCGAGTCGACCAGGTGCAGCGACGGCCACTCGCCCGTGCCGTTGCCGTGGATCCACATGCCGAAGGCCTGCGGCTGGCCGGGGACCTCGATCATCTGCGGCGGGTCGGCGTAGGCCGCGCGGGTCGCCGTCGAGGTGCTGAAGTCATAGCTCATCTTCAGGCCCTGTCCGGTGTGGCCCTCGGCGGGCGCGACCGAACCGGTGGCGCGGGCCGCGCTGAACTTCCAGGCGGCCGCGTCGTCGAAGGAGGCCGCCGACTGCTCGGTCAGGCCGACCGTCACCGGGATCGCGGTCTCGAAACCGCCGACGGAGACGGTGATCAGGGTCGAGCCGTCACCGGCCTTCGCCGACACGGTGAAATTGCCGTCGGCGTCGGGCGTGACGTCCAGCAGCGACTCGTCGTAGGTCAGTTCCAGGTCGCGCGGCTCGATCGGCGCGGAGTAGCCCCCGGCGTCGAAGCCGACGACCCCGAAACGGCCGGTCGCGTCGGCGTTGGCCAGCCCGACGCGCTCGACGGTGCCGTCGAGGCGGGTCAGCTCGCCGAGGACGGCCAGGTCGAGGCAGCCCTTGTCGCGGCCCGAGCGGGCCGTCACGGTCGTCTCGCCGCTGTCGCGGGCGTGGAAGACGCCCTTGGAGTCGACGTAGCCGACACCGCGGTCATCGGTGCTCCAGCTCGGGCGGCCCTTCGCCGGGCCGTACCGCTCATCGTGGCCGACCGCCGTCAACTGGCGGCTCAGGCCGGGGAAGACGCGGTCCGGCGTACCACCGGCGATGGGCGCGGCGCCGGGGGCGCGGGCCGGGTCGGCGGCGGTGTCGACGGTGTAGCCGTCGAGCTTGCCCGAACCCTCGGGCACGGTGACGGCCAGGCCGTTGGCGACCGGGCGCTCACTGCCGTCGGAGGGGCTGTTGACGATCCCGAGGTCGTCGGTGCCGGGCTTGCGGGCGAGCATCGTCGAGGAACCTCCACCGTCGATGTTGATGGCGTTGTGCGCGCCGAGTTCGGCCATCATCTGCGCCATCTGCGGGACGGTGATGCCGGCGCTGTTGCCCTGCTTGCCGTCGACGGTCAGCACGTACATCGTGGCGCCGTCGGCGGAGAAGCCGACCGCCGAACGCGCGGCCTGACCGTCGTCGGGGTGGGTCTGGACGACACCGTTGACGACGAGGAGCTGGTTGCCGCCGATCGCCGTGCGCGCGACCGAACCGTCGGAGGTCCTGGGCGCGTACTCGATGCCGAGCCGGTCGCCGACCTTCAGCGCGAGGAGCGCGTCGGCGCCCTGCTCGCGGCCGACGAGCACGACCGAGCCCGGCGGGATGGCGCCCTCGCCGGGCGTCGCGCCGACCGCGGTGACGACGCCGTCGGTCACGACGACCTCGGCCGTCCGGGCCGCGCCGACGACGACACGCGTGCGGCTCATCGCGCCCCACAACGGCGTGTACTCGCCGATCTCGTCGGCGTCGAGGGTGTTGGCGTTGAGGGCGGCCAGATCGAGGACGGTACCGGCGGGAGTGGTCACCGTGCCGTCGAAGTCGATCTGGAGGATCCGGCCGAGACCCGCGGGGTCGAGACTGATCGCGTTGGCGCGGCCGTCGTTGGCCGACTTGACGAGCTCGCCGTCGGAGATGCCGACGCCGTTGGACGCGCCGGTGTCGTTGATGTCGAAGAAGTCGCCGTTGACGGCGGCGACGGCGTTCGGGATCGCCTTCACCTGCGTCGAGATCGGCTGGACACTGGCGACGGGATCGGCCGACAGGTACTCGACCTTCGCGCCCGAGGTGAGGTCGACGGTGAGGGAGTCGGCGCGCAGCCAGCCGTCGGCCTGCCAGCGGTCGAAGGAGTCGTGCGTGACGCCGGGCGCGAGACGGTCGGTGCTGCGCGAGGTCTCGATGGGGGTGGCGGCGGTGGTCGTGGCGGTGGTGGTGGCCGGATCGGCGGACGCCGCCGGCGCCACGCCGACGACAAGACCGCCGACGAGCAAGGGGACGAGCGCGGCGGCCAATGTGGGCGGTCGCGTGCGAGTGGACACGAACCCTCCGGGGGTGGGGTCGGGGCGGCAACGGCCAGAGTGGTGGGACTGTAGGCATTCAACCTTGGGGCGGGGGTGGTTGCAAGGTTTTCTACATGGGGATCGGGTTGACGGTAGGAAAACTTCGGGTGATCTTGGGGGAAGGTGGGGTGGGGACTGGCGTGCCACCGCCACCGCCACCGCCACCGCCACCGCCACCGCCACCGCCACCGCCACCGCCACCGCCACCGCCACCGCCACCGCCACCGCCACCGCCACCGCCACCGCCACCGCCACCGCCACCGC